>NZ_CP033361.1:1715000-6602217 GCF_013170725.1 Mesorhizobium erdmanii | reverse complement strand
GATCGAGTTCCTTGCCTTTCTGTACCTGTTTTCCGCCGGGGATGCGCCTCCTGCATCCTTGTTTCCAGCGACTGCGTCTTCGCCACGATGCTCGTCGCCGCCGCCGGCAATGAGCATCGCCCACTATCTCAGGGAACCGGTGCCGGCCCATGAAGCCAGTCCGCGTTGGGTATGTCAGGGCAATACAACATCGTCCGGCGAAAACCGCCGGCGCGCTGTCGACCTGCCATGTCTCGTTACGCCAGTCCCCTACCGTATCGAAAAAAGAGCAAAACCAGACCACCCGCGGACTTGATCCACGTCGCAAATCCCGCCAATTTAAGCTGGCTGCGTCAGGCTGGGTTAAGGGCCAGAGGCCCGTCCCTTTCGATGGATCGACATTACCGAAATCGCTGTGGATAGGGCAAGGCCACATCTAACCAATTTTTAAGGAATCAGGTTACCTCGGGCGCGTTTGAGCGTCGTGCCGCAACGGCACATTTTGACAAAGCCATTGTGATTCAAACCCTTTTCCGACGAATATGAAAAAGCCGGGCCGACGCGAAATATTCTGAAATAATTTGCTTGACAGCCGGTTGTCCTCCCGTCCCTTCGTCGCGCTGTGGACAAGGTGTGGATGACCATAGATAACTAACTGAAAAATATTGATTATTTTTGACAGTGGACAATTTTCAAGCTGTCGCTTTTCGAGCATGCCAACCATCAGAAGGCATGCATGTGCCGGCAAAGCATTTCCAAGTCGGGAATCCGCTTCGGGCGCCGTTTCCGGGCATTCTTTTTAAGTACTTGCCGGCAAACGAAAAAACCCGGCACTATCGGCCGGGTTTCAAAGACGCTTAGTCTGTATTGGCGATGTTAGGCCGACAGAACCTTGAGCCGTGCGGCCAGGCGCGACACTTTGCGGGACGCGGTGTTCTTGTGGATGACACCCTTGGTCGCGGCACGCATCAATTCCGGCTCGGCGGCCTTGAAGGCGGCCTGTGCGGCAGCCTTGTCGCCGGAGGCGAGTGCCTCCTCGACCTGGCGGACATAAGTGCGCACGCGCGAGCGGCGGTTCTTGTTGATCGCCGCGCGGCGGGCGATCTTGCGCGTTGCCTTTTTGGCCGAGGATGTGTTGGCCATGATGCCTCTCTTCTGATCTGGTCGGCGCACGCGGCATGCCGCAGGGCGCAAAAAACAAACGGGCAGCAACGGGGCCGCCTCGGTTGGTGCGGCTTATAGTTCAGCTTTTCCGGCGCGTCAACGCTGCCTGGCGTTCTTTTTGGCCGCCGCCACGGGGTTTCGATCGCGAGCCGGCAGCGCTCTACCGATTGGTGAAATTCGGCTTTCGCTTTTCGGCGAAGGCGGCCATGCCTTCCTTCTGGTCCTCGAGCGCGAAAAGCGAGTGGAAGAGGCGGCGCTCGAACCGCAATCCCTCGGCCAGGGTCGTCTCAAAGGAACGATTGACGGCTTCCTTCGCCATCATCACCGACGGCAGCGAGAAATCGGCGATCTTGGCCGCCGCCTTGACGGCCTCCTCGACAAGCTCGGCAGCGGGCACGACACGTGATACCAGGCCCGAGCGCTCGGCTTCCGCCGCATCCATCATCCGCCCGGTCAGGCACATGTCCATCGCCTTCGATTTGCCGACGAACCGGGTCAGGCGTTGTGACCCGCCCATGCCGGGAATGACGCCGAGCGTGATCTCGGGCTGGCCGAATTTGGCGGTGTCGGCGGCAATGATGAAATCGCACATCATCGCCAGCTCGCATCCGCCGCCCAGAGCATAGCCGGCCACCGCGGCGATCACCGGCTTGCGCGTCCGCGTCAACTCTTCCCAACCGACAAAGAAGTCCTGCGTGTAGGCATCGACATAGGCAATCGACTGCATTTCCTTGATGTCGGCACCGGCCGCGAAGGCCTTTTCGGAACCGGTGATGACCATGGCGCCAATGGCGGCATCGGCTCCGAACGCATTTGCGGCAGCCACCACATCGGCCATGACCTGGGAATTCAGCGCGTTGAGTGCCTTCGGCCGGTTCAGCGTGATCAACCCGACCTTGCCGCGGGTCTCGGCGATGATCGTTTCATAGGCCATGGCTGCTTCTCCTCGCTTGATCCGGTCTATTCTCTGTTCATGCGTCCCAAAGCGCTAGGCGCTTTTGTCGGGCTCTAACTCAGCTCTGACAGGTCCGGCAATAGAAGGTGGAGCGTCCGCTCTGCACGATACGCTCGATATCGCCGCCGCAACCGGGCTTTGGGCACGGCTCGCCCTCGCGGTCGTAGACAGCGAAGGAATGCTGGAAATAGCCCAGCGATCCATCGGTATGCATGTAGTCGCGTAGCGACGAGCCGCCGGCGGCGATGGCATCCGATATGACCGAACGGATGGCTTCGGCCAGGCGTTCGCTTTGTTGCCTGGCCTTCTTGCCCGGTTTGGCGATCGTGCCCGCCTCGCGCAAGGGCGACAGGCCGGCGCGCCAAAGCGCCTCCGAGACATAGATATTGCCAAGCCCCGCGATCAGCCTCTGGTCGAGAAGCGCTGGCTTCAACGGTGCCCGCCGGTCTTTCAGCAGCGAGGCGAGCAGCACGCCATCCAGCGTGTTGCCCGTGGGCTCGACGCCCAGCCCGGCGAGCATCGGGTGCGTGTCCGGCGATCCTTCCGCAAACAGCATGAAACCGAAGCGCCGCGGGTCGTTGAAGATCACGCGCGACCGGGCCCCGTCGGCGGTGACGACATCGAACACGACATGGTCGTGCGCCGTGCTTTTCGAGCGTTCATGGTGGAACACGCCAGGTGTGTCTCCGCCGTCGTCGGTCTCGATGCGAAAGGAGCCCGACATGCCGAGATGGCAGATCAGCACCGGGCCATCCTGCACATGCATGGTCAGATATTTGGCCCGGCGGCCGAGCGCCGTGATGGTCCTGCCGGTCAGCCGTTCCGAAAACCGTTCGGGAAAGGGAAAACGCAGATCCGGCCGCCGCGCCTCGACCCTGGCCAGACGGGCACCTTCCAGCACCGGCTGCAGGCCACGCCGGACCGTTTCGACTTCGGGCAATTCAGGCATGGCCACCAATCATCGCATGGAAAGAAGTGCCGTGGCGGCCGGGTGCCAGCCCGAGATGTTCGGCAACGGTCTCGCCGATATCGGCAAATGTCGCTCTCAGTCCGACGTCGCCACCTCTAAGACCCGGTCCCGTGCCGATCACCGGGATGCGTTCACGCGTGTGATCGGTGCCTCTCCAGGTCGGATCATTGCCGTGGTCGGCCGTCAGGATAAGAAGATCGCCTTGCTGCAGCTTGGCCAATGCCTCCGGCAGCCGCCGGTCGAAGGCCTCGAGCGCGGCGGCATAGCCGGCGACGTCGCGGCGATGGCCGAATTCGGTATCGAAATCGACGAAATTGGCGAAAACCAGATCGCCGTCGCCGGCATCGTCCATCGCACCGAGCGCCTTGTCGAACATGGCCATGTTGCCGGCGGCCTTGCGCACTTCCGAAATCCCGCGATGGGCGAAGATGTCGCCGATCTTGCCGACGGCGATGACGCGGCTTCCCCGCGCCGTCAGCCGGTCAAGCAAGGTCGGCTCCGGCGGCGGCACGGCATAGTCATGGCGATTGTAGGTCCGCTGGAAGGTACCGGCGGTCTCGCCGACGAACGGCCGTGCGATCACGCGTCCGATTCGGAGCGGATCAACCAGCCGGCGCACCACCTGACAGAATTCATAAAGTCGCTCCAGGCCGAAATGGACTTCATGCGCGGCGATCTGCAGGACCGAGTCGACGGAGGTGTAGCAGATCGGCTTGCCGGTGCGGATGTGTTCCTCGCCGAACCGTTCAATGATCTCGGTGCCTGGCGCATGGCAGTTGCCGAGGATGCCTGAAACCTCGCCCTCGCGGATCATCGCCGCGGTCAGATCAGCCGGAAAGGCGGGAACCGTATCCGGGAAATATCCCCAGTCGAAACGCACCGGCAGGCCCGCGATCTCCCAATGGCCGGAGGGTGTGTCCTTGCCGCTCGAAACTTCCTGCGCCGCGCCATGGAAGGCATTGGCGAGCAGATCCGTCCCGAAATGGGCAAAAGCCAATCCTGTCGCCGTCCCGGCTGCCTTGCCAAGCCCGAGCGATGCCATGTGCGGGACGAACAGCGGCCCCTGTCTAAGCCGCTCGCGATCCGCGCGCCCTTCGGCGCAAGCTTCGGCGATGTGCGCGAGCGTGTTGGCGCCGGCGTCGCCATAGCGTTCGGCGTCGGCCGCGCCGCCGATGCCGAAAGAATCCAGGACGAAGAGGAAAGCACGCGCCATCGGTCATTATCGCCAGTGTGGACGCCCAGACATAGGATCCCACGGTGGCATTGGCAATTCGGAAACCAAACGGCAATTGCTTGGCGCGATAGTACCAGTGCATGTCGCCCAAAAGTGCATACCGGTTTTGGGGCGACGACAAGCTCAATCCAGGATGTACAGTATCGCGCGCAGCGGGCATGGATATGGATCGAAGAAAGCACAGGACGGTCTTGTCATGAATGCCGCGCGGAAGGCATGCGCTGCCCTGGTGATGGTGCATGGCGCGCTCTGGTGTGGTCCGGCGCGGGCCGACTGGCGCGATGATATCGGCACGTTTCGCATCGGCATCGTCGCCGAGCCCGGCGCGGCCAACACCGTCCCGGGGCTGGCGCTGTTGACTCAATCCTTTACCAACGCGCTTGGCATGAAGGTGGAGTTCGTCGTTGCGCGCGACTATGCGGCACTGATCGAGGCGCAGGCCAGCGCCCGGATCGAATACGCCATCTATTCGGCGACGGCCTACGCCACGGCGCTGCAACGTTGTGGATGTGTCGAGCCGCTTGTGGCTCCGGTCGATTCCGACGGCGCGGCCGGCATCCGCTCCGTGCTGCTGACCAGGGACGGCAAGCTGCCCGACCTTGCGGCGATGGCGACGCACCGCATCGCCATGTCGCCGCCGGACAGCGTCGGGGGCTCGCTTTTGCCGCTGGCGGAGCTGGCGGCCGAACACGTCAGGATCGCCGAGGATTCACCGTTTCTGGTCCATGCCGATTCAGCGTCGGCGGCGGAAAAAATGCTCTTCGACGGCCGGGCCGACGCTTTGTTCGGCTGGGTGACGGCGACGGCCGACGGCCAGCCATTATTGTCCAACGGCACGCAGGCAAGGTTGGAAGAGGCCGGGCTTTCGCCGTCGGCATTCCAGGTCGTGTGGACCTCAGGCTTGCTGAGATACGGTCCCCATGCCGTACGCAGCGATCTCGACCCGGAAGCCAAGCGCCGGCTGACCGTCTTCCTCACCAACCTCAAGTCGACGACCCCGGATGTCTACGATCTGCTGGAATCGAAGCACTCCGGCGGCTTTTTGACCGTTGCACCAAAGGACTATGCGACGGCGCAAGCCATCGTGCGCCTGGTCTCGACAGAAGGTGGTCGGCAGTAGAGATCTTCAGCAATCGGCGCAGGGGATCGTCAGGCTTCTGCGCGGGCGCAGATAGTACGTCTCACCCATCGGGATCGTGGTGGTGAGGGATTGGGTCAATCCAAGCTTCTGCGGGCTGTCCGTCGACCAGCTGATGATCGGCGCATAGCTGAGATTGCTTTCGACGCGGATCAGGAAGGTGCCGGCGACGTTGAGCGTTGCCGGAACCGTGGTCGCGGTCCCTGCGGTAGCCCCGACGCTGTTAACGCCGTTGGCCACCTTGCGCGACCACACCACTTTCACCTGGGGCGGCGTATCGGTGGTGACCTGTATTGCCGTGATGGTGATGTTCGGCACCGAGCGGTTGTAGGGCTGAATGGTCGAGGTGCCGATCTTCATGATGGCGTCGAGATCCGCCTTGACGATGGTCGGCTGCTGCGTGACCAGATCGGCAACCATGCTGCCGATGCGGCTGACCTTCTTGCTGGTCTCGATGGCCTGCGACGCCTCCATGGTCATGAAGTACATGATGAGCAGGATCGGCACGATAAGAGCGAACTCGACCGCTGCCACGCCACGGCGATTGGAGCAGAACCCGGCAGCCTTGCGCCAGATCCCTGCAATTCCCGGATGTGCCCCCGCACGCATCATGTCATTGCCTTTTTCTTGTTGGTACTTGCTAACTCAATTGCCGAACGGCTCGTTCTGCCAGGTCACCGAGGCAAAATGCAGCGTCCGGCCGCCGCTCAGATTGGCCATCGACTTGGCCATCAGATCGGTCATGACGGGCCATTTGTAGAAGACCCGCAGCATGTTCTTCGATTCCGCCAGACCAGGCGTGTTTGCGAAAGTCTGTGAGTTCGTGCCTTGCATCAGAACGACATCGCCGTTCTGGATAGTGAAGGTCGCGGTGGCCGCGTCCGCGAAAGTCGGATACTCGCGAAGGTCCACGAGCAACTGATCGGGGCAATCCGTGGAGACGATGATCTCCAGCCTGCCGCAGATCAGGGTCGTCAACTTGGTCCCCGCGACATCCGCCGGCCGCAACTGGCCCGTGCGCAACTGGCGCGCGACATCGTCGGTGATGTTGGCCATCACCTCCTGGCCGGCAAACGAGATGCAGCTTTCAAGAATGGCGAATACGAGGAGGGCGAAGGGCAATGCGAGCAGCGCGAACTCCAGGGCCGTGCTGCCACGCCGGTCGCGAACGAAGCGCCCCAAAAACCTGGCGCTCTTGACCTTCTGCTGACCAGTTGCGCTGAATTCTTTGCCCATGCCCTGTTCCTGCCACCCCTGGACGGTTCCGACAGGTCTATTAGCGCAAACCAATTGAGGCCCGGTTTGAATGATCGTTAAAGTCCGCGCAGACCTCTTAACTGGCTGGTAACTTGGATGGCTGCTGAGAGGCCGCGCAGCCTATTTGCTCACGCTCATCTCGGCTTCGGAGGATTTTTCAGCCTCGCTCTTGTAGGAGCTTTCGCAATAGGGCGTGCAAGACATGGTCTGGACCTCGGCGCGCCGGTAAATGCGAACCGACGAGGCTGCCTGCCGCACGACCGTAACCTGCGCGTCGACGATCGGGTTGCCCTCCTGGTCGAGAACGACGAGGTTGGTGACACCGAACCCCTTGCCGGTGAGCACGATCGTCGATGCGTCCTGGACGGAGGCATCGGCGATTGCCGGATTGCCGACGACGATCGTGTCGGCGGGGCGCGACAGTTTCACGATCTTGGCTTGATTCATGATGACGTCGATATCGGCGCCGGCTCTGGCTGGCGTGATCAAGCTCGTGGCGGCAAGAAGCACGGCAATCAGGACTGAGGATCTCTGCACGGCCATCGAGGCGCTCCACGGCAAGCGAACTGTTCAACGGAACATGAACGAGATTGGTGAACCAACGGTTAAGTAGGCTTGCCGGTGCCGGATGTAGCGAGCGGCATGGCAACCCGCATGGCCGGATCCGGGCCGGGTCGCGATTTTCCTTGAGCCCTTGCCTTTTGCGGTATTGGCCTGGGAAACGGTACTTTAGCCCGGACTTAGCATGCAGTTAACCACGCACCCTGTTCGAGCCGGGAAAGGAATCGGTAAGGCTGTTTATTAAGCCGATCGAAAGAGCTTGTCCCTAGATTGGCAGCATCCGATCAACCATCACAGAAGTTGACGGAAGTGCTGTAACACGTGGAGTAGGAGCTCTCGAATGTCTAACCTTTTTGCACGTTTCGTGAAGGACGAATCCGGCGCGACCGCTATCGAATATGGTCTGATCGCCGCTCTCATCGCGCTCGCCATCATCACCGGCGCCGGCGCTCTCGGCAATGCGATCAACGCCAAGTTCACCTCGATCGGAACCACGCTGAACTCCAGCGGCAGCTGATCGGCCGTATCGCTGGGTATCCAGATTGCGTTCTGGAAAAGGGCCGCCACGTCGCGGCCCTTTTTCTATATCTTAGCCAATACAGGCGTCTTTTCGTTTACGGATCTCATCAATCGTTAATCGAGACAGCCTAGATTGAGCCCCTTGGAATTCGCAAATAGGCATGAGCGCCGATGCTTGAAGCCCTGATCTTCGTGGTCTTTCCGTTCTGCATGCTGTTTGCCGCGATCTCCGACATGCTGTCGATGACCATCGCCAACCGCGTGTCGGTGCTGCTCGTCGTCGTCTTCGCGCTGGTTGCGCCTTTGACGGGTATGGAATGGGCAGCCTATGGCTGGCACTTCGCCGCCGGCGCCCTAGTCCTGTCCGTGACGTTTGGACTGTTTGCAATGGGGGGCATGGGCGGAGGCGATGCCAAGCTGCTGGCCGCCACGGCTGTGTGGATGGGGCTGAACATCCATCTCGTCGAGTACCTTGTTGCCTCGACAATGATCGGCGGTCTGCTGACGCTCGCCATCCTGGTTTACCGGAAGTCGCCGCTGGCGACTATTACTGGCCGCAATCCCTTCCTGCGACATTTCGCGGATGACAAGACCGGGGTTCCCTATGGGATCGCGCTCGGCCTCGGCGGGCTGCTGACCTATCCGGATTCGCCTTTGATGGTATGGGCGCTGGCAAGGCTTGCCGGCTGAGCTCGATCGGATTTCCGTTACCCCTTGCCGCGTTGCCTGACCGAGCTTCGAAGGGAGCCATCAGGCCACTTGTACGCGTGGCGGCGGGATCGAGCTAATTTATGTAAACCTTAAATTAATCACGATCGTAAGCATTAAATTAACCTTGTTTTGACGATTGCCGCTGCAAAGTCCGGCTTGGCTACGTGGTTTGCCAAGGGCGAGGGTTCGGACAGATGCCAGCATCCCGACTGATTATTCTGAGCGTGGCGGTGGCCGCGGCGGGAGGCGCTGGCTACGTCGCAAAAAACATGGTCGCGGCGCCGCCTCCGCAGATCGTCGTCGATTCGGGGCCTCAGGCTCCCGCCGTACCCCTGCAGGACGTGCTTGTGCTCTCGGGCGATGTCGCGATGGGCAACGCGCTGCAGAACAACATCTCCTGGCAATCCTGGCCGGCCGACGGCGTCAACGCGAATTTCATCACCAAGGCCACGGCTCCCGACGCCCTGGAGAAATTGAAGGCGTCGATTGCCCGTGTGCCGATGTACGCTGGTGAGCCCGTGCGACGTTCCAAGCTGATCGGCGAGGGGCAGAGCTTCATGTCGTCCATCCTGCCTTCAGGGATGCGGGCGGTCGCCACGACCATATCGGCCGACACTTCGGCCGGCGGCTTCATCCTTCCAAACGATTTCGTCGACGTCATCATGACCCGCAGGGCGGATGCCAGCAGCGGCGGCACCGGTTTCAACACCGAAACCATCCTCAAGAACATCCGCGTCCTGGCGATCGACCAGACCATCCAGGAGGACGAGGAGGGCAAGAAGACCAGGGTGGGCCAGACGGCCACGCTGGAGCTCACGCCCAAACAAGCCGAGATCATCACCGTCGCCCAGCAGATGGCCGATCGCCTGACCTTGGCGCTGCGGGCGATCACGGACACCCAGGAAAAGAATGTGGGCGAGGCCGACTATCTCGTTTCCGGCAATGGCCGCAAGGGAACGGTGAGACTGATCAAGTCGGGTGAAGTTTCCGAAGTAGGGGCAAGGAAATGAGGCTAAGCGGTAAACTGCCGGCAATCGTAGCCGCGGCATTCGGCCTGCTGCTCGTCGGAACGAATGTGCACGGCGTTGTCGAGGCAAAGAGCACGCGGGTAACGGCCACGACCGCCAACCAGCGCATCAAGCTTGGGCTCAACAAATCGGTGGTCATAGATCTGCCGAGCGATGCCTACGACATTCTTGTCGCCAACCCGACCGTTGCCGATGCGGTAACCCGCACCGCAAGGCGTATCTACCTGTTCGGCAAAGCGGTCGGCGAGACCAATATCTTCGTCTTCGGGCCGAACGGCGAACAGATCGCCAGCTTGGATCTGGCCGTCGAACGCGACGTTGCCGGCCTGGAGGACTACATCAAGCGCTTCCTTCCGACCTCGACCGTCAAGGTGGAACTGCTGAACGACAACGTCATACTGACCGGAACGGTCGACACGCCTCTGGACGCGAAGCGGGCGGTCGATCTGGCGACGATCTTCGTCTCGGGCGGTGAAGCGACGACCGGGCAATATTCGCAGACTGCGGCCGGCGGCTCGGCTCAGAGCGGTGTCGACATCAACAACCCCGACCAGCAACGCCGTACCAGCAAGATCGTCAATCTGCTGCAGATCATCGGTGACGACCAGGTCACGCTGAAGGTTACCGTCGCCGAGGTCAGCCGCTCGGTGATGAAACAGCTTGGTGTCAATATGATCGGCAACGGCGGCAGCAATGGCATCAGCTATGGTGCAATCAGCGACAATTTCACGGGATTGGGTAAGGCACTGTCGCATTCTGGCCTGAGCATCGGCAACTCTTCACTGATGGCCTACATCAATGCCATGGAAGAGTCCGGGGTCATGAAGACGCTGGCTGAACCAACGTTGACCGCCGTATCCGGCGAGAAGGCGACCTTCAAGGTCGGTGGCGAATACAACATGGTGAGCGGCGTCTCCCAGAATGTATCCACCGACAACCAGACCGGCCTGACAACCTATAACATCGACAAGATCGAGTATGGCATCGGCCTGGAATTCCAGCCGGTCGTGTTGTCTCCCGGCCGCATCAGCCTGAAGGTCAGAACCTCGGTTTCGGAGCCGACAACCGAAGGATCCGTGCCGCTTTCCAATGGCGTGACGAGTCCTGGCACGAATATTCTGTCGCTACGCAAGCGCCTTGCCGATACGACAGTCGAGCTCCCGTCGGGCGGCTCCATGATGATCGCCGGCCTGGTTCGCGATGATGTCAGGCAGTCCGTCAACGGCTTGCCGGGACTGACGAAGATTCCCGTACTTGGAGCGCTCTTCCGCAGCAGGGACTTCGTGCGCAACGAAAGTGAGCTCGTCATCATCATCACGCCCTATCTGACGAAGCCGGTGGCGCGCAACGATCTTGCAAAGCCGGACGACAATTTCAATCCTCCGAGCGACGGCGCCGGCATGTTCCTTGGCAAGGTCAATCGCGTCTACGGCACCATGCAGACCGACAAGCCCAACGGCCGCTACCACGGCGTTGTCGGCTTCATCTACAAGTGAATGGGAAAGCGGACATGTCTCAGTCAGCGTTGAAGACAAGCACCACCGTAGCGACGATGCGCACCAGCCGTTCGCGGGTGGGCCTGCGGGCGTTGCCGCTCCTGGCGGTCGCGGTGACGGCCTTGCTGGCCGGCTGCGCCCAGCGCGACAGCATCACCGTTGGCGCCATTCCGGACGACTATCGCACCAATCATCCGATCGTCATCGCCGAGAAGAACCAGAAGATCGACCTGCCTGTCGGCGCCGGCGACCGCGGCATGACCGGTTCGCAGCGCGACACGCTGCTCGGTTTCCTTGACGGCTATGACAAGAGTGCCTCTCCGACACTGACGATCCAGATTCCGAGCGGATCGGCGAATGAGGTTGCCGCAAGGGCGGCCGGCCGTGATTTTGCCAGGCTCGCGGTCGCCAGCGGCATCAAGCGCAACCGCATCGTCGTTGTCTCCTATCAGGCTGGATCGAGCGAGTCGTCCGCCCCGGTTCGCGTCTCCTTTATCGCGGTGAGAGCCCAGACCGACAAATGCGGCCGCTGGCCCGACGATCTGGCGGAGACGTCGGAGAACAAGCACTACGCCGACTTCGGCTGCTCCTATCAGAACAATCTTGCCGCGCAGATGGCCAACCCTGCCGACCTGCTCGGGCCGCGCAAGCAGACCACCATCGACGCGGAAAACCGTGGCGCGGTGATCGATGTCTACCGCAGCAGAGGTATTTCGGATGAATTCCTCGGCAATTCGGAAGTGACGTACTGAGCCGAGCTCTCGAGGAAAAAGAAGCCACGGAAAGAACAGGCCACGGAAAAGAGCATGACCATGAGCAACCTTGCCTATGACGCCACCGTGGACGGCGATACATCGCCGCAGGACATCGCCGCGATGCAGGCGCTGCGCCCGGTTCCGCGCATCTCGATCCAGGCATTCTGCGAGACCGAGGGCGTTGCCAATCCGGTCGAGCGCGCCGGCGAGGACCGCCGCATGACCAAGGCGCATCTCAAGGTCCACATGGGCGGCGTTCCCACCGCGATCGAGTTCTATCAGTCGGCGCCGACACCGAACCTGATCCTGCTGGAGTCGCGCAGCGAACCAAAGCAATTGCTGGAGCAACTCGCCCAGCTCTCGGAATACTGCGATCCATCCTCGAAAGTGGTCGTGATCGGCCACTACAACGACGTTGGTCTCTATCGCGAGCTGATCCGCTCCGGCATCTCCGAATATGTCATCGCGCCGGTGTCGATGGCCGACATCGTCAGTGTCGTGTCGTCGATTTTTGTCGATCCGGAGGCCGAACCACTCGGCCGCTCCGTCGCCTTTGTTGGCGCCAAGGGCGGCGTCGGCTCTTCCACCATCGCCCACAATGTAGCCTGGGCGATGTCCTCCCTGTTCAAGTCCGAGGTCGTCGTCGCCGACCTCGACCTCGCCTTCGGCACGGCCAACATCAATTTCGACCAGGATCCGGCACAAGGCATCGCTGAAGCGGTGTTCTCACCCGAACGTATTGACGAAGTCTATCTCGACCGGCTGCTGACCCAGTGCGCGGAACACCTGTCGCTGCTCGCGGCGCCCTCGACACTGGAACGCGTCTACGACTTCGATCCCGATGCCTTTACGCAGCTTGTCGATACCGCGCAGCGCAGCGTGCCGCTTCTGGTGCTGGACGTTCCCCATGTCTGGACAGGCTGGGCCAAGAACACGCTGGTCAAGGCCGACGAGATCGTCATCACCGCGACGCCGGAACTGGCCAATCTGCGCAACACGAAAAACCTGGTCGACATGCTCAAGCGGCTTCGCCCCAACGACCCGCCGCCGAAGCTGATCATCAATCAGGCCGGCGTTCCCAAGCGGCCTGAAATTTCGCCGTCCGATTTCGCCGAGCCGCTCGGCCTGACGCCGATGTCGGTCATCGGCTTCGATCCGTTGCTGTTCGGCAATGCCGCCAACAACGGGCGTATGCTCGGTGAAATGGACGCCAAGAACCCGGTTGTCGCGACCATCAACGAGATTGCCCATGTGCTGACCGGACGAAGCGAGATCCGGGCGAAAAAGAAGGCCGGCCTGGGCAGTCTGCTCGGCAAACTCTCACGCAACAAGAAGTGACGCTTTGGAACCGGTAGTCGATCATGTTCGGTAAAAGAGGCAACGACGACGGCAACCGGTTCACGCCGGAATTCCGCCAGCCAGCACCGGCGCCAGCCGCGCCGCCGCCGGCGGGTCCGGCGGATACGGCGGTTCTTGCCCGGCCAACGACGTCGCCGCAGCCAAGCGCACCTGTCGCGCCGCCGGCTCGCCGCGCGGTCGAAGCGCCGCCGATCGCGCCGGAGCCGAGGCGGGGCCGCGAAAAAAGCGAAACCTACTACGACACCAAGAGCCAGGTTTTCTCGGCGCTCATCGACACGATCGACCTGTCGCAGCTCGCCAAGCTCGACCCCGAAAGCGCGCGCGAGGAAATCCGCGACATCGTCAACGACATCATCGCGATCAAGAATTTCGCGATGTCGATTGCCGAGCAGGAGGAACTGCTCGAGGACATCTGCAACGATGTGCTTGGTTATGGACCGCTCGAGCCATTGCTCGCCCGTGACGATATCGCCGACATCATGGTCAACGGGTCCAAGAACGTCTACATCGAAGTCAACGGCAAGGTCGAGCAGACCACCATCCGCTTTCGTGACAACCAGCAGCTTCTCAACATCTGCCAGCGCATTGTCAGCCAGGTCGGCCGCCGTGTCGATGAATCCAGCCCGATCTGCGACGCCCGTCTTCCCGACGGCTCCCGTGTCAATGTCATCGCGCCGCCGCTCGCCATCGACGGCACCGCGCTCACCATCCGCAAATTCAAGAAGGACAAGCTGACGCTCGATCAGCTGGTCAGGTTCGGCGCGATCTCGCCGCAGGGCGCCGAAGTCCTCAAGATCATCGGCCGCGTCCGCTGCAACATCGTCATCTCGGGCGGTACCGGTTCGGGCAAGACGACGCTGCTCAACTGCCTGACCAACTACATCGACCGCGACGAGCGCGTCATCACCTGCGAGGACTCGGCTGAATTGCAATTGCAGCAGCCGCACGTCGTGCGCCTTGAAACCCGTCCGCCCAACCTCGAAGGCGAAGGCGAGGTGACGATGCGCGACCTGGTCAAGAATTGCCTGCGCATGCGGCCCGAGCGCATCATCGTCGGCGAAGTGCGCGGACCCGAGGTGTTCGATCTTCTGCAGGCGATGAACACCGGCCATGACGGCTCGATGGGGACGATCCACTCGAACAGCCCGCGCGAATGCCTGAACCGCATCGAATCCATGATCGCCATGGGTGGTTATTCGCTGCCACAGAAAACCGTGCGCGAAATCGTCGTCGGCTCCGTCGACGTGATCATCCAGGCGGCACGTCTGCGCGACGGATCGCGTCGCATCACCCACATCACCGAAGTGATCGGCATGGAAGGCGACGTCATCATCACCCAGGATATCGTCCTCTACAACATCAAGGGTGAGGACGCCAACGGCAGGCTGCTGGGCGAACACGTCTCTACCGGCATCGGCCGCCCGCATTTCTGGGAGCGTGCTCGTTACTACGGCGAGGAACAACGCCTCGCCACCGCGCTCGAGGCGATGGAGAAACGTGCTGACTGAGGTATCCGCGGGCGTGAAGGTTCTGGTCGATGTTTGGAATTGACGGCACCGTATTGGCGTTTGTCGTGCTCGCCGGCTTCAGCGCCAGCGCGGTCGCCTATGCTTTCCTGTTCAACCAGATCAGCAACGAGAAACAGGCGGGTAAGCGGCTTGAAACGATCAAGGCCGCGGAGACGGACCGCTCCGTCGTCAAGGCAACGCGCGACCGCGCGGTGGACGCTGCCAAGCGCCGTAAATCAGTCCAGGATTCCCTGAAGGAACTCGACGAGAAGCAGAAAACCAAGGACCTTGCCGTCAAGAAGCCGCCACTGAAGGCCCAGCTTCGCCAGGCTGGGATGAAGGTTACGGTCGAACGTTTCTACATCTATTCCGCCATATGCGGGCTCGCGCTGACGATTGTCGCCTTCATGGCCGGGGCGCCGATGCTTGTTCTGCCAGGCGTGCTGTTGGCTGGCGCGCTCGGCCTGCCGCGCTGGTTCGTCTCGTTTCGCCGCACGCGCCGGGTCAAGGCTTTCCTCAACGAATTCCCAAACGCCCTCGACATCATCGTCCGCGCGGTCAAGTCCGGCCTGCCGCTGAACGATGCCGTGCGCCTGATCGCCAACGAATCCCCTGAGCCGGTGAAGACCGAGTTTCGCCGTATCGTCGATTCGCAGCAGATGGGCCTGTCGATACCCGATGCGACCTTGCGCATGCCCGAAACCATGCCGTGCACCGAGGCAAGTTTCTTCGGCATCGTCATCCAGATCCAGTCGCAGGCGGGCGGCAATCTGTCCGAGGCACTGGGCAACCTTTCGCGCGTGCTTCGTGATCGAAAGAAGATGAAGGCAAAGGTTCAGGCGCTGTCGATGGAGGCGAAAGCGTCCGCCGCCATCATCGGTGCGCTGCCCTTCATCGTTGCCTTCCTGGTGTACCTTTCGAGCCCGAATTACATGTTGCCGCTGTTCACCACCAGCATCGGCAATCTGATCCTCGGCGTCTCGGGTGTCTGGATGATGATTGGCATCTTCGTGATGCGCAAGATGATGAACTTTGATGTCTAGGGCCGCGACATGAGCGAACAAGTCGTCAAGTCACTGACTGATCCCAGCCTGCTGATCGCGCTGCTGGTCGCCATCGCCGTGTTCGCGACCGTCGTTACTCTGCTGCCGGCGTTTGGCGGCAACCAGCTGAAGGCACGCATGAAGTCGGTCGCGCTGGAGCGTGACGAGCTTCGCGCCAAGCAACGCGCGCGGCTTGCAAGCGAGGCCGATCGCCGTCGTAAGGGTCTGCGTGAAGAGCAGTCGGTCGGCATGCGCAACGTCGTCGACCGGCTCGATCTGCGCCGCGCACTGGCCGACGAGAGCACCCTGCAGAAGCTCAAGGTTGCCGGCTTCCGGGGACAGAACCCGCTGACGCGGTTTCTCTTCTTCCGTCTCGTGCTGCCTTTCGTCGGCTTCGCGCTGGCTCTGGTCTACATATTCGTGATGGGAGGGTTGCCGGACAAGCCGCTGGTCGTCCGGTTGTTCGTCTGCATCCTCGTTGCCTATGGCGGCTTTTACGCGCCGGTCGTCTATGTCAACAACCGCGCCACCAAGCGCAAGCAGTCGATCCAGATGGCTTGGCCCGATGCGCTCGATCTGATGCTGATCTGCGTGGAATCAGGCATGTCGGTGGAGGCAGCGCTGCGCAAGGTCGCCGACGAGATCGGCGCGCAGTCGGTGGCTCTGGCGGAAGAATTCATCCTGACCAATGCCGAGCTCTCCTATTTGCAGGAGCGCAAGCAGGCCTACGAGAATCTTGCGAGCCGTACTGGGCTGGAATCGGTCAAATCGGTGTCGCAGGCGCTTGTCCAGGCCGAGCGTTACGGCACGCCAGTGGCGCATGCGTTGCGTGTTCTCGCTGCCGAGAGCCGTGACCAGCGCATGAACGCCGCCGAGAAGAAGGCGGCCGCCTTGCCGCCCAAGCTCACCGTGCCGATGATCCTGTTCTTCCTGCCTGTGCTTTTCGCCATCATCCTGGGCCCTGCCGGTATCCAGGTCAGCCAGCGCGGCATCTTCGGCGATCATTCGGGGGCGGCGGCGTCAACCAGCCAATAAACTGCACGGCAAATTCCTGTGAAAATGCGAAAGCCGCGCTGCATGCAACGCGGCTTGGACCTAGTGGCGAAATCGCTTTGTCAGTTGGTTGCCGGCTTCGACTTATCCTGATCCTTGAGCTGGCTCCAGGCATTCTGCTGGGCCAGCATCTGCCTGAGATAGGCGACATTGGCCTGTGCCTGCTCGGGCGAGAGTTCCTGCGAGGCGATCTTCTCGGCCTCGTCGAAGCGTCCCTGCAGGCCGACGACCAATGCCAGGTTCTGGCGCACACGGCTGTCGGCGCCCGGCTGCTGGGCTGCCGAACGCATATAGGTCTCGGCGGTGCGCAGATCCCCCTCCAGCACATAGGACATGCCGAGGTTGGAGAGAACCGAGGGTTCGTTCGGCTTGAGTTCAAGGGCCTTGCGGTAGAGCTGGCGAGCCTCGTCCTTCTGACCGATCTGATCAAGGATGGCGGCTTCCGCCGACACCAGCTTCCAGTCGGGATATTCCGGCGTCTGGGCGCGGCGCACGGCGTCGAGCGCGGCCTCGAACTGGCCGTTGGCGGCAAGCGCCTTGCCATAGGCGGCAAGCACGTCGCGGTCCTTGGGGTAGACGATTGCCAGCTTGCGCATCACGGCAAGCGACTGGTCGGCATCGCCGTCCATCTGCAACGCCGCGGCGAAATTGGTCGCGATGCGCTTGTCGTTGGGATTTTTCGCATAAGACTGGCCAAGCACGGCGGTGGCATTGTGCAATTCGCCCGCCGACATCGTGTCCAGCGGCTTGCCGCTGGTTCGGCCGATCGAACCGGTGCTCATCTTGTCGGTGCCGCAACCGGCGACTCCAGCGGCGAGCGCCAGCATGAGAGCCGTGGTGATGAGCCGCTTTCCCCTGAGAGTCATCGTGCGGTTGGTCGGCATCGGCACCCTGGCCTCCATTCATGCGCGCGGCCATTGCGTGGCCATCTTCCCTCCCGCAGAAATATTCTGTTAACCCTAACGGAGAGTTAAGAAGCGCCGACTCGCGAAGGGTCGGCAGGAGAACATCGGATGCCTGTCGAACTCGTTGAGACGAAGTTACAAGCTGCGCTGCCGGTCCATCTGGTGGCCCGTGATGGCCTGGAGGCCGCGGGCCTTCCGCCACCTGCCGTTACCTGGGCCAAGGCCAATGGCTTTTCCGGCGAGGCAGGCAGGACGCTGGCCGTGCCCGGCGAAAGCGGCGCGCTTGCCGGCGCGCTGTTCGGTATCGGTGACGGGGAGGGCGCGCTGGCGCTCGGCGCATTGTCGAAAGCCTTGCCGGAAGGCGACTGGCATTTCGCCTCGGCCCCTGCCGAGCCGGAACTCGCGGCAATCGCCTTGGCGCTCGGTGGCTATGTCTTTACCCGCTACGGCAAGAAACCGGGCAAGGCGCTGCGCTTCGGCCTTCCGGCCGGTGTCGATGCGGCGCGCGTTCGCCGCATCGCCGATGGCGTCTTTCTGGCCCGCGACCTCGTCAACACACCGACCAGCGACATGGGGCCGGATGACCTGGAGACGGCGGCGCGGACCCTGGCCGGCGCTCACAAGGCCGAAGTCTCGGTGGTCAAGGGCGACGAGTTGCTGACGCGGAATTTTCCGATGATCCACGCCGTCGGCCGGGCCTCCGTTGGGGCCCCGCGCCTGATCGACATGATCTGGGGACAAGAGGGCGCGCCGAAGGTGACGCTGGTCGGCAAGGGCGTCTGCTTCGATACCGGCGGTCTCGACATCAAGCCATCATCCGGCATGCTTTTGATGAAGAAGGATATGGGCGGCGCGGCCAATGTGCTCGGCCTGGCCTCGATGATCATGGCGGCTGGGCTGAACGTGCGGCTGCGCGTGCTGATCCCCGCGGTGGAGAATTCGATTGCCGGCAACGCTTTTCGGCCCGGTGACGTGCTGGCGAGCCGCAAGGGCATCACTGTCGAGATAGGCAACACGGACGCCGAAGGGCGGCTCGTGCTCGGCGATGCGCTGGCGCTGGCCGACGACGAGGAACCACAGCTCCTTGTCGACATGGCGACGCTGACCGGAGCCGCCCGTGTCGCGCTTGGCCCGGACCTGCCGCCTTTCTACACCGGGGACGAGGCGCTGGCCTCGGATCTGGCGGCGGCATCGCTCGCGGTCGAGGATCCGCTATGGCGCATGCCGCTGTGGCGGCCTTACGACGCGAAACTGTCGTCGAAGATCGCCGACATCAACAACGTCACCACGGACGGGTTCGCCGGTTCGATCACGGCGGCGCTGTTCCTCAAGCGTTTTGTCGAGAAGACGGCGAACTGGGCGCATTTCGATATCTTCGCCTGGAATCCCGCCGACCGTCCCTACGGTCCCGCCGGTGGCGAGGCGCAGGGCATTCGGGCCCTGGAACGGATCATCTCGACACGATTTGGCTGATGTTACAGCCACAGGCAGAGCCGGCAAATCGCTTAAACTGAAACGGAACCGAAACAATTTGCCGTCATGCTGGCGCGATGTCGATTGCGATGCGCCCGAGCCAGGCCTTGCGACTGTGGCAGCAGGTGATGCTGTCGCAGGTGCGCGACGACGCGCCCGACCTGACAATGCGCCAGACGGCGATCCTCTTCACCATCTATCTCGATCCGCCGCCGCATACCGTTCGCGGGCTCGCCGCCCGTCTCAACGTCACCAAGCCGGTCATCACCCGCGCGCTCGACACGATGGGCGCGCTGAAGCTGGTATCGCGCCATCGCGACGAACTCGACAAGCGTAACGTGCTGATCAAGCGCACGGTCGAGGGCGCGCTCTTTGTCGAGCGCTTCGGCGATGGTATCATCGCCAGGGCCCACGAACTGCCCATCTGACCAACCAACCTTTACCGAGTTGCCGATTTGACCGCCAGAGACGCTCGCCTGCACGCCTTTCGTTCCGATCTTGCCGATGCCCGCCTGCAAGGGGAGGTCACGGCGGATCGTTTCGTCGCCGGCCGGCCGGCGCGGATTGCAGTGCCGGTGGCCGATCTGCGCAAGGCGCCTCGCGCGGATGCCGGCATCAACACGCAGTTCCTGTCCGGCGACGATGTGCTGGTCTTCGAGGATATCAACGGCTGGGCCTGGGTGCAGGGCGAGCGCGACGGCTATGTCGGCTATGTCGCCGCCAATCAGCTCGGCGGGCGGGAGCAGGCGCCGACCCATATCGTCTGCGTGCCGCGCACCTTCCTCTATCCCGGCCCGGACCTGCGCTTCCCGATCGCCGGACACCTGTCGATGGGATCGACGCTGACCGTAACCGGCGCCGCCGAAACACGAGGCACGCACTATGCCGTCCTGCCATCCGGCGAATCCCTGATCGCCGGGCATTTACGGCCGCTCGGTGATATCGCTGCCGACTATGTTTCGGTTGCCGAGATGTTTTTGGGAACGCCCTATCTCTGGGGCGGCGTCTCCGGTTTCGGCATCGACTGTTCGGGCCTTGTGCAACTGGCCATGCGGATGGCGGGCAAGGATGTGCTGCGCGATTCCGACATGCAGGCGAAGAGCGTCGGCGAACCGCTCGAACCAGGCCCGGATTTTTCGGGTCTCCGGCGCGGCGACCTCGTCTTCTGGAAGGGCCACGTCGCCATCATGATCGACACTGAGACCATGATCCACGCCAACGGTCACACCATGCTGGTGTCACGCGAAGGGCTGAAGGAAGCGGTCGACCGCATCGGCTACCTCTATGGCGGTCCGACAGGATTTAGAAGGCCGTGATCTTCTTCCTTCTCCCCGTTCAACGGGGAGAAGGTGCCCGAAGGGCGGATGAGGGGCGGCGCGAACCTGCGATTGTTCGCGCTGACAGCCAGCTTGCAATCGCTGGCGCCGCCCCTCACCTGCCTGC
The DNA here is from genome assembly GCF_013170725.1 of Mesorhizobium erdmanii. Taxonomy (NCBI): domain Bacteria; kingdom Pseudomonadati; phylum Pseudomonadota; class Alphaproteobacteria; order Hyphomicrobiales; family Phyllobacteriaceae; genus Mesorhizobium; species Mesorhizobium erdmanii. The sequence goes on along the minus strand of NZ_CP033361.1, from coordinate 6,581,666 downwards.
CGGCATCCTCTCCCCGTAAACGGGGCGAGGAAATGCTTCCACGATCCCGTTTTGTTCCGATTCTTCTTGGCGATTGCCCCTGGCCGCGCTACCTCTGGCGCGTGACAGTTGAGCCGCGCCTAGCCGAACAGAATGCCACCATGGCCCTGCCCGAGCCATTCGTCAGATGGTTCGGCGAAAAGGGCTGGTCGCCGCGCGCCCATCAGATCGAATTGTTGGCCAAGGCCCGGAGCGGGCAATCCGTCCTCCTGATCGCGCCGACCGGGGCCGGCAAGACATTGGCCGGCTTCCTGCCCTCGCTGACTGAACTCGCCGTCAGGCCAAGGCGAAAGCCGGGGCAGGCGCATCGCGGCATCCACACGCTCTACATCTCGCCGCTCAAGGCGCTGGCCGTCGACATCGAGCGCAATCTCGGCAAGCCGGTCGAGGAGATCGGACTGCCGATCTCGATCGAGACGCGCACGGGCGACACGCCATCCCACAAGCGCCAGCGGCAGAAGCTGGTGCCGCCTGACATCCTGCTCACCACGCCGGAGCAATTGGCACTGTTGATCGCCGCCTCCGACGCCAGGCGGTTCTTCGAGGACCTGCGCTATGTCGTGCTCGACGAATTGCATTCGCTGGTGACGTCGAAACGCGGCCATCTCTTGGCGCTTGGCCTGGCGCGGCTGCGCAGCTTCGTCCCAGGCATTCAAACGATTGGCCTTTCGGCGACCGTGGCCGAACCGGACGAACTGCGGCGATGGCTGGTCAGCCAGAATCCACCGGGTGATATGTCGGAACTTATTGTCGTCACCGGCGGCGCGAAGCCCGAGATTTCCATCCTCGATTCCGAGGAGCGTGTGCCGTGGGCGGGGCATTCGGCCCGCTACGCCACGCCCGAGATCTATCGCGAGATCAAGCGTCACAAGACGACCCTGCTGTTCGTCAACACCCGCAGCCAGGCGGAACTGCTGTTCCAGGAATTATGGCGGGTCAACGAGGACACCTTGCCGATCGCACTACACCACGGCTCGCTAGACGTCGCCCAGCGCCGGCGCGTCGAGAAGGCGATGGGCGACAACGCGCTGCGCGCCATCGTCGCCACTTCTACGCTCGATCTCGGCATCGACTGGGGCGATGTCGATCTGGTGGTGCATGTCGGCGCACCGAAGGGGGCGAGCCGGCTGGCGCAACGCATCGGCCGCGCCAACCACCGTATGGACGAGCCTTCAAAGGCGATCTTGATCCCCGCCAACCGGTTCGAGGTCCTGGAATGCCGGGCCGCGCTCGATGCCAACTATCTCGGCGCACAGGATACGCCGCCGCTGGTCGATGGCGGCCTCGATGTGCTGGCGCAGCATGTGCTCGGCTGCGCCTGCGGCGCACCGTTCCGTGCCGATGATCTCTATGAGGAGGTGCGAACGGCGGCACCCTATGCAAGCCTCGACCGGCCGACATTCGACCGCGTCATCGATTTCGTCGCCACCGGCGGCTATGCGCTGAAGAATTACGAGCGCTACGCCCGCATCCGCCGGAACAAGGATGGCCTTTGGCGGGTTTCCAATCCGCGCGTTGCCCAGCAATACAGGCTCAATGTCGGCACCATCATCGAAGTGCCGGCGCTCAATGTGCGTTACGTCAAGGCTGGCAGCAAAGGATCGGCTGCGCGCGGCGGCGCGGTCCTCGGCAAGATCGAGGAGGCCTTCCTCGAAACGCTGACGCATGGCGACACCTTCATGTTTGCCGGCAAGGTGTTGCGCTTCGAAGGCATTCGCGAAAATGAGTGCTTCGTGTCGAATGCGCCCGGCAGCGACGCCAAGGTGCCCTATTATGGCGGCGGCAAGTTTCCGCTTTCGACCTATCTCGCCGAACAGGTCCGCATCATGCTGGATGACCCGCAACGCTGGAGGGAGCTGCCGGAACAGGTGGCTGACTGGCTGCGGTTCCAGGCCGACAAGTCGATCCTGCCCAAGCGCGATGATCTGCTGATCGAGACCTTTCCACGTGGCAACCGCTATTATCTGGTCGCCTATCCCTTCGAAGGCAGGCTGGCGCACCAGACGCTCGGCATGCTCTTGACCCGCCGCCTGGACCGGGCGGGCGCCAGGCCGCTTGGCTTTGTCGCCACCGACTATGCGCTGGCCATATGGTCGCTGGGCGACATGGGCGCGATGTTCAAAGCCCGAAAACCCTCGCTCGGCGCGCTGTTCGACCAGGACATGCTGGGCGACGATCTCGAAGCCTGGCTGGCCGATAGCTGGCTTCTCAAGCGTACCTTCCGCAATTGCGCGCTGATTTCGGGGCTGATCGAGAAACGTCATCCCGGCCAGGAGAAAAGTGGCCGCCAGGTCACCGTGTCGACCGATCTCGTTTACGATGTGCTACGCAGCCATGAGCCCGACCATATCCTGCTTCAGGCGACACGTGCCGACGCGGCGGCCGGTCTGCTCGATGTCAGCAGACTTGCCGACATGCTCTCGCGCATACAGGGTCGAATCATGCATAAGAATCTGGAGCAGATCTCGCCGCTTGCCGTGCCGATCATGCTTGAGATCGGCAAGATGCCGGTCAACGGCGAAGCCGATGAAACACTGCTGATGGATGCGGCCACGCTAGTCGAAGAGGCCATGGGGCCGGAAATGGTCGAGGAATGAATTTCTCACTGGCGCGCACATCGCTGATCGCCGAGGCCGACTTGGTCCGCATCGCCGGCGAGCGCGCGGTCTGCGATCCGCGCGGCGTGCTCTATTTTCCCGAGCTCAGGCTTCTGGCCGTTTCCGACCTCCACTTGGAAAAGGGCTCGTCGCTGGCACGGCGCGGCACGCTGATCCCGCCTTACGACACCGGTGCGACCTTGCTCAGATTGCAGGCGGTCATATCGGACTACCAGCCGTCGATCGTCATCAGCCTGGGCGATAGCTTCCATGATGACGGGGGCGCCGAACGCATGCATGCGAGTTTTCGCGAGCGGCTGGAAGCGCTGATGGCAGGTCGTGACTGGTTCTGGGTCGCCGGCAATCATGATCCGGAAGCACCGGCCGATCTGCCCGGCGAAACAGTGCGGGAACTCGCCATCGGCTCGCTGCTGTTCCGGCACGAGCCGTCGAAAGCGCGCGTCGAGGGCGAGATTGCAGGCCATCTCCATCCCTGTGCGCGTATCGTCCAGCGCGGCCGTTCTGTGCGGCGGCGCTGTTTCGCGGGCGATGGCGGACGCATGATAATGCCGGCCTTCGGCGCCTATACCGGTTCGCTCAATGTGCTCGATCGCGCCTATGCCGGCCTGTTCCGCCTGGAATCCCTGATGGCCTATATGCTTGGCACCGACCGGATCTTCGCCATCTCCCGCTCGATGCTGCGGCCCGGCTGACTTCAACGTCCGTAGTACAAGGTCACCGTATGCTTCGCCTCGGCGAAGAAGAGCCAGCGCTCGACCAGCATGCCGGCGAACTGGACCATTGCGGCTAACACGGAAAAGATTGCCGCAAACGGCCAGGGCAAGGCAAAGGTGGCGGCGAGGAGCAGGACGGGCAGGGCGAAGGCCAGCAATTGCGTGATCTGGCGCAGGCGTGCACTGTGCTTGCGCGCGATGCGAAAGCCCATTTCCTTGAGCAGATAGTTCTCCTCGGTATGCGGCCATTCCAGCGACCGCACGGTGCCGCCGGCCAACCCCGTCGCGGTGTTGGCGGTGGTCGGGATATCGAGCCGGTCATTGTACCGCCAGGTCGTCAGCTTCCAGCCCCAGCCGGCAAGAGTGGCGAGCAGTGAGAACGCCAGCACGGCCATCGAGGCGGCGCCGAAGGCTTGCAGTAGTGCGTTCAACAGAACGCTCCCGGTCATGGCGGAGAAGATGAGATAGCCGGGCAGTGTATAGCGGCTGTGCCATTGGGCGATCGGCCTTAGCGATGCGTAGATCATGCCGGTGGTGCAGACGGTGATGATCGCACCGATGGCGGCGAGCAATCCGGCAATGGCCACCCATCCGCCAGTGCGGCCAAAGAGCACCCAGCCGATGCCGAACAGTCCCGCCGGGGTGAAGGTGATGACCGAGGCGACACCTTCGCGCGACAGCCATGAGCTGCGCCACTGCGAGAACGCCTGCCAGGCGCGCTCGGGCCTGCCGAGATGACCGGTTGAGGACAACAGCCCGGCCGCGATCAGGCCGAGCGCCAGCCCCAGGCCGACGAAGCCGAGCCAGAAATCGGGCGCAATGACCTGGAAACCTCCAAGCACGCCAAGCAGTGCGAGCAGGCCATAGCCGGCACCGGTGGCGGTGGTGAAGAAGACGACGGAGAAGGCAGGATGCATGGCTAGTTCGAAAGCATGCGGTCGACCCAGCCGAGGAAACCGCCCTCGGCCCGCACCGGCTCCAGCGGCTTCGCCGGCACCGATGCGGCGCGCTGGGTGCGGGCGCGCGGCGGCAGGTATTTGTTCGTCGGCTGGTAGCCCAGTTCCGGCATCAGGTCGACGCCGCCGCGTTCCATCACCAATTGCGAGACGGCGGAATGGGGATCGCCGAGGTCGCCGAAATGCCGGGCGCTGGTCGGGCAAGCGGCGACGCAGGCCGGTACGCGGTCTTCTTCGGCCAGATTGTCATTGTAGATGCGGTCGACGCACAGCGTGCATTTCTTCATCACGCCAACATCGGTATCGAATTCGCGTGCGCCATAGGGGCAAGCCCAGCTGCACAGTTTGCAGCCGATGCACTTGTCCTCGTCGATCAGCACGATGCCGTCCGAAGCCCGCTTGTAGGAGGCGCCGGTCGGGCAGACGGTAACGCAGGCCGGTGTCTCGCAATGCAGGCAGGAGCGCGGGAAATTGACCGTGCGCCCACCCATCTCGGTCGTGTGCTCATAGCTGTGCACGCGGTTGAACCAGACGCCGTCGACATGGCCGCCATAGGGGTCGATGTCGGTCAGCGGAGCCATGTGGCCGCCGGTGTTCCATTCCTTGCAGGCGGTGACGCAGGCCTGGCAACCGACGCAGGTGTCGAGGTCGATGACGAGACCGAGCTTCTTGTCGGTGTTGGCGGGAAGACAGGTCATTCGGTGGCCTCTCTTGCCCGGCGGAATTCGGCGCCGAAGCTCAGTCTGTCGGGTGAAGGCTCGAAATGTGGCGGTTGGCTGAAACGCTCGAACTGCGGCTCGGTGAAGCCGGCCTCCTCACCAGCGCATTTGACGATGCGCACGCGCAGGTCGAACCACGCCGCCTGGCCGGTGACCGGATCGGAGTTCGAATAGCGTTTGCCCTGCGCATCTGCCGAGGTCTGGTCGCCGATGATGTGGTTGAGCAGGAAGCCGCGATTGCTCTCGGCGGCATCGTCCTTCAGCCCCCAGCTGCCGCGCCTTTTGCCGATCGCATTCCAGGTCCAGACCGTGCTTTCGTTCACCCCGTCGACCAGCTTGATCTGCCCCTTCACCCGGCCATTGATGCTTTCGATCCACACCCAGTCGTCGTCGGCAAGGCCGAGACCGGCGCCGGTCCGGTGATGCACGAACAGCCGGTTCTGGCTGGTGATCTGCCGCAGCCAGGCATTTTGCGAGCCCCAGGAATGATACATGTGCATCGGCCGCTGCGTCAGCGCGTGCAGCGGGTATTTTTGCAGGTCGACCACGGCCTCCTCGAAGGGCATGTACCAGAACGGCAGCGGGTCCATGTAGGTCTCGATGCGCTGGCGCTCGCCCTTGGGCGGCAGCACGCTGCCATGGCCGCGCGCGGCAAGCCGGAAGCGTTGCAACGGCTCGGAGTAGAGCTGGAAGACGATCGGCTCGGGCTTCGGGATAAAACCCATCTGCACCGCGAAATCGAGATAGGAGCGATTGGCCATCTTGTAGTAGCGCTGGTCCTCAGTGAAGTCGTGATGCCAGAAGCCGCCATTGTCGATGTAGCGCTGCAACTGATCCGGATTGGCCTCGCCCTTGCCGATCGCAGTGCCGTCCTTGCCGCGCCAGCCCGCCAGGGGGCCGATGCCCGGCGTACGCTCATGATTGACGATGTAGTCGGCATAGTCGGCATATCTGGTCGATCCATCGTCCCTGACGAAGCCGGGCAGGCCAAGCCGCGCACCCAGCTCGATCAGCACCGACTGGAACGGCCTGACGTCGCGGTCCGGCTCGACGACGGGATGGCGGATGGCGTCACCCGGCCCGTCGGCATGGCTGATCGGTCGGTCGAGCAGGCTGATGCAATCGTGCCGTTCGAGATAAGTGGTGTCGGGCAAAACCAGATCCGCAAACGGCACGGTCTCTGAATAATAGGCGTCGGAATAGATGATGAAGGGGATCTTGTAGCGGCCCTCGTCATCATGGTCGGTCAGCATGGCAATGGTCTCGACGGTGTTCATCGAGGAATTCCACGCCATGTTCGACATGTACATCATCAGCGTGTCGATCGGGTACGGATCGCCGGCCCAGGCATTGCGGATGACGGTGTGCATCAGGCCGTGCGCGGCCAACGGCGCCTCCCAGGAATACGCCTTGTCGATGCGGAGCGGCGTACCGTCTTCATCGACCAGCAGATCGTCCGGCCCGCAGACAAAGCCGAGCGGCATGCCGTCGAGCGGCGTCATCGGTTTGACAGTCTTGCCTGATGGCTTCGGACCCGGCGGCGCCGACCGGGGGTAGGGCGGCTTGAAGCGGAAACCGCCGGGAACATCCACTGTGCCCAGAAGCACTTGCAGCAGGTGGATGGCGCGGCAGGTATGAAAACCGTTCGAATGGGCTGAAATACCGCGCATGGCGTGCATCGACACCGGCCGCCCCTTGATCGTGTCGTGCCGGCGTCCGGCCCAGTCGGTCCACGCCACCGGCAGTTCGATCGTCTGTTCGAAGGCGACATGGGCGAGTTCGGCGGCGATCCGGCGGATCGTATCGGCTGATATGCCACAGCGCTCGGCCACGGCATCGGGTGCGTAACTGTCATCGAGGTAGCGGTCGGCGATCAGCTGGAACACCGGCGTACAGCGGTGGCCGCCGACTTCGAAGCTGCCGGTCAGCGCCGGCTTCGCCTCTGGATCGGCGCCCTTGACGGCGCTCTTCGCCACCCTGTCCCAGGCCAGCGGATTGCCGTCGCCATCGCGGACGAACAGCCCATCGTCGGCGGCCCCCGGCTCCTGCACGACGAGGGCATGGGCGTTGGTGTAGCGGAGCAAATAATCGAGATCGACGCGGCCGGCCTTCAGCAATTCGTGGATGAGCGCGAAGACGAACAGGCCGTCGGTGCCGGGCCGGATGCCGATCCAGTCGTCGGCAATCGCATTGTAGCCGGTGCGGCACGGATTGATCGACACCACCTTGGCGCCGCGCGCCTTGAGCTTGCTAAGGCCGATCTTGATCGGATTGGAATCATGGTCCTCGGCGACGCCGAACAGCATGAAATATCTGGTGTTGTCCCAGTCGGGTTCGCCGAACTCCCAGAACGAGCCGCCGATCGAGTAGAGCCCGCCGGCCGCCATGTTGACCGAACAGAAGCCGCCATGGGCGGCGAAGTTGGGCGTGCCGAACTGGCTCGCCCACCAGCCGGTCAAGGATTGCGACTGGTCGCGGCCAGTGAAGAAGGCGAGCTTCTTGGGATCGGTGCGACGAACCGCCGAGAGCCGCTCTGTCGCGATCGAAAGAGCCTCCTCCCACTCGATCTCGTGGAATTCACCCGAACCGCGAGGGCCGCTGCGCAGCAGGGGTTTCTTCAGCCGCGCCGGGCTGTAGTGCTGCATGATGCCGGAGCTGCCCTTGCCGCAGATCACGCCGCGATTGACCGGATGATCCTTGTTGCCGTTGATGTAGCGGACCTTGCCGTCCTTGATGTGGACGTCGATGCCGCAGCGGCAGGCACACATGTAGCAGGTGGTCTTGGCGATGCTGTCGGAAATGCCAGGCGAGGTGTCGACGCCGTCGCCTTCGTCGGGCGCGCGCGTGTCGACTAGCGGACGTTGCGATGGTGCCGAATTCGCGCCGCGCGGCGGTCGGTGCCTCATGAGCCGGCGGTACCCCCGGACTTGGCCCGCGTTTTCGGCCCCGGGCCGCGCATGTAATGCTCTTCCGGGTGATAACGATCGCCGGCGAGCCGCCGCCTTATGCCACGGGCCCAATGCGCAAAAAGGGATCTGAACCGCCCGATCATTTTATTCGTCGCGACCTGATGGCCAGTTTTTTCTAACTTCGGCTCAAAAAGTAGAATAATGATATCGATCCGTCTAATCAGTTGTTCTTGTAAATTCGATCGATATTGGTTCTTAATGCCGATATGACCCTGGATCAGTTGCGCATTTTCGTCGCTGTCGCCGAGCGCGGCCATATGACCAAGGCGGCGGAGCTTTTGGGCATCTCCCAATCCGCGGCATCGGCCGCCATCCGCGCGCTCGAGGAGCAGCACGGCGTCCATCTGTTCAACCGCGTCGGCCGTAACATTGAGCTCGCCCAGACCGGTCATCGGTTCCTGCCGGAGGCCAAGGCCGTGCTGGAGCGGGCTGCCGCTGCCCGCAATGTGCTGGAACATGTCTCACAGACGGTCGCCGGCAGCCTCTCCATCGCCGCCAGCCTGACCATCGCCAGCTACTGGCTGCCGCGCCGGCTGGCCTCCTTCCATGAGGCCTATCCCGCGGTAAGGCTGAGCGTCAGCATCGGCAACACGAGGCAGGTAGAGGCTAGCGTGCTGGATGGAACCGCCGATCTCGGCCTAGTCGAGGGGCGTACCGAATCCGACATATTGCGCCGCGCCAAGGTCGACACCGATCGATTGATGCTGGTGGTCGCCGCATCGCATCCCGAGATCGCCGAAATTGCGCCGGGCCGCCCCGACATCAGGGGCCTGCGCTGGATCATCCGCGAGGGCGGTTCGGGTACGCGAGAAGTGCTGGAGGATCTGGCGCGTCGCGAGGGGATTTCGCTTGCCGATTTGCAGGTATTCCTGGTGCTGCCCAGCAACGAGGCGGTTCGCCAGGCGGTCGAGGCAGGTGCCGGCGCCACCATCATTTCGGAACTCGTCGTCGGCCGTGCCGTCGCCGAAGGCAGTTTGAGAGCGGTGCCGATCGAGCTGCCGCAACGCGACTTCGCCATGATCACCCATCGCGACCGCCAGGCCAGCCTGGCCCAGATGGCGCTCAAGGCGCATCTCGGCGCCGAAACGACTGGAAACGGTTCGGCGTGATCAGCCGAACTTGCGCTGGGCATCCAGCGCCAGGCCAAGCCCGACCGAGCCGAACATGTCACCGTCGATGACGGAAGCCTGCGGCACCAGCGACAGGATTTCCCGTCTCGCCAGCGGGATCGCGGTCGAGCCGCCGGTCAGGAACACCGCCGTGATGTCAGACGGCTTGACGTTAGCGTCGCGGATGGTCTCAGCCACCGTTGCGGTGACCCGCTCGATGTCCCGGGCGATGGTGGCGTCCAGCCCGTCACGCGTGATCCCGGCGGCGAACGCCACGTCGGACAACTTCACCGCGACTTCGGCCGACGATCGCTCGGTCAGCTCTATCTTGGCCTTTTCGACCAACGCCGCCAGTGCGTGCCCGTAACGATGCTCGACGATGTGGATGAAGCGGTCGACCAGGTCGGCGCGGGCGGCTTCGTAGCGGATCTGGCGCAGATGCGTCATCGCCTTGGCGGTATAGACCAGGTTGATGCGCTGCCACGTCGCGAGATCGACGAAATAGCTGGCCGGCAGGTTGCGCTTGCCGTCCTTGGTCGGGGTTAGGTAACCGAGCTGCGGCATGACATGGGCGATGCTGAGCAGCCGGTCGAAATCCGTGCCGCCGATATGCACGCCCCGGCTGGCCAGGATATCGTCCTTGCGGTCGGCGGATCGGGCCCGCTCCGGCGAGACGCGCACGACCGAAAAGTCGGACGTGCCGCCGCCCATGTCGATGATCAGCGCCAGTTCCTCGCGCGTCACCCTCTGCTCGTAGTCGAGTGCGGCCGCGATAGGCTCGAACTGGAAGGCGATGTGCTTGAAGCCCTGGGCGTGCGCGGCCTTTTCCAGGTCGCTCTGGGCATTCGCGTCGGCTTGCGCATCGTCATCGACGAATTGCACCGGCCGGCCGAGCACCACGGTCTCGACCAGATCACCGCCATCCTCCTCCAGCTTTTTCCTGAGATGACCGAGGAACAGGCCGATGATCTCCATGAAGCCGATCGAGCGCGCCTTGATGCGCGTCTTTTCATGTGCCAGCGAGCTGCCGAGCACGCTCTTCAGCGAACGCATCAGCCGGCCTTCCACGCTGTCGGTGTAGTTGGCGATGGCCTGGCGGCCAAAACAGATGCGGCCGTCCTCGAAGTTGAAGAACACCGCGCTTGGCAGCGTGACCTGGCCGTCCTCGAGCGTGACGAGGCGAGGTTGTCCATTGCGGACCACGCCGACAGTGGAGTTCGAAGTGCCGAAATCGATACCGGCGAATGCTGGTCGCAACGCAGCCTCCTGTGTCATTGGCGGCAGGCAGCGGATCGGCGCTCGCGGGCGACGCGTGCGCTGCGGTTTCGGGCGACCGGACCGCTCTGGCGAATTGACCACTCTGCCGGATTGAAATGTGCGTGCTTGCCCGTTGGGCGGGGAGGTGCGGTCTATAGCATGACGCGGAAAAGGGAAACCCCTTTTGGACGCCTCAATCCTTGCGGAAGATCAGCCTGCCGAGCCAGCCCGTCAGCATGGCCAGGGATATGGCGAAGACGCCATAGAGGAAGGAGTAGTCGTGGGCGACACGGAAGATCGACTGTTCGAAGCCGGACTTGCGGATTTCGAGCTGAGCCGAGCTCTCCTTGATGAACAGGCCGCTCTTGAACAGAAAGGCGCGGGCCTTGTGGGTGCCGACAGGCACGTTCGGCGCCAGCCTGACGGTAGCGCGGAACAGATTTTGCGACAGGAATTGCACACCGCCGACATTCTCGCTGTAGAGGCCGGTGGCCGTCTTGCGTTCGCGCAACGCAGCGGTGAATTCCTCGATCGTCGCCGGGCTGTCGCCGGGATCGGCCGGCTGCATGTACAGGTTTGAGGCACCGAGCGACAGCTGTTTGTAGCTGTTGGGTTCGGTGATGTCCTGCAGCGGCCGCGTCGTCGCCACCGAATAGGACATCGGCACATTCTCGAAGGCTTCGGAATCCAGGTTGACCCAGACGCCAAGCACCCGGTCCTTGCGGCGCACGACCACCGGTCGCGGCGGGCCTTCGAGCACGACGATGACATCGTAGCGGTTCTGGCGGGCGACCAGCGGGTCGGGGTTTTCCAGCGAGCCGAAGATGGTCAGGTCGGCGCCGGAAAAGCCGGCGGTGATCGAGACGTTGTCGGTGGAGAGCCCGATCTGGATGCCTTCCGGCAGCGGCGACTGTGCCTTCGCCGGGGCGGCGGCGGCAAGCAGTGACAGGGCAATCGCGGCTGCGAACGCTTTCGGGCCCGCCATCAGTTGAGGCCCGCGCCGGACAGCGAATAAAGATTGGGTGGGGTGACGAAAAGATCGATGGCGAGCCGGATCGCCACAGCCAGCACCAGCAAGGCCAGCAGCGCCCTGAGTTGCTCTCCGCGCAGCCGCTGGCCTGCCTTGGCACCATATTGCGCCCCGGCCACGCCACCCGCCATCAAGATGAAGGCCAGCATCACGTCGACGGTCTGGTTGGTGCTGGCATGGATCAGCGTCGTGAAGGCGGAGGTGAAGATGATCTGGAACAGCGACGTGCCGATAACGACGTTCGTCGGCACTTTCAGCAGATAGATCAGCGCCGGCACCATGATGAAGCCGCCACCGACGCCGGTGACTGACGACAGAAAGCCGATGCTAGCACCAAGGCCAAGCACCGGTATGACACTGACGAACAACTTCGACGCCCTGAATCGCATCTTGAGCGGCAGACGATGGATCCAGTTGTGCTGGCCGGATTTCTTCAGCACCGGTGCGGCGCCGCTTCGCGTGGCACGCAGCACACTGACGCTCTCGATCAGCATGATCGTACCGACGGTGCCGAGCAGCACGACGTATGAGAGCGAGATGAACAGGTCGAGTTGGCCGAGCTGGCGCAGGAAGCCGAAGACAAAGATACCACCGGTGGAGCCGACGATGCCGCCGGCCAGCAGCACCCCGCCGAGCTTGAAGTCGAGCGTTCCTCGCTTCATGTGCGACAGCGCGCCGGAGAACGACGAAGCGATGACCTGGTTGGCGCCGGTGGCGACCGCGATCGCCGGAGGAATGTTGTAGAAGATCAGCAGCGGCGTGATGAGGAACCCGCCACCGACGCCGAACATGCCCGACAGGAAGCCCACCGCCGCACCCATGGCCAGCAGCACGAAGACGTTGACGGAAATTTCCGCAATCGGGAGATAGATGCCCACCCGTCAGTCTCGATCAGTTTGCCCGTCGGCGAATACAGCCGTTGTTGGCAGTCTCGCACCGAAAAGCCAATTTTTCCTTGCGCCGACGCGGCGGCGGGGGCAAACCCCGTCGCCGCGCCGAAACAAAAAATATCTCAATCAGTTAACAGGCAAATGTGTGGCGGGAGCGTCGTGGAAACGACGCTTCCCTGTTATTTGCGCGCCAGCAGCGCCTGGACCAGTTTTTCATCGACGGCGCCGGTCGCCGGCAGCTTGTTGTCTGTCTGGAAAGCGATAATCGCGTTCTTGGTCTTGTCGCCCATGACGCCGTCGGCGCCGCCGGCATCGTAGCCGTTCTTGTTGAGGATGAGCTGGATGTTCTTGACCGCCTTCTTCATGTCGATGCCGGCGGTCGTCTGTGGCGTGCCCTCCTGCCAGGATTCGGGAATGTCGGCCGAATTGGTCGCGGCATTGAGTGGCTTGGCCTTCCACAATTCGGTGGCCGCACGCGCCCGCTGGAGCTGCTCGGGCCGCAGGGCGTTGGCGATCTCGTCGCGCTTGGCGGCCGCGTCCTTGTCGCCGGACTTGGCTACGAGCGCGAACCATTTGTAGGATTCCTCGAGGTTCTGCTTCATGCCGACGCCCTTGGCGGCGAGGATGCCCAGATTGAACTGGCTGTCCTTGACGCCGAGGTCGGCGGCCGCCTGGAACCAATGCGCGGCCGATTCATTGTCGGTCACGCCGTCCGCGGCCATGGCGAACAGCACGGCCAGATTGTGCATGGCGCTGGCATTGCCCTGCTCGGCGGCGAGTTGGTACCAGGTCTTTGATTTCTTGATGTCGCGGGCCACGCCGATGCCCTTTTCATAGAAATTGCCGATGCGGTATTCGGCGGGTGCGAAGCCGAGTTCCGCCGATTTCTCGTACCACTTGGCCGCTGCCGCCATGTCTTCCTTGACGCCGCGCGACTCGGCGTAGCGCGAGCCGACCTCGAACAGTGCCTTGGCGTCGCCGCCGGCGGCGGCTTCACGCAGAGCGGCGGGGCCTGCATCCGCCGGAATGTCGAACTTGGCCGTCGCCGCCGCCGCCGGGGCATCCGTCGGCGCTACGGCGCCGGTGGTCTCCTTCGTGATGGCCTCGCTGGCTGCCGTCGGCGCGGCCGGCTCGGAAGCCGTCGCATCCATCGGGGTCGTGGCAATGGGCGCGGCTGGCGCCGCAGTGGCCGAAGCCATTGCGTTGGATGCCGCGCTCGGGCCAGAAGAGTTGGCCGAAGCGGCAGGGGCCGCGGCGGGCTCTGCAACCGGCGCTGTATTCGCCATTGCGTCCGTGTCCGACGGCATCGCCAGGGCGGTCTGCGCCACCATGTCGTCCTTGCTTGCCGGCGCTGAGGATTCGGCCTGCCTGACGGAGCGGGCCGGCGCGCTGTCCGTGGCGGCCGGCTGGGCTTCCGCCTTCGGCTGGCTCGCTGTGTCGACGGATGCCGTTTGCACCGGTTGCGCGACGGCGATCGGCGCCGCGTCGTTGCTTGCCATTTGGGCGGGATCCGAGAGAAACGCCTTGCCGAGCTGCAGTCCGGCAAGCGCCAGCATGATCGCTGCCGCCGCCATCAGGATCGGCTTGCGCCGCGCCTTGAGCAGGTCGCCGATCCTCAGCGCCTTCACCGGGCCTTTGACCGTCGACTGGCGCTTCAAGGCGTCGGCCTCCGCGGCGGCGGCCTGCGCCGCGCGCCGCGCGGCTGCGATGAAATCCGATTTCGCGGCGTCGCTTTCGCTGAGCTTTGCCGGCTGCCCGCGCTCATCGCGCACCCGCTTCATGATGGCATTGAGGTCGGGTGCGCCGGAGCCGGGCTCCAGCGGCCGGTTGGCCACTTTCGGGTCGAGCGGCTCGTCGAGATCGACACTTGGGATGTCGTCGCTCGGCGCCGAGCCGGCCAGTGGCGGAAGTTCCGCCGACTTCTTGCCCTTGAAGGCGCGGGCCAGCCCGCCGAACAACGATTTACGGCCCGCCGGTTGTTCCTTCTCGGCAATGGTGTCGGACCCGAGCGCGGCCATGGCGGCGGCGGCGGCGGCTTCAGCCGGCGAGCGAGTGCTTAAGTCACCGCGTGGCTCGCTGCGCGTGCCCAGGTCGCTACGCGTACCGAAATCGCCACGTAGGCCCGGCTCGCCGCCCAAAATGGCGGCGGCGCGGCCGTCGAGATCCGCCATGTCGCCGGTCAGCGGCATCGGCTCGTCGATATCCAGGGACGGCGCCTCGACAGCCATCTTGGCGGTGCGCGCGCGGCGCTTGCCGGCGGCCTCTTCCTGGCGCGTCTCCAGAAGCTCGCTGACCGCCTCCGACGGTTCGCTGGTTTCCAGCGAGCCCAGCCTGTCGACGATCTTGAGCAGCGTGTCGTGGATGGCCTCGAAGGTTCGCGAATTGCGCTCGTCGGAACGCCGCGTCAGCGCTTCCAGCGTCTTCAGGTCCTGGGCGAGGCCGGAAACGGCCGTCGTGTTGGCGTTCGAACTGCCCAGCGAGCGCACCGCGCTCTCGGCCGCCTCGCGTGCCGCGCCAAGGATGGAATCGCGGGTGCCGGCCAGCGCCTTCTCGATTTCGTCGAGGCGTGGGCTGATGTCCTCGAATTCCGGCAGCGGCGTGCTCGGCCTGGACAGATGGGCTGAAAGGCCGGCGACCTGTGCCTCCAGGCTGCGGATCAGCGCCGGATCGATGCCCGCCACCTGGGCCGCCGATGCGTCGAGCCGGCTGGAGATGTCCTCGAGCCGGCTTTCCAGTCCACGGATCGCCGCTTCGCCGGCAGGATCGGGAGCACGCGTCTCCATGCGCGTGGCGAGTGCGGTGAAGCGGGCGTCGATGGCTTCCATGATGCCGGCGCTGTCGACCTGCGGCACGATGCGCTGGTCGAGCCGGTCGGCAACCTCGTCGAGACGGCGCTCGAGATCGCGGAACAGTATGTTGCCCTGTTCGATGGCGTCGCCCTGGCGGCGTTCCATCATCCCGGACAGCACGTCGAAGCGCTGCTCGAGCCCATGGAAGATGTAGTCGGCGTCGGGCATGGCCGGCGCCTGGTCGATCTTGTCGGCGATGAGGGTGATCTGCTTGGCCAGCCGTTCCATCGCCTGTTCGGGCAGATTGGCGCGGCCGGCGAGTTCGTCGACCCGGTTCGACAACGTGCTCAGGCGATCCATGACCGCGTTGCCGGGGTGGTCCTGCGCCACTTCCTCGATCTGCCGGGCAAGCGAATCGATGCGCTTCTCGATGCGTTCAATGGCCTCGTGGTCGACCGAATTGGCCTGTGCCGCGACGGTCGAGGCTACGATGGCGCGGGAAATCTCGTCCAGACGCTCGTCGATCATGGCAAGCGTGTCGCCGCTGCGATTGTCCTGCTGACCCGCAAAGTGCTCGACGGCGCCGGCGAGCGTACGCACCTTCTCCTCGAGCGAGCGCAGCGACAATGATTCGGGCAGATTGTTGACGGCGTTGCTGATCTGCTCCAGCCGGTCGGTCAGTGCCGCAAGGGCGGGATCGTCGGAACGTTTGCGCTGGTCGGCGTCGACGCGGTCCTCGAAAGCGGTCCAGCGACGGTCGAATTCGTCCCAGCGGCGGTCGACTTTCTGCACGCTCTCCTCGCGTGCCAGCGTGTCGAGCGCGGCCTTGACCTGCTCGAGTTCCAGCCGCAACAGGTTGACGCTTCTGTCGTCACTCTTCTCCGACAGCGACTTGATGGCACCGGAAAGCCGTTCGAATTCCACGCCGAGTTCGGCGCTGCCCTTGCCTGACGCGCCGGGCTTGGCGTTCGCCTGGAAGGCGCGGTCTATGTCTTTGCGCAGCGCATCGAATTCGCGCTGCAGGCCTGCCGTCATCTGGTGGCGCAGTTCCTCGCGCATGCCGCGCAACTCGCCGGCGATTTTGCCGACCATGGCGACGCTGTCTTCCTGGCCGCGCACGCGGTCGATGTCGCGGGCGATCGCCTGGTAGTTCTGGTCGAAGCTGGGGGCCGGCGCCGGGCTCTGCGGCCGCGGTAACGGCTGCGTTGCTGGCTGCGGATTCTCGTACCAGCGCTGCTGGGCGGTTGGCTGGGCGGCCGGATAACGCGGGTCCGCGGCGGCAGAGCGCGGATCGGAGGCGGGATAGCGAGGGTCGGCGCCGTATTGGCGCGGAGCCGGACGTGCCGTCACTTCCTCGCGGCTCTGTCCCAGCCGCTGTTCCAGCGTTTCCAGCGAGCGGTTCAGTTGCTCGAGCGTGGTCTGCGGCCTGCGCTGCCTGCCGGCGTTGAGTGTATCGAGATAGGACCGCTTGCTGTTCATCGGTGCGTCCGTCTTTCAGATTGGCCGGCTTGCGACCAGCTCCCCAAGTCCCCGCCGGAACGAAGGCGACCGCGCTGCGACGGTGGAAGACAAGCTTCCCGGGGTTTCACCCGCGCTCCGAAAAACCGTGAAAAATTCGATACAGGATAAACACGGGTAGCCGACGCGCCCACATTTCCCCCAACGTGGTAAACAACGCGTTAACCAAGCTTAAGAAGTTGCAAGGAAGTTGGCTTCCGCTGCCGGCGGTGCGGCATAAAGCACCTTCTGCGAACGCCCCTTGCGTCATGAGGCGGCTATCGGTATAGAATTGACGTAAACGTAAAAGGCGCATTCGATTGTGCTGTTTGCGATTTTGTTTGTCGAAACCACGGCTGGAAGCACGCCCCCGCTTCCAGTCAGGCGACGCATGGTCCAGGACCGCGACGCCACCAGACGGGGAAAGCCAGTGACCATGAAGCTTATCTCGGCCGGCGAGACCGCGGCCAATACCAATAATGTATCTGTCGAAGCTGGCGAGGATCTCGCCCGCATCGGCGAAATGGCCAAGAAATACGGCGTGACGCTGCGCACGCTGCGTTTCTACGAAGACAAGGGCCTGCTCAACCCGCAGCGCGACGGTTCGACCCGTCTCTACACGCGCCGCGACAAGGCCCGGCTGAAGCTGATCCTGCTTGGCCGCAAGGTCGGGTTCTCGCTGCGTGACGTCAAGCAGATGATGGATCTCTACGATCCGACCGGTTCCAACACCAAGCAGCTGCGGCTGGCGCTGGACAAGTCGGAGAAGCAGCTTGCCCGCCTGCAGAAGCAGCGCGCGCTGATCGACGACGCCATCAGCGAGCTCTCGGGCTCGATGTCGGCGGTACGCCAGATGTTGACCGAGCGCACGGCGCCGCAGGCGAGCGTCGCCAGCTAAACATACCGGCAGTTCCGACCTGTCGGATTTCTGGGCATCAAAGCCGCGTGGCTCCGCCGCGCGGCTTTTTCGTTGTCTGCATCACTCCTGTGGTTCCGCGGTGCTGGCCTGCACGACGTTGCGCCGCTAGCTTCACCAGTCATGGGTAGAACGGAAATCTTGTCGCATCGAGAAAATTGACGTTTACGCAAACGTCAATTTTTGCTACTCCGACTTCAACATGGGTCCGATGCTGCCCTGACATGAATTCGGGGCTTTCGGATCAGGTCCGCAGGGTGGAGAAAAAGCATGCCGACATACAGGGCTCCGGTCCAGGATACGCTGTTCGTACTCAACGAGGTGCTGGGCTATCAGCGCTATTCGAACCTTCCCGGATTTGCCGACGCCACGCCCGACGTGCTGGAGGCGATCCTCGCCGAAGGCGCCAAGCTTGCCGAAAACGTCATGCATCCGCTCAACCGCGTCGGCGACATGGAAGGTTGCGTGCGCCACGACGACGGCTCGGTGACGACGCCGAAAGGTTTCAAGGAAGCCTTCGACCAGTATCGCGAGGGCGGCTGGATGGGGCTGGCGGCGCCGGTCGAGTTCGGCGGTCAGGGCCTGCCCTATGCCGTCCACACCGCAGTCGCCGAATACATGGTCTCAGCCAACATGTCGCTGATGATGTATCCCGGCCTGACGCAGGGCGCGATCGCGGCGATCATCACCCACGGCACCGACGAGCAGAAAGCCCAATGGCTGCCCAGGATGGTCGAGGGCGCCTGGACTGGCACCATGAACCTGACCGAGCCGCATTGCGGCACCGATCTCGGCTTGCTGCGCACCAAGGCGGTGCCGAACGGCAATGGCACCTACAGGATTTCAGGCCAGAAGATCTTCATCTCGGCGGGCGAGCACGACATATCGGACAACATAGTCCATCTGGTGCTGGCCCGCATCGAGGGCGCCCCGGAAGGCGTCAAGGGCATCTCGCTGTTCATCGTGCCGAAGTTCAAGCTCGACGCATCGGGCAATCCAGGCGAACGCAACACGCTCTCCTGCGGCTCGATCGAGGAAAAGATGGGCATCCATGGCAATTCGACCTGCGTCATGAATTATGACGAGGCCGAAGGCACGCTGCTGGGCGAGGCAAATGGCGGCCTTAAGGCGATGTTCACGATGATGAACGAGGCGCGCCTAGGCGTCGGCCTGCAAGGCCTGTCGCTGTCGGAGATCGCCTACCAGAACGCCGTCGCCTACGCCAAGGACCGCTTGCAGGGTCGCTCGCTGTCGGGCGCCAAGGCGCCGGACAAGAAGGCCGACCCGATCATCGTCCATCCCGACATCCGCCGCTCGCTGATGACCATGAAGGCCTTCAACGAAGCTGGACGGGCGCTGGCGCTGTGGACGGCGATCAAGTCCGACATCGCGCATCGCTCCGCCGACGACAAGGATCGCCAGGCGGCCGACGACTACACCGGCCTGATGACGCCGGTAGTCAAGGGCGTGCTCACCGACAAGGGTTTCGACCACGCCGTCATGGCCCAGCAGGTGTTTGGCGGTCACGGCTACATCGAAGAGCACGGCATGAGCCAGTTCGTGCGCGATGCCCGCATCGCCATGATCTATGAAGGCGCCAATGGCATCCAGGCGCTCGACCTCGTTGGCCGCAAGCTCGGCCTGAATGGCGGCCGCGCCATCCAGGCATTCTTTAAGGAAGTCGGCGAGTTCTGTGAGGAGAACCGTTCCGACGAGAAGATGGCGCCGTTCACCAAAGGATTGAAGAAAGGCCTCAACGATCTTCAGGCCGCCACCATGTGGCTGCTGCAGAACGGCATGGCCAAGCCGGACAATGCGGGCGCCGCCTCCACCGACTACATGCATCTCTTCGGCCTCGTCGCCCTGGGCTACATGTGGGCGCAGATGGCCAAGGCTGCGCAGGGCAAGACCGGCGCCAACGGCTCTCAATCTTTGCATGAAAATAAAGGGGCGTTCTACGACAACAAGGTCGTGACGGCGCGCTTTTTCATGGAGCGGATCATGCCGGAGACCTCGGCGCACCTCGCCCGCATTTCGAGTGGCGCGGACACGCTGATGGCGTTGCCTGCGGAAGCGTTCTAGGTTCGGCGGGCCGGCGGCGCCGGCCCACAATGTCGGAACGCGGAGGAAATCGTGGCGACAAATCCAGCCGAAGTGCTCTCTTTGCCGAAGCCCGCCTGGGCGGCGGACGAGGTCGGCATGCTCTACGACATGGCGACCCGCTTCATGGCGGAGGAGATCGCGCCGCGCTACGACGAGTTCGAGAAGAACGAGATGGTCGACCGCGAGAGCTGGCTGAAGGCAGGGGCCGCAGGCCTGCTCTGCGCTTCGATGCCGGAGGAATATGGCGGCTCGGGCGGCACCTTCGCGCATGAGAGCGCCATCATCGAAGCCATCGGCCATATCGGCGTCGACGGTTTCGGCATCGGCCTGCACAATTCGATCGTTGCCCCTTACGTCCTCCATTACGGCTCCGAGGAGCAGAAGAAGAAGTGGTTGCCGAAGCTCGCCACCGGCGAACTGATCGGCGCCATCGCCATGACCGAACCGGGCGCTGGTTCGGACCTGCAGGGCGTCAAGACGCGCGCCCAGAAGGACGGCAACCAGTACAAGATCAATGGCTCCAAGACCTTCATCACCAATGGCCAGCTTGCCAACTTTATCATCGTCGTCACCAAGACCGATCCGGACAAGGGCGCCAAGGGCACCTCGCTCATCGTCGTCGAGACCGACGAGGTCGAGGGTTTCGAGCGCGGCCGCAACCTCGACAAGATCGGCCTGAAGGCCAACGATACCTCGGAACTGTTCTTCAACGATGTGCGCGTGCCGACCTCTAACCTGCTTGGTCACGAGGAAGGGCAGGGCTTCGTCCAGCTGATGCAGCAACTGCCGCAGGAGCGGCTGCAGATCGGCACAGGCGCCATTGCCATGATCGAGCGGGCGCTGGCGCTGACCATAGACTATGTCAAGGAGCGCAAGGCGTTCGGCAAGGCGATCATCGATTTCCAGAATACCCAGTTCAAGCTGGCCGAACTGAAGACCGAGGCCACCATAGGCCGCGTCTTCTACAATGATTGCGTCACCCGCCACATCAATGGCGGGCTCGATCCGGTGACGGCCTCGATGGCGAAATACTGGCTTTCCGATCTGCAGGGCAAAGTCGTCGACGAATGCCTTCAATTGCATGGCGGCTATGGCTACATGAATGAATATCCGATCGCCCGCATGTTCCGCGACGCTCGCGTCCAGCGCATCTACGGCGGCACCAACGAGATCATGAAATTGCTGATCGGCCGCTCTCTTTGAGCGTGACGTCAGGCGAACCCAAGGAGCACGAAAATGGCTGACGCTTATGTCTACGACGCCGTGCGCACGCCGCGCGGCAAGGGCAAGAAGGACGGATCGTTGCACGAGGTGCCGGCGGTGCGGCTTGCCGCCAAGACGCTGGAAGCGCTGCGCGACCGCAATGGCCTGGACACCGGCAACGTCGACGACATCATCTTCGGCTGCGTCGATCCGGTCGGCGAAGCCGGCTCGGTCATTCCGCGTGCCGCCGCCTTCGAAGCCGGCTACGACACCAAGGCGCCCGGCATGCAGATCTCACGCTTCTGCGCTTCGGGCCTGGACGCCATCAATTTCGGCGCCGCCAAGATCGCGCAAGGGGCGGACGAGATCGTCATTGCCGGCGGCGTCGAATCCATGTCGCGCGTCGGCATGGGCGCCTCCGGGGGTGCCTGGTTCATGGACCCTTCGGTCGGCCTGCCAGGCTGGTTCGTGCCGCAAGGCATCTCGGCCGACCTGATCGCCACCAAATATGGTTTCTCGCGAGACGATGTCGACGCCTATGCGGTCGAGAGCCAGAAGCGCGCCGCCAAATCCTGGGCCGATGGCCGCTTCAAGAAGTCGGTCATCCCGATCAAGGACCAGAACGGACTGACCATCCTCGACCATGACGAGCACATGCGTCCTTCGACCGACATGCAGTCGCTGGCCTCGCTCAACCCGTCCTTCGTCATGCCCGGCGAAATGGGTGGCTTCGACGCGGTCGCGGTGCAGAAGCACCCCGAGGTGGAGGAGGTCAACCACGTCCATCACGCCGGCAATTCGTCGGGCATCGTCGATGGTGCCGCCGCCGTGCTGCTCGGCTCCAAGAAGGCCGGCAAGGCGATGGGCCTGAAGCCACGCGCGCGCATCCGCACCTTCGCCAATATCGGCTCCGAGCCGGTACTGATGCTGACCGGCCCTGTCGACGTCACCGAGAAGCTGTTGAAGCGCGCCAAGATGAAGCTGTCGGACATCGACCTGTTCGAACTCAACGAGGCCTTCGCCTCCGTGGTGCTGCGCTACATGCAGGCCTTCGAGATCCCGCATGACAGGATCAACGTCAATGGCGGCGCCATCGCCATGGGCCATCCGCTCGGTGCCACCGGCGCGATGATCTTCGGCACGGTGCTGGACGAACTCGAGCGCCGCGACCTCAACACCGCGCTGGTGACGCTGTGCATCGGGGCCGGCATGGGCACCGCAACGATCATCGAACGCGTCTGACGGGGAGAGAAATCATGAGCTACAACAATTTCACCCTCGACACCGATGCTGACGGCATCACGTTGGTCACCTGGAACAGCCCGGACCGCTCGATGAACGTCTTCACCGAGGAGGTGATGCGGGAGTTGAACAGCATCGTCGATCATGTGGCGGGAGATGCCGCCATCAAGGGTGCGGTGATCACCTCCGGCAAGGATACCTTCTCCGGCGGCGCCGACATCACCTTGCTGCAGAAGATGCTGGCGACCTACGCTGCCGAAAAGAGCAAGGACGCGGACAAGGCGATCAAGGCGCTGTTCGCCAATGCCGGCACCATGACCGGCCTCTTCCGCAAGCTGGAAACCTGCGGAAAGCCGTGGGTCTCGGCAATCAACGGCACCTGCATGGGCGGCGCTTTCGAGATGTCGCTCGCCTGCCATGGCCGGGTCGCCGCCGACAGCGACAAGGTGAAGATGGCGCTCCCCGAAGTGAAAATCGGCATTTTCCCCGGCGCCGGCGGCACGCAGCGCGTGCCGCGGCTGACCGACCAGCAGCAGGCGCTGCAGATGTTGACCTCGGGCCAGAACCTGTCGCCGCAGAAGGCCAAGTCGATGGGCCTGATCCACGAAATCGCCGAGCCGGCCAAACTGATCGAGACAGCCAAGGCGATGATCAGGAACGGCCTCAAGCCGGTGGCGCCGTGGGACGAGAAGGGTTTCAAGCTGCCTGGTGGCCAGATCTATTCGCCGGCCGGCTTCAATCTCTGGCCGCCGGCCATCGCCATCCTGCGTCGTGAAACCCATGGCAATTACCCGGCCGCCGCGGCGATCCTGAAATGTGTCTACGAGGGCCTGCTGGTGCCTTTCGACACGGCGCTCAGGATCGAACAGCGCTACTTCACCGAGATCATGCAGACCAAGGAAGCGGCGGCGATGATCCGCTCGCTGTTCGTCTCGCTGCAGGAGTTGAACAAGGGCGCGCGCCGCCCGTCTGGCGTGCCGGAAACCAAATTCAAGAAGATCGGCATTCTCGGCGCCGGCTTCATGGGCGCCGGCATCGCCTATGTCACCGCCAAGGCCGGCATCCCGGTGGTGCTGCTCGACCGCGATATCGAGGCCGCCACCAAGGGCAAGGCGCATTCGGACAGCCTGGTCGCGGATCAGGTCAAGAAGGGCCGCGCCAAGCCCGAGGAGCGCGACAGGCTCCTGTCGTTGATCACGCCGACGGCAGACTATGCCGACCTCGCCGGCTGCGACCTCGTCGTCGAGGCGGTGTTCGAGGATTCGGCCGTCAAGAAGGCCGCCACCGAACAGGCGGAAGCCGTGCTGAAGTCGTCGGCGATCTTCGCGTCCAACACCTCGACCATTCCGATCACCTCGCTGGCGAAGAATTCGGCGCGGCCGAAGAATTTCGTCGGCATCCACTTCTTCTCGCCGGTCGACAAGATGATGCTGGTCGAGATCATCTTGGGCAAGAAGACCGGCGACAAGGCGCTGGCCACCGCGATCGACTTCGTGCGCGCCATCAAGAAGACGCCGATCGTCGTCAACGATACGCGCGGTTTCTACGTCAACCGCTGCGTGCTGCGCTACATGTCGGAAGCCTACAAGATGCTGATCGAAGGCGTGCCCGCCCCGATGATCGAGAATGCGGCCAAGGCCGCCGGCATGCCTGTCGGCCCCCTGGCGCTGACCGACGAGACGGCCATCGACCTCGCCCAGAAGATCATGAAGCAGACCATCAGGGATCTCGGCGACAAGGCGGTCGACCCCAAACAGATGGCGCTGATCAACACCATGGTCGACGATCATGGCCGCTTCGGCCGCAAGAACGGCAAGGGCTTTTACGACTATCCGGCCAAGCCGGCCAAGAAGAAGCTGTGGCCGGGCTTGAAGGACCTCTATCCGCAGCTCGCGCCAGAGAAGGTCGACTACGAGGAACTGCAGCAGCGCCTGCTGGTCACCATTGCGCTGGAAGCGGCGAGGGTGATGGAGGAAGGCATCGTCACCGATCCGCGCGAGGCCGATGTCGGTTCGATCCTGGCTTTCGGTTTCGCGCCCTATACCGGCGGTGCGCTGTCCTACATCGACGGCATCGGCGCCAAGCGCTTCGTCAAGATCGCAAAGGATCTGCAGAAGAAGTACGGCGCCGAGTTCAAGGCGCCCAAGCTGCTCATTGACATGGCCGAGAAGGGCGAAACCTTCTACCAGCGCTTCGATCCATATGCGAAAGGCGACGTGAAGCAGGCCGCCTGACGGGCGAAGGAAATGTATGTCTGGGCGCGCATGGCACGCATGCTGGCCACGGCGCGCAGCCGTGGCCCCTATAGGATGGGCGGTGAAAGCCGGCTGGCTTTTCGCTGCCTGCCGACAGATATCGATTTCAACATTCATCTCAACAATGCCCGCTACATGATGCTGGCGGATCTCGGCCGCATCGATCTGTTCGTTCGTGCGGGCCTGATTTCGCTGGCGCGCAGGAACGGCTGGGCGCCGATGATGGGTGGCTTGCAGGCGGTCTACGCACGCGAGATCAGGCTGTGGCGCCGCTTCGAAGTGGTGTCGTCGATCGAAACCTGGGAAGGCAGCCAGGTCATCGGCAAGCATCGCTTTGTCCTCGACAATGGCGAAACGGCTGCCTTGATCCTGACGACTGCTGGTGTCTACGACCGCAAGGCGCGCCGTTTTCTCGACATCGACGAGGTTGTCATGGCGCTCGGCCGAGCTGTGAACCCGCGACCGCCGACGCAGGAGGAACGAATTTTCATGACATCGCATCAGGGTTTGCGCAGCCTCGCCAAGGCGGGCGACTGATCTCGGCAATCGGTCTTCCTCAGCCGGGAAGAATATGCGCCGCTGGCGCACCACCGGTGGACAAACCGGCGATCGCAGACTAGAAGGAAAAGGCATTTTTTCCTGTCTCGAAGGAGAGCACGACATGCTCTCGCACGACCGCGTCTGGGCCGCCATCGATGCTCTTGCCGAGCGTTACTCGCTTTCGGCGTCAGGCCTGGCAAGGCGCGCGGGCTTGGATTCGACCGCCTTCAACAAGTCGAAACGTCTGTCCTCGGATGGCCGGCCGCGCTGGCCTTCGACCGAATCGCTGGCCAAGATCATCGAGGCGACGGGTGCCTCACTCGACGAGTTCACCGGCTTGATCGAAGGCCGCATGGCCGCCGCTCCCGCGCATAGGCGAACCGTGCCTTTGCTCGGCTTTGCCCAAGCCGGCGCCGGCGGCTTCTTCGACGATGCGGGTTTTCCGGCGGGGCAGGGCTGGGATCTGGTCGAACTGCCGGCGCAATCGACCGAAAGCTCCTATGCGTTGCAGGTGCAGGGCGATTCCATGCTGCCGCTCTATCGCAATGGTGACGTCCTGATCGTCGAGCCGGGTGCTGTCACCCGCAAGGGCGACCGCGTCGTCGTCAAGACGACATCAGGCGAGGTGATGGCCAAGGTGCTCGAGCGCCAGACCGTTAAGTCGATCGCGCTCGTCTCGCTCAATCCCGATCATCCTGACCGCGACATCGCGATGCGCGACGTCGAATGGGTGGCGCGGATTGTCTGGGCAAGCCAGTAGGCCGGCTGGTGCGGTTTCCTCATCTTGCCCTGGCGGTTGTGATGGTTCCGGTGATGGCGGCCCTGGTCGTCGCCGGCGGCCGCACGCTGAAAGGAAGCGAGAGCACCGTTGCGGTGGATCAGATCGATCCTGGCGCGGACAAGACCTCGCAAGCCGGCACCACTGATACCGGGGCTGAAGAGCCGGTCACGTCAGCCATACCAGCGCCCGCCGCTGCGCAGCCGTCAACGCTGGCGGTGCATTCGCGGGCGATCGATCCCGACGTTGTCGCGCCACCGGAGCTGCCCACCGGGGAGCTGGAACGAGTCGAGCCGCGCGAACCGCTGAGCAAGCTGGCGCTGGCCATGCCGCCCAAGCCGAAGATGCCCGACGACTGGAACGGCACGAAGCTGTTCCAGCCGGTCGCGACGGCCGCCGGCCTGATCGAGGCGAAAGGCTATTCAGTCGCGGTTTCCGGCATAGATGTCGTGCCACAGGACGAGACTTGCACCACGGACGGCAAGTCCTGGCCGTGCGGCATCCGCGCGCGCACGGCGTTCCGTGCCTTCCTGCGCGGCCGCGCCGTGGTCTGCACGGTGCCGCCCGAAGGCGGCCGCGACCGCATCTCGGCTGAATGCCGGATCGGCAAGCAGGATGTCGGTCAATGGCTGGTCGAAAACGGCTGGGCACGCGCCGCCAAGGGCGGCCCCTTTGTCGAGGCCGGCGAAAAGGCACAAAGCGCCAAGAAGGGCATTTTCGGATCGGCGCCGAACCTCGCGGGCATCTCGGCGGCGCCGGCGGCAATCGCCCCGGCGCCTCAGGCCCCAGGCTCGATCCTGGAAGGGGGCTCGATCCAGGAAGAGGGCTCGATCCTGGAAGAGGAGGGCGGCGCCCTCAAACCAGCTGACCAGCCAGCGCCTGCTGAATGAGCGCGCGGGTCTCGGCGACGCCGTAAAGCGCGGCGAACGAGCCGAAGCGCGGGCCGCGTTCCTGGCCGATGAGCACCTGGTAGATCATCTGGAAGAAGGCACCCGAAACGCCCGGGCCGCCTTCCGGGCTCTGCTTGGAGTGATCTTGATAGCGCTCGATCTTGCGCGCCACGTTGAGCGAAGCGTTCTGGATCGCCTCGCCGCCGGCGTCCGCCGGCAGCGCGCCAAGGGCTGCGTCCAGGGCCCGCAGCGCTTCGCGCTCGACCTCGTCGGCCGGACGGAAGGTCTTCGTCGGCTTCACGAAGTCGTCGAAATAGCGGATCGCATAGCCCGTCAGCCTGTCGAGTTCGGGATGGGTCGCCGGCGTCACGCCCGTGGCGTGGCGCGAGATGAAGCCCCACAGCACATCCTTGTTCTGTGCATTGGATGCGCTGACCAGGTTGAGCAGCAGCGAGAACGGCACCGGCATGTCGATGGCGGGCGGGTTGCCGTCATGCATATGCCAGACCGGGTTGCCCAGCCGCTCCTTCCAGTCCTGCCTGGGGTAGGCGGCGAGGAAGGTGTAATACTCGTCCACGGCCCTCGGAATGACATCGAAATAGAGCTTCTTGGCCTGCCGCGGCCGTTGGTACATGTAGAGCCCGAGGCTTTCGGTCGGCGCGTAGGTCAGCCATTCGTCGATGGTCAGGCCATTACCCTTCGACTTCGAGATTTTCTGGCCGTTTTCGTCCAGGAACAGCTCGTAGACGAAATGCTCGGGCGCGCGGCCACCCAGGATGTTGCAGATGCGGTCGTAGACCACCGCATTGGTCTGGTGGTCCTTGCCGAACATCTCGAAGTCGACGCCAAGCGCTGCCCAGCGCATGCCGAAATCCGGCTTCCACTGCAGCTTCACCTTGCCGCCGGTGATCGACAGCGTGGTCTCGGTGCCTTCATCGTCGAAGGTGATGGTGCCGGCCTTGGCGTCGACATGCTTCATCGGCACGTAGAGCACGCGGCCGCTCTTCGGCGAAATCGGCAGGAACGGGCTGTAGGTTGCCTGCCGCTCCGGCCCGAGCGTCGGCAGCATCACCGCCATGATCTTGTCATAGCGTTCGGCGGCGCGCATGAGCATCGCGTCGAAACGGCCCGACTTGTAATACTGCGTCGCGCTGGCGAATTCGTAGTCGAAGCCGAACGTGTCGAGGAAGCGGCAGAGCATCGCATTATTGTGGTCGGCGAAACTCGCATAGTCGCCGCCGAACGGATTTGGCACCGACGACAGCGGCATATGCAGATACGGTTCGAGCGCTGCCCGATCCGGCACGCTGTCGGGAATCTTGCGCATGCCGTCCATGTCGTCGGAGAAACACAAGAGCTTGGTCGCGACCTTGTCCTGCGTGAGCACGCGGAACGCATGGCGCACCATCGAGGTGCGCGCCACCTCGCCGAACGTGCCGATGTGCGGCAGGCCGGACGGCCCGTAGCCGGTCTCGAACAGGATCGTTTCGGGAAAGTCGGCGCCCTTGTAGCGCTCGATGATTTTTTTGGCTTCCTCGAACGGCCACGCCTTGCTCTCGGCCGCTGCCGCCAGCAGTTCGGGGTTGAGATCGAGGATGTTTGATCCCGCCATGGCACGGTTTTCCAAATTATTGCCGGCCCAGATCATTCGAAGACGTGGCCGGAGCAGGGTTTTTTCAAACCGGTCTCTAGGCGCGCCTGCCTTGGGCGTCAACGATTGCAGCGCTTTTTCCTTGCGGGCCTGGAGCCCTGTTCCTACCTTCGAAGCCCGTTCAAGGAGCAAACAATGCCGTCGCCGACCCCGCATGAGGCCCTGATCTATCTGATGGTCATCACCTCGGCCTCCGATCGTGACATGACCGATGTCGAATTGGCCCGGATTGGCGACGTTGTCCGCTCATGGCCGGTGTTCGAGGATTTCAGGCAGGACCGGCTGGTTTCTGTCGCCCAGGCTTGTCAGAAGCACTTGCATGAGAAGGATGGTCTGGAGGGTGTCCTGGCCCAGATTGCCGAAGCTTTGCCGGAGCGCCTGCGCGACACCGCCTATGCCGCCGCCTTCGAGGTGGCCGCCGTCGATCTCGAAATGCGCATGGAGGAAGTGCGGGTGCTGCAGCTGATCCGCCGCCAGCTCGATCTCGACACGCTGACCGTCGCCGCCATCGGCCGTGCCGCCAAGGCGCGGCTGCGCACGCTGACCTGAATATCGGCAGCCCCTAGAAAAAGCTGACCGGGAAATAGCGCAGATAGAACTCGGCGAAGGTGCCTTTCATCGAAACCTCCTGCAGCGCGTAGTCGAGTGCGGCGGCCAGCGCCGGATTGTCCGCCCTGGTGGCTATGGCCATGCCCGTGCCCAGATATTCAGGCGCCAGGTAAGGACCGCCTGCAAAACGGCAGCAGCCGGCCGCATCGGAGCCGCCGAGCCAGAAGGCGAAGCGCATGCCGTCGCCGAAGGCGGCGTCGATCTTGCCTGCCTTGAGATCGCGGTAGAGGGCTTCCGGCCCGTCGAAGGAGACGATCTGAACCGTGCTGAAATAGTCGCGCAGCATCCGTTCATGCGCCGAGCCGGCGAGTACGCCGACGCGCTTGCTGCGGAGCTTGTCGAAAATCGGTTCCGCGAACGCCGTGCTCTTCGGCATGATGAAGCGCGCTGGAAACTGCAGATAGGAGCGCGAGAAGGCGTATGTCTGTCGCGACTGCGGGGTTGCCGCGATGCCGGCGATGATGGCTTCGCCTTCGCCCTTCTCGAGTGCCCCTTCGAGCTCGCCCCACGGCAATGCCTGGATCTGGCACTTGTCGACAATGCCGAGTTCGGCGCAGATGGCGCGCGCCAGGTCGATATGGAAGCCGGACAACTTTCCCGCGCCATCGAGGAAATTGAAAGGCGGAAAATCCGTGGTCGTCAGGAAGCGCAGCCGTGGCAGTGCTGAAAGGTCGGGCTTCGGCAATCGTTCCTTGGCGTCCCACAACACCGGCACCTGTGGTTCGGCCGAGCGCGCCCCGGAAGCCATTGGCAGCGCCGCGATCAGCAGCGACGCCAGCACCAGGGACCTCCATTGGAACGCCACGATAGAACTCCCCCGCACTCGTGTTCGCACCGGTTTTGGTACGAAAATGGTGCAGGCACAATGGTTTTTGATTTCAACGCGCCGATTTCAGGATATGCTTTGGCGCGTTTGCAAAACAGCGGTGGCTGCCCTGGTGGGGGTACCAGGGTCGAGAACCACAACCGAAAATATGCTTATTGCAATCCGTGGTCGGTGGCCAAATGCAGACAACGCATGGACCATTGATATCAATGCACAAGGCAACATGGGGTTGATGTTGCGATGGGTCAATTCGATCGTACGCTGGAATACATAGACCAACTGCAGCACGCCGGAACGGCGGCGGTGGTCTGCGAGAAACTGTTGGGCATAACGTCGGATTTCGGTCTGACCGCGCTGATGGCCGGGACGGTTCCGCAGCCGGGCACGCCGGCCGGGCAGCAGAAGCAGCATGTGCTGCTTTGCGACTGGCCCGTCGAATGGCTGGAGCGCTACGTGGCGCGCAACTATGTCGACCACGATCCCGTGGTCAGCCACATGAAGCAGTTGCAGGCGCCGTTCCAGTGGCGCGAAGCCGCCCAGGGCGTTCGCATCGACAAGAGCAGCGGCGAAGTGATGGGCGACGCCGGCGCTTTCAAGCTGCGCGACGGGCTGGCCTTCCCGCTGATCACGCTCGATGGCCAGATCGTCATGGTGTCGCTGGGTGGCGAGGCCGTGGAGCTGTCGGCCGCCGAGTTCGGCCTGGTGTCGCTGGTCTCGACCTATGCCGTTGGCCGCGCCATGCAACTCCACACCGCGGCGACCACGACAATCGACCATATCGAGTTGACACCGCGCGAGCGCGAATGCCTGAAATGGGCCGCCGTCGGCAAATCGGAATGGGAGATTTCGCAAATCCTCGGCATCTCCGAGCACACGTCGGAGAAACATCTTCTTAACGCCAAAAGCAAACTCGGTGCCGTCAACCGGGTTCAGGCCGTCGCCGAGGCGATAAGGCGCGGCTACATTAGTTAGGTCGGCCGTGCCGACCTAGAACTTCTTGCCTACGCGATCACGCAATTTTCTCACTGAAGCACGGCCGTATCTTCCTCTTAAACCCAGGAGACGACGGAATGCTTTTTTGTCTTACAACTCAAGAATTGATGGAACGCCCCGACCTTTGGGAGGCCGTTCATCGTCTGCGCTACCAGATATTTGTCGAGGAGATGGGGTGGGAGGACCTGAGGCGCCCGGACGGATTCGAGGTCGATCAGTTCGACCATGACGAGGCGGTGCATCAGATCGTCATCAGAGGCAACGAGGTCGCGGGTTATCAACGGATGTTGCCGACCACGCGGCCCCATCTTTTGACCGAGGTCTTGACCGACCTTTCCGAAGGGACGCCGCCGTCGGGCCCCAACATCTGGGAATTGACCCGTTATGCGGTGGCGCCCGGTTTTCGCGACGGCCGTCGCGGCGTTTCGACCGTCGGCACCGAATTGATCGCCGGCTTCGTCGAATGGGGGCTGAAGCGCGGCGTCGACAAGGTCATCATCGAATTCGAGCCGATGTGGGTTTTGCGCGCCTTGCAATTGCATTTCCTGGCGACCCCGCTGGGCTATCAGCGCACCTACGGCAACCAGCAGGTCGTGGCGACCCTGCTCTCCTTCAACGAGCACACGCTGGACGTGGTGCGTTCGCGCCGCAATCAACATGCTCCGGTTATGGCCAGGGGATACCCCGACATGTTCGGCCAAAGGAGGGCGTCATGACATCGCCGATGGGCGCGCACCCGCAACCCGAATTGCGCAACCACACGCTGATCGTCACCGTGTCGTCGACTGACGGCCGCCCGGTGCTCGACAGAAGGGCCTATGAGAGCCTTGCCCGGACGTTCCATGAAGCCGCCGAGAATGACGAAGTGCGTGTCGTCGTGCTTCGTGGCCTGGCGGGCTGCTTCTGCCTTGGCGGAGATTTTTCCGAATTCCTCGACGCCACGAAGCATCAGAGGCTGATCGCCGCCGTCACCGACATGTTCCGCACGCTGGCAACGTTCCCCAAGCCCATCCTCGCCTGCGTTGACGGCGATGCCGTCGGCGTCGGCTGCACCATCCTGTTCCACTGCGACATGGTGATCGCCTCCAATGGAAGCACCTTCCGGGTGCCGTTCGTCGATTTCGGCCTTGTGCCGGACGCGGCGACCAGCATCCTTGCGCCGCAGAAGCTCGGCTATGCCGGCGCTTTCCGCTTCTTCTGCCTCGGCGACACGCTTCATGCCGAGGACGCCAGGGCGCTCGGCCTCGTCGCCGAGATCGTGCATGACGGCGTGGAGGAGGCGACGCTCGGCCGGGCCAGGCAGCTCGCCAAGAAGCCGGTTGCCGCCTTGCTGCAGACCCGTGGCCTGCTCAAGGGAAATACCGGCCCGCTGTGCGATCGCATCGACCAGGAGATATCGCTGTTCCAGCAGGCACTGCAGGACGACACCACGCTGCGGCGCCTGCAGCGGATCGCCAGGCTGGCGGCCTGAGCGACTGTTAAGATACCGCGCCGCGCCGCCCAACGGCCGCGCGGCGCAGTAGAGCAATGCCAGGAAAAGTGTGAAACAGTTTTCACGGGAGAAGCGCATAGCGCTTCCCCTTGGGAATTGCGTTAAAACAACGAGATAGAGCGGTTCGGCGTTTCCGTGAAACGATGAACCGCTCTAGCGTCAACCTTCCTTGCCGAGGAATGACGGCCCTTCGCCGATGATCTTGTTGTCCTCCTTGCCGACGATATCGAGATCGCGTCCCTCATAGGGCAGCGACAACAGGATGCGCCGCATCACCGCCAGCCGGGAACGTCGCTTGTCATTGGCCCGCACGATGATCCACGGCGCGAACGCCTTGTGGGTGTGTTCGAACATGGTGTCGCGCGCCTTGGTGTAGTCATCCCATTTGGTAATGCCGGCGACGTCGATCGGCGAGAACTTCCAGCTCTTCAACGGGCTGTAGCGGCGATCGTGAAAACGCTCGAGCTGTGTCTCCTGGCCGATGTTCAGCCAGAACTTGAAGAAGTAGATATCGTCGTTGACGATCATCCGTTCGAAATGCGGCGTCTCGTCAAGAAACTTCTCATGCTGCTCGGGCGTGCAGAAACCCATCACCGGCTCGACGCCGGCGCGGTTGTACCAGGAGCGGTCGAAGGTGACGAATTCGCCCGATGTCGGGAAATGGTCGACATAGCGCTGGTAGTACCATTGCCCCACTTCGGTCGGGGTCGGCTTGGTCAGCGCCACGTTGCGCGCCGTGCGCGGGTTGAGGTACTGGCGCAGCACGAAAATCGTGCCGCCCTTGCCGGCGGCATCACGGCCCTCGAACAGGGCCATCACCCGCTTGCCGCTCGCTTGCAGCCACGCCTGCGCCTTGACCAGCTCGATCTGCAGTTTCTCAAGCGTCTCGTCATACTCGTCGCTCTTCATCTTCTTGTCGTAGGGGTAGCCGCCCGCCGTCAGCTTGTTCCCCTCGACCCAGTCCGGAAGCTCGGGATTCTCGATGTCGAACTCGCGTTCCTTGCCGTCAATTTTGATCTTCAATGGCCCGGACGCCGGTGTTACGGGATTTTCCTTGGCTTTTTTCATCGAAACGAACCCTTTTAAGCTTATGGACTCATGCTATTGGGAGCCACTACAGCGCCGCGCGTCCGTTTGGAGGCGCATAGGACGCTATAGCACTTTGGATTTTGCGCATGATCCCTTCCGAAAATCGATTCCCGATTTTCCGGGTCATGCGCGCACCGGTCCAGCGGAAGTCTCCGCTGCCGTGTGACGGATCGGGCATGGGACGCGGGCGCGCAAGCGAATGACCGAGCTGGACGCAGAACAGAAAGGCATGGCGCACGCCATTGCTGTCAGGCTGTGGCAGAGCCGCTGGCTGCTTGCGGCTGGCGTCTTGGCAGTCCTGATCGCCTTTGCCTTCGCCAGTGTTTCCGCCTACGTCCTGGTGCTGGCGCTGTTTCTCTTGCTGGCAGCCGCGATGCTCCCGGCCGGCGGCCTGCGCCAGTCCGCCGAGGATGCTTCCGCGATCGAGGCAATAGGCCTGCAGCGCCTGTCGGGCGAATATCTGGCCGCGGCCGTCGCCGACCCGCTCATCATTTTCGACCATGCCGCTACCATCGTGCACGCCAATGCCGCCGCCTTTGCCGCCTTTGGCGGCATTGCGCCGGGCATATCGCTGCCGCTGAAGTTCCGG
This sequence comes from Mesorhizobium erdmanii, assembly GCF_013170725.1. Taxonomy (NCBI): domain Bacteria; kingdom Pseudomonadati; phylum Pseudomonadota; class Alphaproteobacteria; order Hyphomicrobiales; family Phyllobacteriaceae; genus Mesorhizobium; species Mesorhizobium erdmanii. The sequence goes on along the minus strand of NZ_CP033361.1, from coordinate 6,547,904 downwards.
GCCCCGGAAATGCAGGCCCTGCTTGACAGCGTGCTGTCGGGAACGGTCGCCTCGGATGTCGTCGACTATACCGAGAAGCTGCCAGTCGAGCGGGCCTACCGGGTCAGCGCGTCCTCGGTCGGGCACGGCACCGACCTCTATGTGTTGGTGTTCAAGGACCAGAGCGAGGCGCGGCGTATCGACCGCATGCGCGCCGACTTCATCGCCAACGCCAGTCACGAATTGCGCACCCCGCTCGCCTCGATCGCCGGGTTCATCGAGACGCTGCGTGGACCGGCCCGCAACGATCCGGCGGCGCGCGAGCAATTCCTGCAAATCATGCAGAACCAGACCGGCCGCATGGCGCGCCTGATCGACGATCTGTTGTCGCTGTCGCGGCTCGAGATGAAGCCCTATCTCAAGCCGGGAACCGAGGTCGATCTGCGCCAGACCGTCGACAGCGTCATCGACTCATTGGCCCCGCTTGCCCGCGAAAACGGCCTTGTCATCGAGCGCGATTTCGCCAAGGGCCCTCTCGACGTGCCGGGCGATCGCGACGAGCTGTTCCAGGTCTTCGAGAACCTCCTGGAAAACGCCTGCAAATATGGCCAATCGGGAGGTCGCGTCCTGGTGACGATCGCGCACGCCGATGACGTTTCAGAACCCGGCATCGAGGTGACCATCAGGGATTTCGGCCCGGGCATTCCCGAGGAGCACATTCCGCGCATCACCGAGCGCTTCTACCGCGTCGACGTCGAGACCAGCCGGACCCAGAAAGGTACGGGCCTAGGCTTGTCGATCGTCAAGCACATCCTGACGCGTCATAACGCCAGGCTGTCGATCAAGTCAGAGGTCGGCAAGGGCGCTGCCTTCTCGGTTTATTTGCCGGCGCACTGATATTGCCCTAGTTTTCCACGGGACCGTTTCTTTTTTCTGTCATCCGGCTAGCGTATCAGCGGGGATTCGAGGAAACGACTCAAAGTTCAAGAACACGTGGGAAGGCATTTCATCCATGCAGTCCGTGCACATAATGAGCGCCTATGACGAGGAGCTGAAATACCTGTCGAAGCGCATCGCCGCGATGGGCGGCCATGCCGAGCGTATGGTCGAGCAGGCGGTCGCCGCTCTCGTCAATGCCGATCCGGGACTAGCCCAGAAGGTCATTCGTGACGACGCGGTGCTGGACGAAGGACAGCGGGAAATCGACGACAAGGCGATCATCATCATCGCCAAACGCCAGCCGATGGCGACGGACCTGCGCGAGATCGTCGGCGCCATCCGGATTTCCGCCGATCTCGAACGGGTCGGCGACCTCGGCAAGAACGTTGCTAAACGCGTGGTGGCCGTCATCGACGGCCGCCAGCCGACCAGCCTGTTCCGGGGCCTGGAGGCGCTGGCCAATCTGGCGTTGACCCAGCTCAAGGAAGTTCTCGACGTCTATGCCTCGCGCTCGGTCGAAAAGATCGGCTTCGTGCGCGACCGCGACGACCAGATCGACGCCATGTACACGTCGCTGTTTCGCGAATTGCTGACCTATATGATGGAGGATCCGCGCAACATCACGTCCTGCACACATCTGCTGTTTTGCGCCAAGAATATCGAGCGCATCGGCGATCATGCCACCAACATCGCCGAGACCATCTATTATATCGTCACCGGCGACCAGATGCCGGCCGAGCGGCCGAAGGGCGACAAGACGGACAAGATCAGCCTGTCCGCGGCGCTTCCGGCGAAATGACGTTCGTCCTCTCGAACGCTGGATCATATTGCGCTAAACTACCCCGGCGTTAAGCTTCTCAGGCCTTGATGGAGGTCCTGCGTTCAGGAGGCTGCGATGGAATATGTCCGAGAGTTCAAGCCCGCGGCGTCGACATCAGGCATCATCGCCTCCAGTGTCTATACGGCTGGGCGGCGCATTGCCGACATTCCGATCGAGGAAGCTGGCGAATGGGCCAAGAAATCGGGACATGTCGTCTGGATCGGGCTGCTCGAACCGGATCGCGAACTGCTGTTGCGCGTCAGGGCGCAGTTCCATCTGCATGAGCTGGCTATCGAGGATGCCGAGCATCCGCACCAGCGGCCGAAGATCGAGCAGTATGGCGATGCGCTGTTCATCGTCGCCCGCACCGCGCAGTTGATAGAAGGACGGGTGACTTTCGGCGAGACGCATCTGTTCGTCGGCTCGGGCTACATCGTCAGCGTCAGGCATGGCCCGTCGACCTCCTACGCAGCTGTTCGCCAGCACTGGGAAAGCTGCCCGCATTCGCTGGCCAAGGGCGAGGATTTCGTCCTCTACGCCATTCTGGATTTCATCGTCGACAATTACATGCCCGTGCTCGAGCAGATCGAGGACGAGGTCGAGGCGATCGAGGACAAGGTCCTTCTGAAGCCGATGACCGGTCCCGACATCGAACGGCTCTACATGCTGCGCCGCGATCTCCTGCGCCTGCGCAATGCGGCACTGCCGCTGGTGGAAGTCTGCCGCCGGCTGACCAGCGCCGAGCTGCCGCAGATCCATTCGGCCATGCACCCGCTGTTCCGTGACGTGACCGACCACATCCGCACCGTCCAGGAAAAGATCGACAGTTTGCGCGAGGTGCTGGCATTCGCGTTCGAAGCCAGTCTGCTGGTCGGTCAAAGCCAGGAAACGGCGATTTCGAAGAAACTCGCCTCCTGGGCGGCCATCCTGGCGGTGCCGACGGCACTAGCCGGCATCTACGGCATGAACTTCACCGACATGCCGGAACTGAAGATGGAATATGGCTACCCTATCGTGCTGACCACCATCGCGCTGATCTGCGCGTTTCTCTACTGGCGGTTCCGCAAGAATGGGTGGCTGTGAAGACAGGGCGGTAGGTTAGCATAAGGCGCTCTTCAGCGCGGCTCGAAACATATTGCCCTACTGCCTTACTGCCCTATTCCCCTCAGCGATTGCGTCTGCGCTCCGCCGCCGGCTGGAAGGCGACGCGGGCGTGATACTTGCAGTAGGGGCCGGTTTCGGCGGCCTCGTTACCGCAGAAGTTGAAGTCCTCCGACAGCGGATCGCCGTTCGGCCATTTGCAGGTGCGCTCGGTCAGCTCCACGAGCTGCAGATGCCGTGAGATCGGTACCACGACGTTCTCGACCGGGCGGATATAGTGCCGTGTCACCGGTTCGGCGTCGAATTGCGTCTGCAGCGCCGTCGCGCCGATCGATGTCGTCACGTGGCGTTGCGTGCTTGCGGCGCGCGCCACCGATTTCTGAACGGTCGATCCCTGTGCCGTTTTCTTCTGGCGCGCAGGCGTCGCCGTTGCGCGGCCGCGGCCCGACAGCTTAAGCCGGTGCACCTTGCCGATGACAGCATTGCGGCTCACCCCTCCAAGCTGGGCGGCAATCTGGCTTGCGCTCAGACCCTCCGACCACAATTTTCTGAGAAGTTCGACCCGCTCGTCAGTCCAGTTCATGAGACCGCGCTCCTGCTAAGCGTGCGGCAGTCAGAATCCATTCCCGACCCAGCACCACTGCTGGGGCAGACACCACATATACCTGGTGATTAGGTCCGCCGCACGAAATCTAGTTATTTCTCGACTACAATTACCTTATGCGCTGACTCGGTGACAAGAGTCCCAAGTGCAACACGAATCGGTTTTTTCGGTTTTCCCCAACTTGCCCGGTCGCTGATGAGCCGGCGTCTTGTCGGAGTGCTTGCCGCGCGCCACTACGCGACGTTTTCGTTGACTTCATGGCCGAAAAACACGATAAGCCGCACAAGGCCGCCGCTTTGGCGGCTTTTTTGATTTTCCGGTACCGGAGACGCATATAATGAGCGGTTCGGCGCTTTACGAGACCTTTGCTCGCGCACCCCTGGCTTTCGACCATGGGGAAGGCACCTGGCTGGTTACCGACAAGGGCGAGCGATATCTGGATTTTGCCGGCGGCATCGCGGTCAATTCGCTCGGCCACAGCCATCCGCATCTGGTCGCGGCTCTCACCGAACAGGCGGGTAAGCTCTGGCATGTCTCCAATCTCTATGAGATTCCCGGGCAGAGCCGGCTTGCCGAGCGCCTGGCCGATGCCACTTTCGCCGACAAGGTGTTCTTCACCAATTCCGGCGCCGAGGCGCTGGAATGCGCGATCAAGACGGCGCGGCGCTACCAGTTCGTCAAGGGCCATCCCGAGCGCTTCCGCGTCATCACCTTCGAAGGCGCCTTCCATGGCCGTACGCTGGCGACCATCGCGGCCGGCGGCCAATTCAAATACCTCGAAGGTTTCGGTCCCAAGGTTGAAGGCTTCGACCAGGTCGGCTTCGACGACATCGATGCGGCCGAAAAGGCGATCACGGCGGAAACCGCCGCGATCCTGATCGAACCGGTGCAGGGGGAGGGCGGCATCCGCCCGGTGCCGACGCAATCGTTGAAGCGGCTGCGCCAGCTCTGCGATCAGCACGGCCTGCTCTTGATCTTCGACGAGGTCCAGTGCGGCATCGGCCGCACCGGAAAGCTGTTCGCGCATGAGTGGACGGGCGTGACGCCCGACATCATGGCGATCGCCAAGGGCATTGGCGGTGGCTTCCCGATGGGCGCGTGCCTGGCCACCGACGAGGCCGTGGTCGGCATGACGCCGGGCGTGCACGGCACCACGTTCGGCGGCAATCCGCTGGCCATGGCGGTCGGCAATGCCGTGCTCGATGTGGTGCTGGAAGATGGCTTCCTCGAAGACGTCCAGCGCAAGGCGCTGCTGATGAAGCAGGGCCTTGCGGCGATCGCCGACGAGTTTCCCGATGTCATCGAAGACATCAGGGGCACTGGCCTGATGCTGGGTCTCAAATGCGCCATGCCCAACGCCAAGGTGAACATGGCGCTGCGCGACCAGCATTTGCTGGCGGTTCCGGCCGGCGACAACGTCATCCGCCTGTTGCCGCCGCTCACTGTCACCGACGCCGAGATCCACGAAGCGCTCAATCGCATCCGCGCCGGTGCCAAAGGCCTGGCGGATGCCATCGCCGTGGCCGCCGCGAAGTAATTCCGGAATATTGCTGATGTCTGTTCGCCATTTCACCGATCTTTCCACCGTTTCCGAGGGCGACCTGCGCTTCATGCTGGACGACGCGGTGGTGCGAAAGGCACGCCTCAAGGCCGGTGAGCGCACCCGGCCGCTCGAAGGCAAGGTGCTGGCGATGATCTTCGACAAGCCGTCGACGCGCACGCGCGTCTCCTTCGACGTCGGCATGCGCCAGTTGGGCGGCGAAACCATCATGCTGACCGGCACCGAGATGCAGCTCGGCCGCTCCGAAACCATCGCCGATACCGCCAAGGTGCTGTCGCGCTATGTCGACGCGATCATGATCCGCACCACCTCGCACGACCGGTTGCTGGAGCTGACCGAGAATGCCACGGTTCCGGTGATCAACGGACTGACCGACGACACCCATCCATGCCAGCTGATGGCCGACATCATGACCTTCGAGGAGCATCGCGGTCCGGTGGCAGGCAAGACCATCGCCTGGACCGGTGACGGCAACAATGTGCTGCACTCGTTGATCGAGGCCTCGGCGCGTTTCCGCTTCAACCTCAATGTCGCCGTGCCCGAAGGCAGCGAGCCGGCGCAGAAGCATGTCGACTGGTCCAAGTCGCATGGCGGCAAGCTGCATTTCACCCGCTCGCCCGAGGAGGCAGTCGACCAGGCTGACTGCATCGTCACCGATTGCTGGGTATCGATGGGCCAGGAGCATCGCGCCCGCGGCCACAATGTGTTCTCGCCCTACCAGGTCAATGCCAAGCTGATGGCGCATGCCAAACCGGACGCGCTGTTCATGCACTGCCTGCCGGCGCATCGCGGCGAGGAGGTGACCGACGAGGTCATCGACGGGCCGCATTCGGTGGTCTTCGACGAAGCCGAGAACCGGCTCCACGCCCAGAAGGCGGTGCTCGCCTGGTGTCTTGGTGCTTGATGTGTCTTGGTGCTTGACGTGTCTTGGTGCTTGAAGTGCACGGGCGCTTGATCTGCGGGGGCGCGATGCCTATCTGCGCCGCATCACGCAAATCAAGCGCGTTTGGACGCATGCACCCCAGGAGGGCGGCATGGCCGCGCCCTGGAGTATTGTCATGTTGGAAACGCATCAAGTGACCGAATATCACCCCAAACTCGGCGAATTCGGCTATGCCGGCGACGATCACGTCGTGCCTTTTGAGGTCGGCCCGCTCGACGTGCGCGGCCGCACGGTCCAACTCGGACCGATGCTCGACGCTATCCTTGGCCGCCACGACTATCCCGAGCCGGTGGCCCGCCTGCTGGCGGAAGCCTGTGTGTTGACGGTGCTGCTCGGCACCTCGCTCAAATTCGAAGGTAAGTTCATCCTGCAGACCCGCACCGACGGGCCGGTCGACATGCTGGTGGCGGATTTCACGACGCCCTCGGCCCTGCGTGCCTATGCGCGCTTCGACGCCGATCGGCTCGAGGCATTGGTTGCGGCGGGCGAGACGTCGCAGCAGACGCTGCTCGGCAGCGGCGTGCTGGCGCTGACCATCGACCAGGGCGCTCACACCCAGCGCTATCAGGGCATCGTCCAGCTTGACGGCGAAACGCTGGAAGACGCGGCGCGCACCTATTTCCGCCAGTCGGAGCAGATCCCGACGGATATCAGGCTCTCGGTCGCCAAACTGTTGACGCCCGCCCACGGCGGTGCACGTGAGCAGTGGCGTGCCGGCGGCATCCTGGCGCAGTTCCTGCCCCAGTCGCCCGAGCGCATGCGCGTTCCAGACATTTCGGGCGGCGACGGCGATCCGCGCGACGTGACGAACGATCCGGCCGACAATTCCTGGCAGGAATTGCTGGCACTTCTCGGCACCATCGAGCCGACCGAACTGATCGACCCGACGGTCGGCGCCGAACGGCTGCTTTATCGCTTGTTCCACGAGCATGGCGTGCGCGTCTTCGGCGGCGTCCCCGTCGCTGACCAATGCTCATGCTCGCGCGACAAGATCCGCGGTATCCTCGAGGGTTTTTCCGCGCAGGAGATCAAGGACTCGACCGAGGACGGCGGTATCCACGTCGCCTGCGAGTTCTGCTCGACGCAGTATGACTTCGACCCGGCGGAGTTTGCGAGGCAGTGAGTCTTTTCCTTCTCCCCGTTCACGGGGAGAAGGTGCCCGAAGGGCGGATGACGGGCAGCACCGACTTTCGCTAGATGGCAGCAGTGCGCATCGAGCGGGAAGACAAGTCTCCCGAGTCGGCGCCGCCCCTGATTGTCCTGCCGGAGGTTCGTTACTCGAAAAGCCAAGCAATTGGCTTTTCGTCCGCTACGCGGACCGTTTCCTCAACGCCCCGTGAAACGGGGAGAAAGAGGCTAATTCACCGTGCGCCGCGTCCCCGGAAGGTCGAGCGAAAACGCCGGGATGGCGATATCGAATGTCTCGCCACGCTTGTTGCGCATCGTGTAGCGCCCGACCATGATGCCTGACGGCGTCGAGAGCGGGCAGCCGGATGTGTATTGATAGCTGTCGCCCGGATTGAGTTCGGGCTGGTCGCCGACGACGCCCGGGCCGCTTACTTCCTCGACCCGGCCGGTACCGTCGGTGATGTGCCAATAGCGCGACAGAAGCTGCACGAATTCGTCCGACTGGTTGTCGATCGTTATCTGATATCCCCAGACATAACGGTTCTCGGAAGGATCGGAACGGTCCTCGAGGTAGAACGGCCTGACCTGCACTTCGATGTTGCGCGTGACGGCGCGGTACATAAGCGGCTCCAAAACAATCCGATACCTTTCGGTGCTCCCGACGGGCAGGTCAACATGCGCGTCTTGTCGCGCCCTGTCCTGAAAGGCACGTGCCGGCAAACAATGTCATTTGAGTGACACATGACAATGGTGGTGTGCGCGGACGGGCGACTCGGGCGCCCTGTCTGTTGAAAGCGGCCACGATGCGGGCCGTCTCTTCTGGAGTGACCAAATCTCGATGGAACTCACTCTCATAGCCGCCTCGCTTTCGACTGCTCTTATCCTTTCAAACTCAGCCAGTATTTTGCTTGCCGCTTCGCAGCTGAAACGGCGCGCCACAATCGCGCGGCCAACCGGTAAATCGCCGCCGGTGTCGATTATCGTACCTGTGCGTGGCGTCGAGCCGTTCACGCGGGAGACGCTGGAACGCGCCTTCTCGCTCGACTGGCCGCGCTACGAGTTGATCTTCTGCGTCGCCCATGCCGACGACCCGGTGGTCAAATTGATCCGCGCCGCCATTGGCCGCTCTCCAAAAGTGCCGGCCCGGCTGTTGATCGGTGACGACCGTGTCAGCGCCAATCCCAAGCTCAACAATTGCGTCAAGGGCTGGGAAGCCGCGCGGCACGATTGGGTCGTCCTGGCCGACTCCAACGTGCTGATGCCGAGGGACTACATCCAGCATCTGATGGCGGCGTGGCGGCCAGGCACCGGCCTTGTCTGTTCGACACCGATCGGTTCGCGGCCGGATGGCTTCTGGGCCGAGGTCGAATGCGCCTTCCTCAACACGCTGCAGGCGCGATGGCAGTATGCCGGCGAGGCGCTCGGCCTCGGCTTTGCCCAGGGAAAGAGCATGCTATGGAACAAGCCGATGCTGGATGCCAATGGCGGTATCCGCGCGCTGGCCGCCGAAATCGCCGAGGACGCGGCCGCGACCAAGCTGGTCAATGGGCTTGGCCTGCGCGTCAATCTCGTCGCCGCGCCCTTCGAGCAGCCGCTTGGCCGGCGTAGGTTTGGCGAGATCTGGTCGCGCCAGGCCCGCTGGGCGCGCCTGCGCCGGGTCACCTTCCCGCTGTTCTTCGCGCCCGAAATCCTCACCGGCGCGGTTGTGCCGCTGGTGCTTGCGCTGGTTGCGGCGGCAAGCGCCGGCCTCAGCCTCCCGTTCACGGCCATCGCCGTGCTGGTGGCCTTCTACCTTCCGGAATGCGCGCTGGCCTGGTCCAAGGGCTGGTACCTGTCGCCGCGCATGGTCGCGGCGATCATGGTACGCGACCTGATCTTGCCGGCGATGTGGGCACGCGGCTGGCTCGGCGGTGCCGTCGACTGGCGCGGCAATGCGATGACCATAGGCACCAAGGCCGCCGAACTGGAAGAGACGCCATCGCGCGCTTGATTGCCGCGCGGCGCGGCCTGGCAACCCTACTTGGCGGCCTGCAATGCCTGCGCGATGTCCTCCAGAAGGTCGTCGGTGTCCTCCAGGCCGACCGACAGCCTGAGCGTCCCAGCCCCGATGCCGAGCTCGGCGCGCGCCTCGTCGCTCAAATTCTTGTGCGTCGTCGTCGCCGGATGGGTGATCAGGCTCTTGGCATCGCCGAGATTGTTGGAGATCAGCACGATGTCGAGCGCGTTTTGCACGGCGAAGGCCGTCTGCTTGCCGCCCTTGACGTCCAGGCAGATCAACGTCGAACCGCCGGACATCTGCTTCTTGACGATATCGGCCTGCGGATGGTCGGCGCGGCCGGGATAGATGACGCGGGCGATCTGCGGTTGCCCGGCGAGGAAGTCGGCGATCTTAGCCGCGCTCTCCGTTTGCTGGCGCACGCGCACCGGCAGCGTCTCCAAGCCCTTCAGCAGCGTCCAGGCATTGAACGGCGACAGGCTGGGGCCGGTGTGGCGGAAATAGTCGTGCAGGTTCTCGTCGATCCACTTCTTGTCCGACAAGATGACGCCACCGAGGCAACGGCCCTGGCCATCGATGTGCTTGGTCGCCGAATAGACGACGATGTGGGCGCCAAGCTGCAACGGCTTCTGCTGCAGCGGGGTGGCGAAGACATTGTCAACGACAAGCCGCGCGCCGATCGAATTGGCGAGCGATGCGACAGCGGCGATGTCGACCACTTCCAGCGTCGGGTTGGTCGGGCTTTCCAGGAAGAACAGCTTGGTGTTCGGCCTGACCGCCTTTTCCCAATTGGCGATATCGGTGCCATCGACCAAGGTCGCCTCGATGCCGTAGCGCGGCGCCAGCGTGTCCACCACCCAGCGGCAGGAGCCGAACAACGCGCGCGCCGCCACGATATGGTCGCCGGCCTTGACGCTGCACAGAAGCGCCGCGGTCACCGCCGCCATGCCCGATGCCGTGGCGCGTGCGTCCTCCGCGCCTTCCAGCGCGCACATGCGCTTCTCGAACATGTCGACGGTCGGATTTGCGTAGCGCGAATAGATGAAGCCAGGTTCCTCGCCCTTGAAACGGGCTTCGGCCGCCTGCGCCGTTTCATAGACATAGCCCTGGGTCAGGTACATCGCCTCGGAGGTCTCGCCGAATTGGGAACGCAGGGTTCCGCCATGCACGAGGGCTGTTTGAGGCTTCCAGTTGCGCTTCTTGCTGCTCATCGCTTTTGTTCCAGACACAAAAAAACCGGCCGCGAAAGTCGCAACCGGTCCATACGGCCTCGCGGCCAACGGTCCTTTAGCGACTTGTTTAACGTGGCTGCAAGCCGACCGGCCAAATCACCACGGGATAACGACCCTTTAGACCCGTACCACGCTTGCGTCAATTGCCGGCTTCATTAAGAGGTTTGTACCAGGCAGGTTCCGCAAGAGTGTCCAGCGGTTTTGCGGCAAGAACCTGCCACAAAGAGACCGGCCTTCGAGCGGAGCCAGACTTTGCGGCAGACAGGCATTCTTCCCGATCAGGACATTTCGGCGCTGTTCCAGTCCGGCGCGCTGAAGTCGCCGCGCGCGCTCGATGCCGACCAGATCCAGCCGGCGAGCCTCGATCTCAGGCTCGGCGACACGGCCTTCCGCGTACGCGCCTCCTTTCTGCCCGGCCCCGATCATCGGGTTGTCGACAAACTCGACCGGCTGAAGCTGCATGAGTTCAGCCTCGCCGATGGCGCCGTGCTGGAAACGGGTTGTGTTTACATCGTGCCGCTGCTGGAAAGCCTTGCGCTGTCGTCGACCGTGTCCGCTTCCGCCAATCCGAAGAGCTCGACCGGACGGCTCGACATCTTTACCCGTGTCATGACCGACCGTGGCCACGAGTTCGACAAGATCGCCGCCGGCTACAACGGTCCCCTCTACCTCGAAGTCAGCCCGCGCACGTTTCCGATCGTCGTGCGCACCGGCTCGCGCCTGTCGCAGATCCGCTTCCGCACCGGCAACGCCCTGCTCTCGGAAGCCGAACTGCATGAATTGCATACCGCGCAGATGCTGGTCGCGACCGAGCCGCCGAATATTTCGGGCGGTGGCATCGCGCTGTCGATCGACCTCAAGGGCGACAGTGACGGGCTGGTCGGCTATCGCGGCAAGCATCACACCGGCCTTGTCGATGTCGACAAGCGCGCGGCGCAGGATGTCGTCGATTTCTGGGAGCCGATCCACAAGAGCGGCGCCGGCGAACTGGTGCTCGATCCCGACGAATTCTACATCCTCGTCAGCCAGGAAGCGGTGCATGTGCCGCCGCTCTACGCCGCCGAGATGACACCCTTCGATCCGCTGGTCGGCGAATTCCGCGTCCACTATGCCGGTTTCTTCGATCCGGGCTTCGGCCATTCGGCGTCAGGCGGCACCGGCAGCCGGGCCGTGCTCGAAGTGCGCAGCCATGAAGTGCCGTTCATCCTCGACCATGGCCAGATCGTCGGACGGCTGGTCTACGAGCATATGCTCAAGCGGCCGCAGGCGCTCTACGGCACCGATCTCGGCTCCAACTACCAGGCGCAGGGCCTGAAGCTCTCCAAGCATTTCCGCGCGGCGCGCTGAGGTCCTAGTAAGAGAGATGCCCGGCAAGGCAGAAGGGAGCGCGGTCCCGCCGCCCCGTTCTCCGTCATTCTAGGGTCTGCGCGCGTCGCTTCGCTCCTTGCTCCGCCCTAGAATGACGAATGGATCGGCTGCGAACTCCCCTCTGGCCCGCCTCACAGCGCCTTCACCACCACCTTCACCGGCTTTTCGATCTCGAGCGGATTGCGCAGCGGCAGGCCGAAATCCCCGGCCTCTATCTCGAACATATCGCCGGCCTCGGTCTTGATGCCGTCGGCGAACGACAGCGTCGCCGTGCCGAACATGTGTACGTGCACGTCGCCCGGCTGGCGGAAGGCCGAATACTTGAAATGATGATGTTCGAGATTGGCGATGGTGTGTGACATGTTGGCTTCGCCCGACAGGAAGGGCTTTTCCCATAGCGTGTTGCCGTCACGCACGATGCGCGAAGTGCCCCTGATATCGGAAGGCAGGTCGCCGATCAGGATCTCCGGTCCGAACGAGGCGTTGCGCAGCTTGGAATGGGCAAGGAACAGATAGTTCACGCGCTCGGTCACATGGTCGGAAAATTCGTTCGACAGCGTAAATCCGACACGAAAAGGCGCGCCGTCATCGCCGATGACATAGATGCCGGCGATCTCGGGTTCTTCGCCGGCGTCCTTGGCGAAGGCCGGGGACAGGAGTGCGGCACCCGGCGCCACGGCCATGGTGCCGTTGCCCTTGTAGAACCACTCCGGCTGCACGCCGATCTGGCCCTTGGCGGGCTTGCCGCCCTCCAGTCCCATGCGGAACATCTTCATGGAATCAGTGAGCTGCTCCTCGCCATCGGTGCTGAGCTTCTTGTGCATGGAATCGCGCGTCGCCGCCGAGCCGAGATGCGTCAGTCCGGTGCCGGTGAGATGCAGGTGGGCCGGATCGGGGTGATTGATCGGCGACAACAGTCGCCCCTTTTTGTAGGCGGCATCGAGATCGATCGTCTCGCCGAGCCCCTTGCGCTCGATCAGGGTGGCAAGGCCGACGCCCGTGCGGGCGGCTTCCATCGCCAGCGAATAGACGCTGCGGGCGCCGTTGATGATCCGGGTCTTGCCGCCACTGCGGGCAACGACACGGATCGTCTCGGCGTCGTCGAGAATCTGCGAGATCAGCATGATCAATCCTCTCTCATGTGCCTTGGCATGGCTGCCGCTGCGGCAAACCTTCCCAAGCGCGGCCGGGTCGTCGCCCATGCCACGGGTGTAATTCTCCGTTCGGATTGCGATCGTGGGGCTTGGTTCCTTCAGGGAACTTCTTGGTGCCGGACGGTTGCCGGCAGCGCCGCGATGTGACCCGTATGCCTTTCTTGTTGCCTCGTCGGAGCGGTTCGGCCGCTCCAGTATTTTGTTCTACGCAATTCCTGTGGGAAACCGCGATACGCTTTCCTGGAACTGGTCCTGTCAGGCCTTGTTCTTGTTGTAGACGTCGAAGATCACGGCGCCGAGCAGCACCAGGCCTTTGACCACCTGCTGCCAGTCGACATTGACGCCCATGATCGACATGCCGTTGTTCATCACGCCCATGATAAAGCCGCCGACCACGGCGCCGATGACCTGGCCGACGCCGCCCATTGCCGAGGCGCCACCGATGAACACGGCGGCGATGACGTCGAGTTCCGAACCGAGACCCGCCGCCGGCACGGCCTGGCCGAGCCGCGCCGCGATGATCAGACCGCCTAGCGCCGACAGCACGCCCATATTGATGAACACCAGCAGCGTCAGCCGCTCGGTATTGATGCCCGACAGCTGCGCCGCCTTGGGGTTGCCGCCCATCGCGTAGATACGGCGGCCGATTGTCATGCGCTTGGTGACGAAGACGAACAACGTGATCAGCACGCCCATGACGAGCAGCACCACCGGCAACCCGCGATAGCTGGCGAACTCATAGACCAGGAACAGAGCCAGCGCGCTGGCAACCAGCGTCTTGATGACGAACAGGGCAAAGGGCTCGGCCTCGTAGCCATGGCGTTCGCGCTTGCGCCGAGTGCGGAGCCCGAAATAGGCATAGGCCACCACGGCGATCAGGCCAAGCACGACCGTCGTCATGTGCAGCGTCAGGCCACTGCCCAGGATGGTCTTTCCGGCCGCGTTCACCGTCGGCGGGATCAGCGTCAGCGGGCCGATCACATCCGGAATGAAGCCGGAGCTCAGTGCCTTGAAGTCGTCCGGAAGTGGCCCGACCGAGGATCCGCCGCCCAGCAGCGCCTGGCAGATGCCGCGGAAGATCAGCATGCCGGCCAGCGTGACGATGAAGCTCGGTATGCGGTGATAGGCGATCCAATAGCCTTGCGCCGCGCCGATCAGGCCGCCGACGATCAGGCAGACGATCGAAACCACCAGCGGATTGCTGAGCGGTCCGAGCTGCCAGATGACCATCATGTTCGCCGCCAGCGCGCCGATGAAGCCGGCGACCGATCCGACGCTGAGGTCGATGTAGCCGGAAACGATGACCAGCAGCATGCCCAGTGCCATCACGATGATGAACGAGTTCTGCTGCACCAGATTGCTGAGGTTGACCGGCTTGAACAGCGTTCCCGACGTGGTGAACTGGAAGAACAGCATGATGACGATCAGCGCGATGATCAGACCGTATTCGCGCAGGTTCGTCGTCAGCGCCGAGACGGCAATGCGTGGGCGCTGTTCTTCGGCGATGTTGCCCTGTGGGGCGGGGGCGCTTTCGGTGCTCATGCTGCTTTTCCTTCTCCGCGAACGATGGCGCGCATTATTTTTTCCTGGCTTGCGTCCGCCGCGGCCATTTCGCCGACGATGCGGCCTTCGTTCATGACGTAGATGCGGTCGGTGATGCCGAGCAATTCCGGCATCTCCGACGAGATGACCACGATCGCCTTACCTTCCGAGGCAAGCCGCGCGATGATCGTGTAGATTTCGTACTTGGCGCCGACGTCGATACCGCGTGTCGGCTCGTCGAGGATCAGAACGTCCGGGTCGGCGAACAGCCATTTCGACAGCACCACCTTCTGCTGGTTGCCGCCGGAAAGATTGCCGGTCAACTGATACACGCTGGAAGCGCGGATATTGGTCTTCTTGCGATAGTCGTTGGCAACGGCCAGTTCGCGCAAATCGTCGATCACGCTGTGGCGCGACACGCCGCCGAGATTGGCGAGCGTTATGTTGTGCTTGATATGGTCGATGAGGTTGAGACCGTAGGTCTTGCGATCCTCGGTCACGTAGGCGATGCCGTGTTGGACCGCCTTGCTCACCGACGAGACGTCGACCGGCTTGCCCTTGAGGAGCACCTCGCCGGTGATGCGACGGCCGTAGGAGCGGCCGAACAGGCTCATGGCGAATTCGGTGCGGCCGGCACCCATCAGTCCGGCTATCCCGACCACCTCGCCCTTGCGCACGTTGATGTCGATGCCCTTGATCACCTGCCGCTCGGCATGCAGCGGGTGATAGACCGACCAGTTCTTCACCTCGAACACGACTTCGCCGATGTTAGGCTCGCGCGGCGGATAGCGGTCGTCGAGCGAGCGGCCGACCATCGAGGTGATGATGCGGTCCTCGGAGATGTCCTTCTTGGCCAGCGTCTCGATGGTGCGCCCGTCACGGATGACGGTGACCTTGTCGGCGACCCGGTTGATTTCGTTCAGCTTGTGCGAGATCAGGATCGAGGTCATGCCTTGCCGCTTGAATTCGAGCAAAAGGTCGAGCAGCGCCTGGCTGTCCTTTTCACTGAGCGACGCGGTCGGCTCGTCGAGGATCAGAAGCTTGACGTCCTTGCTCAGCGCCTTGGCGATCTCGACCAACTGCTGCTTGCCGACGCCGATATTGGTGATCAGTGTCTTGGGGTCCTCCTTGAGGCCCACCTTCTTCAACAGGGCGGCGGTGCGCGCCTCGTTGGCATCCCAGTCGATCACGCCGTAGCGGGCGTTCTCGTTGCCGAGGAAGATGTTTTCGGTGATTGACAGCATCGGCACCAGGGCAAGCTCCTGGTGGATGATGACAATGCCCTTGTGTTCGCTGTCATGGATGCCCTTGAACTGGCATTCCTGACCCTGAAAGACGATCTGGCCGTCATAGGTGCCCGCGGGGTAGACGCCTGACAGCACCTTCATCAGCGTCGACTTGCCGGCGCCGTTCTCGCCGACCACGGCGTGGATCTCGCCTTCCTCGACGCTGAGGTTGACGTTCGACAGCGCCTTCACGCCCGGGAACGTCTTGGTGATGTCGCGCATCTCCAAAATCGTCGAAGTCATAAGGCCAGGCTCCTCCTGTCGCATGTCGCTCAAAAGTGCCAGCGGTTCGAGACAACGACATGCACGGAAACAAATACTTAAAGCGCATCGCATGGATCGGATCGCAACCGACGCGCTTTAAGTCCGGCTGAAACAATACCGGGGTCGCTTGCGAACGGAAAGGGGCCCTGCGTTGGGCAGGACCCCTATCTTTGTAACAGAGATTACTTCAGGTCTTCGGCCTTGATGTAGCCGGAGTCGACGACCAGCTTCTGGTAGTTCGACTTGTCGACCTCATGCGGCGTCAGCAGGATCGAGGGAACGACCTTGACGTCGTTGTTGTAGGTCTTTTCGTCGAGGCCGTCAGGCTTGCCGCCCGACAGCACCTTGTCAACCAGACCGACGGTGGCCTTGGCGAGGTCGCGGGTGTCCTTGAACACGGTCGAGTACTGCTCGCCCGTGATGATCAGCTTGACCGAGGCGGTCTCGGCGTCCTGGCCGGTCACGATCGGCCAGGGCTGAGCGGCCGTGCCGTAGCCGACGGCGCGCAGCGAGGCGGTGATGCCGCGCGACAGGCCATCATAGGGCGACAGAACACCATCGACGCGGCTGCCGTCCGAGTAGTTGGCCGACAGCAGGTTGTCCATGCGGGCCTGAGCAGTCGCCGCCAGCCAGCGCAGCGTACCGACCTTGTCCATACCCATCTGGCCGGACTTGATCTTGATCGAGCCGTTGTCGATCAGCGGCTGCAGGACGGAAATCGCACCATTGTAGAAGAAGAAGGCGTTGTTGTCGTCGGGCGAGCCGCCGAACAGTTCGACGTTCCACGGCTTGGTGTTCGGGAAGCGCTCCTTGAGGCCCTTGACCAGTGAATTGGCCTGGATCACGCCGACGCCGAAATTGTCGAAGGTGGTGTAGTAGTCGACATTCTTGGTCTTCTTGATCAGGCGGTCATAGGCAACGACGACGACGCCCGCATCAGCGGCCTTCTGCAGCGCATCCGAAAGGGTAGTGCCGTCGATCGAGGCGATGATCAGCGCCTTCGGGCCCTTGGTGATTTCGTTTTCCAGCTGGCTGAGCTGGTTGGGGATGTCGTCCTGCGCATACTGCAGGTCGACCGTGTAGCCGAGAGCCTCGAGCTGGGACTTGACGGCGTCGCCGTCGTTGATCCAGCGCTGCGAAGTCTTGGTCGGCATCAGCACGCCGACAAGACCTTTGTCGGCTGCATGCGCCGAATAGGTCATGGCAGCGATGCCAAGCGCCGCGACTGCGGCCAGTGTCTTGATGATTTTCACTTAAACTCTCCCTGGTTGATGGACGCGGCACCCCGGGGGTCGCGGGCCGCGCAATCGTGCAGAAGCGCCAAGGCGCCACTGCCGTCATATCGATCTCCGGTATCCTCCCATGGTCCCGAGCCGCTGATTTCAATCGATACGATTTTCATCGTCGGCGACCGTTGCGTCCCGGAACACGCTGACGTTGTGACCCTTTTGCCATAACTGTCAAATGCGATCTTTGATGGTTGCTATATCACAAGTGGTATACGCTATGGGGGATGACAGCTTGCCGGCACATGCCGGGGGTTGCAAGCGGAGGTAGGGAGAAACCATGGCGGCGTTACGGAATCCGGCTGCGGTCTCAAATAGTTATAATGATACCCCGGGTGATGGCGAAACCCTGCTGCGCAGCGGCCTCAGCCTGCGGCACATGCGCATGATCGTCGCGCTCGACGACCATGGCCGGGTGAGCGCGGCGGCGCAGGTCATGAACATTTCGCAGCCGGCGGCGTCGCGCATGATCGGCGAGATGGAGGCGGTGCTCGAGGTCAAGCTGTGCGAGAGGCTGCCGCGCGGCATCACGCTGACGCCCTACGGCAAGGCGCTGGCAAGGCGTGCGCGTTCTATCCTGCTGGAGATGCGAGAGGTCGATCGCGAGATTTCCGAGCTCAAGGCGGGCAAGGGCGGCTCCGTGTTTCTCGGTGCCGTGACGGCGCCGGCGATCGAGCTGGCG
Organism: Mesorhizobium erdmanii; assembly: GCF_013170725.1. Lineage (NCBI taxonomy): Bacteria > Pseudomonadati > Pseudomonadota > Alphaproteobacteria > Hyphomicrobiales > Phyllobacteriaceae > Mesorhizobium > Mesorhizobium erdmanii. Next base: position 6,530,019 of record NZ_CP033361.1, on the reverse strand, counting down.
GTGCCGGCGATCCGCGAAATCCGCCGCATATATCCACGCATCGAGATCACCATGCAGGTCGAGACCTCCAATGTGCTGGCGCGCGAACTGATCGCCACGCGCCATGATTTCATCATCGCGCGCATCCCCGACGACCTCAATCCGCGGCTGTTCGAATCGCGTGTCATCGGCGTCGAGAAAGCCTGCCTGATCGTGCGCCGTGGTCACCCGCTCACCAGAGGCGGCGTGGTGCGGCTGGAAGACACCGCCGCCTATGACTGGGTCTTCCAGTCGGGCGGCTCGCCGCTGCGCCAGGCGATGGAGAGCAATTTCCTCAACCGCAACATCGCTCTGCCGGACCGGATCCTCAACACCAGCTCGTTGCTCTTGACGCTGGTCATGGTCGCCCAGTCCGACGCCATCGCGCCGGTTTCGGTGCAGGTGGCGAAGTTCATCCAGAATCCCGAGGGGCTCGCCGGCGCCATCGATGTCGTCCAGACCGAATTCGACATCGAGGTCAGGCCCTACAGCCTGATCACTGTCAGGAACCGCGCGCTTTCGCCGGCCGCCAAGATGCTGCACGATTTCATCCTGCGCGAAGTGGGATGATGGAACCGGAGCGGCACTGGCGCGTTCAGGCCAATCGGCATGCTCGCTGGAGTCCGTTTTGGGCGAGAGGGAATGAGCTGCCGGTGGTCAACAACTCGGGAGGTTTTGATGGAACGTCGGTTGTTTCTTACAGGACTGCTGGGCGTTGCGGGGGCCGTGGCATTCGCGGGCGTAGCTGGCCCCGGCCGCGCCGTCGCAGGTGTTCCCCAGGGCAACGGAATTCTCGATCAACTGGACAAGCCGGATCCGGCTGTCTTCGAAGGCGATGACGACGTCGAGGTGGAGCAGGTCTCCCATCGCCGCTGGCATCATGGCCACCACGGCCGGTGGCGCCGTCGCCACGGGCGCCGTCGCGGCTGGAGACGGGTTTGCCGTCGCTATTGGCGCCATGGGCGACGTCATGTCCGTTGCTGGCGCGAGCGTGTATGGCTCGGCGTTTGGCTGTAACGGCTCGTTGGCGAGACCGGCCACGGCAGCGTGGCCGGTGTCGTCACCACGGATGCCCGAGTTCAAGGTTTGCGTCGTGCAATCGGTCCCCGACAACCAACAGTGACGAAACGGTCTACCAGCCCAAGATTGATTTGACCGAATCACATTAGATGTTTCTAATTGAATTGCTGTCGGGCAGGGGGCCAGCAGAAGGAGCAGAACCATATCCTGGACCGGCCATACATTTACAGGTCAGCGGCAACCCCTACGCATGAGAGGTGTTGCGATAGTGACCGAAGCCCGCAGTGGCTCCGAATGGCTGGGCAGCCTGGCAAACAGTACCGGAATACTGGGCCAGTCGGCTGAATGGCTCGATACGGATACATTGGGCTTCAGGCCGAAATCCTTCGACGAACTCCTGTCGGCCGTGATTGATCGCGGCGGGACCGCCAATGCCAGGTTCGCTGTCAAACTGTTTCCACGGCACCTCGACTGGTCGCAGGCGAAGTACGGCACCGACTTCCTCGCCGAATGCGTCCGGCGTCATGCCATGGGCGTGGTCCTGCTCGAGCGCCGGGACCGTCTTCGCCAAGCGATCTCCTACTGCCGGGCGAAGGCGTCAGGTCGTTGGAGAAGCACGATGGACGGCGCTGATATGGTTCCGCAATACGACTTCGCCGGTATCTGCCAGGCCTACTTCCTGATCGGGCAGAGCTATGCCTTCTGGGAGGCCTATTTGCGCATGGCCGACCTGCCTTACGATCATCTGTTTTACGAAGATCTCTTGGAGGATCCTCGTCCCTACGTCGCATCCGTGGCTCGGCAGCTATCGGTTGAAATGCCGAACGGGGAGTTCAGAACGAATTTGCGGCTGCAGCGCGACAACCGCACCGAAGAGTGGGCCGAGCGGTTCCAGAGCGACGCGAAATCCAGGGGCCTGCTGGCGCATCTGCCCAAGAAGGTGGCGCCCCGGAATATCGAGAACCTTGCCCGGTTCCTTCTCAAGAAGCAGATGCGCATCGGCCAGGCTTAGATCCCGTGCCGGCTCTGCCTGCGCTTTTCGACCGCATAGGAAGCCCAGCGGCAGCACATGCCCGCTATCGACGTTGCCGCACCGCCGAGAAGGCATGAGGCAAGCATCGGATCTTGTGAGGCACTTTTCCAGCTGACCACCGCCAGCAATATGACGCTTATGGTCGAAATCACGTAGCCAACACCTTTCAGCGCATGGGGCGAAACCTTAGCCATCGAACTCTCCCTTTCGGTTACGGTGTGAACAACCGGCGTCCAAAGCAGTTCCCGCGTCGCTGGCAGAACGGGAACCTTTTGCCTCTTCGCGCGTGCTACTGCGAAAGAGAACTCGGATGGATGAGCCATGACAAACTTCTTGAACCTTCCGACGAAGTCCGGAGGCCTGTTTCGCGTCGTTGTCGAAACGCCGAGGGGGGCAGCGGCAAAACTCGCTTACGAGCCAAAAAGGGGCGTCTTCCAATATTCGCGACCGCTGCCGGTCGGCAACACATACCCCTATGATTGGGGATTTGTGCCATCAACCCTGGGCGATGACGGGGATCCGCTCGACGGCATGGTGATCCATCAGGCGGCCACGGCGCCTGGCGTCGTCATTCAGTGCGACTTGCTCGGCGCGCTGCGAGTGAAGCAGAAGGATTCCGATGGAAACGCAATCCGGAACGATCGCTACATTTTCTGCCCGCGCAAAGAGGATGCCCCAGACAAGCCCTTGGCCGCAGACCACGTGTCGCAAGATTTGCGCCGGGAGATCGAACAGTTCTTCTTGTCCTCCGTGCTGGGCACGGGCAAGACCATCAAGCTGAAGGGTTGGCAGGATGCAGCCGATGCCGCCAAATCGCTCAGCAAGGGTGTCAAGGCTTTTCGGCGCAGACACCAGCGTTAGCCTTGCCGGTACAAGGTGGAACCGCAGGCCTTTTCGCGGGCTAGATCAGCTCAACCCAAGCGGAAAGCAGATCATGGACCACTCGAACCACGCCCGCCTCGTTGGCCGGTTGCGGTTGTGCACGGCACGAACTGGTATGGAGCGGGTAGCGGGAATCGAACCCGCGCGTTCAGCTTGGGAAGCTGACAAGCTACCATTACATCATACCCGCACCCGCCCTCGTTACCATGAGGTTCGGGCTTCGGGCAATCGCAAAGCGATCTTCAAATTGATGCTTTCGCAGTTCCCTCGGCGCTGGTCCGCGATTTCTATTTTGCCTTCGCGACTTTGTTGCTGGCGGCAAAGCTTGGCCAGTATTTCGAGATGGCGAGCGTCGCGCCGGCGGAAGAGAAATGACCGTAGTCGAAGTAGAGAAACTGCCTGGTGCCGGCGTCGGCGTAGGAACAGCCGCCCGCGTCGCACAGATAGGCCAGCGGGTCGATGAAATCTGCCCCTTTGACGAACAGCTGCACCTGTTTGTTGATGTCCGGATCCATCGCCATCGGCCAGGACGTGTTTGCGACATGCTCCCGCTTGGCGAAGAAGGCGATCTTCTGGACGTCGGCGATGAATTCCGGAGATTGGCCGATGACATAGACCTTGACGCCCATGTCACGCAGCCGGTCGACCGTCGTCTGCAGGCCGTCGAAGCCCCTGGCCTGGTAGTCGGTCCATCGGCCGCTGAGGATCACTGCCTGGATGTTGGCCTCGCGGATGATCGACAGCGCCCGTTCGTTGAAGCGAGTGCAGGCTGGCCGGGCGTAGGAGAAGTAGGTCAGGTTGGGCGGGCAGCCGGCGTAGGTGTACTGGATGACATTGGCCTGGATTTTCTCGGCATTGGCCTCCAGCCCCGATACATAGTGCGCGGCGAAGGAATCGCCCCACAGCAGTACATTGGTTGCAAAGCCATGCGTGCGGGTGCAGTCGGCGAGGTTCCAGTTCTCGATGCGGCTCGCGCCCTCGTTGAAACAGACGCCGTTGCGCCAGTCGCCCACCAGCACCCGTTCCGTGGAGAAGTCCGGGAACCTTTGTGGAAAACCCTTGCCCAGCGCACCGGCCGCGCCGGCGGCGCACAGCAAGGCGATCGCCGTCGCCGAGAAGGCGAAGATCGGCAATGGAGCGGTGAAGGCGCCCTTCCGGCGGAAGGGCTGCTCGACATACTGCCACGAGAATGTCGCCAGGGCGATGCTGGCCACCGTCATCGCCATGATCGTCGGCACGCCGATGGCTTTCAGCGAGAGATAGTGGACGAACGAATTGATCGGCCAGTGAACGAGGTAGAGCGAATAGGAGATGAGGCCGACCCAGACCAGCGGGGCGAGCTGTAGCAACTGCGTGGCGACAGGCACCGGCCTGTCGGCGTGAGGGGTGCCCGCATAGATCAGCAGCGCCGTTCCGATGCAGGGAAACAGGGCATTGTAGCCCGGAAACGGGTCGCTCTCCGAAATCGTCAGGAAGCCGAAGCCGATCAGGCCAAAACCTGTCAGGCCGATCAGTTCCGTCAGCGGACGGCTGGCGGGCGCCGGCGGCTTTTTCAGCATCAGAATGGCGCCAAGCGCCAGTTCCCAGATGCGCGTCGGCAGCAGGTAGAAGCCGGCGGTCGGCGCCAGCGTGGTTGCCATGACCGCCAGCGCAAAGCTGCCGATGGCAATCGGCAGCAATATCGTCAGCCAGCGCTTCGAGGCGTATCGGTAGATCAGATACACGAGGATCGGCGCGAAGATGTAATACTGCTCCTCGACCGAAAGCGACCATGTGTGCAGCAGTGGCCGCAGTTCCGCGTCGATGGAGAAATAGTTGGTCGTCTTCCAGAAATAGATGTTCGACCAGAAGGTCGAGGCCGCGATCACGCTGAGGCTGTACTCGTGAAGGTCGGACGGCAATAGGATGAACCAGGCGGCGATGCTCGCAAGCACGATGACGAAGGTCAGCGCCGGCAGGATGCGCCGCGCGCGGCGCCAGTAGAAGCGGCCGATAGAGAACTGGCCGCGCTCGAGATCGTCGAGCAGACTGCCGCTGATCAGATAACCCGATATGACGAAGAAGATGTCGACGCCGGTGAAGCCGCCGGGAATGGCGGACACCCCGAAATGGAAGAGCACGACGGGCAGCACCGCCACCGCCCGCAGGCCATCGATGTCGCGCCTGTAGTTCATCTGGCCGCTCCGCATGATGTGCTCGGCGGTATTCGCATGGCGCAGCTTGGAGCACTGCTCATGCGGCGATGTGCCGATGCTGTGAAAAATGCCGGTTCATTGGTCACACAGGCCCATCCTCTGTTGCGCAACTTTGCTGCACTGCAACATAGGTGTCAAGGCAAACCGGCATTCGATTGGCGAACCCGATTTGCGCAGGCGCCGAAAAATCAGGCGCCGGGCAGGTAGATCACGGCATCGTCATCCGCATAGGCCCGCTTCCAGCCCAGCTCGGCGAAGAAGGGGATCCGGGTGTCGTCGGCTGTAAGAAGTGCCCAGCCGATCGCGTATGTCTTCAGTTGGGCCTCGAGCAGCGTTTTTCCGTCGCTGTGCCCCGTCGCCTCGTCGGTTTTCGTGAACCCGCCCAGGAACAACTGGTCCGTCCTGCCGTCGATGTAGGTCCTGATGCCGTGGAAAATCAGCGTGCCGCCGAAATTGTAGGAATTCAGCACGTTGCCGGACAAATGATGATCCCGGGCGAATGCGAGGGCGCCGCTGGCGGATGTCTTCGGGCTCGGCGCCACCTGGTAGGCACCGCCGAGGATCAGGACCGCGCCGACCAGCAAGACAGCCATGGCGCCGCAGATCGCGTAGAACCGGCTGGCGAAGAGTTTTTCCAGCCCGTCACGCTTTTCCGCCATCCAGGTCGTGGTCGAGAGTGACGGGTATTGCAGTGCGACCTCGGCCGCGATCACCACGGGGATCAACAGGAAGGGCAGATACACAAATCGCAGATGGGTGAGATAGACATGCAAGGCGAAGACGATGAACAACGCCTTGGCCCAGCCGATCCGCGGCCTCGAGACCAAAAGCCCGAAGAGCGCCAGCAGAATCGCCGCTTCCTGGAAGAGTTGCTCCTGCGCATTGAACGGTCGCCATTCCAGGATAAGCGGCACCGCCTCGTTGCCATAGGCCACGGTGAACGTCGCCAGGATGGCTTTCACGCCATAGGGATGGATCAGGCTGACCAGCGGGCAGAGCAGGCCGAAGGCGACCCATTTTGCCAGGAGTCCAGGTTTCGACAGGCCGATCCGCGACAGCAGGTCCAGCCCGGCGAAGCCGGCGATGACGAAGCTCAGGGTGAACGTGGCATGCAGATTGGCCCACAGGACGACAAGTGCGAGCAGCCACAGAGGCGGGCCTCTCTCTTCTCGCGCGGCCCGAAACAGCATTGCCGTCCAGACGACGATGATCGGCAAGGTGAAGACGTGGGGGCGCGCCGTGTAGATCGGGGCGACCAGGAAAGCCGCGGCAAAGGCCAGCGCTATCGCCAGTATCGGCTTCAGCCAGGCGCTGAGAAACCATCCCGTCAGGAAGACGGTCAGGCCGACCGTGGCGATGATCAATGTGACGACGCCATTCCAACCGCCCGCCCGGTAGGCAAGGGCCAGAAACACCTGCCCCAGCCATTCCTTGGCGATCCAGGGTTGGCCGGCAAACGTATAGGAATAGGGATCGACGACCGGAAACGTCCGGTTTTCAAGGAAGTCCAGTCCGACCTTCACCTGCCACCAATTGTCGGGATCCTGCAGGATCGCACCGGCAAAGGCGGTGAGGACAGCAGCGACGAAGCAGGCGCAGACAAAGCAGAATATCAGCCTGATGCGTTGCGCGTCCCCGAGCGACGGCGTCGCCGTCGCGATTGCAGCGGCCTGGTTCATGTTTGCGGCTCCGGGCCACTTGCGTTCGTTGCCGCCAGCGCGTCGGCGTCATCCGCGCCGCCGACAAAGACGAACCGGGCCGAGCCGAGATAGAAGATGACCGAGTAGAGGCAATTTCCCGCCAGATGCACAAACGGGTTCTCGATGAAGCCGGCAGACATGCCTCCGATCACGACGCTGAGATTGGCGCCATAGGCGACGATGAAGGTGATCGCGTATCGCGCGACCGCGCCGGAGCGAAAGCCGCCGGCACGCGCGAACGTCCACTGGCGGTTGAGGAAGAAGCCAAGGGTGAGGCCCGCGGCGTAGCCTGCCGCGTTGGAGACGATATCGCCGAGGCCCAGCGTCAGCCCGGCCAGGATCAGCGAATATCCAAGTGCCGTGTTGAGAAGCCCGACGACGCCAAAACGCAGCATCCGCGAGACATCAGACGGAAGAGCCGACCGCATCCTGCCGTTCCCGTTGCATCCGGTCGACCTTCGCCTCAGCCACGCGCGGCTCTTTTCGCCATCTCCTGCAGGCGATGGACGGGCAGGTCGCTGTCCTTGGCCGGCCGGTCGCGCGAAACGATTTCGCTGACGAAATAGAGAGGTCGCCGCTTCGTCTCCATATACATGCGGCCGAGATACTCGCCGAAGATGCCAAGCACCAGAAGCTGGACACTGCCCAGGATCAGCATGATCGCGGCAAGGCTCGTCCAGCCGGGCACGACGTTACCCCTCGACCATTCGAGCAGCGTGTAGCCAAGCACGACCAGGCCGAGCAGGCCGAACATCATCCCCAGCAGCGAGGCAAACCGCAACGGCACGATCGAAAAGCTCGTCATCGCGTCGACCGCCAGAAGAACCATCTTCTTCAGCGGGTAGTGGGTGGTGCCGGCAAAGCGCCGATGCCTTTCATAGGGGAAGGCGACCTGCCTCAGTCCGATCCAGCTGACCATGCCACGGATGAACCTGTAGCGTTCGGGCATCGCATTCAGATGGTCGAGCGCCCGGCGGCTCATCAGCCGGAAGTCTCCGGAGTCCGGCGCGATGTCGACATCGACCATCCGGCCGAGCAAGCGGTAGAACATCGAGGCTGAAGCCAGCTTGAACCAGCTTTCGCCGTCGCGCTTCACCCTCTGGCCATAGACGACATCGAAGCCTTCATCCATCGTCGCCATCATCGCGCCGAGCAGTTCGGGCGGATCCTGGAGGTCGGCATCGAGAATGAGAATGCGCTCGCCGCGGCAGAACTCCAGCCCCGCGCTGAGCGCGATCTGGTGGCCGTAATTGCGGGCAAGGTCGATGGCGACCACATGGTCGTCCTTTTCGGCCAGTTCGAAAATGGCCTCTCGGGTGCCGTCGGTCGCCCCGTCGATGACAAGCACGATCTCGTAGGAAGGGCTGTGCTCGAGGCATACGGCACTGACGCGTCGGTGAAGCTCGGCCATGCCGTCGCGCTCGTTGTAGCATGGCACGACGACCGACAGCGTGACTGCGCGGTGCGCGCCGATTTTTCCCGTTCCCACCAAAGCCTGGCTCCCGCTCTTGCAATGGCAATAGCGGCAATTGGTTAGAAAACAGATAAGCCAGGGATCGACATGGGGCCGTCGACCGGCCGGCGCCATGGGCTCGGCACCGTCACGAACGCACCGGCAACTCCATGCGGATGCGGGCACCGGGCCATGAGCCGGTCAGGATGCGGATCGTTCCGTCATGCAGCAACGCGATCTGCCGGGCGAGGTTCAGTCCCAGCCCCGCTCCGCGCGACTGTGGCTGCAAGCGGTAGAAGGGCTCGAAGACGTTCTCGCGCTCTTCCGGAGGGATGCCCGGGCCTTCGTCACGCACTTCGATGCCGCCGCTGCCATCGATGGCGATCGTGATCGTGCCGCAGCCGCCGCCATGCTCGATGGCATTGCGCACGAGGTTGGCGAGTGCCCGCTCGATCTGCAGCACGTTGACCTCGACATGTCCGTTGTCGGGCGATGGCTCGAAGGCGAGGTCGTAGCCGGCCTCGATGGCCAGCGGGGCGAAGTCGGCGGCGACTCGGCTGACGAGGTCGCGGAGGTCGACGATCTGGCGCTGGTCCGACGGGCGGTCGAGCAACTGATAATCGAGCAGTTGCTGGGCAAGGTGCGACAGGCGCTCGATGTCATGGAGCAGGCGCGCGCTCTGTGGCTCCTGCTTCAACAGTTCGGCGCGCGTGCGCAGGATGGCGATCGGCGTGCGCAGTTCATGCGCCGCGTCGGTGAGGAAGCGGTTATGCCGGTCATAGCCCTGCGCGAGGCGGGCGAGCGCTTCGTTGAAGGCATGCACCAGCGGCGCGATTTCCTGCGGCACCTGCTTGACCGGCAGTTGCATGGCGCGGGTGCCGATATCGATGCGCGCCGCCTGGCGAACGGTGTCGACAAGGCCGGCGAAGGAGCGGCGCACCACGGCCGGCGTGGTCACCAGCGTCGTCGTGCCCATGACGAGGATGATGGGCAACAGCAGGATCGCGATCACGATCGCGATCGCCGGCAAGGCGCGCTCCCAGTTCCTGCTGCCGTCCGGATTGCGCACGACCTCGACGGTGGCCGAAATGTTGATCTCGAGGCCGTCGGTCTGCTGGCGCGACGACTGCGTCGCGGCGACGATCTGTACCGTTCCGGCCTTGGTCGCGGCGTTTTCGATATAGGCTTCCGGCCGCATGTCCTTGTCGGAGAATCCGATCGTGGCGTGATCCGCCTCGCCAAGCAGGTCGCCGAAATTCTTCGTATAAACGTCAGGGATGGTGCCGGAGCGCACGCTCTCGCCGCTGCGGTCGCGGACGATGTACCATACATTGGGGAACCCCTTGCGAAACGCGGCGAGTTCTTCCGTTTCGCGCACGATCAGCCTGCCGTCCTCGTCCCGGTCGACGGCATCCTTGACGGCCGCGACCGCAGCCTCATTGTCGATCAGCAGGCGCGGATTGGCGATCCACAGAGCCGCCGCGCAAAGCACGATGAAGATGAGCAAAGTCGCCGCCTGCAGCAGGATCAGCCGCCGGACCAGGATCCACTGCAGCGAGCGCGTGCGCACCTTCTTCACGAGGCTGCCCGCAGCAGATAGCCGAGGTTGCGGATCGCCCGGATCTCGATGCCGGCGGCGACATCGTCGAGCTTGCGGCGCAGCCGCGAAATATGCGCATCGAGCGCGTTGGACCCGATCTCGTCGTCCAGTGCGTAGACGGCCTCCTCAAGCGCGCCGCGCATGATGGTCCGCCCCGGGCGGCGGATGAGCGTTTCGAGCACCAGCCTTTCGCGCCGCGGCAGATCGAGCGCCTGGTCTTCGACCAGCGCCTCGCGGTGGCGAAAATCATAGGTGAGGCGGCCGACCATCGTCTGGTTGGCGCGCGAGGTGAACGATCGCCGGTGCAGGGCATGAAGCCGCGCGACGAGCTCCACCGTGGCGAAAGGCTTGACCATGTAATCGTCGGCGCCGGCGTCGAGCCCGGCGACGCGCTCGTCCAACCCACTCATTGCCGTCAGCGCGATGACGGGCACATCCAGGTGCAAGGCACGCAGGCGCGGTATGAGGCTGAGGCCGTCGCCATCGGGCAGCCGGCGGTCCAGCACCACGGCGTCATGATAGCCCAGACGCGCCACGGCCTCGGCGTCGGCCAATGTCGCGGCGTGGTCGACGATGATGTTCAGACGCTCGAGAGCGGTCTTCAGCACCGAGGCCATTTCCGGTTCGTCCTCGATCAACAGGACGCGCATACGTATTCTCCTTTATCCGCGGCCAATGGGTGCCGGTGGCCGCGGCAATTCATTCGCATTCGAGCTTCGGCTGGCGGAAATTGGTGATGAACCAGCGGCCGCCGGAGGCGCGGGCGTAGAATGTGTAGAAGCATTCCCGACGGTCGATATAGCCGGGCGTTTCGGTCTCTTCATAGACGGTTCCGTGCTTTGTCTGGCGAACCTCGCCGCTCGATGTCCCGGAAACCGCCGAGGTCGACACTTTGCGCCACTGATAGGCGCGTTCGCCCTGGCCGAGATCAACGATCGCCGTTGGCGGACCGTAATCCAGGACGACCGATTCGACCGGCTGCCCGACATAATTCTTCATGATGTCGGAGGCGCAGCCCGCGAACGTCAGCACGATTGCGATGAACGATGCCTTCGAGGCTCGAATGAGATGGTGCGCACCGTGCATGAACATGGCTGATTCCCGTCGTGAAATTCATGCGCGGGACCTAGATCGCGAAGATTACATCGACATTGCGACGACACGCTTGGACCCGGCCTGTCGCCTGAAAAGGTCGTCTGGTACATTCTGAAAACAGCGCGTCTGCGCGACGCCATTCAACGGCATCGCGCAATCGCATTTAAACAATTCCATTCCTAGAACCGGTAGTTGATGCCGGCCTTCAGCTCATGGCTGCCGATCGTCGTCTTGGACTTGCCAAGAGCCGATGTCGCCTCGACGTCGGGGGTGCGGACATAGTCGTACTCGACCTTGGCGGACAGCCCGCCGGCAAAGCCCTGTTCGATACCGGCGCCGAGGAGATAGCCGACCTTCCACCCGTCGACGCTGCCGACATTGTCGCCCTTGCCGAACTTGGTCAGGGCAACGCCGCCGGTTCCAAACAGCAGCGTCTGGTCGAAGCTCACGCCAGCCTTGGCCTTGGCGGCGCCGCGCCATTTCTCCTTGATCTTGCCGCCCCGGACGTCATGTTCGGCGCCGCCCAGATACGAACCTTCGATCTCGGCGCCCAGAACCGCCGGACCCATCTGCTGGTTGTAGCCGGCCTGGACGCCGCCACTGAGGCCATTTCGGTCTGCAAAGGGATTTGGCATCCCCGTGAATGCCGTGCCGCCATGGACGCCGACATAGGCGCCGCTCCACTGGAAGGCGGGGGGATCATTGTAGGCGGGTGAAAGGTCGGCGGCCATCGCCGGCCCGAGAAGGCCCAAAGCGAGGGTACCCGCCGTCAAGACGATCTTTGCTTGAGAGGACACGAGCATTACTCCAACACAAAACGCGCATCCGGCAATCGGTACGCAGGTTAATTCCCGGGAGCACGACCGTTGCGGCGGTCAGGCTCCGATTTGGCGTCTTTCAGGGACGGCTGCGCGGATTTGGGGCCGGCTCTTTTGCCGGCTGGGGTAAGGGGGAGAGCGCCGCGCGGCCCATCACCTGAAAGACGTGGAGTGTCTCGCAGGTGAAAATTGCACGCACATTGCGCGATATTGGAGAATGACGATTTTGTTCTTTATTTTCAATAAATTAAAATTATCTTGTTTACTTCTATTTAAGAATTTTGGCCTTCGGAAGCCTGCGGTCTCGATCACTTGTTCGAGATGAACAGCCTCTCCGATTGCGCGGCTGTCTCGCGGCGACGTACAGAATCCGCTAATCTCTGGCCGAACGCCAGGGTTCGCTGTGATCAGGGCAATTCGGGGGGATTTGCTTTGCGGATCGTCTATTTCCATTCGGATACGCATCCCTATGACAAGGCGATCTATCCCGGCGTGGGCCCGGCCTTCGCCAAGCCACTCTCCTGGGAGGCTCGGCCGATCAGCCAGCTAGGCCGGGGCGATTATGATTGCGCCATCGTCGACAACCGTCTCGAACCAGGCGACGTCGAGATGCTGAAAGCGCATCTGGCGGCTCCCGCGAGCCGTCGGTCGCCGCTTTTCTTCCGGGTCAGCGATCCGGACATGCCGGAGACGACCAATCCTTGTGTCAGGTTCATTTTCGATTGCGCCGACCATCCCGGCGTTCATTATGCCACGACCTATGATCCCGAGGGACCCTTCCTGGCCTTCGTGACGACGCTGAAGGTCTCCCGCGTCGTCCATCTGCCCTACCCCTACGATTCCTCGCGAGAGGTCGAGGTTCCGTTGGCTGGCCGCCGGCGCAAGATCTTCCTGTCGGGCAGCAATTCCAAAACCCTGTATCCGCTGCGCTACGTGCTTCGTCGCCGACGCTCGCGGCTGCCATGGCTGAAATTGTTGATCTTCGACCTGAAGCATCCCGGCTATCCGGAGGCCGGAAAGCCGCCGCGTCACAATATCACCCATGCGCGTTTTGTCGGCCTTGCCGCTGAGTTCACCCATTTCTTTCTCTGCGGGGCGCGTTACAATTCCGAACTGATGAAATACGCCGAATGCGCCTATGCCGGCTGTGTGCCGGTTGGCGTGCCGGCCACTTCGCTGAATGCGGCCGCAGGGCGGTATTTTCGACCATACACCGCTCGCGGATTCGATCTTCTGAGGGATGTTTACCAGGCAATCCCGGCGCTCGAAGAGCGGGCGGCCGGCTACAGGGCCGCTATGCGTGACTTGAGGTCGCCCGCCAGGATCATCCGGGAGTTCACGGCCGAGGTCAGGAGCATCGAGCGCCAGTGACTGTCATGGATGCGGAATGTTCAGAGGCAGGGCCGGACGGCGCCATAGAGCCCGTCGTCAACGCCCTCTGGATCGGAGCATCGCTGGACGACCTGCATGCCGCCTGCCTGCGTTCCTTCGTGCTGGCGGGGCATCGGATGCGTCTTCATTGTTACGACGTCCCACGAAATGTTCCCCCCGGCGTCGAAACGGTCGACGCCTCGAAGCTGATGTCGAGGGACCAGGTCGTCTATTACCGGTCGAACGGAAGTCCGTCGCTCTTTTCCAACCTATACCGCTTGAAGATTCTGGAAGCCGGCTTAGGGCTCTATGTCGACTGCGATGTGTTTTGCCTCAGGCCAATCCCGAAACAGGACTATATTTTCGGTTTTCAGGCGAGTGATCAGCTCAACGGCGCGGTGCTGAAATTGCCGGTTGGCAGCCAGATACTGCTTGAGATGCTGAAGTTCGCTGACGATCCCTACTATATCGTGCCATGGCTCGTCGGCTCAAAGCGGCTGCGCTACAAGCTCCGCAAATTCATCGGCCTGCCGATCCACATCTCCAATTACGGGTGGGGTAAGTTGGGGCCTGAGGCGATCACTTATTTCGCCGGCAGCACCGGCGTCATTCGTCACGCGGCGCCTATCGACGTCTTCTATCCGGTCAGCCACCATCAGGTCGCGATGTTGCTCGATCCGAACCTTTCGCTTTCGCATATCGGCACGCCACGCACGCTGTGCATTCATTTGTTCGACCATACGCTGCGCCAATGGATGACGGGCCGCGCTGTCCCGGATCGTTCACCGCTCGGTCAGATGCTCGAGCGATGCGGGTTTTCAACGGCTGGCGGAAGCTAGCAGCGAATGCCGGCTTGACGCGGCAGTTTTCGCGCACCAACGACGCTGGCTTGATGGATGGTCGCCGAGCACGTATCTCTGGGCCGTGCCCTTGAGTCTGGGCGTTTCAATCGGGAGACGGCCTTGTCCGCACTGACGCGCTTTCTCGGCGACTCGCCGCTCAGGGTAATCCTGAAGCTGCTGGTGGTGTCGTTCCTCGTCGGCCTTGTCATGAATGCCTTCGGCTGGTCGCCGATGGATGTGTTCTATGCCATTCGGAGGTTCTTCACCGACCTCTGGAACCTGGGCTTCCACGCCATCGACCGCTTCCTCGGCTACATCCTGCTCGGTGCCGCGATCGTCGTGCCGGCTTTCATCCTGCTCAGGATCGCCAACTACCGCAAATAGAAGCATGATCCCGAAAAGTGGGAACCGGTTTCGCGGACAAACGGTTTCCGTTTGTCCAGAGATCATGCTCAAGAAAGATCGTCAGGCGTAACCCGACGCGGCCTCGAACAGGATGGCGTGGCGCGCGGCAAGAGCGGGCACGTCAGTGGAATAGCCGCCGCCGATGACGCCGCAGACTGGAATGCCGAGCCCGCGAAAATGGCCGATGACCATCTCGTCTCGGCCGCGCAGGCCGTCATTGGAAAGTGCCAGCCTGCCGAGCCGGTCCTCGGCATGGACGTCGACGCCGGCATTGTAGAACACGAGATCCCAGTGCGCCTTGGCCGATAGCTGCGGCAGGATCGTGGTCAGCCTTTCCAGATAGGCGGTGTCGCCCGTCCCGTCGGGCAGCGCGATGTCGAGGTCGGAGGCGATCTTGCGCACGGGGTAGTTGCGGTCGCCATGCATGGAAAAGGTGAACACGCGCGGATCGCCGGTCAGGATATCCGCCGTGCCGTCGCCCTGATGCACGTCGAGATCGACGACCAGGATGTTTTGTGCCGCGCCCTCGGCGAGCAGCACCAGCGAGGCGACGGCGACGTCGTTGAAGGTGCAGAAGCCGGCACCTTGCGCGCGCCGCGCATGATGGCTGCCGCCGGCGGTGTTGCAGGCGATGCCGTGGCGCAAGGCAAGCCGCGCCGCCAGGGCCGTGCCGCCGGTGGCGAGCTGCGCGCGAAGCGAAACGCGCGGGCCGATCGGAAAGCCGATCTCGCGCTCGATTTTTTCCGGCACCGAGCAACTGATGACCTGGTCGACATAGCCGGCCGCATGGGCAAGCGTCAGCCATGATGCCGGTGCCGGGGTCGCGGTGTTGAGCGCCTCGGGCTCGGCCATGCCGCGTCCGCGCAAGGCCTCCATCAGCAGCGGGTACTTGCTCATCGGGAAGCGATGGTTGGTGGCGAAGCCGGCGTCGTAGTCGGGATGGTGGACGATCTGCAGGGGCATCAACGGAATCCGGCGGCTTCACGCCAGACCGGGATTTCGGTTGGCCGTCGCGGCAAGAATGATTGCGCGGTGGCCGGTAAATGGGGCACATCGGCTTCTCGATCAAGCCGCAACCAGCAAGGTAGCTATCCCTTGGACAAGGGTGCAACCCCAGCCGACGTCAGATCCTTTGACGTCACCAACCGATCCGTGCTCGCCATTGCGGTGCCGATGACGCTCGCCTATCTGACCACGCCGATGCTCGGCCTGGTCGACACGGCTGTTGTCGGGCAATTCGGCGACGCGGCCCTTCTCGGCGGCCTGGCCGCGGGCGCGCTGGTCTTCGATGTCGTTTTCACCAGCTTCAATTTTCTGCGCTCTGGCACCACCGGCCTCGTTGCCCAGGCGTTCGGGCGTGGCGACCCGCTCGAGGAACAGGCGGTGTTCTGGCGCGCCGTGCTGATCGCGGTCGTTGCCGGCGTGGTGTTTGCGGCGCTTTCGCCGTTGATCGCCGCCGGCGGCCAGTGGTTCATGGATGTCGGGCCGCGCGTCAGCGAAGCGATGGGCGTCTACATCAGGATAAGGCTGCTTGCCGCACCTTTTTCGCTGATCAACTATGCCATCCTCGGCTATGTGCTGGGGCGCGGCGAGGGCGGGCTCGGTCTGCTGTTGCAGCTGGTGCTCAACGGCATCAACATCGCGCTTTGCTTCCTGCTCGGCCTGAAGCTCGGCTGGGGCGTTGCCGGCGTCGCCTGGGCGACCGTCATCGGCGAATTCCTGGCCATGCTGCTGGGTCTGGCGATCGTCGTGCGCCGGTTTCGCGCGACACCGCCCTTGCCCCGCCATCGGCTGCTCGACCTGGCTGCATTTCTGCGCATGCTGTCGCTCAACCGCGACATCATGATCCGCTCGTTCTCGCTGCTTGCCGCCTTCGCGCTGTTTACCCGCCAGGGCGCGCAGTTCGGTACGGTGACGCTGGCCGCCAATGCGGTCTTGATGAATTTCTTCCTTGTCGCCGGCTATTTCCTCGACAGTTTCGCCACCGCCGCCGAGCAGCTCGCGGGTCGTGCCGTCGGCGCGCGCGCCGAGTTGCCCTTCCGCCGGGCGGTGCGGCTGACCCTATTCTGGGGGTTAGGGCTGGCCGGGGCCGCGACGCTGGTGCTGCTGTCGGCCGGCGCCAATCTGGTTGCCATCGTCATCACCTCGCAGGAGGTCCGCGCGGTGGCCGACATCTACCTGCCGTGGGCGGCGTTCACCGCGTTGAGCGGCGTGCTGGCGTTCCAGATGGATGGCGTCTTCATCGGCGCCACCTGGTCGCGCGACATGCGCAATATGATGTTGCTGTCGTTCCTCGTCTTCACCGTCGCGCTGCTGACGCTGGCGCCTGCTTTCGGCAATCATGGCCTGTGGGCGGCGCTGCACGTCTTCCTGCTGGTGCGGGGCTTCAGCCTGTTGACGATTTTGCGGCTGCGGGTGCGCACGGCGTTCAGCTGAGGGGCTTCGACGCCCATTGATCGAGGTGGCTATCGCGCAACTCACGAATGGATCTGAGCCGCTCCTTTTCCATCAGGCCCGCCATCCCGGCGACGATACGGCCGGGAAGCGCCGGCCCGGCATAGATCATGCTGGTGTAGAGCTGGACGAGATCGGCGCCCGCGCGGATCTTTTCCAGCGCCGTGTCGGTGGAATCGACGCCGCCAACGCCGATGATGGCAATGTTCGGGCCGAGCAGCTTGCGCATCCTGGCCAGCACGATGGTCGAGCGTTCGAACAGCGGTTTGCCCGACAGCCCGCCAGCCTCGCGCGCGGCATCGCTGCTGCGCAAGGCCGGCCGCGAAATGGTGGTGTTGGAGACAATGACGCCGTCGATCCGTTTTTCGATGATCTCGGCGGCGATGTCCTCCAGTTCTGCCTCGACCAGATCCGGCGCGATTTTCAGGAGAACCGGCGGCTGCGCTGATGCGGCGGCGCGCGCGGCCATGACGCGTGACAGCAATTCGCCGAGCTGCTCGCGCGCCTGCATGTTGCGCAGGCCGGGCGTGTTGGGCGAGGAGATGTTCACCGTCAGATAGCCGGCAAGGGGCGCAAAGCGGGCGACGCCGCGCTCATAGTCGCCGATGCGGTCGGTGCTGTCCTTGTTGGCGCCGATGTTGACGCCGACGATGCCGGGGCGCTCCTTGCGCGCCGCGAGGCGCTTTTCGGCCGCGGCATGGCCTTCATTGTTGAAGCCCAGCCGGTTGATCACCGCCTCATCCGCCGTCAGCCGGAAGATGCGAGGCTTCGGGTTGCCGGCCTGCGGCAGCGGCGTGACCGTGCCGACCTCGGCAAAGCCGAAACCGAGGCCAAGCAGCGCGTCGGGCACCTCGGCGTTCTTGTCGTAGCCGGCGGCCATGCCGAGCGGATTGGGGAAATCGAGGCCGCAAAGACTGACCTTCAACCTGATGTCGCGCACCGGCCGCGCACCGACTGGCAGGCCGCAGCGCAGCGCCGCGATCGACATGCCGTGCGCGGTTTCCGGATCGAATGTGAACAGCAGTTTCTGGCCGAGCCGGTCGAGCACGCTCATTGCCCCTCCAGCGCAGGGAATTGGTGCGTGCCATCGGCGCCGAGCGGCAGCGGTCGCACCCATTTGACGGCTGTCAGTTCCAGCACGCCGTAAAGATGCGGGAACAGCGCGCCACCACGCGAGACCTCATATTTCAGGGCATCGCCCAGGCTGGTGCCGTCGATGGCGACCAGCAGCAGGTCTGTCTGGCCGGAAAAATGCTTTGCCGCGGTTTCCCGGACCTGTGCTGCCGTGGAGAAGTGGATGAAGCCGTCGGCGATATCGATCGGCGCCCCGGTGAAGCGGCCATCGGCTTCGGCCTCGCGCCAAGGCGCTTGCGGGGTTATCTTGTAGATAATCTGTGACATGGTTGCGCTATAGAGCAATTCTAGGAAAAGTGTGAAACGGTTTTCCGTCCGGAATTGCGTCAAAAAGATTCCGAACCAGTCGTGCGGGAAAGGCCATGCCAAGGGTCTTCCCCATTTCCGGCGCAAACATGCGATATTTCAGGCTTTTGCCATGGAGGACAACATGCGTCTGCAACACATCTTGATCCCCGCCGCGCTCGTTTCACTGGTCGCGGTATCAGCCTATTCCGAAGAAACCGACCGTTACCGGCTGGAAAAGTCGGCCACCGGTTATATCCGCATGGACACCCAGACCGGCGCGATGTCGATCTGCGAGGAGCGCTCCGGCCAGCTCGTCTGCAAGATGGCGGCTGACGAACGCGCCGCGTTCCAGGACGAGGTCGACCGCCTGCAGACCTCGATGAAGGCGATGGACGAGCGCCTCACCAGGCTCGAGAATTCGCTCTCCGCCCGGCTCGAATCGAAATTGCCGAGCGAGGAGGATTTCAACAAGACGATGAGCTACATGGAACGCTTCCTGAAGGGCTTCATGGGCATCGTCAAGGATATGGACAAGGACAATGGCGGCGGCGCCCAGCTCAATTTGCAGAAGACCTGAGGGCTACAAGCAAGGGAAAACGCCGCGCGCTGGTTTTGCCGCTTGAAAACAGCGCGCCGCCCCTCATAATCGTCCAACTGATCCCGCAAAAAGCAGTAAATCGGGGATTCGGGGAGGGACATTTGCCGTCAGGCTATTCTTTCGTCATCGCCGACGATCATCCGCTGTTTCGCGGTGCGCTGCGTGAGGCGCTTGCCGGCATCGGCAATGTCGCCGCGATCCACGAGGCCGGCGATTTTGAAAGCGCCAAGGCATTGGTCGTGGCCAATGAGGATATCGATCTGGTGCTGCTCGACCTGTCGATGCCGGGCGCCAGCGGTCTCTCCGGCCTGATCTCGCTGCGCGGCATTCATCCCACGGTGCCGTTGATCGTGGTGTCGGCGCATGACGATCCGGCGACTATCAGGCGCGCGCTCGATCTCGGCGCTTCCGGTTTCATCTCCAAGTCGGCCAGCATGGAGGAGATCCGCGACGCCGTGCAATCGGTACTTGCCGGCGACATCGCGGCGCCTGTCGGCGTCGATCTCGGCGTCGAGCGCGATCCCGAAATATCCGACCTGATCAAGCGGCTGCAGACGCTCACGCCGCAGCAGACCCGCGTGCTCGGCATGCTGGCGGAAGGCCTGCTCAACAAGCAGATCGCCTATGAGCTCGGTGTCTCCGAAGCGACCATCAAGGCGCATGTCTCGGCCATCCTGCAGAAGCTCGGCGTCGACAGCCGCACACAGGCGGTCATCCTTCTATCCAAGATCGGCGGTGACCCACTGCAACAGGCGAACTGACGCCGGAATCCGACGCCTGCGACCTATTCGGCGGCCGATGCCAGCGGCCTGACCCTGGCCATCATCGAGCGCAGCACCGCCGGTTTCAGCGGCTTGTTGATCACCGGAATGTCGAGCCCGCTTGCCGCTGCCCGGACCTCGTTGGACCGGTCGGCGGTGACCAGCACGGCCGGCAAGTCGTCGCCATGGATCGCACGCAGCCGGGCAATAATGTCGAGACCGGTTTCGCCGTCGAGATGGTAGTCGGCAAGCACGATGTCGGGGCGGTGTAGCGCGGCGTTCTCCAGGTCCCGCGAGCCGGTCACCGTGTCGACATTGCATCCCCAGCCTTCGAGCAACAGCCGCATGCCTTCGAGGATGCGGGCGTCGTTGTCGATGCAGAGCACATGCAGCCCCGCCAGCGAAGCCGCGGCGCGGGCGGGTGCCTTGGCCTCGACCTCGCGCTGCGGTTGCTGCACCGCCGCCACGGGGAGGATGACGGAAAATCGCGTGCCTTTGCCGGGATTGGAGAAGATGCGGATTTCGAGCCTGAGCACGCGGGCGATGCGGTCGACGATGGAGAGGCCGAGGCCGAGGCCCTCGGCTTCCCGCGCGCCTTCGTCCAGCCGGGTGAATTCATGGAAGACGGTGTTCAGCTTGTCGCCGGCGATGCCAATGCCGGTATCGATGACCTGGATTTCTGCCAGTTCGCCGCGCCGCCTGACGCCGACCAGGATGCGGCCCCTGCGTGTATATTTGATGGCGTTGGAAACGAGATTCTGGATCAGGCGGCGCAGCAAATTGCGGTCGGTCATCACCGTCAGGGAAGACGGCATGATCGTCAGGCCGAGCTTTTTCTCCGCCGCCATTGGCCGAAAATCATTGCCGATCTGGCGCAGCAACCCGTCGAGGCTGAAGGCAGTGTCGTCGGGCTTCATCGCGCCGGCGTCGAGGCGTGAGATGTCGAGTACGGCGCCGAGAATTGTCTCCACCGATTCCAGCGAGGATTCGATATTGACCGCCGCCTTGCCGGCCGGTCCCTTGCCGGCCTTCTCGATCAGCGAGGAGCAATAGAGCCGGGCGGCGTTCAAGGGCTGCAGAATGTCGTGGCCGGCGGCGGCGAGGAAGCGCGTCTTGCCGAGATTGGCCTCCTCGGCCAGCATCTGGGCCTGCGCCAGCTCTTCGTTGACCCGGGTCAACTCGATGGTGCGGGTCTTGACGCGTTGCTCCAGCGATTCATTGGCACGCTTCAGCGCCAGATCCTGTTCGACGCGTCCGGAGATGTCGGCATAGGTGGCGACGATGCCGCCATCGGGCATCGGGTTGGAGCGCAGTTCCAGGATGCGGCCGCTGGTCTTCAGCTCCATCTGCCAGGGGCTGACGAAGCTGGTCAGCCGGTTGAGCATCGTCACGCGCTGGTCGGCCGGGATGTCGCCGCGCTCGGCGAGATGACGCAGGATCTGGTCAAGCGAGACGCCGACCTGACCCATCTCGTCGGGCAGGTCGAACAGTGCCCGATATTGGCGGTTCCAGCAGATCAGGCGGAAATCCCTGTCGAAGACGGTGATGCCTTGTTCCATCTGGTCGAGCGCGATCTGCAGCAGGTCGCGATTGTGCTGCAGCGCCTCGGTGGCGTCGTCGAGCAGGCGGAAGGCATCCCGGGATTCGCGGTCGTGGCGCCGAAACAGTAGCGACAGGATCAGCCGCGCCGAGGAGGAGCCGACGGCGCTGGCCAGAAGCTGCTCGGAGAAGCGGATGACGTCCATGCTCGCCTGCTCCTTGCCGTGCAGCGAGGTGCCGCTGGTCTTCTCGAACGACTGGAAGGAACGCTCGGTGCGCTCGACGCCGAGATAGCGTGCGATGGTGTCCTTGAGGTCATTGACGGTAACGGCGGTGCGGAAGCGGCGCAGGCTCGGCATCGGTCCGGCTTCCCTGGGCACGAAGATTGACGCCTGGATCCGTTCCAGCGGCACCGATGCGCGCGACAGCGAGCCAAGCACGAAAAACAGCGTGTTGATCGACAGGCTCCACAACACGCCATGGTTCAGCGGCTCTGCCATGGTGCCGAACAGCGCCTGCGGCCGCAAGGCCTCGAAACCGAACAGCCCATGCACGAGGATATCGGTATCGGGGGCTGCAAGCGATGGAAACAGCAGCGTGTAGCCCCAGACGATGATTCCGGCGACCATGCCGAGCGCGGCACCCCTTCCGTTGGCGCCGCGCCAGATCAGCCCGCCGATCAGTGCCGGCGCGAACTGCGCGATGGCGGCGAACGACATCAGGCCGATCGACGACAGCCGTGCTGAGTTCGTGCTCTCGCGGTAATAGAGAAAGGCGATGAACAACAGGATGAAGATCGCCCCGCGCCGCACATTGAGAATCAGCGTCGACCAGTCCTCATTCTCGGAGGTGGAGGTCTTGAGCAGGCGGCGCACGAACAGCGGAATGACGAGGTCATTGGAGATCATGATCGACAGCGCCACGCTTTCGACGATCACCATGGCGGTCGCAGCGGACAGGCCGCCGATGAAGGCCGCCATCGCCAGAACGTCATGGCCGCTGAACAGAGGCAGCGACAGCACGTAGAGATCGCTGCTGGTGCCGGTGCCGACCAGCGACAGGCCGGCGAACGCTATCGGCAGCACGAACAGGTTGATCGCCACGAGGTAAAGCGGGAACACCCAGGTCGCGGTGCGCAGTTCGGCCTCGCCGCGGTTCTCGACGATGGTGACGTAGAACTGCCGCGGCAGCATGATGATGGCAAAGCCGCTCAAACCGGTCAGCACCAGCCAGGTGGCGAGCGAGGTGTTGTAGCCCATGGCCTGCCGCACCTGCGTATTCTCGGCCAGCTTGGCGAACATGTCGCCGGGGCCGCCGAAGATCAGGAAGGTGACCATCAGGCCGATTGCCAGGAAGGCGGCGAGCTTGACCACGGTCTCGACCGCCACCGCCAGCACCAGCCCGTCTTGATGTTCGGTGGCGTCGGCATGGCGCGTGCCGAACAGCACCGCAAACAGCGCCAAGAGCATGGCGACGACAAGCGAGATGTCGCTGACGAACGGATCGAAGGACGGTGGTGATCCCGTATAGTGCTCGACCATCAGGCTGACCGAGCCGGAGATCGCCTTCAGCTGCAGGGCGATATAGGGTACCGCACCGATGGTAGCGATCAGCGTGGCGATCGCGGCGACAGTGAAGCTTTTGCCGTAGCGCGCGCCGAGAAAGTCGGCGATCGAGGTGATCTTCTCGGTCTTGGCCAGCCGCACGATGCGATTGAGCAGTGGAAAGCCGAACACGAACACCAGCACCGGGCCGGTATAGATGCCGAGGAATTCGAGGCCGCGTTCGGAGGAGAGCCCGACCGAGCCGAAGAAAGTCCAGGAGGTGCAGTAGATGGCTAGGCTGAGCGCGTAGATGAACGGCCGTGCCCGGCCCGGCCCTGAACTGGCCGAGCGGCGGTCGCCCAGGCTGGCGATGGCGAACAGCAACGTCACATAGGCGATCGCGATGATGACGATGAACAAGCCCTGCACGCCTGGAATTTCCTCCTTTGCCGTCTTTTTATCCGGCTTGTTCGAACGCAATCACAGCTTGGGGCTGGAGTCCATTGCGGCTTTGGCAGCATGATCATGCTCCTGAGATTCAGGAGGAGAGCCCGGGCGCTTCCAACGTGTCGTAGCGGGGGTGTCGTGACGGAAGGAGAAAGCGGTTGTTTTCTCCTTTTTGCCCATGTTGCAACTTCAGGTTTTTGTTATGGTGCGTCAGGTCGATGCCGCAAGGACGGAACGGCAGCGCGGCCGGTCATTACAAGGAGGGTCGAATGCTGAAGGAATTCCAGGAGTTCATTTCCAAGGGCAATGTGATGGACTTGGCGGTCGGCGTCATCATCGGCGCGGCCTTCGGCAAGATCGTCGATTCCCTTGTCAACGACATCATCATGCCGATCGTCGGTGCGATCTTCGGCGGCCTGGATTTCAACAACTATTTCTTTGGCCTTTCCGCGGCCGTGACCGCCACTTCGCTGGCCGAAGCCAAGAAACAGGGCGCGGTTTTTGCCTATGGCAGTTTCATTACGGTGGTGCTGAACTTCATTATTCTCGCCTTCATCATCTTCCTGATGGTCAAGGCGGTGAACAATCTGCGCAGGCGGCTCGAGGCCGAGAAGCCTGCCCCCGCTGCCGCACCGCCCCCCGCTGATGTCGCGCTGCTGACCGAAATACGCGATTTGCTCGCCAAGCGATAATTCAGGCAGCCTTCGCTGGACCAAAACCCCGGTCGCTCACGGCCGGGGTTTTCTGTTGTCGTATCTGGTAAAGAGCGGCAACCCTGCGTCAAAGCAAAGAGTTAGAAAACGGATTGTCCATGAGCCTGATCGAAAGCTTTCGTGCTGAAGCCCGCGCCGCGCCAGAAAGCGGCATTGTCGCCGTCGTCAATTACGGCCGCCTGCGCGACGGCCTGATCCCGCTCTGGGCCGGCGAGGGCGACCTGCCGACACCTGCCTTCATCACCGATGCCGCGTCGAAGGCGCTGGCCGGCGGCGAGACGTTCTACACCTGGCAGAGGGGCATTCCCGACCTCAGGCAGGCCCTGGCACGCTATTACGCCAGGCATTTCGGCAAGACGTTCCCGGAAGAGCAATTCATCGTCACCGGATCCGGCATGCATGCCATCCAGATGTCGCTGACCGCTCTCGCCGGTGCCGGCGACGAGGTAATCTACCTGTCGCCGGCCTGGCCGAATTTCGACGCCGCCGCGGCCTTGTCAGGAGCCGTCCCGGTGCCGGTCACATTGGATCATTCTGGCAATGGCTGGTCCTGCGACGTCGAGAAGATCGCCGCGGCGATGACGTCGCGTACAAAAGCCCTGTTCATCAACACGCCGTCGAACCCGACCGGCTGGACCGCCGATCATGAGACCTTGCAGGCGATCCTCGATCTCGCGCGCGCCAGGAATGTCTGGATCATTGCCGATGAGATCTATTCGCTGTTCCACTACGGTCATGGCCGGGCGCCGTCCTTCCTCGACATCGCAACGGAGGAAGATCGCATCCTGTTCGTCAACTCCTTCTCCAAGAACTGGTCGATGACCGGCTGGCGTGTCGGCTGGATCAAGACGCATCCGAGTTTGCAGCAGGTGTTCGAGAACCTGATCCAGTATTCGAATTCCGGTGTTGCCCAGTTCATGCAGCGCGGCGCCGTCGCGGCCCTTGACGAGGGCGACGGTTTCGTCGCCGAACAGGTGGAGCGGGCAAGGCAGGCGCGCGACCTGGTCTGCGGCATTCTCGGCGCCACCGGCCGCGCCCGGTTTACCGTGCCGCAAGGCGCCTTCTATCTGTTCTTCACCGTCGACGGCATCACCGATTCCCGCTCCGCTGCCTTCGACATCGTCGACAAGGCCAATGTCGGCCTGGCGCCCGGCACCGCTTTCGGTCCCGGCGGCGAGGCGTTTTTGCGCCTGTGCTTTCACCGCCGCCTCGACCAGGTCGAGGAGGCGGCAGACAGGCTGGCGAAGTGGATGAAGAGTGCTTGAACTGCCCTGGAGCCGGATGAAACTCGCTCTGGTGTGCCAGATGGCCGCCGGAGTAGCGTTTCAGACGGCTTCAGCCGCCTGACTTGGGCACCAGCAGAGGCACGATCCGGTCGCTCTTGGCCACTGGCGGACGGCCAGCGGAGCCATAGGGGATGCCGAGTGCGTCCCATGTCTCGACCAGCGCGTCCTGCAATCCCGCGATCAATGCGTCGGAATGGAACGGCGTCGGCGTGATGCGCAGCCGCTCGGTGCCGCGCGGCACGGTCGGATAGTTGATCGGCTGGATGTAGATGCCGTGCACGCCAAGCAGCCGGTCGCTCGCCATCTTGCAAAGCTCGGGGTCACCGACCAGCACCGGCACGATATGGGTTGGCGACTCCATCACCGGCAGGCCGGCGGCCGCCAGGATCTGCTTGGTCCGGCTCGCCTGCTGCTGCTGCGCGTCGCGTTCGGCCTGCGATTGCTTGAGATGACGGATCGAGGCGGTGGTGGCGGCGGCGATCGCCGGCGGCAACGCCGTGGTGAAGATGAAGCCCGGCGCATAGGAGCGAACCGCGTCGATCACCGCGCTGGTGCCGGTGATGTAGCCGCCCAGCGTGCCGAACGCCTTGGCCAGCGTACCCTGGATGATGTCGATGCGGTCGGCCAGGCCCTCGCGCTCGGTGATGCCGCCACCGCGTGGGCCGTACATGCCCACGGCATGGACCTCGTCGATATAGGTCATGGCGTTGTAGCGTTCGGCGAGCTCGACGATCTCTCTGATCGGCGCGATGTCGCCGTCCATCGAATAGACGCTTTCGAAGACGACCAGCTTGGCGCGTTCGCGTCCCGCCGCCTGCAACAGGCTTTCCAGATGCGCGATGTCATTGTGGCGGAAGATCTTCTTCTCGGCGCCCGAGCGCCGCACGCCTTCGATCATCGAGGCATGGTTCAACTCGTCCGAGATGATCAGGCAGTTGGGCAAAAGCCGCGCGATGGTCGAGATCGAGGCTTCGTTGGAGACGAAGCCGGAGGTGAAGACCAGTGCCGCTTCCTTGCCGTGCAGGTCGGCAAGCTCATGCTCGAGCTCGACCAGCGGGTTGGAAGTGCCCGAAATGTTGCGGGTGCCGCCGGCGCCCGAACCCATTTTGCCGGCCGCGTTCTGGAACGCGGCGATGACGTCGGGGTGCTGGCCCATGCCGAGATAATCGTTGGAGCACCAGACGGTGATTTCCTCGGCGCGGCCATTGGAACGCCATATGGCGCGCGGAAACTTGCCCGCGATGCGCTCAAGGTCGGCGAAGACACGATACCGACGCTCCGCATGGAGCTGGTCGATCGCTTCTTCGAAGAACCGCTGGTAGTTCATGTCGGCTTCCCAATTTTGCGCGGGATCATAATCATTGCCCTATTGGTCGTCCACCGGGCCGGTTTGGTCAAAATGCCACGCCCCGCACCTGTTCCTAACGCTGACGGATCGTGGCCTATTCCACTGCACGGCACGCCTTGTGGATCACGTTTGTTTCAGCCCAATGCCACATCAAGTGAATGCCGGTTACCAAGGGTTCTAATGGCCATCTGTTAGGCTTTCCAGTAAGGCGGTTGTTGAGACAGTTTCCAATAAATCTTGGGTAAGCGAGGTCGCGGATGACGGTTTTGGTGACAGGCGGCGCCGGCTATATCGGCAGCCACATGGTCTGGGAATTGCTGGATGCCGGCGAAAGCGTGGTGGTTCTCGACCGGCTTTCGACCGGCTTCGAATGGGCGGTGGCGCCGGAGGCAAAGCTGGTCGTCGGCGATGTCGCCGACAAGGACCTGGTCGGATCGATCATCAGGGATAACAAGGTCGACGCGATCATCCATTTCGCCGGTTCCATCGTGGTTCCGGAATCGGTCGCCGATCCTCTCGCCTACTACGAGAACAACACTTCGAAGACGCGCACGCTGATCGAAACCGCGGTGCGCGAGGGTGTGCCGCATTTCATCTTTTCCTCGACCGCCGCCGTCTATGGCGGCGCCGGGCTCGAGCCGGTGCGCGAGGATGCCCGCCTGGCGCCGGAGTCGCCCTATGGCCTGTCCAAGCTGATGAGCGAATGGATGCTGCGCGATGCCGGCCTCGCGCATGACATCCGCTATACGGCGCTGCGCTACTTCAACGTCGCCGGCGCCGACCCGAAGGGCCGCACTGGCCAATCGACGCCGGGCGCCACCCATCTGATCAAGGTCGCCTGCGAGACCGCGCTTGGCAAGCGTCCCTTCATGCAGGTCTTCGGCACCGATTATCCGACCCCCGACGGCACCTGCATGCGTGATTATATCCATGTCAGCGACCTGGCGGCGGCGCATCGCTTGGCCCTGCAACGGCTGCGCGCCGGGGGACCGAGCCTTGTCGCCAATTGCGGCTACAGCCACGGCTATTCGGTGCTCGAAGTGATTGAGAGCGTTCGGCGCGCCTTTGGCCACGATTTCGAGGTCAAGATGGGCGACCGGCGTCCCGGCGACGCGGCTGCGGTGGTCGCCAATTCGGATCTCGCGCGAGCCGAACTCGGCTGGACCCCGCAACGTGACGACCTCGACCAGATCGTTGCCGATGCGCTTGCCTGGGAGCGCATCCTGACCGGCAAGAACTCCGCGAGGGGCTGAACCGGCGAGCTGTTGGGCCAAGGGCTCGCACGCCTTGCCGGGAAACGCTATTGAGGACAGGTCGACGCGACGCGTGGCGCGGCGCCCGGTTTGATCCCGTGGGGGCGGAATGAAGGTATTGGTGCTGGGAGCCGGTGTCGTTGGCACGGCGGCTGCTTATTTTCTTGCCAGCGACGGGCACGAGGTGACCGTCATCGAACGCCATGAGGCCGCGGCGCGCGGCACCAGCCAGTCGAATGCGGGCCTGGTTTCGCCGGGCGATGCAACCGCCTGGGCTTCTCCGTCGGCGTTGAAGACCTTCCTTCGCGGGCTCTGGAACCATGAACTCGGCATCAAGGTCAGGCCGACCCTCGATCCCTATTTCTATGCCTGGAGCCTGCGCTTCCTGCGTGAGTGCACCGTGGCGCGCATGCGCGCCAACACGCGGGTCAAACTGCGGCTCGCTCTGTATTCACGCGATTGCATCAATGCCGTTTCTGAGCAGACCGGCATCCACTACGATGAACGCAAACGCGGTATCATCTATTTCTTTCGCTCGCAGAAGAGCCTTGACTCCGGCACCGACAACTACCGCTTCCTGGCGGAACATGGCCTGCCGATCGAGATAGTCGGCCGCGAGCGTCTGGTTGAGCTCGAGCCAGGCCTTGCCGCCGTGAAGGAAAAAATTGCCGGTGGCGTCTATTCGCCGATAGACCAGACGGGCGATTCCAAGCAGTTCGCCGACAAGCTGGCCGCTTACGCCGCTGAAAAGCTCGGCGTCAATTTCCTGTTCGGCACAACGGTGACTGGCCTCGACATCGATGGCGACAGGGTTCGCGCCGTCATGACATCGGCCGGCCCGGTGGCGGCTGATGCCGTTGTCATTTCCATGGGCCCGGAAAGCGGACTGCTCGGCCGCCGTTACGGCATCGACCTGCCGGTCTATCCGGTGAAGGGCTATACGATGACGGTGCCGCTTGATGAGTTCAGGGGGCCGACCATGGGCGGGGCGGATGAAGATCAGCTTCTTGCCTATTCGCGTCTCGGCAACCGGTTAAGGATGTCGTCGACCGCGGAGTTCACCGGCTTTGACCGCACCTTCAAACCGCGCGACTTCAACTCGATCCTGAAAACCAGCAAAGACCTTTTCCCCGGAGCCTTCGACGAGAAGAAGGCGCTTCTCTGGGCAGGACTGAGGCCGATGATGCCCAATTCCGTCCCGGTGTTCGGCCGGGCGAAGTACAGCAACCTCTATCTCGATACCGGCCACGGCCATCTTGGCTGGACCCTGGCTTGCGGTTCCGGGAAGTTGATCACCGACCTCGTCGCCGGTCGCAAGCCGGAGATCGATCCGCAAGGGCTGGTCTACCAGGGATAAGGATGCCGGGACCGCAAATCCTGTCGGTCTTTAGCAGGCGCATCTTGTGATCAGGACCGCGTGTCGACCGCTGCACGCCACGCGCTGACATAGCTGGCCCAGACCGGATCCGCCGGCGGCTCGAGCCGCTCGCCCTTGCCACGCATCGCAAATTGATCCGATGCCAGCAATGCCGCGCCGATGCTGGTGCCCGTGGCTGCTTCCGAAGCGATGACGGTGCGCATTGTCGCCGCCGCCAGCATGCCGACAAACAGGCTGTTGCGGGCGAAGGGACCTTCGACAATGGTCGGGCCGTCGGCGCCGATCAGGTCGAGGCAGGTCGCCGTCATCAGCGCCAGATAGAACGAGATGGCGGCGAAGCGCTCTCCCTTGCCGATGCCGTCGGCGTCAAGCCATGTCGCTTCATGGTGCGGGAAGGGTCCCGATCCCTGCTGGGTCGACGGCAGCAGCAGCATCTTTCTTGTCAGGACCGCCAGCACATCGCTGCCGCTGCAATCCAGCGGCCTTTCTGATGTCAGCATGGAAAATTCGCGGCCACCCATGAAGCGGGCCGACGGCACGGGATGGCCCAGCGCATTGACATTGACCAGTGTGTCGCGCGCCGGATCGAGATCCACCATCTTGCCACCCACAGCCATCGACACCACCCAGGTGCCGGTCGATACGACGGAGAAGGGCGGCGTGTCGGACAGAAGGTGCGGCAGCAGCGAGGCGTTGGAATCGTGCAGGCCGCAGAAGACAGGCGTTTGCGGATCAAGGCCGGTGCGCTCGGCAAGCACCGGCAGGATAGGGCCAAGCCGCTCCCCGGCAGGCCGCACCGGCGCCATCAGGCTACGCCAGCCCAGACTGTCGACCATTGATGAGAAATCGTCGCCCCAAGGGTTCCACATATCGGTGTGGCAGCCAAGCGATGTCACCTCGTTGGCGGCGACGCCGGTCAGCCGCAGCGCCCAGTATTGCGCATACATCAGCATCGCGGCGGCCCTGGCGAATTCCACCGGAAAACGCTTCTCAAGCCAGAAGAACTGCGCGCCGAGATTGAGGCCGAGCGGCAGGCGCGGCGTGCCGGTTTCAGAGAAGGGCGGGCGGATCGCGTCATAGTCGGCAGCCAGCCTGTCGGGGCCGTCGAACTCATAGTCGAGGACGGGCAAAACGAGTTCACCCGAAGCGTCGACCAGCGCGCCGGTCGCGCCGTGGGTGGTGATCGAGATGGCGTCGATGCGCTGCTCGCGGTTGAGGTCGGCAAGGCTGTTGAGAATAAAGGTCCACAGCGCCTCGACATCGTGATGCGGGTAGGGCGCCTGCCGCGCCGGCGCGTTGGCCATGCGGCGCAACGCCACCTCGCTCAACGTGCCGAGGTCGACCAACGCCACCTTGGCATTGGTCTTGCCGATATCGATGACGGCGATATGGCGCGGAGCACTCATGCCATATGGAACACGGTTTCCAGGGACACGGCCAGCGGCTCGTTGTCCGGCTTCGTCTCCATGATGTCGGCCATGTGAGCCCACCAGCGCTGCATCACCGGATGCTTCGGCAGCTCGCCCATGACATGGTCGTCGCGCCGCCACAGCACGCCGAACAGGATGTTGGTCTCCTCGTCGAGATGGATGGAATAATCGGAAACGCCGGCCTGCTTCAGCAACTCGACCAGTGATGGCCAGATCTCGTCGTGGCGCTTTTTGTACTCGGCTTTCATGCCGGGCTTGAGCCGCATCTTGAACGCATATTTCTCGGGCATCAGCTGTTACCACGCAGCCGCCGCCAGACGATCGGCAGCGCGATGACGATGATCAAGAGCAGGCCGATGAAGATCGACATGACGATGCCAGGCACGTTGAGCAGGCCGAGCCCGAAAGTCACCAGCCCCATGATGAAGGCGGCGAGTACGACGCCGACAATGCTGCCGGCGCCACCCAGAATGCTGACCCCGCCGAGCACCACCATGGTGATGACTTCGAGCTCATAGCCCTGCGCGATCGACGGGCGGGTCGAGCCGAGCCGCGAGGTGATCAGCACCGAGGCGATGCCCGACATTAACCCGGTCAGGCAGAACAGGATGAATTTGATACGGCCGACGCGCACGCCCGAAAACTGCGCCGCCACCGGATTGTTGCCGATGGCAAAGACGCGGCGGCCGAAACTCGTGCGGTGCAACAGGAACCAGTAGACGACGGCTGCAGCGAGGAAGAGCACCAGCTCGAACGACACCACCCACCAGACATAGCCCTGGCCGAAGAAAGCGAAGCTTTCGGGATAACCCTTGTAGGCCTGGTCGCCGAGGATGATGAAGGCGATGCCGCGGAACAGGCTCATCGTGCCGATGGTAACGACGATGGAGGGCAGGCCGAGCCTTGTCACCAGCAGTCCGTTGAAGGCGCCGCAGCCGAGCCCGACGACGATGCCGATCGCCACCAGTTCCGGCGTGCCTACACCCGCCTGCACCGCCATGCCCATCATGGTCGAGGCGAGCGCTATGATTGCGGCCACAGACAGGTCGATCTCGCCGGAAATGATCAACAGTGCCATGGCAAAGGCGATCAGGCCCTTCTCGGTGAAATTGAAAGTCAGGTCCGACAGCGAATAGGGGTCGAGGAAATAGGGCGAGGCAAAGCTGTTGATGGCGAAGATGGCGGCGGCCACCACGACCAGCAGCGCCTCCCACGAGTAGATGGCCGAGCGCAGCGGTTTGTCGAGCCGGTCGGGAACATGGCGTGGGGCAGGGATGTCGGTCATGTCAACGCCTCCACTTTTCTTAGGATGATGCGGCCTTGCTGGCGTTCGCCACGAGCATTCAGCACGACGGCGAGAATGATGGCGCTCCCCGAAATCGCCATCTGCCAGAAGGGCGAGATGTTGATGACCGGCAGCGCGTTGGAAATGATGCCGAGGAACAGCGCCCCCAGCACCGCGCCGCCGACCGAGCCGATGCCGCCGGCGATCGAGATACCGCCGATGACGCAGGCGGCGATGATGTTGAGCTCGTAGCCGTTGGCGACCTCGACCGAGGCAATGACGTAGCGCGAGATCCAGAGATAGCCGGCAAGGCCGCCGATCATGCCGGAGATGCAGAAGACGATGAATTTCGTCCGGCCGACATCGATGCCGGTATAGACCGACGCCGTTGGATTGACGCCGATGGCGTAGATCGAGCGGCCGAGCGCGGTGCGCGTCATCAACACGAAGAACAGCGCGATGACCAGGATGGCGATCCACGACAGCACCGGAATGCCGAGAAACGCCGCGCGCTGGAAGCCGATGAAGTCAGGGCTCATCTTGTCGGCATTCACCCAGGCGCCGCCGGACAGCACGAAGGTGGCGCCGCGATAGATGGTGAGCGTGCCCAATGTCACCACGATGGAAGGGATGTTCAGTCGCCACACCAGCAAGCCGTTGATGGCGCCCAGCACCAGCCCGACCAGCAGCGCAATGACGATCAGCAGGGGGATCGGGATTGCCGGATGCGCGGCGTTCAGCATCGCCACCACCATGCCGGTGAAGCAGAGGTTCGAGGCCATCGACAGGTCGATCGACCGGGTCAGGATGACGACCATCTGGCCGAGCGCCAGGATCATCAAGATCGAGGTGTCGTTGAACACCTGCCGCAGATTGCCGGGGTCGGCAAAGGCGGGAAAACGCGTCGAGATCAGTCCGATCAGCGCGATGATGGCGGCAGCCAGCCAGATTTCGCGGTATTTCAGGAAAGCCTTCATGCCGCGATCCCCGCTGCCGTCCGCACCAGCGTTTCGGCGTCCAGGTCCTTGTTGTCATAGACCGCCGCGACAAGACCCTCACGCATGACCACGACCCGGTCCGACATGCCGAGAATCTCCGGCAGTTCCGACGACACCATGATCACTGACAGGCCTTGCGCCACCAGTTCGGCCATGAAGCCGTGCACGGCGGCCTTGGAGCCGATGTCGATGCCCTTGGTAGGTTCGTCCAGGATGATTACTTTTGGCGCGGTCGCCAGCCATTTGGCGATGACGATCTTCTGCTGGTTGCCGCCCGACAGCGTGCCGACATCCTGGCTGAGCGAGGACGCGCGCAGATCGAGGCGCTCGGTGTAGGAGCGGGCAAGCGAAAATTCTTCCGACAGCCGCAGCAAGCCTGACTTGGATGTGCGCTTGAGCGACGGCAGCGAGACGTTCTGGAAGATCGGCAGGCCGATCACCACGCCCTGCTTGCCGCGTTCTTCCGGCACATAGACGATGCCGGCCTCGATCGAGTCAGCCGCCGATTTCGGCGCGATCACCTTGCCGTCCAGCGTGATCGTGCCGCCTGACGTGCGGGTGATGCCCGATATCGCCTGCATCATCTCTGAGCGCCCGGCGCCGACAAGGCCATAGAAGCCGAGGATCTCGCCCTTGTGCAGTTCGAAGCCGATGTCGTGGAACTCGGTCGGATGCGACAGGCCGGCGACGGAAAGCACCGGCGCGCCGATCTCGGCCTTGCGCTGCGGGAATATATGATCGACCGAACGGCCAACCATCATGCGCACGATCTGGCTCTGGCCGGCATCCCTGATCAGGCCTTCACCGACCATCTCGCCGTCGCGGAACACCGTGTAGCGTTCGGCGATGCGGTAGATCTCGTCGAACTTGTGGCTGATGAACAGGATCGCCTTGCCTTCGCTCTTGAGGAACTCGATCAGCAGGAACAACTCCTCGATCTCCTTCATCGAGAGCGCGGCGGTCGGCTCGTCCATGATGACGATCTGGGCGT
The DNA here is from genome assembly GCF_013170725.1 of Mesorhizobium erdmanii. Taxonomy (NCBI): domain Bacteria; kingdom Pseudomonadati; phylum Pseudomonadota; class Alphaproteobacteria; order Hyphomicrobiales; family Phyllobacteriaceae; genus Mesorhizobium; species Mesorhizobium erdmanii. Next base: position 6,496,140 of record NZ_CP033361.1, on the reverse strand, counting down.
CGATCGACATGGCGCGCGCCACGGCGACCAGATGCTTGTTGGCGATGCCGAGGTCCTTCAGCCGCGCGTCGGCGTCGATATGGCCGGCATGCATGGTGTCCAGCACTTCGCGGGCATTCTTGCGCATCGTGCGCCAGTCGATGGTACCGAAGCGCGAGCGCGGCGCATGGCCGAGAAAGATGTTTTCAGCGACCGTCAGGTCGTCGAACAGCACGGTTTCCTGATGGATGGCGGTGACGCCATGGCCGAAGGCGGCATGCGCGCTAGGCAAGGTGACCGCCTGGCCGTCGATGCTGATCGTGCCGGCGTCCGGCTGGTAGATGCCGGTCATGATCTTGACCAGCGTCGACTTGCCGGCGCCGTTTTCGCCGATCAATGCGGTCACCTGGCCGGGATAGAGCGACAGGCTGACATTGTGCAGCGCGCGCACGCCGGGAAAGCTCTTCGAGATGCCGGACAGCGTCAGGCGTGGCGTGGAGGCCGCTGGTCCCTCCTTCACCGTGCTGTGCTGGGCTGTCGTGTCCATGGTCGTATCAAGCCCTGAAACAAGGTCCGTTTAAAGTCGCGGCGGGACGTGAGCCCCGCCGCGACAGCTTGAGAGCGTCCGAGATCAATAGATCTTGGAGAACTTCTCGATGTTGCTCTTGTCGAACTGGAAGGGCGGAGCCATCGCAGCCGAGTTGGTGTCGTCGAGCGTGACCTTGCCGACGCGGCCGATCGACAGCGTCGCGCCGGGCTTGGCCTCTTCCTTCTTCACCGCCAGGTCGTGGGCGAGGTAGACGGCGGAGTAGCCGAGGTCGATCGGGTTCCAGAGCGCAACCGCCTGGCTGGCGCCGTTGTCGATGAACTTCTTGAACTCCGACGGCAGCGCCAAGCCGGTGACATTGACCTTGCCGATCAGGTTCTCGTCGGTGACGACCTGGGCGGCGGCAACGACGCCGACGGTGGTCGGCGCGATGATCGCCTTGAGGTTAGGATAGGACTTCAACAAGCCCTTGGCCTCGTCCGTGCTTTTTGCGGAGTCATCATCGCCATAGACGGTCGCGACCAGTTTGATCTTGGGGAACTTCTCCGGCAGGATCTTCTTGGCCGCGTCGATCCAGGCGTTCTGGTTGGTGGCGGTCGACGAGGCCGACAGGATGGCGACGTCGCCGCCTTCCGGCAGATAGTCGGCGGCGAGCTTGATGATGGTCTCGCCGATCAGGCCGGTGTCGGACGGGTTGAGGTGAAGCTGGCGACCTTCCTTGGCGACGCCCGAATCCCAGGAGATGACGGTGATGCCGCGCTCCATGGCCTTCTTCAGCACCGGTACCAGCGCGTCGGCGTCATTGGCCGAAATCGCGATTGCATTGACCTTCTGGGCGATCAGCGAGTTGACCACTTCGATCTGCGCTTCGGCGGTCGCCTTGGTCGGGCCGGTGTAGATGATGTCGACATCGCCGAGTTCCTTGGCCGCCTCTTCGGCGCCCTTGTTGGCGGCATCGAAGAAGCCGTTGCCGAGCGACTTCACCACCAGCGCGATCTTGACGTTCTCGGCATAGGCGGCATTCACGAACATGGCGGCCGAGAACGCGGCCGTCACCATCAATTTCTTCAGAAAGCTCATCGTATATCCTCCCTTTTTGCGTTGCATTCCATCACCGCTGCGGGCGCGTCTCAGGCCTGCAGTGAAGATTCTTCCTTTGCCGACTTGCGGGCGACGATCAGCGTCACGCCGGCGGTTTCCAGCATCTTGGCCTCGCGATCCTCGATGCCGTCATCGGTGATGACGGTGGCGATGCGCGACAGGCCGCACAGGATCAGGCTGGAGCGTTTGCGGAATTTCGAGGAATCGACCAGCACCACCAGCTCGTCGGCCTGGTCGATCAGCTTTTGCTCCGCCTGGATCAGCAGCGGATCGCCTTCCATCAGCCCGAGTGGCCCAAGCCCCTGCGCGCCCATGAACATGCGGCGCGCATAGAAATTGCGCGTCACGTCATTGTCGAAGGGCGAAAGGATGATGTTCTGCTCGCGGTAGATGGTGCCGCCCGACAGCATCACCGTGTTCTTGGAATGCTTGAGCAGGTGCTCAGCGATCGGGAACGAATTGGTGAAGATCGGCATACGGCGGCCGGTCAGGAAATGCACCATTTGGAAGGTGGTGGTGCCACCATTGATGATGATCGGCTCGCCATCCCCGCACAATTCGACCGCTTCGCGAGCGATCGCCCGCTTCTGCGAAGCATTGATCGTTTCGTTGACGGAAAAGGGCCGGCCAGCCAGGCCGATGAACTGTGGCGGCGAGATTGCCTCGGCGCCACCGCGCACCCGGCGCAGGCGCTTCTGGACATGCAGAGCAGCGATGTCGCGCCGGATCGTCGCCTCGGAGGACTCCGTCAGGTCGACCATTTCCTGCACCGTCACCACAGGCTTTTCCTGGACGGCAGACAGAATGATCCTGTGGCGCTCTTTTTCGTGCATGGTTCCTCCCTGCCTGGCCATCTAGGCACTCAAAACGAGCAGTGTCAATCATTTCCGATCATATAATTTCATTGTGCAGTGCAATATGATCGATATTGATCGTTTGTGATTGACAAGCAAGGCGCTTACGTAGACATTCCCGCCAAAATGGACTGCGCCTTTTTGCGTCCCAGGGAGGATATCCATGCTCGACAAGCGCTCCGGCTCGCGCCTCGCCAATCTTTGGGATGATGCGAAGGCCAAGGGGATGAGCGATCCAGAGCTTCTGGTCTATCGCTCGAACACGCTGGGTTCCGACAAGCGCGTCACCAATTATGGTGGCGGCAACACCTCTTCCAAGATCCGGCAGAAGGACCCGCTCTCGGGCGAGATTGTCGAGGTGCTGTGGGTCAAGGGCTCAGGTGGCGACAGCGCCTCGATCAAGCTTGACGGTTTCGCCACCCTCTACATGGACAAGTTGCGCGCGCTGAAAGGCCTTTATCGCGGCGTCGAACATGAGGACGAGATGGTGGGATATCTGCCCCACTGCACCTTCAACCTCAATCCGCGCGCGGCCTCGATCGACACGCCGCTGCACGCCTATGTGCCGAAGCCTTTCGTCGACCACATGCATCCCGACGCCATCATCGCCATTGCCGCGGCGAAGGATTCCAGGGCGCTGACCAAGGAAATCTTCGGCGACGCCATCGGCTGGCTGCCGTGGAAGCGGCCGGGCTTCGAACTTGGCCTTTGGCTGGAGAAGTTCTGCCTCGAGAACCCCACCGCGAAAGGCGTCATCCTCGAAAGCCACGGCCTGTTCACCTGGGGCGACACGCCTAAGGAATGCTACGAGACGACGATCTCGGTGATCAATCAGGCGATCGAGTGGTTCGAGCGCCGCTCCGAGGGAGTGGCCATCTTCGGCGGCGAAGTGGTCAAGTCGCTCGATGCCACCAAGCGCCGGGCCATCGCGGCGAAGCTGATGCCCAGGATTCGCGGCCTGATCTCGGAAAAGAGCCACAAGCTCGGCCACTTCGACGATTCACCCGCCGTGCTCGAATTCGTCAATTCCAGGGATCTGAGGCCGCTGGCCGCACTTGGCACCTCATGCCCGGACCATTTCCTGCGCACCAAGATCCGGCCGCTGGTCATCGAGTTCGATCCGGCCAAGCCTGATGTCGATGCGGTGATCGCGCGCCTCGCCGACGACGTCGCCGAATATCGTGTCGGCTATCAGGCCTATTACGACAGCTGCAAGCATCCGGACTCGCCCGCCATCCGCGACCCGAACGCGGTGGTCTACCTGATGCCCGGCGTCGGCATGTTCACCTTCGCCGGCGACAAGGCGACCGCGCGCATCTCCGGCGAGTTCTATGTCAACGCCATCAATGTCATGCGCGGCGCCTCGACCGTCTCCTCCTATGTCGGCCTGCCGGCCCAGGAAGCCTTCGACATCGAGTACTGGCTGCTCGAGGACCTGAAGCTGCAGCGCATGCCGAAGCCGAAGTCGCTTGCCGGCCAGATCGCGCTGGTCACCGGCGGCGCCGGCGGCATCGGCCGCGCGACCGCCAACCGGCTGCTGCGTGAAGGCGCCTGCGTGGTGCTGGCCGACATCGACGAGGCGGCACTGGCCAGCGCCAATGAGGAACTGGCCAAGGCCTATGGCAAGGATTTCGTCCGCCCGGTGGTCATCAACGTCACCTCCGAGGACCAGGTCGTCTCCGGCTTTGCCGAGACGGCGGTCGAGTTCGGCGGCATCGACATCCTGGTCTCCAATGCGGGGCTCGCCTCCTCGGCGCCGATCGAGGAAACCACGCTGGCGCTGTGGAACAAGAACATGGACATACTGTCGACCGGCTATTTCCTGGTCTCGCGGGAAGCGTTCCGGCTGTTCCGAGTGCAGAAGATCGGCGGTAACGTCGTCTTCGTCGCCTCCAAGAACGGCCTTGCCGCCTCGCCCAACGCGGCCGCCTATTGCACTGCCAAGGCGGCGGAGATCCATCTCGCGCGCTGTCTGGCGCTGGAAGGCGCGGAGGCGCAGATCCGGGTGAATGTCGTCAATCCGGATGCCGTATTGCGCGGCTCGAAGATCTGGACCGGCGAGTGGAAGGAACAGCGCGCCGCCGCCTACAAGATGTCGACCGACGACCTCGAGGAGCATTACCGCTCGCGCTCGATGCTGAAGCGTTCGGTGTTTCCCGAAGACATCGCCGAGGCGATCTATTTCTTTGCCTCCGACATGTCGGCCAAGTCGACCGGCAACATCATCAACGTCGACGCCGGCAACGCGCAAAGTTTTACGCGCTAGGCGCGCTTCCCTTCCGTTTTACGGGCAGAAGGTGCCCGAAGGGCGGATGAGGGGCGGCGCCAGCCGAACGTAGTCTTGGGAGGAAGTGCATTGTCCGAATTGATCATCTCCGCCGACGTCATCGAAAAGAGCAACGCCGCCCGCAAGGCCGGCCTCGAGCGCGACTATGCCTCGCTCGGCGAACGCCTTGAACGTCGCGGCATCGCCATCGACTTCATCCGCGCCAAAGTCGAGAAATTCGCCGTGGCCATCCCGTCCTGGGGCGTCGGCACCGGGGGCACCCGCTTTGCCCGGTTCCCCGGCGCAGGCGAGCCGCGCGATATCTTCGACAAGATCGAGGATTGCGCCGTCATCAGCCAGTTGACGCGGGCGACGCCGACCGTCTCGCTACATATTCCGTGGGACAAGGCCGATCCGAACCGGCTGAAGCAGGCGGCCTCACGCTTCGGCCTCGGCTTCGACGCCATGAATTCCAACACCTTCTCCGACGCCAGGGACCAGAAGCTGTCCTACAAATTCGGCTCACTGTCGCATGCCGATGCCGGCACCCGCCGGCAAGCGGTCGAGCACAATCTCGAATGCATCGAGATCGGCAGGACGCTCGGCTCCAAGGCGTTGACGGTGTGGATCGGCGACGGCTCGAATTTTCCCGGCCAGGTCAATTTCGCGAAGGCCTTCGAGCGCTACCTCGAAGCCATGAGGGAGGTCTATGCCGGACTGCCCGCCGACTGGAAGCTGTTCACCGAGCACAAGATGTATGAGCCGGCCTTCTATTCGACGGTCGTGCAGGACTGGGGCACCAACTACCTCATCGCCAAGGAATTGGGTGACAAGGCGTTCTGCCTGGTGGACCTCGGTCACCATGCGCCCAACGTCAACATCGAGATGATCGTATCGCGGTTGATCCAGTTCAAAAAACTCGGTGGCTTCCACTTCAACGATTCCAAATATGGCGACGACGACCTCGATGCGGGCTCCATCGATCCCTACCGGCTATTCCTCGTCTTCAACGAATTGGTCGACGTCGAACTGTCGGGCGTCGAGGGTTTCGACCCGGCCCACATGCTCGACCAGAGCCACAATGTCACCGATCCGATCGAAAGCCTGATGCTGTCGGCGGTCGAGGTGCAGCGCGCCTATGCGCAGGCGTTGCTGGTCGACCGCAAGGCGCTCGAAGGCTTCCAGGACGGCAATGACGCGCTGATGGCGACGCAGACGTTGAAGGCGGCCTATCGCACAGATGTCGAGCCGATCCTGGCCATGGCGCGGCTGAACACCGGCGGCGCCGTCGATCCCGTCGCCGCCTATCGCGAAGCTGGCTACCGCGCCAAGGTTGCGGCGGAACGCCCGGCGGTTGCCGGCGGCAGCGGCGGCATCGTGTGATGTGCCTGACGCCCTATTTGATCTGGGCCACCGCCATTGGTGGTGGACAGCTTCGCCGGCAGGGTCTTTCCTAGGCGCACGCAACGCCGGGAGTACCGCCATGCCCTTGACCCGCCGGACGCTGATTGGCGTCACTCTTTCGCTCGCAATTGCCCTCACGCCGTCGGCAATCGCCTTTGCCGCGTCGCCAGCGCCCGCCAAGGGCGAGCACGGCATGGTGGTCACCGCCCAGCATCTGGCCTCGGAAGTCGGCGTCGAGGTGCTGAAGAAGGGCGGCAACGCCGTCGATGCGGCGGTCGCCGTCGGCTATGCGCTCGCCGTCGTCTATCCCAACGCCGGCAATATCGGCGGCGGCGGCTTCATGACCATCCGCTTCAAGGACGGCAAATCCACCTTCCTCGATTTTCGCGAGCGCGCGCCGCTCGCCGCGACGAAAACCATGTATCTCGACAAGGATGGCAACCCGGTGAAGGGTGCGAGCCTCGACGGTTACCTCGCGGTCGGCGTGCCGGGTTCGGTGGCGGGCTTCGAGATGGCGCGCGAAAAATACGGCACGCTGGCGCGGCAGGACCTGATGGCGCCGGCTATCGCCTACGCCAAGGATGGGTTTGTGTTCGATCAGGGTGATGCCGCCTCGTTTGCCGGCAACGCCGACCGGCTGGCGAAGGATCCCGCCGCCGCCGCCATCTTCCTCAAACCCGACGGCAAGCCTTATGGCATCGGCGAGCGGCTGGTGCAGCCAGATCTCGCCGCCTCGCTTTCTGCGATCTCGGAGAAGGGCGCCGATGCCTTTTACAAGGGCGCCATCGCCGACGCCATCGTCAAGGCAAGCGGCGCCAAGGGCGGCATCCTGGCCAAGTCCGATTTCGAGCAGTATGCCGTGCGTGAGTTGAAGCCGGTGACCTGTTCCTATCGGGGCTACGAGATCATCTCCTCGCCGCCGCCGAGCTCCGGTGGCGTCATCATCTGCGAAATCCTCAACATCCTCGAAGGATATCCGCTGTCCTATCTCGGCGCCGGCTCGGCCGAGACGGTGCATGTCATGGTCGAGGCCATGCGGCATGCCTATGTCGACCGCAACTCGGCCCTCGGCGATCCCGATTTCGTCGACAATCCGGTCTCGAAGCTGCTCGACAAGAACTATGCGAAAGACATCCGCGGCAAGATCGATCCGTTCCGGGCCGGCGTGTCACAAGACTTGATGCCCAAGGGTTTCGGCGAATCGAAGGAGACCACCCATTATTCGATCATCGACAATGACGGCAACGCGGTGGCGGTCACCTACACGCTGAACGGTTCGTTCGGCGCCGGCGTCGTCGCCGACGGCACCGGCATCCTGCTCAACAACGAGATGGACGATTTCACCCAAAAACCCGGCGTGCCCAACCTCTACGGGCTGGTCCAGGGCGAGGCCAACGCCATCCAGCCGAAGAAAACGCCGCTGTCATCGATGAGCCCGACCATCGTCGCCAGGGACGGCAAGCCGTTCATGGTCATCGGCAGCCCGGGCGGTTCGCGCATCATCACCATCACGCTGGAGGCCATCGTCAACGTCGTCGACCACGGCATGAACATTCAGGAGGCGATCGACGCGCCGCGCATCCACCACCAATGGCTGCCGGACAAGATCTATGTCGAGCCGTTCGGACTTTCGCCCGATACCGAAAAGCTGCTGGCCGGCATGGGCTACCACCTCGATCTCGGCGACCAGACCTGGGGCAAGGCGGCGGGCATTCTCGTCGGCGGCAACAGCTTGGGCGAGATCGAGAAGGGTGGGGGCGCCCGCTACAACGGCGCCATCGACAGCCGCGCGGCCTCAGGCGAGGCGCTGGGATATTGATACCCGGACGGCCCCCTGGACGGGCGCCGGTTCAAGGCCTCGCAGGGGCCGTCAGGTAACCAGCGTTATGGTCGATGCGATCAGCATCAGCGCCGCGATACCGACGAACAGCGCATAGATGCGCGGCCTGTCGAGCAGCAGCGCATTTCCTGAAATCCAGGCCGATGTTGCGCCGCCCAGCGCGAAGAGGAACCCGTTGCGATGGCCAAAAGTCATCGACGCGGCCATCAGCCCGCCGATGATCAGGGCGCCAAAGACGATGATCACGGCGACCGCGTATTTCTCGAAATCATTGTTGCCGATTCCCGGCCCGATCGCGTTCAGATTGGGCAGGTCATCCGGGTCGAAGGGGTTCGCCGACCCGTATTCGTCTTGACCGATCGATTCTCGCATCACTCGTTCTCCGCTGACGGGCAACAAACCATCAACACTTGTCCAGTGCAACCCGATCGCACGCCCCTCTATGCGTTGGCCGTCATCTTCAACACGTTCCGGCGGCGCTTGTCACCGTTTTTTCGGACACCTGGCTCGAATGCAACACGCGTCCGTGCTCGGACGGTACGCCGCCATCCCATTCCATATGGACCGTGGTCTCGGGGAAAAGAAGATGGCGCCGATCAACTCGGCGCCGGCGTGCGCCGAGCGCTGCGGCGGGGAGTCGCAGCGCCCAGCCAGGTGGATTGTTGGCTTCCGGCTGCATCTTCAATCTTGACTATGAAAGTCATGTTTTATAGTCAACCGGCATGGGCCGCTCGAGGCCGGAGTTCGCGAACAGGCACGCCAAATTGGAAACAGACCAGCAGACCAGTCCTGCGGGGACAGGCTATCGTTCGCGCGGTTGGATGACCCGGCGCGGCGCGCTCGCGCTGTTCGGGCTGCCCCTGGCTGCCATCATGTCGCGACCAGCCGAGGCAAAGCCGCTACGTATCATCTGCCTGGACGACGGACTGGCGGAAACCTTGCTCATGCTCGGCGTCACGCCGGTCGCTGTAGCCGACCGCGAAGTCTGGGAGAAGTGGGTGGTCGAGCCGCCGCTGCCGCCCGAGGTTGCCGATATAGGCACGATCCTAGAACCCAACCTCGAATTCCTGCAGCAGCTTCGTCCCGACATCATCCTCTCTATTCCCTATCTCGACGGCATCAAGCCGCAGCTCGAACGCGTGGCGCCGGTGACGACGATCGGCATCTATACGCCAGACGGCCAGCCTTATCGGCGCGCCATCGAGGCGACCCGGCAACTGGCCACCCTCGTCGGCAGGGAAAGCGAAGGCGAAGCGCTGATCGCGGCGACGGAGACGTATTTCTCGGATGTCAGGCGGCAATTGGCGCCGCTTTCGGCGCGGCCGGTCTACATCGTCAACTTCCTCGATCCGCGCAATGTCCGCGTCTATGGGGAAAAGAGCCTGTTTCAGGCGGTGTTCGACCGTATCGGCATCCGCAACGCCTGGACAGGCGAGACCAATTACTGGGGATTTGCGACCGTCGGCATCGACGGGCTGGCGACGTCGGACGACGCGCGCCTTGCCTATCTCGAACCCTTGCCCGAAGGAGCGGGCAGCACGCTGACGCAAAGCCCGGTCTGGAACGCCATGCCTTTCGTGCGCAACCGCTCGATCATGCGTTTGCCCCCGGTGCTGATGTTCGGCACGCTGCCGTCGGCGAGCCGCTTTGCCAGGCTGCTGGCCGAGGCGCTGACAGCGGAGCGCGCCGGTGGCTGAACAGCAAGTAATCTCGTCCGACGACACCAGCCTTGTCCCCGCTCGGGCGTCGTCATCTCGCCTATCAGGCCGATATCCCTTGGGCGCGATCCTGCTTTGCGTCGTGCTTTTTGGCGCCGCCGCTGCCGCGACCCTCTCCAACATGTCTGTGCAATTGCCGCCGGCGCTCTGGCTCGATGCACTCGCCGGCCCCGATATCGGCGACATGCGGCAGGTGCTCGTCCATTACGCCTTCCTGCCCAGGCTTGCCGTCAGCCTTCTCAGCGGCGCTGCCCTCGGTCTGGCCGGGACGGTGCTGCAGCAGGTCCTGCGCAACCCGCTTGCCTCGCCGGAAACCGTCGGCGTCTCGGCCGGTGCCTATCTGGCGCTAGCGCTGGCGACGCTGCTTGCGCCGTCGCTGCTTGCCTACGGCCGCGAATGGGTGGCGCTCATCGGCGCGTTCACAGCCCTTGCCGCGGTCTTCGCGCTGTCCTGGCACAAGGGCCTGTCGCCGCTTTCGGTGGTGCTCGCCGGGCTTGTCGTCAGCCTCTATGCCGGCGCCATCGGGGCCGCCCTGGTGGTGATGCGGCATGAATGGCTGGCCAGCCTGTTCATCTGGGGCGCCGGGTCGCTCGGCCAGCAGGACTGGTCGACGGCGCTATGGCTGTTGCCGCGCCTGGGCGCCGCCGCGCTGCTGATCGGCCTGATGGTGCGGCCGCTGACCTTGCTTGGCCTCGACGATGAAGGCGCGCGCAGCCTGGGCGTTCCGCTCGGCGCCTATCGCTTCGCCGGACTGGCGGCGGCGGTCGCGCTCATCGCCTTTGTCGTTGCCGCCGTCGGCGTCATCGGCTTCGTCGGCCTCGCCGCAGCGACCCTTGCCCGCATCGGCGGCGCCCGTCGGCTTGGCCAGCAATTGGTGATGGCGCCGCTCATCGGCGCCGCCTTGCTTTGGGCCGCCGACCAGGGCGCGCAGGTCGCGACCGGGCCGCAGGGCGATCTTCTGCCGACCGGCGCGATGACGGCGCTTCTCGGCGCACCGCTGTTGCTCTGGCTGCTGCCGCGCCTGGCGCTCGGGCTGGAAACGCCAGCGCTCGGGTCACAGCATCTGCCACGCGCTGGTCGCTCGGGCCTCGTGCTCGCAGCGATCGGCGGCCTGCTGCTTCTACTGCTCGCATTGGCCTTGCTCTACGCACCCGGGCCGCATGGCTGGACATTCGCCTCCGGCGATCAGCTGCAGCCCTTGCTGTCCTGGCGGCTGCCCCGGGTGTGTGCCGCCCTTGCCGCCGGCGCCATGCTGGCGCTGGCCGGGCTGATGATGCAGCGGCTGACCGGCAACCCGATGGCCAGCCCCGAAGTGCTTGGCGTCAGCGCCGGTGCCGCGCTCGGCATGATGGTGGCGCTGTTTTCGCTTTCCGATGCCGGCCGCTCCGTCCAGACCGTGGCCGCAACCATCGGCGCCTTCGCCGCCTTGCTGGTGACGCTGGCAATCGGCCGCCGTGCAGCCTACGCGCCGGAACGGCTGCTGCTGGCCGGCGTCGCGCTGACCGCGCTGTTCGACGCGCTGATCCTGGTGCTCACCGCCACCGGCGACCCGCGCGCCATGCTTCTGCTCAACTGGCTCACCGGCTCGACCTATGGCGTCGACGCGGGTTCGGCCTTCTTCACCTCGACGGTTGCCCTTTGCCTGTTCCTGGCGTCGCCACTCTTCATGCGCTGGCTGGACATGTTGCCGCTCGGCTCCGCCGCGGTGCAAAGCCTTGGTGTGAACCTGCGGGCAACGCGGCTGCTGGTGCTCTTCATGGTTGCCGCACTCACCGCCGCCCCGACGCTCGTGGTCGGGCCGCTGACCTTCATCGGCCTGATGGCGCCGCACCTTGCGCGCCGCCTCGGCCTGTCGCGCGCGTTGCCGCAAGCGATCGGCGCGGTGCTCGTCGGCGCGCTGATCATGGTCTGCGCCGACTGGATCGGCCGCACCGCCATCTTCCCGCGTCAGATCCCGGCCGGCATCGTCGCCACGCTGATCGGCGGCCCGGTGTTGATGTGGCTCTTGCGCCGCAGCTGACTTTTTGCCCTTTGGAGATATCCATGCCCAAGTCGATGGCGACGCCCGCCCTGATCGCCGATACCACCGTCCATGACCTTCCGTCGGCGGGAGGTGGAGATCCCTGGCGGGTGTTCATTCATATACCATCCGAGCCGGCGCCGGAGGCCGGCTGGCCGGTGCTCTACATGACCGACGGCAATGCGGTCATCGGCACGGCGGTCGACGCCATGCGCGCACAAGCCTTCTATCCCTTGGGCACCAATGTCGGCTGGGGCGTCATCGTCGCCATAGGCTATCCCGGCGAGGGCGCCTATGACCCGCTGCGCCGCTCATGGGACCTCGGTCCGCCGCCCGGCAAGACCTATCCGCCCTTCTACGACGGCACGCCTGAGGTAAGGACCGGCGGGGCAGGAGATTTTCTGACCTTCATCGAGGATGAGCTGAAGCCGTGGGTCGCCGGCCGGACCAGGATCGACGAGAAGCGACAGGCGCTTTATGGCCATTCCTTCGGCGGCCTGTTCGCGCTCTACGCGCTGTTCACGCGCCCGCTTTCGTTCCGCACCTTCATCGCCGCCAGCCCCGCCATCTATTGGGAGGACCGCGCCATCGACCGTTTTCTCGAGCCTTTCGAGACGGCTGTCCCCGATGGCCTGCAGGCCGACGTGATCCTGTCGGCCGGCGAGTACGAGACCGAGAAGCTGGCGCCGTTCCAGATAGGGGCGCAAGACGAGGAAAAACGCCTGCTGCAGAAGAAGCTGACCCGCACTGACGAATTCGCGCGGGCAATGGCCGAGCGCCTCGACGCATTGCCGGGGATGCGCGCGAGTTTCGAATTGCACGCCGGCGAAAACCACATGTCGATCCTGCCGGTAACGGTCAATCGTGCGGTGCAGGCTGCGTTTGCGGTGCGGTAAGGGAATGCGGCCTTGCTGAACACCTGCCTCGGCAAGAAGCGCCTTGCGCCATCATTCCTGTGAAGGTGGGGCGCTCAATCGACGATAGGGGATGCCATCGAACCTTGCCGTCACAAAGTCCGTGACGGAGATCTTGCGCTTGCGTCCGTCGCTGCAGGCGTACATCGGCCAACCGGCGTCACTGCATTCGCTGGCTGCGCAAATACGCGCCAGGCAGTTACCGATAGTCAACCGGAAGCCGCCCTTGCCGGCGAAGCCTTGCAACAAGCTGCCGTCCGCCGAGCGCCATGTACGTGCGCGGAATTCCGCCCGCAACAGCGATGGTTCGAGAGGGATCGCAAGATTGGTTTCGCCGGCAAGCCCCGCGAACCGCAGACGGAAGCGCGCCATGGCGGTCGTGTATGCGGTCACGATATCCGATTCGCGAAAGTATGCGATCGGCAGGTTGGAACGGTCGAGCAGATGGGACTTACGCTCGCTTGCCTCTACCGGGGTCAGCAAGGCAACAAAGGTAAGAAAGGCGAAGCAGGCTCGCGACATTTTTCAGCAGCCATATCGATCTCGGCTTGCCGGTTTGCCCCCGGTTGCCCTCCAGCACCATCCCGCCAATCGTCGCTCTGCGCAAGCCGCTTGCTGAGGCAGCCCGTAAGGCGGCTGGGCGTGCAATTCGCAAGGCCGCCGCGTTAAAGCGATTGGGAGCCGAAGACGGTGACCCGCATCGATGAATTTGCCCGGACGATGGCGAGATGCCGTCGGCGTTGGCGGCAGGTAGGAACACTGCCGCCAGGGTTCCTTAGCCGAGGCGAGCCGGCGGCAGTTCGTACAGGTTGGCGCCGCTCTCCCGGCCGTGCTCGACATAGCCGATGACGCCGAACCACCGGGCGACATCAGGTCCCTGGAGCCAACTGCGCGAATGGACGGGAAGGTTGCCGGCCAGCGCCTGGATCTGCCTTATATGCCGCTTGCAGAAACGCACGGTCGAGGCGCGGAAGAAATCCTCCTGCGCGGCAAACAGCGTATCGGCGGCATCGCTGTTCTCATGCCAGGCGATGATCGCCACGGCCTTCTCGCCCTCGACAAGCGCGTGCGCCCGGCCTTCCTTCAAATTCATCATCAGATTGTCGTAGGCGATCTTGCTGTCCTTGCCGGCCGCCGCGTATTCGTCCGACATCCGCTTGGACAGGCCATGAAAGACATCCTCGAGATCCCCGAGCGTAGCTGCGCGTGCTCTCATTTCACCTCCTGCAGCCCCACCGCAAGTTTGCCCTAGGGATGGAGGATCACCAAGCAAATTGAATCCTGATACGGGGCAACGGGAGCAAAGTCGTTTCGCTTGGCGGGTCGCGAGCCGGCGCCAACCGATGGCTGGGATGTGATCTCGCCATGGGCGGCGTAGTGTCGCTGGCGGCAGGCCGGCACGCGCGAGCAATGGTCATGCGCAGGTCCGTCCCCTATGGTGTCGTTTTTCAGCCTGATCATCGTTCCGTGACCCCTTCCGCCTGTCTGCAAGCTACCCTCGATCTTATGTCTGAAGTCGATAGTGTTGCGCGCCCTGCGGATGCTGTCGTCTCGGCCTGGTTCCGTGCCCGACGCACTATCGGCGACAAGGAACGTGGACAAATTCTGGAGTTGCTCTACGCGCTTCTGCGGCACCAGGCACGGCTTGGCTGGTGGCTGGTCAAGCATGGGCGCGAGGATATGCCCCGCAACCGGCTGCTCGCATGGCTTACCCTCAAGGAAGGCAAGACATCAGATCAGGTCAAAGCCTTGTTCAATGGCGCGAAATTCGCGCCTGCCGTCCTGGTCGATCACGAGCACGCGCTGCTGGTCAAATTGCAGGGATGCACGATCGACCATCCCGGCATGCCGGAAGAGGTGCGCCTTGAATGCCCGCCCTGGGCGGCCGACCCCCTGCGGCGCCGTTTCAAAGAAGCGTTTGGCAACGAGATGGCCGCGCTTCTGACGTCGGCGCCGCTCGACCTGCGCGTCAATCCGATCAAGTCGACGCGCGAGACCATGCTTGGCGCGTTGAAAGATATTGGCGTGCGGGCGCGGCCGTCAGCCATGGCTCCTTACGGCATTCGGGTGGATGAGCGCCTCTCCCTGGCAGGCCTGCCGATGCTGAAAAGCGGCGAGGTCGAGATCCAGGATGAAGGCTCGCAGCTTGTCGCCATACTGGTCGATGCCCGGCCGGGCGACCGCGTGGTCGATTTCTGCGCCGGAGCCGGCGGCAAGACGCTGGCCATCGCCGCGCAGATGAACAACAAGGGCCACGTCGTCGCCTGCGACGTCATGGAAGGTCGTTTGAAGCGCGGCGCCGAGCGCTTCCGGCGGGCAGGGCTGCACAATATCGAGACCAGGCTTCTGGCCAGCGAAACGGATCGCTGGATCAAGCGCCACAAGGGCGGTTTTGATCGCGTGCTGGTGGACGCGCCATGCAGCGGCACCGGCACCTGGCGCCGCAATCCCGATGCGCGCTGGCGCGCCCGCGAGGAACAGGGTCTGGACAATCTCGTGGCGTTGCAGGCCCGCATCCTGGCGAGCGCGGCGCGTCTGCTAAAGCCTGGCGGACGGCTGGTCTACGCAACCTGCTCCATGCTGTCCGAGGAGAATGAGGAGCAGGTAGCCGCGTTCCTTGGCGCGCATCCCGCCTTTCGTGTCGTGCCGCTGCACGAGGCCGCGCCGCGGCTGACGAACTCATCTCATCCCGACTATCTGTCGCTGACGCCCGCGCGCAACGACACCGACGGCTTCTTCGCCGCTGTCATGCAGCGAGAGGCTTCACCTGCGCCAAGCGCGGGTTGACAAAGGACAAAGCGGAAGTAGGCCGGGTCTGTCGGCTCACTTCTTCGGCAGCGGCACGCCTTTGGTGGTAAACCTCTGCCCCCGGCCGATCGGCCGCACGGGCCGCTTGGTGCCGGCGGCCTTGCCGGTTCCGGGCGGCTGGTGGGCGGGGATGAGTTGGTCGGGGCGAGGGCCGATAAGGTCGGCGCGGCCCATCTCCTTCAAGGCTTCGCGCAGCAATGGCCAATTGTCGGGGTCGTGGTAGCGCAGGAATGCCTTGTGCAGCCGGCGTTGCCGCCCGCCACGAACGGTCTCGACCTTGTCGGTCGCGCCGCGCCGCACACCCTTCAGCGTGTTGACGCCGGTATGGTACATCGCGGTCGCCGTGGCCATGGGCGAAGGCAGGAAGGTCTGCACCTGGTCGGCGCGATAGCGGTTCTTCTTCAGCCAGAGCGCAAGCTGGAGCATGTCCTCGTCGGTCGTGCCGGGATGGGCGGCGATGAAATACGGAATGAGATAGTATTTCTTGCCGGCTTCCTTGGCCGCGGCGTCGAACATCTCCTTGAAGCGGTCATAGGTGCCGATGCCGGGCTTCATCATCTTGTCGAGCGGCCCGCGCTCGGTGTGCTCGGGCGCGATCTTGAGGTAGCCGCCGACGTGGTGGGTCACCAGTTCCTTGACGTATTCGGGGCTCTTGACGGCCAGATCATAGCGCACGCCCGAGGCGACCATGACCTTCTTGACGCCCTTGACCTCGCGCACCTTGCGATAGAGCCGGATCAGGTCGTCATGCGAGGTGTTGAGGTTGGGGCAGATTTCGGGGAACACGCAGGACGGCAGGCGGCAGGCCGCCTCGATCTTGGGATCCTTGCAGGCCATCCGGTACATGTTGGCGGTCGGCCCGCCGATATCGGAGATCACGCCGGTAAAGCCCGGGGTCTTGTCGCGGATCTTCTCGATCTCGCGCAGGATCGAGCCCTCTGAGCGGTTCTGGATGATGCGGCCTTCGTGCTCGGTGATCGAGCAGAAAGTACAGCCGCCGAAGCAGCCGCGCATCACCGTCACCGAGAACTTGATCATGTCCCAGGCGGGGATCTTGGCGTCGCCATAGGAGGGGTGCGGCGCGCGCGCGTAGGGCAGGTCGTAGACGGCGTCCATCTCGTCGGAGGTCAGCGGGATGGGCGGCGGATTGAGCCACAGGTCGCGGTCGCCATGGCGCTGGACGAGCGGGCGGGCATTGCCGGGGTTGGCCTCGCGGTGCAGCACGCGCGAGGCGCGGGCATAGGCGTCGCGGTCGCCCTCGACCTGCTCGAAGGAAGGCAGCCGGATCACCGTGTCGCCGGGCTTGCGGGTCGCACCCTCGTCGGCGGAATCGAGGTCGTCGGCGTGCAGTTCCGTGAAATGCTCGGGCACGCGGCGGAACAGGGCGACCCCCCTGACGGAGTCGAGTTGGCGTGGCGTCTCGCCGGCGGCAAGCCGGTTCGCCACCTCGACGACAGCGCGCTCGGCATTGCCGTAGATCAAAAGGTCGGCCTTGGCATCGGCCAGGATCGAGCGGCGCACCTTGTCGGACCAGTAGTCGTAGTGGGCGATGCGGCGCAGCGAGGCTTCGATGCCGCCCAGCACGATAGGCACGTCCTTGTAGGCCTCGCGGCAGCGTTGCGTATAGACGATCGTGCAGCGGTCCGGCCGCTGGCCGCCCTCGCCACCCGCCGTATAGGCGTCGTCATGGCGCAGCTTGCGGTCCGAGGTATAGCGGTTGACCATCGAATCGAGGTTGCCCCCGGTGACGCCGAAGAACAGCCTCGGCCTGCCCAGTGCCTTGAACGGCTCCGCCGACTGCCAGTCGGGCTGCGAGATGATGCCCACCCGGAACCCCTGGGATTCGAGCAGACGGCCGATGATCGCCATGCCGAAGCTCGGATGGTCCACATAGGCGTCGCCGGTGACCAGCACGATGTCGCACTCGTCCCAACCGAGCGCCGTCATCTCGGCGCGGCTCATCGGCAGGAACGGTGCTGCACGTCCGGTAGGGGGCTTGACCCGGGCTAGCGGGGTCACGTTCTGTTGGGCGCTGGCTATGGTTTCCATGGCCGCGACGTATAGGCCGGCCCCGATGCGAATTCAATGAACCTCGATCTGGGCTCCGCAAAGATCGCTCTTTCGCACGGCGTAGGGGCTCGTTCCAGACAGGACCATGCCACCCAGTGTTTTGAAGCCGAGTTTACGCATCAGGCGAATGAACGTCCGCAATGCGTCTCGTTGTCCTGAAGGTGATGGTGCCCAGAGGCGGAAAAGGCAGAACGCAGAAAAAACCGAGCAAAATCAATTGCGGGCCCGACCTTGATTTGCTGCCTGTGTAACACCGATGTGGTGCAAAGTCGAATATGTTCGAGCACGTATAAACCGGCTGGCAGTCATACGGTGTCTTTTGACGGATCTACTCCGCCCCTCCCGTTTCGTTTAGTCAGTGCAACGGCGAAAGGGCCATTTGTGCTCAGCTCATCTTCCATCGCTTTCCTCCCTTCGATGATGGCCAACGCTCGATCCGCGCGTGAGGTTCAATAGGGTGAAATTCGTCAGGAGAGTCAGGTCATGGAGTTGACCGACATCCCGATCCGAGCCAGATATCTTACATTCATCCGGCACTACTAAACCAGAGAGACGCACTTTTATGAAGCAGCTTGGTTGGGCTCGCCTGTTGACGGCGGCGATGGCGGCTTGCATATGGTCGGTTGATACGCACGGTCAGGAGATCGAATACACACGAACGAAGGATTGGGTAATTACATCGGCCGGAACAGTTTGCACTGCGCGTAATTTACATGAAGACGAGCAAAAGAAATCTGGATTGATAGTAATAAATATAGAGTATGATTTTTCTAAGTCAAATAGTCAGATTCCGGATGTTTTGCTGTACCACCCGTCTTTTTCAAGGGTAAAAGGAACAAGTCAGTTTAAATATAATTTAATTGATGGAAAGAAAATAATTGAGTCAAGTTATCCATACCTAAGACTTGACGACGAATATCTGAAAAAATCATCTGATTATCGTATAAGATTTAACTGGAGCAGATCCATTTACAATATAAATTCTAGCGATATATTCCTCAAGGACTCTGAAGGGCGCGGCCCGCAGCTTCACGGAAAGACTACGGGGCTTGTTGAGGCCGTCAACATCGTTCTAAAGTGCGCCGCAGGTAGCTATCAAAATCGGCCTCAAAGCGTTATTAAGCAGGAAAAAGAAATAACCGAGACAATGTTATTTTGCGCTCAGCTCCCCCAAGCGCTTGCCTATGATTGCGGGGCGGCAAATCGGGATAATCCTTCTGCGAAGGTTATGTCATATCGGGACTTCCTCTTGGATGAAAACCAGCTGCTCTATAGGCCGATACAAGTAGAGGGCATGGTCGGGCGGACCAAAGACGGCACTTATGGCATATATGATAAAAACGGAGAAAACGGACGAATCCTGATTCTGGATCGCGCTCCGAGAGATGATCGGGGAGCCGTCCTGGATAAGTGTTCGGAGGGCTGTGACGCGGTAGTCACGGGTCGCCCAACCCCTATCGGACTATTTGCGACGGGTGTGGCGGTCGTCGATTAGTTCAGCCTCGCCTCCCGGCAGCTCAAGGAATGCGTCGAGTTCCGAGATCTGCGCCACGGCCAGCTGATCGCCCGGCACATCCTGGCGCGCGGCATTTGCTATGCTGGCGACAGGCTGTGTAGCGGTCGGGGTCGCCGACGAGATGGTAGAGCCGCCCAGACTCAGTCTCAACGATCTTCGCATGGCTTTCGTAGGCGACGATAGGCTGGTCACCCATCTGCCGAAGCAGCAAGCGCGGACATCAAGCTGGCGCTATCAGATTCTGTAGCAACTCAGACATCTTGGCCCCCATCGGGGCCAAGCCGGTCGGAGCTAAGTTATTGATTCTAGTTGATTTCTTGACAAAGGAAAATATTCCTGTTATAGTGGTCGCGGCGAGCTGCGTCGGCTGACGCGGTTAGGCCAGCACTTAACAGGAGATCAAAATGCCTATGACAGACCGACCCGGCACGATGTGTCGGCAGCCAGCACAGTACACCGAAGGGGGCCGAAAGGCCCCTTCTTCATTTAGGGAGGCGCTTCAATGAATGTCGCCTCAGAGACAACGCCCTCGCTGATCGTCTTTGGGCGCGACGAGACCAGCAAGGCTCATGCGTCGGTCTTCCTGCTGCCCGATGTCGAAGCCGCCGAAGGGGCCGCCAAACTGATGGGAATGCATTCGCACCGCCTTGAGCCCGGCGAGGCCGCAGACATCGCCATGCGCCTTCCGCGTGGCAAGCTCTTTGACAGCGGCAAGGCGTTCGTGCCGTTCGTCAAGGGGGATCTGTATACCCGCATTGCGGCCCTAGCAGGCGTCGCTGACGAGCCGCGCCAAGCCTCGACCGGCACCGATGACCCCGAAACCGCCGAAAACGCTTCAGCGGGCTCGCCTGAGGCCGGAAAAGGCCCTGCCGACGACGGGCAAGGGGCCGGTTCGGGCGACGGGGGCTCACCCGATCCATGGGCCAAGCTGACGGTCGGCGATTTGGTGCTGGCGTCGGAAGGTCCCGACGAAGGCTACTTCGAAGCTCGGATCATGAAAGCCAAAGCCAAAGGCATCTACACCCTGAAGTTCCGCGATTACCCAGAAGCCCCGTCGATCGATCGCAGCTACTACCAGCTCGGCCTGATCCACCCCCGGCAACTGGCCAAGAAATAACTCGACCTCGCAACGGGCTGGGCTCGTCCCGGCCCGTCACCCTTCAGCGACTCCCATCAAGGAACCAAATCATGACCTGCTCAACAGAGCGCGTCGATCAGGCCAGTGCGGCCCATCGGAGGATGCGCATTCGAACTCTCAACGACCGGCTACGGAAGACCGGCGTCGGCGGCCGAATGGTGATGACCGCCGGTGTCGCCGCGTTACCTGCCACCGAGATCGTCGCCATTTTGCTGGCTATCTCAAGCTTTGACGCCTTCGATGCAGCTAACGACCCGTGGGGCGAACACGACTGCGCGCTCCTGCACGTCGGCGAGCGACAGCTGTTCTGGAAAATAGATTGCTACGATCGGAAGCTGGCGAACCTGTCGCCGGACCCGGCTGACCCCGCCGTTACGACCCGCGTCATGACCGTCATGCTGCCGGAGGAATACTGATGTTCTCCGCTGCCCTGGGCAGGGCTTGGCTCCTGCCGAACGCGATATTTGATCAACCGGGGGCACTCTGCTCGTCACCACTGGGCCTTATTGTTAGAATATGGCGTCATCAGTTCCAGATAATTCCTACCGTGAGCTTCGGCCACCTCGTAGACGGTTATCACTATCGGATTGCGTTTGCCCCGTTAGAGGACGCTCAGATACTGCTGGCCGAAGCCGGAACGTGCTTCAACCTTTGCCTGAGGAAGACCTTTTGCCTTCCACAGCCGAACGATATTTTCCCCAACAGGCGCGGGAATATCTACGCGCCCCTGCGTTGCAGATTCCGATCGGCTCGGTTATCAGCTATAGTGTGTTTTGTTAATGCTCGAAGGGGTTCGAGCGCTTCTTTAAGGGGGAATTAAATGAAAATCGCAGTTGGAATAATTGGCATTCTGCTCGGCTTGGTGTCTATGCTGCAGTCGTGTGCAGTGGCGACGGGCGGAAGCCTTACATCGAACCACGATCTCGCCGGTGCAGGCTCGGTTGGCGTGTTGGTCGGGTTGCTGTTTTTCGTTGGCGGTGCCTTCGCGTTCGGATTGCCGCTGGTTTCCGCCATCGTTTTCGTGGTCGGCAGCCTGTTCGCATTCATCGCGGCCAGTACCTTCACCGACATGAAGATTTGGGCGATTGCCGACCTGATCCTCGCAGCGATGGCGTACTTCGCATGGAGAAGCGCTCGTGCGAGCCGGGTCAAGCTGTCGGGGGTTGCCCCGAAATGACGGACTGGTTTTACGAAGAGAATGGGCAACCACGCGGGCCAGTCTCTGAGAGAGATCTGGCGACAATGTTTGCCAACCGGCTGCTTTCTGCGGAAACACGGGTGTGGACTACGGCCTTCGGCAACGAATGGCGGTCGGCCTCGCAAACGACGCTTGCGAAGTCAGCGGGAGTGATGCCGCCGCCACTACCAGCTGCAAGCGCTACGACCGCACAGCCGCCTCAAACTCAGGCTGCTACTGGCTACTCACCGCCATACGTCCCGCCCAGCGACGTTTGGGCTTATCTGCTTGCCTTTTCACCCCTAGTGTTCGTCGTGCTGGAAGTAGTCCTGTACAAACAGTTTGGGGGCAAGCCGGGCGATGCTGTTCCGGCCATCCTCTACTGGCTCGGTCCGCTGCCGTTGGTTTGGGCTGACGCCCGCAATCTCTATCTCAGCCGACGCAACCCACAAAAGCGCGAAGTGATGCCGTTCGTGCTGCTGACCCCCTTCGCCTATTTCTGGCGGCGCTGGGCGATCACCAGAACGTCAATCAAGTTTCTTTGGATCTGGATAGCCTGCTTCGTGGCCTACGCCGTTGCCATGGCGGCGCTGTCGGACGGCTGAGCCAATAGAGCGAACACGATTCTGTCGGACGGCATTGTAGCCCGGCGACTCATCTGGGTCAGATCATGGACACAAGCGAATTCATTGCCGGGCTGATCATCATTTTGATGATCTACCTCATCCCGGCCATCGTTGCCTTCTGGCGGAGCCACCCGAATCGCTGGGTTATTTTGCTGCTCAATGTGTTCTTGGGCGGCACTGGCATCGTCTGGTTCGGTTGCCTGATCTGGGCCTGTATGGCTGTCCATATCAGCAATGACCCGAACGGTAGCAACGGCGGCGAATCCGGCATCAACCTTGCCGCTAATGATATCTTGCCCGTGCGCCTTGTCAGCAGCCCGCCAGCGCTACCTACGCTGCCACCGCCACTCAATAGTCTACCGCCTTCCAACGACCCCCTTACGCGCCTTGAAAGGCTCAAGAAGCTGCTCGATGACGAAGTGATCGATCGCGACCAATTTGAGCGGCTACGGCAACAGATAATCTGACTGTGTAGGAATTCCTTCACCAATTGCGGGTTTCTTCCTAACAAAGAGGTTCAAATGTCGAAGCTCAGAAAAGACCTCGATGTTCTGCTGTCCACGGTTGACGCGCTTTGCAGCATCCCTTCCATGAACGAATATTTGATTGGCCACACGAGGTTGCCTGCTTGGCAGAAAGCAACAGAATACAGGCGTGTTGGATTCCAACACTTAGCCGTTCTGGTTGACAAGCTGGATCGCGAAGAGAGCTTGGCTATTGAGCATGAACTCCAACGATCGATCTTCGCTTCGATCGGCTCACCTCTCTTGGAGAAATACCATAAAGAAAAGCGCGACCATCGCGTCCTAAGTCGCAGCTACGGCGGATCTCCCACCGATCCGGCGATAAAGGAATGCTCCGTTTACATAGTTTGGTATTGACTGCCATCCAAGCTAGTCGCTTTTGGCCGCTTCCACCGGGTTGGCTTCGAAAGGCACTCAAGCGAGAATTTTTTTCGGCTGTGAGGCTGAACTTGCCGCCTGAAAAGGGCTCTTCCGGACAACTGAAATTCGATTTCAACCGGAGAAGAAAGCTATGCAAAGAAAACTATCTCTTGAGACCGTTAGAGCCCTGCGGCACACGCTTGCTGACCTTCGCGATAGGGATTGGCAAGTCGGCTTTGAAATGATTGCTCTATTCGCCCCCAATTCCCCTCGGTCGCATCTGGTCAGCCGCGCCAGAGACGGTCAGCAGCATACCATCTCATATCCGGAAGTCTCTTCAATCGACGTGGCTGGATCGGTCAGCTCGGCTTTGGATTTTCTGTTGGAATGCTATCCCGACGCCACCTACTGGTTCTGTAGCGGCGCTGTGGCCGACGTCAAAAAAGTCGACCCTGACGGGCCTTATGGGTGCCAGTGCGACCTGCCCGGGCTGGCTGCTTTCGGGGCTGGGTGGACGCCAGCGCTTGCTGTGCTTGATACAATTCTAGCAATCGCTGAATGGCACTTCAAAGAGAATCTTTCATGGCCGTCTTCGGACGAGGGCTACGAGTGCTCACTCCCACAATTCAAGTTTGAAGAGCTAATCCCGCCAACCAGAGACCGAGAGAAAATCATGACTGATGGAATGACGTGGCTCGTCGATAAAGGCTCCTACAAGGCCGCCTACTATGACGCGATTGAGTCTGCCAAGACCAGTTTGCCCCAGACCCTTGTGAGTCAGGTAAGCACTCCTGAGGCGTGGGCACTCACCAGCGAATATGCCGGGGCTAAGAGACGCATCATGGTCATGGGTCAGGAAACCTTCGGCAATCTCACCAGCTTAAGCGCCGCGCGACCCTTTCATTCGTGGTCTGCGGCGATCGGAGAATCCATCACTTTCGATTTCGCAACCGGGGAGACACAGGAGACAAGCCCCTTTTGGCGGGCCTACCAAGAGATCATAACCCAATTGGGATTGCCTTCGCGCAGGCACACCGCCTGGACCAACCTTGCCAAGGTCCAACTGACGCTTGAGGACGGACCTTCAAGAAGCATCTCTACGTTGGAGCCGCAATCCCGCATGGAGGTCATCCGCTGGCAGAAGCCGCTGTTTCTTGCAGAGATGGAGTTCGCAAAACCGGACGCCATCATCATGCTCACTGGCTCGCTAACATGGCTGATTGAGCACATGTACGAGAACGTGCAGATTTCTCAAATGGGCAAGGAAGACGAAGCCTTTAACATCGTCCAGATTCCGGCGCTCAATATTCCCATTGTTCAGACGTATCACCCTGCAGCCCGAGCCGGTTCGGTCACCAACGTCGCTGGCCGCCGCCGCAACGCTGTCGAGCATCTGATATCAAAAATTAACACACTCACCTGACGAAGAGCTGGATGAGCAAATCGGAAAAAATTCGCGAGTTAGCAAAATCGGGAATGAGCACGGCAGAGATCGCTCGCACTCTCGGCATCCGATATCAATTCGCCTATAATGTGCTTCGAACCGAAGGGTGTGGGCTAACGCCCGCAGCGAAATCGGTGGTGGCGACTGGTGGCAAGCCACCCCTTCAAGTCAGCGATCTCCTCGCCGGTGGTTTCGAGCACGTCGGCAGTTGGATCCTTTCACGAGACCAGCGCCTTGTCGTTGACCGCGAGTTGCCCAAGGCGGTGGGCGTATATGCGTTCGCCAAGCAAGATGTCGTCCTGTATGTGGGCGTGGCAACCATGGGACTCGCCAAGCGTCTCTATTTCTATGGCCGCCCCGGGGTATCGCAGCGCACCAGCCTTCGCATCAACGCCATCATGATCAACGAGTTGGTAACCCACCCAAAGATTGACGTCTACGCTGCAATTCCGCCAGACCTGGAATGGAACGGCCTGCCCGTTCACGGAAGCGCAGGACTGGAGCTCGGCCTGATCAAGAAATATGCCCTGCCGTGGAACATGCGAAGTGCGGGTCAATGACCTTTGGATGGCGCTCGAGAGCGCGGCCACCGCGGTCGCTATTGCATCCTCGGATTGTCCGACCAATGGGAAGCCGATGAGCCGGGGTCCAGGTAGCGGCCGATCGAGCGCAGATAGACGACGATCTCAGGTAGCAAGAAATCACGGTCGCCAAACTCTTCGTCTATGCGTCGGAGCTCGTCTTCTGCCGCCACCATCTCTTCGACGTCGCCAAGCACGTAGCCAGAGTGGCCAATAGCGCAGATGTCGCAGCCGGTCTCAATCACCTTAGCGACAAAGGCGGGAATGTCACTCGACCTCATGAGCCGGGCCGCCATAGGTCAGCCTCTACGACTTCCTTCTCCCACTCGGCCTCCTGACGGCTTTGGCGGCCTTCGCTGCGGCCTTCCGGCCGAGCCCGCTCGACTTCGCCAGCGCCGACCGCTGGGCCGCGTAGTTCGGCGCGACCATAGGATAGTCCGATTTCAATCCCCACTTGGCCCGGTACTCGTCGGGCGTCAGGCCGTAGTGCACATCAAGATGGCGCTTCAGCGATTTGAACTTCTTCCCGTCTTCAAGGCAGATGATGTAGTCGGGGAACACCGACCTCTTCGGATTGACTGCAGGCGTAAGCGCCGGGCTCTCTGGCTCGGCTGGAGCGCCGATCTTTGACAGCGACGCATTCACACTTTGAATCAATTCAGGCAGTGATGCGACCGGCACAGCGTTCTTGCTGACATAGGCAGAGACTATATCGGCCGTAAGCTCGATCAGTGCGGTCCCGGAGTTCGATGATAGTTCAGACACGCAATACCTCCTTTTTATAGGGTAGGAATCTCTAGCGAGTTTTCTTAGAAATGCCAGTGCACCAAGAAATGGTTGGGCCTTCCTGCACCGCGCTCGTACAAGCTCGCGGCGATCGAGCGTTTCGAGCCGAGCCGGAAGCCAAACTTGTCGTACATCTAGGTCGAGCCGAGGGCGTATCGCAAGTTTCCCAGCTCAGAAATGAGCCGCTGCCCGGTAGTTTGAAGTGACTTGACTATTTCGCCAGCCTCGTTCTGTTCAATAACAAGAACTGCGCGCTGTGGCTGTTTGGATCGGAATGCAAGGGTCCGGAGGACGAGCAACCAATTCCCTTGTCGATCAAGAACAACTTTACCGACACCATGGGCCAACGATGAGCGCAAACCCTCATTGGGGCGGAACGCCAGCAGTGCTGCTGCAGATGCTTTTCCCTCGGACGCAAAGGCCCCAGTCGGTCCGATCAAGGTCGCTAGTTCTTCGAAGCGCTGCCCTACCAGATGAGGCAGTTTCACAGCAGTGCCACTCCTCGGCTTGCTTGCCAGCACTAAAAGCGTTTCGCTCACCGCTGCCTCACTCCGAGCAATATCAAGGCAACGTCCTCGCCATGCGTTCACAGCGCTCATAGCATGAGCCCACTGATCGTTGCTGACATCAGTAGTAGCGGCCGTCTCGGTATCCATTCGGTTGTCCTACCGGAACCGTCCCCCAACAGAAGGAGGTTCGGAATCATGCCATAAAGTCGGCAATCAAATGCGAAAGCCCTTTAGAGAGGCTAGATAAGTCACAGGTCGCCAGTTTGAAAATACTGTCGAACGCGCTTCATGAATGCCTTTGCGGATCTGACGGGCAGCAATTCAAGAACGCAACCGAAGCGAATTGTATGGCTCGCTGAAAAAAACCCGCCAACTCTGAAGATGGCGGGCCTCAGTCTGGCTTGGGAGGATTGAAGCTTTGGCCGATCACGCCTTCCGCCATTGGTCAGGCTTGCCGACACTGGTATGACGAACGCGCTCGACATCCGGTCGAGTGTTCGGCTCCAGTTCCCGTGCCCTTTCAATCGCCTGACGCTGCGTCGGCAGAACGTCGCTGGCTCGCTGTGAGTCAGGACGCCTTACAGCGTAGTCACCCTGTTCTCGGCGCTCCACATAAAGATGCTTGTCTTTGCTCATTGGGGTTTCCTTGTATCTAGATGTTGGGCCGCATGGACGCGCGACAACTAGACATGGCTAAAATTTGTACAAAAAATGGCGGAAAGGCGGCATGGGAACGAAAATAGAACGCCACCAGCGGTCCGCATAGATTTGAGCCTTCAATAGGTTGTCCATTCGGTCCCGAGCAAGGAAAACCGTTAACTATCGAGGAGGTATCTGCATCGCTTTGCGTCACTGCCTGTAAAGGAGTTCTCCCCTGCGCGACTTTACTCCCCGAAAAGCCCGCCCCCGAGCTAATACGAGACGATAGCTCAATAGTTGAAGTCGAACCGCGACCCAGATACTTTCTTTACCGACTCATCTCTTATTTGATTTGCAAGATCCTCTTTCGCTTTATCGATTTTTTCATCACAAAGAACCGCCAGCCCTGCGCCTCCAATAGGACCCAAGAGCGCGTTCCCCGCGAAAAAACAGACAGTATCTGCGATCATTTTGCACCCGCGATCGTCGGCATCAGCGGAAATTCCTGCAGAAAGATTGTTGTCATAGATTCTTACTTTCCCCCCGGAATTCGCCGCGAAAACGTCCAGCTTTCCAGTGATATTGGGAGTCTGCGAATGCAGTATCACTTTGGGTGCGCACAGCGTACCGCCCGTGGGAGGCGAGATCGGGGCATATACAAGCTCTTGCTCGGCGATCGGAACTTTCAACTTAAAACCAACACCGACAATAGGGTCTATAGACCAGTCGGCCTTGGAGGCTTTCACTGCAGTTGGTCCAAGCACCAATGGCTCGGCCAAAGTTGGCGACAGGCGAATAGGATAAACGTGGACATCTGCCTTGAAGCCTAACTTGCTCTTCTTATCTTCAAACGAAGGGGTGTCGAAATTATATGAACCGTCAGTGGCCGTTAGCCGGAGAGACGCCTCCCCGCGCCCTCGATAATAGTGAATATCCTGGATCTTGATGTCTGCGCCCAAAAAGTCCCCTGAATTCATGCGCGCACGAGCATGTCCCTCAATGTCGCCTTTTGTCAGTTCAGGCTCATCCCCATCTGCTCGCTCCACATGCGCGACCAAAGTGGCTCCTGCGTCGAACCGGACCTTTCCCACATCTCCGCCCTCAAACCCCGAGATCGATCCGTCAACGTCAACGGCCCCAATTGGCAGGCTTTGGCCGTCCTTGTAAATGAGATCGTTCGCTCTAACGCGCGCCTGCGCAATATGCGCAGTCGTGGACGCATCAATCTCAAAATCTTGCCCCTGAAGCGACACTTCGAACTTATTGATTTTTCCTGTGATGGGTGTAATCGTTCGGCTCGAATCCAAGTTCAACGTATCGGCTGCTATCTGGCCTGAGCTTATTTGAACAAGTCCTACATTTGAGATGTTGAATTGTCCGCCGAG
The DNA here is from genome assembly GCF_013170725.1 of Mesorhizobium erdmanii. Taxonomy (NCBI): domain Bacteria; kingdom Pseudomonadati; phylum Pseudomonadota; class Alphaproteobacteria; order Hyphomicrobiales; family Phyllobacteriaceae; genus Mesorhizobium; species Mesorhizobium erdmanii. The sequence continues at coordinate 6,467,934 of NZ_CP033361.1, read as the reverse complement.
AAGACTGGTAGAGAAGGCGTTAATAATGCCGTATACATCAACTTTTCCATCGGACCATCGCACCGCTCGACAGTCCGAGTCACTCTGGTGCTCTGGACAACCCAGAACCAAATCCAAGTTGGTATACCCCAATCGAACGCTGTTCTTCTCGCTAAACCACATTTCGGCGTTCTCAAGTTGTGCCGCCAAGACGCCACGCGCAAAGCTGAGGGTCTCATGGCCACCAGACACATCGTAGTTCATGCCGGAAAATGACGCCTTCGCATATGTAACGTTCAGAGTAGAGTCTCTATTTCCATTGCTAGAAAGGATAATCGAGGTTCCTCGACCAAGCTCACCGGTAAGCGAACCTCTGCTTATCGAGAAATGGGAAGCCTCTTTTGCGAAATCGACTTCGTCGGCAGAAAGTCGGCTTTGTGGACCTATCCTTAGCGTCGTGCGATCAGCCGATATGATTCCATCGGTTAGGCCGAACGTGATTTTGTGAAGTAGTCCGGCTCCAGATTGGGCCTCAAGGTCATAAAATAGGTCGTTGAACACAGCCGTCGAGTCAGGTCCTAGACTCAAGAATCCTTTGTTCGGGAGCAGGATCTGAGCCCCTTCTTCAAAGCTGGCCGCAAGTGCTGACAGCGGACGACCATCTGCCGAGCTGCCATAAAAAGTTGCGCGGCGAATGGGCAAGCCTTGCTCTAGTTTGTCGCATTTCGCGTCAACGCAGCGCCTCATGCTTTTAATTGAGATAAAAGGCTTGCCACTGAAGAGGTCGCCGGGGTCGGCCGAAAGCCTTATGAAGTCATTGATGCGCGCCAGCGGCTCTGAATCACGACAGTGTCCTGACGGAACGATTGTCTGCTCGGTATCGCCCGAAACAAATCCGCCCTCATCGTAACTGAGCCGCTTGACGCTAATGGTGACGCACTTATCACCAACTTGTAGCGTCAGAAGAACGTTTCTCTCGAAGTCCCACGAAGCGGAGACAATAGCCCTGTCTTGATAATTGAACTTGAGAGTGGATCCCATATCCTTCGGAACGTCGAATATGATTTCGCTACTACCGCTCGTAGCCAGATAGCGGCCCTTTAGTAGGTCCAGCCTTGCCTGTCCGTTGGCAGACTTGATCGCTGCCACAGCGCTATCAAGATACGCGCTACCGGCATGAGAAACACATGTAGCGAAAAGCAATATTATCCAGCTTGCGACTATCGATTGAAGACGCATCAGAACCCCCACCCGTGTTTGGTCCAATGTAAGCTCCAAATGTATTAGTGAGTCAAGACAAGCCCGAAGATGTCATTGCGGCTATTGCTGGAGGTGGACGGCGACTAAAAGCGGTCAAAGAGATCAGCGCGTTTTGTCAGGCGGCCATGGCACAGCAAGGCCTTATTCATCTGTTTGATTGAAGTATTCGGTAGATTTGCATCCGTGAACAACCGACCGCTCGAGCGATTTCTGACGCCCCGGCACCGCCCTCGTGCATGTCTTTCACTTTCTGGTGATCTAGGCGCGCTTTGCCACCCAGATAGACACCCTGTCGTTTGGCTTGCTCGATGCCCTCCCGTTGGCGCTCCTTGATAAAACGCCGTTCCATTTGGGCGACCATACCCAAAACAGTCAGCACTATGTGGCCCATCTCGCCCCGCGTCGAAACATGAGGATCGAGTACCGTGACGAATGCGGCCTTCTGTTCGCACTCGTAGATCAGGTTGAGTACGTCGCGGGTGTCGCGCCCGAGCCGGTCGAGGCGTGTCACCACCAGCTCATCCCCCGGCCGCAGGAAGTCTATGATCGTTGCCAATTCGGCCCTGCCGTCACGGCTCGCCCCCGAGACCTTCTCCGATCGGATAATATCGCACCCTTCGGCTTTCAGCTTGACGATTTGCGTTTCTAGATCCTGATCGATCGTGCTGACGCGGGCGTAGCCAATCCTGCTCATCAGGTGTCACCTCAAGGTTTAGGCCTGAGGCTACCTTGTCACAAATAGTCGCTGTCAACTCCGATGTTACGCATGAAGGCCAGGAGCCGGTTACGTCACGCTGGGGTATACCCTGAAGTGCAGCGGCTGGAGGTCTGACAATTGTATGATCGAGCACAAGCGGGCTACCGCATACATCACTATTTGGATCGACTCCGCCGCGAAGGCGGACTCTTGCGTTTCAGCTCTGCTGCCACGAAAGGCCCAAGTTTTTGGAGGAGCTTTCTAGTCCAGTCATCCGGTGCAAGACTGTCTCCTAGCCTGTTTTGGTAGACCTCATAGGCCTCATCTTTCCAGTGCACCGATTCTCCAATTAATACGAAATGGATCCAGTGAACTTTGTCGCTCTGTAGGAAATAGTCGTTTCGCTTCTTCTTGGCCACGCTTGGACCCTCCCGGTTCACTGCGACAAGGTGAGAGGCAAGCGAGGTGTCAATCTCATCCTGGAGCTTGGATAGCGCTGTCGTCTCCAGCGCAATTCCGGCATCTCGCTGCAGCGCAATCGCCATTGTGAATAGGCACGTGTTGGCGAGCGCGTCGTGGCGATAGCCTCCGCCAACATCGGAGTGAACGCCCGGAACCCAAATCTCACGGGACTCACCGTTCGAGGGTTGCAGCCTCGCCAGTACGAAATGGTCGCGCATGTCATGGAGGCTCATCAGATGAACATACCGAAGTACGTTCTCCGATTGCCGCTGGTCAATTACATGCAGGAAGTTGCGAAATTCTCGCGGCCCACCGACACAATCAAAAAGACCTAGGAATTTGATTGAGGGCGTTTCGAGCATCTGCTCCGAATATTGCGATCTGAATTTACTAGCCGCTTCAGCGTAAGAATTGAATGTACCTTTGGTTGCCGCCGAGAATCCCTCGAACATATCGGAGAAATAGCGAACACTGTTTGCTTGGAGCAATCCAAAGTCCGATACAAGCCGACAGAATAGGCGCGCCGCTATCGCTCCCCTAGAGAACCCAATCACAAGTAAGTCGTCGCCGGGCCGGTAGTTGGAAGCGAGGTTGATGTATGCCCGCATGACCATTTCATAGACGCCGTCGCCGAACCATAGCTGCCGAATTTTCGAAAACATACCACGGCTTGTGAACTTCGTGCCGATCCCTGGAATGTAAAAGGTGACCTGAGAGCGATGTCGTCTGCCGATCGATCTGGACTCAGCGACAAGGGAGTTCAGCTTGAACACATTACTCGGTTCCGCCGACGGCTCGGTCGGCTCATTGGCCGTACCATCGAACAAAAAAATGAGCGCGCGCGGCATCCAATCCCCCGCTTGCAGCATGTCTCGATAGCTGCGACAGACTTAAGTTTGGCAGATTTAGCAAATGGACGCTAGGACTCCGCTAGAAAGAGAGCTATGCGACGGACAATTGCGGCTATTTTTGATCTAGAGCGCGATTGAGCATGCCGATAACGTGATCACGCGGCGGTCTTTTATTGGAGCACCGCCTATGTGAGAGCTTTGCGCGATGTCGCTCGATGAAAAGAAGCCCCCCATGGCTGATAAGCACGTAGCCGATTGCGGCTAAAACGTCGTTGAAGAGTTTGGATAACAAGTCTGATGAAGTGAAAAGCGCAAGCCCTCACTGCCGCACACGCCGTCGAGGATGCCGACAGGGCTTTTGGATACATGAGCGAGGACGACCATGTAACATCTGGGTCAACGACCCGCGATGTGCTGAACCTGATCCACGAGTGCGAGCAGCGAGGGGCTTTCGTGACTGTCCTGGACCCGCATGTTTCGACTGGTGGAGAGATGGGCCAAATATTGCTGACGGTGCTAGGCATGGTTGCGCAGATGGAGCGCCGCTTTATCAAGGAGCGCCAGCGCGAAGGGGATCGAGCGAGCCAAACGGGAAGGAGCCTACAAAGGCGGCAAGCGAAGGCTTGATCGAGATCAGATATTGAAACTCCACAGAGAGGGTACCAAACCGACTGCCATTGCGAAGATAGTCAGTTGTTCCAGGATGGACGTTTATCGCGTCATAGAGGCCGCAGGCAGCCACCCTCATTAAACCTCTTCTTGTCGAAATGGTACCTTCTCATTCCCTCGACACACCGCCTGCTTAACTGGTGGCACACCGACATGACGTTCGAGGTGGGTTCGGTTCCGCATTTTTCTGATCACCTGTGCATAGCCGGGCGTTAGGCGATCGCATTCAGCTTCCGCACTACGCGTTCCCCGAGGCTCACGCCGGTTCGGCTCCTCGGAAACCGCCATGCTCTATGTCCCAGCAGCGCGATAATATAGCGCTATCCGAGTAGGACTGCAGCGCCCGCCTCAGTAGCTCTCGAATTAGCCTATCGCTCTGCCTGCGCAATCTACGCCCTCAACCCACTTTTCAACGATATAGCCAGTCTTTGGATTATAGTTTGCATAGCAGTCTACCCACGTGGTGACGAGACAGTCCTGCTGCCCGCCAAGAAACGCTCTATAGTAGCAAGCACCTAGCGTATCCGGATTCTCTGGCCTCGGTGAGTTTCCAACTGGTGCATCATGTCCGGTCGAAGCCATTGATCAATCCTCCCCTTTACCAGGTTTTCGCAGATTTCCTGCGTTAGACAAAATTAGTAGCCTCAAGGATCGTGCGCCGACTGAAAGCTACATTGTCCCCAGAGACCGCGCAACCGGCCACGATTTTTCCCCAATCGTTGAAAAGACTGCTTTCGCTTTAGGTAATGGCACTTCGAGCTTGCGTTTCAGCCTTGATCAACCCTGGGCGAATCCTAAATCCCTACTCGCCCACATCTACCCACGAACCAACCTTGACGAGTGAGACCAGCAGACTTTTGCAGGCTGAGACGCCGCTCGTCGCCCCTTATGGGTCAGAGCAGAGGTTGGCGTGGACAATTGCGCTGACGTCGCCCGGCGAACATCTGTAGCCCGGATAGTCTCCCGCGTGGTCAGCGGTCCTAGATTGAATACCAAGATCGAAACAGCCCGGAGGACCGGCATCCGCCGTGGAAAACGGCCCCTGCGCATTGTGTTGCTCGACCACTTCAACGGTCACTCCCTCCGCTCGCGTTGCGCCCTGGACACATATCTCCTTTCGAACGGTTACAAGTTCAACGCATTGAGGCCCAAACGTAAAGGGCAAAAGAATGTGAAGTAGACCGGTATCCACCGGCGTACACATTGCCGCCGTCGCTTCATTTGTCACGACCGGAAATGAAAGGAAAATAAAACCAATCACATATATGCACCGCTTCATCTGGATCCTCGTGTCCAAATAGTTGCCCCTGTTTCGCACTCCCAGACGGATTCCCTGCGAACTAATAGGTCCGCGATCCTGACCTAGCGCAGTCCCCCATTCTTGCAACTACTTGTTCGTGTACGCGACCGTGCTGTTTCCCTTTGACATATCACAGATTTAATTCTAAACCAGTGGCTGGATGGAGGATCGCGCTGATGCCTATTACCGAGTCCAGCAAAAAATCGGAACAATTCAAAACGCTCAGTAATTACTTGCGTATGAGATTGGAGACCGACCCCCAATTCGCTGAGAGAGTTAAGTCGAATCCAAAGCAGACTTTGATTGATCTCGGGTTCGATAAGAGCGTTTTGCGGGAATCTGGCGCAACTGCGGACGAGTGTACCTGTTACGATACAACCTGCTGGAGTAGTGAATGCCCGGCGACCTGTGTCGGCCCAAGCGTTACCTGGACGCCGGAACTATAGCGGCAATCAGAACAGCTACAAAGGGTACGTGTGGGCCGAAGTCGCATTGTCGGCCACAGTAGATTGTAAATACTCTTAAACCGTTAAGGGTGTTTCTAGCGGTGATGTCTACTGGCGCGCTAACCAAACCCCGTCTCGATGATTTTCTCGACCTTATACTGTCGGAGGCGTCGGTTCGCTCGTCGGCAGACGCGGTGATAGCTGGTGACCAGTGGATCATGATCCGGTCGCGAACGCGCCGATTGCTAGACCAAGGTTGGAAGCTTCATATCTCCGCTAACATTGGCAATAGTCTGCGTGTTCTAAGGGCTGCACTGTCCGTACTCTTGGACCTCGATTGTTCATTTAAGGTGGCGCGGACTCCATTGGTGTTGCGCAGTTTGAACGCTGGCAGTCTTGGCGCGAGCCAGATAGGAAAATTTATTACGGTATACCCCGACAGTGATTCCTCCGCTGTCGAGATCGCCGAACTACTTTATCTTTCGACCTTGGAGTTCAATGCGCCGGAGGTTCCGAGCGATCTTCCGGTTCATCCTGACGGCAATGTCTATTATCGCTACGGCACGTTCATAAACACTTCGATGCAGCTTCCCAACGGCGAAATCGTATCGGCTTTTCGCGCGAAGGACGGATCATTGACGCCTGATCATCGTAGGCCGTTTTATGCCGCGCCAGACGATGTCCCTTGTCCTTTCCCGAATGATCTTGAAGCGCGACGGCGCGACGAGGCCCACCTTATTTCAGATCGCTACCTTCTGTTGTTTCAAGTGTCTAGAACTGCCCGCGGTGCCGTGTTTATGGGCCACGACATCGACAGCAATGTCGCTTGCGTCGTCAAGCGGGCCCGGCTTAGGCCAAACGTTTTTCATAGCGATTCCGACCCGTCAAAAATGCTCCTAGCGGAGCATAGAATGCTTGGAATGTTGCGGGGTCTTAACGTATTCCCGAAGTGTTACGATCTGATTGAGTCCGACCATAACTTATGGCTCGTGATGCAATATGTGGATGGTTTGCCGTTGTCCGAATACGTTACGTCCAAATTCACGCGCGAGGGACCGACAATTACGAAGGAAGTTCTGCAAACCGCAACGGCGATAGCAAGACACGTCGGTACATTGCATCAAAAAGACTTCGTTTATCGGGACTTAAAGTCTAGTAACATTCTGGTGTGCGGTAACGGAAACGTTGATTTCGTTGACGCCGAACACGTGTACCTTTTGTCGGAGATACTAGATCATACCGTTGGGGGCGGGACTAGGGGGTACATGAGCTCCCGTCAATTGAATACTCGTATCCCGTCAAAGCGTGACGATATATATAGCCTCGGGGCTATCCTATACTTTATATTTACCGGTGCAGAGCCGTCTCGATCGCCCACGCCTACGGATTTATTAAGTCGGCGTCTCGAGCTCATGAACAGCGCCTGTCCGCAGGGGATAATTGACCTGGTGACCGAATGTCTTGACCCCGATGGGTTTCCCAACTTGGCAGCGAGTCATGTGAGCTCCAGGTTAGACGACGTGCAATTGCCGGTGAAGGCCAGTCCACGCAACATGGCGGATCGATCGGCTCTCGCGAGTACCTGCGATCCGAGCCTTTTGGCTAATAAGTTGGTCAAGACGCTGATATCTCGCTTTAATTGGCTTGGTGACGGCCAAGGATTCTGGGAATCTTGTCATCCCCTTTGCGTAACATCGGTAGCGCGAGATATACACGTAGGCGTGTCGGGTATGGTTATAGCATTAGCGAACGCTTTGGGTAATGAGTGTTTTGACCGCACGCTCCTCCGCGATGCAACGGAGGTGCTTCTTGGGGCTTGCCGATGGCTTACATCTACTAATAAAATAGTAGAAGGCCGTTTGCCCGGCTTATATGTCGGTGAAATGGGTGTGGCCTATGCACTCTGTGTCGCGGCTACGGAACTAAACAATGAAGAGATTCTTAGATCTGCAATTTCAATTGCGCGTGATACGTCAAGTATGGCTCATACATCGCCCGATTTATTTAATGGAACTGCAGGTCGATTGCGTAGTCTTATTCGAATTTGGGACGTGACAGGCGACGCGCATCTGCTCAAAGATGCGGTAAGTTGTGGTGAAATAATTGCGTCAGCTGCATTGGCGAAAAATGGTGCGTTCCACGCCTGGAAGATACCAAACGGCTTCGGCGGATTAAGTAACAACACCTACCTTGGGTACGCTCACGGAGCCGCGGGCATCGCTGACACTTTGGTTGAATTATACCTACGCACGGGTGACGACCGTTATATCTCAGTTGCTGACGGTGCGGGAGAGTGGCTCTTACAACGTATGCAGCTTTGGAAAGGGCCGGTGGCGGGCGCGTACTGGAATTCGGTTGAAGAGAGCGCTGGGGCGGCGCCTCCATACTGGTGTCATGGGTCGGCTGGAATAGCAACGTTCTTAATGCACCTTTACGAAATTCACCCTGAAGCTTCTCTATTGAAAGCCATGCATTTGGCTTTGAACGCGGTGAGCGAAGGATCACGTTGGGCTACTCCTGCATACTGTCATGGCCTAGCCGGGTCGATTGATGTTTTGTTGGACGCTCATACAATATTGCATTCAGACGATTACCGTCGCAGCGCATTTGAAATTGCCACCATTCTTGAGACATTCCGTATCGAATCTGAGGATGGAGTGGCAGTTTATACAGAGAATCCAGAGGTGACGACCCCTGATTTCATGGTTGGGTACTCTGGCCTCATTGGCCCGTTATTTCGACTCGCCGCAAGTAAACGAGCTTGGTCGGATGATCCAATGACAAGCGGACGTACACGCATCACTCCTTCCACATAGGCGACAAGCGTGGCTGACTTGAACGTCGGGATGACGCTTCTCACGGTTGGAGCCACGGCCCTGGGGACGCTTGCGGTAACCTATTTCGGCAGCTTGCTCCACCATCTTCATCTCAAATGACCAAAGCCGGAATTTTCAAGAAAGGCGAGTTAGCACGAAACAAGGATTCCTTCGGGGAAAAGCGAAGAATCCTTAGGGAGAGACGCCCGGTGCCGCTGGACAGTCGAAGGCGAATACCTATTTTCGGACAGTTCTGAATTCAAAGGTGATTCGGCTGATGTCGGAGTATCCGCGCCTTCGATACGCGATGGACGAAGTCCGTGCCGCAGGGAAAAGCCTTGCTGGCCCGGTGTACTTCACCCGGCAAAACAACGCCGATGCGATCGCGATATTCTCCATAGCCAATTCATGGCGTGACTCCCACATTTACCCCATGCGTAGCATCCGTGCTTCGGTGCGGATTGCCATGCGGCAGGCCTCCATTCGAGGAGACATGGCCGCACGGCCGAAACGGATGTCGTCAATCCGGCGCAAGCTCGCCGAGACGACGATCCGGCTCGACCAGATGCAGGACCTCGGCGGGTGCCGGGCGATCCTCAATGACATCGATGGCGTGAACCGCCTCGTCGAACGCGTGCGCGAGCGCTGTCCGCACGTCATTCGCAAGGAATGGGACTACATCCAGAAACCCAAGGACGATGGCTACCGCAGCCACCATCTCTCCATGGAGTTTACGCCCGCGAAGCAGGAGGACGAATCCTACGCCGGTCGCCGCATCGAGCTGCAAGTGAGGACCCGCCTACAGCACTCCTGGGCGACCGCTATCGAGGCCGTCAGCCTCTATCGCAACCAAGACCTGAAGCACCACAAGGGAGACGGCGACTGGCTGCGGCTGTTCGAACTTGCTTCCGCTGAGTTCGCGCATGTCGAGCGCAGCCCGCTTCCGGCCGGGGTTCCGGATCGAGCCGAACGTATCAAGGAACTGAAGGATCTCAACGCCAAGCTCGGTGCCGTGAGCATGCTCCAGAACATCAAGGCCGCCACCCATTTCGCCGAGAATTTCACCCATGACCGCGGCCGCTATTACCTCCTGCGGTACAGGCCGGATCACACCGTCAAGATCGAGACCTATATGGGCACGTTCTCCGCAACGGGCGCGCTTGAGCTTGCCGAAAGGGCGATCGAGGTTGGGGAAAGCCAGGATAAGGTCGTCCTCGTCGAGGTGGACAAGATCGACAAGCTGGTTTCCACCTACCCGAACTATTTCGGCGACGTCAGCCTATTCATCCGCAACCTGCAACTCGCCTGCAGCGGACAGTCAGGCATCGAATACACCTTGGCTCCACAGGAAGTGGTCAGGCCGAAGGAGGTGCAGCAGCCTGACTACGGAGCCCTGCGCAGGCGTTATACGCGTTGGATCGAGCCGCGACGTTGATCCGGGCACGGGGTGGCGAAATGGGGGGTAAGCATGCAGGAATTCGAAGCCGCACTGATGGACCGTTACGTTGCATTCAACATAGCCGTCGCCGTGGCAGGCATCACAATGTCCGGCTATCTCGCACAGCGCATGCGGCCGGGGTTCCTGCTCGGGACACTGGGCTTCGCACTGGCGACGGCCCTCGCTCTTTTCGTAGCGGCGGCTGCTACATGGCTGGCGGCGGCGTTCATGACTCCGGGGCTGGCCGGACGCTCTTGGGCGGTGCCGCTCGGCGCGGTCGCGTGGTCATTCGCGACAGGCGTTGAGTTCGCGACACTTGGCATCTCCGTGGGGATGCTCGCCTACCTAGTTCTCAGACTAAGGTTTCCGGCCAGACAGGCACAGTCATGATGGCGTGCATGGGCAGGATCAGCTGGAGTGCCCTCATTTCCGCCGCAATGCTCGTCCTCCAGTCGCGACCGCTGCTTGCGGCCAGCGATCCGTCCAGCGGCGCTTCCGACTCCTGGCTGACGGGCTGGCCCCTTGCCGTCATGACCGCCGTGACGACGACGGCTGGCACTGTTCTAGTTACTTACGCCAACCATCGGCTGACTATCGCCAGGGACAGCCAGCAGGAGCGCGACAGGCACGCCACCTACGTCGCCACCCGGGTGGTCTGCATGTTGGACCCGTTCGTGCTTCACTGCGTTGACGTAATCCATGACCAGGGCGAGTACGTGGACGACGAACTGACCCCGCAAGTCGACGCCCCGGAACTGGAATTCCCGGCCGACCTCGACTGGAAAACCCTGGACGCGGCCCTCATGTACCGCACCCTGTCCCTGCCCAACGAAATCGCGGTCGCCGACAGCATGATAGTCGCATTCGCGCAGCACTCCGGGCCGCCGAACTGGGACGAGGTCCGGGAGGAAAGGCGCTACCAGTACGGCCGCGTCGGCCTCCACGCCCTCGATCTCGCCGCCGACCTGCGGCGACGCTACAAGCTGGACCAGCCCGACTTCACCCGCTGGAATCCTCGCGACACACTCGACATTGCCTACAGCAACGAGGATGTCAGGCGTAAGAAAGCGAGCGAAAGCATCAAGAACATGATCGCCAACTCGGATAGGAAGAAGGCAGTCGCCCAGCCGGACCCGCTGTAGGGATCGAAACCGGATGAGCGACGCCTATCTGCAGGGAATACTGGCCCGCGAGGCCGTCGATACGGGTCTATATTCACCGGTAAGAAGCGTTCAGGCAACGCTGACGCCCGTGATTTCGGGCTGGGCGGGCAATAAGCTGCTTTCGGTGAATCCGAGCGGGTCTTTCGCGAAGGGAACCGCCAACCACAGCGGCACGGATATCGACCTGTTTATTTCGCTGTCAGAAGACACCGCCGAAACGCTGCAGCAGATATACGAATTGCTATTTAAGAAGCTTACCGCGGTCGGCTACGCGCCCAAGCGCCAGAATGTTTCCATCAACATCCAGGTTAATGGCTACGATGTGGACCTAGTTCCGGCGAAGCGGCAGAACTCGCTATCGAGCGATCACAGCCTGTATCGCCGCCGCGCCAATACCTGGACGAAAACTAATGTTCAGACGCATATCGCGACCGTCTGGGCAGGCGGCCGCCAGCAGGAGTCGCGCCTTATTAAGCTGTGGCGAGACCAGAAGGGTCTCGATTTCCCGTCCTTCTATGTTAAGAAGCTTACCGCGGTCGGCTACGCGCCCAAGCGCCAGAATGTTTCCATCAACATCCAGGTTAATGGCTACGATGTGGACCTAGTTCCGGCGAAGCGGCAGAACTCGCTATCGAGCGATCACAGCCTGTATCGCCGCCGCGCCAATACCTGGACGAAAACTAATGTTCAGACGCATATCGCGACCGTCTGGGCAGGCGGCCGCCAGCAGGAGTCGCGCCTTATTAAGCTGTGGCGAGACCAGAAGGGTCTCGATTTCCCGTCCTTCTATGTCGAGCTGGCCGTGATCGAGGCGCTGCGCAACACGAACCACGCTACCCTGAGCGAGCGGGTACTCGCGTGCCTCATATATCTCCGCGACCGCTTGCCGAACGCCCGGTTCGTCGATCCGGCCAACACCAACAACGTAATTTCGGACGACCTGACCCCCGCTGAGAAACAAAGGATCAGCGCCGCCGCAGCGCAGGCGATCAACGGTACATGGGGGCAGTTTGTCAAATGAGCGGATGGTCGCTGCACGAATTGCTCGCCGGGCTCCACGACAAGGTCGAGCAGAGCTTGAATCAGGCGCGCAAATCGTTCGCCCATTCCGGCACGAAGGGCGACGCGAGCGAAGCCGTCTGGGTCGATCTGCTGAACACTTATCTGCCGAAGCGGTATCAGGTGGATACCGCTCATGTCGTCGATAGCCACGGCTCGTTCAGCCAGCAGATCGATGTCGTCATTTACGACCGGCAGTACACGCCTTTGATCTTCGAGATGCACGGCATCAAGATCATCCCGGCCGAAAGTGTCTATGCTATCTTTGAGGCGAAACAGACGATCAACGCGATGTATGTGGGCTATGCCCGCGACAAGGCAGCCAGTGTCCGCAAGCTCGATCGGACCAGTCTGGCGGTTCCATGGCTCGGCGGCAAGGCCGAGGCTAAAAAGCCACACCACATTCTCAGCGGCATCCTAACATTCGAAAGCGACTGGAGCCCGCCCATGGGCAAAACCATGACAGACCTGCTCGACAGCGCCCCGGATGAAAGCCTGCTCGATATCGGATGCGTGGCCGCGCACGGCTGGTTCGGCCGCGGCGTAGACGGGCAGACCGCGGTGACGCCAGGCGGCAAGCCCGCTACCGCCCTCCTGATGGAACTGATCGCCCGGCTGCAGGAGATTGGAACCGTTCCCATGATCGACGTCCGGGCCTATGCACGGTGGTTGATTGAATAACGCAAGATCCGGCGACGATTGGTGGTGACGGGGTGGCGGAGCGCAGTGATGTCAGGCTCCGTGGCTAAACGTTTCGCGCTCGAACCATGTACCCGCTATCCCGCTCTCGAGACCAGTTCTCACAGCGTAATGCAATAAACCCTTTGACCCCCCAACCGCAAAAACGTCGGCGCTTTGATTGAGAGCTTCGGATTCTTGCCGCCTTCGGACTTCAGCTTACCATCAGCTCTAAGCCGCTGAAGAACCAACTGGCAGTCCGGACCCAATGCCTGCTGAAAGTTCTCGGTCGGCACATAGTACGTCGCGACTTTCTGGACGGTCTTGCGATACGCGAACGGCAGATCCCAAAAAAGGAGATCGGGACCCGCGCTAAGGTCTTTTGTCCTGTCCGTGTTCTTCTCAAGCACTGACCGAGCGCGCCTCACCGCCCACTCAAGGTCTTTCGGCTCGGACGTGACCGTCGCTGAGCTGGCTAGTTCGAAGATGCTTTGTACGGCCTTGGCAACCGGCTGCTCAAGAGCAGGAAGCGCTCCCCATTTGCGGGCGAGCCGACCTGCGGCATAGGTCAGAGCAAATGTGTTGACCACTCGGGCTGGTGCCGTCTTGGATGGAATCCAGGACCGAAATTCGTCGATGAACAGCCTAATTTTTTCGCGAAGAGCGTCCGCACCTTGGTCCTTGACGTGTTCCGCCACAGCTCGCACGAACTTGCGCCCCGCTGTGCCATACTGCTGATCGCAGAACTCTCTCAGCTTGTTCATGGCCTCCAGCGGCTCTGAGAAGCCCTCGGGACACACCTTCATGATCTTACCTTCGAACGCTATGGTGCAGGTACGGCTTCCTACGGCAGCAACAGTATCAGCTGCAGCCTTCATCGCGTCCTTCGATGCTTCGTTCGCTGTGGTTAGAAGGGCTACCCTCACGCCCTTGTCCGGTTCCTGCCCCGGCCTGCGTCGGCCCGAAGACGATGAGTGTTTAAACGCCATCTTGCCTGACAATTTGAGCGACGCGTCCATTTCATTTTGTTCATCAAGGAGAAGCATCGAATCGCGGCGGGGCCTTCGTAGTTCGTCGAACGACATCTCGCTGAAGTTGAAGCTATCGCCACCGCCCACATCGCTGTTCGGGTTTCCTGCGTGGACGCTCGTCGCCAGGATCGCGAACGTGGTTTTCCCGCATTCCGGTTCCCCTACAAGCTCGACAGAAGGGTTGACGATGTAAGAAGGGGCAAAACGCAGCAGCGGGCCAACAAAAGCGTAGCTCAGCAAAAAGGTCGCCAGTGGTTCGCCGCCAACGATCTTTTCGACACCGGCTTTCCATGCCGCAAGTTCCCCAAGCGGTGTAAACCGGCCGTCAGGTTCGAAGGTGATCAAGATTTCGCTGTCGAGGCCGTCTTCTCGAATAAGCGTACCGTCGCCAAACACGTAAATATTGTCAGCCATCCAGCCCGGGCTGCTGGCCACGAGGGCTTCGCGAATGGTCGGATACTCATCCAACGCAGCCAACATAGCTTCTTGGGGCTTGCGCGAATGAAAGCCGAATCCGCTTTTCACCAGAGCGCCGAAGACCTTCTTCGGGTTATCAAAGAGATCGTCGGCCGAGAACCACAGCGCGATGCTATCCGTCCCGTAGCGATAGTGGATTTGGCCTTCTTGGTCACGCACCTTGTCGAGAATGCGCGGGCCGTTTGCCAATTGGTCAGTCCCGTTTTTTTCCTGATCTGCGCGGATCTCTTTTTCGGGATTTCCCACCTTCCCACCTTTCCCACCCATTCGGGTGCTTTGTCGAAAATTGGCATTAGGCATGGCCGGTGCCCCCAGTTGCAGTTATTAAGACCTCACCTCCAACATGCCCCCCGAGGCCATCAACCACGCCCCCGACGCCGTATTCCGAGGAATTCGCGAACCACCTCGCGCAAATCGGCAGCCATGAACTGACGCATCAAGCCGGGCTGAAAGCCCCTTAGGATCATGAGTTCGGCCACGCCGTGCTGCGCGTACCACTGAAGCCATTCAGCGCGTTCGGATGCCTGCATCTTGTTGCGCTGCCGATTTCGCTTACCGCGCCTATCCTCGTAACCGACCCGTTCCTCGGCCGCGAACTTGGTGAAGTACAAGCCGGAGCCCCCGCTGTGGTAGACCGGGTCAATGTGAGAGTCGTGGCGAGGGCTACCGGGGACCACCGCCGATAGTTCATCACGCGTCGGACCCTTGATGATCATATGGACGTGCGGCTCGAAGAGCCGTGCACCGTCCTCTTCGATCAGCGATACCTCGACGATGCCGAAGACCGTGGGTTTGAGCCCGGCCTTGCGCAGCCGTCGATGGATCGTGGTGACCATCCTCAAGGCGGCCTCAGGCCGAAACTGGTCAAGTGATCCAACCGGCTGCCGGTGGCCGATCTTAGCCAGCGCCACCGTATGCACGTTCTCGCCGACGGCGAACAGCGGTGCAATTTTCGTCAGGACGGTCAGCCGGGCGCGGAAGCGCTCATAGACGCAGGCACTTTTCGCCGGACCTTGGTGGAGACTATCGAACCCCGGATGAATGGAAGCCTTATAAGAGCGAACGTCGAGACCCGCAGCCCTGACGTCGTGGACGGCGTTGGCCTGCTTCGTCGCCAGCCCGGCAACGGAAAACCTTGCGAAGGATGCGTTGCCCTTATGGCGACGTCCAGCCGCTTCTGCCGCAGCCTTCGCCTCCTTCACGATGGCCTTCAGCCGGTCACGGATATCGAACTCGTGGTCATAGATGAACTTGGAGAGCTTCATGTCGTATCCGGGGGCAGAGCTGCTTCGTGACGCAGCGGGTGAACAAAGAAAAACCGGCGATCTTCTAGGTCGCCGGTTGATGTCTCGACAGCTATTTGGGCTCGGGAATCCTGACGCGCAGCCGGATCTGATGTTGAAGCTCGAATGCCGCTGAGCCTGTCAGGAACCATCCGCCTTTTTCCCGCTTGAGTGAGAGAAGATGGGACGCATGCGCCAAGATCAAAAACATCTTCATGCAGCGCAGCAAGGACAGGCTTTGCTCTTTCCCATCAATCATCATCATCGCGGCCAGAACGTAGAAACGAATGAGGTGCTGCGGGTATTCGACTATTCCCGCAGCACGGTGGTCGCTGCTGTCGGGGTAAATGAGGCTTTGTAACAGCTCCTCGATGTCCAGCAGTTCGAAGCGATAATTTTCCTTCAGACTGGTTTTCATCCCAATAATTCTGGTGTGCGCCACGGCCGTGATGTAACGCGTTTCCGGCGACCCGATTTGGTCGAAGATGTAATCGAGGGCCACGCCTATTTCAGTCATTTCTTTCATTTTTGCGTCTCCGAGTTTTGCGCATAGCTACGCCCCACCCGCGCTTTACGAGCGAGATCAAACGATGCGGCTTTTTGTTTGATGGGCGGCCCGATACCCGGCCATTGCTATGTCTCGATTGCTGCCATCCGCACTCCTTGTTTGTTGTGCAGCGCAGATGGCACAGATGGGAGTCCGTGACTCGCGTAAAGGCGCGTAATTACGCGGTTGGAGGGATCGGTTTCTTCAGAACCCCCTTGAGACCCGGCCGCAGCTTAATTTTCTTCCAAGCGTCCTGTAGATTCCTGCGGACCATTGTCAAAGACGTCTTCAGTCCGGCCGCCTCCAAGTCCGCAACAAGTTTCGCCAGAGCCTCCGCGTTCTCTTCTGCACGAGGGTCATAGTCATAATGTTGCGCGGCCATAACGAGGATCATCCTGTCCAAAGTCGGCTTGTCGCGCGAGGCATTTTTCCCGCCCAAGCCCTCACTTCCCTTTGGAAGGAGGAGCTCGTTCTCGAAAGAGCTTGGAAAATCGATAGCCATTCTGGTGCAAAGTCCCTTCAGCTTGTTACGTTCGATTCCCTTCGGTATCTCCCCCAATTCGATGGCCCTGTTCACTATCGACAGAAGCCCACGGAAATTGTTTGCGAACGGTGATTTCCTGAACGGCTTTAAGCTTCGAACGTTGACGTGCTCGGGGTCCTTGTCGAGCGAAAGCGCCACCGTTTCCTCGGCGGTCCATTTCGACAGGCGGCCCCAGTATGCGTAGTCGGGCCGAGCAGCTTCTCGTGAGAAGAACCTGCCCTTGTCGAGTAGCAGCTCGTAGAGATTGTCCAGCTTGGAAGGGCTAAGGGACCCCAGCCGCTGCTCCTCCTTGAGGAGCGGTTCGAGCATCTGCCTAAGCCGCTCAGCGTCGGCTTGAGAGAGCTTTGTTTCGCCGTCCGGCCCCTCGCTGTTATCGACAGGGAGCCAGACTGTCTCAGACTCATAGCTAAGGTGCTCGGCGGCTGTGTTCAGCCAGTCCTCGGTGAATCGAGGGCCTTTTGCGTCGGCGTGGGCAACCGCCCACAACATGGCTTGTTGGTCTGGAAATTGGGGTTCGAGGAGGGCAGTGATCTTGCTACTGCGATCCGGCTCAATTTCTAAACGGCCGCCTACCGGTCTAGCGGTTCTATTGGGGAGGGTTCTCATTGTGCGCTTCCCATATCGGAGGTGCTCCGCAAGCGATAGAAGGGCAACTTTTCTATCTCCGCTGCCATTGTCTTTAGAGTGACCTCGCCGTAGGTCTCAGCCACCGTCCGGGGTGCCTGCCCCTGAATTGCGTCAAGGATGCGCGGCGGAATACCGGCTTCCATTCCAACCGTCTTGAAGCGATGCCGCCAACCATGGTTGGGGGCAACGTTGGGGTCGGAAACGAAACTGCGCCCGAATTCGGCAAGACGGTTCTTAAGGCCTCGCCGCGCGCCTCGACTGTCTTCGGTGGGATCAACATTCAGGAACAGATGACCGCTGCCAGATTGCTCGACAAATTTAGGAAACCCGAGCTCGATGAGCTGCTCATGGAGAGGTACATCGCGGGCCTCATTCGTCTTGACTGTTCCAGCCTCGGGAGTGATGCGAATTATCCAGAAACTGTCGCGTGTGAAAACATCCTGTTTTCGCAACTGAGCCAGTTCGCCCACCCGGGCTCCCGTGAATGCGCACAGCCACGGAATCCAGCGCTTGGCAGCATAGGTCCTCTGACTTTCCTGACCTCGCTGATGCGCCATAGCGCCGGATAGAATGGCCGCGGCCTCCTCGTCCGAAAGGCTCTTCGATCTGAGCCGCGCCGTCTTTCCTACCTTCAAGGTCACGCCTGCTGCCGGGTTATGGGTGACAAGCCCGTTTGCAACGCCCCAATCAAAAACAACTTTCAGGGCGGACAGGTTGCTGTCCTTGACTGTCTTGGCGGAAACCATTTTGCCCGTCTTAGGGGAGGGGGTGCTCAGCCGATGATTTTTGAATCCGATCACGTCCTTGGCTGTGACTTTCGTCGCATCGTTGTGGTCGAGGAAATCGGCAAGATAGGCAAACGCATTGCGATAGCTGTCATAGGTACTCGGTTTCCGGCCTGCCGCTTTGTTTTCTATCCACCATCCTTCAACCAATCCCATCAGCGTGGCTGATCCAGGTTTCGTCTTAGCGGTCGTAGCTTTGGATGATCGACCGTCCGCTGGTCGAGATTCTGCCGAACGATGAGTTAGACCGGCTGGCTGCGGTTCTGATTCATAGTCCCCGCGTTCTAGCTTTTGCAGCGTCAAGCTGGCACGTTGGAAAGCAGCGCCGACAGCCCGCGCGGTTCTCGTGATGCTCCATGGATCGGTTGGAAAACCATTCTCGACAAGGATGTCTTTGGCCCTGCTGATGCATCCAGCACGCATCGATTTCCAAAAGATATTCTCGATCGGCATTGTTCCTGGAATCGGGTCGGCGACCCCTTCCACCCCAGGAATCGGATCGGTCGAAGGCAGGGGATAATCCGTCCACATGCCCTCGTAGAACTCGGGATGCCAATGCAGCTGTTCGCTGGGGTTGTCATAGAACTTTGCGAGCCATTCATCGTGAACGGTCTGCGCGAGGGAATGCGCTTCGCGGTCTGTGATGGGATGTGCGGGCGACGCTGCTTTCTCGGTGGGCTCGCCATTACCGGCACCAAGCCGAATTCGGGAGCAATCAGCTTCGAATTCCGCGAGCACCTCTATATATTTTCGCTTGGCCTCTTCAGGGTCCTTCGTGCCGAGCGTCTTGTTGACCTCCTTGCGGCCCGTCAGCGCCACTATGTCCGCGGGTAGGCGCTTTCGAAACCAGTAAACGCCGGTCTTTGGATGTTTGACAGGACGGCTCATAGCAAGGACCATGTGTAACACCCGTGTGTAGCACCCGGGCAGGCCTAAGCATATAATTTTGCTAGTTTTTCAACTGCGTCAACACCTTAAGAAGGTGATGGTGCCCAGAGGCGGAATCCAAGCAAAGCAAATTTGACTTTATTTTCAAATGCCTGGGGTCGCGGATCGACGGCGTTAACCAACAGACATACCAATAAAATATTTCTGTGGATTGGTTCGGTTCCCGAACATTACAAACTGCCCCTCTCAGAAACCGATCGCTGTTCTAATGAACCTTAGCCAAGACTGGATCGTCCTCTCGATCACGCCCATAGCGCCGTGATCGTCTGAGGCGATCAAACTCGGGTTTTCGCCGGAAACTGCGCAATGCGAGACTCAAAACAATAAGGCAGGTCAAGTCATTTGAATCACTTGAGTCTGTTCCCCGGACAAACCTGCTGGCGGCGGAGAGAGCGTCTTTCGAGCTGACCTCCACGGCCAGTGGCCGTCTTGCGGCAGCTCGCTTGCCCTTTCCACCGGAGCTTCGGGGAGGGGAGGGGGAGGGCGTTGCGCGGCGGATATTGGCAGCGTTGGTAACCGATTGCTGATGGGCAGCCCTCTGCCTATTGCCCACATGTCCGGTACAAACCGTCACCTCAGTCTCTTCTTCGCGGCAAAGCAACAGCTCCGGAGCCCTGCACGTACAGCCACGGTCTGCATCGTTGGATACGGTGCCGACCATCTGGTAACCCAAACAAGCCCCGCACTGGGTCGATGCGCCGGGGCTTTGGCCTTGCGGCAGATATCCAATATGACGGCCCAACGCTTCCCGGTCCCATTGGTCGAGGCTTGCGCCGTCGATGCGAACCTTTCCGGCGGCCGGGGCCATGCGCCGACAGTAGCGCGCGAGAGCGTCGACTTGCCGGAACCGATGCGCCGATGACGCCCAGCGCGCTTCCCGCCTGAATGGCAAACGCAAGGCCGGTCTCGGTCGGCTTGCTTTCGCCGGGCGGAAAGATTGTCACGCCCTCGACGCGCAGTTCGCGTTCAGGTGCAGGCATAGGCATGACAGGAGCAGTTTCGGGGATCTTTGCCAGGGCGTCCAACAGATCGCGTTTGAGACTCCATCCGTCTCCTCATGCTCCATTCTCCTGGGTCCCTTACAGACCCGGGTTCGAAGCATGCTAGATGGCACATCTGACGCTAGGGAGCGGCCGCGCTTGTCGATGCGGTCTATCCCAGCCGAGGGGCGCCGGGTCGATATGCCGATAGAACAGGCGCGCCTCGATTCTACTCGAGTCAGGCTTGGGCCAATCGGGCGCAATCGCCGCCTTGATCGACTATGAAAAGGGCGCAGGGAATGCCGAAATAGTAGGCCTGCAGATGCAGGAAGTCGAGATGCCTGCTCCCCCGCAGAACGATGGCGTCGTAGTCGTCGCAGGCCGCGTCGTGCCGCGGCGTACCAACTTCGCTCGTGACTCCAAATCTGCGGAAGCCTCTCTGAATCACACTAACCTGTGACAGACCACCAATTATACGCCGTCGTTCACCTGAACTGCCCTGAGGTCACCGCTGCTCCTTCACGCTGAAAGTGCGGTAAATCGAGGTGCCCAACTGAGCCCCCATCAGTGCTCGACGAGGAAGAGCATGGTTGGGTTAGACGCCTGTTGGGCATGGGCCGCATATCCACCCCATGAATGCACTCAATCCAAACAATCAAATTTACCGATCCGTCAAGATGCTGCATAGCGCATTAATTGAAAGCGCATGTCCCGTGCTTTCGCGCTCACGTTTTCCGGATTGTTCTACATTTGTGCCACGCTAACCTTGACAGGGATCTATTATGCGCATTTGCGGTATCAAGCTAACGCACGACGGGGCAATCGCTGTCGTCGAGGACGGCCGATTGATCTTTTGCATCGAGCAGGAGAAACTCAATAATAACCCACGATACCAATCCATTGATCGTCTTGAAACGATTACTGCCGCCTTAGCGGAACATGGCCTCGATCCGCGCGATATTGACCGGTTCGTCATCGATGGCTGGGACGGTGAGATCGAATCGGAATTCCAGGTTGTCAGTGAGGGTGCCCCGGTCACTCTCCACGGGGCACCATATGTAGAGCGGGACGCTAATGGTCCCCTGACAGCCTATCACAGCTCGGGCCTCATGCTCGGCGGCGGGGCATTTCCTTATGAAAGCTATCCGCATGTCATTGGCCACGTAGCTTCCGCATACTGCACCAGCTCATTCGCCAAAGCAAAACAACCCGCCTTTTGCCTGATATGGGACGGCTTCATCTTCCCGCGGCTTTACTACGTGGAACCAAGCGGAGTCCGGTTTGTCAGATGCCTGTTTCCGATTATAGGCCATGCCTACGCCGCAGCGGGCCAACACTTCGGTCCCTATAGACAGGAAGTGCGGACCGGCTGGAATCTAGATATAGCCGGCAAGCTGATGGCCTATATCGCGCTAGGGGCTGTTCACGAAAATATCGTCTCTGTATTTCAAGAGCTTTATAACGAACACTTCGCCGGCGACACAAAGATTGGCCTCGAATACAGGAGCAGCAGCCGCTGCGAAGACGCGCTACTCGCAGCTGTGCATGTTTTCTTCGATGTAAGCGCGTCGCGCCTAGTCGCCGAGAGACCCGAGGACATACTTGCTTCATTTCATGCCTTTCTCGAGCGCCTTCTTGTTCGCGAGATGACAATCGCGCTGCGGCAGTCGGTTCCCGGGACGCGAAACCTGTGCATCGCCGGGGGATGCGGGCTGAATATCAAATGGAACAGTGCACTTCGCGCGAGCGGTTTGTTCGATACAGTCTGGGTACCTCCGTTTCCAAACGACAGCGGGTCGGCGATCGGTGCTGCTTGCTGCGCCCTAGCCGCCGACAAAGGCTTCGTCCACCTCGATTGGTCGGTCTACAGCGGGCCAAACATGAACCATGGCTCCGTGCCCCCTGGATGGCATGCTGCTCCATGCAGCTTAAAAGAACTTGCCAACGTGCTCGCCGACGACAAGCCTGTCGTTTTCCTCTCAGGCCGTGCAGAGCTTGGTCCACGTGCGTTGGGAGGCAGAAGCATCCTGGCGGCCGCGACTTCGCCGCAAATGAAGAACCACCTCAACAACGTAAAAGGTCGAGAGCACTTCCGGCCGGTAGCGCCAATATGCTTGGAGGATCGTGCTCATGAGATATTCGAACCCGGCACGCCGGATCCTTACATGCTGTTCGATCATCGAACACGTTTGGAGTGGAAAGAGAAAATTCCGGCAATCGTTCATCTCGACGGCACTGCGCGATTACAGACAGTTTCTAGAAAATCTGATCACCCAATTGCAGAGCTCCTGGTCGAATATGAGCAACTCACTGGGATTCCGCTGCTCTGCAACACGAGTGCCAACCTTAACGGACGTGGGTTCTTTCCGGATGCCGCGGCAGCCTGCGAGTGGGGACGGGTGGACCACGTTTGGTGCAATGGGCTGCTGTTGACCAACGTGAAAGGTACATGACCGGTTGGCACCTGACCGTCCGCTTCCGCCTGAGGGTTACGTGCGTGTGGCCGAATGGCGGATGATCCCTATGAAGGTAGTTTTATGAGATTGTATGCGAAAATCTTTGCTGCAGCGGGAGCGTTGCTCGCTGCCTGGCCGGTCATGGCCAATAACGCGGTTGTGGGTGAACCGGTGTCCTACAATCCCGATTTCTCTTTCGTCGGCGGCGGCCTCATCATTGACATCGAGGCCAACGAGCTAGTCCGGCAGGAAATCTTCCTGGCGGGCTCCGTCGAATGCTTAGCATCTCGACAGCTTTGGCGGCTGGACCTCGTATCTTGCCGCTGGACGAGCCACAGGCCGGTTTAAACGCGACCGAAGACAGCCGAGGTCACCGGCAAGCGAGAAGCTTGGATATGCGATCCGTGATCCGTCTTTGTGACCGGACCACGGTCTTGCATTTCGGCTGCGTCCTCGCTGAGGGGACACAGGCAATGCGCTGTCGACGAGTTGAACTTCGGCGCGAAGATCAGTGGCGTCACGCCGCCGACGTGGGCAGCAATGGCGTGGGCAAGACCAGCTTGATGAACACTATCTGCGGCTGGTGAAGCCATCGCAGGCGAGATCAGATTGGATGGGGAGTGCATGGACGGCATGCCCCCTGATGAGGTCGTGCGCCGAGGTAATTCGCTTGTCCCCGAGGGCTGGGTACTGCTTCCGCACCTCTCGGTGCGCGAGTTGCCCGTGCCGCTATGGCGTTCATCGCCAACTCACGCGCCTCGGCCATCGGTGCGACGTAGTGGCCCCGACGCGAGTTCGCGGGAGCCTGGCCATCGGGTTTGACGAACCGTCGCGACGCCACCAGGCCCGCTCGCCTCATCGGGCCGGAGAGTTGACCCCGTCTGGGTGCCCGACGCCGATCATGAAGCCATGCGCGACCTGATCCGGCTGCGCAGCCGTCGTGCGACAAGTGGTGACGCGAGCGCGCCAACATCTTCAAGGATTTCTGCTCGGTCACGGGCGCTAGCATGAGGGCGGGAGGGCCTGGCGAAAGGCTTATCGGCGATGGCTTCGGCCCTCGACCATCCCGCTCAGCAGGTCGCATTTCAGGACTATGTCGATGCCGTCATGGATGCGGGACGGCGCCTGCAGCGCCCCGGTCTTTGACGCTTTGCAGGCGATGCGCGGCATCGCGGTGATTAATGCCCTGTGCCGGGCGCGGAGGTCGGTGAACTTCACACGCTTCTCAAACCCACGCCAGCTCATGGCCTATTTCGGCCTGGTCCCCGGAGAACAATCGAGTGGTGAGACCGTCTGGCGCGGCGGCATCACCGAGCCGGCAATACTCATGCCCGGCGCGCGCTGGTCGAAGGCGCCTGGGCTTACCGGATGGGAGCGCGCATCGGCCAGCATAAGGTCGACCGGATCGAGGCGCTGCCGAAAATCGTTCGCGATATCGGGTGGAAAGCGCAAGTTCGACTGTGCACCCGAAATCGTCGGCTGAGCGCGCGCGGCAAGAATGCGATCCGCGCCAAAGGCGGCGTGACCACTATTTGACAGACCGCCAGCAGAGGAGACCACAACACGGGATCAGCCTCGGCGCGACACGCGGCGCTGGAGGCGCGACAATGCCGGGGAGCCCCGTCTTCACTATCAGCCTCGACGCTCGCCACCTAGACAGAGGCAGCCCCAAACGAAACCAGGTCATGCGGCCCGACCCGCGGCCTCTTGCACCTCACATCCGCCGTACAAGTGCCTCATGCCCGCCGATCGGATCGGCGGGCATGAGAGTGGATTGATCGGATCAAAAAGGTCCGATTTTGGGATTCCGTTTGCGGTGTAGCGTGTGAGTTTGATGCATCCCCATGGCATCTCCCTCAACGGCTCGGCCAGCGATCGTCGGCGCTTGCAAGTGATCGTCGCGGACCCTGGAAGCCTAGAAGGCGTGATGAGCGGCGATGGTCTGGGCACCTCGGCAATCATGGCCGAGACCGACAAGTCCAAGACCTGTGTCTGTCGCTCGCTGGAGCGGTTCATGCGCGAATGCTTCGATGGACTGCTCCGCGACCGGTCCCGTTCGCCCGGAAGGGCGCCGGTCCCGCCGAAGCACGTCGCCGAGATCGTCCGCCTGACGCAGGCGACGCCGCCGCATGAGGCGGCCCATTGGACGCTGCGCGCGATGTCCACGGTCGCCGGCATTGAAGCGTCGACGGTGCAGGGTATCTGACATTGTCGGACATCTGACATCGCCGAATGGGAAGTGCTTGCCACTTGAAAGGTTGCTAGGTGAACCATCCGTGGGCGAGCGACGAATATGGTGGCGTTAGCGCGCGCCCGTAATCGCTGTGTCGTCAGCGTACCCTTGCTCAAGTCGGTAGATCGCAGATCCCGTGATACGACTCCAAAACCAGCGATAGACGCGGTTCTGCGATCTTTTTTCGGAGCGTTGCAGGAATCGCTTGTCTTTTGGGCCATTCGAGCTCCAGCGCGAGATGCTTGGGGCGACAGGCGATCATGAGCCTTGCGCGCCGGGTTGCGATTGGACTGGGCTTTTGCAATTTCTCGCTTTTGCTGCCCCTAAAATCTCGGTATGAAGCGGGCGGACTGGCTTATGGCCTGCCCGCATCGAAATGTTTACAAGGAATACGACTATGGCGACCGGAACGGTGAAGTGGTTCAACAGCACCAAGGGATTTGGATTTATCCAGCCCGACAATGGCGGTCAGGATGTTTTCGTCCACATTTCTGCTGTCGAACGCGCAGGCCTCTCGACCCTCACCGACGGCCAGAAGATCAACTATGAGATCGAACAGGACCGCCGTACTGGCAAGTCCTCCGCTGGCAGTCTCAGCAAAGCTGGCTGAACTTTTCTGCGTCTGCCCGACAAGAGCCGGGCAGACGTGCCACTGACTCCGATAAGAGCGGGCAAGAACATGGATCCTACGCAGACCGGGGCAGCAGATTGTGGGAAGCTGTTAATTTCTACTCCAGCAGATTCTTCTGTAGAAGATGCCGACGGCAGCTGCGCGCATCAAAACGAATCTGGAGAGATGAGACCACGCTGCGACTTCTTGCGGATCCCGGTTCCTTCGCCGCTGAATGCTAATAGCTCGCGGCGCGTTCGCGTTCCGATCTGATGGACCTCGTCATCACCTACCATAGCCGACTACCGCGACAGTAATAATACTTCGTCCGATGAGGTCTCACGGACCCAAATGTCCACTGCGCTCCGGTTTTCGAAACCATCATCATATGACTCGCCAGAGCGAATTTCGAAACAGTCTTTGAGAAGCCATTGCTGTTGGAGTTGTCGCAAGAGTGGATCGGAGCGCTGCGCAGCTCACCTCTCGAGGGTCACTTCAGCAGCCCCTGCATACGACACCGTCCCGCACAACACTCCCCTGCACCGCAGCGATCTCCAGAAAATCGGGTGAAGGCGAAGAGGCGCTCGCCGGCCTCTTCCAGGCTTCGGCCACCGCCCAGCACTTGAGCCGCCATATGCGTAGGACCTGCGGCCGTCGTACGGGCAGCGTTATTGATATTCATCCGCTTCGTAGCTTCGACCGCAATCTAACCATCTTAGGATATGTTCCTTTCGAAAAGCTGGCGAGTCGAAGAGCCAATCACGACCGTCATTGGCGTCGCACCTGATTTCCTTCAGACATGCAAGGTGGTTCGATCCGGCACCGACCGTTAAGCGGGGGGCTGTTTGAGCCGATGCCGGACCGAACCGTCTGGGGCAACGCCGGCTTTCTCGTGGGAGATTGCGATAATGTCGGGGCTAAAAGGTGGCGATAATGTGTCACGGAATCACCGATTCCAACACGCGCTTCGAAAATGTGACTAGGCGGTTGGAAGCGGCACAGAGCAGCTGGCTTTGCTAGAGGTCTGCAGTTCGGCCGCGAAAGTGCTACTTTGGCTATGGTAGAAAGATTGATGCAGCGCGACAATCAAGGGTTCTTCCGCATATTTGGTGCAGATTGCGGGATTCACGGACGGTGCGAATAAGTTCATAGAGTCGGAATCGCAGTTGACGCCGTGATTTGCCCGCGCTCCATGCCTTCCGCTCGCTGATTTCGCCCGAGCTTTCGATTGTCCAAATTCTTCCGCAGGCTGACAGGGCGGTGCTCGTCGCTCGGCCGAAGGCAATGGAAACGTGCTTCCATGTTGCGGCCGCCGAACCGGCCGCGTCCACAGTCACTACATGCGCCGGTTGACCGATCTGCCGTGGCAGGGGCGGGTTGTCGAAATTCGGCTCCACGCACGACCGTTTCGATGCGCGAATTCACAATGCCCGCGCCGGTTCACCGAGAGGCTTCCTGAGACGGTTCAGCCGAAAGCCCGGCGCACGGTTCGGCTCGGCGAAAGTCAGCTGGCGATCGGCTTCGCTGTGGGTGGCGAGCCGGGCTCGCGCCTGTCGGACAAGCTCGCCATGCCGGTGAGCGGCGACACGCTGTTGCGGATGGTCCGCGCGGCCGGGTTCGAGCCGCCGCAAGCGCCGCGGGTGGTTGGCATCGACGACTGGGCCTGGCGCAAAGGACAGTGCTACGGAACGATCATCTGCGATTTGGCGCGCGACCGCGTGCTGGATCTATTGCCGGATCGAAATGCCGGCACGGTCGCATCACGGCTTAACGCCATCCTGGCATCGAGGTCATCGCGCGCGATCGTGCCGGCGTTTATGCCGAGGGCGCCCGTCGCGGTGCTCCCGATGCAACGCAGGTCGCCGACCGCTGGCATCTTCTCCAGAACCTGGGCGAAGCGTTGCGTCTGGCCGTCGGTCGCCATCGCAAGGCGGTCAGCGCCGCCGGAAAGGCCATGGCGTCCGAGATGGCCGGAAATGCCGAAGCCGAGCCGGAACCACCGGTAGAAACTTCCCCGAAACTTGATTGCCTGCGCCAGTCGAGGCGCAACCAGCGCAGCGAGTTCTATGCTGAAATCCTTCAGTTGCGGGAGGCCGGTCTATCGCCGCGACAGATCGCGCCCCGGATTGGCATGAACGTGAGAACTGTCGAACGCTGGCTTGCAGCGGGCGGTGAGCCCGAGCACCGGCGGCCACCTTCGCGCTCGGTTCTCATGGATTCTTTCCAAGAGTATCTCGAAGGGCGCTGGGAGGAAGGCCAGCGCAACGGGTTGCAGCTGTGGACCGACAGGGGGCCATCAGGTGCTCCGCGAGGAGGGCAAAGGTCAAGACTTCGTCGCGATTGTGAATGAAATCATGCCGGGGTCGCGGTCAGCCCGAGCAGGTGACTCGTCGCGATGGCGGTCGCCACGCCACTGCGCCGGCTTTGCCAGGAGCTGATTACGCTGGTGGCCCGAGCTATCAGCACCGGCACCG
Organism: Mesorhizobium erdmanii; assembly: GCF_013170725.1. Lineage (NCBI taxonomy): Bacteria > Pseudomonadati > Pseudomonadota > Alphaproteobacteria > Hyphomicrobiales > Phyllobacteriaceae > Mesorhizobium > Mesorhizobium erdmanii. The sequence goes on along the minus strand of NZ_CP033361.1, from coordinate 6,440,121 downwards.
CGGAGACGCCGTGGCAGACATTCTACCGTTCGATCTCATCTGCTGAAGATATACGAAACTGAGGGAATTCTATCATGAGCGCCGAGTTTCCTTTCGCGGATGAAAGAAAGCTCGATTGACTCTCCCGCCCCATTCCGGTCTCGTGAATCAACGTGCGGTTGCGGCGTGCAGAAGTCAGTCGAAGATCGCGATTCATGAGAGGAAACCCATGCGCCAAGCATCGCCCCGATGTGCACTCGACCACGTCGCGGCGCCCCGACTTACGGTCACGGCGTTTTTCGCGCTTGCCGCGTTCCGCGGCGCGTGGAAGAGCGGACCGGGCAACATGGTGCTGTAAGTGGGTCCGGTGATGCCAGCCAGGCCGGCCACGTCGCCGAATGAGGCTGCTCCCTGGGCCGCCGCTACGGCCCCGCCCGTCGTCAGCGATCAGGCACCACTGGGCTGCCAGCGCGGCCTCTTAAAGGTGCGAGTATGTCAAATCGCGAGCGTGCTATCGGGGCCGTGGAGAGATGTGGCTCGCTGCAGGCAAAGGCGGCGCCTCCTGGGACTGACGCCGCGCCAGACTGGATACACGCTGAGGAAATACGGCATCAAGATCAAGCGTCCTTGAAAGGCCGACCGAGGCAAATATCAGTGACAAATCAAGCGTTGGTGGTTTGGCGGAGCCTTGGCCCGATGACGAGTGGATGCGGATCTGAGCGTCGGCCGGTTCGACCCGGGAGGACAGCCCGCCCGCCCTCACGGGGTCAATGTGCTGACAAAGGCGGTGTGAACGCACCGTCGGTCGTCCATGTGCTCTAGACCATCAGTTCATCCGGATTCCTCTGCGACTGAAACGGAGAAAAACATGTCCGACGCAAAACTGCAGAGTGTGCTTTCGTCTCTTTCGCGAGTGGCGAGACAGTTAGATGCTCTGCCATCCGATAGACCAGCGCCGGATGCAAGTTGGGTAAAACTAAACACGAATGAGAACCCATTCCCGCTTCCAGCAATCATAATGCAAAGTGCGATTTCAGCTTTAGAAAGGCAGTATCTATATCCGGAAGACGATAACATCAGCTTGAGGGAAGCAGCCGCCAACGCCTATAGCGTCGCCATGGATCAGGTAATCGCCGGCAACGGTTCGTCTGAACTGCTTGGACTTGTCTACCGAGCTTTCCTTGCTCCGGGGGATAGCGTGGCGATGATGTCGCCAGGTTTTTCGTTTAACCGCAAGCTTGCCACGTTGCAGGGTGCTCAATTTCTCGAAATCGAATTTAGCGAAGATAATTCCTTGCCGATGGAGCAATTGCTCTTCGGTCCTGCAAAGGACGCCAAGTTCATTCTGTTAGCCAATCCGAACAATCCGACTGGAACGTTCGTTCCGGTGGCCGATATCGAACGCCTGGTAGCGAAATCGGACCGCTTGATCGTGCTGGATGAGGCCTACGTCGACTTTGCACCAGAGAATGGTCTACGCCTCATCGATCGCTATTCGAACCTTCTGGTCTTAAGGACATTTTCGAAAAGCTATGCTGCCGCCGGCGTTCGCGTCGGTTTCGGTTTCGGTCACCCTGAAATTATCGGCAGGCTACGCAACATCCAGAACGTCTTCAACATGAATGTGATCGGGCAGGCGGTTGGTATCAGCGTCCTTGCGCACCGCGCCGCCTATGCAGACAACCACAGACACATCAGGCATGAACGACGGCGAGTGACGCTCGCGCTGTCGCAACTTGGATTTTCCGTAATCCCTTCCCACGCAAACTTCTTGCTTGCCCGCGTGCCAACGGGACAGGACGGCTCATGGTGGCAATCAGCCTTTGCAAGGCAAAAAGTACTTGTTGCCGTCTTTCCCGATAAAGGTTTGGAAAATTACATCCGCGTCAGCATCGGTACAAAAGAGCAAATGGATGCGTTTCTTCGTGACGCTAGTCGTATTAGTAGAATATTGAATATGTTAACGCCCCCGCGTTAGGTTGTTAAGGCCCTGCTTTAGCATTTCGCACGCATAATTCGAGCGATTACACAAGCGAAAAACCTTTAAATTGCTTGGAATACGCAAGCAACCGGACTTGTTGCGTCAAAAAATGGAGACAATATCATGGATAAGGCCTTTCCTTCAGGCCTAGCTGTCGGAATCTTCGATCATCTGGACGAGGACGGCCCCGATATCGCCCGACAGTACGAAGATCGCCTGATGTTAGCGGAGGCGTGCGATCACCTTGGGTTCTATGCATATCATCTCGCAGAGCACCATTGTACCCCACATGGGAGAGGTCCCTCACCGAATCTGTTCTTGTCGAGCGTAGCCCAGCGAACCCGGCGCCTTCGTGTCGGACCGTTGGTAATGTTGCTTGCCCTTTATCATCCGCTACGTGCGTTTGAAGAGATCTGTATGCTGGACCAATTGAGCGGTGGCAGGCTGGAACTTGGGATAGGGCGCGGCTCGCTCCCGATCGAATTGGGTTACTTCGGGATTGGCTCGGACGCGGCGCCAAACCACTATGCGGAAGCCAGCGAAATTCTTATCAATGCGCTGAAGGGCGGCACGCTATCGTATCAAGGTCGCCATTTTGAGTTGAACAGCGTTCCGCTGACGCTAAGAACTCATCAGCGTCCACATCCGCCGACTTGGATCGCCACCAATCGACCGGAATCGGCAGGCTGGGCCGCTGCGAATGGCATGAACATAGCGTGCGTGGGACCTTCCTCTTCCGTTCGAAGAATCACTGATGCCTTCCGCGCCGGTCGAGAGCACACCGGTGAGGCGGACGACCAAGCGCCATTTCTTGGATTGCTCCGAATGGTCGTGATTGGGCGTTCTGAAACAGATGCACGTTCACTCGCCGCACCTGCTTACGAACGGTGGCTCAAGAGCTTTAAATTTCTTTATGATCTCAATAGCATGCCAACTCCACCAAACCTGCCGCTGACCTTCGATGGAGCAATCGAGAAGGAATTGTGCGTAGTAGGAACGGCAGCATCTGCGGGACAAGCTCTTCTTGATCAGCTGGAAGCGGCAGGTGCAAACTACCTCCTTTGTCAACCGGCGTTTGGGAACCTGTCGTTAGATGCTTCCCTATATACCGCAACGGCGATTCAATCCGCAATTATGGCTCGAGTTGGCTAACCCCGGTTCGAACGTTCGCTCACCCAACAACGTGCCAAGCGGCATGCTGTCGCTAGCGACGACTAGGTGCGGGTTTCGGATGACCCATCAACCGGTTGGCACAGAGGCATGCGGCTTCCTCCTCAAAGCGGCGTGTTGTTCATAGGCGAAAGCGACCGTGTATGCCGCATTCTCACCCTGATAGGGCCTTCATGTCCTAGGAGTAGACCCACGATCGCCTGCCAGACTTGATCGGATCGTTGGATACGTTCGGGCCGATCAGCTTATCGGCCCGATATCCTTCGATCCGGCAAGCGCATCGAAAACATGTTGCTTGGCTTGGCGCACGCTCGCTTTCAGCGACGCTCCAAGAGCAAGCGAGGCGGCGACTGCGCTGGCCATCATGCAACCCGTTCCGCGCATCCCTCGCGGCAAGCGGGGCGCCTCAAACCGAACTGCAGGTTGGTTCGGCTGCAAAAGCACGTCGACGCAACGGGTTCCTTGTACATGGCCGCCCTTGACGAGTACGGCGGTCCTCACCGTCCTCGATAGCTCTTCAGCCTGACGACAAGCCCCTTCTTCGTCCGCGGCCGGTGACGAGCCGGTAAACGCAGCCAGCTCGACCAGGTTAGGCGTTACAAGCCGGCAGATCGGCATCAGATCGTGGCGCAGCATATTAATGGCATCGTCCGCCAGCAGATTGCGTCCCGAGGTAGAGGCCAGGACCGGGTCGAGTACCACAGGCACTTGGCGGTTGACCAAAACAGCGCCGACTGCCTCAACAGCCGCCGATGTCCCAATCATGCCTATCTTGACGGCCGCGACATCGTTGGCAGCGAACGCGGCGCGCATCTGAGCGGCGACAAGCTCCGACGGCACAAGCTTGACGTGCTCGACAGCCGAGTGCGTCTGGACTGTCACGGCGGTGATGGCAAGACAACTGCGCAGCCCGAAGGCGGAAACCGTTTCTATATCGCGGGCAATGCCAGCTCCACCGCTGGAGTCCGATCCGCCAACGACAAGGACATGCGGTTCCCGCCTCAGCGCCATCGCTCCGTCTTTTCGATCCATTCTCGCGTACGCGCCTCGGGGTCGGCATTCAGCGTGATATCGGTGACCACTGCCGCGCTATCGGCGTCCGCCGCGAAAACACCGTTGAGCCTGTCAGGGTTGAGACCGCCAATGGCGACCAATGGGATTGGCGCTACCCGATGCTTCCATTCTCTGATCCGTTCGAGTCCCTGCGGCGCCCATTTCATCTTCTTCAGGATGGTCGGGTAGATGGGCCCAAGCGCGATATAGTCCGGCCCGGCGGCCATCGCCGTTTCCAGCTCAATGTCATCATGTGTGCTCAGTCCGAGCCTCAAGCCGGCTGCGCGTATCGCCAAGAGGTCGGCGGTCTGCAAATCGTCCTGGCCGAGATGCACGAAGTCGCAGCCTTCCTCGATTGCCAGGCGCCAATGGTCGTTGACGATGAGCTGGCAGTGGTGCTGGGCGCACAAGGCCTTTGCCTTGCGGATCTCCGCGCGCAACCCAGCCTGATACACGGTCTTGATGCGCAGTTGCACAAGCCGGACTCCGAGTGGGACCAGCCGTTCGATCCAGGCAGCGCTGTCGACGATCAGGTAGAAGGGATCGAGCTTCATGAAAAAACTGCCCTGCCAATTGTCGGCGTCGATGGCGCGGCGACGTCGCGCGGTTCGAGCATTCCCGAGCTGTAAGCTTCACGACCGGCCTCGACAGCCTTGCCGAAAGCGCGCGCCATGCCGACCGGATCAGCCGCTCTGGCGACCGCGGTGTTCAGCAGCACGCCGTCAAAGCCGAGTTCCATGACGGTTGTCGCGTGCGACGGTCGTCCGAGCCCCGCATCCACAATCAGCGGGACGCCAGGGAAATGTCCGCGCATCGAGCGCAGTGCCATGATGTTGACCGGGCCGAGGGCGGAACCGATCGGTGCGCACCAAGGCATCAAAACCTTGCAGCCCGCATCCAGCAGCCGCTCGGCGACACCAAGGTCGTCGGTGGTATAGGGAAATACCGTAAAACCGTCTTCGCACAGGATGCGCGCGGCTTCGACCAGGCCGAACACGTCCGGTTGCAGCGTGTCCTGGTTGCCGATCACTTCGACCTTGATCCAGCTCGTGCCGAACACTTCGCGCGCCATGTTCGCGGTGGTGACCGCTTCCTTGACGGAGTGGCAGCCGGCAGTGTTCGGAAGGATTCTCGTGCCGAGCGCGCGGATCAACGACCAGAATTTTTCGCCGGCCCTCCCGCCTGCCATCTCACGCCGCAACGAGACTGTCACCACCGATGTGCCCGACGCCTTGATCGCATCGGCAAGGATGGCCGGTGAAGGATACTGAGCCGTGCCGAGAAGCAGCCGCGAGGGAAGCGACGTTCCGAAAAGTTCGAACATGCTAGCCTCCCTGCATGGGCGAGAGGATTTCGATCCGGTCGCCGTCGCTCAACTGGAACTCCGCGCGGTTGGCTTTGTGTACGAGATCGCTGTTGACGGCGGTTGCTAGCCAATCGCCTTCGTAGTCGAGCGCTGCAAGCAATTCGGCCAGCGTGGTGGCGGCAATCTCATGCGCTTCGCCGTTGACCATCAGATTCATGTGCAAACTCCGCGGGTTTGTCGTGACCGAAGACAAGCTCGGCCGCCTGGCGCGCCATGGCTGGGGCGAGCAGAAAGCCATGGCGATAGAGGCCGTTGATCGCGACCGTGTTTCCGAGTGCCTCGATACGCGGCAGGTTGTCGGGAAAGGCGGGACGAACGCCGACACCAGCCTCGACGATCTCAGCTTCGGCGAATGCCGGGTGCAGCGCGCAGGCGGCGCTGAGCAACTCCATCATTGAACGCGCCGTGACCCGTCCGGTGGACTGGCTTTCGATCATCGTCGCACCGACCATGAAATTGTGGTAGGTGCGCGGCACCACGTAGAGCGGAAAGCGCGGATGCAGCAGCCTGACCGGGCGTGACAGCGAGACATCAAGCGTGCGCAGGATCAGCATTTCGCCGCGAATGCCGCGCAGCCTGTCATCGACGGCGGCCATTCCCGTGCAGTCGATCTGACGATCGAAGCCGGAAACATGCCGGGCGTCGGTGCCGAAGTGGAATTCGACACCCATGGCTGCAAGCTTGTCATGAAGTGCCGCCATCGCCTGGCGCGGGTCGAGATGAGCCTCATCGGGGAACAGCAACCCGCGCCGGAAGCGGCCTGCGAGGTCGGGCTCCAGGATCGCAATTTCGTCTTCATCGACACGCCGATGCCCTGACGTGCGACTGGCGAACCGGTCAAGCTCACCGGCATCACGCGGCGCGGCCACGACCAGCGTTCCGGCCCGTGTCACCTGACCCGGCAGTACCGCATCCCACCAGCCGGCGGCATCGCGTCCGAGATCCAGCACCGGCTGCTCGGCGCTTTCGCGTTCGCACCATGGCGCCAGCATGCCGCCGGCGAACCACGACGCATTGCCGTCAAGGCCAGGCCTTGTCTCGGCAACGGTTACAGCCGCGCCGCGTGTGGCGAACTCGAAGGCCGCGGTGAGGCCGGCGACCCCGGCCCCTTTGACCAGCACCCTCATGACGGCTCATGCGCCTCCGGCACCAGCGGTGCGCCGGTCTCGTCCGCCGGCACGTAGAGATCGCCGCCCCCGCGGTATTTCGCCGCCATCGCCGCCATGCCCTCTTTCTGTGCCTCGGCGCGAATGTCGTGGGAAATGCGCATGGAGCAGAATTTCGGTCCGCACATCGAGCAGAAATGTGCCACCTTATGCGCCTCCTTGGGCAAGGTCTGGTCGTGGAAGGACCGCGCGGTTTCGGGATCGAGCGACAGGTTGAACTGGTCCTCCCAGCGGAACTCGAAGCGCGCGCACGAAAGGGCATCATCCCTGACTTTCGCCGCCGGATGCCCCTTCGCCAGGTCGGCGGCATGGGCCGCGATCTTGTAGGTGATCACGCCGGTCTTGACGTCATTGCGGTCCGGAAGGCCGAGATGCTCCTTCGGCGTGACGTAGCAGAGCATGGCCGTGCCGAACCAGCCGATCATGGCGGCGCCGATGCCGGAGGTGATGTGGTCATAGCCCGGCGCTATGTCCGTCGTCAGCGGCCCCAGCGTGTAGAACGGCGCCTCGCCGCAGACAGCGAGCTGCTTGTCCATGTTCTGCTTGATCTTGTGCATAGGCACGTGGCCAGGGCCTTCGATCATCACTTGGCAATCTTTGGCCCAGGCGATCTTCGTCAATTCACCGAGCGTTTCCAGTTCGGCGAATTGCGCCGCGTCGTTGGCGTCGGCGATGGAGCCCGGACGAAGACCGTCGCCGAGCGAAAAGGACACGTCATAGGCGCGGCAGATGTCACAGATTTCCGCGAAATGCTCATAGAGGAAGCTTTCCCGGTGATGGTGCAGGCACCATTTGGCCATGATCGAGCCGCCGCGCGAGACGATGCCCGTGACTCGGTCAACGGTCAGCGGGATAAAGTGCAGCCGCACGCCGGCATGGATGGTGAAATAGTCGACGCCCTGTTCGGCCTGTTCGATCAGCGTGTCGCGGTACACCTCCCAACTCAGATCCTCGGCGATGCCGTTGACCTTTTCGAGCGCCTGATAGAGCGGCACCGTGCCGATCGGCACCGGCGAGTTGCGCACGATCCATTCGCGGATGTTGTGGATGTTGCGGCCGGTCGACAGGTCCATCACCGTATCGGCGCCCCAACGGATCGCCCAGACCATCTTTTCCACTTCCTCGGCCATCGACGAGGTGACCGCCGAGTTGCCGATATTGGCGTTGATCTTCACCAGGAAATTGCGGCCGATGATCATCGGCTCGCTCTCGGGATGATTGATGTTGGCGGGAATGATCGCGCGCCCGCGCGCCACCTCCTCGCGCACGAATTCCGGCGTGACAAAGTCGGGGATCGCCGCGCCGAAGGCTTCGCCGTCGCGCTCGATCTTGCCGCGCAGGATCTCGCGGCCGAGATTCTCGCGGATGGCGACGAACTCCATTTCTGGCGTGATGATGCCGGCGCGCGCATAGGCAAGCTGGGTCACGGCCTTGCCCGATTTGGCCTTCAGCGGCCGGTTACGGATTGGAAACTCCGGCGTCAGGCGTTCGCCCGTGACAAATCCATTGTCTTCGGGTCGGACATGGCGCCCGTCATAGGCTTCGACATCGCCGCGCGACACGATCCATTCGCGGCGAAGCCGGGCAAGGCCGGTTTCGATGCTGGTTTCGACAGTCGGGTCGGTATAGGGGCCTGAGGGATCGTAGACGGTGACGGGCGGCTCGCCGGCCGTCGGATGGACGGAGATCTCGCGCATCGGCACCCTGATCTGCGGGTGGATGGCACCGGGCTTGTGGATTTTCCGCGAGGCGGGCAATGGTCCCGTCGAGACGGCGGGGGTGAAGGCATTCATCTTGAGGCTCCTTTGCTCATGCATTGGAGACCCAGTTCTGTGCCGGAAGGATGAAAAGACGCTTCTGTTGACCTGCCGAAACAGGACCTCGGGCGTAAACTCCCGTAAGCGCTTGCACCGTCCCTACGCCAGTATGAACTGGATCAGGTTCAACGGGTCACTGCGCCGCGAAAGCAAGCAGTATCTCAGCCCCTTGCCGGGACTCCCCTGGTGAATGCCTCAAGTTTGAACGGGCCGGCGCTATTTTGTCAAGCGCATTCGGCCCGCAGCGGTGATCGGGGCGACCAAACAAACCCAGCGGAAAAGCATGGTAGTATCGAGAGCAAGTCACGCTCCAGAGGAGCGGTGAAGCGCCCCCAATAAGGCGAGCCCTCATGCGGATTCGGTGCCTTTTCCAGCACGGTGTTTTCGGGGCTTTCCGGAACGACGCTGCTGCCGCCCAGTTGGGTGAGATTGCTATAGATGTCTGGCTTGCTCGTCGTCGGCAATCCTTCCCCTTCGGCTAGACGCCCCAGAGCAGAACATGAAGCTGCGGCAGTACACGCGCCTCGAACCACCTGTCACGGGTCACCTTTTCAACCAGCCATTCCATGCGCCTCATCACACCGGCAAAGTCGATGAAACCGTCTTCGTTGCCGGGACGCGGCGGCGTGTGATTGCCGGGCTGCAGATAGACGGGTAATTGGGGGTAGCGCGCCGCGGCGTCTTTGGCATAGGCATAGTCATCTTCGTCGAAGACGACAAGCTTGAGCGCCATCTGCGGCTTAGCCTGCGCCGCCTCTAAGCAGGCGTCGAACGCGGCCCAATCTGTCGTCATTTCACTTGAGGGCGGCTTGGGGCTGAGTACCAGCACGTCGAGATCCGCGAACCATTGCTTAGACACCGAACCTTGGCTTTCCAATGCAAAACGGTAGCCCTCACCATGCCCGCGGTCGATCAAGTGGCCAAGCGGCTGGATGGCCGGATTGCCGCCCGATAGCGATACCATCACGGGCTGACCGCCGGAAAGTGCAATGACCTTTTGCCAAACCGCGTCGGGAGTCATCATCTCCCAATCATGGCGGAAGCGACGGTCCACCGCATGCAGGCTGTCGCACCAGGAACAGCGATAATCGCACCCGCCGGTTCTTACGAACACCGTCGGCAAGCCGATCAGCACGCCTTCGCCCTGAATGGTCGGCCCAAAAATCTCGCTCACCCGGATTCCGGGATGCAACGCGCAAGTCATGGCCGGTATTCCGCCCAGGTTTTCGGCGTCTCGCTCACCCGCACGGCGGAGGTTTCGGGTAGCCGCACCTTGCACCAGTCGTAAAAGTGCCTGGCCAGGTATTCCGCTGTGGCATGGTCATGCCCCAGCACGTCGTTAAGATGCCGATGGTCGAAGGTCCCATCGATGTAGTGCTTGAACGCCGCCAGATCTTGGTAGTCGCGCACAAAGCCGTGTTCGTCCAGTTCGCCACCCGAAAGCTCCACTACAACGATGTAGTTGTGGCCGTGCAGACGTGCGCACTGATGACCTGGTGGCAAGGAGGTGAGCTGATGCGAGGCCGAGAAGTGGAACTCTTTGGTAATGCGGAACATTACGCGCTCCTTGTCTGGATAGCGTGGAGCCAGAAGTCTGCGTCCTCATAATCTGTCGGGTCGGTGATGCCGGCCAGATCGAATGCTTCGCGCCGTTCGACGCATGTCCCGCAGCGACCGCAATGACGTGCACCGCCCTTGTAGCAGGACCACGTCGCCTCGAACGGTGTGGCGTACTTTGCCCCCTCGCTGACGATGTCGGCCTTCGAGATATTCACATACGGAGCGTACAGGCAGATATCGGCGTAGCCTGCGAGCGCATGGTTCTGCATCGTCTGAAAGGCGTCGATAAAAGCGGGCCGGCAATCGGGATAGATGAAATGATCTCCGCCGTGGACGGCAGTGGCCACCGCATCGGCCTTCTGCGCGGCGGCAACCCCGAAGGCGATGGCCAGCATGATAGCGTTCCTATTCGGCACCACCGTGATCCTCATGGAGTCTTCGGCATAGTGCCCGTCGGGCACGTCCACATTGTCAGTCAGCGCCGAGCCGCTCAGGTTCCGGCCAACATCGCGGATATCGACGATCTGGTGCGGAACACCCAGCCGTTTGGCGCAGATGGCGGCAAAGCCGAGTTCCTTTTTGTGCCTCTGGCCGTAATCGAACGAAAGCAGGCCAATGAGTTTCTGCTCGGTCGCCACCTTGTGAGCGAGCGAAACAGAGTCCAATCCGCCGGAGCAGATGACGAGGGCATTCATGGTTTGAGTCCTTGTTTTGACCGGGTAAGGCTGCGACCGGAGATTTCTCTGCGTTCCCACTACCCCACCGAGCCGGTTTTGTGAATGAGGTGGACCCGATTGAGCGCACGTACCTTGTTGTCAGGGTCCCCAAGATGACTTTGCACGCGACTTGTCGCGCATGTTCGACCGCTGAGGCGCTGAGTCCGCCACTGCGTATGTATGCGTATAGACGATGCAGAAGTCACTGCCGTGGCGCAGCAGCATTCCCGACACACCTTCGGCTTGTCCGGTTTGCTCCAGAACTTGACGTCCCGAGTTCGGCGATAACGCAAGGGTCGACCGGCAGTCCAGTGAAAGGCTTCTGCCGCGCGCTGGTCTGCGCATAGATCGCCTCGATCCGCCGCGCCTCGTCATTGGTCAGAGCGGGGAAAGGCGGCGGTGCGAGCAAGGAGGTCACGCGGCACGTCCCCTATGATTGCCGCCGCGTGCGGCGACAGTTCAAGGCCGATGATCTTTCGAGTGTCTTTGCGGAATACCAGAGGGCAGAACTCATGCGTGCCCAGGAGATTGTCCCTTATGCGGTAGCGCGAAGCGGTCTTCTCGGGTCCCGGACCACCGCAGCTCGGGATCGACAACCGGAACGTAGCGTCCGGCATCGGCGTCGGGCAGATCGAGACGCGCGCCCGTCAGCCATTCATAAGAAACCAGATGCGGCGGGCATAACTGCCGGTCGGGCTTTCAGGGACCAGCGCCTCGAGGCTACGGGCAACGCCATGGCGGTGGTGCGGGTTCTGTCGCCCTATGTCGGCCGGGTGATTGTCGCCAACCCGATGCAGGTGAAGGCGATCGCCCATGCCAGGATCAAGACCGACAAGATCGATGCCGGGGTTCTGGCGCAGCTCCATGCCAGCGGCTTTCTGCCGGAGGTCTGGGTTCCCGATGAGCAGACTGAGCGGCTTCGCCGCCTCGTCGCGCGGCGCAACCAGGTCGTGCGGCACCGCACGCGCGTGAAGAACGAGGTGCATGGCATCCTGCAGGCGCACCTCGTGCCGAAGTGCCCGCATGCCGATCTGTTCAACCGTCGGGGTCGCGCCTGGCTCGAGCAGCAGGTGCTCCCCGACGACGAGCGGGCTGCTATCGCCCGCCACATCCGCGAGATCGACCGCCTGGCCGAGCATCTGGCTGACCTCGATCGCGACATCGCCCGGGAAGCGGTTGATGATGTGCAAGTCCGGCGGCTTCAGACGATCACCGGCGTCAATGCAATCGTCGCGAGCGGTATCATGGCCGCCGTCGGCGACATCCGGCGGTTCCGCGAGCCGCAGAGGCTGGTGAGCTACTTCGGCCTCAATCCGCGTGTGCGCCAATCTGGTCTTGGCTTGGCGCAATATGGCCGGATCAGCAAACATGGGCGTTCCCATGCCCGCGCCAAGCTGGTCGAGGCCGCCTGGGCGGCGGCGAAGGCGCCCGGACCGCTCAGGGCCTTCTTCCTGCGCATCCGCAACAAGCGTGGCCATCAGGTCGCAGCCGTGGCGGTCGCCCGCAAGCTCGCGGTGTTGATCTGGCATTTGCTGACAAAGGAGCAGGACTGCTTCTGGGCTTGCCCGGCGCTGGTGGCGGCAAAGCAGAGGCAGCTCGCTCTTAAGGCTGGCGCGCCGGGGGAGCGCGGTGTCGGTCGCCGCGGTTCGGCTTACGCCTACAACGTGAAGGAGTTGCGAAACAGCGAGCAAGCCGCGGCCGAGAATGCCGAGCGTGCCTACGAGCTGATGGTTGGGCATTGGCGGCCACGCGGGCCGAAGCGGCGCACGGACGCCACAAAGGAGGACCGACTATAAGGCTGCGTGGCGGCACTCTCATCCCCTGCACCACTCTTTGCCACGTGATCATCCATGCCGGACAAATATAGCATAGGGAATGTGCCGGCACGACCGCCGTCTCGGTCCGCTCCAGACTGGCGCCGTGCTCGACGCCGTCAAGGCGTGGCCTTGAAACCTCGCAGCCGCCGTGCCGCCACCGCACCGGCCAGCCTTGACGGCGTCTCGACACGCTCGCACGGGAAATCCTGTGGGCCGGGACGAAGAAACAGGCTCACCTGAAGCCGAACAAAGCGAACAGGAGTCGAAAAAGCCAAAAAGCCGAAATCAGGTGTCGATGTCATCCGTCGAGTGCAGCTTGACGCGGTGCTCCCTGGGGAAGCTCATGTAGGCGAGCACGTCGTGCTCGGCCTCGTCCATGATGGCGGCGAGATTCGGCACCTTCGGGCGGATCTGGTCGGCGACGGCGCGCCACTGCAGGCTTGCCGCCTCGGCCGTCTCCTGGACGAAGGCGGTGGCGATGAAGGCCGAGACGACGCGGCGGCCGCTCTTGCCGGCATGGGCGAGCACGTTGCGGGCGAAATGCACCTTATGCCAATGTCGGCATAAGGTGCCATTGGACTAACCCGCTCCGCGATTGCGGAGCGGCAAGGAGGGTGTGTGCCGACGGCGTGGTGTTGATCACGTCGTCTGTCGCGCTGGTCATGTGTCCACAACAAGCTCCGACTGCGTCAGCATGGAGTGGCTGCTTGCAGCCCATTCCATCCGACAAAGGAGCTTGTCACGCCCTAACTTCGCCAGCGCATGAGCGAGGACATGGAGGTGCGCAACTTCGCGCTCAACACCCAGCTGTCGTATCTGCAACAGGTGTCGCTGTTCGCCCGCTATTTTAGCAAGTCGCCGGACTTGCTCGGGCGCGAGGACATTCGGACCTATCAGGTCTATTTGACCAACGAGAAGAAGCTGGCCCCCGGCTCGACCCACATCTCCATTGCGGCGCTGCGTTTTCTCTACAAAGTGACGCTCGAAAGGGACTGGGCGCTTGAAGAGGTCCTGCCGCTTCCCAAGAAGTCGCAAAAGCTGCCGATCATTCTCAGTCCCGAGGAATTTCAGCGGTTCCTCGGTTGCGTCCTCGACGTCAAACACCACGCCATCCTGACCACTTGCTATGCCGCCGGCTTGCGCATCTCGGAAGCGGTTCGGCTGAAGCCCGCGGGCATCGACAGCCAGAGAATGGTCATCCGCGTCGAGCAGGGCAAAGGCCAGAAGGACCGCTACGTGATGCTGTCGCCCAAGCTGCGAAGAAATCGATCAGGACGGGTCGTTCAGCGCAGCCAGCGCTTCTTGCCCCATTCCCAATGGGCGTCTTCGGCATTGACCTCAGCTAAAGTTTGAACAGAGGCCTTGGCTTCCCTACGACGCAACTCAAAAAAAGGTCGCCAGCGTGCTTCAATATGCTCGAGATTCGTGCTGTCCAGGCCATGATACAGATCTGCATCTTCGCATCCCCAACGAACCGATGGGCAAAGTGTCGTTCGATCCGTCTGAGCGGCCGGCGCGGACCGTCATGCGGAAGAAGCCTTCGAGCTCCGAAGAGCGCCGACGCGAACAAAACGAGCGCATAGCCGCTCGGATGGACTTGGAGAAGAGGATCGTCGGATGACGATGTTCGTTGAAGCCCGCGCTGCGCTCAGTGTGCGCGCCGCCTTCGATATGGCGGCCAAGATGCAATGTCCGGTGCTTGCGGTCGGTAAAGCCGAGCTCCGAAAGACTGTAGCACTCGGGTGGATAGCTGCCCAAACCGGAGCTGCCTGTTGTGAGGTTGCGTAGCATAGCAAGGCTATCAGGCCGATGCTGCAGATGCTGCACGACGCCTACGGCGTCCAAAAGGACAGCAAGTTCACATACGACCTTGCGACAGGATTGCATCAACTTTTTGGATGCCCGATACGGCGCGACGCGTGCGTTGCTGGTGGACGAATATCAGAACTTCACACCCGCCGTATTGCGAGAGCTGCTGCATCTTCAGGAGTACTGCGGTTTCGCTTTGCTGCTCGCTGGCAACACTCATCGTTTAGCGGGCACGAGGCGTGATACCCACGCTATGGATCAGCTCGAAAGCCGTATCGGCATGCGTTTCGAGATCGGGCAACCGACGCGGGAGGACTGCGTAAGGATCGGTGTCGAACAAAACGTTGATGGAGCCGACGCCTACGAAGCGATTGTCATCTATGGTGAGAACACCTCCCTTCGCGCGCTTTGCCACCTTCTCCAGAACTGCGCTGCCCTTACCAGCGGCATTGGGGGCATTCGTCTTCCCCGGAACGAGACCACGCTTTCGTGTGATGTCGTGCGGCAGCGATGCGTTAAGCTTTTGCACGAGCGCCGGCACGACCGGCTTAATTCCGGACAGCGACAGATAATTTCTGAACGGCACAACAGGGCCAGAATCTACTGCAGCGGCTGCTCCCAGGGCATGCCGGAGCCTGCTGGCGCGAGCTGGGACCGCGAGAACAAGCACGAGCGCGGCGGACCAAAGAAAGCTTCTTGCACAAGAATTAGCCCTTTCAAACTACTGAAGTTGCGGGAGCGTCAGTCGGGTGACGGCGTAACCGCCGCTGCCCTCTGACCACTGGACCATGGTTCGTCCGGTTTGACCAACCGACTGTTCCAGACCGGTCGGCTGAGTAGCCAGGTCGCCTGCCGCCATCGAGACCGGCAACTGCTACGCAGAAGGACGGAGCCGATGCCACACATCCATTTCGTAAATGTTTCTATCGAACAAATCGATTTCCCCAGTTGTCTGGTGAGGGATAGCAAGGTGCCAGGTGGGTGGGGCTGTATCAGAAGGAATGTTTGCGATGGAAACATTTATCCAGGGAGGCCCGAAGGGCGAAACCGTCTTCGGCAGCGACGGCGACGATAAGATACTTGGTTCCGGTGGCGGTGACTGGCTCGAAGGTCGTGGCGGCGTTGACTATATCTCGGCCGGCTATGGTAGTGACCGATCCATGGGCGGTGAGGGCAATGACAAAATCTTGGGCGAACAGGGCTTCGACCATCTCTCCGGCGACAACGGCCGCTACAAACCGCGCATCGTCGGTGAGGACAATGACTTTATCGACGGCGGTCCCAACGACGATTACATCTACGTGGGTGACGGCAAGGACTATCTGACAGGCGGGGCCGATAAGGACACTTTCGTGTTCCAGTTCTACGATCCAATTCCTGGGTGGGATGGTTCCGCCCCTTGGGAGCAGAAGCCTTGGCTGGGGTCGGGACCTGATGTGCCGATGTTCTCGGTGGACATCACTACTATCGAAGATTTCGATCCGAAGGAGGACACCTTCGCCTTCGACGCCGTAGGCCTCCTCAAAGATGGTTTTGGCGCAAACTTCATCAATCAATCCAGCTTAGAGTCTGGCAACGCGGTGAGCAGCTTCTTTAGCGGTGCGGCGTCGGCTGCGCATGGCGAGCACGCCGTGGTGATCACCGACGAAGCTTTCACCTCTGCGGCTGACGCCGCGAAGGCCATCTCCGGCGAAACCGTTGGCGACATCATCGTCTACTGCTCCGACGACGGCATAACGAGTCTGGCCTATGTGACCGCCGAAAACCAGGCGCGGGACTTCACCCATTTGGGCGGTGTGGACAGTTTGGCCGATCTGGCCAATCTGGGCCTGACAGCCTCGGACTTTACCTTCGTCTGATTCGGAAAGTCGATATGGGACCCGCCCCACACGTGGGGCGCTTCCTTTTCCACTACTTGCCGATGCCGTGGCGCAGCATGTCACCTTGATAAAGGGCTGCTGGTCGTAGACCGTCCTGAAGGTACACATTGAGGCGGTGAGGCTGTCCGGACCCCTGGCAGGAGCGGAGCACAATGGCTGATGAACGAGCCGGTGCGATCAGTGTCGCTCCTCCATTTGGCGAGCACTGCGCGTGCTGTGCCGACAATTAACGGAGGCATTCTCCTGAGCAAGTATCTCTCGAACATTTCAGTGTGGAGACCTTCCGGTCTGACTTCCACCATTGGGGGAATTTTGTTGATAAGCGGCGTGGTCAATGTGCTTGCGCTGACCTCGCCGCTGTTCATGCTGCAGGTCTATGACCGCGTTCTGGCAAGTCACAGCGTACCGACGCTGGTGGGGCTCGCCGTGCTTGCTGCTGGGCTTTATGCGTTCCAATGCCTGCTCGAAATTCTGCGCGCCCGCGTGCTGCTGCGGATCGGTGAGCGTTTCGATCGACAGTTTTCCGGACGCGTTCACGATGCTATCGTTCTGCTTCCGCTTTCAACGCGCATGCCGGGCGACGGCTTGCAGCCGCTTCGCGATCTCGACAATGTTCGCGGATTCCTAGGTGGAAAAGGTCCGACAGCCTTTTTTGATCTGCCATGGACTCCGCTTTATCTTGGCATTTGCTTCCTGTTTCATTTCTGGATCGGCATGACGGTGACTGTCGGAGCGGTCGTTCTGATATCTATGACATTTCTTACCAATGCTCTTTCCCAACGCCCGATACGCGATACAACAGCCCACAACATAGTACGTCATGGTCTTTTGGAAGCTGCACGCCGCAACGCCGAGGTCGTGCAGGCTCTCGGTCTCGGAAACCGAATCGCTGCCCGATGGCACCAAGCCAATGGCAAGTATCTGGCCGCCAACCGGAAAGCCGGGGACGTGGCAGGTGGGCTCGGCCGCATTTCAAGTTCGCTGCGCGTCATGCTGCAATCGGCCATCCTTGCCCTGGGAGCGTACCTTGTCATCAGGCAGGAGGCTACGGGCGGGGTCATGATTGCCAGCTCGATCATGATGGGGCGTGCGCTGGCTCCGGTCGAGCTGGCCACTGCAAGCTGGAAGTCCTTCCTCATGGCGCGCCAGAGTTGGGCGCGGCTGGAGGACCTCCTGGCAAAGATCCCTGAAAGTGCTCCTGTCATGCCTATGCCTGCACCTGAACGCGAACTGCGCGTCGAGGGCGTGACAATCGTTCCCCCCGGCGAAAGCAAGCCGAGTGTGACCGGCCTTGCGTTTGCTGTTCAGGCTGGAAGCGCACTGGGCGTCATCGGCGCATCGGGTTCCGGCAAGTCGACGCTCTCACGTGCTATTGTCGGCGCATGGCCGCCGGCCGCCGGAAAGGTTCGCATCGACGGGGCAAGCCTCGATCAATGGGATCGGGAAGCACTAGGCCGTCATATCGGATATCTGCCGCAAGGCGTTGAACTGTTCGACGGCACCATTGCCGAAAACATCGCTCGTTTTGAAGACAGTCCTGATCCTGAGGCTATTGTCGCCGCGGCAAAGGCCGCAGGGACCCACGAGCTCATCCTCCGATTTGAGTACGGTTACGAAACTCCGATCGGTGAGGCCGGATCAGCACTTTCCGCCGGGCAGCGTCAGCGCATCGGTCTTGCCCGTGCTCTCTACCGCGACCCTTTCCTTGTCGTGCTCGATGAACCTAATGCCAATCTCGATGCGGAAGGCGAGGCCGCTGTCATTGAGGCGATCGCCTCCGTGCGCGAGCGGAAGGGAATTGCGGTTGTCGTCGCCCATCGGCGGAGCGCCCTGCGTGCAGTGGATTACGTGTTGACTATGGACGGTGGGCGGCAGAGGGCCTTCGGTCCGCGTGATGAAGCGCTGTCCAAGGTCCTGAAAGGGGCAGCGACGGCACCAGGCATGCGTCATGGCGCACCAAGTCCTCACACGATGAAAGGGGAGTGCTGATATGGTGGCCCCGATGTCCGGCATTTATCAGAGCAATGACGTTTCCAGCTCCATTCGCCATCACCTGTTAGTGGGCCTTGTGGCCAGCGGGATCGTTGTCGGCGGAGCCGGAGCCTGGGCGGCCGTCACGAATCTTTCCGGTGCAGTTGTCGCATCCGGACACTTTGTTGTCGATTCCCATGTGAAGAAGGTGCAGCACCCAACCGGCGGGGTCGTGGCAGAAATCCTAGTGCGCGAAGGTGATAGAGTGAAAGCCGGCGACGTCGTCATCCGGCTCGATGCCACCAAGACGCGCGTCAATCTCGCCGTCGTCACCAAGCGGCTCGATGAGCTGGCCGCCCGGTTGGCACGACTGGAAGCTGAGCGTGACGATCTGGCGGAGATCGCCTTCCCCCACTGGCTGCTCGCTCGCGGAGATGGTGCGGCAATACATAACGAAACGCGGCTGTTCGAATTTCGTAGACAATCCCGCGAAGGAAAACAGGCTCAGCTAGCGGAGCGCATTGCTCAATATCAGCACGAGATCGAGGGGGGCAAGGAGCAGGAAATTGCCTACGAGAAAGGCATCGAGATTCTCCAAAAGGAAATTGCTGCCCTCACTGGGCTGCGCGAACAAGGCATTGTCTCGGACCAACGCTTGAATAGCCTAAAGACGCAGGTTGCCACTTTCGGCGGCGAACGCGGTGAGAAGATTGCCTATCAGGCACAGACGGCAGGCCGCATAACTGAAACGCGCCTGCAGATCCTGCAGGTCGATCAGGATCTCAAGACGGAAGTCGGCCAAGAGCTCAGAGAGGTTCAGGCGCAGATAGGGGAATATGTTGAGCGCAAGGTGGCGGCTGAAGACGAACTGCGACGAATCGATATTGTCGCGCCTCAGTCAGGCATCGTTCAACAACTCGCAGTTCATACGGTCGGCGGAGTGATCGCGCCCGCCGATCCGATCATGCTAATTGTGCCCGAAGGCGACGATCTGACGCTAGAAGTGCGGATCAACCCGAAGGACATCGACCAAATCCAGCTCCTTCACAAGGCTGTGCTGCGGATGTCAGCCTTCAATCGGAGAACCACGCCCGAATTGAATGGATATGTAAGCCGGATCGCAGCCGATCTGGTGACGGACGAAAAAAGCGGCAGTTCCTATTACCTGGTGAGTCTCTCAATCCCGCATGCGGAACTGACGAAACTCAAGGACCTGACGCTCGTGCCCGGCATGCCGGCCGAAGCGATGGTCCAGACGGGCGAGCGTACGGCGCTTTCCTATCTTGTGAAGCCGCTGGCCGACCAAATCAGTCGCGCATTCCGCGAGCAGTAGAGTGCGATCCCTTCCACCCCGCCAAGACACAACACAGGAGAAAGACACATGGCACTAGTCAGTAGCAGAGAATTCAACGATCACGTTTGCGATGGGACGCCCTATGGGGACCTGATCCTCGACAGCCAGAACAGGGACGATCTGCACAGGCCGCGCGACTGGGTGCAGGGCAGCCCCGAGGCCGACGTGTTCCTCGGTGGCGACGGCACTGATTTCGTGAAAGCCGGTGGAGGCAACGATTTTGTGCGGGGCGGTGACGGCCGCGATATTTTGTTCGGCGAGGAGGGCAATGACAGCGTCCATGGTGACGGGGGCGACGATCAGCTGTACGGGGGGTTCAACAATGACTATCTGTACGGCGACGGGGGCAATGACTTGCTCGACGGTGGCAGGGGTGACGATCATCTGTTGGGCGGTGGGGGCAGCGACAAGTTTGTCTTCGAAGCCCAGAGCGGCAACGATATCGTGTGGGACTTCGAGGCGGGGCACGACATGCTGCGGATCAATGGAGCTATGACTAATGGCACTTATCCCACCGTCGAAGAACTTGCCGGTCGCGCCCATCAGGTTGGCCAGGACACGGTCGTTGAACTCGAAGCGGGTAATACGATCACGCTCTCCAACGTGAGTGCTGACGACGTTCACGCGCACGCGAACCTTTATTTCTTCGTCTAGGTGTTCAGTCCCGAGGTCAAGTGGACCGGATCGATCCGGAAGCGATCTGGCTGTTTGGCCCATGCCGTGCAATAGCTTCGTAAGGTGTAAGGCCATGAAGGGTCTTGAGCCGCCTGGCGAAGTTGTAGCCATCGAGCGAGGCGGCAAGGTGATTTCAAGTTGCCGGTGGGGCGGAAACCGGCAGGATCGGGTACTGCCGCACGAACGGTGGCTGCAATGATCGGACCTACACCGGGGATTGCCGTCAGGCGGCGAGCGCTGTCGTCTTTTCTGTAAAAGCTTTAACTTTATCTGACAGACGGTGTCCTAGGTTGAAGCTTGAGCCGAGGCCGGGCGCGGGCCCGGCCTCGGCGTTTGAAAGGACACTAACATGACCAAGGACCAAAAGATCATCCGCGCCAAGGTGGGGCTGCTGGAGCTGGCCAAACAGCTCGGCAATGTCAGCCAGGCCTGCAAGATGATGGACTATTCGCGCGACAGCTTCTGCCGCTTCAAGGAGCTTTACGAGACCGGCGGCGAACTGGCGCTGCAGGAACTGACGCGCAGGAAGCTGTTGGCCAACCGCACGCCACCACAGATCGAGGCGATCATCATCGAACCGACGCTGGAATATCCCGCCTATGGCCAGACCCGCATCGCCAACGAAATGCGCAAGCTCGGCCACTCGGTCTCGCCGTCGGGCGTGCGCGGGGTGTGGCAGCGTCACGATCTGGAGACGATGAAGAAGCGGCTGAGGCGCTGGAGGCGAAGGTCGCCCAACACGGCATCGTGCTCACCGAGAGCCAATTGGCGGCGCTGGAAAAGGCCAGGCTGGACAAGGGGGCGCATGGTGAGTTCGAGAGTGAATGCCAGGGCTATTGCGGCGGCCAGAACACCTTCTATGTCGGCAACATGAAGGGGGTCGGGCGCATCTATCAGCAAACCTTCCTCGACACCTATTCGAAGGTCGCCTTCGCCAAGCTCTATGACCGCAAGACGCCGATCACCGCCGCCGATCTCCTCAACGACCGCATGGTGCCGTTCTTCGATGCCCACGAAGTGAAGCTAAGCCGGGTGCTGACCGGGGTGACCGCGTGGCGAAGAGCGGGATCAGAGGTGAGTGTCCCGCCGCGCAGCCTTTATCGTCGCACCTCATTTGCGGCATCCGTGCGCACCTTCTTCGGACCTCGCGGGTTCCAGCCGGCAACGAAGCGGGCATAGGCGCCCTCGGCTTGCTCAACCCAGCGCCGCTCTTCATCTCGATGGCTTTTAATGTTGTAGGCGTGCGCGGTTCCCTTTTGGCCGCGCGCAGCGTTGCCTCCAGCTTTGAGTTCCATGTCGCGCAACTTCTTGGCGTGCAGGGACGGGCGCGCCCAGGCATAGCTCTCCCCCTTCGTCAACAGATGCCAGATCACGACGGCGAGTTTGCGTGCGGTTGCCACGGCCGCGACATGCTGCCCGCGACGGGCTCGCACCCGCAGGAAGAAGGCACGCAGTGGCCCCGGTGCGCGTGCTGCCGCCCAAGCTGCTTCAACGAGCATGCCGCGGGCATGTCCGCGACCCTGCTTGGTGATCCGTCCGTGGTAGGCGGGGCCTGGCCCTGATTGCCTGACGCTCGGATTCAGGCCAAGATAGCTCACAAGTTTCCGCGGTTCGTCGAAGCGTGACACGTCGCCGATCGCGGCCTTCATTGCCAGCGCGACCGTCATGTCGACGCCGGGAATGGTCATCAGCCGCTTCACGCCTTCATCATCGAAAGCCGAGCGGGCAAGATCGCGCTCGATAACCTGGAGGTCGTCGCCCAACCGGTCGAACTCGCGCAGATGCCGATCGATCGCGAGGCGCTCGTCTTCTGGCACGATCTGCTCGCCCAACCACGACCGGCCTTTGGCGCCGCGTCACCTGCCGGCGCAACGCCTGTGTTGGCTCGTCCGGGATCCAGAGTTCTGGCAGGAAGCCGCTGGCATAGAGCTGCGCCAGAACGCCGGCATCGATCGTGTCCGTCTTGATCTTGGCATAGGCGATGATGCGCACCTGCTTCGGGTTTGCGATCACGACTTTCTTCACGTGCAGCGCGACAACCGCGGCGGCAGAGGACGCGTTGCCGGTAGCCTCGATCACCACAATGTCGCTCGGCGCCAGCTTTGCGGCAAACGCCTCCAGCAGGTCGCGCCGCATGTCGACACGGCCCAGCTGCCTGAGCCTGCCGTCCTCCCATGCCACGCCTCGGCGAAAGCGCGGTGGATATCCAGTCCGATGATGCACATGCCTGTTGCCTCCTTTCTGGCTCGGCCAAAGAACGGGAACTGGCGGGCAACACGACATCTACTGATCCGCGCTCGCAGCGCATCCGGGAAAGTCGCGGGGGGCGGCCATGTAACGAGCTCGGGCTCTCAGCCCACGGTCTAAGGACGGCCTGCCCGCACTTTCGTGCTCCCGGTGCCCCACGTCCCGGATGGGCTCACCATAAGGCCGTTCCAAACAAAGAAACAGCAGGACGAATAGGCACCGCAGGTCACATACCGGATAATGGAGTCGTTGAACGCTTCCACAACGGTGCTGGACGAGTTCTACCGGGTCGCCTTCAGGAAGAAGATCTATGGCTCGATCGAGGAACTGCAGGCCGATTTGGACGAATGGGTCAGAAGTTACAATGAGGAGCGCCCACATCAGGGCCGCTGGTGCTTCGGCAAGACGCCGATGCAGACCTTCCTTGACACGCCCCCTTGACACGGCCCCGCTGGCGAAAGAGAAAATGATCGCTGCCTGATCCCATCGGACAGGCAAAACGGACCACTCTCAGACGCTAACTGTCCGATCAAGTGCAAACTTCTACATCTTTTCTCACTGTCTGCGGATTCCGACGAAGTCGGCCATGCATTCCGATTTGAAGCCGGCCGGGTATTCCAATCTGAAGCCGGCCACCCTTGGCGTCATTTCGCATGGGTCTGGAGGATGATGTTTCGGGAAGAGGCGCAGGTCAAGTGGCGGGCTGGTCGAGATCAGCGCGCTTGGCTTTTCGCAAGCTCTCGCCGGTGAGTTCGATGCGGTAGGCGTTATGCACGAGCCGGTCGAGAATAGCGTCGGCGATGGTTGGACTGCCGATGATCTCGTACCAATGATCGACCGGCATCTGGCTGGTGACGATGATGGAGCGAGCCTCGTAGCGGTCCTCCACGATCTCGAGCAGATCGCGGCGCTGATCGGCGTTGAGGGGTTCCGGTCCCCAATCGTCCAGAATGAGCAGATCGAGGCGAGCAAGCGAACGCAACGTCCTGGCGTAACGGCCATCGCCGCGGGCGGTGGCCAGGGCGGTGAACAATCGCGGCACGCGATGATAGGCGACGGCCAGATCGTCACGGCATGCCCGATGGCCAAGGGCTGAAGCAAGCCAACTTTTGCCGACGCCGCAGGGCCCCGTAATGAGTAAATTGTGCCTGGCGCGGATCCAGTCGCCGGTGGCAAGCTTGAGGAAGAGAGAACGATCCAGGCCTCGAACGGCACGGTAATCGACATCCTCGACGGTGGCGGTGTGGCGTAACTTTGCCGTGCGCGCTCGGCGCTCGAAGCGCAGTTGCTGGCGCAGCGTCTTCTCCTGTTCGAGCAGCAGGGCGAGCCATTCTGCATGGTCGAGGGTACGGGCCTCGGGCTGGGCGTTGAGATCGATGAAGCCCTTGGCCATGCCATTAAGGCCAAGGATGTGCAGAAGATCGAGCGTGGGATGAGTGAGCATAGTCAGTCCTTTCAAGGGCTTGTCAGTGGAAGTAGCCGGGGCCGCGCAGATTGGGGTGAACGATCACTGTCTCTTCCGCGGCAGGTTTGCTTGCCGTCTTGTTGGCAAGGATGGATGCGATGGCTTTGTAGGTGAGCGCTCCGATGGCGATGGCCCGCTCGGCAATGGCTTCGGCGCGCTCACGGTCGATGTCCTTGAACAGGCGCAGCACGCCCACACAGGAGCGGAAGCCCTGTTCGGGATGAGGCTTGTTGGCCAGGATGGCGATCACCAGCCCTTCGGTCTGTGGTCCGATCGAGCGTCCCCAGCGCCGGAAGCGGTCTGGCGACCAGTCGGCATAACGGCGATGGGAGCTGGGCATATGATCGGGATCGGTGCCATGCCGGCGCCCGCCATGGCGACGCTGATGGGCACCGACGCGTTGACCTTGGTAAAAGATCTCGATCGTCCTGGCGGTGGCGCGGATGTCGACCTGCTTGCGGATCAGGCCGTAGGGGACCGAATAGAAGAAGCTGTCGAACTCGACATGATAATCGATCGACACGCGCGCGAGCCGCCACTCGGCGAACTGGTAGTCCTCCGGCGGCAAGGCAGCGAGGGCGGGTTGCTCGATCGTCTCGAAGACATGGCGCCGGCTGACGCCCAATCGGCGCATGACATGGGCGTTCAGGCGCTCCAGCACTTCCAGGATCGCGGCGTTCGCTTCGGCCAGGGAGAAGAAGGTCTGCCGGCGCAGCCGCCCAAGAATATAGGTCTGGGCGAAGCGGACTCCAGCTTCAACTTTCGCTTTATCCCGGGCCCTATAGGGACGTGCTGGCAGGATTCCGACACCGTAGTGCGACGCCATCATGCCATAGGAACGGTTGATCTCGGGGTCGTAGAAACAGGCCTTGTTGACGCCAGACTTCAGATTGTCGGGCACCACAAGGCGGGGCACGCCGCCAAAGAAGCGGAACATATGGACATGGGCCGGGATCCAGTCCGGCAGGGCTTGGGTCCAGCTTGCTTCGGCGTAGGTGTAGTTCGAGGCTCCCAGCACTGCGACGAAGATCTCCGCATCCCGCACCTCGCCGGTGTCTGGATTGATGATGGCGATCTTCTTGCCGGAGTAATCGACGAAGACCTTATCGCCGGCGACATGGTCCTGGCGCATCGTCGGCGACAGGCGCCGCTCGAACTCGCGGAACAGGTCACAAAAGCGACTGTAACCGTAGCCGTCAGGACGAACTTCGCGATATTCCTCCCACAGCACCATCAGATTGACGCCCGGCCGCTTCAGCTCGCAAGCTAGCGTGGCCCAATCCGGTTCGGCGCGTCGGCGCAGCCCGGGTTTGCTGCCGGCATGACCGAAAAGCCGCTGCTCCAAGACAGCGTCGGTCAGCTCGGCAGGCAGAGGCCAGCTCAAGCCGGCCTTTGCCGCCCGTTGCAGATTATCCTGGATCGTACTGCGCGCCGCCCCGAGCGTGCGCCCGATCTCCCGGGCGCTGACACCGTCACGGGCAAGCCGCAGCATCTGTCGGATTTGTCTCATGGTCAGTTCTCTCTTGGCGGGCATCAGCCATTCCTCGTTGATAACGAGGGGCCTCATGCCCGAGGGCCGGCTTCACGTCGGAATGGTGGCCGGCTTCAAATCGGAACGGTGGCCGGCTTCGCGTCGGAATACCCCGCCGGCTTCGGTCGGAATCCGCACACTGTCGCGAGAATCTCCCTATCCAGCCTCTCAATACGTTCTGATACCGCTTCGATCTGTTCGACCAACTCCGCCAACGCCATTCGTGCAGCGCCCGGCAACCTAGTGTCACTCTCGTCGCGCACGATGGTGGCAAGCTTGATGATTCCGACCAGCCCGGTCGCCCTGACAATCCCTTGATTTCGCTCACCGCTGATAATTTCCATTTTCCCCGCCCTTCTGACGGGCGCAAAACGGTGTCCTTCGATTGGGTGCCGGTCCGCTATCGAAGCGTTATTTCGATTCTCAAGAACCCGTTCTACGCAGGGGTCTACGTCTATGGTAAAAGTGAGAAGCGAACAGAGATTGTCGATGGCCGGGCTCGTAAAAGCTACGGACACAGCAAGCCTTTCGCAACGTGGGACGTGCTGCTCCGGGATCATCATGAAGGCTATATCGATTGGGATGAGTTTGAAAGAAACCAGCGCCTTATCGCCGTCAATGCCTTTGGTCAAAAAGGCGGAATCAAGTCCGGTCGTGGAGGTCGAGCGTTGCTCGCAGGCCTGCTCACCTGCGGCCGGTGTGGAAGACGGTTGGGCGTTGTCTATTCGGGACGCCCTCCAGGCCACCCTTATTACCGCTGCGAACGTATCAACCAGATGTTCGCCAAACCGCGATGCATGACTTTGGCGCTTCCCGCATCGACCCTGCGATCGGCAAGGAGATACTGAGGGCCGTAACGCCCATGGCGATCGAGGCGGCGATGGAAGCTGACCGAATGCATCGGGATAATCTGGAAGAACGGCATCGCATGATGGAGCTGGACTTGTAGCAAGCGCGCTACGAGGCATCTCTCGCAGAACGTCGTTATGCCGCTTGCGACCCTGATACCGGCTGATCGCTGCTCAGCTTGAGAAGAGCTGGGAAGCAGCGCTCAGGCGCGTGGAAACGTGTGAAGCGGCTCTAATCCAAGCCCGACAAGTCGAACATGCAACCCCAACTCCCGATTTCGCCGGCATTGCCACCGACCTGGAGGCCGCCTGGCGCGCGCCTAATGTCGATATGCGTTGCCGTCAGCAACTCCTTTGCACTGTTGTGTCCGATATCATTGCTGATGTTGATGACGAGAAGCGCGAAGTCCTTCAGGATCGCGGCCGATACGGGAACACCACTCCCGGCGATTGAAGCGGTGCATGGCAACGACGTGGTGGATCAGGTAGCGGTGAATGCGGCCGTTTCCGTCCTCGAACTGATGGATGTAGACAAAGCCGAAGGCGAAGATTGCGGCGGCGACGACTGCATCAAGGTTTTGCGCTGGGCCTTGATAAAACGCACCTCCAGAACAACTTTCCTGGACTGAAGGCGTCGCAAGGCAAGACATTGTCGGCGCTGATCGTCGTCCCAGCTGATCCAAGCATCGGTTCCTGCTTCTTGGGTCTAGCGCCCTAGGCGACGCCATGGTCGGCGAGCGCTCTGGCTGACCTTAATCCAAATACCTAAGAATCACAGGGTTCCATTGCGCTGATCGAGACGGCCATCTAGCCCTATCCATGCCATGGATGCATTCCATCCAAACAACCAAGTTTACGGATCTGTCATGATGCTGCATAGCGAAATACCGGCAGGCACCGATCGATCACTCCACTGCCTCGATCATTAGATGAGCGCGCCAAAAGATTCCAATAGAAGGAGAACTGTGGATGTCCCCGTGCCAGTGGATGCCCTGCTGTTCGGCGGAACTCTGAGGGGTCCTTGCGCCACACCGTGTTGTAGAGACCGCATATCTGAACCGCAGGTGGCTGAGAGCGATGGCCCTTGCATTAGAAAGTACTAGCCCATTGCAACATGACCCCACCCTGCCTGTCCACTAGCAAAGCGAAATCATGAAATTCGGGTCAAGCGGCGTTCGAGGTTTGGCTTCGGAATTGGTCGGCAAGGCCAGCGGACTTTATGCCGAAGCTTTCGCTTGGCGTTTGATTTCCAGCCGGGTTCAGCCGAGTAGCTCGGTCTTCGTAGGCCGCGACCTACGTGACAGCAGTCAGGCGATAGCCAACAATTGCATGGCGGCGTTGGCCGCAAATGGTTTCCAGCCGATCGATTGCGGCACCATACCTACGCCTGCGCTGGCACTATATGCATGCAAACACGGCGCGGCGGCTCTTATGGTAACCGGGTCGCACATTCCAGCCGATCGCAATGGCATCAAGTTCTATGGCCCGAATGGTGAAGTCAGCAAGGCGGATGAGGCCGCGATTACGCGCTTTGTAGCCGAAAGATCAGTTGCGTATTGCTTACCAACGGCTTGTCTGGGAACGACGTGGCCTATGCACCGTGAAGAAGCGATCGCCTCTTATCGAGAGCGCGCCCATAATATGCTGGAGCCGGGCTCACTTTCCGGCATGAGACTTGGTGTCTATCAGCACAGTTCGGTCGCGGCGGAACTGTTGGTACAGGTTCTTCGATCGCTCGGTGCCAGCGTGGTCGCCGTCGGGAAAACCGGGACCTTCGTACCTGTCGATACCGAGGCCGTGGACGCAGCAACAATCGCGAAATTGAAGAAGTGGGTCCGCGAATTCGGTCTCGATGCCATCGTGTCGACCGATGCGGACGCTGATCGGCCACTCATCGCTGATGAAAATGGCGATCTTCTTCGCGGCGACCTGGTTGGGCTTGCAACGGCTCTTTTCCTGAAGGCAGACACGATCGTGACGCCAGTGACCTCCAATTCGGGAATTTCGAAGGCCTTTGGTTTCGCGGTCCAGAGGACGAAAGTCGGGTCTCCATTCGTCATTGAAGCAATGGAAGCATTACACGGCGCCGGCGGCGTCATCGTCGGCTTTGAGGCCAATGGTGGTGTTCTGCTGGGCTCGGATTGTGTGCTGAATGGGAAGACATTGACTGCACTGCCGACGCGGGACTCATTCCTCCCGATTCTGGCCGTCCTCAGTACGGTGGCATCGACAAAAAAGAAGCTGTCGCGACTGCGCGGGCTTTGGAATCTTCCTGTGTGCGCCAGTGACCGGCTTCAGAACTTCCCCTCGGAAAGTTCACGCAGATTGATGGATCATCTCGCAAGCTGGAACGCACTGCAGCACTTTCTTGCCTCGTTCGGGACCGTCGCCGAAGTTGACGAAACCGATGGCCTCAGGGCGCGGATGCATACGGGCGAGATCATACATCTGCGGCCTTCCGGCAATGCCCCGGAACTGCGCTGCTACTCGGAAGCTTCGACCGAGAGCAGGGCCATCGCAATCGTCGCCTCGACGCTGCAAAGGGCACAGGCATTCGCGCTTACAGACGAGATAGAGGACCTTTGATGAAAGTGGTTCCGGTCATCATCAGCGGTGGAGCTGGTTCGCGGCTCTGGCCGGCCTCAAGGCAATCGCACCCCAAACCTTTCCTGAAGGTGGCGGATGGACATTCGCTCATCCAGCACACCGTGTTACGCGCCGCTTCGATACCGGACGTCGTAGAGCTTGTTACCGTGACGTCCACGGGGCACCTCTTCCTTACAAAAGACGTCTTCGACGAACTGGATTCCGTGGTTTTGCCACGCACCTTTCTGCTTGAGCCTGAGGGTCGGGATACCGCCGCCGCCATCGCTGCGGCAACCGTCCATACCAAGGCAACACAGGGTCCCGATGCTGTTCTGTGCATTTTTCCCGCCGACCACATGATTGGTGACCTGCCAGCATTTCAAACCGCCATGAGCCGGGCAATCGAACAGGCGCAGCAGGGGCGTATCGCAACCTTGGGCATAACCCCGGATAGGCCAGACACCGCATTCGGCTACATCGAGGCCGAGGGTGAGAAAGTTGTCCGGTTCGTCGAGAAACCGAACGCCGAGACTGCCAAATCTTATGTCGCGTCCAAACGTTTCTTCTGGAACGCTGGCATCTTCTGCTTCAAGGCGCAGGTCATGCTCGACGAAATGGCTGCGCATTGCCCGGAGGTGATCGATGCCGTTCTCGACAGCTATGATAACGCTCGCGTCAGCCACGGCGAACATGTTGCCAGCGTCGAACTCGCATCTGAGCACTTCGCCATGGCGCCGCGTATTTCACTCGACCGAGCGGTGATGGAAAAAACACACAATCTCTCCGTCGTTCCCTGCGAAATGGGGTGGAACGACATTGGATCTTGGAACGCAATGGCCGAACTGGTCCCCGCTGACGGGAGCGGCAACAGGATTCGCGGCGATGTCCACGTGGTCGACACCGTGGGCAGTTACATAAGCTCGGACAAACGCGTCATCGGCACCGTCGGCATCAGCGACCTGGTGATCGTGGATTCCCCAGATGCATTGCTTGTTGCATCCCGCGATCGCGTCCAGGACGTCAAGAAACTCTTCGAGGCCCTCAAGGCTGCGGGACATGAAGCGCACTTGCTTCACAGTACCGTGCACCGGCCCTGGGGCACCTACACGGTTCTGGAGGAAAGCGAGCGCTTCAAGATCAAGCGCATCGAGGTGAAGCCGGGCGGACGCTTGAGCCTGCAGATGCACCATCACCGCTCCGAGCACTGGGTCGTGGTCAGCGGCACTGCGAAAATAGTCAACGGCGACCAGGAGCTACTCCTGACAACTAATCAATCTACCTATATCCCTTGCGGCCACAAACACCGGCTCGAAAACCCCGGCAATATCGGACTGGTGATGATCGAGGTCCAAAGCGGCGAGTATCTCGGCGAAGATGACATCGTGCGGCTTGAGGACGTATACGGTCGAACCTGATAGTCCAACGTCACATGCCCTACGGTGGCTGGCAGACCGAACCTGCGTCGGCATGTGGGCTGTCAGGCGACCGCCGGCTAAGCAAGGCGAGGCAAACCAGAACAGGTTTTATGAGTATGGCTGGTGAGCGATGTCGCAACGACAGGCTGGCCGAATTGTTGAGACGGCAGTTTTCCGGCGAGATTGTCAGACGACGCTTGTGCATCCGCTGCACCCGCTGCAACGGCATGCGCTGCTACAGCCGCTCGAGTTGCGGAAGGTGATCGGCAATATCAGTTGATCAGGTGCGCGATAAGGTTCGTTGCCATGTACGGCAGGCGCGACATGAGCGGCCTGGCACTCTGACGGGTAGGCCAGCATGCGCCAGGCCCGATTGGCGGAGTCGGAAGAGAAACGCGGCATCGGCTGACGAAGATAATACGCTCCTGCGCGCCGGTGACGGACCGGGGCCATTAGGCGTAGGGGCATCGCTATCGCCATGCCACGTAAACAATCCTATTCGGGCTGGGCAGATGGACGGTAATTCCAGCTTTCGACGGCGTTGACTTCGTCGATGCAGACCGGCCCCGATGCACCGCAGTCCTCGCATTTCATCACAACGCGCGCCTCGTCCGTCTCATATGGCCTAACCTCGCAGCTTGTGCAGAACGGGCAAGGGATCGCTTTCATCGTGACGAACCTTCCTGATGGCCTCGGGCGGTTTCGCCGAAACCTTTCGGCTAAGCCGCTCGACTTCACAAGCGCTGATCGTTGTGCCGTAGTTCGGCGCCACCATCGGGTAGGATATTTTGTCCACATGCCCTCGTACGGGCCG
Source organism: Mesorhizobium erdmanii (assembly GCF_013170725.1). NCBI lineage: Bacteria > Pseudomonadati > Pseudomonadota > Alphaproteobacteria > Hyphomicrobiales > Phyllobacteriaceae > Mesorhizobium > Mesorhizobium erdmanii. The sequence goes on along the minus strand of NZ_CP033361.1, from coordinate 6,408,901 downwards.
GTGTGCCGGTGCTACTGTTCGCTCCGATTCTCTCGGAACTTTGTGATCCATTCATCGTGCACGGCTTTGGCAAAGTGATGCGCATCTCGGTCGCGACTTATGTTTGTTCATAATGGCCGCGGCGCGCCACGTCTCGGATCGTTTCCATTCTCTAAGCGGCGCGTGAACCGGATAAATTCCCACTCGCGCTCAAATTCGGCAGGCACCCCTGCGTATTTTCGCTTTAGGTCTTTTGTTCCCAAGTTCTTGTTGGCTTCCTTGCGACCCACCAACGCGGCTAGGCGGTTCTCACTATCCACAGATCTGGCCTCTCGTGCGGGTTACATCCGTGTCGCCCAGCATGAGGCCGATCTTCCGCAGAGCGAATCGATTCCGTAGAAATAAGAATTCTGCCACCGCCCCGCCGCCGTAAGGGTAATGATATACCCTTGGGATTTTGATCCGACCTGGCAGGCGGCGGGTAATCTTCAGAGGCCGACGTCAGGCAGCGTTCGGGATACCCGAGATTTCATCGAAGATACTCTCAGCCAAACCAAGCGCCCGAGCGATCCGATCGCGATAGCCCTTGTCGAAACAATTGCCAGATTCGATCAGCCCAACCTCCTCGACTGTCAGACCGCTGGTCACGGCAATGTCCTCGGTCGAATAGCCAAGATGTTCCCGACATGCCTGAATTAGGGGTTTTCCATTTGAGATTGCGGTAAGCACTGCCTCGGGCAGCGCGAAAGGCGTTGCGGTCATTTTGCCTCCAAATGCAGAGAACGGCCATTCGATAACTCGAAACAAGCGGCGGCCGATGTTGAAATAAGATGCCGAAACAGCCCGAGCCGGCGGCATCCAAAAATGCGATCACTCTCGAACGTGCGAGAGGCGCTACGCTAATATGGCGGCCGCCGCCGTTTAGATCAAGAACCTTGGCTCGCTTTACGAGGATTGCTCCAGTGGCCACAATACGACGACACAGTGCGCAGCGCCGTCATCATGCTCACATCGATGATTGCGCGGCCGCTTTAACGCGCCGTCGGCTTGCGGCGCGATTGAGGAGCCGCGATCTGGCGGTCGGGCACTAGGCGCACCAGCTCGCGGACCAGCGTCAAAGTATCTGCCGGGACTGTCTAGCGATGTTTGCCGGCGGCGTTCATCTTGAGCTTTAATATCGTGTGGTCCCCTCCCGCCCATGCAGGAGGCCGGGTGCCCATCGGACAAGACGCTGAGGGACCAACATCTCTCTGTTTCAGCCCGACTGTTGGCTGTCAGATCCGCGACACCGGAGTGGGGCTGCGCTTTGCTGCGAATTCCTTCAACCTGTTGAATGATGACCAGAAAATCCGCCGGAGGTTCCTTCTGCTCAGTTGGCACGACTTTTGATGCTTCTCGAGAGGCGACAGGAGATACCGACTGGCGTTCATCGTGGGTGACTTCGCGCAATGCAACGAAGGAAGACAATATGTCAGGTCCGCGTCAGAATCGATTTTATGCAAAGAGGATTGCCGCCTTTAGCGCAAGGCGTTCACGAACCGCATATCAACAATGGCTTCCGTGCAAAACGCAGGGAGATCACCCGTGAAAATCCTATTCACTACGGTGGCTGTCGCGTTGCCGGCCATCGCTTTTGCTGCACAAACGATCCCCGTATACCTCAGCGAAACAGCACGGGCCACCTTCAAGGCTCTACCATCCATCACGCCGACAGTCGCCAACAACCCGATCACACCGGAGAAGATAGCCCTGGGCAAGGCAATGTTCTTCGATCCACGCCTCTCGGCGTCAGGCGTCTTGTCGTGCAATTCGTGCCACAACTTGGCCACCGGGGGCGACGACAATCATGAAAGCTCGATCGGCCATGGTTGGCAGAAGGGACCGCGGAACGCGCCGACGGTACTGAACGCTGTCTTCAACATAGCGCAGTTCTGGGATGGTCGTGCTGAAGACCTGAAGGTTCAGGCCAAGGCACCGATCCAAGCCGCTGTCGAAATGGCCAACACACCAGGTCAACTCATCGCCACGCTCAAGTCGATGCCGCAATATGTCGAGTGGTTCAATTCAGCTTTCTCGGGCGAAGCCGATCGCGTCACCTTCGAAAACGTCGCCAAGGCAATCGAAGCATTTGAGGCGACACTGGTCACACCGGCGCCCTTCGATGCCTTCCTCAACGGCGATGACGCCGCTATGACTTCCGAACAGAAACAGGGCCTGACGCTTTTCATGGACAAAGGCTGCTCGTCCTGCCACGGCGGTATCAACGTGGGTGGGGAGGGCTATGCCCCATTCGGCCTCGTTGAAAAGCCCAACACCGATGTCCTGCCGGAAAACGACAAAGGCCGATTTGCCGTGACCCGTGAAGCCGACGATTCCTATGTTTTCCGTGTGGCGCCGTTGCGCAACGTAGCACTCACCGCGCCATACTTTCATTCGGGCAAGGTTTGGGATCTGAAACAGGCCGTCGCCATTATGGGGACCACCCAGCTCGGCCAAGAATTGACGGAAAAAGACGTCGACCTGCTCGTTGCCTTCCTTAATTCGCTGACCGGAAAAGTACCGGAGGTCGCCTATCCCGTCTTACCGGCCGAAACGCCGACAACGCCTCGACCTGTATTGCATATCCTCCCGCAATGATTGGCCGGAGCTGGCTAGTGAAGGTCGCAATCACGAATGATTGCGACCTTCACTGGGACGAGACGATCATGACTTCCGGCGAGGCCTATCCAACTGGAGCTAGGTGGACTTTCATATCCGAATTCCATTGAAACGCTAAGTGAAAACCTGACCCGTCGACGCCCAATTGCGGCACGACGGTATGACCGCCTTGTCGGCCACCTCGATCAGACGCTCCGACTACCCGACTGTGTCACGATGTGTCGTTGCATGCACCCCCGCTTAGATTCGCTGACAAGCTCGGATCCATCTGATCGAGCCATCGCAGTGAATATTCCGCGCGGCGTTGGCGTGCGCCCAGCAGAAACCGCCATGCCTTCAGATCCACCCCTTCAAACGTGCTCGATGGCGTTGCGACGCGCTAGCAGTTGTTCCAGCTCTGCAAACGCACCGATACGAAAACAAAGCTGCGACAGGCAGCGACGTGGCTCGAACGAGCTTTTGTCAATGCACACCGCAAGTGCCGCTTGCTCTCGGGCTATCTCATCCATATAGCTCGGCGCAACAGAGGGAGCGCCAGTTGTTCAGTCGTCGTCAGCCGCGACCTCTGTGCAATTCGTTCTAACAAGGAAGAACCTATGAGGCGGCAGACCCGACCGTTCACTGTGGAGGTCAAACAAAAGCGCAATTATCAAAAACGGGGCCGTTCCATCTGGAGCGATGTCGATCTCTCCGTAGCCATAGCCGACACAACAAGGGAGCTCAAAGAAATGGATCTAAATGGTCGGCTGATTGACTCTAATGTCATAGCCCTTGATGCTGAACACGGTCTCAAACCGCGAGCGGAGAATCTCATGGCAAATCCCCCAGACGCTGAATCAGTAGAAACTGCAACCGAACCTGCTCCCAGCGGAACTGAAACGAAGAAGAAATCCTCACCGTCGCGGGAGGCGAAGGCTGCGCCTGGTCGCAAGAATGGCGCCAATACGGCGTCCCCGGCGAAGGAAGCAACAGCAACAGCAGCGGCCGTGCGGAGCCCCCGGAAGGTCTACTCCGGAAAAGAGCGCGCCCAGAAGCTCGCTCAGATCGAGACGTCGATCAGCGGCAGCGCCACTCTCAAGAGCGCCGTAAAGCAGGCCGGTATATCGGAACAGACCTATTATCACTGGAAGAAGGCCGCGGCGCCTACATCCGATGGCGACGATCTGAAGGATCTGCTCGCCCTCGAGCAAGAAAACAAGCGATTGAAGAGCCTGCTCGCGGAACGCCTGCGCAGAGAGAACGCCGAACTGAAGACGAAGCTGGGGTTGCAATAACGCTTCAGAAGTCTCCTGATTCGATGCCGGCATTTGGCCGGACGGATCGTAGAACTGTGACGGGTCGATCGGCGCCCGAACACGAGCAAGCCAGCTGCGGGCCACAAGATCTACCCTTATCTGTTGCGCGGGATTAAGATCGCACGGCCGAACCATGTCTGGGCGATGGACATCAGCTACATCCCGATGCGGGCGCCTTCGTCTATCTGGCAGCCGTCGTCGACGTGTTCAGCCGGCGGGTGCTGGCCCATCGGGACTCAATCACGATGGAGGCGGCGTTTTGCGTCGAAGCGCTCGAGGAGGCCCTGGCCAGACATGGCCGACCCGAGATCTTCAACTCGGACCGGGCAGCCAGTTCACCAGCCTCGAGTTCACAGGCGTGCTGACGGCGGCGAGCGTGTCCATCAGCATGGATGGCAAAGGTGCCTGGCGCGACAACGTCTTCGTCGAGCGGCTGTGGCGCACGATCAAATACGAGGCGGTCTATTTGCGCGCCTACGACCGGTATCTCGCCTTCTATAATGGAGGGCGCCCGCATTCGAGCCTTGACGGGCGCACGCCCGACGAGGCTTATTTCGGCGCGCAAGCGATGGCGACGGCCGCATGATCGTCGCCGCGCGATTTTGCTGCAGCTCTGGTCGGGCTACGCCCTCCCGACGCCGCAGCAAAATCGCAAAGCCCCGCGCTCAACGTAACCGGCAGCATGCCACTTAAATTCCGCGGGCGCTGTCCAAACAAGCGGAGCCAGCTCTTGGGGCGACCTACACGCTTACCTGAGTCACGAAGCTATCACCCGCATTGCCTTGGATGCAGTCCACAACCGCCGTTGCTCTAGACTGAAAAATAATGTTCCGGGTGCGTGTGAAAGTCGTCAAAACTCACTTTGGCGAGCGTGATCGAATTACCCGGTTCGAGGTCAACGACCGTGTCTTTGCCAGACTGATAGGCGCGACCGGCAAGTACTTTAACCGTAGCTTCAGTGCCATTGATCATTACCCCGCTGATCGACAGGGTGTCCTGCCCCGCCTCGAAGTCCATCACTTTATCGTTGCCGGTCTGGGCTTCGAAGACGAACTCGTCGGAGCCCTTACCGCCGAACAGACGATCGTCGCCTTTGCCACCGTAGATCATGTCATGCCGTCATCACCCGCCAGAGTATCGTCGACCTTACCGCCGGCCACACGATCGTCGCCTGTGCCGCCGTAGAGATGGTCACGGCCCTCTCCGCCGTACAGATGATCGTCGCCCTCCGCCGAACGGATGATCGTCGCCCTCTTCGCCGTACAGATAATCCTTGCCCGCACCGCCGAACAGAGAATCGTTGCCCCTCTCACCATGTAGGAAGTCATAGCCCTCATTGCCGCACAAAAAATCGTCGCTATCGTCGCCTGGACCGCCGTTCACATAATCGGCGTCGTCGCCACAAACGATCTCCTCGTCCCCGGGGCGCCCCCGCTGCCCGTCGCCCGGGCTGTGCAAATCGTTCCTGTTCTGGTTGTCGAGAATCAAGTCCTCATCGGGCGTCCCATGCAAAACGATCGTTGAAGTCTCTGCCACTGACTAGTGCCATGTGTCTTTCTCCTGTGTTGTGTCTGCTAGAGGGGCCGGCACGGAAGGCATCCCACCCTGGCTGCCGAACATACATGTCGGATCTGACGCAAACCTGACGTGCACCTCACCAGACGTTATGACCGTGGTCTGAGCGGCCGGGCCCGCCCTTAGTCTACGCAGCTGTTAAGCAACGGGGGGGTGCTTCTCTATTCGGCGTGTTGAAGTCAAGCGCTTTTCGAGCTTTCCGCTTCGCCGGCATCTGAGGTCTTTCGCGGGGTCTTGCTTCTTTACGAGATCGGCGCTCGGGGCCGTCGCCTTGATGGGGATGAGAAGCATGAGGCGGAACAATCTCGGAAGCGTCCTGATCGTTGTGATGCGACCGGTACTGCAACCCTCGCGAACTCACCTCATTCGTCGTCCCGCGAAGGACGCTCTTTCCACCGGCTGGTGGAACCTTATTGGGTGATCCTTGTCACGCTCGCTCTGCGCTCATGTTTCATCTCCGTGTTCTGCCGTCCCCGACCTGGTTTCGGCTCGGCCACCGCGCGCCGGAGGCTGCGATGGTCAGGCGCACGATCAGGCGGCTTTCGGCATGATGTCTTGTCGCGTCCAACGAAACTCTGTGCCGTCGCGCCACATGCGATGCATGATCACCGCCAGCCGGCGAGCCAATGCGACAATGGCCTTTTGTCGGCCGCGCCGCCTGGCAACATTCATCGCCCACGCCCTCAGCCACGACCATTTCGTCACGCGCGTTAGCAGTGTCTGCGCGGCTTCGTAAAGCAGCGTTCGCATCATGCCGTCGCCGCAGCGGGATATCCGGCCGATGCGGCGCCTTGCGCCCGACTCATGGAGCACCGGCGTCAGCCCCAGGATCGGTCCGACCGCCTTGGAGTTGTGGAAGCGGGCCGGAATGTCGATGGTCGCGTTATAGGCCAGCGCCACCACCGGACCGACGCCCGGTATCGTCGTCAGCCGCCGGCAGACCGCATCACCGCGGACAATGGCCAGAAGTTTGCGGTGAAGCGCGGCAAAATTCTCGCGCAGCTTGCTACGCGCCTCGAGCAGCGGTTCGACGATTTCGGCCAGATCGGGCATCCCTTCGGTGAGCTCGCGGATGCGGGCCTCGAACTTGACGGCGCCGACCATGCCGACCTTGAGGCCGAAGTTGCGCAATAGCCCGCGGATGTCGTTCTGGATGGCGACCGCCTTGTCCTGCAAGAGTTTGCGCGCCGTCAGCAGTGCCCGGCGCCTTCTGCTCGTCAGCGTCTTGACATGGACCGGGCGAAACAGGTTGCCCGGCATCATCTGGGCAATGCCGCGGGCGTCAATGCGCTCGGATTGTTCATGGTGGCCACCAGGAGATCGCCTCAGAAGCGGCGCCCATTCGGAAACATTAGCACCTCCGCGTCTTGTCGCGGCTGCTTGAACTCTTCGACGGCAACCGCCTCAATTAGCAAATCCAAGGCTTCGCGCCCCCTCCGACTCATCGGGTCATCGCCACGCAAATAATGATACGCTCGATCTAAATGCACTCGCGCGGCGGAAAAATCGCTTGTCATGTGACCCTCTCAGTTGCCGCCCGCGTTAGCCCTCTACGAGGTGAGGATCGCGCAATCGTCACTATCCACAGACGGATTTGATTTAAATTGCGAATGATGTGGGATAATCACAACGCCTGCTTGTCTTGTGCGAGAGCCCCTTGCTTACGTCGCCGGCCGGGCCCGGTTGGCTCTGCAATTGGGGTTCCGTGGTGTGCGCCGATCGCACGTTTCATGCGATGGTCGTCATTGAACCTCGCATCGGCCGCTACTGCTATGTTCGGTCGGCAGCCGATGCCCGGAAAGTGCTCCTCCGCGAATGACCTGACCACGTGGAAGCATGGGTCCTAACTCGTGCAGGAGGTTGTCGCTTGCGCTGACCTCGCCGCTGTTCATGCTGCAGGTCTACGACCGCGTTCTGGCAAGTCACAGCGTACCGACGCTGGTGGGGATAGCCGTGCTTGCTGCCGGGCTTTATGCGTTCCAATGCCTGCGCCTCAGTCAGGCATCGTTCAACAACTCGCAGTTCATACGGTCGGCGGAGTGATCGCGCCCGCCGATCCGATCATGCTAATTGTGCCCGAAGGCGACGATCTGACGCTAGAAGTGCGGATCAACCCGAAGGACATCGACCAAATCCAGCTCCCTCACAAGGCTGTGCTGCGGATGTCAGCCTTCAATCGGAGAACCACGCCCGAATTGAATGGATATGTAAGCCGGATCGCAGCCGATCTGGTGACGGACGAAAAAAGCGGCAGTTCCTATTACCTGGTGAGTCTCTCAATCCCGCATGCGGAACTGACGAAACTCAAGGACCTGACGCTCGTGCCCGGCATGCCGGCCGAAGCGATGGTCCAGACGGGCGAGCGTACGGCGCTTTTCTATCTTGTGAAGCCGCTGGCCGACCAAATCAGTCGCGCATTCCGCGAGGAATAGAAAATAGGCATTTTCGCCGCTGAACTCTCTATTTTGCGAAACGTTGGATCGGGATGCCGTCCAGTTATCCGAGTTCTCGGCGACCTCAGGTCATTGCTGGTGATGTGAAACGGGCGTACGCTCCTCACTTTCAGTTTAACGAGCCGATCATTGGCCGTCGTGTCAAAGCTGCGGACTCATGGCCGGCGTCCTCACCTGCGTTAACAGCATGCAAGCCGGCGGGAGGAGACGGAGAATACTCGGCTCAGGTGCGATATGCAGCCCGGCGCACTCCTTCGTCTCGCCGTGGCTTGCTTCTCCGGGCCGGACGCAATGACTCGTTTTGGCGACAAGAAGCAAACCCTCTTCCGAGCCCTGGATCCACGCACCAAATCCTTCTGCAGCGGTGGCCTCGTTCGTCAGCGATCCAACAAAGGTGCTCACGTCTTAGCTCCGCATGGGCCGTGCGGCAGGCCGAGAATCGGTTGCCACAGTACCGGCCCGTTCAGACGTCCCCTCCAGCGGATGCGCAACAGGCTGGCGTGAGAGATCTCGAGAAAGCCGGCCACCGCCTGCGTTTTGCCGACGGGCTGCGGCTGTCCGATGCGCGACAATGGCCACGTTGCGAGGCGAAGGATCCGTTCCATACGCGTATCGGTCACCGTCACGATCCGGGTGAGATTGTTGGCCAAGCCGAATTCGATCATGCCGGCGAAGAGCTCGTAGGTTGCTTGGGCAAGGCCGCCTGCCGCCTTGGGCGTTGACGGGGGCAAATCGAGCGCGAAACGGCTGCTTTCCCATATGTCAGGACTCGCGGGCTGGGCGCGGTCCGCACCGACTATCCATGGTATGGATGCGCTCATCGAAACAAACTATTTGATCAACCTTCCGGGATCTCGCATTGACAAGAGCCCGGACACGCACCGAGAACCCGTTGCCTTTGTCGCTTGAAAAAGGACCCGAAAGGGAAAATCTTTGAATGAGCTCAGTCGTGCGCTGGAAATTGTTCTGGGAATGAGTTGCAGCAGGTCAACGATTTCGAACGCCGACCTCTCTTTCACGCAGCTGAATTAGCGGAGACAGCCCATGTTTCCGCCCGTCATTGCCCTCGCTGGTCGGCAAGGTTTTCCCGACTGATCGGGGCCGGACGCCGGAGCTGCTCTTTCACTCGCAGCCGCGACACTGCAAAATTGCCAGTCACGTTTGCCGCATAATCGTTCAACGGATAAGACGGGAGGCGCCAGCTTGGCCGGCCTACTGTCGGCATTTTCACCGCGTCACATCTACCGGAGGTTTGGGGGTTTCGTGGTCCCCTGGTCAGCATGCTTATGAGCGTTGTTGAATGTCGCGAATGTGGTCTCGACAAAGTGCGGCGCTGTCCAGTCAAAGTCCGCTGCAAGTTCGACATCACGCCCGATCTCGTGATTGCCGAGGTAGACGCCTTGATGAATTATTGTAAGGGGCGCGACAAACTTATTGTGGCTCGCGGGTGTGCGGCCAGCACGACCGTCGCGCGCGAGGAGGCAGCTTAGTGCGTGTGTCGTGACGCGGCCGCTCGATTCAGGTCATCTTGTGGAGCGCCATCCATACGGGTCGCGGCAGCGATCGCATGTCGACGGCGGTGTTTGATATCCGGCACCCGCAGCCGACTGGCGATGGCTTGGACATAGCCATAGCCCCACGCCCAGCCCAAGAGGAATGCTGTAGCGAAAGCGGTTCGTGGCGCTGAACGTCTTCCTTGGGCGATCAGATATTCCGGCGCTGCAGGCCTGAAAGAGTTCGAGCGAATCGATGTTTCGGAAGCTCGACCCACAGGATGAACCCGCCCTGCGGATCGGTGACCTTTGTGCTTTGCGCGATCCGCCCGCGCGCTTCGTTGAACCGGAGAGCGAGTGTGAGGCGCTGAGCATCTAGCAGCGACCGAGACGTGCCGAGCTGTTGCGCGGAGTGGCCATGCGGGATGGCTCCTGCAACCAGAGGCTTGCTGCGTCATTGAAACGTATCCCTATCCACAGCGTGGATGCGTCTTATCGAAACAAATAATTTTATCAATCTTCCGGAATGTCGCATTGACGACAGCACCTCACACACACCGATCATCCGCTACCCTATCGTGTGACGACTGCGAAAGAAGAGCCCGAAAGGAGAAAATCTTTCCAAGAGCTCAGACGTGCGATGGAAGGTGTGCTGGGAAATGAGTTGCAGCTGGCCGACCATTTCGAACTCGCCGACTTCTTCCGAAAGCCGAGATTTTTGACGACGGTCCACTTTGCACATTCGAGATGCTGCTGGCGCAAAATCGGGTGCCGGCAACGTTCTTCGTCATCGATGCCTACGCCGCAGACCAACCGGAACTCATCCGGTCTCTATAATGCGATTGGTGTTGGCGAGTGGCACAAGCCTGGTCAGGGACGATTTTCGCGACGTGACTGGCAGAGGCATGGCGCCGCGCCCACGTCAAAGGCATTACTATGGAAAGGAACAGAATGGCTGATCAACTCGCAACGGAAATCATTGCCACGATCAAGAACCGAGTCGAATCGGAGAGCGGCGAGGGAAAGAGTGTGTCCATCATCGGCGAAATAACGACTGCCACGGAACTGACCTCACTCGGAGTCGATTCGCTGGGTCCGGTGGAGCAAGCCTACGGCATCAAGATCGACATGAACTCGGCCGACGCCTGGTCGAATCTCAAGAATGTCGGCGACATGGTGGAAGCCGTCCGCGTTTTGCTCGCGAAGGAGGTCTGATTTGGACAGGCGAGTCGTCATTACTGGGATGGGCGGGCTTTGCGGCCTAGGCAACGACGCCGCCTCTATCTGGAAAGAGATGCGCGAAGGCCGCTCCGCCATCCGCCCGATGGTAACCTCCGAGATTCATGAGCTGAAGGGCACTGTCGGTACCGAGATCAAGGAGCTGCCCAAGCACGACATCGGCCGCAACCAGCTCGTCTCGATGGACCGCCTCAGCTTGCTCGCTGTGCTTGCAGCGCGCGAAGCCATGCAACACGCCGGACTTTCCTGCGATGAGGGAAATCCGTATCGCTTCGGCGCGACAGTGGGCGTCTGCGGCTGGGGCTGGGGAACGGTCGAAGAAACCTACCGCGCCCTCTTTTTGGGCGGCGCGAAGCGTGCTGGCATTTACAGTGCACCAAAGGGGTTGCCGAGCGCCGCTGCCAGCCAGGTCAGCATGAGCCTCGGCCTGCGCGGCCCGGTCTTTGGCATCGCCTCCGCATGCGCATCGGGCAACCATGCGATTGCGTCGGCGGCTGATCAGATCAGGCTCGGCCGGGCCGACGTGATGCTTGCCGGAGGTGCCGAAGCGCCACTCGTATGGGTTCAGCTGAAGGCATGGGAAGCAATGCGCGCGCTCGCTCCGGATACGTGCCGGCCTTTCTCCGCCGATAGGAAGGGAGTGGTGCTAGGCGAGGGTGCGGGCATGGCCGTGCTAGAAAGCTATGAGCATGCCGCGGCACGCGGTGCCACGATGCTTGCCGAGATCGCAGGCATCGGCCTTTCCGGCGATGCCTTCCACATCGTCGCGCCGTCTATCGAGGGGCCGGAGGCCGCGATGCGCGCTTGCCTTGCCGACGCCGGACTGAATACCGAGGACGTGGACTACCTCAACGCCCACGGCACCGGCACTAAGGCCAACGATCAGACCGAGACAGCGGCGATCAAGCGCGTCTTCGGACACTATGCCTATTCGATGTCTGTCTCGTCCACCAAGTCCATGCACGCGCATTGCCTCGGCGCAGCGAGCGCACTTGAAATGATCGCCTCCGTGATGGCGATCCAGGAGGGCGTCGTGCCGCCGACCGCCAATTATCGCGAGCCAGACCCCGATTGCGATCTCGACGTCACGCCCAATGTGGCGCGCGAGCGCAAGGTGCGCGTGGCACTGAGCAACGCCTTTGCCATGGGCGGCATGAACGCAGTTCTGGCGTTCAAGCAGGTGTAGAAGCCATGCGAGATGCCTCCAGTAACAATATCTTTCGTGTCAAAATGCCTGCCGGATCACGATTGTGAAGGACGTGCCCTTGGACCGCCTCGGTGAATGCGCCAAGTGACAGCGGAAGCTGACGAGCGAGGCCCCGTTTTTGTTAAAATTCTCAACTGTTGAGGCGGCGGCGACCTGCCGCTGCCCGGAAGGTTAAGCGAGGCCCTTCGGGTTCGGCTAGAGGGTCTGTCCAAAGCTATACCCGATAATGTCTGGAAGGCGCAGGGCCGCCGGTGACCGCCTCCGTGCGAAGCCGGTCCTTAGAGAGGGAATCGATAACAATGTTCGATCTGACTGGCCGCAACGCGCTCATCACCGGAGCAAGCGGTGGAATCGGCGAGGCGGTGGCGCGGGCGCTGCACGCGCAGGGCGCAAACGTCGGCCTGCACGGCACCCGTGTCGAAAAGCTCGAGGCGTTGGCTGCCGAGCTTGGCGGGAGGACAAGACTGTTTCCGGCGAACCTCTCGAACCGCGACGAGGTGAAGGCGCTGGGCGCAAAGGCGGACGCCGAACTCGAAGGCGTCGACATACTGGTCAACAATGCCGGCATCACCAAGGACGGGCTTTTTATCCGCATGTCGGACGCGGATTGGGACGCGGTACTCGAGGTCAACCTGACCGCCGTGGTCCGGCTCACCCGCGAACTGACCCATTCGATGATGCGCCGCCGCAACGGCCGCATCATCAACATCACCTCCGTGTCCGGCGTAACCGGCAATCCCGGCCAGGCGAACTATTGCGCCTCAAAGGCTGGCATGATCGGCATGTCGAAATCGCTGGCGCAGGAGATCGCGACTCGCGGCATGACTGTGAACTGCGTGGCGCCAGGCTTTATCGAATCGGCCATGACCGACAAGCTGAAGGACAAGCAGAAAGAAGAGATTATGGCCGCCATTCCGGCCAGGCGCATGGGCACCGGCGCGGAAGTCGCCGCGGCTGTCGTCTACCTGGCCTCGAACGAGGCCGCCTACATCACCGGCCAGACCATTCATGTGAACGGCGGCATGGCAATGATTTAGCCTAAAACGTTCAGTGCGCCCGACGAGGCGTATCAACGGTGGATGAAGGTTCCCGCCCAGATAGCAGTCGGTTGGTCTAGCTTAGTTTCCGTCCATAAACGTCAAACTGTTGATTTTATTGCCTAAATCGTGACTTTGCGCAGGCCAGGCCCGGCGGTTTCAGGTACACTTTGGTCTCATGCCACTGATTCCAAAGCACAATCTGCAACCGCCGGAGCCGACAATGCGCCAAGAACGCACCGTCCAAGCCAGTATATTCGATCTCTTCGCGACACACGAGATCGGCCACGAACTGAAGGCGATGTCGCAGTGGCTGGACGAGCACCACGATCTGCTTGGATTGGTGGCGCGAGACTTGGTTCGGCGCAGCGTCAGGGCCACCGGACGGCAAGGCCTACCTGCCGAAGCGGTCTTACGTTGCGCGCTTCTCAAGCAATACCGGCAGTTGACCTATCAGGAGCTGGCATTCCATCTTGAGGATTCAGCATCATTTCGAGCCTTTGCGCGGCTGCCGTGGTCCTGGAGCCCGCAGAAGTCGGTGCTGCAAAAGACGATCAGTGCGATCCGGCCCGAGGTCTGGGAAGAGATCAATCGGGCACTGCTGTCGAGTGCCCGGCAGGCAAAACTGGAAGATGGCGGTGTCGTGCGGCTGGACAGCACTGTGACCTCAGCGCTCATGCACGAACCGAGCGACAGCAGTCTGTTGTGGGACGCCGTCCGGATCATGGTGCGCCTGTTGAAGCAGGCTGGTGCCTTGGCCGGCGGCGCAGGTTTGGCATGGCGCGATCATTGCCGCGCGGCCAAGAAGCGTGCCCGCAAGATCCAGTTCACACGTGGTCGACCCAACCGTGTCCAACTCTACCGTGAACTGATTGCGATCACCCGCGCGACCTTGGCCTATCTGCGGCAGGCAGCCGCGCAATTGGCCGTGGCGCGCAGTCCGCTCGTCGAACTGTGGCAAGCCCAACTCTGTCACTATCGGCCGCTGATCGAACGCATCATCACACAGAGTGAGCGGCGGGTGTTGGCCGGCGAGTTGGTGCCGGCCAGCGATAAGCTGGTCAGCCTGTTCGAACCCCATGCCGATATCATCGTCAAAGGCAGCCGCGATACCGAATACGGCCACAAGCTCAACCTGACCACAGGAAGGAGCGGCATGATCCTCGATCTGGTGATCGAGGCGGGTAATCCACGCGACAGCGATCGATTGCTGCCGATGCTGGAACGCCACATCGCCTTCTATGGTCACGCGCCGCGGCAAGCGGCGGCCGACGGCGGCTTTGCCAGTCGCGGCAATCTGGTTACAGCCAAGGCCTTGGGCGTTCGCGACATGGCATTCCACAAGAAAGCCGGCCTCAGGATCGAGGACATGGTCAGAAGCAATTGGGTCTATCGCAAGCTACGCAACTTCCGTGCCGGCATCGAGGCCGACATCTCATGCCTCAAGCGCGCTTACGGATTGGCGCGCTGCACCTGGCGCGGTCTTGATCACTTCAAGAGCTACGTCTGGTCCTCGGTCGTGGCTTACAATCTCGTCGTCTTCACGCGCCTCAAGCCGACCTGATGCCAGCCGCTATTGGAATTGCGTCGCACCGGCCAAGGCCGGCCTCGTGGCGTGCGCGTGATCGCGCCCACAACGCCTTTCTGCTCAATTAGCCAACCCCTCGATCCTGTCCATGACGCTCAAAGCCGTTCCAGTTAAGGACAAGTGATTGTAAACAAAACAGAATACGTGCGTTTGTGGACGGAAACTAGCTTAGACAAGACCCTGCAGCGCCTCGAAGCCGCTGACTAACTGCGACGGATGGATCGCGTACGACGGGCGCGCACAAACACCCCTGACCGGCCGTTCCACTGTGCCCGACTACCGTGAGGTGATCCAGGCGGTGACGCGGCGCGATAGGGTGCGCGTCAAGATCAAAAAAGGCCGTCGGACCTTTCCACACAGGAATCCGCGAACATTGTCGAGATCGCGAAGCGGCTGCAAGCCGTCGCCCGGCATGCGCATTGAAAGCGGAAGCAGAACGATGGCATCGTGAACGCGTCCGGAAAACTGTCCGTCGAAACGCTCGCCGATCCGCAGCAGCACGCGGGCGCGCAGAATCCCGAGCAGGCATTGGAACGCATAAAGCCCAGCAGCAAGCACGGCGAGCCCCACCAGCGTCGGTACGCTGCCACTTGCCAGAACGCTGTCATAGACCTGCAGCATGAACAGTGGCGAGGTCAGCGCAAGCACATTGACCACGCCGCTTATCAACAAAATTCCCCCAATGGTGGAAGTCAGACCGGAAGGTCTCAAAGCTGAAATATTCGAGGGATGGTTGCTCAGGGATGCCTCCGTTAATCTGTTAGCACAGCACGCGTCGGGCTCGCCGAAGGGGCAGCGACACTGATCGCATCGGCTCGCTCTCAGCGATCAGTGCTCCGCGCCTGCCGTAAGGGCCCGAACAGCCTCACCGCCTGAATATTTTACCTTCAGTACGGTCTACGACCAGCAGCCCTTAATAAAACTGGACACGCTGCGCCCACGGCCAACGGCAAGTAGTGGAAAGGAATGCGCCCCCACGTGGGGGCGCGCGGGTCCCGTATGGACTTTCCGAATCAGACGAAGGTAAAGTCCGAAGCTGTCAGGCCCAGCCCGGCCAGGTCGGCCAAACTGTCCACACCGCCCAGATGGGTGAAGTCCTCCGCCTGGTTCTCGGCGGTGACATAGGCCAGACTGGCGAGTCCCGTTCTGCCGTCGGAGTGGTAGACGATGATGTCGCCGACGGTTTCGCCGGAGATGGCATTCGCGGCGTCAGAGGCAGAGGTGAAAGATTTGTCAGTGATCACCACGACGTGCTCGCCATTCGCATCCGAGGCCTTACCGCTGTAGAAGCTGCTCACCGGGTGGCCAGACTCTGGGCTGGCGTTATTGATGAAGTTTGCGCCAAAACCATCATTGTAGAGGCCCACGGCGTCGAAGGCGAAGGTATCCTCCTTCGGATCGAAATCTTGGATGGTAGTGATGTCAGGAACACCGGATACTCCCAAGGCTCCCCCAGGCTCCCCAGGCTCGTCCCCTATCAGGGGATCATCCTCCTCCCACCCCCCTATCAGGGGATCATCCTCCTCCCCAGGCCACTCAGGATAGTCAGGCAACATCCAAGGCTTAGGGTCCACAGGCTCCCCAGACCCTGAACTATCCACCCCAGGAACTGGATCGTGGAACTGGAACACGAAAGTGTCTTTATCGGCCCCGCCTGTCAGATAGTCCTTGCCGTCACCCACGTAGATGTAATCGTCGTTGGGACCGCCGTCGATAAAGTCATTGTCCTCACCGACGATGCGCGGTTTGTAGCGGCCGTTGTCGCCGGAGAGATGGTCGAAGCCCTGTTCGCCCAAGATTTTGTCATTGCCCTCACCGCCCATGGATCGGTCACTACCATAGCCGGCCGAGATATAGTCAACGCCGCCACGACCTTCGAGCCAGTCACCGCCACCGGAACCAAGTATCTTATCGTCGCCGTCGCTGCCGAAGACGGTTTCGCCCTTCGGGCCTCCCTGGATAAATGTTTCCATCGCAAACATTCCTTCTGATACAGCCCCACCCACCTGGCACCTTGCTATCCCTCACCAGACAACTGGGGAAATCGATTTGTTCGATAGAAACATTTACGAAATGGATGCGTGGCGTCGGCTTCGTCCTTTTGCGTTGCAGTTGCCGGTCTCGATCGCGGCAGGCGACTTGGCTACTGAGCCGACCGATCTGAAAAGTCGGTTCGTCAAACCGGACGAACCATGGTCCAGCCGTCAGAGGGCAGAGGGACAGATGAACAAACAAGTCAAGCAGCCTCCAGCGATTGACACCTCCGGGATCACGAGGGCCGGGTACATTGGCCCCGAAGGGACCTGGACACATCAAATCACGCTGGATCGAGTTACTCAACGATCTTCAAGGTAATGGGCCACCCGGTAGCCTTGGAGGCGGTGGCCGCGTGGCTCGACGACAACATGCCAAATGTCGAGCGAGAGAGTCGTAGGAGAACGAAATCTTTCGTGGCGGGCAAAATCTCCCTCGATAGCGGCATTGGGTCCTGCACTTGGAGCGAAGCTGTATGATTTGCAGATCTTGCGAACAGGAATCGAAGAAGGGCTACATAAACTAACCCAGTGGTGGGTGCTTGGGCGCAAAACCCCTGCGCCGACAGGATTCGAACGGACGACACTTCACCTCCGCGTTTCAGAGCAATATCAGTTATGTACTGAATATGATCTCGAAGAAGATTTAGTCGTTCTCAATATCTATGAGCGTCCGACATGCGAGCGGCTCGAAACAAACGATTTTGCCAATTCTGCAGAACGGCATAGCAAGAGCAAGGATCTAAGCCAAAAGGTACTTATGGATGTTTGTATTGGCTCCGAGCAGCAATTTCTGGTGCATCGCCTCCCGGTGTGCTCCGAACACAACGAAGTCGCATGTTCATTGCGGCTAGTTTCTTCAATGATCTGCGCAAGCTACATCGAGCCGGCACGATGCGACGGCGTCCTTAAGGTAGGGCTTACCTCAACCAAACAGCAACAAAGATGAGGTCTTTTCATGTGCTCTGACGTGCAGTGGAGGTTGTGCTGGGAAAATGAGTTGCAACAGGCCGAACATGTCGAACTCTCCGAATTCTTCCGAATGACCTATGGACCGACTGGGGCCTTCAACGCAAAACCATTCGAAGGCGGCCGTAGCTGGGCCGGTGCGAGGCCAGAACTCCGCGCAATCAGCTACGATGCGCATGGCGTAGCGGCTCATATCGGCATACTACGCCGCTTCATTAAAGTTGACGAGGTCGAACTCCTAGTGGCCGACCTGGGCTTGTACGGGGTGCGTCCGGATCTCGAGGGACAAGGAATCAGTCATTCAATGCGCGTTGTGTATCCAGTGTTGCGGCAGCTTGGGGTTCCATTCGCTTTCGGCACCGTTCGGCACGCGATGCGGAATCATTTTGAGAGGTTCTGCAGAGACGGCCTGGCGGCGATTGTGTCGGGCGTTCGCGTGCGGTCCACTCTCGCAGATGTATACCTCGACCTACCCCCACATGCGTCGAGGACGTGCTCGTCGTGGTTGTGCCGATTGAACGCTCGATGAGCGAGTGGCCGTCCGGCACCCTGATCGTTCGGAACGGCCCAGAGCTATGAAACATCTTGAAGTGCTAGGTGATCGCGCCGAGGGCACCAGAGCGGCGGGGTTAAGGCTGAAATAACATGCAAAATCTGCGCATCTAAATCGATCCGAGCGCGATTTCCGCGCGCACGGACGTGCCGGACCGGAATCGCCGTCCCCTGAAATCGACAAGGCGTCGGCTATCCCAAAATCAGTGCTTGACGTTACGTAAGGCCCCGTGTTTTCAGATCCGCGGGACCGACTTCCAGTCTCACCCAAGGCAACGAAATAGGGGCAGCAATGGTGGCTGGCGAACCTAATGACGTGCGCGTCAAGCGCTGCGGTGGGGGATGGATCGTTCATACTGTCCAGGACGGCAAACTGACAGTTCTTCGGTTCAAGACGCAGTCTCCCGCCGAATATTTCGCCGATGCCCAACGAACCAGGCTCGGCCTTGCTGCCAAGCCACCGATCGACCAGCGCTGATATGTGACCGGATTGGGCGTTGGATGGCTGGTGAGCGCTTGGCGCCGTCGGGATACACTTTGCCGAAGGCCCGCTTCAATGGTGCGTTTTGATTCGGACACTCAGACATGCAAACCGCTGTTCGCGGGCACGAAGGCCCGCCGTACCGAAGGCGCAGTGGGCATGGGGGTTTCGAAGCTCGAGTCTTAGACGCTCTTCAGTGCCCAGCAAGTTGCAACGGGGCGAAGAGGCCCGCACATCTATCGAGCGCGGCTCACGCCCCGGAGACCAGGGCAGGAATGACCAAAGGCTCATTCGCCTCGTCAAGAATGGAGAAACTGTAACGGCCGTCTGTATCGAGATCGACTGAGTAGCTCAGGCGGTCGAGTATGTGGTTATCCTGGTCAAACGTGACGATCCGCGGCTTCAGCGAGGTGATATGCGCTTCGTCCAGGTAGATGGAGTTGCAGACAATGATCTGGTCGTCGGGCTGACAGGTGCGAGCCGCCGCTCCGTTGAGGATGCAGCACCGTGAACCGCGCTCGCCGAGGATGACATAGGTCGAGATCCGCGCTCCAGAATTCTTATTCCATATCTCCACGAATTCCATCGGCAGGATCCCGGCTGCCTCGCAGTGGTCGGGGTCGAGCGTTATCGAACCATGGTAGTTGAGGTTCGCTTCGGTGACGTGGATGCCGTGCAGCTTGCCGGCCACTATTTTTCGCATTGGTTCTGTTGTCCTCATCATCATACAAGGTGAATCTTGGCAGCTGGTTCGCGGGGCTAAATCCCGAAGACGAGAGCGCCTCCGCTGAGACCCGCACCTGCCGCTGCCAGGAGGATTTTCTCGCCCTGTTGGAACGGCTCCGCCTGATGGGCCAGAGAGAGCGACAGCGGGATCGTCCCGGCGGAAGAGTTGCCATACTCGGCGATCGTCTTGACGATCGCGCCATCCGCGATGCCGAGGTTTCTCCCGACGGCATCGAAAATGCGGGCATTGGCCTGGTGCGGCACAAACCGATCGATGTTCTGTGGCTGCATGCGGGCAGCAGTGAGCGCTTCCTGCGAGCAGGCAGTCATCATGTCCACGGCCTTGGCAAATACTTCGCGGCCGTCGGTGATCGTGATCCGGGTCTGCTCGAGGTCGAGGTCGCCATGGAACGGAGTGTTGCTTCCGCCGGCGGGAATCTGGATCAGCCCGTAGCGCGAGCCGTCCGAATCCACCGAAGCGCCGAGAATGCCCCGATCCGGGTCATCGCACGGACCAATCACCATGGCGCCGGCGGCATCGGCAAACAACACGGCGCTAGCGCGCTCGGCCGGATTGATGCGGCGGCTGAGGATGTTGGCGGCAATGACTAGGCTCGCTTTGCCATGCAGACGGGTGAACCCGTCGGCGAACATCAACGCGTAGATGAAGCCGGCGCAGGCGCCGGTCAGATCGATCGCACCGGCGCGACCGAGCCCGAGCCAATGTGCGACCAGCGGCGCGCTTGGCGGCAGAAGGTGGTCGGGTGTGGAGGTGGCGAGCAACAGCAGGCCGATGTCGCTGCGGTCGATGCCGGCGTTTGCCAGCGCCATGTCGCCGGCGTGCGCGGCAAGGCCCGACAGCGTATCCTCGTCGGTTGCCCAGAAGCGCGAGCGAATTCCTGTGCGGCGTTCGATCCAGCCGGGTTCGAGCCCAAGACGGGTTTCGATTTCCGGGTTCTCGACCTTGCGCGACGGCGCATGATGACCGAAGCCGAGAATGCGCGCCGATCGGTTCATGGCAGCGAACCGAAGCGTTCGCCGGCCTCCTCGATGGCGTCATAGAGCCCGTCCAGCTCCTCGCCGGTGATGCAATAGGGCGGCAGAAGATAGAGGACATTGCCGAGGGGGCGCACGAGCAGCCCGCGCGCGAGGAAGAAGGCGCGCAGCTCCGGTCCGATTTCGGCCAGATACCCGGCAGAGCCGGTGCGCAGGTCAAGAGCCGCGATCGTGCCGGTCGCTCGGCAGTCGGTGAAATATGGATTGTCCCGGAAGCGTTGCAGCCCAGCGGTCTGCTTCGCGCTCAAGGCCGCGATCCGCTCCGCCACCGGCTCGTCACGCCAGATCTCGACATTGGCGAGTGCGGCCGCGCAGGCAATCGGATTGGCGGTGTAGGAGCTCGAATGAAAGAAGGTCTTCTTCCGGTCCTCGGAAAAATGGGCCTGGAAGATGGCATCGGTGGCGAGCGTGGCGGCCAGCGGGATGGCACCGCCGGTCAAGCCCTTCGAGGTGCACAGGATGTCTGGAGAGATGTTCGCCTGCTCGCAGGCGAACATGGTTCCGGTGCGTCCCCAGCCCGTCATCACCTCGTCGGCGATCAGCAGCGTGCCGGAGGCCTCGGCGATCTTCTTCAATTCGGTCAGAACCCAGGCTGGATACATCAGCATGCCACCGGCACCGAGCACGAGCGGCTCGACGATCAGCGCGGCGGCGCGTCGGTCACGGCTCACAACCTCGAAACGATCCAACGTTTCCTGCTCGCGCCCCGCGGCCGGGAAGGGAATGGTGTCGACCTCGAACAGCAAGGGTTCGTAGGCGGCGTTGAACACGCCGCGGGCGCCGACGCTCATCGTGCCGATCGTGTCGCCATGATAGCTGTGCTCCATGACGGCGATGCGCGAACGCGGCGCGCCGATGTTGCCGAAATAGCCGAGCGCCATCTTCAGTGCGACTTCGACTGAGGTCGAGCCGCTGTCGGAATAGAACACCCGGTCGAGGCCAGGCGGAGCAAGGTCGACAAGCGCCTCTGCCAGGCGTTCGGCCGGCTCGTGGGTGAAGCCCGCGAAGATGATCTGGTCGAGAGCAGACGCGGTCGTCTCGATAGCCTTCATGATGCGGGGATGACGGTGGCCGTGGGTGACGACCCACCAGGAGGAAATCGCGTCCAGGATGCGGGAGCCGTCGGCCTTTTGGAGATAGGCGCCTTCCGTCAACACGATTTCAGGGATCGCCGGCTCGAGCGCGTGCTGGGTGAATGGATGCCAGACTCGAGACTGCGGCATCAGTCACCTCCGGCGATCAGGGCAAGGTCGAAGCCTGCAACCATCGCTTCCCTCAGGGTCTCACTCGTCAGCGGATCGAGCAGCGGCAGTCTGCCAAGCTGGCGCACGCCGCTGAATTCCGCGATTGTTCTTTGTGTGTCGGCCACCTCGTCGCCGATGAAGGCAATGCCGATGAGCGGGATAGAACGAGCCCTGAGCGCTTCGATCGACAGCAGGGTGTGGTTGATCGTCCCGAGCGTGGTGCGGGCGCACAAAATGACCGGCAGCTGCCATTGCTCGAAAATGTCGATGAACCTTGTCCGCCGATTGAGCGGCACCATCAGCCCGCCCGCGCCTTCGATGATGAGCGGACCCGGCAAGTCTGGAAGTGAGAGCTTGGCCGCCTCGATCGCGACGCCGTCGATTTCGGCCGAACGATGCGGTGGCAGCGGCATCCTCAGACGGTAAACTTCCGGCAGGACGCGCCCGGCGGGCAAGCCGGAAAGCCGGGCAACCACCTCGCTGTCAGTCTCCTCGTCGAGGCCCGATTGCACCGGCTTCCAGTAGAAGCCGTCGAGCAGGCCGGCGAGCCCTGCCGAAAACACTGTCTTGCCAATTCCGGTGTCTGTTCCGGTGACGACGATGCGCTTGGTCATGCCGTGGCCAACACCTCGACAAGCGCCTCGACCATGGCGGAAATGTCAGTTTCGCAGACGTTGAGCGTCAGGGAAATGCGCAGGCGCGATGTGCCCTCGGGTACGGTCGGCGGACGAATGCCGCGTATGTCGAAGCCGCGGGCCTGCAGTCCTGCCGCTACCGCCATGGTGCGCCTGTTATCGCCGATGACGAATGGCTGGATCTGCGAGCCGCTGGGTACCACGCCGCAGCGCTCGGCCAATTGCCGGCCAGCGAGGGCGACACGCTCATGCAATTGAACGCGGCGCATCGGTTCGTCGGACAGCATGGCAAGCGCCTCTCGAGCCGCAACCGCCAACAGCGGCGACGGCGCGGTGGCGTAGATGAATGGCCGGCACCGGTTGACAAGATAGTCGCACAACGTCCGCGGTCCGGTGACCAGTGCGCCGGACGCGCCGAGCGCCTTGCCGCAAGTATGGAGCGCGATGATGTTGTCGCGGCCCTCGAAAGCGGCGGCCAGCCCGCGGCCGTCAGGTCCCCAGACGCCGGTGGCATGCGCCTCGTCGACGACGAGGAATGCCTCGTGCCGATCGGCAAGCGCGACGATACTCTCCATCGGCGAGCGGTCGCCATCCATGCTGTAAAGGCTTTCGACCGCGATCCAGACGCGCCCCATGCCGCCTTCGGCGCGCCAGCGCGTGATCGCGTCCTCGATAGCACCAACGTCGTTGTGCGCGGCCAGCTTGAACTCGGCGCGCCCGGCCTGCGCGCCCTCATGCATGCTGGCATGGGCGAGTTCGTCGAGGACCAGCAGGTCGCCTTTCTGCGGCAGCGCGGTCAGGAGAGCGAAGTTGGCGATGTAGCCACTGCCGAAGAACAGCGCGCGGTCGGCGCCAAAGAACGTTGCCGCGTCCACCTCCAGTTCCTCATGTTCCGGTGCATTGCCGCGCAACAGCCGCGATCCTGTGGCGCCGACCGGCGTACCCCGCGCGATCGCCGCCGAAACCGCATCGCCCAGTCTTTTGGAGGCGGCAAGCCCGAGATAGTCATTCGACAAGAAGTCGAGACCGGCGCGCGGCGCAAGCGTCCGCAGGCGATCCTTGCGCGCCAGTCCACGCAAGGATGCGTCATACCGGGCAAGAAGTGCCTCGTTCATTGCGTGCCGATTTCCATCGGCTCGATGCCGAGACGCTGGAACAGCAGAGTATCCTTGTCCTCGCCGGGATTGTCCGCCGTCAACAGCGTGTCGCCGACGAAGATCGAGTTGGCGCCGGCAAAGAAGCACAGCGCCTGCATCTCGTCGGTCATGGCGGTGCGGCCGGCGGAAAGACGGACGTGTGACTTCGTCATCATGATGCGGGCCAGCGCGATCACGCGCACGAATTCGATCGGCTCGATGGGTCTAGCCTCGGCCAGCGGGGTGCCCTCGACCGGGATCAGCATGTTGATCGGAACGCTTTCCGGATGCTCCGGCAGATTGGCCAGCGTCACCAGCATGTCGATCCGGTCCACCGGCTCTTCGCCCATGCCGACAATGCCGCCGCAACAGACTTTGATGCCGCTGTCGCGGACATTGGCCAACGTATCGAGCCGGTCGGCAAATGTGCGGGTCGAGATGATCTCTGAGTAGTAGCGCTCGGAGGTGTCGATGTTGTGGTTGTAGTAGTCGAGACCGGCCTGTTTCAGACGAGCGGCCTGCTCAAGATCGAGCATGCCCAGCGTCATGCAGGTTTCCATGCCGAGCGCCTTGACGCCCTCGACCATCGCCACGACCGCATCCATGTCGCGGGCCTTGGGGTTTCGCCAGGCAGCGCCAATGCAATAGCGGGTGGCGCCGGCGTCACGCGCCTTGGTCGCCTCGGCGATGACGCGCCTGACCTCCATCAGCTTCGACGCCTTCAACCCGCTTTCGTGATGCGCCGACTGGCTGCAATAGCCGCAATCCTCCGGACATCCGCCGGTCTTGATGCTGAGAAGGCGGCTGAGCTGGACCTTATTGGGATCGAAATTCTCGCGGTGGACCGTCTGAGCCCGAAAAAGCAGGTCGTTGAAGGGCAGGTCGTAGACCGCCTGAGCTTCCGCTCGCGTCCAGGGGGGAAGCGCCCATCCGATTGGATCCGAGGTCAGGTCTGGGCTCAGTTCGTTCATAACGGTCTTGTTCTCCATTATCTTCCGTCCTTGACCGGGAGCGTTGCCGTGGATGCTGAAGACAAGGCGCATGCCCAGCGGGAAGTCTTCTATCGAAATGCGAGTGGTGGCGCGCTCGAGCGGACTCTCCAACTGCTGCCCGCAGGCTCAACTCACGTCATCCGCGGGGATTACAGTTTCCATTGTTTGGCTCTGAGCACAGGAATGCTCCTTTCTGATCGCGTCGCAGGATTCGGTGAACGCGACGTCCAGCAGATAACCGAGAAGTTCCAGCCCGTGAGAGGCCGCCAACTGGCGCATCTCGTCGAGTCGGCAGATGATGACGCCAAGGGCTTCAACGCGTCCTTCTGTACCTTGCTGGTCCGTCGATCCCGCCTCCGTCGTTGAAGCGTGTCGCTTGGCACCGTGAAGGCTTGCATCGGCTGTTGGTGGAACCGGGGACGTGCTGACGCAAGTTAGCCTGCGACCAAAGGAGTTCCTGCGATCCCGGTTCATGTCCTCTCCCTCAGTTCAGATGTCTGTTGCAATTTCGGTCGGCCGGCATGTCGAGACCGATGTCGAGAATGGGCGCGCTGTGGGTAAGCCAGCCGACCGATATGAGGTCGACGCCGGTCGCCGCAATTGCCGCGGCGCTCGCCCGCGTTACCCGGCCTGAAGCCTCCGTGATCGCACGGCCCCCGACCATAGCCACTGCCTGCGCAAGGTCCTCGACTGACATGTTGTCGAGGAGCACGGCGTCGACGCCCGCTGCAAGCGCTATCTCCAACTGATCCAGCCTGTCCACCTCGACCTCGATCTTGACCATGTGACCTATGGCGCTACGCGCCCGCTCGATTGCGGTGCGGATATCGCCGGCAATGGCGATGTGGTTGTCCTTGATGAGCACGGCGTCGTCGAGCGCGAAGCGGTGATTGGCCCCGCCGCCCGCTCGTACCGCATATTTTTCCAGGACACGCAGGCCGGGCGTCGTTTTGCGTGTGCACACGATCTTTGCGTTATGGCCGCGCACCGCGTTTACGAGCGTAGCCGTTGCCGTTGCGATGCCGCTCAGCTTGCACAAGAAATTGAGCGCCGTCCGTTCGGCCGTCAGCAGGCTGCGCGCCGGCCCGTTTACGATCGCGATGGTCTGGCCGGTCGAAATCTTGCCGCCCTCAGGACACCGCAGCTGGATACTGATCCCGGGATCGACCAGCAGGAAGGCAAACATCACCAAGTCGAGCCCGGCAACAACGCCCGCTTGGCGCGCGTTCAGCGAAAGCGTGGCTTTGCAATCGGCGGGGATGATTGCATCGCTCGTGATGTCGCCGGCTCTGCCTAAATCTTCCAGAAGGGCATTTCGTACGATCGGCTCCATGATGATCTGGGGAAGTGGTGCAAGTGAAGTCATATCAACGGCTCCGTTCGGATGCTTGCCATCTGAGCGTGACGGCATTCTCAAAAGCTGTGTAGAGCGTCAGTCGTGAGGGGCAGGCGGCAGCATCGCGCCCGGGGAAATCGGATCGGTAATGCGAACCCCGGCTCTCCTCGCGCCGAAGGGCTGAGATCGCCATCAACAATGCCACCAGGGCCGGATCGGCCGCGGCCGTCTCGCCAACGGCCAATGGCAGCAGTGTCGTGATTGTTTCGCGCAGCCTCTTGCCGTTGCGGACTATCCCGAGTGC
Source organism: Mesorhizobium erdmanii (assembly GCF_013170725.1). Classification (NCBI taxonomy): domain Bacteria; kingdom Pseudomonadati; phylum Pseudomonadota; class Alphaproteobacteria; order Hyphomicrobiales; family Phyllobacteriaceae; genus Mesorhizobium; species Mesorhizobium erdmanii. The sequence goes on along the minus strand of NZ_CP033361.1, from coordinate 6,382,913 downwards.
ATCGGAAGCGACCTGGCGTATAGATGACGGGTTCGGTCGCGCGGGCACTATCTCGGGAAGCCTGGGCCATTGCCACCCCGCGCAAGTGCCAGCGACGCTTGCCGCCACCCAAGCCGATGTTGCGACCGCTTCGGAGAGCGAGTTGCTGGCCAGCCTGTTGGCGCCATGCAATCCGGTACGGGCGACCTCGCCGCACGCCCATAAGCCAGTCACGGAGCTCCGCCCCTCGGCGTCAACGGCCACTCCGCCCATGTGATAATGTGCCGCCGGACGCACGGGGATTGGCTCCAGGGCGGGATCGATACCGGCCTGCTTGCAAACAGCGTCGATTGCTGGAAAGCGTTTTGCGAATTTCGGCCCGAGGCATTGTCGTGCATCGAGATACACACGATGCCCGGCGGCGAGCTGATCGGAGATCGCCCTCGCGACCACATCGCGCGACGCGAGTTCTGCCCCGGGCGTGTCTGCCAGGAAGCGATGGCCGTGCTCATCGATCAGCACCGCGCCTTCGCCGCGCACCGCTTCGCTGACAAGCGGCATTGGCCGGCGCGGACCATCGAACGCGGTCGGGTGGAACTGCACAAATTCGAGATCGGCGAGCTCCGCTCCAGCACAGGCCGCAAGCGCAAGACCGTGGCCGAATGAGGAGAGCGGGTTTGTTGTGTCGCAAAAGAGACCACCTATACCACCGGTGGCCAGCACCACACGGCGCGAGGGCAATGCGAACACGCCGCCGTGCAGAACAGCCAGCAAGCCCACAATGCTGCCCTGGGCGACAACCAGGCGAAGCGCTGTCATGCCTTCCATGATCGTGATCGAACGGGTTCGCCGCGCCACGCCGAGCAGCACCCGAAACAACTCGCGGCCGGTTGCGTCGCCGGCGGCGTGGACGATCCGGCGACGTGAATGCGCCGCTTCCAGGCCGAGCCGCAGCCTCCCGTCTAGCGAGCGGTCGAAGGGAGCACCAAGACGAATGAGGTTCTCGACGGCTTGAGGTGCGGCCTCAATCACCCGCCTGGCCATTTGTTCGTCGCAGTGTCCGTCCCCGGCAGCAAGCGTATCGGCGAGGTGGAGTTCCGAGTTATCGTCCTCGCCGAGGCTGGCTGCGAGCCCGCCCTGGGCGAGCGTGCTGGAGGCTTCGGTCCCGAGCGGAGTTCTGGAGAGAAGAACTACCGGTTGTGGCGCCAGATGCAGCGCCGTGAGAAGGCCGGCGAGGCCAGCGCCGACAATGACCGGCGCCCCGCCAATGTCAATGTCCTGCGTCATACGAAGAGCATGCGCTCGACAGCCCAGCGGGCCCGGTCAGCAACACGCGGGTCGATCGTGACGACGTGGCGGTTCTCCTCGAGCGCGGTCCGGATATTACGAAGCGTGATCCGCTTCATGTGCGGGCACAGATTGCATGGGCGCACGAAATCCACGTCCGGATGCTCGACCGCGACGTTGTCGCTCATGGAACATTCCGTCATCAGCATCACACGCGCCGGCTTATGCCGGGCGACATAATCGGACATCGCTGCTGTCGAGCCGGCGAAATCGGCTTCCGCGACCACTTCGGGCGGACATTCGGGATGGGCAAGTACACTGATGCCGGGATGGGCCTCACGCAGCTCGCGGATGTCGGCCGCTGTGAAGCGCTCATGCACCTCGCAGCGCCCCTTCCAGGCAATGATCTCGACCTTGGTCTGCGCCGCGATGTTCTTCGCCAGATATTCATCGGGCAGCATAATCACACGCGGCGCGCCAAGCGATTTTACGACTGCAAGCGCGTTGCTTGAGGTACAGCAAATGTCTGACTCGGCTTTCACCGCGGCGGAGGTGTTGACGTAGGTGACGACCGGAACGGACGGATAGCGCTGCCGCATCAGGCGTACGTCTTCGGCCGTGATCGAGTCGGCAAGTGAGCAACCGGCCTCGAGGTCCGGTATGAGCACTGTCTTGTCGGAATTGAGCAGCTTGGCTGTTTCCGCCATGAAATGCACGCCAGCCAGAACGATGATATCGGCATCGACCGTCATTGCCTTTCGGGCCAACGCCAGGCTGTCGCCGACGATGTCAGCCACGCAGTGAAAAATCTCCGGCGTCTGATAATTATGCGCCAGTATGACCGCGTTGCGCTGTCGCTTCAGTTTCAGGATAGCGTCGATGTCCTCGACGAAGAGTGGCCACTCGATTGGTGGGATAACGCGCCGAACGCGGTCGTATAGTGAGGCGCTCGAAGGCAGGACGGCGCTCATCGAGCCTCCAGTTATAGTCAACGCGATTATAAGGCCTATATAATCGTTGTGACTATAAGTGGTGTCAAGCCCGTGCGAGCGGCAATTTTGTGCCGGCCACAGGCCTCTCGTCTAGAATAGCATGGTGGAAGCGGTAGAGCTGCGCCGGCCGGCCGCCGGTCTCGGCGGTCGTCGTCCCGGTCTTCTCAACCAGCTCCTGCTGCTCTATGAGCCGGCGAAAGTTCGGCTTGTTGATGAGCCTGCCGGAGAGCGCCTCCACGGTTCTTTGTAGCTGTAAAAGCGTGAAGAGCGGCGGCATCAGTTCGAACACAACAGGCCGGTATTTGATCTTGGAGCGCAGCCGCGCAATAGCCGTGGCCAGAATGCGGCGATGATCGGCGCTCATCGATCTGCCCGGCACCGGAGCGAGGATGGCCGAATCTCCGCCGCGTTTTGCTTCCTCTACCAGGGCGGCCTCATACAGCAGCTCATAGCGCTGCAGCGCGAGCTCTTCGTTCCATGCCCGGTCGTCCAAGGCAAAGGCGACCGCCGCTCGCCGGCGGCGATCGAAGCGCGTCGCGCCGTCGTCCGCGCCGTCCGCCCATTCGATAAGGCGCGGCCACAGTTCTTCCAGCATCGAAGGCCTGCCGGAGCGATGATCCTCCCAGGGGAAATAGTCGTACCAGCTGGCCCAGCTGCGCCTGCCCGAGGCGCCCGCATCGTCTTCGCGGGTGAGTGCGAGATAGCTAATCGAGATCACGCGTTCGTTGGCGCCGATCCGATCGCGATCGGCGAAGGTGTAGAGCTGCTCGATATAACCGAGAGGCTGACCGGTCTGCAGTTCCACCCATGCCCTGAGGCCCGACTGGAGCGAACGATGAGCGAGCTCAAACGGGCCCGAGGGAAGGGTGTCCCCCTGTTCGATGGTCAGAACACAAGGTCCTGCGTCGTTCACGGCAACGACGACTGCGATGAGGTCCGCGTTGACGTCGTTGGTCTTGCCTGTGACTCTGCCTTTCCTTGGTCCCTTTGCCTGATCCATAGTTCCTGACCTACTTGGCAGAGCTCCGCCTGTCTAAACCGATTTAGTTCTGTTCTTTATCATACCACCCGTCGCGTCAACACCACGCGCTCTGGCGATTTTACCTCTTCGCACCTCGACAAAAATATGCCAAACGCGACACTGGCCGTGGGTGACGTTGGGTGAGGAGAGACGTGGATTGAGCGCCGCTGGTGTCGTCAAGGCGATCACGCCGCCGAACATCCGTGCGCGAAAGGGCAGCACGCCGGTGGTCTGCCTGACGGCCTACACCACGCCGGTCGCAAGGTTGGTTGACGGCCACTGCGACATCGTTCTTGTCGGCGACAGCGTCGGCATGGTTCTCCACGGCCTTCCCTCCACGCTCGGTGTCACGCTCGATATGATGATCATGCACGCCAAGGCGGTTCGGCGGGGAATGGAGCGGGCGCTCCTGGTCGTCGACATGCCGTTCGGCTCGTACGAAGAAAGCCTAGAGCAGGCCTTCCGCAATTCCGCGCGCCTTATGGCGGAGACCGGATGCGCTGCGGTCAAGCTCGAGGGCGGCGCGACGACCGCCGAGACGATCCGCTTCCTCACAGCGCGCGGAATCCCGGTCATGGCGCATGTCGGCCTGACGCCGCAGGCGGTCAACGTGTTTGGCGGATATCGCGTGCAGGGCAGGGGCGAGGATGCCGAGCGCATTTGGCGCGATGCTCTTGCGGTTAGCGAGGCTGGCGCCTTTTCCGTCGTACTGGAAAAAGTGCCCGAACCGCTCGCCCGCCGCATCACCGAGGAAATCCCAATCCCGACGATCGGCATCGGCGCCTCCGCGGCCTGCGACGGGCAGATCCTGGTCGTCGACGACATGCTGGGCCTGTTCGGCGACTTCCGGCCGAAATTCGTCAAGCGCTATGTCGAACTGGGAGAGGTCGCTTCGGCAGCGATCGAGGCCTACGCGTGCGACGTGAAGGAGCGCCGGTTTCCGGCGGCCGAACATGTCTTCGGCGATGAACCGAAAGCCATCAAAGGATGAGATGCGACATGAGCACACCGGTCGTCCGGACCGCCACCGAGTCGCGCAAATCCGTGGCGGCATGGCAGGCTGGGCATGAAGGTCGCGCCCTTGCATGAAGGCCCTCTCAGCCTGGTGCGCGCCGCACTTCAACGCGCCGACCGGGTGATCCTTACCTCTTCGCGAAGCAGTTCAACGACCGCCGCCGACGTTGCCGCCTACCCACCCACGGAGCATGAGGACGCTGCCAAGCTGCTAGGCGCCGGATGCTTTACGCGCCGCAAGAGAGATGTATCTCGAGTGGTTGCCACCTGTCGCGGTGAGCGGGGTGAGCGAAGGCTGTGCGTCGCGTTCGGCGACGGCGTGGCGCGATTGGTGACGAAGCTCTTTTCCAGACCGCTGCTGGTCCGGCCTTCTTGGCGAGAAAGATTTCCAGCAGTTGAAACTCGTGCGCCGTTCTGCCCGCTTTCTCGAGATCATCGCCTTTCCGAAAAGGCGCAAAGCCATGGATGGGCGATCGCAATTCTCAGCTGCCGGCCGCGCAGCGCGTGGCGATCCCCCAAAGCGAAATACTGTTAAAGCGGCCGAGAGGCTGGCCAAGGCACTGCGAGAGGCGACGCCATCCTAGCCGCCGGCTACAGAGAAGTCGAATATCTCGGACTACGGGCCGACGATGATCCCGATCTGTTTTTACGGACCAGCCGACCGAGCTGCAACTACAGCATGTCCTGTGATGATGACTTGATGGTCATGTGACAGTTGCTTTGGTGCTGATTCAAAATCCTTCAACGGAGGTGAGCAGTCGGTGCGGATCAGCCAAAGCGCCTTGAGCGCCTGCCTTCGCGGGTCCGGCGAAGCTTGTGTTGCTGGACGAGACCGACCTCTCATGCGACGCAGAATGACGGCGAGCGCGCGGGCAACAGCAACAAGGGCCGGAGGCATACTGCGCAGTTGGCGACGTTCATGCCCCACGCTCTGAGGCCCGACCCTTTCTTGCTGAGCACGAGCAGCGAATAAGCCGCCTCGGAGAGCCGTGCTGGCCAGTTGGTCACTGCATCGGCCCAATGGCCCTTTGGCTACAAGCTGGCAGTCCTGCGCGGGCATCGCCAACGTCCTCGTCCAGCGGCTTCGCGCGTCGAATGTCGTCAAGTGCAGGCCGCCGCGGTCCCGCCCGTCACTGAAGGCAGCAGGGCGAAGAGCACGTGAAAACATCCATCCGGCAAATGCATTCATAACGGCAAACGATTACCGCAATGGCTCGGTGAGCGGTATACGAAGTGCTTCGTCGCGGCAGCATCGGGAGACTGCAATGAGAAAGCTTATCCTGCAGCTAAAACAGTTTCTTAGGGGTCAACCAACTCCCGAAGCAATCGAAAATGAGCGGCACGATGTGAGCGTGGGACCTGACCGCAGTGACAGAACCGACGCTTGTCGAGGCGACTCTCAATCTTTAGCCCGCGAGGGCGATCACCGACCCTACGGTGATAAGGCATGCACGAACTCTCCGGTGACAGAAGCCGCGACAAACCGCACGTTTTTGGGGAAAACAATAACATGCTCTGCGGATTCGGCGAACGGCAGCAAGGATTACCTGACCGCGGGCGTTGACTCACGTTTCCAGGATCCGACGACCGATTTCGATCCGAGATTAGGGTGGAGGCCGCACGTCATCGCTCTCGTTGATATCGAACGCAATAGCTTCATCTTTCAGACGGTGGGGTACTACAGGGACGGTTCCGCGAACTCCGTCGACAACGCCGGCGCACTGCCCGGCTACCCGGCGAACTGGTTTTACACAGGCAAATCCTCATTGCACTAGTTCGCAGAGCCGATCGACAGGACCGACAGAGCGACCATAACGGTGCTGCGTTCCCAACCAACTTGATCAGGCGGCCGTGCGGGCCGTTCTTGGCGCCGGTAGGGGGCTGGACCGCCTCGCGGAGGTCCGTGCCGAATGAACCAACCCTTGATTTGACCCAGCTATTCGCCTCGCTCGCTCTGTCGCGCGGCCGCCACATATCGAAAGTTCGACAGCTCGTTCAGAGACACTTGATCTCGATACCGTATTTCCTCAGCGCGTAGCCAATCTGGCGCGGCGTCAATCCAAGCAGGCGCGCTGCCTTTGCCTGTACCCAGCCGGATCTTTCCATCGCCGCGATGAGACGCTCGCGATCGGTCATCTTCCCGTCGCTCACGAGGCCTATCCGATCAGGCGCTGGCAGTGCCTGCTCGCTGTCAACAGGCGGGGTCGCAACGGCGGCCGATGCAAAGGCACCAGATGATTTCATGGCCGGGTTTAGTGGCGATGGTGCGATCGCCTCGAATTTCGGCGAAGTCTCCTTAGACGCGTGCTTCCATAACATCGCGGAAAGGCATCGGCCGTGTGAGCAGTCAAAGTCGTTTCTGACGATTGGCGTTCCCGCTGCGAGGGTCGCTGTCCGCTGCACGCAATTTTCAAGCTCGCGGACATTTCCGGGAAAAGCACAGTTCATCAGCACTTCAGTCGCACTCGCATCGAAGACCATCGTACGGCCATTCTCGCTGTTGAAATTCTTGAGAAACTCAGCGGCAAGGAGCGGAATATCACCGCGCCTTTCGCGCAATGGCGGCACCAGCAAGGGAACAACGCTGATGCGGTAATAAAGGTCGGCGCGAAACTCGTTCCTTGCAACCGCGTCTTCCAGATTCCTGTTCGTGGCGGCAATCACGCGAACGTCGACCTTAATCGTCTGGTTGCTGCCGACGCGCTCGAACTCCTGCTCCTGCAGCACGCGCAGCAGCTTTGCCTGGAACGAGGCCGAAATCTCACCGATCTCGTCCAGAAACAACGTCCCCTTGTCGGCGAGCTCAAAGCGCCCCTTGCGCGTGTTGAATGCACTGGTAAAGGCACCCTTTTCGTGACCGAACAGTTCGGATTCCAGGACCGTCTCAGGGAGCGCTGCGCAATTGAGCTTGATGAACGGCCGCTTGGCGCGCCCCGACAGCTCGTGAACGGCCTTGGCGACCAGCTCCTTGCCGGTCCCGGATTCGCCGCGCAGCAAAACGGTGCTGTTGGACCTGGCCACTAACGCGACCTTCTCGAGCAGCCCGCGCAGCGCCGGGCTGTCGCCAATGATCCCCTTGACATGAGCCCTCTTGCCCTCATGGCCAGGCTGCTCGAGTTCGCCGAATTGCTTTTGCATCCGGATTCTCTCGGCCATCAGTCGCTCGGGGTCGGACGCGAACATGCGATGCAGCTTCACTGTCTGCCCAACCAGATTGGCGATTGTGGTGAGGAGGCGGAGGTCGTGATCGAGAAGGGAACCTGATTTGTTGTCCAGGATGCGGTCGATGGTCAGCGTGCCCACGACGTTCGCATCGACGCGAATGGGTACGCCGATGAACGACACATTCATGTTGTCGGACGCCCCGAGCACGTCCTTGTCGGCGGCGTTAAAGGCCGGATCCAACGCTATGTTCTCGGCGACGAGCGCCATGCCCGTCGTTATGATCTGGTCGATCGCCGTCCGTGGCAGATGCTTCCGGTAGCGCACATCGCTGTCTTCGCTCCAGCCGGCGCCGACGGTCATGTCCGGTATGCCGGCACCACCGCAGAGCGAGATGATGCCGTGCCGCACCTGCACCAACGATGGCAGGAGATCGACGACGTTGGCCAACGTGGCTTCCAGTCCAGACGGAGCGGTGAGCGCTTTTGACGTTTCAAAGATGTCCAGAGCCCTCTCGTGCAACGGCACAACAGGGACCACGTCATTCATCTCGGACTTTGAATTGGGCCTTTTCATTTTTGGAAGCGATATGCAGCGTGACGAGATCCGCCTGGCACTTTGCTCGGAGTTGCGAGCATCGTGTTGCATGTGATCATCCATCTCGCGCCATGAAATCGATGCCCGAGGCAAGTGCGCCTGTCGTCCAGCGCGTGGATGTCCTTGGCGAATCGCATTCGTCGGCGTCTTCGCTCCGCAGGCCGCCGCACAATCGACGAGTTTGCTTGCCTTGATCTGGCACGCCGGGATTCATTGAAGCACAAAAAGGCGTTGATGGAGACAGTCGTAACGATTGGTCCGCCAGCGAGACGGACGTCTGCAGCGGGCTTTTCGCGAGTAAGGAGATTGCCGCCGGGATGATAGTTAATGTCGCTGCCAGTCAGGCCCGGGCCGCGGGCAAGTGCGGCCTTGGCAAGTTGGGGCGGCGCTATGCGGTCGATCGCAAAGCGGAGCGATGCTCGACGCATGGCTTTCCTTTCTCTTCCATGAAGTGCGGGTCATCGTTCTCGGCTGACTGGATTCCGCCGCGCAGCAATCATTCTTTGTTAAACGAGACCGGAATGAGGGAGTTGAGTCAACCAAACTCCCGCTGCTTTTCTTTCATCGACGAAAGGAAATTAGGCCTCTCATGATAGTATTTTATCAGTTTTTCAGATGTTTTCGGGCAGATAGATTTCGAACGGCAGAAAAGTCTGCCCAAGCGTCTCCGAAGTGCCGACCTTGATGGCCTTGGCCATTAGCGTCATCAGTTCCTGGCAAAGCAGGCGCTGGGGTGTGGCGACCGACATCGTGATCATGCCATCTGCGAGTGCTGCCCGCGACTCCGGCGTGATCTCATTAACGATCGCGACGAGACCCCGGCTTTCGCCTTCTTCACGGAGCGCGGAAATCGCTCCCTCCATACCTCCGCCGGCCACATAAAAGCCGGTGAGTTCGGGTTCCCGTTGCATGAGGTCCAGCGTGACCTCGTAGGTGATCTGCCGTGCCTCAAGGTTCACGAGCGGATCGAGCAGCTCGAATGTCGGTGCATTCTCACGGAAATAGGAGCGAAAGCCGGCCTCCCGCAGCTCCTGCCCCTGAAAACGGTGGCTGCCGACAAAAACCGCCACCTTTCCCGGCCTTCTTGCGATCTTTGAAAACATCCACGCTGTCGTCCGCCCGACCTTGCGGTTATCGAGGCCGATATAGCCCTCACGAACACCTTCCGCGAAATCGGAAAGCAGCGAGAAAACGGGGATGCCTTTCGCCTTGAGTTCTTGGACGGCTGCCGTGATCGCCGGATGGTCCGGCGCCACCATGGCGATCGCGTGGCAGCGCGCGCCGAATTCCTTGAGCAGTGGAATAAGGTCGCACGGCATGTGCGACGGCGCGAATTCGATGAGCGAAGTGCCATGGAAGCAATTCGCCGCGTTGACCGCCGCTTCGACCTCACGCGCTAATCCTTGGTAGAAGTGGTGAGCCGGTTTTCTCAGGATGAAGCCAAGCCGATATTGCGGCAGGTCCCGCTGCAGGCGCTGCTTGATGAGACCTGCGGCGTGATATCCGATGGCCTGTGCCGCTGCTAAGACCCGCCGCGCAGTCTCCTCCCGCACCGGATGACGGGCATTCAGAACTCGGTCAACGGTGGCAACACTGACCCCGGCTTCCCGGGCGATATCAGCAATTATGGGTCGCTTCGCCATTGTCCGACTCTGATCAAAACGACATCAGGAAGAAACCCGGTAAAGGTAAGATTCAGTAAAATCTGTCATTCCTGCATTGATCCTGTTCGCTAGCGGAATTCTTGTCGTGGCGTGGCGCGAGGGAGCAGCCGAAACGTAGAACCCACGCGCCATCCGATCGTCTTCGACATCATCGATGCCCATAGATCATTGATTCCTCTATGCCAAGGTCGCTTTCGTTGCGTAGAGCGTTGGCGAATTGTTCAGCCGTGCCGACGAGAGTTGACCGCGGCGGCCTCCGATCGAGCTCCGCGCCCGGTTCACGAACCTTCGCAATCTTCGGAAGCATTAAGCGGTTCATCGATGGCTTGTGTGTCGTGACCGGTGCGAGTCCTTCGCAAGGCGCACATGATTTCGCACCCACCGCATTTCGGGATTCTTGATTTCATCGGCCCGCGAGGTTCTGTTTGGAACCCGCGGCTCGATTGTCCGGCGTTTGCGACCAGCCAGGCGCTTCAATCGGTAGCGATGCTGCCGACTCGCCCGGCGCGGGCACTATCAGTGGCTGGCCGGTTGATGTCTCGGCAGGCTGGTGGCCGCAGAAGGCAGCTTCCAATTGCGCCTGGTCCAATTCGCCTTCCCAGCGGGCGACGACGAGCGATGCCACCGCGTTACCGACCAAATTCGTGAGTGCCCTGCATTCCGACATGAAGCGGTCGACGCCAAGGATCAGCGCCATTCCAGCAACGGGAACAGCCGGCACTACCGAGAGCGTAGCGGCCAACGTGACGAAGCCGGCACCTGTGACACCTGCTGCACCCTTCGAGGAAAGCATCGCGACGAGCAACAGGAGGACCTGATCGCTAACTGACAAATCCGTATTCGTCGCCTGCGCGATGAAAAGGGCCGCAAGGGTCATGTAGATATTGGTGCCATCCAGATTGAAGGAATATCCGGTCGGGATGACCAGGCCCACGACCGAGCGCTTGGCGCCGGCCTTCTCCATTTTCTCCATGAGAGAGGGCAGCGCGGCCTCGGAGGAGGACGTTCCGAGGACCAGCAGCAGCTCTTCCTTGATGTAGCGGATAAGAGAAAAGATCGAGAAGCCATTGTAACGACAGACTGCGCCGAGAACCCCGAACACGAAGAGGAAGGCCGTGAGATAGAAGGTCCCGACCAGCATCGCAAGGTTGGCCACCGAGCCGATGCCATATTTGCCTATCGTGAAGGCCATTGCTCCGAAAGCGCCGAACGGCGCGGCTTTCATCAGGATGCTGACCAATTTGAAAACCGGTGCAGTGAGGTCCTGAAGGAAGGAAAGAACCGATTTGCCCGATTCTGCGACCATCGCCAGCGAGATGCCGAAGAGGACGGAGAAGAACAATACCTGTAGAATGTCGCCTTCCACAAAGGCGCCGACAATCGTGGTCGGGATCATGTTCATCAGGAAGCCGGTCACGGACTGCTCATGGGCCTTTGAGGCATAGCCACTGACGGCCTGGACGTCGAGCGAGATCGGATCGATGTTGAGGCCGGCGCCAGGCTGAATGACATTGCCGACGATGAGGCCGACGATAAGTGCGAGCGTCGAGAAGGTGAAGAAATAGACCATCGCCTTGCCGGCAACACGGCCGACCTTCTGAAGATCGCTCATGCCGGCAATTCCAGTCGCCACAGTCAGAAAAATGACGGGCGCGATGATCATCTTGACTAGCTTGATGAAGGCATCGCCGAGGGGCTTCAGGTTTTCTCCGATTTGCGGATAAAAATGGCCAACTGCAACTCCGAGGATGATTGCGACAAGCACCTGCACGTAAGGCTTGCCACAAAGGGTTTTGCGGGGTGCGCGTTTTGCGCTGGGGGGCAGTGGGGCCAACATGTAAGTTTTCTCTCCCTGACCGGGTCGGGCGGGCTCTTCCTCCCCGCGGCTTCTCCCATCGCGGCGCTCCGGTCAAACGCTGCTGCGATGTTGGTCGCAAGAGCCGTGCCAAGCCAAGAAACGCGGAATTCGTAGGAGTCTCGGGTATTTGCTACAATTTGCGCAGTTAGATTGTGTGGTTTTCCGCACTGATCGCTTTCCCTTCTGGCGGAACCCCGCACTATGGTTCGTCAATGATCGGTCTGAAGAATGCGATGGCAGAAGAAGACATAGGCAACGGCGCCTTCCAGCGCGCCCCATGGGTCTTCCCTGGCAGATGGCTGGCGGTCGATCTGTCTGGCTTGCGGTTTTGCTTGCAATTCTTGGTGCAGCGCTCTGTTTAGTGGTCTTTGCAACGGGCCGCATCGCCGGCACCAGAGCACAGTATGCCCTACGCGACCGTGCTCTTGCCGCGTTCCCACTTGCGGCCGACAGTTTGAAAGGGGAGGTCGAGAAGCAGCGAGTGATTCCGCTCGTCCTGCACCGAGGCCATGGCGGACGACGCGGCTATGCAATACGCGCTCGGCACGGTTAGCGCACGGCCGGGGCTCTATCTGTCGAGCCGGGTCGATGGATCGGAGGGGCCGGGCGGCCCGGCAGCGGCAGAAAGTGCTTGTGTTCCTGAATGCGGAACTGGAGCATCGCGTTGAACTGCGCACTGCGGAGCTCCAACGCTCGAACGAAGCGCTCGCCGGTGAGATCGCCGAGCGAGAGAACGCAGAGGCAAGAGTGCGCGCCTGCGCAATGAACTCGCCCAGGCGAACCGCTTGTCAATCTCGGGACAGAGAACAGCCGGGGTCACCCACGAGGTCAACCAGCTGATCGCCGCAATCCGCACCCATGCTGAAAATGCCGCGCGTCTTCTTGGGGCCGGCCGGTCGCAAGGTACCGGCGAGAATCTGACCTCGATAGCCGCCATGACCGGCAGGATCGGCACGATCACCGAAACGCTAAGGTCCTTCTCCCGCCGCGCCAGTGGATCGATGGAACCGATACTGGCGGAAGACGTGATCGACGACGCCCTGTCGCTTCTTTCAGTCCGAATTCGCGATTCCGGGGTGACGATAGAACGAAAGCGGATTGATCCATCTCCAATTGTCATGGCAAACCGCATGCGACTGGAGCAGATCCTCGTCAACCTTCTCCAGACCGTGCTTGACGCTCTGAAGGATCAACCGGAGCCCCGGGTCGAGATAGCGTTCGCCGATAACGGGGAAATGGTCGCTATTTCCGATCGGGACAACGGCCTCGGCCTTGCCCCCCAAGATTCGCAGGAGCCTCTTCATGCCGTTCATCACCAACAAGGAAAAGGGTCCCGTCTTGGCCTGGTCATTTCGGAGGAGATCGCACGTGAGCTCGGCGGCTCGTTGCGGCATGATGATGCCGGCCAGGAGAGAGGGAGTTCCTTCACGGTCGAGCTGAGGCGCGCGGCATGAATGCTGAAACAGGACCGGTCATTTTTATTGACGATAATGAGGATCTGCTCCGCGCAGCCACGCAGATGCTGAAGCTTGCCTCCTTCTCACCGAGCGTGTTCGGTTCGGCCGAGGCCGCGCTCGCCAGTATCGACGAGAACTTCGATGGCCCTGTTGTGAGTGACATCCGCATGCCCGGACTGAACGGCCTTCAGCTCTTCGAGCGAGTGAAGGCGATCGACCCGGACATTCCGGTTGTTCTCATCACCGGGCATGGCGACGTCGAGCTAGCCGTTGCCGCGGTCAAGAACGGCGCCTACGATTTTATCTCAAAGCCTTATGCGAACGACCGGCTTCTAGTGACGCTGCATCGCGCTTCGGAAAAACGGCGCCTGGTCCTGGAAAACAGACGTCTTAGGGATGCAGTTGTCCGATCTGCGGGCGATATCCCGCTGATCGGGGAGGCACCGACCATGATTCGACTACGCGAAACTCTCCGTCAGATCGCCGATACCGATGTGGATGTCCTTGTGGAAGGCGAGACGGGCACGGGTAAGGAGGTGGTCGCGGATCTGCTTCACCGCTGGAGCAAACGACGCACGAAGCCCTTCGTTGCCCTGAATTGTGGAGCGCTGCCCGAAAGCGTCATCGATAGCGAACTTTTCGGGCACGAGGCAGGCGCCTTTACTGGCGCGCAGAGGCGCAGGACCGGTCGCATCGAGCATACGGAGGGACGCTCTTCCTCGACGAAATCAAGTCGATGCCGCCAGCACTCCAGGTGAAGCTTCTGAGGGTGCTTGAGACCCGGCAGATCACGCCGCTCGGCACGAACGAAACCCGCAGCATCGACCTTCGTATCGTGTCGGCTACGAAGGCCGATCTCGGCGACCCGGCCGCCCGCGGAGATTTCCGGGAAGACCTTTATTTCCGGCTGAATGTGGTGACGCTCCGCATCCCGGCGCTTCGTGAAAGGCGCGAAGACATCCCGATACTCTTTGGACATTTCCTGGAACGCGCCGCCAAACGTTTCGGCAGGCCAGTTCCCGACACAAGCGCTGGCGTGCGCGATCGCCTCATGAGCTACAATTGGCCCGGCAATGTCCGTGAACTCGTGCATTTCGCCGATCGCGTTGCATTGGGACTTGAAGAGGTAGACACGCCCATTGCGCCCGGTCGAAAGGAACAAGCGGTATCAAACCTCCCGTTGTCCGAAAAAATTAGCCTTTATGAAGCGACCGTCATCCGTGATGCCTTGCAGGAATGCGGCGGCGACGTGAAGCGGACGATCGAAATCCTGGGAGTGCCGCGCAAGACCTTTTACGACAAGCTAAAACGACATGGGATAGACGCGGCCGATTATCGAAGAAATGCCAGTGTCTGAAGCCTTCTTGCTCGGGTACCTGGAAAGGCTGCGATGATGTGTTGGGTCCAGTGCATCGGAATTGCTAAAGTGGAATGATTTAGCTGCGGTCTCAATCTGGTTGACGAAGACGTTTCGCCATTCTTGCAAAGTGACGGTTTCGAGAATCGAGCGATGGCGTCGCAGAACGGCATTGACAGTTTGGCGGCGGCGTCGCGCAGAGGTGGCTCGAGCCGGCGAGCGAGAACAACGGGTGTTGCGGCTGCGGGTTCCGCAGGACCGAGCCGGCCTCTTCTCCACCGAGTGCTCGAGCGCTACCAACGTTCGGAGCGCGCCTTGGTGGCCACCTAGCGGAGGTGTATGTGCAGGGCGTGTCGACCAGGAAGGTCAAGGCGATCACGGCTGGCTGTGCGGCCATGCGTTCTCGGCCATCAACAAGCGGCTGGACGAGAGCCTGAAGCCCTTTGTCGAGCGCCCGTTTCGCGAGCTGCTTGCTTACCTCATCCTCGACGCCTTCTGCGAGAGGCACTTATCCATAGCGTGGATGCTCGCGATCTAAACAATCAATTTTACCAATCCGGGCGTGTCGTTCATAGATCGCCACGTGACATGCACCGCCGCTGCTTCTATCGCGTGAGGTGCACAAAAGAACCCGAAAAGAGGAAGTCTTCGCATGCGCTCTGGCGTGGGTCGAGGTTGTGCTGGGAAAATGAGTTGCAGCTTGCCGATCACCCGAAATCTCTGAGTTTTTGAGAAAGACCTACGACCCGACCGGGGTGTTCACGCAAAACCATTCGAGGGCTCTCGAAGCTGGCCGCTGCTAGGCCTGAGGTCCAGTGAAACGATGCTCGCGGATCTGCTCATCTCAACGACGCCGGCAGATCAGGCGTGAAGTTCTCGAAAAGGAGCAGCGGCAATTGCGGAAGCAGCGCCGCGTTCGGTTGCATCACATAGATGCTGATCGCATCCATCAAGACTTCGGTCAAGCGCTAAAGCATAGCAGTCAATACTAATATGGCCGTGGCCCGGCTCATGACCGTGATGCGAAGCTTATTCCCATGAAATTGGCAACGACCACGATCACCGGTGGCTGGTCTGTGTGTGGGGCCAGACATATTCAAGCCCATTAATGCTTGTGGTGTTCTGAAAAGAGGCAATGTAGATGCTTATCGACAGTTCAAGGAAGGATCGTTTCGTTGTTTCTCGACGGCGCACCGGTTTCGGTGATTGCCTGTGGTCCCTCGCGTCGGCTTGGGACTACGCACATCGAACGGGGCGAGCTTTAGCAATAGATTGGCGCGGCTCTTGTTACCTTGACAACCCTTTTTCGAATGCCTTTGCGGTTTTCTTCAAGCCAATTGAGGATATCGGTGGTGTACCGGTCATTTGCGATGACCAGATCAACAACGTCTCATTCCCTGGCCCCTTTTTCCCGTCGTGGTGGAACAAGCCATCCATCGACTGCGTGTACCGTCCGGATGAACAGATTTTCCAAGAACGTGACGAGCTAATCGATCTTTTACAGGCCCAAGATGATTGTGAAGCCGACACGGTAGTGTGTGATGCTTGCTTGATGTGGCGCTGCGATGAGAAGGCAGAGCGAACCATATTTCGAAGCATCACACCGAGGTTCGAAATTGAGAATCGCATTGAAGCGCTCTACCACGAACACTTTGACGGGTACAGCATTATTGGAGTCCATGTCCGCCACGGTAACGGCGAGGATATTATGGATCATGCACCTTTCTGGGCTGATCCGAAGGTTGCCTTGGAGCAGGTATGTACTGCCATTCGTATGGCCAAAGCGCAACCGCATCCGAGACCTGTAAGGGTGTTCTTGTGTTCGGACAGCGCCCAGGTTGTTGATCACTTGTCGGGCGTATTTCCCGAACTTTTCACCGTTCCAAAACGCTTCCAGGCGGATCAGTCCGGCCCCTTACACAGTGCAGCACTGGGCACCGACGGGGGTTTTTCCGCTCTCGTTGAAATGTATCTCCTCGGCAGGTGCGACACTGTAATTCGCTTTCCTCCGACTAGCGCCTTCACCCGCTATGCCCGCCTCTTCGTGCCACGCATTATTGAATTCGATTTGAATGACCCGCGTCGTTTGATCTTGATTGATAATTCTTCCGAACGTCCCCCGGCACCATGAAAGGGTTGGCATCCCACTCGAACTCTCCCTTGCCTTCGCGCAGAGGCCCCGTTGCCCTGCCCAAAGCGCCCCCTTTTCGCCACGCAATCCCGCCGCAGGCGAGCATCTTCTTGGGCGCGTCAAAATCAAAAAGGATTCAAGCTTGTCGCAGAGAAAAGTCGCTTTAATCACCGGGATTACGGGGCAAGACGGTTCCTACCTCGCAGAATTGCTTTTGGAAAAGGGCTATTCTGTGCATGGGATAAAAAGACGATCGTCTCTTTTTAATACGGGCCGTATCGACCATCTCTATCATGACCCTCATGAAAGTGGCGTTGATCTTACCCTTCACCACGGGGACTTGACAGATTCGTCCAGCCTTACGCGCGTCATACAACTGGTGCAGCCGAACGAAATTTACAATTTGGCAGCTCAGAGCCACGTGGCAGTCTCCTTTGAAGAACCAGAATACACCGCGAACTCCGATGCCTTGGGTGCGCTGCGTATCCTCGAGGCAATTCGGATCTTGGGGCTCGTCGAGCATACGCGCTACTACCAAGCCTCGACGTCTGAGCTCTACGGGCTGGTGCGGGAAACGCCACAGACCGAGACGACACCTTTCTACCCCCGATCACCCTACGCTGTTGCCAAATTGTATGCTCACTGGATCACCGTAAACTATCGAGAAGCTTACAATTTGTATGCGTGTAACGGCATTTTATTCAATCATGAGTCACCCGCGCGCGGAGAAACATTCGTAACACGCAAAATCACGCGCGCCCTGGCTCGGATCAAGCTTGGAATGCAGCAGACTCTATTCTTGGGCAACCTTAATGCGCGTCGCGATTGGGGGCACGCTCGAGACTACGTCCAGATGCAGTGGTTGATGCTGCAGCAGGAGCAACCTGAAGACTTTGTGATCGCTAGCGGTGAGCAACATTCGGTGCGCGAATTCGTCAACGTCGCGGCCGCTGAACTCGGCATCGGTGTTCGTTGGGTGGGGGAAGGGGTCGACGAAGAGGGGTACGATGCAAAGACGGGAGCTCTGATCGTAAAAGTAGATCCCCGTTATTTTCGTCCTGCCGAGGTCGAGACACTTCTCGGCGATGCCCGCAAGGCCAAAGAAAAACTTGGGTGGGAGCCCAAGATATCCTTCATCGAATTGGTTAGGGAGATGGTTCGGGAGGATTTGCACATGGCAGAGCGTGACGCAGTGCTGATGAAGCAGGGTTATTATTCACACAGTCCACAAGAGTTATGCTGACAACGGCCGCGCCATGCTGACTTATTGTCAGTGCCATGGTGGCCTTCTTACGGAGCGTCCAGAGCGTTATCAATGGAAAACAAAAAGATGAAGAAAGTCTACGTGGCAGGTCATCGCGGCCTTGTGGGATCCGCCACCATGAGAGCCCTCGAGGCGTTAGGATCCTATGAGATAATAACACGCACTCACGACGAACTGGATCTATTTGATCGGAGCGAGACGCGCAGCTTCTTCATGTCGCGGCGACCTGATTACGTCGTTATGTGCGCCGCGAAGGTTGGTGGTATACTGGCGAACGCTACCTCCCCTGTCGATTTCCTTCACAACAACCTCGCGATTCAAGTCAGTGTTTTTGATGCCGCTTACGCGTCCGGCGTCGAACGGATGATTTTTCTTGGCTCCTCGTGTATCTATCCACGCGACTGTCCACAGCCGATACGGGAGGAATACCTTCTCACCGGTCCGCTTGAAGCGACAAATCGTCCCTACGCTTTGGCAAAGATCGCAGGTGTTGAATCATGCTGGTCTTTCAACCGGCAGTACAAGGCGCGCTATCTCGCGTTGATGCCGACCAACTTATATGGTCCGGGCGATAATTATCACCCCGAAAATTGTCACGTTCTGCCTGCTCTGATACGCCGTTTTCATCAAGCTAAAGTAAACGGCGACACCTCGGTGGGGGTCTGGGGATCCGGAAAGCCTCGGCGAGAGTTTATGTATTCGTCGGATCTAGGTGATGCCATAGCGTTCCTGCTTGGCCTGCCAGATTCGGATTTTGACGCCTTGACAGCCGCCGACACTGCGCCCCTGATTAATGTTGGCGTTGGTGAGGATGTCACAATTCGCGAGGCAGCGGAACTCGTCAAGGCGGCAGTCTGCTGGGAGGGCAATCTGGTATTCGACTCGACGAAGCCAGACGGTACTCCGCGCAAGTTACTGGACGTAACGCGCTTGCGTAACCTTGGCTGGAAAGCCAAGACGTCTCTTGGTGCCGGGTTGCAAGCTACGTATGAGGATTTTCTTCGCCTTCATGGGGCTTGATGTGGATGCGTGCATCTTGGTTGGACTGCATGTCCGACCTGGTGCAAGCTTATTCAGTCAGGCGAAACAGAAGAGAGGGACACATACTCGGCAGGCATGCGCCATGATGCGGCCGTTTACAACCCATGCAGCAGCGGGTCTCGTTGAAGACGAAGCGGCTTGCCCTGTACCAACCGTTCGAGAGCGTCTGCAGAGCGCCAAGCTCGATTGGCATCGGCCCCAACGCGCTCATGATCATCGTGCCGCGCACGGCTTTTGCCTTTTGCCGCCAAGTGAAGCCGATCATCTGCGAGCGCTCGCCGCGACAATATTCCATTATGCGCATTCCGCATCGCCGACCTTGGTGCGGCCGGCGGGCGATGCTCCGCTCGGCGGGTTAGAGCCAGGTGCTGGCTCGAAACAGCAGCGCCTCTCGGAGTTGTTGAAAACCCCGCAAGTGAATTGCCCGTTTTCCTTTCGGCAATCGCTGTTGAGACGTCTGGGAATGACTCAAACGATTGCCCTTTTGGCTTCATGCAATGTCTCGCCCAATCCGACGAGACGGGCCGCGGCTTGACCCGTCGGCATGTCAATGACCGTGATTGCGCTTGCTGCAAGGAAGCGGCGCTCGTTCTTGGTCAGCGTCGCTGTATCCATTGCCGCAAAATGTGGGCCATTGGAGCGCTTCATGATCTGTCGGGCATAGGTGCGCAGCATCTGATCGTTGAAGCGGCAGCCGAGGAAGAAAAGACCACGGCTGGCTCGCCGTTCCTTCACAAGGTCAGGGATCGGCGTCTGGATATCGATTTCGCTCAGCACTTCGACATAGTCGGAATCTGCGACGAGGAAGTTTGCGGCCGGCCTGGCGCCGCCGTGGGGGGCGTAAAGAACCGTCTTCGCCGTCGGTGCGGATTCGAGTAATATCCCGGACAAATCGTAGGCTTTCGTCCAAATGTCGCCGGTCTCGTGCGCCCGTGGGACCCCTTGTATTTCAACGACGTCCGTTCGGCGGGCCTGTATTAGGGCCGCGCGCATGGCACCGTCGTACCAGCTGTCGATGATCACGGAGAGCGGCAGCGTTGCAAGCCAGGCATGGAAGACGGTCGGCAGCACCGGGACGGCGAATATTTCGGCCATCCAAACTTTAAGCGTGCGGCGGTGCCGGCGCTGTTCGATATACTGCGCAACCGACCACATGTTGGTGCGAATCTTCGAAGGGGCCGGCGTGCGCTTGTGGAGCGCTGCGGCAACGGCTTCGGGGGTATTCGGTACGAGCGGTTCGGCGGAGCTGGTCTCAAGCAGACCCGGCCCGAGATAGGGAATTACGTGATCGGCCGCGAGCGCTGCCTTCAAAAGGTCAAGTTGCCTTTCAGCAAAACTGTCCCGAATAACGACGAGGTGGCCCGAGGTCATCGTGTTCATGCTCGTATCCCTTTGCCGCTCTCTTTGTGTCAACCCGAAGATCAGCTCTCGTCGGGAATCTTCCTTGCCTCGACGGTGATCGGCAAAGGCGTTTCCCGCGGAAGGTCGGGCAGGACTAACCGCCAGCCATTCTTCAGCGTCACGACCCCGCCCCATAAGTGTTCGTTGTCGGCCTTGATGATCGGCTCTTCGAGATCCTTTTTGGGAACATACGCCGACAAGCCATCACCGGTCCTGCGGATCATTACCTTCATCCGGCCGTTCCTTCGTTAAAACCAGCACCGATTTCGGCACTGCAAGGAGTCCGAGCCGTCTCAAGGCTCATGAGTTCACGGGCACGCATGCCGACGACGGTGCCGCGATCGATCCATTCGACTGCATAGATGTAGAACTGCTGGAGAAAGGTGCCGATGTCGCGCACATAGCCCTCGTCGCCTTTGCGCACCAGGTTTTCACCGATCTCCTTGCCAGGATAGGTGCCGTCATTTTTTATATGGCGTGTGGCGCGGACCCGCTCACCCGGCGCGAATCGCGGAGGTGTACGGATTTCGATGTCCTGTTCGCGTTCGAGGCCCATGGCCGTTCCTTTCTCCCGTCTGCAGCTTTCCAACAGGAGGTCAATGATTCTGATGAGGCGCCTCGACCGTGTCGGTAGCCGAAATGGAGGTCAGGCGGGGACGCAAGTCTTCGACACCGGACACACCGAGGCGCATTGTTGCGTTTCGAAGGTGCCCTCGCATTCGGTGCACTTTTTCGGATCGATCACATAGGTCTCGCCCTTGAACTTGATCGCGCCGGAAGGGCATTCGAACTCGCAGGCGCCGCACTGGGTACATTGGGAAGCTATGATCTTAAAGGCCATTTTCATCTCCGGTTCGGTTAGAATGAGGCGGCTCAGGCCGTCGCAGCCAGTGGCTCGCTCCCAAACTCGGCGGCGTAAAGCGCGCCGATCGCGGTCTCGATGTAGTCATAGCCGTAAGCATCCGTTGCTCGGATCCCACTTTCCTTGAGTCGATCCTCGGGGCTATTTCCAATTCTCGCGCACAGCACGATGTCTACGCCTTCGAGCGTAGAGATGACGCCGTCGAGGCTCTTGTCCTCGGCCCGGCCGCCGAGGCAATACTGCTCGACTTTGCGATGACCCACGAAGCCGATCCCTTTCGGCGAGGCCTCATAAATCTGGAATTCCTTGGCATGGCCGAAATGCTCGTTGATGCGACCGCCTCCCTTGGTCGCCACCGCGACCAGAAGCGATTTGCCGGAGCCTGCGGTCTTGACCATCCCGAGCGCCTCGCTCTTGGCCGCCATGCGATCGCCCCGCTCGCGCGCGACCACTGCCCGGTACGTCTCGCGCTTGCTGGCGTCGTACGTGACCTTGTCGGGAAGCCGGTCGAGGGTGAATTCCTTGCCGCGATCCTCACCGAGCAGCCCGACAGCATCGGCCCGGCACTGCCGGCAATGGCGCATCAACTTGGCGCCGCCTTCGAGACGATCCTGAAGGGCCTTCAGCTCCATTGCCTTGGGGCCGCGCTGCCCGCTCAGGCCGTAATGCGTACCGTGCGCCGGGTCGGAAATCAGCGGCATGACATTGTGCAGGAACGCGCCGCGCTCCTTGACCCATTTATTCACCTCGATCAGGTGCTCATCGTTTACGCCGGGGATCATTACCGAATTGATCTTGGTGAGGATGCCGCGCGCCGTCAGCATCTCCAGCCCCGACATCTGTCGTTCGTGCAGGATCGTGGCTGCCTCAACGCCCGTATAACGGCGGTTCTCATAGAAGATCCACGGATAGATCTCGGCACCGATCCGCGGATCGACCATGTTGATGGTGATCGTCACGTGATCGACATTCATTTCGGCAAGCTCGGCGACGCGGTCTGGCAGCGCGAGACCGTTGGTTGAGATGCACAGCTTGATGTCGGCGATTTCCTTGGCGACCCGTTCGAATGTGGCCTTTGTGTTCTTCCAGTCGTAACAGGCATCGCCCGGTCCGGCGATGCCAAGCACGGAAAGCTGCGGCACTTGGTTGGCAACCTCGATCGCCTTGCGCAGCGCCTGGTCGGGCGTCAGTCTTTCCGAGACGACCCCAGGCCGGCTTTCGTTGGCGCAGTCATATTTGCGATTGCAGTAGTTGCATTGAATATTGCAGGCCGGGGCGACCGCCACATGCATGCGCGCGAAGTAGTGGTGCGCTTCCTCTGAAAAGCAGGGATGATCCTTGATCTTCTCCCAGACAGCCGAGTCCATCTCGTGCGGCTTTGCGGAGGAGCCGCAGGATGAAGATGCGCAGCCACCGGATTTCGCTCTCGCCGGCGACTGATCGAAGACTGTCGTGCCGGAAAGGCCCTGTAGCGAAATCATCGGTGCAGACATCGAACGGCTCCGTGCGTGGTGTGAACATCGCACTTCAGAGCGCAAGAGATATGCCAACTCGAAAAGTGGTCTTTATCGTTATGTTGGCTTTTACGTCGTGCCTTTTGTGTCCAATTGTGTCCGTTTCCTGCGACACGTCTTGTCAGGTCGCCGACAACGTCAAAAAAGGTTCCGTCTTGTCTCAGTTATGCCCAGTGCGGGAAGCAACCGCGCAACCACGTTCGATGTCATCAGGGACGTTTAGAACTTCTTCACTCCGATACGATGCCGGCGCAAAGCATAGCCGACCTGCCGCGGCGTGAGACCGAGAACACGAGCCGCCTTGGCCTGTACCCAGCCGGCCCTCTCCATCGCATCAATCAGCCGGTCGCGTTCCGTCAGACGCGGGTTCATTGCAGGACAAACGGGATGGTGGGGGTCGCAGGTCTCGCCGGGCGATGCCTCATTCTGTGAGGCGCCGACCCGCATGGGAGACGGCCGCGATCCAGCCGGCATCACATTGGCACGTGGGAACTCGTCGACGGCATAGCCGCCATGCGAACGGCCGACTCCTTTCCACAGAAGCGCAGACAAGCACTGGCTGTTCTTGCAGGCGAAATCCGACGCAGTTATTGTCGTTGAACGCGCAAGTGTGGCCGTCCGTCTCACACAATTCTCCAACTCACGCACGTTGCCAGGGAAATAGCATTGCGACATTAGGTCAAGCGCCGACGGCGTGAATGCAAGATCGCGATGGTTCTCCTTGTTGAATCGCTCGAGGAGAGCTTTCGCAAGGCGTGGAATATCGCCCGGCCGTTCTCTGAGGGGAGGCAGGACTATTGGCACCACATTGATGCGGTAATAGAGGTCAGCCCTGAACTCTCCATTCCGGACAGCCGTCTCGAGGTCCTTGTTGGTGGCGCATATGAGCCGCACGTCAACTTTGAGGGTCCTGGTGCCGCCCACTCGCTCCAGTTCTCCTTCCTGCAAGACGCGCAACAGCTTGGCTTGAAAGGCAGGCGAAATCTCGCCGATTTCATCAAGCAGCAGGGTTCCGCCATTCGCCAATTCGAACCGGCCAGCGCGCTGCAGGATAGCCCCGGTGAAGGCGCCTTTCTCGTGGCCAAAGAGCTCTGATTCCAAAACGCTTTCGGGCAGTGCGGCGCAGTTCAATTTGACGAAGGATTTGTCCTTCCGATGTGAAAGCTTATGGATAGCCTGTGCAAAGAACTCCTTGCCGGTACCGCTTTCGCCTCGCAGAAGCACGGTGGAATTGGTCCTGGCCACGACCGAGACGATATCGAGGACTTGCTTGAGGGCGGGACTTTCTCCGATAATTCCGTCGATCTTGACATGCGGATGTCGGGCCGGATGGGTCCTGTCCTCGTCGAGCGACTGCTCTGGTCTCGGTTGCTTTTCCACAAGTCGCTGACGACATGTGCTCAAAGTGCGATGGAGGCGGATGGTCCGGCCGACCAGATTGGCGACCATGGCCAGGAAGCTTAAGTCCTCCTCGTAGTGGAACCTGGTGGTACCGTTCCTGACGCGGTCGATCGACAGCGTCCCGAAGATCTTTTCCTCAGCCTTTAGCGGGACACCGATAAAGGCAGTTGCGATCGTGCCGCTGTTCGATCGAGGATCAGCCTGAAATAGCTCGGACGTGCTTGTGTCTTGTATGACGATCGGCAATCCGGTAGCGACGATTTTGTCTATTACGGCCTGGGGAATGACGCTGCCGGCGGCTGATTGAGGCACAGTGCCGCCGGTAGTTGCGCTAATCTGCGGCTCTCCTTCAGCGTCCAGGACGACGATTGCGCCATGACGCATTTGCACAAACGAGGAGAGGATATTCGCGACATTGGCAAGCGTAATCTCCAGCTGGGCCGGGGCAGTCAGAATCTTCGATATCTCGTAGATTCCCCTGAGCAAGCTGTCCGCATTGCTCACCGCTTCGACCGCAGGTTCGGGCGGGGTGTTCCGAGATGCGATTTCACCGACCTGATCTGGAAGCATGTGAGCCATGCAAACACCTCAAGGATTGTCCAAGGTGCTCCGCCCAAGCCCTTTTTTGTATTTTGAGTTCCAGAAACTTTTTTCAGCTTTTCGGTAATTGTGAACACTATTGACGGTATTAACCGCAATTGCGAGCCTCTCATTTCTCGCTCTGCGCCAGTCATCCGAACTTGAAGAGAACGCCGAAGCCGCCGCGCGGGTAATTCCACACGATCTCACCGCTGGCCTCGCACAGCACGCGACAGGTGCCGCATTCCATGCAGCCGTCGGGAGTGGTCTCCACCTGTCCCTTGTCGTTCAACTCATAGCACTTAGCCGGGCAGATGTGTGTCAGCGCGAGCAGGTTCGCGCTCGGCCTCTCGTGCGGTCGCACTTTGATATGCGGGCGGCCCGGATCGACCAAATAACGGTTCTGATAAAGCTTCTCCTCGACGCGTAACTTCGTCACGGCCATCGTCATTCTGTTTCTCCTTCAGCGCCACGCCAGTGCCAGGCGGACCACATCGCTGATCAGCCCCCAGCGCGAACGCGCCTTGATGAAGGCAGCAGTGGTCGCCTTTTCCTTCTCGATTTTCGGGGTTCCGTCGACCCGCATGAAGTTCTGCGCGGCCTGCGACATCAACTGCGGGTAAGTCATGAAGAAATTGCGGGAATTGGTGTGTATCAGGTCCGGCATGTCCTTATATTTCATCAAGTCTTTGACTACGAAGGACTTGTCCAACATGGTCTTGTAAAGGGCGAGATTCCTCCTGATCATCGGCTGGTTGCGGCCCTTGATCTCAATGATTGCCTCGCCCGCGATGCGACCTGAAGTCATGGCCAGGTTCGAACCCTCGCGGTGAATGGCGTTGTTCAGTTGGGCGGCATCGCCGACCGCGACCCAACCGTCACCGAAGAGCTGCGGAATGGCCTTGTAGCCACCTTCGGGAATGAGATGCGCGGAATACTCCTTGACTTCCGAGCCCGCGATCAGCGGCCGAATCGAAGGATGGTGCTTAAAGGCGTCGAGGAGGACGTAAGGGCTCTCCCTTGTCTGGGCGAAATCGGAGACGAGGCAGCCAATGCCGAGAGAGATCGACTCCTTGTTGGTGTAGAGGAATGCAAGTCCGGCCATGCTGCGAGAGATCGTGCCCGCCGCTTCGATCACGCAGCCTTCGTCGCCCTGGAGGCCGAACCGCTGCTCAATGACCTCGTCGGGTAGGAAATGCATTTCCTTGACAGCGAGCGCCACGCTTTCTGGCTTCGGCATCTTGCGCAGGCCGGCCCGTGTACCGAGCAGTCCGTTGACACCTTCTGCGAGCACGACGACGTTCGCATAGATCGGCCCGCCAGCCCGGTCGGTGCGCACGCCGATCACCTTACCTTTGGCATTGCGGACGAGTTCGGTCACCGTCGTCTCGCACAGAACCGTCGCGCCGGCCTCGCGCACCTTGCGCGAAAACCACTTGTCGAATTGGGCACGGATGATGGTGTAGCGATTGGGCCTCGCCTCGTTGAAATCATCCGATCGATACTGCATCCCGGTGTGGGAGGTGTCGTCCATCACCCAGAATCGCTGCTCGACCAGATGCCGCTCGAGAGGCGCATCATTCCGGAAATCCGGGATGATTTGCTCCAACATGTCGGCATACATGATGGCGCCCTGGACATTCTTGGAGCCCGGATACTCGCCGCGCTCTAACTGCAGCACTGCCAGGCCCTGGCTTGCCATAGTATAGGCGGCCGCGTTTCCGGACATACCGGCCCCGACGACGATGGCGTCGAATTCTTCCTCGATCATGGCCGTCTCCCTTAGCTCGCAAGCTTGTCGTGACTGTGCGGCGACAGCCGCCGGGTGAAGGCGTCCGTCAATGCCGGCAGGAAACGGATCGCATCAGTGACGATGCCGAGGTGGGCAAAGTCGAAGATCGGGGCGTTCGGGTCGGTGTTGATGGCTACGACCAAATCAGACCCCTCCACGCCAACCCGATGCTGAATGGCGCCGGAAATCCCGGCCGCTATGTAAAGCTTTGGCCGGATGGTCTTGCCCGTTTGGCCAACCTGCCGATCAGCCGGCATCCAGCCCTTCTGGACCAGCGGGCGCGAACAGCCATATTCGGCGCCGATTGCCCGCGCTAGATTCTTCACAAGCTGCAAATTTTCCGCCGAGCCGAGGCCCAGGCCTCCGGCAACCACGATGTCGGCGTAGGCGAGATTTGCCTTTGCCGATTGGCGATCGAGGTTGAAGCCAAGGACTTTGGTGATGATCTCTTCCTCGGTCATCGACAGCTTGTGCCGGATGACACGCCCAACCGGCTTATCCGCCCGCGGTGGCATGGCCATAACTCTGGGTCGTACGGTGGCCATCTGCGGCCGGTAGTTGAGCGTATAGATCGTGCATAGCAAGGAACCGCCGAAAGTCGGACGGGTCGCGGCGAGCGAACCGTCCACATCCACATCGAGTTCGGTGCAGTCGGCAGTAAGCCCTGTCAGCAAGGTCGTCGCTACTGAGCCAGCGAGATCCCTGCCGAGCGTGGTCGCACCGAGAAGCAGGATCTCCGGTTTGTGGGTATTGACCAGATCCGTCATCGCCTTGGTGAAAGGCTCGTTGCGATAGTCGGCAAGCAGCGGTGCTTCGACAAGGTAGACAAGGTCGGCGCCGTAAGCGAAGGCCTCGGCAACGGCATGCTGGGTGGCCTCACCCGGCGGTCCGAGCACGATGCCCGCAAGCTGGATGCCAAGCTTGTCGGCGAGCTTGCGGCCTTCGCCAAGCAGTTCGAAGGACACGGGATGGACCTCGCCGCGTTCCAGTTCGATGAAAACCCAGACGTGCCGATAGTCCCTAAAGTGCTCAGGCAATTCCCTCTTGATGCCGGCACGGCCGGCGGAAGGAGGGGCTTCGCGGTTCGCGTTCGACATCGTCTCTCCTTGCCGTCCCGTCACTGGCCGCCGTCAAAGGCGAGTTCGTGTTCGAGCGCTGGCTGGCGGGTGAAGATTGCGGCGATCAGTTCGTCAGCGGCGTCATGCTGTGTCTTGTCGGTCATGTCGATTTGCGTCGCCTTTTCCGCCCGCGTCGTAGGGGCGAAAACGCGCTTGACGACCGTCGGCGAGCCGCGCAGGCCGCATTTGTTGAGGTCCTCAATGCCAGCTTCGGCCGCACTCCACTTCACGATCTGGCTACGCGCGGCGCGCATGGCGTCGTCGAGCGAGCCCCTGCGGATTTCGTTGGTGCCTTCCAGCATTGTGATGAGGCAAGGCAGTCTGCTTTTCAGCATCTGCGTACCGCCTTCGGAACGGCGGTTGACGGTGATCTCGCGCGCATCGAGATCGATAGAGGCGATCTTCGCCACATAGGTGAACTGCAACAGGCCGAGGCGCTTGGCGATGCCGGGCCCGACTTGGGCGGTATCGCCGTCAATCGTCTGCTTGCCGGCGAAGACGATGTCCGGCGCGCCGAAGGTCTCGCCAATTCTCACGATTGCCCGAGAAAGCGCGAAGGAGGTCGCTAAAGTATCGGAGCCGGCAAAACAGCGGTCGGTCAACAGGACCGCGCGGTCGGCGCCATAGGTGAGCGCCTTGCGCAGCGCATCTTCTGCCATCGGCGGACCCATCGTAAGCACGGTGACCTCGCCGCCATGGGCGCCGCGCAATCTAAGTGCCTCTTCGAGGGCGAACAGGTCGTAAGGGTTGATGATGGTCGGTACGCCCTGGCGCATGATCGTGTTCGTCACCGGGTGGACACGTATCTGCGCGGAGTCCGGCACCTGCTTGATACAGATTACAATGTGCATTGCATCTCTCTCGGCTCCAATCCGCAAGCGCCCGTGGCGTTCATCTCCTTCTCAGCATCATTCGTGCCAACCCTCTTGCGTTGCTCTGTTCCCTTTGACATGGGGTTGTTTTCTTCCGAAGGTGCCGTCGTGATGACCGGACTTGTCGGCTTTTCGACATTGTCGCGTCGCAACCGTGTCGCGCTCAGTCTGTCTCGAACCGCCTCAGGATCGAATCGAACGGGACAAAGGTGTGGTCCCGAACGGCCGGTTTGTCCGGATCGTGCTCTTTGAGCACCTTGAAGACCCGGTGCGTGAGGGGCGAGGATGTCGCGAAATCCTCATAGGCGCGTTCCAACGTCGCACGCGCCCGCGCGGCGATCACCCCGTCGGGAAGGCCGGCGAAATCCTCTTCAGCGAGGTATTGGCCCATGCGCTTCATGATATGCAGGCGTGAGACATTGAGCACCTTCGGATCATAAGAGATGCCAAGGACTGCGAAGAACTCCTCCGCAGCCGACAGGCTCATCAGCCGGGCGAGGATGTCGGTGACATCGATGGCACAGCTTTCAGCGAAACAACTACGCATTGCATCCTCCTTGGCCCGAAACGGTGCTCGGGGGTTGCGTCGTCGCCCGGAGCTGGAGCTGATTGAAGTCCTTTCGCCTGGCTGGCGAAGACGGGGAAAGGTCATGCAGCTTCTTAACGATCCCGGGCATGACCTCGAGCACCCGGTCGACGTCCTCCTCGCCGTTGTTGCGCGAAAAGGAGAAACGGATTGCGCCGTGTGCCGCGCTATTGGGGATATTCATCGCCACCAAGACATGGCTCGGCTCCAGCGAGCCGGAGGCGCAAGCAGAGCCGGAGGAGCAGGCGATGCCCTCGCGATTGAGGAAATGCAGTATGCCCTCACCTTCGATATGTCCAAAGGCGATGTTTGCGGTGTTCGGCAACCGCTTTAGTAGGTCGCCGGCCACGAAGGCGTGTGGGATGCGCTGGAGAAGTTCTTTCTCCAAGCGGTCGCGCAACGCCTTTACCCGTGTGTTCGCGTCGTCCATGAATTTCAAGGCAAGTTCGGCTGCCATGCCGAGACCGACGATGCCTGGCGTATTCTCCGTGCCCGCGCGGCGGTTGCCCTCCTGGCGCCCCCCCTTGATCAGCGGACAGAAGCGCACGCCGCGCTTTGCATAAAGTGCGCCGACCCCTTTCGGTCCGTGTAATTTGTGACCGGAGAGAGACAGCATATCGATTGCCGTCGATTTCAAGTCGATCGCAAGCTTGCCGACCGCTTGCACCGCGTCGGTATGGAAAAGGGCGCCGACTTCCTTGGCCAACTCAGCAAGCTCGGGCACCGGGAAGATCGTTCCGGTCTCGTTGTTCGCCGACATGATCGAGACGATCGCCACGCGCGGGGTGAGGGCGGCCTTATAGGTGTCGAGGTCGATCCTGCCGTGGCGATCCACCGGGATCCTATGCACCTTTATGCCGCGCGCCTTTTCAAGGTGGGCGCAAAGCGTCAGCACGGCCGAATGCTCGACTGCGGAAGTCACGATCTCAGTGCGCTCAGGCATCACCTCGAGCGCCGAAAGGATCGCCGTGTTGTCGCTTTCCGTCCCGCCCGAGGTGAAGGTGATTTCGTCGTCGAACTCCGCGCCGATCAGCGTTTGCACCTGCAGGCGCGTCTTTCTCACCGCCGCCCCGGCGGAAGCGCCAAAATCGTGGTTCGACGACGGGTTGCCGTAATGGTCCGTAAAAAACGGCAGCATCGCTTGAACGACTTCAGGATCGACCCGTGTCGTTGCGTTGTTGTCCAGATAAACAGGCCTCATGGATGTGATCCTTCTCCTGAGCGCAATCACGCAAAAGCGCACGCCCGGTCTGTCATGATGATGGCTAGCCAAAGGAGTTGCCGCGGCCACATTCGGCCCGCGCTTCTTGGACCCAGCGCGGCCGCTCGCCTCGACTTGATGCGCCAGCCTTGCGCCGGCCCGGGAAAGCGCGGTCTTTAGGCCACGGCGTTTTCGGTGCGCTGGATCATGGACTGTTTCTCCTTCAGGCCGGGGCGCGTTCTCGAACAGCTACGCATGGACCGTGCCAAAGAAGGAAATCATTTCAAAACAACAGATGTCTTCAACACTGCTATGTCGCATGTCCGACATCGGCCTGAATTGTTCAACGCGGAACGCCGTTGAATCGGCGTGAATTCCGCTTCGCGTGAGGAGCAATCCTACGTCGTTCGCCCAGGGTGCCCGCGCGATCGATGCGTCCTGTCGGGTTTGTCGGGTTCGCGACGCGGCACTGTTCCGCCCCGTTGCCTGCTGAGATCTCGTTTGTCATTGAGGAATATGCAGAAAATCCTTCTGAGCGTCTTCTGTGCCTTTGGCACGGCTATTGCGGTTCTATCCTCGTAAGAGCGGCGCGTGCTCGCAGCCGATATTCATCTCGCGGGTGACATCGCGATCGATGGAACGAAGGAAAGAAAGAAAGCAACATGCCAGGTCCAGATCAGCTACCCGCATTCCGCATGTTTTCGTCCTCACGCAGACCTTCCATTTCAGCTTTCTTGAGACCGAGCGTCCTGCTGCGCTCGTACAAAGCCAAGCGTCGTTTTCACATCGATCTGCGCGGCGCCGCCTTTCGCGACGTTTTCGCCTTCACCATGCGCCACTGGAGCAGGCAGCCGGTCCGGCTCGCGATCATTATGATCGCGGTGCTTGTCGCAACGCTCCTTGACGTCCTGACGCCGTTCTATTCCGGACGGCTCGTAGACGCGGTCGCCCAAGGGGCGGCAGCAGAGGCCGTCGTGTGGGATGCGGCTCTTGCGGCCTTTTCAATGTTGATTGCTCTCACACTCGGCGCCGTCGTCTTGCGCAACGTCGCCTTCATTGCCGTCAATGACTTCATTCTGAAGATGATGTCGGACATCGCCTGCGACGCGTTCCATCGCGTCCAGCGCTTTTCGACCAATTGGCATGCGAAAACCTTCGCCGGCTCGACGGTGCGCAAGATCACGCGCGGCATGTGGGCGCTCTGCCTCCTCAACGACACGATGCTTTTTGCGTTGTTCCCCTCGCTCATCATGCTCGTAGGGTCGAGCGTCCTGCTCGGCTGGTATTGGCCAATGATGGGGCTGATCATCGCCTGCGGCTCGGTTGGCTATGTGGCGCTGATCATTATCCTGTCGCTTGGCTATGTGGCGCCAGCGGCAAGCCTTGCCAACGACTGGGATACGAGGCTTGGGGGCTCGCTTGCTGACGCGATCAGCTGTAACGCCGTGGTCAAAGGCTTCGGCGCCGAGGTGCGGGAAGATTATCGCCTCGCGAAAGTCATCTCTAAGTGGCGGCACCGCACCCGCCGGACCTGGGTGCGCGGGACAACCAGTGCTGCATTCCAAGGAATCATGCTTCTTGCGATGAGAGCGGCTTTGATCGGCTATGCCTTATTTTTGTGGTCGCGCGGCCAGGCTACCCCAGGTGACATCGCCTTGGTGCTCGCGTCTTTCACCGTCCTGTATGGCTACTTGCGTGATGTTTCCATACACGTGCGCAACATCCAGCGCTCTGTAAATGAGATGGAAGAACTGGTCAAAACCTACAGCCAGCCGCCCGACGTGGCCGATGTTGCCGGCGCCAAGCCGATCCGGATCACGAAGGGTCACATCGATTTTGAGAGCGTCCATTTCCACTACGGCAATCACTGGTCGCCATTTTACAGCGACTTGTCGATTTCGATTGAGGCCGGCGCACGGGTCGGTCTGGTCGGCCCCTCTGGCTCCGGCAAGACCACCTTCGTCAAGCTCATCCAGCGGCTTTACGACCTGGATGCTGGACGAATCTTGATCGATGGGCAGGACATCTCGCGGGTGACGCAGGCCTCGCTGCGCTCGCAGATTGCGATCGTACAGCAGGAGCCACTTCTGTTCCACCGCTCGCTGGCCGAGAACATAGCCTATGGGCGGCCAGGTGCTTCTCGGACCGACATTGAGCAGGCGGCGCGGCTCGCCAGCGCGCATGACTTCATTGCGCGCCTGCCGAACGGCTACGGTACGCTGGTCGGCGAACGCGGCGTGAAGCTTTCAGGCGGCGAGCGCCAGCGTGTGGCGATAGCGCGCGCCTTTCTCGCCGATGCCCCGATCCTGATTCTGGACGAGGCGACATCGAGCCTCGACTCGGAATCGGAGGTACTGATCCAGAAGGCAATGGAGCGGCTCATGGTCGGGCGCACCACGCTCGTCATTGCGCACCGGCTCTCGACGGTGCGCGAACTCGACCGGCTGCTTGTCTTCGACCGTGGTTGCATCACCGAGCAGGGCGACCACGCCGCGCTGATCCGTCGCGACGGCATCTACCGCCGCCTGTTCGAGCGGCAGGCCTTGGAGCTGACAAAGGGGTGGGGTGGGACCGATGTGCAACGCGGTTGAACACGGCGTAGATTCAGCTCGCCTCCCCAGCAATCCTGTCGGGCCGTTCCTGAAAAGGCGGCCGCAACCTGTCGTCGGGTTTGTCCAATCCACGACACGCCTGGTGCCGGCCTGTCTTCCTGCCGCGCTCTCGAGCAAACCAATGAATGGGATGAAGACAATTTTTTATGAGCTGCGTCCTGCGTTCCCGGCACGGCGCTTGAGGCTTCAACCTGAGGCGGCCGCCGCCGCGCGATCATTTAGATCTTGGTTGATGCGATCAATGAAGCGAAGGAAAGCAACGCGCCGGGTCCGCGCCAGATCCGCGTTCTCTGGCAGAGAGGTGTCGCCAAATCGACGCCCTCCCAGCATGCGCGCACGGCCCGCGTCGACATGGGGCACTGATCGTGATTGTCGGCTGCGACCCACCGCTCTTATGCCGAACTCGAAGGTGCAGGATACGGACCTGCGTCTCGCAGCGCGGGATTGCATAAGCTGGCTGTAGCGTCTCCTATGCACCATCGCCATCATCGGTTCGGCTTCGAGACGTTCCGGAAACTCGCCGAGGCCGGCACGCCGGCGATGCGGTCGCGGCCATAGAAGCGCGTCCGACATGGCGCGGGGGTAAGAAAACCGGCTTGCGAGGAAGGGGATCATGTCAGACCTTGAGCTGTTGCAGAAGAAGGTCCGCAAGCTGCAGTCGCGCGCGGGAGCGCCAAGATCGAATTGCACGACCTTGCCAAGGACCTGCGGGTCAACTGGACCGAGATCAAGGCGGTCGCCAGGGAAACCTTCGAGATTTTTGCCGAGCTGGATGCGGCAAAGGAAGAACTCGCGGCGTTGGAGAATTTACAATGACGAGCGCTTTTGTCACCCGCGACGGCTCGCCATGGACGCCGCACTATCTGACGGCGATCAATAGCGCGACCTGCATCGGCTGCGGGCGCTGCTTCAAGGTCTGCTCGCGCGAGGTCATGCACCTTCATGGCGTCGACGACGCAGGCGAAATCCTCGGCATCTGCGCGGGCGAGGACGACGACTTCGATGGCGAGCTCAACCGCATGGTCATGATCGTCGACCATGCCGGCCACTGCATCGGCTGCGGCGCCTGCGGCCGCGTCTGCGCCAAGAACTGCCAGACCCACCTTGCGGCCGACAAGCTTGCTGCATGAGCTGGGGACAAGACCAGGAGAACGGCGCCACAGTCGCCCATCACCGTGTCTGTTTCAGCACCAGCCAATGGCCGCCGACAGACCTGGCGGCGGCGTTCGACCGGCATGCGCTTGCCTGTGTTGTTTACCTCGCGTTCGAGGAGGTCGGGGCCGGCAAGGCGACCGCGACCGAAGCAACCGGCCTTTCGCGTGCCGACCTGCGAGATGTCATGACACACTATTTCCCGGCTGTGCCCGTCACCGCCTTGGCGCTGGAAAAGCTGACCGATCCCGAGCCGGATATGGAGGAAGGGCTTCTGCGCGGCCTGCTCATTGGGCATGCCAGGCCAGACGATCCGGCGAGCATCCTCTTCGCCAAGATCATCGCCAGGCGTAGCTTGCGCAATGACCATCTGTGGCAGGACCTTGGCCTTTTCAATCGGGCCGAACTCAGCCGCTTGATCGCCAGGCATTTCCCGGCGCTGGCGGCCGGCAACACCAAAAACATGAAATGGAAGAAGTATTTCTATCGTAAGCTCTGCGAAGATGAAGGCTTTTCGTTATGCACCGCGCCCAGTTGCCAGGAATGCCGCGATTTCGAAAGCTGTTTTGGCCCGGAGGAAGGCGAAAGCCACTTGGCCCGGATCAAGAACGGGTTCGCTTTGGATTAAGAGCCGCTCTCGTCGGCGCCGCCGCCCTGGCTTGATTGGCATCGAAGCCGCACGCGCTTTTCCCGGCGACGGCGCGCGGAGGACGGGATGTTCAGCGCCTCACGATATTTCGCAACTGTTCGGCGAGCAATGTCGATCCCGGTTTCCTTGAGCCGGGTGGCGATGTCGTCGTCGGAAAGCACTTCGTCGGGCGATTCCACGGCAACCATCGCCTTGATTTGATGGCGGACGGCTTCAGCGGAGTACGCGTCGCCGCCTTCGGAGGAGCCGATCGCGACAGTGAAAAAATACTTCAGTTCGAACACGCCGCGCGGGGTCAGCATGTACTTGTTCGACGTCACCCGGCTTACCGTCGACTGGTGCACGTTGATCGCCTCCGCGACAGTCCTGAGATTGAGAGGCCGCAGGTGGGCGACCCCATGTTCAAAAAAGGCGTCCTGCTGGCGGATGATTTCAGCCGCTACCTTGAGGATCGTCTTGGCGCGCTGATCAAGGCTGCGGATTAGCCAGTTCGCGTTTTGGAGGCACTCGTTGAGAAATGACTGGTCTTTCGAATTTTGGGCGCTTAGGCGTGAGACCTCGGCAAAATAGTTTTGGTTCATCAGGAGCCTGGGCAGCGTGTCTGGATTGAGTTCGATTTGCCACCCACCTGCGGGCGAGGGCAGGACCAAGACGTCGGGTATGATCGATTCAGGCCCTCCGGATTGGAAGCGATTTCCAGGCTTGGGATCGAGCGCGCGGATTTCTTGCAACATGTCGAGAAGGTCGTCTTCATCGACACCGCAATGGCGCTTCAATGTTTGAAAATCGCGTCGCGCTAGCGCTTCAAGATTGGCGACCAGCGCTGCCATCGCCGGGTCGAACCTATTCAGCTGCCGCAACTGTATCTCAAGGCATTCGCTGAGAGTTCGCGCAAAAATACCCGGTGGATCGAACTGCTGTAAGGTTCCAAGAACTTGTTCCACAACAGCCTCCCGGACATTCAGGCTGCGGGCCAGTTCCGAAAGGTTCACCGGAAGGTATCCGGTGTCTTCCAGATGACCGGCAAGTTCGCCAGCTATTCGCCGCTCCAGCGGCGCGAATGCGCTGAGAGCGATCTGACGAGCGACATGGTCGTGCAATGTTTCGATGGAGGTGAAGGAATCTTCGAAAGCATGGTTTCCCGCCGGTTGGACATTGTTTTTGCCGCGGATTGATTTCCACTGCGAGGCCCGATCCGATGCTCCGCCCGTGGTCGGCCCGATGCGCGGGTTCCCGGCCGAAATCGACGGAATGTCCTTCGGCGCCCGGTTTGATGCCCGTTCCAGAAAGGGGTTCTTCTCGATTTCTTGCTCGACGAACTGATGCAGTTCGGGATGCGCCAGTTGCAACAGGCGAATGGATTCCATCATTTGCGGCGTCAAAACCAACGATTGCTTCTGACGCTGAAGCAGGCTTGCTGAGGACTCCATGGTTAGCGTGAAACTCCTACCGAGCGATCCTTCGCCTTGTGCAAGGGGATTTTCGAGACGTTGACTCGTCTAGATCATGCCGCCGTCACGGCTTCAGCGGCTTTCAGCGTTTCAAGGACGTTCTGCGGCGACGATACGCCATAGGGATCGGTCTCGCAGTTGTCGCAGAAACCGTCCTCCTCGAACCACCGCTCCACTAGGCCATTATTGATCACGGCAGCGTAGCGCCAGGAGCGCATGCCGAAGCCGAGATTGTCCTTGGCAACCAGCATGCCCATCTTGCGGGTGAACTCGCCCGAGCCGTCTGGGATGAGCTGGACTTTCTGCAGCCCCAGGGCCTTGCCCCAGGCATTCATGACGAAGGCATCGTTGACCGAAACGCAGTAGATCGCGTCAATTCCCTCCTTCTGGAACTCGTCGTAGAGCATTTCGAAATCGGGCAACTGGAAGGTCGAGCAGGTCGGGGTGAACGCACCGGGCAGCGAGAACAGGATGATGCGCTTGCCGTTGAAACAGTCGTCGGATGTCTTGTCTTCCCAGCGGTACGGGTTTGGCCCCTCGATGGACTCATCGCGAACACGCGTGCGAAAGGTGACGAAAGGAACCTTTTTTTTGACGGTCATCAATGTGCTCCTGGAGGAAGACTGGTCCGCTGCTTTTTTGGTTGAAACTGACACGGCATCGACCTCGGCCGGCAATTCGGCCGAGCGCCGCGCGTTTTGTGTCGGCCTTGGATCAGCCATGGCAAAACCGCTCGCAAGCGTGGGCGTTTGAAGAAACGAGGTCTCGATTTGCGGCGGCAACGAGAACGGTTTCACTACGCGCTTGTACGGGACGTCGCGATGTCTGCAATGGTCTTGCTCCCGGCCACCTTGTGATGGGTTCTACCGAGTCCGACGCAAGCGCCATGCCATTTGATTTAGGCAGAGGTTCACACTGATTTTTTTGCAGCGACACTCTTTGCCTTGAGCGGCCAGGACCATGCCTTCGCCGAGGTCGAGCGCGCCCATAATCACCTGATCGTGAGCTCTGGGCAGAGGGCATCCCCTTTATGCGTTTCAATCCGCGAACCTCTTTGTCCGAAGCTGGACAAAAATGTCGGAAGTCGGACCGGAAGGTCGCCGGGTCGCACAGAAAATAGGTGGCTCGTATTCGGCGCGGTCGGGGCTAACCTGACGAGGGTCCCTCCGGCCTCCGGCCTACGCGCTTCGGCCTATCGACGCCCCCAGACAGCTTCGAAGTCGACGATGGGTAAAAAAGCCAGCACGTCCATTGGCAAACTGGCCATGTGCATCTTCCTGAACTGCGCTTGCGTGAGGCGGGCACGGTCCCAAGTGACGGAAAACCGCCTTGTGCTCTCGGAGCATTTGAAGCTGCCGCGACTTTGCTGTCGGGTATGTCAGGTCCGCGACACGGCTGTGCTCCGCCAGGCTTGCGGCTGCGCATTCGTTCAAGCTGTTGAATGATACGCAGAAAATCTCCTGCAAGGCTCTTTCCGCGCCGTTGGCACGACTTTTGAAGCTGTGTTGTTGAGACGGCAGGAGATACCGACTGGCGTCCATTCGTGAGTGAAATCGCGCTCAATGCAAAGAAGGAAGACAACATGTCAGGCCAGCGTCAGTTCAAATTCTATCCGAAACGGGCATTGCCTTTGGAATGCAATATCGACCGGCGTGGCTTGCGTCACCATCACAATCGCCCGGCACCGGCCAATGGCCACCGATCGACCTGGAGATACGATTCGACCAGCATGTGCTTGTCCCTGTCCTCTCGCCGGCGCTCGAGGAGACCGGCGAGCGCGTCGGCGGCCAAGCGGCCTTTCGCGTGCCGCGCTGCGGATATCCTCGATGAGATGACTGACCCCGAACCGCTTTGGAGCAAGAGCTTCATTCCGGCTCGCAACTCGAAGCTGGAAAACGCCGCGTCTCCGACGATTTCGCTCGTCGGCTCTTTGGCGGCCAGACAGCGGTCTGGCCAAGAGGGTTACAAGTTGCCGGATGGCCAAGATGCAATGCCGCGCAGCCTGGTTGGTGGTTAGACGGCAGAAAAAGTCCAATGGCGCTCAACCAGGTTCCGGATCATGTCCCGCCCGAAATGGTGGGGGACTTCAGCCTGTTCACGTCGCCTGGCATGCTGCCGACGCCCGACGGGGACCCGCAGGCCGCTACTGCTTGCGTTCATGCCGGGCCACCGATCTTTTATTCCCCCTTTAACACACGCGATGGCCGAGGCACCTGGGTCATCACTCGCGCCACAGACCAGCGCAGGGTGCTGCAAGACGCTGATACCTTCTCCAGCCATCGAAGCATCTTCGCCTCCGCGCTTGGCGAGAACTGGCCGATGATCCCGCTTGAACTCGATCCACCGGCCCATGGCGTCTTTCGCTCGCTACTCAATCCGCTGCTCTCGCCCAAGCGGGTGACGGCACTCGAACCGGCTGTCCGTGAGCGAGCGATAGCCCTGATCGACAGCATCGCCGCATCGGGCACGAGCTGCGACGTCATGAAGGATTTTGCCTTGCCTTTTGCGGTAAGCATCTTCCTTCGCCTTCTTGGGCTACCCGATCACCGACTCCATACATTTGTCGGCTGGGCGAACGACCTGCTCCACGGCGACGATGTCAAAAGACCGGCGGCGGCCCGGACGATCCTGGCGTTCATCGACGAGCTCGCGGCCATGCGCCGCGAGGAACCGGTCGACGATTTCATGACCTTCATCTTGCAGGCACAGGTCGAGGGCCGGCGGCTGACCGACGAGGAAGTCCGTGGCATCGGCGTGCTCGTGTTCGTCGCGGGACTTGACACGGTCGCTGCAGCGATTGGCTTTGACCTGGCCTTTCTCGCGCGTCATCCCGAAGAACAGGAACTGCTGCGGAGCGAACCGAACCGAATCGTGCTCGCAGCCGAAGAGTTGCTGCGTGCCTATCCGACCGTGCAGATTATCAGGGTGGCAAGGAAAGATATCGACTTCGAAGGCGCGCCGATCCGTAAGGGGGACTATGTTTCCTGCGCGACGATGATTGCCAATCGCGATCCGGCGGAATTTGAATGTCCCGAAACGATAGATCTCATGCGCGAGGACAACCGCCACGCCGCCTTTGGCTATGGTCCCCACCGCTGCCTTGGCTCACACCTTGCCCGGCGAGAGATTGTTATTGGCCTGGAGGAATGGTTGGCGCGCCTCCCGGCCTTCCGGATCAAGGAAGGTACAGCGCCCATCGCCTATGGCGGCCATGTGTTTGGGATCGAAAATCTGATCGTCGACTGGTCCTGACCAAGAAGTCTTCAGCCACGGCACAGACAATGGAGGAGCGCCATGCACATCGTCGTCCACAAAACCAAGTGCCAGGGTCACGCACGATGCTGGGCGCAAGCTCCGAACATCTTCAAGCTTGATGATGAGGGCTACGTCCTGCCTGGCGACATCAATGTCGCGCAAGAGGACGAACTGCTCGCGTCACGGGCCGTGCGATCCTGCCCCGAAAGTGCGCTGGAAATCGATCGCACGTCGGCCGCGCGGTTCGAACCAGCCGACATGCAACCAAGCGCTGGGGAAGCTTAGGTGGAATCACGAGACGTGGCCCCAAACCGCAAGGCAAGATGTCCGGCCGCTTCCCTGCCTATCTCCTCTCCGGCATCGAGACCTCAATGACACGCACGCGACGCGTGAAGTTCGTCTCCGTTCTGGCTTCTTCGGTTGCCGATCGGTTCGTCCTTACATGCACCTAGAGGCACGAAGCGCCTCTTCCAATCTCAAAATTTGCGACAGAGCGATGAGCCAGGCAAAAATCACCGAACTGCGCGACCGCGAGGCGATCCGCGACTGCCTTTATCGGTACTGCCGCGGCATAGACCGCGCGGATGAGGCTGCGCTGCGCAGTGCGTATTGGCCCGATGCGCATGACAATCACGGTGCCTATTGCGGCTCAGCCGAGGGCTTTTTTGAGGTTGCGTTTGGTCTCTTCAAGACCGGACCGCGGTTAATCCACCAGATCACGAACGTATTGATCGAGTTCATCGACCCGGCGGAGGCCGTGGTTGAAAGCTATTTCACCGCGCTGCAACGCGGACCAGACAACGACGGAGAAGCACGCCAGGTGCTTCTCTGCGGCCGTTACTGCGACCTGTTTCAGAAGAGGGAAGGGGCGTGGCGCATTGCCGAACGGACCGTCGTTTACGATTGGCTCGAAGAGCAGACCCCACCAGCGGTCCCCGAGGCAGAACGGTTCGGCTTACGGCAACCGATCGGAGCAGCGCATCCCAATGACCCGGTTTACGCGCTCAAGAAGCGCCGCAGCTCGTCATCAAGATGAAAATGCAATGCTGACACCACAATGCTTTCCAAGGCTCCCAACTGGAGAGCCGCATCGCGGGAGCGGTCCTGGAACGCAACACGTCTACCGGTATGGAAACTTGCGGTCACCAGGACGTCTTGCAATGCCGCGACCGGCTGGCTCGCGTCGAGGACGCTGGCTGCGGAGAGGTTCATGTGGAGCGGGCAGGACGGGTCGTCATCATTACTGGAGCGGCAGGCGGGATCGGCCGCCGAACGATAGGCAGCTCTGCGCAAGATGGTCGATTACGTCGCCGCCGGATCGATACCCCGGCCCACCCGCAATCGGCACAAGTCGAAGGCTTGATTGGCCACTTTGTGTAAACGAGGAAACGCCATGGAATTCGCGACGTTCATCTTGGCGGCCCAGCGAGGCTATCATCAATCGTGCGACAGCGTCATCGGTAACTCCATAGAACAGGCAATCGCTTCGGAGCAGGCCGGCTTCAACACCGCATGGTTCGCCGAGCACCACTTCAACAATTACAGCCTGGTTCCCTCGCCCTTGATGATGGTGGCACACTGTGCTGGCCTCACGAGCACCATCGGCCTCGGCACCGGCGTCTGTGTGCTGCCGCTATATCAACCGCAGCGCCTGCTCTCCGAGATCGGCTTTGCCGATATCGTTTCGAACGGCCGCCTCGAACTCGGCGTCGGCTCGGGATACCAGCAGTTCGAGTTCGAGCGCTTCGGCGTCGATGTCGATCAGGCGCCGGCCATGTTTGCGGAATATCTGGATATCCTTCTCAAGGGCCTTAACCAGCAGGTCTTCGAGCACAATGGCCAGTATGAGAAGATACCTTTAACGGCGATTTCGCTGCGCACCATCCAAAGGCCAGCCCCACCGATCTGGATCGCCTGCGGTTCCGCGCGAAGCATGTGCCGTGCCTATCGTGAGGGCCACAATCTTTTCGTCACGGCGTTCCACTACGGCTTGGAAAACATAAGAATGCTGCGTGAGACCATCGAGGCGGCAGCGGCCTCGCGGGGTAAGGATGTCACGGCCGCCAAGATAGCGCTTCTGCGCTGCTGCTATGCCAGCGA
Source organism: Mesorhizobium erdmanii (assembly GCF_013170725.1). Classification (NCBI taxonomy): domain Bacteria; kingdom Pseudomonadati; phylum Pseudomonadota; class Alphaproteobacteria; order Hyphomicrobiales; family Phyllobacteriaceae; genus Mesorhizobium; species Mesorhizobium erdmanii. The sequence continues at coordinate 6,341,544 of NZ_CP033361.1, read as the reverse complement.
CGATCAGGCTGAGATCGACAGCTATCTCGACAACGCCCGCTTCCAGCGCCGGCTATCTGAAGCACTTCATCAGCGTCGCCAGCAGAGCCGGGACGGCTATCTGCTGCAGGAAACACCGACGCAGCAGGACCTGTCGTTCGAGACCATGCGCCAGAACCTGCCGATCGGCAGCGTAAGTCGCGTCATCGATCGCCTGCTGGAAGAGATAAGTGTCCTTAAGCCGGACCAGATCGCAATTCAGACCCAATTGGGAGATTTCGACCAAAAGACGATGCTACGCCAGATTGAGCTCTGGGGAGACAAGATCATTCCAGCGATCAACAAGGCGCTCGGTCACGTCAAGGCTTGAAGTTCCGGGCGGCCGCTGGGGTTGTTGAAATCTCGCGTGCCGATGCTCGGCAATTCGTCCATGCGGCCTGGATAGACAATCAAGCCGCCTGGCGATTGCCGGGATCGAAGACCAACGCCGTCCGTCACCTTGCCTGCACGGACCGCAGGTCTTCCGCTCCTTGGGCCACCCCGCTTGAGATCGTTGATCGGCAGCGTGGCGGGCCAGCCGCCACGGCGCAGACGAATAGCCACTCCCACGACCCCTCTTGTGTCCGAAGTTGGACGAGGATGTCGCAAGCCCGACCAAAGGGCCTGGCACGCGTATGGAGAATGGGTGCGGCGCAGGTGGGGCGCCATTTCGGCACGCGCCTTGCTTCATTCATTCTGTCCGGTGCACGACAGTGGCAGATCGCCGATCGGTGGGCAGAGCGGTTCGTCACTGAAAGTACTTCGTGCGGCAGCAATGACAGGCTTGTCGGCTGGATAGCGTCGGTGGAGGTGAGACCGCATGGTGGAGAGGCAGCCTGGTGCGCAGACGCGCGAGAGCTTGCGCCGAATGATCGCGTCCGGTGAACTCGCCTTCGCAATGGAGGCTCATGACGGCCTTTCGGCTGCGATTGCCGAGCGCGCTGGCTTCAAGGCGCTCTGGGCGTCCGGCCTCTCGATTTCATCCAGTCTCGGATATCGAGATGCGAACGAAGCTTCCTGGTCCCAACTCGTCGATGTGGTTGAGCGAATTTCCGACACGGTGGACATTCCAGTCCTCGTCGACGGGGACAGCGGGTTCGGGAACTTCAACAATGCCCGTTTGGTCGCCCGCAAGCTGCGCCAACATGGCGCGAGCGGCATATGTCTCGAGGACACGGCGTTCCCGAAAATGAACTCGTTTATCGGTGATCGGCACCCGTTGGCCGATATTCCCGAGTTCTGCGGCCGGCTTAAGGCGGTGAAGGACCAAGTGCCGGATGCGGAGTTCGTTCTGGTCGCCCGGATCGAGGCGCTCATCGCCGGCCGCGAAGAGGATGAGGCGCTGGCGCGAGCACAAGCCTACGCTGAGGCCGGCGCCGATGCTATTCTGATTCATTCCCGCAAGTCCAACGCTGAGCAGATTTTCGCCTTCACGCGCGCCTGGCAGAACCGCCTTCCGGTCGTGATCGTGCCTACGAAATATTACCGCACACCGGTCTCCGCGTATCGGGCGGCCGGAATCTCCACGGTCATCTGGGCGAACCACAACATGCGCGCGGCGATATCGGCCATGCGCCAGGTCTGCGACCGTATCCTCCGCGAAGAAAGTATCGCCGGTATCGAGGACGAGGTGGCGACCCTCGATGAACTCTTCGATCTGCTCAATTACCAGGAACTCTCAGCGGCGGAAGAGAAATATCTGCCGCAGACGGCGACCGGCGTGCGGTAGCAGCCCCAGCCCGTCTTTTGAAAGCAAACGAAAACGGGAGCGCACATGCTTGCGCATCGGACAAACCTGTTCGCTACATCGGGTACCGCCGCAGCGCGCGCTGCAGCAAAAGCGGCGGCCGATGCTGGCAAGGAGATCATCGATCTGACCGCCGGCGAGATCTGGAGCGAGCTTGCTCCCACGATTCGCGACGGCGCGATCGACGCCATCAATAACGGCGTCAATCGCTATACCGATACCGTTGGCAATGTGGAGCTGCGCGAGGCACTGTCGCGGAAGATATCCCGCGCTACCGGCCAGATCTGGAAGGCCGAGGAAGTTGCCGTGACGTGCGGAGCGAAGCAGGCCTTGTTCAACGCCGCAATGGTGCTTCTAAACCCAGGCGACGAGGTCATCATCCCGGCGCCTTACTGGACAACGTTTCCCGCCCAGGTCCTAATCGCCGGCGGCACACCGGTATTCGTCGACACCAAATCAAACGGTTACGTCCCGCGCCCCGAGCACATCAAGGAGGCGGTCACCGAACGCACGCGGGCGATCGTCGTCAACACGCCCAGCAATCCGGGCGGTGCGGTCTACGATGTTGAAACCCTGATGGCCATCGCTCAACTGGCAGTCAGCCGCAACCTGTGGATCATTTTTGACGAGTGCTATGGCGACTTCATATATGGGCATCATACCCACCACCCGATCGTCTCGGTCGCTCCCGACATTCGAGCACGCGCGCTGATCGTCAACTCCTTCAGCAAATCGCTGGCATTGACCGGTTGGCGCATCGGTTATCTGGCGGGTCCAAAAGAGGTGATCAATGGCGTCAAGGCCCTGCAATCGCACACCACTTCGAATCCAAACGTAATTGCCCAGCACGCGGTGCTCGCCCACTTGCAAAGGGGGGGCTCGGACTATGAAAGCAAGCTGCGTTCACGCCTGACAAGCACCAGGCGGGTCGGTCTCGACGCGCTTTCTTCGTTGACGCGTGTACCGGTCGCCAAGGCGCAAGGGGGCTTTTATTTCTATCTCGATCTTTCCCGTCTGCTGCGACCGGGATCGAAAGACGGCGCCTCAACGACGGCCGACGATGTCGTGACGGCTCTGCTTGCCGAAACTGGCGTTGCAGCTGTGCCGGGCACTGCGTTCGGTGACCCCGCCGGCCTGCGCCTGTCCTATGGAATTCCACCTGAAAAACTCGCGACCGGCCTGGCCCGGCTCGTCGAATTCCTCAATGCCTGGAAATGACACACACAACGAAAGAGGTCAATGAGATGCCTCCCGCTGCTCCCAGGAAAGCCGTCATTCTCGCTGCTGGCTTCGGCTCCCGCCTGCGTCCGCTGACCGATCTGTGTCCCAAGCCCCTCATCGAAGTCAACGGCACACCGATACTTCACAATGCCCTGTGGAACCTCCAGGCGGTGGGAGTTGAAGAGGTGACGATTGTTGTCGGCTATCGCAAGGATGCCATTCGCCATGCGTGTGGCAAACGCTTCGGGAGACTTGAAATCAACTATGTCGAGTCCTCGGTCTTCGACAAGACGGGGAGCGCCTACTCGCTCTGGCTGGCGCGCGACACGCTTCTTTCGGGCGACTGTTATCTCCTCGAAGGTGACGTCTTTTTCGAAGAAGATGCGCTGCGCCACCTGATCTTGGGGGAGGCGGCAAATGCCGCCGCGGTCGCGCCGTTCGATCCATCCATGGAAGGGTCGGCAGCCGTCCTTTCCAGCGACGGCTTCATATCCGAAGTCCGATTGAAGCAGACGGCAGCAAACCTGGTATCAGGCAGCCCGGCGCTCTTCAAGATGATGAACCTCATCCGGTTCTCTGGAGCCGAACTCCAAACGGTGATCGTGCCGGTCCTCCACGACCTGATCGGCTCGGGCGCGATCAAAGCCTATACCGAGGAGTTGCTCGCGCATCTCATCGAGCAGCGCGGACTGCAACTCGCCGCGGTGCGATGCGACGATTTGCGATGGTACGAGATCGACAGTGAACAGGACCTGCGGGTGGCGGAAAGGATTTTCGCCTTCGAGCGACCTCACGGACATAGTACCGGCGCGCCGGCCGCCGTGGCGGGGGTAGGACGATGATCCGCTATCTGTTCGACGCTGCAAATGCCATTACGGCCCTTGGGCTGACCTTGGCCACCACGGCGATCTACTTTGCTTTGATCGGGCGCTTCGAGATTGGCATCTGTTTCGGCTTGTGGGCTCTTTTGGCGGATGATGCCGACGGCATGGTCGCGAAGAGTTCGCCGAACCGGTCCGCTTTGACGGCACAACTGGGTGGCGCGTTGGACGGGCTGCTTGATTTGGTCTACGCAGCCGTCTTTCCAGCGGTTCTGATTTTGTCCTTCAACGCGTTCTCCGTTTCCGCCTTGTTGGCTGCCAACTGCCTCATCCTGTCGGGGGCTCTGCGCCTCAGCTACTTTTCGACGTTCGGACTGGACGCTGACGGATTCGGCAGAGGATTGCCGTTGAACAACAACCTCTTCGTGTTGGCGTTGCTCTTCGTCGCCGACCATCACTTGCCAGTGCAAGGCCTGGGCAACCTATTGATCGGTGCAGGATTTGTGCTGTCGGTCCTGCATCTTTCAAATTTCAAATTTCCCGGTACCGGCAATGCGTTGCGCTTGGCCAATCTTACACTGGTCGCAGCCGGATCTGTCGCCTTGCTCACAAAGTGAATCAGTTTGTAGCTATAGGGAAGAGAATACATGGAAAGCTCTTTCGAGATCGAAACTCGCACCGTCTTTGATCGCTACCAGCGCCAGCAGGAGAATGACGACCACATATTCGACAGGTTGGTCTCTCTGATCGAGGAGGACTATTTCGGCCTGCCAACCGGTAGCTTCCGCGGCCTTGATGTCCTGGATGCGGGCTGCGGCTCCAATGCGAATGCGTCCTATGCGTTTCTCGACAAGGGGGCCCGAAACGTTGTTTCGCTTGAATTGAGCAATGATTGGATGGATTGCGCGCGCAAGCGGCTCAGCCGATTTGGGCCGCGCTCGGAACTGGTCGCTGGCAGTGTGCTCGATCTGCCGTTTGACGACTTCAGTTTTGATTTTGTCCATTGCGCAGGGGTTTTGCCGCATACCAGGGATCCGAAAAAAGGCTTTGAAGAGCTTGCCCGTGTAACCCGCCCCGGCGGCAGCTTCTTCTTGACGATTATGGGTACCGCCAACGGCGTCATTTACCGATGCATCAATCACTTGCGAGAACTCTACCAAAGCGACGAACAATTCCGCAGTTCCATTGACAATCTAGATGCATCCACCGCACGCGAAGCCATCGACTGGCTGTTGAGAACAAAGGACGGCGAAGAAAAGGAATATATCCCTGGCGAAAACGAATTCTTTCGGAGTCTTTTTGATGATGATTTGTTCGTGACGATTCGGGATCGCTTCCAGGCGCCGACCTATCACGAGTTCGCCTTCACAGAGGTGCAAATCCGAGGCTGGTATGGCGAGTGCGGCTTCGAGAAGATCCGCAGGATCTCAAGGTATACAAAAAATTTCCATAATCTTCGGCGCTTTCTCGCTCCGATGTACCGTCATTATGACCACCCGCTGGCCCGCTTCTGGTTCGGCGATGGCTGCATCCAGATGATCGGCGAAAAGCCGAGCACGTAGTTGGCGTTATTCGTGCCAAGAGAGCGACCCCAATGTGCGGAATCTTTGGGATAGTCCTCAAAACCGAGGGGACACCCGTTTGTGCTGAGGCCGTTGAGCGTTGCGCTGACGCTCTCGCTCATCGCGGGCCTGATGCCAGCGGCTTATACATTGATCAATCGGTCGCATTCGCGCATCGACGGCTATCGATTGTCGACGCTCATTCTCGCGCCAATCAGCCCTATCGCGATGACAATACCGGAGTGGTGGTAACGTACAACGGCGAGATATTCAACTATCGGGAAATTAGAGCTGAATTGAGGGACATGGGTTTTTCCTTTTCGACGGTGTCCGACACCGAGGTTCTAATTCTTAGCTATATTGCTTGGGGAAAGTCATTCCTGAACCGCCTTGACGGGATGTTTGCCTTCGCGCTTTTCGATCCCCGGAACTCGCTTGCTCTCATCGCCCGAGATCGTTTGGGGGTAAAACCCCTTTACTACACGATCTGCGATGTTGGCCTTCTCTTTGCGTCGCAGCCGAACGCTCTCATTCGCTGGCCGGGCGTGATGCGCGGACCCGACATCATCGGCGCGCTCAGTTTTCTTTCCTATCGCGCGGTTGTCGGCGCCAGAACGCTGTTTGCCGGGATTTCCAAGTTAGAGCCCGGCCACCTTCTCGAAATAACAAACGGGCGACACACGTCGGAGCGTTGGTGGAATCTGTCCGAGCGCATTTCGCGATCGAAGCCGGACTATTCCGACATAAGGAGACTATTTGGAAGCGCCGTCGAACGTCAGCTGGTGGCTGACGTACCGGTCGCCGCATTGTTGTCCGGTGGACTTGACTCGAGCATCCTGGCCTATGAGGCATCCGCTCACTCCCAAATCCGTCCGATTTGCTATACCGGCAAGGTCGAGGCCCCCGATTATGACGAGACGGCTTATGCGATGGAGGTCGCCGCTGAATTCGGGCTCATTCAACGGGTCGTTCCAATTGGAGAACCTTCCGATATCAACGCTGTGTCAGAGCTGGTTCGCCTGCGTGGACATCCACTTGGGATGCATAACGAAATCGCAATGTTTACGCTCGCAAAGGCGATTTCGAAGGAGCATAAGGTCGTCCTCACCGGCGAGGGTGCCGATGAGATTTTTGCTGGCTACAGCCGATTGTTCCGTACGCCGTATGACTACAATCGAAGCAAGATCATCGCCGCATTGCCACGTGCTCTTGCCCAGGTCGCACGCCGGCGCCTCGGACTCGACGTCCACTGCTCTCAATTGCAGTTCTTCCTGGCGCGTTACAGCTACTTCCCGACCGATGAAATCCGCTCGCTTGCCATCGATGGGCGGATACGAAGGGAGCACGAGATGGCTCTGTTCGATCACTTCTCGACTCAATTTGCAGAGGCCGGCGGAGATTTCTTTAGCAAGATCTCATATGTTCTCGTCTCTACGCATTTGCCCGCATTGCTGGAAATGGTTGACAACACCACAATGGCAGCTGGGCTTGAAGCTCGCGTTCCTTATACCGATCACCAGCTCGTTACCGCCGCAATGGCGATGCCCGGCTCACAGCGGTTGAGGTGGAGGACTCCAATCGCTTCGGTCCAGGCACTGTGGCATCCGGTTGCTTCCTTCAGCGAACGTCTCGATGTCTCAAAATTCCCCTTAAGAAGGGAATACCGCAGCGTCTTGCCCAGATCTGTTCTATCTCGCAAAAAGATGGGATTTCCGCTGCCGCTGGGTGAGTGGGCCGTTGGCGAGGGAGCAACGGAATATCGAAGGCTGCTGTTTGATAAGGACTCTCCACTGGGAGATTTGTTCGATCCTGCTGCTTTGCGGCGTTGGTTCGAGGAGGGACAACGAAACCCATCAGATTCATTTGGCCGGAAATTCTGGCTGCTCGCCAACCTTGGGATATTCTTCAATGAGGTATTCTCATGACGAATATGCGAGCCCGCAGGCGGGCGGCTGCGGGCATTTTACAGAAGACCCTTTGCCGAAAACGGGGCGTTGGACAATCCCAAGATCTGAGCAATGGTTGGCGTGAACTCTTCAGCGGAGCCCCAGGCAACATTGCAAGGTTGCATTCCCGGGATGCTCAACAGGCATATGCGATCGTCCTCCGCGCTGCCCGGTCGAAAACCGTGGGTCGACAAGTATCGAGGTCTGCCCGTCGGGCCAGCTTCTTGCGTGTCTCCAACGGTCTCCTCGAAGGAGTGTCCAGGAGGTGCGACATAGGTCGCTATGCAATCGCGTTCATTTACCGGAACATGGTCGCTCGACCACGGCTCCACTTGGAAGCGCGCCAACAGTCCGTCTGCGATTCTGCGGTCATGAGCTCCGTCAACCAGGACATGGAGCGTCGCTCCTTCACTTTCCCAAAGCAAGTCAGGGATGATCGCATCCGGATAAATGGTTGTGTGGACGGCGCTATGTCCATGGTCACTTGCGACTACGATCGCGTAATCGTCTTCCCGCCCGACTCGCCTCAGTCCTTCGATGAGAGCGCCAATCATCATGTCGGCCGCGGCGACAGACCAATGTGCCGCCTCGCTTTCGTATCCGAACTGATGCTGAATCGAATCCGTCATGTCGATCTCGGTCAAAATGAGATCAGGCGGGTTCTCCGAGCAAGCCAGCGCTCCTGCAGCCCCGATCATGAGATGATCCGCGGCCAGGCCCGCAACGAGAGCAGTGCTCGCAACGGTGTCACTACTGGACGGGAAGCCGAAGAGATCGAACACGCCGGCGGCTCGCAACCGCCCATCTGGATCTTTGATCATGCGCGAGCGAGCGATGCGGTTTTCGGGCAGGCTCTTAAATGACCGGCTTCCCTGGAGAAACCCTCGTTCCCACCAGGCCGGCACGAAGACATCGCAATCGGCTGGGTCGATCAACCCAGCGCCGATGGACGCGACATCAAGCCCGCTATTTTTGGCAAGCTTTGCAATTGTCGGAACCCGCAGATCAGACGCGTCGGCGCAGACAAACGAGCCATCTCGCACAATGTGGTTTCCGTAGATCCCGTTCGCTTGAGGCGCCGCGCCGGTTAGCATGCTCGCGCGCCCCGGCATCGACGTTCCCGGCACCGTTGAGCGCAGGCGAGTGATGGACAGACCGTCTCCTGCCAAACGAAGAAGCGTCGGCAACCGATGTTTGTGCTTTTCGAAATAGTCCGCGCTTACGCCGTCCATGAGGATCAGAATCGCTTTCGTAGGAGCGCGCGGCTTTATCGAGGCAGGCGTGTGAAAACGAGCGGTAGGCCTGGATGGATTGGTGTGGGTCATTTTGCACCTGGAAGAGACCGATCGAAACCAAAGCCCCCTATAGGCTTCGGATGACGCCCGTATGAACGCATCACGGGATTCTTCGAGCGCCCGTGGGTCGTTTTGATTTTTGGGAATGGGCGCTTCTAGGCGCTCTTTTTGCTTCCTTCAGAAGAAAGGAGTCCGAGATGGCCGATACGACCCGTGCTATTTTTATCCTCGATTTCGCAGGGCCAAAAATACATCTGTGGAGTGGCAGCTACGATGCACCGTTGGTTCCTATCAACGGTCAGCCGCTCTTGGATCGTCTCGTCAACGCCTGTGTCGAAAACGGCATTGAAGATGTCACTTTCGTTGAAAACTTGAGCAGCGGCACATTCGATGGGTTCCGACTGCAGGACAGCACAAATACGCTTTCGTGGCGCGACGCGCATGACGGCGATCTCATTGAGAAGTTCCGCCAACATGAGGGCGATACTCTCCTGATATGGGGAACACCGCTTTTCGACAGTGAGGTTCTTGACGGTATCAATACCAACAAAGGTTTGCGCGGCTCCGCTTGGCGGCCCGACGCGCCGACCGGGATTTATCGATTGAGTGCTGATGTTCTACGCAATCTTCTGGCCGAAAGCCGCGCCGCGGCATCTCTGCATCAGGCCTTCAGCTGGTTAGTCGCGGGCCTGTCCCAGCTGGACGTAGCGTTGCCTGACAATGTGCTGACTGCTGGCTCCAAGCTGCTCGATATTTGCGACGGTGTCGACGCATCCATCGCGGAATTTCGGTGTGACAAGGAGAACGTGCTGTGGCGTCTGGAAACGAGCGTCGGAGGTTATTGGCGCAAGCCAATCGCTGAGCACATGCCGTTTCCCTCCCAAGACTTTTTACGATCGGCTGGCGGCGAGGCTCGAAGGCGTGTTGACATGCTATCCTTCTCAGCAGATCGATATCGCTTCAGTTGTTGGCACGATGACCTCGCAGCAGCCGGACTTTATTGCAGTCGGAAACGGGGCGACCGACCTCATCCAGGCGCTCTATTCAACGCTGAACCCAACAATCGCGATTCCCGTGCCGACGTTCGCCGGCTTTCAAACACCTCTCGATGACGAACAAAAGAACAACTTCGTCCTCACCCCGCCCTATTTCGATCTCGACGTTCGAGCCTTCCTGGAATTCGTACTGGCGACAGGCGCGGATACGGCAATCGTTGTAAATCCAAACAATCCGACCGGTCGACTTGTTGATCATGCTGACGTGGCATGGCTGGCGGAGGCCCTAGGATCTCGAGGGCGACGGCTGATCGTGGATGAATCGTTCATTGATTTTCCCGCTGATGGCCGACCAAACAGCGTTGAGAATCTGGTTCCGTCCTGTGCCAATTTGATCGTGGTGAAGAGCCTTGGAAAGGTCTTCGGACTTGGCGGAATCCGGCTCGCCTATCTCATGGCTGGCGATCCCACCCTCGTTGCCGCCGTGCGCCGGAAACTGCCGCTGTGGAACATTAACGGCATTGCGGAATACACACTGTTCCTGCTTCCCGAATTTGCAGAGGAATTGGAACACAGTCTAGAGATGTTGCGAGAAGATAGAGAGCTGTTCATCGAGGAGCTGCGGACGGTACCGGGCCTCGACGTCGTACCTTCGCAAACGAATTTCATCTTGTGCCGGCTGCCTGAAAATTCGGTATCCGCTGCCGAACTCAAGCGCCGCCTCGTTCTATTCGAATCCGTCCTCGTAAGAGAATGCGGCTATCAAGCCATGAACGAAGCAGATCGATATCTGCGCCTGACGGTTCGAAGTCGGACGGAAAACGAAAGGCTGGCAAAAGCTCTGCGGCGCACCTTAAGCCGCTCAACGGCCTGTGAGAGTGACGCCCTGGCGTGACATTTGCGCAGTGAACTGAATGGTCTTTTTTCGAATGCCGCGAGAGAGAGAAGCATGTCGCTTAGTTACAATCGTCATAAAAGGCTCGTAGAAATCGTCCAGGCGAATGGCGAAGTGCGCATCCGAGATTTGATGCAGCGGTTCAATATTTCAGAAGAGACTGCGCGGCGGGATATCAAACGGCTCGAGCAGGATGGCTTGGTCGCACGTGTCCATGGCGGCGCGGTCGCAACGCAACGGCCCAAGTTGCTGGCCATCTCATCGCGAGCTGTTTCCGAGCGCGCGGAAAAAAGCACCATCGCTGAGATCGCCCTGGGTCTTCTGAAGCCCGGTCAGAATCTCTTTTTCGGGGGCGGCAGCACCATTCTGTCGTTGGCCAGCCGCATATCGGCCCTCCCAGAAATGCGCGTCGTCACCAACATGGTCGATACTGCCATAGCCGCGGCCGAAGGCCATCGGCATCGCGTCGTCATGCTGGGAGGCGATTTCAATGTCGATTTCCGGACCGTAACCGGATTCACCGCCTTGCGTACACTCCGCGAACAGCAGATCGACATCGCATTCATCGGCGTCAACGCGGTGCATCCGAATGGCGTCTTCGACCATGAACAGGTCGGACAGGAGCTTGCTGCGACGCTCTGCGAGCAAGCGCGGAAAATTGTCATTCTCGCAGATCACAGCAAATTCGGCTTGTCGGCGCGCTACCGCATCCTGCCCTATTCGGCGATCACCGCGATTATCACCGACCGGAAGCCTGCATCGGACATGCTGGACAAGATCGAGGCCGCCGGTGTTGAAGTTCTATATCCGCAAAACCGTCACAACCCCGCACCGGTCTCTACTTGATCATCTGCGTTCAGCCAGCAGGCTGCCCCAACCGTGAAAGATTTTTTTCCGTTTGATTTCAAGAACCAACACAATCCGTCTCAAACCTGCAAAAAACCGTCACATAACCGCGCTATGTCTCAGCCCGTCTCGGGAGCGGATTTCGTTCGCTCCGATTGTCATCCCGACTGAAAGAGAGGGGATTTGGATGCAAACGACACGTCGCAGATTTCTCGGCATGACCGCCATGGCGGCTGGCGCGATAGCATTGCCGAACACGATCATGGCAGCAACCGCCCGGCGGCCGAACCTCAATATTGCCGTTCAGGACCTGCGCACAATTCTGGAACCGGTGGACGGCTCCTCCATCGCCAACGTTTCCTGGCGGGTGCAATACAGCATTTTCGATCAGCTTTTACGGACCGACTACATCGACAATTTTCGCCTGAATTTCGCGCTTGCGACATCATTGAAGCAAATTGACGCCACGATCCATGAGATCAGGTTGCGCGACAATGTGAAGTTTCATGACGGTTCCACAATGACGGCGGATGACGTTGTCTTCTCGCTCGGGCCGGATCGTCTGCGCGGCGAAAATGCGCCGGGCGCGGCCGTGTTTGCCAACTTCCTCTCCTCGCTCGCCGATGTTCAGAAGATCAATGACCGCACTGTCCGTTTGATCACCAGGACAGAGGATCCGGTCTTTGCCCAGCGGCTCGGCGCCTGGGGCACGCAGATCATCAGCGCCAGGGCACGGGCTGGCGCAAGCAGCTATGACGCCTGGGCGGCGAAGCCGATCGGCACCGGCCCTTACAAGATCGGCGAGGTTCGCAATGGCGACGAGATCACGCTGGTGGCGCACGACGAATATTGGGGAGGTCAGCCGCCATTTGCCTCGATCCGCTTCAAGCGGCTGCCGGAAATCGCCGCGCGCATCGCCGGACTGAAGTCGGGCGATTACGATATCGTCACAGACATCACTCCGGACCACATTGCCGAAATTGAGGGAGTCAACGGCCTCTCGATTGTTGGTGGCGAAGCCATGTGGTTCCGCTTTCTCACATTTGCTCCACTCAGGACTCCCATCCTGAAAGATGTCGATCTGCGTCGCGCACTCGCACTCGCTATCGATCGCGGTGCGCTGGCGGACGGCCTTTGGGACGGCCGGGCGAAAGCGCTGACCAGCTGGCAGCTACCGATCTTCGGCGAGATCAACGACCCCAACCGCAAGGGGGTGTCCTATGACCCGGCGCAGGTCAAGGAACTGCTCGCCAAATCATCCTACAGAGGCGAGGAAATCCCATACCCTTCCGTCGGCACCTATTATCCGATGCAGCTCGCCGAGAACCAGGCGCTTGTCGAGATGTGGAAGGCTGCCGGAATCAACGTCAAGCTGATCATGTGTGAAAACTGGACGCAGGTCGGCGACATTGGCGGCATCAATGACACGTCCGGCGGCGCCTTCTACGCCGATCCCGTTTCCATGTTGTGGCAGATTATCGGTCCGACCAATGACCTCCAGTCGACAGGTGGCTGGACCAATGCCGAATTCAACGCGCTCGGTCACGAGCTTGAAACGACGACCGATCTCGCCAAGCGCCAGGCGTCCTTCAAACGGATGCAGGACATTGTCGAGATCGAGGACCCTTGCATCACGCCGCTGCACTCCATGCCCTTCATCTATGGGCAGAAGGCGGATGTCAGCTGGCAGCCCAACCCGTTGCCGCAAATGTATCTCGGTCCGAAGATGCCGCCTGAGCCGGTGGCCTGAGTTCCATGCTGCATAAGTCTTTCCAGAACAGCGCGGGCGCCGCGCTGTTGCCGGCTCATGGCATCGGGGCTTCCGCCACCAAACCTGCCATCAGCATTGCTGGCTTGAGGGTGGCGTTCGGCGATGTGCCTGTGCTGCACGGTGTCGATCTCGCTGTGAACAAAGGCGAGGCCTTGGGTATCGTCGGCGAATCCGGCTGCGGCAAGTCCGTGACCTGGCGGGCGGTTCTTGGCCTGCTGCCGAAATCCGCCGAGATCGGGGGCGAGGCCAGGATTGGTAATCTCGATCTTGTGGGCGCACGACAATCCGTTTTGGATCGGGTGCGCGGCGGACGTATCGCCATGATCTTCCAGGATCCGGCCAGCGCGCTGAACCCGGTGCATCGCATCGGCGCGCAGATCACCGAAGCGCTTCGCCTGCACCGTGGCCTCAGCGGTGCCGCCGCCCGTGCCGAGGCCTGCCGCCTGCTCGACCAGGTCGGGATAGCCGCTGCGGCAAGCAGGCTCAACACCTACCCCCACGAACTGTCGGGCGGCCAGAACCAGCGGATGATGATTGCCATCGCGCTCGCCGGCCGGCCCGAACTGCTGATCGCCGACGAGCCAACGACCGCGCTCGACACCACCGTGCAGGCGCAGATCCTGCTGCTGCTCAAAGATATTCAACGCGACACAGGCATGGCGCTGGTCATGATCAGCCATGATCTCGCCGCGGTGGCGGCCGTCTGTGACCGGGCATGCGTCATGTATGCGGGCCAGATCGTCGAAACGGCACCGAAACACACGCTTCTGACCGCGCCGCAGCACCCCTATACACGCGACCTGATCGGTGCCATTCCGCCCTCGCACGGTCCGCGCATGCGGTTGACCGCCATTGCCGGCGCGCCGCCACAACGCCATCTATCGCCGGGATGCGCCTATGCGCCACGCTGCCGGCACGCGATCGCGGTATGTCGCACGAGCCGACCGGAACCGCGGCAGGTCGCCGCGCGGCATTCGGTGCGTTGCCTTCGTTTGGACGCCGGCACGTATCAATGACCCTGCTGCGTCTTAACAAGATCACCCGTCGCTTTCCGCTCGGCTCGCCACTCTACGGACCGCGGAAATATCTTGTAGCAGTCGATGGCGTGTCGCTGGATGTCGAGATGGGCCGGACGACCGGCATTGTCGGCGAATCCGGATGCGGCAAGTCCACCACCGGCCGTATTGCGCTCGGTCTGGAGCCGCCGGACAGCGGAGGTGTGCTGTTTCAGGGTTTGCCGCTGCCGCGCATCGACAGCAACAGGTGGCGCGCGCAGCGGCGCCAAATGCAGCTGGTCTTTCAGGACACCTTGGCAGCGCTTGATCGCCGAATGACTGTCAGCGCTCTCATCGCCGAGCCGCTGGCGATTCACGGAATTGGCGATTCGGCAAGCCGCAAGCAACGTGTGGCGGAGCTTCTCCACGGCGTCGGCCTCGGCGAAGACCATGGCGTGCTCTATCCGCATCAGCTTTCCGGCGGCCAGCGCCAACGCGTCGTGCTTGCGCGGGCGCTGGCGCCAAAACCCTCGCTTCTGGTTTGCGATGAGCCGGTCTCGGCGCTCGACCTGTCCGTCCAGGCGCAAATCGTCAATCTGCTCATGGATCTTCAGCAGGAGCTCGGGCTCGGCCTCTTGTTCATCAGCCATGACTTGCGGGTCGTTCGCCATGTCAGCGACCGGATCGTCGTCATGTATCTTGGCCGCGTCGTTGAGCAGGGGCGCGCCGACGCCATTATCGACCAACCCGCCCATCCCTATACGCAGGCGCTCGTCTCGGCCATGCCGAGGCTTCCGGGCGGCTTCGATCATTATGTGGCGTTGCCAGGCGAGCCGCCGAGCCCCACCGATAGGCCGTGCGGATGCCCGTTTCATCCACGCTGTCCACTTGCGCGCGACGTTTGCCGCCAGAGCCTGCCCGAACTCCTGCCGCTAGGAACGGAACGGCAGGTCGCCTGCCATTTGGTGAGGCATTGATGAGTGCTGTGTTTCGTTTCGCCGGCCCCAAGATCCTGCGTGCCGGCCTGTCGATCCTGATCGTGGTGACCTTTACATTCGTGGTGCTGCGGGCCTCTGGAGACCCGGCGCTGCAGATACTCGGTCCCAGCGCCCGCGCCCCGGATCTTGAGGCGTTTCGCCGGCATTGGGGGCTCGATCGGCCTCTGTATGTGCAATATGTCCGCTATGTCCTGGCGGCACTCCACTGCGATTTCGGGAATTCCATGCTGGCTGGAAAACCGGCCCTTCAGCTTGTGTTCGAGCGCGTGCCCCTGACATTGGCGCTCATGCTGCCGGCACTGGCGCTCACGATGCTGATCGGCATTCCGGTTGGCGCCTACGCCGCCATGCATCGCGACACCTGGGTCGACCGATCGGTGATGATGCTGACCGTGTTCGGCTTCACCGTGCCAAGCTTCGTGCTCGGGCTATTGCTGATCCTGATCTTTTCCGTGACGCTCGGCCTGTTCCCGTCCGGCGGCGCGGATCGGCCGGAAAGCTTCGTACTGCCGGTGCTCACGCTTGGTTTGGGCGGGGCGGCCATTATCGCGCGCTTCACGCGTAGCGCCATGATCGAAGTTCTGTCGCAGCTCTACATCGTGGCGGCCAGCGCCAAGGGCGTGACGTGGCGGCAGGTGGTTCGCCACCATGCCTTTCCGAATGCGATCATTCCTGTGCTGACGCTGTTCGGCCTGATGCTCGGCGGGCAGGTCGCGGGCGCCGTACTGGTGGAAAGCGTCTTCGGCTGGCCCGGCATCGGCCAATTGCTGGTGGTTTCGGTTGCGAACCGTGATCTCGCCGTGGTTCAGGTCATCCTCCTTCTCGTGGCGCTGACCATGACGTCGGCCAACCTGCTGATGGACCTGCTTTATGGCGTGTTCGATCCGCGCCTGCGTGGAACAAACTCAGGATCGCAATGAAAACGGCAACTGTAGAAACCAACCGTCCGACGGCTCGCTCGGTGGACCTGCCGACACTCCTTGCGGGCGGTTGGGTTCTCCTCATGCTCTTCACGGCGCTCGCCGCGCCGCTAATGGCTCCTTATGAGATTACTTCTATCGACCTGCGCCATCGCCTGGCGCCGCCCGTCGGCTTTGGCGGAACGATGCTACACGTCCTGGGAACCGACGATCTGGGCCGTGACGTGGCCTCGCGTCTTTTCTACTCGATCCGCACCAGCTTGCTGGTCGCCTTCGGCGCCACTGCAATCAGCGTGTTGGTCGGTACCGGGATTGGCTTCATCGCCGCGTATTTCCGCGGGCTCGTCGAGCATGCCCTGCTGCTAATGATCGACGTACAGGCTTCGCTACCGTTTCTGATCGTGGCGCTGGCAATGCTCGCTTGTTTCGGTAATTCGCTGACGCTGTTCGTCGCCCTGATGGGACTTTATGGCTGGGAGCGGAATGCGCGGTTGGCACGAGGACTGGCAATCACCGCCAGCGCGCAGGGCTATGCGAGCGCAACGCGCCAGCTCGGCGCCCATCCGCTGCGTGTCTATCTGCGGCATATCCTGCCCAACAGTGCGGCGACGCTTCTCGTGGCGGCGACGGTGACCTTTCCGGAGATCGTCCTGGTGGAAAGCGGACTGTCCTTCCTCGGCCTCGGCGTCCAGCCGCCGATGACCAGTCTGGGTGTCATGGTCGCGGCAGGCCGCGAGTATATCACCCGCGCCTCCTGGATGCTGCTCGCTCCAAGCCTTGTCATTGTCATGACGGCCGTTGCCGTTAGCGTCCTCGGCGATTGGTTGCGCGATAAGCTCGACCCGACCCTCAAATAACGGTTTCCCAGTGCAAAGCAAGCTGATCTCCATACTTGTCGACGGCTGCGCTCTCGCACGTAGCGGGGTGCCGAACCTTCGCCCGCGGCCGGTATCGACGTAACCGGAATACAGCATATGGATCTCGTCGCGGGCCCGCGTCAGGCCAACATAGAACAGCCGTCGGCTTTCGCGTCGCGCCGCCGGCTGCTCGTTGCGCCAGGGCAAACCGCCCAGATCGAGTCCCACCATGATCACGACATCATATTCGCAGCTCTTTGCCGAGTGCGGCGTCAACAGATTAAGATGGAGAGGCGACGCGTCGCGTCCACCGAGGCTCGCCAGATCCAGGTCGGCGAGCGGCCCGCCGACAGCGAGCGCCGCCGACATGCGCACCACCTGTTCGCGCTGATCGGCGAGGCTTGGCTCTACCGCCATCAGCGCATCGAGCATTCCCGGCCGCAGCGCGCCGATTGGCGAAGTTTGTAATTTTGATCCGCGAAATTCATCGTGCCAGTGACGAGCAAAGCGATCGCCGCGCCGGCGCTCCTGCAGGCAGAAGACATGGATGGCCGTCGCCTTCTCCCAGAAGGGCACCTGCACGCGGAACCCGTCCAGCAGGCGTTGTGGTCAATCATCGCCGCGCGAATCGACCAATCCCTGTTTCGCGCCGTTCGCCAAACGAGCCTCGCCGGTCCTGGGGCCGACGCCCTCTGGTCGGCGCCGAGATATTTCTCTTGTCAGCGCAAAAAATCCGACGCTGAGGCCGTAAAAAAGTTACGCCCCTGATTCAAAGGGAAAATTGCCGGAAACATTTTTTTGAGGTTTCGCCAACCATCGGCACCAGATCGGACGATCTTTACACCTCGCGTCGGCCGGCGGCTGCTCGACGCTGGTCAACAAGTACCGTCGCGTAACATATATCACGCGTCCACCGATGCCATTCAACCGAAAGAGCGCACTGCCCGGACTGCCTGCACCTTGATCAAACCCAGCATTCTGGTTATATTACTGGAAATAAGTCGGAGGTAACTATGGGCAGCTCGCAAAAACGCGCCATTCAAAACTATCGATCTCGCCTCAGCGAGCGCGGCTTGGCGCGCTTCGAGGTGCTTGGCCGCGATGCCGATCGCGACCTCATTCGATCTTTGGCTCGCCGCCTGGCCGAAGATGGACCGGATGCCTCTAGCCTGCGCGCTGCTGTCAGCCAGACCATCGCCGGCGAGCCACCCAAGCTTGGCGGGATTCTCGCCGCATTGCGTCGTTCGCCGCTGGTGGGAGCTGACCTCGATCTTTCCCGCCCCCATGAAGAGGGACGCAAGATCGACCTGTGACACGCTACCTCCTCGATACCAACATCATCAGCAATGTCGTGAAATCGCAGCCGTCGGAATCGCTCCTGGCATGGATGTCGAGACAGCGTGACGAGGATTTGTTCATCGCTTCGCTGACCGTTGCGGAAATTCTTCGCGGGGTTCTGGAGAAGCCACGCGGGAAAAAACGCGACGCACTCGACAAGTGGTTCTCTGGGCCCGAGGGGCCGCAGGCGCTGTTTGCGGGCCGCATCCTTTCGTTCGACGACAAGGCAGGGCTGATCTGGGCGCGGCTGATGGCAGGAGGAAAGGCGGCCGGCAAGCCGCGCAGCGGGCTCGACATGAGCATCGCCGCTGTCGCCGGAGCGAACGAGTGCGTGCTGGTAACGGATAACGAAAAAGACTTTGCCGGGCTCAAGGTCGTCAATCCGATACGCGGAGCGGTCTGATGCGGCGTCGGATCAAGGAATACTCGGGAGGGCAAGATGGCTGAAACTCAGATAGAGTGGACAGACTCCACTTGGAACCCCGTCGCAGGATGCTCCATCGTCACCGCAGGCTGCACCCATTGTTATGCTATGGAAATGGCCAAACGCCTTGAGGCCATGGGCATCGCAAAATATGCGGGACTTACCCGTAAGACGGGAAAGCGCACGGTGTGGAATGGCGTCGTGCGGGAAGACCGCAAAGCGCTGGCCATGCCCTACGGATGGAAGAAACCGCGGAAAATCTTCGTAAACTCTATGAGCGACCTCTTCCACGAGGGTGTCAGCGACGAATTCATCCTTGAGGTCTGGAAGGTCATGCGCGAGACCCCGCGCCACAACTATCAAATCCTTACTAAGCGTCCCGAGCGAATGGCAGCTCTCGTCGCCTCGCAGTTGGGCGACATCCTGCCCAATGTCTGGCTGGGCACTAGCATTGAAGACGCGAACGTCGTGAGTCGAGTCGACTATCTCCGCCAGGCGCCCGCAGCCATTCGCTTCATCTCTTTTGAGCCTCTCATTGGATCGGTTGGCGCCGTCGACCTCCGCGACATCCATTGGGCCATCGTGGGCGGTGAAAGCGGCAAATCCGCTCGACCGATCAGGGAAGAATGGATCGACGAAATTTACGGCCAATGCCTGGCGGCCGGTACCGCCTTCTTCTTCAAGCAGTGGGGAACCTGGGGCAAGGATAACAAAAAGCGTTCCAAGAAGGCCAACGGGCGCGAGTATCGGGGCCGGACCTGGGACGAGATGCCGACCACCCAGCAAGGCACGGTTACAATGTAGAACAACATCCGTCGGGGGGAGCAAAGTGGTCGAAAAACGATATGAATGGGCCGACGGAGCAAAGCTGGAGGAACACTCTCGCCGCAAACATAAAATTTTGCGAGAATATGTATTCGACTACCTGACGGTCCGCTGTAGGCTGCCTCAGCAGGAGCGATTTCGCCTCGCGATCGTCGACGGTTTCGCTGGCGGCGGGCGCTACCAGTGCGGCTCACCTGGATCGCCGTTGATTTTCATCGAAGAATTAAAACGAGCAGTCGAGGCTGTGAACACGCAGCGCGCCGTCCAAGGGCTTGGCGCTATCGAAGTCGAATGCCTCCTCGTATTCAACGACGCCAACCGCGATGCGATCGAACTTCTGAAGACGCATGTCGCACCGATGCAAGCAGAGGCTAGCCAGAGCTGCCCCAAGCTGCATCTGCGGGTCGAATATCTGAACGAGTTCTTCGAAGCCGCTTATCCCGATATCAAGAGCCTGTTGGGGCAAGGCCGCTATCGGAGCGTCATCTTCAACCTCGATCAATGCGGTCACAGCCATGTCGAGCGAAACACCATCCTCGACATTATGCACTCTTATCCCGCGGCTGAGATTTTCTACACCTTCGTCATCAGTTCGCTGCTCGCATTCCTTCAAAAGGACCAACCGGAGCGGCTTCGCGCCCAGCTCGATCATCTCGGGCTGACGAGCAACGATATCCAGGCGCTCGATGCGTTAATGAGCCAAAAGGACTGGCTCGGCACAGCCGAGAAAATCGTCTTTGACGCTTTCCGATTGTGCGCCCCCTATGTCAGCCCGTTCTCGATCAATAATCCCGGCGGATGGCGGTACTGGCTGATCCACTTTGCGAATGCCTATCGGGCAAGGCAGGTCTACAACAACATTCTTCACGACAACGCCAGCTTACAGGCACACTTCGGTCGATCCGGCCTCAACATGCTCTCCTACGATCCAAAGCATGATGAAGGCATGCTCTACCTCTTCGACATCAGCGGTCGCGTATCGGCAAAGAACCAGCTTCTCGGAGACATTCCGCGCCTGATCATGGAATGCGGAGACGCCATGCCTGTCATGGACTTCTACGAAAGCATATACAACATTACCCCGGCGCACGCCGACGATGTCCATGCAGCGATCATCGAAAACCCAGACCTTGAGGTGATAACGCCCGCCGGCGGGGAGCGACGGAAGGCCAATACGATTGGCGTTGATGACGTCATCAAAATGAAGAAGCAGATCAGCTTCTTCCCAATGTTCCTGAATGCCGGGACAAAAGGCGGTCCAAAAGAATGACCGCGAACCGACATCGGGATCCCGAATGGCGCGAATTCGAACGCCTGATCGCGCGGATCGAGGCCGACGCAGGCCCCCGGGGGCTGATCGTCAAGTCACCGGATCGTCTGCGTTGCAGGCTCACAGGTCGGCTGAGGGAAGTGGATGCCAGCATTCGTGCCAAAGTCGGCACGACCGAAATGCTTGTCACGATCGAATGTCGACGCAGATCAAGACTGCAGGATGTCACCTGGATCGAGCAGCTAGCCACAAAGAAGTCTTCGATTGGCGCGGATCGAACCATTGCCGTCACTGCATCTGGTTTTTCCCCGGAGGCTCAGATTGCCGCGTCTCATGCGGGCATTTCCCTGCGGAAAATTTCGGAAATTACGGTTGCGGAAATCAACTCGATCTTGTTGCGACTGGACTTTGTGCTCTTTTGGCATAGGGCCTGCGGCATTGCACGGATCGGCATCCGGAGGTTCCGTTCGCTCGATTGGAAAGTTCCCAGTACGCAGGACGTGGATTTTACTTTACCGGAGGATACTGATCCGCTCGCGCCGATCTTTCGCAACACCGAGTCCGACACAACTTGGTCTTTAACTGATCTGTGGCACCAAATCCAAGGGGCTGCAGATCCGTTTGACGGCATTCAAAAGGCGCAACCGCCTGCGTTCCGCAGCGCATGCTTTCCTTATCCCGGCTCAGTCACCCTCACCACCGCCGACGGCCCCTGCGTGCTCGGTGACGTCCTACTGACGGTCGCGCTTTGGATAGAGGCCGAGCAGATCACTCTCGATGCGGCGCACAAGGTCGAGTACGCATCCGACGAGATGGCCGCGATCCAGCGCGTCGAATTCGCCTCGCGCCGGTGAAAAACGAACGATTGGCGCATCTCCCTCCAGATCCCAAAAGACTCCGAGGGTCCAGCCGATCTCCGAACAGGAAGCAATTGGCTTGATGCCGAGAAATAGCGACACACATTGCCTTTTGAAAAACATCGACCAGTTTGTGCCCCCGCCCGACCCTGCACATGCGCAGCAATCGGACAATCTGCTGTGAGGTTCCTGGCTAGGGGCGTGCGTCCCAGGAAAGGATCTCTATGAGTATCGCCCAGACAGTTCGACCGATTCATTTCGAGGATTTCAGTGGGTCCGAGTTCGAACGACTTGTCTTTGCCTATCACCTCTGTGAGGGATGGACCGACCTCGCATGGTACGGCCAGACCGGCAGCGACCAAGGGCGAGACATCGTCGGCACTCGGCCATTCGACGACCGGCCGGACGAACGGACTGTCATTCAATGCGTAAACCGCGCAAGTCTTACTCAGACAAAGGCCGAGAAGGATATGTCAGCGGCAATCGGTGCTGCCTTCGGGCGCCCGGCGACCTTTAAGTTTGTTTGTCGATGCAGCGTCTCCGCTCAGCGGCGGGACGAAGTGAAAGCTGCGGCCAACAAGCTGGGAGTGGCTCGCGTCACGATTTGGTCGGGCTCAGAGTTTGAAGAACATCTGAGGCTCCGCGCCGAGTTCCTCCTTCGACGTCTGGTCGAAGGGGTCCCCTTTCCCGACACCGCGGCTGAACTGCGCGACTTCGTTGACCGGTTCTCGGCTATTACCGATGACCAGACACTGGCGATGCTTGCGCGGGCCTTCGATAGACCGGCCTTTCGAACACCCTTTCAGCAGGAGAGTAACCTTCCAGCCTTCCTACAGGCCGTCGAAGACACCATTCGCGTGCTGAGCACCGGCATCTGGCAAACCCGTGAAGGCGTAGAAATCCATCGCCTTCCCTTGTTGCATCACATCCGTGATCCAAGCGTCCGATCGGCCCTCGAAGCGACGGTGCGTGAACTAGATCACCTTCGTCGCCGCTATAAAACCTTGCTTTCAACCGGTGCGATCAGGCCGTGCGGCTGTGGCGATCCGTCCTGTCCGACCTTCATGTTGACCGATGCCGCTGCCCGGGAAATGGACCGCGCCCGCGATCGCGTCCTTACTGCATTTCGAAAGCCATATCCGAGCTTCAGCGTAACTCTGGAATAAAGCAGGCTGATGAGCGACACGTTATACATCATCGGCAATGGCTTTGACCGCTATCACGATATTCCATCGGATTACCTGGACTTCGGCCGATATCTCAAGCAAGTTGATCTGGCCACCTATCGCGAAGTCGAGACATATTTTGCAGTCGACGACGCGTTCTGGTGGGAATTCGAGGCGAGGCTGGCCGACTTCGATGTCGACACGGTTATTGACTATGCCTCTCAATTTCTCATGTCCTATGGAGCGGAGGACTGGAGTGATTCAGGCCATCACGACTATCAGTATGAACTGAACCGCGTCGTCGAGGCTATTTCTTCTACAATGCGGGCACGGTTCGCCGATTGGATTCGACAGCTTCGCATCCCCGCAGCCAATTCATTCACCGGCAAACCTTTACCGCTCGACCCGACCGCGCGTTATCTCAACTTCAATTATACGCCGACACTTCAGAAGGCCTATGGAATTGCCGATAGCCAGGTTCTGCACATTCACGGGCAAGCCAGTAGCTCTGCTGACCAACTCGTGCTCGGCCATGCATGGCAGCGCACTTTGGCGGACTCCCTCAATCACGGCGTTGATGTCGAGGCTGCGGACACACGCGTCCTTGAGGGCAACAGGATCGTCGACGACTATTTTTCGGCGACGTTCAAGCCGACCCACAAAATCATCCTGCAGCAGCAGCCGTTCTTCCATAGCCTGAGATCAGTGCGTCGAATCCTCGTGATGGGACACTCCCTTTCTGAGGTGGACGCGCCATATCTCGAGGAAATAACCAAGCACATCGACGCAACAACGGTGACGTGGAAGGTTAGTTATCACAGTAATCCAGCGGCGGCGCAGGCTCCAATGTCGGAGCTGGGAATTGATCCTGGTCTTATAAGCCTCGCACGTTTGATCGATTTCTGAACAATTCTGATCCTTTCCACCCCTTTTCAGCGACCAGACCGCTGTGGCTGCCATACGACCCTTGCTTGAGTCCAGGCCTGACCCGCGAAATTATCCGACTTGGCGCCCGATGGCCGCAGCTACAACCTCGACGGGCAAACCGACCAAGTCGGGGTGAAGACGCGAGGGGGCATCTACTTCATCAGATTTTGACAACTAGCTTTCTTCCGGGCTCCGCGGCCGACCAACGGCATCCGACATCTCCTGTCGCCTTTGTCGGGCCCGCGACACAAGTTTATTTAGCCAATTTAATATTTTTGCCAAATGTTAAACAGCTGAAAAGCAATCATAAAATTTCTTCTTCGATCCAGCCGGCCAAATTGGCACGAGTTTTGAAACGATCGGTGCGAGGCGGCGGGATCTGCCGACCGGCATTGAAGTCGCGGTAACCGCTATGGATGGAAAGAAGGAAGGAAAGCAACATGTCAGGTCTGCGTCAGATCGCATTCTACGGAAAGGGAGGCATCGGCAAGTCCACCACCTCCCAAAATACGCTAGCCGCCCTAGTCGACCTCGGACAGAAAATCCTGATCGTCGGCTGCGATCCCAAAGCCGACTCCACCCGCCTGATCCTGAACGCAAAGGCGCAGGATACCGTTCTGCATCTCGCCGCCCAGGAAGGTTCTGTGGAAGACCTTGAACTCCAGGACGTGCTCAAGATCGGCTACAAAGACATCAAGTGTGTGGAGTCCGGCGGCCCCGAGCCGGGTGTCGGCTGCGCCGGCCGCGGCGTCATCACCTCGATCAACTTCCTCGAGGAGAACGGCGCCTATGACAATGTCGACTATGTCTCCTACGACGTGTTGGGCGACGTGGTGTGCGGCGGCTTCGCGATGCCGATCCGCGAAAACAAGGCCCAGGAAATCTACATCGTCATGTCCGGCGAGATGATGGCGCTCTATGCCGCCAACAACATCGCCAAGGGTATCCTGAAATACGCCCATTCGGGTGGCGTGCGGCTCGGCGGGCTGATCTGCAACGAGCGCCAGACCGACCGCGAGCTCGACCTCTCCGAGGCGCTGGCCGCCAGGCTCAATTCCAAGCTCATCCACTTCGTGCCGCGCGACAACATCGTCCAGCACGCCGAACTGAGAAAGATGACGGTAATCCAGTATGCGCCGGACTCCAAACAGGCAGGGGAGTACCGCGCGTTGGCCGAGAAGATCCATGTCAATTCGGGCCAGGGCACCATCCCGACCCCAATCACCATGGAGGAGCTCGAGGATATGCTGCTCGACTTCGGCATCATGAAGACGGACGAGCAAATGCTTGCCGAGCTTCAGGCCAAGGAAGCGAAATTGGCCGTCGCTCAGTAACCGCCGCTACCGACAGGGGGCGCCGAGCGTGACCTGGCGCCCCTTTCTACGAAGCAAGGCCTCGTTGGCGAGGCGTTACCCGAACCTTGAAAGGGGCAGGTCCCATGGGCCTCGACTATGAGAATGACGGCGCTTTGCATGCGAAGCTTATCGAGGACGTGCTGTCCCAATATCCAGACAAGGCGGCGAAGCGTCGCAAGAAGCACCTCAGTGTCGCAACGAGCAAGGACGAGGCCGGTGGGGAGGACAAGGGCCTTTCCGAATGCGATGTTAAATCGAACATCAAATCCATTCCGGGCGTGATGACGATCCGCGGCTGCGCCTATGCCGGCTCCAAGGGCGTGGTGTGGGGTCCAGTCAAGGATATGGTCCACATCTCGCACGGGCCGGTCGGCTGTGGGCACTATTCCTGGTCGCAACGCCGCAACTATTACGTCGGCACGACGGGCATCGACACGTTCGTGACAATGCAGTTCACCTCCGACTTCCAGGAGAAGGACATCGTTTTCGGCGGCGACAAGAAGCTGGAAAAGGTCATCGACGAGATCGAGGGCCTGTTTCCGCTCAATGGCGGCATCTCGGTGCAGTCCGAATGCCCGATCGGGCTGATCGGGGACGATATCGAGGCTGTGTCGCGCAAGAAGGCCAAGGAGCACGAAAAGACGATTGTACCGGTGCGCTGCGAAGGTTTCCGCGGCGTTTCACAATCGCTCGGCCACCACATTGCAAATGATGCGATCCGCGATTGGGTCTTCGACAAGAACGATGTCGCGTTCGAGTCCGGCCCATACGACGTCAACGTCGTCGGCGACTACAACATTGGCGGCGATGCCTGGGCTTCGCGAATCCTGCTCGAGGAGATTGGGCTTCGGGTGGTCGGCAACTGGTCGGGCGACGCCACGCTCGCCGAGATAGAGCGCGCGCCCAAGGCCAAGCTCAACCTGATTCACTGCTACCGGTCGATGAACTACATCTGCCGGCATATGGAGGAAAAATACGGCATCGCCTGGATGGAATACAATTTCTTCGGACCCTCCCAGATCGAGGCCTCCCTGCGCAACATCGCCAAGCATTTCGGTCCGGAAATCGAGGAGAAGACCGAAAAGGTGATCGCCAAGTACCGGCCCTTGGTAGATGCCGTCATCGCCAAGTACCGACCGCGCCTCGAAGGCAATACGGTGATGCTTTATGTCGGCGGCCTGCGCCCCCGTCACGTCATCACTGCCTACGAGGACCTCGGTATGGTGATCGTTGGCACCGGCTACGAGTTCGCCCACAACGACGACTATCAGCGCACCGGCCATTACGTGAAGAATGGCACGCTCGTCTATGACGACGTCACCGGTTATGAGCTGGAGAAGTTCATCGAAGGCATCCGCCCTGATCTCGTTGGCTCCGGTATCAAGGAGAAGTACCCGGTGCAGAAGATGGGCATCCCGTTCCGCCAGATGCACTCCTGGGACTATTCCGGCCCGTACCACGGCTATGACGGCTTCGCCATTTTCGCCCGAGACATGGATCTGGCCATCAACAACCCGGTGTGGGGTCTCTACCGCGCGCCGTGGAAGAAGATGAAGGACGCGCCGCTGAGGGCGGTCGCCGCCGAATGAGGACTGGCCACCCTGCCAGGCAGGGAGGCCGATAAATGCTTGGGGCGCACTCGATCCGCGGGAGGCCCCTTAACGTCTCGATGTCCCTGTGCTGCCGCTTGGCGCGGCCAGATGGAAAAGGTGACCACCATGCCGCAATCGGCCGAAAAAGTTCTCGACCATGCTCCCCTGTTCCGCGAGCCGGAATACAGACAAATGCTTGCCGAGAAGAAGCTGAATTTCGAATGTCCGCACCCTGATCAGATCGTCACCGATCAACGCGAATTGACCAAAACTTGGGAATACCGCGAAAAGAACCTCGCTCGCGAGGCGCTTGTCATAAACCCCGCCAAGGCCTGCCAGCCGCTCGGTGCCGTGTTCGCGGCCGCGGGGTTCGAGAAGACCATGTCGTTCGTTCACGGTAGCCAGGGCTGCGTTGCCTACTACCGCTCGCATCTGTCGCGACATTTCAAGGAGCCTTCGTCAGCGGTT
This sequence comes from Mesorhizobium erdmanii, assembly GCF_013170725.1. Lineage (NCBI taxonomy): Bacteria > Pseudomonadati > Pseudomonadota > Alphaproteobacteria > Hyphomicrobiales > Phyllobacteriaceae > Mesorhizobium > Mesorhizobium erdmanii. The sequence goes on along the minus strand of NZ_CP033361.1, from coordinate 6,314,435 downwards.
TCCTCCTCGATGACCGAGGACGCGGCAGTGTTTGGCGGCCTGAAGAACATGGTCGACGGGCTCGCCAATACCTACAAGCTCTACGACCCCAAGATGATCGCCGTCTCGACCACCTGCATGGCCGAAGTCATTGGCGACGACCTGCGGAGCTTCATAGAGAACGCCAAGAACGAAGGCTCGGTCCCCTGCGACTTCGACGTGCCTTTCGCACATACGCCTGCCTTCGTCGGCAGCCATGTCGATGGCTATGACGGCATGGTCAAGGGCGTGCTCGAGCATTTCTGGAAGGGCAGCGAGCGCTCGCAAGCCGCTGGGACCATCAACATCATTCCAGGCTTCGACGGATTCTGCGTCGGAAACAATCGGGAACTCAAGCGCCTCCTCGACCTGATGGGTGTCACCTATACCGTCATTCAGGACGCCTCAGACCAGTTCGACACGCCGTCGGACGGCGAATACCGCATGTATGACGGTGGCACCAAGATCGAAGACCTGAAAGGGGCACTCAACGCGGAGGCGACACTGTCGCTGCAGCATTACAACACCCGCAAGACGTTGGAATATTGCAACGAGGTCGGGCAGGCGACGGCATCCTTCCACTATCCGCTGGGTGTCCAGGCGACCGACGAATTCCTGATGAAGGTCTCGGCGATTTCCGGCCAGGAGATCCCCGAGTCAATCCGGATGGAGCGCGGCCGACTGGTTGACGCCATGGCGGACAGCCAGTCATGGCTGCACGGCAAGAAGTACGCAATCTATGGCGATCCCGACTTCGTCTACGCCATGGCCCGCTTCGTCATGGAGACCGGCGGCGAGCCGACACATTGCCTCGCGACCAACGGCACATCGGCCTGGGAGGCCGAGATGAAGGAATTGCTTGCATCCTCGTCCTTCGGCCAGGATGCCCAGATCTGGGCGGGCAAGGATCTCTGGGCGATGCGTTCGCTGCTGTTTACAGAGCCGGTGGACCTGCTGATCGGCAATTCCTATGGCAAGTATCTGGAACGCGACACCGGCACGCCGCTGATCCGGCTGATGTTTCCAATCTTCGACCGGCACCATCACCATCGCTTTCCCCTCATGGGCTACCAGGGTGGATTACGCGTGCTGACGACGATCCTCGACAAGATATTCGACAAGCTCGATCGCGAGACGAGCGAAACGGGCGTGACGGACTATTCCTATGACCTCACCCGCTAAGTCCGTGCCGGCTTTTCGTCGAGGCCGTCCATTGCCCAATGGACTTCGGAGACTGACGCAATGACCTCGCTCAGTGCCAAGATCCAGGACGTTTTCGACGAGCCCGCCTGCGATACCAACCGCGGCAAGGATGCCAAGGCGCGCAAGGAGGGCTGCTCGAAGCCGCTGACCCCCGGGGCGGCAGCCGGCGGCTGCGCCTTTGACGGCGCCAAGATCGTCCTGCAGCCAATCACCGACGTTGCGCACCTGGTCCATGCGCCGCTCGCCTGCGAGGGCAATTCCTGGGACAACAGAGGCGCAGCTTCGTCCGGGCCAACCCTGTGGCGCACAAGCTTCACAACCGACCTCACCGAACTCGACGTCGTGATGGGGCGGGGCGAGCGGAAGCTCTTCAGGGCGATCCGCGAGATCAAGGAAACATATGCGCCGCCGGCAGTCTTCGTCTATTCGACCTGCGTGACGGCGCTGATCGGCGACGACATCGAGGCCGTGTGCAAACGCGCGGCCGAAAAATTCGGCTTGGCCGTGGTGCCGATCAATGCGCCGGGCTTGGCCGGCTCCAAGAACCTCGGCAACAAACTCGCCGCCGAAGCGTTGCTCGATCATGTCATCGGCACGGTGGAACCCGACGACGCCGGGCCCTACGACATCAACATCCTTGGCGAATTCAACCTCTCGGGCGAATTCTGGCTCGTGAAGCCGCTGCTTGATCGGCTCGGCATCCGGGTGCGCGCCTGCATTCCGGGCGATGCGCGTTACCTTGACGTTGCATCCGCGCACCGCGCCCGGGCGGCTATGATGGTGTGCTCGAGCGCACTCATCAATCTGGCACGCAAGATGGAGGAGCGCTGGGACATCCCGTTCTTCGAGGGCTCCTTCTACGGCATAACCGATACGTCGGAAGCACTTCGCAACATTGCTGAGCTGCTGGTGAGGAAGGGCGCCGATGCGGAGATCCTCGATCGCACAGACACGCTGATTGCTGAGCAGGAAGCGATTGCGTGGAAGAAGCTCGAGGCCTACCGCCGGCGGCTTCAAGGCAAGCGGGTGCTGCTCAATACAGGCGGTGTGAAGTCCTGGTCAGTCGTTCACGCGCTGATGGAGACCGGCATGGAGATCGTTGGCACCTCTGTCAAGAAATCCACGGTCGAAGACAAGGAGCGGATCAAACGGATCCTCAAGGACGAAAACCACATGTTCGAGCAGATGGCAGCGCGCGATCTTTACGCCATGCTCTCAAACCACAAGGCCGACATCATGCTGTCGGGCGGGCGCACGCAATTCATCGCGCTGAAGGCCAAGACACCCTGGCTCGATATCAACCAGGAGCGCCAACATCCTTATGCCGGCTATGACGGCATGGTGGAACTTGTACGGCAGATCGACCTCGCCATTCACAACCCGATCTGGGGTCAGGTACGGGAGCCGGCGCCGTGGGATTGCCCGCCTGCTTTGGAGGACGATCTGGCGAGCACGAAGAACGGGACCGCGACTGTGAATGCTTTCAATGAATTCGCTGGCGCGACGGCTCACCGCTTCGACAACCGTTGAGGAAATCCGATGGTCCGCATCCTTCGCAAAATCAAATCAGCGGCGGTCAATCCGCTGAAGTCGTCGCAGCCACTGGGTGCCGCCTTCGCTTTTCTTGGAGTCGACGGTGCGATGCCCCTGTTCCACGGCAGCCAAGGCTGCACCAGCTTCGCCCTCGTGCTCTTCGTGCGGCATTTCAAGGAAGCGATCCCCTTGCAGACAACGGCGATGGACGAGGTGGCAACTATACTCGGCGGAGCGGATCATCTGGAAGAGGCGATCCTCAACCTCAAAACCCGCACAAAGCCAAAGCTGATAGGGGTGTGCACGACCGCGCTGGTGGAGACCCGTGGCGAAGATTGCGCGAGTGATATCGCCAACGTCAAGCTGAAGCACGTGGAAGAGCTCGCGGGTACGGAGGTCGTGCTGGCCAACACGCCAGATTTTGACGGCGCGATCGAAGAAGGCTGGGCCAAGGCTGTCGCGGCGATGATCGAAGGGATTACACGGTCGGGCGCACGGACCCGGCACCCGAAGAAGATCGCGATCCTGCCCGGATGCAACCTCACTGTCGCTGACGTCGAGCATTTGCGTGACATGGTTGAAAGCTTTGGGCTCAAGCCGGTTGTTCTGCCGGACGTCTCCGGCTCTCTCGACGGCACGGTTCCCGACCGCTGGGTAACGACTACCTATGGCGGCACCAGCGTCGAGGAAATCCGCGAGCTTGGCACGGCCGCGCAATGCATCGTCATCGGCGAGCACATGCGCCACCCTGCGAAAGTGCTGCACGGGTTGACCGGCGTGCCGTTCGCGGTGTTCCAGTCGCTGACCGGATTGAGGGCTGTCGACCGGTTCGTCTCGCTGCTATCGGCGGTTTCGGGCGCGGCGGTGCCGGCCCAGGTGCGCCGTCACCGGGCGCAATTGCAGGATGCGTTGCTCGACGGACATTTCCATTTCGGAGGCAAGAGAATTGCGATCGCTGCTGAACCAGACCAACTCTATCAACTCGCAACCTTCTTCACCGACATGGGCTGCGACATCGCGGCGGCGGTCACGACGACCGATATGTCGAAGATTCTGCAAAAAGTACCGGCGGAGTGGGTTCAGATCGGCGATCTCGGCGATTTGGAAGCTCTTGCAGCGGGCGCGGATCTTCTCGTAGCACATTCCCACGGTCGCCAGGCGTCGCAACGCCTTGGGATTCCGCTCATGCGCGTCGGCTTCCCGATCTTTGACCGGCTGGGCAGCCAGCACAAGCTCACAATCCTGTATCGGGGGACCCGCGACCTGATCTTCGATGTTGCCAATATCTTCCAGGCCAACCAGCGCGCGCCGACACCTGAGGCGCTTGACCCATTCCGTAACCGAGAAATGCCAGATGAGCTCCGTTCGTCGCCTCTCACTCGTCACTGACGAGGTTCACGCACCGATGCCTGAACGACGAGCAGGCGCATTGCGCGTAGCCATCGCCACGCAAGACATGAAGGGTCTCAATGCCCATTTCGGGTCGGCCAAGCGCTTTGCTGTCTACGACGTGACGCGCGAGGAGTGGCATCTCGTGGAAGCCGTGGCCTTCGATGACGTTTCCGATGAGAGCGGGAAGCGTCGGACCGAGGGCGATGACCGCATCACGCCGAAGGTGGAGGCGCTGAGGGGATGCCACCTGCTGTTTTGTCTGGCCATCGGCGGGCCTTCGGCAGCCAAGGTTGTTTCGGCAAAAATCCATCCCATCAAGGTGCCGCAGCCACAAACCATCCAAGAGGTGCTGTTGCGCACTCAGATGATGCTGAGGACATGTCCTCCGCCCTGGCTGCGAAAGGTGCTGGCCGAAGCCGGTGTCGCCGAAAAGAAACCCTCCTTCGAGGACGAGGACTGAAACGAGGAAAGAGCAAAATGTTTGAAGTCGCGATCAGCCCTGCTGTCAACGATGACGAGGCGGCCCTTGCCAGCCCGTTCGTCAAATGCCTCGTGCGGCTGATCCGTGCTCAAGATACCCACGGGTCGTGGGACGGCAAAGCGGACGCCGAGTTGCTGGCCGACTTCATCGTCAGCAAGGAACAGCGCCGGACGATTCCAATCATCGGCGATCCCGATCCGGACGTGCTGTGGAGGCTCGACAAGTTTTACACTGCCGTCGCCCTTGCGATCGAGGAGCGCTCCGGCCTGATGGCATCGCCGATGATCGAAATGAGCCATGAGGGCTTCGGGCGCGTGCTTTTCACCGCCGGGCGGCTGGTCGTTCTATCCAAGACCCTGCGCGACGTCCATCGGTTCGGCTTCGAGACGTTCTGCAAAGTCGCCGCGGCCGGTACGAAACTGGCCGACGATGCTATCGCAGCCATCGACGCCTATCCCGAGGTGGCACGGGCATGAAACCGATTTTCGAGCAAGAGGATCATGTCAGGCCTTGAGGAGCCGCGACGGCCAGCCTACGCGGCCGACGCAGTCGAGGCCAATTTGGTTCTCGGGGTAGCGCTGATGAAGCCACTCGTCCTGATCTGTTCGCAAGATGCGGAGTTCTATCTGTTCCTCAGCCACATACTGGAGGTGGACGGCTTCGCCAGTGAGCCGGCAGGTGGCGCGAAGGAAGCACTTGCAATGGCCGACGAACGGGAATTCCAGGCCGTGGTGCTGGACTGCGGTCCAACGAGCCTTACCGGGTCCGCAATCTGCGCCCGGCTCAAGCGCGAGCCCCAGACCGGCGGCCTGCCCATCATTGCCCTGATCGCGCCCGGCGCCGAGAACCAGCAACTCGATCTGTTGAAGGCCGGCATTGACGAGAGCTTTGTACGGCCAATGGCGCCGGCCAAGCTGCTCGATTGTTTGCGGACGAGGCTGGCGCTGCCGAAGCCGGGTTCAAACGGGATTGAAAACGGCAGCTGGCTTTCCTGTGGCACCCTTGAGATGAAGCTCGATGCCCACCGGGTTTGCGGCAATGGCCATGACATCCATCTCGGACCGATCGAGTTCAACGTGCTGCGGCATTTGCTCGAGGCTCCCGGCAAGGTCTTCAGCCGGGACGAGTTGATCGGCGCGGCCTGGCCGGCCAATATCCACGTCGGTGTACGCACAGTCGATGTCCATATCAGTCGGCTCAGAAAGGCGCTGGAGACGGCCTCGACCGGCATCGTCATCCGTACCGTCAGGTCGGCCGGCTACTCGCTCGAGAAGCCGGACGGCTGAATCAAGTGCCGGGTGTGGTGCCCTCTTTTCCTCGGTCTTGCGGCCTGAAACGCCCTCAACGAATACTCAGGAAGAAGCAGGAAAATGGGCTTTAAAACCGTACTCTGTTTGACCGGCGCCGACCATTCCGATCAGGACGTCACAACTGCTGCCGGCTTGTGTGCGGAAATCGGTGCGTACCTTTCCGTACTGATCATGCCCCCTCCGACGCTCCTTATGTCGCATCGGCGGATCGAGGATGGTGTCCCCGAGTGGCCGATAGGACGTGGACAGGCAATTACCAGATTGAACGATCGGTTTCGGCAAATCGATCGATTTACACAGGACGCGGCCAGACTGGAAAAACGCTCCAGAGATATTCAGAAACTGCTGGAATCTATGTCGCTCGCCTATGACGTTGACACCGACTATTACGGTCGGGCCAGCCTCGGTGAAGTGGCACGACAGCGGGCGCTCTGCGCCGACCTCACTATCATCGGACCGGGGCTCCTCAACGACGAGAATCTCGGACCTCCTGTGGTCAACGGCTGCTTGTTTGATACCGGAAGGCCGGTGCTCGTTGTGCCGGAGGGCGCTGAGGCGACGCTGTCGCCACGGCGCGTCCTAGTCGGTTGGGATTCCCGAGCAGAGGCGTCCCGTGCGGTTCGAGAAGCGCTGGGTCTCCTATGCCTTGCTGAGGAAGTTCGTGTCGCCCTGGTCGATCCGAAGGCCAACGACAACGGGAACCGCGCGGAACCTGGAGCCGACATCGCTGCCTATCTCACTCGGCACGGTGCTCGGGTGTCGGTTGACGTACTGCCAAGTGCCGGCAAATCGGCGGCCACGGTGCTTGCGCAGCACGCAACCGACACGTCTGCCGACATGATAGTCATGGGCGCTTATGGCAGCCGCCGGCTGCGTGAGCGGCTCTTCGGCGGAGTGACGAGATGGATAGTCGAAAAGCCGCCATTGCCGCTGTTTTTGGCTCGCTGACGGTTTTGGACCCGCACCGATGCTGTTCAAAGCTCTACTGTGACGCCTGCATTCATTCGTAGATGGGCTCCATCGAAATAATCGATTTTACGAAGAGTAACGAACATGAAAAGCATTGCTCGGGAGGCGACGCCCGCCGGAAATCTCTTCAGTCATGCGCAAGGCGGAAGGTAGAACGGAGTCCTCCCCAGTTCTGATGCCCAGGGTATGCGCCGGCACGTCGTTGGCGATCGATCACGCATCGGCCGACGAGGCTGCTCGTTCCACGAAAAGCGACAAGCGCGAGCTCAATGGGCAACCTCGTCGGGATCGAAAAGAGCGCTAAACCGGGTTGCTAGATCAATCCAGGGTGCCGCGTCGCCGCTCTCTGAAGCTATTCGAACGACCGCCGCCAGATAATCGGTAAAAGCCTTCAGTCTTATGGCGCCTTGCTCTGAGAGGCAGTCAATGGCGTCAAGCCGCTGGTAAACGGCAGCGAGCATATGTTGCACCAAAAGCAGGGAGGATGGGCAAGGGCAATCGCTCTTACTCGCGAGACGCCTGCACTCGCCGCAAAGCGGCGGAATGTCCTCTAAGGCTAGGTCGCTGGAAAGACGTTGTATGAGATTGTCAGTGGCGTTCCTTGTCGAGAAGTCGGCCACCAGCTCCCCATCGCGTTGGTTCAATGAGATATCACTGTAAAAGTTCATGGTTTCTTCCTTTCCGATGGCGAGGCTAGGCTTGCGCGAGATAGTCGTGGACAACCTTCCCGAGCGCGAGCGTGAGATCTGCAACGAGGTGTACTGCCGAGACTACTTCCAACACCGGCAGTTCGGCGACGGGGGCAAGCGCGTGCGACCAGAGGTTCAGGGCTGCCGGGCCGGTCCAGGCGCCCCTCAGATGGACGTCCTCTAGATGATATTCCACGAGCTCACAGATGCGCGGCGTGCCGTCGACATGCGGGATAATCTTGAGGAGGAAGTTCGGTTCAGCGAGCGAGGCCCTCACGCTCGCGAGGTCGGCGGCTCGGTGCTTGTAGCCCATGGTACCCGTCGCGACGCGGACCGGCCCGTAGTCCAGCGTGCCAACGAGGGTATCCGTCTCCGTTCGGAGCGTTGGGCTAGCGAGCTTCTTGGGAAAGCCCCACAACTCGCGTCCGCCCGCTATCGGCGGATGGTCGTCGAGAAACATGCAGAGGGTGTAGCTCCCCCTGCGGCCACAGAAGGAGACAGGGATGACCTGTCCGCCTTCCGTGTAGTCGCCGAAGCCCGTCGAGTCCGGCATGCGAATGAACTCGAATTTGACCAGAGGCTCGCACACGTGAAGCGGCTCCGGCACGATGTAGCGCAGTTTCTGCGGATCGGTGCGATATGTGATGATCAGATACTCCCGGTTGCGGAAGCGATATGGGCCGGCCGGGTAGGCCGGGCTGGTCAGGGGCATGGCGAAAGCTCTCCCGCGGACGGTATCTTGGTGCATGTTTTGAAATTCCTTAGTGCTGGATCAAGTGGCCCCAGATCGGTCTGCATGATGGCGGCGAGGCTCTCCGAGGTGCTGTCGTAGCCTCGTAAGGGATGCACGGCGCAATCGCGCGTAGCCATTTTGCGCTGGGCAATTGCCCTGGGGCGCGATCATTGGCGATGGTCGCGGACGCGGTTCCATGACTGCGGTTGTGGTCGAGAGGCAAGATTCGAGGCAAAGTCATTTTGTTCCTCATTTGAAGGCGCTGCTTCCCGTCTGCCCTCGTGGCTGAAGGAGGTAGAGTGGCGGCCAGCTCGGATTTCTCCTCATGACCGGGTTTGCGGATCGAGGTGCATGCGCCATGCCAAATGAGAAATCGCCGAGGCCCGCAGGACAGACGGCCTCAGCGAGCCAGTCGAGAGAGAAGGTCTTCGCCTCACGCGGATCAGATACGAATTCCCGAGCACTGCGGTGATGTAGCAAGAAGGCCTGCGACGCCACCAAACCTCTGTCGCGAAAATATGGAGGTGACGCGGTATCCGCGGTCTAGCGAGACGAGAGCAGCATCCGGCAGCACGCACTCAACGGCCTGTTCTCATTGCCGGCTTCAGGAGAAAAGATCAGCTATGAGCCGACAGGCAATCGCTGCACTCGGCGGTCAGGCCGTGTAGATCTTCCGCGCACACAGCCGGCGCCTAAATGATGCTAGATGATGAGCCGACGCCAACATTACCGCAGGGGAGACAGCCAAGTCTGTCCTCCAGCGTCTGACGATGAGTGATGCATGTCCAAAAGCTGACAGCGACAAAAAACATGTCTGGTCCAAAACCACCGGCCGCCTTGGGCATGAGGTTCTCGAAGCCTACTCATGCAGTTTGCTGCGGCAGAGCCCCTCGCGGTAGCTCATGGTGATCCAGTAGGCGTAGAGCTTCGCGCCCGCATAGGGCGAGCGTGGATAAAACGGAGTGGTCTCCTGCTGCGGGACGCCCTGGACCGAACCAAAGAGTTCGGAAGTTGATGCCTGGTAGAAGCTTTTTTCTCAAGACGAAGAACGCGGAACGTTTCCAGCAGCGCAGCGTGCCGAGCGCATCGGCATTGGCGGTGTATTCAGGGGTCTCGAAGGAGACCTCAACGTGGCTTTGCGCAGCCAGATTGTAGATTTCGTCGGGCTGCGTTTCCTGCCGGAGACGGATGAGGTTTGTCGCATCCGTCATGTCGCCGTAATGCAGGACCATGTCGGGATAGTCCCTCCTGAGGATCTTGATAACGGAAATTCCTTTTCAAGGGAGCGACACTCGGCGCCGAGGCCATTCCTCGATGACGTCCGTGTGGAAAGGGTCAAGAGCGCCTAAAACGCTATGAAGTCGAAAGTACGATTACGTGCAAAATCGGCGCCGGTGCAAGGTTTCGGCCTCAATGTCGGATACTCGACAGGATTGCAAACCTGCCTTCCGTTGCTTTTGTTGATGTTTTGCTGTGGCACGTTCGATGCAGGGGACCTCCCGAAAGCAGCAGCGGATGTCTTCTATGATCAAACCCACGGAAAAATGCTGTCGCCGCACTCATGACCGCGCCCTCGCTAGTCGCCAAGCAGGCCGAAGGTCGGCTGGTCACGGTCGACGCGGGCAACTGAGTCCAATTGCAATGAGGGGCAGGCTGCGAAAGCATGTCACTGACCACACGGGGGTTATCGTGGCGGGATTCTCGATGCCAGCCACGCGCAACATGTCACCGGCATGAGTGCCGATCTCATCAGAGAGCCGGAATCCGCGGGCGTCACACCCGACGATACGAACGCGCGGACAAGCTGTCGCAAGTCCGGCGGTGTCGACGATGAGTTCGCGGAGGGGAGGCCCAACGGCTATGGCCGACATTCGCCGCATACAGCGCCTGAATGGGACACATCAGTAGGAGTAAGACAACTGGAGCTCTCTTGCATTGGGATCGGTGCTGGTCCGTCCAATTTGAGCCTTGCGTGTCAAATCCATGAGCAGGTTGGGCACGGGGCACTGTTCTTGGATCGGCAAGTCGACTTCCGCTGGCATCCAGGCAGCGCATTCGAGTCCTCAGAACTCCAGGTCAGCCACTTCAAGGATCTGGTCACGCTGGTGGATCCGCGGTCAGCCTATACTTTCATAAATTTTCTGCACGAGAACGGGCGTCTGTACCACTTCCTGAATGCACAGTTCGATTCTGTGTTCAGGGCTGAGTTCGGACAATACCTGAACTGGGCGTTCCGTAGGAACCCACTTGTCCGCGGCGGCGAGACTGTCCACGAGATACGGTATGATGGCGAGTTTCGGGTGCGGACGGACGACGCGGTGCTTAGTGCCAGAGACCTGGTGGTCGGCATCGGCAAGCAAGCGCGGATTCCACCTCAATTTCAGGGCTGGATCGGACGCAACCTGTTCCATTCATCCGATATGCTGCACATCCATCCTGAGGTGCGGCAAAAACATATTTGCGTCGTTGGTGGAGGCCAGTCGGGAGCCGAGGTGCTGTTGCATCTGGTAGGTGGGGCAAGAGAACGGCGGCCTGCCTCGATCACCTGGGTCTCGCAGCGCGAAAACTACCTGCCCCTCGACAACAGCCCGTTCACAAACGAGTTGTTCATGCCCTGTTTTTCGGATCGTTTTGCGGCAATGAGCCAGACGCAGCGCAAGCTGTTCCTGCGGCGTTTCGTGCTTGCCTCGGATGGTATTTCGGATCGCACTTTGCGCGCCGTCTACCAGGCGCTGTATCGCCATGAATTTCTTGAGCCAGCCCCATGTGACATCGCACTGCGGCCGGGTTGCAACGTTTCACGCTGCATCAACGACGGCGCCGGTCATAACTTGACGCTGCAGCGCGGCTTGGGCGACGTCGAAGAAGTCACGGCCGACATTGTCATCCTGGCCACCGGTTACGAGAACGCTGTGCCAAGCTTTTTGGAACCGATGGCGGATCGGCTGCAACAGACCGACAATGAGTTGGTCATCAACGAGGATTTTTCGGTTTGCTGGGACGGACCGCGCGACAGACGCATCTTCGTACAGAACGCCAATCCCGGGCAGCGCGGGCTGGCCGATCCGAACCTAAGCCTGCTGGCCTGGCGAGCTCGCCGCATTCTTGACAGCCTTCTACAGCGCGCGCCGTGCGCGAAGCCCGAGCATCCTGGCTTTATCAGCCGTACCTCCGTCGAAAGCTGGCCCGACCCGGTAGCCGAAGAAATGGGCAGGGGGATATGAGTCATCGACTACTGATCATCGGCGGTGGCATCCAAGGAATGATGTCCGCCTCCGCTGCGGCGACGGCCGGAGCCCCCTCCGAACTCATCGTGAGTGAACCTGCCCTTGGACCTATGGGCGCATCGCTTTATTCTGCGGGCGTCCATTTGCCCCACGGTCGTCGAAACCGTACCAGGTCGCTCACAGTGACCCTGGCGGCCATGACTGCGTCGGCCGTCAGGGGAGGCTTCCGGCCCGTAGCGATGCGTGTGGTGGCCGGACCGGGTGATGTAAGTGATCGGGACCAGCTTAGGGAACCCCTGGACCCAGCTTGGCCTGGGATTGGCAGTCTAGCGCCGAACTTCTGCGGACAATACCCGTTTTTGGAGCATCGATGGACTCGATGCCGACGTGCCCTCCCTGATCGCCCCGAACGGAACTTGTCGCAAAGGTTCGCGTGGCGCGGCTTGCGTCGCGTCAGGCTGCACGAAAGGTCGTCCATCGGGCAGTCGCACCATCAACAGCATGTTCGGCGGTGACTACTATGCAGACGTACCGGATCGACAGATCTTTACGGGCCTGGGCGATCTCTCCATTGAGGAGGGACAACAACGCCGTGCAATCCACCCGGAGCGGAACGCGCTTGGCGTCGCCGTCTGCATGTCGTGGAGTATCGTCTCCGTGGGCCCCCACCCTGACAGCGCCCGACTGCCCCTAACCGGAATGTTTGACCAACCACTCTTTCCAACAGGAGGCTTTTCGCATGTTGACCGATGCACAAAGAGAAAAGTGGCAGAGAGACGGATACGTCAGGCTCGAAAGTTTCTTCGAGCCCGCGGCTCTGGAAGGTATTTCCAGCTTTGTTGAAGACATATCACGCTGGGATGTCAGCGATGATAAATGGCTCATGTGGTTCGAGAAAACGACGGACGATCGGAAGATTATCTCCAAGGCCGAGAATTTTCTCGACTTCAATGACCCATTGCGTCTTGTCCTCCTGGAAGATCAGCGCATTAAGTCTGCGGTCGAGGATTTGCTTGACGAAGATTCGCGCAGGCTCAAGGAGTTGCTGATCTTCCACTATCCCGATAGCGGCGGCTATCGCCCGCATCAGGACATTTATCACATTCCACACAGGCTGCCCGACCGGATGGTCCATGCGGTCGTTGCCATAGGCATTGACGACTCCGACCCGGACAACGGCGGGCTCTTCTTCAGTCCCGGCAACCACAAGAAGGGGGTATTTCCCATGGATGCCGGCGGGGTGATCGATCCTGAGGTCGCCGAAAGGTTTTCCTGGGAGCCAATAGTATGGAAGGCTGGCGACATCTTCATCTTCGACGATTACGCACCGCATTACTCACAACCGAACAAAAGCAATCGTTCTCGGCGGACACTCTACTTGGTGTTCCAGCGTGCTTCGACCGGTGGACCGACCCGCGCTGAATATAACGTGCTTAAGCGCGCCCTTAATCCGCCAGAGGGCAAAGTGGCCGATCTCGACAACCTCAAGCCCCCAAACGGCATTTTCTATCGCGATTGAGCTCACGGAACCAGGCGAGGTCATGCACACGAAACTGATCTACCGCTAGAAAATGCGCGGAGAGCATGGCGTTCTGATTGCCGGCTACTGGAGCATCGCCCGCAATCCGTTACGACGCTTCGGTACGTCGATTGTGCAGGTGTCGCCGGGCGGTCTTCTGTGACGCCTAAAGCCCCACTGGCGCCCGTCGTCGCCGGCCCGGGCCCCAGAGACGGATTATTCTGAAGGAGGCGGCCAACGTTTCAGGCTACCGCCTCTCTTCGCGACTTGCAGCAGAGGCTGTTGCGTTGGCAGCCGAAGATACCACTGTTTCAATAGCTGAGGTTCGTCATGCGCAAATCCACGTTTTCTCGAACGGAGCTGTCGCGGGCGTTCGGTATTGACACGGCCACGCTCGGAACGGGAAGCGCGGGCACCGGGTTTTCATTCGGCAAGGTGGCACCGGGCGTCACATCCGAGCCCCATCGGCACGACGAAATCGAGGCCTTCGTGGTCCTCTCTGGAGTGGGCAAGGTCAGGACCGATCTTGGGGAGATCCCGGTCGCGGCCGGCGATGTCGTTCTGTTCCACCCTTTTGAAGCGCATGTGCTGCACAACGATGGGGACGAAGACCTAAATTTCGTCGATGTCTACTGGCGCGACGGCAAGGCCGCCCTCGAAGCTGCTGCACAGACCGCGACTCCGCGCGGACCGATCTTCGTCTTCTCCGCGCCACCGACGCCTAATGGCGATCTGCATCTGGGGCATCTTTCTGGCCCTTATCTTGGCGCTGATGTCTACACGCGGTTCCTGCGCATGAAAGGGGCCGAAGCCTATCATCTGACTGGAAGCGACGATTACCAGAGCTACGTCGCCACGCATGCCGATGCCGATCAATCGACGCCCGCAAAGGTGGCGCGCCACTACGCCGACGAGATTCGAGCCACGCTTGCGCTTCTAGACTGTGAGGTCCACAGTTTCCTCCCCACCTCGGGCGATAGCGCTTATGCAGAGTTTCAAGCGGCGTGTTTCCGTAATCTTCTGAGCAGCACGGCGGTAGATCTGCGCCAGAGCCCTGCGCTCTTCGATGCTGTGACAGGCGACTACCTCTACGAACCGGATGTAAGCGGCCTCTGCCCCGATTGCGGCGGCTCCGCTGGTGGCAACATCTGCGAGGAATGCGGCGCGCCGAACCTATGTCACGACCTGGGTGCAGTCCGGTCGCGGCACTCGGCCGAGGCGCCGCTGGTCGGCTCCGTGTGCCGTCCCGAACTTGCGCTGGAACGGTGCTACGTCAATATCGACCGGCATTTAAGGGCGTCGGGCGCCCCCGTTCGGATCATGGACCTCTTCGCGCGTCTACGCCAACGTGGCGACTTTTCCGTGCCCATCACCCACCCGTCGGACTGGGGGCTACCAGCCGAAGGGTTCCCGGGGCAGGTGACCTGGGTCTGGCCAGAGATGGCGTTTGGTTTTCTTTACAACATCCAGGCGCTGGCTTGCTCGCTCGGTCGAGACTGGAATGCGGCCCTGCCCAGCAACGACTGGCAGATTGTCCATTTCTTCGGCTTCGACAATTCCTTCTACCACGCGCTACTTTGCCCCGCCGTTTATGCCGAGGTCTTCTCCCACTGGACGCCACGCATCCGGTATCATGTGAACGAGTTCTATCTGCTCGACGGCCAGAAGTTCTCGACCAGCCGCGGCCATGCGGTCTGGGGCAAAGAGGTTCTAGGCCCAAAGACAGTCGATGTTGTCCGTCTTCATTTGGGCCTGACACGTCCGGAAGGTGAGCGGACGAACTTCACGCTGGACGCGCTGCGCCGCACCGAGAACGAGGTGTTCCAAGGGATCTGGCTGAATTGGCTTGATGCGCTGCACCGGGAAATCAAGCAGGACTTCGGCGGTTGTGTGCCCGACGCAGGCGACTGGGCTCCCGCCGATCGCGCTTTCTTTGCTCGGATAGAGCTCCATCGCGCGGCGATGGAACGCGCCTATTCGGACGATGGCTTCTCGGTCCGGCGCGCAGCCGCGCAGGCCTGCGATTTCGTGAGCGAATGTGTCGTCTACCGACAGGCGCAAGACTATGCAGCGGCGCGACGTCTCTATCCCGCCCGTATCCGGACTTCGCTCGCCGTTCAGACGACGGCCGCTGCGATCCTGGCACAGACACTCGCGCCGCTGATGCCCCGATTTGCCAGCACGCTGGCGCGAGGCATCGACGGCATCTCAACCGAAACATGGCCGCGGTCGGTCCAGAGGCTTGCGCCCGCAACGACCTTTGATCTCGAACCCGTGCTGACGTTCTATGCCAGAGCAGACATTCCTGTTCCCAATGAGGAGGAGGCATAATAGCTATCGTGATTTCGACTATCGTGATTTCGACCAGATTCTGGCGGCAATCAAAGCCGATGTTGCCGAAGCTTTACTCGCTACCACTGGCTGCCGAAGGCCACTCTGAGACCTTGGACACAAACACTCGCCTTAACCAAAATGTCGAGACGCTGGCCCGCGCCTTGGAGGATCGCTCGGTTGACAGCTTTCCAGCGCTTGCCATTCGTGCGGCAAATGCCGAGCGGGCCCCACTGCGCTGACCAACTTTTCGGAATCGCGGAATTTCCGACCTATTGCCAGCCGGTCAAGAAGGTCATGCGGTTCGGGGCGCTGGGGCAGCCTAGCGCGCCCGCGCATCGCCGGCGGCGAATGATGCTGGATGAGCCGACGCCAACATTACCGCAGGGTAGAAAGCCAAGCGGTTCTCGCCCTCAAGCGTCTGATGCATGATGCGTGTCCAAAAGCTGACAGCGGCAGAAAACATGTCTGGTTCAAAACAACCGGCCGTCTTGGGCTTGTAAGGTTTCGAGGCAGAATCATGCATTTACTGCGGGCAAAGCGCTGGCATGACGTTTGCTGGTTGAGATCGGCAATACTGAGTGAGGGCTGGTCGCATGAGAACACGCAAGACTTCGATGGTCTCCCAACCGGTGTGTTCCGTTCTGAGAGAACAACCAGCTCGCGCATAAACGGCAGGAAAGGTGTGGGAATGGCAAACAACATATTGCGTAGAGAATCCCCGGCTCCTCTGCTCGAAGTGGACGATTGGCTGCGTGGCGAACCCCTCACGAACTTTAAGCCCGGCAAGGAGTAGGGATGACAAGTGGAAGGGAACCCTGGTCAATTCGCCCATTTTCTACGGCGCCCGCAGTAGCTATGTCCATGGGGCACAGGGTCGACCGTTTGCTTCAGGTCAGGGCTCGGACGTCAAAGACCTCCAACCGAATAGCCGCGGCCGCGATATTCGACGCGAATTTGGCCGTCGATGAAGACGTCACAGTCCACGACGTGTTTAAGGTCGGCCACCGCAGCATTTACGTGGAATTGGCCTGGCCAGGCCGGACGTCGGCTGCGTAAGCGGCCCCGAAGTCCACTTGCCGAGCAGAAATCCTCCGTTGAGGACGAGACCTGAAATTGAGGAAACGAAATGTCTCACGCAGCGCTGGCCCTGCCATCAACAGGACGGCAAGGCCCTTGCCCGCCCGTTCGTCAAATGCGTCCTGCGGCTGATCCGTGCTCAGGACTCCACGGCTCATGCCAACGGAAACCGGACACCGGGCTGCTGGCCGATTTCATCATCACCAAGGAACTGGGCCGGAATATCCAATCACCGGCAATCCGGATCCGGACGCGCTGTGGAGGCTCGACATGTTTTGGACCGTAGTGGAGCTTGCGATCGAGGAGCGCTCAGTCAACAACAGAAATCAAACCGACGGGTGCTTTCGGACGCGTGCTTTTCACGGTCGGGCAGTTCGAGGGTCTGTCGAGACGTCTACCGTTTCGGCTTCGAGACGTTCCGGAAACTCGCGAATACCGGCGCGAAACTGGTCGGTGATGCGACTGCAGCTATTGCCTATGCCGACGTGGTGCGGGCGTGAAGAAACTGATTTTCGAGGAAGGATCATGTCAAACCTGGATGAGATGGCGAAGAAAGTCCGAAAGCTTCAACTGCGCGCGGCAATTGCCAAGACGAACTTGCGCGACCTTGCCGAGGGTCTCCCGGTCAAATGGATTGAGATAGAGGAAGTCGCCGAGAAAACGCGTGCCGTTTATGCCGAGCTGGATGGTGCCAGGAGAGAGCTCGCCAAAATGAAGACTTTGCGATGAGCGGCACATTCATCAGCCGCGACGGCTCCATGTGGGTGCCGGAATATCTGATCGCTATAGATGGCAAGATCTGTATCGGCTGCGGCCGCTGTTTCAAAGTCTGCTCGCGCGAGGTCATGCATCTTTACGGCGTGGATGACGCGGGGGAAATCCTCGGCGCCTGCGACGGCGGTGACGACGATTTCGATGGTGAGCTCAATCGCATGATCATGGTTGTCGACCGTGCCGGCCGCGGCATTGGCTGCGGAGCCTGCGGCCGCGTCTGCCCAAAGAACTGTCAGACCCATGTCGCGGCCGACCGGATCGCAGCATGAATTGCATGATTTGACGAGACAAAATCAGGAGAACGGCATTGCGCCTCATCAACTTTTGTCGGCTCCTCGGGCTGGTCCTGTGCGGCAACGCTGTGACGGTTTACTTCGTCTCGCATTCGTTCCGTCTAGCAGTCGTCACGACGCTGGGCTGTTCGCTACTTCTTCAGCTGGGCTATTTCGCAAGTGTGCTCTTTCTGATTTGGCGATCCAGCTGCGCTGGCAAAGCCGGGCAAGGGGCTGGGCTTTTCGACAGGTCACAGGAAGTTCGGTACCAGTCGCGCGACGATGATGCGCATAGGAACGAAACTCAAGATGTGCAGCAGCGCAATCAAACGCTCGGCATATCGCTGCTCCTCCCTTGAGGTGCCGTAACAAGATCAGAGCTCAGATTCATCACTTTCGGCGTCCGATTTTGAGCCCCGGTTGATGGAGATCTGCGACCATCCGCTTGTCTCGGCGAGCGAATGGAGGGGATGAATAGGTGGATACGATTGCCCGTGTTCGGCGCGCTTTTTATGTTCAGGGGTGGTCGGTCAAACGGATTTGCCGGGACCTTGATCTGCCGCGCAACACGGTGCGCAAGATCCTTGCCAGCGACGCATAGATGACGACGGCGCTGCTCGACTGGCCCACCTATCACTAAATGAGTCCTCGCGCTTCAAGAACCCCACCTAAAGCGCCCCCACCGCCCAAACAATCTGCACTCGCCGGGCTGCGCAACCCCGACCAGCTCCGCACGGCGAGCGCTCCTCGTCGCGCCTATGCAAGACGGGTCAATATTTGACGCTTTTGGGGAAATTCGAGCGGCATTGACAGTTCGAGGCCAAGACCCAGTTCGCCGTCGTCTTCGGCGAAAGGTTCGTCAGCCAATGACGAGATCGGCCTCGCGCACAGAATTGCCGACAGTCACTTCGTTCGCATCCGAGGCAAACTGCATTATCTCTGGCGAGCTATCCCCAGGCGAAGGATCAAATTGTGCACGCCCGCGGGGCCATTGACGACCAGGTAGGCGCCCAAAGCAAGCACGCCCGACTGCAGCATCATTCTAAGAGATAGCCTCCCTAACCCTGTCGCAACATCAGAGGCGCGCTGCTGGAAATCCATATAGCTTCATTTGCAGCGCTCCAATGGCTTCCTACGCGCTTGGCCATTCCCATCGCACGAACGACTTCAGCGTTGCGCCTGTTTGCTCCTGCAATGGAATTTCTGATGGTCCCGAATTCGGCTGTCTTGCGCGATGGCTCTCGAGTGAGTCGCTCGGTCATAAGCGTCACAAACACCAGAAGCAGAGCCCCGAACAGGACCGCACTGCCTATCCACGCATGAAACATAAAGGAGATGCCAACGTAGAGCGGCAAGCAAGGCAAATCGAATAAAGCTCCCGGTCCCCCATCGAAAAGAAAGTATTTGATCCAGGTCATGAAGAGGCTGAACCATCTCCCCTCTCGTCGTTCACGAGCGGCAGGCCAATCAGCGTCTCGTGCACCCTCCCACTCAACCTCTCGTCAAGAAGTCGGCCGACGCGTGTAAACAGGCGTGCGCGGCCAACATCCAGCCAGCCTTGAAAACGAAAAGACCGCCAGCAAGAATTACGAGACCAACAAGAGTTGGCACGCTACGACTTGGCAGAACCCGGTCATAGACCTCGAGCATGAAGACGCGCCGGTCAAGTGTAGCGAGCTGATCACTCCGCTCATCGCCGCCGTACCTGCCAATGCCCAACGAGAGGCGGCGATAGCTTCGCGAGGCTGCGAACCGGTTGCATGCTTGTTCTGCATAAATGTTATCCGTCGACGCGGGAGAAGGAGTGCGGCGCTGGGGGGAATCCCCCTGACAGCACCATCCAGCCCATGCAGAAGGCGCTGACCCAGATGAACCTGCAGCTCCAGCACGCCGGGACCGACAGCACCGGCCAGACGGGGCTGCGCAGCATGCCGATCAGGGTTGCACCGCCCCGGCAGCCCCTGATCGATCTGGGACCTATGGCTCGCGCCAACGCGACCTTCCTTGACGCGAGCACCGTGGCAACCTCTCCAGAGTCGCCTTGGCAAAGGCATGGCCACCCAGACCCTGGCCCGTCCACGACGGACGGCGCCAGGAGCTGGAGCGTCCTCCTTGCACCGTCATAAGAGGAAGAAATACACTTCTGGGTGGGCGTGAACGTCCTCAGCATTCACATCGAGGAGTCGGATCGAGTCGCCATTGCCTAGTTCGACAATCGTGTCGTTGTCGACTTGGTGACTGGCGTCAGCGAGGTCGGCATACGTCTTGATGTTGGTGCCGTTCATCCCCAGGTCGACCTCGAGGAG
Organism: Mesorhizobium erdmanii; assembly: GCF_013170725.1. Taxonomy (NCBI): domain Bacteria; kingdom Pseudomonadati; phylum Pseudomonadota; class Alphaproteobacteria; order Hyphomicrobiales; family Phyllobacteriaceae; genus Mesorhizobium; species Mesorhizobium erdmanii. Next base: position 6,294,598 of record NZ_CP033361.1, on the reverse strand, counting down.
GTCCTCGCCAGGCGCGAAGTCTAGAACTTGATCTTTGCCGCAGCCGCTCTGGAATATGAACAAGTCGCCGCCCTCACCGCCCCAGAGCGTATCGTATCCGGGGCCGCCCTCCAGGGAGTCGCCCCCGGAGCCGCCAGAGAGCCTATCGTCTCCGCCGCCCCCCCGCAGGGTGTCGACCCCGTTTCCGCCCCAGAGCGTATCGTTTCCGTCGCCTCCAAAAACGCTGTCGTTCCCTTCAAAGCCGTCGAGCTTATCGTCTCCGGGGCCGCCCTCCATGTGGTCGTCCCCTTTTCCGCCCGTCTTCCTATCGGGATACGGATCAGGGGCGGGATCAGGGCTGGGATTGTCGTCGTCGTGAGGGGGACGCCAGGGACGATGATATCCAGGTTCCCAATATATAGGTGGTGTAGTAGGGATATCAGGACGATGTCCACCCTCGGGGTCGGGATGAGCGTCGTCTACACCGAGCCTCTGGGCGGCGACGGCGGCAACTCCGCCGGCATGAAGGTCGAGAGCGTCAATGCCGTCCGATCCAAACGTCGCGCGCAGGATTTCGCTGAAGCCTGCGTCTTTAATCGTAGCCATGCCTATCTCCTTGTTATGCCGCCCGCCGAGAGCCCGCACTGGTGAAGGCGCATTGAGGGGTTTGGGCAAGTGCGCTTTGAAACCCTCCGCGTACAATCCTGCAGAAGCACCCATGCCCCAAATGCAGCATTCCGGAAGAGTGGTAAAATTGATTTCCTGATTGCATCCATCCGCGCCATGGATGAGCTATAGCGGAATGCGTACTGTCAACTTGGACGCCGGCGAGGCAAAGCTGCCGCGGGCGCAGCCGTCACGCGGTACTGTCAAGTTGGCGAGAGGCGGCGATCTTTGGCTTGGTCTTGGGTATGAGCGCGACGTCCAATCCCTACCGGGGCTTCCGCTGTCCGGCCGAGATCACAATCAGGCCGTCTGGTTGTATCACTGCTCCAGCCTGAGCCCGCGTGACGTTGAGCTGATTCTTGCCGGGCGAGTCGTGGTCAGCTACGAGACTATCCGTGAATGGAGCCTGCGCTTCGGCTGCGCCTATGCAAAGTTGCGGAACAGCCCTTCCGACCAGAGCACGTCAGCAAAGTCCGGTCCGATGCCCTTGATGTCCAGCAACACCGCCGCCGAGGCAGGTGTTGCCGCGTCTCGTGTCTCAACGGTCATATGGTGCCGCGAAACTTGAGATCCTGCCGGGCGTGGAGGGCATGGACTGGACGCGCGTCAAGGCTGAACGGATACGACGGCGGACCTCGGCCGGATAGACCCGTGACCAAGTGAACTCAGGTGGTCGAAAGCGGGGCCTCGAATCGGGCTAAATGTGCTTCTGTCGAGCCATGACGCGCGGTGTTTCTGCCCTTCCCAAGATGACGGCACACTGAAGGCGATGCTTGCGGCCGTGGCCTCGCAGAGGGGGGCAGTGGATCGCCGGCCGCGCTCAGCCGGACATAGCGCTCGTCAATATCCCAGAACCCAGCCTGACCTCGCATCCAACGCCCCCGTGCAAATCACCAGGCGAAGTGAATCAAAATGCGTTCTCGATTGCCAGGTTTTTCGAGGTGTCCAGTCGGAGGATGTCGATGCGGCACCCGCGGCTTGGGACGAAACGTTCGACATCGACCGCGACGACCTCGAGAGGCTGCTGCGGGAGGCCGATCTGCAGGCGATGGTGCGCTCGCATCGCATGCTGCTGTGAACATCATGTCCCGCAACAAGATCTCGGTAACGGAAAATGCCACCCCGACGACGCCCGTAGCTGCTTCTCGATCGCAACATCCGCACCTTGCCGGTGATCGGTGCGGACGGCCGGCTGGCCGGCACCGTGGGGCTCCGCGAGCTGACGCAGGCGATCGAAGCGGTGAAGGGCTTGATATGTCGAAGGCGGGCGTCGTCTCGCCCGAGATGCCGGCGATGAGCCTGCTTCCCGTGCTCACCGACGGCCGCAGCCATGCGGTCGTCATTGTCGGTGCCGAGCGGCGCATCCTTGGCCTGATTACCCAGACCGACCTGCTGGCGGCGGCGGGGCGCCTGCAAACGGCAGACACAGCACTTTCTGCAGCATAAATCATATTCTCGATTTGCTCAAATCCGAACCCCCTTTTGCCGGAGTGGCATCCTATTGCCGGATGCCCACGCCTGTCCGGGAGATCGGGGCGCAGAGCGCCAAACCCGCAAGGGCGCTTCGAGCATGGGATGCCGCGTCGGACGCTATCGCTTTGGGCGGGCATGCGAACGAAATCGAAATGGTCGCCGCCCAGGGAGCAGAATTCTGGGTGTCGCGCTCACTGATGATTACAGTTGGATTGTTTCCGCTGCCCGACCAGCGATCGGCATTTGCCCGATTGTGGCCCGCGAAGCCGAAGTCGGCATGGATGGTCCGACCGCAGCCTTCAGGATCTGCCGGTCCAGGGCAAGCCCGTGACGGTGAAGCTCCTGCTGAGCCGCTGGCGATGTGCACATCAGAAATGTGAGCGACAAACGTTCACTGATCGACTCCCGACGGTTGCTTCCCTTATCCGCGCAGGACGACGAGGGTCGTGGAGATTGTCGGCTTGCGCGGCCATAGCACGGGTGGACGTCCTGGCGAACGCCTCATTCAACGGCTCGGCATGAACGTCAGGTGACGACACCATCCTGCGGCAACCGAAGCGGGATGCTGCGGTTACTCGCCGCGCCTCCGAGATTCGGGTGGTTGGCATCGATGACTGGAGCTGGCGGGGAACGACGCTATGCGGCACTATCATGGTTGATCTCGAGCGTCACTCGCTCGTCGACATTCTCGATGATCGAGTGTCGATAGCGCAGCCAGGTGGCTGCGGAATCATCCCTTCGTCGAGGTCGTCAGCCGAGACCGCTGCAGCCTGTATGCGGGAGCCGTCCGTGAAGGCGCACCGCGGGCTCGCCAGGTGGCCGACGGATTTCATCTGTCGAGAATCTTCGTACGGCAACCGAGGAACAGATGAGCCTTAATGGACGTGCTTCAGGAAGCCCCATCCTGTCCGAGGACGCCATTGTCGACGCTGCGACACATCGCCGGCGTGCCCGTCTTGCGCATAGGCAGTCTCGCCAGGAGATATTCGAGATGCTCCACGCCTTACGCCACTAGCTTACGCCCCCTCCCAAGGCAAAGCCGGCCTGGCAGCGAGCTCAGTCTCTGCCGGGCATGCCATTTTAGACGTACTCGCGTTCAGAACTTCAAATTGGGCGGCGTAATGCCCGGCTGAAGAGGAATTCGTCGAATGAAATATGAGGCCGTTCCGAGGGCTCTCCGATGGCACCTGGCCGGAGCGCGAAGGAAGCGTTGCTGTGCCCATGCGGGTGGGTTCACGCTAAGCGTGTTCGTCGACATCCGACAATTGTGTCGGCTTGTCGGTTTGACGACACAGCCTTGTTTGGCCGGCGTCTCGGACGTTTGGCTAAACCGCTGAAAGCAAACATGCAATTCCTTCCCTGTCGCCGTCATCTAGATTGGCATGAATTTAGCTTAATTCCGCTGAGAGAGCGGGAGCTTCTTGCCAGGAAGAGCGAAGAGATGGCTCGGCAAAGTTGAAGGACGGGAGATCACAGATTTGTTGCGAATGAACACGTTGGCCGCTGGGCGGCCATGCGTCTGAGGCTAGAGCCTCCGGCGGGTCCAACAAGGGGGTTGCAGATGTGCATACGGCTGGCGGCCGGTTACGTCTTGTTCGTGATGGCATTCTTCGTCAGCGCCATGACTGCGAACGGACAGGAGACCAGCCTTGTCGGCATTTATCAAGGTTCGGAGCTGACCGCGGCCGCCAACCATCTGGGACAAGGCGGATACGAGCTGTCGGATGGTACGAAAGTGTCTTTCGAAAAATGGTACCATAGCAACTGGATCGACATGCGATTTGAAATGTTGACGCAGCTCTCGGATGATTTCGGTCTCCTGTGGGGCGCGAGCACCGGCCAACGTGCCGAAAAGATCCGAATCGACCCAGGTGTGAAACTCGGCTTCATTCTGCAAAAGCGACCGACACCGTCCACGACGCTTTCTCTCACCGTCAGTTCGATTTTGGGCGGGAACCTGACGGAACGACCTTGCACGGCTGACTATGGCGCCGTCGGCGGCTCCCATGCAGTGAATTGCCGTCTGGCGGCCTCGCAACTGCGGCCCTCGGATACGTTGAAATACATGACCAACCTCGAGCCAAGCCGATGGAAACTTGACCTTCGGTTCAGGGGTGAATTTTAGCGATGGTGAAAGGCAAGGCCGTAAATTTCGTTGATGAAGAACAATCAGACAGGAAGTTGATTATGCACAAAACACAATTGTTCCCGGCAGGTTTCGTTGTCGGTCTTATAGCGTGCCTGTTGGCTGCACCCGGTTTCGCGGGTGATCTCGATGCCGGTGTCAGCGGCAAAGGAACGACCGGTACTCTAGCCGCGGAAAGCAGTAGCTCGGGCTGTCCACAAAATGCCGACGGCACATTCTGCTGGATGAGCCCAGATATTGGTGAAGCATGGACATCAGGCTTTATCGGTTCCGGCGTATCGATAAATGTCATAGATGACTTCAAGGAACAGCCATTTGACGCAGACCTCGGTCGCGGTACGCAGACGCAGCGACATGGAGATTGGGTCGCTGAAATTGCCGGCATGGTCGCCCCTGGCGCAAACATATTCAAGTATGGCTATCTCGAGGGGTCTTCGATCGGTCTGCAGGACGGCCTCAATATCATCAATGCGAGCTACCGCATTATAGAGCCCCTGAGCCAGCATCCGCGCGAGCAGGCGATCGTCGATGCCGCCTGGGCCGGCACTGCCATCGTCACCAAGAGTGCCGACAACCGCAGCAGCGAGGTTGGTAGGCCGCACGAAGGGGATTTCGATGAGCTAACCCTCGGGCTGATCGGGGCGCCATCGACAATCTTCGTGGGTGCGCTCGACCATAATGGCACTCCCGGGAACAAGACGCGGCTGGCCCGATACTCGAATTATCCCGGCTCAAACCCCGAGGTGCGGAACCAGTTCCTGACCGTGGGTGTCGAGGGTGACAAGACTGGCCTATACGGCACGTCTTATGCGGCACCTGTGGTTGCAGGCTATGCCGCCATTCTGGGCAGCAAGTTCACGTCAGCAACACCGACACAGATAACCAATCAGTTGCTGGATACGGCTAGAACCGACACGCTCGTCAACTACAATCCGGCGACTTACGGCCGCGGCGAGGCCAGCCTTTCGAGGGCATTGGCACCCGTTTCGATCAGGTAACGAGCATTTCCATCGACAACTGAAACTTCTGTGAGGCGTTGAGCGCCACAAAAATCGCCTCGCAGAATTCGGCTCGGCAACCGTGCGGTCCCTGCCTGTCCAATCGCAAATAAGAGCCACTGCGCTTTTATCGAAGTCTGCTGGTTGGCGGTCTGGCTGCGCTCGCAAAGCTGGCAAAAACGCAGATGCCGGCCGCGTGTCGCCGTTGGTTTCCTAGGCAATGGTCGCCTCATGGCAGCATGCCGACATGTCGATCGCTTCGTCTCAATCGCAAGGAAAGCGCTGGAAATCCGCAAGGCGCTGATGGGTGGTCGGAGAGCGCGGCCGACCAATCCAAGCAGCGCTTTTGGAACGAGTTTTGCGTGGCTATTTCAGCTGAATGATCATCGCCGGAGAGAATATGCTGGAAAAATTCGAGCGTTACCCGCTCACCTTTGGACCCACACCCATCGAGAAGCTCGACCGGCTCGGCAAGCATCTGGGGGGCAAGGTCGAAATCTACGCCAAACGCGAGGACTGCAACTCCGGTCTGGCGTTCGGCGGCAACAAGCTGCGCAAGCTCGAATATATCATCCGCGACGCGATCGCGTCAGATGCCGATACCCTTGTCACCGTCGGCGGCGTGCAGTCCAACCACACGCGCATGGTCGCCGCCGTTGCCGCCAAGATCGGCATGAAATGTCTCCTGGTTCAGGAGAGCTGGGTCCCGCATGAGGACGCCGTCTACGACCGCGTCGGCAACATTCTCTTGAGCCGGATCATGGGAGCGGAGGTGCGCCTGGTCGACGATGGCTTTGACATCGGCATCCGCCGCAGCTGGGAAAAAGCGCTCTATGAAGTCAAGGCAAGGGGCGGCAGGTCCTATGCGATACCGGCCGGGGCGTCTGTTCATCCGAATGGAGGCCTCGGCTATGTGGGGTTCGCGGAGGAAGTGCGCGCCCAGGAGGAACAGCTAGGGTTTCGCTTTGACTACATGGTCGTTTGCACGGTCACCGGTTCAACGCATGCCGGCATGCTCGTCGGTTTCGCCAAGGACGGTCGGCAGCGCAACGTGATCGGTATCGATGCCTCTGCTACCCCGGCCAAGACCAGGGCGCAGGTGCTTAGCATTGCCCAACACACTGCGACCCTCGTCGAGCTCGGAACGGAACCTGTCGAGGATGACGTGGTGTTGCTCGAAGACTACGCGTACCCGCGTTACGGCATTCCATCCGAGGAAACCAAGGAGGCGATCCGTCTGTGTGCGCGGCTCGAGGGTATGATTACCGATCCCGTCTATGAGGGCAAATCGATGCAAGGGATGATTGACCTCGTTCAAAAAGGCTTTTTTCCAGAGGGCTCGAGGATCCTCTTCGCGCATCTCGGCGGCGCGCCGGCGCTCAACGGTTATGGCTACACCTTTCGCAATGGCTGATGCCCGACAGATCTCCACGTATCGTGTCTGCCGTGACAGTGCTGCGCCAAGTTTGACCGAAGGCCCATTGGCAAACCTCAGCGGGCAGCTGTTAACTGCCGCCACGGCGTGGGGTCGTGGTGCTGGCATGCTTGCCAGTGTTTGCCCGTGCTCAATGTGTCCTGACGCTGCATAAGAAGGCAGCAGACATGGCCGTTTGACTTTTTTGTCATTTTGCGGTGCGGCGATAATCGCCGTAAATTTGATGTTGTAAGCCACCGAAGGCGTCGCGCAATGCGGAGGTATCTTCTCGATCAGGTGTGGAAGCTGTGACCCAAGCGTGCTCAACGGTCGTCGTCGGCGAGTACATAGCGGGACACCCACAGCGCAGTGGTGAACTGGGCCAGCATGGGCGAGGGAAGAGGCCGCAAGCGTCACAGCGGGCAGGTCGGCATCCGGCTTAACGAGGCCTTGCTCATACCTATTGCGAGCGTCGACGAGACTGTCGTCCCTTCGGCAATTTTGACCGAAACGGCGCGTTCAGCCGACGCGTTGCCCTCGGGCGGGCTCGTCCACCTGGCGCTCAGCACTACGTGCGGAGGGGGCTACGAAGTCGCGGAGCCGCTCTATACGGAAGGGCGCGCGCGAGGCGACGATGAGGTCGAGTTGTCCCACGATCGCGTTTAGGCAGCTCTAAGTGTCTACATATCGGCCTGATTCTAGATCGTCGAGACAGAGGGCTGCTTGATCTTGAGGATCGAGGCGATCTCTGCCTGGGCTTCCCAGCCGCACGGCGCAGCTCGCCGAGGCTCTCGACCTCCGTCCTTTAACTCTTCGAAACGTGCATCGACACGCTCCCGACGCTCCTCAGGGAGGGCTGCGATCACGTCATCAAGCCTGCGTTCCATCACTTCCTCTCCTTCTTGTTCGCCGCCGCCCGGCGGTGAGATGCCTTGATGGCAGTTGGTCCAATGGCGTGTTGATTGGTGGCCCGGAACGGGAAGTCGCATCTGGCCATTGCCATCGCCCGGGCGCTCATCCGCGACAGCGGGCGCGGCTACTTCGACGGAACAACGGACCGCACTGCTCGAGCCTCTCACGCATCATTGCGAGATCATCGAAATCGGACATGAATCCTGGCGCTCCAAGAACCGCGCCTGATCAACACATCGCCCAAGACGATCCGCGCTCGCCGGGCTTCGCAACCCGGACCAGCTCCGCCCGGCGAGCGCTAAACGCGATGCGCTGCCGCCAATTTTTACCGGGATACTCGCTGCGGCCAAGCAAGAGGGATACCTCAAAAAAGCAAACTGGGCTCATTATCGATGTAGCACCGCCAAAGTGCTCTACTGGGTGGATTTGCCGAGCGCGATTGACGAGTATCTGGGAGGGTTTTGCGCCGAGCTGGAACGGTCCGTGCAGTCCAAAATGCGTTCATAGGAAATTTGATCACTTGGCGAAACGGCTGTTTGACCCGAATCTTTCTTTCAGTGGCTGAGCGGAGTCAGATTGGTCGATGTCTGCATCGTCATGGTCTTGCAATCAACGATGCCCAAAATGGCGAGCAGCATCTGGCGGTCAAAGCCCTCAAGGGATTTGGCGGCCGAATTCTTGCGGTGGCCGACGACTTAGACAGGGATACTTATCGCCCGTCCATGCCGTCGCTTCGCTGGTGTGATCTGCATCCTTGCTTCCAGAAGAAGGGCAGGGACACGCCCAAGTGCGAAGTCGATCTCGTTACAGCGATTGAAGGTGGCTGAGACGCACGATCGCGAAAACTATGGGAAAGGAACACAGTCATGACTGAAGAATCACCGGCGAAATGACCAGCGGCAACGTGTTTGCGGATCTGGGCTTTGACAATTCCGAAGAGGAATTGCGCAAAGCCAAGCTCGCCCGTGAGATCCGCGCCGTCATTAACCGTCGGCGTCTCACTCAAGCCAAATCAGCTCAATTGCGTGCCATGAAGCAGCTCGACATATCTGCCATAGTCACGGGGCGAACAGACAAGTTCTCTATAGATCGCCCGCTGCGCTGCCTCGATCGACGCGATAATAAGGTGGACGTTGTGGCGCGCCACAAGCCGCGCAAATCGGCACGAATGGCCGCACAAGCAGCCTAATGATTGGCAAGCGTGGGGTCCAGCTCTCGACAGGATCGTCTTCCTCGGAGATTTCCATCTCCTCGTCCTCCTGGCCTATTTCGCTGGATACGAGGACCATGAGTGCCGAACTGCTCTTGCGCCCCTATTTTCCTCCCGGAAGTGGTCGTTGCTTCGCAGCGGTACGGATGACCTTATCCGGACGACGATGGCTCTTCCGATTCTTAAGTCCAAATGCTCTCTGGCGTGAGGATCTCGAACGGAACGATCCGCTGTTCGATTAGCCGTGTGTCCGTACGTTCGATCATGCGCAGCATTGCGTCGATGAGTTCTTCAGGCATCCTGTCGACGGGATGGCACAAGGAAGCAGTAATCAAGCCTTCGCTCAATCCCTAGCGTGTCTCGGGCCCGATGTCGCGGCAGACGACCCGGATTTTGCAATGCTCCACAGCGAGATCGCGCATGGCCCGCAGGACGCCGGAATGCCGCCGCCATTAACAAAGATGCCCCTGAGCTCCGGCTCCTCCACTATCAGCCTGCGAACGATTGCATAGGCGTTCTTCGGCGCCTCATGGGTGAGGAGGGTTTCGCTGACGTGGAACTCGGGCGCGTGCTCGCGCATGTAGGAGCGAAAGCTTGCATCCGATATGTCTTGGAACTGATAACGGTTGCTGCCGATGAGAGGAAAGACCTTGCCGGGCCGACCGGACGTCTGGCTGATAAAACCATGCTGCGGTGCGGCCGGCCTTCCAGTTGTCGGTTCCCACAAAGCCGGCCCGGCTGGCGGCGGACAGGTCAGTGACGTAGGCGATCACTGGAACGCCTTTGACGCGCAACTCATCTATCGCCTGGCCGACGAGCGGGTGATCGGCCGAGATCACCGCGATTGCATCGGCGGTTCCGCCTATCTTGAGCAGATTGGCAGCAACCGCTTCGGGGGAAGGGTCGTCCTCGAAGAGCACGTCTGGCTCAATAACCGCATCTGTGCGTCGCGCGCAGGCACCGAGAAGCGCTTCGGCCCAGATCCGACAGAGTGGCCGGTGCGATTGCTGCATGAGAAAGCTCAGGTGCCGATGCGGGAGATTGTCCCGCCTGCGTTCGTGCAGCGGCCCCGGACTGCGGAAGCCCATCTGCTGCGCTGCGCTCAGGATGAGGTCGGCCGTCTGCGGTCGCAGTGTGCCGGTTCCGTGCAAGAGCCTATTGACGGTGGAAACACTTACGCCCGCGGCTTTCGCCAGATCGGCGATCGTTGGCCTGTTCATCAGCCGCCTCCCATTTCGTGAATGACGTCTACCAAGTGCAAACGCCATGTAGTCATCGACGAAGGCGGAGTAGGCCCGGATCCTTCAAGGAGAGGCCTGACATATTGCACAAAGCTTCGCGCCGCCTGACGCCAATCGGCAAGATTGTTCGCCCGCGGCCGCCATTTTTCCCGATGGCACCACGCGCGCTGCGGCTGTGCGATCCGAAGCCGCGCGGCGCGCTGCAACGCAGGCGCCAATCTGGCTGACGTTAAGGGACAGTGCTTTCTGGACCTCGACAACACTTTCGCCATTCCTGATTCCTAGGGATGGCTTTGCCCCGGCGATTGATACGGTCGCGTGTATCCTTCGAGACGGCAACCGCCTTTTCAATTCGACGGCACATGAGATCAACCTTGCTGAACTACCTGCTCGATTGTCTTCCGGCGCTTGAGCAGATCCATTTCGTCAAACATCGAAACTGAGGCTGTGACGATCGCCATCAAGGCGGCACGCGCATTCACTGGACACACGAGCATTGCCAGATCGAAGGCGCTTATCAGGAATCCTTTGATTGGGCCGAGGTAGGCCAGGGGAGGGATATCCGCAACATCGCGTCGCCGCAGGCGCCTGCGCCCGTGCCGGTTTACGCAGGCGCCGGCATCGATTGCCGATGAGGTCGTCATTCGTCGCTTCAATGATGCCGATGGTGCGGCCATGCTGGTTATGGACGTGCATGGACGATCCTCCACATAAGGGCAGGCTCGGCCATCAACCGCCTCTCGTCGAAACCACAACCTCTCCTTTTTCTTGGCAGTACGCTCCACGATCAATCCGACCTGGATCAAGGATAACAACCGCAGCCTGCTCGTCCATGGTGCTGAACCCCCCTACCAAACAGCACCACGCGAACGGCAAAGATCATCAAGGTCGATGTATGGAACAGCCCTTCGAAACGGCATCGAAAGCGCCTACCCTGGTCGTGCTGAACACCACAAGAAGGAAACGATCTTTGGAACAGATTGCCACCGTCGGCCTGGATCTGGGCGCTCAGGTCATTTCATTGGCGGCCACCGGTGCCTCTTTGCATGATCGGAATTGCTCCCATCCCGCTGCGCGAAGATTACACTCGATGCAGGTCCCGCACCCGAAACCCCAGCTATGTCTATGCTCGCGGTCTCCGCTATAGCAGGTGTGGCTTCCCTCGCAGATGAGCTTCACCAGCGCCTCGCCGCCCAGCCAATCCGCCAGCGCCCAGGTCTGCGCCTTGTCGCGCCGTATGAGGGGTGTGTGAATGACGAAACGCGTTTCCATTCCAAGGTTCAGGGCGAGTTGCATCGCTTTGACTGCGTCATCCCGACAGTCCGGGTAGCCGGAACAATCCGCCTCGGACACTCCGATCACGAGGTGTTTCGCGCCCATCCGGTAAGCTATCGCGGCCGCAAAGCCGAGGAACAGAAGATTGCGGCCAGGCACGAAGGTATTTGGTAGACCGTTCGCGTTCCTTGCGATCTCGACGTCGCGCGTGAGCGCGGTATCACTGATTTGGCCGAGCACGGCCATGTCGATCATGTGGTCCTCGCCCAGTCGCCCACGCCAGGCCGGAAAGTCTGTTCGAATGCGCCCGAGCAGGTAGGGCCGCACATCGAGCTCGATCCGGTGCCGCTGCCCATAGTCGAAGCCGATTGTCTCGACGCGCTCGAAATTCTCGAGCGCCCAAGCCAGGCAGGTTGTCGAATCCTGGCCGCCGGAGAAAAGGACGAGTGCGGTTCCCGGATCTCGTTGCATCGGGTCAACCCTCGTACTCAGCCCAGCACAGCGGTGTCTCATAGACTGTTACCGAGCACATCTGGCCAAGAAGCGGCTTGGTTTGGTTCCAGATCCAGACCGCAATGTTTTCCGCTGTCGGATTGTCGAGACCCTCAATCTCATTCAGATACTGATGGTCGAGACGTTGTAGAAGCGGTCCGAACACAGCCTCGACGTCGAAGAAATCGATGACAAAGCCCGTGTCTGGATCGACGGGCCCTTCCAGACGCAGTTCCACACGGTATGAGTGGCCATGCATGCGGTGACAGCGATGGGTCTTTGGCACGCGCGGAAGACAGTGCGCTGCCTCGAAGGTGAAAGCTTGCGTAATTTTCATGGGATCCCGAGAAGTTTGTGGGTTTGCAGGCTCAGGCGCCAACGTGGGTTGGCAAGACAATAGGCCACTGCGGCGGCCGTATTCGCCTCGCGCTCGGGCCCATCCATCGGCTGAAGCAAAAGGTGCTCAAACGCGAGAACTTCGAAATGTTCGGGCTCCGCGCCGATCTGAGGATATACAAGCTTTAGCTCGTCCCCTGCCATGACCACAAGGCGTGCATTGCATTTCGGACTGACGCACAGCCAGTCGATGCCGGCGGGTGTGGGGATGGTCCCGTTGGCCTCCACGGCAATTTCAAACACCAAGGAATGCAGCGCTTCCAGGAGTTCTTCATCGATCTGGAGGAGGGGTTCCCCTCCGGTGAGCACGACGAGACGCTGCCCCGCCGACCCGCGCCAGGCTTGTTCGATCGCCAACGCAAGCTCCCGTGCGGTGTCAAAATGTCCGCCACCGGGGCCATCTACCCCAACGAAATCGGTATCGCAGAATCCGCAGAATGCTCTTTCCCGGTCGCCTTCACGTCCGGACCAAAGGTTACAGCCGGCGAAACGACAAAATACGGCAGCCCGCCCGGCATTTCGTCCTTCACCTTGAAGGGTGTAGAAAATTTCCTTGACCGCATATGACATTGCTTAAGCGGCCTTCGAGTGAGCAAGGGAGCATCTCTGCTGGCTTACGAGACGCGGCAAAAGGTGGGAAATGTCCCACTGCACGTTTTGCAGCGCGTTCCACCGTCGAGGCTCGTTGCCGCAAACCCACTCGCCCGAACTCCACGCAGAATTAGGTTTCAGCGGGCGGAGGCTGCGGGGAAGGGCCTCCCCCTCCTTGAAGCCTATCACCTCGAAAAACGCCGCTATCACGCCGGTCATGGCGATGATGCCTTGACGACGACGAGGCGTGAGAATCCTGGGGTCTCCTCGAAAGCCTTCCTTACAGCACGGAAGAACTCGCTCATCAGGCGCAAGCCGCGCTCCAGGATAAGGCGGTCGAGCGATGAGTAGATCGTGTGCGGCGGCAGGGCACCGAGAAAATCCGCCATGTCCTGATCGGTGATCTGGAGGGCTTCATCGATGGTCTTGCCGACGATGAATTCGGTAAACGCCGAGGAAGCGGTTATGGCCGAGCCGCGGCCGAAGGTCTGGAACGTTGCGGCGGTGATCGTGTGCGTCTTAGGATCGAAACCCATCATCAATTTAAGTCCATCGCCGCAGGCGACGGCGCCGACCTCACCGGCCGCATTGGGGGTGTCCAAAGCGCCGACATTTTTCGGGTTGATGAAATAGAGCTTGTCGCTGAAGAGGTAAAAGTTGTCGGTGTCGTCCCGCATGGGCGCCGATCCTTGTCGTGATGGCGGCTAGCCGAAGGACTTGCCGCAGGCGCATTTGTCCCGCGCATTGGGATTGTCGAAGACAAAGCCCGAGGACTCCAGGCCCGTGACGAAGTCAACGGTTGTGCCGGCGAGATGGGGCTGGGAGCTTGCGTCAAGGAACACCTTGACCCCGTCCGTCTCCATGACGGCATCGCCCTCGCGCGAGACGCTTTCCAGACCCATCAGGTATTTGAGGCCGGCGCAGCCGCCCGCCTCGACCATGATGCGAAAGCCTTCCGCCGGTTCGTCGGCCCGGGAAAGCGCGGCCTTGACGGCGGCGACGGCGTTTTCAGTGAGTGTGATCATGGGACTATTTTCTTGCTGATGCATTCGCAAGTCGCGCTGCACAGAACGTGCCAGAGAGGAAAATTCAATAGGAGGCATTGTTAGCGGATTTGGCGCCCTGTCTGACATCCAACAATTGTCGGATGTCGGACAGAGTGAAACCTTGCGCACAGAAAGCGGCATCGGACACATCGCCAGTGTCGTCGCCTGAGCCAGCGTTTTCGATCATATGAATGTGGACCGGGTGGGAACTTTTAGTCTTGCTGCGCTCCAAAAGCCGCGCCGTCGTCACCACCGGTGCGGTGGCGAACACCGGGGTTGATACCGCTTCGATCGCGCCTTCTCGAAGCCGCGCCGTCTGCGTCAGCTCGTGGGTGGCGAACACCACTCGCGTGCTCGGCCCGTGGCCTGCAGTGCGGCCGTCCTCTCGCGACGGCCGACTGAGGCATTGTAAATGCCGTCAAGCCAGGTGGGCCAACGCGCCGCCCAGGGAACAGCCCAATCACCGGCACGGCGGCCACGGCCTCGATTAGAGGCCGCGGTCAGTTCCCAGTTCTATCGCAAATCGCGGTCTGGCTCCTCCGCGTTCCAAAACGAAACTCGAGCGAGCCCCGGTCTCGCCGTCACATCGAAGGAGAGAAATCGCTATTTGTCACGGCCACTCGTCGGCAAGGATCCCGTCACGGCCCGACATAGAGAAATACCCAAGCATCGTGATTGCAGTCATGCTTGGAAAAACCGGTGCGGCTATGTCAGTTGCCCCCGCCAACAACGCCGCCGATAGCGTTGCCGCAAGGCGGGTACTGACTGTCACGCTATCGCTAACCCAAGCGTTGCAACAGATTCGTCAAACAAGTTTACAGACTCTTTGCGAATGCAAGTCGCTGACCATGATAGGTTCGCTTTAAGTCAGAGATTGGCCGCAGCTAATCGTCGAAATCAATGGTTTGGAATGCGTGGACAAGAACCTGCAACGTTGATCGCAAGACCCATGAGAGGCCCTTTAATGGATATCGACATTTTCGAAGCTTATGAGTCTAACGTTCGTCGCTATGGACGATCATTTCCAACAGTCTTTAAAAAGTCACTTGGGGCGACAATCTGGGACGAGGTCGGAAAGCCATATATTGATTTCCTTGTAGGGTCCGGCGCGCTCAACTACGGTCATAACAACCCGGATATCATTGCGCCGGCAATTCAATATGTCGCCGATCAAAATATTGTCTTGTCGCTTGATATGTATACGGCTGCAAAGCGTGATTTCATCGAAGTGTTCGTCAATTCGATCCTGAAGCCCCGGGGCCTTTCTTACAAGATACAGTTTCCTGGGCCGACCGGGACAAACGCTAACGAAGCGGCGTTAGCGCTGGCGCGAAAATATACCGGCCGCTCAAGTGTCATGGCCTTCACAAATTCGTACCATGGCATGTCGCTCGGCTCTTTAGCGGTCTCGGGTTCAGCGTCAACCAGACAGCTTGGCGGCGTTGCTCGCCACGATGTGATCCGTGTCCCTTACGAGAACTATCCGAACCAAACTTTCGATTCCGCGAGTTACATTGATCACGTGTTGGGCGACCCAGGCAGCGGCATAGAAAAGCCGGCCGCAATCATCCTGGAGCCCATCCAGGCAGAAGGCGGCATGAACACCGCATCCGCACCATGGCTTGCAGAAATTCAGCGCATTTGCCGTAAGCACGACGTTGTTTTCATCGTCGACGACATTCAGGCAGGTTCGGGACGAACGGGCGATTTCTTCTCGTTCGAGTTCGCGAAAATCGAGCCCGATATCGTGTGTCTTTCGAAATCCCTGAGCGGTTCAGGTAGTCCGTTGTCCATAGTTCTGATTCGCCCCGACATGGATATATGGAAACCGGGAGAACATAGCGGGACCTTTAGAGGCAATAATCTCGCCTTTGTGACTTCCGCGGCCATGTGCAAAATGTGGTCCGATAGGCGGTTTACTAAAGCCGTCGAGCGGACGGCCGTAAAACTGCAAGAACACCTTGATCGCCTCGTTGCGAAATTCCCTAAGTGCATCGAACAAAAGCGCGGCCGTGGTCTGATGGCCGGCCTCAAGTGCCGATCACAGGCCGTTGTTGGCCGTGTGCACGATGTCGCGTTCGAAAACGGCCTGCTGATCGAATCGTCGGGGCCAAATCGCGACGTCATCAAAGTCCTTCCGCCGATAACCATCTCAGATGACGAACTTGATCACGGAATTGCCATCCTCGATCAGGCACTACAGGAGAAAACAAATGGCGACTAACCAAGCACGTCAAACGCCGGCCATCTCGCCTCTTACGATCGAGGAACGAACCGGCTCGATCAGCACTGCGGAGATCATCTCGGTCCTAAAAGGTGAGATCACGGCTCTGCATATCAGCCAAGCTTTCAGCACCGAAATAGCCGAGGAGATCACCGCGAAGTTTTTTGGCAGTCCCGGTCTCAGGGAGCGCAAAGATGGCGTCCCCGGACAATATGTGGGCGCATCCCACTACAGGAAGGATGCGGCCACCTATTTCGCGGAGGCAGAAACTGCACGGCCGCACGTTGACGCTCTTTTTGGCTGTTTAGTTGACCCGGTCCGAGCCTTATTCGACGCGTTGAAGCGCGAGCTTCACAACCAAGGCATTGAATTGCGGCTGGCGCGCTCAGAACACGGTCAGGCGAACGTTTGTCGGGCTCTCAGTTGGACCGGAAGCGGCACATTTTCCTTGGATCCCCACGACGATGTCGCTCAAGTGTTACGTGCTGGGAACGATTACGAGCTTTCTGCGGTGGCGCACAACACCGTCGCAGCACTCAACTTTTATCCCAGCATGCCTGAGGAAGGTGGAAACTTGAGGCTATGGAGTCACAAGCCGACAGTCGCAGATCGAAAGTCGCAGGGTGTGGAGACCACGGGATATCCCTACTCCGCAGCTTATCTTGAGGCCGTGCCTAGTCGCGAAATCCAGCTTAAGGCCGGGGATATCGCGCTACTTGACGGCGGTTTCGTTCATGGGGTTACCGGTCAATCAGGCAACGGAAAGCGTCGCGTGCTGCTGAATTGCTTTTTCGGATTTGCGCGGCCAGATCTTGTTCTCTGGTGGACCTGACGTGAATGTCGCAGCGACTGACCGACACCTCCGCCCTTTGCGGCCGAACTGGCCTGCTGCTGTAGACCCCCAGGTCGCTCCCACTCGACCACGCGTTTGCTCATTAAGAACGGCTACCGCTCAAAAAGATGCTGCTGGCCATCATGCCTCTCGACATCGGCAGGCGGCAGCGGTGGAGTAAGAAGCGCCAGCCGATTCGGCTCGAGCCGCATCGCCTGGTGTTCATCGACGAAATGGAACCACGCGCCTGCGGCCCCGTTGCCTAAACGGCAACGGTTCATCGCCGGGCTGCGCTGCCATGGCTCACCGCCCATTTCGTTGTCGACGGCGCCTACGATCTAAGCTCATGGATAAGGCCGCCTACTTCGATTTCGTGGTCGAGATCATCCGCCGATCCGACGACCAGAAGGGCTTCGAAGTCTTGCCCCGCCGCTGGGTCGTCGTCGAGCGAACCTTCGGCTGGATGACAAGATGGCGCCGCCTGGTGCGCGACTACGAGAAGCGCATCGACGTCTCTCACGCCATGATCCTCGTCGCTATGGGCGGCAATCTTGTCTGCAGAAACGCCCATCCCTGATTTTCAAAACAGACTCTTAGGCATCCCTGGACCAAAGGTCGAACGCATAAACCGCACCATCCAGGACACCATCTTCAAGCGCTTCGAACTCCGTCACCACTCGCTGATTTTGTCAGAGCTAGATTCGCGAAGCCTCCCAAGACCTCAACCCTGACTAACTGACAATTTGAGGTCGCCGTTTTGAGAGCATTCCTTCTCGATAGGAAGGTTGTTCGCCCGCCATTGAGTAGACTGAAAGGCACCAGAAATTGCTTGACTGTGATGTGATGGTCGCAAAAGCACCATGATCTAGATGTGTATTTATCCTTTGTTGCATTAAATTCACGGCAGCGAAGCACAGTTGTAAATTAAATTAACTTCGCCAATCACGGTGAGATGCTAGAGCTCTGATGACACTGGTCTGTCGATGACGGGCGGGAGCAGTAGCCTTACGGGAGGAAACTGTGGTGCGCCAAGGACAACATCCAAACGAATGGCTACGGAGCAGAGACTATGGAACGTCGGCGAACGACTGCTGTCACTGAATTTCGAGCGCTTTCACCTAGAGTGTCCGACCAGTTCTGGTTGTTATCCAGGATGAATTTCCCTAAGGCTGCCAGGGAGGCGTTTGCGGCCGAATTTGCCCGTTTTCTCGACCAGGCTGATGGTATCAGAAAACCCAAGCAGTTGTTCGACCTGCTATCTGCTTTTGCCCTTAATTTTGATTGTCCGTGGGTCGCCTATGGCTCTCTTGCACCAGACCGAAAAGGCTTAAAGCTGGTGCGAGGCGATCCGGCTGTCATGCTCAATTACCCTGATGAATGGCGGGAGCGCTATTTCGAAATGGGTTATGACAAGATAGACCCCACTATCAAGAGAAGTCGAAGGCGAATAGAAGCCTTTCGATGGAGCGAGGCATACAACGACGAAAGCACGACTGAAGACGGGCGGCGCGTTTTGGACGAGGCTGCCACGTTTGGCTTAAGGTCAGGCATTAGCGTCCCATTGCACGGCCCCGAGGGCAGCTTTGCGATCATGAACTTTGCTCAGCCCTGGGATGGTGAATTCCGCAATAGAACAATCACGTACTTGCAACTTGCGGCGTTACATTTCCATCTAAGAGTCACGGAATTCACGAATTCGACTCGCGTTGAAAGCACTTCTAACCTTTCTTCAAGAGAAAAAGAGTGCATCCTATGGACGGCGAGAGGGAAATCATCGTGGGAAATAGGAAAGATTCTAGGGATATCTGTAAATACCGTTAATTTCCACATAAAGAATGTAATGAGAAAAATGGACGCTAATAGCAGAATAACCGCAGTCGTAGAAGTGCTAAAGCGCGGGATAATGGAAGTATAAACTTTGACATGAGCGCCAAAAAAGAATTTGGACTTGCAGGGCAATCCGAAGGGGTAGTCGAGCGCATTGTTCTCGCACCAGGCCAGATCTGCGCCCCGCCATAAGTGGCCGTCGCCGCGGACCAGGATGCGGGTGGTCGGCCAGCGCGCGCGGATGCACCGGACAAGCTGGCGCAGATGGCCGCGAGTCTCCTTGCCGGCGGAGTCTTGCCAGGACACAGGCTCACGGCGGTCGCGGCCTCACAGATGTGGGTCGGCAAGGAAGCAGCGCTCGTCGTGGGCGTTGAAGAGCGAGAGCTGTTGATGGCCGGGAACGACATCAAGCGTGTCGGCGATGTCGAGTGTCATGCTTTTGGGCGGCGCGGCATAGTTCGACAGCCACAGATCGGACCATCACCCAGCCGAGCCGGATGACGGCGCGCAGGTCTGCCAGATTCTCTAGGCGCGAGCAGGGGAGCAGGTCGGCTGCGAGCGCAGATCAATCCCGCTGTCGAGCAGCCCGCAGGCGAGCTCGAAGGCCGGGTCGGTGCGCAGCCGGTCGAGATCGTTGTCATCCTTGTAGCGCAAGCGGCCGTAAAGATGCGGGCGCGCAGAATGTCGGCCATGGCGTGCGTCACTCGCTGTGGATCACGCGGATCGTGGATTCGCAGCGGCCAGCCTGTCGGGCAGTTGCAGGCCTCGCTCGGCCCCGGCCAAAAGCATGACGCCGCCATCCGAAGTGATGCGTCCGCCATCAAACGCAGCTGTGATCTTCTTGCGCGTAACGGCTGGAATGAGAGCGGCAGCAACGTTTCGTGCGTCATCGTGGGTGTGGGGCAAGACCCGAATCCTAAGCCAAATCATTGCCGGCGGGTCCAGCACGTTTCTCATGAAGTGGGCGCGGAGGTCGCCATGTCGCCGACAGCACCTTGCTGACGGCCGCCTTGAGGCCTTCGGGGGCACTATATAAGCCTGTTGTGAGGTGCAGATCCTGGGAAGGTACGAAAATCGAGCGAGTTCTGGCTAATTTTGGTGAACCCTGCCAGGGTTTCGTTTATCATTCTAGGAGAATCCTTTACCGCCGCCTTTGAAATCGAACTGCAAACAAGAAATATTAAGCAGAGGTAGTCAGAATTAATGATTCTGCAACATATTCTTATTTGATCCTGTATTGATATAGCCGGATATTCGATGGATATTAGGCAACTTCTGAACACGCCGATCTACATCCCACGATGGGAGGAAGTCATCTCTACTTAAAATAATGGAAGCACGCCTTACGATGGCCTGAAAGGAAACCCGCCATAACCGCCATGTCCAAGTCATCGTCGATCCTGGTAGACCCCCCTTCAAATACCGGGTGGACGCGTCTTTCGCGCGGCGAGGTCCGGTCGGATTGGCTGTGCAAGCCGGTTCGCGGCGGCTTCTCCAGGATGTGAGCACGCTGTGCCGGCACAACGTTAAATCGACCGCAGAAGCTTCGCGATAGACGGTAGACTACTGAGTTGCGACGAATTTCACCGACCCAAGGACCAAGGATGAACAATTATGACCACACTACCACAAATTTCACTGAAAAATCTGGCATCCGACAAAACGCGGCCTGAAGAGCGCAAGCGCTTACGCCTGGCATGCGAGGAGTACGGGTTCTTCTACCTTGTCCAGCATGGCATCCCGAAGGAACGGATCGCGCAAGCCATCGAGGCCTCCCGGCGGTTCTTTGCGTTGCCACAGTCGATGAAGGAACGCTTCGGTCACGCCGCTCAAGGGATCTATCCCACTATCGCCCGTGGATACAGTCCATTGCACGGGGAAATCCTACATCCCGACGCCGGCCGCGATCCGAAGGAAGTGTTCGATCTCGGAATCGACAACGAAGGCGACAGCCGTCCGTTTGGCGGGAGCACGCTGTTTCCCGATGAGGCCTTGGCTCCTGGTTTCGCGCGAAGCCTGCTTGCCTTGCAAGCTACCGTGCTCCGCGAAGTCGTCCCGGAGCTCGGAACCGCGCTTGCCGACGTGATCGGTATGGAACAGGGCTGGTTCCAACGGCATTTCAGCCCGCCGACGCTAGAGCAACGCGTAATTCGGTATCCAGCTCGCGGCGGCATGTGCGCCAAGCACACCGATGGTGGCTTCTTCACGCTGCTGCTGCAGGAGGAACTCCCCACCAGGTCGTTGCAGGTGTGGTTGCGCGGGCGCTGGATGCCAGTGCCGAGCCTGCCCGACAGCCTCGTAGTCAATTTGGGCGATATGCTTCAAGCTTTGAGCGACGACCGCTTCAAGAGTACGCCGCATCAGGTCGCGCACAATGGCCTGACCGACCGAATTTCGCTTCCCTTCTTTATCTATCCCGACGTCGACGCGCGCCTGACTTCGCGGGAAGGGCGCCACGCCTTCAGTGTCGCGGAAATGATGTTGCGCAATTACGAGTCAGTCGAAACCGGAAATGGCGCCGGACGCGCGCGCGAGTTGCAGTAAGTGTTCGGCGATGTCAGGCTTCGCAGACTTATGGCTACGACGCGGGGCATCCGGGTGATACGCTGGGAGAACTCTCCCACTTTTAATCCGTCCCGCGTCGCGCGTATAGCGCGCGGCAAAGCGCCTCGGGATGCGACTCCGACATCAACGACATGCTCCAGGCATCTGATGCGAACGGAAACCGTTTTTTCTAGCCACCTGCCCTCGTAGCGCTTCGTCCCCTCTCACGAGCTTTGTCTGGCTCAAGGCCGGGAGACGCATTCGCGTGCAGGCTAGTAATCGATCCTGACTTCAAGGACAGAAAATACTCATGTCGGCAAGCGATGATCTCAACTATGCGTTGCAGGCCACCCAGAATTGGGTCAGCGATCTCGCGTGGAGACTTAGTTGGCATGATCGCGAGCGGGTTTTCCACACCCTGATTGCAACGCTGCACGCCCTGCGCGATTGCCTCGATTGCAACGAGGCGGTGTACATAGGCGCGAAGATGCCAGCCTTACTACGCGGCCTTTACTACGAGGGTTGGCATCCCGGCCGCCCCAAAGCCAGAAACCGGACTTCTTTTCTCGACAGGGTCCACGAGGGCGTCCGCCGTGACCCTGCCGTGGATTCGGAAGAAATCGCCCGCTCGGTACTAAGCCAGCTAGCGGACCGTTTCTCTGCAGTAGAGATCGAAGAGGCCAAGGCCGCAACTTCAAGCGTGCTGCATGACCTTTGGCCAGACTGAGACAGGCGTCTTGCCATGAGTGTCTACAAAGCGGCGCCGGCTGGGGTCGGCTGGCGGGGAGGTGCAACTCGTCGCGGGCACCACTCGGTCGTCCTAACCGCAGTTGAGTGGGCGCAACAGCATCTCGCCGCTCGCGGCGCCAGGCGAGATAGTCGTCCGTGGGGGCGATGTCCTGTCCCACTGTCGCGGGCACCTCATAAAGGAACGGGCGTCGGCGGGCGGCGGCAGGCTATCAGCCGTCCGCGGTCCAGCTTTCTGGCACGATAGAGCACCATGCCTTCTGGCTGTGAAGGCGGGGGCGCGGAAACGGCGGAGCGGCTCATCCTCGACGGCGACGGGAATCAACAGCCCGACGCACCATAAGGCTCCGGCAAACGTTCTCCGGTGACTCAGGAGTGCTCAGCTTCTCAATTCGCCCGACAGCAGGGCGACGCGTCCTAGGATTCCTAACAACACAATCACAACAGCGTGTGGCTGCGAGGAATCCACGGCTTGATCACCGACTTCTCGCACCAGCGCGGCCAGCCGCTCCGCTCCCGCGGCAGAGGAAGTGGCGACGCGCCGCGGTGATTCAAACACGACTCGCTACGACACCCACGAGTCTCTTAACGCTCATTGAGCATTGCGTCTGACATTTTTTCAGCAACCATAACTGTTGGAATATTCGTGTTTGCTCTAGGGCAGAATGGCATCACCGACGCATCGGCAACTCTTAAGCCCCCCACTCGGTGGACGCGACCGGACGGATCCGTAACACTAGCTGGGTCCAGAGCAGGCCCCATCCGGCAAGTTGAAGTCGGATGGAAGTTCCCAAAGACATTCTGGCGTATAAATTGGTCAAGAAGCTCGTCGCTCTGGATGAGGTCTGATATGCTACGACCATCGGTTATCGCACACCTTATGAGGCTTCGACGCAGCCACGGGGAGCTATCCATAAGGGTGGCGATAATGGAAGTGAGCCCCAGATTTAGACGACTGTACTTGCTGATCCGCTTTGCTCGCCCAGTCCAGGTAGAAGGAAATGGGTCGAGGGCGACCGCCACCAGTGCCTTGTGCTCAAGCAACTGTGCTACAAACCGAAACGCCTCCTTCAATCGCTCAGCATCGCGTTTGTCGCTCAACATATTGAAATTCACCTCCGGCTCAATAGCATGAGAAGAATTCTTGAGCGAAACTGTTCCTGTTGAGTAGGAGCGATTAACCCAGAAAGCCAGTGTACCAAGGCGGTTGCCGATTGGATGCCACGCAGACTTTGCGAGGGCTGAGATAGCCATATCGGTTGACGGGCAGCCCTCGTAGCCTGACGAGTAACGAGCATGCATCTGAATATACCCGGTCGCGTTGGCCGACATGCGATCGCCCGGTCTTAGATAAGCTGAGACGGCGACCCCGGGGTGCTCTTGAAGGTTTTTCCCGACGCCGTTTATATCTGCGACAATTGGAATGCCGAGGTTAAACAGCTGCTCAGCTGGACCGATCCCGGATCGCATCAGCACGGCCGGCGAGTGAATGGCCCCGGCACATAGGACAACCGTTGAAGCGCCATAGCAGGGCCGGCCGGTCTTACTTTCGGTCTCCACCCCAGTTATTTGACGTCCTGAAGAGGTTAACCGTACGACCGTGGTCTCGGACAGGATTTTCAGGTTGGGCCGAGCTCGGACGCTTTCCGGTAAATAGGCCATCGCAGCTGAGACGCGACGACGGTTGCGGTTCGTCAATGGAACAACTGAGTGCCCATCGCCAAACTCGCCGTTAAAGTCTGGCCGGAACGGTATATCTCTGTCTTCGTAAGCCGTGGATACAGCGCGAATAAAGCCCGACCATTCTGCTTTACCCACGCGGCTAATAGGGAGTGGACCTTCGTTGCCGTGAAATTCATTATCAAAATCTAAATCGCACTCAAGTCGGCGGAAGTATGGAAGGACACCTGCCCAATCCCAGCCCGTCGCACCGATAGACGCCCACTCGTCATAGTCCGCGGGCCCTCCCCGATTCGCCACCTGAGCATTAATGGTAGAGCCCCCACCCATGACCCGAGCTTGCTCATAGTGGGCGCGCCTGCTGACATCCTGCACTATGGTCGCGTTGAGAGACTGCCACTGATAACGAGGATTGTAGTAAGCCCTCGTGGGGTTGCCATCGAGAATATCATCAGGGATGGCATCTGGGGAAAAGTCAGGACCAGCCTCGATGAGCAGGACGCGACTTCCATTGGCTGATAGCCTGTTCGCTATGACGCATCCGGAGGAGCCACCGCCGACCACAATATAATCGAAAACCAAGATAACCCCCATCCACATGTGCTAACAGGCGACGTATGGCTTCAGCCGTGGGCCAGTTACCACGCAGTCTTGGTCGAACGCGCTAAACTGCAGACTTCAGATTTAGCCCCTCCAACCAGCCTCGCGGCAAAAGCGAATTTGAATGCCTGAGGCCGCTAACGAAGGCCGGCCGGACTGACGCTAGATCTGAGGAAATGTCCGGAAATCTCTGGCCTTGCCGTGCTGACGCCTTCCACCGCAGCGACCGTATGGCTACATTCCTACCGGCAAACCTCTCTATTTCTCCCATGACTCGTCTGCTGGCTTTGAGGATAGGCTCATGAGTGCCCCTGGTTCCCACGTTTAATAATACGAGACAATTCGCGTCGTGTTAGCCAAATCAGCCAATCATCCTCCTCGATACCCCGGTCAGGTAAACTCAGAATCGCCGCATGTGCTTCTCTGTGGAGATAACCATACTGACCGGCGACGCCCTTTTGGATTGACCAGGTATGGACCAAGGCATAAATGAAATCGGGCGACCATTTCACCCACGCGAGCCCAAATGCGATACCCGCAAAAATTCTAGGTAACCCCTGCCGCCTGAAGTCCTCTCGCAGCCATATGTCGCCGTGATAAACTACCGACCCAGTTATGTTTTGAGCGGTCGGTGCGCGGCAAATACATAACGAGCCTGAGCCAGCGTGGCTTCTTGGATTGGCGTAGAAGGCTTTCAAAGACTCGAGGTGTCTAGCCAAGTTGGTGGTCGTCAAATCGTCCACCCGAAGCGCCTGAACATGCGCTACTTCGCCAGATTGATCTTCCCCGACAATCCAAAACGCACGGCCAGCTTCAAGCCTCGAACAATCCGGCCGAAAGCTCGGATCTGTCGGCAATTTGCCAACGATATTTTCCGTGATATTGACATATTCTTCGAAATTTTCGCCCATTCTGAATTGCATTCCGGACTTCCTAGCTGCGTCAGCAAGTAGGTTAATATATTTGGAAACATCAAATATTGTGATGCACTCACTCATTTAATCTGCGCCTTTGCGGTATATTCCACCCTCCGACGGGCAGTACACAGACGCCTCTCCAACCGGCATTCACCGCGTCCGCGCAAATCTCCGGCAGAGTGAATTAACTGAAGGCCAGATTCCAGTGTCGATCCAGGTACGCGTCAGAAACAGCGTATGCCAATAATAGTACATCCTAAATGGCTAGAGCACCCACGCATATTGGTAGGTATCACGAGGTGCAGTGCAGGGTATCTTAGCTTGAGAGGCAGAGGCGTTGAAAACATGTTCTCCCGATGGAACCGCCCCGTTGCATGGGCGCCAGGATGGCGATGGCGATACCTGGGCTTGGCCGGCCTTCTAGGGCAGTTCCGCGAAGGACGAGGTTTGCCACAATAAAAAGTGGGCCTCGTCTCATAAATCAGAAGGAACCAACGATGGTCGATAAGATCTTTGATCGAAGCAACTCAGTGTATATTAAGCAGGTGCCGCAAAAAGGCCGTGGGGTATTTGCAAACATTACATTCAAATCAGGAGATTTGATCGATCGCGCTCCGACGTGGGAATTTGACAGAGAGGCAGAAAAACTGTTCAAGCGCACGGGGCTTCTCGAGTACTACTTCGTTCCCGACGATCCGATGTCAAAAGCTGGTTCCGTGGCAGGTTACGTCGTTTTCGGGTTTATTTCGATAGTGAATCACTCCGCGAATCCAAATGCACAAACAATTTGGACCGATGGAGACGCCGGCGCGTGGGCTAGCATCGTAGCAATAAAGGACATAGTGGTGGGCGAGGAAATTACACATAGTTATAAGAATATCTCAGACTATCCGCCATATGTTAAATTCGTCTAGTAAGATGTATAAGTGTCAAAGATATATATTGCTACAACGACGCCTGGTTTGTCGGTACATTTGTCCCACCCTGAAATTTGGATCAATCGCTAGCACCCCGACTTCGTCTGTTCCATAAAGTGGCTCGCACAAAAGTGGCCATTCAACGCGCTACAGAGCGGACCCTAAGTGGCCGGATTCCCGATATTGAGCGACACCGTAGTCTCATCCAGAAAAAAGTAGTCGGTCCGGTCCTTGCGGTCACTACGTTCGAGATCCGGTGATTGCGGTCGAGCTCGTAAGCGACACCGATCAGGCTTGGCAGCAGGCGTGTTCACGCGGGATGTCCACCGGTCCCTTTGGACCGCCGATCGTCATTGGACTGGCCAAGTGTGCGTGAATGGTTGGTACGTCGGCGGCGTAGAAACAACCGCTCGATAGACATCCGGTCAGGCAAACAGGCAGAGGTGGACAGTTGAATACTATTGAAGAGATTGGAATTAGTGATCCTCCATCCGCGCACCCGGGAAGCGACTCGCCGGCGATTAATTTCCCTGAGGTATTAATCCAACTGTGGAGATCGAAGGCTGGATATCGTAGGAGCTCGTTCGCCCCTAGCAGGCTGTTGAAAAAGGCACTCGCCACCGGACCGCAGCGGTGATTCACTGGTTCCGAAGGGATTCGGAGGTGACGAGTGCGCGGCGGCGACGATCGAACTGGCGAACTGTTCAGCTATGTTGACCTTGAGGCGCGGGTGCGGCGCAATCATCCGTTGCGGGCGATCCGGTTAATCGTGAGCGAGGCGCTGTCGGCGCTGGAGCGGGACTTCGCGGCGATGTATTCGCCGATCGGACGGCCATCGATCCCGCCGGAGAAGCTGCTGCGGGCGATGCTGTTGCAGGCGTTCTATTCGATCCGCTCGGAGCGGCTGTTGATGGAGCGGCTGGAATACGACCTTCTGTTCCGCTGGTTCGTCGGGATTGGCGTTGACGATGCGGCCTGGGATCATTCTGTGTTCTCCAAGAACCGCGACCGGTTGCTGGAGGGCGACATCGCTGCAAAGTTCCTGAGCGCGGTGCTGGCGCAGCCCAAGGTCAAGAGGCTTCTGTCGACGGATCACTTCTCGGTCGACGGGACGCTGATCGAGGCCTGGGCGTCGATGAAGAGCGTCAAGCCGAAAGACGGCTCGGGCGAGCCGCCGGCTCAAGGCGACGGGCGCAACGCCGAAGCGGATTTCCATGGCCAGAAGCGGTCGAACGATACACATGGCTCGACCACCGATCCTGACGCCAGGCTCTATCGCAAGGGTAAAGGCAAGGAGGCCAAGCTGTGCTTCATGGGACATGGGCTGATGGAGAACCGCCACGGCCTGCTGGTCGAAGCCTGCCTGACACTGGCCGACGGGCATGCCGAGCGGGTAGCGGCACTGCACATGGTCGAGCCTCGCGCCGACCGACCGCAGGCGATCACGCTCGGTGCCGACAAGGCCTACGATGCGGAGGACTTCGTTAACGAACTGCGTTCGATGAAGGTGACGCCGCATGTGGCGCAGAACACCAGCGGCCGTAGTTCGGCCATCGACGGGCGCACCACCCGGCATAGCGGCTATGCTGTCAGTCAGCGTATTCGCAAGCGCATTGAAGAGGCGTTCGGCTGGATCAAGACGGTCGCCGGTCAGCGCCAAACCAAGTTCCGCGGCCGGGACCGCGTCGGATGGGGCTTCACCTTCGCTGCCGCCGCCTACAATCTGGTGCGGCTGCCGAAGCTCATCGCGGGGACCAGCTGACATGGCCAAGGTTCCAGCCATCGCCAAGGCCTTTGCCGGTCGCTGGCGTATCGTCGAAATGGATGTCTGGGACAACGATTTCCTCGATCTCGTCGAAGAGGCGCATCTGACGTTCAAAGGCGCGGCGGAAGGCGAGATCGGCTTCGGCGCCCTCAAAGGCTTCCTTGATGTCCGCTACGGCGCGCGAGACGGCTCGGCCTGCGCGGAATTCTCGTGGGAGGGTCACGACGAAAGCGATCCCGCTTGCGGTCGCGGATGGGCGATGATCGGCACCGCGGGTCGCCTCGTCGGCCACTTCTACATCCACAATGCCGACGATTCAGGCTTCGTCTGCGAGCGCGCGTGACTTCTTCAACAGCCTGCTAGTCTTACTGAGTCAGAAAGTCGCGGATGCGGGGGATTCGCGCTGGTCGCGGATTTGTTAGCGTGCTGATTCGTGATCAGGGAAGCGCGCCATGGCCAACTGGACGACGGAGAGTGAAGCGGCGTTCGACGCCTATGTCGATGCCTTGATTGGGGTGATCGGCCACGCCGACCGCGCTGAGCCGCTGAAGGATTACTGTCTCGGACTTCTGATGCCGATTGAGCGCAAGAGCGTGGAGCCGTTGGCGGCCGTCACGGCGCCGTCGCGGGTGGCGGCCAAGCATCAGTCTCTGCTGCATTTCGTGGGACAGGCGCCGTGGTCGGACGCGGCCTTGCTGGCACGGGTTCGCGACTGGGTCCTTCCACGGATCGAGCAGCGTGGACCGATCCGGGCGTGGATCGTCGACGACACGGGCTTTCCCAAGAAGGGCAAGCACTCGGTGGGCGTGGCGCGCCAGTATTGCGGCCAGTTGGGCAAGCAGGACAACTGTCAGATTGCGGTCAGCCTGTCGATCGCAAATGACGCAGCCTCGCTTCCGATCGCCTACGAACTGTATCTCCCGCACAGCTGGGCGGAGGATCCGGAACAACGCAAGAAGGCCAAGATTCCGGCGGAGATCACGTTCCGGACCAAGCCGCAGATCGCGCTCGAGCAGATCAGGACGGCCAAGGCCGAGGGCGTCGCGCCCGGCGTGGTTCTGGCCGACGCCGGATATGGCGCCGACGGCGGTTTCCGCGCGGGCCTGTCCGAGCTCGGTCTGACCTATGTTGTGGGCGTTCAGCCGACCCTCAGCGTCTGGCGCCCAGGCGAGAGCCCGCTGCCGCCCAAGCCTTGGAGCGGAAGAGGCCGGCCGCCGTCTCGGGTCGGCCGAACCGACAATCACAAGCCGATCTCGGCCAAGGCCCTGGCCGAGGAGTTCGACGCCGAGACCTGGCGCACGATCGCCTGGCGTGAAGGAACCAACACCGAGCTCAATTCCCGCTTCGCCGCCGTGCGCTTGCGGCCGGCCTCCAGGGACTACAATCGGCCCGAGGCTCACGCCGAAGAGTGGCTCCTGATCGAGTGGCCTGAAGGCGAGGTCGAGCCGAGCAAGTATTGGCTCTCCACCTTGCCGGCCGACGCTACGATCACCCAGCTGGTCGACGCCGCCAAGCTGCGTTGGCGGATCGAGCGAGACTATCAGGAGCTCAAGCAGGAACTGGGACTGGGCCACTACGAAGGCCGAGGGTGGCGGGGCTTCCACCACCACGCCAGCCTCTGCATCGCCGCCTATGGCTTCCTGGTCTCTCTGCGGGAGACGATTCCCCCCTCAACTCCAACTCGCGCCCAGGGCCGCCAAACACCTGGTCTTCCCAGCGGTTATCGACCCCGCGGATCCTCCGATCCGACCAGAGCGGCACGTCCCGACCTCGATCCCGACCATCAGGCGACGCCTGACCGTGGCCCTGGCCAACCGTCTGCAACGATGTCCGTGCTGCACAAGGGCCATGGACAGTCCGCGTCACGCCAATTTATGACGCAGTAAGACTAGGGATCTTTGCGGAAAAGTATTCGCGACCATCACGAGCCGCACCCACGAAATCCTCCATTCGCGATCGTCCATCGGACGACGTCTACCTAGCACGGCGATGAAAACAAGCAGAGTTGGCCCGGAGATTGCAGGACTTCGGCATCACACGAAATATCTCCTTTTTGTAGCTCGCCTGTCGTTCACCATAAAACCTTGTGCGGGTTTTGTCCCAGAACCAACAAACGAAGGTAAAAGCATGAGTTCGAACATCACCCGACGCTACCTGATGGAGGCAGGCTCCGGTGCCGTTGCCGTCGGCATACTTTCCTCCATGACAAGCCGTACCAAGTCCCAGTCCTCCAACGAACTCCGCGTCTCAGTTGGCGGCGGCGACTGGGGCAAGGCGAACATCAAAGCCTACGTCAAGCCTTTCGAAGCCGAAACCGGAATCAATGTCACGCCAATATCCGACGACCTCACTCAGGCCCAGATTGAACTGATGGCGGTAACGAACAATGTTACGGTCGATGTTGTGGGGCCGGGACAGGGGATGGCAGTATCGCTCGCGACTAAGGGCCTTCTTGAAAAGATCGACTATTCGATTTTTAAGAAGGACGATCTGGACGGGATTGCAGAGATCGCTAAGAAGCCATGGGGCGTTGGGGCGCTGTTTTATGCGTCCGTAACGGTTTATAATACAGAGAAATACCCCGCCGGCAAACCGCGCCCCAACACTTGGGCGGAGTTTTGGGATGTGAAGAGGTTTCCAGGGGTGCGAACCATGATGTCCGGTTCGTACGGATCGGAAGGTCCCTGGGAAGAAGCACTCCTCGCAGACGGCGTCACGCCTGATGAGATCTACCCCATGGATGTCGAACGCATCTTCGCGAGCCTCGAGAGGATCAAGCCGCACGTCCGGAAGTGGTGGACCAGCGGTTCGGAAATCCAGCAGATACTGCGAGACAAAGCTACTGATCTGACCCATTCCTATGATGGACGAGCGTTGTTGGCGATCAACGAGCGCGCGCCCCTCGAAATCAACCGCAACCAGAGCAAGCTGAATTGGAGCTATTGGGCAATCCCCAAGGGGAGCCCAAATCTGCAGAATGCGCAGAAATTCATCGAGTTTGCGAGCCGAGCCGACCGCCAGTCTGCATTCGTGAAACTATTCCCGCAGGGTCCTAGCAACAGCAATGCTTTTAAGCATATTCCCGACGCTCTCGCGCAGAAGCTGTGTACCTATCCCGAATACGTTGAGCAGAGCGTTGCGATGAATATAGACTGGTATGGCGAGGTCGGGGCGGATGGGTTGACAAATACCGACCGACTGATCCGATGCTGGAACGAGTGGATCTTCCTTTAAGATTAGCCTTGGTGCGGGCAAGCTCTGCGATATCGGCTTGCCGACTCGAGTTATAGTATCGTTGAGCTGCGCTCGTTCGAGAGCGTCCTAAGTTGTCCGGGCATCGATGCGTTACCAATCCTTCATTCGGTGGGTACATTGAAAAACGCAACTTCTACGCCCATTCAAATCGAGTTCCGCGATGTCACCAAAACTTATGGGCCCGTTGCGGTGATAAAAAATATGTCGCTCTCTATCCGAAGCGGCGAGTTCCTGACCCTGCTCGGTCCAAGCGGTTCAGGGAAAACCACAGCCCTCATGCTGTTGGCGGGCTTCGTGGTCCCAACGAGCGGCGATATCCTGGTATCCGGAAAATCTGTGGCCGACGTGCCATCTCACCGCCGGGACCAAGGGATGCTCTTCCAGAGCTATGCACTTTTTCCACATCTTACAGTGCGACGTAACCTGGAGTTCCCACTTGAAACGCGAGGTATCAATGCGGCAGAGAGGGCGCGGCGGGTCGACAGGATGCTGCAGCGAGTCCACCTGCAGGATTTCGACAATCGGATGCCGTCACAGCTGAGCGGCGGCCAGCAGCAGCGTGTTGCGCTTGCCCGCGCGCTCGTTGCCGACCCGCCCATTCTCCTCCTAGATGAGCCGCTGGGAGCGCTGGATCGCAACCTGCGCGAACATATGCAGCACGAAATCAAGAGCCTTCATCGAGAGTTCGGCAAGACGACCATCTGCGTCACCCACGACCAGGAGGAGGCGTTGACGCTGTCGGATCGCATCGTGGTTATGCGAGGCGGCCAGATCGAGCAGGTCGATTCGCCTGAGCTTCTTTACGACCGACCTGCGACGCGCTTCGTTGCGAACTTCCTTGGCGAGGCAAATTTCATAGACAAGGCCGGCTTTGAGGTCGAAGTGGACGCCGCGCCCCCATCCGGCACATTACCGATGATACGTCCGGAGAGAGTGGCTATCATGGAGATTGGCGCGATTCCCAACAGTGACGACCTTCGCCAGGTGATCAGCGGTACTGTGCAGGACGTGATCTACGCCGGGCCGCTGCGCAGATATGTAGTCCGCGTCGCCGAAAGCACATTTGTCGTTCGCGAGCACGTTGTCTCGGGGCAGCCTATTTTCCGGCCTCACGATAAGGTCCAGCTGCACTGGCTGCGTTCCGACGTGCGGTTCGTAGCAGCCTAAGTTCGCAAGAGGACAACCCATGAGAGCCATTCAGAAACGGGACCTCGTTCCGGCCGGATTGGTCGCACCCGCCCTCGCGGTTCTGCTCGTAATCTTCGGCATTCCGATGGTGCAGCTGTTCCTCATTAGTGTTAATGCACCGACGTTCTCGTTTGGCAACTACCGCGCGTTCTTTGGTCAACCAGCAAACATCCGCGTGTTGCTGCAAACCATCGAGATTAGCGCAGTTACAACATTGATATGCGTGACCATCGGATACCCAAGTTCTTATCTCATAGTAGGGTTGCCGAAGCGGCTGCGGATGGTGCTAACGGTCCTAGTCTTCGTACCTTACCTCGCCAGCGTCCTCGCACGCACCTACGCTTGGGTCGCAATCCTCGGCGACCGAGGCATTATCAATAATCTGCTCTTGAATATGGCTCTGATATCCAACCCGCTTCCGCTTATCTACAATCGCACCGCGGTCTATGTCGGTATGGTTCACATAATGTTGCCGGTCATGATTCTCCCACTTGTCAGTGTGATGCTTGGAATTGATAAGTCGCTCATGATGGCTGCCCGCAGTATGGGCGCGCGGCCATTTAGTGCTTGTTGGCGGGTATTTCTTCCCCTCAGCTTGCCCGGGCTTCGGGCGGGGTCCCTGCTCGTCTTCATTTCGTGCCTTGGCTTTTACATTACGCCGGCTGCCTTGGGTGGGCTTCGTGACACGATGCTCTCCACGTTCATCGCGTCGGCGGTGTCCAGTTCTTTCGACCTTGCGCGTATTGCCTCCTCGGCATTCGTGCTCCTCGCCGTAGCCGCCGCGATCCTGTTCATGTTTGGTGTCGACCTCTCCGACAACCGGGGCTTTGCCACACGCTCCTCACAAAAGTCCGGCCAATCACGTCCATACTTGGTCCCAGCTGTGGGCCGCTCATTGAGCGAGATAGCCGCGCCATACAGGGCCAGACGGTGGGCCGTACAGCTCTATCAAGCCGGCGAAGGCGGCCCTCTGTGGGCAACCGCCGGCACGGTGTTTGTGGGGCTGGTACTCCTGTACCTGCTTTTTCCAGGTATCGTTGTCATCGTCATGTCCTTCAGCCCTGGGACATACTTGCAATTCCCGCCGTCCGGTCTGTCGCTACAGTGGTACCATTCATTCTTCGGCAATCCCTCCTGGACACGAGCTGCCT
The DNA here is from genome assembly GCF_013170725.1 of Mesorhizobium erdmanii. Taxonomy (NCBI): domain Bacteria; kingdom Pseudomonadati; phylum Pseudomonadota; class Alphaproteobacteria; order Hyphomicrobiales; family Phyllobacteriaceae; genus Mesorhizobium; species Mesorhizobium erdmanii. The sequence continues at coordinate 6,261,112 of NZ_CP033361.1, read as the reverse complement.
GGACCAGCATTCAGATCGGGGTTGCCGTGGCAATACTTTCAACCGTCGTGGGAACGCTCGCGGCCTTTGGTCTAAGCCGTGCTTCGCCTCGGGTGCGCAGCGTCCTGACCATGGTGATCCTGATGCCCATTGTCCTCCCAATCATCGTGGTGGGAATCGCAGCTTACCTCGGACTTCTCAACCTCGGACTAGTCGGCACCAAAATCGGAATAGTCCTCGCCCACAGTCTTGGCGCGGTTGGCATGGTTGTGGTGATTGTTTCCGCTAGTTTGGGCAACTTTGACCGAAGGCTGGAACAGGCGGCAATGAGCATGCGCGCCGGGCCGTTCCGGACCTTCACCAAGGTGACCTTGCCGCTGATTCGCCCTGGTATGATCGCCGGCTCAGTGTTCGCATTCCTCTTCTCCTTCGACGAGGTGATCATCACGTCGCTGGTCAGCGGATTCTCTATCCGCACCCTACCGCTGAAGATGTGGGAGAATATGCGCAACGAGATCGACCCGACAATCGCTGCGGTGGCGTCGCTGCTGACGCTGCTCCCGGTGCTCTGGTTAGCCCTGCTAGGAGCTAGCTGGTGGTGTGCGAACAAACTGGCTAGGCGCACCTCACCGGATCCAGCCGCCTGAGGATGCGCATAGCTTCGCCCTACCCCAGCGTCCAATGCCGTCTCTTCCAGCGAGAGAGTTTTTTATGCCAGTAGTCAAAGGTCCGCAGGTATTCCCGCGCTCAGAATATCTGCGCAGGCTCGCTGCGGTGAAAGCGAAGATGGCTGAGTGTGATATCGCAGCGGTTGTCATCACCGACAACGCACATATCACTTACCTCACGGGGTCCGTCGCTCACTCTTATGACACCCGCGGTGTGGTCATCCTAGCCTCGCGGGAAGAGCCGGTCTTCATTCTGCGCTGGATGGACGTTGCCGCGGCCGTCCAGGAGACGTTCATGGAACGAGACAGCATCATGGGCTACTCGGAAGAGTTTATGGGCGACCCCGGGAAGAACGGTTACGACGCGGTGATTGACTTCCTGTTGGACCAGGGACTTGGGCGGAGCGGCATTGGGTTCGAGCTGTGCAACTTGACGGTCGACTCAGCTGAAAAGTTCAAGGGCCGTTTGCTGCAGGCGCGCATCCAGGATTTCTCGAAAGTGGTAAGCCGAATCCGCACGCTCAAGTCGGATCTCGAGATTGTCGCCATGCGGGAAGCGGCGGCGATTTCGGACGCTGGTGTGCTCATGGCCGCAGAAGTTATGCGCCCCGGCATGCGGGAAGCAGATGCCATTGCCGAAATTGTCGGGACGCTCGCCCGCGGAGCGAATGGCAAACCAGGAACTTGGATCGCAACGCCCTACCTCTGCGCCACATCCCGAACTGGAAATCCGCATACGACCTGGAGTGAAGATACCCTCCGGGAAGATTCACAGGTCAATCTCGAGATCGCCGGCGTCCGGCATGAATACCACGCTCCGATCTGCCGGACCTACATCCTCGGCAAGCCGACCGATCGCTTGCTGCGTATTCACGAAGCCCAGCTCGCCGGTCTCGAGGCGGGGCTGAATGTAATCCGTGCCGGCGCCGTCAGCGGCGAAGTGGCCAGTGTGATTCACAGCACGACTGAGAAACACGGATTCAAGAAGCGGTCGCGCGCCGGATACTCCATCGGTATCGACTGGATGGAAAACACGACCAGCCTTAAGCTTGGCGATACGACGGTTCTTGAGCCAAACATGACCTTCCACTTGCATCTCGGTTCCTGGGTCGAGGAAGACTTCGGCTACGTGCTTAGCGAGAGCATTCGTGTCACCGAATCCGGCGTCGAGGTTCTCACAAAGGCGCCACGGAAACTTTTCCGGTTGGGGTGAGCGCGCAAACGGGCATCCCTCGGCCGCTCTGCACCCCGCCGCGCTGTGCCACCTCCTCGGACTGACCGCCCGGACGAGCGAGCGCCCCCACCTGGCGAAGTTCAGTCGATTTTTTGGATATGAAGAGGTGCGCCCATGGGCCCGCTTGGTGGCCGAAGGTCTCGTGGGGCGCGTTGAACCAAATCGTTTGCGCCTTGCGTTTCTTCTACGGTGTGAAGCTGGGTCGATCTGAGCTGACTGAGCGGATCGCCAGGACGCCGCGCAAGTTGCTTCCAGTGCGCAGGAGCCTACCTCCTGGTGAATTTCGCTGCCCGTGACCGGCGGGTTGAACACGCAGCCGATGATTATGGGCTTGTATACGTCGGCACGGGGGATATGGCTGTCGTGCTTTTCGAGCGTGTAGTCCGTGACGGGCGTCGTAAGAAGAAGAAGAAGAAGAGGAGAAGAAGAAGAAGAAGATGGCGCCGGCCGAAGAAACATCGCCCAAGGCAGGCTATTTCAATGCTGCGTGCGGCTCTCCGGCTAGACATACGACCTGCTTGATCGACACGGCGGCCAAGATCATGAGGGCCAGGTCGTCAAGGACCCGGCCCACTACGCTCGAAAGGCAGCATGAATATCTGCAGGCCGCCGCCGCTACTCGCTTCAGATAGGGTGTCGAGCCGCGTGCTGTTGGCTTGCGGTCCAGATGCGGATATTGCGCCATTCCACAAAAGACCTGGTGCGAAAGAGCGGGTTGGCCTTCTCCACGAAAAGGGAGTGTTAGCAGATGCGTATGGTTTAGAGCCTTTCTTCAGCGTGCGGAATCCGGGTTCATCGCGCAAGGATTTTCGCGCTGCATACGGTTACCTCGGATCAACCGGTTGTTAATCGCGGGTGCGACTACTGCGCCTTACGATGTTGAGAATGGGTCAGTCTTTCGAGGCATGACCGAGCACCCGCTTTCGCATTTGCAAATGCCGCTCAGCATGAGGGCATCTAACGCAGGCAGCGGACAATCAGCAAAATTGATCGCCCAGCAGGAGCCTGAGCTCGCTGCCGGGCGATGCGCCTTGGGAGGTGGCGTACTTGGGAAACCTTGGTACCCTCTATGATGGCGCCACAAATGTAGCGCGTTCAATGGACCGATCTACGCGAATGATGCTTCATCTACGCAGGAGTTCGGCGTTGAGGACGCCGCAGCTGCATAAACGCACACGGGCGGGCCATTTTGCCTTTGCGCGACATCGTGGCGAATACAGCTCCACGGTCTGATGACGAGGGCTCGGTCAAGAAGGGAGCTAGATTAATAGCGCACAAGGTCCGTGTCGCTTCAGAAACAAACATCTACCAAGTGCGCTAGTTGGGCTCCCACCTCATAATAGTTCTCCTTCAGCGCACGGAAGGCCGGGATTTCCGGGGTAGTGACGGGAAGTGGCAGATCCGAGTCTGCGACATTCCCGAGAATATGGTCGGCCAGTACACGTCCAAAGACGGTAGCTGGCGAAATTCCGCGGCCATTATAGCCGCAGATGCTGACTACATTGGGTGCTAAGCGGTGAAAGCGAGGCAGATGATTGCCAGTCGTCCCGATCATGCCATACCACTCGAACTCCAATTCGACCTTCAAAATTTGCGGGAAGAGCTTGCGAATTGCACGCTTGGCCCATGATCGGTGAATCCTGGCACCCGTACCTCCGAGCGCGCCGATACTGCCGAAAATCAACCGCCCCTCGCGGTCCAGCCGAAACGAACTCAAGACTTTCTTTGTGTCCCAGCAGCCCTCGCGGTTGGGAAGAATGGACCTCTGTAGTTCGTCCGGAAGCGGCCGGGTTGCTACATTGAAATAAGGAATATGTATCTGCTCATGCCGCAGCTCTTGCCAGGGAGCTTTCGTATAAGCATCCGTTGCAACTACGACCCAGTCGGCCTCGACAGAGCCTCCTGCCGTATGCACTGTCCACTTGCCGTTTGATCGCTCGACCCCGGTAACCCCACTTGAATTATATATTTTGGCTCCTGCAGAGATAGCCGCTCGAGCAAGTCCTCGTGCATAGCCGAGTGGCTGGATAGTTCCGGCGCGCAAATCAAGAAGTGATCCGGAATAGGCGCTCGTACCAATGCGCGCCGCTGTCTCTTGTGCGTTGAGGAGTTTCACGGGTGCGCCCCGTTCGCGCCACTGTCGCTCGCGTTCCCGGAGCTCATTTAGTCCCGTGTCGCCGACCGCGCAATGAAGCGTGCCGTTCCTCACAGGCTGGCAGTCGATGACGTGCTTGTCGATCAGAGACCAGACCTCGGCAGGCCCGTCGCCGAGAAGTTGCAAGACCTGTTCACCGAAAGGTGCGCCCAAACTTGATTTCACATCCTCGGGCTTCATCCATAGGCCGGCATTAACTAAGCCAGCGTTGCGCCCCGACGCGCCAAAGCCAATTTCCACCGCCTCAAGAACGCTGACCTTCACACCGGCTTGCGCCAGGTGCAGTGCCGTCGACAGTCCCGTGTATCCGCCGCCCACCACGGCCACATCTTGCTTATGGGCGTATCTTAGGATGCCTGTCTGCGGGGCGTCTGGTGCGCTGCGCTCCCAAAGCCCATGGGAACGACTATTATTCAACATTTTTCGTCCTTTCCAACTCACAGATAGGGGCGCCTAAGCGGCAAAAGAAATTGGGTTCGTTTTCGGCGGCGGCAAATTCATGCATTTCTCAGAGAGGCGGGTACGCTCCAGGGGATGTCGAACACTAGGTGATCGGCATCAAGAAATTTCGGGCAGAGTCACAGAGGACGACGGCCCCTATCGACAGCGCCTGTTCATCGACCCGAAAACGCGGATGGTGAAGCGGATAGACCGCTCCAAGTTCCTCGTTGCGAATTCCCAGGCGGAAATAGACCGAGGGGCATTTCTCGCTGTAGAAGGCAAAATCATCAGCAGCGGTCCAGCCCGGCGCGCTCAGCATGTTGTCCTGCCCCAACAGGCCGGCACTGGTTCGGCGGATAATCTCGACCATGTCAGGGTCGTTGATAACCGGTGGTTCGCCACGCCTCAGGTCAACCTCGGCATTGGCGTGGTGGATTGAAGCCACGCCTTCGACGATTTGACGTAGCCTCTTCCACGCATGCTGGCGGGTTGCTTCATGCCCGCTGCGGATCGTGCCTTTCAGCCTTACCTCGGCGGCGATGACGTTGTAGGCGCCGCCGCCTTCGATGCCGGTGATGGAGACGACCAGCGGATCATACGGATCGATCTCGCGCGACACGATCTTCTGCAACTCCGTCACCATCGAGCAGGCGACGGCGATGGCGTCGACGCTTTCGGACGGTTTTGCGGCATGCGCGGAATTCCCGGTGACGGTAATGTCGAAAATATCGCAGGCAAGCGTATACGGACCCGCGCCGACCGCGATATTTCCGGTCTCGGTATAGGGGTCGACATGGATGCCGATCGCCGCGTCGATATCGTCCAGCAGCCCTTCCTCGACGACCCGGCGGCCACCGAGCGGCTCCGCCTCCTCAGCGGGCTGGAAGATAATACGGACGGTGCCGCTGAACGACTGCTTCTGGCGCTCCAGGAGAACGCCGGCGGCGTAACCCATCGCGGCGTGGGCGTCATGGCCGCAGGCATGCATGACGCCCAGACGCTCCGAGCTGAACGGTACGCCCGAGGCTTCCGTAATCGGCAGCGCGTCGATGTCGGCCCTGATGACGATCTTGCGGTTCGAAGGACCGGCCGTGCCGACGACGTCAACGGCGAGACCGAAGCCCGCGACTGGCCTGATGCCGCTCAATCCAGCTTCTTCGAGCACCGCTTTCAGATAGGCCTGCGTCTCGCGCTCGTCGTTCGAGAGCTCCGGGTTGCGGTGGAGGTGGCGGCGGATTTCGATCATCCGGCGCTCCAACGCGGCATCCATCAATCCATTGCCGATTTCAGCTTTTGACATGAATCTCTCGCGGGAAGCTGGTCAGCGTCTCGCAGCCACTGGCGGTGACGAGGATCGTTTCGCTCACTTCGATCCCCCAGCCGTCCATCCACATGCCGAGGATGGAGTGTAGGACATTGCCGGGCTTCAAGATCGTCTCGTCACCCCGGCGCAAGCTGATCGTGTGTTCGCCCCAATCCGGCGGATAGGCGGCGCCGATCGAATAGCCGATGCGGGATTCCTTCTTCAGCCCGTAGCGCTGAATGACGTTGCTCCAGCTTGCCTCGACCTCTTCCGCGAGAATGCCAGGCTTGATTGTCGCGAGGACAGCCTCCATGCCTTCGAGCACGGCCTTTCCGGTGTCGCTGACCTTGGAGGGCATGGCGCCGAGCTGAAGCGTGCGCGCCAGACCGGCGGCATAGCGGCGCACAACCCCGGCGAGTTCCAGCGCGACGGTTTCGGTCTCGCCGAACCGGCGGTCGCTCCACATGATATGCGGCGCCGACGCATTCTCACCCCCCAAGATGGTCGGCGGGAGGGCAGTAATGTCGCCGGCGAAATCCGGCGAGCCCGCTATTTGCGCTGCTTGGATCCTGGCGATGGCGTCGCACTCGCGCACGCCCGGCGCAATAACCTCGTAGGCCGCCGTAACCGCCGCCTCGGCAAGGCGCGCGGCCTTGCGAAGATAGCCGATCTCGGCATCCGACTTGACGCTGCGTATCCAATTGACCAGGAGGTCGGCGTCGTGGACGGCCGCGTTGGGCAGGCCGGCGGTCAGGCGCGCATGCGCCTTCGGCGAATAGTAGTAGGCTTCGAGCTCGATGCCGATGTTGCCACGCCCCCAGCCCTTCTTCTCGATCCATGCGGCGATCCAGTCCATCGGATGGCGGTCGGGGCGCTGGACATGATCTTCCGGGAAACCCACGACGTTCCTCGGCTCCATCCATGCCGTCAACAGCCCGCCCGCGGCATCCATGGCGCGGCCAATCCAGACCGGCTCCTCGTCGCCAAGCGGCACCAGAACCACCTGCGGTGTGTAGAACGACCAACCGTCGTAGCCTGTGATGTAGTGCTGATTAGCAACGTCGTTGACGATCAGAAGATCGAGGCCGCGGCACGCCATCTCCGCGCGGATGGTGGCAAGCCGGCTTTGGTATTCGCTAAGCGCAAAAGGCAATTGAGTCATATCGGATCATCCTCCTCTAATCGCGTCCGCGTGTCTTTATCTAGCGGCAGCGCTAGTAAGCGGGCGGGGCGCCCCGGTTTACAAGGCGACAGTCGACAAAATCTGCTCGGAGCCGGGCCTCTGATCTTCTGAGAAAAACACGGCGCTCAAGTTAGTGGCAGTTAGGCATTCTTTCGTTGCTTAGCCTCCGATCGATTTGCCGGGATTTATTTTCCTCCGGCCGGTTCGATCGCTTTTTTCGTTGGTAAACTGGTAATCGTGATTGATGCGGCGCGCATCCGTAGGCATCGCGGTACGCTTTTGAAAAATGCGATGCGGAGACAAAACCGCAAGCCATCGCGATTTCAACGACCGGCAGGCGCGAGCTGACGAGTAGCAAGTGCGCACGTTCCAGACGAAGGTCCAAATAATAGCGACTCGGAGAGCATCCCAGTTCCCGCCTGAACAGCCGCTCGATTTGACGGCGCGATAGGCCGGCTGAACCGACAAGTTCGTCCAATAGCAATGGCTCCGTGAGATTTGCCTCCATTTCCTCGATTACTTTGATGACCGCCCGATGGTTTAGTTGCACTCGAGAATGAAGAGGTAGACGTTGGCGGTCACCCGCTGAACGGGTCCTGTACGCGATGGCTTTTTCGCAAATACGATTCGCGACTATCGTCCCATGATGGCGGTCAACCAAATCCAGAAACATGTCGAAGGGGGCGTCCCCCCCGGCGCAAGTGTACAGGTCTCCGTCCCGCTCGAAGGCGGTTTGAGTGGCTACCACACGTGGGAACCGCTCAGAGAATATCGGATATTGCTCCCAGTGAACCGCGCAACGCCGCCCTTCGGCAAGCCCCGCCCGAGCAATTGCAATCGTACCGCTACATATTCCTACGAGGCTGCCGCGGCGGTTGCGACACTCTCGTAGCCAGGCGTCAAGCTGTTTGTGAGGACTTGGAGCATTGCGTCCGCCGACGACCACGACAGCCGGTGCTGAGATCGATCGACGAATTCTTCCACGTTCGAAGGACAACGAAGAATCGGCGCAAACCAACAACTCGCAACTCGAGGCCGCAGGTAGTCCATCGTCCGAAATGACCTGCCAGCTATATATGTCCCGCCCCAACACTTCGTTGGCGAGCCTCAGGGCTTCTACTGCTGACGAGAAGGCCTGGAGCGAAAATGCCGGCAGGAGGTAAAAGCAAAAATTTCGGCACGTGGACTGTAAGTCTAGCATCCCTGGGGTGCCCTTTCTCCTGCCTTGATCGCTCATGCTTCCAGCGGGGATGCCAAAACTGCGGCCCCCTTGCCTCGTTGGAGACCAGCCCCGCACGCAACACGGAGTGTCTAAGCCTATCGGGCCCCAAAAATCGGCGGCACCGAAGGTGTGCTAGCATGCGTCGGATGCTGGATGCTCCCCGATCCAGACCGTGGTCCGTAGTAGGGCCTTGGCGGGATCCCAGTGCGGTCTAGGACCGGCACTCTCCTACTTAGTCTCGCTGGACATACCCGCTCGCGTACCCACCGGTGACCCGATCGGTGGACCCGGCAGCCGGCACTGGTCGAAGATTGGCAGACTTCCAGGGCGTTCTGAGACCCTCGGTCCGGCTGCCGTCCGCCTCATATGTTGAGCCCGTTTCGTGTGAGCTCATCCATAACGGAGCGCACTGCACTCTCAGCGATGCCAACGATTTCTTCAACTTCAGCCTTGGTTGTCACCAGAGGCGGAGCGAAGCCCAGAATGTCGCCATGCGGCATAGCGCGAGCGATAAGACCGCGCTCACGCGCTGCCTTGGAAATTCGTGCACCAACCTTGAGCGCGGGATCGAAACGCTGTTTCTTGTCGCGATCGGCCACGAACTCGATTGCGCCCATAAGGCCAACGCCGCGCACTTCGCCGACGATCGGCAACTGCGCGAATTTCTCCCTCAGCAGCGCTTGGAAGAATGCCCCGACCTCGCGAGCGTTACTCGGAAGGTCCTCTTTTTCGACGATGTCCAGCACCGCGTTGGCTGCGGCAGCCCCAATCGGATGACCTGAATAGGTGTAACCGTGAGAGAATGCACCGACCTTGTCCGCCCCGTCCTCCAGGACCTTATAGACCTTCTCGCCAACAATTGCCGCGGAAAGTGGGAAATAGGCCGAAGTCAGACCCTTTGCGACGGTGATAAGGTCTGGCTCGATGCCGTAGTGCTGCGAGCCGAACATGGAGCCAGTCCGACCAAAGCCTGTTATGACTTCATCTGCAATGAGGAGCACATCGTGCTTTTTGAGCACGGGCTGGATTGCTTGCCAGTAACCTTTCGGCGGAGGCGTGATACCGCCGGTGCCGAGCACCGGCTCGCCGATGAAGCCCCCAACATTGTCCGGGCCCAGGCGTTCGATGAGCTGGTCAAGTTCCTCGGCGCGCCGCGCTGAAAATTCGCGTTCGGACTCGCCTGGGTTCGCGCCCCAGTAGTGATGTGGAACACCGGTGTGAGCGATCTGCGGAAGCGGCAGGTCCATGTGGTCGTGATAGAAGCTCATGCCCGTCATTGAGCCGGACACGACACTGCAGCCGTGATAGCCGCGCTCACGCGAGATGATCTTCTTCTTGTTCGGCTTGCCACGCAGATTGTTATAGTACCAAACAAGCTTGGCCTGGGTCTCGTTGGCGTCCGAGCCGGACATACCGTAGAACACTTTGCTCATCTTGCCAGGTGCCATCTTTACGAGGCGATCGGAGAGAATCGCGAGCTCGTCCGTCGTGTGCGCCGCATACGAGTGGTAATAAGCGAGCCGATAGGCCTGACGCGAGATCGCTTCTGCCACTTCGGTGCGGCCATAGCCGACATTGACGCAGTAGAGACCGGCAAAACCATCGATAAACTTGTTTCCATGCGCGTCTTGAATGCGGATTCCCTTCCCGGTCTCGACGATCGTTGGCTCGCCAAGCTTGCCGGTGGCAAAGTCCTTGAGTTGCGTGAAAGGGTGTAGGACAGCGTTTCTGTCCTTCTCGCTGATATCCTTGATGTTGATAGTCATGGCGCTTTCCTTTCAGGCTGCGATGTTGCCGATGCACACGTATTTGGGTTCGAGATATTCGACGAGACCATGTCTCGATCCCTCGCGGCCAAGGCCGGATTGCTTCCATCCGCCGAAGGGTATGGGAGCTCCGGTAAATTTCGGGGTGTTGACGGCGACCATGCCGTATTCCAGTTGATCAGTCAGCCGCATGGCGCGGTTGAGATCCCGCGTGTAGACATATGCCGCAAGGCCCATTTCCGAGTTGTTGGCCCGGGCGAGCACCTCCGCCTCATCGTCGAAAACCAAGATTGCCGCCACCGGACCGAAAGTTTCTTCCTTGGCAACCAGCATGTCGTCTGTGACGTCAGCGAGCACAGTCGGGGTTATGAAATTGCCCCCTAGTCTTACTGAGTCAGAAAGTCGCGGATGCGGGGGATTCGCGCTGGTCGCGGATTTGTTAGCGTGCTGATTCGTGATCAGGGAAGCGCGCCATGGCCAACTGGACGACGGAGAGTGAAGCGGCGTTCGACGCCTATGTCGATGCCTTGATTGGGGTGATCGGCCACGCCGACCGCGCTGAGCCGCTGAAGGATTACTGTCTCGGACTTCTGATGCCGATTGAGCGCAAGAGCGTGGAGCCGTTGGCGGCCGTCACGGCGCCGTCGCGGGTGGCGGCCAAGCATCAGTCTCTGCTGCATTTCGTGGGACAGGCGCCGTGGTCGGACGCGGCCTTGCTGGCACGGGTTCGCGACTGGGTCCTTCCACGGATCGAGCAGCGTGGACCGATCCGGGCGTGGATCGTCGACGACACGGGCTTTCCCAAGAAGGGCAAGCACTCGGTGGGCGTGGCGCGCCAGTATTGCGGCCAGTTGGGCAAGCAGGACAACTGTCAGATTGCGGTCAGCCTGTCGATCGCAAATGACGCAGCCTCGCTTCCGATCGCCTACGAACTGTATCTCCCGCACAGCTGGGCGGAGGATCCGGAACAACGCAAGAAGGCCAAGATTCCGGCGGAGATCACGTTCCGGACCAAGCCGCAGATCGCGCTCGAGCAGATCAGGACGGCCAAGGCCGAGGGCGTCGCGCCCGGCGTGGTTCTGGCCGACGCCGGATATGGCGCCGACGGCGGTTTCCGCGCGGGCCTGTCCGAGCTCGGTCTGACCTATGTTGTGGGCGTTCAGCCGACCCTCAGCGTCTGGCGCCCAGGCGAGAGCCCGCTGCCGCCCAAGCCTTGGAGCGGAAGAGGCCGGCCGCCGTCTCGGGTCGGCCGAACCGACAATCACAAGCCGATCTCGGCCAAGGCCCTGGCCGAGGAGTTCGACGCCGAGACCTGGCGCACGATCGCCTGGCGTGAAGGAACCAACACCGAGCTCAATTCCCGCTTCGCCGCCGTGCGCTTGCGGCCGGCCTCCAGGGACTACAATCGGCCCGAGGCTCACGCCGAAGAGTGGCTCCTGATCGAGTGGCCTGAAGGCGAGGTCGAGCCGAGCAAGTATTGGCTCTCCACCTTGCCGGCCGACGCTACGATCACCCAGCTGGTCGACGCCGCCAAGCTGCGTTGGCGGATCGAGCGAGACTATCAGGAGCTCAAGCAGGAACTGGGACTGGGCCACTACGAAGGCCGAGGGTGGCGGGGCTTCCACCACCACGCCAGCCTCTGCATCGCCGCCTATGGCTTCCTGGTCTCTCTGCGGGAGACGATTCCCCCCTCAACTCCAACTCGCGCCCAGGGCCGCCAAACACCTGGTCTTCCCAGCGGTTATCGACCCCGCGGATCCTCCGATCCGACCAGAGCGGCACGTCCCGACCTCGATCCCGACCATCAGGCGACGCCTGACCGTGGCCCTGGCCAACCGTCTGCAACGATGTCCGTGCTGCACAAGGGCCATGGACAGTCCGCGTCACGCCAATTTATGACGCAGTAAGACTAGCAGGCTGTTGAAGAAGTCACGCGCGCTCGCAGACGAAGCCTGAATCGTCGGCATTGTGGATGTAGAAGTGGCCGACGAGGCGACCCGCGGTGCCGATCATCGCCCATCCGCGACCGCAAGCGGGATCGCTTTCGTCGTGACCCTCCCACGAGAATTCCGCGCAGGCCGAGCCGTCTCGCGCGCCGTAGCGGACATCAAGGAAGCCTTTGAGGGCGCCGAAGCCGATCTCGCCTTCCGCCGCGCCTTTGAACGTCAGATGCGCCTCTTCGACGAGATCGAGGAAATCGTTGTCCCAGACATCCATTTCGACGATACGCCAGCGACCGGCAAAGGCCTTGGCGATGGCTGGAACCTTGGCCATGTCAGCTGGTCCCCGCGATGAGCTTCGGCAGCCGCACCAGATTGTAGGCGGCGGCAGCGAAGGTGAAGCCCCATCCGACGCGGTCCCGGCCGCGGAACTTGGTTTGGCGCTGACCGGCGACCGTCTTGATCCAGCCGAACGCCTCTTCAATGCGCTTGCGAATACGCTGACTGACAGCATAGCCGCTATGCCGGGTGGTGCGCCCGTCGATGGCCGAACTACGGCCGCTGGTGTTCTGCGCCACATGCGGCGTCACCTTCATCGAACGCAGTTCGTTAACGAAGTCCTCCGCATCGTAGGCCTTGTCGGCACCGAGCGTGATCGCCTGCGGTCGGTCGGCGCGAGGCTCGACCATGTGCAGTGCCGCTACCCGCTCGGCATGCCCGTCGGCCAGTGTCAGGCAGGCTTCGACCAGCAGGCCGTGGCGGTTCTCCATCAGCCCATGTCCCATGAAGCACAGCTTGGCCTCCTTGCCTTTACCCTTGCGATAGAGCCTGGCGTCAGGATCGGTGGTCGAGCCATGTGTATCGTTCGACCGCTTCTGGCCATGGAAATCCGCTTCGGCGTTGCGCCCGTCGCCTTGAGCCGGCGGCTCGCCCGAGCCGTCTTTCGGCTTGACGCTCTTCATCGACGCCCAGGCCTCGATCAGCGTCCCGTCGACCGAGAAGTGATCCGTCGACAGAAGCCTCTTGACCTTGGGCTGCGCCAGCACCGCGCTCAGGAACTTTGCAGCGATGTCGCCCTCCAGCAACCGGTCGCGGTTCTTGGAGAACACAGAATGATCCCAGGCCGCATCGTCAACGCCAATCCCGACGAACCAGCGGAACAGAAGGTCGTATTCCAGCCGCTCCATCAACAGCCGCTCCGAGCGGATCGAATAGAACGCCTGCAACAGCATCGCCCGCAGCAGCTTCTCCGGCGGGATCGATGGCCGTCCGATCGGCGAATACATCGCCGCGAAGTCCCGCTCCAGCGCCGACAGCGCCTCGCTCACGATTAACCGGATCGCCCGCAACGGATGATTGCGCCGCACCCGCGCCTCAAGGTCAACATAGCTGAACAGTTCGCCAGTTCGATCGTCGCCGCCGCGCACTCGTCACCTCCGAATCCCTTCGGAACCAGTGAATCACCGCTGCGGTCCGGTGGCGAGTGCCTTTTTCAACAGCCTGCTAGTCTTACTGAGTCAGAAAGTCGCGGATGCGGGGGATTCGCGCTGGTCGCGGATTTGTTAGCGTGCTGATTCGTGATCAGGGAAGCGCGCCATGGCCAACTGGACGACGGAGAGTGAAGCGGCGTTCGACGCCTATGTCGATGCCTTGATTGGGGTGATCGGCCACGCCGACCGCGCTGAGCCGCTGAAGGATTACTGTCTCGGACTTCTGATGCCGATTGAGCGCAAGAGCGTGGAGCCGTTGGCGGCCGTCACGGCGCCGTCGCGGGTGGCGGCCAAGCATCAGTCTCTGCTGCATTTCGTGGGACAGGCGCCGTGGTCGGACGCGGCCTTGCTGGCACGGGTTCGCGACTGGGTCCTTCCACGGATCGAGCAGCGTGGACCGATCCGGGCGTGGATCGTCGACGACACGGGCTTTCCCAAGAAGGGCAAGCACTCGGTGGGCGTGGCGCGCCAGTATTGCGGCCAGTTGGGCAAGCAGGACAACTGTCAGATTGCGGTCAGCCTGTCGATCGCAAATGACGCAGCCTCGCTTCCGATCGCCTACGAACTGTATCTCCCGCACAGCTGGGCGGAGGATCCGGAACAACGCAAGAAGGCCAAGATTCCGGCGGAGATCACGTTCCGGACCAAGCCGCAGATCGCGCTCGAGCAGATCAGGACGGCCAAGGCCGAGGGCGTCGCGCCCGGCGTGGTTCTGGCCGACGCCGGATATGGCGCCGACGGCGGTTTCCGCGCGGGCCTGTCCGAGCTCGGTCTGACCTATGTTGTGGGCGTTCAGCCGACCCTCAGCGTCTGGCGCCCAGGCGAGAGCCCGCTGCCGCCCAAGCCTTGGAGCGGAAGAGGCCGGCCGCCGTCTCGGGTCGGCCGAACCGACAATCACAAGCCGATCTCGGCCAAGGCCCTGGCCGAGGAGTTCGACGCCGAGACCTGGCGCACGATCGCCTGGCGTGAAGGAACCAACACCGAGCTCAATTCCCGCTTCGCCGCCGTGCGCTTGCGGCCGGCCTCCAGGGACTACAATCGGCCCGAGGCTCACGCCGAAGAGTGGCTCCTGATCGAGTGGCCTGAAGGCGAGGTCGAGCCGAGCAAGTATTGGCTCTCCACCTTGCCGGCCGACGCTACGATCACCCAGCTGGTCGACGCCGCCAAGCTGCGTTGGCGGATCGAGCGAGACTATCAGGAGCTCAAGCAGGAACTGGGACTGGGCCACTACGAAGGCCGAGGGTGGCGGGGCTTCCACCACCACGCCAGCCTCTGCATCGCCGCCTATGGCTTCCTGGTCTCTCTGCGGGAGACGATTCCCCCCTCAACTCCAACTCGCGCCCAGGGCCGCCAAACACCTGGTCTTCCCAGCGGTTATCGACCCCGCGGATCCTCCGATCCGACCAGAGCGGCACGTCCCGACCTCGATCCCGACCATCAGGCGACGCCTGACCGTGGCCCTGGCCAACCGTCTGCAACGATGTCCGTGCTGCACAAGGGCCATGGACAGTCCGCGTCACGCCAATTTATGACGCAGTAAGACTAGTGGACTGTCCTGTCCACCAACAACGATCCGGGCTCCAGCACAAAGAGCTTCGGACACCTGTCGCCTGCACTTTTCGGCGACGGAAGGTTTGGTCATTGGGCCAATATCCACCCCAGACTCGAAGCCGTGCCCGACTTTTAGTTTACTGCTGGCCTTCGCGAATTCTTCCACAAATCGGTCATAGCTTCTCCTTTGGACATAAATCCTGTTGGCTGCCAGGCAGTCCTGACCGGATGTCGCGAATTTGGCTGCCACGCACCCTGTCACGGCAGCCTTCAACGGAGCGTCATTGAAAACGATGAAGGGAGCATTGCCACCGAGCTCAAGTGAGGCCTTCTTCATGGTCTTCGCGGACTGCTCAAGCAGGATCCGACCAACTTCGGTCGAGCCCGTGAAGGAGAATGCCCGCACATCGCTATGCTCGAGCAGCCGCTTCGCAAGCACGGGAGCGTCTCCCGTGATTACTTGAAACACGCCGGCGGGGAGTCCTGCGTCCTCGGCAAGACGGGCAAGGGCCAGAGCTGACAAGGGCGTTTCCGGGGCGGGCTTGACAATCATGGTGCAGCCGGCGGCGAGCGCGGCTCCAGCCTTCCTAGTGATCATCGCCGATGGAAAGTTCCAAGGAGTTATAGCGACCGTCACTCCGACCGGCTGCATCTGCACGGAGAGTCGGCTGCCCCTAAGATGGCTCGGGATAGTCTCGCCATATGCTCGCTCGCCCTCGGCTGCAAACCAGTCAAGAAAACTAGCGGCATATGAAATCTCACCGCGCGCTTCGGTCAATGGTTTGCCTTGCTCGGCGCTCATGATGATGGCGAGATCTTCCGCGTTCTCGCGCATACCTGCGGCCCATTTCCGCAGGTATGCACCCCGCTCCGAAGGAATAACATCGCGCCACTGTTGAAATGCGCTTCTTGCGAAGTTGACGGCAGTGTCCACATCGGAAATCTCACAGGCTGCTACCTGAGCCAGTTCCTCGCCACTAGCCGGGTCCACCACCGAAATTGTTTCGACCTTGGAGAGCCAAGCACCATTCACATAGGCGCATTTTTGCAGGAGGTCTTGCCGTTTGAGCCTCTCTAATGCGGCGCTTGCTAAACCTCTCATCTTTAACTCCAAATCGACCATTCGCTTTCATCAAACTAGCTCGGTAGCTGCGGTTATTGGCGGCGCGATGCAGGGCTGCCAAGGCGTTCTCCTGCGAATAATGCCGTTCTGCTGAGTTTTTCTCCGTTTGCTCTCTTTCAGCTTTGTTAGGGCGTCATCGAGCAAAAAGGATTGTTTGGCGAGCTCGATATGACAGGGGCATCAGTAGAGCCGGCCTCGCCATGGCGAGTATGGACATGATCAAGATGAGGCCAACCTCCTCAACATCGGGCGGAGCCTCCTCCAGGTGGATGGCGGAATCGATCAGCGGCGTGCGAGGCGATAAGAATGAACAGCTTCGCCGGCACCCACCGCTGGGACTAAGTTGCCGAGGCGATCTGCAAGGTCAGCGTCAACGTGCGATGTGGGTTCCGCACTCGGGCATCAGGTCCACTAAGAATGCCTCATCCTTCCAACCCTGGGCGAGGCGGTAATTGTCGCGAAGACGTTCGCCGAAGATCGGTATTAACGGCGAGCCGATCAACCGCTTGTCCTCCTCAGAAAGCGCCGACTCTTCCAGACCAGGAAGCTAAGCTGCGGGCAAAGTCACAAAAACGCAGGTTTTCTGCACCCGAACAGCCGGGTCCTCGCGAAGCAGTGCCCTGAAGCATGCTAGGTTGTCGATTGGTACGGATAGGCAGGGACGAACGCTTGGTCCGGCAACCACCCACTGCAGAGGACAATTACGAATGGACTATGACAAACCCTTCCTGCCTGCGGAGTATCGACGCCGTGTTCATGACGTTAAGACACGGATGGAGGAAGCAGGACTTGACCTGCTAATCTGCCAAGATCCCGCCAACATGTGCTGGCTGACCGGCTATGACGCCTGGTCCTTCTACACGCCTCAAGTGGTCCTGCTGCACCTCCAATCGGAAACACCGGTGTGGATCGGACGGCTGGTGGACGTAAACGGTGCTCGAGCTACGACAGACCTGCCATCTGAGAACATCATCAATTTCTCAGATGACCGACTCCATCATGTGGAACTGCATCCCTACGATGAAGTCGCCGAAATCATAAAATCGCGGGGGTGGGGATCTGATCGGATCGGGGTTGAGCTTGATGCGCATTTCTATACTGCGCGAGCACACCAGCACCTTGTTAAAGGTCTTCCAAATGCGAAGTTTTCCGATAACCGTGGGCTCGTCAATTGGGCGAGACTCGTTAAATCTGACGCTGAACTCGTCTATATGAGGGAAGCCGGCCGGATTGTAAGCTACACTATGCGCATGGCGATCGAAAATCTGAAGCCGGGTGTGCCGGAGTACGAAATTGCGGCTCAGATTTACGCTTCTCAAACACGAGGTATTGACGGAAAATACGGTGACTATGCCAGCCTCTGTCCGTTGATTCAGGTTGGCGAAAAAACGAATGCTCCACACCTCACATGGTCGGATAAACCGTTGCCGTCATCGGGGCTGGTTCTCTTGGAGATTGGCGCAGCGAGACGTCATTATCATGCGCCACTGACCCGTACCATTTACATGGGAAAGCCACCTGAAGAAGTCAGGCATCTCGCCAATGCCATCGTGGAAGGTGGCGACGCTGTACTCGAAATGGCAAAGCCGGGTGTAGTCGTCGACGAGTTGAATGCCGTCTGGCATAGCGTCCTTAACCGGCACGGGTACATCAAAAAAGGCCGTTCCGGCTACTCAATCGGCATGAACTTTCCGCCGGACTGGGGCGAACGTACAGTCAGCATTCGCGCCGGTGAAAAGGCTGTGCTCCAGGCGGGCATGTGCTTCCATTTCCAATCCGGGGTGAGACCTGCTGCCTTCGGAGCCGCAATATCAGAGTCGTTTGTTGTTACCGAAAAGGGTGGTGAGAGGCTGGCCGATGTAGCCCGTGAGTTGATAGTCGTGGGCTAGCCGCAAGCTCGATTATTTTCTCAGCCGGATTGGGAAGGTGTACCGAGTGATAGCTTCCCGATCCATGACCTACCATTCTTACCCAAGTGATTCTGCGTGCCGAGCTTTAGCGAACGGCCCCATGCAGTCGGGAGACGCGTGGTCAAAAACAGGGGCGTTGTTTCCATTGGTCGGTGATGTGATACCGAGAAATCAATGGAGTGCGACCACCTGGCGCGAAGTGTGGCCCTTGGGCGCTGTCGTCCTGTCTAGAAAGCACAGGGGATGACGGAACCTTACAAGCCGGCGCATTTTGTTGCTGGAAGACGGTGCGCGTTGGGAGTCAACCACTTTCGCATCCATTGGTACATTGCTCGACCACTTCTTTCTCGCCTATCCCTTTCCTTGGTGCCGCCGGTCAGGATGCCAGAGCAGTTCGCGTCGACGTCAGGCTGATCGAAGGCCGGGCGTATCGATGAAAAGCGCCAAGCCGAAGCGAGCGTCCTCGTGCGCAGCCCGATGACGGCTCAGGTGAGCCGCCGGCTGGGCCTTCAGCGCCGCAGTTCCGCGATCGATGGGCACGACCCCTCACGGCGGTCTGCCGTCAGCCAGCGCATAAGGACGTGCATCGAGGACGGTAGCCGCCAAGCAAAGAAGCAGCCTCTGTTCGTAGCATCAAGGCCACACCGAGGCATCGATAATAGTCCACCCAGCACTGCGCTGGCCACTCGGCGCACATATTCGGCGGAAGGACAGCGAAATACGCAGAACGGAACCGTCCCGGTAGCTGATTAGCATGATTCCGCGCGCGGTCGTCGCCTAACCTGTCGGAAAATGACCGGCTCTGGATCGATTGGCGGATACGGCGGAAGCGATTCACAAAGCTCAAGCTGTGCTGCCCGCGAATGAAACCCGAACAGGAATACATATGACCACCAATCCGCCCTTCCGTCCTCGAGAAGTCCCCACTCGCCACCACGAGATTGTCATAGTTGGTGGGGGCATTGCCGGAGCGAGCGTCGCCTTTCATCTTGCAAAGAACGGTAAAAAGGACATTGCGCTTCTAGAGCGCAACACTCTGACGTCAGGCACGACTTGGCATGCTGCTGGTTTGATCATGCAGACCCGCGGTACACATGCACTGACTGAGATCGCAAAATATAATGCAGAACTCTACGCCACTCTGGAGGCCCAAACTGGACAAGCGACCGGGTTCAAGCGAAATGGTACGCTTGGGGTCGCCAGAACCAAAGAGCGCCTTCACGAAACGGCGCGCAATGCCTCAATTGCCAAGAGTTTCGGTCTTGAGGCCAATATGATCTCGCCGAGCGAGGCGAAGAAGCTCTATCCGGCCCTCAACGCTTCAATCATCGAAGGTGCAGTCTTTATCCCGGGAGACGGTCAAACTAATCCTGTCGACACATGCATGGCACTAGCTATTGGCGCCAAGAAGAATGGTGTAAAGATCCTTGAGAACACTGGAGTCATAGACCTTTGGCGAACAGCAGACGGCCACTACCAGGTTCGAACTAACTCAGGTGTCATTGAAGCTGAAGTTCTTGTCCTCGCGTGCGGGCTTTGGACCAGAGACCTGGCATCCAAATTGGGCGCGCGGGTCCCGATCTACGCGGCCGAGCACTTTTATGTGGTCACCGAAGCGATGGATTTTGCGTCGCCCAACCTACCTGTCCTGCGCGATACCGATGGTCATGTGTATCTGAAAGAAGACACGGGCAAGATCCTGGTGGGTGCCTTCGAGCCTTGGGGCAAGCCTTTGCCGATGGGGAAGCTTCCGAAAGAGACAGCCTTCATCGAACTCTGGGAAGACTGGGAACACTTTGAACTCCCGATGACCAAGGCGATAGAAATTGTTCCTGATCTCGCCAATGCGGGCATTGCTAAGTTTTTTAATGGTCCTGAGAGTTTCACTCCCGACCTTCTGTTCATGATTGGTGAAGTTCCTGGGTCGAAAAATCTTTACGTTTCGACCGGTTATAACTCGGAGGGTATTGAATACGGCGCGGGAGCAGGGCGTGCTCTGGCAGAGTGGATCATTGCCGGCGAGCCGCAGATGGATACGAGCTTCGTCGATGTTGCCCGATTTCATCCCTTCCAGATCAATAAGACATATTTGCACGATCGTACAGCCGAAGTGCTGGGCCTTCACTACAAGATGCACTGGCCGAGCTACCAACCTGAGACCGCTCGCGGTGTGCGCAAAAGCGTACTACACGACCGGTGGGAGAAGCTTGGAGCTAGCTTTGGGGAGGGCATGGGCTGGGAGCGGCCCATGTGGTTCGCAGGGGAGGAAGGACGGACGAAGAACGTCTATTCCTACGACGAGCCGAATTGGTTCAAATACACCAGTCAAGAATGCCATGCCGCTCGGAATGATGCAATTCTGTTAGACCAGAGCTCGTTTGGAAAACATCTGGTCCAGGGCCGTGACGCTTGTCGTTTCCTTCAGTGGCTTTGCGCGGGAAATGTGGATGTGCCCGCAGGGAAGCTTGTGTATACACATATGCTTAACCAAAAAGGTGGGATTGAAACAGATATCACAGTAAATCGCTTGTCGAAGACTGAATTCCTGATCATTTCGTCGGCGACGGTTCATCCAAGGGATAAAGCGTGGATTGAAAAGCACATCACAGGTGAGTGGAACGTCACGATCACAGACGTTACGTCTGCCTACGCGGTGCTGTCGCTGCAAGGGCCAAAGTCGCGCGAGATTCTGTCCCAGGTTACTGATACAAATCTTGCCAACGAAGCCTTTCCATTCGCGACCAGCCAGGAAATCGACATCGGGTACGCACGGGTGATAGCTAACAGGCTGACATATGTTGGAGAGCTTGGTTGGGAGCTTCATATTCCTACCGAAATGGCTCAACATGTCTTTGATGTTGTTTGGGACGCTGGTAGAGCGTTTGGGCTTAAGCCAGCAGGGTACCACGCGCTCGAACATCTGCGGTCTGAACGCGCATACCGGGAATACCAGCTCGATCTTACTCCAGTGGACACATTGCTCGAGGCGGGTCTGGGATTTACAGTCGATTGGGATAAAGAATGCGGCTTTCTCGGCAGGGACGCGTTGAAAGCCCAAAAAGACGCGATGCCCCTGAGAAAGCGGCTGGTATCATTCAAGCTTCGTGATCCAAAACCTGTTCTCTTTCACGAAGAACTTATCCGCTGCGACGGCCGGATTGTCGGGTATATTTCGTCTGGCGTGAAGAGCTTTACCCTCGGAACGTCAATCGGAATGGGATATGTAAGCGATCCCGCCGGTGTCACGAAGGAATTGATTGAAAACAGTCGGTGGGAAATCGAGATCGCCGGCAAACTCTATGAATCCGATGCGTCACTCCGGGCGTTTTTCGATCCAAATGGAGATCGGGCTAAGCAATAGGGTCCCGCTACTTACTTGCGGATTCTAAGGCTAGCGGCGGCAATCAGCTGCGGCATTTCTCAGCACTTTCAGCCTGGCCCTTCTTGAAGGGGTGACATCTCGCCGACATTAACGACCCTTGTGCTCGAGGGCGGCTGGAAACAGGCCCTCGGGTTTGGAGCCGGACAGCGGGAATTTCGTCAAGGTGGGTAAGACCGTATGTCCGCCTCTGTCGGTGAGGTGGCTCGCCCTACACTGCGCGTCCGAGGGTTGCTCGGGCGGGCCGAGCCGATCCTCATCACAGGAGGACGAGCCGTGGCAGATTGTAGGGAAGCATTTGTCGGAATCGATGTCGCGAAGCTGAGGAACGCCATCGCGGTTGCGGACGCGGGCCGGGAGGGAGAGGTACGCTTCTTCGGCGAGGTCGACGCGTCGGAAGAGAGCATGCGCCGAGTTATCCGGCGGGTCGCCACCAAGTTCGATCGGGTGTATTTCTGCTACGAGGCTGGTCCGACCGGCTATGGTCTCTATCGGCTGATCCGATCGTTGGGCCATGAATGCACTGTGGTCGCGCCATCGTTGATTCCAAGGAAGCCCGGCGATCGAGTGAAGACAAACCGCCGGGATGCTCTTGCGTTGGCTCGGCTGCTGCGCGCCGGCGAACTGACCGGGGTTTGGGTTCCTGATGAAGGTCACGAAGCCATGCGGGATCTCGTCCGCGCCCGGGCGGCCGCGGTCGAGACGCTTCGCGTCCATCGGCAGCATGTGAGCGCCTTCATGCTCAAGCACGGGCGTATCTATCCCCGCAAGAAGGGCTGGACGATGCGCTATTTGCGCTGGCTCCAGGAGCAACCGTTCGATCACCCGGCGCATCAGATCGCGCTTCAGGAAATGGTCGAAGCGGTGCGTGTCTCGAAAGAGCGGGTCGATCGGCTTGAGGGCGTGATCGAGGAGTTCGTTCCGGCTTGGTCGCTGGCGCCGATCGTGCGGGCGCTCCAGACCCTGCGGGGCGTAGACCTGATTGTTGCGGTGACATTTGCCACCGAGGTTGGCGACGTGCAGCGGTTCGAGAGCCCGCGCCAACTCATGGGGTATCTCGGCCTCGTCCCTGGAGAGCGATCGACCGGCGAGACCGTCAGACGGGGCGGCATCACCAAGGCGGGGAACGGCCGCGTTCGCCATATGCTGGTCGAGAGCGCATGGACCTATAGGCATCCGCCGAGGGTCGGTGCGAAGAAGCTGTACCGTCTGGAGCAGGCACCACCAAAGGTGCGGGAGATCGCCTGGAAGGCGCAGACCAGGCTGACGGCCCGCTATCGAATGTTGAGCGGACGTGGCAAGAGAACAACGGTGGTTTGCACAGCGATTGCCCGTGAACTGGCCGGCTTCATGTGGGCCGTTGCAAGGGAGGTGCAGGCGATCAGATCGTAGACCGCTGCGATGGCTTTCATCTCGCGCATGGGCGGAGGCGGGACCACGGCAGGGGAATGCCCGTCAGACGCTTTGTGGCCGGCAAATCGACCGACGCCCGCAGTAAGATAGGAACAGCCCCGGACGCACAATCGGAAATGCGGTAGCCAACCCGCGCATCAGAGCTTGATCACCGACGTCCTTCAGTTCCGCCTCCACCCATTCGCGATCATCAGAATGAGCAGCCGTTCCTCGGATCGGACGACCTCCTGTGTCCCAAACCTTGACAGCGGACATCAGAGCGCTGTCCTGTCGCCACCTTTCGCGCGTGGTCGTGAGCAGCGATGTTCGGAGCCTTTGAGGGCTTCGACACATGACGATTTCAGAGCTTACGCTTAAGTCCAGCGATCCTGAGCCGGCGCGACGTTTCGAAGTGTTCACGGGTTCCGGCCGACGGCGCGAATGGTTGCCGGAGGAGAAAGCGCGGATTGTGGCGGAAAGCTACGATGAGGGCGAGACCGTGAGCGCTGTGGCTCGGCGACATGCATTGTCCCCGCAGCAGCTGTTCGCCTGGCGCCGGTCCGCGCGGGTGCCGTTGGCGAATGCGCCGGAACCGGAGCCATTGTTTGTTCCCGCAGTTGTCGCGGCACAGGAACCCGAACCGGCGGGGAAGCGCGCGAGATCGACACGGAAGCGGAAGGCCGCGCGAGAAGCCGGCGTGATCGAGCTGGAGATTGACGGTGTCGCCATGCGGGTCGGTCGTGGCGCCGACGCCAGGACGGTGGCGGCGGTGATCCGTGCGCTGAAGGCGCCGTCGTGATCGGGCCGACGGGTGTGGTCAAGGTGATGGTCGCGACGAAGCCGGTGGACTTCCGCAAGGGGGCCGAGGGCCTGGCGGCGCTGGTGCGCGAGACGATGGGCGCCGATCCGTTCTTATGTGTCGGGCGAGATTATGTGGCGGAGCCGCCCTGACCCCTTTCGGGCCGGCCAAACCCAGCTTGCCTTCGCCACATAATATTTCATGCCTCTCTCATGGCGCGGGATTCCCCTGTGCCACAACGCCGGAGGGGCAGAATGCTCGAGTTCTATTTTTCCTATTGTGGGGTGCTCAAGCGCCTGCGTAGCGGTGCACTCGGTGGCGAGATGGATCGCCTCGCGGAGCATTTTTTCACCCTCGGTTATAAGCGAGCGTCCGCCAAGATTTACCTGAGCCGGATTGCGCGCTTTAGCCGGTTTGCCGCAACGCGCTGTGGTCGGATGCCGATCCATCAAGATGTCGTCGACAGCTATTTATGCACGTTTACTACGGATTCTCCACGCATTGGGGCAGCATCGGCGCTGGGACATGCACGGCGAGTGGCTCCGGAGCGCTTCATTGCTTCCCCTCCCAAGGTAGATGATGATCCGGATACTCCGCTTCTGACCTCATTTTCCGACTATTTGCGCAAGGTGCGAGGACTTGAGCCGAAGACCCGCGAAGGCGTTCTTCTGGGAGGCCGCCGCTTTCTGGATTGGTTCCGCCATCACCATCCCGGTCAAGACCTCGAGGCGTTGACGGCTGAGCACGTACTCGCTGCTGTCGAGCATCGGCTGTCGCTATCGGCGACCACCGGCACCCGCACGGCAGCGACCTCTCACATCCGAACATTTCTTCAGTTTTTATGTTGGGCTGGCCACCATGATCAGGATCTCGACCGCGTCGTCCCAAGGACGCCTCATTGGCGTTTGGCGCATTTGCCGCCGCGCCTTGCCTGGGATGACGTTCGGCGGGCAATCGATGCGATCGGTGCAACGACGCCGGTCGACATCCGCGATCGAGCCGTCCTGCTGCTACTCGCCACCACGGGCATTCGCAACGGTGAGCTACGCGCCATTCAGCTGCAGGATATCGACTGGCGTGCTGGCGAGGTTTGTGTCCGGCGCACCAAGGGCAAGCGGGATCGGGTGGCGCCGCTGCTCGAGGAGACTGGCGCTGCGCTCGCCGACTACGTCCTGCGCGCTCGACCGAAAGTGGATAGTCCGTATCTGTTCCTGTCCTTCACGCCGCCCGTGGCACCGTTCAAATGCGCGTCGCCTGTTTCGAGGATCGTGCGGAAGCGGTTGCGACATGGCGGGGTTGAACTCGGGCAGGTCGCAGGTGCGCATCTCCTGCGCCACAGTCTCGCCACCCAGCTCGTCAAGCAGCGAAGGCCGATCAACGAGGTCGCCGATCTCCTGGGACACCGCAGCATCAATACAACGGCGCTGTACGTAAAGGTCGCGACCTCGCAACTTGCCGAGGTCGCACTCCCCTTTCCGGGAGGCGTGGCATGACCGCCTTTGCCCGATTCCTCCGCGGGAAGGCCGAGTGTTACATCGAGCTACGCCACTCCCTCGGCTATGCCTTCAGCAAGCAAGCCGGCACATTGCGGGCTTTCGTGAGGTACGTTGAGCGCGCTCAGTTCGATGGGCCCGCCACTCGAACGTTGGCGCTGGATTTCGCCCTGTCGTTCAGCGGCGCCGCCAACAGCCGCGTCACTCGTCACGGCGTGCTGCGCCGGTTTTACGAGTATCTCGCCGTCTATGACGCGCGAACCGAAGCCTTGGAGCGCAGAGCTTTCCCCAGATCCAGAGCGATTCCGCCTCCGCGAATCCTCAGCGAGGCCGAGTTGGCATCACTCATCGACGCATGCCGCCGCATCTCGCCGGGAATCCTTCTCAAGGGGCGGACAATGGCCACGCTGATCGGATTATTGGCGAGCTCGGGGCTGCGATCAGGCGAAGTGGTCAGACTTGATCGTTCCGACGTTGATCTGGCCAACGGGATTCTCGTCATTCGGAAGACGAAGTTCCGCAAGGACCGTCTCGTTCCAGTTCACACGACGACCCAGGCTGCCCTTCGTAGCTACGTCCATGAGCGGATGCCGCTTTTCCCATGCCCAAGGACCAGGCCTTTTTCCTCAGCTCTCGTGGCAATCGCCTCTCGGCGACGGGCCTGCAAAACGGCTTTGCCGAGGCCCGCAAGCTTGCTGGTCTCGATGGCGGCAAGCCATTAAGGCCACACGATCTCAGGCACCGGTTCGCCGTGACCCGTCTCGGCCTCTGGCATCAGCAGCGCGCAGACGTTCAGGCGTTGCTCCCGTTGCTCGCCACATATCTCGGCCACGCCAGTTACAGCGACACGGCCTACTACCTCACGGGCTCGGCGGAACTCCTCGCCATCGCGGCTGAGCGTGCCGCCCTCGATGGAGGCGCAGCATGAGCGAAGACCTGCTCCTAGCGCCGCTCCTGGAGTCGTATTTCCGCCGGCGCCTGACCAAGCAGCGGAACGCGACTCCCGCGACCGTGGCCAGCTATCGGGACGCCTTGCGCATGCTGATCCTCTTTGCCGCCGCCCGATTGCGGAAGAAGCCCGCCGCCTTGGCGCTCGAAGAGCTTGATCGAGACCTCGTTCTCGCTTTTCTCGACGAACTCGAGGAGAAGCGGAACAATTCCGTCACCACGCGCAACGCCCGCTTGGCCGCGATCCGATCTTTCTTCCACCACGTCGCTGCCGCCGACCCGGCGTCCTTCGGCGTCGCCCAACGCGTGCTGACGATTCCCATTAAACGGACGCACATTGAGGTGACGTACCACCTCACCAAGGCCGAAGTGGACACCCTCATCGCGGCGCCCGATCCAAAGACGCCCCGTGGTCGGCGCGACCGAGCCTTTCTGCTCTTCTTGGCACGGACCGGCGCCCGGGTCTCCGAAGCCACCGGCGTCAACGCAAACGACCTTCAGTTGGAGCGGCCGCACCCACAAGTGCTGCTGCGCGGCAAGGGGCGCAGAGACCGCGTCGTCCCCATTGCTAAGGACCTGGCGCGGGCGCTGACATCCTTGTTGAGCGAGCGCGGGATCGCCCATCACGAGCCGCGACCGATATTCGTCGGCGCCCGCAACGAGCGTCTGACTCGTTTCGGAGCGACCCATATCGTGCGGCGTGCGGCCACCGAGGCCGTGCCTACCAAGCCGGCCTTGGCCGACAAGCCCATATCGCCGCACATCTTCCGGCACTCCCTCGCCATGAAGCTTCTTCAGTCCGGCGTGGACCTTTTGACGATCCAAGCCTGGCTCGGGCACGCACAGGTCGCCACGACCCACCGCTATGCCACAGCGGATGTCGAGATGATGCGCAATGGACTCGAGAAGGCGGGCATCGAGGGCAATTACGGGGCGCGCTTCCGGCCCACCGATGCCGTTCTGCAACTGCTGAACTCCATCTGAATATTATGTGGCGGAGGCAAGCTGGGTTTGGCCGGCCCGAAAGGGGTCAGGGCGGCTCCGCCACATAATCTCGCCCGACACATAAGAACGGTTGGACTAACCCGCTCCGCGATTGCGGAGCGGCAAGGAGGGTGTGCCGCCGGCGTGGTGTTGATCGGGTCGTCTGTCGCGCTGGTCATGTGTCCACAACAAGCTCCGACTGCGTCAGCATGGAGTGGCTGCTTGCAGCCCATTCCATCGGACAAAGGAGTTTGTCATGACCCAACTTCGCCAGCGTATGAGCGAGGACATGGAGGTGCGCAACCTCGCGCTCAACACCCAGCTCTCCTACCTTCAGCAGGTCTCGCTGTTTGCGCGTCACTTCGGCAAGTCGCCGGACTTGCTCGGGCGAGAGGATATTCGGACCTATCAGGTCTATCTGACCAACGAGAAGAAGCTGTCGCCCGGCTCGATCCACACCGCCATTGCGGCGCTGCGCTTTCTCTACAAGGTGACGCTCGAGAGGGATTGGGCGCCTGAAGAGGTCCTGCCGCTTCCCAAGAAGCCGCAGAAGCTGCCGATCATCCTCAGCCCCGAGGAAGTTCAGCGGTTCCTCGGTTGCGTCCTCGACGTCAAACACCACGCCATACTGACCACTTGCTATGCCGCCGGCTTGCGCATCTCGGAAGCGGTTCAGCTGAAGCCCACGGGCATCGACAGCCAGAGAATGGTCATCCGCGTCGAGCAGGGCAAAGGCCAGAAGGACCGCTACGTGATGCTGTCGCCCAAGCTGCTGGAGATACTGCGCAACTATTGGAAGATGCGGCGGCCAAAGGTGTGGCTCTTCCCCGGCGATCGCGCCGGCCAGCCGATCACCAGGGATGCGGTGGGACAAGCCTGCGCGAAAGCGCGCGACCTCTCCGGATTGTCCAAACCGCTCACGCCACACAGTTTGAGGCATGCCTTCGCCGTCCATCTGTTGGAGGCCGGCGCCGACGTGCGGACCATTCAACTGCTGCTCGGTCACCGCAGCCTCGCGACCACCGCCCATTACCTGCGGATTGCCACCAACAAAGTCTGCGCCACATCGAGCCCCTTCGAGCTCTTGCCGCGTCCGGCGCCCACCGTGCCGCCGCCCGCCAAGCCGCAATACTTCTGAGCGGCGCGGCAATGGCCCGCTCGGGGCCGGAGGTGGCGGATATCTTCCGCTGCTACGGCGAAGCCTATCGCGCACAGCATGATGCGTCGCTGTCGACCGCCCAGCGCCGTGTCATGACGGCGATTGAACTGTGCCGGACCGCCGCGCTCGGCGGGCACGTCGAAGCATGCGATCAATGCGGCCACCGGCGCATCGCCTTCAACAGCTGCCGCGACAGGCATTGCCCCCGCTGCCAATCGCTGGCCCGCGCACAATGGCTGGAGGATCGTCGCGCCGAGCTTCTCGACACACAATACTTTCACGTCGTCTTCACGCTGCCGGAGCCCATTGCCGCCATTGCCTATCAGAACAAGGCACTCGTCTACAGTCTTCTCTTCCGCGCCACCGCCGAGACCATGCGCACCATCGCCGCCGATCCCAAGCACCTGGGCGCCGAGATCGGCTTCTTCGCCGTGTTGCACACCTGGGGCCAAAACCTGCTTCATCATCCGCATCTGCACTGCGTTGTCACCGGCGGAGGCTTGTCTCGCGACGGCCATCGATGGATTGCCTGCAAGCCCGGCTTCTTCTTGCCCGTCCGGGTGCTCTCGCGCCTGTTCCGACGATTGTTCCTGGAGCATCTTGCGAAAGCCTTCGACGCCGGCCAGTTGAAGTTCTTCTCTGACTTGCAGGCCTTGAGCGCGCGCAATGCCTTCCGGCGCTATTTGGCGCCGCTACGAAAGGCCGAGTGGGTCATCTATGCCAAGCCGCCATTCGCCGGACCCGAACAGGTTCTCGACTACGTCGGCCGCTATACCCACCGCGTCGCCATTTCCAACAATCGCCTCGTCGCCATCGAGGATGGCAAAGTCGCCTTTCGCTGGAAGGACTATCGGCAAAGCAGTCGGCAGAAGGTCATGACGGTCGCGGCCGACGAGTTCATCCGCCGCTTCCTGCTACACGTCCTGCCCGAGGGCTTTCATCGCATCCGCTATTACGGCTTCCTCGGCAATCGCCACCGGGCGGAAAAGCTCGCCCACTGCCGCGACCTGCTCGGCATGCCGGTTCCCGAGGCGTCGGACAGCCGACCCGTAAAGGACTACCGCGACCGCTACGAGCACCTCGCCGGGCATTCCCTCAGGCAATGCCCGGCGTGCCATCGCGGGCAGATGATCATCATCGAAACATTCGACGGCGTCACCGGACGCCCGCCATACCAGGACACGTCATGAAGCAGGGGCGTCGCCTTCCTTGTCATCAGCATCGCGCCGGCCCGCTCGGAAGCCAAACTGAGCCGGTCCCGCAAAAGTGTGCGCCGTCATCACCGGCAACCTCTTCCAGGCAGGGCGCGGCGCCGATCCTCACATGCCGGAACCGGTATCCGTGCCGCTTTCAGCGCACGCCACGCCTCAATCGCCGCGTCCGCGACCGCATCCGCACCGCCACGCGATGCCTGTTCATGGGTGCGGCCCCAATTGAAAACCCATAGCGGCCACCCGCGCCGGCGGCTTAGTCCAACACGTTTTTAGCTCAGCGCCGCGATCCACCCCAGCGCACTCTCGCAACCCGCCTTTCAGCGCGACGCCAAGCTAAAAACGCTCTGCATTATGTGGCGCGCCACATAACCGCATTCTGGCGCGGTCTACGTCTTCAGGGCCAAGCGCGCCGACCGGGTCAAGCTGGTGTACTTCGACGGCACCGGCGTGTGCCTGCTGGCGAAGCGTCTGGAGGACGGGAAGTTCTGCTGGCCTGCCATCACCGATGGCGTAGTGAGGTTGTCGGCGGCGCAATTGCAGGCGCTCCTGGAAGGGTTGAATTGGCGGCGCGTGCATGACGCCCGCGAGACGCGCGTGCCGGTCGCGGCAAGTTGATTCCATGGGTGGCCAGAGACGCTGGCAAAGCATTGGAATGCATGATTGAATCGGCCTTGTGAGCAACCCGGCCGAGCCTCAGACCAACGATCCGATCGCCCTTCAGGCGATGCTGGCGGCGGAGCGCGCCGAGAACGAGCGGCTGCGTCAGATCATCAAGGAGCTGCAACGTCACCGCTTCGGCCGCAGGGCAGAGAGCCTGCCCGTTGACCAGCTGCTGCTGGGCCTTGAAGAGGCCGAGCAGGTCGAGGCCGAGGGCTTCGCGGCGCAGGACGCCGCCGATCCTGCCAAGCGGGAGGCTCGCGCCAGGAAGCGCCGCGCCAACCGCGGTTCACTGCCCGCGCACCTGCCGCGTATCGAGCAGGTCATCGACATCCCCGACAATGTCTGCCCGTGCTGCAAGGGGATACTGCACGTCATGGGCGAGGATCGTTCCGAGCGCCTCGACATCGTGCCGGCGCAGTTCCGCGTGATCGTCACGCGCCGGCCGAAGTATGCCTGTCGGAGCTGCGAGGAGATTGTAGTGCAGGCGCCGGCTCCGTCGCGGCTCGTCGAGGGCGGCATCCCAACCGAAGCGACTGTCGCTCATGTGCTGGTGGCCAAGTACGCCGACCATCTTCCCCTGTATCGCCAGTCCCAGATCTACGCGCGCCAGGGCATCAATCTTGATCGGTCCACGCTCGCCGACTGGGTTGGCAAGGCGGCCTTCCTGCTCCGGCCGATCCACGAGCGGCTGTTTGAGCGGCTGAAGGCGTCCGGCAAGCTCTTCGCCGACGAGACCACGGCGCCGGTGCTCGATCCTGGGCGCGGCCGCACCAAGACGGGCCAGCTGTTCGCTTATGCTCGCGACGATCGCCCCTGGGGCGGGATCGATCCGCCCGGCGTCGCCTATCTCTATGCGCCGGACCGAAAGGCCGAGCAGCCACTGCGGCATCTGCGCGACTTCGTCGGAATCCTCCAAGTCGACGGCTACGCCGGATACCGGGCGCTGGCCGAGCGTAATGCCGTCAGTCTGGCCTTCTGCTGGGCCCATGTCCGTCGCCGCTTCTACGAACTGGCCCAGTCCGGACCCGCGCCGATCGCGACAGAGGCGCTCCAGCGCATCGCCGAGCTCTACAAGATCGAGAGCGAGATACGAGGCCGCTCGCCCGAAGAGCGGCGCACCGCGCGCCAGGAGAGAAGCCGACCCATCATCGACGCCCTCGAGCCGTGGCTGCGCGGGAAACTCGCGCTGGTCAGCCAGAAGAGCAAGCTCGCCGAAGCAATCCGCTACCCGCTCTCGCGCTGGGCCGGACTTGGTCGCTTCCTCGACGATGGCCGGGTCGAGATCGACTCCAACGTGGTCGAACGTTCGACAAGGCCAATCGCCCTCAATCGAAAGAATGCGCTCTTCGCCGGTTCCGACGGCGGTGGCGAGCACTGGGCGACCATCGCCTCGCTCATAGAAACCGCGAAGCTCAACGGCGTCGACCCGTACGCTTACCTCGCTGACGTCATCGCCCGCATCGTTGCCGGCCATCCACAAAGCCAGCTCGACGACCTGCTGCCCTGGGCCTACACCCCTGCGCCACTCAAGGCCGTGGCCTAAAAACAGCGGTTACCAAGGTGGCAGATTGCCTAGAACTCGACCGGCGACCTCGTCGGCTGCATTCGCGGTCACCTTTTCAGGCGGCGTTCATAAGGAAAGCCGTCCGTTGATCAGGCAGTGCGCCCGTCAGTCATCGTGTTGGTCGTCTGAGATCTTGGATATCAGCACCAGATCCAAGGGCGAGCGAGCGGCACGGGTGCCGCCGCATTTAGCAATGAGCTACCCGCGGTCCCGCCCGAACAAACCGAAATCGAAGGGTATGAGAAAAGGCTCCCAGTTGGCCGAGCCCCGCTCAGCCGAGCCAGCCGATCATCAATGTCAAAGAACCCAACGAGCTACAGGTGCTGCACCTCGAGGGAGGCTGCATGCGGCAGACATCCGTTGTCGACGTCTCAATGTCAAAAGCAGCCCTGCAAGCCACTGCCAGTGGTCCATTGTACATAAGTGAACAACGGAGTTCGTTGCCGCGCGGCCAATGGAATCGATGTTAGTGCGCAGAATTTCGCCAGACTGTCCCCGCCATACGCATAAGACGGTCGTGGTTCAGGCAAAATTCGACGCTAAAAGCCTCGCGCCGATGGTATCATGAAAATGCAGAAAAATTACGCTGAATGCGTACCAAAATGGGGAACAGTCATGTTTAAGGCCACGCGACGTGAATTTCTCAAAACCGCCGCTTCCACTGCGGCTGTCGGCACTGGCATGTGGCTTGCAGGCCCCGGTAGAGGCCAAGCCGCGGAGACCATCACTGCCACCGAATGGGGCGGGGTCTATGTAGACTCCGTGAAAGCGGTTGCAAGCAAGCAATCGTCTGTCGATATCAATTGGCAACTTTATACCGGCGGAGGCGCCACAATTCTGCCAATCATCAAAGCTCGCTGGCCAAAACCTGGCATAGACCTTGTGGCAGGATGGACCGGCATGTGGAAGACTATCGCCGACGAGGGGTGGGCGGAGCCGATCACCCTGGAAAAAGTGCCGAATCTCGCCGACATTCCGCAAAAGTTACTCTACAAGGATAAAGCGGGCAACATTATAAACATCCCTCGCAAAACAAGTAGTACCATATGGTACTATCGAGAAGACACTACTCCCTTCCAGTTAGCCAATCTCGATGACCTTTTGGACCCCCGACTAAAGGGCAAGATTTGTTTTCCAGTCCCTACGTTGGGCGGCAACCTCCAAATGGTGTCAATGGCCCTGCACAAAGGAGGCGACGAACGCAATATGGAGCCCGCCTGGGATTTCATTAAAAAATTGGCGAGCAGCGGAAATATCGGACGCGTCGCGAATTCGGATATCGATATTCAGAACTCCATCACCTCTGGCGAAACTAGCGTTACCATTCAGGCCAGCAGTGCTGTTGTGGCAATGTCTTCCGACTTCAAGATCCGATATCTGACTAAGATGGAACGGCAGACCGGTTTCTTAACATTTATCTTCGACGAGGGCTGGTGCGTTCTGAAAGGCGGGAACACGGACGCCGCGTTCAAGTTTGCGAACTTTGCCATCAACCCTGAGAACGACGAAGAGTTGAATCGGATTAGCGGCGGTGTGCCTGCCAACGTCAAGTCGAAGGTATCCGACATTATGAAGCCCTTCGCGCTCAACAACGAAGAGACGGATCGATACGCCTACCTACCGGATTGGAGCTACCTCTCCGAACAGTCCAATGCCTGGATGCAGCGCTGGGAACAGGAAATCGTCCCTCTGCTTTGAGCTGAAAGCGCCTAAGGCTGGGCGGGATATCTGCTGGAGAGAACTAGTGATCCGTACGAGAGTAAGCCTAATGCTACTGCTTCCTGCGGTGGCTGTATTTCTGCTTTTTCTTGTGTTCCCGGTGTTACTGGTTCTCGAGGAGAGCTTTCGGGCATACGTACCCGGTCGCATTGGAGGGGTGGAGGGGGTTCCGCTTACCGTAAAAAACTATACGGAACTTCTCCACCCAGCCTATGCCCGCTATTTCATTCAAACATATTTCCTGTCGTTCTGCGGGGCCGCGCTTGCCATTCTGGTTGGCTTTCCAATAGCTTACCACATTGCGAGGAACGCTTCCCCCCGAGTACGACAGGCGTGGATAGCCGCACTTATCGGTCTGTTGTTCCTGAGTGGACTCGTCAGGATCTTTGCAATTCAATTGACGTTCGGCTCCGTTGGCATGCTTGCGCCGATCACCGCATTCCTGGGGGTCAACATTAATGGCAACGCCTACACCAACTTTGTCATCGTCGCGGGATTGCTTCACTACGAGATACCGTTGTCGATCTTGATTCTGATGGACCCGATATTGAGTCTCAATCCGCGCTTGACGGAAGCTGCTCAGTCCCTGGGAGCGTCGAAACTGGAGTCCCATCTAACAGTAACAATACCCATGTGCATTAAAGGATTAGTCTCGGCATTCCTGGTGTCAATGACATTTGGTGTAAGTGCTTTTGTCATACCTTGGATACTTGGACGTGGGCGGGTAGTATTCATTTCGAATCTCATTTATAGCCGCTTCAGTGAAGTCGCCAATTACCAGAGCGGGGCGGCGATCTCTATAGTCATGATGGTTCTTTCGGCGCTACTAATTTTTATTCTGTCCAGATTGACAACATTGCTTGACCGGACCTGAACAAATGATTAGCAGAAGAAACATGGATTTAGCGATGACCTTTCTACTAAAGGTTATTATGCTGGTATCGGCATTGTTTCTGATGCTGCCGGTAATCGTAACTATCCTCACGTCGTTCGACTCCCGCAACTACATTGGCCAGTTTCCGCCGACGAGCCTGTCTGGGCAATGGTATGTCAGATTTTGGAAGAACGACTATTTGTGGTCTGGCCTGGTAACAAGTCTGCAGCTGGCGATTGCAACAACCGTGCTTGCAACCGTGATGGGAGCATTGGCGGCGCTTGCAATAAACCGGATGCCACCTCGGCGGCGCGATTTGGTCTCCACGGCATTCATGTCGCCTCTCCTTTTGCCAGGGGTCGTTCTTGGTTTCGGACTACTCATGTTCCTGTCCACTTTTGTCTGGCTGCCGCCGTTTCCACAACTGCTGGCCGGTCATCTGATCATCTCCCTGCCATTTACGATCAGGATGACACTAACCGGGCTTGCGGGGATAAGCGAAACGCTTCGGGAGGCGGCCTTGAATCTCGGCGCTAATGAGCGGCAGACATTCTTCACGATCACGTTGCCGCTTGCCAAGAACGGCATTGCGGCAGGGGCAATTTTCGCATTTGCCTTATCGATGGACGAACTGACGATCAGTATCTTTCTGAGCAATTTCAAAACCTATACGTTGCCAGTAGCGCTCCTTACTATGATGAGATCGCAATTTGATCTTACTCTCGCCGCGGCCGCAGTGGTACTAATGGGGCTTATCATAATCGTGTTGTTTGCTCTCGACCGCGTCATCGGTCTGGAGAGAGTAATCGGCCAGGGTACATATAGGGCGTAATCTTATGAATGTTCTCGAACTGAAAAACATCACCAAAAAGTATGGACCGCTGGTAGCGGTCGATGATGTTTCCCTGGATGTAGAGCGTGGGCGCGTGATCTCTCTGTTGGGGCCAAGCGGCTGCGGAAAGACGACTACTCTGCGCATAATAGCGGGCTTTACGTCGAACGATAGCGGTTCCCTGAAAATCGGCGGCAAGGACGTTAGCCGCCTCAAACCTTATGAGCGCAATGTCGGCCTGCTTTTCCAGGACTACGCTCTCTTTCCCCATATGACGGTCGCTCAGAATATCGCTTACGGGTTGCGTTACCGCGGAACGCAGGCATCGGGCATACCTTCTCGCGTGGACAAGATGCTTTCGCTCGTGCAATTGACCGGCATGGAAAGGAGGTACCCGCGGGAACTAAGTGGTGGCCAACAGCAGCGTGTGGCACTGGCCCGAGCGCTCGCGATCGATCCGCAAATCGTCCTTCTCGACGAACCTTTGTCGGCGCTTGACGCTAAGCTCCGACTGGAACTGCGCATCGAGCTGAAGGAAATCCTCAGATCGGTCGGCGCGACGACGATCGTCGTCACTCACGACCAAGAAGAAGCTCTCAGTTTGAGTGATGAGGTCGTCATCATGCATGCGGGAAGGATTGTGCAGCGGGGGTCGCCTACTCAGGTCTACGACACGCCCGCTGACAAGTTCGTCGCCCAGTTCGTCGGAAGGTCCAACTGGTTCAGTGGATTGAGGCGTGGCGGTTCGGGTGGCGTTAGCTCCTACGTCACCGGAGAAGGGCTCGAAATCCGGGCGAGGTCAACTCCGTCCGAAAAGCGAGACAGCGCCGACCTTTGCGTTAGACCGGAAAATATCGAAATCATTGATGGCGCCGCGGCTAAGGTGGCAGAAGGCGCCGATTCAAATGTCCTGGCCGGTGTTGTGATCGATGTTGCGCCCCTTGGCGCCGACGTGCACGTGGTCATCGAACTGCAAGGCAAGGTCCGGTTACTCGCAATCCGTAAGAATTTCGGGAGAGTTCCAGAACTGGTCTCTGGGCAGCCTGTTGTTGCTCTTTTCTCGGCATCGGATGTCCTCGTGTTCTAAGACCCTCGTTCTGGCTTTCAAGGATGGCCACCCCAAGACGGAAGAGCAGTTAGTTCATAGCTTGTCGAGGATTGAGATGCCAAGGCGTGAGCCATTCGAAGCGGAGACTATCCAGCCTTTGACGAGTGCCGCAAGGGTTTGCTGTAAACCAACTGATCAACGCGACTCGAAGCTGTACGTTGGCCATAACGAGGACATTGAGCATGAATAAGATCGCCAGTGAAAGAGTATTTACGGAAGTTAAAATGTCAGGAGCCTATGATCAGGGCCCCGGAATTCATCGAATTGGGCTTATTGCGCTATCAAACGATTATACGACAGAACGTGACTTTATGAATATGCGTCCATCGGATGACGTCACGGTTTTTACAAGTCGTCTGCATAGTGATCCGGATTGCTCGCTCGAATCGTTACCTAAGATGGGCGCTCAAATTGCCGATGCGACCTCGTTGCTTATTCCAGAGGGCCGGCTGGATGTGGTGGCGTACTCATGCACCTCTGGCACTGCGGTGCTTGGATTTGACAAAGTCAGGCAACTGATTCAATCGGTTCGACCCGGGATAGCCTGCACGACGCCGTTGACCGCATCGATCGAGGCACTGAACGCATTCGGATCGAAGCGTGTTGCGGTTTTGACGCCTTACACCGACGAGGTCAACGAAATGATCGCGAGGAGTCTTGAAGCCGCAGATAAGGAAATCACCTCATTTGCAAGCTTCAAAATTGTGGAATGCGAACTGATGACGCGAGTTCCTCCGGAGGCACTCTTACGTGCCGCCTTGGCAATGGACACGCATGATGCGGACGCACTGTTCATCTCGTGCACAGCGCTGCGCGCCGTAGATGTGGTTGCCGAGATCGAGCGTAGACTCGGAAAGCCGGTAATAACGGCGGTGCAGGCTCTGTATTGGCACTCCCTGCGACTTGCTGGATATTCTAAGCCGATCGATGGCTTCGGAAGACTTTTTGCGCTCTGATCCAGAAACGGCACTTATTACTTCTTCTGGTCGTGTTGCCGCGCACCTCGGCGACGGCGATCTCGGACAGCACGGCGTGAAAGGTCGAGCAAGCTATATGTGATGGATCTGTCCTCGTCGATCGAGAAGGCGCCTGTTGTCCGTCGGGCACCAGGCGCAGGCCGCAGGCCCCGGGTCGCGCGAATCGCGATGCAGAGATTTGGTCTGAGGCAGGGCTGGCAGCAGCGGCATTGCGGCGCGTATCGAGCGAAATGACGTGATCGCCCTTCTTCACGCTGATCAAGCCCGGGTCAATGTCGACGACGATGCTCGCGCCTTCATGGCCGAGAATGGCCGGGCCAAGGCCTTCCGGTCGACTTCCGAGAAGGTGCCGGTCGCCGGTAATACGCCCAGCACTTCCCTGGCCCTTGGCGGCCGCGCGAACGCCGATGGGAGGCTCCCTTATGCTCATGTTGCAGAAGTCTTTTGCGCCAAACCCGGGCGATTTGCTTTTTCAGGGCTAACGCCTCTTTCCAGCGGTCAATTGTGTCCTCGCCATCCGATCCCGTAATGGCATAGGGCTTCGGACCAAGCTAACAGGTAAACGCCACGGTGTCGTTTTCTCCGGCCCGTTTTCGCCAGCTCCGGAATGCGTATTCCCACCAATGGAGGAACTGATCGACACACATTTTGTGTTGAGGGTAGGTGATTTCGATCTGCACCTGCTCGCGGGTCGCAACGCGGCCGTGGAAGGCCCAGGAATTGTCGAGAATTCGATCAATTTGCTCATGGTGATCATCGGCGATGGGCCATGGAAATTCTCGTCCGACGACGAAATGCGAGATGTCACCAAACAGCCTGAGATCCGGAAAGCAGTCGAGTAGGTCCAGGGTGAAGAGAAGATCGGTGGTCATCCGGTCACGGTGGGTCTCGATATAGACCTGAATCCCCGCTTCGTCGGCAAGACGACGACAACCTTCAAGGAGCGGCACGCACTCTTGGATGCGACGCGGCCGTACATCTGGCTGAAGGTTGATGTGATGAACTCCGAACTCCGCGGCGTTTTCCAGAACAGGTTTGAGATCGCCGATCGTCTTGGGGAAGAATTGGCCCTCGGCCTGCATCCCCGTGAGCAATCTTCTCGATGTTCAGCTCTAGCGTGGGTTCAGGATGGTCGGCTGCGAAGCTCCATGGCCCACAGCGATTGAAAATATCAGAAGATCTTGCATGGAATCGCCTTTGAGTCGCTTGTTGAACCCGCAGAAGCTCTCATAGGTCGGCAGCCCCGCGAGGGAGAAATGCCGCGCTGAAATTCTAGACTAAGTGAACAGCCTTGGCGACCAGCCCAATCGCAACCGTGCGAGAATGCGCCGACCTTGTCCGCCCATCCTCCCGGACCGTTTAACCCTCTCGCCCACAATTGCGGCGTATGCCCGGTGGCGAGAGGGCACGCGATGCGCGACGGCCCAATTCCCAACCCGGACAAAGCCATTGTAGGCCTGGAACGAGCACGATCTTTCCGCAAAGGAAGGTCGCTACGATGCGGCACGATATTTAAACCTATGAACACTACCTGCGAGGTTCACAAATAAAGGAAGAGCGTCAGAAAGATGACCTAATAGCTCAGCATGATCTTTTGGTAGATTTCGACCGCTTTGGTTAGCTGCTCAATTTCCACGAACTCATTGGTTGTATGGGCCTGATCGATACTTCCAGGGCCGAGAATTACGCAGGGAATTCCCGCCAACGAGAGCTGGCTTGCATCGGTACCATACGGCACCCCGACGTGCTTGCCCGTCCCGGCAACTTCAGCACACGCCTTGGCCGACACCGCGGCAATTTTCGTTGCCTCCGCGCTAGGGGGCGCAGGATCTTCCAAAGCAGGTAGCAATGAGCGCACCTTGATCTTATCCGCGCCTTGGCGCAGCTTTTCCAGTATGTTCTCAACTTCCTGAAGTGCGTCCTCCGGTCGCTCTCCAGGCGTGAGTCGTCTGTCGATCCAGACGCGGCACGATGGCGGTACAGTCGCCAACTCTGCCCCTCCTTCAATGAGAGTAACTGTGAGAGTCGGAGGGCCTACCAACGGATGCACACGTTGCGACAACGTCTCATTGCTTTTGTCGATCGCCAATATGACCTTGGCCATTCCTGTAATCGCATTGACTCCAAGATGAGGCTTGGAGCTATGAGCGGGCACACCCTCCACTTCAACCTGCCAGCGAACCGAACCCTTATGTGCGACGACAAGCTCTAGGTCTGTGGGCTCACCGACTATGGCTGCATCGTATGCAACACCTGATTGGGCAATTGCTCGCGCTCCTTTCTTGCGGTACTCCTCGTCCACGCTTGCGGCCAGGACGATCGTGACTCTGGGCTTTCGCTCTCCGAGGGTGCTGAGAGCGATCAACATCGCTGCCAACGGGCCCTTGTCGTCACAACTTCCTCGGCCATATATCCTTCCTTCTCTTTCTTCCGGAGAAAAAGGGTCCACCGTCCAGTTATCAACGGGCACTGTGTCCATATGGGAAATGAACAAAACGCGCTTAGTGGGGTCCTGCCCTGGGACCCAAGTAAAAAAGTTCGAGCGGCCGTCGGTCACTTCCTGATATTCATAGGGTAGATTGCGCTCTCGGCAAAAGGCCTCGAGAAACTCGGCGACCTTTTTTTCCCCGCTCCCCTGTGCTGACGCTGACGGGTTGATGCTCTCAATCCTCACGAGTTGCTGGAGGAGCTCGACGGCCTGTGTGCTGATAGACGGCATAGGTACTCCTATTCTCAAAATTTGGGTTTCGGCTACGCCAGCCAATCTTTGGCCAAGCTGACGACCTGGTCAGCGTCGTCTGCGGTGTTGTATAGATGAAGTGAGAAGCGCAGCATGCCCCGGCGCACTGAGACAATCACTTTGTTGTTCGACAGATGCTCGTGCAGCGAATGAATGCGGTTATCGGCGTCGCGAGAACCAGCAAGCGCTGCTAGTTCTCCAAGAGCAATAATACTTCCGGTGTGATCCCCGGGCGCCCCTCCGCACACGGGTAGCCCGAGGTCTAGCAGGCCCGAAACCAGTCGCCTTGCAACCGATGAAACGCTTCGTTCAATGGCCGGCGTGCCGATTTCTAGCAGCTGGCCCATCGATGCGTAGGCCGCTATTACGCCTGGAAAATTGTAATGCCCAATTTCGAAACGAGGCGCGCCGGGGCGCAGTTTTACAGTATCGAATATGGGAGCCGATTCTGGTGCGTTCCCGAGATCGACACTAAAGCGGGCGAGGTAGGCGGGGCTTAGGCGATCAGCCCATTCTTGGCGGCAATACAGAAATCCCAACCCATATAGACCCATTAACCCTTTGTAAGATGATGCGACCAAACCGTCGACGCCAAGCCGAGTAACATCAGTGTGGAGTATGCCAACTGATTGGGACGCGTCTGCCAAA
Organism: Mesorhizobium erdmanii; assembly: GCF_013170725.1. Lineage (NCBI taxonomy): Bacteria > Pseudomonadati > Pseudomonadota > Alphaproteobacteria > Hyphomicrobiales > Phyllobacteriaceae > Mesorhizobium > Mesorhizobium erdmanii. Next base: position 6,220,657 of record NZ_CP033361.1, on the reverse strand, counting down.
AGAAAAGCGCCAACCCGCTTGCAAGCTCGGGCAATCGGCTCCATCGCTGTCTTGAAGCCTGGGACCATTGTGACTGTCGATAATGTGACAATACGAGTGCGAGCGTCGATGGCCTTGGCAAGAGCATCGCACGGAATTGCGCCGCTATCAGCTTCTACCACCCGAAGTTCAATTCGGTATCTGTCCCTGAGTTGGAGCCAAGGCAAGATGTTGTTAGCATGCTCTAATTCCCGACACAGGACAACGTTGTCTCCGGGTAACCAAGCAAACGAGTTTCCAATTATATTGATGCCTTCCGATGCGTTCTTCGTGACGGCGATTTCATCTTTCTCAGCGCCAATGAATTGAGCGAACCTGGAACGTGTCCGCTCGACAAGTTCCATCATTCCTTCTTCGTCATTCAGGCCATTCAATCTATTGTCGAGATGCTGATCCATAGACGTGCGGGTCGTTCTGGATATGAGCCCTTGATTTGCAACATCCATGTAAATGGTGCTCTTAGTGGCCGGAAACTCCTGCCGGAGGACGTCCAAGGGAAGAAAATGGGTTGTCATGTTCGTCATCAGTTCCGTGTTCGTGGGTAGGGAGTCCACGCGTGGCAACAAATCAGCTTAACAGACCGCTGAGCTGGTCCTCACGCTAGCGGTCCGCGGGTCCGATTTGCCAAAAGATTCACTGCGGCGGGCTGGGCGCAGGGACTGGCTAATCATCTCATTTTATAGCTTGATCATTGCGGAAGTGGGGCTATTATCCCCAGAAGCGAGCAGTTTTTCTGCGCAATTGTACTCTTTTTTGCAGTGATCGTGAAATGGACCTGGATCGAGTTGATCGGAAGCTTCTCAACGCTGTGCAGCGCGACAATCGCCTTACGACAGCCGAGCTGGGCGAACTTGCGGGCCTTTCTGCGACTGCCTGTCAGCGGCGACTGAAGCGACTGCGCGATGATGGTGTGATTGAGGCTGACGTTGCCATAGTCTCGCCACAAGCAGTGGGTCGGCCCATGCTCATGCTGGCGTCTATCAGTCTCGAGCGCGAGCGGGTAGATATCATTGATCGCTTCAAGCAAGCGGTTCGGCGCACGCCTGAGATCATGAGTGCGTATTATGTGACTGGTGAAGCTGATTTCGTTCTCATGATCTCTGTGCGCGACATGGCTGAGTATGAGGCATTCACCCGCCGATTTTTTCACGAGTCTGACATTAAGGCAGTTAAGACGATGGTCGTAATGGACCGCATCAAGGCATCGTTAGCTCTGCCTATTGAAGAATAACGGCGATATTCGCTCTCGCATCGAGTGCTGCGCTGGGACTTCCTGTCTTTAAGTGCATCAACCTAATATCGATCGCGGTTCGTCCGGGTGGATTTGGGGCGCGGTGAAGTGCGCCGACCTTCTTCTTTACCTCGACGTACTATATCTCGCGGCGACATCGATGACCGTCGCCTTCGGTCGGCTTCGCTTGTGGCTTCACGAATTGCGCCAGGTTAACCGCCAGGCACCTCGTCCAGTGGGTCGGCAGTGCATTGCTGAAACCACAGCTGTGACCGCGGCGAGTCGACAGTCGCCACTTCTTAAGAGGTCGAGGTTGCGCGCGCGAAAGAGCAGAAAAACGCAGCTTTCCTGCGTTGAAACAGGGATTATTTACGCAAAGCGCATATTGCTGGGCCCTACATCTAAACAGCGCTGACAGCCTCGCGTGGACAGGATCGACTCGAGATTGTCTCGGCAGGCAAGCCGATCGACCCGCTCACGCGCAAAAGGCTTTCGATCCACTTCGTTTGGAGGTTTGGCAATGGATGTGACGACGCAAATCATAAGGCACGTTCTCAGTTCCGGGTTGGAGACGATCCCTGAGAAAGCGATCGAACGTGCAAAGCTCTCCATCCTCGATACGATTGCTTGCGCAATCGGCGGATCGAACGATCCGATCGCGCACAGCGCGCGCCAACTGGGTGCTTTGTACGGTGGCAAGCCAGAATGCACAGTTTGGATTTCCGGAGAAAAGCTCCCATCGAGCTTGGCGGCACTCGTCAACGCCACCACAGCCAGGGCACTCGATTTTGACGAAACCTACGAGCTTTGTATCAACGGCTGCCACGCAAGCGCATATAATGTCCCGCCGGCGTTGGCACTCGCTGAGCGCGATCTTTCTATAACCGGAAACGAATTGCTGACCGCGGTCGCGACGGCTATCGATCTGCACGTGCGTCTCGCGCGTAGCGTTACCACTTATTCTTCAAATACGGGCCGCGACAATATGGTCTCGGTCTGGGGCGCGACCGCGGTTAGTACCAAGTTGCTACGGCTCGACGAAGAGAAAACCCGGAATGCGTTCGGAATCGCTTACGCCCACGCCGCCGGCGAATACCAGATGTATGAAGAAGGTGCCCACACTGTGGCGTTGCAGCAGGGATTGCGGGCCCGCTCGGGAATTGAGTCGGCTCTATCAGCTATGGTAGGCTTCAACGGCCCGCGGGAGCCGTTCTTCGGGAAGTATGGTTTCTACAAGGCTTTTGAACCTGAGTTCGACCTCGATATGCTTATGGACGAACTAGGTTACGATTATGTAAACGCTTCCATAAGCTTCAAACCCTGGCCGTCTTGCAAGTGTAATCATTTTGGGATCGATGGGCTGCTGCAATTGCGCGAGAAGCACAACTTCGCGGGCGAGGATATTGTTTCAATTGAGCTCGGGTTGAATCGTCGCGCTGAGAGTCTTGTGGTCCAGCCGCGCGACCAAAAGTGGAACCCAAAGGATCCGGTCGTAGCGCGTTTCAGTCTGCCTTACGCCATTTCTGTCGCAGCGCAATATGGCACAGTCGCAATTGACGATTTCAGTCCCGAAGCGCTCCACGATCCGGCTGTGCGCCGGATTATGGCCGTTACCAAGGTCGAAGTTGATCCAGAGATCGAGCGCACTCACGGCCAGTATGGGAATTCGCCGACAACAGTTAAAGTAAGGCTAAAGAGTGGATCAGAACATTTTATTCGAATGGATACACCGTTCGGACATCCGGAAAACCCAGCTTCGCTCATCGATGGCGTGCGGAAACTTAAGGATTGCGGCCAAATGTCGATGTTACCTTTCTCCGAAAAACGACTCGGGTTGATCGGAGACTTCATCGGCGACCTTGATAAGCAACCAACATTGGCACCGCTATTTGATTTGCTAGTAGGGGGTAGGTAGTCTCGGGTGGTGTATGAGGGTACACAAAGGCGAGCTGATAGAGTTAGGCGATTTTTATGAAACCAAATTTTAAAGCTGCTAACTCGCTGTCGAAAGCGATTGGGAGTTTCGTCAGCGGGATAGAATTCGGTGCCTTGTCGCCAAGCGATCTTAGTATGCTGAAATTCGGGGTAATGGACTGTCTGGCCTGCGTGATTGCGGGTGCACGGGAGCCGGTAACCCAAATCGTGCTCAACAGGTTAGTGGCCGAACACGGCGGCCATCAGAGAGCAACAGTTCTTGCTCATTCCGTTCAAAGTTCCGCGCTGGATGCCGCGCTCGCCAACGGCGTGATGGCACACGCGTGCGATTTTGACGACGTCAGCGACCCGATGTGTGGGCACCCTACCGCGCCCGCACTCCCTGCGATTTTGGCGGCTGGTGAACTGGCAGAAAGTTCGGGCCGAGATGTCCTTCTCGCATACGCCGCTGCGATCGAGGTGATGACAAAGCTCGGCCGGGTTGCCGGTTACGAGCTTTATCAGTCCGGTTGGCACGCCACCGCCGCCCTCGGCGTGTTTGGCGCTGCCGCCGGAGCCTCGAAGATACTTGGACTCGACGCCGAACGTACAACTAACGCCATCGGCATTGCCGCCTCACGTGTTGCCGGTATACGTGCGAATATCGGCACGATGGTAAAGCCAATGCATTGTGGTTTCGCAGCGAGGGATGGCCTAGAGGCGGCGCTTTTGGCTGCAGCAGGGGCCACGGCAAGTCTGGATGCGCTTGAAGGTTCGAACGGCTTTCTTAACACGTACGCATCGCAGCGGGGACGTGTCGTCGACGTCGCTTCGCTCCTCGGCAATCCGTTCGATATCCGAGAGCCAGGTATTGTTTTCAAGAAATATCCGGCCTGCCTCGATACCCATTCAGCCATCGATGCTATTCTCGAATTGCGCAATAGCCATGGCATCCAACCTGAACACGTAAAGTACATTCGATGCGTGCTTGCTCCAGGGGTGGGCGGGGACCTAGCATACCATGCCCCCCAAATGCCTATGGAGGGGAAGTTCAGTATGGAGTTTTGTTCCGCGGTCGCGCTGTCGCGAGGGCGTGTATCTCTTGCTGAATTCTCGCAAGAAGTAGTCGATGACCCAGCTATCCGACGGCTGATTGGCATTTCTAAGCTCGACTTCGATCCTGAACTGACCAGCCAGGACCCGAGAAGCTTTTGCGCGGCCGCGCGGGTTGAAATTTCTCTTCACGACGGGCGGGTGGTTAAGACAACCGTGCATCACATGCGTGGTCATCCAAAAAATCCAATGTCGGAATCCGAGTTTGTGTCTAAATTCAAGGACTGCGCAAACGCGGTGTTGGATCCCGACCGCACCGATCGAGCGCTTGCGATGATCGAGCAGTTGGACCAGTTATCCGATTTGCGCCCCCTCATGTTGGCCCTCGTAACTGAGTGACGACATCAGTCGACCCGACAAACTATGCCCGAGACAAAAAACGTCTCACCCCTGTGAGCAGGAGGAAACAGTGTTAGCCGGTGGTGGCAGGATGGCGTTGACAGCATTCCCTGCTCGTCGACAACGTAGTTGCGGCCATTTAATGCTCGCCCCTGATCGCGCGCGGTGGATAAGCTTGGCGTCGGTCGGGAACATCCCGTTCTTAGGCTCCACGGCGGTGTCGACATGACTTGGCGCGTGTGGGCCGGTTTCATCGTGCCGGTCTTGACCGCCATGGAGAGAGGCTCTCCTGCAAGAGGCTGATCCGTTCCTCGTCATCGAGTGGATCACGCCTCGCCAGCGAACGGAAACGCAAAACTGAAATTGCAAGGAAACGAGGCTCGTGAAGACATGAAGACAGCCAAGCAATCGATCCCTTGATCCCCATAGAGCGAGGAATTTTCCAGCCAGCGTCGCCTTCATGTGCGTAGGGTGAGAAAACGCCGGTTTTCTGCGTTCGCCCGGGGGAATCTCAGATGCGAGGCTCAGCTGGATTTGGCAGCTGCATGGGCTATCCGATCGATTCAGAGTGATCGCGCTTGATCAACTGCAATTCGGTGGGACGGACGATCCTACTCCAGGCAAATATATCAATCGGCTCGGTCGTGTAGACCATGTCATTGGTTTCATCGAAGCAATGGGGTTGAAGCAGATCACGCTGGTCGGCCATTCAGAAGGATCATTCGTCGCCGCGCGGGTGGCGATCGTGCGTCCCGATCTTGTTTCGAAAGTCGTCCTGCTCACCGCCAGCGCCGTATCGCCGCCAATCGGACCCGAGCCATTTGGAGACGAGCGTGACGATGCATGGCTCCATGCCGCCAGCACGTCATACGACTATACCGGGCCAATGCCGAGTGAAGAGGAATATGTGCGGGGAGGGGCCATCGACTACGGGCAGGATCCGTATAAGGCGGAGCTAGAGGAGTATCGGCAAATAGCCTATCGGCGGCCCGCGACGCGCGGAAAATGGGAGGTCCGGCAACACCTGCCTTTGGAAGAAACCGACATGAGACAATATGTCCTGATGCAGCAGAAGTACATCTTCCCCAACATTGATCGGCTTCAGGGCAAGACAATGCTTATCTGGTCCACGGACGACGCCTCCGTGGCGCCCGACCGCGGGTGGAAGCTGGCAAAGATGATAAAGAATTCGGAATTCCACCTGCTGAAAGCGGCTCACACGATCCAACGAGACCAGAGCGAAGCCGTAAACTGGCTCATCGGTCACTACAGCCTTACCGGAGGCGCATCGCCATATCTTTGAGGCAGCGGGCGCGACCGTAGCTGTTCTAACACTCGTCCTGCCGGCAATCTGCGCGGCGTCATTGACTGCGATCTGCAGTGCTTTGTATCTGGCGATCAAAAACCAAGGGCTCATGACCGCGCCGCGCGTGTCCTCAACCGTTGTCATCGCATCTCTGCGAACTTCTTTGATTTGGCAAGCCTTACCCGTTGGAGCCTCAAGCAACGCGCCCTTGTGCGCTGCGGGTTGTAAAAACGCCGATTTCCTGCGTCGAAGAGAATGATTTGCGCAAATGGGCCCAATGGCTTTGATATCATCCAACACAACACAGCCGTATTGTGGCCCCAGGGAAATATATAGCGAGGAGCATTCCATGTCGCAGGAACTCGACTATCTCGGCCGCCGCTTCGCTGCGGGCCGGTTGAGCCGACGTGAATTTCTCGGCCGTGCGACGGCGCTCGGCGTTTCTGCGACGTTCGCGAATTCGCTTCTTGCCGGTGCCGCGAAGGCACAGGCCCCGCGAAAGGGCGGCATCCTCAAAGCGGGTCTCAACGGCGGCGCGGGGACCGACAGTCTCGATCCAGCGGCCATCGGCAGTGGAGTCCCTATCAACTTCAGCAAATCTTGGGGCGAGGTGCTGATAGCGACAACTCCCGACGGCGGCCTTGAATACCGCATCGCCGAGGAAATCGGCGCGTCGAAGGACGCCAGAACCTGGACGATGAAAATCCGCAAAGGCATCCAGTTCCATAACGGCAAGGAAGTCACTCCCCAGGACGTAGTCGCCTCGCTAGAGCGGCACTCCAACGAAAAATCAAAGTCCGGGGCGCTGGGCATCATGCGTGGCATCGAATCGCTCAAAGCTGATGGCGGTGACGTCGTGATCACGCTCAAAGAACCTAACGCAGATCTGCCCTATCTGATGACCGACTATCACCTGATCATTCAGCCCAACGGTGGCAAGGATGATCCTGCCTCCGGCATCAGCGCGGGCCCCTACAAGGTCACGGTGAACGAGCCGGGTGTGCGTTACGGCGGCGAAAAGTTCAAAGACTATTGGCAAGGCGACAAGCTCGGCCATGCCGATCAGATCGAGATCATCGTCATCAACGACTCGTCGGCGCGTTTGGCTGCCCTACAAGGCAACCAGGTGCACATGATCAACCAGATCGAGCCGAAGATCGTGGACCTTTTGAAGCGGGTTCCCGATGTGACGATTCAGGCCATTTCGGGGCCCAGCTACTGTAGCTTCAACATGTTCTGCGACACCGCGCCGTTCGACAACAACGATCTCAGAATGGCCTTGAAGCAGGCCATGGACCGCGAGGAAATGGTGGACAAGATCCTACGCGGATATGGCACAATAGGAAACGACTTTCCTATCAATGACGCCTACTCGCTATTTTCCGACGACATCGAGCAGCGCGCTTTCGATCCGGACAAGGCCAAGTTCCACTATAAGAAGTCGGGCCACAGCGGTTCGATCCTGCTCAGGACCTCAGAGACGTCCTTCCCCGGCGCAGTCGATGCCAGCCAACTCTACGCGCAGAGCTGCGCCAAGGTGGGCATCAGCATCGAGGTGAAGCGCGAGCCGGATGACGGGTATATGTCGGAGGTTTGGAACAAGCAGCCCTTCTCGACCGTCAGGTGGAACGGCCGAGCGACGCAGGACCAGGCGTACTCGACCGTTTATTTGTCAACAGCGCCATGGAACGACACGCGCTTCTTCAACGAGAAGTTCGACAAGCTCCTCATCGAGGCGCGCGCCGAATTCGACCAAGACAAGCGCAAGAACCTTTATCGCGAGATGGCCATCATCGTCCGGGATGAGGGCGGCGCGATCGTGCCGATGTTCAATCAGTGGATCGATGCGACAGGACCCGGCGTAAAGGGATTCGTGAAGCATCCTCAGTTGTCGATGAGCAACGGCTACGCGTTGGCGCAATGCTGGCTCGAAGCCTGAACGGAGTTTTTAGGGGTTCGCCTGTTCTGAGGCTGGTGGCCCGCATTGCGCTGGACATCCTCCTTCTGTCGGCCGTCTCGGTTCTGATCTTCGCGGGCACCTTCTAGGCGACATCCATCCTCAGAAAGGCGGCCACGCCGGCGGCCACGGCTTTTTCTTGGACAAAGCAATGAACATGGGGATCTGGAGGAGGGGCAAGCCCGACAGCCTGCTGCATCACTCCACCAAGGATCGCAATACACGAGCAGTTCCAGCGCCTGATGACCGACCACGGCATCAAATGCTCGATGAGCCGGTCGGGCAATGTCTGGGACAACGCGGCCGAAAAACCGGCAGCAAACCAGAGGGCTGGTTGCCCAGAGCATCGCGCTATCTCCTTGTTGACTTCGGGGCAGCCAGACACTTCCGGACGACCTGGCGCAGGCAACCTCGATTCGACGTTACGCTTCTGCGAACGGCCGACCCTGGGGTTCGGTCGAGAGGTGTGACAGAAGTTGCTTATTATGGGCGGCGGGCTGAAGGCGACGGCCAGGTGAAGGGGGGGCGCGGCCCTAAGTCGGCCATTCCTTCCGATCGGGTCCTCCGACGGCTCCGCTAAAACCACAGCGTCACCGATGTCTAACCCATACCGATCGAAATCCTTGCGCGACTCGTTTTCTTAGAGCTGGAGGCTATTTCCAGTGTGTCGCGCTTGAAGCGGAGAGATAATTGCAGATACCGACAACCACTATCGATCGAAGATACCCACTCTAGCATTCGGCGACTTTGTGCATATGCAGATACACAAACGCCGAGTTCCTGCACTGTGACTAGGACTTTAGGAAAAAGCGCACCTATCTTCCACCATATATTCAGAAGCCATCATTCGTAGACGCGTCGGTCGTGTGGACCTGTATCCCGAGCTAGTTGCGGCGTCAGAGTCTGGGCAAGCGATGAGAGATCTGTACGATTACATCACTTGGAGGTTTGGCTATGGATGTGACGACGCAAATGATTAAGCACGTTCTCAATTCCGGGTCGGAGACGATCCCTAAGAAAGCGATCGAACGTGCAAAGCTCTCGATCCTCGATACGATTGCTTGCGCGATCGGCGGATCGAACGATCCGATCGCGCACAGCGCGCGCCAACTGGGCGCGTTGTCCGGTGGCAAACCAGAATGCACAGTTTGGATTTCCGGAGAAAAGCTCCCATCGAGCTTGGCGGCACTCGTCAACGCAACGACAGCCCGGGCCCTCGATTTTGACGATACCTACGAGGTTGGCATTAATGGCTGCCACGCAAGCGCATATAATGTCCCGCCGGCGTTGGCACTCGCTGAACGCGACTTTTCTATAACCGGAGGCGACTTGCTGTCGGCCCTTGCGACCGCTATCGATGTGCATATTCGTCTGGCGCGCAGCATCACTACCAATGCCATAGACACAGGCCGTGACAATATGGTCGCTGTCTGGGGCGCCACAGCGGTCAGTACCAAATTGCTACGGCTCGACGAAGAGAAAACCCGTAATGCGTTCGGAATCGCTTACGCTCACGCTGCCGGCGAATTCCAAATGTATGAAGAGAGTGCACACACGGTGGCGCTGCAGCAGGGACTCAGGGCCCGCTCAGGCCTGGAATCCGCACTCTCAGCCATGGTGGGCTTCAACGGCCCGCGAGAACCATTCTTTGGGAAGTATGGCTTCTACAACGCCTTTGAACCGGCCTATGATCTTGATTTGCTCATGGGCAAACTCGGCGACGACTATGTAAACGCTTCTATTAGCTTCAAACCTTGGCCGTCGTGCAGGGCTACGCATCACGGAATTGATGGTCTGCTTAAATTGCGTGCGAGGCACAACTTCGCTGCCGAGGATATTATTTCAATTCAGCTCGGGTTAAATCAGCGAGCTGAGGGCGTTGTGGCCCAGCCGCGCTATCAAAAGTGGAACCCAAATGACCCGGTTCTCGCGCGGTTCAGCCTTCCGTACGTCGTCGCTGTCGCGGCGGTCCGTGGTTGCGTCGCTATTAGCGATTTCCGCGCCGAAGCGCTTGACGATCCCGCTGTGCGCCAAGTGATGGCCGCCACCAAGGTCGAAGTTGATCCAGAAATCGATCTCACTCATGGCAGGTACGGTAACTCGCCGACTTTGGTTAAAGTGCAGCTAAGGTCTGGAGCACAGTATTCCATACGCATCGACAAGCCATTCGGCCATCCCGAAAGCCCGGCTTCGCTCGATGATGGTATGCTGAAACTTAAGGCTTGTGCCGAAATGTCGATGCGGTCGTTCTCCGAGAAGCAGCTCGGGTTGATCGGCGAGTTCATCGACGACCTTGATAAGCGGCCCACATTGGCGCCGCTGTTCGATCTGCTGGTTGGCGCTAAATAGGCGAGGGTGTCCCACGAGCTTTTTGTGAGCTAGCAGGCTGTTGAAGAAGTCACGCGCGCTCGCAGACGAAGCCTGAATCGTCGGCATTGTGGATGTAGAAGTGGCCGACGAGGCGACCCGCGGTGCCGATCATCGCCCATCCGCGACCGCAAGCGGGATCGCTTTCGTCGTGACCCTCCCACGAGAATTCCGCGCAGGCCGAGCCGTCTCGCGCGCCGTAGCGGACATCAAGGAAGCCTTTGAGGGCGCCGAAGCCGATCTCGCCTTCCGCCGCGCCTTTGAACGTCAGATGCGCCTCTTCGACGAGATCGAGGAAATCGTTGTCCCAGACATCCATTTCGACGATACGCCAGCGACCGGCAAAGGCCTTGGCGATGGCTGGAACCTTGGCCATGTCAGCTGGTCCCCGCGATGAGCTTCGGCAGCCGCACCAGATTGTAGGCGGCGGCAGCGAAGGTGAAGCCCCATCCGACGCGGTCCCGGCCGCGGAACTTGGTTTGGCGCTGACCGGCGACCGTCTTGATCCAGCCGAACGCCTCTTCAATGCGCTTGCGAATACGCTGACTGACAGCATAGCCGCTATGCCGGGTGGTGCGCCCGTCGATGGCCGAACTACGGCCGCTGGTGTTCTGCGCCACATGCGGCGTCACCTTCATCGAACGCAGTTCGTTAACGAAGTCCTCCGCATCGTAGGCCTTGTCGGCACCGAGCGTGATCGCCTGCGGTCGGTCGGCGCGAGGCTCGACCATGTGCAGTGCCGCTACCCGCTCGGCATGCCCGTCGGCCAGTGTCAGGCAGGCTTCGACCAGCAGGCCGTGGCGGTTCTCCATCAGCCCATGTCCCATGAAGCACAGCTTGGCCTCCTTGCCTTTACCCTTGCGATAGAGCCTGGCGTCAGGATCGGTGGTCGAGCCATGTGTATCGTTCGACCGCTTCTGGCCATGGAAATCCGCTTCGGCGTTGCGCCCGTCGCCTTGAGCCGGCGGCTCGCCCGAGCCGTCTTTCGGCTTGACGCTCTTCATCGACGCCCAGGCCTCGATCAGCGTCCCGTCGACCGAGAAGTGATCCGTCGACAGAAGCCTCTTGACCTTGGGCTGCGCCAGCACCGCGCTCAGGAACTTTGCAGCGATGTCGCCCTCCAGCAACCGGTCGCGGTTCTTGGAGAACACAGAATGATCCCAGGCCGCATCGTCAACGCCAATCCCGACGAACCAGCGGAACAGAAGGTCGTATTCCAGCCGCTCCATCAACAGCCGCTCCGAGCGGATCGAATAGAACGCCTGCAACAGCATCGCCCGCAGCAGCTTCTCCGGCGGGATCGATGGCCGTCCGATCGGCGAATACATCGCCGCGAAGTCCCGCTCCAGCGCCGACAGCGCCTCGCTCACGATTAACCGGATCGCCCGCAACGGATGATTGCGCCGCACCCGCGCCTCAAGGTCAACATAGCTGAACAGTTCGCCAGTTCGATCGTCGCCGCCGCGCACTCGTCACCTCCGAATCCCTTCGGAACCAGTGAATCACCGCTGCGGTCCGGTGGCGAGTGCCTTTTTCAACAGCCTGCTAGACTTGGCACGAACCCGCTAGCGCTTTTCAGATAGCTATGCATACAGGACTGCAGGTTCCACGCGCGACGGCGTGGAACTCGCAACGGATGTCTGGAGCCCTCTCGGGGTATCCCGGCAAGAACTGTCCGCAATCTTGATCCGGGCAAAGTTACCTATCGCCGCCCGAACCCAGCAAACCCGCGCTAGATGTTTGCGGCGCAAGGCTATGCAGTCCTGGGCAGGAAACTCGCGGCCATTCGATTCCCGACGCCCTTTCGCGTCGCCCGTGATCGCCGAATTCGTTGCTTGCGGTCGAACAGGCAGTCCGACCCGGGGCGGGACTCGTGCTCTCTCACCGCCAGCGCTGCCGTTTATGCGTATGGAGCAAAAAAACGCCGATTTGCTGCGTTCACAAGCAAAATTTGCGTCGAGTTGACCAGTTCCGCTGGCGTACCATTCAGTTTGCGTAACAAGGATGCCAAACCGTATTGTTTGCGCTGTGGGAGATCTCAATGTCGCAGGAACTCGACTATCTCAGCCGGCGGGTCGCTGCAGGCGGGCTGAGCCGACGTGAATTTCTCGGCCGCGCAATGGCGCTCGGCGTCAGCGCCGCCTTCGCCAACTCGCTTCTTGCTGGTGCTGCGCTTTCCGCGGGACCCGTTCGGGGAGGCATCATAAAAGGCGGTCTCAACGGTGGCGAAGCGACCCAAAATCTTGATCCGGCGAACTTTTTGACGACGATGGTCAACTTCGGCAAATGCTGGGGCGAATATCTCGTGGCGGTTGGGGCCGACGGTGGACTGGAGCATCGCCTCGCCGAGGAAATCGGCTCTTCCAGCGACGCCAAGGTATGGACCTTCAAGATTCGTCAGGGCGTGGAATTCCACAACGGCAAGACCGTGACGGCGGAAGACGTCGTGGCGACGCTGGAACGTCATTCCGACGAGAAATCCAAGTCCGGGGCCCTGGGAATTTTGAAGGCCATAGAGAGCCTCAAGGCCAACGGCCGGGATGTAGTCATCAGTCTCAAGGAACCGAACGCCGACCTGCCTTATTTGATGACGGACTTTCATCTCGTCATTCAGCCCAACGGCGGTAAGGATAATCCAGCCGAAGGCGTCAGCGCGGGGCCGTACAAAGTGACCGTCAACGAGCCGGGTATCAGGCACGGCGGCGAACGCTTTGCCAATTTCTGGCAGTCCGACAAGATGGGCTTCGCCGACCAGATCGAGATCATTGTCATTAACGACGACATGGCCCGCATCTCCGCGCTGCAGGGGGGCCAAGTGCACATTATCAACATGGTCCAGCCCAAAATCGTCGACCTCATCAAGCGCGTGCCCAACTTGAAGGTCCAGACCACATCGGGCCCAGGCCACTACGTTTTCGACATGGTGTGTGACAAGGCGCCGTTCGACAATAAGGATCTCAGGATGGCGCTCAAGCTGGCCATGGACCGAGAAGAAATGGTGAATAAGATCCTGCGCGGCTACGGTGCGGTCGGCAACGACTTTCCGATCAACGCCTCCTATCCGCTCTTCTCCGACGACATTGAGCAGCGCGTCTTCGATCCGGACAAGGCCAAGTTTCACTACAAGAAGTCGGGCTACGGCGGGCCGATCCTATTGCGCACGGCGGACGTTGCCTTCCCCGGCGCCGTCGATGCCGCGCAGCTCTTTCAGCAGAGCTGCGCCAAGGCCGGCATGACCCTCGAGGTCAAGAAAGAGCCGAGCGATGGTTATTGGTCGGAGGTCTGGAACAAGCAGCCGTTCTTCAGCAGCTTCTGGCTTGGACGCCCGACACAGGACCAGATGTATTCGACTACCTATCTGTCAAAGCAGCCTTGGAATGAAACGCACTTCTCCAGCGAAAAATTTGACAAGCTTCTCATCGAGGCACGTGGCGAACTGGACCAGGATAAGCGCAAGAACCTCTATCGCGAGATGGCTATCATCCTTCGGGACGAGGGCGGCGTGATAGTGCCGATGTTCAATCAATCCATAGATGCGACTTCGGACAAGATCGGCGGATTTGGCGGCGGCCGTAGTGAGCTGATGGATGGCTACGCGTTCGCCAAATGCTGGCTTAACGCGTAGTCTGCAACGCGGTGTGCTGGTCCTTCTGAGACGAGGCGGCGTTAGTATGTCGGGTTCGACGTCTCGCCAGCACACCGATCTTATCGAGCGAAGTGGCCCTTCGATGCTCGGCGAACAGTGACGCCTTTGGTCCTGTCCACTTCCTGACACGCGTGGCACACATCCGAAAGTCACAGGTTGAAAAATGGAATTTGACTACATCGTCGTCGGCTCCGGGAGCGCCGGATCGCCCGTCGCCGCACGTCTCGTCGAGAAGGGCGCTCGGGTTTTGTTGCTCGAAGCCGGTAAGCGCGAGAAATTTCATGTCACGCGGATCCCGGCATCGTCGATGTATACCGTCGGCAACCGGCGCTATGACTGGAACTATATGACGGAGCCGGATCCGACGCGCAACGGGCTCAAGGAATCATGGCCGCGTGGCCGCGTCCCGGGCGGCTCGTCCGCCATCAACGGTATGATCTTCATTCGCGGTGCCCAGAGCGACTTTGACGCTTGGGGGGAGCTCGGCAATAACGGATGGGATTGGAATTCCGTACTTCCTTATTTTCGCAAGATGGAGACTGCGGATAAATATACAGACAATGACGTCTATCGCGGGGGTATGGGTCCGCTGCACGTTTCGACGCTGCGTTGGCGCATCCCGGTTGCCCAGAAATTCATCGACAGTTTTGTGAATTTGGGCGTCCCGCATAACCCTGACCTCAATGGGTCCTCACATGAGGGGGTTGCTTGGAATCAGGGCTCCACGAAGAACGGTCTGCGCCAGTCAGCATTCGACGCCTATATTGGACCGCTGCAGAAAGACCCTAATTTGGTCGTCATGGATGACGCCTTGGTCAACAGTCTGAGCATGGAGACGAATCGTGCGAAGGGCGTCGTTTTTACGCGCGGTGGTCGGGTCATCCGTGCAAGTGCGCGCCGCGGCGTCGTGCTGTGTGCGGGCGCACTCAATTCCCCACAGATCCTGATGCTGTCAGGCATTGGCGATCCCGGCGAACTCTCGAAGCATGGCATAAAAACCGTTGTGGCCAGCCCCGAGGTGGGCCAGAACCTTTTAGAGCATCCGTGTCTCCATGTCCTTGCAGAGATGAATATAGCGACGGGAAACGCCTACGCGACGGGGCTTGGACGGATTCGCGCGTTCGCAGAATGGGCTTTTGCAAGAAAGGGTGTGCTCACTGAATCCTTGGCACAAGTCATAGCCTTCATTAAGTCTACCGCTGATCAAAAAGTGCCCGATCTCCAGTTCCATCTTTTGGCCTTCGGGTTTTTATTGAAGAATGGGAGGCGGCACATCCCATCTCGAAATCTCGTAACGATCTACGCCAATGTAAACCATTCGAAGAGCAAGGGCTATTTGTCGCTTCGATCGAACAATCCCCGAGACCCTATAGCTATATATCCCCGCCTGCTCGACCACCCAGACGACCTAAGAGGGGTCTTGCTCGGCCTAGATTGGGTTCGGCGGCTGGCTTCCACGCCACCCTTCGGCAGTCATGTGCTCCAGCTTATCGACGTGCCTTCTCGTGAAGCGGGGCCGGTGGCGGACGAAGAATATGTGCGCAACTCGACCGGACCAGGATTCCATCCCGTGGGGACATGCCGAATGGGCATCGATGACCAGGCCGTGGTGACTCCCGACCTACGCGTGCGTGGAACTGAGGGCTTATGGGTTGCGGATGCTTCGATATTCCCAACGCATATTGCAGGCAACACCAACGCGACGTGTATCATGATCGGTGAGCGCGCGGCAGACCTTATTCACCCTGGCTGAATAAGGATAGTCGTTGCCGCCACGATACGATTGCACCTTGGCGGTAAACTCCTTGACGTCTGCCAAGGGTCAGTTGAGCTGGAATCGAATTCGCGGAAAGCCGCGTGCCAGAGATTTGGGCAAAGAGTTAACAGGGGTAAGAATTGCAGCACGAACGCGAACACTATGTGAATGGGGAGTGGGTAGCACCTCTGGAACCAACTCTACTTGACGTGATCGACCCCTCGCTTGAAGAACCATTCACTCGAATCGCCTGCGGCGGATCAAGGGATGTTGACCGCGCCGTGGCCGCCGCTCGCACGGCGTTTACGAAATTCTCCATGACTACCCGGCTCGAGCGCCTAGATTTGCTGCGTTCCGTCCTTGCAGAATACGAGAGGCGACAAGAAGACATTGCTGCGGTTCTTGGCACGGAATTGGGCGCGCCGCTTCAGATCGCCCGCGAGTGGCAACTGGCGTCGGCTGAGCTTGAAAGCGTTATAAGGGTTTTGGAGCACTATCAGTTCGAGGAATTACAAGGAACGACCAAGATTGTCCGAGAACCGATCGGAGTCGTGGGATTGATCACGCCTTGGAATTGGCCGGTGGGTCAGATCATAATGAAGGTTGCCCCGGCGATTGCCGCGGGCTGCACGATGGTGCTCAAACCTTCCGAAGTGGCTCCGTTGAATGCTATTATCTGGTCTGAAATCATGCATACCGCCGGTGTGCCCGCGGGCGTGTATAATATGGTCCAAGGCCAAGGCGCTGTTGTGGGCGCAGCGATGTCAGCGCATCCAGGGATAGAGATGGTGTCATTTACCGGCTCCACCCGTGCCGGTATCTTGATAGCCCAGTCCGCTGCGAGAACCGTCAAACGTCTGTCGCAGGAGCTTGGAGGAAAATCGGCAAATATTCTGCTGCCTGATGCCGACTTTGAGGAAGCCGTGACAAAGGGTGTGCTTGGAGTGATGCGCAATAGCGGGCAAGCTTGCAGCGCGCCTACCCGTATGTTTGTCCCGGCGGACCGCCACGACGAGGTCAAACGGATCGCCAAAGCGGTCGCGGGAAGGCTGGTCGTTGGGAATGTACGCGACCCCAAAACGAATGTGGGTCCAGTGGTCAATAAGAATCAATTCGACAATGTGCAACGCTTTATCCAGACTGGTATCGACGAAGGGGCAGATCTCGTTATCGGCGGTCCTGGCAGGCCAGAGCATCTCAACCGAGGTTATTTCGTTCGTCCCACCGTGTTTGCTAATGTCCACAATGACATGACCATTGCGCGCGAAGAGATCTTCGGTCCAGTTTTGGCAATTCTGCCATACCGGGATGAGGAAGAGGCGATCGAGCTCGCGAACGATACGATCTTTGGCCTGGCGGCATATGTTCAATCGTCCGACCTTGTGCGCGCCCGCAGGGTGGCAGCGCGTATGCGAGCCGGCACTGTGCATATCAACTATCCGGCATCCGACAGGGCCGCGCCCTTCGGTGGCTACAAACAATCGGGGAATGGGCGCGAAAATGGCAAATGGGGCTTGGAGGAGTACCTCGAAGTGAAAGCGCTTCTCGGCTACGACGCCCCCACGGCATAACCCGCGTTGTGGCCGTCTTTGGGCGTCCCAAAAGGGACGCAGTCTGTAGCACGCTGGCGGAACGATCTGGAGATTCTAAACCAGCTGGGACTAACAGCCAAGAAAACGGCTGCTAGGCCAATTCGAAAAATCGGTGGCGTGTGGGAAGCATAGGCTTGCGAAGAAACTGCGTTTTTCAACAGACAGATCGGCGCCGGCGAGCGAGACGTATTGATAATCCACCGAGGGAGGGCTTGGCGGGACGAGCAGGCGCTGCACAACGGCTCAAGGTAGCTTCCGAATGCGCGGTTGATTTCGCCGGAGTCACAGCATCGGCACCCGACGGGGAGCCGTTAGGCCGCGTACATAGCTGCAGCCCTTGAGCCATTTCAGGCAAGAAAGTTTGTCCGCGCACGCCATCTTTTTTCCAAGCTAGTTCGACCAGCCCGAGTGCGTGACGCGCGAGACGTCGTCGCGCCGTCGCATTAGGTACTTGAGGGAAAGAAAACGCCGATTTCCTGCATGCAGAGAAGGTAGATGTGGGCAGAGCGGCTCAATAGTGGAGTTACGATCAGCAAAACGAACAACGGAGGAGAGCCAATGTCGCAGGAACTTGCCTATCTCGGCCGCCGCGTCGCTGCGGGCCAGTTGAGCCGACGTGATTTTCTCGGCCACGCGACGGCTCTCGGCGTCAGCGCCGCCCTTGCTAATTCGCTTCTTGCCGGTACCGCTAAGGCACAGGTGCCCCAAAAGGGCGGTATCCTGAAAGCTGGCCTTCAAGGCGGCGGGTCCGCCGACAGTCTCGACCCTGCGCTTCCGGCAGGGGCCCCACCAATCACTTTTGGCCGATGTTGGGGCGAGATCCTGCTGGAAGTTACCCCCGAGAACGGCCTTGAGTACCGTATCGCCGAGGAAATTGGCTCGTCCAAGGATGTTAAGACGTGGACTCTGAAAATTCGAAAAGGCATCCAGTTCCACAACGGCAAAGAAGTGACGCCCCAAGACGTTGTCGCCACGCTAGAGCGTCATTCCAATAAGGAGTCGAAATCCGGCGCCTTGGGCATCCTGAAAGGTATCGAAGCTATCAAGGCCGATGGTCGTGACGTCGTGATCACGCTCAAAGAACCCAACGTTGATCTGCCGTACCTGATGACTGATTATCACCTGATCATCCAGCCAAATGGCGGCAAGGACGATCCTGCTGCGGGCATTGGGGCCGGCCCATATAAGGTCGTAGTGAACGAGCCTGGTGTGCGGCACGTTGGCGAAAAGTTCAAGGATTACTGGCAGGGCGATAAGCTCGGACACGCCGATCAGGTCGAAATCACCGTAATCAACGATGCCACTGCACGTATCGCGGCCCTGCAAGGCAATCAGGTCCACATGATCAACCGCGTCGAGCCGAAGGTCGTCGATCTCGTGATACGTGGCAAGGGTATCACGATTCAGAATGTGACCGGCCGCGGTTGCTATCTCTTCAATATGTTCTGCGATACCGCGCCGTTCGACAATAGCGATATCAGGATGGCATTAAAACTTGCCTTGGACCGCGAACAAATGTTGGACAAGATCCTTCGCGGCTACGGCGCAATAGGTAACGACTTTCCGATCAATTCGTCCTATCCGCTGTTCGCCGAGATCGAGCAGCGCAAATACGACCCCGACAAGGCCAAGTTCCTCTATAAGAAATCGGGCCATAGCGGGCCGATCCTGCTGCGTACTTCGGACGTAGCCTTTCCTGGCGCAGTCGATGCCGCGCAGCTTTATCAGCAGAGCTGCGCCAAGGCCGGCATCACCCTCGAGGTCAAGCGTGAGCCTGGAGACGGCTATTGGTCGGAGGTCTGGCAAAAGCAGCCCTTTTATGCCTCCTACTGGAGCGGGCGCGCAACGCAGGACCAGATGTATTCAAGTGCCTATCTGTCAACGGCACAGTGGAACGACACGCACTTCTTCAACGAGAAGTTCGACAAGCTTCTCACCGAGGCACGCGGCGAACTCGACCAGGACAAGCGCAAGAACCTCTATCGCGAAATGGCCATCATCGTTCGCGACGAGGGTGGCGTGACCGTGCCGTTTTTCAACCAGTTCATCGACGCAACTGGCCCGCACGTGAAGGGCTTCGTGAAGCATCCAGCCCGGGATATGTGCAACGGCTACGCGCTCGCGCAATGTTGGCTCGAACCCTGAGACGCATGCTTATGGGCTCGCCTGTTCTGAAGCTGGTTGCCCAGCGCATTGCGCTGGGCATTCTCCTCTTGTTGGCCGTTTCGGTCCTGATCTTCGCCGGCACCCAGGTCCTGCCAGGCGACGTCGCGCAAGCCATTCTCGGGCAATCGGCGACACCGGAGTCGCTCGCCAATCTGCGCGAGCAGCTCGGCCTCAACGACCCTGCCTATCTTAGATATTTCCGCTGGCTCGGCGGCGTGGTGACCGGCGACCTCGGCACCGCCATGTCGAGCGGCCAGGATATCGCCACGTCGATCAAAGGGCGGCTGTGGAACACGCTGTTCCTTGCCTTCTGGGCGGCGGTCGTCGCAGTGCCGCTGGCGATCATCCTCGGCCTGATCGCGGTGCGCTACCGCAATGGCTGGGTCGACAAGCTGATCTCAGGGCTTGCGCTCGCTTCGACCTCCTTCCCCGAATTCTTCATCGGCTATGTGCTCGTCTATTTCTTCGCCGTGAAATGGCAGATATTTCCCGGCATTTCGACCGTCTATGACGGCATGCCGTTCGGCGAACGCATGCAGGCGATCGCGCTGCCGGCGACGGCACTGACGCTGGTGGTGCTGGCGCATATGATGCGCATGACGCGCGCGGCCATCCTCAACGTCATGCAGTCGGCCTATGTCGAGACGGCGGAACTGAAAGGCCTGTCGGCCTTCAACGTCATCCGCAAGCATGCTTTCCCCAATGCCATCGCGCCGGTCATCAACGTCGTCATGCTCAACCTCGCCTACCTCATCGTCGGCGTCGTCGTGGTCGAGGTGATCTTCGTCTATCCCGGCATGGGGCAATATCTGGTCGACCACGTCACCAAGCGCGACGTGCCGGTGGTGCAGGCGGTCGGCCTGGTCTTCGCCGCCGTCTATATCAGCCTGAACATCATTGCGGACATCGGGGCGATCGTCGCCAATCCGCGCCTCAGACATCCGAAATAGGGGGGCGGGCATGCTCGATATCAAACGCATCCCCATCCCCGCGCTGATCGGCATCGTGCTGACGGCGATGTTTGTGCTGGCAGCGGTCTTCGCGCCTTTGATCGCACCGTACGGCAATGCCGAGATCGTCGGCGACGTCTGGGAACCGATGACGGCGGCACATTTGCTGGGCACCGACAATCTCGGCCGCGATCTGCTGTCGCGCATGATCTATGGCGCCCGCATTACACTGTTCATCGCGGTGCTGGCCACCGCGCTATCGTTCTCGCTCGGCGCCATACTCGGCTTTTCGGCGGCGGTGTTCGGCGGCTGGTTCGACACGCTTTTGTCGCGCCTCGTCGATCTCCTGATGTCGATCCCGACGCTGATCATGGCCCTTGTCGTGCTCTCCGTGCTGCCGACCAATCTGGTGACGCTGATCCTGGTGATGGGCGTTCTGGACTCGACCCGCGTCTATCGCCTGTCACGGGCTGTGGCCGTCGACATCAACGTCATGGACTATGTCGAGGCGGCCAAGCTGCGCGGCGAAGGCGAGGTCTGGATCATTTTCCGCGAGATCCTTCCCAATGCGCTTTCGCCGCTGGTTTCGGAACTCGGCCTGCGTTTCATCTATGCCGTGCTGTTCCTGTCGACACTGTCGTTCCTCGGCCTTGGCGTCCAGCCGCCGGATGCGGACTGGGGTGGTATGGTGAAGGAAAACAAGGACGGCATCGTCTTTGGCATTGCGGCGGCGCTTATTCCCGCCGCGGCAATCGCAGCACTGGCAATCTCGGTCAACCTTGTCGCCGACTGGATCCTCAACCGGACGACAAGCCTGAAGGGAGGGCGCGGGTGATGGCCGACAGCAAAGCGAACTCTGGCCTTCTGCTCGACATCCGCAATCTGCGCATCGAGGCCACTGTCTTCCCGCCAGGCGAGCCGCCGAAGAACATCGTGCTGGTGCACGATGTCTCGCTGACTTTGCAGAAGGGCAAGGTGCTTGGCCTGATCGGCGAATCCGGCGCCGGCAAGTCGACCATCGGCCTCTCGTCCATGGGCTATGGCCGCGGTGGTGTGCGCATCACCGGCGGCGAGGTGATCCTCAACGGCCGCGATATCCTCAAGGGCGGCAAGGACGGCTTCCGCAAGCTGCGCGGCCGTGAGGTCTGCTACGTCGCGCAATCGGCGGCCGCCGCCTTCAACCCGGCGCACAAGCTAATGGACCAGGTGGTGGAAGCCACCCTCCTGCACGGCACGGCGACCCGCGCCGAGGCGGAGAAGCGCGCCGTTGCGCTGTTCAAGAAGCTCAGCCTGCCCAACCCCGAAACCATCGGCGAGCGCTTTCCGCACCAGGTCTCGGGCGGCCAGCTGCAACGCGTGATGACGGCGATGGCGCTGTGCTCCGAGCCGGACCTGATCGTCTTCGACGAGCCGACCACGGCACTCGACGTGACGACGCAGATCGACGTGCTGGCTGCGATCAAGGATGCCATCCGCGACACCCATGTGGCGGCGCTCTACATCACCCACGACCTTGCCGTCGTCGCCCAGGTCTCGGACGAAATCATGGTGCTGCGGGACGGTAAGATGGTGGAGCACGGCGAAACGCGGCAGATCCTCGAGGCGCCGCGCATGGACTACACGAAGGCGCTGGTGTCGGTGCGTTCGATCGAGCATGAGCAGAAGGAACTGACGCCGAAGCCTCTATTGTCGGTGAGGAATGTCACAGCCGCTTATGGTGGCGGGGCCGTGAAGGTTTTGCAGGACGTCTCGGTTGACGTCCATCCCGGCCAGACACTCGCTGTCGTCGGCGAGTCGGGCTCCGGAAAATCCACCCTGGCCCGCGTCATCACGGGGCTGCTGCCGCCCATCGCCGGCAGCATCACCTTCGCTGGCCGCACGCTGGCACCCAGGCTAGCCGAGCGATCCAAGGATGATCTTCGCGAATTGCAGATGATCTATCAGATGGCCGATGTGGCGATGAATCCGCGCCAGACGGTCGGCACCATCATCGGCCGACCGCTCGAATTCTATTTTGGCATGCGAGGAAAAGGGCGCGACGCCCGCGTCGGCGAACTGCTGGACGAAATCGAGATGGGCAAGGGCTTCATCGACCGCTACCCGGCCGAGCTTTCCGGTGGCCAGAAGCAGCGCGTGTGCATCGCCCGTGCGCTTGCCGCCAAGCCGAAACTCATCATCTGCGACGAGGTGACCAGCGCTCTCGACCCCTTGGTGGCCGATGGAATCCTCAAGCTATTGCTCCGCCTGCAGACGATCGAGGATGTGGCGTATCTATTCATCACCCATGATCTTGCGACTGTGAAGGCCATTGCCGATTCCATCGCTGTCATGTACCGCGGCGAGGTCGTCCGCTACGGCTCAAAGACGCAAGTGCTCAGGCCTCCCTTCGACGTCTACACCGACCTTCTACTGTCATCGGTCCCGGAAATGGAGGTTGGTTGGTTGGAAAGGGCCATGAAGGGACGCCGTATCGAGAGCGCGGGACACTGAGCTTCACGGGAATGCCGGCATAATTCCTCAGCATAAATTATGCGTTGGTGCGGCCGGCATAGCCTGTAACTGCATGGTGCTAACATGCAGTCCATTCGGAGAGGCCGGGCTTGATTTGCTTCCGAGTCTGAGGAAGGTATGCAGGTCTAAAGAGTAGAAATCGATATGCTGGGCGAGTGCACCCTGCCCAAGACGCACCTATCGGCATCCACACGTTTCGGGCAATGGAAAATTTCTGCGTCTCCGGAATCCTTATTCAGGGATTCGTCCAATAACTCGCGATGCTCAAGAAGGCGGCCGGGCTGGCAAACAGAGGGTTGAGCGACTTGATCCGGAAATCGCCGATGCCATTGAGCGTGTGGGGACTCTCGCGGGAAGTTGACGGCAGCAGCGCCCGAAGCCGCATCCCATGACGTATCGTCGCCAACACTTCTTCGCAATCCGCCACTCGCGGGGGCGCGGAGATGAGCAGTCATCCCGAGGTCGATCTTGCTGATCAAGCCGGATTATCTGAGATATTCCTCGATGAAGCCCTGCCGCGAACCGAGTACCACGCTCGAAAGAGTGGCAGCGGATTGTCTCGAAAAACGGCGGTCCTGCACCGGTCCCCTTGTTGTGCTCGTCGAAACTCATCCCTCCTCCCTGTCCACTTGGTTGACGGTTCTATCGGCGTGTCCGTGCTAGTTGGCCAAAGGAATTGGCATTTTTTGTAATACACGCAGTGTGTACGCCGTTGCAGTAAAAGAGCGTATTCAGCAAAAGATTACAGCTTTCCTGCACCGATCGTTTCCCATTTGGGGATCTCCGCCGCAAAATTGCGCTAGTTTGAAGCCGAGTGAGCCTCTGCAATCTGCAAATATGAGGTCACGAAACACCAGCTCACGCTTACAAACTGGAAAGCGAGCTATCTTCTCAAAAGAACAGTCCTGGCGGTCGCAATTATTGCGACCGCGGTGACGCTCCTGTTCCTGATGATCAGAGCAGTGCCCGGCGATCCTGCCGCGGTTCTGCTCGGACCACGGGCGACAACGGAAATGATGGCGCTGCTGCATCAGCAAATGGGGTTGGATAAGCCGCTCGTCGTGCAGATTGCTATCTTCTTCGGCGGGCTGCTCCATGGCGATCTCGGCTTCGACGTGTTCAGTCAGAGGTCGGTTGCCGACATTGTCTTTCAGCAATTGCCTTATACGATCGAACTGATTCTGGTCTCGATCTTCTGGGCGGTCGTGATAGCCGTGCCGCTCGGCTGCTACTCAGCGATGCGGCGCAACTCCTTGGCAGATCAGATGGCCGGCGTAGTGACGGTCGCCACTATCGCAATTCCTTCGTTCGTCGTGGCGGTCTACGCGCTGATGATTTTTGCGGTGACTCTGCGCTGGTTGCCAGCGGTCGGAGCCGGCAACGGCTTTTGGGACGGACTTATCCATCTCATCCTCCCAGCCTTTGCCATAGGGATTGGCTGGGTCGGCTACATTTCCCGACTGGTACGTGCATCCATGCTTGAGATCCTAAGTGAAAACCACGTGCGCATGGCTCGCTCGTTCGGAATCTCGGAAGGGCGAATTGTTGCGCGCTACGCGCTGCCGCTCGCGATCCTGCCGACCGTGACCATCCTCGGCGTAGGCATTGGTTGGCTACTTTCGTCCGCGGTTTTTGTCGAAGTGGTTTTTGCGAGACCTGGCATTGGCGCGTTGATCGTGAATGCGGTCAATACGCGGAACTATCCGATTGTAATGGGCGTCGTGCTCGTCACCACGTTTCTTATTGTTACCGCAACGACGCTCTCCGATCTTGTCAACGCATTCCTCGATCCGCGAACCCGGGAGAAGCTCTGACATGGTGAGTATGGAAGCAATCCGTCCCGGACCCAGCGATGCGATGGCTACTGGCGCCTTTCGCACCTTTTTAGGGCAATTTCGCAATAGCCGCCTAGGCATGCTCGGAGCAGTGCTTGTCGTACTCATAGCAGTACTTGCAATCTTCGCTCCGCTGATTATCACGCACGATCCGATCCGGATCATGGTGGGGCCGCGTCTGGCCCGACCTTCGATGGACTTTCTGCTGGGGACGGACCAACTGGGCCGCGACACGTTTTCTCGCACCCTCATGGGTAGCCGCATCCCGCTGCTCGTTGCTTTCGCGTCTCTTGGAAGTTCACTGGCAGTCGGCCTTATGCTTGGTTTGATTGCAGGGTTCGGTCCTCGCTGGCTCGACAATGTGCTCCTGCTTTTCTTCGATACGATCCGCTCGTTTCCCGGCATCATTCTCGCGCTTGCCATGATCGCGCTTCTAGGACCTAGCTTGGCGAGTGTCATTTTAGTAATTGCACTAACGTCTATGCCCGTTTACGCGCGTGTCGTGCGCACCCAGACAGAAGCGCTGCGGAGCAGTGAGTACATCGCCGCGGAGCGCAGCATGGGTGCCGGCACGACACGCATTCTCGCCGTGCACATACTGCCCAATGTGCTCGGCCCGCTTCTCATTCTGGTGAGCATGGACGTTCCGGCCGTCATCGCCGTGGAGGCGGGTCTCAGCTTTCTGGGAATGGGCGTACGGCCTCCGACGCCCGATTGGGGAGCTATCCTCAACGATGGCTATAGCTACATCGATCAGACGCCCTGGCTTGTCATAGCCGGGGGTGTTCCCATCGTTCTCGCAACGCTTGGCTTCACGTTCCTAGGCGAGGCGCTGCGCGACATATTCGATC
Organism: Mesorhizobium erdmanii; assembly: GCF_013170725.1. Taxonomy (NCBI): domain Bacteria; kingdom Pseudomonadati; phylum Pseudomonadota; class Alphaproteobacteria; order Hyphomicrobiales; family Phyllobacteriaceae; genus Mesorhizobium; species Mesorhizobium erdmanii. The sequence continues at coordinate 6,195,084 of NZ_CP033361.1, read as the reverse complement.
CCAAGCTGCGGAAAGACCTATGAAACACGACGATCCGAGACCGCCGCTCTCATCCAGGGGCCCGCTTCTTGAGATCCGTGACCTAAATCTGGATTTCGGCACACCGCGTGGGCGCATTCATGCCCTGCGTAACGTTTCGCTCAATGTTCCGGCCGCCCAGGTGGTTGGTATTGTCGGCGAAAGCGGATCTGGAAAATCGACGCTCGCATACACAGTAATGGGCCTGCTTCCCGAAAATGCAGATGTCGCCGCCGGCAGCATCCTGTTCGAAGGTAAAGACCTGCTCAAAATGCCCACTCAAGCGCGTCGAAACCTGCTCGGCGATCGTCTCTCCATGATCTTTCAGGATCCTATGACCGCGCTCAATCCGGTGCGGACCATCGAGAGCCAGATGATCGATATCCAGCACCACGATCTAGGTAGCCGGAGTGAAAAGCGCGCTCGTGCCCTCGACATGCTTCGCCGGGTCGGAATTCCAGATCCCGAAAGCCGCATCAGCGCCTATCCGCATCACTTCTCAGGTGGCATGCGTCAACGCGTTTGCATTGCCATGGCGCTTCTGGTGAAACCGGCGCTCCTCGTCGCCGACGAGCCAACCACTGCGCTGGATGCAACGCTGGAAGTGCAAATCATTCATTTGCTGAAGGATCTGCAAAAAGAAATTGGTTGCTCGATTCTCTTCGTCTCCCACCATCTCGGAGCGGTGGCTGAGTTGTGTGACCGGGTCGCTGTCATGTATGCGGGCGAAGTGGTGGAGCAGGGGGCGGTCCGGGACATCTTCCACAATCCTGCTCACCCCTACACCCGCGCGCTGCTTGAGTGCGATCCCGGGCGTATCAAAAAAAGCACACGCACTTTGCCGACCATACCCGGCGAGGTGCCCAGTCTGCTCGGCAGCAAGAAAGGATGTATTTTCCCAACCCGGTGTCCCCAGGCATTTGATCGCTGCTTGCAAGAGAACCCGGTCGAGTACCGCATCGGCCTGGACCAAGTCGCGCGATGCCATCTGCTCGATGAAGAGCGGTTGGTTTCGGCATGAGCGCGCTGCTTCGGGTTGAGGACCTACGGGTCCGCTTCCGTACCATGGGTCCGATGAAAGCGCTCGCAACCGGGACGAAAGCCCCTTTCATCGACGCGGTATGTGGTGTGTCCTTTGAAATCCGCAAGGGCGAGACGCTCGCTCTTGTCGGTGAAAGCGGCTCAGGAAAATCCACCATTGCGCGCACGATCATCGGCTTGCAGCGGGCTGTGAGCGGCAGCATCAGCTTCGATGGACAGGAAATTGAGGGACTCGGTGGGGCTGAACGCAAGCCTTACTTGCGGCGCATGGCGATGATGTTCCAGGATCCGGTCGGCTCACTCTCGCCGAGGCTGACCGTTCGGTCGCTCCTGACAGAGCCTTTTCGCATCCACGGATTAAGGCGTCGCGATGCCGGAGGCGAAGCGGAGCGCCTGCTTCGAATGGTCGGCTTGCCGGCAGATTTTGCCCGCCGCTATCCCCATCAGCTTTCCGGAGGTCAGGCCAGGCGCGTGGGTATCGCGCGTGCTCTTGCGCTCAATCCGGACCTGATTATCGCCGATGAGCCGACCGCAGGCCTCGACGTCTCGGTGCAGGGCGAGGTGCTCAATCTTCTCGCGCGGCTTCAGGACGAACTCGGCATGGCGATCCTTATCATCACGCACAATCTTAACGTTGTGCGCCACATGACCGATCGCATGGCAATCATGTATCTCGGCCGCTTTATTGAGGTCGGCCCGACCGATGGCATCTTTGAACACCCGCGGCATCCCTACACTGAGGCGCTGCTTGCGGCCAATCCCGAGCCCGACCCGGATGCGGTGCTGAACCGGATAGAACTCAAGGGTGAGGTGCCGAGCCTGTTTCGGCGGCCCTCCGGCTGCGAGTTCCACACCCGTTGTCGTTACGCCCGGGATATCTGCAGCCGCGTCTTCCCCGAACCTTCAACAAACCGGGAAGACCCGCATCACAGCTTCAAATGCCATTTTCCGCTGGAGCGCGAAACCGCGATGCCGTTGGAGCAGAAACCGCTGTCTTTGGCTGGACCAACCCTGAAAAACTAGTCATCCATCGCTCCTCCCACACCATGCCAAGAAAATAGAAGAAAACAAAGTCGCTAAACCATGAACTCTTCTAGAGTCCCAGGAAGATCCCACCACATGACGCTGCCCTCGATGGCCAATCCCGACCTGGCAACCGTGTTCGACAACAAGGCGCGCTGGAACCTGCCTGATTACCGCCGCAGTTGCTTCCATAACCTCCACACGACGACGCGTTATGCCATGTCCCTTCGCGCGCCCGGCGTGCTGCCGCTCAGGAAAGAGATCGACTGGAAAATCGGCGGGCGTCCCGAGGTCGCACGCTATCTTGCCATGCCACATTTCTCGGCTTTCGTCGTGGTGCGCGACGATCGCATTCTTTACGAAGCCTATGCGCCGGATTTCGGCTCCCACAGGCCGCATCCCATTATGTCTATCACAAAGACGACGCTCAACTTGATGCTCGGCCGTGCGGTGGCCGACGGTCTCGTCAATCTCGACGAGCAAGTAGGCACATATCTGCCGGAGATAGGTACGGGCTACGCTGAGGCAACCATCAATGCGATTGCAGACATGAACGTCGCCAACGACTTCAGCGAGGATACTAGCGACCCCTACGCGGCGATCTACAACTGGGAATCCGCCAACGGCTGGCGCTTGCCCCCGGAGGGTCAGATGGAAGGGACGACACGATCCTTCATCTGCGGCATCACCGGCGGTGACCTGGCAAATCGCACCGGAGAGATGCTGTATAAGTCACCTAACAGCGATGTACTCGGCTGGATCGTCGAACGCGTCAGCGGTCGGCCGCTGCGCGACTGGCTAATCGAGATTGTCGAAGCGGCAGGGCCTCGAGGGATGCTTTCACATGACCTGCGACCGTGCGGGTGTGCCGCTGGTCGACGGCGGCGTCTGCCTCACCGCCCGTGATCTCGCGCGCTACGGCCTGCTCTTCGCGCGCAAGGGCGAGGGGGTCGACGGTCGCCGCGTCGGCGATCCCGATTTCATCGATCAGACACGCCGTCATCCAGGTCCTGTCTACTCAAAGACGCGCGACTGGATACGTTATAGCCGGCAGATGAATACCGACGGAACGTGGCTTGGCCACGGCGGCTACGGCGGTCAGTACATGCTCGCGAATCCGGACACCGGCATCGTTGTCGTCTATTTCAGCGTGCTTGAGAATAGAAGCGCCTCCGATCCCGACTTCAGCGGCCCTCTGATGAAGATGATGGCCGAGATCGCTGCAGACTGATGAGTTTGTCGCCGGCCGCTTGGGAATTAAACGCTAAGCGACGCGAGTCGACCGTGAATCGACCTGAATCAGTGGTTCGGCAATTAGAACGGCTTCTCAAGTTGCGAAACCGGCGCTACTCACGGGCAACGATGCTGGGGCATCGTGAGCACCACGACGGGCGACGCCCAAACACCTGTGCCTAAGTTCAGGGGTGCACTCCATTAGTGTCCGCCACTTTCTGAAATCAGCAGTTCGACGGTTCAACCTAGGGGATGCCGATTCCGAAGTACCGCGTATGGGCGACATCAAGGATGCGATTGACCAAGCTTGAGAAGCTGTGTCCGGCGGTCATCGCGGCCAAGACATAAGAGGAGCGCATACCGATGCTCGGCATCGAGTTGATCTCCAGGACAAAGGGCTGGCCGGAGCGGTCGATCCGAAGGTCGACTCGGGCATAGTCCCGGCACTGGCAGGCACAGAAGGTCGCAACCGAAATATCCCGCAACACACTCGCAAGGCTGCTCCCGATTTGCGCCGGGCAAATCCGCGGCAGCTTCGCGGCCGCCACGTACTTCGCCTCCCAAGTTACAAGACGCGTTTCGCGGTCGCCGAAGTCGAACTCCACCGGAGGTAATACCTCTGGCTCTCCGTTTCCCAGCAACGCGACGGCGATTTCTCGCCCGTCTATGTATTCTTCCACGAGTGCATCCTGCGCATACTGGGTGACGATCACCTCCACGGCATGCCTCAACTGAGCAGGTTCATGTACGAGCTGCAATCCGAGGCTGCTCTCTTCCACACGCGGCTTCACTACCACTGGGAATCGCAGGTCGCCGGTACTCTCGGTGCCGCGACGCATCACGCGAAAGTTGGGCGTCGGCACGCCGCATTCGCGGATGAGCCTCTTGGTGATGACCTTATCGTGCGTCAGTCCAAACCCGAGCGGGCTACATCCAGTGTATGGCACGCCGGCCATCTCAAGCATGGCCGGGACGTGGGTATAACGGTACCCGCCCTGAATTCCCTCCGCCTTGTTGAAGACGATTCCCGAGGGACGGCCTTGCGGATCGGGTGGCATGAACCGCTTGTCTTATGACTTTCCGTCGTTTCGAGGCCAAAGTGGGTTGCCGCCTGCGGGCCTTCACCACCCGCAGGCGGCGGGAGGGGTGGGATCGATGAACCGCCGGTCGTGATGGACCGAGCTAGAGTATGATCGCCCCTCTCTTTTCCATGAGGCCTGAACGGATAGCCGGGTTTCTAGACCCGGATGACAAGCACGGGACACGGAAAAGATGACCGCAACCATAGCACTAACGCTCGGAATCGACATCTCGAAAGATCGCCTCGACGTTCATCTGCTGCCGGAAGGTACGGAGGGGCAATACGCCAACGACGCCAACGGTCTACGCGAACTGATCCGCTGGCTGGCGCCTCTTGCGCCTGCCCGCATCGTCTACGAGGCGACGGGCGCCTACCATCGGTTGCTCGAACGCACGTTGGGTGCCAAGGGCCTGCCGCTGGTCAAGATGAACCCACAGCGCACGCGTGCCTTCGCAAAGGCCGCCGGCCGCTTGTCCAAGACCGATCGGATCGATGCCGCCATGCTCGCCCACTTCGGCGCGCTGATGGCGCCGCAGATCCGGCCGATCCGCAGCGATGCCCTTGATGCGCTTTGCGAACTGGTCGCCGCCCGACGAGCGCTGATCAAGGACCGCACCGCCACATTGAACCGGCAGAAGTCTTTGACCATCCCGCTGTTGAAGCGCCAGGCCGAGCAACGGTTGAAACAAATCGCTGCCCAGATCACAGCGATCGACACCGAATGCCGAACCCATATCACCAGCGAACCCGGTCTCAGACGCCGCTTCGATATTCTCACCAGCATTCCGGGGCTTGGAGAGGCGAGCGCCTTCGCCATCGTCGCTGACATGCCCGAACTGGGTGCACTCGAAAACAAGCAAGCTGCAAGCTTGGCCGGCCTTGCCCCCGTCGACCGTCAATCCGGCCAGTGGAAGGGCAAGAGCTTCATCCAGGGCGGCCGGCAAATGCTCAGGCAGGCACTCTACATGCCCGCCCTCGTCGCCATCCGATTCAATCAGCCTCTTAAGGCAAAATACGAAAGCCTCCGAGCAGGTGGAAAACCTGCAAAAGTCGCCATAACCGCAATCATGCGAAAGCTTGTCGTCCTCGCAAACGTGCTCATCAGGGACGACCGAAAATGGGCTCCAGACATTCCTTGACCAAGACGGATACTCTAGCGTAGCGAGCAGTCCTTTGTCGCCTTCGCACAGCAGCGTCTCGTGACCGCGCTCCTGCAGGGCCGCTGCCATGCTTTCATAAGTCGAGCTGGGACGGTATTCCGCGTCGGGTGAAGGCTGACCGAACTGATTGATCACGCCCGTACGATCATAGTTATAAACGATGGCTACCCGCATGAGCTATTCCTTCGATTTTGCCCGCTGTCACGTTCATTGGCTCGGATTGGCTGACCCCGCAGCCGCCTTCAGACGCAAAAGGAACCAATGCCACTGCTGGGGAATGACAGCGGCACCCGCGACGGATGCGGCAAAGCTTCAATTGGCGAGACCGCACTCAACAGTGCAGCGTCATCGCATTGATTTGGGCGGTTCGGGCAAATTTCCTGTAGATCTCCTCGGCCGGGACTGCGAAGGCCGCTAGGTCGTAACGGATCCTTCACAGTGTCCCAAGCAATCGGCGTGCCAACCAAGAGGCTGTGCGAGCAGGTGGCACAAAACCATGTGTTTCGCACCGCGATTGCGGTACTTGCGTCTCAGCGTGTCGGATTTCGGACATACAGGTCTTCAACCGGATAAGGCTGAACACGACCACATGGGCGACATGACGGCGGTCGCATCTCGTGCCAACTCGAACGACCGCGACCATGATATTCCCTATGACAACGACGCGCTCGGCATCGGAGCATGACCGCATCACCGCATCACCTGGCATCACGCGATTTGCACGCTTGGGTTGGCTAAGGACGCCGCCGCCATTATCGAGTTTGCCGGTTGGCCATCTACGGGTTTGGTGGCGGGGTCCTTCAAAAGGATCGTCCACCGCTGAGAGCGGCGAGGGGCATCTTCCGGCGTCGTTAGAACCAATTCTTCCGAAGGAGGCGCCCCATGTCGCAGTCTTCCGACGCCAATCGGACCTTTACGCTCTCGAACAGGATAGCAATCGTCGGCGTCATCGAAATGAGCAAAGCAAAGTGGCTTATCCGGATCGTGTCTCCTCAGGTGGTGTAACTCGGCGGTTACGAAGCCGATCGCGCGCGCGTCGTAAGTAGCGTTGCAACGAGTGAGCGGCGTGTCGGTGGTCATCGGCGCTTTCGGCAGGGGCTGGTTGTTGACGCTAACCCATTTCGGAAGGACCACCGATGACCGACGACATGATGAACCTGCGCACGCTCGTGGAGAAGACCCCGAATGCAGATCTGCTGCGAGCTGGAGGTGGCGCAGCCACCGGCGCCGGCTATGGCGAGAAGAACCCGCTGCGGCTCGCCCGCGCCGTTGACGAATACCACGACCAGAAAGAAAGCGCTTGTCGATCTCATCCGTCGTAATATGGGCCGACTTGGCGTCGATCGGACGCCCGAACCAAAACGGCATGTCCTCCTAAAGATGAATCATCACGACTTGCGGTGTATAGAAGGACCAGCTGTCGAAGCCCGTCAGCCAGCCCATGTTGGCGGGATCTTGGCAGATGAGCAGATCAAATCTGGCTTTCTCCATGCGTCTTTTCATGTCTTGAACGCGCCGGTCGAACTCATCGGCCAGAAAGGTTTCTGATAGTTCATGTGTACGATCCTTCTCGGAATTGAGCAGGGGCGTCCTCTAGTTCAGCGATATCCATCCCGGCATTCGGCCCCATAGTCGTCGATGCGAGATGACCATAACTGATGTGGTACTCCCCCGAAGCGGCAAGTGTCTTGCGCATTTAGACGGATTTGTCGGCAGCGGGGCGCTTCGCGGTCGACATTAGCCAGCGGTCTCAATCGCTAAACGGCGCCGGCAGACGAGGGCTGCGGTGACACGACCCACGCTCATCAATGACGTCGTGTTTTGGTGACCGGCTGGGAAGCGGCCTGCGAATCGACTTATTTTCCTGCCCAAGATGGCAGCCTTCGGGCGCCCTCGTCCTGACACTTCGAACCTGACAAGGTTACTTCAACAACCGGGGAGCAGGAAAGCGCGTTCGCTTGGCCGCTCGCCGTTGTAGCCTGCTGCTACCCCTGACGAAGTGGCGCTGGGGCGCCCGGAAGAGTCCTGCGCAGCCCCCAGAACATGCCGCTTCCGCTTTATATGCCAGTGCCCCGCGCCACCGCAGCGATCCCACCGCACCCAGCCGCCAACGCCTCGGCCGCCGCAAAGCGCCGCCGAGAGCGTTCGTGGAACACAGGACGAAGCGAACCATGGTGCGCCCGGTCCGCAAAGCCATCGCTTGCCCTCTCCGGGAACCAGATCACCGCTCATGATCCATGTCGTCGAGATCTCCTGCGATCCCGGAAAACAGGCGCGAGCGCGTCCTTCAACCATCCGGATCTCCACATTCGGAAATCGGCCCGCATATTCGATCAGGCTGGCCTTGAGGTTCCGGGCGGAGAATGAAGGTAGGGCCAGATCGTCGGCCGGACAACTCCGTCAAGCAAATTATTGCAATAAGATACTTCAAATAACTTTGCAGAACTTTCGCAATTGAGGCTCGCCGACAATGGTATCGTCCGGCAAGTCTGAGGTGGGACGAATATAAGCCAGCGCCTGTTTACGCTCTGGCCGCCGCACCGCACAAAGCGGAGATCGACGCCAATGGCAAGAAGAGCGCTCATCCTGGTTGAAGGCCACAGGAGTGTCGGTCTGCTGTACGTGAAAGCGGCCCAGCGTCTTGGCCTTCATCCAATTACCCTGTCCGCCGACTATCTCGCGGCGGAAAACATAGAGGCAATCCGTGTCGACACCGAGAATCTCGATGCACTGGTCCGCGAATGTTCCCGGCTGCGTGCGACGTATGACATTGCTGGTATCACTGGCTTCACGGACCTCGACGACTCAGCCTATGCGACAGTTGGCAAGCTCTGCCGATACTTCGATCTACCAGGACCGAACCCCGCATCGATTGAACGATGCTGCGATAAGTTCACTCAACGTCAACTCCTTGCGGCAGCCGGCGTTCCAATGCCCGCTTGTCGCTTGGCAGCGAATGCGACAGACGTAGAAAGCTGTAACGCGGAGATCGGCCTGCCTGTAGTTCTTAAACCACCCGTCGGCAGCGGCAGCAGCGATGTCCGATTGTGCCGCAATGTCGATGAGTTATCCGAACAGACAACCTATCTGTTGGACGGGAAGCACATTGCATGTTTAACCCAAGACACCGATCGTCAGGAAAGGCGATTGCCGAGACTGTCGCGGATATATCATCGCCTCCCATCCCGTGCTGGGGCCGAGCTGATACTTCAGCATGCCGTTGCCTTGATCGCTTGGTCGATCATACCATTTTCGGCTCTTGGCGAAACAGAACAATCTGCGGCCCCCGAGGGGGCTATGTTCTAAATATCAGCAGCCCGATATTTCATTTGGAGGTATGGCAATGGATGTGACGACGCAAATCATAAGGCACGTTCTCAGTTCCGGGTTGGAGACGATCCCTGAGAAAGCGATCGAACGTGCAAAGCTCTCCATCCTCGATACGATTGCTTGCGCAATCGGCGGATCGAACGATCCGATCGCGCACAGCGCGCGTCAATTGGGCGCTTTGCACGGTGGCAAACCAGAATGCACCGTTTGGGTTTCCGGAGAAAAGCTCCCATCGAGCTTGGCAGCCCTTGTTAATGCGACTACGGCCAGAGCCCTTGATTTTGATGAGACGTATGAGACTTATATCAACGGTTGTCACGCAAGCTCATATGATGTCCCCCCGGCCCTGGCACTGGCCGAACGGGATCCTTCTATCACCGGAAGAGAATTGCTGACCGCGGTCGCAACAGCTATCGATCTGCACGTGCGTCTTGCGCGTAGCGTTACCACTTATTCTTCAAATACGGGCCGCGACAATATGGTCTCGGTCTGGGGCGCCACAGCGGTCAGTACCAAATTGCTACGGCTCGACGAAGAGAAAACCCGTAATGCATTCGGAATCGCTTACGCCCACGCCGCCGGCGAATACCAGATGTATGAAGAAGGTGTCCACACTGTGGCGTTGCAGCAGGGATTGCGGGCCCGCTCGGGAATTGAGTCGGCTCTATCAGCTATGGTGGGCTTCAACGGCCCGCGGGAGCCGTTCTTCGGGAAGTATGGTTTCTACAAAGCTTTTGAACCTGAGTTCGACCTCGATATGCTTATGGACGAACTGGGCAACGATTATGTGAACGCTTACATGGGCTTCAAACCCTGGCCGTCCTGCAAGTGTAATCATTTTGGGATCGATGGGCTGCTGAAATTGCGCGAGAAGCACAACTTCGCGGGCGAGGATATTGTTTCAATTGAGCTCGGGTTGAATCATCGCGCTGAGAGTCTTGTGGTTCAGCCGCGCGACCAAAAATGGAACCCAAAGGACCCGGTTGGAGCGCGTTACAGCCTGCCTTACGCCATCTCTGTCGCAGCGCAGTATGGCAGAGTCGCAATTGGCGATTTCCGTCCCGAAGCGCTCCAGGATCCGGCCGTGCGTCGGATTATGGCCGTTACCAAGGCCGAAGTTGATCCAGAGATCGAACGCACTCACGGCCAGTATGGGAATTCGCCGACAACAGTTAAAGTAAGGCTAAAGAGCGGATCAGAACATTTTATTCGTGTGGACAAGCCGTTCGGACATCCGGAAAACCCGGCTTCGCTCATCGATGGCATGCAGAAACTTAAGGATTGCAGCGAAATTTCGATGTTGCCGTTCTCCGAGAAACAACTCGGGTTGATCGGTGACTTCATCCGGGATCTTGATAAGCAGCCCACGTTGGCACCGCTATTTGAGCTGCTAGTGGGCGGTAAGTAGTCTCGGGTGAATGGGGTCCCAGAGGCGAACTGATACAGAGTTAGGCGATTTTCATGAAACCAAATGTTAAAGGTGCTAACTCGCTGTCGAAAGCAGGTTCTCCACATCGTCTGCAAGGAGGAAACAGCCGTCGCCGGTCTGGGTGGTTGTCCTACCTACGCCGGAGAACAGCGTCATTGCATCGACCGGATCAACACCGGAGTGGCTGGTCAATACGAACGATAGCGGCGCTGACAGCAGTCCCACATCGCCGGTCGCAAACCGGAGCGGTGTCTCGTCCTCGAGAATGACCCAGCTGCTTCCTCTCACGAGGGCGAAGACTTAATCGTCTTCGGGACCGGGAAGCGGATCGCCTTAGGCCCGACCGCGGTGAAGCCGCCTGTCACCAGCATACCCGCCCGGGTCAGCTTAAGAATGTCTTAAACGGGTCGTTTGTCATTCTCGCACTCGCGCGAGCTTTTCGGATTTGCAAGTATTCACCGTACGGCCCGCAATTCATATCTTTGCCTCCACACGCCTTCAGAAAGTTGATCCCATGACATTGAGCAAGCGGCGACTGGGTATGCGAGGTCTGCGGGTTGGCGCGATCGGCCTCGGTTGCATGGGAATGAGCCAGTACTACGGGCCGGCGGATGAGGAGGAGTCGATCGCCGCGCTGCACCGGGCGATCGAGCTCGGCTGCGATTTCTTCGATACCGCGGAAGCCTATGGTCCGTACACAAATGAAGAACTGCTCGGCCGCGCTTTTCGCGATCGGCGGGACAAGGTGGTGATCGCCACTAAGTTCGGGTTTCGCTTCAAGAATGGCCGCCAGCTCGGCGCCGAAACCGATAGCCGACCCGGCTCGATTCGCAGCGCGGTCGAAGGATCCCTGCGGCGGCTGCAAAGCGACCATATTGATCTGCTGTATCAGCACCGCATCGATCGCGAGGTGCCGATTGAGGATGTCGCGGGTACGGTCGCGGAGCTGGTGGGCGAAGGCAAGGTGCGCTTCTTCGGCCTGTCGGAAGTGGGGGGCGCCACCCTGCGCCGGGCGCATGCGGTGCACCCGGTTTCGGCCCTGCAGAGCGAGTACTCGCTGTGGGAACGCAACCTTGAGCGGGATGTGATTCCTGTGCTTCGTGCGCTGGGCATCGGGTTGGTGCCTTTCTGCCCGTTGGGGCGCGGTTTCCTCGCTGGTGGCGTCAAACGGGCCGAGGAGTACCCGGAAGGCGATACCCGCCGGATCGACGAACGGTATCAGGCCTCGAACTACGACAGCAATGTAAAGGCAGCTCAGGCCGTGTTCGACCTCGCGGATGCCAAGGGCGCAAGGCCCGCGCAGATTGCGCTCGCCTGGTTGCTGCACAAGGGTGACGACATCGTCCCGATCCCAGGTACTAAGCGACGCGCCTATCTGGAGGAGAATGTCGGCACCGACAGTATCCAACTTACCGACACCGACATGCGGACGCTTGACGAGGCGCTCGCGACAGGAACGGTTTCCGGCAATCGCTACCCCGACTGGGTGATGGCCGGGATCGATCGCTGAACATTCTGGCGCTGTTGCAGGCCGGCCATTGCCTGCGGGCAACCCTCCGGTCACTGTCGCGCCAAGCGAGGTCTGGCAATCTCAAGAAGGCAGCGTAGAGGAGGGCGGCCGGATGTCGTTCGCCTCCCAGGGCTCGCCGCCGGCGACCCCTGGGGAGGCTGCCGCGGGCGGTACCTTATCCATCACCCTTCGCCGACGTCTCCGGCGATCAAGTACGCGGGGAAGGCTGAGTTCGGGCCGCCTGCGGTCAAACGGAAAATTGCGCATCCCGCGCGTCCCGCGGGATGCGAGGTGTCAAGCGCGTTGTGTTCACATCTACCTTCGGCTATTAGCGCTCGGATACAAGCCACGAATTCGAACTTAAGTCGACCTTTCGGCGAGAACCGACTGAAGCGACTTGAACGGCAATGTCGCGCCTTACCAGACGTCGAAGACACAGGCCGGACGCCCGTAACGGGGCTTCAATGCTGCGGCGAAGGCGGTAGGCTGGCAATCACAACGGCGAACCCTTACAACCCGCCTGCGCTCGGGCTGGATTATTCGCACTCGATCCCGCTCATCAAGAACCAGCTGAACGGCCAGCCGGCCAGCTGGGCTGCCCCAAGATCAACACCGGCGGTATCCGACCGACGAAGACCGCAGAACATGCGTATCCGGCAGCCATGAGCACCTAAGCACCGCGGTGCTGGGGCTAAGCTTCGCATGGGATACGCGATGGGTAGTCATGAAAAGAAATTCGACTCCTCGATGCCTTCATAGGTGAGCTAAGATCCTCTCATCATCGCTGGCCCGATAGACCCAGATGACGCCGTCCTCGGGCTCGAGACCGAGGGTCAGTTCCTGGACGAGCACTTCGCTCACGAAGAGGTGCCTGGCGCCACGCTCGATCTTGTAGACGTGATGCACCTCAATTTCCATGTCTGCGCCTATGCCTGATGACAGAAGCTCCCATGCCTTGAGGCGGTTCCAAACCGGCTGGAGGGAAGCCCGCAGCGAGCCGCGGCGGTCTGGTCGGCGCAATCGAAGGCGCGGCTGACTAAGGAGTCCCCCTAGTCTAAGTCTAGATTGGCCTTGTGAGGCTTGTGGAAGATGTAGAAGTCCCCATCCTTGCCCCAATGGATCTGGTGGCTGGAGGTAAGTAATTTGTACCGCGCTTTCGGGGCGAGGCGAAAATAAGAATTCGTATGCTGTATGAACTTGAGTTAATCGTTTAAGATTTCTGTCATAAAAATTTTTTGTATTGAATAATTGGCCGGTATTGACTCGCGTTCCCGTAAATGTTCGACGAAAAGCCTGGTCGACCATATATCCCAACAGTTGGTCGGAACTTGTCAGAACTTCGCGCCGACCAAACTGAACATCATGTGGCGCGCCAATTCCGGTAAGAAGCGCGCGGCTTCATTTACATGCGTGGCCTGCTGCCGGTTTCGTGGACACCGAGATGGGCCAGTGTCTTCGGCGATGCCAAGATGACGACCGCGCTTCTCGACCGACTGACCCACCATTGCCACATCCTGGAAACCGGGAACGACAGCTTCCGGTTCAAAAACAGCTCCGCACACGAGCCTAAAAAAGCGAAGGAGAAAGCCAGAACCTTGACCGTCAACACCGAACCGAAACATACATGAGAGGCGGGTCACTTCTCGGTGGAAATGCCGGGTCAGTTCTCGGTGGAAATCAACAGTGTTCTACTATTCCCGCGATCGCCGAGGCGAACATCCCGCGGCGCATCTCGCCGGCTGGAGCGGCATTCTGCAGGCCGATGCCTACGGCGGCTATGGCGATCTCTATGCGACGGGCCGTCAGCCGGCGCTTGTTCTGGAAGCCAGCTGCTGGGCCCACAGCTGGCGCAAAGTGTTCGAGCTGGCCGATATCGAAGCGGCGGCGCGCAAGAAGGCGCACGGCGAGAAGCCCAACCTGATCTATCCGCTGGCGGTTGAAGCCGTGAAGCGCATCGATGCCCTGTTCGATATCGAGCGCGCGATCAACGGCCTGTCGCCAGGCCAACGCCACGCCGCGCGCAAAGAGCGGAGCGCGCCGCTGGTCACCGAGCTTGAGCGCTGGATGATCGAGACGCGCGACAAGCTCTCGCGCGGACACGATCTGACCAAGGCCTTCAACTACATGCTGCGCCGCTGGTCATCCTTCACCCGGTTCCTCGACGATGGGCGGATCTGCCTATCCAACAATGCAGCCGAGCGAGCCCTGCGCGGCATCGCTCTCGGCAGAAAGTCCTGGCTGTTCTGTGGTTCCGATCGCGGCGGACAGCGCGCGGCCGTTCTCTACAGCCTGATCGTCAGCGCCAAGATGAACGATATCGACCCTCAGGCCTGGCTGTCCGACGTCCTCGCCCGAATGGCCGCCTATCCGGCCCATCGGATCGATGATCTTCTGCCGTGGAATTGGAGGTCCGCAAAACTGCGGACCCAACCAGCTGCGGCCTGATCATGCAGCGCAATAAAGTGCATCACGTCTACACCGTCAACCGTGTCGCCAGCGAACTCGGCGTCACAGAAGCGCTCATCCAGGACCTAACCCTCGGTCTTGAGCCCGAAGACGACGTCATCTGGGTGCCAACGATGACGACGGGATCTTGGCCTTCACCGATGAAGGCTTCGAGGAGGTCAAACTCCTCCTGGAAGAATATCATCGCGTCTCCCCATCGAAAGCTTGACCCGGTACCCAGGTCCTCATGGCTACCGATACGCACATCCGCAGTCTTCACCGGATGGGTACACTCCAGGGCGACTAGTAACCGCTTCAATGTCTGAGCTTCTTTGGCGTTCTTTGCCGACGATCGGCATCAAGTTGTCGGGGTTCCCGGGCGGGCATTCTCCGACGGAGCCTGAGCCTGGGTGTCTACTCGCTATGAGTGCCGACAGACCGAACGTCGCATTGTTGATCTCGCCGCTGCCATCCTAAATTCCAGATGAATCTCAACAGCCTTTAGCCCATCTCGCTGCCAGATGACGGGGATACACAAACTGAATTTGACGCACAGTGCTAGCTCGCGGAATGTCAACGGCGTCGAGGCGCTGTGGTTGTAGAATTCGACGTTGGGAACGGGAACATGCCTAACATTGAGACCTTCCGCGATCTCCAGTGTGAGGCAACCGAATGGCGCCGCTACCTCCACCTACATCCTGAACTGGGCTACCAGCTATACAATACAGCCAGATTCGTTGCCGAGAAGCTTGGCTCCTTCGGTATCAACCACATCGAGACGGGGATAGCAGAAACCGGCATCGTCGCAATGATTCACGGTCAAGGTGGAACGGGTCCGACAATCGGGTTGAGAGCGGATATGGATGCCCTGCCGATCCTCGAAAAATCAAACAAGCCGTGGTCGTCGCAGATACCGGGCAGGATGCATGGCTGCGGCCATGACGGTCACACGGCCATGCTGCTGGGTGCCGCGAAATACCTTGCGAATACGCGAAATTTCAAGGGCTCCGTCGCCTTGATCTTTCAGCCTGCGGAAGAAGACGGCCGGGGCGGCCAAAGGATGGTCCAGGAAGGGATCATGGACCGTTTCGGCATCTCCCAGGTTTTTGGCATGCACAACGACCCAGGCCTTGAGGTTGGAAGATTCGCGATTTGCGATGGCCCGCTGATGGCTGCACTTGACGAGTTCGACATTCTCGTGAAGGGCAGAGGTGGCCATGCGGCCGAGCCGCATAAATGCGTCGATCCGATTGTCATTGCAGCACAGATCATCGTCGGACTGCAAACCTTGGTCGCCCGCAACACGAACCCGATGGACTCGCTCGTCATGTCCATCACCAAACTTGACGCTGGCGAAGCATATAACATTATTCCAGAATCCGCCAAAATAGCTGGCACCGTCAGGACCCTCTCAGCCGGCCTGCGGGACTTTGCCGAGCAACAGATATATACAACCGCCCAATGCGTTGCGCGCGGATTTAGCGGGGATATCGAATTCAAGTACAGCCGCCTTGAGCCTGTCACTATCAACTCTAACTACGAGACCAATCTGGCGATCAAGGTAGCAAGCAGTCTCGTGGGGGCTGCCGCCGTAGACGATAAGATCAAACCTTCGATGGGGTCGGAGGATTTCTCCTATATGCTCGAAGCGCGGCCGGGCTCCTATATCCTCGTTGGTAATGGACATACTGCGGCTGTGCACAACCCGGCCTATGATTTCAACGACGAAGTCCTGCCTTATGGCATCGGCTATTGGGTGAACTTAGTCGAGACGGCGTTGCCCGCATCAAGTGTGTGAAATTGGGGTGCAAAAAGCCATCCGTCCAGGGGAAAATAAGTAGAAGAACCAAAATATGAGCCTTCCCATGGACCACCGACGCTGGGCGCGCGGTGGCGCATCTGGCGCTTGATGGCCGAGGTGACGCGGCGTTTCTGGCCGCTGGTGAAGACCCCGACTTATGGCTCTGCGGTGCGTTGTGGCCGCGAAAGCCGGCGTCGCGGCGACTGGATAATCGAAAACGCCCTGCACTAGACCTGGCCTTCTCGACGACCTCTTGTGCCTCCGTGGTGCGCGCCGTCGGCGGCAGGGCCGGATAGGACACCAATGCCCTGCCCCAATCCTCGGCCAACTCCGCCGTTAACTCGGATCGCCGTGCCGCCGATCAGTCATGCCTTACGCTGCCATGCGACGGCGGACATAGCTGCTCGAGCTTGGACGCCCCAAGTCCGACCGCGCCGCCTAAACAAAGGCCTGGGACGACGGGCTCAGTGCATTCACCAAGCGATCCGTGCAACAAAGGTCTCTTGGTATTACTGCCGTTATAAACGACGCCCCATGCTCATTCGCAACCTCCTCTGGTGTCACACTACCGAAGGCGAATCCAACTCGCGCTGAAAGCGAGGCACATGGCGCTCATTATCGATCACAGGGGATTGGCAAATCTAAGACTATTCGCCCCTGCCCAAATTTTCGGGTGCCGGCCTCTCCAAGGTCTAGCCTCCTCCAGATCACGTGCAACACGAACCAGCGTTGCCTCGTCGCCAAAGCGGCCAACTATTTGCAGCCCGATAGGCATCCCGCTGGAGCTTTGTGCCAATGGCAAGGATACTGCCGGCTGTCCTGTAGCATTGAACACTCCAAGATATTGAAAAAGCGCGGCGTCTGCTTCCTTGAATTCTTCCGCAGAGAGCGTAGGGTTAGTCGTACAATAGATGCTGCCATGTGTTAGGGCCACAAATGGCATGGTGGGAGTTAGCAAGATGTCGTACGGTTCGATCGCCTCACCCACGCGGACCCGCAGTCTTCGCATGAGCTCATGTATGTCTCCCGCATGAAATGGTGATGCCCTTCGGCCATATTCATAAAGCTTTAAATTGGCGGGCTCCAAGGTATCTGCATTGATGGTGCGTCCCATTGCCTGGGCCGCTTCATCGAGTAGATGCGCGCTGCGAGCAGAATTGGCGAGCAATATTCTGAAGTATTCTGCGGACTCGTATGGCGGCTCGATTTCAGCGACCCTGTGCCCCAACTCCTCAAGCAGAGTGGCAGTCGAGTCGACAGCCTCAAGCACTTCCGGCTCCACATCAACAGCACCCCATTTTGTCATGGCAACCCCAACCTTTAGGGCCCCTGTCGGCTGTGAAAGTTCTTCTTGATAGGAACGTTTCGGCTGGACGACGATAAAAGGATCGCCAGGATGAGAGCCAGAGAAAACATCCAGTGCGGCAGCCATATCGCGCACGGTCCTGCAGATAACAAACTCTCGAGCACGACCTAACAACGCGTCTTGATTGTTTGGACCACCGGACACGCGGCCTCGAGAGGGGTTCAGCCCAATCAGCCCGCACCAGGCGGCTGGCACGCGAATTGACCCGCCGCCGTCGTTACCATGTGCGATTGGAGTAATACCGGCAGCGACCGCAGCTGCCGATCCCGAGGATGAGCCACCTGCCGACCGATTCAAATCCCACGGATTGCCAGTAATTCCATTTAGAATCGATTGGCTCATGCCCGATGTCCCAAATTCAGGCATCGTTGTTCTCCCGAGCGTCCTGAGCCCCGCCTCCCGGGCGCGGCGAAAGAAATGACTTTCGGTGTTGGGTCGATAGCCCTTAAACAGACGGCTTGCATTTTCTTGTAGGCGGCCGGCCTCGCTCGCTCCGGTGTCTTTCCGAAGAAACGGAACGGCAGCAAAAATCCCTTCGTTCGAGCCGACGACAGTCTCGGCATCTTCGTAGAACTCGATGACAGCATTTATCCGCGGATTGATCTCAACGTGCGCGTCGCGCGCTAAGCGCGTTAGTTCCAAGGGAGTAATTACAGCCGCTTTCACGAGAGACGCCAAACCGGTAGCATCATACCGGACATATTCATCGAGCCTCATCGCTACTGTCCTCTCTTCGCGTGGTGCTGGCGAAGCGTGCGACACCCGGGGGGCGCGGGCCTGCCAAGGAACTCTTTTCTACGGCGGCCTGCCGCTACCCGCAGCGCGCGAGGAAAGAATTGCGGGCTCTCACCAAACATCACTTTCGATCGTGATGTCCGAAAGGGTCAAATGCTGTTTCTAGATTTTGACCATCTCGAAACTAGATGCCGAAGGAGCTTTGGTGTCCAAAAATCTAAGGAGTATGATTTGCATCATCTGCTTGTTGCGGCCCCTCTCTGGAGCGATCGGGTAGGATTGCTCTGTTTGGAACGAGAGGAACGAACCGATGTCGAGCGCACGGCGCTGATTTACCATCTGCGCGCGCTTTTGCTGGAGCATTGTCATGGCGTAGGGGCGGCGCAAACTGGGGGCGATGGGCTTCCAGTCTTCGCCGACGAGGACGATCCCCGGCTGCCAGCGCGCAGCGGGTGCTGATCGAGGACTTGTGCACCGAGTGGTGCAGCCTTGATGAGCGGATTGCGGCCCTCGATGCGGAATTCGTGCATATCGCAGGCCAGGACGAAGCGGCTCGTCGCCTTTCGACTATCCCTGGTATCGGCGTCATCAACGCCACCGCACTGACGGCGTCGGCGACGCACGGAGCTTCGGGCGCGGTCGTGCCGGGGTCCATCTGGAATCCAAATCGACATGCCCCTGACGGCCGCAGTAGGAGCGATGGCATTTACCATCGGGGCAACGGGGATCACAGGCCGCGTCCCGAGCCGTGGCTGACCGGCGCCATTTCAATTTCCTGGCTACCCTGGGAATGAGTTCGCGAACTGCGGAGACGGCCAGAGAACGCTCATCTTTCGATTACGTGCTCCGGCAACTCTCGCGATAGATCGGCCTCCGGTAGACTGAGAGCAGGAAAATGGTCTGCCCATCTCGGTCCTAGATGGTCGCGATATGGATTCTGTGCTTACCAACCCGGGCGCGCCCATACATTCTGAAATCCTAATCCGAACAATGACGGAATTGTAAAGATATGTCGTGTTTGAACATCGATGAGAAAAAGCAACCGCTCATTGCCGTCTCGACGGATGTCCGCCAACTCTACAACTATCTTTGGCATGCGGCACCTCAGCAGTATCTGGAGGCGGCGGTCGCCGCTGCCGGCGTATTTCCGGTGCTGGTCCCTTCTTTCGGCGATCGGCTTGACTTCGAACAGCTCCTCGACGCTGTCGACGGTGTGATGATCACGGGCTCCGGGTCCAACGTCCATCCCTCGCTCTATGGCGGTGACGCGAGTGAAGCCAATGGCCCTTATGACCCTGCGCGTGATTCAACCACGCTCCCTTTGATCCGCAAGGCAATCGACCATGCGGTTCCGCTGCTTGCCATCTGCCGCGGTATTCAGGAACTGAACGTCGCACTCGGCGGCACGCTCGCGACCGAAATCCAGGATCGTCCCGGCTCGCCTGACCATAGGGCGCCGCAGAGCGATAGCCGGGACGAGCAGTTCGCCATCCGCCAAACTGTGACCGTTAAGCCGGGTAGCTGCCTCGCGGGCGTAATCGGCGCAGGCGATATCAAGGTGAATTCCCTCCATCGCCAGGCGGTCGATCGGCTGGGCACGGGGCTCCAGGTCGAAGTGGTTGCGGAAGACGGAACCGTGGAAGCAGTCTCGGTGCGGACTACAGGTGCCTTCGCAGTCGGCGTCCAGTGGCATCCCGAATATTGGGTGAAGTCTGACGAAGCGTCCATGCGCATTTTCCGCGCGTTCGGAGATGCGGTTCGAGCGCACGCGGCGGGCAGGATCGGCAACCAACAACCACAATCCGATTGAAATCGTGGCCAGACGATCATAGACCGCCGGCCCGGATCCTCTGCCATAGCACTCGAGCGCGATAGCGACTTCCTCACTGTGAACAGGGGCCTCGAAAGCCTGCGGCCGGATGCCAGGTTCCTCGATTCTCCATGGTCTTGTGAGAAATTCGGCAGTTCAAATCACCGCTTGATCGCACCGCAGCGGCAGGGTGCGACGCGGCTCCGCCCGGCGTCACTGACGCGCGAACTTTTAGCAGCCATGATCGCAAGACGTTGCGCAGTGGAGCGGACAACACCTTCCTCGCTCAGTTGGTGTCGGGCCCGTTGGCATCCTGCACGGTGGACTCGGCCACCGTTCACGATGATTGCCCATCCTCGGTGTAGGGGATGAGCGTTTGCTGGTGAAAATCTCGCCTTTGACGAGCTGCTGCTTGACTGCCGTCGCCGAAGTCCTTTCCGGCATGTGCGTCGCACTTGCGATCCGCCGCACGATGCGAACAATCTCCCCCCACTCATACTAGGCACCCATGCGGAGACCGCTCCTCGATAACGCGTTGGCGCAGCATGGGCGAGGAGCGGATTGCAGCCCTGCTGCAGGAAAGCCTGGAGGTCGCCGCGTCATCGTTGACACCACCGTGCAGCCGAAGAACGTCTGTTTCCGACCGACGCCAAACTCTTTCATCGCGCCCGTGAGCGGCTCGTTCGCCTGGCCAGGAAGGCGGGCTCGACCTGCGCCAGTCCTATGTGCGGGTCGGCAGGCGGGCGGTGATTATATATCAGCGCTACGCCCGTGCCAAACAATTCAAGCGGGCCAACAAAGCCTGCGCAGGCTCTGGGCGCACCATCCGGGACATCTCCCCCAGATCACTGCGGCGCGACAATGAAGCTGCGAGCGTTGCGTCAATCAAGGGATCTACCGCATATTTGGTGCAGGGACAGCGTTCCTTTGGTTGTCTCGTCTGTTTCTACGATCTATAGCGGCTGCCAGCAGCCTGTTTCTCAGCAGCGGATACCCAGAGCGCCCATACATCTGGCGCGTGATGGTCTTGAGACGGTTGATTAGTCCCTCGACGGGACTGGTGCTCCAGGGCTGGGTGATGCGGCCCCAAAAAAGGCGCAATGTCACGGCTCCCCGCCCGCTGCAAGCCAGCGCTCGACCGTCCTCACGCTCATGCCGTCCGGGGCGCGATCTGTCGCGGCGACATGCCGGTTGTCCGCAAATGGACTTCAGCATAGAGTTCACTGCGCTGGTTACGGCCGACCGGCGCAGGCCATCAAGCTTCGGGGAATTCCGCTGATGGTTCCGGATTGGCGTCGTCATCACCACCCATCTCGGCCATCATCGCCTTTCCGGCGGCACCGACCGCTTGGGATGGCGGCCTAGGGTCAGACGCAACGCTTCGCCCAGATTCTGGAGAAGATGCCAGCGGTCGGCGGCCCTGCATTGCATCGGGAGCACCCCAACGGGCGCCGTCAGCATAAACGCCGACACAGATCAGCCACCCGGCGCATGTAGTGGCTGTGGACGCGACGTTGTTCGGCAGCCGCAGGAGGGACAGCTGTGGGAGAAATTTGGACAATCGAAAGCTCGGGCGAGACCAGCGAACGGAAGGCATGGAGCAGGGGCGAATCACCGGCGTCGACTGCGATTCCGACTGTATGGACTCATTCGCACCGCTCGTGAATCCCGGCCCTGCGCCAAATATGCGGAAGATCCCAGAATTGTCGCGCCACAGATCACCGACGAGGCGGCGCTCGAGGCCAGCTTCCGTTGGCCACTCTACCAAGCCTCGACCATTCTACCAATTTTTGTGGCTGTTGAGCGCTGCGCTTCACATCCGACCTAAGCAGCTTACGGCTTAGGACCGCATTGTTCACGGTCGACTAACTATCCTCATCTCATCATCGACCCGCGTCTTTCTGGTGCTCAAAGCACCAATGTTGGGAATGATCACCCTGTACTTTTGGGCACCTGCGCTGGCGCGGAGAGGTGAGAGGCCGCTATTTGTTCCTGTTCGGTCGGAAATGGAGTGATCGACCAATCGATCAAGTCGACTGCATGCTGAAGTATCGCCTCGGTTCGAGCAAGGTCGGGTGAAACGGCGAAGACATAGCCCATAGAGTCCCGGTAATCGCCTTTCCTGACAATCGGCGTCTTGGGCTTAGCATGCAATTTGACCTCGGCGACACCTGATACGGCAGCCGCCCGGCTGTCGCCATCGATCCAATCGAGGATGCCATCGCGATCAGGAAGCAGGGACCGCCAGGCCGCAATGTGCGAATGCGTTTTGCGCAAATTCCATTCCTCCCCGACGACAAGCTTGATATGCTCGGTGACAAGATCGACACCGTAAGCCAGCTGAATGTGTTGAGGGCCGCCACCGAGACGCGGATTGACTTCAATGACGACTGGGCCACGCTTCGTCCACCGGAGTTCAATGCACGTTGGCCCCCAGCCAAGGCCAAGAACTCGCAAAGAGCTCAGCGAAACGTCGGCCATACAACTATGCTCGTCATCAGTCAGTGGGGCCGGAAAGATGCCCTGACGAAAGAGGAAAAGCGGTGGGCGGTCGAATTCAGAAGCCTCAATCCCAAAGACCTCATTTCCCATTATATGAGCGATATAGTGGGGACCTTGTGCGAATTCTTCAACCAGTATCCTCGGCGAAGATCGCCATATGTGCTTCCCGCCCAACAGATAGGTCGTATGTTCGGCTACCTCATCAAGATTGCGGCACAATCGGACACCGCTGCTGCCGCTGCCTACGGTCGGCTTAAGAACCACCGGCAGGCCGATTTCCGCGGCAGCGCTTTTTACCTCCATCGCATCCGCTGCCAAGCGATAAGCAGGCATTGGAATGCCGGCATCCGCGAGGAGTTGACGTTGATCGAATTTGTCGCAGCACCGTTCAATCGATGCTGGGTTCGGTCCTGGTAACTCGAAATGACGGCAGAGCTTGCCAACTATCGCATAGACTGACTCGTCGGTGCCCGCAAAGCCTGTGATGCCAGCAATATCATAGGTCTCACGCAGTCGGGAACATTCGCGGATCAGCGCATCGAGATCATCTGTATCGACCCGGATTGCCTCACTCCTTTCCGCCGCAAGATAGTCGTACTGAGTTGGATCAGCCGACAGGGTAATTGGATAGAGGCCAAGACGTCGGGCCGCTTGGATGTATAGCGGGCCATTGTTCCTTGTGCCTTCAACCATGATGAGTGCTCTTCTTGCCATTTGCGTTGATACCTCCGTTCGTGCTGTGCGGCGGTCTGAGCCCAGGCAGGCATCAGCATTTTATCCGCACCTGAGCTCAGATTTCACGGTGAAGGTACCATTGGCAGCGATCTGCGGTTGCAAAGATTCTGTGAAGTTAATTTGAAGGATCTTTCGCGATGCCCAAGAGCACCGTGAGCAGAATCTCGTGATGCCGCTAGATCACAAATCCAGGTGCACGAGCTATTCGACGTTGCCGGTGTGATCGAGAAAAGTTGCGCTCATGGCCGGTCCTCCGAGTCGCGGTCGAGAGAATCCCGCATGGTTACCAGCACGCTAAGGCGTCGTCCGGCGGTTGATGAGTCGATTGTGATGTCGCTTCGTCCCGTGTTCGACAAACGCTCGCGGCGGCGCTTGGGCCATTGGTATCGCCCCCAGCACCATTGGACGGGCGCTGTGCCAGGTGCGTAGCGGCGAGGCGTTCGATCCCGGGTGCGTGCGCCGGCCGGAGGCCGGCGGCAAGCTGAAGAGCGAGACGGACCCGAGCCTGATTGACGACCTACGGGCCCTCATCGAGTGAGGTTTGTGGGGCTGGGATTCCGTTTTGTCGGAGCTGCGACTAGCATCATAGTGTGATCGATGAATCGGCCATTCGTCAGCGATATGAGATGGGGGACCCCCAGTCGCCGCTACTTTGGACCTGCAAGAGCTTGAGCAAGCTGGCCCCGCGCGCTGTGCGACATAGGCCATCAGATCGGTCGCACGCTGGTGGGCGAATAGGCCAACCGCAAGACGCGCGAGGGGGCGAACCATCCCGATCGCGACGCCCAGTTCCACTGCATCAACGACCAGGTAGAGGCGGCGCTGGCCGCCGATGAACCCGCGATCTCGGTCGATACCAAGAAGAAGGAACTGGTCGGCGATTTCAAGAATGCTAGCCGTGAATGGCATTCCCAAGGGTCGCCGCCGCAGGTGCGGGTGCACGACTTTATCATCCCGCAGTTGGGACGCGCGGTGCCTACGGCGTCTACGATATCGCCGACAATACAGGCTCGGTGAGTATCGGCATCGATCACGACACCGCGTCGTTCGGGATCAACCCTATCGGCAACTGGTGTACGCAGATGGGCCGCGAGCGTTATCCGGATGCCACGCGCTTGATGATCGCCGCCGACGGTTGCGGCAGCAATGGTTCTCGGGTGCGGTTGTGGAAACTGGCGCTCCAGAGGCTCGCCGACGAGCTGCGCATGCCGATCACCGTCTGTCACCTGTCGCCCGGCACCAGCAAGTGGAACCGCATCGAGCATCGTCTATTCGCGTTCATCACCGCCAACTGGCGCAGCAAGCCGCCGATCAATCACCACCGACGCGGGATTGAAGGTCGCAGTCAACTCGATCCCAACACCTATCCAGCCGGCGTCAAAGTCTCTGACGCCGAACTGCACGCGGTCAATCTCGTCCGCCACGCCTTCCATGGCGATTGGAACCACACCATCCAACCCAGCGCCCCGCTTCCAACCAGTTATTCGCGGACGACACCTAACAGTTGTGATTCCGCCCTGGTGTCCAAGCGTGATGATTGCCGGACGTGGCCGAGTGAGACAAGACGTTTAGGCCTTGCCGGCTCCATCTCGGTGCCAGATGGCGATATACACAAACTGAATTTGACGCAAACTGCCCCACGAACAACAATCGGCTAAACGATGGCGCTCAGTAGCCACAGAATAATAAAACATGGGAACGTCTGATGTTCGGCGCGAAATCTATCTGCAGAACGAGCACCAGCGTGGCATGGATACCTCAACCAAAATCCCGATCTCGACTATCGGGTGCACCACACAGTGAGGTTCGTCATCGAGAAGCTGGCTTTGTTCGATATCGATCACATCGAACGGGCATCGCTGAACCGATATCATCGCCGGACCCATGTGAAGGCGGAGCCGGGCCCACGATCGATGCACGCGTGCAGCTGTGCCGGTCACGCGGCCATGCTGTGTGTCGCGAAAAGCCACTGCCGATCCTCGTGGGATCTATTTGGCAGGTAGGCGCGGATAAACCGCGTTTAACCAAGAAAAGGGGAACGGAAAATGATAATATCTCGACGCGACGTTTTTAAGATGAGCATGGCAGCTGGAGCCGCATTGTCGGTTCCATCGATCTTGCGTGCACAAGCCGCGCCGGTTGATGCGGGAACGGTCCGCATGGTGATGAGTGGCGACCTCAGCGCCTTCGATCCGATCTTCACAACGGCTGGCATAACCTTCAACCATTCCTTGGCGGTTTATGACACACTGTTCTCACTCGACTCCAAGCTGATGTCACAGCCGCAAATGGTCGGGAAATGGGGTCTTTCGGACGACAAAAAGACCTATACTTTCGAGCTCCGCGATGGTCTGAGCTGGCACGAAGGCACCCCCGTTACAGCGGCGGACTGTGTGGCCTCAATCCGTCGTTGGGCTCAAGCTGATGAAGGCGGAAAGCTGATCATGGAGCGGACTAAGGATGTCTCCAAGAAGGATGACAGGACCTTCACCATCGCGCTCAAGGAACCGTTGGGTCTGCTGATCGATCTGCTCTCTGGCTGGACATACTACCCTGCAGTGATGCGCGAGAAGGACGCCAACCGCCCCGCCACCGAACAGGTAACCTCGAACATAGGATCTGGACCGTTTAAGTTCAATCATGCTCTTGCCAAGCCCGGCGCGAGCTTCACCTATGATCGCAACGAAAAATACGTACCGCGCAGCGAGCCAAGCAACGGATTCGCCGGCGGGAAGATCGTCAAGATCGATCGGGTCGTCTGGAACAATATAGGTGACCAGCAGACGGCTTTGGCCGCGTTGCAGGCCGGTGAAGTTGATTTCCTCGAAGCTCCGCCTGCGGATCTTTACTCGGTGATCGAGGGTGATCCCGACCTAGCGCTTCAAGTTCTCAACAGCGGTGGCGTCGTACAGTGCCTGCGCATGAATTGTCTTCAGAAGCCATTCGACAACGCTAAGGCGCGCCAGGCGATGCTCTACCTGATCGATCAGGAGGCATTCTTACGGGTAACGTCACCCGACCCAAAGTACGGCAAAGTCGTTACTTCCATATTCGGGAACGACATGCCGTACTCCAATGACGAAAATACTGGATGGTTCAAGAAGGGGGCCGACCCGGAAAAGGCGAAGCAACTCTTCCAGGAGGCCGGATATTCTGGCGAGAAAGTGGTCATCCTCCAACCCACGAACATAGCGACCTTCAGCAATGCCTCTCAGCTTCTTGCGGCCGAGCTGCGCAAGATTGGGATCAACGCCGAGCTTGCGGCTGGCGACTGGGGCGCGGTTGGCGCCCGCCGTAAGAACAAAGGTCCCGTTGATAGTGGCGGATGGAGCATATTCATTACCGACGATGCAAATGCTGCCCTCAGCAACCCGATAAGCCAAGTCTTCCTTACCGCGAATGGCGAGGAGGGCTGGTACGGTTGGCCAAAGAGTGATGAATATGAAGCCCTTCGCGCGAAATGGGCAGACGTGGAAACGCTCGAAGAGCGCAAGGCATTGGCACGCAAAATGCAAAGCGTTTGGTGGGATTTCGCCGGTGACGTTCTGTTGGGCCAAATTGTCTCCCCAATCGCGCGCCGCAAGACGCTGACGGGTCTCATTGAGGCGCCGCAAGGCGTTGTCCCGATGTGGAACATGCAGAAGGGCTGAGGATATTGTGGGCACCTACATCCTCCGCAGGATGGTGTCGACCATCGCCGTCATGGCGGTGGTCGGGGTCTTCGTCTTCCTGCTTCTCAGGCTCGCGCCGGGCGACCCTGCCGCCATCATTGCGGGCAAGTCGGCCACGGCGGAGATGATCGCCGGCATCCGAAACAAATTCGGCCTGAACGATCCGATGCCTGTCCAGTTCGTACGTTGGGTGTGGGACTTGCTCGGCGGCGATCTTGGCACGTCGATCTTTGCCGGACGGCCAGTTCTCGAGCTCATCTCGCAGCGACTGGAACCGACCCTTTCCCTCTCGATCCTGACGATGATCTTTGCAGTGACTGTTGGGGTTTCCTTCGGCATCGTTGCCGCATGGCGAACGGGGGCTTTCGCCGATCGTCTCTTGAGCGTGTTCGCGGCACTTGGTTATTCCGTCCCGGTGTTTGTCATTGGCTATTTCCTCATCTACGTCTTTGCTATCAGGACCCATTGGCTGCCGGTCCAGGGATATGCGCCGATCAACAACGGCATTGGGCTGTGGTTTGTGCACCTGATAATGCCCACCCTGGCATTAGGTCTTGGCTACATCGCTTTCATCGCCCGCATCGCTCGGGCGAGCATGCTCGAAGTTTTGTCGGAAGACTATATGCGGACGGCCGCCGCCAAGGGCGTTTCGTCCTATGCAATGCTTTTCCATCATGCCTTGAAGAATGCGGGCGTCCCGATCCTCACCGTGATCGGCTTAAGTTTCGCAGGTCTAATCTCTGGCGTCGTCATCACGGAGACGGTGTTCAATATACCGGGTGTCGGTCGTTTGGTGGTCGATGCGATCAACAACCGCGACTATCCCATCATTCAAGGCGTGCTTATCCTGGTTTCGGGTCTGTACGTGCTTATCAATCTCGCGGTCGACCTTTCCTACACCCTAGTCGACCCCCGCATCCGGTACTGAAATGACGCTCTTCTCTGCACCAATTCAAACAGTCCCGACGGACCGCCTGCGAATATCGGACGTTCCATGGCTGGCAAGGCGGCATCCACTCGTCCTTGCAGGCGGTGGCTTGTTGGCGCTCCTGATCATTCTGGCGCTCGCCGCCCCACTTTACGCCGGGGATCCTGTGAACATAGATACCTTCAAGCGACTTCA
The DNA here is from genome assembly GCF_013170725.1 of Mesorhizobium erdmanii. Classification (NCBI taxonomy): domain Bacteria; kingdom Pseudomonadati; phylum Pseudomonadota; class Alphaproteobacteria; order Hyphomicrobiales; family Phyllobacteriaceae; genus Mesorhizobium; species Mesorhizobium erdmanii. Next base: position 6,167,071 of record NZ_CP033361.1, on the reverse strand, counting down.
ACCACCCTCCGCCGAGATGTGGTTCGGAAGCGATAATCTGGGCCGTGACGTGTTTGCCCGAACGACGTTCGGCGCTCAGATCTCCCTCATGGTTGGATTAACGTCGGCGGCGGCCGCGGCTTTAGGTGGTGTCCTGATCGGTGTCATCGCAGGCTACATCCGCAGCTTTGATAACATTGTCATGCGGATTATGGATGGCCTGATGTCGATCCCGACGATTCTATTGGCCCTCGCCCTTATATCACTGACAGGCCCTGGGATCGGGATACTTATCGTTGCCATCACGATCCCCCAGATGCCAAGCGTCACACGGCTGGTTCGTTCGGTGGTCCTCAGTGTTCGGGAGCGCCCTTATGTGGAGGCTGCGGTCTGCGGAGGCGCCCGTCTGCCGAGGGTGCTGTGGCGGCATATCTTGCCTAGTACGCTTGCGCCTCTCATGGTCCAGAGTGCCAATGTCTGCGCAGATGCGATTCTGACAGAGGCCGGGCTGAGCTTCCTTGGCGTCGGCGTTCCGCCGGAGATCCCCAGCTGGGGCAATATGATCTCAAGCTCTCGGCTCTATCTTTCCATCGCTCCATTGACGGTTTTCGCCCCCGGCATCTGCCTTGCTGTTACTGTATTGGCTGTCAACCTTCTTGGGGACGGCCTGCGAGACCTGTTTGACCCGCGCGCCAAGCGGAGGCGCTAACATGCATGAAACCACACGGAGCGGCGTCCTTCTCGACGTCCGAAATCTGGAAACGCGTTTTTACGGCGAAGACAGCGTCACCCGTGCCTTAGCCGGCATCAGCTTCCAGGTTAATAAGGGCGAGACGCTTGGGGTCGTTGGCGAATCCGGATGCGGAAAGAGTGTCACCGCTCTCTCGATCCTTCGCCTGCTGCCGAGGCTGATCGCAAGGACTGTCGGCGGCGAGGTTCGCTTCCACGGACGCGACCTCCTCGAGTTGTCCGATCGGGAGATGCGAAAGATCCGCGGCGGCCAAATCGCCATGATTTTCCAGGAGCCGATGACGAGCCTGAATCCCGTCTATACGGTCGGCCACCAGATCGCCGAAGCGGTGCAGATCCACACGAAAGCGTCCCGCTCCGTTGCCATGGCGAAGGCCGAGGAGATGCTTCGTCTCGTCCGCATCGCGGACCCCGAGCGCCGCGTCAACAACTATCCGCATGAAATGTCGGGCGGTATGCGCCAGCGCGCCATGATCGCCATGGCTCTTGCCTGCTCACCGGAACTGTTGATCGCCGATGAGCCAACCACCGCGCTTGACGTCACCATCCAGGCACAGATCTTGCGGCTCATCGTCGATCTGAAAGAGCGCACGGAAACGGCCGTGATGTTCATCACGCATGACCTGGGGGTTGTAGCCGAGACATGCCAACGCGTGATCGTGATGTATGCCGGCCGGATCGTCGAGGAGGCCAACGTGATCGATCTGTTTGCGCGTCCGGCGCACCCCTACACCCAAGGCCTCATGCGATCGGTGCCGGATCCGCGGCGCGGCCGTCAGCGCCGCCTTCCAGAAATTCCCGGGATCGTGCCAAACCTGCGCGAGCCCATTGTCGGATGCAGTTTTGCTCCTCGCTGCCCGTTCGCGATCGACATTTGCCGCGATAAAGCGCCCGCCCTGCGGGATGTCGGGTCGCGCCACGCTGCGGCTTGCTGGCGTGCAGAAGAGGTCGTTGGCGCATGAGCGGTCCTCTGCTGAAAGTCGAGAATCTGACCAAGTACTATCCGCTCGGTGCGGGAATCTTGAAGAAGAGGATTCCGGTGGTGCGGGCGGTGGAGGATGTATCCTTCTATGTCGAGGCGGCCGAGACACTCTGCATCGTCGGCGAATCCGGCTGCGGCAAGTCCACCGTCGCGCGGCTCTTGATGCGGCTCATAGAGCCGACGAGTGGGCGCGTGCTGATCGACGGAACCGATATCGCAGGTCTCAAGAAACACGAGCTTCGTGCTTGGCGCCGGAGAATGCAGATGGTCTTTCAGGACCCTTATTCGTCGCTGAACCCACGCCTCACAGCTGGACAAATCATTACTGAGCCTGTCGAGAACTTTGAGCGGCTCAGCCGGAAGCAGCGTCACGCGCTGGCCGCGGATCTTCTCCAGAAAGTCGGATTGGCCCCCGAGATCATGCAAAGGCTCCCGACCGAGCTGTCGGGTGGCCAGCGGCAGAGGCTATCCATCGCGCGGGCGCTGTCGCTCAACCCCTCTCTCATCATCCTTGACGAGGCGGTGTCAGCCCTTGATGTCTCCGTGCAGGCGCAGATCTTGAACCTGCTCATGGATCTGCAACAGCAGATGGGAATCGCCTTCATCTTCATCTCGCATGACCTCGGAGTTGTAGAGCATATCGGGCGTCGAGTGGCAGTCATGTATTTAGGGCGGATCGTGGAGCTTGCGCCCTGCGAGGCGCTCTTCGCCAAGCCGGTCCACCCCTATACCGAGGCGCTGATCGCAGCAGCTCCGGTGCCGGATCCGACGCGAGCTCGGCTGGACGTGCCCGTTGAGGGCGAGGTGCCAAGTCCGATCAACCCGCCGAGCGGTTGCGCGTTCCACCCGCGCTGCCCGCTCGCGGTCGAGCGGTGCCGCATGGAAATGCCGCCTTTGGTGCTCATGGCAGATGGGCGCGTCGTGGCCTGTCATGTGCGTGCTCCGGCGACATACATCTCGGGCCAGCCGGTTGAAGCGGGCGATCAGTCGCTCGGTCCTATGACTCTGTCATAGTCATATACTCTTCCCCCGGTTGCATGTCGCGAGCACACGGCTAAGACAAACAACGAAATCATCTGCCAAGTACGTCTAGAGAAGAGATAAGGGGTGATCTGTGGCGAAACGTTCTGCCGACATTGGTTTTCATCAAGGCCAAAGAGGATATGATACCGTTGGTTCAGTTGCGACGAATATTGCTAACGGCTTCTCGATGGTAGCAGTTGGCGACCTCATCTTGTCACGGCCGCTGACCAAATACCAACATCCCGGCTTCGACCACATCGTTAAGATCCTTCGTGACGCCGATGTTACGTTCGGCAACATGGAAACCCTAATCTTGGATATCCGCTCGTTTAAGGGAAGTCCCGAGGCTGAGCACGGCGGCGCTTATCACATCAGCCTTCCGGAGATCGGACCTGATTTGAAGGCGATGGGATTTAACATCGTAGGTCGTGCGAACAACCATACGTTGGATTGGGGCCTTGAAGGCATGCGCCAGACGAGCCGGGTGCTCGATGAGAACGGGATTATACATGCGGGTGTTGGAGAGAATCTTGCACAAGCCGCCGCCAGTCGCTTTCTTGAAACCGCACGGGGTCGGGTAGCGTTGCTGTCGTTTGCTACTACGTTCGCGCCAATGTCTCGTGCGTGCGATCCCGCCGGTGAGGCACCAGGTCGACCAGGACTGAATGCCCTTCGTTTGGCGAGAAGCATAGTAGTTCCGCCGGAAATGCTCGAAAGCTTGAGGCGGATACGCAATGCGTTGCCCGAACCCGAGACGGGCCGTGAGGATCCAAACCGGGTCGTGCTCGCTGACGTGACATATGAAGCGGGCGACAAGGCCGGCTACAGCTACAAGCCCGACCCGCGTGATGTCGCCAGCATTCTACGGAACGTTCGCCGGGGCAAGCAGTTCTCTGACTTCTGCATCGTGACGAACCACGGCCACGAGCCCGGGAATTGGAGCCAGGAGACACCTGATTACGAACAGTCGTTTGCACATCGGCTCATTGATGCAGGGGCAGACACATACATCGGACACGGACCGCATTTGTTGCGAGGCATCGAGATTTATAAGGGCCGTCCCATCTTTTATAGCTTGGGCAATTTCTTTTACGATGACTTGCGGACGCCCGTGGGGGCTGACATGTTCGAGGCTTACGGCAAGGACCCACGGTTCGACACGGATGCCGAGGTAACGGTCGACGAGGAGGCAAAAGGATACCCGACGGCAGAAGGATTTGTGGAAGCGCTCTCCGCACCGATCTATTATGAGAGCGTTATCGCCGGTTGTCGCTTCGAGCAGAACGAGCTTGCCGAATTGCGACTTTACCCAATTGAGCTCGGCTACGCAAAGAGGTTTGCCAACCGGGGCCTCCCACGGATAGCCCCTCCAGCGCAAGCAAAAACCATTCTGGAGCGTCTTCAAAATCTCTCGAAGCCATTTGGGACATATATCACCATCGAGAACGACGTCGGAGTCATCAGACTGAGGCCCACCTCGCCCCGATGACCCGGCTCGGGTGCCTGAATAGCTAACTGAGCCAACAGGCGCGCACTACCGGTGACGCGGCCCGAACAGAGTCCCAGCACGTCAAGCGGCAGTGCGCCAATGCGAGCGGATATCGACCGCGCAAGTGGTGCCGACTGTGACCACACCCGTCAATCAACGCGTGTGCTGTGGCTGACTGAAGCGATTAATGGCATGTAAGATCAATATCCGTGTGGCTCGGTCTCCCGGTCGGAATCGCCTGAGCCTTGCTGCTGGCACGGTCAACTTCTTCCTCAGCTCCGACGTCACCGTAGCATCTCAAGTAACACGTCCGACACGTCAGGTCGCTCTGTCGGGTCCGCGACACAAGCTTGTCGATTCGATCTCTGGTTGGTCTCAGGCTAAATCGCTGAAAGGGATCGCAAAATTCTGTCTCTGGCCCGACCAGCCAAATTGGTATGCGGTTTGCAGCGTTGGTTGCGAGCCGGTGGAAACTGCCAACGGGCATCATATCGGCTGATATCGCAATCAATTGACGGAAAGGAACATGGCAGGACTACGTCAGATCCATTCGAGAAGGGGGCACTGCTAACCGGCAATGCCCTCCGACTCATAACGGACAACGGACCAACTTGCACCCGACCGTCCTTCTGGCTTCGTCGTGATTATCGTTCCCGTCTTAAAGCAACAATTGGACCTGTCGCAGCACGTCGAACAATTAATTCCCGTCCATTGCACCGAGAGACTGCAGTCGCTCGTCGGCGCAGTGATCCATCATCGAAGAGGAAATTTGCAAATGAGAAAGTTCGTTGCCGCCAAACTTCATTGTATCACTGTGACCGACGCGAATTTGAACTATCACGGTTCAATAACTCTGGATCCAGATCATTGCGACGAGGCGGGTATTTTTCCGATGGAATTTGTCGAGATCTGGAACAAGGCTTCAGGCGCGCGAATCAGCACGTACGTCATTTACGGCGAGCGGGGTTCTCGTTGCTGTGTGCTGAACGGAGCCGCTGCTCGCACCTGTCAGGTCGGGGATGAGATAATCGTTTGCTCCTCCGCATACATCGAGGAGCATCAGATGATAGAGATCAAGCCGCGAGTGTTGACGTTCAACCGGGACAATTCTGTCCGCGACCGCATGTTTTACGACGGTTGGATCAACGATGATGGAGCGAAGACGTTCACGGTTCGCGAGGGCTCTCCTGGCGGTAACGCCCTAGAGATCCCGAGTGGGGCCAACCGCCGATAGCTTACGGCGGACTAGGCGGTGAGGCCCGCCGTCATTGGCGTACTCGTCCGCTTAGTACCCTGATAGTCCGCCGTCATGCTCCAGCAACCACAAATCGCTGACAATGGTGCCTTCACCGCAAATCTGAGGTCAGGCATGGCTGAAAAGCTGATCAGGAAACACAGAAAGTTAGAGGCAACAGCCAATGGCAAGAAGATCTTTCATCCTCGTTGAAGGCCATGCGAGGGGTAATGGTCTGCGATACATCCAAGCGGCCCGACGTCTTGGCCTCTATCCAATTACCCTGTCGGCTGATCCAACTCAGTACGACTATCTTGCGGCGGAAAGGAGTGAGGCAATCCGGGTCGATACAGATGATCTCGATGCGCTGATCCGCGAATGTTCCCGACTGCGTGAGACCTATGATATTGCTGGCATCACAGGCTTTGCGGGCACCGACGAGTCAGTCTATGCGACAGTTGGCAAGCTCTGCCGTCATTTCGAGTTACCAGGACCGAACCCAGCATCGATTGAACGGTGCTGCGACAAATTCGATCAACGTCAACTCCTCGCGGATGCCGGCATTCCAATGCCTGCTTATCGCTTGGCAGCGGATGCGATGGAGGTAAAAAGCGCTGCCGCGGAAATCGGCCTGCCGGTGGTTCTTAAGCCGACCGTAGGCAGCGGCAGCAGCGGTGTCCGATTGTGCCGCAATCTTGATGAGGTAGCCGAACATACGACCTATCTGTTGGGCGGGAAGCACATATGGCGATCTTCGCCGAGGATACTGGTCGAAGAATTCGCACAAGGTCCCTTTTATAGCGCCGAGATAATGGGGAATGAGCTTATTGGGATTGTTCGCGTGGACTTCGGCCCCCCACCGCATTTCGTCTTTCGCGAGACGACCTGTCCGGCCCCGCTGATTGATGACGATCATGAGCGTATCGTTGATATTTCGCTGAGCAGCTTGCAGGCTCTCGGCCTTGGCTGGGGGCCAACGAACATCGAACTCCGGTGGACGAACCGTGGCCCAGTCGTCATTGAAGTCAATCCGCGTCTTGCTGGCGCGCTCGAGCCTCAACTGGTTCAGCTGGCTTACGGTGTCGATCTCGTCACCGAGCATATCAAGCTTGTCGTCGGCGAGGAATGGAACTTGCGCAAGACGCATTCGCATACTGCGGCCGCGCGATTCCTAGTTCCTGATCGCGATGGCACCCTCGATTGGATCGATGGCGGAAGTCGGGCGACTGCCATAACAGGTGTCGCCGAAGTCAAATTCTATGTTGAACCCAAGAGGCCGATCGTCAGGAAAGGTGATTTCCGAGACTGGATCGGACACGTCATCGCTGTTTCTCCCAGCTTTGCTCAGACTGAGACGATACTTCAACGCGCGGTCGATTTAATCGATTGGTCGATCACACCACTTCCGGCCCTTTGCGAATAGTGAACAATCTGCGGCCCCCACCCTCGCCAAACCAGCCTAGGTGGCGCCGAGTAAGAGGTGATCGTCGCCAGCACCAGCATAAGGCTCTTAGCGGCAATACGTCACTTCTGGCTGGCGCCACTGACCGTAGGGCGGAAAGCTTATGGTCCATCCCTCTGCTAAATGACGAACGACAGAACGCAACAGGTTGGAGCAACGAGCAGGTGGCTGTCGCAGTGAGATTCCAGTCAGCCTTCGCCGCTCCTGCGCCTTCTGCTCCATGGAGCAACATACCGCGCGGCGGGGCGTTCCTACGCCTTCGTCGGAGAGGATGATTGGCGACTTTTACAAGTCGCCGGTCAAAATACCCGCTAAAACAAGAGGAATCAGGAAACTAGACGATCGCCTTGGGGCTTGAGCGGTTGTTCGGCCAGAATTTCCCGCCGACATGTGCGACGAATTCTGGAGAGCGGCGTCGAGATCGATCTGGTTCCGTCGGTGGTTGAGGACGTTTCGAGAAGGTCCTGGGGTCGAAGGATAAGATCCACCTCGGGATAGGGTAATTTCTTAAAACGCGATGGGTTGAAGCTCAAAAATGTATTGGACGGTTAGCATCGTTTGATCCCACCCTGGTTAGGCGCGTCAGCTTGGCTTACAAAACTCGAGCATAGGCATCCTGAGACCATTTTGATGATACAGCCTCTAGTCTTCCCCCCTCCCTTTCCAGTAGAAGAATATCGTGCGCGCCTTTCGGCGCTGCGTGCCATCATGGCTAACCAGAGCGTTGACCTTCTTATTGTCAACCAGCATGAGCACATGGACTATTTCGCCGGCTACGCGCCCACGGCGGCGATGTATCAGGCCGTGCTTATCCCTATTGATGGAGAGCCATTTGCTGTGATCCGTGCCCTTGATGCTTCGGCCTTCAGCGAAGCGAGCTGGCTCAGCGATTACGTAGCATTTGGGGACAGCGAGAACCCGATTAGGATTGTAGCTAAGACGATCGTCGACCGCGGGTATGGAGCCTCCGCACTGGGTGTCGAGTACGACAGCTACTTTCTCACCGTAGATCGGGCGCGAGCCCTCAAAACCATGATGCCAGATGCAAGGTTCGTCAGCTTCTCTACCGTTATGTGGGAAATGCGGCAAATCAAATCGCCGCTTGAACTCGCCTGCCATGAAGTAGCCGCGCATATCTGCGATCGTGCTACGACGGCAGGGTTCTCCATGGCTCGGGCCGGCGTCAATGAGCGTGAGGTCTTAGCAACAATGATTGCCGAGGCGTTACGCAGTGGTGCGGACAACACGTTCCTCGTTCAGTTGGTGTCGGGCCCGCGTGCGGCATCCTACCACGGCGCGCTCGGACACCGCACGCTTGCCAAGGGGGACATCGTGCATGCAGAGCCAGTGCCGCAATTCCGCGGTTACGCTTCGCGGATGATGCGACCGAAATTGATCGGTACGCCAACCGATGAACAAATGCGGACCGCAGAAACGGTGGTCCGAATACAGGATGAGCAATTCCGCGCGATGAAGCCCGGAACGGACGCAAAGGAGGTGGACCGTATCCTGCGCGAGGGCATATTGTCTGCTAGACTGCGCGACAGCTATACAAATATCACTGGCTATACGCTCGGCCTAAAACACCCACCCCGTACCAGTGATTTCACCCGGGTCTTCCTCGCCGACAGCAATTGGAAGCTGGAGGAAAACCAGGTCTTCCATATGTATGCACCGGCAGGTGGTATGGCATTTAGCGAAACCATTGTCGTTGCAGCGGACGGCGGAAAGCGTCTGACTGGAATGCAGCGCAAGCTTTTCTACTGAGGTCGATCCATCCAGAGGTCATCGATAATCGCCACTCAGCCGATCCAGAACCTTGGAACGCGTCCGATCGCGGGGCGGCGCGGTCGATGACTGCCATGCATGCATCAATATCCGGCACTGTATAAAGGAATTAACATATGACAACAATAGGTGTTTTGTGCCTGTCGAACGACGGCGACTATATTGGCCAGAATCAGGACTTTGGTCCAGGCATTGCCGATCCATCCCGCTACACTTCCCATCCGGTACTAAGCCAAATCCCAGGAGCTTGGGCGAGCAATGTTGTTTCAGGTGATCCTGCTTGCGAAAATGGGTATATTAAGGCTGCTCAAGAGCTTGTACGGAAGGGAGCCTCCGCGATTACGTGTGACTGCGGTTTTACTGTGCGATACCAAAAAGCAATTGCGTCATCTGTATCGGTGCCAGTATCTACCTCGAGCCTGCTCCTACTCCCAACCCTGCTGTCCAGCATCCCTGCGAGCAAGAAGATAGCTGTACTCACTGCTGACTCACGGTCCCTAGATGCCGGCATTATAGCCACACTTGGTATCAATGAGCCATCGAGATTGGTTCTCGAAGGGCTGGAGGATACAGCAACCCACGCCTACATGTGGGCCGAGAAAGGCGAGATAAGTGTCGACGACGTCCTGGCCGACACCGATGACATCATCGCCCGTGTTCGAAAACATGAAAATGTCGCGGCTATTCTGTGCGAATGTACTATATTTGTGCGAGTCTCGCCCCGAATCCGGAGGGTCACAGGACTTCCAGTCTATGATGCATCACACAACGCAGGTCTCCTTATGGCTGCCCTTTGCTAAGTGTTGGCACGGGCCTTGGAGTGCAGACCAGATTACCACTACGGAACACGCTGGACTGGAAAAAATCGCAAAGTTCTGGACCATACTTCTGGCGCAGCAGTAGTTCGAATCACGTAATCTTGCAGGCTCTGAACAGTCGTCCCTGAAGAATGTTGCTGGCACCCAATGGGAGTTGTGAGCAGCCCTCGGACCACGGCGAGTCACTCCTCGAATGTTGGCCAAGCTGATCGCGGCGGGAGTGGCTTTGAGGTGGCTGCGAGCATTGCCAGGAAGAAGGCACACGATGCACTGCAGAGCATTCACTGCCTCGCCGCCTGATAGGTAGCATACCGATCCTCTCATACGCGCCTAGTCAGCTCCTTGTAACAGAACCCAGCTCTCTCATGCTCTTATCAGACCAATGTTCGGCGACGATCAGTTTTACCTGGCGCCACCTGCGCTGGTGCGAGGAGGTAAGGGGGCCGTAGGTTGCTTATTCGCCAAGAGTCGGAAGTGGAGTGATCGACCAATCGATTAAATCAACAGCACCCTGAAGTATCGCCTTGGTCTCAGCAAGAGTGGGCGAAGCGGCAATGACATGTCCGATCTTATCGCGCTCATCACCTTTCCTGACGATCGGCGTCTTGGGTTCAAAATACAATTTGACCTCGGCAACGCCTGATACCGCCGCCGCCCGACTTCCGCCATCGATCCAATCAAGGACACCATCGCGATCAGGAACTAGAATCCGCGCGGCCGCAGTATGCGAATACCTTCTGCGCAAATTCCATTCCTCCCCGACGACAAGCTTGATGTGCTCGGTGACGAGATCGACCCCGTAAGCCAGCTGGATCAGTTGAGGAGTGGGCGAGCCGGCAAGACGCGGATTGACTTCAATGACGACTGGGCCAGGCTCCGTCCACCGTAGATCGATGTTCGTTGGTCCCCAACCAAGGCCCAGAGCTTGCAAGCAGCACAACGAGATTTCGGCGATCCGCCTACGCTCATCATCCGTCAGCAGGGCCGGTTGGATGTACTCACGGCAGACGAAATGCGGCGGGGGACCGAAGTCAGCGGCGGCAATCCCAATGACCTCATTTCCCATTATATCAACGCTATAATGGATGCCTTGTGCGAATTCTTCGACGAGTATCCTTGGTGAAGACCGCCATATATGCTGCCCGCCCAATAGGTACTTCGTATGTTCGGCTACCTCATCAAGATTGCGGCACAATCGGACCCCGCTGCTGCCGATGCCAGTGGCTGGCTTAACGATCACCGGCAGGCCGATCTTCGCGGCAGAGCTTTCTACATCCGTCGCATCCGATGCTAAGTGATAAGCAGGCATTGAAACGCCGGCCTGCGCGAGGAGCTGACGTTGAGCGAATTTGTCGCAGCATCGTTCAACGGATGCTGGGTTCGGCCCCGGCAGATCGAAGTAACGGCAGAGCCTGCCGACTGTCGCATAGACTGACTCCTGGGCGCTGGTAATGCCAGCGATGTCATAGGTCGCACGCAGCTCGGAACATTCGCGGATCAATGGTTCGAGACCATCTTTTTCAACGGGGATCGCCTCAATTCCTAATGCCGCGAGATAGTCGTATAGGGCTGGATCAGCTGAGAGGGTAATTGGATGGAGATCGAGGCGCTCGGCCGCTTGGACGTATAGCGGACTATTACTTGCGCCTTCGAGCAGGATGAGAGCTCTTCTTGCCATGCCGAGTGAACCTCGCTGCGTGCTGTGCGGCGGCCCGAGGGCAAACCGGCATCCACTGTTAGCCGTGCCAGACCTCGAACTTGCGGTGAACGTACCATTGCCAGCGAACTCCGGCCGTAAAGATTCTGTAACTTTATTTGAAGGTTTTCCTTTGGTATGTACATCCGGCTTGACGCTTGCGGTTGGTACGCCCCCCGGATGGAAAGCAGCGGCCGCTGGCGGTTGCCGCTCTGGAAGACAAGATCGTCCAAGGAGCAACCGTCATGGTGCTCAATGCTATCTAATGAAGGCGACTTCTGCGGCTTCTCTTACGGGTTTCGGCCCGGGCGAGGGCCGCACGATGCGTTGGACGCCCTGTGCGTGGCGATCGACAAGCGGAGGGTGAACTGAATTTTCGACGCCGGCATCCAGAACTTTTTCCGTAGCGTCAGCCAAGATTGGCTCGTTCGTTTCCTGGAACGCAGGATCGGCGACTAGCGCATCATCCGCCTGATCCAGAAGTGATTGAAGGCGGGCATCCTCGAAGACGGGATCGTGACTGTGGATGACGGGGGAAGGGTCAGGGTCGGTGATTTCGCCGCTCCTCGTCAATGTCTACCTGCACTACGTCCTCGACCTGTCAGCGCTGGCGACATCGCGAGCCCCCGGCGACATGATCATCGTGCGCTATGCCGATGATGTGATCGTCGGTTCGAGCATGAGGGCGACGCCCGTCGTTTTCTCGATGCGATGCGCGCGAGGCTTGAGGAGTTTGCGCTGTCGCTCCATCCGGACAAGACCCGCCTGATTGAGTTTGGCCGCCTCGCGGCGGTCGACCGCAAGCAGCGCGGGCTCGGCAAACGGAGACCTCCGCCTTCCTGGGGTTCACGTTCATCTGCGGAAAATCACGAGGGCGCTTCCAGCTTAAACGGAAGACCCGCGGCGATCGCATGCGGGCGAAGCTTCAGGACATTAAGGTCGAGCTGCGAATGCACTGGCCGATCCCCAACCAGGGGAAGTGGCTGGGCCAGACCGTTGGCGGGCAGTTCGCATACTTCGCGGTTCCAACGAATGTCCGGCCGCTCACGGCGTTCAGGTATCGGGTGATCGACCTCTGGAGGCGTACGCTTCAGCGACGCAGCCAGAAGGACGGCGCTATGTCGGAACGGATCGCGCAGTTAGCCAACGACTACCTTCCCAAGCCTTGCAACCTTTATCCATGGCCTCGCGCCCGCTTCGCCGTCAAACACTCGAGGTAGGAGTCCCGTGCGGGGAAGCTGCCTGCGGGGATCTGTGCGGGGGGCGTCCAGTAATGGACGTCCCTACCGCGAAAGCGCGTTCTCATCCATCGCGCCAAAAGCTCTCGACCAATTCAAGACGCTGATCCGGCTCTGTCGCGGCTGGCCAAGGAGCTGAAGCCATACCTCAGAGGTTGGTGCGGCTACTTCTGCTTTTGCCAAACTCGCGGGCGCTTACGCACTTGGAAGCGTGGATCCGCCGATGACAACGCATGTATCTCTAGCGGCAATGGGGGAACGGCACAACCGCTTCAAGGAACTGCGCCGTCATAGCATACCAAGTGCGGAGCTGCGGTTCCCGCCGGTTCACCGAGGGGCTTCTGGCGCATGTCAGGACACCCGGCGGTCCAACGGGCCCTGGTAACCATTACTTCGAGTCCCTCGGCCTCCCGTACGGAACCGTATGCCCGGTGACGTGGGAAAAGGCGGCGCCGTGAGGCGTCACCCTATCCCGATCAATCCCAAGAATCCACACCGCCTACGGACCCATCTTCACCATTATATCGCTTCACGTACGCCAGGATCACGGTCGCTGAGGAGAGAGAAGAGCGGGGGGCGGCTATCTGAAAACGCGATGGCACCGTCCGGAACATTATATTGGCGAACTCAACGCTAAGTGGCGCATAGTTGGGCGGGCAAGCGGATCGAACTGCGTCCGCTGGTCAGCACCGCCGGAAAAAATCGAGCAAAGTGAAGTGCAGATTAAAGATGTCCTCCTTGCGCCAGGCAATGGCGCATTTTTCTATGACGATCAGGCTGCCATCAGGGTCGGCGCAACCCAGGACGGCTTCGTCTATGGCGGAGAACCGATAACGCCCGGGTTCCCGTCCATTCGTATTCCCGCATCTTCGCTCAGCGTGGGGCTCGTCCTTACCGACGGCTCCTTAGCTTGGGGCGACATGATGAACGTCCAGTACGCAGGTGCCGGCGGACGCGATCCGCTGTTTGATGCAAATCAAATCTCATATTTGACGTCGCGGATCGTGGCACCACGGCTTCTCAATGTGGATGCGTCTCGCTACCTTGAAGCCTGCGCCCAAGTCTTCGAGCCATTCGACGATAGGCGGCTACCCCTCGCTATTGAGTACGGCGTTAGCCAGGCGCTACTTCGAGTAGTGGCTCATCTTCACCGCAGGACGATGGCAGAGGTCATATGTGCTGAATTCGATCTGCCGCTGCCGGCACGCAGGGTGCCGATTTACTGCCAAAGCGGTGATGCTCGCGAAATCAATGTGGACAAGATGATTTTGAAGGGCGTGGATGTGCTTCCCCACGGCCTGATCAATTCCAGGCAGAAATTCGGCGTCGACGGCCAGGTCTTCATGGAGTTCGTGAAGTGGGTTGCTATGCGCACGCGCGAAATCGGCCGGCCGGGATACCAACCGATACTGCATTTCGATGTGTATGGCTGGATCGGATCGGAAATCGGCCTGGACCTGCAACGCATCGCGGACTTCATCTGCAGGGTCGCTGATGCTGTTCCAGGTTTTACGGTTAACATCGAGTCCCCTGCGGATTTTGGCTCCACCCAAGCCCAAATTGACAATTATGCTCAGATTGTATCGATTTTGGATAGCCGGGGTTCCAAGGCTCGCATCGTCGTGGACGAGAGGTGCAACACACTTGCGGATATTCGGCTCTTTGCCGAAGCGAACGCCGCGCATCTGGTGCAAATCAAGACGCCAGACGTCGGCTCAATCGCCGATACGGCGCGCGCAGTTCTCATCTGCAAGGCGAACAAGGTAGGGGCGTATGTCGGGGGAAGCTGTACCGAGACGGATCTCTCCGCCCAAGCTTCAGTCCACGTTTCGGTAGCGACCCAGGCCGACATGATGCTCGCAAAGCCCGGAATGGGTGTCGACGAGGGCTTCTCTATCGTTGGGAACGAACAGAGCCGGCTGTTCGCGATGCTGAACCGTCGTCGGGCTGATGTCGAACAAGTTGGATGAAAAGCGGTGTATCGCCATGCAGAACTGCCTTGAGGGGATCACCGTCGTTGCCGTGGAGCAGGCCGTTGCTGCACCTTACGCGTCGTCTCGCCTTGCGGACGCTGGCGCCCGAGTAGTCAAGGTCGAAAGGCCCGAAGGGGACTTTGCCCGGAGCTATGACAAATTGGTGCGGGGGCAAAGCGCTTACTTCGTCTGGCTTAATCGAGGTAAGGAATCGGTTTGCCTGGATCTGAGATCGGAGGCGGACCGTGATGTCCTGGAAACGCTAATCGCCGGTGCTGACGTCTTCATTCAGAACCTGAAGCCGGGCAGCATCGAAAAACTGGGTTTCGGGTCTGCTGATCTCCGTCGACGCTTTCCGCGGCTGATCACCTGCGACATCTCCGGTTTCGGGGAGGAGGGGCCGTTTTCCCATCTGAAGGCTTACGATCTTATCGTACAAGCCGAGACAGGTTTGTGTGCGATCACGGGAACGCAACACGGGCCGGCGCGGGTGGGAGTGTCGGTTTGCGACATTTCGGCAGGCATGACGGCCCATAGCGCCATTCTTCAGGCTCTGTTCCATCGGGAGCGGACAGGTGAGGGTGCCCGGATACAAGTTTCGCTATTCGATGCTGTGGCCGATTGGATGAACGTACCGGTTCTGCAGCATGACCATAGCAGCTACGAGACGGTGCGCGCCGGCGTGAATCACCCGTCGCTGTCCCCCTACGGTGCCTACCGTTGCGCCGATGACAAGGACGTCGTCTTCTCCGTTCAGAATGACCGGGAATGGGTGAACTTCTGCGACAAATTCCTCAAGCAGCCCGAGCTTACGCGCGAGCCCGGGTTTGCCGATAATATGGAGCGGCTCGGTAGCCGTGCTCGCCTCAATGAGATTATCGAACGGCGTTTTTCCGAACTATCCAGCGAGGAAGCGATGCAAGAGCTTGAGGCGACTGGCCTGGCATACGGTCGTTTGAATGAGATTTCGGCTGTTTCACAGCATCCGCATGTTCGCAGAGTGCAGGTCCGCACACCTGAAGGGATTGTCGAGGCTATAGCGCCTGCGGCGATTTTCAACTCCGAGAGACCCTCGTTGCGCCCTGTCCCAGCACTTGGCGCACATACGGAGGCTGTCCGCGAGGAGGTCCGAGCGCGCTTACGCCTAAGGGCTGCGTCCGCGTGAAGACACCGACGTCCCTATGCGCCGACGCGCTCACAATTGACGAAACCATCGCTACTATTGGCCTGGTCGGTTCAATTGGCCCTAAGGAAGGTCGCTTCACTGCCAAAGCACCCACGCAAATGGAGAGAAGGAGCGTCCTCGTGAGCAGGGACACCGTTCCAGTCGTCCACAGCGCGAGCTCCATTCCTCGATGGAGATCCCTGCTTTTTGTCCCCGCCCACGTCTCCCGGTTCGTGGAGACAGCGTATGACCGCGGTGCAGATGCCGTCATACTCGACCTCGAGGACTCTGTTCCCCAGGATCAGAAGGGCGAGGCACGGCGGCAGCTCCCAGAATCCGTGACAAAAGTGGGTCGTAACGGCGCGTCGGTTTTGATCCGCGTGAACCGTGGCCTGCGCGCGCTGGCTGCCGACCTTGAAGCAGCGGTCGTCCCAGGCGTCAATGCGCTTGTCCTTCCCAAGGTGGAGTCGGCCGAGTGGGTGATGGAAGTCGCGGATGCCGTGACGGAACTTGAGCACGAAAGGTATCTTGACGCGGGAAGCGTTCGTTTCGTTGCCCAGATCGAAACACCGGGTGCATTGACGAGACTCGCGGCAATAGCTTCGGCCCATCCACGGATGGCTGCGATGGCGCTTGGCCCGGAAGATTTCAGCGCGGCCGTGGGCGGGACACCTGGTCCGGAGCTCCTTCTAGGACCGAATCTTTCGGTCTTGTTCGCCGCCCGCGCGAGAGGTCTGCTGCCTCTGGGATTCGTTGGAAGTATCGGGGAGTTCTCGGACACGCAGAAGTTCCGCGATGTCGTCATGCAGGCAAGGCGGCTCGGTTTCGTCGGAGCGTTGGCGATTCATCCGACACAAGTTGCCATCCTGAATGAAGCCTTTTCGCCTAGCGCAGAGGAGCTCGAGTGGGCCCGGCGCGTGCTCGTGGCCGAAACGGATGCTGGGGCAGAGGGTAGAGGTGCTTTCGCCTTGGACGGAAAGATGGTCGATGCCCCGGTTGTCAGGAGGGCCCGTGAAATCATTGCCATGGGTCCGAAAGCCGAGTTGGGCGTTTGAGCGGCTGATTTGGACCAGACTGGGACGACGACACCAAGGTGCTCCACTTGCCTCGGCCGTGGATTGCCACCGCGATTGCTGCAGCGCGGCACAATTATTGCTTTCGCGCCATCGCTTTTCGAGATAGATAGGGAGGAAGCTGGGGAAGTGCCTCAGTTGGGCTCTTCAAGTCATGGAAATTAGGCAGTTAAAATACTTCGTCGGCGTAGTCGAAGCAGGCAGCTTCACGAAGGCCGCTGCGTTCCTCAATATCGCTCAGAGCGCGCTGAGCCTGCATGTGCGTCAGCTGGAGGAAGGCTTCGGCACCCAGCTGCTAATACGCGACAGGACCGGCGTGAGCGTGACAGCGTCAGGAGCCAAACTGCTTGAGCGAGCGCGGGCGATTCTCAAGGAAATTCGACTCACCGAGGCGGAATTGACCAACACAGCTGCTTCCCCTGCTGGGGAGGTGACCATTGGCATTCCCTCTGGAGCCGCTCGCGTCCTGAGCGGCCCCCTGCTTGAATCAGTGAGAACCGAACTGCCGAGGGTCTCCCTCAAGATGATCGAGGGTATGACAGGACCGCTCGAGGAGTGGATGGCTGCCGGACGCTTCAATCTGGCAGTTCTCTACCGCACCGCGGACAGTGTTGGGCGAATGACAGTCCTGGCGCGCGAAGAACTTTGTCTGGTGGTGCCGTCAGGTGAACCGCCTTTCGAAGACTCGATATCTCTGGCGGATCTGCACGCGTTTCCGCTGGCCGTTCCCATGCGCAATAACAACGTCAGACGTTCGGTGGCTGACGTCGTAGCACAACACGGTTGCGCGCTGGACGTTAAGTTTGAAGTGGACTCCCTCTCCACGATTATCAACATGGTCGTGGAGGGAAAGGCACATTCTATTCTCGCTCCGTCGGCCGTTCAGAAAGAAGCTTCCCAAGGGCTGGTCCGGACGGTCAAGATCATCGATCCGGTGATTACCCGCTCCGTCGTGCTTGCTGTAAATCCGAAAGATGAGCGTTCTGCGGCCGTCTCCGCGGTCCGCAAGCTTATTCCGAAGGTTGCCAGAGAATTGATTGAGAGCCGGGGCTGGGCAGCCGCGGCTCCTGACGCGGTCTGATAACTCTTCGACCTATCTGGCAACGCTATGTCCTCTTGCGGCCACAAGGATCAGATCGATCTGGATTCCAGATGGATTTCGGCAATATTCGATATTTGACCCACCGCGACCATCGCGATGAAACTGGCTGAAGCGAGTTCAGCGGTTTCGATATCGAAAGCGGTGCTCGTATGGCCAGAATTCACACGAGCGGAGCACGCGATGTCCGACGCCAGGAGCCACGAACTCTTCATCAACGGCAAATGGCGGGCCGGTGGTAGCAGAGCCACATTGCCGGTGATTAATCCGGCAACGGAGAAGGTATTTGCCTCGGTCGCCTCTGCGACGGTGTCGGATCTGGATGAGGCCCTCGCTTCGGCGGAATGGAGCCGCAAGGCGTGGTCCTCGCGGCCTGCAAAAAAACGTGGCGAGATCCTGGTAGCAGCCGCAAGAATCTTAGCAACAAAGATTGAAGCAGCAGCCAGGGACCTCTCGGCTGAACAGGGAAAGACGATTGCCGAAGCGACAGGTGAGTACACGCGCGCCGTCGAAACGCTGGAATGGAACGGCAGACACGCCGAAGAGCTGTCGGCCCCGATTCCGATGGGCCCGAACCGGATGATCGTCCCGGAGCCCCTAGGTGTCGTTGCTGCCTTTACGCCATGGAACTATCCGGCCGTTCTCATCGCCCGCAAGCTTGCCCCCGCGCTGGCGGCAGGCTGCCCGGTGATCCTCAAAGGGGCTGAAGAGACCCCGAGCGTGGCGATCCATATCGTTAAATCGCTGCGCCAAGCAGGAATCCCAGAGGGCGTGGTGAATCTGGTGTTTGGTGTGCCGGTCCATATATCGCGGCATCTGCTCAGTTCGCCAATCGTGAAGGTCTTGACTTTCACAGGTTCAACAGCAGTTGGAAAACAGCTGGCCGCGCTCGCCGCGAAAAATTTGCAGCGTTGTATCCTTGAACTGGGTGGACACTCGCCGGTTATTGTATGCAAGGATGCCGACCTGACAAAGGCCATACCGGCTATTTCGGAATACAAGTTCGAGTGTGCGGGCCAGAGCTGCAATGCGCCCAGCAGGATTCTCGTGGCTCGGCCTCTCTACGGTGAATTCCTGTCCCGGATGACCGAAGCGGTCCGCAAGATCAAGATAGGCCAACCGGACGACCCTGCAACGGAGATGGGACCGATGGCGAACGCGCGGCGAATTGAGGCCATGCGGTGCCTGACCAAGGATGCATTCGATCGTGGCGCCCGCATCGAGACCGGTGGAACCCGCCTCGACAGACCGGGCTTTTACTGGCCGCCAACCATCCTGACGGGCGTGCCAAAGGATGCCAGAGTGCTTCATGAAGAGCCGTTCGGACCGATCCTCACCGTGGCGCCGTTCAACACGATCGAAGAGGCGGTCGAGGAAGCCAACGCCACTGATTATGGCTTGGCCGCTTACTTTTTCACCGACGCTGCCGATACGCAACGAAAGCTGACCAACAGTCTTTCAGCAGGCGCTGTCAGTGTGAATTACCTGAAAGGGGTTTCCGCGGACGCGCCGTATGGAGGCGTCAAACAGAGCGGCTATGGATATGAAGGAGGCGAGCAGGGGGTGCGGAGCTTCCAGATCCTGAAAATGGTCAACGGCCTCAGCTCATTTGGATGAAATCCGTTGGGAAATAGAACACGGACCATTGCCGGCAAGGACATCACAAGGAGCGTGGCCGACGCCCTTCAGTACATCTCGTACTACCATCCTCCAGATTATATCCGCTCTCTTTCGAAGGCATATGTGCGCGAACAGAGTCCGGCGGCAAAGAACGCAATAGGGCAGATTCTGCTGAACTCCCGCATGGCGGCCTTCGGGCGGCGTCCGATCTGCCAGGACACCGGCCTCGTGGTGGTCTTCGCAAAGGTCGGCATGGACGCCCGCATCAAATCAACGGTCAGTTTCGCAGACCTCGTGAATGAGGGCGTCCGTCAGGCATATCTCGATCCTGACAATCCCCTTCGGGCATCGATCGTTGCCGATCCGCTCGCCGGACGGGTCAACACCCGTGACAACACGCCGGCGGTCGTCCACGTCGACCTTGTGCAAGGTAACCAGATCGAGATCACCATTGCCGCAAAAGGCGGCGGGTCAGAGAACAAGGCGCGCTTTGCCACCTTGAACCCCAGCGGGTCAGTTTCCGACTGGGTGGTTGACACAGTCTCGACGCTTGGAAGTGGGTGGTGTCCACCTGGCCTAATCTCCGTTGGCATCGGTGGTAGCGCTGAAAAGGCGATGCTGCTGGCCAAGGAGGCTATGAACCAGCCCATCGATATGGCGGAATTGATCGCCAGGGGGCCATCAAGTGCGGAGGAGGCACTGCGGGTCGAGCTTTATGAACGAATTAATGCCCTCGGCATCGGCGCTCAGGGCCTAGGCGGCCTGACGACAGTCGTTGACGTCAAGGTTGCGACTTATCCTACCCATGCGGCGTCCAAGCCCGTGGCGCTCATTCCGCAATGCGCCGCCAACCGGCACCTGAAGTTTACCTTGGAGGGCTCTGGACCCATCAGGCTTCAGCCGCCCGACTTGAGCGAATGGCCCAATATCGGAACCGACGAATTGAGTCCAGCCGGCGTACGAAGAGTCAACCTCGATGCGTTGACCAAGGAAGAGACGACATCATGGCGCTGCGGAGAAACGCTTCTTCTGTCCGGAAAGATGCTGACAGGCCGTGATGCCGCTCACAAGCGAATGGTTGAGTTGATCGACGCCGGGAAGCCGCTTCCGTTCGATCTGAAAGGACGCGTCATCTACTACGTTGGACCCGTCCGCGCCGTGAGAGATGAGGTCGTCGGACCGGCCGGCCCAACAACCTCCAGCCGCTTGGACGATTTTACGGACAAGGTGCTCGCCGAAACCGGGCTTTTCGCGATGGTGGGCAAAGCGGAGAGGGGACGAGCTGCCATCGAGTCGATTGTAAGACACAAAGCGCCGTATCTCATCGCAGTGGGTGGGGCTGCCTACCTGATATCAAAATCGATCAAATCAGCG
This sequence comes from Mesorhizobium erdmanii, assembly GCF_013170725.1. Taxonomy (NCBI): domain Bacteria; kingdom Pseudomonadati; phylum Pseudomonadota; class Alphaproteobacteria; order Hyphomicrobiales; family Phyllobacteriaceae; genus Mesorhizobium; species Mesorhizobium erdmanii. The sequence goes on along the minus strand of NZ_CP033361.1, from coordinate 6,146,308 downwards.
CGGCTCATTGCCTTCGAAGACCTGGGCATGGAAGCGGTCTATGAATTCGCAGTGCAGGATATGCCTGTCATCATGGCTGTGGATGTTGAGGGAAACTCCATTCATAATTCCGGGCCTCTTGAGTGGCGTAAGCGCATGGCTGCGGACAGCATCGCACGCAACATCGGCGTTTGAGCCTTCCTACCAAGCTCGGTTGGTCGGCGTCAATTCCATTGTCGACAACGGCTTAAGAGTACAAAGTCATGAAGTCGAAACCCAATCCTGCGCGCCTGGACCCTTGGGACTTCCGGATTCTCTCAGAGATTCAGGCAGACGGCCGGATTTCAAAAAGCGAGCTTGCAAAACGCGTTCATCTTTCGGCGTCGGCTTGCTCGGAGCGGCTCCGTGCACTCGAGGTCGCAGGGATTATTGAGGGGTTCTATGCGCGGCTGAGTCCGGCCCTCATCGGCGGCATGGTCTTTGTCATGGTGGAGGTCGTGCTGGAACGTCATCGCCTCGAGGACCAAAGACACTTCGAGACTGCGATCCAAGAATTTCCGGAAATCCTGGATTGCTGGGCTATCGGCGGGCGGATCGATTATCTGATGCGCGTCGCATCTCCTTCTATGGCTGCGTATCAGGGTTTCATGGAGGGACTGCTGCAGGCAGGCTTGGGGATCGATCAATATTACAGTCTTGTCGTGACCAAGCCAATCAAGTCCAATTCTCCAATCCCCTTGTCCGCACTAAGGCGACGGTAAACGCCGACGCCTTCGTTTCCACGGCTTTTGGTCCCGATTCCGCGAATTCGTCGGCGAAGGACGTGCATTCCCGCGAAACTGGAGAGGCGTTTGCGGTATGCTAATTGCTAAGGAGGCGGCCGGCCGAGTGCCCTCCGCCAATCCATCGCGAGGAGAGGGACTATGCGATTGAGTAATCTGGGAACCGAGCAACTCAGAGAGAAGGATCGAAGCTTCGTCTTTCATCCGTCTACGCATCTGGCCAAGCACAGCCGAGGCGAGACCCCAAATCGGATCATGGCCGGTGCGGAAGGCGTGTACATCTGGGATACCGAAGGCCGAAAGAGCCTCGACGGTTTCGGTGGGCTCTACTGCGTCAATATGGGATATGGCTGCACGGAAATTGCCGAGGCCATTGCCCGGCAAGCCCACGAATTGCCGTTCGCCCATGTCTATGCAAGTCAAGGAACAGAGCCAGTCGCCCTCTTGGCAGAGGCCGTGGTCGAGTATTTTGGTCAGAACATGCGAAGGGTCTTTTTCGGCCTCTCAGGTTCCGATGCCAACGAAACCAACATCAAGCTGGTCTGGTACTACAACAACATTCTGGGCCGCCCCGAAAAAAAGAAGATCATCTCGCGACATCGCGGCTATCACGGGTCTGGGCTGGTCACCGGGAGCCTGACGGGCCTTGCCTTCTTCCATAATTTCTTCGACCTGCCGTTGGATCTGGTGCGCCATACCACGACGCCGCACCACTATCGCCAGGCGCATGACGGCGAAAGTGAGCAAGCGTTCTCGGAGCGCTGCGCGGATGAACTTGAAGCCCTTATCCTCGCTGAAGGCCCGGAGACCGTTGCAGCTTTTATCGGAGAGCCCGTGCTTGGGACAGGCGGTATCGTTCCGCCCCCAAAAGGATACTGGACCGCTATCCATGGCGTGCTCGACAAGTACGATATCCTCCTCATCGCCGACGAAGTGGTCTGCGGGTTTGGACGAACCGGCGAGAAATTCGGTTCCCACCTCTATGGCATGCGGCCGGACTTCGTGACCATCGCCAAGGGTTTGAGTTCCGCCTACCTGCCCATCTCCGGGTCAATCATTGGCGACCGCGTCTGGTCGGTCTTGGAACAAGGAACAGAGAAGCACGGCGCCCTCGGTCATGGCTGGACATATTCGGGTCACACGCTTTGCGCTGCGGCCGCGCTCGCCAATATTCGACTCCTAAAGGAAAGAAATATCTTGGAGCATGTCCGCGATGTCGGACCGTATTGGCATACGCGCATGAATGCCGAACTGGCGGGACACCCCATCGTCGGCGAGGTTCGTGGTGTCGGAATCCTCTCCGCCGTAGAGCTGATGAGAGACCCAAAGCAGAGAATACCGTTTGAACCCGATCTTCAGGTCGGCGTTCGCACCGCCGCTGCTCTGTTCGAGAACGGTGTCATCGGCCGCGCAATGCCGCATGGCGATATCCTCGGCTTTGCCCCACCTTTGATAATCACCCGGAAGGAGATCGACATAATCGTCGACGCAACCGCGAAATCAGTCGAGACAACCTATCGCGCGCTGAAGGCTGAGAGTGCGATATGAACAGAGCCCACGCGAACGAGCCCCGGGTTCGACGACATCCCGGTAACCAACGTGGTGTTCCCTGGGGTGAACTTTCCCACGGACCAGACGCTTTGACGTCAGGCCGTCGTTAGGACTGGTCGCCCATTGGCGTCCCATTGGTGAAGACGGGTTGACAGCACATTTCGCGCCGAGCCGACCGAAACTGCTAAACTTCAAGCCGTCAGATTCTAAGCATGCTTCGGATAACATCGATCGCAAGCGAAAACCAAACCAGTTCTGCCGCCGCTGTCCTGTTGCCCAACGACCAGGGCGTTTGTGCGGCGCGCCCTGCCGGTGTACCTCCCCGCCGGCAGGGCGCCTTTTTTGACGCGCTGGATCAGGGTGATTGTCGCGCGCCCGCAATCGAGAGTTCGAGAAGGAGGTCAGCAGCATGTCCGGATGGCACATCGAGCTTCGATATTTCTATTACACCATGGCAACCACCCGACAATCGCAGCTTCCGACGCGCGGATACGGCAGCCGGCGTCGAGGTCGCACGCACCTCGTTTCATATGATCGAAGGTCCGGGGAGTAGCCACCGCGGTGAATTTTCTCCAGCGTCAAATTCTCAGGGCGAGCCTTTTCGCCTTAGCTGGCAAGAACTCCGAAAGTCCCAGGTTTAATTGAAAACAGCCGCAGGAGAAAATGCAGCTCGTCTTCGAAACTTTGCTGGAACAGTTGTCTTTGAGCGTTGATGAAGTCGACTTCCACAACGCACTGGCCAGCGCCGCCGGCGCCTTCGACATTCCCGCATTCGCCTATCTGTCTCTGGTGTCTGATCGCGTCACAAAACCCAGGCTGATATCGAACTATCATTCTGGCTGGACGTCGCACTACTTGCGCCACCAATATGAAAGGATCGACCCGGTCATAGAATGGGCAAGATGCAGCGAATATCCCTTTCAGTGGGGACCGGATTTCGGCCATGCCGGCATTTCAACGCGACAGCATCAGCTTTTCGATGAGGCTGCCGAATTCGGCATCTGCTGCGGACTGACGATTCCACTTGTCGATCGCCGCGGCGGTGTCGCTGCGATGACCTTCGCGGCAGACAGGCTCGATTCGACCTTCCTGCGCATCGCCGAGCAATATGAACAGGCGCTCGAGATTATGGCGATGTGCTTTCACATTGGCGTTCGCCGCAAGCTTTCGTGTGGTCTGGCGGTGGATGGTGTTTCGTTGACGCCCCGTGAGTACGAATGCCTGGAGTGGACGGCGAAGGGCAAGTCCGCCTGGGAGATCGGCTGTATCTTGGGAATCAAGGAGCGCACGGCCGCTTTCCATTTGGACAATGCCAAGAAGAAGCTCGGCGTGCGCACCAAAAATCAGGCAGTGACACTGCTGGCCTCCTCACGATCATCAATTCTCTGAGGGACAGAATCCCTCTTTGATCTACCTGTGCAAATGCACAGGCAGTCGCGGCATGAAGGTTCGCCTCCAATGGCAGGGTCATACCTGCGAGGAGACCATCATGATTGAGCGTATTGCGCCCGGCTGGTACGGCGCCTTTGCCGACGAACTTCACGAAATGCACTGCCTGCGCTACCGCGTCTTTAAGGAGCGCCTCGATTGGAACGTGAGCACGACCGGCGGCTTCGAGATCGATTCATTCGATTCCCTGAAACCGCACTATCTTGTGTTGCGCGATTCCGCCGGTCGCGTCGGGGGCTGCGGACGCCTCCTGCCCTCGACAGGGCCGACGATGTTGCGAGATGTCTTTTCGAGGCTGTTGGAGGGGAGAACGGCACCCGAGCAACCGAGTGTCTGGGAAAGCAGCCGACTCGCCCTTGATCTTCCACCGTCTGCACCGAAGGGCGGTGGGAGTATTGCTGTCGCGACCTATGAACTCCTCGCTGGCATGATCGAGTTCGGTCTGTCGCGGCAGCTCACCCATATCGTCACGGTTACGGATTTGCGCATGGAGCGAATCCTGCGTCGCGCCGGATGGCCGCTGGTCCGGATCGGTCCGCCCCTGACAATCGGCACCAGGCGCGCCGTTGCCGGCTGTTTGGATGTCTCAGAGGCGAGCCTTGCTGCGGTCCGCCACAGTGGCAGTCTTGGCGGTCCCGTGCTGTGGGCGCCGGTGCTCTGCACGGGCGCCTGACATGGCTATGATAGGTAATGACGCCGACTGGCCGGACTGGCAGGATGAGAAATCTTATCGCTATACGCGGCACCTGACGCGACGCGGCTGGGCCTGGGAATTCCTGCGGCGCAATCCGGCCTTCCAGCGTGACTGCAGGCACGCGCTTGAGCACGCAGAATTTGCAGAAAGGTGGTTCGAGGTAGAAGTGGTGAGATCGTCGCTCGATCTCACGCAGTGGGGGCTCCTGTTTCGCAAGCTCGTTGAGGCCTGATGCGGCTGTGTTCTGGTGCTCCCGCCAATGCCCGCATGTCCTGCCGGTCATTGCGAAAAAGGCACTGTCGCCCGAAACGCTTTCGTTTGATCTCGCTACATTGCCATGTCGGGCGGCACTCATGATCACGGCGGACGGTCGACAGCACGTCATGCTGCGAAATGCTCACCGGGACCTCCAACTTGTCGTGGAGGGCGCGGAGGTTTTGCGCCCCGTTCGGCTTTCCGTCGACGCGATCTGGCCCGCCGATCGGATGAGGCAGCACCTGAATGCGCTCGAATGCCTCAATGCTTTTCACGCGACTGGACAATTTCCCGACAGGCTGTTTCCCCCCGAAGCGCGCGCTAGCCGTCTGCGCTTTGTTCTTCAGGCGCTCGACGGCTCGCTAGGCGGGGCATCGCATCGCCAAATCGCAATGGCCCTGTTGGCTCGACAACGCGTCCATGCCGACTGGACGGATCCGCGCAACCACCTTCGCGATCGAATCCGCCGTGCCGTCCGGCGCGGTCACATGCTCATGGATCGTGGCTATCGGGATTTCCTCGTCTAAGATGATTGGAATAGCTCACCTGGAGCCGGTCAGCGCGCGAACAGTTCTTTGTATCCAGTCGTAACCATCCAGTTTGCCCGATCGAGATGGCTGCGAACCGCCATTCGGGCGCGCTCAGGTTCTCGCATCGGATCGATGCCGAGGACGAGCTGCGCCATCTCGTCTTCGCTGGCATCGTCGGCGGACGCGTCCAGGAGCCTCATATAGATGGTGAAGTGCTCATTGTCGTAAGCGGTCAGGCTGTCCGACCAGGGGACTTCGTCTTGGACTTTGCGTTTCATCGCGACCCTCTTGCCGGTTTGGGGTTTGTTGTGATCGGGCACGGCTTCTCCTCGGTTGGCTCACCATAGCGAATAGGAACGATCGTTCCTAGAACGATAGTTCCGGTTCTGGTCCCTATCTCGCCATGGACCTCACGGAAGTCATGGCGATCAACATGCGTCGTTTGCGCCATGATCAGGACCTGACGCAGGAAGAATTGGCTGCCCGCGCAGAGCTGAGCATGCGCTATGTGGGCTCGATCGAGCGTGCTCGGGTTTCCGCAAGTGTCAGGGTGCTTGGCCGGCTCGCAAAAGCGTTTGACGTTGATCCTTGTGAGTTGATTAGGCCGCCGCAGTAACAAAGGCGATCAGTCCATGCCGGATTGCCGAAATCGATCTGGATGACGCGCAACCGCCGCCCATGAACTGAGCCCGCTTTTCTTCGACATGGTCTCGACCATACAGTTTGCTCCATGGCGCGGCTTGCCTTGTGGATTGCAAATATATCCTAAAATGGGATAATCCGAAACTGGGATTAGTCGATGAGCCGGTTCCCTTCTGGCCGGTTCATCTGATGCCGAAATCCCTTCGATCGCCCCGCCAACGCCGGCTGCTGGAACAGCTGATAGCGGCGCGCAAGAACAAGGGCTTAACCCAGGCCAAGGTTGCCGAAGCGCTTCGCCGCCCGCAGTCTTTCGTGGCCAAGTATGAGGGCGGTGAACGTCGCATGGACGTCATTGAGTTCCTCGATGTAGCGGAAGCGCTCGAAATCGACCCTTGCGAGGTTCTCGCACGTGTGCGTCGCTTGCGTGACCGATAGCTTGTGCTGCTTGGCAAGCGACAAGTCACCAAAATCGTAGCCCTGGATTTGCTGCCCCCCGGCGGCAGATGGTTCGGGCACATCGATGGCATAAACTCAATGGCTTTGACTTGCTGACCTTCGCATGGAGAGAGCAAGCTGGTCTGACGAAATGCACGCAGGATCAGGGAGAAGGCCGGCTTGACGCAGGAGCAGCTTGCCGAGATCTCCGGCTTCAGCCAGCAGTACATCAGCGGGCTGGAGAAGGGAAAAAGGAACCACCATCGTCACGCTTTTATGAACTGGCACAAGCCCTCCGTGTCAGCCACATCGAAGGGGTGCGACCTAACTGACCAGGATAAGCGCTATTTGGAAATGGCGCCAACGCGCCGCGGACATTTCGACCGCATCCGTCATGTAGATGATGCTGCGTACACTCGGATAGGCGAAGAACGGCACGACGTGCTGCCAGTCGCGCCGCCAGCTCTGAGTGATCGCCGGGTGTCGCCGGCCTCGAAGTCCTGCAGAGCCTTCATGCCGGCTTAGCGTCCGCCCCCGGCAGAGGGCGCTGAGCGTCGGCACAACGGCTTCGCGACCTTCCGCGACACGAACAGATGGCGGATCAGGTGCACGATGCAGGTTAGCACTGTCGCCTAGGTAGAGGTGGCGCCGCTCGCCTCCCAGTTGGCCAAGCAGTTTGCCAGCTTGCCGTCTTACCAGCACCTCGCCAGTCTCGTTGCGTTCTTGTTTAGGCCTTGCAACAGATCCTTCAACGAAATTTATGGAATCTTTGCGACCACAAATCGCTGTCAATGGTACGCTCACCACAACTTTCAAGTTCAGTGGTGGCAGAAATCTGATGTGGTTATGTCCCGCTGCCGAACAGCATTTGCGAAGAGCCCGACATGAAAAAGCGAGCAGGACGAGGGGTTCGGTTCTTCTATTTGGCGCCGTGCTGACCAATGATGATACTTCTCGATCGCCTGATGACAGCAGCACATCTTGATCGCCTACGGATCCTGGGCCTTTGCGCGCATGCCGACCTGACTGTCCGCGAACTGGCGGAGATTCTCGATCTTCGTCGGGAGCGCGTCGCGCGACACGTCCGGATGCTGGCCAGAGCCGACTTTCTTTGCGGCAACGGACAACGTCCTTGGTCCTCATATCATCTCAATGCAGGGGGCAAGGACGGAGGGTTGGTTCAATTCCTGGTCGATCTCCTGCCCCACGACGATGGGTATCATAAGCGGGACCTGGAGCGGCTCGAGGCGGTACAGACGCGTGGTCGAAGGGGACTGCTGCTTAATCGTGAAAAGATCTGCCTAGGTGGGAGACTACCATGAATAACTCCGCTGACGCAGCCATCGCAGAGCCCGGCACATTCGGACGGTCTTCCTTGGTCCATGTCGATTGCCGCGTTCAGGAACTGCTTCTACGTCAGAGGCGGCAAGAGCGGACGATGCTCAAACTCATCGCATCTGAGAACTTTGCCTCCTCAGCCGTACTGGAAGCGACCGGCTCTATCTTCGCGAACAAATATGCCGAGGGCTACCCGGGTGCGCGCTACTACGCGGGAAACGAGATCGTCGATGAGCTTGAGACCCTCGCGATCGAGCGCCTGAAAGCGCTATTTGGCAGTGAGCACGCCAACGTCCAGCCTTATTCGGGCTCACCAGCCAACCAGGCTGTCTATCGCGCGATTTTGAGCCCCCGTGACAAAGTCATGGGCTTGCCTTTACCCGAAGGCGGCCATCTGACTCATGGGTGGTCCGTCAACTTTTCCGGCACTGATTATCAACGCGTCCCCTATGGGCTGCACGAAAAGACGCAGCAGATTGACCATGACCGCTTGCGCGAGACCGCCAAGCGGGAACGCCCGAAGCTAATTTGGGTCGGCGGAACTGCTTATCCGCGTATTTTTGACTACGCGGCAATGGCAGAAATCGCTCTGGAGGCGAACTCTTATTTCGTGGCCGACATCGCCCACATCAGCGGCCTGATTGTCGCTGGAGCGCATCCGAATCCCGTGGTTCATTGCGACGTCGTCACCAGCACATCTCACAAGTCGATCCGCGGCCCCCGTGGAGGCTTTATTTTGTCGAAGAATGAAGATCGTTATCAGGCGCTCTATCATCCCACGAGCAAACACAATCTCGCCAAACGGATTGATCGCGCGGTGTTTCCTCAACTGCAAGGTGGGCCGCACATGAATATCATCGCCGCGCTCGCTGTTGCTTTGCAGGAAGCCGCGACCCCCTCTTTCCGCACCTACGGTCACCAGATCGTCAAGAATGCCAAGGCGCTGGCCGAGGCGCTTCTGGGTCGTGGTTATGATCTGGTCACCGGCGGGACTGACAATCACATGCTGATCCTTGATCTTCGGGACCGGCCGCTATCAGGCAAAGCCTATGCCGAGCGCCTGGCAAGAGCAGGCATCATTACGAACTTTAATATGGTGCCGGGCGACCCGCGCGACCCGACGGTCACAAGCGGAATCCGCTTGGGGTCGCCGGCAGTGACGTCCATGGGCATGCGTGAAGGGGAAATGGTGCAGATCGCCGCTTTCATCGACTCCGTCTGCCGCAAGCCCGATGACCAGGAAGTTCATGCGAGCGTACGAAGAGACGTTGCCGACTTCTGCGCTGCGTTCGACGTGCCCGGCATGAGCAACCGGTAAGCCAGCCCAATCCGGAAACTCCCATCTAACTCCAACACTTCAAGCGAGGGCATTCCATGACTAGGCAGTTCGTATTCTCTTCCGAATCCGTCGGCGCGGGACACCCCGATAAGATGGCAGACAACATCTCCGATGCCATCCTCGATGCCGTCCTCCGCACCGATCCGAAGGCGCGCGTCGCCTGTGAAACGTTGGTGAAGACAGGGATGGTCGTTCTGGCTGGAGAGATCACCAGCCACGCGGAGATCGATTACACTCAAGTTGCCCGCGATACGATCCTCGACATTGGCTACGACGACGATGCCATCGGCTTTGATGGTCGACGTTGCGCCGTCGTTCTGGCTCTCACCGAGCAGTCGCCCGACATAAGCCAGGGCGTTGATGAAGGACGAGGGCAGGATCTCGAGCAGGGGGCGGGGGATCAGGGCCTCATGTTTGGATTCGCATGCAACGAGACGGATACATTGATGCCCTTGCCGATCCAACTCGCTCACCACTTGACGAAAAGACAGGCAGAGGTCCGGAAAACGGGACAGCTTGGCTGGCTGCGTCCGGACGTGAAATCTCAAGTGTCCGTACGCTACGAGGGTCTCCGCCCGGTGGCGCTGGACACCATAGTCCTGTCAACGCAGCATGACGAGGCGGTCTCCCAAGATACAGTCCGCGAAGGCGTCATCGAGGAAATCATAAAACCGGTCCTGCCAACCCATCTGGATACTTCGGAGATCAGATTTCTGGTCAACCCAACAGGGCGGTTCGTGGTCGGTGGGCCTGCCGGCGACTGCGGCCTCACTGGACGTAAGATCATCGTCGATTCTTACGGTGGAACGGGGCGTCACGGCGGCGGCGCCTTTTCGGGCAAGGACCCATCCAAGGTTGACCGCTCAGCAGCCTATGCCGCCCGGTATGTCGCGAAGAATATCGTTGCCAGCGGACTTGCGGAGGTCTGCGAGGTTCAGCTTGCCTACGCGATCGGCGTGGCCAGTCCGGTTTCTGTCATGGTCAACACCTTCGGAACCGCAAGAATTGACGAAAAAAGGATCGAGCGCCTTGTTCTTGAGCTTTTCGATCTCCGACCGAAAGGCATCATCAAGATGCTTGATCTCTTACGCCCGATTTATCGCAAGACGGCGACATACGGACACTTCGGCCGTGAAGAGCCTGAGTTCACCTGGGAGAAGACGGACAGAGCCGACGACTTGCTGCGTGAAGCAGGACCGGCAGCTGCGTGAGGGCCGCTGGATCAACCGCATGCGGCAACCCATTTCAACTCACTAGACCCGCGCCCGGCCGGCATAGCAGCAAGCCGGTGGTTAGCTGGCGGAGACATTGATGCGGGATTATGACGTGCTTTGCATCGGCAATGCCATTGTCGACATCATCGCCCAGTGCGACGAGGACTTCCTCGAGACCAACGGCATCATCAAGGGCGCGATGAACCTCATCGACACCCAGCGCGCCGAACTGCTCTACAGCCGCATGGGCCCGGCGATCGAAGCCTCCGGCGGCAGCGCCGGCAACACGGCGGCCGGCGTCGCCAGCTTCGGCGGCCGCGCTGCTTTCTTCGGCAAGGTGTCGAACGACCCGCTCGGCGAAATCTACACCCACGACATCCAGGCCCAGGGCGTCGCCTTCGATACCAGGCCGCTCAAAGGCGAGCCGCCAACTGCACGCTCGATGATCTTCGTCACGCCGGATGGCGAGCGCTCGATGAACACCTATCTCGGCGCCTGCGTCGAGCTCGGCCCGGAGGACGTCGAGGCCGACAAGGCCGCCGGGGCCAAGGTCACCTATTTCGAGGGCTATCTGTGGGACCCGCCGCGCGCCAAGGAAGCGATCCGGCAAACCGCGAAGCTGGCGCATGCCGCCGGCCGCGAAGTGTCGATGACATTGTCGGATTCGTTCTGCGTCGACCGCTATCGCGACGAGTTCCTCGAGCTGATGCGATCGGGCACGGTCGACATCGTCTTTGCCAACAGCCATGAGATCAAGTCGCTCTACCAGACATCGTCGTTCGACGAGGCGCTGGCGCGGATCCGCAAGGACTGCAAGATCGCCGCCGTCACCCGCTCCGAAAAAGGCTCGGTGATCGTGCGCGGTGACGAGACCGTCACCATCCAGGCGACAACGATCCGCGAGCTGGTCGACACCACCGGCGCCGGCGACCTCTATGCCGCCGGCTTCCTCTACGGCTACACGACCGGACGCAGCCTGAAGGATTGCGGCGATCTCGGCTCGCTGGCAGCCGGGCTGGTGATCCAGCAGCTCGGGCCGCGACCGCGGCAGAACCTGCGCAGCGAAGCCGAGCAGGCGGGGTTGATCTAGCCGGGCGATTCAACGACGAGCGTCTCTCCCCACCTGCGGACTGTGCGGAAAAGTGCGCATAAATCGAAATGTCGGATGCGCATCCGCGTGAGGCGGCAGCCCGCGGCATGTCACGATCGAAACGGTTGATCGCGGTGCCGCCCTTGAGCGCGACCCTTTTGCCGTGCGATAGGGAACGCGTTCGGATCAGCTGCCTCGAGCTGTGGCATATATTGCTCACCCGCCATCATCGACCGCGTGTGGCAACAGGTCGGCCGGGATCGTGATGCGATCGAGCGGCTAAGAGGCCAACTGGTGAATTGACATCAACGCATGGCCGATTGAGATTATCCTGCCGGGAGCGCAGTGCATTCTTCATGCCAGTTGGACGATCATGGGCAAATACAAAGACCATCGTGAGCCACGCCGGCATCGCCATGACGATGGCGCGGTTTCTTTTTCCGAACGGCCTTCCGAGCCAAGCTACTTTCAGCGTTCGTCGATCGTAACCGCGGACCCTGTCGACGCCGAAGTGGTGTGGTTCAACACCAGCAAGGGTTTTGGCTTCGTCAAATTGCCGGAGGGCATCGAGGCCTATCTACATATCCGGGTGCTGGAGGCAGCGGGGAGCAGCGGTGTTTCCGAGGGAACGCGCCTCAAGGTCACAACGCAAGAAAGTCCAAGAGGTGGTCACCAGGTCTCGCGAGTGCTGGCGGTCGGCGATCAGACCGCGAAAGCTCAGCTGCATACGCGTTGCGCTGGAGAGTCCACCGCCGAAACGAGTGCCCAATTCGAGAGCGAGGCCACGGTCAAGTGGTACAATTCCGAAAAGGGCTTCGGCTTCATTGCTCCTGAAAACGGTGAGAAGGACATCTTCGTTCAAGCCACCGCGCTGACCCGCTCAGGACTGAGCATGCTGATGGAGGGTCAGAAGGTGTTTGTCCAATACGGGCAGGGCAAGAAAGGCCTGGAAGTTCGGAGCATTCGCCTCGCTTAGAGCCAAATGCGTTGGCGCTACCGAAATCGCGCCTCAGACAAGAAAAAGCCCGCTACCGGGAGGAGGTGGCAGCGGGCTCGATTTAGAATGAGACGCGGGAGGAGGTGCGCCCCATTCAGCGTCGGCACCACATCTGGGAGGAGTAGATGGCCGACACCATGATCATACCGATCGCCGCGGATATTGCAACGCACAAAATTTATCTCGCGAGTGCGAAATGATGCCGGATCCGCTTAGCCGATCCTGAAAAAACTGCGGTCAGGCTGCGGCTTTCTTGCCGGCACGCTTGGCAGGTGCCGGCGTTTCCGGTTCCTTCGGCTTGCGGCCCAGACCCATGGTCTTGGCCAATGCCGAGCGCGCCGCAGCGTAGTTCGGCGCCACCATGGGATAGTCCGCCGGCAGCCCCCATTTCGCGCGATATTCGTCGGGCGTAAGGCCATAGTGGGTAGCCAGGTGACGCTTGAGCGACTTGAACTTCTTGCCGTCCTCTAGGCTGACAATGTAATCGGGTGTAACCGATTTTCTGATCGGTACGGCAGGCTTGAGAGCTTCCGGCTTTTCTGGTGCGGCATTACCAGCAGTGCCTTTCAATGCGATGTGGATCTGGCTGATAAGCCCAGGCAGTTCACCGACGGGAACCGGATTGTTCGAAACATAGGCTGAGACGACATGGGCGGTGAGTTCGATGAGGTTGTCAGCTTTGCTCTCGGTTTCGTCGGTCATGAAAACGCTCCTGCGGGCTTAGACTAGGCGGTGAAGGGTCACTTCATAGCTTAATAGTGACGACCGCCTTTGATAGCAACCAAGCCATTGCATGATGTGTTGGCGGATCGCTCCACGCCCTGTCGCCGTCACGGATCTTCCTCTTGAACCGTCATCGCCCTGACAACACATTGTGTCAGGGTCGCCTCGCGTCGATGCGGCGCCTCTTCAAACAAATTGGCTATTTGGAAGGTTGGAGGAACTAATGAACGCTAAGGCTTTCAGCAGCCCGCTTTTCGTGAGGCGCGCAACGCACATCATCCAGGAGATTGCCGGCCTTGCGGATGCAATCGATTTTCTCAATGAATGGCCGGAAGATCGCAGGGACCTGATCCACGAAGCCGCCCTGAGGGCATGCTACGATGCATACGACGGGCGCAAGCCGGTAAGCACGGCGCGCAATGCCTTTTTCGGCTTTGCGAAGCGGGTCGCCATATTGGAAGATCCAACCTCCGCGATGCAGTGGATCGCCGCCTGCAGATCGGGCAGTGGAAAAGTGCAGGTTTAGACTTCGACGTCGTGTTTGAGACTGGCGAGGCGCATCAAACAGTGCACTATGTCCAGGTTTCACAGCTAGACCACGCGAATGAGAAGCAGTTGCTCACCACCGACTGCAAAACCGCCGATCGCACGCAAGCTGACCATGGCCAGACCCGCCTCACAGCGATCGCTTGCCCGCCAATGGCCAGGATCAGTGGCGCAGGTGCAACGGTCGCGTTCGGCTGAGTAAAGAAATGCGACCCGGGCTGTTGCCGCATAGTGGCTGTGGAGGAGGGGGGATGACCGGGTTGATCAGATTTGAGAGGCCAGTCGTTGTTCAGGTGAGCCGCCGCAGCTCGGAGCGTATCGTGTTCGACGTCAACGACGCGGCCGCTATCTTGCTGCGGGATCTGCATCATGAGACCGATAAACGCAGAATAGCGATGGACACCTGTCTGCAGGTGTTACGCGGCAAAACCCATCCACCTGCCGCTCGACGAGCTTTCGTTGCAGCCGCGCTCGAAGCACGCATTCTGCGCAGCGATTGAGATTTAGGACGCCGCTCGTGAATTTCGGCCATCTGCGCATCGGTATTGAGCGCGGTCCGAATACCTTTGCCGGCATCCGCCAGGAGCAAGCCAACCCCGCTCTTTCCGCGACGGCTTTCCTGGTCCGGCGCCTAATCTTCCACCATCAAAACACAAGGGGGCCGCCAGCCAGCTGGGGGCCGCTCGGCTTCGCCTTCGCGGCGATCGTGATTGGAGACAGAGGCAGACGGAGCCATCGAGCGGGAGTTGGCCCGCTGCAGATGGCGGAGCGTCGATGCCGCCTCAATCGTCTCCAGAAGTGCCGTTCGAATCCTTCCCCAGCTTGGCCGTGCATTCGGTCTCCCGGAACGCGCTCTGCGGACCGGCGGCGCGTGATCGCCGATGCTTCGTCCGACGGTCGGGAGCGGGGTTTCGGCGATCAAGATCGGGGAGATGATAATGATACTGGATTTATCGATTACGGAATAATCCGAAGCTGGCTGGCCGTGAGCCGTCTCGTTTCTGGCCGGCTCATTTGCGGCCGGCCTCCTTCGATCGCCTGCCAACGCGGGGCTTCTGGAACAGCTGACTTCAACCCGCCATAACAAGGGCTCAGCCAGGACAAGGTTGCCGAGGCGCTTCGTCACCGGCAGCTCGATTGCCTTGGGCGCGCCGGATAGACTCCCCCAAGATCGCCCGGTGTGTGGCGTTGCCGCTCACCGCCGGCGAGTGGCACCTAGCCCTACGCCGTCTGCGCTTTTTCCCGAATTGCGCGTGCTGCAGCCACCATGTTCACCAGGGCAGGGCGGACCTCCTCCCATCTGCGCGTCTTGAGACCGCAGTCGGGATTCACCCACAGTTGGCCATCCAGCAATCGCTCGCGCGCAAGCATGATGAGGTTGGAAATCTCGCCCACTTCCGGGACCCGCGGCGAGTGAATGTCATAGACACCAGGACCGATGTCGTTCGGATACTTAAAGGTTCGAAGCGTATCAAGCAGTTCCATCTGCGAGCGCGAGGTTTCAATGGAGATCACATCGGCATCCATTGCGGCAATCGCGTCCACGATATCGCCGAACTCGGAGTAGCACATATGGGTGTGGATCTGGGTCGCATCGCCGACCGCCGTTGAAGCCAGCCGGAAGCATTCGACGGCCCAGTCGAGATAGGCCTGCCAGTCGGCCTCGCGCAGCGGCAAGCCCTCGCGCAGTGCGGCTTCGTCGATCTGGATCATCCTGGCGCCGGCCTTTTCGAGGTCGCTCACTTCGTCGCGAATGGCGAGCGCGACCTGTCGGCAGACGGCTGAGCGGGGAAGGTCGTCTCGGACGAAGGACCAGTTGAGGATCGTCACCGGGCCGGTAAGCATGCCCTTCACCGGCTTCGGCGTCATCGACTGGGCATATCGCCACCAGTTTAGTGTCATCGGATTTTGTCGCGACACATCTCCAATGATGATCGGGGGTCGCACAAAGCGCGAGCCATAGCTCTGCACCCACCCGTGTTGCGTGAAGGCGAAGCCGCGGAGCTGCTCGGCGAAATACTGCACCATATCGTTGCGCTCGAATTCGCCGTGGACCAGCACGTCGAGTCCGATCTCTTCTTGCCAGCGAACGGCGGCTTCTATCTCTTTCTTCAGGAACGCCTCATAGTCGACGTAACTCAGCTTGCCCTTGGCATGAGCTGCCCGCGCCTTGCGAACCTCGGCTGTTTGCGGGAAGGAGCCGATCGTCGTGGTGGGGAAGGAGGGCAAGCCAAACGTGTCGGCCTGAAGCTTGGAGCGCACGGTGAATGCACTCTTGCGGCGCGTCATGCCGACGTTGATGCCGGCGACCCGGCCTTCGACGAGCGGATCATGCACCTTCGCGGATGTCGCGCGAACGGCGGCAGCCTCAGCCGACGCCTCCAGTTCGGCGGCGACCGCGTCCCGGCCTTCGGCCAGGGCACGGGCGAGCACGACCAGCTCGTCGGTCTTTTGCGCCGCGAAGGCGAGCCACGACTTCACATCCGCATCGAGTGCCGTCTCCATGTCCAGGTCGATCGGCACATGCAGCATCGAGCAGGACGGGGCGATCTCCACGCGGTCCAGCGGCCAGCCGGCGACGATCGGCTTGACGCGGTCAAGTATGGCAGGCAGATTCGCGCGCCAGACGTTGCGCCCGTCGATCAGCCCGAGCGAGAGCACAAGTTCCTTCTGCGCGAGCCGGCCGACGGTCTCCAACTGCTCTGGAGCGCGCACGAGGTCGACGTGCAGTCCCGCCACGGGCAGAGAAATTGCGGTCTCGAGATTGTCTCCCAGCGATCCGAAATAGGTAGCGACCATGATCTTCAACTCCGGTGCTGCTTTTGACAGCCGGCAGTAGGCGAATTGGAGCGCATCCCGTTCGTTGGGAACCAGATCGACCACGAGCGCCGGCTCATCGATCTGCACCCAATCGGCTCCCGCGAGCTTCAGCCTCCGCAGGAGCTCCTCGTAGACGGGCAGCAGCCGTGGCAGGAGGGCGATAGGGTTGAAACCTTCCTCAGGTGACTTCGCCAACTTGAGAAAGCTAACCGGTCCAAGCAGGACCGGGCGCGTGTGGATGCCGAGGGCCTTGGCCTCAAGGAAATGATCGACCGGTTTCGCCGACGAGAGGGCAAAGCTCTGGTCGTCCCTGAGTTCCGGCACAATGTAGTGATAGTTGGTGTCGAACCATTTGGTCATTTCCATCGCCGCAAGGCCATGCCCATTGGCCGCATGCTCGTCACCGGCATGTCCACAATCAGCGGCCTGACCTTGGTTGCCGCGCGCCATGGCGAAATAGGTATCGAGTGGGACCTCGCCGTCAGTCCAGGTGTATCGTGCCGGCACGGCGCCGACCATGGCGACGGTGTCGAGCACATGGTCATAAAGCGAGAAATCGTTGGACGGGATTTTCGACACGCCGCGATCGTGCTGCTCCCTCCAGCTGGCGGCGCGTAGCGCCTTCGACGTCGCGAGCAGGTCGGCAGCGGGAGATTTTCCGGACCAGTAGTTTTCAAGCGCGAATTTCAGTCCCCGCCGTCGACCGATACGCGGCACGCCGAGCGTTGCCACAGGAATTTGTTGAGAGACAGTCATGCCATACCCCGATGGTTGGGGCGGGGGACAAGGAACGCGCGAGCAGGCGGCACGAAGCCGAGCTGCCGCGACCACCAGACACCCCGCCCGTGGACGTTGTTGGTCGTGGCAGGTCTCCTGGCTCGCGGGTCAAAGCCTGCGCCCGTCTTCCCGAGGCCGTTCGCCTCAGTGACATCAATGGGCTTGGCTCGCCGCTAACAGTTGCGGGGGCAGCGCCGGTGTCGCACCGGCTTCCCTCTTAGCTCCGCTACGGCAGTGCCGCGCGGAGAACCATGACATGCGCACAATCACAGCCGCTTCGCTCCTTGTCAATACCATATAACGAGATGTCTATGTGATTATGCGAAACGCTCACCAGTTGCCCCGTAGCCTGGTGCTCAGCACGCCCGCTGAATTGCCGGATCTTGCGAGCGTGCAGGCAGAAGCTTCAAATCCCACCCATGCAGAGGTATTTCATTTCGAGGTAGTCCTCGAGGCCATGGCGAGAACCCTCCCGCCCGATGCCCGACTGCTTCATGCCGCCAAAGGGCGCTGCTTCCGAAGACATACGACCCGTGTTGATGCCAACCATGCCATATTCCAATGCCTCGGCCACGCGCCAGACACGCTTGAGGTTCGAGGCATAGAAATAGGCGGCGAGGCCGTAGATCGTGTCGTTGGCCTCACGCACAACCTGATCGGCATCGTGGAAGCGAATGATTGGCGCCAGCGGCCCGAAAGTCTCCTCTTGCGCAACCGCCATGATGCTGGAAATTTCGGTAAGCACTGTGGGCTTGAAGAAGGTGCCATCCTTGCCGATACGTTCGGCCCCGCATCGAATAGCCCCACCCTTGGCAACGGCATCTGCGATGTGCGACTCGATCTTGGCCAGAGCATGCCTGTCGATGAGCGGTCCGATGTCCACTCCGGCAGCGAAGCCGTCGCCGACCGACAAGTGCCGGACTTTCTCCACGAACTTCTCGACGAACTCATCGTGAACGCTCGATTGGACGTAAAGACGGTTTGCCGAAACGCAAGTTTGGCCGCCGTTGCGGAACTTCGCCTGGATTGCGCCGTCAACCGCGGCGTCAATGTCAGCGTCGTCGAACACAATGAAAGGGGCATTGCCGCCGAGCTCGAGGCTGACCTTCTTGATCTGTTCGGAGCACTGGCGCATGAGCAGCCGGCCAACCTCGGTCGAGCCCGTAACGCTGATCTTTCGAACCTTGGGATTGGAGCAGAGTTCGCGTCCAACGGCATCACCTTCGCACGCATAGACCAGGTTGATGACGCCGTCGGGAAAGCCGGCCTGCTGCGCGAGGGCAAACATTGCACCTGCCACGAGCGGCGTCTGTTCAGCAGGTTTGAGCACGATCGCGCAGCCGGCCGCCAGGGCCGGCGAGATCTTGCGCGCCACCATCGACGCCGGGAAATTCCATGGGGTAATCGTGCCGACCACACCGATCGGCTGCTTGATGACCAGCATGCGACGGTCTGTCGAGGGTGCGGGGATCGTCTCGCCATAGATGCGATTGGCTTCTTCGGCGTACCATTGCAGGTAGGCCGCCGCATGCGACAATTCCGACTTGGCCTCGGCAAGGGGTTTGCCCATTTCCGCGGTCACTATCGCGGCAAGGTCATCGGCGTGGTCGATGATGAGCTGATGCCAGCGCCACAGAACGTCACTGCGTTCTCGGGCGGTCAGCCCCGCCCATCCAGGCTGCGCTACGTAGGCCTTGTCGACCGCAGCGCGTGTCTCCTCCACACCCATGTCCGGAAGTATTGCCAGCATTTCGCTGCTCGATGGGTTGAGGACCTCGAATGTCCGCTGGCTAACCGGCATGCCGAGCGCCGGCAGGCGATCGATGGCGCGAAACAGGTCAGGGGATTTCAGGTGGCGGATCATCGGCAGGCACAGGGGCAATACTAAATTCCTCTCAAACACAGCGGACACGTAAGTCGGCAGGCCTCGGTTTGTACTCCGCACCTGCGGGTTCTTTAAAGGGCCTCGACCATACGGCTGGTAGAGAATTCGGGCTCGCCGCGTCCGATACCGGCAAAAGCCAGCTGAAGCGAGGTCTGGGGCAGGGCGTATGCGACCGACGCTCATTGCCCGAGCTTCGGGATGACATCAGGTACCGCGGCGAGCGCCTGCTTCTCAGGCAAATCAACTGGTCGAGTCTTCCGCTCGCAATCAGTGAATCCGGGGTGAATGCCGCACTCTCTAAGCGCTGGAAGGCCGGAAGGTGACCGGCAGGCGCTGCGGGCAGCGAATGATGTAAGACGGCATGTAGACGACGTCCTCCGGGGCGATGGTCAGCGCCAGATCCTCCAGCCGCCCGAACAGTGCGGGGAAGGCGCAGCGCAATTCCAGGCGCGCCAGCGCAGCGCCCAGGCAGGCATGCGGCCCCTCGCCGAACGACAGATGCGGGTTGTGCCGCCGGGTGACATCGAACCTGTCGGCGCCGGGACCGAAGGCCTTTTCGTCCCGGTTCGCCGCATGGAACGCCATCAGGACGGCATCGCCGCGGCGGACCATGCATCCGTCGATCTCCACGTCCTGGGTGGCATAGCGGAACGGCAGATTGGCCGCTGAGCTGCCCCAGCGCAGGATCTCCTCGATCGCCTGTGACCACGGAACTTGGCCGCTGCGCACCAGGTGCAGTTGCTGCGGATGCGTCAGCAATGCCAGCACGCCATTGCCGATGACGCCGGCGGTGGTCACGAAGCCCGCGGAGAGCACCATGAACAGCATGTCGATGAGCTCGGTGTCGGAAACGAGCTCGCCTTTGTCACGCGCGACGATCAGGGCCGAAGCCAGATCATCGCCGAGCCGGCCCCGCTTGAGCGCGATCAGGCGACGGAAGAACGTCGGGATGCGCTGCCGCGTCTGTCGCACCTCTTCGGCTGTGGCGGAGGTGTTGGCCAGGCTGTAGGTGAGCGCGACGATCTCTTCGCGCTGTTCGTCCGGCAAACCGAAGAGTTCGGCGATCACGTTGGTGGGCAGCGGAGCGGCGAACTCGCTCATCAGATCGGCACTGCCGCCGCGCTGCGCCATCTCGGCCAGGAGTCGATCGACGCATTGTTCGACCCGTGGCGCCAGCAAGGCGATACGACTGGGCGCGAAGCTGCTGGACAGCAGGCCGCGCAAGCGCCGGTGATCGGCGCCGTGCGCCGTGGTCATGTTGTCCACTTTGCATATCCCGATCAGCGGATGATTCTCGGGAATCTCGCCGGCCTGCAGCGCCCGCCACTGTCGCCAGTCCTTGTTGAAACGCTGGTCGGAAAGCATCTGCCTGAGCGTCTGGTGACGGGCTGCCGCCCAGGTCACCACATCGCCTGGCAGCGAGACTCGCGCCATCCCCCCCTGCCGCAGAATCGCAGAAGAAAGACGATCAAGTTGCGTGGGAGCGGCCGGCACACCGATCACGTCGCAATGATCGTTTTCTACGCGCATGCCAACAACTCCTTCAAGACCATCGCGGGTCCACTTCTCGGCACGGAAGATCCGCGCGCGGACTTCGAAGAGTGCCCCTTCAGGGTGCTTTCGAAATTAGAAGCGGTAAGTGACACCTGCGCCTATCAACCAGGGATCGAGATTGGCCTTGCCTGTGAGCTTGGCGCCGGCGACAGTGACGTCGAAGTCGGGCTTGAGGAAAAGCTTCTTCACGTCGAAGTTGACGCCCCAGTGCTCGTCCACCATGTAGTCGAATCCGACCTGCAGCGCGGCGCCGAATGTGTTCTTGACCTTGAGATCATCGGCGCTGCCGGCTTGCTGATGATAGAAGATCGTATAGTTCACGCCGGCGCCGACATAGGGTTTGAAGGCGCCGAGATCGGTAAAATGATACTGCAATGTCACCGTTGGCGGCAGCAGCCAAACCTTGCCGACCTTGCCAAGCCCGCCGATCGCACCTTGGCCATCGATGTTGGCATAGGTGGTGCCGAGTATGAGTTCGGCGGCGATGTTGTCCGTGACGAAATATGAGATATCGAGTTCCGGCGTCACGGTGTTCGAATAAGAAAGACCGGAGCCGGGTACCGCATTGACATAGCCCGAATCCTCGGTGATCACCCCCAACGCACGCAGGCGGATCTGCCAGGGGCTTGGCGCTTCCGCGACCCAGGCTTCTGCCTGCGGGACGCTCGCGGCTTGCCCAACATCTGCCGCGCCGGCCTGTCCCGCCACGATGAGGACGACAGCCGCTGTCATTGCCCGGGCCACGCCAATTCGCGCTCTCGCCATACTTTTCTCTCCTTGATCTTCAGAAGCGACGCACTGCGCCTTGATTGAATCCTGCTCGCATCAATCGAGATTGACGGAGCGCTCATGCGGGAGAGCCTTTGCATGTGTCGTGCCAAATGAGAAAATCGTTGCAGAACAATGCGGTCACTCCGATAGCGCGGTGTCTCATGTCCGACTTCGTCGAAGAGCCGACAATGAGTGCAGCCGTAGCCGCCCCTGGTAGCCGTTCGTCAACATCGGCCGGCAGTTCGTTGGCACGCTCGTCCTCGGCTTCGAGTTTTGGCGTATTCTGCGTTCAGCGCCTTGATCGGCGCCTGCTGCTTCGCCGTCAGGCGGGGGGACGTTCCAGCCAGTTCGCGCAGTCCGTGGGCGCGTCCGTAAGGCGTCTCGACCGCGACCGATATGGGCGGGAAATCCTTTGACAGCATGCGCCAGCCGCCATCCGATCGGGCCATGTAGCGGAACGCGTTCAAGACCTCGCGCAGGTCCGTCACCACGCGCCGCCCGGTCTTGGCCGCGCCCGGCAGGAACGGTTTACCGCGACCATTCCTCATGCGTCAGATCGGAGGGGAAAAACGCTTGGTCTTCTCGATATCGGCCATCCGGCCAAGAGTCGCTCGGGTCCACATCCCAAGCTTGAAACACGATTAATCCCGCCAGCCCGCTGCCCGCCCTGCAGCAGGCCCCTCTTCGGGCGTCAATTAATCCTGCTTCGGTTTGAAATTCGCTACGACGGCACGATATCGTTGTGATGACCAACCTGGATTGATCATCAAGTGGCCGATACCGCCATAGAATGCGGCGAAAAGGCGCGTGGCCGTTCTGAACCTCCGGGCCGGCCGCCGCGCAATCGTGCGGTGATGAAGCACTCCGATGTCCTTGGCGGGCTCGATTACCTGGCGGCGGACTATCACCGGCAGGATTTCTCCAAGCATGTCCACAACGAGTATCTGATCGGGCTGATCGAGCGAGGCGTCCATGATGTCTGGTGCCGAGGCGAGGTTTGGCACGCCGGTAGCGGCACCGTCGCGACCTTCGCGCCCGGCGAACCGCATTTCGGGGGTGCTGGTGACGATCTTGGCTGGAGCCAGAAGATCTTCTACATGCCCGAAGGCCTTGTCCGGCAAGTCCTTGAGGGCAGCGGCCAACACGAACCCGGAACGATCGACTTCAAAAGCCCGTTCCAGGAGAATGCCCCTGTTGCGTACGGCCTCAGCGCGCTTTGGCGCCTGCTTGAACATGAGCACAGCTCGGCACTGGAGATCGAGGAGCATCTGATCCGTTTCCTGCCCCACGTCTTCGCACAAGTCGGCAGGTCGCGCGTTGCTGAGCCAAAATTCGTGCCACCGAGGTTCCGCGACGTATGTGACTTCATCCATGCCCACTTTGACGAAGTTCTGCAGCTCGCCGCCTTGGCCGCCCTCGCCGGATGCTCCAAGGCGACGTTGATCGATGGCTTCAAGGCGCATTTCGGGTTGCCCCCCACCCGCTACCTGATCCAGGTCCGCATCGACGAGGCGCGACGGCTGTTGAGGCGAGGTCAGCACGTCGCCCAGGTCGCCGTGGCGGTCGGGTTCGCAGACCAGAGCCATCTGACCCGACACTTCAAGGCCGTGTTGGGAGTGACGCCGGCACGTTATCTCTCAGCTTGAATATTGTTCAATAAAGCGCGCGGCGAACCGTCTAGCTTGGACGCTCAACGGATGAAACGAGCGTCAAGACCATGAGCGACAGCAAGCAGGCACGCCCCCGCGGCTTCACCAGCGACAACATCGCCGGCGCCTCTCCCGCGGTGATCGCAGCCATCACGGAGTGCGCTTCGGGTCAGGCGCTTCCCTACGGCAACGATGAGCTGACGCACACCGTCGAGCGCCGACTTGCCGAGGTGTTCGAGCATGAGGTCGACGTGTTCCTCGTCTCGACGGGGTCGGCGGCGAACGCGCTGGCGCTCGCGGCGATGACGCCGCCATGGGGCAGCGTCCTTTCGCATGCCGAAGCACACATCAACCGCGACGAGTGCGGCGCGCCGGAATTCTACACCGCCGGTGCGAAGTTGGTGCAGCTCCCGGGCGACGCCGGCAAGATCGACATCGACGCCCTGGCGGCCAACGCGAAGCGCATGCTGGGCGACGTCCACTCGGTCCAGCCCTCCAGCGTCAGCATCACGCAGGCGACCGAGGTGGGATCGGTCTACGGCTCGATGAGATCAAGGCGATCGGCCATATCTGCCGATCGGCGGACCTGCCACTTCACATGGACGGCGCCCGCTTCGCCAATGCCCTCGTCACTCTCGGCTGCTCGCCGGCCGAGATGACGTGGAAGGCCGGCGTCGACCTTGTGTCGTTTGGCGCCACGAAGAACGGAACGTTTGGGGTCGATGCGGTCATCTCATTTCGCAGGGATCTCGCGAGCACGATCGCCTTTCGCCGCAAGCGGGCCGGCCAGTTGAGCTCCAAGATGCGCTTCATGGCGGCGCAGATGGACGGCTATTTGCGAGACGGTGTCTGGCTTCGCAACGCGGCTCATGCCAACGCGATGGCGTCGGCGCTGGCGCAAGGTTTGGCCGCCGTGCCGGGTGTGGAGATCCAGCAGCGTCCCGAGGCCAACATCCTATTCTGCCGACTTCCCACGTCCCTAATCCGGGGGCTGCTCGACATGGGATTCCGCTTCTACCATGACCGCTGGGAGCCCGGGATCGTGAGGTTCGTCACCTCTTTCGCGACGACCGGGGCCGACGTGTCCGACTTGATCGGCGCGGCGACCAGCCTCTGCGCACCGGTCGGCTCGGCTCGTGTTCCGGCTGGCGCCGAATGAGTGTGGCGCCGTCGAGCGCTCTCGCCGCCCGTCACGGACCGTTCAAGGCATTGTCATAGGCCTCTAAGGGATGTCCTCTTTGCTCGACTGCATTGATGATCCGAGCGTTCTGGCCGCACGAGCGCACGAGCATCTCAGGCTGTATCTTCTGTCCCAGCTCAGACCTACAAATTCATCTTACCTCGGCAGGGGGCTTCACCGTGCGGTAACAATGTGACCAGG
Organism: Mesorhizobium erdmanii; assembly: GCF_013170725.1. Taxonomy (NCBI): domain Bacteria; kingdom Pseudomonadati; phylum Pseudomonadota; class Alphaproteobacteria; order Hyphomicrobiales; family Phyllobacteriaceae; genus Mesorhizobium; species Mesorhizobium erdmanii. The sequence goes on along the minus strand of NZ_CP033361.1, from coordinate 6,121,907 downwards.
TTGATTTTCTGTAAGAAGGTCTCCCCTAGGCGCAATTCACCTAAATTCATCCGTGATCCTCAATACTTGTGATATTTATTTTGCATTCTTTTATCATATTTTTTACGAAAAATGCTGTCCATTTAGTCAGACATTACTTAAGAGAGTGAGTCGGACCTGCGCGGGTGGCAGCATCAATCGGAATTTTGACCACTAGCAGGAGAAAATATGCCTTCCATATCTACTCGCCGCGCCAACGCAACGGACGCAGGGACGGTCGTCCGTTTTATTCACGCGCTACTCGATGAACTCACTGGCGGGAAAGCTCCCGCGCCCGACGACGTGAGACAAAGCGCGGAGATAATGCTTGCCGACGCTGGCGTGCTCGTTGTGATCGCAACTGCAGATGGCGAGCCGGTCGGCATCATGGTGCTGAATGAATGCACGGCGATCTATGCAGGAGGTAAGTTCGGCTATATTTCGGAGCTGTATGTTCGACCCGAAAAGCGCTCCAAAGGTATCGCCCCTCATCTGCTAGAGGTCGCCTCGCAGGAAAGCCATGCGCGTGGTTGGAAGCGACTTGAGCTTGCAGCGCCCAGGCAACCAAAATGGAAGCGCACGCTCGATTTCTATCTGCGGAACGGGTTTGAGGAGCTCGGCCCTCGGCTCTGTCGGATGATCTAGACTCAGAGTTTGCTATGGGCTGCTCACAGCAACCTGTCGCACAATGTGAGGGAATGCGAGCGGACCATCCTAATGCTACAGCCGAATGGTCGATAGTTGATTATTTTCGCAGGTCAGGGCACCTCCGTGCCTTTGGCATCAGCGTTTTGGCTTGGACTTCCTCACGTTCTGCGACGAAGCGGCCTTGTGACGCCTCCTGGCGATCGACCTCCGTTTCGGCTTCGAGCCTACGCTTTAGCACAGCGGCGCTCTCGGTGACCAAGCGCCGCTCTTCGATCTGCAGAACCTGGATCAATCATCCAGCTGGGCGAGCTGCCGGGCCCGTTCGGCTGCGGCCTGTCCCAGACAGCGATCCGGCGATTCGAGCGTTTGCTGAACGGCTTCAGGGCGTGCCATAAGGGTCTCGGCAATAAGCGCCACCGCGTCCTTGGTCTCGCTCTTCACCATGTACAGACGGTTGCAGCCCTGCTCGGTGGAACGAGAGACCAGCGGAGCCGTCATCGCCAGCAGAGTCTTGAACCTGCCGAACTAAGTTCGCTCGGTCGGATGACATGCGCACAATCACCGGCACTTCGCTTCTTGTTAATTGCCATATAACGAGATGTTTATGTGGTGATGCGAATAATGCCCTTGCGCTGATCAGTCTCTTTCGACCAAACCCGCTTACGGAGCGGTCCCTCGCATCAGTGCAGGCTCGGAGAAGTCCTTGTCCCCATCGGCCACGCCGGATCAGATCGAGGTCGCCGGGCTCAAAGGGTAAAGTGGGGCCAGTCGTCACGGTCCGCCGGCATCACGGTATTTACCCCGCTCGCTTCGCTCTGCGTGAGACCGCCGAGCCCAGGGAAGGCACGATTGCCGACGAGAGCTGGCAGTACCCATGTCCGGAGTCGAAAGACTCCCTGAGAGGAAAGACAGACCCACATATTTCGCATCGGCCGCGCTCGTTTCGTAATGCCGGATTGTTCCTCTGCCATCGGATTTGTGTGGCCGCCCTGACAGCAGTTTTTTCGTCGGACCGCATGGCTGCGAGGCGAAGCGGGGAAAACCAGGTTTCCAACGAAGGCAGCGATCCTTACGGGCATCTGTCGGATCCGCCGTTTTCAAAGGCACGGCAGGTACGTCCTCGAGGGCTCGCTGATCGACTCGACCGTTTGGCCGCTGATGGGCCGCTATCTGCAGCGCGTTCAGGCCTCCCGACAAGGCAAAATACCGCTACCGCATCCCACAGCTCTCGACAGTTCGTCCGCTTCAAAGAGCGCAACGATCGACTGAGCGGCTGGAATGCGGGGCATTGCTTTCCGGCAGCCTCGGGCCGCAAGCGGCCGCCTTTGTGCTGTCATCGGGCACTTGAAATACCCGTCTGTTGGTAATCAGGCTGCCCTGAAGCCGACGGGAGAAATGCGTTGGTGTTTCTTCTTATAGATGCAGTAAGTGAGCAAATCATAAGTATTTGAGAAGCTGTGCAACCAGAATATATGCGGTTCGCCGTTCGCGTCATAAAAGATGCTTTCGCCTTCGCCCACCGGACCCCGCTTGCGGTTCGTTGCGTGATCGCAGATGGCGGAATAGGCAACTTCGGTGGTGATGCCGGGAAAGTGCTCAGCAAGCGCTTTCGATCTCGGGAAATAGGCCACATTGTCATTGCCCGCCTTCTCGCAGATATCCCTGTGATAGGGATGCCGGCTGACAACGCCGAAGGCAGGAAATTCCGGATCGCGTTCGCAAACCATTTGCCAAAGCGTTGTCGTAAGGGTGTTCCCGTAGCGCTTGCGAAGCTGCTCGATGCTCTTCCATTCAAATGAGCAGTCGAGCGCTTCGGGACGAAATCTTCCCCCGAGAAACAACAGACGGCGCCCGCCATAATTGGCTTCCGCCTCCATTGCCTGATGGAATGTCGGATTCAGCGTCGACTCATTGTCGCCCAGAAGCAGGGAGCGATGCCAAGGCAGAAGGTCATGCGTAATCTCATGTGCGATGAGGAAGCGTCGCTTCAGCTCGGCCACATCATCATCGATGAAGATCCGCTTGTCGCCTTCCTTCAGCATAAGGATACCACGAAGGCCATATTGCTGGACGACATCGACCATGCGCTTGGCCGTACTGGTGATCTCGTTGCCAGCGATTCGCGCCCGGTGGGCGATCTCATCCAGTAGGCTCAGGTTCGCTTTGCTGTAATAGGTAAGGTCAAGCTTTTGCAGCGCGCGTACCTGCTCGAGCCGTAACGGGGGCTCTGGATTGCCGAGATCACGGAGCAAACGTGATATGTGCTCATGGATATCTTGGCGCTCAAAGTCCCCAATTATCGGCTCAATCGCGGACATGGTCATCCATTCTTCTTATCGATTGACGCCAGTACCTTGACGAAATCGTTGAGGTCGCGCCTTTCAGCCTGGCTTAGCTTCGATAGGTCGTCCGAACTCGCGGCAAAACGATGCGCCGCTTCGGTGAGATTGTCGTTCTGCGCAGACGACGCCGCGGTCAGCTGTTCTACAGCACGTGCTGAAACCCCAATGAACTCGGCCAGCTGATGAACGGTACGCGGGCCTGGAACATAGCAGGGATCCTTTTCCACCTTCTCCAATTCCGCCGCATCAACACGAATTTTGGCAGCCAACTGCGCAATGCTCAATCCGTCCTTGCGTCGAAGCTGATGCACCAATTTAAACAGCACAACAGATTTCTGTTCGGGGGCAGCCGAAGGCTGCCCCGCGGTTGCTTGATGACGAGACTTCTCCTGCATAAGACGCTCAAGCGGAGCTGCATCGCGCAGCGGGAGTCCCGCGTCGCAATCGACATCTGGATCATGTTCGATATGGCTGCGTAGCCAATCGGCAGTGAAATGTAATTTCATGGTCGACTCCTCTTGTTAGTGTTGCACGGAAAGGAAAGTCGCAGCATCCCTGCTGGAAAGCTCGAAGTATCTCAGCCCTTTATGCACCCCTTCGCTATCCGCTCCAAGATCCGTCATTCCGATCGCATCCCGGTAGAAAACTTCTGCGCCAGGAAGGGAATGCAGACCGATCCGGCCACCAAACTCTTCTTCCAGGCTCAAGCTGACGGCTGTGCCAACGAGCGCACGCCCCGCACCCTTGTAAGTCGGCTCAGCAACCAGCTTTGGTCGATTCCATGGCGCCGTCGCCAGAAACTCCACGTAGATCAGCGGCACTCGCTGATGCTCGGGATGGCGACTGAAGCAGTCTTGGCCACCTTTGCGCGTCATCATGATGGCCTGTGTGCTGCCACCACATTCGAGCACGAAGAAATCGAACAGGAACGGGTCGTTCAGCGCAGCCAGCGCCTTCTTGCCCCATTCCCAATGGGCGTCTTCGCCATTGACCTCCGCTAAAGTCTGAAGAGAGGCCTTGGCTTCCCTGCGACGCAACTCAAAAAGCGGTCGCCAGCGTCCTTCGATATGCGCGAGATTGGTGCTGTCCAGGCCGTGATACAGATCTGCATCTTCGAACCGGCCTGTTGCGCGATTTAAGAGAAAGACGCGATCGATCAGCTCTTTCATAGAACCATCAGCTCTACTTTTTCTGATTTATCGGCGCTTTCGACAAACACCTTTTCGCCACGCGCCAGTCGATCGTCGACTGATTTGTAGAGCCGCAGCGCCTGGCGAACGAGCGCGGTTTTGGACAACCCTTTTTCTTCACACATGGCTTCAAGGACGCTCATTTCCGCGTCCGACAGGTTAAGCGTCATTGTACGCTTCATAGGCGCCTCCCTAACCGGCATCGTTTACGTAGCTATAAACTCCATAATTGTCAATCAAAAAATAATTACAAAATAGCCATTAATTAGCTAGACATTGGCTAAAAATTGCATATATGTTTTGGGCAGAATGAGAAACAAGGAGGCTTCGATGCCTGACGCAGCGAACTTTACATATAAGCTGAACGGCCGCGTGGTGGCTACCGATGACGCCATCGTTTCAGGTCGCGCGGTCCGCAACAGCGGTGGGCTTGATCCAGCCAGCGACTATATTCTCATCCAGATAGCCGACAGGACATCGCGTTCGATCGGCCTTGAGGAAGCGATCGACCTGCGACAGATGCCCCAGCCTGAGTTCCTTTCATTCAAAGGCGACAGCACCTTCTCTTTCACCGTCAACGAGCGTGGCTGGGAGTGGGGGGCGGCGACAATCTCCGCGTCCGACATCTACCGCTACGCCAGCATCGCCGAGGAACTCGAGCTGATCCTGGACAGCGCCGGCGATACGGTCATTCCCGCCGATGGCGCGGTGGTTCTTGGCGGACATGGCGTCGAGCGCATCCGCAGCCGCGAGGCGAAAACGGTGGTCATCATGATCAACGGTCGATCGCGCACGATACCCCGGAGAAAGCACAGCTATCGCGAGATTGCACTGCTCGCATACCCCGACGCCGATTTTGAGAAGTTCAAGTACACGATCACCTACCTGAAAGGTGTCCACGGCGCGGAAGGTGATCTGGTCGAGGGCGAGAAGATCGAAGTCAAGAACGGGATGGTCTTCAATGTCCGCCGATCTGATAAGTCGTGATCCGCATCTGAAGCGGCTGCTGGACGAGGGGTTTGAGCTCGAGATGCGCGAGCTCGTCCTTCTCGTTCACAGCGTGCCCTACGTGAAGCGCGACATGTCGCTTGGCCGCGGCACGCTTGTCTGCATTCTGTCGCTGGATAGCGAAGGCCTGACCTCGACTCCACAAACCGGCCACACCATGTGGTTCACCGGAGAGACGCCTTGCCATCGCGATGGTACGCCGATGACCAATATCATCCACAACAGCAACGAGGCGACCGTCGGATCCGACATCAAGGTCCACCATTACTTCTCGTCGAAGCCAGAAGGGACTGGCCGGTATGCCAACATTTACGACAAGGTCGTCACCTACGAATCTCACCTCGGCGCCGCTGCGCGGTCGCACGACAAGACCGCGAACGCGCGCACAGGCGTCACGTTAGCCAGCGCGGAGGACGATAGCCCCTTCGCGATCCCCGATTCTGCGTCAGCCCGCTATGGAATCGTCATCGCCAACCGCAAGCTCAAGGGCCGCATTGCTATCATCGGCCTTGGCGGCACAGGTGCCTATCTGCTCGATCTCGCCGCCAAGACCCGCGTTGCCGAGATCCACATCTACGACGACGATCAACTTCTCAACCACAATCTTTTCCGTTCGCCCGGTGCTCCCGAACTGGCGCTGGCGAAGAATTTTCCCCGCAAGGTAGATTATTACGCAGCGCTTTACGCGCGTATGCACAAGGGCGTGAAGCCGCACGCCACCAGGGTCAAGGCTGACAACATTGATGAATTTGCAGGTTATGACTTCGTCTTTGTCTGTGTTGACAAGGGATCGTCGCGGCGCGTCATTGCCGAAGGGTTGGTTCGCCTGGGCATTCCGTTCGTCGACACTGGCATTGGTCTTGGGCTCGACGACAACACGCTCGACGGCTGCGCACGGGCGACTTTCATTGCCCCCGGCACGCCCTGGGCGGAAGTGGCGACCCATCTGTCGTTCGGTGACGACGATGAAGAGGCCGATGTGTACGGCACCGAAATCCAGATCGCCGAGCTCAATTCGTTGAACGCGATCATGGCGATTATGCGCTGGAAGCGCTGGCTGACCTTCTATCGTGATGAACGCAACGAAAAGAACGCGACGTACATGATCGAGGGCAACAATATCACGAACCGGGGGGCATGATGGCTCGGGTGGATTGTCTTGCAACGGTCTTTGTCGAAGACATTCCCGAACAGCTGGAAGACGGGGTCCTTTACGTGTCGCGCCAATGCCACGTTGCCCTCCATAATTGCGCCTGTGGGTGTGGCGAGGAGGTTTCAACACCGCTCGTTGCAACCGAATATGACTTTGTCATGGAGGACGAGGGCGCCTCGATCTGGCCGTCGATCGGCAACCACGACTTCCCTTGTGGCTCACACTACATCATCAAACGTGGCCGAATCCATTGGGCGGGCAAGATGTCTCGCGAGCAGATCGAAGCCGGCCGCGCCTATGACCGCCTTCTCAAGCGCGGTGCCCAGCCGAAGGGGCTCGGGGCCATCCTCGCATGGTTCAAGCGCCTGTGGATCAAGTTCATCAGCTAATCAGTGTGCAGCCGGCGGCATCGCGTTTGCAGGCACAGATCAGGTGACGACGCCTTCGGGAAAGCCTGCCTCTCCCGCGAGCGCAACCATTGCGCCTGCAAAAAGCGGCGTCTGTTCGGCGGGTTTCAATATCTCGGTGCAGCCCGCCGCCAGTGCCGGCGAGATCTTGCGCGCGACCATTGAAGCCGGGAAAATTCTGCAGCGTGATCGTGCCAATAAAGCCGATCGGCTGCTTCTCTGCCGTGTCGGCGGCGCCAACCGCGGAGTTTCGCTTGTGGGGAGAGAGAGATAGACAGGCTTACCTCTTGGAATCGTGGGGTCGTGGCCCCATTTTGGGGCAACCGATGCAGGGGTGCCCATACCTTCCATCTGCGAAATCCGGGTTTTCCTCGACATTTTGACCTGAAAGGCCATATTGTGATTGTCGCAAAGACGGACTTCTAGCGACAGCTCGCCGGGCAACCGGTTCACACCCAAGTGTGGAATATCCAAGAAGCGTCCGATTTAAAAGGCGCACCGCCATCCTGGCGGCCGCCGGTTACGACGTCTCGCTGCTGCTTAACTGGTTCAGGCAGCTTCTGGCTGCTCATCGCAGCGCTCAAGCGGCTGACAAAACCCGTCGCGGCCTGACCCGCTTTCATTGTTCACGGACGACCAGTTCATCGTTGAAATGATCGCGCAGCCGGGCGACGGCCGCGCTCATGGCCGGCTGACTTAGGTTGATGCTGCTGCCGCCGCCGTCAGGTTGCGCTCGCTCAGCAGTGCGTCGAGCACGACGAGGAGGTTCAGATCAAGCCATTGGAAACGCACGGTTTTAGCTTATCCATAGCGTGGATGCTCCGATCTAAACAATCAATTTTGCCAAACGTCCATGGCGCTGCATAGACGACCGCACGTGACGTGCACCCGGTACGCCGCGTATGGCCGAATGGCGGATGATTCCTGTGAGGGTAGTTTTATGAAATTGTATGTGAAAGTCTTTGGTGGAGCGGCAGCATTGTTCGCTGCCTGGCCGGCGATGGCCAGCGAGCCGGTGGTGAGCGAACCGGCGCCCTACAATCCCAATTTCTCTTTCGTCGGCGGCGTCGGCGTCATCGACATCGAGGCCAACGAGCTAGTCAATCAGAGTCGCTACAGCGGCTCGAAGCTGAGCCAATTTATCTGGGAAAGCACCTCTCCGGTCATTTCAGCCGAGATGACGGCGCGCAGCGAGGCCGGCTGGACCGCCAAGCTTTCCGGCCAGTTCGCCTTCAGCGGCGACAGCTACATGGAATACTATGCCTGGTTCCCGCCATTCTCGACCAATGATGGCTGGAATGACTGGAGCAGCCGTTCGCGTCATTCCGACACCGGTCTGGATCACTTCTATTCGGCAACCGTCGCGCTCGGCCACGACTTCCAGGTCAGCGATCAGCTGCTGATCAACGTCAACGGTGGCTTCAAGTACACCTCGGTCAAGTGGACTGCCTATGGCGGCTCCTACGTCATCAGCGGTGCCGGCTTCCGGGATTCGGTGGGCGACTACCCAGGAGACACAAAGGTCGCCAGCTACCAGCAGAACTTGCCGGTCGCCTTTGCCGGCATCGATGCGACCTATGTCAAGGATCGCTGGAACTTCGGCTTTGCGCTGAAGGGCGGCATGACCTTCTCGGCCGGCGGTACCGATCATCACTGGATCCCTGACCAGCGCTACGAGGAAGATTTCGAATCGGCGCCGGTTCTGATGATCGGCGGCAGCGTCGGCTACCAGTACAACGAGCGGACCAGCTTCTTCGTCTCCGGTTCCTACGAAAAGATGTTCACCGCTCGCGCCGACTCCAAACTCTATGACATGCCGACCGGCGCAGAGATTGGCGGCAACGACTCGATGAGCGGCGATTTTGCCGCGGCGACGGTGATGGTCGGCATCAAGACCGCGTTCTGATTGAACGAACCGGACCGGAACGCCAAACCGATGTCCGCACGGCGCAGAAATCGGTGGGCGCGATAGGGACGACGTTCTTTCGCCGAGCTATCGTTCCGCGGTAGACCGTCTCTGATCTCGCAGCAGTCGTCCTTCGTCGAGGCGCAACCAGCGCAGCGAGTTCCATGCTGAAATGCTTCAGTTGGGAGCCGGTCTATCACCGCGACAGATCGCGCCCCAGATTGGCACGTTGAGAACTGTCGAACGCTGGCTTGCGGGCGGTGAGCCCGAGCACCGGCGGCCAAGTGCCTGACAAAACCTGTCGCCGCCTGATCCGCTTTCATTGTTCACGGACGACCAGTTCATCGTTGAAATAATCGCGCAGCCGGGCGACGGCCGCGCTCATGGCCGGCTGACTTAGGTTGATGCTGCTGCCGCCGCCGTCAGGTTGCGCTCGCTCAGCAGTGCATCGAGCACGACGAGCAGGTTCAGATCAAGCCATTGGAAATGCACGGTTTTAGCTATCCATAGCGTGGATGCTCCGATCTAAACAATCAATTTTGCCAAACGTCCAGGGCGCTGCATAGACGACCGCACGTGACGTGCACCCGGTACGCCGCGTATGGCCGAATGGCGGATGATTCCTGTGAGGGTAGTTTTATGAAATTGTATGTGAAAGTCTTTGGTGGAGCGGCAGCATTGTTCGCTGCCTGGCCGGCGATGGCCAGCGAGCCGGTGGTGAGCGAACCGGCGCCCTACAATCCCAATTTCTCTTTCGTCGGCGGCGTCGGCGTCATCGACATCGAGGCCAACGAGCTCGTCTATCAGGCTTCCGGCAGCGGCTCGAAGCTGAGCCAACTGATCTGGGAAAGCACCTCTCCGGTCATCTCAGCCGAGATGACGGCGCGCAGCGAGGCCGGCTGGACCGCCAAGCTTTCCGGCCAGTTCGCCTTCAGCGGCGACAGCTACATGGAAAACTATGACTGGAGCCCGGCCTTCTCGACCAATGATGGCTGGAACGACTGGAGCGACCGTTCGCGCTTTTCCGAGACCGATCTGGATCACTTCTATTCGGCAACCGTCGCGCTCGGCCACGACTTCCAGCTCAGCGATCAGCTGCTGATCAACGTCAACGGTGGCTTCAAGTACACCTCGGTCAAGTGGACTGCCTATGGCGGCTCCTATGTCGAGAGCGTTGGCGGCTTCCGGGATTCGGTTGGCGACTACCGAGGAGGCGAAAAGTCCAACAGCTACCAGCAGAACTTGCCGGTCGCCTTCGCCGGCATCGATGCGACCTATGTCAAGGATCGCTGGAACTTCGGCTTTGCGCTGAAGGGCGGCATGACCTTCTCGGCCGGTGATACCGATCATCACTGGCTGCGTGACCTGCGCTTCGAAGATCATTTCGAATCGGCGCCGGTTCTGATGGTCGGCGGCAGCGTCGGCTACCAGTACAACGAGCGGACCAGCTTCTTCGTCTCCGGTTCCTACGAAAAGATGTTCACCGCTCGCGCCGACTACAACACCTATGACATTCCGACCGGCGCAGAGACTCGCGGCTACGACGATCGGAGCGGCGGCGATTTTGCCGCGGCGACGGTGATGGTCGGCATCAGGACCTCGTTCTGACCGGAACGCCAAACCGATGTCCGCAACGGTGCAGAAATTGCTGGGCGCGATAGGAACGACGTTCTTTCGCCGAGCTGTCGTTCCGCGGTAGACCGTCTCTGATCTCGCAGCATCGTCCTTGTCCCCGACAAATGGCGTTTGGAGAGATGCAAGCCGGTTGGGCCATCGAATAGGCCCATCGCGATAGCTGTGAGCTGATCGCCTTCAATCGTAGGCTTCCAGAACAACGTCGAGCCGCACTCAGAACCCGCGTTCAACCGACTGAGAGCGCGTCGCACCGAACATTCACGGCAGCGAGCAAATGGCCCGATTCTTTCGATGTTATCGAACGTGAAGCACGCGACGTCGGGTGAGCAGACCCAGCGGTTCCCCACCATCGGCATGAACATGCTCCGGAACTTTCAATCGCGGCTGACCTGGCCCGCCGCTTTGCCGCGGCCATACATGGCGACGATGATGCAGGCCTCGGTCAATGGGGCTTCCCTTGCAGCAGCCTCCAGCCGTGACATTGAGGCTGTCCGGGCGGCAATCACCAAGCCCTGGAGTGCGAGCCCGGTCGAAGGCCAGATCAACCGCCTCACGATCAAGCGCCAGATGTACGGGCGCGCTGCCTATCCCCGACTTCTGGCAGCCGCTTGACCCGACCGGACAAAGGGACAAGCCGCAGGGCCGAGGAAGGTCAGCGTGCGCCAGTGGCCGTGTGAGGCAAAGCCGCGCAGGGGTTTGCCGCACGGTCCCCAGCCCCGCAGCGGAGCCATGTTGGTCTTGATCCAGGTTTCGCCGATAAACACCAACCGTTCCGGATCGAGACCCGCCTGCCAGGAGCACCAGCGTTGCCGTCGCCGCGCGATGTCGGCGCGAACCTGTTCAACGGCGAACAGCGTTTTTTTTGAACCGCAAACCCTCGCGCCGCAGGAAGTGCCATACCGTGTCGTGCGAGACCTTCACACCGCGTGCGGCAAGTTCGTCCTTCAGGCCGTGTAGCGACAGATGCGGCGTCTGGATGATCCGCTCCTTCAAGTGGCAGCGGCAGTCCGATCGATGAGCGCGCCGTCTCAATATCCGTCAGAATCTGTGTCTTGCTGACCTTGCGACCGACGACATCCCACGCTCCTGTCACAAACTCCTCCTTCGTCAGTGCCGTGATGCTTGCCGGGGTAGGAAAGGCATGGAGGAAAGCGAAGAACCAGTCGCTGCGGCTGTTCCCCCGGAGGCGGTCGATCTCGGGTAAATACAGCGGCAGGTAGTGCGTCAGGCCAGTGCAGCGCATTAGGGGTAGATGGGGTATTCGGCTTGCGCCCCTTCTTCAATGGTGAAGCAGGAAGGTGCTGCGCTTCGAGCTGATGATAGAACGTGGTCTGTCCAAACAGCCACAAGCATCAGGAAGGAAGCGCAGCATGAAGTACTTTATCGGTCTCGATGTCGCGGTGAGACTGCCGTTTGCATCGTTGATGAAACCGGCAGGATCTGGCGTGAGGTGAAGGTGGTCAGCCATCCCGACGATCTCCTCGCCGTGCTGAAGCATGCTGCCTTGAATATTGAACGGGTCGGCCTCGAGGCTGGGCCGTTGTCGCAATGGCTTTTCGAGGGGCTGGCCAGGGCCGGGTTGCCGGTCATCTGCATCGAGACGCGCCATGTGAAAGCGTTCTTGAAGGCGCAGCCGAACAAGACGGATCGCAATGATGCGCGCGGCATCGCGCAGATGATGCGGGTCAACCTGTACCGCCCGGTGCATGTGAAAACGCTCACGAGCCAGATGCGGCGGGCACTCCTAACAGCCCGCAAGCTACTGCAAGGCAAGGCAATCGCCATCGAGAATGACATCCGCGGCCTTCTGCGCGACTTTGGCCTCAAGGTCGGTGTTGTGGGAACGGTGAAGTTCGAGGAGCGCACTCGCGAGCTCGTCGAAGGCATGCCCGATCTCGAAGAAATCATGGAACCGCTGCTGGCCGCCAGGCGGAAGCTGCGTGCCGAATTTGCTCGCCTGCACAAAAAAGTGCTCATGATCGCCAGGAATGATGCGACCTGCCAGCGCTTGATTACGGTTCCCGGTGTCGGCCCTGTTGTGGCGCTCGCCTATGCCGCGACAATCGACATTCCGCAGCGGTTCAGCAACTCCAAGGCGGTGGGGCCCATCCTGGGACTGACGCCGAAGCTCAACGAGTCCGGGGAAAGCAAGCGCGTTGGATGCATATCCCTGTGCGGGGACGGCATGATGCGGACGTTGCTCTATGAGGCTGCCCAAACGCTGATGACTCGCGTGACGAAATGGTCGTGGCTCAAGACCTGGGCGATGAACGTCGCCAAGCGGCGCGGGATGCGCAAAGCAATTGTCGCGCTGGCACGTCGCCTGGCGGTCATCATGCATCGCATGTGGCTGGACGGCGCCGAGTTCCGCTGGACGCGGGAAACCATGGCGTCAGCCATCTGATCCAGGAGGCCGGGAAGGAGAGAGACAGTGCGATCAGGACGCTTGGCAGATTGGGCCGCCTCGTTCTTCTGACCCCATACTGGGAGGGCGAAACGCCGATCCCGCAGAGAAGCAAGGCCCTGCGAAAGACGTCAAAATGCCGGAGACTGAAAAGCCCGATAGCGCTTGACCTCAACACGCCGAATAGAGAAGTGTCTCAGTTTGAAATCTTGTCAGCAGTGTAGCCACGGCGACCATTCCGGGCTGTGCTTGCCGCTAAGCATGTGGCAGCATACGCGCGAATCATGTCCAAAGACCTCAACCCAGAGAAAGCGCTCATTTTTCGGATTGTCCACAGGGACAATATCGGACCAGTGCTGGCTGATGGTTGCCACTGCCGCGCAACCATGGAAGGCAAGAAATATATCGAGATCGGGAATCCGGAGCTGATCCAGAAGCGCGCTGACAAGGCGGTTCCGATCGATCCGGGCGGCACTTTGAGCGACTACGTTCCGTTCTATTTCACACCCTATAGCCCGATGCTCTACAACATCAAGACGGGTTACAACGGCATCAAGCAGCGCTCGATGCGAGACATCGTGATCCTCGTATCTTCGCTGCATCACCTGGCCAAGTTAGAGGTTCCGTTTGTGTTTACCGACCGGCACGCCTATCTGAAGTTGGCGCAGTTCTCGGACGATTTGGCCGATCTGAACTGGATTATCTGGCTGACCCTGCAAGCGCGCGATTTCAAGAAAGATGACATCGACAAGTTCGAGAAATATCAGGCTGAAGCGCTTGTATATAAGCACGTTCCGCTCACTGCCCTGCTTGGCATCGTTTGCTATGACGAAAACGCAAAAGCCGAGATCGAGGCTGCCGCCGCGAAAGCAGGCGCTAAGGTGAAGGTCCTGGCAGAAAGGAGATGGTTCCTCTGATGGTCAAGTTTGTCCGTGGCAACCTACTTGAAGCTGACACTGAAGCTCTGGTGAACACCGTCAACACCGTCGGCGTGATGGGGAAGGGCGTCGCCTTGATGTTCAAAGAGGCATTCCCCGAAAACTTCAAGCTTTACGAAGCCGCTTGTGAGGATAAGCGCGTGCGGCTTGGCGAGATGTTCGTTACGGAGCGGAACGACCTCTATGGCCCGAAATGGATAATCAACTTTCCCACTAAGGCGCACTGGCGATATCCATCTAAGATCGAATGGATAGCAAAGGGCTTGGACGATCTTAAAGCTGTCGTGGAACATAACAACATCAAATCCATAGCTATTCCACCTTTGGGTGCTGGCAACGGCGGCTTAGATTGGCCTGAAGTTCGCGAGATAATCCTGTCTAAGCTTGATTCGCTAAATGATGTCGAAGTTCTTGTTTACGAGCCGACCCGACAATACCAGAACGTGGCCAAGCGTGCCGGCGTAGATAAGTTGACTCCAGCGCGAGCGCTGATAGCTGAACTTGTTAGGAGATATTGTATTCTTGGAATCCAGTGCTCGTTGCTGGAAGTTCAGAAACTTGGCTATTTCGTGGAGAGATTCGCGAACCGAGAGGGCTTGGATGAGATGAAATTCGAATTCGGAGCCAATAAATATGGGCCGTATTCGGACAAGATGAAGCATATGCTGAATGCTCTGGATGGAAGCTATTTACATTGCGATAAGCGACTTGGTGATGCCGGCCCCTTTGAGCCAATTCATTTTGATGATGAGCGAAAGGAACGCGTCTCTGCCTACTTTTCTACCGCTGAAGCAAAGCCATATCGATCAGCTTTGGAGGCCACCAGCAAGCTTATCGACGGCTTCGAGTCTCCCCTGGGGATGGAGTTGCTTGCGACCGTCGATTGGTTGATGCGCCACGAAAAGGTTGCCCCCCAAGTGAATGAGATCAGGGCTGCCCTGCCCAAATGGCCCGGTGGCGAGGATGCGGCTGAGCGGAAGTTGCGGCTGTTTGATGATCGCATCATCAAGATAGCCCTGGATGCTTTGAAGGAAAACTCTTTGGTGCAGGCCAGCTAATGCCCACGGGACCTAAAGGACAGAAGCGCCCCACCGACGTGATCGGCAACGCCGTCCGCGTCATGCGCATTGCCACTGGCGATGAAGCCGAGGACGTTGACGACGGCAAAGACCCTGCCGCCAAGGCGCTTGGCTCAAAGGGCGGCAAGAAGCGCGCCGAGAACATGACGCCAGAGCGCCGGGCAGAGATTGCGAAGAAAGCTGCTGAAAAGCGGTGGGGTAAGCTGTAATTCAGTTGACCTGAGATCGTCGACCGTGAACAATGAGATTGGTCAGGCTTCGATCTCGTTTGGCTGACTTTGGCGGGCTGCGATGAGAAGCCACAAAAGCAGCCTGAACCAGTTGAGCAGGAGGGAGAAGTTGTAGCCGGCGGCGGCCAGGATGGCGTTGAGGGCGTCGCCCTGCTGGCCGGCGAGGTAGTTGCGGTCCATGCGGTGTTCGTTCTTGATGTGGCCGATGACGGGCTCGACCGCCGAGCGCCGCCGCATTTGGCGCTTGATGGCTGGGGTGACGCGGCGTTTCTGGCCGCTGGTGAAGAACCTGAGCTTGTGGCTCTGCGGTGCGTTGTGGCCGCGATAGCCGGCGTCGGCGAGGATGCGGCCGATCTCGTTGCCGATGGTCTTTTCCATGTCGGGGATGACGCTTGCAAGCGTGTGGCCGTCATAGGGATTGCCGGGCAGCGCCTTTGCATGCAGGGCGAACTGGCCGCCCCTGGAACGCTTCAGCGTGGTGGCCACCGACACCTTCACCCCGAACTCATAAGACGCATGCGCCTTGCCCTTGCCGATGCATTCCACCTCGTGCGCGTGCAGGCTGTAGATCTTGCGGCCGCGCTGGCGCTGACGTTGCTCGAGAACGGTGGCGGCCTGGTAGAGCGGCCATTTGAAGAGCGCGTCCAGCCCCGCATGTTCTTGAGGAAGTGGCTAAACGTGGCGTAGAGGTTCCGGTGGGATCGACGGTGCCCGACGCTGGGGCAAAGCTTCGCCTGAAGGACCATATTGCCCAAGCGCTCGAAGAGAGCGCCAAGAAGGAAGGCGCATAAAGCGCAGCAGCAATGGATGATCTATTTTCTTCAGACAGGCGGAATCTGCCTCGGGTTATCCCCGAGCGAATCCGCGAGGCGCGGGAAGCTCGCGGGCTACAGATTGAGCCATTCGCCGAACTCTTGAACGTGACAAAGCAGGCTGTATCCCGGATAGAAAGCGGTCTCTCCGCCCCGAGTGGGGAAACATTCGGCCGCATCATAGCCGTGACTGAGCAGCCGCCGGCGTTTTTCACTACCCCAAGACAACGATCCGGCGCGGGCATCGCGCCGTTTTGGCAGTTTAAAGCGAGTCGAATTGTACCATCGCAAGCGCATCGCTCGTCGGCTTGAGTGGGCTAGCGATGTCGTCGCATATTTGGAGCGCTTCATTGATATGCCATCGCTCGATCTCCCAGCCCTTGATTTTGATCCGTCTTCTCAATCAACGGATCAAATTGAAGCGGCGGCAGATGCACTGCGATCCGCCTGGTCGCTTGGGCGCGGTCCCCTCCGGGACCTCTCAGCGATCATGGAGCTGCATGGCTTCATCCTTGTTAGCGAGGCGGTCGATTGTCCTGATATGGATGCCGTTTCATGCTGGCAGGCAGGCCGTATGTCTTGTTTTCAGCAGATGTAACCAGCGGGCCGCGTACCGCCTATAGAGCAGGCTCACGCCTGCGGCCTCAATCGCGTCGCACGCCGGCGGCCGTATGGGCGGGCAGTTTGTCCCAGCGAATTGCACCGCCGAAAGTAGCCAACTTTTGTCCCACACACGACAATTCTGCCGCCCCGAGGGTGGAGCGGCGCGACAAACCTTTTATCCAAGCAATTGAGAACGCTCATGGAATTTCGGAGGTTCTTCGACGACGCTACACGCGCGGCACGAAAGTTGCTGTTCATCCTTGCAGGGTGCTGACCGCAGCAAGCCGGCGTACGGCAACATCACTGAGTAGCATCCGCCAACCACGAGAAAGGAATGCACCATGAAGAAGAAGATCGCAGAAACCACCACGGTCATCCGTACGACCACGCCGTACACGGGCACGGTCTGATGACTTGGGAGGGTGGCAATGCGCCACCCTCCCTCAACCAAGAAGGCGAGCAATATGGCCGATTTTGTACAGTCGCACGCTTTGGCGTTGATTTCGGAGGCGGTTGGCGCCTCAACAATAACCGTGCTCAAGGCTGACAAAGGCATGGCTCCTCGAGCCACGGTCGCGACAGCTCTTGCAGACTGTGGATCTAATGTCGAGTTTGCTGATGGTGATTGGCAACGTGGCGGCTATCTCGCGGGATTCCAAAACCTGGTTGATGCGGCTTTGGAATGGACGACCAAAGAATGCCCGCACCTGATCGAGAAGCACCAGCAATCGCTTAAGCGCCTGTTTCCGCTTCTCTCCAGCGCCGCCTTTACCGTTCCAAAAGACCTCACCAACACATCGAGCAAGGAAGAGCGAACACGGTTCTACCATCACGAATATCAGAACAAGCTGCTCGTGGGGCTCGCCGAATATCTGCTCGAATATGCTAGCCGAAGCGGTCTCCGCTGTGTGCTGGTCATCGATCGAGCTTCAGAGATGTCACCTACGGCCGTCAACCTGGTGAAAGTGTTGCGGCGGCTCGACAGCGAACGCCATTTCCGCTTTGTTCTCGTGGACCATTCCAATTCCGTGTTCATTGAAGGGGCCTGTGAAGTCAACTTCGGCTGTTATTCGATCGATGAACTCGCCGGTCTCTTTAAACCTGACATGGCACCACAGAAGCGGCGGTTGATTTTTGAGGCGGCTCGCGGGAATCCGCTACTCCTTCGCGCTCTGATCACCTGCAATCAGGCCGGCATGCCAGTTGTTGGATACTTGACCTCCAATGCTGCTATCGACTTGCACCTGGCGAGCCTGAGCCCTGAGGAACGCAGCGAGATGCTTCGATCCTATGTGGAAGCAGACTGCAACCCGACCGATCTAATCGCCCAACGCAACTATGAGACATTTGATCGGGAGTATGCTGACAGTCTGCATGCAGAAATGCATCGGGCCGCAATTGAAAAACATCTTGCCGGAAAGTCACCCTTGGTGACATTCCACGCCTTGTCTGTTCGGAACAAATTCAAGCGGCTCGAGCTTATTGCGGAGCCAAGCGAAATTCTTAAGAGCATTGGGCTTTATGACACTTGGTTCAGCTATTTCGGCGAAATGTTTGCGGATCCCGAGCTGCGCGTTTACGGAACAGGAAACGATGCGGTCAACGCGGTTTTCATCAATGCAGCGTTTGTTCTCTACAGCTTGGGCTGCGGCTGCGTCTCGGTTCCCTATCTCGATCTTTTCTACTCGAAATTCCCATCAAGCCGCTACACGCCTACGGTGCTTTACGCCCAATCAATGACCTATGCCAGATATCAACAGCCAGTGAACCTTCCATTGGCGGAACAATACGCGCTGCGAAACATCGATACTATTGAGCGGGATTTCAAATATCACGAGAAATACCACTACATAAAGGTTTTCGCGGAAAACGCCTATGCCTATATCAAGGCAAGGCAGGGTCAATTTGACGAAGCCCTCCAGCTTTGCACGGAAGGTAAGGCGACAATGTCAGAGATATATGGCGACAATCGCTTCAAACTCCATCAGTCAATTTTGATGTATAACATCAGTCAGGTATACGAGCTTGTAAACGAACTTTCTCTCGCGGAGAGAAAGCTTGGCGATGTCATCGCCGTTGATCCTTATTATGGCGAATACCAGAACGATCTTGGAAATCTCCTCGGCAAAGTCCCGGGCCGTGAAGTTCACGCGTCAAATGCATATGCGCGCGCGATCGAGCTCTGCCCGCCTTACTACGAGGCGCATTTGAACCGGGCAGGTCTCCGTAAACGTCTCGGTGATACACAAGGAGCGCTTTCCGATCTTGATCGCGCTCTGTCGATCAAGCCGGAAGAATGGCGAGCTCTGCTGGAGAAAGGCAATATCCTTCTCTCAGCCGGAAACCCGTCTTCTGCAATTGAAGCTTACCTTGCTGCCGCTGAGTTCGTTCCCTCACATGCGGACCTGCAGAGCAACTTGGGTCTTGCCTATTCCGAGTTGGAGAAGCCTGAGCAGAGCATCGCTCATTATCAGAAGGCCCTCGATATCGATCCCCGTCATGCGCCGGCCCACAACAATCTTGCAATTGAGCTGTTCAACGCCAAGCAGCCTGATTTGGCATTGGAGCATGCCAATCAAGCCGTCGATTTTGCCGGCGAGCCCGATTACGAGGCCACGCGCAACCATATCCGCATGGCATTGGCGAGTTAGACAAATAGGTAGGCGTAAAAATTTGCGGTAAGGGGCTCCGTCGCCATTTCCACAGCCCTGCGGATTGGCATGACAAGCCTCGCTTATGCCCAAGCTCGATTGCGCTAACCGTTCACGCTGGGATCGGGAGGCAAGGGTTAAGCAGCAAGCAGCTGACCGCCAATGACGACGGAATCGGGATCCTGAACCGCCCCAATCGGGCTGCGGAACCCCGACCAGCTCCCCGTCGCAGCCGGTACGCAAAACACCAGCCATCAGTCTGGTATGAAGCCGGCCACCGTTCCAACCAAAGACCGGCCAGTTTTCGGCACTAAAGATTGTCTCCTGGGTCAGCAACTTTGGCGTCAAACACTCGCTGCGGACGACGAGATTTTGATGCAAAGAGAAGGCTGACCATGAGATAGTTGAGACAAATGCTTCGGCCTGCCGCAAGCGCGACCAGCTCCCGCGAAATCGTGGTGGTGCTGGTAATAGCACGCGGTGTCGACCAAGGGAGCTTGCCCAAGCTGTGGCGATGGTTGGCGACGTACAATTGCCGAGACCTCTGAGCGAGTAACCCCGGTGAACGTCGCGGCAATCTCCGCCACGGGTGTCGACCTAATTGCACGCCCGACGCCGGACTGCGGTGGAACCGTTTTGGCGGCCATTCGCATGATTTCCGGCCCCAAGATGTAGAACGGAACGGCCCAACGGGTGAGGGGAGCCGCGACGCTTTCGGCGCCCTACTCGCCGGCGGGCTCGGCGGTGGCCGTCGCGTCTTTTTCGCTACTGGCGTTTCAGATACGCTGCCAAGGCTAAGGTCTGGCGGTGAGATGGGGCAAGAGCGCTTTCCACCTACTGTCTTGGCTATGAACTCGACCGGGACGGCTCCGCGTGATTGGTGCCGGTCCTGCTCGCGCAGCAGCTGCTTCGTCTGCCCAACCGTGAGCACCCACTGCTTTGCCATGCGGGACGAACGCATTTTTCCATAAACATTGCATATGTCAGTGCTAGGAAAGGTCCGAATCGGAAACGAAAACAATCGGGGCGAAGCTTACCATGTTGAGCGCCAGCCGAGGCAAATCGCCTGCACAGCTTTTCCGCTATCTATCGGCCAAGTGGCCCGCGGCGTTCAATCCGAAAGCGCCCAGGCCGCTCAAGATCGGCATCCATCATGACATTCGCGTGCTTGACGGCGAACTGTCTGATGATGAATTAAGGAGAGCCCTGCTGGCGTATACCAGGATGGCCAAATACTTGGCGAGACTGGATGCCGGCGCCGCACGGGTCGATCTCGATGGCAAGCCGGCCGGCGTGGTCTCGGATGCCGACGCGGCGACCGCCAAGGCTTTGCTGAGGGCCCGCAAGCACAAACAAGAGGCCAAGCAAACGCCGGAGCCAAGGGTAGAGCCTCGAGCGCCACCCAAACCAAAACCGAAGCGAACCGCCGGGTACAGGGCGAAGAATACGGCCGACAGCCCGACCGGCATAGTCGTTGAGACGAAGCGTCGCCGCGCTTTTCGAAAGCCGATGGCTTGAGCGCCGCTGAGCGATAGGCCTTGCACCGACGGACACAGCCCCTGAGGGTCGGAGCGCCGCCCCGTGCCGATCCGAATTACCGCGATTGTAAGGAGCTGCCGCATTCGTGCTGGCGAAAAACGAAGTGGTCGGTCATCCCTTCTCGAGACGAACCGAGGCCGGACGTTGGTGTCTCCGAAGCCACGGCCAGCGGCTCTCCGCCGCATCCTTGCCCGCGCTCTCCTTGTCCTCTTTCACGACCATCTCTACTACGCCCTGAACATTTCCGGCCGGATCCGACTTCAAGGAAAAGGGCGGCATCGCCGCCCTTTCGCGTATGTGAAGCCAGATCGGCTGGATTAAAAGTCCATACCGCCCATGCCACCCATGCCGCCACCCATGCCGCCGCCCATGCCGCCAGGC
Source organism: Mesorhizobium erdmanii (assembly GCF_013170725.1). NCBI lineage: Bacteria > Pseudomonadati > Pseudomonadota > Alphaproteobacteria > Hyphomicrobiales > Phyllobacteriaceae > Mesorhizobium > Mesorhizobium erdmanii. Next base: position 6,100,963 of record NZ_CP033361.1, on the reverse strand, counting down.
ATGCCGCCGCCGCCGGCCGACTCCTTCTTCGGAGCCTCGGCGATCATGGCTTCGGTGGTGACCAGCAGACCGGCGACCGAGGCCGCGTCCTGCAGAGCCGTGCGCACGACCTTGACCGGATCGACGATGCCCATGGCGATCATGTCGCCATAGTCGCCGGTCTGGGCGTTGTAGCCGAAGGTCGTGCCCTTGTTCTCAAGGATCTTGCCGGCAACGATCGAGGCTTCCGCACCGGCGTTGGCCGCGATCTGGCGGGCCGGAGCCTGCAGCGCACGACGAACGATGGCGATGCCAGCAGTCTGGTCGGAGTTTGCGCCGACAGCGTTGATGCTCAGCGAAGCGCGCAGCAGGGCGACGCCGCCGCCTGCAACGATGCCTTCTTCCACGGCCGCGCGGGTCGCGTTCAGAGCGTCGTCAACGCGGTCCTTCTTTTCCTTGACTTCGACTTCCGTCGCACCGCCGACGCGGATCACCGCAACGCCGCCCGCGAGCTTCGCGAGACGTTCCTGCAGCTTCTCCTTGTCGTAGTCCGAGGTGGTCTCTTCGATCTGCTGCTTGATCTGGGCAACGCGGCCCTGGATCTCGGCCTTCTTGCCGGCGCCGTCGACGATGGTGGTGTTCTCCTTGGAGATCGACACCTTCTTGGCGCGGCCGAGCATGTTGAGGCCGACGTTCTCGAGCTTGATGCCGAGGTCTTCCGAGATGACCTGGCCACCGGTGAGGATGGCAATGTCCTCCAGCATGGCCTTGCGGCGATCACCGAAGCCCGGCGCCTTGACGGCGGCGATCTTCAGGCCGCCACGCAGCTTGTTGACGACGAGCGTGGCCAGAGCCTCGCCTTCGACGTCTTCCGAGATGATCAGCAGCGGCTTTGAGGTCTGCACGACGGCTTCCAGGACCGGCAGCATGGCCTGCAGATTGGAGAGCTTCTTCTCGTGGAGCAGGATGTAGACGTCCTCGAGCTCGGCAACCATCTTGTCGGCGTTGGTGACGAAGTAGGGCGAGAGATAGCCGCGGTCGAACTGCATGCCTTCGACGACTTCGAGTTCGGTCTCGGCGGTCTTGGCTTCCTCAACCGTGATGACGCCTTCATTGCCGACCTTCTGCATCGCTTCCGCGATCATCTTGCCGACCGACTCGTCGCCATTGCCGGCGATTGTGCCGACCTGGGCAACCTCTTCCGAGGTCTTGATCTTCGTGGCGTTCTTGATCAGCGTCGCGACGACGTCGCTAACCGCGAGGTCGATGCCGCGCTTCAGATCCATCGGGTTCATGCCGGCGGCAACCGCCTTGTTGCCTTCCTGGACGATCGACTGCGCCAGGACGGTCGCGGTCGTGGTGCCGTCGCCGGCGATGTCATTGGTCTTCGAAGCGACTTCGCGGATCATTTGCGCGCCCATGTTCTCGAACTTGTCGGAAAGTTCGATTTCCTTGGCGACGGTGACGCCGTCCTTGGTGATGCGCGGGGCGCCGAACGACTTGTCGATGACGACGTTGCGGCCCTTGGGGCCGAGCGTCACCTTCACCGCGTCGGCGAGGATGTTGATGCCGTGAAGCATGCGCTCACGGGCATCACGGGAGAATTTTACGTCTTTGGCAGCCATGTTTAACTCCTGGGCATTTCGCCCGAATTCAGATTGGATGGTGCGGATGAAAGGCGGCGGCGTGTCAGCCGATGATGCCCATGATGTCGGATTCCTTCATGATCAGAAGGTCTTCGCCATTGAGCTTGACTTCGGTGCCCGACCACTTGCCGAACAGGATGCGGTCGCCGGCCTTTACGTCCAGCGGCACGAGCTTGCCGGCTTCGTCGCGGGCGCCGGAGCCGACGGCGATGATCTCGCCTTCCTGCGGCTTTTCCTTCGCCGTATCCGGGATGATGATCCCGCCGGCGGTCTTGGATTCGGATTCGACCCGGCGAACGACCACGCGGTCATGAAGCGGCCGGAAATTCGACTTTGCCATTTTGGATATCCCTGGTGCAGAGGTTGAACGGTTCTTCGTTGCCGGAGCCTGGGTTAGCACTCGCCAGTTGGGAGTGCTAACGTGGCGGTGAGATAGGCTGTAGGTTCGTCCTGGTCAAGACGGATGAGCGGACGGCCGAAGAGCCAGAAGATTTGGAATCGACCCGGAAGCCTGGCCCGCATTGCGGCGCATCCCAATGCCTAGACGCGTTTCGGCCGTCAGCTATGGGCCGAATTTTGTGTCTTATTTGGAATGTGAAATTATGTGAAATTAACGGCCGAGCAGTCGGCCGGAATCGACGGCCAGCCGAACAGTCTTGAGCTTTTTGCAAGCCCGGCCTTTTTCTTGCGCGCCTGAGGCGATGAGGCGGCTGACTGGCCGCTGTGAACATGGCTTGACCCGCCCAACTTGCGAGCTGCAAGGATCGCTCGCACGTGCTGCACTGGGAGGCCCTTCGTGATCCAGGTCGCACACATCATTTGCTGGGAAGATCCGCTCAAGCGAGCACCTGAAAATACTCGCCGGCCTGCGAATCATGCTGCAATAGCGTCCGCGAAGGGTGCCTACCATCATATGATAGGCCCACGTCTTGCCGACCAGGCAAAGTCGGCATCTCACGATCGGCCGTCCGCCAGATCCAGGAATCAAACTCCGGTCGCGATGCGATCAGTTCGCCCAGCGTTTCCTGGTACGCACCATCGGAGGAGGGGGTACGACATACAGGCCAACCGGCCGCGGCTGTATCTGCAATATCGCCGTCGCGGTTGGCTTGTCCATAGGCAGGTTGAAGCGCGGTCCTTTCACGCTTCGCTCCCCTGTCTTGGCAAGGGCGTCGACCAGCTTCTTTTCATAGGCGGAGTCCTACGGCACCCAATTCTCCGCCACCACCATGACGGGCCATTTCCTCGATCACCGCCAGCCCCGCCGAAGTCAACCCGAAGGTGGCAACCGCGATCAAATGCGATGCCTCATCCGCGCCCCAGAGTGCCATCCCGGTTTCAAAACGGGTTTGAAGCCGACGATGAAGACTCTCGTCCAACAGGAACACGAACCCCGGCATGTGCTTGACGATCAGCTTGTGACCGCTGCGAGCCGGGGCGAACTCCTTGACCTCGCCGACCAGGATCATCAGCTTTCTGGGGCCGCTCTTCGGGGGCAGCGCGGAAGCAAGCGCCTGGCCGCGCCTTTTCTCGATCGCAATCTTGTCGGCGGACCGGAACGGCTCGGGCACGAACAGTATGTCGCGCTCCGCCCTTGACCCTCATCTGGCCCGCGGCCTCGACGAGGTGCCAACGCATGTCCCACCAATGCCTCTTGCCAGCCCATCGCGAGGTCCAGACCGTCAGCTCCGCCTCGTGCCAGAGATAATGGAGCAGGCCTCCCAAGGAGAGTGTCTTGGTGTCCCCGACCACGCTGTTCGAATCTGGAATGCCAGCTGCCGACGCAGCGAGCGCGCCTACCTTCGACAGGCGAAAATCCAGCTTCAGCGCGGCCATGCCGCTCTCGAAATCGACCTGGTTTGCGCTGCCCATCAGCACGCCGAGGCCGGACAGTTCGTCGGGCGGGTCGTAAGAGGAACAGGACGTATCGTGGGCACCTGCCGGCAGGGCATACGCTTGACGATGTATATTGGTCGCGAATCACGCAATATACATCGCCGGGCACGGCTCTTTGCACACGCAAAACGGTCGCAGCTTTCTGCGATATCATCCCCTAGCGCAGCTTGTAGACCAGGCGCCGCCTCCTCGATCACCTGGTCAGCAACTCTGAAACCTCGTATTGCCTCCGTTGCTCCGGACGCCGCCGCATCCCCACGCCCATTGAGTCATGGTTTTGCCGTCGAAGCAACGGGCTTGTTCGTCAGGACATGCTGACCCGCCTCTCTTACCGGAACGGGGCTGCGCTTGACTGAACATCCGGTGTGCGGCTGGGTCTTCACCTTGGGCGTGCGTTTGGGCACTGCCACGTCGCCGGGGCCTCGATAGGCGACGGTGCGGCCAGCACAGGAAGAGGGCAAGCAGGGATTTCGGTGGGCGGGCGAAGGTCCGGGAGAGAGACTCGGCGTCCGCCTCGGAGCAACCATGACACAGATGGGGCACCGATGCTCGCGTCGCTCCCAAGGAGCTATCACGATGTCTTCGAGGGTGCATTCCGAAGCGCGTGCCGACATTTGCACGCGCATCCCCCCGAGATCAAAGCTACGGTCGTCGCGGACCTGAGTGGCGCCCGCGCGCCTGAAGGCGCGCGCCGGGTGCTCGTGAACCGAGCCCGCTTTTCTTCGGCAAGCCTCAGGCGGTCTCGGCCATTCGGCTTTGCCCCCTGGCGCATGCAGCCTTTCGCCTGCTGATGGCCGCCGGCCGTTGGCCGGCGTGGTCTGTCTGTTGGCCATCCCCCGGTGACGCGCGGTGGGCGGCTCTCCCTTCTAGGTCCGCCGCGGCATCCCGCAACCCTTCGCTGCCGCTCAGGGTCCTCCTCTTCGTTCCGGTCCTTCGAATGCGGTCTGCCTCCGACGGCGGACCTTTCCGGTCGTTCTCGCCGCCCACCCCGCTTTCCGGGGGAGGGCGCGCGATTGAAGAGCGGAGGACCAGACGATGCGTGCAAACAACAAGCGTTCCGCCTGCCGGCAGGCCGGCGCAGGCAAGGACGGGCGCCCCGGCGCCAGCCTTTATCAGGAGATCACCGATCGCATCATCGCCGAACTGGAGCGCGGCACCGTGCCGTGGGTCAAGCCATGGGGCAGCGCAAAGGCCGGCCTTGGCCTGCCGAGCAATGCCGCCACCGGGCGCCGCTATTCCGGCATCAACATCCTCATTCTGTGGGGCGCCGTCTTCGAGCGCAGCTATGCCAGCCAGAACTGGCTGACCTTCCGGCAGGCGTTTGCCCTTGGCGGCAATGTCCGGAAGGGCGAGCACGGCACAACCATCGTGCATGCCGACCGCTTCGTCCCGAAGGGCGAGAAGGAGCGCGCCAAGACCGATGGCGACGAACCGCACGCCGTTCCCTTTCTGAAGCGCTTCACCGTCTTCAATGTCGCGCAGTGCGACGGGCTGCCCCACCATCTCCATGCCGCCGCCGAGCCGCTGCCCGAGCGCGAGATCATCCCGCAGGCCGAGGCGCTTATTCGAGGAAGCGGCGCGGATTTCCGCATCGGCGGCGATCGCGCTTTCTACATGCCGGGCAGCGACTTCATTCAGGTGCCGCCGCAGCCGTCATTCTTTCAGCAGATCGACTATTACCGCACCTGCTTCCATGAATTAGGCCACTGGACCGGCAACCCGGCGCGGCTGGCGCGCGACCTCTCCGGCGCCTTCGGTTCCAAGACCTATGCGCGCGAGGAATTGGTTGCCGAAATCACTGCTGCCTTTGTCTGCTCGACCCTCGGCATCGAGCCGACCGTGCGCCATGCTGACTATGTCGGCGCATGGCTGAAGGTGCTGCGCGAGGACAATCGCGCCATCTTCCGCGCCGCCAGCCTTGCCTCCAAGGCGGCCGATTTTCTTCTCGGCTTTAACGCCGAGGCCGAAGGCGCGCAACAAGACGAGATCGCGGCATGAGCGCGCAATCCCGACACCCTGCAGACCGAGCCGACGCCGCAAGGCGTGCCCTTCTGGCGGACGCGCCGATGCGCCCGCGCGCGGCGCAGAAGCCGCTCGATAGCGGATCAGAGAAAGATCCAGTGAATCTTTCTCCCGCCGAACGCCCGAATTCAACTCGACCTGTTTTGAGAGGAGTTTTCCCATGATCCTGATCACCGACGACCGTCGCGTCCGGCTGCTCGCCAATGGCGCAACCGACACCGAAACCGACCATGTCCCGGTGGTCAAACTTTTCGATCCGACCGGGCCAGCAACCTGGCTTCTCACCGAACTCGACGCCGACGGCGACACAATGTTCGGCCTGTGCGACCTCGGCTTCGGCTTCCCGGAACTCGGCAGCGTCAGCCTTGCCGAGCTTGCAAGCGTCAAAGGGCGGCTCGACCTCGGCATCGAGCGCGACCGCTATTTCAAAGCCGAGTTTCCGCTCTCCGTCTATGCCGAAGCCGCTCGGCTGTCCTGCCACATCACCGAGGACGAGCGGCTGCTGCGACAGGCAGAAGAAGCCCTTGGCAACGCACATTCCAAGCTTCCGCCCAACACGGCGGACCAGACGCGCCGCTAGGCGCGGAAAACCGTCCCCCGCTCGGCCTGCGGCCTCGCGGCGGACAACTCAACCCCAGACTGAAGGAGACCAACCATGCAGCTTGCCCACATTCCCCTCGACCGGCTCAGCATTTCCGCGCTCAACATGCGCCATTCCAAACGCGCGCCCGACGTGTCGGACATCCTGCCGTCGGTTCGCGCGCGCGGCGTCCTGGTGCCGCTTCTGGTGCGGCCCAACGGCACGCCGGAAGGCTTCGAGATCGTCGCCGGGCGGCGGCGCTATTTCGCCGCGAAGTCGCTCGCCGACGAGCGCGGCCAGCGCAATGCCTTGCCCTGCGCCGTCATGGAAGACGGCGACGACGCCGGCGCGCTCGAGGCCTCGCTGATCGAAAACTTCGCCCGGCTCGATCCCGACGAAGTGTCGCAGTGGGAGACGTTTTCGCGGCTGATCAAGGAGGGCCGCGGCGTTGCCGACATCGCCGCCACTTTCGGCATCACCGAGCTCCTGGTCAAACGCATTCTGGCGCTCGGCGACTTGCTTCCCAAGATCCGCGAGGCCTATCGGCGCGAGGACATCGACGCCGAGACGGCGCGCCATCTGACCATGGCTTCCAAGGCGCAGCAGAAGGACTGGCTGGCGCTTTATGCCGATCCGCAGCAATTCGCGCCGCGCGGTCACCAGTTGAAGCAATGGCTGTTCGGCGGCCAGTCGATTTCCACCAAGGTCGCGCTGTTCCCCATCGAGGAGTATCCCGGCCTGATCGTCTGTGACCTGTTCGGCGAGGAGAGCTATTTCGCCGATGCCGACCTGTTCTGGCAAAAGCAGAACGAGGCCATCGCCGCCAGACGCGACGCCTATCTGGAAGCCGGCTGGCCCGAGGTGACCGTGCTCGAGCCGGGGCAGCATTTCCAGTCCTGGGACCACGAAAAGACGCCGAGGAAGAGGGGCGGCAAGGTCTTCATCTCAGTCTCGCATCGCGGCGCGGTCGAGTGCCACGAGGGCTGGCTGTCGCGCAAGGAGGCTCGCCGCGCCCGCGCGCAAGGCGAGGGCGGCGAGCCCGATGAAACCCCCGCCAAGCCGTCGCGGCCGGAACTCACCTTGCCGATGCAGAACTATGTCGATCTGCACCGCCACGGCGCCGTGCGTAGCGCCATGCTCGACCATCCTTGTGTCGCGCTGCGCCTGATGGTGGCGCATGCCATCACCGGGTCGGGCCTGTGGCAGGTTCGCCGCGAGCCGCAGCGCACCGCCAACGAGGCTACCGCCGCTAGTATAGCCGGCTGCAAGGCCGAAGCCGCATTCGCCGATAGACGGCGCGAGGTTCTTGCGCTGCTTGGGCAGGCCGACGAGGACGGCGCGATAGCCGGCGGCAATGGCGACGCCTTTGCCCTCGCCGCCGTCTTCGCCCGTTTGCTGGCACTTTGCGACGACGACGTCATGCGCGTTCTCAGCCTTGTCATGGCCGAGACGCTCGAAGCCGGCAGCGCCGTCGTCGAGGCGCTCGGCAACCATCTGGGCATCGACATGGGTGCGTGGTGGCAACCGGACGACGCCTTCTTCGACCTGCTGCGCGACAGGGAGATCGCCAATTCGATGCTGGCCGATCTCGGCGGCAAGCATGTGGCCGACGGCAATGTCGCCGAGAAGGTCAAGACGCAAAAGAAAATCATCCGCGATTGCCTCGCGGGCGAGAACGGCCGCGAGAAAATCGACAACTGGCTGCCGCGCTGGATGAAATTCCCCGCCGAAAGCTACACCGATCGCGGCGGCTTCCGCACCGCCGATCAATGGGCCAGGGTCCAGTCGCTGTTCGTCCGCGAATAGGTGCCAAGCCGGGCGGCGGCTCCTTCGAGTGCCGCCGCCCCGATTGCCTGCCGCTGGAATATTGGCTGATGCGCACGGCGATCCGAACAGCATTTGGCATGCGAGAAGCCTAATCGTGCACAAAATCCCACGGGTCTTCCGCCTCGGAAGCTGTTTAGCCGGATCCGGTTTGCGCCCGCCACAAGCGAGCGTAAGCGCCTTCAGCTGTCAGCAGATCAGCATGCCTCCCCTCCGCAACAACCCGCCCCTTGTCCAAGACCACTATTTTGTCGGCGCAACGGATGGTGCTGAGTCGATGAGAGATGATGACGATGGTCTTGCCGCCCCGACGCAGATCCTCAACCACTCGCAGGACAAACGCCTCGGCGACCGAGTCGAGAGAGGAGGTGGCTTCGTCGAGGATCAGGATCTCCGGATCCCGGTACAGAGCCCGAGCCAACGAAAGGCGCTGCTTCTCGCCCCCGGAGAGGCGTACACCGTTTTCGCCTAGATAGGCCTGGAAGCCACCGGGCCAGCGCTCGATCACCTCCCGCAGCCCTATTTGATCGCAGATTCGGAGGATCTTTTCGATGTCCGGCTCGAACTCGCCAAGGGCGATGTTGTCGATCACCGAGCCCGAGAACACATCGATCGATTGCGGCACCGCAGCGACAACCTTGCGCAGGGATACGGTCGACAGGTCCTGGAGGGCATAACGGCCGATCCGGATGTATCCACCTTCAAGCGGGTAGACATTCTGCAGCAGCGCCGCAAGGGTGCTCTTGCCCGAGCCGCTTTCCCCCACCACTGCTGTCATTTCCCCCCGGCGGAAGGTGCCGCTAAGATCCTGGAAAAGCTCGAACTGGCTACCATATCGGAACGTGACCTTCTCCAGGTGGATGTCGCCAATGTCGGATTTGTCTGCATCGATGCCGCCACCGCTTTCCGGCTCCAGGTCGAAGATCTCGAACAGGCGATCCGCTGCGACAAAAGCATCCTGAACGATCCGGTTGGTCTGGATCAGACTGGCAATCGGCCGGGTGATATAGCCTAGCAAGGTATAGCAGGAGAGTAATTCGCCAGGCGTGACGGTTTGATCGAGGGCAAGTGTCGTTCCGAACCACATCAGCACGATGGTGAATAAAGTCGCGAGGAATGTCGAGGTGCTGTCCCCGAAGATCGAGATCAGGCCGGAGCTGTAGACGGAGTGCAGCATCTTGATGAAGCGGGTCTCCACCTTGAAGTTGGCGAAGCTCTCCATGCCGGAGATCTTGATTGTGGAGACAGCTCCGAGTGATTCCACCAGTTGTGTCTCCAGTTCGGCAGCGTTCTCCATTACGGCGCGCTGGCGAATCCTGTTCAGCCGGTTGATGATCCAATAGACCGAGAGGTACAAAGGGATGGAAACCGCCACGACCAAGGCGATCTTCCACGAGTAGATGAACATCAGCCCCAACGAGAACAGTACCGTTAGCACGTCAACGAACATGTTGATCGAGACGTCGTTCAGGAAGCTCCTGATCTTCACCGCGTCATTCATACGGGAAATGATTTCGCCCATGCGCATGCTGTCGAAGAACTTCTGAGGCAGGCTTAGGATATGATTGTAGTAGCCGAGGATCAGGTGGACGTCGATCTTCTGCCCCGTTTGCAGGACGAGCCGGTTTCTGAGGAGATTGATCAGGATCTGCACAACCAGGATCAAGAGCATGGCGACGCTCATCAGGTTGAGCAGATTGCGGTTGCCCGCTGTAATCACATGGTCGACGATCTTCTGCACGTAAATGGCAGTCGAGAGGCCAAGGATCGTCGTCACCAGCGCCCCCGCGAGAGCCTGCGCCATCGCCGCCTTGTGTGGCGCAAGCAGACGCGCGAAACGACCCAGGGGTGAGGTGGTCTCGTCGCGGCGCTTGAAGGTGTCTGCGGGAACCAGGAGCACCAGGGCGCCAGTCCATTGCTTTTTGAATTCCGCGTGCGCCAGCTTGCGGATTTCACCATAGGCTGGGTCCATGACGATGACCCACCTGGCGTTGATCTCCTGGACTACGACGAAGTGATGCAGAACCTCGCTGACGACGACGTGCGCGATGGCGGGCTTGGGGATCTTGTATAGGCTGTCGAAGCCACCCTTTACCCCCTTGGCAACGAAGCCCAGCTTCCGGGCCGCTTCCATGAGGCCCAGCACAGTGGTGCCGGAGCGGCCGGTCGAGGCATACTGTCGGATACGCGACAATGGCAGCTTGTAGCCATAGAAGGCCGCGACAGAAGCAAGGCTGGCGGCACCGCAATCGGTGATGTCGCGCTGCTTGAACTTGATGATCTTGCTCGACATAGCGGCTCGCTGACTGTTTGGAATGGAGAATCAGTGGCTCGCCAGGAGCGGATTGAGCCAATCGTCGACCTCGTTGTACAGGAGTTCCAGGACAGTGCGGTCGCCCAGGAGGAAGCGGGCCCGCACGGTCATGCCTTTCTTCAGGTTACCGATGACCCCGTGCTTGAGGGCGAGATGGCGGCGAGAGAGCGCGCAGCGGACCTTGAAGGCCGGCCTGCCGTCGTGCAGCGTGAAGTCGTGCGCCACGTCGAGCACCGTCGCGTCAATGACACCCCATTGATTGTAGTTGAAGGCATCCACTTGCAGACGCACCGACTGGCCGGGGCGCACAAAGCCGATGTCGTTGGGAGAAACGAAGATTTCCGCCACCAGTTCACCATCCGGCGAAACCCAAGCGACGGTTTGCCCGGCCTGGACGTAGCTGCTGGAAGTGAGGCCCGAGAATTGCTCGAGAGCGCCTGATACGGGGGCTCGAATGAGAGTCAGGTCCCGTTCGCTCTCAAGCTGATGCAAGGCGGCCGTGAGTTCCTCAAGGCGCAGGTTAACGTCGGACAGCTGCTGGTTCCATTCGGCGAATTTGCGCCGGGCGAGGATCTCGCCCTGGATCTCAACGTTCTGAAGTGCGAAGGCCTTTTCCTCAACGGCCTTTGCCGGTGCTACAGCAGCGGAGAGCAGTCGCTTGGCACGCTGAAGTTCCGCAGCCGCATGACCGCGGTCATACTGGTTCTCCCGCACAAGGTTCAGGAAATGGGCGCGCTCGGCCGTGGCGGTCTCGGTCAAGAGGCGGATCGGGTCCTTGGCTTGCGTGCCGGAGGAGATCAGGGTTTCGAGGTCACGGGCAAAATCGCTCTTTGCGCGAATATCGCCTGTAAGCGCCCTGAGCTTTTCCTCAACCACCCCATCATCGAGGGCGAGGATCTCTTGCCCCTGGGCAACCAGATCGTTTTCAGCGGCAAGGATGCGGGAGATGCGTCCGGAGACGGGCGCGACCAAGGGCGTCTTCTCGACGGTGGGGCGAATGATACCGGCACTTTGGACAGACACCGATATGGTAATAAACGGCAACGACAACAATGCCGCAACCACAGAGAGCACAACCACCTTGTAGATGGCCAAAGATCGCCCTGATCGGCGAGAGAGGATGCTCTCTGCGGTGTAGCAGGCTATTTCAGAAGAAAGGGGAACTGCTGATCTATCTTCAGTATGAAGCATTTGTCTGGTTGGTACTTACGTTCAATGTTTCTGGCGTACTATCGCTTCCCCTACGCTTGCAGCTACAAAGGCTATCAGCGTAACAGCTGCCCAAATTAGTTGCCAAAACCCTCCTGAAATTGCTGAAGCCTCTTCAGGAGTCAATTCGGTCACATCATAAGACGACAGGTCTGATTTCATTGCTTTACTTTCCTATCTCAAATGTGAGGGTGAATCAGTGGATTTTTTCGTCGAGGATTTTTGCACCTATACAAACAAGCGCAAGGCCTAACGTCCCCAAAATCGCGAAAGCTATTGCCCAAAACATCCCTCCCGCAATTTTAGATGCTTCTTCGGGAGCCAATTCGGTCACACCATAAGCTGACATTTCCGACTTTATTGGTTTCTCCTTTCCTAGAACTCAAGATAAGAGGATGAATCAGTAGTGCACGGTCAGCGGCGTGTGCCGCCGCATAACGAGAACATCAAGAGACGTGCCAACTGCACAGGAAACCTGTGAACGGCGCTTATTGCCTTTGATTCAATCGCTTAATTGAGAGCGCGGCCGCACGCCGGGCCGAACATCGCCGTGTCGCGAACTCGACAAACCCGCCAACAGAGATGACCAAGTCCTGCTCGTCGGGAGAGGATGCGCTCTGCGATGGCAGGACATGGCGTTGTCACGTCGTTTGAAATGTGCCCGCGGGAGGCCGACACCGCGCTTTTCAGGCAGGCCGTGCACCCACGGCTTCCCACGCGGCCATTGCCTGGCGTCGATGGATCCGAATTTGTGTGCGAGCGGTGTTCCACGTTCGGCATGATCTGGCGTTGGGCCGCCCTGTAGGAGCGCAATTTTATCGGTGATCATACGCTTTGGCGGCAGACCCCCTTCTTCAGAGATCGCGTCAGCAGGCGCCTGGCGGCCTTGGTGTTGCGACACGTCTGGACAATCTCGTCGCGCACATATCCGTCCAGATCAACCGCTCTCCACACTTCGCCCGGTGCACGCCTTCGATCGCCGTCTCGAATTCCTGGCCGGTGAGCATGCGCAGGCAGAGGCCCGCTTCGGCCCCCCTTGCTCAGCGACCATTATCTCGAACGCAGCCTTATGCCAGGCAGCGCTCGCCATACAGCGCGACCCGCTGCTGCTCGACATCGCCCAGCATAATCTGGGGGCACAGGCGAAACTGATCACCACACGCGTCTGGTGGAGCTTTCCGACCGGCCAGGCTTGCGACGCCGACAAGAACCGTGCCTCGCTCGGCTTCCATATGGGCACCGAGCCTTTGCGCACGCCACGGCTGATGATGGAGTCGGCTTCGGTGTCCCGCCGCCCTCGCGCCGGCGTTTCCATGGCGAGCCGGTCATTGCTGATCTCGCAAAAGTCCTGAAACAGCCTTCCCTAGACGCGCCTGGTTCTCCCTGGGGCTGGCTGGCGCCATGGCGTCGTCATGGGTCAGCTGGCGCATGACTGTTGCGCCTCGACTGACCCAGATCAAGGCCATGCCTTTGTCGGCGTGGTTTGATCGATCAGTCCTACAAGGGAAAACGCATGGGCTGACCGACAGCCTGCTCGTCGCTCCCAACGTCTTGACAATCCAGACCATATGGCGGGCAAATGACGCTTCACCGGCCAGGAACCGATGTGAGAAACGCGCTTGAGGCGATGCGGCGGGCGCTGGATCGCAGCGCAATCGATGCACGACCTGCGGCTCGATTCCAGCAGCATCTCACCAAGATAGCCGACGAGCTGGCGGCATGCTGATGGCCGGCTTTGACGACAGCTTCGACATCATCGTCGTTGGCGCCGGGCCGGTCGGACTTTCCTTCGCCGCATCGCTTGCCCACAGCGAGCTCAAACTGGCGGTTGTCGAGGGGCAGTCCCTGGAAAGACTGGCAAGTCCGGCTTTCGACGGTCGCGAGATCGCGCTCACCCACGCCTCGATTGGGATCCTTCGCGAGCTCGGCGCCTGGGATGTTATCCCGGCTTCGGACAAGTCACCGCTTCAAGGCGCACGCGTCCTCAACGGATCGAGTCCTTTTGCGCTGTGTTTCGATTCTCCCGGCGGATCCGCGGAACCACTGGGCGTTCTGGTCCCGAATTGCCGGATCCGCGATGCCCTGTTCAAGATCATCCGCTTGCAGGGCCATGCCCGGCTGCTGTGCGGCCACTCGGTCGTGCGTGCAACAAACAGCCGCGAGGGAGCAGTCATAACGCTCTCCAATGGCAGGCGGCTGACCGCTCGGCTTCTCGTTGCCGCGGATTCGCGTTTTTCCGCCACCCGCGATCTGCTCGGCATCGGCGCCGATATCAATCGGCTTGGCAACTCGATGCTGATTTGCCGGGTGAGGCACGAGCGCCCCCACCACCAGATCGCGATCGAATGGTTCGATCACCATCAGACGGTAGCGATGTTGCCCCTCGCGAAAGGCGTGTCGTCGCTGCTTTTGACTTTGCCCTCTAACGAGGCCGACGGACTGCTTGCCCTTGACGACGAGTTGTTCCTGATGGAGTTGACGAAGCGCTGTCGAGGCCGCCTCGGCAATATGAGCCTGGCAAGCCAACGCCATATCTATCCGTTGGTCACGACCTGGGCGCACAGGTTCCGGGCGCCGGGCGCCGCATTGATCGGCGACGCTGCCGTCGGCATGCACCCGGTCACCGCGCATGGCTTCAACATCGGCCTCGGCGGCCAGAGGCAGCTCGCCCGTGGTATCCTGACAGCGTGGCGCGACCGTCGCGACATTGCCGATCCCGACATGCTGCACAGATATGAAAGGCGACTGCGCCTGTCGGCGGCGCCGCTCTATCATGCTACGAATATTCTCGTCGGACTCTACTCAAGCGAGAATCCGGCGGCACGGCTTGCAAGGCATGTGGGGCTGCGCCTCGGCCAACATCTTCCCTTTGTCCGTCATGGCATTGCGGCCATGCTGAGGCGGTGAACCCCAGTCACCATAGTGTCAGCATCAGCGTGCCGCGCTTTCGCCCATCCAGGGGAGGAAGGCGTCATGCTCTTCACTGGGATCGTCGATTCCGCGCAGCCGCGACCGCTCACATCGAACCACACTCGCCCGCCTGCTACGTGATCTGCTCTTTCAAGCGTTCGTGCCGCATACGGCGCAGGCTGGTGATATTCTGCCTTCATCGGTCGTGCCTGCCCAACAAGGCGACCGAGCAGCCGGCATACACGGCACAAAACGAGGTGGGCGGCCGAACGAACCCACACCTGTCCACCGCCCGAATCGGAAGCAGCGATCCACAGTATAGCGCGGCGATCTGGGAGAGACCTGCGCGACAATCAGCATGATAATTTGCCCGTGACCGCGCCCTGAGAGTCTCATCCAGATTGTCGCGCAGGTCTCTCCCAGATCGCCGCACCACAGCATGGATCAGACTGCGGCGGTCCTCCGGCCACTCCTCCACAAACTCGATCGCGTCTGCGAGATTGACAATCTCCTGCACAAGGTAGGATCCATGCTTGATGAAGATGGCGTTGCTGAATGCCGCGAGCCTCTTCCGTCGCGGGTCATCAGCGTGTCAATCGCCGCGTGTGTGCGCAATTCCCGCGCGCCGCAATGCGTTTGTCGGCCAGTGCCACACAGGCGCGGACCCAGCCACGCCCAATTCCGCCTTCGATGTGCTTGGGGCGTGGATGGCTGTCATCCAAACAATCAATTTTGCCAATCCTGCCGGCCCTAATAGGAGGGTGACCGAAATCAACTGCCTCGGCCCGCAAGTACGTCCGACGAAAAAGCCTGAGCACCAACCACCTAGCCCCAAAGGAGCAACAGAATGCAACGATCCGAAGGCAGTGGAAATTGCTGCCGGGAGGTTCTTCCTCATCGGTGTCTATGTCGCGCGTCCAACCGACTCGCGTTTTGACATCGGGTCTCACGAACGACCCCGCTTCTCAGAATTAGCGTGCCCGGGCCCCGACCCTACCGACATTTGACGGCATTTGCAGCGCCGGTGATTGCTGCATTGGCTAGGTGTGAATTTGACCCATAAAATCGATCATGAACTGTTGAATCGAGAAATGGCCGCAGACGATCCATGGCGGCTCGATGGCAACCCGTTCGAGCGGGAGCGCCACACCCAAATTCTCCGGTTGTCACTTGCGCAAGGTCCAGTCGCAAATGCGCTCGAAGTCGGGTGCGCTGCCGGCGCCTTTACGGAGCGGCTAGCCCCCCTTTGCCAGCGGCTCACTGTGATCGATGTCGTGGAGCCTGCGATTACGCGAGCACGTTTACGCATGAAGGAGGCGCCGCACATCAGCTGGGTAATCTCCGATGTTCAACAGTTTTCGAGTGATGAGCTGTTCGACCTGATCATCGTTGCGGAGGTTCTTTACTACGTCGGAGACCTCGTTCAGATCCGCGCGGCAGTCCGCAACTTGGTAGGCCTGCTTGCGCCAGGCGGGCATCTGGTTTTCGGGTCGGCACGTGACGCCAATTGCCAACGCTGGGGGCACGCTGCTGGTGCAGAGACCACCATCGCCATGCTGAACGAATCGTTGACCGAGATCGAGTGCATCGAGTGCCGGGGCGCGTCGATCAATGAAGACTGCCTGCTGGCCCTCTTCCGAAAGCCGATTTCCGCTTCCTGATGAAACACTTGGAGACCCTGTGCGCTTCTGTGGTGTCAAGCACCCAATATGAGGACGTATAAGAGCGCCTGATTGCAACAAGTTAGCTGGATCCAATCGAGAATCAGAACGCTGATGCCTTCTTTGGCACCGTCGTCGGCACGCACATCATCTTCAAGCTGGCCCGGGACCGTACAGGTCGCGCCCAGAACCCAAACGAGATCGGCGTGGTCGTTGTGTCGAACGAAGTCGGGGATTTTCGAAAGAACGTCCTTTCACGGCAGGTCGTCAGTATAGAGCTCGAAGCGACCGCGCCTTCAAAGGCGGACTTGCCGTCGACCCGCGCTGATCACCGCTGCTGGCAAGCCGGAACGGAATGCCGGAAATTGCATTGAGGGTGGCGGCGATCAGCCCCTCGAAACCTTTTTCGTTCGTGGGCTTAAGTTCGGAAAGCTGCGCGATCGTGCGTCAACGGTCCCCGCATTTGCCGACGTCTAACAGTCGGGCCCATCCTCCACTTGATCGCTGCTTCGGCACGAGGCGCAGCCACGCTGCTGGCGGCCGCTCTTGAGGCAGGTTTTGTCACCGACAGCTGCCATCGGTGTCGCCGCTTTATCGGGCCGATCGAGCACGACCAGAGGTCCAGATCAACGCATGGTTTTAACATCCACAGCGTGGATGCTCGCGATCTAAACAATCAATTTTACCAATCCGGGCGGGTCGTTCATTAACCGCCTACCTGACATGCACCGCCGCTGCTCTACCGCGTGAGGTGCACAAAAGAACCCGAAAAAGAGGAAGTCTTCGCATGCGCAATGACGTGCAGTGGAGGTTGTGCTGGGAAAATGAATTGCAGCTTTCCGATCACCTCGAACTCTCTGGGTTCTTACGGAAGACCTATGAGCCGACCGGAGCCTTTAATGGAAAGCAATTCGCAGGCGGTCGGAGCTGGGCCGGTGCAAGGCCGGAGGTCCGCGCAATCGGCTATGATGTGCACGGGGTAGCGGCTCACTTGGGGCTGCTGCGCCGATACATCAAAGTTGGCGACGCTGATCAGCTTGTCGCTGAACTCGGTCTATATGGGGTGCGTCCGGATCTTGAGGGGCTGGGAATCGCCCATTCGATTAGCGTGATGTATCCAGTGCTGCAGCAGCTTGGCGTTCCATTCGCTTTCGGCACGGTTCGGCAAGCGCTCCGGAACCATGTTGGGAGGTTCTGTCGGAAAGGCTTGGCGAACATTTTGACAGGCGTTCGCGTGCGTTCAACCCTCCCGGAGGTGTACCCCGATCTGCCTCCCACGCGAGTGGACGACGACGTACTCCTCATGGTGCTCCCAATTGGACGCTCGATGAGCGAGTGGCCGGCCGGCACTTTGATCGATCGGAACGGGCCAGAGCTATGACCGCGGATTTGTTATCCGCTCGCTTCCTCAAATTCACAGAAAAATCTGACATCTCATGAACCTGTTTGCCACAGCCAGTACGGTTGCCATCTGCTCTTATGCGCTGCTGTCGACCGTTTATAAAACCGCGCAGGTGTTTTATACCCTGCCTACAAAGGTAGCGCCGACGTCGGGCGACCCGGCCGGCGGTGAGCCTTGGCCGAGCGTCGATGTCATTATCCCGTCCTACAACGAGGCGCCTCGCACCCTGTCCGACTGCCTGGCATCCATTGCAAGTCAGGAATACGCCGGAAAACTGCAGGTCTATGTTGTTGATGACGGTTCTGCAAACCGCGATGCCCTCGTAGGTGTACAAGAGGAATACGGGCACGACCCGAGGTTCAACTTCATTGCGCTCCCAAAGAATGTCGGAAAGCGAAAGGCGCAGATTGCCGCGGTTCGCCGCTCGTGCGGCGATTTGGTGCTCAATGTAGATTCGGACACGATACTCGCGCCGGACGTCGTCACAAGGCTTGCGCTAAAGATGCAAGATCAAGCGATCGGCGCGGCCATGGGCCAGTTGGCGGCTAGCAACCGCAGTGAAACTTGGCTGACGCGGTTGATCGACATGGAGTACTGGCTCGCCTGCAACGAAGAGCGGGCTGCACAGGCTCGATTCGGTGCCGTCATGTGTTGCTGCGGACCGTGTGCCATGTACCGGCGATCCGCGCTTCTTTCGGTGCTGGATCAATACGAGACGCAACGCTTTCGAGGGAAGCCGAGCGACTTCGGTGAGGATCGCCACCTCACGATCCTTATGCTGAAAGCAGGCTTCCGAACCGAGTATGTTCCGGAGGCCGTCGCGGCAACAGTCGTTCCCGACAGGATAGGTCCCTATCTGCGTCAACAACTTCGCTGGGCCCGGAGCACTTTCCGTGACACGCTGCTATCACTCCACCTGCTGCGCGGCCTTAATATTTATCTCACATTGGACGTGATTGGCCAGAACCTTGGCCCATTATTGCTCTCTTTGTCGGTCCTGGCGGGGCTCGCGCAATTCGTAACGACAGGTACTGTGCCTTGGACGGCATGCCTGACGCTTGCAGCCATGACCATAGTTCGCTGCAGCGTGGCAGCGTTTCGTGCGCGCCAACTTCGATTTCTCGGATTCTCGCTCCACACACTCATCAACATCTCTCTCTTGCTCCCATTGAAAGCATACGCGCTGTGTACATTGAGCAATAGCGATTGGCTGTCGCGAAGCTCTGCGACCAAGGTGCCAGACATCGGCGGCGCGCTTTCAAAGCCGACCTTGGTAGGATCCGAAGCAACTTACAGCGAACAGCAATAGTCACGTGATCTCAGGCGGAAGAGTTTTGAGCCAGGACCAGAAAGATCAAGTGTTGATGCGCGAGTTGGACCCTAAGGATTTGCGGCGGCCCGAGACTGGTCAGATCGAACGGGAATCTCACGAGCAATCAAGCGCGAAAAGCTCCGTGTCTGACTCTGCCTCGACCGTGGCGGTCGATTTTACAGGCGTAACCAAGTCGTATGGGAACAAGGTCGTCGTCGACGAACTGTCGTTCACCGTTGCGTCGGGAGAATGTTTCGGCCTCCTCGGACCAAACGGCGCGGGCAAAAGCACGATTGCGCGTATGCTTCTCGGAATGACATGCCCTGACGCGGGCACGATCACGGTGCTCGGCCTCCCGGTGCCGGCACGCGCTCGGCTGGCGCGCAGGGGCATTGGCGTGGTCCCGCAATTCGACAATCTTGACCAGGAATTCACCGTACGCGAGAACCTGCTGGTGTTCGGGCGCTACTTCGGCATGAGCACACGCGAGGCCGAAGCGGTCATCCCGTCGCTTCTCGAGTTCGCTCGCCTCGAGCGCAAGGCGGATGCGCGCGTCTCGGAATTGTCCGGCGGCATGAAGCGATGCCTGACGATGGCGCGGGCGTTGATCAACGACCCCCAGCTCATTGTGATGGATGAGCCGACCACCGGCCTTGATCCGCACGCGCGCCACTTGATCTGGGAGCGGCTGCGCGCCCTGTTGGCCCGCGGCAAGACGATTATCCTGACGACGCATTTCATGGAAGAGGCTGAGCGATTATGCGATCGGCTGTGCGTGCTCGAAAAGGGTCGCAATATCGCCGAAGGCGTCCCGCAGGCGTTGATCAACGAGCATATCGGATGCCAGGTCATGGAGATTTACGGCGGCGATCCCCACGAGTTGCATTCGCTGGTCAAGCCGCATTCTCAGCGCATCGAGGTGAGCGGCGAAACCCTTTATTGCTATGCGCCAGACCCTGAGCAGGTGCGCACGCAACTGCACGGGCGAGCAGGTCTGCGCCTTCTTCTGCGTCCAGCCAATCTCGAGGATGTTTTCTTGCGGCTGACCGGGCGCGAGATGGAGGAGTGAACCATGATTGAAGCTTATGCGGCGGCGTTGCCGGCCAATGCGTGGAACTGGGTTGCGGTGTGGCGCCGCAACTATCTGGCATGGAAGAAAGTCGCACTCGTGTCGATTCTCGGCAACCTTGCCGATCCTATGATCTACCTTTTCGGCCTCGGCACCGGCCTCGGCATAATGGTCGGCCGCGTCGACGGTGCGTCGTATATAGCCTTTTTGGCAGCCGGCATGGTCGCGGTAAGTGCGATGACCGCCGCAACCCTCGAAACATTGTACGCGGCTTTCGCTCGCATGCACTCTCAGCGCACTTGGGAAGCGATGCTGTATACGCACGTTACCCTCGGCGACATCGTTCTGGGTGAACTCGCGTGGGCAGCCACCAAGGCCTTCTTGGCCGGTGCGGCAATCACCATTGTCACCGCAACGTTGGGTTATGCAGCCTGGCCGTCCGTCCTCTATGCGCTGCCAATCATTGCTCTCACTGGGTGCGTATTTGCGAGCCTCGCGATGATCGTCACCGCGCTTTCACCCAGCTTCGATTACTTCGTGTTTTACCAGACGCTTGTCCTCACACCTATGCTGTTCCTGTCGGGCGCCGTTTTCCCATTGAATCAGCTGCCTGACGCCTTTCAGCAGATAGCGCGATGCATGCCGCTATCACATTCGATCGACCTCATTCGCCCGGTTATGCTTGATCGCCCGATCGGCGGCATCGCCCTGCATGTCGGTGTGCTCGCCCTGTACGCGCTGTTGCCATTCTTCCTCTCGATGGCGCTGTTGCGCCGCCGACTAATGCGCTGACGCGAAAGAGCGGGAGATAAACATGCGCTACGGACTCCGTGCGGCGAACAAAAACGACATCGCCAACAGAAATCGGCATGCCACGGAGGGTCTTCGGAGGCATCCACTCAATCTCTCAACGTCTCATGTTGATCCCGGCGAAAGAGAATTTCTTCGAAATTGTGATGTCTGTTGGCGGTCGCCGCGGTGAACGACAACGCAGCCTATGTTTTTGATCAAACGGCCTTGAGACAGGCCAATCCAGTCTTCCTGTACGATAAATGGAGAGCAAGATGCTGTGTCTAGGATTGAGCGGCGGATTAGACAAAGTCTATGAAAACAGATTCCAGGTTCCGAACACATTCATGCACGATGGCGCTGCGGTGCTCGTCCGAGACGGACAGGTCATCGCGGCCGTAGAAGAGGAGCGCCTTAATCGGATCAAACACTCCAACAAGCTCCCAATCAGTTCGGTTCAGTACTGTCTTTCAGCCGCTGGGGTTCAGCTCAGTGAAATCGATCATGTGGCGTTCTACGCTACCGAAGCCTATTGCAACGCCATGCTCGAAAACATGCTTGCTTCCCAGCCGGACGCCTCCATTCCGTTGGATGCTAAACTGTTGGTGCAGAAGCTGTTGGCGCAGGAGTTCGGTAGCGAGCTCGACGCTTCGCGTATCTCATTCGTAAGTCATCATCAGGCGCACGCCGTGAGTGCATTTGCAATGTCGGGCTTCGAGCAAAGTCTGATTTTCGCGATTGATGGCTCTGGTGATTTCCTGTCGGGGCTCGTGGCGGTTGGATCTGGCACTGGAATTGCCCAACTCGCGACTTTCCCAGAGAACAATTCCCTTGGGCAATTTTATCTCGAGACGATCCGGTATCTCGGCTACGGCTTGTTCGATGAATATAAGGTGATGGGGCTCGCCCCCTACGGCGATCCCGTTCCCTATCGAGAGCTTTTCGAGCAGTTCTATGAACTCTCTGCAAACGGCGAGTATCGCGTCCACCTCGACCGCATCGGTCCGACTTTGCTTCGCAGCATTCAGGTCCGGCAAAAGGGAATGCCATTCACCCAGCAGCATAAGGATGTGAGTGCGTCCTTGCAGGAAGCGCTCGAACGCATCGTGTTTCACATTCTTCGGCATCATCGTGAGGCCACCGGGATGACGCGGTTGTGCCTGGCCGGCGGCGTTGCGCACAATTGCTCCATGAACGGCAAGCTGCTCTATTCAGGACTTTTCGAAGACATCTTCGTGCAGCCCGCATCGCATGACGCTGGCTGCGCATTAGGCGCTGCACTAATCGTGTCTGAAGAGCTGGGCCGCCCCGCGCCGCGTGCGCGATTGCAGGAGGTTTATTGGGGGCCGGATCTCGCGAGCGATCACGCTGTCGAAGAGGAACTAACGGCATGGGCGGGGCACCTGGAGTTTGAACGCACGGAGGAGGTGGCGGATCGGGCAGCCGAGTGGATGGCCGGTGGCGCCGTGATCGGCTGGGTGCAAGGTCGTTCGGAGTTCGGGCCGCGCGCGCTCGGAAATCGCAGCATTCTTGCCGACCCCAGGCCCGCCACGAACAAGGACCGGATCAACGCTATGGTCAAGAAGCGGGAAGGGTATCGCCCGTTCGCCCCATCAGTGCTGGAGGAGGATGCGCGCGAATTTTTCGACCTCCCAGGTAGTGCGTGCGAATTTCCCTTCATGAATTTCGTGGTTCGCGTGCGCGACTCCAAGCGCGGTTTGCTCGGCGCCATCACGCACGTCGACGGTACGGCTCGGCTGCAGACAGTATCGCGCAAGGCCAGTCCGGCCTACTGGGACGTCATCAATGCCTTCAAGCAGCGGACAGGCATCCCAATTCTGCTCAATACGTCCTTTAACAACAATGCCGAGCCCATCGTAGATTCAGTTGCAGACTCGATTGCCACGTTCCTGACGACAGAGTTGGATGGACTTGTGGTCGGGCCGTTCCTCGTGAAAAAACGGGCCGCAACGCTGGAGGATTGGACTGCGCTCGCGGTTTCATTGCCGCCTTATGTATCCCTTCACAAGGTCCGCGCTTACACGGCGCTCGATCGCCAGGAGACCGTCTGCGAAATCCGCACGGATCACTCCAGCCGTGACGGCGTGCGTATTTCCCATGACTTGTTCGATCTGCTGACGCGGATCGAAGGCGAAGCCGTGCTCGCGGATCTCCTCGATACAATTACGCTGGATCAGGCCCAGCGCGAGGCTCTCACAGGAGAGCTGCGAAGGTTGTGGGAGCAGCGCCGCGTTCGCATGCATCCCCCACACGCTGCTCGCGTCCAACAAACCTGATGCCAAACGCTGGACAACAGATAGCAGCTGCCGAAACACCGGTCTGCATCTTCATATGACGGTCTCCAAGGCAAGCGGTGCCGAGATTCGGTTCAACATGAAATATCCGATCTTCGGCCCGCCTATCCTCGGCTTCTGATTGCGCTGGCGCTGTCACTGACTCTGCTGATGTTAGTCCGGAAAGCAGCCGCTTTTGGAGATTCGGCGTATCGAGGGCGAGGCTGCGCGAAGGGTCGCTGGTCATAATGTTCTTGCATCAATTCTTTCAGTTTTCGCTCGGCGATTTTGGTGTCTCCAACGAGGCGCTCATCATCGTCGTCGCTGTTTCCGGGCCGCTCGCGATTTATCTCGTGCTGAAAATATCCGCGTGGCTATCACCGTTGTTCCTTGGCAACGGTGGGCGCGCGCCAGGTCGTCTAATTGGCCAACTCCGCAACGGGGTTGCCTGGCGCGTCGCCAAGTATGAGCAGGAGGCAACTTGCTTTGTGAAGCCGTACATCGCCCTTGCCCTGATTGCGCTGCGCTGGCGATTGAGACGAAAGGCCCGCCCGCATGGCTTGGCTGGTGATTTGATTGTCTCCTTGACCTCTTACCCCGCGCGTTTCCCGACACTGCATCTGACGCTGCGTTGTCTTCTGTCGCAGACGGTTGCACCGGACCGAGTCATTCTGTGGATCGCTGTCGAGGACGCCGCGCAGTTGCCCGCCGAGGTGACAGACCTCAAACGACAAGGTCTCGAGATTCGCCTTTGCCGGGACCTTCGCTCGTACAAGAAAATTATTCCGGCGCTGCTGGCATTTCCAAAAACCTACATCGTCACTGCAGATGACGATGTCTATTATTCGCGCACATGGCTGGAGGAACTTGTCGAAGGAGCCGGCGAAAAGACAGTCGTTTGTCATCGAGCCCACTCGGTTGCGCTGGATGATGCGGGACGCATTCAGCCCTACAGCAAATGGTCATACGACGTCTCTGAAACGGCGGGAATGATTTTCCCAACCGGCGTGGGTGGAGTGCTTTACGGCCCCAAAGCGCTGTCGCCGGAGGTCGTGGATGAGGACATGTTCGCCAGACTCTGTCCTCAAGGCGATGACATCTGGCTGTTCTGGATGGGCCGGCGCGTCCGCAGCACGTACATCAAGACCAATCGCAAGTGGGTCGAATTTCAGTGGAAGGGATCCCAGAGCTCTGCCTTGCATTTGAGCAATGTCGGGGCTGGCGGAAATGATGAGCAAATCGGCAGAATGATGAGCCACTATGGCTTGCCTGCCGCCAAGGGGCTTTCGCCGGATGAGTTGAAGCGGCTACCGTTCAGCGCCGAAGAAATGGTCGCCAGGATCCAGAAAGAGATTGACGAGAAGGGCATCCTCACAGCCGATGAAAGCCGGCTTTTGTGGACCCAAAGCAGCGAGCGTCCTTCCAAATAGAACAGTGCGCGCACCGCAATTTACGTCATTAAGGACGGCCAGATCGGCAGTCAGTATCAATGGTATAACGATCGTCAATGCGCCTCTCACCTGATTAGGGAAGTAACTCGCCCGGCGGTCCCAGCTGGAGCGCGTCATTCCTGGCGAACCAGTGCCCAGCGCTGCAGGTCTGTGGAACTGGAAGACCACCAGATCTTCGGCATACCCTTTATGCAGACCAACAGCCGGTACCGCCATGCATCAGCCGGCATCCCGGTGAACACGTCGAACACGGTCCGTAACCGCTGTTCTCAGGCCACGGCCTTGAGCGGCATAGGCCTGTAGGCCAAGGCAGCAGATCGTTGATCTGGCTTTGTGGATGGCCGGCGACGATCCGGGCGATCATGTCATCGAGGTAGGTGTGTGGCTCGCCGCTGTTGAGCTTGGCGGTTTATGCCGACCGCCGAACTATGCCGATTCGTTTGGTCGAGATCGTTCGGCCTTTGAGCGTTCGTATGGCTTCAGCTTGGCAAGTTCGGATTCCTTCAGCTCAAGATGTGCGTGGAGATAGTCAGCGTCGTTTCCATTGCCTCACAGGCGAACAACTGCCGCGCTTTGGTCCGTCTCCGCCCGAATCAAGCACAGGCACAGTGGTCTCGTCCGCGATAGCTTGTCTGAAGCCTTCAGCCGCCCGAACAGCCGCTCATGCACAGCGTGAAGCAGGAAATACGACGGTCTCTTTTTTCTGGCCGCAAATCGAGCGGGTGCCCTCGAATCGGTCACCTGCCGTCCTTATTGCTGCCAATGAGCATCCCGACCATAACGCCATTGCGGATTTCGCCGGCGCTTTCTTCAGGAAATCGAGGACCTGTTGGTCAAGCTCACCCGGGCGGTTAGCGTTCGCGATCCGGACATCTGTTTCGGGCAATCGCTTGATCGGGATGCGAGTCGAGGAAGGGGAGCTCACCCAAGCCACGGCCGAATGCCCCACGGGCACCTGCGCGATCGCAAGCGCCGTGGTGCTGTGCCATTCGATGCGAAGCGTGAGAGTCTTCTTCAGCCCGCGCAGAACCAGGAAGGCCGACATGGGCGAGAGCGCCGCGCCGGTGATGTTGCGCATGCCCGTTTCGTACAGGGTGTGGAGGGTTTCCGCGTCGCCGAGGATTGCACCGCCAAGGCGGCGGCCTCATTCGCCGCAACGCTTTCGAGCGTAGGTCGAGCTCAGGAAGACGAGTGGTTGAACGGCATCGGGAAAGCCAGCCGGATCGTAGCCGTGATGGATCGCGCGGGTAGCGAAGCCGAATTTGGCCTCGTCCGCAGACTGTGCCAGTTCAGTCTTGGGTTGGTGGGCAGTCTCGGGCATCGACTTCAGACGTGCTCTTGGCTTTCGGAGGGAGTGGCTGCAAACTGGTTCATATGAAATGTCCAAACGGCAGAAAAAAATGGCCCAGTTTCCAGGTCCCGGTGCTTCAACCCGCTCGCATGGCATGGGGGCGCGTCAAATCTACGAAGCGCTTCGCGAGCAGATACTCAGA
The DNA here is from genome assembly GCF_013170725.1 of Mesorhizobium erdmanii. Taxonomy (NCBI): domain Bacteria; kingdom Pseudomonadati; phylum Pseudomonadota; class Alphaproteobacteria; order Hyphomicrobiales; family Phyllobacteriaceae; genus Mesorhizobium; species Mesorhizobium erdmanii. The sequence goes on along the minus strand of NZ_CP033361.1, from coordinate 6,075,112 downwards.
GGCATCTACGACACCGGCAGCCAACTGCCGTCCTCCCGGGGTCTCGCCGAGGAACTTGGAGTCTCACGAACGACCGTCACCGTCGCTTACGAGCAGCTGGCCGCGGAAGGTTTCATCGACATCCGTCAAGGCGCGCGCCCTCGTGTCGCATCCTCACTGGTCGCACATGAGCTAACCGCCAATCCCCCAAAACGGGTCGGCCCGGACCACTTGTCAAGCTATGGCGAACGGCTGCGTGGCACTCCGCGCTGGCCCAATTACCTGCCGAACCCGCTGAAGGTCGATTTCCGATATGGCGTCCTGGCGCCCTCCGATTTCCCCGCATCGGCTTGGAAGCGCGCGATGAACGCGGCGATGGCGCAGCGGCCGGCACGGCTCGCCTATGACGATCCATGCGGTTCGCGCCGGCTCCGTCAGGCGCTTCAGGGCTATCTCTGGCGCGCCCGTACCGTGCGCTGCAACCCCGAGCAGATCGTCATCGTCAATGGTTCGCAGCAGGGCCTCGATCTCTGCGCGCGCCTGCTGCTCGATCCAGGCGACAGCTTCGTCATCGAGGACCCCTGCTACAGGATGGCGCGCCAGGTCTTTGCCAGTACAGGTGCCACGCCCGTTCCCGTCGAGGTTGACGATCACGGCATGCAGACGGAGCAACTGGCGGGGGTCACGGCCCAGCTGGCCTATGTGACGCCCTCGCATCAGTTTCCGCTCGGCGGCGTCATGCCGATCGCGCGGCGGCATCAGCTTCTGGAATGGGCCCGGGAGCAGGGCGCCTATGTCATCGAGGACGACTACGACAGCGAATATCGCTACGACATCAGCCCCGTTCCCCCGCTGCATAGCCTCGAGGATCATGGGGCGGTCATCTATCTCGGCACCATCTCCAAGACGCTCTCGCCGATGCTGCGCATCGGTTATCTCGTCGTCCCGGAGGAATTCCAGCAGGTTTTCGAAACAGCCAAGCAGTTTGCCGATCGGCATTCTCCGGTGGCGGGGCAGGACTCATTGGCCTCTCTGATCGAGAGCGGCGGCTATGAAAGCCATGTGCGCCGCGTGCGCCGCGTTAACGGCGAACGCCGGGAGGTATTGCTGACCACGCTGAAGCGGAGTTTTTCAGATCGGATAACCGTCCAGGGAGCAGAGGCTGGACTGCACGTCGTCATATGGTTCAACGACCTGCCGCAATCGCGTGAGACGGCGTTGGTCGAAGCCGCCCAATACGCCGGTCTGGGTCTGCACCCGATTTCGCCGCTTTATCATTGGCAGTCGGGAGCAGGCGAAGCCGACCGCGTCGGGCTTGTCATGGGCTATTCCGCCTTGAGCATCCGGCAGATCGAAAAAGGCGTCGAGATGCTGCGGGACGTTGTCGCTCAACATCTGAGATGTTGACGGTTCCGCACGCGGGTTAGAACACATTCGCGGCCGCTCATCGTAAACAGTTCATCGTTGAAACTTATTGCGCAGCCGGGCGACGGCCGCGCTCATGGCCGCCTGAGTTAGGTTGCTGGTGCTTGCCGCCGCCGTGAAGTTGCGCGCGGTCAGCAGTGCATCGAGCCGACAGGAGGTTCAGATCAAAGCCTTTGTCTCATCTATCCGCAAGGTGGATGCTTGTCATCGAAACAATCGATTTTGCCGATTGGACACAGCGTCGTATTGAGAATTCAAGGATGCAGCCCTAAGGGGATTGTCGATGTATGCGTTGGCTCCGAGGAGCATTTTCTGGTGTGTGCCTCCTGGTCTGCGCCGAACATTAAGCGAGCCGATCCCCTTTTCGACCAGGTACGTCGGTGATCGGCGCAAGCTGCATCGCGCCGGCTCGTCGCCACAAGCTCCCCCAAGTAGCGTAGGCGCCTACCTCAAGGATCAACTCGCTGCGGAATCAACTTAAGAGGTTCTGCAGAGACGGCCTGGCGACCATTGTGTCGGCGTTCGCATAGGGTCCCACTCAGAAGTTCAGTTTCTCGACCTGCCGCCTCGCGCGGGAGGACGTGCTCGTCGTGCCGATTGCGCGGCCGATGAGCGAATGGCCGATCGGTACAACAATTGACCGGAAAGGTCCGGAGCTATGAAACATCTTGATGACAGCTGGGAGGTGCAGAGTGAGTGCGCTGACGGCACCGGCCGTCGCAGCGTTTATCTGACGTTTGACGATGGTCCCGATCCATTTTTCACACCACAGATACTCGATGTGCTGGCGCAAAATCGAGTGCCAGCGACTTTCTTCGTCATTGGTGCCTACGCCGCCGAGCACCCGGATCTCATCCAGCGAATGATCGCGGAAGGGCATGAGGTAGGCAACCACACCATGTCTCATCCGGATCTGTCCAAATGCGGCTTGGGCGAAGTGCAACGTGAGGTATTCGAGGCGAACCAGGTCATCATGCTAGCCTGCCCACAGGCCTCGATCCGCTACATTCGCGCGCCATACGGCGCCTGGAGCGAAGAAGTGTTCACTGCTTCAGAGATCGCGGGGCTGGCGGCCCTCCATTGGTCGATAGACCCAAGAGACTGGTCGCGCCCCGGCACCGACGCGATCGTCGATGCAGTGCTCGCCTCGGTACGGCCAGGCGCAGTCGTGCTCTTGCACGACGGATGCCCTCCCGATGAGGCAAGACGGAGCACTCATGCCAGTCTGCGCAACCAGACCGTTATGGCGCTGTCCAATCTGATTCCTGCATTAGAGGCCTGCGGATATGAAATTCGCTCGCTTCCAGAACATCACTGAAATGCGAGATCCCATGAACCTGCTTTCCCAGCCAGTACCTGTGTGATCTCGCATATGAAGGCTTACAGGCCGGTTTACGCCCAGCGGACAAGCACTTCGTCGACATCGGAAGAACTGGTCGGCTCCGACCGTTGGCTAGACGTTTGTTGCCACCTGCTACAACCGAGATCAAGGCGGTCGCCAGGAAAACCTTCGAGATTTTTGCCGAGCTGGATGCGGCAAAGGAAGAACTCGCGGCGTTGGAGAATTTACAATGACGGGCGCTTTTGTCACCCGCGACGGCTCACCATGGACGCCGCACTATCTCACGGCGATCGATGGCGCGACCTGCGTCGGCTGCGGCCGCTGCTTCAAGGTCTGCTCGCGCGAGGTCATGCACCTTCATGGCGTCGATGACGCAGGCGAAATCCTCGGCATCTGCACGGGCGAGGACGACGACTTCGACGGCGAGCTCAACCGCATGGTCATGATCGTCGACCATGCCGGCCGCTGCATTGGCTGCGGCGCCTGCGGCCGCGTCTGCCCGAAGAACTGCCAGACCCACCTTGCGGCCGACAAGCTTGCTGCATGAGCCGGGGACAAGACCAGGAGAACGGCGTTGCCTTTTAGAACCTTTTGTCGCGTCCTGTCGCTGGTCTTGTGCGCCAACGCTGCGACTGTCTACTTTGCCTCCCATTCCATCGGCCGTGCAATCGTGATCACGCTGGCTTCTTCGCTGCTTCTTCAGCTGGCCTATTTCGCAAGCGTGCTCTCTCTGGTCTGGCTGCGACAATTGCTTGAATGTGGTTCACTTTCCGTTAGATCAATTCATTGGGTTTGCCGGAGGCTCACATAGCGCGACCTCCGGCATTGCGGGCTGCGTCGACAAGCAAACAACTCGCATGCCGTCTCCGACATCGGGGGATTCCGGTGCTGGTGGACGACTGGCAGGCGGACGCAGTCTATACCAGCACGAAATGCCTATCCATGCTGCCTGGCCTTGCGCCGATCACCTTTTCGATCGCGCCATCGCAGCGGTGAAGCGGCGCAAGTCGCTAGTCCAGAGCTGGTCCGCTCGGATGGGGCTGCCCGCTGCTATCCTCCTATCACCATACCGTGCCGGGCAATGCGCTTGTGGGCCTACACGAGAGCCTTTCCCGCCTGTTTGGGAAAGAATTGGAGATCGCTCGGACGCGGCACCGCGCCGTCCGTGAACGGCTGGTCGGTATTGCAAGGGCGCGGCGTAGTCTTCGTTGTAGCCAAGGAGCACCGACCCGCCGCAGCTGAATGGGGTTGGATCCCGTAGCCTTCGGCGAGAGCTGGGTCCTAGGCAGCCGTCACCGTTATGTGGGCTACGCCCCACCACTCGGCTGCGAAGGACCGCAGGCCTCCCTCAGCTCGCACACCCCCGCTCTGGACCTGCTCTCCTTGATCGTCACGATGATCCGGCGCGTGTGCCATGTTTCACCAACTGGACCACCTCAATAACTTCTGACTGGCTGTTTCCAACAGGCCAGCTCGCCAGTATCTGACCTGGCAACGCAAGGAGTTTCGCGATGTACATCCCTCCCGCTTTCCGCGACGACGACAAGGAGTGCCTGCGCGCGACCATCCGTGCGGCGCAGCTGGCGAACTTCGTTACCGTCACGGCGGAAGGGCCGCTCTCAACGCCACTGCCCCTCTTCCTTGACGAGAGCGAGGGCGAGCACGGCGTGATCTACGGGCATCTAGCGAAGGCCAATCCCCAGTGCCATGTTCCGCCGCTGGGCGAGGGCTTGGCCATCTTCATGGGGCCGGACGCTTACGTGACGCCGGCATGGTATGCGACCAAGCGGGAAACCGGGAAGGTCGTTCCGACCTGGAACTACATCGCCGTCCACGCCTATGGACCGGTCGAGTTCTTCGAGCATGCGGGAAGACTGCTGGACGTGGTGAATCGTCTGACCGACCACCACGAGAGCGAGCGCGCCTCGCCTTGGGCGGTGTCGGACGCGCCGCCGGATTTTGTACAGGCGCAACTCCGCGGAATCGTCGGCCTGCGCATGCCGATCACGAGGCTAGAAGGCAAGCGCAAAGTGAGCCAGAACCGCAACGCGACCGACCGCGCCGGCGTGGCCGCGGGCCTTGCGGCGAGCGAGCGGGCATCTGACCGCGAGGTCGCCGCTCTCATCCCAGAATAATCATGACTTCGTCGGAATCGACCATCATGTCAGAACTGACCCCACTCGCCCTGTACCTCGCCGCGGCCTCCGTGCTCGCCATCACGCCCGGTCCGGGCATCTTCTACGTTGCCGCGCGCACGCTTGCCGGCGGTCGTGCGGAAGGTATCGCTTCCAGCTTAGGCACGGGGTTGGGGGGCATGATCCACGTCCTCGCCGCAAGCTTAGGTGTTTCCGCGATCGTGCTCGAGAGCTCGGAACTGTTCTCCGCACTAAAGCTGTTCGGCGCCGTCTACCTCGTCTGGCTCGGCTTTCGCACCTTTCAAGCAGCCCGTCGCAAGGGACCGACTGGCAGCAATGACGGCCCCGCGGTGGGGCCAGTCGGACCCCGGCGGGCGTTTCGTGAAGGGGTGATGGTCGAGGCGCTCAACCCGAAGACGGTAGTCTTTTTCCTCGCCTTCATTCCGCAGTTCGTGAATCCGAGCGCAGGGCTTGTAGCTCTGCAATTCGCGGCGCTTGGCTCCGTGTCGATTGCGCTCAACACGCTCGCCGACATCGTGGTTGCCTTGGTGGCTAGCGGCATTCAAGACGGCGCGGCCGCGCGTCCCGGCTTGATCCGCCGCCTGAGGGAGGCGTCGGGCGGCGCGATGATCGCGCTGGGCGTCGGCCTCGCTCTGGCGAAGCAGCCTGCTGCCTGACTTTGAAATCCGATCGGTTGGGCATCTTTCCGGGTTGGCGGGTTCTTGCGGAGTAGCTGGATGGCTGCGAGCCAGCTTCGGTCTTGCACCCATTCAGGTCATCTCTCCGGAGGCGCGGCACCACCCGTTGCGTAAAGTCCGCTCGTAGATGAGAGAAAATACAGTGTGAGAGAAACGTGAGTTCGACTGACTCGCCTGCCTCATACCCATCATTTCAGCCCCTGCGAATCCACGCACGGTAGAAGCCAGTCAGCCGAGAATGACGGCCGTTTCATGAAAGGAAAGCCAAGCCATGCGCCAAGCATCGCCCCGCTTTGCACTCGATCACATGGCGACGCCCGGACTTGACGTCAGGGCACTTTTCGCTTTTGCCCGTGACCAGGGACTGACCGATGTCCAGATCCCCCGACTGTGCAGCAATGCTATTGCACGCAGCATGCCGACGGCTGACGTCCGGTCTGCCGCCGCCGAAGCAGGCGTTGGGATTATTTCCGTCAATGCCTTACAGCGCTTCAACGAGTGGACTCCCGGCCGCAAGGCTGAGGCGAGCAAGCTCGCCGATTATGCGGCGGCCTGCGGAGCCAAGACGCTCATGCTGGTGCCGGTCAACGACGGCACGTGGCCCGCCAATGGCGAGCGCCAAGGCAATCTCCGGGCCGCCTTGAAAGCGCTCAAGCCGATCCTTCAGTCGCGCGGTCTGATCGGTCTCATCGAGCCGCTGGGCTTCCAGACCAGCTCGCTTCGATCGAAGAACGAAGCGGCTAAGGCCATTGCCGCCATTGATGGCCAGTCCGTCTTCCGCCTCGTGCACGACACGTTCCATCACACGCTCGCCGGGGAGACGTTCTTCTCCTGCGACCTGACTGGTCTCGTGCACGTTTCAAGCGTGAACGATCCGATCCACTGGATTTACCCGGATCGCGTGCTAGTCGGTTCCGACAATGGCAGTCAGATCCGGGCGCTGCTTGATGGCGGCTATGCGGGCCCCTTCTCATTCGCTCCGTTTGTCGACGCAGTCCACCCGCTGGACGACCTCGCAGGCGCACTTGCCGCGAGCATCGACCTCGTCCGACACGGGCTATTCGCGCAAGTGCCGGTGTGAAACACGGGAGTAATTAGGGGTGCCTGCGACCCCTTTTGGGGTCCTGCGGAGAAGTCATTCGAGAGGCCTCCTGTAACAATATCTCTCGCATCCAGATGCTTGCCGGATCACTGTTGTGAAGGGCGGGCCATAGGACGGCCTCGGTGAATGCGGGAAGCGGCAGCGGAAGTTCGATGATCCGCAGGGGAAAGGTTTTTTTGAAATGCTCAACCAGCCGTAAGGGCATCGTCGCAATACGAGCTGTGCCTGAGACCATCGGCGGGATCATGCTAAAGGCCTGGACGATAACCTCGACACGTCTCTTGAGACCGTGCTCAAGCAAAAACCGTTCCTCGATGGAGGGCTTCAGCGTCCGTCCGAACTTGACCGCAACGTGCCTCATCGACATGTATCTCTCGAATGTAAGCTGCCCTGGCAGTTGCTTGTTCGTGGAGCAGCCCACGCACACGAGCGTGTCGTCGAACAGCGCCGCTCTTGGATGCGCGCTCGACATGAACAATTCTGGAAAAATTAGAAAGTCGACGTCACCGCGCCGGAGGAGCTCATCGGGGTCGTCGTCGACGGGCAGCAATTCGAAGCTGACGGCGGGTGCTTCGCGTGCAACACGCTCCACGACCTTTTCAAAAAACACGAGTGTGGCAAAATCGGAAAGAATGATCCTGAAGCGGCGATCGGATTGAGCCGGATTAAACGGATCCAAAGAAATAATCGAGCACTGGATCTGCAGGAGTGCGCCGCGAACTGCGGGGGCGAGTGTTTCCGCGCGCGGTGTCAGAACACGTTCACGGCCGCTCGTCGTAAACAGTTCATCATTGAAATAATTGCGCAGCCGGGCGACGGCCGCGCTCATGGCCGGCTGACTTAGGTTGATGCTGCTTGCCGCCGCCGTGAGGGTACGCTCGGTCAGCAGTGCGTCGAGCACGACGAGAAGGTTTAGATCAAGGCCTTTGAAGCGCATTGCCTATCACTTATCCATAGCGTGAATGTTCGCGATCTAAACAATCGATTTTACCAAACTTTCAACGCCCTGCATAGATGACCGCACCTGACATGCACCCGATCACGCCACTGCTTGTGTAGCGTGTGCTGGGAAATGACTTGCAAGTAGGCGGTCATGTCGAACTCTCCGCCTTCTTCCGAAAGGCCTATGGGCGACAGGGGCTTTCAGGCGGTTGTAGCTGGGCCGGTGCAGGGCCCAAGGTTCGCGCAATCGGCTCTGATGTGCACGGCGTAGCGGCTTATTTGGACCTGCTGCGCCGTTTCAGCACGGTTGGCGAGGTTGATTTCTTGGTAAGCGAACGCGGATTGTCCAGGGTGCATCCGGATCTTGAGAGACTCGGAACGAGCCATTCTATCCGCGTCATGCGTCCGACGCCGCAGCAGCTTGGCATTCCATTCGCTTTCGGCACGGCTCGGTACCCGCTGCGGAACCATATTGAGAGGTTCTGCAGAGACGTCTGGCGACCAGGGTGCCGGGCGTTCGCGTGGCCACACCTCATCGCAACCGCCCCTGCGCTCGACGTTCGCGAGCAGGCACTGGGTTTTCGTCCGCTCGGTTGCAGCCGGTCGGCCCTCGATACCACGCCGTGATCCGCGTGAATTTCGATCCTTGCACCGAAACTGGCGCTCGCCGTACCCAGAAACGGCAAGCAGCAACCGCAACAGATAGGCTGGAGTCTGATGCTTGATCACATAACAGTCGGAGCGAAGGGACGCGGCTTGCATCCAGCAGAGACAAACAACCGAAATCTAAGCTTTGATTTCGCCAAAGGTATACTCATTACTTTGGTGGTCGTCGGGCACTTGTTACAATACTGTATCTATCGAGGCACTGAAGCCTTCTGGCTGTCGCCGTATTTCAAGTCTATCTACATATTTCATATGCCCCTCTTTATGGCGATAAGCGGATATCTTTCTTCTGGGGCAATTTTTCGAAAATCATTCAACCAAGGCATCGGTGATCGGGCAACGCAGTTATTACTGCCAATGCTTTTTTGGTGTGTGTTAATTTGGACATTAAAGTCCGCAGTGAGTTTTCCTACGGAGAGTTTAACTAAAGGACTGTTAGATTTGTCGACAGAGGTAGTTGGAACATACTGGTTCATATGGGCGGCTTTTATTTCGTTCTTTCTAATTAGACTCTTTACAACTTTCGGTCGTCTATCGATATGGATCATAGGCCTATCTGCAATTGTTGTCGCACTTGCCCCCGTCACATTCTCAATAACCCCGTTGTTAAGATACACTTACCCATTTTATTGCGTGGGGTTCCTGTCTGCCCAGTCGGTCGGATGGCAGAACAGTATCATCTGGCGAAACAAATGGATTTCGCTGGGTTTGCTTTCGATATCGGCTTTTATATGCTTCCTTTGGTGGGGTAAGGATACTTACGCCTACAACAATCTTGTTTTAATCGAGGATGGAAAATCATTCAAACAAGTATTCCTGATGTTCGCTGGCTCTGCAGCGGCTTCTGCTGTGGCAATGCAGTTTATGTTCCAATGCTGGAGGATAGTTTATTCAACTAGAATGGCTCACTTTGTCGCGGTGGAGCTTGGTCAGGGCACGCTGCTGCTTTATCTGGTCCAGGGTGCCGTGTTTCGCCTCATGGATTTGATAAACTTTGGAGACGTCTGGGATCTCACCACCAGAATCGCGTTCGCTAGTGCGGTTGGAGTGGCGATTGTCGTTATAGCCATGGCAATTCGCAGGGTTACGCGCGACCTTGGATATGTGTCGCGGATCGTTGTCGGAGCCCCGCCGCGTCCAAGTCTGCCCAAATCTCAATCTGTAACCAATTTAGCCACGTGAAAATTCGCATCTGCAATCAACATGTTTCATAGCTCCGGACCTATCCGATCGACTGTTGTACCGGTCGGCCATTCGCTCATCGGCCGCGCAATCCCCTCAACTACGACGAGTACGTCCTCCACGCTCGTGCGCGGCAGGTCGAGATACAACGCCTCTGCGGGGGACCGTAAGCGAGTGCCCACAATGGTCGCGATGACAAGCAACCCCGTTACGGACAGATGAGGCATGCGTTTCAAAGGCCTTGATCTGAACCTTCTCGTCGTGCTCGACGCACTGCTGACCGAGCGCAACCTCACGGCGGCGGCAAGCAGCATCAACCTAAGTCAGCCGGCCATGAGTGCGGCCGTCGCCCGGCTGCGCAACTATTTCAACGATGAACTGTTTACGATGAGCGGCCGTGAACGTGTTCTGACACCGCGCGCGGAAACACTCGCCCCCGCAGTTCGCGGCGCACTCCTGCAGATCCAGTGCTCGATTATTTCTTGGGATCCGTTTAATCCGGCTCAATCCGATCGCCGCTTCAGGATCATTCTTTCCGATTTTGCCACACTCGTGTTTTTTGAAAAGGTCGTGGAGCGTGTTGCACGCGAAGCACCCGCCGTCAGCTTCGAATTGCGGCCGCTCGACGACGACCCCGATGAGCTCCTCCGGCGCGGTGACGTCGATTTTCTGATCCTTCCGGAATTGTTCATGTCGAGCGCGCATCCAAGAGCGGCGCTGTTCGACGAGACATTCGTGTGCGTCGGCTGCCCCACGAACAAGCAACTGCCACGGCAGCTTACATTCGAGAGATACGTGTCGATGAAGCACATTGCGTTCAGGGTCGGCCGCGCGCAGATGCCATCCATCGAGGAACGGTTTTTGCTTGAGCATGGTCTCAAGAGACGTGTCGAGATCATCGTCCAGGCCTTTAGCATGATCCCGCCGATGGTCTCAGGCACAGCTCGTATTGCGACGATGCCCTTACGGCTGGTTCAGCATTTCAAAAAAACCTTCCCCCTGCGGATCATCGAACTTCCGCAGCCACTACCCACGTTCACCGAGGCCGTCCAATGGCCCGCCCTTCACAACAGTGATCCGGCAAGCATCTGGATGCGGCAGATAATGTTGCAGGAGGCATCCCGCATGTGAAGTCGCGGGCTACCATGACGAGGCGCAGCGCGTCCCGCTCACCCTCCCCAAGCATGGCCGCGCGTCGGTTGTCGTCGTTTCGGCCGAGATCTTCGAGCGGCTGATAGCCCGGGATGACCCACGCCGCGCCTACGCCGCCGGCGAGACGCCGACGTTGCTGGCCAATGTCCTTGTGACTGAGCTTGACCGCCAGTCGGCCGAATACGAGGCCGGAAAGAATGACTGACCGCTTTTCCGAGCGTTCGATCGTCTCGCTGGCCTGGCGCTGGCCGCGTGACGAGGGGCGAGAGAATGCCGAAAAGGATCGGCCCGTCTGCCTCCCGATCACAGTTCGAGATCTGAGCGTGAGAGCATCCCGTCATCCTGCCGATTGCCGGTACGCCGCCTTGCCAAGGGTAGGCGGCGCTTGAAATTCCGCCGCTCGAAATCCGCCGCGCGGGTCGAACCGAATCAAAAGCCCCGAGGCATCAGGCGCGCGATCCGCCCGATGCCTGCAAGACCGCACGCTCTGACGGTTAGCAAGCGGCCGTTGTGGCCCACGTAGCGTGTTCTCGCCTGTTGGAGGATCTTTCAAATTCAGGTGGTTACCCACGTGCCAAAGCGGTCGACGGCGAGGCGGTGCGCTTCGGTCCGGCACTATTAGCTTCTCTCGTCGGCACCATCGGTCGAAACGCCGCCGCCGAGCGAATCCACCTGGACAACAACATCCGATCGCACAGAGACGAAGCCTGCAACCGACCAAAATCGTCCGCAGGATCGCAGCGCGCTGCTGATGCGATTGCATCTTTTTCAGCGTGCACTGAGGGCCGCTCTGTCAGCCGGTCTAGGGTTCGCGCTTCGGGCCGAGCAAGAACGCCGTCAGGGCGGCGAGGAACGAGGCGACGGCGCTATAGGCAAAGGCACTGGCAACGCCGGCATTGTCCACCAGCAGTCCGCCGATAACCGCGCCGGCTGCGATGGCCACTTGGAACGTTGCGGCCATCAGCCCACCGGCGCTTTCGGCCTGCCCGGGAGCGGCGTGCAGCACCATCCATGTCTGCAGTCCCACCGGCACCGCGCCGAAGGCAAAGCCCCATACGGCAACCGCAATCGCCGTGGACCAGGCCGATGCCCCCAGCATCAGCAGCGAGACAGCGGCCATCGCTATGAGCAGGGGCGGCAGGGCCGCCACTGCCTTGAGGCTGTGCTCGGCTAGGAATCCGCCTGCCAAATTGCCGAAGAAGCCGCAGATGCCAAAGGCGAGCAACAGGAGCGAGATCGTCTCGATATTGAGCGCGGGAAACTTCTCGAGGAAGGCGCGGATATAGGTGAAGCCGGCGAAGTGCCCGGAGGCGACCAGCAGGACGACCAAAATCGCGACTTTGATCATCGGATTCTTGGCCACATCCAGCAGACTGCGGAAGCTGGCCACTCCGATCGGAGGCAGCCTCGGAATGGTCATGAGTTGCACTAGCAGTGTAACGGCGCCGACGACTGCAGCGATCATGAAGGCGGTTCGCCATCCCCAAATGTCGCCGACATAGGCGCCGATTGGAGCCGCGCAAACGGTAGCGACGGTGACGCCGGTGAGGATGATCGACATGGCCCGCCGCAGGAGGTGACTTGGAACGAGCCGCATCGCCAGCGCTGCCGAAATCGACCAGAAGCCTCCGAGCGCTATGCCGAGCACGACGCGGGCCGCTAGGAGAAACGACAGCGACCCCGCAACGGCCGACAGAACATTCGACAGGATGAGCAGCAGCGTCATCGCCCACATGACAATCCTGCGGTCCAGGCGCTTTGTGATGATGGCCATCGTCGGCGCCGAGATCGCCCCGACAATGGCGGTCATTGTCAGCGCCTGTCCAGCTGCACCCTCGGTGATGCCGAGATCATGCGCGAGCGGCGTCAGCACGCTGGCAGGTAGAAACTCTGCCGTCACAAGCCCGAAGGTGCCTAACGCAAGCGCAATAACCGCACCCCATGCGGGACCAGACCGTTGATCTGGCTGTTCTGGGTCATGCAGAACTCCGTCCATGAAGGCTGTCGCAGATTCGGTCATGAACAGGGTCTCCAGTCTGGATGCGCTGCAACATCGGGCTAGCTGCGTTGACCCGCATTATCGCCAGAAGCGCCTTTCCCCGCGGCGCTGCAAGGAGGAGGGGATGTTCATCGCTTCGCGATATTTGACGGTGCGGTGCGCAATATTGTGGCCGTTTCCTTGAGCCGGACGACGATGTCATCGTCGGAAAGCACGTCATCTGCGATTCTCGGCGATCATCGCCCAAGCTTCGACCGGGTGCGAGTCGCCACCTTGGGAGGAGGCGCTCGCGACGTTGAAAAAATAATTCGGTTCGAACACGCCGCGCGGGGTCAGCATGTATGTGTTCGACTTTACCCGGCTTACCGTTGACTGAGGCACTTTGATCGCGTCGGCGACAGTCCTGAGACCGAGAGGCCGCACTTCGACGCTGTGTTCCAAAAAGGCATGCTCCTGGCGCAGGCGGATAAGCGACAATTGGGCGAGCACCACGCCTTGGTCCGTCAGTCTCGAACCACCCATCGCAAACCCGGAGCAGGGACGTCTGGAGGGGACGTTCGGCGCAAACGTGCTCCCTGGGCGCTTGCATGGAACTTCGCGGTTTTGCCATGGGTCAGTTTATAGCTTTCTACGTGCCTTGATGGGCTCTAACGGATAACAGCAAGCGTTATGCCATTTCACTTGAAGGCACCGATCCGGACTATCTTTTGCCGAATCCCTGTCGGCTTGAGCAGGGGCGCCGTGCCTGGACCGAGTCCGAGTGCGCCGCAAATCGCTTAGGCACCCGGATCGAGCAAAGGTGCTGTACTGTCGGAGTGATCAGAAGACGAAACCGTTCCGGACGGGCCGAGCCGATGCATTGCCGCATGCCGGCCGGCACCGCATCGAGCACGTAAGGCTTTGTCTATAGCGTGTAATTGCGTGCGCAGGATTGCTGCGTCGAGGAAGGTCTTTGACACCTTCTAGCTCTTCAGCACGGATCGCGCCGGTCTCCACGCGGCAAGGATTGAGTTCGGCTGGGCGTCACGGGGTTTGCATGATTGAGATTCCTTGATTTGCTCCCTCGTGCGCCTATCCGAAAACATTGTTGTGTCCGTAGGCGGACAAGAATGTCGCACGCGCGACCAAAAGATCGCCACGGCCGGCCTGCCGGTACGGTGGCCATCTTCGGGAACCGGTGGAGCAATACCCTTCCTCGTCGACTTCGGATGCGGGCTCAGCTGTGCCCGCCGCGCCGCTACGAACGACGCTGACCTTGGCGGATGGCAGACGCTTGAGGCCGGCAGCGCCGTGGTCGAAGCGGTCGGCAATCATCCGAATGTCGATATGGGCGCATGGTGGAAGCCAGACGATATCCTCTTCGATCTCTTGCGCGACAAGGAATTGCTAATTCCATACTCGCCGATGTCGCCGGCAAACATATCGCGGACGCCCATCGCCGAGAAGGTCAAGACCAGCAGAAGATCATCTGCGACTTCCTGTCGGGCGAGAACGGTCGCGAGAAAAGCGACAACTGGCTGCCGCGCCGGAGAATTCCCGGTCGAAAACCACACGAAACGCTGCGGCTTCCGCACCGCCGATAATGGGCCGACGCCCGGCCGCTGTTTACCTCCGAATGAGTCCGACATGCCGAGACGGTTCGTCGATAGCCGCGGGTTTGCGCCTATCCGGGGCGCGTTGGCTGCACGTTCCGCCCCCTTGGACCCCGCATCCGGCTCTAAATCCGGCCGCCAAAGCTCGCCCTTGCCAGCGCGCGATTGCCACGCCGAGATGCCTGCTGGGGCTCCCGGTGCACGGGCACATTAATCGATCCCGGCACGGTGTTGAGTGTTCGGAACCCGCTGCACGTTGTTCCGATCGCTTGTTGTGCTCACTCGATCACGCGCCCTGTCTCCACGCGTCTTGAGGACCATTCCCCTGCGGCTGGCTCATTGACCTATGGGCGGTTCCAGCCCGCCCGAAACCTTCGCCACCAGCTTTTTTCCCCGCCGCGTGACGCGGCTTCCTCGCGCCGCTTCGCTTCAAAAAAGCTGCCCGCTCGGGTCCTTCGCTGCCGCTGCGGCCCTGCCGGGTTCGGGCGGTCCGGACGCGCCCATCACGGTCCGCCATCGCAGGGGAATGGTCCCCGGCGACAGCAAAAGGAGACAGGAAAATGACCGCGATCGGTTACGTCAACAAGCAGGAAAACGGCAGCTACAAAGGCCAGCTCAGGACGCTCAGCGTCCGCGCCGACATCGACATCGTGCCCAATCGGAGCAAGTCCGCCGACAACCATCCCGACTTCCGGGTGCTGACGCAGGGGGTCGAGGTCGGCGCGGGCTGGATCCGAACCGGGGAGACTTCCGGCAACGACTATGTGAGCTTGTCCATCGCCGCACCGGAGTTCGGTCCGCGCAAGCTCTACGCCAATCTCGGCCGCGCCGCCGGCCAAGATGATCACGACACCTACGCCGTCATTTGGAACCCGGCCGACTGACCGGCCGGCTCAAGCCCTCGCGCCGCAATTCGGCGCGGGGGTTTCCCGCCGACGCTCGCCCGAAGGGGTGGCGAAAACTCCCACCCGACTCTTCGCCCGTCCCCACGACGACTTCGTTCGCCGATCCTCGCGGTCGCTTGTCCGAAGCGAAACGAGGACCATCATGGACGACGAAAACGACCGCGCGGCCCGCGCCAAGAAGGGCAGTCCGTTTCTGAATACCGCGCAGGCTGCCTTCTATATCGGCCTGTCCCAGCGCACCCTGGAAAAGATGCGGCTGACCGGCGGCGGCCCGAAATACCGCAAGCACGGCCGCTATGTCCGCTACCACATCGACGAACTCGACGACTGGTCGAAAGGCCGCCCGCCAGAACCCGGCTCCGACGATGACAAGGGCGGGTCCGGCTCAGCCGACGAGGGAGCCCGCTCATGAGCCAGCGGCCTTCCATCCATCTGATCGGCAGCCGTTTGCGGCGCGTTCAGGCGCGCAAGGCAATCGTCATCGCTGCCATTGGCCTGAGCCTGACAGGCTTCACGGCGCTCCCAAAGCCGTCTCCCTTGCTGGTCTGGAACGCCTCGGCTAGCGCGCCGGTCGGTCTCTATCGCGTTGGGTCTGCCACGCCTGCGCGCGGCGATCTTGTGCTCGCCCGCCCGCCTGGCTTCGTTGCCTATCTCGCCGACCAACGCGGTTATCTGCCTCGCAATATACCGCTGGTGAAGCGTCTCGCCGCGCTGCCGGACGAGCATGTCTGCGCCTTCACGAATGCCATCATCATCGGCGACGAGATCGTCGCCCGTCGGCTAAAAATCGACACGCAAGGCCGTCCGCTGCCCTGGTGGAACGGCTGCCGAGCGCTCGCCCATGACGAGGTTTTCCTGCTCGGCAACGCAAAAAATCACTCCTTCGACAGTCGCTATTTCGGGCCGGTGCCGGCCGAAAACATCATCGGGAGGCTGGTGCCGCTATGGACCGAGTGACCCTCCTGATGCTCGGCATGATCGCCCTCGCGCCATGCGCCTGTTCCTCCTCGACCGGCGCTGAGCCAGCCGTCATCTCCCGAAGTCCGCAGTTGCAACGATGGCGGCCCTTCGTATCGGAAGCAAGCGCACGCTTCCACATTCCCCAGGCCTGGATTTGCGCCGTCATCGAGGCCGAAAGCCGCGGCAAGACCGTCCTCGATGGCCGCCCCATCACCTCCCGCGCCGGCGCCATGGGTCTTATGCAGGTGATGCCCGGCACCTATCAGGAGATGCGCGTCGAGCACGGTCTGGGAGCCGACCCGCACGATCCGCGCGACAACATCTTGGCCGGAACCGCCTATCTCAGCGCCATGTATGAGCGTTTCGGATTCCCGGGCCTGTTTGCCGCCTACAACGCTGGACCCGAGCGCTATGAAGGCCATTTGAAGCTTCGAAGGCCGCTGCCGAAAGAGACCGTTGCCTATCTGAAACAGCTTGAGGCGACGGGGATTTCGGCGGCCGACATGAACGAATTCAAAGGCCAATCCGCGACTTCAAAGGGGCGGAACGCTCTCTGCGGGCGCTCTTTGTTCTTCCGTCGCGAGGGCGTTCGCGCCGGGGAAAGGAATGGCGATCTGTTCGTGCCGCTCGGCAGGGATCTCGCGCGGCCAAAGAAGCCAAATGGCTAGCGATGTTGAGGGCATCCGAGAGGGGCCAAGGGCAGAAAAGGCCGGATGCCTAATGCCGCCCGTAATCGGGGCGAGCGCCTCGCCGAGCTGCAAAACTGTGCGTCGACCGCGGATCAACTGGCGATCGCCGACGACTCGGCGGCAAAATCTGCGCCTGTGAAGCAACGCAGGAGGCGAACGATGGAATTCTTTTGCGGACTGGACGTAGCGATGGACGAGACAGCGGTGTGCGTCGTCGACGATCATGGCGTGGTGCATCTCGAGACGACGGCGGTGACAGATCCGGATGCGCTGTTTGCGGTTTTGAAGCCCTTTTTGCCGCGGCTGCGTCGCGTCGGCCACGAGGCGGGATCACTGTCGCCCTGGCTGCATCCCGAGCTCAAGAAACTCGGCCTGCCGGCCGTCTGCCTGGAGACGCAGCACGTGCGCGCCGCGATGTCGGCGCAGCGCAACAAGACTGACAAGGCCGATGCGCTCGGCATCGCCCATATCATGCGCACTGGCTGGTTCCGACAAGCTCATATCAAGTCGGAAAGCTGCTACCGGACGAAGCTTTTGCTGACGCACCGGCGCAATCTGAAGGCAAAGTTCCTCGACCTGGAGAACGCCATCCGACACTCGCTGAAGTCGTTCGGTATCCGTCTCAGCAAGGTCGGGCGAGGGGCCTTTGACCAAGCGGTGCGCGCGGCCGTGGCTGACGATCCGCTATCCGCTGAACTGATGGACGCCATGCTGTCGGCGCGCGCAGCGCTGTGGAGGCAGTATTGCCGCCTGCACGACCTCGTCGTCAAAATGGTGGCACGCAGCGAACTGTGCCGACGCTTCATGGCAATCCCCGGCGTCGGTCCGGTGACGGCGCTCTCGTTCATGACGGCCATTGATGATCCGTCGCGCTTTCGCCGCTCACGCGATGTCGCGGCCTACTTCGGGCTGACGTCACGGCGCTGGCAGTCGGGCACCTCGATCGACGTTCAGGGTCGCATATCGAAAGCCGGCGATGCTGATGTACGACGCTCGCTTTACGAGGCGGCGTCTGGGCTGATGACGCGCTTCAAGGGCTCCGACAAGGTCAAGAGCTGGGGCCAGGCGATTGCTAAACGCTCCTGCCACCGCAAGGCCTGTGTCGCCGTGGCGCGCAAGCTGGCAGTGATCATGCACGCCATGTGGAGCGATGGAACGTTCTATGTCGGCGATCCGGCGGCGAGCCAGGCGGATGCCGGCCGGCGTGCCCATGACAAGGCCCGCAAACTGCTCGGAGCGCATCGATGAGCAGAAGACCGACAGTTGAAACGCATGGCGCCAGCACGCTGACGGGCGCCATCTGACACAAGAGATCCGCTCCGGCGGATGAGGACCGATGCAGACCAGGAACGACGGAACGCACGTTATCTTGCCTGCGGCCGCGCCGATCGCGAGACGGCCGGACCGCGCCGGATTGCCTGTGACGCTGCTCCGTCACTCCGATGGAAAAGTGCGCCACGACGGTTCCCGTGCTGCAAATAAGCAGCGCTGCTACCCCGTCGCAGAGCGCGGAAGACTGCACGGCGCATCGGAACTCAACGCAAGAGTACGGGATCGTGGTGTAGAGCATAGAATAGTGTATTATCGTAGATTGGAAGGAGAACGACGATGGAAAGAAAGTCTCGCAAAATACGACCGATTAAGACGGCAAGATAAAGGCACCGCCTCCATGAGGCGGCGAAGCGTTTGTCTGCACATCGTTTTTGCCGGAGGCTGCCGGCGGCGCCAGGAGGGTGGGCCAGCGAGACGCAGGTTTCGCTTGAATTTGCCCGGAGGCTGGTATGCAGGACGATGAGTTCAGGCCGAAGCTCGGCAAGATCGGCTCGCGCGGATCGAAAGCAGGCAAGCGCTATGCCGGCCAGGTCAAGGCAGCGATCAACCGAGCCGGCGGCCGCCTCCAGCGCGGCGGTCGCTTCACGGGGAGCCGGACAGGCCGCGGCGCGGCGGCGGCCGCGCTGCTCAAGTCACGCGACCGGTATGCCGCCTTCCGGCAGCGGCGGGTGATGGTCAAGGCGCGGATTGTGAAGCTGGCCGGCAAGGGTGCGGACGGAGCGCGTGCGCATCTGCGCTACATCCAGCGCGATGGCGTCACCAGGGAAGGCGAACCCGGCAATCTCTATGGCCCCGGCAGTGATCGCATCGACAGTAAGGCCTTCGTCGATCGCGCGGATAGCGACCGGCATCAATTCCGCTTTATCGTCGCACCGGAAGACGGCATTGAGTATGACGACCTCAAGCCGCTGACGCGGCGGCTCATGGCGCAGGTGGAGGAGGATCTCGGCACCAGGCTCGACTGGGTTGCCGTCGACCATTTCAACACCGGCCATCCGCACACCCATATCATTGTCCGCGGCAAGGATGATCGCGGCGAAAACCTCGTCCTCGCGCGGGAGTATATTTCGAGCGGCATCCGCGAGCGGGCGGCCGAACTGGTGAGCCTCGACCTCGGTCCCCGCACCGACCGCGAGATTGAACAGCGCTTGCGCCAGGAAATGGAGCAGGAACGCTTCACCAGCATCGACCGGCAGCTGCTGCGCATGCGCGATGAGGACCGACTTGTTTCTACGCACGGCCGCGACGCCTTTCGCCAGACGCTGCATCAAGGCCGTCTGCGCAAGCTCGAGCGGATGGGCTTAGCCGAGGAAGTCGACCCGGTCCGCTGGCGCCTGGATGATGAGCTGGAAGCCACGCTGCGCCGCGCCGGCGAACGCGGCGACATCATCAAGACCATGCACCGCGAGCTGACGGGCAAGGGGCTCGCTCGCAGTGCCGCCGATTACCTTGTCCACGATCGACGTGAAGAGCCCTCCCCACGGGTCGTCGGCCGCCTCGTCGCGCGCGGGCTCTTCGACGAAATCAACGATCGGCATTACCTCATCGTCGACGGCGTTGACGGCAAAAGCCATTGGATAGACATCGGCAAAGGCGAGTTGACAGAACCGACGCCCGACGGCTGCATCGTGCGTGTCACATCGAGGGATACCAAGCCCAGGCAAGTCGACCGTACAATCGCCGACATCGCTGCCGCACACGGCGGCCGTTACACCGTCGATATGCACCTCAAGCATGATGCGTTCGCCACCGAAAGCTTTGCCGAGACGCATATCCGCCGGCTGGAGGCGATCCGGCGCTCCACCGGCGGCGTGGAGCGCTTGCCGAACGGCACCTGGATCATCGCGCCGGATCATCTCGATCGTGTCGCGGAATACGAGCGCCTGCGGGCCAGGGTCGAGCCTGTGATCGTCGAGAAGCTCTCTTCAATGCCGCTGGAACGCCAAGTCAGCTTCGAAGGCGCCACCTGGCTCGACCGGAACCTGGTTGCCGAGAGACCGGAGCCGTTGCGCAACTCAGGCTTCGGGCATGAGGTGCGGGAGGCGCATGCCCGTCGGCGGCAGTGGCTGATCGCGCAAGGCCTCGCGCACGAAGAACAGGACCGGGTCGTCTATCGTGCCAACATGATTTCGATCCTGCGCCAGCGCGAGCTGAACCGTGTCGCCGGCCAGCTGTCGGATCAGCTCGGTCTCTCGTATGCCGAAGCGCAGCCTGGAGAACGAATAGAAGGCACACTGCGCCGATCGGTCGAGCTTGCCAGCGGCAAACATGCCGTGATCGAGAAGTCGCGCGAGTTCACGCTCGTGCCATGGAGGCCGGTGCTTGATCGGTACATCGGAAAGGAGGTTTCCGGTGTGGCGCGCGGGGAGGCTATCTCATGGACCCTCGGACGGCAGAGGAGCGGACATAGCGTTTCGTAGTGGCGCGCACATCGCCGCCCGGCGGCAACGAAGAGATCCGCGGGTCTGCTTAGGCGGCGGAAACATCGCTTAGGCGCCCCGGATCACTGAGCCGGTGGCCGTCGCCATGTATTGGGATGCTATGAACCGCTCAAGGTCGCAGCCGTATGTGCAGAGGTTCGTGATTCCGGGCTACATGAAGCAGCGCTACTGAGTGTTCTGGGACAAAAGGGGAATTACGGTTCAAGACAGAGGTGTTCCTTCGCTGCCGAAATCGAACGCCGTGATCGCCGCGCAGTGCTCCGCGACTAGCGTCTGAAAAGCTTCAAAAGCGCGATAGCAGTGGTCCCGCTCGATGGCGAGCAAATTGGCAACCTCATCGAGATTGAGCGGCTCGCTGCCGCCAATACCGTAGCAGATGCGCCCGTCTTCGCCGACGATACGCGTGACCATCGCGCTCATACCGATGAGAAACCGGCTCGAGAAACGATGATTGTAGGCGTTACGGAAGTCCCCGGTGGCCTGCTTGAACGCGCCGCCGGCGATAGGCTCGACGCGGCGCTTGAACGACCGGAATCGTCGCCACCTCCTGCAAATCGGGTCTATATCGTCCAGATAGAGCGCTCGCTCATTCGGGAACTCGTCACGCCACCCTTGCAGATCTTTTGTCCTATCGGCTTGGTGGCACAGATGTCCCGCCGCGAAGGCGAAGCGCGACTTGGTCGCATAAGGCCTCCCGAGAGCGACCGTCCCCAGCGTGTTTATGAACTCATGTGAGACTGCGAGCTTCTCTTTATCGGAGAGTGCGGCCGCGACGCGCGCCCATGCGCGCAGCCGATGCACGTCATGCGTCAGGTCGTTGATGATGTTCGCGAGCTCCGCGGCGTAGTCAGACAGCATGCTGGAATAGGGCATCCAAAACCCGCCGAGCGGATCGGGCAGCGTCCACCAGCGATAGGGCATGAAACGACCGCAGATCTCGCTGAGGTCTAGTTCGTGCCGATAGGCGGTGTAGAGCTGAATTGCCTCTGCAGATTGCTTCTGCGTGAATTCGTCCGGTTCAGGCATTGCGGCCCGCCCAATTGACGACCGACGAGACCAGCTCATCGACTGTGCTGCTTCCGACGCTGATATCGCGGTGCGGTTCGACGCGATGATACTCGCCGAGCGGTGCGGTCCCCGCGGTGAACCCCGTGCGGCGTGCGATGATGTTCTTGGTGCGCCGGTTTTCCTGCCAATAGGTTACGATTGCCCTGTGCTTCGGCTCGTTCGGGCTGCCGGGATGCAGTGCCCGCGCGTCGGGAAAGTGCATGTGGCGATGATGCGCGTGGAGCAGCGTGACATCATAGAGCCGCGCGATGAAGGCCCGCATCTCGTCGACGCTGCCGGAGGTGCCGACATCCTTGCATTCAATGGCTACGCGCGGACGACCTACCGGAATGCCGCCGGCCTTACGGATCTCGGTCCCGACACTGCCGGGCACAATCGAGATGTCGATCTCGTGTGTCGCGGCGCTCCGACCTGCGAATTGAATGCCGTTCCAGATTTCCCACTTCCTTCGGCGGCCCCAGCGAAAGCCGATCACAGTGGCATTGCTTGGCCCCGCCGATGCCGCGGAGACGCCGGTGGGCGCACCGCCGCGTTGAATGAAACGCCGATCGGCATCACCGGGGTGGATGATCGTCCCGTCGGATCGCTGGAGCCAGACGCTGAAGCCCGCGTCTCGTAAGCCGCGCGCGAGGCTGGTCATTACGAATAGCTCGAAGATCCGCCCGGCGCCGGAGGCGTGGTCGAGCGTAGTGACGCGGCCTACGATCGTGTTGAGCGCGGTCTGGACGGCTGGGATCATGTCGTCGCCTGGCCGCGGGCGCGCGTGGTCCACTCCGCCAGCGCAGCATGCAGGGTGGAAAAGTTGTCGCGGGCGCCTGCAACATCGTCACGGCTGCTTTTCCGCTCGCCCTCGAGGTCCAGCAGTACCAATGTCACGTCCTGATCGGTCTTGCCGGATGCCTGTGTCGGTACGTCTTGAGGGTCCTGCCGCTCGATGGTCGCCTCGACGATGAAGTCGAGCGTTTCCAACGACGCCTGCAGCTGTTCGAGCGCCGCGTCGAGCCGCTCTTCGACATAGGCCGCCGCCCATTCTACCTGCTCGTCCGCTGGGATCGGCTTCGGCTCCTCAAGCAGAACGTGCGGCTCGCCGCGGGCTTTGGGTTGGGCATTGCTGCGGACGGACTGGCGCGCCGCCGCGAGCGCTTCTTCGGGTTCATCGGGCAAACGGCCGAGCCGAATTCCTTCGATCAACTCGAAGGCCAACCAGTCCAGCCGGGCTGCCACCAAAGTCTCAATCAATTCGAGCACGCGCGGATCAAGGATCGCCACAACTTTATGCCCCCCAAGCAGATTGATCCCGCAGGTACGAATTTATTCCGGCGGGCACACCGACTGTCGTCGGCGCACCAACTTTCTATGCGGTCCCCATGAATTGTTCTAGCCAAGGGACGACGTTCGACGTCATGCAGAAATTCTCCCCGGTAGGTTCTAGCGTCGGGTCGCTCCTCAACTCAATTTCTTGCCACTCGTTTCGCTGATGTGCCGGTCGAGGGCCCGCAGCGAGTCATCGAAATGCACCGCCCTGAACCAGCCAGGCCCGCGATTGGCAAGCAACTCAAGCTTCACCTGGCCGAGATGCCTACGCTGCCGCTGCCCATCGTATAGCTCGACATAGTCGAGCCTCGTGGGGCAATGCCAGGTCAAGAGTAGTGTCGGGCTCAACGGCAGATGCACGAGGATACCCTGCGCCTGTATCCCATGATCCCCATAGGGAAAGGGATTGGTGAACACGACCGGGTGGTCAGAGATCAATAAGCGCGCCGAGCCCGCTGGTTCAACCAGGCCCGGCATCAACCGGAGAAACGAATTTCGATGGTTGGTGCGCTTGACGAATGCCTCGATCGAGCCGCGCTTGGCATCGGCGTCAGTCGGCGGTGCCAGGTGCGGGTCGTTCAAATCGGCTCCGAGTTTGTCCAGCAAGTCCCGCATTTCTTCGACGAGGACGCCGGGCGTTTCACGGGCCAATTTTGTTCGTAGCATCTGGACCGTTCGAAGGTCCGCCAGCGCCAATACCTGCTGCTCGCCCATCCATGACAAAGAACGGTGCTCCGCGATCTGGGCGACAATAGCTGCTCCGGCATCATCAACCGCGTCGTACATCGCTTCGAAATTGAGCCGTCCGCCATCCCCGGTGATTGTGTTGAAGTCGTTTTCCGAACCCGCGTCCATGATCGATGACGTGAAGCTCTTGCCGGTCGTCTTGTCGAAGACGTGGATCTGGGTCCGGCCCTCGTCGCGCGCAAAGTGACGGAGTTGCGCCTGAGTTACGTAATGGTGCTTTCTGGAAGGCTTGGATGGTTTCGACATAAATTGACGATAAGCTGCACTTGCATGGCGACCAAGGCGGTCGATGTTGGCCTGGAACGACGGTCGGCAAGATAGCCACCTTTTCACAAATCATGTTTGAAAAACCGCTCGTGACACGGAAACACGAGAACGATTTGTGCGAATCTGTCTAATCATATTGAAATATCCGCGCTAAGAGCGGATAATCAGGCATGGTTCACGATCAACGCTCTGCCCTGTCAGCTCATATCGCAAGCCTGCTTTCCGCAGGACAAGTGGTCTTTACGAGCGAACAGGCGGAACGGGCGCTTGGCGTCGGACGTGGTGCGCTTCTCGATGCGGCCGAGCGCCTTCAGCGACGCAAGGCGCTGATCAGGCCTCGGCAGGGGTTCTATGTCGCGGTGCCCCCGCAGTTCGCCTCCTGGGGTGCGCCGCCGCCCCCATGGTACATCGATGCCCTGATGCGCCACGAACAGCAGCTCTATTATGTCGGCTTGCTGAAGGCGGCGGAACTTCATGGAGCCACGCACCAAGCCGTGATGGAATTCCAGATCGTCACCCCAAAACGCATGCCGAAGATCAAGGCGGGCCGCAATCTGATCGTCTTCTATTACCGCAAAGACATCGCAGCAGTGGTGTCGGGCATCGAAGATCGCAAGACGGATACAGGCAGAATGAAAATATCCTCACCCGCCCTCACGGCGCTCGACCTCCTGCGCTACCCACAGGCTGCGGGCGGGATCGACAACGTCGCGACAGTGCTCACGGACCTTGCCGAAAAGATCGATCCGTCCCAACTCGCCGCGCTGTCCGACGCTGCCGAGCGGCCCGTCGTCCAGCGTCTCGGCCACTTGCTGGAACGACTGGGCCATGCGGATCGCGCCAATCCGATGTACGCTGCGCTGACGGCGCGCGGCGCCACGCCGTGGACGGAGCTCGATCGCGATGAAACGCGCGATCCGGATTTCACGCCAGCGCCGCAGGAGCACGACGATCGTTGGCGTGTGGTCGTGCGCCGCACGCCGGAGGTCGATGAATGATTCCCGCTCAGAACATTGTCGCCTGGGGTAACGTCGTTCCGTGGGCCGATCAGCGTCAGGTCGAGCAGGACCTCATCATCAGCCGCGCGCTCATCGACATCTTCAATGACGATCTCCTGTCCGCTGAACTGCGTTTTCGCGGCGGCACGGCGCTGAACAAGCTGCACTTCCCCGAACCGTTGCGCTATTCGGAGGACATAGATCTCGTCCGAACGACCTCTGGTCCGATAGGGCCGATTCTGGATCAACTGCGTGTGGTTCTCGAGCCGTGGCTCGGCCGCGCACAATTCGATCAAAGCCCAGTTGCGCCCAAATTTCGTTTCCGAGTGGAAGGCGAAGACGGAAGCGGCGTGCCAATTCGCCTCAAGGTCGAAATCAACACGCGCGAAATCGAAGCCTACGATCCGCCCCAAGCGATACCGTTTCAGATGGACAACCCTTGGTTTGCCGGCGGGGCCGCGATTCCTACCTTCTCTCGTGAGGAAATGCTGGCCACGAAGCTGCGGGCTCTCCTGCAACGCGACAAGGGACGTGACCTCTATGATCTCTCCCATGCCCTGGATGTGTTCGCCGGACTTAACGTTGATCGGATCACCGAAATGTTCGGCCTCTATCTTCAGTTTGCCGGCCAAGCGATATCCCGGGCTCAGGCCGAGGAACGGATGTTCGCCAAACTGGCAAATCCGCGGCTGCTGACGGATATGCGGCCATTGCTGTCGGCGGCGCAGGCGGAGGCTTTGTCGGACGATGCCGCCAAGGAGGCGTTCGAGCGCGTATTCGAAGAACTGATTGCAAAAATCGCCGGCGACACCTGGGTTCGAACCGAAGAGATGAAGGAGCGGTACGGGCTAATCGGGCAGTCAATTCCGAACGTCCCATAGCGTCCTCCGTAGAGCGTGATCCGTACGATTGCTGCCGCTATCCGGATTGCCCATCGGCTCGAATCGCCTATGCTGGGCCGTGGCTGATCCGGCCATGCCGTCCACGTTGGCGAAGCCCACGGGCAGGAATGATTTGATGACCCCGTCTGAACCTCTCTCCAAGGTGCGCGGGCCAAGTGGACACGCCGCTGCAAGCACCGCCGGAGCGGTTCCATGCGTATCTACTTTTCCGATCTCGTTCGGCCGAAACAGGCCGCAAAATATCTGGCACGCGCTGCGGCCGAACTCAATTTGGCGACCGTACATGAGGCACTCGCCAGGGCGCTCGGCTACCGGGACTGGCATGAGCTCTCGATCTATATCCAGCCCAACAGTCCCGCGGCAACGGAACGCATCAGTCTCGAAGATGTCTTGCGCATCATTCTCGAGCTGGCTGACACCCTCGCCCTCCCGGAAGCCGAGGTGCAACATGCGGTATCGAGAGCGCGGTTGCTGCGAGCAGCCCCATGGTCGATCGACGAGCACATGGTCCTTCGTACCTCCCTCTGGAGGCAGCGTGTGTTCGGCCCGCCTGGTCGTGGCAAGCCCGGAACCATCGTGAGGGACAAGGCCTATGGTTCCAAGACCCCGGCCTACCTTCGCTATCCCGGCCGTCCAACATACCTGCTTTTCGACACGGGATTTGGTGAGCGGGCCGACTTCGAGGTGGCAACACCGCGCTCCCCACTCCCGGACTTCGTGCCATCACGGATCTGGTTGCCCTACGGGATCTGGAAGCTGAGCGATGGATCGGAAGTCCCGTTCTCGCGCGACTATCTGCCGATGTGGCGCATTTCGAACCATCGAACCGAGCGCATTGCGCCGTGGCTTTGGATCAAAAATATTGTCGAGGAAACGCGTTTCGCCAACTCTGGAACCGCTACATGGGCCTTCCGGCCCGGCGCGCGAAGGGGCGGTCAGCTACTTGCAGAGGCATCACATTTCCGAGTTGCCGCGGCTGACCGACATCATGCCCCACCTCTTCGAGCCCGAGGTTGATTCTTTCCCGGACGGCGTTGCTCGCCTCTATGCCACTCGACCCGGGATCGAGGCCCAGACGCCCTACGCGGAGCTTAACACCCGCATTTTGGTTTAATCGCAGTTTGTTGCCATCGCAAAAAGCAGGGCGGCCTCGAATCTGCTAGGCAGAAGTATTCAGGGGGCAAACCATATGGCTGCAGTCAACAAGAAGAGTAATCCGCCGCTAGAGTCACGTTTCAAATTCGCAGAAGACTCGTTTGCTCGGTTGACGGGAGGATGGGATTCTCACCTGCGCACTGCTGTCGGCACTGCGGACGGCGAGGCGTACCTACTGCGCTTGTTCAAGAAGACGGGCACGGCGCTCGACGATGATCTGCGGGCAATTGTCGCCCGTGGACTGAGACGGATTCGACGGGTACTTTCTTCTCGTCGTGCTCGAGACGTGCTGGTTGAGGTTCTCGAAGTTGCGGAAGACCAACACGAGCTCGCCATCGTCATGGTCGACCCCGGCAGTCCGGTTTCCGGAGCATCACAGCGCCGGAGGGCAAAGGAGGGGCGCTATCTGACGAGCGCAAGTCGTGGGGCCTTCTGGCGGAATATGGTCCGCGTCGCAGAAGCGCTCGCGCTGTGTCACGACGCCGGCATCGTGCACGGCGGCGTCAGCATGCATTCGATATTTTCACACCGAGACGACAGTGCCGATTATCGCCTCGGTGGTGTCGAGGCATGCGTCCACATTTCGGATGGCGATCTCGGAGATTCCGGGCACCTGCTTCGCGCCTCTGCTACGATCTCGTTCCGGCAGGACTGGATCGACCTGGCCGCGGTTGCAGGCGCGCTCCTCGGCCTCGAAGGCGACAACCCTCCGGCGCTTCTGTCCGTGGAACGCCGAATGCTGGAACGGCTGGCCACTCCACCGCAGTTTCAGCTTTTCGATGGCGCTGTAGTTCTCGACGAGCTGCGAAACGTCGTGATCGAACTCGACAGGGTCGGCTCGAGCTCCGATGGGGAACTGGTTCTCTATCCCTCACGGGGTGTGGTTCAGAGCGATTTGCCGGCCCTTTCTTCGGGCACCATACCCGCGGCCGATGGGGCAGCGATCATGCAGTTTGTTGCCGATGATCTGCTGTCGGCCGGCGTCCGCCTCGTCCCGGCTGGACAGGACACAGCACGCCTCATGACCGATCTCGCGATCTACAATATTCGCCTCATGAGCGACTCCGTCGGAATGATCGAAGGTGCGCACCAGCGTCGTCCAAATGAATGGATGCATGGCGCGGTCGAAATTGTTCATCGAATACACCTGTCAAGAAACAGAACGGGCGCCGAAGAGCGGGTTCAAAACCTCGGACCAGGCGCCAAGCGGTGGCGCGACCTCCTGGAACCCGTCCGGTCCGCCGACGCGACGGCGGACGTTCCAATATGGTTCGCTCTCATCCTCCTCGAAGCTTTCACCCTGCTGAGGGAACAGTTTCGACTCTATCCCGTCGACGTCATCGCCCCAGCCAACGCGGAAGCCAGCGTCGTCTGGCTGGCGCCCCACGATGACGCAGAGCGTGACGCTCAGCGCGAAACGATGGGGTTGCGTCCGGCGGCCGAAGCGCTGAGGCGCGAGTTGAAGGATGACGACGGAAAAGCCAACTGGACGCTGTCACAATCGGCGCGCCTCGCGATGGGCCGCGAGCGCGTGCCTGAACTCAGCTACGAAGGCAGCGGTCTGATTAAGGGGAAAACCGCGTTCGCTTTCGGAACCAATCTGTCGATTCAAGCCGGGCAACGGCTTTTTCTCCGGCCTCGCAAGGACACTGGCGCCGAACGGGCCATCCGACGACGGCTGCAGAATATTGTGGCCGCCAGATCCAATGTCGAGCTTCTGAGGGCTTTGGATGATCCGGCGCAGGTTGCGATGGATGAGGTGTTGCGCGACATCGCGGCACCCGGCCCGCCACCCGCCGACGCCGACATGGAGACGTCCAAGATCGAGGCATGGGGGTCAATCGTCGACGGCAGATCCATCAATGTGGTCGTTGGGCCGCCCGGCGTGGGCAAGACCTTCTTGATCTCACATCTCGTAAAAAGCATCCTTCATCAAACGCCCGATGCTCGAATCCTTGTTTCGTCTCAAAATCATGAGACACTCGTCCACATGGAGGACGAGCTTCGAAAGTTCCTCCCTGCGACCTCCACCATCGTCGTTCGTGTCGAGCGATCGCGCTCCAGCGAGAAAGAGAGCACGCTGAGGCGGAGCTCGCATTCTTTGTTGCGCTCCGTTTCGAAGCCGGACCCGGCCAGCGCTGCAATCATGACGAACCAGCTCAATCAGATCATCCAGGCGCTCAAACCTGTAGATTCGTCTGAGCAGTCGATCGCCGACCGCGCCTTGCGTGACACCGACAATCTGATGCTGCGCTCGTCAGATGTGACGCTTGCAACCACGTCGTCGCATATTCTTGAGGAGATGATCGCCGACGGCGACCAGTTCGACTGGGTCTTTATCGAGGAAGCAGCGCGGGCCAACGGCGCCGAACTGATCGGCGCCCTGCTGCTGGGGAACCGCAGGGTAATGATCGGCGATCACAATCAGCTGTCTCCCTTCGACGCGGCGGATCGCCAGAAGTTCTACGATGCAAGCCGGGCCGGCGAACTCCTGCGTGACGCGAAGGAGAAACTCGCCGCCATCTCCGACCTGCCGAGCGAGGTGGAGTTTGCCCTCGAGACGCTTAAGGCAGATCAGTTTCTGCTCAGCGACGTTCTCGCCATCGCGTCTCGGCTCGAAGAGCCCTTCAGATCGATTGCCGCGCGAGAAGAGATCAGGGCTGGGGACACCGGGCGCCCCAGTACGATCGCCAACACGCTTCGCGAGCAGAGCCGTATGCACCCGGCCATATGCGAGCTGGTTTCCAACACGTTCTACAAGCGGCTGCTGGTTTCCTCCGATCGGGTGAAGGCTCGCAAGCCGGCCGTTGAGTGCGCCGACGGGTTTCCCGCTTCTCCGGTCGTTATTCTGGACATGCCCTCGCTGAGCGTGGTCAAGAGACGCGCATTCGAGCAAACGGTGAAGCGCTCAATTCGCAACGAGGTTGAGGCGACAGCGCTGCTGGCCGCCATGAAGAAGCTGCGGCCCGTCATACGTGAGGGCGCGCCCGTGCCGACGCTCGTGGTGCTGTCTCCGTATACGGCCCAGGTCCATCACCTCGAACGACTGCTCAAGCCTGAGATCGACGTGTCCGCGGGCACCCTCTTCGGCTTCGCCAGCCCGCGAGGCGATGCAAAGTTCGTTTACACCAGCGACAGTTTCCAGGGCGGCGAAGCCGATGTCGTCGTCGCCAGCCTTGTGCGCAACAACGTCCTCGTGGGCACGAGAGCCCTTGGCTTCATCAAGAACCCTCAGCGCCTGAACGTTTTTCTCAGTCGCGCCAAGCACAAGCTCGTTCTCGCAACCAGCCGGCAGTTCATTCGTAATGCAGTAGAGGGGATCGACCCCGACGGGGTGAACGACGAACTCAGCTTTCTGCGGATCATGCTCGATGAAATCACACGCTTGTCCCAGGCCGACTTTCCGTCGGTAGGCAAAGGCGCCTGCGTTATCCCTGTCGATGAACAGGGGAGGCTATCCCAGTGAACAACATCTACATCCCGGCTTGGCACTATCGGGCACCCGGCATCGTGCAGCGGACCTGGGGATGGAGCCCGATCGAGGAAATGATTCTGCTGTCATTGGATCGAAGCCCGGGCACGATCAATGATGTCTCCCAGACGCTCAAGATCCCCCGACAGGTGGTCGGTTCGACCGTCGCCCGTCTCATGCAATTCGGCCTCGTCGAGGTCCGGATGTCACCGCAACCTGTCCTCGCCGCCAGCAGTGTCGGTCATGACTTCATACGGACCGGGCGCGCGCTTCCCGAACGCTCGACCGACCGCGAGATCGGCATCAGCGTCGTCTACGAGAAGGTCGGACTATCCGTTTTCAGGACCAGGGACATTGACACGGTCGCCGTCACCAAACTTCCTGCCACGGGCGCAATCATCAGGTTTCCGGATGGTGAGCCACCCGAGACGCACTACTCGATGATGCAGCGCGTCAACGAATTCATGGTCGGTATGCTCAGGCAAGGCGAATGGCTGCGGGGCGTACAAGCGAACAGCTCCTTCCTGGAGCC
Organism: Mesorhizobium erdmanii; assembly: GCF_013170725.1. Lineage (NCBI taxonomy): Bacteria > Pseudomonadati > Pseudomonadota > Alphaproteobacteria > Hyphomicrobiales > Phyllobacteriaceae > Mesorhizobium > Mesorhizobium erdmanii. Next base: position 6,044,116 of record NZ_CP033361.1, on the reverse strand, counting down.
GAAATTTCTCGTGCTCGATCTCGACGAGGTGGCCGCCGGCGTGTTTCCGCAAGGGGCGAGCGACCAGCTCGTCGAAGCCCTCAAGACGACGATTAAGACCGGCGTTCTACCGAAAACCACGACCCCGCCGCCGGAGCGCCCCGCAACCATCGAGACCCGATTTGGTGTCGACCAGCTTGTCGTTGGCGCCGAGCAGCACTTGCAGCGTTTCGAGCAGATTGTCGGCGCCGCCACCTCCAACATATTCGTCCTGTCCACTTTCGTGGCCTCGCAGTCCGACGAAAAGGGCAGGGATCGCCGCGAACGCATCGTGCGATCACTAGAGGATGCGTGCAGGCGGGGGGTCAGATGTCACCTCTTCTTCGGCACTTCGCTCGATCGTGCCAAGCACGCCACGGCCATGCAGGAACTCTTTCTCCGCTTGTCCGCCACGAGGCAGACAAGGGGCTATCTCCTGGTGCAGAGGGATCCTGTCGACAGCCATGCGAAGTTCCTCGTAGCCGACGACGGTCACGATGGAGCAGTTGTGCTGATGGGCTCTTGCAATTGGCTCCACTCTCCGTTCTCGGCCGTCGAAGTCTCGGCGGAACTCAGGGAATCCCAGGCGGTGGCGGAGGGGCTGGATCTGCTCCGCGAGATAGTCTCCAAACTTTCCAGTGCCAGCCGATCGGTGGAAGCACTACAGTTCATGGTGTCCGAACTGCGGCGTCAGCGAAACATGCTGTCGACCCCCGAAGACGCACAGGCACCCGCCGCAACATTGACGATCCTGCATGCCGCCGACCACCAACGCCTGCTGCGCGTCGCCGCCCACGATGCGCAACAACGCTTCGTCTGCTGTACGAACAAAGTCGGTGCGAACATGGTGCCGGCGCTCTTCGATCCCGCCGAGGTCGCTGGCCGGCGACTCAGCGACGTCCGCATCTACTATTCGCGCCGTACTGGCCCGGTGAAGCGCAGCCATGTAACGAAGCACCGAGAACGGCTCCACGGGATAGTGGACCTCATCGGTGTGCCCGAACCGCAGCTGCATGCGAAGTTCCTGGCCTGGGACAGTGATCACGTTGTCGTCAGCAGTTTGAACTGGGGCTCGCAGTCAGGTCTTGAGGACAACCCACTGGATGAAATCGGCCTCTATCTGGAGGGCCCGAACTTGGCAACGTCGTTGCTCGATAGATTCGAAGCCGAATGCAGATGACGCCCCTCATTTCACCGGCTCCGCGTGATCGCAAGTGGGAAACTGACTGCAGCCGAGAAAGCGACGATTGGCGGGCCCGATTCTCTGTACAAGGTGGCCGGCGCGACATGTTGGACATTGACGCAGAGCGGCACCGTCGATTGTCTCAAAGCGGAGGTTGTCGCCAGCGATTTCGGAGAGCTCGCCGACGTATCGAGACGGTTCGCGGCTGTTGGTGAGCAGGAACACGCCGCGGCTTGCGCGGGTCAGAGCGACATAGAACAGGCGCCGTTCCTCAGCATACTCAAATGTCTCAGGTCGCGGCATGACCAGGTTGAGTGGTTCGTCATCCTCGATCCGGCTTGGCACCCCATAGTCGCCTTCACTGACATCGAGCAAAATCGTGTAGTCGGCCTCCAGCCCCTTGGCACGATGGAACGACAGTCCCGACACTTCGATGTTCTCGAAATCGGGCTTTGCTTCCTTGAACGGGTCGTGCTGATTGTAGCGCCAGAGCACCATCACCTTGAGCTTCTGGCGCCCATCGCCGCGCCATTGCTCCGAGCGACCGCCGAGGACAGCGTCGAGACGCTTCAGCAGCCGCCAGCAGGCGACGCCGAAGTCGGGCTTCCCCCGCTCGTTCTCTATCGGAACGACACGGATCGATCGAGCGACGGGGGGCCGTGTCGACCGCACTGACTTTTTCAGTTGCGCCGGATTGCGCTGCACGAAGCTCGCGGCAGTCTCGGCGATGAGCTGGTTGCAGCGATAGGTCTGCTCGAGCTGGCCCTGCCAGCTTGCGCCGAAGTTTGCCTCGAACTGCGTGAAAATGGTGATGTCGGAGCCTGCAAAGCGATAGATGGACTGCCAGTCGTCACCGACGGCGAAGATCTTGGTGAACGCCTTCTGGTGCTTCAGCGCCTTGATGAGGTTTGCACTCGGCTCGGAAATGTCCTGGAACTCATCGGCGAGGATCAGGGCATAGGTGCTCTGGTACCGCCCAGTTTCCACGAGGCGCGTCGCATTGGCGATCATCGAGTCGAAGTCGATGCGATTGGCCGATCCAAGGACCGGGTTTACCAATGGCCTCAGTGGCAGCTAATTCTGGACTGGCGTTAAGTGGTTGGATCGGCGTGGAATTTAACCGGTCAACCCGCTTACGGTCGGCAACGGATTGGTCAACCCAAGACCCCTGGATTGGTAGACCAAAGCAGCAGCCCAATCGACCAAGATTCAGCTCTGTACTTCCCCACAATCCTTTGAGACAGATGGCGTCAGAATGTAATCGTGGCAACGTGCGCGCGACAGCGTCCTGACTTAATTCCGGACTGCAACAGATAATTCTGGACGCCACAGTGGAATTGCGCCACCGGGCAGCAGCCTAGGGAATCGCACCAAGAATCAGGCCTGGCGCAAACTTCGAGCGGGCCCTGTGCTTGGGCGCTGACGCACGGCGCCGCTGGCCCTGCCGACCGCGAGCCGAGCTCGGCCGGTGCGCCGATCGGTTGGTGGCGCTAGCACCAAAGCTTCGTGCCAAGGCAGGGGAAACGATCCAGAAGGAGGCTGGAAGCCTGTCGCGTTTTGCGTCGCGCCGTTTGTTTGAGCGGCTGCGGACAAGTGCTCAGGGGCAGGGGAGCATGAAAAAGCTGGGGGCATCACGCGGCCATTTTCGCCTCGTTCAGTGGTAGTCGCCGTTCCTCGCACCAGCATTTGAGTCGCTGTCGAGCGTGCGGTCCGCGAGTTCGCAGTTGCATGAGGAGATGAACGCCGCCCGGCGTCCATTGCCCTTCCGTATGGGTCAATACGGTCAGGTCGCCTGCCATCATTCCAGGACAGGACAACTGATAAAGAAGGTCTCGCCGGTCTGGCGCTGACGTCCACTGTCCGACACTGTTCTGTCGCCTTTTGTTGGGTCCGCGACACCGGCCTATTTCGCTGAGCTCCTGTCTAGCCTCAGGCTAATCCGCTGAAAAGCAATCACAATGTTTTTTCTTCTGCTGGGTCGGCCAAATTGGCACGAGTTTTGAAACTCCTTCGTTGCGAGCCGGGAGCCGCCGACCGACCTTCATTTGGTGGATGACACCGCGATCGATGGATCGAAGAAAGAAAAGCAAAATGTCAAATCCGCATCAGATAGCATTCTATGGCAAGGTGGCCTCGGCGAAACCGCCCAGTACCCAAACAGGCTGCCGCCCTTGTCGACCCTTGCGCAGGAAGTCTTGATGGCCGGCTGCGACTCAAAGGCCCACCACACTCGCCTTGATCCTGAACTCGAAAGCTCAGGATAGAGTTCTGCATCTCTCCGCGCGGTATGCCTAGATAGTTACACGTTGGCCGATCTTGATAATCCGTCGGGCTACGCCGCGGAGGACGTCTCCATGCCGTCTTACGTTATTCGCTGCAGCGCCTTCCGCCCTTCCATCGCTTAGAGAGTGAAGTGCCACCATGACCGAACAATCCTTGCCGACGCTGCCGATGTGGCGCGTCGATCACATCGAGCCCTCGCCTGAGATGTTGGCGCTACGCGCCAACGGTCCGATCCACCGCGTGCGCTTCCCCTCCGGGCACGAAGGCTGGTGGGTGACAGGCTACGACGAGGCCAAGGCGGCGCTGTCCGACGCGGCGTTCCGGCCGGCGGGAATGCCGCCGGCGGCATTCACCCCGGATTCGGTGATTCTCGGTTCGCCGGGGTGGCTGGTCTCGCACGAGGGGGGCGAGCATGCCCGGTTACGCACGATCGTGGCGCCGGCCTTCAGCAACCGCAGGGTGAAGGTGCTCGCGCAGCAGGTCGAGGCGATCGCCGCGCAGTTGTTCGAGACGCTGGCGGTCCAGCCCCAGCCCGCCGACCTGAAGCGCCACCTCTCCTTTCCGCTGCCGGCCATGGTCATCAGCGCGCTGATGGGCGTGCTCTACGAGGATCACGCCTTTTTCGCCGGGCTGTCCGACGAAGTGATGACGCACCAGCATGAAAGCGGCCCGCGCAGCGCGTCGCGCCTGGCCTGGGAAGAACTGCGCGCCTACATTCGCGGCAAGATGTGGGACAAGCGCCAGGATCCGGGAGACAACCTGCTGACGGATCTGCTCGCGGCGGTCGAGCAGGGCAATGCGACCGAGGAAGAGGCGATAGGCCTGGCGGCGGGCATGCTGGTGGCGGGGCACGAGAGCACGGTCGCGCAGATCGAATTCGGCCTGCTGGCCATGTTCCGCCATCCGCAACAGCGCGAACGCCTGGTCGGCGATCCATCCCTGGTGGATAAGGCGGTGGAGGAAATCCTGCGCATGTACCCGCCGGGCGCGGGCTGGGACGGCATCATGCGCTATCCGAGGACCGACGTGACTATCGCGGGCGTGCATATTCCCGCGGAGAGCAAGGTGCTGGTCGGCCTGCCGGCGACGTCGTTCGATCCGCGCCATTTCGACGACCCGGAAATCTTCGACATCGGCCGCGACGAGAATCCGCACCTGACGTTCTCCCACGGGCCGCACTACTGCATCGGCATGGCGCTGGCCAGGCTGGAACTCAAGGTGGTGGTCGGTTCGATCTTCCAGCGCTTTCCCGCGCTGCGCCTGGCCGTGGCGCCCGAAGAACTGAAGTTGCGCAAGGAGATCATCACTGGCGGGTTCGAGGAGTTGCCGGTGCTCTGGTGATGCGCGGACGCCGCCCGGAATCGCGACCTTCTCCGCAATTTGCCGGCGCGCGTTGCGCGCGCCGGTCAGATCAGCCAGCCAACAGGAAACCACGATGGACGTGCAAGAAACCACGGCAGCATGCCGGGACGCCTTCGCCGAACTGGCGTCGCCAGCGTGCATCCACGATCCGTATCCGTTCATGCGGTGGTTGCGCGAGCACGATCCGGTGCATCGTGCGGCGTCGGGCCTCTTTCTATTGAGCCGCCACGCCGACATCTACTGGGCGCTCAAGGCCACGGGCGATGCGTTTCGGGGACCGGCGCCGGGCGAACTGGCGCGCTATTTCCCTCGTGCGGCGACCAGCCTGTCACTCAATCTGCTGGCGTCCACGCTAGCGATGAAGGACCCACCGACGCATACGCGTCTGCGCCGGCTGATCTCGCGCGATTTCACCATGCGCCAGATCGACAACCTGCGGCCGAGCATCGCGCGCATCGTCGCAGCGCGCCTGGACGGCATGGCGCCCGCGCTGGAGCGCGGGGAGGCGGTGGACCTGCATTGGGAATTCGCGCTGGCCTTGCCCATGCTGGTCTTCGCCGAACTGTTCGGCATGCCCCAGGACGACATGTTCGGGCTCGCCGCCGGCATCGGCGCCATTCTGGAAGGCCTGAGCCCACACGCCAGCGATCCTCAGCTCGCCGCGGCGGACGCGGCCAGCGCCAGGGTGCAGGCCTACTTCGGCGACCTCATACAGCGCAAGCGCACCGATCCCCGCAACGACATCGTGTCGATGATGGTCGGCGCGCACGACGACGATGCCGACAAGCTGTCGGATGCGGAGTTGATCAGCATGCTGTGGGGCATGCTTCTAGGCGGCTTCGCCACCACTGCTGCGACCATCGACCATGCGGTCCTGGCGATGCTGGCGTATCCCGAACAGCGGCACTGGCTGCAGGGAGACGCCGTGGGGGTGAAGGCATTCGTCGAAGAAGTCCTGCGCTGCGACGCGCCTGCCATGTTCAGCTCCATTCCGCGTATCGCCCAGCGCGACATCGAACTGGGCGGCGTGGTGATCCCGAAGAACGCGGACGTGCGCGTGCTCATCGCGGCCGGCAATCGCGACCCGGACGCCTTCGCCGACCCCGACCGCTTCAATCCCGCGCGGTTCTACGGCACCACTCCTGGCATGTCGACCGACGGGAAGATCATGCTGAGCTTCGGCCACGGCATCCACTTCTGCCTCGGTGCGCAACTTGCCCGGGTGCAGTTGGCCGAGAGCCTGCCGCGGATCCAGGCGCGCTTCCCCACGCTGGCATTGGTCGAGCAGCCGACCCGGGAGCCCTCCGCGTTCCTTAGGACGTTTCGCGCGCTGCCGGTGCGGCTGCATGAGGGGGGCTGAGATGCGCGTCGTGATCGATCAGGATCTGTGCGGAACCACCGGGCAGTGTGCGCTGACGCTGCCGGGCACCTTTCGCCAGCGCGAACCGGACGGCGTGGCGGAAGTGTGCGTGGCGACGGTCCCGCAGGCGCTGCACGCCGCCGCGCGGCTCGCCGCCAGCCAGTGTCCGGTCGCCGCCATTCGGGTCATCGAAAGCGACGCTGGCGAGCGCGCCAGCGCCGACCCTGCGCCTTCTCCGGCGCAGGCTGAGCGGCATGCCGCGAAAGACCAACGCAACCCAGGAGGACGGTTTGAAGGCAAGGTGGCCGTGGTGACCGGCGCCGGCGCCGGCATCGGCAAGGCATGCGCCCTCGCCATCGCGCGCGAGGGCGGCAACGTGGTGGTGGCCGACATTGATGGCTCGGCGGCCGTCGCCTGCACCGCGCAGATCGCGGCCGAAGCGGGCCACGCGCTGGCCCTGGCCATGGACATCGCCGATGCGCAGGCGGTGGCAGCGCTGTTCGAGACGGCGGAGCGGCACTTCGGTGGGGTCGACCTGCTGGTGAACAACGCGAGCGCCATGCATCTGACACCGCGTGACCACACGATCCTCGACCTGGACCTGGCGGTCTGGGATCAGACCATGGCGACCAATCTGCGCGGCACGCTGCTCTGCTGCCGGCAGGCCATCCCACGAATGATCGCCCGCGGCGGTGGCGCGATCGTCAACATGTCGTCGTGCCAGGGGCTCAGCGGTGACACCGCACAGACGTCCTACGCCGCGTCGAAGGCGGCGATGAACATGCTATCGGTCTCGCTCGCCACCCAGTACGGTCATGCGCAGATCCGCTGCAACGCGGTTGCGCCGGGTCTCATCATGACCGAGCGTCTCCTCGCCAAGCTGGACGAGCGCATGCAACGGCATCTGAGCCGGCACCAACTCCTGCAACGCGTCGGCCGCCCCGAGGACGTGGCCGCGCTGGTGGCGTTCCTGCTCTCCGACGATGCTGCGTTCATCACCGGCCAGGTCCTGTGCATCGACGGCGGCATGCTGGCGCATGTGCCGACGTACGCCGACGGTGGCAACAGCCGCGCCGCGCGGCCTGCCGGCGACACCGCCAAAGCGGCCACGGCGCCCCGCTGCTGATGGACATGCTGCTCAACCCGCTGGACCGTCGGCACCGGCTGCGGGACGACATCCCGGTCGTGCCCGGCGCTTTCCCCCTGGTCGGACATCTTCCCGCCATCGTATGCGACCTGCCACGCCTGTTGCGGCGCGCGGAATGGACGCTGGGCAGCCACTTCTGGCTGGATTTCGGCCCTGCCGGACACCTGATGACCTGTGTGGATCCGGATGCGTTTGCATTGCTCCGGCACAAGGACGTGTCCTCGGCGCTGATCGAAGAGATCGCGCCCGAATTGCTTGGCGGAACGTTGGTCGCCCAGGACGGCGGCGCGCACCGGCAGGCGCGCGACGCGATAAAGGCGGCGTTCCTGCCCAAGGGGCTGACCCAAGCCGGCATCGGCAACCTGTTCGCGCCCGTCATCCAGGCGCGGGTGCAGGCGTGGCGCGACCGCGGCGACGTAACCATCCTGCGCGAAACCGGCGACCTGATGCTCAAGCTCATCTTCAGCCTCATGGGAATCCCAGCGCGGGACCTGCCGGGATGGCATCGCAAATACCGGCAACTGCTGCAGTTGATCGTCGCGCCCCCGGTCGACCTGCCCGGACTGCCCTTGCGGCGCGGCCGCGCCGCCCGCGACTGGATCGACGCGCAGTTGCGCCAGTTCGTCCGCGACGCGCGCGCGCATGCCGCGCGCACTGGGTTGATCAATGACATGGTGAGCGCCTTCGATCGCGACGACGATGCGCTTTCCGACGACGTCCTGGTCGCCAATATCCGCTTGCTGCTGCTTGCCGGTCACGACACCACCGCCTCGACGATGGCCTGGATGGTGATCGAGCTGGCGCGGCAGCCTGGGCTGTGGGACGCCCTGGTCGAGGAGGCGCAACGCGTGGGCGCGGTGCCGACCCGGCACCCGGACCTGGCGCAGTGTCCGGTCGCCGAGGCGCTGTTCCGCGAGACGCTGCGCGTGCATCCGGCGACCACGCTCCTGCCGCGTCGCGCGCTGCAGGAATTGCAACTCGGCCAACGGCGCATTCCCGCGGGCACCCCTCTGTGCATCCCGCTGCTGCATTTGTCGACCTCGGCGCTGCTGCACGAGGCGCCTGATCAGTTCCGCCTGGCGCGGTGGCTAAAACGCACGGAGCCGATCCGGCCGGTGGACATGCTGCAGTTCGGTACCGGCCCACACGTCTGCATCGGTTACCACCTAGTGTGGCTGGAAATGGTGCAGTTCTGCATCGCCTTGGCACTGACCATGCACAAGGCCGGGGTGCGGCCGCGGTTGCTGAGCGCCGCCGAAAAAGGTCGGCGCTATTTCCCGACCGCACATCCGTCCATGAAAATCCGCATCGGATTCTCATGAGCTGGCATCGCATGCCCCGTGTGGCGAGGCAGCTGCGCCGGCGACGCGCGGCAATGCTGCACTCGGCGCGCGCGCTCGGGGCGACGCCGCCAACACCGCGGCGGCTCGGACGCTCGCCGTGGCCGTGCCAGGTACAAGGACATGAACGACATGCAGACCGATTCCACGCTACACGACGACGCGCAGGCGCGCGGCGCATCCGGCAGGCTGCCGCCCGAGATCTGGATGCAGGACGGCGCAAGGCGGGTCGAACAGGCGCTGGCGCGTCTTCTCTGCGCCGAAGACGACGGTGAGACCGAGCTGATGGCGGCGATGCGCTACGCCACCTTGCATGGCGGAAAGCGCACCCGCGCCTTGCTCTGTCTGGCTACCGGCGCACTGGCCGACACGCCGGCGCACATGCTCGACGATGTCGGCGCCGCCATCGAGATGATGCACGCCTGTACCCTGGTCCACGACGACCTGCCCGCAATGGACGATGACGTGCTTCGCCGCGGCCTTCCGACCGTGCACGTCAAGTTCGGCGAAGCCACTGCGATCCTGGTCGGCGATGCGCTGCAGGCGCACGCCTTCCTGACCCTGGCGAGCCTGGATGCGCCGGGCGACAACCGTATCGCGCTCGTGCGCGAACTGGCGCAGGCGGTGTCCGCCGAGGGTGCCGCAGGCGGGCAGGCCATGGATCTGTCGCTGGTAGGAAAGCACGTCGAGCTGGACAGGATCGTGGCGATGCACCGGATGAAGAGCGGAGCACTAGTGCGCGCGTCCGTTCGCATGGGCGCGCTATGCGCCATCGCGGAGGATGCCGCCCATGCTGCGCTGTACTGTGCGCTCGATCGCTACTCCGCCTGTTTCGGCCTGGCGTTGCAGGTGGTCGACGACATTCTCGACGCGACAGCGGATACCGCGACGTTGGGCAAGACCCCCGGCAAGGACGCAGCGGCGCAGAAGCCGACCTGTGCGTCGATCATGGGTCTGCAGGCAGCGCGCCAGTTGGCGCTGGATCTGTTGCGCGACGCCGGGGAGTCCATCGCCCCGCTGGGAACGCGTGCAGAACGGTTGGCGCAGATGCTGCAGCGGGCCAACGCGTATCTGTTCAAGCACGCGCCATGCGCATGAGCGCGCCCGTCCGCATGGAGACGCCCCTGTGCCGCTGCGATCGATCGGCCGGCGTGAGCGGTTCATGCTGCACTGTGTCCAAGTCGGCGGCGGCGATCGCAGCGGTTGCCCAGCACAGCCGCGGCGCACGCGGCGCACGAGGCGCACGCGGCGCGCTGCGCGCAAGCCTATACGGCGGATCGGCCCCAGCATGGGGCGCGTCGCCGCGCCGGAGCAGGGCGGCCGTCCGGCGCTGCCCGTGCGTCGGGCCGCGACGGGCCTGCGGCGACATGCGCGGCGTCTGCCCGATCCTGGTTCCCGTCAACTGTCTGCAGAAGGAACATACCGCGTGAACGCGCTGTCCGAACAGATCCTTTCCGAATTGCGCCACCTGCTGATCGAGATGAGCGACGGCGGCAGCGTCGGTCCGTCCGTCTACGACACGGCGCGAGCTCTGCAGTTCCACGGCAACGTCACCGGTCGGCAGGAGGCATACGCGTGGCTCATCGCGCAACAACAGGCCGATGGCGGATGGGGAAGCGCGGACTTCCCGCTGTTCCGCCATGCGCCCACCTGGGCGGCGTTGCTGACATTGCAGCGTGCCGATCCTCTTCCCGGCGCTGCCGACGCAGTCCAGGCTGCAACCCGGTTCCTCGAGCGCCAGCCCGATCCCTACGCGCATTCGGTGCCGGAAGACGCGCCGATCGGCGCGGAGCTGATCCTGCCGCAGTTGTGCGGCGAGGCCGCATCCTTGCTGGGCGGCGTGGGGTTTCCGCGCCACCCGGCGCTGTTGCCGTTGCGGCAGGCGTGCCTTGTCAAGTTGGGCGCGGTGGCGACGTTGCCGAGCGGCCATCCGTTGCTGCACTCCTGGGAAGCCTGGGGAACGTCGCCGACCACCGCATGTCCGGACGATGACGGCAGCATTGGCATCAGTCCGGCGGCCACGGCCGCGTGGCGTGCGCACGCCGTAACAGATGGGAGCACGCCGCAGGTCGGGCGCACCGACGCGTATCTGCAGGCGGCATCGCGGGCGACGCGCAGCGGCATCGAAGGTGTCGTTCCCAACGTCTGGCCGATCAATGTGTTCGAGCCATGCTGGTCGCTGTACACCCTGCATCTGGCCGGGCTGTTCGCGCATCCCGCGTTCGCCGATGCCGTGCGCGTGATCGTCGCGCAGCTCGACGCCCGCATGGGCGTGGGCGGTCTGGGCCCGGCCTTGCACTTCGCAGCCGATGCCGACGACACCTCCGTTGCGTTGTGCGTCCTGCGCCTTGCAGGTCGCGAACCGCCGGTCGATGCGTTGCGCGATTTCGAAGTCGGCGAGCTATTCGTCACCTTCCCCGGCGAGCGCAATGCCTCGGTGTCGACCAACATCCATGCCCTGCATGCGTTGCGACTGTTGGGAAAGCCCGCCGCCGGTACCAGCGCTTACGTCGAGGCCAATCGCAACCCGCACGGTCTATGGGACAACGAAAAATGGCACGTTTCGTGGCTGTATCCCACCGCGCATGCTGTCGCTGCGCTGGCGCAAGGCAAGCCCCAGTGGCGCGACGAGCGCGCGCTGGCAGCGCTGCTGCAGGCGCAGCGCGATGACGGCGGCTGGGGCGCCGGTCGCGCGTCCTCATTCGAGGAAACCGCCTATGCGCTGTTCGCGTTGCACGTGATGGACGGGAGCGAAGAGCCGACAGGGCGCCGGCGCATCGCGCAGGCGGTGGCGCGTGCGCTGGAGTGGATGCTCGCCCGCCATGTGGAGCATGCATTGCCGCAGACGTCGCTGTGGATCGGCAAGGAACTGTATTGCCCCACCCGGGTCGTGCGCGTGGCCGAACTCGCCGGGTTGTGGCTGGCGCTTCGTTGGGGGCGGCGCGTCCTGGCCGAGGGAGCAGGAGCGGCGCCATGATCCAGACCGAACGCGCGCTGCAGCAGGTGCTGGAGTGGGGGCGTTCCCTGACAGGGTTCGCCGACGAGCATGCCGTGGAAGCGGTCAGGGGCGGCCAGTACATCTTGCAGCGCATCCACCCGAGCCTGCGCGACACCAGCGCCCGCACTGGCCGCGATCCGCAGGACGAAACGCTGATCGTGGCGTTCTATCGCGAACTGGCGCTGTTGTTCTGGCTCGACGATTGCAACGACCTTGGCCTGATCGCGCCGGAGGAGCTCGCCGCGGTGGAGCAGGCGCTGAGGCAGGGCGTGCCGTGCGCGCTCCCCGGATTCGAGGGCTGCGCTGTGCTGCGCGCTTCGCTGGCCGCGCTCGCCTACGATCGCCGCGACTATGCTCAGCTTCTCGACGATACCCGGTGCTACTGCGGGGCGCTGCGCGCCGGACACGCGCAGGCGGCAGGGGCGGAACGCTGGTCCTACGCCGAGTACCTGCACAACGGCATCGATTCGATCGCCTACACGAACGTGTTCTGTTGCCTATCGTTGCTGTGGGGGTTGGACATGGCGACCTTGCGCGCGCGTCCGGCGTTTCGCCAGGTCCTGCGGCTCATCTGCGCAATAGGGCGCCTGCAGAACGATCTGCATGGACGCGACAAGGACAGGTCGGCCGGCGAGGCCGACAACGCGGCGATCCTGCTGCGGCAGCGCTATCCGGCTATGCCTGTGGTGGAGTTCCTCAACGACGAGCTGGCCGGCCACACGCGCATGCTGCACCGGGTGATGGCGGAAGAACGCTTTCCCGCGCCGTGGGGACCGTTGATCGAGGCCATGGCGGCCATCCGCGCGCAGTACTACCAGCCCTCTACCAGCCGCTACCGCAGCGACGCTGCGGGGGGAGGCCAGCGTGCGCCGGCCTAAACGCGCGGGAGGCGGCGGCGTGCGCGCGCTGCCGTCGGTCCGATCCGACGCAACGCCGTCGCCTGATGCGACGGTTGGGGCGAGCATGAGCGACATCGCCCTGAGCAGGCGCAAGGACGACCATCTGGACATCGTGCTGGATCGGCGAACGGCGCCGGCCACGGTCGCCGCCGGGTGGGAGTACATCCGTTTCGAACACTGCGCATTGCCCGAGTTGGACCTGACGCAGATCGACCTGCGCGCCTCGCTGCTGGGCAAGACCATGCGCGCGCCGCTGCTGATCAGCTCGATGACCGGCGGCATGCCACGCGCCGAGGCCATCAACCGGCATCTGAGCGAGGCAGCGCAAGCCTTGGGGATCGCCATGTGCGTCGGTTCGCAGCGCGTGAGCCTGCAATCCCGCAACTCGCAGGGGCTGACGCGCGCGCTGCGCCGCCTGGCCCCAGACATTCCCTTGCTGGCCAATATCGGCGCCGCGCAACTGCGCGAGGCCGACGGCCTGGACCTGGCGCGCCGGGCGGTGGATGCGCTGGAGGCCGATGGACTCATCGTCCATCTCAATGCGCTGCAGGAAGCGGTACAGCCGGAGGGCGACCGGGACTGGCGCGGCGTCCTGGCGCAGATCGCTCGCGCCGCGCGCAGCGTGGACGTGCCGATTGTGGCCAAGGAAGTGGGGTCGGGCCTGTCCGCCTCGGTGGCCTGTGCGCTCGTCGAGTCGGGCGTGGCGGTGATCGATGTCGCCGGTGCCGGCGGCACCAATTGGGCCGCGGTGGAGGGCGAGCGCGCCCGCGATGCCGCCGACCGTGCAGTGGCGATGTCATTCGCCGACTGGGGGATTCCGACCCCGGCCAGCGTGCAGGCGGTACGTCGGGCGCTGCCAACGGTGAAGCTGATCGCGTCGGGCGGGATCCGCGACGGCGTGGACGTGGCCAAGGCCATCCGCCTGGGCGCGGACACCGCCGGGCAGGCGGCCGGCGTGCTGCGCGCGGCGACGGTGTCCACCGAGGCGGTTGTCGCACATTTCGAGATCGTCATCCGCCAGTTGGCCGTCGCCTGCTTCTGCACCGGCTCGGCTGATCTGGCGGCGTTGCGTCAGGCGCGCTTGTTGCCCTCGGCACATCTGCCCGCCGGTTGATGCCGGCGTCGCTCGTACGTGGCGGCGGGCGCCTAGCAAGTTGCTGAATACCTACGCCAAAGATAGACTACTGATCACCTTGGCGAGGCGGTTCAACGCGCGGGAGCTCGTGATCACCAGAAGGGAAGTCGATGCCCAGGACGTGGCTTGGTTGGAGACGCCAAGGATCGTCAAACTGACGATCCTTGTAACGTGGTCGGGGATCGACAAAGACAGGATCGAACCGGTCTCGTCACGATAGCGGAACGATCGCGCCAGAGGAAGCATTCGGTTCTGCCACAGCATCGGTCAGGCAAAAATAGGTTGCGTTGCGCAGATAAAATGCCCTGATCTTGACCATTCCTCCAAAGCACGTGGGCGGGGAGAAATCTCATACAACTGGCAGCGAAGGGGGGCTCGGCCCAATGAGCGGGGTGGCGCGTGAAGAAGTTAATCCGGCGTCATCGGCAACGTTTGCGCCGCTCGAGAATTCAACTTTCCGTCCGATCTGGATTGCCACACAGGTATCCAGTCTAGGGTGGCTGATTCAAATGGTCGCCATCAGTTGGCTGATGGCGACCATTTCGACATCGGATGTGATGGTCGCCTTGGTGCAGGCTTCGACGACGTTGCCCACATTCCTCCTGTCAATCGTCGCCGGCGCCCTAGCCGACAATTACAGCCGCCGCAATCTCATGTTCGCTGGCTGGTGCGTGATCGCATTGTCCTCGATGATGCTGACTGTTGTTGCAGGCCTCGGAATTTTCAATCCATGGATGGTTCTTGCATTCAGCTGTTTGGCCGGAGTAGGCGCCGCTTTCACCGACCCCGCCTGGCACGCGTCGGTCGGCGATATCCTGCGCAAGCGCGATGTTCCGGCCGCCGTCACGCTTATCTCGGTCGGATATAACGCCGTCCGAAGCATCGGTCCAGCTCTCGGTGGCGTCGTGGTTGCTTCCTTTGGCCCTTTGACGGCTTTCGCCGTGGCGACGCTTACGTATCTGATGCTGCTGTGGACCATAGGGCGCTGCAAATGGCATGTTCGCTCGTCACCGCTGCCGAGTGAACCATTGACCACTGCGATCCATGACGGAGCGCGCTTCACCGCCCTGTCATCCGAAATCAAGGCAGCAATTGCCCGCAGTGCCCTTTTTGGCCTGACGAGCATCTCCATACTAGCGCTCTTGCCTCTCGTCGCCCGCGATCAGCTGGGGGGAGGGCCAATCGTTTACGGCATCCTGATGGCCGGCTTCGGGACCGGCGCCTTGTTCGCCGGCATCTGCAACAACACTCTGAGACGGAGGCTGTCCCAGGAACGTTTGACGACTCTGTCGTGCATCGCCTGTGCGGCTTGTTGTCTATCGCTTGCTTTCACCCCCTCGGTGGCGGTGGCGGTTATCGCGCTGGCGCTCGGCGGCGCGGGCTGGGTCGTGACCTGGACCGGGCTGGACGTGAGCGTCCAGTTGGCGAGTCCAAGGTGGGTCGTTGGTCGCACGCTCTCGATCTATTATGCTCTTTCATCCGGCGGCATCGCGGCTGGCAGCTGGCTGTGGGGTACGGTGGCCGAGAGCAATTCGCTAAGCTCGGCTCTGGAGCTTTCAGGTGGCGCGCTGCTGCTGGTCGCCGGCACCGGCTTCCTGCTGCCCATCCGTCAATGGAAAGACTCCGATCAGGCCCCTCTTGGCTTCGAAACGCCTCAGGTTGCCCTGGAATTGAAACCACGAAGCGGGCCGATCGTCGCCAAGATCGAATATTCAATACCCGAAGCAAATGTCGAAGCGTTCCTGGAGCAGATGCGGGAACGCCGGCGAGTACAAAGCGGCGTCGGTGCGCGACACTGGAATCTCCAGCGCGACCTACAACAGCCTTCGCATTGGACAGAAACCTTCCGCACCCCGACCTGGATGGACTACCTTCGCCTGAACCACCGCCTTACGGCAGCCGACAAGGAGTTGGACCAGCGTCTCCTCGCATTGCATCTAGGAGAGCTTCCTCCTCGAACCACACTTGCGATCGAGCGGCCGACCGGAGCTGGCCGCAAGCGGGACCAATCGATGCGGTTCTTTTTCCGGCGTTGACATTCGTCCAGGCGTCCGCGCTGGTGAGACAGGATAGGTTGGAAACGAGCCAACGCTCTCACCATCCGTTTTGCAGATCGGCTTCGATCCTGGGCGGCTCAGACGTATCCTTGTCGGAGAGATTCCTCGGCACTCGAGCGTCTTGGAGCGCGTTGCGCTCAAGCTCACCGGCACCTGTTCGGTGCGTTCTCAAACAGAGCAATGGCTTTTCGCGCCGCAACCCCGAGGCGGGCTTGTAATTTTCGCTTTTGCTGGGGTTAACTCCAAAGTACGAGATATGAACAGGATCGGCTTCACGGCCCGTCTGGTTCGCAGTGGCCACAGAGGAATACACAGATATGGCGACCGGAACAGTGAAGTGGTTCAACAGCACCAAAGTTTTTGGCTTCATCCAGCCCGATGACGGCGGTCAGGACGTTTTCGTCCATATTTCAGCTGTAGAACGGGCTGGACTTTCAAACCTCGTTGATGGGCAGAAGATCAAGTACGACATCGAGCAGGACCGCCGTAGCGGCAAGTCCTCCGCAGGTAGTCTCAGCAAGGTAGGCTGATTTTCTCGTCGGACCCGCAGAGTGCGAAGGCGTCACGCAAACGGTGAATCACGAACGCTCTCGCCGCAAACCCCTTCCGCCCGGAAATCTGCCCCGGTTACGGCTCTCAGCGTATCCCAGAGTTGGGAGAAGCTTCTGCGAGACTACAACTGTAACATCATATCGGTTCCGCAGGTCAAGCTTCGGTGGTAACCTCATTGGGTCGAATAATGACTTTGGAGGCCGAGCAATGGATCGCGATAACAAAAGGGCACGCGCAGCTGCAAGTTCATCCCAAGACGTGGGGAATCGCAGTACTCTCCGTGACCTTCCATACGGACCATTGACCCATGTTGCAGAACGGCTGGTAACCGCTAACCCGCGCGATACAGCGCGAAATCTTGGGACCTTCAAAGAACTCGGGAGGCGAGAGCGCATAGCCGTTCGGGGCACTCGAACCGAGCCAGAAACTGACCTCGCGAGATTTGAAACGCGGACCAATCAGCTTGGACGATCAGCCGTCGATCTGGGGGACAAATTGACTGCCGGGCTGGGGCACACCTCGGATGAAGTAGCATTGGAGCTATTCAGAGCAGTCAGTAACGTATCCCATTACCTTAGGCCAGAGACGCAAGATAGCATTGTTAATCGCATTGGCAACATGGCCCCACCTTCGCAAGCTAACGGAGCGCTTTACGCTGCGCAAAACTTCAGCAAGTTTAACGCTGAAAATAAATCTCGCATTTTTGATCAGGCCGCTGAATTGGCTACCGATCCGGATGGCCACGTCAGGTCGACAGCATCCAATGCTATGTACGCGATGTATCACCAGTTAGATCCAAATCAACAGGCCCAAGCTCACTCAATTCCCGGCATGCAAGACATCTTGCCGCAGATGAGTCCTCCGCGGCATGCAGCAGAGGAACGCAGTGCGGATCTGGACGCCCACATAGCAGGTCTTGAAGCTGAAGTCCGTGCGGCAGGTGCGCAAATCTCCTATGAACAGCGGCAGCGGGGTGGTGAAATCGGGCAGTCCCTAAGCCACGCCTACAATCACGCCCGCGAGGATCTAATGGCTGCCTCCAGAAGCAGAGATCGCTCCGGCCGTTGAGGTCTCGGCCATGGCAGTAACGCTTCCTCTCCCGAATTCCGTTCACGGCCTTGCCATCTCCAATTCGCTGGCCGTTGACGTACCTGCTTAGTGTAGCTTTCAAAGACCACGCCTGCCGGGTGGTGCGATGCAAACGTCGCACCACCCGCTGCGGCATCGATCTGTCGAGCGGCGACATCGCGCGACGTCGGTTCGGTGTCTGAAGCAAGCGCAGCATTAGCTACGGCTAATCCGGCAATGGAACAATGTCTTCAACAAAAACGACGCCCCCAAACATAGCTCTTAGCATCGCGTGCTCGCTCGCCTTGGGCTTCTGCGCGGCAAGTCTGTACGCAACGTTCCGCCACGGGGGTAGCGGCGAGGCTTTGATGACGTTTGACGTCCGTGCCTTTTGGTTTGAGACGCCGTTCTATCTGGGTTTCGCAACCCCTGTCTTCTATCGGGGCGTAGCTATCGTGCTCGCAACGTCGGCGGTCGTCTTGCTGATTCAGCAGGTCGTATTGCGGCGCAAACTCGAACACCACGGGACGGCGCGTTGGGCTCGAGTCGACGAAATGCGATGCACCGGATATCTGCGACGATATCGTAGCGTGACAGGGCCGGTATTTGGGAAGACAAGTGGCCCTTTCTGGCCTGGCTACTACCTGACCAATGGCGAGCAGCCTCACAGCCTCATCGTTGCACCGACCCGCGCCGGCAAGGGCATCGGCATAGTCATTCCAACGCTACTTACATTCAAAGGCTCAGTGATAGCTCTCGACGTCAAGGGGGAGCTCTTTGAGCTCACCTCTAGGGCGCGCAAAGCCACAGGCGACAACGTGTTCAAATTCGCGCCGCTGGATTCGGAGCGGCGCACCAACTGCTACAATCCGCTGTTGGACCTTATAGCGCTGCCTCCGCAGCTGCAATTCACCGAAGCCCGCCGCTTGGCCGCAAACCTGATCACGGCAAAGGGGGAGGGCGCGGAAGGTTTCGTCAGCGGCGCGCGAGATATCTTTGTCGCGGGGATCCTTGCCTGCATCGAGCGGGGCACGCCAACAATCGGCGCCGTCTATGACCTCTTCGCCCAGCCGGGGGAGAAGTTCAAGCTCTTCGCGCAACTCGCCATGGAGACCCGGAACAAAGAGGCACAACGCATCTTCGACGACATGGCGGGGAACGATACAAAAATCCTGACCTCCTACACGTCCGTCCTCGGCGATGGCGGGCTCAATCTGTGGGCGGATCCGGCTGTAAAGGCAGCGACAAGTCGCTCGGACTTTTCGGTCTATGATCTTCGCCGTCGCAGAACGTGCATCTATCTGTGCGTCGGTCCGAACGACCTTGAGGTGATCGCGCCTTTGATACGCCTGTTCTTTCAGCAAATCGTTTCAATTCTACAGCGGTCGCTGCCCCGCCAAGATGAAAAGAACGAGGTTCTCTTTCTGCTCGACGAGTTCAAGCACTTGGGTAAGCTGGAGGCGATCGAGACCGCAATTACGACCATAGCGGGCTACAAGGGTCGTTTCATGCTCATCATCCAAAGCCTTTCGGCACTGACGGGGGCCTATGGAGAGGCTGGCAAGCAGAATTTTCTGAGCAATACCGGCCTGCAAGTGTTCATGGCCACTGCCGATGACGAGACTCCAACCTACATTTCCAAAGCCATCGGTGAATACACGTTTGAAGCCAAGTCGATTTCCTACAGCCAGGCGCGAACGTTCGATTGGAACATTCAGAATTCACATCAAGGTGCACCGCTGTTGCGTCCCGAACAGGTTCGGCTGCTCGATGAAGACTACGAGATTGTTCTCATCAAAGGCCTGCCACCATTGCAATTGAGGAAGGTGCGATATTATTCGGATCGCATTCTGAAACGCATCTTCGAAAGCCAGACAGGCGCCCTCCCGGAGCCGGCACCCTTGATGGAAGCTCATCCAGATGACACTGACGGTTAAGCGCCCGTCTCGCGTATCCCGTCCCTCGGCGATCAGAAACTCCACTACAGGTGAACGGCTATGGGAATTTGCATCTCCAAATCCTCCGGATCGACTCGACAGTCGCCGCGAGAATCCACGGCGTCCGGCTTTGAGAGCAGCATATCAGCGCTGAGGGTCTCCCTGGGCACGCCTGCCGACAGGTTGCGACGGGGCGGAGATGCGCCTCTGGAGCCACATCAGATCCAGCAGGCCGCCTATCATATGGGAGCGTGTGTCGTCGGTGACGACGTCACCAGCCCGATAAGACTCGCGACAGCGGGGCAAACAGTTCACGACGTTCGCCTGCTGCTCAAGCATGGCCGGGGAAACGTTAAGGTGGACGACATTCCCTCTCGCGGCCACAACAGCATCGGATCGTCGGTTGCAATGATGGGAGCAGACGACAACATTAAGGTTGCAGTGGCCGTAGTCATGGGAGCGGCGTGCTGCAATCAGAACGCTCCCCTTTCCGCTATCGTCCACGCCCCACACATGGCGGCCGACGAGTGGAGTATGACCTCTAGTGCTTCCGTGTCAATGAAACAGATAACCGACGAAGGTGATGAGATCCCAGTCAAGTTAGGTCACATTTGGAACGAACTGCGGCGCGGAAGCCGCGACCCGAGGTCGACCGTGGTTATGGATGCCTGGGCCAACGGCCCCGCTGTTCGGTTGAAAGACAGCGCATGGAGCGGAGTGCCGGTCAAGGAGGGTCATTGGTCGATGGACAAAAGCACCGCCGAATTCCTGAAAAACCGTGTTGAGGGGTTGATTCCGTTCGTGCATCCGGACACAAATGAACAGACTGCCAACGATTTGCGCCGGAAGCAAAACGAACCCACTTCGTGGAAAAAATATGCAGAAGTACAAGTGATCTCACCCGAGTTCGCCGATAGTGTACGCAACGCATTGTCCCGTATTCCTGAAGACCAACAAAAGGAAATCGCATCACGGATGATTCAGGAAGCCTACGAAGTGGATCCTTCCTCGCGCACGCACCAAGACGCAGTGGAATCAGTTCTGGTCGCCGCCAACCAACTGGACTCGCTGCCCCGGCCTCCTGTCGAGCCGCCGGAATTGGCGGCGTATCACCAGTTCGTCGCAAATCAACAGACCCAAGCTCACGCAGTTCCCGGCATGCAAGACATCTTGCCGCAGATGCCTCCGCCGCAGCATGCAGCAGAGGAACGGAATGCGAATCTGGACGGCCACATAGCAGGTCTTGAAGCTGAAGTCCGTGCGGCAGGTGCGCAAATCTCCTATGAACAGCTGCGGCGGGGTGGTCAAGTCGGGCAGCCCATAAGCCACGCCTACAATCACGCCCGCGAGGATCTAATGGCTGCCTCCAGAAGCAGAGATCGCTCCGGCCGTTGAGGTCTCGGCCATGGTAAGTGACGGTTTCTCCTCGAATCCCGTTCGGCCTTGCCATCTCCAATGCGCTGGCCGTTGATGTACCTGCCTTAGGGGCAGAAACACGTCTGCCGTGTGGCGCGATGCAAGCATCGCACCACACGCTCCGGCATCGATCTGTGGAGCCGCGACATCGCGCGACGTCGGTTCGGTGTCTGAAGCAAGCGCAGCATTAGCTACGGCTAATCCGGCAATGGAACAATGTCTTCAACAAAAACGACGCCCCCCAACATAGCTATTAGCATCGCGTGCTCGCTCGCCTTGGGCTTCTGCGCGGCAAGTCTGTACGCAACGTTCCGCCATGGGGGTAGCGGCGAGGCTTTGATGACGTTTGACATCCGTGCCTTTTGGTTCGAGACGCCGTTCTATCTGGGTTTCGCAACTCCTGTCCCTCTTCGCCCAGCCGGGGGGAAGTTCAAACTCTTCGCGCAACTCGCTATGCAGACCCGGAACAAAGAGGCACACGCATCTTCGACGACATGGCGGGGAACGATACAAAAATCCTGACGTCCTACACGTCCGTAGCTATCGTGCTCGCCACGTCGGCGGTCGTCTTGCTGTTTCAGCAGATCGTATTGCGGCCCAAACTCGAACATCACGGGACGGCGCGCTGGGCGCGAGTGGATGAAATGCGACGCACCGGATATCTGCGACGTCTCGGCGATGGCGGGCTCAATCTGTGGGCGGATCCGGCTGTAAAGGCAGCGACAAGTCGCTCGGACTTTTCGGTCTATGATCTTCGCCGTCGCAGAACGTGCATCTATCTGTGCGTCGGTCCGAACGACCTTGAGGTGATCGCGCCTTTGATGCGCCTGTTCTTTCAGCAAATCGTTTCAATTCTACAGTGGTCGCTGCCCCGCCAAGATGAAAAGAACGAGGTTCTCTTTCTGCTCGACGAGTTCAAGCACTTGGGTAAGCTGGAGGCGATCGAGACCGCAATTACGACCATAGCGGGCTACAAGGGTCGTTTCATGCTCATCATCCAAAGCCTTTCGGCACTGACGGCCTATGGAGAGGCTGGCAAGCAGGATTTTCTGAGCAATACCGGCCTGCAAGTGTTCATGGCCACTGCCGATGACGAGACTCCAACCTACATTTCCAAAGCCATCGGTGAATACACATTTGAAGCCAAGTCGATTTCCTACAGCCAGGCGCGAACGTTCGATTGGAACATTCAGAATTCACATCAAGGTGCACCGCTGTTGCGTCCCGAACAGGTTCGGCTGCTCGATGAAGACTACGAGATTGTTCTGATCAAAGGTCTGCCACCATTGCAATTGAGGAAGGTGCGATATTATTCGGATCGCATTCTGAAACGCATCTTTGAAAGCCAGACAGGCGCCCTCCCGGAGCCGGCACCCTTGATGATAGCGGACGAGGGGCTCTCGGCAGAATCTCAACTCGATGACCCGCTGCGTGAATTGGCGCAGAATTTTGACGATACAGTTTGATGTGAGGCTAAGGCCTGTTGAGATTCAGGATTCCACTTTTGGCTTGATTGTGATTCAAGCTTTGGATGGAACGATTTGTGCTGACGGACGCCCAATGGGCGAAGATGGAACCGCATTGTCTGGGTAAGCCAGCCGATCCCGGACGAAGTGGTAGCGACAATCGCCGCTTCATCGAAGCGTTGCTTTGGATCGTGCGGACAGGAAGCCCGTGGCGCGACCTTCCAGCCTTCTTCGGGAGCTGGAACACGGTTTTCAAGCGATACCGCGATTGGGTCAAAGCCGATGTTTTCATTCGGCTTTTCGAGGCCTGCTCGGATGAGCCGGACATGGAATACGCCATGGTTGATGCCACCATCGTCAAGGTCCACCGCCACGGACAGGGCGCAAAAGGGGGACTCAAAGCCAGGCCATAGGCCGCTCCAAGGGCGGCATGACAACCAAAATTCTGGCACTCACCGATGCACTTGGCAATCTTGTACGCTTTGTCCTTTTGCCCGGTCAGCGGTTCGATACCGTGGGTGTCGCACCGCTCATCGATGGTGTCTGTTTCGGCGGCTTGATCGCCGACAAAGCCTTCGACAGCAACACCATCATTGCCGACCTGAATGAGCGCGGCGCCAGGATCGTTATTTCACAGCACTCACGTCGTACTTTTCCCCTGCCGCTTGACAAGGAACTCTACAAATGGCGCCATCTGATCGAGAATTTCTTCTGCAAACTCAAGGAATTCAAGCGCATCGCCATGCGTGCCGACAAAACCGATCAGAGCTTTGCAGCCTTCATCAATCTCGCAGCCGCCGTCATTAACTCACGCTGAATCTCAACAGGCCTTAGTGTGGACCCGCGAAATAGTAATCCATCCCGCGTAACAGCTTTGTCGCAGGTGCAGGACTTGGAAGAGAAGCAAGCGGGCCAGGCCCGGCAAGTGGGCTTTGAGCAGCACGTGGCCGAGGCGCTCCGGCCGCTGTTCGATGATCGAGCTGACGAGCCGCCAACCAATCCAGAGGCGCTTCTGCGACTGGAACAGGGGTTCCGCGAAATGCTTCAGCGAGGGCAGGATGATCAAGCCGCCTCGTCTTTTTTCAGCGACCCAGGGATGCCCGCTGGACCGGGTGACCTCAACAGCGGCGTGGCGGACGCTTTCGCAGCGGCCGGCTCTGGGCATGCCGGAGTTGATGCCGCCGCCCCGCCAGTGTTAGCTGCCAGCCAACAGCAGATCCGGCCCTCGCCGGATGCGCTTGAACAGGGCAACCACCTGCCACCCGAGCGGGTCATCATCAACAATGAACATTCCACGGCGCTGTTGCGGACAGCGGAGAGGCAGAGGGCCCTGAATACGCCGCAAGCCGCCGCCATTCAGCAGCCGCTGAGCGAAATCGGCAATTCAGTCGGCCGCGTGCCGATGCAGCCCCCCATGCAGCAGTTGGGTGAATTGCCATTGGAAGGGGTACCGGTTCAAGGCACAGGGTCCGAACACATCGGAAGGCTGCATGCGGAGGCCGCGCCCTCCGCAAGGTCTGAGGCACCCCCCGCTGCGATCGAGGACTCCATCAACGTCTCATTCGCCGTCCCCAAAGGCTTCTCCCATCGGACTCAACGCGTCCCAGACGCGATGCTCTCTTTCTTGGACCCCCATGCCCCCTTGCCGGATGCGGGCCAGGCCCGGCAAGTGAGCTTTGAGCAGCACGTGGCCGAACCGCGCCGAGCCGATCCGGCTCCTGGCGCGAGTGGCGCCCGTGAAGCCCGCTATCGCCACCTGTCCGGCGAACACCGGGACGTTATTGATAAGGCGATCGCCCACGCTGCGGCCCAGCAACACCATAGCGCGGCGACGGTCCGAATATACTTGCATGCGCTTCGCCGATTGGCGAATGATCTCGGCGCTCGCGGCCAAGCGATTGATCTAAAAAATCACCAATCCCTGGTCGATCACGTCGATACTTTCTTTCCGGAAAACCACGGCATGAAGACGGCGTTGAACGTCCTGCGTGCGTATCACGAGCCGGGCTATTCAGCTGCTGCCGGGCGGCCAGCGGTGCCCTCAAAGGCAGACGCGCGTATCTTAGAACAATTGGCCAGTGACAGCAGCTTGGGCTTCGGCAGCCGTGATAACTATGGTCGGAATCTTCGCAGATTTTCTGAAGCGCTTGGGAGCTGGGGCCAGACGATCTCTGGGCTGGATCACAATTCGCGGATCAAATCCGCCGCGACGTTGTTTCCAGGCAACCGCAATCTCTTCTTCGCGTTGCAACGGGTTCGTGATGCGGAGTCCGCGTCAGACAGAAGCGTGGCCGACGCTTTCGCAGCGGCCGGCTCTGGGCACGCCGGAGTTGAGGCCGCCGCCCCGCCAGTGTTAGCTGCCAGCCAACAGCAGATCCGGCCCTGGCCGGATGCGCTTGACCAGGGCAACCACCTGGCACCCGAGCGGGTCATCATCAACAATGAACATTCCACAGCGCTGTTGTGGCCAGCGGAGCGGCAGAGGGCCCTGAATACGCCGCAAGCCGTCGCCATTCAGCAGCCGCTGAGCGAAATCGGCAATTCAGGCGGCCGCATGCCGATGCAGGCCCCCATGCAGCAGTTGGGTGAATTGCCATTGGAAGGGGTACCGGTTCAATGGACAGGGTCTGAACACATCGGAAGGCTGCATGCGGAGGCCGCGCCCTCCGCATGGTCTGAGAAGCCGCCCGCTGCGATCGAGAACTCCATAAACGTCTCATTCGCCGTCCCCAAAGGCTTCTCCCATGGGATTCAAGGCGTCCCAGGCGCGATGCTCTCTTCCTTGGACCATTATGGTTATGGCCTCTTGCCGGATGCGGAAAAGAAGGAGTGGAACCACGAGATTGAAGGTCGCGGCTACGCCGCCGAGAGGCCAGAAGGGCGCAACGACTTTTCGCTCGTCCATCGCGGTCCGATGAGCGAAGCTGCAGCGGCAGCAGTACCGGCAAGAGCTCCAGGACCCGTCTCGCCAGCGACCGCCAGGCTTTCAGACACCTATCGCGGTGTTCCGTTGGTCGATCTGACCACCACCTCCGATGCTCGGATCGGAGCTTTTCCGTCAGGCTCATCCAACCTCCCCGCGGGGGCGGTGCTCGGGGCCACCGAACTGCTAAGCGACGCCCATATCCAGAGGGATTACGAATTCCTCGAGCAGCAGCTGCAGCAGGCGGATCCAGCGCTCGCCGCTCGAACGCGGCTGGTGGATCCGTCGGTATCCCATCTGCTGCGCCACATGGAGCAGCCAGACGCGCTAGGCACATTGCAGTCGATTTATAATCGAAACGCCGACCCACCCGACTTCCTATTCGTGCCAGTGAACGATGGCACTCCTAGCAACCGAGGCACCCATTGGTCGCTGCTGCTCGTAGATCGCCGCGACCCGCAAAGAACGGTCGCCTATCACTACGACTCCGTCCAGCAAAACGACTCCGTCCACCAAAATCGACGGGGATACAATGACGCGCCTGCCCGAGAGCTCGCAACAAGACTGGACGCGACCATCCTGGTGACACCCGAGGTGGCGCAGCAGAACAACCTTGTTGATTGCGGCGTGTTCGTGGTGGACGGCACGCGCGAGCTGGTTCTTCGATTGGCGAACCAAGAGCGGCCAGAACGGCAGCTGCCACTGGACCTCAACTACCTCGTCGCCGATCGGCAGGCGCTGCAAAACCGACTGAGGCAGGGCCGCTTGCCGCACGAGCTTGCCGCAATCCCCGCGGATGCTTTCGCAGCAGCCGGGTCGCAGGTGCAACATGCCGTCTTGCAAGAGCAGCAAGCCCGACAAGTGGCGCCAGCACCGTTTGAACCGCACTTGGGCAGGACTCGCGAGAGCCAGGACGAGCTGACGGGTACACTTGACAACCGCGTGAACAGAGAGGGCGTCATCATAAACACTGAACGTTACACAGTGCTGTTGAGACCGGCGAAGATGCAGAGGACTGACAATCCGCAATCCTTCGCCACGGGGCGGCAAGCGAGCGAAGCAAATACGTCGTCCATCAGGCAAGACTCCGATCAAACCCGAGCAGACCTCATGGCTTCCTCCAGAAGCAGAGAGCGCTTCGACGCCGGACGTTGAGCTCCACGGCTGGGGCGAAGCAGAACAGCTCTTTTGAGACAGAGGCGCTGATGCGATATCCGGACCGTTAGCTCTTGTCGAAGTTTACCAGGCTGGCACCGTTGAAGGCGATGTAGGCCTGGAACCCGCCGACGGCGGTCAGGAACTTGCGCATATTCGGCTAGCCTGTTTCGAGACCTTCCGGGTCGAACTGCAGGTCGGCGATTTCGTCACGGGCACAATAGAGGTTACGATGCCAGAGATGCCATTTGATCCTGCGCAAGCTTTCAAGCAGGTCCTGTCCGATCTGCTCGTCGGTGGTTTTCGAGCCCTTGCACGAACTGGCGAAGGAGCGTGATGCGCGTGGTGTATGAAGCCAGTCGAGGACATGCTCGCTCGCCGTGCGATCATTTCCGCGACCGAGCGGACTTCTTCCCACCATCGTTGATGAAGGTAATATCCTGATTGGTCCGGACGCCCTGCTGCTTGAGATGGTCGAGAACGTGCCATTGCAGCTCGCGATCATAGCCGTGGACGAAACCGATGTAGCGCGGAGCGCCGTCTTCAGGCCGCGAGTGGCCTGCGATCAGCTCGATTTTTCTTCCAGTCGTCGCGGTGGCGGATGTACTCGGGAAACTCCAGAATACCTCCCGGTCAAGCTGCCGAGATCCCTCCGTAGCTGACATCTACGTCAGCGTTGAAGAAGTACCCTGCACCACGGGACGTTTTGACCAGGCAAGGATTGGCCGCATCAACCTCCAGCTTTCGGCGCAGGCGCATAATCAGGACATCGACACTTCGATCACAGACCTCTTCTCCACGCACACGGCTCGCGAGCAGAAGCCGTTCTCTGGATAACACGTTGCGTGGGTTCTCCAAGAACGCGATCAAGAGATTGAACTCACCTGCGGTAAGCTTGACCTCACCACGCTCCTCAAAGATCAGTCGCCGCTGCTTGACGCTGAGCTTCCAGGCCCCAAAGCGAAATGAGCGCTGATCTCTGGTTCGAGGAATGCGCTCTCGTAACGCTACTCGAATGCGGGCCAAGAATTCGCGCATCCCGAAAGGCTTGGCAATGAAATCCGTTGCGCCGAGCTCCAGTGCAACCACTTTTTCCGCCTCATCAAGCCGGTCGCCGCTGATCACTATGATCGGAACATGCGATTTTGTCGCCAGATTGCGGACGATCGCAAGTCCATCCTCCCGGCCTAGGTTAAGGTCAACAACCACGAGATCGACTGGCTCATGTGAAAGAACATAGTCAAACTGCTTGCTATCGTGGACTGCGGTTACCTTCAAGGCATGCATCGTGAGGTACTCGGCGATGAGGTGCCGCATTGGGGCATCATCATCGATGACAAGAACATGTTTCAACGGCTCACCTTCAATCTCGAATCGCTTTGTCTAAGCTGTTGCCGAGCAACCCTAGGGCACCGATGTAGAACAGCTGCCCCATGATCCACCCGCCGCTGCGGCGGCCAGGTAAGGAGGCGTTGCTCGTCCATAATCGGTAGAAAGCAGGGCCTTATCGCGGACTGGCGGCATGCATTTAGCCGTGCACCAGACAGGTTCAAGCGCCGACTCGCTTTTCCGGATCGTGATTCTCCGCTTTGTCAGTTTGATGCTGACCCGCTCACACTATTCGGGTTCGACGGCATGGATGCCGAGTTGCCTGCAATGTGTTTGCTTCCTCGTCACGTTATCCGGCGCTTGTGGCCTGGATCATCTCGACATCGTCCGACTCGTGGGAGTCCGACGTGGTTAAGCAGCGCCGCGTTGGAGACCCTGAAAGGTCGTCGGCGAAAGGACCAACGTGATTCGCTACAGCGGTTTGTGCCAAATAGCATGTCTCCTGCCAAGCCGGGTTCTTCCGAGAAGGCCGGCGGCATCGCATCTTGTTATGGTCGAGGGCGGTTACCGTCCGACCTAACATTTCTCAGATTAGGCGAGACCTCCACATTGATCCTGTCACGTCACGGGCAGCACCTCAAACTCGACAGCGCCAAATCGAATCTCGTGATTGTGCCCGGCGATAGCCCGTCGGATTCCGTCAATGGCGTGCGGTTTTCTGCCGATGGGTACGATCAACTGATCCAGTGCGCGGCCGAACAGCTAAACCAGGTTCGCGAGCGTCAGCTCTCCGGGCTTCGGCATGGACGGCCTTTATGTCCACCTCGGCTCGGATTTCTCCGCCGCGCCGAAACACGTTCGCGGCTCCTTCCAGAAGCTGCTTACTTCAATCCGTGATCTAGTTCGCATGCACATCATGCTGCTGCGTCAGCTCAGCCAGCGTCCTTTCCGCCTGAACAAATGTCTTTTGTTTCAGTTGAAACCGAAAAGCTGGACTTGAACATCACGCAGTAACAAACCTCCCCGATAAGCGCGTGCCGGACAGGGCCAGAACCGGTCCGGACGCTTGGAAAGGTAGGGGATAGGAATGTTTATTGCAGCTTGGCCGCTGGCCATCGCCCTGTTGACATCCATGTCATTCCCAGCCGAGCCCGCGCCACTTTCGCCCCGTGAATTCCACCGCCTGTCGCGCAAATGCGCTCCCTGGGTTGCGCCGTCCACCCTCGCCGCGATTGCCAAAATTGAAAGTGGCTTTGAAACGCTGGTGGCTCATGACAACACCACAGGTGAGCAGCTTCGCTGGATAGACCGCCTGGAAGCGACGCGGGGCATCAAGAACCGCCTCGAAGCACAACATTCTGTCGATGTCGGATTGATGCAGATAAACAGCAAGAACTTTTCCTTCCTCAATCTCACGCCGGAAAAGGCTTTCGAGCCCTGCGCCTCGCTATCGGCCGCCGCCCACTTGCTTGAAAGCCGGTATGCCGGCGGCACGACTGCTCCGGCGCAGCAACTGGCGCTTCGCCGTGCCATCTCGGCCTACAACACGGGCGACGTCACGCGTGGCTTCACCAACGGTTATGTACGCAAGGTCGAGTTGGCCGCAAAGGACATCTCGAGTCACCCCGCGCCAACCCTGGAGCCGACCGCTCAAGATGCGCCACACCTTGAGGCACCCGGTCGGAAAGCCGTGCCGCCTTTGCTCCAACAGAGCCAACAGGCCAATGGAAAGCAGCCCAACCAAAATTCTTGGGACATCTGGGGCTCGTATGAGTCAAACCGCTCCGGGGCCGATCCCTCCGGTCGGACAGGCAGACAGGCTGCGGAAGAACCCTCGAACCCGAACAAACTCGTATTCGATTGAACCCATGGAGATACAATGATGACGCCACTCAAAATACTTCGTGCGCTTAAAGCGCGTGTTCCTTCGCCTTTTTCCATGCTGCGCACGGCGGCTGAATATGTACCGGCCGCTGCTGCAGGCGCGGCGTGGACGGTCTTCTCCATCGGGCCAGCCTCGGCTCAGGTGACCGGAGGGACGGATCCCGCCAAGATGGTCCAGAATATCTGCACCTTCGTACTTGGCCCCTTCGGACAATCACTGGCCGTGCTCGGACTCGTGGCCATCGGCATCTCTTGGATGTTCGGTCGTGCTTCACTTGGCCTGGTTGCGGGTGTCGTTGGAGGGATCGTCATCATGTTCGGCGCCAGCTTCCTGGGCAAGGCGCTCATAGGCGGTGGCTGATGAGCGACCGGTTGGAAGTGAGCACCCTCTATGTGGCGGCGACACGTCCCGCACTGTTTTTGGGGGTGCCGCTGACGCTGGCCGGATTGCTGATGATGTTGGCTGGTCTCGTCATCATTGTCCTTCAAAACCCACTTTATGAAATCGTGCTCGTGCCACTCTGGTTTGGCGCCCGGCTGGTTGTTGAGCGTGACTATAACGCCGCAAGCGTCGCGCTCCTCTATTTGCAGACGGCCGGCAGAAGCGTGGACGGGCCGGTCTGGGGCGGCGCGAGCGTCAGCGCCAATCCGATCAGAGTGCCGAAACGCGGAAGAGGAATGGTGTAATGTTTGGCGCCAGTGGCCGGACCGAGAGGTCTGGCGAGATCTACCTTCCGTATGTTGGTCACATAAGCGATCAGGTCGTCCTTCTGGAAGACGGATCGATCATGGCCATGGCACACGTGAACGGCCTGCCCTTTGATTTGGAAGACGCTGAGATGCGCAACTCGCGCTGCCGCGCGTTCAACACTCTGTTGCGCAACATCGCCGATGACAATGTCTCGATATACGCTCATCTTGTGCGAAACAACGATGTGCCGGAGCCGGCACTGCGCCAGTTTCAAAGTGCATTTGCTGGCAGTCTGAGCGAGGCCTACGAGAGCCGTGTGCTGTCGGGAAAGCTTTTTCGCAACGACCACTTCCTCACTGTGGTCGTGTTCCCCCGCACCGCAATCGGCAAGATCGGCTTGCGCATTGCCAAGTCCCTCAGACGGAATGACAACGATCTAGCCACCCAAATTCGAATCCTGGAAGACCTCTGGCAGATCATTGCTGGCTCACTCGGCGGTTACGGTCTGCGCCGGTTGGGTATTCGCGAGAAAGGCAACGTGCTCTTCACGGAAATTGGTGAGGCGCTTCGGCTGATAATGACTTGCCGGTTTCTTCCGGTTCCGATGGTTACCGGCTCACTCGGCGCCTCGATCTACACTGACCAGGTCATCTGCGGGAAGCGGGCGCTTGAGATTCGAAGACCCGGAGGTAGCTCCGTGGGATCATTGTTTTCGTTCCGCGAATATCCGGCGACGACGCGGCCAGGCATGCTGAATCCCTTGCTGTCCGCGAACTTCCCGCTTGTCCTGAGCCAGAGCTTTTCCTTCCTCACTCGGCCACAAGCTCATGCGAAGCTTAGCCTCAAGTCCAGCCAGATGACGAGCGCTGGCGACAAGGCTCTCACCCAGATCAATGAACTTGCCGAGGCAGAGGATGCACTGGCTAGCAACGAGTTCGTGATGGGGTCGCATCATTGGAGCCTGTGCGTCCATGCCGACAGCCTCAATAGCCTTGCAGATCGTGGAGCAAATGCGCGCGCAAGGCTGGCAGACGCGGGCGCCGTCATCGTCCAAGAGGGTATCGGCATGGAGGCCGCATACTGGTCCCAACTGCCGGGGAACAACAGGTGGCGCACGCGCCCCGGGGCGATCACCTCCTACAATTTTGCCGGGCTTGTCTCATTTGAGAACTTCCCAAGCGGTTCCAGTTCCGGCCACTGGGGCAAGGCTGTTGCGCGCTTTCGCACAAACGGGGGAACTTCTTTCGACTACATCCCCCATGAGAATGACGTCGGCATGACGGCGATATTCGGGCCTGTCGGCAAAGGCAAGACGACGCTGATGACCTTTATCCTGGCGATGCTTGAGCAAAGCCTGGTCAATCGCGATGGTGCGATCGTCTTTTTCGATAAGGACCGGGGCGGTGAACTGCTGGTGCGAGCCACGGGAGGGACATATCTTGCGTTGCGCAGAGGCGCTCCAAGCGGCTTGGCCCCCCTGCGTGGACTGGACAACACCTCCGCCTCGTTGGACTTTCTGCGCGAATGGTTGATGGCCCTGATCGAGAGTGACGGCCGCGGTCCGATCTCGCCGGAGGAAAGCCGTCGACTGGAACGTGGCATTGTTCGTCAACTTTTGTTTGAACCCGTCATGCGCTCAATTGCGGGCCTGCGCGAATTCCTGCTGCATGGCCCCTCCGAGGGCGCAGGAGCACGGCTGCAGCGGTGGTGTAGAGGGAATGCGCTTGGATGGGCGTTTGACGGCGATGTGGACGAAGTAAGGCTGGATGCCTCGATTACAGGCTTTGACATGACGCAGCTCCTGGAATTTGAGGAGGTCTGTGCGCCGGCCGCCGCCTATCTTTTGCATCGCGTGGGCGCTGTTGTCGATGGCCGTCGGTTCGTCATGAGCTGCGACGAGTTTCGCTTCTATCTGCTCAACCCCCAGTTCTCGGCTGTTATCGACAAGTTCTTGCTCACCGTCCGCAAGAACAACGGCATGTTGATACTCGCAACGCAGCAGCCTGAACACGTGCTGGAATCGCCTCTCGGAGCTAGTCTCGTTGCACAATGTATGACGAAAATTTTCTACCCATCTCCGACAGCCGACCGATCCGCGTATGTCGATGGCTTGAAGTGCACCACGCAGGAGTTCGAGGCAATCCGCCAGGGAATCGCAATTGGCAGCCGCAAGTTTTTGCTCAAGCGCGACAGCGGGAGTGTTGTTTGCGAATTCGATCTTGGCCAGATGCGCGAGTACGTAGCCGTACTCTCGGGGCGGGCCAACACCGTGCGCCTTGCCGACCAGCTTCGTGACCAGCACGGAGATGCCCCAAGTGGATGGCTCGACAAGTTCATGGCTCGTTACCACGAAGTTCAAGACTGATGGAGGAATACTGATGAGATTGGCCAAGCTTGCAGTAATAACG
The DNA here is from genome assembly GCF_013170725.1 of Mesorhizobium erdmanii. Lineage (NCBI taxonomy): Bacteria > Pseudomonadati > Pseudomonadota > Alphaproteobacteria > Hyphomicrobiales > Phyllobacteriaceae > Mesorhizobium > Mesorhizobium erdmanii. Next base: position 6,011,505 of record NZ_CP033361.1, on the reverse strand, counting down.
CTTGCTTCCTTTCTGCTTAGCACACAGGCCCGTGCGCAATGGGTCGTCAGCGACCCAGTAACAGAAACACAATCGGTCTTAACAGCGGCTTCCGCCGCGGCGATCCTTATAAAGTCAGCCGAGACGCTCGCTGCCACGATCGAAGTGGTGGAAATGCTGAAGTCGTCATTTGCTGTCACGGGACTGCTGGGCGCAATGAACCAAGGAAATCACTACCCGTCGAGCAATAAGCTGGAGGGGCAGATGTTTGATGCTCGGGCGCCAGTTTCGACCATGGCGCGTAACATTGCGCAGGACCCAACTCGGATAGTCACCGGCTCCGATGCAGAAGGGAAACTGTTACAGGGGCAAATCGCTGGTGCCGCCAATGCCGCAGCTCTTGCAGCCGACACTCTGGACGTAATGGACAAGCGCGTTAAGGCTAACGACAGCACGCTTGGTCAGCTTTCCAGCTCGAGAAATATTGTGCAGGCCACCGTGACCAACGGGCTGGTCCTCAAGCAGATTCACGATGCGATCATCCAAAATGTCCAGGCCACGAGTTTGCTGACGATGGCCACTGCACAAGGGAGCCTTCACGCCGCGGAGGAGTCCGTCACGCAGCGTCGCGAACGCCAAGACACCGCCAAGATCTTTAGCCCATGGCAGTGAAGCACGCAGAGTTCATCCGGCTCAGCTGCACTGATCAGGGACAAATCAGGCTCACGCCATGACTTTCAAAATTCCCACGCCGTTCACGACTATACACGAGATCTTTAATATGGCCTTTACGTTGGAGCTGCATAAAGTGCTCGGAAAGATCCAAGAGGCGGTCAGTGCGCCTCTGGTTGCGTGTGTCACGCTTTGGATAATAATCCAAGGCTGTCTGGTCATGCGTGGGCAAGTCGATACGCGCGGGGGTATCTCGCGCGTAATCATGGTGTCGATTGTCGTTGGCCTTATCTTAGGGCAGGCCAACTACCAGCAGTACATTGAATTGTTCTTCGACGACACGATTCCGAGGTTTGCTCACCACATCAGTGGCAGCGACTTCCCCTTCATCGAGATCCCCAAGAAGCTCGATTTCATGTTTGATTCAAGTCAGTATGCCTTTCAGGTAATTGCTTCCGAAATTGGCCCTATGAACGGCCAGGACATACTTGCTTTCGAGGGAGCGCAGTGGATTTTCTACGGCGCGCTGTGGACAACGTTCGAGATCTACGATGCCGTTGGAATTCTGACGAAGGTGCTGTTGACTATCGGCCCCCTGGTCCTTGTAGCCTACCTTTTTGATCATACTCGAGATATGGCCACCAAATGGATCGGCCAACTGCTCTCGTACGGGCTGCTGCTTCTCCTCTTCAACATCGTTGGAACGATAGTTATCGCCGCCGAAGCAGCCTCGCTGTTGCTTATGCTGACGGTGATCAAATTCTCGGGCACGACAGCAGCCAAGATCATCGGGCTTTACGAGCTCGACATGTTTTTCCTAGCTGGTGACGCTCTGATCGTCGCGCTTCCGACGATCGCCAGCAGCATCGCCGGCGGCTCTTGGGCAGGGGCGAACCCACCTCTTAACCTCAATCGCCACTTTGCCAAAACGGCGCGTGGCTAATCAATCTACGAACGCGGTGCCAATACATGAAATATTACCTGCTTTTCTCCATCCTCGCTTTGGCCGCCTGCAAGACAACCGATCGGCTTGCGACCTGTACGGGTGCGCCATTCCAGCTGAACGTGGGACAATGGGAAACCACCCCTGAGGATCTTCAGGTCGAATGTGCGGAAGAGCCTAAGTGAAGTTTCCTGATCATGCCCTTCTGGTGGAGAGAGAGACGCTAGCCGCCCACTACAAGAAGGTGGAAGCGTTTCAAACTTCACGAGCGAAGTCTGCGCGGCGCCTGTCAAAGGCCCTGATAGCTTTTGCCGCAGCGGCGGTCCTCGGAAATGTTGCCCAGGCATTTACCATCGCTGCCATGGTCCCGTTGGCCAAGCTCGTACCTGTGTTCCTCTGGGTACGGCCTGATGGGACCGTTGACAGCGAAGTGTCAATCTCGCGACTGCCGGCAACCCAAGATCGAGCCGTCATAAATGCTTCACTGTGGGAATATGTACGCCTGCGCGAGGGCTACACAGCAGATACAGCCCAATACGCCTATGACCTCGTATCCAGTTTCAGCGCACCGGCTGTGCAACAGCAATATCAAGATTTCTTCAACTATCCGAATCCCACCTCGCCCCAAGTCACGGTTGGCAAGCGCGGCAAGCTCGAGGTCGCGCATATTTCCTCGAACGACCTCAGTCCGGACGTTCAACAGATCCGCTACAAACGTATCCTTATTGTCGATGGGCAGATGCCGATAGTGACCACCTGGACAGCTACCATCCGCTACGAGCGCTTGACGGGTCTGTCTGGGCAATCGAGGCTCACCAATCCAGGAGGTCTACTCGTCACATCCTATCAAGCCTCGGAAGATACCGTATCGAACCTGGGCTTCGTGCAGCCATGACAAAAAGAGCATTTCTGGCGCTGGCCTGTTCACTCTTCCTAACGATGGAAGCGTGGGCGGAAGACACGCCCCTTGCTGGCAAGCATGATGCGCGGATGCGCTACCTGGCTTACCGTCCCGACGAAGTGGTGCGCCTATCGACCGCAGTGGGGGCAACGCTGGTTGTCACATTCGCGGCCAACGAGACCGTCGCAGCCGTGGCCGTTTCCAATAGCAAAGACCTGGCTGCGCTTCCGCGCGCCAATTATCTCTTCTTTAAGGCTAGTCGCATCCTGCCGCCCCAGCCGGTCATCGTGCTTGCCGAGAGCGAGTCCGGTACACGCAGATACGTCTTCAGCATTTCCACGAGGGCGATGCCCAAACTCGATGAGCAGCAACCAGACCTATACTACAGTGTGCAGTTCACCTATCCTGCCGATGAGGCTGCTGCTCAGAGAAAGGAAGCAGAAAGGCGCTCGATTCTTGGCCAGGCCCGGGCGAAAGTGCTGCAAGACGAGAGAGTTCAGGATTTGTTGAATCGGCCCGCCGCAACTGCCAGTCCGGACGAAAACAATTTTCACTATGTCGCAAAGGGCGATCGATCGCTGGCGCCGCTGGAAGTTTTTGATAATGGCTTTACCACGGTATTTGGCTTCCCGAGCAATTCCCGCATACCCTCCCTCTACGTTATCAATCCAGACGGCAAGGAAGCCGCTGCCAATTACGCAGTAAAAGGCGACTATGTTGAAGTATCCGCAGTCGCCCGGGAATGGCGTCTGAGAGATGGCAACACGGTCTTGTCCATTTTCAACAGGGCCTATGATCCTATGGGACGAGCGCCAGGGACCGGTACAGTGACACCCGACGTGTGGCGCGTTTTGAAAGGCTCGGGCCGATGAATGAAACCGGCCCACAGTCGGGACATGATGTACATGCATCCGGATCGATGGTCTCGGAGCCGGCCCGCCGGCAGGTTTCGGGATCGCAGAAATTGGCCGTCGCTGCTCTTGTTCTCATCTCATCTCTATCGCTCATCTGGCTCGGAGGTCGCCCCAGCACACAAGACGAACCATCTCAGCCAAAACCGCCAATTGTCGCCAGCGCCGAGCCATTCCGCCCCGTGCCGATTGAGATTGCTCCCGAACCTCCAGCACCGGTGCAGGCGGCGCAGGCGGCAGATCCTGCGCCATCCACGCCGCCCCCACCGGCGCCAGCTGATCCGCCGCCCGAGGAAACACCAATTTTCGCCTACAGTGGCAGCGGTCAAATGGCCAATGACGATCGGCGGAGCGAAGACAACCATAAGGATGCTCCGGCGACCGCGGATGAGATTTCAATCGGTGGCGATCTGTCAGGCCGATTGAAGCCAGATATACAGGAGCCGAGCCGGGCCACACTTTTGCCGCACCCTGATCTCGTGATTACTCAAGGAACGATCATTCCCTGTATTTTGCAAACGGCAGTCGACACAAATTTGCCCGGCTATGTGAAGTGCGTCTTACCTAAAGACGTCCGCGGCGCCACCAACAATGTCGTGCTCTTGGATCGCGGGACGACCGTGATTGGCGAGATCCAGCGTGGTCTCCAGCAGGGGGATGCGCGTGTCTTCGTGCTGTGGACGCGCATCGAAACACCTGACCATGCTCTGGTTTCGATAGCATCGCCGGGCGCTGACGAGCTCGGCCGCTCCGGAATGCCTGGCACGGTGGACAATCACTTCCGGGAACGCTTTGGCGGAGCGATACTCATGAGCGTCATCCAAGGGGCGTTTCAGGCGGCCGGTCAATACGCGGCCAGCTCTGGCGGAGGAAGCGGCATCAACAGCTTCCAGAGCAACGGTGGACAAGCCGTCGAGACGACACTGAGAGCGACGATCAACGTTCCGCCAACCCTGAAGAAAAACCAGGGAGATGCCGTATCCATCTTTGTGGCTCGGGACCTCGATTTCTCAGATGTATACGATCTTAGAGCGACGGCAGTGGCGCCAGCCCAACATCGCGAACGCCGGAGAGACAAAAATGCAATCGGAGGCTGATCCTCAATTGCGTTTGCTCCTCGAGCCCGTTCTGAAATGGCTTGAGGAGCCAAGCACCGAAGAGGTCGCTATCAACAGGCCTGGGGAAGCCTTTGTCCGACAAGCCGGCCTTTTCACGAAACATCCGCTGCCGCTGTCTTATGATGATCTGGAGGACATCGCGATCCTGGCGGGAGCGCTGCGCAAGCAAGACGTCGGACCGCAAAGCCCCCTCTGTGCGACTGAGTTGCCGAACGGAGAGCGGCTGCAGATCTGTTTGCCGCCCGCTGTACCCTCACGAACAATAAGCCTGACGATACGGCGTCCCTCAAGTCGTGTGACCGAACTCAAGGAAGTTTCAACTCGCTACGAATACTCGCGCTGGAATCAGTGGCGATCGCGAAAAGAGCGCCAAGAGCGGCAGGACGAAACAATTCTTCAGCACTACGACCATGGTGACTTGGAGCAATTTTTGCGTGCCTGCGTCTGCGGGCGGCTCACGATGCTGCTTTGCGGACCTAGTGGAAGCGGCAAAACGACAATGAGCAAGACTTTGATCAACGCTATACCCCCGCAAGAGAGGTTGATCAGCATCGAGGACACGCTCGAACTTGCAATCCCGCACGAGAACCATGTCCGCTTACTCTATCCGAAGGACCGAGCAGGCGCAGGTGCGATGACGGCCGAGCAACTGTTGCAAGCCAGCTTGCGCATGCGCCCCGATCGAATATTGCTTGGCGAGATGCGCGATGATGCCGCTTGGGCCTACCTTAGCGAAGTCGTCTCCGGCCATGCGGGATCGATATCAACGATTCATGGGGCTGATCCGGTCCAAGGTTTCAAAAAGCTCTTTTCACTCGTCAAGAGCAGCGCGCAAGGAGCCGCTGTGGAAGACCGCACGCTTCTGGACATGCTGTCGGCTGCCATTGACGTCATCGTACCGTTCCGTACCCAAGGCGACGTGTATGAGGTGGGAGAGGTATGGCTCGCCGCCGATGCCCGTCGACGGGGAGAGACAGTAGCCGACCTTCTCAACACGCACTAAGGAACAACGTCTCGGGATCGAAAAGCCGGTGATGTGACGCGTCATTGTTCTGCTTCAATGCCCTTTTGACGGTCTTCTCGGATTTCTTAGGTAGCCCGATCGAGTCGGCGGCATCATGCCATCATCATTGTACGAACCGCATGCTGCATTGTCCGGGACGAAACCGGCTTCGCTAGCCAAAGGACGAAGGCCTGATTGGCAGATGTGACCGGCATGGGGTCGATTTCGCCGACGACTATGACAGGCACCGTCATGAGGGTGGCGACCACGGATTCGGCCTGTCCTCGCTCCAGGAAGGGCATTTTACCTAAGATCAGCAGGTCTGCTGCCTTCCCGCTCTCGGTCCAGCCGCAAAGACTTTCGAAGGTCGCGAAGCCGACGGGCTTATAACCCAGCGCGGCGATCTTGTCCTTGTAGATCTCCAACTCAGCTGGATCGGGCTCCACGACTGCAACGATTTCTCCGTTGCCAAGTGATCCGTCGTATGGGCCAAAAGCGATGTCAGCGCTGACTGGCTCCTCCTTGGAGGCCGGTAAGTAGATATCAAAGCGCGTCCCTCGGCCAACAGCCGAGGTGACGTCAAGGCATCCTGCGAGCGCGCTCACGTTTCTGTCAACCGCAGCAAGACCCAGCCCGGTCCCGCCGACGAGAGAGCGCGTGGTAAAAAAGGGCTCAAAGACATGCGGAAGTATCGAACTTGCGATTCCCGGGCCATCGTCGCTGATGGAGAGGAGAACGTAATCTCCAGGTCTCAAGGTGCCCTGAGCCAGCGGTTTGGTTTGGCACACCTGGGCGCGAGAAACGCTAACCTCGACGCGGCCCTCGTTCAAGACAGCCTCCGACGCGTTCTTGCACAGATTCATGAGGATCTGCTGCATCTCGGTTGGGCTGCCCTCGACCATCGTTTGCCACTCGTTGATCTTGAAGTTCAACTGAACACCCGCACGAACTGTAACCCGCAGCAATGGCGCAAGATCCATGACAATTTCGGAGACGTTGAAAGGCACTGCAACGCGCTTGCGGTTTCGGCTGAGTGACAAGATCTGGTCAACGATCAGCTTGGCGCGGCGTCCAGATAAGATGATTTGATCGATGTGCTTCCGTATTCTGGAGGGGCGACGCACCAGACCTTGGGCAATTTCTGAATATCCGATTATTGCGCCTAAAATATTGTTGAACTCATGTGTGGCGCCGCTTGCGATCGTGCCGACGGTCCTCAGCCTTTCCAAATGCTCCCATCGACTCGCCAGAAGGTCGCGTTCGGCATTTACACGTTGCATTTCAAGATGGTTGCTCAAACGCACAATGGCTCTGGCAAGAACCCGCAGGTCGCCTGCTGAAGGGAGTGAGCGATCTCGTTCAAAAACAAGGATGCAAACCACAGCCTGCTGATCGGAGGCCCTGCAAGCAACAATTTGACAAACACCGGAAGTGTCTGGGGCGGTGCGAACCATTTCCGCCGCCGGAACGACGCGAAATACTGGCCATCCGGCGCGGACAAGTGAAACGACTTCATCAAGAAGCGCGACGTTCCAGACACGCATGCACGTGTTCGTCGCAAAGCACTCGGTATGCCTGCTGAGACTCGGATCCACCAGAGCAAGCGCGCATTGATCCGCGTCGAAGGCGCGTTGAACAAGTCTAAGCGCTGCTTCGGTTGAAAAGCGCGGCGACGCGTTCTTTGCTTTACTTTCGTTGAAACGAGCTTCGATCTCACGCATTGCCTCTTCAAGCTCCAGCCGCCTTTCCAACCGGTTCGTCCGCACATGCAGCCTGAAGGCCCGAATGATCGCAAACAAGCAGAGGCATATGGACACCGAGCCAAAGAAAAGTCGTGTGCGCTGCGCTTGCGCGCTGGCCAAGCTGTAGTCTTTCAGATATTCGCCCTCCAGTTCGGCGGCCTTGGCGAACGTGTTAAAGGATGCGATCCGATCGGCTGCGCGGTCCACTCTCGACAACGCGGACAGGATAGCGCGGCCGTTGCGGACAACATCGTGGGTGGCTTGGTCCTGGCTCGGAGGAAGTCGGCTGAGAGACTGATCGATCTGTGATGCGAGGCTGAATCCCGGTCTGGCCGAAAACTGAAGGATCAAATTGGAGAGTTCAAGCCTGTTGGATGGCGCCCCCTCAAGGCGATTGACCGAGCGAGCAAACCGTACGAGACTGCTTTGCAGAAGCTCATTTTGCGCAGCCGCTGCCGAGATGGCAGCCTCTGTGTTTTCGACGGACTTTTTGAGCTGTGCAAGCAACCTGGAGTGCGCTCCGGAGTTCTCATCGGGCGAAATCTCGGCAAGGCGTTGCAAGTTTGTAACGTTCCTTTGCAATGCTTGGAGGGTAGAATCAACGGTGCGGAAGTCCAATACCATGTCGGTTCCAGCGCGGGCGACATCGCGCTGGAGCAATGCGTAGTTGATCTGAATCGTTCGCAGTTCACTTAGGACCGCCTCGTCGACCTGTGGGTCCTGCCTCTGTATCCCGACCAAGAGCGCAAACGAGGCCGCCAGGGCGATTACAAAAACGTTGTCGGTACTGAGCCTTTTTTCACAACGAAACGGCGTTTGATGCGCGGTGCGCGCCTTGCGAAAGTCCGATCTGAATTCTTGCTCCTCATTGCTTCGGTGTGCGGCCGGATGCTGCTGGAACAGGAAAACCATGTGTACCTCTCCCCCCACAAAGACGGCTTAGATACCGTCGCACTTTGCCCCCGTTGCCCCGCTGACCCTCCGTTGAATTTCGCGGCGATTAGACTTCGACCGTTCTTTTCCGAACTCTGGCCACTCGCGAGCTCGACGCGAACGTGGAACTGAAGGCACGGCGTTAAGGCACGTTAGAACGATAACTGGGCTATCCGTGAATGCTGATTTGATAGTTGTTGAGAAGGGAAGGCACCAATGCCAGGCTGACACCGCGTGACGGATTCAATCGAGATTTGCCTGTTTTCGCGTGGCGAGTCGAACCACGCCGATGTTGAAGGTACCGTTGAGTCTCGTCATAATGACGGCAGGAACCGAATACTCGTGAGCCTTCGTTGCGTCAGTCCGCTCAAGCCATCACGCACGCGGCAGAGCTAACTTCCGGCAAGAGTTTCATAGCTGGGCCAACAAATTGCGCTCTATGCCTGACCAGAGTAAGCAGGACGGACGTACGATCGGCATGATCCCCGAGGAGCGTTCGCACTTCATCTCTTATCCGGCGAAGGATAGCCCATTGAACAGCTCACCATCGGTTATGAGATCGAGGCGACACACAAGGCGGGCAACCTGTCGCAGTATTCGAGATCATGGAGGGACAGACAAGCCGCACGCTGCAGCAGCCTGGGGATGACACCGGTCGGCCAGCCATTATGCCGCTAACCCGCTTGCGATCTCTGTGCATTGTATCTCCTGCATGCAGCCCCTGCATTAAGCCAGCGTCGACGACAGAGCCCATATTCCACCAAACAAGGGTTAGCTTTCAAGAAGCTGATTGAACAAATTGATTGTTTGGATCGCACGCATCCGAACAATGGATGCAGCTAAATGCAGCGGCGGTTTTCGTTAGATGCGAGCGAGCGTCTCTTGGCAAGAACCACCGTGGGGCGCGGGCGAGGTGAGGGGCTGCACGCCAAGCGCGTCGGGATGGTCATCGAGGATCTGCGTGCGGGTTTGCAGCAGAAGATGTGCGCCGATCCTGCTCCACCGCATCTGCCGTTTGTTGGCGACCCGCTTGGAACGGCGTTGACGGTGACCTTGACGAGGGCCGAAGAGATGCGATCTCCGGACCGCTAACGCTCGCCGTAATTAATCAGGCTGGCACTGTTGGAGGCGATGTAGGCCTGGTGAACTCGCCGATGGCGGTCAGGAACTTGCGGATGTTCGTCTAGCCTGTTTCGAGACCTTCCGCGTCGAATTGCAGGTCGGCGATTCCGTGACGGGCCCGATAGACGTCAACATGCCAGAGATGCCATTTGATCCTGCGCAGAGTTCGAGCAGGTCCTGTCCGGTCTGCTCGTCCTGGTTTTCGAGCCCTTGCACGAACTGCCGAAGGACCCTGATGCGCACGGTGATATGGAACCAGTCGGCGATTCTTCCCCACCGTCGGTGATGAAGGTGATATCCTGATTGGCTTGCTTCTTGGTCGAGAATGCGCCGTTGCGGCTCGCGATCATAGCCATAGACGAAACCGATGTGGCGCGGAGCACCCTCTTCAGGCAGCGAGCGGCCCACGATCAGCTGGAAATTCTACTTCCGGTCGTTTGGTCGCGGATGAAAGTTCGATGCGGCTGCAGAACGCTTTTGCGATGGCCGCCCATCTTCCCGGCGCTACCGGAGCACGATAACGTTGCGACCATTTCACCACCGAAGAGACCGCAAAGCCAAAGCGCGACCAACCCGATCCAACTCTGCGCCGCCCAACTTCCATCTCGAACGGTGCGCGGAACGCCCGAGCGCCGGGTGCCTAACTAGCAGTTGCACTGGGCATGCCCTGTGCTCGGCTATTTGAGCTTCTCCAATGCCTGCCTAATGTCATCTCCGGCGTCCTCCGGCAACGGCAAAATAGGGCGCGGTGGCTGGACGTGCGCCAGACCGAGGTAGTCGGCGATGACGAACATAACGCGGAAGCTGCCGTAGTGTTTGAACAAGGTCCAGAGCGGCCCGAAAGCGCGGTTCAACCGAGTGGACTCCACCGCGTCGCCGGACTGCGCTGCACGCGTCAGCGCAAGCGCCGGGACCGCCAGCAGACCTGCCGCAACGCTGTACCAGGTGTCACATCCGGCAAGCAGGGCATCCGCCGCGCCCCAATCGCCGCTGTATCCGATTGTGAACGTGTCAGGCGTCATCGACCGCAAACGTGCCAGTTCCCCCGCGTAATCGTCATTCGCCGCCAGAGGCATTTTCACCGCGACGATATTGGACACCTCTGACAGCCGGGCGATCAATGCGTCGCTGAATGTGAAGCGCGTGGTGCTTGGATTGTTATATATGCACAAAGGCAATTCCCCCGCCTCGGCCACCGCGACGAAGTGCTGGAAGACTTCGTCCTCGTTCAGGGGAACGTAGGACATCGGTGCCAAGAGCAGGCCGTCAGCGCCAGCGGATTTGGCATCGCGCGCCAGAGCCTGAGCTTCATCGGTACGCAATGCACCCACACCCACGACAAGAGGCGTTTTGCCGCCGATGCATTCCACGGCAGCCTGAACGGCACGCTTGCGTTCTTCCCTGGTGAGGTAAGCATAACCGCCCGTGCTCCCCAGAAGGCCGATGGAGTCCGCTCCCGCGCGTTGAATACGCTCGAGAAAACGAGCCAGACCCTCGGTGTCGACATGCCCTTCGGCATCGGTTGGCGTAAGGGGGAACGCCGACAGGCCGCGAAACAAAGTCATCATCCATTCCTTTCGAAACTACATACGGGAAAGCAGCATACGCAGCCCGGCGAACGCGAAGAACATCGCCAACAGACTTTCGATCCAGCGGCGGCAGCGGCGATACAGAGCCACCATAGGCGGTGTGGAGAAGACAATGGCGTAGCCGCAGAATATCGTGACACTTAGGATGGCGCAGCCACCCAGTATCGCCGCGATGCTCTGCCACGATGAATTCGGGCCGATCCCCAGCGTGACGAGCGCGATCCATGCCAGCACGGATTTTGGGTTCGCCAAATGCATCAATAGGCCCTTCCTATAGAGCTCACCCCGCGAAAGAGCGACTTGGTCGGTCGATGCGCGCACCGCCAGCTTCTCGTTCGACGCAAGCGCCGACCGTCCCGCCCTGAAGGCGAGGAATAGCAGGTAAAGCCCCCCGAAAACCTGCAGAACGAGCAGTGCCTGGGCGTACCTGGCCAACAGGGCGGAGATGCCGGTGGAGGCCATAAAACCCCAAAAGATCGAGCCGCTGACGACGCCGGAGGCGAGGATGAGCGCAGCACCTCTGCCGCGCGCCATCGCAACCCCCATAATGCGCATGTTGCTCGGGCCGGGGCTCCCCGCGGCAATGACATATGCAGCAAAGACGATGAGCAACTGATGGAGATCGACATTCATTCTCTCAGCCCTTGATAATTTCGATCGGATCGATCGCGCCGGATGCCCCAGGCGGCCATGTATCCGCTCGCTCGACCGGAAACCTCATACGGCGATGGCAATTTCTTGGCTCGCGATTTTGCAGCCAGGCATCAAGGCATTCAGCCCTCCGACCATGGCATCCGTCGCCTCTGCCAATGCATCGTCCGGCATGGTCTCCAACGCCTCCAGTACGAACCACATCCGGCCTGTTAGGGTCTTCAGGCGGGTTCGAGTGCCCTGTCGCCAGTTCCAGCGTCGGCAGGTGACGCCAATGTCGTCGCGCCAGATGACCTCACCGGGCAAGGGAGGATCGTTGACCGCCTCTCCATTCATCATGGTGTCGAACGTCTCACTCCCGTCAGCGATCGTCAGGTGGGGTCTTCCGACATAGGCGTCAAAATTCTCTCCACCCACCGGGACTGCGTATTTCAGGCTGATGGCGTTGTAGAGATCGACGATCGGGTTGATCGTCGAAAGAGTGCCGTCTTTCAGAACCCGCTTTCTGAGGGCCTGGGCTGAGCACGGCGTACGGTTAGGCTTCGCGCCAAAGACGACGTAGGCGTCGGACCAACTCGCCAGATGAGCTTCTGCCCAAGTCGGGCCATCCGCCAACACGCAATCGAGGCCTCAGCAAGCAATCTGGGATCGAAACGTCCTTCTCCAGCTGAAGTGGCATCGACGTAGACGCTCACGGCTCTAAATCCCGATGCAATATTCTTAATTCGACCGTCGATGATGAGACCCTCAAACATCCAGGCAACTCCATCAATTCGAGCGCAAGCAATCCATGAGCGGCGCGACCAGTCACAATCGCTTCCCTGACTGCAAACCCAACATTGCAGTTCACTGGTCCAAACTAAACTGCCACTTTTGGAGATTTTCATTGGTCCAGTCGAAGGAGGGTTCTCGCAGGACGGGAGCGACGCGTCGATTATCAATCCCTGCTCAAGCAGATCCAGGCCGGAGTGTAGGAACGGTGACGCCACCCAGTTCTCCGCAAGCTACCGGCCCACAAGCTCTCATGCTGTTGTGATCCCGGGCATTATGGTCGATGCCAGCGCCACCGGGCTGGCGTCGTACTGTTCGAAACCGTCCGATTGTTACCGCGGTTTTGCTTTACGCGCACGATGTCCTGAGGCCTAGGATGAAGCGCCGATTGGAGGGACGGATCGGCCGCGCGTTAGAGGGGTAAAGCGTCGTAAACCGCTTGACGTCCGCGGCGTCGACCTCGACCGGTTCCATAGCAACTATCCACTCCACGTTTTCGGTGCAGGGCGGAGTCGTTAATGATCCCTCATAGGTCCAGTAGCCGAGCGAGGCCGGCAAAAGTCCGTTGGGATCGAACTCGTCAACTGCCATCTCCTCGCCGGGCCGAGCTGGAAAGACCTTGGCGAGACCGGCAAAGCTGGTATTTGTCGCGCCAGGCGTAAGAAGGGCGCTCAGCACACCCAGAGTATCGCTCTTTGTGTCTTTATGGACAAAATGTGCTTCCATCGGGAAGCTGATGCCCGCCACGTGATGCTCGCTCGGCGCGTGGAAATGCAACTGCACCAGTTGGTAGACGCGATCCCCGCGGGTCAAGGTGCTGCCTTCCGGCATGTTGACTTGAATAGTGTGGCCGTTGTTCACCATCCTGCCGCCGCCCTTGAGCCAACTGATGGCGATGCACGGTATATCCGCCTTGACCGCGCCGGCGATGTCGATGGGTGACTGCTGCCCGCCCGCCGAACAGGCGAAATTTCTCGTGTCCAGATCGGCCCAATGCTCCGGCCCGACCGAGCCGCCATATCCCCAATGGGCGCTGGCCGCACGCGCGGTCTGGGCGCAGATCGGGCACACGCCCAGCGCGATGAATCCTCTAATCAGGTTACGACGATGCATATTGCCTCGCTCCTTGATGCGAACCTTATGTCCTTGCTTCCAATTGGTGCAGTCAAGGCACAGCCGCAAGGGCGGGCGTAGGTTGAGCCGCGCCACCAGCGTACACGCCAGCCAGTCCTCGTCGATCTGGCAAACTGGAAGAAGCGTCGCCGCCGGCGATCGTTGGAGGCTACGCTCGCCGGTCCGTGGAAATGGCTGGCGACGTGGCTCAGATTCACCGTGCTGCCGCTGATCAGGCCAACAACCAGCACAGCCGGCGTCGCCGGTCCGGCTGTTACTCGACGGTATGTGGCGCGTAACGTTGAAGCGGGAGTGTCGGGCGGGCAGTGCATTGCAAAGGATCCCCTCTTTGGCGAGACGAATTCCTCCATTCCAACTGATTCCCGACCTCTCGGCCACCCACTGTGTAGCCTGCCCGCCACGCTCTCCAAGATAAAACTCGCGAATACGCCTTGGAAAGCAGGTCTCAAAGGCCAAGGGGACCTTCCATCTGGAAAATGCCAAGCAAAGCTCGCGGGCGGACGATCCATGCGGTTGCCAGGCTGGCTGCCTCCGGTCAGGCGAGATCCGGATCCTTCCGCGAAGATAGCTGTAAACGTCTACAGGCTGCATCGCTGTGCGCTTTGCCCTTCGATGGCGGGAACACAACCCGCATGGAGGCGACGAATGATTCAGCTGATCACACCTAGCCTCTACAGCGAATTCGCAGGCGAGCTCAAAGAGATGCACGGGCTCAGATATCGGGTTTTCAAGGAGAGGCTCGATTGGGAAGTTCAGACCGGAGGTGAAATGGAAACAGACATCTATGACGACTTGAAGCCTGTCTATCTGCTGCTCAAGGGATCCGATTGGCGAATTCGTGGCTGCGTGCGCCTCTTGCCAACCACTGGACCGACCATGTTGCGCGACACATTCCCGGCGCTGCTGGGTGAGGCTGTGGCGCCTGCGAGTGCCGACATATGGGAAAGCAGCCGTTTCGCGCTCGATTTGCCCCCGTCCACGCCCAAGGCGGCAGGCGGCCTTGCCCAAGCAACCTACGAGCTCTTCGCCGGCATGATCGAATTCGGCTTGGCCAACAATCTCACCCGGATCGTGACGGTGACCGATACGCGTATGGAACGGATCCTTCGCCTCGCAACGTGGCCATTGTCGCGCATCGGACAGCCGCAGCCCGTCGGCAAAACGCAGGCGGTGGCCGGCTTTCTCGAGATCTCTCACGCCAGCCTGTTGCGCATCCGCTGGAGGGGACGTCTGAACGGGCCGGTACTGTGGCAACCGATTCTCGGCCTGTCGCACGGCCCATGCGGATAGCCAAGACGTGGTGCGTGGCCTCAGGGATCGGAAGAGGGTTTGCTTCTCGTCGCCGAAACGAGTCATTGCGGCCGGCCTGGAGAAGCAAACCGAGGAATGATGCATGAAGCAGCGTCCGCACAATTGAACGGCGAGATCAAAGAGTGCGCTGGGCTGCACATCGCACCTGGGCCGAGTATTCTCCGTCTCCTCCGGCCGGCTTGCATGCTATTAACGCAGGTGAGGGCGCCGGCCATGATATGCGCAGCCCGTTGAAGGCGGAAGCGTCCGCCCCGGTTCACATCACCCGCATTGGACTGAGGTTTAGTTCATCCATGGCGTGGATGGTGGCTATCCCAACAATCAATTTTACCGAACTTACTGGATTCCATTAGAAGACTCTAACTGAGCGCATGCCGGGCGGCATCCCTCGTCTGCGTCGGCTAAGGCTGCCGGGAAGAATTCGGAGAAGAACATGTGCGGAATTGTTGGCATCGTTGGGCAACAGCCGGTGTCGGAACGCCTGGTCGACGCATTGAAGCGTCTGGAATACCGCGGCTATGACTCGGCCGGCCTTGCGACGATCTCCGAGGGCACCTTGCACCGCCGGCGCGCCGAGGGCAAGCTCGTCAATCTCGAGACGAAACTGAAGGAAGAGCCGCTGGGTGGCACCATCGGCATCGCCCACACCCGCTGGGCAACCCATGGGCCACCGACGGAACGCAATGCACACCCGCACTTCACGGACGGTGTGGCCGTCGTCCATAACGGCATCATCGAGAATTTCGCCGAGCTGAAGGACGAATTGGCGGCGACGGGAGCCGAGTTCCAGACCGACACCGACACCGAGGTCCTTGCGCATCTCTTGGCAAGACACCTCCGAAGGGGCATGCCGCGGGGTGAGGCGGTGCACGCCATGCTGAAAAGCGTCAGGGGTGCCTACGCGCTTGCCATCCTCTTTGAGGATGATCCGTCGACCATCATTGCGGCGCGCAATGGACCACCGCTGGCGATCGGTCACGGCGACGGCGAGATGTTCCTGGGCTCCGACGCGATCGCGCTTGCTCCCTTCACGAATGAAATTACCTATCTCATCGATGGCGACTGGGCCGTTATCGGCAGGACGGGCGCCGATATCTTTGATTGCGACGGCCACCCCGTCGCGCGTCCGCGCCAGACCTCCATGGCCGCGGCCACTCTGGCCAACAAGGGCAACCATCGCCACTTCATGGAGAAGGAAATCGTCGAGCAGCCCGAGGTCATCGCCGATGCGCTCGGTCATTATATCAGCTTCATAGACAATGGCGCCGATGCGGTTTTTGGCATCGACTTCGCCAGGATCCCGAGCTTGGCGATCTCTGCCTGCGGCACCGCCTATCTCGCCGGACTGATCGGAAAATACTGGTTCGAGCGCTATGCGCGCCTGCCGGTCGAAATAGATGTTGCATCCGAATTCCGCTATCGCGAGATCCCGTTGTCGCCGCAGTCTGCGGCTCTTTTCATATCACAGTCGGGCGAAACCGCCGATACGCTGGCATCGCTGAGGTACTGCAAGCAGCTTGGGCTGAAAATTGGCGCCGTCGTCAATGCGCGCGAATCGACCATCGCTCGAGAGGCCGATGCGGTCTTCCCGATCCTTGCCGGCCCGGAGATCGGCGTCGCCTCAACCAAGGCCTTCACCTGCCAGCTTGCCGTTCTTGCCGCACTCGCCATCCACGCAGCCAAGGCCCGCGGAACCGTGACCGAAGATGAGGCGCAGGCGCTCGTCGAGAGCCTCACCGAAATGCCGCGCCTGATGAGGCAGGTACTGGGCAGCATCCAGCCGCAGATCGAGCTTCTGTCGCGCGAGCTGTCAAAGTGTGATCATGTCCTGTATCTCGGCCGTGGCACAAATTTCCCGCTGGCGATGGAAGGTGCGCTGAAGCTGAAGGAGATTTCCTACATCCACGCCGAGGGCTATGCGGCAGGTGAATTGAAGCACGGTCCTATCGCATTGATAGACGAGAACATGCCAGTGATCGTCATCGCGCCGCATGATCGCTTTTTTGACAAGACCTTCTCCAACATGCAGGAAGTGGCCGCCCGCGGAGGGCGCATTATCCTCATCACCGATGGAAAAGGGGCAGCCGCATCGAAACTCGATACGATGCACACAATCGTGCTGCCGGCCACCGACGAGATTATCGCGCCGATGATCTTCTCGCTGCCGATACAGCTTCTTGCGTACCACACGGCGCTCTTCATGGGCACAGATCTCGACCAGCCACGCAACCTGGCAAAATCAGTCACCGTCGAATGATGTGAGCCTTCATTAGTCGCAACGCTCGCCCATTCGGAAAAAACTCCAAGCACTTCAACCGGCGCTCAAGCGCGCCGCTACCGCCTTGCCGTTATTTGCTGGAGCATGCCGTTTAGCGACGATTGGTTGTCCCTTTGGCCTCCCCTCACACTGCTTGGCTGTGCCTACGGGCAAACCCGGTCGAGAAAAGCATCGAATACGCAGCAATAGCGCTAACCCGTTTCTCTCACCGCACCCGCCATTGAGCCGCGTTTTGGCCGGTCCGGACGCCGGCTTCGAGGTCCCGCGTTCGAAGACGAGCGCAGCCGGCGCCGCGGTTTGCGGCGGCGGTGGGTTCTGCAATGTATCCTCTGTTGTTG
The DNA here is from genome assembly GCF_013170725.1 of Mesorhizobium erdmanii. Classification (NCBI taxonomy): domain Bacteria; kingdom Pseudomonadati; phylum Pseudomonadota; class Alphaproteobacteria; order Hyphomicrobiales; family Phyllobacteriaceae; genus Mesorhizobium; species Mesorhizobium erdmanii. The sequence continues at coordinate 5,994,109 of NZ_CP033361.1, read as the reverse complement.
GCGGGAAGGGTTCAGATCCTGCGGCTCAGCGGGCCGCGGCGCGTATTCGGGCGTGTGCCAAGGCAAATTCCTCCGCATGGGGACAGGCCGAAGCCATCGCCACCTTGATGCGACGCACCGAGACGCGGACCTGTGCGCCGATCTTCAAGAGCTTCAGCCTGATCGTGCCGCAGGTGGCCTCGGCGAGCCGGGTGTGGGCGAGGCCGAGGCGGCGTAAGGCGCAGATCAAGACATAGGCAAACGAGGCAAGCCAAAGCCGCAACTGATTGGCGCTCATGGTGTGGGCACTGGTGCGGTCGGCGTAGAGGTCGAGCTGGCATTCCTTGATCCGGTTCTCCATGTCGCCGCGTGCGCAGTAGAGGTCCTCGTAAAGCGCCCGTGCCGCCCAGCGCCCCGGCTTGAGCGAGGTCACGATGAAGCGCGGATTGGCGCCCAATGTCGTCCACTCGGCCTTGGCGATGACCCGCCTGCGGCGGGACCAGCTGTCTTTGGTCGACCACATGAAGTCGCGAAAGACGCGTGCGGCCTGGCCGCTTGCCCTGGATGCCCGGCTCGCTTCCTCCAGGGCCGGGGCGATGTTCGTTTCCAGCCGCTCGTTGCGGGCGAGGCCGAAGACATAGTCGACGCGGTTTTGCTCGCACCAGGCCATCAGTTCCTCGCGGGCAAAGCCGGAATCGGCGCGCAGGATGATGCGCACTGTGCGCCACGTCTGGCGGATCTGGGTCACGATCCGCTCGATCTCTTCGACCGATCCCTTGCTGGCGTCGATATTGGAGCGTCGCAGCTTTGCCGCCAAAAGGTGCCGGCCGCAGAAGACGTAGAGCGGCAAATAGCAGTAGCAATTGTAATAGCCGTGGAAGAACCGGCCCTCCTGGTGGCCGTGTAGCGGATCGTCGGTGGCGTCGAGATCGAGCACGATCTCGCCAGGCGACTTGTCGTGGGCTTCCAGGAACAGCTCCACGAACAGGGCTTCCAGCGTCTGCTTGTCGTAGCTGATCTTGTGATAGCGCGTTGGCTCCCCAATGCGGCCGTGCTCCAACCGGTTCAACGTCGACTTGCCGGCAAGCACCGCACAGTCTTCCCGCTTCGGCGTCAGGCTCTCCGACAGAAGTGCGAGCACCGGGTCGTGGCGCAGCGTGTCGTGGTCGTCGACGTCCTCGTAACCGAGTGCGATCGCCGCAATGCGTTGCCCGACCAGGGTGCGTACGCTGTGAACCGTGAGGTCCGGATCGCGTCGGTCGACAAAGCACGAGGCCGCACGATCGAACAGGCCAATGGCCTTGTCGGTATGGCGCAACAGAAGCATGCCGGCGTCCGAGGTGATGGCACCGCCATCGAAACCGGCGACAACTTTGTGGCCGTCAAAGCCTTCAAATTCGCGCTGTTCGGAGATACAGTCTGTTTGCATCGGCTCTGTTCCGTGAATCCGTTAAACCTTTGTTGCAAAAGAAGTTTTACAGATTCGCAGAGCCGATGCAGCCCTTACTTTGAGATATTCAGGCTAACCACAAAGCGATCCTCCTGCCGCATGCGGACAAGCTCTTCGACTAACCGGTCCTCGGCCAGGATCGCCAGGCGTTCAGCTGAACCAAGAAAACGGATCGGATCAAATCCATGGGCCGCACAGATTGCCGGTACATCCGCCGCCCGATGATTGCAGCTCGCGGGCGGTCTTCGTCGGTGAGACGGCAGCCCTCTGACTTTGCCAGGCGGCAGCTGCGATGCGCCGGCTGTAGGAGTCCGTGTAACCTCGTTCTGGACGTAACGCTCGCCGATACGCCGGCCAGTCGCAAGAGAATCGGGCGATGATCGGACACTTCCAGGAACCGCTCGATGGTTCGATCGAGCGGGACGATCATGAAATCGCAGCCCAGCGGCACGAGATTGGGCGAAATGAAGACATGGTCGATCAGCGACATCCGATTGTGAATGTGTCAGGGCTCATCTGCAGGCGTGCCAGTTCCCCCGCATAATCGTCATTCGCCGCCTGAGGCCACCGAGATGAAGCTCTTCCTCCCGTTAGAATGAACGTTCGAAACGGAGGATGCCGCCGACACTGCTCTTTTTGTTGGCATTAGCCCAGCTAATGGAAGGGTCGACCTTGCCGACGGCGAAGTCGCCGTAGCGGTCATAGTCGAGTTCGGCTGTAATTGTGAAATCTGCAAAAAACGCATAGGCAACGTTTGCAGCGACACCATAGTTCCTGAGCTGATCACCCGAGAGCTGAAGATTCAACGAAGTTGTCCCATTGAGCTTGTAAGTGGCGCCCGCCCAGAAAGCCCAGTTACCGCCCCAACTTTTGTAGAACCCGCGGCCATGAGCGTCGATTGCGTTAGTGACATCATCGTCGAGCTTGCCGCTGGAGCCGTAGCCGAACATTCCGAATAGCGAGAGTTGGTCGGTAACATCGACGTCGATGCGGACCTTGCCGGCGACCGATTCGTAGTTGCTATCATAAGCGACAACGCCGGTGATCGCGCCCCAGTGTTGTGTGTATTTCACTCCGCCGACTAGGTGCGGAACGTAGCTGTCGATGGTGCCGACCAGGCCCGAGCCTTCTTCGAGTGAAACCACAGCCGAAAAGCCGTTACCGGCGTCAAAGTAGTACTGAACCACATTAGTATCGAAGGCGCCGTACGGGATAAGCATCGGATTGAGCACGTCACCCGCGTAGCCAATAAACACGTCGAAGGCGGACCAGTCCTTGCCAACTCGGAGGCCACCAAGCTGAACCCAGGCGAAAGTCAACGTGATGCCTTGGCTGAATGCATAGTATCGAGCACTATCCGAACCGGAATAGGGGGTGTGCTTGCCGTAATTCATGCGAGTCTCGATGTAGGTCTGCAATGTACCGAGTTCGGTCTCTTGCCCGATCCAAGTTTTGAATGTGAAGCGCGTGTGGTTTTGCCATATGCCCTGGGCCTCGCCAGTCTTCACATCCGTGGTTCTAGCTTGGTCATACGATACGACATCGCCGAGGCCGATGTCGTAACGGACATAGCCGCCGATGCGCAGGCAGGTCTCGGTGCCGGGGATGTAGTAGTAACCAGCGCCGTAAACGTCGCAGATCTTGACGTATTCAACGGGCTCAGGCTCGGCCAGGACGATGGCGTCGGCGGCTCGGGCACAGGAAACAGCGATCAGGGCCGCAGCTGAGCCGAGCAGGAGGCTCCTGATGTTCATTCTTGATCTCCGTTCAAATATTGAAGAAGGGGACGTCAACGAACGAGCCAGCCCTTCCTGTCCCCACAATCGAAAACCATGCACATCGCGCTGCGCCTATCGCAGTGTGACAAACGGATCGTAATAACTATTCAACAACAGGGGCGATGAAGCTGAATCATAATTTCACACGATAAGTTGTTTGTTCTCATATCACCTGATTGAAATGCCCGGGGAGGAATCAAACACTTCCGAGTCGATCGCCATGATTATCTCCGATAGCTGCGGGCATACCGTCACAACGGCTTCGAAAATCACCCCGCAAGTGACGTGCCAACTTCACGACCAAGCTACGATTGACACTCAAGTTTGCCGTCGGACCTTGGTTGCGTTTCCTTTTTTGCTCTGAGGGTCAAGCTGAGCACGAAAAGCAAACGTTTCGGACATGGCTCGCCTGTTCGCTTCGCGACAGTATCGTTCAATGGCGATAGCTTTTGTTTGTTTTGAGCCTCGACATTGTTGACATCATGCGAGTGTACCGCTCGGTACGTCAGCCGAGATGCCCCACTGATGCCGACATGCCTAGGCGTAAGCGTCCTCGTTAGGGCGAAGGGCCACACTTCGGCGGTGGCGAGGTGCACCAGCTTTCCAGCTAGTCCGGACAAAGTGGTTCCGAAAGGCGGGCAGGTCGAGACGAGCCGTTGTAAGCCCCTCTCTGAATCGGAAGCCGTGCATGGGCCATTTTTGTTTTTACGGAAGCACATGCGAATTCGCTCGATCGTCAGTTGCGAGCGATGCTTGAGTTGCGCTTCACTCCGGCGCTTTGCCGGGCCACAGGAGCGCGATTTGTCGGTAATCATGCGCCTGGCGTAGCGCTACTTTCTAAATTGGTTCATCAGGCTTGCAGCCTTGGCAGGGGCGGACCTGGACGGTCTCCTCGAGCACAATTCCCGCTCTGACAGACGGTGCGCCCCAGCCAAAGCCTGAGCGCCTCCCCGAAAATCGGACAGTGACGGAAGCTACGAACTGACGTCTGCTGATCTCCAAGGACGAGGAGATCAGAATATGCGCAAACGCAGGAATCATGACGCGGGCTTCAAGGCTCGCGTGGCGCTAGAGGCCGTGAAGGGCGAGCGCACCGTGTCGGAGTTGGCCGCGGATTATGGCGTGCATCCGACGATGATCCACCAGTGGAAGAAGGCGCTACTTGACGGGGCGGCGGACATCTTCGAGCGGGGCACGAAGAAGACCGCTGAGGTCGACGAGGACACTGTCCGTTCCTTGCATGCGAAGATCGGAGAGCTGGCCGTCGCCAACGATTTTTTGTCACGAAAGCTCAAGCCTTGGGGCGGGAAATGAGACGTGGGATGATCGAGCGGAACCATCCCGTGCTGTCGGTGGGCGCGCAGTGCCGCCTGCTGTCGATCTCGCGGTCCTCGTTCTATTACGAGCCGCAGGGTGAGGCAGAAATGAACCTCGCCCTCATGCTGCTGATCGACAAGCAGTTCCTGGAGACGCCCTTCTACGGCGTGCAGCAAATGACGTGGCACCTGCGGAATGAGGGCCATGCCGTGAACGTCAAGCGCATCCGGCGGTTGATGCGGCTTATGTGCCTGATGCCGATCTTCCAGAAGCCGGACACCAGCAGGCCCGCGAAGGGACACAAGACCTATCCCTATCTGCTGGGCGGGCTGCGGGTCGAGCGGCCCAATCAGGTCTGGTGCGCCGACATCACTTACCTGCCGATGCGCAGAGGCTTCCTCTATCTGGTCGCGATCATGGACTGGTTCACCCGCAAGGTACTGGCCTGGCGCATCTCGAACACGCTGGAGGCCGACTTCTGCGTCGAGGCCCTGAACGAGGCAATCCACCGCTTCGGCCCGCCCGAGATCATGAATACCGATCAGGGCTCGCAGTTCACGTCCTTCGCCTGGACCGACCGGCTGAAGCGGGTCGGGACCCGGATCTCCATGGACGGCAAGGGACGCTGTCTCGATAACATCTTCATCGAGCGCCTGTGGCGGTCCTGAAGTATGAATGCGTCTACCTGCACGCCTGGGAGACTGGGTCGCAGGCCAAGGCAGGCGTCGGTCGCTGGATCACCTTCTACAACTACCAGCGGCCTCACGCAGCCCATGGCGGACAGCCGCCCGCCGTGGTCTACTTCAACAGCATCGAAACCGATCAGCAGGCGCGGAGAGTAGCTTAAACCACCCAGAAATCTGTCCGAAGATCGGGGAGTAGCTCAGCCTCGTGCCGGCAATTAATACGACGAATTCATCGAGATGCCAGGTATCGCTACGTGACGCCGTTTACGCACCAGCCGGCGAGCAAAAGTCTGGTCCCGGCGCCGAATCGACTGGTCGGATGGAGCATGCTGCGTTCCATTGGACGCTGAAGGGAGTAGGAATAGGATAGGATAGTAGGATAGTAGACGGTGTGCGGGAAAGTCTCGACGGGAAACCCATGGCGGTTGTCGCTGACCAGCGCGTGCTCATACCATCGCTGTCCAGCCAAGGCTGAATGGGGCTATCGCTGCGAAATAATCGGACCCAAGCGGACCGGACTGATATAGCGCAAAGACACAGGAGGTGGGGCGGTCGGCGCCGACGCTTATAAGGAATGGCTCAGGAACCTACCGGCTAACGATCCGGCGTCACTCTACTTGCACGTTCCGTTCTGCCGATCAAAGTGCTGGTATTGCGGCTTCCCCACCACCATCACCCGCCATGATGCGCCGATCGTTAATTATCTGGCGGCGCTGCGTGACGAGATACGTTTGATCTCGGAGCACGCGCCGCAGGCGCTGCCCGTGAGTGATGTGCATTTCGGCGGCGGAACGCCAACTCTCATGGGGCCAATTGAGTTCCTTGCCCTGACGGAATTCCTGCGCCGCCACTTTGCGCTTGCGGAAACAGCTACGATCGCCATCGAGATCGATCCACGGACGTTCACGGCCGATATGGCCGAAGCCTTGCAAGCAGCCGGCGTGAACCGCGCGAGCCTCGGCGTGCAGAGCTTCGATCCCATTGTTCAAAAAGCGATCAACCGGGTCCAGAGTGAGGCGCAGACGGCGGCTGCCGTCGAAATGCTGCGTCGGCATGGAGTGACAAGCATCAACTTCGACCTCATCTTTGGTCTCCCGCATCAAACGGTGCAGTCTTGCGTCGAGACCACGAGGGCGGCGGTCGCCATGCGCCCCAACCGGCTTGCGGTGTTCGGCTACTCGCATATTCCGTCCTTTATTAAGAATCAGCGCCTCATCGAGGAGGCATCGCTTCCGGGCAGCGCTGCCCGCGCCGAACAGGATGCGGCCATTGCCGTGACACTGATTGCCGCCGGCTACCGAGAGATCGGGCTCGACCATTTCGCCTTGCCGGACGACGATCTCGCGCTGGCACAGAAAACCGGTCGACTGCGGCGCAACTCGCTGGGCTACTCGGCCGACACCTGCAAAACCCTGATCGGTTTCGGCGCGTCGGCTATCGGGCGTGTCGGCGAGGGCTACGTCCAGAACGAGGTTACACGGGATTCCTACTGCCGGCACATCGCAGCTGGCCGTCTGGCGACGTCAAAGGGCTACCGTCTCACCGACGAAGACCGCGCGCGAGCCGCAATCATCGAGCGACTAATGTGCGATCTCGAGGCCGATGTGCCGGCAATCTGTGCCGCCCACGGATCTGATCCGATCCATTTTCTCGATTCAGCTGAACGCTTGGCGATGCTTGCCAAGGACGGGATTGTGGACATCGAAAAGGGTTTTGTCCGCGTACGGCGGCAGCATCGCTTTGCGATGCGCGTTGTCGCTGCCGCATTCGACGCTTTTCTCGACCGGGTTGCCCGCTGAGTCAGCCAACCAAGTGTGAGGAGGCCAACACGACGCCGAAGCGAAATTTGACGTCCATGCGGTTTCCTTTCTTCGAGGTCAGGATTTCACAGCCGTCGCCGGCGTAGCAGGCCTCAAAGCGGCTTCCCGCCCTCGAAGAAAGCCACGGTGTCGCCATCGATCGTGATCCGCTCGAATTGGTGCGATAGCCGATCTCGTAGTAGGCGTGTACTCATCTGCGCTCTGGTCGCCGCTCTCCACCTTGTAAGCCATGACTGGATCGAGCGTTCCATCGTCAGGAAGGGATAGACCAACTGCCAATCCCGGACCCAAATTCGACAGGGCGCGCTTGCTTGATCTGGTCGTCCTCAAATGTAGATCGGCTGGACCGCGGGATCGTGGCTATATGCGTGATCTTTCTCAGCTGCTTGATCGTGGATGTTGCCGCTCCCTCCGACGGCCACGACGTGGAAGGGCTTGCCCTCCACGGCGATCTCGCCGCTCCTGGTGAACGATCCCGCCGTCACGATATAGGGCTTGAGGGCCGGTCACGACGATGTTGTCCCCTGCCGCGGCGATGCACGGCCGTGCCCGTCCATCGAATAGAGGTGGTGAGCTTGAGCGAGTTGGCGATCTTGCCAGCCACGAAGCTTGGCGTTCTGGTGACGCTCAACAAGGCGACCGCGGCAATGGAACGTGCTGCCAGAGAAGCCGAACCCGTTGAGGCGGGCGGCAAGCTGCGGCCGCGCGTGCAAATCTGTAGGGTCAGGGAACTGTTGAAGGGCAGAAAGCCCACGCTTCCACCTGTCTATGACATTATCTCTGCCGCTGCCGCCCGGCAGGTGGCCGCCGCGGTTGCCAACGCGACAGGAAATACGGGACCCGCCGTCCTTCAAATATTCCATCGCCGGCAGCGGACAGAAAACCACGAACGATCAGTCGCCGACACCTGTGAGCAAGCCGTGTGCGACATTGCAATCATCCATTTATTGGCTCAACTGCCCACATGGCCGTGAATGAACTGGATTTGTTGGTTTTCCAGATGGCAGTGGAAAGCGTCCGCTCACTCTGCTTGAGCTTCAATGACAAAGCGGCGGAAATAGCTGCGAGGAGCCGCGGCAACCTGCTTTTCGACGTGCGGAACGATGATGACGCCGAGGTTCAACGGCTCGCAGCCATCCGATATCGAGGCGGCCAGATTGGTGTGCTGGCGTTGGACAGACAAGGCCTTATTAGCCGCTACTGCGTCGTCGACGGTACCTTCTCCCGCTTCATTGCACCGTTGGAGAATTGGACCAGCATGCCGGTGTCAATGCAGGCCAAAATCGATGTCACTCACCATGCCGGCCTCTTCCTAGGCGCAATGCGAAATGCCGGTCATATGCTTGGCGACTAGCGCTGGCGGAACGCATCTGTGGATCTTTGCATCTGCCTGGGCGTTTGAGCCGGCGGCTCATCGAGGTTTTGCAGCGCGCGGATGTGCCACGGCCGGGGTGATAGCCGCCTCTGCCCAACAGATCGCTGGCGAGGGCTTGTCGGACAATGAATGTCGTCAATTCACCGTCCGAGAAATGGTGTCTGGCTCACAAAAAGCACAGCGAATTGAGACTGAAACGCAGTCCAGCTGGGAACCCAGCGCGAAGGCCGGAAGGTAACTTATCTGCGATAGAGGCAACGGGAAGGCGCCTTCCACTTATAAGGCAGTGCCCAATATGTCGGTGCTTGCCTGAGGAATTCCCATGGCGGGCAGGGCTACCTCGCGATCCGATCTCGATAGGCTTGTTGTACCTCAGACCGGACTCGATGTTCAGAATTTCCTCAGCGGCTTGCCTGCACGCCACCGCCAGCTCCCCGACCACGTGCTCACGATAGGCACGACCGATATGAGTCCCCTCCGAAATAGCATTCCTCGGGAATGCGCGAATATTGATACACCTCGAAGGAGAGCAACGGCGCGCCAAACAGCCTCTCATCGCACCAAGTCGTACATAGGGCGCATTCCTGTTCCGGCCGTCCCGGGCGATGCTCGATCCATCTCTCCAGAACAGCGGAGCAAGCCAGTGACGCCCACGAAGCTTCTGATTGGGCAGATCGCCATTGTGTTCGCCATCGTTCTCCTCGGCGTGTGGGCTGCCACGCAATGGTGCGCTCATATGCTAGCCTTTCAGGAACAACTCGGCGCGCCATGGTTTGTCGCGGCTGGATGGCCGATCTACGAGCCGTGGAAACTGTTGGAATGGTGGTTCCAATTCGATGCCTATGCGCCCGAGGTATTCGACAAGGCGGGCATGCTTGCGGGCGCCAGTGGATTCATGGGCTGTGCCGCTGCGATCGCTGGTTCCCTCTGGCGCGCGCGCCAGCGCGGCTTGGTCACCACCTATGGCTCCTCTCGATGGGCGGTGACGCGGGAGATCGAGAAAGCAGGGCTGTTTCAGCCGGCAGGCGTCTTCCTCGGCAAACTGAAGGACCGGTATCTGCGTCATGACGGGCCTGAGCACGTCATGGCCTTTGCGCCGACACGTTCCGGCAAGGGCGTCGGACTGGTTGTCCCAACCCTTCTCTCCTGGTCCGGCTCGGCCGTCATTCACGACATTAAAGGCGAGAACTGGCAGCTGAGCTCCGGCTGGCGGTCGAGGTTCTCGCATTGCCTTTTGTTCAATCCGACTGATCCGCGATCGGCCCGCTACAACCCGCTGCTGGAGGTACGCAAAGGTTCGGACGAGATTCGCGATGTCCAAAACATCGCTGACATTCTAGTCGATCCGGAAGGCGCGCTGGAAAGGCGGAATCATTGGGAGAAGACCAGTCATTCACTTCTGGTCGGCGCTATCTTGCACGTGCTCTACGCCGAAGAGGAAAAGACTCTTGCCCGCGTCGCCACCTTTCTGTCGGACCCGCAACGCTCGTTTGCTGCGACTTTGCGGCGAATGATGACGACCAACCATCTCGGCGCGGCCAATAAGCCTCAGGTCCATCCCGTCGTGGCCTCGGCGGCACGAGAGGTGTTGAACAAATCGGAGAACGAACGTTCAGGCGTCCTCTCGACCGCCATGTCTTTTCTCGGCCTCTACCGTGATCCGACCGTGGCGGCGGTAACATCGGACTGCGACTGGCGCATTGCCGATCTGATGGATGCGGAGTGGCCGATGTCGCTCTATCTGGTCGTGCCGCCATCGGACATCTCGCGCACCAAGCCCTTGGTGCGACTGATCCTGAACCAGATCGGCAGGCGGCTGACGGAGCGCCTCGAGGGTGACCCAAAGAAGAGCCGCAAGCATCAACTGCTCATGATGCTGGATGAGTTTCCGGCGCTCGGTCGCCTCGACTTCTTTGAGACCGCACTCGCATTTATGGCCGGTTACGGAATTCGTGCCTACTTGATCGCGCAATCGTTGAACCAGATCTCCAAAGCGTATGGCGACAACAACGCCATTCTGGACAACTGCCATTTGCGAATTGCCTTTTCCTCCAATGATGAGCGCACGGCCAAGCGAATCTCGGACGCGCTTGGCACGGCCACGGAACTCAGATCCATGCGCAACTATGCGGGCCACCGGCTGGCACCTTGGCTCTCGCATGTCATGGTCAGCCGCCAGGAAACCGCCCGCCCGCTGCTGACACCGGGCGAGGTGATGCAATTGCCGCCCGCGGACGAACTGGTGCTGGTTTCGGGATTGCCCCCCATCCGGGCCAAAAAGCTGCGATACTATGAGGACCACAATTTCACCGAGCGGGTGCTGCCTTCGCCGGTGTTGCGCGACGGACCCTACGCGGACTGCCCGATGTCGCGGCCGGACGATTGGACTGGGCAAGTACGCGGCGTCGACCGTCGTCTTGCGTCTGACGATGAAAGCGCTGGCGCCGCGCTTGCGGACGAGGGAGGTGTTCAGCAGCAGCGCCATCCTGGCCTACCCGAAGAACATACCGCCGTCACCCAGGAACCGGACCAGGACGATCTGTCCAGACCCGCAGACGATGATAGCGAGGCGATGGCGGACAAACGCGTCATGGACCGGATCTCCACCGTCGCAGGTGCCTATGGCGTCAACGAGGGAAGGGGTGATGACAAGGATATCGTCCCCGGCTTCTGAACGCTTTCCGCAGCCCGGGCGTATCTCAGCGTAGATAACGGCCGTAAGCAATTTTGGGCATCTCGATAATGCTTGTTCCGCCGCCGGCCCGCCAGCGCCGGCCAGTTGGAACAAGCGCATGAAGCCCCACCGCATTCGTCACCAGTTTCTGCTCGAACCGGAATTGAGCGAGAAGCTGGACAACCTCAGCCGCGATCCCTCGACCACAAAATCCGCGGTCGTCGCGAAGGCCGTAGAAGCTTTCATCGAGCGGCGTGGCGAGAATGAACTCGATCGGCGCTATGGCATGAGGCTGGACCGTCTTTCCCGCGACCTCACTCACGTCAGGCGCGATGTCGAGATGACATTGGAAAGCTTGGCGCTCTTCATCCGCTTTTCGATCACGCTTCATGCCCACACGCCTGTTCCGGACAAGGCGACGCAAGCGATTGCTCAGGAGCGTTTCGACAAATTCGTCGAGCAGGTCGGTCGCCAGATCGCATCGGGGAAACGCTCGCTTGGCAAAGACAATGGCGGAGGAGGGGAAGGATGAGCGCTCATCCAGAGGCCGACCACCGACGCCGCGCCATGCTGCGCACCGCCATGGGTCCGACGATCACTGAGGCGCTGGCCGATCCATTGGTCATCGAGGTGATGGTCAATCCCGATGGTGCGCTGCGGCTCGACCGGCTGGGAGAAGGCCGAATCGATACGGCCGTGCATATGCATCCTTCCGAGGCGGAACGCATCATCCGCCTGGTCGCTTCCCACGTGCGTGCCGAGGCGCATGCGGACAATCCGATTGTCAGCGCCGAGTTGCCATCGGGCGAACGCTTCGAGGGACTGCTGCCGCCTGTCGTGCTGGCGCCTTGCTTTGCCATCCGCAAACCAGCCGCAATGCTCTACACGCTGGCCAACTATGTTGCGGATCGCATCATGTTGCCGCTGCAGGCCGATGCGTTGATAAAGGCAGTCCGAGAACGGCGCAACATCCTTGTCGCCGGAGGCACGTCGTCGGGTAAGACGACACTTGCCAATGCGCTGCTGGCCGAAGTCGCCGAATGCGACGAGCGAGTGATCCTCATCGAGGACACCCGCGAACTGCAATGCGCAGCAAAGGACTGCGTTGCCCTGAGAACCAGGCGGGGCTCGGTCACACTCGCCGATCTCGTGCGCTCGACGCTCAGGCTCCGCCCCGACCGCATCATCGTCGGTGAAGTCAGGGGCGCGGAAGCGCTGGACATGCTCAAGGCATGGAACACCGGGCACCCCGGCGGCATCGCCACGGTTCATGCCAATTCGGCGCGCTCTGCCCTCTATCGCATCGAGCAGCTTGCACAGGAAGCTGTCGTCACCGTGCCGCGCCGCCTCATCGCCGATGCCATCGATCTCATCGTCTTCATCGCGGGGCGCGGCTCGTCGCGCCGCATCGATGCAATCGCTGAGGTCACAGGTCTCGACGGCAGCGGCGACTACGCCGTCACCCCACTCACGCCTCCGCAACTCCAGCAACTTTGAAAGGCCCCCTTATGCGTAAGAAGCTCCGCTTTCTTTCGTTTGCCGCGCTCGCGTTTCTTCTCACAGTTCCGGCGCACGCTGCCGGCTCCGGCATGCCTTGGGAACAGCCGCTGCAGCAGATCCTGGAATCGGTGCAGGGACCGGTCGCCAAAATCGTCGCGGTGATCATCATCATCACCACCGGCCTGACCCTTGCCTTCGGCGATACTGCAGGCGGTTTCCGCCGGCTGATTCAGATCGTCTTCGGCCTGTCGATCGCCTTCGCCGCATCGAGCTTCTTCCTCTCGTTCTTCTCCTTCGGCGGCGGGGCGCTCGTCTGATGGCCGCCGGAGTGCAACATATCGAGGGCTTCGAGGTTCCCGTTCACCAGGCATTGACTGAACCGATCCTGCTGGGCGGCGCGCCGCGGGCGGTGGCGATCCTCAACGGCACGGTGGCTGCGGCCATCGGACTAGGCTTGCAGCAATGGATTGCCGGGCTAGTGCTCTGGCTTGGCTGCCACTCGCTCGCGGTCTTTGCCGCAAGGCGCGATCCCGACTTTGCCAGCGTGCTTGTCCGTCACCTTCGCCTGAGCGGATGGCTCGCATGCTGAACCTTTCGGAATATCGCGGCAAGGCCGACCGGCTTGCCGACCACCTGCCCTGGGCAGCACTGGTGGCGCCCGGCATCGTGCTCAACAAGGACGGCAGCGTTCAGCGGACTCTTCGGTTTCGCGGGCCCGATCTGGAAAGCGCGACCGAAGCCGAACTCATCGGCATCTGCGCCCGGGCCAACAATGCGCTTAGACGCCTTGGCTCCGGCTGGACATTGTTTTTCGAGGCCGAGCGTATCGAAGCGCTGGGCTATCCGTCCTCGCGTTTCCCGGACGCGGCGTCATGGCTGGTTGATGAAGAACGGCGTGCTGCTTTCGAGGGCAAGGTCGCGCATTTCGAGAGCCGCTATCACCTGACCTTGCTGTCCATGCCGCCACCGGACGCCCAGGCGCGGGCGGAAAGCGCGCTCGTCGACTCGCATCATTCAGAAGGCGAAAGAGACTGGCGCCAGGAGATGGCGCGGTTCCGTGACGAGACCGACCGTGTGCTGGATCTTCTGTCGGGCTTCATGCCCGAAGTGCGTCTGCTCGATGACGCCGAGACGCTGACATACCTGCACGACACGATCTCGACCCGCCGCCATCCGGTCGCCGTGCCGGAAACGCCGATGTATCTGGACGGCATCCTGGTCGATGTGCCGCTTACCGGCGGCTTGGAGCCGATGCTGGGTGAGCAACATCTTCGCACACTTACCATCCTCGGCTTTCCGAACCTCACCCGGCCCGGAATCCTCGATGCCCTCAATCATCAGGATTTCGCCTATCGCTGGATGACGCGCTTCATTCCGCTCGGCAAGACCGAGGCCACCAAGACGCTGACCCGCTTGCGCCGGCAATGGTTTGCCAAGCGCAAATCGATGGTCGCAATCCTGCGCGAGGTTGTAAGCAACGAACCCGTTCCGCTCGTCGACAGCGACGCCGACAATAAGGCGCTCGACGCCGATGAAGCACTTCAGGCGTTGGGCGGCGATCATATCGGCTTCGGGTATCTCACTGCAACGGTGACGGTATGGGACGAGGATCGCCAAGCCGCCGCTGAGAAACTTCGCGCGGTCGAGCGCATCATCAATGGGCTCGGGTTCACCACCATCCGCGAAAGCGTCAATGCGGTCGAAGCCTGGCTCGGCTCGCTGCCGGGTCATGTCTATGCCAACGTTCGTCAGCCGCTCGTTCACACGCTGAACCTTGCCCATCTCATGCCGCTTTCCTCGGTGTGGGCCGGTCCTGCGGCGAACGAGCATCTGGCTGAAGTCACTGGACGAGAGGCCCCGCCGCTCCTGATCGCCGAAACCAGCGGGTCGACTCCGTTCCGGCTTTCTTCCCATGTCGAAGATGTAGGCCACATGCTGATCGTTGGACCGACCGGCGCCGGAAAATCGGTGCTGCTTGCCCTGATCGCCCTGCAGTTTCGTCGCTATGCCGGCGCGCAGGTCTATGTCTTCGACAAAGGCAATTCGGCGCGCGCGGCAACGCTCGCCATGGGTGGAGAGCATCATGTCTTGGGTTCGGACGGTGCGCTTGCCTTCCAGCCTCTGCGCAATATCGGTGATCAGGGTCGGCGCAGCTGGGCAGCTGAATGGATCGCCGGCCTGATTGCCCATGAGAACGTCGCCCTCACGCCGGAGGTGAAGGAGGCGATCTGGTCGGCGCTCAACAGCCTCGCCACCGCGCCGGCGCAGGAGCGCACGCTGACCGGTCTGTCGGTCCTGCTTCAGTCCAATGCACTGAAGTCCGCCTTAATGCCCTACACGCTCGACGGTCCCTTCGGCCGATTGCTCGATGCCGACGACGATCGGCTGGCCTTGTCGGATGTGCAGTGCTTCGAGACCGAGGAGCTGATGCATAGCCAAAGCGCTGTGCTGCCTGTGCTCACCTATCTCTTCCATCGCCTTGAGGAGCGGTTCGACGGGCGACCGACGCTGCTCATGCTCGATGAGGCCTGGGTCTATCTCGACAATCCGCTTTTTGCTGCCCGCATCCGCGAATGGCTGAAGGTGCTGCGAAAGAAGAACGTATCGGTGATCTTCGCCACGCAGTCGCTTGCCGACATCGCCGGCTCTGCAATAGCGCCGGCGATCATCGAGAGCTGCCCACAGCGCATTTTTCTCCCCAATGATCGTGCCGTGGAACCGCAGGCACGGACTGCCTATGAGCGCTTCGGTCTCAACAACCGGCAGATTGAACTGATCGCCCGGGCCACGCCGAAGCGGCACTACTATTTGCAGTCGCGCTGCGGCAACCGTCGCTTCGAGCTCGGGCTCGGCCCCATCGCGCTTGCACTTTGCGGCGCCTCGGGTCCAGCCGCGCAAAGCCTGATCGACAGGGTCCTGTCCGAGCACGGGCAGGACAGCTTTGTCTTTCGCTTCCTCGGCGCCTGCGGCCTGGATTGGGCGGCCGAGCTTCTCCAGCAATTCCCTCAACCAACCAAGGAGCAATCGTCATGATGCGGCGCCGCTTTCTCTCGGGCCTGATCACCCTTTCGTTGATCGCCAAGCCGATGGCCGACTACGTGCAGCCGGCCTACGCGCTCATCGTGTTCGATCCGTCGAACTACGCACAGAACGTGCTCACGGCGGCGCGCTCGCTGGAGCAGATCAACAACCAGATCCAGTCGCTCCAGAACCAGGCGACCATGCTGCAGAACATGGCACGCAATCTTCAGAGTCTGGATTTTTCTTCCGTGGGTCAGCTTACCGGCTCGCTCCAACGGATCGACGGTCTGATGGACCAGGCAAGTGGCCTGAGCTTTGATCTCAACAAGCTTCAGGACCAGTGGCGTAATCAATATCCGGAAAGCTACGACGCCACGATCAAGGTCAGCGATGTAGCGAGCGCCGCACGTGACCGCTGGCAAAACGCAATGCAGGCATTCCGTCAGACCATGGGTGTTCAGTCGCAGATCGTCGAGAATGTTCGCGGTGATGGTGACCTGCTTGCCGATCTCGTCAACCGCAGCCAAGGCGCGGCCGGTGCGCTTCAGGCAAGTCAGGCCACTAACCAGCTCCTTGCGCTTTCGACCAAGCAGCAGATGCAGATCCAGACGCTGCTCGCAACGCAGTTCCGCGCTGAGGCCGAGGATGCGGCGCGCAAGGCGCAGTCCGAGGAGGCCGCGCGCGAGACGACAAAGCGCTTCCTCGGCACAGGCACGGCCTATCCCGGCAACTGATCACCAATCTCTTGACGACGAGGAAGGCGGCATGAACGACCTTGGGGTCATTGATCGCTTCATGGAGACCTTCATCCGCTACATCGATAGCGGGTTCGGTCTGCTCTCGGGCGATGTCGCCTTCCTTACCACGAACCTGATCGGCATCGACGTCACACTTGCCGGCCTCGCCTGGGCATTCGGAGGCGAACCCAACATATTCGGCCGGCTCATCCGCAAAGTGCTCTATGTCGGCGTCTTTGCCTTCATCTTGAATAACTTCAAGAACCTCGCCGACATCATTTATCGGTCTTTTGCCGGTCTCGGCATCAATGCGTCATCCGGCAACCTATCTGCCGACAATCTCCTGCATCCGGGCCGCATTGCCGCAACCGGTTTCGAGGGCGCCTGGCCGCTTCTCGATCAGGCAAGCCAGCTTCTCGGCTTCCCAGAAAT
The DNA here is from genome assembly GCF_013170725.1 of Mesorhizobium erdmanii. NCBI lineage: Bacteria > Pseudomonadati > Pseudomonadota > Alphaproteobacteria > Hyphomicrobiales > Phyllobacteriaceae > Mesorhizobium > Mesorhizobium erdmanii. Next base: position 5,977,340 of record NZ_CP033361.1, on the reverse strand, counting down.
CTTCGGCAACGCGCTCACCATCTTCGTGCTGCTCGTGGCCTGGTTCCTGGTCATCATCGCCTTCTTCATCCTCTCCATCCAACTCTTCATCACCATCCTCGAATTCAAACTCACCACTCTGGCCGGATTCATTCTTGTGCCCTTCGCGCTTTGGAACCGGTCAGCGTTTCTCGCCGAGCGCGTGCTCGGCAATGTCATCTCGTCGGGCATCAAGGTGATGGTGTTGGCCGTCATCATCGGCATCGGCTCCACGCTCTTTGGCGAGTTCGCTTCCGCGCTGCAAGGCAAGGAGCCGGATCTGGCCGCCGCCATGTCACAGGTCCTGGGCGCCTTGGCGCTCCTTGGTCTCGGCATTTTCGGACCTGGGATAGCCTCCGGTCTTGTCTCGGGCGCGCCGCAGCTTGGCGCGGGCGCCGCACTTGGAACCACGGCAGCCGCAGCCGGTACATCGCTCGTTGCCGCAGGCGCAGCATTTGCCGGCGCGCGCATGGCAACCGGCAGCGGTCTCACCGCACTCCGTGCCGGCACGACCATGGGGTCAGCGGCTTCTACGGCCTGGCAGATGGGGCGCGCAACATCGCTCGAGTCCGGCCTGCCCGGTGTAGCTGCTGGAATGCATGGTGTGACCAGCGCCGCCGGCGGCGCCGCAATGGGGGCGGCACGATCTGCCGCAGGAGGCTTCGGGCGCAGCGTTGATGCCGGGCGCGAAGCTGCCTGGACCGCGACCGGTGGTGCGCCGACCGCATCCATGACAGGAAGCCCTACTGGTCCGGTCGCTGATGCCGCGCCCGGCTGGGCCAGGCGCCTGCGTTCCGAACAGACAGCCCGTGCCCACCGTCACGCCGCCATGCAGGCCGTCCGAGAAGGCGACAGGCCGGGAGGCAGCGCCAATCCCTCTCTCAACGACAAGGACGACTAAATGCTATTCAAGCGACCCATTCAACGTTACGGCAAGACGCCCGAGCCGGTCACGCCGTATCAGAAGGCCGCGCAGCTCTGGGACGAGCGCATAGGCTCATCTCGAGTGCAGGCCCGCAACTGGCGGTTCATGGCTCTTGGCTGTCTGACCTTGGCGGCCGGACTTTCCGGCGGACTCGTGTGGCAGTCGATGCAGAGCCGCGTCGTGCCTTACGTCGTCGAGGTCGACGGCTTCGGCGAGGCACGCGCCGTTGCGCCGGCAATCCGGGACTACGAGCCCTCCGATGCCCAGATCGCGTGGCATCTCGGCCGCTTCATTCAGAATGTCCGTTCCGTTTCCACCGATCCGGTGCTGGTGCGGCAGAACTGGCTTTCGGCCTATGACTTCGCCACCGACCGCGCGGCGCTCTTTCTCAACGAGTACGCCAAGGCGAACGATCCTTTCGGTCAGATCGGCACACGCAGCGTGTCGGTGCAAGTGACCAGCGTGGTCAGGGCTTCGGACAGCTCGTTCCAGGTCAAATGGGCCGAGCAGGTTTTTGAGCGCGGCAGCCTTGCCAGCACGACGCGCTGGACCGCGATCCTCACCATCGTGATCCGCCCGCCAAGTAATACTGACCAACTGCGCAACAACCCGCTCGGCGTCTTCATCAATGCGATCGACTGGTCGCGCGAGCTCGACAGTGCTGCGCCGACGTCCGTTTCCCCAAAAGGAGTCCACCAATGAAGAATAGAATGTCGTCGGTCCGTGCCGTGCTGATCCTGTCGGCCTCTACAGCAGTCCTCTCCGCCTGCGCGTCGAAGCCGGTACCGCCGCCTGAGATTTCCTATGATGCTGCCGATTTCAAACCAGCCGCAATCGAGAAGCCGCCGGAGAAGCCGGTCAAGATAGTCGAAGTGCCAAAGCCGCTGCCGTTGCCAGGTCAGCTACAGCCCGATCCGGGCAGGGTGGCCGATGACAAGCGCTCTCCTGAAGAACGGGTCTCCGATGCCAATAAAGCAGCGACGCAGCAACCCACCAGGTATGGGTACGTGAATGCGGTTCAGGTCTATCCATTCGCCGATGGCGCACTCTATCAGCTCTATGCCGCGCCGGAGCGCGTTACCGATATCGCACTCCAGCCGGGCGAGAAGCTAACAGCCGTGTCGGCCGGCGACACGGTGCGTTGGGTGATCGGCGATACCGTCAGCGGCACCGGTGACAATCAGCGCACCCATGTGCTGGTAAAACCCTTCGCGCCGGGACTTAACACAAATCTGGTGATCACCACGGAACGACGCACCTACCATTTGCAGCTTCAAAGCACCGAGAAGACCTCAATGGCGGCGATCTCCTGGACCTATAGCGAGGACCAGATCATCGCGCTACGCCAGCGCAACGCCCAAGCCGAGGCTGCCACGCCGGTGGCGTCGAATGTGGCGCTCGAGAATATCCGCTTTCGGTATTCAATCACTGGCGACACACCACCCTGGAGGCCGACGCGCGCTTTCGACGATGGCAGCAAGGTCTATATCGAATTCCCCCGTCGCATTGATCAGGGTGAAGCGCCTCCTCTCTTCATCGTCGGTGCCGATGGGGACAGCCAGCTCGTCAATTATCGCATGCGCGGCAACTACTACATCGTCGATCGCCTCTTTGGCGCTGCAGAACTGCGTCTAGGCAGCAAACAGCAGCAAGTGGTGCGCATCACCAGGACTGACGGCCGGCAACCGCCGCGGCGGATTCCGCTCTTTGCGCGGCCCAGCAGGTGAGGGGAGCGCTCATGACCGATACCTCCCGATCCGATGCGCCGCCGAAACTCGATCCCGAGCAGCTGCAATTGCGAGCCTCGCCCCGCCGCGCTGTCCGATTCAGGCGCGGTGTGATCGTCGCCATCGCTGCAGTCGGATCCGGTGCCATTCTGGGCGTCACGATGATGGCGCTTCAAGGACCGGCATGGCGTATCAAGCACCAGGCAGAGGACCGCTATAACACCGAGCGCAAGCCACCCGCCGAGGGACTAGAAGCGCTTCCCAAGGACTATTCCGGGATCATGCCGAAGGCCCCTGTGCTCGGACCGCCACTGCCCGGCGACCTCGGTCGGCCCATCCTTGAACGCCAACGTCAGCTCGGCATCGCGCCAGGGCAGGATATCTCCGCCGAGGAGCAGCGCCTTGCCCAGCAAGCAATTGAGGCGCGCGAGTCGCAAGTCTTATTCCGGATCGACAATCGACCCAGACAGACAGATGTCGCCGGCGGTGGGCCGAGTGCGCAGCAGCCGTCTGAGGCGCTTCCGCAATCCGGAGCGACGCGCGCGTCAGCTTCCGTTGCCCCAGCCGAGGGTGACCAGAACAACCAACAGCGCAAGCTCGATCTTATCAGTCAGCGGAACACAAGCGGGATCTACAATCAGCACGCGCTGCAGACGCCGGCCTCACCCTACCAACTGATGGCCGGCAGCGTGATTGCGGCCAGTCTCGTCACCGGCATAAATTCCGACTTGCCTGGCCTTGTCGTCGCGCAGGTCACCGAGAATGTGCACGACACAGTCACCGGCAGCATTGTGCTCATTCCGCAAGGCTCACGCCTCATCGGCACTTATGACAGCGTCGTGGCTTTTGGGCAGAGGCGCGCATTGCTGGTCTGGCAGCGAATAATCCTGCCCGACGGTTCCTCGATCGAAATCGACAATCTGCCAGCGACGGATACTGCCGGCTATGCCGGGCTTGAGGACAAGGTCGATTTTCACACCTGGCAGCTGATCAAGGGAGTTGCTCTAGCGACGCTACTGGGCGTTGGTACCGAGTTGAGCTTTGGGGAAAACGAAAGCGACCTAGTTAAGGCGATCCGGGAATCCACTCAGCAAAACATCAGTCAAGCCGGCCAGCGCATCACCGAAAAGAACCTGAATATTCAACCCACCATTGTCGTCCGCCCCGGTTGGCCCCTACGCGTGATTGTACACAAGGATCTTGTGCTGCGCCCATACCCGACTTGAACAGGAGTAATCATGGCAGATCTGAAACTTGGAAAGCTTCCAGACCGGACACCTTCGAAGATGACCATCATCGTTAGCGCGGACCTGAACCAAGCACTCAAGGACTATGCGGCGCTTTACCGCCAGACCTATGGCGAGTCTGAAACGGTAGCGGAACTCATACCTTTCATGCTGGCAGGGTTTCTGGAAGCTGACAGAGCGTTTGCCAAGGCCAGAAAGGAAAGCTTGCCTGCCGCCGGCATGTCAGAGAAATCGCGACGCGTGTCAGGTTCAGATCCCGAGTAATCGAAGCATAAAGTTGGTCAATTGGCGCAGCCCGCCCGGGTGCCCAAATTCCCGGCGGTCGCGGCCTACCGATCCGTCATGTAAGGCCTATGCGCGAACTTCGAGCAGCTGGAGGTCAAGTAAGTGCCTGGGCGGCCGGAAACCGCGAACAGACGCAGGGCGTGCTAGCCGCACTGATGCATGGTTTCAGACACGTGGGAACGCCGTGCGGTTGTTACTCAGAATGAGCTCATCTCAAAGGGGCATTCAAGAGCCGCAGCGCTGAGTAGCGGAAGCCGCAATGGGGTGCGTCGCTGACATTCAGTGAAAGACTGGGCCGAACAATCCAACCTGCTTGGGCGGATACGAAGTGGAGCCCTGCCTGCAGGGTTCCGGCGGGTCCCAGCCCTCTGCCATGCGACCCTCTTTGGGAATACCCGCGTCGTCACAGCATCGTAAAGTGGCGCCATATGCACTATCGAATTGTTAGCTGCTGGTTTCGACGATTTTGAGGAGGTTCGCGATCGACTGAAGACGGTGACGTTCGTCTGTGGCACTCAGACTGCCACTGAGTGCCTGGCCGTTCCACTTTCGAAATATTTGTCGAACTTCGCTGCAATGCTCCTTACAAAGGGACGACTTTCCGCCGATACGACGTAACTGTCACCTTGGAGTTCAAGCGGTCGAGCAGGGTCGCCAATGGCGATGGAGCTTGCTTGGAAAAGAAGCTTTTGTCCGGCTTCCCCGAAGCGTTCCACCAGTTCGCCTGCTGAAAAGCCGAAATCGCACATCAAGCGCTCGATGATCCAGCCGCGAACACGGTCATCTTCGGAAAACGCGATGCCGCGGACCGTGGCCAGATGTCCCCCCTCGACCATGCGTCCATATTCGGCTGTCGACGGCATGTTCTGCGAATAGCCCTGTCGAAACCGGCTGATCGATGACGGCCCGAGCCCGATCAGTGTTTCGCAGCGATCCTCGGTGTAGCCCTGGAAATTGCGGCGGATTGTTCCCGCGCGAGCCGAGACTGCAAGCGCATCATCCGGCTTGGCGAAATGGTCTATTCCAATCGCCTCGTATCCGGCGCCCATGATCAGACGGGCGGCAATTTGCCACTGAGCGAACCGTTCGGCCGGACCCGGCAACCATGCCTCGTCGATCATAGTCTGATGCTTCTTGAACCAGGGCACATGCGCGTAGCCGAACAGCGCCATCCGGTCCGGCTCCAGAGTCAGCGCCTGCGCCACGGTGGAACAGACGCTCTCCCTGGTCTGATGCGGCAGGCCGTAAAGCAAATCGAGGTTCACGGACCCTACGCCGCGAGAGCGAATGCCGTCGACAACCGCCTTGGTCTGCAAAAAGGCTCTGCTCGCGGTTAATCGCCTTCTGCACCTTCGGATCGAAATCCTGAACGCCGAGGCTCGCCCGCGCCATGCCGATCTCGGCAAGTGTATCAAGGCGGGCTTCGTCCATGTCGTTGGGTTCGATTTCGACGCTGATCTTCGCATCGGCAAGAAAATCGAAGCTATCCCGCAGGACAGTTCCCAAGGCTATCATATCTTCGGGCTTCAGCATGGTCGGCGAGCCGCCGCCGAAATGCACGGCGCGGACATGGGCCTTGCCGCCGACAAGACCGGCGACAGTCGCGATCTCCGCGTGAAGCGAGCGGAGATACGAAGCCACCGGCTCGTAGCGGCGGGTCTGCTTTGTATGGCACGCACAGAACCAGCACAGCCGGTCGCAATAAGGCATGTGCAGGTAGAGCGAGACCTCGTCACCGCTTTCGAGCGCCTTCAACCAGCTTCGATAGACATCAGCGTCGACGCCAGGATGGAAATGCGGCGCGGTCGGGTAACTGGTATAACGCGGGACGTTCTCGCCAAGCCTGGCAGCTAATTCCGGTCTCATTTGGTGGTCCGCCGTTTTTGCCTCGCCGGAAGTCTGGACGCGTCGAAGAGCCAATGCCCTGATTTCGGTCAGCCTCCAGCACGGACAAACTGCCGCAAGGATTTCTCTGCCATCGCTTGCTATCCTGTCGAAACTTGGGATCGGTAGCGCGAGCGTAATGACAGTACGGCAAGACCTTCACAGTTCCGGCATTCCCGTTCTTTGCCTGTCTTGCGCAGCACGACATCGCGGCGTCTGCGGTGCGCTCGATCCAAACCATTTGGTTGGGCTCGCCAAAACTTCGTCGCGGCACAAGATCGAGCCGGGGGTCGAACTGATCGCCGACGCCGAGGCCGTCGACAGCTATTCAAACTTGCTTTCAGGCGTTGTGAAGCTGACGAAGTGCCTTTCGGACGGCCGCCAGCAGATTGTCGGTCTTCGGTTCGCACCGGATTTTCTGGGACGGCCCTTCAAGGTGAAAAGCACGATCAATGTGGAAGCGGCAACCTCCGTCTCGCTGTGCTCGTTTCCGAAGGCGGCCGTTGAACGGATAATGAAGGAATCATCGGGACTCGAGCATCGCCTGCTCAAGCAGACGCTGGACGAACTCGACGAGGCACTTGAATGGATGGTGACTCTCGGGCGCAAGACCGCACCGGAGAAGGTGGCGAGCTTTCTCCTCATGATCGCCCGGAATATGGATTCCAGTATCGACCCGGCGGCTGGGTCGGCATGCTTCGATCTGCCGCTGACACGTGCCGACATCTCTGATTTCCTTGGACTGACGAACGAGACCGTGAGCCGCCAGCTTACGCGATTGCGGGCTGACGGCGTGATCCGGATCGAGAGCAAACGCCATGTAACGGTCGACAGCATGAGCCGGCTGGAGCAGCGCTGCGGCGGCCGAGGCGCGCGGCAACCGGCCTTTGAATGAGACCTAAGCGTCGGGGCCTTCGTCGCTTATTACGATCCGCGGCAGGACATGCTCGCGTTCGAAAGCGATGTGTCGCCGCAAGCCTTCGAAGAAGCCGCGTAGCATGAATCCGACAGCTTCCGCGCTCTCTATCGGATCACCATGACCGATCGCTAGGAGCGTTTCGGCCACCTCGCCAGCGAAGCATTGATCCTCAAGGTGCTCGATGCGCAACCGGCTGGTAGAGGCAAGTTTGGCCTCGGCCGGAGTCAAGTGCGCCTCATACGCAGGGAAAATCACCCTCTCCTCAAACCCATGAATGTCACGGAGCAGCGGAACGATCTTCTTGGCCGTTCCAAGACATTTGAGGCGGTCGACGTTCGGCAGTGCATCGGCAATGCTTTCCAGCGAGAAGCAGAGCTCCAGCTTTTCCCGATGGGCAAGCTTCATGACCTCGCCCGGAATCGCCTCTGTGCCGACCTGGCGCGAGAAAGCCGCACTTGTCCATGAGCGGGTTGGCCCGTGCTGCGTTTCCTTGTTCAAATCGCCACCTTCTGATTGCACCGAACTCGATGCTGCCCGAAGCAAAATCGTGCGGCTCTGACATGGATCAGGGCGAGCAGGCGGCAACTACGGAATTAATGCACCGCGGATTTGGCGTCCGCGCATTGGAATCCTGGTCGGGGACATGTCATGAAATTCGGCACGGAGATCGTCGTTCTAAGCCTGTTTGCTTTTGCGGCCCTGGTGGCTGCCGGCTTCGGCGTAGAAGGACCTTTTCGCCAGCATATGGGGGTTTTGTTCTTCGCCGTGGCTGGCTTTACCGCGATCCTGCTGCGCAACACAGATTTCAAGCCGGCGGCTCCGATCGACGCCTCCGCCTACATGGATGGCCCGATCCGCTACGGAGCCATTGCAACGGTATTCTGGGGCGTCGTCGGCATGCTCGTCGGTGTGATCATTGCCCTGCAGCTTGCCTATCCCGATCTCAACATACAACGCTGGTTCAACTTCGGCCGCTTGCGACCGCTGCATACGTCGGGCGTCGTCTTCGCCTTCGGCGGCAACGCGCTGCTGTGCACGTCATTGTACGTCGTGCAGCGCACGTGCCGCGCCCGGCTGTTTGGCGGCAAACTGGCCTGGTTTGTGTTCTGGGGTTACCAGCTGTTCATCGTCATGGCCGCGACCGGCTACCTGCTCGGCATCACCGAAGCCCGCGAATACGCCGAACCCGAATGGTATGTGGATCTCTGGCTGACCATCGTCTGGGTCGCCTATCTCATCCTGTTCCTCGGCACGATCCTGAAGCGCAAGGAACCGCATATCTACGTCGCCAACTGGTTCTACCTGTCCTTCATCGTGACAATCGCGATGCTGCATGTGGTCAACAATCTGTCGATGCCGGCGTCGTTCCTGGGCTCGAAGAGCTACTCCGCCTTCTCCGGCGTCCAGGACGCCTTGACGCAATGGTGGTATGGCCACAACGCCGTCGGGTTCTTCCTCACCGCCGGGTTCCTCGGCATGATGTATTATTTCGTGCCCAAGCAGGCGAACCGGCCGGTCTACTCCTACCGCCTGTCGATCGTCCACTTCTGGGCGATCATCTTTCTCTACATCTGGGCCGGCCCGCACCACCTGCATTACACCGCCTTACCCGACTGGGCGCAGACGCTCGGCATGGCGTTCTCGATCATGCTGTGGATGCCGTCATGGGGCGGTATGATCAATGGCCTGATGACGCTGTCTGGCGCCTGGGACAAGCTGCGCACCGATCCGATCATCCGCATGATGGTGATGGCAGTCGCCTTCTACGGCATGTCGACCTTCGAAGGTCCGATTATGTCGATCAAGACGGTCAATTCGCTGTCGCACTACACGGACTGGACCATCGGCCATGTCCATTCCGGCGCGCTCGGCTGGGTTGGCATGATCTCGTTCGGCGCAATCTACTACATGGTGCCGAAACTGTGGAACCGTGAACGTCTCTATTCGCTGCGGCTCGTCACCTGGCACTTCTGGCTGGCGACGCTCGGAATCGTCGTCTACGCCGCGGTGATGTGGGTGTCCGGCATCATGCAGGGCTTGATGTGGCGCGAATACGACGAGCAGGGTTTCCTCGTCTACTCCTTCGCCGAAACCGTCGCCGCCATGCATCCCTTCTACGTCATGCGCGCCATCGGCGGTGCGATGTACCTCACCGGCGCCCTGCTCATGGCCTGGAACGTGACCATGACCATTCTTGGCCACCAGCGCGAAGAGCAACCAATGCCAGGTTCCGAGCCCGCCCTCCGGCCTGCCGAATAGGGAGCCAGACAATGGGCTTGATGGACAAACACGCGATCATCGAGAAGAACGCCACGCTTCTTCTCGTTGGCTCTCTTCTTGTCGTGACCGTCGGCGGCATCGTCGAGATCGCGCCGCTCTTCTATCTCGACAACACGATCGAGAAAGTCGAAGGCATGCGGCCCTACTCGCCACTGGAACTCGCCGGACGCAACATCTATGTGCGCGAGGGCTGCTACCTCTGCCACAGCCAGATGATCAGGCCATTCCGGGACGAGGTTGAGCGCTACGGCCACTACAGCCTGGCCGCCGAGTCGATGTACGATCATCCCTTCCAGTGGGGATCGAAGCGCACCGGGCCCGATCTCGCCCGGGTCGGCGACCGCTACTCGAATATATGGCATGTTCAGCACCTTACGGATCCGCGTTCGGTGGTGCCGGAATCGATCATGCCGAGCTACGCGTTCCTGAAGGACGCTCCGATCGAGGTGAAGGACTTCTCGACGCATCTGGTTGCGAACGCGCGTGTTGGCGTCCCGTACTCCGATGACATGATCGCGCACGCCAATGCCGATCTGATGGCCCAGGCCGACCCGAATGCCGATGCCTCCGGCGTCGAGAAACGCTATCCGAAAGCCAAAGTCGGTGATCTGGACGGCAATCCGCAGCAGGTGACCGAGATGGATGCGCTGGTCGCCTATCTCCAGATGCTCGGCACGCTGGTCGATTTCAAGACCTATGACGATGCAGCCGGCTACCGCTGAGGGGGACGCAATGAGCTATAATTTGATGCGGGAATTCGCGGACAGCTGGGGTCTGCTTGCCATGGCGCTCTTCTTCGTCGGCTGCATTGCCTTTGCCTTGCGTCCCGGCGGCAAAACACAGGCCGATCAAGCCGCCCAGATTCCACTCAAGGACGACTGATCATGAGCAGCGAGCATATCGATGAAGTCTCGGGCATCTCAACGACCGGTCATGAATGGGACGGGATAAGGGAACTCAACAACCCATTGCCCCGATGGTGGGTGACAACCTTCTACGTCACCGTCGCTTGGGCGGTGGCTTATACAATTGCGTATCCGGCTTGGCCGATGCTGTCTTCCGTGACCAAGGGTCTGCTTGGCTATTCCAGCCGCAACGCTGTCAAGATTGAGCTGGCGGCTGCCGAAGCCGCCAAGGGCAAATATGTCGCGGCCATCCAGCAGAAGACCGTATCCGAGATTGCAGCCGACGACGCGCTGCGTGAATTGGCGGTAGCGGCCGGCGGAGCTACCTTCAAGGTCAATTGCGTGCAATGCCACGGCTCGGGCGCTCAGGGTTCCAAGGGCTTTCCCAACCTCAACGACGACGATTGGCTATGGGGCGGCAAGGCCGAGCAGATCCAGCAAACGATCGCGCACGGCATCCGTTTCGCATCCGACCCGGATACTCGGCAGTCGGAAATGCCCCCCTTCGGTGACATCATCACGCCCGAGCAGGCCACGCAGGTCAGTACCTATGTCGCCAGCCTCTCGGGCAAGGTCCAGGATGCAAGTCTTATCGAGCCCGGCGCCAAGGTATTCGCGGAAAACTGCGTCGCCTGTCATGGCGCCAACGCAAAAGGCACCAAGGAGTTTGGCGCGCCCAATCTGACCGATGCGATCTGGCTCTACGCACCCGGCGAGACAGCCATCGCCGTCCAAGTCCGCGCGCCGAAACACGGTGTCATGCCGGCCTGGATCGGGCGTCTCGGCGAGACCAAGGTTAAGGAACTTGCGGTTTATGTCCATTCGCTTGGCGGCGGAGAATAGGAACGGAAGCCTATTCTCGGCCCTCCCCGCCAAGCGACGGGGCCCGGCACGAGTCGGGCCCCGACACCATTCCGGCATGCGGCGATTGACCTGCAGCAAGGCGGCGCGGCCCACGCGGCGAAGCGGGCTCACTGCAGACCGGACGTCTGTCGAAGCAGACCGTCGCACAACGATGTCATAGGCCGCGCGCGAGTGGAGATGCACGTGCTGGATAAAACGCAGATGGAGCGGCTCGAGGCAAAAGCGGTCAACTCCGCCAAGACACGACAGCCGCTCTATGCTCCGCGCAAGAAAATCTTCCCTAAACGCGCCTCGGGCAGCTTTCGCCGCTTCAAATGGCTGGTGATGGCGATCACGCTGGGCCTCTATTATCTGATGCCCTGGTTGCGCTGGGATCGAGGTCCGTTTGCTCCTGATCAGGCCGTGCTGATCGATCTTGCCAACCGCCGTTTCTACGTCTTCTTCATCGAGATATGGCCGCAGGAATTCTACTATGTCGCCGGCCTTCTGGTGATGGCCGGCATCGGCCTCTTCCTGATTACGTCCACCGTCGGCCGCGCCTGGTGCGGCTATACCTGCCCGCAGACGGTATGGGTCGATCTTTTCCTTGTCGTGGAGCGGGCGATCGAAGGCGATCGCAACGCTCGCATGAAGCTCAACGCCGGCCGCTGGACCGCGCGCAAACTGGTGCTGCGTGTGTCGAAACACGCCATCTGGCTGGTCATAGCGGCAGCTACCGGCGGCGCCTGGATCCTCTATTTCGCCGATGCGCCGACGCTGATCGGCGACGTATTCAACGGCACCGCCGCTTCGGTCGCCTACGTCACCATCGCGGTGCTGACGGCGACCACCTACACGTTCGGCGGGCTGATGCGCGAGCAAGTCTGCACCTACATGTGCCCGTGGCCGCGCATCCAGGCTGCCATGCTCGACGAGAATTCGCTCACTGTGACCTACAATGACTGGCGTGGCGAACCTCGTTCGCGGCACGCCAAGAAGGTCCAGGCTGCGGGGCAGCCGGTCGGTGACTGCGTCGACTGCAATGCCTGTGTCGCAGTCTGCCCGATGGGGATCGACATTCGCGACGGCCAGCAACTCGAATGCATCACTTGCGCGCTGTGCCTTGATGCCTGCGACGGCGTCATGAACAAGCTCGGCAAGGAGCGCGGGCTGATCTCCTATGCGACGCTGTCCGACTACAACGCCAACATGGCGGTGGCGACCGCAGGCGGCTCCGGTCCCGTGAACCCTTCACTCGTCAGAACGGCCGACAGCACATTCTCCGCCAGGTTGGCGCATTTCCATATTCGCAAGATCTTCCGGCCGAGGACCTTCTTCTACATGGGCGCGTGGACCGCGGTCGGGCTTGCCTTGATCTATTCACTCCTGACGCGCGACCGACTCGAGATCAACGTCCTGCACGACCGCAATCCGCAATTCGTGACCCTGTCCGACGGCTCGATCCGCAACGGTTACACCGTCAAGCTGCTCAACATGATTCCCGAGCCACGGACGATCGTCGTCACGATGCAAGGCTTGCAAGGGGCTGAAATGAGCGTGGTCGGCGACGACATCCCGGCAAGCCGCTCCTTCGCCATCCCGGTCGAGCCCGATCGCCTGAACATGCTGAAGGTCTTCGTGCGCCAGCCAGCGGGTGAGGTTCGGCACGCTGCACAAACCTTCAAGTTCCGCGTCGAGGACAGAGCGAGCTTCGAATCGGACGAATACACCGCCACCTTCAACGCACCGGAGATCGCCAGATGAGCACCAATACGCAAAAGACGCGTGAGTTCACCGGCAGGCACATGCTGCTCACCATTCTCGGCTTTTTCGGCGTGATTATCGCGGTCAATCTCACGATGGCGACACTCGCCAGCACGAGCTGGACCGGCCTTGTCGTCGAGAACACCTATGTGGCCAGCCAGCAATTCAACCGAAAGGCCGAGGAAGGGCGCGCGCAGGCGGCACTCGGCTGGACCGGCAAACTGACGATCGCTCGGGGTGAGGTCCGCTACAGCTTGAGCGATACCACCGGCAAGCCGGTCCCGTTGCATGGCGTCAAGATACTGTTTCGTCATACCGCCTACGAGGCTGGGGACAAGGCCGTCACTCTCGCCCTCGTCTCGGACCAGGAATTTGCCGCGCAGCACTTGCCAAGGGATGGCGTCTGGATCGTCGAAGTCGACGCCGATGCCGGTCTGACAGAGCCCTATCGCGACGTTCGCCGGATCATGATTTCGCAAGGAGCGCTGCAATGAGCTGTTGTGCACCCAGCGCGGAACTGGCGCTGGATCTGACCAGTACCACATCGGTCCTGCCGTCTAGCCAGGAGATCAGGTTGGCGAGCCGATCGCTTGGCGACAATCTTTGGCAGACCGACCTTTCAGTGCCGACGGTTCACTGCGCGGCGTGCATCCAGGCCATCGAGACGGCTCTCGGAAGGCTCGATCGCGTCGAAGGCGCTCGTGTCAACCTGTCGACGAAACGGGTCGCGATCCGGTGGCGTGGGGACTCTGTGCCACCCTTCGTCGCCGCGCTTGGCAGGCTGGGCTACGAGGCGCATTTGTTCTCCCCCGAGGTCGATGAGAAGGACAAGACGCTTGCGGAGCTGATCCGCGCCGTCGCCGTTGCCGGCTTCGCGGCCGGCAACATCATGTTGCTGTCAGTCTCGGTCTGGTCCGGCGCCGAAGGTGCTACCCGCGACCTGTTCCATTGGGTCTCGGCGCTGATCGCCATCCCGGCGCTGGCCTTCGCCGGTGGCATCTTCTTCCGCTCGGCCTGGAATGCACTGCGCCACGGCCGCATGAACATGGACGTGCCGATCGCGGTGGGGGTGTCGCTTGCCTATGCCATGAGCCTCTACGAGACGATCAACCATGGCGACCACGCCTATTTCGACGCGTCGGTGTCGCTACTGTTCTTCCTGTTGATCGGCCGCACGCTGGACCACGTGATGCGCGAACGTGCCCGCACCGCTGTGAAAGGCCTGTCGCAGTTGGCCGCGCGTGGCGCCATGGTGCTGCGCCGAGATGGCGCACGGGACTATTTGCCGGTCGGCGAGATCGAACCGGGTATGCAACTGCTGATAGCAGCCGGCGAAAGAATCCCGGTTGACGGCAAGATCATTCAGGGAGCGTCGGATCTCGACTGTTCGCTGGTCTCAGGCGAGAGCACCCCGAAAAACGTGGCGTCAGGCGAAGCCGTGCAGGCTGGCGTGCTCAACCTTACCGGCCCGCTGACGATCGAGGCGACAGCCGCCGCAAAGGATTCGTTCCTGGCGGAAATGGTTCGGCTGATGGAGGCCGCCGAGGGCGGTCGTGCGCATTATCGCCGCATCGCCGATCGCGTCTCGGCACTCTACGCGCCCGTGGTTCATCTCACCGCCTTCGTGACATTCCTGGGCTGGATGGCGGCGACCGGCGACTGGGACCGCGCGATGACGATCGCCATCGCTGTTTTGATCATCACATGCCCGTGCGCGCTCGGTCTTGCGGTGCCGATCGTCCAGGTGGTCGCCGCGCGGCGCCTGTTCGAGAATGGCATCATGGTCAAGGACGGCTCGGCGATGGAACGCCTGGCGACGATTGATACAGCGGTGTTCGACAAGACCGGAACGCTCACGCTCGGCCAGCCCCGGCTGGTCAATTCGGGCTCAATCGATCCAGTCATGCTGGCAATCGCCGCAGACCTGGCCGCGCATTCGCGTCATCCGTTTTCAAAGGCCATAGCCGGCTTTGCCGCTCGGGGCGGGCAACACAAGTTCGATGCGGTCGCCGAGCACCCGGGATTTGGTATCGAAGCCACTGACGCCGGAAGCACCTGGCGGCTAGGTCGACGCGGATGGGCCGGGTGGAAGGCTCGGACCGGTGGTGAAGGCAAACATGGCTACGGCGGAACGGTGCTGACGAAAAACGGGATGATTGTCGCTTCCTTCGCTTTCGAGGATGCGTTGCGGGCCGATGCCGGGAGCGTCATGGCGCAATTGAACGATGCAGGGGTCTCGGTCGAAATGCTGTCGGGCGATACCGCGGACGTCTGTGGCGATGTCGCAAGAATATTGGCCATCGACCGTTTTGTTCCGGCGCTGCTGCCGTCCGGGAAGGTTGAGCGGATCGAAGTGCTGACCAAGGCCGGCCACAAGGTCCTGATGGTGGGCGACGGGCTCAACGACACGCCAGCGCTGGGCGCGGCGCACGTCTCGATCGCTCCCGCGACCGCCGCCGATATTGGCCGCAACGCGGCCGATTTCGTGTTCCTGCGTGAAAGCCTTTCGGCCGTACCCCTTGCGCTGGACGTCTCGCGGAAGGCAGGGCGGCTGATCCGCCAGAACATAGCCATCGCGATCATCTACAACGCCGTTGCCGTGCCGATCGCCATCTTCGGCAACGTCACGCCGTTGATCGCGGCGGTCGCGATGTCCGCCTCATCGCTGCTGGTGATCGGAAACGGGCTGCGGCTGCAGGGCTTTAGGCTCGCCGAGCTGACGAGGGCTTCTTCGGCAACGCATTCCGGCATTCACCCATCAGCGCGGTCATCATGACGATACTCGTCTACCTCATGCCAGTCGCCCTATTTCTTGGCGCACTGGGGCTGACTGGCTTTCTGTGGGCGTTGAAGAGTGGCCAATATGAGGATCTTGACGGAGCCGCTGAGCGCATCCTCCGGGACGACAAGCCGGAACGCTGAGCCAGACCGCTGTTCCCGACGCTGTGCTGACGCCGACTCGGAATAACGAATGAAGCTCCACAACCAGTTAAGCCGCTTGACGTAGATTTGTGAAAAGCCCCTGTCCCTCGAAGGACTGCGTCGCCGGTTCCGCCCCAACATAGACGCGGCCAATTTCATAACGTACGCAAAGCTGATGTTCATGTTCACGATAGGTGCGGACACGGGGTTGCAGTTACACTTGTTTGGGTTTAACTGCAGGTTTCGTGCTCTCAATTTCGTTCCAGATAATCGGCCCGCCAACTGCATCATACTGACGCGCTTTTCCCAGTGCTCCGCCCTGGCGTAAGCGCGCCGAACGTCGTTCTTTTCAATATGGGCTAGCTGTCTCTCTTGCGTCTGGATGCCACTTGCCGCATTCATTCAACAGAGTTGATGCCGTTGCTCGGGAACCGTGAGCCGTTGCTTCTTTCTTGCTGTAACCCATGCGACGCAGGGCGGCGTTAAGTGTATTGTCGGAAATCGGACGAGAACCCGATCGCGCACTTGGAAACAGCAGCGCCTCGCCGCCGGAAATGTCTCTGAGATCGGTCAGGATTTTGATGGCCTGCCTCGAAAGTGCAACGCGGTGCGGCCGCCGCATTTTCATGCCTGCTTCCGGGATGGTCCACACCGAGCCTTTGAAGTCGAACTCTTCCCATCCGGCGGCTCGCAACTCGCCGGGGCGGGGAAACAGTAGGCGCAGTTATGCGACGCTAAGTTTCCGGAAATAGCTTAGGAAACAGTTCGTCCAACGTGTCGACCGGGAAGCGTAGCGATACCGGTCCTTTCGGGGTATCGGACGCAAGCAGGCCAAGCTCGAGCACCTCGGTAAACACGCGACGGGCCGTACGTTCCGGCAAGCCAGCGATACGTGAGGCCTCACCGCGATCGAACTCGCCGCGCAGAAGCGCCTCCTCGAGCAGCCGGAAAGCTTCCGGCTTCAGGTCGTAGCGTTGAACGAACCGCTGCAGGCGCCGGGCAAGTTGGTTCAAATCGAACAGGCTGGACATGAAACTGACCTGGTCGATGCATACGCGTAGAAACCATAAGGTAAAATCCGCCAGCGCCCGCATAGAAAGATTACCGCGGCCGTCGCGATCGCCTTGGCGTGGCATGTCGGCGTGATCCATCATGCGTTTATAGTCGCCGCGGCTTTCCAGACCCCGCGCCAGGCCTCGGGAAATCGACCACAGCCCGTGCGCGGCGATTCCTGCCTCATGGGCCATGGCGTGACTCATCAAGCGACTGACGCGTCCATTGCCGTCTGGGAAGGGATGAATGTAATTGAACCGATGATGCGCGGCCGGAATCGCCAATATCCTAGCCGCTTTGCCCGTACGTTGGAAGCGGTACCGGCTAGCGAAATGCTCCATGAACGCTTCGACGCGATCGCTTGACGGCGGCTGGTGGCGGCCGACAGTGACATCATGTTCAGGCTGTGATCGCCACCGACCCGGAACCATCAAGAATTCTCTGTCTGCGCCGCGAATGCGCAACATCGCCTCATCGGCGTCACGGTAGAATTCCGCATGCAGCCAGCGCAAAAAATCAAGCGAAGCCGGTTCTGGGAGCTGACCCTCCGCTGCCAGGCGATCGATTTCCCCCTGCAGTCGAACATGGGCCGCGGCTTCCACCTGCAGGTTGCGTCGTTCCTGGTCTTTGTCGAATTCGCCGGCGAGGGCGCGTTCGATGTCGCGGGGGCGCGTGTTGTGGCCCTCGATCAGGTTGCTGTAATAGGTGTTCATGATGCGCACGAGATCCGCCAGGTTCGCGGCCGTGCGCGGATGCAGCTTGGCGCCGAGAACCGCCGAGCTTGCTGACAGCTCAGCCAGCGCGTCGGAGATAGGCTCCGCAACGTCTTCCAGGCGCGCCGGCTCGATGCGCTGTACGGTCTCTTCCATAATTGGCCGATGTTAGATCGCGCTAAGTACGTATATGTCAACAGAAATTTTAGCTGAGCGCCCATAACTGGCCGATCATTTGGCCGATGTTAGCCGCTACCTCAGCTTCACCGAGACGGTTGATCGACGACGCCAATGCCGATGCCGATGATGGCCGATATTCGCTATGCTTAGCGCATTGATAGTATGTACAAATTTGCGATCGGTAGGTCGATTTGGCCGATCGCTTGGCCGAACTTCGCCGGTCGCGCTGACTAGGGATATACGACCAGGAAAATACAGGCGCCTCCAAATGATTCTCCAGAGACTGCGGAAGCACGCGACGCTGCGACCAGGCTGCGAGAGGACTCGAACGAGGCAGCCCAATATCTGCTGAGCTCTGCGAGAGCGTGTGGAAGCCCGATGCGGGGGCCAGGTTCTCACGTTTGCGTTCGAGTGCGATCCATTCGCTCTCAAATCGCGACTGGCGTCTTTGACGCTGGATTTGAATCCACAATAGATACGTGCCGACAATACACCTGTAAGCAACGTCTGCCAGTCATAGAGCGCGCCGATGAACGGATTGTGGAATTTCGGTAGCGACTCCGCGCAGCGCTCGAACAGGCTCTGGGCCAGCGCGTTTTCGCAAATAATGTTCGGCAGATTCACGCTATATAACCTCTGTCTTCTGCTCACGTGATGCAGGTAGGCAGCGTGGGCAGTTCAGTCAACAATTCTGCGAGGCGTCAGACATGCGGCGGCTCGCCGGCAATATATTCACCGGACGTTGGATGCCGGCAGTTGTAGCTCCGTTGCGTCGGACCACCAGGCTTGATCTCCGGTCTCTGCCTCCAGCACCTGAGCAAAGCGCGATTGGCGGGATCGCAGAAACACGCGATAGCCTTCGGCAATCTCCGCAGGCAATCGGGCGCGTTGCCACAATATCTCGAGCAGGCCGAAGCACACGTCTTCGTCGCGGGCGGCACTCTCTCCCCAATAGGCCGAACGGGCGGCGTCAACCGGACGCATCTCCATCAGCGTGCCATCGAGGTTCGGAATCCAGAGGTGCCAGGATCGGTTCTCCCAAAAGCGGCATTATGTTGATGACCCGACCATTCAAGGTTTCGATGTTGAAATGTCGCAGCTTTTTCAACTCGGAGAGCTTCGCTTTCTCCATCAGGGGTTCTCGCGTGAGAGACAAAACCGCGTGATTGTTACGGGCATGGTTGGGTGGAAAACCATCTGTCGCCTTTCGGTGATGCCGCGAATGGTCGCAAGCCTCCGGCAGTCCAAAACACCGCGCAAACGGAAGGCTCTTCCATCAATCCGGTCATTCGAGGATCGGGTCCGCGTGGCTCGATGTAGCAGCCATCCTGGCCTCAAGGCGCGCGGCCTTTTCAGGCGTGTCGATGTATTGAGATAACCTCGGCCGGAGACCGAAAACATTCCGGCAGATGATATGCACCTCTTTCCCCAAGTCGCTGCACTCTAGTGGTGATGGTCGGCACGAGCGCGCCATGGGCGCGGATCAGGTCGTCACTAGAGCGATCCTGGCCGATGGTCATGCGATAGGAAAACTGCGCGATCGTGCGATTGAGTTGCCGCACCTTGTGGCTGTCGGAGATATCGCGATGGCGCGAGATCATGTTCACCGGCCTGCGCTTGCTGGAACCGCGCACAAGCATGTGCCGAAACCGGGAAGATCAGCTCGACCTCGCCGGAATGCTCGTAAGGCGTACGCGCATGGAACGCCTGACGCGGATCGTAGCTGCAGACCGGATTGTCCGATGTGAGGAAAGGCGTGCTTGTCCTGTTGTGGAGCACCTCGAAGCCGAGGCGGAAACAGAGGTCGCCGAAATCCTTGAACTCACCTTTCATTGCCAGCAGCGTTTCACGTGGGTTGACGCCTATCGGCACGGTGTCGAACTGGCCCACATAGCGCTCGAGCGGCGGAGGAAGGACGCCGAGTTCTTCGCCGATCTTGTGCTCGCAGCGAATTTTGGCCTCGATCATCAGCGCGTGCCGATCGCGCGTCGCCGGAACACGCGCGCGCAAGATCGTTTGCATGCCGAGCACGTTGAAGGAGATGGGGGCCGACAGGCCGCGTGCCGCGAGCGCCCGCACCGTTTCCGGCCATCCGGTCTCGATGGTGTTCCACAGATCCTCGAAACAATGGTTTTCCTGACCACCCCCGGGCAGCTTCTGGGAATAGTAGTCTCGCTCGAAACCAATGGCCCGTGGATTCATTGGCGGCAGCGGGTCTTCGGGCGCCTCGCAAAGATAGGCCAGAACTCGGCCCCGGTCATCCGCGAAGCCGTTCATATAGACGGCCGAGATAAAGTGATGTCGGCGGTTGGTCCGGTTGGCATTGCTCCCCACGGGATTGATCATGCTGAACGGCCGCACATCATCATCTACGGGCACGTTGCCCCATGCGCCGAAGTATCTGGAAGCCCTCGCCATTTGCGCTTGCGTGCTCCTTTTGTCCTTAATTCTTACGCACCAGACAATATCTGATCTGATTCTTATGAACGCGACCACAGAATCTTCTTGGCATTGCTCATATCTGACTGAAGTATCGAGCAAATTGCAGGCCTGCAGCACGGCGGCGCAGCCTATCTGGAGCGTCGGCTTTGCGCCTGATGTAGGCCGTAGAGGTTAGCCGTGACATTGCCCGAAAGCGGACGTCTCCCACGGCGAGCTTGAAATTCGACGTTGTACCAATCAACGAACCCACTCCCGCGGACAGGCGCTAGCTTTGTGGCTAGTAGATATGCGGCGACGTCGATGCCCTGCTACTTCTGACCCCTTCTTAAGTACGCGGTCGTCGAAGCAGTTCCGGCGGCTCTTTCCGACAAGATCGCAGACGCCCATTCCACCGACCCTCCACGTCAGCGTCGACATCCGATAAGCGCCGTTGCCGACTCCGGCGTGAACGAGATGAAATCAACAAATTCCTGCAACGGTGGCGGTTCGCTTGACTCTTTCCTGCAAAGTGCTCGGATACGAGGCGGGGGAGTTGTTCAATGTCAAAGGTGATTTATCTGACCGGGGCTCCGGCCGCGGGGAAAAGCTCCACGACTCGTTTGCTTGCCGAAAAAATCCCCGACTTGCTAATTTGGGAATATGGGGCTCGGCTAACGGAATATCTAAAAGACAGGTGTTCAACGGTTCAGAGTCAAGAAGACCTGCGATCGCAGTCGGCGGGTCTGGTGACGCCGCAGGACGTGGCGGAGGTAGACAAACTGCTCGCTACTTTTGTCGACAATCATCGTTCGACACGGCCAATCATCATCGACAGCCACCCGGTGACGAAGGAGGTTTACGGCTACCGCATCACAGCTTTTTCCTTCGAACAGATTGCCCGGTTGAAGCCTGACGAAATCTGGGTCGTTTTTGCCAGTCCAGAGGAAACACGAAAACGCATCGCAAATGATCCGGGCGGTCGTCCTATGATCAGCGATGAAGAAGCGCGAATGCATACCGGGCTACAGGCCTCGGTTGCGACGACCTATGGCATCATTACAGGCTCGCCGGTATATCTATTCGATACTGGGCTTCCTCGCGAAACTCTTATCGAACGCATGCTGGGGAGGCTGTCATGACAGGGATCCCGAATGACCGGATCCGCGTCGATTTGCGCAGGGCGATCAACGCCGTTTCAGACGTGGTGCAGAATCGGCCACGCCCTCTGCGGGAGTTTGATCAGATCCACATGAAATCCGGCGACATGGTGCTTCAAAGCGAAATGGTTGCGGACTGGGCTGACGGCAAAAGGCTTGCCTTCATCGGCGACGGCGATGCGATCAGCGTCTGTGTCGCCTATATGAAACGTCGAGGCGTGCTCAATTTCGGCCCATCAAAAATAACCGTTTTCGATTTTGATGAGAGGACCGTCCAAGCCGTCAAACGGTTCGCGGATAAGGAGCGTATCGAGAACCTGGATGCCGAGCTCTACAACTGTTTCGACGCATTTCCATCGGTTACGAAATACGATTGCTTTTACACGAACCCGCCCTGGGGTCAGTACAATGACGGTGAAAGCGTCAACCTCTTTGTAGAGCGAGGCATCGAAGCCGTCGGCTACGATGGGGATGGAATGGTTGTCATTGCTGATGACGATGAACTCGCCTGGCCCAAACACGTCTTAGCTAGGGTGCAAGCGTTTTCGCGCGAGCGCGGGTTTTACGTCTCAAAGATGCAGCGGAAACTTCACACCTATCACTTGGACGATGCCCCCGATCTATGCTCGTGCAATCTTTATGTCAGTGCGCTTGCGGAAAACAAGGCGAACGTGGTTCCAAGTCAACCTGCAACGCCACAGCGTTTGGCGAATTTCTATGGTCGATCGAAAGAGCTTCGGGTGAAGTACGTGCGAGAGAAAAAAGTCCTAAACTACGGCATGGCCCATGAAGATGAGTATTCACTTGAACTGCTGAAAGGCACACCATGACGGCAATCATCAAACCTGGCGCTGGCGTTTTGTTCATGAAAGTGGGAACGCATGCCAACGAGGACCTCGATTCCATCATCGCCAGAAAGACAAAGGAAATCGAGGACGCCGGATACGGGATGTGGGGATATGGGGGGAACACGTGCCACCCGCGTTCAATGGTTCAGCCATTTGCCGAGATCTTTGAGCAGCGCGGCCAGCCGATTCACCTCGTCATGGAGAAGATGACCTCTCGACATTTCGCCGAGCAGCTGAGAGCCGACGAATACTCCGCCGATAACCTGAACTGGACCGAGATACCGCCGGACATCCGCGTTCTCGGATCCAGATTCGCTCTCGTCATCAAGAGTCTCGAGAAATGCGAAATGTTGTTACCGCTGAACCAGACCCGCGTCCCGGTCGGCAGGAGCATGGGTAGGATCGGCAGCCGGTATCTCCGCGGGCAGGCTGACAAGGCTTGCCTTGAGGTTCTCGATCATCCGGAAGTCGTCAATGATGGCGATCGGAAAGAGGTCGGGATCAGCCTGGTGGCTGAACTCATGCCGCCCTATGCGGTTTTTCTACGCAACAAGACCTGAGAGATCGTTGGCGCCGACTAGCACTTTGCTCGCGACTTTCCTTAGGTCTGCGATGTAGCTGCGAAGGCCTTCTTCGATCGAGGCGAGATCGATCACCGAGGATCGACAGGCGAAGCACGCGGTCAATGCTCGATCAGCGGCTGGTTCAGCGCAAATATGTTGTCGCAACACGACGGGCCCAAGTTGGGCCAGGATCGTCGCGATCAATTGCTCAAGACAGGCGATTGATCCACATGTGAGCTTATCGGCCGCCAGTTCCTCGATGGCCCGAACGGCTCGTTTGTCGCCTGTGATGAGGAGTTTCAGCCCGCGACTTATCAGAATTGCCAGAAGCTGGCTCTCGCCACCGTCGAGTTCCAGGTTGCGCGCTTGCGCTGCTGCCTCGAAGGATGCGGCGAGATGAATTTCCGCCTCGTCAGGTTCGACAATCCCTAAGTCCTTAAGCACCCGTTCCAGCGCAGCAAGCGCGGTCTCCTGACTCTGCAGGGACCGGTCGCGTTTAATGCGCCCTAAGACCACATAGCGTGCCAAGGGAAGCATTGCCGGTGTACCGCCATATTTCGCGAGCGTTGTGATCAGCGCGGCGTCGAGGCCGTAGCAGCAGACCTTTAGGACGACGTCGTTGTCGACGAGCGGGTCAGCCATCGTTGCCCATGACCGAGCCAAGATATTCTATCGATTCATCGCTGAGGTTTCCCCAATTCAGCTCGCCAGCGGCCATCGCGTTGATCTCCCGCCAGACGGGCTTGCGTTCCGAATAGACGTGTCGGAGTGCTGCGTTGGCGACAACCCAGTCGTCACGGACGTATCCTGTACATAGCGCCAGCGTGCCGGGCTCAATCCCTCGAGATGGTCCGGCCTCTAGGCAGGCCTCGGCTAACCCGCGGGCACTGAAGTTATCGATGTTCGTCGTGATGACGGGTTCGGCGGAACCCGTCAGGAGTTCAAGACCGTAACGGTCCGCTTCTTGCTCCTCCTGGTCTTCGCTGCCGAATGATGAATCGCCGATATCGACGAGGGTCTTATTGTTGCCAATGTGGCCCAGGGCGGCGTGGCCGATCTCATGCGCAAGCGTGAACGCAATTGGAGCGGGATAGAAGGCATCGCGACCAAGCAAAATAGCGTGACGGCCCTCCACTTCGACGACCATGGCGCGCATCGCCTTAATCCGGAGGGGGAAAACACGCAGGTGGATCACTGGGACACCCAATCCCCAGCACGCAGAGATCAGGCCGACGAGGTCGACAACGGATCGCCCAGATAGGATTGCGTTCCGCAGCGTGATCGCACCGATCGCTTCCATCGATCGCACACGAGGCGTCGCCCTTAGCAGAAGCCGTCCGACAGCGTTTCCAAAAGAGGCCAGAGCGCCGCGTTGAACAGCGTCGCCAGCCGTAAGATTTTTGAAGCGAGTATCATCTTGCCAAACAAATTCCACCCGCGCGCCCAGCAAGGACTGAGGCTCAAGCCCGAGTCTGCGAGAAAGAGCAAACCTTAGCTCTGTGCGGGCCGAGGCGCTGGATGCCGCCTCATCGCTCCACCAGGACGGCCAAGCCGCCCTTATGGCTTGGTCGCTTAACCCTGCATCCTTGAGCTCTTTGATCAGGGCCTTGGAATCCGGATCCACTCTATCCTCTCGAATGACGCCGGAGCGATGGGATGGTCGCTTAAAGCAAGCAGCCCTGTTGGGCGTGGGATGGCTCCGCCAATTCACTCTCGTGTCTGGCACGATCGACGAATTGTAACCACTCGTCCACCGAGCCATCAGTGAGATCGTCGATGCAACTAAATTCTGGGGAACAATCTATAGGATCTGTAAGCCTGACCCAATAGGCAGCTACAAGCCACGCTTTCAGGTTTGCCTCATATGCGCTCGCGCCTTCCCCTTGTGAGGCTCGCTTGAGCAGCGCGGTGACTTGCGACGCGCCGACCGGAGCGCCAGTGCCCCCGGCGTTTCGGTAGGCAGCCGGATCGAACTGCTCTCCGTGCTGGATCAAAAGTGGTTTGTCCGACCAACACATCAACGCGAAATGTCGGGACTTCGGGCCGCTCGCACTTTCGGCGCGACTGGTGACGAGCACGTGGCGCGGCATCGGTCGAATGGCGCCATCTACATCGAAGTAGCGCCGCCAGGCGACGATTCTTCCCGGATTCACGTCGACCGCCTTTGGGCGACTTTTCATGATCGAGAATACGGCCGCAACCGGCTCGCCAAGCCTCGCCAAAGCTCCCGTGATCACGGCGGGGGCATTTCCGACCCCCCAGCAAAACATGCCTCGTCCGGCTCGCCGCTCCAGTTCTTTACGACGGACGATAGCCTCGAGGGCCTGCCCAGCCTCTGCCTGCATGCGTGACCAACAGACGTAATCTTCGCCCATCCTGCTGACCGTCTTGCGAGGGGAAGGCATCTCCCAGCGCGCCTCAATTGAATCCATCGACTTCTTCCCAATCAAGCCCGCGAAACTGTCAGCGCGACGCCACAATCGCAATTAAAAAACGCAAATAGCCGAAACCTTCTCGCTTAAACCCTGTTTACATCTGCAGGATAAGCTGTGCAAAACATATCTGCTCTTGTTTCCATATTGTCCCATGAAAACCGGTCGACCACCCAGCTGGAACCCTGTCGCCTCGCTTGGCCGCGCGGTCTGGACCGACGTTCTGCCCCTCGCATCGAAAGGGCGGGTTGTGTTGCCCGTGTTTGTTCGTGCTCAATTCGACTGGCTTAGCGTCACAGGCTCGACATTGCTGGCCGTAGTTGAGACTGGTGCACGGGCCGAAATCCTGCCGTGGGTGCCACACGGAGAAAAGGCGATCACCGACCTGCAAAGCATGATCGATATGGCGGAGGAGCGAGACAAGGATGAATTGGCGTTGGCCGCCATGGACAGGTTCATTCGAATGTCGATCGACGCGGCAGGACGCACTATTCTGCCTTCACCTCTGGCGTCATATCTCGATGCTGAGACTGCAGGTTGCGTGCGCGTAGTTATGCGAAATTCGCGCTTATGGTTCTGGTCGGAGCGCACATGGCAAGCCGAACGGGCAAAGCGCGTTGCTCTATTGGCTACGCAAGCTTCGACGGTAATCCCTTCGTCTACCTCTGATAGCAATGCGTCCATTCGGCAAGACTGACACCGAACAGCGAACAAAACAAGAACATTCCGCAATTTGACGACAAGTTCGAATCCGACGGTCCTCGCGAGTGGACATATGATCTCGCTGGAGAGGGTCTCAGAGAGACACGGGTCCCCACGCCTGCCGGACCGGCGGAGCTGGCGGGTAGCGACCGCAAGTAGCACGCCGCCGCAAGGTCGCTGGGAGCGGGCCGCCTTATGACCGAAATCACTCATTCTCCCGGCAAAGCGGTCAATCCGTGTGCGGCCCAAACCAGCCAGGTTCGTCACGGGTTAATCGACCCTTCTTGTGGACGACGAGACACCGCGGAGGGAATACTAGTCCTCCTCCTGGTCCTTAGGTTCACCAGACCATACGAGAGAATACGAAGGAAATGCGTGGCCAACATAACGTATTGATTTCCTGTGGAAAACGATGACCCTCCAGGCCTGCAACATTGGTCGCCCAGTTTCGGTGTTTTCGACGGGGTTCAGTGTGATTTTCGGAGATTGGAGGTTCGTCTCGTCGTTTGGCGAACCGTCGCTGCTGGCTTCCAAACTAGACCCTCGCGAGGATGTATGGACATCAGGCTTGCCTCGCGTCCCCCGATTGAGACCACCCGCGAGTTTTTGCTCTCGAGTTCATCCAGATAATCGGCCCACCATTGCATCATCCTGACGCGCTCTTCCCAGTGCTCTGCCCGGGCATAGGCGCGCCGAACGTCGTTGTTCTCAATGTGGGCCAGCTGCCGCTCTACGGCGTCCGGGTGCCACTTGCCGCATTCGTTTAGCAGAGTTGATGCCGTTGCTCGAAAGCCGTGCGCGGTAGCTTCTTCTTTGCCATAGCCCATACGGCGAAGGGCGGCGTTAAGCGTGTTGTCGGAAATCGGACGCGAACCCGATCGAACACTAGGAAACAACAGCGATCCACCACCAGAGATTTCTCTAAGTGAGGTCAGGACGCTGACGGCCTGCGTGGAAAGAGGTACGCGGTGCGGCCGTCGCATCTTCATGCGTCCTTCAGGGATGCTCCACACCGAGCTTTCGAAATCGAACTCGTCCCATCCGGCCGCGCGCAGCTCGCCGGGGCGGGGAAATAGCAGGGCCATCAGCTTCAGAGCGGCTCGGGTTGTAGGCTGTCCGTCAAATGCATTAATCGCCCTCAGCAAGCCTCCCAAGGCCTTAGGATCGGTAACCGCGGCACGGGGCGTGACCGTCGGACCGACGAGTGCGCCCCTCAGGGCGATCGTCGGATCTACATCGGCGCGTGCGGTTGCGATTGCATATCGAAACACGCTGCCGATGGTGGAGCGCATTCGCCTGGCCGACTCGTATCGACCACGAACCTCCACGCTGCGGAGAGCGGCAAGAATTGTGGCCGGATCGATCTCCCGAACGCTTTTGTCCCCAAACGTTGGATAGGCAAAGTCGAGCAGCCATTTGACCTTGGTGATGGTCCGGTCGGCACGTCCCTCCTTCTTCAGCTTGTCGACATAGTCCTCCGCGATTGAGCGAAAGGTGTCCTCCGCCGAAGCCTTTTGCGACTTACGCTCCTGTGCGGGGTCGATGCCACGTAGGAGGAGACGTTTGGCGGTATCGCGCGCCTCGCGTGCCTCAGCGAGGGAGATGAGGGGATAGCTGCCCAACGCCAGAAGCTTCTGCTTGCCGCCAAAACGATAGGCGAGGCGCCATAGGCGAGATCCGGTAGGCTGCACCCAAAGCTGGAGCCCGCCACCGTCAGACAATTTCACGAGCTTGGAAGCGGGTCGGGCATTACGGCATTTTACGTCGGAAAGAGCCATTTTCGGGACCTCCATTTGGCTGCATCGATACCATCAGGATCTCCAATACCAGCGAAAATACCAGCCCCCCGCCTCGTTGGACCAACTGCGCCGAAATTCCACGAAACCCGACCATCCGCGCTTTCGGCACCGAAATCAGTAAGTATTTCAGCTAGTTGCCGAGACAGAAGCGTAGAGCCTTCGGCGAAAGAGACTGTCGGGAGAAGAGGGGATGGTGCCCAGAGGCGGATTCGAACCACCGACACGCGGATTTTCAGTCCGCTGCTCTACCAACTGAGCTATCTGGGCCTGTTCCGGCTAACGAAAACTCGCGCTCCGGATTTCAGGAGCGCCGTGGGCGCCCCTTGAAAGCGCGTGGGTTATAGCATGGGAATCCGGCCTGTCCAGCGCCTAGGTGTCGATTTCCGGCAGGAAAAGAAATGCCGTCCGATCCGCTGGTTTCCACGCCGCGCCCTGGCCTACCTGGCACCCGCCAGGCCCTTGCGAAAATCGGACGGTGTCATGCCGGCCAGCTTGCGGAAGGATTTGTTGAAGGCGCTGAGCGAGCCGAAGCCTGAGTCCATGGCGACGCGCAGCACATTGGCGTCCTGGTGCATCAGAAGCGCCTGCGCGTAGCTCAGCCGCAACAGGTTGACATACTCGTTGAGCGTCATGCCGGTCGATTTCTTGAACAGGCTCATGGCGTATTTGGGGTGGATGTCGGCCGCCGCCGCGATGTTCACGCAATCGATATCGTAGAGGAAATTCTCGGCGATGAAATCGCACATGCGCCCGACATTGCGCGACGATTGCTGGTCGAACGCGCTGCCGGCTTCTTGTCCGGCCGTCGTCTCGGGCACCAGCCGGTAAGGCTCGAACCGCACCCGCTCCAACCGCAGCAGAAGTTCGTTGACGGCGTGCTCGGCCTTGGCCGGATCGCCCGAGCGGGCATAGCGGTTCCAGCGGGCGAAATTGTCGTTGTCGGACTGATCGGTGGCGCTGGTCACCAGCGTCGCGCCGGTCATCAGCCGGTGGCGCACATCCGCCGGCAGATGCAGCCGGAAGAAATGCACCAGTGGCAGATGCGCGCCGGCATAGATGGCATCGTCGCTTAGATCGTCCATCTGGTGTGGCAGGCCGCCCCAGAAGAAGCACATCTCGCCGGCCGAAAGCGAAATCTCGTGCTCGTTCATGCGGTAGTGCACGTTGCCGCGCACGATGAAATTCACCTCGACCTGGGCATGCCAATGCGGCTTGAGCATTACCAGCGGAGCGGTGTGAAACATCTGCAGGAGCAACGGCAGCCCTTCCACGCTGCTGGCGCCTGGCTGGTAAAATGGCCGATCCGGCATCTTACTTTCCGCCAATTCCGTCTTCCCTTTGTCGGCGACAAGCCTTCCGCGCTGCCTAGTCTAGCCGGGCTCGCAGAGAGAGCAAATGAAATGGGAGGATTTCAATGCGCATCACACTGACATGCGCCGCGCTCGCGCTTGCCCTGGGCTCCGCCGCCCCGGCATTTGCGCAGTCCGGCGAACTGACGATCTGGAGCTGGGATGTTGCCGCTTCGTCGCTGAAGGCGACGGTTGCCGGCTTCAACAAGCTGCATCCCGACATCAAGATCACGGTCCAGGATCTCGGCAACCAGCCGACCTACGACAAGTCGATCGCCGGATGCGCCGCCGGCGGCGTCGGCCTTCCCGACATCCTTTCGATCGAGAACGGCGAGGCCGAGAACTACTGGAGCCAGTTCCCCGACTGCTTCGTCGACCTGCACACGCTGGGCTACACGGCGGAAGACCAGAAGAAATTCCCCGACTTCAAGCGCACCGAACTCGAGGTCGGCGACAAGGCCTATGCGATGCCCTGGGATTCCGGTCCGGTCGCCGCTTTCTATCGCCGCGACTTCTACGAGAAGGCCGGTGTCGATCCGGCATCGATCAAGACCTGGGACGATTTCATCGCCGCCGGCAAGAAAATCCAGGCTGCCAATCCGGGCGTCTCGATGACCAACGCCGATTTCAATGGCGACACCGAATTCTTCCGCATGATCTCCAACGAGCAGGGTTGCGCCTATTTCGCCGAGGACGGCCAGTCGATCACGGTCAACCAGCCGAAATGCGTCGACACCCTGAAAAAGATCAAGGACATGAAAGACGCCGGCATCGTGTCGTCCGCCGACTGGGGCACCAAGATCACCAACAACACGGCCGGCACCGTCGCCACCCAAATCTTTGGCGGCTGGTATGAAGGCACTATCCGCACCAATTCGGCCGGTGAAAGCGGCAAGTGGGGGGTCTATCTGATGCCGAGCCTCACCGCCGACGGCCCGCGCGCCGCCAATCTCGGCGGCTCCTCGCTCGCCATCACCTCGGCCTCGAAGAACAAGGAAGCGGCCTACGAGTACCTGAAATACACGCTGGAGACCAATGAGGGCCAGATCACCATGCTGAAGGATTTCGGCCTGGTGCCGTCGCTGATCTCGGCGCTGGATGATCCCTATGTCTCGCAAGGCCTGCCCTATTGGGGCGGCCAGGCGGTGTGGAAGGATATCCTGGCCACCTTGCCCAAGGTCGTTCCCAGCCGCGGCACCCAGTTCCAGAGCGATGCCGAGATCGTAGTGCGCGCGGTGCAGACCAAGTACCTCGCCGGCGGCTATCCCGACGCCAAGGCGGCACTCGACGACGCGGCCAAGCAGATCGCCGCAGCAACCGGACTGCCGGTCAAGTCCTGACCTCCCAGGACCGGATCCGGGCGGCGCCATGCCGCCCGGATCCGCCTGTGGGCCTGTCTGAAAACACCTCACATGAAGGAGGGGGAAGATGCGCAACCGCAACGCCACGGCCTATCGCTTCCTCACGCCCTATCTCTTGATCTTCGCGATCTTCTGGGTGTGGCCGATCATCTCCTCGTTCATCATCTCGTTCCAGGCGACCCGCACCGTGCCCTGGCGCTTCGCGCCCGGCTTCAACTGGGGCCGTCTGATCGGCGATCCGGCCTTCTTCAACGCGCTGAAGAACACGCTGCTTATCCTCGTCATCCAGGTTCCCGTAATGATCGCGCTGGCCATGGTGATGGCGGTGCTTCTGAATTCGCCGCTGTTGAAGGCGAGGGGGCTTTACCGCTTCGCCTTCTTCGCCCCGGTCGTGGTGGGCGAGGTTGCCTATTCGGCGGTGTTCCGGCTGATGTTCAGCCTCGATTTCGGCATCGTCAACAAGCTGTTGAACAGTATCGGGCTGCCCAAGATCGACTGGTTCTCCAACGTCACGCCGGCCATGGCGCTGATCATGATCGCGGTCACCTGGCGCTGGGCCGGCTACAACGCCATCATCCTTCTGGCGGGCATGCAATCCATCCCCGAGGATGTCTACGAGGCGGCGACGCTCGACCGCGTCAGCAAGCTCAAGCAATTCGTCTACATCACCTTGCCGCTGTTGAAGCCGGTCATCGTGTTCTGCCTGGTATTGTCGATCATCGGCACCATGCAGCTGTTCACCGAGCCCTTCCTGATCACCGAGCGCGGCGGGCCGGGTGGCGGCACCGAGACGCTCGGCCTGCTGCTCTATCGCCAGGGGTTCCGGTCGCTCAATTTCGGCTACGCCTCGGCCGTCGCCTACACCATGGCGGGGCTGGCGATCGCGATCACGCTGCTACAATTGTGGCTGACGAGGGAAAAGCAATGAGCTCGCTCTCCTCCGCCCGCCTCAGGCGCAGCATCGCGCTGCATCTCTTCCTGACGCCGCTGGCACTGATCTGGCTGTTTCCGCTGTGGATGATGGTGGTCTTCTCGACCATGCCCGACAATGGCATCTTCAGCCCCGGCATCGAGCTTTTGCCGCACGGCAATTTCGTCGACAATTTCAACAATCTGCAGCGCGACACCAACTTCGTCGGCGCCATCGGCATCTCCGTCTCCGTGGCGGTGACCTACACCTTCCTGTCGGTGCTGCTGACATCGATGGCCGGCTGGGCGCTGGCCCGGTACCAGTTCTTCGGCAAAGGCGTGGTCGTCGCCATCATCTTCGGCACCATCACGCTGCCCTATGCGGTGGTGTTGATCCCGCAATTCATCATGGTGGCGCGCGACTTCCAGCTCGCCAACACCTGGGTGGCGCTGATCGTGCCGCCGCTGTTCAATTCGCTCGGCGTGCTGTTCATGCGGCAAAGCTTCTCGATGATGCCGGACGATCTGTTCGATGCCGCCCGCGTCGAAGGCGTGAAGGAGTGGCGCATTTTCGTCTTCGTTGCGCTGCCGCTGGCGCGTCCGATGCTGGCGGCGCTCGCGATCATCCTGTTCCTGGCTTCCTGGAACAATTACCTCTGGCCGCTTTTGATCAACAGCCAGCCGGGCTCGATGACGGCGCCGGTGGCGCTCGGCACGCTGATCGGCCTCACCAAAGTGTCGTGGGGCGGCATCATGGCAGGCGCCGTGATGCTGACCGTGCCGATGCTCATCGTCTTCGTGCTCCTGCAGCGTCATTTCATCGCCGGCATCGCCGCCGGGGCAGTCAAGTAAGAGGCAGCATGGCAACCGTTACGCTGAGCAATGTCGTCAAGCGCTTCGGCGCCTTCACAGTCGTCCATGGCGCCAGCATGGACATCAAGGACGGCGAATTCGTCGTCTTCGTCGGACCGTCCGGTTGCGGCAAGTCCACGCTACTTCGGATGATCGCTGGGCTCGAAGACATCAGCGGCGGCGACATCGCCATCGGCGGCAAGTTGGTCAACGATGTCGAGCCGGCCGAACGCGGCATCGCCATGGTGTTCCAGTCCTATGCACTCTATCCGCATATGAGCGTCGAGCAGAATCTCTCGTTCGGCCTGCGCATGACCGGCAATCCCAAGGCCGACACCGACCGGCGGGTCAAGCGCGCGGCCGAGATCCTGCGCATCAGCGAATTGATGGAGCGGCGTCCGAAAAAACTCTCCGGCGGCCAGCGCCAGCGCGTCGCCATCGGCCGCGCCATCGTGCGCGAGCCGCAGGTGTTCCTGTTCGACGAGCCGCTCTCCAACCTCGACGCCGAACTGCGCGTCCAGATGCGGGTTGAAATCTCGCGCCTGCACAAGGAACTGGGCGCCACGATGATCTACGTCACGCACGACCAGACCGAGGCGATGACGCTCGCCGACCGGATCGTCGTGCTGCGCGCCGGTCATATCGAGCAGATCGGCCGGCCGCTCGATCTCTACGACAATCCCGATAATCTGTTCGTGGCCGGTTTTGTCGGCTCGCCGAAGATGAACTTCATAAAGGCTCATATTGTCGGGCAGGATGCGCGTGGTGTGGTGGTCGAACTGGCGGGCCAGGACAACGCCCGTATCGTGCAGCCGCTCACCGATGTCACGCCGGAAGTGGGAAGCAAGGTCATCGTCGGCGTGCGGCCCGAGCATTTCGGCGGCGCCGGCGAAGGCGACACCGACCTCGTCGTGGCCATCGACGTGATCGAGCATCTCGGCGGCACGAGTTTTCTCTACGCCCGGACGAAGAATGGCGAAGACGTGGTGATCCAGCGCGACGCGGCGAAGGTTCCCACCACCTCCGAGATCACCGTTTCCATCCGCAAATCCTACCTGTTCGACGAAAAAGGGCTGCGGCTGCGCTGACCGGCCGCCCTTCCAAGCTTTCAAGGAGAATGACAATGACCGCAACCACGCCCATTCGCTGGGGCATTCTCGGCCCGGGCAGCATTGCCCAGGTCTTCGCCGGCGGCGTGGCCGCTTCGCGCACCGGAAAACTGGTCGCCATCGGCGCGCGCAATCCTGGCAAGCCCGGCCTCGCCGAGGCCTTTCCCGGCGCCCGCATCGTCGATGGCTACCAAGCGCTGCTTGCCGATCCCGACATCGATGCCGTCTACATCTCGATACCGCATCCCGGCCATGCGCAATGGGCGATAAGGGCGGCGGAAGCGGGCAAGCATGTGCTGTGCGAAAAGCCGCTGGCGCTGACCGCCTTCGAGGCCGACGCCATGATCCATGCCGCACGCAAGGCCGGCACCTTTCTCGGCGAAGCCTTCATGTACCGGCTGCATCCGCAGACGTTGAAGCTGGTGGAACTGATCAAGTCTGATATCATCGGCGAGATCAGGATGATCAAGTCGAGCTTCGGCTTTGCCATGCCGCGCTTCATGCCGCAGCACCGGCTCTACGCTAACGATTCCGCCGGGGGCGGTATCCTGGATGTCGGCGGTTATACCGTCTCTGTGGCGCGGCTGATTGCCGGGGCGGCGGCAGGCCTCCCCTTTGCCGAGCCCGACAAGGTGGTTGGCACCGCCCATCTCGGCCAGTCCGGCGTCGACGAATGGGCCTCGGCGCTGCTGCATTTCCCCAGTGGCATCGTCGCCGAGGTCTCCTGCAGCATCTCGCTCAACCAGGACAATGTGCTGCGCATCCTTGGCACCAAGGGCCGCATCGAGGTTCCCGACTTCTGGTTCGCCGGGGGAAATCGCGATGTCGGCCTCGGCCGGATCGACGTGATCGGCGCTGACGGCTCCAGCGAGACGATCAGCGTCGACGAAAAGCGCCATGTCTATTCCTTCGAGGTCGACGGCGCCGGCGAGGCGATCCGCGCCGGGCGGCAGGAATTCGCCTGGCCGGGCATGGGCTGGGCCGATAGCCTCGGCACCTTGCGCGTGCTCGACAGATGGCGCGCCGCCGTCGGGCTGGAATACGAGATCGAAAAGGCCCCTTTGCGCATCAACACCATTTCCGGCCGGCCGCTGCGGTCCGGCGGAACGGCGATCGGCAAGCGCGCCATTCCCGGCCTGGCGAAACCGGCGTCGGTGGTGGCGCTCGGCTTCGAGGACTTCCGCACGTTCTCCTCTGGTTCTATCCTGCTCGATGCGTTCTTCGAAGCCGGCGGCAATCTCTTCGACACCGGTTTTGTCTATGGTGCGGGCTATACCGAAAAGCTGCTCGGCGAATGGCTGAAGAACCGCGGCGTGCGCGAACAGTCGGCGATCATCGCCAAGGGTGCGCATTCGCCGCTCTGCTATCCCGACGTGATCGGCAAGCAGCTCGCCCAGTCGCTCGACCGCCTGCAGACCGACCACGTCGACATCTATTTCATGCATCGCGATAATCCGGACGTGCCGGTCGGCGAGTTCGTCGATGCCATGGATCGCGAAGTCAAGGCCGGTCGCATCCGCGGCCCGTTCGGCGGCTCGAACTGGACGATGCAACGCATGGACGAGGCGATTGCCTATGCTGAACGGACCGGCAAGCAGAAGCCCGGCGCGCTCTCCAACAATTTTTCGCTGGCCGAAATGCTGGAGCCGATCTGGGCGGGTTGCGTCACCTCGTCTACCGACGACTGGAAGGCCTGGCTGACATCGAGGCAGATGCCGAATTTCGCCTGGTCGAGCCAGGGCCGCGGTTTCTTCACCGAGCGCGCCGGGCGCGACCGGCGCAACAGCGAGGAATTGGTGCGGGTCTGGTATTCGGAAAAGAATTTCGGCCGCCGCGACCGCGCGATCGAGCTTGCCCGCAAACTCGGCAGGAGCCCGATCCATGTCGCGCTTGCCTATGTGCTGGCGCAGCCTTTCCCATCGGTGCCGCTGATCGGGCCGCGCACGCTGGGCGAACTGGACGATAGCCTGCAGGCGCTGGACATCGCGCTTTCGCCGGCGGAACTCGAGTGGCTGGACGGCGGCAGCCTGCACGCGGCCTGATACCTGAACAAGGATCAAAGGGCGGCGTCAGCTCGCGTCGTCCGACAGCCTGACCCCGCGCCTGGCCGGGGTCCGCAGATTGGCATACATGCCGGTGGTGCGGAATTGGCTCGGCGTCGTGCCGTAGAGGCGGCGGAAGACCTTCGAAAAATAGTTGGCATCCTCGAAGCCGCACAGGATGGCGACTTCCTTCACCGGCAGGAAGTCTGCCTTGGTCAACAGCTTCGCCGCGCGCTGCAGGCGCTGCTGCAGCACGAACTCGGCCGGCGGCAGGCCTTCGCTCTCGGCGAAGCAGCGCGAAAAATGGGCTCGGCTGAGGCCGCTGATCCGGACCAGCTCCGCCACCGGCAGCGGTTTGTCCAGATTGGCGTTGATATGGTCGATGACCGGCTGCATGGCGCTCAGTTTTTCGGCAAAGGCATGGGAGCCGAAGACATCGTCATAGAGCGCCATCGCCGCCTCGTAGGCGATGGCTGACGCGGCACCCGGCGACGCCGCCCCCTTGACCAGACGCAGGCTGCAATCGGCAAGGTGATCGATCGTCGCCGGCTGCAGCCGGAACACCGGACCGGAGACGCTCAGGATCGACTTGTGGATGCGCAGCGCCTCCTCGCCGTTCATCGAGATCCAGAAATATTCCCAGCGCTCGTCCCTGGCCAGCCAGTAGCGATGGTTGTGTGGTACCAGCACCAGCAGCGTGTCGTTCTTCTGCAGCCGGTAATCACGGTTCTCGTAGCGCAGCCGACCGGTGCCGCTGATCGTATGCTGGAGCACGGTGAAGGGCGTCTGGCCGCGTTTGCGCCCATCCCAGTCGTAGATCTCTTCCTCGCGCACTTCATAGCCCGTGCTGGTCGGCATGGCGTGCAGGCGCTGGCGGCCGCGCGGCAGCGAGATCGTGCGCATCGACTGTCCGTTGGCGATCAAATCATGCAGCACAAAATTACCCTCGAAAGCATAATCCTTCTCTGGCCGTGTCCGCGAATAAGCGCATAATCGGGTCTTCAAGAACGCGAAGAACCCGCGGTCGAGGAGCGGGGCGGGAGGAGAACAGCCGGATTCCGGCTTGAATGGCACGCATGCCTCGGCATGTGGCCATATCCTCCCTTGTTGCTCCTTGCCTAGCATTCGATCGGATCGAGGTGAAGGTGATGAGTTTCAAAATCGCTATTATCGGCGCCGGCAGTGTCGGATTCACCAAGAAACTGTTCACCGACATTCTGTGCGTACCCGAATTCCGCGATATCGAATTCGCGCTGACCGACGTCAGCGAGCACAATCTCGGCATGATCAAGGCGATCCTCGACAGGATCGTCGAGGCGAACGGATTGCCGACCAGGGTGACGGCGACCACCGATCGCCGCAAGGTGCTCGAAGGCGCGCGCTATGTCATCAGCTGCGTCAGGGTCGGCGGCCTCGAAGCCTATGCCGACGATATCCGCATTCCGTTGAAATATGGCATCGACCAGTGCGTCGGCGACACGATCTGCGCCGGCGGCATTCTCTATGGCCAGCGCAACATCCCAGTCATTCTCGACTTCTGCAGGGATATCCGCGAAGTCGCCGCGACCGGCGCCAAATTCCTCAACTATGCCAACCCGATGGCGATGAACACCTGGGCGGCGATCGAATACGGCAAGGTCGACACGGTCGGCCTCTGCCACGGTGTCCAGCATGGCGCCGAGCAGATCGCCGAGGTGCTGGGCGCGAAGTCGAGGCACGAGCTCGACTATGTCTGTTCCGGCATCAACCACCAGACCTGGTTCATCGATTTGCGGCTGAATGGCCGCAAGATCGGCAAGGACGAGCTGGTAGCCGCCTTCGAGGCGCATCCGGTCTATTCGCGGCAGGAAAAGCTGCGCATCGATGTCTTGAAGCGCTTCGGCGTCTATTCGACCGAGAGCAATGGCCATCTGTCCGAATATCTGCCCTGGTACCGCAAGCGGCCCGACGAGATCACGCGCTGGATCGACATGTCGGACTGGATCCATGGCGAGACCGGCGGCTATCTCCGCTACTCGACCGAAACCCGCAACTGGTTCGAGACGGAGTATCCGCAATTCCTCGAAGCGGCGTCGAAGCCGATCGATCCCGCAAAACGCTCCAACGAGCATGCAAGTCACATATTGGAGGCGCTGGAGACCAATCGCGTCTATCGCGGGCACTTCAACGTCAGGAACGATGGCGTGATCACCAATCTGCCGCAGGATGCCATCATCGAGTCGCCCGGTTTCGTCGATCGCTTCGGCATCAACATGGCTGCCGGTATCACCCTGCCGGAGGCTTGTGCCGCCACCTGCATGGCCTCGATCAATGTCCAGCGCATGTCGGTCCATGCTGCGATATCGGGCGACATCGATCTCTTGAAGCTCGCCGTCCTGCACGACCCGCTGGTCGGCGCGGTGTCGACACCGGAGGAGGTCTGGCAGATGGTCGATGAGATGGTCGTCGCTCAAGCCGCCTGGCTGCCGCAATACGCGCATGCGGTTCCGGCTGCCAAGGAGCGGCTGTCGAAATCCGCGGTCAAGACCCGCGAATGGGCCGGTGCCGCGCGGCGAAACGTGCGCTCGATCGAGGAATTGCGTGCCGAAAAGGCCGCGCTGAAACAGGCCGGCTGAACCTCATACGGCGACGGTGGACCCACGGGAGGCGGATCCACCGCTGCGGAGCCTTTGAATTCGAGGAGAAGCGGAGCAACTGCAAACGCTCCGGAATAATCAAGAGGGAGAGAGACAGTGAGGACTTTAGGCAGACTTGGCATTTTTGCCGGACTGGCGCTGGGCGTCTCGGTCATGGCACTGAACGCATACGCTTCCGAACCGACCGTCCCGCCGACCCCGGCGACATTTCCGGCCGAGGGCAAGATCAAATACGTGGCGCGCGACTCCATCCTGGAGTTCAAGGCGCTGCCGGAATATCACGAGCCGGATTGGGTGACCGAGAAATACGTCAAGACCGGCAAGCTGCCGCCCGTCAAGGATCGGCTGCCGAAGGAGCCTATGGTCTTCAAGACAGCCAATATGCCCGATGGCATTGGCGTCTATGGCGATACGATGCGCCATGTCATTGGTGGACGGCCGGAGGGCTGGAACTATGGCGCCGGCCAGACGCAAGGCTGGGGCGGCATCGACATCGGCCTTTCCGAATGCCTGACGCGCACGGCGCCGCTGTTCCAGGTCGAGGCCAAGGACACGGAGCCGCTGCCGAACCTCGCCAAAAGCTGGGACTGGTCGAAGGACGGCCACAAGCTGACCATGCATCTGATCGAAGGCGCCAAATGGTCTGACGGTGTCGCCTTCAACGCCGACGATGTCATGTTCTACTGGGATGACGAGGTCGTCGACCCGAACGTTTCGCCGCTCAACGGCGCGACGCCGGAAACCTTCGGCGTTGGCACGACGCTGAAGAAGATCGACGACTACACCGTCGAGTGGACCTTCAAGGACGCCTTTCCGAAACAGTACCTCTACGCCATGGCCTACGGCACGTTCTGCCCCGGCCCCGCGCACATTTTGAAGCCGCAGCACCCGAAATATTCGAAAAACACCTACGACCAGTTCAAGAACGCCTTCCCGCCGGAATATATGAACATGCCGGTCATGGGCGCCTGGGTGCCGGTGGAATACCGGCCGGACGACATCATCGTCATGCGCCGCAATCCCTACTATTGGAAGGTCGACGAGAAGGGCAACCAACTGCCCTACCTCAACGAGTTGCAGTACAAGCTGTCGACATGGGCCGATCGCGACGTCCAGGCGGTTGCCGGCTCGGGCGACTTCTCCAATCTGGAGCAGCCGGAAAACTTCGTTGCCTCGCTGAAGCGCGCCGCTGAAGCGAACGCGCCGGCACGGCTCGCCTTCGGACCGCGGCTCATCGGCTACAATCTGCGCCTGAACTATTCCGCCAATGGCTGGGGCAACCCGGACGAGCGTGGCCAGGCGGTCCGCGTGCTGAACCGCAACGAGGATTTCCGCAAGGCCATCACCATGGCGCTCGACCGCAAGGCGCTCGGCGACTCTCTGGTCAAGGGCCCGTTCACCGCCATCTACCCCGGCGGCTTCTCCTCGGGTACCAGCTTCTATGACCGCAAGTCGACCGTGTACTATCCCTTCGATCTCGCGGGGGCCAAGGCCGAACTCGCCAAGGCCGGCCTCAAGGATACCGACGGCGACGGTTTCGTGAACTTCCCCGCCGGCACTGCCGGTGGCAAGAACGTCGAGATCGTGATGCTGGTCAACAACGACTACGGAACGGACAAGAGCCTGGCCGAAGGCGTCGTCGCGCAGATGGAGAAGCTTGGGATCAGGGTCGTGCTCAACGGCCTCAACGGTACGCAGCGCGATGCCTCGCAATATTCCGGGCGTTTCGACTGGCTGATCCGGCGCAACGACCAGGAACTGACCTCCGTCGTGCAGAACACCGAGCAGCTTGCGCCGGTCGGCCCGAAAACCAGCTGGAACCATCGCGCGCCGGAAAGCGGCGAGGTCGACCTGATGCCATTCGAAAAAGACCTCGTCACCCTCGTCAACAAGTTTGTCGCGTCCGCGGACAATGACGAGCGCGCCAGCCTGATGCGGGAGTTCCAGAAGATCTCGACGGAACATGTCTACAATGTCGGCCTGACGGAATATCCCGGCGCGCTGATCGTCAACAAGCGCTTCTCCAACATTCCGCAGGGCACGCCGATCTTCATGTTC
This sequence comes from Mesorhizobium erdmanii, assembly GCF_013170725.1. Lineage (NCBI taxonomy): Bacteria > Pseudomonadati > Pseudomonadota > Alphaproteobacteria > Hyphomicrobiales > Phyllobacteriaceae > Mesorhizobium > Mesorhizobium erdmanii. The sequence continues at coordinate 5,937,437 of NZ_CP033361.1, read as the reverse complement.
AATTGGGCAGAGGATTCGATCATCCGCGAACGCGTCTTCGTCAAAGCGGACAAGCAAGCCAAGTATGAGCTTTTCCCAGAGCAGCTTCCCGGCAAACCGGGTGACAAGGGTCCGATGTAAGGTTTACCTCCCCTGACCAAGACAGACCCGGCCGCGCCGCTGGCGCGGCCGGGAAAGACCAACCCTCCGAACGATCCTCGATGGGAGCGTCCGGCAAGATGAGGAAGCGGACCGTCCATGCTGCGATTTCTGCTCATGCGCATAGCGTCGGCAATACCGGTCCTCGCCATACTGAGCCTCGTCACCTTTGCCATCATCCAGGCACCGCCTGGCGATTATGCCGACTACATCCGCTCGCAGCTGATCAACCAGGGCGGCGCCTCTTTCGCCGAGGCCGATGCGCAGGCGCAGGCCTACCGCGTCGAACACGGCCTCGATAAGCCGCTGCCCGTCCAGTATCTCAACTGGATCGGTGGCATCGTCACACGCGGCGATTTCGGCTACAGCCTCTACTACAACAAGCCGGTGGCCGATGTGGTCGGCGAGCGCCTGCCGCGCACGCTGCTCTTGGCGCTGGTCTGCCATCTGCTCGCCTCGGTGCTCGGCATCACCTTCGGCATATGGGCGGCGACAAGGCAATACACCTGGATCGACACGACCTTGTCGGCCATCTCCTTCCTTGGCATGACGGTGCCGCGCTTCCTGATGGCGCTGATCATCGTCTATCTCTTGGTCTTCCAGTTCAACGTCTCGGAGATCGGCTCGTTCTTCTCGCCGCAATATGGCGGCGCACCGTGGTCGTGGGCGAAGTTCGTCGACCTGGTCAAGCATGTCTGGCCGGTGGTCGCCATCGCCACCTTCGGCGGCCTCGCCTACAACATGCGCGTCATGCGCGGCAATCTGCTGGACACGCTCAACGCGCAATATGTCGAGACGGCGAGGGCCAAGGGCCTGACCGGCAGCGCCGTCGTCATGCGCCACGCCGTACCCAATGCGCTGCATCCGCTGGTCATGTATCAGGGCGTTGTGCTGCCCTATATGCTGACCGGCGAGATCGAGACGGCGATCATTTTCGCGCTGCCCACCGTCGGCCCAGCGATCGTCGGCTCGATGGCGGTCGGCGACGTCTATGTCACCGCCACCTTCATGATGGTGCTGTCGGCGACGCTGATCGTCGGCAACATCATCGCCGACATGCTGCTCGTCCTGCTCGATCCGCGCATCCGCCAGTATGGAGAAAGCTAGATGCTGGCCCGCGATCCATCCCCTCCACCACCGCCGGCCGAAGGGTCTATCGTCGCCAAACCGGCGCGCGGCAATGAGAGCTACATCGCGCTCGTCTGGCGCCGGCTGAAACGCTCCTGGACCGGCATGGCCGGGCTTTGGCTGGTCGTGCTGCTGCTGGTGATGGCCGTGTTCGCCGAGTTCCTGGCGCCGATGGACCCGAAGGCGACCGATGTCGGCTTCGCGCCGCCGCAACTGCCCTCCTTCCACGACAAGGACGGCAATCTCGTCGCACGGCCGAGGGTCTACGCGCTGGCCGATTCGACCGACCTCGATCCGGTGACCTTCCAGCCCATCGTCGGTCCCGATTACGACCATCCAAGGCTGCTCGGCTTTTTCGTCGAGGGCGCGCCCTACAAGCTCTTCGGGCTGATCCCGGCGGACCGGCATTTCTTCGCCTCGATGGACGGCCAGCCGGTGCATTTCCTCGGCACCGACAAGTTCGGCCGTGATGTGCTGTCGCGCGCCATTTTCGGCTCGCGCGTCTCCTTGATGATCGCGCTGACGGTGGTCTTCATCATCACTGTCATCGGCACCACCGTCGGCATGGTTTCCGGCTATTTCGGCGGCCGGTTCGATGTCTGGATGCAGCGCTTCGTCGAACTGGTGCTCGCCTTCCCGCAACTGCCGCTCTATCTGGCGCTGACGACGCTGATCCCGGTCACCGCGCCGACCAACGTCTTCCTCGCTTTCGTCATCATCGTCATGTCGGCGCTGGGCTGGGCGCAGATGTCGCGCGAAGTGCGCGGCAAGACGCTGGCGCTGGCGCGCATCGAATATGTGCGCGCCGCCATGGCGGTCGGCGCCACCGACCGGCGCATCATCCTGCAGCACATCTTCCCTAATGTGATGAGCCATGTGATCGTCGCCGTGACGCTGGCGATCCCGACGGTGGTGCTGCTCGAATCCTTCCTCGGGTTTCTCGGCTTCGCGGTTAAACCGCCGCTGATCTCCTGGGGGCTGATGCTGCAGGACACAGCGACCTATTCCGTCATCGGCACTTATCCCTGGATCCTGTCGCCGGTCGGCTTCGTGCTGATCACCGTCTTTGCCTTCAACGCGCTGGGCGACGGCCTGCGCGATGCCGTCGATCCTTATTGAGGTGGCCGGGATGACGACGATCACGTTCGCGGAACCCTTCGCACCGGCCTTCCGTCTCGACCATAACGGGCGCCACGATCAACCCATCATCGACGCGCGCAACATCGAGGTCGCCTTCAAGGTCGAACACGGCACCGTCGAGGCGGTCAAGGACGTCTCGTTCCAGCTCTATCGCGGCGAGACGATCGCCATCGTCGGCGAATCCGGTTCCGGCAAATCAGTGACGGCGCGCACGGTCATGGGGCTGTTGTCACGGCGGGCGACCGTATCGCCGCGGTCGAGTGTCGACTATTGCGGGCAAGACATCCTGAAATTCCCCGAGAGCGCGCGGCGCAAGCTGCGCGGTAACCGCATCTCGATGATCTTCCAGGAGCCGATGAGCTCGCTCAACCCGATCTACACGGTCGGCAGCCAGATCGTCGAGGCGATCAGGGTGCACCGCAAGGTGGGCCGCAGGCAAGCCTGGGCCCGCGCGCTCGAGCTCCTGCGGCATGTCCAGATTCCCGAACCGGAAGCGCGGCTGAAGCAATATCCTCACCAGCTCTCCGGCGGCCAGCGCCAGCGCGTCATGATCGCCATGGCCTTGGCAAACGATCCCGACGTGCTGATCGCCGACGAGCCGACCACGGCGCTCGACGTCACCGTCCAGGCACAGATCCTGAATCTGATCCGCAACCTGCAGAAAGAGCTCAGGATGGCGGTCATCCTGATCACCCACGACCTCACCGTGGTGCGCAAATTCTCCGACTATGTTTATGTCATGCAGCATGGCGAGATGCGCGAGCACAACGTCACCGAGCGACTGTTCGCCGAGCCGCGGCACCCTTACACGCAGCGCCTGCTCGCCTCCGAACCGCGCGGGCGGCCGCAGCCACTGCCGGAGGCAAGCGCCACCATCCTCGAAGCGAATGGCGTGCGCGTCTGCTTCATGCTGCGCCACGGTACGTTCCTGAAACCGGACTGGCGCGAACTGGTCGCCGTCGACGACCTCGGCCTGAAGCTCTGCCGCCACGAAACACTGGGCCTGGTCGGCGAATCGGGCTCCGGCAAGACCACCTTCGGCCAGGCGCTGCTGCGGCTGACCGACGCCAAGCGCGGCGAAATCCGCTTCGACGGCCAGCCAATCCACGGTCTCACGCGAGCCGAGATGCGGCCGCTGCGTGCGCGCATGCAGATCGTCTTCCAGGATCCATTCTCCTCGCTCAATCCGCGCATGACGATCGGCCAGATCATCGAGGAGGGTCTGATCGTCAACGGCATCGGCGCGACGCGGGCCGAGCGGGTCGATCGGGTGCGCGAGGCGCTGATCAGCGCCGGCATGCCGGGCGATATCCTGTCGCGCTTCCCGCACGAATTCTCGGGCGGCCAGCGGCAGCGCGTCGCGATTGCCCGCGCCATCGCGCTCGAGCCCGAATTCATCCTGCTCGACGAGCCGACATCGGCGCTGGACCTTTCCGTTCAGGCGCAGATCATCGATCTGTTGCGCAAGCTGCAGGACGAGCGCGGCCTGAGCTACCTCTTCATCTCGCATGACCTCAAGGTGGTGCGTGCGCTGTGCCACCGCGTCATCGTCATGCAGCACGGCAAGATCGTCGAGCAGGGACCTGTCGACGAGGTCCTCACCAATCCCAAGACCGCCTACACCGAACGGCTCGTCAGAGCCGCCTTCGATGTGGCCTGAACATATGCCGGAGACCAGCATGGCAAGAAATCCCAGGATCACTTTTATCGGCGCCGGCTCGACGGTGTTCATGAAGAACATCGTCGGCGACGTGCTGCAGCGGCCGGCACTTTCGGGCGCGACGATCGCGCTGATGGACATCAATCCGCAGCGGCTGGAAGAGAGCGCCGTCGTCGTCAACAAGCTGATCGCCACGCTTGGCGTGAAGGCGAAGGCCGAAACTTATTCTGACCAGCGCAAGGCGTTGACGGGCGCCGATTTCGTCGTCGTCGCCTTCCAGATCGGTGGCTACGAGCCCTGTACCGTCACCGACTTCGAGGTGCCGAAGAAATATGGCCTACGCCAGACCATCGCCGACACGCTCGGCGTCGGCGGCATCATGCGGGGCCTCAGGACCGTGCCGCATCTATGGAAGATCTGCGAGGATATGCTCGCCGTCTGCCCCGAGGCGATCATGTTGCAATACGTCAACCCGATGGCGATCAACACCTGGGCGATAGCGGAGAAATACCCTGACATCCGGCAGGTCGGCCTCTGCCATTCGGTGCAAGGCACGGCGATGGAACTGGCGCATGATCTCGACCTTCCCTATGACGAGATCCGCTACCGCTCGGCCGGCATCAACCACATGGCCTTCTATCTGAGGTTCGAGCATCGCCAGCCGGACGGATCCTATCGCGACCTCTATCCGGATCTCGTGCGCGCCTACCGTGAAGGCCGCGCGCCAAAGCCCGGCTGGAACCCGCGCTGCCCCAACAAGGTGCGTTACGAGATGCTGACCCGGCTCGGCTATTTCGTCACTGAGAGCTCGGAGCATTTCGCCGAATACACGCCCTATTTCATCAAGGACGGCCGCCCCGATTTGATCGAGAAATACGGCATCCCCCTCGATGAATATCCCAAGCGCTGCATCGAACAGATCGAGCGCTGGAAAGACCAGGCGCAGGCCTATAGCTCGGCCCAGCGCATCGAGGTCGAGGAGTCCAGGGAGTATGCCTCCTCGATCATGAACTCGGTCTGGACCGGCGAGCCGTCGGTGATCTACGGCAATGTCCGCAACAATGGCTGCATCACCTCGCTGCCCCGCGATTGCGCCGCCGAGGTGCCGTGCCTGGTCGATGCCTCCGGCATCCAGCCGACCTATATCGGCGACCTGCCGCCGCAACTGACGGCACTGATGCGCACCAACATCAACGTCCAGGAACTGACGGTGCGGGCGCTGATGAGCGAGAACCGCGAGCATATCTACCACGCGGCGATGATGGACCCACACACGGCGGCCGAACTCGATCTCGACCAGATCTGGTCACTGGTCGATGATCTGCTCGCCGCTCACGGCGACTGGCTGCCGGCCTGGGCACGCGTGAAGCGCAAGACGGAAGCCGCCTGATCCAGCGGCTTCTGCCTCATTTCGGCTCGTCGGCGTCGGGCTCTTCCTCGTCGTCGCGGGCCTTGATGACATAGGCGCCCTTCAGCCAGCGGTTGAGGTCGATGTCCTTGCAGCGCGTCGAGCAGAATGGATAGGTTTCGCGCGCCGAGGGCTTGCCGCATTCGGGGCAAGGGCGCTTGGGCCGCAGCGGCGTGACCTTGTCGTCGAGGCTCATGGCCGCGCCGACGACCAATTTTGATGGGTCTTGAAACCTTCGCCCGATAGCAGCGCTACCGTCTCATAGAGCGGCAGGCCGACGATGTTGGTGTAGGAGCCGACCAACTTGACGACGAAGGCGCCGGCGAGGCCCTGGACGGCGTAACCGCCGGCCTTGCCGCGCCATTCACCCGAGGCGACATAGGCGTCGATCTCCTCGCGGGGCAGCCGCTTGAAACGCACCCGCGTCTCGACCAGCCGCTGGCGCAGCTTGCCGCCCGGGGTGATCAGGCAGATGCCGGAATAGACACGGTGCGAACGGCCGGACAACAGCCCGAGGCAGTTGGCGGCATCATCGAGCGTTTCGGCCTTGGGCAGGATGCGCCGGCCGACCGCGACCACCGTGTCGGCGGCCAGCACGAAGCTTGGCGCATGCTCCGTCTCTGCCTTCAGCGACGCGAACGCCTTCTCGGCCTTTTCCTTCGACAGCCGCTTGGCCAGCGAACGTGGATGCTCGGCACGCAGCGGCGTTTCGTCGATATCGGCTGGCAGGATCCGGTCCGGCTCGATGCCGGCCTGCTGCAAGAGTTCGATGCGGCGCGGCGAACCCGAGGCAAGCACCAGCTTCTGCAAAATGCTCATCGCGAACCAGTCGGGCCTTGATCTTACTTGAAGCGGTAGGTGATGCGGCCCTTGGTCAGGTCGTATGGCGTCATCTCAACCAGAACCTTGTCGCCGGTCAGCACGCGGATGCGGTTCTTGCGCATGCGGCCGGCCGTATGGGCGATGATTTCGTGTTCGTTTTCGAGCTTTACCCGGAACATCGCGTTGGGCAACAATTCCGTCACGACACCCGGAAACTCGAGGACTTCTTCCTTCGGCATTCGATACCTTTGCTTGGATGGCAGTTCCGGCGCTCTATTTGTTTGATCTAGAGGCGGATTCAGATACCAGGTCGAACAGACCTGAAATCATCCGACTCTAGCCGGAATTTCGGCGGAACCTATATGATAATCGTGCGCTTGTGAACACGCTTAATCCGTTGCGTTTTTTGCGTCTGAAGGCAGAAAACGTCGGCTTATGCGCAACTTCAGCCGCTCGCGCACGTCGCGGTAGGCCGCCATGATCTGCTCGCGCGTGCCGCCGGCACCGGTAGGGTCCTGTGTCGGCCAGTATTCGACCTCGACGGCGAGCGAGCGGGTGAGCTCCAGCGCGGCATGGTGCGCCTCCGGCGCCAGCGTGACGATCAGGTCGAAATAGCCGTCCTCGAGGTCGTCCAGCGTCCTGGGATGGCGTTCGCCCAGAGTCAGGCCATCCTCGGCCAGCACCGCGTCGACGAACGGGTCACGCTCGCCGGCGCGCACGCCGGCCGAGGCGACGAAAATGGTGGCGGGCAACATCCGTCGCGCCAGTTGCTCGGCCATCGGCGAGCGCACGGCATTCATGCCGCACAGGAACAGGATCGAGCGGGGCAGGGCGCCGGGTACCAGGGCTAGCCCCGCCAGTGCAGCACGCAGACCAGCGTGAACAGCCGTCGCGCCGTGTCGAAGTCGATTTCGATCTTGCCGGCGAGCCGGTCCATCAACGTCTGCGAACCTTCATTGTGCAAACCGCGCCGACCCATGTCGATCGCCTCGATATGGCTCGGCGTCGAGGACCGGATGGCGTCGTAATAGCTTTCGCAGATCATGTAGTAATCCTTGACGATGCGCCGGAGCGGCGTCAGCGACAGGATGTGAGTGACTACCGCGGTGCCATCCTCGCGCGCCACGGCGAAGACCAGGCGCTGCTCGGCCAGGGACAGTTTCAGCCGGTAGGGACCGGCGCCGCTGTCGTTGACGGGCTGGAAACTGTTCTCCTCGATCAGGTCGAAGATGGCCACCGCCCGCTCATGCTCGACATCGGGCGTCGAACGGCCGATCGATTCATCGAGTTCGACATCGATCAGCTTTGCGCTATGACCGGAGCCCGTCATCGCAGCCTACATGTTCAGCCGTATGGCGACGGAGCGGCCATGCGCGTCGAGGCCTTCCGCCTTGGCAAGCGTGATCGCCGGCGGCGCCAGCAGGCGCAATTGCTCCGGCCCGAGTTTCAGCACCGAGGTGCGCTTGACGAAGTCGAGCACCGACAGGCCAGACGAGAAGCGCGCCGAGCGCGCGGTCGGCAGCACGTGGTTGGAGCCGCCGACATAGTCGCCGATGGCCTCCGGCGTGTGGCGGCCGAGAAAGACGGCGCCGGCATTGCGCATCCGCGCCAGGAAGCCTTCGGCATCGTCGATGGCCAGCTCGACATGTTCGGCCGCGATGCGGTCGACCAGCGGCAGCGCGGCCTCGATGGTCGCGACCTCGATCACCGCGCCGAAATCGCGCCAGCTCGCCGCCGCCGTCTCGCCGCGCGGCAGGCTCCGCAACTGGCGTTCGACCGCCTGTTCGACCGCTTTGCCGAGGGCCGGATCGTCGGTGATCAGGATCGATTGCGCCGACACGTCGTGTTCGGCCTGGGCGAGCAGGTCGGCCGCGATCCAGTCCGGATTGTTGTTGCCGTCGGCCACCACGAGCACTTCCGAAGGGCCGGCGATCATGTCGATGCCGACCGTGCCGAACACCTGGCGCTTGGCCGCCGCGACATACGCATTGCCGGGGCCGACCACCTTGGCCACCGGCTTTATCGTTTCGGTGCCATAGGCGAGGGCAGCGATCGCCTGGGCGCCGCCGACGCGATAGATTTCGCTGACGCCTGCAATATCGGCGGCCACCAGCACCAGCGGCGGTATGGCGCCGCCGGTGGCGGGCACGCAGATGGCGATGCGGTCGACGCCGGCAACCTTGGCCGGTATGGCATTCATCAGCACCGAGCTCGGATAGCTCGCGGTGCCGCCCGGCACGTAGAGGCCGACGGCCTCGATCGCCGTCCAGCGCCAGCCGAGCTCCACCCCGGCGGCATCGGTATAGCGATTGTCCTTCGGAAGCTGCTGCTCGTGATAGGCGCGAATGCGGTCGCGCGCGAATTCGAGCGCCTTGATTGTCTGCGCATCGGCGCCGTCATAGGCGCGGGCGATTTCGGCCTTCGAGACGGCAATGCCGACGCTCTTCAAGTCGGCGCGATCGAATCGGCTGGAATAATCGAGCAGCGCCGCATCGCCCTCGGCGCGTACCCGCGCGATGATTTCGCGCACCGCGGCCTCGACATCGGCGGATACTTCCCGCTTGGTCGTCAGGAAGGCGGCGAAGCGCTGCTCGAAATCGGCGTCGGACTGGCGGAGCGTGATGGCCATCGGTCGCTCAAGCCTTGTGGACGGGGCGTGACGTGGCTTCCCACGCGCCGCCGATGTCGGCGAGGCGAGCCTCGATGCACTCGACATCGAGCATGATGGTGCCGCCGCCCGAAAAGATCAGCTCGACGATGCCAGCGGGCTTGCTGATCTCGATGAAGCTGATGGCCAGCAGTGACAGCACCTCGGCCGGCTTGTCGCGGGCGATGCCGTTGGTCTTGGCGCCCAGCACCCGGTCGAAATGCAGCACGGCCTGCCGCCGCTCATTGTGCTGGCGAAACAGGCCCGACTTCGCCTCCCAGACGAAACGGTTCATGGTCAGCACGAAGCGCTTGGCCGCGGGCAGGAATTCCATGTCACTGACTTTCAGCACGGCGTCCTGGACATGGGCCGAAACGATGCTCAGATCCTGATCGTCGAGCGCGATGAGCTTGAGGGCTGCCATGCGGATTTCGCACCTGAAGGTTGACTCTTGGGCCTTCTGTTATGCGGTCTTTCCGGCGGGTGCAACCGCGACACGACTTCAGCCCGAGGCAATTGCCTCGAGTTTGGATATTGGCAGGGGCGATCAGGCAGTACGGAGCACTCTCCTTCGAGGTTGCCGCCGTCCGATCGTCAGGCGGAAATCCGCTCGATCACCGCGCCACAGTTGGACAGCTTTTCCTCCAGCCGCTCGAAGCCGCGGTCGAGATGGTAGACGCGGTTGACCGTGGTCTCGCCCTCGGCAGCAAGGCCGGCGATGACCAGCGACACCGAAGCGCGAAGATCGGTGGCCATGACCGGCGCACCTTTCAGCTTCGCCACGCCGTCGACGATCGCCGTCTGGCCCGAAAGCGTGATGTGGGCGCCGAGCCGGGCCAGTTCCTGGACGTGCATGAAGCGGTTCTCGAAGATCGTCTCGGTGATGCGCGACTTGCCCTTGGCCATGGTCATCAGGCCCATGAACTGCGCCTGCAGATCGGTAGGGAAGGCCGGGAAGGGCGCCGTCGTCACGTCGACCGGCGAAATGCCGGCGCCGTTGCGCTTGACGCGAATGCCGGAATTGGTCTGCGTGATCTCCGCGCCAGTCTGCGAAATCACGTCCAGCGCTGTCTGCAGCAGCTCCGGCCGCGCGCCCTCGAGCACGACGTCGCCGCCGGTCATGGCGACGGCCATGGCATAGGTGCCGGTCTCGATGCGGTCGGGGATGACGCGCACGCGCGCCCCCGACAGCGATTCGACGCCGTCGATGGTGATGGTCGGGCTGCCGGCGCCGGAAATCCTGGCCCCCATGGCGTTGAGGCATTCGGCGAGGTTGACGATTTCGGGCTCGCAGGCGGCGTTTTCCAGCACCGTCTCGCCCTTGGCCAGCGAAGCCGCCATCATCAGCACATGGGTGGCGCCGACCGAGACCTTGGGGAACACATAGCGGTTGCCGATCAGGCGGCCATTCTTGGTCTTGGCGATGACATAGCCGGTGTCGACGTCGAGATCGGCGCCGAGCGCCTGCAGGCCTTCGAGGAACAGGTCGACCGGGCGCGTGCCGATGGCGCAGCCGCCGGGCAGCGACACCTTGGCCTCGCCCATGCGGGCCAGCAGCGGCCCGATCACCCAGAACGATGCCCGCATCTTCGACACCAGTTCGTAAGGCGCCGTCGTGTCGACGATGTTGCGGGCGGAGAAGTTGATGGTGCGCGAATAGCCTTCATTCTGCTTTTCGCGGCGGCCATTGACCGAGTAATCGACGCCGTGATTGCCGAGGATCCGGATCAGCTGCTCGACATCGGCCAGATGCGGCACGTTTTCGAGCGTCAGCGTGTCGTCGGTCAAAAGCGAGGCGATCATCAGTGGCAGGGCCGCGTTTTTCGCGCCCGAGATCGGAATGCTTCCGGCAAGCTTGTTGCCGCCGACAATTCTGATGCGATCCATGGAAAAGTCCCTCTCGGCCAAAAAAGCCGGTTCAATCGTTTGAGTATCGGCCCGTCTAGACCATTGGCCACTCTGGTTCAAGAAATAGGATTTCGCCCACCCCGAGCCAAGAGTGGCCGATTTGAGTTAATCTTTCTGCATTTCCTTTGCCGAAGCGAGCCCATCCGGCCGCTGGTCGGCCTCGCCGATACGGCGCGAGCGAGACTGCGCCTTGCGTTTCTGCAGATTGGCGCGCAACTGCTCGGCGAGGCGGTCCTTGCGGTCCGTGCCGCCTTTTTTCGCTGGATTTGCCTTGTCGCCCATCGTTCCGCCCCGGCTGGCTCATAGCCGATACCCCATTCAGGAATAGCCAACATTGTGGCGCTGCCATGTCATTGAAAGCTATCCGGCAAAGGCTTTCACAGAAGCGTTGTTCTTGGCCTTGCGCTTGCCGGTTCGATATGGCAGAAGCCCCGCCATCGGCGGCTGCGGTAGCTCAGTGGTAGAGCACTCCCTTGGTAAGGGAGAGGTCGAGAGTTCAATCCTCTCTCGCAGCACCAGATTTCCCCAGTTCTTTCAATTGCCTGCTCTGGTGCGCCGGCTAATGTCAACTGTTGAGATGCGCCAGTTCGAAGCCGGCTTCATCCTGCGCGTCGGACAGGTGCTGTTCGGCGGACCGGAACATGTCCGAGAACTCCATCTCGTTCTCCAGCATCACGCCGCCAACCTTGATGGCGAGGACATCCTCGGTTCCCTTGGGCGCGAAATAGACTTGCGCGACACGCCTCCGGATACGCTCGCCGATTTCCTCGGCCTCTGCTTCGGTCGCGCCAGCAAGGAAGACCCCGAACATCGAAGCGCCGATGCGTCCGATCAGATCCTCCTCGCGCACCGATGATTGAATGGTCGAGACGATGAGCCGCAAGGCCTCGTCGCCCCATTCGAGGCCAAAGCGCATGTTGATGGACCGAAGGTGTTCGGGATGAATGATCAGGAAGGCGCCCGAGCGTGGTCCTGGCCCCGATCGCCTGGCCGCCCGCCGTTCGACCATCGACGTGAAAACCGGCCCGTTCAGGCAGCCCGTCAGCCCATCATAGGTCCCGGACCTGTTGAGTTCCTGCTGGTAGCGGCGGATTTCGACCCGGTTCCAGCCGATCAGCGCGAACAGCGGCAGACCGATGATCACCGGCAGCAGCCCGGCGGTGACCATGCTGCGGCCAAACGGCGTCAGCGCATCGCTGAACAAGAGCAGGTAGTTGAGGCCAAGGGAAAGGCCGAGGCTCCCGGCGGTTCCCAGGAATGCCAGCCATGCAACGTGCTTCCAGGGCTCGGCAGTGGCGGTCGCCATCGGTTTCGTCATTGGCAAATCTCCCGTCAGGTCGGCTGGTATATAAGGCCTGGCTACCGTAATTTCGGTTTCGCCGAACCGTACAATTTGATGAAAAAAGGCCAAATGGGTCTTCACCAGGCTCCGGACGAAGCCAGTTTGCCGGGAAACACAGCGCATTGACGGCCAGGTGAAACGTCGGGGATTGCTGAACAATCGGTGCCTGACGCGGCCGATCTGTCCCTGTCGTCTGCGACTGCGGCGACCGGGACTTCCCGGCCTCCTCTATCGCGGCGGCCCGAAGACACCCATCCCGGCATCCCTGGCAACTGCTTCCGCCTTGCCGTAGATGCCGCCCGGCAGCGCCATCGCCCAGCCATTGGCGACAAGCCAGGCGCCGACATCCTGCTTGCCCAGCCGGCACGGTGCGGCGATGGCGAAACGCTCGGTTTCCGGCGGCAGAAAACAGTTGAGCGCGCGGCCCCGCAGCCAGGCATTGAAGGCCGCGCGGGCCCGCTGGCCGCAGGGCCAGGTCTCGTCGCGAAACGAACAGGTCTGGTCGACGTCGATGTCCTGAGCCCCGCTGATGGTCACCTTCCACCCCATCGATTCGAACGTCGCCGACGATGTTGCGATCGGACTGTAGAGCCGGGTTTCGCGCCAGTCCTTCGGCATCGGTGTCCTGGGACGGACCGCTAGTCCCAGGTCTCCGAGCGGCGGCCGCGCTTCGATCCGCTCGATTTCCGACAGGTCGACCGGCGGTGGGGCGATCAGGCTCTCGGCGATCCGCCGTGCCGGTTCCTGCAATTGCCTGTTACGAATGGCCGCATCTGCCTGTTTCGCCGGCTTGCCGGCAGTTTCCAGGGATGGCGCGGGGACCGGCCGATCAAGAGTAGGCAAGGCTCCGGCCCACATGATCAGGACAATTCCGACCATGAGCTCGAGGCTTCCGATTGCAAGGCGGGCATGCCAGCCCATCAGGCGAGTGCTGCGTTCGAGCAACGTTCCGCCAGCAGCCGGTCAGAAACCCGACGTCGATTTGGCAACCAGTTTGAGCGCACCCTTTTCTATCCGATAGAATGGCATCGATCTTTGGCTGGAACCGTCAGCGCGAAAGCGGAACAAACCTGTCGATCCGCGAAAGCCGTTCGGGTTTTCGAGGACCTGCTTGCTGAAGCCATCGGGTCCGACCGCGCTGGCAATCCCCGCTGTCAGGGCGACCATATCATAGGCATAGGCCACATCGACGTCAGCCGGGTAGTTGTATGTCGTCCTGAAGCGGTCGGCGATCGGTCCGGTTTCACCGGGATCGAGCGTGGCGATGTAGGCACCCTCGAACAGCGGATCCATGGGGTGCTCCAGCCAGCGGTCCGTTCCGACCACCGAAACCGCCTTTCCTGGAATGCCCTTTGATTTGAGGGCGGCAAGGACAGCCGCTGGGCTGCCGTCGCCGCTGGCAACGATGACCGCGTCGGGAGCGTCCACGATTGAGCCCATCTGATCGATCGCTTTCGCGCCACCGTCGCCGGCCGAATAGGGCAGAGTGACCGCCAGCGTCGCGCCATAGATGCTGAGGCCGTTCGCTACCCGCTTCTCCACGACGCTGGCGTTCGAGCCTTCCGCGACCAGCAATACGAACTTCTTGCGGCCTTTCGCGGCGAGTCCCGCCGCACCCGCCGCAGCGCTGTCGGCTTCGCTGAGGCGCACCGCGTAAACCCCGGCGCCACCCGCGAAATTGTCGGCAAGCGCCAGAACCGGTGGCCGTTTCGAACCCGACAGCGTGGCAATATGCTGGGCCGCCGGCAGCTCGGTCGGACCGATGACGACCTTGGATCCGGTCGTGATCGCCTGCACCGCCAGTTTTCCGGCCTGTGCGCTGTCGCCTTTGGTGTCCTGTATCGTCAGCGTCAGCAATCCATTGCCGATATCGGTCATCGCCAGCCTGGCCCCGTCGCGCATCTTGCGGCCGGTTTCCCCTGACGTCCCCGAGGCGGACAAGGGCAGCAACATCGTGACTTTGGTCGAGCCGGTGCCAAGCGACTGGGTCGCCGGGGCCGGACTAGAGCCGGAGGCGCCATTCTGGACCGCGGGCGCTGCGATCGTCGCCGGGTCGAGCACTTCCGAAACGCCGCCTTTCGACTGGCAACCCGACGCTGTCATGGCGAGCCCCAGGGCCAGTGCCCAAATCCAGGGATTGCGGACCTGCCGGCCTGCTTCCATGATCGTCCCCACCCTGTCTGCCGCCGGGTATGACCCGGTCTGGTCCTCAATCCATGTTACGGCGGACTTGCCGTGCCGTCTTGCGGTTCTTTAGTCGCCCGGAAAGCGGCTCTCAGCACTATGATCCGTCTGGCTTCCCAAGGGGTTGCAAACAGACCAAGGCGACCGTTGCGGTGATCGCCTTCAAAATTGGTCCGTGTGGTAATGGCGGCCAGCAGGCGCGGCCGATCCGGTCAGTGCATGTACTCGACCATGCGGTCGTGGAAACACTCGCATTTGTTGAGCGTGTCTTCGTCCTTGTAGTTCGTCTTCAGATAGCCATAGGCCATGCCGCAGGCGACCTTGGCTTCCGATGCCCAGACGAAGGCAGGTCGGGATGAATTGATCCACTCCGAACTGTTGGCGACGGCGACCGACTCGTCCATCAGCTTGACCACTTGCTGCTTGAGATCGACGATGTTGTCGTTCAGCACCAGGTTGGACGTCCCCACGACGCGGCAATAGTCGCCCGTCGGGCCTTCGATGATGTCGGCGGCGAAGCCCGTCGATCCAGCCAGCAACAGCAGCGCGGCCGAAGCCAGCAATTTTGCACAACGCTTCATTTAAGTCCCTCTCCAAACCGCAATTTTATTCTTCGCTAATATGTAGCACGGGAGCACGGCCACGCATAAGTGCTAAATCGTGGCCGTGTGCTGTGCATGCGTGTTGTCGTCGTAAAGGATCGTAATCGTGCCAGCGGCTGGCGTGTTCGTGAGCTGCGCCACATCCACAAAATTGGCGGGGTTACCCGAGCCGCTGGTGTCCACGCTCAGCGCCCCCGTGCCGCTGTTGTAGTGCACGTAGTTGCTGATGTTGCCAGCCGGCGCTGTGTCGAAGAGCGTAGTCAGGTCGATCTTGTCGCCGTCGCCGCCCACGCCGCTGTAGTCGCTGATGAGATCCTTGATGTCGAGGTGGTCGAGTTTGAACGTATCGGCCCCCGTGCCGCCGGTCAGCGTGTCCTGACCGGCGCCGCCGACAAGGATGTCGTTGCCGCCGCCGCCGTTGAGCGTGTCGTTACCGGCGCCACCCGCGAGATAGTTGGCAAGGGCGTTGCCGAACAGATGATCGTTACCGGAGCCGCCGATCAGCCCCTCGATGCCGGTAAGCGTATCGCCTGCGGCGTCGCCACCGCCGATCGTTCCGGCCGCCGGGTTATTGGGGTCTGCTGGCGCACCCGACGCATGGCCGTCGTCGGCAAGATGGATCGAGATTGCCCCGATGCTGCCGCTATAGTCGACAATGTCGTTTCCGCCGCCTCCCGAGATGGCGTCGGTATGAGTGCTGCCGGCGATCACGTCATTGCCCGCCGTCCCTGTAAGGGTGTAGTTGCCCGAGCCATCCCCTGCGACCACATGAACGCCAAGAGCCTGCGTACCTGTGGTGTCACCATCCTTGTCCGTTGCTGAGATCGTGAAAGCCAAATTCTGATCTTGGGGCAGGACGTTGTGTGTAAGCGAGATATTCGAAAACTGAGCCCCTTGCCCGGAGACGTTGACAGCGCTGACCTGCAGCTGGTTGAAGCTGATGGATGGATCAATCAGGAATGTGCCGGTCGACGTGATAGAGATGTCGCCGGACTCGGTCGTGTTGGTAAGGGTATTGGTCGCAACCCAATGGTAGGTTCCACCCGCGCCGTTCAGGGAATTGACGACGAGACTCACTGAGTCATTCAACTCGGCATTGGTGCTAGGCGGATTGTCGACACCAATCCCGGTCCCGGGCGTGTGGAACTCCATCGTGAAGGATTCATTTCCGCCAACGAAGGAGTTTGCTACGCCAAACCCGTTGTTGTTGGAATTGATGCCGCCCGAGCTTGAGAACTCGATGTGGCCGTCGGTGGTCTCGCGCCAGTTTGGCCCGCCAGCCGGAAGATTTTGCAGCGAGTAGGTAATCGTAGTGCCGGCGTCAGGCTTGATAAGGTCGAACTCGTAGGTGCCATCCGATCTTACTGTGAGGTCGAACACTTCCGTCGCACCCGACATAGCATGCAGGGTGGTGGTACCGTCCAACGCGGTCGTGGTGTTATAGGTCAGGCCTGCGATCGCGGGCCCAACTATGTTGAAGTGATCAATGCCGTCCGCACCCGGTACAAGCGAGAAGAAGCCCGCGACCGACCCAACCTCGTTCGGGATCGTGCCCGAAGTGAAGGAACCTAGCGACGGGCCGTCGTCATGGAACGTGGCCTTCGAGCCGAGGTCGAGCGACTGCGAGGCCTTGTCGCCATCCCCATCAGTCACCGTCGCCGTCAGTGTCACCAGGCCTGAGGTCAGGCTGATGCCTTCGGAGGTGTCCGTTGGATTGTCTGCGGTATTCTGGTGGACGGAGCGGAACTCTGTCAGCGTCGCCTGGCCGCTAGCTGTGTCGACCGCGAGTGTGAACACCAGGTAGGCGGCATCGCCGCTGTGGCCTGTGACATAGCCCGAAACAGTGCCGCCACTCTGCGTCAGCACCACTGCCTGGCCCGTGGCCGAGTCGATCAGGTTGGAGGTCACGCCCTGCGAGGAGACGCTCACGCCGTAGCTGGTGGTCGCGCCATCGGCGCCCTGCACCACTGTGAACATCCCCGCAAAGGCGGCCGTAGCTGCCGTCAGAGCCGCGTTTGGCGTCGAGCCATTCGCCAAATAGCTTTCGTCCACATTCAGTATCGGCGCCGCCGCCCCGCTCAGCGTTATCGAGGGGCCGTCGTCATGGATGGTGATCTGGCCACCCAGGTCGATGCTGGCGCTCGCCTTGTCGCCGTCATTGTCGGTCACGGTCGCGGTCACCGAGACCAGGCCGGTACCCAGCAGGGTGCCTTCGCTGGTGTCGGGGGTCTCGCCCGAGCCTTGGTGCACGCCGCGCAGTTCGGTCATCGTCACCTTGCCGGTGGCGTCGACCGTCAGCGTGAAGACGGTATGGCCAAGGCCATCCTTGCCGTCGACTTCGCCCGCCCCGTTCTGCACCAGCGTCACCGGCGTGCCGGTGAGCGAGTCGACCAGGGTGGTCGTGGAATTGTTGATGGTCAGCGAATAGGCGGTCGAGCCGGACTGTCCGTCCGCGCCCGGCGTCACCACGAAGTTGGCGGCGAAGTTGCCGGACGAGACGTTGCCGCCGCCGCCGCCGACCGAGCCGATCACCGGAATGAAGCTCTCGTCGACGCTCAGCGTCGGCGCCGAGCCGGTGGCCGAGACCAGCGGGCCGTCGTCATGGATGGTGATCTGGCCGCCCAGGTCGATGCTGGCGCTCGCCTTGTCGCCGTCATTGTCGGTCACGGTCGCGGTCACCGAGACCAGGCCGGTACCCAGCAGGGTGCCTTCGCTGGTGTCGGGGGTCTCGCCCGAGCCTTGGTGCACGCCGCGCAGTTCGGTCATCGTCACCTTGCCGGTGGCGTCGACCGTCAGCGTGAAGACGGTATGGCCAAGGCCATCCTTGCCGTCGACTTCGCCCGCCCCGTTCTGCACCAGCGTCACCGGCGTGCCGGTGAGCGAGTCGACCAGGGTGGTCGTGGAATTGTTGATGGTCAGCGAATAGGCGGTCGAGCCGGACTGTCCGTCCGCGCCCGGCGTCACCACGAAGTTGGCGGCGAAGTTGCCGGACGAGACGTTGCCGCCGCCGCCGCCGACCGAGCCGATCACCGGAATGAAGCTCTCGTCGACGCTCAGCGTCGGCGCCGAGCCGGTGGCCGAGACCAGCGGGCCGTCGTCATGGATGGTGATCTGGCCGCCCAGGTCGATGCTGGCGCTCGCCTTGTCGCCGTCATTGTCGGTCACGGTCGCGGTCACCGAGACCAGGCCGGTACCCAGCAGGGTGCCTTCGCTGGTGTCGGGGGTCTCGCCCGAGCCTTGGTGCACGCCGCGCAGTTCGGTCATCGTCACCTTGCCGGTGGCGTCGACCGTCAGCGTGAAGACGGTATGGCCAAGGCCATCCTTGCCGTCGACTTCGCCCGCCCCGTTCTGCACCAGCGTCACCGGCGTGCCGGTGAGCGAGTCGACCAGGGTGGTCGTGGAATTGTTGATGGTCAGCGAATAGGCGGTCGAGCCGGACTGTCCGTCCGCGCCCGGCGTCACCACGAAGTTGGCGGCGAAGTTGCCGGACGAGACGTTGCCGCCGCCGCCGCCGACCGAGCCGATCACCGGAATGAAGCTCTCGTCGACGCTCAGCGTCGGCGCCGAGCCGGTGGCCGAGACCAGCGGGCCGTCGTCATGGATGGTGATCTGGCCGCCCAGGTCGATGCTGGCGCTCGCCTTGTCGCCGTCATTGTCGGTCACGGTCGCGGTCACCGAGACCAGGCCGGTACCCAGCAGGGTGCCTTCGCTGGTGTCGGGGGTCTCGCCCGAGCCTTGGTGCACGCCGCGCAGTTCGGTCATCGTCACCTTGCCGGTGGCGTCGACCGTCAGCGTGAAGACGGTATGGCCAAGGCCATCCTTGCCGTCGACTTCGCCCGCCCCGTTCTGCACCAGCGTCACCGGCGTGCCGGTGAGCGAGTCGACCAGGGTGGTCGTGGAATTGTTGATGGTCAGCGAATAGGCGGTCGAGCCGGACTGTCCGTCCGCGCCCGGCGTCACCACGAAGTTGGCGGCGAAGTTGCCGGACGAGACGTTGCCGCCGCCGCCGCCGACCGAGCCGATCACCGGAATGAAGCTCTCGTCGACGCTCAGCGTCGGCGCCGAGCCGGTGGCCGAGACCAGCGGGCCGTCGTCATGGATGGTGATCTGGCCGCCCAGGTCGATGCTGGCGCTCGCCTTGTCGCCGTCATTGTCGGTCACGGTCGCGGTCACCGAGACCAGGCCGGTACCCAGCAGGGTGCCTTCGCTGGTGTCGGGGGTCTCGCCCGAGCCTTGGTGCACGCCGCGCAGTTCGGTCATCGTCACCTTGCCGGTGGCGTCGACCGTCAGCGTGAAGACGGTATGGCCAAGGCCATCCTTGCCGTCGACTTCGCCCGCCCCGTTCTGCACCAGCGTCACCGGCGTGCCGGTGAGCGAGTCGACCAGGGTGGTCGTGGAATTGTTGATGGTCAGCGAATAGGCGGTCGAGCCGGACTGTCCGTCCGCGCCCGGCGTCACCACGAAGTTGGCGGCGAAGTTGCCGGACGAGACGTTGCCGCCGCCGCCGCCGACCGAGCCGATCACCGGAATGAAGCTCTCGTCGACGCTCAGCGTCGGCGCCGAGCCGGTGGCCGAGACCAGCGGGCCGTCGTCATGGATGGTGATCTGGCCGCCCAGGTCGATGCTGGCGCTCGCCTTGTCGCCGTCATTGTCGGTCACGGTCGCGGTCACCGAGACCAGGCCGGTACCCAGCAGGGTGCCTTCGCTGGTGTCGGGGGTCTCGCCCGAGCCTTGGTGCACGCCGCGCAGTTCGGTCATCGTCACCTTGCCGGTGGCGTCGACCGTCAGCGTGAAGACGGTATGGCCAAGGCCATCCTTGCCGTCGACTTCGCCCGCCCCGTTCTGCACCAGCGTCACCGGCGTGCCGGTGAGCGAGTCGACCAGGGTGGTCGTGGAATTGTTGATGGTCAGCGAATAGGCGGTCGAGCCGGACTGTCCGTCCGCGCCCGGCGTCACCACGAAGTTGGCGGCGAAGTTGCCGGACGAGACGTTGCCGCCGCCGCCGCCGACCGAGCCGATCACCGGAATGAAGCTCTCGTCGACGCTCAGCGTCGGCGCTGCCGTACCGCTGGGCGTTATCGAGGGAACATCGTCCAGGATATTGATTGAGATGGTCGACGTCGATGTGTTGCCAAGGCCGTCGGTCACCGTGAACGTGAACACGTCCTGCCCGGGCTGCAAGTTGGCGCCGTCGTTGCCCGCCGGAACATTCGCCTCCGGCGACGTCAGCGTGTAGGTGTAGCTGCCATCCGCGTTTACATGCAGGATGCCGTACGTGCCGTTGATGTTCGTGCCGACATTGCCGCTGACGTCGCTGCCGACATTGCCAGATGCAACGCCGGTCACCGTCGCTCCGTCTGGATCCGAGAATGTCAATGTGCCCGACTTGGTCTCCGAGCCGTCGCCTGCATGCGAGCCGTCAACCGTCCCGGGGCCCAGGTCGCCGGCCGCCGACGTCGTGTCGAGGCCCGCCTCGTTCACCGTCGCGATCTCTGCCACCACACGCGGCTGGCTGCCGGTTACTTCGATCGTCAGCGTCGCCGGCGACGTGTCGCCGTCGCCGTCCGTGATCGTGTAATTGAAGACGTCATTGCCAGTCGGCGTGTTCGGGGTGGCCTGATAGCTGTAGTCGCCATTGGCGAAGACCGTCAGTACGCCGTGCGTGCCCGTTACTGTCGTCACACCGCCGTTGGTTACCGAACCCGCCCATGCGATCGAGGCGATCCCGTCCGCGCCCGCCGTGTCAGCCGCGCCTGTCCCGTGGGTGCTCGTGCCGGTCTCTACATTGCCCGTTACCTTCTCACCGGATTGTGCCGCGTCCGTGTCATTATGCGCCGTCGGCACGTCATCCTTGATAGAGATCGTGATCGTCGAAGTGCTGGTGTTCCCAAAACCGTCTTTGACCGTATAGGTGAACACGTCCTGTCCGGGCTGCACGTTGGTGCCGTCGTTGCCCGCGGGAACATTCGCTTCCGGATTGGTCAGCGTATAGGTGTAGGTGCCATCCGCGTTGACGTGAAGGATGCCGTACGTTCCATTGATGTTCGCGCCGACATTGCCGCTCACGTCGCTGCCGACATTGCCTGATGCAATGCCGGTCACCGTCGCGCCGTCGGGGTCCGAGAAGGTCAGCGTGCCCTTCGTCGTCTCCGAGCCGTCGCCCGCATGCGAGCCGTCTACCGTCCCTGGACCCAGGTCACCGGCCGGCGGCGTCGTGTCGAGGCCGCTCTCGTCGACCGTAGCGGCCGCGGGCGATACCTGCGGCTGGCCGTTGGCCACCGTGATCGTCAGCGTGGCCAGCGAATTGTCGCCGTCGCCGTCCGTGATCGTATAATTGAAGACGTCATTGCCCGTCGTCGCATTGGGGTTGGCGTGATAGCTGTAATCGCCATTGGCGAAGACCGTTAGCACGCCATACGCGCCCGTTACCGTCGTCACGCCGCCGTTGGTTACCGAACCCGCCCAGGCGATCGAGGCGATCCCGTCGGCTCCCGCCGTGTCCGCCGTGCCGGTGCCGTGGGTGCTCGTGCCGGTCTCGACATTGCCCGTCACCGTCTCGCCGGATTGCGCGGCGTCCGTGTCGGCTTTCGCCGTCGGCACGTCGTCGATGACATTGATCACCAGGTTTCCGGAGGCGGGCTGGTTGTCCAGGTCGGTCACGACGACCGCGAAGCTGGGCGCAGCCTCAGTGTTGGCCCCGTCGCCACCTGTCGCGCTATGGTAGTCCGCTGTCAGCGTGTAGCTGTAATGGATCGTACCCGTGCCGGTCGCGCTGGTGTAGGCGTACCACGCACTCACCGTGCCGCCCGTGACGGCGTCCGTAAACGTCGTCGGATTGCCCGAATCGCTCGACAGCGCGTGGCCGCCCAGCGACACCGAGTTCACCCCATCCTGCGAGGTGAAGCCGACCGTGCCGCTCACCGCGTTCGAGCCGTCATGCTGCGAACCGCTCGGCAATCCCGCCTCGTACACGATCGCACCGGTGGCGCCAGCGGCCGGGATGTCGCCCAGCGTCGGCGGCTCATTGCCGATATTGATCGTCAGCGTAGTGTTTGACTGGTCGCCGTCACCATCGGTCAGCGTGTAGTGGAACACATCGTTCACGCCACCCGGTGTGTTCGTCGCGCGGTCATAGGTATAGTGGCCGTCCGAATACAGCGTCAGCGTTCCGTACTGACCCGCGATCGTCGTTCCGGTAACTGCGGACGTCACGTCCTGCGCCGGGCCCGTCCCGAAGGCCGAGGTCACGCTCGCGCCGTCCGCGCCCTTCACGTCCGCGCTGGCGGACGGGTCGGTCTCGCCGACGCCCGTGATCACGTTGCCCGAGATTTGCGCATGGCTGCCCGCGCCGATGCTGTTGGCGTCCGCGTTCGCCGTTGGCACGTCGTCGACAATCTGGACCGACAATGTGCCGGGTGCCGAGACATCGCCATCGGTGTCCGTGACGGTGACGGTCATGTTGTCGAAGATGGAATCGGTACCCGTACCGGGGTGAGCAGCGCTGTGGACGAGCGTATAGCTGTAGCTCACCTGGCCGGTGCTGGCGTCGTAGCCGCTGATGGTCAGCGTATTGCCGAGCGGCGTGGTGATCTCGATCGGCGTCGATGCGCTGTTGGCAAGCGCGGCGCCCGAAATTACCTGGCCGGCAATGGTCAGCGAGGCGACACCATCGGGCGAGGTGATGGTAAAGGTGCCGGTGTTGGTCTCGGACTGGTCGCTGTTGGGGGCAGGATTCTGCGCCTCGCCCGAGCCTTCCGACCCCGAGCTTGCCGGCAGGCCCTTTTCATTGACGATGGTGTCGCCACCATCGACGGAAGGCGTCAGGTCGATGATCGACGGTATGGAATTCGGCTTGATGAGACTTGGGAACAGCTCGCGATGATCCGGCTGGCCGAACGCCAGATCCGTCGGCGGCAACAGCGCCGACAGGCCGAACCCGTCGCCGATACCGCCGGGAGGAACCGAGAAGTCTCCGCCCGCGCTAGAGGTTGAACCGCCGGGGCCCGCAGATATCGATCCGTCGGCGCCAAAGGCGACATCGACATGGCTTGCTTCCAAGGCCGCGATCAAGGCAACGCGCGGCACTTCGACATCGCCGATGATGAAGGTCGGCACGTTGAGGGCGGCGTCCTTGATGACGATCACCGAGCCGTCCGCCTGCTCGAGCACCAGGTTATGGCCGTCGACCTTGATGTTGTCGATCGAGACATTGGCCGGAAGTTTCACCACATGGTTGGCGTCGGCCACGTATTCGTGCGGCACGGCTGCCGCCGGGGCCTTCGCCTCCGGGGCTTCGGGTTTGACGGGCGCGCCGCTGCCGACATCGACGGGAACCGGTTCGGCGGCTGCCGGGGCGGCCTTTTGTGCCGGTGCGGCTTCCGCGACCTGGATCGGCGTCTGCAGGCCGTTATGTTCAGAGTGCTCGTCCCAGGAATGAGAGACGGTGTCCAAATCGTTACTGGTGGTCATAGCAAAACCCCTCCGGCATTTCCCGGAAAGAGACAGGGACCACCTTTACTTTGCAACTATCCTGCAATCCGTTTCATATATTCCAATATGCGAGCTAAGGCATTTTTTATGCATGGTAAACTTGGACCATATAACCTGATATGCAGGAACTGGTATGCGATCCATCTGGCGGAGGCTGACCCCGGTCACTTGGTAAATAGAAGTATAAGTTTGTATAAAATTTTACACAAAATAGGCATTGCCAAGTACAGGAAACTTATCCCTCTTCCTTTCCAATAATTTGAGGCGGAATTGCTAGCGTCCACAGTCGAAGGTGGGCGTTATGACAAAAGAAAAATCTGCCCTGGGGACAACCGGGTTCAAGGCGCTGCTGTTGGCAATCGGCATAATGGGCCTGCCGCAGCCATCGGCCGCGAGCGCTTTCCCCGCAAGCGTCGATCCTGCCGATGCGCTGCTGGCTAAGGTCGAAACGCCTCCCGCTTTGGGCGGCATTTCGCTGCTGCGGCCTCGGCCGTGGCAGCCCCCCCTGGCCTACAAGATCGGCATGGTTTCCGGTGGCTACGGTCCGGCTGCGATCGATCAGGAAGCCGGCTCTTCGACGGCGCCGGCCGGGATCGATCCCATCCAGACCGCGGCGATCATTCCCGGCGTGTTCGGATCGGTTGCGCTGTCCATGCACAATTTTCCGGTCTCCGCGCGTTGGGCACCGGTCTACAAGGCAATCGTCGACTGTTCCGCCGGCACCGGGTGCGACGGCAAGAACAGCATCTTCACCGCCATCGTCGACGCTGCCAAGGACAAGCGCTTTTTCGACAAGCTGTCTTTCATCAACTCAAGCATAAACCACGCCATCGCCTACAAGAAGGACAGCGTCGTTTACGGCAAGCTGGACTACTGGGCCAAACCTTCGGAAGTTCTCGCGCACCGGGCGGGCGACTGCGAGGATTTCGCCATTCTCAAGATGGCGGCGCTGCTGCGTGCCGGCATTCCGGCGCAGAGCATGTCGCTTGTTGTCCTGCAGGACCGCAAGCGTGGTTTCTTTCATGCCGTTCTGTCTGTCAGCACCGGCAGTGGCGTGTTCATTCTGGACAGCCTGAGCAATGTGGTCTCGCGCGACAGCGATCTCCCAGATTACGTGCCGTTGTATTCGTTCAGCACCGACCGCGCGTGGATCCATGGCACCAGGCCAGGCGCGGCCCAAGTCGCCGATATCAAGGGCGGCCTTGCGACGGTCGCACCCGGAGAGGGCCTGCAGCAGTAGCAGCTCCAAGACATTAGCCGCCGAAAACGAAGGCCATCAGCAGCTCGGGTTCGAGCACCGGCGCCCTTGCCACGTTCAATTGCCCCCGGTAGCGGCGGTCGCCCGCGCCGATGACGAAGCCCGTGGCAACCGGCGTTTCGCCATTGGCGTCGAGCCGCGCGAAAATGTCCGCGACATTGAGGTCCAGGGCAAGCTTCAGGTCGTGGCGCGCATCTTCGCTTGACGCGACCGGCAATTGCCGCCTGACCAATTGCTGGAACGGCGCGTTGAAGGTCAGGATCCTCTTCGACGACGAAAGCGCAAAGGCCGGTGACGGGCAGGCGACCAGGATGGCGTTGATCGTCTTGATCGACGCCAGCCTTCGCAAGGTCTGGTTCTCGTCGGCCAATCCTCGCATGCACGCCACCCGGATTGCCGATGTCAGGTTTCCCGTGTTGGCGTGGCTTTCGGCGATCTCATCGATCAGCATGCCGATCGTGCATTTACGGCTTTCGGCCATCTGCTTCAGCGAGGTCCAGAACGCCCGCTCCAGGCGAATGCCGCGCCGCGTGCCGCCACGCGCCACGACCCGGAATTCCAGCCCGAAATCTTCTGTCGCCATGGGCGGCAGCAGCCGATCGCGATCGGCGGCAGGAGAGATGGCACTATCGCTCACTCATTGCCTCCTCGCGGGCCTTGTTGATCGGCTTCATCAGATAGGTGAGTATGGTCTTGCGTCCGGTCTTGATGTCGACCGAGCAGATCATGCCGGGGATGATCGAATAGGTCTTGCCGTCCCGCGTCAGCGTCGACCTCTCGGTTGCGACGCGCACCTGATAGTAGGGCTCGCCCGTCTTCTGGTCGACCAGGCTGTCGGCGGTGATGTTGGAAACCTTGCCCTCGATGCCGCCGAAGATCGAGAAATCATAGGCGGTTATCTTGATCAGAGCGTCCTGGTCCGGCCGGATGAAGGCAACATCGCGTGGTGAAACCCGTGCTTCGACCAGCAGGGTCTCGGATGTCGGCACGATGCCGGCCACGACCGCCCCGGGCTGGACGAAGGCGCCAAGCGTGTTGACATCAAGCGTGTTGACGATGCCGTCTACAGGCGAGCGGATATCCGTTCGCGCCACTTTGTCGGTGGCGCCACGTATGGTCTCATCGACCACCGAAAGGTCGGCGAGCGCCTGCGTCAGGTCGCTCAGCGCCTCCTGTTGCAGCTGCAGGCCGATCTCGTTGACTTGAAGCTGGGCCTCGGTGATGGCCGCCTTGGCTTTCTTGATGGTTTCACCAGCCAGGTTCAACTGCCCATGCAGTTCGGTCTGCTCCCGCTCGACGCGAATCTGCTCGGTCTTGGCCATCAGCCCTTTCTTGACCATGGCTTCGACCAGCGCCGTTTCCCGGTCGCTGACTTCGAGATTTTTGGTGAGACGATCGAGGTTGGCGGTGGCCTCATCCAATTCATTCTGGCGCTGATCGAGACGCGACTTGAGAACGGACAGCTTGACCTGGAAGTTGTCGCGGCGCGCGACGAGCAGCTTCTGCTCGTTGTCGCATATTTCCGGCGCGACTTTCTGGATTTCGGCGGGACAGGGAAACGGGCCGTCGATATTGCCGCTCTGCTCGAATTTCAGCCGCGCGATGCGTGTCTCGAGCGCCCGTGCCTTGGCCTGCTGCTCGCCGAGGCTGGACGTGTTCATCGTGTTGTCGAGGCGGATGATGAGATCGTTCTTCTTCACGACCTGCCCGATCGTCACGGCGATCTCCTGAACGACGCCGGGCTCGCTGGCCTGGATGATCTGGGTTTTGGAAGCCGGTATGACCTTGCCCTCGCCGCGCGCGATTTCGTCGACCTCGGCAAAAGACGCCCAGGCGACGGAGGACACAAAAAGTGCGCCTATGATCAATAAGGACGCCGACGCGAAGAGCGGCGGCCGGTCTTCTCTTGCAAGCATGTCTTGCGGTCCCAGCGCATTGAATACGTTCAAATAAGTCTGTCTTCAGGTGCTTGTTTTCTGCAGCGCCTGTATCACTTGATCCTTTGGTCCGTCGGCGACGATCCTGCCTTGATCGATGACGATAAGACGGTCGGCCAGTTCGAGCATGCTGAAACGGTGGGTTGAAACGATCAGCGTCGTGTTCCGGTCGAAAGCCACTTTGAGCTGCTTGATCAGTTGCCGCTCGGAAGCCAGGTCCATCGATCCCGACGGTTCGTCGAGGAAGACGATTTTCGGTTTGGTCAGCAACAGACGGGCAATCGCCATCGTCTGCCTCTGTCCGCCCGAGAGATTGGTGCCGCGCTCGCCGACATTCATGTCGTAGCCACGCGGGTGGCGAGAGACGAAATCGTCGACGCCGGCAGCCTTGGCCGCCTCGACGATCTGCTCGTCGGTCGCCTCCGGACATGCCATCAGGAGGTTCTCCTTGATGGTGCCCGAAAACAGATCGTTGGCCTGAGCGACGATGCCGACCGCGGCGCGAACCTCCGACGGGTGGTATTGCCGGACGTCGATCCCGTCCAGCAGCAACTCGCCTGAAGTCGGCAGGAAGAGCCTGCCGATCAGCCGGCCCATGGTTGTCTTTCCCGAACCTATGCGGCCGATGATGCCGATGCGCTCACCGGGCCTCACCGAGAAGTTCAGACCGGTCAGGACCTCGTTCTCGGATCCGGGATAGACAAAGCCGACATTCCTGAACGCCATGGCGCCATTGCGGATGGGGCGGTTGACGAAACCCACCGTATCGGGGCGATCCTCCGGCTGCGCCATGATCGAGTTCACCATGCGCAAGGAGAGCATTGCCTGGCGAAGTCTGGATAGGGTGATGGCGATCTGCCCGAGTGGAGCCACCGCCCGGCTGGCCAGCATCACGGTGCCGATGATGGCTCCGGTGGAGACGTGTCCTTCCGAGAAGGCATAGGCGCCTGCAACGATCAGGGCAACGGTGACCAGCTGCTGGATGGCCTGCGTTATATTGCCGGCTGCCGCCGAGAGCTGCTTGATCTTCTCGGACGTGTTGGACGCGTTCTTGGAATGCTCTCCCCATTTCCGCAGCAGATACGCCTCGGCCCGCAGCGACTTGATCGTCTCCAGCGTGGAGATGGATTCGACCAGCAGGGCCTGCCGTTGCGAGGCTTCGTTCATGGAGGCCGCGACGCGTTTGCCGATGCGCCGCTGCGTGATCAGTCCGACGATCACCGCGGCCACGAAGGCCAGCGCCGGTATGATGACCAGCCAGTCGCCTATCGCATAGATGACCAGGAGAAAGATGAACACGAAGGCGGTGTCGATGAATACGCTGATGGTGTTGGACGTGAAGAATTCGCGCACGAATTCATACTGCGTCACCCGATTTGCGTATTCGCCCGTCGAGCCGGGCCGGGCCGACAGGGACGAGTTCAGCACTTTGTCGAACAGCATATAGGAAATGCGCAAATCGGCCTTGCGCCCGGCATAATCGATGAGGGACGCCCTGGCGGTCTTCAGAAGCAGATCGAACAGGATGACCGCGCCGATGCCGATCGACAGCACCCAGAGCGTCGATATTGCCTTGTTCGGCAGGATCCTGTCGTAGACGTTCATGGTGAAGATTGGCGAGGCGATGGCCAGTATGTTGATGAAGACCGCCGCCAGGATAACCTTCGAATAGGTGCGCCAGAACGGGCCCATCGTTCCCGTCAGCCAATGTCGCCGCTCGATCTTCGGTGCCGAACCGACGTTCATCCCTTCGGCGGCGTTGGCATAGGTTATCGAGAAGGAGACGCCGCCACTGATATAGCTGGCCGCCAGCTCGGATCTCGCGATCGTTATGCGGCCGTCTTCCTGGGGAGCGGTGGTGAATGCGCCGTCCTCGGTTTCGGCCAGCAGGGCAATCGGCAATTGGCTGGTGCGAAACACGATGGCGGGGAGGTCGATGCGTCCGCGAAGAAAGTCACGGTGGCTGAACTCGGTGATTTCAAGGCCGATGCGCTCGGCAAGATGTCGGATGGCGTCGATGTCGATGCGCGTGTCCGACAGCGGCACGCCGGCGAACAGCACAGTGGGCGCGCTCGGCCTGCCGAGATATCCGGCAATGGCCGAGAAGCAGGCCTTGAATGCCTCCTTCGGGGAGAGGATGTTGGGTTGCTGATTCACGATCCGCCCACAAGGACTTTCGATCGGTCCTTACATCCGCTCACTTTTTCCTGACCGGTGCCAGAATATCGAACGGCAGGTCATTCTTCTGTTCCGATGGCGTCCGCGCATAGGTCTCGGTGTCGGCCGTTTCCGGTGCGGCGAACTCGGTTCGTGCGTAGGCAGTGGCCTGCTTTGGCGGGTGGATGTCCATTGTTTTCAGCAACTGCCCTGTCGCTGCCAGAAGCCGGTATTGGGCAAAGAGAGAGGCGTAGGATGCGGTGTCCGCCAGCGTCGCCGTGTTGAAGCGCGTGTTCTGCGCGTCCAGCACATCGAGCAGCGAGCGCTGGCCGACCTTGAACTGCTCGCGATAGGACGCAACCAGCTTCTCGTTGGTAGCGGCCTGCAGCTTCAGGGTCTTCGCCAGGTCGGCTTGCCGGAAGCGGCGATCCCAAGACGTGCGAACGGCCTCTTCGATTTCCCGCAGCACCTGATGCAGCGCAAGCCGCTGCTCGCTGGTGCGGCGGATCTGCTCCTGCTCATTGGCCTTGTCGATGCCGCCCCGGTAGAGATTCCACCGCAGCACCAGGCGTGCTTGCAGGTCGGACGTGTCCCCATTGTCGCCGTCGATGTCGTACCCGGCGCGAGCCACGCCTTCGGCGACGATCGAGGGGCCGAATTTCGCCCGGGCCGCGTCCACCAGCGAGGCCGCCGCGGCAATGTCGCTATCGGCCATGTGGACCCGCGGATTGTTTTCCCGTGCAAGGCCAATCGCATCGTCCAGCGACCTTGGCAGCGCGCCGGAAACATCGGCCGGCCTCGATGCATCGGTCAGCGGCTTCCCGACCGTCTTGAAGAACCTTATCCTTGAAGCTTCCAACTCCTCCGCGGCTTCCTGCATGCGGGCCTTGGCCGCGAACAGACGCTCTTCGGCCTGTTGCCGGTCGGCTTCGTTCAAGCCCCCGCCGGCAATGCCTTCCTGGATGTCGTGGAGAATCGCCTGATGGAAGCCCAGGTTCTTCTTTGCCTCGGCCACGATCGAAGCTTGCAGCATGTATTCGAGGTAGTCCTGGACAACCGAAAGCCCGATGAACTCCGACCGCTCCAGGACACGGAACGACGCGCCGTCGACGCGCGAGGCCTGGCGATCGAGTTCGGCGCGCCTTGCGCCGTTGTCATAGAGCGTCTGCGAAACCGTCAGATCGGTTTCCGCCGGATAGAGCGCGTCATTCCCTATCGAGAGCGCGCGTCGCGAGGAATTGTCGAGACGGCGGGCGCCAGCCGACGCTTCCAGGTCGACGCTCGGAAGATAGAGCCCCTTGGCCTGCCGCAATTCGAACTCGATTGCTTCGCGATTTTCTATGGCCTGCCCGATCTCGGGATTGGATTCGACCGCGACCGCGACCGCTTCCTTGAGCGTAAGTGCACTGGCACTTGCGCAGGTCAGCATCGTCGCGGCCATCAAAAGACCAAGCCGCTTCCCAACAGTCGATATGCTTGTCGTATTCATTTAGCCCGCCCCAACGTTTCCCCCCGCGCCCTTTTTCGAGCGCGGAACCAAGCCTGAGCCTGTCCAACGACTATCCAACAAATTCAAGAAATATGTGAGTGATTATTAATTTAGAGGTTACTGAATCCAGGATTTCGGCCACAAGATTGGAAAATGTAGCAAAAATGGCACAAAAAGGGGCGCTGCGGCCCTCGGCCAACGCCGCCTGTGTGGAGTCGAGATGAAGCGGCGTCTCGATGCAAACGCAATCGTATGAAGACCGCACGAGCGTCTTGCAAATCTGATGGCGGTTTCGGCCAAGCTCATGCCGCGGCCGCACGGCGGACTGATGCTGAATTGAGGAGTGCCTGCGCGAATTCCCAAGCACGACCATGGTGGCGCCTCGGCGTTAAGCTTCGCGCAACCTCCGCAATCTATGCTGATGTTAGATTGTCGAGGATAAAATGAAGCGCAGGCCGCTATTACTCTTCGCTTTTCCAGCTTTGATCCTGGTGATTCTGGCGTGCGAGCGAATAGCGACCATGCTGCTCGGAGCCTATCCCGCCAGCCCTGCCATGTGGAGGGTCTGGCTGGAACTGCGCCCCTTGTCGGCGATGTTCTGGCAACAGGTCGATATGTATCTGGGCGGCTCGATGGCCCTCGATGCCGTCATCCTGGTTGCCACGGCCCTGGCGTGCTGGAGCGCTTGCCACATGCGACGGGCGTCCGCCTTCTTCCTGGCCAACCACGTCGCGCTGCTCTTTGCCGGGCTGATGATCGCTTCCAGCAGTCATTCTGAGACGGCGAGCACGGTGGCGGCATTTCCGATGTCCAGCGGCCTTCCATTTGCCCTGAAGGTCGATTTTACCTGGCAGAACAGCCTCGTGCTCCTTCTTGGCTTCGCGGCCTGCGCGTACTGCCACGTCGCCTTCCTTCGCGAAACGCGATTGCGCGGCGAATCCCTGGCCTTGCGTCTGGTGACGTTGGGGCGGGATATCTAGCCCGGCGCTTCGGGCTTCGCCGGAAACGCCGACGCGCCTCAATTGATCTTTCGATAATAGACCTTGCCGTCCGGGGTTTCCGTTCGCTGATAGCCCGGATTCGGGGCAGGGGGCGCGGTGGCAATCCTCCTCTTAGGCGGCCGCGGCGTATCGACAATGGGTTCCGCGGCGATCACGCTGCTGGGAGACGCTTCAGCGACGTTGTTTGCCGCAACGACTGGTTCGGACACGCTCGACGTGCCGCTACCGTCGGTCGGTGGAAGGTTCTTTTCCAACCGGGCTATGTTGCCGTTGATTTCGTTGAAGCTTCCCTGCAGCTGGCTGTCCAGCTTTTCGAACCGGCTCTGGAAGCCGTTGTTGACGGTGTCGAGCCGGGCACCGATCCGCTGCTCGAACGCGCCAAGTTCCTCGAGACGTCCCTCCACGGTACGCAGGTCGTTTATGCCCCGGTAGAGATAGACGGCGGTGGTCGCGTTCAGCACGGCGAAGAGCGTCAATCCGACGCCGACCACGACGGCCAGCCGGGATCTGCTTCTGGCGCGGTCTAGCAGTTGCGGCTCAAGGGGCTCGGCGGTGATGGTCGGTACGTCCGGGTCGCTGATCGTCGTCATTGAACCACCACCTTGGTGCCGACAGGCACGCGCTTGAAGAGATCGATGACATCCGTGTTGGTAAGGCGAAAGCAACCCGACGTGCCGTCGAACCCGACGCCCGAGGGATCGTTGGTGCCATGGATGCGGTAGAGCGTGTCGCGTCCGTCCCGAAGCAGATACAGCGCCCTTGCGCCGAGCGGGTTGTACGGGCCAGACGGCACCAGCTCCGGCAGCTCCGGCTGGCGGGCGCGCATTTCCCGGGGCGGACGCCACTGCGGCCATTCCGTCTTGGCGCCGACCTTCACCACCCCGGTCCAGCCAAATCCGTCACGCCCGACGCTGATCTGGTAGCGCAGCGCCTGGCCCTGGCGGGTCACCAGGTAAAGCGCCTTCTCGCTCTTGCGGATGATGATCGTTCCCGGCTGCTCGGTGGTTGCGAAGGCGACCGCCTTGCGCAGGCTGGGGCCCATTGCCGGCAGCGGCGGCCGGTCCGAAAGCCCTGCTCGCGCCTGGGCGAGGCCCTGGACCGACAGCGCCAGCGTGATGCCCAGCACCCAAGCGCCGGCCAGTCTTGGGGCGATCCGGTAGCTACCGGGCAGCGTCATCGAGCCGCTCTTTGAACATCTTCTTCAGATCCTTGTTGAAGCGGGCGCGGCCATCCACTTCGGAAGGCAGGATCGCCCGGTTCAAGGCATCGCTCAGCAGGGCATTGTCCAGCGCGACCGATTTGATGTGCGGCGCCTTGAAGATCTTCTCCAGTTCGCTGCGCGAAAAATGGTTCCCGAACCATTTGCGCTTGTGCTTGTTGGCGACGAGCGTGATGCTGACCGCGTTGCCGCGCAGTTCGCGGATCTTCTTGTAGAGCCGCTTGCCTTGCCGCAGCGAAGCGACGTTGAGTTCGAAGACGATGAAGATCTCGTCGCTGGTCGACAGCACCGAATTGTGCCAGGGCGTTTCGATGTTGGGCAGGTCGATGACGATGTCGTCGAACCGGTAGGCGACGAGGTCGAGAAGCCGGAAGACGAAATCGCTGCCCTGCGGCTCGAATGGCAGCTGCGGCCGCTCGAAGGCATAGAGGGTGAGGCCGGACGGGCGCGACAGCTTGATGACATCCATAAGCTCGACATCGAGCCGTTCCGGCTGGCCGATGATGCCGGTCAGGTCGAACTGGTTGAACAGATTGAGGTAGGCGCCGCAATTGGCGCTCTGGAAATCGAGATCGACCAGGCAGGTCGACGCCGCGCGCTCGGTCGATTTCGAGGCGAGGTGTTCGGCCGCCGACAGCGCCAGCGTCGTGGCGCCGGCGCCGCCGCTGGCGCTGATGAAGGTGATGATCCGGCTTTTCGTGCCCTGGTTGCCGGTATCGTGGAAGGTCACCGCGTTGAGCAGTTCCTTGCCGTCGAGCGGCTTGTGCAGCCAGTCCGAAGCGTTCATGCGCACCAGAACGCGCGTCTGTTCCGAGGTCAGTTCGTCCGAAACCGCGATCAGCGGCACTGTTGCCCACAGCGCGCGCGCCTCGACGATGCCGGGCTTTGCCAGCAGTTCGCCACCGCCGAGATCGAGGATGACGATGCCCGGGCGCGTATCGGCCGGCGGGCCTTTGAGGAAGTCATCCGTCTCGGAAATCCGGACGTCATAGATCGCCAGCGCATCGAGTCGCGTCGTCACCTCGCGCTTGAAGTTCGGATCGGATGAGAACAGCGCCACCTGCTTTCGCTTGGTCGGCGTAACCTTGGTGTTCATGGCATTCATGGATAGGTGCTCTTCATGTCTTCGCCCGTGACCGTGCTCAGCATGGAGGGCATGGTGATGGTTCCGAGACCGAGAAAACCGGCCAGGAAGAAAAACTGGAAAGGATGTTGTTGGATGCTGACGGTGATCGTGGGTACCGGCCCGTTGGGGCGCGTCCAGTAGCCGAGGCCGGAAGCCTGATACTGGATCTGGACCTCGGATTTCAGGAGGGTAGGCAGGAATGTCAGCATTCCCGGCCGGGTGGCGCTGCCGTTAAAGATAAAATCGAAGGCGGCCTGGTTCACGTTGAGATTCTGGCATGTGGCACCTGTTCCGCAGGTGCAAGATACAGCGCCGGCGGCGCTGGCCGTACAGATATAGCTGTAAGTGTTGGCTGGAACCGCGTTTCCCACATCCAGCGAGTTGCTGGGGGTTTTTGCCTCGAGCAGAAGGCCGCTGGCGATCGGAGATGAAATCTGCGCCAGTCTCGCGCCCGCCTGCACTGCTTTGTTGCCAGCATTCCATTGGTAGAAGGCGTAGCCAAAGTCGACGAAGCCAAGCAGCAGAGTCATCAGCATGGGCATTGCAATGGCCATCTCGACCATTGTCGCGCCGGACTGGTTTCTCCAGAACGTGCCCCGCGACATCACCATCCGAGGACACGCTCCTGATGCAACACAGTGAGCGTCAAGTTGGCAAAGCCAAGATAAGACCAGAGGCCCAGCGTAGGGTACGGATATGAGGTGCTGACCTCCACGACAACGACGTTGGTGGTGCTGCTGAGATAGAGCTCGGTACCGGTCGCGGTATCGATCGCCGGGGTCGATACTACTGGCGTGATGGTGACTTGGCCCGTGGTCCACCCGGTGACCCTCGCGCTCCCGCCCGTGACGGCCCCGTTCACGGCCAGGTTTTTTGCCAACCCTGAACAAGTATTCCAGTCACTGCTGCAGCGTGCCATGTAGCGCGCGGCATCCTCGACGCCCGCTGCGAGAAGCAGGCGCGTGTTGAAGATGTT
Organism: Mesorhizobium erdmanii; assembly: GCF_013170725.1. Lineage (NCBI taxonomy): Bacteria > Pseudomonadati > Pseudomonadota > Alphaproteobacteria > Hyphomicrobiales > Phyllobacteriaceae > Mesorhizobium > Mesorhizobium erdmanii. The sequence continues at coordinate 5,902,805 of NZ_CP033361.1, read as the reverse complement.
GGAGAATTCGAAGACACCGGCCGACAACAGCAACACGAACGGCGTGACGATCGCGATTTCGACCAAGGCAGCACCTTGTTCGTCGTGGTGGAACCGCTGGAGGAATTGCTTGAGTTTGATCAACATGGCGCTACCGGTACAATTGCGCTTCGTTGCGCTGCAGCTTCTTCAGCGTGTTTTGGCCGGCGATGGTGCTGATGTCTTGAAACTCGCCGTAGATGTCGGCGTTGGGGGACCCGCCCGCCGGTTCCGTCACGAACACGCTGGCGAAAGCCTGCACCGGCAAGGTCTGGCTGCCGCCCTGTACGGTGTTGGCCACGCAGTCGATGATCGCGACGTAGAGAAGCCTGCGGTCAGCTGTCTGCGTGGTTGTGTTGCACTGTGGCGGTGTTTTCTCCTGCCCGCTTTTCAACGTAGGATTATTGATCTCGTAGTTGTAGACGCAATAGCGGCTGGGGCTTGCGCCGCAGGACGTTATCACACCGGTAGTGCTGGCATTGCCATGGTTCACGGACCAGTAGCCAGCAAAATCCCAGGCGCCATTCCCGAGCACGCCCGCCTGAGTGCAGCCGCCAGAATAGAAGCAATTATCCCGAGGCAAAGCCTTGTAATTATTGGCTTGCCCGCTGTTGGGTGCACTATAGCTGCAGTTCTTGCCGGGCGAAACAACCATGCCTTTTCGGACATTCGGAGCTGGCGGAGCATCCGTGGGATCCAGCTTGCCGCTATTGCCATTGGGATAGATGTCGAAGCGCGTGTTGATGCCATCGTTTACCGGAGGGATATTGCCCGGGCGGGTTGTGACCCCATTCTGGCTGAAGCAAGCCGCTGGACTGGTCACGGCAAACATTTCAGTCAGTTTTTGAGTCGACTTGTCTCCCTCCGGTGTTGCAAGGAAGCCATAGTTGCCAGGGCCATATTGAGCATTGTTTCCGCCTTGCTGCTCCTTGAGCCAGATCATCGGCTTGCTGGTCCCTGAAATCGCAGTCTGCAATGCGCCCAGACTTGTATAGGGATTGCAGATGAACATCGGCGTAAACTGGCACAACGCGTTGGTGAATCCCGCCACCGCTTGTGGCCGCACGTCCATTTTGTCGGTGCTGCCGACGAAGCTGGCTGGAAAAATCGTCGCGAAGGCGCCCGCGCCGTCCGTCGCACCCGATGCGTTCACAGTCACCTCCGCGAACTTTACAGCCTTGGGATCGGTGCTGGCCCAATTCACGGCATTTGAGTCGACACCAGCGGCAGTCAGGGTAATGTCATCGCTCGCCGGTATGCCGGTCAGATAGGTGACCGTGACGTCAGCCAAGACGATTGGATGATCGCCCGATGTCGAAAACAGCGTCTTGTTGGCCAGAAGGCTGGTAACGGCCCGGTTGGCCCGGGTGATCGCATCCGCATTGCCGTCCAGTTCCGCCGCGGCGGCCAGCGCCATCGCGTCGATACCCTTCTGCAGATCGTTGTGAAGCCCGTTGACCCGGCTCATGTCGATGGCCAGCACCGAGAAACCGATAAGCACGGGCAGCATGATGGCCACCAGGATCATCGCTACGCCGCGTTGATCTTTCCAGAAGGCACGAATGGTCCCCAACATGACCTTACTCTCTGCTTTCCTGCGCAAGGGCCCCTCGCATGCCCGGCGCCCTCCGCATCCTTCCGTTCAGTTCACTGCTTTGTCACACCCGACCCGCCGACATTGACCGTGATCGCCGGCGGTGGCGGTGGCGGCGGCGGAAATTTGTAGGCTCGGACAACGGCGGCAGCCCGCGTGCCATCGCCTTCGATATGTGTGTTCCTGGAGGCCGGATTGAGCGGATCGACCGTCTGCAGCAGCGAATTGTATTTCTGCGTGTCGCCGGCGGCCAAGGTCACCGTGTCGTAATGGTTCAGATAGTCCGCGGCGCAGCCCGACAGCGCACCGGCGCATAGGATGAGGATCAAGGCGCTATTTCTTGACATAGAGCATCTTGTCCTTCGATTTGAAGTTGAGCATGTGGCCGTAGGGGCCGGTGACGCCGTCTCCGGTTTCATACTTGCGGATCATGTCCTTGTTCACCTCGAGCTGACCGAGCGCAAAGAATTCCGGGTCGTTGGCCGGCCGCGTCTTGTCGAACGGCGTCGCCAGCTGCTCGCCGGGCTTCACCGGCCGCACGATGTGCGGCGTGACGATGACGACCAGCTCGGTCTCTTCCTTCTGGCTGCTCGAATTGCGAAACAGCGTGCCGATCACCGGCACCTGGCCGAGCCACGGCACCTGGTTCTGGAGCTTCGTCGTCTTGCTCGACAGGAGCCCGCCCACAGCGAAACTTTGGCCATCACGCAGTTCAACCACGGTCGACAGTTTGCGATTGGTGAAGATCGGGTCACCTGCTGTGGTGAAGCTGGTCAGGTCGCTCACTTCCGGCGCCAAGCTGATATGGATCTTGTCGTCGTCGAGCACGACCGGCGTAAACAGAAGATTGACGCCGAATTGCTTGTACTCGATCTGGATCTGACCATTGGCGTCGACGCTGCGGATGGGGACCTGGCCACCGGCGTTGAAGCTGGCCTGCTCACCGGAAAGTGTGGTGAGGTTCGGATTCGCGAGCGTCCGCACGACGCCCTTGGCTTCAAGCGCTTCAATGATCAGGTCGACCTTCAGGTGGCTGTCGATCACCTGGGTGATTAGGGCAGCGAAGGGATTCGACTTTGATAGAAGGCCACTGACCAAGCCGCCGGCTCCGAGTTCCTCTCCGCTCTTGTCGACCGTACCGATGCCGGTTCCAAGCCGGGTCGAGCCACTGCCGTTGGTACCACTGAACGACACACCGAGATCGCGGCCAGCGTTGCGCTTGGCTTCCAGCACGCGAACTTCGAGGTTGACCTGCTGGCTATCATCCACGGTGACTGAGTTGATGATGGCGTCAGGGCCATATTGCTGCGCGACTTCCATGATGGCCGCCAGCGTGGCGGCGTCCTTGACATGGCCGCCAAGCCTGACCTTGCCGTTGATCGAGCCTATTTCGATGCGCGATCGCGGCGACACCTGGCGGATCGCCGCCGCCATGTCGCTGACGTCGACGCCGACCTCGATCTGGATGACGCCGAGCGAGCGTTTTTCAGGAGAGAACAGATTGACCGTGGTGGTGCCGGCGCCCTTGCCGATGACGTAGAGCGTGCGGTCGGTCATCGGCTGGGCATCGGCGATCTTCTCATCGCCGACGACGATGTCGCCGAGATTGGCATTCACCTGCAGCGTCACCGATTGCGACATCGGCAGGAAAACACGATGGACGCTCGGGTTCGACACGTCGATGAACCGGTCGGCCGCATCGGCCCCAAGGCTCGTCAGCAACAACGCGCCCAGACAGGACAACGCCACTGCCGCCTTCCTCAACCAAGTCCCCTGCATCCCCGTCTCCCCAATCGCCGCCGCCGTGGCAGCGTTAATTCGTCGCCGCGCGTCCTTTATGGCTGTCGCGGAACGTCATATGTGTCGAGCTTCACACCTCGGAACACGCCTACTGACACGGTCTTGGGCGGTTCGGGCTGGACGTATTTGACCACTTCCTTGACGACTTCCCGGACTTCCGGCGTCGACACCACGGCCGGAGCGGGCTTGACCTTGCCCAACTCGTCCAGGCGGCTTCCGACTTTTTCAACGGCCTGGGTCAGCCCGGCAATCTTGTCATCGGCGCGCTTGCGTTCCTCGGCAGCCGCAGCTTCCGCTGCTGCTTTCTTGTCGAGTTCGGCCTGCCTTTTGGCGACGTCCTCCGGCGTTTCGCCGGTCAGATCGGAGAGCGTCACACGCTCGGTCGTTTCACCCTTGCTGGCGGCGGCCTGGCGAAGCGCCAGCGACAATTGGCCGGCACCGGCCGCCAGGGTCAGCTTCTGCGCATCCTTGGTGCTGGCTTCCAGCGTCACTGATTTGACGACGGTCGGATTGTCATTGTTCACATCGGCAACCTGGTCGACGGCGAGCACCTTCATGCTCTGCAGCAGCACGTCGACAAAGCTCCTGTCGGCGCCGTCGTCGCCACGCACCGTGCGAGTCAGCAATATATCGACGCGGTCGCCAGGGAAGACGAAGCCGGCGACGCCAAGCACGTCGTTCACCCTGATGGAAACGGCTTTCATGCCTTCGCCAAGCACCGCCGAGAGCGTGGCGCGCTGGCCGGGGCCGGTGATCTTGGTGGCCAGCACGGGCTCGTTGGTGCCGATCGCCTGCAAAGCCTGCCTTGTGCCTTCGCCAGCCAGAGCTTCTTTCGTCGTCTTGAAAGCGCCTGCCGGAACAGCCCCTGCCGGCCACGCGATTTCGCGCAGCTTGTCCTCGCTTAGCATGTCACCGAATTTCAAAGGGACAGCCGCCACCACCACCGTATCGCGCGGGACGTCATCCGTCCGCGCCATGGCATTGCGCTGGCTGGCCAGCCAGATATTGGCGAGCACCACCGCCAGCACGCCGAACACGCCGGCGAGAACGATCATGATAAGTGTATTGGCACGCATCTTCCCACCCCACCATCGCCCGCCGGGCGAATGTAAGCCCCTTCATGGTGTAAAATGCTGGGCCGAAATCGAGTGATTCCGGCCCAGGGAGTTCTAGCAAGTGCCACCGGCAGCGCCGGCGGCAGTGATACCCTTGCCGTTCAGGTTCGCGCAAAGGCCGGTAAACTGACTGCCGACCCATCCTCCGATGGCGATGACCGCAACAATCGATGCCGCGGCAATGATGCCGATCAGGATAGAGTATTCCACCATGGCAGCGCCGCTCTCATCGTCGTGGAACTGCCCGGCTACTTCGATAAGCCACTTCATGGCTACCACTCCTGATCAACCCGGGACGCAAGCGCCAGTGCCGGTGCCAGCAGCGTCGAGACCCTTGCCGTTGAGCTTCGTGCAGAGGCCGGTGAACTGGCTGCCGACCCATCCGCCGATGGCGATGACCGCAACAATCGATGCCGCGGCAATGATGCCGATCAGGATAGAGTATTCGACCATAGCAGCGCCGTTTTCGTCGTCGCGGAACTGCCGGGTCATCGTCATGAGCTTCTTCATGTCAATTTCTCCCTTTGGAGGTTTGAACCCGACGAGACAGAGCCAAGGATGAACCCCATACCCAAGCATCCCCCGTCATCTCGATCCTAGGTCCCGAGAAATTGCAGTGTCAAATGGGATTAAGGGTTCCTTAACTTTCCAATACATGAACTTTCGAGTTCAGGGCGACCTTAAATTTCAGCAAGAGCTTGATTCGTCTAATTTTTCAAGCGCTCTTAACCATTCATTCACAATTATGTCGACACGCTAATTTAGGTACGCCTACTTTAGCAGAATAGCATACCCCTTTATATCTAAGGGGTTATAGCCAATTATGGAACGACTGGCGACGTCAGAGCACGCATAGACCCGGAGAGACCTAAAGATCAGTAAGCCACTCATGTTTTGATGCGTGGAGGCCATAAATAAAAACGATATTTCCTGACGGCGGTTCTTAACTATGTTGAAAGTAATGACCGGGCGTGAGGCGCCCGGGCGCTTGTGCACCGCTTGGTTAACGTTTAGTTTCCGCTAATATGCGCTGGAGGGGAGTATAGGGGATTATGCTGGGGCGGTTCATCAAGGGTGGCGAGGCGCGGATCGAGCCAAGGGCTGACTCGATTGCGGTTCTTCCTGTTGCCCCGGCGCCTTCCGCCGACGTCGGATCGGATGGCGATAATTTCCTGACGCTCAAGGTCGAACTGCACCGCCATTTGATTGACCGCTTCAATCTCTCCGCGCTCGACACGGCCTCCAAGGACGAAATCCTAACCGAGATCAGGCCGATCGTACGCGAGTTTGTGCGCAGCCATAGCGTGCCGTTGAATGCCCGCGAGCTCGATCAGTTGACCAGCGACACGGCCGACGAGATGCTCGGGCTCGGGCCGATCGAGCCGCTGCTCAAGGATGACACGATCACCGACATAATGATCAACACCCACAAGCGCGTCTTTATCGAGCGGCGTGGCATCGTCGAAGAGACGGCAATCCGGTTTCGCGACGAGGCGCATTTGCTGCGTGTCATCAACAAGATCGTCTCGAACATCGGCAGGCGCGTCGATGAATCGTCGCCGATGGTCGATGCCCGGCTGGATGACGGCTCGCGCGTCAACATCGCGGTGCGACCGATCTCCGTTGACGGCCCACTTGTATCGATCCGCAAATTCTCCAAGAACCCTTATTCGCTCGAACGATTGATGGCTTTCAACTCCATTCGACCGCCAATGATCGAGCTGCTGCGCATCGCGGTCCAGGCACGCAAATCGATCTTGGTTTCCGGCGGCACCGGCAGCGGCAAGACCACCTTGCTCAACGCACTGTCGAGTTACATTCCGGCGCGGGAGCGCCTGATCACCATCGAGGATGCGGCGGAGTTGCAACTGCAGCAACCGCATGTCGGACGGCTGGAGACGCGTCCGCCCAATGTCGAGGGCAAGGGCGAGGTTCGCCAGCGCGAGCTGCTCAAGAACGCGCTGCGCATGCGGCCCGATCGCATCATCGTCGGCGAGGTGCGCGGCGAGGAAGCCTTCGACATGCTGCAGGCCATGAACACCGGCCATGAAGGCTCGATGACCACTATCCATGCCAACACGCCGCGCGATGCCATCTCGCGGCTCGAGCAGATGGTCGGCATGGCAGGCATGCCCATGACGCACGACTCCATCCGGGCGCAGATCGCTTCCGCTATCGACATCATCGTGCAGACCCAACGCCTGTCGGACGGCGGCAGGCGCGTGACGTCCATATCCGAACTGACCGGCATGGAAGGCAATGTCGTCCAACTCCAGGAGATCTACAACTTCGTGCGTCGCGAGGTGACAGCGGACGGCAAGGTCATCGGGGATTTCCGCGCCACCGGCGTTCGCCCGCGTTTTGCTCCGGAGGCAGCGACGCTGGGGCATCATTTTGCCAAGGATGCCTTCAATCCGCAGGTTGCACTTTGATGCTGACCGGCCAGGAATTGCTATACTTCATCTATATGCTTGCGGCCGCTTCGGTCATTCTCGCCGGGGAGGCCCTATATCTTTCCTTTGCCGGCCGCCGTTCCCGGATTGGCGTGATCAACCACCGGCTGCGGCGGCTTGCCGAGGAAGCGCCGGCGGAACAGACCTTGCAGGGATTGTTGCGCGAACGTGGGTTGACGGAGTCGGGCGACTTTCTCTTTGGTATGATCTGGCTGAACAGGCTTTACACGCAGTCCGGTATTACTGGAAACCCGATGGTGTTCGCCGCGACCTTTCTCAGCGCTGGACTGGCGATTGCGTTGCTGATGTCGATCTTGCTGCATTTCTCCGCGCTGGCGTCGCTCATCGTTTTTCTGGTGATCGGAATAGGGCTGCCGCTTCTCGTTCTCCGCCGCGCCCGCAACAAGCGGATTCAGAAATTTGCAAAACAGCTCCCGGATGCGCTCGACATGATCGTCCGTTCGCTGCGGGCCGGACATCCAGCTTCGGTCGCGGTCGCGCTCGTAGCTCGCGAAATGCCCGATCCGCTCGGCACCGAATTCGGCATTGTTTCCGATGAAATCACATTTGGTCTGAGTATCGAGCAGGCGGTGCGGAAGTTGTCGCAACGCGTGGGCTTCGAAGGTCTTCACCTGCTGTCGGTGTCGCTCTCGATCCAGTCCAAGACGGGCGGCAATCTTACCGGGATCCTATCCAATCTTTCCGTGGTGCTGCGCGACAGGCAGAAGCTCAAGATGAAGATCCGGGCACTTTCGGGAGAGGGCCGCGTGTCCGCGTGGATTATCTCGCTGTTTCCCGTGGTTATGTTCCTGATCCTTCAACTGCTTGCCCCGTCCTACTACGGCAGCGTCTGGGGCAGTCCGCTTATCTTGCCAGTGTTCACGATTTTCGGACTGTGGGCGCTGTTGGGTGACTTTATCATGTACCGGATGGTCAATTTTGATTTCTGACGGAAGCGAAACACAACCTTGTTTTCGAACATCCATGATCTGAGCATTCTGATCTCTGTCGCCGTCTTTGTGGCGGCGGTTGCGCTGTTCCTGTTCGGCGCGCTTGTCTTCTTGCCGGCGCTGCAGACGCGGACGCTGGTCACACAAAGTCTGATGTCCGAAGGGATTGCCGATCGCCGTTCGCTCGCCGGACAGGAAATGCTCGCGAAGATTTCCGCGCAACGGCCGGTCGACGCCTATTTCCGGTCGATGGAGAAGGAGCGGGACGAGCCAAATGCGCTTGAGGCGAAGCTGTTTCGAGCCGGCTTCTATCAGACCAGCGCGCCGCTCATTTACACCTTGTCACGGCTTGCCGCCGCCTGTGCTGGCTTTCTGGCTGCCTATGCGCTCTTGTCGCGAGTTCTCCCGCCTCAAATGCCCGGTTTCATAGGTTTTGCCGGTTCCGCTCTGTTCGGGCTCGCATGCATCGTGGTTCCAAGTATCCTGCTCGATCGCTTCGAGAGTGCGCAGAGGGAGATCTATCGCCGCGCCTTCCCCGATTTCATGGATATGATGATCACCTGCGCCGACGCCGGCATGAGCCTTGAGGCGGCTGTGGAGCGTGTCAGCAGCGAACTCGCTGGCACGCATAAATGGCTTGGTATCCAGCTTTCGATCATGAATCTGCAGTTGCGTGCCGGCAAGCCGTTGCGGGATGCGCTGCGCGACCTCGCCGACCGAATCGGTCTTGACGAGGCGCGGGCTCTGGCGGTGCTGTTTCGGCAGTCCGAAGAACTCGGCACCAGCCTAACCGACGCTTTGCGGGTCTACAGCGAAGAGATGCGCAGCCAGAGAATTCTTCATGCTGAGGAACGGGCCAATGCCTTGCCGGTCAAGATGATGATCCCATTGGGGCTCTGCATCTTCCCGGTGGTGATGATGGTGATCATGTTGCCCGTGATCATCCGCATGAAAGGCATTTTCTTCTAGATGGGTATATGCTTTGATTCTAAAATGGAGTCGGATGGCTCTTGGGGGATAAAATGACAGCGCCAGTGCGCCTCTCAGTCGCAGCCGCAGCCAGTCTGTTGATGATGGCGCTTGTCGGCTGTCAGACAGATGGTACGGACACCACGGGGGGTGTCGTCCGCACCAACGAACCGTCGAAAGGCGACGTGACGTCGTTTGGCGACGCCTTCGATGGTTTGAAGACGGTCAGCGACGTTGAATATTATGCGTCGGACCAGGCCGTCGCCGAAGCCAAGAACCAGTTCCGCGCGGAAAATTACGGCAATGCGGGTGCGCTGTTCTTCAAAGCGACGCAGCTTGCTCCCAATGACGGCGGCGCGTGGATGGGGTTGGCCGCTTCTTGCGATCGCATCCACCGCTTCGATCTCGCCGACCGGGCCTATGCCAAGGCCTTCAGGCTGGTTGGTGCGTCGCCCGAATACTACAATAATGTAGGCTATTCCTATCTGCTGCGCGGCAAGCTGCAGGATGCGCGCACGAATTTCCTCAAAGCCTATGAACTGGCACCCAACGATCCGACCGTGGCCAACAATCTGAAGCTGTTGTCGTCCAGCGTGCAGAACATAGAGCGGTAGCCAATCCGATGCTGCTTTCCGCTGCACTCCTGTTCAAAGCCTTGGCCATTTTGATCCTTGCCAGAATCGCCTGGAGGGACTTCACGGTGCAGAAGATCACCAACCGTGACGTGTTGCTCTTGCTGTGCCTGGGACTTGGCGCGCTGCAATTGCACTCCGTGCAGACTGGCTCGTGGCTCGAGATGGGCATCAGTGCGCTTGGCGGCCTGATCCTGTTCGCTGCGCTCTTTCCATTCTGGCTATTGCGCAAGATTGGAGCCGGCGATGTGAAGCTATTGAGCGTCACGCCGTTTCTGGTTGGCGGAAGCAACCTCGCTGTCTTTTCCGTGTTGCTGTTGGTCTTTGCAATCGCCACGGCCACGCTCGTCAAGAATCCCTTTTTGCTGCCGGCAGGACTATTTCGCCAATACGTGCAGCACATGGATCGTAAAGGCGTCGTACCGTTTGGCGTGCCCATATCGGCAGCCGCCATCTGCGCAATGGCTACGCAGATATATTCGGCGTTAGTGGTCGCCACCAGTTCCGGAATCTTGAATCAGCTTAACTGAACGGCAGGAGTCCGCCCCGCTGTGCCAAGCGAGGGCCATCCAGCCACATTCACCGGCAACGTCAACCAAAACGCAAACGCTGCGCTGTGAGGGTTAAGTGCGATCACCGCAATGCCTGAAATCAAAATTGAGATCGGCGCCAGGACACGAAGCACGGGAAGAAGGTTGGGGTACTTGGCCTCGATAGGCCGAGCAGATTAATCAAGGATCGAGGCGATATAGCCGTTAACTCTTCTGACACCATATTCTTGTCGGAGCGCGCAAGTAATGTTTCAATGATTGCCTTGGAAGGGGATGGAGATGTTGAACGAGGATTTTCTTGGCCGTATTGCCATCGTCTTTGTCATGACGGTTATGGCGACGTCCGGCGCGCTACCTCTGTTCCACTATTTCCGCCAGGATACCTCAACAAGTTCACTCGCAATCGTCACTCAAGTGGCGTCAACCGTGTTTCTGTTGCTGATGCTTGTGATGACCGTCACCCGCCTTCCGCCAAAAGGAACAGCCCAGGGAATTGAACCGAGACTAACCTCGATAGCTGGAACATTTATGATCCTGCTTGCCTTGAATCTGACGCCGGCATTGCAGAACGAGGGCGCGCAAGTCGTGGCCCTTTGCCTGGTCTTTATCGGTACCGCAAGTTCGATTTTCTGTCTTTATTGGCTCGGTCGTTCATTCTCACTTATGGCAACGGCTCGTCGCCTCGTTACCACAGGCCCGTACTCGGTTGTCCGCCACCCGCTTTACATCTGCGAGGCGATATTCGTTCTCGGGATGATACTTTCGCATTTTTCAGCGCTGATGGTTGCGCTGGGCGCGCTCCAATTTCTTTTCCAATACAGACGCGCAAGAAATGAAGAGTCTATCCTTCAGCAAACCTTCCCGGAATACGACGATTACGCTCGACGGGTCCCCATGCTTTTGCCGCAATTTCTTGGCGGAACCATACCAAACTCTGGCGGCCAATAATCAGGACGCGCCCTGTTGATCTGGTCATTGCAAGTACTTCGCTTCGTTGCCGCGCTGATGGTCGTCTATGTCCACGCAGCGCAGACTGCCGTGCAAGTCACTGGATCCAACGGCCTGTTGCCCCGCGATTTCCAGGTGGTGGGCTTCGCAGGCGTGGACATCTTCTTTGTCATATCGGGGGTGATTATTGCCAGGACGGCACCCGGCCTGACTTGGCGATCTTTCGCCTGGAGACGGTTCCGGCGCATTGTTCCGCTCTACCTGCTGATCAGCATCCCCTATGCGATCGTCGCCTACAAAACCGGCTTCGGCTGGCGGGACGCGGTAGCGACACTCCTGCTGTGGCCGGCTACCGATCAGATGACCGCGCCGGCGCTGCCTGCGGCCTGGACGCTGTGCTTCGAAATGCTGTTCTACGCCGCCGCAACCATCGTTCTCATCGACCGCCGATTGCTGCCGGTACTAGTCGGTATCTTCGGCCTCGCAATGATATTTCGCTCGGCGGGTCCGGTGCCGCAGTTTCTTGGCAACCCCCTGATCATAGAGTTCGGCTTGGGTGTCGCGCTCGCCTATGCGCCTAAGTGGAAATCGGCGGTGTGGTGCCTGCCGGTCGGCGCCGTGGCGATGATAGCTGCTGGATTCATTGGGGCGGCACCGGGAGGGGGAACGATGGAGTTTCTCGCCGGCGATAACGGCTTCCAGCGTGTGCTGGTCTATGGTCTGCCGGCGGCGATGATCGTTTTTGGCACGATGCAGATCGACGCGCAGCCGAGCGCATGGACGGTTCTCGGTGATGCCTCCTATATGCTCTATCTGATCCACACTTTGCCGATAACGCTGCTTCTGATGGTGTGGACCGCTTTTCCGATTCCTCCGGACCTGATCATCGTGATTGGCACAGCCACATCAGTTCTTTTCGCTTGGCGAATGTACATTCGGTTCGAGTTGCCACTTCGGAAATTCCTGCGCCGGCATGATCCCTCTCTGGAAACTGGCTTCCGTCCGTCTGGCTTGGCATCGCCGAATTAGCGGATATCCTCTGTGCTTGCGCCAGGCTGCCGCCAAGTGCAACTGGCTCCGCCGAGCATCCATTTTGGTAGGCAGTTGTGTAAGTTACCATCTGACGAGAGCGTCGATCTGCAACCACCATAAGGGAAGGCAATATGACACTTCACCTTTCGGCAGAAGCCCCGGTCGCGGCCACCCCGCAAAAATATCTCTTTGGCCCGTTCATCGACTTTCTCATGCTTGGTGGCAGCGCGATTCTGATCTTGCCAGTTCTGTATTTTGTCCCGCTAGAGTACGAAAGCCTTCTGGCGGCAGTAATGTTGCTGCTCTCCCATGTCATAAACCAACCGCATTTCGGGCATTCCTACCAGATCTTCTATCGCAATTTCGCGCGCAAGGTGCGCGGCGACGGTTACAGCCGTAGTCTCCAGCTCCGCTACATCATCGCCGGCATTGTCGTGCCCGTCGCCATGGCCGCCTTCTTTGCCTATGGCGCGCTGACGGGGAACGTCCGGCTGCTCGGCAATGCGACCAACGCCATGGGCTTTTTCGTCGGCTGGCACTATGTCAAGCAAGGCTACGGCATGCTGATGGTGGACGCCGTGCTGAAGCGCAAGTTCTTCAGCGATCAGGACAAGAAGGTATTGCTGTTCAACGGCTACGCCGTGTGGCTGTTCGCATGGCTGCAGACCAATGTGGTGATCACCGAGAGGCAGTTCTGGGGATTGCAGTACTACACCTTCGCGGTCCCGCCTTGGCTCATCACCCTCGCCATGGCGATCGCCGCAGCCTCCTCGGCGGCCACCGCCGTGATGTTCATCAACCGCTGGCGCAAGCATGGCGGGGTGTTGCCCTACAATGGCGTCGTCGCCTACGTCGTGTCCCTTTACGCCTGGATCCTGTTCGTGACGCTGAACCCGCTCTGGCTGCTCGTCGTGCCGGCGATGCATTCCTTGCAGTACCTTGCCGTGGTCTGGCGCTACCAGACCAACGTCGAGCGTGATCGTGCGGACGCCATCGAAAAGCCGGAACTGAAGATCCTGTCGATTTTTGGAGCGCTCTACAGGCTGCGGGTAACGACCTTCATCATCGTCGGCGGGATTCTTGGCGCGCTCGGTTTCTGGCTGGTGCCTATCATGCTGATCGACCTGGTCCCCTATGACAAGGCGGTGCTCGGCTCGTCGCTCTTCCTCTTCATCGCCTGGATTTTCATCAACGTGCACCATTATTTCCTCGACAATGTGATGTGGCGGCGCGGCAATCCGGAAGTCTCGAAATATCTGTTCCGCTGAAGCGATCGGTTGAATTCATTCCAGGCATGCCCACCACGGCGGGCAGGCCCAATCCCGGTGCGGACACGATTCATTAACCAAGATGCTGTTCATCGACAGGATGGGTTCGCGCGACGGATGCCCGCCGGCCTGGCCAAGCTGTCGTCCAGTCGCGGGCTTCGGAAAGATGGCTCCGGCGAAGACGTCAAATCGCCCGAAACAGAATGCAAGGCATGACCGTGATTGAACGCGAACAGAATGCGCCCGGCGCTTCCCACCGTTGGACATGGTTGCCGGCCATCGTCGTCGCGGTCCTTTGCCTGTGCGTCACCAGCGCGTTCGCCGAGACGCGCGCTCTCAAGATTCAGCATCTCCATACGGGTGAAAAGGCCGAGATCGTCTTCAAGCGCAATGGCCGCTACGATCAGGCGGGACTGCAGAAGATCAATTTCATGCTGCGCGACTGGCGCCGCAACGAGCCGACCAGGATGGATCCGCGCCTGCTCGACCTCGTCTGGCAGGCCTACCGTACCAGCGGCTCGACGGGCTATATCCATGTGGTCAGCGCCTATCGTTCGCCGGCGACGAACGCCATGCTGCGCGGCCGCTCGAAAGGCGTGGCCAAGGAAAGCCAGCACATGGTCGGCCGCGCGATGGATTTCTTCCTGCCGGACGTGCCGTTGAAGAAACTGCGCGACATAGGCCTCAAGATGCAGGGCGGCGGCGTCGGCTATTACCCGACCTCGGGGTCGCCTTTCATCCACATGGATGTCGGCAATGTCCGGCATTGGCCAGGCATCAGCCGCCAGGAACTCGCCAGGGTCTTCCCGAACGGCAACACATTGCATGTGCCGAGCGACGGCCGGCCGCTGCCCGGCTACGAGCAGGCATTTGCCGCCTACAAATCGCGCAAGGCCGCCGGCACGCCCAATATCGAACTCGCCAATATCGAGCGGGCAAGTGCCGACGGCCAACGCAGGCCGGCGCGCGGTCTGCTGGCGACGCTTTTGGGCGGCCGCGGCGCGGACGAGGCGGACGACATCGCGGAAGCTGTGCCGGCGCCCCGCAAACCGGCCAGGTCGGTTGAGCCCAAGTCCGTTGAACCGAAGCCGGCCGGACAGGCCATCGCCATCGTGTCGCCCGAGCATGCGCAGCGCGCGGACATCCAGATGGCTTCCGCCGCTGCGGCTGAAGCACCCCTCGTCGAGCAAAAGAGCAAGACGCCCGAAGCAATCGTCATGGCGATGGCGCCCAGCGCGGTACCGCTGCCGGCCTTCGCACCCCGCGCCGAGGCCACGTCCAGCATTCCGGTGCCGCGAACCGCGCCGTTCGCGATCGCCAGCGCGTCCACGGCCGAGCCGGGTGCAGCCAATGCCGAAATGCCCTCGGGAAAGGCGGATGCCGCCGCCGCGAGCGTCGCACCGGAGATGGTGGCGCTCAACATCCCGGTGCCGACATGGCGGCCGCAAAGCCAGACAAATCAGGCGCGTCAGCCGGAAACAACCAAATCCGCCGATGCGGTCGGTGCCTTGCTGGCCATGCATCACCCCGATGACGGGCTCGATATGCTGTCCGGCCAGCGCGCTCCGGTCCCTGCGTCGAAACCCGAAGATCGCGTCAGGACAAGCCCCAAGGCCGACCGCGTCCAGCCGCGCCTCGATCCCGAGGCCACCGCCGTCATCGTGCCCGTGTCGTCGACCGGTCGCGGCATTGCCGGTGGCAGCGGATCGGCATCGGCGCCGGTCATTGCAGCGCGTTTCATCCTCACGGCGCCGGAGCAGGTCTACCTCGACGGCTTCCAGCCGCGGGGGCAGACGGCGTCCGATCACCGCCGTTTCACCGGCTCGGCGGTGAAATTCCTGCCCATCGCCAGCTTCAAATAGGACGCGAACGCGCCCGTTCGATCCGGCGTTGTAATGGGCGACACAACCGCTGCTGAGCCATCCGTCGGACCCTGCAAGGTATCTTCCGGCTCCGAGAAGAACCTTGCCGAGGCACCAAGCCTTGCTGGCCGAGTTGCACTGGAAATCGAAGTACCAAGATCTGCATTTGCACTGGTAGCTCGCCTGTGATCCAAGACGGCGCTAAATCCCAGGCCTTGCAGTTGGAGCGCTGAATGACCGGATTGACACGCCGCAGGCTCTTGAAAATGGCCGCTGTCACTGGCGCCGGCGGGGTCGGGCTCTCGGCCATTGGCAGGCTTGGCGGCTGGGCCGCCGCCAGCCCGCAACCGGTGGTGCTGCAGACGGCGAAAATCCAGACGAAGCTGATGGATGTCGGTCCGACCGACAATGTGCTGACCTATGGCAATGCCGGAATGCCGCCGGTGCTGAGGATGAAGAAGGGTGAGCCCTTCGCCGCGCGTCTGATCAACGCCATCGATGATCCGACGACAATCCACTGGCACGGCATCCGCCTGCCGAACAAGATGGATGGCGTGCCCTTCCTGGTGCAGCCTTACGTCTACACTGGCGACCATTTCGACTACGCCTTCACGCCGCCCGACGCCGGCACCTTCTGGTATCACCCGCACTGCAACACGCTGGAGCAGATGGGCCACGGCCTGACCGGCGTGATCGTGGTCGAGAATCCGAACGATCCGAAATTCGACGCCGAATTCGTCCTCAATCTGCGCGACTGGCGTCTTGGCGACGACGGCCAGTTCATCGATCAGTTCCGGCCGCGTGATGCCGCGAGAACCGGCACTTACGGCACGGTGCGCACCGCCAACTGGCTCGACCAGCCGCAATATGACGCGCCGGCAGGGGGGCTGGTGCGGCTGCGCGTGGCGTTCACCGATGTCACGCGCATCTACGCTTTCCGGGTCGATGGGGCCGAGGCGATGGTGATGGCGTTGGACGGCAATCCGGTGCCTGAGCGCTTTTCACCCGATGCCTTGCTGCTCGGGCCGGGACAGCGCATGGAACTCGCGATCCGCATGCCCGACCAGGAGGGCGCGGTGGTCAGCCTGCGGGACGTCAGGGGCACCAAGCCCAAAATCCTGGCGACCCTGCGGGCAGCGGGCATGTCGTTCAAGCGGGACGTTCGCGATGTCGCACCGTTGGAAGCCAATCCGGTGGCGGAGGTGGATCTGGCCAGCGCCCAGCATATTTCGCTGGCGCTCAGTGCCACGGCGGAAAACATCCCGAGCGACGGCATCTGCGGTTCGCTCGGCTACGGCTTCTGGGCCATCAACAAGGTGCCCTGGCCAGGTGATACACCGGATCCGACGACGCCGTTGGCCGAACTGAAGCTCGGCAAGAGCTATGTCATCGACATGGAGAACCTGACGCCGCAGTCGCATCCGATGCATCTGCACGGCATGAGCTTCAAGGTGCTGTCGTCGTCGACGCGACCGGTTCAGCCGCTGATTTCCGACACCTATCTCATCCAGCCCAACGAGAAGGTCAGCCTCGGCTTCGTTGCCGACAATCCCGGCGACTGGCTGCTGCACTGCCACATCATCGAGCACCAGAAATCGGGCATGACAAGCTACGTCAGGGTGGTCTGAAGCCATGTCCGATTAGTTTCGTTGGCAAAAGCGGGTGGTTCCCTGCTATTGCCGCATCCAAAATCAAGAAGTTGTGGACATCCCGCATGACCAATGTCGCCTTGACCGGCCTTGCCCGCGATCTCGCTAGCCGTGCCGCCGAGGGCCGACCGGTGCGCATCGGCGTCATCGGTTCGGGCGAAATGGGCACCGACCTGGTCACGCAGGGCATGCTGATGCCGGGCATTTCGGTTTGCGCCGTCTCTACACGGCGCCCGCACACCGCGCGCGAGGCCATTCGCATCGCTTATGGCGACAAAGCGATGGCGGTCGAGGCCGACACCGCATCGAAAGTCACCGCCGCGATCGAGGCGGGAAAGATCGCCGTTACCTCCAACGAGATGCTGGTCACCAATCCGCTCATCGACGTCGTCATCGACGCCACCGGCAAGCCGGGCGTCGCCGCCGATTTCGACGTGATGGCGATGGAGCATGGCAAGCATCTGGTGATGATGAATGTCGAGGCCGACGTCACCATCGGCTGCTATCTCAAGCAGCAAGCCGACCGGCTTGGCGTGGTCTATTCGGTCGGCGCCGGCGACGAACCGTCGAGCTGCATGGAACTGATCGAGTTCGCGTCCGCGCTCGGCCTGACCATCGTCTCGGCCGGCAAGGGCAAGAACAATCCGCTCAACCACGATGCCGTGCCCGACGACTATCGTGAGGAAGCGAACCGCCGCAACATGAACCCGCGCATGCTGGTCGAGTTCGTCGACGGCTCCAAAACCATGGTCGAGATGTGTGCCATCGCCAACGCCACCGGCCTGGTGCCCGACGTGCCCGGCATGCACGGCCCCAAGGCCGACCGCGACGATCTCGTCAAGGTGCTGATCCCGCGCGGGGATGGCGGGCTGTTGCTGAAGAAGGGGGTCGTCGACTACACCATCGGCAAGGGCGTGGCGCCCGGCGTCTTCGTCATCGTCGAGGCGACGCATCCGCGCATCATCGAGCGCATGGACGATCTGCATATCGGCCATGGTCCCTATTACAGCCTGTTCCGGCCCTATCATCTGACGTCGCTGGAAGTGCCGTTGACCGCCGCGCGCATCGTGCTGTTCGGCAAGCCCGACATGGTGCCGCTGCCACGGCCGGTCGCCGAGGTCTGCGCGGTGGCCAAGCGCGATCTCGCCGCCGGCGAGACTTTCGATGCGATCGGCGAGACCTGCTATCGCTCCTGGACCATGACCGTCGGCGAAGCCCGCAGTCGGCGCGCCGTGCCGGTCGGCCTGCTCGAGGGCGGCAAGGTGCTGAAACCGGTCAGCAAGGGCGAATTGCTGACCACCGACAATGCCGCGCCGGACCAGACGACGAGGCTGTTCGCCTTGCGCCGGCTGCAGGATGAGATGCTGTACGGGACGAACTGAGTTTTATTTCCCCAGTTCGATCGACCGCAGCCGCGCCGCTTCAACCGCCTGCGTGAGCAGATTGGTCAACCGATCCTCGCCCATCAGCACGCCAAGTGCTGCCGCCGTCGTGCCGTTCGGGCTGGTCACCTGCTGGCGCAGCACGCCCGGGTCCTCGCGGCTTTCGGCAGCCAGCGAGGCGGCGCCATAGACGGTCTGCATGGCGAGCAGCTTGGCGGTCGCCGCCGGCAGGCCCGCCTTCTCGGCAGCCACGGTCATCGCTTCGATGAAGTGGAAGATATAGGCCGGCCCAGATCCCGATACGGCCGTCACCGCGTCCATCAGGCCTTCATCGTCAATGGTGGCCACTTCGCCGCTTGCCGACAAAAGGTCGGCGATGAAACGCTTTGTATCGTCGGAGACGAGCCGGTTGGAAAAAACCACCATCATGCCCTTGCCGATGGCAGCGGGCGTGTTGGGCATGCAACGCGCGATCGGTGCGCGGCTGCCCAGGATTTCCTCGAAAGTGGCGACCGGCGTGCCGGCGGCGATGCTGACGAAGGTGGTGCGGCCATCGCCGAAACGCTTGTAGGCGGCGGTGACGTCGCGGATCACCTGCGGCTTCACTGCGATGACGACGAGATCGGGCACGGCGCCGGCTGGAATCTCGCTGGCATCCGCAGATGTGGCGCAGCCAAGCGTTGCAGCGCGCTGGCGCAGATCGGCATTGGGCTCGACCACGAAAACCGTCGATGGTGCAAGCTTGCCGGATTTGAGCCAGCCCGAGAGCATGGCGTAACCCATATTGCCGCAGCCGGCGAGAACAAGCCTGATCGTCATTGGAGCCCTCCTAGAGCAATTCCAGGATAAAGTGTGTAACGGTTTTCCGTTCGGAATTGCGTAAAAACAAAGAGTTAGAGCGGTTCGGCGGTTCCATCAAACCCTGACCCGCTCCAAGAAGGCCCTGACATAGACGCTCGCGCTTCGCTGGGGAAGCCCTGTCAAGCCGCACGAGAGGGGTTGCGCACCGGGATCGCCCGCAGCGACACCTGCCTCAGGCCAAGCACGCCGAGCACGAAGAACAGCCACACCGGATCGCCGCGGTGGAAGAAGAAGCTTTCGAGGAAAGCGTTGAGCGCGGTAAACAGCACCACCATCATGAAGAAGTCGCCGAGAAAGATGTTTTCCCTGCGCAGCGGGATGCGCATGTAGTCGCGCAGCGGCGCGATGAGGAAGGTGTAGACCGCCACGCAAAGGGCGGGGATGCCCATCAGCACGGCGATGTCGAGATAGCCGTCATGGCCGTGCACGATGGTCCTGATGTCCCAGGGACGGTCGAAGGGCTGATCCTGGTTGAGTAGCAGCGGTGTGCCCCAGAAGCTTTCATAACCGTAGCCGGTCCATGGCTTCTTCGCCAGCATCGAGCCGGCGAACTCCCATAGCGTCGTGCGCCCGGTATAGGTCATGTCGGGGAAATAGATCGCCGCCAGATGTTTGACCGGCGGCAGGAAGACGATGCCCAGCGTGCCGACCGCCGTGGCGATGATCGCCAACGCAAACAGGATCGGTGTGCCGAGCCGCATGCCCATCAGGCTCGGCAGCACGACAATCAGGATCGAGAACGGCACCAGGCCGGCGGTGGTCTTGGAGCCGGTGTGCAGCATGAAGATCATCGCCGCGCAGAAGATGCCCGCGCCCCACCACCGCTGCCCGCGCCTGTATAGGTAGAGTCCCGCGAAACTGAAGCAGGCCATGATCGGGCCGGCGATGTTCTTGTGGGTGAACACGCCGCGCCACAGGCCGGCATGTTCCGGCTCCTGGGAGTCGGCCGTGTGCAGCGCTTCGTGCGGAAAGACGATCAGGCCGACATAGGAAAGTCCCATCACCACCACCGCGGTGAAGATGATGACTTTGGAGAAGGACTCGGCATCGCGCGGCAGCGCCAGGATGGTCGCCATCGTCAGGATGCCGATCATGGTGAAGGACGCTGCACGCATCGCCGAGGGCGGGTCGGTTGCCAGCACCACCGACAGGAAGAAGAAACCCAGCATCAGCACCCAGGACGGGCTGAGCAGCGAGCGCACGATGCGCGGATCGGCGAAGGCCATCAGCGAAAAGATCGAAACGGCGCCGAGCGAACCGAAGCCGAGCTGGTTGACGATGTCGCCGCCGTCGCCGGTGAGTTCGGCGCCGGCCGGCTGGAACGGCCGAAACGACACCATGATGACGGTGAACAGCAGTGCCGCGATCGCCGTCGCCACGCCGTCGCGGGTGAACGCATCGCAGAGCGGCGCGCGCTCAGTTTTTCTCGGGCTGGCGATACTGCTCATTGGCATATCCGAATTCGGCCATCACGCGGCCCAGCGCCACATGGACGGGATAGATGGCGATCGCCGGCGATCCTGTCCGCGCCAGCCGGATCAGGCCGCGAAGCGGCGCGGCGGCAAGCAGCGCCAGGCTTTTCGCCAAGACCTTGGCGCCGGCCAGCGGCGTGCCGGCGCGTTTCTTCTTCTCGACCAGCGTCGAGATGACGCCATTGCGAAGGCTGCGGGCCCGGATCCAGTCGGCTTCGACACGCCGCGCAGGAACGGTTTCGCGCACTTGGCCTTCGGCGCACCAGCCGAGCACAAAACCTCTTTGCGCCGATCGGCTGAGAAAATCGGAATCACCGCCGCCCATGAAATTGAATCTGAGATCGAGGAAGGGCGGCCCCATGCCGACCAGCACGTTGCGCCCGACCAGGAGATTGCCCGACGAATAGAGCGCCGGTACACGTCCCGTCTCCATGTAGGGCGGTGCGAAGACCGGGTGCCCGGCCCATTTGGCATGGGCGGGATCGGCGAAGACTGGCACCTGCGGACCGCCGACGATATCGGCGCCGAGCGCTTCGGCGGCCGTGCACATGCGTTCCAGCCAGCGCGGATCGGCGATCTCGTCATCGTCGATCACCAGCAGATGCCTGAAGTTGGGGAAGTGCAGGATCGCCGTCTGCCAGCCGGCATTGTAGGCGCTGCAATTGCCGCGCTGATGTGCGATGATGACCATGCCCGGGATTTCGCCGCGCTCGAACAGCGGCAGCACCGCCTTGGCGCCCTCACGCGCCTCGGCTTCGTTCTCCATGACGATGACGGCAAAGCGTCTGCCGGTCTTCTGTCCGCCAAGCGACGCCAGCGTCTCTAGCACCTGTTCGGGCCGCTTGAAGGTCGGCAAGGTGACGACCGCTTCGACGGCCTCCACGTCAAGCCGGGGAGACCGTCCGGCGATCGATACCGAACCATCCGATGGCAAAGGGATCATCCGTGTCCAGCCACATCCGAGTTGGGGTTCTGGTAGCACCACGGTGATAAGGTTTCGTTAATCACCTTGCGCGGAGAGGTCCGCCCGACGCGGGCTTTCCAGCGTTGGTTGAGCTCGCTTAATCAAGGGTTCATCGCGCTTTGCTACCGGCTACACCACAGGATAGGTGAGATGCATCTGCTGTTCGTCACATCGATCGTGCCCGACGGTGCTCTCGCCTCGGGCTACGAGATCGCCAATGCTGCGATCATCGCCGCTTTGCGGCGCGGCGGCGCGCGCGTCACGGTCATCGGCTTCACCTGGCCGGGGAAGGCCGCGGCCGACCCCGAAAACACCGTGGTGCTGGGCGCTATCGACGTGCGCACCGAAAGTGCCTCGGCACCGCTGAAGCTCGCCTGGGTCGGCAAGGCGATGCTTTCGGGCCTCACCTTCGCGTCGGTCAAGCTGCGTGCCGTGTCCGCCCGCGATGTGAAAACCGCCATCCAACAGGCCGGCCCGTTCGATGGCTATGTGCTGAATTCCGTCCAGTTCGCTGGTGCCTTCGAGAAGCTCTTCGAAGACCGGCCATCGATCTTCGTCGCCCACAATGTCGAGCATCTCTCGGCGCGGGAGAACGCCGCTGCCGCCGGCAGTCTCTTCCAGCGCCTGCTGTTCCGGCGCGAGGCAAGGCTGCTCGAGGTCGTGGAACAGCGCCTTTGCCGTCGTGCGCGCTTCGTCTTCACGCTGGCCGGGGAAGACCGTGCGGCGCTTGGCGTCGCCTCCGACGACCGCTCGGCGGTGCTGCCTCTGGTGACCGGCGCCAAAGCGCCCGCCCACAAAGGTCCGCGCCGGATCGACTGCGACGCGGCATTGATCGGCACCTGGACCTGGCAGCCGAACCGCATCGGCCTCGACTGGTTTCTGGGCAAGGTCGTGCCGCATCTAAGGCCGGATTTCCGCGTCCGCATCGCCGGCCACATGCCGTCCGGCATCACCTCGACGCATCCGGGCGTCGAGTTTGTCGACCGTGTCCCGGATGCCAGGGCGTTCGTCTGCGGCGCGGCGGTCATCCCGCTGATCAGCACCGCCGGCAGCGGCGTGCAACTGAAGACCATCGAGACATTCGAACTCGGCCTGCCTTCGGTCGCCACCAGCCGCTCGCTGCGCGGCATCGACCATCGCCCCGGCAATTGCGTCGTCACCGACGATCCGGCCAACTTCGCCAGGGCCCTGGAGGCCGCGGCGGCCAACGTCCGGGATGTCGATGGCAGTGCGTTCCATCGCCGGCAGGTCGAGGCGCTCGATGTCGCCATCCGGCTCGGCTTGGAAAAACTCGGGACGGTCAGGCATGAGGTGCTCGCATGAACATGCACACCGCCCGCGCCGCGTTCGGGCACGATAACCTGAAGGCGATCCTCGGCATCTCGGTGCTCGCCATCCGCTGGGACGACGCGATCGCCCTGCTCACCCGCCTGATCGCCGAGCGGCGCTTCACCAAGGTCAGTTTCCTCAACGCCCACAATGCCAACATCGCCTATTCAGATCCGGACTTCGCCGAGGCGCTCGACGATTTCCTTATCCTGCCGGACGGCATCGGCGTCGATCTCGCCGCCAAGCTTCTTTATGGAGAACCGTTTCCAGACAATCTCAACGGCACCGATTTCGTGCCGGCCTTCCTGCAGGCTTCGACGAAGCCGCTGACCGTCGGCCTTCTCGGCGCGACGCGTATCAATGCCGAGGCGGCGTCGGTCAAGTTGGCCGCACTAGCCGTGCAGCACAATTTCGTGGTCATTCACGATGGCTATTTCTCCTCCGCGCAGGAGCCGGAGATCATCGGCCGGATCGCGGCGTTGCGGCCCGATATGCTGCTGGTCGCCATGGGCGTGCCGCGCCAGGAACTGTGGATCGCACGCCATATCGACGAACGCCATTGCACCATGCCGGTCGCGGTCGGCGCGCTGCTCGATTTTCTGAGCGGCTCGGTGCCGCGCGCGCCGCTTTGGATGCGCCGCCTGCGCCTGGAATGGCTGTTCCGGCTGGCGGTCGAGCCAGGCCGGCTCTGGCGCCGCTACGTGGTCGGCAATCCCGTCTTCCTGTGGCGGGTCTTCAAGCAGTGCCTGTCGCGCGGAGAGTTTCGGTGAACAAGCGGTTCGTTCCAGACGCTCGTGCCGGCCCGGGTCTGTTGTCGAAGACGCCGACGGCGTCGGTGGTGACGGCAAGCTACGCGCCGGACTTCGAGCGTTGCCGGCTGTTGTGCGAGACCCTGGACCGGCATGTCTCCGGCACGGCGCATCATTACATCCTGGTCGAACATCGCGACGTCGCGCTTTTCCGCCAGCTGGAGACAGACCGGCGCACCGTCGTCGACGAGCGCGACCTGCTGCCGCGCTGGCTGCGCGCTTTCGACGATCCGCTCAGCCTGTTTCGCCGGCGCGTCTGGCTCAGCCTGAAGACGCAGCCGCTGCGCGGCTGGCACGTGCAGCAGCTGCGTCGCATCGCCATCGCGCGGCATGCCAGGGAAGACGTTCTTGTCTTCTGCGATTCCGACGTCGCTTTCCTGAAGGCGTTCGACTGCGCCGCCTTTTGGCGCGAAGGCAAGGCACGGCTGTTCCGCCGGGACGGCGTGCTGGCGGATGAGGGGCATGACGAGCATCGCATCTGGTCGCGCAATGCGGGTTCGGCGCTCGGTATCGACCCGTCCCGCACATCGACCCACGACTATATTTCGACGCTGATCGCCTGGCGCCGCGACACGGTGCTTGCCATGTGCGGCCAGATCGAGAAGGTGCATGGCCGTGACTGGGTCGAGGTCGTCGGCTCGGCGCGCAGATTCTCCGAATGCATGATCTATGGCCGCTATGTCGACGATCTGCTGGAGGGAGCAGGGCACTTCCATGGTTCGGAAGAATTCTGCCGCGTCCACTGGACGGGTGAGGCGCTGTCGGACGACGAGTTCCGCCGCTTCGTTGCCGGAATGGCGCCCGAGCAAGTGGCGATCGGCATGCAATCCTTCATCGGCACCGATATCGGCCGCATTCGCCGCCTGATCGGATTGGATTAGCCCGCGCCGGATTCAGATCGCCTTCGCCGGCTTGCGCAGCGCCGAATAGGTCAGCAGCATCGAGGCGAGATAGAGCAGCAGGAAGACGATGTTGAGCGACAGCACCAGCTTCGACGTATCGGAGATGGTGGTCAGCACGTAGGTCAGCAGAAGCGCCTTGAGTGCGGCGAGCAGGCCGAGATTGAGCGCCCGCACCGCCGTCTGGCCGCGCGCGAAGAGCAGCTCGGCCTGGTATTCGACCAGATTGCGCAATCCCGGAACGCAGATCGCCAGCGCCACCAGGGGCGCGGCCTCGGAGACGTTCCTGCCGAGTGCGTTGGGGAAGAAATGCAGCACGATACCGAGCGCCAGCAGCGCCAGCGTCGAAACCAGGAAGACGCCGCCCTCGATGCCGCTCTTGACCGCCAGCCGCGACAACAGGTCCGGCGCGCGCATCATGCGCTGCACCAGCATCATTGAGAAGGTGCGGATCGGGATTGCGGTCAGGTCGACCAGCCGCATGATGATGGCGTAGATGCCGGCCAGATGCGGGCCACCGATCGCCAGGACCAGCAGCTTGTCGAATTCCGATTGCAGGTAGAACAGGATCTCGGCGCCGGCAACATAGAGGGAATCGGCAAGCCGCCGCAGATAGAGCTCGATGCGCAGCCGTAGTCTTTGGCGCGGATAGAACCAGCCGAAAGCCAGAACCAGCGAAGCGGCATTGGCACCGATATAGAACCACGACCAGACCCAGATGCCGTGCTGTGCCCAGAGCATGAACAGCACCGCGCCAAGCGCCCGCAGCGCTGTCGCCAGGATCGCCAGGATCGCGGCGCGGCCGAATTTGCCCAGCCCGTTGTTGACGATCAGCGCCACCTCCACCGGCCGCCACAAAAGCGCTTCGGCAAACACGATCGCCGAGAACACCGACAGCGGCACGGTCCCGGCGAAGAAGATCAGGTAGACGCCAAACGAGGCCGCGGCCAGGAGCGGCAGCGAGGCGATGCCGAGCAGCAGGAAGCCGGCGGTGAAGGTGCCGATCAGGTTGGGGCGGATGGTGGCGGTGCGATAGAGCGCCGAGATGAAACCGAAGGCCAGGATGCGCGACAGCATCACGCCGGCCGCCGAAGCGGTGGCGAACATGCCGAATTCTGAGATGGACAAGGTGTTGGCGAGGGCGATGAAATAGGCGAGCGAAAACACCAATCGCCCGCCGGCGCCGCTGATGGCGGAGAAATAGTCGCGTAGCAGCCCCCGTCGCTCGGCCACGAAAGTGCCGATCCGGGCGAAATTGCGCCTTTGCGGTATGCCGCGAGCTTCGGTCATGTGGCGGAAGCCATAGGCTGGAAAGACTTAACGTGCGGTTCTGGCGTCCGAATGCCAGGAAATACCCGCGCTTGAGGTTATGAAAAGCTTACGCGCCGGCCGCAAAAATTAACCTTTTGTTTTCCATGCCTGTTTAGCTTGACTTAACAAATGGCCGACCGCCGCTGCCAAGCGGCCAAAAGTGAAGCTCCAAGACCATGGTCGACAGGGACAACCGTGAAGACTGGAGGCGCGAGCGTTCCTTGCTGGCGCTCGGCCAGGCCATGCGCGGTGAGGATGACGCATCCCTGGTCTCGATAGGGGATAGGGCAGATCCGTCATGGCGCGAAGATGCCGCCACACGCCATCGCCTTGCCCGTTCGCAGCGCGAGGCGCGGGCGAACCCGGCGCCATCCGCCGTAGCCGGAGCAGGGCGCTCCCCGCCAGAGCCGGAAGCCGCAGCAAGGGACGAGGTCTGGCGCTCGCAGGAGCAGGACGATACCGGCGATCTGCCGCCGGACCTAACGTCCCAGAGGCAGCCCCCGGAGGAGGTTTCCGGCAATGCGCGCTTTCACGACGCATCCGGATCCCGCCAGCAGGACGAAGCATCCTCTGGCGGTCGCGGCGACGACCAGCGGTGGAAGCCATTGATCGATCCGATGCAGGTGGTGCGCGGCATTGCCAGGTCGAAACTGCTGATCATCACAACCACGCTGATCGGCGCCGGGCTTGGCATCGCGATCGCGCTGTCGACACCGAAGAAATATGAAGCCACCGCTGAACTGATCGTCGATCCGCGCGACCTCAAGCTCACCGACCGTGACCTCACGCAGAATGTCGTCGCTTCCGATGCAACGCTGGCCATCGTCGAAAACCAGGTTCGGGTGCTTACCTCGGGCACGGTTTTGAACAAGGTCGTCGACAAGCTCAATTTGACCAACGATCCTGAGTTCAATGGCCAGGGATCCGGTGGCCTCGGCATCAGGTCGCTCATTCGCTCGCTGCTTCCGCACCAGGATGGCCCAGGCGGTGCCGACGAGGTGCGCAGGCGCGCGCTCGCCGTGGGCAATCTGGCCGAAAGCCTCTCGGTCGAACGTGGCGGCAAGACCTTCGTCATCACCGTCAGCGCGATCACACAGAACGGCGAGAAATCGGCCCTCATCGCCAATACGATGACGGATGTGTTTCTGCAGACCTTCGGTCAGATCCAGTCCGACACGGCCGGCCGTGCGACCGACGAACTGACCGCTAGGCTCGATGAACTGCGCAAGGGCGTCGAGACGGCCGAACGCAAAGTCGAGGATTTCAGGGCTTCCCATGACCTCGTCGACGCGCAGGGCCATCTGATCAGCGACGACGAGATGCTGAAGCTCAACGAACAGCTCTCGGTTGCCCGCGCCCGCACGCTGGAACTCAATGCAAGGGCGGCTTCGGCGCGTTCAATCGACGTCAATTCGGTTCTCTCTGGCACCTTGCCGGAAGAGATCAACTCCAACACGATGAGCGATCTGCGTTCGCAATATGCGACGCTCAAGCAGGAGGCCGACCGCGCCGCCATCCGGCTTGGGCCGCGCCATCCCGAACTCCAGGCGCTCAACGCGCAGATCGCCGGCGCGCGCGACCGCATCGCCGGCGAATTGCGCCGCATCGCCTCTTCGCTGCAGGTCGACCTGAAACGCGCCGTCCAGCTCGAACAGGATCTCTCCTCCCGCCTTGCGCAGCTCAAGGTGCGCAGCGGCGACGTCAACAACGATCTGGTGTCGATGCGCGAACTGGAGCGCGAGGCCGCCGCCAAGCGCTCTGTCTATGAACAGTTCCTGCTGCGCGCCAAGGAGACCGGCGAGCAGAAGGACATCAACACCGCAAATATGAATGTCATCTCCAAGGCCTTCGCGCCGCTTGAGGCGAAGGGTCCTTCGCGGGCGTTGATGGCGCTTGCCGGCCTGCTGCTGGGGTTTGCTTCCGGCGTCGGCCTTGGCGCCATGCGCGGCGCCTATGAAAGCCTGCGAGAGACCGCGACATCGCGCTCGCGCCGCGACCGCAAGGCGCCCCTCGAAGAGCCGGCATTCCGGGCTGCGCCGCCACCCGCGCCGCCAATGCCGTTAGCGCCGATACCGCCGGCGCCACCCCCGCCGCCCGCACCGCCAGCGCCATCGGCACAGGCCGAGGCGGCTCCGGTCGAACGGCCCGGGCGTATCGCCGCGCTCATGGCAAAGCTGCGCGATGCCGTGTCCCGTAAGCCCTCCGCAGAGGCGAATGATGCCAGCGAGTTCGCCGCCTTTGGTGCGGCGGATGCTGCCATGCCTTCCGGCTTTCAGAACCCGGATTCCGCTTTCATGCCCCGGCCGTCGGACTATGCGCGGCCGCCTTTTCCGCCAGGCTTCGATGCCGCCTATTCCCAGCCGATGGGGCCGCCGTCGCGGTCGCCGATAATGCCGATGCAGCCGCTCTATCCGCCGCCGCCCTATCCCCCCGCACAGCAGGCCGGCTATCCCCAGATGCAGCCGTGGCAGGCGCAGCCGCCGGCAGACAGCCCTTACGCCCCGGGCATGGCGCCCCATGCCGGGCCTACGCCATATCCGCCGCAGTCTGCTCCGCCGCAGCCGCCGGCCTATCCGGCGCAGCCCCAGGTGGAGCCTTCGCAGGCTGGGGAAAGCGCCGAACAGGCGCCGATCGAGGAAATCCGCGCCAGCCTGCGCGAATTTCGCGAGGCGGTCCGCGAACTCACCGAGAGCCGCGCCCGCCGCCGCTATTTCTGAGCCACCGAATACGTTGCCGAGGCAGAACAAAACCAACCCGGTTTCGTGTAAACGGCATCGGACGGCGTTTTGGCAGGATTGCGTGGCCGAATTTTCGTGACAATGCCGCGCTGCATCTTGCCGGCGCCGCGGCATTCTGTTCCCGAAAGCGACGTTGGGCGAAACAGTGTTGAGGATGGTTCATGGCCGAAGTGATTGACGGAAAGAGCGTTGCCGAGGATGTGGTGCGGACGGTCAAGGCGCTGACATCAGAGCTGGTCGCCAACGGCAAGGCCAAGCCCGGTCTGGCCGTGGTCATCGTCGGCGAGGATCCGGCGAGCCAGGTCTACGTCGCTTCCAAGTCGCGTACCGCCAAGGAATGCGGCTTTCATTCGCTTCAGCACACGCTGCCGGCCGAGACCTCCGAGGAGGCGCTGCTCAAGATCATCGGCGACCTCAACGCCGATCCGGCCATCAACGGCATTCTGGTGCAGTTGCCGCTTCCCGCCCATATCGATGCCGGTAAGATCATCCAGACGATCGCGCCCGAGAAGGATGTCGACGGCTTCCATTTCATCAATGTCGGCAAGCTCGGCACTGGCGAGCTGGAGACGGCGTTCGTTCCCTGCACCCCCGCCGGCTCGATGCTGCTGATCGAGCGCGTGCGCGGCAAGGACCTGTCCGGCCTCAATGCCGTCGTCGTCGGCCGGTCCAACATCGTCGGCAAGCCGATGGCCAACCTGCTGCTTGCCGCCAACTGCACCGTCACCATCGCCCACAGCCGCACCAAGGACCTGCCGGCGCTTGCCCGCACCGCCGACATCCTTGTCGCCGCCGTCGGCCGGCCGGAAATGATCAAGGGCGATTGGGTAAAGCCCGGCGCCACCGTCATCGATGTCGGCATCAACCGCATTCCCGCACCCGAGAAGGGCGAGGGCAAGTCGCGCCTCGTCGGTGACGTTGCCTATGCCGAGGCGGCCAGGCAAGCCGGCGCCATCACGCCGGTGCCCGGCGGTGTCGGGCCGATGACCATTGCCATGCTGATGGCCAATACGTTAGCTTCCGCCTACCTAGCGGCCGGATTGAAGCGGCCCTCCTTCTGAGCCCGGGTTGACCCTGAAAGCGCCAGTTTTGCCGAACCCCACCATTTCCCCGGAACGGCCGGTCACGAATGATCCCGTTCAAGGTGGCCGGCAGTTCGCCTTTCTGCTGGTCGACAAGTTTTCCATGTTCTCGCTGGCCGCGGCGATCGACACGTTCCGTTCGGCCAACCGTCTGCTCGGCCGCGATTTCTATGGCTGGACCACGGTGTCGGCCGACGGCGACCCGGTGATGGCGTCCAATGGCCTGCCGCTCAAGATCGATTACAGCGTCGCCGACATGCCGCCCGTCGACATCCTTTTCGTCTCGGTCGGCCTGACGACGGAATTTCCCGGCAAGAGCAAGGTGCTGGCGGCTCTGCGCAGCTGGGGCCGGCGCGGCAACGCGCTCGGCGCGCTGTCGGTCGGGTCCTACCTGCTGGCCGAGGCCGGCCAGCTCGACGGCTACCGCTGCACCATCCATTGGGAAAACCGGGCCGGCTTCATGGAGCGCTTTCCCGACATCAACTGCACCGGCAATGTCTTCGAGATCGACCGCAAGCGCTACACCTGTGCCGGGGGCACCACCTCGATCGACCTGATGCTGGAGATCGTGCGCGGCGATTTCGGCTCGAACCTCGCCAATGGCGTAGCCAACCAGTTCCAGCACGAGCGCATCCGCTCGGCCGGCGACCGCCAGCGCGTCGGGCCGGAACGCGACCTGACCGGCAAGTCGGAGAAGCTGAGGCGCATTGTCGAACTGATGGCCGACCATCTCGACGAGCCGCTCTCGGCGGTGCAACTCGCCAAATCGGCCGGTCTTTCGGTGCGTCAGGTGGAGCGCCTGTTCCTGCGCCACCTCAATGTCACGCCCGGCCGCTATTACATGCGGTTGCGGCTGGAGCGGGCGCGCGAATTGCTGCGTCAGACCAACATGCCGATCCTCGACGTGGCGATAGCCACCGGTTTCACCTCGCATTCCTATTTCGCCCAGAGCTACCGGCTGCAGTTTGGCCGTCCGCCTTCCGAAGAGCGTCGCACCACCTACTAAGCCGCCTGGAAGGCATCCGCCTTCGCCACCTTTTCGCCGGGTTGAAAACCGCCGTACCTCGAAGAAGCGATGCGGCGCAACGAGGACGATATGCCGGGCATCCGCATCGAGCCTCCGTTCAAGGGCCTGTGGTCCGATGCTCGATATCAAGCCATTGTCGAGCACGAAGGCTTCAGGCCGGCTCCGCCAGTGCGCGCCTGAGCGGCAAGGCCCCCGTCCGGCCTTGTGTCCAGGGGCGCGCTCAAATAGCTTTGGGCCGCAGGCGGGGCGGCTACTCAGGAGATTTCGATGGTGGGATTGTCACGGAGCATCGCTGCGGCGATCCTCCTTTTGTCGATGACGACGTTCGGCTTTGCCGCAAACAGGGTCATCATCATTCTCGATGCTTCCGGCTCGATGTGGGCGCAGATCGACGGCAAGCCCAAGCTCGAAATCGCCAGGGAATCACTGAGGACAGTGCTTCAATCGGTTCCAGCCGACGACGAGATCGGCTTCATGGCCTACGGCCATCGCCAAAAGGGAAGTTGCGACGACATCCAGCTGATCGTTCCACCCCAGGCGGGCTCGGCGAGTGCCATCACGGATGCAGCCGACAGTCTGAAGTTCCTCGGCAAGACGCCGCTGACGGCAGCCGTCAAGCAGGCCGCGGAGGCGCTAAGATACACCGAGGACAAGGCAACCGTCGTCCTCATCACCGATGGCCTTGAAACCTGCGGCGGCGATCCCTGTGCGCTGGGCAAGGAACTCAAGGCATCCGGCGTCGACTTCACCGCCGACGTGGTCGGCTTCGGCCTGACCGCCGACGAGGGCAAACAGATCGCCTGCCTGGCCGAAAACACCGGTGGCAAGTACATCCAGGCATCGGACGAGAAGGCGCTGCAGGAAGCGCTGGTCGAAACCGTCGCCGCACCGGCGCCGGCACCCGCGCCTGAACCGGCTCCTGCTCCCGCTCCTGCCCCCGAGCCTGCCAAGTCGGAATTCAATTTCATGCCTACGGCGGTGCTTGCCGATGGCGGTGATCCGGTCACCGACGGCAATGCCTGGGAAGTCTACAAGGCAAAATCCGACGGCACGCGTGGCGACAACGTCACCACCGAATATGGCGCCTACAAAGCCAATCTGGAACCGGGCGATTACGTCATCGTCGCGCGCGACGGCGAGGCCAAGGTGGAGCAGAAGGTCAAGATCGAGGCAGGCCAGGTCGCCAAGCCGCTCTTCACCTTGAATGCCGGCACGCTCATCATTCATCCGCGACCAAGCGCGGGGGCGGATGTTGTCGATGGCGCGGCCGTCGTGATCGACTACCCAGGTGCCGATAATCCCGCGACCTACTATGGGACCACCAAGATCGTGTTGCCGGCCGGCGACGAGAAAGTGACGGTCACGATCGGCCAGGGCGTGGCTTCCGAGACCATACCGCTCGCTGCCGGCAAGACAGTCGAAAAGGACATCATCGCCGGCGTCGGACATGTCGTTGCCAACGCCTATTATACAGCCGGCGGCGACAAGGCCGACGGCTCGGGCATTGGCTTCAGGGTCGTGAAGGCGAAAATGAAGATCGACGGAA
This sequence comes from Mesorhizobium erdmanii, assembly GCF_013170725.1. Classification (NCBI taxonomy): domain Bacteria; kingdom Pseudomonadati; phylum Pseudomonadota; class Alphaproteobacteria; order Hyphomicrobiales; family Phyllobacteriaceae; genus Mesorhizobium; species Mesorhizobium erdmanii. The sequence goes on along the minus strand of NZ_CP033361.1, from coordinate 5,870,544 downwards.
CCCGGGACGAGGTGACCTATGCCTATGGTCCCGACAGCAAGTTCGATCTGCCCCCTGGTGACTATGTGTTGATTGCGGCGGTCGATCTTGCCGTCGTCGAGCAGCCGTTCAACGTCAAGGTCGGCGAATTTCAGGATGTGAAGGTCGCCATGAATGCCGGCGTGCTGGTGATCACCGCGCCCGGAGCCTCGAAGATTGAGATTTTCGAAACCAAGAAGGACATCAACGGCAACCGCAAGTCGCTTGGCTACGCATACGACCAGAAGTATCAGGCGGCGATACCAGCGGGTGACTACGCCGTCGTCTCGGAGAAATCGGACAACAGCTCGAAGGAAGGCACTGTGACGGTCAAGGCCGGCGAGCGGGCTGAGTTGACGGTGCAATAGGATCGCGTGGATAACGTAAAAGGGCGGCCCCGAGCCGCCCTTTTTTATGAATGAGACGGATCACGTCAGGCCGTTCCGAAGGCGCTGGCGCCATGGTCGGCGCGGCCCACCAGCTGCCGGAAACCGGCGAAAAGCTCGCGGCCGAAACCGAACTCATTGCCGATGAGGTCGGCTTCGGCGGTGCGGCGCAGCGCGAACTCGGTTCCCGGCACCAGCACTTCCAGCGTGCCGGCATCGGCATCGAGCCGGATGACGTCGCCGTCATGGATCCGGGCGATCGGCCCGTCCTCGACCGCTTCCGGCGTCACATGGATCGCCGCCGGCACCTTGCCGGAGGCGCCCGACATGCGCCCGTCGGTGACCAGCGCGACGCGCTGACCTCGATCCTGCAGGATGCCAAGCACTGTGGTCAGCTTGTGCAGTTCCGGCATGCCGTTAGCCTTCGGCCCCTGGAAGCGGATGACGGCGATGAAATCGCCGGTCAGCGTGCCCGCCTTGAACGCATCGTTGAGGCCCTGCTGGCTGTCGAACACCTTGGCCGGCGCCTCGATGATACGCCGGTCCGGCTTGACCGCGGAGGTCTTGATGACGGCGTGACCGAGATTGCCAGCCAGCACCTTCAGGCCGCCCGTCGGCTGGAATGCCTTGTTGAACGGCGCCAGCACCTTTTCGTCGCCGCTGGCGCGCGGCGAGGCCTCGCGCACAACGGAGCCGTCGGCGCCGAGCTTTGCCTCGACGGCATAGGGCCGCAGGCCTTCGCCCCACACCGTCTGCACATCCTCGTGCAGGACGCCCTCGTCAAGCAGTTCGCGGATCAGGAAGCCGAGCCCGCCGGCTGCCTGGAAATGATTCACGTCGGCAAGCCCGTTCGGATAGACGCGCGCCAACAGCGGCACCGCTTCCGAAAGGTCGGAAATGTCCTGCCAGGTCAGCGCGATGCCGGCTGCAGCCGCCATGGCGATCAGGTGGATGGTGTGGTTCGTCGAACCGCCGGTGGCATGCAGGCCGACGACGCCGTTGACGATCGAGCGCTCGTCGATCATCCGGCCGACCGGCGTATAGGCATTGCCCAGCGCGGTGATCGCCAGCGCCTGCTTCGTCGCTTCGCGCGTCAAGGCTTCGCGCAGCGGCGTGCCGGGGTTGACGAAGGAGGCGCCCGGCGTGTGCAGGCCCATGATCTCCATCAGCATCTGGTTGGAGTTCGCCGTGCCGTAGAAGGTGCAGGTGCCCGGCCCATGGTAGGACTTGGACTCGGCTTCAAGGAGTTCGGCGCGTCCGGCCTTGCCCTCGGCATAGAGCTGGCGGACCTTGGCCTTTTCGTCGTTGGGCAGGCCTGTCGTCATCGGTCCGGCCGGGATGAACACGGCCGGCAGATGGCCGAAGGTCAGCGCCGCGATCACCAAGCCAGGCACGATCTTGTCGCAGACGCCGAGAAAGACGGCGGCGTCGAACATGTTGTGCGACAGGCCGACCGCCGCCGACATGGCGATCACGTCGCGCGAAAACAGCGACAATTCCATGCCGGGCTGGCCCTGGGTGACGCCGTCGCACATGGCCGGCACGCCGCCTGCCACCTGGGCGATGCCACCGGCCTCGCGCGCGGCCTCCTTGATCAGGGCAGGGTAGGTCTCGAACGGCTGATGCGCCGACAGCATGTCGTTGTAGGAGGTGATGATGCCGAGATTGGGCACTTTGTCGGCGCCAAGCGCTAACTTCTCCGAAGGGCTGCACACCGCAAAGCCGTGGGCGAGGTTGCCGCAAGACAGCACCGACCGGTTGGCGGTCTGGTTCGATGCCTCGGCGATGCGGCCGAGATAGCGCTCACGGCCCGCCTTCGAGCGTTGGCGGATGCGCTCTGTGATGGCTTCGATGTCGTGTCTTGCGGTCATGGCGGTCGGTCCTTTCAGGCGAGGTCCCGGAAACATCCTCCCGCCGTTGCCGGGACCACTAAACGTAAAATCAGGGCGCCCAGAAAACCTCTACGGGCCTGGGCGCGGCTTCGAGCACGGCGCGGATCGGCTTTCGCGGCCCGGGCGCGACCGCGCCGTCGAAGGCGGTGCGCTTGTCCTCACCCTCTATGTGCAGCGCGATGAAGCCGGCCTCGATGATCCGCGCCAGCGTCAAGGTCAGCCGCGGCTCACCCGCGCTGGCCGCATGAACCGGCAGGATGATCCTGTCCGACGCCGGATCGAGCAGCTTTGCCAGATCGTCGGCATCGGGAAAGAAGGAGGCGGTGTGGCCGTCCGGCCCCATGCCGAGCACAACCACATCGAGCGGCCAGGGCAGGGACCGCAGTGCCGCGTCGTCGGATGCCGCCGCGTCCTCGATGCCGGATGCCTCATGGTAGAGGGGCACGAAGCGCGCCGCCTTGGCGGCGTTCTGCAACAGATTGGCAGCTACCAGCCCGGCATTGGAGCGCGGCGACGAGGCCGGAACGAAACGCTCGTCGACCAGCGTCACGATCACCTTGTCCCAGGCGATCGGCAGCGCCGAGAGGGTGGCGAAGAACTTTGCCGGTGTCGTGCCGCCGGAGACGGCCAGCACGGCCGTTCCGCGTTCGGCGACAGCCCTGGTCAGGCGGTCGGCGACGCGGCCGGCCAGCGCCGCGGCCAGTTGCGGACGGTCTGGGAAAGCGTTCCAGTTGTAGCTGGCGCTGTTCAATTGCTCTCGTGCCATGTCCGCCCGTCACGTTCGATCAGCGCTATCGAGGCCGACGGGCCCCATGTGCCTGCCGTATATCCCTGCGCTTCCTGCTTGGCGCCTTCCCAGGCATTCTGGATCGGGTCGATCCATTTCCAGGCCGCCTCGACTTCGTCGCGGCGCATGAACAGCGTCTGGTTGCCGCGGATGACATCCATGATCAGCCGTTCATAAGCGTCGGGGGCGCGGCCGTCGAAGGATTGCGCGAAGCTCATGTCGAGCGAGATCTGGCGCAGCCGCATGCCGCCCGGGCCCGGATCCTTGATCATGATGAACTGCTTGACGCCTTCGTCGGGCTGTAGCCGGATCACCAGCTGGTTGGCGAAGATCGGCCCGGCGCTGTCGCCGAAGATCGAATGCGGGATCGGCTTGAACTCGATGACGATTTCCGAAACCCGGGTCGCAAGCCGCTTGCCGGTCCTGAGATAGAACGGCACGCCCGCCCACCGCCAGGTGCCGATCTCGGCCTTGATGGCGACGAAGGTCTCGGTGTTGCTGTCCTTGCCGAGCTCTTCGACATAGCCTTTCACCGGACCCCCGGCGGACGCGCCGGCGCGATACTGGCCGCGCACCGTGTGCTTCGGCGCCTCGTTGCCGTTGATGCGCTTCAGGGCCCTGAGCACCTTCAGCTTCTCGTCGCGCACCGCGTCGGCGTCCATGGACGACGGCGCCTCCATGGCGACCAGGCAGAGCAATTGCAGCATGTGGTTCTGCACCATGTCGCGCAGCGCGCCGGCCTTGTCGTAATAGGTGACACGGTCTTCCAGGCCGACGGTCTCGGCGACCGTGATCTGCACGTGGTCGATATGGGCGGAATTCCACAGCGGCTCGTAAAGCGCGTTGGCAAATCGCAGCGCCATCAGGTTCTGCACCGTCTCCTTGCCGAGATAGTGGTCGATGCGGAAAATCTGGCTTTCATGGAAGTCGTCGCCGACCAGGTCGTTGAGCGCCTGCGCCGAGGCAAGGTCGCGGCCGATCGGCTTCTCCAGCACGATACGCGAGTTCGGCGTGATCAGATTATGCTCTTTGAGCTTATGCGAGATATCGCCGAACAGCGCCGGCGCGACGGCCAGATAGAAGGCGCGGATGCTTTCACTCTCGCCGATCGCCTTTTTCAGCTTGTCGAAGCCGGCACCGGTTGTCGCGTCGGCCGAGACATAGGAAAGCCGCGCCAGGAAGGTCTTCAGTTCCTTGGCGTCGATGTCGGCCGGCTTGACGTGGTCGGAAATCGCCTGTTTGGCGAAGGCTTGGAATTCCTCGTCACTCATCTTCGAGCGCGACGTACCGATGATGCGCGTCGGCTCAGAGAATTGGTGGTCGCGCTGGCGATGGTAGAGCGACGGCAGAAGCTTCCGTTCCGACAGGTCGCCGGTGCCGCCGAAAATGATGAAGTCGAAAGGATCGACGGGGATGATCTGGCTGGTCATGGTCTATCCGCTCTGACGCCGGTCGCGAGTACGCGGCTGATATATTCTAATCGATTTAAATTTTCCAGTGCCATGGTGTCACATCGAGGACCAATCGCTGGATATTGATTGGGCCCACCTGTGCGCTTGACACTGGCGCCAGCCGGAGGCTTGTCGATGAACGGAGACTCCGGAAGCTTTCGCAGTTGCAGCATAGAACGTGAATGTGACGAAAGCTAAGGGAGAAATGGCGCTGTCTGTCGCGACTGGGTCACGGCGGCCAGCCGACCTCTTGGTTGCGGGAAGATATCGATGAGCGGGAACAGCATGCGTCTGGAAAACAAGGTCGCCATTATCACCGGCGCGGCGTCGGGCTTTGGCGAAGGCATGGCCAAGCGCTTCGCGCAAGAGGGAGCAAGGATAGTTGTCGCCGATCTCAACGCCAAGGGGGCGGAGCGCGTCGCCGGCGAGATCGGCGAGGCGGCGATCTGGACCCAGACGGATGTTTCGCTGCGCTCCGAATTCGACGAGATGGTCTATGCCGCAAAAAGCGCATTCGGCCGTATCGACATCATGGTCAACAATGCCGGATACACCCATCGCAACGGCGACATGCTCAAGGTCGACGAGGAGACGTTCGATCTGATCACCGCCGTCAACATGAAGGCGATCTATCATGCCGCGCTTGCCGTGGTGCCGATCATGGAGCGGCAAGGCGGTGGCGTGATCCTGACCACGGCCTCGACTGCCGGGCTTAGGCCGCGACCCGGCCTTACCTGGTACAATGCCTCGAAAGGCTGGGCGATCACCGCCACCAAATCGATGGCGGTAGAGCTTGCGCCGAAGAACATCCGCGTCAACTGCCTCTGCCCGGTCGCCGGCGAAACTGGCATGCTGGAGAAGTTCATGGGCGCCGACACGCCCGAGATCCGCGAGGCATTCCGCGCCTCGATCCCGCTCGGGCGGCTGTCGACCCCGCTCGATATAGCCAATGCCGCGCTCTGGCTGGCATCGGATGAAGCCGCCTTCATCACCGGCGTGGCGCTGGAAGTCGATGGCGGGCGCTGCATCTGAGGCGAATTATCGGGCGCAATCGCCGACTTGACCGTGCCTCGGGCATCGACTTGACTTGAAGTTACGGGGCCTGAAGTTGTTTCGGGGGACGGGATCGTTGGCGCGATGAAGTCGAAATTACGCAAAGGTTTCAAAGATCTGCGGTGGCGCGTCAGTGTCTACAGGGCGAAGCGTGCCCGCGCGAAAAGCAAGGCGACTTTCATCGGCGTCACCGGCAGCTCGGGAAAATCGACCGTCACTGCACTGCTTGGGCACATATTGGCTGCTCATCGACCCGTCTACACGCAGGTTCTGGCCAACACCCTCCATTCAGTCGTCAGCGCGCTGTACAGGCGCATGAAGCAAGTGGAACGGGCCGACTATGTCGTAATGGAAACCGGGGCGTACGGCGTCGACTCGATCCGGCCAATGGCGGAAATGCTGCAGCCGCATGTGGCCGTCGTCACTATGGTTCGTCTGGAGCACGTTGCCAGTTTCAGGACACTGGAAAACGTCGCCGCCGAAAAGCGTGCATTGGTCGCGGCGTTGCGCCCGGGCGGCCTTGCAGTCCTTAATGCTGACGATCCCTATGTCGCTGACATGGCTGCCGGCGCCGGATGCCGCGTCGTCACCTTCGGCGCGGCACAGACGGCCGACTATCGTGTGACCGACATCCACGCCGCCTATCCGGACCGGCTGACCTTTTCGATCCATTGGCGAGGAGGGCTGCTGCAAATCGAGACGTCTTTTCCCGCCGAATATTTCTGGCTACCGACCGTTGCCGCCGTCGCTACGGCGCTCGAACTCGGTGTTCCTTCGGACAAGGTTGTGGCCCAGGTGGCAACTTTCCAGCCGGTCGTGAACCGCTGTGCCATGCTGATCACCGAAGGCGGTCCACAATTCATCCTCGATGTCGCCAAGGCGCCCTGGCACTCGATTAATCTCGCCCTGGACATGATGGCCAAGGCCACTGCCATCCGCAAGCGCATCGTGATTGGCCAGATTTCAGACTACACCGGCTCGTCCAGGAAATACGCTCACGCCTACCAAACCGCGCGGGATATCGCCGATCAGGTGATCTATACCGGAGACAATGCACATCGCTCGCGTGCCAGTCAGAGTGATCGCGACAGCGGCCAGTTTGTCGAGCTTCGGACGGTGAAGGAAGTCTCCGACCATATCAAACGGACGGCGGTGCCCGGCGAACTGATCCTCGTCAAAAGCTCATCCAACCTTCACTTGGAGCGCATCGCGCTCGCCTGGACGCATGACGTCAAATGCTGGATCCCTGTCTGCGGCAAGGCGGAGGGCTGCCAAACCTGTGGTATGTATGAATTGCCCTACGAGCAGCATCGCGCCCACGTCATGCTCCGCAGGCGCACCAGAATGTGGCGGCAGTTCCGCGGCATGTTCGGAGGCAGGTCGTCATAAGGCCGGGCCCGGCATCTACAGCAATTCCAGGAAAAGTGTGTAACGGTTTTCCGTCCGGAATTGCGCAAAAAACAAAGAGTTAGAGCGGTTCGGCGGTTCCATCAAGCGCTGAACCGTTCCAATGCATGTCGCCCAGAAGTATGCAGCGGTTCTGGGACAACGACATGCATCAAAACAAAGACTTTAAGCTGGTCCAAACGCGCCGTCACATTACGCGCCCGGCTTGATATAGCTCTTGTAGACCCAGCCGGTCTTGCCGTTGTAGACGATCTGGCACCATTGCTTGCAGTTCATCACCTGCACCGAGGTTCTTGCAGGCACGGTGCCGATGGCTGCTGCGTTCTTTTTCGGGCCGCTGCGCATGGTCACCGCTCTCAGGATGCGCCCGTTGCCGGCCGCCGCCACCTTGCGCGGCTTGGCCTTGCTGCCATCGTCATGGGTCGCCGCCGGTTGCTGTTCGGGTGTTTGCGGCTGCACTTCGGGGATCGCGGCGGTCTGTGCGTCATCGGGACTGCTGCCTGCCGCCGGTGTCGGCGCGGCAACCTTGGCAAGCTCGGCGGTGGCATCGGTACCGGTCGCCGCTTGTGCGAATGACGCCGCGGTAGCCGGTTTGTCCGGCGCCGGGTCGGCCTGGTTGGCCACCTTGCCGGGAGCAGCCGCCTGATCAGACGCCGCTGGGGCGGTCTTCGGCTGTGCTCCGGTCCAGCGCGGATCATTGGCCGCAAGCGCTTGTATGTTGCTTCCCGCTGCCGCCACGGTTGGAGAAACCTGATCGGACTTGCGCGCTGCCCGCGGCACCGTCGCCGCGGCCACCGTGGTACCGGCAGGCACGACCTTCGTCGTCTTTACGGGAATGGTCGGAATGCTCTGTTCCTGGCTGGCGGCTGCTTGCCGCTCGCTCGTCGGCAAGGCCAGCCAGAGCGCAACCCCGGCCACGCCGAGCAGCGCGGCGGTGCCGACCGCGGCAATCACCAGATGCGAGTTCGAACGGACTTCCTGCCAGAAGGACGGCCGCATGTCATATCCAAACTGCATGGCAAAGCGCCGACGTTCCGGAGCACCGAAACTGAAGGGCTCTCTCAATCTCGCCACCTCCATAAGCGGGCCAATGTTCTTTCGATCGGTGCCGGAAGTCCGGCGTCTGATCGGCATCGGTCCCAAAATCAACGCGGGCAAGCCCGCAGCAATCCCCGAATAGTCGCCCAGAAGCGGGAACCTTTCGCCCGCGATTGTGGCATCAGTACGCCATTATAAGGGATTCTGCGCCTTTGCCGGCATTTCCGCAATGTGCCGCCGGGGCAACAAATGTTACAATCAATATTACAATATTACATCAGCTCGTGATGGCGTGGGGCCGTGGCGGTCCGCTGTCGCCTAAATCCTGTCGCGCAGAGCGAACCAGTTGAGCGCCAGGAAAAGCAGCGGCGCGCGGAAACGGCGGCCGCCGGGAAATGGCTGAATTTTCAGGTCCTCGATCAGCTTAAGCCGGTCGCGTTTGCCGGCAATCGTCTCGGCATAGAGCTTGCCGAAGTAGTTCGACAGCATGACGCCATGGCCGGAATAGCCGCCCGCCGAGATCACATTCGGCATCACTTCGCGCACGAACGGTTTGCGCGGCACCGTGATGCCGACATAGCCGCCCCAGCCATGCGTGATCTCGACATCCCTCAATGTCGGATAGAGCTCCGCGATCTGACGGCGAATATGGATATGGATGTCCTTGGGGTCGTCGACGCCGTAGACTTCGCGTCCGCCGAACAGCAGCCGGCCATCCCTCGACTTGCGGAAATAGCGCACCACGAAGCGGGAATCGTCGACCGCCTCGCCGCCGGGCAGCACTTTCGAATCCACCCCCAAGGGCACGGTAGCACCGATAAAGGACCCGATCGGCATGATGTGCGCGGCGCTCACCGGCTCGAGCGTGCCGCCATAGGCGTTGACCGCGACCAGGCATTTCTGCGCCGATATCGTCCCTGTCGGTGTGGAAACCCTGACCTTGCCGCCGGTGGAGACGATGCCGGTCGACGGCGTTGCCTCGAACAGTTGCGCCCCGGCCTGTGACGCCACCCGTGCCGTGCCGATCACCAGTTTCATCGGATGGAGATGGCCGGTGCCGGTGTCGCGCGTGCCGCCGAAATAGGCGGTCGAACCCAGCCGCTCCGCCGTCTCCTTGGCATCCATGAAGGAAATGTGCGGATAGGAGAACCGGCTGGCCATGATCTCCGCGTGCGCCTTGTAGTCGTCGACATAGCGCGGCTTGTGCGCCACCGAGAGCTGGCCCGGCATGTAGTCGATATCGATCTGGTTGATCGCCGCGAATTCGAGGAGATGCGCCTTCGCCTCCTCGGCGAGATCGAACAGCGCCCTGGCGCGGGACAGACCGTGTTCGGCTTCCATGTCCTCGGCCCAGGCGCGTTGGCCGGTGCCGAGCTGCCCGCCGTTACGCCCCGACGCGCCGTCGCCGAAACGGTGGGCCTCGATCAGAACGACGTTGGTCCCTGCCTTGGCCAAGTGAACCGCAGCGGACAGGCCGGTGAACCCACCGCCTACGATGACAACGTCGCATTGTCGGTCCCCGTCGAGCGCGGGATACTCAGGCCGTGATCCGGCCGTATCCTCATACCAGGAGCGGCCGGGCGAAATGGGGGATTGATAGGGCATGGGAACGCCAATGAATGGTGAATAGTGTGGACGGTGAATGGCCGCGAGAAGCGCGTCGCCTGCGCTCATCCATCCAGTATGAAGCTATTTACCATTCACTATTCACCACTCACGCGACGAAGTCGCGGCTCAGACGTTGAGCAGAAGGTACTCCCGCTCCCACGGACTGATCACTTCCATGAAGGTCTCGAATTCCGCCCGCTTGATCGCCGCATAGGTGGCGGCGAAGGACTTGCCCAGCAGCGCGCAGAGTTCCTCGTCGCCCTCGAACAGGTCGACGGCTTCAAGCAGGCTGCGTGGCAGGTCGATCTCGTGCGCATTGGCGGTGGTCAGCACCGGCGGCTCGGCCTTGATCTTCCTCGTCATGCCGATCAGCCCGCAGGCAAGCGAGGCCGCCAGCGCCAGATAGGGATTGGCGTCGGAGGACGGGATGCGATTTTCAACACGCCGCGCCGCAGGATCCGAACGCGGCACGCGGAACGCCGTGGTGCGGTTGTCGTAGCCCCATTTGTTGTTGACCGGAGCCGAGGCTGCCTGTGTCAGCCGGCGGTAGGAATTGACATAAGGCGCGAACATCACCAGCGCGTTCGGCACGTGCTTCTGCATGCCGCCGATAAAATGGAAGAACTCCTCGGTTTCAGAGCCGTCCTCGGCCGAAAAGATGTTCCTGCCGGTCTTCTTGTCGATGATCGACTGGTGGATATGCATGGCCGAACCCGGCTGGCCCTGGATCGGCTTGGCCATGAAGGTCGCGTAGATTTCGTGCTTCAGCGCCGCCTCGCGGATGGTGCGCTTGAACATGAACACCTGGTCGGCGAGTTCGACCGGGTCGCCGTGGCGAAGATTGATCTCGAGTTGGCCGGCGCCCTCTTCATGGATGAGCGTGTCGATCTCCAGGCCCTGGCTTTCGGAGAAATGGTAGATGTCGTCGATCAGTTCATCGAATTCGTTGACGCCGGCGATCGAATAGCCGGCGCCGCCACCGATCGCGCGGCCCGAGCGGCCCACAGGCGGGGTGAGCGGATAGTCCGGATCCGGATTCTTGCGCACCAGATAGAACTCGATCTCGGGCGCTACCACCGGCTTCAGCCCGAGCTTGTCATAGGCGGCGATGACGCGCTTCAACACATTGCGCGGCGTGAATTCGACCGAACGGCCGTCCTGGTGGACGAGGTCGCAGATGACGGCTGCCGTCGGGTCCTCCTCCCACGGCACCACCGTCAACGTCGACAGGTCCGGCATCAGCTTGAGATCGCCATCGTCTTCGGGATAGTGGAAGCCATTGCCGTCCTCGGGATAGCCGCCGGAAATCGTCGTCATGAAGACGGCCGAAGGCAGCGCCAGCGAGGTGTTGGAGGTGAATTTCTTCGACGGCATCATCTTGCCGCGCGCTACGCCAGCCTGGTCAGGCGTAATGCATTCTATATCCTCGATGCCGCGCCATTCCAGCCAATCGCTGACTTCCTTCCAGTTCTTCACGCCGCGCAGGTTTTTGACGAAGGCAGGCGTGCGCGCCCGTCCTCCGCGGCTCGACGGACGGACTTCCTTTTTTGCAGGCGGCATCATTCACCAGATTGGGTTGCGGATTTCCGAGTATAGCCGTCCCCCACTGTGGAAGGGAAGGGGAGCCGCCGTCGGCATTCCTCGTTCCGGTTGAAAATCGTGCCGGTCGGCTTAGGTTCAGGCGGCTCCCAATCCGGAAGGCATCGATGCGAAACAACAACGGACTGACAACCATTGGCTTCGACGCCGACGACACACTTTGGCAGAACGAACAGTTCTTCCGCTTAACCGAGAAGCGCTTCGCCGCCATGCTTGTCGACCATGGCGAGGAGAACCAGATTTCGGCGCGATTGCTGGAGGCCGAGCGGCGCAACCTTGCCGTCTATGGCTTCGGCATCAAGGGATTTACCTTGTCGATGATCGAAACGGCGATCGAGGTCACCGACGGTCGGGTTCCGGCTTCGGTCATAGCGGAGATCCTCGAGGCTGGGCGCGAGATGCTGAGCCACCCGATAGAGGTCTTGCCAAATGTGCGTGAGACGGTGGAGACGCTCGCCGGCGCATATCGCCTTGTGCTGATCACCAAGGGCGACCTCTTCGACCAGGAGCGCAAGTTGGCTGGCTCTGGACTCGGCGACCTGTTCGATGCGGTCGAGATCGTCAGCGACAAGAATGCCGCGACCTATGCGCGCCTTTTCAGTCGCCACGGTGACGGGCCTGCAAAGAGCATGATGGTCGGCAATTCGCTGAAGTCGGATGTGGTTCCGGCCATCGAGGCCGGTGGCTGGGGTGTCCATGTGCCGCACGAACTGACCTGGGTGCTCGAGCATGTCGAGGCGCCGGTCGCCGAGCCGCGATTCCGCCAGATATCCGATCTCGGGCAATTGCCCGCCTTGGTCGAAAGCCTCAAGAACTGAGCTTGGTCGAAGCTTTCAGCTTTCCATTCCGAGTAATTGCGGGACGGAAGAACCTCTAGCGGCTGATCAGGCGATCGATCACCGGTTGTAGCCGCTCGGGCGTGATCGGCTTGGCGACGACGACGTCGATCACGCTCGACAGGCCGAGGCTCTCCGGCGTGCCAGTCTTGGTCGAAAGCAGGATGACGGAAGGGAGCGACTTGCCCGAAGCCCGCCGCAGAGTTTCGATGCCAGACATCAGAGTGTCGCAATCCTTGTTGTCGGCGCCGCCGTCCAGCACAATCACGCCCGGCACCAGCATTCGCAAGGTCTTCACCGCCATATCGGGCGATTCCGCGATTGGCCTGAGCCCGGATTGCTCGACGATCTTCGACACCACCACGCGATTGATCGGTGATTTCCCGACCACAAGCACTTGCGATGCACTGCGGGTCGTCTCGGCGCTTGACCCCTGGGTCACCAGATTCGCATGTTTTGCGGTCTCGCCCTTGCTACTCATTGGGCACCCAAGTAGGTCAAGAAGCACGCCCCTATTTCAATGCAGAGTTGAATCTGGCGGACTATTGGCGTGAGATCGCACCCCATGTCAAGCTGAAATAAAAGGCCTTCGAAAACACGTCCTCTAACAGTCGAGTCAAGCAACAGTACTGTACTGCCCTGTCCATGGCTCGTTTTCGTAAAAAGAAAATTCACCTGCGCAGAGGCTGCCCAGGTGAAGGGGCGGTTGTACCCGTTCCCGGTCAGCCATGGCTCTGTTGCGTGACGATCACCGGGATCAGTAGATCGCCCCAATTTCCATCACCGCCATGGTGCCGAGCCGAGCGCACCAGTTCCACCGAGACGCCCGCCTCGACTGCCTTCATCACCGACTGGTTCAACCTGTGCAGGTCGTTGGCGAGCATGCGGATGGTCGCCTGCTGATCGACGCTCATCGTGGTCGATTGTTCTTCCGCACGTTCCTTGACTCGGCTTATCGATGCCATTGGTCTTCTCCTGTGTCTGAAGCCCTGTTGGGCGTTTCCTCGGTTTTTTTCCGATCCGCTATTCGGCGGCCGGCTTGAACTGTGCGTGCTCGGTCGATTCATGCATGGCGGTGGTCGACGACTTGCCGCCGGTGATCGCTATCGACACGGCGTCGAAATAGCCGGTGCCGACCTCGCGTTGGTGCTTGGTCGCGGTGTAGCCATTGGCCTCCGCGGCGAACTCTGCCTCCTGCAGCTCGGAATAGGCCGCCATCTGCCGTGCCTTGTAGCCCCGCGCCAGTTCGAACATGCCGTAGTTGAGCTGATGGAAGCCGGCGAGCGTGATGAACTGGAACTTGTAACCCATGGCGCCCAGCTCCCTCTGGAACTTGGCGATCGTCGCGTCGTCGAGATTCTTCTTCCAGTTGAACGAGGGCGAGCAATTATAGGCGAGCAGCTTTCCCGGATGGTGCTTGCGCACGCCTTCGGCGAACTTCTTGGCCTGCGCCAGGTCGGGCTTCGAGGTCTCGCACCAGATCAGGTCGGCGTGGGGCGCGTAGGCAATGGCCCGCGCGATGCAGGGCTCTATGCCGTTCCTGACCTGGTAGAAGCCTTCCACCGTGCGCCCGGCATCATAGTCGACGAAGGGCTGGTCGCGCTCGTCGATGTCGGATGTCAGAAGCTTCGCGGCTTCCGCGTCGGTGCGTGCCACGACCAGGGTCGGCGTGCCCATCACGTCCGCCGCCAGGCGCGCGGCATTGAGGTTGCGGATGTGCGCGGCGGTCGGGATCAGCACCTTGCCGCCGAGATGACCGCACTTCTTCTCCGACGCCAGCTGGTCCTCGTAGTGGACGCCAGCGGCGCCCGCTTCGATGAACGCCTTCATGATCTCGAAGGCATTGAGCGGTCCGCCGAAGCCGGCTTCCGCATCGGCGACGATAGGCGCAAACCAGGTCTCGACCGAAAGTCCGTTGCCCTCGGAGGTCTCGATCTGGTCGGCCCGCTGCAGCGTGCGGTTGATGCGCTTGACCAGCTCTGGCGCGGCATTGGCCGGATACAGCGACTGGTCGGGATACATGGCGGATGCGGTGTTGGCGTCGGCGGCGACCTGCCAGCCCGACAGGTAGATCGCCTTCAGCCCGGCGCGCACCTGCTGCATCGCCTGGTTGCCGGACATGGCGCCGAGCGCGTTGACGAAATCCTCCTCGTGGATCAGCTTCCACAGCCGGTTGGCGCCCATCTCGGCCAGGCTCTGGCGGATCTGCACCGAACCGCGCAACCGCTTCACATCCTGCGGCGAATAGGGACGTTCGATACCGTCGAAGCGACCTTCAGGCGCCGAGGGAACAAGATTGTAAAAATCGGTCATGGGTCACTCCGAAGAATTGCTGCGCTGCGTCCGGCGGCCAATCATTGGCTCGTTGGAATATGACTTAATTTACATTGCGGCGCGAAATGAGCCAGAGAAATGCAAAAAAGCGCCAAGATATAAGGGAAAATCTGTGTTGTCTTTGACACGGGGCTGCTGTAAATTTGTCATTACTGTAAAAGGGCGACGCGGCGAGATTGCCGCGGATGTCCTGTAAATCCTGTCAAGGGCAGTCGATGGCCGATCAGAAAATCTTCGCCGGGCCGCGCATCCGCCGCATCCGCAACGCCAAGGGCCTGACCCAGACGGCGATGGCCGAGGGACTCGGTATCTCGCCGTCCTATCTCAACCTGATCGAGCGCAACCAGCGGCCGCTGACGGTGCAGCTGATCCTGAAACTGGCGTCCGTCTACAAGGTTGACCCGCATGAGCTGCAAGGCGAGGCAAGGGGGTCGGTCGCGGCCTTGAAGGAGGTGTTCACCGATCCGCTACTGGTCGGCGAATTGCCGGGAGACCAGGAACTGATCGAGCTCGCCGAGGCGGCGCCCAATGCGTCCGCCGCGGTGATAAAACTGTTCCGCGCCTATCGCGAACAGGCCGAGCGTCTGTCCGACCTCAACGAGCTTCTGGCGCGCGAGGGGCGGGCGACGGCGGTGTCAGGTGCCCGCCTGCCGATCGACGAGGTGCACGAGACCTTCGAGCGAAGGCCGAACCATTTTGCCGCGCTGGAGGAGGAGGCCGAGGCGTTCACGTCGGTGCTTGATCCCGGCGACGATTTATTCGGTGCGCTGAAGGCCTGGCTGAAGCGCGAATACGGCATCGTGGTCAAGGTGCTGCCGGTCGCCACCATGCCGAACTGGCGTCGCCGCTACGATCGCCACTCGCAGCGCCTGTTCCTGTCCGAGCGGCTGTCGCCGTTCGACCAGTTGCGCGAAGTGGCGATGGAGGCATGCCTGATCCGCATGACGGTCGCGGTCGCCGGCGAGATCCAGGCGCTGAGGCTGAGCACGGACGAAGCCCGCCGGCTCGCGCGCTTCGAACTCGGCCGCTATGCGGCGCACGCGCTGATGATGCCTTACCAGCCCTTCCATGCGGCCGCCGTTCGAGCGCGCTACGACATCGATGTCCTGCGCTCGCGCTTCGGCGTCTCCTTCGAGCAGGCGGCGAACCGGCTGACCATGCTGCAGCGGCAGGGCGCGCACGGCGTGCCTTTCTTCATGCTGGAGGTCGACAATGCGGGCAACCGCTTCCGCAGGGCCGGCAGCCAGGGCTTTCCACACAGCCGCTTTGGCGGCGGCTGCCCCAAGCTGCCCGTGCATGCCGCCTTCTCCCAGCCCGGCCAGATTTTCGTCGAAGCGGTGGAAATGCCCGATGGCGCCGAGTTCCTGTGCATCGCCCGCACGCTGGAGGGGCCGCAAGGCGCATTCTCGGAGCGTCCGCGCCGCACCGCATTGCTGCTCGGGTGCGACATCGGCTTTCGTGACGACATCGTCTATGGCGCGGCGCTGCCCGGCGCCGCGGTCGGCGGCAAGGCTGGACCTGGCGCCCCGACGGCGACGCCGGTCGGACCGGCCTGCCGGCTTTGCGAGCGCGTCGGCTGCCTGGCGCGCGCCGAACCGCCGGTGACGCGCCCGCTCGGCCTCGACGAGATGGTGACCGGTCTCAGCGCCTTCGACTTCCAGTAACGCGGCAGCAAAGGTGCCACAATAGCCGCCGGTGTCTGGATCACCCGTGGCTCAAGTCTTTGCGCTACGCGAACAGAGCAGTTTTTTGTCGTCCCTTGCGCATCGTCCCGTCCACAAAAGCTCGACACTCGCGCCCATGGCAGACGCAGCATCATCACCGGGCCTTGTTAAAACAAACGCCTCGCCGCGCGAGGAACGCGTCGGCATGCTTCTGGTCTTCCTTTCGGCGCTGATGTGGAGTTTCGGCGGCACCATCGCCCGCTTCGTCACCGTCGGCGACAGCTGGACGGTTATCTTCTGGCGCTCCGTCTGGGCCGCCGCCTTCCTGCTCTCTTTCATGGCCTGGCGTGATGGCTGGCGTGGCATGCTGAGATCGTTTCGCGACATGGGCCTGCCTGGCCTGGCCGTGGGGTCCTGCTTCGCCATCGCCTCGACGGCCTTCGTCGTCGCACTTGCCTACACCACCGTCGCCAACATCCTGTTGATGCAGGCCGGCGTGCCGCTTCTGGCGGCGCTGCTTGCCTGGGCGTTGTTTCGCGAGCGGGTGGGGGCGGCGACCTGGGTGGCGATCGCCGCGGTTATCGTCGGCGTCGCCATCATGGTGTCGGAATCGCTCGATGGCGCCGTCTCGCCCATAGGCGACGGGTTGGCGCTGCTGATCGCCTTGATGTTCTCGATCGCCACGGTCATCACAAGGCGGTTCGCCAGCGTACGCATGACGCCGGCGACCTGTCTGGGCACGATCCTGGCCGCGGGCTTTGCCGCCTCGCAGGCGTCGGCCTTTACGGTCTCCGCCGGCGACATGGGCTTTCTCTTTGCCTTCGGCGTGGTCAATCTCGGCATCGGCCTTGCCTTCTTCGCCACCGGCGCGCGGCTGATCCCGGCGGCCATCGCGGCACTGCTTGGCACGTTCGAGCCGATCCTTGGGCCGATATGGGTCTGGCTCATCCATTCCGAAGTGCCGTCCGGACGGACCATCATCGGCGGCATGGTGGTGGTCACGGCACTGCTCGTCCACATCGGTCTCGAGTTCAAACGCCAGGCACGGCCGCAGCGGGCAGGGGTCACCGGGGTGCCGTCGCCGAATTGATGCAGGCCGGCGAAGCTTTGCCATTGACAACATCGCTGCCGCCCGGGCAGGCTGGGTACACGGCAACAACAAGACAGGCGTATCTTGCCAAGTCTCCCCGGCGGCCCGATCGAGACCGCTCCATATTTCTGTATTTCCGTCCGCACGGCGGCGAAAGCTTCTGACGGCACCGTGATTCCTCCCAGCCGGAGACAACTGCGCGGTCGCGGTCGTTGCGACAACCGGCGCTTGTTGTCCCGTGGAAAGCTCAATAGTCTGAAGCAAAAGCCCGGCCGCGCGCCTATCGCGACGAGCCGGCGATGGAACACTCACCAAAGGAGAATAACATGATCCGCAAAGCGCTCTGGCTTTCGGCGACCTCGGTATTTCTGACATTGTTCACGCCTGCCGGGCACGCCGCAGACCGCGTCGTCAATGTCTTCAACTGGTCCGATTACATCGACCCGACGATCATCGACGACTTCACCAAGAAGACCGGTATCAAGGTCGTCTACGACACGTTCGATTCCAACGAGATCCTGGAAACCAAACTGCTTGCCGGCGGCAGCGGCTATGACGTCGTCGTGCCGAGCGGCAATTTCCTTGCCCGCCAGATACAGGCCGGCGTGTTCCAGAAGCTCGACAAGTCGAAACTGCCGAACCTTTCCAACATGTGGGACACGGTTACGGAAAGAACCGCCAAATACGACCCGGGCAATGAATATTCGATCAACTACATGTGGGGCACGGTCGGCATCGGCTACAACATAAAGAAAGTTAAGGCCGCACTCGGCACCGACAAGATCGACAGCTGGGACGTGTTCTTCAATCCCGAGAGCCTCGCCAAGCTGAAGGACTGCGGTGTCTACGTGCTGGATTCGCCGGCCGACATCATTCCGGCGGCGCTGAAATATGTCGGACTCGATCCGAACAGCACCTCGCCCGACGACATCGCCAAGGCCGAGGAAGCCTTGATGAAGGTCCGCCCGTTCATCAGGAAGTTCCACTCGTCCGAATACATCAATGCGCTCGCCAACGGCGACATCTGCCTGGCCGTCGGCTGGTCCGGTGACGTCTTCCAGGCGCGCAACCGCGCCAATGATGCCAAGCAGGGGGTCGAGATCGGCTATTCCGTGCCGAAGGAAGGCGCCCAGATGTGGTTCGACCAGATGGCGATCCCGGCCGATGCGCCGCACGTCGCCGAGGCGCATGAATTCCTCAACTACATGATGACGCCGGAAGTGATCGCCAAATCGTCGAATGCCGTGCTCTATGCCAACGGCAACAAGGCGTCGCAGCAGTTCGTCGACAAGGCGCTGCTGAACGACCCGGCTGTCTATCCCGACGACGCGACCCTGCAGAAGCTCTACACGGTCTCTCCGTACGATCCCAAGACCCAGCGCGTCATAACGCGCACCTGGACCAAGATCGTCACCGGCCAGTAGGCGAATTCGACACGACCCCGGCAGCCAATTGCCGGGGTCGATTTCTTTCGGGGAAGAAAAATAAGCACGGAGTGGGGATTATGAAATCGCTTGGCAGCATCCGCAGGGATTTCGCGCCATGGAACGACCCGAACGCCAAGCCATACATCCAGTTCGACAACGTCACCAAGAAGTTTGGTGATTTCACCGCCGTCAACAATCTGTCGCTGACCATCTTCGAGCGCGAATTCTTCGCCCTGCTCGGCGCCTCGGGTTGCGGAAAGTCGACGCTGTTGCGGATGCTTGCCGGCTTCGAGGAGCCGTCGGCCGGCCGCATCCTGCTCGACGGTCAGGATCTGCGTGGCATCCCGCCCTACCGCCGGCCGGTCAACATGATGTTCCAGTCCTATGCCCTGTTCCCGCATATGACGGTAGAGAACAACATCGCCTTCGGCCTCAAGCAGGAAGGCATGCCCAAGCCCGAAATCGAAAAGCGCGTCGCCGAGATGCTCAAGCTGGTCAAGCTCGAGCAGTTCGCTAAGCGCAAGCCGCACCAACTCTCCGGCGGCCAGCGCCAGCGCGTCGCGCTTGCCCGCTCTGTCGCCAAGCGGCCGAAGGTGTTGCTGCTCGACGAGCCGCTCGGCGCGCTCGACAAGAAGCTGCGCGAGGAAACCCAGTTCGAACTGATGGATCTGCAGCAGGAGCTCGGCCTCACCTTCGTCGTCGTCACCCACGACCAGGAAGAGGCGATGACCATGGCCGATCGCATCGCCATAATGGACAAGGGCGAGGTCATGCAGGTCGCGACGCCGGCGGAAGTCTATGAAGCCCCGGCCTCGCGTTTCGTCGCCCATTTCGTCGGCAACGTGAACATGTTCGAGGGCAAGGTCGCCGAGCGCTCGGCCAACACGACGCGCATCACCGGGGCGACCGGGGCGCAGATCGTAGTCGATAATGCCGCCGATACCAGCAAGGGCGCCGACATCATCTTCGCGATTCGGCCGGAAAAGATAAAGGTTTCGTCGAAGAAGCCGGCCGATGCCGTCAACGCGCTGGAGGGCGAAGTCTACGATGTCGCCTATCTCGGCGACATGACGGTCTACCACATCAAATTGGATGACGGGCAGATCGTGCGGGCAAGCGCCTTGAACGCGGCGCGCGTGACCGAGGACCCGTTGACCTGGAACGACCGCGCCTGGGTATCCTTCCGGCCCGACGCCGGCGTCGTGTTGACACGGTAGGGGGCTGCCATGTCCAACCTCGCAATCACCGACGCCATCGCGCCATCGACCGCCGCGAAGCCGTTCCTGACACGGCTGGGGGCCGGCTTCGTCAACCGGCTCGTCATCATCGTTCCTTATGTGTGGCTGCTGTTCTTCTTCCTCATCCCCTTCGTCATCGTCTTCAAGATTTCGCTGTCGCAAACGGCGATCGCCATGCCGCCCTATACGCCGGTGCTCGACTTCAGGGATGGCATTTCCGGTTTCTTCGCCGGCTTCCGTAACCTCAACTTCGACAACTATGTCTGGCTCACCCAGGATGCGCTCTATTTCAAGGCCTACATCACCAGCGTGGTGATCGCCGCCATTTCGACCGTGCTGACGCTGCTGGTCGGCTACCCCATCGCCTATGGAATGGCGCGCGCGCCGGCCACCATCCGCCCGACCTTGCTGATGCTGGTGATCCTGCCGTTCTGGACCTCGTTCCTGATCCGCGTCTATGCCTGGATCGGTATCCTGAAGCCCGAGGGCCTGCTCAACCAACTGCTGTTGTCGCTGCACATCATCAACCAGCCGCTGGTCATCCTCAATACGTACACGGCGATCTTCATCGGCATCGTTTATTCCTATTTGCCGTTCATGGTGCTACCGCTCTATTCCTCGCTGGAGAAAATGGATTACTCGCTGATCGAAGCGGCCAAGGACCTCGGCTGCCCGCCGACATCAGCCTTCTGGAAGATCACCTTCCCGCTGTCGCTGCCGGGCGTCATTGCCGGTTGCCTGCTGGTGTTCATCCCGGCCGTCGGCGAGTTCGTCATCCCCGACCTGCTCGGCGGCTCGTCCACGCTGATGATCGGCAAGACGCTGTGGAACGAGTTCTTCGCCAACCGTGACTGGCCGGTGTCTTCGGCCGTGGCCGTCATCCTGCTGTTGTTGCTCACCGTGCCGATCATGCTCTTCCAGCAGGCGCAGGCCAAGGCACAGGAGCAGGGCAAATGAACACCACCTGGAGCCGTTTCAACGTCACCTCGATCGTGCTTGGCTTTGCCTTTCTCTACCTGCCGATCGTGCTGCTCATTGTTTTCTCCTTCAACGAATCCAAGCTCGTCACCGTCTGGGGCGGCTTCTCGACCAAATGGTATGTGTCGCTGTTCCACAATCAGGGCCTGATGGACGCCACCTGGGTCACGGCGCGCGTCGGCGTCATTTCGGCGACGGTGGCGACCGTGCTCGGCACGCTGGCCGCGCTCGCCCTGACGCGCTACACACGGTTCAGGGGCCGCATCCTGTTTTCAGGCATGGTTTTCGCGCCGCTGGTCATGCCGGAAGTCATCACCGGCCTGTCGCTGCTGCTGCTCTTCGTGGCTATCGGTCTCGACCGCGGCTTCTTCACGGTGACGCTCGCCCACATCACGCTCACAATGTGCTTCGTGGCGGTCGTCGTGCAGTCGCGCCTGGTTTCCTTCGACCGGTCGCTGGAAGAGGCGGCCATGGATCTTGGCGCGACGCCGGCGAAAACCTTCTTCCAGATCACGCTGCCGGTCATCCTGCCTGCGATCGTGTCCGGCTGGATGCTGGCCTTTACGCTGTCGCTCGACGATCTGGTCATTGCCAGCTTCACCTCCGGGCCGGGCGCCACAACGCTGCCGATGAAGATCTACAGCCAGGTTCGCCTCGGGGTGACGCCGGAGATCAACGCCGCCTGCACTCTTCTGATCGCCGTCGTCGCCGTCGGCGTCATCATCGCTTCGATCGCCAACAAGCGGCGTGAAGTGCAGCGCCAGCTAGACGAACAGGCGGCGCAGCGCGGCTGAGAGCCGGGCTGGGCCGGACTATTCGCCTGAAACGCCGCGGCTTATCGGGGAAATGAACGGCGTGCTCCAGGTTCCGCCAACGAAAAAGGACGACTGGTTGGGTCCTTGCTGGCCGGTCTTCTGCGCCGCCGCCTGGTCCGGCTGGATGACGCCGCCCGACAGCGCCAGCCCGCGCCCCGCATAGGAGGCGATGCCGGAAAGCCAGATCTTGTATTTCGCTGAATTGGCTTCGGCCTTGTCGAGCCTCGCCACGCCGCGCGAAATGGTCGCCTTCACTTCGGCGCCATCGATCGGCAGTGTCCCGTCCGAGACGTCGTCGAGCGCGAAGAAGCCGCCTTGTTCGGTATGCTTGAGAAAGGCCGGCAAGTTGAACTTGCTGAGCGCACCCGGGCCGAAGGTCGCCGAGACCGAGCCGTCGGCGTTTTCAAAGATCGAATCCCAGGTCCTACCCGGTCCCTTGAGGATGACTGAAACGGTACCCGTGCCGACCGGCACCAGCCGCGTCATGCCGGCAGCCGTGCCGAACGCACCGCCATCGACATCGGACGCAAGCAGCCGGATCTCGACCTGGGTACCCTCGGGCTTACGGTCGAAACGAAGGCTGGTCTGGATGTTGCCGCCAAAGGCGGAGGCGTCGGAGATATCGAAGACGGAAAGACCGTCCTTGACCTGGGCGGTGGCGGCGACATCGGCAAGCTGGATCGTGCCAGCCGTGGCATGCGCCGCCGACAGCCTGAGATCGAGATTGACCCGGTCGGCGAAATTCGCCTCCACATTCCCTGACTGAGCCCCGCTCGCCGGCTCCAGTGGCGTGAAGGCGGACAGGAACGATCTGAGGTCGAGCGTGTCGAAGGCGAGAGTGCCCGAGATCACCGGCTGGGCGTCGCCAAGCGACAGGTCGAGCGCGCCCATGCCCGGATTGTTGTCCAGGGCCAGCGCGGTGTTCTCGAACTTGATGCGCCCGGCCGACGCCGTGACCTTGCTCGAGATCGAGACGGAGCCGATCGCCGCGCTCGGCGCGATGCCGGCCTGCGTCCATTCCAGCACGCGGCGCAGCGAAGGGGCCGCGAACTTCACCTGACCGTCGAAATAGGCATTCTCGGCCATGCTGGCGGTGCCGTCGAAGGAAAAGGTGGCGGGCGCAGCCTTGAAGGCCAAAGTGAGCGGCGCCATGCCGCCGGCAAACAGCACCAGTGGCTTCGGCGAGGCTGCGTCGAGGGCGACGCTTTCGCCACGCCAGATCCCGGTTGCCGACAGCGTCGCGTTGCTGTTCATCGCCGCCCAGGTCGCCTGGCCGTTCAAGCCGCTCAGGATCTCCACGTCCTTGCCGTCGACGGAAGCGACCATGCGGCCGTCCCTGAACTCAACGGTGCCGAAGGCGTCTTTGGGCAATTTGGCGAGGTCGGGCTTGGCGGGATCGGCACTGACCACGCCGCGCGCCGTGTCGATGGAGCGCGCGATGCGCCCGCCCGTCGGCGCGGTGGGCAGGAACAGGCCATCTGTCGTGCGCTGGACCCGGATTGTTGGCCGCACCAGCCGTGCCGTGGAAAACGCCACATCGCCCTGCAAGGCTGCCATGGCCGAGAGGTCGATTTCCACCCGCTCGGCTTCGACCACCGGCGGCGCGTCGGTATCGGTCCACTTGGACAGCGTCACATCGGTCAGGATCGCCCGGAAATTCGGCCAGACCTCGATGCGCGGCGAACCTTCGATGGCGACACGGAAGCCGCTCCAGGCGCTCATTTCCCAGGCGATACGGTCACGCACGATGCGTGTCGAGGCGATCAGCGGCAGTGCGGCGACCACCAGAGCGATGACGATCACGGCAGCGCCGATCGTCCATACTCCGCGGCGGATCAAGGATGATGGCATCTCGCCCTATATGTTTCCGTTCCGATTAATCGCCCGAAATGTGTGACCCCAGTCGTCACTACGACTAAGGACTGAGGCATTTCAAGTCTTTATGGCCCGGCGATGGCATTTGCGCACACCTGGCCGCTTGCACCCAACAAAATCTTGCTCTGCTGCGCTGCGATATGCATAAGCGATGACGACCGTGGGAGGATCGATCATGGCTGCCGAAGTACCGCTCTGGACCCCGACGCAAGAGCAGATTGACGCTTCGCCATTGACTGCTTTCACGAGAGCAGCCGCGACGAAAGCCGGCACTTCCTTTGCCTCCTATGCCGATCTTCACCGCTGGTCGGTCGAGGACCGCGAGGCGTTCTGGAGTCTGGTCTGGGATTTCTGCGGCATCGTCGGCGACAAGGGCGACGAGCGCCTGCTGGCCGACGGCGACAAGATGCCCGGCGCTGCCTTTTTCCCCGACGCGTCGCTGAATTTCGCCGAGAACCTGTTGAAGAAGACCGGCGCCGCCGACGCGATCGTCTTTCGCGGCGAGGACAAGGTAGAGCGGCGGCTGTCCTGGAACCAGTTGCAGGGTCTGGTCTCGCGCCTGCAGCAGCTTTTCCTGTCACTCAAGGTGAAGAAGGGCGACCGCATTGCCGCGATGATGCCCAACATGCCCGAAACCATCGCCGCCATGCTGGCCGCGGCCTCGATCGGCGCGGTGTGGTCGTCCTGCTCTCCCGATTTCGGCGAACAGGGTGTGCTCGACCGCTTCGGCCAGATCGAACCCGTCCTCTTCATCGCGCCCGACGGCTATTGGTACAATGGCAAGGCGATCGAGGTCGCCGACAAGGTGGCGGCGGTCGCCGCCAAGCTCGGCAGTGTCGGCAAGGTGCTGCTTGTCGATTATCTCGGCACCTCGGCCGACGTGGCAGCAACCATCGACAAGGCGGTGGCGATGGAAGAGGCGCTATCGCCCTTCGCCGTAAAACCCGTCAGCTTCGAGCGGCTGCCGTTCTCGCATCCGCTCTACATCCTGTTCTCATCGGGAACTACCGGCATTCCCAAATGTATCGTCCATTCGGCCGGCGGCACGCTGATCCAGCATGTCAAGGAACACCGGCTGCACGCCGGCCTCATGGACGGCGATCGCTTCTTCTATTTTACCACCTGCGGCTGGATGATGTGGAACTGGCTGGTATCGGGCCTGGCTTCAGGGGCAACCCTGCTGCTCTATGACGGCTCGCCCTTCTACCCCGACGGCAATGTGCTGTTCGACTTCGCCGATGCCGAGAAGATGACCTTCTTCGGCACCTCGGCCAAATTCATCGATTCCGTGCGCAAGGCCGGTCTAAAGCCGATCCGCAGCCATGATCTGTCGACCGTGCGGGCGATTTCCTCCACCGGTTCGCCGCTGTCGCCGGAGGATTTCCGCTTCGTCTACGACGGCATCAAGAAGGACGTGCACCTTGCCTCGGTTTCCGGCGGCACCGACATCGTCTCCTGCTTCGTGCTCGGCGTGCCGACCTTGCCGGTCTGGACCGGCGAGATCCAGGGGCCTGGCCTGGGGCTGGCCGTCGATGTCTGGGATGACGACGGCAAGTCGGTCAGGCGGGAGAAGGGCGAACTGGTCTGCACCAAGGCCTTTCCGTCCATGCCGATCGGTTTCTGGAACGACCCCGACGGCAAGAAATACCAGGCGGCCTATTTCGAGCGTTTCGACAATGTCTGGTGCCATGGCGATTTCGCCGAATGGACCGAGCATGGCGGCATGATCATCCATGGCCGCTCCGATGCCACGCTCAACCCGGGCGGCGTGCGCATAGGCACGGCGGAGATCTACAACCAGGTCGAACAGATGCCTGAGATCCTGGAGGCGTTGTGCATCGGCCAGGATTTCGACAATGACGTGCGCGTCGTGCTGTTCGTGCGACTGACGGCCGGGGTGAAGCTGGACGAGGACCTGGAAAAGCGCATCCGGGCAAAAATTCGCACCGGCGCCAGCCCGCGTCACGTGCCGGCCAGGATCGTCGCCGTGTCGGATATTCCCCGCACCAAATCGGGCAAGATCACCGAACTTGCCGTGCGCGACGTGGTGCATGGCCGCGCCATCAAGAATAAGGAAGCGCTGGCCAATCCGGAGGCGCTGGAGCTGTTCAGGAACCTGCCGCAGCTTGCCGAGTGACCCCAACCGGCGTGGTTAACGAACCATGTCGCGGGAATTTACCTAGATTTCATGAGTGGTACACATTCGTAAATTTTCTGGGCCGCCGGTAAGGACTTGTTAAGGCCCGACCCCGATAGTCGCATGTAACTTGAGGGAGAAATCCCGTTCCTCAGCCCCCGGAGGATCTGAATTCGCTCAAGCCCCCGTTGTGACAGCAATCCCATCTCTTAAGGCGTCCTCCAGGGCGCCTTTTTCTTTTGCATGAGCGGGCTGGCGGACCTGCTATTCCGCGAGCACCCGGGTCGAGGGGAAAGCGACCTCCACCAGCGTGCCTTCGCCAGGCGTCGAATTGATGGTGAAGCGGGCGCGGTTTGCTTCCACCATCGCCTTGGTCAGCGGCAGGCCAAGGCCGGTGCCGTCGCCGCGTCCGCGCTTCAGCGCGTTGATCTGCTTGAACGGCTTGAGCGCCTGCTCGATCTCGGCCTGGCTCATGCCGATGCCGGTGTCGCGCACCCGCATGACGACGTCGCCCGACGTTTCATAGGCGGTCGACACGATCACCTGGCCGCCGGCCTGGGTGTAGCGGATGGCGTTGGACAGGATGTTGAGCGCGATCTGGCGCACGCTGCGCAGGTCCGCCACCACCTCCGGCAGCCGCGAGGCGAAGCTGGAGCGGATGATGACGCGTTCCCGATTGGCTTGCGGCTGCATCATCGCCACCGTCTCGGCCAGCGTGTCGTTGAGCGACACCGCCTCATAGGCCATTTCCTGCTGGCCGGCCTCGATCTTCGAGATGTCGAGCAGGTCGTTGACCAGATCGAGCACATGGTTGCCCGAGCGGTTGATGTCGCGCAGATAGTCGCGGTAGCGGTCATTGGCGACCGGCCCGAACTTCTCGTCGACCATCAGCTCGGAAAAGCCGATGATGGCGTTGAGCGGCGTACGGATCTCGTGGCTGATGCGGGCGAGGAAATCTGTTTTCTGCGAGGAAGCCCGTTCGGCCACCGCGCGTGCTTGCGTCAAATCCTCTTCGGCCCGCTTCCACTGCGTGATGTCACGCACGACGGCGCAGAAGCCGCTGTCGTTGGGCAAGCGGCCGATGGTCATGAACAGCGGGATGAAGCGCCCCTGCGCTTCGCGCCCGATCACCTCGCGGCCGTCATTCATCACGCTCGCCACGCCGGGCTCGGACAGTCCGGTGAGATAGTCGCGCGCCGCGCGCTGGCTTTCGATGGCAAACAGCGAGGCGAACGGCTTGCCGGTCACCTCGTCGCTGTCGAAGCCGAACAGCGCTTCGGCCGGGCGGCTGATCGATCGGATGGTGCCGTCGCTGCCGATGAGCACGACGCCGTCGGTGGCGGTGTCGATGATGGTGCGCATCTCGGCGATGCGTGCCTTGAGCTCGGAAATGTCGGGCTGCGTCGGCTCCTCGCCGACCGCATGCACGGCAGCAGGCGCGTC
The DNA here is from genome assembly GCF_013170725.1 of Mesorhizobium erdmanii. NCBI lineage: Bacteria > Pseudomonadati > Pseudomonadota > Alphaproteobacteria > Hyphomicrobiales > Phyllobacteriaceae > Mesorhizobium > Mesorhizobium erdmanii. The sequence continues at coordinate 5,843,468 of NZ_CP033361.1, read as the reverse complement.
ATCCTCGCCGGTACGGCGCACCACCAGCATCAGCGCCTTGCCATCGCGCCAGGGAACGGAGCGCAGGATGGCGTCGATCGGGAATTCCTGGCCATCGCGCGTCTTCAGCCGCAGCGCCCGGTCGCTGCCGTCGGAGGTGCCGTCGTCGGCATAGGGATCGGCAAACAGCGCGCCGAGGCCGCCGGCATCCTCGAGATCGTCGAGCTCGGCGTAACCGGTCAGGTTGAGGAACTCCTCGTTCGCATAGTGCAACTGGTCGCTCGAATGGATAAGCAGCGGTACCGGCAGCTTGCCGAGCAGCAAGGTGTCCGGCACCTTGCTTTCGTCGCCGACGGAGAACGCCGATGGCACGAACCCTTCTGTCTTGAGCGGCGGCACCTGCAGGCGTGGGCGTTGGACGTGGGCATCGCTTGCACTGACAGTCCCGGCGGCCGGCGCAACGGCTTGCCCGTCCGTCGACGGCGCAACATGCTCCGCGGCCCGGTCACCAATCGCGGCATCTTCCGCGCCGTCGTTCCAATCCTCATTGTCCTCGGCATCGCGAAAATCGGCCGCCGTCATGCTGTCGTCGTCGGCCGTGACATGTCCAGCGTCGGCATCTGCCGGTTCGTCGTCGATCGCCGCGGGCTCGGCGCTTTCCGGTTCCGCAGCTTCCGGTTCAGAGACCGTGGGCTTGTCATTGTCCGCGATCGGGTCGGGTGCGTCGTCGCGGTCGGCGTAGCTGAGCAGCGACCCTGTCGTCGCACCGGACGGCGTGCCCGTATCCTCACTGGAAACCACGTCGTCCGGATGGGCGCCGTCGAGCCGTGCGAGATCCGCCTCGTCCCCTTCATCGCCATCCGCATCGGACGGTTCGGCCGGCACCGCATCATACTCCGGTTTCGTGGCCAGGATCTCTCCGGCCTCTGCCGTCGGGTGATCCGGGACGGCATCAGGCGTCGACGCCTCGCCCATGGACCCGATCGAAGCTTCCGTCTTCGCGGTCGGGACTTCCGTCGTTGTTCCCACCGCGGGCTCGGCCGGTGTCTTCGTCTCCGGTTTCGTTGGGCTTTCGATGCCGGGCTTGTCGGCCTTGGCCGGTTCGGCCGACGCACTGTCCTTCTTCAGCCGCTCGCCGATCTCGCGAAAGGCGCTGCGTTCCAGCGTTGACAGCCCCTTGTCGTTGGCCGGCTGCCGGTGTTCGGCCAGGCGGATGACCTTGTCGGCGAAGCGGCGCTCTTGTTTCGGCACGATGGTCAGCGCCGGCACCTCGCCCTTGAACGGGTCTGCCGCGTTTGGTTCCTCGACTTTAGGTTCTTCGGCAACAGGTTCGACGGCTTCCGGCTCTGGCGCCACCGGCGCCTCGCCATTGGGCACCAGCGCCATGCCGATCGCCTCCGGATCGACGACGGCGTCACTGGCGCGGGCAACCCCGAAGCCGCGAAAACCTTCGAAGGCGCGGCTGCGGCCATAGACGGGCAAAGCCGCGAGGTCGACGGGGATTTTCAGATCGGTGCCGACGACGGGCCACAGAACGGAGCGGCCGGACCAGGTATCGCGCCGCTCCAAGAGGCCGGCGATCTCGCCGGACGCGTCAAGGCCGAAGGCCGCCGCGACATCCTTGAAGCGCCGGCCGATCACCTCGGCCGCCGGCTTGCCGACGATGTCGGCGAATTCCGGCGACAGCGTGCTGAATTTGCCCTCGGCGTCGGTGCGCCAGACGAAGCGAAGCGGCGCTGCCGAGCGGTCGATCGTGCGAGCCGAGGGGGTGGTTGGAGCAGTCGGCGAGGCGGCCTCGTGCTGCTTCGTGCTGTCCACCGAAGCCTCGGTGCCGATCGCGACGGCCTCGCTTTTCGGTTCCGGCGTGGCGGGCGCGGGTCGCGCGTCATCCTCGCCTGCATTGAAATACCAATGATCGTGCTGCGCTGGCTTGCCGCCCGCCGCCGGCTGATCATTGTCGGCGGCAACGGGTGTCGGCTCGGTCGGCTCCGCCATCTCTTGCGCTGCCGGTTCCGGCTCATCTTCGGCCACGGGCTCGGAAGCGGCGGTGATGGGGGACGGCTCGATCGCCTCCGTCTGGGACGCATCCGCGGTCGGCTGACCGTTCTGGCGGGGCTCGGTTTCCGTCGCGTTGCTTTCCGCCACGGCTGCCGCATCGTGAACCTCGTTGGCAGGGCTTTTCGCTGCTGCAGCGGGCTCATCTACCTCTGCCGTGGAAGCATTGTCCTCGAGCCGATCCTCGTCGATCACCACCAGGAGATGCCGCTCCGGTGTCAGCCGGGCGAGCCCGGCGGGGTAGGAGGTGTTGCCGCCCGGGACCAGGCGCTTGACGATACGCTCGCCCTCGGCAGCCACGTCGGCCACCAGCGCGGCCAATGTCGCGGGCTGGATGCCGAGCCCTGAAAAGCCTTCCGACGCGGCCTCGACCTTGCCCCCGGCATCGATGAAGGCGATGAAATGGCCGTCTTCGGTGAAGCCACTGATCGCCCGGCTGGCGATCTCGGCAGCGCTGCGCGAGCCTGTCTGTGCCGCCGGCACCGCCAGCATGATCGCCTTTTCGCCGTCGGGCAGTGTCACCGCACTTGCTTGGAAGCCGATGGTGCGGCTGGTCATGCCGGTCGCCAACCTGACGGTGATGCCGCGGTCGCTGCCGATCTCGGGAAAACCACTTGTCGCCATGATCTGGCGGCGGGCGATCAGCGGCAGCTGTGCGGAGGCGCCGATGATCGCTTCGATGTCGGGGTAGCCAAACACGGCCGCGCCCGGCCCATTGGCCCAGATCACCTGCTCCAGGTCCACCGACAGGATCGCGATCGCGTCGCCGGCGGCAAAGCGCTGGCGAACCGCGTCGAGCACGGCGACGTCGAGGAAGGAATATTCGGACGGCATGCGCTTGGCGAACCCTCACGGAGCGGCGAAATTTGCAGTTAACGCTTTGTTAATAAAAGCCAGCGGCGCGAAGGTCCACAAGCCAGAACGTGCAAAGGCTGGTTTCTGGGCTTTTGGTTAACGGCCCGAAAGAAATTATGGTGCACTGCAACAAAGATATTGCAATGCACAAAATTTGCCTTTATATTGCCATCATAACTGAACGAGACGGCTTTCTGTCAAAGCCGCTGCCGCTGACAAGGATGGAAAAATGTCCAGGACCAAGACTGCCGAGACGATTGAAAACGTTGAATTCCCGAGCTTCGACGCTTCCAAGGCCACCGACCAGATCCGCGCTTTCGCCGAAAAGGGCGTTGAGCAGTCGAAAGAGGCCTATGCCAAGCTGAAGACCGGCGCCGAGGAGACCCAGAAGGCTTTGGAGTCGACCTTCGAGACCGCCAAGACTGTTTCCAGCGACCTGTCGCTCAAGACCATCGCGGCGCTGCGCGCCAATGCCGAAGCCGGTTTTTCGCATCTCGAAGCCCTGATCGGCGCCAAGTCGCTGTCGGAAGTCGTCGAACTGCAGACCTCCTTCCTGCGCAAGCGCATCGAGTTGTCCGTCGAGCAGGCCAAGGACTTCCAGGCGGTTGCCTCCAAGGCGGCCGAGGACGTCTCCAAGCCGATCAAGACCGCCTTCGAGAAGGCCGTGAAGGACATCAAGGCTGCCTAATATTCGCGCATGATCTGAAGATGCAACAAAAGGTCGCATTTTCCCGAAGATGATCAGGCGTATGATGGAAACAACGAATACCCGGCGAGTGGAACCTCCTCCCTCTGCTTCCCGGGGTGACCAGCCAGCACCTCCTCCCGCTGGCTCGTAACAGGAAAAGGCCGGCACCTCCTCCCGCCGGCCTTTTTCTTTGCCCGGCGAATCCCGCCCAAAGCGGCGAGATGTGGGGAAGTGGTCTTTGCTTCGCAAAAGCCTTGAATTAAAATCCATAAGCCCGTAAGGACGCATCGCCGAACGACAGAGCGCCAGAGTGGTTTTCCACTTCGATCCGCTCAGGCAAGTGTGCCGTTGTAGCTCAGCTGGTTAGAGCGCCGGATTGTGGATCCGGAGGTCGCTGGTTCGATCCCAGCCAACGGTACCATCGTCGTCTTCCCGACGAGCGGCACTCAGGCAAACAGACGCGTCCATGCGCCAAACCGACGAATGTTCAGGCTCGCACGCTCATAGCGGTCGCGCGATACCGGGAGCCAGCGCCTAATGCATGTCGCCCAGAAGTGACCTCGGTTCTGGGAGAACGACATGCATAAAAACAAAGACCTAAAGCGCGCCGCATGAATCCGTTTCGACGCGACGCGCTTTAGTCTGCAGCGTGTCGATGCCACGACCAAAAATCCAGTTCAGCACTGAGCCCAGCGTGTTGCCACGCGTGGCGACTAATGTTCGAAAGGCACTCCCAGCGAAGCCACGCCGTTGAGCTTGAGCAGGCGCCGGTTCGAGGAAATGACGCCCAGCACGACGATTGTCACGAGATAAGGCAGGCTCGACAGAAGTTGCGAGGAAATGTCGAGCCCGGTCGCCTGGGCCGCGAGGCTTGCGAGGGAGACGGCGCCGAAGAGGCAGGCACCGAGGAAGATTCGGCCGGTAAGCCAAGTGCCGAAGACCACCAGCGCGATCGCGATCCAGCCGCGCCCGGCGATCATGCCGTCGGCCCACAGCGGTGTGTAGACCACCGACGCATAGGCACCGGCGAACCCTGCAAGCGCGCCGCCGAAGGCGACGGCGGCGAAACGCACGGCGATCACCGGATAGCCCAGTGCATGGACCGCCTTGGGATTCTCGCCGACCGCGCGCAAGACAAGGCCGGTCTTGGTGTAGGCGAATGTCGCCCAGATGGCGACGGTCGCGGCAAGCGAGAGCCACACCACCAAATCCTCGACGAACAGGCCGCCAACGACCGGGATATCCGAAAGCCATGGCAGTGCAAGTTTCGGCAGGCCTTTGACCGTGAGGCTCTCATAGCTCTTGCCGAACAGTGCCGAAAGGCCTTGGCCGAGTATGCCGAGGGCGAGACCCACCGCGACCTGGTTGGCGCGGAATCCCAGCGCGATGAGGGCAAAGACGAGGGAAAGAGCCGCGCTGGCGAGGCCGGCGGCGAGGAAGCCCAGGAAATGACCGCCGCCATGATAGACAATGATGAAGGCGATGACCGCCCCCATGGCCATCAGTCCCTCCACGCCGAGATTGAGGACGCCAGCCCGCTCGGCCACCATTTCGCCCAGTGCCGCCAAAAGGAACGGCGTGGCCGCGGCCAGCATTCCGGCGACGATGAATTCGATGGCATTCATGGAGCGTTTCCGTGAGCCGCTTGGCGCCATTCGAACCGGTAGCGGACGAAGGCGATGGCGACGAGATAGGCGAGCAGCAAGCTGCCCTGGAAGACCCGTACCGCGGCGATCGGGAGATTTGCAGAGACCATGGCGTTGTCGCCGCCAATGTAGAGGGCCGCCATGAGCAACGCGGAAAAAATGATGCCTATCGGGTGAAGGCCGCCGAGATAGGCGACGATAATGGCGGCATAGCCGTAGCCGGTCGAGATGGAGCGCTGCAATTGGCCGAGCGGCCCGGCCACTTCGGCCGCCCCTGCGAGGCCTGCGGCAAAGCCGCCTACGAGGAGAGAAAGCCAGATCGCGCGTCCTTCGCTAAACCCGGCGTATCCCGCGGCGCGCGGCGCAAGGCCGCCAACCTGAAGCTTGTAGCCGGCGAAACTCCTCTGCATGAAAATCCAGGCCGCGACAGAGAACGCGAATGCGATAAGCAGCGAGACGTTGACCCGGGTTCCAGGGATCAGGATCGGCACCATCGCGTCGTACTGGAACATCACCGACTGCGGAAAATTGAAGCCGGCAGGGTCCTTCCAGGGACCGAGAAGCAGATAGTTGAGCAGTTGCGCGGCAACGAGCGCCAGCATGAGAGAGACGAGAATCTCGTTCGCATTGAGCCGCACGCGCCAGAACGCCGTTATCGAGGCCCAAAGCGCGCCGCCCAGTGCGCCAAGGATGAGCATGGCGGGCCAGATCCACTGGCCGGTTGCCTGCGGGAACCAAATGGGAATGGCTGACGCGAAGATCGCTCCGAGGATGAACTGGCCCTCGGCGCCGATGTTGAAGACCTTGGCCCGAAAGCCGATGGCAAGCCCCTGCGCGATCAAAAGCAGGGGCCCCATCTTGAGCAGGACTTCCGAGAATGAGGCCCAGGAGAGGAAGGGCTCCAGAAGCATCGCATGAAAGACGGCGCCCGGATCGCGGCCCATCAGCATGTAAAGCCCGAGATTGAGCAGCGTCGCCAGGCCGAGCGCCACGGCCGGTGCGACGAGCTTGATTGCCGGCGAGGCGGATTCACGTCGAACCAACACGGGAAGGGAAAGTCGCAACGAAGCGTTCATGCGGGGATCTCTTCGGCCGTCGAATGAGCGCCGATCATGTAACGGCCGATCTCCTCGGGCCTGGTGTCGCGCGTCACCAGCGGCGCGCTCAGCCGGCCTTGATGGATCACCTGGATCGCATCGCAAAGCTCGAACAGTTCCTCGAGTTCCTCCGAGATGACCAGAATGGCCATGCCTTCGTTGCGCAGGGCGACAAGGCGCTGGCGGATGGCGGATGCCGCGCCGACGTCGACGCCCCAGGTTGGTTGCGCCACAAAGAGTAGTTTCGGGGACAACATGATCTCGCGGCCCACGATGAATTTCTGGAGATTGCCTCCCGAAAGCGCCCCGGCCTCGGCTTCGGGACCCGGTGTGCGCACGTCGTACTGCCGCACGCACTCTTCTGTGAAGGCCTTCGCACGGGCCGTGTCGACGAGGCCGCGTCTCAAGAGACCCGAGGGATGGGCGGTCAGCAGGCTGTTGAGGACGAGCGACATTTCGGGCACCGCGCCACGGCCCAGCCGTTCCTCCGGAACGAAGGCGAAGCCCAGCCGCCGGCGGGCTGCCGCATCGAGCGCGCCGACATCCTTTCCCATCATGAAGATACGCTGTGACTTTTCTCGCGGCAGCATCGTCTCGCCCGAGATCAGCGCGGCGAGTTCGCTTTGTCCGTTACCCGAGATGCCGGCGATGCCGAGGATCTCGCCCGCCCGGACCGTCAGGCTGACATCGGAAAGCGCCGCGGCGAAGGGATCGTCGGGCCGATGGTCGAGACCGACGATTTCAAGGCGCTTTTCCCCGCCGGAATGTGCGACAGCCGGCATGGGCTGCGGCATGTCGCGGCCGATCATCATGCGGGCGAGGTCGTGCGCGTCGTGGTCGCGGGGATCCACATTGCCGGTGATGCGACCGCCGCGCAGGATGGTCGCGCGGTCGCAGACCGCGCGGATTTCGTCCAGCTTGTGCGAGATGAAAAGAATGGACACGCCCCCGTCGCGCAGCCGCCGCAATGTCTCGAAAAGCTTCTCCACCGATTGCGGCGGCAGGACGGAGGTCGGTTCGTCGAGGATCAACAGCTGCGGTTGGGTCATCAGGCAGCGGATGATCTCCACCCGCTGCCGCTCACCGACCGAAAGCGCGTGAACATGGGCGAACGGATCGACCTCCAGACCGAAGTCGCGGCCAAGCTTGCTTATGCCTTGCGCGAGGTCCGACTTCCTCCCGGGCACGACCAGCCGGACGTTCTCCACCACCGTCAGCGTCTCGAACAACGAGAAGTGCTGGAAGACCATGCCGATCCCCTTGCGCCGCGCATCCGCCGGGGACGCGAGCGCCAGGGGCTCTCCTTTCCAGTTCACCGTTCCGGCGTCCGGCTGCTCGACACCGTAGATCAGCTTCATCAGCGTCGACTTGCCCGCCCCATTCTCTCCCAGAATCGCATGGATCGAGCGCGGAGCCACGTCCAGATCGATGTCCTGATTGGCATGGATCTGGCCGTAGCTCTTGGAAATGCCACGCAGCGACAGGAGTGGAGCGGTCATGGTTACTTGGGTAGCGGCGTGGTGACACCCTTGACGTGCCAGTCCATGGCCACGACCTCGGCCACGGTCATCGTCTTGCCGGCGGGGACACCTTCGCTGCCATCGGCCTTGGCGATCGGACCGGTGAAGGGCGAGAAGCTGCCGTCGGCGATCTTGGCTTCGATTTCCTTGATCTTGGTCATGGTGTCGGCCGGGATGCCCGGGTTCCAGTCGACGACTTCGACGACCTTCTCCCCGACACCCAGGAAGGCGCTGGCGCCCTTGAAGGTACCAGCAAGGTGGGCGTCGACCGAGGCTTTGAAGAAGGGCGACCAATCGGTCGCAACGCAGCCGAGATAGGTCTTTGGCGCGTATTTCCTCATCGACGAGTTGAGGTTGAAGGCGGGAATGCCGGCCTCTTCGCAAGCCGCGACGACGGAAGGCGTGTCCTGCGCGTTGGAGAAGATGGCGTCGCATTTCTGCGCCAACAGCGCCTTGGCGGCTTCCTGCTCCTTGGCCGGGTCGAACCAGGAGTTCACCCATACGACGGAGACCTCGACATCTGGCTTCACGGCCTGAGCTCCGAGCGCGAACGCGTTGATGGAGGTGATCAGTTCAGGAATGGCGAAGGCCGAAACCGAGCCGAGCTTGCCGGTCTTCGAAAGCGCGGCCGCCGCCATGCCCATCAGGTAGGTGCCCTGCGAATATTGGGCCGCGAAGGGTGAGAAGTTCGGCGCTACCTGAAATCCTGAAGCGTGCAGCACGGTGACGTCGGGATTGCGACGCGCGATCTGTAGGGCGCCGTTCTGATAGCCGAAGGAGCCGGCGATCAGGACCTTGTTCCCGTCCGCGACCGCCTTGTTCATGATGCGGTCGGCGTCAGGGCCTTCCTGAATGTTTTCGAGGATGGTGACCTTAACCTTGTCGCCGTAAGCAGCCTTGACCGGTTCGAGCCCGTCGGCCAGCGCACGGCCCCAGCCGACGTCGCCTACCGGCGAGGGGACCACGAGCACGATGCCCAGCGGTCCGTCGGCGGCGAGCACGCGGCTGCCCACCGCGGCGACAAGCCCGGTAGCGGCAGCGCCCTTCATCAATGTTCTGCGGGTAAGATTTGTCAGCATGTCGGTTCCCCTTGCTTTTGGTTTTGGCTGCTAGAATTCCACGGTGGCGAGCGCCGCCTCGGCTTGCGCGAACAGCCTCGCTTCGTCGAGCCCCGGGAACTCTCCCGTGGCCCAGACGATGCGGCCGTTGATCATCGTCATGTCGGTCGGCGTGCCGATGCCCACCTTGGCAAGCAGGCTCAGCGGATCATGCCGCGTGCCGACATAGTCCATTCGCCGCGTATCGATGGCGAAAAGATCAGCCGCCATGCCGGGCGAAAGCCTGCCGATGTCGCTGCGCCCGAGCAGCGCCGCGCCACCGGTCGTCGCATAGCCGAGGAAGTCGGCCGGCGGCGGAACAGGGTGGTCGCGTGTCGACGCCGCAAGGCACTGCAGCATGTAGGCGGAATGGATGCAGTGCATCAGGTTGGAATTGTCATTCGAAGCGGCGCCGTCGCAACCCAGCCCCACGATGAGGCCGAGGGCCGACATCGCCGGTATGTCGGTGATTTCGGCACCGACGAGATAGACCGGCTCCGGGCAGTGCGCGACGCCGGTGCCGGTAGCGGCCATCTTGCGCAGTTCGTCGTGGCTCAGTTCCCAGCAATGGGCATAGAAGGCATCCGATCCGCTGAACCCGATCTCCGCGCAATAGTCCACCGTGCGCAGGCCGTGGCGGGCTTGCATGACCGGGCTTTCGCCTTCGCCGACATGGGTGTGCATGCGCACCTTGCGGTCGCGCGCCAGCGCCACCGATTCCACGAAGGTCTCGCGATAGCAGTTGACCGGCTGGCAGGGCGCGACAACGACCTGGCGCATGCTGAACCTACCGTCATCATGGTAGGTGTCGATCAGCCGGGCGCAGTCGGCGATGAACTCGTCCGTTGTTTCCAGCATGGCGTCGGGGATGGTCGATCCTTCCGATTTCGGCAGCGTGTTGCCGCCACGTCCGGCATGGAAGCGCATGCCGAGCAGCTCTGCCGCCTCGAATTGCCGGTCGATCAGCCTTTTGCCGGCATGCCGCGGAAAGCAGTACTGATGGTCGAAGGCCGTGGTGCAGCCATGCTTGATCAACTCGGCCATGGCCGTGACCGATGCGTGGTAGAAGCACTCCTCGGTCAGCCGCGAGAAGATGGGATAGATGCGGTCGAGCCATTCGATGACCGACAGCTTCGTCCAGTCCAGATCAGCACGGTTGCGCACGAAGCACTGGAAGAAATGGTGATGGGTGTTGACGAGACCCGGATAGACGAACCAGCCGGTGGCGTCCCGCGCGATGGTCCCGACCGGCAACTCCCCCTTGTCGAGGGCTTCGCCGATGGAGCGTATCGCCGGGCCGTCGGTCAACACATCGACATTGCGGCGGACGTGCGGACCGTTGCCATCGTCCACGATGACCGCAGCGCAGTTCTTCAACAGATAACCCGCCACGTCAGGCCTCGCCTCCTTCAGGGCCGGGCTCGGGTTTGAGCTCGTGCAACCGGTGGATGCCAGGCATCTCGATGAAGCCGTCGAGACTGCGCACCGCCCGCGACCATAGGCGGATCGCGGGATAGGGATCGAGCGAAACTCCGCCGTCGGGCGCCAGCGCCACATAGGGAAAACAGGCGATGTCCGCGACCGTCGGCCGGTCCGATGCCAAGAAGTTTTGGCCTCGGATACGCTGTTCGATAAGACCGGCTTCCAGTTCCCGCAGGGCCACCGTTCCTTGCCCCCGAAGGGCATCGATATTGCCCGGGCGCAGCAGCATCTCGTGCAGGCGCGCCGCCCCCAGGCTTGCCGTCAGTCGGTGCGAGAACGAAAGCCATTGTTGGACGCGCGCCGCCGGCATGGCCGTATCGTTGCCCAGCCATCGCTGTGCCGCCTTCGCGGCAAGGTAGACAAGCATGGCTGAGGATTCCGTCAGGACAAGGTCGCCGTCCTCGAAGATAGGGATCGAACCGGCCGGATTAAGCGCCATGAGTTCAGGGCCGCGATGCTCGGCCCCCGGATGGAAATCGACGGGCCGGATGTCGAGCTTCACTCCAGCAAGCGCGGCCATCAGGCGCACCTTGTAGCAACTGGGCGACAGCACATAGTCGTAGAGCTTCATTGCGCCACCAGTTGCGCGCCGTAGGTATAGCCATGGCGCTTCAGCCAGCGCCGGTAGGCAACCGAGGTCAGATCGGCTCGCGTGGGAATTTCCATGCCGGGGTCGAGCGGCAGCAACCCCGGAATCTGGTTTTCGAGGATCGACCGGTCCTGGACGAAGATCGTCTGCTGGAAATGGATCAGGTCCGTCATCGGTGTCTCGTCGTCGAACAGCGCCATCCAGGGCCACACGTCACACAGGTCCTCGGCGAGCGGCTGCACGAAAAGCGTGATCACGTCCCATTCACCCGGACGCGGCGGACAGGTCTTGTAGAGGATCGAGCATGTCGGCGCCGGCACGCGATACATGTATTCCGTCGTTATGCCGCCTTCCGCCGACTTGGCGGCCTGCGGCTGGTAGAATCTCACCTGGGTCGCCCAAACCTCGTCTTCGTCCTCACGGATTTCGACCTTGTAGTTCTGGACCTCGGTATGCGGCTCGGAGCCCAATATGTCGGTGTGGACGAACGGAAAATGCGCAATGTCCAGAAAGTTCTCCACCGCGCGCAGTGGCGAGCAGCGCACGCGAACCACGCCGACATCTACAAGCCGGCGGCCGGGCTGGTCGGCCTCGGGGATCGCAAACAGCGGCTTTTGCGGATCGCCGAGCGACGACCAGACATGGCCATAGCGGATGCAGACCGGAAGATGACGTCCGTCGCCCCTTGCGACGGTCGCAGTTCCGTCATCGCCGCGCTTCACCTCGATGGGCTCGCCCATCAGGGCCGTGCTGCGCCCGTGCGCATCGAGCTGGCTGACAAGGCCGACGGGATACCATTCGTCCATCATCGCGTTGCGGGTCATCGGCCTGTCCCGCCGCGCTCGATATGCTCGGCCGCCCGCCGCAGCGCCTCAGCGGCCCTCGACGCGGTGATGCGCTCGTCCGGGTTGCTGTCTTCGTCGATCAGAACATGCATAAGCGTGCGCGCCGGGCCTTCGGGGGCAAGCAGCAGGCGGACGGACGTGTCAGCATTCGTGTAGTCGAGCAGGCCTCCAGCGGTGCTGGTACCCGTGGCCTCCTCCAGCGCAACGATGCCTGCTTCAACCGTCATGGAGCGGACCGGCGCGAGCCCCTCGAACCGGGGCGGCCCGCCAGTGGGTTCGCCGGCGGAGATCCAGATGATGCCGCCGCCGTCCTCGACGTGCTGCGTGGCGACACGAACCGTCTCCGGCGGGGTCAGCGCCGGATGAGCCGGAATGCGCACGCAATTTCCGGCCTGGGCATAACCCCAGCCGTGATAGATGCAGGACAGGGTTTCACCCCGAACGAAGCCGTGGGAAAGGCGCATGCCGCGATGGGGGCATCTGTCGGCAAAGGCCGATACGCGGCCGGAACGGCCTCGCCAAAGCGCGACCCGCCCGGCCGGCGATTGCGCGGGCATTACGGTTCCCGCCGGCAAGTCCGCGGAGAGGGCAACAGGCATCCAGGAGCCGGTCGGATAAGGCGGCATACATCAACTTTCAAACAACCCCGCCATCTTCCCGAACGCGACCGCCCGGTCAAGCTCATGCCAATAGGCGCGGTAACGTTTGCACAATATTTCGTCACTGGCAATAATGCCCAAAAATAGGGCATGGCACCTTTGCAGGCAGAGGCTGCGGATCGAAAACTAGCCTGATTCGCCGGCGACCGGCGCCCGATGGATGGCGTCGACCCAGACATCGATTGGCCCAAGCGAGCATCCCATCTCCATCATGTCGATGAGCTCGGCCGGACCGGCAATCTCGAGTTCGATGCGGCCGGGACCGCCAACGCATATAGCATGCGCGAGCCCGAGCTTGGCGGCATGGCGTTCGATCCAGGGAAGGAAGGATGCCGCCTCGACATCGCCGAGGATCGTCATGCGCTCCCGCCAAGGATATCGATTTTGCTCGCTCATGGAAGACCTCGGCAATGAAACAGATATATATCTATCTGCGTCATACTCAATCGCCGAAGCACCTGACCAAAGCGCCATGAACAGGCTGCAGGGGTTTGTGGTCCCTCAATCCTCTGTGACGTCCGCAAATTTTCTTATGTGAGTAGGTGTCTGTCGCGACGCCAACGGGAGTGTCATGCGGCGGATCGTCCGCCAGATTACTACAAAGCCGAGCCGCCACCCAACCTACCCAAGTACCCGGACATGCCGGCCAAGAGACGGCATCACGTCCACGGGGAAGTTGGAGAGGCGTAGCTGGGGAAACGGTCCTCCGGGTCCACCAACTATTGGGGGCGTAGCAGGTCCATGTTGGCGCGAGGCGAAGAAGAACATCAAGGGCGCCGGCTTCCACGCCTCGCCTATTGAAATTGCAACTCGCCCCGAGAAGAGGGCGAAGCAACTCAAGTTCCGGAGCCGTCATGTCCAGCCAACGCAAGCGATCCTCATGGCGCAGCACCATCATCTGGCGGTCGTGGTAAGGCGATGTCGTCGTTGCCAGCCATCGTGAGGATTGCGTAGGCCCGGGGCCAATCGCGCGTCGCTCGCTCGGACTGTAATCGGCGCCCACAGCGTGCAGATAGGAAAGGCTCTCTGCCCGTCGGGGTTTGGTAGCGGGAGAGCGCTACCGTCTTTTTCCCACTCGGAAACCCCGCGATATTCTCTACGGTGTTGGGCGTGATGACCTGCATCGGTACTGCAAAGAGCGGCGGGGAACGGGAAGTCTGACCCGAGCCGATGTCCGTTTTCCACGACGCGAACGGCAGCTTGGAGCCGCATATCAGTCACTCATGCGGTCGCGTCCCTTCGCCAAAGCGGACATCGCCAAACGGCGGCCATTTAACCTGGAAAGATCGTGAAACCGCCATCGACGCGGATGACCTGCCCATTGATGAAGCGCGCGCGCGGGCCAGCGAGAAAGGCCACCGCCTCGGCGATCTCTTCTGGCTCCGCATAGCGGTTTAGCGATTTCTTGCGCGAATCCATGCGGTTAGGATCGACCACTCGGGTCGCCTGGAACCGGGCCGTCTTGGTGGCGCCGGGGCTCACCGCATTGATGCGCACGCCGTCGTCGATCAGCTCTTTGGCGAGGCAGCGCGTGTAATGCACGACCGCAGCCTTCAACGTCGAGTAGACGACCTCGGGTGAGACGCCGAGATGTGCTGCAGCCGACGCGATGTTGATGACGGAGCCGCCGCCGCGCTGCTTCATGGGCGGCACGAAGGCCTGGCAGACCAGCATCGTGCCGATCAGATTGTTTTCGGTGAGCACACGGATGTCGTCCAGTTCGATGTCGAGGGCGTTGTTCGGGTTCGGCTTGCCGCCCTTGGCGCCGATGTCGCCGCCGGCGCAATTGACCAGCACATGCACGTCGCCGAGGTTGGCCTCGATCTTACGCTTCATCTCCGCCACCGCCTTCTGGTCGCCAATGTTGCCGGTCACCGACGTGACCTTCGTGCCATGACGCTTCAGGCGCTCGGCCACCTCTGCGAGATTGGCGAACTCGCCGTATTTGGCCGGCGCTGTTTCGTCCATGTCATGGATCGCGACATTGGCGCCGAGTTCCGCCAGACGCTCGGCCATCACGCGACCGAGGCCACGGCCGGAGCCGGTCACGAAGGCGGTCAATCCATCGAGTTCACGTGCCGTCATCAGATCTTCTCCACTTTCATCAAACCAAGGTTGCGCATGTTGGCGGCGCTGCGCCTGATCATGTCGAGCTCATAGGAAACGAGGGAACCGTCGTCTTCGCGCTCCCAAGGGGTGCGGTAGTCGGCATCATCGGGGAGCCGGTTGCGCTGCGCGGCCCGCAGGCAGGCGGCAAATTCGCGCGCCGTCTTCGGCGGATAGCCGTGCCACCAGTCGTCGCTGAGAAAGCGGACATGCCGCGCCTCCAATGCGCCAGGTTCGAGAACGGCCGTCATGCGATCATGGTGTTCGGCAAGAACTGCGAACAGCTCGGCAAACGGCACCGCGCCATCGCCGATGGCACAGCGGATCAGCCTGTAGCCTTCGGTCGTGAACTGCACGCGGTAGTCCTTGAGGTGGACATGGCGGACATGTGGTGCGATCCGCCTGACAAAATCGAGCGGCGCTTCGCCGACCGGGAATGTGTTGCCGGTGTCGAAAGTGACGCCGACGCCTTCGCCGCCGAGCGCGCAGAAATCGACGAGTTCCTGGCTGGTGAAGTCCTGGTGATTTTCAATCGCCAGGACATGGCCTTCGGCAATCGCGCGCGGACCCCATTCCTGCAATCTCGCGCAAATGATGCCGGCGAACTCGCTCCATTTCTCGCCGGCAGCGTTGCGGTCGCCACACAGAACCGACGTCAGTGCCGTCCGGATGATTTTGGCCCGCAGCAGGCGCGCGGCCCGAAAGGCATCATCGAGCGGTTCACCGACGAAAAGGCCGCCGCTGACGATCGGAGTGATGCCAAGGCCTGCGAGCCTTTCGCGCAGCGCGATGACCGCATCGTCGGAGAGCTCCGTCAGCCATGGCATCCAGATCTCCAGCACCCTGGCGCCGAGCTCGGTCGCAAGCGCGATGAAACCCTCCAGCCCTGCCGGCTTGGGATTGGCGCGTGGCGTGCCGCGAGCCTGCAGGCCGAGATGGTAGGTCAGACCGTAGGGGTTCAGGCCCACCTGGAGCATGGAGCGGTCCTTTGATTGGCGTTTTGCGGTCATCGCAGGCCGGCATCCACGGTGATCGACTGCTTGGTGATCATGCGGCTGTCGTCGGCGGCGAGGAACAGCACCGTACGCGCGATCTCCTCTCCCAGCAGAACCCGGCGGATCATCTGGCGCTGCACGACCTGGTCGACCGAACCCTGCGTCTTGTACCAAAGCCGCCGTTGCCGGTCGGTGATGACGGCGCCCGGCTCAATGGCGTTGACACGGATGTTGTCGGGGCCAAACGCTCGCGCCAGAGCGAATGTCAACCCGACCACCGCAGCCTTGGCCGTCGCATAGGGCGCCATATCCGCCGCGCCGAAACGCCAGGCGATCGAGGAAAAATTGACGATCGAACCAAAGCCCAACTCCTTCATGTGCGGATGCACGGCCTGGGCGGCAAAGAAGTGGTGCCTGAGGTTCACGTCCTGGGCGTGGTCCCAGTACTCTTGCGTCACGTCGGCGACCGGGTGGCGATTATCGTCGGCGGCGTTGTTGACCAGTACCGCGACAGATCCGACGCGTTCGCGCACCGCGCCTATCGCAGCCTGGAGGGCGGGAATATCGGTCACGTCGCAGCGCATGAATAGTGGCGGGTGCGTTGCCGTGGCGGCGAGCTCCCGCGCGAGCTCTTCGCCGGCCTCCTCCTGCAGATCGAGAAACGCGACGCGTGCGCCATTGGCGGCGAAGGCGCGAACCGTGTCGGCGCCGATGCCAGACGCGCCGCCGGTAATCAGCACGACACGGTCGGCCAGGCTCGGATAGGTGGCAAAGGACAAAGGCGGAACTCTCTTCAGATCAGGCGTTGGGCCGTCGGGTCGAACAAGCACGCACGCGCCATGTCGATGCCGAGCGTCACCGTCTCACCCATCCGTGGCGTGCCGTCGGGGTCGAAACGGCCGGTGATCTCCTTGCCGCCCAGGCGCAGAACGGCCATGGTCTCCGCACCCGTCGGCTCGACCAGTTCGACCACGGCATCGATTTGCGCGATGCTTGGCTTGCGACGGGCAAGATCGGGATCAAACCGGTAGATGTGCTCCGGCCGGACGCCGAGCAAGAGCTGTCGCGGCGTATCTGACGGCAGCGCTTGGACGATCGGCAGGCTGGCCGTCTTGCCGTCGGCGGCCGGCAAGACAACAGTCGGGCGGCCGCCTTCCTCGCTCAGTTCGGCCGGCAGGAAATTCATCGCCGGCGAACCCATGAAACCCGCCACGAACATGTTGGCCGGACGGTTGTAGATCGTGGCCGGCTCGTCGAATTGCTGGACCGACCCCTGATGCATCACGGCGATGCGCGAGGCGAGCGTCATCGCTTCCACCTGATCATGCGTGACGTAAACCGTCGTCTTGCCGACGCGGTGATGCAGTTTCTTGATTTCGGTCCGCATGTCGACACGCAACTTGGCGTCGAGATTGGAGAGCGGCTCGTCGAACAGGAACAGTTTCGGATCACGTACCAGCGCACGGCCCATCGCGACACGCTGGCGCTGGCCGCCCGAAAGCTGTCCGGGCTTGCGCCCAAGCAGCGGTTCGATCTGCAGGAGCGCTGCAACCCGCTTGACGGCCTCGTCCTGCCGCGGCTTCGGTACGCGGCGGCTTTCCATGCCGAAGGTGATGTTCTCGCGCACCGTCATCGTCGGGTAAAGCGCGTAGGACTGGAACACCATGGCGATGTCGCGGTCTTTCGGCGCAACCGAATTGACTAGCCGGCCGTCGATGCGGATCTCGCCGGAGGTTACGGTTTCCAGCCCGGCGATCATCGCGAGCAAAGTGGACTTGCCGCAACCGGACGGTCCGACCAGCGCGATGAACTCACCGTTCTGCGCCTCGAGGTCGATGCCCTTCAGCACTTCGACCGCGCCGTAGTTCTTGCGCAGGGATCGGATGGTCAATGTCGACATGCGATGCCTTTCTTGGCGGTCGGGGCGATCGGCGACATGCGATAGGCTCCGCTCACTTGATCGCACCCTGGGTCAGGCCGCGGACGAAATACTTGCCGCCGAAGAGATAGATCAGCAGCGGTGGCAGCGCGCCGATCAGCACGGCGGCGCTCATCACATCGTAAGCGCGTACATTCGTGCCGCTTGCCGTCAGCGCGACGAGTGCGGCCGTGATCGGCTGTTGCTGCCCGGAGGTGAAGACGACACCGAACAGATATTCGTTCCAGATGCCGGTGAACTGCCAGATCACCGTGACGATCAGGATCGGTGAGGAGAGCGGGAGAATGATCCTGCGGAAGATGCGCCAGAAGCCTGCGCCGTCGATGCGTGCCGCCTTGATCAGATCGTCGGGGATGCTGACGTAGTAGTTGCGACAGAACAGCGTGGTGAACGAAATGCCTTGGACGACGTGGATGACGATAAGCCCGTAGGTTGAATTGCTGAGGCCCAGATTGCCGAGGATGAACGCCCAGGGCATCAACGAGATCTGGCCCGGAATGAAGACGCCGAGCAGCATGCAGGTGAACAGCGCTTCCGAACCCTTGAAGCGCCATTTCGACAAGATGTAACCGTTCATCGCGCCGACCGCCGTCGAGATGATCGTCGCCGGGATCGTCATTTTCAGAGAGTTGTAGAAGTTGCGCTGCATGCCCTCGCAGGTGCCGCCGATGCAATATGTGCTCCAAGCCTGGCCCCAGGCTTCGAGGCGGAAGCTGCGTGGCAGCGAGATCAACCCGTTGCGCGCGATCTCTTGCTGATCGCGGAATGAATTCAGCACCACGACCAGCAACGGCACCAGGTAGATCGCCGCGAAGATGACCAGCAGCCCATAGATGACGAAGCGGGTGAGGAAATGCCTGCGCGCCGCGACTGTGGCAGCGTGATGATCCTGCATCTGGTCCAGCGAGACGTCAGCCATGGCCGGCTTCCTTGCGCCGTCGCCAAACAACCCACAACGAATAGGGCACCAGCACCACGGCAAGAGCGGCAAGCATCATGATGGCCGCCGCGGCGCCTTCGCCGATCTGGCCGCGCTGGAACATCAGGTCATAGACGTAAATGGCAGGGAACGTGGTCGAGATACCCGGACCGCCTTTCGTGAGGGCCGCCACGAGGTCGAAAGTCTTGATGGCGAATTGGATCTGGATGACGGCGACCGCCAGGAAGATCGGCGCAATCGTTGGCAGAAGCACTTTGCGATAGATGCGGACGGTCGATGCGCCGTCGATCTGCGCGGCCTTGACGAGGTCCGAATCCACGGAACGCAGACCGGCCAGGAAGAGCGCCATGGCAAAGCCCGAGGACTGCCAGACACCGGTAATGATCACCGCATAGATCGCATAGCGTCGGTCGCTGGCGAGTGCGAAACTGAAATTTGTCCAGCCCAATCCGCGCACCATCGCCTGGATGCCGTCGGTCGGGTTGTAGAGCCAACTCCAGACCGTGCCGGTGACGATGAAGGAGACGGCCAGCGGATAGAGGAAGATCGTGCGCCAGACCGCTTCTGCGCGCACGCGTTGGTCGATCAGGATCGCCAGCAGCAGTCCCACCGCCATCGAGCCGACGATGTAGAAACCGCTGAAGAGAAAGAGGTTGTTGTAAGCGATGTTCCAACGCCGGTTCGCCCAGAGTGACGCGTAGTTGTCCAGACCGACGAAGCCGTAGGTCGGGAGCAGCGAGGAGTTCGAGAGCGAGATGTAAAGCGTCCAGCCGGTGAACACGAAGACGTAGACGAAGCTCGCCACAAGCGAGGGGCCGAGTACCAGCAAGGGCACCGCGGAGCCCAGCCGCTCGCGCCAGGGGCGGGCGGGCGCGGGGGTCGATAGGATCAGGTCGTGATTTGACATTTGCGGCGCGGAAATGGATGGAGGATGGCCGGGCGCGGATAGAAATTGCGCCCGGCCGTTCCTATCTACTTCTGTGCTTCGGCCGCGTCGGCCATCGCATTGGCGCCGTCCTCGGGCGACATGTCGGGCGTCGCTACGAACTCGGTAATGGCGTCCATGATCGCACCGCGCATCTTCTGCGGGATGGTCATGTTGTGTGCCATCGAGCGGACCAGCGTGCCGTCCTTGATCGAGGCCTGCAGATCCTTCTGCGAGAGCTGCTGGCAGGGATTGAAGCCCTTCGACAGATCGATATCAAGGCGCGCGGGGATCGAGCCCTTGGCCTGGTTGAAGACCGTCTGGAAGTCGGGCGACAGGATCAGACTGGCAAGCAGCTTCTGGCCGTCGATGTAATCCTGATCCTTTTGCTTGAAAAACACGACCGAGTCCGAATTGAGGATGAAGCCGGGTTTGCCCCAATCGGTCGGTGCCTGGGCGCAGACATAGTCGGTGCCTTCCTTGAAGCCGGCGGCGGTCAGCAGGCCGATCGTCCAGTCGCCCATGATGTGGAAAGCCGCGTCGCCCTTGCCCACGAGCGCCGACATCGAATCCCAGTCGCGGCCAACCATGCCCGGATCCATGTACTTGGTCGTCATCAGGCGCATCTGCTGGAAGGCCTTGACCATCCCCGGGCTGCGCATGGATTCGACATCGCCCTCGACGAAGGCCTTGCGATAGAGATCGATGTCCTGGCCGTAGAGCACGACCTCGAACACCGTTGAATCTGTCCAGTCGGCGGTCGAATGCGAGATGCAGATCTTGCCGGAGGCGACGATCTTGTCGCAGGCTGCATTGAACTCGGCCCAGGTCTTGGGCATTTCGGTCACGCCGGCGGCCTGCATGACTTTCGGCGAGGCCCACAACCAGTTGATGCGGTGGATGTTCATGGGAGCGGCGACCCATTTGCCGGTCGGCTTCATCACCGGAAGCAATTCCGGCGCGACCACTTTCTCCCATCCTTCCGAGGCCGCCAGCTCGTCGAGATCAGCGGTCATGCCTGTCTTGTTCCACTCGGCGATTTCCGGACCTTTCAGCTGCACGGCGGGCGGGGCATTGCCGGCGATCACGTCGGCACGCAGCTTGGCCAGCGTATTGGCCGTGTGACCGGCGATCGAGGTCTGTTCCCATTTGCCGCCCTTGGCGGTGAACATCTCGCCGAGCTTGGCGATCGCCTGGGCGTCCGATCCAGTCGCCCACTGGTGCAGTAGGTTCGTCTTGGGCTCGGCGAAGGCTGCTCCGGCGACAAAGGTGCACGCAACGGCGGCCGCGAGGGCGGTCATGACGCATTTCATAGTTTCACTCCCATATGGTGTTGCACGGTTCGTATCGACCGCTTATGGCCGCGGTTTGAAGCCGCCGCCGGCGAGATGCGTTAATCTCAAGTTCTTTCCAAGATGACATATTGGAGCTACCAGTCAACGATGTTTATGTTGGTCCATGACAAAACCTTCGCTTAGAACCTGGCTGATCGACAGGCCGTCCGCGTCGCCGGAGAGCATGATCGTGCGCTGCCTGAGTGAACGCGGCGCCCTCTCGGCGTCGCAGATCGCACGTGTCACCGGTCTGGCGCGCTCGACGGTCTCAACAGCGCTCAATGGCTTAAGAAAATCGGGCATGGTGATCGAAGCCCCGACCAGTCGCGAGGGGATCAGAGCTATTGGAAGGCCAGCCGCGGCCGTGACGCTCAATCCGACAGCGGGTACCTGCGTCGGAATTCACCTGGGGCTTCAGCAGATACGGCTGATCGTTGCCGATGTCTCACATTCCGTCATTGCCGAACAAACTATCCCCATGGCACTGGACTACCAGCCGCAGCAGGCGGCCCAGATGGCCAAATCGGCAATTGCCCAATCTTACGAGGAAAATGGTCTGCCGATGGCGGGGCTCCTGGGGGTTGGGATTTCCGTCTCTGGTCCTGTCAGCCGCGATGGAGTGGTGCTGCGCGCGAGCATCGTTCCAACATGGGCTGGCGTCAACATACGAGATGTGTTCGGACCTGTCCTGGAGCGGCCGATCTTCGCCGACAACGAGAGCAACTGCTCAGCCATTGCGGAGCTGATGTGGGGCGCGGCAATCGGCCATGACGATTTCGTGCTGTTCAAGATCGATCTGGGGGTTGGTGGCGCCATTGTCCAGCATGGCCGGCTGGTGACGGGCATCGCCGGCGGCGCCGGCGAATTCGGGCACATCAGCATCGATCCCGGCGGCGATCTTTGTCGGTGCGGCAATCGCGGATGCCTGGAGCTCTATGCGAGTTTTGCCCGGCCACTGGAACAGATTTCGCGTGTCGTGCGGCGGCAGGTCACCATGGACGATGTCATAATGATGGCCAAGGAGGGCGACGTCAGGGCGTTGCGGATGATCGAGGATACCGCCGAGATCGCCGGCCGGGGTCTCGGCTTGATCGGCTCGGTGCTCAATCCGCCGCTCATCATCATCGGGGGCCAGATGGCGTTGGCGGGCGACATTCTGTTGACGCCGCTGATCGCGTCCTATGAACGCCACACGCTCATCAAGTCCCGCGATATCGCTCCAGCCCTTCGCACGCGGATAATCGTTGGCAAGCACACCGAGAACGACGCATTGCTGGGCGCGGTCGGCCTCGTGCTGAGACACCAGGCGAAGGAACTCTCGCTCGGCTGATCGGCTTGGGTCAAGTCGCGACTGCGGACCTTGGGGTCTGAAGATCCAAGCGTAGCACTTCCTTGGCTGCGAGACAGAACAGTCGTCGGACCTCCGCCACTGTCAACTGCGAAGGCCGTCACGGATGGACGAGAAATAGTGGTCGGTTCCTACCTGCCCGCCCTTCAGCGCAACCTCCAGCCCGTCAATGGCTTTGACGTGCGAATGAGCAACGCAAAGTGGTGAACCAGGCGAGGCGGGCAGAGGCATCGTGACGGTCAGCGCGTCGACGCCCATTTGTCCCAGCGCATGGCTTGACGTGTCACCGCCGGCAATGACCACGCGCCGCAAGCTCTGCTCGTCAGTCAATTGGCGCAGCAGCGCACCAAGGCCGCGGCCAAGTTTGTGGCGGGCGCCTTCCTGCCGGTCGATTTCGGCGCCCCTGTCGGCTGCGGGGCCAAGCGCGGTGTAGAGTATGACGCTTCGCCCAGCTTGCAGGCTGGCGCGGCCGCTTGCCGCCGCACGCTTGATCGCCGGCTCTGAACCCTCCGAAACCAGCTCGACAGGATCGACCTCGATGCCGTCGAAGCCGTCGCTCAGGGCATGGCGGATCTGTCGTTCGGTGGTCGGCGAGCAACTGCCCGACACGACGGCGATGCGGTCGGCGGCGCCCGGCGGCGTGAAGCCGGGTCCGGCGCCGACGATGTCATTCGACGCCCATTCGGCCAGCAACGCATACTCGACGCCGGACGAGCCGGCGACAAAAGAGCCGCCCGGCTTGCGCATGCGCCAGATCTCTTTGCCTGCAAGGGCCTGAGTCTCCCGACTGTCGACGTCGACAAGCACGATGGCCGTGCCATTGTCCACGAAGCGATTGAATACCTGCGACCGCTGCTCCGACTGCAGGGTCGCAAGGTCGATCAACCCCGATTTGAGATCCGTCTGCCGCGACAGATGGATCAGCAGGTCCGATTCATCCATCGGCGTCGTCGGGTGGCGGCTCATCACCGGATGGCGGTCGATGCGGAAATATTGGTCACGATAGGCAGCGAACAGATGGCCAAAGGCGGTGTATCGCTTGAGCTGCGGCGCGCCGACCAGCAGAGGCACGCTATCCTGTTTGAAGACCTCGCGGCCAATCTCGATCGCCCGGCCGATGCTGCCAATCGTCGGGCTGGAATCGAAGGTCGAACAGACCTTGTAGTGGCAGATTTCGGCTTTCAGCATCTTCAGCCAGGCGAAGGCGTCGCGCAGATGCGTGTCCATCCAGTGTGGCGTCTCGCTGCGGCTGGTGCCGGCCAACCCGACCGCCTGGCAATGCTTGAATTGGGCAAGCAGAGCCTCGTCCGGCTGCCTCATGAACAGCACCGTCTGGACGCCGCCGAGCTCCAGCGCTTCCATGACGTCGGTTGAGCCGGTGAGGTCGTCGCCATAGTAGCTGAGCAGCAGGTTCTGCATGACCTCAGGCCGCCTTGCCGTCGCCGAACTTTTCGATCGACCGTGCCAGTTCGGGGTGGATCAGGGCGAAGTTCGCCAGTGGTATGCCGTCGACCGCCGCTTGCCAGGCTTGCTGGACGGCGCGCACGCCGGCGCCTGGCCCGTCCGGATGGCTGACGATGCCGCCGCCGCAGAGATAGAGCAGGTCGACCGTGCGGCCGGTTCGTTCGTAGGTCTCGGGCGCCTGTCCGCCCCACTGGCCGGAACCTGCTACCGGCAGCGCACAATCATCAGGCGAAAAGATCGGCGTCGTCACTGCCTTGAAGGATTCGATGAAGGATGCATCCGGCTCCCAGTATTTTGAAGAGATGCCGTTGATCTGGAACTGATCGACGCCGAGCAATCGCCAGAACTGCTGCCAGACCTTGAAATCCATGCCGAGGCCGGGGTGGCGGGTGAGGATGTCCCAGCCGTTGCGATGGGCGTGCAGCACCAGGCTGGAGCGTTTTCTTAAATAGGCCATGCCGCCGAAGCCGATGGAGTTGATGTTGATCACCGCGCAATTGCCGCCAGCCTTCGCTACCACGTCGTGGTTACGCATCATCTCGTCCGGATCGGCATGCGAGATGCCGAAGGCGTACATCACCTTCTTGCCGGTCTTCTGCTCGTGGTCGAGGATGAGTGGCATGATCGCCTTCACCCGCTCGGCCAGCGGCGAATAGGCCGGGCTCATCAGCTTTTCGTCATCCTTGATGAAATCGACGCCGGCGGCGATCAATTCACCGACCATCTCGGCTGTCTCATGCGGCCTCAGCCCCAGCGCCGGCTTGACGATGGTGCCGATGATGGGACGGCCCTCGACACCGGTCAGCTTGCGGCTGCCGGCGACGCCGAACTGCGGGCCGGGATGGGCGCCGCGATAGTCATCAGGCAGCCTCATGTCGACGATGCGGATGCCCGACAGGCCCTTGATCGAATACGTTCCACCGATGGCGATGGTCATGAGCGCCGACAGGTCGGTACCGATCGCGTCGAACGGGAAGGAGATGTCGACATCGGCGCGCTTGAAAGGCCCGCCGCCGGCCTCGGGAATGGACGGTTGCTCCACATCCGGCAGATGCCGGATCGCCAGCACTCGCGCCGCCACGCGGGCCTTCAACTCTTCAGTCTCGCCGGGTAGGGCAACGAAGGTGCCGGTCGACTGGTCGCTGGCGATTTTGGCCGCCAGCGCTTCGATGTTGCCTGGCGTTTCGATGCGATAGGTGAAGGTGATCATGGGAAGGCCGGCCGGGTCGAAAAGGGTCCGAAAATAGTTTCGTCACATCTGAATTCTGGTATAATGAGTACATAAGTATTGCAAGCAAATATCCCACTTCGCGCAGCGAGGGGCGGGCAAGGTGCAGGCATTCCGGGAATCGCACCGGCAGTGCTAAACAGGAACCGGGCCAGGGAGTGATTCGTCACGATGAACCGTTCGGAGCCGATCGTCCGGCGCAAACTTTCCGACGAAGTCTTTGCAAGGCTGAAGCGGCTGATCACCAGCGGCGAGTTGCAGCCGGGCGACGACATGCCGTCGGAGCGCGAATTGATGGAGCGCTTCGAGGTTGGCCGGCCTGCCATCCGCGAGGCGATGCAGGCGCTGAGCAATATGGGCCTCGTCGCCATTTCGCATGGCGAGCGCGCCAAGGTGCTGCAGCTCACCGCCAAGTCGATCATCAGACAGGTCGACGGCGCGGCCAAGATCATCCTGTCCTCGTCGAGGGACACGCTAGAGCACCTCAAGACCGCGCGCATCTTCTTCGAGCGCGGTATGGTCAGGGAAGCTGCGGAGAAGGCCACCGTTGAGGATGTGCAGCGGCTCAAGGCAACCGTTGCCGAGCAGCGTGCCGCGCGAGGTGATTCCGAAACCTTCATTTCCGCCGACATGAAATTCCACACCCAGATCGCGACGATATCGGGCAACCCGATCTATGTCGCCGTCAGCGAGGCGATGCTCGGCTGGCTGAAGGAATATCATACCGAAATGCTGATCTGGACCGGCAAGGAACAGTTCACGCTCACCGAGCACGAAGAGATCATCGACCGCATCGAGAAGAAGGATGCCGATGGCGCCGAGAAGGCGATGATCAAGCATCTGGAGCGCTCGCGCGCCCTCTATGTGATGAATTCTGAAAAGTAATCTGATTCAGCCGATCCGAGCGATCGCGTAGGGTGTCATCACAAGATGGCCTCGGTCAAACTCCGAAAAGTCGACTGCCACGTCGCTTGCCGTCAGGTTCGTCAGCCACACGACCGTCTTGCCCGAGGATGAACGCCCGGCCAACGCCAGTACCCGCGTCTCATCGCTCGTTTTGGCCGTGACATGGTTAAAGCCAGCCAGCTCGCAAAGCCCCTTGATGGCTTGGAAGATCGGCCGAGGTGACCCTTCCGCAACGGGTTCCCCGGATGCCGCCAGCACGCCGAATGGCCCGGTGA
Source organism: Mesorhizobium erdmanii (assembly GCF_013170725.1). Classification (NCBI taxonomy): domain Bacteria; kingdom Pseudomonadati; phylum Pseudomonadota; class Alphaproteobacteria; order Hyphomicrobiales; family Phyllobacteriaceae; genus Mesorhizobium; species Mesorhizobium erdmanii. The sequence continues at coordinate 5,817,496 of NZ_CP033361.1, read as the reverse complement.
AGCCGGACAGCGTCAGCATCTCCAGGCCGGCCGGCGCGACCCGCGCGGCATAGCCGATCGTCCAGGCGGCGGCGAACTGGCCATTCTGGCGCGGATCGCGGTTCGCCATGGCGATGCGCTCTCCCCGCGGATTGTCCTTGGTGGCGCCGCCATACGGGTTCTGTCGCATGGCAATGGTCGAGGGTCCGATCCGGTAGGGCTTGTCGCCGAACATCGCCCGCGCCGACCGGGTGATGAACGGCAACGCCTCCAGCGACTGCATGACGCTGAGATCGTCGGCGGCGTGCACGATCGGGCAGGTGCAATGGGTGACGAAATCGAGCAGCCCGGCCGGGACGCGCTTGCGGTTGAGCTCGGTAAAATAACTGAACATGCCGCCGCCAAGACGGATATCCGGGAAGGCACGGCGCGCGGCGGCGTAAACATCTTCCAGCGGCGGGCACGCCGGCCAGGCGCTGCCGGGCGGTGTCGACTGGCGGTCGACGGAAGGCGAAACCGCGATGGCGTTGAGCTGCAGCCCTGCCTCGCGCACCATGTCGGCGACATTGGAGAGCTCGGCATCGAGATCGCCGCTGCAGGCGACCACGCATTCGAGCGTTGTCAGAGCGGGATACGCAGCGGCGAACCGGGCGAAAGAGCACAAGGCATCGAGCCCATGGCCGACCGTCGGATCGTAATGAAGCAGCAGTTGCTGCGGGCCGAGCGCCGACAAGGTGGCGAGGTTCGCCAGCGCTGTCTCGACATCGCCGGGATAAATGATCACGCCGACATCCGGCAGCGCCGGGCCGGGCTCGCCAAGCGTCACACGGACCGTGCCGGAGGCCTCGGCAGCGGCCAGCGTCCTGCCGTCGCCGGCAATACGCAGGCTGATCGTCTGGTGGTTGGTTTCGCCGGCAGGCAACACATAGGGCCAAGGCAGCGCCAGCGGCCGCACATAGGTCTTGTAGGAGGCATCGGACCAATTGCGCTGGTCCTCCATCTCGAAAATGTCGCCTTCCATGCGGCATTCGGCGCTGACGCCGGGACGCACTTCATGGGTGATGGCGCGCAAATCCTTGAAAGGCTGCCAGGGGTCGATCAGGTCAGGCAGTTTCGTCGCCACCACACTGCCATCCGTATGCTCCACCGTTACCGGTCTGCCGGCGAGGCCGGCGATCGGATGCAGGATGCAGAAGCCGCAGCGGTTGGTCTCGAAATCACTGTCGGGCAGCGCGCTGACGTCGAAGACCAACTGCCCATCAGAAGAGCCTTTGATGGTGGCGCGGAAAGCGAGCCGGCTTCCGCGCGGCCCGGTGCAGCCTGCCGTATAGCCGACGGAGAAAGCATCGGCGTCCTGAGCGATGGTCAGGTTCGTCAGCGCTGGTTCGTAGGTGCCCCAGTCGCGGTCGCGCATGATATAGGCGATGGCGCGCAGCACCTCGGTGCCGCCATGGCGGATCGTGCGCAGATTGCCGTTGACGAAATCGGCGCTGAGCGGTCCGGCGTTGAGCCGAATCGGTTCGGCTTCCGCCGCGCTTGTGCCGCAGAGGAGGAAGCGATCACCGGTCATTTCAGCAGGTCGTCGATCCGCACCGGTTGCTGGCTTGCGGCGCCGGTATAGGCAGCCTCGACCAGCGCGAATGTCTTGAGGTTGTCGGCACCGGAGGTCGCCGGCTCCTTGCCTGATGCAAGGCAGTCGACCCAGTGCCGCTGAATCGCCAGCACGCTTTCCTGGATGTTGTGCCATGGCCGTGAGGCCCAGGGCAAAAGGGGCGGCGAGATGTCGGTGACCGTCGTGCCGTTCTTGCCGGTGACGGTGAACTGGTATCCCTGCGCCAGCCGGAGTGTGCCGTCGCTGCCGTCGATCTCGATCAGCGTTTCGGGAAATGGCTCGACGGCAAGCCTGGTCGCATAGCTGCAATCGACCACCGAAATGGCGCCGCCGACATGGTCCATCAGCATCGTGGCGACATCCTCGCCGGCGATGGCCTGATTGATGCGCGCCGTGCGGGCGGTGAGGCTCGAAACGTCGCCCAGCAGGAAACGGGCGATGTCGAGGATATGGATGCCGAGGTCTTCGATGATGAAGCGCTTGCCCGTCGCCAGGTAGGGCTGGCCGGAAAACACGTCATAGGCGGAACGGAAGGAGATACGCCCGAAGAACGGCGTGCCGATCGCGCCGCTGTCGACTACAGCGCGCACCGCCTGGATCGGCGACTGCCAGCGGAAATTCTCATGCACCATCAGCGGCACGCCGGCCTTGGCGCAGGCCGCGACCATCGCCTTGGCGTCAGCGAGCGTCGGTGCGAACGGCTTCTGGCAGATCACCGGGACGCGGTTGGCGGCCGCCATCTCGACCAGCGGCCGATGGCTGGCCACGGTGGTGGCAATGTCGACGAAGTCGAGCCTCTCGGCGTCGAACAGCGCCTCGGCTTCGGTGTAGCGCCTTGCCACACCGAACTGGTCGCCGACGATCCTGAGCCGCTCCGGGTCGCGGTCGCAGATGGCGACGATCGAGGCGCCGTCGATGTCGCGCCAGGCATGCATCTGGTTGACGGCGAAGAAGCCGCAGCCGATCAGCGCTCCACTCAAAGTCGCCATGATCAACCCGCCTTTGCCATCTGCATCAACGTTACGCGCTGCTGAAGCCGGCGCTGCGCTTGGTCGACGACGACGGCGACGATGATCACCAGACCCTTGATAACCATCTGCCAGAAGGAGCTCACCCCCATCATCACCAGCCCGTCCGACAGGATGCCGATGACGAAGGCGCCGACAATGGTGCCGCCGATAGTGCCGCGACCGCCCGACATCGAAGTGCCGCCAAGCACCGCCGCGGCGATGGCATTCAGTTCGAAACTTTCGCCCGTTGCAGGATGCGATGCCATCAGTTCCGACGAGATGATCAGCCCGACGATAGCTGCGCAGAAGCCGGAGAACATGTAGACGAACATCTTGACCATGTTGACGCGCACGCCCGAAATGCGCGCCGCGCGCTCGTTGCCGCCAACGGCGAAGATGTGGCGGCCGAGCGGCGTGTACCGGGCGAGATAGGCCGCACCCAGCGCCACCACGATCAGGATCCAGATCGACACCGGCAGGCCGGCGAGCCGCCCTGCGCCGAGGAAGCCGAAACCGGTGGTGCCGAGTTCCGGCTTGCCGACCAGATTGGGGAAGGTGCGGCCGTCGGATGACAGCAGCGCCAGGCCGCGCGCCACGTAGAGCACGCCGAGCGTGGCGATGAAGGGGGCGACGTTGAGCCTGGTGATCAGCAACCCGTTGACGGCGCCGATCAATATGCCGACCGCCAGGGTGATCAATGCGATCTCCACCACGTTGAAATAGATGGTGTAGCCGACATGCAGGTCGATGCCGTTGAGCACGAGATAGCCGGCCACCATGCCGCACAGGCCGACGATCGAACCGACCGACAGGTCGATGCCGCCGGTGATGATGACGAAGGTCATGCCCATGGCGAGGAAGGCGTTGAGCGCCACATGCTTGGCCATCAGGATCAGGTTCGCCGCCGACAGGAAATTCGGCGCCGCGATGGAGAAGAACACCAGCACCGCGATCAGCGCGATGAAGGTCCTGAGCTTCATCAGCGTCAGCAGCGCGGAGCCGCCGGAGGCCGAAGAGGGAGCTGCCCTGGCTGGAATGTCAGTCATCGGCTTTGCTCTCCATTTACCGGGGCAGGATGTGCGGGGGCGGGTCCATGGCCGAGCGCCGACGCGGCGACGATCGCGGCCTCGCTCGCCTCGGCGCGGTCGAACATGCCGGTCAGCCTGCCATTGCTCATCACCGCGATGCGATCGGACAGCGCCATGACCTCGTCGAGGTCGGAGGTGGCAAACAGGATGCCCAGCCCATCGCGCGACAGCTTGCGCATGGTGCGGAAGACGTCGGCCTTGGCGCCGACATCGATGCCGCGGCTCGGCTCGTCCATCAGAAGCACCTTCGGCCCGGTGAGCAGCGCCTTGCCGATCACGACCTTCTGCTGGTTTCCGCCGGAAAGCGACGAGACTTCCTGCGTCGGGTCGGCGACCTTGATCGCGAGCTCCCGCACCATCTGGGTCACGGCCTGCCGCTCGGCGCCGCCACGGATATGAAACAGGCGCACGAAGCGCGACAGGCTGGCCAGCGTCAGGTTGCTGGCAACGGATAGGATAGACACCAATCCCTCGCGTTGGCGATCTTCCGGAATCAGCGCCAGCCCGCGCCGTATGCGCCGCGTCGTGTCGCGTTCCATGATATGTTTTCCGTCGATGAAAATCTCGCCGCTGGCATGGCCGTGGCGGCCCATGATGCAATCGAAAAGCTCGCTGCGCCCGGCGCCCATCAGGCCGTAAATACCCAAAATCTCGCCGGCGCGCAGCGACAGTGAGACATGGTCGACCGCCATCCCGCCGGTGACGCGCGGCAGGCAGATGTCCTCGGCGCGGAAGATCTCCTCGCCCGGCTGATGGCCGTCGGCCTTGGCGAAATCCTTGGCGTCCGAGCCGATCATCTGCCGCACGATCCACTGCGTGTCGACGTTCTTCACTTCCTCCTGGCCGGTGATGTGGCCATCACGCAGCACTGTGATGTAGTCACCGATGCGGATCAGCTCTTCCAGCCGGTGCGAGATGTAGACGATCGCCACCCCCCGCGCCTTGAGGTCGGCGATCACCTTGAACAGGATCTCGACTTCCGCCGCACTGAGCGCCGAGGTCGGCTCGTCCATGATCAGGATGCGCGCATCGAGCGAGACGGCCTTGGCAATCTCGACCAGCTGCTGCTGGCCAATGCGCAAATCCTCAACCAGCATGTCCGGCCGGATACCGGCTTCGAGCCGATCGAGAAATTCGCCGGCCCGCAGCTCCTGCGTCTTGCGGTCGATCTTGCCAAACAGGTTGGTGATCTCGCGGGTGGCGAAAATGTTCTCGGCGACCGTCATGTTTCCGAACAGGTTCAGCTCCTGGAACACCATGCCGATCCCCCGGGCCACGGCATCGCCGGAGGAGGAGAAGGAAACCTCGTTGCCGTCGAGCATGATGCGCCCGGCCGTCGGTTGCTCGACGCCTGCAATGATCTTCATCAGTGTCGATTTGCCGGCACCGTTTTCGCCGACGAGCACATTGACCGCGCCCTTGCGCACCTCGAAAGTGGCCTGCTTGACCGCGACGGTGCCGGCATAGACTTTCGAGATGTCTTCCAGCTTCAGGATGACGTCGTGATCGAGCGCCGCGCTCATGGCTTGGGCCCGATCTCGGCCTCCGCCGGCGTCACCAACGGCAGGTCCTGGCCGCCTTCGATGGTGTAGGCGCCGAGCACCTTGGCGGTGCGGCCCTCCAGCGCTTCGCGCGGCAGCTTGGATAGCACGGTCTTGTCGGCATAGGCGTTGAACGCCTTGCCGAACTGGGCGAAGTCGATCTGGTTGGTGAAATCGTTGAATTGAACGAAATCGAGGCTGTCGCGCAGTGCGGTTCCACGCATCGCCGGCCCGATCTGCACGCGCGCATCCGCCTTGCCGTCGCCGTCGACGTCGATATCCATCGTCGCCGCGCGCGACTGCGTGTTGGCGGCGACGATCTTGCCCTCGACGCGGACCGCGAAGGTCCATGGCGAATTCGCCTGCTTCTTGGCATTGCCGTATTTGGCGCCGGCCGCCGCCTGGTCGGTCTTCGCCAGCGCATGGACCTCGGCAAATGGCCCGGCCTTCTCTTGCAAATAGGGGATCACCTTCGAGGCCCAGATCTCCTCGACCATCTTGTCCGGATTGAAGCCGGACGCGTTGCCTGCAACCCCTTGCGCCGATGGCGTCGGCAGGATCTTGCAGGCGCTGAGGCCGATGCCGGCGACCAGCGCGAGGATCGGCCAAGTTGCCTTAATCGGCCAGATCGGCTTACTGAGCATGGCGGTCAAAGCTTCCCATTGAAATGGAGGCGAGGGACGAACCCAAGGTTCGCCCCTCGCTGTTTGCGTTGCGCCGGCTCAGTTCTTCAGCGCGAAGGTTTCCAGCTTGGCGGCATTGTCTCCATTGATGAGCACGCAGTCCATCAGCTGCTTTTCCTTCTCGGGCGACTTCTTGTTCTTGATGAAGTCGTTCGCCTGCTCGACCGCCATCTGCGCTTGGGCGTAGGCCGGCTGCAGCACTGTCGCCTTGATGCCACCTGATGTGATGGAGTCGCGCACGTCGTTCGAGCCGTCGAAGCCGACGACGATGACATCCTTGCGGTTCGCCGCGGCGAGCGCCGCATAGGCGCCCATTGCCATCGTGTCGTTGCCGGAGATCACGCCCTTGATATCGGGATTGGCCTGGAGGATCGATTCCATCTTGGAATAGGCCTCGGTCTGGCTCCAGTTGGCCGACTGCTGCGCCACCATCTTGAGGTCCGGATAGTCGTCGATGACGTCGTGATAGCCCTTGGAGCGGATGCCGGCATTGGTGTCGGATTCCTTGCCGACCAGTTCGACGAAGTTGCCCTTCTCGCCCATCAGCTTGACGAATTCCTGCGCGCCGAGTTGGGCGCCCTGGTAGTTGTTCGAGACGATCTGCGCCACGGCGACGCCGGTGGCATTGATCTCGCGGTCGATCAGGAAGGAGGGGATGCCGGCGTCCTTGGCCTTCTGCACAGCGGCGACGGTGGCATCGGCGCCGGCATTGTCGAGGATGATGGCCTTGGCGCCGCGGCCGATCGCGGTGTCGATCAGCTGCGACTGCTTGTTGGCGTCGTCGTCATGCACCAGCACCAAGGCCTCGTAGCCGAGCTCCTTGGCCTTGGCCTCGGCGCCGACGGCTTCGGCCTTGAAGAACGGATTGTCATGCGAGGGGGTGATGATTGCGATCAGGTCGGCCGCGAAGGCCGGCGCCGCCGTGCCCAGTGCCAGTACGCCGGCGAAAGCCGCAAGTGTCATTCTGCGAGTAAGTTTCATTAAGTCCTCCCGTTAAGAACATGGGCCTCGACCAGTCGAGGCCACTGTCTCCTTTGAAATCGTCAGACAGGGCGGGCAAAACGCCGCCTGGATCGGCAAAGCCGTTTGCCGGCTTTCGACCTAACCTTATTTTCGCGCCCGTTCCCCGCCATTCTCCGCTCGTTCCAATCCCCTCTCCTAGTGGAGGATGATCAGTTCGAGTGTGTCAGCAGCTTAGCCAACTGGTATGATGAGTCAACCACTAATTCAGATGATCTGTATCTAACCGTGAACCTTGCCGCAGCGGAGGGAAATGGGCGCTTCAGGTGATGCGCCGGATGCTGGCGGCAATCTCCTCCGGCTCGAAGACACGCTTCCAGTCATCGCGCATCAGTACCGGCTTGCCGAATTCAATGGCCTTGTTGCAGGCATCGGAGAACACGCCGTTGGTCTCGCCGAAGATGACGGCGCCGAGCACATTCATGTGGCCGAGCAGGAAATCGAGGGCGGCCTGCCGGTCGACGCCGCGTGCCACGACCTCGTCGAGCGCTTCCTTCATGACGACGAGCAGCGAAGCGCACACTGTCTCCGAAAGGCCGGGCTCCAGCAGTGCCATATGCTCGACCGTGACGCGGTGCGAGCGCATTACCGGCGCCCAGATGATCTGCGCGATCTTCTCGCCCTTGGCGTAGTCTTCCTCCGGCCCCTGCATCAGGGCGCTGACGAAATGCTGCTTGGCCTTGACGCCGCCGAAGAAGTCCTTCTTGGCGGCCATGTCGGTCTCGTCGTTGAAGATCGGCGGATGGCAGGGATGGGTCACAAAATAGGTAAGGTCGGGACGATCGGGCAGATGGCCGGCGAACGGGGCCGCCGCGTCAAGCACGATCACCATCGTGCCGGGCGAAAGCTTGCTTTCAATGCTGGCGGCGACCTTGCCGATATGTGTGTCCGGCACCGCCAGGATCACGACCTCAGCACCGTTGAGCGCCTCATCGACGCCGACCGCATCGAAGCCCAGGCCGGTTTTCAGCCGCTCCTTGCCGGCCTCGCTGATCTCGACATGGCGGATCGTGTAGTCCGATCCGCGAAAATTGGTCGACAGGCGGTAGCCCATTTTCCCGCCCGCACCGAACAGTGCAATCGTTGTCATCTGACCCTTGCTCCTTGAACCCTGGGTGATCGTCGCGCGATCGTCATCTTATATACTGGTATGATCACTCTACCATAATTTGGCAAGTGGAATTGTCGGCCTGTTGGTCACTCCGGCAACGACGCGGCCGCCTTTGCCTGCGTCTTCGGCGTCGCTCCATCTGCAGGCTCGGCAGTGGTTCGCCGCGTCAATGCCTGTCGACCGGCAAGGGCCAGGACAAAGATGACGACGATACCCTGGACGATGTCCTGGGCGCCGGGCGGCAGCCCGATGATCTGCATGGTCGTCACGATCAGGATGAGCAGGATGCTGGCGAGCAAAGTGCCGAGCGCTGTGGCCGAACCACCGAAGATCAGCGTGCCGCCGAGCACCACGGCGGCGATCGACTGCAAGAGATAGGGCTGGCCCATTTCGAGGAAGGCGCCGCCGATGTAAGCGCCGAGCAGCAGGCCGTCGAGCGAGGCCAGCACCGACGAGATGATAAAGGCCGCCGCGATCACGCGGCCGTTGTTGATGGCGGCGAGCCTGGCGGCCGCGCGGTTCTGGCCGACCGCCGACAGCAGCTGACCGAACACGGTGTAGCGCAGCACGAAGGAGGTCGCAGCGACCCCTGATATGGCGATGATGGCCATGATCGGAACACCCGAGATGCGGCCCGTCGCCAGATCTTTCAGCGCCGGGCTGACGGCGAAGCCGGGGATCGCCTTGTTCGAAAGCAGCGTCGCGGTGGCCAGCACATAGCCGGTGGCGAGCGTCGCGATGATCGCCGGAATGCCGAGGCCGACGACGAGCAGCGAATTGAGCAGGCCGACCGCGAGGCCGAGCAGGACAGCGGCGACGACACCTATAGCGAGGTTGGCGTCCTGCCCCTTGATGGTGAGCAGCGCGACGAAGGCGCTGAGCGTGATCACCGAAGCGACGGAAAGATCGATGTTGCCGCGTCCGGTGGTGACGACGAACATCTGGCCGATGCCGACGACGGTCAGGAACGATGCCGACAGGATGATGCCCGACAGGCTGGAGAGGCTGAAGCGATTGGTGACCACGGAAAGCACCAGCCAGAGCAAGAGCACGCCGATCGCGGCCCAGATCCAGCGGTTTTTCTGGGCCCACATGGACAAGGCGAACAGCGTATTCATTGTTCGCTCCCGCGGTCGGCAGTCAGGCCGCGCAGCGTCAGCAGCGCGATCAGGATCAGGCCTTGCGTCGCGGCGTTGTAGTCGCTGCTGACATTAAGCGTGCCGAGCAGCGCGCCGATCAGCGACAGCGTCACCGCGCCGGCGATGGCGCCGACCGGCGAGACGATGCCGCCGAGCAGCGAGCAGCCGCCCATCACCACGGCGGCGACGCTGAGCAGCGTGAACGAACTGCCGGAATTGATGTCGCTCGCCGTGTTGATCGCCGTCAGCGACAGGCCGGCGGCCGCGGCGAACAGCCCAGCGATGAGATAGCGCATCAGCGCGTAGCGTGTTGGCGACCAGCCCGAGCGGATCATTGCCGTCGGATTGTTGCCGAAACCCCGCAGCACCACGCCGAGTGGCAACCGGTCGATCGTCAAGACCACCAGGGCGACAGCCGCGATGAGGATGATGGATGTCGGCAGGAAGTCGAGCGACCAGCCGAACAGCGCCGTAAGCCATTCAGGGCTGGCGCCACCTGGCGTCGGCTGCAGCGCATAGCCCAGCCCCACCCAGATGAAGGAGGCGCCGAGCGTGACGACGATGGCCGGGATCTTGCGTGCCTGGATCAATCCGCCGAGCCCGGCATACACAGCCACCGCCGCCAACAGCGCCAACGCCCCAAGCCACGGCTGATCGTATAGCAGCGTGGCGCTGAGCACGCTGACCAGGCCGGCGAAGGCGCCGACGCCGAGGTCGATTTCGCTGCCGCCGACGATGAACATCTGCGCCGCCGTCACCAACACCAGCGACAGCGCCGGCATCAAAAGCAGGTCGAGGCCGAAGATCGAGGCGACCGCGGGATTGGCCGTGATCATCACCGCCAGCACGGCGGCAAGGCCGATGAAGGGGGCAGCGTTCACCAGCCGGCGGGCAAGCCCCGCCGCGCCGGCCGTGCGGTGCGTCGTGTCGGCGCGCTTGTCGACTTGATGAACGAAAGACGCCCCAACGACAGCCGCTTCAGTGATCGCCTCGCCGCTCAGTTCCTTGACTATCCGTCCGCCGGCAAAGACCAGCACACGGTCGCAGGCCAGCAGTTCGGCATCCTCGGTGGTGTGCCAGACGAGGGTCCGCCCGCTGCGCGCGATGTCGTTGCAGAGCCGGTAGAAATCCTGCTTGGTGGCGATGTCGACGCCGCGCGTCGGATCATCGAGCAGGATGATCGGCGTATCGGCGATGAGCGCGCGGGCAACCAGCGCCTTTTGCTGGTTGCCGCCGCTCAGTTCCAGAATGTTGGACCCAAAGCGGCTTTCGTCGAGCCGCAGCCGGCCGGCGGCGTCGCCCGCGGCCGTACGGTTGAGCCGGTCCGAGACCAGGCCCAGCGACGGACGACGCGCAAGGCTGCCGATGGAGATGTTGCCCAGCACGCTCCACAACGGGAACACGCCTTCCTTCTGGCGGTCGCCGGTGATGAAGCCGGCTTCACCGGTCCGGGTGACGGGCCCATCTTTTCCGGGCTTGAAAATGGCATGCAGCAGATCTTTCTGGCCGCTGCCCTCGAGCCCCGCCAGTCCGACGATCTCGCCGCGCGCGATCTCGACGTCGCGGCCAAGTTCGGATGTCAGCGCTCCGGACAGCCGGACCACGGCATCTCCGGCGCCGGCGACGGCGGCGCCATGCTGATGGACCGGATTGGCGTCACCGCCCATGAGCTGCACCAAGCGGTCGATCGACGTGTCCGCGACGTCACCTCGCCAGGTGGCGCGGCCATTGCGCAGCACCACCACCTGCGTGGCGATGTCGATGATTTCCTTCAGCTTGTGGCTGATGAAGATGAAAGCGAGGCCAGCCTTGGCTCGCTCGCGGATGAAGGCCCGCAACTGCTTGGAGCGATCGAGATCGAGCGAGGAGGTCGGCTCGTCGAGAACGATGAGCCTGACGCCCGGCGTGGCGGCAGCGCGCGCGATCTCGACCATCTGCCGTTCAGCGATGGACAGATGGCCGACATCGGCATCCACATCGATGCCGTTGCCGGGAAAGACGGCATCCAGCGCCGAGCGTGCGCGGGTTCTGTAAAGCCTACGCCAGCCCGGCCGGCTCGCCGCGTCCGCCGGCGTTTCGAGGAAGAAGTTCTCGGCGACGGACAGGTTGGTGCACAGTGACAGTTCCTGGTGCACCATGCGGATGCCGCGCCGTTGCGCTTCCGCCGTGTCGTAAGTCGCGAAGCCTATCGTCTGGCCGGCGAAGGAGATCGAGCCCAGCGTCGGCCACATGGCGCCGCAGAGAATGCGCATCAGCGTCGATTTGCCGGCGCCGTTGCCGCCAACGAGGCCGATAATCTCGCCGGCCGAAACGGCGAGGTCGATCTCGGCGTTCGCCAGCGTCGGCCCGAAGCTCTTGGTGATCTGTAAAAGCGCGACGATTTCCTGCCGGAGCGACATGGCGGGCGCCATGGCGACCGCGCTCTTCTGATCGGCAACGGCAAGGTGGGACATTCGTCCTCCGTTTCTTCGCGGCAAAGAATCGGGCGCCGTTCGGCGCCCGACCCATTGCTGGTCGCGTTACTTGCTCAACAGGTTCTGCTTGACCCAGTCGAGCGAATAGCTGGGGCTGATGATCTGGCCGCCCGGCAGCTTGGCGTATTCCTTGAGATTGCTCGCATCGACGGTTGCCACCGGCATGATCATCATCTTGGGCGCCTTGGCGCCCTTGAGCAGGGAGAGGCCGAGCCAGAAAGCGGCGCCGCCAATGCCTGGCGTCGTGTTCATGGAGACGGTCTGGTAGCCGTTCTTGGCGTTCTCGTCGGCCCACCACTTGACGAAGTCGGTACCGCCGCCGCCCTCGATGATCGGCATCTTGTCCTTGTACTCACCGCCATACTGGACGAAGGCCTGGGCGATGCCGACATCGTCACTGCCGCCCTGGCCGAGCACCGCATCGACATGCGGCAGCGAGGGCAGCACATTGGCGATCGCCGCTTGCGCCACCGAGGCGGTCGCCTGACCGTAGACTGTCGCGACCACCTTGATGTCCGGATACTTTGCCAGGACCGACTGCTGCGCGTTGAACATGTCATTGTCGGGCGCCGAGCCCTTGACGCCACGAACCTGGATGACGTTGCCCTTGCCGCCGAGCATCTTGAACACTGCTTCGGCCTGGGTCGCCTTGTAGCCCTTGAAGTCGAAATTGAGCTGGTAGTTGCAGGGTGCAGAGGCGATTGAATCGAAGGAGACGACGATGATGCCGGCCTTGCAGGCTTTTTCGATGATACCGTTGACCGCGGTTTCCGAGGCGGCGTCGACGGCGAGCACGTCGACCTTCTTGAGGATCAGTTCGGCGATCTGACTGTTCTGCTGCGCCACCGAACCATCGCCGTTCATGACGATGTAATCGTCGATCTGCCCGGCCGCCTTCGCTTCCTTGGCCGAGGCTTCGAACGCTTCCACCATCTGGTGGCGCCAGGTGTTGCCGTAATAGGCATTGGTCAGCGCGATGACCGGTTTGTCCGACGACGCCATTGCTGGCAGCGTCACAACACTGATCAGCGCGGCGCTGGCCAGCGCCGCCATGATTGAACGTTTCATTGTATCTCCTCCCAGAAAGACCATAGGACGCAGCGTATCTGCTGAGGATCACGCCATGTCAGGTACATATTATACCAGCATACCAAATACACAAGCGTTTTGCTGCCTGCTGGGATCGCAGGCTGTCGGTCGGGTGCCTCATCTGACGACGGCCTTTTCGTTGCAGATGCAACGATCAATTGCGTCTTTCGCAGCTTGGATCATGGCTGCAAATCCGGCTTCCAACTTTTGCCCTAGGTATTCGCGGCGCGCCGAGATAGCATATGTGCCAGATGGGATGTGCGATGGCAGAAGTCTCGATACGCCGTGCGGACTTCATGATGGTCCTCGCCTATGCGTCGGACCTTGCTACAGGCCATTCTCGCGACTTCGCACTGAAATCATGTGTGCTTGCAATGCGGATCGCCCAGCTTGCGGGCCTTCCCGAACACGTTCGGCGCAATGCGTACCACCAGTCGATGCTGCGCTATGTCGGCTGCAACGCCGACACGGACCTTCTGGCCGCCACCTTCGGTGATGAGATCGCGCTCCGCCAGGACCTCGTCGGCCTCGACATGGGCAATCGTGCGGAACTGGGCAGGGTCTTCGTGCAGGCATTCAAGCGGTTCTACTACGATCTCGAGCCTGACGCGCAGGCAAAGGCGATCGAGGCTGCGATGTCGCAGGCGCTCGCTGTGGCCCGCCCGGTGCTCACCGCGCATTGCGAGGTCGCCCAGAGGATTGGCGAGCGGCTTGGCCTGTCCGAGGATATCCGGCGCAACCTTGGCCAGATCTATGAACGCTGGGACGGCAAGGGTCTGCCGCACGGGCTAAGCGGCGAGGATGTCTTGCCGGCCGTGCGACTGATCACATTGGCGCAGGACGTAGTTGCGCTCAGCGACGCGGCCGGGATCGATGCGATGGCCGAAACCATCGCCAGCCGCGGCGATGGTCCATACGAAGCGGACTTGGCCCGCCTCGTCGCCGCCAACGCTGCCGTGCTCATGGAGGGCATCGGCGCGACGGTCGACCGCGAAACGATTTTGGCGCTGGAACCCGATCCGCCGGTGATGTTGGACGAGGCGGCTTGCGATGAGGCGTTCCTCGCCATTGCCGACATGATTGACATGCGCATGCCGTTCACGCAGGGCCATTCGCGCATGGTGTCGGAACTGGCCGTTGGGGCGGGGAAACGGATCGGGCTGCCCGATCCTGACGTGCGCGCGCTGCGCTGGTCTGGCTGCATCCACGATATCGGCGAGCTTGTCGTGCCGGTGGCGACCTGGATGCGCAACGGTCCGCTGTCGGTGCGCGAGCGCGACGCGGCGCAGCTACACGCTTATTACGGTGAGCGGGCGCTGGCGTCCTTCGGCCACGACGGCGATGCGATGGGTGCGCTCGTGCTGCGCCATCACGAACGCCTGGACGGTTCGGGATATCACCGCAAGGTCGGTGGCTTCGACCTGTCCCCGGCAGCACGGATCCTTGCCGCCGCCGAAGCTTTCCAGACATCGCGGGAGGAGCGTCCGCACCGCAAGGCGCTGTCCAGCGAGGCGGCGGCGACGCAGTTGCGCGGGGCTGTTCGCGACGGTTGTGTCTGCCCCGACGCCGCCGAGGCCGTATTGTCCTTCGCCGGGCAACAGTCGCGCCGGACTGTGCCGCGGGCGCTGGCCGGCATGACGCCGCGCGAAATCGAGGTACTGCGCCTGATCGCCGCCGGCCTGACCGCCAAGGAGACGGCTCGCAAGCTCGATATCTCTCCCAAGACCGCCGACCACCACATCCAGAGCGTCTACGCCAAGATCGGCGTGGCCACCCGCGCCGCCGCCGCGCTCTATGCGGTCGAGCATGGCCTTGTCCGGCCGGGCGAAACGCCGACATAGGGAATCCACCCCATGTGCGTCCGCTCGGGCGCGCGCATCGTGATCCTGTCGACGGACCAATCGTGGCCGCGACCGACAGGAGGAAATCCGATGCTTCTCGCAACGACCAAGGTGGCGGACGTCGACCACTTCATGCGTATCTTTTCGACCAAGGGCGCCGACAAGCGCCGACTGCACGGCTCGAACGGTGCGACCGTATTCCGCGACCCCAGCGAGCCCGACCGCGTCTGGGCGATCTTCGACTGGGACGCCGAGGGCTGGAAGAACTTCGTTTCGGATCCTGAAGTGCCCGCGATCCTGCAGGAAGCCGGTCATGTCGGCAAACCGCAGGCGGCATTGCTGCTCGGCCACTACGAGGCCTGACGTCCACGCTGTGCGCCGCCTGCCGTCGGCGGCGGCGCTCCCGACAATCGCCAGAAGACCAAACCCCAGAATTGGAGAAATCAGATGGATCCGAAACCCATCAAGATCGGCCTCATCGCCGAACTGACCGGCCCATTGTCTTTCATGGGCATCGCCAACGCCAACCTCACCACCATGCTCGTCGACGACATCAACGCCAAAGGCGGCCTGCTCGGCCGGCCGGTGGAACTCGTCATCGAGGATGGAGAGACGATCGACGGCGTCGCCAAGGCAAAGGCCGCGAAACTGGTCGACGTCGACAAGGTCGATGTGGTGATCGGCGGCATCTACAGTTCGACCCGCCTCGCCATCAAGAGCGAGGCGGTCACCCGGGGCAGGACGCTCTACATCTATACCGAACAGTATGAGGGGCAGGAAAACGATCCGCTGATATTCTGCACTGGCCCCGTCCCGGCACAGCAGGTCGAGCCATTAATCCCATGGCTGATGAAGACCACAGGAGCGAAAAAGTTCTACCTGCCGTCCGCGGACTACATCTGGCCGCATTTGTTGAACGAAGCCGCGAGCCGGTTGGTGCGCGCCAATGGTGGCGAGATCGTCGGCGAAGAATATTTTCCGTTGGACACCGTCGATTTTCGGCGGACGGTGCAGCAGATCATGGCCAGCGGCACGGAGGTCGTGTTCAACACCATCGTCCCCCCGGGCCTGACGCCGTTCCTCGAGGAGCTGCACAAGGCCGGTTTCGGCAAACGCGGTGGCAGGATCGTCTGCACCTACTTCGACGAAAACTTCTTCAACCTGGTGCCGGCCGAGCAGATCGAGGGCCTCTACAGCTGCCTCGATTACTACCAGGAACTCGACGAACCGTTCGGTCGCGCGCTGTTGCGCCGCTACGGCGAGCGTTTCCCCGGCGGTGCCACGTTGACCGCGGGCAGCGGCTGCACGGGCCACTACAGGGCGGTCAAGATGTGGGAAGCGGCGGTGAAGGAAGCGGGCAGTGTCGAGCGCGATGCGGTTATACAGGCCCTTGACCACGCCAGGATCAGCGAAGGCCCGGGCGGTCCGGCGGAAATGGCTCCTGGCCAGCACCATGTTCGCATGAACATGTACATCGCGCAGGCGCATGGCGGTCGCTTCCGGGTCGTAAAGAACTTGGGTCCAATAGACCCCAACGAGCGCATGCTTACCGACGAATTTCAACTGACCAACGTGGGGTGAACTGCGCGGACCCCGATCACTGCGCTTCCAATCGGCGGCTGCGGCAAGGTGCCATCGTCATCCATAGGATGCGTCAAAGGCATTGATGCAAGCCACGCCAGGCCATGGGACGCTGCTTGTGGATGCCGAGGTGGTGATTGTCCCGACAAGAATCTCGGCTTGGAACGCTGCAGGAAGGTGGCCCCGGAACGAGCGGCTAAGCCGCGACAGATTTGGGTGATCTGCTTCTTCCTGGATCATGAAGGCTGATTGAGTGACCGCGCGTTGTCGCGGTCACGTCATCGGCGATGCATCCGGGCAGCATGCTCACGTTCTGAGGGTTGCCCGTGACTATGACGGGTGCCGGCATTCTACCGCGGCAACTTGGCGCCCCGCTTGCGCCGTACCAGCACCAGCGTCGCATCGTCCGGATCCGCGGTGACCGTAAAGCCCATCTCGCGCTCGAGCTCGATGGCTGCACGGTTTTCCCGATTTTCGATCGATTCGATCGATTCCAGACCATGGTCATCCGCATAGCGCGCAATGTGGCCGAGCAATTCCCAACTGACCCCCAAATGTTTGCGATCGTCGCGAACGCAGACTGCGACCTCGCCACGCCGGTCCGCCGGATCACTGGCGAGCGTCGCCACCGCGATCAACATTCCTCCCGGTGCGAACGCCAGGAAATTATGGATATGGGCGTCGTCGGAACGGGTCATCGCAACCAGCCGTTCGTGCGAAACCTCGCGCACGGCGCCGAGAAAGCGGAAACGCAGATCTTCGGGCGTCACATGGGTGAAAAACTCTGCCAATGCTGGCTCGTCTTCAGGTCGTGCGGTCCGCACTTCAAAGCAGAATCCGGTGTGAGTGGTCAGGGTCTTGCTCATCGTCATCTGATCCATGTTTGGGCCTTTTTTGGGCGTCGTTGCCCGGTGTCGCTAGGGTGATGTGGGCGCTATTCGCCCATGTCCAGGAGCACGTCCTGTTTAAGGATCTCGAGGCTGCGTAGGCCGAGCAGCCGAATAACCCCCTTGTCCTTCAGACGGGTGAAGACCCGCGAGACCGTCTCGATCGTGAGCCCGAGGTAATCGCCGATATCCATCCGAGACATCGGTAGTTCGACCTGGCGCAATCCACCCTGGCGTTCGGCCATGTCGACAAGGAAGGCCGCCACGCGTTCTATGGCGTTCTGGCGGCCAAGCACGAGCAGATGTTCCTGCGCTCTGATCAGGCCCTTGAGGGCCAGCGGCAGCAACTGTCGGGACATGTCGGCGGCCCCGGCGATCCGCAAGACACGGACACCCGTCGCATTGATCGCCTCGGCGAAGAAATGGTGCGTCGCGTCGGCTTCGAAGCCGAATGTCTCGCCAGCCAGATGGAAGGCGCTGATCTGCCGTCGACCGTCAGCCAGCAGGCGGTACACGCGCACGGCGCCGAATTCGACGTGATAAAGAGGTCCGGCCTTTTCGCCTTGGGCGTAGATCTCCGTACCGGCCGGAAAGAAGCTGACTGGCTGCGCCCAACCCTCATCGAGGAGGGCAAAAGGGCTTTGCTTCACTGGCACGTCAATGTGGGCGATCTGTTGAGCATACATGGCTGCGTTCCCGGTTGATCCGTGACAACAGCAATCGCGCGAATTGGGATCTGGCGAAATTCGGTTATGTCCCTAAGGGAAACTACGTAGCGGGCACACGCCCGCAACAACGCGGGCACCCTACCGGAGGAGCCCGGCACGCCAAGCCTCGCAGGAAGATGATGACGTGTGGTGGGAGACCCAATTCCAGCCGTCAAATGCAGAGCTTCGCGTCATGGAATTGCTTCCTTTGCCAAGGGGAATGCAGAAATTCACGCAGCCAGCCGGCGACGACCGAGGGCAGCCGAGCGCCTGCCGTTTGTGCGCGTCGGCCTTTGAGGCGATCGTGCGACAGGCTTGCGCCAGATCAAAACGCTGCGTCAACGCATCGCCTATGCATTGATGATGAAAGCGCTCCCTAAATCTGGAACCTTCATGTTTGCCTTGGCGCTTTCTTGTGCGACGTCGGCACGGGCGGATGACGATCTGCAGATCGCGCGCGGCAAGGAGATTGTGCAGACGAACTGTGCTCGTTGTCATGCGGTCGGCCTGACGGACAAGAGTACGCATCCAGATGCTCCCCCATTCCGCTCATTGTCCAGCCGCTACCCGATAGAGGATCTGGAGGAGGCGCTCGGCGAGGGGATTTCGACCGGCCATCCCGATATGCCGGAGTTTGTCGCCACCCCCAGTCAGATCGACGGCATCATTGCCTATATCAAAAGCCTCGATCGAAATGAGAGGTGACGTCCGCCTTGGTTTCAGAGACCGCATACCGGCTCAGATTTCGAACCAGGTGCCTTTCCGGCCATTGACGATCTCGACGGCATCCTCGAGCCTTCCGATGGCCGAAGACGTGCCGGTCGCCTGAGCGAATTCGATCGCGGCGTCGATCTTGGGTCCCATTGAGCCGGCTGCGTAATCGCGCCCCGATATCTCCGTTGCCCTGACGCGGCGCAACGCGTGCGCGTCGGGGGTGCCATAGCCGAGATACACCGCATCGACGTCAGTCAACATGAGCAGCATGTCGGCTTTCAATTGCCGTGCCAGAAGCGAACTCGCCAGATCCTTGTCGATGACCGCTTCCACGCCGCATAGGCTGCCGTCGTCTCTCCCGATCACCGGCACCCCGCCACCGCCGGTGCAGATCACGATGACATCGTGATCGACCAGATAAGAGATGACCGAGGCCTCCAGGATCTCGAGCGGCCGCGGCGAGGGCACGACGCGCCGCCACTTGCCGCCGTCGGGTGCGATCGCCCAGCCGTTCAGCGAGGCAAGGTGTCGAGCCGTCTCCTCATTGTAGACGGGGCCTATCGGCTTCATGGGATGGGAAAAGCCAGGATCGCCGGGGTCGACCCTGACCTGGGTCAGCAAGGTCGCGAACAGCCTGTCCTTCACGAGGTTGCCGAGTTCCTGTTCGATCATGTAGCCGATCATGCCGGCGCTCTCGGCACCGAGGACATCAAGCGGGAAGGAGCTGCCGTCCGAGGCGGCCGCGGACTGGAGCGCAAGCAGCCCGACCTGGGGGCCGTTGCCATGGGTGATGACGACCGAATGGCCTTCGCCGATCAATGCTGCCAACGCCGATGCGGCCCGCCTGACATTGTGGCGTTGGTTGTCGGCGGTCATCGGCTCGCCACGCCGCAACAGCGCGTTTCCGCCCAAAGCAACGACAATGCGCATCTCAGTTGCCGATCGTGGCGACGAGCAGAGCCTTGATCGTGTGCATGCGATTTTCGGCCTGGTCGAAGACGATGGACGCAGCCGACTCGAATACCTCGTCGGTGACCTCCATGCAGTCGATGCCGTACTGCTTCGCAACGAAGGCGCCGATCTCCGTATCGGTATCGTGGAACGCCGGCAGGCAATGCATGAATTTGACGTGCGGATTGCCGGCGGCAGCCATCACCTCGCTGGTAACGCGGTAGGGCGTCAAAAGGCGGATACGTTCGGTCCAGCCGGATTTGTCCTCGCCCATCGACATCCAGACATCGGTGTAAATGAAATCAGCATCCTGGACGCAGCCCGTCACATCCTCGTCGAGGCGGAAACGGCCGCCGCTGCGCTCCGCCAGGTCGCGAACATGGGCGCAGAATTCCTCGTCCGGCCAGAGCTCTTTCGGTGAAGCGATGCGCATGTCTATGCCGACCTTGGCTGCTCCAAGCGCCAGCGACAGCGCAACGTTGTCACGACCCTCTCCGACGAAGGTGACGGTCACATCCGACAGGTGCTTGTGCGTGAATTCGCGCATGGTCATGAAATCGGCGAGGATTTGTGTCGGATGCGCCTCGTCGGTAAGACCATTGTAGACCGGCACGCCGGCATGCGCGGCAAGCAGTTCTGCCTGGTGCTGGCCAAAGCCGCGATATTCGATTGCGTCGTACATGCGGCCGAGCACGCGGGCGGTGTCCTTCATCGATTCCTTGTGGCCGATATGGCTGCCGCTGGGGCCGAAGTAAGTGACGTGGGCACCCTGGTCATAGGCAGCTACCTCGAACCCTGTGCGCGTGCGCGTCGAATCCTTCTCGAAGATCAGCGCGATATTTTTTCTGACCAGACGCGGAATCTCATGTCCGGCGAGCTTGGCCGCCTTGAGATCTGCCGCCAGCTTCAGAAGAAAGCGGATTTCTTCTGCCGTGAGATCGTCCAGGGTCAGGACGGAGCGGCCATGAAGATTGATCGACATAGGATTTCCTTCGGGTCAAATCGGATCGCGGACAATCGGACAGGTCATGCAGTGCCCGCCGCCGCGGCCACGGCTGAGTTCGGCGCCTTCGACCGTGATCACTTCAATTCCGGCACGGCGCAGCAGCGTGTTGGTGTAGACGTTGCGGTCGTAGCCGATGACTACGCCGGGCTCGACCGCAACGACATTGTTGCCGTCATCCCATTGTTCGCGCTCGGCCTCGTAGCGGTCGCCGCCAGTGGCGATGATGCGCAACGCCTTCAGCCCAAGAGCTTCGGCAACCACAGCCGCGAACGGTTTTGTCTCATCGGTGACCTCTACCGACGCCTCGCCGTCGCCCGGCCGCAGCGAGAATGTGCGCAGCCGGTCGACCACCGGCGGATACAGGGTGACAAGATCGCGCTCGCAGAAGGTGAAGACGGTGTCGAGATGCATGAAACTGCGGTCGCGGGGCATTAGTGCGGCAATCACGCGGGTGGCTTCGCCGGCAGCGAACAGGTTGCGCGCGAGATCGCCTACCGCTTGCGGCGTGGTCCGCTCGCCCATGCCAACGAGAACCGTTCCGCCCCCGATCGGCATGACATCGCCGCCTTCGAGGCTGGTGCCGGTGCCGAGGGCCGGCGACACGAAAGGTATGCCGCTATCGCGCAAGCGGGGATGGAAGCGGTAGACGGCTTCGACATTGGCCGCTTCCGGGCGCCGTGCGGGCCAGTACATGGGATTGACCGACACTGAGCCGTAAATCCAGCAGGAGCTGTCGCGGGTGAACAACTGGTTGGGCAAAGGCGGCAGCACGAAATCCTGGGGCGCGAGCGTCCTTCCGGTCAGCCCTTTGGGTTCGAAAGGAAGCTCCGCCCGGGCAATGCCGCCCACAAGGTAAGACGACAATTGCTCCGACGGCATCTCTTTGAGCCATCCGCGCATTTCATCGACCATGTCGAGCCCGACGACGCTGGGATGGACCCGGTGGTCGAGAAGCCAGTCGCGGGCCTTGGCCAGGCTCATTGTCTCAACCAGGAGCTCCCCGAAGGAATGCACCAGCACGCCGCGTTCGCGCAATGCATCGACGAACATATCGTGCTCCTGGCGCGCCCGCTTGACCCACAGCACATCGTCGAAGAGCAGCGCCTTGCAGTTCTCCGGTGTGAGCCTGCGCAGGCTGAGGTCCGGACGATGGACCATCACTTCGCGCAGCCGACCGACCTCGGAGTGGACGCCCAGTTTCATCATCTCGCAAATCCTCTCACAGCGCGCTGACCGCGCCGGTCCACATCTCGTAGACGGCAAGGATGGCGACCGCGATGAGGGTTCCGGCGAGTGCTGCCTCGGCAGGGTGAAAGACCCGCTGATTGGTTTCGCGGCGCGCCCAGACATAGAAGATGATGCCGGGTGCATAGAGGATCGCGCACATGAACAGGTACGCCGGCCCCGCCGCGTAGACGAGCCACAGCCCGTAGACCGTCGCCAGCAACCCCGCAAAAAGCGGTCCGGCGCGCTGCTCGCCGCTCACGTAGCTCTCTCCCGTCAACGCGAGCTTGGCCGCGTAGGCTCCGGAAAAGATGTAAGGAACCAGGATCGCGGCCGACGCGATGTAGAACAGCGCCTGGTAGGTGCTTTGGGCGAACAGCGTGATCACCAGAAAGGCCTGGACGAGCAGATTGGTGATCAGAAGCGAGGTCGACGGCACGCCGCGCTCGCTTTCATGGCCGAAGAATTTGGGCATCGTGCCGTCCTTGGCGGCGACATGCGGAATTTCGGCGGCCAGCAGCGTCCAGCTGAGGAAGGCGCCCACCACGGACACGACAAGCGCGACGTTGATCAGGATGGCGCCCCAGGGGCCGACAACCGCCTCCAGGACACCCGCCATTGATGGGTTCTTCAGCGCGGCGAGTTCGGGTTGGCTCAGGATGCCAAGCGACAGCAACGACACCAGGGCATAGAGAGCGAGGCAAGTGAAGAAGCCGAGTACTGTCGCCGTGGCGATATCCTTGCGGCGTTCGGCCCGACCGGAGAAGACGCTGGCGCCCTCGATGCCGATGAAGACCCACAACGTCACCAGCATCGTGCTCTTCACCTGCGCGGTGACTGAGCCGAGACTGGCGTTGCCGAGACCCGTGAAGTCGAGGGACCAGACCTGCAGTTTGAACGCGACGGCCGCCACCCCGACGAACAGGACGATCGGCGCGATCTTCGCCACCGTGACGATGAGGTTCACGACCGCGGCCTGCCGTATGCCGGCAAGAACCAGGACGTGGATCAGCCATAGCAGGATCGATGCGCCAAGCACCGCCTGCCAGGTGTTTCCATCACCGAAGGCTGGAAAGAAATAGGACAGAGCACTGAACACGATAACCGCGTAGGAAACGTTGCCAACCCAGGCGCTGATCCAGTAGCCCCAGGCGCTGTTGAAGCCGATGAAGGGGCCGAAGCCGGCCTTGGCATAAGCATAGGGACCGGCGTCGAGCTCGGGCTTGCGGGTCGCCAGCGATTGATAGACGAACACCAGCGCCAGCATGCCGACCGCGGTGATCGCCCAGCCGATCAGGATTGCGAGGGGCCCAGCACCAGCCGCCATGTTCTGCGGCAAGCTGAACACACCGGAGCCAACCATCGAACCAATGACCAGTGCGGTCAGAGCACCTAGACGAAGCCTTGCTGGCGCCGCGGTCGACACTTTCCGAGCAGTGATGTTGATATCAGCCGTAGTCATGATGCTCTCCCCAATTTGAAGGCTCTGATTGGAGGCAATAGACAGCAAGCCAGGACTGGCCGCTTTGACGCGGGTCAATAAGCGTTTGCTGAAAAGGGTGGCGTCGATGTTCCGGTTTCTGGGTCGTCGCACCGCTTCGCCCGTGTCACATCGCGCGCTGCCAGGGCCATGCCGAACGGGAACGAACCGACTTGCGCCGCCGAAATCGTGCGGGCGCAAATCGGTTTTGGTCTATTGATATGTCGTCAGGCGATGTCGGCCGGCTCAGCTCCGCGTTTTCGTCCGGTGATCATCGCGCGTACAAGGTTTTCGCGATGGCGAAAGCTTGCCAGCGCGACGCCGCCTATATGGAAAAGGACCAGCACGAGCAGGCCGTGTGCGCTGAGGCTGTGCGCCGTTTCGACCCACGACACGCCGAAATAGGCGTCTGTCGTCATCAGCCAACCGGTCAATGCGGTTGAACCCATCGCCGCGATCAACGCGACCACCATTGCGCCGCCGGCCGGGTTGTGGCCGATGTAGCGGGCTTCGCGACCGAGCAGCAGCGCCCAAAGATAGCGCAGCACCGTCGCCGGATCACGCACGAACTGCGAGAAGCGCGCATATGGCGTGCCCAGGACGCCCCATAAGAGCCGCGTCACGATCAGACCGGCAGCGGCGTAGCCGGCCCAATGGTGAATGTCCTCCGAAGAATGGGAGGTGAGCCAGGCCGTGATGAAGCTGAGCACCAGCGCCCAGTGAAAGCCCCGCACGACTCGGTCCCAGACGCGCACCATCTCCGTTGATGGTTGCGCGTCCGCCGCTATTGAAACGGCCCGATCAGTTTTCGCCGGCTTCGGCATTGTCGAGCTTTTCAAGGGTCTCGGCATTGTATGCCAGATTGACTTTCTTGCCGGCCTTGTCGACCGCGTAGACTTCATAGCAACCCTTTTCCACCTTGATCTGGCGGACGGTGAGACCTTCGCCGGCCAATTGCGCCTCAAGCGTCGTCTTGGGTTTGAACTGTGATTTCGGGGCGGTGCTGCAGCTGCCGCCAGCAGCGAGCGCCGGTCCCGCAATCATGCCGGCGAGAGCGGCGAGGACGAGTGTGCGATACATGATGGCTCCATTCGGGAGGTTGGGCGCGGATCTTGCGCCTCGAGGGTGGATTTCGACCGTTTCGGTCAGACGGCGGTAGGACCGTCATTGGTGCGAGATAGCCAATTCAACCTGACAATTGGCTGACAGCGGCATCGACCCTGTCGATCGGCTTGCCGCCGGTTGGTTGGATCTGGCGCAAGGACGGTGGGTGACGACGCCGGCAGGATGATGGCTCGGATACGAGAGCGCTTCTGCTGCTATCCCAGGAGGCTGGCATGTGGACCGAATTCACAGTCGGGCCATAGGGCGCCAAAGCAGGCTGCCTCTTAGGGGGGGCGACTGTTCCCCGCCTCATCCTTGGTCGCCTGTTTTCGGTGTCAGCGTGTTGTCAGCCTGGCTGTCCTAGCCGGAGTACCGCGACCAGAATGATTCTCCAAAACCACCGTTTGCGGGGTCGCCGCATGCGATCAGGAGCTTTTTAAACATGCAGCTTTTCAAGTCCGGACTGGTCTTGGTCCTCTTAACCGCGTCGGCGCCCGCCTTCGCCAACACGACCGTGAATGTCAAACTATGGGACAAGGACGGAACCGTGAACACCGACGCCAAAATGGGAATGGGCATGCCTGCAAACATGAGCATGGCAAGCATGAGGATTAAGCTGGACCAGACCGTTGTACCGGCAGGTGAGGTCACCTTCCAAGTTTTCAATACCTCCAAGGACACGGTCCATGAGATGATCGTTGTGCCGGTCGCGGATGCCAAGAAAACGGCGTTGCCATACGTGCCAAATGAAAATCGTGTCAACGAGGATGCCGCGGGCCATCTCGGCGAGGTGTCCGAACTTGATCCTGGCAAGATTGGATCGCTGACACTAGACCTCAAGCCGGGCAGCTATGCCGTCTTCTGCAATATCCCCGGTCATTTCATGAACGGAATGTGGGCGACAATCCTGGTCAAGTAGTATCTGGGCTGACAACGGAGCCCGCCACGCCAATAGGCGCGGCGGGCTCTGTTTCTTGGTCCGCCCTCTGTCGGCGCTGCCTGATCGCTTGTAGCGTTGGCGTCACGGCCTCTCGACGCGTGCAACCTGATATGTATGCATCGTGCCATTGCGCTCGATCGACACATACTCGCCGGTCACAAATCGTTCGTCGCCCAGATGAAAGCCGATCTCGTCATCCCGATCTCCTTCGGCGTAGTCGAAGAACCACTGTCCGCCAGGCTTGCGGCGGAGCCGGCCGATCAGGTCGGCCTCCCCGGTGCGAAACCGGCGAACACGGCAAGCCGCCTTGTGCGTTTTCCACTCTTCCGCATCAAGCCGGCCTTCGCCGGTCAACGGCGCAAGCACGTCGTAACCTTCCTCGCGCTCGCCGTTGGGATGCCCTTTCTCTCGGGCAAGTAGCAGCCGGACGTGATGGAATTTCGGGGTAAGATCCTTCAAACTGGTCATCGCGCACTCCTTTCAGGGAGTTTCATAGACCACCGGCGGGACCTGGCCTTGATCCGTATCAAAGGATGCGTGGCTCGATGACATCTGGCCACCCTGACGGGGCCTGAGATGATGGTTTCACTTTCAGGCGGCGACCGTCGGCAGGCGGTCGCGAACCCACCTGACGATCTGGGCTGTCGACAGTGCGCCGGATGTGCGCGCGATCTCGCGCCCGCCATGAAAGAGGATCATGGTCGGGATGCCGCGAATGCCGAGCCTGGCCGCAACAGCCTGCTCCTTGTCGGAATTGAGTTTGATCAGGCGGACATGCGGCTCCAGCTCGTTGGCAGCCGCTTCATATGCCGGAGCCATCATCTTGCAGGGGCCGCACCAGGGCGCCCAGATATCGACAACAATCGGCAGGCTGCTACGCGCGATCTGATGATCGAAACCAGCGGCGTCGACATCTTCGGGATGCCCCGAAAATAGCGTGGTCCCGCACTTTCCGCATTTTGCCTCCATGGCGTTGCGAGCCGGCGGCAGGCGGTTGACTCCGCCGCATTTGCTGCAAACCACCAGATTTTGCTGCATCATAGCCATTCACCGAACTCGTTCTCGACCACTATGCGCGCAACAGGTGCCCATCGCCAAGGGTGCGCAACGCGTTCAGGATAACCGCCACGTCGATCCCTTCCTGAAGCAGCGCTCCGGCAACAGGCGTGATCTGACCCATGGCCGCCGCGATCATTGCCAGCCCCGACAGCGCCAGCCCGGCGATGATGCTTTGCAAGGCGATCGTTCGCGTTCGCCGTGCAATCCTGACTGCATCGGCCACGGGCTGCAGCCTGTCGGTCAGTACGATGACGTCCGCCGCTTCGGAGGAGGCGGTCGCACCACGGGCGCCCATGGCGACACCGACCGTTGCAGCAGCAAGTGCTGGGGCATCGTTGATGCCGTCGCCGACCATCATAGTCGGTGCCAAGGCTTTCTCGGCTTCGACGGTCGCGACTTTGTCGGCAGGGGTCGCATCGGCGACTAGGGCGTCGAGGTCGAGCAAGGCGGAGATGCGCTTGGCCGCGATACGGTCATCGCCTGTGAGCATGATCATGCGCGCAATGCCGGCGGAGCGCAGCTTGCCGAGTGCATCATGAGCATCCACACGCAGGGCGTCCCCGAAGGTGAAAACACCGGCCAGCCGTCCGTCGAGTGCTGCAAAAACCCTGAGTACGGGCTCGTCCCGGTATCTTTCTTCGCCGTTTTTCGCCCAAATGGGCAGCGGCTTGGCCGCGAGCACGAGAGCCTGCGATCCTGCCGTGATGGCCATGTTCTCGACCCGGCCCTTCAGGCCCGAGCCGCGATGCTCGCGGACGTCACGCGGGCGCGAAAGCATCAGCTGTCTACCGCGCGCCGCTCGAATGATCGAGTCGGCGAGCACGTGGTGCGAGGCCTGTTCCAAGGATGCCAACAGCTGCAGCAAATGGTTCGCGTCACCGCCGGGCGCGACTTCGATCTCGATGAGCTCGGCGCCGCCGATGGTCAAGGTCCCTGTCTTGTCGAAGATGGCGGTTCGGACTTGCGCAAGCGCCTCGAGAGCCGCGCTGCCCTTCATCAAGATGCCGGCACGCGCGGCGCGCGATACGCCGCCGATGAAGGCAACCGGTGCTGCAAGGATAAGCGGGCAAGGTGTCGCGACCACCAGCACGGCCAGCGCGCGGATTGGATCGCCGGAGATGTACCAGGCGACGCCGGAAACCAGCAAGGTGGCTGGAAGCAGGAACAGGGCAAAGCGGTCGGCCATGCGGATGAACGGGGATTTCGCGGTCTGCGCCGCAGCGACCATGCGAACGATCGCCGCATAAGTGCTCTGCTCCGCCAAGGCAGAAGCCCGCATGCTGAACGGCTCGCCGGCATTGACGGTGCCGCTGCGCAGCACATCTCCAGCGCACCGGCGTTCCGGCAGGGGTTCTCCGCTCACGGCGGACTCGTCCAGGGTGGCCGAAGCATCAATCAGGATGCCGTCGACCGGGAGCAGTTCGCCGGCCCGGACCAGTAGCTCGTCACCGACAGCCACGTCTTCGACGGGGATTGTCTGTGTCCCGAGCGTTGATGTTCGGTGGGCGACACGCGGTGACCGATCGGTCAATGCCTTTAGGTTCCGTTCCGCGCGGCCGCGGGCGAAGTCCTCAAGCACGGTGCCGCCTGCATACATGATCGCGACCACCACCGCCGCCAGGGGTTGCCCGAGAAGCAGCGCGGCGGACATCGACACCAGCGCAATCGCATCGACACCGAAGCGGCCGATCCAGAAATCGCGCAGGATGGAGATGGCGAGAGCCGCGACCACGGGCAAGGTCGCCACCGTCCAGATCGTGCTGGCTTCAAGCGGGCCGAGCCCGGTCCGCCACGCTCCGATCCCAATGGCGAGACCCAGGATGGCAATGACCAGCAATGCGCGACGCAGGGCGGACTCGTTCATGCGATGGCTTCCGATTTGATCGATGCTCGCCAACTGTCGCCAGCGATTCTTAACGCCAATCAGGAGGCTGTGCGAAGGACTTCGGAGGCATTGCTGTCGCAAAATCTCTTCAATTCGGCGACGATGTCGACAAGCGTTCGATCGGAGTCAGTCTTGCGCCAGCTGGCGTGGCTGGGATTGCGCTCCACGTGGGCGGGATTGCGCTCCAATTGACGTGACAGGATATCGACCGTGGCGTCCGATGGACCGCCTCTGCGTTGACTGATCCGCCGCCAAAGGACCAGTGAATCCGCCTCCAGCCAGAAACCGAAGAATGCGATAGCTCGATCTCGCGCTGCCTTTTCAATCCGCTCACGATCGGCCGGTCTGTCGAAAACCGCATCAGCTACAACCGAGCCGCCCTCGGAGAGGATTAGGCCCGCGCGCCATGCCATTTCGTTGTAGACCCGTTCGGACACTTCGGGTCGATAGGCCTTGTCCGGCAGCCTGGTCTCGGCCGCCACGCCATGCATTGCCTTGCGGATGCGGTCGCTTTCGATAATGCGTGCGCCGGGCGGCGCTCCGACATAGGCAGCGAGCGCCTCGGCAATCGTCGTCTTGCCGGAACCACTGAGGCCGCCGATGGCAACGAGCCGCGGTTCGGCCTCCTGGAGAAATGTCAGGGCCAGTTCGAAATAGGATCTCGCCTCGGCGATCAGCTTATCGCTGTCGGCGCTGCCTTGCTCAACCTGCGTTGCGGTGACATGGGCGCGCACGGCAGCCCGCACGGCCATGAAGAAGGGCAGCAGGATGAAACCGTCCTCATCGTCGGCTTCGTCGAGGTAACGGTTCATCACGAGATTGGCGAGCTCTGGGAACCCGCGATGCCAAAGGTCCATCAACAAGAAGGCGAGGTCGTACAGAACATCGATGCTGGCGATCTGGTCATTGAATTCGATGCAATCGAAGAGGCGAGGCTCGCCATCGAAAAGGCAGATGTTGCGCAGGTGCAGATCGCCATGGCACCGGCGGATCTTGCCCGCGGCCTCCCGGCTATCCAGCAATCCGGCATGCCGAGCAAGCGCGGTGCGGAAGGCTCCGGCAAACGTCTCAATCTCCCGTTTCGTAAAGACATGACTGGTGCCAAAGCCGGCTTCGTTGATGTCGAGCACGCCCATCAAGTTGAACGAGCCGGTGCCATTGTGGACCTCCGGCGCCGAGCGGTGATATCCAACGATCATCCGCGCGACGGCGGTCATCAGCGCCGGCGTCAACTCTCCTGCGGTTGCCATATGGTCGAGAAGTTTCGACTGGTCGAAGCGGACCATCTCGATCGCCGCGTCGAGCATTTGGCCGGTACCGTCAAAAGTCAGTTTGTCGTCGGCATCCCGCGTGATGCGGCGCACCCTCAGATAAAGGCCGGGAGCGGTTTTCGAGTTGAGTTCCACCTCTTTCTCGCAAGCGGCCAGCCTCAGTGCCGGCGTCGAGAAATCGACATAGGGCAGCTTGACCGCCCGCTTCATTTTGTAGGCGCGTTCGCCAGTCAGAAAAATGCGCGAGATATGGGTTTCGATCGCTTCTACCGGTCCGGTCGTGCCATGTGAGGCAGGATCAAGCAGGAATGCGGTAACGCATTGTTGGTCGTCAACAACCATGGCCGGCCTCCTCAATGCCTGGGTCTTGCGGAGACTGTTTGCACCATTCGCTGTCATTGCTGGAGCGTCTCGACATATCCGGCAAGATCATGGATCCGTTCCCTTGTGACGATTTCGCCTGCGCTTGGGCCGTATTTCTTCACGTCGCCAGGCAGGAACTGGCTGCCCCACACCGGCATGTCGCGCTCGCCATGCGCCGGCACCATGGCGCGGCCGTCGATCAGGGCATAAACGCGCCAGTAAGGAAATTCGCCGCCATTGCGCCTTGAAAGGCGCGTCAGGTCGCTCGGCCGCTTCAACAACTCGTCCCCCAACGGACCATCGCCCTTGCCTTCGGGGCCGTGGCAGACGGCGCAGGAGTTCATGTATTCGGCCTTGCCGTCGCCGAGTTCCTGGGCGCTGGCCGCGTTGCAGGCCAATCCTGCCAGAGCCAATGTGATCAGGAATCTCATATGTATTTCCCCGATTGTTCGGCTGAAATCTAAAGCCCTGGTTCGGCGGTGCGTTGATGCGGATCAAATGCCCTGGCGGTAACGATGTTTGATTCAGCGTAATGAACGCATCGGGCGCCCCCGCTAGTGGCTGGAACCACGACGGGCCTTCATCGAAATCCAGGAGTTGCTGCCGGCCGGGTCACCAAGTCGATGCGTGCGGGCCAATCGCTGCCGGTCTTGATGGCGCGATAGCAATTCAACGTCAAAGAGGACAGGGCCGGTGCAGATTGCGCCGGCCCTTTCCGTTTCTCGCAAGACTTGACGGGGCGACTACTCGCTTGCTTCTCGTCCGGACACCTGCTCGATCAGTATCCGAAAGAAGACGTGCGGCGCACTATCGGCTGTGGGAGGAAGAACCGGCTTGAGTGCACCGGGTTCCCACCAGTCGGTGTGCTTGCTCAAGACCGACCAGGCATGATCCCGCTCAAGCTTGTGGCCGATCCTGTCAGGCAGTTCCTCGTATCGGCCGTCGGCAATGACGCTCTTCCATCCTCGCCCCTGGCCATGTTCATCGACCTGGACGGACACCAGCGGATTGGCCCGCATCCATTCGATCTTCTTGCCCGGCATTGAAAACGCGTAAAGATGAGCATCCGAATGGGCGAAGTAGAAGGGCACGACGTAGGGCTGCCCATCCTTTGCACATGCCAGGCGGCCCACGCGAGTGGCCGTGAGCAATTTGGTACATTCCAAAGCAGAAAGGGTGCGGATCTGCATCAGAGCGATCTCCTGTTTTTCAAGGCTTTTGAACTACGCTTGTACAGCTGGGCAGCCTCGTCCATAGCGCAGAGAACGTCGTTGTCAGAGAGCTGCGGGAATCGCAGATAGTGATGGCCCAAGGCACGGAACTGTCCTGGCTGACTAAGGCAGACCACACGGTCCGCTTCCTGCTCCAGCGCGGCGACCGTCTCTTGCGGTGAAACGGGAACTGCCACGACGATCTCCCGCGGCGACCGGCGCTTGACGGCGCGGATCGCGATTTTCATTGTCGTACCGGTCGCAGCGCCGTCATCGACGATTATCGCGGTCTTTCCAGCAATCGACATCGGTTTGGTCTTCCCTCGATAGACAGCGCGCCGGCGTTCAAGTTCTGGACGCTCGTTTGCGATCAAGACGCGTAGCTCGCCTTCGCCGAGTGCGTAGGTCTCGACGATCTCTCGGTTTAAGACGACTTCGCCAGGGTCGCCATCGACGATTGCAGCAACAGCCAGTTCGGGATTACCCGGGGCGCCGACCTTGCGAACGATAAGCAGATCAAGAGGGGCGTGGAGGGCTTTGGCCACTTCCACTGCGACTGGCACGCCGCCACGCGGCAATGCCAGCACGATGGGTTGATGCAGTTGAAGCCTGCTCAGTTCCAGCCCAAGCTTCACTCCAGCGTCATCGCGGTCGCGGAACATCGGTCAATCCACCGGCCACAGTTTTCGAAGCGACTTCTTCATCGAGTTACTAACCTGCACGATCTCACCACGCGAAATGTGATGGTCGAGAAGCTTGAACACGGCACTGATCGCGACATCGAAATCGATATCGTCATCATAGCCGAAACTGTTTCTGACGCTGATGATGAAATCGCGCTTCGTGCGCTCATGCACAGGCATCGATGGGTTCCAGCCTTCGAAATAGATGCCGCGAACCAAAACGGGCAGTTGCGCCGCAAGATCGGCCATTTCCGCTGGCGAAAGCCAATCGCGCACCGTGTGCAGGACTGACCTCAAGAGACGACAGGCACTCGGCTCGCTCCAGTAGAGTTCCTTGGCGAGCTCCTTGACCCATTGTTGCGCCTGCTGGCCAGCGTGTGTGAAGTTACCAAAGGACGTGTGGGACATGTGGCCCATGGCGATGCTCCTCGAAGATTTGACTCCATCCTCGGGCATCGGGAAGCTTTGAGCATTGAGCAGGATCAAATCGTCCAAAAGTGCCCCTCCCGATTGGTTTTCCACCGCCGCCTCGATCAACTCGAGGAACCGACCACCGGCTGGCCAAGGGGACGACGACCGCTTGAGCGGGTGGCGGGTTTCAGCCACCGGATTTCTGCACCAGCAGCGGCACGATCCGGTCGCTCTTGGCCACGGGCGGACGGCCAGCGGAGCCGTAGGGGATGCCGAGCGCATCCCATGTCTCGACCAGCGCGTCCTGCAATCCCGCGATCAATGCGTCGGAATGAAACGGCGTCGGCGTGATGCGCAGCCGCTCGGTGCCGCGCGGCACGGTCGGATAGTTGATCGGCTGGATGTAGATGCCGTGCACGCCAAGCAGCCGGTCGCTCGCCATCTTGCAAAGCTCGGGGTCACCGACCAGCACCGGCACGATATGGGTTGGCGACTCCATCACCGGCAGGCCGGCGGCCGCCAGGATCTGCTTGGTCCGGCTCGCCTGCTGCTGCTGCGCGTCGCGTTCGGCCTGCGATTGCTTGAGATGACGGATCGAGGCGGTGGTGGCGGCGGCGATCGCCGGCGGCAACGCCGTGGTGAAGATGAAGCCCGGCGCATAGGAGCGAACCGCGTCGATCACCGCGCTGGTGCCGGTGATGTAGCCGCCCAGCGTGCCGAACGCCTTGGCCAGCGTACCCTGGATGATGTCGATGCGGTCGGCCAGGCCCTCGCGCTCGGTGATGCCGCCACCGCGTGGGCCGTACATGCCCACGGCATGGACCTCGTCGATATAGGTCATGGCGTTGTAGCGTTCGGCGAGCTCGACGATCTCTCTGATCGGCGCGATGTCGCCGTCCATCGAATAGACGCTTTCGAAGACGACCAGCTTGGCGCGTTCGCGTCCCGCCGCCTGCAACAGGCTTTCCAGATGCGCGATGTCATTGTGGCGGAAGATCTTCTTCTCGGCGCCCGAGCGCCGCACGCCTTCGATCATCGAGGCATGGTTCAACTCGTCCGAGATGATCAGGCAGTTGGGCAAAAGCCGCGCGATGGTCGAGATCGAGGCTTCGTTGGAGACGAAGCCGGAGGTGAAGACCAGTGCCGCTTCCTTGCCGTGCAGGTCGGCAAGCTCATGCTCGAGCTCGACCAGCGGGTTGGAAGTGCCCGAAATGTTGCGGGTGCCGCCGGCGCCCGAACCCATTTTGCCGGCCGCGTTCTGGAACGCGGCGATGACGTCGGGGTGCTGGCCCATGCCGAGATAATCGTTGGAGCACCAGACGGTGATTTCCTCGGCGCGGCCATTGGAACGCCATATGGCGCGCGGAAACTTGCCCGCGATGCGCTCAAGGTCGGCGAAGACACGATACCGACGCTCCGCATGGAGCTGGTCGATCGCTTCTTCGAAGAACCGCTGGTAGTTCATGTTAGTCTCCCGAACGAAAAACCGGACCGTTTGCGACACCAGGTCGAACGGCCTGGCATCAACTCTGCAATCGAGACGCCAGGCTCGCATTGAGCCAGGTCAAACTCCAGGCGATGTGCTCGTCATATCGGAGCAGCGACCGGATTCGAATCGCGCGGCGAACCGTTGCGATCGGGATCTTGAAACTAGGATCGAGTGCCGCGTCGAGCATCGGTGCCGCTATCGAAAGCGAACGCGCTTCGCGGCAACATGTCGTCGTCGCGGGTCTCGGCTTTTGGTCGGCCGAAGGCACAACGATGCTATCACCTGGTCAAAGGCGGCCACACGGCCAGGTTAGCCGGCTTCACTATCCGACCATCGCAAACCGGATCTGGCGGCCGCCAAAATGATTCAAATCAAAGCGCTGCAAGAGCCGATATTTCACAATGGCCTAATGTGGAATCCGATCGCAAGCGCGCCCTACGGCCGTAGCCTCGAAGTGGCAGTCATCGATGATGACGGCCTGCACACGCTCATATTTCCCTGTGAGAAAGGGCGCGAAGGCTGGAAGAACGCCACAAACGGCGCTCGCGTCGACATTCGTCCGACCCATTGGCGTGACTGGGAACCTAAAAACAAGCAGCCGGGCTAGCGTCTCTACTGCTTGGAGTTGGCGATCAACGCCATGCGCACGAGATGCGAGAGGCTGCCGGCGCCCATTTTGCTCATGACATTCGCGCGATGAATTTCGACCGTCCGCGGGCTGATGCCGAGATCATAGGCGATGGTCTTGTTCGGCAAACCCGAGACCAGACCATCCAGGACCTGACGCTCGCGCTCAGAAAGCGTGGCCAGATTTTTGTGGATATCAAGGGCCTGTGGATGCGCGACCGCCATCTGGCTGCGGTTGTCGAGAGCGAGGCGGATGGCGTCGATGAGTATCTGGTCGTCGAAAGGTTTCTCGATGAAATCGGCCGCTCCCTCCTTCATTGCCTGGACAGCCAGCGCCACATCGGCATGCCCCGTCATGACGATCACGGGGACAGTCTGTCCGCGAGCCCTGAGCTGCCGCAGAAACTCGATCCCATCGATGCCGGGCATGCGCACATCGGTCAGGATGCAGCCGTCGATCTCCCCTGTCGATGTCGCCAGAAAAGCCGTGGCCGACTCGTGGAGGCGGACGGCGAAGTCAGCCGTCGCCAGCAGAAAGCCCAGCGATTTGCGAACATCCACGTCGTCGTCGACGACATGCACGACTTCATTGCCTGCCATTAGCAACCTCGTCCTTCTCGACAATGCGCAGGGTGAATCGGAACGCCGTTCCTCCACCGGGCATAGGTTCGGTCCAGATATGACCGCCATGTGATTCGACGATAGTGCGGCAAATGGACAGGCCGACGCCCATACCTTGTTTCTTGGTGGTAACAAACGGTTGAAAGAGCTGCGCCGATATCTCTGGCGCCAAGCCTGGACCCGTGTCTTTCACACTGACTTCTGCCATTCCGTCGGTGCGTACTTTGGTAACGACCCGCAACTCGCGGCGTGCCGCTCCCTCCATGGCTTCAACAGCGTTGCGCATCAGGTTGAGCAACACCTGCTGGATCTGGATGCGATCGGTCAAGACGAGTTCGGCTGCCGGGTCAAGCTCATAGCTGACACGCACATCGGCCTCCCTCGCGCCCACCAGCGCCAGCGATGAGGCTTCCTCGATAATGGTCGTCAAACGCTCGACCTGGCGCTCGCTTTCGCCTCGCGCGACGAAATCGCGAAGGTGGCGGATGACGTCTCCAGCGCGCAAGGCCTGCTCGGCAGCTCTTTCCACGGCTTCGCGCAACAGGGCAGCGTTTTCATCCTGGCTCCTTTCGAGAAGCCGGCGGCTGCCTTTGAGATAGTTGGTAATGGCTGTCAGCGGCTGGTTGATTTCGTGCGCCAATGTCGAAGCCATCTCGCCCAGTGCTGTAAAGCGAGCCATATGCAGCAATTCCTGCTGCTGCTCCTGTATCCGGGCCTCAGCCTTGTGGCGTTCGGTGAGATCGCGACAAAAGCCGGTAAAGAAGCGGCCTGTGCCCGGATGCATCTCGCCGACAGCGAGTTCCATCGGAAATGTCGATCCGTCCTTGCGCATGCCAGTCACGGTTCGGCCAAGACCAATGATCCGGCGCTCTCCGGTGCTGAGATACCGGTGCAGGTATCCGTCGTGCTCCTCCTGGTACGGCGACGGCATGAGAATACGGACATTCACGCCAATGACTTCACTTGACTTATAGCCGAACAGCATCTCGGCAGCCGTGCTGAAAGATTGAATGCGGGCCTGCTCATCGATAACCACCATGGCATCGGGAACTGTGGCCAGAATTGAACGCAGATGGTCCTCCCGCAATTGCAGCGCGGCATTGGCAAAGGAAAGGTCACTGACGTCCGTGCCCTGGACGAAGATCGCCGTGATATGGCCATCGCCAGCCTTGATGGGCTGGTAGACGAAGTCGAGGATGCGTTGCTCGGTCGTTCCATCGTGCGCGTTGCGAAGCACGACTTTGACACCGCGCCCGACATAGGGCTCGCCAGTCTCGCTCACTTGGTCGAGCCGCTCAAAGAACCCCTGACCGTCTAGCTCGGGTAAAGCCTCCCGCACCGATTTTCCGATGACCTGCCGCTGACCGATCAAGCGTTGATAAGCGGCGTTGGTCAATTGGAAGACATGACCAGGTTCGCTGAGCAACGTCATGAAGCCCGGAGCCTGGTCGAACATCAGGGCGAGGAGCTCCTGTTCTGCCCCGACACCGCGCTTTTGCTCGCGCTGGTCAGCGGGAAGGTCCGCCGCTGCAACATCATCGTCGGATGAGACTGGCATCTTCCTGGTCACACGCAGCCCTTTGATCGAGAACCGGTAACACCGGTTGGTGTAGCACCCATCAATCCACACGCATACCAGCTCCGAGGTGAGCTGTAACGAGACGCCGACGTGGGTACCCCGCGCTCTTTGACCGGCATCAAGGCAGCACAGGTCACACACTGCAATTCATGATGCAAGCAATGTCTGCACCAGGAGTTCTCATGTCTTACAAGTCAATAATCGTCAATCTTGCCGTAGACGCAGATCCAGCCCCGATCGTGAAACTCGGGGCGACCCTTGCCGAGCGCTTTGGCGCTCATCTGATCGGGCTGGCAGCAGCGGATGTACCGCCCTTGGTCTCTACCGGTGAGGGACTGGTCTACGAAGGCGAGGTCATGCAGATCCAGCGGACCGAAATCGAAAAACGGCTCGCCGCACTGCACGGCGAATTCGAAAGACTCGTTCCGACCTCGCTCAGCAATGAATGGATGCAGCAGGTTTGCAGTCCCACCCGCCTGCTCGGAGCTGCTGCCCGACAGGCTGATTTGATCGTGACCGGCCCTGACGAAGGCGAAAATGTCTTCCGCGCCGTCGATATCGGAAGCTTGGTGCTCGGTATCGGCAGGCCGGTGTTGGTTGCAGCCAGCAATTGCGAGCTTATGCTGGCAAACACGGTCCTCGTTGCCTGGAAAGACACGCGAGAGGCGCGCAGGGCAATCGCCGATGCCTTGCCCTTTCTGTCCAAGGCCAAGGACGTCATCGTCGCCACGATAGACAGCGAACACGACGACGTGCGCAACAGCCTTGCGGATGTGGCGGTGTATCTTGAGCATCACGGCATCATGGCGAGAACCGAAATTCTCTCAGGCGAACCCGAAGGAGAACGGCTGACGGCGTTCGCCCGCTCGATCCACGCGGACCTGATCGTTTCCGGCGCCTATGGACACAGCCGATTGCGGGAGTGGGCGTTCGGCGGCATGACCCGGACGCTGGTACAGGAGAGCGGCATCAATCGTCTGATGTCGTACTGAGGTTGTCATGTCGATCGGCAAAATCGATCTGGCCGTCGTGGATCCCAATGATCCAGATCAATTATCGCGCCGCGCAAGACAGCTAAGATGGCGGTCCAAGGAGTGAGCGACATGCGTTTTCTCGACTACCTGATTGCAGTTGACGTGCGGACGGCTCTGATGGACCGCATGATGCGGAAGCTCGGCGTCGACAGGCAGCTGAAGGTCGTTGCGGATCAGATCCAAGTTACCAATCGTGCCGTCGACAGATGCCGGTCTTGCGGCCATCAAGAGGAATGCTCGACCTGGCTCGACAATGAGCAGAATGCCAATCATCCCCCTGCCTACTGCCGCAACAGCGACCTGATCGCGCGGTTGCGGCTCGCTGCGGGGCAGCGTTAGCGCCAACGTTGGATGGCAATCGACATCGCTGACGCAGATTCGGTCGAATCTGCGGAACGCCGCCAGCTCCGTGCACCGCAGAACTGCACCCGTGGAGACCGATCCACAAAGGCGCTTTACGGAAAGGCTGCCCCAAATGGAAAAACCATGCTGTTCTGGATCATAGCCGCAACTCTCACGCTTGGCGCCTGCCTGGCGGTGCTTTTGCCGCTGATTGGCGGTGTAAAGGGCGGTCCCGCCGCAGGCGACCACGATCTCGAAGTCTATCGCGACCAGCTTGCCGAACTCGACCTCGAGGTGGCGCGTGGCCTCATCCAGCCGGCAGAGGCCGTGGAGGCGCGCGCCGAAATCGGTCGCCGAATCCTGCGCCTCGCGGCCGGGGGGCCGGCATCGAGGCGAAACTGCCCGGCCACGCGGCCAAAATCGTGGCCACGGTCGCCGTCCTATCGGTGCCTCTGGTGAGCTGGGGACTCTACGGCAAGCTCGGTTCGCCGGATCTGCCGTCGCAGCCGCTGGCAGAGCGGCTTGCGAGCAACGGGACCGGTTCCTCTGTCGATGCGCTGATCGCCCGCGCCGAGGCCCACCTTGCCGCAAACCCTTCCGACGGCAAGGGTTGGGACGTGTTGGCCCCGGTCTATCTGCGCTTGCAGCGCTTCCCCGCGGCTGTGACCGCCTATCGCAATGCCATCCGCCTTAACGGCGACAGCGCCGCTCGCCAGACTGGTCTCGGCGAAGCAATCGCCAACGCCGCCGGCGGGATAGTCTCAGCTGACGCGCAAGCCGCGTTTCGGACAGCACTTAAACTCGATCCCGCAAACGCCAAGGCAGCTTTCTATCTCGGCATGGGGCTAGCCCAGGAAGGCAAGAGAGCGGATGCCAACGCCGCCTGGCAACGGATGCTCGAAACACTCCCGCCGGATTCTCCCTGGCTTGGCGCCGTCCAGCAGGCGCTGGGGAAGGGAGCCGAACCGGCGGTCGCCGCCGGAACCTCGGACGATGGCCCTGGTCCTGAGCAGATCGAGGCGGCGCAAACGATGCCGCCGCAAGACCGACGGGCAATGATTGGAACCATGGTCGCCGGTCTTGATGACCGGCTGAAGCAAAATCCGCACGACGCGGAGGGATGGATGCGGCTTATCCGTTCCTTTGCGGTGCTCGGCAAGCGAGATCAGGCGCGCGACGCGCTTCACCGCGCCGTCACCGCCTTTGGCACTGACAGCGAGGACGCCAAGAAATTCACCGGCTTTGCCGCCTCGCTCGGCGTAATGGCGAAGGAGTAAGAGATGACACGCAAGCAGAAGCGATTGTCCGTGATCGTGGCTGGGCTGGCCTTTCTTGGCGCCTCCACGGGCCTCACCTTCTATGCGCTCGGCCAGAAGGCTTCCTATTTCTATATGCCAGCGGATCTCGCCTCGGCTCCTGTCCAGCCCGGCCAGCGCATTCGCCTCGGTGGCCTCGTCGAACGAGGAACCGTGGTGCGCGGCGAAGGGGCAACGGTCGCCTTCTCCGTCACTGACGAGCAGAAGTCCGTCAAAGTCACTTATACCGGCATCTTGCCCGATCTGTTTCGAGAGGGGCAGGGCGTCATCACGGAGGGCACGTTCAGCACGGGCGGCGTCTTCGTCGTCGACAGCGTGCTTGCCAAGCATGATGAGCGCTATATGCCGAAGGAAGTCGCTGAGGGGCTGAAAGCCAAGGGCGTGTGGGAAGAAAGCAAGACCCAATAAGGCTCGGGTTTCCGGCGCGGCTTTCGCTGTTATGAAACCAGGATGACGGAAAAGGGGTCCGCACAAAACAGGCTGTCCTTGACTTGCCTGACGCCGGCAACATTCTCCGCCGCAACGATCGCCGCCTTGCGTTGGCGCTCGTCGACAATCGCTCCGCTCAGTTCAACAACGCCGTTGTCGACTTTCACCCCGATAAGGTCGCCGTCGCCCCATGATTGGCTCTGAAGCTCCGCGACGATCTGCTTATGGATCTGCTCGTCGTCGGACGCCGTGGCGCCCGGCTTCGGCGTCGTGTTGATCAGGGCGCGCAGCAGATCCGTGCGTGTGATGATGCCGACAATTTTGCCTTGATCGACAATCGGCACATTCTTGATGTCGTGCTGCATCATCAGGTCGACAATCTCCGCTAGCGGTGTGGCTGGAGGCGCCGAGACGACCTCCGTGGTCATCACCTCGCGGATAAACCGTCCATTCGCGCGCACATAGTCATCGGCAAACTTGCCGGGACCATGGAGAAACCGCAGCCAGCGAGGACGAACCCGCTGCGTGCCAAGTTCTTCCCGGCGCAAGAAATCGCCTTCGCTGACAATCCCAGCGAGGGTTCCGTCGCTGTGCGTGACCGGCAGACAGCTGACCTTCCTTAAAAGCATAAGATCAACGGCTTCGGCGAGCGTGGCGGTCGCGTCAATCGTGATCACCGGCGTCGTCATTATGGCTTCGGCTTGCATGCCCACCTCCTGCTTTCTTCGCGCGATACTCGGGCATTCCGATCAGCGTCGCTTTGATCTGAGTCACTAGAGCATGATGCCGAAAAGTGTGAAGCGGCTTTCGGAAGACATCATGCTCTATCCGTTTGATCTAGAAGCGGATTCAGATTTCAGGTCGACTTGACCTGAAATCACCTGACTCTGGGAGCGGGGGGTATCCTCAGCGCTGTCGTCGCTGTCGATCAGAATGCGCTCCGCGGCGCCATCGAGGTCCTCGTATTGACCGCTTCGCAACGCCCACAGAAAGCCCGACAGGCCGAGCGCCCCAAGAAGCAGAGCCGCCGGGATGAGGTAAATGAGGCTCGTCATCGAGATTGGGCCAGCACGCTGGCGCCGGCCGGTCTGCCTTGCGACATGCTTTCACGCGGCGCCGCCCGCGAGAAACGCTGAAGCCGCATGGCGTTTCCGATCACCAGCAGCGACGAGGCGGACATTGCGATCGCCGCGATGAGCGGCGTCACATGCCCGGTTATGGCAATCGGCACGGCAATGGCGTTGTAGACCACGGCGATAGCGAGGTTCTGACGGATCAGCCGCCCGGCCTTGCGCGAGATCTCCAGCGCAAGCGGCACGGCAAGCAGGCTTTCGCGCAGAAAAACGAAGTCGGCGATGTTGCGGCCGACATCGGCTGCCGTTGCAGGCGCAATCGAGACATGAGCGGCGGCCAGTGCCGGCGTGTCATTCAGCCCGTCGCCGACCATCAGAACCCTGTGGCCGGCGCGCGCCAGTGCCTCGACCCATTCGACCTTGCCGGAGGGGAGCAGTGACGGAACATAGCGCTCGATGCCCAAAGCGCCGGCGACTTCGCTGCACGCCTTGGCAGTGTCGCCCGACAGCATATTGATCGACACGCCGTTTGTCTTCAGCATGCCCAGGGCCTGCCTGGCATCGGCGCGCACGGCATCCTCGAACGCGAACGTGGCGACGATCAACCCGTTCTTCGTCAGCACCGTTCCACCATAGCCATGCTTACCCTCGCCGCCGGTTCTGGCTTTCCAGCCGGCCCAACCGCGCCTGCCGAGACGCCAGGTGTTGCCCTCAGTGAAGGCTTCCATGCCCAAGCCCGGGTGCTCGGTGACGGATTCGAGTTTGGGTTGCGCCGACGCGCTGGCAAAACGGGCTATTGCTTTCGAAAAGGGATGGTGGGAATGCGCTGCCATATCGGCCGCGATCGCCAGCATGGTTGGGTCGACCGATGACGCATTGATCAGCCTGGGCTGCCCGAGCGTCAGCGTCCCCGTCTTGTCGAACACGGCCGTGTCAATCATGGCCAGCCGCTCCATGGCCGAACCGTCCTTGACCATGACGCCGGCTTCAAACAGTCGTCGCGCCGCGACTACCTGCACGATCGGCACGGCGAGGCCGAGCGCGCACGGACAGGTGATGATGAGGACTGCAATTGCGATCGTGATCGCCTGGTGCCAGTCGCCGCTTGCTGCCATCCAGCCAAGAAACGTCAGCAAGGCGGCAAGGTGCACCACCGGAGCATAGAGCGAGGAGACGCGGTCGGCGATCCTGCGATATTTCGACCGACCGCCTTCGGCGGCCTCCATCAACCGGACCATTTCGGCGAGGAACGAATCCTTGGCCGCGGCTGTCGCCGTTATCGTGAGTGGGCCGGTAAGATTGAGCATACCGGCCTGGATATGCGATCCCGAACCGACTGTCCTGGGCGTGCTTTCGCCCGATACGAGCGAGCAGTCGAGATCCGAGGCGCCGCTGAGGATGGTTCCGTCGACCGGGATCCGTTCTCCGGCCGCGATCAGCAGCCGCATGCCTGGTTCGACCTCGCCGATCGGCAGGTAGTCGCGACCGCCTTCACCGCGCAACACCACGGCGCCGCGTGCCGCTAGCCGCGAAAGGCCGTTGACAGCCATCCGAGCACGCTCGCGCATGACATGGTCCAGCGTGCGACCGATCAACAGGAAGAACAGCAGCGACACGGACGCGTCGAAATAGGCGTGCTCGCCGTGGTTGATCGTCTCGAAGAGACTCATTGCGTATGCCAGTGACACACCGACCGCGATCGGCACGTCCATGTTCATGCGCCCGTGGCGCAGCGCATTCGCTGCCGAGCGAAAATAGATTCCGCCCGCAAAGAAGAGCGCAGGCAAAGCGATGAGCGCTGAAACCCAGTGAAAAAGGTCCCTGGTCGCGCCCTCGGCACCGGACCAGACCGAGACAGACAGCAGCATGATGTTTCCAGCAGCGAAACCGGCAACAGCCACGGCGCGGATCAGCTCTGCAAGCGTCCGGTCCTTTCCGGTCACCTCGGTATCGAAGAGGTGCGCCTGATACCCCGAGCGGTCGAGCGCCGCGAACATTGGCGGGACCACGTCGCCACGCCATCGGATCGATACGCGCTTCGTTG
The DNA here is from genome assembly GCF_013170725.1 of Mesorhizobium erdmanii. Classification (NCBI taxonomy): domain Bacteria; kingdom Pseudomonadati; phylum Pseudomonadota; class Alphaproteobacteria; order Hyphomicrobiales; family Phyllobacteriaceae; genus Mesorhizobium; species Mesorhizobium erdmanii. Next base: position 5,774,878 of record NZ_CP033361.1, on the reverse strand, counting down.
ATAGGTTCACCCGCGCGCTCTCGACATGTTCAAGCTTGCCGAGCGCGGTTTCGATGGTGTGGATGCAGGCAGCGCAATGAACCGACGGCACCGACACGTCGGTCTGGTGGAGATCGCCGCCAAGCGAACGGCTCGCCAGCTTGATCTCGTCGCTCGACGGCGTGGCGGCGACAGTCAAGTCCAATGCCATTTCGGCGCCAGGCGCACAGCAGCTCAAAGCATCGCTCCCTTGGCAATCATGATCCGGCGAACATCGCGATAGGGTTCAGCCTGGCCCGCATCGGCATCGATCTCGACGATCCAGACCCCGTCCTTTGGCGTGTGCTGGGCACTGAACGCCTGCCCTGTGTCAGCACCCAGGGTCACGACCTTGTCCTCGGCTTCGTATGCGGGATGGCGAAACAGTATCTTTACCGCGCGCAACGAGACCGGCTTGCCGAATGCGTCGGTCAACGAGTAGCCGACCTTTCCGGACGCTATGGTCAACTTGCCCGTCCAGCCGAGGGCCGCCTGCGCGCGCCCATCCCTGGCCTTCTGGTTGAATTGCTGGCTGGCGACATAGCTGTTTTCGACAACCAGCCCGGTCCAGCTTGTGTTTGCAAGCGTCGCCATCGTGACGTTGACGCCGATGACCACCGCGAAGAAGCCGACGATGGTGAAGAGCATGTGCTTGCCTGTAAATTCCCGGGTTTTATGTGGTTGCGCGCTCACTTGGCGGTCTCCGGTGCGTTGAATGTGGCCGTATATTCGGCTGACTCGACGCCAGCCTGATCCCTGATCCGGAATGTGAACGTCCGCGCGATGCCTGTGATCTGGGCCGATGGCTGACGCACGAAAACCCTGAGCACCTTCAAGCGGTCGGGTTCTGCCACCGTGGTGAAAGACTGGGACGCTGGGATATCGATGCCGACGGCATTCATTTCGGCTCCAGGCAGGCCTTGCAGGCTGACCTCGATCGTTCTTGGCTCGGGGATCATGTTGAGCAGCTTGACGGTGTAGCCGTTGCGTATCGAGCCGTCCGCGAGCGTGACGAATTGCGGATTGCGGTCATGCAAAACGTTAAGCTCGAGCCGTTCGCGCGTCAGCAGCGAATAGAGCAGCGCCAGCCCGATCGCCGACCACACGCCGAGATAGATGAAGGTGCGAAGGCGGAAGATGTTGCGCAAATGGAAGTGCGCCAGGCCGCTGGAGAATGTCCCATCGGTCGTCCTGACCAGTGTCGGGTTGACCGATGTGGTGCCGCCGGCAGTGGCCAGCGACATGTTGGCGTTGTAGTCCGACAGCGTTGCGTAGGCGATCAATCCGCGCTCTCGGCCGAGCTTGTCCATGACGCCATCGCAGGCGTCGATGCAGAGCGCGCAGGTAATGCACTCAAGCTGCTGGCCGTCGCGGATATCTATGCCCATCGGACAGACCGCGACGCAGGCATTGCAATCGACGCAGTCGCCGATGGGTTGGCCTGCGGCAACGGCCTTCTTGGCATGCCGCGATCTGGGTTCGCCACGCCAGTCATTATACGTGACCGTCAGCGAGCTCTCGTCCAGCATGGCCGCCTGTATGCGCGGCCATGGGCACATATAGGTGCATACCTGTTCGCGCATGAGACCGCCGAACGTATATGTCGTCGCCGTCAGCACCAGGATGGTCACATAGGCAACTGGCGCGGCGGTGCCGGTTGCGACGTTCATCGCCAGTGTTGGGGCATCGGCGAAATAGAAAATCCAGGCGCCACCGGTAGCCACCGCTATCAGCAGCCAGATGGCGTGCTTCGATATGCGCAGAACGAGCTTGCGGGCGGTCCACGGCGCGGCCTCGAGCTTGATGCGGGCATTGCGATCGCCTTCGATGGCGCGTTCGACGACCAGGAACAGGTCAACCCAGACTGTCTGCGGGCAGGCATAGCCGCACCAGGCGCGTCCGACAGTGGATGTCACAAGGAAAAGCCCGACGCCTGCCATCATCAAGAGGCCGGCGACGTAGTAGAATTCCTGCGGCCAGATTTCGACGAAGAAGAAGTAAAAGCGGCGGTTCGCCAGATCGAGCAGGACAGCCTGGTCGGGAGCGAACGGCCCGCGATCCCATCGCAGCCAAGGCGTCAGATAATAGATGCCGAGCGTGACCGCCATTACCAGCCATTTGAATTGGCGGAATCGGCCGGAAGCTCTCTTCGGGAAAATCTTCTTGCGCGCGGCATAGAGCGGCTGTCGCGTCTTGGCGGAATTCACCGCCTCGGCCTCGAGCCTTTCCACCTGCGTCTGATCCAACACGTGTCTCTCCAATGCCGGCAATGACAACACCTTGCATCAGTCTTGCCGGAGGGGACGCCACGGCGCGTTGATGCAGGTCAAAGGCGGAAGCCGAAAACAAATCGAGGCCCGGCATGGCCGGGCCTCGTCGCTTGGGCGGTTGAGGGCTTTGAGAACAGGCCCCGCTTCCTATTCTCCACCGCCAAGCGAATGCACGTAGACGGCAAGTTCCTTGACCTTGGTATCGCCCAGGCGTCCGAGCCAGGCCGGCATGACGCCATGCTTGGGTGAGCGGACCTGTTCGGCGATAGCCGTCTCGCCGGACCCGTAGAGCCAGATTGCATCGGTCAGGTCTGGCGCGCCGAATTCCCTGTTTCCCTTGGCATTGTCGCCATGGCAGGCCACGCAATTTTCCGCGAAGACCTTGGCCCCGGGGCCCACAAGGCTCGAATCTTTGACTTTACCGGAAAGGCTGGCGACATAGGCGCTGACCTGTGCGATCTGTTCGGGAGTGATGATGTCGGCGAACGCAGGCATCTCCGACACCCTTGTATCCGGATCAGCGCTGAAACGGATGCCGTGCATGATCGTCTGCTGAATCTGGTCGGCCTTGCCGCCCCACAGCCAGTCGTCGTCATTCAGGTTGGGAAAGCCTTTCGATCCCTGCGCCCCTGAACCATGACACTGCACGCAATTGACCTTGAATGTCGCCGCGCCTGCCGCGACGGCGAATTCACGCAGCGCATCATCCGCTGCTATTTCAGCTACGGACTTTTGCTGGATGGCCGTCACGAATCTGACCTTGGCGGTTTCCGCCGCGGCCAGCTCGGACTTCACCTCATTGCGTGAGGAATAGCCGAGCACACCTTTCGTGGCCGAGCTCAGCATGGGCCAGGCCGGATAGGCGATCGTGTAGGCTGCCGCCCAGGCGATGGTGACGTAGAAAGTGATCACCCACCATCGCGGCAGCGGGTTGTTGAGCTCCTTGATGCCGTCCCATTCATGACCGGTCGTCGTGATGCCCGAGACTTCGTCGATATGCTCGTTGCTCATGATCAGTCGTCCTTGAGCGGTATCTGGGCGGCCTCGTTGGCCTGCGTCTTGCCGCCTGGACGGAGCGCGAAGGCAATACAGCCGACGAAGAACAGCGCCATGGCAAGCAAGCCCCAGCTGTCGGCAAATTCCCGCATCAAATTGTAAGTCATCATCTTTTCCTCAACGGTAACCGGCGGCTTCGTCGTAGTTCTTGAAGTCGACGAGTGTGCCGAGCATCTGAAGGTAAGCGACTAGAGCGTCCATCTCGGTGACTTGCTGCGGATTCCCGTCCAGATCGCCGACCTTGGCTTTCGGATATCGCGCCAGCAGCGCCGTGGTGTCGGCATTGGGATCCGCTTGCGCCATCAGATCGGCGTTGGCATGAGCGATCATGTCGTCCGAGTAGGGCACGCCGACACGCCTGTTGGCGACCAGGTGGGTCGAAAAATCCTTCACCTCGATGGGGTTGTCTTTCAGGAACGCATAACTCGGCATGATCGACTCCGGCACGACCGAGCGCGGGTCGGTCAGATGCTGGACGTGCCACGTATTGGAGTATCGGTCGCCGACGCGGGCCAGGTCGGGGCCGGTGCGCTTGGACCCCCACTGGAAAGGATGATCAAACATCGACTCGGCCGCGAGGCTGTAGTGGCCATAGCGTTCGACCTCATCGCGGAACGGCCTGATCATCTGGCTGTGGCAGAGATAGCAGCCTTCGCGCACATAGATGTTACGGCCGGCGAGTTCGAGCGGCGAGTATGGCCGCATCCCGTCGACCTTCTCGATCGTGTTGTCGAGGTAGAACAGCGGCGCGATCTCGACGATGCCACCGACAGTCACGACCAGCAGCGATCCGACCAGAAGCAGCGTGGCGTTTTTCTCGATAATCGCGTGTTTGTCTATCAAGCCCATGTCTGGCTCCTTATTCGGCAGGCTGGAGGGCGGGCGCGGCGCCCGGCATCGGCTGTTCTTGGCGCTGATGGCCGCGGATGGTCATGGTGACGTTCCATGCCATGATCAGGGTGCCGGCGAGATACATCGCGCCTCCCGCGGCGCGCATGACATAGTAGGGGTGCATGGCCGCGACGCTCTCGGCGAAGGAATAGACAAGGAAACCCTGCTCGTCGTACTCGCGCCACATCAGGCCCTGCATGATGCCGGACACCCACATTACGGCGGCGTAGACGACGATCCCGAGCGTCGCCAGCCAGAAGTGCCAGGTCACAAGTCGCAGGGAGTAGAGCCGCTCGCGGTTCCAGAGCTTCGGTACCATGTAGTAGATCGCGCCGAACGTGATCATGCCAACCCAGCCGAGGGCGCCGGAATGGACATGGCCGATTGTCCAGTCGGTGTAATGCGACAGCGAGTTGACGGTCTTGATCGACATCATCGGGCCTTCGAAGGTCGACATGCCGTAGAAGGCGATGGCAGCGACCATCATGCGGATGATCGGATCGGTGCGGATCTTGTCCCAGGCGCCCGACAGCGTCATCAGGCCGTTGATCATACCGCCCCACGAAGGCATCCAGAGCATGATCGAAAACACCATGCCCAGCGTCTGTGCCCAGTCGGGCAGGGCGGTGTAGTGAAGATGATGCGGCCCAGCCCAGATATAGAGGAAGATCAGCGCCCAGAAATGGATGATAGACAGGCGGTAGGAATAGACCGGCCGGTTCGCCTGCTTGGGAACGAAGTAGTACATCATGCCGAGGAAGCCGGCAGTGAGGAAGAAGCCGACCGCGTTGTGGCCGTACCACCACTGGATCAACGCGTCCTGGACGCCCGAGAAGGCCGAGTAGCTCTTGGAGCCGAGGAACGAGGCCGGCATCGACAGGTTGTTGACGACATGCAGCATCGCCACTGTGATGATGAAGGACAGGTAGAACCAGTTGGCGACGTAGATGTGTGGTTCCTTGCGCTTCAGGATGGTGCCAAGGAAAAGGATCAGGTAAGCGACCCAGACGATGGTCAGCCAGATGTCGACATACCATTCGGGCTCAGCGTATTCCCGGCTTTCGGTAATGCCCAGCAGATAGCCGGTCGCCGCCATCACGATGAATAGCTGGTAGCCCCAGAAAACGAACCAGGCCAGATTGCCGCCGAACAAACGCGCGCGACAGGTCCGCTGCACGACATAGAGGGATGTGCAAAGCAGGGCGTTGCCGCCAAAGGCGAACACGACACCGGAGGTGTGAACCGGCCGCAGGCGGCCGAAGTTGAACCAAGGCTGGATGTTGAGCTGCGGATAGGCAAGCTGTAACGCGACGACAACGCCAACCGACATGCCGACGACGCCCCAGAAAACCGTTGCTATCGTCCCGTACCGGATTGGTCCATCCATGTAAGCGGAAGGGTCGATCGGCGCGGCCGGCTTGAAATTCGAATTGCGCAACAAGATGGCCGTGAAGCCGAGCAGCACCAGGAACAGCACCCACATGTGCTGGCGGAAAGGTTCATCGACCCCGAAGCCCGCGGCCACAAAGGCGGCAAACGCAAATAGGCCTAGTAAGACGATCTCTGTGCCAAACTTCATCGCAAGTCCCCGATTTCGAATCCTGACGGACGCCAAATCCGCGGGGCATGAATTCCGCAGCCGCTCTCGGCTCGCCTTGATCCAAATCAAAGCCGGATGGTTTTGCTTCGCTCAGCGTGAAGCTTCGTGAAATCGGGAGGCTGCGTTTGAAGAGGAAACCGCCGCACGTGTCGTCGCTCCGCGTCCGCCGCGGAGAACCCACCAAGGCTAAAGGGAAGGGCGTTCAGGGTGCGTCGATTGCGACGATGCAGCGCTTGCATGGGGAAAAGCTGCGCCTGTGCAAAGCACTGGAGAGCATCGCCGATGCATTGCCCAACGTCGATCGCTTCAATTGCCTTGTCACGGCAAACAGCATCGTTCCTCTGCTTCGCGACACCCACTTGTTCGAGGAAACGGTCATTTTTCCTGTATATGAAGACGCCTTGACTTTGCAGGAAGCCGATTTCGCTTCCATAAGACGTCTCCGTACCGAACACATAGAGGATGAATGCTTCGCGGACGAAGTGACAGAACAGCTTTTAGGGATCGGGCACGGTCGTCCGGTCGAGAATGCCGAAGCTCTGGGATTTATGCTTCGCGGTTTTTTTGAGAGCTTGCGGCGGCACGTCGCGTTCGAGCACGAGCATGTCATGCCGCGCGTCATTTTCGCTGATCCTCAAACGCGGGCTTTTGACACGGGCAAACCGACCAGTCGGTGAATCTCAGTCGCCGCAGCGCTGCTCCAGGCGCTTCATGTCATCGACAATCACATGCCGGTTGTTCTCGATCCTGATCACGCGCTCGGCGCGCAATCGGGTCAGCTGACGGCTCACGGTCTCGGTCGTGAGGCCGAGGAAATCGCCGATGTCGGAACGCGTCAGCGGCAAGTCGAAGCTTGCTGACGGAGCAGAGGCATTCGCCGCGGGATCGATGTTCCTGGCAATCAATACAAGGAAGCTTGCAACTTTCTCCGAGGCGCTCTTGCGGCCCAGCATCACAATCCAGTCGCGTGCTTCGTCGAGTTCATTCAGCGCCTGCTTGAGCAGCCGATGCTCGAGCCCGGGCGACTCCTTCATCATCCGTTCAATGACGGTCTTGGGGAATGAACAAAGTGCAACGGGTGTTGCCGCCTCCGCATTGATCTCGCTCTCGGCCTTGAACGGCCGCCCAAGGAAGTCCGGCGCAAATTGCAGGCCGACAACCTGCTGGCGTCCATCGGAAAGGCTTTTGGTCAGTTTCACCACGCCGGAGAGCACGTTAGAATAGCTGCCGACGGTCTCTGCATCACCGACCAGTTCGACACCCGCCTCGACCTGGTGTTTCGAAGAGGTCTTGGCGAGTCCGACAAGCTGGTCTGCGTCAAGGGCGCCGCAGACGCCGCGGTGCCGGGCTTCGCAGGACTGGCAAAGCACGGGGATGCCAGAACTGTGAACGTCCTGTCGGATGGACATGATGTCGCCTGATGTCGCCTGAGTTTATAATGGGTCAAGATATCATCACTGGCGCGTGATGCGGTTGCGGCAGTTTGTCCGTGCTTCGCTTGATTGAAATCAAGGCTTCGCCCCTGAGAGCCGGGCAGATTGCCGCCCATGCAAGCTACAGCCGCCACCATTCAAGCACGCTCGACGCCTCTTGCGAACATCGCCGAGACCGTGCCCCGATACACCAGTTATCCAACCGCTCCGCACTTTCACTCCGGCATCGACGCCATTTCAGTCCGCGGCTGGATGGAAGCGCTTGAAAGCAATGAAGAGATCTCGCTCTATCTGCATATACCTTTTTGCGACAGGCTATGCTGGTTCTGCGCCTGCCACACCAAACAGACACGGCATTATGCCCCGGTAGCGACCTTCCTGCCGGCTCTTCACCAGGAGATTCACACGGTAGGCGCTATTGTGCGCGGTCGATGTCGAGTGCGCGCCGTTCATCTGGGCGGTGGCTCGCCGACAATGCTGAAACCAGACGACATCGTGGCCTTGGGAAGAGCCCTGCGAGATCGGTTCGACTTTCTTGATGATGCCAGCCTTAGTGTCGAAATCGACCCGAACGACATGGACGAGGGCCGCCTTGACGCTTTCGCCAGGATGGGCATGACAAGGGCGAGCCTCGGGGTGCAGGATTTCGATCCCAAAGTGCAGAAAGCCATCAACCGCGAACAGAGCTTCGAGGTGACAAAGGGTGTAGTCGACGCAGTGCGCGCGCGCGGCGTCAAGTCGGTCAACCTCGATCTGCTCTACGGTCTGCCGCACCAGACTCTGGACAGTGTCGCCGCGACCGTCAACCAGGCGCTTAGTCTGCGACCGGACAGGATTGCGCTGTTTGGCTATGCGCATGTCCCTTGGTTCAAGAAACACCAGACGATGATCGATGAGGCATGGTTGCCCAATTCAGACGAGCGCCTGGCGCAATCGCAACGCGCTGCAGGGATGATCCTGGATTGCGGCTATCAAGCAGTCGGCCTCGATCATTTCGCCAGGCCCGACGATACGCTTGCCATCTCGGCCCGCGCGGGCAAGATCCGGCGCAACTTTCAAGGTTATACCGAAGACGCTTGCGACACCCTTATCGGCCTTGGTCCCTCGGCGATCAGCAAGTTCCGTCAAGGCTATGCGCAGAATATCGTTGCCACGGGCGAATATGAAAAAGTCGTGGGTTCAGGACAGTTGGCGACAGCGCGCGGCATCGCGTTCAGTCTCGATGACCTTGCCAGAAGCTGGATCATCGAGCGACTGATGTGCGAATTTGCATTCTCGGCGCTCGACCTCGTCGAACGCTTTGGCGACGCCGGGCAGAAACTGCTGCTCACGGCAAGCCGCATGGCGAATGCCTCTGACGCGCTGCTTGTGCTCGAAGGCGATCATTTCATCGTTCCGGTTGATGGCCGCCCGCTTGTCAGGGTGGTGGCATCGAAATTCGACAAGTATCTCGAGAATGGCGCGGGCAAGCATTCGCTGGCTGTTTGAGTTGTGACGTTTTTGCCGAGAAGGCTCGAAGAGCTCGCCATTTCCAAAGGGCTTATGCGCGTTAAGATGGCAAAGAGACAGTCGTGGACCAGCCGAGCGGCAGAAATCTGCTCGCGCCTATTGCCCGGTAGCGAAAACGCGTTGCGGCAAATGCTTCGACCGGACTTTACGGAATTGCAATCTATCACCTTTAGAACGGTGCTTAACTCGGACGATCGCCTCCAGGCGAAGGCATGATGCCATTCTTCCGCGCCGGTATCAGGCCGGCGGTTGCGACGACTTTTGCACAATTGCGACGCCATCGTTGCGTCCCGTGCCGCTGACGCCAATCGCGCCGGCTTCCGAAAGGCAATTTCCATGAAATTCCTGATTGCGGCAGCGCTGCTATGCGCGCTTCCGGTTTCCCATGCCATGAGCGCATCCCTCAAAGCGCCAGAGGGCGACGTTGTTCTAACGATTACCGGCGATATCCAGAACACCAACAAAGCGCATACAGCGACGTTCGACCTGGCGATGCTGCAGGCGCTCGCTGGCCGACAGGCTATCATGGAAACGCCGTGGACGAACGGCGCCACGGAGTTCGACGGACCTTATCTGAAAGCCATCCTGGAGGCCGCTGGCGCCCATGGCAAGACATTGAGGATCAAGGCCCTCAACGACTATTCGGCTGATGTGCCGATCGGTGACGCGACAGATTACGAGACGATCCTTGCCGTGAAGATGAATGGGAAGCCGATGTCGGTTCGCGACAAGGGTCCGCTCTTCATGATCTACCCCTTCGACAAGAATCACGAACTCTACAATGAAAAATACTTCTCGCGCTCGGTTTGGCAGATCAAGGAAATCGAGGTCGTCGATTGAAGCCCGAACTGATCGAGAGCCGTGAGGCGGTACACAACGCCGGCAAGGCAACCCGCTATCTGATCGCGGTCTCCATCGGCTTGATGGTTGCACTGGGGGCGGCATTCGCGCATTTGGCGACCCGGCAGAACACCCTTCAGGATGGCATTCGCGAAGATGCACTTTGGGCGGTCTATCAACTCGACCGAGAAAGCCGAACCCTTGCATACGCGACCGACAGGCTGGCCGGCAAGAGCACCGTCAACCCCGATGAACTCAAGGCGCTCAGTCTGCGTTACGATATCCTTTATTCGCGCCTCTCGATCCTCGACAATTCCAAATATGCGTCTTTCTTCGAAACCAGTGACACCTTCCGCGGCGCGCGTGTACAGGTGCGAGCTGCCGTCGTAGGTCTTGAACCCGCTTTCAACCGGATTGCCGCTGGCCAGTCGGTCGATCATGCCACCCTGGTCGCCGCCTCGGAAACGCTTGGCGGCCTGCTGAGCATCACCGAGTCCCTGCTCAGTTTCACCAACGCCTCCGTTTCTGCCGCCCGCGCCGATGCGCGCGACGAGGTCATGCGTCTGCAGCAACTATCCGCCATCGTCGTTCTGGCCCTCGGCTGCTCGATCGGGCTCTTGATTCTGAACCTGATGCGACAACTGCGGATCGTTCAGGTCACCAGCCGGCAGCTTGAAGCCACGGCCAACGAATTGTCGACGGCCTACCACGCGGCGGAGACCGGCAATCGCGCAAAGTCGGAGTTCATGGCCACGATCGGACATGAAATTCGAACACCACTCAACGCGATCCTCGGCATGTCTGAGTTGCTATCACGTTCGCAACTCGCCTCCCGCGACCGAGAGAGCGTGCGCATCATCACGAGTTCGGGCGAGGCCTTGCTGGAGGTCATCAACGAGATACTCGACTTCGCCAAGATCGAACACGGCGATCTCGCCGCCGAGAGCGTCCCCTTCGATGCGCCCGCAATGCTGCGCGACGTCGCCAGCGTCATGGAGGGCAGGGCGGGGCAGCAGCATGATCGTATCGACATCTCGAATGGCTGTGTCGACCATTCAGGATGGTATGTCGGCGATCCGACGCGGCTGCGGCGCGTGCTGCTCAACCTATTGAGCAACGCCGTCAAGTTTACCGAAAATGGCCTGATACGCCTCAGCGTGGCCGAAAGCCAGGACGGGAGATGGCTACGCTTCCAGGTATCCGACACCGGTATCGGCATCCCATCGGAATCGCGTCACCGTCTGTTCGTGCCCTTCAGCCAGGTCGATGGCACGATCAGCAGGCGCTTCGGAGGCACCGGACTTGGCCTCGCAATCTGCAAGAAAGTTGTCGAAGGGCTCGGCGGCGCTATCGGCGTCGAAAGCACCGCGGGGGTTGGATCAAGCTTCTGGTTCGAGGTGCCGGCCAGGCGCAGCGCGCCACCGACTGTCTTGGAACCACAGTCGGTCGCTCTTCCTTCGTTCGACATCTTGGTCGTCGAGGACAATCCGATAAACCGCGAGGTGGCGCGGCAATTTCTTGAATTGCTGGGGCAGCGCGTCACCCTGGCCGTCGATGGCCGCGAAGGCGTGCGGCTGGCGGGCGAACGACGGTTCGGCCTCGTCTTTATGGACATGCAGATGCCGGTGATGGATGGCATCGAAGCCACGCGGGCTATCAGGGCGACAGGCAACGGCGTACCAATCATAGCCATGACGGCGAACGCCTCCGATGAAGATCGCAAGCGCTGTATCGCGGCCGGCATGAATGGGTTTGAGGCCAAGCCGATCACTCTGGCGCGGCTCGAGCACGTGCTGGACGGATTGGCCGGATCCGCCTCGCCCGTCGATACGCGGGGCGATGAAACTGGAGGGAACAGCGCTCCGGCAGACCCGCGGGCCGGCGGATTGATAGCAATTCTTGGAAAGGATGCGTTTTACCGTCTGATGGATTCGTTCCTGGAAGACTCCGCCACCCTTCTCTCGGACCTGCACCGCGCCCTGTCGACGGGCGACCGGAGCCTTGCTGAAAGAACGTTCCATTCGCTCAAGGGCGCGGCAGCCAATATCGGGCTGACATCCCTTGCGGCCATGGCGGAGCAGGGACATGCGCACCCATTGGATGCCGAATTAACCGAGGAAATCGCGCGGGAAATGGCGCGCATCGAGCGCAGCGAAAGCAGGGCGGCCTGAGCAATGGACAATGACGCCATCAAGATCCTGATCGTCGAAGACAATCGGACAAACCGCATGCTGATGGAAATGCTGGTCGGCCAGATCGCGAACTGTTTGGCCATCAGCTATTCAGCGCCGGTCGACGTGTTGCGCGATTTAGCCACGATGTCGTTCGATCTCGGCATCGTCGACTACCAGATGCCGGGCATCAACGGCACCGAGCTCATCGAGCGCATCCGGCTCGAACAGCGGTTTGCCGACACGCCGTTCGTCATGGTGACCGCCGATGGCGATGCCGCCACGCGCATCGAGGCGATCCATGCCGGCGCCACCGAATTTCTGCACAAACCCATAGAACCGGTGGAATTCCAGGCCCGTATGAGGAACCTGGTCAGGCTGTGTGAGGCGCAAAGACAACTTGTTCATCGGGCTGAGTGGCTGAAAATCGAGGTGGAAAAGGCCACGCAGGAGCTGCGCGACCGCGAAGAAGAAATCATCAAGCGCCTGACGCTGGCTGCCGGCTACAAAGACCGGGAAACCGCCATGCACACGATCAGGATGGCCCACTACGCCTCCGTCCTGGCCAGCCATCTCGGCTTCTCCGCCGAGCAATGCCGCGACATCCTTCTCGCGGCGCCAATGCACGACATCGGCAAGGTCGGCATTTCCGATGCCATCCTTTTGAAGCAGGAACAACTCAGCACCCTTGAAAAGCTGCGGATGAACGAGCACACGCGGATCGGCGCCGCCATCCTGGCTGGGTCGACATGCGCGTTGCTGCAGCTTGCCGCGCAAATCGCCGAAACGCATCACGAACGTTGGGACGGTACAGGGTATCCAAACGGGTTGGAAGGCGAGTCCATTCCGCTTGTTGGGCGTATTGCCGCTATTGCCGACGTCTTCGACGCGCTCACCTCGGAGCGCCCATACAAGGCGGCGTGGCCGATCGAGCGTGCCTTTGGCTATATCCAGGAACAATCAGGAACGCAGTTTGATCCGCGATGCGTGAGGGCGCTGCTGGCGGCGTTCGACGAGTTTCTTGATGTAAGAGCCGCCTATCCCGACGATCCGGCGGAGAAGCGCTATGTGGCTTGAGCTGCGCGCAAGTGCACACGGACGCGCCCAGAGGCCTTGTTCTCCAGCAGGGACGCGAAGATTGCGCCAGATCAATGCGAAACGGCATACTTGCGTGAGAAACCCGTCAGACATGCGCGGGAGCACACCATCTCATGTCCACTGGCGTCAGCAAGATGATCCGTATGTCCTTGGCCGAAGCCGTCCCCTATGTCAGCAAGAAATTGGCCGATCACGGCTTCCAGGTGGTTCAGTCTGTCGGGATGAGAAGCCAGAAACGTGCACAGGACGGTTCCAGAACGGGTGGCTTCAAGGTGCTTGGCGTGTCTAATCCCCAAGTCCTGTTCGAGTCGCGAAATGGAGTGGCTATTCCTGTCTGGTGCAACGTGTTGCTGTCTGAAAGCGGTGACAGCGCGGTCAAGGTCCTCGCTGTAGACCCGTTGCCCTCGGTAGCCGCTTCAGATCGCTCTGCAATGGATGTCCGCATGGCCCTGTCGAGGGCGATCCACAGCCTCTGAGGCTGGCAGATGGCGATCGCTGGAGTTCGATCCTCACAGGGCACCGTCGCCTGGGTGGCGTTGTCCCACATCAGGAGGCCCGAGGCGAAAGAACATCGCCAACCTCAAGCTTTTGGCGATGCGCTCGGCTCGCGCGACAAACACTGCTGCCGTGTCGGGAGCGAACAACTCCGCCGCCGTCGTGGCAAACAGGGCTTGCCAGATTTCGAAATCCGCTTCGGTGACGCCCTGCAGCTTGGTGTGTGCCGGCACCGGCCGTCCGTGGTAGTCACCACTCTTGAGGATGACGGAACACCAGAAGTCCGTCATCTTTTCCAGGTGGGGCTTCCAGTCGCTGCTTATCTCACGGTCGAATATCGGCCCCAGGCGCTCGTCGTTCCTGACCCTGGCATAAAATTCTCGAACCAGTTTGTCTATCGATTGCCGATCGACGCCGGCATGATCCAAAGGCTCTTCCGCGACAGGAACCACCCGCTCGATTGGTGCGGAATTGAAAGTCATCCATGCTCTCCGCGGTTACGAGATGCCCAACTCGCGAAGAGCGGACCGTAACATCCCCGATCGTTCGTGGACGAGCCGGAAACCCAGATTGTCAGGTGGGGTCCCGACCGCGCAACCACCGCTCTTGCCGTCCCGGATGAAGTTCGACATGTAGGTGCGATGGAAACCTTCCACGGCGTGTACGCCGCAATTTTCAATGGAATCCTCCGCCTGTGTGCCGTCGCTGGCGATTGTCGTGTGGACGTAGCAGGTGGATGTCCATTCCCATACATTACCCGCAATGTCGGCCAATCCCTTTGAGTTGATCCCGAACGCCCCTTGTGCCCTGGGCTCCGGATCGGGCAAGCGCCCGAGCGAAGTTTCCTTGCGATACTGGTCAAGCCAACGCTGTGCCGGGTTGTTCGGGTCGCTTGCGTTTCCCTCTATGTCGCCCCGGAAACGTTCGCCGGCCGCATAGGCCCATTCGAGGTCCGTCGGCAGTCGCCAGGTTTCACCGGTGCGTTCTGACAGCCACTTTGCATAGGCTTCGGCGTCAATGTGACTAACGCCAGTGACCGGAACGTCGCCAACCCTGCGCATATCGGCCGGTTTGCAGGCGCCGTCGCCAACGCAGCGCGCATAGTCCGCCACGCTCACCTGATACTTCATGATTTCCAACGGCGTATCGATAGTCTTTCGCATGACCGGCGCCACGACGGGATGATTGTCCCGCAGGAATTCGCCGGGCATGGGGTGGTCGAATGCGCCAGGCTGCAGCACTGCGGATACCGGAGGAGATAATGGCGACGCCGGGCTGCCGACCTCGTTGGCTATGCCTAGGCCGATCAGCGCGGCGGCTCCGATGACGCCGAATGTGAAGACAGGATCAAAGGACATGAAGGTAAGATCCGGTGATGGATGCAACCCCGTGGGGCTGCATCCTCTTCTGTCCTGTTTCAGGAAGCGATCGCTTTCGGCGCTGCAACCTGGGTCATCAAGTCGTCGTTCCAGGTGCCGCCGTCGACCGTGAAGTGGGCTGTAGCGCCCAGTTCAACCGCCTCGATCAGATTGTGGTTGACATAGGCGTAGACGCCGGGCTGCAGGAACGTGTAGAGCGCCGCGCCCGCCGACCCACCACGGATGAACCATGTTTCGAGATCCTTGGCCGGGGGATTGGCAAATTTGCCCTGTTCCCAGACGAAGTCACCATGACCACCAATCAGGTGGGGACGAGTGTCGCGGTTGGCCTGGGAATGCACGATGAGGATCGTTTCCCCAACCTTGGCCTTCATTGCATGCTCGCCGGTGAGCGATCCCGCCTTGCCGTTGAACACGACATGGGTGGGGATCAACCCGCGCATCACTTTCACGGTGTCGTCATAGTTGTCGCCGGCCGAGTCATACTTCTTGAATTTCCCCTGTTCGTCGCGCGGGATGTAGAAGTCGTTTTCGCCTACATAGTAGATGCGGTCATAGTGGATCGACTTGCCTTTGTCGTCTTTCAGCCCGTCGCGCGGCAGCACCATGACTGCTCCACTCATGCCCGACACGACATGCCACGGGATCATCGCGCCGCCGGGCGCGCAATGATAGACGAACGTGCCTGGCCGGGTGGCCTTGAAGCGCAGCGTGACCTGCTCGCCAGGATTGATCAGCGTCAGTCCGCCGCCGCCGAGCGCGCCGGTCGCCGCGTGGAAATCGATGTTATGAGCAAGCGTATTCGTATCGGGGTTGATGAGGGTGAGCTCGATGTAGTCGCCTTCATGCACCACCATCAGCGGGCCTGGAATTGACCCGTTGTAGGTCATCGCGTTCAACTGCGTGCCGTCGGCGTCGATGACGATCGGCTTTTCTTCGATTGTCATCGTGAATTCGACCACCTTCGGCCCGCCCTTGGCGACCTGCTCATGGGCATGGACGAAAGGCGGCGCCACCAGCGTGACCTTTTCGCGTGGCAGGCCGGCGACGTCCTTCGCACTCGCTGCTGCCGGCATTGCACTTAGGGTGGCAACGGCAGCAGCCGTAAGAACAGATCCCAACAAAGCTTCACGTCTGGTAAGCATCTTAATCTCCTTCGTTTCGGGCCGTTGATGCTTACTGTGTAGGCGCATGGATCAAGATGTTCTTTGCGCTAACGCAAACCGGACGTGACAGGTGATTTTTTCTTCGTTGAATACTGCCTTCGCACGGAGGCTGCCAGTCATTGTCGGGGGCATTGGAACGAAAGAGGCCGGGCTGGACCTCTCCCCAGGTCCGCCCGGCCTTCCCCTCCGGACATCGCCGGGACGGAGGGGTGTCTGTGGCGCAGACATCTTCAGTTGGACACTGCCTTGCTTGCTTCGGCGAACAGTTCGGCGAACACTGGCTTGGCCTTGCCGATCTGCTTGACCGCTTGCGCTGCGTCCAGGTTGACGGGCTTGCCGACCAGGATGAGCGCGACCATGCCCATACCATAGTGGGGAGCGCACTTGACGCCATAGAAACCCTCCTTGGTGAGGGTCACGGTGATTTCTTCGCTCGGCTTTCCCTTGAAGGGTTCGGCGCCATCGGGGATCATGTCCTTGATGGACTCGGCGTTATGGGTCTTATCGGTCGGTACGAATTTGATCGTGTCGCCGGGTGCTGCGCGAACAAAGGCAGGCTGAAAGACCATTGAACCCTTCTCGCCCTTGTTCAGCATCTGCACGACGTGTTCTTCGGCATTTGCCGCACCAGCGAGGGAAAGCAGCGCAACGGCCGCGGCGATCAGGGGCAGTTTCATTTGGGGTATCCTTTCTAGGGTTGTCCACGGCACTTACCGTTGCCCCCTTCTAGTCCGTGTCCTGATATTGCGATTTGCGCTGGCGCAAATTGGCCAGCGAATAATCTCGGACACCGGCAATAATGAACGGTGGCGGATGCCGGCCGCCTTTCATCAGACGGAATTCGCTGGGCGACGCGCCTGCAAACGCGGCCGAACGAGCATTCGCCCGAACAGAACCACATAGCCGAAGAACGCAATAACCCAGAGCGCCGCCGCCATATGCAGAAGCGATACGGCCGCCGGTTCAAAAGCCGCGGCTATTCGCAGTATCGCCGCGAACAGGACTGCTGCGAACATCAAACATGTGCCTGTATCCGCCCGCAATTCGCGGCCGGTGTGGCCTAACGTGGCGCGCGACATGACAGAAAGCGTCATGCAAGCCAACGTCCCAACGCCGAACGCATGGATGCCGGCGGCAGCAGGAACCTGTCCTGGAAGAAGAACGGCGAGGCCGCTCACGAACAGGCCGATCGGAACGAAAGCAAAGGACAGGTGAAGGATCAGGACCAGAGGATCGCGCAACGAACGGTCTCCAGCCCAGCGGCCAAGCCTGATGACATTGAGAAGTGCCGCTGCGATCAGAATTGTCCCAGTGCTGGGGTTGCCTGGAAAGACTCCAGGCAACCAATCCGAATGCCGAGGACAGGATCGTTATTCCGTCGAACCTGCTGAACGGAACTGGCAAGCGCCCAGGTCTCTCTCGCGCCAGCCAGTTGCGGGTGAAGGATGGAATGATCCGGCCACCGATGACCATGACTAGGACAACCGCGGCGGCGAGGCCGAGGCGGCGGCTGATATCCGTCACCCCTTGAGAATGTGCCTCGATGTGAAACATGATGTTTGCCGCCAGCAGTGCTGTCACAGGCAGCAGCACCTTGAGATTGCGCCAGTTTCTGCCGGCGACGATTTCCGTCGCGGCGGCAACGACGACTGCAAGAAGAAAGCCGCAATCGACAAGGGCGGCAAGCAGCCAGCCAGTCTGCGAAGAACAGAAGACGACGACCCGCCCCGCGCACCACAGCAACACCAGCGCCAGCAAAGGCAGCCCCTGCAAAGGCAGCCGGCCCGTCCAGTTTGGTATTGCAGTCAGCAGAAAGCCCGTGATGACGGCAGCCAGATAGCCGAACAGCAATTCGTGGACATGCCAGTCCACTGGCAAGAAGACGCTGAAGGTTTTGAGTTTGCCGTAGTACAAAGGCAGCCAGACAAGAATCGCGGCCCCGCCAAACAGCGCGCCCAGCAGGAAGAACGGCCGGAACCCGTTGGAGAGAACCGCCGGATATTTGCCTGGACGCGTGCGTGGAACTGCCATGACTTCCCCTGAAGCAAGAATTTCGGCAACAGGAATAGGACCTTTCCGCAGCTGCCACGAAAGGCCTTTTAGGCCAGGCCGGGCATTCCGAACTTGCCCCTGCGCAAACAACTTCGATATCTTGAAAACCTATTGCCATCTTGCTGTTTGCCAGTCAGCCATGAGACAGTCGGCAGCCAGGTGGCAAAGGCTGCCTTGCCCGCGGACAAATTCAGAAGGACATAACCTTGGGTAGCCTTGATCCCTCGCTGATTTCGGGGCTCCCGGTCTTTGAGGGACTGTCCCCCACGGACCTCGACCGTATCGTTGGCCAGGCGAGATCGCTTCGGATCGCCAGGGACCAGCCGGTGTTCGAACAGGAGCAGGAAGCGCATTCGTTCTTCCTGTTGCTCGACGGTCATGTACGGGTCGTGAAATCGACCCCGGACGGTCAGGAGGTGACGGTGCGGTACATCAGTCCCGGCGAATTGATGGGAATTGCCCACGCGCTGGGCAGAACCACCTATCCGGCGAATGCCATGGCTGCCGTCGATTGCGTGGCTCTTGCCTGGCCAAGCCGATTGTGGCCGGCTTTCGCTGCCGATTATCCCAGTTTTGGCGCCAACACCTACAAGGTCGTAGGCAGCAGGCTCCAAGAGGCGCACTCGCGCGTTATCGAATTGGCCACCGAACAGGTCGAACAGCGTGTCGCTCATGCATTGCTTAAACTGGTCAATCAGGCAGGCAAGAAGACGGAGGAAGGCATTCTGATCGACTTCCCGATTACGCGTCAGAACATAGCCGAGATGACAGGAACGACCCTGTTCACGGTAAGCCGGTTGTTGTCGGCCTGGGAGGATCTTAACTTCGTAAAGGGCGGCCGCCAGAAAGTGACCGTGGTCGCGCCGCACCAGCTCCTTTTGATCGCCGAAGGCAGGGCGCGCAAGAGCTAGTCCTTGCCGACCAGGGCGTCTTGCAAATCCTGGTTCAGTTGCTGCTCGTTGAGATCGTGCTCGCGTGCCGCGTCCGAAATCGTATGGAACGAAGCTATCGGACAGCCGACGCAAAGCATGCCGTGCCGGAGCACGATACGGATGGCCGCAGGCGACATCCTCATGATTTCGTCCATTGTGGCATCGTCGCTGAATTTAGGTTCCATGGCTTCTCGTCCGCGCCCCAAGGCGGATACCCTGCGCCCGTTATGCCTGCGTTTCGTTGCGCTGGCACAAAGAGCAAGCAACGGTCGAGAGTGGCAAGCCGGCGACGGACTGGAGCGGGCAAGGGTAAATCACAGGTAGATGCCTGATCGGTGCTGTCTCGAGTGCATGTCGCCCGGGAGTGCATGTCGTCCGGGGCAGGATAGGAACGTCAGTCCTTTAGGAGCTTTGCAAAACTCAGGCTGTTGGGGCAGAAATCCTGATAGTGGCTTTCGAAATCGAAGGCGGACAGGTGGTCGTGGCATTCCCGACGATGCGGGCAGGTGATGCAGATGCGCGACATGCCAGCGCGCGCCGCCTGTAGCGACTGAAAGCTGTCAGGATCAATGCCTGCTGAACGCATCGCGGACACAAGCAGGTCTTCCGACGCGTAAGGCAGCCGCATGGCGTCATCGAACTCACGTCGCGACAGACCGATCTCGTCCAGAATCCTTCCGCATACATCTTGGCCTTGTTCCCAAAATTCCTTCCTCGCCGCCTTGCTGCGCTCGCGGTCGACCAGAAAGGAAAGTGCAAAGCGCCATGCTTCAGCGCCTTCATTTTCGGGTTTGCCTGCCATGCCTGTTCTCCGGTTGCCTCGATCGCGCCCACGCAAAAGAAGTCGGCCCGGTAAATAGGGCCGAAAGATCGCTGGCGCCTTGCGCTAGCGCAAAGTCTTCTGGTGCGCGGAAGATGACAATGACGTGGACGCCCTTGTCGTAGCCCGGGCGCCATCGGCGCGCCAGAATTGTCAGCGTCCTGACAGGTTCGATGATCCAATGTTTTTTCATCATGCGAAACCTGGTCTTGCCCGGGTGACGGAAATTGTTCACGCTGCCGAAGACGTCGTTCTCGCAGGCACGCTCCGACCGATGTTGATCAGCCAGATCACGCTTCAACCGGACCGCTGCTGAAAAGTTCAAACTGGAATCCTCGAATGAATCCCGCCTATGCCAGCTCTCAGAAAGCCATTCACTGGGTTGTGTTTGTGCTGGTCATCGGGCTTTACGGCCTTACCTACGTTGCCGATATCTTCCCACGTGGTGATCCCGGCCGCGCAGCCGTGTGGTGGCTTCACATTTCATTCGGGTTGCTGCTTTTCGCGCTGGTTGTCATTCGCGTCGGCCTGCGGCTGGCACTGGGCACGCCGGGCCTGCCGCCGGAAATGTCACAGCTTGAACGATGGGCGGCCAAGATTGCGCATCTTCTGCTCTACGCGCTGCTGGTGGCAATTCCCGTTCTCGGTATCATTCTGACCTGGTATCGGGGCGATGCCTTGAGTTTTTTCGGGCTCTTCACCATCCCGGCTCCTGTTTCCGCCGACCGCGCGATCGCCGGTTTCATAAGGAGACTGCATAGTCTTTGTGCCGATCTGATCCTTATCCTTGCGGGATTGCATGCAGCTGCCGCGCTTTGGCATCATTATGTCTGGAAGGACGATGTGCTGAGGCGAATGCTGCTGGGAAAAAGTGGCTCGTGATGGCCGTTTGGGCGGCGCCGGTGCGGTTTAGGCGGCGTCTTGCGGCTTACACTGGCGCACGCGGTTCCTGGATGAAGCCCGCTCTGAAGTGCCTCGCGATACTGGGTTTCTACGGGCTCTTCCTTGCCGGCCCGCTTACCGCCCGCGCCGATGTCGACGATGACGGCGATCATGATCGGGCGCGCGACCTCTATGAACGTGGCGAAATAAAGGGACTTTCATCCATCCTGGACCTGGTCCATTCCGCCGCCCCCGGCGACATTGTGGCCGTGGATTTTATCCGGATCGCCGACAGGTGGGTCTATCGGTTCCAGATCGTTGTCGCCGATGGACATCGCAGGATCGTCGATGTGGATGCCGGCGCCGGGGTGCTGATGCGCAGCGGGGGAGGCGACTGATGAAGGTTCTCCTCGCCGAGGATGAATCTCGTATCGCCGGCGACATCACGGCCGTCCTCAAGGCGGCCGGCATGGCTGTCGATGTTGTACGCGATGGGGAGGCCGCCTGGTTCGCAGGTGATGTAGAGAACTATGATGCGGCGATCCTGGATCTTGGATTGCCAAAACTCGATGGCTTGACCGTGCTGAAACGTTGGCGGGCCAACGGACGACGCTTTCCCGTACTGATCCTGACCGCGCGAGGTCTGTGGACCGAGCGCGTCGAGGGCATCAATGCCGGCGCCGACGACTACTTGCCCAAGCCCTTCGAAATGGAAGAGCTGCTGGCGCGGCTGCGCGCGATTCTGCGCCGCTCAGCCGGTCAGGCGGCGCCCGTGCTGATATCCGGGCCGTTGGTGCTGGACACGCGCCAGATGCGTATTTCGTTGCGTGGCGTTCCCGTCGCCTTGTCGCCGCTTGAATATCGGCTGATGGCTTTCCTGATGCACCATGCCGGGCGGGTGGTGGCGCCGACCGAACTCGCGGAACATCTGTACGATTCCGGTAATGATCGCGATCCCAACGCAATCGAGGTCATCGTCGGGCGGCTGCGCCGCAAGCTCGGCAACGATGTCATCGAGACACGGCGCGGGTTCGGATACTTCATGCCCGACGCGCCTTCATGATGGGCAATTCGATCCGCTTCAGGCTCTGGTCGGCTGCAGCCATCTCGATCCTTGTCGCCCTTGCCATCGCGGGGTTTGGCCTGCGCTATCTGTTCGAACTGAATGTAGAACGGCGCGTTGTCAGTGAGCTGACCGTCGATCTCAACGAATTGATTGGCTCTGTCAGTTTCGCGGCCGATGGCCGGCTCTTGGTCGTTTCGAACCTCACCGACCCGCGCTTCATCAATCCACTGTCCGGGCACTATTGGCAGGTGGAAGATCTGGCCAGCCACAATCTGGTCCGTTCGCGTTCGTTGTGGGACGCAACGCTGACATTGCCGCAACTGGTCGACAGCGGCGAATTGAAAAAGATTGAGGAGCTCAAAGGTCCGGGCGGCGAACTCACCATTGCTGTCGAGCGCACCATCACCGATGCCGATGGCCGGTCCTTTCGCGCTATCGTGGCGGAAGACCATCGCAGCGTGGAGCTGTCGGTGAACGAATACGTCTGGGATCTCGCGCCGGCGCTTATCATGCTCGCCGCGGCCCTCATGGCGGCTTTCTTCATCCAGATCACCGTTGGTCTCGCGCCCCTGGAAAACCTGAGGGTCGCCGTCCGACACGTGATCGCCCAGCGAACGGCGCGGCTTGACGTGGCGGCCCCAAGCGAGGTGCAGCCGCTTGCCGACGAAATAAACCGCCTTCTCGATGCGCAGGAGAAGGCTCTCGCACGAGCGCGAGGCCGCGCCACTGACCTGGCACACGGACTTAAGACGCCGCTGCAGGTGCTGTCAGCGGACATTCGGACCTTGCGCAAGAAGGGCGAGACCGAGCTCGCCGACGATATCGAGAAGAGTGCGGGGGCGATCCGTCGCCACGTCGAGCGGGAACTGGCCCGGGCTCGTTTGGCTCCCGGCGTATCCAGCAAGGCATCGTGCCTGGCCAGGGAGGTCGCCGCTGGCGTCATCGCCGTCGTCAGGCGCACCCCAACCGGCAAACAGCTCGTGTTCCGGATCGACATTGCGGCGGAACTTCTGGCACCTGTCGATGAAGGCGACTTGTCGGAGATATTGGGCAATCTTGTGGAGAACGCGGCACGCTTCGCAAGATCCTCGGTCCAGGTCAAGGCATGGGCAACCGAAGGCGATCTGTCCATCGCGGTCACCGATGATGGGCCGGGCATCCCCGATGTGGATAGGGAGGCTGCGTTGTCGCGCGGCGTGCAGCTGGACAGCAAGGGCGGCAGTCACGGGCTCGGCCTCGCCATCGTTTCAGACATCGTCGAAGCCTATGGCGGACGCCTGACACTGACCAATGCCGATCCCGGCCTTGTGGTGACCATAACCTTGCCCCGCCACAGCTGACCGGCGCTCAGGCAAATCCTGGAAAATAGTCCACCTTTATCTTCGAACGGCGAACACCCATCGCCAGCAGCTCGCGGCGGAGCACCTTGACCATGGCTTGCGGGCCGGAGATGTAGAAGGTTCGCTCGAGATAGTCGGGGATGGCCAGGCGCACAAGGCGCGCATCGATGTAGCCAGGATACTGCCCGCGCTCGGCTCCCTTGGCGATGGCGAGCACCGTCTTTACGCCCAGCTCTCTTTTTGCCGCGCCGAGCACATCGCGATAGGCGATGTCCTGCTGGGTCTCGGCTCCGTACAGGACGACGATCGGCCGCCTTTCACGACTGTCGATGAGATACTGCAGCATCGAGCGGAATGGCGTGATGCCGATGCCGCCGGCCAGGAAGGCGATCTTGGTTTCCGGATCGGCCGGCAGGGTGAAGTCGCCGGCGAGTTGGGAGGCGTGGATCGTACTGCCCGGCTTCATCGCGCCCAGGGCGTGCTTGAAGGCGCTGGACCGCGGATAGAACTTGACGCCAAGTCTCAGCGATTGCTCCGTGGGCGCTGATGCGACCGTGAAATAGCGGCGATTGCCACGATTGTCCGAACGGTCGAGACCAAGCGTCCATTCCAGATACTGGCCGGCCTGGAAGGCGAGCTTGCGGGGTGAGCTGAAGATGAAGTCGTAGCTGTCGATGGCGGATTGCTCGATGCGTTCGAGCGTCAGCACGAAGCGTCCTTTCGGGCTCACCGCGTAGGCGAAGAGATTGCCCGCCAGAAGCGCCAGTTCGGGAGTGAAATAGAGCGGGCCGACGTGGATGTTGGGGGCAAACAGGAAGCCGACGATGGCGGCAAAGGCGATGCGTGGCCAGCGCGTCGTCGGCGCCGTCAGCGGTTCCGTCAGCATCACGAAGGCGAAGAACAGCAGCGGCGACGAGCCTAGTGTCTCGGTCAGTGCGGTCGCATATTGCGACGGGTCGGTCGTCGAGAGGGTTACCGCCAGTGCAACTGTCATGAAGGTCACGACGAGATCGAGCCGGCGCAGCTTGCGCACGATGAGCAGGCCACCGCCAATTACGACTGGAAGCAACGGCAGATTGCCTCCGACCCACCAAGTGGCCGGTTGGTCTAGCAACAGCGCGGTCAACGCCACGCCCAGCGCCGCGGGGTTGAACAAGTGCTTCCTGCCGATGGCGAGGATGAACTTGGATGAAATCGCCCAGACGCAGGCGAAGATCACCGCGCCGATCCCTGTAGCGTCCGTAACGGCCACCGGATCCACGATAAGCGCCAGGATCAGGGCGGTGATGTATACGGACTCGCTATTGGCGGGAACCCGAAACACCGCGGCGAAAACCCGGTTGGTGATCCAGCATGTGGCCAGCATCACGCCCGTCGTGAAAGCGAGTGCAAGCGGATCATGCGGCACAAGCCCGAAGAAGCCGAGTACGAGGGCCGTGCCCAGCAAGGCGATCAGGTAATAGAGGACCAGCCGATACATGGTCTGATGGTCGAGAAACCGGTCGATGGCCTTGATCATGATTTGCAAAAAGCTCCGAAGCCGCTTGTCGGCGTGGCACGGCCGTTGCTGTCGACGACATAGCCCTCGAGGCCTGCCGTCTGCTCGAGAAACAAAATTCCATTCCGGCCCATGGCAAAGGCGGCGGTGGCGAAGCGATCGGCCTCGAACACATCCGACCCGATCACGGTCAAGCTGACGATCTCGGTAATCGGATCGCCGCACCCAAGCGGATTGTAGATGTGCTGCCCGCGCACGTAGGTGCCGGAGGTGGCGACCCCGTGTCCCCGTGGAT
Organism: Mesorhizobium erdmanii; assembly: GCF_013170725.1. Taxonomy (NCBI): domain Bacteria; kingdom Pseudomonadati; phylum Pseudomonadota; class Alphaproteobacteria; order Hyphomicrobiales; family Phyllobacteriaceae; genus Mesorhizobium; species Mesorhizobium erdmanii. The sequence continues at coordinate 5,750,067 of NZ_CP033361.1, read as the reverse complement.
AGACGATCTTGATGATCTCGTCGGCATTGAAGGGGTTGCGGATGCCGACGCTCCAGTCGAGGCCCGAAGCGTTCGTGCCGCAAGACTGGATGTCGCCGCCCGCCTCGATGAAGAAATCGTCGACACCTGCCCGTTGAGGGATCGCGGAAGCATTGCGGATGGCCCAGCCTTTGACGATGCCGGAAGGGTCCAGCGAACCGTCGGGGCGGCGGATGTCAAAAAAACCATTCGTCTGGTTTTTGGTGTGTTCGGCGAGGGCCATCACTTCCATCATCTCGCCGCTCCAGTCGCGAACCGGGAGATCCCCCCGATTGATGGCTGAAATCTCGCTGTCGGCCCTGTAGGTGCTGAAGCGCCGGTCGACGCACTCGAAGTAGTCGAAGACCGCGTCGACAAGTGCCTCGCCCGACACGCCGCCAATGTCGACGGTGATGGGCATGCCCATCAAGATCCTTGTGTCGCGCATTGAACTAGGACGACGCTTGCTTCAAGGCGCCAGCGAGCGATTGCCTGAAGGCCCGGCTGGTCAATGTCGCGCCCGAGATGATGTCGACATTGGCACTTTGCGCGCTGATCGCCTCATCGCGCAGCATGGGCAGGGCCTGCCTGTTGATGTTGACGGAGGTTCGCCGGTCGCTCGGGTATTTCAGCACTTTCAGTGATGTGAGACGACCGCCCTGGATCGATGCCTGAATCTGCATGAGACCGTAATAGGCATCCGTGACAGGACCAATATATGTGCCATCGGCAAATCCGTGGCCGGCCGGCTTCGTGCCACGATTCACCGTTGCCTTCATGCCTGCCTTGATGACGCGGGCTGGGCTTTGCGGATAATCCGGCCTCGGTTGGGGAACGGGAATGTAGACCGCCGGCGTGGCGGCGAAGGCCATTGTCTGTGGCGCGGCGTCGGCGATGATCTCAGCCGGAACCCGCTTCGACAATTCAGGGGGTGGCAGGGAAGTCTTCGGCTGGTCAAGCGCAATCGGCGACTGTTCGGTCGCGGTCGGCCTCGCAGCCTGCTCGCTCGGAGCGGGTGCGAAGATCGCCGCGGTCGTTTCATTGCCGACTTTGCCCGCCGGGGTGGCTGGCGGCAGCACGCTCTGCTGTACAGGCATGCGAGCGAGCCGAGGAGGCGGCGTAACCGGCGCGACCGGAGCAGATGCCGGATCGCCCGCCTCCTGCACACTCTTGCCAACGGTCGAAGCATCCGTGGTGTCGGTGATGTCGATGGCGGGGGCCTTGGCCGGCTGCTCCCAGACGTAGGCGCCCGAAGACGCGAGCACGAAAAACGATAGGGCAATCTTTTTCATCAGGGTCCGAATTTCCGAGTTGAAGCCTGTGAATGTGACGCCACCGCAGGCTGTTTCGACGCAATATCTCACGACGAAGCTGACAACTGGCTGTCAGCGCACTCGTCCGGAGCGATTTGCCGGCAGGCTCGACGGATATGTTCGTGCCGTGAAATCGACGCAGGACGATCATGCGGCGAAGGGCGGTTCATAAGTCCAAGGGAATTGCCGGGCATCGCCCACGCGTTAGGCCGCACGCAGGCGTTTAGCCGCCAGCCCATTGGCAACACTGGCCATGATCGGCGACGATCCCGGTGATCAGTTCAAGGGTCGCTGGGATCGCGGAGCAGAAAAACAAGCAAAAACAATGGTGTACATAGCGGAGCAATCCCTGCCAACGGTATCATCGGCAGGTGCCTTGCGTGACGGGTCAGCGCAGGCCTTTCACCTTGGTCAGAATATCCTCCGAAAGCGCTGAGACGAGTGCCCTGTCGGCGCCTTTGCTCGGGATCAGGACAAATTCCACATCCTCCAGCTGCGGCAGGCTGCCGATTTCCTTCAGGCCCGAAGGCGACATGCTTTGCGGTTGCACCAGAACCCCCATGCCCGCCCGGGCGGCGGCCGTCAGTCCGCTCAGGCTTCCGCATGTGCAGACAATGCGCCATGGCATGCGGTGCCGTTCGAGCACCTCCAGCGCGATGCTGCGCGTGACGCTCGGCGCTGGGAAGGCGATCAACGGCAAGGCCGCCAGCGACAGGACATGTTCGGGATCGCGGGCGAGCCAGACAAGCGGTTCGCGATAGACGAGCCGGCCACGGCTGTCGCCCAGCCGCCGCTTCGCCAGAACGAGATCGAGCTCGCCATTGTCCTGCATCTGGTAGAGCACGCCGCTAAGCGCCACGGTCAGTTCAAGATCAACGGATGGGTGAGAGCGGACGAAATCCTCCAGCACCAGCGGCAGGCGGCTGGCAACCAGGTCCTCGGATACGCCGAGCCTCAAGGTGCCGCGCAGCCGCTGCGCGGTGAACAGCGCCTGCACCTGTCCCTCTATGGACAACATGGTGCGGGCATGGCCGAGCAGGGCTTCGCCATCGGGCGTCAGCATCACCTTGTGCGTATCGCGGGCCAGCAACTGCCTGCCGATCGCGGCCTCCAGCTTGCTTATGTGCTGGCTGACGGTCGATTGCCCGAGCCCCAGCCGCTCGGCGGCGAAGGTAAAGCTTCCCATCTGCTGGACGGTGACGAAGCTGCGAAGTTGGACCAGATCGAGCATCGATATCTCAAAGTACGATAACTGTTATTCCTTGTATCCTGTTTCGCAATGTTCGAAAAGGCCGCGTTGGACCTGCTCTGGAGAGACCATGACATGCGCCGTTTTCTGCCGGACTCCTTTCTGATCCTCCTGCTGTGCACTGTCGCGCTTGCATCGGTGGCGCCTGCTACAGGGACGTTCGCGAAATGGTTCGCGGTCGCGACCAATCTCGCCGTGGCACTTCTGTTCTTCCTGCATGGCGCGAGGCTCTCGCGCGATGTTGTTGTCGCCGGCCTGATGCATTGGCGCCTGCACCTGGTCATCCTTCTGACGACCTTTGGCCTGTTCCCGCTGTTGGGCCTGGCGCTTGGCTATCTGCCTGCCTCGATCCTCCCCAAGCCGCTCTACCTCGGCATTCTGTTTCTGTGCGTCCTGCCGTCGACGGTCCAGTCCTCGATCGCATTCACCTCGATGGCCGGCGGAAATGTCTCCGCCGCCATCTGCTCGGCCTCCGCCTCCAACATCTTCGGCATGTTCCTGACGCCCTTGCTCGTCGGGCTGCTGTTCTCCATGGGCGGGCATGGCGGATTCTCGTGGGATGCGGTGAGCCAGATCCTGATGCAGCTGCTCCTGCCCTTTGCGCTTGGACAGCTCCTGGAGCCCCGGATAGGCGGGTGGATACGCGCTCGCAAGACATTGCTGATGCCTGTTGATCGCGGCTCGATCTTGATGGTGGTCTATCTGGCCTTCAGCACGGCGGTCGCCGAAGGGCTGTGGCACATGTTCTCGTTGCGCGACATCGCCGTGGTCGTTGTCGCCGACATGGTGCTGCTCGGCGTGGTGCTCCTGTTGACGACTTTTGGCAGCCGGCTTCTCGGCTTCGACAAGGCCGACCAGATCACCATCACCTTCTGCGGCTCGAAGAAGAGCCTGGCGAGCGGCGTGCCGATGGCCAACGTGATCTTTGCCGGCCAGGGCGTCGGCGCGATCGTTCTGCCGCTGATGCTCTTCCACCAGGTACAGCTCATGGTCTGCGCGATGATCGCCCAGAAATATGGCCAGGCGGCGAACCGATCCGCCGTCCGGGAAGCCGAGCCGGCGGCCTCGGTGGCTTAATGCATGTCACCCAGAAGTGCGCAGCGGTTCTGGGACAACGACATGCATCAAAATAGAGGCATTATTTTCTTGCGAGCCTGGAACCGACATGACGAGAAGTCGAGCGTCCCCGGCCGGCAACAGAAATTTCAGGCCGCGTATCTCGCCGCCACGCCGGGCTGCCTCGACCACTGTGCATACCAGCTGTCGAACAGTTTCAGCTGCGTTTCGGCATACCCGCGCTGGCTGTCGGTCAGCACGTCCGTTTCGTTGAAGTGCAGCTCGTATTCGGGAGCTCCCTTCAGCACCATCATGTGCTTGAAATAGAGCACCAGGTCGGGGCCTTCGTCGAAGGAGGATAGCACCGCGAGCGCGGCGTCCAGTTCCAGAGCGCGCTGACGGGCCTCGACGTCGCCCTTGGCTGCCGCCTGGCTCAGCGCGACGAGGTGCAGCACCTCCTTCGGCAATACGTTGCCGATGCCGGTGATGGCGCCGGACGCGCCGCAATTGACGAAACCGTGGTAGACCGCGGTGTCGACGCCGATCATCAGCGCCACCTCATCGTCGCGGCTGGTGATGTTTTCGGCGGCGTAACGCAGATCCGACGGGCCGCCGAACTCCTTGAAGCCGACCAGGTTCGGATGTTCGGCGCGCAGTGCGAAGAACAGGTCCGCACGCGTGGCAAAGCCGTAATAGGGGCTGTTGTAGATGACCGCCGGCAGGTTTGGCGCGGCGGCAAGGATTGCCTTGAAATGATGGCGCTGCGCCGTCACCGACGGCCCGCGCGACAAGACGCGCGGGATAACCATCAGGCCCCGTGCGCCGACCTTCTGGGCGTGCGCCGCGTGGGCCACGGCCTTGGCGCTGTTGACCGCACCGGTTCCCACGATCACCGGCACGCCGGCCTTCACCAGGCGCTCGACGCCCTCCATTCGCTGCTCGTCGGTCAACAGTGGCCAGTCGCCCATCGAGCCGCAATAGACGACGGCCGACATGCCGGCCGCGATCAGCTCGCGTCCCTTGCGCACCAGCGCGTCGAAGTCAGGCTGGCGGTCCTGCGTGCACGGGGTCATCAACGCCGGCATGCAGCCGGAAAAGACATTGGCGGTCATTCGAATTCTCCTTGAGGCCAGCACGCGGATTGGTCAGTTTGTCCCGAAGCGGCATGGCTTGCCAAGCAAAATAGTCGTAGTCGCGCAAACCAGCACGGGGAGCACCAATGCGCACCAGAACCAGCATTCATGTCGTCGGCTGCCATGCCGAGGGCGAAGTCGGCGACGTCATCGTCGGCGGCGTGCTGCCGCCGGCGGGCCGTACGATGATGGAAAAGATGATCACGATGGAACGTGATCACGACCACATCAGGCGCATGCTGATCTGCGAGCCGCGCGGCAGCGTCGCGCGCCACGTCAATCTCCTGGTCCCATCGACGCGCGAGGATTGCGCCGCCGGCGCCATCATCATGGAGCCGACGGAATATCCGCCGATGTCCGGTTCCAACACCATATGCATCGCCACTGTGCTGCTCGAAACCGGCATGGTGCCGATGCAAGAGCCCGAGACGCGCTTCAAGCTCGACATGCCGGGCGGCGTGATCGAGGTGCGCGCCGAATGCCGCGACGGCAAATGCGTGTCGATCACCTTCCGCAACGCACCCGCCTTTGCCGAACGTCTCGATGCATTGATCGAGGTTGAAGGGCTTGGCGCGCTCACGGTCGACGTCGCCTATGGCGGCATGTTCTATGCCATCGTCGACGCCAAGGCGCTCGGCTTCTCGGTCGCCCCCGACGAGGCTCGTGAACTGGCGGTGGCCGGCGAGAGGATAAGGCGGGCCGCGCGCGAACAGCTTGACGTCTTCCACCCCGAATTCGCCCATGTGCGCGGCGTGTCGATCGTGCAGTTCGCCATGCCGTTCCAGGGACCGGGCAACGTCACCCGCAACACCTGCATCGTCTCGCCCGGGCGTTCGGACCGCAGTCCGACGGGAACCGGCACATCGGCCCGCATGGCCGTGCTGCAGGCCCGGGGCTTGATGGGCGTCGGCGACGTGCTGATCCATGAATCGATCATCGGCTCGCGCTTCACGGGCAGGATCGTGGAGCTGTCGGAAATCGCCGGGCGCAAGGCGATCGTCCCGGAGATCACCGGCCGGGCCTGGATCACCGGCGAGCACAGCTACTATCTCGATCCGACCGATCCTTATCCCCAGGGCTACGTGCTGTCGGATACCTGGGGCACATCCACCTCCACGAAGCAGTAGATCGGGGCCGGCAATAGTCTACGGTGGCATCCCGTCACGTCCGTGCCTGGTGAGAATTCGTGCATGAATATAGATGGTATCTGCGATCCGCGCTTTGCCGCCGTGCGCGAGGCATTCGCCGAATGTCTCGCCCAAGGGCTGGAACATGGCGGTGGCGTATCCGTCGTCGTCCATGGCAGGACTGTCGTCGACCTGTGGGGCGGCCATGCGGATGCCGCGCGAACCCGCCTTTGGCGGCAGGACACGCTCATCAACGTCTGGTCCTCCACCAAGGGCGTCGTGGCGCTGGCGATCGCAATGTTGGTGGAGCGCGGCAGACTGGACTATGCCGCACCAATTGCCCGCTACTGGCCGGAATTCGCGGCCGGCGGCAAGGAGCGCATCACGCTTGATCAGGTGATGTCGCATCAAGCCGGGCTGAATGGTCTTGCCGTGCCGATGGACGAAAAGGGTTTGCTCGCGTGGACGCCTTTTGTCGACGCGCTTGCGGCCATGTCGCCACTATGGGAGCCCGGCAGCCGCTCCATCTATCACGCCCTGACCTACGGCCATCTTGCTGGCGAAGTGCTGCGACGCGTCGACGGGCGAAGCATTGGCCGCTTCATCGCGGAAGAGATCGCGGGCCCGCTTGACGCCGACTTTCATGTCGGTCTGCCCGACCGCGAGGATTCCAGGGTCGCCGAAATGATCGAGGGCCCCAAGGCTTCGGACTGGGTCGACTTTGTCCGCGCTTCGCCATTTCCCCACGCAAGCCACAATCCGGCGCCCCGCGCATTGGCTCCCAACGACCGCGCCTGGCGCGCAGCCGAAGTGCCGGGCGGCAATGGCCAGTCGACGGCGCACGCACTGGCACGCATTTACGGCATGATGGCGGCCGGCGGTGTCTGGCAGGACCAGTCTCTGATCAGCCGCGCGGCAATCGAGGCGGCGACGTACCTCCGCTTTCGCGGCACGGATGAAAGCTTTGCCTCACCGGCCGCCTTCGCCGCCGGCTATCAGATGGAGGATCCTGTCTATGCCGGCCGTGCGTCGCCGCAAACTTTCGGCCACACCGGCTGGGGCGGCGCCATCGGCTTTGCCGATCCCGGTGCTGGCGTCGGTTTCGGCTATGTCACCAACCGCATGCTGGGTTTTGACGATCTCGACCCACGCCGCAAATTATTGATCGACGCCGTTTACGACGCCCTTTGACCGGGTTTGTCCGAACAGGTCTTTACGCGTCACACTACCCCGGCTCCATCTCGTCCATCATCTGCTTGACGGCATCGGCGGCCTTGCTCATCCCCGCTTCATCGATGGCGGCGACAGCCTCGGCTGCCGCTTCGGACATGCCGTTGCTGCGCGCCAGGTCGGCGAGGTCCTGGTCGCCTTGCGTCTGGCAGTGGGCGGAACATCAGTCGGGCTTGCCCGGCTCGGTATCGTTGCTGCTCATGCTGGATCGCCCGTGCCATCGGCCACATCATCCGCAATCGCGAACCGCGAAATCAATCGGGTTGACGGTCCGCGGCAGGACGGCGCCCGTCGATCCATAGCGCAAGCAGGGTGCAGGCAGCGCCCGACAACAGATAGGCGCCGGCGGCGATGAGACCGAAATTGCCGGCCAGCAGCAGGGCTGCCAGCGGCGCGAAGCCAGCGCCGAACATCCAAGCCAGATCCGAAGTGATCGCCGAGCCGGTATAGCGATGCCGCCGCGAAAAGCTCGAGGCGACGACGCCAGACGATTGCCCGAAACTCAGCCCCAGCAGGATGAAGCCCAGCACCATGAACAGCGCCTCGCCGACGGTCCCGCCATCCAGAAGCTGCGGGGCAAAGCCGCTGAACGTGGCGATGGCGATCGCCGAACCGCCGAGCAGCGCACGGCGTCCGACGCGATCGGCCAACGGCCCTGACGCGACGATGGCTCCGATGCCGAACAGCGCGCTCACCGCCTCGATCACCAGAAAGCGCGCCGGTCCCTCATGGGTGAACAGGAACACCCAGGAGAGCGGAAACACCGTCACCATATGGAACAGGGCGAAGCTCGCCAGCGGCGCGAAAGCGCCGATGACGACGTTGCGGCCCTCGGCCTTGATCGTGTCCCTGATGCGCGTCGGCTGCAGGTCGCCGCTCTCGTACAATTTAGAGAATTCGGGCGTGACGACGATGCGCAGCCTGGCGAACAAGGCCACGACATTGATGGCGAAGGCGACGAAGAACGGATAGCGCCAGCCCCAGGCGAGGAAGTCGTCGGCCGACAGATTGGCGACGAAGAAAGCGAAGAGAGCGCTTGCTACGATGAGACCGATCGGCGCGCCCAGCTGCGGGATCATGGCATAGATGCCGCGCCGGTTCCGCGGCGCGTTCAGCGCCAGCAGCGAGGGCAGTCCATCCCATGTTCCGCCGAGCGCCAGGCCCTGTCCGATCCGGGCAAGTGCCAAAAGCCAGATCGCGACCGCGCCGATATCGCCATACCCCGGCAGAAACGCGATGGCGACGGTCGAGGTGCCGAGCAGGAACAGCGCGATCGTCAGTTTCGCGCCGCGGCCATAGGCACGGTCGATGGCCATGAACAGCACGGAGCCGAAAGGGCGCGCAACGAAGGCGAGCGCGAAGATACAAAAGGAATAGAGCGTTCCAACGAGCGGATCATGCGTCGGAAATATGAGCTTGGGAAAGACGATGACGGATGCGATCGCATAGACGAAGAAGTCGAAGAACTCCGACGTCCTGCCCACGATCACGCCGACAGCGATATCGCCCGCGCTGACCTGGCCATGATGCGAGCCGATCAACTCGCTGTTCGTTTCGGCAGTCGAAGTCTGAGCCATCTTGTCCGTCGCCGCGTGGATTGAACTGTCCAGGATCCAATTTCGGGGGAATCCCCAAGGGGTGCCATTGTGCACTGCACACTGCGCCAAAGCCATGCCGGCTGGGCATTGGACAAATTGTCCAATGTTGCCGTCGCGCCGCCAGCTGTAGCCCTTAATTGATACCGCACTGCAACATGAACGGTTGCCGCGGTCCATCGAGGGCAGCGTTTGATGAAACGATTTGGAGCCTTGCTTCTGTTCCCCCTGGCCGGGTTGTTGAGCGGCTGCGACCTGGTCGTGCTCGCGCCCGCCGGCGATGTCGCGGCCCAGCAGCGCGACCTGCTCGTGGTCTCGACCTTGCTGATGCTGATCATCATCGTGCCGGTCATGGCGCTGACCGTCTTCTTCGCCTGGCGCTACCGGCAATCCAATGCCTCGGCGACCTATGCGCCGGATTGGGACCATTCGACGAAACTGGAACTGGTGATCTGGGCAGCGCCGCTGCTCATCATCATCTGCCTTGGCGCGCTGACCTGGCTCGGCACGCACTTGCTCGACCCCTACCGCCGCATCGACCGCATAGAACCCGGCCAGCCGGTCACCGAGCTGCACAAGCCGCTCAAGGTCGAGGTCGTGGCGCTCGACTGGAAATGGCTGTTCATCTATCCGGACTATGGCATCGCCTCCGTCAACGAACTGGCGGCGCCGGTCAATCAGCCGATCGACTTCCGCATCACATCCTCGGCGGTGATGAATTCCTTCTACATCCCCGCCCTTGCCGGGCAGATCTATGCCATGCCGGGCATGGAGACCAAGCTACACGCCGTCATCAACCGGCCGGGCACCTATAGCGGCTTTTCGGCCAATTACAGCGGCGCCGGCTTTTCGGGGATGCGCTTTGCCTTCCACGGCCTGTCCGACCAGGCCTTCGACCAGTGGGTGGCACAGTCCCGGACAGCGTCGGCGGCGCTCAACCGCGACACCTATCTCGAACTCGAAAAGCCGAGCGAGAACGAGCCGGTCCGCCACTATGCCTCCGTCGATCCCGACCTTTATGGCGCCATCCTCAATTTGTGCGTCGAGCGCGGCAAGATGTGCATGAACGAGATGATGTCGATCGACGCCAAGGGCGGCCTCGGCCTGGCGGGCGTGCGCAACACGCTGCCGCTGCAATACGACAAGCTCGCCCGGCGCGGCGCGGTGTTCGGCAACGATCCGTCCTACGTCGCCAGCATCTGCACGGCGGAAGAGGCCGCCGCCGTCTCGCGCGCTTCCCGCGATACCTGGCCGACATATTGGCCGGCCAAGAATCTGTCCCCGCTGCGTGGGGCGGGGCTGCTGCGACCAGGGACGGACAGCCGTAGCGCCGAGGCGGAGACGACGCCGCTCGGCCTGCTGCGGCGTGAACTGTGAGAGAAAGCCGATGCCCGATTCGCTGACCAAATTCATGTTCGGCCGCCTCACCTGGGACTCGCTGCCGCTGCATGAGCCGATCGTGGTGGCCACTTTTGCCGCGGTGGCGCTAGGCGGCATCGCGCTTCTTTGCGTCATCACCTATTTCAAGCTGTGGACCTACCTCTGGCGCGAATGGTTCACCAGCGTCGACCACAAGAAGATCGGCATCATGTACATGGTGCTAGGCCTGGTCATGCTGCTGCGCGGCTTCTCCGACGCCATCATGATGCGCCTGCAGCAGGCCATCGCCTTCAGCGGTTCCGAGGGCTACCTCAACTCGCATCACTATGACCAGATCTTCACGGCGCACGGCGTGATCATGATCTTCTTCGTGGCGATGCCCTTCGTCACCGGGCTGATGAACTTCGTCGTGCCGCTGCAGATCGGCGCGCGCGACGTGTCCTTCCCCTTCCTCAACAATTTCTCTTTCTGGATGACGGTCGGCGGCGCCATCCTGGTCATGGCCTCGCTGTTCGTCGGCGAATTCGCCCGCACCGGCTGGCTTGCCTACCCGCCACTCTCGGGCATCGGCTACAGTCCCGACGTCGGCGTCGATTATTACATTTGGGCGTTGCAGGTGGCGGGTGTCGGCACCACGCTGTCGGGCATCAACCTGATCTGCACCATCATCAAGATGCGCGCGCCCGGCATGACGTTGATGCGCATGCCCGTCTTCACCTGGACGTCGCTGTGCACCAACGTGCTGATCGTGGCATCCTTCCCGGTGCTGACGGCAGTGCTCTCGCTGCTGGCGCTCGACCGCTATGTCGGCACCAACTTCTTCACCAACGATTTTGGCGGCAACCCGATGATGTATGTGAACCTCATCTGGATATGGGGTCACCCGGAAGTCTACATCCTCATCCTGCCACTGTTCGGCGTCTTTTCCGAAGTCACCTCGACCTTCTCCGGCAAGCGCCTGTTCGGCTACACCTCGATGGTCTACGCCACCGTGGTCATCACCATCCTGTCGTACCTCGTCTGGCTGCACCACTTCTTCACCATGGGCTCCGGTGCCAGCGTCAATTCCTTCTTCGGCATCACCACGATGATCATCTCGATCCCGACCGGGGCGAAGATCTTCAACTGGCTGTTCACCATGTATCGCGGCCGCATCCGCTTCGAACTGCCGATGATGTGGACGATGGCCTTCATGCTCACCTTCACCGTCGGCGGCATGACCGGCGTGCTGCTTGCTGTGCCGCCGGCCGACTTCGTGCTGCACAACAGCCTGTTCCTGATTGCGCATTTCCATAACGTCATCATCGGCGGCGTGCTGTTCGGCCTGTTCGCCGGCATCGCCTACTGGTGGCCCAAAGCCTTCGGCTTCAAGCTCGATCCATTCTGGGGCAAGGTGTCGTTCTGGTGCTGGGTGGTCGGCTTCTGGTTCGCCTTCATGCCGCTCTACGTCCTCGGCCTGATGGGCGTAACGCGCCGCATGCGCGTCTTCGACGACCCCTCGCTGCAGATATGGTTCGTCATCGCCGCTTTCGGCGCCGTACTGATCGCAATCGGCATCGCCGCCTTCCTGATCCAGATCTACGTCTCCATCCGGAACCGCGACGCCTTGACTGACCCGACCGGCGATCCCTGGGATGGCCGCACGCTGGAATGGTCCACGTCTTCCCCGCCGCCTGCCTATAACTTCGCCTTCACGCCTGTCGTGCGCGACAACGACGCGTGGTGGGACATGAAGAAGGCCGGTTACGTCAGGCCGCTCTCGGGCTTCAAGCCGATCCACATGCCAAGCAATACCGGCACCGGCGTCATCCTCGCCGCCTTGAGCGTGGCGCTCGGCTTCGGCCTCATCTGGTACATCTGGTGGCTGGCAGCGCTGAGCTTTGTCTGCCTCATCGCCACCGCGATCGGCCACACCTTCAACTATCACAGAGACTTCCACATTCCGGCTGCCGAGGTCACGCAGACGGAGGAGGCGAGGACGACGCTCCTCGCCGCTCAGGGCTAGGGTTTGAGCATGGCTTCAAGTGCAACCACGGCCGGCGCCGAACCGGTCTTCCACCTGGAAGAAGAGCATGCGCACGCCGAAGGCGGCAGCACCATGCTCGGTTTCTGGCTCTATCTGATGAGCGACTGCCTGATCTTCGCCATGCTGTTCGCGGCCTATGGCGTGCTCGGCGGCAACTACGCGGCGGGGCCAGCGCCGAAGGACCTGTTCGACCTCGACCTGGTGGCGGTCAACACCACCATGCTGCTGTTCTCGTCGATCACCTATGGCTTTGCCATGCTCACCATGGACAAGGGCCGCGTCGCGGCGACGCAAGCCTGGCTTGTCGTGACCGGCCTGTTTGGTCTGGCATTCCTCTCCATCGAACTTTACGAGTTCTCCCACATGATCCATGAGGGCGCGACGCCGCAGCGTAGCGCCTTTCTGTCGTCTTTCTTCACCCTGGTTGGAACCCACGGCCTGCACGTCACCTTCGGCCTCGTCTGGCTGGTGACGCTGATGACGCAGGTCGCCCGGTTCGGGCTCATCGAGGCCAATCGCCGCCGGTTGATGTGCCTCTCGATGTTCTGGCATTTCCTCGACGTCGTCTGGATCGGCGTCTTCACCTTCGTCTATCTGATGGGGATGTTGCGATGAGCGCTCATGATCACGCTGAGGACCACGGCCACGCCCATGGCGGCGCCGCGCACGGGTCGTTCAGGGGCTACCTGATCGGCTTCGTCCTGTCGGTGATCCTGACCGCCATTCCGTTCTGGCTGGTCATGAGCGGCGCCATCGACGACAAGCAGGTGACGGCCATCGTCATCATGGCCTTTGCGGTGGTGCAGATCGTCGTCCACATGGTCTTCTTCCTGCATATGAACACCGCTTCCGAGGGCGGATGGTCGATGCTGGCGCTGATCTTCACGCTGATCCTGGTCGTCATCGTGCTGACCGGCTCGCTCTGGGTGATGTACCATCTCAACGCCAATATGATGCCAGGGCTGCACGACATGCGCGAGATGCCATGAGCCCGACGCCTGGGGCGGGGAGGGTTAGCATCGAGACACGGACGGGGCAGGCCGGCATTGGTTTGGCCACCGCGCCACGAACGGACGCGGGCAGATCGCCCGCATCGCGGCTGTTCCTCGCGCTGCTCGGCCTCCTCGGCGTGCTGATGTTTGTCGGGCTTGGCATCTGGCAGCTGGAAAGGCGGGTCTGGAAGCTCGACCTGATCGCCCGTGTCGACCAGCGCATCCACGCCCCCGCTGTTGACGCGCCCGGCCCGGCAAGTTGGAGCGGCATCACGGCGGCCGGTTACGAATACAGCCATTTGCGCTTGGCCGGGCGGTTTCTTGGCGGCGCCAACACGCTGGTGCAGGCGGTAACCGAGCTTGGCGGCGGTTATTGGGTGCTGACGCCGATGCGAACCGACCGCGGCTTCGTCGTTCTGGTCAATCGCGGCTTCATTCCCCAGGAGCGCAAGGCCGAGTTCGAACAGGAGAGCGGCGGCTCCGCCGCGACGGCCGTCATCGATGGGCTGTTGCGCATGAGCGAGCCCAGCGGCGGTTTCCTGCGCAACAACGACGCCGCGGGCAATCGCTGGTATTCGCGCGATGTCGCGGCCATCGCAGCCGCGCGCGGCCTGACGGACGACGTCGCCCCCTATTTCGTCGATGCGGAGGCGTCCAGCGTGGATGGCTGGCCGCGCGGCGGCCTGACCGTCGTGACATTCCGCAACAGCCACCTCGTCTATGCTTTGACCTGGTTCACGCTCGCTGCGATGCTCGCCGCAGCCCTGGCCGCGCCGATCATCGGCCGCCGCCGGCGGCAAGGACCGGCAAGATGAGCGTCACGACGCCGACGTTTCGCAATGACAAATCCTTCGCGGCGGCATCGCTTGCCGGCAAGAATGATGCGGTCCCCGATCCCGATGCGGCGAACCGCAAGAACCTGCTCCTACTGATCCAACTGCGTTGGCTGGCGGTGGCGGGCCAGGTGCTTACCATTCTGGTCACGGAATACGGGTTCGATATCCCGTTACCGCTGCCGGAGATGGCCGGCGTGGTGCTTTTTCTCGTCGGGCTGAACATCTTCAGCCTGCTCGCTTCGCGCGGCCGGCGCCCGATCAGCAACGCCCAGCTCTTCGTCGCGCTCATCTTCGACATGGCGGCGCTGACGATCCAGCTTTACCTGAGCGGCGGTGCCTCGAACCCTTTCGTGTCACTCTATTTGCTGCAGATCACGCTTGGCGCCGCGCTACTGACACCCTGGTCCACCTGGAGCCTGGTGGCCGCCGCTTCGGCCTGCTTCGTCTTTCTCACTTTCCAGTTCCAGCCGATCGCGATCCCGCATCACGGCGGCAGCGACCTGTTGGCCCTGCATATCAGGGGCATGTTCATCTGCTTCGTGCTGGCGGCAGGCTTGATCGTGATCTTCATGACGCGCATCAACCGCAATCTGCGCGAACGCGATGCCTATCTCGCCGATCTGCGCCAGCACTCGGCCGAGGAGGATCACATCGTGCGCATGGGGCTGCTGGCCTCTGGTGCCGCACACGAGCTGGGCACACCGCTTTCGACAATCTCCGTCATCCTGTCCGACTGGCGCCAGATGCGCGGCGTCACCCGCAACCGTGAGCTGGCCGGGGACGTGGCCGAGATGCAGGCGCAGATAGAGCGCTGCAAAAGCATCGTGTCCGGTATCCTCATGTCGTCGGGGCAGGCGCGGGGCGAAGGTACGATCCGCACCAGCATCAGGAATTTCCTCGACGATCTTGTCCAGGAATGGCGCGTCAGCCGCCAGCCGACCAATCTGGAATACAGCAACGATTTCGAACCCGACGAGCAGATCGTCTCTGACCGGGCGCTGAAGCAGGTCATCTTCAACGTCTTCGACAACGCCCAGGAAGCCTCGCCCGATTGGGTCGGCGTCACCGCCGAGCGGCAGGGCGAAAAACTGGTGATTGCCGTGCGCGACCGCGGGCCGGGTTTCGACGAGGGTATTCTGGCGGCGCTCGGCCAGCCCTATATGTCGAGCAAGGGACGGCCAGGCGGCGGCCTCGGCCTTTTCCTCGTCGTCAATGTGGTTCGAAAGTTGGGCGGCGACTTTTCGGCGCTTAACATCGAGCAGGGTGCCTGTGTTACCCTTTCGCTGCCGCTCGCGGCGCTGACCGATGGAGATGATCATGAGGCCTGATCGATCCCTGTTTATCGTCGAGGACGACGCCACTTTCGCGAAGACGCTGAAACGCTCTTTCGAAAAGCGCGACTACGACGTCATCGTCTGCCACGGCAGGGAAGATCTGCTCCGCGCCCTCGAAACAGCCGTTCCGGCCTACGCCGTCGTCGATCTCAAGCTTGGCGCCGGCGGCTCCGGGCTGGACTGCGTCAAGCTCTTGAGCGCCCGCGACGCGTCGATGAGGATCGTCGTGCTGACCGGCTTTGCCAGTATCGCCACTGCGGTCGAGGCGATCAAGCTCGGCGCATGTCATTACCTGGCCAAGCCCGCCAACACCGACGATATCGAAGCCGCCTTCGGCCGCGCCGAGGGCGATGTTTCGGTGTCGCTCAGCAGCCGTCCCACTTCGATCAAGAATCTCGAATGGGAGCGCATTCACGAGACGCTCGTCGAGACCGGCTTCAACATCTCCGAAACCGCGCGCCGGCTCGGCCTGCACCGGCGCACCTTGGCCCGCAAGCTTGAGAAGCGCGTGGTGAGATAGAGTTCGGCTTGCGGACGGGCCGGAACCGGTTTGGGCCATCGATCAGCCGCCTCCCGACATTCGACACTTTCCAGCGCGGTCGTCGGTACTTATCTGTCGAGGGAAAACGGAACAGGCAACAGACTTGGCGCAACGATCGGGCAGTGCTGATCTTCCACTTCACGGCGGACGCGTGCCGAAATGGCTGGGCGACCGTATGACCCGCCTCGGCGCCGTCATGTGCGAGGCGATCATTCATCATTATGGCCGCAACGAGTTGCTGCGGCGTCTGGCGCACCCGTTCTGGTTCCAGTCCTTCGGCGCCGTCATGGGCATGGACTGGCACTCGTCCGGCATCACCACCAGCGTCGTCGGCGCCTTGAAACGCGGTCTGACGCCACTGTCCGGCGAGCTCGGCATTCATGTCTGCGGCGGCCGTGGCGCGCATTCGCGCAAAACCCCGCATGAACTTGCGGCGATCGGCGAACGCATCGGCTTCGACGGAGCGCGCCTGGCAACAGTCAGCCGGCTTGTCGCCAAGGTCGACAGTGCCGCCGTCCAGGATGGCTTCGACCTCTATCTGCATGGCTTCATCGTCACCGACGACGGTGACTGGGTGGTCGTGCAACAAGGCATGAACGGCGACAGCAAGGTCGCGCGCCGCTACCATTGGCTGTCCGAGGGTCTGAAGAGTTTCGTCGATCAGCCGCACGCCGCCATCGAGGGCGCCAACCAGGGCGAGATCGTCAACCTGACCGACCGCCGCGCCGAGGCCTCGCGCCAGGGCCAGTTGGACCTGCTGCAGGACCTCGGGCCGGATCGCATCCTGCGGGAATTCGCTGCCCTGGATGCCGGCACAGCACCGGCTCCGGAGCAGCCGTTGCTGCCTCACCTGGTCATGCCGGCTCACCATGATGTTCGCGAAAGCGATGTCGTCATGCGCCGTCTTCATGGAAACATGGCGGCGGCCGCAGAACGTGGTCCAACGGACTTTTCCGAGCTTCTGCTGGTTCCCGGCGTGGGCGCGCGCACGGTGCGCGCATTGGCACTCGTCGCCGAAGTGGTGCATGGCGCGCCGTGCCGCTTTTCCGATCCAGGCCGTTTCTCGCTCGCCCATGGCGGCAAGGACAGGCATCCGTTTCCTGTTCCACTCAAGGTCTATGACGAAACGATCGGCGTGCTGAAGTCCGCCGTGCAGAAAGCCAAGCTTGGCCGCGAAGAGGAAATCGGTGCGTTGAAGCGGCTCGACGATCAATCGCGACAAGTCGAGCGATACGTCACCGGCCCCAGCCTGAAGGAAATTGTCGCCGGAGAATTCGACCAGTCGCATCTGCTTGGCGGCCGCAGCGTCTTTGGCTGGGAACCGGCGCCGGACCAGGCGCCCAGCGGAGTCGAACAAGACGGCATGAGATCTGCTACTCCTCCGCGTCACGCCACGCGACGGTAGCTGTAGTGGTCGCGGATGAATTCATTGAAGAAGCGCCCTTTCGAAGCGGCCTTCCTGAATGCCGCATAGGTTGCCGGGGCAACGTCCATATAGTCGTAGCGATGGCCGCTTGGCACAAACCAGACGGAGAGGGTCCCGGTCGCAGGGTTGTATTCGGTGTTTCGGATCGCTGTCGACGGCATGGCGGCACCTGACGGCTCAACCCGATTAACCCGCCAGACATGGGTCCGGTTCCCTGCCGTTGCGCAGGATATTATCCGCCACGCACGCAAGCACGGCTCCGTATTGCGTTGCAGTCCCGCCCTCACCATCTAGGCCGGATGTCACCACTGAAACCGAAAAGCGCCGACCGCTCTCCAGCATTCCAGCACGATCTCTTCGGCGCTGCGGAGGATCTGCCCCAAGGCTTTGCCTATCAGCCCGGCCTGATCACGCCGCAGGAAGAGACAGAGCTTTGCAGGCATCTCGAAGGGCTGCCGTTCCAGGCGTTCGATTTCCACGGCCATCTGGCTAACCGGCGCGTCGTCGGGTTTGGCTTGCGCTACGATTATGACCGGCGCGAAGTCGTCGCGGCGGCGCCGATCCCCGACTTTCTGCTGCCTCTACGCGAAAAGGTCGCGGCCTTCGCGCGCCAGCCTGCCGAGGCCTTCGCGCAAGTGCTGATCAATGAATACCGGCCTGGCGCCGGCATCGGCTGGCATCGCGACAAGCCGCATTTCGAGGATGTCGCCGGCGTTTCTCTGCTGGCGCCCTGCAGTTTCCGGCTGCGGCGAAAGAACGGTGGCGGATGGGAGCGCCGGACCATCGCCGTCGAGCCAAGATCGGCCTATCTCATGACCGGGCCTTCACGGACTGAGTGGGAGCACAGCATCCCGCCGCTTGCTGAACATCGCTACTCGATCACCTTGCGGACGCTGCGGTCGCGAGACCCCTGACGTCGAACCCAATCCCTAGATACTACTTCACGCCGATGCCGGCGGTGAGGCCGCCGTCGATCTTGTAGTCGGCGCCGGTGCAGAAGCCGGCCTTGGACGAGCACAGGAAGGCGATGAGTTCCGCCACTTCCTCCGGCTCGCCGATGCGGCCGAGCGGATGGGCCGCGCCGAAGCGCCTGAAGGCCTCTTCGACATCGGCATCGCTGCCATGGTCGCCGCGCGCGGCTTTCTCCAGGATCGGCGTGCGGATCGAGCCCGGGCTGACTGAGTTCACCCTGATGCCCGATGCCGCGTAGTCGAGCGCCAGCGAACGCGTCAGCGTGTGGATGGCGCCCTTGGTCGTTGCATAGGCGGCAACATTCTGCTGGCAGGCGAAGCCTTGCACCGAAGCGACGTTGACGATGGCGCCGCCGCCGCGCTTGATCATTTCCGGGATGCCGAAATGGGCGGTCAGGTAGATCGAGCCGACATTGACCGTCATCGCCCGGTTCCAGGTTTCCCAATCGGTCGTCGTCGCGGTTCCGTAGGGATGGACCGCGGCGGAATTGACGATGACGTCGATGCCGCCGAATTTCGCGACGCCGGCCGCGACCGCGTCGCGCACCTGATCGGAGACGGAGACGTCGACCGTTTGCACCAGGGCATTCGCTCCGGCTTTGGCAAGGCTTTGCTGCATGGCGGCATTGGCGGCCCGGTCAATGCCGCAGGCGATGATGGCGGCACCCCCCTGCGCCAGCCGTCTTGCGGTGGCGAGCGCGATGCCTGTCGTCCCCGTCACCAGTGCCACCTTGCCGTCGAAATCCGTCATCGTGGAAGCTCCTTCATGCGCTATCGAAAACTCGGGTTCTGAGTTTGACACTCGTCGGTGTCAAACAATAGGTTGCCGGTCTCTCGCAAAAAGGAAAGTTGCAATGGAACAGTGCTGGCGCTGGTATGGTCCGGATGACCCGGTAACGCTTGAACATGTCAAGCAGGCCGGCGCCACCGGCGTGGTTTCAGCGCTTCACCACATCTACGATGGCAGGGCTTGGCCCGAAGCCGATGTGCTCGAACGCAAGCGGATTATCGAGGCCGCAGGCCTGACATGGTCTGTCGTCGAAAGCATCCCGGTCCACAATTCCTTCAAGATCGGCGCGCCCGAACGCGAGCGCTATGCCGGTTACTACCGTGACTCGATCCGCACGCTCGCCAAGGCCGGCATCAAGACGATCTGCTACAATTTCATGCCGGTGGTGGACTGGACGCGCACCGACCTCATGTATCGGCTGCCGACATCCGGCTACGCGCTACGCTTCGATGCTATCGATTTTGCCGCCTATGACCTCTTCGTGCTGCAGCGCAAGAACGGTGCCGCCAGCTATACGCCGGCACGTATCGCCGAGGCCGAGAAGCGGCTGAAAGCGCTGACGCCGGATCAGATCGAGCAGATCGAGCGCAATCTCATCGCAGGCCTGCCGGCGACCGAGCGCAGGTATGACCGCGACAGTTTCCGCGAGGCTTTGGCGGAGTATGACGGGATCGGGCCGAAGGAGTTGCGCGACAACCTTGCCTGGTTCCTACGCGAGATCATTCCGGCGGCGCAAGAGGAGGGCGTGCGCATGTGCATCCATCCCGACGACCCGCCCTTCTCGCTCTATGGCCTGCCGCGCGTCGTTTCGACCGCGCAGGATGCGCGCTTCATCCTCGACGCCGTCGACAGTCCGGCCAATGGCCTGACCTTCTGCACCGGCTCTTATGGGACGCGCGCCGACAACGACATCGTCGCCATGGTCAAGGAATTCGCCGACCGCATCCATTTCGTCCATCTGCGCAACATCACCATCGAGGACGATGGTTCGTTCTACGAAGCCGAGCATCTTGAGGGCGGCACCGACATGGCGCATGTGATCCTCGCTCTGATGCAGGAGGAGGCGCGCCGCCGCAAGGACGGTCGCGCCGACTGGCGCATTCCGATGCGGCCGGACCACGGCCATCTGCTCGCCGACGACATCGGCAAGAAGAAGATCAATCCCGGCTATTCCCTCATCGGCCGCCTGAAAGGCCTCGCCGAACTGCGCGGCATCATGCGCGCCGTGGAGAAGTTCGGGATGGCCTGAGCAATCCATTCCTCAGTGCAGGTGCCTGAGCTTGTCAGGATTGCGCACGACATAGATGGAGGCGATCTTCCCGTCCTCGATCTCGAGTGCTGTGGTCTGGAGTTCGCCATCGGCTTCCAGCGTGACGAACCCCGGCAATCCATTGATGAAACCGACGCGGACAAGTTTCGAGCCATGCGCGCGCAACCAGGCCGCGACCTGCTCATACTGTTTCATGACGGCATCGAAACCCAGGGCCGGCTGCGTGGCTGCCGGGCGCTTGCCGCCACCGTCGGCATGGGCGATGACGTCGGCGCTCAACATGGCGCCAAGCGCTTTCATGTCACCGCTGCGCGAGGCCGTAAAAAAGGCCTCCGCAAACTCGAGGCCGCGTTGTCTTTCCACCGTGAAGCGCGGCCGCGCCTCGCGGACATGGCCGCGCGCCCGGGTCGCGAGCTGGCGGCAGGCCGCAGTGTCGCGGTCGATGGCGGCCGCGACCTCGTCGAATCCGAGCCCGAACACATCGTGCAGCAGGAAGGCGGCGCGCTCTAGCGGAGACAGGCGTTCCAGCGCCAGCATCAGCGGCAAGGTGACGTCTTCCGCCTCGTCCTCTTCCACCACGGGATCGGGAAGCCAGGGGCCGACATAGGTCTCGCGTTTGTGCCGTGCCGATTTGAGCTGGTCGAGACAGAGACGCGTCACCGTGCGGCGCAGGAATGCCTCGGGTTCGCGCACGGCGGCGCGGTCGGCCTTCATCCAACGGATGAAGGCCTCCTGCACGGCGTCCTCCGCGTCCGACACCGAGCCCAGCATGCGGTAGGCAACGCGCATGAGCTTCGGACGCAGCGGGCCGAAGCCCGCTGCCGCATCGTCGGCCTCCGGACTCGTCATCAGGCGGCGGCCACCCGGGCGGCCTTCACGGCAGCAGGGTCGGCATACAGGCCGAAACCGACGGCGATGCGGTTCCAGGCGTTGATGATGTTGATCGTCAAGGTCAGCTTGATCTGTTCCTCCTCGGTGAAATGCGCCTTCAGCTCTTCATAGGCGCCTGCGCGACCGGTGTCTTCCGAAAGCCGGGTCAAGGCCTCGGTCCAGCCAAGGGCCGCCCGTTCGCGGTCGCTGTAGCAGGGCGCCTCGCGCCAGGCCGGCAGCAGGTAGATGCGCTGCTCGGTCTCACCGTTCTCGCGCGCCTCGGTGGCGTGGAGATTGATGCAGTTGGCGCAGCCATTGATCTGCGAGGCACGCAGCTTCACCAGTTCGGTGAGGCTGTGCTCGAGGCTGGCGGCGGCGGAGAGCTCGATCGAGGAACGCTGCCAGTTCTTCATCAGCGAAGGGGCGGCGGCGAAGAGGTCGATTTTTGCGGTCATGGTAGGCTTCCTTCTGTTGGTGCCGTCCACATGACGAACGAGGACTTGCCGATGTGACATCCCCGACAGTTTTTTTAGGTCGCCGCCGTTCCGATCGCGATCATCATCCGCTTGCTCCTGCGGATGGAAAAATTGTTCGTCACGGCCGCGACGAAGGGCCGATCGTTCCTTTCCCGACCATCCGAAGTCGATAAGACTTGCGCGTATTGATCGTGGCCACGGTCGCGCAAGAGTGCGTGCATGTTCAATCGGCTGGGTTTTCTGGCGGTGTCGTCAAGCAACGCCCGGAAGCACTGGGAAAGGAGCTTGATATGCCCAGAATAGTACCTGTCCTCGATCTGAGCCGTCTTGAGCAAGGCGCGTCGGAACGCCGGACGTTTCTGGCTGACTTGCGTTCCGCTTCGCGTGACATTGGTTTTTTCTATCTGGCTGGACATGGCATTTCCTGGGCCGAGATCAGCGAGGTGCTCATCGCATCGCGCCAGTTCTTTGCCTTGCCGGAGGCAGACAAGTTGGCGATCGAGATGGTCAAGTCTTCGCAGTTTCGCGGCTACACCCGCGCCGGCGGTGAACTGACCAAGGGGAGGGAGGACTGGCGCGAACAACTCGACATCGGTGTCGAACGCCAGGCGATCGCGCAAGGGCCGGGAGTTCCCGCCTGGACACGGCTGCAAGGACCGAACCAGTGGCCCGTGGCGCTGCCGGATCTCAAACCGGCGCTGCTTGCCTGGCAAAGCAAGGTGACGGCCGTGGCGATCCGGCTGCTGAAAGCCTTCGCGCAATCGCTCGATCAGCCCGAGGATGCGTTCGACCCGATCTACAGCAGCGAACCCAACCATCGCATGAAGATCGTGCGCTACCCCGGCCGCGATGCAACCGGTGGCGACCAAGGTGTCGGCGCGCACAAGGATGGCGGGTTCCTGACGTTGCTGCTCCAGGATGACAATAAGGGGCTGCAGGTCGACTATGATGGCAGCTGGGTCGATGTCGACCCCATTCCCGGCACGCTCGTCGTCAATATCGGAGAATTGCTCGAACTGGCCTCCAACGGCTATTTGCGCGCGACCGTGCATCGTGTCGTGACGCCGCCTGCCGGCATCGAGCGCATCTCGGTGCCGTTCTTCTTCAGTGCCAGGCTGGATGCGACGATCCCGCTGCTTGGGCTTTCCGAGGAATTGGCGGGCCAGGCGCGCGGACCGGCCAGCGATCCGGACAATCCGCTGTTTCGCGATGTCGGAACCAATGTGTTGAAAAGCCGGCTGCGCTCGCATCCTGATGTCGCGCGGCGCCATTATGCGGATTTGCTCGAAAGGGAAAGCCGGGTTAGCTGAGCTTTTGGGCTGAAAAGGACAAGTTTTTTCCATCTTGGCCGTTATTTAGAAAGTTATCCGTCGTATCTGTCCGAGAATCGGTTCAAAAGAGAAAAATCCGTTCGGTGTTTTCCTCCCATTTCGCCGAGCGGTGTTCCCCTCTGAAGGTTATGACCTTCTTTTTTTGGCCGGGCCGTTTTCGCGCCCGGCCATTTTTCTCATGCACGTCGCCCGAAAGTGATGTCGGTTTTGGGCGAACGACATGCATAATAACAAAGCCCCCCAACGCGCATCGCATGAATCCGTCTCAACGCGACGCGCTTTAGGTGCCGTCGGCGTTGCCGCCGTCGTGCAGATCCGGCAATCTCCGACACAGCTCATTCGCCAGCCATCGACAGCAGTCCCGCCGAAAGAAGGAGAGGTCTCATGACATCCAATGTCGCCGTCATCGCCGGTGCAGGCTCCGGTTTGAGCGCCTCGCTGGCGCGCCTTCTCGCCAAGCAAGGGTTCAGCGTCGTTCTGGCCGCCCGCAATGTCGAAAAGCTTGACGCATTGCGGGGCGAGACAGGCGCGCAGGTCGTGGCAACCGATGTCTCCGATCCCGCTTCGGTGGAGCGTCTGTTCGATGTCGCCGACAAGGCCGGTCCGCTCTCGCTGGCGATTTTCAACGCCAGCGGACGCGCCCGCGGACCGATAGCGGAGCTTGATCCCGAGGCGGTCCGGCAGGCTTTGCTGGTTGGGGCCTATGGCGGGTTCCTGGTCGGCCAGCAGGCGGCCCGGCGGCTGGTGGCTCTGGGTTCGGGCTCGATTCTCTTCACCGGGGCCACGGCCAGCGTGAAGGGCTTTGCCGGCTCCGCCGGTTTTGCCATGCCGAAATTCGGCTTGCGCGGGCTGGCTCAGTCCATGGCCCGTGAACTGGCACCGAAGAATATCCACGTCGCGCATTTCATCATCGATGGCGCCATTGCCTCGGCCGCGTCCGGGCAGGAGACAGATACGCAGGATCGCCGGCTGGCGCCGGACGCGATTGCCGAGGCCTATCTCTCTATCCATCGCCAACACCGCAGCGCCTGGACCTGGGAAATGGAGTTGAGGCCTTGGGTCGAGACCTTCTGACGGGGTGCGCGGGTGCGACTTTGGTGCAAGCCGTGGGCACGGTTGGAGGAGTCGACATTGCATGAGGATATCACTATATAGCGGCGGCTTCGCTGGCTCGCGCCTGGAAGTGCAACGTCAAAGGCGGCTGTAGCGACAGCCATTGAGATTAAGAAACGGACTGAAAGCCGTAACAGGTAGAAGCAATTGCTCGCAGCGGGCAGATCCCGCCAACGGTACAGTCCTTCAGAATCAGAAAATGTTCTTCATCCCTCGATTTCCTTCGCCTCTGTGGACCTTGGACGGCATTGACTTGCCGGCTGGCCGCGACTCGGTTGGAATGGCAGGATGCATCCTTTGCGGGATGCCGACGTTTATGATTACCAACCGGCTTTGCCGCCAGGGAACAGCAGTATGAGTGAACACGCGATCGAGTTCTTGCGGGGATGGATCGGCGAAAAGGTCCATTGCCAGTCCCAGGCCCGGATCGACAAGCAAGCCGAGACATTAGCCAAGGAATGTGCCGCCAAGGCTGCCGAAGTCGGTATTCCCCTGGAGGACATCCAGGAAGAAGTCGGCGATATCCAGGAACTCATTGCGTCCCGGCTTGAGGAAGCCGCCGAGGCCGACGAGCACGAGCATGCGGCCAGCAAGGCCGCGGAATAGTTTTTAGCGGCCAGTCTTTGCGAACGCGCGGGCTTTTTGGCCGCGTTTTCATCTCAGCCGAGCTTTTCCTTCAGCCCAAACTTTCTTTCAGCCCAAACCTTTCTTTCAACCAAGCCTTCGGCAGCGCCGGCACGAAATTGCCGTCGCGCCCGGTCATGTCGTCATTGGCGATCAGGGCGTTGAGGATCGATTCCTCTACTGCCTGGATCACGGCATCGAAAAACGCGTCGATGTCTGTGTCCGGAATGAAATCGGCATTTGCGATCCGGCCGGACGGTGCCAGTGCCGCGGCAGGATTGGCTGTCGAGAAGGCGATAAAGATGTCGCCCGAGCTGTGGTAGCCGAAACCGCCGGTCATGGCGACGCCGAGCGGCACGCGGCGAGCCAGCCGCTTCATCTGATGCGGCAGGAACGGCGCGTCGGTGGCGACAACGGCGATGATCGAGCCCTTTTCGGCACGTGGCGTGCCTTCGCGGATCGCCGGCTCCGCGAGTTCGGACCCAGCGCGCAGGCCACGAAGGGTAAAATTGCGCCGCTTGCCGAAATTCGACTGCACGAAGGCGCCGACCGTGTAGGAATGTCCCTGCCATCCAACGATGCGCGATGCCGTGCCCGAGCCGGCCTTGAAGCCGAAGGTGATCATGCCGGTACCGCCACCGACGCTGCCTTCCTCGATCGGACCGCCGGCCGCGCCGTCAAGCGCTTCCGCGACATGCTCTGATGTCAGATGGTGGCCGTTTATGTCATTGAGGAAGCCGTCATAGGTCTCCGCCGCCACCGGCAGGCCCCAGCCGCTGTCGAGCGCGGCCGGCAGCACCAGGTTCATCCAGCGCAGCGTGCCATCACGCGAAACACCGCAGGAATGCGTGTTGGTGATGGTGATCGGGAAGTTGAAGGCGCCGGTTTCCTCGACGATGTGCGAGCCCGTCAGTTCGCCATTGCCGTTCTGGCTGAAAATGCCGGCGAAGACCGGCGTGGCGAGGTCGGCGCGCGGCCTGGGCAGGATCGCGGTGACACCGGTGCGCACCGGTCCCTTGCCGACGACGAGCGCGCCGTCGCCGGAAATCAGCGTCGCATAGCCGACCGCGACGCCTGAGACGTCGGTGATGGCGTTGAACGGCCCGGCTATTCCGTCGAAGCCGATGCCGAAGCTTCGCGCGCGCGGCTTGCCGCCGGGCGTTGCCTGATGGTGCGGATTGTCGGTCATGATCAGAACAGAGATCCCTGATTGCCGGGTTCTTTCGCCTTGACCGCCGGCCTGGCAACCGGCTTCGGCCGCGCCGCACCGCTGGTTGCCACCGCGTCCGCCGTCCCGTCCGCGAACTCCAGCGAAAGCACCATCCCCGACGCCACATCGGCGGCCTGCTTGATAACGGCGCCGTCGGCATCCTTCACCAGCGCGAAGCCGCGCGCCAGAACGGCCTTGTGCGAAAGCGTGGTCAACAGGCGCTCGGCCTGGCTCAACTGGCCACGCAGGCGTTCCAGCCGCAGCGAGATGACCCGATCCTGCCGTCTGGCGAGCGCCGCCAGTGTGTCGGCCTGCTGTTTCTGGCGGCGCGCGATCGGCGCCGGCGAGAGTCGCGCCGCGCTTCGCGCAAACCGCGTGCGTCGTTCGCGCACGATGGCAAAGAACGCCGCCTGCGCGCGGGCAAGGTCACGACCGGTCAGGGTGCGGGCCTCGTTCATGCGCCGTGACAGCGTGGCCGGCGTCAGCCTTTGGCCCTGAAGCCGTGCGCGCTTGCGATCGACACTGACTGACAAGCCACGGCCGAGCCTCGATGTCGCCTCGTCGAGGCGCCGGCGCGGCAGCGCCAGCAATTGATCGGGCGACGGCAGAGCGCGCGCCGCCGCACGTGCAGCCTGCCGCTTGCGTTCGAAATTGCGTGAGATGGCCGCCTTGAGCCTGGCGCCGAGGCTGGCCAGCGCCGCTTCGAGGTCGGCCTTCACCGGCACGGCGATTTCGGCGGCGCCCGTCGGTGTCGGCGCCCGCACATCCGCGACGAGGTCGATCAGTGTCCAGTCGGTCTCGTGGCCGACGGCGGAAATCACCGGAATGCCGGAGGCGGCGACGGCGCGGGCCAGCGCCTCATCGTTGAACCCCCACAGATCCTCGAGGCTGCCGCCGCCGCGCGCCACGATCAAGAGATCGGGACGCTGGATGGCACCATCCCAGGCCAGTGCGTTGAAGCCTGTGACGGCATTGGTCACTTCAACGCTCGCGGTCTCGCCCTGCACGCGCACCGGCCAGACCAGCACATGCAGCGGAAAGCGGTCCTTGATGCGATGGATGATGTCGCGGATGACGGACCCGGTCGGCGAGGTGACGACGCCTATGACGCGTGGCATGAAAGGCAGCCGGCGTTTGCGGCCGGCCTCGAAAAGCCCTTCCGCCTGCAGTCGGCGCTTGCGCTCTTCCAGCAGCGCCATCAGCGCCCCGGCGCCGGCAGGCTCCAGATTGTCGATGACGATCTGGTAGTTGGACTTGCCGGGATAGGTGGTGAGCTTGCCGGTGGCGATCACCTCCATCCCTTCCTCGGGGCGGAATTTCAGCCGGCTCATCGTGCCTTTCCACACCACCGCGTCGAGCCGGGCGCGGTCGTCCTTCAGCGCGAAATAGGCATGGCCTGAGGAGTGCGGGCCGCGATAGCCCGAGATTTCGCCGCGCACCCGCACATTGCCGAAGACGTCCTCGACCGTGCGTTTCAGCGCGCCGGAGATCTCGCTCACCGTGTATTCGGTGGCGTTGGTACGTGATTCGGTTGCTGCTTCGCTCATCGGTCGATTGGGGGCCGGTTGGCGCCTCACGTCAAGGCGCCCGTGTGGGGCCAGTGTGTCATGACCCCCTGATGCTTCCTACCAGCCGGGCAGGATCTGGTTCGGTCTCGTCCGCTTCATCTTGGCGAAGGCCAGGGCTGCGAAGTCGAATGATCCCGTCTCCTCGCCAAGCGGCACCGAGATGTTGTCCAGGCTCTCGGAGATGTGGCGGGCGAGCGCATCGACGATCTCCGGCCGCGAGGTCTGGCCGCGCATGATGCCGATGCGGCAGTCGGGCAGGGCGCCGAAGCCGTCGGCGTCGCCCAGCACCCGCATGCCGGGCCTGAGCGCGCATTCCGGCAGCACCGAGATCGCCAGGCCCGAAAGGACGGCGGCGGTGATCACGGTCGCCGAGAAGCTGGTGAACAGTATGCGGTAGTCGCGGTTCTGCTGGTCCAGCACATCGACGGCGGCGCGCCGCCAGATGCAGTTCGGCCGGCCAAAGGCCATCGGCAGCGTCACTTGTTCGTGCGTCGCATGGTTGGCCGAGGTGACCCACAGCAGCGGTTCGCGCCGCACCACTTCCGACTGGCCGCGCACGTCATTGTGCGTGACCAGCGCCAGGTCGAGATTGCCGCGCTTGATATGCTCGACCAGCCCCGGCGTCGGCTCGCAGATCACGGTCAGTTCGACGCGCGGATTGGAGCGCGTGAAACGCGCCATGATCTCCGGTAGGAAACGGTCGGCATAGTCGTCCGGCGTGCCGATGCGGATCGTGCCCTCGAGCCGCTGGTCGTCGAAGGCGGCGAGCGTTTCGCGGTTGAGGTAAAGCAGCCGCCTTGCATAGGAAAGCAGCTTGTCGCCTTCCTCGGTCAGTTTGTTGGTGCGCCCTTCCTTCTCGAACAGCGGCTTGCCGATCCGCTCCTCTAGCCGGCGCATCTGCATCGACACCGCCGATTGCGTGCGCAGCACCTCTTCGGCCGCCCGCGTGAAGCTGCCGGTGTCGGCAATCGAGATGAAGGTCTGCAACTGATCGAGATCGAGCGGCGCTTTCATCGGCATGATCCATCACTGGTGTTGATGCTAAAGATTAGAAACATTCGTTGGATTAATCAATCGGCTGATGGCAAATTGGCATTGTCCACATGAAGGCATGTGAATTGGGACCGGAGCGGCCGCTGTCATCGGCGTCGCTGGGCTGGTTTCGTCCGTTCGAGTCTGAAGGAGACCGACATGACCACGATCGATTTCGCCACCGAGACCTCGCGCATCACCTCGCGTCCGGCCGTTGCGATGCGCGTGGCCAATACCGTCGTCAATTTCTACCGCGCCTGGAAAAACCGTCGCGCCTTCTACCGTCTTGGCGAGATGTCGGACGCCGAGCTTGCCGATATCGGCCTTACGCGCGCCGACCTGCATGTGGCCATAGACGTGCCGTTCGGCCGCGACCCGACGGCGATCCTGCGTGAAATCGCCAGCGATCGTGTCGAGACGATCGAGGACATCGCCCGCAAGGTGGCCTGATCGTCAGAGTTTCGGTCCTGTTGAACCTTTTCGGGGTTCAGCGCGACCAAGGTTCATGCAGGCTCCCACTCCCTGCCGGTTCCCCGCCGGCCCGCCTGCACGCTGCCCGGTCCTCCCAAGGACCGGGCTTTTCTTTTTTGGCTTTATCGGAAATGGCCACTGGCCCGGCACCTACCGCCGGTCCATATCTCGCTTGAATTGGTCGAAGATCGTCTCCACGCCCTTCTGGTATTCGTCACGCTGCTGGGCGCCGGTCTCGAACATCTTGCCGAAGATATCGTCGAACGGATTCCTCGGCTTGCCGCTCGGGTTGGCCTGCGGCTGCGGTGCCTGAGGCTGCGGCGCCGGCTGCCCACCAGGCATGCCGAGGCCACCGCCGCCACGCAGCATCTCTTCGAAGATTTTGCCCAGCGGGTTGTCGCCATAGGGGCTTTGCGTCTGTTGCGGCTGCTGCTGCGTCCGGCCTTGTGGCTGCGGGGCGCCGCCACCGAACATGTCCTGCAGCACCTTGCCCAACGGATTGTCACCATAGGGATTGGGTGCTGGCTGCGGCTGGCTTTGCGGCTGTGGGGCACCCCCGCCGAACATGTCCTGCAAGACCTTGCCAAGCGGGTTGTCCATCGGGGTCTGCGGCGGCGGTGCCTGCGGAGCCGGCGCCTGCATGCCGCCTTGTCGCATCATCTGCTCGATGATCTCACCAAGTGGATTGTTGCCGCCGCCAAAACCGCCGGCGGCCTGCATCTGATTTGTCGTCTGCTTGAACAGGCCACCCATCACCATCGAGGCGATCGCCGGCAGCATCTGCTGCAGGATCTGCTGGCTGACGCCGCTTGCTTGCGCCGCCTGGTTGGCCACGGCGCGTGACAGGTCCTTCGAGCCGAACAGATGTCCGAGAATGCCATTGCCTTCGTCGACGCCTTGCGCCGAGAAGGCCCGGGTCGCGTCCTCGAAATACTTGGCGTGCTGGCCGCTTGCCATCGCCGTCATGAAGGCGCCGAGCCCGTAGGGATCGGCGGTGTTGCGTTGCAGCCCCTGCGAGAAGGCCGGCAGCAGGGCGGCGACCGCCGCCTGTGTCTGCTGCATCGAAAGCCCGTATTGCTGGGCAAGCGCCTGCATGCCGTTGCCGTTCTGGGCCTGCGCCAGCATGTCGAACAAGGTAGGCATCGGCTTCTCCTCCTGAATTCCTCGGAGGAGAGCCTAATTCGTTTCAACGCTCGATTGAAGCGGCTTTTGCCGCAGGGCTAGTAGGCGTATTCCATGAACACCGGCTCGATCGAGCCGCCCCAGCGCGTGTGGTAGGCCGAAAGCATCTCCTCGGCGCTGGTGGTGCCGCGCGCTACCACTTCGTCCAAAGTGTTGAGGAACGAGGTTTCGTCATAGCCGTCGCGGTTCTTCTTGCCGCGATTTTTCAACCCGGTGCGCGAAATGGCCATGACGTCGCGTGCGATCTCGCGCAGCGTGGTGTTGCGGAAGGGCGCGGCAATGCCGAGTTCCGGCACAGCGTTGCGCATGGCCAGCACTTCCTTGTAGGTCCAACTCGCGGTCAGCGCCTCCGCCGCATCGAGTGCCGCCTCGTCATAGAGCAGCCCGACCCAGAAGGCAGGCAACGCGCAGATGCGACGCCACGGTCCGCCGTCGGCCCCGCGCATTTCCAGGAACCGCTTCAGCCGTACGTCGGGGAACAGCGTCGACAAATGGTTCGCCCAGTCGCCCATCGTTGGCAGCCCGTCCGGCACTTCGTTTCGGGCGGCACCGGCCATGAACTGGCGGAAGGTGATGTGCGTCATGTCGTGATAGCGGCCGTCGCGGATGACGAAATACATCGGCACGTCGAGCGCCCATTCGACATAGTCGGCGAACCCGAAATCGGGCGAGAAACAGAATTCGAGCAGGCCCGAGCGCTGGTTGTCGGTGTCGCGCCAGATGTCGCCGCGCCAGCTTTGCAGGCCGTTCGGCCGGCTCTCGGTGAAGGGTGAGTTGGCGAACAGCGCCGTCGACAGCGGCTGCAGCTTCAGCGACACCTGCATCTTGCGACGCATGTCGGCTTCGCTCTCGAAGTCGAGGTTCACCTGGATCGTGCAGGTGCGGTACATCATGTCGAGACCCTTGGTGCCGACCTTGGGCATGTAGCGCGTCATGATCTCATAGCGCGACTTCGGCATTTTAGGCGTCTCGGCCAGCGACCATTTCGGGCTGCCGCCGAGGCCGAGGAAGCGGATGCCCATCGGCTCGGCGATCTCGCGCACCTGTGCCAGATGCGCATTGCCCTCGCGGCAGGTCTGATGGATCGTCTCCAGCGGCGCGCCGGAAAGCTCGAACTGGCCGCCGGGCTCGAGCGAGATCGCGCCCTGTCCAGTCGGCTCGACCAGGCCGATGATGCGGCCATCGTCGATGATCGGATCCCAGCCGAGCTTTGTCTGCATGCCTTCGAGGATGGCGCGGATGCCGCGCTCGCCGCCATACGGGACCGGCGCGTTGCCATCGACATAGAAGGGAAACTTCTCGTGCTCGGTACCGATGCGCCATTTGTCGCGCGGTTTGTTGCCCTCGGCCAGGTGCTCGACGAGTTCGTCGACGCCTTCGATCGGCCGGAAATCGGTTGTGTCGCGCGCCATCACTGTGCCCTCAGAGGCGGTCGGATGACCGCCGGCGGTAGATGGACGAAATGTTAGCAGCCGATCAAGCGAAAAATCCTGAGCCACAGGTCAAGAGGAATTGAAGGCCACGATCCGGGCCGCCTCCTTGCAAGAAAAGCAGTCCTACCAGTCTCCGACAGTTGCCTGCATCACCGCAAGGGCGGCCACGGCCGCGGTGTCGGCGCGCAGGATGCGTGGTCCGAGCGGAATGGCGGTCACGAAGGGAAGGGCGCGCAACATCTTGCGCTCGTCGTCGGAAAAGCCGCCCTCGGGCCCGACCAGCAGCCCGAGTTTCTTCTCCTTAATGGCCTGCAAGGCCGGCAGCGGATTGTTGGTCGAGGCATCCTCGTCGCAGAAGACCAGCCGCCGCTCCTTGTCCCAGCCGGTCAACAGGCGCTCGAACTTTTCCGCCTCGCGAAGCTGAGGCACCGCTAGGATGCCGCATTGTTCGGCCGCCTCGACGACATTGGCACGCAATCGGTCGATGGACGGCTTGGCCACTTGCGTGTGCTGGGTGATGACCGGTTGCAGGATCCCGGCGCCCATCTCGACCGCCTTCTGCACAAGATAATCCAGCCGGCCCTGCTTCAACGGCGCGAAACAGTAGATGAGGTCGGGCAGGGGCGGTTGCGGCCGCTGCGATGCCAACACCCTGAGTTTGACTGCTTTCTTCGACTTCGCCGCGATGGCCGCCGACCATTCGCCATCGCGGCCATTGAAGACCAGGATTTCCGCGCCTTCGGCGAGCCGCAGGACATGCATGAGATAATGGCTCTGCTGCTGCCCGGCATCGAACTCCACATCGGGCGCGAGGTCGTCAGGCACGAACAGGCGTTGCATCTTGTAATTGGCGCGCATCGCCGAGGAATGGGCGAGCCGGCCGCCGGCGTCAAGTCTCGGCGGACGGGTGCCACACCGGCCGGAAGCCATGACGCAGGACATCGAGCGTCGTTGCTGGAGTGAGCAGCGAAAGTGTCTTTTCGTCCAGGGAGCCGAAATCGGCGGGTGGGCCGTACCCGGCAAATGACCAACGCAGTGCCTTGCCACCGCGCAGGGCATAGGCCGTGCCGCCATTCGCAACCATGGTGCCGTCCGGCAGGTCGCGAAAGTCTTCAACGACAACGACAGTTGGCTTGCCGCCGGACGCCAGCCGTTCCCTGTGCAGCCGTTTGTCGACCTGGGGCGCGCGCGGCTCGGCGATGCCGAAGGCTTCGCCGAAGCGGCCGACAAAATCCTTGGCCCGTTCGCGCTGACAGAAAAAGCAGGGGCGATGTCCGGCGGCCAGCGCCGTCACTTCGTCGAGGAAGAACAGCTCTGTCCAACCAGCCTTGCCGCCGGCACGATTTCTGCCCATCGGCTCGCGCCGCACATTGCGGAATTGGCATACGCAGATAATCCAGGCCTGAAGCGCCCAGCGCTTCCTCAGCAGCGTCCTGGTCTCGGGATCGTGGATGATGCCGCGATTGCCCGTGAACAGGCCGCGTTCGGGCACGGCGTGGATGGCGCCGAACGGATCGACCCGGTTCTGCAGTGGCATAGTTTTCTCCCCGAACACGCTTCTTGGCTGCGATATGGACAGCATGATATCGCTCGTCCCGTCATTTTCATGTCAGCAGGATTTTGCGATGCGGGTGCTGGTGGTCCAGAACTACGACAATACCGGCCTCGGCCAGGTCGGTGCGGCACTTGCGGAAGCGGGCGCCGATCTCGACGTGCGCCTTCCCTACAAAGGCGATCCGCTGCCGGACGACGCCGCCGGGCACGATGCCATGGTGGTGCTCGGTGGCGGCCAGAATGCGTTGGCCGATGATGAGTATCCCTATTTCCCCGCACTGCTCGAACTCACCCGTGATTTCGCCGGGAAGGACCGCGCGGTACTCGGCATCTGCCTTGGCAGCCAACTCGTCGCCCGGGCCTTCGGCGGTGAGAACCGCATCGGCGGCGCCAATGAATTCGGCTGGCGCGGCGTGTCGCTGACGCCGGACGCCAAGGCCGATCCTGTGCTGGGTGCGCTGCCGGAGAAATTTCCGATCTTCCAGTGGCATGACGACACGTTCGTGCTGCCGCAAAACGCCATCCGGCTCGCCGGCAACGATGTCGCCGAAAACCAGGCGTTTCGCGTCGGTCGTGCCGTTTATGGCTTCCAGTTCCATTTCGAGGCCGACCGGCCCATGGTGAAGGACTGGAGCACCGCGTTCGCGCCGACCATCGCCGCGCTGCATCCCGACTGGGAGGACAAGCTCGACGGCGAAATGGCCCGCAACGGTCCCGACGCCGATGCCGCCGGCCTGGCGATAGCCCGCGCCTGGGTGGCCACGATCTAATGCATATCGCCCAAAAGTCGCTCCGGTTTGGGCGAACGACATGCATAAAGCACCGAAAGCGCGGCGCATCTATCCGTTAATACGCGACGCCCTTTAGGAGCCTGCCCTCGCGCTCCGCGTGACATTATTGGCACGAAGCCGTGAAACCGGTTGGGGAAAACCCCTTTCATCCTTGGCTTGTGTTCGCCCGCCATCCTAGAAGGCGCGCGCTCTGCATCGGCTGTGCAACCGCGATGAACCTTTTATGTGACCCGTGCGACACACCTCCGATACAGAACGCGCTTAGAAGCGCGAAATCGTCGAAACTTTGAAGCGAATTCTCCGTTTCAACGCATTGGTAACCGCCTGGTGCACAGATGCAGGAAGCTCAACAAGAGATGACGTCCGTGAAAGCAGCGCTTCTGTCCTTTGCCATGTTGTCCGCCATCGTGCTGTGCGGCCTAGGTATCTATTCCGCCGATGCCGCCAACAACCATAACGCCGTCGACGGCTACGGCGTCACCGCCTCGCTTCGCTAAAGCCGGCTGGCGGCGCCTCCTGCGGCGCGGCTCAGGCTTCCTTTATCGCCATTTCCAGGATGCGTTTGTCCGCACCGTCGACGACGAGCGCGGTCAGCATGCCTGATTGCCAGGCAAGCGTGTCGACATTGACGCGGTTGGCCATCACTTCCGCCTCGGGGACGGGCGTGTGGCCGTGCACCACGATCTTCGGGAACAAGCCGGTGTGATCATGGAAAACGTCGCGGATCCAGATCAGGTCCTGCGGGTCTTGCTTGTCCAGCGCAATGCCCGGCCTGATGCCGGCATGGCAGAAGAAGAAGTCGCCTGATGTCAATGAGAACGGCAGCGAGCGCAGGAAATCGACATGGCCTGCAGGCATCGCCTCGAGCAGCGCCGCATGTCCCCGTTTGATCGTCTCCGTCTTGCCGAACCAGCTGGCATCGGCGGTGAGCGACACGCCATAGGAAAGCGCCGTCTGGACGCCGCCATAGCGCATGAACAGCCCTTCCGGATCGGGGGTCCGGAGAAAGTCGAGAAAGCCGATGTCGTGATTGCCGGCCAGCATCAGATGGCGCGGATCGCGTTCTCGCGCCGCGATCAGAAAATCGATCACACCCTTGGAATCCGGCCCGCGGTCGACATAGTCGCCGAGGTGGATCACCCGCCAGTCGCGAACCGGTTTCCACTCCAGCTCGCTCTCGATCCGCTTGTGCATGGCGGCCAGCAGATCGAGCCGGCCATGGACGTCGCCGATTGCATAGAGACGCACACCCTCCGGCCCGTGCGCGTCGAGAAAATGGATGCCGGTTTCCGCCAACGCCTCGTGGTCTCCGTGGTCAGGCCGTCACCGGACCCTGGCGCCGGAGCTGGTCCTTCCCCATGTCGGTGACCAGACGCTTTCCGCACAGCGCCAGCGTGATGTCCATCTCCTTGCGGATGATTTCCAACGCTTTGGTAACCCCTTCCTTGCCGAGAGCGCCGAGGCCGTAAAGAAATGGCCGGCCGATATAGGTGCCCTTGGCGCCGAGGCATAGCGCCTTCAGCACATCCTGTCCGGAGCGGATGCCCCCATCCATATGCACTTCGATCTGGTCCCCGACCGCATCGGCGATCTCCTCCAGCGCCATGATCGAGGACGACGCGCCATCGAGCTGGCGGCCGCCATGGTTGGAAACCACGATCGCGTCGGCGCCGGTCTTGGCCGCCATCAGCGCATCCTCCTTGTCGAGAATGCCTTTTAGGATCAACTTGCCGCCCCAGCGTTCCTTGATCCAGGCGACATCCTTCCACGACAGCTGCGGGTCGAACTGCTCCGTTGTCCACGACGACAGCGACGAGACGTCGCCGACACCCTTGGCGTGGCCGACGATGTTGCGGAAGGTGCGTCGCTTGGTGCCGGCTATGCCCAGGCACCAGCGCGGCTTCGAGGCCAGGTCGATGATGTTGGCCAGCGTCATCTTGGGCGGTGCCGAAAGCCCGTTGCGGACATCCTTGTGCCGCTGGCCGAGGATCTGCAGGTCGAGCGTAAGCACCAGCGCCGAGCATTTCGCCGCCTTCGCCCGATCGATCAGATCGAGCACGAAATCCTTGTCGCGCAGCACATAGAGCTGGAACCAGAACGGCTTCTTCGTCACCGAGGCGACATCCTCGATCGAGCAGATGCTCATCGTCGACAGGGTGAAGGGCACGCCGAATTCCTCGGCCGCCCGAGCGGCCAGCATCTCGCCATCGGCGTGTTGCATGCCGGTCATGCCGGTCGGCGCCAGCGCCACGGGCATCGACACTTTCTCGCCGATCATGGTCGATTCCAGCGAGCGGTTGCTCATGTCGACCAGCACGCGCTGGCGGAACTTGATCTTCTGGAAGTCTTCCTCGTTGGCCCGATAGGTGCTCTCGGTCCACGCGCCCGAATCGGCATAGTCGAAAAACATCTTCGGCACGCGCCGGCGGGCGAGGTCCTTAAGGTCTGCAATGGTGAGAATCTCGCTCATGGTGGTCCCCTCTAGGAGCGTCTGCGTGCTGGTTCGGTATCGCCGGCTTCCAAGCGCTGCCGCAGCCGCAGCCGCGACACGCGTTGCCAGTCGCCGCTGCGCTCGGCTTCGGTCATCGACCGCTCGACATAGGTCATGTGGTCCATCGCCGCCTGGCGGGCGCCGGCCGGATCGCCGGCCTTGACCGCCGCATGGATCGCCTTGTGCTGCGCCAGCAGCGCCTCGCGCGCGCCAGGCACGGTGAAGACCAGCAGCCGGTTCTGGAATACGCCTTCCGACAAAAGCCTGTAGCATGAGCGCAGCGTGTGCAAGAGCAGGATGTTGTGCGCGCATTCGCAGATCGCCTGATGGAATTCGACGTCGATCTCGGCCTCGTCGTCGAAATCGCCGGTGCGGTGTGCCTCGTCCATGCGCGCCATGATCCGGTCGAGCAGAGCAAGGTCTTCCGGGGTGGCGCGCCGCGCCGCATATTCGGCGGCTATGCCTTCGATCTCGCGGCGATACTCCAGGTAATCGGCCACAGCCTTGCGATGCATCGAGATCAGGTCCGCCACCGGCTTGGCGAACAACTGGCCGATAATGTCGGCGACATGTGTGCCGCCGCCGGCCTTGGTCGTCAGCAGCCCGCGCCCCTCCAGCGCCTTGAGCGCATCGCGCAGGATCGGCCGCGACACGTCGAACTGGCGTGCCAGCTCGCGTTCGCCCGGCAGCCGGTCGCCGGTGCGCAGCACGCCTTCGAGGATGAGGCTCTCGATCTGCTGCACCACCTCGTCGGCGGTGCGCGAATGCTCGATCCTGGAAAAAATGTCGCTCAACAGGTGTGCCTGGAAGGTGAACCGCTGTCGCGCAGGATAAAGCCTGCGTCGCCAACTGGTCAAATTATTTATCCAATTGGCCGAAGCGCGTCGGTTTCGCCGCCCAAGGCTGTATCATCTTCGGCTAACTTTGCCGTTTGCGTCCTCAGGGGATTGGCCCTAGAGGGACGCGAACACAAGAGGGTTCACAGAAACCCGGGGGACAAGCCGTGTCAGACGACCCGTCCAATCTCGAGTTCCAGCCGCGCGCCAAGGGCAGCGTCATGGGTTTCCCCGCGCATGAGGGCCGGCCTGGTGCGCTGGGAGAGGTGCACGCCCGGCCGCATCCGCTGATCGACAAGCCGCGCGTCCTGGTGCAACTCGCTTTCATGACCGAGGGCGGCTCCGGCGTCGACCATGCCGTGCTTTCCGAACTGTCGCGGCGCCTCGGCATTGCCGCACCCGACCGCCAGGCCCGTCACCACGCCATGAAATGGGGCAAGGGCTCGCTGCGCTGGGAGCGGCATACGGAATTCTCGACCTATCTGTGGGAAGGGCCGCTTTCCGAAAGCGGCAGGGCGCAGGAGGATACCCCCTTCGGCAACGGCTTTTCGCCGCCGGGCACCGTCATCTCGGGCATCCGGCTCGAAATCCGCAAATGGACGCAGGCAAGCGAGCGGCTGATCGCCGCTTTCGACCCGACCAGCCTGTGCTATTCGCTGGTCGAGCGCGGCAATGCCGCCATCGTTACCGACTTCCGCCAGGACGGCGACGGCATGACCCGCATATTGGTGCTTGATCGCGGCCTGACGCCGGCGCGCACCGGAGCGCTGTCGCAACGGCTGATCGACATCGAGACCTACCGGACGCTGGCCATGCTTGGCCTGCCGCTGGCGCTGACCTTGTCGGGCCGCGCCCGCCGCATCGAGGACAGGTTGGCGCAGACCACGCTGGAAATGAAGGTCGCCGAGACCCGCGATAGCCAGACTTTGCTGGCCGACCTGACCGAACTTGCCGCCGAACTTGAGGCCGACGCCGCATCCAGCCTCTACCGTTTTGGCGCCAGCCGTGCCTATGACGGTATCGTCGTCGAGCGGCTGGAGGCGCTCGAGGAAGAGGCCGTGCCCGGCTACGACACCTGGGGTGGCTTCCTGCAACGCCGCGTTGCACCAGCCATGCGCACCTGCCGCTCGGTCGAGGAGCGGCAAGCCAATCTGTCGCGAAAGCTGACCCGTGCCACGACGCTGCTCCGCACATGGGTCGATGTCGAGGTCGAGAAGCAAAACCGCGACCTGCTCGCGTCGATGAACAATCGCGCCCGCCTGCAACTGCGTCTGCAGCAGACCGTCGAAGGCCTCTCGGTCGCCGCCGTCTCCTACTATGTCGTCGGCCTTATCGGCTACGTCGCCAAGGGCGCCTCGGTCTTCGGCCATGCTTTCGCGCCCGAGGTCGTCACCGCGGCCTCCGTGCCGGTCGCCATCCTGCTGGTCTGGTGGGGCGTGCGCCGTGTGCGCCAGATGCATTCCGAGCCGGCGAAGCACCCGGGCGAATAGCGGCAGATTGCCGCTGCGGAAGCTTGTCGCGACCCTGATACCGGTTGATCCATCGCCTCAGCATTTGCAAACAATGCGCCTCACTGGTAAAAGATTTTGACCAGTCAAGAAAAATGAGGCTGCTGATGTCCGGTCTGGCCATGCCGAAACCAGACGACGCCACGCTGCGCCGGCGCGACGAGATCGTTGCCGACATGCGCATCATCGTGCCGGGCGAGGGCGTGGTCGACGCGGCCAATGCCATGCGCGCCTTCGAGAGCGATGGCCTGACCGCCTATCGGCAATTGCCGCTTGTCGTCGTGCTGCCCGAAACGGTGGCGCAGGTTTCCCGGGTCCTGAAATACTGCAACGACCGCAACATCCGCGTCGTGCCGCGCGGCTCCGGCACCTCGCTGTCGGGCGGCGCGCTGCCGCTCGAAGATGCGGTGCTGCTGGTGATGAGCCGCTTCAACCGCATCCTTGCGATCGATTTTCCCAACCGCATCGTCGTCGCCCAGCCGGGCGTCACCAATCTCGGCATCACCACCGCCGTCGAGCAGGAGGGCTTTTACTACGCCCCCGATCCATCCTCCCAGATCGCCTGTTCGATCGGCGGCAATGTCGCGGAAAATTCCGGCGGCGTGCACTGCCTGAAATACGGCCTCACCGCCAACAATGTGCTCGGCATCGAGATGGTGCTGATGAATGGCGAGGTGGTGCGGCTTGGCGGCAGCCATCTCGACGCCGAAGGCTACGACCTGCTCGGTGTTATGACCGGTTCCGAAGGCCTGCTTGGCGTCGTCACCGAGGTCACGGTCCGCATCCTCAAGAAACCGGAGACGGCGCGCGCCCTGCTGATCGGCTTCCCGACCAGCGAGCAGGGCGGCCAGTGCGTCGCCGACATCATCGGCGCCGGCATCATTCCGGGCGGCATGGAAATGATGGACCGGCCGGCGATCCATGCGGCGGAAGATTTCGTCCATGCCGGCTATCCCCTCGATGTCGAGGCACTGCTGATCGTCGA
Organism: Mesorhizobium erdmanii; assembly: GCF_013170725.1. NCBI lineage: Bacteria > Pseudomonadati > Pseudomonadota > Alphaproteobacteria > Hyphomicrobiales > Phyllobacteriaceae > Mesorhizobium > Mesorhizobium erdmanii. Next base: position 5,710,305 of record NZ_CP033361.1, on the reverse strand, counting down.
ACTCGATGGGCCGGGCGTCGAGGTCGATCACCTCATCACCGCGGTCGAGGCGATCGCCATAGGCAATGGCTCGACCACCTGTCGGATCTCGCAGTCCGAGCAGGAGCGGCTGAGTTTCTGGGCTGGCCGCAAGGCGGCCTTCCCGGCGGTCGGCCGCATCTCACCCGATTATTACTGCATGGACGGCACCATCCCGCGCAAGGAACTGCCGCGCGTGCTCGCCGGCATGCGTGAGCTGTCGGAAAAATACGGGCTCGGCGTCGCCAATGTCTTCCATGCCGGCGACGGCAATCTGCACCCGTTGATCCTCTACGACGCCAATGTGCCGGGCGAACTCGACAAGGCCGAAAGTTTTGGCGCCGACATATTGCGGCTCTGCGTCAAGGTCGGCGGCGTGCTGACAGGCGAGCACGGGGTGGGGGTCGAGAAACGCGACCTGATGCCGGAAATGTTCAACCAGGTCGACCTCGACCAACAGATGCGCGTCAAATGCGCCTTCGACCCCAACCACCTGCTCAATCCGGGAAAAGTGTTCCCGCAATTGCGGCGCTGCGCCGAACTCGGCCGCATGCATGTGCACCGGGGGCAGGTGGCATTTCCGGACATTCCGAGGTTTTGATGGGGGTTCAAATTCGCTCGTTGGCGCTGGATCGCGACTTATCTCTTCTCACCCGCCTTGCGGGGGCGAGGAACCAGGCGCGAACATGACCACCTTCACCCCCGCCACTTCATCCGAAGTCCTCTCCACCGTCCAATGGGCGGCGGCGGAAGAATCACCACTCGAAATCCTTGGCCATGGCTCCAAGCGCGGCATCGGCCGTCCGCTGCAGACGGAGCACACCCTCGACCTGTCGAAACTCACCGGCGTCACGCTCTACGAACCCGCCGAACTGGTGCTGTCGGCAAAGGCCGGCACACCCTTGGCCGAGATCGAAAGGTTGCTGGCGGAAAACGGCCAGCAGCTTGCCTTCGAGCCGATGGATTGCGGTCCGCTGCTCGGTGGCGAGCCGGGAAAGGGCACCATCGGCGGCGTGCTCGCCGCCAACCTTTCGGGTCCGCGCCGGCTCAAGGCGGGTGCGGCGCGCGACCACATACTGGGTATCAATGTCGTGTCCGGGCGTGGCGAGGCTTTCAAGTCGGGCGGCCGCGTGGTCAAGAATGTCACCGGCTACGACATGTCGAAGCTGATGGCCAACAGCTGGGGCACGCTGGCCGTGTTCACCGACGTTACCTTCAAGGTGCTGCCATCAGCCGAGACCGAGGTGACGCTCGCCGTGCGTGGGCTGCTCGACGATGCCGCGGCAAGCGCCATGGCGCTGGCGCTCGGATCCAGCGCGGAAGTCTCGAGCGCCGCCCATTTGCCGGAGCGGATCGCCGCGCGTGTCGCCGGCGGCGCGCTCGGCAGCGAAGCCGCCACGTTGCTGCGCGTCGAAGGCTTTGGCCCTTCCGTCGCCTATCGCATCGCTGCGCTGAAGACGCTGCTCGGCAAGGCCGGGCCGCTGGAGGAGATTGCCGGCGAGGCTTCAAGGCTGATCTGGCGTGACGTGCGCGATATCAAGCCTTTCGCCGACGCTACCGAAAAACCGGTCTGGCGCGTGTCGATGACGCCTGCCCAGGGCCACCAGATGGTGCTGACGCTGCGCATGCAAGCTGCCGTCAGCGCCTTCTACGACTGGCAGGGTGGGTTGGTGTGGTTGCGCATGGAGGGGGGCGACCCGGAGGCTGCTCTGCTGCGCGGGCTGTTGCGCAAACATGGCGGCGGCCATGCGACGCTGGTGCGCGCTGCCCCTGCCCATCGCGCCGCGCTGCCTGTCTTCGAGCCGCAGCCGCCGGCGCTAGCCGCGCTCAGCCAGCGGCTGAAGCAGGAATTCGACCCCAAGAACATCCTCAATCCCGGCCGCATGGTCTAGGACATCAGCGATGCAGACCAATTTCTCATCCGCCCAGCTTGCCGATCCCCACGTTGCTGAATCGGAAAAGATCCTGCGCAAATGCGTGCATTGCGGTTTCTGCACCGCCACCTGTCCGACCTATGTGACATTGGGCAATGAGTTGGACTCGCCGCGCGGGCGCATCTATCTGATCAAGGACATGCTGGAGAACGGCCGTCCCGCCGACAAGGAGATCGTCACCCATATCGACCGCTGCCTGTCGTGCCTTGCCTGCATGACCACCTGTCCGTCTGGCGTCAACTACATGCATCTGGTCGACCATGCCCGCGCCCATATCCAGGAGACCTACAAGCGGCCGCTGCTCGATCGGCTCACCCGCGCCATGCTGGCGTTCGTGCTGCCCTATCCCCAGCGTTTTCGCGCCGCGCTCAAACTGGCAAAGCTGGGCAAACCGTTCATCGGCCTGTTCGAAAAGGTCCCGGCGCTGAAGCCGCTGGGCGCGATGCTCAAGCTCGCGCCGGCCTCGATCCCGGCGGTCTCGCCGATGGCCTCGCCTGGCGTCCATGCCGGACAAGGGACGAAAAAGGGCCGCGTCGCCATCCTCACCGGCTGCGCGCAGTCGGTGCTTGATCCCGCCATCAACGACACGACGATTTCGCTGCTGACGCGCCTCGGTGTCGAGGTCGTGGTGCCGCCCGGCGAGGGCTGCTGCGGTGCGTTGGTGCATCATATGGGGCGCGAGGAGGCAGCACTTGCCTCGGCAAGGCAGAATGTCGATGCCTGGACGCGCGCCATCGACCAGGGCGGGCTCGACGCCATCATCATCACCGCATCCGGCTGCGGCACGACCATCAAGGACTACGGCTTCATGCTGCGCCTCGATCCGGCCTATGCCGACAAGGCCGCGCGCGTCTCGTCCTTGGCCAGGGACATCACCGAATATCTCGCCGCCATCGACTTGCCCGAGCCGGTGCACAAGCTCGGCATCATCGTCGCCTATCACTCCGCCTGCTCCATGCAGCACGGTCAGAAAATCACCCGCCAGCCGAAGGAACTGCTGGCCAGGGCCGGCTTCATCGTGCGCGAGCCGCGCGAGGGCCATCTGTGCTGCGGCTCGGCCGGCACCTACAACATCCTGCAGCCTGAGATTTCGGCCAGGCTGCGCGATCGCAAGGTGAAAAACATCGAGGCAACCGGTGCGGAGATCGTTGCCACCGGCAATATCGGCTGCATCACGCAGATCGCATCTGCGGCGAAGCTGCCGGTGGTGCACACGATCAAACTGCTGGACTGGGCCTATGGTGGCCCGAAGCCGGAAGGCGTTCGGGACGAAAGCCTGATTGCCGCTGAGTAAGGGCCGCCGCTTACTCCGCCGCGAGCCTGTCCGCCGTGCCGTAGGTGGCTTCATAGAGCGCGCGCTGGCGGCTGAGCGCCACCATGGTGTTGCGCAGCAGGATCGCCACGGTGATCGGGCCGACGCCACCCGGCACCGGGGTGATCCAGGAGGCGACCTCGCGCACGCTTTCGGTGTCGACGTCGCCGACGATGCGGCTTGTGCCGTCCGGTCCGATCTCGGAATTGATGCCGATGTCGATGACGGCGGCTCCGGGCTTCACCATGTCGGCCTTGATCAGCCGCGGCTTGCCCACCGCGACGAACAGCGCATCGGCGCGCCGCGCATGGGCCGCGACCGACCGTGTCATGTGATGGCACACCGTCACCGTCGCGCCCTCGCTCATCAGCAGAAAGGCGATCGGCTTGCCGACGATTTCGGAATGGCCGACGATGACGACCTCCAGCCCCTTGAGGTCGAGGCCGGTTTCCCTGAGCAGTTCCACGGACGCAGCCGCCGTGCAGGGCGCCAGGTCAAGCTGGTTGTAGACGATGTTGCCGATCGAGGCCGGGTGCATGCCCTCGACATCCTTGAGCGGATGCACCGCCGCCTGCAATGTCTTGACTGGAATATGGGCCGGAACCGGCCGCTGGATGATGATGCCGGTAACGCGCGGATCGGCGTTCAGGCCGTGGATGGCCGCTTCCAGTTCACCCGACGTGATGGTGGCGGGAAAACGCCGTTCCTCGAAATCGATGCCGGCAAGCTCGGCCTTGGCGCGCTGGTTGCGCACATAGACATCGACGGCATCGGTGTCGCCGACGGTGATCGAGATCAGCTTGGGCGCAAACCCCTCGGCCTTGGCGATGGCCGCATCCTCGCGCACGGCGGCGATGATGCGCTGGGCAACCGGGCCGCCCTTCAGGTAGCGGCTGTCATGGGACGGGGACATGGCTGGGCTCTTTCATCTTGATGGCGCCGACATAGCAAAAGACCATCGAAAATGGCAGCATGAAAGCGAACCGCTATGCCGCAGCGCGACGCAACGACGCGGGCCATGTCGCTGACGCCGGTCGCAGATCAAAAGGAAAGGGCAGCGCGGTTTCCCGTGCTGCCCTTCCTGACCGACCGTATCCCCATACGGCCCGTCCCCCGTTATTTCTTCCGACTTCGGGAAACGACGTGCTCCCCGATCAGCTGATTCGTCACAGTTATTATATCACCTCGACGGTGGTTCCGACATTGACCCTCTCGTAAAGGTCAACCACGTCCTCGTTGCGCATGCGGATGCAGCCTGACGACACCGCGCCACCGATCGTCCACGGCTGGTTGGTGCCGTGGATCCGGTATTCGGTCGTGCCGAGATAGAGCGCACGGGCGCCGAGCGGATTTTCCATGCCGCCGGCCAGATAGGTCGGCAGATAGCGGCCCTTGGCGGCTTCGCGCTTGATCATTTCCGCCGGCGGGCGCCAGTCTGGCCACTCGCGCTTGTTGGTGATCTTGTGCGTGCCCGACCATTCGAAGCCCGGCTTGCCGGTGCCGACGCCGTAGCGCCGCGCCTTGCCGTTCTTCTCGACCAGGAAGAGGAAATTCTGCGTGGTGTCGATGACGATCGTGCCCGGCTTCTGCGGGCCGTCATAGGCGACTTCCTGCGGCAGGTAGATCGGGTTGATCTGCGGGCGCATGACCATGCGCTTGGCCGGCGCCTGCACGGTCGCCGTCTGCACCCGATCGGGTTGCGCAGCGCGCAGGCGCGGCTGCTGCTGCACGACCTGGCGATTCTGCCGCACGATGCCTGGCGCCCGGCCAAGCTGCAGTACCCAGGGGGCGGAAAGATCGGGGCTCACCATCACCGGCGGCCTGTCGGCATAGCGGTCGCCGGCGGCCGAGGGTGTGACGGCGGCGAACACAGCCACGGCGCCGAGCACGGAAAACAAGACTCTCTTCATCGGAACGCACCTTGATCGTCTGATACAACCAGGGTTGAAACGCTCCCCGGTCCAGCGATCATTGGCGCGCAAGCAGCAACCGAAAAATGAATCGGAATGCGTAAAATGCGGCTTTGTCAGTAAACCTTTTGGTGTGGTTACCACCGCGTTCAGGAATCTGGTAAAGCCGCAGTAAATGCAGCGCAAAAGCGCGTTAACGGATGGATTTTCGCAATGAGCAATGAAAACAGCGGCCTGCTTGCCGGTCCCGACGGTGTCGCGCGCTGCTTCTGGCACGGCAATCTGCCCGACTATCTGCACTATCACGACCATGAATGGGGCCGGCCGATGGCCGACGACCGCAGGCTGTTCGAAAAGATCTGCCTCGAGGGTTTCCAGTCGGGCCTGTCGTGGCTGACCATCCTGCGCAAACGCGAGAATTTTCGCGAAGCCTTCGCCGGCTTCGATTTCGACAAGGTCGCCGCCTTCACCGACGAGGATGTCGAGCGTCTGCTCGGCAATGCCGGCATCATCCGCCATCGCGGCAAGATCGTCTCGACCATCAACAACGCCAAGCGCGCCCGCGAGATGGCCGACGAATTCGGCTCGCTCGCCGCCTGGTTCTGGAAGTTCGAACCCGGCAAGGACGAGCGGCCGGAGATTGTCGACCTCGCCCATCTGCGCGCCAACCCGACCACGGCGGTCTCGGTGCGGATATCGAAGGAATTGAAGAAGCGTGGCTGGAGCTTTGTCGGCCCGACCACGGTCTACGCTTTCATGCAGGCCATGGGATTGGTGAATGACCATCTCGAAGGTTGTGCTTGCCGCAAGGAGGTCGAGAAGGAACGCAAGGCTTTCAAGCGGCCGAAGTAGCTTCCTTCTCCCGCTCACGGGGAAAAGGTGCCGGCAGGCGGATTAACGGCGGCGCGAAGTTTCAAATGCTCGCGTTGCCCTACCTCTCAAAGCGGCCCTTGTGCCCGCTGCCGTTGATGTCCCACACCAAGCTGCGGCCGGAAATGCTCAGCACCAATCCGCTGAAGCTGCTGTCGTCGGGTGTGTGGTGGGTAGATGCCGAACTGCGCCCGGCTGGAATGACCTCGACTGTCGATCCCTTCTTCACCCAGCAGCCCTTGCCGTACTGGTCGTTGGCGCCGTAGGCCAGCATGAACTCGAAGCTGCCGTCCTTCCTGAGCAGCAATTCGGAACCGACCTCCATGACGCCACGCAGGTAGTAGTGGCCGGCGAGGCCCGCATCGCCCGCTTTGCAGCCGCCTGCACTGGCCGGATCGGCAGCCCCGAGTAACAATGCGCAGCCAAGCGCGTATGCGTAGCCCAGTCGCATGCTCAATCCCCCGATCAGGAAATATGGAACCCGCCGAAGCCGTCAGTTTCAGGTGCCGTTGACGCTGGCCAGGAAGAGTCCGGCGACGATCGCCACCACCGTCGCCACCGTCGGATAGATCACCAGCAGGCCGGTGACCAATGCGTCGCGCAGGGAAGGCCCCTTGCCGGCGTCATCAGGGACATCGAACGGCCCGGCAGCCTGGCCCATCATTTTCGGAGCATGGGGGCCGGCCGGACGCAGGCGCGCTGGCAATTCGCCGGCATCGCCATCGGCATGGAATTTCACTGCGCTGGTCATGTCCCGAACCCTTCATGTCGTGCGCTATGTCGGCCGCGATTGTGTCGGCACGATGCCGCGCTCATGGCGGGATTGTTTCATTTTCGGTGCGTTTCTGTTTCAGGGAGGTTCGAGTTGGGCTGTTTGCACCGGGCGTGGTGCGAGGTGCCGACCCTTGCCGCTCCCGGCTGCATCGGTTAGGAAACGCGCGCTGCGGAATGGGAAATTTTCCATCCACGCAGCGCCACGAAACACCGGGTGCTCATCTCATGGCCGACAAATCGGAAAAGACGAAAGCGCGGTTGCCGCGCGGTTTTGCCGACCGCAGCGCCGAGGACATCCGCGCCGTCGAGAAGATGATGGCGACGATCCGTTCGGTCTATGAGCTCTATGGTTTCGAACCGGCCGACCAGCCGCTGATCGAATACACCGATGCGCTGGGCAAATTCCTGCCCGACCAGGACCGGCCGAATGAAGGCGTCTTCTCGTTCCAGGACGACGACGAGCAATGGCTGTCGCTGCGTTACGACCTGACCGCGCCGACGGCGCGCTTCGTCGCCGAGAATTACGAGCGCCTGCCAAAACCCTATCGTAGCTACCGCTCCGGCTGGGTGTTCCGCAACGAGAAGCCCGGCCCCGGCCGCTTCCGTCAGTTCATGCAGTTCGACGCCGACACGATCGGCACGCCGGGCGTCGCCGCCGATGCAGAGATGGCGATGATGATGGCCGACGTCATGGAAGCGCTCGGCATCAAGCGTGGCGACTATGTCATCCGCGTCAACAATCGCAAGGTGCTCGACGGAGTGCTGGAGGCGATCGGCCTTGGCGGCGACGAAAATGCCGGCCGCCGGCTGACCGTGCTGCGCGCCATCGACAAGCTGGACAAGCTCGGGCCGGAAGGCGTGAAGCTTCTGCTTGGCCCGGGGCGCTGGGATGGCGGCAAGGAAGGCGAGGGCGATTTCGCCAAGGGCGCCGGGCTGAACAATGGGCAGGCTGAGGCGGTTCTTCAGGCAACGGCGAGAAACGCACAGGCCGGCCAGGATGCCATGGTCAGTTCGAACGCCACCTATCAGGAAGGCGTCAGCGAACTCGCGACAATCGAAGCCCTGGTCCGGGCCGCCGGATATGCCGAAGACCGCATCATTATGGACCGCTCCGTGGTGCGCGGTCTCGAATACTACACCGGCCCGGTCCTCGAGGCCGAGTTGCTGGCCGAAATCCCCAATGAGGACGGCCAGATCGTGCGCTTCGGTTCGGTCGGCGGCGGCGGCCGTTATGACGGTCTGGTCTCGCGCTTCCGGGGTGAGCCTGTACCGGCGACGGGTTTTTCCATCGGCGTCTCCAGGTTGATGACCGCGCTGAAGAATCTCGGCAAGCTCGACAGCGCCGATGTGATCGCGCCAGTCGTCGTGCTGGTCATGGACAAGGATACGGAAAGCCTCGGCCGCTACCAGAAGATGGTGGCGGAGCTGCGTGCCGCCGGCATCCGCTCCGAAATGTACCTTGGCGGCGCCGGCATGAAGGCGCAGCTCAAATATGCCGACCGGCGCGGATGCCCCGTCGCAATCATCCAGGGCGGCGACGAGCGCGCCAAGGGCGAACTGCAGATCAAGGATTTGATCGAGGGCGCGCGCATGTCGGCCGAAATCACCGACAACGCCGAATGGCGGGCGGCGAGGCCGGCGCAGGTGACGGTGGCGGAAGGTGAACTGGTCGCCGAAGTGAAGAAGATTTTGGCGGCGCAGGCTGCTGACCGCGCGAAATAAGAGCGCGGCCAGTGACTTCCCGTTTCCCCGCCATCTCAGCCGCCATCACCAGCCTCTTCGCCACCCGCGACACGCATGCGGTCGAGGTCGCCATCCTGCAGCCGGCCGACCCGTTCCTCGACATGGCCGGGGAGGATCTGCGCCGCCGCATTTTTCTCACCGAGAGCGAGACAGGGCAGACATTGTGCCTGCGGCCGGAATTCACCATTCCCGTCTGCCTCGACCATATTGCCAGCCAGGCCGGCACGCCACGCCGCTATTCCTATCTGGGCGAGGTGTTTCGCCAACGCCGCGAAGGCGGCAATGAATTCTTCCAGGCCGGCATCGAGGATCTCGGCGACCGCGATACCGCGCAAGCCGATGCCCGCTCCGTCGTCGATGCGCACGCGCTGCTGTCGCTGGTGCTGCCTGGCCAGTCCCTGGCGATCACGCTCGGCGACCAGACCATTTTCGAAGCCGTGCTCGCCGCGCTTGGCCTGCCGCGCGGTTGGCGCATGCGCCTGGCCCGCGCCTTCGGCTCGGCGCCGATGCTCGAGGCGGCACTCGCCGACCTCGCCAACCCGCCGCGCAACGGCCAGCTTTCCGGCGAAGTCGCCACCCTTGTGCTTGACGGTGATGTCGAGGGCCTTGCCACCCATATCGCCAGTGGCATGGAAGAAGCCGGCCTGTCGGCATCCGCTGGCCGCTCGCCATCCGACATTGCGCGGCGGTTGATAGAGAAAGCCGAATTGCGCAGCGTGCGGCTGTCGAACGAGGCTTTTGCGGCATTGAAGAACTTCCTCGCCATCGACGTGCCGCTCGATGGCGCGGCGCGGGCGCTGGAGACCTTCGCCGCCGGCGCCGGCTTATCGCTGGGCGCGGCGCTGGAGAAATTTACGGCCCGCGCCGGCGCGATCGAGGCACATGGCTTGCCGGCGGGACAAATCCGTTATGATGCTGCCTTCGGTCGACCGCTCGACTACTACACCGGCGTGGTCTTCGAGATCGCGGCGCAGGGTGGCGAGCGTCCCTTGGCCGGTGGCGGCCGCTACGACCGGCTGTTGACGCTGCTTGGCGCCAAGACCGCCATTCCCGGCGTCGGCTTTTCCGTCTGGCTCGACCGCATCGAGGCATTGCGGGAGACGGCACCATGATCACGCTGGCGATCCCGTCGAAGGGCCGGTTGAAGGAGCAGGCCCTGGAGGTGCTGGCCAAGGCCGGCCTCGCCATCAGCCTGCCCAGTGATGAGCGCAAATATCATGCTCGCGTCGAGGGCCTGGACAATGTCGAGGTCGTCTTCCTGTCGGCTTCCGAAATAGCGGGCGAGATCGGCCAGGGCGCTGTCGATCTCGGCATCACCGGCGAGGACCTGGTGCGCGAGAATCTCGCCGATTGGGAGGTCCGCGCCGAGATTGTCGCCCGTCTCGGCTTCGGTCATGCCGATGTCGTGGTGGCGGTGCCCGAGATCTGGTTCGATGTCGACACCATGGCCGACCTCGACGACGTTGCCGCCGATTTCCGCCAGCGCCATGGCAGGCGGCTGCGGATCGCCACCAAATACTGGCGGCTGACGCAGCAGTTCTTCTCGCAGAAGCACGGCATCCAGGTCTATCGCATCGTCGAAAGCCTGGGCGCCACCGAAGGCGCGCCGGCCGCCGGGCTTGCCGACGTCATCGTCGACATCACGTCGTCGGGTTCGACGCTGCGCGCCAACCACCTCAAGGTGCTGGGCGACGGCGTCGTGTTGAAATCGCAGGCCTGTCTGGTTGCATCGAAGAAGGCGCGTATCCCGGGCGATGAAGCCGTCTTGCGCGACATCGCTGCAAAAATGGCGGCGGCGACCGGATAGCGGTGCCGCCCTCCAGCGGAGCAGCCTGCGCTACCATCGGCGGGATTTCCACCGCCCCGGCAGGCTGATAGGCTCGGGCGTCCTGGGAGGAGACAGCGATGCCGGTCAATCTCGACAGCAACCTTCGCGGACGCGGCGCGCGCACCGGCAGCGTCTTTATCGCGCCTGTCGATGGCCGGGCGCATGTCTCGGGCGAGCGCAAGGTGCTACTGCTCGACAAGACGATTCCGGCACTGTTTTCCGAAACGGCCAGCAAATACGCCACGCAAGATGCCGCCGTCTTCGTCGGCCAGGACAAGCGCTTCACCTGGAGCGAACTGTCGGACACTGTGGATGCGCTCGCCGCCGGGTTCCTGGCGCTCGGCCTCGAAAAGGGCGATCGCGTCGGCATCTGGTCGCCCAACCGCTGGGAGTGGCTGGTGACGCAATTCGCCACCGCTCGCATCGGCCTGATCCTGGTCAACATCAACCCGGCCTATCGGCTGACCGAGCTCGACTATGCGCTGAACAAGGTCGGCTGCAAGGCGCTGGTCACCGCCGCCAGCTTCAAGACTTCGGACTATCTCGGGATGATCGAGACGCTGGCGCCGGAGATCGCCAATGCCACGCCGGGCAAGCTGAAGGCGCAAAAATTGCCTGATCTGAAGATCGTCATCCGCATGGGTGAGGACAGTTCGCCGGGCATGTTCAATTTCGGCGATGTGCTGGCCATGGCCGGCCGCGACGAGCATGACAGTCTCGACCGGCTTTCCGAGGGGCTGAAGCCGAACGATGCCATCAACATCCAGTTCACTTCCGGCACGACGGGCGCGCCGAAAGGCGCGACGCTGACGCACCACAACATCGTCAACAACGGCAATTTCGTCACCTCGGCAATCAAGCTCACCGTCGACGACCGGCTATGCATTCCGGTGCCGCTCTACCATTGCTTCGGCATGTCGATGGGCACGATGGGCTGCGTGTCGAAGGGCGCGACGATGGTTTTCCCGGGCGAAGGTTTCGATCCCGGCGCAACGCTGAAGGCGGTGGCGCAGGAGCGCTGTACCGGCCTCTACGGCGTGCCGACCATGTTCGTCGGCATGCTCGACCATGCCGATTTCGCGACCTTCGATCTCTCCAGCCTGCGCACCGGCATCATGGCCGGGTCGCCATGCCCGATCGAGGTGATGAAGAAGGTGGTGTCGCTGATGCATATGTCGGAGGTGACCATCGCCTACGGCATGACCGAAACCAGCCCGGTCTCCTTCCAGAGCGGCGTCGACGATCCGCTGGAAAAGCGCGTCTCGACGGTTGGGCGCATCCATCCGCATGTCGAGGTCAAGGCGGTCGATGCCGATGGCGCCACCGTCGCCGTTGGCGCGCCGGGCGAACTCTGCACGCGCGGCTATTCGGTGATGAAGGGTTATTGGGACGATCTGGAAAAGACCCGCGAGGCGATCGACAGCGACGGCTGGATGCACACAGGCGACCTCGCCACCATCGATGCCGAGGGCTATTGCAACATCGTCGGCCGGGTCAAGGACATGGTCATCCGCGGCGGCGAGAACGTCTATCCCAGGGAAGTCGAGGAGTTTCTCTATCGCCATCCCAAGGTCAGGGAGGTGCAGGTGTTCGGCATTCCCGACCAGAAGTATGGCGAGGAGCTGTGCGCCTGGATCGTGCTGAAACCCGGCCAGATCGCCACCGAGCAAGAGATCAGGAACTTCTGCGCCGGCCAGATCGCCCACTACAAGATCCCGCGCTACATCCGCTTCCGCACGGAATTGCCGATGACGGTGACTGGCAAGCCGCAGAAGTTTTTGATGCGCCAGGCGATGGTGGAAGAGCTCGGGCTGGTGGCGCAGAAGACGGCTTGAAGGGGTGAGCGCTTCGATCTGTCGGTGCGCGAATGCAGCCAGGTTCGCAGAGACGCACAGGGGCTTGGATGAGCGGTTTGGGACGATCGGCGATTTCCTACGCGATGCCCCTCGCCGCGCTCGCGATGGCTGTCGCGGTCAGAGCCAGCGGGCTGTCGGTGGACCAGGGTTCGCTGAATGCAAGGATCCTTGTCGGTGCGCTGTCGAGCGCGATCATGTTTGTCACTATTTTCGTGGTGCTCGACCACGCCGAGGCGGTAGCTCGGCGGGTAGGGGAGCCGTACGGCACGCTGGTGCTGACGTTTGCCGTCACGGCAATCGAAGTGTCGATCATTGTTTCCATGATGCTGCATGGAGAAAACAACCCGACGCTGGCACGGGAGTCCGTTTTCTCGACGGTGATGATCACATCCACAGGCGTTGTCGGCACGTGTCTGGCGCTTGGCGGCTGGCGTCATCGCAAGCAGGTCATCGTGCGGCAAGGGACCAGTGCCTATCTGGCGGTTCTGATCGCGCTGACCGTCATGACGCTTATTCTGCCGACCTACACCCAGACCACGGATCCCGGCACGTTTTCCGCAGCCCAACTTAGCTTCGTCAGCGTCCTTTCACTGCTGCTCTACGCAAGCTTCGTGTTCGCGCAGACCGTCCGGCACCGGGAAGACTTTATCCAGGGACAACCACACGACGTTTCGGTGCACGCTGCCCCTCACGAGAACGTCTCTGCCAGCGCTCTGCTGCTATTGGCCGGGCTGATCGGAATTGTCATGCTTGCCGAGCAGGTCGCGGCAAGCGTCGAAGATTCGCTCGTTGCCTACCAGGTAACCCAAGCTGACAGCATCGTGGGGGCAATGATCGCGGGGCTGGTTTTGATGCCGGAGGCCATTTCGGCCGTGCGCGCTTCACTCAACAACGAGTTGCAGCGCGGCTTGAATGTCGCGATGGGTTCGGCTTGCGCCACGATCGGCCTGACCATACCGGGAGTCGCGGCCGCCAGCCTGCTGACGGGGAGAGGACTGACCCTGGGATTGCCGGCCGCTGACACGGTTCTTTTGGTGCTGGCACTTTTCATATGCAATGTGAGCTTCAGCACGGAAAGAACAACATTCCTGACTGGAATCGTTCATCTTGTAGTATTTTTTACGTATATATTTCTGATATTTATACCATGAACGCTTTAGTGCAAGCGAAGCGCCAAGGGAGGCATACTTCGCTAACTCAGACTGCCGATTTGAGGTGGTCGATGAAGGCGCGCAGCTTCGGCAGGATCTGGCGCTTGCCGGGATGATAGAGGAAGACGCCCGGCGTCGTCGCGGAGATGCCTTCCAGCACCGGCCTGAGTTTTCCCGCGGCGATCGGACCTTCGGCGACCGGTCGAGGGATTTGCGCCAGCCCTACGCCCTGCAACGCGGCCCCCAGCAATGTCGGATAGTCATGCGCGATCAGCGGGCCTGAGACTGTCGCCTCGATCGTTCCGTTGCCGTCGACGAAGGACCAGGGCGCGATGGCGCCGTTCGAGCGGCGCAAGCGCAGGCATGCGTGGTGGCGCAAATCCTCCACGCGCTCAGGGCGCCCGTGGCGGTCGAGATAGTCAGGGCTGCCGACGACCACGAACGAGAACGCCGGAGTGAGCCGCACGGCGATCATGTCCGGTGCGATGAACTGGCCGAGGCGTATGCCGGCATCGAACCCGCCGGTCGCCAGATCGACCATCTCGTCGCTGGCGGCGATCTCCAGTTCGATCTCGGGATAGGCGCGGCAGAACGAGGCGATCATCGGCTCCAGGATCAACGGCACGACGGCGCGCGGGACGGACAGGCGCAGCAGGCCCGTCGGCCGTTGACCGACATCACGCGCGGCCTCGCCGGCGGCGACGATTTCCTCGAAGGCAGGGCCGGCACGATCGAGGAACCGCTGACCGGCCTCGGTCAGACCGACGCTGCGCGTCGTGCGGACGAACAGCGCCGCACCGAGCCGCGCTTCCAACGCACGCACCGCCTGGCTCACGGCCGACGGCGTCACGCCGAGATCGGCGGCGGCGCGGCGGAAGTTGCGGCGCCTGGCGACAGCCAGGAACACCTCGACCCCCTCCAGCGCTCCGTGCCGGACTGTGTAGTTCTGCTTCATGGCTTGTTACGATTATACCGGATAGTCGAACGATGGAAGCGGGCCTAACTAGGGAGACGAACCAAGGAGACATCTTGCCATGACCGATGAACTTGATGGCGTGCGCGACCACTATCGCGCCACCGGCCTGACCGAGCGGTTGAGGACGGTATTAGCTGCCGTTGGCCCCGAGGATCAGCTTCTCACGCCCCAGCAATTAGGCACCCTCGACCAATTTCACACCCGTGGGCTAGCGGCGACCGCCGAGCTTGCCCAATTGGCTGACATCACCGCGGGCATGTCGGTTCTGGACGTCGGCTCGGGCATCGGCGGGCCAGCGCGCTTTCTGGCTGCGACCTATGGCTGCCGGGTTGCCGGCGTCGACCTCAGCGAGCCTTTCGTGGATGCCGCGCGCTATCTGACCGAGCGCACGGGACAGAGCGGGCAATTGTCCTTCCAGACCGCCAGCGCCTTGGAGCTTCCATTCGATGATGGCCGTTTCGACATCGTGCTGCTGCAGCATGTGGCGATGAACATCTCCGACCGGGCGCGGCTCTACGGGGAGATTCGGCGCGTGCTGAAGTCAGGCGGCAGGTTCGCAACCTTCGACGTCGTGTCGAGCAGCGGCCAGCCGCACTACCCGCTTCCCTGGGCGCGAACACCGGCGACGAGCTTTCTCTTGACAATCGACGAGACGCGCAAAGCGATCGAACAGGCAGGCTTCCGCGCTCTGGCATGGCACGACGACACAGGGGTCGCCAAGGCCTGGTTCGCGCAGTTGCGTGCGTCAGGTCCGCCGCCTTCGCCGAATCTCGGCGTGGTGATGGGACCGGACTTTGCCGAGCTTGCAGCCAATTTGGGGCGAAATCTCATGGAAGGCCGGCTCGGCATTCTGACCGCGGTATTCGAGGCCGCGTCGACCAACAGCTGACAGGAGACCGCAATGTCGACGGAAATCCTTTTCCAGACTCATCTCGTTCTGGGCTATGTCGCATGGCTGCTTTGCTTGCGCGCGTACATCTGGCCCTGGCTCGGATCGATGGACCGCGGCGCGGCGCAGCGCGCCATCGCTACGCTGCACAGCTTCCGCTTCTTCGGCCTCGTCTTCATCCTTCCAGGCGTCGTCAGCCCAGACCTGCCAGCCAGCTTTGCCACCTTTGCCGCCTATGGCGACTTCGCGACAGGCGTGCTGGCCATGCTGGCGCTGCTCGCGGCGCGGATACGCCAGCTCTTCTGGCCGTTCGTCGTCGCCTTCAACATCATTGGGACAGTCGACCTGGTCGTCGACTATTACCTTGCCATCCAGGCCGACCTTCCCGCCCATGCAGGGTTGTTTGGCGCCGCCTACGTGATCCCCGTCATCTACGTGCCGTTGCTGATGATCACGCACATCGCCGCGTTCTATTTTCTGCTGCGTCCACATCAGAACCCGAGCCGCTTCCCTGCGGAGGAAGCGACTGCTTCCTAAATCATCTGAAGGTCAAGGGGCGCACCGCGGCTCGCTATCGCTCTACGCCCCTCGCTACCGCCGCCCACCCCGGCTTTCGCTCGGCCGTGGTGCTGAACCCGGCTCTTGCACCAGCGGCCCGAGCAGCACCTCTCCGAACAGCGGCTGGTAGCTCCGGCGTACCGCCGGATCCTCCTTGAAGGACAAAGTGTACTGGCCGATCTGGTGGAAATAGGTGATGCGCGCCCGGACCAGGCTTTCGTCCTCGGGATAGCCCATGGCGCGGAAGGAGCGGATCAACAGCGCGATGCGCAGATCGTCCATGTCCTTGACCTCCCGCGCCAGCTTCTTCGACGTTCGCGACCAGTCGCGTACGGCGAGATCGAGCAGCGGGCTGAACGGCGCTTCATCGACCCAGACATGCACGATGTCGGTGAAGAACTGCAGGCCGTCGATGTCGTGCATGTCGCGCATGGCCCAGAATGGCGCGCAGTTGATGTTGCGCCATTCCTGCAGCAGGCCGTCGCGAAGGTCGGCCAGGCTGGTGAAGTGGAAGTAGAAGGAGCCGCGCGTCACCTTGAACTGCTGCGCCATGCGGTCGATCTTGACCTCGGCGATGCCACGTTTTTCCAGCACCTTGCGCGCCGCTGCAATCCAGCTCTCGCGGCTGAGTGTCTGCCGTGAAGCTTTCGGGTGCGAGGCTGCTTTGGGCGATCTCTTGGCTTTGGCCGGGGCGCTGTCCGCTTTCATCTGGTCGAGACCTTCATCGCCATGCGCAGCGCCTGCAATCGGTTTGCCGGCTCCGCCGCGCTTCGCGACTCATCAAGCTTCCGAGGTTAGAGCAATTCCTGAAAAAGTGTGTAACGGTTTTCCCGGCATAAGCGCGTCGTGCTCTGCCGGGGGAATTGCGTAAAAACAAGGAGATAGAGCTCACGGCAAGGCGCTGATCCGTTCCAGCATGAGCTCGAAGAACGGCGCCGGATCGATCCGGCGCAAGACATTGCAGTTCTTGGCACGGCCGGTCACATGCCACCAGTCGACGACGGTCATGCCGATCGTCTCCGGCGAGACGATGTCGACCGTCACCGCGCACTGGCGCTGCTCATAGATCTGCGGCGCCAGGAGATAGCCGGTGACGCAGGCGTCGTGGATGGGACGCGCCGGCGTTTCGAATTTGTGCGTGCCGTACTGGCGAAAGAAATCGGCCAGATTGGCGGCCTCGACCGCGGCGCGCCTGCCAGTGGCGCGCAGCCGGTCGAGCCACTCCGGCGTCATCAGCGCGGTGTAGGTGCAGTCTATGCCCGCCATGGTCACCGGCACGCCGCTGTCGAACACCTTGTGCGCCGCATGCGGGTCGACGAAGATGTTGAACTCCGCGGCAGGCGTGGCGTTGCCCCCCTGGAAGAAGCCGCCGCCCATCAGCACGACTTCGCGCAGGCGGGGCACGATCCTCGGCTCCATGGTCATGGCCATGGCCAGATTGGTCATCGGCCCGAGCGTGCAGACGGTCAACTCGCCCTCCGGCGCATCCATGATGGCGCGCACCATGTAGTTGACGGCGTGTTCGCTCTGCAGCGGCGTCACCGGTTCCGGAAGGTCGGCGCCGTCGAGGCCGGTCTCGCCATGGACATACTCGGCCGTGATGAGCTTGCGTACCATCGGCGCCGGGCAACCCGCATAGACGGGCACATCAGGCCGCCCGGCAAGCTCCACCACCTTCAGCGCATTCTTCGATGTCAGGGCAAGCGGCACATTGCCGCCGACCGTGGTGATGCCGATCACGTCGAGTTCGGCCGGAGACCCCAGCGCGAAAAGGATGGCGAAGGCGTCGTCCTGGCCCGGATCGGTGTCGATGATGATCTTGCGTGGTGCCATGGTTCAGCGCTCTTCCTTTTGCGATCGAAAGCCTATTGATGAGGCCGTTCGGATGTGTAGAAATACAGTACTGTATCTTATGTTCAAGACAGGGTGTTCGAAAATGGATGGACAAGAGCGCGGCGATTTTTCCGAAATTCCGATCCTCGACGTTTCGGCGCTCTATGGCGACGATGAGGGCGCGATCCGGGCAACGGCGGCGACGCTGCGCCGCTATCTCGAGACGATCGGCTTCCTCTACGTGACCGGCCATCCCATTCCGCGCGCCGATGTCGAAGCCGTCCGCGAAGCCTCCAGGCGCTTCTTTGCCCTGCCCGAGGAAGAAAAGGCGAAGCTCAAGATCGACAAGAATTTCCGCGGCTTCCTGCCCTTTGCCGGCTCGACCATCGTGACCTCGTCCGTGGCCACCGTCAGCAAGCCCAACCAGAGCGAATCGATCTTCTTCATGCACGAGGTCGGCGCCGACGATCCCCGCGCCCTGGCCGAAAAACCCTTGCAGGGCCCCAACCAGTGGCCGGATGAGGCTGCCCTTGCCGGCTTCAGGGAAACGATCGAGCACTACGTTCAGGAGATGGGCACGCTCGCCCGCAAGATGGTCCGCGCCATCGCGCTCTCGCTCGGACTGCCCTCCGACAGTCTCGACCGCTATTTCGAGCAGCCGACGACCTTCCTGCGGCTGTTGCACTATCCGACACAGCCCCAGGAAGAAGGGCTCTTCGGCTCGGCGCCGCACACCGACTATGGTTTCATCACCTTGCTGGCGCAGGACAATGTCGGCGGCCTGGAAGTCAAGAACAAGGCTGGCGACTGGGTTCCGGCGCCGCCGGTTCCGGACTCCTTCGTCATGAATGTCGGCGATATACTGGCGCGCTGGTCGAACGATCAGTTCGTCTCGACGCCGCACCGGGTCATCAACCGGTCGGGACGCGAACGCTATTCGCAGCCTTTCTTCTTCGATCCGTCCATGGACGAAATGATCGAAGCGCTGCCGGTCTGCGTGCCGGCGGGCACCCAGCCGAAATACGGGCCGGTGCTCTACGGCGACTATCTGATGGAGCGCATCGACAAGAACTACCACTATCGCAAGAAGAAGGCGGCGGAAGCGGCCGGCGCCTGACGGCAAACAAGCAAAAGAAAGGGGAACAGCAATGAATGCATATCTGCGAATGACCGGCCTTGCGCTGGCGATATCCACCATGGCCTGGAGCGGCATTTCGCGAGCCGCCGAGGTTGCGAAATCCACCGACGTCAAGCAAAGCGGAACGCTCGCCGTCGCCAATACGCTGGACTACGCGCCGTTCGAATATCTCGACGCCGACGGCAAGCAGACCGGCATCATCATCGAACTGGCCGGCGAGGTTGCCAAGCTCGTCGACGCCAAGCTCGACGTGCAGCGCACGCCCTTTCCCTCGATGATCCCCGGCCTGGCGGCTGGCCGCTTCAAGATCGCCTGGGAGACCTTCTCGGCCACGCCGGAGCGGTTGAAGCAGGTAGATTTCGTCATGTTCCTCAAGGCCGGCCTCGCGGTCTCGACATCGCCCGACAAGAAGCCGAGCTTCAGCGGCGACACCCCGCTCTGCGGCAAGCGAATCGGCGTCTCGGCCGGCAGCGCTTCCGATTTCCTGGTCGACAAGCTCACCAAGGAATGCACAGACAAGGGCCAGAAGCCCATCGAGAAATCAGTGTTCAACTCTTCGACCGACATCGTCCAGGCCGTGCTGTCCGACCGTGTCGACGCCCGCATGGACGATGCGACCGCTTCGAGCTATTTCGAGGTGACGAGCAAGGGCCAGCTGGTGGTGCTGCCGACCCTTTACGACGTCGCGCCGCTCGGCATGGCGATCGCCAAGGACGACAAGGAGACCGCCGACATGATGGTGGGTGCGCTCGCCGAACTGTTCAAGAACGGCACCTACAAGGCTATCCTCGACAAATACGGCATGGGCGCCTACGCGATCAAGGAACCCTATTTCGTCGGCACCATGGATGCACTTCGCGCCGAATAGAAATGACCCGGCGCCTGATCATAGGTCAGGCGCCGGCCAGCGATCAGGAGACCATTGATGGGCGTGGCCCACCCGACCGAGACCGGCGTCGAGCCGGGCATAGCGGCCGCCGTGTCACGGCTGACCGTCGTGCCGCAGCGCCGCTATGGCATCTGGATCGGCACTGCGCTCGCCTTGCTGCTGGCCTTCCTGATCGTCCGCGCCTTCGCCAGCAATCCCGCCTTCGCCTGGGGCACGGCCGCCGGCTACCTGTTCCATCCCTCGATCATGCGCGGCCTCGGCAACACGCTGGTACTCACCGTCATCATCATGCTGCTGGCGATCGTGGTCGGCACAATCATCGCCATCATGCGGGTGTCACCGAGCCCGGTGCTGCGCGCCTTTTCCGGCGTCTATGTCTGGTTCTTCCGCGGCGTGCCGGCATTGATCCAGCTGATCTTCTGGTTCAACCTGTCGCTGCTGGTGCGCGAAATTTCGCTCACTCTGCCTTTCGTCGGCACGCTGTTTTCCGTGCGCACCAATGATTTCATGACGCCGTTCTTCTCCGCCGTCGTCGCCCTTTCGCTGTGTGAGGCCGGTTACATGGCCGAGATCATCCGTGCCGGCATCAAGTCGGTGCCGTCAGGCCAATCGGAAGCGGCGAGCGCGCTCGGCATGCCCTATCGCATGATCCTGAAGCGCATCACCCTGCCGCAAGCCATGCGCTTCGTGCTGCCGCCGACCGGCAATGAGGCGATCAACCTGTTGAAGATGACCTCGCTGGTGACCTTCATTGCCGTCGACGACCTCTTCTATACCGCGCAAAGCATCTATGCCCGCACCTTCGAAACGATCCCGCTCCTGATCGTGGTCGCCTTCTGGTACCTCGCCGTGGTCAGCATCATGTCTGTCGGGCAGCATTTCCTGGAACACCATTTCGGCCGCAGCGATGTCAGCCGAGAACCCCTGACAATGCGCGCCTTGCGCAACTTGATCAGCCTGCGCGGCGTTGTCCGATGAGCGATGTGAAGTCCGAAAATCGCGCCCGCTTCGGCGTGCCGGCCGACTCCATGGTGTTCGCGCGCGGCGTGCGCAAGACCTATGGCCAGCTTGAGGTCCTCAAGGGCGTCGACTTCGACGTGCCAGAGGGGACGGTGGCCTGCATCATCGGCCCGTCGGGATCCGGCAAGAGCACGTTCCTGCGCTGCATCAACCATCTGGAAAAACTCAGCGGCGGCATCCTTCTGGTGGACAGCCAGTTCGTCGGCTACGACCTCCAGGGCGACAGGCTTTACGAGGTCAAGGACGATCTCCTGTGCCGGCGCCGGGCCGAGATCGGCATGCTGTTCCAGTCGTTCAACCTGTTCTCGCACATGACGGTGATGGAGAACCTGATCGAAGCACCGACGCAGGTGCGGCGCATCCCCGTCGATCAGGCCAGGGCCGAGGCGGAGGTGCTGCTGCGGCGCGTCAGCCTCGCCGACAAGGTCGACCGCTATCCGCGCGAACTGTCCGGCGGCCAGCAGCAGCGCGTCGCGATCGCGCGCGCCATGGCGATGAAACCAAAGGTCCTGCTGTTCGACGAGCCGACATCGGCGCTCGACCCGGAACTGGTCGGCGAAGTGCTGCAGGTGATGCGCGATCTGGCCGAGAGCGGCATGACCATGGTGGTCGTCACCCACGAGATCGGATTTGCCCGTGAGATCGGCGATCAGCTCGTCTTCATGGACGGCGGCGTGATCGTCGAGCGTGGCACGCCGCGCGAGATGATCGCCAACCCGAAATCGCCGCGAACCCGCGAGTTTTTGTCCCGGGTTCTATGACGCTCGGCTTCACGCAGCCAGCATCGCCGCACCCAGCCCGCGGATGATCTTGGCGAGTTCCACGCACTCCCCATGCCTTGCATTGTTGCGCCGCCAGGCAAGGCAGATCATGCGCTGCGGCATCGGCTCCTGGAACGGCACGATCTTGAGGTCGGGAATGGTGCCGGCGGGGCCAGTCGCCATTTCCGGAATGAGTGTGACGCCAAGCCCGTGCGCCACCATCTGCAACAGCGTGGTCAGGCTGGTGGCGCCATAGCTTGCCATCGCCACCGCCCGCACATTGCCGCAAACGGCGAGCGCCTGTTCGCGCAGGCAATGGCCTTCCTCCAGCAACATCAGTCGTTCCAGCGCCGGGCTTTCGGGCGGTACCGGCGGCGAGGCGAAGGCTGGATCGCCTGCCGGCACGGCGAGGAAGAACCGGTCGGAAAACAGGGACTCGGTGACCAGGCCGGGATGATCGAGCGGCAGGGCCGCGATGAAGGCATCGAGTTTTCGCGAGGCGATGTCCTCGACCAAAGAAGCCGTGACCGCTTCGCGCAGTTCGAGCAGCAAGGCCGGGAAATGCGTCTTCAGTTCTGGCAGGGCCCGCGGCAGGAGATAGGGCGCGACGGTCGGGATGATGCCCAGCCGGAAGCGCCCCTCCATGGCCGTGCGACCGCGCCGCGCGGTGGTTTCGACGTCGCGTATGTCGGCCAGGATGCGCTCGATGCGCGGCAAAAGCGCGATCGCTTCGTCGGTCATGCGCACGGACTTGCCTCCACGTTCGAACAGCCGGCAGTTCAGCCGCTGCTCCATTTCCGCGATCTGCGAGGACAGCGCCGGCTGGCTGACACCGGCCAGTTTTGCCGCACGGCCGAAATGCAGCGTCTGCGCTAGCGCGTCGAAATAATGCATCTGGCGAACTGTCAATCCAATCATAAGAAATTCCTATCGAAATGAACAGGAAAGGCAATTTGTTTTTATCGCAAATGCGGCCTAGTCTGGAATCGTTCCAGATTGATGCGGTCGCTGGCCGACCCCAAAATCCTGGCAAAAAATCAACCTTGGCAAAATCAAACCTCGGCAAGATCGGAGCAGTAAGATGGACGCGAAAACCGACGACAACAGCGCGGGCAAATGCCCTGTGGCGCATGGATCCGCCGGCCGGACCAACCGCGACTGGTGGCCGAACCAGTTGAACGTGCAGATTCTGCACCAGCAGTCGTCCCTGTCCGACCCGATGGGCGAGGCGTTCGACTATGCCGAGGAATTCAAGAGCCTCGACCTCGACGCCGTCATCAAGGACCTGCATGCGCTGATGACGGATTCGCAGGAATGGTGGCCGGCCGACTTCGGCCATTACGGCCCGCTGTTCGTGCGGATGGCCTGGCACAGCGCCGGAACCTACCGGATCGCCGACGGCCGTGGCGGCGCCGGAGCCGGCCAGCAGCGTTTCGCGCCGCTCAACAGCTGGCCGGATAACGTCAACCTCGACAAGGCCCGCCGGCTGTTGTGGCCGATCAAGCAGAAATACGGCCGCAAGATCTCCTGGGCCGACCTTCTGATCCTCACCGGCAATGTCGCGCTGGAATCGATGGGCTTCAAAACCTTCGGCTTCGCCGGCGGCCGCGCCGACGTCTGGGAACCCGAGCAGGACATCTACTGGGGCCCCGAAGGCAAGTGGCTGGCCGACGAGCGCTACAGCGGCGACCGTGACCTGCAAAACCCCCTTGGCGCCGTGCAGATGGGTTTGATTTACGTCAACCCGGAAGGACCGAACGGCAAGCCTGACCCGTTGGCCGCGGCGCGCGACATCAGGGACACCTTCGCCCGCATGGCCATGAACGACGAGGAAACCGTCGCGCTTATCGCCGGTGGCCACACCTTCGGCAAGACCCATGGCGCTGGCGATGCGGCGCTTGTCGGCGTCGAGCCGGAAGGTGCCGATATCGAGCAGCAGGGCCTCGGCTGGGCGAGCAAATTCGGCACCGGCAAGGGCGGCGACGCCATCGGCAGCGGTCTGGAGGTGATCTGGACAACGACGCCGACGAAGTGGAGCAACAACTTCTTCGACAATCTCTTCGGCTTCGAATGGGAATTGACCAAGAGCCCGGCCGGCGCGCACCAGTGGACGCCGAAGGGCGGCGCCGGCGCCGGCACGGTGCCGGACGCGCACAATTCGTCCAAGCGCCACGCGCCCTCCATGCTGACCACCGACCTCGCCTTGCGCTTTGATCCGTCCTACGAGACGATCTCGCGGCGCTTCCACGAAAACCCGGATCAGTTCGCCGACGCATTCGCCCGCGCCTGGTACAAGCTGACCCACCGCGACATGGGCCCGGTCGCACGTTATCTCGGCCCGTTGGTCCCCAACGAAGAACTGCCCTGGCAGGACGTCATCCCGGCGGTCGATCATGTGCTGATCGACGAGCAAGATGCGGCGGCCCTCAAGGCCCGGATCCTGGCTTCAGGCCTGTCAGTGTCGCAGCTGGTTTCGACGGCGTGGGCATCGGCCTCGACGTTCCGTGGTTCCGACAAGCGCGGTGGCGCCAATGGCGCGCGCATCCGCCTCAGCCCCCAGAAGGACTGGGCCGTCAACCAGCCGGCCGAGCTCGCCAAGGTGCTCGACAAGCTCGAGGCGATCCGCAAGGACTTCAACGCTGCGCAGACCGGCGGCAAGAAGGTCTCGCTTGCCGACCTGATCGTTCTTGGCGGCAATGCCGGCATCGAGAAGGCTGCCGGCAACGGCGTCGACGTTCCCTTCTGGCCGGGCCGCATGGATGCCTCGCAGGAGCAGACCGACATCCATTCCTTCGCGCCGCTGGAGCCGACCGTCGATGGCTTCCGCAATTATGTCGGCGGCAAGCAGCGCCTCACTGTCGAGGAAGCCCTTGTCGACCGGGCGCAGTTGCTGACGCTGACGGCGCCGGAAATGACTGTCCTGGTCGGCGGCTTGCGCGTTCTCGGCGCCAATGCCGGGCAGTCGAAGCATGGCGTCTTCACCAGGCAGCCGGAAACGCTGAGCAACGACTTCTTCGTCAACCTGCTCGACATGGGCACGGAATGGAAGGCGACGTCGGATGCCAAGGACGTGTTCGAAGGCCGTGACCGCAAGACCGGCGAAGTCAAATGGACCGGCACCCGCGCCGACCTCATCTTCGGCTCGCACTCGCAGCTGCGCGCGCTGGCCGAAGTCTATGCGACGGCGGATGCAAAGACGAAGTTCACGAAAGACTTCGTCGTGGCATGGACCAAGGTGATGAACGCCGACCGCTTCGACATCACCGGCTGATCCAGGCTCAAGGACAAACAAAAAGGCGCGGGCGACGGCCCGCGCCTTTTTGCATTTGATTTCGCTTCGAGATCAATCCTTCTCGAAGATGCGTGCCTTGGCGACGACGCCGGCGATGGCGCCGCCGATCAGCGGCGCGACGATGAACAGCCAGAGCTGGCTGAGCGCCGCACCGCCGGTAAACAGCGCCGGACCGATGGAGCGGGCCGGATTGACCGACGTGCCAGTGACCGGGATCATGGCGAAGTGAATGCCTGCCAGCGTCAGGCCGATCACCAGACCGGCAAACGCCGTCGAGTGTTTTTCGGCGGTAACGCCGAGGATTACCGTGACGAAGGTGAAGGTGCCGATCAGCTCCCACAGGAAGGCCGAACTCATGCCCCATTTCGTCTCGTCCCAGCCATTGGCGCCGAAGCCGCCGGTGTGGCCGCCGGTCTGGCCGGAAACGATGATCCACAGTGCCAGCGAGGCCAGGATGGCGCCGATGATCTGGGCGATCCAGTAGGGGATGACGTCCTTGGCCGGCAGTCGGCCGGCAAGGAAGACGCCCAGTGTCACCGCCGGGTTGAGATGCGCGCCCGAAATCGGACCGATCGCATAGGCCGCAGCGATGAGGCCGATGCCGAACGCGAGACCGATGCCTTCCTGGCCAAGCGGCAGCGCGCCGCCGAAGCCGCCCGTCACCACCGACGCAGTGCCGATGAACACCAACAGAAATGTGCCTAGAACTTCCGCCAGATAAGTTTTCATTGCCCTCTCCTCGTAGCGATCCGCCGGTCCGCGTTTACCGCGCCGCGAATCATGGCGTGAAGAGTATTCCCAACGCAAAAACTTGGAAAGCAGAGCGGTTGCGCCACAGGCCGTGCTTGCAGTCGCCAGTCGTCAACATTAGTGACCTTGCATTTATTGACCGATCTGCTGGTGCCGGCCCGCGATATCTTTGGCTTGGATGGATATCAAACGGCCTCTTCGTCGCGAGATCGATCGGGGTTCAATCCGGACGCGAAAGGCTCTAAGAGCAGGCGATAGATCACGATTTGATGGAATGACCGATGCGACTGGGCGGACGGCTGGCTGCGGCCATCGAAGTGCTGGATGACATTGGCCGCCGGCACCGGCCGGTGGCCGATGCGCTGAAGGATTGGGGCCTGTCGCATCGTTTCGCCGGCGGCGGTGATCGCGCGGCGATCGGCAACATCGTCTATGACGCGCTGCGCCACAAGCGTTCCGCCGGCTGGCTGCTCGGCGAAGACACGCCGCGCGCCATCGGCTTCGGCGCATTGCTGCTCGAATGGAGCCAGACGGCACAGTCGCTCAACGATGCGCTGGATGGCGACAAGTTCGCGCCGCCGCTACTCAGCGCCACCGAGCTGCAGACGATCGCCGGTCGCCGGCTTGCCGACGCGCCACCCGCGGTTCGTGCCGACATACCCGATTGGTGCGAGCCGCTTTTCGAACGCGCCTTTGGCGAGGCATGGGTCGGCGAGGGTGCGGCGCTGGCGACGCGCCCGCCGCTCGACATCAGGGTCAACACGCTACAGGCCGATCGCGCCAGGGTTCTCAAGGAACTGACCGATACGGGGGCGGAGGCCGCCCGGATCGCCCCGCTCGGCATCCGCATTCCGCCCATCGATGGCGACGGTAGGCACCCCAACGTGCAGTCTGAGCCGGCCTTCCAGAAGGGCTGGTTCGAGGTTCAGGACGAAGGCTCGCAGATCGCGGCAACGCTTGCCGGCGCCGAGGCCGGCATGCAGGTGCTCGACTTCTGCGCCGGCGCCGGCGGCAAGACGCTGGCGCTGTCGGCATCGATGGACAACCGCGGCCAGATCTTTGCCCATGATGCCGAAAAGGCGCGGCTGGCGCCGATCTTCGACCGCATCCGCCGCTCGGAAAACCGCAATGTGCAGGTCGTCACCAAGCCGGCCGAACTCGCGCCGCTCTCCAATCACATGGACATCGTGCTGGTCGACGCGCCCTGCACCGGCAGCGGCACTTGGCGGCGCCGTCCCGATGCCAAATGGCGGCTGACGCAAAGACAGCTCGACGCCCGCAAGGGCGAGCAATCAGCGATCCTCGATGCCGCCAAGGCGTATGTGAAACCCGGAGGCCTGCTGGTCTACATCACTTGTTCGGTGTTCGACGAGGAGAATGGCGATCAGGTCGCCGCCTTTCGCGAGCGCAGCAGCGGTTTTGGCCCGGTCGATCACCGCGCATTGTGGGATCGCCATTTTCCGGGCCACGGGGCTGCCGCGCGGATCGGCGCCGGCGGGGATATCTCGCTGTCCCCGGCGCTAAGCGGCACTGACGGATTTTACTTCTGCGCCATGCGCAGAGCGAGTTGAACGCTGCCGTTGACGGGGAACGATAGCGCCCCAGTTTGATAGGCGTGGCGTCATGCCGACACGGGGGAACTTCTTGCAAAGATATCTGTCGCTGCTGCTTTTCCTTGTCCTGGTGCTGGGCGGTGGCCTGCTCATTGGCTACGCGACCCTGCCGGGCGCCTGGTATGCGTCGCTGGTCAAGCCGTCCTTCAACCCGCCCAACTGGGTCTTCGCGCCCGCCTGGACCATTCTTTACGTGCTGATCGCCTTTGCCGGCTGGCGGATATGGCAGATAGAGCCGGCGGGTGCCGCCATGAAGATCTGGGGTGTCCAGCTCGTCCTGAATTTCCTGTGGTCGCCAACCTTCTTCGGCGCAAAAATGATGGGACCCGCCCTGGTCGTCATCGTGCTTCTTCTCGCCAGCATCCTGCTGTTCATCGCGAGAGCCTGGAACCGCGACCGGCTTTCCGGCTGGCTGTTCGTGCCCTACGCCGCATGGGTGGCATTCGCCACCGTGCTCAACGCTTCGCTTCTCTGGTTGAATTAGGGATCTGACATCGCTTTGTTGCAGTGCAGCAAAAGCATTTGCCTGCCGCTCGTGCCTCTGCGATAAGCTTTTCCCGGCAAAACTGAAGGCAATTGCGATGGCAGCAAAGATCGTACCGGCTCCGGACTATGAGGATCGTGTCAGGGCATCGTTCGCGCGCCAGCAGGCGATGGCGACGATCGGTGCGGAGCTGACATTGGTGACGCCCGGCATCATCGAGATCGAGATGCCCTATTCGGCGGCGCTGACCCAGCAGCACGGCTTCCTGCATGCCGGCGTCATTTCGACGGCGCTGGACTCGGCCTGCGGTTACGCCGCGTTCTCGCTGATGCCGGAAAATTCCGGCGTGCTGACCATCGAGTTCAAGGTCAACCTTCTGGCGCCGGGCAAGGGCGAGCGCTTCCTGTTTCGTGGCTCGGTGACCAAACCCGGCCGCACCATCATCGTCGCCGATGGCCAGGCCTATGCCTTCGCCGCCGATGGCGAGGCCAAGCTGATCGCCACCATGACCGGGACGATGATGACGGTGGTCGGGCGCGATGGGATTGCTGGCTGATGACCAACGTTACCCGAATTGGTGGCAAGGACGTCCTCTTCGTTATGGCGGCGCAGGCCGAATATGGCCCGCATCTGCAAAAACTGTTCGCGCCGCTGATGACAGGCGTCGGCCCGGTCGAGGCAGGTGTTCGGCTCGGCGCCGAACTCTCTTGGCTGAAGTCTGAAAAGGCATTGCCGGACCTTCTCGTCTCGCTCGGCTCGGCCGGCAGCCGGACCCTCGAACAGACGGAAATCTATCAGGCCATCTCGGTCAGCTATCGCGACATCGATGCCTCGCCCTTGGGTTTCGAGAAAGGCGCGACGCCGTTTCTCGACCTGCCGGTCACCGTGCCGCTGCCATTTCGTATTCCCGAAATCAAGCAAGGGACGCTGTCGACCGGCGGTGCTGTCATCACCGGCGCTGCCTATGATGGCATCGCGGCCGACATGGTCGACATGGAAACCTTCGCCTGCCTGCGCGCCTGCCAGCTTTTCGATGTGCCGCTGATCGGGTTGCGCGGCATTTCCGATGGCGCGGCTGATCTCAGGCACGTCGGCGACTGGACCGAATATCTGCATGTCATCGACGAAAAGCTGGCCGACGCCGTCATGCGCCTCGAACAGGCGATCGGCTCGGGTCTGCTGCGGGCGGCTCCATCCAGCGATCAGGCCAGGCCCGTCTGAAAGTCAGCCTACGCAACCCATTGCGCCGACTCGTTTCTTTCTCTAAACGCTCGCCATGAAAACAGCCAATCATCCCGACACCGTCCTGATTGTCGATTTCGGCAGCCAGTTTACCCAGCTCATCGCCCGCCGCATCCGCGAGGCCGGCGTGTTTTCCGAGATCGTGCCGTTCCAGTCGGCCGAAGCCGCGTTCATGCGCATCAATCCGAAAGCCGTGATCCTGTCTGGCGGTCCGGCCTCGACCTCGGATATCGGCAGCCCGCGCGCGCCACAGATCGTCTTCGACGCCGGCGTGCCGGTGCTTGGCATCTGCTACGGCCAGATGGCCATGTGCGTGCAGATGGGCGGTGTCGCCGAAAGCTCCAACCATCGTGAATTCGGCCGCGCCTTCGTCGAGATCGAGAAGGACAGCCCGCTGTTTGAAGGCCTTTGGGCGACCGGCCAGCGGCACCAGGTGTGGATGAGCCATGGCGACCGCGTCATCGCCCTGCCACCGGGCTTTCAGGTCTTCGGCAAATCGGAAAGCTCGCCCTTCGCCATCTTCGGCAATGTCGAGCGCAAGATGTACGGCATCATGTTCCACCCCGAAGTGGTGCACACGCCGGACGGCGCCAGGCTGCTCAGGAACTTCGTCCACAACATCGCTGGCATCGAAGGCGACTGGACGATGCGCGCCTACCGCGAACACGCGGTCGAGGCGATCCGCAAGCAGGTCGGCAAGGGTAAGGTCATCTGCGCGCTGTCGGGCGGCGTGGACTCCTCGGTCGCGGCGCTGCTTATCCACGAAGCGGTCGGCGACCAGCTGACCTGCATCCTCGTCGACCATGGGCTGATGCGCAAGGACGAGGCGGCGAGCGTGGTGGCGATGTTCCGCCAACACTACAATCTGCCGCTGATCCTGGTCGACGCCTCGGACAAATTCATCTCGGCGCTGGAAGGCGAGGCGGACCCGGAGAAGAAGCGCAAGACCATCGGCCGGCTGTTCATCGAAGTGTTCGAGGAAGAGGCAAAGAAACTCGGCGGCGCCGATTTCCTGGCGCAGGGCACGCTCTATCCCGACGTCATCGAAAGCGTCTCCTTCACCGGCGGCCCATCGGTGACCATCAAGTCGCACCACAATGTCGGCGGCCTGCCCGACCGCATGAACATGCAGTTGGTCGAGCCGCTGCGCGAACTGTTCAAGGACGAGGTGAGGGCGCTCGGCCGGGAACTCGGCCTGCCCGAAAGCTTCATCGGCCGCCATCCATTTCCGGGCCCCGGCCTCGCCATCCGCTGCCCTGGCGGCATCACCCGCGAAAAGCTGGAGATCCTGCGCGAGGCCGACGCCATCTATCTCGACGAGATCCGCAAGGCCGGCCTCTACGACGCCATCTGGCAGGCCTTCGCCGTGCTCTTGCCGGTACAGACCGTCGGCGTGATGGGCGATGGGCGAACCTACGAATTCGTCTGCGCGCTGCGCGCCGTCACCTCGGTCGACGGCATGACGGCGGATTTCTACCACTACGACATGGCCTTCCTGGGCGCCGCCGCCACCCGCATCATCAACGAGGTCCGCGGCATCAACCGCGTCGTCTACGACGTGACCTCGAAGCCGCCCGGCACGATCGAGTGGGAGTAGGGGGCAGCGTAATCTGGGTGCTCTGGCGTAGTTTTTCGACGAAAAAGCAACGATTTGCGGTTCGTCTCATCCACAATCGGCGCTGCATCATCAACTGACGTCCTCGACTGTCTAAGTCACTGACTTTTGACTCCGAGCAGACCAGGCGCGCATTCGACGGTAGGGCAGCAGATCAATCTGACGGTACTTTTCATTCGCGGCTCAACGTCGAGGAAAAGTACCGTCACGGATTTGCGGGCCTGACGGTACTTTTTTGGCCGACATTTTGAAGCGTCCGTCCTGCCCGCGTCGGAGCCAGAGCGGTACTTCCGCGGCTGTGATCGTTAATCCTTAAAGCGCGTGGCAATTGCGGCGGTCGCCGACCCTGCCGATGAAGTCGGACCCGCATTGACCGCCTACCGCTGGACAGGACTTCAGTCTTAGTTGAGCAATAGCTAATATGTCTATAACTTAGGCACTGCGGGGGACGATCCCAACCAAACGCCCAATCCCGCGATGGCCGGTGCTGCCCGCTTCCAACCCAAGCATCCCTGCACCGGCCATCTCTTTTGCGGACCGATCCTCTTGAAATCGTTGCCGCACTTTTGGGCTGGATTGCTTACGTTGTCGGGTGGGCACGACGCGAAAAATCGCCCGATTGATCCCGATAGCCGGCTTTTGGGGCAGCAATAAAATGCCAGCTAGATCAATGATCTTGCTGGCATGAAAAACGATCGAGTAGGAATAGCGTAATCTGTAGCGCTCCGGCCTAGTTTCGCAGACCGACAGAAACGCACTCTAAATGGCCGCGCTGTCCGAAATTCGGCAGACCAAAGATCTTGCTTCCTTCGCAACATTGCGGCGCAAAGCAGGCAAACCCAAAAAGTCATCCCTCTTCGCTGTCATGCGATAGCTCGTCATCACGGCATCGCTCACGATCGCGCCGCTCCGTCGATATATTTGGTTTCGAAACCCGCGAATTTCGTCATGCTTGGTAGATCGAGCACCCGAACACGGCCTTGCCGGAATTCGAGAAGCTTACGCTCCCGAAGTTCGCGCAACATCCGATTGACATGAATCGGAGTAAGACCGAGGGCATCCGCGAGATCGTACTGGGTTAAGGGACACTCGAAGCTATTGCGGGTGACAGAGCCTATTAGTTCCATACGCGCCCTCAATTCGAGGAATAGATGCGCCGTCCGCGTCAAGGCGCTCCGTCGGCCTACATTGGTGAGATGTTGAGCGACGACCGCTCCATTGCGCCCAAGAGCCTCCACTATCAGGGAGAAAATATGGGGTGATTTCATGGCAGCGAGGGTAAGTGTTTTGGTTGAGGCTACCAACACGCACAGTTCGGTTTGCGCAACAAACGTTTCAAGAGCGCCACCCGCGTAGGACCGAGACAGGATGATATCGCCTCTCAGGGCAAAATCCACAATCTGTCGCTGCCCCCCCTCCAGTTGATGAGAAATGCAACCCCAGCCTGACTCGACTATGAAAGCGCGATCGTTGTTCTCACCCTGACTGAAGATGACCGTCTCAGGTGGATAGCGCTTCGGTGTGAACCCCAGCGTCTTTATGATCGCCGCATCGTCGTCGTTGAGCCCTATGTACGATGGCCGATCTCCGTTTCCACGCAAAGAAGGTGAAACATACGACATTTACAACCCCGCCCAATGTCTCCATTTCTAGTCCCCTCCGAACCAATGTACATTAAATTTGGTGTGATGAGTACCTGTTCTGCAGTTGCAGTCAGGATGGCGTAGCGATGCAAATTTTCGGCGAACATGCAGACGCCTGCAGGCCCGAGCAAAGAGTTGAAATCGCAGCTGAACACGTCGGTCAGCTTTTATTCCTTGTGAAATTTTCCCGCATCGAATCGACTATTTCGCTGGCGATGAAGCAACTGCGGTTGTCCACTTGGCCGGCGGCGTTCCGCAAGGTCGTCGATGCATCCTTGAGCAGTCCTCTTATTTGTCTCGCGGACAATAACTCCGATGCCTCGAGTTCAAGCAGCACGGATTCACTCACGTGCAGCGCAGCAAGCGCAACCGCTCGAGGTCTGGTGGCAAGCAGTTTAAGGAGATCGCTGCTGGGCCTGGTCCGTGACTTCTTTTTTGCCATGGTTACGTCTCAACTGTCCGTACAAGAAGGGCATGTCTGCTCAAAATGACGTTGCTTAGAGGCCTTGATCGCAGCCCGGCATCGGAACGAGGTTGGAGAGGGTCAATCGACGCTTCTCTTTAGACTTGTCTTATGAGCCATGCTATTCCGGTTTGTAGCGACGACACAGAGGCGGAAGATACCGAATTAGCCGTAGCCGGCACTTCCACCTTGGGACATCACAACAACGTAGGTTGTTCGGTTTAGCCGTAAGCTTTCTCCGCGGCGGCCTTGCTCAAATCCAAAGCTGGCAGCGGGAAAGGTTCGATTTGGCCTTCGGTCTTGTCCAAATACTGCATCAACGCGGTCACCAAGTGATAGAAGATGCTCGCGGGAACCTCCGTCGCGACTGACCTCCCGCGCTCATCGATTCTGTCGATCCACAAGCCGAGCGGCGCAGGCTCGATATGCCATCTGAAGAGGCGTGCGACACGCGCTTCGATCTCGGGTTTCAGGTCAGGCCCACCAATGCTGTCCAGGGCGACGGCCGCCTTGACGGCCTCGCATTGCGGCCAACTGCGGGAGAGCCGGTCGAGGGGCAATCCCTGCCGCGACACTGCCCCATAGGCCAGGCCCGTAGCCCGGTTCAATCCGCTGGCGACCGCGGACGAATAGAGCTTCCTTGCGTAGGGTGCCAAGTCCTTCTGCCCGCTCTCTCGCGCGAAATCGATGAGTAGCGAGGCCCATTCGAAATGGTGCCCCGGTTCGGTCCACTGTCCCTGGTCACCCGGCAACGGCAGCCAATCGACATCGAAACGTTCCCCAAGAGTCCAGCTTTCCTGGTCGAAGAAGTGGCACCGGAAGAGATCGATGACGCGTGCCGCTCGACGCAGGTACGCGCGGTCGCCGGTGACTTTGTACCAGGCGAGAAAGGATTCCAGCATGTGCATGTGCGGGTTCGAAAACCGCACCCCTTTCCAACCGGGGGTCTCGAGGAAGCCGTTCAGCCTGTCGTCCTCGAGATGGGCGTCGATGAAATGGAATGTCTCTTGTGCAAGTTGCAGGGCATCCTGATGGCCGCATCGGTGAGCGTGGGCCAGCGCCAGGAGCACGCAGGAATGGTCGTAAGCGTCCTCCGCCGGGTCAGCCACGCTGCCGTTTGCATTCAGGGTCCGCACCCAGCCGCCGCGGTCGGTTCGGCCATGTTTCGCGATGAAGTCGATGCCGTGCCCGATCAGCCTGTCGGACGGTCCGGCCCAGCCGCGTTCCTTGGCCACCGCGAAGGCATAAATCTGGCGAGCCATTGTCCGTATCCGCTTGGGCTTGCCCAACGGCCTTGCATCGAAGCCGAGAGCTTCGTGAAAGCCACCGTACACTTCGTCGACACCCGCAGTGGACCAAAGCGGCAGGGTTTCCTCGAAAAGCCAGTGCTCGACGCGTTTGCGCCATGATCCGCTGACGATGATCCGGTCTTCCGATGCCGTGAACTTCGTCTCGAGGCGTCCGCTCTTCTCCAACTGTTCGACGACTTTCTTCACGTTCTGGCTGTGGCTGACGGGGGCTACGAATACCGCGTCAGGTGTCGCCACCACCGCCACATCGTTCATTCCAATGACGGTCAGCAGCCTGCCCTGACTTCTGAGGTAGGAGCTCCCGCAATCCATGGCGACGACGTCGCCCATTACGACATTGCCGTCGCGGTCTGTGGGGCTAGCTTCGAGCAGCGATTGCCAGGATCCTAGGTCGTTCCAGCGAAAGGAAGCCGTAACCATCGCAATATCGCGCGTCTGCTCCATGACCGCATAGTCGATCGACGTGGAGGGGACGGCCGAGTAGAACCCTTGGGGAAGATAGATACCGGAAACGTCGGCCCGTGCTGTCTTGTGGGCCCGTTCCGCAGTGTCCCAGATTTCCGGCTGGAAAGCGAGAAATGCCCGTCGCATCGTGTCGGCACGAAACAGGAAAATGCCCGCATTCCAGTAGAATTTTCCCGACGACACGTATTTGCTCGCGGTCTCGGCATTTGGCTTTTCGACGAAGCGCGAAACTGCAGCCACTCCACCATCGTTTGCTGCAACCTCAATGTAGCCGTATCCAGTTTCGGGATGCGTTGGTTTGATGCCGAAGACGACAATGCTTCCTGAATCTGCGGAAGGGACGCCCGAATCGACGGTCTCCCAGAATTGCGCTTCGGTCGATATCTCATGGTCGGAAGGAACCACGAGCACTAACGCGTCGCTGCCATGTTCCGAGATCGCCTGCAACGTAGCGATAGCGACCGCCGCGGCGGTATTGCGGCCGACGGGTTCGAAGATTGGTCTTCCGCCGCTCAGGCCAAGCGAAGCAATGTCCGAGATGACGCGATCGGCATGCCGTTCGGAAGCTATCAGGTAGATTGGCGTCTGATTGTCTGGCCGCGCCTTGAGGCGTCGGACAGTCTTCGCAAGCATTGAGCCGTCGCCTGAAAGGTCATGGAACTGCTTGGGATTGTCTTCGCGCGAGAGCGGCCACAGCCGTGAGCCCACGCCCCCGCTCATGACAAAACTTACCAACTTGTATGCCATGCTCCAACCTCGTCTCGGAATGCCCGGTTGTAAGCTCCCACCCTCTGGATTTCGACGCAGCAGCGGAGTGAGAGCATTGAAAATCTCGCTGCGGAAGTCATGACCGGTGACAGTGAGCCGGTAGCCTTTATGAGAGCACTGGTTTCGAACGCGAATGTAGTCGGCCTGGCTCGGCCGACTTTGTTCAGGGGCACGTCACGCTCGGCGAAATTGCGTTTCGAAATCAAGGAAGTCTTAGCACGCTGTCCGACACCGGCCTCGTAATGAATTCGGGTAGCCTCGACGCCCAGCTACGCACCCCTCATCCAATGGGAGATGCCGGTCGACGGCCGAAAGGATGTCTCGTCCAGGCGAGGAGGTTTTGTATTCTGGAACGTGCGTCCTATCCGGGCGCTGATATCCAAGGATTGGCTGCAAGATGCTGTTCGCCGCATCTAGATATTCATCTAGATATTCATCCCGCGAAGCTGTCGATGAAAAGCGTTTCGGACGCCTGGTTGTCCTTCTCCAAGGCATTCAATTGGAAATCGAGAAGGAATCGACCCAACTTCATCCATTTGAGAATGCGATGACGGATTGCGCCGCGTTCTCTCTCGAGGCGATGGAGAACGGCGACAACCCCGAAATCATGTCCGCGAAGATCGATACCCTCACGCGCAGCTTGATATTCGACCACAGACGTCAGGTCTCGCTGGATCAGCAGATGTCATTTCTCAATAGAATGCGAGCGGAACTGCAGCGCATTCTGCCTTCCAATAGGGCGTAGCACCATACGCCGATTGGTGGCGTTTACCTTTCGTACCGCCGACGTAATCTTCTGCGGCAATCTGGGATCGCGGGGCCTCAGCTTTCAATGCAGACATCGGCCAGACACCATGCACCGCCTGCGTCAGGACGGCGCGTGCGCTGGAATTTCCAGCACGCCTGCAGGAGAGTTTGAATGGACCGTATGTTACCGCACCAATGGCCTTCGACGACGAACCAGCCGGTTTCCGTCAGCCAGGAGTTTATCGGCCTCTCCGACATAACCGGATTTTTCAGGCGTTACATCGGAACGATCATCGCCTGCCTTGGCGCCGCTCTCTTGGTAGGATGGTTCTACAATTCGACCACCGACCCGGTCTTTACTGCCAGCGCGCAGATCCTGATCGAGCCGAAATTGCCGCAACATCTGCAGGAGGGCGGAGAAGTAAATCTGTCATTGGATACCGCCCAAGTGGAAAGCCAGATCGCAGTGATGCAATCGGAAAAGATTGCCGCGATGGTCATCGACCAGTTGAAACTCGTTGCAGACCCCAACTTCAACCGTCCGCCGACTCCGATCTTGCCGGAGAGATTCAGAAAGATAAAAACACTCCTGGTTGACGCTTTCGGGGCCCAGAAGATGGCCCGGTTCACCGAGCTCTGGGAGTATTTCGGCTTAGGCAGCCCCGAACCGACTGCGTCGCTGACCGATTACCAAAAGTTCCGGCGCACAATGTTGATTTTCCGCAACGGCCTCGACATCCGCAGGGTCGGCGTTTCCTACGCCATAGATATATCCTTTACGTCGGTTGACCCCGAGGGCGCAGCCAATATTGCGAACGCTACAGCCGATTCCTTCGTGCGTGAGCAGATCGAAACCAAAGCCGACGCGGCAAAGGAAGGTGGCGCGTGGCTCGAAAAGCGACTTCAGCAGCTTCGTGCCGAGATGAACGCGGCCATGGCGAAGGCTCAGGAATTCCGTTCTCGGCATGACTACAGCGTCGGCAACGAGGTCAAAAAGGAAGATGGGAATTCCATGGACGGGGTCAACGCTGTGCCTACACTTGAAGAGCTTGAGGTGACCGCCGAAACCTACCAGAAGATGTATGAAAGCTTCCTCCAGGCTTACACCAATTCGGTAAGCCAGCAATCTTATCCGGTGGCTGACGCAAGGGTGATCACGGCCGCGACAGCGCCCCTTTATCCGAGCGCTCCAAGGCCGAAGCTGATGCTCGCCTTCGCCGCGATTGCCGGCATCATTCTCGGCATTGGGGTTGCATTTGTAAGGCAGACGCTCGACTGGACCATCAGGTCGCCACGGCACATCAGGGACAACCTGGGTATCGAATGCGTCGGAGAGTTGCCATTGACGAACAAGCGAAGGGAGTCTGGCTACGTCGACGAAGTGAAACGACACCCCTACTCACGATACAGCCAGAGCCTCAGGAGAGCACGGACCGAAATCAGCCTTGCGGAAACCAACCATCAGGTCAAATTCCTTGGGTTGACCGCCGTATCCGACGACAGCCCCAAGAGTTCCGTCGTCAGCAATCTCGCCACGCTATACGCGATGTCCGGTCTGAAGACGTTGGTGATCGACGCCGATGTTCGTCGGTCGGCGACGACCATGCGGCTGCTCGGCCGTTCGGTTGCATACGACAAACAGTGCCAGGATCCATCCCGACTCAACATCGTCCGCGCTCCGGGGCGGCCGTTCGACATGCTTCCAAGTTCAGTGGTTGACGGCAGAAACCTGTTGGCGCCACGCAATATGGAGGCGTTCCTCCAGGAACTCACCGCCTTTGATCTCGCCGATTTCGAACTTGCCGCCTACGAGGTTATCATCGTCGATCTGCCGACACTGGCCTCGGGAGCCGACGAACTGGTTGTCGGGTCCGTTCTGGATGGTGTCGTCATCGTTGCCGAATGGGGCAAGACACACGCGGAAACTCTACGGGAACTTGTCAGGACGTTGCAGGCCAGCAGGACGCACGTGCTTGGTGTGCTTCTGGCGAATGCTCGGGCGATGACATCCAAACACCGCAAGGCGTGAAAAAGGAGGTGAGATGCGTCTCCTTGGAAAGTCGGCAAGGCATGGAGGATCATTCCTTGGGATTAGGGGTAGCGTCAGGGGTATAGCGCTACCTCCTTTGCCTTTCTTGCCGACAGCCCTCGACATTGGAAAAGTGTCACTGCCGAACAGTCCGAAACAACCATCATCATGACAAACGCCTTCGAGAACCAGCAACATCACACGCCCCCGATTTGGCGTCAGCCATCGGTGCCGGTAGCGATCGACAGCCGAACTGTCCTGCATGTTGTTTCTGCTTCCGACCATGACAGTGGCGGGGCTGTATTGACCGATCTGTCGCCCGCCATCGGGACAGGCTCGAAGAATCCTCCCGTGGGAGGTCTCCTGAAGCGAATCCTGGATTTGATCATAGCGACCACGGCGCTTGTGATGGCCGCGCCAGTGATGATCGTCGTTGCTCTGCTAATCAAGATGACGGCAGGAGGCCCCGCGGTATTCTCACACAGCCGGGTCGGCTTCGGCGGAAAGCCGTTCAGTTGCTACAAGTTCCGCTCGATGGTCGCCAATTCGGAGGACGTTCTGAAATCCTATCTCGAAGCCAATCCTAACATCAGAATGGAGTGGGAGAAGACCCACAAGATCAGGAACGACCCCCGCGTTACATTCCTCGGGCGCATGCTCCGAAAATCGAGCCTTGATGAGCTACCCCAACTCTACAACATCATTCGCGGCGACATGAGTTGTGTAGGGCCAAGGCCCATCGTCAAGGAAGAACTTTTGCGTTACGGCGACCACGTAGGGGAATATCTTCGCACGAGGCCGGGACTGACCGGTCTCTGGCAGGTGAGCGGAAGAAGCAGCATGGACTATGCCAACCGCGTTGCGCTGGACAGCCAGTACGTTCGGAACTGGTCGGTCTGGTTCGACATCGCGATCCTGTTCAGGACTATCTTCGCGGTGATGCGCTTCGACAGAGCCTCCTGACGACCTGATGTGTCACTCTGCTTTTCGCTTCCAGCGGACGGACAGGGACAGGCCGACGATATACGCACAAGCCAATATGAATGCCAGGATCAGGAATTTGCCGACGGTCACATGGCCCGGCAATCCAAAGCCATTCCAGGCAAAGCTTCCAACCACAAGCAAAGCGGTCGCCGCGATAAGGGCTGCAACCTTGAACCGCAGCCCCATCAGAACGCCTGCAGCCGACACGGCGATTATAGTCATGAGCACCGACATCTCCAGTGGCACCCGCAGGACGGATCAACTCACTGCGGCAGGAACGTTTTGTCCGGGCCTGAGGGTCCACGGTGCTCACTGATATGCGGCCTCGAAGGGCAAGGCAAGTGCCCGAAGCACTGCGTGGATGGCCCGTTTACGCCGTCGCGCTTTGTCTCGGCGTTCCGGGTGTTCTTCGCCTTTCCTGGAGCCTTCCGCGATCGCGATTTCAGCGCCTAAAGCCAATGCCGATCATACCGATATCGAAAGCCATCGGGCACTTTGATTTCGATGCGTGATAGATCAGCGAACTAGGTGAGCGTCCCGGAAGTATAGACTTGATCAATTGATACCCTGAATTGGGATCGTTTCGGCCTGAAGGCTACCGCTTGCCGGCAGGGTGGCCAAATCTGCCTCCGGTGGCGGGATCTCGACCTTCACTGTATCGCCGGGTTCGACAGGTGTCGTCTCCTCGGCCGTGAGTTCCGCCGCGCCACTATCCGTCGTCCTAACGATCTTAAAGATTGGCTTGGCGCTTTCGGCGCGTTTCCTGAGGGCGAGCAGGGCAGGGGCTGTCACCTCGGTTTCGTGGAGTAGCTGCACCGCGGTATCGGCTTTGCTGGTAACTTCGTTGAGCTGCAGCTGGGTTTCCCGTAAACTTTCAGCGACTTCACTTGCGCGACGGTTGCTGAGGTCGAGAATCTCGATGTCGGTCTTGCTGATCTCCTGCCTCACCCGCAAGAGTGAGGTCTCGGCAGCCAATCTCTCTCCCTGCATCTGGGCGACTGTACCCTCCAGAGAAAGTTCACGCGGTGCAGCCGCCAGTCCCTTCTGGACAAGGGTCGAAACACCCTCCAGCTCTTTCTGTATGAGCTCGATCTGCTTGTCGTGGAATGTCAGTTGCTGCCCGAGCGAGTCCAGTTCCTTTTCAAGGAACTCCCTGAGTTCGTGGAGCGAACGGAGTTGTGTCGTCAGCGCGTCCTTGCGGATGGCAAAGATCTTGCGCTCCTGGTCCATCGCCAACGAGATTGTTTGGTTCGAAGCCCTATCCTTTAATTCCGCAGGGAAAGAGATATCATCGCTGCCGGCCAGTTCGGCTTCCAGGCGCGCCTTGCGGGCGAGAAGGCCGACATTGCTCAGCGCCAGTAGCCCCACGTCGCCCTGGCCAGAGATGACTTCCCGCCCGAGCCTCGATATGTCGTCCTCGCGAATCGGCAAGCCACCCGCGATGCCCACCGCCTGCAGCACGGTCAGTGCGGGCCGATAAGGAAACTCGCCGGGCTGCTTGACGTTGCCGACGATGTAGAACGGTCTGTACTGTACGATCTCGACAGCGACGTCTGGCTCGCGGCCGAGACCCATGTTCTGCATCAAGCGATCGCCAATCGCGCGGGCGAGGTCGCCAGGAGCGGTGCCCTGCGCACGTATCTGGCCGACAAACGGAAGGAAGAGCGTGCCGTCAGCACCAACAACGAAAGCGTCGTTGAGAGCCGTCCATTCGAAAATCACATCACGTGAGGCGCGCCATTCGTAAACCTTGAGCCTGACCTTGTCCTGAGGTCCGAGGAGATACTCGGCGGCCATCGAAGGCAACGGGCAGGCGACCGCCGCAGCGAGTGAAGCAGACGCCATCGTCAATAACCATTTGCGCATTGTCTTCCCCGTCATCAGATTTTCAAGATGTACTCGGGTTCGATTCGTCCCATGGCGACGTGCAGGATCGCGCGCAGGTTGCCCCTGAGCCTGCCTCGTCGGTCAACATACGGCTCGGGCCACAAGCTCTTCGCCAGGTTAGCGGCGATATTCCTGAGCATAAGGGGAAGCGCGAAAGACGCCGGTACGGAACCCTTCCTGATCAGATAGATAGCATTGGCGACCTGGGAGTAGCCGAACCGCTCTCCGCTGACGCGCCCCGTCTTGATGCCGAGATGGACTCCCGTGATCGACGTCACGCTGACCACGCGACCTTTGGATCTCATTTGGCTGGTGAAGTCGATGTCTTCTTGCCAGCCATACAGGACAAGCCGCTCGTCGAAGCGCAAATCGCCCACAAGCGAGGAACGGAGGGACATGTTGCATCCGTATGCACCGACATGGTCGACCACCGACGGCACGTCACTCCTCTTGCCCTCGGCTTCTCGCAAGGCGGCTTCGGCATCTTCCCAAGTGAGGCCAGCATTGGTGGCCCCGTCCCTGACGACCCTGCCCATCACCACCGCCCATCCGCCATTTGCGATGAATGCTTCTTCGACCTGCTTGAGGTATTCGGCGGCTGGGACGAAATCGTCGTCGAAGAACGTGATGATCTCGAAACGCCCCAGGGAAGGGATCAGAGCCGTGTTCCGCTGGGCGGCCAGCCCCTTCGGGCCGAAAACGAGAGACACGGGGAATGGACAGCCCTCCGGCAGTTCGACATGTGTGGCGTCGGGTGCCGACAATATCACCTCATCGGGAAGTCTCGTCTGGCCACCCAAATACCGAAGCAGGCGCGCGACCTGTTCGCTGCGGCCAAGGGTCGGGATGATCACTGCGAGTTTCATGCCAGGTCCATGCTTCGCTGCCAGCCAACCCTAGAACAGCGAGCAGAGCAGGACAGCCTGCATAAAAGGGTAGTGATAAGCCTGGTCTACCTCGGAACACAGGCTTTTGGAGTATTCCGGGGAAAGTCCCGCAACCATAAGTATTAGGCCCGCCCGCTCACGGAACTGTCTGTAACCGATCGGACAACTTGCAGGAGCCGTGACATGGAAAGGAGACTGCCGGGAATGGGGATTGCTGGCCTGCGGGCAAGGGGGGAACCATGCTCCACGAACGCTCTTCCGACCTGGCAATCGCAGCCAAGGTCAACGTGCCAATCGAGACGTTGCCGGCCACCCCGGGGGTTGGTGTCGACAAATATGCAAGAATAGCGGTCGTTCACGACTGGTGCCCGAATTTCCGGGGAGGCGAGCGGGTCCTTGCGCAGATCTGCAAGCAATTTCCGAATTCGGAAGTCTTCACGCTTTTCGATTTCCTGCCGGCGGAGATCAAGGAGCAATATTTCCGCGACGTGGAATTCCATACGTCGGCGGCCAACCGGATCCCTATGGTGCGGAAATTCTACCGGTCTCTCTTCTTCTTTTGTCCCTTCCTGATCGAGCAGTTCGACGTGACGGGTTACGACGCGGTAATCTCGTCTTCGGCCGCGTTTTCGCGCGGTGTGATCACCAGGCCGGATCAGCCGCATCTATGTTATGTGCACAGCCCCGTCCGCTATGCCTGGGATGAGCAGTTCTCCTACCTTCAACAGGGAAAGCTGGGCTTTGGCCCGAAGGGAATGCTTTATCGGTATATGCTGCACCGGCTGAGGACGTGGGATACCAGGACCGCGCATGGTCCGGACCTGATGCTGGCGAATTCGAACTATGTTCGCTCCCGCATCCAGCACATTTACGGGCGCGAGGCGCGCGTCGTCTTTCCGCCGGTTGCGCTCGGAGAACTGCCCTGTGTGGGGGACAAGGATGACTACTATGTCTCTGCATCCTTCCTGGCACCGTACAAGCGCACCGACCTCGT
This sequence comes from Mesorhizobium erdmanii, assembly GCF_013170725.1. NCBI lineage: Bacteria > Pseudomonadati > Pseudomonadota > Alphaproteobacteria > Hyphomicrobiales > Phyllobacteriaceae > Mesorhizobium > Mesorhizobium erdmanii. The sequence continues at coordinate 5,667,672 of NZ_CP033361.1, read as the reverse complement.
CATCCGCGCCTTCAACGAGATGCCATCCCGGCGGCTGGTCATCGTTGGCGAAGGGCAGCAATCAGCCAGCCTGCGGGCGCTTGCCGGCCCGAATGTCACCTTCTCGGGCTATCTGCCGCGGCAAGATTACGTGGACACCCTGGCACGGGCAAAGGCGATGGTCTTTGCGGGATGCGAGGATTTTGGCATAGCGCTGGCGGAGGCGCAGGCCTGCGGAACGCCGCTGATCGCTTTCGGTCGCGGTGGGGCGGTCGACATTGTGCGGCGCCTTGAGTCATCGCCCGAACCGACAGGGGTGTTGTTCAAGGCTCAAACCGTCGATCATCTCAAGGATGCGGTCGACCTGTTCGAAGAAAACAGCCATGCCATCACGCCGCGCGCCTGCGCCAGCAATGCGAGGCGCTTTTCCGAAGAAAACTTCGACCGCGCGATCATGGAATCGCTCGGCGCGGTCCAGGCTCTTCACGAGATCATGTGAGCTCCCGAGCCCTGACGACCTTCGTTTCGGTATCAACGCCGTCTGCCTCGGCCATCGCCTCGAGATAGCGCAAGGCTGTCGCTTTCCAAGTATATGTCGAGGCTCTCGCCTCTCCCTTGGCTATCATCTGCTTCCGCAGCGCCTCGGAATTGCGAAGCTGCATGAAACGGTCGAACCATGCCTCCGGGTTGTCGGGAGGCGCAAACAGCGCAGCGTCTCCGCAGACTTCAGGCAGGCTGGCGCGGTCGGAAACCACGACCGGGCAGCCGACCGCCATCGCCTCGAGAGCGGGGAGACCGAAGCCCTCTGTGAGGGAGGGGAAAGCGAGGCATAGCGAGTCCCCGAGGAGAGCAGCCAACTCGCTATCGGAAATACGGCCGAGCCAGTCGATGTTCTGGGCTTTGGCCCTGGTTGCCCCCGACCTGTAAACGCGCGAGTCCGACATGCCGACAATCGCGATCCTGAGCCCGGCTTCGCCAAGGCGTTCAGCCATGTCGAGGATCAGTTCCACATTCTTGTGGGGGGCGGCGCTGCCGATCATGACGATGGTTGCCCGCGAGGCCGACAATCGCGTCTTGGCCGAGTGTTCAGGCACCCATCGCAAGGCATGCTCATGACCGTTAGGGGTTACGAAAGCCCGGTGCTCGGGGATGACGCCGCGGCCAACCAGTTCGCCCAGCGAGAAATCGGAAACGGTCGAAATACGCCATGCCGTCCTGCCCAAGCATGGCAACAATGTTCTGTAGAAGCCCTTGAAAGCACGGGAATAGCTCCGCGGCGCATTCCAGACGTTCGCATCGTGGATGCAAACGATGTGCTTTCGGGAAAGCAACGGACCCGTGTTGCAGAGGCTGAGCAGTCCGCTTCCATCGAGCGACAACGGAAGCTGCGTCTGTTCCCAGACATGGCCGCTCGTGCCACTGATCTCGGACTGTTTAACGAAAGCGAGTGGCATCTGATCGGATCCAGCCGGGCAGTGGAGCTTGACTTCGAGGCCGCGGACGAGAGGCCCCTGTTCAGCGATCAAGGCGTCTAGCGAACGGACGACCTCGCGCGCGTAGCGCTGGACGCCTGTTGTCGGCTGCGAAAGAAAACGCCCGTTGATTGTCCAATGCCGTGCCATATCTGCCCCTTTGAGGTGTTCAGTGTGGAGCCACGAAGACGCTGGGTCACCATGGCCATCGGGTCGTCCGCCTAGCGGCAATCATCCGTATAGGCGAGGCGTCTCTACCTCGAACGTTTGAGGACCTGAGTACTCCCGGCAATGCTACTCTCGCTCAGGTGCCGAAGGGCCGGGGAAGATGGACATGGGCAAGCTCGAGTTCGACGCGACGGAGTCGCCACCACCAGGACTGGCTAGACAGTTGAATGGTCACCGGGCCGGAACCCCAAATGGATCTTTCGCTCTCCCATGGGCGGATCATGAAGAGCCCAGACGACGCTGGACGATAAATGGGGATTTCACGACGCTTCGACCGACCGGGGTAGCCCGCTACGCCCGCGAGGTGACCCTGGCCCTCGACGCGCTCATTTCGGAAGGGCATCCGCTTGGTCGCGACCTCGAGATCGATCTCGTGGTGCCGCGTCCGCTGTCCGAAGGTTTCCGCCTCAATGCTATCCCTGTCCGTGTCGTTCCTGAATTTAACAGGCCGCGACTTCCCCAGTTCTGGGTGCAGGCGCAGTTACCTTGGCATGTGCCCGGAGGATTGCTGAGCTTCTGTAACCTCGCTCCTGTCGTCCTGAAGCGCCATATCGCGTGCATCCACGACATGCATACCAGGCTCATGCCGTCGAGCTACCCGCGCGGGTTCCGGTGGGCGCACCGCCTGATCCTGCCGGCACTAGGCAGGCGGGCCGCCCGTATCACCACGGTGTCGCAACTGTCGCGCAGCCATCTGGTCGAGTTCGGGATCGCGCCGGAAGAAAACATCGTCGTCACCTACAACGGCAGCGACCATGCGAAGAGATGGGATGCAGCGAGGTCGTCGTTGGCCGTCGGTCGCGGCCGGCCGTATGTCCTCTGCCTCGGAAGGCGGGATCAGGAATACAAGAACATGGGGCTGCTCGCCAGGTTGGCGCCGCTGCTCGACGAGATGGGCCTCGACCTGTGGATGCCGGGCGATGTCGACGCGACCACCGTTCGGCGCTACGCCCCCGAAATGCCCGGCAACATCGTCCTCCTTGGCCGTATAGGGGATGACGACTTCAAGAAGGCGCTCGAAGGCGCCCTGTGCTTCCTGTTTCCGTCACGGATCGAGGGCTTCGGGCTGCCTGCCGTCGAGGCGATGGCTTCGGGCTGCCCGGTCGTGGCCTCAACATCGCCGTGTCTTCCTGAAGTCTGCGGGGATTCGGCTCTCTATGCCGATCCCGACGACCTCCAGTCTTGGGTCGAAGCTATCCGCCTGCTGATGCTCACCCCAGACTTGCGGCAGCGGCTGGTTACCAAGGGGCACGCGAGGGCGAGCAGCTATTCCTGGCGCTGGATAGCGTGGAAATACCTGGAACTCATGATTCAGGTCGACGCCGATTTCGGAGAGTTCGCCAGTTGATCGACTGCCAGTGCCTCAACCAAAAAGGTGTGTTGTTCTGCCCATAAGTTGAAGCGAGGAAATAAGGGCGGCGTTCTACACTAGGGTAATTGGCATTCATTCGACGGGCGTGTTGGCCCCTTCATCGCAGAATGAGTGTGGCTTCACGAATTGAGAGCGAACGGTTTCGATGCAGTCCCAAAATGCGCAACTTGAAACCGTGCTTGAACCTCATGTCCATGAGCTGCGAAATGGCTACGACCATATGCATGTCACGCGAAGCACGAAGCGACTTCGGATCGCCCTGATAGGACAGTTCGGCGTCGGCAATTTCGGCAATGACGGCTCGCTTGAGGCAATGATAGACACGCTGAGGCGGATCTGCCCAGAGGCCGAGCTTACCGTGATTTGTACATGGCCCGAAGCCGTCGAGAAAGCCTTCGCCGTGAAGACCATCAAATTGACGCGGCCCGCCATCAAATCGCGTTGGCTCGACAATGCCAACCGCATCCTCGGTCGGGCTCCGCACAAGATGCTGGGACCGATCCGGGCCTTCCTCAAGCTTCGGGGTTTTCATGCTGTCGTGCTGCCCGGAACCGGTGCATTCGATGATTTTGGCGACAGACCATTTGGAATGCCCTACCTCTTTATGAAATGGCTGCTGATGGCGAGACTGCGTGGCTGCGTCGTCGCATTTGCCAGCATTGGGGCCGGACCTGCTTACCACCCGCTCAGTCGGATGTTCTTTGCCTGGGCTGCTCGCTGTGCGTCATACCGCTCGTATCGTGACGCAATTTCACGCGATTTCATCCGGTCCCTCGGGATCAATGTCGCGAGCGACCGGATTTTCCCCGATCTTGCCTTTGGCCTTCCAGTTCCGCCCGTCGAGCGCGAGATTTCGGCATCCACCGTCGTGGGCGTGGGCGTCATGAACTACCGTGGCCGCACAGGTGGAAGTGAGGCGATCTACAATGCCTATATTTCCAAACTCGGCGAGTTTGTCGCACGCATTGTTATGCGCGGCTTTGCCGTTCGCCTTATCCTGGGCCAGGACAACGACGAAGTCGCGGTGGTCGATGTCATGGAACAGCTTCGCGGAATGCTCTCCGACGCTGATTTGGCCCGGGTCGTTTACACTCGGTCTGCATCGCTTCACGACGTTATGGCGCAAATGCAGACGACTGACGTCGTCGTCGCTACCCGGTTCCACAATGTTGTCTGCGCCCTGCGGGTGGGTCTCCCTGTCATATCTCTCGGATACCTCGAAAAGCATGACGCGCTTGCGGCCGACACCGGTCTGTCGGCCTTTTGTACCAGCGTCGAAACGTTCAGCGTGGAATGGCTTGAGTCCCGGCTGGACACACTTCTTGCGGAACGGGAGTTGCGAGCGCTGCAGGTGCGCGAAACCGTTGTGCGATACAGGCAAGAGCTTAGGGACCAGGAAGTTCTCCTGCGGACACAAGTTTTCGCCCGCCGGGAGGTCAGGACGGACGACGCAACGATCTGCGAAGGCAAAACCGAAGATCGGAGTGCCGTCTCGGGAAACAGATGAGCAATTGTGTTCCAAGGCTCAACGAATTTGTGAAGGCTGATCGATGCCACTAGTCGACATTCTGATTCCTAATTACTGCTACGGGCGTTACTTGCCCCAGTCTGTCGACAGCATTCTGCGGCAGCAGGTGGACGATATCAGGATTTTGATCGTCGATAATGCTTCCACCGACGACAGCGTCGATGTTGCAAGAAATCTGGCCAAGCGGGACAAGCGCATAACGGTCGTGGCACGAGAGAGAAATCTCGGCCTGCACGCATCGTGTAACGAGGGTGTGGACTGGGCTAGTTCGAAGTATTTTGTGATACTTTGCGCCGACGATCTGCTTGTCGAGGGTTGTTTCCACCGAGCCATCTCGGTTCTTGAAAAAGAACCCGACGTTTCCTTTGCGTGCGGAGCCGAGTTGGTTTGGCATGAGGAGCGTCCCTTTCCAGTCGTGGAGAATTCGGCCGTCGACGACTGGCGATTCCTGTCGACGGAAACATTCGCTTTGGAGCGGTCTCTCCCGAGCAAGGTTCTATTCGGGGGCGGCGCGGCGCTGATCAGAACCTCCGACCTAAAACGGGTTGGCCATTTCAGGTCGGAGATATCCTACAGCGAGGACCTGGAAATGTTCTTGCGGCTCTCGCTGGGTCGCAGAGCGGCGGTGACAAACGCCATTCATGGAATAAGGCGGGTGCACGGCGCGAATCTATCCGCGGTATTCTGGCAGGACTTCAAGCGCGACATGATCGAGAAGAAGCTCACCTTCGACAGCTTCTTCTCGCACGAAGCGGCCGGCGTGCCTGGGGTGGAGCAACTGCGGCGCAGTGTGTATCGAAATCTTGGAAAGCGGGCATACTGGTCTGGTCTATCGCATATCGCCCGCGGCCAGCGGGCAGCTGGTCTTGATCTCCTCAGGTTTGCGGCCGCGCTCTCGCCGAGCCTGGCCTACCTACCGCCGGTCGACTACTTGGTCCATCTCCCCAATCCGCTAAGCCACATCCGCTCGCGCCTTGCGGAGGCCTGGAGCCGGAATTGATGGCGAAGCCACGAGCATATGGCTACTGGCGCGGAAGCATCGTCTCGGGACGGACGTCCACTTTCATCCGCGCAGAGGATAACCCATGACCGAAAAGCGCATCGGTGTCGTTTACCTGACCGACGGCAGGCGCGATGACCTGACTTATGCCAGCGTCGTGGCGTTGGGATTGTGCCATAAGCGGGAAATAGACATCCATATTGTTCAGTCCGGATTCCGTTCGGTTCCCCCGCCGGCGGTGCTCAGGGTGCTCCAGGCGAAGGGCCACCGGCTGGCGACCCACACCCTATCGACAGTTCACCGGGGTTTGTGCGGTCATGGCCATATAACATCGACGGCATACGAGAAAACCGAAGCTATCGCCGCGGTTTCGGGCGAACATGATGTGGTCTGCTATCTCGACAATGATACACTTGTCATGCGGCCCCTTGATCTGGCGGTTACCGCGCCGAAAACACAGCCTCTCGCCGCCGTGCCCGACCTTTCCATATCCACAGGTTTCGACAATCCCGCATTCTTCGAAAACTGCGAAAAACACGGCCTCGAACGGCGCTACTTCAATTCTGGGCTGATTGTCATCAATGTCCCCCGATGGATTGGCTCGGGAATTCCTGAACGGTACGATACCCTCATCCAGAGGCATGCGGAGTTTTGTCCCTATTGGGACGGGTCGTGTATCCATGTCGACCAATGCGCCTTCAACATCGCTGCCAATCGGGCATGGGAGACGCTTCCTGTGGAATTCAACGTTCAGAAGTCGGCATTCCAGACAAGATATTGGGATCGGGCATTGATCCGGCACTACACTGGGCCGGAGAAATTCCTCCCGGCGAGGGCGCACCGAATCGACAGGCAGGAGCGATCCGTGCTCGGCCGCATATCGCGAGACTGCGGGGAACTCGGTCTGGAAATTCCCCCTGGATATCTGGGGTGGACTTACTGGGCCAACAGATTGCGAAGGAATGCGGAGCGGAGCAAGATTTCGCGGCTCATTGGCCAGTTTCTAGCCGTATGAGGCCTTCCGTCGCTTTCTGCATCACGCGGGTGGCGGGCCGCTTGCCCCCCTGCCGGCAGCTGTGGCTCAACCTGCTGAAGCCCGCGCTCGCTTGAGTGCCGGGAAAATCTTGATGATCTCGTCAAGAAGGGGATGCCGGGTGATGATCAATCCGGCCACCCATCCCCCCAACGCTAAACATCCCGCGACAATCGCTTCCATGTTGGAGAGGCGGAAACCGGAACCGGATATCCCGATGGCTGCCAGGGGTGGGACCGTGCTCGCGAAGGCAACGACAGCGCTTTTCCACAATGCTCCGGTCACGTCCCTGCGTTCCAGTCCTAGGCTGCGTCGGACGAAGCTCAAGGTAATATACGCCTGGAACGGCACGGTCACCAGCATGCACCATGCGGCTGCCTGCAATCCGCCAAGGACGATGGCTAAGGAAAGGAGAATGCCGGAAACCGGGAAGACGATCAATGCGCGGATGAACGAGTCTCGGATCGCTCCCATCGCAACCATTACAGGGTAGTTGAGTTCGAAACTGAAGGAAAAGAGCAGCGCGATCGCGACGATTTGCACGAGCGGCGCGACCTCGCTCCACTGGTGACCTAGCGCGATGTTTACGATCGGATACGCCAGAACCGCCAGCACGAGGAGCGCCGGCCAGTGAAGCGCTGTGATGAGGGAAAGGGCGGACAGATAGGGACGCTTCAAATCCCTGCCTTGTCTGGCCTCGGCCGAGAAGGCGGGCAGCACCACAGCTATGGCGCCGCCGATGACCAGTTTGTCGGGTATCTGGCCGATCCACAGTGTCCTGCTGAACAAGGCAGCTGCATTCGGTGACACGAAGCGGCCCAACAGGAGCAGGGGCAAGGCGTCAAACATGCGGAAAAGTATGGCGATTGCGCCGTTATATCCACCAAACGAGATCATCCCACGCCAGTTGGCCAAGGACGGCTTGAACATCCAGAAATGCGGGCACAGGGCAAGGGCGACACCTGCGGAGAGACCGCTGCCGATAAACCAAGCCCAGGCGAAACTCATGTAGCTGAAGCCCGCCAATGCCAGCACAATCGTCGCTGCAGAGTTCGTCACAGCTCCTGCTATGTCGATTGCCGCTATCTTGCCGAAGGACATTTCCCTCCGCAGGAGAGCGGTTATCAGGTTGAACGAGGCATCGAGGAAGAGGCAGACCGAGATGACCCTGAAGTAAGGAATGAGGCCTGGCTCGTTGTAGAACGAGGCGAGGAAAGGGGACGCGACGACGAGGGTGGTGGCGATGGCTCCGGTGAGGATGAACGTCACCGTAAAGGCGCCGCGGATATCCTCACGGCTGATATCCTTGCGCTGGATGAGGAAGCTCGAGCTGGAGAATTCCCTGATCGACAGGGCTATCGCCAGGATCGCCATGCCGATCACTGACACCCCGATCTCCCGAGGTGTCAATATTCGGGAAATCAATGCCGCGGTGGCAAAGTTCGTCACGAGCAGGACGTAGCGTTCACCCACGCTCATAAAGAGTGCGCGTTTTACCAAGAGCATGGGTGTCCTTTCCCTGTGACGCGGTTGCCTGCGCCCCGATGGATAGTCCGACAAACAGAGTTGCCGGTCAGTAGGCCCAATAGGCTAGGGAAGGACACCGACTAAAGCGGTAGCAGGGAGGCGGGAACCCGGGTGCCCGGACTGTCTCCCGGCCAGTTCAGGATTGATCCGACTGGATAAATAAGGTGCAAAGAGGCCCAACCCATCCACCGGAGGTATGCATTGGTATTACTTGAGGGAGCACTTACGGTGATCCACCTTCTTCTCATCCGGGGGGCGAGATGAACCAGAAAAATCGCGATCTATATGGACTTCAATCGCTTCGCGCGATCGCCGCATTGGGGGTCATACTTCGCCATACCCTTGACATGTCGGATGGATCGGAAGTTGGCCGGTTCAGCCCTGCCTGGATGTCGGCATTTGGCGGTGCTGGCGTCGATCTATTTTTTGTGATTAGCGGGTTTATCATGGTGTATGTCAGCTTTCCGCCAGGCCAGCCTTCTGAATCACCAAAGCGCTTCCTCATCAAGCGGGCAACGCGTATATTCCCTTTGTATTGGATTTGCAGCGCGGTCATCGCTGGGATCTGCGCAGCAGGTTTCCTTAAGAACAAGAACGTAGATTTATTTACAGTATTGAATTCAATATTCATACTTCCAGGTGACAAGCTCGTCTATGTCGCATGGACGCTTTCATATGAATTATACTTCTACATAGTTTTTGCGATCTGCCTAAATATGAAAAGAATTATTCCGACGGCTATTTCGACGATTTTTCTAATGTTGAGTGGAATGCTGGTCGGTCGCGAAATTCAGGAATCGACCTTCTCCAATTTCATATCCAGCCCTCTCGTGATGGAGTTTTGTTTTGGTATTGTTCTGGCGTTGTCATTTTCCTTCGTCAGGCAGTGGAGAGTGCCGATAATAATAGGCGCTATCGGATTTATAGTTATTATTGTTGCTCCGATTTTCGTAGATCATCCCGATAATTTGTCCGAAGCTTTTCGGGTCGTTGTATGGGGGCTTCCAGCAACCATGATAGTGGCCGCATTCCTACAAATAAGACGGCCGCAATCGAAAGCCGGACGCGCGGTAGTCCTTCTCGGTGATGCGTCTTATGCTCTCTATTTGAGCCACATCTTCGTCATGATCGCTTACGGCTGGGCAATCAAATCAACGTTTGTCGGAGGAATGTCACAAGTTATCTTTGCCCCCGCCGTCGTATTTGTGTGCCTTATTGTCGGGGTGCTGACACACATCTTTGTGGAAAGGCCGACTCTCGACTTCGTCCGGAAGGTCACGAGGCGCCAACGAGGACAGCCGCTCCTGGAGGCTGGAACCGTTTCGAACTGACCCGGCGCGCCGGCTTCATAAACTTGCGGAGCCGAGGAGCGAACCGAAAGTGCCGGCACGGCTTTCATCCCCTCGCCAACACGACAGTGCGTACTTCTGTCCTTACCAACGCGGACCAATGGCGTGATTCCAATGGGTAGGACGCGCCCTCCGAAAGGGGTAGCGCAAGCTGCCCATTCACCCGTATGGGCAGATTGCGTCCTGCGGTTGCAGTCTCGACTATCCAGTCTCAATTTGGCCGGGAGGCGAGTTGCCATGTCCATTCGTTTCACAGCCGCTGCGGTCTGCCTGCTGGCGACAGCAGTGCCCGCTTCCGCCGATCTCCTCTGGGGCGTCAATGGCCATCCGATAACTGCCTATCCGGGCATCCCGTTTGAAAGGCAACTGGATTTCATCAAGGACCTGGGCCTGAAGTCATACAGGGTCAACGTTACGGGCGAGGACAATGCAGATATGCTTGCCGACCTTGTCGATGCCGGAAAGGCGAGGGGGATCGAGATTTTGCCGGTCCTCACGCCGGTCGTGGACATGGACAAGGAAAGCCCGGACGAGATCTATGCGAAGACCCGAAAACTGGCGGTCACCCTTGGCGCTAGGTTCAAGAACGATATCCGCGTTTGGGAACTCGGCAACGAGGTGGAGAACTATGCCATCATCAAGCCGTGCGAGAAACGCGATGACGGCTCCCAATATCCGTGTGGATGGGGACCGGCAGGAGGAACGGGAACACTCGATTACTACGGCCCGCGCTGGGTGAAGGTGAGTGCCGTCCTCAAGGGCCTGTCCGAAGGCATAACAGAGGTCGATCCGGGCATCAGGAAGGCGATCGGCACCGCCGGATGGGGCCACACTGGCGCGTTCGCCCGGATGAAGCACGATGGAATCGCTTGGGACATCTCGGTCTGGCACATGTATGGCGAAGATCCGGAATGGGCTTTCCGCGAGATCGCGGGCTACGGCAAGCCGATCTGGGTAACCGAATTCAACAATCCCTATGGCAGCCAGCGTAGCGAACGGCAGCAGGCCGACGGCGTGCAGCAGACAATGACACGGCTTCGCCAGCTCAGCGACAAATACAAGGTCGAAGCCGCGCAAATCTACGAACTGTTCGATGAAACCTACTGGGCCCCCAGCTTCGAAGCCAATATGGGGTTGGTGCGGCTCACCGCCACCTCCGATGGCAAATGGAGGGTCGGCGAGCCGAAGCCCGCCTACAGGACCGTGCGTGACTTCACTCGCGGCCCGCAGCCGTTACCCAAGCCAAATCGGAAGTGCGATCCCGAGACCACAGCAGCGAACAAGCCGAAATATTTCAGGCAGGCAAGCTTCGCCTACTGCCTCGTGCTTGGCCACGAGGGTGATGCCGCCAGTTTGAGTCGCTGGTCGGCGGCACTTGAAAGCGGCGACAGCAAACTCGCCGGCATGGTCATGGAAATGATGGGTACGGGTGATTTCGAAACCAGATATGCCACGATCGGCCTGACCGACCGCGCCTATGTCAGTTTCCTTTACCTGCTGCTGCTGGACCGTCCCGCGGACGACTATGGGATCGAAACCTATGCCCGGCAGTTGCGTGCGGGAACCATGAGACGTGAGGACGTGGCCTCCGGCATCGTTGATTCAAGCGAGTTCAACGCCAAGCACACCGCCATCCGTGAAGCGTCCGCTGTGCCGAACCCTGGGTGAACGAGAGGAGTGTCATGACAGTGCGCATCGCGTCTGTTTTCATGGCCGGCGCCCTTCTCGCAGTCATGGCGACGGGAAGCTTGGCCTGCGGAAGCAGCAGCGGAACAGTGTTCCCGCTCCGGATCGAATCTGGGAAGAGCTATCCGGTCGACGGGGACGACCACCCGTTCTTCATGCAAGGTGACTCGCCGTGGTCGCTGATCGGCGATCTGACCGAGGAAGACGCATACCTCTACCTCGAGGACCGCAAGGCTCGCGGGTTCAACACCGTTCTGGTCAACCTTCTCGAACACCGGTTCTCCCGAAACGCGCCTGCAGACGCATATGGCGAGAAGCCATTCGCTGAAAACGGCGATTTCGTTGCTCCGAACGAGGCGTATTTTGCTCATGCCGACCGCGTTCTGCAGAAGGCATGCGACCTTGGTTTCCTGGTACTGCTCGCTCCGGCATATCTTGGATATGGCGGTGGCCCTGACGGTTGGTATCAGGAAATGTCCGCGGCAGGGGTAGGCAAGCTTAGCGACTACGGCCACTTTGTTGGACGTCGCTACCGGCATTTCGACAATATCATGTGGGTCAACGGCGGCGACTACAATCCTGCGGACAAGGATCTCGTCAGGGCTCTCGCCAAGGGCATCATGGAAGAGGATCCTCAAGCCCTCGGCACTTTCCACGGCGGTTCCGACACGGCGCCAGTCGATTTCTGGGGGCACGAACCCTGGCTGGAGGTGAACAACGTCTTCACTTACGGCCCGGTCTATACCGCAGCGATCAGGGAGCACAATCTCAACAGGGGCATGCCCTTCTTCCTGATGGAGACCGCCTACGAATTCGAATATGGCGCCGACGAGTACCGGATCCGAATTCAGGCCTACCAGGCGATCCTATCGGGTGCGTTCGGGCATCTCTACGGCAACAACCCGATATGGCATTTCGGGGGGCCTGGCTTGTTTCGGCCGACTATGGGGTGGAAGGAGGCTCTCGACAGTCCCGGCGCGACGAGCATGGAGGTGCTTTTCGCTTTCATCTCGTCAATAAAGTGGTGGTTGCTCGAACCCGACAGCAAGAACAGATTGCTGGTCGACGGCATGGGCAAGGACATGGGGAGGGCGGTCGCCGCGACGGCCAGGGACGGCTCCTATGCCGTCGTCTATATGCCCAACAATGATGGCGTCACCATCGACCTTGCGCAACTGTCGACGACTTCTATCCGCGCCCTCTGGCGCGATCCTACGAGCGGGGAAGTGACCGATGTCATAGGTTCGCCCTTTAAGCCGGAACGAACAGGATTCAAGCCGCAAGAACTCAACAGTCGCGGATATAGGGATTGGATTCTGGAACTCATACCTCAAGACCCTGTGGCGCAAAGCCAATGAACGCGGCGCTCCTTGCGGCAAGGGAGGGCCAGGCGTGCGCGCCAACTGGTCCGAAAGGATTAGACAGCACCGCTCCGAAAGAAGTAGCCGGCGACTACGCTTCGTCCAACAGGGCATCCTGGTCGCCCATTGGCGTTCTCCTCCATTCCTCTGGGTCCAAGTAGCCTCTGCGCGATCACTATCCACTTGAGAAGAGGTGCACGATGAAAGTCATGGTAACCGGCCATCAAGGCTATATCGGCTCGGTGATGGTGCCGATGCTGCTCCGTGCAGGGCATTCGGTGACCGGCTATGACAGCGATCTGTACCGGCGCTGCACGTTTGCTTCGGGAGGAGAGCGGGCTTCCGTTCCCTCCATCCAAAAGGACGTCCGGGACGTGCGTGCGCACGACCTGGAAGGATTTGATGCCGTCATTCATCTGGCAGCGCTTTCCAACGATCCGCTTTCCAATCTCGATCCGGACATCACTTACGAGATCAACCATAAGGGAAGCGTCCGTTTCGCGACGGCGGCCAAGGAGGCCGGCGTGTCGCGCTTCCTTTTCGCGTCGTCGTGCAGCAACTACGGACAGGCCGGCGACGGGATGGTCGACGAAACAGGCAACCTGAACCCGGTTACGCCCTATGGCTGGTCCAAGGTGCTTTCGGAACGGGATATATCCGAACTGGCCGACAGCAGCTTCTCTCCCGTTTATTTTAGGCCCGCCACGGCCTATGGGCTGTCGCCCCGGCTCCGATTCGATATCGTGCTGAACAATCTCGTTGCCTGGGCGGTTACCAAGGGCGTCATCCTCCTAAAGTCCGATGGAACGCCATGGCGGCCGATCGTCCACATCGAGGATATTTCCAGGGCGTTCATTGCCGGGCTGGAAGCGCCGCGAGAGAGCATCCACAACGAAGCCTTCAATGTGGGACGGACGGACCACAATTATAGGATTCGAGACATAGCCGAAATCGTTGCCGAGGTCGTGCCGGACTGCCGGCTTGAATTCGCGTCCGATGCCGGACCCGACAAACGCTCCTACCGCGTCAACTTCGACAAGATCGCGCTTGCCCTTCCTGCCTTCAAACCGCAATGGGATGCGCGCAAGGGTGCCGAGCAACTTTACCAAGCCTATCGGAAGTCGAATGTCACCCTTGAGGAATTCGAGGGCCCGCGCTTCCAGCGCATCGGCCACATCAGGCACCTTCTCGCGAGCGGACTTCTGGACGAGCGGATGCGGGTCGCCGAAGCCTCGAGAACATTGGAGGCCGTGGCGGGATAGCCGGGATGGAACATGTGAACCCCGACGGGCTCGGCTCGCCACCTGCTTCTATGAGTGTCGGCCAGGAAATCTACGCTCTGGCCGAACAGCTCTTTCCGATCTGCAGGAGCATCACCGGAGACGGCGTGCGACGAACTCTGGATATCCTGTCGGAGCACGTCAATCTGGAGCGCCATGAGGTACCCACCGGAACGCAGGTGTTCGACTGGACCGTTCCAAAGGAATGGAACATCCGCTCGGCCAGGATCAGAGGCCCGGATGGGCAGACGGTCGTGGATTTTGTCGACTCCAACTTGCACGTCGTCAACTACAGCACTCCCTTCAAGGGAACACTGACGCTCGAAGAATTAAAACCGCACATCCATACGCTGCCTGACCAGCCCCAACGCATCCCCTATCGTACGTGCTACTACGCCCCGACCTGGGGCTTCTGCATGGCTCACGACCATTTGACGAGGCTGCCTGACGGCCTTTATCGGGTGGATATCGATACCGAATTGAAGGACGGCAGCCTGACCTATGGCGAATATCTGCACCGCGGGCAGACGGACCGGGAATTCCTTCTTTCCGCGCATATCTGTCATCCCTCCTTGGCCAACGACAATTGTTCAGGACTAGCCCTGCTGGCGCTTCTTGCAAGAAGTTTAAAGGCAAAGCATACGCGAAACAGCTACCATTTCCTGTTCGCTCCTGGCACGATCGGCTCGATCGCATGGCTGTCTCGCAATGAAGACCGGACACATCTCATCGACCACGGCCTGGTCCTTTCGTGTGTTGGGGACGCCGCAAGCCCGGCCTACAAGCGCAGCCGCCGCGGCGACGCCTTCATCGACCGCGCGATGGCGCACGTGCTCGGGCGTGAAGCCGGAGCGAAGCTGATGGATTTCTCCCCCTACGGCTATGATGAGAGGCAATACTGTTCGCCGGGCTTCAATCTTCCGGTCGGTATGTTCCAGCGGAGCGTTCACGGGACCTTCCCCGAATACCACACGTCGGCCGACAACCTCGACTTCATCAGCCCGGAACATCTCGAGGATTCTTTTCGCATCCTGACGGACGTGATCGACATTGTTGAAGAGAACTGGACGCCGTTGAACCTCTTCCCCAAGGGCGAACCACAACTCGGCAAGCGCGGCCTCTATGCAGCCGTGGGAGGGCAGAAATCGTCAGGCGTAACGTCGATGGCCCTGCTTTGGGTGCTTAACCTCGCCGACGGCCAGCATTCGCTTCTGTCCATGGCGGAGCGTTCGAACCTGCCGTTCAAGGAGCTGGCCGCCGCGGCGATACTTCTTTCGGAATACGGTCTCCTGACAGCAGCTTTATGAGGCTCCGGCAGCGGTCCGCCGTCTGATAAGGGGCCACCTTTTGTCCCGGTCCGACATTGCTGTCGGCATCAGTGGCCAGCTGATCGAAAAGGCAGGGTCGTTGTAGAGGACGCCTGTCGATGCGTTGGGCGTATAGAACTGCGATATGAGATACGAGACCTCGGTGTCGTCCGTAAGAGTCTGGAGCCCGTGAGCGAACCCGGCAGGGATATAGACTTGCTTCATGTTTTCGGGCGTCAGCTCGAAACCAAGCCAGTTATAGCGTGTAGGCGAATTCGGGCGCAGGTCCACGACAACGTCAAAAATCGCGCCGCGGACACAAGAGACCAGCTTGATCTCGGCATAAGGCTCCTCTTGGTAATGTAGCCCCCTGAGCGTTCCCTTTTTGACCGAATGTGCCCGGCTGTGCTGGACAAAACGCGTCGCCAGACCGCAGTCAGCCATCTCCTTTTCACAGAAAAGGCGAGTGAAAGAACCACGGTCGTCAACCATGGAAGTAGGCTCGATCAGCCAGACGCCTTGAAGCTCTGTTTCGGTAAACTGCATGTCGCCCTGAATCCCCGGTGCCGAGCTAGACCGGCCCGTTAATTGTCAGCGTCGTCAGCCTAAGCTGGAAGGGCTACCTAAGCCTTAGGTGGCCTCTCCGATAGCGGTAGATCCGCAACATCGCTTTAGCCGTTCGGCGGGCTGGCGGCGGCATTGCCGCGGCCAGTTCTCTATAAGGACTAAGGCACCCGACGGATTGGCAAATCGAACCAAGGGGGGCGGGGTTCTAACCTGCCGCCATCTGCCTACGGAGGCGCTGGCGGCAAGCATAGGTTCTTCGTAGCCCACAGCGTCTCCGTTTTTCCAAACCAGCCGTCCAGGAGTAGGGAATGAACATTCAGGCTGTCGAAATCGTTCGCGATCGTGGTGCGGCACGCCGGAATGTCGGTTGCAGGCTTTGCGGGTCGCTCCTGCGCACTACCCTGGTCGATCTTGGCATGTCGCCGCCTTGCGAGAGTTTCCTGCAGGCCGACCAGCTTGATCAGATGGAACCCTACTATCCGCTTAACGTGCTTGTCTGCGACACCTGCTATCTGGTGCAGCTCAAGGAGTACATGAGCCCTGAGACTATCTTCAGCGAATACGCCTACTTCTCCTCGTTCTCGACAAGCTGGGTGGCTCATTCGAAAGTCTATTGCGAGGCGATCACAAAACGCCTTGGGCTTGGCTCCGACAGCCTTGCAGTGGAGCTCGCAAGCAACGATGGTTACCTGCTGCAGCACTTTCTACCGCTCGGCGTTCCTGTGCTCGGCGTCGAGCCCGCCGCCAATGTTGCGCGCGCCGCCGTCGAGAAGGGCGTGCCCACCCGGGTCGACTTCTTCGGGGTTCGGCTGGCAAATCAAATGGTGGCCGAAGGACTTCGCGCGGACCTCATTATCGGCAACAACGTCTTGGCGCAGGTGCCGGATCTCAATGACTTCGTCGCTGGGATGAAAATCCTGCTCAAACCAGAGGGCGTGGTCACCCTCGAGTTTCCACATATCGAGCGACTGATGGCGGAGAACCAGTTCGACACGATTTACCACGAGCATTTTTCATATTTCTCGCTGCTGACGATCGACGTGATGGCTGCTCGCCACGGATTGCGGCTGGTCGACGTCGAGGAGTTGTCCACCCATGGCGGCTCACTGCGCGTCTATCTCGCCAATGAGGGCAGTAGCTGGGGCGTCAGTAGTCGAGTTGCCGAACTTCTCCACCGCGAAAAGCGGCACGGGCTGACGGAGATGGCTACCTATACCTCGTTCGGCCACAAGGCACAGCGTGCGAAGCGCGACCTCCTGGCTTTTCTTATCTCGGCCAAAAGCGAAGGCAGGAAAATCTGTGGCTACGGTGCGCCCGGAAAGGGCAACACGCTGCTCAATTACTGCGCGATCGGCACCGACTTCCTCGACTTCACCGTCGACCGTAATCCTTACAAGCATGGCCGCTTCACACCGGGAATGCATATCCCAATCAAATCCGTCGAGGCGATCGACGAGGCCCGGCCAGATTACATCCTGATCCTTCCATGGAACCTGAAGGACGAGATCATCGAGCAGATGCGCCATGTCGCTGCTTGGGGTGCAAGGTTTGTGGTGCCAATTCCTTTCGTGACAGTGATTGATCCATCGGAGTTACGGAGATGAAAGTTGTCCTTTTCTGCGGCGGTCGCGGGACCCGGATCCGCGACTATTCCGACAGTATACCGAAGCCGATGATTCCACTCGGCCACCAGCCGATTCTGCGCCACGTAATGCAGTGGTACAGCGACTATGGACATGACGAATTCGTCTTATGCCTGGGCTACAAGGCCAACGTCATCAAGGATTTCTTCCTCAACACGCGGCCGCAGACTTTTTCCGATTGCGTGGTGACGCAGGGAGGCCAGGATGTGAAACTGCTCGGCGACAAGGTCAAGGACTGGAGCATTACCCTGCTTGATACGGGGGTCTGGCGCAATATTGGCGAACGCCTCTGGGCAGCAAGGGACCAGGTCAAGAACGAGAAGATGTTCCTGGCTAACTATTCCGATGGCCTGACCAATGTCGATCTCGACGATGTGATCGCGAGATTCGAGGCCAGCGGCAAAATCGGCTGTTTTCTTGCGGTGCGCGCGCCGCTGACATACCATTTGGCCGACATCGCGGAAGACGGTCGTGTGCGCGAGTTCCGCACCACGGATACGTCGGAGATCTGGATCAATGGCGGCTACTTCGTGTTTCGCCCGGAGATCTTCGACTATATGAGAGACGGCGAGGAGCTTGTTCTCGAACCCTTCAGACGATTGATCGATGACAACATGCTTATGGCGTACAAGCACGAGGGCTTCTGGCGTTCGATGGACACG
The DNA here is from genome assembly GCF_013170725.1 of Mesorhizobium erdmanii. Taxonomy (NCBI): domain Bacteria; kingdom Pseudomonadati; phylum Pseudomonadota; class Alphaproteobacteria; order Hyphomicrobiales; family Phyllobacteriaceae; genus Mesorhizobium; species Mesorhizobium erdmanii. Next base: position 5,649,678 of record NZ_CP033361.1, on the reverse strand, counting down.
CTGCGCGATTGGCAATCGCTCGAAGACATGGTCGAACGAGGCGACATGCCCTGGAACAAGAAGGTCACCGCCGAAAAAATCAGGCGCAGCATGGTGTTGGCCGCATCATGAGAGGGCTTGGCCTCGCACGTCGCGGGGAGGAACTTTCGATCCTCTGCCTTGGTGCACATTCCGATGACATCGAGATCGGAGCCGGCGGCACTATTCTCGGGTTGATCGAGTCTGGGGTCAAACTAGACGTCCACTGGTGTGTACTGAGCGCCGGCGGCCAGCGGTCGGCCGAGGCCAGCGCTTCGGCCGAAGCGTTTCTTGAGGGATCGAAATCGTCCAGGATTGATATCGCGGATTTCGAAGATAGCTACTTCCCGGCCCACAGCCGAGCGATAAAGCAGTGGCTGATCGATTTGAGATCTCGCGTTCATGCCGACGTCGTGTTGACCCACGCGAGGTTCGATGCGCATCAGGACCACCGGGAAGTCAACCAACTGACCTGGAATGTCTTCCGCGATCATCTCGTGATCGAATACGAGATTCCCAAATGGGATGGCGATCTTTGCCAACCAAATGCCTATGTGCCGCTTACGGCCGCCGTGCTGGAACGCAAGATCGAGCTTCTACACCAGCACTTCGGGACGCAGCGCTCCAAGGACTGGTTCGACCGCGAGACATTCGCCGGGCTGGCAAGATTGCGAGGGATGGAGTGCCGGGCGCCGGAACATTTTGCCGAGGCATTTACGCTCAGAAAGGCCAGGCTTCTTTAGCGGGTGGCTATATTATCTCGCAAAGAAGCTATGGGTGCGCGAACTCTGACCAAGCGGTCCATTTACCCCACGAACGTTCCCTGCCTCGCCACTATCTCTCGGCCGAAATGCGATGCCGCGCTGGCTCAATCCAAGAGAATGAAAAAGCAACGTCTTCACAACGTCATGACGTTGCGACGAGCCGGTGGGCCTCTGACTGCCGGCTTGTTGCACTGCTTGCAGCGAGTGGGTTCGCTGAGGCCACAGGCATCCTTGCCTGTTCATCGCCATTGTTAAAGCGACGGAACACGGGTTGCGAGGGGCGACCGACCAAAAAGTGGCTTGGTCCCGATTCCAAGGCCCGCGCGTACACTGCCAGCGCCCCGTCAACGGCTTCGATCGTCTTCATGACCGCGGCGTCGTCATGAGTGTAGCTGACGACGAGAGATGGCATGAGCACACCACGCTTGATCGTCTCCTGCAGGAACAGGGAACGGTATGTCTGCGAGGGCTTGCCGCTTGGATCGAGCGTGGTGTACGCCAGACAACTGGGACGGCCGACAACCTTGAAATGCCTATCAACTCCATGGTGTCTGGCAACCTCTGCGATCCCGTCCCTTAATTTCGTTCCCTGACGGTGCAGATGTTCGATGACGGGCTCGTCCCGATAGGTGCGCATGGTCGCGATCGCCGCGGCAAGCGCGTGGGTTTCCGCCCCGTGCGTGGTCGACAACAGAAACACCCTGGGGCGATCCGTATGATCGAGCCCACCGAGCCGCATATATTCGCGTTTGCCTGCCAGGGCCGAGACCGAAAATCCATTGCCAAGGGCCTTGCCGAACGTCGACAAGTCCGGTTCGATACCGTAGAGCGTCTGTGCGCCAGCTGCATGCCACCTGAACCCGGTGATCATCTCGTCGAGAATGAGCAGTGCGCCGTTTTCCCTGCAAAGATTCTGGACCTCATGCAGGAACCCGTCCGCCGGATCGTCGCCACGGGAGGGTTCGAGGATCAGGGCGGCTACCTTCCCCGGGTACCTGTTGAACAAATCCGCTACACTGGCGATGTCGTTGTACCGGAAAGAGACGGTCAGGTTCCGGACCGCTTCCGGGATTCCCGCATTCATCGGTGTGGTCCCAATGAACCAATCGTCTGTTGAAAAGAAGGGGTGGTCGGCGCAGCATGCGACGAGATCGCGACCCGTATATGCGCGGGCAAGGCGGACAGCCCCCGAAGTCGCGTCCGATCCGTCCTTGCAGAACTTTACCATCTGGGCGCCAATGAGCTCCAGGAATGTTTCGGCGCAGTCGACTTCGATCCTGGCTGGTCGCGTGAAGTTTGAGCCACCGCTGAGCGCCGTCTCCACCGCTCTGAGCACGGTTGGGTAGGCATGCCCCAGCCCGACGGAACGGTTGCCCATGCCGAATTCGATGTATTTGTTGCCATCGACATCCCAGACGTGGCACCCCAGACCACGTTCGATGAAGCCAGGCGCGAGAATGGGATACTGATCCTCGCCTTTCGCGTAGGTGTGGCTTCCGCCCGGGATCAGTTCACGGCCACGTTCTTGAAGGCGTCCGGATTTTCGAAAACAGGGGCTTTGCTCAGACATGCGGACCACTCCATGTTGATAGAAAGTCTACATGTTCGGCCCTGGATTTTCGCGTTCTCCATAAGGTCACCGCTTAGCACTTATGGTGGATGGAAGGCGCGGATCCGCCCTTGGCTCCGCATGATGAGGCGATCTTTGGAATTTTAGAACAGCCGAATCCATGCGCTTTTGGAACGCTCATGAAAAATCGGCTACGGCATCGTTTGGCGCTCTGGGTAGCAAGCCGCGCCAGAGCGCACCCATTGTCGCGGATCAAAAATTGTCAGCGTTCGCGAGCGACCCGATTTTGAAGCAGAGTAGTTTAAGAACGGCCCTCCGCTTCAAGGAGGGCCGCTTGTTACTGCGATAAGTCTTCAGCCGGGGTTCCTTCCGCGAAGAGATCATTGACCTTGTAGGCGACTTCCGTACGGTTGGTCGCCTTAAGCTTCTTCATGATGTTGCGGATGTGCACCTTCACGGTGCTTTCTCGCAGATTGAGCTCATAGGCGATGATCTTGTTCGCCTTGCCGCGTCGGAGCGCCTGGGCGACCTCAGCCTGCCTAAGCGTGAACATGCCGGTTAAAGGCCTCGTGTCACGGCTGCCTGCATCTATCAGGTGCCGCATGGATAGGACGCTGCTTGCCGGAACAAATATGCCGCCCGCCGCCGCGAGATTGATTGCCTCGACACAGACGTCGATCCCTACAGAGGTGGGAATGTAGCCACGTGCGCCGCATTCGAGAGCCGTCAATATCTGTGCAAGGTCGTCTGTGTCGGCCAAAATCACCACAGGCACCGACTCGAATTCGCTCGAAATGCGCCTGATCTGCTCCACCATACCATGATCGGTTACCTTCCGACCTCCAAGGTTGAAGAGAATGGCTGCAAGGGGAGGGGGCGTCCCCTTTTTCGCGCGCCATTCGTCTATTGAACCCATGGCCTGGACCGCCATGCCGAGTTCGTGGTCCTGAAGGGCCGATGCGAGACATTCGCGGTCTAGGGCCCTTCCGTCTAAGATGAGGAGGCATTCCCTGCCTACTTGTTCGTTGACTATTCCCGTTCCGTCGGACGGAATTTCTTTGTGATTTACCGAAGTGTACTTATGCAGTCCTGCTGCGGAACTCATATTCCTACCCACCCTTTTTTCCACAAAAATCCGCCCCTGCGGCGGCCGATTAGCCCCTCATTCTTCAGATGCTTCAGAATTTCAAAAGTTTGATACCCAGCCCGTTTTGAGAGCTTTAGCTGGGATTTCCCAACTTGGCGCCCTCTGCTGCTCCTTTTTTGCCCAATCAGAACAACCTGAACAGCTTATGGGCTATTCGCAAGCAGTCGCTAACATAGGTTAATTTTTAGTAAATAATTACGCCGGCGACAGAAGCCGATGTGGAGCCACGCCATATGCGCTGCAATCTGACTAAGGCGGAAGAGATGCCGGTCCTTATCCGATAGGGGGAAGTTGCGGCTTCTTGCATCCCCTGACAACGTCAAACCTTGCCCGAAAGGTCCCCTGCCGGCCCGGCAGGACGCCAAGCCGTGCAGATGAGCCGCGGTGACCCCGAGACAGAGGTACGAGTGATGAATGCCCGGCCTCAGGCGGTTCCCTGAGGATCAGCCTCGGTCAGCCAACACACATCCAGAACGGTTCCGTCATTCTGGAGCTCAGCTTCGAAAGCGTCGATGAGCCTTTTGGCGGCTTTGCTCGCAAGATGGCTCTCGGGGTACTTAGCCTTCACCGCCCGTGCACACTCGTAAACCTCCTTGAGTTGCCTGACCTGCTTGGGCCCGAATGCGCGATATACAACCTGGGTGGTCATATCGCCTGTCCTCCTTGTGCTGGAGCTTTAGACAACCGCCCATTGCCGAGCCTCCCATTTCCGTCATCATTGACACAGGTTTTGCGACAGAAAGCAAAAGCTGCCTACGACTTTGGTAAGGTCACAGACTTCCCTAGTCGAGCCGTTCTTTAGGCGGCGTGCCGGGATTGAGGGTTAGCCATTTGCAGGAGGGTACAGGAACAAGAATACAAAGGCTCGCCATCACTAAACACCTCAATGGCTCCACGGCGCCGACTCGCTTACCGCTCCTCCGAGGGCCTATTTTGTCCTCCGTCATGACCACATGCATTTTCAATGCGAGAGCGATAGCAGGTACATTCGGCCTCAGAGAGCATGGTGAGCGGACCACCACTTTCATTGTTAGCCGTAAGGGAGGTGGAAACGCATCTGCGCTTTCTACCTTCGCAGGTGAGGCTACCCCCTTTGACTCTCTTGCCCGGGATATCCACCTGCCGAAAGATCGACCGTCGGACAGCTTGCTGTATCCGCGTCACTGGGGCCAACCAAGCGGGAAGCTCGATCGGCATGCAGGTGTCTTTGCCGGGACTGCTAATATGCGCGGCTATTTTGGTCGTTGCTTACTATTCAAGGGGAATGCTGATCATCGGCTTGATCGCTTCCCAGGCCTTCGGTGCGACGGCCGTCATGACCCTTACCTTTCTGGGTGGGTCATCGCCGTTGATCTACACCATATTCGCGGTCCTGCTCGTTACGGCCGTCGCGGCGAGACGTCGAATCTGGTTTGACCTCGGAACCGTATTCGGAAGCATCCGGCCAGTCTGGATTCTTACAAGCCTCATGGTTTACGCAATCATCGGATCATGGCTGTTTCCTAGGTTATTTGCAGGACAGACGGCGGTCTTCGTGCAGTCCAAGACCCGGGGCACAGTCGTAGAAGATTCTTTGGCGCCGGTAACAGGCAACATTTCTCAGACGGGTTATTTCATTCTTGGTGCACTCGCGGCGATAGCGCTTTGCACTCTGCTGCTGCACTCCAACCGGATCGACCAAGTCCGCCGCGGCTTCTTCCTTTGGTGTGGCCTGCACACGGGAATGGGGTTGATCGATTTTGTCGGCAAGAACGTGGGAGCGGGAGACTTGCTGGCCCCGATCAGAACCGCCAACTACGCGATCATAACGGACGCGATCGAGGCCGGATTCGTACGGATCACCGGGCCTTTTTCGGAGGCCTCTTCGTTCGCCAGCGTTTCCCTCGCCTGTCTGGCATTCTGCTACAGCTACTGGAGGAAGACAAAATCACCTCTTGCGAAATGGCTGTCGGGTATCCTGCTCTTCCTGTCCATTCTGTCGACTTCATCGACCGCCTACGTCGGGCTGGCTCTGGTATGCATTCCTGTTGCTTTTTCTATGTTGGCTTCGGTCCTTAAGGGAAAAGTCGAGCGCGAAGAGATGCTGATAATCGCTCTCATGGTGGTGGGCGGGACCGCCATATTGGGCATCAGCCTTTACAAAGCCGAGGCCTTGGACCCTTTTGTCAGGCTGATCAACAGCACTATCGTTAACAAAGCGGATTCCGCGTCGGGCCATGAGCGCACCTATTGGAATGTGAAGAGTCTACAGTCCTTTCTCGATACCAGTGGACTGGGCGTTGGTTTCGGCAGTTCAAGGGCATCGAGTTGGCCGATCGCCGTCCTTTCCCAACTGGGCTTATTCGGATCGCTGATGATGGCTATCCTGCTCTGTATTCTGGCCAGGGGGCTGGGCGCGGCTCGTGAGTGGGTGGACCCAGAGACCGATGCGGTCGTGGCAAGCGTCAGGAGTGCTGCCCTTGCAAGCATAATTGCCATGTCGGTGTCGGGTGGCAGCGCCGATCCAGGCATTCTCTTCTTCATAGCACTTGCAGTGGTTTCCGCCACGCGGGCCCGCGCTCTGCGCGGTATGACCGCATTAGGACGAAGCGCCCCGCCGTCGGGTCATGGTACGGTCAACGTCGTGTACGGCGGTTCCGCCGGATTGGCTTTGCAGCGGCAAAGATTCTTGGCGATGTGCCAGGGCCCCGTCCAGTTCAATACCGACAGTGATACCGAATAACGGACGGCCATGGACTGCCGAGTATGGGAGACGCAGCGCTCAATCTGCGAGTTATCAACGCTCGCAACTTCCAAACCGCGTATGTCTCAACCATCAGAAGCACATATCTAAGGCTACGAAGTGGAAGCCTTCAAATTCTTTAGAATAGCTTCGCCACGGTTGACGACTGACCGCACGCGAAGCTGGAACGGTTCAAAAAACCTTTATGGTGCAATCGATGTTTGCTTCCATAACGGGCCGACGGCTTTCGTCAGATACAGTGACCGAGAGTTTGCTCGGCAATTCGCCCCGAGCTTCGTCCTGCGCCATCGCGACGAGCATTCTAACTGCGTCTGCCCGGGCCTCGAGCGCACCTACGTAGTGGGTGCCCTCTGTATCAGAAGAATGGGATTTGCCGTCTTGGACGTCGAAAAAAAACAGCGGCATTTTTGGATCCGTGATTAACAGCAATGCGCTCTTAAGGGCAGAAATTTTCAGGTTTGCTCACGGCTGCTTAAGGCATTTTTTCGGAGGATTCCAGCAACTGCAGATAGGGCAAGTGGCTGCGGCTGTGGACAACTCGAATCATCTCGATCACAAGACATTAAGGAGAGTTATGGACCCGTTACCGGCTGAAAAGCAGGATCTTTCAAGCCGCGATAATGCCGCTGTAGCGGGCGGCAATCTGGTCTTTGTCGGAACGCCGTATAGACCCAAATCAAATCGCAAACGGCACCGCGAAATCGAACGCCAAAGTCTGCATCTCGCTGACGATATCAAGCCTGCGGGCATTGCAAGAACGGCCAGGCAAAAAGCCGCATCTCGGATTCGCCCATCCTATCGTGGAAGCCTGGTCAACCAAAGTGATAGATAGGGGCTTGCGAATGGTTCTGGTAACCTGCCGCCTCGACAACATGGCATTTCCTGCTGTTCGGAGTTTCCAGTCTTGTCGCTGAATTTCGTTGACGAAGCCCGGCCCAACACATTCGAGTTTGAAACCTCGGCGCTGATCAAGGCGTCCGGGTTTAGGGAGTATGACGCGCGCTGGTGGTTTGGTCAGGTAGCACCCGAACTGAACCTGATCGGCGTCCAGGCGCTCGGTATGGGGCTCGGCACGCTGATCCGCCGTCTCGGCGTTGGACCCGATATCGTCACCGGGCATGATTTCCGCTCCTATTCGCTTTCTATCAAGCTGGCGCTGGTGTCCGGGTTGATGGCCGCTGGCGCGAGGGTCAAGGATATCGGTCTGGCCTTGTCGCCGATGGCCTATTTCGCCCAGTTCGCGCTCGATACGCCGTCGGTCACCATGGTCACCGCCTCGCACAACCAAAACGGTTGGACTGGCGTCAAGATGGGTGCCGCACGGCCACTGACCTTCGGTCCCGAAGAGATGAACGCGCTGAAGACGATTGTGCTGGCCCGCGATTTCGATCTTGTTGGCGGCGGCTCTTATGATTTCATTTCCGGCTTTAGAGAAACATATCTAGACGATCTGACCCAGGACAAGCGCATCTCGAAAAAGCTCAAGGTCGTGGTCGCTTGCGGCAATGGTACTGCCGGCGCCTTTGCGCCTGAAGCGCTGGAACGGATCGGCTGCGAAGTGATCCCGCTCGACATCGAGCTCGATCATACATTTCCGAACTACAATCCAAACCCAGAAGACATGCAGATGCTGCATGCCATCAGGGACAAGGTGCTGAAGACCCGGGCAGATGTCGGGTTGGGTTTCGATGGCGATGGCGACCGCTGCGGCGTCGTCGACAATGAGGGCAACGAAATCTTCGCCGACAAGGTCGGTGTGATGCTGGCGCGGGATATTTCGCTTCGCTATCCCGGCTCGACCTTCGTCGTCGACGTCAAATCGACCGGATTGTTTCACACAGATAGCGTGCTGCAGGCCAACGGCGCGGTCACCGACTATTGGAAGACCGGCCACTCTTACATCAAGCGTCGCGTCGCCGAACTCGGCGCCGTCGCCGGCTTCGAAAAATCTGGTCATTTTTTCTTCAACCCGCCTATCGGTCGCGGTTACGACGATGGGTTGATCACCGCCATCGCCATCTGTCAGATGCTGGATCGCAGTCCCGGCAATTCGATGGCCGACCTATATCGCGCGCTGCCGCTGACCTTCGGCACGCCGACCATGTCGCCTCACTGCGCGGACGACGTGAAGTATGGCGTCGTCGAGCGGGTGGTCGCCGACTTTCAGGCTATGAAGCGGAATGGTGCCGCATTCGCCGGCCAGAAGATCGCTGACCTGATCACCGTCAATGGCGTGCGCGTCGTCGCCGAGGACGGCACCTGGGGGTTGGTGCGCGCTTCGTCGAACAAGCCGGAGCTTGTCGTGGTCGTTGAAAGCCCCATATCATCGTTGCGCCGCCGGGAGATGTTCGAGGCCGTCGACGTCGTGCTACGCCGCAGTTCGCAAGTGGGCGCTTACAACCAGACTTTCTGAGCGCCCTTTCCTCGACTGGTCAGGTGATCCCCAACAGCTGGCGCAGGCGGATTGGCAATCGGGGCGAGGCTTGCAGTTCGCCACAACTTGCCTCCCATTTCAACAGATACTCGGCGATCGGAATCCTGGTCCGTCCAGGCCAGCGGTTGAGTGCGCCCAGCGCCTCGATGCAGTCCGGCGCGCGCTCGTATTCGGCGAGGATGGTCAGCGACATTGCCTGAGCGAACGGATTGAGAGCGGGCGTTTCGATCTCGTCGCGATGGTCGGCGAACCACGCTGCGGCGTCGCCGGTGAGCCGCTGGCTGCCGGCGAGCGCCGTATAGCGGTCGATGATATCCTGGCGGTATCGGGCGATGGCATCGCCGAAAGCGTTGTCGCCAGCGAAGGGCGGGGTCTCCTTCCAGCTTCTCGCCAGACGCCCGAGCCCGCGCAGCGAGTGGGCCTCCACCATGGCTTCCTCGAGCCATTGGCAGGGCGGCGCAGGCTTGGCGTCGGCCTGCCAGCTGTTGCAGAGGACATGGCCGAGCTCGTGGCCGAACTGGTAGGCGAGCTTCGACCAGTCACGCTCACCGATATCGACAATGATCCAGGCCATGCTGCTGCCGTCCGGGTGCAGCCAGATGGCCGGCGTGCCGGAAGTGTGCTCGTCGACACGCAGGCGCGTCGGCTGGCGGTCGGACAACAGGCGAACGCCGTCGAGGCAGGCATGGCGCATGCGTTCGAGAACCTGAACGGCAGCACCCTCCAGCATGCGGCCCCAGTCTCCGGCAAGCTCGATGGGCGCGGTAAGGAGGGTTGGCGATGGGTGGGCCAAGGTAGATTTGGGAGACATGGCCGCGTAGGTTCTTTCCGGGTCGCTTCGCAGCATCGCGGGACCCATGCTAGCAAGCAATGAGGACGCTGCTAGAACAGTAAACCGTCTCTTGTTCACCAGTCGATCCTCACCCCAGAGAACCGTAGACAGAGCTTACCGCCAGCATGCGAAATCCTCGTATCGCCAGGCCAGCCCGTATTGCCATGAGCAGCCTGTAAATGAGTCTTTGCCTCCGGCCCGTTCACCGCTGTGTCCTCGTCTATGGCAAAAATAGCAAATGTGCTTACACTCTCGCGGGATCGAGCGAGGGCCTTATTATGGGCGCGAATGCCAATCGAACTAGCCAAGTCTTTACGTCGCACGGAACGAGAGTGTTCGTCGACACGTCATCCGGCGAAGTCCGGCACGGAGCTTTTGAGCGCAGTCCAAGCAATATCGTGTTGGTGCAATTGGGTTCGCAAGCTTATCTCAGATTCGTTGATTCCGGGATCGAGAAAGAGATAATGTATCTTGCCGGATATTCAGCGATAGTCGGTTCAAATAAGTTAGTAGATTTCGACGACATAAACGTTATATCGGGGAATATGTTTAATATTGTAAGTATAAATGAAAGAGAATTTGGGTTAGAACAAAATGGAACGTTTCTATGCGCTGAGACAGACGGCCGTATTACCTTATCAAGGCCTGCGTGCGAAACTTGGGAGCGCTTTCACTTCCGACAGGATGCTTCAGAATCGAGTGGAACCATAATTAGTCATCGAATTGACGGCAAGATAGTCAGCTTTTTCATATCGAACAGTATGGATTACGTTCAATCGTTCTTGATGCGAGGTGATTTTTATGAGCGAGATGAACTCGATTTGATCAAGCGCCTTTCCCCGCCTGGGAAAGTCTTTGTCGATGTCGGTGCCAACATCGGCAACCACTCTATATTTGTGTCAAAATTCTGCAGCCCTTCAGAGGTTATAGTCTTCGAACCTAACCCGAAAGCCATAGAAATCCTAAGGATCAATCTGGCGCTCAACGGCTGCACGAATGTCAATCTTGCCTATCTTGGCTTGGCGCTCAGTTCAGAATCTAATTTTGCAGACGTATTCTACCCGATCTCCAATAACATGGGTCAAGCGCAGATGCTTAAGGCCGACCATGGAGTTATCAAATGTCTCCCTGGCGACCTGTTTTTGCGACATAAACCTGTAGGCTTCATCAAGATCGATGTAGAAGGCGCAGAGTTCGATGTGCTCAAGGGAATTGAAGAAACGGTCGAAGTATGGCGTCCAGGCATACTAATCGAAGTATGGCCGGAGCGTCACCAAGAACTTTTCTCTTGGTGTGACACCTTTCGCTACGCGGTCCAAGAGACTTTTCCTTTGGGCAACAATTTTTTCTTGACGCCCATCGAAGGGTAAGTTCTTTTGGTGGCAACGGGCTCCAAGCGTCGCCTTGAGCCCGCATCCATCCGATCCGCTGTAACCTCACCCTTGATCCGTCGCTAGTCGATCTGAAGGTTGCTCGTCGTCCAGAATGACGAGTGGTGGCATGCAAAGGAAAGCTTGCATCGAGCCATATGCCGCACACATCGCGCAGTCGATACCCGTGTCGTCAAGGACGACGGCAGTTCCAGGAAATGGGATTAGCCGTTTTCGTAGCGGCAGGCATTCTTCCAGAAGTATCCGCGCACCTCTTGGTGTGATTGTGTAGGCCTGAAGTCCAAATGAATGCTCAACCTTGATGAGGGATCTCGAGAACTTCTCGAACTGAAACAAGGCAGTTCTATTGGTATATCGGCGATCGTAGAAATCCAGCTTGGCTTTCGAGAAACCAAAATCCAACCAAATGAAAGATGGGTCGAATATCCAGCCCCACTGTATCATATCCCAATCCGCTGGTGCTTGAGATATGATATCGGCGGATTCCTCCATGAATCGAAACGATGCTCGAACGTCATCTTCGAAAATAGTTATCGTCTTGTTCTCTGACGCCGACAGCTTCCACAAGTTGATATGGGATAGAGCGCACCCCAACGTGCCCGGGGGATACGGACAATCACTAGTAATCAGCCCTTCCTTGACGAGCGCCTCCCTGTCGAGAGAAGTGCCGTCAACGGCCGATACCCGAACCGTATTGTGTGTTAGGTGCCAGTTATTACTTTGATACCTGTTCCAGCGCTCGACGCTACGGTCGAGGTTTATCAGGTGTATTTTCGGCGAACCCTTCGGCTCGACATGTCGATCTGGTGTCGCTAGGGAGCCCGAAAGCGCGGCGCCAGTGAATACGGGGGTATCGCCCGCACCGTGCAGCAGCGTTCGAGCACGCTCGATCCCGTCACTCACATGGTATTGGCCGTCGCCGAAGGTGATGTAGCCGTAGACCTGCCGGTTGTCCATGTACTGGACGATGCCGGCCTTCCTGGCGCTGTCGGCAAAGATGACATACTCGTATCTCGACGTGCCGTCATCATATGTCAGTTCCGTCAGTACGTCGGCGCGGATAAGATAGGTGCAGTGCACGAGCGGCATCTCGATAATGCCGCGCACGTGGCGGTTGAGCACCCAGCCATATTGATCGCACTGCAGATAGTAGCCGTTGGCGTCGACCTCGGCATGGTAATTCGAATAGTATTGGCCGGGCGAGATAGAGCGCAGCAGGGGAGCGACGATAGGCAGGTCGAGCGCGACAAGCTCTCGTAGCGTGGCCGGTCGCACAAAATTGTCGACGTCGACGACGAAATAGAAGTCGCAATTGTGCTCGAGGGTCTTCCCCAGGCTGATGTTACGGATTCGGCCGAGCACCTTGAAACGCGTCTCGTTCCATTCGTGCTCACGAAACTGCTCGACCCGATCGGCCACGTCTGAGGCATCGAATTCAACCGCCGCATAGAGGTGGCGTACACGCTCCACCCATTCGCGGAGTATGTGCGCGGTCTTGTCGGTGTTGTTGTTTGTCCTGATGTACAGCACGATCGACGCCTTCGGGTAGTCGAGCGCCTCGATGCATTCGAGGTAAAGGGGGAGTGCCGGCTCTTTCTGCTTTGCCAGGATTGTAACCAGAACGCGCGGCGTGCCTTTCATTCGCGATCGCAACGAGCGCTGCGGGATGAGCTTGTGCTGTTCAACAAGGCTCTCGGCGCCGAGTCTCCCCAATGCCGGAGGCTCGCCGACCTGAAGCTTGTCGGTGGCGAAGCGCGCGTTGGCGACCACGCGCTTCAGCATGTTTGCCGGCAACTTGTCGCTGGCCAGTAATTTCAGGCAGGCATCGAGTGATTCCCGGTATGCGCCTGCCCAGTATGCGTTGACCGAAAACTCATCGAGAAGCCCATAGTCGTAGACCCAGGGCTGCACGAAAAGGCCGGCGGGTTGAGCAAGGTCGAGCCCTCGACGCGCAAATTCCATTCCTTCCGCATTCCGGCCTTGATTGCGGCAAAAGAGGCTCGCGGCGTGAAGAGCCTCCGCACGGGCGGGAACGGTCTGCGCGGCACGTTCAAAGGCGGCAATGACCTCGGCGAATGGCCGTCCCAGCGCTGCCATGAGGTTGCCCGCCTCTAGCAGGCTGACATAAACCTCCTGCTCCCAAAATCCCAGCTCGGCGCGCTTCAGATAGTTCCCCAGTGATTTTTCACGTTCACCGAAGTCCCTGTAGCTCTGCGCCAAATAGAAGGTGTATCGCGAAACAAGGAAGGGGTCAGTCTCCGTCGCAAGCGCATTCTCCAAAACGGCCGCGTCGTCCTGGTACTTTCGCGGGTTTTGACTGCGTGCTCCGCCGCGCCCCGTCGCTATGCTGAACCCCTTTGCTGTTTCGCGTGTGAGATGGCCAGGAGGAGCCTCGAGATACTCGTGCAGAACGCCCTTGAAGGTGAAGGCCATTCGGTTCCGAGATATCTGCGGGCGATAAAACGAAATGCCCCCATGTGACACCTCAACGTCGTACAGGTCGTCTGCCATCTGCGACTTGAATGCGACTGGATTGAAGTTGGGGTCCAAGATGAGGACATCGTCCGCATCGATGATCATCGCATAGTCGACAGTCTCGACCTCACGCAATCTTTCAAGGGCGAAGGTACGGTTGTATGCGAAGTCCCGCCACGGCTCGTCGATGACAACGCCTTGGACATTGTGAGTGGCGAGGAAGCTGCGGATGATTTCTTGCGTGCCATCCTCGGAACCCGTGTCGACGACGAGAACATAATCTACAAGGGGGAGCACGCTGGCGAGGCATTGCAGGATGACCTTCGCCTCGTTCTTGACGATCATGCACAGGCCGATGGTGCTCATGCCGTTTCCTTCAGCGATCGAGTGCCGCGTTGCGCGCCTGCTCGAAATTGTGAAATGGGAATTCGTGCAGCTCGCCCGGCAGGTTGCGGGCAGCGAAGAACGATTTGATGAAGTCCTTGGTCCCGTCCGTCGAGCCGGTATCGCCGATGACCCAGCGGTCGATGTGGTCGGCGACCGCCCCGAGACAGCGCTGCAGGTTCGCCATCTCGTTTTTGACGATCATGTTGAGGCAGAGCCGTTTGCCGTTTGTCATGTGGGATCTATCGGCTCTTTGCCAGGCTTCGATCGCTCATGCATTTCCCCCGCTACCTCTGCCCTCTTGCCGGTTCGGCCGCGGGAACAGCCTGTGTTCCTGACGATCCGACGATTCCTTCCGACGGTTCGTGCGGCTTCGTCCCTAGGAAGCCGCGCTTAACCTTATCCATCACGGTTAGCTGCCGCCCGTCGCGCCTGCGCTCAGGCTAGGATTACCACGAAGCTTTCGCCGAACTGCAACTGCCTGCTCTCACTTCCTTCGTCCAGCCCAACCGGCTTACGCCGTATAGTTCATACTTCGCCGCCATTTGCCAACTGCCGTCAAGGTTTCGACAGCCACGTCCGCGGACGAGGCGTCCCGGCTGGCTTCCCTGCAAGCATCAGTGCTTGCAAGGCAGCTTGGACGACGAACACCTTAAACTACAGCATGTAGCTGACAGCATTTGAATTAATGTCGTTAAGCTACGGATTTTCAGACCGATTTTTTCCCATCTTGCCTGCTGGTCTCGCTTGCGTGGGGCTCCCTGTTTGTCGCTAATTTAGAACATGCTTAATTAATAGTTTACAATTTGCTAATTTTATAATTTACTAAAATACGGTGTTGAGGGGCGCCCGCGGATTGGACGGCCGCTCGCCCGAATTTCTGCGAAGGTCTCTCTCTCTCAGGGAGTTGGGTTAGCGGGGTCTGGGTTATCAAGGCCGTTCTACAAATTGCAAGGTGCGTCGACTGGCGCGCCAGCGATATGTCTTGTGCATGCCTCCGTGCGAGGCGGACGGCTTCCCATTCCCCCCGAGAGTTGTCGGCGAGGCGTTAGCGTCACGGTAACGGGAGTAGGTTGTGAATCGGGTAGTATCGCGTGCGTATCGTAAGGATCGTGCAGGCCCCGGTCTGGGTGGTCTCCACGCAACATCGCCGCTGGGAAGCGATCGGCCGAATTGGCTGACCGGCGCGCCTCGGTCCCGCGCTTTCGAACTCTCTTTCACCGATCCCTCGATATCAGATCTCGGCGTGATCTTCCGAAATGGGACGCCGGAATCCGACGCGATCATGCTCGACGCTAAGCGTCCGCCCGTGCGGCCGGGCGCTCGGAACGAACTCATCAATGCACTCTCGCACGCATTTCGAACGCCAGATGCGCTGACCCAGTCGGACGGCGGGCATCCGGCGGCAAATGGAAATTGACGGCGCGGCACGGTGGCCGCCGACCAAGGAGGATAAGATGAGCTACACGGCAGGTTTTGCGGTTATCGAAGTCACAGTTAGAGGCGTCTTGCCGATTGGCGACACGACCGAAAACGTGACTTATTTCATTCTCGACACGGCCAAGAGCGCCATCGTCGGCCAGGTCGTTCTTCCCAAGGCCGTCAAGCGAAGCCTCGCCGTTGCACTCACCGTCAAGGTCCCAGGCACCGCCGCATCACTTGCAATCGGTACGTTCGGCGATGGCGGGAATTTTGAGGCCGCCAGCTTCCTGCGTGTAGAAACCCCCGCTGTCGAACAGCCCGACGCCGCTGCTGGCCCAATCGGAAGATGACGCTCCCAAGCCCATCGTCCCTAGCATTCGCCGCCCAAGCTAATGGGCGGTTTCCCTTCAATTGAATTCGAAGCCAACAGGAGCCAGCCATGGCCCGCGCCTCTGAAATTCTCTTTGTGGATCCTTCAATCTCCGACCTCGATACGGTTCTCGGCAACCTCAGGCCTGAAGTCCAGGCTGTCGTGCTCGATGGCCGCCGGCCGGCCGCGCAGCAGATCGCTGCCGCGCTCGCGGGGCACGAAGGCCTGGATGCGGTCCATATCATGGCGCATGGCGCGCCTGGCCGGGTTGGTTTCACTGCGGGAGAGTGGGCGATCGGGATCTTGAAAGAAGCGGCTGACGATTTCGCCGCGATCGGCAAGGCGATTGCTGCCGACGGCGAGCTGCGGCTGTGGAGCTGCGAGACGGCATCCGGTGACACGGGCGAGACCTTCGTAGCAGCACTGGAGGAGGTGATCGGTGCGGACGTCCGCGCATCCAAGTTCCTTGTTGGTGCAACGGTCCTTGGTGGCGCTTGGGAACTGTCCGGGCGTGCGTCCATTCCCTTGCCCCCGCTGACATCGGATGGGTTGGCGCACTACGCCGGGGTGCTTGCCGGAGGCGACCTGACGCTTACTGGCATCACGGATGCTGGTTCCAGCAAGAACATTAACACGTACTATCTCGTAGATACAAATGGCACGGCGCCTACCACTGACGACACAGTCGTTGGCAGCTTCAATCTTCCCTCAGCAGCAAATTCAGCAGCTCCAAATTTTTCAATATCCATAACTGTTCCAGATGCTACTCACACATATCTTATTTACGATTCCGGATTTCACTTATACGGCACGCTCACGCCTATTGTTCCTGCGACTGTTCCTCCGACCTATACTTTCACGACCACGGCTATCAATAGCCCCGGCGGCTCAAGCAATGATGGCAACCACTTTACCGGAGGCCTTCTGACTGTCACGTCGACCGGAGCCCAGGGTGCAACAGGCCCGACTGGTGCTACCGGAGCTACGGGTGCGACAGGGGCTTCAGGTGCGACGGGTTCGACCGGCGCCACAGGTGATACCGGAGCTACCGGTTCGACCGGTGCCACGGGTGATACGGGAGCGACTGGCTCGACCGGCGCCACAGGCGATACCGGAGCAACCGGCTCGACAGGAGCAACTGGTTCTACCGGAGCGACAGGCTCGACCGGCGCTACGGGCGATACCGGTGCGACTGGCTCAACTGGAGCCACGGGTTCGACCGGAGCAACCGGAGCCACAGGTGCAACCGGTGATACCGGCGCCACCGGCTCGACTGGAGCGACCGGTGATACAGGTGCGACCGGCTCGACAGGTGCAACTGGGTCGACCGGTGCGACTGGTGCCACGGGCTCGACCGGCGCCACTGGCGATACCGGGTCGACTGGAGCGACCGGCTCAACCGGTGCCACGGGCTCGACGGGCTCCACTGGCGATACCGGGGCAACCGGATCGACTGGAGCAACCGGTGACACAGGTGCGACCGGCTCGACCGGTGCGACTGGTGCCACGGGCTCGACCGGCGCCACTGGCGATACCGGGGCAACCGGATCGACTGGAGCAACCGGTGATACAGGTGCGACCGGCTCGACAGGTGCAACTGGCTCGACTGGCTCGACCGGTGCGACTGGCTCGACCGGTGCCACGGGCTCGACGGGCGCCACTGGTTCGACCGGAGCGACCGGCTCGACGGGCGCCACCGGTTCTACCGGAGCTACCGGCTCTACTGGAGCGACTGGCTCAACAGGTGCGACTGGCTCGACCGGTGCCACGGGCTCGACGGGCGCCACCGGTTCTACCGGAGCAACCGGCTCAACAGGTGCGACTGGCTCGACCGGTGCGACTGGCTCGACCGGTGCGACTGGCTCGACCGGTGCCACGGGCTCGACGGGCGCCACCGGTTCTACCGGAGCAACCGGCTCAACAGGTGCGACCGGATCGACTGGAGCGACTGGTTCCACCGGGGCAACAGGCTCTACCGGAGCAACTGGCTCAACAGGTGCGACCGGATCGACTGGAGCGACTGGTTCCACCGGGGCAACAGGCTCTACCGGAGCAACTGGCTCAACTGGTGCCACGGGCTCGACGGGCGCCACCGGTTCTACCGGAGCAACCGGCTCTACTGGAGCGACCGGATCGACTGGAGCAACTGGTTCCACCGGGGCAACAGG
The DNA here is from genome assembly GCF_013170725.1 of Mesorhizobium erdmanii. Taxonomy (NCBI): domain Bacteria; kingdom Pseudomonadati; phylum Pseudomonadota; class Alphaproteobacteria; order Hyphomicrobiales; family Phyllobacteriaceae; genus Mesorhizobium; species Mesorhizobium erdmanii. The sequence continues at coordinate 5,631,960 of NZ_CP033361.1, read as the reverse complement.
CTCTACCGGAGCAACTGGCTCAACTGGTGCCACGGGCTCGACTGGCGCCACCGGTTCTACCGGAGCAACCGGCTCTACTGGAGCGACCGGATCGACTGGAGCAACTGGTTCCACCGGGGCGACAGGTGCGACCGGAGCAACCGGTTCAACAGGTGCGACCGGCTCAACCGGTGCGACCGGCTCAACCGGTGCCACAGGCTCGACCGGAGCGACTGGCGCAACCGGAGCGACTGGCTCAACTGGTGCCACGGGTTCGACGGGCGCCACCGGTTCTACCGGAGCAACCGGCTCTACTGGAGCGACCGGATCGACTGGAGCAACTGGTTCCACCGGGGCAACAGGCTCTACCGGAGCAACTGGCTCAACTGGAGCAACCGGCTCAACTGGAGCGACCGGATCGACTGGAGCAACCGGCTCAACAGGTGCGACCGGATCAACCGGCGCCACTGGCGCAACCGGAGCGACTGGCTCAACCGGTGCCACGGGCTCGACGGGCGCCACCGGTTCTACCGGAGCAACCGGCTCTACTGGAGCGACCGGATCGACTGGAGCAACTGGTTCCACCGGGGCGACAGGTGCGACCGGCTCAACCGGTGCCACAGGCTCGACGGGCGCCACCGGTTCCACCGGGGCAACAGGCTCTACCGGAGCAACTGGCTCAACTGGTCCCACGGGCTCGACGGGCGCCACCGGTTCTACCGGAGCAACCGGCTCTACTGGAGCGACCGGATCGACTGGAGCAACTGGTTCCACCGGGGCGACAGGTGCGACCGGCTCAACCGGTGCCACAGGCTCGACGGGCGCCACCGGTTCCACCGGGGCAACAGGCTCTACCGGAGCAACTGGCTCAACTGGTGCCACGGGCTCGACGGGCGCCACCGGTTCTACCGGAGCAACCGGCTCTACTGGAGCGACCGGATCGACTGGAGCAACTGGTTCCACCGGGGCGACAGGTTCGACCGGAGCAACCGGGGCGACAGGTGCGACCGGCTCAACCGGTGCCACAGGCTCGACCGGCGCCACTGGCGCAACTGGAGCGACTGGCTCAACTGGTGCCACGGGCTCGACAGGCGCCACCGGCTCTACCGGAGCAACCGGCTCGACTGGAGCAACTGGTTCCACCGGGGCAACAGGCTCTACCGGAGCAACTGGCTCAACAGGTGCGACCGGCTCGACTGGCGCCACCGGTTCTACCGGAGCAACCGGCTCAACAGGTGCGACCGGGTCAACAGGTGCGACCGGATCGACTGGAGCAACTGGCTCAACAGGCGCAACTGGGTCGACAGGTGCAACTGGCGCTACTGGCTCGCAAGGCCCGACAGGCCCGACCGGAGGAACCGGTTCAGGTGGCGGTGAAACTGGCAGTCATGGCAACAACGGCCACGGCAACGGAGAACAGCCCGCACCCGGCAACTCCGGTGACCATAACAATGGCGACAACAGTGGGCATCAGGGACAAGGCAACTCGTCCGGTGGCCAAGGCAATGGCGGGCATAACGCCAACGTCACGGCCAGCACGCTCGGGCTCAAGGACACGACACAGTTCCTGCAATCGAGCTCTACTGATGGCAGCGGCGGTTCCGGCGGCAATGCGTCGCTCGGCCAGTTGATCGGCCTTGCGTCCACTTCGCTGACCAAAGACCTGCTGAATGTCCTCAAGACGATCAGCGGATTCGGCAACAACCAGAACAAGCCGTCCGGAGCGAGCACGGATCTCACCTCGGACCAGACCAAGCCTGGCGCCGGCTACGCCAGCAACGACCACACCGTCAAGACGTCCGTGAAGGATCTCTTGAAGCCGCACGAGTGAGCGGCGAGTGGACCTGGACGGTGACCTGTCCAGGTTGAGAACGGGCGCGCGGGCTTCGCTGGAGGGCGGAACCCGCGTGCTGATCATTCCACCCTGTTTGCCCGGGCATCCGTCTCACGGCGCCGCCGATCATGGCCAGCTGTAAATGGCGTTCGAGCAGCTCTGCGGCTGGCGCGGCCGCGGCGCCTTCCGCGGGATGACAGCAACCAAAAGGACGCCGCCAAGTCTTCGATTTTCAAAAACAATTTGCGCGAGTCCGGCGCCCCAATATTGACCGAAATCTGCTGCCTCGTTCTTGTGAATTTACCAATTCCCTACTTAATAGTTTACAAATCGCTAATTTTCGAATTTACTAATGTATGGGTATGGAGGGTGCCCGCGGATCGTACGGTCGGTGGCCGCAAGGTCCGTGCAGGCGAGTTGGGCAGGGATCTGGGTAGCAAGGCAATTTCGCGGATGAAGAAGGTGCGTCCAACAGGCGCGCCATGAGGCGCCGTGTCTATGTCTGTCCTTCGGCGGAAGGCAGACGTTCCCATTCCGAAGTTAACTCGCGAGTTTGCCGTCGAGACGTCGGCGGCACGGGTGATGGGAGTGGGTGTGGTGAATCAAGTGTTGTCGCGTGTGCCCCGTGGGGGCGTTGTGCCCCGTTTCGATGGGCGCCAAATTCATCCGCTTCCGGCTGCTGCACCTGATCGCCCGAATGCGCGGGCCGATGCGCCCCGCCCACGCCCTTCCGAACTCCTTTTCGTCGATCCCTCGGTATCCGATCTCGGCACGATCCTGGCAAACCTGCGGCCACAGGTCGAGGCGATCGTTCTCGACGCCGCGCGCCCGGCCGCGCGCCAGATTGCGCTCGCCCTCGAAGGCCGCGACGACCTCGACGCCGTGCACGTCATCGCCCACGGCGCGCCCGGCCGCGTGAGCTTCGCGGCGGGTGAGTGGTCGGCGCGGACGCTGGACGACGATGCGGTCGACCTGGCCGCGATCGGCCAAGCCCTGGACGGATTGGGCGAACTGCTGCTGTGGAGCTGCAACGCCGGCGCCGGCGCCGCCGGAACCGATTTTATCGATGCGCTGGCGCGCGCGGCGGGAGCACCCGTTGCGGCAGCGAACAACCTGATTGGGGCGCCGGCGCTTGGCGGCGACTGGAAACTGAACGTGCGGACAACAGAGGCTGCGGCGCGGCCGCCGCTGACCCGGGGGGGCGTTATGAACTACGCAGCAGTGCTGGCAGTGCCGTTGACCTCGACAGGCCAAGGCGAGCGGCTCAACGTTTTCGGGCAGTGGCCCGCTGGCACGGCGGCGGGCACCTATTTCATAGTCCTAAATGACGGTGGGACACTTAATGTCATCGGTCAATTTATTGTTCCGACAAATTTCGGCGGCACTTTTGCGATCTCCGAGGCTCTTCCTGCCGGGCGCTACACTGTGGGTCCAAGCGCTCCAGGGCCGAGCACGATCGCGGTTTACAATGGCCGCTGGAGTTCTTCTGGCAACAATGCTGGGACATGGTCCGTCGGCGACTTCAACCCTGCGATATCGGCAACCCTGAACAAAACAGGTGACGTCACCCCCAACCAGGCTGACCGGGGGGCGGCAAGATGAACAACGCTCGCGAGATCGTCTTCATCGATCCGTCAGTCGCCGACATTGCCGTACTTGTCGCAGGGCTGAGGCCGGGCGTTCAACCGGTCCTTCTCAGTAGCGCAAGTCCCGCTGCCCAAGAGATCGCGCACGCGTTGCGCGGCCGCGAAGGCCTCGATGCGATCCACATCGTCGTCCATGGCCGCCCCGGTGAGCTCAGCTTCAGCAGCGGCGCGCTTTCGCTTGCCAATGTTGACCGGTATTCCGCTGATCTCGCCGCGATCGGTCGTGCCTTGGGGCCTGCAGGCGATCTGCTGCTGTGGGGTTGCAACACAGGTGGAGGCGCTCGTGGACGTTCGTTCGTGGACGCACTTTCGCGAACCACCGGTGCGCCGACAGCGGCGGCGATGGGCCTCGTCGGTGCCGCCGCGCACGGTGGAAGATGGGAGTTGGAAGCGCAGCCGGGTCGCCTACCGGTGCTGCCGCCACTGACAGCAGCGGGGATGGCGGGATATGCGGGCGTGTTTGCGGTGACTACGTTCACCACCACTGGCCCTGCAAACATCGTCTACATCTATGGCACAATACCTGTGGGCACGGCAAATTCGACCTACTTTTTGGTCTACAACAACGCTGGCACGCTGCAAATTATTGGCGACTTTACCGTTGCAGCGGGAGCATCGGGTGGCACCTATGCTGTTCCCGTCTCTCTTTTGGCCGGCACCTACACGATAGGGCAGACCGTCGGCGGCTCGGGAACTATCAGCATCTACAACGCCACAGAGGGCAGTGGCAGCAATAACGGACAATGGACCCTCGCAACCGGCGGCGGGGCTATCAATACGTCGTTAACTGGTACTATGCTCGAAACTGGTGGCGTCGGCGCCACCGGCCCCACAGGTGCGACTGGCGCAACGGGTTCGACTGGCGCAACGGGTTCGACCGGCGCTACGGGTTCGACGGGCGCGACCGGAGCCACTGGAGCCACTGGCGCCACAGGCGCGACTGGAGCAACCGGCGCCACGGGTGCGACTGGCGATACAGGCGCCACAGGCGCGACTGGAGCAACCGGCGCCACGGGTGCGACTGGCGATACCGGAGCCACGGGCTCGACTGGAGCAACCGGTGCCACAGGCGCAACCGGAGCCACGGGTGCCACGGGTTCGACCGGAGCAACCGGTGATACGGGGGCCACGGGTTCGACTGGAGCAACCGGAGCCACAGGTGCGACCGGAGATACCGGCGCCACGGGTTCGACCGGAGCAACCGGCGATACCGGAGCCACGGGTTCGACTGGAGCAACCGGAGCCACAGGCTCGACCGGCGATACAGGTGCCACGGGCTCGACCGGGGCAACCGGAGCCACAGGCGCGACCGGCGATACGGGTGCCACGGGTTCGACCGGAGCCACCGGCGCCACAGGTGCGACCGGCGATACAGGCGCCACGGGCTCGACCGGGGCAACCGGAGCCACAGGCGCGACCGGCGATACGGGTGCCACGGGTTCGACCGGAGCCACCGGCGCCACAGGTGCGACCGGCGATACAGGCGCCACGGGCTCGACCGGAGCAACCGGAGCCACAGGTGCGACCGGCGATACTGGTGCCACGGGTTCGACCGGTGCTACCGGCGCCACAGGCTCGACCGGCGATACAGGTGCCACGGGCTCGACCGGGGCAACCGGAGCCACAGGCGCGACCGGCGATACAGGCGCCACGGGTTCGACCGGAGCAACTGGAGCCACAGGTGCGACTGGCGATACCGGAGCCACGGGCTCGACTGGGGCAACCGGCGCCACAGGTGCGACCGGCGATACGGGTGCAACAGGCTCGACCGGTGCTACCGGAGCCACAGGCGCGACCGGCGATACGGGTGCAACAGGCTCGACCGGTGCTACCGGAGCCACAGGCGCGACCGGCGATACGGGCGCCACCGGCTTGACCGGAGCAACCGGAGCTACAGGTGCGACTGGTGATACGGGCGCCACGGGCTCGACTGGAGCAACCGGAGCCACAGGTGCGACCGGCGATACTGGTGCCACGGGTTCGACCGGTGCTACCGGCGCCACAGGCTCGACCGGGGCAACCGGAGCCACAGGCGCGACCGGCGATACCGGAGCCACGGGCTCGACCGGAGCAACCGGTGCCACCGGTGATACGGGCGCCACGGGCTCAACTGGAGCAACCGGCGATACGGGTGCCACCGGCTCGACTGGAGCAACGGGTGCCACAGGTGCGACCGGCGATACAGGTGCCACGGGTTCGACTGGAGCGACTGGAGCTACAGGTGCCACTGGCTCGACCGGTGCGACCGGCGATACGGGCGCCACGGGTTCGACCGGAGCAACGGGAGCCACAGGTGCAACCGGCGATACGGGTGCGACGGGCTCGACCGGAGCAACGGGTGCCACAGGCGCGACGGGCGATACGGGTGCTACAGGCTCGACTGGAGCAACGGGCGCCACAGGTGCGACCGGAGCTACAGGTGCGACCGGCGATACCGGCGCCACAGGCTCGACTGGAGCAACCGGCGCCACAGGCGCGACCGGTGATACGGGCGCCACGGGTTCGACCGGAGCAACTGGAGCCACAGGTGCGACTGGCGATACCGGAGCCACGGGTTCGACTGGAGCAACCGGCGCCACAGGCTCGACCGGCGATACAGGTGCCACGGGCTCGACCGGGGCAACCGGAGCCACAGGCGCGACCGGCGATACGGGTGCCACGGGTTCGACCGGAGCCACCGGCGCCACAGGTGCGACCGGCGATACGGGTGCCACGGGTTCGACCGGAGCCACCGGCGCCACAGGTGCGACCGGCGATACAGGCGCCACGGGCTCGACCGGAGCAACCGGCGCCACAGGCTCGACCGGCGATACAGGCGCCACGGGTTCGACCGGAGCAACTGGAGCCACAGGTGCGACTGGCGATACCGGAGCCACGGGCTCGACTGGGGCAACCGGCGCCACAGGTGCGACCGGCGATACGGGTGCAACAGGCTCGACCGGTGCTACCGGAGCCACAGGCGCGACCGGCGATACGGGTGCAACAGGCTCGACCGGTGCTACCGGAGCCACAGGCGCGACCGGCGATACGGGCGCCACCGGCTTGACCGGAGCAACCGGAGCTACAGGTGCGACTGGTGATACGGGCGCCACGGGCTCGACTGGAGCAACCGGAGCCACAGGTGCGACCGGCGATACTGGTGCCACGGGTTCGACCGGTGCTACCGGCGCCACAGGCTCGACCGGGGCAACCGGAGCCACAGGCGCGACCGGCGATACCGGAGCCACGGGCTCGACCGGAGCAACCGGTGCCACCGGTGATACGGGCGCCACGGGCTCAACTGGAGCAACCGGCGATACGGGTGCCACCGGCTCGACTGGAGCAACGGGTGCCACAGGTGCGACCGGCGATACAGGTGCCACGGGTTCGACTGGAGCGACTGGAGCTACAGGTGCCACTGGCTCGACCGGTGCGACCGGCGATACGGGCGCCACGGGTTCGACCGGAGCAACGGGAGCCACAGGTGCAACCGGCGATACGGGTGCGACGGGCTCGACCGGAGCAACGGGTGCCACAGGCGCGACGGGCGATACGGGTGCTACAGGCTCGACTGGAGCAACGGGCGCCACAGGTGCGACCGGAGCTACAGGTGCGACCGGCGATACCGGCGCCACAGGCTCGACTGGAGCAACCGGCGCCACAGGCGCGACCGGTGATACGGGCGCCACGGGTTCGACCGGAGCAACCGGAGCTACAGGCGGGACCGGTGATACGGGCGCTACCGGTTCGACCGGAGCAACGGGTGCCACCGGCGCCACAGGTGCGACCGGCGCAACCGGTGCCACAGGCGCGACCGGCGATACGGGTGACACGGGCTCGACCGGAGAAACCGGAGCCACAGGTGCGACCGGCGATACGGGTGCCACGGGCTCGACTGGAGCAACCGGAGCTACAGGTGCGACCGGCAGTACAGGCGCCACGGGCTCGACCGGGGCAACCGGCGCCACAGGCGCGACCGGCGATACGGGTGCCACAGGTGCGACAGGCGCCACAGGCTCGACCGGTGATACGGGTGCCACCGGCTCGACCGGAGCAACCGGAGCTACAGGCGGGACCGGTGATACGGGCGCTACCGGTTCGACCGGAGCAACGGGTGCCACCGGCGCCACAGGTGCGACCGGCGCAACCGGTGCCACAGGCGCGACCGGCGATACGGGTGACACGGGCTCGACCGGAGAAACCGGAGCCACAGGTGCGACCGGCGATACGGGTGCCACCGGCTCGACTGGCGCCACCGGAGCTACGGGTGCCACCGGCGATACGGGCGCCACCGGCTCGACTGGAGCAACCGGAGCCACAGGTGCGACCGGCGATACAGGCGCCACGGGTTCGACCGGCGCTACCGGCGCCGCAGGTGCGACCGGCGATACGGGTGCCACGGGTTCGACTGGAGCGACTGGAGCTACAGGTGCCACTGGCTCGACCGGTGCGACCGGCGATACGGGCGCCACAGGTTCGACCGGAGCAACGGGAGCCACAGGTGCGACTGGCGATACGGGGGCAACCGGCTCGACTGGAGCAACCGGCGCCACTGGCGCGACCGGCGATACGGGCGCCACGGGTTCGACCGGGGCAACCGGAGCCACAGGCGCCACGGGCTCTACCGGTGCGACCGGTGCGACCGGCGATACAGGCGCTACGGGCTCGACCGGAGCAACCGGAGCCACAGGCGCGACCGGTGATACGGGTGCCACCGGCTCGACTGGAGCTACCGGCTCGACTGGAGCTACCGGCTCGACTGGAGCTACCGGCGCCACAGGTGCGACCGGCGATACGGGCGCCACAGGCTCGACTGGAGCAACCGGAGCCACAGGTGCGACTGGTGATACCGGAGCCACGGGTGCGACTGGTGATACCGGAGCCACGGGTGCGACCGGAGCAACGGGAGCGACAGGAGCAACCGGTGATACGGGCGCAACCGGTGCAACGGGAGCCACAGGCGCGACTGGCGATACAGGCGCCACCGGTTCGACTGGAGCAACTGGCGCTCCAGGTGCGACCGGCGATACGGGAGCCACCGGCTCGACGGGAGCAACTGGAGCCACAGGCGCGACTGGTGATACCGGAGCGACTGGCTCGACTGGAGCAACCGGCTCGACTGGAGCAACCGGCTCGACCGGAGCAACCGGCGCTACAGGTGCGACCGGCGATACGGGTGCCACCGGCTCGACTGGAGCAACGGGTGCCACAGGTGCGACCGGCGATACAGGCTCGACCGGCGCCACAGGTGCCACGGGCTCAACCGGAGCCACTGGCGCAACCGGAGCCACTGGCGCAACCGGCGATACCGGTGCCACGGGTTCGACTGGTGCCACAGGTGCGACCGGTGCGACCGGCGACACAGGCGCCACAGGTGCGACCGGCGATCCAGGTGCCACGGGTTCGACCGGAGCAACCGGTGCTACTGGAGCGACAGGCTCGACCGGAGCTACCGGTTCCACAGGCGCGACTGGCGATACGGGCACCACGGGTTCAACCGGTGCAACCGGAGCCACGGGTGCGACTGGCGATACGGGTGCCACGGGCTCGACCGGGGCAACCGGAGCTACAGGTGCGACTGGCGATACGGGTGCCACGGGCTCGACCGGGGCAACCGGCGCCACAGGTGCGACCGGCGATACGGGAGCCACAGGCTCGACCGGGGCAACCGGGGCCACCGGTGATACGGGCGCCACGGGTTCAACCGGTGCAACCGGAGCCGCAGGTGCGACCGGTGATACGGGTGCCACGGGCTCGACTGGTGATACGGGTTCCACTGGTGCGACTGGCCATACCGGCGCCACCGGTTCAACCGGAGCGACAGGCGCGACGGGGGCAACCGGCGCCACGGGTACGACTGGCTCTAGCGGCGCAACAGGTCATACCGGAGCGACCGGCACGACTGGTGCGACCGGTCATACCGGTGCCACTGGCGCGACCGGAGCGACTGGCTCGACCGGTGCCACGGGTTCCACTGGTGCGACAGGTCATACCGGAGCGACCGGCACGACTGGTGCGACCGGTCATACCGGTGCCACTGGCGCGACCGGAGCGACTGGCTCGACCGGTGCCACGGGTTCCACTGGTGCGACAGGTCATACCGGTGCAACCGGTTCAACCGGCGCAACAGGTCATACCGGCGCCACTGGTGCTACCGGTGCGACTGGAGCAACCGGAGCCACAGGTGCGACTGGCCATACCGGAGCGACGGGCTCGACTGGTGCGACCGGTCATACCGGTGCCACCGGTGCAACCGGAGCGACTGGCTCGACCGGCGCCACGGGTTCAACTGGCGCAACAGGTCATACCGGTGCAACCGGCGCGACTGGCTCGACCGGTGCCACGGGTTCCACTGGTGCGACAGGTCATACGGGTGCAACCGGCGCGACCGGTCATACCGGTGCCACTGGTGCGACCGGAGCGACTGGCGCCACGGGCTCGACAGGTACAACTGGCTCCACAGGTGCGACCGGCTCAACTGGGGCAACCGGAGCGACTGGCTCGACCGGTGCCACGGGTTCTACTGGTGCGACAGGTCATACGGGTGCAACTGGTTCAACCGGCGCGACCGGTCATACCGGTGCCACTGGTGCGACCGGAGCGACTGGCGCCACCGGCTCGACCGGTACAACTGGCTCCACAGGTGCGACCGGCTCAACTGGTGCAACCGGAGCGACTGGCTCGACCGGTGCCACGGGTTCAACCGGCGCAACAGGTAATACCGGTACCACAGGTGCGACTGGAGCGACTGGCTCGACAGGGGCAACTGGCGCCACGGGCTCAACAGGAGCAACTGGCTCGACCGGTACCACCGGGTCGACGGGCTCGACTGGGGCAACCGGAGCAACCGGCTCTACCGGTACGACTGGCTCGACCGGTGCCACTGGTGCGACTGGCGCCACCGGTTCGACTGGCGCCACCGGCTCGACCGGTACAACTGGCTCGACGGGTTCGACCGGCGCAACTGGCTCGACAGGTGCAACTGGCGCTACCGGCTCGCAAGGCCCGACAGGCCCGACCGGAGGAACCGGTTCAAGTGGCGGTGACACTGGTAGTCATGGCAACAACGGCCACGGCAACGGACAACAGGACGCGCCGGGCAATTCCTCGGGCCATAACAACGCCGACAACAGTGGGCATCAGGGACAAGGCAACTCTTCTGGTGGCCACGGCAACGGAAACGGTGGGAATAAGGCCAATGTCACGGCCAGCACGCTCGGGCTCAAGGACACCACGCAATTCCTGCAGTCGAGCTCTACTGATAGCAGCGGCGGTTCCGGCGGCAATGCGTCGCTCGGCCAGTTGATCGGCCTTGCGTCCACTTCGCTGACCAAAGACCTGCTGAATGTCCTCAAGACGATCAGCGGATTCGGCAACAACCAGAACAAGCCGTCCGGGGCGAGCACGGATCTCACCTCGGACCAGACCAAGCCTGGCGCCGGCTACGCCAGCAACGACCACACCGTCAAGACCTCCATGAAGGATCTCTTGAAGCCGCACGAATGAACAGGGAATTTGGCGATAGACCGCTGATGGGAACGTACGCGGAGATTTGGCGGGAAGGCGGGATTCGCGCAGCCGATCAGTTCGGAGTACAATACCGCATGGGAAACGCCTCGGTCTGGCCATTGTTGAACCGTCGCCCTGCGTACGGGATGAGAAGTCCATGGTGAACGTCCCCGCAAACGCCGAAAGCCAGCCGGTCTCGATGCGCGCCGGCACCGAAGTCGAGGGCGCGACTGATCAGGCCGGCAGCCACAACGCGGCGGCGCGGGCCTCAGGCGGCCCCGTCGAGTTCGACCAGTTAGGGCCACGCCTCAAGGCGGTGGTGCGTGTCGCCCGTTACCATGGCGTCGAGATCGACCCCAGCGAATTCAGGCCGTCCAGCGCAAGTCCGGTTCCAACCGCTTCCGACCTCGCCGAGTGGGCCCAGAACGGCGGCATGTGGTCGCGCGCCCTCCACATTCGCTGGTCCCACCTCTTGCGCTTTCAGGACACTGGACCGGTCGTCCTGCTGTTCAACGATGGCGGTGCGGCTCTCCTCACCGGGGCGAGCGCCGAGCGGAACGTCATTTTCCTGAAAAGCGCCGACGCACCGGACGACGGTGAGGCCACAGCCATCGACGAGCTACGACTGTCGCAGGTGTGGACAGGCGATGCGGTCTTGTTGCGCTCGGCTCGATCCGAGGTCGCGGCGGATGCGCCGTTCAGCCTGCGCTGGCTCGTCGAACTGGTACGGGTCGAAGGGCGACCCCTGCGCGATATCGCCATCGCCTCGTTCACGCTCAGCGTTCTTACCATTTTGCCGCCACTGATCGTCATGACGTTGGTCAACAAGGTGCTGCAGTTCAACAGCATCTCGACACTGGTGCTGCTGTCGACGATCATCGCCGTCGTCTTCGCCTACGAGACATTGCTCGGTCACGCCCGGCGATTGATCATCAATGTCGTAGGCGCCCGTCTGGACACAAAGCTGCAACTGCACGTGTTCAGTCGGCTGCTGCGTCTGCCGCTCGACTATTTCGAGCGCCATCCGGCCGGCGAGACGATGTATCATCTCGCCCAGGTCTATCGCATCCGCGAGTTCCTGACCGGAAAACTGCTGAGCACGTTCCTGGACCTGATCACGCTTTGCGTCCTGGTACCGGTGATGTTCTACATCAATGCCTCGCTGGCGTGGATCGTCATTGCCTGCGCTGTCGTCATCCTCCTGATCATCCTCGCCTTCCTCAAGCCGCTGCGTCGCAGGTATCAGCAGGTGGTCGATGCCGAGACCTGGAAGGCGGCCGCGCTCGGCGAAACCGTGGTTGGCATAAAGACGGTGAAGGCGCTCGGCCTCGAGCCGCAACGCAAAGCGCTTTGGGACGAGCGTGTAGCTGAAGCGGGCAGGGCGCGTCTCGCCTTCGGGCAACTCGCCAGCTGGCCGCAGACCCTGGTCACGCCGATCGAACGATTGATGGTGCTCGGGACCATGCTTATCGGCGCGTATTTCGCGATGAACGACAGCTCGGGCTATATGGTCGGTAGCCTGTTTGCCTTCATGATGATCTCCCAACGCGTCGCCCAGCCGCTGGTCGGGCTGGCGCGGCTGGTCGAAGATTATGAAGAGGTCGGTGCGGCGATCGGCGAGGCGGCGTCCGTCCTCAATCGGCCGCTGGAGAGCAGCTCGAATTCCATCGGCCTGAGGCCAAAGCTTGTTGGCGAGGTCAGCTTCAAGGACCTGACCTTCAGCTATATCGGCACCAAGACACCGGCGCTCGACCGGGTCAGCTTCGATATCCCGGCAGGGTCGATGTTTGGCATTGTGGGACGCAGCGGGTCGGGAAAATCGACCATCGCGCGCCTCCTGCAGGGTATCAACCGCGATTACAGTGGGTTCCTCAAGCTGGATGGCGTCGACCTCAAGGAGATCAACCTGCGCCATCTTCGCCAGGGACTCGGCGTGGTCCTGCAAGATAACTTCCTGTTCCGTGGGTCGATCCGTGACAACATCATCGCCGGGCGCGCAGGGTTGACCCTTTCCGACGCGATGCGTGCCGCTCACCTTGCTGGTGCTGAAGAATTCATCGAGCGCATGCCGAATGGCTATGACACCTACATCGAGGAAGGCTCGCCCAATTTGTCGGGCGGTCAGAAGCAGCGGCTGGCGATCGCACGCGCACTCATCCATGATCCGACCATCCTCATCCTCGATGAAGCGACCAGCGCACTCGATCCGGAGAGCGAAGCCGTGGTCAGTGCCAACCTTATGCGCATTGCCAGCGGGCGAACGATGATCATCGTTTCGCATCGGCTCGCCTCTCTGACCGAGTGCGACCAGATATTGGTCATGGAGCAGGGCAAGGTGCTGGACGTTGCGCCGCACGCGGTCCTGCTCGAACGATGCGCCCTCTATCGCCAGCTGTGGTCGCAGCAGAATAGGCACCTGGACGGCCGCAACGCGCGTCCGGCTGTCGTCCCCCCGAGGTTGGTTTAGTCATGATCGGCGCGGCCCATGAGTAGCACCTCACTCACCATCCGTCCCGCCCGGTGGCGCCGGACGAAAGCGAGCGATCCGACGTCTCCGGCCATTCTCGAATTTCAGTGGCCGTCGACGGCGATTGCGAACGCGCCGATCCCGCGCGCCGCGCGCGGCATCGTCTGGGTCATTTCCAGCCTGGTGGTCGTCCTGGTCGTCCTGGCGGGGCTGATACCGGTCGATCAGGTCGTGACGACCAGAGGGCTCGTGGTGTCGCAATCGCCCAACATCGTCGTGCAGCCGCTGGAGACAGCGATCGTGCGCTCTATCGACGTTCGTGAAGGGCAGCATGTGCAGGCCGGACAGTTGCTTGCCCGCCTCGATGCGACATTTGCCTCAGCCGATCTCTCGGCCCTGGCGATGCAGGTTTCGACGCTTGAGGCCGAAGTCGCACGATTGAAGGCGGAGGCCGACGGCCAGGCGTTCAACTATGACGGTCTTGACCCGAGCTGGACCTTGCAGGCGTCGATCTTCGAGCGGCGCAAGGCCGTCTATGATGCAAAGGTTGAGAATTTTGACCGCCAGCGCGACGAACTCTCGTCCGCGATCTCGCGCTCGCAGTCGGATGCTGACGGCTACCGTCAGCGGCTCGCTGTAGCCGGTTCGATCGAAGACATGCGCAAGCAGCTCGAAAAAAGGCAGGTGGGCAGCCGCCTCAACACACTGCTTGCCGAAGACAATCGCGCGGAAATGTCCCGGGCGCTCGGCAATGCCCAGCAGACCGCCGAAGCCGCCAAGCTCCAGCAGGCGGCAGTGGCCGCTGAACGCGACGGCTACATTCAGAATTGGCGCGCGGAAGTCTCGCAGAGCCTGTCGGAGGCGAGTTCGCGGATGTCCGATGCGCGCGAACTCCTCACCAAAGCAAAACTGCGCAAGCAATTGGTCGAGTTGAAGAGCGAAGCAGACGCCATCGTTCAATCGGTGGCCAAGGTCTCGGTTGGCTCGGTCCTGCAGTCCGGTGATCGGCTGATCACCCTTGTGCCTGCAAACGCGAAGCTTGAGATCGAGACAAACATCGTCGGCCGGAGCAGCGGATTTGTGCATGTCGGTGACCCCGTGGTCATCAAATTCGACACCTTCCCTTATTCGCAATACGGCCTCGCTCACGGCACGGTTCGCGCGGTTAGCCCGGATTCGTTCTCGGCGCGGGAACAAGCGCGCGACCCGAACAGCTCTTTGTCGATGCTACCCGCCGATGCCGAACCATTCTACCGCACGCAGATTTCCATCGACCAGGTCGCCCTGCACGGTGTTCCAGCCGGTTTCGCCGTCAGTCCCGGCATGCCGGTTACCGCCGACGTCAAGGTCGGTCGACGCACTGTGCTCAAATACCTTCTTGGGGCGATGCTGCCCATAGGCCAGGAAGCGATGCGAGAGCCTTAGGCTCGGCGCAAACAAAAAACGGAGTGCTCTGGGCTTGGATCGATGACAATTCTGGATCGGCTGACCGGTCTCGTCAACCCGACGGCAGCCCTGCGCCGGGCGATCCATCTCTACGACATCGGAAAGCACGCCGAGGCATTTCCGCTCCTGGCCATCGCCGCCCGTGCCGGGATAGCCGACGCGGAATTTCGGGTCGCGCGTTGCTATCTGGAAGGTTCGGGCGTGCCGCCTAGCCGTATGGAGGGAGCGCGCTGGCTGCGGCGGGCAGCCGACCGCGGGAGCGCGGATGCGCAGGCGCTTCTCGCAGCACTTTACGTTACAGGGCTGGTGCCTGCGGACGCTGATGGCAAAGGCCTTGGGTCGGAGCGCTTGTTCGATCGAGATTCCTCGGGCGAGGCGGACTTCGCGGCAGCGCGCGACTTTGCAAAGAAAGCCGCCGAGGCCGGTTCGGCAAGCGGTCAGGCAATCCTCGGCTACATCCTTACCAACGGTCCCAAACCGATGCGCGACGCGGATGCAGCGCACCACTGGTATGAGCAGTCGGCCGCAGCCGGTTGTGCCGAAGGATGCCTCGGACTTGCCCTTTCGCTGGCTCGGCGTGGCGGGACCGCCGAGCGGGGCAGGATTGCCAACGAGATCCGACGCGCGGCCGACGCAGGCCTGCCGACCGCTATCTATCTTCTCGCCGTCATAACCGAGCACGGGCTGGGCATGTCGAAAGACCCTGCGGCAGCAGCCAGACTGTATCAGACCGCCGCGGAAAAAGGTCTTCCCTCGGCCCAGTTCCGGCTTGGTTTGGCACTGATCGACGGTGCACTCGGCGGCCATGACGCGGCAGCCGGGGAAGCTTGGATGCGGCGCGCCGCTTTGGCGGGTAACATCGAAGCGGCCTATGTCCTCGGCGATCATTATGTGAAGGACCGGCCTCCGAACTACGCAGAGGCCGCAAGCTGGTACCTGCGGGCGGCAGAGGCAGGTCACCAGGCCGCTGCTCGCGCAATTGCCTCTCTCTACCTGACGGGAAACGGGGTTGCCAAGGATGACAAAGAAGGGAGGCGCTGGTTGCGCGCTTCCGCAGACAGCGGCAACCAGGAAGCGCGGGTCGACCTAGCCAATCTCCTCCTCGGAGGGACCGGCGAGCTTGACGACACCACAGGCGTTGCCGAGTGGTTCGAGGCGGCCGCGTCGTCGGGCGACCTTATCGCGGCGTTCAATCTCGGGCTGTGCTTCGCCAAGGGCGTTGGTGTCAGGCAGGATGAAGGGCAAGCCGCACACTGGCTGAGGCGTGCCGCCGAAGGGGTGCCGGAGGCGCAATATATGTATGCGCGGATGCTGCTGGATGGGCGCGGCCTGGAGGCCGACCTCCCGCAAGCACGCGTCTGGTTTGCCCATGCAGCCGATGCTGGCATGCTCGACGCAAAAGTGGCTCTTGCCGAGATGTTGCTCAACGGGCGCGGAGGTACGAGTTCGCCGGCTGCTGCGGTGCGACTGTTCGAGCAGGCGGCCGGCGAAGGTCACGTCGGTGCGATGTTTGCGCTTGGTGCGCTGTGTGAAGCTGGCCAGGGCCTTCCGTTCGACCAGAAGATGGCGCAGAAATGGTTCGCTGCCGCAGCCGAGCTTGGGCATGGCCAAGCCCAACTCATGCTCGGCCGCTATCTCTCCCGAGGTCTCGCCGGGGAGCACGATCCCGTGGCCGGTCGCCGTTGGCTCGAACAAGCGGCTGCGCACGGCATTCAAGAGGCCAATGACGAACTGGCCGAGTTTGCTTCGGATCAAGCTCGGATGAAGGTTCAGTAGCCATTAAGTTCGCCTGGTTTGGCTACCTCGAAACTATACGAAGAGGTTCTGATTTTGGCTCACGAGAAATTCAATTCAAATCAGAGGTTAGGACATGCCTCCGGGCCAATTATGGTGTTTGATTCTGAAACGAAAGAAGACGCTACTTGGTGGAGCAATGACGGTACTCTTCAAGGCGAAGCGGGCACGCTGCCGGGCGCTACGTCCAATTGCTCTCGATAGTCGATGAGATCTCTAATATTTTGCGGCGATTTTCCCTTGAATTCAAAAGCGTAACTTTTTTGATGGACCACCAGGGCAGCCAATACACCAGCGAGCAGTTCCAGCGCCTGATGGCCGGCCACGGCATCACCCGCTCGATGAGCCGTTCGGGCAACGTCTGGGACAATGCAGCAATGGAGAGCTTCTTCTCGTCGCTGAAAACCGAGCGGACAGCCCGCAAAGTCTACAGAACGAGGGATGACGCCAGGGCGGATGTGCTCGATTACATCGGCGCTTCTACAACCCTCGGCGAAGGCACTCGACACTGGGCTATCTGAGCCCCGTCGAGTTCGAGGAGCAAGCTATGCTAGCTTAACTGCGTGTCCGAAAAACCGGCAGCAGGCCAGCCAACGCGACTTGGGCTGATGGGGCGAGCGTAACGGACAAATTCTGGTTTCAACGCTTGAGCGCCGAAACCGGTGCAGCATTCACGCTATACGGGGCTTGCAGCGTATCAGTACGAGCACATCCTTGACGGAGATGACACGCGGCGAGGCACCAACCTTTGGACAGACGGTCTCATGCCGTTCGAGACGTACCAGCGGCGCTACCTGCCGGGTGTCACGCTCGACTTCTCGCGACCGGGAAAGCCAACGGACAACGCTACATTAAGCCTTCAACGGCCGCTTCAGGGCGGAATGTTTGAGCGCCGATTGGTTCTAGCGCGCTGGCGCTTTGCATGTAGCAAGATCGGCCGCTTGGGGCGAGGCGTTAAATTGGTCCGACCTTTATCTTCGAGCCATTGGTCAGTCGCGCGAGCTGGAAGGGAGTCGGATCGACGCTTGGCGTCTCGTTGGTGATCAATTCCGCGGCAAGATAACCTAGGCCTGGGCCAAGGCCGAAGCCGTGACCGGAGCAGCCCGCTGCCAGATAGAGCCCTCCCAACGCTTCGATCCCGGACACCACCGGCACCGCATCAGGCGTGCAGTCGACGTAGGCACCCCACGCGTGATCGATTTCGAGGCTTGCCAGTTGGGGAAATGTGCCACGCACATTGTCCATGATCGCATTGACCAGCCGTCGGTTTGGAGCCGGATCGAGAACGCGATTGCGCTCGAAAATCGTCGGATCCTTCCCCAAGCGCGCGCCCAGGGACTCGGGACCGGCGAAAAACGACCTGCCGAGTCCCATCTGCACTGCCTTCAGGCGTTTGATGAATTGCGGCAAGAACTCACGCGCGAAGCGGAGGCCCTGCGGCGTCACCTCCAGCGAGGCCCGGCCGCTGATCGCCATGGTATAGCTGCCGTCAAGCCGCCGGGTCATCGCGAAATCGGGACTATAGAGCACCTCGCCGACATTGACCGTCCGCTTCGTGCGTACGACGGTTTGCCGCACGCTCGCCTGCGGGAAGACGATTCCATGACGACCCAGGAAGCCAGAGGCCCAGGCACCGGCGGCGCACAGCACGGCATCGGCACGGATGTAGCCCTTCTCCGTATGTATCCCCGTTACCCGGCCGTTGGCGACATCCAGGCCGCGTGCGGCGCAGTTCTGATGGATTGTCGCGCCCAGCGCGCGGGCGCCTTCCGCTAGCGCCGGCGCGGCGATAGCGGGCTCGGCCTTGCCGTCCGCGACAGAGTGCAATCCACCCAACCATTTGCGTCTTGTTTCGGGAATTCGGTTTCCGGCTTCAGCCGCACTCAGCATATGGGTTTCGACGCCGAACTCTCTCGCCGTTGACCTCCAGGCTTCCCAGCCAGCCAGCATCGCGGCATTATCCGTCGTGTAGATGAGGCCTGTGCGGCGGAAGCCCAGATCCTGCCCTATGTCGGTCGCCAAACTGGCCCACAGCCGCATGGAAATGAGCGACAGAGGCATTTCGCGAGGATCGCGGTTCTGCTGCCGACACCAGCCCCAGGTGCGGCTCGATTGCTCACACGCGACGTGACCTTTCTCGAGCAGCGCTACGGAGAGCCCACGCTTTGCAAGAAAATAGGCGGAGGCGGTGCCGACGATTCCTGCGCCTACGACCACAGCGTCCACTGCCTTCGGCAGGGCTTCATCGCTGGAGACAGACCGGACGACAGGAGACATAGCTGGGAACCTTGTTGGGTTTACGCGTTCAGCCATGGCCAGGGAGGCTCGCGATCGCGTCTATTTCAACCAGATAGCCATAGTGCAATTCAGGCACGGGAACGACCGTACGCGCGGGCCGCGCCTCGCCCAGCATTTCCCCGTAAACGCGATTGAACTCCGGCCAGTTCTGCACGCCGACGATATAGGCCGTCACCCGGCAGAGGTCGTCCGGCTTGCCGCCAGCTGCCTCCAGGATCGCCAGCATGTTGGCGATAGACCGGCGCGCCTGGAGTTCGAAGCTTGTGTCAGCGAGTGGCGCCTTGTCGGCCCTGGTCGGAAGCTGGCCTGAAATGTACAGACTGTTCCCCGATCGGACAGCCTGCGAATAATGGCCCGCCGGCGCTGGTGCGTCCTCAGCCAGGATGGTTTGCGGCTTGCTGTTCAATACCAGCCCCCAAAGCGCTGCCACTCGCCCTCGACCAAGTCGGAGGCGCTACGGACGACATGATAGCTGCGATGCTGGGCACCGGTCGCGCAAGCGTGATTGGGTAGAATCCGCACCCTTTCGCCGATCTTGAGCTCGGGCAAAGTCGCGCCGGAGCCTGGGCGCACCTTGATAATGCCGTGCTCTTGGTTCGCATCGGCCAGGATAATATTGTCAAACAGCCGGCCACGGCTGTCACAGACGACGCCATAGCCCTGATTGACCTCCTGCCTGGAGGTTCCGCGATCCTGCGACATGGCCATCCACCCGGCGTCGACCAGTATCCAGCCCTTTTCGCGCTGATGGCCGATGACGGTCGCCAGCACGGAGATCGCAATATCGTCAATCTGGCAGATGCCAATGCCAGCCATCACAAGGTCGAAGAACACGAACACGCCCGCACGGACTTCGGTCACGCCGCTCAGGTCCCCTGCACGATGCGCGGTCGGTGTCGAACCGACGCTGACGACGGGGCAGGGCAGGCCCGCATCGCGCAGAATGGTGGCTGCGGCGACGGCGGCATGCCGCTCTTCCTCTGCGCAGCGCCGCAGCGCCTCGTCTCCTCGCGCCGCATAACTGCCGCCGGCATGGGTGAGAACGCCGCGCAACTCTCCCCCGTCGATCAAGGCTCTGCCGATTGCAACCAGCCGATCCCGGTCGTTTGGCAGGACGCCGGATCGGTGACCGTCGCAGTCGATTTCGATCAGGGCGGGGATGGCTAAGCCGGTTTCTCGCGATGTCGCGGCGACGGCTTGGGCCTGTTCGACCGTGTCGAGAACCACGGCAAGGTCGACGCCCTGCCTCCGCAGCTCGATCACCTTGGCCAGCTTCCATGGTGCGATGCCCACGGCATAGATGATGTCCCGGACACCGGCATTTGCGAAGAGCCGCGCTTCCCTGAGCGTGGAGACGGTCGCCGGTCCCTCTCTGGTGGCCATGACGCGGCGGGCCACCTCGATTGACTTTGCGGTCTTGAGATGCGGGCGCAGTGACACACCAAGAGGTGCGAGCCGTTCGCGGAGTCGAACGATGTTGCGATCCATACGATCGGCGTCGAGGATTAGGCAGGGCGTTTCCAGATCGCCGAGACGTCTGGCGGCCCTCTCATGCTGCACTTGGTCCAAGGTTTCTACCTCACTCACCGCCAGCTTCCTTGCGTCTATTTTGATGATCATTTGCGTGGGCCCTCGAAAGGCGAGCCGCGCGAGACCGGCAGCTGAAAAAAATCGGGCCGCTCATCCCGGAAAAAATCCCAGGATGGCTTTGGTCTCGAGATACTCCTCGAGCCCAAAGACGCCATATTCCCGACCATTGCCCGACTGCTTGTACCCTCCAAAAGCCGCAAAACCGTCCCATGCGGGATGGTTGATATGCACTTGGCCGGCGCGAATTTTTCCCGCAACGCGACGCGCGCGATCGATATCGCCGGATTGAACATGGGAACCCAGACCATAGACAGTGTCATTGGCGATGCGGATTGCCTCATCCTCATCCTGATAGGGGATGAGGCACAGCACCGGTCCGAAGATCTCTTCCTGGGCGATACACATTTCCGACCGCACTTCGGAGAAGACGGTCGGCTCGACGAAATAGCCCTTCGACAGATCTTCAGGTCGTCCAGGGCCGCCGCAGACGAGCTTGGCGCCTTCGGCAATCCCGATGCGTATCATGTCCTGCACTTTGTCGAACTGGTTACGATTGGCGAGCGGACCAAGGACGGTCGCCTCGTTGAGCGGGTCGCCGATAGTCATGGCAGCCGCAGCCGACGCCGCCAGTTCTTCCACCTCCCGCAGTCTCTTGGCGGGTACGAGCATTCGCGTGGGGGCGCTACACGACTGGCCGACATTGCGAAACGCGGCGGCTACCCCGAGAGGCACGACGCGCCCCCAATCTGCGTCGTCCAGCAGAATGTTGGGTGACTTGCCTCCCAACTCCTGGGTTACGCGCTTGACCGTGGGCGCCGCGGCCTGCGCCACCAGCACGCCGGCGCGTGTCGATCCTGTAATCGAGATCATGTCGATGTCGGAATGTGACGCGAGCGCTGCGCCAACATCTTCCCCCGTGCCGGTCACCATATTAAAAACACCCGGCGGCGTTCCGGCATCATGCATGATCTGCGCGAACAGGTGGGCGCTGAACGGCGAAAGTTCACTGGGCTTGAGGACGATGGTGCAGCCGGCGGCGAGCGCCGGGGCAACCTTGGCTGTGATCTGATAAAGCGGCCAATTCCATGGTGTGATGAGACCGCAGACGCCTATCGCTTCCTTGGCGATCGCGGTCGTGCCCTGCTTCTTGATGAAGCTGTAATCTTCCAGCACCTCGATCGCGGCGCGGATATGCGCCAGCCCGAAAGGAACCTGCGAGGAGCGGACAAAGGCGATGGCCGATCCCATCTCGTGGCATATTGCCTGTGCCAGATACTCAAATCGCTCTTCGAGGAGAGTGAGAATCCGCTTGAGCAAATCGATGCGCTCGGACGGTGATGTCGCTGCGAATGACGCAAACGCGCCGCGGGCAGCGGCAACGGCAATATCGACGTCCAATCCGCTGCCTCGAGCGACAGATCCAATCACCCCTTCCGTCACCGGGCTGATAATTGGGATCGCCGCGGCTGGCTTTGCAGGCAGTCTCCAGCCGCCTTCCAGATAAAGCAGATCGCATCGCGGCATTTCCATCGATTCGCTTTCTCCGTTCGCAGACCAGACAGCGGCGGCGTGTCAGGCTGCCCTTTCGGCGCCGTTGCCTGATTAGGGAGAATATGCCACGACATGAATATCGCAATTAATCCAATCTTCATCATCGATTAAGGTATGGCTTAATGATATCGACGGACGATCTGACCTTCTTCCATGTCGTTGCGACCGCGCCCTCGCTCGCGGAAGCTGCACGCAGGCTCGATGTGACGCCTCCGGCGGTGACACAGCGCCTGCGGGCACTCGAGGGCCGCGTCGGGGTTAAACTCATCGAGCGAACGTCACGCGGCCTCAGCCTTACGGATGAGGGCGAACTGGTGGCTTCGGAGGGAGCTACGATCATCGCAGCCGTTGACGATCTGTCGGAGCGACTGGCCAGCCGAACCAGCCAGGTGCGGGGCCATTTGCGTGTTGCCGCGCCCTATGGCTTTGGAAGGCGATATATCGCACCGATCGTACAGGAATTCGCGAGCAAGCATCCTGCGGTATCGGTCACATTAGAACTCTTCGAGAGCCCGATACGACAGATGTCCGAAAGCTGGGACATCGTGGTGCACATAGGATCACTGCCGGAGAGCGATCGCCCGGTAACCACGCTCGCGCCGAACCAGCGTGTTCTTTGTGCATCCCCCGGCTATCTGCGGCATAGTTTGCCTATCCTCAAGCCAGGTGAGCTTGTCCTGCATCGATGCCTCGCCCTTCGAGAAAACAACGAAGACGTAACGCTTTGGCGCTTTGCCCATTCCAAGCATGGCAACACCACCGTTCGGGTCAAGCCGTCCATGTCGAGCAATGATGGCGAGATCGTCCGCGACTGGGCGCTCGCCGGCCTGGGAGTCATGGTACGAAGCGAGTGGGATGTGGCTGATGATCTGGCAGCAGGAAGATTGCAGGCTATTCTCCCATACTGGTCGTCCCCACAGGCTGACGTGGTTGCACTGCTCCATGCCCGCCATGGACGCAGCAGTCGGACGAATAAGTTTCTGCAAGCGCTTAGGGATAGCCTGAACCCACCTCCATGGCGTCAGTGAAATGCCCCGCCCCCAGAACCGCTGCACACTTCTGGGCGACATGCGTTAGACCGCGCGGCCGAAGCGATCGATCCTGAAGTCATCGAGCGGCGTTTCGCAACAGCCGGTCGCAATGAGCTCGGCCATGGCGTCGCCAACACCTGGACCGAGCTGGAAGCCGTGTCCGCTAAAGCCGAAGGCATGGAACAGGCCAGGCGTCGTCATCGAGCGTCCCATGACGGGCAACATGTCCCGAACATAGCCCTCGCAGCCGGACCAGGTTCGGATGACTGCCACCTGGGCGATTGCCGGCAGCAGCCGCGCGACGGCCCGCAACTGCGTCGTCAGCCGCGTGGGGTCGGCAACCGCGTGACCTGGGTCGAGGTCCACCGCCACCCTTTCAGCGGCTCCGCCGAAGACGATGTTGCCCCTCTCGACCTGACGCAGATAGGCGCCATGGTCCTTGTCGCGCGTCCAGATGCCAACCACCGGCGGTATTCGATAGGGCAGCGGCTCGGTCACCCCCATCTGCGGGCCACGGGCATCGAGTGGAACCTCCTCACCGAACTGCGCGGCGATGCGCGCGCCCCAGGCGCCAGCTGTGTTGAGCAAACACTCGGCGGTGAATGAACCTTTTGAAGTGGTGACAAGGAAATCGGGACCTGTATGCCTGATCGCCGCGACCTCGGCTCCCTCGACGATTTCCACGCCGAGCCTCCGGGCGGCGTCGGCGAAGGCCGGCGCGATCAGCCGCGGATTGCCGCTGCCGTCGTGCGGCGAGAACGACGCGGCGATGGCTCCCGGACCGAGACCCGGAAAACGGGCATGAATGTCGCGCGAAGTGAGTTCCTCGAGGTAAAGGCCCCAGGCTCGCGCCGCCTCCGCATAGGCCCGCATGTCGGCGAGACTGCCGTCGTCGAAGATCAGCCGGATATGACCGGTGGCGCGGAATTCCACGTCCCGGCCGAGCATTTTCTCAGCCTCGTTCCACAGCCTGAGCGAGCGATGCGCCAGCGGAAGCTGGGATAGATGGCGACCCGTGCGCCGGATGTTGCCAAAGGAGGCAACAGTCGCTCCGGTGCCGATCCGATTGCGCTCGATCAGCGTCACCCGCGCGCCGCGCCTGGCGAGGAAATAGGCCGAGGCCGTCCCCATCAGTCCGCCGCCGAGCACGATCACATCCATAGTCAATCCTCGAGCAGGGATGATCCTTGAATACGCCAATCTTGTCCGCGCCGCGGCCTTGCGTCAAAGACAGGTTTGAACCAGAGTCATAAGTTGTACCTATGGAGTAGCAATGCGGGCCCGGCAGCTGGAAGTGTTCATCGCCGTCATGCGCGCCGGCACCGTGACAGCCGCGGCTCGGATGCTGAACATTTCCCAGCCGGCGCTCAGCCAGATCCTGCTTCACACCGAGGACGAACTCGGTTTCGCGCTGTTCGAGCGGGTGAAGGGCAGGCTGCGCCCGACTCCGGACGCGCTCGAGATTTTCCCGGATGCCGAGAGGCTGTCGGCGGGGCTCGAAGGACTACGCCGCAAGACCACCGACCTTCGGCTGGGCAGGACTGGGCTGGTGCGGGTTGCGGCCTCACCGCCGCCAGCCATGGCAATACTGCCGCGCGCCTTCACCAACTTCCGGGCCCAGCATCCCGATATTTTGCTGCGTTCCCATAGTGCGCCGATCGCCGCGATCGTAGACATGCTGCGCGCGGGTGACGCCAGCCTCGGCGTGGCCATGGACGACCGCCTGCCTCCCGACATCGAGGCAGAGGTGATCGGCAGTGTCGGCTTTGCATGCCTGCTGCCCGCCGGGCACGCTTTGCAAAGGAAAATCGAGCTGACGCTCGCCGATCTCGTCCGGGAAGAGCTGATATCCTATCGTGGAAACACGCGCCCTGCCGAGGAACTGGCCCAGGCGGCGCGCGCGCAGGGTCTCACACTTTCGCCATCGCTCGAGATCGACGTCTCGATTTCCGCAATCGGCTTCGTCCAGGCCGGTCTGGGTATTGCTCTGGTCGATGCGCTGTTGCCTTGGCAGCAGTTTTCCGGGCTCGCGGTCAGGCCGCTAGCGGCGGGACCGGAATCTCCGATCGCGCTTCTTACCTCGCGCACGAGAGCGCTTTCACGGGCGGATGAGATGATGCGCGATGAAATCCGTGCGGCCTGTTACGCAATTCTCGGAGAACATCGCGCAAGCGCATAAGCAAGACTTATATCCTTGCTCATCATGCGTCTTGGACCTGTCCCATCGGGTCGTGCCAGCATTCAGGTGGCAGACAGGAAGGGACGCATCATGGATGGTGCCATCGCGGCGAATGTGGCGCAGGACGGAGCCGACTGGAAGGTCGGCGTCGATATCGGAGGCACCTTCATCGATTTCTGTGCGCTCGAGACCAATTCCGGGCGGGTCGCCTCGCTGAAAGTGCTGACGACGCCGGAAGATCCAGGTGCCGAGCTGATGACGGGTCTTGCCCTTCTGGGCGAGCGAGAAGGCTTCGATCCGACCCGTATGACGCGCTTCGTGCATGGCACGACCGTTGGCATCAACACGATCATCCAGCGCAAGGGCGCGCAGCTGGCGCTATTCACCAATGCCGGCTTCGAGGACGTGATCGAACTTGCACGGCTTCGCATGCCGGACATGTATTCGCTGTTCTGCACGCGGCCGGAGCCGCTGATCCCGCGAGACATGGTCTTCGGCATTCCGGTTCGCATGCGCGCCGATGGCAGCGAATCCCAGGCGCCTGACATGGACGCCGTGGAAAGGGCAGTCGCGACGGCGAAAGCGACCGGGGCACAAGGGATCATCGTGTCCTTCATCCATTCCTGGCGCAACGGTGCACAGGAGGCTTCGGTGAAGGCGGCGATCGCGCGTCTTGCGCCCGAACTCTTCGTCTTCTCCTCGGCCGAGGTGTGGCCCGTCATCCGCGAATACGAGCGCAGCTCGACCGCCATTCTCAACGGCTACGTCCATCCGCGCGTCTCGGGCTATCTGACGGCGCTGGAAGAGCGGCTGAAAGGAAGCGGCGTGCCAGCCCGCCCGATGCTGACGAAATCCAACGGCGGGTTGATGAACGCTGCCGAAGGCAAGCACGCCTGCGTAAACATGCTTCTGTCGGGAACGGCCTCCGGCGTCATCGGCGCCTCGTGGCTGGCGCGTCGGGCAGGCGAGGGTAAGATCCTGACCCTCGATATCGGCGGGACCTCGGCCGATTTCGCGCTCATCATCGGCGGTGAGCCGCAGTTCGGCACCGGTGAGCTGATCGGCGAATTTCCGCTCCACATTCCTTCCGTCTCGGTGAGCTCGATCGGCGTCGGCGGCGGCTCTATCGCCAGCGTCGACGCTCAAGGGGTGCTTCGGGTGGGGCCGGAGTCGGCCGGCTCGACGCCTGGGCCTGCATGCTACGGCCGTGGCGGCCAGCGTGCTACGGTGACGGACGCCATGGTGGTGTGTGGATGGCTCGGCCACACCGAGATGGCCTACGGCCAGCTCAAGATCGATGTCGTGTTGGCCCATCGCGCGGTCGGCGACCTCGCCACCCGACTCGGTCGCACGGTTGAGCAGACCGCGCAGGCGATCCTGGACATTGCGGTGTCTGAAATGTTCGTCGAGGTTGAGAAACTCGCCTCGCGCGCAGGCGTGGACTTGCGGGACTTCACGCTGATGCCTTTCGGCGGCGGCGGGCCTATGCTCGGCGCCTTCCTTGCCCGCGAACTCGGGATGAAGCGCCTCATGGCGCCCCGTCGCCCCGGTGTGGTGTCGGCGCTGGGCGGGCTGGTGGCGGATCTTCGCGGAGACTTCATACGCACCATCTTCGCTCCACTGTCGGATGCGTCACTTCCAGGAATTCACAGCGCCTTCGAGGCTCTCGCGCGGGAAGGTCGTGACTGGCTGGCGGCACAGGGGCACGACGCGGCGGCGGAACTCAGTCTCTCCTGCGACATGCGATACGTCGGGCAAAGCTATGAGATCGAGGTCGTCGTTTCGCCGGAATGGCTCGTGGAAGGCGACGCGGCCGCCATCGCGCAGGCCTTCCACCTCACGCATGAGCGCCTCTACGACTTCCACGACCCGGAGGGCGAGATCGAACTCGTCAACGCCAGGCTGTCCGCCGTAGGCGCCGGTCCGGCATTGTCCTTCCCCGAGATCGACGAGAAGGACGCCCGGGCCATTCCAGCGCGGCGGCTCCCGGTCTACACCGGCGAGAGGGTCGAGACCGTCGACCTCCACGACCGGCAGGCGCTCGTGCCGGGCAGCGTGTTCCACGGGCCTGCCGTGGTGGTGCAGGAAGACACCACCTTCGCGATCCCGATCGGAACGCAGGCACGCGTCGATCGCCATCTCAACCTTCTTCTGACCTTCGGGGAGTGACGCCATGTTCGACCGAACAAACCTTCAGGTTCTGGCGAACCACGCCCGCGCAGCCGCCGAAAATATGGCCCACACGCTGCACCGCACCGCGCACTCCGCCTTTGTCAAGGAAACGCAGGACTTCACGGTGATGCTGCTGGACCGCTCCGGCGCGACCTTCGCCGTCCCAATGGAACTCGGCACCACCTGGCATCCCGGTGTTTCGTATCACCGCGCGATCGCGATGGTGGACGACTACCGGCCTGGAGACGTTGCCTTCACCAACGATCCCTATTCCGGCTACGTTGCCACCCACGCGCCCGACACGCATTTGTGGAAGCCGGTCTTCGTCGATGGCGAGATCATCGCCTGGACCGGAGGGCACATCCACAACACCGACATGGGCGGGGCGGTGCCCGCTTCTCTCAGCCGGGCGCTGACCGAAATCCATCAGGAAGGCATCCGCTTTCCTCCCATGAAGCTCGTGAACGAAGGCGTGTTCGACGAGATGATCCTGCGGATCATGAGCACCAATGTGCGCAAGCCCGACCTCAACATCGGCGATATCAAGGCGTTGGTCGGCGCGCTCAACACCGGCGAGCGCAAGATCCAGGCAATGGTGCGGAAGTTCGGCAAGACCGGCTTCGTGGATGGCGTTGCGGCTCTTCTAGACCATGCGGAGGCGCAGGCACGCGACGTGCTGCGCTCCATGCCAGACGGCACATGGGAGTTCGCCGACTATGCCGACGAGGATTCGGTCGAAGCCAATCCCTGCCGGCTGAAGTTGACGCTGACGATCAGGGGCGACGAGGCGGTGCTCGACTTCACCGGTTCAGATCCGCAGCTAGGCTCCTCACTCAACGTGCCCACCGGCAGTGACCCACGCCACACCATCCTGCTCGTCGGCGTCTACTATGTGCTCTATACGCTCAACCCGAAGATCCTGCTCAACACGGGCCTCACCCGGCCCTTCACCTGCATTACCCCTCATGGTTCTGTGCTGAATCCGGTCTATCCCGCTGCCGTGGGCATGCGTTCGCTCACCTGCGCCCGCCTGCGGTCGGTCATCTTCGGCGCCTTTTCGCAAGCGGTGCCGGCACGCCTGCCGGCGGCACCGGCTGGCAACAACTGCATCGTCAACGTCATGACGACGGACGAGCGCACCAGCCAGACCGTCATCGCGGCGGTCAACCCGGTGGTAGGGGGCGGCGGCGCGATGCCGCATCGCGACGGGACCAACGGATCGGGCGCCGATGCCGCCTATCTCAAGAACACGCCGATCGAGATCACCGAAACCGAGACCCCGGTCGAATTCCTGAAATACGGGCTCGCCCGGGATAGTGGCGGAGCCGGCCGCTGGCGCGGTGGGCTGGCGACCGAGATGGCCTTCCGTGTCTTCGCCCCCGATTCCAGGATCACGGCGCGCAACCGCGACCGCAGCTTCTTTCGTCCCTGGGGCGTGCTGGGCGGCAAGGCGGCCGGCCTGTCGGACATGATCGTCAATCCTGGGACCGAACATGAGAGGCGGCTGGGCAACATCGACACCGCGGTACTGCAGCCCGGCGACGTGCTCGACATCCGCTCCGCGGGAGGCGGCGGGCGTGGCGATCCGCATCAACGCGAGCCTTGGCGGGTCGCGCAGGACGTTCGGCGCGGCTATGTCTCCGTGGCATCGGCCGAGCGCGACTATGGCGTCGTCATCCACGACGGCGAGGTCGACGAGCAGGCGACGGAAGAGGTGCGCGCACGGCAGCGGCCGGCTACCGGCCATTTCCATTTCGGTCCGGAGCGCGAAGGCTACGAAGCGCAATGGACGCCAGCAGCCTATGACCGGCTCTCCGCTATACTGAGGGATTTGCCGATCCACTGGCGGTTCTTCGCCAAGACGGAGATATTCCGTCGCATGAAAGGGCGCTCGGGGCCGGAAGGCGTCCAGGCGGCGTTTGATGCGGTCTGCAAACGGTTCCCTGAACTGCCGCGTTCTCAACCCGCGCAAGAGGCCGCGGAATGATCACCGCCGGCCGGATCGTCCGGTTGGCCGAACGTGACCGGGCGCAGCTGCATTTCTTTCTCGATGGGGAGAAGCGCCCTGCGCTTGCGGGCGACACCCTGCTGACCGCCATGCTGGGTTCCGGACACGCGCTGCGAAGCTCCGAGTTCGGACCCGAGCCGCGCGCGGGCTTCTGTTTGATGGGAGCCTGCCAGGATTGCTGGGTGTGGCAGGACGAGGGACCGCGCCTGCGGGCGTGCTCGGCGTTTGTCATCGAAGGTATGAAACTGCGCACGACGCCACCGGAGAACTGGCCGTGAGCGAGACCTCACCGCCGCCGGTCGTGGTCGTGGGCGCCGGCCCGGCTGGCATAAGGGCCGCCGCGACGCTTGTGGAGGCTGGGCTCCACCCGGTGGTGATCGACGAAGGCAATCGCGCCGGCGGGCAGATCTATCGCCGCCCGCCGGCCGGCTTCGTCCGAACGCCAGAGCAGCTCTACGGATCGGAAGCGGCGAAGGCGCGCGCGCTGCATGCGCTGTTCGACCAGCTGGCGGCAGAGGGGCGGCTCACCCATCGCGCGGCGAGTTCGGTCATCGCCGTGCATGAGGGTCGGCTGCACGTGCTGGGGGAGGGTGGCGTGCAGATGATCAGCTACGACCGTCTGATCCTCGCCACGGGCGCATCCGACCGCGTCACTCCCGTCCCGGGCTGGCAGAGTGCCGGCGTTTACAGCCTTGGCGCGGCCCAGATCGCGCTCAAGGCGCAGGGCGTGGCGCTCGGGCGGCGGATCGTCCTGATCGGATCGGGACCTCTGCTGACGCTGGTCGGCGCCCAGCTTGTCAAGGCTGGAGCGGATGTGGCGGCGGTGCTCGACACATCGCCCTGGCGCCAGCAGATGCGGGGGCTCGGGGGAATTGCCGCTCGGCCATTGGTCGCGCTGCGCGGCCTGGCCCTGCGGGCGAGGCTCGGCCGCCGCTACCATGCGGGCGTGACGCTCGAACGAATCGAGGCCGACGGGAAGGGTGTCACAGCAATGCGCTGGCGCGACGCCGGCGGAAGGCAGCGGCTGTCCCCATGCGACATGGTCGGCATGGGCTGGCACCTGCGGGCAGAGGCCCACTTGGCCGACCTCGTGGGATGCGCCTTCACCTATGACGAACAGTGGCGGCAATGGCTGCCAAAGACCGACGAAATGGGTCGGGCCGGCAATGGCGTCTACCTTGCCGGCGATGGGGTTCGCCTTCTGGGAGCGGACGGCGCGGAGATCGCTGGGCGTCTCGCGGCGGCGGCATGCCTTGCCGATCTCGGACATCCGGCGCCCTCCACCGCGGCTGATCTGCGCAAGCTCGCCCGGCTCGCGCGCTTTGCCCGCGGCCTGGCTTGCGCCTTTCCCTGGCCGGCGTCGATGGCGCGGGCACTCCCCGACGATGCGATCGTCTGCCGCTGCGAGAATGTGAGTGCCGGAGATGTACGCCGAAGCGTGGGTCTCGGTGGCGGCGAGGCCAACAGGGTTAAGTCGCTCTCGCGCGCCGGCATGGGCCGTTGCCAGGGGCGTTACTGCCTTTTGGCTGCCGTTGAGCTTGTTGCGGCGCAAGCAGGCTGCACGCCCGACACCGTCGGCCGGTTTCGCGCACAGGCCCCTGCCAGGCCCGCTCCTATCAGCGCTTTTCTGCGGGATGGCTGAGGCCGTGCATGAATGACGATCACATCCTAGAAATCGGCGACCTTTCCCCAGGCCGAAGCATCGAAGCGCCGGGGATCATAGGATGTCGGATCGACGATCGGTTCCGACCCGGTCACCAGGTCCGCGACGAGGTGCCCGGCGCCAGGCCCGATGCCGAAGCCGTGCCCCGAAAATCCCGCAGCCAGGAAGAAACCAGGAAGGGTGGTTATCTCGCCGATGGCGGGCACGCCGTCCGGCGTGCTGTCGATGTAGCCGGCCCAGGCCGCGCTGACCGTCGTCTTTCGGAGGTCGGGCAGCAGTTCGAGGGCGCGGGCGTGGGTCAGGCGAATGGTCGCCCGGTCCGGGATTGGGTCGAGGATGCGCATCCGCTCCATCGGCGTCGGCTGGTCGAGCCGCCAGTGTCGAAGCGTTTCGTGGCCCGAGCGCATGCCTTGCAGGCCGCCGGGCGCCAAGCTTTGCCACCGCTTCAGGAACATGGGCACGAATTGCGAGGAGAAGCGCAGCTGCTGCGGCGTGACGTCGACGCGGCCGCGCCCGCTTATGGCAAGCGTGTAACCGCCGTCGCCGCGACGCGTGGCCGAGATCCTTGCCGTGTGCAGCGCATCCGGCAGGCCCTCTGCGCCGGGCGAGACAGACAGGATGGAGGAGCGCACCGATGCTTGCGGGAAGCGGAAGCCGAACTGATGGCAAAAGGAGGACGCCCAGGCGCCGCCCGCCAGGACCGCTACCTTCGTCCGGATCGTGCCGCTTTCCGTCACCACGCCGCTCAGGCGCCCGCCCTCGGTCTCGATACCGCGCGCGGCGCAATTCTGGTGTACGGAGCCGCCGAGCTTGAGGATGGCACGGGCGACAGAAGGAGCGGCCCGCGACGGGTCGGCTGTGCCGTCGGTCGGCGAGGAGACGCCGCCCTTCCAGGTTTGGCCCGTGGCGCGGCCCCGCTCGCTAGCCTCGGCGCTGTCAAGCATGTGTGTGGTGACGCCGGCCGGCGTGGCAAAGTCACGCCAGCGCGCCCAGCCGTCCAGTTCCGCCTCGTCGTTGCTGAGATAGAGCAGGCCGCAGCGGCGAAAGCCGGTGTCTTCACCGGTTTCCGTTGCGAAGCTGTCCCACAGATCGAGGCTGCGGGTCGCCATCGGCAGTTCGCGGGCGTCGCGGTTCTGCTGGCGGCACCATCCCCAGTTCCTGGAGGACTGCTCGGCGCCGATGCGCCCCTTCTCGACAAGCGCGACCTTCATACCGCGCCTGGCAAGATAGTAGGCTGTGAAGACGCCGACGACGCCGCCGCCGATCACCACCGCATCCGCGGATTGCGGCAGCTCACTGGACGTCTCGATTTGCTGCAACGGCGCGCGCATGGTCCCTCTATCCTGAAGCGCCAATCTAGCGTGTTGCGCAGGCAGCCGCTGCTGGAGTTGAAGCCGAAGCAGAATTTTATTCCGGCGGCCCGGCTTAAATCGGGAGACACTGCGTTTCAAAGCGATGTCCGCCCGGATGGACAGGCCAGCGGGCTGTGATAGTGTCTACGGCTATTGGTACGGCAGCATTTTGTGCTGCGGCATGCGTTCTGCGGAGACGGTCATGAAACTGGATCGGATCGACATCAAGATTCTTCACGAATTGCAGAAGAATGGCCGCATTACCAACGTGGAGCTGGCCGATCTTGTGCATCTGTCGCCAAGCCCGTGCTTGATGCGGGTCAAGAGACTCCAGTCCGAGGGCTATATTGAAGGGTATTCCGCGCAGATCAATCTCGGCAAGCTCGGCCAGGCGCTGACCGTCTTCACCGAAATCACCTTGAAGAACCATCGTCAGGTGGATTTCGCCCGCTTCCTCGCCGTTGTGGAGAAGATAGAGCAGGTCATCGAATGCCACCTCGTGTCGGGCGGCTACGACTACCTG
Source organism: Mesorhizobium erdmanii (assembly GCF_013170725.1). Lineage (NCBI taxonomy): Bacteria > Pseudomonadati > Pseudomonadota > Alphaproteobacteria > Hyphomicrobiales > Phyllobacteriaceae > Mesorhizobium > Mesorhizobium erdmanii. Next base: position 5,598,939 of record NZ_CP033361.1, on the reverse strand, counting down.
ATGAAATTCGTGACCGCCGGCATCGGCGAATACCAGACCATCATGGAACGGCTGACCGACATGGATATCGGCATCGACAAGTATTTCTCGTTCGTCGTGCTGAAGTCCCCCATCGTCAAGGCGCATATGCCGCTGCCGAGTCTTTTTCCGAGGTAAGGTCCTGCCCCGTCAGCGGTGGCCGTACTGGCTGACGAGTTCCGGGTCGCGGACGAGGCCATCGAGCCACGTCGGATCGAGCTTTGGCACAGAGGAGAAGAGAAGCTTCGAATAAGGATGGGTGGGCGCCTCGAGCTTGTCAGGCGTGATCTGCTCCACCCGCTCCCCGTTGTACATGACCATGATCTCGTCGCAGATCGCTTCGACGACGGAGAGGTCGTGGCTGATGAAAATGTAGGAAAGGCCCAACTCGCGCTGCAACTCCTTGAGCAGTTCGATTACGGCGGCAGCGACCACCGTGTCGAGCGCCGAGGTGATTTCGTCGCAGATGATGAGCTTGGGGCCGGCCGCAAGGGCGCGGGCGAAGTTCACCCGCTGCTTCTGGCCGCCTGAGAGTTCCGACGGGCGACGGTAACGAAGCGTCCTCGGCAGGCGAACCATGTCGAGCAGTTCGTCGACGCGTTTCGAGCGCGCCTGCCTGTCGAGTTGGTGATAGAAGGCCAGCGGCCGGGAGATGATGTCCTCCACCGGCTTGGCCGGATTGAGCGCGGTATCGGCATACTGGAACACGATCTGCATCTCGCGCAGTTGGTCCTGGCTGCGTTTCCCTGCGGCGCGCTCCAGTTGCTTGCCGTCGAAGATGATGTTGCCGGCCGCAGCCGGATGGATGCCGGCGATCACGCGCGCCAGCGTCGATTTTCCGCAGCCGGATTCGCCGATGATGCCGAGGTTGCGTCCTGTCTCGACGACCAGGCTGACGGAATCGACGGCCCGGATGAGTGGCAGCCCGTTCTCTCGCACCGCGCCATAGCCGGCGGTCACATTGTCGATGCGCAGCAACGGCTTGGCGCCCGCATCCCCGTCCGCATGCGTTTGCCGTGGTTTCGGCTCGAAGGCAGCCAGCAGTTCGCGCGTATAGGGGTGCTGGGCAGCGGAAAGAATCTGAGCAGTGGTGCCGGTCTCCTGCACCTCGCCGCCCTTCAGCACAACGATGTGGTCGGCGATCTGAGCGACTACGGCCAGGTCGTGGGAGACGTAGATACCTGCTATTCCGCCCGCCCGCATGACCGATTTGAAGGCTTTCAGCACGTCGATCTGGGTTGTCACGTCGAGGGCCGTCGTCGGCTCGTCGAAGATGACCAGCTTGGGATCGCCGATAAGCGCCATGGCCGCCGCCAGGCGCTGCAATTGCCCACCCGAAACCTGGTGCGGATAACGCGCGCCGATCCCTTCCGGATTCGGCAGCGAAAGGGCCTTGAACAACTCGACCGCACGCTGACGCGCTCGCTCGGGCGGCATCAGGTTGTGGATCCGCGTGACCTCGATCACCTGCTCCATGATCGTCGACGAGGGATTGAAGGATGCGGCCGCACTCTGCGGAACATAGGCGATGTCTGTGCCGCGTGACCTGGCGCGCTGCTTTTCGGAAAGTGCCGCCATGTTCTTGCCGTTCACATTGATCTCGCCGCCGGTGATCCGGCAGCCGGGCCGCGCATAGCCCATGAGCGAGAGCGCCACCGTCGTCTTGCCGGAGCCGCTCTCGCCGATGAGGGCGACGATCTCGCCGTCGGGGATGTCGAGGCTGACGCCCTTGATGATCTCGACAATCCTGCCGGCGTCGGTGGTCGCCTCGATCCTCAGATCCCTGACCTCGACGAGATTGGTCATGCGTCCCGGTCCCTGATCTTCTGCGGCAGATTGTCGATCAGCAGGTTTACGCTGATGGTGAGGCTGGCGATCGCCAGCGAGGGAATGATGACGGCGGGAGCCGCGAAGGGCAGGCCGCCGATATTCTCGCGCACCAGCGCGCCCCAGTCGGCGAGCGGCGGCTGCAGGCCGAGGCCCAGGAAGGAGAGGCCCGAGAGCAGCAGAACGATGAAGACGAAGCGCAGGCCGAAATCGGCCAGCACCGGCCGGATGATGTTGGGCAGGATCTCGGAGCCGATGAGATAGGCGGTGTTTTCGCCGCGCACGCGGGCGACGGTCATGAAGTCCATCGTGTTGATGTTGACGGCGAGTGCCCGCGCGAAGCGGTAGGCGCCTGGGGTATAGATGACCGCGAGCGTCAGGATCAGTGCAGGGATCGACGAGCCGACCGCGGCAACGACGACAAGACCAAAAAGCTTGCTGGGAATGGAGTTCATCGCGTCCAAGAAGCGGCTGAGGCACGCGTCGAGCCAGCCACCGGTGACGGCCGCTGTCATCCCCAGCACCACGCCTGAAAAGCAGGCAATGAAGACGGCGGCAAGTGAAATTCCGACGGTATAGCGCGCGCCCATCAGAACCCGCGAGAGCATATCGCGACCCAGATAGTCGGAGCCGAGCCACAGCCCTTGCCGCATCGGCCCGAAATAGTCGTCGTCGACAATGTCTCCGATCGAATGGGGAATGATATAGGGAGCGAGGATCGCGACGAGCATCCAGGCCAGGATGACCAACGCGGCGACGACGCCCACGAGGCTGTAGCTATGGCCCAGGAACGACCGTCGGGAGGTTGTCACGCGTGCCACCGTCATCTGAGCCTCGGGTTGGACATGATGGCGACGATATCGGCGGCGGTGATGAGGAAGAGGTAGCCGAGGCAGAAGATCATCGCGCAGCTCTGGATCAGGGGCAGGTCGCGGGTGGCGACGGCATCGACCATCAGCTTGGCGATGCCGGGATAGTTGAAGATTGTCTCCACGATGATGACGCCGCCGACCAGATAGGATAGCGAGAGCGCGACCGCGTTGACGATGGGGCCGAGCGCATTGGGGAGCGCGTGCCTCAGCACCATGCGGCTGCGCGAGGCGCCTTTCAGAAGCGCCATCTCGACATAGGGCGTGGAGAGCGTCTCGATCACCGCGGCGCGGGTCATTCGGATCATTTGCGCGGAGATGACGAAGGTGAGCGTGATCACCGGCATGGCATAGATGCGCACAAGGTCGGTCAGCGAATGCGCCTCGTTGACCGAGGACAACGCCGGCAGCCATTTCAGATAGACGGCGAAGAGCAGGACCGCGAGGGTCGCGACCATGAATTCCGGCACGGAAATGACGCCGATCGAAAAGACGGTGACGGTGCGGTCGTAGACCGAGCCCCTGAGCATCGCTGCGGTGATACCGAGCGTCAGCGCCAGCGGCACCGAGAGCGCCGTCGTGATGGCGGCGAGCTTCATGGTGTTGACCAGGCGCCCGCCGATCAGCGCCGCGACCGGCATCTGGTTGGCATAGGAGGTGCCGAGGTCGCCGTGGAGCAGGCCGACGAGCCAGAGCACGAAACGCAGGATCGCCGGATCGTTGAGATGCATGGCCTCGCGCAGGCCGGCGACAGCCTCGGGTGTCGCCGCTTGGCCGAGAAGGATCGACGCGGTGTCGCCAGGCAGCATGCTGGTGGCGAAAAATACGGCGAACAGGACGATCAGAAGGGTGACCACCGCGACCGCCAGCCGCTTCATCACGAGCTTCAGAACCCCAGACTTCATGGAAGTACTCCCGGGTTGCAGTCGGCCAACAATCTTGCGCAATGCAGTGTCGGGGACCGGCTGCGCGGTCCCCGACAAGCGCTTCTCAGGCTTCGAGCCAGAGATATTCCGCCATTGCGTAGCCCATCATGCCACCGAGCGGGTTAGCTTCCAAACCCTTCACCTTGCTGGAGAGGGCATCGACGTTGGAAATGTAGGCCGGGATGATGGTGCCGGCCTCCTCGGACACCATAGTCTGCATCTGGTTGTAGATTTCCTTGCGCTTGGCTTGGTCGAGCGAACCGCGCGCCTCGACGAGCAACTTGTCGAACTTCTCGGACTTGTACTGGCTTTCGTTCCACGGCGCGTTGGAAGCATAGAGGAGCGAGAACAGGATGTCCGGCGTCGGGCGTGGATTGATGTTGCCGAAATGGATAGGCGCCTTGAGCCAGTAATTGTCCCAGTAGCCGTCGGCCGGGACGCGCTGGACGTCGAGCTTCATACCGATGTCGGCGCCGGCGGCCTGGATGATCACTGCCATGTCGATCGACGAGGTCGCGGCGTCGGAGGCGACCACTGGGATGGACTGGCCAAGCAGGCCCGCCTTCTGGAAGTGGAACTTCGCCTTGTCTGGATCGAACGCCTTCGGCTTGAGGTCTGCATTGTGGTAGATGTTCGCCGGCGAGACGGGCTGGTCGTTGCCGACTTCGCCGAGCCCGCGCAGAGCCGATTTGACGATCTGTTCGCGGTTGACGAGATACTTCATACCGGCGACGAAGTCGGCCTTGCTGCCAGGATCCATGTCGAGCCGGATGTTGAGGTCGGTGTAGTTGCCTGAAGTCGATTGCAACAATTCGAAGCCTTGCTGGCCGCTGATGAGCTTCATGGCGCGCGGATTGATGGAAGCCGCAAAATTTATGTCGCCGGAAAGCAGGGCGTTGACGCGGGCGCTGTCGTCGCTGATGGCGATGAACTCGAAGGAGTCGAGGTAGGGCTTGCCGGACTTCCAGTAGTTCTTGTTCTTGGTGACCATCGAACGCACGCCCGGTTCGAACGTTTCCAGCACGAAGGCACCGGTGCCGTTGCCCTTGGAGAAGTCCGTGGTGCCATCCTGGACGATCATGAAATGGTGCAGCGCCAGGATGGTCGGAAGATCCGCATTCGGGTCGGCGAGGGTGATTTCGACGGTCGACTTGTCGACCGCCTTGAAGCCGGTCATCTGCGCGGCGATCTTGGCGACCTTGGAGCCGACCGCTTTGTCGAGATGGCGCTTTAGCGAGTAGACGACGTCGTCGGCGGTGAGGTCCTTGCCGTCATGGAAGGTGACGCCCTTGCGCAGCTTCACTGTCCAGGTCTTGGCGTCCTTGCTGTCGAAGCTTTCGGCCAGCTCCATCTGCGTCTTGCCATCCTTGTCGAGGAAGGTCAGGCGATTATAGAGCGAGCAGCAGCGGACGTAGTCGGTGGACAGCGACGCCTTTGCGGGATCAAGCGTGTCGGCAGTCGAGGACGACCAGCCGGCCGCCTTCAAATTTCCGCCGGAAACGGGCGTGGCGGCAACGGCTTGAGTGGCACGGCCGAGCACCACGCTGCCCGCGGCAACCGCGGCGCCGCCGGCCAATAGCATCTTGAGAAGTTCGCGACGGTTGGCGCCGCGTCTAATGGCATTTTCGACCATGGCATCGTCCGCGCTGGTCCAGTTCGTGATCTTGTCGGTCATGTTATTCCCCTTTCTGTTTGTTTGGTCGGGATGCTCGTCTTGTTGCGGCTTTCCGGGCTTTGGTTCAGGCTCGTTCCTTCAGGCTTTCCCGAACGGCCGCTGCAAGGGAGGCCATCGAGGTGAAGTGGTGGTCTGGTACGGTGAAGCGCTCGGGCTCGATTGTGCCGCCATAGCCCTTCTGGGCGTGTCGGCGTTCGATCCAGCAATTGGTCACGCCCAGCGCACGGGATATACCGACGTCGTGATACTGGCTTTGCGCGACGTGGAGGATGTCGTCCTTGCTATCCCCCCTTGAGGCGACGAAATCGAAGACCTTCTGGAAAAAGGCCGGATCCGGTTTCTCCGTGCCGGTATCGTCGGCCGTGAAGGTGGCGAAGAAGGGCGATCCAAGCTGCCTCTCGAAGTGATCGAGCGCCCAGCGCCGGGCATTGGTCATGGCAATCAGCTTGTGCGATTTCGCAAGCTCAGCCAATGCCGTCGCGCTGTCGGGGAAGCCTTGCCAGGCGCTGGCGGAGTCCCGCAGCCGGATGCCATATTTCTCTTCGGCCGGCAGGTCGAGTTGCGGCGCGATGACCATGTAGACGCGCACGAGATCGTCAGGAAACAGTCCCGCATCGGGCATGTAGCGGGCTTGCCGATACAGGGCCAGCGCGGCTTCGCCATCGATGGAAACGCCAGCGTCGGCGGCAATCCCGGCTAGGCAGGTCGTAATGCCGCCTTCGAAGTCGATCAGCGTGCCGACGACGTCGAAGGTCATGTACTTGAATTCTCTAAAGCCCCTGGCCAAATCTAGCACTCCTCTGCGCGCAGCCGAATTGCATGTGCTGAACAGAACAAAATTCCGTGCTGTCCGGGGCGTCGGCCCTTTTAGAAGGCTCGGAAATCCGGGCTTTCTGGCCTTGTCTTATGAGCAGTCTGGCACTTCCCCCGCGCTGGATTCGCCGAAATGGCGCTGGGACGCGGCACAAAATTGCGAAATCATCTGTCCCGGCGATATTTCGAGACATGGAAAATCCGCCCGTCATGCCATGTCCCGGCGGACGTCTGGATCGGCCAGCGTCTGGTCGAGCGTTTGGCGCGTGCGTTCGATGATCGTATCGATATCGCTGTCCGTGCAGCAGAGCGGCGGTGCGTAGCCGATAACTCCATTCGCAAAGGCACGGATGATCAAGCCGTTGTCCCAGGCCCTGTCGAAGACCCGTCGGGCCGGCATCGAAGACGCCGGAAGCGGTGTCTTTTTCTGCTTGTCGGTCACCAGTTCGACCGCCGCAAGCATGCCGCGACCGCGCACGTCGCCGACGAGAGGGTGGTCCTTCAGGCTCTCCAATCCCGCCAACAGGCGGGCGCCGGCCTTGATGCCATTTTCCAGAAGGCCGTCCTCGTAAAGCTTCAACACCTCTAGCGCGACGGCGGCGCTGACGGGATGGGCCGAATAGGTGTAGCCGTGGCCGACCGCCGAAGCGCCCGCGCCATCGGCGATGACGTCGTACACATGATCGGCCATGAATACGGCGCCCATCGGAACGTAGCCCGAGGTCAGGCCCTTCGCCGTCGTCATGAAATCGGGAACGATGTCCTCGTCCGTGCAGGCGAACAGAGGCCCGGTGCGGCCGAAGCCGGTGATCACCTCGTCGGCGATGAACAGGACGCCATATTCCCGGCAGAGCTCGCGCACGGCCTTGATCCAGCCTTTCGGCGGTACGATGACCCCGCCCGAGCCCTGTATCGGCTCGGCGTAGAAGGCGGCGACCCGCTCCGGCCCGATCGCCTCGATCTTCGCTTTCAGCGCGGCGAGCGATGCGGCGGTGATCGCGTTGCCGTCTTCACCCACCGGGTTGCGATAGGGATAGGGCGAGGGGATTTTGTGCTGCCACTCGAAGGGGATGCCGAAACCCGCGTGAAAGGCGGGCAGGGCGGTCAGGCCCGCGCCGACCACCGACGACCCGTGATAGCCCTGCTCGATCGAAATGAACTGGTCGCGCTGCGGCTCGCCCTTGGCGTTCCAGTAGTAGCGGACGAAACGGATCGTGCTGTCGACAGCGTCCGATCCTCCAAGCGTGAAGTAGACATGGTTTAGATCGCCGGGCGCCCGCTCGGCCAACTCCGAGGCAAGCCGGATGGCCGGCTCCGAACCGAGGTCGAAATAGGCGGTGGCGTAGGGAAGCTCGCGCATCTGCCGGGCCGCCGCCTCGACGATGCTGTCGTGGCCGTAACCGGCGTTGACGCACCACAATCCTGCGAAACCGTCGACGAGCTGCCTGCCGGACGCATCGGTCACGGTCGCACCCTTGGCCGATTTCAGCACGCGCACGCCGAGCGCCTCATGGCCGCGATATGACGAGACCGGATGGATGAGATGGGCGCGATCGAGTTCGATCAGGGAATTGGCGAGCATTGTTGTCCTCCGGACTAGCCGAGCGCCTGGTTGGCGAGTGCGTAAACTTTTGGCCTGGCCTGCCGCGCGCTCCTGTTGGACGGACGGTCCATGGTCACGCCACCGCCGACATGGGCGAGGCCGATTTCCGCGAGCCAACCGGCCAAGCCGGTTCGGCTGTCGGTATCCACACGCAGGAAAGCGCCGCCGCGCGACGCGGCGAAGAAGCCGATCAGGGCCTTCGCCTCGTCGGCGCTTCCCGCGATCACCGGACCGACCACCTCGCCGCGTCCGAACGGGCGGATCGCCGCATAGGCCTCGATGGCGCCGTTGCGGCGGATGACCGCGAATTGGCCGCGCTCCGAGAGCGCATCGATCAGAGCTTCGCGGTCGGCGCCATAGGCGTCGCGGTCCAGCGCCTTGATTTCAAGCAAATCGTCGATGCCCGCGGCTTCCACGCCATCTGGCGCGCCGAGTTCCGCGACCTGGCCCTGATGTTGCAGAATGGTGCCGGAGGGCACGAAGCCCAGTTTCTCATAGAGAGGCATGCCGTCCGTCGTCGCGACAAGCCGCAGCGGCCGGTCCTCGGCCAGGGCGAAAGCCTTGTCCATAAGCCGGCGTCCGAGCCCCTTGCCCCGCATGGCCCTGTCGACGATCACCATGTTGATCATGGCGCAGTCCATGCCATAGGGCGTCACCAGGATGGTGCCGGTGACCTGGCCCCGATCGTCGAGCGCGACCGCGCCACTCGAGAGCTGCAGCGCCATCCGCCAGTCCTGCGGGCGATGCGGCCAGTTCTCCTGGCGAGAAAGCGCCACCGCGCCTTCGATATGGTCAGGCCCGAAGGCCCGGAGTTCGATCTCACCCTGCTGCATGGAGCATCCTTCCGTCTGCACGCAAGTCTCGGGCATCGGCGCGCCGCAGATCGTCTGAAGGCTTCGGTCGCGGCGGTATCTTTCGCCTTTGCGCGGGGCGTGCGCCGCATCTTCTGCTGCTCCCCTCCTCGGTGGGGGCAGTTCAGGTCGCGAGCGGGCACTCCGATCGACGGCCAGATGCTACAGCGTGCCAAACCCGATGGCGGATACGGAACTTTCTGCTTTCGAGAGGGCGATTTCGGTCAGGTGGGTCGCTGCCCGCCGTCCTATGATGAGATACATCCAACGCGGGTGTGCTTCCACCGGAGATCGACGGACATGGCTTCTTTCAGGCCCAAATACATCACCTTCGACTGCTACGGCACGCTGACCTTCTTCCAGATGGCGGAAGCGGCGCGCGACCTTTACGGCAGCCGGCTTGATGAGCCGCGCATGCAGGAGTTCATCAAGAACTTCGCCGCCTATCGGCTCGATGAGATTCTCGGCGACTGGAAGCCCTATGCCGACGTCATCCACAATGCGCTTGAGCGCTCCTGCAAGCGCAATGGTGTCGCCTTCAGCCCCGAGGACGCCAAAATGGTCTATGAGCGTGTCCCGACCTGGGGGCCGCACGCCGATGTTCCGGCGGGTCTGGCGAAGGTTGCCAAGGAAATCCCGCTGGTCATCCTGTCCAACGCTATGAACGCGCAGATCATGTCCAACGTCGAGAAGCTTGGCGCGCCGTTCCATGCCGTCTACACGGCCGAGCAGGCGCAGGCCTACAAGCCGCGCTTCAAAGCCTTTGAATATATGCTCGACATGCTGGGCTGCGGTCCGGAAGATGTCCTGCACTGTTCGTCGTCGTTCCGCTACGACCTGATGTCGGCGCATGATCTCGGTATAAAGAACAAGGTCTGGGTCAATCGCGGCCACGAACCGGCCAACCCTTACTATGGCTATATTGAAATACCGGACATTTCGGGTCTTCCGGGCGTGGTTGGGCTTTGAAACGGGCGGATTGCCGATGAAGCTGGTTTCCTACTGGCACGACACCGCCCCGGTCTTTTCCGGCGGCGCGCAAGGCCCGGTCGAGGGGCATTTCGACGCGGCGATCATCGGTGGCGGCTTCACCGGTCTCGCCGCCGCGCGCCAACTGGCCAAGGCCGGCGCCAAGGTGGCTGTGCTGGAAGCGGAGCGGGTGGGCTGGGGCGCATCCGGCCGCAATGGCGGCCATCTGAACAACGGCCTTGCCCACAGCTACCTCTCGGCCAAGGCGGAGCTCGGCAAGGAACGCGCGATCGCGCTCTACCGGGCGTTGGACGATTCAGTCGACACCATCGAGGCGCTGGTCGCCGAGGAAGGCATCGATTGCAATTTCCGCCGCGCCGGCAAGCTGAAGCTTGCCTCCAAACCGCGGCATTTCGAGGCGATCGCGCGCAACTTCGAAGCCGTCCATGCCGAGGTGGATCCGGAGACGGCGCTGCTTTCGACGGCCGATCTCAAATCCGAGATCGGCTCACCCTTCCACGGCGCGATGCTGTCGAAGAAGAGCGCCATGATGCATATGGGCCGCTATGTGGCGGGTCTCGCCACGGCCGCCGCCTGCCATGGCGCCGTCATCCATGAGAACACCAGGGTGACGGACCGCCAGCAGGCCGGAAGCAGGCATGAGCTGGCCACTTCGCGAGGCCGGATCAGCGCCGACAACGTGCTGGTGGCGACCGGCGCCTACACGACGCCTGACTTCGGCTATTTCCGCCGCAGGCTCATCTCCGTCGGCAGCTTCATCATCGCCACGCGGCCCTTAAGCGACGCCGAGATCACCGCCACCATGCCGGGCAACCGGACATGCGTGACCTCGATGAACATCGGCAACTACTTCCGGCTTTCGCCCGACAGGCGTCTGATCTTCGGCGGTCGTGCACGCTTCTCGGCGACGTCCGACCAGCGCTCCGACGCCAAGAGCGGGCAAATCTTGCAGGCCGGCCTCGCGGCGATCTTCCCGCAGCTCGCCAAGGTCGAAATCGACTATTGCTGGGGCGGGCTGGTCGACATGACCAAGGACCGCTTCCCACGCGCCGGCTACCATGACGGTGTCTGGTACGCGATGGGCTATTCCGGCCATGGCGCGCAGCTTTCCACCCATCTCGGCATGATCATGGCCGATGCCATGCTCGGCCGTGAGGACCGCAATCCGCTGAAGGGGCTCGAGTGGCCTTCCATTCCCGGCTATTCGGGCAAGCCGTGGTTCCTGCCGATGGTCGGCCTCTACTACAAGGCGCTCGACCGGATCCAGTGATTGGGGGGCGGCTTCAGCCCAGCCCGCCCATGTGAAAGCTCTTCATCTCGAGATATTCCTCGATGCCGGCTTGCGCGCCCTCGCGCCCGAGGCCGGACTGCTTGACGCCGCCGAAGGGAGCCACTTCCATCGAGACTGAGCCGGTGTTGAGCCCGACCATGCCGAACTCCAGGGCCTCGCCGACACGCCAGGCGCGCTTCAGATTCTCGGTATAAAAGTAGGAGGCAAGCCCGTAGGGCGTGCCGTTTGCCAGCGTGATCGCTTGCTCCTCCGTCTCGAACCGGAAAAGCGGCGCGACGGGCCCGAACGTTTCCTCGCCGGCGAGCTGCATCTGCGCCGTGGCGCCGGTCAGCACCAGCGGCGCGACGTATTGAGGACCTTCGGGCAAGGCCGACCTGTCGGTGATGATCTCGGCACCTTTGGCGAGCGCGTCCTCGACGTGGCGGTTGATCTTCTCGACCGCCGCCATGTTGATCATCGGCCCGATGGCGACGCCGGGCTGCGTGCCTGGCCCAACCGTCATGGCGTTGACTCGAGCCGTGAGCTTCGCTGCGAACGCGTCATAGACGCCGGCCTGGACGAGGATGCGGTTGGCGCAGACGCAGGTCTGGCCGCCATTGCGGAACTTAGAGACGAGCGCGCCCTCGATGGCGAGATCGAGATCGGCGTCGTCGAAGACGATGAAAGGCGCGTTGCCGCCGAGTTCGAGGCTGAGCCGCTTCACACTGTCGGCCGCGCCGCGCATCAGCAGCGAACCGACCCGTGTGGAGCCTGTGAAGGAGATCTTGCGCACAGTTTCGTTGGCCATGATCTCGTTGCCGATCTCGGCCGGCATGCCGGTGACGATGTTGATGACGCCCGCGGGGATGCCCGCCCGCTCGGCGAGCACGCCCAGCGCCAGCGCCGAATAGGGCGTGAACTCGGATGGCTTGATCACCACCGTGCAGCCGGCGGCCAGAGCCGGCGCGACCTTGCGGGTGATCATCGCATTGGGAAAATTCCACGGCGTGATGATGCCACAGACACCGACGGGTTCCTTCAGTACGATGATGCGGCGGTCGGATGTGGGTGAGGGGATGGTGTGGCCGTTGATGCGCCGCGCTTCCTCGGCGAACCATTTGACGAAGGACGCGCCATAACGGATCTCGCCTCTGGCCTCGTCCAGCGGCTTGCCCTGTTCCGTGGTCAGGATCAGCGCCAGATCGTCCAGATGGGCGAGCATCAGGCCATGCCAGGTTTCCAGGAGGCTGGCACGCTCGGCGTTGGTCTTCTTCCTCCAATCCCCATAGGCGGACGCCGCGGCCTCTATGGCCGCACGAGTCTCCGAACCGGCCATGTCGGGCACCGTGCCGATGGCGGCCTGGGTCGCCGGATCGATGACCTCGACCGTTTTGCCGGAGTCGGAAACAACCCATTTGCCGCCGATCAGGCCGGCCTCGCGGAACAGACTTTTGTCTTTCAGGTTTTTCATCGAAGACGACCTTGCAATCAGATGAGCGCCGCGACGACGGCGGCCGTGACGGCTTCCGTGCGATCCTTGCCGGCAATGGTTCCAATGCCGCGCGCGGTTGTTGCTTCGACGGCCTTCATGATGCGGTCGGCGGCGGCTGTTTCGCCGAGATGATCGAGCATCATGGCGCCCGACCAGATGGTGGCGATCGGATTGGCGATGCCGAGATGAGCGATGTCGGGCGCGGAGCCGTGCACCGGCTCGAACATCGACGGCGCCGAGCGGTCCGGGTTGATGTTGGCGGAGGCGGCATAGCCCAGTCCGCCCTGGATCGCCGCGCCGATGTCGGTCAGGATATCGCCGAAAAGGTTGGAGGCGACGACCACGTCGAGGCTTTCCGGCGCCATGATCATGCGCGCGGCGAGCGCGTCGACGTGATAGCTGGTCACGGCGACGTCGGGATAGTCCTCCGCCAGCTTGTTGGTGATCTCGTCCCAGAACACCATCGAGTATTTCTGCGCATTGGACTTGGTGACGGAGGCGAGCTTGCCCCGGCGCGCCCGCGCCTGCTCGAAACCAAAGCGCAGGATGCGCTCGACGCCGGCGCGGGTGAAGATCGAAGTCTCGACTGCGACCTCGTCCTGCGTGCCTTGGTGCACGCGCCCGCCGGCGCCCGAATACTCGCCCTCGGTGTTCTCGCGAATGCACAGGATGTCGAAGTTCTCCGCCCGCAGCGGCCCTGTCACACCCGGCAGCAAGCGATGCGGCCGGATGTTGGCGTATTGCACGAATGCCTTGCGGATCGGCAGCAGCAGGCCGTGGAGCGAGACGGAATCCGGTACCTCTGTCGGCCAGCCGACCGCGCCGAGAAGGATGGCGTCGAAGGCGCGCAAGGTCTCGATGCCGTCCTGCGGCATCATGCGGCCGGTTTCCTTGAAGAACGTGCAGGACCAGGGGAACTCGGTTCCGGTCAGGACAAAGCCTGCGTGTTTGGCCGCCGTTTCCAGCACGGACCAGCCGGCGGCGGTCACATCGCGGCCGATGCCGTCACCGGGGATCAGGGCGATCGAATAGGATTTCATCGAAATCTCTCTAGAGGCTGATCAGGACGCTCTTGGTCCTGCGATTGGCGTGATAGGCCTCGCGGCCCAGATCCTTGCCGATGCCGGAGCGTTTGTAGCCGCCGGTAGGCAGGATGTGGTCGCGAGAGCGACTGTAGCGGTTGACCCAGACCGTGCCGGCTTCGAGCTTGCGCGCGAGACGGATGGTGCGGGAGAGATCTGATGTGAACAGGCCGGAGGCCAGCCCGTAGGTCGGATGGCTCGACAACGTCAGCGCCTCTTCCTCGGTCTCGAAGGTCTGGACGGTCAGGACCGGGCCGAAGATCTCCTCGATGATCGCCGGATTGGACTGGTCGACATTGGCAATCAGCGTCGGCTGGTAGAAATAGCCGGGACTGTCCATGGCCGACCCGCCGGTCAGGCATTCGCCGCCGGCCTCGACCGCGGCCCGCACGATGCTGTCGATGCGCGATCGCTGTCGTTCCGAGATGACAGGCGAATACTGCGTCGCCTCGTCCCAGGTCGGGCCCGGCCGAGCCGCCTTCATCCGTTCGAGGATGGCGGCTGTCAGCCTGTCGGCCACGCTCCTCTCGACGATCAGGCGCGTGCCGGCCACGCAGGCCTGGCCGGCGTTGAAGGTGACGCTGCCGGCGATCACCGTCGCCGCCTTGTCGAGGTCGGCATCGGCAAAGACGATTTGCGGGCTCTTGCCGCCGAGTTCCAGCGTCATCGGCTTGACGCCAGTGCGGGCGACATTCTCCATGATGGCCGAGCCCGCGCGGGTCGAGCCGGTGAAGGAGACCTTGGCGATCTCGGGATGGCCGGTCAGCGCCGTGCCGGTCGCCGGGCCATCGCCGAGCACCACGTTGATCAGCCCGGCCGGCAGGCCGGCCCTGACGGCGAGCTCTGCCATATAGACGGCCGAGAAGGGTGTCATTTCCGACGGCTTCAGCACGACCGCATTGCCTGCGGCCAGCGCTGGACCGAGCTTCCAGCCGGCCATCGAGATTGGAAAATTCCAGGGCGTGATCGCGCCGACCACGCCATAGGGCTCGCTCATGATCATGCCAAGGGTGGCATCGTCCGTGGGCACAAGCTCGCTGCCTTCCTTGTCGGCGAACTCGGCAAAAAAGCGGATCTGCTCGGCGGTTACGGCAATGTCGCCGGCGACAAGCTGGCCGACGGGCCGCGTCGAGCACAGCGCCTCGATTTTCGCCAGCGTTTCGGCTTCCGCCTCGATCAGGTCGGCCCAGGCCTGGAGCGCCCTGGTGCGTTCGCGCGGCCGAACGCCGCCCCAGTTGCTGGCCTTGAGCGCCGCCCTGGCGCTCGCTACCGCTCGGTCGACCATATCGGCGCCAGCCACCGGGCAGCCGGCATATGCCTTGCCATCCGAGGGGCGGCGCATCTCGATCGTGCCCTCGGCCACGATCACCTCACCGCCGATGAAATGGCCGATGGGGAGAGTGACCTTGTCTGGATCGAAGCTCAGGCTCATGGGTGACCACTCAGCAGCATTGACCATGACCCTAGCGTGGGCGGGCAAGCAGCATGCATCGTTCGGCGAACCGCCGCGGACGAATGTTGCGCGCCCGCCGCGCGGGACGGCAAAATCTGTTGCGGTGGCTGAAAACGTCGCGCGGGCCGGTCAGCCAACGGTCACGTAGATCTTGCGCACCGTTTCGATGGTCTTCCAGACTCCGGTGAAGCCCGGCTTCATGACAAAACTGTCGCCGGCGCGGTAGGTCACCGGCTTGCCGCCGTCGGGCGTGATTTCGATCACGCCGGTGAGGATGTGGCAGAATTCGAAAGTCTCGCCCTTGATCGAGCGCGTCTCGCCCGGCGTCGCCTCCCAGACGCCGGTATGGACGAGGTCGTCCTTGGCCACGTCCTGCGCCCATGTCTTGAAGGCGGGGTCGCCGGCTATCAGCCTTTCGGGCAGTGCCTTGGATTGGCGTGGCGGGAAGGACGGGTCGGTATCGACGGTCTTGAGCAGGGACAAGAGATGGCCTTTCAGGTTGGACTTCAATAGCCGCGCGACCGGTCGACGAGCCCGATGGGGTCGAGCCCGGCGCGGTGGCGTCGGATGTCTTCGATGATCGCCCGCGCGGCGGTCGCGGACTGGGTGACGCTTGCGACATGCGGGGTCAGGATGATCTTCGGATGCGACCAGAAAGGATGGCCCGCGGGAAGCGGTTCGGGATCGGTCACGTCAATGCTTGCGGCCGACAGATGGCCGCTATCGAGGGCGGCGACGAGGGCTTCATGATCGAGCTGTGGCCCTCGGCCGGTGTGGACGAGCGCCGCGCCCTTGGGCAGTTTCGCAAACAGATCGGCATCGAGGAAACCGCGCGTCGCCTCGGTCAGCGGCAGCAGGCAGACCAGTATGTCGCTGGCTGCGAGCATCTCCTCCAGCCCGAACTCGCCGTGGTGGCAAGTCACGCCGTCGATCCGCCGCGGCGAGCGGCTCCAGCCGGCGAGCGGAAAGCCGAAGGGCTTCAGCCGGTCGAGAACGGCCTGGCCGAGTTGCCCGAGGCCGAGCACGCCAATCCGGCGCGACCTAGCCTGCAGCTGCGGGATATCACGCCATTCACCGGCGCGCTGCTGTGCCAGATAGGCGGGCAGGTTGCGATGCAGGGCGAGCACGGCCAGCGTCACATATTCCTGCATCATGCGCACGATGCCTTCCTCGACGGTGCGCACGATCTTCACTTGTTCCGGTACGGTATCGAGGCGGAACTGGTCGACGCCGGCGCCAATGGAAAACAGGATCTCCAGGTTTCTGTAACGCGCGACGTCTTCTGGCGCGGTCCAGGTAATGAGATAGCGTACGGCGTCGGGATCGACGGTCGTGGCGTCTATGGCGAAGGGGAGGTCGGGCAATTCCTTGGCGAAGGCCTCGGCGAAGACCGCGCCGCGCCGCGCATCGGAATTGAAAAGGAACGTCATTGCGGTTCCCCTTCAGGCCGCGCAACGGGCGCCAAGCGCCTCGACCATCCGCTGGCAGGCGGTGAGCTCGCTGGCGAGAATGTATTCGTCCGGCTTGTGGGCGCGGCCGATGTCGCCGGGCCCGCAAATGATCGCGTCTAACCCGGCGGCCTGGTAAAGTCCGGCCTCGGTGCCGTAGCTGACGGCAGCAAGCGGCGCTTCGCCGGTCAACTCACGCAGCAGTGCCGCCAGTGCCGCGTCTTGTGGCAGCGACAGCGCCGGATAGGCGCTGATCGGCGTCCACTCGACCCGAAAACCTTCGGCTGCAAGCGCGTCGGCTCGCGCCTTTACCGGCGTGAGCAGGTTGGCCGGGTCGACGCCTGGAATGGCGCGAGCCTCCAGGTCCAGAGTGCAGGTGTCGGGAATTATGTTGACCGACTGTCCGCCCGCCACCACGCCGGCTTGCAGCGAGGAGTAGGATGGCTCGAACGAAAGGTCGAACGGACCGTGCGTCAGCCGCCCGGCTTCACCGACGGCCGTGCTCAGCACATCAGCCATGCCGTGGATGGCGTTGAGGCCGAGATCGGGCCGTGAGGAATGGCCGGTACGCCCGTGGATGGTCAGGCGGGCGGCCGCCTTGCCCTTGTGGCAGCGTACGGCGCGCATGCCGCTCGGCTCGCCGACGATGACGCCGAGCGGCTTGGCGCAAAGTTCGGCAAGGCGGGCGATCAGATGTGGCACCCCGCGGCATCCCACCTCCTCGTCATAGGAGAAGGCGAGGTGGATTGGCCTGGCAAGGCGAAGTCCCGCCAGCGCAGGGACGGCGGCGAGCACCGCGGCCAGAAATCCCTTCATGTCGGTGGTGCCGCGTCCATAGAGCCGCTCGCCCTCCCGGCGCATCGCGAAAGGAGCCGAACTCCATTGCGGCTCGCCCGCCGGAACGACGTCCATGTGGCCGGACAGGATGTAGCCGGGGACATCGGCGGGCCCGACCGTCGCGAAAAGATTGAAACGGTCGCCTTCCGGCCCTGGAAGCAGGGTGACCTTTATTCCGTGTCCCGCGAGGAAGGCCTCGATCCACCCTGCGATGTCGCCGTTCGGCTTGCCGGCAACCGATGGAAAGGCGACGAGACGGTCGAGAATGTCGAAGACGTCCATTCCAGCTCTCAAAACGTTTCGGGTTCGCCGGGGTTGGGTGCCGTCGACCATAGTTGCAACATTGCCGCGAAGGATGTGCGCGGTCTGACGCGATTGCGTGCCGAAAGCGGAAATGTTTCAGTTGAATCTTGCGTTAGCACGCGGCTTTCGAGCAAATCGTACGGGGCCAGTTTGTTTAGCGTTGGTGAGCAGAGGCGACTGTAGCGTGTCGTCCGTCAAGTTGCGGTAATCTTTCAGAGGCATGGAATTGAAGCCGTCCGAAAGCTTGAAAGTCGACACCTTCTCGATGCGCATCGGCGACATCGGAGGGGTCGAACTGGACCGGTTGCACGCGCTCTCGCTCTCCGTGGGATGGCCGCATCGGGCCGAGGACTGGCAGTTCCTGCGAGAATCCGGACAGGGGTTCGTGGCGCTTGATGAGATCGGCCGGGTTCTCGGTTCGGCTATGTGGTTCGCGCATGGCGCAGATTTCGCGACCGTCGGCATGGTCATTACCTCGCCGCGACTTCAGACGCTGGGGGCGGGGCAATGGCTGATGAAGCGGGTCATCGAGAACGTCGTCGGCTGCGATCTGCGGCTCAATGCAACCCGGGCGGCAAGGCGGCTCTATCTCTCGCTCGACTTTCAGCCGGAGAAGACCGTCTATCAATGCCAGGGTATTGCCCTCACGCAAATGACGGGTGGGGTGACAAATACTCCAGGTGACATTCGGACTTTGGGGGCAAATGATATTCCCGCGGCGATCGCGCTCGACGCGGCAGGATTTGGCGTGAGGCGGGCGGCCCTGATTGAAAAGCTTTTCGCGCACTCGTCGGGTTATGGTCTTTTCAAGGGCGACACATTGAACGCGTTCGCGCTCTGTCGGCCGTTCGGGCGGGGTCATGTTGTAGGGCCGGTCGTGGCGGAACACGACGCGGACGCCATCGCGGTCGTCAAGCCGCACGTGACCGACCATTCGGGGTCTTTCCTGCGGATCGACACCCACATGCACAATGGCGAGTTCGCCGCCTTTCTGTCGCACAGCGGAATGCCGGTTTTCGACACTGTGCTGACCATGTCGATGGGCAAAAGCCTGACCGATTTTGCCGGCGGTGCAATCACGCCGATGACTTATGCCCTTGCCAGTCAAACGCTCGGGTAGTTCAGCCAGGATGTCCGTCTTGCGGCTGTACCTGCCTTCGCAGGCAGTCCTCCGGCACCAACCGGCAGGACCAGCGTCGACGTAAGCAAGCTCGCGAAAACGATACGGGAAGAGTGCTGAACCCGGCCCCGCAAGTTGCCGGCCGTTGCGGAGGCAGGGCTCGAAAGGCCGCGCGTTTCGCAGGCAACCGCGATGACCCGAAGGCTCAGTTGATGGGGCGTATCGCCTCAACTCGCCGAGGAGGTCTCCGGCCAGACCGAGCAAAGATAGGCAAAGAGCCAGCAAATCAAGATGATCGGAATCGAGCTCGCGGCGTCGAGGGCAGAGCGCAACGTTGCGGTGTCGGTTCAGGCAGCGCACGACGCCTGAACTCAACGGAACCACCAGCAAGATCTCCGCCGATCGCAGCATCGATAAGCGAAGTGGCGCTGGCTTCTAAACCGTGGACGTCGTCTTGCCGCACGGAACTCAGGCTCATTTCGCGGCGGCGTAGATGCCGTAGGTGAGAACGCCGAGGTTCGAGACCCGCGCGATCGTCGAGGCCACGCCGAAATCGGACATCACCTTTGACGCTGCACCGCTCCAAGCACACGAAGTTCTAGTCGAGACGCGCTGGTGATCCATACGCCAGCTGGTTCTGCTAGCGCTTTGCGCTGCGCCACTCTTCGTATTCTGCTCGGGCATCGTCATGCAGCGGATAGTAGCGTTGCAACGGCGCGCCCTGCATGAGCTTCTCTCGCGAGAACTCTTCCCAATCGTGATGCTTCTTCGATTCTTCAATCACTTTTGAGGCCATTGCGACTGGAACCACCACCACTCCGTCATCGTCGGCCACGATAATGTCGCCGGGGATGACCGTGACGCCGCCGCAGGCAATCGGAACGTTGACGGCGTTTGGATAGATGCTGGTCTGCACATGGTAGTTGGGCGTCCAGCCGCGCAGCCACAACGGCAGGTCGAGCTTCTCGACATTGGGCCGGTCGCGCATGCATCCGTCGATGACGATACCCGCGCCACCTCTGCCCTTGAAATAGGTCGACATCATATCGCCGAAGACGCCGGAGCTCATGTCGCCGCGCGCGTCGACCACAACCACGTCGCCCTCCTGCGCATGATAGAGCACGTGCCGATGCAGTTGCGTCTCTGGATCGGCGTATTCTCCCTCGCTGAAAAGATCCGGCCGCTGCGGCAGGAACTGTAGCGTCAGCGCCGGCCCGACGATCGACTTCCCGTGGTTCTGCGCCACCGGTCCGACCATATGCGGATTGCGGAAGCCCATATGGCCAAGCGTGCCGGCAACCGTTGCGGCGCCGATCTCCCTTAGCGCGTCGATCAGGTCTCTAGGTGGCCGCGTGATGTCGGGGGTATGCGTCATGATGGACTCCGGTTGAAATTGAACTACCAGTTGGTGACAGAACCATCGCGGCGCTTGAGGTGGGGCGCTTCCCAGAAACGGAAACTCCGCGCCCGGATCGCCTCTTCGTTGACCTCGACGCCGAGCCCCGGCAGGTCGCTGACCGGGTAGTCCGGGCCGTCCAGCCGTGGTTGCACGGGAAAGAACTCGGAATTGTCGAAGCCCAGCTTCCTTTCCGGCGCTCTGGTCTCGAGCCACGCGAAATTCGGCACCGCCGCGCCGAGATTGATAGTCGCGGCGGTGCACACCGGACCAAGGGGGTTGTGCGGCATCAGGTCCACATAGTGCGCCTCGCTCCAGCCAGCGACTTTCATCGCCTCGGTGAATCCGCCGACATTGCATATGTCGAGCCGGTTGAACTGATGGATGCCGCGTTCGATGTAGGGCAGGAACTGCCACTTGCTGGCAAATTCCTCACCGATGGCGAACGGAATGTCAGTCATCTTGCGCAGCGATTCGTAGGCCTCCGGCGTCTCGTCGCGTATCGGCTCCTCGAGGAAATCCAGCACGCCGCGGCCGAGCTTGTTGCAAAAGCTCGCCGCCTCGGCCACCGACAGCCGATGATGATAATCGATGCCCAGCACGGCGTCGTCGCCCAGCGCCTCGCGGGCCTTGTTCATCGTCCTCGCGGTAGCGCCAATCGACTCGCGCGGCTCGAAGACGTCTCTGCTGCTTTGCCCGACGGGGAAGAAGCGGATCGCCTGCCAGCCCTGCGCGCGCAATTCGCGGGCGCGCTCGATGGCAGCATCGCCCTCGGCCTCGTCTCCGGTCGATGCAAAGGTAGGAATACGGTCTCGCTGCTTGCCGCCGAGCAACTCGTAGACCGGCACCCCCAGCGCCTTGCCCTTGATGTCGTGCAGGGCGATGTCGATGGCGGAAATCGCTGCCTGCAAAACGCGCCCGCCTTCGAAATACTGGCTGCGATAGACCTCCTGCCATATCCTCCCAACTTGCATAGGGTCGCGGCCGATAAGAAACTCACGATAGTGCTCGATGGCGCCGGTCACCGCCCTCTCGCGGCCGCTCAAGCCGCTCTCTCCCCAGCCGAATATGCCTTGGTCGGTCTCGATCTTGACGAGCATTTGGTTGCGCGTTCCTACCCACACTGGGTAGGGCTTGATCGCGCTAATCTTAAGCTTCTCGGTCATCCGCCCCCCATTCCAAATGCACCTGTCCTGGCTCAGTCAGCCTCGAGGGCCATTTCAGTTTCGCCGTCGAACAGGTGCATCCGCGCCTGGTCGAACTCGAGCCAGATCTGCTCGTCTGGCGCGACGCCAATCGCCGGCGGTACGCTGACATTGACGATCGCTCCGGACACGAACGCCTGCACGAAGGTGATGTCTCCGGTAGGCTCCACTGTGTAGGCCTTGGCTGGGACACTGCCCGGCACCGCGCTCTTGTGGAGCTTGATCGTCGAGTGACGTGCGCCGAGCACGACTTTCCTGGTCGTTGCCCGAGCGACTTTCCGGGCGTTGCGCGGCGAGAGCTCGAGGCTCCAGCGCTCCGCGCCCGTCAGCACGGTGTTGCCGTTTGTCGTCGATGCTTCCAGCGGAACAAGGCTCATCGCCGGGCTGCCGATGAAGCTGGCGACGAACATGTTCACCGGATGGGCAAAGACCTGCGCGGGTGAATCGTATTGTTGCAGGTAGCCGCCGTTCATCACGGCCATCCTGTCTGCCATGGTAACGGCTTCGAGCTGGTCGTGCGTCACATAGATGATCGTGGCCTTGAGGTCCTGGTGGAAGCGCTTTATCTCCGACCGCATTTGCACGCGCAGTTTTGCATCGAGATTGGAAAGCGGCTCGTCCATGAGGAACACAGCGGGATCGCGCACGAGGGCACGGCCCAGGGCCACACGCTGCTGCTGCCCGCCCGAAAGCTCGCGCGGCTTGCGCTCGAGCAACTCAGTCATATCGAGCACGCGCGCCGCTTCCTTGACCTTCCTGTCGATCTCGTCCTTGGGCAGTTTGCGCATCTGCAGGGGGAAGGCGAGATTCTTGTAGACCGACTTTTGCGGATAGAGTGCGTAGTTCTGGAACACCATGGCTATGTCCCGGTCCTTCGGGTCGAGGTCATTGACCACCCGGTCTCCGATGACGATGTCGCCTGACGTGATCGGAATCAGACCAGCGACGAGATTGAGGGTTGTTGTCTTGCCGCAGCCTGACGGACCGACGAGCGCAACGAACTCGCCGTCATTGACGGTCAACGAAACCTCGTTGACGGCCTTGAAGCTGCCGTAGGTCTTGACGAGATCTTTGAGGACCACATGGGCCATCGGCAACTCCCTAGTGCTTGACCGCGCCTTCCGTGAGGGCGCGTACGAAGTATCGTTGCAGGACGAGGAAGAGGACCACGACGGGCACGCTCATGATGAAGCTGGCTGCCATCAGGCCTGGAAAGTCCGTCGTGTTTTCCGAGAAGAAGCGCTGAATGCCGACCGGCAACGTCAGCTGCTCGTTCTTGGAGAGGAAGGTGTAGGCGTAAATGTATTCGTTCCACGCACCGATAAAGGAATAGATCGCCGTGGCGATGATTCCTGGCGCCGAGAGCGGCATCACGATCAGGATAAAGGCCTGGAACCGCGTCGCCCCGTCAATGCGCGCCGCCTGCTCGAGCTGCACCGGAATGTTGTCGTAGAAGCCCTTCAGCAGCCAGATCGCCAGCGGCAGGCCGAAAGTGAGATAGGTCAGGATCAACGAGCCATGCGTGTTCACCAGCCCGATCGCGCGCATCAGGATGAAGAGCGGCACGAGAAAGATCACCGCCGGGAACATGTTTCGAAGCAGAACCGCGAAGAACAGGAAGTTCCGGCCCGGGAAGGTGAAGCGCGAAAACGCATAGGCCGCCGGAACTGCCACGATGACGGAAAGGATGGTCGTGGCAGTGGAAACGAAGAGGCTGTTCCAGAAGAAGCGGAGAAAGTCCTGGCCGACGCTGTTCTGTGGGTCGAGCAGCTTCTGGTAGCTGGCAAGTGTCGGCTGGTCAGGCCACCATTGCGGCGGGAATTGCATGGCCGCGAAGCCGGACTTGATCGAGGTGAGCAGCATCCAGATCATCGGCAACGCGGTGTAAAGCACCATGAAGACGAGGAAGATGCGCCCGCCCCACCGCCATCCGTCGACGCGCATGCGGCGGCGGGGCTGGCATCGAGCGGCGGTTTCAGCGGTCGTGCTCATGCGCTGCCATCCTTTCGCTCGTTGCCGCTTAGCGCACGGACATAGAAGTAACCGAACATCATCAGGATGAGGAACAGCAGCACCGAATAGGCCGACGCCACTCCCCAGCGCTGGCGGCCGAAGGCGAGCTCATAGATGTGGGTGATCCAGATATGTGAAGCGTTCGACGGGCCACCGCCCGTCATGATCCAGGGGATGATGAAGGAATTGAAGTTGGCGACTGCCAGCAGCAGGATCGTCACCGTCGAGACGTTTCTCAAATGCGGGAAGGTGACATGCCAAAAGCGCTGCCATGCATTGGCTCCGTCGACCTTTGCGGCGCGTAGCAACTGGTCGGGAACGGTCTGCAGGCCGGCCATCATCATGATCATGGCGAACGGGAACTCGCGCCAGATATTGACGACAATCAGCGATGGCAGCACCGTTGAGACGCTGTCGATGAAATTCGGCGGCCGGTCGGCCAATCCGAACTGGACCAGCACCGCGCCGATGATGCCAAAGTCCGAATGGTAGATCCACTTCCAGATATAGGAGGCGGCGACGGCGCTAATGACCCAGGGAATAATCAGGATGGCACGCAGGACACCACGGCCGACAAAGTCGCGATGGAGCGCCAGCGCGCAGGCAAACCCCAGGACAAAGGCGATGAAGGTGGATGCCAGCGTCCAGATCAGGGTGTTGGAGGTGACCTTCCAGAAGATCTCGCTGCTGAGGATCGCCGTATAATTGTCGACGCCGACGAAGATCTTGTCGCGAAGCTGCAGGCCAGGCGGCGTGTTGAAGAACGACAGCTCGACCGTGTAGTAGATCGGGTAGGCGATCACGATCAGCATCACGGCGATCGCGGGAAGCACATACGCATAGTCGGCGCGATGTTCCCAGATCTTCCGCAACAGGGGTCGCAATCCTCCCCGAGTCCCGGTCTTGCCGGTCAGGATCGTCACTTTGGCGTGCCCTTATTTTTCGGAACGGGCCGGTTGCGCTCCAGGCGCAACCGGTAAGATCTCAAGTCAGGCTTCGGCTAGAGCCCGCCGCCCATCAGCTCTTTCACCCTCTTGGCCGCATCGTCCGCTGCCTGGTCGACGGTCATCGCTCCGGTCAGGGCATTCTGCAACATGTCGGGGACGATGATGTTCATGATCTCAGGCGACTGGGGCAGCGCCGGAAACGGGATGCCATATGGCAGCATCGAAGTCGTGACATCGAGGAACTTGATGCTGTCCAGACGTTCCTTCATCCATTTGGTCTTGAAGCCGTTGAGATTGCCCGGATTCGAGCCGGCGTAAGCCATCTTCAGCGACCATTCCGGGCTGGTCCACATGCATATGATGGCCTTCGCGGCCGGCTCGTCCACCTTGCCGCCCTCGACATATTCGGGCTTCAGGATGTGAATGTTCGAACCGCCGAAAACGACGGCACGCTTGCCGTCGGGGCCGGTCGGAATCAGGCCATAGCGCATGTTGTCGATAACGGTCTGCGCCTTGTCCTTGTCGGTGCCCGTCGCCTTATTCTGCAGGTCAAGCATGACATTGTAGTCGGACGGATGCGAGATCATCATGCCGAGCTGGCCAGCGAGGAACAGCGGCTGGTTGTCAGCCTGCTGGTTGGTGAGTGCCGAAACCGGAACCGACTTGTCGCGAACATACATGTCGTAAGAGGCTTGCAGCGCGGCCTTGCTCTGCGGACTGTCGAGCTCGATCTGCTTGTAGGTCGGGTTCGCCGTGGCTTCGTCGAACACGCCGCCGCCATAGGCCCACAACTGAGGCATGAAGCGGTACGGGGTATTGCCGGCATTCTTGCGGGCCACGAGGCCGTAGCCGGCAATGCCGAGCTTGTCGTGGATCTGCTTGGAATACTTGACGACATCGTCCCAGGTCGCCGGAGCCTTGTCCGGATCGAGGCCCGCGCGTTTGAAGATGTCGGCGTTCCAGATGAAGGCCATCGTTTCGTTGTTCGTCGGCACGCCATAGGTGACGCCGTCCCAGGTCACGGCCTTCATGGCGCCGGGCCAGAAATCCTCGGTCGAATATCCCACGTCCTCGGGTTTGAGCGGCTGCAGATAGCCCTTTGAGGCGAACTCCGTACCGCCCAGGATTTGCAGGCGCACCGCCATCGGCGCGGCATTGCCAAGCAGCGCCGTGCGGAACTTGTCCAGGAGATCGTTGTAGGTGAGGGCCTGGTCCTCGAGCTGGATGTTCGGATAGGTCTTGCGGAAGGTTTCGAAGAAGTCCTTGTAGTACTGGCGCAGCAGGTCGGGGTCGCCCTCGAACACGCCCTGATACCAGAACGTCAGTCGCCCCTTGTAGTCGAGCGGGGTGACCTTGGCGCAATCGGCGGCCGTGTCAAAATCCTGTGTGCCTGCAATGGAGCGCACATATTCGGGCGACCACTTGCTCAAGTCGACCGGCGCCGCACCCAGCGCCGGTGCGGACATCAACGATGCCACTAACGCAGTGGAGACAGTGCCGCGCAGGACGGCACCGCCGAGTGTAATCCTCGTCATAGGTATCCTCCAGGTTTCTCTCCCATGCCGCTCTGCATCGAGGCGAGCGGCCTTACTCGTCGGCTGCGGGACATCTCCTCAAATGTATCCCTTCGAGCACTTTATACGTTTTCAGATCGCAGTTTGGCTGTCAACGCAACAAATCGTACATTGTTTATGGAAATCGTGCGTGATATCGAGAAAGGCGTGTACTCATGGAAGGGGAGCCGGCCTTGGCCGAAACGCGGGAATTCAAAGCAGAGCCACCGGCTGGGATCGATCCTCTTGGGGCCTCGAGCGAGGGCGCCTCGCTCTATGAACTGATCCGGGAGGACATCATCGAGGGGCGGCTCGCCGCCAACGAACGGCTGGTGGTCACTGATCTGGCCCGGCGTCACGGCACCTCGACCAATCCCGTGCGCGAGGCCTTGCAGCTGTTACGCGGTGAAGGCTTTGTCACCTTTCTCCCCAATCGCGGGGCACGCGTGCGGCCCATAGATCAGGATTTTGTCCGGGATATCTACGAGATCGGTGTGCTGATCGAGCCAGCCTTGACGCGATGGTTTGTAAACATGGCTACCGACGAGGACATTGCAGAGCTCGAACGGCTTCAAGGTCTGATCGAAGAGAACAACTTCGCCGACACTTTCAGGCATAGCGAGCTGGATACGGCTTTCCACACCGTGATGTACCAGCGGCACTATAACCGCCATGCCGCCGAGCTTTGGTGGAAGCATCGCGAAGTGCTGCGCGCCGTAAGCCGGCGTTTCAATTTCACGCTCGCCCGCCGTGCGGCGATCATTCGCGAGCACCGCGAACTCATCGCTCATGTGAAAGCTGGAAATGCGAACGAGGCAGCCGAACTCATTGCGCGCCATGTCGAGGGCTCCGGCCGGCATGTCCTCGAACACATGCGCGCGCGCAGCGCGGCCCGGGCTGGATAACCGGCCCGGCGATCGTTTGCCCGGCCATTTCAGACAAAGGTTAGTGAAGATGAAAATCACAGGCATCCGGCCATGGCTGATCAAGTCCCCAGCCTCATACTGGGGAGAATACCTGTTCGTCGAAGTGACGACCGACGAGGGGGTGAGCGGCTGGGGCGAGATCACCACCACCACAAAGCTGGCCAACCGCGCGCTCTGCACGATCCTGCGGCAGATCGGCATCGCCGTGACTGGCGAGGATCCGGCGCGCATCGAGCATCTATGGCACAAGGTTTTCCGCAGCTTCACCTATATGGGCAGCCGCGGCGCCGCCGTTGAATGCGTGAGCGCCATCGACATAGCGCTGTGGGATATACGCGGCAAAGTTCTCGGCAAGCCGATCTACGAGTTGCTGGGCGGGCCGGTGCGCGATGAAATCGCCCTTTACACCCACCCCAACCAGGCCAAATTCACCAGCAAGGAGGCCGTAGTCCGCGAAATTCGCGACATCGTCGAGTCAGGACACACCGGGCTCAAATTCGATCCGTTCCCCCACCAGGGTCCCAGTGTCGATGGCGAGGCCCGCGAAAGGAGGGACGGCTATCTCGATGGCAGCATGACCCGCAAGGATGAACGCGAAGCGGCCGAACTCACGGCGCTGATCCGCGAAACGGCGGGCCCCGACGTCGACATCCTCATCGATGCGCATGGCCGCTTCGACGTTCCCACCGCCATTCGCCTCTGCCGGAGCCTCGAGGAAGCCGGCCAGATTGACTGGTTCGAGGAGCCCTGTCCTCCCGAAAGCCTTAACGCGCTCAAGCAGGTGCGTGAAAAGGTCAGTGCCGCCATCTCGTGGGGCGAGCGCGGCCACACGAAGTGGGATTTCGTGCCAGTGCTGGAGAACAAGCTCGCTGACTACATCATGCCGGACGTTACCTGGACCGGCGGCATTACCGAACTCAAGAAGATCTCAGCTCTGTGCGAAGCCTACTACATCCCGGTCTCGCCTCACGACGCCGCGGGGCCGATCAACGTGGTCGCCGGAGCGCAGGTGATGATGACCGTTCCGAACTTCTACAAGCTCGAAACATCGGAATGGAACCTCGGCAAATATGATCACCTCATCGACAGGCCGCTCGACGTTTCGAACGGCAACCTCAAGCTGACGTCAAGGCCTGGCCTCGGGGTCGAGATGAACCGCGACTACCTGCAAGCCCACGAGATCGAGCTCGGCTAAAGGCGCCCTGGACCTCAAGGACAAGCCCCGCCGATCAGAACGAGGACAAGTCATGCCAAAGATGGGTGGAGCCGGCGAGGCTCTCAATCGGGTCAACACGAACTCCAAACCATCCGACCTTCGCATCACCGACATGCGGGTGGCCGAAATCGTTGGCGCCCCGTTCACCTCGGCGTTGCTCAAGATCTACACCAACCAGGGTATCGTCGGGCTCGGCGAGGTGCGCGACGGCGCCAGCGCCACCTATGCGCTGATGCTCAAAAGCCGGCTGCTTGGCGAGAGCCCTTGCGACATCGACCGCCTGTTTCGCCGCATCAAGCAGTTCGGTGGGCATGGCCGGCAAGGCGGTGGCGTCTCGGCGGTAGAGATCGCGCTCTGGGATCTCGCCGGGAAGGCCTATGGCGTCCCAATCTACCAGATGCTCGGCGGCAGGTTTCGCGATCACGTGCGCGTCTATTGCGATACCGATGCCGAAAAACCGAGCGGCACCGAAACCGGCAAACGTCTCAAGCAGCGCATGGACCGCGGTTTCACCTTCCTCAAGATGGACCTCGGTTTGATGCAGATCGCCCATGTCCCTGGCGCCGTGACGGCGCCCGCCGGCGTGCTCGAAGGGCTTTACGGCAA
Organism: Mesorhizobium erdmanii; assembly: GCF_013170725.1. Lineage (NCBI taxonomy): Bacteria > Pseudomonadati > Pseudomonadota > Alphaproteobacteria > Hyphomicrobiales > Phyllobacteriaceae > Mesorhizobium > Mesorhizobium erdmanii. Next base: position 5,570,500 of record NZ_CP033361.1, on the reverse strand, counting down.
TCCGCGCGGCCGCGGTGGTGCGCTCGATGAGCGCAAGGCCCGCAATCGTGCCTATGACGCGCAGAACGTGCGGCACCCTTTCACGGGCCTGCACTTCACCGAAAAGGGTATCGACCTGCTCGAGCAGTATATCCACGAGGTCCGCGAGGTGATCGGATACGAGATCCCGCTCGCCATTGACCATGTCGGTCACATCTCCCTGCAGGATGGCATACGACTGTCGCGCCATATCGAGAAATACGTTCCCGCCTGGCTCGAGGACGTGATTCCCTGGCAATACACCGAACAGTACCGGCAGCTCCAGCAGGCTACCACGGTGCCGATTTGCACTGGCGAGGATATCTATCTCAAGGAGGCGTTCGAACCTCTGCTCAAGAGCGGCGGCCTCTCCGTTATCCACCCGGATCTGCTCACCAGCGGCGGCATCCTCGAGACCAAGAAGATCGGCGATATGGCGCAGGACCACGGCGTCGCCATGGCGATCCATATGGCCGAAAGTCCGATCGCCGCCATGGCCGCCGCACATGTCGCCATGGCGACCGAAAACTTCATGGCTCTCGAATACCACTCCGCCGATGTCGACTGGTGGGACGACATCGTCACCGGCCTGCCCAAGCCGCTCGTCAAGGACGGCTTCATCACCGTGCCCGACAAGCCCGGGCTGGGCATAGACGATGTGGTCGACGAGGTGATCAGCCAGCATCTGCAGCCCGGTGTCACGGGGATATGGCAATCCACCGAGCATTGGGACAATGAATATAGCTGGGACCGGACCTGGAGTTAGCCTAGACCCCCTGCCTTCGTTCCCCAGGCTCACAGGGCCAACGACCGACCATTCGTGCCGACCTGTCCCAAGGCAGAGGCAAGGAAAGAAACGGACGAAACCATGATCTACGAACTGCGTATCTACGACTGCCTGCCGGGCAGGCTGCCAGCTCTGCTCAAGCGCTTTTCCGAGCAAACGCTGGCCATCTGGGAGAGGCATGGCATCCGCCAGGCCGGGTTTTTCACCACGGCGATCGGCGAAAACAACAATCGCCTCACCTATTTCCTCGCCTGGGAATCGCTGGCCGAGCGTGAGGCGAAATGGACGGCTTTCGTCACGGATCCGGCATGGCACAAGGCCCGGGACGAGTCTGAACGCGATGGGCAGATCGTTGCCAATATCAGCAGCCAACTGCTCACGCCGACAGCTTTCTCGTCTGTGAAATAGGACTGGGCCATGAAGATCACCGACCTGCGCTGCGCCGTTATCGGCAAGCATCCGATCGTTCGCGTCGTCACCGATGAGGGCCTCTATGGCCTGGGTGAAGTCGAGTATACCAAAAGCTATCTCAAGCCCTTTGTACTGCATTTCCGCGAGGCGCTGATCGGCGAGGATCCGACCGACGTCGAGCGGGTGATGCTTAAGATCCGGCAGCGTGGTTCGTTCAAGCCCTATGGCGCCGCGGTGAGTGCTATCGAGCATGCGCTGTGGGACATTGCCGGCAAGGCGGCGGGCGTGCCGGCCTATAAGCTGCTCGGCGGCAAGGTGCGTGACAAGGTGCGCGTCTACAATGGCTCGATCCGCCGGAAGCGCTCGGGCGATCGGCCGGAGGATTATGCCACTGATGTCAAATGGATGATGGAACAGCCGCAGAACTTCTTCATGGTCAAGCAGGGAATCTCATTCCACTCCAACATGAAGGACAGCATCGAGGGCTTCCATTACGGCGTGACGCAGAAGAAGGCCGGCTATCACGGTGCCATGGACCAGGGCGTGATCAGCGAGCGTGGTTTCAATCACATGCTAGACTGCGTTATCGCGATGAAGGAAGTGCTGGGCGACAAGGTCAGCCTGGCACTTGACTGCGGCCCGGGCTGGATGCTGCCGGACGCGATCAAGTTCGCTCGCGCGGTCGAGAAGTACAATTTGATGTGGCTTGAGGATATGCTGACCGGCGACTATGTGCCGTGGGTCAATCCGCAGGCCTATCGGGAGTTGACGACCTCTACCTCGACGCCGATTCATACTGGCGAGCAGATCTATCTCAGGCATAACTTCAAGGAGCTGATCGAGACGCAGGCGGTGCGCGTCATCGGTCCGGACCCGGCCGATATCGGCGGCATCGCCGAGCTCAAATGGGTCGCCGAGCACGCCTACATGCACTCGATCCTGATGGCGCCGCACGGCACCGCGAACGGCCTGCTCGGTCTCGGCGCGCTGATCAATGTATGCGCCACCTTGCCCGCCAACTACATCGCCTTCGAATATCCGAGCGCCTCGGACCCGTGGTGGGAGGATCTGGTGATCGGCTTGCCATCACAGATCGTGAAGGACAGCATGGTTGACCTGCTGGAAGCGCCGGGGCTGGGTCTCGATATCGACGCAGAAGCGGCCGGCAAATATCTCGGGGAAGAGGATGCGGGCTTCTTCGATCGCTGAAGTTCCCGTCGGGGCGTCAACTGGATCGTTGTGTGCGCCAGTCATACTCTTGCCGGAAGCCAAGGACATCGCGCAGCTTGCGGTTTGAGATCGGTCCTTCGAACGTATCCATGGCGCGTGTGACTGGTATGTTGGGTACGTACTTGCCCAGAAACTCCGCCGTCGGCAACTCAGCCACGATGTTGTCGTTGACGGCGTTGAATATCTGGAACCCCAAGCCATCCTTCTCGAGGCACCGATCGACGATCTGGCCGAGATCGCGAGCGTCCATATAGGTCCAGGCGTCGCGCCGCCGTTTCGAGGGATCGGCCAGGAATTCCGGGAAGCGGGCATAGTCATGCGGTTCGACGACGCCGCCGATCCGCAGCGCATAGATGTCGGCTCCGGTGCGGGAGGCGAAAGACCGCGCGATCTTCTCGCCGAGCACCTTGGAAAGACCGTAACTGTCGGTCGGGTCGACGTCGTAGTCCTCCTCCACCGGAAACGACGTGAAATCGCGGACACCTTCGGCAAAGCACACGCCATAGACCGTTTCGCTGGAAGCGGTAATGATCTTGCGTATGCCGAGCTTGGTGGCGGCTTCGATCACATTGTAGGTCGACTGCACGTTGGCGGCGAACATGGCGTTGTCCGGCCGCAGGAATATTCGCGGGAGCGCCGCGAAATGGACGACGGCGTCGATTGGGCCGCGGCCCTTGCCGCCGAAATATTCTTTGAATCCGAAATGCAGCGTCAGCGCATTGTAGGTCTCGCCGGCGTCCGCAAGGTTGGTGATGACGGTGTCGACATCAGGCACATCGAGCGGTGTCAGGTCGAGGTTGAGGACCTGATGCCCGTGTTTCAGCAAATAGGGTATGACATGGCGGCCGATCTTGCCACTGCCGCCGGTGAAGACGATCCGCTTGCCCATGGTTTCCTCCCAACGGCCTTGATCGAGCGGTAAATCCCGCTGGCCAAGCCGGTCATCCGTTATTCAAAGATGCCGTAGCCGGGAACTGCGTGTTTGCGCACACCGTCCATGTCGAGCTCGACGCCGATGCCGGGCACGTCAGGCACGACAATGTGGCCGTCTTCGACGATCGACCTGGCGCCATTCGGCAGACGGACATAGCTGTCCCACGCTTCCCGCTCCTCGAGCGCGTGCCACTCCAGCACCAGGAAGTTCGGAACGCTTGCGCAGACATGACATGTCGCCATCGTGCCCAGCGGCGTCGACACCAGATGCGGCGCGAACGGCACGTAATACATCTCGGCGAGATTCGCGATCTTGCGGCTTTCAGCCAAGCCGCCGCATTTCGGTACGTCGGGCATGATGACGTCGGCGCCGTAATTCTGGAACAGTTCTCGGAAGCCCCAGCGCAGATAGAGATTTTCACCGACGCAGATCGGCGTCTTGGTCCGCATACGGACCTGCTTAAGGGCTTCGACGTTTTCCGCCGGGATCGGCTCCTCAAGCCAGAGAAGGTTGAAGCGTTCCATCTCTGCGGCGATGCGGCTGGCGCTGAGCACATCATAGCGTGCGTGCAGGTCAATGCAGAGATCGATGTCAGGGCCGACCGCCTCGCGCACTGCCGCGACGCGCTCGATCATGAACCGCAGCTCGGCGCCATTGATGGTGTGGTTCACCGCGTCGAACTTCGCCGGATGGTGCAGATTGTCGATGTCGAATTTAAGCGCCGTGAAGCCTTCCGCCGCCATGCGACGCGCACGCGACGCACAGCCCTCAGGCGATCCCGATGCCTCATCGCCATCGCCACAATCGGCATAGAGCCTTATGCGGTCGCGGAACTTGCCGCCGAACATGCGATAGAGCGGCTGGCCGGCGGCTTTCGCGGCCACATCCCACAAAGCCATTTCGAGCCCGGTCAAGGCGATGAGAAAGATGCCGGCCTGGGCGCCGGAAAACACATGGTCACGGCGGATCTTGTCCCAGCAATATTCAACATTGCGCGGATCCTGGCCGATAAGTTCCGACTTCAATTCCGAGATCAGTCCGACGATCGCCGCCGCGCCGGCATCGGGGTTGGCTTCGCCGTAGCCGGAGATGCCGGCATCGGTATCGATACGGATCAGGGTCGCCTTGCCGTGATAGGCGACCACCGCCGTCTTGATGTCCACGATCTTCATCGAATCCTCCTCCCCGTGATGGCGCCGCGCTTACAACCGCAGAGTTTCGGCCAAGAGCAAACTTGTCTAATAAGCATACAAGATGAAATGCTGGGGCGTAAACCCCCTTTGAAGGATTTCGCCGTAACGAGCGCCTAAAACCACTATCCAATTGCATAATTTAAGAAATTAGTGAACCGCGGTCGAAGATCGCAAATCGGAGAAACCCACTTGTTAGACGAGTATATAAGCGTATAAATTGAATGTCAGCTGGGCGACAGCCCATGTATACCGCCAGTGAGGAGGAGCAGGATGCAACAGCGACAGCTAGGATCGTCGACGGTCGCGGTATCGGAGATCGGCCTGGGGACTTGGGGTATGTCCGGCGCGTTTTGGGGCGCGGCCGACGACGAGGAATCGATCAGGGTTATCAGGCGCGCCCTGGAGCTCGGCATTACGTTGATCGACACGGCCGAGGCCTATGGCCATGGCCATGCCGAGGAGGTCGTCGGCAAGGCGCTGGCCGGCCGCCGCGACAAGGCTGTTATCGCGACCAAGGTCGCACCCAATCATCTAGAACCCGCCGCGATCGAGGCGGCGCTCGATGGTTCCTTGAAGCGCATGCAGACGGATTATGTCGACGTCTACTTCGTCCACTGGCCGAACTCGGATTTTCCGATCGGCCCGACCATGGAGATGATGGAGCGGCTGCGCTCGTCAGGGCGTATTAAGGCGGTCGGCGTTTCAAATTTCAGCACCGCCGACATGGACAGCGCGCGCCAGCATGGCGTCATCGATGTGCTCCAGCCGCCGTACAACATGCTGTGGCGCGAGGTGGAGGCCGAGACGCTGCCCTATTGCCGCAAGCATAATATCGGCGTGATGCCTTATAGCGGTCTCGCCCAGGGTCTGCTTACCGGCCTGCTGTCGCCGGACACCAAATTCGTCGAAGGCGATGAGCGCCGCACCACCGTTCTGTTCCAGCCGGGTACCTACGAGCGCGCGGTGAACGCCGTCGACGCTCTCAAGCCGATTGCGGCGCGCTACGGCAAGACGGTTCCGCAGCTTGCGATCCAGTGGCTGATCAGCAGGTCGGGCGTGAGTTCGCCGCTGGTCGGCGCGCGGACTGTCAAGGAGTTGGAGGAAAATGTCGGGAGCGCCGGCTGGGCGATTTCCGACGCGGACGTCGCCGCCATCGACAAGATCACCGCACCGGTCTGGTCGGAAATCAAGGACAAGGGCGACATGTTCGGTTTTCGCGCGCGTCAGCGCCAGGAGCAGCAGGCAAAGAGCGCCTGATATCGGCCCGTGTCCTCCCGACGCGCCGTAGCGCGGCCAGCGCAAATGCTGGCCGCGCCGTCCGGGTGTGCTTCACCGAGGCAAGCCGACCGCGGTGGTTTTCTTGAGATGCCGGCGCATCGCTTCTTCCGCTCGCTTTTCATCGCGCGCCACGAGCGCCTCGTAGATCGCCCTGTGCATTTCGGTTGCAGAGGGGAGCGCATGAGGCATCTGGTTGCTGATCCGCCTGCTCGCCATCTGCCACCACCTCGAGGAATACATGAAACGGTCGAGAATCCTGTTCTGGGCCGCCCGGCAGATCTCCATGTGGAAATCCAGGTCGAGCTTCAGATAGGCGTCCGCATTATTCTCGCTGGCCGACATCGCTGCGAGCAGGGTGCCAAGACGTTCGAGGTTTTCCTTGGTCATGTGCTTGGCCGCGATCGCGGCGATGGCCGGTTCGATGATTATCCGCGTCGCGTGCGCTTCCGCCAAGATCTCGCGGCTCTGCTCGGGCGGCAGCCAGTCGATGAGCAATGGGCTGAGATAGTCCCACTCTTCGGCCGGACGCACCACAACGCGCCGTCCCTGCGCGATCTCGATCATATCGAGCGACGCCAGAATCTTCAGCGCCTCCCGCGCCACCGCGCGCGAAACCCCAAACTCCTGAAGGATTTGCTGTTCCGACGGTCCTTGGCCGCCGCTGATGCCGCTGCTGGCGATCCGACGCGCGAGGACGCCGGCCACCTGCTTAGGCAAAGTTTGAAGCTTGACCTCCATGGCATCCATCATTAACATCCACTTGTCTGATAAGCTTATAGGCTGATAGCTAGATATGCAGTCAACTTATTTCATGAGAATGCTCACTAGCCTATAACGCGGCCTGCGGGAAGGGAGGATTGAACGGTGGAGGTCTCCAGCGGCATCCCCCTTCCGTCGTCCGAGATCAGGACCGATGCGCCTACGCATAAAGCGCCAGGCGAGTTGGAGCACAGATGTCCAATAGCCCGGCGAGCTCGCAAGCGTCGTTCGGGAAGTATCCAGGCATTCTCGCGGCAGGAGGAGCAAGCCGCCGTGGATCTGCCGGAAAGGCTGAAAGTCGTCGGCCAACCCCTGGTTCGCTCGACCAATCAAACCAAGGAGGAGATTGTGATGTTCGGAAACCTATCGAGACGCAAATTCTTGGCCGCGAGTGCGGCAGTCACGGCCGGTTCGCTCGCTGCGCCGTGGATCGCCAGGGCCGCCGCGAACGAGATCACCGCGCTGCTGATCACCGGTGGCCCGCTCTATCCCAAATACTGGGAAAAGATCGTTCAGGATTTCACCGCCAAGACCGGTATCAAGGTTCGTTACGACTTGCTGGAATTCACCCCGCTGACGGCGAAGGTGGTCACGCTGAGCGCGGCGCGATCGAGCCAATACGACGTCTACAGCACCCACACAGCGCAGATCGATTCCTACTTCAACCATTTTGCGCCGCTGAACAGCTATTTCAGCGACTCCGAACTCGCCGAATTCTATCCGGTAGCGGTCAAGTACCTGCGCGATCCCAAGACCGGAAATCTGGCGGCCATTCCGCGCAACATGGATTCGCGAGTCCAGTACTATCGCAGCGACATCTACCAGGAAAAAGGCCTGAAGCCGGCCGAGACCTGGGAGCAACTCGTCGATGTCGGATTGAAGCTGACCGGCAATGGCCATTATGGGCTGGTCGTGCCGGGGCAAGGCGACCCCGCGCAACGCACCTTCAGCGATCTGCTCTGGCAGGCCGGCGGCGATTGGGTGGACCAGGCAAACAAGCCGGCTTTCAATTCCGAAGCCGGCATCAAGGCCCTGACATTCTATCGTGATCTCATCCAGAAGCACAAAATCGTGCCACCCGACGCGGTCGGCTATCAGTGGAACGAGAATTCGACCGAATTCTCGTCCGGCACGGTCTATGCCAATTTCGATTGGCCGGGTGCCTTCGCCACCCTGTCCAATCCGGAGACCTCGCGCGTCGTCGGCAAATGGTCGACCGCGCCCTACATCAGGGATAAGGCCGCGATTTCGTGCGCCATCTCCCATGCCATGGCGCTTAACGGGCAATCCGGACGCAAGGACGCCGCCGTCGAGTTCATCAAATATACCGTCGGTCCGGAGGCGCAGCGGCTCCAGTTCGATCAGTTCACCAACTTCCCCAGCAGCCAGGCGATCGCCAAGGAAGTGATATCGGCGGCAAAGGGCCCGCAGGCCGTGTGGCTGCAGCAACTCGAGACGACGATAGCCAATGGCAAGGAATGGCCGAAGCTGGCCGGCTTCTCGAAAGTCTGCACGCTGATGTTTTCGGCCATCGAACAGGCCCTGACCGACCAGGTCTCACCCGCGGACTCGCTCAATCAGGCGGCGACCGAGGCCGAGGAGATCATGCGCCGGGCCGGAGCTTACGATTGACGATGCCGCCAGTCGCGCAGCACCAGATGTCGGGGCATCGGCGACGTTCGCCGCTGCCCTACACCTGGCAGAGAGGATACCTGCTGGCCAGCCCGGCGCTTCTGGTCATGCTGGCGATACTGATCTATCCGCTCGGATACTCTTTCATCATGAGCTTCTTCCGCTGGGATCTGAGCGGCTCGGCACCGTTCATCGGTACGGGAAACTACACCGACGAACTCTTCGGTCGCCAGTTCAACCAGGCACTGCGAAATCAGATCATATTCAGCGTTGTTTCCATCACCATCGAAGTGGTGGCCGGAATGGCGATCGCCGTACTCGTCAACGGTAAATTGCGCGGCATGCGATTGGCGCGCACCTTGCTCTTGGTGCCGCCGATGATCGCGCCCGCCGTCGTGGGCCTGAATTTCCGTTGGCTGTTCAACACCCAGTACGGCCTGGTCGACGCGCTGCTTCGAATGTTCAACCTGCCCGACATTCCATGGCTCAACCACCCGACCTGGGCGCTTGTTTCGGTGATCGTTGCCGATGTCTGGCAGAACACACCGCTGATGGTGCTGCTGTTTCTTGCCGGCCTGCAATCCTTGCCTCAGGAGCCGCTCGAAGCCGCTACGGTGGACGGCGCCACGCCATGGCAACGCTTCTGGCACATCGTGCTGCCGTTGATGCGACCGGTCATCATGATCGCGCTGATGTTGCGCATCATCGACACATTCCGGACCTTCGACGTCGTCTGGCTGATGACGCAAGGCGGGCCAGGCGGCGCCACCAATCTGCTTACCGTCTACTCCTACCTGCTGGCGTTTCAGGCGGTGGATTTCGGACATGCGGCGGCGGTCTCCTACATCGCGCTCGGGATGTCGCTGTTCGTGCTCGGGCTCCTCTACGGAATACCGTGGCTGATTGCGAAACGGAGAGCGATATGAGCGAAGCCGCAACCGTCACCGCACGCCCCAGGCCAAAGCGCCGGCGCCGCCGGTTCACGACGGGGACCGCCGGCCAGTACCTGGCGCTCGCACTGACCGTCGCCCTCACTATCTTTCCGCTGGTGTGGCTGTTCCTGACCTCGATCCGGAGTTCGGCCGACATCTTCTCAGTGCCGGTGCACATCATCCCCGAGACCGCGACCCTGACCCAATACGTCTCCGTTTTCACGGAGTACGACACGATGGGTTATGTCTGGAACACCGTGATCGTTTCGGTAGCTACGGTCATCCTCGTCCATCTGCTGGCCATTCCTTGCGCCTATGCGTTGTCGCGCTTCAGGATGCCTGGCGCCATGCTGATCTTCGGGCTGCTTTTGATCATGCGGATGATCCCGGTCATCGCGCTCGCCATCCCGCTCTTCGCCGTGTTTGCCGCCATGGGCTTACTCGACACGATCTGGGCGCTGATCCTGAGCCATACCGCGGCCAAACTGCCGGTGGCCATCTGGCTGCTCTTGGGCTTCATCCAGGATGTGCCGAAGGAGATCGAAGAGGCGGCCCAATCGGACGGTGCCGGCACGATGCGCACGCTGGTCCAGATCGTGGCGCCGCTGATTGCGCCTGGCATCGGCGCGAGCGCGGTCATCACCTTCCTTTTCACCTGGAACGATCTGCTGCTCGCCTTGACTCTGACCTCGAGCAAGGCCGCGCAGACGTTGCCGGTCGGGCTCACCAACTTCGTCTCGCAGTTCGGCATTGACTGGGGCGCCATGTCGGCTGCCGGCGTCCTGATGGTCATTCCGACCCTGGTGTTTGTCTGGTTTGCCCAGGGCCTGCTGGTCAAGGGTCTGACCACCGGCGCGGTTCGCGGCTGAATGGCGGGCATGCGCCACAAACGCCCGATGGCATCGACGACGATTCGATCGGCGACTGAGTCACGGCCGGTGAGGTTGGTATCTCACCGCGCAATGGAGGAACGGCATGGAAGCTGACCAGATACCGGCAATATCGGACATTTCGCGGCCGCCGAGAGAATTGGTCGACGCGCTAGCAGCGATCGGCTCGGCGACCTTGGCCAGCGAACTCTATCACAAGATGGGCATTCGTGACCCGCAAATACGCGGCCCGCGTCCGCTAAGGTCTGGCCGCACTGCGGCGGGGCCTGCTCTCACGCTCCAATGCATGCCGAAGCGCGAGGATCTCTACAACGAAACCGAATATCAGGAGCCGGAGCGGCAGTTGCACCGTCATGTGCTCTATCCCACGCAGCCGGGTGACATGGTGGTGGTCGATGCGCGAGGCGATCTGGGCAGCGGCATCTTCGGTGAGATGATGCTGACCTATTTCGCCGGCCGTGGCGGGGCCGGGGTGGTCGTCGATGGCTGCATCCGCGATTCTGCCCAGGCCGCGGCCTTGGACATCGGCATCTGGGTGAGGGACGTCACGCCGAATTTCCACGCCCAGACCAACATCGTGCCGTTCGCCGTCAACGTGCCTATCGCCTGCTCGAACGTGCTGGTCATTCCTGGCGACATCATTGTCGGCGACGACGACGGTGTGGTCGTCGTGCCGGTCGCCCTGGCGCCAAAATTGGTCGAGCTCGCCGGCGAGCACATTGAATGGGAAGAATTTTCGCGCTCGCGCCTGGCGCAAGGCGGAGACCTGCGAAAATACTACCCGCTGAGTCCCGAGGGCGAGGCCGAATACCGCGCATGGCGGCATGCTCAACAAAAATGAGTGGTGCCGAACGGGAGGAAACCAGATGTCTGCAATCGAGATAGAGCAGCTCGGCAAGAGCTTCGGCGCCGTGGAAGTTCTGCGCGACGTGAACATCGAAATCGCCAGCGGCGAATTCGTGGTGCTGGTCGGTCCGTCAGGCTGCGGCAAGTCAACGCTGCTGCGCATGATCGCCGGGCTGGAAGAACAGACGACCGGCGAGATCCGCATCGGCGGGCGCGTCGTCGACGAGATGCCGGCCAAGTCGCGCGACATTGCCATGGTCTTCCAGAGCTACGCGCTCTATCCGCATATGAGCGTCGCCGACAATATGAGCTTTGCGCTTCGGTTGGCGAAGGTTCCAAGGGAGGAGATCGTCTCGAGAGTGAAGGCGGCGGCCGAAATCCTCGGCCTGCAGGATCTATTGGGGCGGATGCCGCGGCAGCTGTCCGGTGGCCAGCGCCAGCGGGTCGCCATGGGCAGGGCCATCGTGCGCGCTCCCTCCGCCTTCCTGTTCGACGAGCCGCTCAGCAACCTCGACGCCAAGCTGCGCGTGAAGATGCGCGCCGAGATCAAGAAGCTTCACCAGCGGCTGGGGCGCACCAGCATCTACGTTACGCATGACCAGACCGAAGCGATGACGCTCGCCGATCGCATCGTGGTGTTAAACAAGGGCCGCATCGAACAGATCGGCACGCCTTCCGAGCTTTACGAGAACCCGGCCAATCTGTTCGTCGCGAGCTTTATCGGCTCGCCGGAAATGAACCTGATCAAGGGCCGCATCGACAACGGTGCGTTCACTGCGGCGGGAGGTCTGCATCTGCCCTTGCCCAAGGACATGGAACTGCGCGCTGGGGAAGACGTGATTTACGGAGTTCGTCCTCAGCACCTGGCGATCGGCGGCCAGCATGCCAAGGCAACGGTTCAGGTGGTGGAGCCGACAGGAGAGGCTCAGGAGTTGACCTTAAGGACAGGTGGCATCGAACTCGTGGCCGAAGTTCGGGATCAGCCGCCATTCAAACCTGATCAAGAGGTTGGACTAGGGATAATGGTTTCAAGAGTGCATCTGTTCGACGCGCTAAGTGGCATCAGGATAAATTAGGGCTCGTTCCAGGCACAGGACTACCGGAGTTGTATGGCAGTGGCCGACGGGCTCTCCTGCCGGTTGTTTGTTTCCAAGCCATAGACAGGCGTCTCCGACGCACCCGCGCTGGATTGGAACCTGGCGGATGCATCGGATCCAGACAGCCACCCCGGGACAGGTCGACACTCATTGCGGATGGTTCGGCTCTGAGGTAGTTTACACATCGGGATGAGGAAGGTGCCTGCGGCCGGGGCGGTTTTTCAGTCTTTTTCTGTTGCTGTTTCGGCGGATTGTGAGTTCTTCAACAGACCTTGATACCGCAATCTGGGGAGCTTGTGGTCGTCAGGTCGCGGCGGTTGAGGCGGTTGCCATGCTCCGACTTTGCGGATTGATCGCGGTTTTCCTCGTGGCCGCCTTCACGACCTTCGATGCGTCGGCCGATCGAAGGGTCGCCCTGGTGATCGGCAATTCCGAGTACCGGGAGATTCCCGTTCTCAAGAATCCCGACAAGGATGCCGAGGACGTGTCGAAGACGTTTCGGCTGGCCGGGTTCGAGGTATTCGTTGCCAAGGATCTCACCAAGCTGCAGTTCGAGGAGCAATTCCGCAACTATCTGGCGGCGGCGGACGGTGCCGATCTGTCCGTCGTCTACTATTCCGGCCATGGCTTTCAGATCGGCGGCGAGAATTTCCTGATCCCCGTGGATGCCTCGCTGAAGAATGCCGCGGACATAGAGGTGCAGGCGGTCAAGCTGGACGATGTCCTTCAGCAATTGCGCGCGAAATCGAAGATCCAGGTGATCATCCTCGATGCCTGTCGCAACAATCCCTTTCCGCGCAAGGATTATTGGTTGAGGGACCAACTGATCACGGCGGGCAACACCGGCCTCGCGCAGGTCAAAAGCTCGCTGAACACGCTGATTGCCTTTGCCACCGAGCCAGGGGCGGTCGCCTACGACGGGGCGGGAGACCTCAGCCCGTTTTCATCCGCATTCTCTCGTCGGGCGCTGGCGCCGAACCAGGAGATACGCACGGTCATGGCCGCGGTGCGCCGCGATGTGGTCGAGGCCACCGAAGGCAAGCAGGTTCCCTGGGAAAACTCCTCACTCATCGACGAAGTTGTCCTGATGCGCCGCGCCAACCGGCCCTCGTTGCCGCCGGTTCTTGAGAAGGTCGTGCCGTCAGGTGTGGGGCCGGTTGCCCTCGACTTGCCGGAACCGGTCGATGTCGATGGCGGATCGATCACCGTCAGCATCGAAAGGCCGCCGGCACTTGGGCGCCTGCTGCTGGACGGCAAGGCCGTGGCGGTTGGCGAACAGATCGACGGCAAGGACCTGCCGCGCCTGAAGATGGATGTGCCCAAGGGCGTCGCTGCGGCCGAAGAGGTCGACATGCTGGCCTACGCCACACATGACAATTGGGGCGGCGAAGCCCAGGGCATCATGGTGTTCCGTGTCAAGAACGGCGAGGGCGCCCAGGGCGAGCAGATTGTCGCCTCGCTCGAGACCGAACAGAAACAGCAGGTGCTGGAGAGGGGCATCCATATCACCGGCGCCGCCGAGGCGATCGAAGACCGCGAGATCAGCGTTCCGGTCGGGGTCGGCCCGGTTCCACTCAAGCTGGATTTCCCGACCAGGGACCCCGCGGTCAGCCTGAAACTCGCGAGCTATCCGGCAACGGGAACACTGTCTCTGCCGGATCGTGCCTTGTCGCCGGAATCGAGCCTGATGGCGGATGAGGTCGACCAACTGCGCTACGAACCCCAGATCGGTGCGGCCGCGCCGGTCGAGGTCGGCTTCGAGATCCGGGCCGACAGCAATTCGTCCAAGCCCGCCACCATGAAGCTGTCACCAAGCGTCGATCCCTGCGATCAGGCAGCCGGCGAGCCTCTCGACCTGCAAGGCGTAGTCCCCGGCCTGCTGCCGAATGAAATCGGCGCTGAAGCCGTGAAGGCCTGCGAGGCGGCGGTCACTGCCTATCCCGATGTCGCCCGCTTCCGCTACGAACTGGGCCGGGCGCTGCTTGCCGCCGGCAAGATCGAGGAAGCAAAAAAAGCCATCCAGGCGGCAGCCGACAAGGGCCACGTCCGCGCCGTGTTCGAACTCGGCTACCTAAACGCGACAGGAACGGGAATGGCTGTCGACCGCAAGCGGGGCAATGGCTTCTATGCGGCGGCGTCCGACAAGGGCGATCCCTATGGGATGACGTCGTGGGGGCGTGCCTTGTTCAACGGCTATGGCGTCGAGCGCGACACCGGCAAAGGGCTTGACCTCCTGCTCAAGGCGGCGGCTATGGGCCATACCTACGCCATGAACGATCTCGCCGCGATCTTCACGGAAGGCCGCAATGGCGTGCCCGCCGATCCGGCCCGAGCCGTGGCCTTTCTGAAGGCAGGCGTCGAGCGGCAGGACATGTACTCAATGAACCTGCTCGGCCGCAACTATCTGGCCGGCGTGGGTATCGAGAAAGATCCTCGGCAGGCTCAAGCGCTTTTCCAGAAGGCCATGGATCTCGGCCAGCCTTACGCTCCGGCTAGCCTCGCCCGCATGTATCGCGACGGTGTCGGCATGGGACAAAACCTCGATGAAGCGCAAAGACTGTTCGAGCTGGCCACCGCACGCGGCGATCAGTCCGCCGCATATGATCGCGCGGCTCTGGAAATGCAGAAGGGCGACAAGGCCGACCAGGCGATAGCGGCGCGGTTCCTGGCGTTCGCGGTTGCTCTCGATTTTCGCAACGAGTTGCCGGGCGCCGAGGCGACGCTGACAAAATTCGGAGTGAAGGCGAAAACGGCGGCGCTGAAGCAGTTGCGCGGCGAACTCAAGTCGAAGATCGCGGCGAACGGCTCGCTCGACGACCAACTGGTCAAGACGGCCAGGGCGGTCTGGGAGCAAGCCAATCCCCGTCGGGACTTGTTTTGATCACAAGGAGGCAACAGTGGGCAGGGCAGTGAAGCAGGCATTGATTGCAACAGTTCTATCCGGTGGCCTGGCGGCGCTGACGGGTTGCATATCCGTCGCACCCAAGCCCGAACCGATGGTGACGACGACGAAGCACAAGGCGAAGCTCGTTCGCACGACGTCCACGCCAAAGATCGACCAGCAGAAGAAGGTCACCGCCAAGAAGGTAATCAAGCCGGTTGAGGAAACCACTGTACCTCCGCTCGTCGTTCCCACAATGGGAGGAGGCGGGAACGGCGGAAGCAGCGGCGGCGGCTGGGGAGGTTGACCAGGCATCGAGGGCAGGCGGTAGTGACGATCGTGTCTTCCTCGTAGTGGCACCGACTTCCGTATGTCTCATGCCGTGAGACTAAAGACCGATATGTGAACGTCCCACGATGGGGGTACGCGTCAGGTTTTCTGTGTTTCAAGATTTGCGGAGTTGCTCGCCAAGCAATCATAAGTCCTCTATGCTCCTACGTGGTGTCGTGTCGATAAGGTAGTCCTGGGCAGGGGCGTTCCATGTTCGAAGTCGTCGCATTCTTGTGGAAGACAATGTCGAGAGGCCCTGCTGCAAGAGCTCTCGGCCTGATCGTTGCGTTGTTGCTGCTGCTCGGATCGCAAGCCGCCAGCGCCGCGCCGAGCTGGACGCTCGATCCCGCCGCTTCGGTGATCACCTATCAGTCGGTCAAGAAGAACACGATCGTCGAGACCAACAAGATCAGGAACATCACCGGCACGCTTAGCGCGGCGGGGGATGCCAAGGTCACGTTCGACCTCAATTCGGTCGATACCGGCGTCGACCTGCGTAACGTTCGCATGCGGTTCCTGTTCTTCGAAACATTCAAGTACCCGACCGCCGAGTTGACGGCGAAAGTGGACCCCGCCGCATTCGCCGATCTCGCGACTAAACGCAGGGTGAAGGCAACGCTGCCGTTCCGCCTCAATCTTCACGGTGTCGACAAGGATCTCGAGGCCAGCGTCGTCGTCACCATGATCAGCGATACCATGGTGTCGGTCGCTTCGGAGGCTCCGGTCGCTGTCCACGTCGAGGATTTCGGCCTGCTGCCGAACGTCGACAAGCTGCAGCAGGCCGCCAACGTCACCAACATCGTACCCACCGCGTCGGTCTCGTTCGATTTCGTCTTCACCGCCGATGGTAGCAAGCCGGTCGCCACCCAGGCCGCCGCGGCTAGTTCGGCCGGTGTCGGCCCGGTTGCCACAGATGCGGCCAAGGCGAACTTCAGCGACGAGGAATGCCTGAACAGGTTCGCCGTGCTCTCGCGCACCGGCGCTATCTATTTCCGGCCCGCCAGCGCGCGGCTCGATGCGAAAAGCCGCCCCTTGCTGACCGAGGTCGAAGGTGTCGTCGGAAAATGCCCGAGCCTGAAAGTCGAAGTCTCCGGTTATACCGATTCAGACGGCTCGCCGGAGGCGAACAAGCAGTTGTCCGAGCGCCGGGCCCAGGCCGTTGCTGACGCCATTGTTGCCGCGGGCATCCCTCGCACGCAGATCACGGCGACCGGCTATGGCGAGGAGCGGCCGGTTGCCGCCAACGACACACCCAAGAACAAGGCGCTCAATCGGCGGATCGAGTTTTCCGCTACAAAGCTCTGAGGTTGCGGTGAGGCACGATCTGATCGCCCGTGGCAGTGGCCTGTTTCGCGCCGCTGGTCTGGCGATGCTCGCCTTGCTGTTGACTTTGACCGCCGCCAGCGCCGAGCGCCGCGTCGCGCTGGTCCTCGGCAATGCCCAGTACCAGCACGCGGCGCCGCTGGCCAATCCGGTGCGCGACGCCCAGGCCATGGCTGAACGCCTGAAGAAACTCGACTTCGAGGTGGTTTCCGGTTTCGACCTGACCAAGCCGCAGACACAGGCAACGATCGCCCTGTTCGCAAAACAAGTACGCGGTGCCGATATCGCGCTGTTCTTCTACGCCGGCCACGGTCTGCAGGTTGCGGGCAAGAACTACCTGCTGCCGGTCGACGCCGCGCTGGAGGACGAGACCTCCCTCGACTTCGAGGCGGTGTCGGTCGATTTCATTTTGCGCCAGATGTCGCGCGAGACCAGTATCAGGCTGGTGTTTCTCGATGCTTGCCGCGACAATCCCCTCGCCAAGGCGCTGGCCAAGACCTCTGGCGGCAACGGCGCGAGCAGCGGCCTGGCCGAAATCCCGATCGAGAATGGCGGCGCCGGCACGCTCGTCGCTTTTGCCGCCAGTCCCAATCAACTCGCCTATGACGGGTCGGGCGAACATTCGCCGTTCACCGCCGCACTGCTTCAGCACATCGGCGCCTCCAACGTCTCCATCACCGAGGCAATGAACAGGGTGACCGGTGACGTCTTCAAGGCAACCTCCGGCAAGCAACGCCCCTGGATCAACGTTTCACTGACCACGGAGGTCGTCTTGCACAAGGTCGATCTCAATGCGCCATTGATCGTGGGCGAAGCGAGCGAACCTCAAGCCGAAGCCGGCTCGGACGCGCGCAACACCGCCGCGGCAAGTGCGACAGCGCAAAACGGCGACCAACTTGCACTCGATGTGCTGCGCCAGAAAATCCCCAAACTGGCCTCGGATGCACCGATCCTTTTCGACCATCCGATCGAGTTCGGCGATGCGGCAATCGACGGCAAGAGCATCGCCGAACTGATCAAGAGTAAGCCCCTGTTCAGTCCCGTGGAGGGATTGGACAAGTCGGTCTGGGAGGGCAAGCACTGCGACGGCTGCCATGAATGGAACGAGGCCCGTCTGTGCGATCAGGCGAAAAATTTCGCCGCCAACGATGTCTCTGTCTTGCGCCTGCAACATCCGCTGGGGACACGCTTCAAGGTGGCGCTCGCCAAATGGGCACAGGGCGGCTGCAAGTAGGGAGCCCGAATAGCGGCTCTAGAGCAATTCCAGGAAAAGTGTGTAACGGTTTTCCGTCCGGAATTGCGTAAAAACAAAGAGTTAGAGCGGTTCAGCAATTCCATCAAACGCTGAACCGCTCTAATATGCATCCGCGGATTGCTGCAGCGCTTCGATCTCGGCCATCTGGATGCCCATTTCGACAAATGCCGAAAGAACGGCAAACCGATCAACCAGAGCGACACGGGCCAGTCCGGCCAGAATCCCGGCATTGACGGCATGCGCGGCAGGAAAGGGTTGCAAAGCCGGTGCCTTCGTCGTGGCCATGGCCGAACCGTTGTCGCGCCATCCGGCGGCCAGCGCAATCCAACCGACCGGCGTTGTCGGCGGTGTCGCCGCGGCTGTGCTGACCGCAGCCCAATGGCGAGGATTGTCCGGTTCGCCGACCCAGTCGCGAACATGCGCAAGCAGTTCCTGATCGCTCCCGTCGAACAGGTCGGTCAGATGGCTCAGGCATTCATGCGCCCACCAGACCGCGGCCCGCTCGGGCAGCAAATAGGCACAGAAGGTGATGGCTTCTTCGGGAACGCGCCCCGCGAGGAGGTCGCGGCAGAACGCGATCGCGTTTTGTTCGGTAGGAAGGGTTCTCATGTCCCGGGCAATAGCGGGACAAGTCGCGAAAAGATCCCGTGCCGTTTTGAATCGGAGCCCATTGGCCATGACCGCCACGCCTTCATCGAGAAGCCTAGGCCACTCAAGCCTCAGGCGCGGCTCGGGTCAAGTGACGTCGCACCACTCATCGCGCCTCCAGCGTTTATCGACAGACAATCGCCTTGGAGTTTGGTATGATAGCGATCATCGAAACGATGCTCAAACAGGAGTAACCGCTATGCAGTGGGGCAGGTCAGCCTTTGTGTTGGCGGTCGTGTTTTTCTCGACCCACGCTTCCGCCGACCCCGTTCAGAAATCGGAAGACATCGTGAAGTTCTTTGCCGGCGCGGCCGATCTCGGCAAATCGCGCGGAATTTGTGTCGGCACCGAGGAGGAGTGCAAGAGCAAGAGCAAGACCAAGGCGAAGGACGCGCCGGCCGGAAAATCCAGCCTCGATATGCTGATCAATTTCGGCTTGGATTCGGCCGCCCTCGATACCACCGCGCGGGCTGAACTCGACGAGTTCGCCAAGGCGCTCAAGGACAGCCGGCTCAGCACCTTCAGCTTCGTCGTCGAAGGCTACACCGATGCCACCGGCACGGTGCACTACAATGAAGGCCTGTCGCAACGGCGGGCGCAATCGGTTGCAGCCTTCCTGACGGCCAACGGTATCGAGGCAGCCCGCATCGACGCGGTCGGCATGGGCGAAAAGAATCCGCGCAGCGCCAACCCGTACGACCCGCTCAACCGCCGCGTGGAAATGCGGATAAAGACGCAGTAGCGCGCGGCCGTCAGTGCTTGAGTATGCCTCCGACGGCCACACCGGCGCCGAAAATCAGCGCCCTTGTCAGGAAGTCGTTGCCGCGCCGGCTTGGCGGAGGATCATCCTGCCACGCCACCGCCTCGCGATTGCGACGTTTCTGGACGATCTGCTGCTGTTTGCGAGGGTTTTGTGCAACCGGCCTCATTGCGCGGACTTTCTGCACCACCTGTTTCTTGGGTTGCGACGCATGGGCTTGATCGGCCGCGTACCTGGCACGCACGGCCTCCATCATCGGATCCGTCTGGATCACCAGCAACGCCAGCTGCTGACGGGTCAGATAGGTGGTTTGCGGCAGACCGTTCTCGGCTTGCCAGACGCCGATCGCCTGACGGGTCTGCGAGCCCAGGTTTCCGTCGATACGCCCAAGTTCGTTGCCCAGCGCCTCGATGCGCAATTGCAGGTCGATGCGACCCTGGCGATCGAGGCCGATCGCATTTTCCGTCAACTGGCTGCCCGGCGTGTGCTTCACCTCATCCGGAATGCTGACCGAGGCGGGAATGGCAGAGCCCGAACTGGCGTTCGCCTGGTTAATATCGTGCGCCGCTACCTGCCGGTTTTGAGCCGTCGGGTCGTTCAATTCGCCGATGTTCAGCCGCGCCACGGTGGCGAAGCGACCGTTCGGGAACTGGTCGAGATAGGCTTGGTAGAACGGGCCGGAATTGTGCTTTGAAGCCTCATCCCAAAGCCGTTGCTCGACTTCCCACGACGCAGGATCGCTGGTGACAGGAGCGGATGTCGCTGCCACGTTCGATCCGCCCGCCGCGGAGGGTGCGGTCGGCGTCGCTGCGGCTACCGGCTTTCCAAGGAAGACCTCGCGTCCCAGCGATGCGTTATGCCATGGCCGCTGGCGACCTTGCGTGGTTTCGGTCACTTCGCCGCGCACGCGCGTCAGCGCGCTCTGGATTTCGACGCCGGGTTCGGTCAGGTGCCTGGCGAGCGCCGTCGAGTAAGGACTGTCGGCCCCTGTGCCGTCGAAAGCGATGGCGCCCGGATCCGTTGCATAAGCAATCAGCAGGCCGCCGGTACCGACGCCGTCCGATCTCGCTTCGACCGGCGCCAGGCCAGTACCCAGCGCGGTGGAGCGGCTTTTCGGCAGTGAGGCCGCCAGCGTCCTTGCCAGCGGATTGTCGCGGCAGGCATCGAGGATGATGACGCCGATCGCCGGGTCGGGCGGCAGCGCAGCCATGAAATCGTCGATCTGAATGGTCCGGGTCTTGAGATAGGCCGGCGACGTCAAATCGGCGTCGACCGGGATCAGGTAATTCTTGCCGTCGACCTGCATGCCGTGACCGGCATAGAAGATGACCGCGAGATCGGCGTCATAGGCTTGCTCGGTAAATCGGCTGATGAGGCCGTGCATGCCTGCATTGTCCTGATCGACGCCTTCGATCACTTCGAAGCCGGCATTGCGCAGCGTCGATGCGATGAGGCGGGCATCGTTGGCGGGGTTCGGCAAGGTAACCGCATGGACATAGTTGCTGTTGCCGATCACCAGAGCGACGCGTTTGGCGTCGGGCGCGGCGGCTTCGGCGCCGAAGCCGACAAGGAAAACCAGGACAACTCCGCTCAGAAAGACCGCGAACGCTTTCATGGACCAGCCCTCTACCATCAGATTGCACTGTCGATGTCTGCGGATGCCATGTTTCGTCGGCGACTGGGTCGCTTGTGCCAAAAACGGCTCCTGGGCATATGTGGTCCCGATCGCGGTTTTGGTTCACGAAGGCCTGAAAAATGGTGACGCCAAATGCCCGGGCGACGGATGCCGTGCCGGGCAGGGTCAAAGCGTATTCTGAATCGAGCTGACGAGGGCGGTAACGGCCTGCTTGTATTTTTCGAACTCCGGCGATGTCTGGCGGATCTCCGTGGTCGTCACCGGTGGGCTGGCGTCGGTGGCCACACGGCTCAGCTTCTGGCCCATCTTCCTTTCGGCCCAGTCGACCACGTAGCTGGCTGTCTTGCCGGTGAGAAACGGGTTGGCCTGGATGACGGCCGACCCCAGCACGGCGCTCAGTTGCGCCGACCCTGGCGCCGCCAGCACCTGATGCGCGCCTTCCATTCCCAGGAAATGACAGAGATAGAGCCGGCCGGCTGTGATCTGGTGACCGCGCGCCCGCAGATAGGCCTCGCCTTCGCGCGCCAGATTGCGCACCATCTCACGCGAAATGGTGGCGTCGTAGCGCAGAGCCAGCAGGTCGGCGGTCGACAGTGATCGTGCAAGGTCCGGGCGATAGGTATTCATCATCCGGATCCAGGTCTTGGTTATGAACTGGCCGGCGCCGGTCGCCGAAGAATTCGGGTTCTTGGCGCGAGCACTGCCACCGCTTTCGACATGAACGATACGTTCGGTGAGCGTTTCGACGGCAACATCGCCGGAATTACCGGAATTGCCGGTATCATAGGTGGCGACCGTGGTGACGGTCCCCAACGGATCGATCGCCTCGCCGTTCTGGTAGAGTTCGAAATGCAGGTGCGGGCCGGTCGAAAGCCCGGTGGTGCCGATATAGCCGATGACGTCGCCGGCCTTCACCTTGGTGCCGACGCCGCTCGCAATGGCGAATTTTTGCATATGCGCGTAGCGCGTCTCGCGCCCGTTCGCATGCGAAATCTTCACCAGATTGCCATAGCTGCCGCCATCGCCCTGGAAGCTGATTTCGCCGTCGAAAGCCGCCATGATCGGCGTGCCGACAGGGGCTGCCCAATCGACGCCCTTGTGGATACGGACGACGCCGAGGATCGGGTGCTTGCGCGGGCCGAAGGTCGAGGTCATGACCCCGTTCACCGGCGTGACCATGCCGTTGGCTGCTGTCAGCGAGTGCACCTCGTCATTGCCGGTGACGCAGGCGAACTGGCCGTCGCTCTGCTGGAAGACGAAACAGTCGATGGTCTTTTCACCGCCCTGGACGCCGACATAAAGCACCCGCCCGGATGTCTCGTCCTTGCCGCGCGGCGTCTGTGAGTAGATCAGCACCAGGCGCTGGTCCTCGCTGGCGAAAGCGTCGAGGTCCTGTCCTCGCGACAGGTACATGATCGCCTCGCCAATGACGCCGGTCGGAACCTTGTTACGCGCAGCCGTCGAATAAATCGCGTCGAGCAGCCGGTATTGCCGTTTGAGCCCTCCTTGATCGGCACCGGAATAGTTGAACAGATCCTCGCGCACCCAAGGGTCGACGCCCGACACGAAGGCGCCCGCTGTATTGCGCGTCAGCGTGCCGACAAAGACATTCTTGGCGTAGATCGAGACCTGCATGAGCGACATCGTCGTCGTCTCGCGGTTCGGCCGGAATCCGCGCATGGCAACGACATAACCCGGCTCCAGGCCGTCGAGGTTGAACAGGCTCTTGAGCGCCTCGCTCGCAAGCTTGGCGTCATCGGCCGAGAAATGCGCGTCGACGGCGACGCTCTCCAGGCTGCGGTCGTTGAGGATCTTGACGAAAGTGTCCCCGGTCGCCTCGAAGCGCTGGTACTCGCTGGTCACGGTTGCGACGGTCGTATTGTTCTCGATCTGGGTTTTCTTGAAGGTGGGCAGCGCTGCCTCGCCCTGATCGATGGTCTCCCCCCAGCCGGCCTCCGGGTCGTCGGCATCCGGCTTCGGCGCCGAACCGGCCGGACCCTCGCTCGCATCGGGCGCCGCCTGAAGGTCATTATTCAAGTCGCCCTGCTGGTCGTCCGGTGCCGCCGCCGGGGCAGGCGGAGAGGCCTGCTCGTTGGGTACGGCAGCCGCGGATGTCGGAGCGGTCCGCCGCTGTGCCTGGAAGAACGCGAAGTCCTCCTGCGTCGACGGGATCGTCGTCATGAACTTTTCGCTGGCACTCAGCATCACGTCGGAGAGGATCTCGATCTGCGGCGAGGCGCCGGAACTGTCGAGCTCGGTCGGGCGCGCTACCGAATGGCCCTTGCTTGCCGTGTCCGCATCGGGGGCAAGCGTGATCCACATCGGATCCCCCGCCAGGTCGATAATGGCAGGCACATAGACGGATGCATCGGCCGGCATGTCGTCCGCGCCTTCGACCGCGTGCAAGTCTTGGTCTTCGTCACCGAACGACCAATAGTCCGCGGTGAGGTAGAAGCCCGTGGCGATGGAAAGCAGGACCATGACAGCGAAACCGGCCATGAGCCTGCGCCAAAGCGTGCGCCGGCGCAGCGCGGCGCGCGCCTGCTTCTTCTGCTTGAAGCTCGTGTCGATGCTGTGCGTCACGGGTTGCTTCCGGTCAGGAAGAAGGTCCACCGCACCTGTTCAAGCGTATCGACTTCGAGGAATTGCGCCGCGATATGGCCACGCTGCCAGCACTCGTCGATGCCGCGGATCGAAAAACGCCGCCGCTCGATGCACATCTCGGTCGACCCTGTCAGGATCGCATGGCCAAACACGTCCGTCGCATAGATGTAGATGTAGCGGTTAGTCAGTTCCTCGCGGATGACGTTCACGCATTGATTTGCGCCGATTGTCCACCAGCCATCGGTCTGGTCCGCATTGTCGACCTTCTGGCCGACGGCCAGGTTGACGACGTCGAGCGTCTGGTTGCAGACCGTGAATTCGGCGCGCGCTTGGCCGCACGACAGTACGGACAGCATTGCCGCTCCCGCCATGACCGCAAGTTTCATACGGCCCGTCAGGGCAAGCAGGGCTCGAGCCGGACCACGCTGCTCGATAGGCAGGTCTGCGGACGAGTGGGGCAAACATGCACGGCGGAGTTCCATCGGGCGCCCATGCTATCCGCCGAGCCGGAAATACTTGGCAGTGGCTGAAAATTGAGATCCGTCGGTCTCGATTTCTTCGAGAATTTTGGGCAGCAGCACCGAGGCTGGTGTTGGCGTCGAGAAGGCGGCAGCTTGAATATCCTGAGGACCCGTGATCACCATGATGAGCTGCGGCACCGCCTTTCCGGCGGCCTTGTCGGAGGCGCCGAGGCCAATCGGAATGCTGAAGGTGGCCTTGTTGGGTTGTACGACGATGCGGTCGTCGAGATTGAACACCATGCCTTTGTGATCGATCAGCAGCACGCTGGAAACGAGCCCGCCACGCGTCACCAGCGTGCCGCTGATCGGCGAGCCGTTGGGCACCGATGTCCGGTCGAGAACAAGCTGTGGCTTGTCGGCCGCGCTCTGCCCCAGAAAGCGCAGGAAGTTGGTGACTTCGCATTGGCTCGGCTCGATGAGGCGGACGCTGATGTCCGGCTCGACATGGAATTTTGCCTGGAAATCGCCGAGCATCCGTTCGAACGGCTGGACCGCCGTGCCAAACCCTTCGATCGCGGCGGCCGTGTCAGTCGCCGACGTCATGGTCGCATAGAAACAATCGCCGCCGCCGAAATCGCGAACCCAGGAGACACGTTGCGCGACGTCGTCGACGACCGGTGGGATCGCTGGTTTGGGCACGTTCAAGGCTACGACGGGTTGGTCCGGCTGCTTCGCCGGCGCTGACGAGCCATTTTGGCCCTCGGCACTGGCGGCGTCCGTCGGGCTTGCAGTGGGTTTGGGCGCCGGCGGGGTCGCCTTGGGCGCCGCCGGCGGGCTGATCCGAGGCTCGGGCTTTTGGCTCTCCACAGTCTTCGGCTGGGCCGGCGGCGTTGAGACCTTCTCGGCTGGCGTGGTCGGAGCGCCCGCGTCGGGCGGCGAAGCCGACATTTGACTGTTGCTGGCCATCGCATTCGGCTGGGGTGCCAGCGATGTTTTTTCAGACGACTGAGTGGCCGTTGCCGATGGCTTCAGCGGTTCCACGGTTTGCGGTGGAAGGATGGGTTTCGCCGGCTCCGGTGTCTGCACGGTCTTGGCATCCGCCTGGCTTCTGGCCGGTGGCGCGCTCGCCTCTGTTTGCGGCTGCGCTGCCGTTGCTAGCGGCTGCGGCGGTTCCTCGGCCCGCGGTTCGGCAGGCTTGGCCGCCGGCGGCTTTTGAACCGCCGTGGCATCTGGCTGTTTTTCAGCCGGCGGGACGCTGGGCTCGGGCTGCGCGGGCGGAACTGGTTTTGCCGGCTCGGAGGCGCTCGCGACTTTGTCCGTTGAGACCGGATTTGATTTCTCCGCTACCGGCTTCGATGGCTCGGGCGCGGAAAGCGATGTCTTGCCGGAAGTCGGCGTCGCAGGCGTCATCAAGCCGCTCAAATACAGGCCCGCGCCCGAGGCGACAGCCA
Organism: Mesorhizobium erdmanii; assembly: GCF_013170725.1. Lineage (NCBI taxonomy): Bacteria > Pseudomonadati > Pseudomonadota > Alphaproteobacteria > Hyphomicrobiales > Phyllobacteriaceae > Mesorhizobium > Mesorhizobium erdmanii. The sequence goes on along the minus strand of NZ_CP033361.1, from coordinate 5,545,144 downwards.
GCGTCGCCAAGGCAGCAATCGCGATGGTTCGGGTCTTTGCGGGTTTTCCGGGGACATTACGGGTGGCCGTGGGCGGCGGGCCGGGGCGGGCCTGAGGCAGCTGTTCGGACAGGTGCGCGGGTCGGACATGCGGGACGAAGCGTTGTTCGCCGGGGCCGGTTGCCGGCGGCGCGCCGTGTCCCGCGACATTGGAGGGCTGGGGCTGGGCCCTGGAATCCGGGACAAGAGTGTGCCCGGCTCGCGGCAAACCCGGCCGGTCGCGGGGGGTGATCGACGTCGGCGGCGTTGTTCCTTCCTCTTCGTCGCGCGTCATCCTGGCGATATCCGCCATGCTGGCTGGCCGGTCTCGCGGATCCGGTTGCAGCATGGCTTCGACAATGTCTCGAAAATCGTCGTCGATGTCGGACAGATCAGGCACCGTCCGGCGCTTTTCGATGATCTCGAACTGTGATCCGCTCATGTCGATCGGCTTGCCGCGCAGGGCGGCGGCCAACACCAGCCCAAGGCTGTAGATATCGGACTGTTCACTGACGTCGCCGCTGTACAGTCCGAGCTGTTCGGGTGAAACGTAGTTGTATTTTCCCGCGAACTTTCCGCCGATCAGCGTCTCCCCGCCCACGGTCGCCGATCGTGCGATGCCGAAATCGATGATCTTTGCGCGGTCGACCCGGCCTCCCGGCAGGATGATGTTGTCGGGCGAGAGGTCGCGATGGATCGCGCCCGCCTGATGCACGGCACTCAGGCCGGATGCCAGGCGATGGCAGAGCCTGCGCACCGCTTCCGCCGGCATCGGGCCACGTCGCATGATGTCGAACAGCGACTCGCCGTCGACGAATTCCATGGCGAGATAGGGACGGCCGATCCCGGGATCGATGGTGAACACGTGGTAGCGCACGACCGCGTCATGCGACAAATGGTTGAGGATCGAGGCTTCCTTGCGGAACAGGGACAGGATCGTCTGGTCGCGGGCAAATTCGGGCAGCACGATCTTGATCGCGACATGGTCTCCGGTCTGGATGTTGTGGCCACGGTAGACCTCACCCATGCCGCCGAACGCGATCCGCTCGTCGAGCTCGTAGATGCCGCTGAGCTGCGTGCCGACCGCGGTGTTGGCCACTTGCGGCGATATTCGCGTCTTGTCGTCGGCGCTCATCAGCCTCGGCCCTCCGCCCTGGACAGATCAGGGTGGGGCGATTGTCCATTGCGCCCGTTTCCGATCTTCACCAGCACGATGGTGACATTGTCCGTTCCGCCTCGTGCCAGCACCGTCTCCAAAAGATTTTCACAGGCCGCCTGAGGCGTTGCCGACATCACCGCCGCCTCGATCTCGGCATCGGTGACATGCGCAGTCAGCCCATCGGTGCTCAACACGAAAATGTCACCCGGCATCAGCTCGCCTTGCTGGAAGTCGATGACGAATTCGTCGCTGACGCCGACCGCATGCGTGATGACATTGCGGCGTGGCCAGGTGAGCGCCTCGGCCGCGCTGATCATGCCTCGATCCAGCAGTTCCTGCACTTCGGTGTGGTCTTTCGAAATCTGCGAGATCGAGGCATTGCGGATCAGGTAGACCCGGCTGTCGCCAGCCCACAGGCAGGCAAATCGCCCATCCATCGCCAACAGCGCGGCGACCGTGGAGCCGATGGTGATGCCGCGAGATTCCGATATCCTGCGGATTTCGGCATTGGCCCGGCTCAGCCTGTCCTCGAAGCGCGCCCGCAGATCCGGAGCAGAGCTTGCGATGCCGATCGTGGCCAGATGGTCGACAATGCTGGCAGAGGCGACCTCTCCGGCATCATGCCCCCCCATTCCGTCGGCCACCACCCAAAGCCCGGTTCGTGGCTCGAGCAGGTAATTGTCTTCGTTGACCTCGCGGACACAGCCTCTGTGGCTCACGCCGAAGCTGTCAAAGGGAAGGGCGACATCGTTCAATTTGCCACCAAACGCTTCTCAAGCGTCCTCTGCGGCGCACTCCCGGGCGCCGGCTCACGGCAGTCTGCCACAGGCTCGACCATTAGAGTATCGAAATTAAGGTCCGGGCGGCTGAGGCCCACGCCTGGCGCCACCGCTAGGGGAAGCTCGAAGCCCATCTCAAAACGCCTTCGGACAACTGAAACCGGAAAATGCCGGAAGCAGGAAGGGGCTGGGACCGGAACCCGTCTGGATCGTATAGGCGACGTCGCGCCCACCGATCACGAACCGCGCTTCGACATTGCCGTCGGTGCCGGTGATGGCAGCCTTGTCCATGAGCCGCTTCAGCGCCCACGGCCCTTCGAACTTGATGGTGGATTCGCGGCCTGGCATCTCCGGCGTCAGGCTCAGACTGGCGGATCCGGAGGTCGCTCCGCTCGGCCAGGTCACGATGCTTGGTGCGTTGCCTGCCTGGTTGCTCTGGACGGTCTGGCCATCCACATCGAGTATCGCCGCATCGGCATCGCCATGCAATGAGAACGGCGTGAAGGTAATGCTCACCGAAGGCGTCGAACCACCCTGGGGAAAAAAGGCGCTGCGGATTTCGGCCGCGAGCTGGAAGTCTTTCAGTGTCGATTTCGACAGGTCGCGCCCGAAGCGCGCATCCTGCTTCCAGTTCCAGTCCTGACCGGTCATGTCGATCAGCGACGCGAGGTTCTGCGCGAAGAACCGATCCATCAGTCCGCCCGGTGCGAACAGTTTCGCGAAATCCGCCATCGCCATGTCCTCGGCACTAGTGCCGGCGAAAGGATAACGGCCGTTGACCGCCGCTTCGCAAGGAGCCGTGACCGCCTGATCGAGCATCTGGTTCAAATTCGCCACCGAGGTTTCCGTAACGTTGCCTTCGAACTCGTCCGCCGTCGCATTGACCATTCTGGCGAGCTGCTTCGGCAGACGCGAGACGTTGGCGCGAAGGGTGGCTATCTGCAGCTGCAGATTGGCATTGACCCGTTCCGTCTGCGAAGGCACGTCGGTCGCCATTTGCAGGCTTTGGTAGATATCGCGGAAATTCTGGGTCAAGGCATCGATCGGGCGATGTCCGGCAGGACCGCCCACCAAGGCCCGGAATGATCTGAACTGCGCTTCGATGTTGGCCCCGGGATTCTGGTTTTGCGCTGCTGCTGACCCTGTGCCCGCACGGCTTTGCGATTTTCCGGTGGCGATTTGAATGCCGATGCGCGCCAGGCCCTTGGCCATGCTCGCGGCGTCGGGTGACTGGCCTTGAGCCGGGCCTCCTTCAACCCCGGTGCCTGAGTCCTTGCCGGACGCAGCGTTTTGCGTCAGGGCTGTTTCGTCGGCGATCGCGCTAAACAGCTGTTCGATCGGCGAGGTCGGCGAAGCGACGGCGGAAAGCGCGATGTAGTGCGGCTTGTCCTTCAGCATCGGCTTGAATTTCAACGCGTCGACAACGCTGTTCCAAGCCGTCACGAATTCTTTCCCATAGCGGTCGAGAAGTTCGGGGCCGAGCTTCAGCAACTCCTGATCGATGCCGCCCTGCTCGCCGCCGCCGCCAACCACCCACTGGTCGTCGACGAGCGTCTGCGCAATGCGAGACAGCTGTCCGAGATAGAAATGGTTGAAGCCGGCCCAGGTATAAAGGCCGGGAACACGAAGGCCCGACAGGTCGCCACCATCGACACGCTCGAACAACAGTTGCGCTTCCGGTCCGCCTTTCACGGGCACGGAAAAATCCTCCAGCGCTGCCGCATAGACCGCCGACTTGATCGATGCGGAGGCGCGATCGGCAAGGCTCATCCGCCCAAGCGACCGCTGGGCGGCTTGGATCAGCGGCTGGTTCAGTTCGAAAACCGGATCATAGGCATCGTCCAGGGCAAGCATGGCGCGCAGGTGCTTTTCGAGCTGCTCGCGTCCTGCGCGGTTGTTTTCGCCTGGATAGCGGTTTTGTTCCCAATCCTGCTTCATCCAGGAAACGATCAACGCGTCGTCGACCTTCGGCGCCTTGCCGCCGAGCATCAGGTAGATTTTCAACGGCTCGTAGAGCGCGCCGGGATCGGCCATCTTGGCCTGGATGGTCCGCTCGGCCTGGATCAGCAGGCGTGATCGCAACATCCGTTCCAGCGCCTGCCGGTAAGCCGCCTTGGACGCCGAAAGCAGTCTCTCCCGCTGGCTGAGGCCGAACGTCTCCTCGATTGGTGTCGGCACGCCGCCGGTTTCGAATCCGGCCGGCAGATCGCGCAACTGGTCAAGTGGGCCAATGACGTTTTCGAGGTCGACATCGGTGACCTCGGTACTCCCGAGCAGCGCGTCCGCCGTCGTTCGATACTGGCCCATGGCCTGCGTGGTGGAGGCTATCAGCGACCTGTTAGCCGTGAAGCTCAGGGCCAGGGTGCCAAGGGCCGCCGCCGCGATCAACGCGATGGCGCAAAGTCCTGCAAATCTGGCGATCGCCGCACGTCTTACAGCCGATTTGTCGTAGGAGACCCATCCGGATTCGGCAAAAATGACGCCCGTCAGCAGATCATGCAAGAAGAAGCTTTTGCCGGTTCCGGACATATGGGCCCGGGAATTGCCGCCGAAGCTTCGGCCGATCGCACCCAACACCTGATCAATTGGGGTTCCCTCTTGCGTGCCTGAGGAGAAATAGAGTCCGCGCAGGCTGACATTCACCTGGCTGCGGGCTGGATCGAACAGGCCGGCGATAAAATGCGCAACGCGGCCCCTCAACGCGCCAAACTGCGCCGGAAAGCCAAAGACGGATATGCGCGCGACCGGGTCGGCCTCTTCCTGAAGCCGGTCGGGCAATTCCTCGACCAGGCGTCTTGCCAGCGCATCGAATTCGGCCGGAGCCTCGGCCGCCATGTTCTTGGTGCGATCGCTGGTCTGGAATGTCGCGCCCCAGACCTTGCGCCGGCGCGGCTCGTCGAAAGCGCCGAAATAGTCCATGAACCCGGAAACAAGATCGGCCTTGGTGAAGAGCAGATACACCGGAAACTGGATTTTCAGCGTCTCGTGGATTTCCCGCAGGCGACTGCGGATCTCGACGATATGAGCGTCAAGCTGCTGATCGTCGAGCCCGATGAGATCGGCAAGGCTGATGGCCAGGATGACGCCGTTTATCGGTTGGCGTGTGCGGTATGCCTTGAGCAGCGACAGGAAAGCGAGCCAGCTCTTCTTGTCGCTCTCGGCATTGGAATCCTGCGTCGTGTAGCGTCCGGCGGTATCGATCATCACGGCCTGGTCGGTAAACCACCAGTCGCAGGCGCGCGTTCCGCCGACGCCGGCGACTGGCTGGGCATCGCCCGAACCGGCCAGCGGAAAATTGAGGCCAGAATTGACCAGTGCTGTCGTCTTGCCCGCGCCGGGCGGACCGATGATGATGTACCAGGGAATCTCATAGAGGAAGTTGCGCTTGCCGCTCGACCGTTTGAGCGCGGCGATCGCTTCGTTCATGCGCGCCTCGAGCACCTGCGAGTCGTCATTCCTATCGTCGTTGCGGGCGACGGCGGTCTCCAGCGCCTGTTGCGCCTTGTGCATCCGCCAGAAACGCAATCCGTAGAAGAGCGCCACGGCGGCCACGATCACGCAGATGATTGCCGCACGCAGCCAGGCAGGCCCGAGAGGACGGCTATCGGCGAAACGGATCAAAGGTCCGGCAAACCACACTGCCGCCGAAAAACCGGCCAGCGCGATCATGCTGAATATCCGCAGCAGCCAACGCGTCATCGGCGCTTCCACTCGGCCCTGCTCACAATGTTTCCTCCCGGGCGATCATCACATCGACACGGCGGTTCTTGGCGCGGCCTTCCGCCGTCGCATTGTCGGCGATCGGCTCGTCCTCGCCCTTGCCGTCGACCGTCAGCCGCGAAGGATCGCTGAACTTCGGCGCCATCATTGTTTCGACGGCCTTCGCCCGGGCGACGGAAAGATCGAAGTTGGACTTGAACGGGCTCGACTTTCGCGGCTTCACATTGTCCGTATGCCCGACGATCCTGATTGGTCCGCGCTCGGGTTCCAGCGCCGCTGCGATATCAGCGGCAATGCGCTGGAATTCTGGTTTGGCGTCGGCTTTGCCGGGCTGGAACAGCAGAAGATTGTTGATTTCCACGACGATGAAGTTGCCCTTCGTGCTGATTGCCAGCCCGCCGCCTTCGACGTCCTTGGCCAACGCCGAACGGATGCGATCGATCTGCGTGGTTGTGGCTTGGGGTGGGGTGACTTTCACCGGCTCCGCCAACGGCGCCACGCTGGCGCGCTCGATGGCGATCGGCGTCGAAGGGTTGAGTGCCAGTAATTCTCCAGCGGCGGCGTCGCCTTCATTGGTGATGAAGACCCGCAACGCGAAGAACGCCGCCGTCAGCAGTGCCGACGCCGCTGCCGCAACGACCCAGAGCGGCAGCCGTGTCGACGATTGAGTCACCGTCACCGCCAGGCCCTGCCAGCGGGGCGAGATGTCTTCGGCCGCGCGGGGCCTGAAATAGCGAAGCGTTTCATAGACGTCTCGCCGAACGCGCTCGAGGCTGGTGTCGTCGCGTGTCAGGCCTCGATACTGGCCCTCATACCCGAGCGACAGGCAGACATGCATGAGTTCGAGCAGGTCGTAATGCGCCTCCGGGCTGGCCAGGATTTTGTTCAGCGCTTCGAAAAAGCCCGTGCCGTTGGGCTCGACGTGGAAGAACTGCGACAGCATGCTGTGCTGCGCCCAGGCGTCTTTGCGCGGCCAGGGCAGGTTGCCGATGAGATCGTCGGCGGTTTCGCAAAGGACAAATTTCGCGATCCGCGCATCCTCCTCGGCAACGCCTGATTTCTCCAGTACCCTGTCGAATTTATCGATCGCCTCGGCGACATGTTCGGCCAATGGCTCTGCCTGTCTCTCGACGGGGACAAGCCTGAACTGGCCGAACAGCATCAGCAACGGTGCCGCCGCCGCAAGGATCGGGTTTTCCGCGCAATAGCGGACATTGTCGGTGAGATTGAACAGGGCCTCCTGCCGCGGGGCCGGCATGGGTGTTGTCGCGGAAGCGCCGCCTCCTGCCGGCACGGAAGCCTGATAAATCACGGTCCCGGATGTCCAGCCGGGCGGTATATGCCGGCCGATGCCGGGATCGAACACGGTCCGCGAGCCGCCATCCGCGACGGGTACCTCAGGGGCCGGCGCTGGTTTTCGCTCACGTCGTGGCGTGGCGCGAATAACGGTCTTGCCCGCCGGACTGGAAGGATCGTCCTTCGAGCTCATCGCCGATCGTCCGTTTTCTGCTTGTCGGCCTTGGCATAGGCTTCGCTGAAATAGGCCAGGAATATGTCCAGCATGCCGTTCTCGTGCGCTTCCTCCATGGTTCGCCACGTCGCTACGGAAGCGTCCCAGGCCTGGCTCTTCTTCGACGAGAATGACGTCGGCGGGAGCTTTCTTCCGATCGCTTCGGGGGACAGGTCGTCGAGCAGCCGCGACAGCGCCGCCTGCATGGCGGCATAGGTGGCGAATTCGTGCGTCTTGAGATCGCGGAATGCATCCTCGATGCTGCGCCTGGCATCGAGATAGCCGGCCCGGCGCCGTGCGAACATGATTTCGAGGATGTCGTCGGTTCCCGGAACGAACTTCAGCGGATTGTTGTCGGCGGCGCTGATCATCGTTCGCTGCGTGCTCTTGGCCAGCATCTTCGCCGCCGCGCGCGCCTTCAGCAGCACGGCGAGTTCCTCTACGACCGTCCTCAGCACAGCGCCGATTTCGGCGGCAACTTCATGCGGGTCGCGCGATTGCAGCAATTCCGGCGAGATGCCGGCTCCGATCGCGATTTCCCGCAGCACTTCGTCCCTGGTCGAGGGCAAAGGCGGTTGCGATGGGAACGTCGATGGTGGAACCCGCTGCCCGGACCGTTGCTCCGTGGCATCGAAGAATGGCCCCTGTCCGAATTCCAGCGGCCGACCTTCCGCGACCGGCATTTCGCGCTGCGTCGAACCGGGGCTGGGATGACCGGTCGCGGCGCGCTCCTCGTCGATCGACACGAAGATGACATAGCGGCCAATCAGCATCCGGTCGCCGTTGGCCATCCGATGCGGGCCGGTCATGCGCTGGTTTGATCCGTTGATGTAGGTTCCGTTGCGCGAGACGTCATGCAGCCAGAACGCGCCTGCCTCGTAGCGGACCTCGCAATGCCGGCCGGAGATGAACTTGTCGGGGTCCGACAAGGTCCAGTCGCAAGCATCGCGCCCGATTTCGAAGCTGCGATCCCGCGCCGCATAGCCGGTCGGGATGCCCGCAGGCAAGGCGTCGACATTGTTGATTTGCAAACTGATGTACATCCAGGGTCGCCGTCGAGCACTGACCGATACTCCACATTCTAGCAGTTTGCACATCCAACAGGACAGCAGCGTTTCGAGGCGATGCGTCGACATGGTAAGGTTTTTCCGCCGTGCCTCCTCTTTGGCCGGCGCGACAACATGTGGTAGGCTCAACATGGCCTGGTGCGGCGGGCCTGAAAAGTTCCTGGGTAGATGGCGGGAACTTCAAACCCACCGCGTCGGCGGCCGCGTCCAGGAGGGGCACGACCCATGCCGAACGAACGTGCCACGGTTGTGCAGACACCGGTCGGCGCCGAGCTGACCTTCACGCATCTTGTCGGCCGCGACGAGATCAGCCGTTGCTTTGCCTATACCGTCGGGTTTGTCGGCCCCAGCTCCGACATCGATCCGCTGAAGATGCTGGGGGGTATGGTTTCGGTCGAAGGTGAATCCGACCCGAAACGGTGGTTCAGCGGCCTGGTGTCGGAATTTCGCCTGACCCGCATCGAAGACCGCCTGGCGTACTACGAAGCGGTCGTCAGGCCGTGGCTCTGGTTCCTCGGCAACACCACTGATTGCCGCATCTTTCAGAACATGACTGCTGTCGAGATCGTCGAGAAGATCTTCTCGAAATACGGTACGGCGAAATTCGAGAAGCGGCTGCAAGGGTCGTACCCTTCGCGCGAATACTGCGTGCAGTTCGACGAGAGCGATCTGGATTTCGTACAGCGCCTGCTCGAGCACGAAGGCATCTTCTATTTCTTCGAGCATGACGAGGGCAAGCACACGCTCGTGCTGTGCGATGCGATGAGCAAGCTGAAGCCGGCGCCGGGTTACGAGAAGATACCTTATAACTTCGAGGGACAGGGCTCGCGCCGCGACGTCGAATACATCACCGAATGGATTCCAGGGAGTTCGGTGCGGCCCGGCGCCTATGCCCACACCGACTATGATTTCAAGAAGCCTGGCGCTGATCTGATGGCGAAGTCCGCCCAGCCGTTCGGCCACAAGGAAGCCTCTGGCGAGAATTATCGCCAGCCTGGCGCGCATCTCGATGTCGGGCGCGGCGACACCCTGGCCGGCATCCGGCGCGAGGAACTCCAGGCCGTGCACCAGCGCATCACGGCCGTCGGCACCGTTCGCGGTCTCCACTCCGGCTGTACTTTCAAGCTGGAAAGCTTTCCGCGCGACGACCAGAACCAGGAGTATCTGGTGGTCAGCGCCGAATACAGGCTGTTCGATCCGGGCTACAGAACCCAGAACGAAGCCCACAGCGAGAATTTCAAGGTCGTGCTGGGCGTCGCGCCGACAGCCTTGCCCTATCGCGCTCCGCGCATCACGGCGCGGCCGATCATGCGCGGGCCGCAGACGGCGACGGTGGTCGGCCCTTCGGGCGAGGAGATATTCACCGACAAGTATGCCCGGGTGAAAGTGCAGTTCCACTGGGACCGCCTGGGCAAGAAGAACGAGAACAGTTCCTGCTTCGTCCGTGTCTCGCAGACCTGGGCCGGCAGCGGCTGGGGCTTCATCCAGATACCGCGCATCGGCCAGGAGGTGATCGTCGACTTCCTCGAAGGCGATCCCGATCTGCCGATCATCACCGGCAGGGTCTACAACGCCTCGCAGATGCCGCCCTACGGCTTGCCGGGCAACGCAACGCAATCGGGCTGGAAATCTAATTCCTCGAAAGGCGGCGGCGGCTACAACGAGCTGATGTTCGAGGACAAGGCCGGCTCCGAACTGGTCAACTTCCAGGCGCAGAAGGACCACAACCTTCTGATCAAGCACGACCGCACCAAGCTCGTAAAGCACGACCAGTCCGACCGCATCGACCACGACGCCAAGCATTCCGTCGGCCACAACCTCGATGAGGACGTCGGCAACAACAAGACGGTCAAGGTCGGCGTCGACCAGACCACGAATATCGGCTCGAACGACACCGAGACGGTGGGCAAGAACCGCTCGCTGACGGTGGGGGCGAATGAGACGATCAGCATCGGTTCGAACTCGACGGAGACGATCGGCTCCAACCACTCGCAGACGGTGGGGATTGTCCAGACGGTGACTGTCGGGGCTGCCCGCATCGATACGGTCGGTGCATCCGAGACACGAAGCGTCGGCGGGCCGCAGACGAATACAATCGGTGCGACGCGGTCGGTCACGGTTGGCGCGGCGCAGAGCCACGACATCGGGGCAGCGGATAGCTGGAGTATAGCGGCTAGCCAAAGTGTCAATGTCGGCGCAGATCAGAGTTTCGCTGTCGGCGGGGCGCAGACTTCCGAGATCGGGAAGGGCCGCAGCGCTAAGATTGCCGAAGATGATGCGACAGAGGTCGGCGGCTCCCGCGCACTTAAGATCGCAAAAGGCAGCTTGCTAGAGGTCGGCGAAGGTGGCGCCATCAAGATTGGCAAGGATTTGTTGATCGAGGCTGGCGACTCAATTGTGATCAAGTGCGGCTCGGCGGCGATCTCGATGAAGAAGGACGGCACCATTAATATCGAAGGCAAGGATATTACTATCAAGGGGTCCGGCAAGATCGATGTCAAAGCGTCGAGCGACATTACGATGAAGGGCTCGAAGATAAATCAGAATTGAGGCTCACATGGCTGACATAAAGGACCGGGTTGATGGGGTGGTTATCGGCATTTTCCTCGGCTTCGACGACAGCGCCCCGCTGGTGGTGTTTCCGGGCAACCCTGAGGAAACGGCCCTGCCTGCTCGCAGCCTGGCCGAATTGTCTTCAGAGATGATCGGTTCGGAAGTCGCGTTGTTGTTTGAGAACGGCGATCTGCGAAAACCGCTGATCGTCGGCAGGATCGTTGATCCAGTTAGGAAGCCGACGGACACTCATATCATCCGTGACGGCGAGACAGTGAAGATAACTGCCAGCGAGCGACTGGAGTTGCGATGCGGCAAATCGGTTATCATTATGGAAAAAGACGGCCATTTGACCGTTCGTGGAACATATGTTGTCAGCCATGCCACTGCCACAAACCGCATCCGCGGCGGCTCGGTGAATCTGAACTGATGCCGGCGCCGGTTCTTCCCGATATTTTGCGGCAGCATGCAGAACAGGCGGCGTTCCTGTGGACGGTTTACGACCGCGCGCTGCTTTTCCCCGAGGAAAACCCGGAACTTGACGCGTTGCGCCTATCGCGCCTGCTCGAGCGGCTGGAGGCGCACCTGGACGGGTTGCGTGTTGCAGGGCCCGATGGCTTGAGTATCGCGAGGGATCGGTATGGGGAATACCCCGAAGCGGGGGAACTGTTCGTTCTGCGGATGCTGACGCCGGGGTCGGAACGGCTCCGGGTGGCGAATTTGGACCTGGTCAGGGTCAGGGCCTATCTGGCTGAGACGCTTCAAGGCGGTCGCTAGCCGCCGTACCGGGTCATGTCGAGGCGGCTCAGGAAGATGTTGCCGTCATAGCCGAATTGAAATCCCGACCATTCCGTGCCGTCGAAGACGAAGATTTCCTTCCAGCCCGCAACCACCAACTTTTCGGGTGAAGTATGCATGGCGAAGGCGTGCCGAAGCTCGCGGAAAGGCACGACATTGTCGCCGTCCTGGATGTTCAGGCCCCAATTGGCGTCGCTCCAATAGCGGCGGCCCTTGAAGCTGCGGATGCAAAAAAAATCGCGCTCGGGCGCCGCAAGCTCGATCAGTTCCCCGTCGCGAAGCGCCAGTGCGAGGCCATCCGTGCCGCCGAGGTGGACTAGTCCTTCATTGGTGACTTCAAGCGTGGTGAAAGAGCGCTGGTCGGGCAGTTCAATCTGTTCCCAGGCGCGGCCTCGCAAGCGCAAGAGAGTGCCTTCATCGCCGCAAGCGTGAATCAGGTCACGGCTTGGGCCGTGGATATCGCTCAAGGCCAAATCGTTTAACGGTGGAACCAACTCCCACGCGCCCCCGTCGCGCAGGTAGCAGACGCCCTCATCGCCTATTACATATTGCGGACCGCCATCGATATGGTAGATCCGTCGCAAGACGCCTTCAGGCAGATTGGTGATGCTGTCGCCGCCCGGCGTCAGATCATGCATCTTTCCGCCGATCTGCAGCGCGAGGTGACGGTCCACGGCAAGGCTGGCATGCGACATGAACGTTTTTTCGATCTGCTTGCGGATCGTGAACGTCAGCGTCTTGCCGAAGTCGACCTCGAGCAGGTAGGACCGGAAGTATTCTTCGTCATGGTCGGACAGCTCGAAACTGGCGGAATACCGCGTGCCGCCGAGATGAAAACCCTCGATTGCGTCGATATGGATTTCTTCCGGCGAAAGTTCGTCGATCGGATTGCTCGTTTCCATGCTTCTGTCTCCTTAGTACGAATTGACCCGGAGTTTCGTGGCCCTCATTTCGGTTTTGGTGGGCTGCCGTTTTCCGCCCGGTGCCTTTGGATCCTTAACCGGTTCAGCCACCGCCTGCAGGTAGGCCATCAGAATGGTTTCCATACAGTCCAGCGCCTCATCCTGCTTCTCTTTCGGCTTCAGCTTTTTTATCCGTGGATCGTGGGCGCGATAGGCTGCTTTTGTCTTGTCGACCGCAGTGCCCAGCGTCGGAGTATCGTTCTTCTCCAGGAAATCCCGCATCGCGGTGGTCTTCTTGTTGTGCGGCGTTCCCCTCTTCGGCCCATCTGCGCCTGCTGGCTTAGAATGATCGTCCTCGTGCCAGGATTGCATGCAAACGCACGGCGCGCCGGCTGTGGTGTAATTCTTCCATGGCTTGTAGTTCGTGCCATCCTTCCGTTTGGTCTGCATCATCTGGTTTTCGAAATAGTGCTCGGACTCGTCCGGACTTTCACAGGGCGACTCGCCGTGGACGTGGATCTGCATCCCGATCTTGTTCAGTATCTTGGCGCAGACCATGACCGCCGGGTTCGCCTTGCAGATTTCCGGCCAGGGTCCTGTATTCCCGATCGGCGACGCGTGGTTGTGCGTCGCCAGGTCGCTGAACCGGATCACTGGCTCGCCGTCGAATTTCACGTCGTTCGACCAGGAATTGAAATATTTCTTGCCGGTGTTCTTCGAAGTGATGACGCCCTTCTTTGCTGCGCACCCAGCCTCGGTACCGGAAGTCTTCGACTCGTCGGACTTGTTCTTGATGTTGACAGTCTCGCCGCCGATAAAAACGGTGCCTGTGCCGCTTTCGGTGTCCGAAGCCATGCCGAAGCTCGGATAGGGGACCGGCACGCCGGGCGGCGTCGCGGGATTTTCCGGCGGCGTGAAGCAGACGTCGGGCATGGCGGCGATCGTCTGCGCCTGCACCGCCTTGCCGGATATTTCCAGCCCGTTAGCGAAGACGCCCGACATCAGGCCGCCCTCCTCGCAACGGAGGGCTGGACATCGTGCAGGACTGCTGCCCCGCAAGCGCCGTCGTCGCCCGACGCCTCTATCAGTACCGGGGTGCCTGGGGCATAGCCTTTGACCGCCGCGGTCAGCGCCATGCCGAGCATCGCCGGCACAACCGCCGCGCCGACATTGCCGAGGTTCTCGCCTGGGCTCCAGAAGTCCTGAAACGCGGTCCGTCCGCGTTCCAGGCGGAGGCTCGCGAGCGTCGATTGCTTGAAGAAGAATTGCTCACCGATAAGGTCGCCGATCCGGTATTCGACATGCGCCAGATCGACATTAGCCGCATCCATCGCCGCCTTGTAGGCCGCCGTCATCCCGTCGCCGCGCAGAGGCAGGTGCGTACCCTCTTCGCCGAGACCGTTATAGATGAAGGCTGGTTCGCGGGCGAGGCCGAGCCCAGTCAGGCGCAACGCGCCACTTCGGCCGACCAGAACAGCCGCCGCCGCTTCGCCGGGGATGAACCCATTGGGGTTCTCGGCGCCGAGCAACCGCTGCGCGTCTAGATAGTGAGTGATGCCCGCAATGGTCAGGTAGCTGTCGACACCAAGGATCAGGACATGGCCCGCCGTGCCATCGGTCAGCAATTTGCGGGCGCGATCGAGCGCCACAAAACCTGACGGGCGCCCATGGGCGATCATTTGGGTTCGGGTGCGAACTGGCAAGTCGACGATGGCGGCAAGGTCACGCAGGAAGGCTTCCGGATCGGTCACCGGACGACCGGGGCGGGTGTCTTCGGCGAGGCAAAGAAGGAGGACCAGGTCGTCCTCCGCGCCCGGTGCGGCGGCGAGCGCGTCCATCATCGCCCCTGCAGCAAGACGCACCATCCGCTTCTGACCGATCCACAGGCGGGGCAGCGGCACCGGGGCGCCGATCAGCCAATTGCTGTCGAGGCCGAGGAAGCGGGTTTCCCGAAATCCATCCAGCCTTGCCCGCATCGCCGCACAGCTAGACGGTGCGTCGAGACCGACCGCCGTCACCATGCCAGTCGAGACGATGTGGAGGTTCATGCCGACTCCGTCTCAGCGTCTTTGAACGGCACTGCGTGTGTACGGATATACTCCTTGCCCGTTGCCCGCGCGCGTTCCATGCCGCGTGTCGGCGGGCCGACCCAGCAGTCGGCAAAATCGAGAATGGTTCGGTCTAGGCGTTGAGAGATACGCCACACGAGAGAGAAGCGGCGGTGTTCCGGGTCGAACAGGATCGTGTCGGGCAGCGCATTGGTTTCGTAAGCTTTTTCGCGCCCCTTGAACAAGGTCATTGGCAGGGCGGTCATTGGCAGGCGAAAGGAAACGCGGCCTTCCGGCGTTAGGTTGATAAGCGTGACCTCCTCGCCGCCGCGCGGCAGGTCGATCTGCTGGTCCGGAGGCGCCATCTGATAATAGCGCTCGTCGAAATCCGCCGGCAGGAACGGGAAGACATTGTCGATCCAGTTCTGGTCGTAGGTGCCGCCATATTCGATCCGTCCAGGCCAACCACGACCCATCGGTCCGAAACTCATCGGCTTGTAATCGCCGAACGGCGATCGGATTTCCTCGCCGACCGCCTGGGTGTTGGGCAACCGCAAGCCAGGAATGAGCCGCTGGTTCTTGGTGCGCGACCAGCCGGTGCCAACCGGGTTGTACTTGTAGCTGGCCGGCAGCTTGTCCTCCGGATTTAGTCTGTCGACACCGCCCCAAGCGACGTCATAGGAGATGGGCATTTTCAGGAAGGGTTGCGGCGCTGTGGCGGTAAAAACCGGCCCGACCGCACGCCACTCCCGGTGGCCGACAACCTCGAAGAGTTTCGACCAGTTGCCGACCTTGATCCCGACCGGCACGCGCTCGGCCGGCCGGCCGGCCGGCGCATAGGCAAAGCCATTGGCGATCACATCGCAGCGCGGTTTGCGGAAGGCGAAGTCGGTCTCCCACAACGTGGCCGAGTAGCCAGGCACACCGGTCTGTGTGTCGGCCATCACCAGCGGCACCTGTTCCGCCGATTTTTGCACCAGTCCGCCCGGCTTGGCGGGGAAGTCGAAGGTGCCTTTGACAACCACGACGATCCACTCATGGCCAGCCTTGTCCATGCCCATGGTGAATTGGTGCGGATAACCCATCTGATTCCAGATCTGCATCAGTTGGTCTCCCAACTGGCGGTGAGGATCTGTTCCAGCGTCATTTGCGGCGATTGCGGATCGATGTCGAAAATGTCCGAACGAGCTGTCCACATCACCATGTCGCCTATCACCTCGTCGCCCGGCTCGACTGATGGCACCGGCAGTCCGGCCAGCGCGGCATCCAGTTCGTCTGGCGTCAGCTCGCCGTTCTGGGCGGCGAAGGCCGCCTCTTCGATCCCGGAGAACCACGCGTCGGCGTCGGCGAGTTGAACGGAAGCCTCGGCAAGCCGTGCGACGACGCTCAGAGGAAACTTCCTGCCGACCCTGTCCGCGCTTTGCACGATGATGCCCGCCGATGCGCCGAAGCTAGCCGGGCCAGCGAGAAAGCGCAGCGCCGTTGTGCTTGGCCAGAATTCCGAGCCAAACAGCGGAACGACATGCTGCGCCAGCCAGCGGTCCCAGCCGCGGACAAATTCGCCCGACAGCCGCCGCGTCACGAAATCGCCGGTGGCCGGTATTTTGCCGTAGAAGCCGGGCAAGGTCATATCTGCGGCGGACATGAGAATTTCTTGAACATTTCCAGATTGTAGGGGTTCTCGACGCTGGCGGCCTTGAGCTCGAAATCGGCCCACATGCCTTTCGTGCCCAGGCGCAGGCTGTAGACATCGGACAGCGACGTGGCGGCGAAACGACCGGCGCGCAGCATTCTCAGCCAGGCCCAGCTGCCTGTTTCGTTGAGCATGATTTCGGGTGATCCGTCGATCGGCTGGAAGGCGAGCGAGATGACCCCGGTGCCGTCCTTGCCGGGCCATGTCATCGGCTGCGGCCGCGTCGCGTTGTTGAAATAGACAAGCGTCTGGCCATCGAGATTGAGCGTCACGCGCGTAACGTTGGGAGAAAGGTCCTTTGGTTCGAGCGTGAAGCTCATCACCGGTCCGGTACCACCGGGGAAGAGATCGTCGCGGATATGCCTGGCCTGCTCGAACGCCGCCAGCGCCGAAGGATCGAGGCCGAAATCGGCCCGCCATTTCCATGGCTGGCTGGTGGTGTCGACATAGTTGATGAGGTGGTCGTTGATGAAACCGTCGATCAGCCCGGCCGGTCCGAACAGGCGGGCGAAATCACGAACATTGACGTCCACCGCGCTGTCGGGGCTGAATGGGTAGCGGTCGTTCAGCGCTGCCTGGCAGAAAGGCAGTATGTCGGCGCGCCAGATTGCGTTGAGCTCCGAAGTGACCGCCTTCTGCGTCAAATTGCTGGTGTCACCGGCAATTCCGCTGAGCCAGACATTTATGGGGTCGGGCAGGATCTGCGCCTGCCTGGCGACCGCGCCCGTCAGCTCGGCAAGGCCGCCCTGCTTCTTGATGGCATCCTGCGGATTGGGGTTCGCGGTGACAGTCTGCAGGACATTCGAAAGCGCGGTCAGCGCGACAACGGCGGCATCCAGCGCCGGTGGCTGGCCGTCGACCTCGGCAATGGTACTCTTCAGCGGCTTGAAATGTACGGCCACCAGGTTGCCGGTCAGGTCCACCTCCGTGGCTGACCCGGCGCGGGGAAGCAGTTTCGCACCTGATGTCGCCAGCTTGCCGAGTTTGCCAAGCTTGCCGAGCAGTTTCGAAGCGCCCTTGGCTGCCGCCTTGTCGTCGGCGGGCGCCTCGTCGGATCGCGTCAGTTCGGTCTCTTGGACAACCGCCGTCAGCAGCCGCTTCAGCGCTGAATCGGCGCTCGAGAGATCCTTCAGATTTTCACTGGCGACATTGAGATCGGTCAATGGCGCAAGCCGCATATCGCGCAGGAAGCTGTCCCATTGCGCGATGTAGTCGTCATAGTAAAGCTTCAGAATATCCTCGGATAGCGCCGAGACGGAGGTCTCGGAATTCTCCGAGCAGCCGCCGGCAAAGACCGCACGATCGAGTGCCGCCTGGGCGGCGACATCGTCGATGCGGTCGAGAATGGCATCGTGGAAGCCGGCATAGGTGAAGGCTCCGGAAATGCCGACGCGCAGCGTCTTGTCGGAACGCCGTGCAAAGACCTTGCCGCCATTGGGGCCGGCGAAATTGGCCGGGATCCACTCCTTGAGCCCGGCCACAGCCGGATCGGCCAGCAACTGCTTGTAGGCCCGCGCCGGCAACGAGATCGTGCACACCGTTTTCAGCGCTTCGGCGACCAGCGCCTGGTCGGGCGCGACATAGCTTTCGTCGACCGCCATGCGGCGGATGGCGGCAAGCTGATGCTCTTCGGCATCGGCGGTGGGAAATGGTGCCGCGGCCGCGAATTCGGGCAGGCTGTTCACCCACCAATTCTGGGCGAAATCGGGGTCCATCTGCGACAGGCCCGTCATCATGCGGTAGGTCTTCAGCGCGCCGAGCATGAAATCCGGATCGCGGATCTGCCGCCACATGGTCGCCTCGAGCAGCGCGACCATGCGTGGCTCGAGCACGTTGCGCAGAGCGTGGTCGTAGGTGTCGGTCTGCGCCCGCACCATTTCGGCCGAGGCCGATGGGCCTAGCAGATCCTGGGGCGCGCCCGGCGGTGGCGTCCGGGCGCTTGCGACCGTGGCCATGGCTTCGAGCGCACCGTCGATGGCCGGCTGTTGCACCGATGCCGGGCTTGCGGCGGCGGAGGTCAGCGGCGTTTGCAGCGCTTCGAACTGGCTTGCCTGAGCCGTGATCGCGTTGCGGTTATCAAAATAGGACCAGGTGAACAAGCCGCCGGCCAGCAACGCCGCAGCCGCGCATGCGGCCGCGGCACCGCGCCATATCCAGGCGCGCCGGCGTTGCGCCAGCGGATCGAACGTGCCGAGACCGGCTTCCTTGAAGATGACTTCGGTGAGCAGGTTCTTCAGGAAGAAGCTGCGTTTCTCGACCCTTGGCGCGGGCAAGGCCCGCCGTGGCGGCAGGCCGAAGGACGACGACAGCGCCGCGGTCAGCCGGTCGATGGGCGCCCCTTCCTGCGTCGCCGAAGTCAGATAGAGGCCGCGCAGCCAGGCGGCCTCTTCGTACCGGCTTTCGCCGAACATCGCCTCGACCAGCACCTGGATCGGCTCGGACAGGCTGGACAGCTGGGCTGGAAACCTGAAAATCTCGGCGCGGGCGGCGAGCTTGTCCTCGTCTTCCAGCCGCGGCACCAGCCGCCGCTCCAGTTCCGTCGCCAGCGTTGAAATTTCCCGTTCGATGGTCTTGGCGTCGACGCGCGCATCCAGCGCGAAGGTTGTTCCCCAGACCTGTTCGCGCGAAGCGGTCGACAGGCCGCCGAAGAAAGCCTCGAAACCCTTGATCAGATCGGCCTTGGTCAGCATCAGATAGACCGGAAGGCGGATTTCGAGCCGGTCATTGAGTTCGGCCAGCCGGCGGCGGATCTTGCGGCCATGCGCCTTGATGGCTTCGTCGCCCTCCGAAAGCACGTCGATCGACAGCGCGACGATCACGCCGTTGAGCGCGCGGCGGCCGCGATGCTTCTTCAGAAGATCGAGAAAGCCCAGCCATTCGGCCGCGTCGACGTCGGGCTGGCTCTCCTGCTGGACATAGCGGCCAGCGGTGTCGATCAGGACCGCATTCTCGGAAAAGAACCAGTCGCAGTTGCGCGTGCCGCCGACCCCTTGCAGATCATCCGTGAGGTCGATCGGAAAATTCAGTCCGGACTGGCGCAAGGCCGTGGTCTTGCCGGTGGCCGGTGGCCCGACGATCACGTACCATGGCATCTCGCGCAGGAACTTGCGTCCGCCGAGCTTGCGGCGCTTCAGTTCGGCCATCACCTCGGCGAACTTGGCACCCACGGCGGCGACGTTCTCTTCGCCGGGGCTGAGCGGCTTTTCCGCCACGGGTGCCGCGATCTCGGCGACGAACATGCGGTTGGCGCGGATCGCCCGGCGCTGGGCGACGATCAGCCAGATCAGCCAGAAGATGACCAGCAGCGCGATGATGACGATGCGCACATTCTCAGAGGTGAATGGCTCGTAGGGACCGACCCTGACGATCGGACCGAACACCCAGATGACCAGGGAAAGCAGCGTGATGCCGATCAGCGTCCACAGCCAGCGCGATGTCAAAACCGCCCAGAGGAAGCGCAGTATGAACATCTCACAGCCTCTTTTCGACGAGCACCTCGACGCGGCGATTCAAGGCTCGCCCCTCGCGCGTGCTGTCGCTGGCCACCGGGTCGGTGGCCGCGCGGCCCTCGGAATGCACGCGGTCCTGCGGCACCCCGTTCTGGACCAGCATGTCGGCAATCGTCTGGGCCCGTGCCTCCGACAGCCGCTGGTTGGTCGACAGCGGATTGGCCTTCTGCAGCGGAACGCCGTCCGTATGGCCGATCACCGTTACGTTCCCGATCAATTCCTGATTGGCGAGGATCACCTTGGCGATCGAACCGATCAGCGGCTCGAAGCCGTCGGTCAATTCTGGCCGCGACGACTGGAACAGTTCGGGGTTGGAGGCCTGGATGATCAGCTTGGCCAGCGAAACGCTCTCGGTGCCGCTGAGGGCGGATTTGAGGTCGGCCGGCGCCCCGGCCTGGAATTCCGGCAACAGAGCAAAATCCACTTTCTCCGGAGGCGGGGCGTCCACCTTGGGCGACGTTCGGCTGATGTCGCCGCGTTCAGGCGGCGGCAAGGCACGAACAAGGGCGGAAAGCTCGACCGCCTGGCTGCTCAATCCCATAGCGAGCCCGATATGGATGGCCGTGGCAACAACCGCCGCACCGAGCGCCATGACCCAGATCGGCACGATGAAGCGCTGTGGTTCATCGGAGGCGATCACACCCTTCCAGTTCGGCGACAGTGGCGCGCCTTCGGCGTCGGCATCGCGCAGGAAGCGTGCCGCCGCCACGCGAACGGCGTTGAGCGAGCGGTCGCCCGAGCGGCCGGGCACGCGGTATTTGCCGCGGAAGCCGAGCGCCATGCAATCGTACTGCAGCTCCAGCAATTCGCGGTCGCGGTTGGGATGGCGTTCCAGTTCGTCGAGGCGCGTGAAGAACTGCGTGCCGGCATCGACATCGCCGCGCAGCATGACCACGAGCGGCTGGCGCGGCCAGGCGCTGGCGCCGCCCCATGGCGTGTTCAGGGCGAGATCGTCGAGCAAGGCCGCCACCACCCAGGCTGCCTGATCGGCCCGCTCCAGCGAGGACCCCGTCGCCATTGCCGTGTCGCGTGCCCGAACCAGTTCTTCGAGCAATCGGGTGCGCAACGCTTCCGGGTTCTCCGGCGCCAGCGCGCTTTCAAGCTCGGGCGCGAATTCGAGCAAGGGTGCGAATGCGTTGACAAGCGCGTTCGGGTGGGTGCGGGACCGCTTCATCGCCGCGCCCGGCAGGAGCGGCGCCATCGGCCGCGGCATCGGCGCGCCGGTCAGCCGTATGCGGGTGCGTTCGCGATCCTCCGACAGTCCGAAAGGATCATCGCGGCTCATCATCTCACCTGTTCACCGAATAGCAGTCCACCTGCGGCTCGCTTGGCAATACGCCCGAAACGCCGATGACGAAGCCGGGAGCATCGAGCAGCGATGCCCAATGCTCGCTTTTCTGGTCCAGCTCGAGGCAAAGCCGATCGCCGTCGTAAGGGATTTCGCGCGGCTGGGAGTGAAGCGGTTTCAGCGGAATGCCGGGCAATCGCGATTTCCACAGGCCTTCGAACTGGTCGGCCGAACCGACCGTCGCCTGATTGACGAATATCTTGCGCAACGCGTCTTCCGACAGCTCCGAACCGACCCGGATGACGATGCGGCTGGCGACCAGCAGCTTCGGATTGTCGATGCGGATTTTCCAGACATTGGTCGAATGCCGCATGACCGGCAGCGCACGCGATTTCGGCTCGATGTAGCGCAGGCTGAGGATGAGCGAGCGCAGCGCATCCGCCAGTGCCATGTATGCGGGGCCCGGCGCCAAATGATCGTAAGCCGGCAACTCGCCCAGCCGCCGCGCGCTCGATCCGTAGGTCGCCATCGAACCGGCGAGCCCGGCAAGCTCCAGGTAAAGCTCGGCCGGATGGAAGACATCCTGCGCCAGCATGTGTGCCAGCCGCGGACGCGCCGCATTGGCAAGATTGAGCATCAGCAGGTCTTCGACGCTGCGCCCCGGCCCGCCCATGACCATCTTGCCATGCGCCTCCGCGATCTGGTCGAGCCCGGTGACGACTTCCAGCAGCAATTGCCGATACCAGGCCACCGCGCCGGTAACCAGTGTCGGCGGCAGGAAGCTCTCATCCAGCGAGACGCCGCCATCGGCGCGAACCCCCTTGAGGTCGGCGATCGGCAAGGCCGTGTAGCCGCCGACCGATTTGCCGGGTGCGAGCAGCAGCGCCTGCGGACGGGCGATTTCGATTTCTTCAGGATCCGAACCGCCCTGGACGGCGTCGCGCACCGAAACGATCCGCCCATGATAGCGTGCTCCCGAGGCCGCGGCGTGCGCCGGATCGAAGCCGACACCACCGGCGGGCTCTAGCGGCAGGGCGACCAGCACCGGTCCGGCCCCCGTGTCCGGGGAAACCGGCAACGGTCGCGGTGCGTCCATCATGTCTGGGATGGAGAAAGGCGTGCCGTCCGGGAAGATGCCGCGAGCGGACAGGATCGCGACCTGGCCGGCATCGAGCAACGCCTGGTCCAGCGTCAGCTGTTGAAAGCCGAACGTATGCAGTTGCCCGGCCTGCAACGCGCCGCGCACAGTCGCCTCGAAAAAGCGATCCTGCTGCTGGAAATGCTGGGTCCGCAGAAAAAGCCCTTCGGACCACAGCACCCTGTTTGCATCGCTCATGCCGCTACTCTCTGCATTGAGCTCCCCTTGCCCTGGCCGCTAAGCGGAAATACCGCCGCTGCCAAGCGTGACATTGATCGTGAATTTGGACCCCGACGACACCGACTTGGTGGTGCGCCAATTCTTGCCGGTGGGCTCGCGAATCAGGGCAACGAAGCCCAGCGCCGCGGCATCCGGCTCGACGGTGATGGTCTTGGAAGCGGATTTTCCGGGCCCGACGGCGATCTGGTCTGATCCGATGAGATCGCCTGCCAGCGCCGAGCCGGCATCACCCTGCAGGGCAAAGTAGTCGGCGGAATTGAATTTGCCGGTGCTGCGCAGCCGCATGACGAGGACCGTCACCGGCCGGTCGCCACCGCCAGGTCCTGGGTTCATGCCGGCCCCGCCGGTCACGTTGATCGTAATCACCGAAGGTTTTGGCGGGCCGCTCTGGCAAGCCGTAAGCAGGCCTGTCGCGCCCAGGGCAACGATAAATTCGCGTCGGTCGATCATGTCTCACTCCTCCTCATATGCGTCCCGAAAATCAGCGCCGATTTCGCCAAGGAAGCTTTTCTCGGCGCTCTCGGCGATCTCACGATGGCGTTTCTGGTAGAGTTCCCACAGCTTGGCGCCGCGCCCGCCCGAAAGCAGCGTGCCGATCGCCGAATTCGATTTCAGCTCTTCCTCTATCGCTGCCGGATCAAAACGGTCGACCATCCGACGCAAGGCGGCCTGCACGCCGCGCCAGGCGCGCACGTGATGTTGCGCAAGATCGCGCACCGCGTCGGCGATAGCTGGCTCGCCGGCGAGAAATCCTGGGCTGCGCTCGGCGATAAGCGTAACGATGGCGTCGTCGACCGAGGGCAGGAACTTGAGCGGATTGACTTCGGAAGCCCCGACCATGGTCTGGGCGACGCGAGCATTTCCCTTCTCCTCGGCCCGCTTGCGCAGAAGCTGCATCAGGCCTTCCATCATCAGCCGGTATTCGCGGCCAAACTTCTCCATTTCCACGATGCTGTCGCGCCCGGGAAAATCGGCTTCCTCGACGCCCATGCCGCGCAGGAATGCGGAGCGAAGCGCCATGTCCCCCGGCTGCGCCGCTGCCGGCGGGCGGGCCGGTGTGGCAGCGGCACCCGTGCGCGCTGGAGACGGGCCATCAGCCGCTTGCACTGGCAAATCCCAGGGATTGCCGGGACGCTGGGCGATGCGCTCGCGCTGTCCGGCCTGGCCGACCCCGTTTGCCGAACCGGTCGCCGCGGCGGGTCCGAAACCAAAATCATCACTGAAGTCGGACGGCTTTGCAGGAGCAAGTTGGGCTCCGCGGCCGAGCGACGGCGTGGGGTCGAGGCTGAACGGGTCCGCCTGGCTCGCCGCGCCGCCGGGTTCGGGGTAAGGGGCGGCTTCTTTCGACACGGGCGTCGAAACCGGATCGAGGCTGAACGGGTCATCGAAAGCCGGCGAACTGCGCTGGCTGGAGGCGGCACGCTCGAACGCGCCCGCAATTGGCTGCTCGAACGGGTTGGGCAGATCGGCCGGACGTGGCCGCCGCGGCTCTTCCTCGACCTTGGCGGAAAAGAAGTCGTCACGGCCGATGCTGATCGGTGCCCGCGATGCTGGTGGTGAGCGGTCCGGGATCGGCTGGCTGGCCGTTTGTGCCTGGGCGATTGGCGCCTGCAGGTCGACATAGACGACGTAGTCGCCAAGTCTCAGCCGCATGCCGCTTTGAAGGCGCGTCGACTGGCCGGCCCCGAGCGGGCTGTCGGAATCGTTTATGAACAGCCCGCTGCTCGACGTGTCGGTGACGAAATATCCGTCTCGCCCGCCCGAAATCTTGCAATGAGCGCGGGAGACGAACATGTCGGGATCGTTTATCTGCCAGCCAGCGTCCGCGCTTCGGCCGATCACCAACTCGCCCTCGTCCAGCCGGGTCTGCCGTACCGCTTGGGTGCGTGGTCCTTGCTCCAGCGTCAGCAGCAGGCTCATGCCGCGACCCCCGCCATTTCCGGCCGCCATCCGACAATTGTCCGCAGCCGCAGATCGTCAGCATCTCCCCTTTCGGCGGGCCGCGCAAGCCAGGCGGTCCGGCCGAGCTGGACCGTTCCGATACGGGGCGGCGGCACCGCTTCACGCGCCAGCACCATGCGCAAGTCGACGTCGAGCGATTCCCCGACCATGTCGCGAACGGCCTGCTTGAACAGCTTGAGGCGCGGACCTCCCGGCAGGAACGCCTTGAACTCCTCAAGACCGAGAGGGCCGACGCGCAGCTCGATCCTGCTTTGGCGGTTGAAAACGCGCGGGCCGATGGTCGCCCCCCGGCCGAGCCCCGCATAGGCTTTTGCGAGGCGGGTCTGGAGCCCGGCTGGGATTGTTATCCAGGCGGCGATGAATTCCTTGATCTGAACCGGCACCCTGAATGCCTCCGTCAGGAACAGCGTCAGCCGTTCCGGACCGTCGACCTGGTTGGCGAGCGACGCGGCCTGGCGAAGCTTGACGGTGTCGAGATCAGGGTTCCCGGTGCCGGGAAGTCCGATTCCGGCCATCGCTTCAAGCATGGCTCGGATGCGGCCACCGACCGCGCGCTCGACCTGGACCGCCGGATGCGCGTCCGCCCAGGCGCGATAGTAGAGAGCGATCATGCGGTGCTGGAGGATATTGACGAAGTCGACGAACGTCGTGTCGCTGGTCTGCTGTGCGTCGGCGCCGGCGAACCAGCGCTGCGACAGGCGGTCGAGCACCCAGCGCGTCAGATGCAGCGGCATCGGGCCCTCGGGTCCGAGCAGGCCGAGATTTGCAACCGTGACCCCGGCCGGTGCCTTGTCGTTGGCCTCGCGGAATTGCACCAGGTCGCGCGCGGAAAAGGCGAGGCGCACATGCTGGCCGAGCCTTGCCGGCTCGCGGTCGGGGCGTCCGGAATGGCCGAACAGGCCGCTGCGCTGTTCGAGACGGCGCAGCAGTTCGAAAAAGTCGAACGCTTCGGACAGGCCTTCGGTCCGGTCCGGGTTCGGTTTGTCTAGATCAGGTAGCGATTGCCGGGCGTCATCGGCCATGGCACATCCTCCTGCTTCTGCAGCAGCCGCGTGCGGGTTCGCACGAAGCCGTTTATTCCGGCATGACGGGCAAACAGCCGCGCCAGCAAGGCCGAAAGCAGCAAGGTGCTTTGACCTGCCAGCACCGACTGGTCGACATGCAACGTCACCTCAGTGCCACGCCCGAAGCACATCGGCCCGTCGATCTGCAGCCGTTCGATCACCGGTCGCGAGTCGATGCGCACAATCGAATGCACGTTGCGGGCAAGGCTCGGATCGCCGCGGTCGGCATAAAGATCGAGCAGCGCATGCAGCGGATCGACGCCGCGGCCTTCCTTGGCGAGGCTGAGGAAGTTGAGCGCCAGTTGTGCCACCAGCCGCCAGGCGAGATCATCGGCGCGGGATTCGCCGTCGGCCCCGGTAGGCAGTGCCGCGGGGATGGCCGGCTGCGGCGGACGCAACGCACCGAGCAGCCGAACGGATTCGACCGGATCACCAGCTTCCAGCGTCAAGGTCGGATTGTCATCGAGGATCGGCAGATCGCGGTTGGTGCAAAGTGCCATGATGTCGAGACGTTTCAACGGCCGGTTGGTGGCACTTGCAAGCGGCCGGGACACGGCCAGGAAAACATCGTCCCCGGTGTATGATGTGCGGGTCAAACCGTCGCGGCGTTCATCCTCCGTTGCCCGCCTTGGCCGCCGCTCGGTCGAATAGACCCAGCCACTGCCGCGGTTCTGCCCGAGGCTGAACAACTCCGGTATCTCGGCATCGCTGCCCTCACTGTCGGCGTCCTCGACGCGCAGGACACGATAGATCTCGAAGTCGCGTGCCCGCGTGCGGTCGGCATGCAGCACCTG
This sequence comes from Mesorhizobium erdmanii, assembly GCF_013170725.1. NCBI lineage: Bacteria > Pseudomonadati > Pseudomonadota > Alphaproteobacteria > Hyphomicrobiales > Phyllobacteriaceae > Mesorhizobium > Mesorhizobium erdmanii. The sequence continues at coordinate 5,518,902 of NZ_CP033361.1, read as the reverse complement.
CCGCGTCTTGCGCTGATCGAGCTCGACGACGTTGCATTCACGCTCGAACAGATTGATGATCGGCGTCGCGAAAAGTTCGAAATCCGCCGGTGTCAGGTCAGCGAGTTCGGGGGCCGGGCGGCGGAACAGGAAGATGATCTCCAGTCCGCCCTCGCATGTGCGCACCACCGGCTGCAGCCCCGACACCCGCGCATAGTGAAAGCGCTCCGGCATGACGAAATATTCGCGCAGCAGGCGGTAGCCTTCGAATGTCGGGCGGGTACGCGGCATCAAGGCCTCGTCGTCGCTGATGCCAACCATTTCGGGTCCCGGCAGGGGCGATAGCCGGTTGGTCTTGCCTTCCGGGCGTGCGCCAATGGCCACGCAGGCGCCGAAAATCGCGTCGAACAGAAGCGGCGCCTTGGTGCGTCCGGCAAAATAGAGGTCAAGCTGGTCGAGCGCCAGTTCGTCGAGTTTGCCCTTTCCGGTCCGCGTCAGCGCCAGACGCAGCGCCGCCTCGCCACCGGTACCGCCGATCGGTCCTATGCCAGCCGCCGCCAGCGCGCTGCGATCCTGAAAATAGCTGACCGAAGTGATCGCTATGGGCCACAGGGTCATGTCCTGCGCGGTGGAGAAAGTGCAGCGCGTCGACAGGCCGGGCTGCAGGCTGGAGACCAGCCGCGTGTTGCGCTTGACGACGTGGCCGGCCGGCATGGTCTGCACCTGCTGGCCGGGTTTCAGCACGGCCATCGCCGTCGCCGGCGCCGGCGTCACCAGATCGGGATAGAGGACATCGAGCACGCTGCGCGAAAATCGCGAGCGCTCGGCGTCGACCTTCAGCCGGGTGCGCGCGGCGAGGAAGGCGACGCCGTCCAGCAGCCGTTCGACATATGGGTCCGGGCAGGGCACCGTATCGAGGGAAAGGTTGCGCGCCACCGCCGGATGCATGTCGGCGAATTCCGCCGCAAGGCCGCGGATATGGGTCAGTTCCTCCTCGTAATATTCGACGAAAACCCGATCCATCTCAGGCGTCCCTAATTTCGGTCCGCGCCAAGCCGTTATCGAGATTGATCGTGGTGCGCAGGCGCATGCGTTCCGGCGTGGGCGTCATGATCAGCACCGCATCTATCTCGATCTTCAGGCCCACGGTCTTGTCGCCCAGCGTAACCGTAACTTTCGTTGCACTTTCCTTGAGGCGGGGCTCGAAGGTGGCGAGCACCGAGCGGATTTCGCGCGCTAGCACGTCGCGGTCGAAGTCGCGCGACGACCGGCCCGAAAACGAAGGCACGCCGTAATTGACCACGCTTCGGCGCACCTCCGGAAAGTCGGCGAGCGACGGCGGATTGTCGGCCACTTGCTCGTTTTCCAGGTCGGAAAGCAGCGGCGTGGCCTCGAAGCGCTCGGTGTTGAACAGCGCCTCGATGTCGCGCCGTACTGCTTCCCTGAGCACGCGGGCAGATACCACCACACCACGGCTTTCGATCTCGGTGCGGTGCTGGGTCTGGAAGGCCAGGCGGTGCAGACGCCGTTTCTGGTCGGGCGTCAGCTCCGCATCGGCGTCGATGGTCCGCGCACTGCCGGCAACGAGGGTTTCGAGACGGTCCGCGCCAAGCTCGTCCACCAGGACATGGCGCAGCCCGTCTATCTCCGAGGTCAGGCCCGGCAGGTCATTGACGAGGCGGTCCCATAGCGATGGCTGCACCGCCTCGCTTTTTGCGCGCAGGCCGCCCGCGATCTGCTGCTTGCCCGCGCCGGGCCGCCGAACCTCACTTGCCGACATAGACATCCATTTCGGCTTCATCATTGCCGTCATAGACGAACTTGATCTTCTTGTAGGCGAAGCTGACCTCTTCCTGGATCAGGTCTTCCTCATCCTCGGCCTGCGACATGTCGTATTCCATGATCGAGGCGTCGGTGAGCGTGACGACCAGATAATCCTTGGTCTCGCCATCGATGGTCCGCCGTGCGGAGAACACCACTTCATCCAGCGCCTTGTTCTCGAACAACGCCTTTGCCAGGTAGGGCGAGGATTTGTCGTAGTGTTTGGTGAACTTGATCATGCCCATGGACACGCGGCCACGGCGTGAGAGCGAATTCGGATCAAACGGCGCGACCATCTTGTAGTCGACGCCATGGATTTCGATCTCGTCCGAGTGGCCGTCGCGGGTGCTTGGGCCCTTGATATCGGGAACCTTCAGAAAACCATCAATCTTGACAGGCATTGTCTTTCTCCACCGCTTTCAAACAAAACAAAGTCTGGTTGCTGCAAATCAAGTCTTCACGGACGGCAATTCCGATACCAGCCGCAGCGAGGCGTTGATGCCCTCCAGCTGGTAATGCGGACGCAGGTAGAAGCGGGCGTTGTAGTAGCCCGGCCGTCCTTCCACGCTGTCGACCTGGACTTCGGCCGCGGCAAGCGGGCGCTTGGCGCGCGCTTTGTCGTCGGCGAAGGCTGGGTTGGCCAGCACGTAGCGGTTGATCCACTCGGTCAGCCAGATCTGCATGTCGGAGCGCTCCTTGAACGAGCCGACCTTGTCGCGCGCGATCGCCTTGAGGTAGTGCGCAAAGCGCGAGACCGGGAAGAGATAGGGGAGGTTGGCGCTCAGCCGTTCGTTCGACTGTGCATCGGGGTCGACCAGCCGGCCGGCGCGCGTTTCGTCGTCCTGCAGCGAATGGGCGCCGATGAAGGCCGCGAGGTCGGTGTTCTTTCGATGCAGGATCGGCATCAGGCCGAGCTTGGCCAGTTCGGCCTCGCGCCGGTCGTCGATGGCGACTTCGGTCGGACATTTCATCGCGATCGAGCCATCGTCGGTCGGGAAGCTGTGCACCGGCAGGTTGAGCACCGTGCCGCCATTCTCGACGCCGCGGATCTGCGTGCCCCAGCCGAACAGCTTGTGGCTACGGTTGATGTTGACGCCCATCGGGAAGGCGGCGTTCATCCAGACATATTTGTTGTGATCGCCCTGCACCTCTTCCTCGAAGGTGAAGCCCTTCACCGGAACGGTATCGGTGCCATAGGGCAGCCTGGCGAGAACGCGAGGCATGGTCAGGCCGATATAGCGGGCGTCCTCGCTCTCACGCAGCGACTGCCACGAGGCATAGGCGGGGTTGGAGACGATCTGCTGCAAGTCTTGCGGGTTCGGCAATTCCTGCCAGCTGTCCATGCGGAACAGGCGCGGCGAGGCGGCCGCGATAAACGGCGTGTGCGCCGAGGCGCAGATGCCGGAAATGTTGCGCAACAGGCCGACGTCGCGCGGGTGGTTCGAGAATTCGTAGGCGCCGATCACACAGCCAATCGGCTCGCCGCCCAGCATCGAATACTCGTCCGTATAGACTTTCTTGAAGATCGGGCTCTGGTCCCACATCTGGCCTTCATAGTCTTCGAGCGTGTCGGCCAGTTGCTCCTTGGAGATGTTCATCACCCGGATCTTCAGCTTCTGATCCGTCTCGGTATTGTTGACGAGGTACCAGAGGCCGCGCCATGTGCCTTCCATCTCGCGCACTTCCGGCGCATGCAGGATCTCGTTGACCTGCGTCGTCAACATCTTGTCGATGCCCGCGATCAGCGACTTGATCGACTTGATCGCGTTGGACGAAATGGTCGTGGTGTCGGAACGCGACTGTGCCGCGAGGGCGAGATTGCGCACGAGTTGCTGCAGCTTCTCGCTGTCGTCCTTCTTGACCTTGAAATCCTTCTCGAGGAGGCCGCTGAATTCTCCAAGGTCGATGGCTTCGGCCTCGGCGGTGACGGCGGCGGTCTTTTGCTGTTCGGCCATGGTTTACTCCCCTGCCTTGTCGTCGTCGGCCAGTGCCTGGCTGGCGATCTTGCCAAGAAGCGGCTCGTTGTTCAGAAGCTGCGCGATGCGTTTTTCGGCGTCGACGCGGCCATCCATGAAGCCGAGCAGTTCCTCGAGCTGGCGCCGCATCTTGAGGATTTCGGCCAATTGCGGCACCTGCTCGGCGACCTTGTCCGGAGCGAAATCACCCATCTTGGTGAAGGTGAGATCGAGCGCCAGTTCCTCGTCACGCTCCTGGCCTTCGGCCTGAGGCAGCGTGTTCTTCACTCGGGCTTTGACGCGCGGCCCGAGCGCCTCCATGAATTTGGGAAAGCGGTTAGCGTCGGTCTCGACGAAGGACCGGTCCAGCACCGATTTGGATGCTTCCTTGGTCTGCGAAGCGCCGGAAAGGTCGGCCATCACGGCCATCACAAACGGCAATTCGATCGTCGTCGGGCTACCGTAGGTTTCCACGTCGTATGCGATCTGCACCCGCGGCGCACGATTTCGTTCGATGACCTTCGCTTTGCTTTCGGCTGGCATGTGCTGTTACCTTTCATCCTTCTGAGCCGTCTTCTTGACATCGGGAACGCCGGCAAGGAGCCGGAATTCCTTCAGCCCCGACGGGGCGAGATCTTCCATCAGTTCAACGAAATCCATGTGCACCATGCGGCGCACGCGCCGCGCCAGATGCGGTATCGGGCTCGATGGTTCGGTGCGGTCATAGAAGGCGACGACCAGGTCGAGGCACTTCACCACGTCGTCGCGCGAGGAGATCCGGTCGGGAAGCCCCGTGCTGGTCTCCGTGTAGCTTGCCGCACTTGCCATAGTCTCGGCTCCATGACCGTTTCGAGCAGGCGTTGCCGGTTCTGCCGGGTTGGGCGGCTTGGCCGCGCCGTTGGCCACCGCACCCGCCGCGGAATTCCGTTCGAGGGTCGTCAGCAAACGCTGCAGAAACCGCTTTAAGTCCGGAACGGGAGCGCCGCCGCCTTCGAGGCGGGCGTTCAGCGCTGTTTCGACCGCGTCGAGGGCTGCGATCGCTGCCCGAGCGTCGGCGACCAGCGAAACCATCTCCGCACCGGCCTGATCAATCTGTGCCGCACACCCGGCGCGCACCCGGTTCAACAATTGCCCGTGCGCGCTGACCAGCGCGGCCTTTTCCGCAGTGTTCAATCCCGAGGCGGCTTCCTGGAGCATGACACGGTCGTCGAGCGCGCTCTGTTCCAGGTCGCGTCCGCTGATCGGCCCGATCGAGCGTGGCGTAAAGAAAATCATCTGGCGCAGGTTCGCCAACAGCCCGTCCTGACCATTCTGCAGGTCGAGCAGCGCGTTGATACGGCGCAAGGCGGCATCGCGAGGCGAGGCGCCGGGCCGCAGGGCCGGATGCATGGTTTCCCAATGCTGATCGAAGGTCTGCGCGATGAGGGTCAGACCTTGCGCGAGCCCGGCCAGCCCTTCTTCATTGGCCAGCGCACGCGTGACGATGACGAGGAGGCGCAGGTCGCGGCCGTGCGCGCGCAAGTCCGCCGCTTTTGCCAGCACAGCGGACCAGTCGACAGGAATGGTGCTTTGCGACGTGGGCTTGTTGTTGCCGTCGTGGACGACCTTGACCTCGGGCTCCGTCAGGCGCTCCAGCTCATGGAAAGCCGGGTCGTTGCGCAAATCCTCCCCTGACGGGTTTCCACCGTCGAGCGGGCTAAGCCAGAGCGCGGCATCAATCACTCAAACCCCCAGCGACCGACCTCAAACCGTACGTGACGCCACGTTAGCACACGGTTGCACTTTACCACAATTCAATGGCTGTCCAAAAATTTAACAGAAGCTAAACGAAACCGCTTCCCAGTCGTTGAAATCGGTGGCTTGCTTGCCTAAGCCGTATGCGAAACGCATCTCGCAGGGGCGCTCGGGCACGTGGCTGTTCGCAGACAGGGATGCGGGACTTTCCACAAGTGAAAAGGGCCGGCTGAACCGGACGTCGCGCCATCGATCCGTCCCGCGCTTTGTCAAGTGACGGCTTATGTGGCAGTTTATCGGCTGGCAGATCGCAGGAGCACGTTCGATGGAACAGCGCCGGTCATCGCAGACCTTCAAGCGCAAGGAACTGGTCGGCAAGCTCAATGCCGTGGGTGTCCGCGCCTTCAAGGCCGCCGCCGACACCGCAAAACTGCGCGGCAATCCTTACGTCGAGCTCGTCCATTTTATCCAGCAACTGGTGCTGTCCGAGCGCTCGGATGTGCAGATGATCGTTGCAGACGCCGGGCTGGATGCCAGCCGGCTGACGGCGGACATGACCCGAGCCATCGACAAGCTGCCCTATGGCGCAACATCGGTGGAGGAGTTTTCCGACCACATCTTCCACGCCATCCAGGAGGGCTGGAACCTCGCGACGCTGGAGTTCGGCGTCGAAGAGGTGCGCAGCGCCCACATCCTGCTCGCCTGCCTGAAGCTGCCGGTGCTGGAAGGCCTGGTGTCGAAAATCAGCGCCGAATTCGACAAGATCGACGCCGACGGCGTCATTTCCCGCTTCGCCGATGTCACCGAAGGCTCGCTCGAAGCCGGCTCGCCGCCTGCCGCTGGCCCTGCCGAGACGCCGCAGAAGCGCGGTCCGGGCGGGGATTCGGCGCTGGCGAAATACGCGACAGACCTCACCCAGCGCGCCCGCGACGGCAAGATCGATCCGGTCGTTGGCCGCGATCCCGAGATCCGGCAGATCGTCGACATCCTGATGCGGCGCCGGCAGAACAATCCCATCCTGACCGGCGAGGCCGGGGTCGGCAAGACCGCTGTCGTCGAGGGCTTTGCCTTGCGTGTCGCGGCGGAGGACGTGCCGCCCGCGCTGCAAGGCATCAGCGTGCGTATGCTCGACGTCGGATTGATGCAGGCGGGCGCAAGCGTGAAAGGTGAGTTCGAAAAACGGCTGAAGGCCGTCATCGATGAGGTTCAATCATCGGAAACGCCGGTCATCCTGTTCATCGACGAAGCCCACACCTTGATCGGCGCCGGCGGCGCCGCCGGAATCGGCGATGCCGCCAATTTGCTGAAACCGGCGCTGGCACGGGGCGAGCTTCGCACCATAGCGGCAACGACTTGGGCCGAATACAAGCAGCACATCGAGAAGGATCCGGCGCTGACGCGCCGTTTCCAGGTGGTAAAGATCGACGAGCCGTCGGAGGCGGTGGCCGTTCTCATGTTGCGCGGCGTGGCCGGTGTGCTGGAGCAGCACCACGAGGTGCAGATACTCGATGAGGCGATCGAGGCGGCAGTCAGCCTGTCGCATCGCTACATCCCGGCACGGCAATTGCCGGACAAGGCGGTCAGCCTTCTCGACACCGCTTGCGCCCGTGTCGCCATCTCGCAGCACGCCACGCCGGCGGAGGTAGAGGACATTCTGCGCCGCCGGCAGGCGCTGGAGGTGGAGCGCGGCATCATCGGCCGCGAGGCCGCGATCGGCATCGAGGTGGCTGACCGGCAGGCGCGCGTCGAGACCGGACTTGCCGAAACCGAGGTCACGCTTGCCGCCGCGCAGCAGCGTTGGGATCGCGAAAAGGCCCTTGTCGCCGAGATCCTCGAATTGCGCGCCAGGCTGCGCGGCGAAGGTGTGCCGCTCGATCAGGCGGCGACCGCTGAGGCCGATACGGAGACTACAGCAACGGACGCGGAAAAGACCAAGGTGCCCAAGACCGAGCCGCTCAAGACGGAACCGCTCAGGACTGAAACGACGAAGGCTGAACTGGCGAAGGCCGTAAAGCCGAAGGCCAAGGCGGCCAAAGTGAAGGCCGAAATGGTTGCCGAGCCTGCGCCATCCGATCCGGCCCCTGACCTCGCCCGGCTACGCGACCTCATGGCCGAACTCGCCGCTGCGCAAGGCGAGACGCCGTTGATCCTGCCGTCGGTCGACCGTAACGCGGTGGCTGCGGTCGTTCAGGACTGGACGGGAATTCCGACTGGCCGGATGCTGTCGAGCCAGACCGAAAAGGCACTGCGGCTCGCGAGCACCCTGTCCGAACGCGTGGTCGGACAGGATCACGCCATGGAGATGATCGCCAGGCGTGTGCAGACCAGTCGCGCCGGGCTGGGCGCGCCGGAAAAGCCGGTGGGCGTGTTCCTGCTGTGCGGCCCCTCGGGTGTCGGCAAGACCGAAACCGCACTGGCCTTGGCCGAGACGCTTTATGGCGGCGAGCAGAACCTGATCTCGATCAACATGTCGGAGTTCCAGGAGGCGCATACTGTCTCCACCTTGAAGGGAGCTCCGCCCGGATATGTCGGCTATGGCAAGGGCGGCATCCTGACCGAGGCGGTTCGCCGCAAACCCTATTCGGTGATCCTGCTCGACGAGGTCGAGAAGGCGCATCCGGACGTGCACGAGATATTCTTCCAGGTCTTTGACAAGGGGATGATGGACGACAGCGAAGGCCGACGGATCGATTTCAAGAACACGCTGATCCTGCTCACCTCGAATGTGGGTTCCGAAGTCATCATGGACCGGACCGGCAACGGCACGGTGCGGGCCGGGCTGGACGATCTCGACACTGCCTTGCGCAGCCCGCTGCTGAAGGTCTTTCCGGCGGCCTTCCTCGGTCGGGTGGTCACGATACCGTACTATCCGCTCTCCGATTCAATGATCGAAGCGATCACCCGCCATCAGTTTGCCAAGATCGCTCGGCGGCTGCGCGCAACCAACGACGCGGAACTGGTGATCGGTGACGGTGTCATGGATATGGTCAAGGCCCGCTGCACGGAGATCGAATCCGGCGGGCGGATGATCGATGCCATCCTGACGAACACGCTTCTGCCGGAATTGAGCCGCGGCGTGCTCAACCGGTCGCTAGCGGGTGAAAAGATGACAAAGGTGACCGTAGGGGCCTCCAAGGACGGTTTCACCTATTCCTTCGAATAGCGTCAGGCGCGGCTGCGCCGCCAGGCCCGGGCTAGCGTGATCCAGGCTAAGTCAACCTTGCCCTGGTCGTCCGCGGCGTTGCCAGAAGAAGGCTCGTCTCGCTGCCGGTGATCCCGGGGATCAGCCGTATCCGCCGCAGCACCGCGTCGAAATCGGTCAGCGATGCCGTGCCAAGTTCGACCACCAGGTCCCAGCGGCCATTCGTGGTGTGAATGGTCGAGACCTCGGCAAGACCGCCGAGCGCTTTGACCACGCGATCGGCGGCATGGCCTTCGATCTCGATCATCATGACGCCGCGTATCCTCTGATCGACGGCGTCGGCGCGGAGCACCACAGTGTAGCCGATGATCTCTCCCGACTTTTCCAGCCGCTCCATGCGCGCCCGCACGGTGGCGCGCGAGACGCCGAGATCGATCGCGAGATCGGAGATGCTGCGCCGCGCCTCGTGCCTGAGCAGCGTGACCAGCCTTTCGTCGAGCGCGTCCATGATTGCCATCCATTTTGATCAGAATGATTGCCCAGAACGATAAACCAATCTTTTCGAAATGCCAATTTCACCTGTTCAAACCGCCGGGCGAGGATGGTTCATTCCACGCATCAATCGCGAGGGCAAAAGAATCATGCGCTGCAGGATCGTTGGCGCGCCGGTGCAGGACGGCGCGGGCAGGATGGGATGCGAGATGGGGCCGAGCGCACTGCGCACGGCAGGGCTTGTCTCGGTGCTGTCGGAACTTGGCCATGAGGTCGAGGACTGGGGCGCGGTGCAAGCCGCTCCGGCGCGCGCTGTCGTCCACGGCAATCTCGCGCTGAAGGCCTTGCCGGAGATTTCCGCATGGACCGCGGCGATCGCCGAGACCGCCTATACGGCTTCGCGGGACGCCATGCCGATCTTCCTTGGCGGCGACCATGTGATTTCGGCCGGTACGGTATCCGGCATAGCGCGCCGGGCCGCCGAACGCGGCCGGCCGCTCTTCGTGCTGTGGCTCGACGCGCATCCGGATTTTCACACGCTCGACACCACTGTCAGCGGCAATCTGCATGGCGTGCCGCTCGCCTATGCCAGCGGGCGGCCGGGCTTCGACGGCTATTTCCCGGACCTGCCCGTCGCCGTCGATCCGTCCCGCATCTGCGTCATGGGCCTGCGCAGTGTCGATCCGGCCGAGCGTCGGGCGCTGAACGAGGCGGGCGTGACCGTGCATGACATGCGCACCATCGACGAGCATGGCATTGCCCCTTTGCTGCGCGCCTTCCTGGCCCTGGTCGAAAAGGCCAACGGCCTGCTGCATGTCAGCCTCGATGTGGATTTCCTCGACCCCTCGATCGCGCCGGCCGTCGGCACCACGGTGCCTGGCGGCGCCACCTTCCGCGAGGCGCATCTGGTGATGGAAATGCTGTCCGACAGCGTCCTCGTCTCGAGCCTCGATCTGGTCGAGCTGAACCCGTTCCTCGACGAGCGCGGCCGCACCGCCACGCTCATGGTCGACCTTACCGCCAGCCTGATGGGCCGCCGCATCATGGACCGCCCGACCCGCAGCCATTCCGGAAGCATCTCATGACCCAGCCTTCCCGCCTTGCCATCGTCCCCTTCGTCAGCGTCGACCGCATGATGAAACTGGTGCTGGCCATCGGCGTCGAGCGGTTCCTCACCGAACTCGCCGCCTATATCGAGGAGGATTTCCGCCGCTGGGAGCTGTTCGACAAGACGCCGCGCATTGCCTCGCACAGCCATGACGGCGTCATCGAACTGATGCCGACCAGCGACGGCCGCCTCTACGGCTTCAAATATGTCAACGGCCATCCGAAGAACATGCGCGAAGGTCGCCAGACGGTCACCGCCTTTGGCGTGCTCGCCGATGTCGGTTCGGGTTATCCGATGCTGCTCACCGAAATGACGATCCTGACAGCATTGCGCACCGCGGCCACCTCCGCTGTCGCCGCCAAATACCTGGCTCCCAAGGGTTCGCGCTCCATGGCCATCATCGGCAACGGCGCCCAGTCCGAATTCCAGGCCGTCGCATTCAAGGCGCTGCTTGGCGTCGACCGGTTGCGGCTCTACGACATCGACAGCCAGGCCTCGGAAAAATGTGCCCGCAACCTCGCCGGCAAGGGCTTTGAGATCACCATATGCACGACCGGGCAGGATGCGGTGGAGGGTGTCGACATCATCACCACGGTGACCGCCGACAAGCAGTGTGCCACCATCCTCACCGACAACATGGTGGGCTCCGGCATTCACATCAACGCGGTCGGCGGCGACTGCCCCGGCAAGACGGAGCTCCACCGCGACATCCTGCTGCGCTCCGACATCTTCGTCGAGTTTCCGCCGCAGACGCGCATCGAGGGCGAAATCCAGCAGCTCGATGCCGACCATCCGGTCACCGAGCTGTGGCAGGTGATGACCGGCCAGGCAGAAGGCCGCAAGGCTCCGGAGCAGATCACGCTGTTTGATTCCGTCGGCTTCGCCACCGAGGATTTTTCAGCACTGCGGTATGTCCGCGACCAGCTCCAGGCCACCGGCCTGTATGAGGAACTCGACCTGCTCGCCGATCCTGACGAGCCGCGCGACCTCTTCGGCATGCTGCTCAGGGCAGCACCGCAGCCGGCCGCCTGAGCTTCACCCACATGTCCCGCCGCGCCTCTGCGAATTGCGGATCGATTACTGCTCCTTCTTGAACAGGTCCTGGAAGATGAGCGGGCCCCAAATGCGACCGCGTGCGTGAACCAGCGCGCCACCCTCGTTGAGCCTTCCCAGCTTGACGGGTGCGAACCCGAGTTGTCTGGCCAAGGACGCCACGGGAACGGTCGCGTCTTCGTCGTCGCTCGACAGAAAGACGACCCGGTGGCCGCCCTCGACGATCGGATCGGTGGCCAGGGCGGCCGCGATCAGGTGATTGAAACCTTTGACGAACTTGGCGCCGGTAAACGCCTTCGCGACGAAGGCGGAGGACACGAGACCGTCCAGTTCCTCGGGTGGAACCAACGCGTTCATCGCGTCGACGACCGTCTTGCCTTTCCAGCTCGGCAGTGCCTTCGCAACCTCGCTATGCTCCCCGAACGGCACCGCCAGGATGATCGTATCGGCCTCGAGTGCTTCCCGCAGCGACTTGGCGACGACCGTGGGTCCAATCGCCCGTGCCTGCTGCGCCAACGCCTCGGGCGGCCGGCGGCTCGCGACGGTCACGTCGATGTTCCTGCGGGCGAAGGCGTGGGCGAGGGCCTGGCCAATCTTCCCGAATCCCACAATTGCGTAGCTCATGATATTTCTCCGATCTGTGTTGGTATTGATTCCCCGGCCTTCAACGGCGCTGGGTTATCCGTTTCGCTGCGTGGCGACCTTCGCGTCGGCTTCCCGCCGTACCGCCATGGACACGCTAGTTTCCGCCGGTTAGCCGCTTCCAGTGACCGGCGCGATTTCAGATGGCCGAGAAGCCGCCATCGACAGACAACTCCACCCCATTCACGAAGCTCGACTCGTCGGAAGCAAGAAACAGGGCGACCGCGGCAATTTCCTCAGGGCGTCCCATCGTTCCCCGCGGGATCAGGGATTCGAACGTCCGCCTCGCCTCCTGGGTGAGAACTTGGTCCTGCATCGGTGTGGCGATCGGCCCCGGGCTCAGCACGTTCACGCGGATATTCCTGCCCTTCAGTTCGTTGAGCCAAGTGCGTGCGAATGAGCGTAGCGCCGCCTTGCTCGCCGCATACACGCCGTAACCGGGAAAACCTTTCACCGAAGCAACTGACCCGGTCATGAAGATGGATCCGCCATCGTTGAACAGCGGCAACGCCTTCTGAACCGTAAACAGCGTGCCGCGCGTATTCAGGTTGAAGGCCGCATCGAAGTGCTGCTCGGTAATCTCGCCCAGTGGGACGGCTTCGCCCGTGCCGGCGCTCGCATACAGGACGTCGATCTTGCCCTTTACCCGCTTGACCGTGTCGAACAGGCGGTCGAGGTCGTCGAGATTGGCCACGTCGCCACGCACGCCGGTCACGTTCCGGCCAATCAGCTTGACCGCCTCGTCCAGCGCCTCCTGTCTCCGGCCCGTGATGAAAACATAGGCGCCTTCTTCAACGAACCGCTTGGCGCTCGCCAGCGCCATCCCGCTCGATCCACCCGTGATGACTGCAACCTTACCGTCTAGCTTTCCCATGACTTTTCCTTTCAGGCTCTGCCTTTGGTCGTTCGGGAAGAACCCCGAGAGCCTGGAAATAAGTCTGCCGACGTCAGGCGTTCAGTGCGGAAGCGCGCACATCGGTGGTGCGAAATCGATCCGGCTGGACCACGGGCGCCAGGAGCGACGATCAGCATCGCCGTTCGGGATTGGGCTGCACTTGTCGGCTTGCGCTACGAGGACCACTGTGCTGCCCACGTACGAGATATGGTTCAATGTGTTAGATTTGGGATTTGGAAGGCGCACCGCGCGGTGCGAGATTGCACCATGATCGATTGGGATGACGTTCGCTACTTTCTTGCCGTCGCGCGCCGAGGCTCGGTGCGGGCCGCCGCCGAAGGCCTCGGGGTGAATCACTCGACCGTGCTGCGACGCATCGCCCAGCTCGAGGAACGCCTCGGAGCGCAGATGTTCGAGAAGCTGCCTTCAGGTTACCGGCTGACGGCGGCGGGCGAGGAGGTGCTCGAACTCGCGAACCAGATGGAAGCGTCGTCGCATCAGCTGGAGACGCGCGTCTTCGGGCGCGACCAGAGCGTGCGCGGGCTTCTGCGGGTGACGTTGGCCCCGACCCTCGCGACACACCTCTTCATGCCGGACTTCGCCGATTTCGCGCGTCTGCACCCGGACATCGAGATGGAGATCTTGTCGTCCGGGGAGCTGGCAAATCTGACCAACCGGGAGGCCGACGTGGCGATCCGCGTCGTCTACGATCGCAAAACCCTGCCGCTCAATCTTCACGGACTGAAGGGACCGGAGCTGTTCGGCGCCGTCTACATATCCCGCGATCGGCTAGCCGCATGGCGTGCGGGCGCGGCTGATCCCATCCGGTGGATCGTCATAAGCATGCATGGAATTCCGGACTGGGTCCGCGAGGGTGAGGTTCCTACCACGGGGGTCCCGTTCAGGACGACGGACGGCGAAGCGCAGATCGTTGCTGTGCGGCAGGGGCTTGGGATCACGACACTGCCGTGCTTCGTTGGAGACGCCGACCCCCTGCTGGTGAGGGTGCCGGGCACCGAGCTGCACATGTACGGAACGCTCTGGCTGCTCACGCAGGGGGAGACACGCAAGACGAAGCGCGTGCGGCTGTTCACGGAGTTCGTATCCCGCAGGCTCGCCGCCTACGCTCCGCTCCTCGCGGGGCTGTCCCTATCGTACGACTGAAGCCCGGCAGCGCGGCCGCCGCGATGAGTGGACAATCGCGCCCGTGCAGACGTGATGCCTCTTTCAGACAGCCTCGCCGTCGGTCCGTTTAACCGGACGGCTCTGGCGTCAGCGAGATATACGCATTGCATCGGTCGGTGATGTAGAGTGACGTGCAATGTGGCGGACGCGGTCCGCCGGTAGCCCGTGAACGACAGGGAGAATTTGATGCGGAATAGGATGCTGGGCTTGATGGCGCTTGCCTTGGCTGCGTGCCAATCGGCTCCTGCAGAGCGGCAACCCGCCGCTGTCGAACCCGCGCCAGGTCCCGTTGCCCCTCAACCCGGTTTGGCTCCCGCGGGTTCGGCAATCATGGATCAATCCGTGACGATCACTCCCCCGGCGAAAGGCGTTCCGGCCAAGTATGCCGCTTTTTCGGGCATGTGGGCTGGACGATTGGAGGGCACGTCTGAAGCCGAGGTCGCAGTGCAGACGATTTCTCCGAATGGCCAGGTGACAGTCACCTTTGCTTGGAGCAATCTGGGCGACAACAATCCGGGAGAGGCAGCCGGCGCGGGAAGAATTGTCGGGACGACGTTGAAGCTCGGGCGTCTGCCGAATGGCGCCGACATCAGTCTGACGATGCTGCCTGGCGAAACCCTGGCCGGAACCTATGTGCTCGCCGGCCAGACCTACACCGGCACGTTCAGCAGGCAATGACGGAAACCCAACCTGGCGCATCGCAGGCAGCCAGCATTAGTCAGCCTGCCATCCAGCCGCCGTCCACCATAAGGTTGATGCCGGTGACGTAGCTTGCCATGTCGCTGGCAAGGAACAGTGCGGCTCCTGCCACATCGTTCGGATGCCCGAGCCGCGGCCAGGGCGTGCGCCGGCGTGAATAGTCGATCGCGTCCGGGTCGTTGGCCACGCCCGGCTTGCCGGTGATGATCTTGCCGGGCGCGATGGCGTTGCAGACGATCAGATCGTCGGCGTGGTCGACCGCGATCTGCCGCGTCATCTGCACGATGCCCCCCTTACTCACCGAATAGGGAAGGTCGCCGGGACAGGCCACCATGCCGTGCTGCGAGGAAATATTGATGACACGGCCGCGCACGTCGTTGACCGGCGCCTGGGCGAGCATCTGCATCACCGCCCGTTTCGAGCAGTAGAAGAAACCGGTCAGGTTGACGCCTATGACCCGCTGCCATTGTTCCGGCGTGGTGTCAATCAGGTTGGTGCTGGTGTAGATCGCGGCGTTGTTGACCATCACGTCGAGCCGCCCGAACTGCTCGACGGTCGCACCGACCAGCGCATCGACGGCGCTCCAGTCAGCGATATCGGTCCGGAGGTAGACGGCGGCACCGCCAGTCGAGCGGATCAACTCCACGGTGCTCTCACCGCCCTCGATCGGCTGCTCGACCGTGTCGGCGACGACGACGCTCGCGCCCTCGGCCGCGAATTTCAGCGCGATCGCGCGGCCGATGCCGGAACTGCCTCCGGTGACGATGGCGGTCTTGTTGGCGAGCAGGGGCATGTTTCCTCAGCTTTCCCGGGTGACGATGGTTCCGATTTTCGGCCCGATCCGTTTTCCCTCGCGCACGATCTCGCGGCCGCGCAGGAAGACGCTTGTCAGCCGCGCCTGGACGGTCCAGCCGTCGAAGGGCGTATAGCCCGCCCGCGACACCTGATCGGCATTGGCGATGGTGCTGGAGCGGCGCGGATCGAGGATGAGCATATCGGCATCGTAGCCGGTGGCGATCCGGCCCTTGCGCCGGCCAAGCCCGAAGCGCTCGGCCGGATTACGGGCGCACAGGCGCACCAGATCGGGCAGCGTGATCAGATTGTCGTCGACCAGTTTCAGCATCGTCTGCAGCAATGTCTGCAGTCCCGGCATGCCGCCCGGAATGTCGGCGAAAGCCGCATAGGGGGCTGCCTTTTCGGCCGGCGTGTGCGGCGCGTGGTCGGTGGCGACGATGTCGATCAGTCCCGCGCGCAGCGCGGCGCGCAGCGCATCCACGTCATGCGGCGAGCGCAGGGGTGGCGAGGCCTTGAGATTGGCGCCTTGCATCTCATAGTCGCCGGCGTTGAAGAAGAGGTTCTGCGGCGTGGTTTCGACGCTGGCGTCGGCCATGCCGCGCAGCCGGCTCCAGGCCTCGACGCCGAGTTCGGAATTGATCTGGCGGACATGAATTCTGGCCTCCGCCGAGGCGGCGGCCACAAGCGCCCGGGCGATGCCGTTGGCTTCGGCCAGCGGCGGCCGGCTGGCCTGGAAGGCGGCGATGGTGCCGGAGCGGTCGCGCATGGTGCTGCCGGTCAGGATCGATTGATCGCCGGGCGAGATGCCGATCAAGGTGTCGCTGCCGGCAAAAGCCTTCAACGCCTCGGCCACGGCGTCGAGCGTGGCGAAGAGGAAGTCATCGGGCACATCTGCGGTGAACAGCTCGAACGAGACCGGCCTGAGATCGAGCAGGCGCGGGATGAGCGACAGGTCGCGGCTGAGCACGGCCTGCAGGCCGACGTCGACGTGGAGGCGGGCCTCAGTCATCGCCATCTTGTCGGCAAGCTGTTCGCCCGTCGCTGTCCACGGTTCGTCGGTCGGCATGTCGAGCACCGTCGTCACGCCACCTAGGGCCGCGGCATGCGTGCCGGAGGAAAAGTCCTCCTTGTGCGTCAGTCCGGGCTCGCGCAGATGCGCGTGCGCGTCGACCAGGCCGGGCAGCAGATAGGCGCCGGTAGCGTCGACAACGATCCTGGCCGAAGCCGTCTCGCCGGGTGGGAGAAGCGCTGCGATACGGCCGTCGCTGACGCCCACATCGCACCGCTCGAACCCTTCGGCGTTGACGATGGTGGCTCCCCGGATCAGCGTCTCGAACATGCCGTCTTGCTTCCGTTAGACCGCTCTAGCCGCGCCGCTCGAAGCCGGCATGATTGTCGAGCCAGAATCGGGCGATGTCTTCGCGGCGCATGAAGGCAGCAGCCGGGTTCTGCTTCACATGTTCGATCACTTCGCGCAGGCCGGACGCCCGGTTTGGCTGGCCCATCCAGCGCGCATGGATGCCGATCGTCAGCATGCGACCGCCGGTCTCGTCCGCTTCGTCGAGCATGTAGTCGATCGCCGAGCGGCAGTCCTCGGCGAAGTCGCGCGGATTGCTGTAGCCCGGCGCCACCAGATAACGGCTGTCATTGAGTGTCTTGGAATAGGGCACGACCAGGATCTCCGTATCCCGATGGTCGAGGAAATAGGGCAGGTCGTCGTTGCATGGGTCGGAGTGGTAGAGGAAGCCGCCTTCGCGCACCAAAAGGTCGCGCGTGTTGACGCTGGGCAGCGAGCGGCAATTCCAGCCCAACGGGCGCCTGCCCAGGAGCTTCTCGTAAAGCGCGATCGCTTCATGCAGCTGGCGCTCTTCCTCGTTGCGCTCGATGGTCGTGTAGTCGATCCAGCGCAGGCCGTGGCCGAGCAGGTCGTGACGTCGCGTCTTCATCCATTCGACGAAGGGCGGGTTGCGCTCCAGCGCCACCGCGCAAGCTGAGATGGTGATCGGGACGTCGTGGCGATCGAACAGCCTTGCCAGGCGCCAGACACCGGCGCGGCTGCCATATTCGAAATGCGTTTCGGTGCCGAGATCGCGCACCGGCGGGCTCGAGGTGAGATTGTATTCGCCCCAATTGTCGTTGCGGCCGTCTTCGAGCCAGGAATACTCCGAGCCTTCCTCGTAGTTGAGCACGAGGTTGATGGCGAGCTTGACGCCGCCCGGCCAGGTCATGAAGGGCGGGCGCGGACCATAGCCGACGAAGTCGCGCGGCTGCGGCGGTTGCGAGGCAGCACTCGGCGTCATGGCAGATTCCTCTCAGCTCGTTTCGTTGGCTTCTATCCAGTCCATGTAAGCGTGGAAGGCTTCCTTGCCGGGACGCGGCCGCCATGTGGTGTCGCGTAGGATGCGGGCGATGTCATACGCGCCCCACATGCCGCCTTTCAGTCTCACATCCTGGACGATGTTGGCGTCTTCTCCCGATGTCACCTCGACTTTCAGTCCGGGCACGCGTTCCCTTGCCCAGCCTATGATCTCGCCGATGGTCTGGCTGGAGCCGGAGCCGATATTGTAGTGGCGGTAATTGAGGCGCGGTGCATCGATCAACGCGATAATCGCGTCGGCAACGTCGGTCGAGACGGTGTAGTCACCGACCGGCTCCAGGCTGTTCGGCCTGATCGTCTCGCCGGCCAGAGCCATATGCGCGACGCGGTTGGGAACATGGCGAAAGTTGCGGCTCTCGGTGGCGCGGTCCATCGGGCCGTAGACGGAAGCAAGCCGCACCGAGACCGCCGACAGGCCGAACAGGTCGGCATAGCGGTTGGTGACCATCTCGGAGGCGAATTTCGAGATGCCGTACAGCGTCAGCGGTGCGACATAGCCGTCTTCCGGCAGCGGTTCGCCGCCCCAGTCGGGTCCGTTATGGCGGTAGACGGAGCCGGAGCTGACATAGACGAAGCGTTTCACGTTCGGCCTCGTACGCGCCCAGTCCAGCATCCGCACCGTGCCCATGAGATTGACGTCGACGATGCGGGCCGGGTCCTCGGCCTCCGGCTGGCGCTTTGCCTCCGAGGCGCTGCCGCGCGAGATCGGCGTGATCGTCGCGCCATGCACGATCGCCGTGATGCCTTGCTCGTCGAGCGTCGAGGACCAGGTCATCGGGTCGAGGACATCGGCGGCGATCACTGTGAGCCGGTCGCGCACCGGGGCGAAATGCTTTTCGGCCGCGGCGTCGAGGCCGGACCGGTCGAGGATCACGGCGCGGGCTTGCGGGTCGCGGTCGAGCCATGCGCGCGCGACCACGCTCATGACAAAGCCGGTGCCTCCGGTGACGAGCAGGGTCATGCGAACTCCTTTGAAGTTGAACGAAGCGGGTCAGCGCGTCGCATAGCCGCCATCCACGAGCATGTCGGATCCGGTGACGAAGGATGCGTCCGATGACAAAAGGAAGGCTGCGGCCGCGGCGATTTCCTCCGGCTCCGCGATGCGGCCGAGCAGATGGGCCGGTCCAAGACCTGCGTTGGCGGCGTCGAAGTCCGGAAATCTGCGCAGCAGGCGCGTCGTCGCCACCGCGCCCGGCGATAGGCTGTTGACGCGCACCTTGTCCGGCGCATGGTCGACAGCCATCGCCTTGGCGAGATGGATCAGCCCCGCCTTGGCGGCGCAATAGGCGACGGCCCTGGTGGTCGCGACCCGCCCGAATTGCGAGCCGATGAACACCACCGAGCCGCCGCCGCCCGCGGCGATCAACGGCACCGCATATTTGCTCATCAGGAACGCGCCGGTCAGGCTGACGTCGAGCTCATGTCGCCAGGACTTTTCGTCGAGATCGACGACGCTGGCGTTGGTCGATGGCGCGGCGGCATTGTGCACGAGTCCGTCCAGCCGGCCGAAACGCTGCTTTGCCATGTCGACGGCGCTTCTGGCAGAGTCGGCATCGGTCACGTCGCATTGGCAACCGGCCGCCGACGAGCCGAGTTCGTCGGCAAGCGCCTGCGCCACCGCGAGGTCATGGTCGGCGCAGACCACGCTGGCGCCTTCCGCGACGCAGCGCCGGGCAATGGCGGCGCCAATGCCGCTTGCGGCGCCCGCGATCAGCACAACGCTTCCTTGCAGTCGGTTCATAGCGGCGACCTCAAACCCGTTCCTCGACACTTTGCAGGACCGGCACCGTCACCGGCCGGCGTAGCAGATTGTAGCAGGCCGCGACCGTGACCAGGGCAGCGCCGCCACCGAGCAGCAGGAACATGGCCGGAGGCCCAAGATGCGCCATCAATCCCGCGGCGACACCCGGCGTCGCCACATTGCCGATCGAATAGAGCAGAAGCAGCGTGCCTGAGGCGGCGACCATGTGCCGGCTATGAAGCTGCGATGCGCCGAAGGCCATCGCCACCGGATAGATCGTCAGCGCCGTGGCGCCATAGACGAAGAACAGCACGAACAACAGCGGCACCGACAGCGTGCCGACCCATGCGATCGTGGCGCAGGCCGTCACCGCCACCAGTCCTTGCACCAGCAGCATCAGGCGGCGGTCGAACCGGTCCGACAGCCAGCCGACCGGGGTCTGCGCGAGCATGCCGGCGATGCTGATCGTCGTCACCAGCCAGACCGTGGCCGCCGCCGACAGCCCGATCTGCGTCCCGTAAAGAGGCGTCAGCACAAAGATGTTCATGTTGGTGATGCCGGCCTGGAAAATGGCAACGACCGTCACCGGCGCCAGCCTGAAAAGCGCCAGCGGCCCGAGCCGCCTGTCGGCCTTCGCTCCGGGCGCGGGATCGTTCGGCAACGAAGGCAATGTCGGCCAGCGCAGCCCGGCGAACTTGGGCGCGAACGCCAGAAGCACCGTCGCCGCCGCAACCAGAAACAGATGCGGAGATTTCGGACCGACTAGCGCGACCAGGATCTGGCCGAGCAGCACGGCGATCGCTGTCGTCAGCATGTAGATCGAGAACATCGCGCCGCGATTGTGCTGTTCGGCATAGAGATTGATCCAGCTTTCGCAGACGACGAACATCGAGGCCATGGACATGCCGCCGAGCAGCCGGAAGCAGAACCAGCCCGGCATGAAGTCGGTGAACACGAAGCCCAGGGCCGATAGCAGCGCGGTCGTCAGGATCAGCAGGAAGGTCCGCTCATGACCATGGCGGGCGACCAATGGACGCGTCATCAGGCATCCGATCAGGAAGCCCAATGGATAGGCCGTCAGCACGATCTGAACGACGTCGGGGTCGACGCCGGGTTTGCCGAGGTGGAACGACACCGCGGTCGTCAGCATGGCGCTGCCGATGCAGGCGAGACAGACGCTTGCCATGATCGGCAGCATGGCTCGGGAGCGCTCGGCGTTCCGCCACAAGCGCATCGCGGATTGAGAGATTGACCCCATTTATGCCGCTGTCAGCCGGCTAGGACGGGCGGCGTCGTTCGCAAACGGGATCAATCACCGGCGCTGGACTCTTATGCATTGCGACGGCTCCCCTTGGCAGTCTCGCTGTCCGGCGGCTGCTCTCCCACACAGAAGCTACACCTCGCCATGTCTGTCACAAGCGAAGATTGACACGGCTATGGCGTCATTTTTTTTGGCCATCCCGGCGGCGGAAAACCGGGTTGTGCCGTGCGACAGGCTTTACAGTCCTTTTGCACGCTCCCTACGATAGGTCGCCTGCCAAAGATCGAGAGGGAGACCAGGAGATGACGATCGAACGCCTTGAGAACGGGCAACGCTTCTGCAGGGTGCTGCGCTACAACGGCACCGTCTATGTTTCTGGCCTGACGGCGGACGACCTTTCCGGCGATACTAACGCGCAGACGAAGCAGATCTTGGCCAAGATCGATGCGCTTCTGGCCAAGGCCGGCACCGACAAGTCGAAGCTTCTCAGCGCCCAGATCTGGCTGCGCGACATCGCCGACTTCGAGATGATGAATGCGGCTTGGGACGCCTGGATCGATCGCAGCGCCATGCCGGTGCGCGCGACGGTGGAGGCGCGGCTTGCCGGCGACCAGTATCGCGTCGAGATCATGGTCACTGCGGCGGTCGGCTGACGCCGGTTGGGGTGGGCAAATCGAATGCATGAGCTGGTGATCAAAGGCGGACGGGTTGCGCTCGACGACGGGTGGGCCGAATGCGACATCGCCATCGATGAGGGCCGCATCGGCGCCATCGGCACCGGGCTTGCCGGCAGATCCGTGATCGCCGCCGGCGGCCGCTGGGTCATGCCCGGCGGCATCGACGCTCATTGCCATCTCGACCAGCCGGTCTGGGGCGGAGCCGGCAATGCGGACGATTTCGAGTCCGGCACCATCTCGGCGGCGTTCGGTGGCACGACTTGCATCGTCCCGTTCGGCATGCCGGGTCCGGAGATGAGCACTGTCGGCGCCATCGATCGAGCGCTTGATCGCGCCACAGGGCGCGCGGTGATCGACTACGGGCTGCACGCGGTCGTGACCATGGGCACCGGCCCGGATGTCGAGGAACAGCTGTCGCAGCTCGCCGGCCGCGGCATCGCCTCCGTCAAGCTGTTCATGACCTATCAGGGTTTTGCCGTCGACGACGATCTCTTCTTCAGGGTGCTCGACACCGCCCGCAAGCTTGGCTGGATCGTCATGGTCCATGCCGAGAACGACGCTGCCATAAGGCGCACGCGCCAGCGGCTCATCGATCTCGGCCGCACCGATATCCGCTACCATGTCGTTGCCCACAGCGAGACCATGGAGCGCGAGGCCACGCACCGCGCGCTGGCCTTCGCCGAAATGACCGGCGCGCGCATGACCATCGTCCACGTCTCCTCCTGGCAGTCGGCCGAGGAGGTGGCGCGAGCCCGCGTGCGAGGGGTGGATGCGATTGCCGAGACCTGCCCGCAATATCTGTTCATCGGCGCCGCCGACCTCGACCGGCCGGCCCTGGATGCGGCGCGCTTCGTCTTTTCGCCGCCGCCGCGTTCGCCGCGCAGCCATGACCATCTGTGGCAGGCGCTGATCGATGGCGGCATCGATCTCTGGTCCTCCGACCATTCACCCTATTTCTTCGCTGATAAGATCGCCAGATCGCGGACGCCCGGCTTTACCACCACGCTGAGCGGCATTCCCGGCATCGAGACGCGTCTGCCGCTGCTGTTCTCGGAAGGCTTGTTGACCGGCCGGCTGACACTGGACCGCTATCTCGATCTCACCTCACGCAATGCCGCCGCGATCTATGGCCTGGCCCACGCCAAGGGCCGCATAGCGGTCGGCCTCGATGCGGATCTGGCGCTGTGGGATCCCGAGGTGAGCTGGATGCTCGGCCATTCGGCCCTGCACTCGCGCGTCGACTTCACCCCCTACGAGGGCCGGAGCGTAACCGGCAAGCCGACAACCGTGCTGGTGCGCGGCGTGCCTGTGGTCGCCGACGGCAAGCTGCGGGTGCAGCCTGGGTTCGGACAATTCGTAGAGCGCACCGCGGCCGATCCGGCCCGCTCGGGAAAACCAGTCGAGGAGACGACGCCATGGCTCGATGCCTGACCATAGCGGTCGCCCAGACCGGACCCATCCAGCGAAGCGCCTCGCGCGCCGAAACGGTCGATCGCCTCGTCCACCTGCTGGAGATGTCCGCTGCCGCGGGTGCGGAGATTGCCGTGTTCCCCGAGATGGCGCTCACCACTTTCTTCCCGCGCTGGCGCATCGACGATCAGGCGGAGATCGACGCCTTCTTCGAACAGTCGATGCCGGGGCTGGACACGCAGCGCCTCTACGATGCCGCCGCCCGCCTCAAGGTCGGTTTCGCACTCGGCTATTGCGAGATCGCGCAGGAAGCGGGCAGGACGCGCCATTTCAACACCATGGATCTCGTCGGCCCGGACGGGGGCTTCATCGGCCGCTATCGCAAGATGCATGTACCGGGCTCCGCCGAGCCGGAAGAGGGCACCACCACGCATCTCGAACGGCGCTATTTCGAGCCGGGCAATCTCGGCTTTCCGGTCTTCGACTATCGCGGCGTCCGCATCGGCATGGCGATCTGTAACGACCGCCGCTGGCCGGAAACCTATCGCATGCTGTGCCTCAACGGCGCCGAGGTGGCGTTGCTCGGCTACAACACGCCGCTGCTGCTCGACGAGGCGCCGGCGCTGGCGCATCTCAGAATGTTCCACAACCATCTGCCGATGCAGGCCGGCGCCTACCAGAACACGCTGTGGGTGGCGGCCGCCGCCAAGGCCGGGCTGGAAGACGGCCAGGCTCTGATCGGTGGCTCCTGCATCATCGCACCGACCGGGGAGATCGCCGCGCTGGCGATGTCGCTCGGCGACGAGATCATTGTACATCGTGCCGATCTCGACCTGATCGAGACCTGCCGGAAGGTGAATTTCAACTTCGCGCTCTATCGCCGCCCCGACCAGTACCGCCTGATCGCGGAACCGGTCTGAGAGCGGCGGACCAGATGAGCCTCATCGAAGCCAATCGAAGACAAGGTACAGAAGCGCCGCCGGCCGATCCGCTGTCGTTGAGCGAGATCGTCGAGAGCGGGCTCTGTATCGGCTGCGGCCTCTGCCGTTCGATCGCCGCGCCAGATGCCATCGAGATGGTCATGACGCCGGAGGGGCGCGAGCGGCCTGTGGCGCGGCAGGCGCTGGACAGATCGACGCTGCGGCGGATCAATGCCGTCTGTCCGGGAACGCGCATCGCCGGTCCGCCACCGGCGCAATCAAGCGAAGCCGCGATGATGGACACTGTCTGGGGACCGGTCGAGCGGCTTGTGCTCGGCCGCGCGAAAAACCCTACCGTGCGGTTTGTCGGTTCCGGCGGCGGAGTGCTGACGGCGCTCGGCCAGTTCCTGCTGAGCTCCGGGCGCGTCAAATTCGTGCTGCATGTCGCCGCATCGCATTTCCGGCCGATGCGCAGCGAAAGGCGGCTGAGCTTCGACGCCGCTTCGATGCTCGAAGGCGCAGGCTCGCGCTATGGCCCGGCCGCGACCTTGGTCGATTTCGGCGACATCCTCGATCGTGGCGAGCCGTTCGCGCTGATCGCCAAGCCTTGTGACATCACCGCCGTGCGCAACCTGGCGCGGCTCGATCCCCGCGTCGACCGGTACATGCGATATGCCTTGGCCTTCGTCTGCGGCGGCGCCTCGGACCTGTCGAAATCGGAACAGGTGCTGCAGCGCTTCGGCCTCAACGAAGACGAACTCACGATGTTCCGCTATCGCGGCCATGGCAATCCCGGCCTCAACCGTATCGAAACCGGGGACGGCCGCGCCTTCGAACTCACCTATCGGCAGCTGTGGGAGGACGAGGACAAATGGATGATCCAGCCGCGCTGCAAGATCTGTCCCGACGCCATCGGCCAGGTGGCGGATATCGCGGTTCATGACGCCTGGTTGAACGGCGGGCCGGCGGCCGAGGACGAGGCGCTCAACGGCGTCATCGTGCGCAACAGGCGCGGCCTCGAGCTGTTCGACGCGGCGGTCGAAGCCGGTGCGCTGGAGATCAAGCGCGAGACCGGCATTGCCGAAATCAGTGAGTTGCAGTCGCATCAGGTGCGCAAACGGCGCGCCGTCTGGGCGCGGCTGAAAGGCATGGCGATCGCCGGCAAGCCGGTGCCACTGGTGAGCGACCTGGCACTGGAGGATTGTGCGCGCCAGAATTCGTTGGCGGAGAACCTGGCCGAAGGGCGCGGTGCCCGCGAGCGCGCCCGGCGCGGACGCCTGGGTGAGCCGCCTGCCGTGCCGCGCGAAGATAAGGCTGTGCAATCATGTTGAAGGATGGGTTGATATGAGTGCCGCCGAGGAAACCGGAATCATCATCATTGGTGGCGGCATTGCCGGCGCCGGCGCCGCCTTCGAGGTTTCCCGCAACTCCAAGGTGGTGCTGCTCG
The DNA here is from genome assembly GCF_013170725.1 of Mesorhizobium erdmanii. Taxonomy (NCBI): domain Bacteria; kingdom Pseudomonadati; phylum Pseudomonadota; class Alphaproteobacteria; order Hyphomicrobiales; family Phyllobacteriaceae; genus Mesorhizobium; species Mesorhizobium erdmanii. The sequence goes on along the minus strand of NZ_CP033361.1, from coordinate 5,493,569 downwards.
AGCGGGAAAGTCATTGCGGCTACCACACCACCGGCCGCTCCGCGGCGAGCTTCACCGAAAATTACGGCAACGGCGTCATCCGCCGTATCGTGCTGGCGAGCCGGTCTTTCCTGACTGAGCCGCCGGCCGGCTTTTGTGATTATCCGTTGCTCAGCAAACGCGGCATGATCACCGTGGCGCGCGCCGATCAACTCGATCTTCTGCGTGAGGATATGGAGGCCGCGCAGGCGCTGGTGCCCTCGATCGTCGCCATGACATCAGCCGAGGCGATCGCGCGCGTGCCGGTGCTGCGCGCGGATTATCTCGCCGGCGCCTATATCGAACCGCATTCGATGGACATCGACGTCAACGGCCTGCACCAGGGCTATCTGCGCGGCGCCCGCGCGCGTGGCGCGCGCATCGTCACCAATGCCGGCGTCAAGGCGATCGGACGGCAAGGCGGCCAATGGCGGGTCGAAACCCCGGCGGGAACGTTCATTGCGCCAACGCTCGTCAATGCCGCCGGCGCCTGGGGCGACGAGATTGCCGTCATGGCTGGCGTGCGCCCGATCGGCCTGCAGCCGAAGCGCCGCACCGCCTTCAACATCCCGGCACCCGCCGGTGTGGACATATCAGATTGGCCGCTGGTCAACGATGTCGGCGCCGAGTTCTACTTCAAACCCGATGCAGGGCAGTTGTTCGTCTCGCCGGCGGATGCGACGCCCTCGGCGCCGATGGATGCCTATGCCGAGGATATCGATGTGGCGATCGGGGCTGAACGTCTCGAACGGGCCACGACGATCGAGGTGCAGCGCGTGTCGCGCTCATGGGCCGGCCTCAGAACATTCGTCGCCGACGGTTCGCCGGTGGTCGGACCGGATGACGCGCTGCCGGATTTCGTCTGGCTTGTCGGTCAGGGCGGCTACGGCATCAAGACCTCGCCGGCGCTGTCGCGCGTCTGCGCCAGCCTGATCGCGGGCAAAGGCTTTCCGGACGATGTCGCCAGGCAAGGCGTGTCGATGGACGATCTCGCGCCGCATCGGCTGCGCGGCGTCGAGTCTCGAGCCAGGCAGGTTGCTTCATGAGCAATGCCGCACTCTCGGCCAGCGGCAGGCTGGCCGGGCATCTGCTGGAGAGGCTTGCGCATGCCACCACCGATGCGCCGGGGATCACGCGCGTCGCCTACGGACCCGGTGAGCGCTTCGCTCACGATCTCGTGCGCGACGAAGCGGAAAAGCTCGGCGCCACGGTGCGCACCGATGCAGCCGGTAATCTCTATCTGGCGCTGGAAGGCCGCAACCCCAACCTGCCGGCGATCGTCATCGGTTCGCATCTCGACAGCGTGCCGCACGGCGGCAATTTCGATGGCGCCGCGGGCGTCGTGGCGGGGCTGGCGGTGATGGCGGATCTGGTCGGGCAAGGCATCCAATTGCCGCGCGACCTGATCGTGCTGGCTACCCGTGCCGAAGAGGCTGTCTGGTTCCCGCTGTCCTATCCCGGCAGCCAGGCGGCACTCGGCCTGCTGGAACCGGCAGCGCTGGATGCGAAGCGGTCGGACAGCGGCCGTACGCTGGCTGACCACATGTTGGAGGAGGGCTTCGATCCCAATGCCGTGCGGCGCGGCGTTCCGGGCATCGATGCCAGCCGGATCGCGGCTTTCGTCGAAGTGCATATCGAGCAGGGACCGCGACTTGTCGCATCCGGCGCGCCGGTCGGCATCGTCACCGGCATCGCTGGCGGCTTCCGCTATGTCGACGCGAAATGTTTTGGCGCCTACGCGCATTCCGGCGCCGAGCCGCGTTTCGCCCGCCATGACAGCGTGCTCGGCTTTGCCGATCTGGTCGCGGGCCTCGAAGCGGAATGGGACGCGCTCGAGCGTGAAGGGCATGAGGCCACCATCACCTTCGGCCGGGTGGAATCCGATCCGAGCCAGCACGGCGGCAGCCGCGTCCTCGGCGAGCTCCGCTTCACGCTCGATGTGCGCAGTGCCGAGGCCGCCGTGCTGGAACGGATCGAGGCAAGACTGCACGCGCTCTTCGCCGAAGTCGGCACGAAACGCGGCGTCGGCTTCGAGGCCGGGCCGCGCTTCACCTGGGAGCCGGCGACCATGTCGCCGGCTCTGATCGCGAGGCTGGACCACGCTGCCACCACGCTGGAAATGCGGGCGCCGCATGTGCCGAGCGGGGCGGGGCACGACGCGGCCACCTTTGCCGGGGCCGACATTGCGACCGCCATGATCTTCGTGCGCAACGAGAACGGCAGCCACAACCCGCATGAAGCGATGGAACTCGCCGATCTCGATCAGGCGATCCGCCTGCTTCTTCGTTTCGTCACCGACTTCGACAATCCCCTGGGACAGCCATGAACCTTGCCGCGACCGCCTTGCTCGTCATCGACCTGCAGAACGAATACCGCCCCAACGCGGCCTGGCCGGTCGTCGGCTATGACGCCGTGCTCGCCAACGCCGCCGCGCTGATCGAAGCCGCACGCGCGGTGGGTGTGTCCGTCATCCATGCGCAGGCCTGGGTGAAACCGGAGGAACGCGACGGCTATGCGCGGCAGGAGGAAATCCTGACCGAGGAATTCCGCTCCGCCATCGCCGGCAGCACTGGCGCGGCGATCTGCGCCGAAGTGGCGGCTCAGGCCGGAGACATCGTCATCCACAAGCACTGGCCGAGCGCCTTTCGCCGCACCGATCTTTCAAGACGGCTTGCCGACCTCAAGGTCGAGAACCTGATCGTCACTGGCGTGCTGACCGACAGCTGTGTGACCGAGAGCGTGTTCGACGCGGTGTACCAGGGGTTCAGGGTCTGGCTGGTCAAGGATGCCTGTGGCAGCATGAGCGAGGCCATGCATCGCACCGGCATGCTCGACATGGCCAATCGGCTCTACGGCGGCGGCATCCTGCGCTTGCCCGAGGCGCTGAAGGCGCTCGCCGGCCAACCCTTCGACGGCTGGCGCTGCACGCGGCCGGTGGAATTCGTCTACACGCTCGAAACGGTGGACCGGATTTACGACGCGCTGTGATCGGCGCCGCAGCCGCATGCGCCCCTGACGACCGTTGGGGCCGAGGGCTTGAGAACCGTGCCCGGCAGTGCGCCGGTCGCCCTGCCGCCGCGCCAGACGGATACGCCGTTGACCAAGACTTGCTCTATGCCGGCGGCGGGCCGGCGCGGCTCCTCGAAGGTCGCGGTATCGATGATCGTCTCGGGATCGAAGACGACGAGGTCGGCGAAATTGCCTTCGGCCAGCAGCCCGCGTTGGGCGATACTGAATTCGCGCGCCGGCAGGCCGGTCATGCGGAACACGGCCTCCTCCAGGCTGAACAGGCCGACATCCCTGGCATAGTGGCCGAGCACACGCGGAAAGGTGCCCCAGAGACGCGGGTGCGGATGGATGTCGTGTGGCAGGCCGTCGGAACCGATCATGGTTCGCGGATGGGCGATGATGTTGCGCACATCGGTCTCGTCGAGCTGGAAATAGACGGCACCAGCCGGCAGCAGTCGCTCACCGGCCTCGCGCTCGCTGCAGTTCCATTCGCGCGCAATGTCGGCGATCTCGCGCCTAGCCATCTCCGGATGCGGGTCGGACCAGGTGACGAGGATCCTCAGGCCGATGTCGCAGCGCTCCAGCCGCAGCACCGTCGAGCTCGCGGCATAGGGATAGACATCCATGCCGATGTCCATCGTCTCGCGCGCTTGGTCGATCCTTTCCAGTGATGGCCGGCTCTTGCCGAAATTGGCGCGGCCGGTGCACTGGTGGTGTGAAATGAACAGCTTTCCGCCGGCATGATCGGCAATGTCGATCGCTTCTTCGATCGCCTCGTCCATCGTCTCGAAATAATTGCGCGTGTGGGTGACATAGGGGCCGCCGAGGGCGGCCGCCGTGGCCGCAAGCGCCTTGACCTCTTCGGTCGAGGATTTCACGGCCGGCGGATAGTCGAGCCCGGTGCTGAGGCCGAAGGCGCCCTCTGCTATGGCCTCGGCGACCGCCTTCTGCATCGCTGCCGTTTCCGCTTCGTTGGCCGGACGGTCGGTCACCGGCATGCAGCGCTGGCGCAAAGTGGTGTGGCCGACCAATAGAGCCGCGTTCGTGGCGATGCCGCGCCACTCGAGCTCGCCGACATAATCGGCAAAGCGATCGAAGCGGAAATTCTCGCGGCCGCCGACCAGCGTGAAGGGTGGCGGTGGTGTCCTGTCGAGAAGCAGCGGCGCCAGGCTGACGCCGCAATTGCCGGCAATCACCGTGGTCACGCCTTGGCTGATCTTCGGGTCCATGCCGCGTGGTGCCAAAAGCGCGCCGTCATCATGGGTGTGCACGTCGATGAAGCCGGGCGCGACCACCTTGCCCTTGGCATCGATTTCCTCGATCCCCTGTGCGCTGTCCAGCCGACCGATAGCGGCGATCTTGTCGCCGGTTACGGCGATATCGGCTTCGAAAGGTTTCGAGCCGTCGCCGGAAATCAACGTCGCGTGACGGATGACGAGATCGTATGGCATGGGCGCTGATTTTCAACTCTGTTGTTGGAGCATGATCTCTGGACAAACGGAAACCGTTTTGTCCGAGAAAACCAGTTCCCACTTTTCGGGATCATGCTCTAACCTTCCGGATTGGCGGCAATCTCCTCGCGGCGGCGTGCGACATAGGCGTCGAGCTCCTCGCGGATCGAGGGGTCCATCACCGGCTCTTCGTAATCGTGCAGGGCCTGCTGCCAGAGCTCCGTCGCCCGCTCCAGAGCGTCCTTGCCGCCGGCTTCCTCCCAGGCGCCATGGTTCTGCCAGTTGGAGAGCATGGGCTGGTAGAAGGCGGTGGTGTAGCGCGACATGGTGTGCTCGGCGCCGAAGAAATGGCCACCGGCCGGCACCGATTTGATCGCCTCGAAACCGAGATCGTCTTCCTGGAACGGCAACGGCCGCAGGAACTCCATCATGTTCTGCAGGATCTCGACATCGAGCACGAGCTTTTCATAAGACGCCGTCAATCCGCCTTCCAGCCAGCCTGCCGCGTGGTAGATAAGATTGGCGCCGCCGAGCACCGCGCCCCAGGTCGCCATCTCGGTCTCATAGGCGGCCTGCAGGTCGACGACATTGGAGGCGTTGGCGTTGGAGGTGCGATAGGGCAGATTGTAGCGCCGCGCCAACTGGCCGGCGATGATGTTGGCCTTGGCATTCTCCGGCGTGCCGAAAGCCGGCGCGCCCGACTTCATGTCGACATTGGAGGTGAAGGCGCCGTACATTACCGGCGTGCCTGGATTGACAAGCTGGGTCAGCACCACGCCGAACAGAGCCTCCGCGTTCTGCTGGCAGAGTGCGGCGGCAAGCGTCACCGGCGTCATCGCACCCATCAGGGTGAAGGGGGTGACGGTCACCGGCTGGCCGTGCTCGGCCATGGCGATCAGCCCTTCCGCCATCGCGTCGTCGAACAGGCGCGGCGAGTTGATCGAGATGATCGTTGTCACGCCAGGCGAGGCGCGCATCTCCTCGACGGAGATGCCGCGCGCGATCGCCATCATGTTGATCCCGTCCATGGCCCGGGCGCGGCCGATCGCGGTGCAGTGGAAGGAGAGATCGCTCAGCGTCAGATTGGCATGGTAGGTGTCGAGATGGCGCGCATTGGCCGGCAGCTCCATCGGCGCCACTACCTGGTTGCCGATGATATGGATGGCGTTGAAGTGGTGCGCCAGCCGGATGAAGTTCTGGTAGTCGGGCAGATTGCCCTGGCGGCGGCCATTGATGCGGTCATGCACATTGGGCGGACCGGCGACTAGGCCGAAGACCAGAGAATTGCCGCCGAGATGCACCTGCTTCTCGGGATTGCGGCTGGTCAGCGTGAAGGAGGACGGCACCGCCCGCAGCGCCTCGCGCACCAGGCTTTCGTCGATGCGGATGGTCTTTTCCTCGCGGTCGACAATGGCGCCTGCGGCGGCGAATAAATCCATAACCCGCTCGCTCATGACGCGGATGCCGAGTTCCGACAGGATGCGCATCGATGTGTCGTGCAGCCGCTGCATCCGCTCTTCGTCGAGCATCTGCATGGGCGGGTAAGGGTTCTTCACGTGTTGCCAGGGCAGCTGCGCGATGCCGCCGCCGCCGCGTCCGACCTTCGCCCTGCGGCCGCCGCCGCGCCTGTCCTGTGTCATGAGACTGCTTTCCTCTCGGTTTAGTAACCGCGTTCCGGACTGACGACATTCTCCAGCGGCTCGCCGCGGCGGTAGCGCGTCAGATTGTCGGTGAACATGCGCACCGACTTGATGTCCCAGCCGTCATGGACCGCCGCGCAATGCGGCGTGATGGCTACGTTGCCGTAACCCCACAGGGGATGGTCGGCCGGCAGTGGTTCGGTTGCAAAAACGTCGAGCGCCGCGCCCTTGATCTTGTTGCCGTCGAGGGCTTGGAGCAGCGCGGTCTCATCGACCACGCCGCCACGCGAGATATCGATGAGCACGGCGGACGGCTTCATTGCGGCAAAGGCCGCTTCGTCGAGCAGCCCGCGCGTGGTCGGCAGCAAAGGCACACAGCAGATAATGAAATCGGCACGGCCGACCAGTGGCAACAGCGCGTCAACGCCATGAACCTCGTCCAGACTTGGTGTCGGTTTGGCGCGCGCGCGGATGCCCAGCGTGAGCATACCCATCGCCTGCGCCCGTTTGGCGACGGCCTCGCCGGTCTTGCCGAGGCCGATGATCAACACGGTCTTGCCCTCGATCGGCTCGACACGGCCGCCGCCCCAGATGCGTGCCTGCTGCCTGCGCTCAAATCCGCGCAGGTCGAGCGAAAAGGACAGCATGGCGCCGAGCGCGTATTCCGCCAGCATGCCGGAGGCGACGCCGGCAGAATTCGTCACCGTCAACCGTGCCGGATCCCAATGTCCGAGGTGATCGGTGCCGGAGCCGCCGATCGACACCCATTTCACGGTCGCGCTTTCGACCAGGGCCAGGCGTGGATAGCGCGGGGTGCCGTCGAAGCGGACGGAATAAACCACTTCCGCCGCCACCCGTCCGATCAACTCGGGCAGGGCGGCGTAACTGTCGCAAGCATGGACCGCGAGGTCCGGATGCGTCTCCATGAGCACGGCCAGCGCCGCGGCCGGCCGGTCGGTGTGCAGGATGACGGATGGTTCAGCCGACATTATGCCACTCAGTTCCGGCCAATGTGATCGGCCGAAGAGCCGAGCGCGGCGAGCAACGCTTCCCCATTGGCGAGCGTTGCATTCTCGTGCGGAGCGCGCAAGTTCAGCCAGCGTTTGTCGCCGGAGCGCACCGCAAGCACGGCCTTCATCGCCGGGATCAGGCCGGCATCCTGGATGATCTTGCGGAATTCCTTGATCGCCGCATCCGCATCGGCAATGTCCTCCCCGGCCAGCGTGCGATCGTAAAGGGAGCGGATGGCCGCGGCGTTGAGGTTGACGGTGGCCGAGATGCAGCCTGCCGCTCCGTTTGCCAGGCCCTTGGTCAGTTGCGCTTCCGAACTCGGGAACACCGCAACGCTGGGTGCGGCCACAATCACCGCCGCCGTGTTGTTCCAGTCGCCGGCGCTGTCCTTGTAGGCGACGACGGTGCCGGGAAACGCCGCGCTCAGCCGGGCGGTCAAGGCCGGACTCACCGGCACGCCGGAGTTCTGCGGGATATGGTAGAGGATCATCCTCATTGCCGGGTTTGCAACCCGCTCGATCAGTTCGCCGTAGTAGCGCGCCTGGCCGTTGTCGCCGGCGCCGGTGTAGAAGAACGACGGCAGCACCATCACGCCGGCGCAGCCAAGCCCGACCGCGTGCGCCGACAGCTCCACGGTTTCCGGCAAAGCGGTGACGCCGGTGCCGGGCATCAGACGGCTGGGTGAAATGCCGGCTTCGATCAGCCATTCCAGCGCTTGCATGCGCTCACCGAGCGACAGCGACAACGCCTCGCCGGTGGTGCCGAAAGGGGACAGGAAATGCGCGCCCTGATCCAGCACCCATTTGGCATGCGACACAAAGAGATCGCGTGCGATGCCGCCGTCATCCGCGAACGGCGTCAGGATCGGTGCGATGGTTCCTTGCGGGCGGGTCATGCGTGTCCTCTGTGCGTGATGGGTTCCGTGCAGTGTGTTGACCGTCGCAGCCGCCGTCCGGCCGCTACCACGCTGGCCGTTTCAGCATCTTGGTGATCACGGGAGGATCGTAGAGCAATGCCGAGAGGTCGCTGAAGAGGCTGTCGCGGTCATTGAGCGACAACACCGCGTCGCGGATCGCCTCGGCGCGGCCTTGTCCGAGCACCGGCGCGGCGAACTCCATGTACTTGGCCACGATCTCGGTTTGCGTCAGCGGCGCTTCCGGTCCGCCGCGCGCATGGACGTCACCCGAGACGAGGATCCGCCCATCCGATGTCGTGATCGCCACGTCGGCCCAGCGGCCCGCCGGAAAACGGGCGCTGTGGCGCTCCGACTCGAGGACCGTGATGCGGCTCAGCATATCCGCGACCGCAGCATCTTCCAATCCGCTGCCGGAAATGTGCTCCAGTCCGATCCGGCCATGGATGATGAAGGTCGCGACGGCGAAGCGCAGGCTGTACTGCGCCTTGGAGGTCGTGTCCGGCATGCCGTCGAACAGCGTAGCGGCGTAGTGGAAGCTGTTCACTTCGACGCGGCTGATGTCGGCGGGTTCGAGATGATGCGCTTGGCAGAGCCCGCGCGTCGCGTCGATCGCGGCATGCGCCCAGCGGCAGATCGGGTATGGCTTCACATACTGGTGCAGCACCTGCCAGAAGGCGCCGAGATCCTGCCAATGATCGGCGACTTCGGGCTCCTCGATCGTGATCGCCGGCGCACCGGTAAAGCCGCGTTCGGCGAGCACGGCGGCGGACAGGCCGATCAGCGTGCCGACGCCCGAGCCGTCATGCAGCATCGTCGGGTTCGCGATCTCGCGCATCATCTGGCTGCGTGGGCCGTGATACTCGGCAATGCCAAGCGCCTGGCGCAGCTGATGATCGTTGAGCCGTCGCAACCGCGCCGCCACCGCGACCACGCCCAGCGCGTTCCAGGCGCCCGATGTATGGTAGTCCGACACGGTTGCGTGCAGCGCGATGCCCGCCCGGCCGGCAATTTCGTAGCCGACGATCAGGGATGCCAGGGCCTCCGGCCCGCTAAGGTCGGGGCGTGCCTCGGCAAGCGCTGCCAGTGCCGGCACGACGGCGACGCCGATATGGCCCTTGGTCGGGCTGTACCCGTCATGGCCGTCGAGATTGTCGATCTGTGTCGCGGCCGCGTAGGCAGCCCCCGCGATGCTGGCGCGGCGGCCGTCGAAAAGCATCCGTGCCGAATGCCGAGGGTCGGTCGAGCCGTAGAGAAGCGTTGCGGTGTCGCGGGCAATCCGGCCCGCTTCCATCGGACCGGCGGCAATGGCGATACCGATTGTGTCCAGCAGGAGATAGCGTGCCTGCTCGAGGACAGAGGCGGGGAATGCGGCCGCCGGCCGCCGTAACACGAAATCGGCGAGACGAACGGCAACGCTGGTACTCGCGTCAGGCCCTTCACGCCGATGCGACGGCACAGCCACTGGCAATACTCCCCTCTGCGTCACGACATCATTAATTTGGGTTCATCGTGCTTTCACGCAATTAGTTCGGCGGCATTGGCCAAATAAATTCACGTCTTGCGATCCGGCACGATTGAACGCCGGCCCTTCCGTGGGGTAGCTATTCCTACGTCTTGCAGGAGTTAGCGATGAAGCCGCCACCCCCGTTGAACTATATCAGATCCTTCGAGAGTTCGGCCCGGCATCTTTCCTTCACCGCCGCCGCGAACGAACTCGGATACACGCAGGCCGCGGTCAGCACGCATGTCCGCGCGCTGGAACATTACATCGGACGGCAATTGTTCATCCGTTATCCGCGCAGCCTAAAGCTCACCGAAATGGGCGAGGCGTTCCTGCCGACCCTGCGCCAGGCCCTCGATCAGATCGACCAGGCGACGGAGGCGATCGTGACCTCCTCGCGCAACCGCACCGTGGTCGTCTCCTGTCCGATGAGCCTGGCGGAGAACTGGCTGGCCGGCTGCATGGCCGCGTTTCGCAAGAAACATCCCGAGATCGAGATCGTGCTGCACGGCACGATCTGGGAGGATATCAGCGAACAGATCGCCGACATCACGATTTCGACGCGGCGTTTCGACGACCGCCCGCCGGCGGGCATCCCGCTATGGAACGATGAGCTGTTGCTGCTGTGTGCACCTTCGCTGCTCGAAGGCGAGCATGCCGTGAAGGTCCCGGCGGATATCCTCAAGGTGGACTGGATCTTCGTGCACGGCCGCCAGGAATACTGGCAGGTCGTTGCCACCGCGCTCGGCGTCGACATGGACGAGCACGACAAGGGGCTTTCGACGAACGCCTCCAACATTGCGCTCGAACTCGCTGCCATGGGGGCTGGATTGGTCGCCACCCAGCGGTCGCTTGCCCACGCCTATCTGCGCCGCGGACTGCTCGTCGAACCCTTTCCGGTTCGGCCGCCAAGCCCCTGGAATTACTACCTCACCGAGAGCCAGCTGTCGAAAGGCAACATCGCGCGCATCGTGCGCGAATGGATCCTGTCACGGGCGCGCGAAGACGGCGCCTGACAGCGATCGGCGAGCGGGCGGCAGGCCCGCACTCAAAAAATTGACACGCCAATGGCACCGTTTTTTTAGGTCTTTAGGGCCGGTTTTTGGCGGTTCTTCAAGGTTCGAGCCCTTCCGGGATTTTTGCATCGCCCCTAACATGGATATCGCAAGGGGAATGTAACGGGCGGAAAGCCCTGAACCGGAGAACAACGATGACAATGTTCAAGAGCAACGGTGATCGCGTCCCGGCGGTTATCGAAAGCTACGCAGCCGAAGTCAAAAGCGGCAGGATGGATCGCCGCGAATTCCTGGCCATGGCAAGCGCGATGGGCGCTTCCACGGCGTTCGCCTATTCGATGGCCGGTATCGAGCCGGCCAAGGCCACGACGATCGTGCCCGGCAAGAAGGGCGGCATCCTCAAGATGCAAATGATCATCAAGGACATGAAGGATCCGCGCTCCTGGGACTGGTCCGAGATCGCCAACGTCATGCGCCAGTGCAACGACTACATGATCCGTTACACCACCGACTTCACCTTCGAGGGTCATCTGGTCGAGACCTGGGAGGTGAGCGACGACGCAACGGAATACACGCTGCATCTGCGCAAGGGCGTGAAGTGGTCGAACGGCGACGAGTTCAACGCCGACGACATCGTCCATAACATCGAGCGGTGGTGCGACAAGGCGGCCGAAGGCAATTCGATGGCCGGGCGCATGAACTCCCTGATCGATCCCGCCACCAAGAAAGCCGCAGCCGGCGCTATCACCAAAGTCGACGACCACACGGTGAAGCTGAAATGCCATCAGTCCGACGTCACCATCATTCCGGGCTTTTCCGATTATCCGGCGGTCATCGTCCATCGCGACTTCGACAAGAACGGCGCCGACATGCTCAAGACACCCGGCACCGGTCCCTATGAGCTGATTTCGTACAAGGTCGGCGAGTCGGCTTCGGTGCGGCGGCGCAAGGACTTCACCTGGTTCGGCGGTGAGCCCTATCTCGATGGCGTCGACTGGACCGACTACGGATCGGACGCCTCCAACCCCGCCATCGGCAGCGCCTTCGAGGCCGGTGAGATCGACTGCAACTACCAGACGGTTGGCGGCACCGTCGACCTCTACGACAGCATGGGGCTGGTCAAGGAGCAGGTGGTCACCGCCGGCACCATCGTGCTGCGCACCAACGTGACCAACAAGCCCTATGACGACAAGCGCGTGCGCAACGCCATCCAGCTCGCTGTCGACAATGAGACGGTGCTGAAGCTCGGCTACAGCGGCTTGGGCCAAGTCGCTGAAAACCACCATGTCTGCCCGATCCATCCGGAATACTACGCGCTGCCGAAAGTGCCGCGTGACATTGCCAAAGCCAAGGCGCTGATGGCCGAGGCCGGCCAGACGGATCACGAGTTTGAGCTGATCTCCTACGATGCGGACTACGTCAAGGACCCGGCCGACGTCGTCGCCGCGCAGATGCGCGAGGCCGGCTTCAAGGTCAAGCGCACCATCATTCCGGGCTCGTCGTTCTGGAACGATTGGACGAAATATCCGTGGTCGACCACCGACTGGGGCATGCGGCCGCTCGGCGTCCAGGTACTGGCGATCGCCTATCGCAGCGGAGAAGCTTGGAACGAGTCGGGTTACGCCAATCCGGAGTTCGACAAGAAGCTCAATGCGGCGCTCGCCGTGGCGGACGTCGACAAGCGCAAGGAACTGATGAAGGATGTCGAACTCACTCTGCAGGACTCCGGTATCCTCGTCCAGGCGTTCTGGCGTTCGCTCTACCGGCACCACGCGACCTATGTGAAGAACCTCGGCATGCACCAGACATTCGAACTGCAGCTGGACAAGGTCTGGCTCGACAAGGCCTAGGCCGGGGCCGGCCACAGCAAACATCTCAGGGGCGCATGTTGCGCCCCTGAACTCGCCGGGCGGCTGCGATTGACCCGTAAGCCAGATCAAACGCCAAGATAAAGTCGCCGAACAAAGGGAAGAAACATGCGTACTCATGCACAAGCCGTCGTCATCGGCGGTGGTTTGATCGGCTGCTCGATCCTCTATCACCTTGCCAAGTTCGGCTGGACGGATGTCGTCCTCCTGGAGCGTAGCGAACTGACCTCCGGCTCCACCTGGCATGCGGCGGCCAACATTCACGGCCTGCATGATTCCACCAACATCAGCCGCCTCCAGCACTACACCATGGCGCTCTACAAGGAGTTGGAAGCCGAGACCGGCCAGGGCTGCGGCATCTTCCAGCCGGGCTCCCTCTATCTCGCCCAGACCGAGGCGCGCGAGCATCAGCTGAGGCTGCAGGAAGCCAAGGCGCGGCGTTACAAGATGAATTTCTACGAAGTCGCGCGTGACGAGGCCGAGCGGCTGCACCCGCTGGTCGACTTCGACGGCATACGCTGCATCATGTACGAGCCGGAAGGCGGCAACGTCGATCCGTCCGGCGTCACCGCTGCCTACGCCGCTGGCGCCCGCCAGCGCGGCGCCGAAATCCACCGCTTCACGCCGGTCACCGCGACCGAGGCGCAAGCAGACGGCAGCTGGATCGTGCGCACGCCAAAGGGCGACATCCATACGCAATGGGTGATCAACGCCGCCGGCCTGTGGGGGAGGGAGGTGGCCGCGATGGCTGGCCTGCAACTGCCGCTGATCCCGACCGAGCACCAGTATTTCGTCACCGAGACCATCCCGGAAATCGCCGCCATGGGCCGCCGCTTGCCCTCCGTCGCCGATCGTGACGGCGAGTACTATCTGCGCCAGGAAGGGCTCGGTCTGCTCATCGGCGCCTACGAGCGCAAGATGAAGTTCTGGGCCGAGGACGGCACGCCGCTGGACTTTGGCCATGAACTGTTTCCCGACGATCTCGATCGTATAGAGGAGAACATGCTGCGCGCGATCGCCCGTGTCCCTGCCGTCGGCACCGCTGGCGTCAAAAAAGTGATCAACGGACCGATGATCTGGTCGCCGGACAGCGCGGTGCTGTTCGGGCCGGTGCCCGAACTCAGCAATTACTTCTGCTGCAATGGCATCATTCCCGGTTTCTCGCAGTCAGGCGGCATGGGCAAGCTGGCGGCCGAGTGGATGATCGAGGGCGAGCCTTCGCTCGACATGTTTGCCTGGGACATGGCGCGCTTCGGCCACTGGGCCGGCAAGGCCTTCACCAAGGCTCGCGTCCACGACCAGTACAGCCATCGCTTCAAGATCCATTTCCCCAACGAGGAACGCGCCGCCGGCCGGCCGGTGCGGACCAGGCCTGCCTATGAAATGCAGAAGCGGATAGGCGCCGTTTTCGGCCTCAATTTCGGCTGGGAGCACCCACTGTGGTTCGCCGCCGAGGGCGAGCCGAGAGAAGAGACGATCGGCTTCACGCGCCAGAACTGGTGGGGACCGGTGGGCCGTGAGGCGCGCATGCTGCGCGAACGCGCCGGCATCATAGACATCTCCAATTTCGCCAAATACGAGGTCAAGGGCACAGGTGCCGAGGCCTGGCTCAACGCGCTGTTCGCCAACCGCATGCCGAAGAAGATCGGCCGCTCTTGCCTGACGCCGCTGATCGGCAAGCGCGGCGGCATTGCGGGCGACTTCACCGTGACCAGGCTCGCGGATGACGAATTCATGGTCATCGGCTCCGGCATGGCCGAGCGCTTCCACCAAAGGTTTTTCAAGGCCGTCCCCTTGCCCGAGGGTACGACCTTCCGCTCGCGCACCGAGGACCTCTGCGGCTTCAACGTGGCCGGACCGGGCTCGCGCGACTTGCTGCAGCGCCTGACCAACGAGGATCTGTCGAACGAGGCATTCCCCTTCATGCAGTCGCGCCGGATCACCGTCGCGGGCATCGATGTGGTGGCGCTCAGAGTGTCCTTCACCGGCGACCTTGGCTGGGAACTGCATTGCAAGGCCACCGACCAGGTCGCGCTTTACGGCGCACTGCTCAAGGCCGGCAACGAAGTCGGCGCCGGACCGGTCGGATCGCGCGCGCTGATGTCGCTGCGCGTCGAAAAGGGTTACGGCAGCTGGAGCCGCGAATACTCGCCCGAATATTGGCCGCAGGAGGTCAAGTTCGATGGCCTTGTCAAACTGGACAAGGGCGAATTCCTCAACCGCGATGCCTATGCCGCTATCGCCGAAAAGCCGGCCCGCGATGAGCTCATCATGCTGTCGATCGACGCCAGGGACGCCGACGCGACCGGCGGCGAGCCGATCTTCCTCACCGATGGCACGCCGATCGGCCAGGTCTCATCAGGCGCCTACGGCTACTTCGTCGAGCAGTCCCTGGCGCTCGGTTATGTCAAGGCGGGTTCCGCCAGGGCCGGCGACAAGGTCTCGGTCGCCATACTCGGAAGGCCGCATGAGGCGATCCTGCTGCCGCATCCGCCCTTCGACCCCGAGGGCAAGCGGCTGCGCTCGTAGAAGCTCGGCCATCCGACCGCCTGAAAACAAAGGGGAATCGCATGATCAAACGGCATTTGCTCGGCACCATGTTTGCCCTGGCCCTGACATCCTTCGCGCACGCCGGAGACGTCAAGGTCATCAACGAAGACGCATGGTTCGCCGAAGGTCCGATCTGGTACCAGGACAAGCTCTTCTACGTCGAATATGGCCGAGGCACGGTGACCGTCTGGGACGGCAAGAAGAACGAAATCTTCTGGAAGATGGATGGTTGTGGCCCTTCAGCGGTGTTGCCGACGACCACTGGCGAGTTTCTTGTCACCTGCTACGACAGCAACTCGATCGGCCGTATCTCAGCCGACGGCAAGACGTTGCCGGCCTATGACAAGGACACGGACGGCAATCCGTTCAGCGGACCGAACGACTTCGCGCCCGACAAGGATGGCGGCATCTATTTCACCGGGTCCGGCAAGGGCGGACCGCTGATCGACGCCTCGGCCTATTACATCGGTAAGGACGGCAGCGTCAGGAAGGTCGCCGGCGACCTGCACAATGCCAATGGCCTCGTCATGTCGAACGACGGAAAAGTTCTCTACCTGGTCGAGACCGAGGATAACAGGATCATCGAGTTCGACGTCCAGCCCGACCACACCTTGAGCAACCGTCGCGTCTTCCTGCGCCTTGACGATCTGTTCCCGAACCAACCGCATATCTGGCCTGACGGCATCAAGATGGACAAGGCCGGCGAGATGTATATCGGCCAGAGCCCGCGCTCGCTCGACGCGCCAGGCAAGATCATCGTCGTCGACAAGGATGCAAAGCTGCTGCGTACGCTTTCGGTGCCGTCGCCCTCCATGCCGAACTTCGCCTTCGGGCCCGACGAGAAGATGCTCTACGTCATGGCGCTCGACCAGATCGATGCCGCGCCCTGGCACGGCAAGGTCTACGAGGTTCCGAACAAGTAGAGGCGTCGCCGGCGGCCGGAGCAATTCCAGGAAAAACGTGAAACGGTTTTCCGCCCGGAACTGCGTCAAAACAATGCCGCCGGCCTCAGCCGCCGAACCGATCCAGCCAATGCTGGGCAAGGTCGGAGCGGCGGCAGATCCAGATGTCTGGATTGGCCTTGATCTTGTCGAGAAAGCGGGCGAGGCCGATCATGCGGCCCGGCCGGGCGGCCAGCCGGCAGTGCAGCGACACCGTCATCATGCGCGGTGTCTTCTCGCCTTCGGCCAGCAGCCAGTCCACGCCATCGCTGACATATTCGAAGAACTGGCTGCCAGTCTCCAGGCCGGAGCCGCGCGAGAACCGGCTGTCATTGTTGTCGAAGCTGTGCGGCACGACCAGATGCCGCTTGGCATCGACGTCGACAAAATAGGGCAGGTCGTCATTGTAGTCGTCGCAATCGTAGAGGAAGCCGCCATGTTCCGCCACCAGCCGCCGTGTGTTGAGGCTGGGCCGGCCGGTGTACCAGCCAAGCGGCCGAATGCCGGTCAGGCGCTGGACCGTATCCACGGTCATCGCGATGTGGTCGCGTTCCTCGGCCTCGCTCAGCGGCGCGTAATCGATCCAGCGCCAGCCATGGCAGACGATGTCGCTGCCAAGCGCCGCGATCGCCTTGCCGGCAGCCGGATTGAGTTCCAGCGCCCTGCCGACGACGTAGAAGGTCGGAATGATGTCCTTTTCCTGGAACAGCGACACCAGACGCCAGACGCCGACGCGTGAGCCGTATTCGTAGAGCGATTCCATGTTGCGGTTGCGCAGGCCCGGCACCGCCGGGGACACCGCAAGGTCCGACAGGATTGCCTCGGAGACACCGTCGCCCTCGCCGATACTGTATTCGGCGCCTTCCTCATAGTTGACGACGATGTTGAGTGCGAGCTTGGCGCCGCCGGGCCACTGCGCGGCTGGCGGCTTGTCGCCATAGCCGATGAAGTCTCGGACGGGCAGGTACATCTCTCAAATCTCCCAAGGATGCAGTCTCGAAACAGGCGGTCGCCGGATCTATTCACCGCGCATGTCGATCAGTATGCGCAGCGCCCGATCCATCATCTCTTGCGGGCCGACGGTCGCGCGCAAACAATCGGTGAGGCCGTAGCCGCCCAGGCCCCGCACGATGAGATCGGCGCCGCGCAAGGTTCGCTCGGCCGCCTCCGTGGCGGCTGCGCCGGAGAAGCGGATCAGCGCGAAGTTCGTCCGGCTCTCGGGAACATCGTACCCGGCAGACCGCAGATCACGCACGAACCGGTCGCGAATTCCGGCTGTGCGTGCCACCGTCTCGCGCATATAGGCCTGGTCTCCCACGGCCGCGACAGCCATTGCCAGGCTTGGCGTCGTGACCTGGTTCGAATTCTGCATCTTGCGCACTTCGGCCGCGACCGAAGGCGCGAACACGCCCCAGCCGACGCGCGCCCCGGCCAGGCCATAGGCCTTGGAGAGGGTGCGCAACACCACGGTGTCGCCGCGCCCGGCAAGCGCAAAGATCGGCCCGGGGTCTTGGTCGTCGAATTCGCCGTAGGCCTGATCGATCACCAGGAGCACGTCCGGCCGCAACGCCGCGCGCAGCCGCAGCAATTCGCTGTTGCCGATACGGGTGCCGGTCGGATTGCCCGGATTGCAGACGAAAACGATGCGCGTTGCGGGCGTGACGGCAGCCAGGATGCTGTCGATCGAAACAGTGAAGTCGTGCTCTGCCGCCTTGACGTAGGCCGCGCCGACACGAGCGGCCGCGGATGCCACGAAATTATAGGCATAGGCGGTGCCCAGCACCTCCTCGCCTGGCCCCGCAAACGCCGCGACGGTGCAACTGATCAGGTCCATCGAACCGGCGCCGCACAAGATCAGGCCTCGTTCGATCCCATAGGCGTGCGCGATCGCCTCGCGCAGTGCCGTCCAGTCCGGGTCGGGATAAAGATGGCTGCGGGCAATCGCCTCCTGTCCAGCGGCGATCGCCTTGGGGCTAGGCGGAAACGCGCTTTCATTCTGGGCAAGGGTTGGCCCGTCATAGCCACCGAAGTTCGCAAGCGCGAAGGCGGACATGGCCTCGATATGAGCGACTGCTTTCAGCGGCACGCTGCATCCATCGGAATTCGGATGTCGATCATCGCGCGCACCCTTTTATTGGACCGGCTCTTGGGCAAGCTACAATCCGCCAGCATGTTCACAAGCAAAAACTTACCGCGCAATGGCTCCGGAATTCTGGCCCTTTGGGGAACCGCAAAACGAGTGATCGAGATGGCGGTCGCTGATGTCGTCCGACCCAGGACCTCGGCGCTAAAGGCGCCGTTGCTGTTTCTGGTATCGTTTGACAAGTCGCTCCCGCTTCAGGCGGGAGAGCCGCTCGATCCAGAAGAGGCCGTCGAGCTGGTCGATCTCGTGCTGGTGGCAGACAGCGAGCAGCCCCTCGGCTTCCTCGACGGCTTCGTCGCCGTCGAGCGTCTGGTAGCCGATACGGACGCGCGCATGCCGCTCGATCTCTTCCGTGACACCAGGCATGGACACGCTGCCTTCGACATGGCGGATCATTTCGTCCGATGCCCAAAGGATGGTCGGGTTGACGTAGCAACGCGGGCCAATCGTCGGCGACACTTCGATGACCACCAGCCTCTTCAGCATGCCGATATGAAGCGCGGTGATGCCGATGCCCGGAGCCGCGTGCATTGTCTCGGTGAGGTCGTCGGCAACCCGGCGCAGCTCGTCGTCAAAGACCGATATGGGCTCGGCGACGGAGCGTAGACGAAGGTCGGGAAATCTCACGATCGGCCGTATCGTCACCTGTCACTCCCGCGTCTGACGATTGCTGACGCCAGGCAATCGAAGAGGCCCGGCTCCTTTGGACTTTGATCCATTGACAAGGGGTCGGGCAACCGCACAAGTCCACGCTTCCATGGCCTCCGGTCTGGTTAGGCCCAGCCTAAGCAGAATTATCGAAAATCATTATTTGTGCATCGCACACAGCGTGCTTTTCTGCCGTCGCCGGCTGAAAGAGAAACATAAAGAACCTCAGGCGGCAGCCTTCGGCGATCCGTCCGAAGCGGGTTTCTCGGCGCCGCCAGCGCCTGACCTCAGAAAAAAGACAGGGGAACGTGATGACGACAATAATCTCGAAGTTCCGCCGTGCCGCGCTTGCGGCCGGCATTGCCCTGAGCGCCCTTTCGGTGAGCCTCCACGCCGAAGCCGGCAGCTTGAAGCTGGGCATGACGACCTGGGTCGGATACGGCCCGCTTTTCCTTGCGCGCGACATGGGCTACTTCAAGGAAGGCGGTCTCGATGTCTCGCTCGAAATCATCGAGGAAGCATCGATGTACATGGCGGCCGTCGCCGCCGGCGAGCTCGACGGTAACGCTTCGACCATCGACGAAATCATGAAGTACCGCTCGAAGGATTTCTGCTTCAAATCGGTCTATGCGCTGGACGACAGCCATGGCGGCGATGGCGTCCTGGCACCCAGCGGGATCAAGAGCATCGCCGATCTAAAGGGCATGGAGGTCGGCCTGAACGAAGGCTCGGTGTCGCAGTTCTGGTTCAACATCCTGTTGAAGCAGGCCGGCCTGAGCCAGTCCGACGTGAAGATCACCAACATGACGGCGGATGATGCCGCCGCCGCCTTCATGGCCGACCGCATTCCCGTCGCCGTGACCTGGGAACCGCATCTGACGCTGGCCAAGAAGGAAAACAAGGGTCAGGTCCTGATGGATTCGTCGAAGACACCCGGACTGATCGTCGATGTGGTGGCGCTGAACTGCGACTATATCAAGAAGAACCCCGCGGATGTCGAGGCGCTGGTGAAGGGCCTCTACAAGGCCAACGAGTTCATCAAGGAGAATCCGGAGAAGGCCTATGAAGTGATGGCCAAGGGCGTCGGCGGCTGGCTGAAGGATCCGAAGGACTTCGCCTCCTCCGCCGCCGGCGTGAACTTCTACGGCAAGGCGCGCAATGCTGAATTCTTCGCCGGGGGCGAGGGTGGGGAGGCGGGCAAGCTGATCAAGCTAGGCGGCGACATCTGGGGCGGCTTCGGCAAGCTGAAGATGGACGTCAAATACGACGACCTCGTCGATACGTCCTTCCTGGCAAAGTGACCTCGCCTTTTGATGCGACTTGGCCTTCTGAAGATCAGGCCTTGCGCCTTGTAACGTGAGCTCGCCGGACCGCAGGCCGAACCTCTCGCCTGCGGTCTGTCCAGCCCAAAGGGTTTCCCTGTGACACTGGCACCGAATGCAACGTCTCCCATCAGCCATATCGTGACCACGAACGTGGATAAAAATCAGCCCGGTCGATCCGCCTGGAAAGCTGTCACCACGCCTTTTCGGGCCGTGTCGCGCCCGCTCTCCATCTCGCTCAGCGTTCTGGTCTGGGTCGCGGTCATCGGTGGCTGGTTCGCCTTGACCTATTCCGGAGCGGTCAAGGAAATGTTCCTGCCGCGCCCCGAATCGGTCTTGATAACCACCATCAACATGGCGCTCGATGGCTCCCTATGGGAGCACGTGCTTGCCAGTGTCCAGGTGGTGTTGATCGGCTTCGTCATTTCGAGCGTCGTGGCGGTGCCGCTCGGCTTGACGATGGGCACCTACCGCATCGTCCAGGCCGCGCTCGATCCGCTCGTCAATTTCATCCGTTATCTGCCGGTGACGTCCTTCGTGCCGCTTTTCATCCTGTGGATCGGCATCGGCATCGAACAGCGCGTGGCCGTCATCATCTTCGGCATCTTCTTCCAGCAACTGGTGATGATCGCCGACAGCGCTCGCGGCGTTCAGCGCGACCTTGTCAACGCGGCCTATACGCTCGGCACCAAACGCGGCGACACGGTCTTCCACATCGTCTTTCCAGCCACGCTTCCCAACGTGCTCGACGTGCTTCGCGTCACCATGGGCTGGGCCTGGACCTATCTCGTCGTCGCCGAACTCGTCGCCGCGCGCAGCGGGCTAGGCTACATCTCGCTCAAGGCGATGCGCGGCTTCCAGGTCGACGTCATCTTCATGGCCATCGCCCTGATCGGCATCCTCGGTCTCTGCACCGACCAATTGTTCCGGGGCATTCGCCGCCTCGTCGCTCCCTGGGCCAATTGAGGAGGTCGCCGACATGGACGCCATGACACTCGCGACGAAACCGAAGAGCGCCGACATCGGCATCGACAATGTGGTCCTGCGCTACGGCAAGGGCGACAACGCCGTGCTGGCGCTGAACGGCATCTCGTTCCATGTCGTGCCCAACGAGTTCTGCGTTATCGTCGGTCCATCCGGCTGCGGCAAGTCGAGCCTGCTCTATCTCATCGCCGGCCTCGAGGAGCGCACCGGCGGGATGATCTCGGTCGGCGGCAAGCCGGTTACCGAACCGGGCCCTGATCGCGGCATGGTGTTTCAGGCCTATACGCTGTTTCCCTGGCTGACGGTGGCGCAGAACGTCGAATACGGCCCGAAGCGGCAAGGCATGCCGGCGGCCGAACGCAGGGCCATCGTCGAGCATTTTCTGCAAGAGGTCGGCCTGGCGAAATTCGCCAACCATTATCCCTCGCAACTGTCGGGCGGCATGAAGCAGCGCGTGGCGATTGCGCGTGCGCTCGCCAACGATCCGCAGGTGCTGCTGATGGACGAGCCCTTCGGGGCGCTCGACAGCCAGACGCGCCACTCGATGCAGAAGCTTCTCCTGAGGATCTGGGATCATTCCAAGAAAACGGTCCTCTTCGTCACCCACGACATTGACGAGGCAATCCTGCTGGCGGACCGGGTGCTCGTCATGTCGGGCCGGCCCGGCCAGATCAAGAAGGAAATCCGCGTCGGCTTTTCGCGCCCGCGCAGCATGGACCTGGTCATGGAGCCCAACTTCATCGCCATGAAGCGGGAAATCCTCGAGCTCCTGAAGAACGGCGAAGACGACGAGCACTGATGCATGTCGCCCAAAAGTGATCTCGGTTTTGGGAAAACGACATGTATGAAACAGAGACCGTCGGCGGTCCTCGGGTGGATCACGAAACAGGCATGGCATGAGCATCCCAACCGCGGATTTCGACTATATCGTCATTGGCGCGGGCTCGGCCGGTTGTGTCCTGGCCAACAGGCTGAGCGCCAATCCCGCCCGCCGCGTCTGCCTGGTCGAGGCCGGCGGCAGCGATGACCGCACAAGGGTGCGCGTGCCGGCCGGCATTCTCTCGCTCTACGGCAATCCGAACTTCGACTATGCCTACAAGGGCGTGCCACAGCCGCAACTCGACAATCGCCGCATACCCGTCAACCGCGGCAAGCTTCTCGGCGGGTCGAGTTCGATCAATTCGATGGTCTATATCAGAGGTGCCGCGCAGGACTACGATGAGTGGGCGGCACTTGGCTGCGCGGGCTGGTCCTATGCCGACGTGCTGCCGGTCTTCAAAGCGCTCGAGCGCAACCGTCTGTCGCAAGACCCGGCCTATCACGGCTTCGAGGGCGAATTGCTGGTCGACAGTCCGCGTGATCCAAACGCCGTATCCCATCTGTGGGTGGAGGCGGGTCGGAACATCGGCCTGCCCGAAAACCGTGACTTCAACGCCGATGGCCAGCTCGGTCTCGGCATCTACAACGTCACCCAGGACAAGGGCGAGCGCTTCTCGGCCTATTCTGCCTTCGTCCGCCCGGTTCTCGGCCGCTCGAACCTCCAGGTCCTGTCGGGCGCCGAGGTGCTCGATCTGGCGGTCGAAAGCGGGCGCGTCACCGGCGTCAATGTGATCAAGGATGGGGAGAGCCAGCGGCTGGGATGCCGCGCCGAGATTGTCCTCAGCGCCGGCGCGATCGGCTCGCCGCGCATCCTCCTTGCCTCCGGCATCGGTCCGGCCGACGAACTGAAGGCGGCGGGCATGGAACCGGTAATGAATGTGCCCGGCGTCGGCAAGAACCTGCGCGACCATGTCGACGGCATGATCACCGTGCGATCGAAGAGCGCCAGCACGCTCGGCCTGTCGCTCGCCAATCTGCCGGCGATGATGGCCGCACCCTTTCAGTATTTCGTCCGGCGCAAGGGCATGCTGACGACCAACTATGTCGAGGCCGGCGGCTTCGCCAAGACCAAATATGCCGGCGATGTTCCCGATGTCCAATTCCACTTTGTTCCGGGCTACCGAAGCCATCGGGGCCGGCTCGTCGAATACGGCCACGGCTATGCCGTGCACACCTGCGTGCTGCGCCCCGGAAGCGTCGGCGAAATCACGCTCGAGCGCGACGGCACCCGCCGCAACGTGCTGATCGATCACCGCTTCTTCAGCGACGGGCAGGATGCCCTGACCCTCGTCGAGGGCATCAAGCTGGCCCGCTCGATCCTGGCTGCGCCGGTCTTTGCCGGTATTCGCGGACCGGAAATCCTGCCGGGACCCGATGTCGTCACCGACGACGAAATCCTCGCCTATCTGCGGGCCGAGGCGCTCACCGTCTATCACCCGGTCGGCACGGCCAAGATGGGCAACGACGCGATGGCGGTGGTCGATCCCGCCGGCCTCAAGGTGCGCGGCTTCGACAATCTGCGCGTAGCCGACGCCTCGATCATGCCGACCCTGATCGGTGGCAACACCAATGCGCCATCCATGATGATCGGCGAGAGGGCGGCCGCGGCTATATTGTCGTAGGCTTCAGCGTTTAGGGACAAGCTAACCACTGCCACGTGAAATCGTAATTTTCGCTAATCGGCCGCTCCAGTACACCAGCGATCTGACCTCCTCGCATCCGCAGAAACTCTTGGGGGGAAAGGACGCAGAAATGTCGGTGGAAAAAACAGACACACTTGTCGTCGGCGGTGGCCAGGCCGGGGTGGCTATGTCCGAGCACCTGAGCAAATGCGCGGTGCCGCATCTCGTTCTCGAACGTGGCCGGATCGCCGAGCGCTGGCGATCGCAAAGATGGGATTCGCTGGTTGCCAATGGCCCGGCCTGGCATGACCGTTTCCCTGGCATGGAATTTCCCGTGACCGGCCCCGACGGGTTTCCCCCCAAGGAGGAGGTTGCGGACTACTTCGCCGCCTATGCAAGGCAGATCAGCGCCCCGATCCGCTGCGGCGTCGAGGTCATGCGCGCGCAAAGAAACGTCGGTCGCCCCGGGTTCCGCGTCGAGACGTCGGATGGAGTGATCGAAGCCAACAGCATCGTCGCGGCGACCGGACCTTTCCAGGTCCCTGTCATCCCCGCCCTTGTCCCCGGAGATGCCGGCATTCCGCAGCTTCATTCCAGCGCCTACCGCAACCCCGGGCAGTTGCCAAAAGGCGCGCTGCTGGTGGTCGGGGCGGGGTCGTCAGGTGTGCAGATCGCCGATGAGCTGCAGCGCTCGGGGCGGCGCGTCTACCTCTCGGTCGGCCCGCACGACCGCCCGCCGCGGGCCTATCGCGGGCGCGATTTCTGCTGGTGGCTTGGCGTTCTCGGCAAATGGGACCTCGAGACCCCGGGGCCCGGGACGGAACATGTGACGATCGCGGTGAGCGGCGCGCGTGGCGGCGAAACGATTGATTTCCGCCGACTGGCCGCGCAGGGGCTCACCCTGGTCGGCATGACCAAAACATATCAGGACGGCATACTGACCTTCGCGCCCGATCTGGCGAGGAACATTGCCCGCGGTGACGCCAACCTGATGTCGCTGCTGGACGAGGCCGACGCCTATGTCGCGCGCAACGGTCTCGACCTCCCGGAGGAGCCCACGGCCCGCCGGATCGACCCGGATCCCGACTGCCTGATCAACCCGATCGGCGAACTCGATCTGGCCGAAGCCGGAATTGTGGCGATCATCTGGGCGACCGGCTTTGCCGTCGACTACAGCTGGTTGAAGGTCGATGCTTTTGACGAGAAGGGGCGGCCAAGGCATCAGCGAGGCGTCTCGACCGAGCCTGGACTCTATTTTCTCGGCCTGCCCTGGCAGTCGCGAAGAGGATCGAGTTTCATCTGGGGTGTCTGGCATGATGCCAAGCATGTGGCGGACCGGATTTCGACGCAGCGCAAGTATCTGGCCTACCATGCCGCCGCACGGCGCGAGACGGTGGACGCTTGATCGACGCCGACAACAGCCACTAGCCCGATCAGATGGAGACCAGGATGGCGCATACGAGAATCCGCAAATTCAATACCAAGGACACCTATCCCGAGCAGAAACTCGACAATGATCTGTGCCAGGCGGTGGTCACGCGCGGCGGCCGGACGATCTATCTGCGCGGCCAGTGTCCGCAGGATCTCGACACCGCCAAGAATATCGATAGCCACGATCCGGCCGAGCAGACGCACAAGGTGATGCAGAACATCAGGCAGCTCATCGAGGAGTGCGGCGGCACCATGGAGCATCTGGTCAAGGTGGTCGTCTACATCACCGACGTGCGCCATCGCGAGGCGGTCTACCGCACCATGGGCGAGTACATCAAAGGCGTGCATCCCGTTTCGACGGGCCTCGTCGTGCAGGCCCTGGCGCGGCCTGACTGGCTGGTCGAGATCGACGGTACCGCCGTAATTCCGGATTGATGCCATGACCTTCTCCATTGTCGCGCGATGCAGCCGCACCGGCATGTTCGGCGTCGCGGTCTCGTCTTCCTCTCCGGCGGTGGCGGCGCGCTGCGCCTATGCGCAGGCGGGCGTGGGCGCGGTCGCCAGCCAGAACGTCACCGATCCGACGCTGGGCACGAGGGGGCTTGAACTCATGGCACGCGGTGCCTCGGCGGCCGAGGCGGTCGCCGTACTGAAGCGCACCGGGGCCTGGAGCGACTACCGGCAGGTGCTGGCTGTCGATGCCGCTGGCACCAGTGCTATCCATTCCGGGCCGAAGGCGCTTGGCATATGGGCGGAAGCGTGCGCGGACAATGTCGCCTGCGGCGGCAACATGCTGGCTCATGCCGGCGTGCCGCAAGCCATGGTCGAGGCCTTCCTGGCCTCCGAGGGGTATCTAGGCGACCGACTGCTCGCAACCATGCGCGCCGCGCTGAAGGCCGGTGGCGAGGCAGGCCCCGTCCATTCCGCTGGCATGAAGCTGGTGCGCGAGGTCGCCTGGCCAGTCGCGGACCTGCGCTGCGACTGGAGCGAAGGCAACCCGATCGAGGAACTTGCGGCGCTGTGGGACCGCTACAAGCCGCAGCTCGATGCCTATGTCACCCGCGCCATCAATCCGTCCGACGCGCCGAGTTACGGCGTCCCTGGCGACGAGTAGCCGGCAGGGGGGCAACGGCATTGAGCCAACTCAGCCACAAGGACTGGATCGGCAAGGCGTCCGCGATCCGGTTTCGTGACAAGGCGTTCATCGACGGCAAGCCGGTCGCGGCGCGTTCGGGCCGAACCTTCGCCAGCATCAATCCGGCCACCGGCGAAACGCTGGCCGAGGTGGCGTCATGCGGCGAGGACGATATCGATCTGGCGGTTGCCGCGGCCAGACGCAGTTTTGAGGCCGGTGTCTGGTCGCGCACCAGCCCTGCGCACCGCAAGGAGGTGCTGCTGCGGCTGGCCCGGCTGCTACGCGAGAACCTGCAGGAGCTCGCGCTGCTCGAGTCCCTCGATATGGGCAAGCTGGTCATGGAAGCGGCGACTGTCGATGTTCCGGGTTCCGCGGCGATCTTCCAGTGGTATGGCGAGGCCATCGACAAAATCTACGACGAAGTGGCGCCGACCGGCGGGAGCGATCTGGTGCTGGTGCGGCGCGAACCGCTCGGCGTGGTCGGTGCCGTGGTGCCATGGAATTTCCCGCTCGACATGGCGACCTGGAAATGCGCGCCCGCACTGGCGGCGGGCAATTCAGTGGTGCTGAAGCCGGCGGAGCAGTCGCCTTTCTCGGCGCTCAGGCTGGCGGAACTCGCCATGGAGGCGGGACTGCCCTCCGGCGTGCTCAATGTCGTGCCTGGCCTCGGCGAGACGGCCGGCCAGGCGCTCGGCCGCCACATGGATGTCGACTGCCTTGCCTTCACCGGATCGACCTCTATCGGCAAGATGTTCCTGCAGTATTCGGGCCAGTCGAACATGAAGCAGGTCTGGCTCGAAACCGGCGGCAAAAGCCCGAACCTTGTCTTTTCCGACTGCGGCGATCTCGATGCGGCGGCCGACATGGCGGCGTTCGGCATCTTCTTCAACCAGGGCGAGGTGTGTTCGGCCAATTCGCGCCTGTTGGTGGAACGCACCATCAAGGATGCCTTCGTCGAGAAACTGGTCGAGCGCGCGGCGGCCACCCAGCCGGGCGATCCGCTCGACCCGGCTTCGAAAATGGGCGCCATGGTCGATGCTCGCCACGCCGCCAACGTCATGCGCTTCGTCGAGGCCGGCAAGAAGACCGCGCGCCTGGTTGCCGGCGGCGATCGTGTCACGGTCAACGGCCGCGGCAGCTTCATACAGCCCACCATCTTCGACAATGTCGCCCATGACGACCCGATTGCCAGGGATGAGATATTCGGGCCGGTGCTTTCGGTCATTGCCTTCGACGATGAAGAGGAGGCTATCCGCCTCGCCAATGACAGCCCGTACGGGCTGGCGGCATCGCTGTGGACCGACAGTCTGTCGCGCGCCCACCGCGTCGCCGCCCGGCTCCGCGCCGGCACGGTTTCCGTCAACACGGTCGATGCGCTGAGCCCGATGACACCGTTCGGCGGCGTCAAGCAATCCGGCTTCGGCCGCGACCTGTCGCTGCATGCGCTGGACAAGTATACCGCGCTGAAAACGACATGGATCAAGTACTGAGACGGTACGGGCGCTTGCTCGAAGTCGCCAAAACGGCAACATAGCCATCCATGCCGCTACGCTTCACGCTGAGACAACTGGAATATTTCGTCGCCGTTGGCGAAGCCGGCTCCATTACCAAGGCCGCCGAACAGGTCAATGTTTCGCCGCCTTCGATCTCGGCGTCGATCGCGCAACTGGAGGCCGAATTCGGCGTCCAGCTTTTTGTCCGCAAGCATTCGCATGGCCTGTCGCTCACGGCTGGCGGGCGCGTCTTCCTCAAGGAGGCGGCCAGGCTGCTTGCCGACGCCGATGCCTTGCACGATATCGCCGGCGACATCGCCGAGAAGGTGCGCGGGCCGCTGGCGGTCGGATGCCTGCTGACCTTCGCGCAGATCGTCATGCCGACACTGCGCATGAAGTTCGAGCGCGCCTATCCCGAGGTGCGGTTCCGCCAGTTCGAGCGCAACCAGGGCCAACTGCTCGAAATGCTGCAGCGCGGTGAAATCGACGCGGCGCTGACCTACGATCTCGAATTGTCGCAGGACACGACCTTCGAACCGCTGATGCTGGTGCCGGCCTATGTCATGCTGCCGCAGGGGCACCGCTTCGCCGGCAAGGCGTCGATCACGACGGAAGAACTGGCCGTCGAGCCGATGGTGCTGCTCGACCTGCCGTATAGCCGCGAATATTTCCTCTCCGCCTTTCATTCGCGTGGGATCAGGCCGAACATTGCCGAGCGCACCGGCGACATCGCGGTGATGCGTTCGATGGTCGCGAACGGCTTCGGCTATGGCATCGCCAACATGCGGCCGCTCAACACTTTGGCGCCCGACGGCAAGCCGCTGGTCTTCGTGCCGCTGGAGGGGGATTTGCGGCCCCTCACCATGGGGGTCGCCTTGCCCAATGCCGAGCACCGCACACAGACCGTGCAGGCCTTCATCGATCACTGCCGCCGTTTCGTCGTCGAACAGGGCGTGTTCGGCAGCGGGCGGGTCGTGGAATAGTCAGACAGTCTGGAACTGGTGGTCGGCAAGCCGCTGGAGCAAATGTTCCAGCATGTCGTCGCAGCGGCGCAGCTGTTCGGCGCTGACGAATTCGTCCGGTCTGTGCCCTTGCGCCATCGAGCCCGGTCCGCAAACGATGGTCGGCGTGCCGAGGTCGCGGCTGAACAATCCGCCTTCGGTGCCGTAGGCAACCTTGATGGTGTCGTTGGCGCCGGTCAACGATTTGACGAAGGCCACGGCCTGCGAATTCGCCGGCGTATCCAGGCCCGGATAGGTGTTGGTGATGTCGATGTCGATGGCCGCCTCCGGCGCGATCGTCGACGCGGCAGTGGCAATACGGGCCGCCTGCGCGCGCAGCCCATCGAGGATTTGATCGGGATCGTCGGCCGCGACATTGCGGATCTCGAAGTCGAGCTGGCACAGGTTCGGCACGATGTTGAGCGCCACGCCGGCATTGATCTTGCCGACATGGACGGTGGTGTAGGGAACGTCGTAGTCGCCGTCACGTGCGCCATCGCGCGCCAGCCGGTCCTGTTCCTGGCGCAGCGCGGAGACGAAATCGCAGCCGAGATGAATGGCATTGAGCGCCAGGGGGGCCAGCGCCGAATGGCCTTCCCGTCCCCTGCACAGCGCGCGCGCCGCGAGCTTGCCCTTGTGGCCGGTCGCCACTTGCATGTTGGTCGGCTCGCCGACGATGCACAGCAATGGCCGGTGCGGTGCGGCCTTCAGCATGTCGATCAAGCTGTGCACGCCGATGCAGCCGATCTCCTCGTCATAGGAAAGCGCCAGATGCAAGGGCGTTTGCAGGTTCATTTTCGCGGCCTTGACAGAGGCCGCGAGCGCGCAGGCGACGAAACCCTTCATGTCGGCCGCGCCGCGGCCGTAGAGTCTGCCGTCGCGCGCGGTCATCTCGAAGGGCGGCAGCGTCCAGTCCTGGCCGTCGATGGGGACGACATCGGTGTGGCCGGACAGCATGACGCCTGGAGTGTCGGCCGGCCCGATGGTGGCGAACAGGTTGGCCTTGTGGCCATCCGCGCTGCGGATGATCTGGCATGCAATGCCTTGTGCCGCCAGCAACTCCGTCACGTAGCCGATGAGGTCGAGGTTCGAAACGCGGCTCACCGTCGGGAATGCGATCAGCTTTTCAAGGATCTGGATACTGTCCATGCGTCTCACGTCTTATTAGCCAGGCACTATCTAGCATCGCGCGGCCACGGCGTTGAAGTCGCATTTGGCTCAGCGGGGATTCACCGGAGGCTAACCCGGCCGGCTTGGAGATTAGGGCGGTCCTAATCGGCACAGAAGAAATCTGTAATTTTCCGGCGCTGGCGGCAACTTATGAGTAGGTTCACGGCATCTGCCACCGGGCGGACCGGCTTGGGCCAAGGTTTTGAAACCATCGCCGCGCATGCCGCGATGCGACGCTGGCAGGAAGGAATCTTATATGCGCGACCCACGCTACGACATTCTGTTCGAACCCGTGAAAATCGGTCCGGTGACCGCCAAGAACCGCTTCTACCAGGTGCCGCACTGCAATGGCGGCGGCTATCGCGATCCGTCCGCCGCCGCCGAGATGCGGCGCATCAAGTCGGAAGGTGGCTGGGGCGTCATCTTCACCGAACAGACCGAGATGCACCACACCTCGGAGATCACCCCCTTCATCGAGCTCAGGCTGTGGGACGATGCCGACATTCCGGCGCTCGCCAGGATGGCCAAGGCCATGCACCAGCATGGCGCGCTGGCCGGCATCCAGCTCGCCTATTCCGGTATTAATGGTCCGAACCTCTACACCAAGGAAGTGCCGCGCGGACCGTCGGCCTTGCCGATTCGCACCTTCACCAACGATCCGGTTCAGGCCCGCGCCATGGACAAGCAAGATATACGCGACCTCAGGCGCTGGCACCGCAATGCCTTCAAACGCGCCAAGCTGGCGGGTTTCGACCTGGTCTGTCTCTATGGCGCGCATGGGTTCGGTATCATTCAGCATTTCCTGTCGACCGCCACCAACCAGCGCAACGACGAATATGGCGGCTCGCTGGAAAACCGTTCGCGGCTGATGCGCGAGCTGATCGAGGAGGGCAGGGATGCGATCGGCGACACCTGTGGCCTGACGCTCAGGCTATCGCTGGACGAGATGATCGGCGATCTCGGCTTCGCCAATTCCGAAGTGCGTGACATGATCGAGATGCATGCCGACCTGCCCGACCTCTGGGACCTGGCCCATGGTGCCTGGGAGGATTGTTCGGGGCCGTCGCGGTTCAAGGAGGAGGCGGCGCAGGAGAGCCTGGTGTCGGGTATCAAGACGCTGACCTCGAAGCCGGTTGTCGGCGTCGGCCGCTTCACCTCGCCGGATGTCATGGTCAGGATGATCAAGTCCGGCACGCTCGATTTCATCGGCTGCGCGCGTCCATCGATCGCCGATCCCTTCCTGCCGAAGAAGGTGGAGGAAGGGAGGATCGAGGATATCCGCGAGTGCATCGGCTGCAACATCTGCATCACCGGCGACATGACCATGTCGATCTCGCGTTGCACGCAGAACCCGACCTTCATGGAGGAGTGGCGCAAGGGCTGGCATCCCGAACGCATGCAGGCTAAGGGCGACAGCGATAGCGTGCTGATCGTCGGCGCCGGCCCGGCCGGGCTGGAGGCCGCCCGCGCGCTTGGCCTTCGCGGCTATCAGGCGGCCATCGCCGAGGCCGGCACCGAACTCGGCGGCCGCGTCGCGCGCGAGTGCCGTCTGCCGGGGCTGTCTGCCTGGGGCCGCGTGCGCGACTATCGCCAGTACCAGCTCAGTCAGATGCCCAATGTCGATATCTATTTCGAAAGCCGGCTGTCGGCGCAGAATATCCTGGCCTTCGGCTTTCAGAACATCGCGCTCGCTACCGGCTCGTATTGGCGCCGCGACGGCGTGGCGCGCGCCCATGTCGTGCCGATGCCGATAGATCCGGCCATGCCGGTCTACACCCCGGACGATCTGATGGCCGGCAGCGTGCCGACCGGCAACATCGTGCTGTTCGACGACGACCACTACTACATGGGTGGCGTCCTGGCCGAGCTGATGGCGCGCAACGGCGCCAAGGTGACGCTGGTGACGCCGTCCGCCTATGTGTCGGACTGGACCCGCAACACGCTGGAGCAGGGCGCCATCCACCGCCGTCTGGCCGGGCTCGGCGTCGAGATCGTGCTGAACCGGACTGTGACGCGCATCGTGCCGGGCGGCGTTGCCACCGCCTGCGCCTACACCGGCGCCGAACGCGACATCGCCGCCGACGCCGTGGTGCTGGTGACCTCGCGCCAACAGGACGACGCGGTGTGGCGCGACCTGAAAGCGCGGCGCGACGAATGGGCCGACAATGGCATTCGCTCGATCAAGGTCATCGGCGACGCCGAGGCGCCAGGCCCGATCGCCTGGGCGACCTATGCCGGCCATCGCTTCGCGCGGGAACTGGACGAACACGATATCGGCGATGCGCTGCCGTTCCGGCGGGAAGTGACGGCCCTGGCGGCAGAATAGGCGGGGGTTGCGCCTGGCAACCATGGTCCGTAGACAGGCGGCCTTGAAGCACGTTTGCCGATGGCGGAGAAGAAACTATGTCGGACCGGATGAAGACCATCTCCTCTGCCAAGTCACATGGCGGCGTGCAGGGCGTTTATTCGCACGCTTCGGATACCTGCTCCTGCGACATGACTTTTGCCGTCTTCGTGCCGCCACAGGCGCGTGAAAAACCTTGCCCGGTCGTCTGGTATCTTTCCGGCCTCACCTGCACGCATGCCAATGTCATGGACAAGGGCGAGTACAGGCGGATGGCCGCGGAGCTTGGCCTGATCGTCGTCTGTCCCGACACCAGCCCGCGCGGCGCCGATGTTCCCGACGAGAAGGACAATTGGCAGTTCGGTTGCGGCGCCGGCTTTTACGTCGACGCCACGCAAGCGCCCTACGCCACGAACTACCGCATGTATTCCTACGTCACCGAGGAATTGCCGGCGTTGATAGCGCGGGAGTTTCCGGCCGATATGACGCGCCAGGCGATCTTTGGCCACTCGATGGGCGGGCATGGCGCGCTGACGATCGCACTCAAAAATCCCGAACGGTTCAAAAGCTGCTCGGCCTTCGCGCCGATCGTGCAACCAAGCACCGCCGGCTGGTCGCGGCCGGCTTTAGAAAAATACCTTGGCGCGGACGAGGGATCATGGCGGGGCTACGATGCCACCTTGCTCATCGAGGACGGCCACCGCTTCTCCGAGCTTTTCGTCGATCAAGGCACGTCGGACGGTTTTCTCAAGGATGGGCTGAGGCCCTGGCTTCTGGAAGCCGGCTGCGCCAAGGCCGGCATCCCGCTGACCCTGCGCATGCAGGACGGCTACGACCACTCGTATTTCTTCATTTCGACGTTCATGGACGACCATCTGAGATGGCATGCCCACAGATTGTCCGACCCGACGGTCGGCACCGGGCCACGCTGAACCAAAAACCGAGCGGGTCTAATCCCGCAGCAGGTCGAACATCAGCTTGAAGAAACGGTCGGCATCGACCTCATGGGCGATACGCGCATTGTCCTTCTCGCCGCGCTCGCTCCAGAAATCGGCAACCGTCGCGCCGAAAGCATAGGTGCCGGACAGGTCGACGCCGATATGGGCCGGGCGCGTACGCACCAGTGTCGGATCGATGGCCAGCGCCAGTGCCAAAGGATCATGCATGGCGCCGCCGACGCCCATCGAGTTGCGGTGCAGCTTCTCGTAGAACAGCAGCCAGTCGTTGACGAGCTTGCCGAGCGGCGTGTCGATGGTCGCCAGTTCGGCATA
Organism: Mesorhizobium erdmanii; assembly: GCF_013170725.1. NCBI lineage: Bacteria > Pseudomonadati > Pseudomonadota > Alphaproteobacteria > Hyphomicrobiales > Phyllobacteriaceae > Mesorhizobium > Mesorhizobium erdmanii. The sequence goes on along the minus strand of NZ_CP033361.1, from coordinate 5,460,205 downwards.
TTGCGGCGCCTCGATGAGCACCTGCATGGTGACATCGAGCCCGACCATCAGGATCGGTACGCCGCTGTCCAGCACGATCTTCAGCGCCTCCGGGTCGCAGAAGGCGTTGAACTCCGTCGGCGTGATGATCTCGCTCTTGCGGTAGAACACGCCGCCCATCCAGATCAATTCCTTGATCTTGGGCAGCACGTCGCGATGCTTGAGGATCATGAGGCCGATATTGGACAACGGGCCGGTGGCGACGACCAGGATCGGTTCGGGCGCGGCGCGCAGCTTATCGGCCAGGAAATCGACGGCGTGCTGGTCGACCGGTTTGATCGTGGCCTGCGGCAGATAGGGCGAGCCTTCGAGGCCGCTCGGGCCATCGGCGGTGCCAAGCACCAGCGGCCGCGCCAGCGGGCGGTGGCAGCCTTGAGCGACGGGCACGTCGCCGGCGCCGATATACTCCAGGATGCGCAGCGCATTGGCCGTCGTCTTTTCGACCTCGGCATTGCCGCAGGTCGTGGTGACGCCGATGAGTTCGATGGCGGGCGAGCGATGCGCCATGACCAGCGCGATGGCGTCGTCGTGGCCGGGGTCGCAGTCGAACAGGATGGGAGTTGCAATGGTCATTTTATCGGTCCTCACGCCGCTTGTTCGTAGCGCGCGATGGTTTGCTTGAAGATGTTCAGGAAGCGGCGGCCGTCGAGATCGGTGCAGATGCGCGTGGTTTTCGGTCCGCCGCCGGGCAGCAGCTGCCGGCCGCGATGGGCAACCGTCTGTCCGCGTGCGAGGCGCCCGTCCAGCACGACATCGACGAAGAGCGGCTCGGTCATCGTGGCAAGGGCCGGGTCGAAAGCCAGCGCCACGGTGATCACGTCGTCCATCGGGAATCCGACCAGGTCGAAGAACTCGCGCCAGATGTCGATATAGATCGGAAAGGAGTCGGCGATCATGTCGAAGACGGCGTTCTTTCGGGCAACGGCCTGCATGTCGGCGATGTCGTCGCGCGTCAGCATCGAGGCAGCGACCCGGTTGTCCTCGCAGATATCGAGCGGCACCAGGATCTTCTCGACATCGGCGTTGAGCACGATGCGCGACGCCTCCGGATCGGCCCAGATATTGTACTCCGACAGCGGCGTGATGTTGCCCGGCGTCTGGAAGTTGCCGCCCAGCACCAAGAGCCGCTTGAGCGCGACCGTCAGGCGCGGCTCTTGCAGCAGCGCCATCGCGGCATTGGTCAGCGGCCCTGTCGTCACCAACGTGATCTCACCCGGATTGGCCATGACCGTCTCGATGATGAAGTCGACCGCATGTCCGGGCGTTGCCGGGCGGACGGGAGGCGGCGCCGGCGGGTTGAATTTCTTGAGCCGGTCGCCGAAGCGGGCGACGAGCCGCTTCTCGAAATGCACCGGCGCTTCCATGTCGGCCTTGGCATTGCCGACGATCGGCCGCCATGCGCCGGCGTGAACTGGGATATCGTCGCGCCCGGCAAGCGTCAGCGTGTTGAGGACGACATTGGTGACCTGTTCGATCGGCCCGGCTGCACCGGTCACTGTGGTGACGCCTTCGAGCCTCACATTCGGGTTCGCCGCGGCAAACAGCACGGCCAGAATGTCGTCGCCGGCAGAATCCACGTCGAGGATTATGCGTTCCATGAGAGTTCCTTCATTGCGGATTTTTGTCGACTTGGGCGCTGTTCCTGTCCGCCGAAAGCAGTTTCTGCATCGACGCCAGCGTCTCCTTGATGATTTTTGGCCGCGCCCGGTAGGACAGCGCGAACAATGCCGTCAACGCGACGACGTAGGGCACGGTAAGCACCAGATAGGACGGGAAGCCAAAGGTCTGCAGGCGCAGCGAGAAGGCATCGGCGAAACCGAACAGCAGGCAGCCGGCCAGCACCTTCAGCGGATCGCCGTTTGAGAAGATCAGAATTGCCACCGCCATGAAGCCGCGGCCCGAGGACATGTTTTCGGTGAACATGGTGATGTAGCCGAGCGACAGATGCGCGCCGGCCAATCCCGCCAGCAATCCGCACAGCAGCGAGGCGATGTAGCGGACGCGGGTGATCGAGATGCCGAGTGCTTCGGCGGCTTCGGGCTTTTCGCCGACGACGCGGATATAGAGCCCGAGCCGGGTGCGGTTGTAGAACAGCACCAGCAACGGCACGGCGAGGAACGCGACGTAGACGATCGGCGTGAAGCCGGAGATCAGCGGCGCCCACGAGCCGAGCAGCGCCTGGGCGCCTGGTACCTGCACCTTGGGCAGGCCGACAATGCCGTGGCCGACGATCGATCCGCGCGTGCCGAAAATCGCTTTCATCAGCGAAATTGTCATGCCGCCGGCAAGGATGTTGAGCGCCAGCCCGACGACGACCTCATTGGCCCGGAACGTCACCACCAGCACGGCAAAGGCAAGCGCGAAGGCGAGGGCGGCGGCGACCCCGCAAGCGACGCCCGCGAACGCCGAACCTGTCCAGATCGAGCCGATGACGGCGAAGAAGGCGCCGGCCAGCATCTGCCCTTCGAGGCCGATGTTGAAGATGCCGGCCTTGGTCGTGAACGACCCGCCGAGCGCCACCAGCAGGATCGGTGCGGTGGTGCGCAGCGTCGCCGCGATCAGCGCGACGTTGATCAGCTTGTCTAGAATTTCCATCGCCGCTCCCCCGCCTGGCTGTCGCCACGGCGTTTGATCAGAACCTGCGCCGAAACGCTGAGGATGATCAGCGCCTGGATCACGGTGATGATTTCGCGCGACGCTGTGGTGTCGACCTCGAGCAGCAGCGACCCGCTGCGCAGCGCGCCGAAGAAAAGCGCCGTGACGATGGTGGCGACCGGCGAGCCGTTGGCGAGCAGGGCGGCGATCAGCCCGTCGAAGCCGAAACCGGGAGCAAAGCCTTCCATGAAACGGTGATGCACGCCAAGCGTCTCGACTCCGCCGGCAAGGCCTCCGACGGCGCCCGAAAGCAAGAGCACGACAAAGCCCTGCCGTTTGACGTTGACGCCGCCATATTCGGCGAATTTCGGCGCCGATCCGACCATGGTCACGCCGTAGCCCCAACTGGTGTAGCGGAAGATCAGCGCGGCGCCGACCGCTAGCACGAGGCCGATGAACAGCCCCCAGTTCAGCCGCGAGAACGAAAAGATCTCGGGCAGGTAGGCTGTCGCCAGGATCGGCGGCGTCTCCGACCAGCCGCCGGGCCGCTTGAACAGGAAGATGGTGAAATAGGAGGTGAGCAACACGGCGATGTAGTTCGACAGGATGGTCGAGACCACTTCGTTGGTGTTGTAGCGGGCGCGGAAATAGGCCGGGATGGCGACCCAGGCCGCGCCCGCGACGACCGCAAGGGCAAGTGCGGCCAGCGTATGGATGCCCGCTGGCAGTGAAAAGCTGAAGCCGACCCAGGCGGCGGCAAACCCGCCGAGGAACAGCTGGCCCTCGATGCCGACATTGAACATGCCGCCGCGCAGGCCGATGCAGGCCGCGACGCCGCAGATCAGGATCGGCGTCGTCTGCAGCAAGGTGCCGGCAATCTTTTCCTGGTCGCCAAAGGCGCCGCGCAGCAGCGTCATCAAGACATGGACCGGGCTTTCGCCGACCAGGAGGATGATGATGGCCCCCATCAGCAGGGCTACGCCCACGGCGATGATCTGGCCGGAAATGGCGCGGAGGCGGTCAGTCATCACGCGGGCTCCAACTGCGGCATCACGCCCGCCATCATCATGCCGATCCTGTCCTCGTCGGCATCGTCGCCGGCGACTTCGCCCATGATCCGTCCGTTGAACATCACCAGGATGCGGTCGGCGAGCGCCGCCAGTTCGTCAAGCTGCACGGAAATCAGCAGGATCGCACGGCCGGCAGCGCGCTGGCGCATGATCTCGTCATGGATGGCCTCCTGGGCACCGATGTCGACACCGCGCGTCGGCTGGTCGATCAGCAGGAAGTCGGCGCCATTGGTGAATTCGCGCGCCAGCACGACCTTCTGGATGTTGCCGCCGGAAAGGCGCTTGACCGCATCGTCCGCTCCCTGCGCGCGGATGTCGAAGCCCTTGATCAGCGCTCCGGCATTCCCGGCAATCGCTTTCCAGTCGAGCATGCCGTTGCGGCTCCACGGCGCGCGGTGCTGGCGGCCCATCAGCGTGTTTGCCGCGATCGACGCATTGCGATCGACCCCGCGCACCATGCGGTCGCCCGGAACATGGGCAAGGCCGGCCTCGCGGATCGCGGCGGGGGAGAGTGTGGTGAGGTCCTGGCCTTTCAGCCAGGCTTCGCCATGGCTTGCCGGGCGCAGGCCCGACAGCACTTCCGCCAACTCCGTCTGCCCATTGCCGGCGACGCCCGCAATTCCCACCACCTCGCCGGAGCGGACGGCAAAACTGGCGCCACGAACAGCCGGCAGCCGGCGATCGTCGCGCGCCCAGAGATCCTTGACGTCCAGCACGATGTCGCCGCCAAGCGCCGCGCGCGGCCGCCGGTCGAAACTGACCTCGCGGCCGACCATCATGCGCACCAGCTCGTCCTTGCTGAGTTCCGATGTCGGGCGGGTCGCCACCTTGCGGCCGTTGCGCAGCACCGTCACCGTGTCGGACACCTCCATCACCTCTTCCAGATGATGTGAGATGAATATCACGGTCATGCCCTCGGCGACGAAACTGCGCAGCGTCTGGAACAGTTCGCGGCTTTCCTGCGGCGTCAGCACCGCCGTCGGCTCATCGAGGATGATGGTGCGGGCGCCGCGCACCAACACTTTCAGGATTTCGATGCGCTGCTCGATGCCGACCGAGAGCAGCCCGACGCGCTCGGTCGGATCGACATGCAGCCCGAAGCGCTTCGACAAATCCTGCGTGCGCGCGATCTGCGCGGCATGGTCGATCAGCCCATGACGGCGGATTTCCATGCCGAGAAAGACATTGTCGGCGACCGAGAGGGAAGGCACCAGCTTGAAATGCTGGTGCACCATGCCGAGCCCCGCCTTGATGGCGGCCGCCGGATCGGCGACCACCGTCGCTTCGCCATTCAGCCGGATCGACCCTTCGTCGGGCTGCAACAGGCCGAACAGGATGTTCATCAGCGTCGTCTTGCCGGCGCCGTTCTCGCCGATGATGGCGTGTATTTCGCCCCGGCGCACGGCAAGGTCGATACCGTCATTGGCAACGAAGGCGCCAAAACGTTTTGTGATGCCTGTCAACTCGACGGCCATTGCGGCTGTGCTGTGGAGGGTCGGGGACCCCGGCGCGTTCGACACCATGCTCTCGCGGATTGAGGGGGCTCTCGCAGATTGGACACTGACCCGCCGCGGTTTGCCGCGGCGGATCAGTGTAGCGCTTTCTTGGGAGGGATGCGCTGTTGCTGGCCTATTTCGCCTTGGCGATCACGATCTTGCCGTCGAGGATGCCCTTCTTGATGTCGTCCAGCTTGGCTGTCACGTCGGCCGGGATCTTCGGCGCGATGTCGTCGCAGACCTTGAACTCGACACCGCCCGACTTGAGGTCGAAGGTGCGCGTGCCGGCGGTGACCTTGTTGCCCCCGACCTCGTCCTTGATCAGCGTGTAGACGGCGATGTCACCGCGCTTCAGCATGCTGCCGAGCACATTTCCGGGAGCGGTGCCGCACATGTCGATATCGACGCCGATCGAGTATTTGTCGGCGGCGGCACTTGCCTGCATGACACCTTCTCCGGTCGGGCCGGCGACGTTGTAGACGATATCGGAGCCTTGGCCGTACAGCGCCTGGGCGAGCTCGCTGCCCTTGGCCGGGTCATCGAACGTGCCGGCGAAGACGGAGTTCACCTTCACGTCGGGCGCGGCGTATTTGGCGCCTTGTTCGTAGCCGCCAAGGAAGTTGCGGATGACCGGGATGTCGCGGCCGCCGACGAAGCCGATTGCCTTGCCGTCGCCGATCTTGGGAAATTCGCTGCCCTTGGCCTCGATCATGCTGGCCAGCGCGCCGGCGACGAAGGAACCTTGTTCCTCGGCGAAATTGGCATAGATCATCTTGGGATTGTCGAGCACACCATCGATGAAGACGAAGCGCTGGTCGGGATATTCCTTGCTGACCTTCTGCAGCGAATCCACCAGTTCCCAGCCCATCACGAAGATGAGGTCGTACTGTTTGCCCTTGGCGAGATTTTCGAACTGCTCCTGGTAGTCCAGGGCGCGGTTGCCGGTGTCGACCAACTTGAGGTCGATGCCGAAATCGGTCTTGGCCTTGTTGAGGCCGTTGACGATCGAAACGCCAAAGCCCTGTGCAAAATAGCCCGAGATGGCGGCGACCGAAACCTTGGTCTGTGCGGCGGCCGATCCCAACGAAACGGCCAGCATCGTACCGGCCAGACATAAACTTTTGAGCGCCCTTGTCATGTTATTCCCCTTCAGCTTTTTTCAGCTTTTGAAGCCACGCCTTGACCATCCCCACATGTCGCCGGAACGTCGGCGAGTTCGTTGATGGTCATATGAGTTTAGGAGCGGCCCGACAGGCTGTCAATCGTCCTCCCATGCAGTTTTCCAGGCCCGTCATCGGCATCCTCCGCCTCTGCGCTTGACAAATATCGGCGATCCATAATTGTTGATACTCTAACGGATTTCGCGAGCGACGGGACGAAGGATACGCGCAATGCCAGCAGTGGTGGTCAGGAAATTTCTGGTCCAGGTCGAAGAGATTTTCCATGAGGGCGGTCCGCCTGCGGCACGCCCGCCAAAGCGCGGGGCGATCGTCGCCGTCATCGCCAACCCTTTTGCCGGACGCTACGTCGAGGAGATCACCGGCTTCATGGAGGATCTGAAGCCGCTCGGCCTCGAAATGGCGCGGCGCCTGATCGATGCCATGGGGGATGGCGTGGCCGCTGTCGAAGGCTATGGCAAGGGCGCCATCGTCGGTGCCGCCGGCGAGCTCGAGCATGGCGCACTGTGGCACAATCCCGGCGGTTACGCGATGCGCGAACTTCTCGGCAACGCCAGGGCCATTGTGCCCTCGACCAAGAAGGTTGGCGGCCCCGGAACGCGCATCGACATTCCGATCACGCACATCAACGCCTCCTATGTGCGCAGCCATTTCGACGCGATCGAGATCGGCGTCGGCGATGCGCCGCGGGGCGACGAGATGGCGGTCATCCTGGCGATGACCACCGGTGCGCGCGTTCATGCACGGGTCGGCGGCCTGGCTGCCGCCGACATCAAGGGCGAGGACGGATTGCGATGAGCACGGAAATCCGCCGCATCATCACCATCGTCGAGGAAACCCGGATGGAGGGCGGCCGCCCGGTCGACCCGCCGACGCGGCGTGCCGCGGCGATCGCGGTGATCCGCAACCCTTATGCCGGCACGTTCGTCGAGGACCTGTCGGCATTGAGCGATATCGGCGAAGCGCTGGGCGACATCTTGCCGAAGCGGGCCGTCGCTGCGCTTGGCATTGCCGGCGATCAGGTCGAGAGCTTCGGCAAGGCAGCCGCCGTCGGCGCCGATGGCGAGCTTGAACATGCCGCCGCCATCCTGCATCCGAAGCTCGGCGCGCCGTTCCGCGATGTGCTGGGCAAGGGTGCGGCGCTCATTCCGTCCTCGAAGAAGCGCGGCGGCCTCGGCGTGCCGCTCGACATTCCGCTCGGCCACAAGGACGCGGCGCGGGTGCGCAGCCATTTCGACGGCATGGAGGTTCGTGTCCCCGATGCCCCGCGTGCCGACGAGATCGTCGTCGCCATCGCCGTCACCGATTCCGGCCGGCCTCACCCGCGCGTCGGCGGGCTGACCAAGGACAAGATCGTCGGCAAGGACGGCGTCGGTTGATGCATTCGCCGGCGGCTGCCGCCAGCTGCCTTGATCTCTACGCCGCCTTGACTTCCGGCACCCGCATCGCCGGCGGCGTGTTGCGGCTTCGGCCGGTCCGCACCTCGCCGTCGATGACGACCATGCCGATGCCCGGCAGATTGCCGAGCGCCACGCTGTCGAGCAGCCCGTCACCGGCGCCGCCGATCGCCTGATCGATGAAGATCAGGTCGGCGGCACGGCCAACTTCGATGATGCCGCGGTCAGCCAGCCCACGCACGCGCGCCGTGTTGCCGCTGGCGAGACAGAACGCCACTTCCGGCGCGATGCCGCCCAGCGAAGCCAGCATGGTCAGGGTCCGCAGGATGCCGAGCGGCTGAACGCCGGATCCGGCCGGGCTGTCGGTGCCGAGGATGACGCGAGAAAGTTCGCCGCGCTGCCTGGCCAGGTCGAGCACGAACAGGCCGGTGCGCAGATTGCCGTTGTGAACGATTTCGAGCGCGCGCGAGCCGCTTTCGCAGATCCGCCGGATTTCGGCCTCGGGCAGCGCCGTCGGTCCGCCATTGACGTGGGCGACGATGTCGGCGTCGACCTCCAGCACGACATCGGCGCCGATGCGGCCGGAGCCGGGCAGGGAAGGGCCGCCGGTATGGGTCATCGAGGTCATGCCGTATTTTCGGGCCCAGGCGATCATCTGCCGGCCGGTCGGACCATCCTTGACACCGCCAAGCCCGACCTCGCCGACAAGCGTCACGCCAGCTTCGGCGAGGTACCGGAAATCTTCCTCGACCAGGCCGTGTTCCAGGATGGGGGCGCCGGCCAGGATCTTCATGCCGTTGGGGCGGAAGTTGGAAAAGGTCCGCTGCGCCGCGATCGCCAGCGCCTTCAGCCCGATCAGGTCGCGCGGGCGGCCAGGCGTGTGGACCTCTCCCGCCGAAATGATTGAAGTGACGCCGCCATGCACCGTGGAATCCATCCAGCCGATCTGGTTTTGCCGCGGCGTCCAGTCGCCGGCCACCGGATGAACATGGTTGTCGATAAGCCCCGGCGCCACCGCGCAGCCCATCGCATCGATGATCGTCGTCGCATTGCCGCTGTCGATGGCGCCGGCCTTGCCAATGCCTGATATGCGCCCGTCGGCAACGACAATGGTGTCGGCATCGAGGATCGGCTGGCCGAGGTCACCGCTCAGCAGCAGGCCGATATTGCGGACGACGAGCGAGTTGGCAGACGACTTGGGGTCGGACGACATCGGATCTCACTTCTACTGGTATGGGAAAGGTCTGGACGCGACTTACTTGCCGCCGTCGCCATTCGATGGATCGTCGTCATTGATGCGCTTGAGCAGGCGAAGCAGCGTTGCCTGCTCGGCGGGTGAAAGCGGCGACAGGAAACGGCGTCCGACCTCGACGCTGCGTGCGAGCCGCTCGAGCGTGTATTCGGTCCCTTTCTCGGTCAGCGCGATCATCGACAGGCGCTGGTCGGTGTCGGAAGCGCTGCGCGTGATCAGATCGTGTTTGAGCAATTTGCGCATGACGATGCTGATCGTCGATGGGTCCATCGCCGTCAGCCGGCCGAGATGGTTCTGCGAGACCTCGCCATGTTTGAGGATGGTGGCAAGGGCCGCGAACTGGGTCGGCGAAAGGTCTTCGCCGGCCATGACCTGCTGGAAACGCAGCGTCGCGCGCTGATGCGCCTTGCGGATGACGTGGGCCGGGTGCTCGTCCAAAGCGTAGCCGGTCTCGGCGTATCGCTCCAGCACCTGCTCGCGAGTCAGGGGTTCCACCTTGCCGCTTTGCCGCTTCGGCATCGCGCTTTTCTCGGATCTTTTTTCGGTCGTCAAACCGGACTCCTGTTGCCTGTCTCGGATGCCGCTGGCTCTGGATCGTTCAAGCCGCGACTTCGGTCGGTTGCAGCGACGTCCCATCGCGCAGCGCCGCGACGACATCAGCCGAATCGCTGACCACGCCGAAATGCGTCGCTATATCGTAGAGCGAGCTTTCCTGCTCGCGCGGTCCCGTCGCCGCGCAGCAGTCGCTCGGTACCACCACTTCATAGCCCTGGAAGAAGGCGTCGTGGACGGTCGATCGCACGCAGATGTTGGTGACCACGCCGAAGATGACCAGTTGGTCGATCTGCATGTCCTTGAGCGTCAAATCGAGGTCGGTCTGAAAGAAGGCCGAGTAGCGCCGCTTGATGACATGGATCTCGTCGTCGCGGGCGCCGAGATCCTCGATGATTTCCGGTCCCCAGCTGCCCTCCACGCAATGCGGTGTGCGCTTGACCCATTCGCGCTCGCGGCGCATGCCCGGCCTGTGCGCGTCGTGAACCCAGATCACCGGCACGCCGCTCGCGCGCGCCGCCACGATGACGGCCAGTTGCGGGCCGACCAGCGTCTCGTATCCGGGCAGGACCATCGCCCCGCCCGGTTTGCAGAACTCGTTCACCATGTCGATGACGATAATGGCCGCGCGTTGCGGATCAAGGTGCACCGCGTCGTCGTGCCGATGTGAGGAAAAAACATCCACGGCCATGGCGGACTCCTTTGGTCGATCGTTGATGCTCATACAAAAAACCCTGGCGGATGCCAAGTCAATCCCGTTCGACGCAAAGCTCTGGCCACCAGCCTTGCGTACGCCGCTCGCACGAGCGTATGCGCTATTTGTCCAGCGCGAAATGGCCTTAACAAGGAATGGCAACCATGTGCTCGATTTGTATGACCATCAATGATATTCAAGCCGCAGAGCTTGCCGTGCCGAGGGCCATGATATGAGGACGATCGTCACCGGTGCCAGTGGCCTGCTAGGCCGCCATGTGGCGGAGGCCTTGCTTGCCGCCGGCCATGATGTGCTGGGCATCGATACCGTGGCGCCGCTAGGGGGTGCATGGCCGCACGCCACCGCCGACCTGGCGGATCTGGGATCGACCCTGCAGCTGGTGCGCGATTGCGATGCCGTCGTGCATGTCGCGGCGATTCCGCGCCCGACCGGGCGGGCCGGCGGCGAGGTGTTCAGGACCAATGTCGCCACCGCCTACAATGTCGTCGAGGCCGCCGCCATGGCCGGCATCAAGCGCTTCGTTTATGCCTCGTCCTTCAGCGTCTTCGGCTACCCGTTCTTCGAGAAGACTGTCGTTCCGCCCTATCTGCCGGTCGACATGAACCACCCAGTCGGCGCGCAGGATCCGTACGGCCTGTCCAAATGGCTGGGCGAGGAAATCGTCGACGCGGCGGTGCGCCGCGGCGCCTTTTCGGCGGTCAGCATCCGCATGCCATGGATCCAGACCCCGCAAACCTTCTTTGCCGGCGTCGGTCCGCGCCGCGCCACCGCCGACAGTGCCCGCGACCTATGGGCCTATCTCGACGCGCGCGATGCCGGGCAAGGTTTCCTGCGGGCGCTCGAATGGCGAGGCGAGGGCCATCTGCGCGTCCTGCTCAGCGCCGCCGACACTTTCATGGAGGAGGAGACCGAAGCGCTCATGCGTCGGGTCTATCCAGGCGTCGCCCTGTCGCGGCCGATCGCCGGTTTCGGCTCCGTGCTCGATACGGCCCATGCGCGCGAAACCATCGGCTTCGCGCCGGAGCATTCATGGCGTGCCTATCAAAAACCGGAGACCGAGGGATGAAAAGGTTCGACCAGAAGAGGGTCCTTGTCACCGGTGGCGCCGGCGCCATTGGCGGTGCCGCCGTCCGGCGTTTCCTCGACGAAGGTGCCAAGGTGGCGATCGTCGACCGCGATGGCGTGGCCGCGCGGGAATTGGCTCGCTCGCTCGGCGAGGACGCCATCGCCATTGAAGCCGACGTCACCGACGAAGGCCAGGTGCGAGGCGCCGTCGAAGGGGCGCTCGCGAAGCTCGGCGGGCTCGATGTGGTGTTCAACAATGCCGGCATTTCGGGTGCGGTCGCCCCGGTTCATGAATTGCCGGTCGCGGACTGGGACACCATAATCCGCATCAATCTGCGCGGCATCTTCCTCGTCCTGCAGGCGTCGCTTCAAGCGATGATCAAGGCCGGGGCCGGTGGCTCGATCGTCAATATGGGATCGTCCATGGCCGGTTGGGACGTGCTTGCCGGCGGCGCCGGCTATGTCGCGTCGAAGCATGGCGTGGTCGGGCTGACGCGGGTCGCCGCACTCGATGCCGCGCCTTACGGCATCCGCGTCAACGCCATCTGTCCGGGCGTGATCGAGACGACGCTCGGCGTACCAGCTTCCGGCGACGGCGATTTCAAGAGCAGCGTCCAGCACTTCGCCGACCGGATCCCGTTGCGCCGCATCGGCCAGCCGGACGAGGTCGCGGCCGCCGTGGCTTTCCTCGCCTCCGACGAGGCGAGGCACGTGACCGGCGTCGATTGGCTGATCGACGGCGGCCAGACCTTGCAGAGCTGGGCCAACGCGCCGGCCGGCAACGCGTTTCCGAAATTTCGCTAGAGCAATTCCAGGAAAAGTGTGGAACGGTTTTCCGTCTGGAATTGCGTCAAACAAAAAAACTAGACCTTGATCTCACGTCCTGGCTTGCGCCTCAAAGTCGCTTCGGCGGCATCGCCTGGATGATCCTGACCGCAAGGTCGAGATCGGCGAGCCCGCCCGAAAGCGGCGTGCGCGGTTTTGCTCCGGCCAGGATGCAGTCGGCGAAATGCTGCCATTCGCGGCGGAACGAGGTGTCGGGGATGCCCGGTATGACGCGCTCGGAGGCGGCTTCGCCCGCCGCCTCGCGCAGGCGCACGATTGCCGAGGCATTGCGGAAATAGGGGTTCTGGAATTCGATCCGCACCTCGTCGCGCTCGCCATGCACGTGGATCCACTCGTCCCACCATTCATACTGGGCGAGCGCCATGTCGAAGAGGCAAGGAACGCCGCCATAGTCGAGCACGGCCAGCAACTGGTTGGGACCGGTCTGCTGCGCATGGACGACGCGGTCCGGCGTGCCGAAGGCGCCGCGCATGACCGCAAGGTCATGGCTGCTGAGACCGAGCAGCAAGAGATAGAGGTCGCGATAGCCGGCATGATCGGCGCCGAGTGCCGCCTCGACGCGCCCGGTGACCGCCTCGCGTCCCGCCTTAAGCATCTCGGCCGGTACGTCGGCGATGCGGGTCTGCGTGTAGAGTTTGCCGTAACGGTCGAAGCGGCCGGCGAAATCATGGACATGGATCGACTTCGGCCGGCCGATGGCGGCAATGCGTTCCAGTCCGGTCTGGTAACCCGGATCGTAGAACTTCATGTAGCCGACCAGGGCGACGAGGCCGCTCCGCTCCGCCTGCTCGACCAGCGGCCGCGCCTCTTCAGGCGTAAACGCCAGCGGCTTCTCGACGATCAGGTGCTTGCCGGCGCGGATCGTGTCGGCGACCATCTCGCCATGATCGTAGGTGCAGATCACCACCGCATCGACGTCAGGATCGGCGAGCAGCGCGCGATGATCCGTATAGCGGGCCGTGACACTGTATTGCTCGCCGACCGCGTCGACGGTGCCAGGCGAGATGTCGCACAGGGCGGCGATGCGAAACGCCGGCAATTCCATGAGATACGGCAAATGCATCAGCTGGGCGATCTCGCCGCAGCCGATGACGCCAACGCCAATAATGCGATCCTGCATGTCAACCCTTCACCGCGCCGGCTGTCAGGCCGGCGATGAACTGCCGTTGCATGGCGAGAAAGACGACGATCACCGGCAGTGTCGTGATCGTCAACGCGGCGAAATAGAGGGTCCAGAGCGAATCGTATTGCTGGAAGAAGGAGACCAGCCCGAGCGGGATGGTCTGCACCGACGGGTCGCGCAGCAGCAGGAAGGCGAGGAAGAAATCGTTCCAGATCTCGATGAATCCGAAGATCAGGATCAGAGCGACGCCCGGCCGCACCAGCGGCAGCATGATGTGGATCAGGATTTCGAGCCGGCTCGCCCCGTCGACGCGCGCGGCATCCTCGAGATCGGCCGGCAGCGTGACGAAAAAGCTGCGCAGGATGAAGACCGACAGCGGCAGCGACGTAGCCGCATAGACGAAGGCGACGCCGAGCCGGTTGTTGATCAGGCCAAGGTCGCGCGCCACCATGAACAGCGGGATCGCCATCACCTGCGGCGGCACCAGCATGGCCGCCACCGCCACTGCCAGCACCAGGCCGCGTCCGGGAAACCGCAGCCGCGCCAGCGCATAGGCGCAGGGCGTTGCCACGACGACAAGGATGACCAAGGCCGAACCGGTGACCAGCACGCTGCTGACGATGCGCGATCCCATGCCGGCGATGCGCCAGGCATCGGCATAGTTCTGCAACACCAAGCTCGACGGCGGGCCCCAGATGTTGCTCAGCATCTCCTCCTTGGTCTTGAGCGAACCGAACAGCACCCAAAGCAGGGGATAAAGTGTCTCGATGAGCACGAGAGCCAGCGCCGCGTAGATGCCCGCGACTTCGAGCAGCCCGCGTGCGCCGAGGCGCCGGGGGCGGCGGGCCGCGCCGGCATCATGGGAAAGCACAGGCTCGGCTGCTCCGCTCATCAGACATCCAGCCTTTGCCGCCGCATCAAGGCGAGCAGGCCGACGCTGGCCAGCCCGACGATCAGGAACAGCACATAGCCTATCGCCGCGGCATAGCTCATGGCGCCGTCCTGGAAGGCCTTGCTCATCATGTAGGTGAGCACGACTTCGGTGGCATGGTTGGGGCCGCCCTTGGTCAGCACATAGACGATGTCGAAGTTACGAACGAAGGCGCCGGACAGACCGAGAATGGTGTTGATGAAGATGATAGGCATCATCATCGGCAGGGTGACGTGCCGGAAGCGCTGCAGCGGGCCGGCGCCGTCCATTTTGGCGGATTCATAGAGTTCCGAAGGAATCGTCTGCAGTCCCGCGAGATAGATGACGGCATGGAAGCCCAGCCATTTCCAGACGTCGACGACGATGATCGAATAGAGCGCGATGTCGGCGTCGCCAAGCCATGACCGTTTCAACCCGCCGAGGCCGAACAGATCGAGCCCGCCATTGAGCAGGCCGAACACCGGATTGTAGATCCAGGACCAGAGCAGCCCGACGGCCACGAAGGACATCGTCACCGGAATGAAGGCGGCGGCACGAAAGAAAGCGCGGCCGACCAGCGCCCGGTCGAGCAGCAGCGCCAGCCCGAGGCCGAGCACGTTCTTGAGGACGACAACCGCGATGACGAAGATCAGATTGTTTCGCAGCGCGCCAAGAAAGATGCGGTCGTGCAAGAGGCGTTGATAATTGGAAAGGCCTGCCCAGGTCGGGTCGGAAAACCCGTCCCAGTTGTGCAGGCTGAGCCAGAAGCCATTGACGAAGGGCCAGAGGTAGAACAGGCAAAACAGGATCGCGGCGGGCAGGATCATCAAGAAGGCCACCGCTCCGTCCCCGGCGAGAAAGCGCCAAGGGTCGGAACGGCCAGAAGCAGCGGCGTTTTGCGATCGCGTGGTCATGCGGCCTTGGCGTTTGGCGGCGTCAGCACCAGTCCGAGCGTGTCCCTGACATAGGCGATGCTTTCCAGCGTGCTTTGTTCCGCCGTCTTCTTCGACGCGTCCAGCTCGATGATGGCGAGACCGTCGTAATTTGCCTCCAGAAGCACGTCGACGATGCCGGCAAGATCGACGACGCCGGCGCCGAGTTCGCAGAACGCACCGTAGCGGTCATAGCCCTTCAAGCCAGGGTCCACCCTGGTGTCCTTGAAATGCATGTAACGCACGGCCGACATGTAGGTCCGGACCGCGTCGACCGGATCGGAGTTGGTGTGGGCAAGATGCGCCGGGTCGATGCAGAGGCCGGCGAGATCGGTATCGAGCTCATCCATCATGCGGTCGAGCTGGTCGCGGCGTTCGATGAAAGTGTCGAGATGCGGGTGATAGACGGTCTCGATGCCGAGGTCCTTTGTCCGCCGGCCGATATCCTCCAGGGCCCGGCAAAAGGCGCGGTAATCGTCGGCGGTGTGGGCACCGGCAATCGCTTCCGAGGGACCGCCGCCGAGAACCAGTACAGGCGAGCCAAAACCCTTCAGCATCCTCGTCAGCGCCACCAGCACGTCGCGTTCGTAGGCCCAGGCGACAGGGTTGGTGAAGATCGCATTGACGTAGAAGGAGGAGAGCTTGATGCCATGCTCGCTCTGGCCTTCCGAGAGCAGTGCGTAGCGCCGCAGGATGTCGGTGTCGGTGGTGACCCCCATCGGGGCCTGGTTGCCCAGCTGCATGTATTTGCGGGCATACTGGTCCGACAGGCTGGTGAAGGCGAGGATCTCGAACCAGCCGAAGCCCTGCTCGGCGAGGAACTCGATGGCTGGCCTCAGCGGCAGGCCGGTCAGGTCCCAGCTGTTCAGATGATAGCCGATCGAGAAGCGCTGTCGTTCGGCACGCGTTTGCGTCATGTGGTCTCTCCGATTGATGAGGCTGCCCGAAACGGGCGGCCCCTGTTTGTCATGTCGCGCGGCTCAGCCTGGCTGGATGCGCGCGCCGGGAAGCACTTACTTCGGCGGCCAGTTGCCCTGCGCCTTGAGGTCGTCGAAGGTGGTCTGGATCGAGGCCGCCGCATCCTCGGGCGTCGTCGTGCCGCCGACGATGCCGGCGATGGCCGAAGCCGTGGCCGTAGCGACCTCCGATGGCCAGATCCAGTCGAGGAACTTGATCGTGCTCGGGAAGGCCTGCTTGCGCAGCTCGACGGCATAAGCATCCTCGACCTGCGGCACGCCCTTGATCGAGGCAGCGATCGGCTGCTCCGGGGCAAGGTAGAGCGTCGCCACCTCCGGCCGGGTCAGGTATTCGATGAACTTGACCGCCGCATCGAGCTTTTCGGGCGGGATCGACGAGGCGACGCACATGCCGTTGTCGGCGCCGCCGCCATGGCCCGGCGCGCCCGGCGTTCCGTCCATCTTCGGAAAGGCGAAGACGCCCCATTTGAACGCCTTGACGCTGGTCTGCAGCGAGGGGATTTCCCAGGTGCCGCCATAGTACATGGCGCTCTTGCCGGCGGCGAAAGCTGCCCGCATGCCGTCCTGGTCGACCGAAAGCGAGTCCTTGGACAGGATGCCGTCGTCGACCCATTGCTTGATCAGCTTGAAGCCTTCGACATCGGGCGCGTCGGTGAACTTCGCCGTGCCTTCGAGGTTCTTCTGGGTCTTGCCGATGGCGTCGCCCGAGGCCTGCGAGAAGGTTTCGAAATACCACATCGGCCACATCACGGTGTTCGAGCCCTGATGCAGGAGCGGGATCACGCCCGCCGTCTTGAATTTCGGCACGGCCGCCTTGAGGTCGTCATAGGTCGGCGGAACGGGGATGCCGAGTTTCTGGAAGAGGTCGACATTGTAGAAGATCGTCGATGTCGACAGCGTCGAGATCGGCACCCCATAGACCTGGCCGCTGATGGTGAAGGCGCCGAGCGCGGCGGCGTCGATCCGGTCCTGGAACGGCTTGATCTTGTCGGTGATCGGCATCACCAGTTTGCGCCGGACATAGGCGCCATTGGTGTAGAAGGCCGGGCAGGCGATCAGGTCCATTTCCTGGTTTGCGAGCTTGGCGGTCATCAGCCGTTGGATCGAATCGGTCTGTGGTCCCTGTGCATCCCAGTCGACAGCGCTCACGTCGGGGTTGGCCTTCAGGAAACCGTCAATGACCTGTTGCTGGATTTTCTTCTGCTCGTCCGGCGGCTGGCGCGGCGCGAGCTCGTCGAGGGCAGAGCCGCCGAAAACCTTGAGCGTGATCCCGTCGGCGTGGGCGAGGCCGGGCATTGTGATCAGGCTGAGGCTTAGCAGTGCGGCGGCAAGGATGGGGCTGGCGGGACTTTGTTTGGAACGATGGGTCACTCTCTGCTGAATGGGCATATGGCTCTCCTTTTCGCCAATGCCGAGGGGCAACCTCGGGACCAAGATCGTTGATGGTCATATGATCTTGGTCGCCTGTTATGATTTTTGTCAATCGGCAAGTGTGCCTATTATCTGATCGGTCGCGCGGGAGTTCCATGGCTGCCAAAACTGGCTTGGCCCGCGTTCGAGCGTGAGGGTGTTCGCATGTGAAAGGCTGCACGAGCGAACCGCTTGTCGCCATGCCGGTTTGCGATCTGGCGGGCCGTCAGGCTCCGCGCGTCAGAGGCCGAGCCGGTCCTTCAGCCGTCCCGAAAGAATCGCGGCCTTCACGCCCAGCGGCCAGAAGCGGTGGAACCGGATCGGCTTGAGCGGCGATATCGGCATCGGGAACGGCGACGTGTCTTCGCCTCGCAGCCGCTGCGCCAGGGCAGCCCCCATCGCCGAGGCCATGGCGACGCCGCGGCCGTTATAGCCAAGGCAGATCAGCACGCCGTCTTCCGGTTCGTGAATGTGCGGAAGATGGTCCTTGGTGATCGCGACGCGGCCGTTCCAGCCATGTGTCCAGCGTGTTCCCGCAAGTGCTGGCCAGAGCCGCAGCGCATAGTCGGTGAGGTAGCGGATGGCGGAAGCATCCCCGATGGGTTTCATCGGTCCCCGGCCACCCATGAGAAGGTGGTTCTGGGCATCGATGCGGTAGTACACGGTGATATTGCCGGCTTCATAGACGACGGGCCTATCGGGGAGAATTTGGGCCGCGGCCGCCGGCGACAATGGTTCTGTCGCCGCGATGGCACTGAACACCGGGACGAGCGACTGCTCGAGGCCTGGCCACAGGGCTCCAGTATAGCCATTGGTAGCGACAAGCACCTTCTCGGCACTGACGGAACCGTTCGCGGTTTTGAGGAGCCACCGTCCGGCGTCCCTCTTCAGCGACAGTACTTCACTGCCGCCGAATATCCGCGCGCCGGCGCTTTGAGCGGCCGCCGCCAGGCCAAGGCTGTATTTCAAGGGATGGAGGTCGCCGCCACGGGCATCGAACAGGCCCGACATGTAGCGGTCGGTTCCGGTTCGCGCCGCCATCGCCTGTGCGTCCAGCATTTTGACCGGCATCCCGCGCCGTTCGCATTGCGCGGCGGTGGTCCGCACCGCGGTTTCCGGCTTCGGCCTGATCGCCGCTCGGATGGTGCCGTTCTGCCGCGCCTCGCAGGCGATCGACAGGCGCCTGATCAGGCCGAAGGTGAAATCCGGCGCGCCATAGGAGAAATCGATCATCCGTGGCCCAAGCTCGGGGCCGAACATCGCCTCGATCGTGTCGGGATCGTATTTGAGGCCGGGATTGACCTGGCCGCCATTCCTGCCCGACGCGCCCCAGCCCGGCTGACGGGCCTCGAGCACGGCAACGTCGTCGCCGGCTTCCGCCAGATGCAACGCGGTGGAAAGGCCGGTGAAGCCGCCGCCGACAATGGCGACCCTTGCCCGCTGCGCGCCGGCAAGTGCAGGGTAGTTGCCGGTGCCGCCTGCCGTTTCGCGATAGAGGCTGCGGGGCGGAATGCTTTCGGACATATGGTCAGGCTCTTCGGGTAACAGGCTGGTGGATCGCATCACCGCGCACCGAGAAAAACGCCGTGCGAAACGGCGGCCCTTCGAACATCGGGCCATGCGCGCCAGGCAATTCAGCATGGCTTCCGGGAAATCACAACAGCCGCGACAGCGAACTCATGAAGTGGTCGTTTTCCGATGGCGAGCCGATGCTGACGCGCACATAGGTGTCGAAGCCTTCCTGCTTCCAGGGTTTGACGATGACGCCTTCGCGCAGCAGGCCTTCGACGAAGGCGCTGGCGTTTTGCCGGCAGTTGAAGAACAGGAAATTACCACGCGAAGGGGCAACTTCGAGGCCCTTGCTCCGGAGGAAATTCTCGACACGCGCTCTTTCCGCCTTGGCCAGCGCGACGACGTGAGCGAGGTGTTCCTCATCCGCGAGTGCAGCCAGCGCCGCGGCCTGGGCCATGCCGTTGACATTGAAAGGCGTGCGCACCCTGTCGAGCATCGCACGCAGTTCGGGATCGCCGACAATGCCGAAGCCGATGCGCAATCCGGCAAGTCCGAACGCCTTGGAAAATGTCCGCAGCACGATCCACGACCGGTCAGATGTGGCGAGGTGAGGCAGGGACGAGGCATAGTCGTCGCCCTCGGCATATTCGGCGTAGGCTTCATCGACGACGATCAGCGTCTCGTCGCCGACCGCATCCAGAACCCTCGACAGATCTTCGCCGGAGAGCCAACTGCCGACCGGGTTCATCGGATTGGAGAACAGCAGCATGCGGGGCCGCTCGCGCACCGCCGCGATCAAGGCATCGACATTGATGGTGAGATCTTCGTTGACGGCTACACGTTTGACGTTCGCGCCCATCAGCGTCGCATAATCCTCATGCAGCGGGAACGATGGATAGAGCGTGACGACGGTATCGCCGGGCCGCAACACGGCGCGGCTGATGACGGAAAGAAGATCCTCCGAGCCGTTACCGAGGATGACCTGGTCCTCGCCGAATTCATACCTGGCGGCGATGGCCTGGCGCAGCGCGCGGGCGGCCGGGTCCGGATAGAGCCGGAACATCTCGGCGCCGGCCTTGATCGTCGTGGCCAGGGTCGGGCTCGGACCAAGCGGGTTTTCATTCGAGCCCAGCTTGGCGATCCTGGCCGGAGCGTATCGCAGCATGACCTCGCCGATGGTCAGCCCGGAATTGTAGGGCGACAGGCGCACGACTTCGGTTCTGACCATATCCGAGGCTTTCGACACGGGACGGGCTCTCCTCTGCGGCTGGCCGACAGGCGCACTGGCGCGGCGGACGAAGTCACAAATAGCCTAGCCGAAATGGTTTGTATATGCTTGTATATGTAACCTGCCATCTGTTAGTCTCGGACCTGACGCCGGAGCCGAGGCTGTCAAGGAGGATCACATGCGCAATGCTTCTCTGTTCGATCTTGCCGGCAGGAAAGCGCTTGTCACCGGGGCCAGCCGCGGCATCGGGCGCAGCATCGCCGAGGCGCTGAGTGCCGCCGGCGCCGACGTCGCCATCACGGCGCGCAGCCTGGCCTCCCTCGACGAGACGACAACGGCCATCCGCGCAGCCGGTGGTGTCGCGCATGCCGTCGCTCTCGACGTCAGCGATGTCGGCCGTTGCCGGACGGCGACCGCCGAGGCCGCTGGCCTGCTCGGCGGTCTCGATATCCTCGTCAACAATGCCGGGATGGAAGAAGTCCGGCCCTCGCTCGACGTCGATGAAGCGCTGTGGGACCGGATCCTCGACACCAATCTAAAGGGCGCGTTCTTCTGCGCCCAGGCCGCTGCGCGGCAGATGCGCGACGCCGGGCGGGGCGGCGCCATCATCAATCTCTGCTCGCTGACGTCGGAAGTCGGCATCCCCACCGCTGTGCCCTATGGCTCGTCGAAGTCTGGCCTGCTCGGCATGACCCGGGCGCTGGCCGCCGAGTGGGCGGATCTGGGCATCCGGGTCAACGCCATCGCCCCGGGCTATTTCAGGACGGCGATGACCGATGTGTTCTACAGCAACGAGGCCTGGCAGCAGTCCATGCTCGCCAAGATCCCGCAGCATCGTTTCGGCGATCTCCACGACCTGCATGGCATCGCCGTGTTCCTTGCTTCGGATGCCGCGGCCTACATTACCGGCCAGTCCATTCCGGTGGACGGCGGTTTCCTGGCATCGATCTGAGACGGCTTCCCCATGCGGTCGAAACCGAAGTCTTCCGCTGGTGTGACCGCCCGGCACATCGCGTTCTAACAAAAGGGAATACCCAATGTCCGACGTCAGCTTCCACGATCTGTCATCCCTCGACGCAACCCAGCGGGCCGGCCTGCTGAAACGCGCCGAGTCCGATCTGTCGGTCTTCGTCGAAAAGGTCCGCCCGATCATCCAGGCAGTCAAGAACGAGGGCGATGCCGCGCTGATCCGCTTCGCCAGGGAACTCGACAAGGCCAATGTCGCCGAAGGCGGACTCAAGGTGTCGGAAGCTGAGTTCGACGCGGCCTTCGACAAGGTCGAGAAGGATGTCGTCGAAAGCATCGGTTTCGGCATCGACAACATCAGGCGCTTCCATGAGGAGCAGAAGCCGGAAACGATGTGGCTGAAGGAGGTCCGGCCGGGCGCCTATGCCGGTGACCGATATACGCCGATCGCTTCCGTCGCGCTGTACGTGCCGCGCGGCAAGGGCGCCTTTCCGTCGGTGACGATGATGACGTCGGTTCCGGCCGTCATTGCCGGCGTGCCGCGGATCGCCATCGTGACGCCGCCGACATCTGATGGTTCGGTGGATGCGGCGACGCTGGTCGCGGCGCGCCTTGCCGGGGTGAACACTGTTTACAAATGCGGCGGCGCGCAGGCCGTTGCCGCTGTCGCCTACGGTACCGAGACCGTCAAGCCGGCGCTCAAGATCGTCGGTCCGGGCAGCCCTTGGGTGGTGGCGGCCAAAAGTGTGTTGTCCTCCATCATCGACACTGGTCTGCCCGCCGGCCCGTCGGAAGCCATCATCTTTGCCGATGACAGCGTCGACGGCGGCCTTGCCGCGCTCGACCTCTTGATCGAGGCCGAGCACGGGCCGGATTCCTCGGCCTATCTGGTGACGCATAGCCGCAAGGTCGCCGAGGCGGCACTCGCGGCAATTCCCGACCACTGGTCGCGGATGACCGAACAGCGTGTTGAGTTCTCGCGCGCGGTGCTGACGGGAAAGCGCGGCGGCATCGTGCTGACCACGTCGCTGGAGGACAGCTACCGCTTCATCAACGACTATGCGCCCGAACATCTGGAAATCCTGTCGAAGGAGCCGTTCGCGCATCTCGGCCACATCACCGAGGCGGCCGAGATCCTGATGGGTCCACACACGCCGGTGACGCTTGCCAACTTCGTCCTCGGGCCGAATGCGGTGCTGCCGACCAGCCGCTGGGCGCGAACCTATGGGCCGCTTTCGGTGACGGATTTCGTCAAGCGTTCGTCGGTCGGATATGTCACTTCGGCGGCCTATCCGGAGCTGGCGAAGCATGCCCGCAGGCTTGCCCGCTACGAGGGCTTCAGTTCGCACGAAAACGCGGTCTCGGAAATCCGCGACCGCTATCTCGCCGGTTGAGGGAAAGGTGATCGCGATGAAGGCGGCACGGCTTTACGGACCCGGCGATCTGCGTGTCGAGGACGTCGCCTCGCCGGGCGCGCCGGATGCCGGCTGGGTGAAACTCAGGGTCGACGCCGCCGGTATTTGCGGTTCGGACCTGCACAATTTCCGCACCGGCCAATGGATAAGCCGCTCGCCCTCGACATCAGGCCATGAGCTGACCGGCACGGTGATCGAGCTTGGCGAGGGCGTCGACACTGTCGCCGTCGGCGACAGGGTGGTTGCCGATTCCCGTTTCTGGTGCGGGAGGTGCGCGCAATGCCATGCCGGCAAGCGCCATCTCTGCGCTTCGCTGGGCTTCGTCGGCGAAGTCTGTGACGGCGGTTTTGCCGAACAGGTGGTGTTGCCGGCGCGCCTGCTGCATATCGTCGATGCCGCGCTCGATGAACGGGTCGCGGCGATGGCTGAGCCGTTGGCGGTCGCGCTGCACGCGGTGCGGCGCCTGCCGAAGACGGCAGGCTCGGTGCTTGTCGTAGGCTGCGGGCCGATCGGTGGCCTTGCCGCGTTGCTTTTGTCGCGAAGCTTCGCCGGCACCGTTCTTGTCGCCGACCGCAACCAGGCGCGCGCTGCCCGCGTGGCGCGGGTGACTGGTGCGACAATTGTCGACCTCGACCGCGATGCGATTGCCGCCGCGACGGCAAATGCCCCTTTGCTGGCGGCTGTCGAGGCGACCGGCAGCATCGCCGCATTCACCCAGTTGCTCGGCGTTCTCGATTCCGGCGGCGCGGTGGCGATGGTCGGCATCTTCCACGGTCGTCTCGACATCGATCCCAATCTCCTGGTCGAGCGTGAAATCGCATTGCTGGGATGCCACGCCTTTGCCGACGAACTGCCCGACGCCGTGCGCATGCTGGGCGAACTCAGCGACCCGCTGCTGGCCCTGATCGATCGCGAGATCGGTCTCGACGAGATTCCCGCAGCCTATGAGCGGCTGTTGGCGGGAAAGAGCGACGGCTTGAAAACAATCATCCGCATGCGGCAACCTGTTGAGCTGGCGTGATTTCCGATAGTTTGCCGGAAAGGACTTTGAAATGATCGATCTGCCCGATACGGCGAGCCCCCTCTACGAGAAGGTGAAGGACTACATTCTGGCCAACATCGGAACGGGCCGGTGGGGCAAGGATCGCAAGCTGCCGTCCGAGAACGAGCTGGTGGTTTCGCTTGGTGTCTCGCGGATGACGGTGCACCGGGCCTTGCGGGAGCTGACCGCGGCGGGATTCCTGATCCGCCTGCAAGGCGTCGGCACGTTCATCGCGCCGCCCCGGCCGCAATCGACGCTGATCGAGATCAACAACATCGCGGCCGAGATCGTCGAGCGCGGCAACCGGCATCGCTCCGAGGTGCTCGTGCTGGAGACCATCACGCCGACCAAGGAACTCGCGTTGACGTTCGAGTTCTCAAAGCGTGTCCAGATCTATCACTCCGTCGTCGTCAATTTCGAGAACGATTTGCCGGTGCAGTTGGAGGAGCGCTTCGTCAATCCGAGCCTGATCCCCGATTATGACAAGCAGGATTTCTCGAAGACCGCGACCTACGACTACCTCATGCAGAAGACCCCGGTGACCGAGGTCGAGCATATCATTTCCGCGGTTCCCGCCGACGCCGAGACGGCGCGGCATCTGAACATCGACGTCGGCAGCTGCTGCCTGTTTCTGCACCGCCGCACGTGGACTGGCGCGATCGTCGCCACCATCAGCAAGCTGACTTATGCCGGCAGCCGTTATTCCCTTGGCAGCCGCTATTCCCCCTCCAGAACCAGCTGACGCCGGCAAGCCATGCACGTCACGAAGGTTTCGCTACAAATGTATGTACATGTATTGATAAGAATCGCCTCGGCCTTGACCGCGGGCTTGGCTGGAAGGGATGACCGATGACCCAGACACCGAGCCGCACGGCACGGATCAGGGCCCTCGCACAGCATGATGTCGCCGAGGCGCAGCGCGCGTTGGCGGCTTTGCTGGGCGACCTGTTCGCGATGAGCCCTTCAAATGTCCGCATCAATTTCGACAAATACAGCCTCAATTCTCTGAACGGCTTCTTCGACAGCGAAGGTCAGCCCTACTTCTTCAAGTTCCATCAGGAGGAACGCGAGGAGGCCATGACCGGCGAGTACTACCGCGCGGAAATTCTGTCGCGTGCCGGCCTGCCGGTCGACCAGCCCGTCCATATGTCGGCAGAGCCGGGCGAGCAGATCCTCGTCTACCGACGCCGCACCGACCCGAGATTTTCGGATGTGCTGTTTGCGCTGGATGTCGAGGACGATGCCGGCAAGCGGCGCGAGGCGGTTCTTGCCGAGCGCGACCTCTCCGCCAAGCTGCTCGAGGTCTATCTTGAGACGCTGCATCCGGTGACCGTCGAGGAGGTGTCGGCGGAGCCGATCCACCGGCTGTTCCACGAGCGGCTGATCGACGCCGATACACGTTTGTCGCCGGGCGGGCGGCTGGCCGACTTCTATGTCGGCAAGCGGTTCGTCTTTCCGGGCACCGAACTCGATTGGGATCGGTTCTCGCGGTTGAAATTCGTCATCAACGGGCAGCTCTACCGCAACAGCATCGGTGATCTCTTCGACGCCGCGGCAGCACGCCTGTTACCGGAGAGGTTGGCCGATGCCGGCGGCGTGGTCGCGCATGGCGACGCCCACAACGCCAATGTCTGGTACACGGCGAAAGCGGGGACGGCGGAACTGTCCTTCTTCGATCCTGCCTTTGCCGGCTCGCATATCCCGACGCTGCTGGCCGAGGTGAAGGCGACATTCCACAACATCTTCGCCCACCCATTCTGGCTATACGATCCGACCACCGTGACGGAGGCTTTTCGTGCGCAGGCGCGGCTGGACGGAAGCCTTTTCCATGTCGACACGGACTGGGATTTGAGCCCGGTTCGTCGGGACCTGCTGGAGGTCAAGGCGACAGCTTTGTGGCGTCCCTTGCTGCTCGAGCTCAAGCGGCGCGGCATGCTGCCGGCGGATTGGCGAGCTGTCCTGCGCTCGGGGCTTTTCCTGTCGCCGACCCTGGTGATGAACCTGCGGGCGGGCGCGCGCAGCCACACGCCGGTCTCCTCCCTCATCGCCTTTTCGGTCGCGGTGATGGTCGGCAGCGAGCCCGATGGCGGAGCCGATCGGGTAAGCGGATTCCTGGATCTGATCGACCCGGAAAGGACATGAATTTGTATCGGCAGAGGTGGTGCGGATGCGTCCGATCAAAGTTGAAAATCGAGTCACGCCAACTTGTATATGCATGTATGTATTTTAGCCTTGACATCCGCTCTCGCTGACGCTGAAATATCCCCGCACTTCACCATGAAGTGGCGGGCAAGACGCCGGGGCACAGTGCCACGAGAGCAGAAACCTGCAGTCTCACCAGACCGGACGCCTGGGTAAAAGCGGTCTGATCACCAAGGGGAACGAGAGATGCGTAACCTAGCAGGACAATTTCGCGCGCTCATGATGGCCGCCGCCATCGGGCTCGCCACCGCGCCAGTGGCTCATGCCGCCGATGCGGCCATTCCCACGACGCCCGAGGCCGGGTCGTTCAAGATCGGCATCGAGCCCTGGCTCGGCTACGGCCAGTGGCATGTAGCCGACGCCAAGGGGCTGTTCAAGACGAACGGCCTGTCGGACGTCCAGATCGTCAACTTCGCCGAGGACAAGGATATCAACGCGGCACTGGCCAGCGGCCAGCTCGACGCCGCCAACATCGCCACCCATACGGCTATGGGCATGGTTGCCGCCGGCCTGCCGGTGAAGATCGTGCTGCTGCTCGATGTCTCGATGACGGCCGACGCCATCATCGCCGGCAAGGACGTCACTTCCATCGCCGACCTCAAGGGCAAGCAGGTCGCCTTCGAGGAAGGCACGACGAGCGACATCCTGCTCAAATACGCGCTCGCCAAGAACGGCATGTCGGTCGCCGATGTCCAGCCGGTTCCGATGCCTGCCGCAGATGCCGGTGGCGCCCTGATCGCTGGCCGCGTGCCGGTCGCCGTCACCTACGAGCCGTATCTCACCGTTGCCATGGCGCAGAACAAGGACGTCAAGCTGCTGTTCACCGCCGGCGAGGATCCCGGCCTGATCAGCGACGTGCTGGTGGTGCGCGACGAGGTGATCAAGTCGCGGCCCGGCCAGGTGCTAGCGATGATCAAGAGCTGGGACGCCGCGCTCAAGGACTACAATGCCGACACATCAGGTGGCCGCGCCATCATCGCCAAGGCGGTCGGTTCCGACGTCAAGGACCTGAACACCGCTTTCGACGGGGTGCGCTACTACTCGCTCGCCGAAAACAAGACGGCGCTGACCGGCGATTTCACCACCAAGACATTCGCCGATGTCGAAGCGGCGGCCAAGAACGCCAAGCTGCTGCAGGCCGATGTGACGCCGGAGCAGATGATCGACCCGTCCTTCGTCAAGGCGGCGCAATGACCAAGGCCGGATCGCGGTGGTAACGCAGATGTCCGCGGAACCCCCCGCGAAAACCCGCCCGGCGCGCTCGGCGCCGGGAGCGCCCACAAAGCAAGCCGGGCGCCGCCGGTCCTCCGGGATCGGCGTGCCCATCGCCAGGTCGCATTTCCTGATGATCGCGGTGGCCGTCTTTGTCGGGCTTGGGCTCGGCTGGTGGGCGGCGACCGGGCTGGAATGGGTGAAGCCCATCTTCCTGCCGTCGCCCGGCAGCGTCGCGACCCAGATCGCCAAGCTCGCCACCGACGGCACGCTGTGGCTGGACCTCACGGCCTCGGCGTACCGCATCTCCATCGGCTTCCTCATCGCCTCGGCACTGTCGATCCCGATCGGCGTTCTGATCGGCAGCTTCCGCTCCTGGGAGGCGGCCATCGAGCCCCTCGTGGATTTCATCCGCTACATGCCGGTCGTCGCTTTCGTGCCGCTTTCCATTTTGTGGGCAGGCACCGGCGATACTCAGAAATTCCTGATCATCTTCATCGGCACCTTCTTCCAACAGGTGCTGATGATCATGGACAATGTGAAACGGGTTCCCGCCGATTTCATCGGCCTTGGCCGCACGCTCGGCCTGCCGGACCGCAAGATCCTGACGCGCATCGTCGTGCCCAGCGCCTTGCCCGGCATCTGGGACACGCTGCGCATCAGCCTCGGCTGGGCATGGACCTGGCTGGTGCTGGCCGAACTCGTCGCGGCGACATCGGGGTTGGGCTATCGCATCACCGTGTCACAGCGTTATTTCCAGACAAACACCATCATCGGCTACATCCTGCTGCTCGGCGTGCTCGGTCTCATCACCGATCAGGTCATGAAGGCCCTGGAAAAGGTTCTGTTCCGGCAGGACGGCCATTCGCAATGAGGAGCCGCCGATGACTGTTCCCAAATTGCGCATCGCCGGTCTCGACAAGAGCTTCGGCACGGGCGAGCGGCGCACGGAAGTGCTGCGCGACATCAATCTCGATCTTGCCGACAATGAGTTCGTCTCGCTGGTCGGCACGTCGGGCTGCGGCAAGAGCACGCTGCTGTCGATCGTCGCCGGACTGCAGGATTTCGACGCCGGCGACCTCAGCATCGATGGCGCGCCGATCCTGCAGCCCGGGCTCGACCGCGGCGTCGTCTTCCAGTCCTACACGCTGCTGCCCTGGCTGACGGCTCGGCAGAACATCGAGTTTGCCCTCAAGGCCGCCGGCTACGATCGCACGGCCTGCCGCGAGATCGCGCTCGAGCATCTCGACCTCGTCAAGCTGTCGCAGAGCGCCGACCGCTATCCGTCCGAACTGTCGGGCGGCATGAAGCAGCGCGTCGCCATTGCGCGCGCGCTTTCCTATCGCCCCAAGATGCTCTTGATGGACGAGCCGTTCGGCGCGCTCGACGCCTTGACCCGGCATCAGATGCAGGAATTGCTGACCCAGATCTGGGAGGAGCACCGGCTGACCGTGCTGTTCGTCACGCATGATGTGGAGGAGGCGGTCTATCTGTCGGACCGCATCGTCGTCATGGGGATCGGCCCGGGACGCATCATGCAGACCTTCAATGTCGACATCGAGCGCCCGCGCCGGGAAGAGGTGATGGAAACCCCGGCTTTCATGGATTTGCAGCGCGGCGTGCACAAGGCGATCCGCGAAGCGTCAAGACGTCCCGAAATGGCGTAGCGATCGGGCGCTCAGCGTTGCCGATCCCGACGAGCCTTGGCACCCCGAGCGCTGGCGCCGGTCAAGATTTGTTGACTTCCAGCAGGGTGGAAATGGCTACCCCAAGCCTATTTGTCGGACCATAAGACCCCCGTGCGATCAGGCTCCGGCTGGCTGGCACAAGCGAGGCAATCTTGCCTTTGGACTGGGATGCGCCACTTTGGCCAGAGCATAAGCCACCTGCATGACGGAATTGGCCACGGCATTGGAACAGCCTCAATTTGCCACCGAGCGTGATCCGAGGCTGAGGTTGATCATCCCGATCATCGTCGCCATCGCCTTTCTGATGGAGCAGCTCGATTCCACCATCATCACCACCGCGATCCCGGCCATCGCCCATAGCCTCGACATCACGCCGGTCCGGCTGAACCTTGCGATCACCACCTACATTCTGACGCTCGCCGTGTTCATTCCCGTCAGCGGTTGGTTCGCCGACAGGTTCGGCGCGCGCAGGGTGTTCGCGCTGGCGCTGTTCACCTTCACCCTCGGCTCGGCACTGTGCGGCATGGCCAACAGTTTCGGCATGCTTTTGGCCATGCGCGCACTGCAGGGGCTGGGCGGCGCCATGATGACGCCGGTCGGGCGGTTGATCCTGCTGCGCAGCTTTCCGCGCAGCGGCCTGATCACCGCCATGACCTACATGACCTTGCCGGCGATCATGGGGCCGGTCATCGGGCCGCTGCTCGGTGGCCTGCTGACCACCTACGCGTCGTGGCGCTGGATATTCTACGTCAACGTGCCGTTCGGCTGCCTCGGCATTCTGGCGGCGCTGCGCTTCGTCGACGATTTCCATGAGGACGAGGTGCAACGCTTCGACTTCGCCGGCTTCCTGATGGTGGGGTTCGGCGTGGCGCTGCTGCAGTTCGGGCTGGAAAACGTCGGCCGGCCGATCATTCCCGTGTCGGCCACGGTGCTGGTGCTGGCGGCTTCCGTCCTGCTGCTGCTCGCCTTCGGGCGTTATGCGCGCCGCGTCGCGGCACCGGCGGTCGACCTGACGCTGTTTCGGTTCCGCTCCTTCTGGGTCGGCACGCTGGCCGGCGGCCTGTGCCGCGTCGGCCTCAACGGCGTACCCTTCCTCGTGCCGCTGATGCTGCAGCTCGGCTTCGGCATGAGCCCGGTCGCATCAGGCTCGCTGACATTCGTCGGCAGTTTCGGCGCCTTGCTGATGCGGCCGCTGCTGTCACCGCTGCTGCGGCGCTTCGGCTTCAGCGTCGTGCTGATCGGCAGCGCCGTCGTAGGTTCCGCCACGGTGGCGGGTTTTGCTCTGATGGGTCCCGATACGCCGCATTGGATGATCGGCGTCTATGTCTTCCTGTTCGGCATCGTCCGCTCGGCGCAGTTCATGACCTCGAACACTCTGTCCTATGCCGACCTGCCGGCCGACAAGCTCAGCCGCGCCACCAGCCTTGGCGGCGTGCTGCAGCAGCTCAGCGTTTCGCTCGGTGTCTCGATCGCCGCCATGCTACTGGGCCTGATCGCGGGGGAAACCCACGTGCTCACGCCGCAACGTTTTCATCAGGTGTTCCTGCTGACCGCGGTGATCCCGCTGATCTCCATTCCCGGATTTCTCTACCTGCGCGCCGAGGACGGCGTGCAGGTCAGCGGCCATGTCAGGGGAACTCGCAAACATTCCTAACCTAGTGTCACGGTCGCAAGGTAAGTTCGCCGAGGTGCCGACGGACCCATTTCACCTCTTCCGAAGCGGTGCGACCGAAGTGCCGCTTGAAGTCGCGGCTGAACTGGGCAGGGCTGACATAACCGACCGACAGTGCAACTTCGGTGATCGTCCTGTCGCTGCGCGCCATCATCAATCTCGCTTCGTGTAGCCGCATTGATTTGACGTATTGCATCGGGCTGCTACCTGTCAGTGCCCTGAAATGGGCATGGTAAGAGGGCGTGCTCATGCCCGCTTCGCTTGCCAAGTCGGCGACAGAAATCTCCGAGCTGGAGGTCTCACGCAACCTGGCAAGGCTTTGCACGATCCTTCCGGCCGTGCCCCGCTGCTGCAGGGCTGAAATCATCGCGTCGCCTTGCGGGCCGACGAGGACACGGTAATGCAGCTCGCGCAGGATGCTCATACCCAGAATTGCGGTCTCGACAGGATCGCGTAGCGCCCGCAACAGACGCAGCACGACATCCTCGATATCCGGTTCCATTCTGCTCGACACGAGACTTCTTACCTTCTCGGTCGCTGATTCACCGCGCCTCACCTCCACTTCCGTGGCGATCTCAGCGGCCAAGCCCATGTCGAACTCGACATAGACCGCAAGCAGGGGCCGTTCCTTGCTGGCCGCTGATTCCATCCGGAACGGAACGGGCACTGATATCGCCAGATAGTGGTCCTCGTCATAGAGATAGACCTCGCCCTCGAGGATGCCTCGCTTGCGTCCCTGCAACACGAAGACCGCGCCCGGCTTGTAAAGCACGGGAACGTCGTGAAGGACCGCCTCTGTCCTGAGGATGCGGACGGCGGGGAGCCCCGTCTGGTTGTATCCTTGGTGCGGGGCAAGACGTCCGGCCAGTTCCACAAGCGGGCGTTGCTTCGCCGGCCTTTCATCCGTGTTCATAGGATTTGGCAAGGAATTCATAATTTTTGCGGTCGATGGATCCAGATTGGAAGATTATCTGTCAAGCCAATACCAATCAACCGAAAGCGTCAAGCATGTCCCGGAAGACCTTTTTTATTACCGGCGCCAATTCCGGCTTCGGCCTTGCCATAGCGGCGGCTGCCAGCGAGCAGGGCCATGTGGTGGTTGGCACCGTTCGCTCGGAGGCCTCGCGATCAAGCCTTGCAGAACGCCTGCCGGCCGTTCGGCCCGTCTTGTGCGATGTGACCGAATTCGAGCGGATATCCCATGTCGTCGACCAGGTTGAAAAAGACCATGGACCTGTGGATGTCCTGATCAACAATGCCGGTTATGGTCACGAGGGGATCCTGGAGGAATCGCCGCTCGAAGAGATGCGGCGCCAGTTCGACGTGAACGTCTTCGGTGCGGTGGCGGTTGCCAAGGCATTCCTGCCACGGTTCCGTGAAAGGCGCCGCGGATTTATCCTCAACGTCACGTCTATGGGGGGCATGATCACCATGCCCGGTATTGCCTATTACTGCGGCAGCAAGTTCGCCCTCCAGGGCATATCGGAAGTGATGCGTTCGGAAATGGCCCCGTTCGGTGTCCACGTCACCGCGCTCTGCCCCGGCTCTTTCCGCACAGATTGGGCCGGGCGCTCGATGGTTCGGACCGAGAGGTCCATCGGGGACTATGATGCGCTGTTCGACCCGATCCGCGAGACGCGACAGGCGAAAAGCGGCAAGCAGCTTGGCGATCCTGATAAACTGGCGGCAGCCGTTCTTAGCCTTGTCGAATCCGACGATCCGCCGCCGCAGCTTCTGCTAGGCAGTGATGCACTTAGACTCGTATCGGACAGGATCGAACGTCTGCGGCAGGAGATCGAGGCGTGGAAATCCGTCTCCGTCTCGACCGACGGCTGACAGGCTTGGCGCGGATCACCGCTCACGTCGCTTTGCCGACCGCTGCGTCCAGTCCCATCTCTTCCTGCGAAATGTCGTCGAACGAGGCGTAGTTCATGTTGTAGAGGCGGGCGTAGAGGCCGTTCCTCTGCATCAGCTGTTCGTGGTTGCCGCTTTCGACGATCTCACCATTCTGCAGGACGATGATGCGGTCGGCGCCGCGGATGGTGGCGAGCCGGTGGGCGATGACCAGCCCGGTGCGGCCCTCGAGCAGTTTGATCAGCGCTTTCTGGATCAGCATCTCGGTGTAGGAATCGATGCTGGCGGTGGCCTCGTCGAGCACCAGGATCTTGGCGTCGGCCACCAGCGCGCGCGCGAAACTGATCAGCTGGCGCTGGCCGAGCGAGAGGTTGCCGCCGCGCTGCTCGAGCTCGGTGTCGTAGCCGTGGGGCAGCTGCTCGATGAAGTCGTGCGCGCCGACCGCCTGTGCCGCGCGCACCACCTCTTCGCGGCTGGCTGATGTCTTGTGGTAGCGGATGTTCTCCAGCACCGTGCCCGAAAACAGGAACGGTTCCTGCAGCACCATGGCGACCTGGTCTCCGAGTGAATCCTGCGTCAGGTCGCGCACATCGTGGCCGCCGACCAGGACCTCGCCGGACCAGACATCATAGAAACGGTGCACCAGCGCCATCGAGCTCGACTTGCCCGACCCGGTCGGGCCGACAAGCGCGACCGTCTCGCCCGGATTGACGCGGAAGGAGATGTTCTTCAGCACCGGCTGGTTCGGCCGGTAGCCGAAGGTGACGTCCCTGAACTCGACCGAGCCGTCCGTGTCGCGCGACAGCGCCACCGCATTGTCCTTGTCGCTGACATCCACCGGCACGTCGAGCACTTCGGAGATGCGTTGGCCCGAAGCCATGGCGCGCTGCATGACGCTATACTGCATGGTGAGCGAGCGGATCGGATCGAAGAAGCGCTGGATGTAGAACAGGAACGCCACCATGACGCCGACATCGAGGCTGTGCGACAGCACCATCGAACCGCCGACGACGATGACCGTCGCCATGGCGATGCCGGTCAGCGTGTCGACGATCGGCACCATCACCTGTGCGTATTTCGCCGAGCGAAGATGTGCATTGAGATTGGCCAGCACCTTCTCGTCATAAAGGTCGAAATTGACGTGCTGGCGCTCCAGGCTCTGCACCGTGCGCACGCCATGGATGCCTTCGGCGAGCGCACCGTTGGCGATCGAGTTGGTCTCATGCGCGGCCATGAAGGCGACCTTGGCGCGCGGCAGCCAGAACAGCCGCACGATGAACAGCATCGGCATGGTGGACAGCGTCAGCAATCCGAGCCGGAAATCGAGCCAAAGCAGGACGGTGACGATGCCGAACAGAAGCACGATGTCGCCGACCGACATGACGGAGGTTTCGAGGAATTCCTGCATCGAATTGACGTCGCCCTGCAGGCGCGACATCAGCCGGCCGACCTCCGTCTTGTCCATGAAGCTGAGCGAGACGCGCTGCAGGTGACTGAACATGGCGCGGCGCAGGTCTGACAGCACGTTTTCCGCCACCTTGCCGACGACGCTCTCCTGCACGTGGCTAGCGACATAGTTGATGAGAATGATGACGGTGAAAATGACGATCGCCGAGACCATCACCGAGCGGTCGAGCCTGCCGGGAGCCATGCCATGGTCGATAGCGTAGCGGATGACCAGCGGGATCGCCAACTGCGTCAGCGTGAACACCAGCACCGCCGCGACCGAGATGAAGATCCGGCCCTGATACGGCCTGACGAAGCTCCAGATGCGCCTGATGATGCGCGGATCATAGGCCTTGCCGAAGACCTCTTCTTCGTCGCGATGAGAGCCGACGACCGCCTTGGTCGGCCGCCCGCTTTTGTCATCCTTCTCGTCGTCGTCCTGCGTCGACATCAGACTCCCTTATACGCATATAAGTATGTTAGGAAAAAAGTTGCTAATATCATGCCCGCTGTTGTCGAAATATAAAAACAAACTGCCATCCAAAATCTGACAGGATGCGTTTCCTTCATGTATACCTTGCCTCGAGCGGGGAATATTCCAGAATATATCGCGGGATAAACTACGGATATACAAAAATTTATAAGCCATATGTCAGATAGAACGCATGCGATCAGGACAGCTGCGCGGGATGCGACAAAGCTAAAGCTCATGATATTCGCCATTCGGCTCCCTCGAGCCGGTCGTCGTCCGGCCGCAGCTGCAGGTCGTAAAGCGCGCGGTAGCGACCACCGAGCGCCAGCAACTCCTCATGCGTGCCCCGCTCGACGATGCGGCCGCCCTCGACGAACAGGATCTGGTCGGCATGCATCAGCGAACTCAGCCGGTGCGAGATGATCAGCGTGACGCGATCCCTGGCGAAGCGCTTCATCGCCGCCCGGATGCGCTGCTCGGTGCCGGCATCGATGGCCGCGGTCGAATCGTCGAAGACCAGAACCGATGGCCGCAGCATCAGGCTGCGCGCGATGGTCAGGCGCTGGCGCTGGCCGCCGGAAAGCGAGGCGCCGCGTTCGCCGACAACCGTGGTGTAACCGGCCGGAAGCCCGATAATATAGTTGTGGAGCTGCGCATATTCGGCGGCCTGCCCAATCCGGTTCTCGCGAGCCCACGGGTTGCCATAGGCGATGTTGTTTTCGATCGAGGTGGTGAACAGGAATGCATCCTGCTGCACGACGCCGACCAGCTTGCGCAGCGATTGCAGCGTCACCCCGCGGATGTCCTGTCCGTCGATGGTGATCGCGCCTAACGTGACGTCGTAGAAGCGCGGGATCAGATGCGCGATGGTGGACTTGCCGCTGCCGGGCGGGCCGACAATGCCTATTGTCTCGCCGGGCTTGGCCTCGAAGGAGATGCCCGACAGGGTCGGACGGTCGCCCGCGCCCTCATAGCGGAAGCCGACATTGTCGAAGCGCAGAACGCCCTCGGTGATGACGAGTTCCTTGGCATCAGGCGCGTCCTTGATGTCGAGCTCGGTGTCGAGCAGCTCGAACAGCCGCGTTCCGCAGGTCGAGGCTCGGGCGAACGAGTTGACCATCAGGCCGAGCTGGCGCACCGGCATCTGCAGGATGGTCATGAAGGTGAGAAACTGCGCCAGCGTGCCGACGCTGATCTGGCCCGCGATCACCTTCTGGCCGCCGAACCAGAGCACCAGCCCCATGGCCGCCAGGAACGAAAAATTCATGGCGCTGGTGTTGGAGACGCGGATGTCGACGCGCTCATTGGCCAGCTCCAGCGCATCCCGCTTGGCGCGGTCGAATTTTTTGAGCTCATGGCGTTGCGCCGCGAAGGCCCGCACGACCCGGATGCCGCCGAGATTCTCGTCCATCACCCGGCTCAGCACCGACAAACGTTCCTGCAGCGTCAGCCAGGTGCTGCGCAATTTGAGCTGGGTCACCGAGGAGCGCCAGGCGACGAACGGTACGAAGCTGAGGCTGAGCAGCCCGAGTACAAGATCGGTGCTGATCAGGAGATAGGCGCCGACGCCAATCAGCACGCTGAGCAGGACCACGCGCAGGATGCCGGTGGAGAAGAACATGCGCACACCGTCGAGATCGAGCAGTCCGAGCGTGATCAGGTCGCCGGTATGGACCTTGTCGTGATAGGCGTAGCTCAGCCGCTGGATCTTCTCGTAGAAGGCTAGGCGCAATTCATAACCGGTCCGATGGCCGACGGCCTCACCGTAATAATTCTGCGCCATGGTGAAGAGGCCGCGCAGGATGCTGACGACCAGCAGTGTGAGCGCCGTATGCCACAGCGCCTGCTCCGCCGCCGTGCTGGCACCGGCAGCCATCACGCCTTGCGCCTGGTCGATGGCGCGTCCCAGCAGGCGGGGGATGAAAAGCTGCAGCGTCGCGGCGATGAAGGTCGAGACGAGGGTGATGGCGACCTGCCAGGGATGGCGCAGCGTCATGCGCACGATACGCAGCAACGTGCTGAGCCCCTTGCCCCAGGAAGCTTCCGCCACATGGGCAAACGATTTGCCGCGCTTGGCCGCGCCGCTGGTTGCATCCGTAGGCAAGGAAAATATCCAGTCCAATCCGGACATTAGCCCGGACGAATGAAGCAGACTCAGTTCTGATGAGGCGATGTTACGCGTGTCCGACTTGACCCTTCAAGGGGCCAATGGCGCCATCGCACTGTGCCTGACAGGCC
Source organism: Mesorhizobium erdmanii (assembly GCF_013170725.1). Taxonomy (NCBI): domain Bacteria; kingdom Pseudomonadati; phylum Pseudomonadota; class Alphaproteobacteria; order Hyphomicrobiales; family Phyllobacteriaceae; genus Mesorhizobium; species Mesorhizobium erdmanii. Next base: position 5,423,701 of record NZ_CP033361.1, on the reverse strand, counting down.
GTGCCGCTATCGGTCGCCGGACGTTTGCGGCCTTGTCGCCCGAATGGGTGCCGGGACGACATTTGCTGGCATAAACAATTCACGGCATTGACGCGCGGATTCTCCAGCTCGACCCAGCCTGGAGGGACTATCAGTTCTGTCACGCATCGCCGATATTCCATCCAGGCCGCCAGTCCGGCGGCAAGGCCGGCGCCGCCGTGGAACACCGAGAGGTTAGTCTTCCTTGACAAGTTTTCCCTTCACCGAAGCCATGCCGATCCAGTTTCAAGCGCCACTGCCGAAGGCTTCGGAGGTTGTGGTCATCGGTGGTGGCGTCATCGGCGTGACCACCGCCTTGTTCCTGGCGCGACGCAAAATTTCGGTGACCTTGCTGGAAAAGGGTCGCATTGCCTGCGAGCAATCGTCGCGGAACTGGGGCTGGATCCGGCAGCAGGGTCGCGATGCCGCTGAACTGCCGATCGTGATCGAAGCGCAACGCCTCTGGCGTCAACTCGCCGAGGAATGCGGCCAGGACATCGGGCTGAAGCAGACGGGCGTTACCTATCTTGCGCGAACGGACAAGGAGATGGCCCGGTTCGCCAAGTTCCTGAAGATCGCAGAGATGCACGGCGTCGATACCCGCCTGCTTGACCAAGGCGGAACAGCCAAGCTGATCCCGGCCATGTCGCGCACCTTCAAGGGCGCAATGACCACCCCATCGGACATGCGCGCCGAACCCTGGGTCGCTGTGCCCGCGCTTGCCCGCTTGGCCGCCCGGCACGGTGTCACCATCATCGAGAATTGTGCGGCGCGCATGCTCGATACAGCGGCTGGACGCATCAGCGGCGTCTGGACCGAGCAGGGCCGTATCGCCACCTCGAATGCTGTCGTGGCGAGTGGGGCGTGGACGTCGCTCTTCCTGCGCGCTCACGGTGTCTCCATCCCGCAACTCAGCGTCAGGGCGACCGTCGCCGCGACCGCACCCATGCCCGAGATCCATTCGGGTGCCGTCGCCGACGAACATATCGCATTCCGGCGCAGGCATGATGGCGGTTACACGCTGGCATCGGGAGGCGCCAGTCAGCTCTATGTCGGGCCTGACGCGTTTCGTCATGCGACCAAATACCTGCCCGCGCTGATGGCCAATCCTTTTGGCACCCACTATCTGCCTGCCGCACCGCGCGGCTATCCCGACAGCTGGTCGACTCCACGCCGGTGGAACGCCGACGAGCAGAGCCCGTTCGAACGGATGCGCATCCTCAATCCTGCCCCGAAGGCCTCGGCGCTGCGCGATATGGACCGCGAATTCAGGGCACTTTTCCCGCAATTCGAGACAGTGCCCCTCAAGAAGAGCTGGGCGGGCATGATCGACGCGATGCCGGACGTCGTCCCGATCGTCGATCGTGCCGCCGAGATTCCCGGCCTCGTCATCGCCACCGGGATGAGTGGTCACGGCTTCGGCATCGGACCCGGGATGGGCCGCGTCGTCTCCGACCTCGTCCAGGGCAACGAGATCGGGCACAACCTTCACAGGTTCCGGCAATCCCGGTTCAGCGACGGCAGCTCGCTCGAGTTGGGACCCAGTCTCTAGAACCGGGCTGCCTTTGCCCGTCGGTGATCACAAGTCTGCCGTCGCTACATCTCGGTCACGAACTTCGTCCGCAGATAGGCGTCGAGCCCTTCGATGCCGCTCTCCGAGCCATAGCCGGATTCGTTGACGCCGCCGAACGGCGTTTCCGGTGTCGACACCATCATGTGGTTGACGCCGACCATGCCAGCTTCCAGCGCCGCCTCGGTCTTCTGGGCAAGGCTGAGATTGCGGGTGAAGACGAAGGAAGCGAGACCGTAAGGCAGCGCGTTCGCACGCTCTATCATGTCGTCGAAGGTCGAGAATGTGGTGGTCGGCGCGATCGGCCCGAACGGCTCTTCGGACATGATTCGCGCGGTGTCCGGCACGTCCTTCAGCAATGTCGGCGCGTAGAAATAGCCCTTGTTGCCGACCCGCTTGCCGCCAGTGACGACGGTTGCTCCTTTCGCCGTTGCATCGCTGACGAAACCGTCCATGGCGTCGAGCCGCCGCGGCGCGATCATCGGGCCCATCTGCACGTTTGCGTCGAGGCCGTCGCCGATCTTGAGCTTTTCGGCGCGCGTGGCAAAGCCGTCGATGAAGCGGTCGTAGACGGCCTCATGCACATAGAAGCGGGTCGGCGAGGTACAGACCTGGCCGGCATTACGGAACTTGAAGGCGACGACCGTGTCCAGCGTCCTGTCGAGATCGGCGTCCTCATGGACGATCACGGGGGCGTGGCCGCCAAGCTCCATGGTGCAACGCTTCAGCGTGTCAGCCGCCTGTTTCTGCAACAGCTTTCCAACCGCCGTCGAACCAGTCAGCGAGACTTTCTTCGGGATCGGCGAGGCGATCAGATAGGACGAGACCTTGGCCGGCTCGCCGAACACGATGTTGAGCACGCCGGCCGGCAGCCCGGCGTCCTGGAAGCAACGGGCGATGGCGACGGCGGTTCCCGGCGTTTCTTCCGCCGGCTTCAGGATGATCGAGCAACCGGCGCCGAGAGCGCCCGAGATCTTGCGGATGACATTGCTGGCCGGAAAGTTCCAGGCGGCGAAGGCGACGACCGGGCCGACAGGTTCCTTGAACACCATCTGCCGCACGCCGGGCAGCCGGGCAGGGACGATGCGGCCATAGGCGCGCTTACCCTCCTCGGCGTACCAGCGGGTCGCGTCCGCCGCGAACTGCACCTCGCCGGTGGCCTCGGCTAGTGCCTTGCCGTTCTCCATCGTCAGGATGCGGGCGATGGTGCCCTTGCGCTGCTCGATCAGGTCTGCGGCCTTGTCCATGATCGCCCAGCGCTGCATCGCGGTCATCGTCTTCCACAGCTTGAAGCCCTTGAGCGAGGCCGCGAGAGCACGGTCGAGGTCGGCTTCCGTGGCATGCGGCACGGTCGCCAGCACTTCCTCGGTGGCGGGATTGATCAAGGGTTCGGACTTGCCGTCCGACCCTTGGCACCACACGCCGTCAATCAACAGCTCGATCGTCTCTGGATACATGTCTTGGCCCTTTCCGGCCCGGCGGCTCGCGAAAGGCCGCCGGCAGATTGCACGTCACAAGAAAGTTTCCGCGATGGCTTGACCTGTACATTGTATACAGTATGGTGTCGACATGATTTTAGCGCGCATCCAGAAATTGTCGGTCGCCATCCCAGAGAATCTCGCCGAGATGCTCGAGGAAGAGATCATCTTCGGCCGCCTCAAGTCGCGGGAGCGCTTGACCGAGGAAATGGTCGCCGCGCGCTACGGCGTCAGCCGGTCGCCGGTGCGCGAGGCGCTCCGGCTCCTTGAGCGCGACGGTCTGGTGATGCGTGAGGCCAGGCGCGGCATCTGGGTTTCGCCGATGTCGCAGCGCGATTTCGACGAGGTCTACACCTGCCGCATCGAACTCGAAGGGCTGGTGGCCAAGCAAGCGGCCGAATCCGCCGACATCGAGAAGAAGGCCGAGTTCAAGAACCTTTTGTCGGAGCTGAAACAGGCCCAGGCCAGGAACGATGCGCGGCAGTTCTTCATCGTCGACGTGCGCGGCTCATTCCTGACCTACACATTGGCCGGCAACAAGACGCTGACGCGCCTGCTCGGTGGGCTGGAAAAGCAGGCCTTGCGCTATCGCTATCATGCCTACGAGCAGGATCCCAAGATCATCCAGCTGTCGCTCGACGACACGGCCCGCATCTACGATGCGATCACCGCCGGCGATGGCGAAAGCGCCAAGGCGATGACCGAAAACCTCATCCGGGAAATCTGGCAGAGCATGCGGGCCGGCATTCGCGATGCCTTCGGAGAGGGCTAGGTCGTGTCCAGCTTCGCCTCGGCGTTCAGCGTCATCGATTCCCACACGGCCGGCCATCCCACACGGGTCATCTTGAGCGGCGTTCCGAAGCTTTTCGGCTCCAGCGTGCGGGACAAGCGGGACCATTTTCGCCAGCACTTCGACCATCTTCGTCCGGCATTGCTGCATGAGCCGCGCGGTCATGCCGCCATGGTCGGTCTCGTGCCGGTGGCCTCGGAGGTCGCCGACTATGGTGCCTTTTTCATCTCGTCCTATGTCTATCTCGACATGTGCGGTCACGGCACGATCGGTCTTGCCAGGACGCTGGCCTTCACAGGCCAGATCTCCGCCGAAACCGGTGACAGCTTCACGCTGGAAACGCCGGCCGGAGTGGTGACCGTTCATCTGATCTGGAACGAAGACGGCACGCTGGAGCGTGTGCGGATCGCCAATGTCCCGAGCTATGTCGGGCTGGAGCACATCAGCGTTGCCGTCGAAGATATCGGCAACATTGATGCCGCCATCGTCTACGCCGGTATGTGGTACGCGTTGGTGGACGCCGCGCCACTTGGCTTCAAGCTGGTCCCGGACAATGCGTCGGCCCTGATGCAGGCCGGCGCCAGGATCAAGGACGCGATCAAGGCAGCGACGAAGGACCTGCCGCTGCTGGCCGGTGCGGCCGCGCCGAGCGTGCTTTTTTACGATGCCGACAGCGAGACTTCAGCGACGCATTTTCTTGTCCTGGAATCCAACAAGTACGACCGCTCGCCTTGCGGCACCGGCACGTCGGCGCGCCTGACCGCGCTGCTCGAGAAGGGGCTGATCAGCCCCGGCCAGACTTATCACGCAAGCAACATCTTCGGCATTCCGTTCGAGGCGCGCCTGCAACGGCGCGTCGAGGCGCAAGGCCGCGAGGCGATGATCATCGAGATCGAGGGCTCCGCTTTCATCACCTCGACCCAGACAATCTACTTCGAGAAGAGCGACCCTCTCTCGAAGGGATTTCTAGCCCGGTAATCACCAAAAAACTCAGAAAGGGGAATGACATGAAATTCACAGTGATGCGTACGCTCATGGCCGCTTTGACCATTGGCTTCGGCCTGCTCACCGCACCAATCGCCGCATACGCGGACGACAATCCATCCGCCGTCATCGATCAGATCCGCGCCAGCGGCGTGCTCAAGGTTCCGGTGATGACCGGCGAGGAGCCAGGCTACATCAAGGATCCGGCCACCGGGCAGTGGAGCGGCTTCTACTACGAATTCCTCGGCGAGATCGCCACCCAACTCGGCGTCAAGCTCGAGCCTGTCGAGACGACCTGGGGCAATCTGGCTGCCGACTTCCAGTCCAACAAGATCGACATCGCCATCGGCGTCAATCCGAACCCGAAGCGCGGTCTCGTCGTCGACTATCTGTGGGAACCGCTGTTCACCGATGCCTGGGCCGTGCTGACGCCTCCCGGCAAGCCGGTCAAGACCTGGGCCGAGCTCAATTCGCCCGACAAGACTGTCGTCGTGCAGAAGGGCAGCACCATGCAGGTGGTCGCCGAAGCGCTGCTGCCGAAGGCCAAGATCACGCCGGTGGAAGATCGCGGCCTGGCGCTGATGGAGTTGCAGGCCGGCCGCGCCGACGGCGTCGTGCTTTCCATTTTCGATGCGCTGCAGATCACCAACCAGAAGATCGGCAATGTCTCGTTGCCTGAGCCGATCCTGCGCAATCCGGCAACGCTGGCCGTCGCCCGTAAGCCGGGCAATGCCGGCTTCATCAACTTCCTGACCAACTGGATCCTGCAGGAACGTTCGCTCGGCCTCGCCCAGGGCAAGCTTGCCCGCTCCTGGGAAGCCCGCGGCATCGACCTGTCGATCCTCCCGGCCGGTTTCTCCTTCTGATCGCAACAGCCTGACCGCCGCCCAGCGCGGCGGTCGGGCCACCACTGGACGTGCATCGAACCAGTGAGGACGCCATGTTCGACTATACGGTCATAACCAACAATATCGGGCTGCTCTGGCAGGGCCTGCTGATGACGCTCTACTTCACCGTCATCACCATCGGTGCCGGCATGCTGATCGGCCTGTTCATCGGGCTTATCCAGCTCAGCACATTCAAGCCGCTGGTCATCCTCGGCCAGGTCTATGTCGAGTTCTTCCGCAACATTCCGCTGCTCGTCACGCTGTTGTGGGTCTACTACGCCTTCCCGATCTTCGCCGGCATCAATGTCACCAAATTCTGGGCCGGCTTCATCGGGCTGAGCTGCTATGTCGGCTCCTTCTATGCTGAAATCCTGCGCGCCGGCGTCCAGTCGGTCGACCCCGGCCAGACGGATGCGGCGACCGCCATCGGCATGTCCTATGGCCAGCGCATGCGCCGCATCATCCTGCCGCAGGCCTTCCGCAAGATGATCCCGCCGCTCGCCGGCCAGTCGATCATCCAGATGAAGAACACCACGCTTTTGTCGATGATAACGGTTCCCGACCTTCTCTATCAGGCGAGCTACATCTCGAGCTTTACCTATCGGCCGATGGAAGTTTACACCGCCGTCGGCGTCATCTTCCTGATCATCCTGGTGCCGCTGACGCTGCTGTCCCGGAAACTCGAAAAGAGCGGGAGCTTGAAATGAGCGCCAGTGACGCAATCGCCAGGCAAGCAGGCGCCGTGACGGACAAGAGCGACAAGCCTGTCCTGCGGCTGGACGGCATCTGTCTCAAGTTCGGCGACAAGCGCGTGCTGAACGGCATCGATCTCTCGGTCGTCGAAGGAGAGGTGGTCGTGCTGATCGGTGCCAGCGGATCGGGCAAGACGTCGCTGCTGCGCTGCATCAACCTGCTCAATGTGCCGACCAGCGGCAGCATCGTCATCGACGACGAGACGCTGTTCGACAGGCAGGCCGATGGCAAGGGCGCCCAGATACCGGCTCAGGAGGTCAACCGCATCCGGTCCAAGACCGGCATGGTCTTCCAGCAGTTCAATCTGTTCCCGCACATGACGGCGCTTGAGAACGTCATGGAAGGCCCGGTCATCGTCAAGAAGGAGCCCAAGGAGCAGGCGCGGCAGAAGGCGCTTCAGTTGCTGGATCTCATGGGGCTGGCGCAGCACGTGGAGAAATATCCGCGCCAGCTTTCCGGTGGTCAGCAGCAGCGCGTCGCCATTGCGAGAGCCATGGCCATGCAGCCGAAGGTGATGCTGTTCGATGAGCCGACCTCGGCGCTCGATCCCGAACTGGTCGGCGAAGTCATGAAGGCGATGGTCGAACTGGCCAGGAGCGGCATGACCATGGTGATCGTCACCCACGAATTGGGCTTCGCCTTCGAGGTCGCCGATCGGGTCGTCTTTCTCGACCAGGGATTGGTCGCCGAACAGGGGCCGCCCGCCAAGGTGCTGCTGCATCCCGAACATCCGCGTCTGAAAAGTTTTGTCGGACGCTTCCATGAATCGGCGGACCTGCTTCGCCCGTTCCTCGAGGCGCGTGAAGCCGAGAAGGCGTGCTGAGGGCGCGCCGCTTCACGCAAACAGTCAAGCGGACATCGTCGACGCCCCTTCGGGTTGGCCGCAAAAGGAAGACATCATGACGCTGAGTTTCGATCCCGCCACAATCGCCGTTCCCAGCGGCCATCATATCGGCGGCCAGTATGTTGAACTGCCTGGCGCGGCGATCGAGGTTCTCCGCCCCTCGGATCTCCAGCCGATGGGCGTGATCACCGATGGCGGCGAAGCCGCTGTGCAGCAGGCCGTCGATGCCGCGAAAAAAGCACTCGCGCAGAGCCGCTGGGCGAAGGTCGCACCGCGTGACCGGGCCGCCGTGCTCATGCGTTTCGCCGCGTTGATCGAGGAGAATGCGACCTATCTCGGACGGCTGGAAGCGATGGGGTCGAGCCGGCTGATTTCGATGACGATTGCGCGTGACGCGGTGCGTACCGCTGGCGTCGTGCGGTACTACGCCGAGTTCTGCGACAAGGTCGAAGGCACGGTCACCGCGACCGAGGCGAATACACTCAGCATCGTCAGGCATGAGCCCTACGGCATTGTCGGCGCGATCGTTCCCTGGAACTTCCCGATGATCACCGCGGCCTGGAAATTCGCCCCGGCGCTGGCCGCCGGCAACGCCGTTGTGATGAAGACCTCGGAACTGACCCCGCACAGCCTTCTGGCGTTGGCGGAGCTTGCCGCCAGGGCCGGCATTCCCGCCGGCCTGTTCAATGTCGTCAACGGTTATGGTCATACGACGGGAGCGGCGATCGTGCGCCATCCCGACATTCTGAAAATCTCCTTCACCGGTTCGACGCAGACGGGTGCCGCCATCATGACGCTTGCCGCCCAGTCCGGCATCAAGCCTGTCACGCTCGAACTCGGTGGCAAGAGCCCGCAACTGGTGCTGGCCGATGCCGGGGATATCGATGTGGTGGCCGGCCGTGTCGCCGCAGCCTTCATGGACAATGCCGGCCAGGTCTGCACGGCCGGTTCGCGGCTGATCGTCGAAGACAAGATCGCCGACCAGCTCGTCGAGCGCGTCATCGCTCGCACCAAGGCGATCAAGGCAGGACCGACCTGGGATGAGAAGACCACCTTCGCGCCGATCATCAGCCGCAAGCAGCTCGAACGCATCGACACGATGGTCCGCGCCAGCGTCGGTGAGAACGCCTCGGTCGTCACCGGCGGCACGGTACTGGAAGGCCGCAACGAAGGCAGCTTCTATGCGCCGACGATCCTGGGAAACGTCTCCGACGACAATATCGGTTTCAAGGACGAGTTCTTTGGTCCGGTGCTGACAGTGCGCAGCTTCACCGATCTGGAGGAAGGCCTCGCCCAGGCGGCGCATCCGGTCTACGGGCTTGCCGCCAGCGTCCACACCACGGATCTGAAGAAGGCGCTCAAAGCGGCGGATTCGATCGAGGCCGGCATGGTCTGGATCAACCAGCACGGGCGCGGGCCGGAATTCACCTATCCGGCCGGCGGCTACAAGGGCTCCGGCTTCGGCAAGGATATGGGCCGTGCCGGCATCGAGGCGTTCCTGCGCCAGAAGGCCATCTGGGCCAATTACGCCTAAGCGAGCGCAAGTACATGCAATTCGATTACATCATCGTCGGCGGCGGCTCGGCGGGCGCCGTTCTCGCCAGCCGGCTCTCGGAAAGCGGCGGCAGGCAAGTGGCCCTGTTCGAGGCCGGTCCCGACACGCCTCCGGACGACGTTCCGGAAGTGATTGCGGACAGCTATCCCGGCCTTTCCTATTTCGACCCGAAGTATCACTGGACGGAACTGCGCGTCTTCAACCGATCGCCCAGGCAGAACGCGCAGGTGATCAAGACCGCCAAGCTCGAACAGGCCAAGGTGATGGGCGGCGGCTCCAGCATCAACGGCCAGTTCGCGGTGCGCGGCCTGCCGCACGACTATGACGAATGGGAAGCTCTCGGCCTCGCCGGCTGGGGATGGGACGGAATGCTGCCCTACCTCAAGAAGCTCGAACGCGATCTCGATTTCGACGGCGATCTTCACAACAAGACCGGCCGGATTCCGATCCGCCGCGTTTTCCCGCAGGACTGGGCCGGCTTCACCAGATCCGTCCTCAAGGTGACGGAAAGCGAATACCCCTACCGGCCGGACTACAATGGCAGTTTCGAGGATGGCTCGTTCCCACTGCCGCTGTCGAACGAGAACGACCGCCGCGTCTCGACGGCGGTCGGCTATCTGGACGCCGCGGTGCGCACGCGCAAGAACCTGCACATCTTTGCCAACGCCTTTGTCGAAGGTCTGGTGACAGAGGGAACGCGCATCACTGGCGCCAGGGTCACGATATCAGGCCGGACGCAGGTCTATAGCGCCGGCGAGACCATCGTGTCCGCAGGCGCCTTGCACTCGCCGGCCATCCTACTTCGGGCCGGCATCGGGCCGGCGGCGCAATTGAAGCGGCTGGGCATCGAAGTGGTCGCCGATCGCCCCGGCGTCGGCGAGAATCTGACCGACCATCCGCATCTGGCCGTCGGCGCGCATTTCAAGAAATCGGCGCGGCTCAAGCCCGGCCAGCGACGTCACATCTTCCTCGGCGTCAGATACTCTTCCAATTACGCGGATTGCCACCCCGGCGACATGCTCTTGATGCCGGTCAACCGCGCCGGCTGGCATCCGCTGGGCAAAGCGATGGGTGCGCTCAATGTCTGTGTCAACAAGTCCTATTCGCGCGGCACGGTAACGCTGAAGTCGACGGTCCAGACGGATGAACCGATCGTCGATCTGAACCTGGCTTCAGATGGCCGCGACCTGATGCGGCTGGTGGACGGCTTCAAGCGCATCTGCAGGATCATGCAATCGCCTGATGTCCAGCAGCACGTCAACACCTGGTTCCTGGCCGGCTACAGCGACGAGGCGCGTGCGCTCAGTGTGCGCAAGCCGTCGAACTGGATCAAGACCGCGACCGCCGCGTACCTCTTCGACTATGCGCCGTTCTTCCGCGAGACCTTGCTCAAACGAAAGTTCGGCACCACCGACCGCATCCAGGCAATGCTCGGCAATGAGGATCTGATCGCCGACTGGGTCAGGCAATCCGTATGGTCGGGCTGGCATGTCTCCGGCACCTGCAAGATGGGCAATGACCGGGATCCGCTGGCGGTGCTCGACGCAGAGTGCCGCGTGCGCGGCGTGCAGGGCCTGCGCGTCGTCGATGCTTCGATCATGCCGACGATCGTCGCCGCCAACACCAACATCACGACGATTGCCATCGCTGAAAAAGCGGCGGACCTGATTTTGAATTCCCGACAATAGCAAAGGATCTCGAGCTATGCGCAAGAACAAGGTGAAGGACATCTGGGCCGCCGGTGGCGAAGTGGTAACGGGCTGGCTCGGCATTCCGTCGTCGATCTCGGCCGAACTGATGGCGCAGCAGGGCTGGGACGCGCTGACCGTCGACCTACAGCATGGCGCGACCGACTATGTCGATGCCGTGCCGATGCTGCAGGCGATCTCGACGACCGATACGACGCCGATGGTGCGCGTGCCGTGGAACGATCCGGCGATCATCGGCAAGGTGCTCGACGCCGGCGCCTATGGCGTCATCTGCCCGATGGTCAACACCGCCGAGGAAGCGGATGCCTTCGTCAAGGCCTGCCGCTATTTCCCCAAGGGCGGCCGCAGCGTCGGCCCGCTGCGTGCCTCGCTTTATGCCGGCGCCGACTATTTCCAGCATGCCAACGATACCATCATCACCATGGCGATGATCGAAAGCGAACAGGCCGTCAAAAATCTGGAGGACATTCTCAAGACGCCGAACCTCGATGCCATCTTCGTCGGTCCATCGGACCTTGCGGTGACCATGGGCGAGGCGCCCGGTTTCGATCCGCGCTATCCGGCCGTCTACGAGGCGATCGAATACATCGCCGCCAAATGCAAGGAAGCCGGCGTCATTCCGGGCATCCATTGCGGCTCGGTCGCTTACGGCGTCGACATGCGCAAGCTGGGCTATCGCTTCATGGCCTATCTCTCCGACTTCCGCATGCTGCAGCAGATGGTGGCGCGGTCGCTGCCGGCCTTCCGTGCCGGCACGCCGAGCGCGATCGCACCCTGACCGGCAAAACGGGTCGATCGCCATGACATCGACAGGCACGCCGCGCGGCAAGGTGACGGTCATCGGCGCCGGTATCATCGGTGTCTGCGCCGCGAATTACCTGCTCGAGCAGGGGTTCGCCGTCGAGGTGGTCGACCCGGCCCTGCCGGGCTCGGAAGAGCAATGCTCCTTCGGCAATGCCGGCGGCATCTGCCCGGGATCCTGCGTCCCGAATGCGATGCCGGGCGTGCTTCGCAATGTGCCGAAATGGCTGATGGACCCGGAAGGCCCGTTGATCGTGCGGCTGGCCTATCTGCCGCACGCGCTGCCCTGGCTGCTGCGTTTTCTTGCGGCCAGCCGCAAACCGCGCGTAGAAGAGATATCGGCGGCAATGCGCTCGCTGCACCGATATACATTCGAGTGCTACGAGCCGCTGATCAAGGCCGCCGGCTGCGAGGATCTTCTGCAGAAACGCGGCCAGCTCTTCGTTCATGAGACGGCCGACGGACCGTCGAAGGGTGCCTACGGCCTTGGGCTGCGGCGCGAGCATGGCGTCAAGGTGGACATCCTCGATGCCGACGAAATCCGTCAGCTCGAACCGGCTTTGGCGCCGATCTTCAAGAGTGCGGTTTACCTGCCCGAACAGGGACAGTGTCCCAATCCCGGCCGTCTCGTCGCGAAGCTCGCCGAACACGCGGCACGCCAGGGCGCCCGCTTCATCAGGGCAAAAGTGCTCGGCTTCGACATGGCCCCCAGCGGGCCTTCGGCGCTGCGATTGGAAGGCGGCGGGCGTATGCCGGTCGAAACGGTGGTGTTATGCGCCGGCGCGTGGTCGGGCGATCTTGCCCGCGAGCTCGGCGACCGCATTCCGCTGGAGAGCGAGCGTGGCTACCACATCATGGTCAAGGGGGCCGATACCGGCCTGCGCATCCAGACCATTTCGGCCGATCGCAAATTCGTCGCATCGCCAATGGAGGAGGGCCTGCGGATCGCCGGCAACGTCGAATTCGCCGGCCTCAAAGCGCCCGCCAACATGAACCGGGCGGACGTTCTTCTCAAACAGGCGCGGCCGATGTTCCGAAGGCTGGAGGTCGGCGAGGTCACGCGCTGGATGGGGCATCGGCCCGGCACGCCCGACAGCATTCCGGTCATCGACCGGGCATCGCGAGCCAGGAACGTCATCTACGCCTTCGGCCATGGCCACCAAGGCCTCATTGGCGGCGCCGTCACCGGCAAGATCGTGTCGCAACTTGCCACCGGTTTGCCGCCGGCGATCGATCTGACGCCGTTCCGAGCGGATAGGTTCTGACTATTCAGGACACGCTGCCGCCGCAGCAGGCCTGCCGTTCTCGCATGAGGGAAGCGACGTGACCGCGAACACCAGCACACAGGCCGTGGAGCCGATCGACCCGCAAAGCGTCTTCACCGTGCTGATATGCGATCTGGTCGGCCTGCGCTTCGGACCCGACGGCAAACCCGACCCGAGCGAAGTACGCGCCCATATCGAGGCCAAGGGCGGACGCTTCCACGCAGCTGCTCTTGGCGACAAAACGGGGCTCGAGCAAGGCCGGGTGCATTTCTTCTACCAGCCGGACCTTAGCGGCCGGCAAGAGCTGATCGAAGCCGCCGGCGACGGGCGCTATGACGCCGTCATTGCCGCCGCCACCTTCCTGCCCGCCGAGACCGTCTTTCCGCTGGCGGGCGTGCGGATCGGCGCCGGCACCGGCAATATGGGCTCGCGATCCTGGGGCGGCGGCAGCGGCGAGGGTGGCACCGCGGTGCTGATGAACACGCCGGGCATCAACAGCCGCGCCACCGCGCAGATGGTGATGAAGGCGATCCTGAAAGTGCTGCCGGATCTACCGGTCGACTTGCTTCACGACAGGGTGGCGCGCGGCGCCTTCGACACCGGCAGGGAACTGCGCGATTTTCCGACCGAAAAGCTCGAAGGGAAGACCATCGCGATCATCGGCTACGGCAATATCGGCCGCGAGGTGGCCAAGCTTGCCCGCGCCTTCGGCATGCGCGTGGTGATCCACGCGCGGCCCCGGCACCGCGACTGGATAGAGGCCGAGGGCTTTGTCTTTGCGCCGGACCTTGTCGAAGCAGCTGATAGAGCCGACGTGCTGAGCGTCCATGTCGGCCTCGGCAAGCAGGACGCGCAGACCGGCCGCTACGCCAATGCCGGGCTCATCGGCGCGGAGGTTCTGTCGCGCATGAACAAGGGCGCGGTGCTGGTCAATTACGATCGCGGCGAGCTTGTCGACGTCGCGGCGCTTGGCGACGCGCTGGATGCAGGGCAGGTGCGCCACGCCGCCACCGATGCCGACCTGTTCAGGGACGCTTCAACCGGTAGCTTGTCCGGTCCGATGCTGCCCTATCTCGACCTCGTCGAGAGGCATGGCGACAAACTGGAACTTCTGCCGCATGCCGCGGCCGATACGGATCATCCCTCGCGCGTCGCCGGCGCCAGGCAGGCCGTCGACCAGCTTTTCGATGTCATCTGCCGCAAATCGGTGACGAACGCGAAGGGCACCGTGCCGCCAGGCTATCTTTCCGTGGGGGCGACGACGCCTCCCGGCATTGGACCAGTGACGGCGGATCACCTTTTGAAATTGACTTCCAGCGACTGTTCCGAGTTGGCGGATGTCTGCGATCGGCAAAGCCGGCTGTGGAAGGCTTTGTCGGACGCGCCGACCGCCGAGCGGGGCAAAATCGTCGCCGAACAGAGCGAGGAACTCGTTCGGCTGATCGACCGCTTCTGCCTTCTGGCCGAAAAACTGAATCTCAGAGGTCCGTACCAATAGTCGACCTGCGCTGTAGAGCCCGCGCCAGCCAAGTGGACCTCCAGGCTCAGTACCGGGGCCCGGCCACCATGCGGGCCACCCGTGTCATGTCGGTGCTCATCTCGCGGTCGTCGTCGAGCGGGCTGACCAGCGCACGTATGGCGGCGAAGGTGCGCTGCGGTCCTTCGCCCATGCTGTCGACGACGCCGCGCAACTCGACGCCGGTCGCGGCGAAGATCAGTTCCATGGCCACGAGATAGCGCATGCGCTCGATGATCTCGGCGGTCTTGGCCACCACCCTGGGCGCCATCGACGACTGGTCCTCGATGCCGTCCGAAACAGCGAGCGGGCTGAGGGACATCGGGTTGGCCAGATGCCGGATTTCGGCTTCCAGCGCCGATAGCGGCTTCTGCAGCTCCGCATAGCCCTGGCGGCTGCTGCCCCTGGCCGACAGGAAGCGCGGCAGGTCGGCGATAACAGGCGACATAAGCTTCATGCAGCGGTTGGCCGTGCCGACCGCGCAATGCGCAAGCGCCTGGCCGAGCTGTTCAAAGGCCAGCGTCATTGCCGTGAGGTCGAAATTGCCGTTGGAAACCACCCGTTCGCCCTCGGCCAGGATCACCGGGTTGTCGCCTGAATGTGTCAGTTCGATCTCGGTGGCGAGCCGCGCCTGTTCGAACGCATTGAGCAGGCCGCCCCAGACCTGGGGTACGCAGCGATAGCTGAGCGGATCCTGCAGGCGCCGCGCTGCTCTGTCCTTCCACAGGCCGCTTCCCGCCAGCTCCACGCGCAGCCGCGCGCCGATCTCGCGCTGGCCGAAGGCTGGCCTTGCTGCCAGCGCATGCTCGTCGATCGCGCTGAGCGAAGAGCGGAACGCTTCATAATTGAGGGCGATCGCCGCCATTGCCCAGTCGATGAGATGGGCGACGTCTTCGAGACACAGGCACGCAGTTCCCGTCGACAGGCTGTTGGCGACGATGATGGCATGGCCGTCCTTTTCTCGCAGGTCGAGCGGCTCGAGCCCGGCCAGAGCAAGCGCCTCGGCGGAAGGCATGATCCTGCCCTGGAACTCGGCGTCGCCGTCGCCGCGCAACGACCTTGCCATATGGCCGAGATGGGCAAGGTCGGCCGCGCCGATCGAGCCCCAGGTCGGGATCACCGGATGGACGCCGGCGTTGAGAGCCGCCACCAGGCCCATGACCACGCGTTCGGAGGTTCCGGTGCCGCCAGCGGCCATGCCTGAGATGCGCGCGGTCATCATCGCCCGGACCGCCTCGGTCGGTAGCGCCGGGCCAATGCCCATGCTGTGGCTGAGCGGCACGCTGTGCTGGAAGGCGATCAGGTCGGCCTGCGCGAGCGGTGTGTCCACACAGGCGCCGAGGCCTGTCGTGACGCCGTACATCGGTTTGCCAAGACCGGTCAGATGCTCGATAAGGGCGCGGCTTGCCCGGATGCGGCGCATCGCCCCCTCGCCCAGCATGAGCCGGGCGTTGCGGCGTGCGATCTCGGCCACATCAGCCACGCCGAGCGGCTTGGCGTCGAGCAGTATCATTCGGCCTGTCATGTCTCGCCTGTATCCGTGACCAGATGCCCGGACCGGTATGACAACGGGCAATGCCGTTTGTGACGGCTCGCGGAGATGACTGCAAGCCATTCCCATTGGGGCAGCGGCGAGAAGGCGGCCAGGGCGAGGTCTGGATTCCCGGATTTACGCTGACCGCTCCGCGACGGCGTCGGGCACCACCACCAGCTTGCCGACAAAATCCTTGGCGACGAAGTCGGCCTGTGCGCGGTGGAAATCTGAGAGCTTGTAGACACCGCCGACCAGCGGCCGGATCTTTTTCGCTTCGATATACCCGACGATGCGGCGGAAATCGCCGCGCGTGCCCTGGCTCGAACCATGCAGTTGCAACTGCTTCAGATACATGGTCCTGAGATCGAGCCGCACGACCGGGCCGGCGATCGCGCCGGCAGTGGTGTAGCGACCTTCCGGCCTCAGAATACGAAGCAAGTCGTTGAAGATCGCGCCACCGACGAGGTCGGCGACCACGTCGATCGGCTGGCCGCCTGTCGCCTCGGCCACCGCTCGCGGCAGGTCGGCAGCGCCACGGGTGATGACGGCTTCGGCGCCGATGTCGAGCACCGCCTGTTCCTTGCCCTTGCCGACGACGGCATAGG
Organism: Mesorhizobium erdmanii; assembly: GCF_013170725.1. Classification (NCBI taxonomy): domain Bacteria; kingdom Pseudomonadati; phylum Pseudomonadota; class Alphaproteobacteria; order Hyphomicrobiales; family Phyllobacteriaceae; genus Mesorhizobium; species Mesorhizobium erdmanii. The sequence goes on along the minus strand of NZ_CP033361.1, from coordinate 5,407,392 downwards.
GAATGGCGCCGCGCGCCCGCGCCAATTGCACGATGCCCGAGCCGACGCCGCCCGAGGCGCCAGTGACCAGCACGCGCTCGCCGGCCTTCAAGCCGGCGCGTTCCAGCATCTGTTCGCCGGTGAGGTAGGCGCAGCAGAAGGTAGCGAGTTCGACGTCGCTCATCTCGGTGTCGACGACATGCGCATTCTGCGCCGGCACGGTCTGGTACTCGGCATAGCCGCCGTCGCGGCCATGGCCCATATAGTCGATGTCGGCGAGGGAATCGTCGTCGCGATTGTAGATTGAGAAATCGACCATCACCCGTTCGCCGATACGATCAGGCGAAATGCCTTCGCCGACGGCAACAACATGGCCGACCGTGTCGGTACCCTGGATGCGCGGGAATGTCAGCGTGTTGCCTTGTCGCCGCCAGGTCGACACGGCAGCGGCGTCCTCTTCCGTGCCATAGGCGCCCTGGCGGACCCAGACATCGGTGTTGTTCATGCCGCAAGCGGTGACCTTGACCAGCACCTCGTCGGAGGCAGGCGCGGGCACTTTCACATCGGTGCGGTAGATGAGCTTTTCCGGTCCGCCGTGCCCGGTGAGCAGCACGGCGGCCATGGTGGCGGGGAGGGTTTTGGTCATGGCATTCATGGATCGATCTCAGAGATTGGCAAACACGCTTTTCACCGCATCCGCCGTCTTCGAAACGACGATATCGGCTTCCTCTCGGGTTAGGCAGAGCGGCGGCGCGAAGCCGAGAATGTCGCCTTGTGGCATGGCGCGGCCGATGACGCCGCTTGCCGCAAGCGCCGTCGCCACTTGCGGGCCGATCTTCTGCGAAGCGTCGAAGAACACCCGGTCATCCCGATCCGCGACGAACTCGACCGCCGCCAGCATGCCGTCGCCACGCACGTCGCCGACGTGTTTGTGGCCACCTACGGCCTCGGCCAGTTCGGCGCGGAAATAGGCGCCGGTCTCGCCGGCATTCTTTACCAGATCCATCTCGTCGATCAGTTCGAGATTGGCGACACCCGCGGCAACGCAGATCGGATGCGCCGAATAGGTCCAGCCATGGCCGAGCGAGCCGAGCTTGTCGGAGCCCTGCACCAGCACCTGCCACATCTTGTCGGCGACGATGACGCCCGACAGCGGCGCATAGGCCGAGGTCAGGCCCTTGGCGATGGTGATGAGGTCAGGCTTGATGCCGTAATGGTCGGAGCCGAACATGGTGCCCAGCCGACCGAAACCTGTCACCACCTCATCGGCGACCAAAAGCACGTCATACTTCTTCAGCACGGCCTGGATCTTTTCCCAGTAGCCGGCCGGCGGCGGCACGATGCCGCCGGTGCCGAGGATCGGCTCACCAATGAAGGCGGCGACCGTTTCCGGCCCTTCGGCCAGGATCATCTCTTCGAGCTTGTCGGCGCAATGCTGCGAGAACTGCTCCTCGCTCATCGAGCGGTCGGCGCGGCGGAAATAATAGGGCGCCTCGGTGTGCAGCACCGGCGCGCGCGGCAGGTCGAAGGCGTTGTGGAACAGCTCCAGCCCGGTCAGCGACCCGGTCATCACGCCCGAACCGTGATAACCGCGCCAGCGCGAGATGATCTTCTTCTTCTCCGGCCGGCCGAGCACGTTGTTGTAGTACCAGATCAGCTTGATGTTGGTTTCGTTGGCGTCCGAACCGGAGAGGCCAAAATAGACTCTCGACATGCCCTTGGGCGCGCGATCGATGATCATCTTGGCCAAAGTGATCGAGGCCTCGGTGCCGTGGCCGACATAGGCGTGGTAATAGGCGAGGTTCTTCGCCTGCTCTGCAATGGCATCCGCGATCTTCTGGCGGCCATAGCCGACATTGACGCAATAGAGGCCGGCGAAGGCATCGATGCTCTTCCTGCCATTGTTGTCCCAGACGGTGACGCCTTCGCCGCCTGCCATGATGCGTGTCGGGCTTTCCCCCCGGGCATGCGTGCCCATATGGGTCGAGGGATGGAAGAAATGGTCGCGATCCCAGGCGGAGAGTTCGTTGGACTGATCGAGCATCTTTTTGACTCCTGACGAGAATGGGCCTGCGTAGCTTATGCTACATCGAGGCAGAGGTATTTGAGGTCTGTAAAAGCTTCGAGGCCGTGGCGTGAGCCCTCGCGGCCGATGCCGGATTGCTTGACGCCACCGAAGGGGATCGGCGCGCCGGTGATCTTGACGCGGTTGATGGCGACCATGCCGTAGTCGAGCGCGCGGCCCATGCGCAACTGGCGGGCGCCGTTCTCGGTCACGACATAGGCGACCAGGCCATATTCGGTGGCATTGGCGCGGCTGATCACCTCGTCCTCGCTGTCGAACGGCGACACAGCGGCGACCGGGCCAAACGTCTCTTCGCGCATGATCAGCGCTTCGTTGGCGACGTCGGCCAACAGCGTCGGCTGGTAGAACAGCGGCCCGGCCTGATGCCGCTTGCCGCCGGTGAGGCAGCGAGCCCCATGGGCAAGCGCATCGGCGACCTGCTCCTCTACCTTGGTGACAGCGCGCTCATGCATCAGCGGTCCTATATCAACCCTGTCGGCGAGCCCATTGCCGATCCGCAGCGCCTCGATGCGTCTGGCGAAGGCCGCGCAGAAGCGCTCGTAGATCGGGCGCTGGACATAGATGCGGTTAGCGGCGAGGCAGTCCTGGCCCGATGTGGCGAATTTGGCGTCGATGGCAATGCTCACGGCCTTGTCGAGATCGGCGTCGGCAAAGACGATCAGCGGCGCGTGGCCGCCGAGCTCCATCACCAGCCGCTTCATCGTCGGCGCACTCTGTGCAGCGATCAGCCGGCCGATTTCGGTCGAGCCTGTGAAACTCATGGCGCGCACGCGCGGGTCTTCGCACAACCGCCCGACGATCGTCGCGGCCTTGCCGGTGACGATGTTGAAGACCCCAGCCGGTAGGCCGGCGCGCTCGCCGAGTTCGGCCAGCGCCAGCGCCGACAGCGGTGTTTCCGAGGAAGGATGCGCGACGATGGTGCAGCCGGCGGCAAGGGCCGCGGCCGCCTTGCGCGTCAGCATCGCCGACGGAAAATTCCACGGCGTGACGACACCGACGACGCCGAGCGGCTCGCGCCGCACCATCATTTCCGCGTTCGGCAGATGGCTGGTGACGCTCTCCGCATTCAGGCGTTTTGCTTCCTCCGCGTACCACTCGACGAAGGAAGCGGCATAGTCGATCTCGCCCAGCGACTCCTGCAGCGGCTTGCCTTGTTCCAGCGTCATCAGCAGCGCCAGGTCGTCCTTGGCCTCGATGATCAGTTCGAACCATTTTCGCAGGATTTTTGCCCGCGCCTGCGGCAGCAGGGAACGCCAGGCCGGAAAGGCGCGCGACGCGGCATCGATTGCCTTTGTCGTCTGGCGGTCGTCCAGCGCGGCGACGAAGGCGACCGTGGTGCCGGTCGCCGGATCGGAAACCTCGAAACTTTCGGCGGCCTCGCTCGCCGTCCAGTGGCCGTCGACATAGGCGAGTTCGCGCAGCAGCCGGCGGTCGACGAGACGGTCGAGCGCTTCATGGCGATGCGAGCGGGCGAAATGCGCGGACATGATCGAAGCCTCCCGGTGCGGTCTGATACCGGGAGACTATCCATCGCGGGCGGACAGAGAGGCTGTTTGGGCCCACGCTGGTAGAGAGAGTCTCTCTATTGAGCCAGCAAGGCAGACGATCTCTCCGGCGCTACGTCGGCGCCGGCAACAGCAACAGGTCGGCGATGGGCAGGGCGATGTCATCCTTCACCGTCTTGATCACGATGTAGGTGAAGTAGCGGTCGATGCCGATTTCGCGCTCCAGCAAGCTGTCGACCAGCCGCTGATAGGCGTCGATGTCGCGCGCCATCACCTTCAGCACGTAGTCGACGCCGCCGCCCACCGACCAGCAGGCGACGATCTCGTTGATATCGCGGATGGCGCGCTCGAAGCGGTCGAAATCGGCCTGCCGGTGGCTGGCGAGCGTCACCTCCATCAGCACGGTGGCGACCGGCGCCACGACGCGCATGGCGATCTTGGCGTGATAGCCCGAAACGATGCCGGCCCTTTCCAGCTTGCGCAGCCGCATCCAGCATGGCGTCGGCGACAGCCCCACCTGCTCGGCCAGCGCCAGCTTGGTGATGCGCCCGTCGCGCTGGATGGCATCGAGGATTTTGAGGTCGATCGCGTCGAGTTTCGCAGCAGTCATCAGCGCCCACTTTTTCGTCCAGAATACCATGATGGCGCATTATTTCGATTGTCAATTGCACTGATTTCGATCTCTAATAAGTCATGACATTGTGGCAACCCGATCCCGCGCTCATCCGGCGGCCAGCCTATCAGTCGCTGGCCGACCAGTTCGCGCGCGCCATTCATGACGGGCGCCTGGCCAATGGCGCGCGGCTGCCGACGCATCGCCGACTCGCCGACGATCTCAAGCTGTCGGTGCAGACGGTCAGCCGCGCCTATGAGGAACTGATCCGGCGCGGGCTGATCTCGGGAGAGATCGGCCGTGGCAGCTTCGTGCAGACGCAGCGTCGCGAGCCGGAACCGCCCTATCTGCCGGAACGTCTCGGCGAGGTCATCGATCTCTCCATCCTGAAACCGGTGTGCGAGCCGATGCACCTGGAGCGGCTGAAGCAAGCGCTGGGCTGGCTCGCCGAAAACCTGCCGTCGAGTTCGGCGCTGTCGTTCCGGCCGAACATGGTGTTTCCACGCCACCGCGCCGTCGCCGTCGAGTGGCTGAGACTGTGCGGGCTCGATGCCTCCGCGCAAAACATCAGCCTGACCAACGGCGCCACCGCCGGCATGACGGTGGCGCTGATGAGCGTGGCGCCGCCGGGATCGACCGTTGCCACCGAGGCGATCGGCCACCACACGCTCGTGCCGCTGGCGCGTTATCTCGGCTTCAACCTCGAAGGCCTGCCGATCGACGGCAATGGCCTGATCCCGGAGGCGCTGGACGAGGCTTGCAAGCTGTCCGACATTCGCGCCGTGTTCGTTCAGCCTTCGGTGATCAACCCCACGGCAACGCTGATGGATGCGCGGCGGCGCGAGGAAATCGCCGCGGTCGCGCGCAAGCACGACATCGCCATCATCGAGAACGACGTGCTGGGGCCATTGGTCGAGGATCGGCCGCCGCCGGTCGCCGCCTTTGCCCCGGAGCGGACGCTTTACGTCACCTCTTTCACCAAGATCACCGTGCCCGGCCTGCGCATCGGCTATCTCGCCGCGCCCGACCGTTATGTCGCCGCCGTCGCCAACCGGCACCTCGTCTCCAACTGGATGGCAACGCCGCTGGTGGCCGAGATCGCCACCAAATGGGTAACCGACGGCACCGCGATGGAACTCGTGCGCTGGCAGCGCGCCGCCCTGCGGCGGCGGCAGGACATCGCCGCCGAGGTGCTTGCCGGGATCGACTATCGCGCCCGGCGCGACGGGCTGCACATCTGGCTGCAACTGCCCGACGACCGTGCCGAGGAAAGCTTTGTCGCCCAGGCGCGGCTGCAGGGCGTGGCGATCGCGCCGGGCACATCCTTCCGGATTTCCGATGCGCCATGGCATCCGGCGGTGCGCATCTCGTTGGGCTCGACCACCGAAGGGGAACTGCGCGCCGGCCTCGGCGTTGTCACCAAGCTGTTGCTTGGCGATCCGGAGCACCTGCTGCTCGCCATTTAGGCCGGTATTGCTCCCGAATTGTGCGGAATGGGAAATATTGTCATGATATTATTTTCCCAATTGACATGATTTGACTCGTTCCGCATCGTTAAGGGCACAAGCTTCTCCTGCAGGGGAAATTCATTTGTCCACACCCATCATCAAGGTCGATGCCATTTCGAAGAGCTTCGGTGCCTTCAAGGTGCTGGACGGTCTGTCGATGCAGGTCATGCCGCGCGAGAAGCTGGCGCTGATCGGGCCCTCCGGGTCGGGCAAGACGACGATCCTGCGCATCCTGATGACGCTGGAGCGCATCGACGGCGGTCATATCCAGATCGAGGGCGAGCAGCTCTACCACATGGAACGCAACGGCCAGCTGCTGCCGGCCGACGAGCGCCATCTGGCGCGGATGCGCCAGAAGATCGGCATGGTGTTCCAGTTGTTCAACCTGTTTCCGCACAAGAGCGTCATCGACAATGTGACGCTGGCGCCGATGCTGACCAAGGGCACGCCGCGCTCCGCCGCCGAGAAACGGGCGATGGAATTGCTCGACATGGTCGGCATGGCCGACAAGGCCAAGGCGATGCCGGCGCAACTATCCGGCGGCCAGAAGCAGCGCGTGGCGATCGCCAGGGCACTCGCTCTGCAGCCCAAGATCATGCTGTTTGACGAGGTGACGTCGGCGCTCGATCCGGAACTGGTCGAGGAGGTGCTCAACGTCTTGTGGCGGCTCTGCGCCGAGACCGACATGACCATGCTGCTGGTCACCCACGAGATGGGCTTCGCCCACGACTTCGCCGACCGGGTGCTGTTCTTCGATCGCGGCAGGATCGTCGAGGAGGGCAAGCCCGACGAGATTTTCCGCCATCCCAAGCAGGAGCGCACACAAGGCTTCCTGAAGAAGATCATCGCGGCCGGACATCGCGTCTGACCGTCATGGAAAGGGTGGCGGGAAGCCATCCTTCAACAAAACCAAGACAAGAAACAAAGGAGTTGGGAACAATGAAGAAACTTGGCATTCTGGCCGGCGTCGCCGGCCTCGCGCTGACGGCGGTGCTGGCCGCATCGATCCCGGGTTCGGCTGATGACAGCAAGCTCGAGCAGTTGAAGTCGCAGGGCTTCGCCCGTGTCGCCATCGCCAATGAGCCGCCCTACACGGCGGTCGCCGCCGACGGCAAGGTTTCAGGTGCGGCACCCGACGTGGCCCGCGAGATCTTCAAGCGGCTCGGCGTCGCCGATATCGTCGCTTCGATCTCCGAATATGGCGCGATGATCCCCGGTCTGCAGGCCGGCCGCTTCGATGTCGTCACCGCCGGCCTGTTCATGAAGCCGGAGCGCTGCGCGGCGGTCGCCTATTCCGAACCGGTTCTGTGCGACGCCGAGGCGATGCTGGTGAAGAAGGGCAATCCGAAAGGCTTCAAGAGCTACGAGGACGTCGCCAAGGATACGTCGGCCACGATCGGCGCGCCTGGCGGTGGCACCGAAGAGAAGCTGGCGCTCAATGCTGGCGTGCCGCGCGAACGCGTCATCGTCGTGCCGGACGGCCAGAGCGGCCTGAAGATGGTGCAGGATGGCCGCATCGACGCCTATTCGCTCCCGGTCCTGTCGATCAACGACCTGATGAAGAAGGCCAACGATCCGAACCTCGAAGTCATCGCTCCGGTGCAGGGCGCGCCGGTCTATTGCGACGGCGCCGCCTTCAAGAAGGGCGACGAAGCCTTGCGCGACGCCTTCGACGTCGAGCTCGCCAAGATGAAGAAATCAGGCGAATTCGCCAAGATCATCGAGCCCTATGGCTTCTCGGCCGCCGCGGCGATGTCGACGACCCGCGACAAGCTCTGCGCGGCGAAGTAAGGCGCTCTCTTTTTCCTTCTCCCCGTGAACGGGGAGAAGGTGTCACGAAGTGACGGATGAGGGGCGGCGCCGAGTTCTGCCATGCTAGCGCCGCCCCTCATCTGCCTGCCGGCATCTTCTCCCCGTTGTACGGGAAGAAGGAACCCAAACCACCAACGTTGGAACCTAGATGACCCAGTGGTCCGGCTATTTCGGCCTGATAGTGCAGGGCGCGATTGTCACCATCGAGCTGACGCTGATGGGGTCGGTGCTTGCGCTGATCATGGCCTTTCTGGCCGGCCTGGGGCGGCTGTCGCGCTTCTTTCTGCTGCGCGCATTGGCCACCGCTTATATCGAATTCTTCCGCGGCACCTCGATTTTCGTGCAGCTGTTCTTCGCCTATTTCGTGCTGCCGCTGATTGGCCTGGAGCTGACCCCGCTGCAGGCCGGCGTGCTGGCGCTCGGCCTGAATGTCGGCGCCTATGCCGCCGAAGTGGTGCGCGGCGCCGTGCAGTCGATCGGCCGCGAGCAGCATGAGGCCTGCATCGCGCTCAATCTCGGTCGCTGGCAGGGCCTGCGCCACGTCATCCTGCCGCAGGCGTTTCTGGTGATGTTACCGACCTTCGGCAACAACGCCATCGAGTTGCTCAAGGCAACATCGGTCGTCTCGCTGATCTCGCTTGCCGACCTGACCTTCCAGGCGCAGGTGGTGCGTGCCCAGACCGGCAACACCATGGTGCCGTTCGCCACCATCCTGGTCATCTATTTCATCCTGGCACTGCTCATTTCGTGGGGCGTGCGCTCGCTGGAACGCCGCATGGCGCGCGGCCTCGATGGGGTGCGCGTCTAATGGCCGATGACCTGCTGATAAATTTGGTTCGCTGATGGCCAAGGTTTTCTGATGGATTGGGACTGGAATTTCGTATGGCAGATCATGCCGACGCTGATCCAGGGGGTGAAGATCACCATCCTGGCGACGCTGCTCGGCTCGGTGCTGGCGGCGATCGTCGGCCTCGGCATCGCGCTGGCGCGCCGCTCACCCAACAAGGCGCTGTCGCGCACCGTCGGCTGGGCAGCCGAATTCATCCGTGGCACGCCGCTGCTGGTTCAGCTCTATTTCATCTTCTACGTGCTGCCCGACATAGGCATCCTGCTGCCGCCGCTCGTCGCCGGCGTCATCGGGCTCGGGCTGCACTACGGCACCTATACGGCGGAGGTCTACCGCGCCGGCATCGAGAATGTGCCGCGCGGCCAGTGGGAGGCCGCCAAGGCGTGCAATCTCAGCGCCCGGCAGACCTGGACGCACATCATCATCCCGCAGGCCATCCCGCCAATGATCCCGGCGCTGGCCAATTACTTCATCGCCATGTTCAAGGAGACGCCTTTGCTTTCGGCGATCACCGTGCTGGAGCTGATGAACCAGGCGAAAAGCGTCGCCAACACCTACTATCGCTACCTGGAGCCGATCACGCTGGTCGGCGCCTTCTTCCTCGCCATCAGTCTTTGTTCGGTCGTGCTGCTGCGCTGGCTCGAGCGTCGTTACGGCAAGATCGAGAGGTAACCGATGAAACCCTTGCCCGAAATCACAGTCCATCCGAAACGGCCATCACTCGATGATCGTCCGCTCGACAGGCGCATCGGCCTGATCATCCTGGCCACGGACCACACCAGCGAGCCGGATTTTCGCCGCATGGTGGCGAACGAGCGCATCGGCGTTTATGTCGCGCGCATTCCCTATGCCAATCCGACGACGCCGGAAAACCTGCGCAAGATGCAGCCGGCGCTGACGGCGGGCGCGGCCTTGATCCTGCCCGACGAGACGCTCGACGCGATCTGCTATTCCTGCACTTCGGCCTCGGTGGTGATCGGCGATGCCGCGATCGAGGCGGCGATCCAGGCTGCCAAGCCCGGCGTGCCAGTCGTCACGCCGCCAGCGGCCGGCGTGCGCGGGCTGAACGCCTTTGGCGTGCGCAGGATCAGCGTCCTCACGCCCTACACGGTCGAGACCTCCAGGCCGATGGCGACCTATTTCGCCGAGCGTGGTTTCGAGATCGCCAGCTTCACCTGTCTCGGCTTTGAGGACGATCGCGAGATGGCGCGCATTCCGCCGGCAGCCCTTGTCGACCTTGCACGCCAGGCGACGCATCCCCAAGCCGACGCGCTCTTCGTCTCCTGCACGGCGCTGCGCGGCGCGCTTGCCGTTACCGGCATGGAACGGGCGATCGGCCGCCCGGTAGTGACCAGCAACCAGGCCAGCGCCTGGAATTGCCTGCGCCTGTGTGGCGATGAGACAGCCCATCCCGAATTCGGCCGTCTGATGACGCTGCCTTTGCCGCGCGACTGACGACCATGGCGACAGTGACCCCTGACGACATCCGGTCTGCGCGCGAACGTATCGCCGGCAAGGTCGAGCGCACGCCAACCGTCCTGTCCCAAAGCCTTTCGGAACGCTTTGGCGTGCCAGTTCATCTCAAGCTCGAACACCGCCAGACCACGGGCAGCTTCAAGCTGCGCGGCGCCTCGAATGCCGTCGCTTCGCTGAGCGCGCGGGAGAAGACACGCGGCGTGGTCGCTGCCTCGACCGGCAATCATGGCCGCGCGCTGGCTCATGCGGCCAAGCTCGAAGGCATGCGCGCGGTGATCTGCATGTCGCGCCTAGTGCCCCAGAACAAGCTGGACGAGATCCGCCGGCTCGGCGCGGAAGTCCGCATTGTCGGCAACAGCCAGGACGACGCCCAGCAGGAGGTTGAGCGGCTGGTGGCGGAGGAGGGACTGGTGATGCTGCCGCCCTTCGACCATCCCGCCATCATCGCAGGGCAAGGCACGCTCGGGCTGGAGATGATCGAGCAGGTACCGGATGCTGGTCTCGTGCTGGTACAGCTTTCCGGCGGCGGCCTGGCCTCCGGCATTGCCGCAGCCGTCAAGGGCGTCAGCCCCGAAACAAAGGTCATCGGCGTCTCGATGTCGCGCGGTGCCGCGATGAAAGCGAGCCTCGACGCTGGCCATCCGGTGCCGGTTGAAGAATTGCCGACGCTGGCGGATTCGCTCGGCGGCGGCATCGGCCTCGATAACCGGCTGACCTTCGCCATGTGCCGCGACCTGCTCGACGATGTCATCCTGCTCAGCGAGGACGAAATCGCCGCCGGCGTCTGCCATGCCTATGCGCAGGAGCGCGAGATCGTCGAGGGCGCCGGCGCGGTCGGCATCGCCGCGCTGCTCGCCGGCAAGATCAGGGCAAACGGACCGGTGGTTGTTCTTCTCTCTGGCCGCAACATCGACATGAACGCACATCGCAGGATCGTCTGCGGTGCGGCAATCGGGGAGCGCGCCGCATGAGCCGCATGACGGTACTGACCGAGAGAGAATTACGTGAGATCGTGACGCTCGATCTCGACGCCGTCGCCTGCGTCGAGAACGCTTTTCGCGCACTTGCCACTTTGCCAGTTGCGATGCCGCCGATCCTGCGCCTCGACATCCCCGAACATCACGGCGAGGTCGACGTCAAGTCTGCTTACGTACCCGGTATCGACGGTTTCGCCGTCAAGATCAGCTCCGGCTTCTTCGACAATCCAAAGCTCGGCCTGCCGAGCGGTGGCGGCATGATGGTGCTGCTTTCGGCAAAGACCGGGGTGGTCGAGGCGCTGCTGCTCGACAATGGCTACCTGACCGATGTCCGCACCGCCGCGGCTGGCGCGGTCGCCGCGAAGCATCTGTCTCGCGAAGACTCCACTGTTGCAGCGATCTGCGGTGCCGGTTTGCAGGCAGGTCTGCAATTGGAAGCACTGCGCCTTGTCAGGCCGATCGAGGAAGCGCGCATCTGGGCACGCGACGCAGCCAAGGCCGAAGCCACCGCTGCCCGCTTGCGCGAAAGACTGGGCATTGTCGTGCGCGCTGTATCAGACGCGGCGAAGGCGGTTGCCGGCGCCGACATCATCGTCACCACGACGCCCTCGACCGAGCCCCTGATCAAGGCCGGCTTCGTCGCCGCCGGCCAGCACATCACCGCCATGGGCTCGGACGCCGAGCACAAGAACGAGATTGCCCCTGCCATCCTGCGCATGGCCGATCTCTATGTCGCCGACAGTGCCCGCCAGACGCGGCGGCTGGGAGAACTCCATCATGCGATCGCCGCTGGCGTGATGGTAGCCGACGGCGAGATCACCGAACTCGGCCAGATCGTCGCCGGCGAGAAACACGCAAGACGCTCGGCCAGCGACATCACCATCGCCGACCTGACCGGCACTGGCGTGCAGGATACCGCGATCGCCACGCTCGCCCGCGATCGCGCGCGGGCAACCAATGCCGGAACCATTTTTGAAAGCTGATGCTGGCCGCACGAGCATGATCCGGAAAAGTGGGAAACCGGCTTTCCGAAAAGGATCTTGCTCAAGCCCAACAAACGAGGACCAAGAACAATGCAACCAAATCTGAAATTTTCGCGCGGCGAATTTGCGGACCGCCTCGCCAAGACGCGGCTCGCCATGGCGGCGAAGGGCGTCGATCTATTGATCGTCAGCGACCCCTCCAATATGGCCTGGCTGACCGGCTATGACGGCTGGTCCTTCTATGTGCACCAGGCGGTCATCGTGCCGCCCGAGGGCGAGCCCGTCTGGTACGGGCGTGGCCAGGATGCCAACGGCGCCAAGCGCACCGCCTATCTCGCGCAGGACAATATCGTCGGCTATGCCGACCATTACGTGCAGTCGACCGAGCGTCATCCGATGGATTTCCTGTCCAGCGTGTTGACCGATCGCGGCTGGGGCAAACTCACCATCGGCGTCGAGATGGACAATTACTGGTTCTCCGCCGCCGCCTTCGCCTCGCTGCAAAAGCATCTGCCCAATGCCCGTTTTGTCGATGCAACAGCGCTGGTCAACTGGCAGCGGGCGGTGAAGAGCCCGACGGAGATCGACTATATGCGCAAGGCCGCCCGCATCGTCGAAGCCATGCACCAGCGCATCGTCGACAAGATAGAAGTCGGCATGCGCAAATGCGATCTCGTCGCCGAAATCTACGATGCCGGCACGCGCGGCGTCGACAACATTGGCGGCGACTACCCGGCCATCGTGCCGCTGCTGCCGTCAGGTGCGGATGCCTCGGCGCCACACCTGACCTGGGACGACCAGCCGATGAAGCGAGGCGAGGGCACCTTCTTCGAGATTGCCGGCTGCTATAACCGTTATCACTGTCCTCTGTCGCGCACCGTCTTCCTTGGCAAGCCGACACAGGAATTCCTTGATGCCGAGAAGGCCACACTGGAAGGTATGGAGGCGGGGCTTGCGGCTGCAAAGCCCGGCAACGCCTGCGAGGACATCGCCAACGCCTTCTTCGCCGTGTTGAAGAAGTACGGCATCGTCAAGGACAACCGGACCGGCTATTCGATCGGTCTTTCCTATCCGCCGGACTGGGGCGAGCGCACGATGAGTCTTCGCCCCGGCGATCGCACCGAACTCAAGCCCGGAATGACCTTCCATTTCATGACCGGCCTGTGGCTGGAAACAATGGGGCTGGAGATTACGGAGTCGATCCTGATCACCGAAACAGGTGTAGAGTGCCTCGCCAATGTGCCGCGCAAACTGGTGGTGAAGAATTGAGCCCGATGTCCAGCCTCCGCCCGTCACCGATCGCGCCGACCGTCGATTTTGACAAAGACGGCGTCCAGCACGGTTTCCTGCGCTTGCCCTACAGCCGCGACGATTCGGCCTGGGGCTCGGTGATGATCCCGATCTGCGTCATCCGCAACGGCACGGGCCCGACGGCGCTGCTTTCCGGCGGCAACCATGGCGACGAATATGAAGGACCGCTGGCGCTCTACGATCTTGCCCGCACGCTCGACCCCAAGCAGGTCAACGGCTCGGTGATCATCGTGCCGGCGATGAACTATCCGGCCTTCCGCGCCGGTACGCGTACCTCGCCGATCGACAAAGGCAATATGAACCGCAGCTTTCCCGGCCGGCCGGACGGCACGGTGACCGAAAAGATCGCCGACTATTTCCAGCGCGAATTGTTACCCCGCGCCGACATTGTCTTCGACTTCCATTCCGGCGGGAAGACTCTGGACTTCGTGCCGTTCTGTGCGGCGCATACTTTGCCCGACAAGGCGCTGGAACAGAAAGCCTTCGACGCTGTCGCGGCATTCTCGGCCCCGTTTTCGATGCGCATGATCGAGATCGACTCGGTCGGCATGTACGACACGGCGGCCGAGGAGATGGGCAAGGTCTTCGTCAGCACCGAGCTTGGCGGCGGAGGCACCTCGCGTGCGCAAACCGTACGGATTGCACGGCGCGGTATCCTCAATGTGTTGCGCCATGCCGGCATCGTCGATGGTGCGATCGAGACGGGCAGAACGCAGTGGCTGGACATGCCGTCGGGCGATTGTTTCTCCTTCGCCGAGGAAGACGGCATGATCGAAACCATGATCGATCTCGGTGATCCCATCGAGAAGGGCGCGGTGCTGGCACGTATCCATTCCGTTGGTCGCACCGGCATTGCCCCTCAGGAACTCCGGGCAAAAATGTCGGGCATGCTGGCAGCGCGGCATTTTCCCGGCCTGGTCAAGGCCGGCGACTGTGCGGCGGTGGTTGCTGTCGAGGCGGAGGGTTAGGCGCCCCCTTAACGCACGGCCTGCATATCGACCTGGACGCGCCAGAGGGCGGCAGGCGCGACGTCGACCTTGCGCTGGAAAGCGCCAGAAGTGAATTTTCACGGAAAATAGAAGCCAAAATTAACGAGGAACGGACAGAGTGGCTGCGGGGAGGCGGGAATGCCCGCCGTTGCCTATGCGGGTCGGCCGCGGTGGCGACGATCGTGCAAGGCGCGGGGCACTTGGTCTGAATCATGAAGTCTTCGACTGGAGAACATTATCCGGCGCTGGACCATGTTCGTGGCCTGGCGGCCTTCCTGGTCTTCACGTGGCATTTTCTCCATCAGTCCCCCGATGGTCCCGTTCCGTATGGCTTCGTACCGGCTTTGCCCATCTTCAGCCTTCTGGATGAAGGCAATACCGGCGTCTCGCTGTTCATGGCGCTCTCCGGTTATCTGTTTGCCAAGCTCCTTGATGGAAAACAGGTCCGCTATCTGCCCTTCTTCGCCAACCGGGCGCTGAGGCTGCTTCCGCTTCTGCTGGCCGTGATAGCCATCGAGGCTTGCCGCAGATATGAGGCGGGCCAGCCCCTGGACGAGTATTTCACCGACGTCGGCAAGGGCGTGATCTTCCCCACCCTTCCGAACGGCGGTTGGTCGTTGACCGTGGAAGCCCATTTCTACGTTCTGCTGCCGTTCCTGCTGATGGCGTGCAGGCGGTTCCTGTTTGCGCCCTTGCTGTTCATCGCGGCAATGATCTTGCTGAGGTCGGTGCTCTATGTGCATCTCGGCGAGGTGCAGTCGGCTGCTGCCTGGACCATCATAGGCCACGCCGATCAGTTTCTGGCCGGCATTCTCGCCTTTCATCTCCGCGCCCATGCGAAAGGCCGGCACTGGCTGGCGCTGGCCGTTCTCGTCGCATTTTCGATGTTCTTCGGGTGGTTCGATGCCGCCGGAGGATTTTACCAGCTTGGGCACTATCCTTCGTCGCATTGCATATGGATCATCCTGCCAACCGTAGAGGCGGCGGCCTATGCGTTTGGGATCGCCTATTACGACACCACTTTCCCGAGGAAACGAAAAGGCCTGCCGTTCAAGATCCTGGAGAAGGCGGGAGCCTACAGCTATTCGATCTACCTTCTGCATCTGTTCTTCGTCATGCAGCTTGCGGAGTTCATAAACACGAACGTCATGAGCATAAGCAATTTCTACATTGCCTGCCTCTGGTCCCTGCTGTGCTTTCTGGCGACGATCCCGATCGGCTATCTCAGCTACACCTGTATCGAAGCGCCATTCCTGCGCCTGCGCATACGCTACGCGGAGCCGGCCGCTGCTGATCCGATCCTGTTCAAGGACCAGCCGGCCACGGCCGCATAGGCGGCGTGCCTCCAACGGGGAAGCGCATTGCAGAGATACCCGACAAGAAAGTATCGGCTCGGGCTTCGGACATCCCGTCGTTAACGCTCGCTGGTCCGCAGCGGCCCGGGCCAGAACTCGTACACGAGGATACTTATATCCCAATTGGTTTTCCATTACGCTGGACGCCGCGTGAGGGGAGCATCGATTGCGCGGATTTGCGGAAAGCCCGATCGAGAAGCCGAAGACGGTTGCCGAGCAGGTCGCCAACGTTCTGCGCGAGGCCATAGCTAGCGGGACGCTGAAGGCCGGCACGGCTTTGCGCCAGGACGAACTGGCCGAAGAGTTCGGCTTCAGCCGCATGCCGATTCGCGACGCGCTTCGCCAGCTGGAAGCCGAGGGCATCGTGTCCATCCATCCGACCAAGGGCGCGCATGTCACCCGGATGGACGGCGCCGAGATCGGCGAAATCTACGCGGTGCGTGAACTGCTAGAATGCGAGGCGCTCCGCCTCTCCATTCCGGCCATATCGGATGCCAAGCTCGATGAGGCCGAACAGGCACTCGACCAGATCGACGCGGAGCGCAATGTCGGCCGCTGGGGGGCCTTGAACAAGGTCTTTCATCTCTCGCTCTATGATGCCTGTGGCAACCACCGTCTGCTCGGCCTGATCGACGCCCACCACAACGCGGCTGACCGCTATGTCCGCATCCTCTTGTCGAATCTCGACCATCGCACCCGCTCGCAGAGCGAGCATCGGGACCTGCTGGCCGCCTGCCGTCAGCGCGACGGCAGAAAGGCCGTAAACGTTCTGCGGCAGCATCTGCGCGAAGGCAGCGCGACGCTCGTCAATGCGATTGAGGATGGCGGCATGTCGCGAAAGCCCTAGCCCTAGCAGGCAAACCGAAACCGACCCCGAAAGGTCACGCTAATGTCTGATGGTTTCATCGGCTGTGGCGCGCTGGTCGAGGCGAAGCCGTCGACGGCACGGAAGGCCGAGGTAGCCGAGATTGCTGTCGCCGCTTAATCCGGCGACATAGAGCGCGCCATGTCGAGAAAGGCACGCACCAGCTTGCCGCCGCTTCGCTCGCGCAGGCAGATCAGCGCTTCGTCCATAAGGGTTTCAGGGGCGTCGATGGTGATCGGCACCAGACGCGAATCCTGGCCGAATTCGGCCGCCGAGACAAAGCCGATGCCGGCGCCCGAGGCGACGATCTCGCGCACCGCCTCCCGCCCCTCGGCTTCGATTGCTGGCCTGAGTTCGACCTTCGACGCCGCCGCCAGGTCCTCCAGCTTTTGGCGCGTCTTCGAGCCGCGCTCGCGCATGACCAGCGGTTCCTGCGCCAGTTGCTTCAGCGTCACCGACTTTTTTCCCGACAGCGGATGGTCGATGGAGGTGAAGGCGATGATCGGCGTCGAGTTCAGCTTCAGCACTTCGAAATCTCGCCCGGCCGGGATTTCGCCCAGGACGCCGATGTCGGCATCATAGCTGTAGAGGCTGCTGATCACCGTTTCGGTGTTGCCGGAGCGCACCGAGACCTGGACGCCGGGGTAGCGCGCCCGGAAGCTGCCGAGGATGTGCAGCAGGTGGTGCGCCGCATCGGCGACGATGCGCAGCGTGCCGGAACGCAGTGCGCGCGACTCGGTCAGCAACTCGAGCGCCTGCTGTTCGGTATCGAACATGCGGTGGGTTATCTCGAGCAGCTTCTGGCCCGAATGGGTCAGCGTGACCTGCTTCTTGTTGCGGTTGAACAGCAGCACATCATACTCTTCCTCGAGCTTGCGCACCTGGTCCGATATGGCCGGCTGGGTCAGGAACAGTGCTTCCGCGGCCCGAGAAAAACCGCCTGAGATCGCCACCTGATGGAAGGCTCGCAGCTGAACGTAGCGCATTCTTTTTCACCGTCGAGATAATCCGGAATCGTGTGGCAATCTACCATAAGCCCAGATTTCCAGAAGGCCGAGACAAACGATTTGGCTTATGGTCAAAAAGCGAATTTATCCGGCTTCACAGCCGTGTCATGACCGCGATGCAATTTGTATCACCTGGCTCGTGCCACTATCGCAAAAATCGATACTTCGATACAAAATAACGATTTTACAAATATGTCGTTCAGGCCAAGAATAAGGCCACATCAAAAAGCAGTGATCTGTCGGAGGACACCATGCTCGCCGAAACGAAATTTGCCGCGGAGCCGCTGGCCAAGCCGGCACTGGGCGAGCCCTATTTGCTGACGCCGGGTCCGCTCACCACGGCCTATTCGGTCAAGCAGGCGATGCTGCGGGACTGGGGGTCCTGGGATGGCGACTTCCGTGCCATGACCGCCGACATGCGGCGCCGGCTGCTGGCGCTGACCGGGGACGCGAAAGGCGAATTCGACTGCGTGCCGATGCAAGGCTCGGGCTCGTTCTGCGTCGAGGCGATGCTCGGTTCCTTCGTGCCCGGGGACGGCAAGGTGCTGGTGCTGGCCAATGGCGCATACGGCCTGCGCGCCGCGCAGACCATGCAGTATCTCGGCCGCGCCTACACGCTGATCGACAAGGGCGACTACCTACCGCCGCGCGGCGACGAGGTGGCGGCCGCTCTCGATGCCGATCCGGCCATCACCCATGTCATCGCTATCCATTGCGAGACCAGTTCCGGCATTTTGAATCCGGTCGCCGAGATTGCCGAGGCCGTCCATGCCAAGGGCCGCAAGCTGCTGGTCGATTCCATGAGCGCCTTCGGCGCCATCGCGCTCGACGTCAACGAAATCCGTTACGAGGCGATGGTTTCCTCCGCCAACAAATGCATCGAGGGCGTGCCGGGCTTCGGCTTCATCATCGCCCGCAAGACCGAACTCGAAGCCGCCAAGGGCCGCAGCCACTCGCTGTCGCTCGACGTCCATGCGCAGTGGGCGCACATGAACAAATCAGGCCAGTGGCGCTACACGCCGCCGACGCATGTCGTTGCCGCCTTCCTCGAAGCGTTGCGCCAGCATGAGGCCGAGGGCGGCGTCGCCGGCCGCGGCGCTCGCTACACAAGGAACCGCGACGTCATGGTGGCCGGCATGCGCGAGCTTGGCTTCGAGACGCTGCTGAAAGACCGCTGGCTGTCGCCGATCATCGTCACCTTCTTCAACCCGGCCCATCCCAACTTCGCCTTCGATCGCTTCTACGAGCTGATGAAGGACAAGGGCTTCATCATCTATCCGGGCAAACTGACCGTGGTTGATAGTTTCCGGGTCGGCTGCATCGGCCAGATGGACGAACATGTCATGCGCCGCGTCGTCGAGGCGGCGGCTCTCTCGCTCCGTGAAATGGGCGTCGACACCGCCGCTCCGCCCGCCGCGGCAATCGCCGAACGCGCCAAACTTGCCGCCTGAGGCGGCAGATTTCGAGGATTTTCGATGAATCAGATGTCTCCCATCAACGTCGCCGTCAACGGCCGCACCTACGCCTGGCCGCGTGTGCCGGCGATCGCCATCTGCCTGGACGGCTGCGAGCCGGCCTATCTCGACGAAGCGATCAAGGCCGGGCTGATGCCGGCCTTGGTCAGGATCAAGCAGAAGGGCACGGTGCGCTTTGCGCACTCGGTCATCCCGAGCTTCACCAACCCCAACAATCTGTCGATCGCCACCGGTCGCCCGCCTTCAGTGCATGGCATTTGCGGCAACTATCTCTACGAGCGCGAGACCGGCAAGGAAGTGATGATGAACGACCCGCGCTTCCTGCGCGCGCCGACCATTTTCCAGGCCTTCTATGATGCCGGCGCCAAGGTCGCCGTGGTCACCGCCAAGGACAAGCTGCGCGCGCTGCTCGGCAAGGGGCTCGCCTTCGACGAAGGCCGCGCGCTGTGCTTCTCGGCCGAAAAGTCCGATACCACGACTCTAGCCCAGCATGGCATCGACAACGCCTCGAAGCATTTCGGCCTGCCGGTGCCGGAGGTCTATTCGGCCGAATTGTCGGAATTCGTCTTCGCCGCCGGCGTCCAGCTGCTCAGGGAATTCCGCCCCGACATCATGTACCTGACGACGACGGACTATGTGCAGCACAAATACGCGCCGGGCGTGCCCCAGGCCAACGCCTTCTACGAGATGTTCGACAAGTACTTGACCGAGCTCGATGCGCTGGGCGCGGCGATCGTTGTCACCGCCGACCACGGCATGAAGCCCAAGCACAAGGCGGATGGTTCGCCCGACGTGGTCTACGTTCAGGACCTGCTCGACGAATGGCTGGGCAAGGACGCGGCCAGGGTCATCCTGCCGATCACCGACCCCTATGTCGTGCATCACGGGGCGCTGGGCTCATTCGCCACCGCCTATCTGCCTGACGGCGCCGACCAGGCCGGCATCATGGCACGGCTGGCGAAGATCGACGGCATCATGCTGGTTGTCGATAGCCCGACCGCCTGCGAGCGTTTCGAACTGCCGGCCGACCGCATCGGCGACATCGTGCTGATCTCCACCGAAAACAAGACGATCGGCACCTCGGAGCATCGCCACGATCTGGCGGCGCTGAACGAACCGCTGCGCTCGCATGGCGGGCTGACCGAGCAGGAGGTGCCGTTCATCGTCAATCGCGTGCTGCCGGACCTGCCGAACGAACCCACGCTGCGCAATTTCGACGCCTTCTACTACGCGACGATGGCGGCTGCGCTGGCGTGAGGGTTGAGTTGGGTGTCAGCAAGGTGTGTAGGCATTCATGATGGTGCTGGCCGACACGCGATGGCCCGCCGACAAGAGATCAATGTTGCTCGCTGAGCATCGGAAACACTGACATGACCCAACTCGACCCTTCCATCAAAGTTCGCCACGAGCCGATGCGTATCGCCGGCAAGAAGGTCGATGCCGATGGCGTCGTCGAGGTGCGCTACCCCTGGAACGACACCGTTATCGGCACCGTGCCCGCCGGTCGCGCCGAGCATGCGCGACGAGCCTTCGAGATCGCTGCCGGTTACAAGTCGAAGCTGACCCGTTACGAGCGCCAGCAGATCCTGTTCCGCACCGCAGAGGCGCTGGCCTCGCGCCGGGAGGAGATATCCGATCTCATCACGCTGGAACTCGGCATCTCCAAGACGGATTCGCTCTATGAGGTCGGCCGCGCCTATGACGTGTTCACGCTGTCGGCGCAGATGTGCATCCAAGATGACGGCCAGATATTCTCCTGCGATCTCACCCCGCACGGCAAGGCGCGCAAGATCTTCACCATCCGCGAGCCGCTGAAGGCGATCTCGGCGATTACGCCGTTCAACCATCCGCTCAACATGGTCTCGCACAAGGTGGCGCCGGCGATCGCCACCAACAATTGCGTGGTAGTCAAGCCGACCGAACTGACGCCGATGACGGCGCTGCTTCTGGCCGACATCCTCTACGAGGCCGGCCTGCCGCCGGAAATGCTGTCGGTGGTGACCGGCTGGCCGGCCGATATCGGCAACGAGATGATCACCAACGAGAACATCGACCTGATCACCTTCACCGGCGGTGTTCCCGTCGGCAAGATGATCGCCCGCACCGCCGGCTACAAGCGCCAGGTGCTGGAACTCGGCGGCAATGATCCCCTGATCATCCTCAACGATTTGTCGGACGAGGATCTGGCAAGGGCAGCTGACCTGGCGGTGGCCGGAGCGACGAAAAACTCCGGCCAGCGCTGCACGGCGGTCAAGCGCATCCTGGTCCAGGAAAGCGTCGCCGACCGTTTCGTGCCGTTGGTGCTTGAGCGGGCGAAGAAGATCCGCTTCGGCGACCCGATGGACCGCTCGACCGACCTCGGCACCGTCGTGCACGAGAAGGCGGCCGCACTCTTCGAAGCCCGCGTTCACATGGCCGCCGAACAAGGCGCCGACATCCTCTACAACCCCGGCCGCCAGGGTGCGCTGCTGCCGCCGATCGTCGTCGATCGCGTGCCGCACACCTCCGAGCTGGTCATGGAAGAAACGTTTGGGCCGATCATCCCGATCGTGCGCGCTCCCGATGATGACGAGGCGTTGATCAAGCTATCCAACTCGACCGCCTTCGGACTTTCGTCGGGCGTCTGCACCAACTCGTTTCCTCGCATGCAGAAATACATCGCCGGCCTCGAGGTTGGCACGGTCAACATCTGGGAAGTGCCGGGCTACCGCATCGAGATGTCGCCTTTCGGCGGCATCAAGGACAGCGGCAATGGCTACAAGGAAGGCGTCATCGAGGCGATGAAGAGCTACACCAACGTCAAGACTTTTTCGCTGCCGTGGTAGGCTCGATGGACGGCTACGATCTCGCCGTCGTCGGCTCAGGCATCGTCGGGCTGGCGCATGCGCTGGCGGCGGTGCGGCGCGGGCTGCGCGTCGTTGTCGTCGACCGCGACCAGAAGGCGAATGGCGCCTCGATCCGCAATTTCGGCCTTGTCGTCGTCACCGGGCAGGATTCTGGCCTGTCGCGCCGGCGCGCCGAACGCAGCCGGCAGGTCTGGCTCGACCTCGCCGGCGAGGCAGGGTTGGAAATTCTGCAGCGCGGCAAGCTCGTCGCCGCGCAGCGCCCGGAAGCGCTGGCTCTGCTGGAGGCCTTCAGGTCCGGACAGGATGGCCAGGACTGCAAGCTGCTGACGGCACGCGAAGCGGCCGCACATCTGGATGGCCTGGATGAGAAGGCGCTTGTCGGCGGGCTCTACAGTCCATTCGAATTGCGGGTCGAATCGCGTGAGGTTCTGCCCAGGCTGACGTCGTTCCTGGCCGAAATGCACGGCGTCGAATTTCGCAACGGCATTTCGGTGACATCGATCGCCGCGCCGGTCGTCGAGACCAGTTCGGGTCGTCTGTATGCCGAAAAGATCGTGGTCTGCCCCGGTGATGATTTTGCCTCGCTCTATCCCGAGCGGATGGGCCAATATGGTATCAGGCGCTGCAAGCTTCAGATGCTGCGGCTTGCCGACCCCGGACACCGGTTTCGCTCGGCGCTGACCTCCGATCTCAGCCTGCTGCGATACGGCGGCTTCTCCTGCCTGCCGGAGGCCGGCGCATTGCGGAAAAGATTGACCGAACAGTGCGGCGCGGCGCTGGAAAACGGCGTCCATCTGATCGTCGTGCAAAGCGCCGACGGCTCTCTCGTCATCGGCGATTCCCATCACTACGGCATGACGCTCGATCCATTCGGGTCGGACGCGGTAGACCACCTTATCCTCGATGAATTCAAGACCTTGTTCGGCGGCAAGGCGCCGGAGGTGGTCGCGCGTTGGACGGGAACCTATGCGTCGGCGGGCCCTGCGATGATCCGCGACGCCCCGCATGACGATGTGCGGCTCGTAATAGTCACCAGCGGCACGGGTGCCAGTACCGGTTTCGCCATTGGCGAGGAGACCATCGCGGAGCTGTTTGGATGATTGGTTTGGCGTGGTGCAAGGCTTCGCTGCACCGGCAAAGGCGCGACAATACGTGTGAGGAACAATGACCCTCGTCCATACCGAAGGTGAATCGAACAGTTCCGCCGCGCGCGGCGCCTGGACGGCAAAACAGGATGACGCGCCAACGCGTCGCCTGCTTGCGCGCGATGCCGCCGCCTTCCTGCACCAGAGCCTGTCCAGCCCGTGTGTCTCGGCCATCGCCAAGGCCGAAGGCATCTGGATCGAGGATACCGCCGGGCGGCGCTACATGGATTTCCATGGCAACAGCGTGCACCACATTGGCTACGGCCATCCGCGCCTGAAGGAAGCGATCCGCGCGCAGATGGACGCCTTGCCCTTCGCGCCGCGCCGCTTCGCCTGCGAGCCGGCGGTGGAGCTCGCCGAGACGCTCGGCGAGCTGGCGCCGGGAAATCTCGGCAAGGTGCTGTTCACCACCGGCGGGTCCGATGCGATCGAGGTGGCGCTGAAGCTGGCGCGTGCGGCCACCGGCCGCTTCAAGACGCTGTCCTTCTGGGATGCTTTCCATGGTGCCGGCTTTGGCGCGTCGAGCGTCGGCGGCGAGGCGACCTTCCGGTCGGGCATTGCCGGGCCGCTTCTGCCTGGCGCCGAGCATGTCGCGCCGTGGGCGCCGCACAACTGCCCCTATGGCACCACTTCGCTGGAGGAGTCTGCCCGCGCCTGCGCCAGCATGATCTCCTACGTGCTCGGCCGCGAAGGTGATTTTGCTGCCTTCATCGCCGAACCGATGCGGGCGACGCCGCTGGTGCCGGCGCCCGGTTTCTGGAAGGCGGTGCGCGAGGCCTGCGACCGCCACGGCACACTGCTGATCTTCGACGAGATACCGACCGGCCTTGGCAAGACCGGAAAGTTCTTTGCGTCCGAGCATGACGGCGTCACGCCCGACATGATCGTGCTCGGCAAGTCGCTGGGTGGGGGCATCCTGCCCATCGCCTCGGTGATCGCGCGGCGCGACCTCGACGTCGCTGGCGACTACGCCATCGGCCACTACACGCATGAGAAGAACCCGGTCACCGCGCGCGCCGCGCTGACCACCATCGCCATTGTGCGCGAGGAGGGACTGGCCGAGCGCGCCGCCGAGCTCGGCGCCTATGCCATGGCACGCATGACCGATCTCATGCGGCGCTCGGCCTTCGTTGGCGACGTCAGGGGCAGGGGACTGCTGTTCGGCGTCGAGATGGTCGAGGACAAGGCCAGCCGCGCGCCGGCGCGCGCGCTCGCCGAAAAGGTCTATTACCGTTGCCTCGAACAAGGGCTGAGCTTCAAGATCAGCCAGGGCAATGTGCTCACCCTTTCGCCACCGCTGGTTATCGCGCGCGCCGACCTCGACCGGGCGCTGGACATCGTCGAGGCCGCGGTGCTCGCGGGCTGAGCATGAGGAGTGTTGTCGATAATGAAGGCCGTGCGCACCGACCGGGAACTCGAATGTCCCGAAATTGATGCCGGCTTGCGGGCGAGGGGCGTCGAACTGGTGACGCTGCCGGATGGCATTTCCGAAGACGACCTCATCGATGCGGTCGCCGATGCCGATCTTCTGCTCATGTGCTACACGCCGATCACCGCACGGGTGATCGAGGCGGCTCCCAGATTGAAGGGCATCGTCAAATACAGTGTCGGCATCGACGCCATCGACATCCCGGCTGCGATGCGGCGCGGCATTCCTGTTGTCAATGTGCCCGACTATGCCGAGGAAACCGTGGCCGAGGGCGCCTTCGCCCTGATGATATCGCTGGCCAAGCGGCTGCCGGCGATCACCGCGGCGGTGTCGCGCGATGGCTGGGTCTGGCCCGCGCAACGCTGGCTCGGGCGCGACATTTCCGGGGCCACGCTGGGGCTCGTCGGCTGCGGCAAGATCGGCCGTAGCATGGCGCGCATGGCCGGCCACGGGTTTCGTGCCCGGGTGCTCGGCTTCGATCCCGGAGTCGATGCGGCGACGATGCAGGGCGCCGGCATCGAGAAGGTCGACGATCTGCAGGCCATGCTGCGTGCCTGCGATTTCGTTTCCCTCCATTGTGTACTCAATGACGGGACGCGCGGCCTGATCGGCAAGGCCGAACTCGCCTGCCTCAAACCTTCCGCCATGATCATCAATGTTTCGCGCGGCGCGCTCGTCGACGAGGCGGCGCTTGTCGAGGCGATCGTTGCCGGGGCGATTGGCGGCGCCGGGCTCGATGTCTATTCGGTCGAACCGCTGGCCAGATCAGGCCATCCGATGAGCGCCCTGTTCGATCGCGACAATGTGATCCTGTTTCCGCATTTCACCTTCTTCACGCATGAAGCGATGCGCCGGCTCGGGGACGACACGCTTGCGCGCTGCTTCGAGATTCTCGAGGACCGGCCGGTGACCATCCGCTCGCATGATCCGCGTTTGCGAGCGCAGGCATCGGGTGTCTTCTTCGGCTGATAGTCTTTGTTTTTCAAACCGATAGACGCCTTGCGCACAATTGCGTTGGCGCCCGCGACAAGCATGCGACAGTTCCATGACAAATATCAGAAGAAGTTTGTCTGTCATAAAATAAATAGATTTTACTTATCGATTACCGATCCCCACAGTTGTCACAACGACGACATCCAATCGGCTCAACGTCCGCCAGAGACGAAGCTGGTCGGTCCTAGTGCATCGCAGAATGTGCCTTCAATCACAGGGGAACTGATCCATGAAATCGCGCAATGCAAGCATCGCAATGGCCTTCGCCGTGTCGCTCTTGGCTTCGTCGGCTCTCGTCGGCCCGGCCTTCGCCGGCGGCGTCGTGACCATCTATTCCGCCGACGGCCTGCATGATGGCAATGGCAGCTGGTACGAGACCGAATTCGCCGCCTTCACCAAGGCCACCGGCATCACCGTGCAGTATATCGAGGCCGGCTCGGGCGGCGTCGTCGAGCGTGTCGCCAAGGAAAAGTCGAACCCGCAGGCCGACGTGCTGGTGACGCTGCCGCCCTTCGTCCAGCGCGCCGCCGCCGATGGCTTGCTGCAGGACTATAAGCCGGAAGGCGCCGACCAGATCGACGGCGGCACCGACAAATACCGGCCTGTCGTCAACAACTACATGAACTTCATCTACAACAGCGCCGTGCTGAAGGAAGCGCCGAAAAGCTACAACGACCTGCTTGATCCCAAGTTCAAGGGCAAGATCCAGTATTCTACTCCCGGCCAGGCCGGTGACGGCACCGCCGTGATGCTGCAGGTCATCCATGCCTTTGGCGGTGAGGATGCCGGCTTCGAGTTCATGAAGAAGCTGCAGGACAACAATGTCGGCCCGTCCGCCTCGACGGGCAAGCTGACCGCGCTGGTCAACAAGGGCGAACTGCACGTCGCCAATGGCGACCTGCAGATGAACATGTCGCAGATGGCTGACAATCCCAACATCAAGGTGTTCTGGCCGGCCGGACCTGACGGCGTGCGCTCCACTTTCGCGCTGCCCTATGAGATCGGCCTGGTCACCGGTGCGCCCAATGCCGACAACGGCAAGAAGCTGATCGACTTCCTGCTCGCCAAGGAAGCCCAGTCCACCATAAGCTCGGTTGCTCTCGGTATGCCCGCCCGCAAGGATGTCAAACCCGATGACGCCAACTTCGCCAAGCTGCAGGAGGCGATGAAGGGCCTGACCATCTGGTCGCCGAACTGGGACGAGGCGCTGAGCAAGCTTCCCGACTACGTCAAGAAGTGGAACGAGGCGACCGGGAGCTGACACCCGAGGGCAGAAATCCGGAGGACCAAGCCATGTCGGCCGCCGCCTTTACTGGTACCAGTGTCATAGACATCGACGCCGCGAAAATTCGCGGCGCCGGCTCCAATGTCCACTTCGACAAGGTCAGCGTCGCCTATGGCGCACATGTCGTCCTGCACCCGCTGACGCTCGACATCGCGCCC
Source organism: Mesorhizobium erdmanii (assembly GCF_013170725.1). Taxonomy (NCBI): domain Bacteria; kingdom Pseudomonadati; phylum Pseudomonadota; class Alphaproteobacteria; order Hyphomicrobiales; family Phyllobacteriaceae; genus Mesorhizobium; species Mesorhizobium erdmanii. The sequence continues at coordinate 5,380,748 of NZ_CP033361.1, read as the reverse complement.
GGTGAAATCCTGGCGATGATCGGTCCCTCCGGCTCCGGCAAGACCACCGCTCTGCGCGCCGTCGCCGGCTTCGTGCGGCCGGTCAGCGGCCGCATCCGTATTGGCGCCACGGACGTCACCGATCTGCCGCCCTACGAACGCGGCCTCGGCATGGTGGTGCAGAACTACGCGCTGTTTCCGCACATGCGGGTGGAAGACAACGTTGCCTTTGGGCTGCGGGCGCAAGGCGCCGAAAAGGCGCTGATCGCCGAGCGGGTCAAGGATGCGCTCGGCACTGTCGGCATGGCGACTTTTGCCCGGCGCTATCCGCGCGAGCTGTCGGGCGGGCAGCAGCAGCGTGTGGCGATTGCTCGGGCGCTTGCCGTCAGACCGCGTGTGCTGCTGCTCGACGAGCCGCTGTCGGCGCTCGACGCGCAGATTCGCCGCAACATGGTCGAGGAGATCGCTCGCCTGCACCGCAGCCTGCCGGGCCTGACCATCCTCTATGTCACCCACGACCAGACCGAGGCGCTGACGCTTGCCGACAAGATCGCCATCATGCGCGATGGCAGGGTGTGTTCGCATGGCCTGACGACGGAACTCTACCGCCGCCCGCCGAACCGCTTCACCGCCGAGTTTCTCGGCCGTGCCAACCTTCTGCCGGTCACGGTTGCCGAGGCCGTCGGCTCGAAGGGCTTTGCCACGGCAAGGCATGGCGACGCGGTGCTGACGAGCGCCGGCCTCGACGAGAAGGCCGGTGACAGGAGCCTGCTCTGCATCCGGCCGCAGCATCTCAGCCTGACTGCCGAAAGCGAGCATACCAACCGCATCGTCGGCACATTGCGGGAAGTGCACTGGCAGGGTGAACTCACGCATCTTGTGCTCGATGTCGGCGGCACGCCGGTGCGCGTCTCGGCAACGAAATTGCCCATCGCCTTGCCCGAACCCGGCGCCCAGTTGACGCTGTTCTTTGCCCCTGCCGACACCTCGCTGCTGCCGGAAGACGCCGGTGTCTGAGGCGGTCGCCATCGGTTCGCCGGTCACCATCAGGCGGGAACCCGGCAAATTCTGGATCGTGCCGCCGGCGGCGCTGCTGGCGCTGCTGTTCTTCTATCCACTGGCGCTCATCGCCCGGCAGGCCTTCCTCGACGACAGCGGTGTCGCCAATGCCGCCGAGATCTTTCGCGTGCTGCATTCGCGCTTCTTCCTCAACGCGCTGGTCAACACGGTGACGATCTCGATTGCCGCGACGGCCGGATGCCTGATCGTCGGCCTTGTGCTGGCGCTGATCCTTGCCTTCGTGCCGTTCCCCGGCTCAGGCTTCATCGCCCGGCTGATCGACACCTTCATCGCGCTACCGACCTTCCTGGTGACGCTTGCCTTCACCTTTCTCTACGGTTCCGCCGGCATGCTCAACACCGGGCTGATGGAGGCCTTCTCGCTGCCGCTGCCGCCTGTCGATTTCCTCTATTCGACCTGGGGCGTGGTCCTGGCCGAAGTCACCGTCTACACGCCCTTCATCTTGCGGCCGCTGCTCGCCGCCTTTTCGCTGGTCGACCGCGGCCAGATCGAAGCGGCAAGCGTGCTTGGCGCGCGCCCGTTCCGCATTGTCCGCCAGGTCATCCTGCCGGCTGCGATCCCCGCGCTCATCGCCGGCGGCAGCCTGTGCCTGCTGCTCACCGTCAACGAATTCGGCATCGTGCTGTTCATCGGCGCCAAGGGTGTCATCACGCTGCCTCTGCTGATCTACGGCAAGGCGATCCAGGAATCGGCTTACCAGGTCGCCTGCATCATCGCCGTGGTCAACATCGCGCTGTCGCTCGGACTGTTCGGCCTCTACCGTTTCGCCGCCGGCCGGTTGGGGGCTTAGCGATGCTGGTTTGGTCGCGCCCCGGTCGCATTGTGCTGTGGATGCTTTTCGCGCTGATCTTCGGCGTGCTGTTCCTGGCGCCGCTGGCTGTCATCCTGCTGTCCAGCCTTGCCGACCAGTGGAACGGCGTGCTGCCCAATGGCCTGACGACGGAGCATTACACCGATGTGGTTCGGGGCTCGGCGTGGAACGCGGTCAAGGCCAGCCTGATCACCGGTTTCCTGGCCAGTGCGCTGGCGCTGGTCAGCGGCACCTGGGCGGCTCTGTCGCTTCGCCTCCAGGGTCACGCCTTGAAGCGCCTGCTGGGTCTGCTGTTCTTCATCCCCAGCGCAGTGCCTTCGGTGTCGGTCGGCCTTGGCCTGCTGGTTGCCTTCAGCCACCCGCCGCTCTTGCTCAACGGCACGATAGCGATGGTCATGATCGCGCATTTCGTGCTGATCTCGGCGTTCACCTTCGGCAATGTCTCGGCCGGCCTGGCGCGGCTTTCGCCCGACTTCGAACAGGTGGCGTCGAGCCTTGGCGCGCGGCCGGCCTACCGGCTCTGGCATGTCACGCTGCCCTTGCTGGCGCCTTATCTGGTTGCCGCTTTCGGACTGAGCTTCGCGCTATCGATGGGCGAACTCGGCGCCACCGTCATGGTCTATCCGCCGGGCTGGGTGACGCTGCCGGTATCGATTTTCAGCCTCACCGACCGCGGCGACATTTTTGCCGGCGCAGCGCTCACCATGATCCTGGTCGCGGCGACGCTGGTGCTGCTGCTCGGGCTGGAGCGCATCACCGCGCGTGCCACCGGCTCTTAGGGGTCGCGCTGCGTTTCAGCTCTGCGCCGGCTTGCGCTCGACTATGTAGATATGGTCGGCGGCGAGCACGACGTCGCCGCGCTGGTTGATTACCTCGCAGCGCTCGATCACCCGTCCTGAACCCGGCCGCTTGGGATCGTCCTCCTTGGCCGTGATGGTGGTGCGCGTGCGGATGGTGTCACCGATGAACACCGGCTTGATGAAGCGCAGTCGGTCATAACCGTATGAAAACGCGACGGGGTTGACGATAGCAGCCGTCAGCCCGATGCCGACCGAGAACACCAGCGTGCCATGGGCGATGCGCTGGCCGAACGGCGTCGCCTTCATATACTCGGCGTCCATGTGGTGCGGGAAGAAATCGCCGGTGTGGCCGGCATGGACGATGAAGTCGGTCTCGGTGATGGTGCGGCCGCTGGTCAAGCGTGACGAACCGATCTCGTAGTCTTCGAAATAGGTGATCTGTTCCATCAGGGTCTTTCCGCGATCGGCGTCGCTGGCGCGGCACTTGAACGATAAGCGGCTTCCACGAGCGCCATGGTGTTCCAGGCGTCCTCGACCGAACTGACCAGCTTGTCGTCTTCTCCGGCCGCAAAGCGCTGGACATTGGCCATGCGTCCGACGAAGGCGTCGGGGAACCATTCGCCGGCCAAAGGCACGGCAATCCAGTCCGTCCCACCCTTGGGATAGATTTCCAGAATGTCCGGCTCGCCAGTGGGATAGTCGAGATTAAGGCCGAGCTTGAGATAGGCCGCGCCCTCGGTACCGCAGATACGGAACTCGCAGGCCTGGTGCCGGCGCCCGAACTTGTGGTCGTGGTTGATCGACAGCGCGCAGCGCACGGTGTCGCCATAGTCGAGGATGGCGCTGGTACGCGTCTGCGCCACCTTGTGGTTGGGGTGGCCGAGTGTCTTGGCGTGGACGCCTTGCGGATCGCCGAGCAATTGCCTGATCAGATCGAGATAGTGGATCGAATGCATGGCGATCTCGACGCGCGGCGCCTTGAGCAGGAATTCCCACAATTCCCAAGGTGTGGCCAGTGCCAGCCAGGCGTCGAAGTCGACGACCTCACCCAGCCAGCCCTTGGCGATGGCATCCTTTAGCGCCAGCATCATTGGTGCGAAGCGAAGCTGGAAATTCACCGCTGCCTTGAGGTCCTTGCCGCGGCAGATCTCCAGGATTTCGGTTGCCTCGCCGAGATAGTTGCCCATCGGCTTCTGGATCAGTGCGACCGCACTATCGGGCAATGCCTTCAGGATCTCACCATGCCGCCCGGGCGGCGTGGCCAGATCGAAGATCGCATCCTTGATATCAGCGGCCTCGTCCACCGAGCGGAACGCGGTGATGCCCCATTTCCCGGCCAGGGCCTGCGCCTTGGCCTGGTCCGGATCGTAGAGGCCGGCAATCGGGAATCCCGCTTTGCGATAGGCGGGAAAATGCGCGTCGCCGACGATCGAGCCGGCGCCGAAGGTGACGATCGGCCGGGGCTTTGACGGTTTGGGCCAGGACTGGACGAGCGAGGCAGGGTCGAAACCGCCCTCAGTCCCTTCAGTCATGGTGAAAGACCTCGTCCATCTCGGCCCACCATTCGCCCTCCTTGCGTGTCGCCAGCGGCTCCTGGCAAGGTATGCAGACCGCCCACCACTCCTGCGTCCTGGGATCAGCGGCCATTTTGGCCATGTCGGCGGCATAGTCGGTGCCATGATATTCGAAATTGGAGAACAGCAGGTTTTCCGGCTGCTTCAGGTAGATCGAGTAGTTCTTGATGTTGCAGGCCGCAATCATGGTCAGCACGTCAGGCCAGACGGCGGCATGCAGGCGGACATATTCCTCGACCTTTTCCGGCTTTAGCCCCAGTACAAATCCCATCCGCCGCATATCAGCTCCTTTATGCCGTGATCGCCGTGGTAAATTCGGCGATGCTCATGCTCTTCACCGCGTCCCAGTCCCAGTCGATGCCGATACCCGGTTCGTCGGGCGCCAGCGCATGCCCATCCTCGATGCGCATATGCTTGCCGGTCAACTCATCGAGTTGCGGAATGTACTCGACATAGCGACCGTTCTGAACAGCGCAAGTCAGGCTGACATGCAGTTCCATCAGGAAATGTGGACAGACCGGAATGTCGAAGGTTTCGGCCGCATGGGCGATCTTCAGCCATGGCGTGATGCCGCCGATGCGGCCGACATCGACCTGCACGATCGAGCAGGCGCCCTTCTGCATATACTCACGGAAATGCCGGATCGAATAGAGCGACTCGCCGATGGCGATTGGCGTCGGTGTCGAATTCGACAACCGCACATGCCCGTCAATGTCGTCGGCCGGCAGCGGCTCCTCGATCCAGGCAAGATCGAGTTCGCGCAGCCTGGCTGCGCGCCGGATCGCCTCGTCGACCGAAAACCCCTGATTGGCGTCGGTCATGATCTCGTAACCGTCGCCGACCGCCTTGCGCACGGCCGACAGACGAGCAAGATCCTCCGATCCGTGCGGCTTGCCGATCTTCACCTTCGAGCCGCGAAATCCCTTGGCCTTGGCCGCCAGTGCGTCGTCGACCAGCGCGGCCGTCTCTATGTGCAGCCAGCCGCCTTCGGTCGTGTAGAGCGGGCAGCGGTCCTTGGCGCCGCCCGCAAGTTTCCACAGCGGAAGCCCCTGCTTCTTGGCCCTCAGATCCCAGAGTGCCGTGTCGATTGCCGCGATCGCGATGGCAGTGATCGCACCGATCGTGGTAGCATGGGTGGCGAATTCGAGATCACGCCAGATCGCCTCGATCATGTCGGGGTCGCGGCCGATCAGGCGTGGCGCCAGATGGTCGGACAAAAGCCGCATCACCGACGAACCGCCAGTGCCGATCGTGTAGCTGTAACCGGTGCCGACCGCGCCATCGGAATCGGTGATCGTGACGATTGGCGTTTCCTGGCTGACGAAACTCTGGATGGCGTCGGTACGCTTGACCTTGGGCACAAGGTCCACCATCCGCAGTTCGACTTTCTCGATTCTAGCCATGTCGGTCAGCTCCGCAATGTCTTTCCGGTATCGATGGCAAACAGGTGCGCCTGCGACAGGTCGAGGCTCATGGCAACGCGCTCGCCCGATTTCAGAGGTTTCGGGTTCAGCATGCGCGAGACCCAATCGCCGCCGTTGAATTCCACGAACACCAGCGTCTCGTTGCCGAGCGGTTCGGTGACGGTGATCGGCAGTTCGATCTGGTGAACGTCGGCGGCGCCGCCGGAACTGATACCATGGCCCGTCGGATAGATGTCGTCCGGCCGCAGTCCGAACACGACCTGGTCGCCGGTGGCGACATTGACCTTGAACTGGCCAGGCAGCGGCAGCTTTTCGCCGCTGGCGAAAACCAGTTGGCCATTGTCGATCGTCGCCTCATGCAAGTTCATCGGCGGCGAGCCGATGAAGCCGGCGACGAAGCGTGTCGCTGGCCGCCGGAACACCTCGTCGGGTGTGCCGACCTGTTCGATGTGGCCGTCGCGCATGATGACGATGCGGTCGGCCAGCGTCATCGCCTCGACCTGGTCGTGGGTGACGTAGATCACCGTCGACTGCACCTTGGCGTGCAGCTTCTTGATCTCGGTGCGCATCTGCGTTCGTAACTTCGCATCCAGATTGGAAAGCGGTTCGTCGAACAGGAACACGTCGGGATCGCGAACGATGGCGCGCCCCATGGCGACGCGCTGGCGCTGGCCGCCGGAGAGTTGCGAGGGGCGGCGGTCGAGCAGGGTGTCGAGACCGAGGATGGCCGAGGCCTCGGCGACGCGGCGGTCCATGTCTTCCTTGGCGGCGCCCGCGATCTTCAGGGAGAAGCCGAGATTCTCGCGCACCGTCATGTGCGGATAGAGCGCGTAGGACTGGAACACCATCGAGATGTTGCGCGAACGCGGCGGCAGATCGTTGACGACACGGCCGCCGATTTCGATCGAGCCGGCGCTGATCTCTTCCAGCCCGGCGATCATGCGCAGCGTCGTCGACTTGCCGCAGCCGGACGGCCCGACCAGTGCGATGAATTCGCGGTCGGTGATATCGAGATCGATACCATGCACGATCCCGACATTGCCGTAGCGTTTGGTCAGCTTTTTGAGGGAAACGGTTGCCATGGGGTCAGCCTTTCACCGCGCCGGAGGTCAGGCCGCCGACAAGGTGTTTCTGGACGATGTAGGTGAGGGTAAGCGCCGGGATGATCATCACCACGGCCAGCGCGCACATGCCACGCCAGTCGATGGTGAACTCGGCCGTGTAGTCGAGCAGGCCAACCGGCAGCGTCTTGGCGCTCACCGAACGGGTCAACTGCGAGGCCAGCGCGAACTCGTTCCAGCAGGTAAGGAAGGCGAAGATCGCGGCCGAAGCAATGCCAGGTCCCGCAAGTGGGAACTCGACCTGCCAGAACGCCTGCCAGCGCGTGCAGCCATCGATCTGCGCGGCTTCCGCGAGATCCTTCGGCACCTGGCGGAAGAAGCCGTCGATCAGCCAGATCGTGAACGGCACGTTGAGCGCGACATAGGCAAGGATCAGCCCAAAATGCGTGTCGATGATGCCGAGCCGCACATAAAGGAAGAACAGCGGCAGCGACAGCGCGATGCCCGGCACCGTGCGCGTCAGCATCAGCCCGAGGAACACGCTCGACTTGCCGCGAAAGCGATAGCGCGCGAATGCGTAGCCGCCGGCCATGCCGATGGCGACCGCGATCACCGTCGAGGTGACCGAGATGATCAGCGAGTTGCGGAAATACTCGATGACGGGGATGCCACCCTTGCCGATGCCTGAGAACATGGCGACGTAGGCGTCGAAGGAAATATCCTGGGGTATCCACACCGGCGGCTTGGCCATGATCTCGACGGTCGGCCGCAAGGACGACAGCACGATCCACAAGCCGGGCAGGCAGATGGTCAGCATCGCCAGGAACAGGCCGATGCGATAGACGATGCCGGTGAGCCGGCGCTTCAGGCGGGCGGCAGAATTTTCGTCCATCACCACTCCGCACCGATCTGCGTGCGCGCCGCGGCGAGCTTGTTGAAGAAATAGACGGTGAAGGCGATCGACAGCAGGATCGAGAAATAGGCCATGGCATTGGCCATGCCCATGCGCCCGTCGCTATAGGCGGTGCGCGCCACCAGCGTCCACAACAGTTCGGTGCGGCCGGCCGGTCCGCCATCGGTCATGATCTTGACGATGTCATAGGCGCGCGCGACGTCGAGCGATCGGATGGTCATGGCGATGTAGGCGAAGGGCATGACGAACGGCCACGTCACATAGCGGAATGTCTGCCACGGCGTACAGCCATCGACGCGCGCCGCCTCGATCGGCTCCTTCGGCATGGCGAGCAGGCCGGCCAGGATCAGGATGGCGAAGATCGCCGCCGCCGACCATATCTCGGCGATCGAAATGGCGATGAAAGCGAGATGGCCCTCGATCAGCCATGGGATCGCGTCTTGCGTGAGCCCCAGCGATTGCAGGGCATTGTTCACCAGGCCGATATTGTCGTTGAACATGAACTTGAACTGGAAACCGACGAGGATCGGCGAGAACATCATCGGAAACATCATCAGCGTGCGAAGGATGCGCTGGCCGCGCGTCGCCTTCTCGACCAGCATGGCAAGGCCGAGGCCAAGCAGCATTTCGAGATTGAGCGCGATGGTCAGCAGCAGCACCGTGCGGCCGAACGCCCACCAGAAATCGGTGTTGGACAGGATCGAAAGATAGTTCCGGAAGCCGACAAAGACGAAGAAGGTTTCGGGCTTGGTCAGGCGGAAAGGCGTGAAGCTGGAATAGAGCGACAAGAGCAATGGCACCACGACGACCGCCGCCAGCACGATCATGGCCGGAAGCAGCAGCAGGAATGGCGCGGATGGCTTGAAGCCCTTCATCAGAATCCTGTGAGGTTTTGACATTGAATTCCGGGCAATTCCGGGCCGCCTGTTGGCCGAGACCCAGGCCGGGACGAACGGGATAGTCCGTACCGGCAAGGCGCGATCGCCTCCCCCATCGGCGATGGGGGAGGCAGCCTTGGGAACGGTTGCTAGAGCTTGCCGGCGTCCTGGAGGATTTGCGTCGCCTTGGCGGCGGCTTCATCCAATGCCTGCTTGGAGGTCTTGTCGCCGAGGATCGCCGCCTGCAGTTCCGGATAGACGGCGTTCGAGATCTCGATCCATTCAGGCGTCTGCGGCACGGCGAAGGCGTGCTTGGCTTCTTCCTGGAAGGCGGACAGAACCTCCTTCTTGTAAGGATCGTTCTCGGCCTGCTTCAGGTCCCAGTCCCAGACAGCGGTGCGGGTCGGCAGCGGGCCGGCCGCGGCCTCGAGCTTCTGGCTGTCCTCATTGGTCAGCCACCAGACCAGCGAAGCGGCGGCCTCCTTGTGCGCGCAGTTCTCGGTCACCGAGAAACCGTGGAAACCCGACCAGCCGGTACGCTTGCCGGAAGACCCCTTCGGCGCGACCTTGACGCCGACATTGCCGGCGACCTTCGACGACTTCGGATCGTTGAAGAAACCGGCCCAGCCCGGCCAGTCGAGATTGATGGCGACGGTGCCCGAGGCAAAGCCCTGGCCGAGATCGTCCCAGAGGTAGTTGGTGGTGCCGGCCGGCACGGCCTTGGCCTTGTAGAGGTTGACGAACCAGTCGAGCGCCCGGATGCCGGCCTCGGAGTTGAAGACCGGCTTGCCGTCCTTGTCGAGATACTCGCCACCTTCGGCGACCACCATCTCGTAGAAACGGCCGTTGATGGCCTCTTCCTTGCCGGCGAACTGCGTGCCGTAGAAATTGGGCGGGTTGGCGAAGAACTCGGCCTGGTCGGTGACTTCCTTCCAGCTGTCCGGCGGCACCAGGTCATAGCCGTATTTCGCCTTGAACTTGGCCTTGTTGTCGGCGTTCTCGTAGAGGCTCTTCTGGTAGTAGAGCGCCGAGACGTCGAATTGCGCGCGCGGCAGCATCTCGAGCTTGCCGTCGATCGTTGCCGCCTTGATTGTCGACGGCACGAACGCGTCGATCTCTTCCTTGGGCAGCAATTTGCCGAGGTCGGTGTAGAGGCCGGTATATTGCGGAGCGAAGGACGAATGGTTCCAGCCGACGCACCAATTGGTGCTGCCCGAGGCGATGTCGGATTTGAGCTCCTTGTCGATGTCGAAGCCGTTCTTCTTGGTCAGGATGTTGACCTTGGCGCCGGTCGCCTTCTCCCATTCGGGGATGCGCTCGTAGAGCTTTTCGTATTGCTGGCCGCCGATCAGCTTCACGTCGACGGTAACGCCTTCGAATTTGCCGGGCAGGTCGCCGGCAAGGGCCGTGCCTGCACCGAATGCAAGCATCAGTGCGCCGGCGGAGACGCCGGAAAGCAGTCTGTTCATTGGTTTCCTCCCTGGGTGCGCCTCGCGGCGACCGCAACTTGTCCGCGTGACAAGAAATGCTACATTCATATACAAACAAAACATTCATACATACGTCAAGGCGAAATTTGTTTCCGCCGGTCGCGATCTTGCGTATATGAAGAATCGAATTCACTGGAGAGATGGCGCCATGGATGACAGCGAAGACGAGCGTTACCGCGCGCCGGCGCTCGACAAGGGGCTCGACATCCTCGAACTGCTGGCGGGCGTCGACGGCGGCCTGACCCAGGCCGAAATCGCCAAGAAACTCGACCGCAGCCCGAACGAATTCTACCGCATGCTCGACCGGCTGGTGCGGCGCGGCTATGTCACGAGGCTGGACGGCGACCGCTATTCGCTGACCCTGAAACTGTTCGGCCTGGCGCAATTGCACGCTCCGGTGCGCAGGCTGGTCTCTTACGCCACACCGCTGATGCGCGAGCTGGCCGAGACCTCGCAGCAGGCCAACCAACTCGTTGTTTTTGATCGCGGTTCCGCCGTGGTGATTGGCCAGCAGGAGGCGCCGAACTACTGGGGAATCTCGATCCGCGTCGGCTCCCACATCAGTCTGTTCGACACCGGGTCCGGCCACGTCCTGCTCGCCTTCCGCTCACCGGAAGAACGGCAAATGATGATTTCCGAGCATGTCCGCAGCACCGACAAGACAGCGCAGTCGCCCGAGTTCTTCACCCGTCTCGACCAGATCCGTGACCGTGGCTACGAGATGATGGCCTCTATGCAGACCGCCGGGGTCTACAATCTCTCCGCCCCGGTGCGCGGCTCCGACGGCAAGGCGATCGCGGCTTTGTCGATCCCCTACATCAGCGTGATCAACACGCCTTCCGCGCCTGACATTACTCGGACCATCGAGCTCTTGCTGGCAACCTGCGAGAAGCTGTCGCATCTGGCGGGTTCGACTGTTGGCTCATCCGCATAAATTCTTATTTGAATGAAGAATTCCCCCGTGAGATGATATGAAAACGCTGGAGGGAGGAGCCTCACTGTGATCATCGACACCCATCTGCATCTCATCGACCGCTCGGCCCTGCGCTACCCCTGGCTTGCCGGGGTGCCGGCGCTCAACCGCGATTTTTCCTTTGAGGAATATGCCACGGAGGCACAGCGCGTTGGCGTCGGGCGCGTGCTGCATATGGAGGTTGACGTCGATCCGGCCGACATCGAGGCGGAGACAGCGCGCGTCGAAGGCCTGTCGCGGCAAGCCGGCAGCATGCTGGCTGGGGTGATCGCATCCTGCCGGCCGGAGGAGGCCGGCTTTGCCGCCTATCTCGAACGTCAGCGGGCAAATCCTTTCGTCAAGGGTTTCCGCCGCGTCCTCCATGTCGTTCCGGACGACCTCTCGGAAGGCGCGATGTTTCGCGACAACATCAAGCGGCTTGGCGGCACCGGCCTGACCTTCGATCTCGTCGTGCTGCCGCACCAGATCCCCAAGGCGATCGCTCTTGCCGATCTTGCCCCCGACGTGCGGTTCGTGCTCGACCATTGCGGTGTCCCCGACATCAAGGGAAATGGCGAGCATCCCTGGCGCGAGCACATGAGAGAGATCGCGCGGCGTGCGAACGTCATGGCCAAGATATCGGGCGTCGTCGCCTATGCCGATCCTGGCAGTTGGACCGTCGAGACGCTGCGGCCTTACGTCGAACACACCATCGCTGCGTTCGGCTGGGACCGCGTCGTCTGGGGCAGCGACTGGCCGGTCTGCACGCTCGGCGGTGGCCTCTCGACCTGGGTGGCGGCGACCCATGCGTTGCTTTCCGGCTGCAGTGTCTCGGAGCGCGACAGCTTGCTGTCGGGCAATGCCCGCAAGCTGTGGCGTCTCGACTGACTGAACCCGCTCGACGTCTAGTCAAATCGTTGTCGAGACGTGTCGTTCACGGCCGTAAAGCGACACCAGCAGGACGATGATGAGGCCCAGTGCCGCCTGCACCGCCGACGGCTGGAAACCGAGGCCGATGAGCAGCGTGTTGATTTCGGTCAGCACCAGCACACCGGCGATGGTGCCGAGATAGCTGCCGCGTCCGCCGACCAGTGCGGCACCGCCGACGACGACCGCCGCGATGGTCTGGAACAGATAGGGTTGGCCAACATCGCCATAGGCCGAGCCGGTGAAGCCGAGCAGCAGCACGCCCGCGACGGCGGCAAAGAAAGCGCTTGCCGCATAGGTGATGACCCACATGCGAACCGGGTCGATCAGCGCCAGCGGTGCCGCGCCCGGATTGCTGCCCAGCGCATAGAGCCGGCGGCCATAAGGCGTCCGCTCCAGCACCAGCACGACAAGTGCCGCCACCACGACCAGGCTAGGCACCAGCCATGGCACCGGCAGCGGTCCCGCCGATCCGCCGATCGACACGAAGCTGGAAACCGCTTGCGGCGCCGAGCCAGACGGGAAGCCGGCTGTCCACAGCAGTACAAGCCCCTGCACAACCATGCCGATGCCGAGCGTGACGATGAGCGGCTGGATGTCGAGGCTGCGTGCGATCAGTCCGTTCAGGCCGCCGATGAGAATTGCCAGCACGCCAACGAGGCCGCAGACCAGGACAAAATTCCAGCCATCGCCATAGAGCTGCGCGGCCACGACATTGGCAAAGCCGATGACGAAGGGGATCGAGAGGTCGATGCCGCCCATGATGACGACCAGCGTCTGCCCGATCGAGGCAACGGCAAGCAGCGAGGCCAGCACCAGCATGGCGCGCACCGCAAAGGGCGAGGAATAGCCTGGAATGAGCATTGTGCCGGCGAGATGCAGAAGGGCCGCGACGCAGAAGGCACCGACGACGCGGGCATTGGTTGTCGCGAACAGGTTTCGGCCGGCCATGTCAGCGCCCCCTCATGGCAAGACGTTCCTGCAGCGCGGTCAGCATCACCGCCAGAACCAGTATGGCGCCATAGGCTATCTGCAGCACGAAGGTCGAGACGTTGAATGTCGTCAGCACGCTCTGAAGCAGGAAGATGTCGATCGCGCCGATCGCGGCGCCGGCGACGCCGCCGCGACCTCCGGCCAGGCTGACGCCTCCCAGGGCGACGGCGGCGATGGCGATCAACGTGTAGGTCGGCCCGATATTGGGATCGGCCGAACCGATCAGTGCCGTCAGCATCAGCCCGGCGCATCCGCCAAGGATGCCTGATATGACATAGGCAATGAAGCGCACGCGCGTGACATCGACGCCGGCGGTGTAGGCGGCGCGATCGTCGCTGCCGACCGCCATCAACTGGTCGTGGTAGGGCGTGCGGCGCACCAGCCACCAGGCAATGAACATCAAGGCCAGTGGCAGCATCGACAGCGGGCCGGACAGGGTTTTGAGCCAGGCCGGCGCCGGGCCGATCGGCGCCGGCAGGATCGTCAGCGTGACGCCGGTGAGGATCAGATAGGTGCCGAGCGTGGCGACGATCGGCTGGATGCGAACGATTGTCGCCAGGAACCCGTTCGCCGCGCCGACCAGCGCACCGATGAGCAGCGCCGCCGGGACAAGCAGCAGCGGCGAGGAGATGCCGGCCTTGAGGAAAAGTATCTGGATCACAACGGCATTGACGAAACCCATCAGCGGCCCGACCGAGATGTCGATGCCGCCACGCCCGGCCAGGATCACGGGTGTCGAGGCGATAGCCGCACCGATCAGCGGCGCGGCCAGTCCGACCAGCGCACCCCATGATCCCGGCTGGAACCGCGCCGGACTGAGGATGAGATTGACCGCAAGCAGGACGGCCAGCAGCACGACAGCGAAACCGACGCTGCGTCCAAGCGACAAGAGGCGTGCGAGAGGGCTCATGCCGCGCGTCCGAACATGGCGGAGATAACGCTCTCGGTGGTCATCGCCTCACCGGAGATTTCCGCCGCGACCTCGTTTTCGCGAAACACCAGCACGCGCTGGCACAGCAGAAGAATCTCCTCGATCTCGCTGGACAGGATGACCAGCCCCATGCCATCGGCAGCCAGCCCGCGAAAGACGTCGTAGAGAACATGCCGCGTCGCCACGTCGACGCCGCGCGTCGGGTCGTTGAGGAGCAGGATGGCGGGGTCGAGCGCCAACGCCCGGGCCAAAAGCACCTTCTGCTGGTTGCCGCCCGACAGTGTGGTGATCGGCGCATCGGGCCGGGGCGCCACGATCGACAGTTTCTCACGGTAGATGTCGTAGCGCGCCTTGCGCGCCGCTGGACTGATCAGGCCGAGACGCGCGTCACGCGACAAGGTCGAAACGGCAAAATTGTCGAGCACCGATTGCGTGGGAAAAATGCCGTTGGCGCGTCTGTCGCGCGGCAGGTAGGCGATGCCGCTGGCGACGGCTTTGCGGAACCCGGTGATCTTACGAAATGTGCCGGACACGCCGAGTTCGATCGAGCCGCCAAGCGGCTGCTCCAGGCCTGCGAGCATCTTGAGGAACAGTTCCTGGCCATGGCCATCGAGACCGGCAAGTCCGACGATCTCACCGGGAGCGATTCCTTGCGTTATTGCGCTTGCGGAAGGCGCGATGACCAGATCGCGGACGGCGAGGCCAGGAGCCGTGTGATCAGCCATGCGCCAGCTCCGCCGCCGTCCGTGGCGCCATCGCCCTGAGCAATTCGGCCGGCGTGGACGTGCCGCGCTCTTCGGTCCGCACCACGCTGCCGCCGCGCAGGATCGAGATGCGATCCGACAGCGACATTACCTCGTCCATGCGGTGGGTGATGAACAGGATCAGGCAGCCTTCGCAGGCCAGCGAGCGCATCAGCGAAAAGACGGATTCGCGGTCGGCGAAGTCGAGCGCCGCAGTGACCTCGTCGAGGATCAGGATTTTTGGGTTGCGCACGATCGCGCGGGCGAGAACGACCAGTTGCTGCGCGGCAAGCGGCAGCAGGCCAGCGGGCATGTCGAGGGGGACGTCGGTGACGGCGAAGCGCTTCAAGGCGGCCGCAGCCCTGTCACGACGCTCGTTGCGGGGAACGATGCGTCGGACCAGCCCGTCGAGGCCGAGCAGGATGTTATCGGTCACGCTGCGGTCCGGCGCGATCAGCACCTCCTGGAACACAGTGGCAAAGCCTTGCTCCTGGAAGGCCGAGGGGCTGGCGCCTGAGAAGGGCTTGCCTTGCAGCAGGATCGCGCCGCTGTCTGGCTGGACGATGCCGGACAACAGCTTGACCATCGTGCTCTTGCCCGAACCGTTTTCGCCCAGAATGGTATGGATGGTCCCCGCCCGGAACGCGATCGAGGCATCCGCGAGCGCGACCGTCTCGCCATAGCGTTTGGATATGGTTTTGATTTCAAGCATGCCATGTTTCAGGGCTGGCAAGCCGGCTTCGTGCGAGAAGCCAGCTTGCTGAGGCTGTGGCGGGGATCACTTCGCGCAGGGGTTACTTTGCACAGGCATCTGGCACCTTCGAATAGTCCCAGCCCTTGGTCGGCGCCGGATTGGAGAAATAGGCGTCGAGCCACTCCTCCGGCATCGGATCCTTGGGTGGGATCGGGAAGATCGAGACGGCATCGGTCGTCATGCAGTCCTTGTACCATTGGCCGAGATCGGCGCTGTGCACCGGCGGGATCGGGATCAGCAGCGTATTCAGCTTAGGCTTCTGGCCGTCGAGCATGCGTTCGCCGACGCGAAACAGCGTCTCGGCCGTCCAGTGCGGCAGCACCGCATGGCCTTCGAAGCGGTATTTGTCGGGATTGGCCTTCCAGTAGCCCAGCGCATCGCCGGTGATCGAGCCGGTGATCAGCGGCGCCGGCCGGCCGGCTTCGGCGAAAGCCTCGGCGACGACGCGGCTTTCGCTGCCGGTCGTCCACACCGCATCGATCGGCGCCGGATTGGTGGCGATCGCTTGCAGCACCACCGTCTTGGTGACGTTGGCGGTCCAGTTGCCGTTGACGTTGCGCGAAATCTTCAGCTTCGGATTTTCGGCCAACGCCTTGTCCGCGCCCTGGCGCTCCTGCACCACGATCGGGTGGCCGGCAATGCCTTCGACGAGCAGGATACTGGCGCCGTCGGGCTGAGCCTTGCCGATCGCCGTCATCATGTCATAGCCCCAGCGCGCATAGTTGGAATCGACGTTGACCGCGTTCGGGCTGGTCACGGAGCCGGCGGCGGTAATGAACGGGATGCCGGCCTTGGCGGCGGCATCGATCGCGTCATCGAGTGCTGTCGCCGAGCCCGGGATCGAGGTGATGATCGAGCACTTCTTGTCGATGAAGGCGCGGATCTGGTTGATCTGCTGGCTGGCATCGTTGTTGGAATCGGACACCTCGAAACTCGACACCGTGCCGTCGGCGATCAGCCCGTCGACCAGGCGCTTCAACTCCTTGGTCACGGTGACCCGCCACGGATTGCCCTGGTAGGATTCCGAGTGGCACCACTTCCATGGCTTCGGCGGCGGCGTGAAATTGTCCCAGGCCGAGGGCAGCACCTTCTGCGGCGCGCCGTCATACTGCGCCTTGAGCTCTGTTGGCAGCCCGCCGATAACGCCTTGCACGTCCTCAGCAAAGGCGGTCGTCGCAAGCGAGGCGAGTGCGGTTGCGGCGAGCATGCCGCCTAACATTCTTGTCATCTTGTTCTCCTCCGTTCGGTTTGGTTCAGGCTCCTCCACCGGCAGCGCCGGACACCCGCACGGGAGAACTCTCCCGGAACAGGCGATTGAGATCGGCAACGACCTGACCGGCTTGGTGCCCTGAGGTCATGCCTGAAAGGATACGGTCGGACGCTGCCTGCTGGAACGCCATGTAGCCATCATGGCGTGGCCGCACCCATGCGCCCTCCAGCGTCGCGCGGGTGTTCCTGTAGAAGTTGCCAGTCGCGGCATTGACGGTCTGGTCCTCCCAGCCCGCCGCGTGACCCGGCTGTCCGCCGGCGGCGGCATAGGGACCGCGCTGGACGTCGCCGCTGGCGACCCAGTAGGCAAAGTCGATCGCGGCATCCCTGGCCCTGGAAAAAGCCGAGACGGCGATGCCGGTACCGCCGAGCGCCGAGCCGATCGGGCCGCTGGACCCAATGACCGGGATGTCGGTGAAGGCCAGCCGGTTCGCGCGGAACCCGGCAATCGCGTATGAGACGTAACCGTAGATCAACGGTGCGCACACGATCCGCGAACCGGCCAGCGCCATGCGTTCCGAAACGGCGATCGGATCCATCCCGAAGCAGCCCGGTTCGACCAGCGCGGCAATCTCGCGCATCGCCTCGAAGACTTCGCTGCCGGCCTGGACATCGATCAGGTCGGTGGACGGATCGGTGGCGCACGGATGACCGAGATTGCCGGCAAGCGTGTAGAACACCATCAGCACGTGCGGCGGCCGCAACGGCAAGAGCACGCGGCCTTGCCGGGCGAGATCGAGCACCTCGCTCCAGTGCGCCGGCGGCGCATCGAGCGCATCTGGCCGCCAAGCCTGGACCTGGGCCGCCGCATCGATAGGAAACGCCCATTGCCGCCCTTGCCAAGCGTAGCTCGGATAGGATTGGCCGACACTGCCCGAGGCGAGCGCCGTGCGCTCCGCTTCGCGGCGGGCAACATCCAGCGGCGCAAGACAGCGTTCCGCGGTGATCTGGCCGACATGGGGATGGTCAATGACGATCAGATCATAGGCGCGCGCCAGCTCCTCGACCGGAAAGGATTCGAAATCCTGCAGTGAGCGCTTGTCCCATTCGATGGCAACGCCGGTCTTTTGCTCCCACAGAGCCGAGCACGCGACCATCGGATCGTAGCCGCGCGGATGGCTCCAGGTCATACCCTTGAGCGTGGTCACAGGCCGAACTCCGCGCGGATCGCATCGCTGTGCTCGCCGATGCGCGGTGCCGCCCGATCGACCTTGGCCCTGATGCCATCGACCCTGAGAGGCGAACTGGTGGTGAGGATTGAGACATCGTCCTCGCGCGTCACCGTCTGCAGCATGTCGAGCGACTGGAAACCTTCGCTCGCCAGCATTTCCGGCCAGGTCAGCACCTTGGCGCACCAGATGTCGGCTGGTTCCAGAATGGCCAGCCATTCGTCGATCGTCTTCGTCGCGATCCGCTGCGCGATGATCGCCTTGATGTCGTCGCGCGCGGTGAACCACGATGCCGGTTTGTCGCGATAGGGCGCCAACTCGTTGAGTGACAGCAGATCGGCGAGTTTCGGGATCGGCGTCATGGCGATGGCCAGGTAGCCGTCCTTGGCCGGATAGACGCCGTAAGGCGCCGAGAGATAGGCATGCGCGCTGCGGAAATTGGAACGCTTGGGCAAGCGGCGGCCATCATTGAGATGCGTCGTCAGCACCTCGAACTGGAAGTCGACAAGCGCTTCCAGCAGGCTGGTTTCGATATGGCTGGCCTGGCCGGTGATGCCGCGCCGCACCAGGGCGGCCAGAATGCCTTGCGCGCAGGCAGCGCCCGCCAGCATGTCGCCGATGGCGAGGCCGAACGGTACCGGTCCCTGATCCTCGTCGCCATTCAGCCACATCACGCCCGAGCGCGACTGCGCCAACAGGTCCTGGCCGGGCCGCTTGACCCAGGGACCTTCCTCGCCATAGCCGCTGATCGAGGCATAGACGAGCCGCGGGTTGATCTTGCGCACGGCCTCATAGTCGAGGCCGAGCCGTTCGATGACACCTGGCCGAAAATTCTGGATCAGCACATCGGCCTTGGCCAGCAGGCCGCGCAACGCCTCGAGATCGGCCTCGTTCTTGAGGTCGATGGCAAGACTCTCCTTGGCCCGGTTGATGGCATGGAAAATGGTGGAATCGCCGCCGATCTCGGTGTCGCTGAGATAGAGCCGGCGCGACAGGTCGCCGCCGTCCGGACGCTCGATCTTGATGACGCGGGCACCGAGATCGAGCAGCCGGAGCGAGCAGTACGGCCCGGACAGGAACTGGCTCATGTCGACGACGACGAGGCCGGCAAGCGGCAATTCGGCCTGAGCCGGCATTCTATTTCTCCGTCTTGCCGGCGAAATCGGCCGGGTTGCGGTACTTCACCGTCTGCAGATGTTCGCAATACAAAACGAGCTCGCCTTCGCCCTTGAACACCTCGTAGCTGGCGCGGATCAGCCCCATCTCCTTGTAACGCGGCTTCTTGTCGAGGTTGGAGCGGATCGAATAGATCGTGTCACCAATGAAGACAGGCTTTATGAAACGAAGCTTGTCGTAGCCGTAGGAAAAGGCGTTGACGCAGTTGGTGGCGACCAGCCCCAGCCCGGCCGAGAAGACGAAAGCGCCGGCGATCAGCCGCTTGCCGAAAATGCCCTCGCTTTCGGCAAACATCTGGTCCTGCACATAGGGGTGGATGTCGAGCACCAGCGTGTTGAACAGATGGCTGTCGCCTTCGGCCATCGTGCGCCGCAACGAGCGGATTTTCTGGCCGACCGGCCAGTCCTCGTAGAACCAGTTCTCGGCGTTCCACACCGGCAGCGCGGCATGATCTTCGGGCATGTTCTTGGGGTGCGTCGAGGCAACGCCGACAGTGGGCGCGAAGTCGTTCATGGCTGGCTCCGCCGGTCCTGGAGGAGGCACAGCGCAGCCATCTCAACGCGCGTCGAGGCGTACGAAAGCAAGACGTCACCTCCTGTCAATCTTCTTTTGTAAATAGTATTTTCACATATGGGGTTGCGTTGCAAGCGAGGACAGGCGAAATTTTGGTTGTTCCCACGGTGCCAAAGTGCCGGCGGGCAGGGGAGGAAATCATGAGCGGTGCATGTCTGGTGTTTGTCGGCAGCCTGAACCGGGAAGCGCCCTACTTTCAGGGCGCGCGCGGTGTCGGCCTCGGCGTCTACAGCTTCGACGAGGCAACTCTGGAAATCCGGAAACTGGCCGAGACCAACGACGTCGACAATCCGACCTTCCTGACGGTGACGCCGGACGGCTCGCGGATCTATGCCAATTCGGAAGTATTTGCCTGGCGCGAGGGCACCATCTCCGCCTACCGCTTCGATCGTGGCTCAGGCACGCTCACCTATCTGAACAAGCAGCCATCACTCGGCAGCATCACCGCGCACAACACCATCACCCGCGACGGCACGAAACTGCTGGTCGCCAATTACGGCATGGGCGAGGGCGGTCCGGATCGCGCCGTGGCCGTGTATGGCTTCGACAGGGATGGCGCACTATCGCCACCGCTGGCCAGCGTGTCGCACAAGGGCACCGGCCCGAATGCGGCGCGGCAGGAACGCTCGCATGCGCACAGCGTCACCGAAACCATTGCCGGTGGAGCGGCCATCGTCGCCGATCTCGGCACTGACCGCCTGGTGTCATACCGGATCGAGCAGGATGGAAATCTGACCAAGCTTGCCGATTCCGCTTTGCCGTCAGGCGCCGGTCCGCGCCATCTCGCACTGCATCCGAACGGACGCTTCGTCTTTGTGATGAACGAGCTGGATTCGACCGTGGTTTCGATGGTGCTGGACGAGGCCACGGGAAAACTCTCGGTCATCGACGCCAAGCCGGCGGTTCCGGCCGAGGCGCGCGACAGCAATCATTGCGCCGATATCCAGATCTCGCCGGATGGCCGCTTCATCTACGGCTCCAACCGTGGCCATGACAGCGTCGTCATCATGGCCGTCGACCAGCAGACCGGTACGCTCGGCCTTGTCGGTTATGTCCCCTGCGGCGGCGCTACGCCGCGCAATCTGGCGCTGACGCCGTCAGGCGGCCACCTGTTCTCCGCCAACCAGAATGCCGACCGCATCTCGATCTTCGCTCGCGATGCCGGGACCGGCATGCTGACCGACACCGGACGCGCCATCGAGATCGGCACGCCGATGTGCGTCAGGATCGTGCGCTGAAGCGCTCGTGGGTCGGAACGGCCGGACTCAGGCCTGCTGGATTGCCGAGAGCTTCCAGTTGGAGCCGTTCTGACGCGTGAAGGTCCACAGTTCGGTGGTCTCCGTCGGGTGATCCTCGTCGCCGTCGACGACCTTGCCGCTGGCCCGTTCGCGCGTCACGTCGCGAGATTCGTAACGCAAGGCGGCAGTGGCGTAGTCGCGGTCGTCCTCGCGCCAGCTTTCGGCGATATCGGCCTGCAGCAAGGCGATGTCGGAGACCTCGTTCCTGAGACCTCTCTGGGCGTTGTCGGCCAGCTCCTCCGAGAGATAGGACACCATCTCGGGCGTGACTGCCCGACGCAGCGCAGCGTGGTCTTCGCGTCCGAATGCTTCCTGGACATCGGTTAACAACTGCTGGAAGGCGTCAAGGTCGGATTGAGCCAACGTGATCTCTTCGGAACCGGCGGCCGGCGAGCCTCCGCCCGAACCGCCGCCAAAGCCCGGAATGGTGAAGGGACCCGCAGCCTGCGGCTGTCCCGTTGCACGGTTTTCAAAGCTCGATGCCGGGGCATTGCCGGCACCGGCGAGTGCAGGGCCACGCGCCGATTGCGACCGGAAGAAGCGGATGGCCAGCATGATCGCGCCGCCGATGAGCAGGGCCTGCAGCAGGAAACCGAACATGCCGGCCAGGCCGCCAAAACCTTGGCCGACGAGTAGGCCGATCAGGCCGCCGAGCAGCAGGCCGCGCATCATTGTTCCGCCGAAGCCGCTCATGAAGCCGGGCCTTTGCGGGCCGGCCTGCGGCTGCCGGGCGGCGGAGTTCACACCGGTGTTGGGCGTCATCGAACGTTCGACCGGAGCGGTCGGCGCCGGAGCGGTCCTGGTCGGTGGCGCCGATTGGAAGGTGCGCGTGCCGCGACTGCCGAAACTGCCGCCGCGCCGTGCCTCGGCATGATCGATCGCGACCATTGAGAAGGCAAGGAACAGGCCTGCGAAAAGAGTGGCAAATCGGCTGGTGCGGGAAAGCATCGGTATGGACCTTTGTCGATGTGGCTTTGGAAATTTCGGCAGATGCCGGCGGGCTTGCCCGCGTCATGCGGTCAATCGAACAGTTCTTCGAAGAATGATTTCTTGCGCTTCGGATAGCGGTGGCCTTGAGAGCGCGGATAATCGTCATCGCGGCCTTGGCCATGGTGCGGCTGGGAGTATGCCGCCGGTTGCGCCTGCGGGGCGGGCGGCGCTTCCTTGGCCGATCGCTCGATGATCTTGTCGAGTTCGCCTCGATCGAGCCAGACGCCGCGGCACTGCGGACAATAATCGATCTCGATACCTTGCCGTTCGCTCATCACGAGCGCGACGCGGCAGGAGGGGCAAACCAGGCCAAGCAGGGAAGTTGTCATACGGGGCTCCAAACCGAAGGTATGAGCCCGCTTGACCGAAAAGGAAGGAACGGGCCCGTTAAAGCGGTCCGACATCACAATCACCAGAAGCGATCGTCAGAGGGGCCCGGCCCGCACCCCACAATTAGGAATGCGGAGCCGTGCCTTCAAGGGCGATAGTGCCGGCAAGAATGATTTGTTCGCCGTTGCCGTTGCTCAGATCGTCACCACGCCCCTCGGTCGAGCCGGTGCGCTGGTGGCGCTGTTGCCGGAGCAGCCGCGCCATCTCTACGACTGCCACGCCCTTTGGCTGCAGACGCCGCATCTGCCGCTCAAGATGCGGCTTGCCGTCGACGCGCTGGCGGCCGCCTTGCCGAAACTGATGGGTTGATTGCGAGCCGCGCGGGCTTGCGCTCTTTGAGGCGCCGCTTTCCAATGCCATATGAAGGCGGAATGCAGGCATTGCGGGAGAGGCGGTTCATGACCAAAGGTTCGGATCTGTTCGTCGCGGCCCTCGAGAATGAGGGGGTCGACCGGATCTTCGGCATTCCGGGCGAAGAAAATCTCGACATCGTCGAATCGATCCGCCGTTCGTCGAGCCAGCTGATCCTGACCCGCCACGAACAGGCCGCCGCCTTCATGGCCGCCACCTATGGCAGGCTCACCGGCAAGGCAGGCGTGTGCATCACCACGCTTGGCCCGGGCGCGCTCAATCTGACGACCGGTGCTGCCTACGCGTTGCTCGGCGCCATGCCGATGATCATGCTCACCGGCCAGAAGGGCATATTGTCGTCGCGGCAGGCGCGCTTCCAGATCGTCGATATCGTCGCGGCGATGAAGCCGTTGACCAAGCTGTCGCGCCAGATCGTATCGCCCAGGATGATCCCGTCGCTGGTGCGCGAAGCTTTTCGCGTCGCCCAGGAAGAGCGGCCGGGTCCCGTGCATCTGGAACTGCCGGAAGACATTGCGGCGGCGGAATGCGAGCCGGTGGCGCTGGTGCCGACACATCCGGTCGAACTGCCCACGGCAAGTGCTGCCGCGCTCGATCGTGCCGCCCGCATGATCATGGAGGCCAGGCGTCCGCTGCTGATGTTCGGCGCGGCGGCGTCGCGGCCGCGCGTGACCCCCGATGTCGCCCAGTTCGTGCTGCGCACGCAAATTCCGTATTTCACCACACAGATGGGCAAGGGCACCGTGCCCGGCGGCACCGAGCTCTATATGGGAACGGCAGCCCTTTCGGAGCGCGACTATGTGCACGAGGCCATCGAGCAGGCTGACCTGATCATCACCATCGGCCACGACACGGTCGAGAAACCGCCCTTCATCATGGGCGCCAACGAACCGAAGGTGATCCATGTCGGCTACCACTCGGCCGATGTAGAACAGGTCTATTTCCCACAGGCCGAGATCGTCGGCGACCTCGGCCCGTCGCTGGCGCTGCTGGCCGACCGCGTCGAGGGCAAGATTCCCAATGCGCAGGCCCTGCTGCCGCTCAGGGAAGGGATTTTGAGCCGGATCGCCGCGCGTGCCACCGAAGACCGCTTCACACCGCAGCGCATCGTGCATGACGTGCGCGCCGTCATGCCCGCGGACGGAATTCTCGCGCTGGACAACGGCATGTACAAGATCTGGTTCGCGCGCAACTACCGCACCCGCATGGCAAACACACTGCTACTCGACAATGCGCTGGCGACCATGGGCGCCGGCCTTCCCTCGGCGATGATGGCGGCGCTGCTCTATCCCAACCGCCGAGTCATGGCCATCTGCGGTGACGGCGGCTTCATGATGAACAGCCAGGAACTGGAAACCGCCGTCCGGCTCAAGCTCAACCTCGTCGTGCTGCTGCTGGAAGACCATGCCTATGGCATGATCCGCTGGAAGCAGGCGGTCGACGAATTTCCGGATTTCGGCATGACCTTCGGCAATCCCGATTTCGTCAAATACGCCGAGGCCTATGGCGCCAGGGGGACCAGGGTTGCCGAGATCGCCGCCTTGCGGCCGGCGCTGGAACAGGCCTTTGCCGGCGGCGGCGTGCATCTCGTCGTCGTGCCCATAGACTATTCCGAAAACACCAGGGTGCTTGTCGACGAATTGCGCGAGCGGCTGCCTGCCCCAAAGTCGACCTGACGGCGCGAAACCGCCGTCAGGTGCTGAGGTCCTACACCTTGCAGTAAGGCGTTACCGGCGCGATCTGGCCGAAATCCTTGACGATTTCGTAGCTGATGCCGTCGGCCGCCGCCTTGCCGACATAGGAATGGCAAAGCGTGTGGTTGTTGGAGGCGTCGACGCGGATCTTGCCTTGCGGCGCGTCGAACTCGATCGTCGGCAGCGCCTTGAGCACATCGTCGTCTTTCAGCGATCCGGCCTTCTCGGCGGCCAGCGCATAGAGGTGCAGGCCGTTATAGCCGGCCTCGCCGATGCCGTTGACCATTTTCTCCTGGCCGAATTTCTCGCGGAAGCTCGCGATGAACTTCTTGTTGACCGGATTGTCGAGCGCCATCCAGTAGGGCTGCGGCGCATAGGTGCCGGCGGCAACGCCGGGCGGCAGCGCGTCCTTGTTGAAGACCTCGTCGAGTGGCGCGATCAGCGGCTGTTTGATATCGAAAGAGCGATACTGCTTGAGCTGGGTGACGGCGTCGTTGCCGACCACCATCGACCAGACGACATCGGGCTTCAGCGACTTGATCTTCTGGAAGGCCGGGCCGAAGTCCGTGGTGCCGAAGGGATAGTAGTCGGCGCCGATGATCTTGCCGCCGGCCTTCTCATAGGCAGCCGTGATCGCCTCGGTCATCTTCTGCGGCCAGGCATAGTCGGAGGCCATGACATAGATCGTCTTGCCAAGATTCTCGGCTACCCAGGGCATCATCGGGTCGACCTGCTGCATCGGGATCGGGCCGGTGGCGACGAAGTAGCGGTTGCATTCGCCACCCTCGAAATTGGTCGGGTAGAAGAACAGCTTCTTGGCCTTCGAGGTCACCGACAGCGTCGCGCTGCGCTCGGGCGAAATGATCGTGCCCATGATCACGTCGACCTTGTCTTCATTGAGAAGCTTGCGCGCCTTGTCGATCGAACCCTTGGTGGTTGTTTGGTTGTCCTCGATGAACAATTCGACCTGGCGGCCGCCAATGCCGTTGGCGGCGTTGAGTTCGGCGGCGGCGAGCTTGTAGCAATTGAGCAGCGTTTCGCCGAGGATCGCCTGCAGCCCGGTGATGGGGATCGACAGGCCGACCTTGACGGTGTCGGCGGCGCGCAGGATCGATGGCGCGCCGACCATGGCGAAGGCGGCGGCCGCGCCGCCGGATTTCAGGATGGTTCTTCTGCTTATCATTGTTGTGTTCCCTTCCAGTCCAGGCGCGCCCCATGCACGCCTTACAAAGTCAAAAAATCCCCGGCGCGCTTCACGCGCGCCTTACAGGGCCAACAGGTCTTTCAGCAGGCTCTCGTCGGCGAACGCCTCCGGCGTGCCTTCGTGCACGATCCTGCCCTTCTCCATCACCAGGCAGCGGTCCGCCGCCTTGAGCACGAGATCGAGATTCTGCTCGACCAGAACGATCGCGATTCCGCGCTCGCGGGCGATGCGCGGCACCAGTTCGGCGATCGATTGCACGATGTTCGGCTGGATGCCTTCCGAGGGTTCGTCGAGCAAAAGCACGGAAGGCAGGCCGCACAGAGCGCGGCCGATCGCCAGCATCTGCTGCTGGCCGCCCGAAAGCGTGCCGGCAACCTGTGCTTCGCGTTCGCGCAGGATCGGAAAATAGCCGAAAATGTCGTCCGGAATGCCGCCATCGCCGCGATCCCTGGCGGCGCGGGTGCCGACTTCCAGGTTCTGCCGCACGGTCAGCTGGTTGAAGATGCCGCGCCCCTGCGGCACATGGGCGATGCCTGCTCGCGCCCGGCGGAAGGCGGGGGCGTTGGTCAGGTCCTGATCGCCGAGAAGCACCGCGCCACCGCTCGCCTTCAGCCCGCCGGCGATGACGCGCAACAGCGTCGTCTTCCCAGCGCCGTTGCGGCCGAGCAGGCCGACGACTTCGCCTGATGCGACGCTGAGATCGATGCCGTTCAGCACCGGGAGCAGGCCATAGCCGGCTGAGATCGCCAGTGTCCGCAGCATGGTCAGCGCCTCCCCAGATAGACGTCGCGGACCATTTCGTCGGCCTCGATGTCGTGGAAAGGACCGCTGCGCAGCCGGCGCCCCTGATGCAGCACCAGCGTCTCGCAATTCAGCGCCCGCACGAAGCGGATGTCGTGTTCGACGGCGACGATCGAGAACTCCCCCTTGAGCCGCAGCAGCATCTCGGCGGTCGCCAGCGTCTCCTGTGGCGTCATGCCGGCGGTCGGCTCGTCGAGCAGCAAAAGCCGCGGTTCGATCGCCAGCGCCATGCCGATCTCCAGCCATTGCTTCTGGCCATGCGCCAGTTCGCCGGCCAGCGTGGCCGCGCGGTTACCAAGCGCGACCAAGTCCAGCAACTCGCCAAGCGGGCGAACCGGCGCGGGCGCGCCCCACCGTGCAACCTTCAGATTGTCTTCCACCGACAGGCTCGGAAAGACCGAGGGGATCTGGAATTTTCGCGCAATGCCGAGCCGCGCGATGCGGTGCAGCGGCAGGCCGGCAATGTCGTGGCCGAGGAAGCGCACGCTGCCGCTGGTCGGCCGGAGCGTGCCGGTCAAAACGTTGAGGAAGGTGCTCTTGCCGGCGCCATTCGGTCCGATGATGCAGCACAATTCCTTGTCGCGCACGGTGAGGTTCAAACCTTCGAGCGCCTGCAATCCGCCAAAACGGATACCGACATTCTCGGCCAGGAGCAGGACGTCGCTCATGGCGCGTGCCTCCGGCTTTTGAACAGGCCTTTCAGCCGCGCATAGATCGACAGGATACCGTCGGGCAGCACGAAGACGATGATGACGAAGACGCAGCCGAGCAGCAGCGGCCACAGGCTCGGGTTGAAGCTTGAGATCGTCTGCTGCGCGCGCTGGATGAAGATGGCGCCCAGCACCGGACCTAGCAGCGTGCCACGCCCGCCAACCGCCACCCAGACGATGAC
Source organism: Mesorhizobium erdmanii (assembly GCF_013170725.1). NCBI lineage: Bacteria > Pseudomonadati > Pseudomonadota > Alphaproteobacteria > Hyphomicrobiales > Phyllobacteriaceae > Mesorhizobium > Mesorhizobium erdmanii. The sequence goes on along the minus strand of NZ_CP033361.1, from coordinate 5,353,613 downwards.
TTCGGTCGACAGCAGCAGGCCGGAGAGATCGGGCGCTACCAGTCCGGCCATGCAGACATAGAGCGCGCCCGCAAGCCCGGCGATCGCCGCCGAGAGGATGAAGGTAACGAGCAGCCGCAGCGGTGCATTGTGGCCAAGCGCTGCCGCCCGCACTTCATTGTCCTGGATGGCGGTGAGCACCGTACCCCAGCGGCCGCGGCTGATCGACCACAGCGCCAGCACGACAATCGCGACGATGGCCGCGACGAAGACATAGCTCGGCAGGTCCTGGCTGAGATCGACGTGCAGCCCGCCAACATCGAACGCGATTGGCGGGATGCCGATCAGGCCGCTGTCGCCGCCGGTGACCGAACTCCAGGAGACGGCGGCCTGCTGGCAGATGACGCCCATCGCCAGCGTGACGATGGTGAAGTAGCTGCCGCGGATGCCGCCGAAGAACAGGAAGTAGCCGATGATGGCGGCAACGAAGGCCGCGCCGGCCACGGCGCCCAGAATGCCGAGCAGGCTGCCGAAGGGAATGGCGTCGTTGAGCGTGATCAACGCCATGATGTACCCGCCGATGCCGAAGAAGGCGGCGTGGCCGAAGCACAGGATGCCGGTGCGGCCCCAGAAGAAGTCGAGGCTCGCCGCGAACAGGCCGAAGATCAGCGCGTCGCGGATGACGGTCAGCTGATAGCCGTCGGCGAACAACGGATAGACGACGGCGAGTGCTGCGCAGACGGCGAAGATCAGCAGCCAGTTGCGGTCGCGGGCGATCATCGCGACGCTCCGTTGAACAGGCCGTTGGGCCGCAGCCGTACGGCGACGATGGCCGCGAGCAGCACGATCGCTTGTGCCAGCGAGGGCGAGATCTGGTAGTTGAGGATGCTGGTCAGTCCCCCAACGAAAACGCTGCCGGCGACGAGGCCGCCAATCGAGCCGACGCCGCCGACAATGACGACGAAAAAAGCGTTGGCGAGATAATTCACCCCCATCTGCGGCAGCACGATCGCCAGTGGCGCGACCAGCCCGCCGGCAAGCCCGGCGATGGCCGCGCCGAAGGTGAACGCAATGGCGTAGGTGCGCCTTGTGTTGATGCCGACGCCTTCGGCCATTTCGCGGTTCTGGATGACGGTGCGGATGTCAAGCCCGAACGACGTCCGGCTGATCAGCAGCACGACGCCGAGCAAGGTCAGCATGGCAATCGCGATCAGGATCAGCCGGTAGGCCGGATAGACGGTGAAGAACAGGTCGAACGTGCCCTCGATCGGCGGCGTCACCGGCTTGGCGCCGAGGCCGAAGGTCAGTTCCAGCCCTTGCTGCAGGATCAGGCTGACACCCCAGGTGGCGAGCACGGTCGAGACCGGCCGCGAATAGAGATGGCGGATGATGGCGAATTCCAGGACGCAGCCGACCACCGCACCGGCGAGGGGGGCAGCAAGCAGCCCCAGCCAGAACGAGCCGCCGATGCTCTGGACGAAATAGACAGCGAAGGCGCCGACGGTCACAAATTCGCCATGCGCAAGATTGGTGACGTTCATCAGGCCGAAGCTGATCGCCAGCCCGAGGCCGACCAGCATCAGGATGCTGATCAGCGTCAGCGCGTTGAGGAGCGTGGTGACCAGAAAATCCATCGCGTCAGGCAGCACTTGCAAGCCGTTGGCGCAGGCCCGCGAGCAGGCCTTCGGCCGCGTCGATCACGGCCGCCTGATGCGGCTGCAACTCCTGCCCGGCCCATTCGTCGATATGGTCGGACAGGGGATCGACCACTTCGGTGCGATGATTGGCCAGCGTCTCGATCACGGCATGGCCGCAGAACGGCACGTAGCCTTCGGAGTAACCGCCTTCGTGGGTCATCATCAGCCGTCCGTTCGACGTCTCGGCGGCCAACGCCACCATGCGCGCCGCAAGGCGCCGGAAGCATTCGCTGTTGAGCATCATGCGTCCGAGCGGATCGAAGCCCGAAGCATCGAATCCGCAAGCGACAATGACGAGATCCGGCCTGAAGGCGCGCAATGCCGGGGCGACGATACGGTCGAACGTCGCTTCGTAGGCTCCGGTACCGCTGCCGGCCGGCAGCGGGATGTTGATGTTGTAGCCTTCGCCTTCGCCCTTGCCATTGTCGGCCAGCGCGCCACGCCCGGTCGGATAGAGATTGTCCTGGTGCAGGGAAATAGTCAGTACCGACGGGTCGGAATAGAACACCGTCTCGGTGCCGTTGCCGTGGTGCACGTCCCAGTCGACTATCGCCGCGCGGCCGAGCAAGCCTTCATGCTGCAGCCGGCGCACCGACACGCCGATGTTGGAGAACAGGCAGTTGCCCATCGCCTGGTCGGGCTCGGCATGATGCCCCGGCGGGCGCGCCAACGCATAGGCGTTGTCGACCCGGCCGGTCAGCACAGCGCGCATCGCCGCGTAGGTGGTGCCGGCCGAGAGCAGGGCGATGTCGAAACTGTTGAGGCCGATCGGCGCCTGCGGCCCGGCGAAGCCGCAACCCCGTTCGCTGAGCATCCTGATGTCGTCGATATGGCGCTGCGTGTGGACGCGCAGCAGGTCCTCGACCGTCACCGGCTCGGCAAGGATCGGCACCAGATGGCGCGCCAGGCCGCTGACCTGGATAAGGTTGTTCAGCCGGCGCTTCGACCCCGGCGATTCCAGGTGCCGCCCGGGTTCCACGAAACGGCCGGGAGGCATCATGTCGGCGCTGGAGCCGGTGTCATGCCACATCAGCTGTTCGTGAAAAACGTAACCTGTCGCCATCCGCAGCGTCCTCTACAATCCGCAGGAGGCTAGCAGGCTAACGATACGATGGCCCGACCCGAAAGAGGGGTCGCATCAGATCTCTATACCCCTCCTTTCGGAGGGTGACGAAGGTTTGAGGCGGCCTGGGCGGCACGCACGGCTTGCACGCGGTTCGATACCGAGAGCTTGCCGAAAATGTTCTTCAAATGCCATTTCACCGTCGTCTCGCTCACCGACAACGCGACCGCGATATTGCGATTGGACATGCCTTCCGACAGGCAGCGCAGCAGTTCGGATTCGCGCTGGGTGAGCTGCTCCTTTTCGGCCGTCGGTGCTGCCGGCTTGCGCGTCGGCACGGGCATCGTCTGCGCGGCATCGATGATGCGCGTCGCATAGGCCGACAGGGACGGGTCGCTCTTTGCTTGAGCGGCGCGCAGCCGCATCAAGGCTTCGACGACAGGCCTGCCTTCGTCGACGAAGGATCGGATGAAGCCGGAGGGCTGGGCAAGGCGCAGCGCTTCCAGAAGATGCCGGTCCGCCTCGCGCTGGTCATGGCCGGCGCTCTTGGCGCGCAGGATCAGCGCCAGGATGTGGCGGCGCATGCGCCCGCCGCTTTTCGTTCGCTCCAGCAACGTGTCGAAAAGTGTCGCGGCCGCCGCGTAGGACTTTTCAGCCGTCAGCAGCCGGCCCTCGGCGAAGAACTCGAATTCGTTGGCTACGGTGGGGGCGGTCTCAGTGCTTTCGCCCCGATGCTCGTCGAGCAGGGCGCGTGCCTCCACGATTCGGTTCTGGTCGAGCAGAAGCCGGATGCGATCATGCACCAGCACGGAGGCAAGGCGGCGGTAGACCGAACCGCGCACACGCTGGTAGACGCGCTCCAGCATGTCGAGCGCCGCGTCGCCGCGACCGGTCAGCTGCAGCACGCGGGCATAGGTCGGCACGCTGGCCAGGGGATAGACGATGACCGCGGCGCCCTCGATCAGCGGTCCCAGATTCTCGACCAGCGTCAGCGCTTCGCCCGAAGCGTTGGTCTCGTAGGCGAGTTCGGCAAGCAGCGTTCCGGCGAGTGCCTCGGCATAGGAATTGGCGCCGATCCGTGTCCTGGCCTCGATGATCGTGTTGCGCAGCAGCCGTTCGGCGGCGGGCAGGCGGCCGGCCGAGCGCTCGATGACGGCCATGTAGCAATTGGCGATGGTGACGCCGAGCAGGCTGCCGCTTCGCTCATGCGCCCTACGCGCCGCGTCGACCGCCGCCCGGGCGCCCTCGAGGTCGCCCAGAGCGTAGAGATTGTAGCCGATGACGTTGGCGGTTGCGCCTTCCATGAACCAGGCATCGGGCGCGATGACGCGCAACGCGGCCAGCGCGGTGTCGCGCGCGTCCTCGAACTGCTCCAGCGTGCTGTGCACGGCGGCATCGAGAACGGCGATCTCGGCCTCGATCGTGGTGCCGGTCAGCGTGCCCGGATCCTTGCCGTCGGCCGGCCCGGTCTCGACCAGCTTGCGCGCATTGGCGAGGGTCATCTGGGCGATTTCGGGCTGGCTCGAGTGCACCGCCAGCCACAGCACGATCAGCTGCAGCCGGATGCGCTGGTCGACCAGTTGCTTCGGCAGGAGCGCCAGCAACTGGCGCACGTAAAGCAGCTGGCACTGGGCGATGAGTTCGAGCGCGTTGTTCTCGACGAACACCGCCGCGCGCGCCTGGTCGCCGGCGGCCAGCGCATGCCCGATCGCCTCGGTCAGCATCTTGCGTTCGCCGAACCATTCGGCGGCGGCCAGGTGCAGCGGGGCGATCATCTCCGGCTCGCGCCGTTCCATTTCGCGGCTGAGGAAGTCGTGGAACAGATGATGATAGCGGAACCAGCGCCGCTCCTCGTCGAGCGGGACAAGGAAAAGATTGCGGGTCTCGATTTCGGTGATATCGGCCTCGGCATCCGCGGCACGCAAGACAGCCCGGCAAGCCTCGGCGCTGAAGCGCTCGAAGATCGAGCTGTGGAGCAGGAACTTGGCCAGCGCCGGTGGTAGCCCCAGGAAGACTTCGCCCATCAGGAAGTCGGCGACGTTGCGGTTGGCGCCGGTGAAATTGCCGATGACGGTTTCCGGCGCATGCGCGGCACTCAGCGACAGCGAGGCGAGTTGCAGGCCGGCGGCCCAGCCTTCGGTTCGCGAACACAAGGTCTCCACCGTGCCGCTGCTGACGCTCAGGCCGAGCTTGTCGTTGAAGAAGGCTTCGGCCTCGGACGAGGCGAAGCGCAGATCATCCGGGCCGATTTCGAAAACGTCGCCAAGCACCCTGAGCTTGCCGAGCTGCAAGTCGGGCAAGTTGCGCGAACCGATGACGAAGGCAACATTGGCGGGCGCCTGTCGGGTCAGCCGCTCCATGAACCGCTTCACCGGTGGCGCTTCGATGACGTGGTAGTCGTCGAAGAACAGGGTGATCTCGGCGTCGCGCGCCGCAAAGCCCGCCATCAGTGCCGCGAGCACGACGTCGAGCTGCGGGATCGGGCTCGACTGGAAGGCGAGGTCGAGTTCGGCCGGGTTCTGGACGAGGTGGCGCAGCGCGCCCACCAGATGCGACAGGAAGGCGCCTTCGTCATTGTCCGTCGCCTCGCAGGACAGCCAGGCGGTCAACCGGCCAAGCCGCGCGACTTCCGTGGCCCATTGCGCCATCGTCGTCGACTTGCCGAAGCCGGCGGGCGCAGCGAACAGCACGATGCGCGTGTCGACATGCCGCTCCAGTCTCGACAGGATGCTTTCGCGCCGCACCCACCGGCGATGGTGAGACGATGAAAGGCCGGCGGGTTGCGAAGACGGTCTCATCTGGCGTCGGGCACCCATTCCGTCGTGATCAACGGGATCTGCGGGGCCGCATCGCGCGGCAGGGTCCCCTTGATCCGGGGATCGTCGGTGATTTCGAATCCGGCGGCATAGGGTTCGAACCCGCAAGCCCGGTAGAAGCCGATGACGCTGTGATGATCGATGCTGCTGGTGTGCAGCCAGATGCGGCCGGGACCGAGGCGCCATGCCTGGTCGAGCGCGCCGGCCATGAGCCGCTTGCCGAGGCCTCGCCCGGTCAAGGCGGGGAACAGGCCTAAATAGGTGATCTCGATCTCGTTGCCGTCCGCCACGCGGAATTCGACCATGCCGACGTGGTCGCCGCTTTCATCATGGCCGTAGTAGAGATGCTGGCGCGGGTCGGCGAAATGCGAGGTGATCTCAGCCTCGGACATTTCGGCGGCGCGATCCCAGAGCCAGGGAGCTCCGATCTCGAGGAAGATCGTGCGGTAGGCGGCACTGTCGGGCTTGGTGATCCGGGTCATTGCCAGGGGTTGAGCGAGACCTGGCACTGGCGCGCGCGCTTCCATCCACGTCACGGCATTGACGATCTTGCCGGCCGGCACGCGCCGGTAACCGGAAGAGAGATCGGTGACTTCATCCGGCAATGGGCCTTCGGTGACCAGCATCTGTCCTCGATTTCTGCTATCCAGCCTCGCTGGCATACAGCAAGCTGATGCCAACTATGCGCCCGCATGCCAAGGGGTTCCCGCGTTGGGCCATAGTTTTGGCCCGACCTGTCTCTTTGCCTTTTGAGAAAATGGCATATGAGATATGATACACCATTCATGGGAAAGCTGAATATCATGCCTGAGCGAATTGCCGACGAAGCCATTTTGCATGCGGTTGATGACGGCTTCGCGCGGCAGGTCGCTTTCCTGGCGGAGCTTGTGCGCTTTCCCTCGCAGCGCGGCGAGGAGCACGCCGCACAATCCTTCATGGCCGCCGCTTATGAGGCCGACGGCTACGCGGTCGACATGTGGCGTGTCGATGTCGACGCGATCCGCGACCTGCCTGGGTTTTCACCGGTTGCGGTCTCCTATGACGATGCCTTCAATGTCGTCGCCACCCATACGCCGCGAAACGCCACCGGCCGCTCGCTGATCCTCAACGGCCATATCGACGTCGTGCCGACAGGACCGCTCGACCGCTGGGTGCGCGACCCCTACGATCCGGCGATCGAGGATGGCTGGATGCACGGGCGCGGCGCCGGCGACATGAAGGCCGGCCTGTCGGCCTGTCTCTATGCGCTCGCCGCTTTGCGCGGCCTCGGCTATCAGCCGGCCGCGAATGTTTACCTCCAGTCGGTGGTCGAGGAGGAGTGCACCGGCAATGGCGCGCTCGCCTGCCTGCAGCGCGGCTATCGCGCCGCCGCCGCCTTTATCCCCGAACCCCTGGAACCGCGACTGATGCGGGCGCAGGTCGGGCCGATCTGGTTCAGGGTCGAGGTCGACGGCGATCCGCAGCATGCCTCCGGCGCTTTCTCGGCCGGCGCCAATGCCATCGAAAAGGCGTTCGTCATCATCCAGGCGCTGAAGCAGCTCGAAATCGTCTGGAATGCGCGCAAGGTCGATGATCCGCATTTCTGCAATCACCCGCATCCGATCCGCTTCAACCTCGGCAAGATCGAAGGCGGCGAATGGACATCGAGCGTTCCGGCGCGCTGCGTCTTCGAGATGCGGGTCGCCACCTATCCCGGCCAGAAGCTCGAGGACGCCAGGGCCGAACTCGAAGCCTGCATCGCCGATGCGGCCCGCGCTGATCCGTTCCTGGCCAATCGCCCGCCCAAGATGAGCTACAATGGTTTCATGGCCGAGGGTTACGTGCTGGAGGGCGCCGACGAGATGGAAGCCGTGCTGCGGCGCAGCCATACCGCCGTGTGGGGCGAGCCGCTGACGGAACACGTCACCTCGGCGACGACGGATGCGCGCTTCTTCGGCCTCTATGCCGACACGCCGGCGATCGTCTATGGGCCGATCTGCCGCATGCCGCATGGCTATGACGAGGCCGTCGATCTCGATTCGGTGCGCAAGGTTACCCAGACCATTGCGTTGTTCATCGCCGACTGGTGCGGCCTCGAGCCGATCGATCCGGAGGCCGGATCATGAATGCGGCCGTGCCTGACGGTTTCGGCGAGACGCTTGCCGAGGACGCGCCAGATGTCTCGATCGCCGAGGCGCTTGCCATCTTGCGCCGGCACTATGGCCTTATCGGCACCGCGCGGCCGCTGCCTGGCGAACGCGACCACAATTTCCACATCCAGACCGAAGGCGAGGGCGAGTTCGTCCTCAAGGTTTCCCATCCGGCGGAAGACGCCGGCTTCACCGATTTCCAGAACAAGGCGCTCGATCATATCCTGGCGGTCGATCCGACCTTGCCGGTTCCCTTGGTGCGCAAGAACCTTGAAGGCGATGCGCAATGCACCGTCAGCATCAGTGGATCGGCGCCGCGCATCATCCGGCTGGTCACCTATCTCCCCGGCCAGTTACTGTCGCGCTCGCCGGCATCGGCCGCGCAGGATCGCAATCTCGGCATATTCCTCGCCCGGCTTGGCCGGGCGCTGCGCGGCTTCTTTCATCCGGCCGCCGGCAGCGACCTGCTCTGGGATATCAGAAAGGTCGCCAAGACACGGCCGATGATCGCGCATATCGCTGACGCTGGTCGGCGCGCCATTGTCGAGCGTGCGATCGACGCATTCGAGGAGCATGCCGCACCAGTAATCCCGAAACTTCGCGCCCAGATCGTCCACAACGACATGAACACCTACAATGTCGTGATGGACGCGTCGCAGCCGGAGGTGGTGAGCGGCATCCTCGATTTCGGTGACATGATCCATTCGCCGCTAATCTGCGATCTCGCCATCGGCGCCGTCTACCGCTGGCCGGCGGAGGGCCATCCACTGGCACCGGCCGCGCGCTTCGTTGCCGGCTATCAATCGGTGCAGCCGCTCGAGGTCGAAGAAATCGGCATTCTTTTCAATCTGATCCGCGCCCGCCTTGCGCTCATCGTGAACATCACAACTTGGCAGGGGGAGCGGTTCCCGGCCAAACGCGACTATGTCCTGCGCCACGCCGGGGAGGTCTGGACCTCGCTCGAACGGCTGGATGGGCTGTCACCCGCGGACGCCCGCCATTATTTCCTCGACCATTCCAATCCGGAGTAGATCCTCGTGTCCCAGTCCTCGCCAAACCCTGCAAATGTCGACGCGACGGCATCCGAGCGCGCGCTGCTCGAACGCCGCTCCAGGCTGCTCGGGCCGACCTACCGCGCCTTCTACCGCAACCCGATCCATCTGGTGCGCGGCAGCGGCGTCTGGCTCTACGACGCGCAGGGCCGCAAATTCCTCGATGCCTACAACAATGTCGCCTCGGTCGGGCACTGCCATCCGCGCGTCGTCGAGGCGCTGTCGGGTCAGGCCGCCACGCTCAACACGCACACGCGCTATCTCAGCGAGATCATTCTCGACTACGCGGAGAAATTGCTCGGCACCGTCCCGGCCCATCTCGGCCATGCGATGTTCACCTGCACCGGCAGCGAGGCCAACGATCTCGCCATTCGCATCGCCCAGCATTCGAGCGGCGGTACCGGCGTCATCATCACCGACTTTGCCTATCACGGCGCCACGATCGCGACGGCGCAGCTGTCGCCGGCGGCGGTCGGGGCAAAGGGCGTGCCGGCGCACCACCGGATCGTGAAAGCGCCCGACACGTTCCGCGACCATGGCCGTGCCGGGCATGATTTCGCCAGGAATGTCGCCGCCGCCATAGAGGATATGCGCGCGCAAGACATCCGCCCGGCGGCACTGCTGCTCGACTCGGCCTTTTCCAGCGACGGCATCTTCTTTCCCGACGCTTCCGTCATGCGCGAGGCGGCGGATCACGTCAGGAACGCCGGCGGCATCGTCATTGCCGACGAGGTCCAGTCCGGCTTCGGCCGCCTTGGCCAGGGCATGTGGGGCTTCGCCAACTATGGCCTTGAGCCCGACATGGTCACCATGGGTAAGCCGATTGGTGACGGGCATCCGATGGGTGCGGTGCTCGTGCGACCGCAACTCGTTTCGTCCTTCGGCTCCAACACCGGCTATTTCAACACTTTCGGCGGCAATCCGGTCGCGGCGGCTGTCGGCATCGCCGTGCTCGAGGTGATCGAAGGCGAGGGGCTGATCGAGAATGCACGCAATGTCGGTGCCTATACGGGCGAACTTTTGGACGCACTGCAGACCCGGCACGGCATGGTTGGCGACGTCAGGCAGAACGGCCTCTATTTCGGCGTTGAACTGACAGCCGATGGCGACGAGGCGCTGGCCGCCAGCAAGACGTCGGCGGTCGTCGAAGCCATGCGCGAGGATGGGGTGCTGATCTCGTCCTGCGGTCCACGCGGCAATGTGCTGAAGATCAGGCCGCCTCTGCCGTTCGCCAGGGACAATGCCGAGCAATTGGCCGAGACACTCGACCGCGCACTGTCGAACTGGTGATCGGAGCGGGCCGCGCATGCTGAAGCTCGAACATCAGACCCTCAATGACCGCGCCTATGGCGCGCTCAAGCAGGAATTGATTTCAGGCGGCTTCAGCCCGGGCCAGACCCTCGTTATCCGCAAGCTTGCCGAAACCTTCGGTATCTCGACCACACCGATCCGCGAGGCGCTGCAAAGGCTGGTGGCCGAACGGCTGCTCGAGATGCAGAACAACCGCTCTGTCATCGTGCCCTTGCTGTCGGCCCGCGCCTTCGAGGAACTGACCCAGATACGCATAGCCGTCGAAGGGCTGGCGGGTGAGATGGCAGCCACGCGGATCAGCGAAAGCGGATTGGCCGACATACAGGCGACGCTTGCCGGCATGCAGCGCGCCATCGAGGCCGGCGACAACAAGGCCTACCTCTCGCTGAACGAGGCGTTCCACTTCGCCATCTACCAGCATGCCGGCGCGCCGATACTGCTCAACATGATCCGCGATCTCTGGGGTCGCGTCGGGCCTTATCTGAAGCTGCTGATGCAGGCCGATCGCTACATTCCGCAGTCGAACGACGCACACCGCAGGACTGTTGCTGCATTGGAGCAAGGCAATGGCCCCGCTGTCCGGGTTTCCCTTGAACAGGACATCGCCGTGGCGGCCGCGGTTCTCTCCGAAAATCTTCGCACGACCGCCTGATCAGGCGGTTGCTTGGGGAGGCCTGCCCGTCTCGTCCAGCCGATCGCGCAGCATACTCCAGCCGAGCAGCATGTTGGGCGCGTGCCGCAGCAAGGCGTGTAACGGGATCGGCGCCGGCGGCGCGAACGGCAGCGGCAAGTCACGCGCCTCGGTCCCAGTGGCCCAGTCGGCCAGCACCTTGCCCATCGCCGTCGTCATGGCAATGCCGCGCCCGTTGCAGGCTCGACCGGCGATCAGGCCCGGCCCGAGGTCGAGGAGATGCGGCAGGAAATCCGGTTCGACAGCGGCCATTCCCGACCAGCTGTAAGCAAGTGGCGGCAGGGCAGGCAGGTCGAGATGATGGCCAAGCCGTCGCCAGATTGTTCGCGGCACGCGCGTGTCGGCGCCGGCGCTCAGAATGTGCATACCGCCAGTGATCAGCCGGTTGTCGGCATCGAAACGGAAGGTGAAGAGATTGCGCCTGGTATCGCCGACACCTTGCCCGCCAGGAAGCAACCGCCTGCGCACTTCGCGCGGCAGCGGCTCGGTCGCGACCTGGAAGACCTTCAGCGGAAAATAGGTTCGCCGCAGCAACGGATTGAGCGGCCCGCCATAAGCGTTGGTGGCGATCAGCACCTTCCCGGCGCGCGCCGAGCCCGATGGCGTTTTCAGCATCCAACCATCGGCCACGCGATCGACCGCGGTGACCGGTGTTTGCTCGAAGATCTTCGCCCCAGCCTTCTCCGCCGCATCGGCAAGACCGCGCGCATAGGCGACGGGATTGAGCACGCCACCCGAACGGTCCATCCAGCCACCGACATAGCCACGCGCGCCCGTGAGCGTTTCCACCTCCTGCTGGTCCAGCAGGACAGCCGGTCGGCCGCGCCGCGCCCATTGCTCGGTCCGTGCTTTTACCTTCTCGAAGGCCGCGGGCGAATGCGCCGGCTGGATCCATCCGTTCTGCACGGCGTCGCAATCGATACCGTGCCGACGGATCAGGCCGAAGACGAGGTCGGCGCTGCCGGCGGCGAAATCGACCAACCTCTCGCCACGCTCGGGGCCGAGACGTGCAAGGATGCTATCCGGGTCCATCTTGGCAAAGTTTGGCACGACGAAGCCGGCGTTCCGGCCTGTCGCGCCCCAGGCGATGATTTCGGCCTCGAGAACGGCAACGGAAAGTCCCTTCCTGGCGGCGTGCAGGGCGGTCGAAAGGCCGGAAAAGCCGCCGCCGACAATGGCGAGGTCGACATTGATCGCGTCGTGCAGCGCCGGCCGGTCGCGGCGATTGCGACTGACGGCATGCCAGAACGAAGCGCCATGCGCCTCCTGCTGGATCGCACTCATGAGTTCGAACTGCTGTTGGTCGCAGCCGCCTTCGCACGCTTGCCCAGGCGTAGCCGCCGTGGCCTGTCGCCGAACAATCCGTTCGGCCGGATCAGCAGGATGACGCAGAGCATGACGCCGATGGCGACGATCTGCAGCGAGGCCGCACGCGCCTGCTGCTCGGGCGCGAACAGCACGCTGGTCAGTGTGCCGGACCCGGCCCATATCCCCCACACCAGGATGCTGCCGATGACGGCGCCGAGATTGCTGCCCGAGCCGCCGACGATCAGCATGACCCAGACCTGGAAGGTAAGGATCGGCAAATAATTGTCGGGCGCGATGAAGCCGGTGAAATGCGCCTGCAGCGCGCCGGCCAGCGCCATGATGGCGCCGCCGACGGCAAAGGCCTGGACGCGGTAGAAGCGCGCGCTCTTGCCAAGCGAAATCGCCGCCCGCTCGTCCTCGCGCAGCGCCTTCAGCACGCGCCCCCAGGGGCTGCGCGACAGGTGCTCCAAGGCGAGATACGCGATGAGCGTGACCACGCAGACGACAGCGAGGTTGGACAGGTTGAACAGCAGCGGTGTTTCGGCAAGGCCGCCGAAGGGGCGCGGAATGAAGCCGATGCCGAACGGCCCGCCAGTCAGCTTCTGCGCATTCAGTGCCACCAGTTGCACGACGACGGAGACGCCGAACGTGGTGATCGCCAGATAATCGGACCTCAGCCGCAGCGTTGCCATCCCTGTCAGGGCGGCCGCAATGCCGCCGACGACCATTGCGCCCAGCCAGCCGACGAGGATCGGCAGGCCGAAGCCACCGAGCCGAGCCGCATCGTCCGGTGTGGTCAGCAAGGCGGAGGTGTAGGCGCCGATGGCGACGAAGCCGGCAAGGCCGACATTGAACAGCCCGGTCAGCCCCCACTGAAGATTGAGCCCCAGCGTGACCAGCGAGAAGATCAATGCGGTGGTCAGGAAAAAGGCGCCGTAGCCAACGAGATCCATCATCTTTCCCGAACTCCGAAAAGGCCGATCGGCCGCACGAACAGCACCGCCATCAGGATGATGAAGGAGACGGCGGCGCGCCATTCGGCGCCGATCAACTGCACCGCGCCGGCTTCGGCGAGCCCGATGATCAGGCCGCCGAGCACAGCGCCCGGAATGCTGCCGATGCCGCCAAGGATGGCGGCGGCGAACATCGGCAACAGCATGTCGAAGCCCATGAACGGGCGGATCTGCACCAGGATGCCGATCATCACGCCGGCGACGCATGCGAGCGCACCGCCGATCACCCAGGTGACGCGCACCACGCTGGCGACGTCGATGCCGACGATGCGGGCCAGCGCCGCGTTCTGGCTGAGCGCTTGCATGGAGCGGCCGGTCTGCGTTCGCGTCATCAACAGGTGCACGCCGAGCACCAGCACGGCCGTCAACAAAAGAAGCGCGATCTGGTCGGGGGTGATGCGGATGCCGAAGCCGACCGGCATGGCGATCTGGATTGCCCGGCTGAAATAGGTCGGACGCGAGGTGAAGGTGAATTCGAGCAGGCTGCGCAGCGCCATCGAGGCGCCGAAACTCGCCATCACCACGATGATGGCTTGCCCCTGCGAGCGCAGCCGCGAAAACAACACTCTGTCGAGCAGCAGCGCCAGCAAAGCGGTGAAGGCCATGCCGACGACCAGGGCAACCAGCAGCGGCCAGCCGAAGGACAGCGGCGCGATCGGCGCCACCTTGCCGAAGGTCGCGCCAATGGCGCTGACGACGGCCAAAGTCGCATAAGTGCCCCAGGCCATGAAGTCGCCATGTGCGAAGTTGGAGAAGCGCAGGATCGAATAGGTGAGCGTCACGCCGATGGCGCCAAGGCCGATCATCGAGCCGGTCAGCAATCCGTCGACGATGAATTGCAGGCTCATGCCGCGCCTCCCTTGCTGACGTGAGAGGGGCGCTGGCCGAGATAGAGTTCGGCAACGACCGGATCATTCCACAATTCGGAAGCAATGCCCTCGTGTCGATCCCTGCCTTCGACCAGCACATAGGCGCGGTCGCCGATGGCCAGTGCCGCCTTTGCATTCTGCTCGACCAGGAGAATGGTGACGCCGGATTTGCGGATGCCGGCCAGCATCTCGAACACCATCGAGACGAATTTCGGCGACAGGCCGGCCGACGGTTCGTCTAGCACCAGCACCTTGGGATGGACGATCAAGGCGCGTGCGACGGCAAGCATCTGCCGCTGCCCGCCCGACAGATTGCCCGCGGCGGTGCGGCGTTGGCGCACGAGGTCGGGGAAGGCGGCATACATCTCGTCGATACGCGCGGGGATTTCGCGGCGCTCGAGGATGCCGCAGGCGACCTTGAGATTGTCCTCGACCGACATCAGCGGGAAGATGTTCTCGGTCTGCGGCACGAAGGCGAGGCCAAGCCGCACCATGGTGTGGGCGGGCGCGGCGGTGATGTCCTTGCCGTCCAGGAACACCGTGCCGCCGGTGATCGGGACGAGGCCGGCGATCGCCTTGATGAAGCTCGACTTGCCGGCGCCATTGGGCCCTAGGACGACGACGATCTCGCTCTTTTTGACGGTGATCGAGGCGCCGCGCACGATCGGCACGCCCGGCTCGTAACCGGCTTCGAGATCGCGGACGTCGAGGACGGTTTCGCTCATGCCGTGCCTCCGAGATAGGCTTCGATGACGCGCGGGTCGCGCCCGACTTCTTCCGCCGTGCCTTCGCTGAGCAACTGCCCGCCCGCCATGACCAGGACGCGGTGGCAGAGCCGCGTGACCATGTCGATATTGTGCTCGATCAGCAGGAAGGTGATGCCGCGCCCATTGATGTCGCGGATGCGGTCAATGATGACTTCCAGAAGCGTTGCGTTGACGCCGGCCGCAGGCTCGTCGAGCAGGATGATCGCCGGATCGGCCATCATGACGCGGGCGAGTTCGAGCAGTTTGCGCTGGCCGCCGGAAAGCACGCGCGCCGGCTCATGCGCGAGGTGGGTGAGGGTGACGAGTTCCAGCAGCGCCAGCGCCTTTGCCCTGGCCGCCTTTTCCTGCGCTGCCACGCGCCAGGGCGTGACGAAATTGGCGAGCAGTTTTTCGCCGGCCTGGCCCTGCGCCGCCAGCATGATGTTCTCGATCAGCGTCAGATTGGGCAGCGGGCGGGGGATCTGGAAGGTGCGGCCAAGGCCGCGACCGATCCGCAGATGGGCGGCCTCGCCGGAGACGCGCGTGCCGTTGAGCAGGATGTCGCCGCTGGTCGGCAATATGCTGCCGGCGAGCAGATCGAACATCGTCGTCTTGCCGGCGCCGTTCGGTCCGATCAGGCCGAGGATTTCGCCCGCTTTGACATCAAACGAGACGTCGTTGACGGCGACAAGGCCGCCGAACCGCCTGACGACGTTTCTTGCCGTCAGAACCGGCGCACGGGTCTCCTTACCCTGCCGTTCGGCTGCCTCGCTCATCAAACCCTCTGGCCGAAGACGATCATGGTCGTCTCCTGATTTTTGATTTGTGATCACACTTGCTTTGATCACGCTATTCGGCTTTAATTTCATCCGCAAGCCGAAAACGGGCCAGACCGGGAATGCCATGCAAAAGGCTGCCATCGAGCGAAACAATGAAACGATCGCGGCCCAGCTCACGCCGGTCGGCCGCGAGACGGTGCAAGATCGCGTCTATTCCGAGCTCCGCCGGGCTCTGATCGGTGGCCTGTTCGAGCCGAACCAGGTGCTGACCATCCGTGGCCTCGCTGATGCCCTGGTGACCTCGACCATGCCGGTGCGCGAAGCGCTCGGACGGCTGATCACGGAAAAGGCGCTGGAGGCGCTGCCCAACCGTTCGGTGCGCGTGCCGCCGATCACGCTGGAACGCATCGACGATCTTCTGCGCGCTCGATCGCTCATCGAAGGCGAAGCGATCGCGCTTGCCGCCACGCGGATGAGCCAGCGCCAGATCGCTGCCATCGAAGCCATGCTCGGCGAATGGGACGAGATGCGGGCACTGAAGCACAAGAAGGATATCGACCGCGAAGCGACGCTCAACCAGAGCTTCCATTTCGAGATCTACCGTTGCTGCGGCTCGGCCGTGCTGATCCCGATGATCGAGAGCCTGTGGCTGCAGTCGGGGCCTTGCATACGCGTTGCCATCTACGCCTTTTCCGACGCTGGCGAAGTCGACACCGCGCACTATCACCGCCGCATCGTCGCGGCTCTCGCCAGCCAGGACGCGCAGGCGGCGCGCGAAGCACTTGTGGCCGATATCAGCCGGCCTTTCGCTTTCCTGCGCGACAAGCTTCAAGCCACGAAAGAGCTGATATGAACAAGCCAGCCATCAGGATCACCGAGCCGCGCTCGAAGCTTTCCGTGACGGCGCTTTTGCTGCCCGAAAAGGCGCCGGAAAACGCGGCGTTTCTCCAAGCGTATCTCACCGCCACGCGCGTCGTCCCGGGCATCCATGCCATGTGGACCGGGCCGGAGATTTCCTGCCCGGTTCCATCAGCGGATCTCGAAGGTCAGGCCTATGCCAGGCCGTTGCCGGCGGAGAACGCGACACTGACGCCGCAGCCCGGCGACATCGTGCTGTCCTACGTGCCGCCGCGCATGTGGGGCGGCAATCCCAATGCCATCTTCGACATAGGCCTGTTCTACGGCCAGGGCGCTCGGCTTCTGTTCCCGATCGGCTGGCTGGCCGGCAGCGTGGTGGCGCAAGTGCGCGCCGACGAGCGCGACCAGTTCGCCGCCGCATGCGGGGTGATCCGTCGCAACGGCGCCTGCGACATCACCTTCAGCCTGGTGGAGGCCTGACATGGCCGACGACAGCTTTGAGCTCTTCGATCTTCGCGTCGAGGCGGTCATTCCCGAGGGCAAGCCGATCTATTGCGGCGCCAGGTCAGGCGATTATTTCGAACTCAAGGGCGAGATGCTGTCGATGCCGGCGGGGCAGGCCTTCTCGATCTATTCGCTCGCCGCAGTGCTGCCGCTGCTGGCGGCAAAGCAGCGCCCGACAGACCGCAATGACTGGATGACCTCGGACGCCGAGATCGCCTGTCCCGATCCCAATTGCGCCAGCCGGCTGCGGATCGTCAGGACCGGCAAACGGCGATTCAGCCATGCGCAAACCACGGCGGTGCCGCTGCCGAAGGAGAATGACCAGGAATGATCGCCAAGACTTTCGAACTCGGCCCCGGCTACACGATCTCGCGCGTCATCCGCGGCGGCTGGCAACTCGCCGGTGGTCACGGCGCAATCGACCGCGGTCAGGCAGTTGCCGATCTGATCGCCACGTTCGATGCCGGGATCTGGACCTATGACTGTGCCGACATCTACACCGGCGTCGAGGAACTGATCGGCGCCGCGCGCCTGCGGCTGGCCAGCGAGCGTGGCCTCGATGTCGCCGCGAAAATGAAGGTGCACACCAAGCTGGTGCCCGACCTCGAACGACTGGCCGGCATCAGCCGCGACTACATCAGGGGCATCGTCGACCAGTCGCTGCGGCGGCTGAAGACCGAGCGTATCGACCTCGTGCAGTTCCATTGGTGGGACTACGAGCAGCCTCGCTATGTCGAGGCGATGGGCTGGCTCAATGAACTGCGGCTGGAAGGCAAGGTGCGCAATCTCGGCACCACCAATTTCGACACGCCGCGGCTTGCCGAAATCCTTGCCGCCGGCATCCCGCTGGTCAGCCAGCAGCTGCAATACTCGGTGCTCGACCAGCGGCCCGCCAACAGCCTTGCGGCACTCGCCAGGCAGAATGGCGTCAATTTCCTCTGCTATGGTTCGGTGGCTGGCGGCTTCCTCAGCGACAAATGGCTTGGCGTGGCCGAACCCGCCATGCCGCTCGAAAACCGCTCGCTGGTCAAATACAAGCTGATCATCGACGATTTCGGCGGCTGGGACCTGTTCCAGCAACTGCTTCGGGCGCTCAAGGCCGTCGGTGATCGACATGGCGTCGACATCGCCACCATCGCCAGCGCCTGGGTGCTGGAACAGCCCCGGGTCGCCGCCGTGATTGTCGGCGCCCGCAACCAAGCCTACGCACTGGCCAATGCGAAAATCATGGACATCGCACTCGACGCCGGTGACCGGGCGGAGATCGCGGCTGTGATCGCGCAAAGCCAAGGCCCCCTAGGTGACGTCTACACACTGGAGCGCGACCGCCATGGCCGCCACGGTTCGATCATGCACTACAATCTGAATGCGGGTCGCACATGAGCGCCGTCGACGCGACACTTTTTTCAAAGGCCAGCGCCGAGGTCATCGGCCTGCATCGCTTCTTCGTCGACTGGTTCGTCGCGGCGCGCGCCGACACGGTGGATTTTTCGCGCTTCGAGCGGGTCATGGCTCACGGTTTCAGCATGGTCGCACCGGACGGCCATGTGCTTGATCGCGCCGCCGTCATCGATCACGTCCGCTCCAGCCGCGCCACTTGCGACGACGGTTTTGCCATTTCGATCGAGGACATCCGGGCGGGCTGGCAGGACGAAGACACCATCGTGGTCCTGTACGTCGAGGCGCAGTTGCGTGGCGGCAAGAATAGCCGGCGCCAGTCGAGCGCTGTCTTTACCACCAGTTCATCGGCGCCCAACGGCGTCGAATGGCGACATCTGCATGAAACCTGGCTGCAGGTGCCGGAACGCTGAACAGGCTCCACAGATCAAATTAGAGTCGAGTAACGAAAGGGGAACAACAATGAGAAAGACGATACTCCAACTCACCACGGCACTTGCTCTCGTGACGATGGCGGGTGCCGCGCAGGCCGCCGACTGCAAGATCACCGTCGGCCTCGTCATGGAACTGACAGGTCCGGCAGGCGAATACGGCCAGGCCGGCGCCAAGTCCGTCGAAATGGCTTTTCGCGACATCAACGAAGCGGGCGGCGTGCGCGGCTGCGATCTGGCCACCGATACGCGTGACAGCCAGAGCCAGGGCAATATCGCCGTCGACGCGGCGACTCAGCTGGTGCAGGTCAAGAAGGTGCCGGTGATCATCGGCGGGATCATCTCTTCGGTCTCGATCCCGATCCTGACCTCGGTCACCGCGCCGGCCAAGATCGTCCAGGTGTCGCCGGCCTCGTCCTCGCCGACGCTGACGGCGCTCGGCCGTGACGGCAAGACCAACGGCATCTTCTTCCGCACCATCACGTCCGATGCGCTGCAGGGCGTCGCCGCCGCGAAATACGCCATCGACAAGGGTTTCAAGAAGCTGTCGATCATTCATGTCAACAACGACTTCGGCGTCAACATGGTGGCGGAATTCTCACGCGCCTATAAAGCGCTGGGCGGCACCATCGTCTCCGACACGCCCTACAACGAGAAGCAGTCGAGCTATGCCTCGGAAGTCACGGCCGCCATGGCCGGCGAACCGGACGGGCTCTATCTGGTCAGCACGCCGGTCGACGGCGCAACCGTTGCTCGCACCTGGATTTCGCAAGGCGGCGTGCAGAAATTCCTGCTCAATGACGGCATGAACAGCCCTGATTTCATCGAGTCCGTCGGCGCCGACTATCTCAAGGATGCCTATGGCACGTCGTCCGGTACCAGCCCGACGGCTTCCACCGATTACTTCATGAAGAACTACAAGGCGTTCTCCGGCATCGAGCCGTCCAACCCGGCGGCCGATCGCTCCTATGATGCCGGTGCCATCGTCGGACTGGCCATCGCCATTGCCGGCTCCGAGGATCCGGCCAAGATCAAGGACGCCATGTACAAGGCCGTCGATCCGGCCGGCACGCCGATCTTCGCCGGCAAGGACGAGTTCGCCAAGGCACTCGGCCTGATCAAGGACGGCAAGCCGATCCGCTATGAAGGCGTCATCGGTCCGGTCGCCTTCGACAAGTATGGCGACATCACTGGCCCCTTCCGGCTATGGAAGATCGTCGACGGCAAGGTGACCACGGACGGTGAAATGACCACCGACGACGTCAACGCGCTGCAGGCCAAGCTTCAATAGGCCAAGCTTCAGAGGTCAGGGCCGCCGGCATCTATCCCGCTTCACCGCGATCGATGCCGGCATCGGCTGGGGCAGGCCGATATCGCTTGCACGGCAGGCGATCCAGAATAGGATCGGCTGGCTGCAATTGAAGGGTGGCGAGCGTGTCGGACAGGAATAGTCATCGGGCCAACCCGTCGCCGGAAGCAGACGGTGCGCTTCGCCGCGCAGGCGCCTGAGCGCAATGTCACCTGAAACGCAACGACTTCTGTCCGCTCTCGGCGATCGGCTGGGCGCCGGCGGCGTTCTCGCCGGCTCCGATGTCGACCAGCGCTATCGCGACGATCCGGACGGCAAGCTGGGCGTGCTCCCCGAAGTGGTGCTGCGTCCGCGCGATACCGTCGGTGTCGCGGCAGCGCTTGCCGGATGCAACGCTGTCGGCCAGCCGGTCGTGGTCCAGGGCGGACGCACCGGGCTGGCCGGCGGTGCGCGCGTCCAGCCGGGCGAGATCGTGCTGTCGCTGGAGCGCATGAGCGGTCTCACCGTGCCGGACAGTCAAGCCAGCAGCATCATCGCCCAGGCCGGCGCGACACTGCAGGCCGTGCAGGAAGCCGCGGACGGCGCCGGGCTGATGTTCGGCGTCGACATCGGTGCCCGCGGCTCGGCAACGGTCGGCGGCAACATCTCCACCAATGCCGGCGGCATCCGTGTGCTGCGCTACGGCATGTACCGGGCGCAGGTGCTGGGGCTGGAGGCCGTGCTTGCAGATGGCAGTGTGCTTACTTCGCTGAAAGGCCTGCCCAAGGACAATTCCGGCTACGACCTCGGCCAACTCTTCATCGGCGCGGAAGGGACGCTCGGCGTCGTCACGCGCGCCGCGCTGAGGCTGCATCCAAAACCGGCATCGGAGGTGAACGCATTCTGCGCGCTGCCTTCGCTGGACGCGGCGATCGCCTTGCTCGGGCTGCTGCGGCAAAAGCTCGGCCCGCTCCTGTCCGCCTATGAGGTCAACTTCGCGCCGCTCTATGACGTCATGGCTGCCAGCATGGCCATGCCGGCACCGTTGCCGGCGGGCTCGCCCGTCTACGTGCTGGCCGAGATCCAGGGCAGCGAGCCCGAACGCGACGGCGAGCGCTTCGCCGAGGTTCTGATGCAGGCGGTCGAGGACGGCGTGGTCGACGATGTCGTCGTCTCGCAGTCGCCGCGCGAGTTCCGGGCGCTGTGGGACGTACGCGAGGACGCCAACCGCGTCCTGTTTTCGATCAAAGGCCTGATCGGTGTCGACATCAGCATCCCGCTGGCGCGCATGGGAGCGTTCCTGCAGGAAACGGACGCCGCCATCCATGCCATCGACCATGCCGCCGCTATCTATGTCTTCGGCCATCTCGGCGACGGCAATCTGCACTACCAGGTGCTGACGGTGGATCCGGCGGCGGCCTACGACATCGTCTATCGCGGCGTGGCGGCGGCGGGAGGCGGCGTTTCGGCCGAGCATGGCATCGGCCTCGACAAGAAAAAGTGGCTTCATCTGGTGCGCAGCGACGCCGAGATCAACGCGATGCGGCGACTGAAGACTGCACTCGACCCGAAGAACATTCTGAACCGCGGGCGGGTCTTCGATCTCAACCAGCCGTGACTTGGCCGATGACGCTGGCCGTCAACTCAGCTCCGTTCCGTCGCCATCTGCCTGGGGATGAGAAAACGGGCAGCGAGCACGCAAAGCAGCACGGTGAACATCAGGATCAGCGCTACCAGCGCGTTGATGTCGGGCGAGAAACCAAGCCGCATCATCGCCCACAACCGGACCGGCAGCGTGCTCTGCGTGCCGGTGACCAGGATGGTGATCATCGTCTCGTCGAAAGACAGGGCGAAAGCCAGGATGGCGCCGCCGACCATGGCGCTCGACAGATTGGGCAGGATGATGCGCCAGAAGGTCTGCCGGCCCGTCGCGCCGAGATCGTAGGATGCTTCGACCAGCGTACGGCTCATCGACTGAAGCCGCATCAACACGGTGCGGTAGACGATCGCCAGCACGAAGACGGTATGGCCGATGACCACCGTCAGCAGCGAGCGCTCAAGCCCGATTTCGCGGAAGAAGATCAGCAGCGCCAGGCCGCTGATGATCGGCGGCATCAGGAACGGCAGGAAGATGATGAACTGCAGGATCGACCGTCCGGAACGGCGACCGTGATAATAGAGCGCCAGCAGCGTTCCGCTCACCACCGACAGGATGACGGTACAGACGCCGACGATCAGCGTCGTGCGCAAGGCGGTCAGGATATCGTGGTTTTCGGCGAGCGCCACATAGGTCGAAAGGGTCGGCGACGACCAGTCGACATTGCCATGTGAAACCGTGAAGAACGACGACACGATCGGCACGAACAGTGGGCTGTAGAGCAGCACCGCGACCAGCGTCGTGATGGCGGCCAGGAAGATGGTGGAAGGCCGGGGCAGGGCGCTCATATCGACGTACCCCGATTGCGCCCGAACCGTTCGCCGATGAGGATGGCGCAGATCACGACGATCGCCAGCGCCACCGAGAGCGCGGCTCCAAACGGCCAGTTATAGGCCGTGCCGAACTGACTGTAGAGGATGCGGCCGAAGGTGAAACCGCTGATGCCGCCGACCATTTGCGGTGTCAGGAAGTCGCCGATCGCCAGCACGAAGACGAAGCTTGCCGCCGAGGCGACACCGGGCAGGCTGAGCGGCAGGGTGATGCGCAGGAACGTCTGCAAGCCGCTGGCGCCAAGATCGTCGGAAGCGCGCAGCAAGGTCTGCGGGATCCGCTCCAGCGACAGGAAGATCGGCAGGATCGCGAAGGGGATCAAAAGCAGGCTCAGCGTCAGCAGGATGGCGTTCATGTTGAACACGAAAAGCGTCGACGGCTCTTGCAGGATGCCGAGCGCCACCAGCGCCTTGTTGAGGAAGCCGTTGAGGCCAAGGATGCTGCGGATCGCATAGATCTTGATGACGTAGCTCATCAGCAGCGGCACCAGAAGCAGCATCAGCAAGGCATAGCGCCAGCGCCCCTTCAGCGTCGTCAGGAAATAGGCGGTGGGATAGGCAAGCAGGATGCAGATGACTGCTACCGAGACACACAGCACGATGGTGTTCCAGAACACCGGCAGGAAGATCGGGTCTGTGAAGAACCTGATATAATTGCCGAGCGTCGGCGCGTAGACGATCGTGCCTTGGTCGACGCTGAAGAAACTGTAGACCAGGAAGATCGCCAGCGGCACCAGGACGAAGATCACCGGCAAGGCGAAGGCCAGCACCGTCACCAGCAGAGGCAATCGCCGATCCCTGGGCAGCATGGAGCCGGCCTTGCTCATGCCAGCACCAGATGGCCTTCATGCGGCGCAAAGCAAAGCGAGACCGTCTCGCCGGATTTCAGCGCGCTGCCGTCGATCCGGCTCGGCATGCGCAGCCGCAGGCGTTGCGCGGCAGTGTCCGCACCCGCCATGATCGTGGCGACGGTGGACGAGCCGGCAAAGGCCAGGTCGGCGATGGTGCCGGACAAGCGGTTGCCACTGTCCGTCGCATCCGCAAGACGCAAGGCCTCGGGACGGAATGCGGCGAAGGCGCTGGCGCCATCGGGTGCGGCCTTCAGATGCGGCTGGTCGCTGATCGAACAGAGCAGGCGCCCAAGGGCCGTCTCGATCTGTCGCTGCTCGCCCTGGATTGGGCCGAGCTTTCCGGCCACCAGATTGTTCTCGCCGAAGAAGCGCGCCACGAATTCGCAATTCGGCTTGTAGTAGAGGTCGTGCGGCGTCCCGAGCTGGCGGATATGGCCGGCCTGCATGACGCAGATCCGGTCGGCCATGCCGATCGCTTCTTCCTGGTCATGGGTGACGAACAGGAAGGTGGTCTTGATCTCGCGCTGGATGGATTTAAGGAACTCCTGCATCTGCCGGCGCAATTCGAGGTCGAGTGCGGCCAGAGGCTCGTCGAGCAGGATCAGGCGCGGCTGGCAGATCAGCGCGCGGGCGAGCGCGACGCGCTGGCGCTGGCCGCCGGAAAGCTGTGCCGGGAAGCGGTCGGCAAAGCGCCCGAGTTGCACCAGTTCCAGCGCTTCCGCGACACGGCGCGCGATCTCCTGGCGCTTGATATGGCGCACCGAAAGCCCATAGCCGACATTGCCGGAAACGGTCATGTGCGGGAACAGCGCATAGTCCTGGAACACGGTGTTGAACGGCCGCTTGTTGATCGGCATGCGGCTGATGTCCTGGCCGTCGAGGCTGATCTCGCCTGACGTCAGCGGCTCAAGTCCGCCGATCAGCCGCAGCACCGTGGTCTTGCCCGAGCCCGACGGCCCAAGCACGGTCAGGAACTCACCGTCCCGGATAGACAGGTCGATGTCATGCAGCACGGGAACCGTGCCGTAGGACTTCGAGACGGACCGCAGCGTCAGCAGGTCGGCGTTCTGATTCATAAACTACTCTCGCATACGCTGCGGCGGTCCGAACGTCCGGACCGCCGGGTTCTTCGAAGCCGGGTCGGCGGAAAGATCAGGGCGTCGCCTTGACCTCGTTCCACAGGTCGGAGCGCTTGAGCGGATCCTCGACATTGTTGAGCCAGACCAGCTTGTCATTGCCGCCGGCGCTGCTCGACTCGACCACGGTGTTGCCGAAACCGGTGCGCTCGGAGAGCTCGCCGCCGATCTTCTTCGTCAGCATGAAGTCGATCCATTTCTCAGCCGCCGCATTGTCGCGGACGCCCTTGGAGATCACCCAGTTGTCGAGCCAGGCCAGCGCGCCTTCGCTCGGATTGATGTAGGCGACATGGGCGCCGATCTTCTGAAGCGCCTTGACCTGCTGCTGGCCGTAATTGGCCCAGATCAGGGCAACATCATTGTTCTGGTAGATCTGCTGCGCCTCGTCGGCGGTGGTGTAGAAGCTCAGCACGTTGCGCTTCAGTTCGACCAGCTTGGCCTTGACCGCCGCCATCTGCTCGGCGTCGAGGTTGAACGGGTCTTTGTAGCCGAGCGTCAGAGCGGTGAACGAGAAATTGTGCTCGCCATTGTCGTAGGCCAGGATCTTCCCCTTGTAGGCCGGATCCCAGAGCACCGACATCGAGGTCGGTGCAGGCTTCACCTTGTCGGTGTCGTAGATCAGCCCGATGGAATCGAAGCAGAACGGAATGCCGTAGACCTTGCCGTCCTTGGTGTCGCCGCTGACCTGGGACAGATCGCGGAAGCGCGGCAGCACCTCCTTCTGGTTGGGCAGCTTGGAGATGTCGATCGGCGACACGAGATCGGCCTTGATGTAGCGTTGCAACTGGGCGGTGTTGACGGCGAAGACATCGAAATCCTGGCCCTCGCTGCCCTTGATCTTGGCCCAGATCTCGTCGTCGCTGCCAATGAAGACGACATCGACGCCGATTCCGGTTGCCGCGGTGAAGTCCTTCACCCAGTCCGGGTCGGCATAGCCGTCCCAGGCCAGCACGCGCAGGTTCGCGGCCAAGGCCGCCGAGGTCATCAGGCCGATGCCGAGCCCGATTGTCGCTAGTCGTAGAAACGCTTTCTTCAGTCCCATTTTTAATCTCCCATTGTCGTTCTGGTGGACCGTAATTTCCGGGCTTGCGCCGTCACAGCGGGGTGACGGTGACCAGCCCCTCGTCCGGCACCGACACTATCCGGTTGCGCAGCGCCTTGCCGAATGTCTGTGCCTGGATTTCATACTCGTCGCCGGAGGCCGTCTTGACGCCGGAGGCGTAGCTCATCACCGCCGCGCCGAAGAAATAGGCATGCAGGTCGCCGGCCCTGCGATGCATCGGGTAGCGGAAATGAAAATGTTCGAGATTGGCGATCGAGTGCGACATGTGCGCCTCGCCCGACAGGAATTCCTGCTCCCAGATGACGGTGCCGTCGCGCAGGATGCGGGAATAGCCGCGCACTTCGTTCGGCAGATCGCCGATCAGCAGTTCGGGGCCGATCGAGCAGGAGCGAAGCTTGGAATGCGCGAGGTAGAGGTAGTTCTCGCCCTCCGTCACGTGGTCGGAATACTCGTTTCCGAGCGCGTAGCCGATGCGATAGGGATGGCCGTCCGGACCATTCAGATAGAGCCCGACGATCTCGGCTTCCTCGGCCCCGGCTTTCGCGAATGCCGGCATCGGCAGGTCCGCGCCAGGCGGCACGACGCAAGTGCCGACGCCCTTGAAGAACCATTCGGGCTGGATGCCGATCTTGCCGGCGCCAGGCTTGCCGCCCTCCAGGCCCATGCGGAAGATCTTCAGGGAATCGGATTCCTCGGCACCTTCGCCATGGGTCAGAACATGCATCTGGTTGCGCGCGGCGGCACTTCCGGTATGGGTCAGGCCGGTGCCGGTGACCAGGAAGCGCGCCGGCTCGGGATGGTCGACCGGGGCGAGCACGCGGCCATCGCGCAACAGCTCGTCATAGTCTACCGTAGCCGTGCCCGTCCGCTTTTCGGCCAGTGCCGCGATGGACGTGCCCTCGGCGATCGCCGCTTGGGCGAGTTCCAGCACGCTGCCGGTTTTTTCCAGCGGATGCAGGTGATTGCCGTCATCGGAGACGCGGCCGACCCGCCTGTCGCCATCAAGTGTCGTGTACTGAACGAGACGCATCAAAAAACCTTCTTCCCTTGAAGCCGTACGGGTCACACCCAGCCCGCATCGACGATGAACTGTTGGCTCGTGCACATGCGGCTGTCGTCGGCGGCGAGGAACAGCGCCATGCGCGCGATATCAGCGGGCTGCAGCCGGTCGGGCAGGCACTGCCTTTCCTCGATCTGGCGTTCGCCGGCCGGGTTCAGCCACAACCGCATCTGGCGTTCGGTCATCACCCAGCCCGGCACCATGCAGTTGACGCGGATGCGCTCGGGGCCGAGTTCGCGGGCCAGCGCCCGCGTCATGCCGTAGACGGCGGCCTTCGCGGTGACGTAGGCCGGGCAATCGGGATCGCCGACCATCCAGGTGATGGAGCCGAAATTGATGATCGACCCGCCGCCTTGGGCGCTCATCTGCGGGCGCACCGCCTGCGCGGCAAAAAACTGGTGGCGCAGATTGACCGCCATGCGGTCGTCCCAGTAGGCGACCGTCACGTCCTTGGTCTGATGGCGGTCGTCATTGCCGGCATTGTTGCAGAGCACCTGGATCGGGCCGTTGCGCTGCGATGCCTGCGCGGTCGCGGTCTGCAACTGCTCGACATCGCGCAGGTCGCAGGGAATGAACAGCGGCGCGTCATGTCCCTCCGCCGCGATCGCATCGACGAGCCGCCGGGACGGTTCCTCGGCCATGTCGACGAAGGCAACGCGGCTGCCTTGCGCGCAGAAATGGCGCACCAGGCTTTCGCCGATGCCGCTGCCGCCTCCGGTGATGAACACGCTGCGGCCCTTGAGGCTTGGATAGGTCGCATAGCTGCCGATAGGATCCGTCATCTCGCGCCTCTAGTGGGAATGCCGGGGAATGCCGGCATCGCGCCGGCCGACGAGGAAGTCGAAATCGCAACCCTTGTCGGCCTGCAGCACGCGCTCGACATAGAGGCTCTGGTAGCCGCCTTCGGGCCGCGCCGGCGGCTTCCAGTCGCGGCGGCGGATCGCCAGTTCCTCGTCCGATACCAGCAGTTCCAGGCGGCGACCGGCGACGTCGAGTTCGATGAGATCGCCGTCGCGCACCAGCGCCAGCGCGCCGCCTGCCGCGGCCTCCGGCGCCACATGCAGCACCACCGTGCCATAGGCGGTGCCGCTCATGCGCGCGTCCGAAATGCGCACCATGTCGGAGACGCCTAGCTTGAGCAGTTTGGCTGGCAGCGGCATGTTGCCGACCTCGGCCATCCCTGGATAGCCGCGCGGTCCGCAGTTCTTCAGCACCATCACCGAGGAGGCATCGATCTCCAGTTCCGGATCGTCGATGCGCGCGTAGTAATGCTCGATGTTTTCGAAGACGACGGCCTTGCCGCGATGTTGCATCAGTTCGGGCGTCGCCGCCGACGGCTTGATGACCGCCCCGTTGGGCGCCAGATTGCCGCGCAGGATCGAGATGCCGCCTTGCTCGGTCAGCGGCTCGCTCAGCGGCCGGATCACCTCGCGGTTGTAGTTGGGCGCCCCGTCGATCAATTCGCCGATCGTCTTGTCGCTGACGGTCATGACGTCGCGATGGAGAAGCCCCACTTCATCAAGCGACGCCATGACCGCAGCCAGCCCCCCGGCATAGTAGAAATCTTCCATCAGGAACCGGCCCGACGGCATCAGGTCGACGATGGTCGGAACGTCGCGGCCGAGACGGTCCCAGTCCTCGAGGCTGAGATCGACGCCGACCCGGTTGGCGATGGCGATCAGGTGCAGCACCGCATTGGTCGAGCCGCCGATCGCGCCATTGACGCGGATGGCGTTCTCGAACGCTTGCCTGGTGAGGATTTGCGCGATCGTCACGTCGCGGCGCACCAGATCGACGATCTGGCGTCCGGCCAGCTGGGCGAGCACGCCTCGGCGCGAATCCACTGCCGGGATCGCGGCATTGTCCGGCATGCCGATGCCGAGGGCTTCCACCATGCTGGCCATGGTCGAGGCAGTGCCCATCGTCATGCAACTGCCGGCCGAACGGCTCTGGCCCTGTTCGGCGGCGAGGAAGTCGGCGACCGGCATGCGACCGGCCTTCACTTCCTCGGCGAATTTCCAGACATGGGTGCCCGAGCCGATATCCTGTCCGCGGAACTTGCCGTTGAGCATCGGCCCGCCGGACACGGTGATGGTCGGCAGGTTGCACGAGGCGGCCCCCATCAACAACGCCGGCGTGGTCTTGTCGCAGCCGACCAGCAGGATGACACCGTCGACCGGATTGCCACGGATGGATTCCTCGACATCCATGCTGACCAGGTTGCGGAACAGCATGGCGGTTGGCCGCATGTTGCTCTCACCTAGCGACATCACCGGAAATTCCAGCGGCAGACCGCCTGCCTCGTAGACACCGCGCTTGACGTGATCGGCGAGCGCCCGCAGATGCGCGTTGCACGGCGTCAATTCCGACCAGGTGTTGCAGATGCCGATCACCGGGCGGCCGTCGAAAGCGTCGGCCGGTATGCCCTGGTTCTTCATCCAGCTGCGGTGCATGAAGGCGTTCTTGCCTTCACCGCCGAACCAGGCTTCGGACCGCAGTTTGCGTTTGGTCTCGGTCACGATTTCTGTTCCCGATCCTGGCGGCGTCTGTTGCGGTTCTCGACGCTGCGGCGCACATCGTCCTCGGCATTGTCGATGAGCACCAGCAGTGCTTTTTGCGCACCGAGAGCGTCACCGGTGGCGATCTTCTCGGCCACCTCGCGATGCAGCGGCAAGGAGTGGCGCTGCCCTTCCGGATTGTCGTTGGAGAGGCGAAAGCTCATCACCAGCGCGGTTTCGACCAGTGCCGCCAGCGAGCCGATCAGCTCGTTGCCGGTCATGCGCAAAATGGTCTGGTGGAACAAAAGATCGGGCTTGGCGAAGCGGTCGCCATCATCGACGACAGCTTCCATTTCAGCCAGCGCTGCGTGAATCTCGGCGATCTGCTCACGCGTGGCCCGCTGGGCGGCGAGTGCCGCCGACATCGGCTCGATGGCGCGGCGCAATTCGAACAGTGCGCGGACATCGTCGGCACTGACGCCGCCGGCGTAGCGCCACGACAGCACGTCTGGATCGAGGAAATTCCAATCGGAGCGCGGGCGCACGCGTGTCCCGGTCTTTGGCCGCGATTCGACCAGCCCCTTGCCGGCCAGCACCTTGATCGCTTCGCGCAGCACCGTGCGGCTGACCCCCAGCATCTCACTGGAATCGTCGGCGTTGGGCAGCGCCTCGCCAGGCAGGAAGTCACCTTGCACGATGCGCAGGCCGATCTGCTCGACGACGGTTGCGTGCAGCGCGGTGGAGCCGCTGGACACCGCGACGGCAACCCTTGAAGTGCGCGCCGTGCTGAAAGATTTCTTATTCTTCATACTATTCATATGATATGTCTTATCGCTATGGTGATCGGAGTCAAGGGATGGGGACGTGCCGATGACAAAGAATTCCACAGCCGTTGCAGAACGACACACGGAGCTGGTCTCGATCGGCGACGGCATTGCGACGGTCGACATTGCTCCGGCGGCCGGCGGCGCGTTGGCGTCGTATCGGTGGTGGCACGATGGCTCTGCCGTGGACTGGCTGCGCCCGGCGGATGCAGCGGCGGTCAGCTGCCGCGATGCCGGCGCCATGGCCTGCTTTCCGCTCGTCCCCTATTCCAACCGCATAAGGGAGGGCCGTTTCGAATTCGCCGGTCGGACCATCCAGCTTCCCACGACCGCCGACGATCCTCATCATGAGCACGGCCATGGCTGGCGTCATCCGTGGACGATTGTCACACACGAAGCCAGCACGGTCGTCCTGCGCTATCGCCACGCGGCCGATTCCTGGCCATGGAGCTATGAGGCCGAGCAAGAGATTTCCCTGGCTGACGGCATACTTTGCATGACCATGATGGTGCGCAACCTGTCGGACGCACCGATGCCGGTCGGCTTTGGCCTCCATCCCTATTTTCCGTCGACGCCGTGGACGCATGTCCAGGCGCCGGTGTCCGGCATGTGGGAGACGGATACGGAGGTTCTGCCCACGCGCCACGTCCTGCCGCCGGCAGGGGCCGATCCATCGATCGGCTTTGACGTGTCCGAGGTTGACTTCGACACGGTCTTCACCGGATGGGCGCGCCGCGCCCGGATTTCCTGGCCGGAGCAGGGGCGGCAGCTGGATATCGAGGCCGAGGCGCCGCTCGATTTCCTCGTCATCTACACGCCGCCGGGCGAGCCGTTCTTTTGCGCCGAGCCGGTCAGCAACATCACCGATGCCTTCAACCGCATGCGCGACGGCATCGACACCGGCTGTATCATGCTGGCGCCCGGGCAGATGCGATCCGCCAGCGTTCGCTTCACGCCGTCGCTGGCAGTTTGACCGTCACGGTCAGCCGCGGGACGAGACCGGGTCAGAACGGATAATGCTGGCCAGGGTCCTCGATCGTCACCCAACGCAGATCGGTGAACTCGGCGATCGACGCCTTGCCGCCAAAGCGGCCATAGCCCGAGCCCTTGACGCCACCGAACGGCATCTGCGCCTCGTCGCCGACGGTCGGTCCGTTGATGTGGCAGATGCCGGCCTCGATGCGCGCGGCGACCGCCATGGCGCGCTTGATGTCGCGGCTGAACACGGCTGACGACAGGCCGTACTCGGTGTCGTTGGCGACGCGGATGGCCTCATCCTCGCCCTTCACCCGGATCACCGGCTTGACCGGCCCAAAAGATTCTTCCGCATAGACGCGCATCGCTGGCGTGACATGGTCGAGCAGCGTTGCCTCGACAACCGTGCCGGTGCGCTTGCCGCCGGCGGCAAGCCTAGCCCCCTTGGCGACGGCGTCCGCGACGAGCTCCTCCATCTTGTCGGCGGCCTGGCTGCTGATCAGCGAGCCCAGCACGACATGGCCGCGCGGGTCACCTGCCGGCAGCTTCGATGCGCGCGCAGCCAGCTTGGAAACGAATTCGTCAGCGATTTTTTCATCGACGATCAGCCGTTCGGTCGACATGCAGATCTGGCCCTGATGCATGAAGGCGCCGAAGGTGGCGGCATTGACCGCGGCGTCGATGTCGGCGTCGTCCAGTACCAGCAGCGGTGCCTTGCCGCCGAGCTCGAGCAGCGCCGGCTTCAGATGCCGGCCGGCAAGCTCGGCGATGATCCGCCCGACCTTGGTCGAGCCGGTGAAATTGACGCGCTTGACGGCAGGGTGCGCGACCAGCGTCTCGACGATACCGGCGGCGTCCCTGGGGTCATTGGTGACGACATTGATGACGCCCTTGGGCAGGCCGGCTTCGACCAGCACCTGGCCGATCAGCCGGTGCGTGCCGGGGCACATTTCCGAAGCTTTCAGCACCACCGTGTTGCCGCAGGCGATCGGCATGGCGACGGCGCGGGTACCGAGGATGACCGGCGCATTCCACGGCGCGATACCAAGGCACACGCCCGCGGGTTGGCGGATCGCCATCGCCAGCGTGCCCGGCTTGTCCGAGGGGATGATTTCGCCAGAGATCTGCGTCGTCATCGCTGCTGCCTCGCGCAGCATGTTGGCCGCCAGCATGACGTTGAAGCCCGCCCAGGGGCCGGTAGCCCCGGTCTCTTCCATCATCAATTTGGTGAACTCGCCGACCTTGGAGGCCATGACGTCAGCCGCCTTGGACAGCAAGGCGCGGCGCTCGCCGGGACCGGTCTTCGACCAGGTCGCGAAGGCAGCGGCAGCGGCTTCGACGGCTGCATTGGCGTCGGCTACGCTTGCCGCCGCGGCGCGTGTCGCCAGTTTGCCGGTGAACGGGTCCATGCGCTCGTAGGAGGCCGAGCCGGCCGCATCCCTTTTGTCGCCGTCGATCAGAAGTCCGATATCCATGATGGTCTCCCTTCGCTCCATCGGGAGCGCGCTCATTGAATTAGAAGCCGAACATTTCGGCATTGATCGACGCTTCGAGGCCACCGTCAACCGGCACGTTGGCACCGTTGATCCAGCGCGCGCCGTCCGAGCACAGGAGCAGCACGACCGGCGCGATGTCGCCCGACGTGCCGGCGCGGCCGACCCTTGCAATGTCGCTGTCGACGCGGGCATCGCCAAGCACGGTTCGGAACTGTTTCAGGATCGGCGTCTCGACCGGTCCGGGGCTGACCGCATTGACGCGGATGCCGCGGCGTTTGAACAGATCCTGATGCGCCGCGCGGAAAGTCCACAGCAGCAGCAACTCCTTGGAAACGGGATAGCCCTCCTCGTTCCTGACGGCATGCGTGCGGACCACATCGGCGACATCGGGAAAACCCTCGATGGCGACCATCGAGGCGGCGCGGTTGAGATTGGCGCGCCAACCATAGCCGGCAATCGAGGCGACGTTGACGATGGCGCCGCCTTCGCGAAGCCGTGGCGCAACGCCCTCCGAGAGTGCCCGCAGCCCGAAGAAATTGACCGCCAAAGTCGAGGCCGCACCGGTGCTGCCGGAGAGCCCGGCGACATTGCAGAGCGCATCGATCCGCTGCGGCAGACGCGCGATCAACTCGTCGACACCGGCCTTCGACGAGATATCGGCTTTGACGAAACTGCCGACGGCTGCCGCCGGCTCGCGGACATCGACGCCGATGACGTCGGCGCCGAGTTGGCCGGCGAGCTCCGCCGTGCGGGCGCCAATGCCGGAGGCGACACCGGTGATGAGGATGGTCTTGCCGAAAAGCATGGTCATGCCTTCTCCTGATGCTGCGTGGTTTGCCGCGGCAGGGGCGCGTCGCCGTCGAGCGCTGTTGTCGGATTTCCCGGGAACCTGACGCGGTAGCCGACCGGCAGCAGGTGCAGGCCAAAGCGCTCCTCGATCGTCCCCCACAGGCCGCGCGGCAGGAAAAGCGAGAACAGCACGGCGGTGGCGCCGAGGCCGACGAGATACCAGACGCCGGTGCCGCCGAACCAGGTCTCGATCAGGAAGAAAACCAGCGCGCCGAGGATGGCGCCCTCGAACGTGCCGATGCCGCCGACCAGCACCATGAAGATCATGTAGGCGGTCCACTGCACGTTGAAGTAGGTCTTCGGCTGGAAGGTTATCGAGGTCGCCAGCCACAGCGCGCCGGCAATGCCGATGCCGAAGGCGGCAAGCACGAACAAAAGCCGCTTGGTGCCGGTGACGCGCACGCCGACCGAGGCGGCCGCATCCTCATTGTCGCGGATGGCGCGGATGGCGGCACCAGTGCTGCCGCGCAGCAGGCCGAACAGGATGGCGAGCAGTGCCGTCATCGACGCCAGCGCCAGCCAGTAGATGACAGTCCGCCTGGTGCCAGTGTCGTAGACGTTGAGCGAGATCAGCGAGGTGCCGGTCTCGCCTTGCACCAGCCGGTCGAGGTTGACCAGCAGATGCGTCAGCGCCGCGATCACCCACATGCCGATGGCGAACTCGCCGTTCCTCAAGCGCAGCATGAACAGCGACAGCGGCCAGGAGACGATGCCGACAATGACCGCCGAAACGAAGAGCGAAGCGAAAGGGTTGAGGCCGGCATCGGCGAGCCGGATGGCGAAATAGGCGCCGAGCCCGAAGAACACCTGCTGGCCGACCGAGACCAGGCCGCCAAAGCCGGCCAGCGCGTTCCACATCGCCGCCAGGATCACATAGATGAACAGCGCCGTCATGCGGTCGACCGCGCCGGCCGACAGGAACTGCGGTGCGGTTGCGAGCAGCGCGATGATGATCACGACCGCGATCGCCGCGATCCGCGACGTCGTCGTGCCGCGTTCGATAATGGGCGACGGCGAGGCGGCGCTCATGACGCGCTCCGCGAAGGCAGCCGCAGCAGGCCACGCAGGCCGAGGCCGGATGCCGAGAGCCGCACGAACAGAACGATGAGGAAGATCGCGTGGCCGCCAATCAGGAAACCTTGCGGATGCACTTGCGCGCCGAGTGTCTGGGCAAGCGCCAGCACGATGCCGCCGATCAGCGTCCCCCACAGCGAACCGGCGCCGCCGATCACAGCCGCCTCGAAGGCAAACAGCAATTGCGGCGCGCCGGCATAGGGATCGAAGGTGGCGCGCATACCGAGGAAGGCACCGGCAAGCCCGACCGTGACCATGGCGATGGCAGCGGCGATGGCGTTGGCGCGGCGCGCATCGACACCGACCAGGCCGGCTGTGTCGGGATCCTCCGAAGTGGCTCGGATCGAGCGCCCGAGCCGGGTGCGGGTGAGGAACAGCTGCAGCCCGCCAAGCAGGATCACGGCGCTGGCGAACATGATCACGGCGAGCTTGCCGACATAGATGCTGCCCGGCCATTCCCACGAATCATAGGACAGGCTGCCGATATAGGGCGCCAGCGAGCGCGTATCGGCGCCGAACTGCTCGAACAGCATGTTGTCGATGACGATGGCCAGCCCAAACGTGGTCAGGATCGGCAGCAACGCCCCGCCGCGCGCGCTGCGCTCGAGCAGGAAGCGCTGCAGCGCCCAGCCGATCGCTGCCATCAAAGGCAGCACGATGAGCAGGCCGACAAAGGGCGATATATGGAACCGCGAGGCCAGCCACCACAGCGCAAAGGCAGCGAACACTGCCAGGCTGCCATGGGCGAGGTTGATGATGCGCATCACCGAAAACATGAAAGACAGGCCGCAGGCGATCAGCGCGTAGTAGCCGCCGAGCAAAATGCCCTGGATGATCTGGTTGCTCATGCCGGAACGCTCCCGGAACTTTTCCGGTGCAGGCCGAAATAGGCTTTCGTCACCTCGTCACGCGAAACCGCCTTGCTGGACCCCTCCAGCGCGACACGGCCCTCGAGCATGCAGATCACCCTGTCGGATACCGAAAGCGCGCGGTTGAGGTCCTGCTCGACGAGAATGATCGTCGTGCCGGAAGCGATCAATCCCTGCAGTGCCGCATAGACCCGGTCGACGACCAGCGGCGACAGGCCGAGCGAAACCTCGTCGAGCAAAAGCACGTCCGGATTGCTCATCAGCGCCCGGCCGATCGCCGTAGCCTGCTGCTCGCCGCCCGACAGATGGCCCGTCCTGGCGTGGCGGCGCGGTTTCAGATTGGGGAACATCTCAAGCACTCTGTCGACGCTCCAGTCGCCCGCCCGGCCGGCGGTCTTGCCGAGCAGAAGGTTTTCCTCGACCGTCATCTGCACGAAGAGTTTTCGCCCCTCCGGCACCAGCGCGATGCCCATGCCGACGCGCCGGTGCGAGGGCACGTTGGTGAGGTCGGCGCCGTCCAGCAGCACGCGGCCGGCAGCTGGCTGGTGCGCACCGGCGATTGCCCGGAGTAGCGTCGTCTTGCCGGCGCCATTGGCGCCGACCAGCGCCAGCGTCTCGCCGCGCTCGATGCTGAAACTCACCCCGCGCACGGCCTGCAGCAGGCCATGCCGGACAACCAGATCCTCGACGGACAGCAGGCTCATTTCGGGCCTCCGCCGAGATAGGCGCGGACGACCTCCGGATCGGCCATGACGGCTTGCGGCTCGCCGTCGGCGATGATCTTTCCCGCATCCATGCAGATCAGTCGCTCGGCCACCTGCAGCAGGATGTGGACGATATGCTCGATCCAGACGATGCCGATCTTGCGCCGGCGCAACTCCTTGATCGTGTCGACAAGTTCACCGGCTTCGCCATCGGTCAAGCCGCCGCCGATTTCGTCGAGCAGAAGCAGTGTCGGTCTGGCGGCCAGCGCGCGCGCCAGCTCCAGCCGCTTGCGGTCGAGCAGGCCGAGTGTCTCGGCCCGCCGGTTGGCGACACCCAGCATGCCGCACAGCTTCAGCGAGCCGAGCGCCTCCTCATAGGCTTCGTCGCGGCCAAGGCCGGCGCCATGCGAGGCGGCGACGAAGACATTCTCGAAAGTGGTCATGCCGCTGAATGGTTTGGGCACCTGATGCGTGCGCACCAGCCCAAGCCGGCAGCGCTGGGTGGCCGGCAACGTCGTAACGTCGCCGCCCTTGAAGCGGACTGTGCCCGCACTCGGCGGAAAGGCGCCTGCGAGCACGCTGAGCAGCGTCGTCTTGCCGGCGCCGTTCGGGCCGACAATGCCGACCGCCTCGTCCGCGCCCATGGTGAAGTCGACGGCATCCAGCACCACCAGCGCGCCGAAGCGCTTGTGGATGCCGGTGGCGGCGAGAACAGCCTGTTGTTGCGGATGGGTCACCCGGCGGTCCTCGTCAGCGGTCCGTCAGCCGTTGTAAGGCAGAAGCTTGGCTTCGACAGGCACCTTCGGGTCGGTGGCGTTCTCGGTCACGACATAGTCGAGCGGGAATTTCGAGCCTTCCTTGGCGGCGACCCACTGTGTGCCGATGATCGGGCCGGGCGAGACATTGGCCACGGGGCCACTGGTGAAGTCGACCTTGCCGATCATCGTCTCGGTCTTCAGCGTGCTCAGCGCCTTGGCCACGGCAGCCTTGTCCTTGGCGTCGGTGCTGGCCTTCAGTGCCTCGAAACCGGCGTCGAGCAGCGACATCGAGGCGCCGAGTTGCTGCGTCCACTGCTTGCCGCTTGCCGCCTCATAGCCGTCGGCCAACTCCGTGCCAGAAACACCGGTCAGCGGTGACTTGTAGGGGAAAGCCTTGTGCCAGTAGGCGGCGCTCGAAATCTTCACGCCGAGGTCGCCGAGCGCTTCGATATCGGACGGGAACAGCCCGGTCTTGGCCACCTGGCAGATCTTGATCTGCTTGATCAGCCCTTGCTGCGCCGCCTGCCGCCAGAAGGCCGCGAAATCCGGCGGGATCGGGAAGGAGTTGAAGATCTCGACGCCTTCCTGCTTGAACAGCGCGATCTGCGAGGAATAGTCGGTGGTGCCGGTCTCGTAGGCACCCGGATCGACAATCGTAAAACCTTGCTTGGCCAGAAGCGGCGCCAGATTGGCGCGGATGGCGTTGCCATCGGCGTCGTTGGGATACATGACGCCGACCTTCTTGTTGGTCTCGATCAGGTTCCACTGCGAGATGTAGGTCTTGAAGAACTCGCCAACGCCGAAGCCGAAATGATAGGTCCATTTGAACGGCGAGGGCGCGCCGGGTTTGGCGCCACGGCCGAAATACCAGGCTTCCCATGGCATGACAGTCGAAAGGCACGGCACGCCGGCGGCTTCGCAGGCGTCGGCCACCGGATTGATCACCTCAGGCGTCGACACCGCCAGCATCAGGTCGATCGCCTGGTTGTTGATCAGGTCCTTGGTCAGCTGGCCGGCGCGGGAAGGATCCGATTGCGTATCCTGGTCGAGGATTTCGACACTGTATTTCTTGCCGCCAATGTCGAGGCCACCGGCCAGCGCCTTGCGGGCGAGATCGAGCACATAGCCGTCGGTCTGGCCGAAGCCGGCCAGCGGTCCGGTGCGCGGACTGACAAAGCCGACCTTGAGCGTGCCGGCTGCCTGGGCGAAGGCCTTGCCGCCGAGCGCGAGTGCCGCGCCGCCGGCCATCGAAGTGGCGACAAACTGGCGCCGCGAAATGCCGCGAACACTGGATTTTCTACCGATGGAATAGGTCATGCGTTCCTCCCTCTGTGGCTCCTCCATCGGCACAGTGCACCAGCGTTTTGGTTTGGTAAAATGATATTTTGCGGTGTTTCATTAACCCTGGAGTTAGTGGATCTATGAGGAGGACGGAGCCAGTCTGACCAGTCGATGCCTCAGCTCCCCGATCCGGCCGCCTCGCGAATGGTTTGCAGCAGGATGGTGAAGGCCGGCGAGGGGGCGGTGTCCGTGCGCATCGTCAGGCCGACCGGCCCCTTGGTTTCGTCGGTGTCGACCGGCAAGGGGACGAAGGCGCCGTTGGCGATCTCGTTGGCGACCACGCCGGCCGAAATGATCCACACCGCATTGCTCTGCCGCATGAAGGAGCGGCCGAAAGAGTCCGAGACGGTTTCGATCTCGGTAGCCGGCGCTGTCATGCCGTTGGTGATGAACAGGCGGTCGACAAAGGGGCGGATGACGGATTCCCGGGTCGGCATCAACACCGGGAATTCGTCGAGCCTCGCGAAGATGTCCGCGCCCGGTTCCAGCAGCGGATGTCCGGCCCGCACGACAAACAGCACCTGTTCGGAGTAAAGATGCTCGAAGAAGAAGCCGGTCATGTTTTCGGGCGCCGCCAGCCGTCCGACGACGAGATCGAGCGCGCCGGTGCGCAATTGTTCGAGCAGCACGGCGTTCTCGCCGGTGACGATCTTGATCGCGGCGCCGGTGTTTTCCGCGAGGAACAGGCTCATGGCCCGCGGCATGACCTTCGCCGACACCGTCGGCAGCGCGCCGATGCGGATCGGATGGCGGTTGATGGCGCCGTCCTGGCGCACGGAATCGACGCCGCGCTTCAACGCCGTGATCGCCGAGCCGGCATGGCTAAGGAAGATCTCGCCAAGCCTCGTGACGCGGATGCCGCGCCCGTCACGCTCGACAATCGCGACGCCGAGCGCCTCTTCCAACTCGCGCAACGTCTTGGTCACCGCCGGCGCGCTGACATGCAGGAAGTCGGCGGCGCGCACCACGCTGCCTTGCCGCGCGACCTCCAGGAAGGCCTGCAGGTGACGGAACCGAATGCGGCTCTCGGCCATAGTTTGATAACCCCTGAGTTAATGGAACGGCGAAAAATATCATTTTACCGAACCAAATGCCTTGTGCAATGTGAAGATGGAGGATCGAAATCGTGCCATTCGTCACAATCGGCGGCATCACGCTGCACCATCGCCAGATCAAGGCGACCGGCAAGGCGCGCCCGATCATATTCATCAATTCGCTGGGCACCGACTTCCGGATCTGGGACGATATCGTTGCGGCGCTTGATGGCGAAATGCCCTTGATGGTCTATGACAAGCGCGGCCATGGGCTATCCGACATTGGCGACATCAGGTCGATCGACGATCATGTCGACGACCTAGCGGGGCTGATCGATCATTTCGGGTTGGAGGATGTCGTGCTGTGCGGCCTGTCGGTCGGCGGCATGATCGCGCAAGGTCTCTATGCCAGGCGGCCGGAGAGCGTCGCGGCCATGATCCTGTGCGACACGGCCCACAAGATCGGTACCAACGAGAGCTGGAACACGCGCATCGCGACGGTCGAACGCAGCGGCATCCAAGCGATTGCCGACGGTGTGCTGAAGGTGTGGTTCACTCCGACCTTCCATACCGCGCGGATGGCCGAGCTTGACGGCTATTGGAACATGATGACCCGCCAGGCGGTCGCCGGCTACGTCGGCACCTGCGCGGCGGTTCGCGACGCGGATTTCACTGATGCCGCACGCCGCGTCGCCGTGCCAACGCTCTGCGTTGCCGGCGACCAGGATGGCTCGACACCTCCCGATCTCGTCCGCTCGCTGGCCGACCTGATCCCCGGTTCGCGTTTCGAGATCATCCGCGACGCCGGGCACATTCCTTGCGTTGAACAACCCCAAGCGCTGGTCGCCTTGATCCGCGATTTTGTCGCATCGCTTGCCTCTGGAGCAGACAACCATGGATGAAGTCCCCGGCAACGCAGCCAGATATCGCACGGGTCTCGCGGTGCGGCGCGCCGTGCTCGGCGATCGGCATGTCGATCGGGCCGAAATTGCCGCCACCGATTTCGACCAGCCTTTCCAGGAGTTGATCACCGAGGCTGCCTGGGGGACGGTGTGGGCACGGCCGGGTTTCAGCAAGCGCGAGCGCTCGATCGTCACGCTGGCGCTGCTGGCGGCGCTCGGCCATGATGAGGAGGTCGCCCTGCATGTGCGCGCCACCGCCAACACGGGTGCCACGCGCGAAGATATCTGCGAGGCGTTCCTGCATGTCGCCATCTATGCCGGCGTGCCGGCCGCCAACCGTGCCTTCAGGATAGCCAAGGACGTGTTTTCGGAAATGGACGGAGCCGACGATGCCAGCTGAGTCCGGATCGAACCGGAGGCCCGAGACCGGCGCTTTCTTCCAGCGCGACCGGACATGGCATCCGCCGGCGCTGACGCCGGGCTACAAGAGTTCGGTGCTGCGCTCGCCGCAGAAGGCGCTTTTGTCCTTCGATAACACGCTGTCGGAAATAGCCGGACCGGTCTTCGGCCACGCCATGCTGGGTGAGCTCGACGCCGACCTGATCTACAATTTCGCCAAGCCGGGCGAGAGCGCCATTGGCGAGCGCATCATCGTCCATGGGCGGGTGCTCGACGAGCGCGGCGTTGGCGTTCCAGGCGTGCTCATTGAATTCTGGCAGGCCAATGCCGGCGGCCGTTACCGCCACAAGAAGGACGGTTATCTCGCACCGCTCGATCCGAATTTCGGCGGCTGCGGACGCACCATTACAGGCCAGGACGGCGGTTATGCCTTCCGCACCGTCAAACCCGGCCCCTATCCCTGGCCGAACGGGCCGAACGACTGGCGCCCGGCGCACATCCATTTCTCGGTCTTCGGCCATGGCTTTGCCCAGCGCCTGATCACGCAGATGTATTTCGAGGGTGACCCGCTGATCTGGAAATGCCCGATCGTGCGCGGCATCGCCGACAAGGCGGCCATCGAGGCGCTGACAGCCAGCCTCGACACGCAGGCGACGATCCCGATGGATGCGCTCGCCTACAAGTTCGACATCGTGCTGCGCGGCCGCCGCTCGTCGGTGTTCGAAAACCGGCTGGAGGGCAATTGATGGCCCAGTCGCTCGACCGGCTGAAGGAGAGCCCTTCGCAGACCGCCGGCCCTTACGTCCATATCGGGCTGACGCCGAATTTCTGCGGCATTGGCGGCGTCTATGCGAGTGACCTCGGCGCGACCATGGTCAACGACAAGACCAAGGGCGAGCGCATCGGTCTCAAGATCCGCGTGCTCGACGGCACCGGCACGCCGCTCAGGGACGCGCTGGTCGAGATCTGGCAGGCGGATGCGGACGGGCTCTACAATTCGCCGGTGGAAATGCGCGGTGCGGCCGACCCGAATTTTCAGGGCTGGGGCCGCTGTCCGACCGACATGGACACCGGCCTCTGTACCTTCGAGACGATCAAGCCGGGCCGCGTCCCGTTCAGGGATGGCAGCCTGATGGCACCGCATATCACGCTGTGGATCGTCGCGCGCGGCATCAATCTCGGCCTGCACACGCGGCTCTATTTCTCGGACGAGGAAAAGGCCAATGCCGGGGATCCGATCCTGGCGCGCATCGAACATCGCGTCCGCGTGCCGACGCTGATTGCCGAGCGCCAGGGCGACACCTACGTCTTCGACGTCCATCTCCAGGGGGAGAAGGAAACGGTCTTCTTCGACAGCTGATGCTCAGGAGATCAGAGCCATGACCGTATCGCCCTTCGACCATCCGCTGCTGTCCGCTCTCCTTGGTGACGAGGAGGCATCGAGGCATTTTTCCGTCGAGGCGGAGATCGAGGCGGCGCTGGCGTTCGAGCGGGCGCTGGCAGAAGCCGAGGCCGAGTGCGGCCTTGTCACCGCGGACGCGAAGGCTGCGATCGTAACGGCATTGGCCTCGTTCCGGCCGGATACCGCTTTGCTGCGGGCAGGCGTCGCCAAAGACGGCGTCATGGTTCCGGAACTGGTGCGCCAGATCAGGGTGGCGGTAGGCGAACCGCATGG
The DNA here is from genome assembly GCF_013170725.1 of Mesorhizobium erdmanii. NCBI lineage: Bacteria > Pseudomonadati > Pseudomonadota > Alphaproteobacteria > Hyphomicrobiales > Phyllobacteriaceae > Mesorhizobium > Mesorhizobium erdmanii. Next base: position 5,311,686 of record NZ_CP033361.1, on the reverse strand, counting down.
CCAGCAAGTGCATTTCGGCGCCACCAGCCAGGACGTCATCGACACGAGCCTGATGCTTCGGCTGAAATCCCTCGTCGAGCACCTCGGCCTGCTGCTGACCGAGACCATCATACGGCTCGCCTCGCTGGAGGACCGCTTTGGGGACAGGGCGCTGACCGGCATGACGCGCATGCAGCCGGCAATTCCAGTCCGGGTGGCGGATCGCGTGACGGCATGGCGGGCACCGCTGCAACGGCATCAGCAAAGACTGTCGGAGCAGGTGAGGCGCCTGCTGGTGGTGCAGTTCGGCGGTGCCGCCGGCACGCTGGAAAAGCTTGGCGACAAGGGCCCGGCGGTACGCGCCGCGCTTGCCCCGAAACTCGGCCTTGCCGATGCGCCGCAATGGCATAGCCAACGTGATGCGCTCGTCGATTTCGCTGGCTGGCTGTCGCTGCTGACCGGCAGTCTCGGCAAGTTCGGCCAGGACATCGCGCTGATGGCGCAAGGCGGTGCCGACATTGCGCTCTCCGGCGGCGGCGGCTCATCGGCGATGCCGCACAAGCAGAACCCGGTGAAGGCCGAGGCGCTGGTGGCGCTGGCCCGCTTCAACGCCACGCAGCTTGCCGGCATGCATCAGGCCCTGGTGCATGAGCAGGAGCGCTCCGGCGCGGCGTGGGCGCTGGAATGGCTGCTGCTGCCGCAAATGGCTGTCGCCACTGCCACGTCGTTGCGCCTCGCCGCCGAACTCACTGCACAGATCGAAAGCCTCGGGCACTAGTGTATGTCGTCCAAAAGTGCGCAGCGGTTTTGGGAGTAACGACATGCACAAGAATATGCGTACCCAGATCGTTATTGTCGGCTCCGGACCGTCCGGCTTGCTGCTCGGCCAGCTTCTGGCCGGCATCGGCGTCGAGACGGTCATCCTCGAACGCTCGAGCCGCGAGCACGTGCTTGGCCGCGTGCGGGCAGGGGTTCTGGAGCAAGGCACCGTCGAATTGCTGGAAGAGGCAGGTAGCGCCGCAAGGCTGCATGCGGAAGGCTTGCCGCATTCCGGCATCTCGCTCGCCTTCGACGGGCGCCTGCACCGGATCGACCTTTCCGCGCTGACCGACGGCAAGCATGTCACTGTCTATGGCCAGACCGAAGTGACGCATGATCTGATGGACAAGCGCGAGGCGGCCGGGCTCGTCACCGTCTACGAGGCGTCTGATGTCGCGCTGCACGATTTCGATGGCGACGCGCCTTTTGTCACCTATGCCAAGGACGGCGTCTCCCATCGAATCGACTGCGACTTCATCGCCGGCTGTGATGGTTATCACGGCGTCAGCCGCAAATCGGTGCCGGAGCGTGCCCTGAAGACCTTCGAGCGGCAGTATCCGTTCGGCTGGCTCGGCGTGCTGGCCGAAGTGCCGCCGGCCGATCACGAACTGGTCTATGCCAATCACGAGCGGGGTTTTGCCCTGTGCTCGATGCGCTCGACGCACCGCAGCCGCTACTATGTCCAGTGCCCGCAGGATGATCGCGTGGAGGCCTGGTCTGACGACCGCTTCTGGGACGAGTTGCGCCGCCGTTTGCCGGAACCGACGGCGGCAAGCGTCACCATCGGGCCTTCTTTTGAAAAGTCGATCGCGCCGCTGCGCTCCTTCGTTGCTGAACCTATGCGTTTCGGCCGGCTGTTCCTGGTCGGTGACGCCGCCCACATCGTGCCGCCGACCGGCGCCAAGGGCCTCAACCTCGCCGCCAGCGATGTACGCTATCTCTTTGCCGGGTTGCGCGACTTCTACACAGAAAAGTCCGAAGCCGGCATCGAAGCCTATTCGCAAAAGGCGCTGGCGCGGGTGTGGAAGGCCGTGCGTTTTTCCTGGTGGATGACGACCATGCTGCACCGCTTTCCCGACACCGGAGACTTCGGCCAGCGCATCCAGGAAGCCGAGCTCGACTACCTCGTGCACTCATGCGCCGCATCGACCGCGCTCGCCGAAAACTATGTCGGACTGCCTTACTGACCGGCGCCCAACAATCGAGCCGCTACCGCCCCAAGAGATTGCGCTCGACGGTTCTGAGATGCGCCAGCATGGCCTGGCTGGCGCTTTCTGGGTCACGGCGCAGCAGCGCGTCGAGAACAGCCTGGTGCTCGTTGCAATAGATAGCGCGGCGCTCCTCTGAAAAGGAGCGCTTCTTCATTTCGAACCATGGCGCCTGATTGCGCAGGATGCGCATCAGATTGTGGATCTCCTTGAGGAAGTCGTTGCGTGAGCAGGCAAAGATGCGGTGGTGGAACTCCGCATCCCAGTGCTCGAAGGTCGGCATGTCCTGTGATTCCGACGCGATCTTGTGCGCCTCGCGCACCGCGTTGAGCTCCATGGCGCTCGCATTGGTGGCGGCGAAGGCCGCCGCCGCCGGCTCCAGCAACTGCCTGATCTCCATCATGTCGGCCGGGCTGGTGCCTTCCATCCGGCCGACAACCGCCGCCATCGAGGTCGGATTGGCGGCGGTCAGAAACGTGCCGCGCCCGACATGCCGCACCACGGTACCGTCATCCTCAAGAAAGGAGACGGCGCGCCGCACCGTGTTGCGCGCCACGCCGAATTCACTCGCCAGATCGCGCTCCGGCGGCATGCGGCCGTTCTCGATCCATTCGCCGGAAGAAATGCGTTTCTTCAGTGCGGTGGCGATATCGCTGGCGACGAGCTTTGGCATGTCCGGCACCTTTATCTGATCCGATACTGAACCATTGATAGCAGTTCCAGCCATCTCCGTCCATCACATGGTCCCCGTCGACATCCCTTTAGACCGTGGGGATAGCCACCAAAATCCTTTTGGTATGACCAGGCCAGAATCCTCTTGCAGGCTAAACCAATCAGCGATAGCGTGTAACAAAAGAGCGAATAATTGGCTCAATATTGGTTCAGGGAGGAAGGAAATGCGGGTCGCGACTTTTTCGATCGCCGGCGAACGTCGCGTGGGTCTTGTCGATCTCGATGCCCAGACCATTGCTCCCTTCGATTTCTCCGTCGACCAGGCCAAATCAGGCATTCTGGCGCTGATCGAGCGTAACGGCACCGGGCTGCCGCGCACGCTCTCGCCGATTCCGCTCGCGCAGGTCGAGATCGAAGCGCCGATTCCGCGGCCGCGCCGCAACATTTTCTGCGTCGGCAAGAACTATCACGAGCACGCGCATGAGTTCGCCCGCAGCGGTTTCGATTCGAGCGCCGGCGCCGGCGCTATCCCCAAGCATCCGATCATCTTCTCGAAGGTGCCGGAATCGGTGGTCGCCAACCATGCCAGCGTGCTGATCGATCCCTCCGTCTCGACGGCCGTCGACTACGAGGCGGAACTCGCCGTCATCATCGGCAAGGGCGGGCGCGGCATTTCCAGGGAAAACGCGCTCGATCACGTCTGGGGCTACACCATCGTCAACGACGTCACCGCGCGCGACCTGCAGGGCAAGTACAGCCAGTGGCTGATCGGCAAATCGCAGGACACGTTCTGCCCGATGGGGCCATGGGCGGTGACCAGGGATGAACTCGATCTGGCGACCGCCGGTATCAGGTGTTTCGTCAACGAGGATCTGCGCCAGGACTCTAGCATCTCGCTGCTGATCTTCGACATCCCGACCATCATCGCGACGCTGTCGCAAGGCATCACGCTGAAGCCCGGCGACATCATCGCCACCGGCACGCCGGTCGGGGTCGGCATCGGTTTCGATCCGCCAAAATACCTCAAGGCCGGCGACGTCGTGCGTATCGAGATCGATGGCATCGGCACGTTGGAAAACCCTTTCGCGGAGCATGCGCAATGACCACGGTGACGGTTGGCCAAGTGGTTGCCGAAGTCGTCGGCGAGGGTCCTGCCGTGGTGATGATCCACGGCCTCGGCGGAACGTCGAACATGTTCCAGCCGCAGATGACGGCACTTTCCGGCTATCGCGTCATCCGGCTCGACCTGCCGGGCTCCGGCCGCTCGCCGCGCCCGATCGAACCGCTGGCCATCGAAGGGATGAGCGAGGCCGTGATCCGCGCCATGGCGGGCATGGGCGTTTCCTCAGCGCATTTCGTCGGCCATTCGATGGGCACCATCGTCTGCCAGCAGATCGCCGCGACGCAGCCCTCGCTGGTCAGATCGCTGACACTGTTCGGCGCACTGGCGGAGCCGGCCGAAGCGACCAGGCAAGGGCTCGCCAACCGGGCACGGCTGGCGCGTTCCGGCGGCATGGCCGACATCGCCGACCAGATCGTCGCCAACGCGATTTCGGCGCACACCCGGGAAACCTCGCCGGCGGCCGTCGCCTTCGTGCGAGAATCGATCACCCGGCAGGATCCGGAATCCTATGCTCGCACTTGCGAGGCGCTGGCCAAGGCGACCGCCGTCGACGCGCGCCGCATCTCGGCGCCGACTTTGCTGGTCACCGGCGATGCCGACACGGTCAACCCGCAAGGGGTCGCCCAGGCGCTTGCCGACAAGATCAAGGGCGCCGTATTCGCGTCGCTGGATCGGTGCGGGCACTGGGCCACGGTGGAAAGCCCGCGTGACAGCAGCCAGAAGCTGGCCGATTTTTTGAGACGGGTTGATAGGTGAGAATTTTCGATCGGGCGTAAGACTATGCGCTCGGCAAGTTGGGAGGCTTGTGATGGCAGAAGACAGCTGGAACGGCAACGGTTCGGGCAGCACGCTGTTCACCAATGTGCGCGTCCTCGACGCGACCGGTGAATATCCCTACACCGGCGAGGTGCTGGTGCAGGGCAACCGCATCAAGCAGATCACCAAGGGCTCGTCGCGCTACGGCTCGTCCTCGTCGTCCTCCTCCTACAGCGGTGGCGCTTCAGGGGGTGCCACGGTGATAGACGGCATGGGCGCGACGCTGATGCCCGGCATGATCGACGCCCACCTGCACCTGTCCTGGAACAACGCGCCCGGCATCGACCCGATCCAGATGATGGAAATCGAGGAGCATATGCTGGTCACCATGGAAATGGCCAAGCTGGTGCTCGACGCCGGCTTCACCGCCGGCCGGGGTGCGGCCGCCGCCAAGCCGCGCCTCGATGTCGTCGCCAAGAAATTCATCAATCAGGGCCGTTTCCCCGGGCCGCGCTATCTCGCAGCGGGGCCGGAGATCACCACGGTCGGCGGCCTCGGCGACTCCTCGCCGTCCCACATTCCGCATGAAGGCCTCAATCTCGGCATCGTCGTTTCCGGGCCTGAGGAAATCCGCCGCACGGTGCGCCAGCTGATCAAATACGGCGTCGATTCCATCAAGCTCAACTTGTCCGGCGAAAGCATCACCGGCATGGGCGCTGAGGAGACGCCGATGTCGGAAGAGGAGGTCGCCATGGCCGCCTCCGAGGCGCGCTGCCGCAACAAGGTGCTGTCGGCGCATGCGCGCTCGTCCGGCTCAGTCAAACAGTGCATCCGCCACGGCATCCAGAACATCTACCATGCCTCCTTCGCCGACGAGGAAGCGCTCGACATGCTCGAGGCGGTCAAGGACAAGCACTTCGTCGCGCCCGGCATCGCCTGGCTGATCAACACCGCGCGCCATGCCGAGCAATGGGGCATCAAGCCGGGCTCGCCGCTGTCGCTCGAATATGAGCGCGAACTCGAAATGTGCATCGATACGATGAAGAAGATGCACCGGCGCGGCATCCGCGTCTTGATCGGCGGCGACTACGGCTTTGCCTGGACGCCGCAAGGCACCAATGCCAAGGACATCCAGACCTTCGTCGAGATGCTCGGCTTCTCGCCGATGGAGGCCATCCAGGCCGGCACCAAATATGGCGGCCAGATCATGAACATGGGGGACGAGCTCGGCTTGATCAAGGAAGGCTACCTCGCCGACATGCTGTTGATCGATGGCGACCCGATCGCCGATGTGCGCATCCTGCAGGACAAGAACCGCATCCTTGCCATCATGAAGGACGGCAAGTTCCACAAGGCGCCGCGCATGAACGAGCAGCGCCGGCGGCTGACGGCATGAGGCTGCTCGACCGGCCATCTCAGTCGCTCTCGAGCGGCGGCATGACGCCCCGGCAGCCCTGGGGCGTTGTCGGCCTGCTTGCCGCGGCTGTTATCGCGTGGCTGGTCTTCGCGGTCTGGCCGGATTGGCTGAACGCGGTCCTGATTTCCAAGAAGGCCTTCGTCAGCGCCATTCTCAACGGCGTCACGCTGGCCGGCCTGTATTTCCTCGTCGCCTCGGGCTTCACGCTGATCTTCGGCCTGATGCGCAACGTCAATCTGGCGCATGGCTCGCTCTATCTGCTCGGCGCCTATATCGGCTACGAGGTCACCAACCGCACCGGATATTGGCTACTCGGCGTCGCCGCCGGTTTTGTCGTGCTCGCCATGGTCGGCGTGATCATGCAGGTCTTCGTTTTCCGTCGGCTGGAAGGCGACGATCTGCGCCAGACCCTGGTCTCGATCGGCATCTCGATCGTCGCCGCCGATTTGATGCTGGCGGTGTGGGCCGGCGGCACGTACCAGATCACCACGCCCGAATGGCTCGACGGCGCCTTGACCTTGCCCGTCATAACGGCGGTGCGCTCAAACGGCGCCTCGGTCTTCCTCACCTATCCGCTCTACCGCGTCGTCGTTTTGGCGGCGGCGATCGTCATTGGCGTCGGCCTCTGGCTGATGCTGCACAAAACCCGGGTCGGCATGATGATCCGCGCCGGTGTCGACGACCGCGCCATGCTGCAGGCCTCGGGCGTCAACGTGCATGCGGTGTTCGCCATCGTCTTTGCCGTCGGCGCCGGATTGGCCGGCTTTGCCGGTGTTGTCGGTGGCTCGGCGCTGTCCGTCGCGCCGGGCGAGGATGTCCGTTACCTCCTGGCTTCGCTGGTCGTCGTCATCGTCGGCGGCATGGGCTCGATCACGGGCGCCGCCATAGGCGCGCTGCTCATCGGCCTCGCCGAACAGATCGGCCTCGTCTATTTCCCGACCTATGGCATCGTGCTGACCTTCGTCATCATGGTGGTGACGCTGGCGGTCAGGCCGCAAGGCATCATGGGGAAGGCACGATGAGCCTGGCCATCGCCACCACGAGCACAACGCAGCGCCAGAACTGGCTGGAGAAGCTTGGCGCCGGCCACATCATCCTCGGCGTTGCCCTGGTGCTCTATCCGCTGGTGGCGTCGGACTTCTTCCTGACGCAGATCGGCGGCTATTCCCTGATCTTCGGCATGCTCGGCCTGTCGCTAATGCTGCTCGCCGGTTATGGCGGCATGGTCAGCCTGGCGCAGATCACCGTCGCCGGCGTATCAGCCTATGCCATCGCCATCCTCGGCAACAACAATTCCAACATTCTCGGCTTCGGCTGGCCGTGGTGGCTCGCGGTGCCGTTCGCCGTTCTTGCCGCGGCGCTGGCCTCGGCGCTGATCGGCTGGATTTCGGTGCGTACCGAGGGCATCTACACCATCATGATCACGCTGGCGATCGCCACCGCGACCTACTATTTCGCCCAGCAGAACTACGCCATCTTCAACGGCCATTCCGGCTATGCCGGCATCCGCGCGCCGGTCTTCTGGGGCATCGGCTGGCGTGATGCCAGGCCTTTCTACTATCTCTGCCTTGGCCTCGCCGTGCTGTCCTACGCCGCCGTGCTCTACGGCTCGCGCTCGACCTTCGGCATGACCTTGCAGGCGATCCGCGACAATCCGCGCCGCATGCGTGCGCTCGGCTATCACGTCACCGCGCACAAGGTCTTCGCCTGGTTGCTGGCCGGGGTCATCGCCGGACTGGCGGGCGTGCTGCTGGTCTGGTTCAACGGCCGCGTCTCGCCCGGCACCATCGGCGTCGACGCCGCGATCGACGTGCTGATCATTGCCGTCATCGGCGGCCTGCGCCATCCGATCGGGCCGTTCCTCGGCGCGGTCGTCGTCGTCCTGATGCAGACCTTCGCCATCGACATCGTCGGCGCCGAGCGTTTCAACACGCTGATCGGCATGGTGTTCCTGGTGATCGTCTTCGTCTCACCGGATGGAATTCTTGGGTTGTGGGGGAGGATCAAGCCACATCTTGCCCAGGAGTCCTTGCGTCCCGGCCCTTGACGGTCGGGCGGAATGAACCACTGCAAACGAATCAACGGGAGGAAAAACCATGAGGATGCATAGACGGACATTACTGGCGCTCGCGGTGTTCACCGGGCTGACCGCGCCTTCGATGGCGCTGGCTGCCGACGACACCATCAAGATCGGCCTGCTCGCCACCTTCGAGGGACCGTTCACGGTGCTCGGCGAAGACGGCGAGCGCGGCGCCATGACCGCGGTTGCCGAGATGAACGGCACGGTCGCCGGCAAGAAGATCGAGATCGTCAAGGGCTCGTCCGACGCCTCGCCCGACAGTGCTGTGCGCGCGGCGCGCAAGCTGGTCGAGCAGGATGGCGTCAAGGTGCTGGTCGGCCCGCTGTCGGGTGACGAGGGCATCGCCGTCAAGGACTACGCCAAGACGCAGCCTGATGTAACCTTCATCAACGGCACCTCGGCCGCGCAGGACACCACGCTGCGCAATCCGGCGGAGAATTTCTTCCGCTTCTCCACCGACGGCGCACAGTGGATGGCCGGTCTCGGCACCTATGCCTTCAAGGACAAGGGCTACAAGAAGGTCGCCACCGTCGCCGAGGATTATTCCTTCCCCTACACGCAGGTGTTCGGCTTCATGGCAGAGTTCTGCAAGGCCGGCGGCCACGTGCCGTCGAAATCCTGGGTGCCGATCGGCAACAAGGATTTCTCGTCGGTCATCGCCGCCATCCCTGAAGATGTCGATGCGATCTACGTCGCGCTCGGCGGCGCCGATGCCGTCAACTTCCTGACCCAGTACCAGCAGGGCGGCGGCACCGCGCCGCTGATCGGCGGCTCGATCACCGTCGACCAGACGGTGCTGACCTCGAAAGGCAAGTTGAAGGATGTGCTGAAGGGCACGCCATCCGCTGGCCCGACCGCCGACACCAATGACGCGCCGGCCTGGAAGGCCTTCGTCGAAGCCTACAAGAAGCAGCCGGGCGCCTTCCCGTCGCCCTCGCTTTTCGCGCACGGCTATTATGTCGACATGAAGGCGACGCTGCTTGGCCTCGACAAGGTCGGCGGCGATGTCTCCGACGGCGGCAAGAAGCTGCGCGACGCACTGTCGAATCTGTCCTTCGACACGCCGACCGGCAAGGTGTCGCTCGACAAGAACCGCAACGCCATCGCCGACATCTTCCTGACCGAGGTCACCGAAGGCGCCGACGGCAATCTCCTCAACAAGCTGGTCAAGGTCGTGCCGCAGGTCAATCAGACGCTCGGCATTCCCGAGGACGAGTTCATGAAGCTCGGCGCGGTCAACCGCGATAATCCGAGCTGCCCGTAACACCGGACGTTTGAAGTAGCCGCCAGTGACCGAAAGCCTCGCAGCAAACCGTCTCCAGAGCACCGGCGCCTATGCGCTGGAGCTCGATGGCGTGGCGCGGCATTTCGGGGCGCTGGTGGCGCTCTCGGGCATCAACATGAGGATCGCGGCCGGCGAACGGCGCGCGGTCCTCGGCTCCAACGGCGCCGGCAAGACCACCTTGTTCAACGCGGTGACCGGTGATTTCCTGCCGACGGCGGGACGCATCCGCTTCTTCGGCGAGGACATCACCGACCTGCCGCCGCACGAACGCATCCGGCGCGGTCTGCGACGCACTTATCAGATTTCGCAATTGTTCAAGGGCCTGTCGGTCCTCGATTCGATCTTTCTCGCCTGCCGTGGTGTCTCGCGCCGGCGGTTCTCGCTGCTGCGGCCGGCGGCATCAGACGTCAACATGGTGCAGGCGGAATCGATCCTCAACGCCGTGCATCTCGAAGCCCATCGCGACACGCTGGTGGCGACGCTGAGCCATGGCCAGCAGCGCCAGCTGGAGATCGCGCTGGCGCTGGCCGGCGCGCCGCGCTTCATCCTGTTCGACGAGCCGGCGGCCGGTCTGTCGCCGACCGAACGCCACGACCTCGTCGCTATTCTCAACGCGCTGCCCAAGCATATCGGTTACATCATCATCGAGCATGATCTCGATGTGGCGTTGCGCGTCTCTGAATATGTCTCGATGATGCACAATGGCCGCCTGTTCAAGGAAGGCACGCCACAGGAGATCGAAGCCGATCCCGAGGTCCAGGAGATCTATCTCGGGGGCAAGCATGGCTGAGCGTCCCGGAAAGATCGCCAAGGCAATGCTGCGGATAGAAGACCTGCAGGTCTTCTACGGTGAAAGCCATGCGCTGCAGGGCGTGTCGCTGACGCTGGAAAGCGGCGTGCTGTCAGTGGTCGGCCGCAACGGCATGGGCAAGTCGACGCTCTGCAACACCATTGTCGGCCTGAAGCGGGCGAAGTCCGGTTCGATCCGCGTCGATGGCCGGGAGATCACGTCCCTGGAGCCGCACGAAATTCATCGCCTCGGCGTCGGCTATGTGCCGCAGGGACGCCGTGTCTGGCCGAGCCTGACGGTCGACGAGCATCTGCGTCTCGCTGCCGGCACCAGGCGCGATGCCAGCTGGACCGTCGAGCGTGTCTACCAGACCTTTCCGCGCCTGGCCGAGCGCCGCGGCAATGGCGGCTCGCAGCTGTCGGGCGGCGAACAGCAGATGCTGGCGATTTCGCGCGCGCTGCTCAGCGATCCAAAACTGCTGGTCATGGATGAACCGACCGAAGGCCTCGCGCCAGTCATCGTCGACCAGGTCGAAAAGATGCTGGTCGACCTCGCCGCCGAAGGCGAGATGGCGGTGCTGGTCATCGAGCAGAATATCGGTGTGGCGACCGCGGTGTCGAACCATGTCGCCATCATGGTCAATGGCCGCATCAACCGGCTGATGGACGCCAAGGCGCTCGCCGCCGACCGTGAGTTGCAGCAGCGGCTGCTCGGCGTCGGCCGCCATGCCGAGGAAGCACCGGTCACGCCGGCGGAAGTGGCGCAGGCCAGGGAACAGCTGGCGGAGGTCTATCGCGTCGACCGGGCTGGCGCTGGTTCGACCGAGCCGATGCCGCAAAACGGCGTCTATCGCCCGGTCACCGAATTGCCCAACCGCTGGAACGTGCCGGTCACCGAGTTGCGGCAGGCGGCCCTCGATAAGACGGCACCGCAAGACGACCTGAAGAAGGTCTTCGCCATCCCCTTTGCCGAACGCATCGGCAGGACCGTGCTGGTCGTCGGCACCTTCGACACCAAGGGCAAGGAATTGCGCTTCGTTGCCGACCGGCTGAAGTCGCTTGGTCTGCCTGTCCGCACCGTCGACCTGTCGACATCGGGAAAGCCGACCAGCGCCGACGTGCCCGCCATGCAGGTGGCCGGCATGCACGCGCGTGGATCCTCCGCCGTCTTCACAAATGATCGCGGCGGTTCGGTCAGCGCCATGGCGGAAGCTTTCGCACGCTGGATCGAGCGTGAGCCGCGCATCGGCGGTGTCATCTCGGCGGGCGGTTCCGGCGGCACGACGCTGGCGACGTCAGGCATGCGCATGCTGCCGGTTGGAATCCCGAAGCTGATGGTCTCGACGGTGGCGGCCGGCGATGTCGCCAAATATGTCGGCGGCGCCGACATTATGATGTTCCATTCGGTCGCCGATGTGCAGGGGCTGAACTCGATCACCGAGCAGGTGCTCTCCAACGCCGCGCACGCCATGGCCGGCATGGTTGCGCAATTGCCCAACGCCGAAGCCTGGGAAGCCAGGCGAAAGCTGGCGCGGCCGGCCGTCGGCATCACCATGTTTGGTGTCACCACGCCCTTGGTGCAGGCGGTGACGAAACGCCTCGAAGCCGACTATGACTGCCTCGTCTTCCATGCCACCGGCATTGGCGGGCGGGCGATGGAAAATCTCGGCGATTCCCGGCTACTGTCGGCCGTCCTCGATCTTACCACGACGGAAGTGGCCGACATGATCGTCGGCGGCGTCTTCCCGGCGACGCAGGATCGCTTCGGCGCCGCGATCCGTACGGGTCTGCCCTATATCGGCTCGACCGGCGCGCTCGACATGGTCAATTTCGGCCCGCGCGACAGCGTGCCGGAGAAATTCCGCGGCCGCAAATTCGTCATCCACAACCCGAACGTCACGCTGATGCGCACCACGCGCGACGAGAACCGCGCCTTCGGCGAATGGATCGGAGCGCGGCTCAACGCCATGAACGGCCCGGTGCGCTTCCTGCTGCCGGAAGGCGGCGTCTCGATGCTGGACGCGCCGGGTCAGCCCTTTCATGATCCGGAAGCCGACAACGCTCTGTTCGAGGCGATCGAGAAGACGGTGCGCGGCACGCCTTTGCGCCATGTCGAGCGGGTGCGGGCCAACATCAACGACACGCCCTTCGTCGATGCGGCGATCGCCGCGTTCAACGCGATCACGCCGAAGCTGCAGAGGCGGGCATGAAGAATTGGACTTCGCCACCGTGCGGGTGGATGTTTGAAATCGGTCGCCTCGCGCCGGCCGCATTGTCTTGGGGAGGATAATTCATGGACGCGCAGATCTTTGGCGCTTTCCTGTTGTGGCTGATCATTGCGGCGGTCGTCGTGGTGATCGCCGTATACATCTTGCGCTGGCTCTATCGCCGCTCGACCAAGGAGACGGCGTTCGTGCGCACCGGCTTCATGGGCGAGAAGGTGGTGGTCAATGGCGGCGCCTTCGTCATCCCGGTCCTGCACGAGATCACCCCGGTCAACATGAACGTCCTGCGCATCGAAGTGCGCCGCGAGGACGCGCTGGCGCTGATCACCCGCAACCGCATGCGCGTCGACCTGATCGCCGAGTTCTTCGTCCGTGTCGGCGCGCACCGCGAACTGGTTGCAGCCGCCGCGCAGACGCTCGGCCGCCGCACGCTGCAGCCCGACAGCCTGCGCGAATTGCTGGAAGGCAAGTTTGCCGGCGCGCTGCGCACCGTCGCCGCCCAGATGACGCTGGAAGAGATGCACGAATTGCGCGGCGACTACGCCGCCAAGGTGCGCCGGCTGGCCGAGGAGTCGCTCGCAGCCAACGGGCTTGAGCTCGAAAGCGTCGCCATCGTCGATCTCGACCAGACCAGCCTAGAATATTTCGACCCGTCCAACGCCTTCGACGCCGAAGGCCTGACGCAATTGACGGAATCGATCGAGACCCGCCGCCGCATGCGCAACGAGATCGAGCAGCGCACGCTGGTCGATATCCGCAACCAGAATCTCGACACCCAGCGCAAGGTGCTGGAGATCGATCGCGACAGCGAATATGCCCGCCTCGAACAGGAGCGCGAGGTCGAGATCCGCCGCGCCGCGCAGCGCTCGGAGCTCGCCATTGAGCGCGCGCTGCGCGACCAGGAATCCGAGCAGGCGCAGCTTTCGTCGCGCGAAGCGGTCGAGAAATCCCGGCTCAACCAGGAGCGTAACATCACCGAGGAGCGCATCAAGAGCGAGGAGGACACGCAGCGCCGCGAGATCGCGCGCCGCCGTTCGCTGGACGAGACCGAGATGAAGATGCGCGAGTTGACCGAGCGCGAGCAGATCGCGCTTGAACTGTCACTGGAGAAGGCCCGCATCGAGCGTGAGGGCGCGCAAAGCAAATTGGAGATCGAACGCAAGAAACTGCTCGAGGTCGCCGAGCTCGAGCGCCAGATCGCGCTCGCCGAAAAGGCGCTGGAAGTGACGCGGGCAGAGGCTGAAAAACGCCGCGCCGAGATCGTCGAGAACCAGGCCACCGAGACGGCGCGCATCGCCCAGGAGCGCGTCGTCGACGACGTCCGCATCGAACGCGAGCGTCACCTCGAAGCGCTGCAGATCGCCAAGCGCCAGGCCTTCGAGGAGGCAGAGATTTCGGCCAGCGAGGAGGTCGAGCGTGCCCGCATCACCACCGAGCGCGGCATTGAGGAAGCAAGGCTGATCAAGGACCGCGACATCAGGCAATTGGGTGTCGACCGCGACCAGAAGATCGAGATCGCCGAGATTCAGAAGGCGATCGACATCGCCAAGAAGACGCAGGAGCGCTCCTCCGCGATCGCGGCTTCGGAAGCTGTGCGTGCCAAGGCCGTCCAGGCCGAGGAACAGGCCTTCACCGCCCGCGAGCGCGAGATCGCCGAGCGCCGCAAGCTGACCGACCTGATCGGCGCGCAGCGCGAGGCCGAGCGCGAGGCACTGCGCATCACTTCGGCAGCCGATGCCGAGATGAAGGCGGCGAAAAGCCTGGCCGAAGCGCAGAAGATCGCCGCGGTGGCCGCAGCGGAGGCGGAGAAGATCCACGCCCTTGCCGCGGCCCAGCGCTACGAAGTCGACGCCGCGGGCAACCGGCAGCTCAACGAGGCTGAGAACCTGCTGTCGAGCGAGGCACGCGCCGGCCGTCTGCGCGGCAAGCTGCTCGACCATATGGAAGGCATCATCCGTGAAAGCGTCAAGCCGATGGAAAAGATCGACGGCATCAAGATCCTGCATGTCGACGGCATCAATGGCGGCGCGGGCGGCGGCAACCGCAACGTCACCGACGAGGTCATCGATTCCGCGCTACGCTACCGGGTGCAGGCGCCGATGATCGACAATCTGATGAAGGAGATCGGCATCGAAGGCGGTTCGCTCGGCCGCATGACCGACGTGCTGCGCGACGCCAAGGACATTTCCAGCCTGACCCGCGACAAGAAGGGTAAGGGCAAGGCCGCCAAGGACGACGATGACGACCGCGACCACTGACGCATTGCGGTCGCAGATGCTGGCGGGTCGCCTTAAATGACCAAGGTCTATGTCTCCTCGGTCATATCGGCACCGGCGGCGGAGGTGTGGAAGCTCGTCCGCAACTTCAACGGTCTGCCAGGCTGGGCGCCGTTCGTTGCCGAAAGCCGCATCGAGCAGAACGCGCAGGCCGACCAGATTGGTTGCATCAGGAATTTCACCCTGAAGGACGGCGGCCGCATCCGCGAAAGGCTGCTGGCTTTGTCCGATTACGACCTGTCGTGCAGCTACGCCATCCTGGAAAGCCCGATGGCGGTGGAGAACTATGTCGCCACGCTGTCGTTGACGCCCATCACCGACGGCAATCTGACACTCGCGGAATGGCAGGCGGAGTTCGACTGCGCGCCCGATCGCGAGGCCGCCCTGATGCATCACATCGGCAACAGCGTGTTCCAGACCGCGCTGACCGCGCTGAAACACCGGTTCGGGCGTTGACGCCGGCCGATGGTCAGGGTTTGCCAAAGCACGATCATCGACGCACCGGTAGACGAGGTCTGGGCGATCCTGCGCGACTTCAACGGCCATGACCGCTGGCATCCGGCGATCGCCTTCAGCGAGATCGAGGATGGCGAGCCGGTCGATGCGGTGGGCTGCGTGCGCCACTTCAAGCTGAACGATGGCGGCGAGTTGCGCGAGCAATTGCTGGCGCTGTCCGACAAGGACCGACGGCTGAGCTATTGCCTGCTCGAAGCACCGCTGCCGCTGATGGGCTATGTCGCCTCGTTGCGGTTGAAGCCGGTGACCGACGGCAACGCGACTTTCTGGGAATGGCGTTCCGAGTTCAACCCGCCGGTGCATCGCCGCGACGAACTGGTGACGCTGGTCACCGAAGGCATCTATCAGGCCGGCTTCGCGGCGGTGCGCAATCTTTTGAGGCGCCGAAACGCGGATGCGCCGGTTGACACGAGACCACCCCGGACGATTGTCGTGCCGACACCGCCAATAGACATCCCTCGTGTCGCGTCGATCGTCGGTGCGGGCCAGGCCGCAACGACCCGCGCGATCGTCGTCGAGCGCTATGGCGGCCCGGAGGAATTGCGGCTCGAGGACATCGCCCTGCCGCCGCCGGCACAGAACGAGGCGCGGATCCGTCACACGGTGATCGGCGTCAATTTCATCGATGTTTACTGCCGCACCGGTTTCTTCGACCTGCTGCAACCGCCCGGCGTGCCGGGCATGGAGGCGGCCGGCATCGTCGAGGCGGTTGGTCCGGCGGTATCGGGTTTCTCAATCGGCGACCGCGTCGCCTACGCTTGTCCGCCGGTCGGCGCTTACAGTGAGCGGCGCAACATGGCACCTGAACTGCTGGTGCATCTCTCGGACGATATTGCGGATGAGATCGCCGCGGCCGGCCTGCTCAAAGGCGTCAGCGCGAGTTTCCTGCTGCATGACGTTCATGCTGTGAGGCCGGGCGTCATCGTCCTCATCCATGCGGCGGCCGGCGGCATCGGCCAGTTGCTGGTGCAATGGGCGCGCCATCTCGGCGCGACGGTGATCGCGACGGTGTCGAGCGACGACAAGGCGCGCATCGTCGAGCGTCTCGGCGCGCACCATGTCATCGTCTATTCCCGCGAGGATTTTACCGAGGCCGTCATGCGGCTGACCGGGGGCAGGGGCGCAGATGTCGTCTATGACGCGGTCGGCAATGACACATTCGCAGGCTCGCTCGCGGCGCTCGCCGTGCGCGGCCATCTCGTCAGTTTCGGCCAGGCTTCAGGACCGATCGGCAATTGGGATATCGGCCGCTTCGCGTCGAAGTCGCTGACCATTTCGCGGCCCAATTATGCCCACTACACCGACAACCCGGACAAGCTCGGCACCCATGTCGCCAGGTTTTTCCAGGCGCTTCGCCAGGGCGTGGTCAGGCTCGAGCCGCCAACACGTTACGCTCTCGCCAACGCCGCCGAGGCGCACCGCGATCTGGAATCGCGCCGCACCACGGGCGCGCTAGTCCTGATGCCCAAGCCGTAGCTGTGGTCAGCCGGTTGCGCCGGCATAGATGTCGAGAACTTCCGTCACGCCAGCGATCAGCAGTTCCCTTGCCTTGGGCGCGATGGATCCATTCGCCACCGCACCGCCGAGACGGCTGAGATACTGGCTGATGAGGGGTGAGGGGATATCGCGGTCGCCGAGCGCCTGCATCAGAGCACCAACGGCCTCCTGGGCGCCTGGCGCCGGCCAATAGTAGCGGATACGATCGCTGTAGGAGAAATGCCGTTCGATCCGCTGCTCGACCTCGGAGCCGTGATAGTAACTTTTCCAGTGGCCCGGCGCCGCCAGCATGACGCGCTCCATCGCCGCCGGCAGGGTTTCGCGCGAGGTGTCGGGGGCAAGAATGTCGGCGATGTGGCTCAAACCATAGAGCGCTTCGCGCAGCGCGAAGGTCAGCCATGGCCCGACCTTGAGGATGGCGAAGCCGTCATCGACCAGCTTGTTCAGTGCCGCACCCGGCTGGTAGTCGGTCGAATGCGCCTCGAAGACGAATTGCGGCAGGTCCCGCAATGTGCCGGCCAACGTCCGCGCGCGGTCCGGTTGGTAGGTAATCACTTCGGCATTGCCGAATTCGACGCCCGGCTGCACGACGACGCCGAGCGCCCGTGAAAAGGCCTGGTCGAGGCGTCGCCGGCTGAAGGCTTCGCGGTGGATGCGCACGGTTTCTAGGGCCGCCTCCGGTGTCGTCACCGCCAGATGGTCCATTGCTTCCAGGGCGCCGCCGGGGACAGGCACTTCAGTGCCGATGACGTAGATGGGCATGGCGCCGCCCGTTCGTTGCGTCGCGGCCTCTGCCACTTCGGCGAGTTCGGCGGCGCGATGAGCGATCGTCACGTCGGGCGGTGCCGCGCCTTCGCCAGCGCAGCCCATGCTGGCGTCGAGGTGGATTTTTGTGAAGCCTGCCTCGGCATAGGCGTCGACCATGCGCGAAGCCTTCGCCATGGCCTCGGCCGCCGGCAGGTGTCTCCACGGATTGGGACCGAGATGGTCGCCGCCCAGCACCAGCCTGTCGAGGGAAAAACCGACCTTGCCAGCGATCGTCTCGACGAAGCGGCGGAAATCGGCGGGGGCCATGCCGGTATAGCCGCCTTCGTGGTTCACCTGGTTGCAGGTGGCCTCGATCAGCACATCGGCGCCGCGCGCCTTGCCGTGGCGCAGCGCCGCTTCAATAACCAGTGGATGGGCCGAGCAGATCGATGCGATGCCGCAGCGTTCGCCCACCGCGCGGCGCGCCGCGATGGCCGCCAGCCTATCGGTCGCCTGGCTCATGCCGGCGCTCCGGCCTTGGCTGTCGCGAGGAACGCCTCGACAGCGGCGAGCGAGGCGATGCCTTCCATCGGTCCCTTCTTCGTCACCGCCAGCGCGCCGCAGCCATTGGCGATGCGCAACGCGGTCTCGGGCGCCGCCCCGCGCAGCCAGAAGGAGACGAAGGCCGCCGCGAAACAGTCACCGGCACCGGTCGGATCGATTTCGTCGACGGCGTAGCCAGGCGCGGCGGTTCGTCCGGCTTGATCGTAGTGAACGGCACCGTCCGCACCCTTCTTGACGACCACGGTGGAAATCCCGCGGTCCAGCATCTCACGCACCGCGCTTTCTTCGTCGGTTGCCTCTGTGAAGATGAACAGTTCCGGCCCGCTCGGCAGGAACACATCGGTCTTCGTCAGCACGAAGTGCAAGGCGTCGCGCATGCCCGGCAGATCAAGCATCTCCCTGCGGATGTTGGGGTCGAAGGAGACCGTGCCGCCGCGCGCCTTGACCGCCTCAATCCCGTCGCGCGCCACCTCGATCACTTCGGGTGAGAACAGCGAGGTGCCCATGACGTGAAAATGATCGGCGCCGGCCAGCAGCGCGCGCGCCTCGGGGCCGATCTCGATCAGGCCGGCCGCACTGTGCTTGATGTTGTAGACGAAGTGCCGGCTGCCGTCGGTCTCGTAAGTGACGAAGGCGGTTCCGGTCGCGGCCCCCCGGTGCACCTTGATGGCCGAGATGTCGGCGCCATCGGCACGCAGGCGCTCGATGTTCAAATGCCCGAAATCGTCGTCGCCGACGGCCGCGATCAGGCCTGCCGGCTGGCCGAGCCGTGCCGCCTGGTCGATGAAGATCGCCGGCGCGCCGGAGGGAAACGGGCCGACCAGCGGGCCGGGGGCACGGAAACTCTGGCCGATGCGCTCGGCCATGATCTCGACCAGGATCTCGCCGGCGCAAACCAGTTTCTTCATATCCTCACCATTTGCTGGATGGCTGGCGCCCGGTTGCCGGGGCCTTTTCTCCATATCCGTGCAGGCGCGAAGCCTAGGTTGCCGATTTGAGAGCGTCAATAAATAATTTGACGCGCGCAATGGTTCAGAGTTTGTATTGGAAACGGGAAAATTTGACTGAATAAGTTCGGTCAAGCAATGCTGCCTCACGGCAACGGTCGCAAGACTGATTCTGCCCGGCCGGAAAGTGGCGGGCGGCGCGCGCAAAGGGGCTGGACATATCGATGGCGGAGAAGACTCACCGCACGATGGATGATTTCGCCAAGGCGTCGGGCGTATCGCGGCCGACCCTGTCGAAGTACTTCGACGATCCGGCGAGCGTGAAGCCGGCGACGCGGGCGCGCATCGAGGCGGCACTGCGCTCGTCGGACTATCAGCCCAACGTTTTCGCCCGCAATCTCAACCGCAAACGCACCCGCAATGTCGGCATCGTGGTGCCGACGATCGCCGATCCGTTCTATGCCGAAATGGTCAGCCGCATCGAACTGCGCTGCCGCGACGAGGGTTTCTGGCCGATCGTCATCTCCTCGCACGGGTCGCCGAAACTGGAGGCGGAATCGGTCAGGACGCTGATGTCGCTGAAGGTCGCCGGCGCCATCGTCGCTCCCTTGGGGTCGGTTTCCGAACCCGGTGTCTTCGAGCGGATGAGCGAGGACATTCCGATCGTCTATTTCGACACCTACATCGAAGGCGACACGCCTTTCGTCGGCAACGACAACCATCAGAGCACGTCGACCATCGTCGACTATCTCTGCCGATCCGGCGAACCGCCGGTCTATGTCGACATCCCGCATGTCAACCACAATTCCGGCGAGCGCCTGCAGAGCTATATCGACACGATGCAGGCAGCCGGCCTGGGACCCGTCGTGCTCAAGGCGGCGGGCGACTACAGCTGGGATTTCGAGCGCATCGGCTATGAGTGGATGGACAGGACGCTCGAGAAAGGCGGCCTGCCGGCGCGCACGCTGCTGTGCGCCAACGACCGTCTCGCCTTCGGCGTCATGGCCGCCGCCTTCTCGCGTGGGCTGAAGATCGGCCGCCGCGCCGATTGCGACTTCCGTGTCGCTGCCCATGACGATCATCCGCTGAGCCGCTACACCTGTCCGGCGCTGACCACCATGGCGCAGGATTTCGCCGCCATGGCCGGCCGCAGCGTCGAGATATTGCTGGCCTTGCTGGACGAGGCCGATCCGCCCGGCCAGGGGGTGGCGCGCAACGTCAAGCTCGGCGCGACACTGGTGATGCGTCAGTCGGCCTGAGCACGCGTCTGCAGTCGCAGCCAGCCCGCCGCCTCGCTCACCGCTTGCCGCGCGGCCGGTATGTGGCGGCCCATCGAGACGAAGCCGTGGATCTGGCCCGGCCAGCGCCTCAGCACCACAGGCACGCCGTCGGCTTGCAGGCGTTCGGCATAGGCCATGCCTTCGTCGGCAAGGATGTCGTGACCGGTGATCACGACGAACGCAGGCGCGCCGCCGGCCAGGCTTGACGCAAGCAGCGGCGAGACACGCCAGTCCGTGACGTCGGCGGGCGTTCGCACATAGTGGTTGCGGAACCAGGCCATGGTGGCGGCGGTGAGCCCGAAGCCGTCGCCGAAACGCCGATAGCTGTCCGCCGTCTGGCGGGCATCGGTGTTGGGATAGATCAAGATCTGTGCGGCAAGCGGCGGTGCCTGCCCATCGCGGGCGAGCAACGCCAGCACGGCCGCTAGGTTGCCGCCGGCGCTGTCGCCGGCGACGGCGATGCGGGCCGGGTCGATGCCCAGTTCGCCGGCGTTCTCGGCCATGAAGCGAAGCGCCGCCGTGCAATCCTCGAGCCCTGCCGGAAACTTGTGCTCCGGCGCCAGCCGATAGTCGGGGCAGACGACGACGGCGTTGCCCAGATTGGCCAGCCAGCGGCAGATCTCGTCATGTGAGTTGAGACTGCCGATGACCCAGCCGCCGCCATGCAGATAGAGCACGGCGCGCGCTCCGGTCCGTGGCGCGCCGGTGCCGCGGTGGATGCGGATCGTAATCGGGCCATTCGGCCCGTCGATCGCTTGTTGCGAGGTCGCTGCCACCGGCTCGTGCTCGCCCTGCTGTGTCGGAAAAGAAGCGTCGTAGGCGGCCCGCGCCGCGGCCACCCTGCCGTTCTCGAACGGCTCGCCGCCGGCCGCGCGGCCGATTTCAAGCACGCGCAGCGCATCCGGATCGAGCGTCATCACCATCTCCACCATCACTGCGCCTAAGCGAGAAGACTGCGTGCCTCGTCCTCGGTCAGCAGCGCCGGCTGGACGACATCGCCGGCAATGGCGACCGAGCTTTTCGTTTCGCCGGAATGCAGGATCGCCTCCATGATCTCCAGCACATGCAGCGCCAGAGTGCCGGACGCGCGGGGCGTTGCCCCTGTCTTCAGCGAGCGCACCAGATCGGCGACGCCGAGCATGCGGTAATTGGCGCGGTCGGGCGCCGCATAGGGCCAATTGCGGGCACCGTAAAGTTCGCCTTCGCTGGCAAAATCCTTCCAGTCGGCGCCGCGTTCCGACAGCGAGACGGTGCCGCCGAACGTGTCGGGATCGGGCAGGCGCAGTGAACCCTCCGTGCCATGCAGTTCAATCGGGTGGTTGGAATGCTTGAAGACATCCCACGAGGCGCCGAAGGTCACGGTGGCGCCGGAGCGGAATTCGAGCAGCGACAGTACGTTGGTCGGCGTGCCGACCTTGAACGTCGTGTTCTTGAATGGCCCCTCGGCTGATATCAGCCGTTCCTCCTGTCCCTTAGTCGCCATCGCCATGACGCGGGCTACGGGGCCAAGCAGGTTGACCAGCATGGTCAGGTAATAGGGTCCCATGTCGAACACCGGGCCGCCGCCCGGCTGGTAGTAGAATTGCGGATTGGGGTGCCAGTGCTCCATGCCGCGTCCCATCATGAAGGCGGTGCCGGTGACCGGGCGGCCGATCGCGCCCTCGTCCATCAAGCGGCGCGCGCGGCGTCCGGCGGCGCCGAGGAACGTATCCGGCGCCGAGCCGAGCAGCACGCCGCGCTTGGCCGCCTCCGCCACCAGCCGGCGCCCGTCACTGGCCGACGTCGCCAGCGGCTTTTCGGTGAAGACATGTTTTCCGGCCGAAAGGGCTGAAAACGAAATGTCGAAATGTGCCGCCGGAATGGTCAGGTTGAGGACGAGATCGATCTCGGGGTCGGCGAGCAGCGCATCGACACCGAGCGCACGGATGCCATATTCCTTTGCCCGCAATGCCGCCATGTCGGCGGAGATGTCGGCGCAGGCGCGCAGTTTGACGCCGCCGAAGAGCGCGGCATTGCGCAGATAGGTCATCGAGATGTTGCCGCATCCGATGACGCCGATGCCAAGCTTGGCTTGTGATTTTGCCTGCATTTCCTGTCGTACCTCCCAGTGAGTCGTCGTTTGCCCGGTCCCTGCCACGGAAGCGGATCACTTTCGAAAAGCGCTATACAACATTTTAAATATTGACGCGCGTAAAATTTTTATGCAACATGCGAAAACGCTGGCGGCATCGGAAGAATGCCGGCCTTGGGAGGAAAAAATGCCGGACATGAAAAACGGCCGGGCGCCGATACCAAGCCCGTCGGTCATGCATGCATTGGATCTTCCCGTTGAGTCAGGGGCCGCTACGGCATCAGGCATAGATCACCTTGGCTCGGGTCCTCTCAAGCTGGGTGCGAATTGGACCGGGCAGGCCATCGTCGGTGATCACCACATCGACGCCCGACAGGGAAAATGCCTTGGAGGTGCCGCTGACACCCCATTTGCTCGAATCGGCGAGGAGGACAACGCGCCGGGCCATGCGAACGAGGTTTCGCTTCGTTCGCGCCATGTCTTCGTTCACGTCGACCACATCCAGCGACGAGTCGATCGCATGCGCTCCAACAAAAACCTGATGCGCTACCAGGCCGCCGAGAGCCGTATCGGCATCGGTGATCAGCGTGCTCACCGTGTCCGGATAGACGCGGCCGCCGATCATGTGAACGTCGAGCCCGGGCCGATGCATCAGATGTTGGACGATATTCATCGCCGTGGCCGCGACCACGACATTGTTGAGCGGCGGTAACAGCATGGCAACCTGCATCAATGTCGAGCCGCCGTCGAAGATGACCGATTGGTTGTCCTCGAACAGTTCGACCGCTGCCCGGGCGATGCGCTTCTTTGCATCGAGGTTCGTTTGCATCCGCCGGGCAAACGCGGCCGTGGTCGAATCGGTGGTCCGGGTCACCGCCCCGCCACGGGTCTTGGTCAGAAGCCCCTTGCGGTCCAGGATCTCGAGGTCGGAGCGCACCGTGACTTCCGACACGTCAAAATCGTCGGACAGGTCCTTCGTGCGAACCTGCCCGCTGCGTTGCACCTCACCCAGGATCGCCTGGCGTCTCTGCTCCGACAACATTGCCCTGTCCTTGCCTCCATGCGCCAGACACTCGCTCTGGCCTCGGTTCACTCTACCAAAAATATGCAAATTCGAAAGCTTTCGAAAGATTGCTTTTCTTGTTTCTTTCGAAAAAACTAGGCTCAGGGTTTCGGAACTAAACCATTGGAGAATTCTGTACTCATGAGCCTAGGAACCAAGGTGCGCCTGGCGCGCCTCTTTTCGCATCCATCGGGAAACCTTTTTGGCGGCGCGGTCGACCACTTTGTCGGCTATGGCGATGTCCGCAAAGGAGGGCTTGCCGACCTGCCGGGCGCGCTGGCGCGGGTCATGGCGGGCAAACCCGACTACGTCAGCATCCAGCCCGGCACCGCGCGCCATCTATGGCCGCAATACGCGGGCAAAGCCTCTCTGGTGATCCAGGCGGGCTGCTTCACCCCCGACGATCGCATCAGTGAGCTGATCGCAACGCCCGAGGATGCGGTGCGCGCGGGGGCCGATGCGTTGGCCGTGGCCATTCCGGTGCGCGGCGCGACCGAGGGCAAGTACATACGCTGGCTGACCGATTCAGTGAATGCGGCGGCCCGCTACGGCATGCCTGTCGTGGCGCATATCTACCCTCGCGATTTCACCGACGGAGCAAAAATCGTCTTCACCCCCGACGAGATCGCCTATGCGGCGCGCATCGGCTACGAGTCCGGCGTCGACGTGATCAAGATAGGCTATACGGGCGATTTCGAGTCGTTCCGAGAGACCGTCCGCACCTGCCCGGTGCCGGTTGTTATCGCGGGTGGTCCAAAGACCGATACGCTGCTCGGCGCCCTTCAGCAGACGGCGGATGCCATACGCGCCGGCGCCCGCGGCGCCGTGGTCGGCCGCAATCTCTGGGGGCACGGCGATCCGCAGAAGGCAGCGCTTGCCTTTCGGGGTGTCATCCATGACGGCCTTTCGGCGCAAGACGCCCTGGCGAAGGCGGGTGCCTGAACGATGCCCACCGTCCCCTCAATCCTCGGCTTCGGCGCTATCGCGATCGACGACATCGTCTATGTCGATCAGCCGTTGTCGGCGGGCAAGGGGAAGGTTCTGCAGAGTGCCCAGGCCTTCGGTGGAAATGTCGCGACGGCGCTTGCCGCCGTCGCGCGGCTCGGCGGAACCGCCGGGTTCATCGGATGGCTGGCCAGTGCCGCGGACGACGCCGTGCTGTGCGATCTCATTACCAGCGGCGTTGAAACTGCATTCGCGCCGCGCCATCCGCGCGCGCGCCCGGTGCGCTCACGGATCACCGTCGGCTCGGATGGAGAGCGGTTCATCGCGTATGACGACGAAGCGATGCTGGGCACCGCGCCGGACTTTCCGGACGAGGTCCTCAGCCGCGCGACCGTCCTGATCGTCGACAGTTACGCGATCCGGTCGCTGGATGTCGTGGCTCGGGCTCGCGATCTCGGCCTTGCGATCCTCGGCGATATCGAATGGAGCGGCGGGCCGGCCACCGAGAAACTGATCGCGCTATGCGATCATCTCATACTTCCCCTGGGCTTTGCCCAGGTCGCCACGGGCCGGAGATCGCCCGCTGAGATGCTCGACGCCTTGTGGTTGCCGTCGCGGTCCGCCGTGGTTCTGACAGATGGCGGCAGGGGCGTCTATTATCGCGGGCGCGACGAAACAGGGCTTTGGCACTTGCCTCCCCACCGGGTTGCCGTCGTCGACTCGACCGGCGCCGGCGACTGTTTTCATGGCGCCTATGCCCAAGCATTGACGCGCGGAGCCGACACCGCGGGCGCGGTCGCATTCGCGGCCGCGGCCGCGGCATTGTCGATAACGGGGCGTGGCGGGCGCGAGGCGCTTCCGACCGACGAACAGGTCACGGAACTCCTGGCATCGGCGAACGCTCCGTCGGCGGTCGAACTGAAATATGCGCGGCTCGATACCGGAACATAGATTGAAACTATCCGAGGAAATATTTCGCAAGTGAACGCCGGCCACGAATAATTACAAAATCAGTGGCTTGGACTTGTGGAGGGAGGAAGATGGCAGAAGTCGTTCTTGAGAATATCTGCAAGACCTACGGGAACAATTTTCGAGCGATCGATCAATTGAACCTATCGGTCGAGGATGGCGAGTTCTTGATTCTCGTCGGCCCGTCTGGCTGCGGCAAATCCACCGCGTTGCGAATGATCGCGGGATTGGAGGACATCACCAGCGGCAGCCTTCGGATCGGCGGCGTCGACGTCGTCGATATGCCGCCAAAGGATCGCGACATCGCGATGGTCTTCCAGAGCTATGCGCTCTACCCGCATATGACGGTGTTTGAAAACATCGCCTTTTCGATGCGGCTGGCAGGCAAGCCGAAGGCCGAGCGCAAAAAGCGCGTCGACGAGATCGCCAAAACCCTTCAGCTGACGTCGCTGCTGGACAGCAAGCCCGCCAACCTATCAGGCGGACAGCGTCAAAGGGTTGCCATGGGCCGCGCCATGGTGCGCGAGCCGGCGGCCTTTCTCATGGACGAGCCGCTTTCCAATCTGGACGCGAAGCTGCGTGTTCAAATGCGCGCCGAAATCACCAGCCTGCAAAAGCAGCTCGGCGTCACGACCATATACGTCACCCACGACCAAATCGAAGCGATGACGATGGGGGACAGGGTCGCGGTGTTGAAAGGCGGCGTGCTGCAGCAGGTCGACACACCCAAGAGGCTATATGAATCGCCGGTGAACGCCTTCGTTGCCGGCTTTATCGGCTCTCCTTCGATGAACCTTTTCGAGGCGACGCTGAAGGGCGACGAACTGACATCCGCCGCCTTCGCCATACGGCTGCAGGATGCAGCCTTCGAACGCAGGCCGGGCTTGCGGTCGTATGCCGGGCGCAAGGTCGTGTTCGGGATCCGACCGGAGGATCTCTATGACAGCAGCCTCGAATCCGGGCGCAAGTATCAGACGATACCGGCAAAGGTGACCTCGATCGAGGAACTCGGCTCCGAACAGATCGTCCACCTGAACATCGACGCGGTCCGGGTGGATTCCGGCGACCCGGACGCGGTGGACGATTTTGGCCTGGCATCGAACGCGGTGGCGAGGTTCGAGCCGATCAGCGCCGTCCGCGCCGGCTCGGAAATCCAGTTGGCCGTGGATGATGCCAAGTTCCATTTCTTCGATCCCGAGACGCATCTGGCGATCTGAAGATCCGTGGAAGACCGCAGGCGAGAGTGAGGCGCCTGCGAAAGAAGACTTCTGAATAACCAGACGATCGGCGGCATTGTGCGGTCGATCTTAGAAGAAGGAGGAGAATATGACGTTTCGTATAAAACCCGCGATGCTGAAAATCGCCGCGGCCGCATGGTTGCTTGGCGCAACCGGCGCCATGGCGGCGGACACGACGCTGGAATTCACCCAATGGTGGGAGCCGGAATTGCCGGCCGGCTCGCTCAGGGCAATCATGAATGACTTCGAGGCCGCAAACCCCGGCATCAAGGTGACGCTGGTCAGCGGCCCCTATGCGACCACGCGAGACCAGATCTCGGTTGGCGCCGCAACCGGAACGCTCAGCGACGTCGTCGGCCTCGATGGCGCCTGGGTGAACAATCTGAACGCGCAGGGTGCGCTGGCCGACATGAATCCGTTGATGGATGCCAGCAAGTTCGACAAAGCCCAGGTCGCGGATATCATCAAGGTCGACGGCAAGGCGGTGATGTTTCCCGTCGCTTCCTTCGTCTACCCGGTCTTCGTGAATCTGGATCTCGCCGCCCAGGCAGGCGTGACCAAGCTGCCGTCGACCCGTGCGGAGTTTCTCGACGCCGCCAAGAAGATGACCCATGCCGACAAGAACCAGTATGGCTGGGTGCTACCCCTGTCGCTGCAGTCTCCCGGCGGCGTCCAGAATGACCTGATGTCCTGGGTGTGGGCTTCGGGCCAATCGATGATGGCGAACGGCAAGCCCGACCTCGAAGGCAAGCCGGTGGTGGACATGCTCACCTTCGTCAAATCGCTCAACGACGCCGGCACCATCTCGCCCGGTATTGCCACCAAGACCGAACAGGAAAAGGTCGAGGAATTCGTCAACAACCGCGTCGGCATGATGATCGACTCGCTCGCGCATGTGAACCTGATCCGCAAGCGCAACCCCAACCTGAAGTTCGACCTCATCCCGGTCCCGGTCGTGGACAACTATACCGGAAAGCGCGGCCTTCCCTATGCCTCCTGGGGCATCGGTATCTCGGCTAGCTCGAAACACCAGGAGGAGGCCTGGAAACTCGTCCAATATCTGATGAGTGAAAAGGTCAACGCCAAGCTCGTGTCGCTTGCAAACGCCTTCCCGGGCAATGTCAACGCCAAGCCTGACTTCGTGACCTCCGACAAGGCTTTCGGCAAGGCATTCGAAATCTTCAAGACCGGCTATCTCGCCAACGAGTTCACCGGCCTGCCGGTGGCTGAAGACCTGATGACCCAGTTCGACGTGCAGGCCCAGAAGATGCTTGCCGGCGAGCAAACGCCGGAGGCGGCGGCCGCTGCCGCGCAAAAGGGCTGGATGGCGAAATTCTGATCGGCGTGTTTCGCGTTTGCTATCTTCGACCGGGTGGCCTGACTTCGGGCAGGCCACCCGGCAACAACGGATCGGCAATCTGAGATGGACCTGTTTTTGAAGCTCACCTTCTCTTGAAGGCGTATTCCAAGGTTGGCACATGACCCGGCAGAAGCGCTCCCACCATAAACTGAAACGAGCGGTCGCACCCTATCTCTATTTGTCGCCCTCGCTCATCATAATCGGCCTGCTGATGCTGTTGCCGATGGCGACGGTGATTGCCTATTCATTCCAGAACAGCGCGGTGCTGCGTCGTGACCCATCCTTTGCCGGGCTGAAACACTACCAGGCGATCTTCGCCGACCCGGTGTTCTGGGCCTCGCTGTGGCACACGCTCTACTTTACCTGCATGAGTGTCGTTTTCCACATGACCATCGGCATGGTCTTCGCGCTCATGCTGAACAGCGACCGCATCAATCCGATCCTGCGCAATGTGCTGCGCGTGCTCTACATACTGCCCTGGCTGTTCACGGCGGTGATCATCGCGGTGATCTGGCGCCTGCTGCTCGAGCCGAACGGTGTCGTCAACAGCATCCTCATGCAACTGGGCATCATCGGTTCCAAGGTCGAGTGGTTTTCCTCGCCGCAGACCGCGCTGCACGCCGTCACCTTCGCCAATATCTGGGCGGGCTACCCGCTCTTCATGGTCAGCCTGCTCGCAGGCTTGCAGGGCATCCCCAAGGACTTCTACGAGGCCGCCGATATCGACGGGGCCAAGGCCTACCAGAAGCTGTTCTTCATCACCATCCCGCAGCTGATGCCGATCATCATCAGCATCTCGCTGCTCGATTTCATCTGGACCATGCAGGTCTTCCCGTTGATCTGGATAACCACGGGCGGTGGTCCGATCTACTCGACCGAGGTGCTCAGCACCTACACCTACAAGCTGGCGTTTTCGAGCTACAACCTGTCTCAGGCGTCGGCGAGCGCCGTGGTCATCCTGTTGATCTCTCTCGGCCTTACGCTGTTCTATATTCGCTATCAGCGGGCTAGGTAGGACACCATGACAAGACGAAACACTGGCAAAGACAAGTTGATTACCGTCGCGCTGCATGTTGCTCTTGCGGCAGGACTGTTCTTCGCGGCCTTCCCGATCTACTGGATGCTCAGCAGCTCGTTCAAGTCGAATACCGAAATCTTCGCCCTGCCGCCAACCATCCTGCCGAAGGCCTTCACGCTGGAAGCGTATGCAGCCATCCTTGGCGATCCGGTAAAGCTGCGCTTCTTCTTCAACAGCTACTTCGTGGCGGGAGCGGTGACAGTGCTGACGGTGCTGATCGCCTTGCTGGCCGCCTATGGGTTCAGCCGCTTCAATTTCCGCGGCAAGGGCAGCCTGAACACACTCATCATCAGCACGCAGACCATACCGCCGATCACGCTTTTGATCCCGTTCTTCGGGCTTGTCGTCTCCTATGGAATCTTCGACACCTATGTGGCATTGATCCTGACTTACCTGGTGTTTACGCTGCCCTACGCGATCCTGCTGATGACGGGATATCTGAACACCTTGCCCCGCGATCTCGATGAAGCGGTGGCTGTCGACGGCGGCACCAGTTGGACAGCGCTTTGGCGGGTGATCGTCCCGATTTCACTGCCTGGCATCGTGGCCACGTCGGTCTACACATTCCTGTTGTGCTGGAACGAATTTCTTTTTGCGCTGACGCTGACCAAGTCAACGTCCATGCGCACCGTCCCGATCGGCATCCAGCTGCTGATGGGGCAGCACGCCTTCGAATGGAACCAGATGATGGCGATGAGCGTGCTCGGCTCGCTGCCGCTCCTGGTCATCTACCTCGTAGCCCAGAGGTTCTTCCTCGCCGGCATGACCGCGGGTTCGGTCAAGTAGGCCGCACGGAGACCGATGGAACAGATCGATGTCAAGGAATGAAAGAATGACCGTGAAAGACCTCAAAGTCGGCTGCCAGACCTTCACCTGGGAAATGCTGGGAGACCGGTTCACCGGTGGCCCCGACGATCTGCTGAAGGCGATCGGCGATGGCGGCTATGCCGGCATCGAGATCACCGACACCATGATCGGCCGCTACGCCGGCAAGCCGGCGGAATTCGCCGCCGCGCTGAAATCGTCGGGCCTGACGCTCGTCTCCTTCGCCTTCGGCTCAAAGAGCGGTTTTACGCTCAAGGATGAGATCGGCGCCGACCTTGAGGCGGCGCAGCGCTGGATCGATTTTGCCGCCGCTTTTCCGGGCGCATTGGTGTCGATGGGCTCTGCTACCGTCGTCTCCGATGGGCCGCGCGATGGCAAGTTCGCCATCGCCGCGGAGGTCTATAACAAAGCGGGTGAGCTCGGCCGCAAGGCCGGTGTCCAGGTGGCGGTGCATCCGAGTTCGCACCACAACACGCTGCTGTTCGACCGTGCCGACTATGACGCGATGTTTGCCTTGCTCGATCCCGGTCTGGTCGGCTGGGTGCCGGACACCGGCCATATCCTGCGCGGCCACAAGGACATGGCCGACACGCTCTCCACCTATCGCGACCGCATCCGCTACATCCATTTGAAGGACGTCGACGCCAACGGCACCTGGGCCATGCTTGGCCAGGGCGTCTGCGATACGCCTGAAGTCATCGAAATCGCAAGCACCGCGCCGCATTTCAACGGCTGGCTGGTGCTTGAAGAGGAATCCGAAACGGCCGCCGCCGATCCCGCCGGCGCGGTCAAGACCAACCGCCAGACAATGCGCAGCTACGGCGCCTGAAGAACGAGACGATGATCAAGAAACAAGACAGACGCCTCAGGGTCGGCGTGCTCGGCTGCGGCCCCATCGCGCAGTTCGCGCATCTGCAATCCTGCGCCAAGGCCGGCAATGCCGACCTCTACGCCATCTGCGACGCGGCGCCAGACCTGCTCGCCCGCATGGGCGCGACCTATGAACCGCAAAAGATGTATGCCGACTATGACGCCATGCTCGCTGATCCAGAACTGGAAGCGGTGATCGTCGCCACCTCGGATGCCTATCACGTGCCGATGTCGATCAAGGCGCTCGATGCCGGCAAGCATGTTCTGTGCGAAAAGCCGATCGGCACCTCTGTGGAAGAAGGCGAGGCCCTGGCCGCGGCAGTGAAGCGGTCGGGCAAGGTGCTGCAGGTCGGCCACATGAAGCGCTTCGATCCGGCGCTCGAGGCGGCGCGCGACTTCGTCCGCGACGAGATGGGCGAGGTGCTGTCGCTGAAGGCCTGGTACTGCGATTCCACCCATCGCTACACCAACACCGATGCCGTGCAGCCGCTGCCCGTCACCAGCAAGCTGGCGCGCAAGCCTGGGGGCAATCCGAAGGCTGATCTCAGGCAATATTTCATGCTGGCGCATGGCTCGCATCTGGTCGATACGGCACGCTTCCTGTGCGGCAAGATCACCGCCGTGCGCGCGCGCCTCAACGAGCGCTTCGGCGCCTATTGCTGGTTCGTCGAGACCGAATTCGCCAGCGGCGCGCTCGGCCATCTCGACCTGACCGTTGCCGTGCGGATGGACTGGCACGAGGGTTTCCAGCTTTATGGCGAGAACGGTTCGGTCATCGCCAAGACCTTCAACCCCTGGTACTTCCGCGCCAGCGAGGTCGACATCTTCCATGAGAAGGACGCGACCTCGCGCAAGCCGCTCGGCGCCGACGGCCATTTCTTCCGCCGCCAGCTGGAGGGCCTGGCCGACACCGTGCTGACCGGCGCGCCGATGCGCGGCGCCAATGTCGACGATGGCATCGCCTCGATCCGCGCCATGGTGGCGATTGCCCGCTCTGTAGAGACCGGCGAGCGCATTGAACTCGCCTCGGTTTCGGGTGCGGTCTGATGTATCTAGGCATCTTCGCCAAGACATTTGCGGGCACCGACCCGGCCGCGGTGCTGGCTGCGGTGAAACAGGCCGGATACGAGACGACGCAGTTCAATCTGGCCTGCGCCGGCCTGCCATCGATGCCGGACGCAGTGCCGGAGCAGGTTGTCGCGGCGATCCGCGCCGCCGCGCAATCATCAGGCGTTTCACTCGCCGCACTGTCAGGCACCTACAATATGGCGCATCCCGACAAGGCCGTCCGCGACGATGGCCTGAGGCGCCTGGCCGTGGTCATCATGACGGCGGCAGCGCTCGGCGTCCCGCTGGTCACGCTCTGCACCGGCTCGCGCAATGCCGCCGATCAATGGGCGCATCATCCCGACAACGCGACGCCTTCCGCGTGGTCCGACATGGCCGCCGAGATGGCGAAAGCCCTGGTGCTGGCCGAGGACGCCGGTGTCGATCTCGGCATCGAGCCGGAGCAGGCCAACATCGTCACTTCGGCGAGCGACGCGACGCGGTTGATCGCCGATATGGGCTCCAGGCATCTGAAGATCGTGCTCGATCCGGCGAACCTGTTCGAACACGCTACGCCGGACCAGGCGCGCACCATCGTCGCCGCCGCGATCGATGAGGCCGCTGGCCACATTGCCATGGCGCACGCCAAGGACCGGCACGGCGACGGCCGCTTCGCTACGGCAGGGCAAGGCATCGTCGATTTCCCTGATTTCGTCGCGCGGCTGCGGGCCGTGGGCTTCGGCGGCGCGCTCGTCACCCATGGGCTCTCCGCGGACGAGGCGCCTGATGTTGCAGGCTTCCTGCGCGGGCTGCTGCGATGAGCGCGGCGCCGACGATCATGCTGCGCGACGATGCCGCACTCCGTGTCTTCGACACCGGGCAGGGCAGCCTTCCGGTCGTCTTCCAGCATGGTCTCGGCGGTGATGCAGCCCAGGTGGCGCTGAACTTTCCCGATGGCCCGTCTCGCCGCCGGCTGACCGTCGAATGCCGCGCGCAGGGTGGCTCCAGCGCCGGCGGCAAGCGCCCGTTCTCGATCGCGATGTTCGCCGATGACGTGCTGGCCGCCGCCGATGCGGCCGGGCTCGACCGTTTCGTTGTAGGCGGCATTTCGATGGGCGCGGCGATCGCGCTGCACCTCGCTTCTCGCCACCCGGACCGTGTGCTTGGCTTGGTGCTGGTGCGCCCTGCCTGGGCCTTTGATACGGCGCCGCAAAACATGCGCCCTTACGTCGAAGCGGCGGAACTAATCCGCCGGCTTCCGCTCGATGAGGCCCGCGACGCCTTCGCCTCCTCCGCGACATCAGCCCGCTTTAGCAGCGAAGCGCCGGACAATCTCGCCTCGCTGCTCGGCTTCTTCGCGCGCGAAAACGCTGATGTCTTTGCCGAGGTGATGCAGGCGATCGCCAATGACGGGCCTGGCGTGACGCGCGACGGAGCCGCTGCTCTTGCAATACCGACGCTGGTCGTCGGCAGCGGCATCGATCTCGTTCACCCCTTGGCGACGGCCCGCGAGCTCGCCGAGACAATCCCCGGCGCGATCTTCACCGAGGTGGTTCCAAAGGCCACCGACAAGGATCGCCATTTCGCCGAAATCCGCGCCGCGCTGGGCGGCTTTCTCGACAGAAATATCAACAATCAGGACCAATCATGACTTCCAAACCCTTGTCAGGCCCGGCCGCCATCGCCGCATTGCCGCGCGATCGTCTGATCGCCGAATTCTCGCTCTGGTCGGCCAATCTCGCCAATTTCGAGAGCGACCTCAGCCGCATCGAACCTCATGTGGACCTGCATCATATCGATGTCGCGGACGGCCACTTCGCGCCGTCCTTCCTGTTCTTCCCTGACCTCGTCGCCCGCATCGCCGGCCTGACGGCCAAACCCATTCACGTCCATCTGATGGTCGACACCTCGATCGTCGAGGCGCAGACGCGCCAGTTCATCGAGGCCGGCGCCGACATGATCAGCGTCCATGCCGAGAATGGCGAGGCGGGACTGCGCGCCGTGCGGCTGGCGCGCGAACTCGGCGCCGAAGCCGGCGTGGTGCTGCGGCTGGAGACGCCGGTCGAGGCGGTGACGCCCTTCGTTTCCGAGGTCGCCTTCGTCACGCTGCTGGGCACCGCGATCGGCGTCAAGGGCCAGGGCCTTTCGGAAACGGCCTGCGACAGGCTGGGCGAAGCCCGCGCCATCCTGAGGAAGGCCGGTCGCGAGGCCCACGTGGTGCTGGCCGCCGATGGCGGCATCCGCCACGAGACGGTGCCGTTGCTGCGCGCCGCTGGCGCCGAGACCGTGGTTCTCGGTTCGCTCGCCTTCGGCGACAAGGATCTCGCCGGCCGTATCGGCTGGCTGCATGGGTTGAAGGTCGCGGCATGACAACCCAAGCCGCGCTCGCGATCGATCTTGGTGGCACCGAGCTTCGGGCCGCCCTGGTCGACCGTGACGGCAAGATCCTGGCCTTCGCCGCCGTGCCGACGCAGGCGCAGGCCGGCCCCGACGTGGTGATCGGCCAGATCGAGGCGCTGGCCGCGACCGTGCATGCCGAGGCGCCGGGGCTCGCCATTGTCGGCGTCGGCGTCGGCGCGCCGGGACCGCTCGATCCGCTGGCCGGCATCGCCGTCGGGCCGCCGACGCTCGCCGGCTGGCAGGATGTGCCCCTGGCCGACATCCTCGAGCGCCGGCTCGGCCTGCCGGTGCGGCTGGAGAACGACGCCAATGCGGCCGCGCTCGGCGAATGGCGCTTCGGCGCCGGCCACGGTGCGCGCTCGCTCGTCTTCGTCACTGTTTCGACCGGCATTGGCGGCGGTGTCGTTGCCGACGGGCGCATCCTGCATGGCCGCCGTGGCCTTGCCGCCGAGATCGGCCACATGACCATCACCAATGAAGGCGAGCGCTGCGTATGCGGCGTCGTCGGCTGCTTCGAGGCCATCGCTTCGGGTACGGCGCTTGGCCGCCGCGCCAATGCCGCCACATCGCCTTTCGATGGCTCGACGCTGCGCCGCCTGTCGGCCAACGCCGAGGTCACCGGACGCCACGTCGTCGAGGCGGCGCGTCTGCAGGACGACCTCGCTCTGGCCCTGCTCGAGGAGGAGGCGCGCTGGCTGGGCGTCGGCTTCACCAATCTCTTGCATCTCTACTCTCCCGACGTGCTGGTCGTCGGCGGCGGCATCGCCAATGGTCTCGACCTGATGCACCCGGTCATCGAGGCGACCATCCGCCAGCGCGCCATGCGCGCCTATCGCGACGTGCCGGTGGTCCAGGCCCAGCTCGGCCGCCACGCCGGGCTGGTCGGCGCCGCCAGCCTTGTGCTGTTCGACGATGGCAGCCTGGCGGCCCGCATGCCTGTCGGTCCAAGCACGTTTCCGGAAGCGAGGCGGGACTTCAATGGCTGAGCTCAAGCCGTGCGGCGTGCGCAAGTCTGTCTGACATCCCTCAGCGGACAAAAATGGCCGGAGGCAACGTTGCCTCCGGCCATCTTCATTGCCACGCGGCTACGGGGATTACTCGGCGGGAACGATGTCGGCCGGCAGATTGTCGTCGGCTGTTCCAGCCAGGGCTCTCGCCAGCTTGGCCTCGTCGAGTTCGCCTTCCCAGCGTGCCACGACCAGCGTTGCGACGGCGTTGCCGACGAAATTGGTCAGCGCCCGGCATTCCGACATGAAACGGTCGACGCCGAGGATCAGCGCCATGCCGGCGACCGGCACCGAAGGCACGACCGAAAGCGTCGCGGCCAGCGTGATGAAGCCCGCCCCGGTAATGCCGGCGGCGCCCTTGGACGAGAGCATTGCCACCAGCAGCAGCAGGATCTGGTCGCCCATCGACAGGTGGATGTTCGTCGCCTGCGCGATGAACAGCGCGGCCAGCGTCATGTAGATGTTGGTGCCGTCGAGGTTGAACGAATAGCCGGTCGGGATGACCAGGCCGACCACCGAGCGCTTGGCGCCGGCCTTCTCCATCTTTTCCATCAGCGAGGGCAGGGCGGCTTCCGACGAGGAGGTGCCCAGCACCAGCAGCAGCTCTTCCTTGATGTAGCGCAAGAGCGACAGGATGGAGAAGCCGTTGTAGCGGCAGACCGCACCCAGCACGACGAACACGAACAGCAGCGACGTCGCGTAGAAGGTGCCGACCAGCATGGCGAGGTTGATGACCGAGCCGATGCCGTATTTGCCGATGGTGAAGGCCATGGCGCCGAAGGCGCCGATCGGGGCGGCCTTCATCAGTACGCTGACCAGCTTGAACATCGGCGCCATCAGTGCCTGTAGGAAGTTGAGCACCGGCGCGCCTCTGTCGCCGACCAGCGCCAGCGCGATGCCGAACAGCACTGAGAAGAACAGCACCTGCAATATGTCGCCATCGGCGAAGGCACCGACGATGGTGCCGGGGATGATGTTCATCAGGAAGCCGGTGACCGACTGGTCATGCGCCTTGGCGGCATAGGTGTTGACGGTCGAGGCATCGAGCGTCGCCGGATCGATGTTGAAGCCGGCGCCCGGCTGCACGACATTGGCGACGACGAGGCCGATGATCAGCGCCAGCGTCGAGAAGGTGAGGAAGTAGAGCATCGCCTTGCCGGCGACCCGCCCGACCTTCTGCAGGTCGCTCATGCCGGCGATGCCTGTCGCGACGGTCAGGAAAATGACCGGGGCAATGATCATCTTGACCAGCTTGATGAAGGCGTCGCCGAGCGGCTTCATGCTCTCGCCAATCGACGGATAGTAATGGCCGAGCAGGATGCCAACGGTGATCGCCACCAGAACCTGCACGTAGAGTTGGGCATAGAGGGGTTTGCGCGGCGCGGCGGCCGCGCCGGATTGATCTGCGATGTGCATTGAACTCTCCCTGGCCGGATGGACGGATGTGCGTGGCTTCTCCCATCGCGGCGTTCCGGTCGCCCGCCGCTGGAAGGAGTTTTGCAAGCGCCGTGCCAGATCGGGGAAAGCCCGGAATCAGAGGATTCCGGGGCTTCTTCAGTGTTCTTCGGCGAAGGCGTGTGCGGATTTCCGCACAAGAGGCGTTTGCCTGGGCGGAATTTCGCATTACACTCGATGCAGGCCGCGAAGAAAAAGGGAGAGGGCAGACGTCGCAGGCAGGCACCGATAGCGGCTCCCCAGCCGATCGCGACTTGCTGCGCGAGGCGGTGGCGTGGCTGCGCGATGGCCGCTGGCTTGTTGTTGTTGCCGCCCTTGCAATCCTGGCGGGCGCGATCGCCATTGCCGGGCGCATTGCTTCCGGCCAGGCGGCCGCTGATTTGCACGATGGAGCACTTGCCGCTTTGCCGCTGGCGGCGGGAACGCTGACCGGCGAAATCGAAAAGCAGCGCCTGGTGCCACTGGTGCTGGCCCGTGACGATGCCGTGCGCGGGGCGCTGCGCCGGGCCGGAAAGATGCAGGAAGCGGCTCTCGACGAGAAGCTGAAAGCCATCGCCGCCGACGCCTCTGCGTCCGCCATCTATGTCATCGACACGGCGGGCATCGCTATATCGGCCAGCAATGCCGGTGAGCCGGCGAGCTTTGTCGGCATCGACTACAATTTTCGCCACTATTTCAACGAGGCCATGGCCAAGGGCGCCGCCAGCCAGTACGGGCTCGGCACGATCAGCGGCCGGCCGGGTCTCTACCTTGCCAGCCGCGTCGACGACAACGGCAAGCCGCTGGGCGTCGTGGTGCTGAAGGTCGAACTCGACGGCGTCGAGGCCAATTGGCGCTCCAGCGGCTTTCTCGTTTTCGTCACCGACGAACGCGGCGTCGTGCTGGCCACCAGCCAGCCCGACTGGCGGTTCCATGCACTGGCGCCGCTTTCTGCCCAGGATGCCTCCGCAGCTCATGAGCAATTGCAATTGACGGATGCCGCGTTCGAACCCTTGCCGATACGGCGCGGTGCGGGTGACGGCCTGGCGAAAATCGACAGTTCGGGCAAGCCGCGCCAGTTCGTCGAGGTGGTGCAGGACCTGCCCGGTGCGGTCCCCGGCTGGCGGCTGTGGCTGCTGACGCCGGCCGACGCCGCTCTCACGTCCGCCGCCAACACGGCGCGGCTGACAACCCTGCTTGGCCTGCTGCTGACGGGCCTGCTTGGCTACGTGCTCACCCGCCGCCGCCGTACACGCAGGCTGCGGCAGGAAGCGCTGGCGCGCATGAATGCCGAGCTTGAAAGCCGCGTGTCCACGCGAACGGTCGAACTGACGCGCTCCAACACAGCACTTGCCGGAGAAATCGCCGAGCGTGAAAACGCCGAGGCCAAGGTCCGCCGGCTGCGCGACGATCTCGCCCAGGCCAACCGGCTTTCCATCCTCGGCCAGATCGCCGCCGGCGTGGCGCATGAGATCAACCAGCCGGTCGCCGCCATCCGCACCTATGCCGAGAATGCCGGACGGTTCCTCGAAAGCGGCAAGACCGAACCGGCGAGCGGCAATCTGACATCGATCGTGTCGATGACCGAGCGCGTCGGCGCCATCACCAGCACGTTGCGCACCTTCGCCCGCCGGCCGGGCGTTGCCGCCTCGCCGCTGCCGGTGCGCGAGGCGATCGACGGCGCGCTGTCGCTGCTCTCCGGCCGCATCCGCGATTCCGGCGTTACCATCGTCAAGCCGCGCGGCGATGCCTCGCCGGTGGTGATGGCGAGCCGCATCCGGCTGGAACAGATCCTGGTCAACCTGTTGCAGAACGCGCTGGACGCCATGAAGGACCAGTCCGATGCGCGTATCGAGATCGGCATTGCCGAGCGCGACGACCGGGTGCTGGTTTCGGTGCGCGACAACGGCCCCGGCCTCGGCCCGGAAGCGGCCGGCAATCTGTTCATGCCGTTCCAGACCACCAAGGAGAAAGGTCTCGGCCTCGGGCTGGTGATCTCGCAGGAGATCGCCCAGGAATTGGGCGGCACGCTGCGGCTCGATCCTGGCACCGGTGCCGGCGCCTCCTTCACCATCGATTTGAGGCGGATTGAATGACCGACAAATCAGGGCTGGTGGCGCTCGTCGAAGACGATGCCGACCTGCTGCATGCCACCACGCAATTACTCGAACTCGCCGGTTTCGCGGTGGTGGCGCTGAAGGCCGCCGAGGCGGCGCTTGGCGTCGTCGACGCCAGTTTCGAGGGCGTGGTCGTCAGCGATATCAGAATGCCCGGCATGAACGGCCTGCAGCTGTTCGACCGCATCAAGGCTATCGACGCCGACCTGCCGGTGATCCTGGTCACCGGGCACGGCGATGTCGATCTTGCCGTCGCCGCACTCAAGGATGGCGTCTATGATTTCATCCCGAAACCTTATGCCGGCGAGCGCCTGGTCGAGGCGCTGAAGCGGGCCTCGGAGAAGCGGCGGCTGGTGATGGAGAACCGGCGCTTGCGTGAGGCCGCGGCTTTGGCCGCCGATGGCATGCCGCTGATCGGCGAAGCTCCGGCCATGCGGCGGCTGCGCGAGACTTTGCGGCAGATCGCCGACATGGATGTCGACGTTCTGGTCGAAGGCGAGACCGGAAGCGGTAAGGAAGTGGTGGCGGACCTTTTGCACCGATGGGGCCGGCGCCGGGCCAAACCCTTCGTGGCGCTGAATTGCGGCGCTCTGCCCGAGACCGTCATCGAAAGCGAGCTTTTCGGCCACGAGGCCGGCGCCTTCACCGGCGCGCAGCGGCGGCGCATCGGCCGTGTCGAGCATTCCAGCGGCGGCACGTTGTTTCTCGACGAGATCGAATCCATGCCGCCGGCCCTGCAGGTCAAGCTGTTGCGGGTGCTGGAGACGCGCAGCCTCACCCCGCTCGGCTCCAACGAGACAAGGCGCCTCGATCTGAGGGTCGTGGCGGCGACCAAGGTCGATCTCGGCCGGCCCGACCAGCGCGGCGATTTTCGCGAGGACCTCTATTTCCGCCTCAACGTGGTGACGTTGCGCATCCCGCCGCTGCGCGAGCGGCGCGGCGACATCCCGATGCTGTTCGGGCATTTCCTAGGCAAGGCCGCCGAGCGCTTCGGTCGGCCCGTCGCCAAGGTGAACGCTGCGGTGAGCGACCATCTCCAGTCGCACGCCTGGCCGGGCAATGTGCGCGAACTCGCGCATTTCGCCGATCGCGTCGCGCTCGGTCTCGGCCCGGACGACGACAGGAAGTTGGTTTCTCCGCAATCGCCGGAGCCTTTGGCCTCGCTGCCCGAACGCGTCGGCTATTACGAGGCCCAACTCATCCGCGATGCGCTGCGCGAGCACGGCGGCGATGTGCGTGGCGCCATCGACGCGCTCGGCGTGCCGCGCAAGACGTTTTACGACAAGCTCAAGCGCTATGGCATTGCCGCATCCGACTTCCGCAACGGCGGCGATCCGCATCCTGTTCGAGAGCAGACGTAGAGTGCGCGGGCCTCACGCTTCATAACCCTACATCCCCTCCAGCCGAGCATTTTCTGAAAGAGCCATGAAGACGACACTCGAAGCCACGGCAAACCCCTCGCCGGAAGACCTCGCCTTTCTCAGTGAGCGGCTGACGGCGTTCAACGACGGCGATGTCGGGGCGTCGCGGAGGAAAGCGCTCGCCGTGTTCGTGCGCGACGAGGAGGGCGCGGTGGTTGCCGGCATTTCCGGCTACACCGCCTGGGGCTGGCTCTATGTGCAATGGCTGTGGGTCGATGAAAGACTGCGTGGCCAGCATATGGCCGGCCGGATGCTGGATGCTGCTGAACAGGAAGCCGTGGCGCGCGGCTGCCATGGCGCGTTGATCGACACCTTCAGCCCCAACGCCGCCAAGGTCTACCAGCGCCAGGGTTATCAGCCCTTCGGCACGCTGGCCGATTTCCCGGTCGGCCGCAGCCGCATCTTCCTGCAGAAGAGGCTGCCTACCGAGTGATCAGCCCGCGAGCTTTCCGCCACGCATCGGCTGCGGCGCGCCGGTCGTGCTTGGAAAACTGATCGGCAGGCCGCGCAGCACGCGCACCGCGAGGAAGGCGAAACACTCCGCCTCCACCGCGTCGCCGCTCCAGCCGAGGCTCTCGGCCTGCACCACCTCAACGCCGGCGCGGCTCGCCAGCATTGCCATCATCGTCGGGTTGTGGCGGCCGCCGCCGCTGACCACCAGTTTTTTCGGCCGGTGCGGCAGAAGGTCGAGCGCCTTGCCGATGGCGCCTGCGGTGAAGGCGGTGAGCAGGGCCGCGCCATCCTCGGCGTTCAGGCCATCGGCCATGGCGGCGCCAAAATCGAAACGGTCGAGCGATTTGGGGTAAGGCTTGCTGAGGTAAGGATGCTGCAACAGCTTGGCGAGCCTTGCCTCGTCGACCGTTCCCGCACGGCCAAGCGCGCCGTCGCGGTCCATCTCGCCGAGGCCCTTCGATTTGATGAAATCGTTGAGCGGCGCGTTGGCGGGGCCGGTGTCGAAGGCGACGACATTGTCGGCGCCGTCCCACCAGGTGATGTTGGCGACACCGCCGAGATTGAGCACGGCGACCTCGCCGCTGGCGCCGGCGCCGCGCATCAGCGCGGTGTGATAGGCGGCGGCCAGGGGCGCGCCTTGCCCGCCGGCGCGCATGTCGGCCGAGCGGAAATCATAGGCGACCTTGGTGCCCAATATGCTGTGCATCAACTCGCCGTCGCCGAGCTGCCGGGTCTGGCCGAGCCGTCCCACCTGCGGCGCGCGATGCAGCACTGTCTGGCCGTGGAAGCCGACGACGCCGATATCGGCCATCGTCATGCCATGGCCTTCGACCAATTCCCTGACCGCCGCCGACTGGGCGCGCGTCAGGGCTTCTTCCGCCTTGCGGAAGATCGCTGGCTCCGGTCCGACAAAATTCCAGGCTCTGGCCGCGGTCAGTGTCTCCTCCAGCAGCGAGCGGATCGACTGGGGATAGGGCATCAGCCGGTAGGTGCCGAAATCATCAATGCGATCGCCATCGGTCCTGATCAGCGCGACGTCGATGTTGCCGTCGAGCACCGTGCCGGTCATCAGGCCCACGGCCCAGATTGGTTCCATCATCCAGCTCCTAAAGTCCATTCATGAGATCGCCGACCGCCTGCCGCAACGAAACGATTCCGCTGTCGAAATGACGTGTCGGATGGATCCGGTTGGTGAGCAAGGTCCATGCCTTGCCCCTGTCGAAATCGATCCACAGGCCGGTACCTGTGAAGCCGGTGTGGCCAATGGTTCCCAGGCTGCACAAGGCCCCACCAGACCAGCCCTCATACGGACGCTCCCAGCCATGGGTGCGGGTGGCGGACAAGGGCGCGCGCATCAGCGCGATCGATCGCTGGGAGGCGCCCGTGCCGTCCAGCAGGCCTCGCGCGAAATCGAGCACGGAGGCGGCCGTTCCGAACAGGCCGGCATGACCTGCGCCCTGCAGGGCCGAGCAATTGTCGTCATGCACCTCGCCGGACAGAACGCGATGGCGCCAAGTGCAGTCCTCGGTCGCGGCCGAGGCATCGGGTTCCGTGGACCAGGCACAGCCAGGCCCGGGATCCATGTCGCGGATGGCCTTGCCCGACAGCCGCTCCAGCGCAAAGCCGAGCAGGATGAAATTGATGTCGGAATAGACCGGTTCGCGGGCGCGCCATTCGCGTTGCAGGATGAAGGCGCGCAGCAGCTCCGGATCGCGTCCGTAAGTGTAGATCGGTTCGACGGCCGGGAAGGGCGTCTGATGTCCCAGGCATTGGCGGAACGTCACCTTCCGTTCCCAGGCCAGCTGATCGTACTGGCGAAGGTCTGGCAGAGCCGAGATCAGCGGTGCGTCGAGATCGATGATGCCGTCCTCCGCGAGTTTCAAAATGCGCGGCGTCGTGAATATGACCTTGGTCAATGACGCCAGGTCGAACCAGGTCTCGACGTCCATCACCCGGTACTTCGGCACGAGTTGCGCGGCGCCGATCGCCCTGGTCATGCGGTGGCCATTCCTCTCGACGATGCCGAGGACGCCGCCGGGAATGCGCTTGGCGGCCACTGCATCTGCCAGCGGTGCGAAAGCGCGGTCGAACAGCCGGGCGAGGTCGCTCAAGAACAGCCTCCATCGGAAAGGTCGCGATCCTTCGCGCCCCCCTCTGTCCTGCCGGACATCTCCCCCACTAGGGTGGAGATTGGACTTAACCCCGGCCTTCGCCAATCTGCGACGCTTGGAGGCGAGTGGGACGCTTCAACTGCCGATCTCCCCCCTAGCGGGGGAGATGCCCGGCAGGGCAGAGGGGGGCGCTGTCCCGCCGACTGAACATGTCTCAGCGCACCACCCATCACCCTTCCACCCTCGCCATGTGATCCGCGCCAAACGTCTCCCACCGCGCCGGCGCCGGCTCGAACCCCCGCGGCCGTACCAGCGACGGCACCTGCCTTGTATCCAGCTCGAAATGCTCGCGCCGCCGCTCGATGGTCGGAACAGCTGATATCAGCTTCTTCGTATAGGAATGCCTGGGCTTCGACAGCACCGAAGCCGCGTCGCCGATCTCGACGATCTGGCCGGCATAGATGACGGCGATCCGGTGCGCGATGCGCTCGACCACCGCCATGTCGTGCGAAATGAACAGATAGGCCAACCCGAACTCGCGCTGCAGGTCGACCAGCAGTTCCAGCACTTTCGCCTGCACCGAAACGTCCAGCGCCGACACCGCTTCATCGAGAACGACCACGGACGGGTTGAGCATCAATGCACGTGCAATGCACAGCCTTTGCCGCTGGCCGCCGGAAAATTCGTGCGGATACCGCTCCAGACTATTCCTGGGCAGGCCGACGCGTTCCAGCAGGCTCGCCATCCTCGCCAGCGTCTCGGCATTCACGCGGCCGCCGGTGGCGATCACCGGCTCGGCCAGGATGCTTTCGATGGTCAGTCTCGGATTGAGCGAGGCATAGGGGTTCTGAAACACCATCTGCACGGGCTTGGCGCTGTGTCCGGCGGCGGTCTTTCGAGTGCCGACCGAGAAACTGCCGCGCGTCGAGCGCACCAGCCCCAATACCGCCTTGGCAGTGGTCGATTTGCCCGAACCGCTTTCGCCGACGATCGCCAAAGTCTCTCCTGGCATCAGGTCGAAATCGACCCCGTCGACGGCGTGCACGGCGCCTGTCGCGCGGCTGAAGAAATTGCTCTTGAGGGGGAAGCGCACTACCAGGCCGTTGACCTCCAGGGCCGGTTCCTCGGCTGCGCCCTTGTCGCGCTGTCCGTCCACGCGTGCAGCGCTTCCGTTGGCGAAATGCGGCACGGCGTGGAGTAGATGCTGCGTGTAGGGGTGTTGCGGCCTGTCGAGGATCTGGTTCAGCTCGCCCTGCTCCACGGCCTGGCCGTTCTGCATCACCATCACTCTGTCAGCGATACCGGCAACCA
Source organism: Mesorhizobium erdmanii (assembly GCF_013170725.1). Classification (NCBI taxonomy): domain Bacteria; kingdom Pseudomonadati; phylum Pseudomonadota; class Alphaproteobacteria; order Hyphomicrobiales; family Phyllobacteriaceae; genus Mesorhizobium; species Mesorhizobium erdmanii. The sequence goes on along the minus strand of NZ_CP033361.1, from coordinate 5,267,786 downwards.
GGCCGATATCGTGGGTGATGAAGATGACGGACATGCCGGTCTCGCGTTTCAGCTCGGCCAGCAGCGCCATGATCTGCGCCTGCACGGTGACGTCGAGCGCGGTGGTCGGCTCGTCGGCGATTAGCAGGCGTGGATTGCAGGCGAGCGCAATCGCGATCATCACCCGTTGCAGCATGCCGCCGGAAAGCTGGTTGGGCGTGTATTTCAGCCGCCGCGCGGCATCGGGAATGCGCACGCGGTCGAGCGCATCCCTGGCCGCCACTGTCGCTTGCCGGCCGGTAAGGCCTCTATGCAGCCGGAACGATTCCTCGATCTGCGAGCCGATAGTCAGCACCGGATTGAGCGAGGTCATCGGTTCCTGGAAGATCATGCCGATCTCGGCGCCGCGAATGCCGGTCAGTTGCGCCTCGGTGGCGGTCATCAGGTCGAACAGGCTGCCGTCGGCACGCTTCAGTGTCATCGCGCCGCCGGTGATACGGCCGCCGCCGAAATCGATGAGCCGGTTGATCGACAGCGCGGTGACCGATTTGCCCGAACCGCTTTCGCCGACAATGGCCAGTGTCTCGCCATCCGCCAGATCGAAGCTGACGCCGCGCACCACCTCATTGGCTTGCGGATTGCGGCCGAAGCCGACGCGAAGGTCGGATACGGACAAAAGGGGGGTCATGCCGGTACCCTCCGCATCCTGGGGTCGAGGATATCGCGCAAGGCATCACCCAGAAGGTTGAAGCCGAGGATGCTGACCATGATGGTCAGCCCTGGAAAGATCATCAGCCAAGGCGCGGTTTCCATCAGGTTGCGGCTGTCGCTCAGCATCAGGCCGAGCGAAGCGGCGGGCGGCTGTGTGCCCAACCCAAGGAAACTCAGGCCAGCCTCGGTCAGCAGCGCCCAGGCCAGCGCCAGCGTCACCTGCACGGTCAGCGGCGCCACCAGGTTGAGCAGCAGATGGCGCGTGACGATATAGCTCGAACTGCTGCCGAAGGTGCGCGCCGCATCGACGAATTCGCGCGCCTTGAGCGAAAGGGCAGGTCCGCGCACCACGCGCGTGAAGATCGGTGTGTAGACGATGCCGATGGCAACGACGCTGGTCCATATGCCCGGCCCGGCGACGGTAACGATGAGCAGCGCCAGAAGGATTGCCGGGAAAGCCAGCAGCACATCCATGAGGCGCATCACCACGCCGTCCCAGCGGCGGCCGAGCCAAGCGGCGGCCAGCCCGAGTATGGTGCCGGCAAGGGTGGCGAAGGCCACCGAGAAGAAGGCGACCGTGAAGGATTGCCCAATGCCCGCCATCAACCGGCTGGCGACGTCGCGGCCGAACAGATCGGTGCCCATCCAGTAGGCGGCGCTGGGCGGATGCAGCCGGTCGATCCGGTATTGCGTGATCGGATTGTGCGGCGTCAGTCCGAGCAGCCCGAGGACGGCGATCAGCAGATAGATGCCGACGATGAAGCCGCCGATGCGGCCGCTGCCGTGGCTGAAAATGGCGCGCAGGATGCGCATCACTGCTCCCCCAGCCGGATGCGCGGATCGAGCGCGACATAGGCGAGGTCGACCAGGAGATTGACGATCATGAAGTTGAAGGCGATGAACAGCACGGCTCCCTGCACCAGCGCGTAGTCGCGCTGCAGGATGGAGTCGAGCACCATGCGCCCAAGGCCGGGCAGGGCATAGATCTGCTCGACGATGACGGCGCCGCCCAGTAGGTAGCCGAACTCGATGCCGCTCAGCGTCACCACGGGGATCAGCGCATTGGGCAACGCATGCCGCCAGATCACGCTGCGCGCCGACGCGCCCTTGCTGCGCGCCGTGCGCACGTAATCGTCGCCCAGCACATCGAGCATGGCCGAGCGCGATATGCGCGTGACGGAAGCCGCGAAGGCGAAACCAAGCGTGATGGCGGGCAGGATCAACTGGCTGAGATTGCGCAGGGGATCCTGCCAGAGCGGGGCGAATTCGCCCATCGCTGGCAGTACGCCAAAGCCGGCCGACAGCGTGTAGATGATCAACAGGCCAAGCACGAAGCTCGGCGTCGACTGGCCGATCATGGCGACGATGCGCACGCCGAGATCGGAGGGTTTTTCATTATGCGTGGCGGCATAGATACCCGCCGGCATGCCGACGGCAAGCGCGATGATCATCGAAAGCACGGCCAGTTCCAGCGTCAGCGGGAAGCGCTCGAGGATGACGTCGAGCACGGGCCTGCCATAGGTGACCGAGATGCCGAAATTGCCGTGCAGGATACCGCCGATCCAGCGCCAGTACTGGACGAACCAGGGCTGATCGATGCCGAAATATGCGGCGAGCGAATCTCGCTGCGCCGGCGTCAGCAGGCCAGCCTCCGTCCCCAGCATCGCCGTGATCGAATCGCCCGGCACCAAACGGATCGCCACGAAGACCAGGATGGACACGCCAAGCAGGACGAGAGGAAACGTCGCCAGTCGCCGCATCAGATAGTTCACGCGAAGAAGTCCTCTCGTCTAGAGCATGATGCCGAAAAGTGTGAGCGGTTTTCTCGGACAAACGGGCGCCGTTTGTCCAGGCATCATGCTCTATCCGGCTCTAATGCTGTTGCGGCTACTGCTGGATGGTAACCTTGCTCAGGCTGAACAGCGTGCCCGTCGGCGTCGGCACGAAGCCGGCGATATTCTTCTGCTGGGCTGTGTAGCTGTAGGACGTGTAGAGCCAGATCCACGGCGACATCTCGGCGAGGTGCTTTTCGAACGCGGTGAAGATCGCCTTGCGTTTTTCCGGGTCGGTCTCGGCGCGGCCCTGTTGCATCTGGCTGTCCAGCGTATCGTCGATGTAGTTGGCCACCTTCTGCAGATTGCCTGCCTTGGTCCAGTAGCGGTTGTACATGGTGTAGGGGTCGGCACGGCCGCCATTCAGCGCGATCGCCATGTCGAAATCGCCCTTCAGCCAGGCATCGACATAGACGTTGAGCTCCATCATCTTGATGTCGAGCTTGACGCCGATCTCGGCGAGCTGCGACTGGATGACCTGCGCTTCCGCCGCCGCCGTCGGCGGCTCTCCCGTGGCGCCGATCACGGTTGCTGAAAAGCCATCGGCGAAGCCGGCCTCCGCCATCAGCTTCTTGGCCTTGTCGACGTCACGCTTGTAGCAGAACAGCTGGCTCGGATCGGTCGCCAGCGCCGGGATAGTCAGCGGTCCGGTGACCTTGCCTTCGCCGAGCGAGGCGGTGTCGAGCACCTCCTGCCGGTCGATGGCGCAGGAGATTGCCTGGCGCACCTTGAGCTCGGTCATCGGCTTGCGCGATGGGTTGAGCTGCAGCACGTGATAGGCCAGCACCGGCACGCGGTTCAGTTGCAGGCTGGCCTCCTTCGGCACCAGCGTGGCGACCAGCGGGTCGTTGAGCAGCGCGAAGTCGATCTGCTTGGTGCGCATGGCGGCGAGGATCGCCGCTTCGTCCGGCAGCACGCTGATCTCGATGCCGTCGACGCCCGTCGCTCCGCCGGCCCAGTCCTTGTTGGCGCTCAGGACTTCCTTGGCGTTGGGGTCCCATTTGTCGAGCTTGAACGGGCCCGATCCAACCGCCTTGGTGCCGATCGAGCCGGCCTTGATTTCGGCCGCTGGAACAATCGCCGCGTTGACGTCGCTCATCGCGGTCAGGATCGGCACGTCGGGCTGCGAGAGATGGAACACGACGGTGGCCGCATCAGGGGTGTCGATGCCAGCGATCGACAGGAAATTGGCGCGAGCGGCCGCGCCCGTCTTTTCGTCGAGAATGCGTTCGAACGAGGCCTTGACGTCAGCCGAGGTCACGGCGGTGCCGTCCTGGAACTTCGCCTTGGGATCGAGCTTGAAGGTCAGCTCCTTGCCGTCCTTGGAGAATTCCCAGGACGTCGCGATGGCAGGGATGATCCGCAGTCTGGCATCGACCCGCACCAGCGGCTCGTAGATCAGTTCCAGAAGCCGCAGCGACGAAAACGCCGTCTGCTTGTGTGGATCAAGCCCGGTGGCGTCCTGCGACCAGGCCATGTGCAGCGTCGCCGACTGCGCCGAAACCGCAGCCACGCCGAGCATCGCGGCAACCGCAATGCCCGACAGCAATGTTCTTGTGAGGTGCCTTGTCATTTTCATCTCCCATTATGATTTGACTTGATGCCTTGCCGTTTCTGCCGACCGCTTCCAAGACACACATGCTTTGGTCGGCCCAGTCTATGCGGCTTCGCGCCGTCTTGTCCCGTGCGGCTTTAGGCCGTGTTGCCGCCGATTGCCTTTCGCAGGAAGCCTCCGGCCTTCGCGAGGGCAGCCCGCGCTGCCTCGACGTCCATGCCTGTTATCGTCACCAGGATCGCCAGTTTCACGTCGTTACCGGTCTGGTGAAGCGCCTGTCTGGCCTGCTGCGCCGTGCAGCCGGTGGTCTGCATGACCATCCTGATCGCCCTGGCCACCAGCTTCTTGTTGGACGGATTGAGATCGACCATCAGGTTCTGGAAACTCTTGCCGATGCGGATCATCGAGGCGGTGGTCAGCATGTTGAGCACGAGCTTCTGCGCGGTTCCCGATTTCAGCCGGGTCGAGCCGGTCAGTACTTCCGGGCCGACGACCGGCGAGATGGCGATGTCGGCGATGCCGGCAATAGTCGACGCCGGATTGCAGGACAGCGCCACCGTGGCGGCACCTAACTGCTTGGCATAATTCAGCCCGCCGATGACGTAGGGCGTGCGCCCGCTGACCGCGATGCCGACGACAACGTCGTCGCGTGTGAGGTTGATCTCCCGCAGCGCCTGTGCGCCCATCTTCGGATCGTCCTCGGCGCCTTCAGTCGACCGCACCAGCGCCTCCGGACCGCCGGCGATCAAGCCGATCACCATATCTTCAGGCACGCCGAAGGTCGGCGGACATTCCGAAGCATCGAGAACCCCGAGCCGACCACTGGTGCCGGCGCCGATATAGACCAGCCGCGCACCTTTGCGGAAGGCCAGGACGATCCGATCGACCGCCGCCGCGATGTCTGGCAGCACCTTTTCGACAGCCGCCGGGACAATCCTGTCCTCGTCATTGACCTTGCGCAGCACGTCGATGGTCGGCAGCAGGTCGATATCGACAGTCCTCGGGTTCCGGCCTTCGGAAACCAGCCCGTCCAGCTCGGACATCAACCCTTGCTCGGTCATTCCAGTACTTTCAAATTTCTGCCGCACGACCGGCGTCAAGCATGGCTCTCCAGCCGGCACCAGCCCGCGCGGACGATGGGTTCGCCCGTCGCTGTTTGTTTTCGCCTGTTAACTTTTTAGAATTGAATATTCGCATCGTCAACAGGGTATTGGAATATTTTATTCCTATCTATTCTGCGCCGAGCGATCTCTTGGCAAGGATGATGGCGCCGGAAACGGCGTCGCCGTCAGGAGGCTTCAGGCGGCGCCGCACATCAGGCGAAAGCCAGGGTTCAAGCGGGCTGGCAAGGCCGCCCAGCAAGGTCACGCGCGGCGCGCCCTTTTCGAACAGTACCCGCACCAGCGTGTCGATCTGCTCGGCCGCGCTCTGAACGATGCGTCGTCCGGCCGGATCGCCCTGGTCAGCATGGCGCATCACCATCGGCGCCAGCGCGGCATAGTCCGTGGCGCTGGCGCGGTCCATCCAGGCGACCGCCTCCATCGGCTCTCCCTCGAAGCGCTGCATCACTTCCGCCAGCAGCGCCGTCCGCTCGTGCCGGCCGTCATGGCCGCGCAGCGCCAGTTGCACCGCCTTCAGCCCAAGGTCGGCGCCGCTGCCATCATCGGAGATCGGAAAGCCGTAGCCGCCGACACGCAGGTCACGCCCGTTGACGAAGCCGAGGCCGATCGAGCCGGTACCGGCAATGACGATCGCGCCATCCCTGCCGGAATGCGCGCCCAGGCAGGCGCCGACGCCGTCGCTGACGAAATCGATGCTGGCGAACGGATGCGTAATTGCCCGCAGCGCTTCGAGAGCGCCCTTGCGGCCGATACCGGCAAGGCCGATGCCGGCGCGAATCCTAGCGGTCTCGGCTGGCCCGAACCCCGTCTCGTCGAGCGCCGCGCCAAAAGCTTTGGCGATGGAAGCCCAGGCCGCGTCGATGCCGAGCCGGGTTGTTGCCGGACCTGACAGGCCTTGTCCCAGCACGGTGCCTTCCGCATCCTCGATGCGGGCCCGGCAACCGGTGCCGCCGCCGTCGATGCCGAGGAAATAGCCCGCGCCGCTCATGCGCTCAGCCGCTCGATGTCGGCGCCGCACAGGCGCAGCTTGCGGTCCAGTTGCTCATAGCCGCGGTCGAGATGGTAGACGCGGTTGATGATGGTCTCGCCCTCGCTGACCAGTGCGGCCAGCACCAGCGACACCGAAGCGCGCAGATCGGTGGCCATCACCTGCGCGCCGTGCAGTTTCGCGCCGCCGCGCACCAGCGCCGTCGTGCCTTGCAGCTTGATATTGGCGCCGAGCCGCATCAGTTCGGGGACATGCATGAAGCGGTTCTCGAAGATTGTTTCGCGCAGCAGCGATGCGCCGTCGGCGCAACACATCAGCGCCATGAACTGCGCCTGCAGGTCGGTCGGAAAACCCGGATAGGGTTCCGTCGTCAGGTCGGCGGCCTTGAGCGGCCTCTCCCGCGAGACGATCAGCCCGCGATCGCCGGGCCAGACGCTGACGCCGGTGGCTTCGAGCAATTGCACCACCGAGGCCATGTGTTCGAGCCGGGCATGCGTCAGTTCGAGCTGGCCGCCGGTGATCGCCGCGGCAATGGCATAAGTGCCGGCCTCGATGCGGTCCGGAATGATGTCGTGCCTTGCCGCATGCCAGCCGGTGTCGCCGGCGATCAGGATGCGGTGCGTGCCGGCGCCCTCGATGCGTGCCCCCATGGCAATGAGGCAAGCGGCGAGATCGGCCACTTCCGGCTCGCGAGCGGCGTTGAGGATTTCGGTCTCGCCCCTGGCCGTGGTCGCCGCCATCATGGCGGTTTCGGTTGCCCCGACCGATGGCGAACTGAGCACGATGCGCGTGCCGGTCAATCCATTCGGGACCGAGGCGACGATCGAGCCGTTCTCGATCGCGATTTTGGCGCCAAATGCCGCGAGCGCCGCCACATGCATGTCGACCGGCCGCGCACCGATAGCGCAGCCGCCAGGCAACGAAACCCGCGCGTGACCGAAACGGGCGAGCAGCGGCGCCAGAACGAGCACCGTCGCGCGCATTTTCCGCACCGTGTCATAAGACGTTTCTTTCGAAACCGCGGCGCTGGTGTCGATCGTCGCGGCGTGCGCCGATCGCGTCACCTCGGCGCCATAAAGCCGCACCACGTCGAGCATGTTTTCGACGTCCGTCACGGCCGGCAGATTGCTCAGTTCGAGCCGGTAGGGGCTGAGCAGGGCCGCCGCGATCTGCGGCAGGGCAGCGTTCTTGGCACCGGAAATGGTGACGGCGCCTTCCAGTCTTCGTCCGCCGACGATGCGCAATCTGTCCATGGCTGAACCCTTGTGTCGCGAAACGGGCGGTAGGCCCGGTTTCGCGCTCCGGCAGGCCTGCCTCGAATCCCGGGGCTTTCGCCAATCCAGACCGAGAATTAATTCTGCGTTCTTGGCTGTCAATCGAAATTGGAATATTTTATTCCTTTGGCATCGAGCAGCGCAGCGCTTCAGGGGATCCATGTCCATTCTAAAGAAGATCAATGCGAAGCTCGACGGCATGGCGCCCGGCGATCGCGAGATCGGCCAGTACATCGTCGACAATCCCGATGCGATGCTGCGCCTGTCGACGGCCGCCCTTGCCGCCGAGATCGGCCGCAGCCAGTCGAGCGTCGTCAAGTTCAGCCAGAAGCTCGGCTATGCCAGCTACCAGGAGCTCAAGCTCGCCGTCAGCGAGGCCAAGGCGCAGGACTGGCAGGTGCCGGCCGGCGTCATCCACGGTTCGATCGAGGTCGGCGACACCTATCCGGTCATCCTCAAGAAACTGATCGGCAGCAAGCTTCTGTCGATGCAGCAGACCGTCGCCGCCAACAGCGAACGCATCATTTCCCGCACGGTGGAGCTGCTGGATGGCGCGCGCCGCGTCCATCTGGTCGGCGTCGGCGCCTCCTCGCTGGTGGCGCGCGATTTCTCCTACAAGCTGATGAAGCTCGGCCGCAACGTGCTGCATGACAGCGACAGCCACATCCAGATGGCCAATGCCGCGACGTTGGGGGCGGGCGACGTGCTGTTCGCGCTGTCCTATTCCGGCGCCAGCATCGAGACCTTGCGCATCGCCGAGCTTGCCGGCAAGCGCGGCGCGATGGTGATAGCCGTCACCGGCCTGCACGACAATCCGCTGAGCCGCGTCGCCGATATCCGCCTCTACACCATCGCCGATGAAGAGCGCGCGCGCTCCTCCTCCATCACCGCGCGCGATGCGCAGCTGACGCTGACCGACCTGTTGTTCATCCTCCTGGTGCAGCGGCAGCCGGACGCTAACGATTACGTCCACAACAGCGAGGCGGCGGTCTCGGTGCTGAAGGCGGAGCGGTCTTCATAAGCGCGGGCATCCGCCGTCTGTTGGTCGGAGGATCATCGCCGGCGGGGTCGGCACATGGCTACTAAGTCGTGTGTGCTCTTGGCGATGCCGTTGGTCAACCCGGCCTAAACGCTTTCCAGATAGGTCTCGATCTCGAAGTCGCTGACATTGAGCGCGAAGGTGTTCAACTCCTGGCGTTTGCAGGCGACGAAGGAGTCGCGCAGGATCGCCGGGAAGATCTCCGCCACATGCGTCCCGCTTTCGAAAGTAGCGATGGCGGAGGCCCAGTCCGGCGGCAGTTTGGCCGGCACGACGCCCTGGCCATCGCTGCCGGTCGGGTCACCCGGCGACATCTGCCTTTCGATACCGATCAGGGCAGCGCCCAATATGGCGGCAAGCACCAGATAGGGATTGGCGTCCGCTCCCGACACGCGATGCTCGATGCGGCGCGCCCCGGTCGGACCGCCGGGTATGCGGATCGCGACCATGCGGTTCTCGTAACCCCAGGCGACCGCGGTCGGCGCATAGGAGCGCGGGCGAAGCCTGCGATAGGAGTTGAAATGTGGTGCGAAGACCAGCGTGCTCTCGGCCATCGCTGCCAGCAGCCCGCCGACCGCATGGCGCATGGTTTCCGAGCCCTGATCGGTGCCGTCGTCGAACACGTTGCGGCCTTCGCCGTCGACCAGGCTGAAATGGACGTGAAAGCCGTTGCCGGCCCGGTCGCCATAGGGTTTGGCCATGAAGCAGGCAGCAAAGCCGTGCTTGCGGGCGATGCCCTTCACCGTGCGCTTGAACAGCACCGCATCGTCGGCCGCCCGCAGGGCATCGGCGACATGGTTCAGATTGATCTCGAACTGGCCGACGCCGTTTTCGGCGATCGCCGTGTCGACGGGAATGCCTTGCGCCCTGCAGGCTTCGTAGACGTCGTGGATGAAGGCCTCGAAATCGTCGATTTCGTCGATCGACAATGCCGCATCGGAATCGAGACGCCGCCCGGTGACCGGCGAGACAGGCCCGACCGGGCGCTGCGATTGCGGATCGACCAGATAGAATTCGAGTTCCGTCGCCGCCACCGGGGTGAGGCCGAGCGCCTTGTAGCGGTCGAGGATGCGGGCCAGCGCCCGCCGGGGATCGCCGAGATAGGGTGCACCGCTTTCATCGGCGAGCCAGAGCGGCACCAGTGCCGTCGGATGCGCTGTCCAGTCCACAGGCAGGATGCCGCGTCCCGTCCATTGGCAAAGACCATCGGCATCGCCGGTCGAGAAAACCAGCGTGTTGCCTTCTATATCCTCGCCCCAGATGTCGAGGCCGATCAGCGAATAGGGCATGCGCAGCTTGCCCTCCAGCGCCTTGCGCGCCTGCTCGACGGGGATGCGTTTTCCCCGCATGACCCCGTTGAGGTCGCACACTGCAGCCCTCAGGCTCTGTATGTCGCTTCGGCTTTCAAGCCAGCTTAGGACGTCCGCAATTGCATCGCTCAATTTCAAACCTCAGGTTTTCGAAGGTGCCCAAGCCCTGTCGGCTGCGCTATCCCCGGTAAAAAGTGCTTGTGAGTTTTGGGAGAAAAATATCTGGCCTTTGCCAAGTATTTTCTCTTATTTTTTCAAGTCACTAATCGGGATGTCGGGAGGCATTTTCAAAACCATTTGCGCGATCTGCGATCGCAACATAGAGACAAGAAGGCGGAAAGCCAAGGGGGTTTCGGTCACTTGCGGCGCCGGACCGCGGCCCTTGGTGATTGGCAGAGACATCCATCGCGTCGTCATCCACGGGCGGAGCATGGGGCGGGAGCGGCGTCGCGGAGACCCGAGGATCCATGCCGGGACTCTGGAGCGCCGCCGCGCTGCAGAATTCTGCTCCGCTGCACCCCACGGCCAAGATCACGGCATGGCAACTGTGTTCAAGCGAAAGCTTTTTGATCTCGGATGATAGCGTTGAGGACGACGAGAAGCTTCCTGGCGACGGCGATGATGGCGAGTTTCTTGGAGCCGGATCGTGCAGCGATGGTGCTGTAGAACGCTTTGAACCGGTCACAGGCTCGAATAGCGCCGAGAGCTGCCATGTAGAGGGCGCGGCGCACGCGTGCTCGGCCACCCTGGATTTGGCTCCTGCGCCTGAGCTTGCCGCTCTTGTTGTCGAACGGGGCAAGGCCGACGAGTGCGGCGATCGACTTGGGTGAGCGCTGGCCGAGCTCGGGCAGGAGCGCCAGGAGCGAGAGCGCGGTGACCTTGGAGACCCCGGGCACGGAGACCATCAGAGCGTTGTCGCGGGCAGTGCCCTCGTTCTGACGAATGACTTGTGCGATCCGGGCCTCGAGCGCCTTGATGCGTGTGTTGAAGTCAGTGATCATCTCTTCGAACCCGGCGATGACGATCTCATCAAAAGCCTCACTGAGCTGCTTCTTCAAGTTTGCCCTGGTATCGACCAGCTGATCGCGGTAGCGGGCAAGCGATTGAAGATGTTCGTCTTCCTCACGCGGCGCCGGCTCGGCTTCAGGGTGATAGCGGCGGCCATAGCCGCTCAGCATCCTGGCGTCGAGAGGATCGGTCTTGGCGCGTCGCGCCGTCGACTTCGCATAATTGTGGGTGTGTGTCGGGTTGTGCCGCGAGAACGCCACACCTGCCTTGGCCAGGGCATGGCGCAGCAGCCGGTCATGGACGCCTGTCGCTTCCATGACCACAAAATCCTGGCCGGGGTGAAGGCCTGCCACATGAGCAGCTATCGCATCGGCATGGTTGTCTATGCGCTGACAACGACCGCTTGCCTCATCAAAAAAATCGAGCCACTGCTTGGAGATGTCGCAGCCGACATAGTTCTGCATTATCATGTCCACGCCTCTTCCTGTGGTGCGGGGTCTGCAGCTAACAGCCCCGTGCAACTGTTCAGGTTGATGGTTCACCGGTGGGAAGGAACCGAGCCATGCCACGGCCTGTCCAGAAATGGGCGACCAGGATCCCTTCGGTTTCCTTCCCACTTCGACCATAACACTGAACAAACACACAGGATCCCAGGGTCTCCGCGCCGGAGCTTCGCTCCTGCTTCGCCCGGGGATGACGAAGTTGGTAAGGCGTCCGGCAATCTCGAAGCTCCACGATGATCCGCTGGACGACAGTCGCCTTTCGCGAGCCCCCAGTCCTAGCCGCTCACATCCGGAAATCTGGCCTGCCGCAGGATGTGTGCCGCACCCTCTTCGATGTCCCGCACGATGGCCGCGCGGGCGCGCGCCGCGTCCTGCGCCTCGATCGCCGCCACGACTTCCTCATGATAGTCGATGTCGAGGATCGAGGAGAGATCGTCCTCGAAGCCCATGGCGAGATTCCTGAGGAAGGGGCCGACCTGCATCCACACGGTCTCGATCAGGAAGATCATCTGTTCGTTGCCGCAATGGCGGTAGATCGAGAATTTGAAGTCGTGGTTCTTCCTCAGATAGTTGTCGATATCGCCGCCGCGTGCCGCCAGGGTCAATTCCGTGCAATGGCGGCGGATCGTCCGCAGATTGTTGCCGTTGATGCGCTTTGTCGCGAGCTCCGTCGCCGAGCCTTCGAGGATCGTGCGCACGGCGGTGAGCTGCGAGAACCGGTCGGCGGAGATGACCGGCACCTCGACGCTGCCGTTCGGCATCGGGCTCAGCGCCCGCAGCGCCTGCAGTCGCATGAAGGCGCTGCGCACCGGCATGTCGCTGGTGCCGAGTTCCTTGGCAAGCTTGCGCGATGTCAGCTTCTGGCCGGGCAGGAACTGGCCGGACATCAAGGCCCTGACCAGCTCCAGATAGACTTTTTCGTGCAAGGGAACGGTGTCGACGGCGGTCAACCCGAATTGTGTTCTATCGGCCATTGGCGGGGTGGTGCTTCATTCGTTCTGAAATCTTCCCTGACGACGGCAGCCGCGGATGATCCCGGGTTGGGCGGAGCGCGGCGGACGCCGAGTCCAGCGATATATCGGCGCATGATAGACGCCTCGCTCGTTGCGCGGCAAGCCGTGCGGCAAAGCGGCCAAGGACAGGGTCGATGGTGAAGCTACCGCTCGTTCGCCTTCTTGAGGACCGCTTCGTCCATGGCCAGGTCGTAGCGGGCAAAGCTGCGGTTCTCGGCCGGCAGCGGCGCGATTTCCATGCTGCCGCTGGCCGGCTCGAAGATGATCATCGCCACCGTCGCCGAGAGGTTGCCGCCGCCTTCGCGGATCGCCGGGCGGCAGACGCTGAACGGCGCGGCGAAATCGTCGAACAGCGCCGTCTTGAGGTCGTCGACGGTGATGTCGCCGTGCCGCGCGGCAAGATGCCCTCGCACGCGATAGTCACGGTAGAGACTGTCCGGCACGTCGCCGAGCCCTGTCTCGCGCAGCTTCGATAAGGCGACCGGGCTTTGCCAGTGATTGGCGTGCACGATCAGGTCGCTCTCGGGATAGATCGGGAAAGCTTCGTCCGGCGCGCATTCGATGTCGACGGCAAAACCCTCGGCGGTGCTCAATATCATGTTGTTGGAACAGGACTTCGGCGTCGTCGCCACCACTTTGATGGCGTGGGCGAAATGCCTCGCCTCCAGCACGCGGCGGCGGATGAAGGGCAGCGGAATGCCGATGTCGCGATAGTCGCGATCGGATTCCAGATAGTTCGCGGTGATGCCGATGCCGGCCGCGTTGAAGCCGCTGCGCGCCAGCCCGCCGGCCTCGGTGAAGGTGAGGAAGTCCGGGCCGCCTTGGCGCCGTATACGCAGCACGATCGATGTCTCCGCGCATTCGGCGCGCCAGTCCCAGTTCTGGCCATGGATCAGCCGGCCGGCCTTCGTCGCTTCCGGCAGGACAACCGCGCCCGTGCAGCCGTCCGGCTGGTCGTCGGATATGCCCTTCTCGCGCTTGGCCAGCTGCAGGATTTCAGTGCGGGCATTGACCAGCAGGATCGAGGGCAGATCGAGATTGGCGCCGGCGGCGATCCCTTCCATCTCCTCGACGAGGTCGGCCGCCCATTGCCGAAGGCGAGGCAGGAATAGGTCGCCGAAGCGCTCGACGTCGTTCTGGCCGAAGCCGAACCGGTCGAGCTGCGCGGCATAAAGCGCGACCGACGCATGGATGCGGCCGCGCGCCTGCTCGCCATAGGCCTTGCCGCGCTCGGTTGGTGTTCCGCTCACATCGACGAGCGGAAAGGGCGCGATAGCCGTCATGGAACGAGACCTCGAATTTTGCCGGTGGGCTCGACCTTAGTCCATTTCGTCAGGCGCCGGAATTCACCGCGCCGTTCTGGGTGAAACGATGAGCCGCTCCTGGCCCGACGCTCAGTCGAACTCGGCGCGGCGGGTCTCTCTTCGCGGATGGACTTCAGCACCTGCGCCTGAAGCTCGTGGACGTCGCGGTCATGCCGGGTTCGTCCGGCTCTTTGCCGCCGCAAGATGCGTCAGCAAATTCTTCGTGATCCTGCCGACGTCATTCATCGCGTCGCCGGCCGGCAAGGCGCCGCACCAGGCGACTGAACTCGCTGAAAATATCAAACCACCTGAAGGCAGATGGCGCAGCGTCATCTCCGCGCAGCGCCGCGATGCGCGTTCCTCCACGCCGCCCTCGTACCAGCGCGTGGCGTCGTGGACGAAGCTGTCCGGGAAGCCGGTTGCGCGCGCGATGACCATCGTATCGGGGGAGGTGCCGAGATGCGGGTCGGTGGCGTCGACCTCATAGCCAGCCGCGCCGCCAAGCACGATGCCCTCGTCGCCGAAGGTCTCGCCAGCGACCCCTTTGAACAGCCATGCGGCGGAAGCCTCATGGCTTTGCAGTGTGCGCGTAAAAGGTCGCGCGCCGTCGAAACCCATCAGCGAGATGGCAACGCCGGTCAGCGAGAATTCGCCGCGCCCGCTGGCGCGCAGATGGCCGCCGGGCTGGTTGGTGATCGACAGCGATTGTTCGGCGATCGGTCCGTCCCAGGTGCGGCCAGCCTCGAGCGGCGAACGCCGCAGCTCCATCAGGTCGTCCTGGAACGCCACCTTGCCGGCAAAGCCATTGCCGCCGAGATAGGCGATGCCGCCGCCCGCCGCGGCGAACTGGCGCAGCGCATGCTCCATCTCCACCGACATGTATTCGGGATGGCTGCCGGTGATGACCGCCTGGTAGTCTCGCAGGCCCGCGACGCCGCGCTCATGCAGGTCGCGGTCGGTGATGAGATCGAAGGCGATGCCGTTATTGTGGCAGAAGCGGAGGAAATGCAGGTCGACCGGCAGGTTGTGCGGGCAGCCGCACAGAGGATAATTGTAGTCGTCGCGCAGCGTCGCCTTCGGCTTCCGATAGGAAGCGATCGACACGCCGCTGAGGTCGCTGTGATAGTCATAAAGCGACTTCAGATTGTTATCGATGGCGAAGCGATGACCGCGATCCTCGCACATCCATTCGTAGAGATGCGCAGGCAGGAATTCATCGGCATAGGCGAGATAGGTGGCCGTCGGCACCAGGAACAATAGCGGCGCACGGCGTAAGGACGAGGTGATGAAGAAGACGATGCGCTCCGCTCCGCCGTCATGGCCGATTTCGAAGGCATAGACGCCGGCAGAGGCCGCGGCCGGGATCCGCAGGTGATATGAAGCGGGCCAGTCCAGCGCGCCCATGTCGTCGTCATGGCAATGCACCGCATCGTAATGCGACGGCACCAGACGCGGATCGAAACTCGACCCATCCCAGCGGCGCGAGGTCATGCAGAATGTCGGCTGGTTGACCGGTTCCAGCGAAAGAACGTGATCTGCGCCAGTCGAGGCGATCGGCCCACCTGGCAGCAAGGTTGGGAACGTCCAGGCAATGTGTCCGGCCACGGTCTGCAGGACGATCGCCGCAAACTTGGCATTCAGCGTTTTGACATCGTTTGCCGCGCTGGTGCCGAAGACCATGTCACCGGACAGCGACCAGCGCAGATCGAACTGACGCTGCAGGCGAAACGGCGACAACAAGTCGTCGGAGCCGATCTTCAGGATCGTCCCGCCGCCATCGGACGAAATCTCGACGCTGAGCCAGGTGTTCGCCGGCAAGCTCTCGTCGATTTCCAGCGGCTTGCCGTCATGGCCTGACGTCAGCCGCCCGTCCTGCAATCCAAGACGCAAATTGCCGCATTCGAAGAGCACGCGAGCGCCGTCATTGCGGGTCAGATACATCTCGAAGGCGACGCCGCTGATATCGGCGGCCTTGGCCAGTTCCGGCGCCGGGATCCTCAGGAAGGATCCATGGTCGAAGTCGCGATGCGACGCGGCATTCCCGGTCGGTTCGAGCTGCCAGTCCATGAACTCGGCCGAGGGCGTGTCGAGCCGTACGATCCGTGCATCGCGCACCGGCCGCGGCGAGGAGAGGTGAAGCGCAACGGGCGTTCCGGCCGCCGTGTGCCAGGGAACCGTGTAGCCCGAAACGGCCATGGCACCATGATTGACGGGATGCTTCATCTCGATGGAACTCCGCGCCGCGACACCGGTGGGCGCACTCTCGTGTTTTTGATTCACACTAAGGGAGGATCTCGCGGTTTGCGACCGGCGCGTTTCAGCCATCACCCAGCGTCTGCGGCGCTGCCGCGGCTACGTCAAATCAGGTTTACCTGTTTGTACTCCTCGGCAACGGGCAACCAATGAGGTTTCGAGAGCGCAAAGCGTCCTGAAGGCAACCGGATTGCCCGTCATCGCCGGGACGCCGACGGCCGGTCAAACAAGGTCGGCGTCTTCATCACAAATCTTGACCTTTCGCGCACTTGCACGCGCCGCCGCTCTCTGGCTTTTTGGGGCACCCATCCGAACGGACTGATTCGCGTCATGCCGGTCGATCGCAATGTCTTGCAGGCATTGGTCGGGTGGGCCGTGAAGCGCGCGCTATTGGCGAAGGAGAAGCAGGCATGGCCGAGTTCAAGAAGCCGGAAATCTCCGAGATGAGACCGAAGATCACCGTTATCGGTGTCGGCGGCGGTGGCGGCAACGCCATCAACAACATGATCGCGGAGCAGCTTCAGGGAACCGAATTCATCGCCGCCAACACCGATGCGCAGGCGCTGACCATGTCGAAGGCGACGCGGCTGATCCAGCTTGGCGCGCACGTCACCGAAGGGCTCGGCGCCGGCTCGCTGCCCGAGATCGGCCGTGCCGCCGCCGAGGAATCGCTCGACGAGATCATGGATCATCTGGCCGGCACGCATATGTGTTTCGTCACCGCCGGCATGGGCGGCGGTACCGGAACCGGCGCCGCCCCGATCATCGCGCAGGCGGCGCGCAAGGCCGGCATACTAACCGTCGGTGTCGTTACCAAGCCCTTCACTTTCGAGGGCCGGCGCCGCATGCAGATGGCCGAGGAGGGCATCGAGCGGCTGCGCGAAAGCGCCGACACGGTGATCGTCATTCCGAACCAGAACCTGTTCCGCATCGCCGATGCCAAGACCACCTTCGCCGATGCGTTCGTCTTCGCCGACCGGGTGCTTTATTCCGGCGTCAGCTGCATCACCGATCTCATCGTCAAGGAAGGCCTGATCAATCTCGACTTCGCCGACGTCAAGTCGGTGATGCGCGGCATGGGCCGCGCCATGATGGGAACCGGCGAAGCCTCGGGCGAAAGCCGGGCGATGAAGGCGGCGGAAGCCGCGATCGCCAACCCGCTGCTCGACGAAGTGTCGATGAAGGGTGCCAAGGGCGTTCTGGTGTCGATTTCGGGCGGCCGCGACATGACCCTGTTCGAGGTCGATGAAGCCGCCACCCGCATCCGCGAGGAGGTCTATGAAGACGCCGACATCATCGTCGGCGCCATCTTCGACAAGAGCATGGAAGGCCGCTTCAGGGTTTCCGTGGTGGCGACCGGTCTCGACCGTGCGATCGGCGCCGATGATGCCGGTGTCGGCGTCGCGCATGGTCATGCGCCGTCCGCGCAGCGCACGCTGCAGTAGAATTGGCCTGAGCTGACGGCCTCATTCGCTCGGCCTGCCCTTTTTGCGCCGGTAGGTCTGCGTACGGGCGCAGCTGACGCTAATATGAGGTCTGGCTTTTGTTCGTGGCGCCTGCCGCGCCTTGGCGCGCCTGAAATTCAAGTTTTTCCATAAAAAAGCAGTGAGTTGGAACGGCTTGGCGGACCACCGCCGAGCCGCTTCTGTTGCCGGATTTCGGCGTGGCGGGTGCAGGCCTCAATGAACCCGCGTGTGATTTGCGCCAATCGGTCGCTTGACTCTGATCGCGCCTTATGAAAAATTTTGCAGCAACTGATAAAAATATCAAAAGGGCGGAAATGGTAGGGTTCGGCAACGGTCTCCTGCGCGACGATGAAACCAGCATGGCGACACGTGCCGCCTGGCTTCACTATGCCGGCGGCCTCACCCAGTCCGAGGTCGCCAAGCGGCTGGGGCTGACCAGCCTCAAGGCTCACCGCCTCATCACCAAGGCCAACCAGGAAGGGCTGGTGAAGGTCTATATCGACGGCGAAGTCTCCGAATGCGTCGAACTCGAGGACGAGCTGTCCCGCCGCTACGGCCTCGACTATTGCGAGGTGGTTCCGGATTTCGATTCGGAGGATTTGCCGCTCAAGGCGCTCGGCATTGCCGGCGCGCAGTTCCTCAAGCGCGAGATCGAGCGCGGCGAGGAGGCCCTGATCGGTGTCGGCCATGGCCGCACGCTTGCGGCTTGCGTGGAATATCTGCCGCGCACCTCGACCGACAAGATCCGCTTCGTCTCGCTGCTCGGCGGCCTGACGCGCAAATTCTCGGCCAATCCGCACGATGTCATCCACCGCCTCGCCGAGCGCACCGGCGCCGAAGCCTATGTCATGCCGGTGCCGATGTTCGCCAACACGGCGGAGGACCGTGCCGTGCTGCTCGGGCAGAAGGGCATCAGCGAGGTCTTCGATCTCGCCAAATCGGCTGACCTGTTGTTCGCCGGTATCGGCACGTCGGAGCGCGAGGCGTCGCTGGTCGCCACCGGCATGATCGAGAAAGGCGAGATGGAGGAGATCCGCCGCAATGGCGGCGTCGGCGAATTGCTCGGTCATTTCTTCGATGAAGCCGGCAAGGCGGTGGCGACCACCGTTTCCAACCGGGCGCTCGCGCTGACGCGGGAGGACATTGCCAGCCGCCGCATTGTCGCCGTCGCCGGCGGCAAGATCAAGGTTCGCGCCATCAAGTCGGTGCTCGAAGGCCGCTATCTCAAGGGCCTGATAACGGACGAGCGGACGGCGCGATCGCTCGTGGAGGAGACGCCGGTCGGGTAGCCGGTATCAGTTTGGTTGAAACTACCCTGTGGAGGAGAAGACGAAATGCATGAGAAAGAGAAAGACCTCATTGACGCCTTCCTGCGTGGACAGGTCGACCGTCGCGGACTGATCAAGGGCCTGGGTGCGATGGGCCTTGCCGCCGGCACCGCCGGTACGCTGCTCAATCTGGGGCAGACCCGCGCGCTCGCCGCCGATTTCGACTGGCAGGCGCATAAGGGCAAGACCATCAAGCTCCTGCTCAACAAGCATCCCTATGCCGATGCGATGATCGCCGACCTCGAGAACTTCAAGAAACTGACCGGCATGAACGTCGTCTACGACGTGTTCCCGGAAGACGTCTATTTCGACAAGGTGACGGCGGCACTGTCGGCAAGCTCGCCCGAATACGACGCCTTCATGACCGGCGCCTACATGACCTGGACCTATGGCCCCGCCGGTTGGATCACCGACCTCAACGAATGGATCAAGGACCCGGCCAAGACCAACCCGAACTATGCCTGGGACGATATCCTGCCGGGCGTGAAGTCGTCCTGCGCCTGGAACGGCAAGCCGGGCGGTGCGCTCGGTTCCGAAGACGCCAAGCAGTGGTGCATTCCGTGGGCCTTCGAGCAGAACAACATCACCTACAACAAAGGCATGTTCGACAAGGCCGGCGTCGGCGTTCCCGGCAACATGGACGAGATGATCGCGACGGCTGCCAAGCTGCAGAAGGACATTGGCGGTGGCGTCTACGGCATCGGCGTCCGCGGCTCGCGCTCCTGGGCGACGATCCATCCGGGCTTCCTGTCGGCCTATGCCAACTTCAACGAGAAGGACCTGACTGTTTCCGCCGATGGCAAGCTCGCGGCGGCGATGAATACGGCCGGCTCCAAGGCTTTCCACGCCAAATGGGTGCAGATGATCCAGGAAAGCGGCCCCAAGGACTGGTCGACCTACACCTGGTACCAGGTCGGCACCGACCTCGGCGCCGGCGCCTCGGCGATGATCTTCGACGCCGACTGCCTCGGCTACTTCATGAATGGCGGCGACAACAAGATGGCCGGCAAGCTTGCCTATGCCGCCTTCACCGCCAACCCCGCGGCCAAGGCCTCGACGCCCAACATCTGGATCTGGTCGCTGGCGATGTCCAATTTCTCCAAGGACAAGGACGCGACCTGGTACTTCCTGCAATGGGCTTCGGGTCCCGAGCACGGCCTGTTCGGCGCCACCAAGATGGATTTCGTCGATCCGGTCCGCCAGTCGGTCTGGAAGGACGAAATGTTTCGCGAGAAGCTGAACAAGAGCTATCCCGGCTATGTCGAGATGTTCGACGCCTCGGCCGCCGGCGCCTCGATCAAGTTCACGGCGCAGCCGCTGTTCTTCGACCTCACAACCGAATGGGCGGCAACATTGCAGAAGATGGTGGCCAAGGAAGTGCCGGTCGACGAAGGCCTCGACAAGCTCGCCGAAAGCATCAACGGCCAGCTCAAGGAAGCCGGCCTCGGTTAAGTCGCAATCGGGGCCGGCCTGCTTGGCGGGCCGGCCCCCATCACACACTTTTCACGTTTGCGATGCGGTGCCGGAAGGTGACCGCTATTTCGCCCGACCGGTCGCCTTGCTCCCTTGGGCGGCCGGCAGGGCGAAGCGACAGCAACAACGGAGCAGCTCGATGACTGCGGTGGTATCGCAAAGGCCCAAGCCATCCGGCTTCAGGATCAGCAAGCGCGTGCTGCCCTATGTGCTCAGCCTGCCGGCCTTGCTGGTCTGCATCGGCATCCTGATCCCGTTCCTGACCTCGGTCGTCTATTCCTTCCAGCGCTACCGGCTGAGCCAGCCCTGGGCGCGGCAGTTCAACTGGGGTGACAACTACATCTCCTTCTTCACCGACCCGAAATTCTGGAACACGCTCAAAGTGTCGTTGCTCTATGCCGGCACCACCGTCGTGCTGGAACTGCTTCTCGGCCTCGCCATCGCCCTGCTTTTGCAGAAGCGCTCGACGCTGAACAACTTCATCTCGATCATGCTGTTGATGCCGCTGATGACGGCGCCGGCACTCGCCGCGCTGATGTGGAAGCTGATGACCAATCCCGGCTTCGGTGTGCTCAGCTATCTCGCCAGCCTCATCGGACTGCAGGATTTCCGCTGGGCTTCGTCGCCGTCGACGGCGCTGTTCACCGTCGTGCTCGTCGACATCTGGGTCTATACGCCCTTCATCATGATCCTGCTGCTCGCCGGCCTGCGCAGCCTGCCGACGCAACCCTTCGAGGCGGCAGCACTCGATGGCGTGCCGCGAAGCTTCGTCTTCTTCCGCATCACGTTGCCGATGCTGACGCCCTACATCCTGACGGCAACTTTGTTTCGCCTGCTCGATTCCATCCAGCAGTTCGACATCATCTATGCGATGACGCAAGGCGGGCCGGGCGACACGCTGACCGTCTTCCAGGTCGAGGCCTATCTCAACTTCTTCCAGTCGACCAATGTCGGCCGCTCGGCGGCGCTGATGATCATCCTGTGGGCGATCACCTATTTCCTCTCCAACATCTTCATCAAGAACTGGCTGCGGCTGCGCGAACGCGCCCGTGGCCAGGCATAGGAGGCCGGGATGGAACACACCTCGCTTCTCGAGCGCATCCTGCGCGGCGTGGCTCTGACGCTGGTCGTGATCTTCTTCATGTTCCCGATCGTCTGGATCTTCATGATGTCGTTCCAGACCAACGAGACCATCCTGCGCATCCCGCCGCAGCTTATCTTCGAGCCGACGCTCGCCAATTACACGGCGCTGATCACCGGCAAGCTGATGACCGCGGCCGGCACGCTCGACATCGCCTTCATGCGCAATTTGTGGAATTCGGTCTTCCTGTCGGTGACCTCGGTGGCGGTCTCGCTGCTGCTCGGCGTTCCGGCGGCCTACGCCTTCGCGCGGCACAAATTCCGCGGCTCGGAGGACATCGCTTTCACGCTGTTGTCGTTCAAATTCGCGCCGGCCCTGCTGGTGCTGTTGCCGCTCACCCTCTATTTCCAGAAGCTCGGGCTCGCCAACACCTATATTGGGCTGATCTGGGTCTACCAGCTGATCTGCCTGCCGTTGATCCTGTGGATCGTGCGCGGCTATTTCGAGGATATTCCAGCCGACATCGAATATGCCTATCGCATCGGCGGCCATTCGTGGTTCGCCACCTTCCGCAAGATCGCATTACCGCTCGCCGGTCCCGGCATCGCCGCCGCCGGCCTGCTCGCCTTCATCTTCGCCTGGAACAATTTTGTCTTCGCCCTGGTGCTGGCCTCCGCCGACAAGCAGCCGGTCACGGTCGGCGCGCTCGCCTTCATCACCTCCTCGGGCATACAGTACGGCCAGATTTCGGCGGCCATCGTGCTCTCGATCACGCCGACGCTCGCGCTCGCCCTCTACGCACAGCGCTATCTCGTCGAAGGCCTCTCGCTCGGCGCGGTGAAAGGATAGACATGGCCAGCCTCGAACTCAGAAACGTCGTCAAGCGCTACAAGAGCCAGACTGTCCTCGACAATCTGTCGCTGACCGTTGCCGATGGCGAAACCCTTGTGCTGTTCGGGCCATCGGGCGCGGGAAAGACGGTGCTGCTGCGGCTGGTTGCCGGCGTCATCGATCCGGATGGGGGCAAGATATTCATCGGCGGCGACGACATGACCGATGTCGACGCGGAGTTTCGCGGCGTCGGGATGGCGTTCCAGAATTTCGCGCTGTTTCCGCATATGAGCGCGTTCGACAACATCGCCACGCCTTTGGAGGCCAAGCGGTCCTTGCCGGGCGCGATCAAGGCCGGCGTCGACAGCGTCGCCAAGCTTTTGAAGATCGCCCATGTGCTCTCCCACAAGCCGCGTGCGCTCTCCAACGGTCAGAAGCAACGCACCGCGCTAGCCCGCGCTTTGGTCGGCTTACCGCCGCTGCTGCTGCTCGACGATCCCTTGCGCAATGTCGACGCCAAGCTGCGCTTCGAGATGCGGCTGGAACTGCCGCGTCTGCTTGCCGATCGCGGCGCCACGGTCGTCTACGTCACCCAGGACTACAAGGAAGCCATGGCGCTCGGCGACCGCATCGCGGTGATGTCGCAAGGCGTCATCAGGCAGCTCGGCACGCCCGAGCAGATCTATCGCGAGCCGGCCAATATCGAGATCGCGCGGCTGTTCGGCGATCCGACCATCAACCTGCTCGACGTCAAGCCCGCGCGGGACGCCCGGGGGATCTATGTCGGTCTGTCCAATGTCCAGGTTCATCTCGCCGAGGCTTCCGAGACCGCCATCGGCCGCGACTGCATCATCGGGCTCCGGCCGGAGGCGTTGCATTTCGTCGGCGAAAATGAGCCGGGTGCGATTCCCGTGACGGTCGAGGCCGAGACGCCGCTCAACGAAAAGATCGTGACGCTGGTGCGCACCGTGCGCGGCCGCGAAATCCTGGTCTCGCGTCCAGCCGGGACGCCCGGACGTAACGAGGGCAAGGCTCATATCGCCGTCGACGGCAAGAGCGCCTTGCTGTTCGATCATGCGAGCGGCGAGCGTATCGGCGCGAGGAATGTCGTCAAACTGCGCAACGGAGAAGCGGCATGAGCCCGAGCGCGCTCACAATATCAGGCGTCGACAAATTCTACGGCCCGATCGACAGGGGTGTGCACGCCGTCAAGAACCTGACGATGGAAATCGCCAAGGGCGAGATCGTGGCGCTGCTCGGCTCGTCCGGCTGCGGCAAGACGTCGACGCTGCGCATGATCGCCGGCTTCGAGGAGGTTTCGCGCGGCGCAATCTCGGTCGCCGGCCGTCAGGTGCACACCTTGCCGCCGGTCAGGCGCAACGTGGCGATGGCCTTCGAAGGCTATTCGCTCTACCCGCCGCTGACGGTGCGCGAGAACATGGCCTTTGCCCTCAAGGCGGCAAGGCTGCCGAAGAGCGAGGTCGACGCCAAGGTCGCCAGCATCGCCAAGCTGCTCGAGATCGAGGACATACTGGAGCGTTATCCGAGCTCCATCTCGGGCGGCCAGCAGCAGCGTGCCAGCCTCGGCCGGGCGTTGATCCGGGAGGCGGATCTGCATCTGCTGGACGAGCCGATGGGCCAACTCGAACCGCAGCTTCGCGCCGTGCTGCGCGGCCGCATCAAGCACTTCATCAAGGAGCGCGGCCTGACCGCGATCCTGGTCACCCACGACCAGACCGAGGCCAATGCACTTGCCGACCGCATCGCGGTCATGGAAGGCGGCGTGTTGCAGCAGTTCGACACGCCTGATCGGATCAAGGAGCGCCCGGCGAACCTGTTTACCGGCACCTTTGTCGGCGAGCCGCCGATGAATGTCTTCGAGGCTTATGTCGCGACAGCCGCCGGCCGCATCAATCTCCGGCTGCCCGACGGCCTGTCGCTCGACTACGACAAGGACGCCTTCAGCGCTCCGGTTCGCGACCAGCTGCTCAGCCGCGAACGGGTCGTCATCGGCATCAGGCCCTATGCGGTGCGGCGCTCGAAGGAGGGTGTTCCCGCCAGGGTCTCGGCCAACCAATGGCTCGGCGACCAGACGCATATTGCGGCGGACTTTGCAGGCGGCTCGCTGGTCCTGGTCGAACATGACCGCACGCGCCTCGACCTGGGTGCGCCGATCAATGTCAGCATCGATCCGAAAAACCTGCATGTCTTCGACCAGGCGAGCGGCGAGGCCATCTCGCACGGCATGGAGCTGGCGTGATGCGTGACATCCTGATCGGCGTCGATGCCGGCACCTCGGTCATCAAATCCATCGCCTTCGACATAGCGGGCCGGCAGATTGCCGCCGCGGCACTGCCCAATCACTACGAAACGCTGCCGGGCGGCGGCGCCGAACAGGATCTGACACGCACTTGGGCCGACGCCGCCACGACCTTGCGCCAGCTTGCCGACAAGGTGCCTGACCTCGCAAAACGGACCGTTGCCATCGCGGTCACTGGGCAAGGCGATGGCACCTGGCTGATCGACGAGAAGGGCGAGCCGGTGGCAAAGGGTTGGCTCTGGCTCGACGCGCGCGCCGCCGCCGTCGTGGAAGAGATCCGCGCACGGCCCGAGGACCGGCTCCGCTTCGAAAGGACCGGCAGCGGGCTCGCCGCCTGCCAGCAGGGGTCGCAGTTCGTCTTCATGAAGCGCACCATGCCCGAAATGCTTGGCAAGGCGGCGACCGCGTTCCATTGCAAGGACTGGCTCTATTTCAGGCTGACCGGTGAACGCGCCACAGATCCATCCGAAGGAACCTTCACCTTCGGCGATTTCCACACCCGCGACTATAGCGACGACGTGCTCGACGTGCTCGGCGTCGCCGATCTCAGGCATCTGCTGCCGCCGATCGTCGACGGCACAAGGCACAGCGCCGCACTGTCGCAGGCGGCGGCCGAAGCCACCGGCATGCTGGCCGGCACGCCCGTCGTGCTTGGCTATGTCGACGTCGTCTGCACCGCGCTCGGCGCCGGCCTCTTCGACCGCGAGCGCAAGCCCGGCTGCTCGATCATCGGCTCCACCGGCATGCATATGCGGCTGGCCGAAACCCCCGACGATGTCCAGCTGAACGACGCGGCGACTGGCTACACCATGGCGATGCCGTCACCCGGCGTGTTCGCGCAGATGCAGTCGAACATGGCGGCGACGCTCAACATCGACTGGGTGCTTGGGCTTGCCTCCGGCATTCTCGCCTCGCAGGGCATTTCGCGCAGCAATGGTGAGATGATCGCGCTGGTCGATGCCTGGATCGCGGCCGCGCAACCCGCCTCGCTGCTCTATCAGCCTTATGTGTCGGAAGCCGGTGAGCGGGGGCCGTTCGTTGATGCCAATGCGAGAGCCGGGTTCGTAGGCATTTCCTCGCGGCACGGCTATGCCGACCTCGTCCGAGCTGTCTTCGAAGGCTTGGCCTTCGCGGCGCGCGATTGCTACGCCGCCATGGGGCCGCTGCCGCGTGAAGTCCGCCTGACCGGCGGCGCCGCCAGAAGCCCGGCGCTGCGCAAGATCCTGGGCGCGGTGGTGGGCGCCGATATTCGCACCAGCGCACGCGAGGAAGCGGGCGCGGCGGGTGCGGCGATGATCGCGGCGGTCTGCGTCGGCCTTTACCCGTCCATGGATGCGTGTGTCGGCGAATGGGTGACACCGCTGCTGGGCGAGGCCGAGCCGAGCGATCGGAACCTCGCCGCGATCTACGACAGAGTGACCCCGTCCTACATGTTGGCGCACCAGGCGTTGCGGCCGGTCTGGCGCGCAATGGCGGCATCGCAGGCAAATTGAGAAGTCGAGTATGAATAAGACAATAGCGATCATTGGCGACAACTTCATGCTTCCGGAGGTGTTTCGCGCCAAAATCGAAAAGGTGGCGAGCGGCGATCTCGATATCAGGACATTGCAGACGGCCTGGCCCGACGAGCCGATGCAGTTCGGCAATGCGGCGCTCGGCCTCGACAAGGTCAAGGAGTATTTTGGCCATCCCGATGAAGTCGTCGATTTCATCGGCGATGCCGAAATCCTCGTCACCCAACTGGCGCCGCTGTCGGAGGAGATGATGAAGCGCCTGCCGGCGCTCAGACTGGTCGCGGTTTCGCGCGGCGGTCCGATCAACATCGACATGGCTGCTGCCAGGGCGCACGGCATCACCGTGGTTAATGTGCCCGGCCGCAACGCCACCGCCGTGGCCGAGTTTACCCTCGGCGCCATCCTGGCCGAGACGCGGCTGATCCGGGTCGGCCACGAGGCGTTGCGCAAGGGCGAGTGGCGCGGCGATCTCTACCGCGCCGATCGCACCGGCCGTGAACTCGGCGAAATGACGGTCGGCGTCGTCGGCTATGGCAATATCGGCACCAAGGTGGTGCGCCTGCTGCGTGCCTTCGGCTGTAACGTCCTGGTCAGCGACCCGTATGTGCAATTGAGTGCGGAAGATCGCAATGCCGGCGTCGAACTGGTCGCGCTGGACGATCTCCTGTCCCGTTCCGATGTGGTCACGCTGCATCCCCGCGTGACCGAGGAGACACGCGACATGATCGGCAAGGACACTATCGCGCGGATGAAGCCGGGGGTGGTTCTCGTCAACACCGCGCGGGGACCGCTGGTCGACTATGACGCACTCTATGACGCGCTTGTTTCAGGCCAGATCGCCAGCGCGATGCTGGAGACCTTCGCGGTCGAGCCGGTGCCATCGGACTGGCCCTTGCTGCAGCTTCCCAATGTGACGCTGACGCCGCATATCGCCGGCGCCTCGGTGCGAACCGTGACCTATGCCGCCGAGCAAGCCGCCGAGGAGGTGCGCCGCTATATTGCGGGCCTCCCTCCGGTCAATCCATGCTGAGGCAGTGGTCATGACTCTTCAAATCGGCATGAAGGCCACGGCGACATGAACGGCAGCCCCGAAATTGTCGACCTCTTCGTCATCGGCGGCGGCGTCAATGGCGCCGGCATCGCGCGCGACGCCGCCGGCCGCGGCCTTTCTGTCATCCTGTGCGAAAAGGACGACCTCGCCGAAGGCACCAGCTCTCGGTCGGGCAAACTCGTCCATGGCGGCCTGCGCTATCTCGAATATTACGAATTCCGCCTGGTGCGCGAGGCGCTGATCGAGCGCGAGGTGCTGCTGGAATCGGCCCCGCACATCATCTGGCCGATGCGCTTCGTGCTGCCACACAGCCCCGATGACCGGCCGGCCTGGCTGGTGCGGCTCGGCCTGTTCCTCTACGATCATCTCGGTGGCCGCAAGCGGCTGCCGGCCACCCGCACGCTCGATTTGCGCACCGCGCCGGAAGGCGCGCCGATCAAGGATGCCTTCCGGCGCGGCTTCGAATATTCCGACTGCTGGGTCGACGATGCCCGCCTCGTCGTCATCAACGCGCTCGACGCCGCCGAGCGCGGCGCCAGGGTCTTCACCCGCACCGCCTGCACCGCCGCCCGCCGCGAAAATGGCCTGTGGGTCGTCGAAATGCAGGATGGCAGGACGGGCATTCGGACGGTGGTTCGGGCGCGCGCTCTGATCAATGCCGCCGGCCCGTGGGTCAACGACATCGTCAACCGCGTCGCCGGCCAGAACTCCAGGCGCAATGTGCGCCTGGTCAAGGGCAGCCACATCGTCGTGCCGAAGTTCTGGGAGGGGCGGCAAGCCTATCTCATCCAGAACAGCGACAAGCGCGTGATCTTCATCAACCCCTATCAGAACGATCTCGCCCTGATCGGTACCACCGACATCCCCTACGACGGCCGGCCCGAGGATGTGGCGGCGGACGAGAGCGAGATCGACTACCTGATCAAGGTGGTCAACCGCTACTTCAAGCGCGGCCTTGCGCGCGGTGATGTCGTTTATTCGTTTTCCGGCGTCCGGCCGCTCTATGACGACAATGCCGACAACCCAAGTGCTGTGACCCGCGACTATATTTTCGAGCTCGACGCGCCGGACGCGCAGGCGCCGCTGCTCTCCGTCTTCGGCGGCAAGATCACCACTTTCCGCAAACTGGCCGAGCATGCGCTGGACAAGATAATTCCGTTCTTTCCCAAAATGGGCAAGCCGTGGACGGCGACGACACACCTGCCCGGCGGCGACATCGCCAACGCCGATTTCGAACAGTTTCTCGGCGACCTTGGACGCGAATATCCCTGGATGCCGGCCACGTTGCTCAAGCATTACGGCCGGCTCTACGGAACCAGGACGCGGGCTCTGATTGGCGCGGCGCGGTCGCTCGAGGAACTCGGACGCTGCTTCGGGAAGGATTTTTTCGAGCGCGAGGCCAATTATCTCTTCGACCGGGAATGGGCGGTGACTTCGGCCGATATTCTCGAACGCCGCACCAAGCATGGCCTGCATCTGTCCGCCGAGGAGAGGGCGGACTTCGAGCATTGGTGCGTCAATCGTCTGGCGAGGGCAAGCTGATGGTCCATCCCGTCGATAACGGCACCGGCGAATTCCGCATGCTGCGCTCCTTGTCGGCCAGCATCGGTGCCGACCCGCTGCTGGTCCAGGGCGCCGGCGGCAACACTTCCATCAAGCAGGCCGGCGTGCTTTGGATCAAAGCTTCGGGAACCTGGCTGAAGAACGCCCGCGACGACGAGATCATGGTCCCGGTCGCGCTGGCACCATTGCTCGATGCCGTGGCGCATCGCAACCCGGCAGCCGAGAAGGCCGGGCAATTCACGCTGGCGGATCTCAACCCCCGCCAGCTGCGGCCCTCCATCGAGACGACGGTGCACGCGCTGTTGCCGCAGAAGATCGTCGTCCATGTCCATTGTGTCGAGACGATCTCGATCGCCGTGCAGGCCAACGCCGAAGCCCTGCTGGAGGAGCGCTTGCGGGGCCTCGACTGGGCTTTCGTGCCTTATCGCCGGCCCGGCCTGCCGCTGGCGCAGGCGATCGCCGAGCGGCTGCAGCCCGCGACCAACGTGCTGGTGCTGGGCAATCACGGGCTGGTGGTCGCCGCGGATACGGTCGCTGAAGCGGCCCTGCTCCTGCAGCGGGTGACCGGGCTGCTCTCCCGGCCGCCACGGCCGGCCCCTCCGCCCGATCTCGATGCGCTGCTGCGGCTCGCCGCCGGAAGCGACTACCGGCTGCCGGCCTCGGCCGCGGCGCATGCCGTCGCGACCGATCTCGCCAGTTGCCGCATCGCCGCCTCCGGCAGCCTTTATCCGGATCATGTGATCTTCCTTGGCGTCGGCTCGGTGATCGCCGGTCCCGACGAGAACGCGGCCGATATCGTCGCCCGCACCACTGCCGCGCCGACATCCATCCTCTTTCCCGGCAAGGGCGTGCTGATGCGCCGGGATGCCAATGCCGGTGCCGAGGCGATGGCGCGCTGCCTGGCCGACGTCGCCCAGCGCGTCGATGGCGCGGCGCGCGTCAACTATCTCACCGCGGGAGAGAATGCCGAGCTGCTGAACTGGGACGCTGAAAAATACCGCCAGCAACTCAACCGCGAGGGAGCAACGCTGCAATGACGGCATTCCGCTTCACTGTCGTGCCGTGGCGCCGGGAGGGATAGCTGCCTTGGCCTTCACGCTCTCCCTCAACACCAATCCCTTGGTGAACCGTTTTGCCGATCCGGATGATCTGATCGACACCATCGCCCATGAGATTGGCATCCGCGACGTGCAGCTCACGCATGAATTCGTCAATCCGGGTTGGCCGGCAGCGACGATCGTCAAATTCGTCCGCCTCTTTCGCAAAGCGCTCGCCCGCACCGGCGTGCGGATTACCTCGGGCATGACAGGCCCTTACGGCCGGCTCAATCATTTCGGTCACCCCGACGCCGATGTGCGCCGCTACTATGTCGACTGGTTCAAGACCTTCGCCGACATTTCGGCCGAGCTTGGCGCCAGCGGCATGGGCACGCAGTTCGCCATCTTCACCCACCGCGACTTTGACGACGCCCCGCGCCGGGCGCGGCTGTTCGATATCGCGCTGGATTGCTGGCGCGAGGTCGCCGAACACGCCAGGGCGGCGGGCCTTAGCTACCTGTTCTGGGAGCCGATGTCGGTTGGCCGCGAGTTCGGCCACACCATCGAGAACTGCAGGCAGCTGCAAGGCGACATCGACGCCGCCGGCTTCGCCATTCCGCTGGAGATGATGGTCGACATCGACCATGGCGACGTCACCTCGAGCAACCCGGCCGACATCGATCCCTATGCCTGGGCTGAGGCCTTTCCCCGCAAATCGCCGATCATCCACATCAAGCAATCGTCGATGAACAAGGGCGGCCATTGGCCGTTCACATCGGCCTACAACAAGGACGGCCGCATCACGCCGGAAAAACTGCTGGAGACGGTGCGACGCGGCGGCGGCACCGACAACGAGATCTGCCTCGAACTGTCGTTCCGTGAGCGCGAGCCGGTCGACCATCAGGTCGTCGCCATGATCCGCGAGTCGGTTGACTACTGGGCGCCGTTCATCGACGCCGGCAGGGCCAGCCTTTTGCCAAGGGCTGAATAGAGATCGGGCAGGAGCCTGTGCGGCTCCTGCCCGAAGATGCAGCCAGATTTTCGGTGGGCCGAACTCAGCCGAATTTCGGGTCGAGGCTGCCCGACTTGTAGCGCTTGGCCATTTCCGAGACCGGCAACGGCTTGATCTTCTGGGCGTTGCCGGCGGTGCCGAACTCCTCGAAACGCTGCTTGCACAGCTTACGCATCGCCGCCATTGCCGGGGTGAGGTATTTGCGCGGGTCGAACTCGCTCGGGTTTTCGGTCAGCACCTTGCGGATCGCGCCGGTCAGCGCCATGCGGTTGTCGGTGTCGATGTTGATCTTGCGCACGCCATGCTTGATGCCGCGCTGGATCTCTTCCACCGGCACGCCCCAGGTCGGCTTCATCTGGCCGCCGTACTTGTTGATGATCTCCTGCAGATCCTCCGGCACCGAGGACGAGCCGTGCATCACCAGATGCATGTTCGGCAGGCGGCGGTGGATGTCCTCGATGACGTTCATCGCCAGCACCGCGCCATCCGGCTTGCGCGAGAATTTGTAGGCGCCGTGGCTGGTGCCCATGGCCACCGCCAGCGCATCGACATGCGTGTCCTTGACGAACTGCACGGCCTGTTCGGGGTCGGTCAGCAGCTGGTCATGGCTGATCGCGCCTTCGACGCCGTGGCCGTCTTCCTGCTCGCCGCCGCCGCTCTCCAGCGAGCCCAGAACGCCGATCTCGCCTTCTACGGACACGCCGCCCCAGTGCGCCATGTCGACGACCCGCTTCGTGATGCCGGAATTGTAGGCGTAGTCGGCCGGCGACTTGCCGTCTTCCTTGAGCGAGCCGTCCATCATCACCGAGGTGAAGCCGTACTGGATCGCGGTGACACAGGTGGCTTCGTTGTTGCCGTGGTCGAGATGCATGCAGACCGGGATGTCGGGATGGATTTCGACCAGCGCGTCGATCAGCTTGGCCAGCACCACGTCATTGGCATAGGCGCGCGCACCGCGGCTTGCCTGCAGGATGACAGGCGATTTGGTCTCTTCCGCCGCCTCCATGATGGCGAGGCCCTGTTCCATGTTGTTCATGTTGAAGGCCGGCACGCCATAGCCGTATTCGGCGGCGTGATCGAGCAATTGTCTCAGTGTGATGCGAGCCAACGAATAGTCTCCCGTATCTGGTTTCAAACCTGGTGGTTGCGGACTGTCCGCGCATCGTCCAGCCCACCGATGCTTCTGGCTGGATTTCGGCCCAACCGCAACCGTGACAGGCCGTTCAGGCAGCAATTCTTGTTACAGCGTCGCGATCAGGGCCAACGGGATATCCCAAATATTTATCCCATTATCACAAAATTTCTGATACTTTTGCGACGATGGATGTTATCTCTTGATCTGGGTCAAAGGCTTGAGGTCCTGTGTTGGGCGGTCGACGGCGATGAAGAGCGATAGCAGGCGTCAAGGCATCATGGAGATTCTGATGGACGCCGGTCAGGCCGGCGTCGACGACCTCGCCTTGCGTTTCGGCGTCTCGAAGATGACCGTGCACCGCGACCTCGATGAACTCGAGGAAAGCGGCTTCCTGCGCAAGGTGCGCGGCGGCGCCTCGATTCAGCCGAGCAGCCTGTTCGAAAGCGATTTCCGCTACCGGCAGAAGCAGGCGATCGAGGAAAAGCAGCGTCTGGCCGCTGCCGCCGTGGCCATGATCGAACCCGGCCAGACGGTGATCATCGACGACGGCTCGACGGCCGGCGGCATTGCCCGGCATCTGACGGAGCTGCGGCCGCTGACGGTGATCTCCAACAACCTGGCCGTCATCCAGGACCTGGCCGGTGCCGGCGGCATCAACCTGATCGCGCTCGGCGGCCATTACAGCAAGAAATTCCACGGTTTTTTCGGTCTGCTCGCCGAGGCTTCGCTCAAATCGTTGCGCGCCGACGTCGCGTTCCTGTCGTCTTCAGCCATCCATGGTGCTTCGGCTTTCCACCAGGACCAGGAGGTGGTGCAGGCCAAGCGGCTGATGATGGCGGCGGCGACCCGTAAATATTTGCTGGTCGATCACGGCAAGTTCGGCCGCACGGCGCTGCACTTTCTGACCGATCTCAGCGCGTTCGACACGGTCTTCACTGGCCGCGAACCCGAGCCTTCCATGCGCGCGGCGCTGGATGACGCCGGTGTTTCGCTGACCGTGGTCGGCGGCAACGGTTGAGGATCAAGGGAGCGTACGCGTGGTTTATTGGGTTGGTACAAGCTGGAAGATGAACAAGACGCTTGCCGAGGCGCTGCATTTCGCCGAGGCGCTGGCCGGCTTCATCCCCGGTTTCGATGATCGCATCCAGCCTTTCATCATCCCGCCCTTCACGGCGGTGCGCGAGGTCAAGCGGGCGCTGTCGTCGACGCGCGTCAAGGTCGGCGCCCAGAACATGCATTGGGCCGACGCCGGCGCCTGGACCGGCGAGATATCGCCGCTGATGCTGAGAGACTGCGGGCTCGATCTGGTCGAACTCGGCCACAGCGAACGGCGGGAGCATTTTGGTGAGACCGACCGCACCGTTGGGCTGAAGACGGCGGCCGCCGTGAAACACGGATTGATACCGCTGATCTGCGTCGGCGAGACGCTGGCAGAGCGCGAAAGCGGGCAGGCCGATGCCGTTTTGAGCGCCCAGGTAGTAGGCGCCCTGCAATTCCTCGAAGGCGAGGCGAAGGGCGCAAAGATCCTGTTCGCCTACGAGCCGGTCTGGGCGATCGGCGACAAGGGCATTCCGGCCAGCGCCGACTATGCCGACAAGCAGCAGGCGCTGATCAAGCGGGTGGCCGGCCTCCTGCTGCCGTCCGTGCCGCCGGTGCTCTATGGCGGCTCGGTCAACCCCGGCAATGCGGCCGAACTGGTCGGCCAGCCTAATATCGACGGCCTGTTCATCGGCCGCTCCGCCTGGCAGGTCGATGGCTACATTGACATCCTCCGCCGCGCTTCCGCGGCGATCTGAAATCATCCGAACACGAAAGGGAAAAGCCATGAAAATAGCCATTGGAGCCGACAGCGCCGGCAAGCCGCTGCTCGACGTCATCGCCGCCCACCTGGCGACCAAGCCCGGCCTCACCGTCAGCGATCTCAGCCAGGCCGGCTACTATGCCGACCTGTCGCAAAAACTCGCGCAGACGATCATCGACGGCGAGAACGAGCGCGGCATCCTGTTCTGCGGCACCGGCATCGGCGTCTCGATCTCGGCCAACAAGGTGCCGGGCATCCGCGCCGCGCTCACCCACGACACTTATTCGGCCGAGCGCGCGGCAAAATCCAACAATGCGCAGATCATCACCATGGGCGCCCGTGTCATCGGCCCGGAACTGGCCAAGGCGATCGTCGACACGTGGCTGGCCTCGGAGTTCGACGAGAAGGGTCCGTCGGCCGGCAATGTCCAGGCGATCGACAGGCTCGATGCTGCGAAGGGCTAAGCAAGACCGTCGCGCACCGCGCGGATCACGGTGACGGCCGAGGCGGCGCCCGGGTCCATATGCCCGAGCGATCGCTCGCCGAGCCGTGAGGAGCGGCCTTTGGCGGCGATCATGTCCTTGGTCGCTTCAGCACCGGACTCGGCGGCGGCAAGGGCCGCCTCGAGGCTCTGAGACAAAGTCTTGCCGGCGGCATGCACGACAGCGGCCGCTTCCGCCGCTGGCTGCCAGGCATCGACCATCGTCTTTTCGCCGGGTTCCGCCTTGCCGCGATCCCTGATGCCTTGCGCCATGGCATGGAACAGGGCGACAACGTCGGCGTCTGCAAGCTTGGCTTTGCCCTTGACCGCGGCGGCCGCGCGCATGAAGGCCGTCGCATAGAGCGGGCCTGACGAGGCGCCGACGGCATTGAGGAACGACTTCGCTGCCAGGTTGAGCAGAGCCGTCGGCTCGATCGTTGCAAGGTCGAGCGGCGCCAGCGCGTCGCGTACGGCATTGAAGCCGAGCGCCATCGCAATGCCGTGGTCGGCGTCGCCAATGACCCCATCGAGTTGGCAGAGACGGTCCCTGTCGGCCTCGATCGCCACCGCGATCGTATCGAACATTCTCTTCAGGTCAGCGGCGTCTATGGTCACGAGAACGCTCTTTCGTCAGCCGGCACGGAACATGGCGCAGTCGCAGGGGTGGTCGAGCATGGTCCGCAACTCCTCGTCGAGATGAAGAAGCGTCACCGAGGCGCCGGCCATTTCCAGCGACGTGCAGTAATTGCCGACCCAGGTCGCGTGAATGGAAACGCCGATGTCGTCGAGCCGCTGCTTGACCCGCCGGTTCATGATGTAGAGCTCCATCAGCGGCGTCGAGCCGAGCGAATTGACCAGCACCGCGACGGTGTCGCCGCGCTTCGGCGCCATCTCGGCGAAAATCTTGTCCAGCATCTCGTCGGTGATCTCGTCGGCGGTCTTGAGCGTGCCGCGCGCGATGCCGGGTTCGCCATGGATGCCCATGCCGATTTCCATTTCGTCGGCGCCGATCTCGAAATTCGGCCGCCTGGTCTGCGGCAGCGAGCAAGGCGACAGCGCCACGCCCATGGTGAAGGTGTGGTCGTTGGCCTTGCGCGCGATGCGCTCGACCTCGTCCAGGGAGAGCATCCGGTCGCAGGCGGCGCCTGCCGCCTTGAAGATGAAGAAATTGCCGGCGACGCCGCGGCGCTTGTGCCGCTGATCGCGCGGTGCCGAGGCGACGTCGTCGGTGGTCAGCACCGTGCGCACCTCGATGTCGTCCATGGCTGCCATTTCGGCCGCCATGTCGAAATTCATAACGTCGCCGGCATAGTTGCCGTACATGAACAGAACGCCGGCGCCGCCGCTAACCGCCTTGGCGCATTCGAGGATCGGATCGGGCGGCGGCGAGGCAAAGACGTTCCCGACAGCCGCCGCGTCCGCCAGTCCCTTGCCGACAAAGCCGAGAAAGGTCGGCTCATGGCCGGAGCCGCCGCCGATCACCAGGCCGACCTTGCCGGGCCGCGGCCCGTCGCGGGCGATGATCGAGCGCGGGCTGCCGTCCGCGCTTCTGAGGTGGCGAGGATGCGCGGCGAGGATCCCTTCGAGCATTTCGTCGACGGCGCGGTTGCCGTCATTGATGATCTTCTTGGTCTGCACCGGCATCCTCCCGACTTTTCGCAAATACTACCGGGTGTTATCGCGATTTCCACCCGGCCGGGAAGATTTCATGCCGCGATCTTTTCTCGTGCGGCGAGAATTTCCACACACGCCTTGGCCGCTTCCTTGCCCTTGACGGTGAAGTGCTCGAAGAAGAAGCGGTGGTGCTCGGCGCTGTCGTGATAATTGTGCGGCGTCAGCACCGCCGAAAGCACTGGCACGCCGGTCGACAGCTGCACGTTCATCATGCCGTCGATGACGGCGCTGGCGACGAACTCATGCCGGTAGATACCGCTATTGACGACGAAGGCCGTGCCGAGGATTGCGGCATAGCGGCCGGTCTCAGCCAGGGTCTTGGCGTGCAGCGGGATTTCGTAGGCGCCGGGCACGTCGAAGACATCGACGGCAAAGCGATCGCCTCCGATATCGGCAAGTTCCGCCTCGAAGGCCTTTACGCACTGGTCAACGATATCGGCGTGCCAGCGCGCACGGATAACAGCGATGCGGGTGGTTTCATAGTCTTTGTGGGAATGCTGATTCATGGGTCCATCCTTCCGTTTCGAACCAGAATCAGGACGCACGATACGCAATCCGGCCCGCCGGAGCGGTCCGTTTTCCGTTTCGTTCTCTTTCATCCGGACTCTAACCGTCGGCTCCGGAATCACACCGGATCTGCTGACCTTTCCAACTAGAGCGCCAGGCGTCCTTTTGGACGCGTAAAGGACGCACCAGCACTTAAGAATCCACGCAGATGCGTGGACTTGGAAAGCGCTCGCGGGCTTCGGCCGAAACCGTTACCGCCGGTGGGGACTTTCACCCCGCCCTGAGAACATTACGGGCTTTGTATGGAAGGGCAGGGCTGGGCTGTCAACCGCATGAAAGGCTGCTGGCCAATTACGTTCCGTCGACTGGAGCAATGGCGTCAAGGAAGCGCTCTATCGCGTGCGCCACGCCGCCGCCGCTGCGGCAACCAGCATCAGCAACGCCGCGACCATCGCGCAGAAGGCAAAGCCGAAGCTGGAATAGAGCGGCCCGAAGCCGGTGGTGCCGATAAAGACCGCCAGATAGGTTACCGCGCTGTTCAGGCCCATGATCGTGCCGCGCCGTGAGGGATCGAGTGCCGACAGGCGCGTCACCAGGACGTTCAATCCGAAATGATTGGCTAGTCCCCACATCGCCACCATGGCGAGCGTCAGGCCGAAACTGTTGCTTGTCGCGGCAATGGCGACATAGACGGCGGCGACAAGAAGATAGGCGAACGGCATGACGCGACGGGCACCCAGGCGATCGATGACGCCGTCGAGGAGAGCCGCCGTGCCGAAGCCGATGCCATAGGCGAGCGCGGCCAGCCCATTGGCGCTGACCGGCTCTCCCAGGCCGACATGAAGATGGTCACCCAGATAGCCATAGACACCGTAGAACGAGGTCATGAAGGCGGCGCAGGCAACCAGCAGCGGCAGAATTCCGGGAATGCTCAGCGCCTCCAATGGGGCGGGCGCCGGCCCGGCCTTCCGGGCGTCGCTGAGCGACGACATCGTCAGCCCCACCCATGCCAGGGCGGCAAGTATCGCGACGGCGGCAAAGACGGCGCGCCAATGCACCAGATCGGCAAGTACCGCCGACAGCGAAACGCCGGCCACCATGCTGAGTGTCCATCCGGTCAGCACGACGCCGATGGTGCCGCTTTCGCGGCCGGGTGGCGCGATCGCCGCCGAACTGGCATAGATCGCCGGCATGGCGACGCCGGCGGCAATACCGGCGACCAGCTGGGCCGCGACCAGCATGATCAGTATCGGTGCGACAGCACTGGCAATCAGGGCCATGGCCAGCAACAGCAATGCCCCTTGCAGCATCCGGCGGGCGCCGAGCCGGTCGATATGGCGGGCCAGGAACAGGGCGCTCGCCGATGTGCCAAGGCCAAAAGCGGCTGCCGCGATCATCACGGTCGGCACGCTGCTTGCGAAAGACGCGGCCACGGCCGGAGCTATCGGCCCCAGGACCAGCGAATTCGAGCCGATCACCGCGATGCATCCGGTTAACAGATAGGCGAGGGCCGGGATTGGCGGCCTGGTATCGGCTGGCACTGTGGCTTGATTGCTGTTCGACATATCAGCATAATGGCCGTATTAAATTCCGTGGCAATCAGGATTGTCGATATGGATGAAGAAACAGATACCATTCCGCGGAACGCGCCAGCGCCCCGCGACGTCGACGCGATTGACCGAAAGATATTAGGTGTCCTCGTCGACGATGCCACGGTCAGCTATGCCGAACTGGGGGACCGCGTCGGTCTTTCGCCGCCAGCCGCTCACGAGCGCGTCAAGCGACTTCGACGCAGCGGCGCCATTCGCGGCACCGCTGTTATCATCGATCCCAAGGCGGTGAAGAAGCCCCTGCTGGCCTTCGTCCATATCGATACCAGGGGCTGGGGCAAGACACCGGAGCTGATGGCGGTTTCGCAGTATCCGGAAGTCGAGGAGATCCACACCGTCGCCGGCGATACCTGCATGCTGCTGAAGGTCCGCACCGAAGATACGCGGGCGCTGGAAGGCCTCCTCGCTCGCCTCTACGAGACGCCTGGCGTCACCTCGACGCGCAGCTATGTGGTGCTGTCGACCTATCTCGAGCGTCCGGTGCAGCCCGGCGTCACCGACACCTGGCCGACGCCGGGCCATATGAGCAAGCCGCTATACTAAATCCGCGCGGTAGTTAGTCAGCCCGATACCGCCGGCTATCCCCTCTCGGGGAACATTGCCTTCAGGCCCTCGCGCGAAGCCTTGGCGACGCCGCGTTCGGTGATCAGCCCGGTCACCAGCCGTGCCGGGGTGACGTCGAAGGCCGGGTTCGCGGCCGGCGTCGCCTCGGGCGAGATGCGTACCTGGGCGATTTCACCGCCGGCGGTCTTGCCCCACACCAGCGAGACCTCGTCGGCCGAGCGCTGCTCGATCGGGATTTCGGCCAGCCCGTCATGGACCGTCCAGTCAATGGTCGGCGAGGGCAGCGCGACATAGAACGGCACGTCATTGTCGGCAGCGGCGAGCGCCTTCAGATAGGTGCCGATCTTGTTGCAGACATCGCCGTCGGCGGTGGTGCGATCGGTGCCGACGATGACCATGTCGATCACACCGCGTTGCATCAGGTGGCCGCCGGCATTGTCGACGATCAGCGTATGCGGCACGCCATGGCCGGCCATCTCCCAGGCGGTCAGCTGGGCGCCCTGGTTGCGCGGCCGCGTTTCGTCGACATAGACATGGACCGGGATGCCGGCTTCGGTTGCCAGATAAATCGGCGCCGTGGCGGTGCCATAGTCGACGGTCGCCAGCCAGCCGGCATTGCAATGGGTCAGGATATTAACGGTTTCGCCCGGCGGCTTGCGCGCCGCGATCGCCTTGATGATGGCAAGCCCGTTCTCGCCGATGGCGCGGTTCAGCCCGACATCTTCGTCGGCGATCTCGCTGGCGCGCCGATAGGCGGCCGCGGCGCGTTGTTCCGTGGGCAGCGGCTTGAGGAAACGCCGCATCTCGTCAAGCGCCCAGCGCAGGTTGATCGCCGTTGGGCGCGTCTCGTGCAGCGTCTCCCAAACCGCATCGAGCGCTTCGTCGGACGCGTCATCCGCCATCTGCATGGCAACGCCATAGGCAGCGGTGACGCCGATCAGCGGTGCACCGCGCACCCACATGTCGCGGATCGCCGTCGCGATGCCGGCGACGGTGCTGACCGTCTCGATGCGAAAGTCATGCGGCAGCCAGCGCTGGTCGATGATGTCAACCGAACGTCCGTCATCGCTCAGCCAGATGGTTCGGTAGTGGCGGTCGCCTACGTTCAAATGCTGTTCTCCCGTTCGATCAAGGCGGCCAGGGTGTTGACCTCGTCGATGCTGTGTATCTGGCGCCGGTTGACGGCGATGTGACGGCCGAATTTGAGTGCCTTCGCCTCGCAGGAGGCGCGTAGGTCCTCATCGTCGATGGCGTCGAAATCGGCATTGTGGGCGAGGCCGAGGATGCGCCTGTGCACCTCGATGCCGGCAAAGCCGAGCAGGTCGGTCCAGATCCCATGCAGCACATGGTCGAGCCCCTGCTCGGCGCCCAGCCTGTCGCCCTGATCCTCGAA
The DNA here is from genome assembly GCF_013170725.1 of Mesorhizobium erdmanii. Taxonomy (NCBI): domain Bacteria; kingdom Pseudomonadati; phylum Pseudomonadota; class Alphaproteobacteria; order Hyphomicrobiales; family Phyllobacteriaceae; genus Mesorhizobium; species Mesorhizobium erdmanii. Next base: position 5,228,055 of record NZ_CP033361.1, on the reverse strand, counting down.
CAGGCTCTTCTGGTAGAGCATGCCGGTGCGCTCGCTGCGCCATAGATGCGAGAACTCGGCGCGGAACACCGCCCAGGTCTCGGCGGTGACCCCAAGCAGGTAGGCGCGCATGGCATCGCGCTTTCCGTTCTGCTCATGCCCGCGTTGCGAGAAGAAGGACATCCAGAAATTGGCGAGCAGCATGCCGACGTCGAACGCCATCGGGCCGTAAAACGCGAACTCCGGGTCGATCATCCGGGTCTCGCTGTCGGTGACCATGATCGAGCCGGAATGCAGGTCGCCATGCAGCAGCGTCTCGGCATTGGCGGCGAAGATGTGCTTCAGGCGTTGCGCCTCGACCTTGAGGTCGCGATCGGCGCGCAGTTGGCCGACCAGACCATCGAGCTGCGGTGACGTATGCCGGTTCATCTTGGCGTCGAAATAGGGATCGGAGAACACGAGATTCTCGGTGATGTCGCAAAGTTCGACATTATCGGCGAACAGCGCCAGGTCGGCCTTGCGGTCCCTGGCAACCATCGAAAGATCGGAGCCGCGGAACAGCGTGCGGGCCATGAACAGGCCGATATCCCTGGCAATGTTGGGCAACTGGCGCCCGTCGATCAGGGCGCGCCTGAGAATGACGTGCGGCGGCGCCAGATACTCCATGATGATCAGCGCCTGGCCTTCGTCGAAGTGATAGATCGCCGGCACCGATCCCGGCGCGCGCGCCTCTTGCCTTGTCAGAGCGTGATATTCGAAGAAGGATCGCTTCAGCGGCAGCGGCCAGCTGTCGCCGACCAGGCGGACATAGGGCAGGGCCTGCTTGACCACGGCGGCGCCGCTGGCGCCCTCGACGATGAACACCAGGTTCAGATTGCCGTCGCCGACCTCACGGACCTTCCAGTGTGTCGTGTCCTTGCCAATCCTGGCACTCAACGCCTCGTTCGTGCCGAGGCGCGTTGCAAGCGTCTCCACCGATAACGCTTCGAATGGCAATTTCCCGGTCATTCTTCTCCCTCCCGCCTGTGCGCTCCGATCATAAGGGAGCCTTGGCGGCGAGGCCAAACTAGGAAGCCGTCTGGCAATTGTCAATCGTGTTGACAATTGCCGACATAGTCCATAGCGTCACGGTCAGGGAGGAACGCATGGTCGGCAATGCCGTGTTCCGCGTAGAGGGACTGAGGAAATCCTTTGGCCGCAACGAGGTGCTTGGCGGCATCTCGCTCGAGCTGCATTCCGGCGAAGTCACCGTGCTGATGGGTGCCAACGGCGCCGGCAAATCCACCCTCGTCAAGATCGTCAGCGGCGTCTACGAGCGTGGCGGCGGCACCATGACGCTTGCCGAGCAGAATTTCGCGCCGAGCACGCCGGCGGAAGCGATCCGCGCCGGCGTCGTCACCGTGCACCAGAACATCAATGACGGCGTGGTCGCCGATCTCGATGTCGCCACCAATCTGACGCTCGACAGGTTGAGCGGCAAGGGCGTGCCGACCCTGTTCAATCCGGCCCGCGTGCGCCGCGAGGCCAAGGCGGTTGCCGACCGCATGGGGCTGGCCATCGATCTCAAGCCCCGCGTCAACGACCTTTCGCTGGCCGATCGCCAGATGGTGGCGATCGCGCGCGCCCTGGCGCATCAGCCGAAAGTGCTGATCCTCGACGAGCCGACCTCCTCGCTCTCCAGCGCCGAGGCCGACCGGCTGTTTGCCCTGGTCGACAGGCTGCGCGAGCAGGGCGTGGCGATCCTCTATATCTCGCACCGCATGTCCGACATCAGGCGGCTCGCCGACCGCATCGTTTCGATGCGCGACGGCATCATTTCGGGCGCCTTCAACACCAAGCCGCTCGACTATGAAGGCGCGGTCAACGCCATGCTCGGCCGCAAGATCCATCTCGACCAGATCGTGGTCAGGAGTTCGGCCAAGCCGGTCCTGACAGTTGAAGGCCTGCGCATCGCGCAGGGCGCCAAGCCGATCTCGCTGACGCTTGGCGATGGCGAGGTCGTCGCCGTCACCGGGCTCGTCGGCGTCGGCAAGACGGCACTTGCCGAAACGCTGTTCGGCGTCCGCAGGCCGCTCGCCGGCACCATGACGATGCACGGCAAGCCCTATGCGCCGCGATCGGCGGGCGATGCGATCGCTGCCGGCGTGTTCCTCGTCGCCAAGGACCGCGCCAGCAGCGGCATCGTCGGCGGCTTCAACATCGAGCGCAATGTCAGCCTGCCGTTCCTGAAGCGGATGTCGAATCTGGGCGTGCTCAAGCGCCGTCTCGAACGCGCCACCGCGCGCCGGCAGATCGAGGAACTCGGCATCGTCTGCCGCTCCGAGAAAGACGAGATGTCGGCGCTTTCCGGCGGCAATCAGCAGAAGGTCATGGTCGCCCGTTGGATGGCGCAGGATGCCACGCTGTTCATCCTCGACGAGCCGTTTCAGGGCGTCGATATTTCAGCAAGGCGCGACATCGCCGCCAAGCTCAGGGCAAGCGCGCATGGCCGCGCGACGCTTCTGTTCGTCACCGAACTCGATGAGGCGCTGGAAACGGCCGACCGCATCCTGGTCATGTCGGAGCACACGATCGTCGGCGAACACCGCAACGCCGATGTCGATCTCGACCGGCTGCTGGCCGAGGTTGCCGGCGGACCGTTGCACAGCGCCGCCTGAGCGTGGCGATCGATAGAATTGGAATGGAGAGACCATGGGTCCGAGTTGGGTAAGAATGGTGGCGTCGCGCGGGAGCGCTGAATGACGCTGCGCGACTACGCGATCCGCTATGGGTTCATTGTCCTTTTGTTCGGGCTCGTCGCTTATTTCGCGATCGCCGCCGACGGTTTCGTCTCGCCGCAAAGTGCCGTCTTCATCTTCCAGTCGGTCGCCATCACCGGCGTTCTGGCGCTCGGTGTCACCGCCACGCTGGTCGTCGGCGGCTTTGATCTGTCGATCGGCTCGGTCGCCACCTCGGCCATGATGGCAGCGGCCTATGTCATGGTGGTGCTGGAGCAGAACGCAGTCGTGGCGGTCATCGTCTGCCTGCTCATCGGCGCCATTGTCGGCCTGATCAATGGCTGGCTGATCGTCTATATGCGCGTGCCCGATCTGCTGGCGACGCTCGGCATGATGTTCCTGCTCGTCGGCCTGCAGCGCATCCCGACCGAGGGCCGCTCGATCGCCACCGGCATGACCATGCCCGACGGCTCGGTCGCCAACGGCAAGTTCGGCGATGCCTTCCTGGCGCTCGGCCGCCACCGCTTCGATTTCTTCATCCCGAACCTGATTCCGGTGTCGGTCGTGGTGCTCATCGTGCTCGCCGTGCTGATCTGGTTCTTCCTCGAATACACCCGCTTCGGCCGCATGATGTATGCGGTCGGCTCCAATGAACGGGCCGCCGAACTCGCCGGTGCACCTGTCAAGGCATACAAGATCTGGGCCTACGTCATTTCGGGTGTTTTTGCCTCTATCGGCGGCATATTGCTCGCCGCCCGGCTTGGACGCGGCGACATCGCCTCGGGTAATAATCTGCTGCTCGATGCGGTTGCCGCGGCGCTGATCGGCTACGCGGTGCTCGGCGCCGCCAAGCCGAACGCCTTCGGCACCGCTGTCGGCGCGCTGTTCGTCGGCATCTTGCTGCAAGGCCTGACGATGATGAACGCGCCTTACTACACGCAGGATTTCGTCAAGGGCGTGGTTCTGGTCGTCGCCCTTGTCTTCACCTTTGCCTTGTCGGGCAGGGGCAGGGGGTAGTTCGGCCGGACAGGATTTTGGGTTCAACAAGAGTGGAGGAAAACAAAGTGAAGATCACAAGAAGACTTCTAGGAAAGGTGGCGCTCGGACTGGTCGGCGCAACCATGTTGATGCAGGTCCCGGCGCTTGCCGCCGACAAGCCGGCGCCGTTCGACAAGCCCGGCGTCAAGATCGCGCTGGTGCGCTACCTCTCGACCGGCGACTTCTTCCAGGCTTATCTCTCGGGCGTCGAGGCGCAGTCGAAGGCACTAGGCATCGACCTGCGCGTGCTCGACAGCCGCCAGGACGCTGCCCTCCAATCCGACATGGTCGACCAGGCCATCGCGCTTGGCGTGCAGGGCATCATCATCCAGCACGGCCTGACGGAATCGATGAAGGACGCCGCCCAGCGCGCGGTCGACGCCGGCATCAAGGTGGTGGCTTTCGACGTCAATGTCGAAAATCCCAAGATTCCGCAGATCGAACAGTCGGATAAGGATCTGGCGCGGCTCGCGCTGGAGCAGGCGGTCAAGGACAATGGCGAGCGCTGGAATGCCGGCTATGTCTATGTCGCCGGCATCGCGCCGCTCGACCGCCGCAACGAGACCTGGGTCGATGTGAAGAAGAAATATGCCGGCATCAAGGAAGTCGCGATGTTTGGCACGCTCGACAACCCGATCGCGAACTCCGTCGCCAACCAGGCGCGCTCGGTGCTGACGGCCCACTCCGACATCAACGTGATGTTCGCGCCTTACGACGAGTTCGCCAAGGGCGTGAAGATTGCCGTCGACGAAGCGGGCCTGAACAAGAAGATCAAGATCTATTCGGCTGACATCTCGACCTCGGATATCGCAGCGATGCGCGAACCCGACAGCGCCTGGGCAGCGACCGCGGCCACCAATCCGGCCGTTGTAGGCCAGGTTTCGGTGCGCGCGCTGGCGCAACTGCTCGCCGGTGAAGATCCCGGCCACAACGTCATTGTGCCGCCGACGCTGATCACCCAGAAGGAACTGATCGACAAGGACATCAAGAACATGGAGGACCTGTCGGCCAAGCTGCCGCAGTTCGCCCATGCCGATGTCGCCATGCCTGCCTGGATGCCGAACCCGAACGCGAAGTAGGTATGGTCATCGCACAAACGACAAGGGCGGCCCGCGAGCCGCCCTTTTTGTTGTTGGTTAGAAATGCCTACCGCAGCGCTGCCGCGATGTTGCCGCCGTCGACCGTCGTCACGTCGGCGGTGGTGCGTTCGGCCAGCGCGTGATGCAGGAAAGCCTGCGCGACGTCCTGTGCCGTCACTTCCTGGCCGAGCAGATTGCCCGACATGTATTCCTTCTCCGACACGCCGCGCGCGCCGGAGCGGCTGGCGATCATGGCGTCGGTCAAAATGCCGGAACGGATGCGGTCGGCGTTGACGGCGTTTGAACGGATGCCGTGGGCGCCGTAGTCGAGCGCGTATTGCCTGGACAGGAACAAAGTCGCCGCCTTCGGCACGCCATAGGCGCCGAATTTCGGACCCGGATTGACCGCCTGTTTGGAGGTGTTGAACAACAACACGCCGCCGGTGCCCTGTTCGAGCATGATGCGCACGGCGTTCTGCGCCACCGACTGGTGGGCGAAGAAATTGAGCTCGAAACTCTTGCGCAGCAGCGCATCGTCGAGTTCGCCGATGCGGCCTTCCCAGGCAGCGCCCGCATTGGACACCAGTATGTCGACGCCGCCGAAGACGGCTACCGCTCTGTCGAAGGCGGCACGCACTTGGTGCGGATCGGTGATGTCGGCGCCAACGCCGATCGAATTGTTGCCGGCCTTCCTGGCGGCATCAGCGGCCTTCTCCGCGTCGAGATCGACGACGACCGCATGGGCGCCATTGTCCGCGAACAGTTTTGCTGTCGCCGCACCGATTGCGCCGGCGCCGCCGGTGACCAGCACCACCTGGCCGGTCAGCGGCTTCGGTTTGTTCGACGCGAGCTTGGCCTGTTCCAACGACCAGTATTCGAGCGGGAACAAATCGGCCTTGGACAGCGGGTGGAAACGGCCGACGGCTTCGGCGCCGCGCACCGCCTCGATCCACATCTCGCCGACATCCGATGCGATCCTCGCATCCTTCAGCGTGCGGCCGTGGCCGAACATGCCGAGCCCCGGCACCAGCGTCAGCCGTGGCATCGGGTCGAGCATGGTGCGCTTGACGTCGTCAAGCGCATCGTTGGTTTCGAAATAGGCGCGGTAATCTGCGACGAAAGCGTCGACGTGGCTCTTGATCACGGCCTTGTAGTCGCCGACCTTGTCGGCGTCGGGCGCCGGCACCGCCATCGGCCCGGTCTTGATGCGGATCGACAGGTCGGGCGTCGACACGCCGCGTCCGGCATAATCGGCGATCTCGGCCGAGTTGATGAAATCGACGATCGTGTCCGAGGTGCGGAAGTCAGAGATCATGCGATCGAAGCGGCCTTCGCCGCGCGCCACCGCGACGGCGCCGCGCAGCATCGGAGAGATGGACGCCGGCGTCGCCAGCTTCGCCGGCAGCGCAGCCTTTGCAGGCTGTGGCTTGGCGTGCCTGGCGACATAGTCCTCGGCGACGTTCACATAGTGGATCATCCGGTCATAGGCTTGCCTGGCATCGTCGCCGAACGTGAAGATGCCGTGCTTGTCGAGGATCAGGCCCTCGACCGTCGGGTCGGCATCGAAGACATCGGCAGCCGCCTTGGCGAGGTCGAAGCCGGGCATGATGTAAGGGACATAGCCCATCTTGTCGCCGAACACCGTCTTCACCAGGGGCTTCGAGTCTTCCTGGTCGACGATTGCGAGGATGGCGGTCGAATGGGTGTGGTCGACGAATTTGTGCGGCAGGAAGGCATGCAGCAACGTCTCGACCGAAGGATTGGGCGAGGATGGGTCGATGAGGTTTGCCCGCTGCAGGGCGACCATGTCCTCGTCGGCGAGCTTGTTGAGCCTGCGCGCCTTGAGCAGCGCGCCCATCTTCACCGCCGGCAGCCCCTGCGGCTCGATGACGGCCATGTCCCAGCCGCTGCCCTTGACGCACAACACATCCCATTCGTCTCCAAGGAGGTCGGTTGCCTTGGTCTTGCAGGAGGTGTTGCCGCCGCCATGCAGCACGAGCCGCGGCTCGCCGCCAAGCAGCCGCGTCGTGTAGACGCGCAGTGCCAGGTCGCCGCCGACGCCTTTCCCCGCATAGTCGGCAACCATCTTTTCCGCGTCGCCGTCATTCCAAAGGTTCTTCATTTCGCTTCGTCCGATTCCGTCTTTTGTTGGTCATGAACAGGAAGCCGCGACGTGCTGATGACAGAAGCGGCAGGGGTAATATCTACGGTGCTTTCTTGCCGGCTGCGCCGGCATGGTCGAGAAGGCGCTGCGCCATCTGCGCGCCGACCACCAGATGCGTGCACAGCCCTCCGGCGAGCGCCGCCAGCAACGGTTCGAATTTGCTGTCCTCCTGCACCACCATCAGACGTTTTTCGATGGCTCGCAGCGATTGCAGGTCCGCCGAAATGACCCGCCGATTGTAGCTGCAGTCGAGCGCCGCGCCGGCGGCGTCGATGATCTGCCCGGCGATCACACCGGCCGCGCCCGCCTTGCGCAGCATCTCCATCTCGCCTGATGTCAGCGCGCCGCATTTGACGACATGGCTGTCGGCATCGACGGTACCGACTGAGAAAAGCATCAGATCGCAGTCGCCAATCCCCGACAATTGTTCGCGGATCACCGGCTCGTCGCGAAGGCCCTGCGCCAGTTCCTCCGTGGTCAGCACCAGCGGCGCGTAGAAATTCAGGCCCTTGGCGTTGAGCCGCCGGGCGATTTCCATGGTGCATTGGTCGGGCCGGTAGGAATAGGGCGCGCCGAGATTGCCGCATAGCTGAACCACCGTGACGTCCTGCAGGTCGGCATAGGACATGATGTCGGCGATGGTGTAGACGGTGCGGCCCCAGGCGACGCCGATGCGATCGCCTTTCTTCACCAATTCGAGAAACACGCTAGCCGCCAGCACCGCTATGTCGGTCGCGGGATCGACGACATAGGCATTCTCAGGCGCGATCCAGACCGCGTCGAGGCCCAGCGCGTCCTCGAGCCGGCGCGCCAATACGTCGTCGGTGAACAGCTGGGTCGAGGTCGAGATGTTGACGATGCCGGTCTCGCGCGCCTTGCGCAGATACATGGCCACCGAAGCACGCGAAATGTTAAGCTGACTTGCAACCTGGTCCTGCCGCAGGCCATGCGCATAATAGAGCCATGCGGCTTTGTGAATGAGCTGTTCTGCCGGTCGGATCGCCATGCCGTCTCCTCGGCTGACATTAGTCACGGCTCTCGACAAAAGTCAAATTGACACGTTTGGGCGTGATCGGCTCTCAGCGAGGCTTATTCGGGACCGTCGTTCTACAAAGCCTGAACACCATGGCATGTTCGACCATTCGGGGGGATGGCCTGACGAGAGGCCTAAGGTTAGAAAGTCGAAAAGGATTTGGGGAGAACGGGATGGGCAATCCTTACGAACAGGATCTCGACAGGAATGCGGCCAACCATCAGCCGCTGACACCGCTCACCTATCTGGAGCGCGCCGCCAAGACCTATCCCGAGCACATCGCCATCATCCATGGCGGCCAGCGCATCCCCTACCGTGATTTCTGGCGCCGCTCGCTGAAGCTCGGCTCGGCACTGCAAAAGCGCGGCGTCGGCAAGGGCGATACGGTGACCGTGATGCTGTCCAACACCCCGCCAATGCTGGAGGCGCATTTCGGCGTGCCGATGACCAAGGCGGTGCTGCACTCGCTCAACACGCGCCTCGATGCAGCGGTCATCGCCTTCCAACTCGACCATGCCGAGACCAAAGTGCTCATCGTCGACCGGGAATTCTCGGGCGTTGTCAGGCAGGCATTGGAATTGGCCAAGGTCAAGCCGCTGGTCATCGACTATGACGATCCCGACTATGCCGCCGACGCGCCCTATCCGAAAGGCGAGCGGATCGGCTCGATGGACTATGAGGATTTTGTCGCCGGCGGAAACGAGGCGTTCGCCTGGTCGATGCCCGACGACGAATGGGACGCCATCTCGCTCAACTACACATCCGGCACGACGGGCAATCCGAAGGGCGTCGTCTATCACCATCGCGGTGCCGCGCTGATGGCCTACACCAACACCATCCATGCCGGCATGGCCAAGCATCCGGTCTATCTGTGGACGCTGCCGATGTTCCACTGCAATGGCTGGTGCTTTCCATGGACGCTGGCCGTTCAGGCCGGCACCCATGTCTGCCTGCGCTGGGTGCGGCCGAAGCCGATCTACGATGCCATCGCCGATCATGGCGTTACCCATCTCTGCGGCGCGCCGGTCGTGATGTCGGTGCTGATCAACGCCAGGGATGAGGACAAGCGCGATTTTCCGCAGGCGGTGACCTTCAACACCGCGGCCGCCCCGCCGCCGGAAGCCGTGCTGTCGGGCATGGCCGACGCCGGCTTTGCCGTCACCCATCTCTACGGCCTGACCGAGACCTATGGTCCTGCCGTCGTCAACGAATGGCATGGCGAATGGGACAGTCTCGCGAAAGGCGAGCGTAGCGCCAGGAAGGCACGCCAGGGCGTGCGCTATGCAGCGCTCGAAGGCCTGACCGTCATGGACCCGGAGACCATGCAGGCAACGCCGACCGACGGCGAGACCATCGGCGAGGTGATGTTCCGCGGCAACATCGTCATGAAGGGCTACCTCAAGAACCGCAAGGCGAGCGACGAAGCCTTTGCCGGCGGCTGGTTCCACTCCGGCGATCTCGGCGTCATGCATCCCGACGGCTACATCCAGCTCAAGGACCGTTCCAAGGACATCATCATCTCGGGCGGCGAGAATATTTCCTCGATCGAGGTCGAGGATGCGCTCTACAAGCACCCGGCCGTGGCGTCATGTGGTGTGGTTGCCCGCGCGGACGACAAATGGGGCGAGGTGCCGGTTGCCTATGTCGAGTTGAAGCCGGGCAAGGCGGCAAGCGAGGCCGAGATCATCGAGCACTGCCGGGCGCTGCTTGCCCGCTTCAAAGTGCCGAAAGCCGTGATTTTCGCTGAGATTCCGAAGACCTCGACCGGCAAGATCCAGAAGTTCCGGCTGCGAGAAATGGCCAAGGGGGCGTAGCTGCACCGCCATTCTTGCTATGGCCCCGACAATTTGTCGCGGACCTGCCTGACTTCGTCACCCTAGGGTGGAGCAGTCGCAAAGCGACGTCGCGGAAACCCTAGGGTCCATTCCGCGACCGCGCGCCCGTGCTCCAACGGCTCTTTGCAGGCTGTCGGTGCTGATCCGCGTAACGCTTTGATCCGCCTCATTCTTTGGCCGACGTCACGGAATGGATCATCGGGTCGGCGCGCGTCGCTTCGCTCCTTGCTTCGCCCGTGGACGCCGACGGGATAGGCGCAAACGGCCAATCGCCGTGCCGCTTATCGCGCGCCCTTCAACTGTCACCATCTGTCACTATCTTATACGTGTACGTCGATTTCGCGTTGACATGGCTCGCTCTTCAATTTACGACTGACGAAAATTGAAATTCGTCACTTGTCAAACGAAAGAGCCATGTCCGAAGCCGCCAACATCATGGTCGATGCCGCCAGGCAGGAGAATGTGACGCGCATTCTCGACTGCGCCGAGCGCCTGTTCCGGCACTATGGCTACGGCAAGACCAATGTCGCCGACATTGCCCGCGAGCTCGGCATGTCGCCAGCCAATATCTACCGTTTCTTTGCCTCCAAGGTTGAAATCCACCAGGCGGTCTGCGGCCGCATGCTCGGCGCCAGCTACAAGATGGCCTACGAGATCATGCACCTGCCGATCAGCGCCGAGGAGCGGCTGCGGCGCTACATCCATGCGCAATACAAGATGACGCTGGAGGTCATGCTCGACGAGCAGAAGGTCCACGAGATGGTCATCGTCGCGCTGGAGCGCGACTGGGGCGTCATCGACAAGCACGTCAACAGCATTCACGACCTGTTTGCCGAGGTGATCCGCGAGGGCGTCGAGACCGGGGAGTTCAGGCAGCAGGATCCCGAAGCCGCCTCGCGCTGCTTCGGCGCCGCTACAGTCATCCTTTGCCATCCGCAAATGGTGGCGCAGTGCCTTGCCAAGACCAACCGGGCAATGCCCGACGAACTTATCGACTACGCCATCAGAGCCTTGAAATAGCCGCCGGCCGCCGGTTTCGACAGTCAGCCTCCAGTCTGGAGTACCACGATGTCTTTGTCCCATTCCATCACTCGCCGGCTGCCGGCCGTCGGCCTCGTCGTTGCGGCGCTCGCGCTTGCCGGCTGCAGCCAGGAGAAGGCCGAGGTCAAGGAGATCATCCGCCCGGTCAAGGTCGTCGAGATCGCCCAGGCACATGACACCCGCATGCTCTCCTATTCCGGTTCGGTGCGGGCCCGCACCGAAAGCGCCCTGGCTTTCCGCGTCAACGGCAAGATCACCGAGCGTCTGGTCGACATCGGTCAGCATGTGGCGCCGGGCGATGTGCTCGCTCGCATCGATCCCACCGACTATAACCTCTCGGTCAAAAGTGCCCAGGCAGCCCTCGATGCCGCCGAACGGCAGGTCGAGACCGTGGAGCTTGCACGCAAGCGTGCCGAACAGCTTTTCGCCAAGAACTTCGCGCCGAAATCGCAGCTTGAACAGGCGACGCTGACCTATGACCAGGCGGTCGCCACGCGCGACTCCGCCCGCTCGTCGCTCGACCAGGCCAAGAACCAGGTCGGCTATACCGACCTCAGGGCAGACAAGGACGGCATTGTCACCGCTGTCAACGCCGATGTCGGCCAGGTGGTCGGCTCCGGCACGCCCGTGGTCACCGTCGCGGTCGACGGCGAAAAGGAAGTGCTGATCGCGGTCCCGGAAATGGAAATCGCCGAATTCAAGCCGGGCAAATCGGTCAAGGCCGGCTTCTGGTCCGACAATGGGCTGATGCTCGACGGCAAGGTCCGCGAAGTCGCCGGCAGCGCCGATACGCAGTCGCGTACCTTCGCCGTCCGTGTCAGCCTGCCCAACGACCCGCGTGTGCTTCTCGGCATGACCGCCAATATCGAAGCGTCGGCGGCCAGCGAAAAGCAGCTCGTATCGATCCCGCTGAGCGCACTGGCCAAGCAAGACAGCCAAGCGATCGTCTGGACCGTCGATCGTGGCGCCGACACCGTTCATGCCCGCCCGGTCAAGGTCGCCGAGTTCGCCGCCGATGGCGTGCGTGTCGCCGAAGGATTGAAGCCCGGCGATATCGTGGTCGCCGCCGGCACGCAGTTCATGACCGAGAATCTGAAGGTCAAGCTCGCCGGTGGCATGGCGCAGCAATCCGCTTCCGCCGAGGGCGAAGACGCCAGCCAGCTGCGCTGACGACAGACAGGTCGGCCGCGCGTTCCCGCGGCCGCAGGTTTCCGGGCGGCGTGCGCCCGAAGGTCGAGACGTCGAGGCCGATGTACCCCCGCATCGATCCTAGCGTCCCACCGCGATGAGTGTCTCTCCGCTCGGAAAGCCTCGCCGCCCGGAAGCCAGATCGAGCATGGATGTTTTCGTTTCGTGCGCCGTGCTTCTTCGAAGCCGCAGGCGCCGGCAAACAAGCAAAGTGGACGAGTACCGATGACCAATTCCACTGAAGAAAAGCGGCCCTTCAACCTGTCGCGCTGGGCCATAGGCCATCCCTCCATCGCCCGCTTCCTGTTCGGGCTGATCATCATCGCCGGTGCGCTCGGCCTGATGCGCATGGGCCAGAAGGAAGACCCCGACTTCACTTTCCGGGTGATGGTCGTGCAGGCGATTTGGCCGGGCTCCTCGATCCAGGAGATGGAGGACCAGGTCGTCAACAAGATCGAGCGCAAGCTGCAGGAGACGCCGCATCTCGACTTCGTGCGCTCCTTCACCCGCGCCGGCAGCGCCATCATCACCGTGCAGATCAAGGGCGACACCAACGCCGCCGAGGTGACGGATGCCTTCTATCAGGTGCGCAAGAAGGTCGGCGATATCTCCGGTGACCTGCCGAAGGGCCTGCTCGGCCCCTATTTCAACGACGAGTTCGGCGACACCTTCATCACCCTGCATTCGATCAGCGGCGACGGCTTCTCCTATCCGGAGCTGAAGAAATTCGCCATCCAGGCGCGCGACATGCTGTTGACGACGCCCGGCGTCGAGAAGGCCGTCATCATCGGCGACCAGCCGGAGAAGCTCTATATCGATGTCTCGTCCAAGGCGCTGGCCGAGCGCGGCCTGACGCTGATCGACCTGCAGAACGCGATCAAGGGCCAGAACAATGTCGATCCGGCCGGTGCCGTCGACACCGGCGCCAATTCGGTGCGCATCTCCGTCGAAGGCGACGTGACCAAGGCCGCCGATATCAGGGAATTGCGCCTGCGCGCCGGCGGCCAGGTCACCCGTCTCGGCGATATCGCCACCGTGACCTCGGGGCTCGAAGATCCCTTCCAGCGCAAATACCGCTTCAACGGTCATGACAGCGTGCAGCTTGGCGTCGTCATGGCCAAGGGGTTCAAAGTCACCGATGTCGGCAAGGACGTCGAGGCGACCTACAAGCGCTTCGAGGAGGCGCTGCCCTATGGCGTGTCGGTCGACCAGATTTCCGACCAGCCGGGCGTCGTCACTGATGCGGTCGCCGAATTCATGCATGCGCTGGGCGAAGCGTTGCTGATCGTGCTCGTCGTCTCGTTCCTGTCGATCGGCTGGCGCTCCGGCCTGGTCATCGCCATCGCCATTCCTCTCGTTCTGGCCGCCACCTTCGCCATCATGTACGAGCTCGGCATCGACCTGCAGCGCATTTCGCTTGGCGCGCTGATCATCGCGCTTGGCCTGCTCGTCGACGACGCCATGATCGTCGTCGAGATGATGGAGCGCAAGCTGGAGGAGGGGCTGGTCAAGGTCGAAGCGGCGAGCTTCGCTTATTCCTCGACCGCTTTCCCGATGCTGACCGGCACGCTGATCACCACCGCCGGCTTCATCCCGGTCGGCTTTGCCGCCTCCACGGCCGGCGAATATGTGCGCACGCTGTTCTATGTCGTCGGCATCGCGCTGATCGTGTCGTGGTTCGTCGCGGTCTATTTCACGCCGTGGCTCGGCAACATGATCTTGAAGCAGCGCAAGCATGCCGGCACCCATCACGATGCGTTCGACACGCGCTTCTACCGGCGGCTTCGTTCGACCGTCGGCTGGGCGGTGCGCCATCGCATCATCGTGCTGGTGATGACGCTGGTGACTTTCGCCACCAGCCTGTGGGCATTTCAGTTCATTCCGCAGAACTTCTTCCCGCAATCGTCGCGGCCCGAAATCCTGGTCGACCTCTGGCTGCCGGAAGGCACCTCGATCAAGGAGGTCGAGACGCAGGCCAAGGCGCTCGAAGCCAAGATGATGGACGACAAGGACAAGCGCTTCATCGCCACCTATATCGGCGAAGGCGCTCCCCGTTTCTTCCTGCCGCTCGATCAGCAGCTCGCCAATCCGAACTTCGCCCAGATGCTGGTGATGGCCAATGACGAGCCGGCGCGTGAAAGGTTGATCGTCAAGCTGCGCACGGTTCTGGCCGAGGATTTTCCCTCGATCCGCGCCAAGGTCGATCGCCTGTTCCTCGGTCCGCCGACCGGCTGGCCGGTGCAGATGCGCATCATGGGTCCGGATCGCCAGGAAGTGCGCCGCATCGCCGACCAGGTGAAGGCGAAGTTCCGCGCGGATCCGCTGCTCGGCGCGGTCCATGACGATTGGCTCGAACCGGTGCCGGCAATGAAGCTGGTCATCGACCAGGATCGCGCCCGCGCGCTCGGCGTCACCTCGCAGCGCATCCGCCAGATGTTGCAGGCGACGATGTCCGGCGCGCCGCTCGACGACTTCCGCGACGGCGAGGAGACGGTGTCCATCGTCGCCCGTGAGCCGGATGCCAGCCGCAGCCTGCTGTCCTCGGTCGACTCGGTCTATATCCCGACCGATTTCGGCGGCTTCGTGCCGCTGTCGCAGGTGGCCAAGGTGGTTCCTGTACTGGAACAAGGCATCGAGTGGCGTCGCGACCGTCTGCCGACCATCAGCGTGCGGGCAACCTTGCCTGACGGCGTGCAGTCGAACGACGTCGTCACCAAGATGTACAAGGATATGCAGGGCCTGCGTGACGGCCTGGCGCCAGGCTATAAGATCGAGATCCAGGGCGGTGCCGAGGATTCGGCCGAAAGCCAGGCTTCCATTGCCGCCAAGGCGCCGATCATGCTTGCCATCATCGTCGTGCTCTTGATGATCCAGCTGCAGAATTTCGGCAAGGCGATGCTGGTGCTGGCCACCGGTCCGCTCGGCATCATCGGTGCGGCCGCGGCACTCCTGATCAGCGGCGCTCCGTTCGGCTTCGTCGCCATTCTTGGCGTCATCGCGCTGCTCGGCATCATCATGCGCAACTCGATCATCCTGGTCGACCAGATCGACCAGGATATCGCCAGGGGCATGGAACGCTCGGAGGCTATCATCGGCTCGGCCGTGCGCCGTTTCCGGCCGATCGTGCTGACGGCGATGACGGCGGTGCTGGCGCTGATCCCGATCTCGCGCGCCGTGTTCTGGGGGCCGCTCGCCTATGCGATGATGGGCGGTATCGTGGTCGCCACGGTGCTGACCATCCTGGTGCTGCCCGCCGGCTACGCGCTGTTCTTCGGCCGCGAGCCAAAGAAGGTGGTGAACAGCGAGCAGGCGCCGGAGCCGGAGCTGCCCGCCGAGCGGCCGCAACTGGCCCTCGCCGCGGAATAGAGCGGTTTCATCGCATCATCCGCCGTCGGCGCCGGCGGATGATGCGGCTCGTCGATTTAGTCGAGACGGTGGTGTCCGAACCGCAGTGGCGCGGCATCTTCAAACGGCAATGTGAAGGATCGACGCTGCGCGAGAACCTCGGCCTGAAGCGGCCGCCCAATTGGTTCTTCGACGAGATGACAATCCGCAAGGCTGGTTGACGTGAGGCTCCGGCTTTTAGCCGAAAAAGGATCGGGCGCGCCGGAGCGCGCCCGATGTCTGACAAGTCGCCTTGTCAGATGACGAACAGCCAGTTGGCGATCAGCATCACCGCCACGCCGGCGACCAGGGTCAGGTATGGCAGCATGCCTGCTTTCTTCACCGCGAGGTCAGCTCCCGTCATGCCGAGATCGGCCAGCATGTGATCGGGGAACTTGCCCTTGTCCTGGATATAGTGGCGGAAGCAGAAAACCGGGATGATCAGGGCGGCGGTGATCAGGCCGGCCCACAGCGCCATCGGGTTCCAGACCTTGGCGCCGGCGCCCATGAAGATGGCATTGACATAGGCGAAGATCGCCCCGATCCCGAGCAGCCAGCTCGGCGCGCGCCACGGCCGCGCTATATGGCCGTTGTCGATGCGGTGGATCCAGCCGGCATTCAGGTTGAGGAAATTGAAGATGATGTAGCCGCAGTTCGACACGGCGAGGATGAAGAAGAAGCTCGTCGCGTCGGCGGAGGCGATCGCCAGCACGATCAGGTTGAAGCAGAGGTCGGTCCACATGGCCCGGGTAGGCGCGCCGTGCTCGTTGACGTGGCTGAGATAGCGCGGCAGCCAGCCGTCGACCGAGCCCTGATAGAGCGTGCGCGACGAGCCGGCCATCGCCGTCATGATGCACAGCACCAGCGCCAGGATCATCAGCATCACCAGCAGGCTGTGGATGAGCTTGCCGCCTCCGACCATGCCGGCCAGCGCGTCGGCGACGCCCGAGCCGTCGACGATCGGTGTCGCCAGCATGCCGTTCAGGCCGAGCACGCCCTGGAAGGTGAAGGGCACCAGGATGAACAGCAACATGCAGAGCAGGCCGGAATAGAAGATCGCCTTGAATGTGTCGGTACCGGGGTTCTTGAACTCGGAAGTGTAGCAGACGGCGGTCTCGAAACCGTAGGTCGACCAGGCGGCGATGAACATGCCGCCGAGCACCAGCGTCCAGCCGGCGATGTTCCAGGAGCCCGGTTCCGGCGCGTATGCGGCGGCCAGCGGCACCAGCGGCGAGAAGTTCGCCCAGTTGATCTGGCCCGTGAAGATCGGCACGACGCCGACGATCAGCATCGGCACGATGACCAGCAGGCCGATATATTTCTGCACATTGGCGGTGCCGAGGATGCCGCGATGCTGGATCGAGAAGATGATCAGCATCAGTATGGCGCCGATGAAGAAGGTCGCGTTGAAGGTGAAAGAGACCGGACCCAGCGTATGGCTGTACAGCGTCCAGTTGCGGATCGCCGGTGTCGCGGCCGCGGTTACCGCGGTGATGGCGTCCGCGGGCGCCGTTCCGGCATGTGCCGCTATATAGGCGACGACTTCCGCCGAGGTTTCGGTGAACAGCGGCACCGGCGCCAGTGCGTTGAGGATATAGGCGGCGGCGATCGAGCAACCGAGCGACAGTACCGGCGACCAGGCGAACCAGTTGCACCACACCGACAGCGGCGCGATGAATTTGGAATAGCGCAGCCAGGCGGTGGCGCCGTAGATCGAGGCGCCTCCCGACTTGTTCGGGAACAGCCCGGCGATCTCGGCATAGGTGAAGGATTGCAGGAAGCCCATGATCATGGACACCGTCCAGATCAGAAAGGCCAGCGTTCCCGTCGTGCCGGCTATGCCGCCGATCGAGAACAGGACCAGTGCCGGAACGCCGCTCGCCACCCAGAAGGCGCCGCGCCAGTCGATATGCCTGAGCAGCTTGCTTTCGGCAGGCTGCTCGAGGGCCGTGCTTATGGTGCTCATGTCAGTGACTTCCCCTTTTTTTCGATGTTCCCCGCCGGCGATGCCTCGGCTTTGCGAAGCTTGCTCCCCGGCACGTGACCGAACGACTCCGGTGTTTCCACTCAGTCGTATTTTTTTCTTAAGAGTGAAGATTGATCCGGCGCGCTTTCACGTCAAGCGTTTTGTGAAACCATGCACATCACGCTTGCGCGCGTATGCAACAATACGCCTCGCAGCGCTGCTGATGCGCGGTTCCGCCGGTCCGGAAAGCGGCACTCAGGAACGCGGTTTGGTCTTCTGCGGATCGTAATGGGCGAACGCTACCACCCGCGCAGGCAGCCGCTTGGCATGGCCGTCGAGCTTGCCGATCTCGACTTCCGTGCCGATGGCGGCATGGGTGACGTCGAGCCTTGCCAGCGCGATGTTCTTGTTCAGCACCGGCGAACGCATGCCGGAGGTGACGACGCCGATCTGGGCGCGACCGACATGCACGCAGTCGCCATGGCCGACCGCGACACTGCTGTCGATGTCGAGCCCGACCAGTTTCGTCCGTGGATGCTCCTTGCGCCGGATCAGCGCCTCGCGGCCGATGAAATCGTCGGCCTTGGTCTTCAGTGGCACGGTGAAGCCGATGCCGGCCTCGAACGGATCGATCTGGTCGGAAAATTCGTAACCGGCGAAGATCAGCCCGGCCTCGATGCGCACCATGTCGAGCGCTTGCAAGCCCATTGGCTTCAAACCATGCGGCTGGCCGGCCTCCCAGATGGCGTCGAACACCTTTTCGGCGTCGCGCGGATGGCACCAGATCTCGTAGCCGAGTTCGCCAGTATAGCCGGTGCGCGAGACGACGACCGGAATGCCGTTGCCGCCACCGATGCGGGCGACCGAGAAGCGGAACCAATCGAGCTCATCGATCGACGGCTGTAGCGGCGAGGTCCAGATGACGTCTCTGAGGATGTCGCGGCTTTTTGGGCCCTGCACGGCGACATTGTGCATCTGGTCGGTCGACGAGCGCACCAGCGCGTTGAGGTCAAGCTTTTTTGCCGTCTCGCGCAGCCATTCGCCGGACAGATCGTCGCCGCCTACCCAGCGGAAATTATCCTTGCCGAGCCTGAGCAGCGTGCCGTCGTCGATCATGCCGCCATGCTCGTAGCACATGGCGGAGTAGACGACCTGACCGACGCCGAGCTTCTTCACGTCGCGGGTCAGCGTGTATTGCAGCAGCGCTTCCGAATCCGGGCCGGTGACCTCGAATTTTCTGAGCGGCGACAGGTCCATGATCACCGCATCCTGCCGGCAGGCCCAGTATTCGGCGATCGGCCCCTCTTTGGCGAAAGAGTTCGCCAGCCAGTAGCCCCTGTATTCGGCGAAGTTGCGGGTGTGCTTGGCGAAGGACGAATGGAAGGAGGTCTCGCGGGTCATTTTCGGTTCCGAATCGGGCGTCATGCGTCTGGCGATCGCTCGCGAGAATTTGTGCTGGCCGGAATAGGTCCGCACATGGATGTCGGTGAGATCCCAGCCATTGGCCGGCGTCGTGTCGTCGGGGCAGGCGGAGGAAACACAGACGATGTCGGTGAGCGCGCGCAGCAGCACATAGTCGCCGGCACGCGACCACGGCTCGTCCGATACCATGACGCCATGCGCGTCGATCGCCGTGTTGAAGAAGAAGTTGATCGCCATCCACCCCGCACGGGGGGTGACGCCCTTGCCGGAAAGCACGCCGTTGAAGTTCTCCGAGCAGTTGGTGTGGCCGGGATAGCCGATGTCGTCATAGTACTTGGCGGCACAGGCAAGCGCGAAGGCGTCGTGCCGGCCGCATGTGTCCTGGATAACCTCGACCAGAGGTTCCATGTCCTGGTCGTAGTATTTCGAATGCAGGCCGGGCATCGGATAGCTGGCGCCCATCAGCGTGCGCGTCGTCGTCACGTCGAGCGGATGGTCGAGCCCCTTGTCCAGCTTGCGCGCCGAAAAGCACTGGAAGTCGGTGCACTGGCGGCCGTCGACATCGATGATCTGCAGATAGTCGCCGGCCTTGACGAAGTAGGATTCGGCGGTCGCCGACTTCACCCGCAGATCGAGCACCGGATCGGCGAGCGGATCGGCAAGCTGGCCTCTTGTCTTCAGCCGGATCGTGGCGCGGCGCACGGTGACGGTGAGCGGCGTCGCCGTGTCATGGCCGTCGACCAGCATCGGCCCGCCGGGCGCGGCAATGAGCAGCGCGCCGTCGCGCGCGATGCTGAATGGCTGCTCGGTTCCGGCCGGTGTGGTGCCGCCGAACACACGCACCGCCTTTGGCTCATCAAGCTGCACCTGGCGGCGCTCCAGTCCACGCCGCACGGAAGCGAGGCTGTCATCGCCGTCGATCAACAGCGCCTTGATGCCGGCCGCATTGCTGTTGGATTTTTCGCCGAGAATTCCGGGATCGCTGGCGCCCGACTTGTCCCAGGCCAGAAGTTCGCAGGCCTGGCCGCCCTCGACGTTGTGCACCGTGATCGTGTCGCCGGCCTCGACCTCGATCAGCACCGCGCCATTGCCCTGGATTGTATAGCGCTCCATCCCAGGCGGCAACGCGATCTGGCCGGGCCTCAGGATCAGGCTCGGGCGCGGCGGTCCGGCTGTGACTGTGGGGTAGGGCGACTGGCTCATCTCAGCCTTGCGGTTCGAGAAACAAGTTTGCCTGTGTGTAAAATTATTTTCGCTGAGAGAATAGCAGTGTGGGTGAGTTTGGCAAGGTGAAGCTAGGCGGCCTTGACGTGAGCACGGCTGTGAATTCGCTACTCAGCTCATCTTCCAGACGTCGGCGCTGCCCCTCATCTGGCTGCCGCCATCTTCTCCCCGTAAACGGGGCGAAGGACGCTGTCGTCGCCGATTTCGCCAATCGCCAACGTTGCAGAACGAGCGCCGCGGGCGCGGCCAGCTTCTTTCGCCCCGTTTACGGGGAGAAATGCTCGGCAGGGCAATGAGGGGCGGCGCCGGCGTTGCCGTTTGGCGAGCTAAAGCTCCTCGGAATGGCTGATCGTCACGCCATATTCTGCTGCCGAATCAAGCACCGTGTGCCACAGGCTTTCGGCAAAGGTCGCGAACGCAAGCAGGTTGAATACCGCCTGCCCATCCGGTCGATCGTTTCCGCGCCAAAGCGTGACGCTGGTATGGTCCATCGACGTGGCAGCCGCCGCGCCGACCGCAAACACATCCGGGTGCAAATCGATCGACGACAGTTTGGCCAGCATCGTACGCGCCTTGGTACCGGAGATGCTGATCAGCACCCGCGCATGCGATTGGTCGGACAGCGAGCCAGAGGAAGCAAACGCTTGGCCAAGCGCCTCTATCCCGTGCTTGCCGCCCTTCGACAGCACCATGAACTGATCAGGTCCCGACCAGATCAGCATGGCATCCGCCGCGCCGACCGCCTTTGGCGTTTCCGGAGCAGCAACGCCGAAGCGTGCCTTGGCGGCCTTGGCCACATCAGCCGCCTTGCCGCGCCGCGCCATCACCTGGACAAGGTCGAAATTGCGGATCTCGGTCAGCGACGCGCCGGCATCGCCGCGCGCGCCATGAGGCCCGGCAACGAGCGCGCGATCGAGCGGACTGCAGATGTCCCAGGAAAACTCAGCCACGCTGGCGACCTCCATCCGGATCGTAGAAGACGGGATTACAGAGTTCGACGTCATAGTCTTCGCCGCGTATCGGGTCATGCGCCTGGACGATCTCGCCGATGCGTTCGCGTCCGCGCTCGACAAGCGCCAACCCGATCCACTGGTCCGATGTCGGCGAGAAGCAAACCGAGGTGACATAGCCCTGGTCGTTGCCTGGTCCGGGTGTCTGTCCTTTCGGGATGATGTGCGCGCCCGAGCGCAGGCGGCGTGCTCTGTCCGTCGGCTTGATGCCAACCACGACCTGCCGGTCCGGCGCGACCAGCGCCTCGCGGCCGGCCATGACGCGGCCGATATAGTCTTTCTTGGCCGACATCATCTTGCCGAGGCCGAGGTCAGCGGCCGTCGTCGTACCGCTCAGTTCCGGCCCGGCGACATGGCCTTTTTCGATGCGCATGACGCCGAGCGCCTCGGTGCCGTAAGGCGTGACCCCGAACTGTTTGCCGGCCAGCATCAGATTGCGGGCAATCGCCTCGCCATAGCGCGCCGGCACGGAGATCTCGAAGGCCATCTCGCCGGAGAAGGAGATGCGGAACAGCCGCGCCTTTATACCGCCACGCAGCGCCACTTCGCGCGCGCCCATGAAGGGGAAACCTTCGTTGGAAAGGTCTTCCGCCGGGTCGACGATCTCCTTCAGCAGATCGCGTGTCTTGGGGCCGGCGATGGAGAATTGCGCCCATTGGTCGGAGACCGAGGTCAACTGCACGTCGAGTTCGGGAAAGAGCACCTGCCGGCAGAATTCCAGATGCTGCATCACCAGCCCGGCCTTGGCCGTGGTGGTGGTGAGGAAATAGTGGTCCTCGGCCAGCCGCGACGTCGTGCCGTCATCATAGACGATGCCGTCCTCGCGCAGCATCAGTCCGTAGCGCGCCTTGCCCACCGCAAGGTTGGAGAAAGTGTTGATGTAGACGCGGTCGAGGAAGACGCCGGCGTCGGGGCCATGCACGTCGATCTTGCCGAGGGTCGAGACATCGCAGAAGCCGACGCCGCTTCGCACCGCCTTGACCTCGCGCGTCACCGATTCCAGCCAGTCCTTCTCGCCCGCGCGGGGGTACCACTGCGCCCGTTTCCATAAACCGGTGTCGACGAAGATTGCACCCTGTTCGGCAGCCCAGTGATGCGACGGCGTCAGCCTTGTCGCATGAAACGTCTCGTCGCGATGATGGCCGGCAAAGGCGCCGATGGCGACCGGCACGTAAGGCGGCCGATAGATGGTGGTGCCGGTCTCGGGAATGGATCTTCCGCTCACAGCCGCCATGATGGCGAGGCCGGCGACATTGGAGGTCTTGCCCTGATCGGTCGCCATGCCGAGCGTGGTGTAGCGCTTCAGATGCTCGACCGATTCAAAACCTTCGCGCTGCGCCAGTTCGATGTCGGAAGCGGTGACATCGTGTTGCTGGTCGACGAAGGCCTTGCCCTTGCCGGCGACGTGCCAGAGCGGCGTCAGCGAGAACGCCTGGTCATCGGCCACCGGCACCGGACCTGCCGTGCCGCTTCGTCCGGCATCGCGCGCGGCTACAGCACCGGCATCGAATCCTTCCCGCAGGCAGGCGCCGAGCCCAAAGGCGCCATTGGCGGCGCCGGCGGCGACCATGCCGGGAGGCGCACCGTCCGGCACGAAGGCGGCGATGTCGTCTCGCCATTTTGGCCGGCCGCGATGGTAGGAGGTCAATCCGACCGTCGGGTTCCAGCCGCCGGAAACGGCGAGCCCGTCGGCCTCGACCTCAGCGCGCGCACCGCCGGTCAGCGACACCGCGATCTTCCTCAAGCCATCCTTGCCGCCATCGATGCCGCTGACGGCGCCGTGCAGCACCGGGAAGCCGCCCTTGGAGGCGAGCGAACGATGGACGGGGGAGATTTCGGCCCGCGCGTCGATCACGGCGGCAATCTGCAGTCCCGCGCCGAGCGCGGTCTCGACCGTGCGCCAGCCGTCCTCGTTGTTGGTGAACAGCGCGATGCGCTTTGCCGGAGTTGCCGCATAGCGGCTGATGTAGCTGCGCATGGCGGACGCCATCATCACGCCGGGCGTGTCGTTGCCTGCAAAGACGATCGGCCGTTCGATGGCGCCGGCCGCGACCACGCAGCGTTTGGCCACGATCCGCCACAGCCGCTGGCGCACCTGATGTTCGGGCGGCGAGAGCAAATGGTCGTTGACCCGCTCCAGCGCGCCATAGGTGCCGCCGTCGTAGACGCCGAACAGTGTCGTGCGGGTCATGATGCGGACATCGGGCATTGCCGCCAGCTCGGCCAGCGTCCGCGACAGCCATTCGGCAGCCGGCAGTCCGTCGATAGTGCCGCCATCCGACAGCAGGCGACCGCCGAGCGTAAAGTCCTCGTCGCAGACAATAACGCGGGCGCCGCTGCGGCCAGCTGCCAGAGCTGCCGACAGGCCGGCCGGACCGGAGCCGGCGATCAGCACATCGCAATGCGCCCAGGCCTTGTCGTAATGATCTGGGTCGGCAACGCCCGCCGCGCGCCCAAGGCCGGCGGCGCGGCGGATCGCCGGCTCGTAGATCGCTTCCCAGAATTTTGCCGGCCAC
This sequence comes from Mesorhizobium erdmanii, assembly GCF_013170725.1. Classification (NCBI taxonomy): domain Bacteria; kingdom Pseudomonadati; phylum Pseudomonadota; class Alphaproteobacteria; order Hyphomicrobiales; family Phyllobacteriaceae; genus Mesorhizobium; species Mesorhizobium erdmanii. The sequence continues at coordinate 5,204,459 of NZ_CP033361.1, read as the reverse complement.
ATGAAGGTCTTGTAGTAGAAGCCGGCAACGAAGATCGGCGCGAACAGCTGGTTAATCGACATCACGTCGAAGGCGAGCGACGGCCAGCGGTTCTGGCTCGCGGCCTCGAGCCCTTCATAGAGCTCCGCCGTCGTCGCCTTGGTGTTCGGCTCGCGCCGGGCTCCCGTCCGCAGTTCGACCAGGGCATTCGGTTCTTCCGAGCCAGCTGTCAGGATGCCGCGCGGGCGATGATATTTGAACGAGCGGCCGACCAGCTTGACGCCGTTGGCAACGAGCGCCGACGCCAGCGTGTCGCCCTGGAAGCCGGAAAAGCTCTTGCCGTCGAAGCGGAAGTTCAGCGGCGCCGAACGGTCGATGAGGCCGCCCTTGTCGAGCCGGTTTGTCTGCGCGCCGGCCATTATGCGCCAACCTTCGCCGCACCGGCGCCAGCCGCCGGCTCGACGGCTGAAATCTCGTGCGTCAGCGTGTTGCGGGTGACCTTCAGCCACGCCCGGCAGCCGCCGCCATGGTACCAGTTTTCGTTCATGACGCCGGCGATGTTGTCGCGCAGATAGACATAGTCGTAGACGGCGTCCTCGCCGGCATCCGCCGCCGGCCGCACCGGTTTGGCATCACCGAGATAGGTGAACTCGCCAAGTTCGCGTTCGCCGCAGAAGGGACAGGTGATGCGCATACTGGGCCTTCAGTGCAGGTTCGGTTGGGCGCCCTGGCCCTTTTCGTCGATCATGGCGCCAGTCCGGAAGCGGTCGAGGCGGAACCGTGCGGCTTCTTCGTGCGGCGTGTCGCGGGCCAGCAGATGCGCAAAGACGAAACCGGACCCCGGCGTCGCCTTGAAGCCGCCATAACACCAGCCGGCGTTGATGTAGAGCCCGTCGACCGGTGTCTTGTCGATAATCGGCGAGCCATCCATCGACATGTCCATGATGCCGCCCCACTGGCGCAGCAGCCGTACGCGGCCGATCATCGGCATCAGCGCCATGCCGCCCTCGCAGACATCCTCCATCACAGGCAGATTGCCGCGTTGGGCGTAGGAATTATAGCCGTCGATGTCGCCGCCGAAGACCAGGCCGCCCTTGTCGGACTGGCTGACATAGAAATGCCCGGCGCCGAAGGTCATGACCCCGGGGATCAGCGGCTTGATCGCCTCGGAGACGAAGGCCTGCAGCACATGGCTTTCGATCGGTAGGCGCAGGCCAGCCATATCGGCGACGCGTGAGGAGGAGCCGGCGACCGCCATGCCGACCTTGCCGGCGCCGATCCTGCCGCGCGAGGTCTCGACGCCTGTTACCTTGCCGTTGGCGTCCCGGACGAACCCTGTGACTTCGCAGTTCTGGATGATGTCGACGCCGAGCCCGCTCGCCGCATGCGCGTAGCCCCAGACCACGGCATCGTGCCGCGCCGTGCCGCCACGCCGCTGCAAGAGCCCGCCCTGCACGGGAAAACGTGCATTGTCGTAGTTCAGGAACGGCATCATCTTCTTGACCGCTGCGAGGTCGAGCAGTTCGGCATCGATGCCGTTGATGCGCATCGTGTTGCCGCGCCGCGCATAGGCGTCGCGCTGCGCGTCCGAATGGTAGAGGTTGATGACGCCGCGCTGGCTGACCATCGAGTTGTAGTTGAGGTCCTGCTCCATCCGCTCCCACAGCTTCATCGACAACTCGTAGAAGCCGGTATTACCGGGCAGGCCGTAATTGGAACGGATGATGGTGGTGTTGCGGCCGGCATTGCCGGAGCCGATCCAGCCCTTTTCCAGCACGGCGACATTTTTTATGCCGTACTCGCTGGCGAGGAACCAGGCGGTGGCCAGGCCATGGCCGCCACCGCCGATGATTACGACGTCGTAGCGGTCCTTCGGGGTGGCGTCGCGCCAGGTGCGCTGCCAGTTCTTGTGGCCGGAAAGGGCAGCGCGTGCGAGCGAGAAGATCGAGTATTTCATTCAGTTCATTCCGAGGTCGCCCGCACTGCCGGGATGGCTAGATATCCAGCGTGTGGTCGCGCTCCCATTGCGTGAAGTGCGAAGCATAGGAATTCCATTCCTGGTGCTTCAGCTTTAGATAAGCCGACGAGAATTCCTCACCCAGCGCCGTCTTCAGCGATTTGTCCTTGTCGAACTCGCGCAGTGCGTCGAGCAGGTTGAGCGGAAGTTTTGGCGCCCCCTTCACCGTGTGTCCGTGCTGGTACATGTCGATGTCGTAGCGCTTGCCGGGATCGGCCTTAGAGCGGATGCCATCGAGGCCGGCGGCGATGATCACGGCCTGCAGCAGGTAAGGATTGACCGCGCCGTCGGGCAGGCGCAGCTCGAAGCGGCCGGGGCCGGGCACACGCACCATGTGCGTGCGGTTGTTGCCAGTCCATGTCACCGTGTTCGGTGCCCAGGTCGCGCCCGAAATCGTGCGCGGAGCGTTGATGCGCTTGTAGGAATTGACCGTCGGGTTGGTGATCGCGGCGAGCGCCGAGGCATGCTTCATGATGCCGCCGAGAAAATTCTTGCCCTTGGCCGACAGGCCGAGCTCCATCGAATTGTCGGCAAAGACGTTGGTCTTGCCTGACTTGTCCCACACCGAGATGTGGGCATGGCAACCGTTGCCGGTCAGGCCCTGGAAGGGTTTTGGCATGAAGGTGGCCCGCAGGCCGTGCTTCTCGGCCACCGACTTGACCATGAACTTGAAGAAGGAGTGCTTGTCGGCGGTCGCCAGCGCGTCGTCGAAGGCCCAGTTCATCTCGAACTGTCCGTTGGCGTCCTCATGGTCGTTCTGGTAGGCGCCCCAGCCGAGCGCCAGCATGTGGTCGCAGATCTCGGCGATGACGTCGTAGCGGCGCATCACCGCCTGCTGGTCGTAACAGGGCTTCGAGGCCGTATCGTATTCGTCGGAGATCGCTTTGCCGTCCGGCGAGATCAGGAAGAATTCCGCCTCGACGCCGGTCTTGACGTGCATGCCCTCGCTGGCGGCCTCGGCGATAAGCCTGTTCAGCGTGTTGCGCGGCGCCTGCTCGACATCCTTGTCGTCCATGATGCAGTTGGCGGCGACCCAGGCGACTTCCGGTTTCCAGGGCAGCTGGATGACCGCATTGGGATCTGGCACCGCCAGCATGTCGGGATGCGCCGGCGTCAGGTCCAGCCAGGTGGCGAACCCGGCAAAGCCGGCGCCGTCCTTCTGCATGTCTGCGATCGCCTGTGCCGGCACCAGCTTGGCGCGCTGGCCGCCGAACAGGTCGGTGTAGGAAATCATGAAATACTTTACGCCCTTGTTTTTGGCGAAAGCGGCGAGATCGTTCCCCATTATAGTTCCTCGCTTATTGGCAGGCTGAAGGCTTAGAAGGTGTTTTTCCCCGGTATCCAGTTGGTGCCGGCCAGCGGCACGCCGGCCATGGCGGCTGCCTCGATCGTCAACGCGACGAGGTCCTCGGGTTCGAGATTGTGCAGGCTGTTCTTGCCGCACGCGCGGGCGATCGTCTGAGCTTCCAGCGTCATCACCTTGAGGTAGTTCGCCAGTCGCCGTCCGGCCGCGATCGGGTCGACCCGTTTCATCAGTTCGGGGTCCTGCGTGGTGATGCCTGCGGGGTCGCGGCCCTCGTGCCAGTCGTCATAGGCGCCGGAGGTGGTGCCGAGTTCGTTATACTCCGCCTCCCAGCGGGGATCGTTGTCGCCGAGCGCGACCAGCGCCGCCGTACCGATCGAGACGGCGTCGACGCCAAGCGCCAGCGCCTTGGCGACGTCGGCGCCGTTGCGGATGCCGCCCGAGACGATCAGCTGCACCTTGCGGTGCATGCCGAGATCCTGCAGCGCCTGCACCGCCGGCCTGATGCAGGCGAGTGTTGGCTGGCCGACATTCTCGATGAAGACTTCCTGGGTGGCCGCGGTGCCGCCCTGCATGCCGTCGACGACGACGACATCGGCGCCGGCCTTCACCGCAAGTGCTGTGTCGTAATAGGGGCGAGCGCCACCGACCTTGACATAGATCGGCTTCTCCCAGTCGGTGATCTCGCGCAGTTCGAGAATCTTGATCTCGAGATCGTCCGGACCGGTCCAGTCGGGATGGCGCGATGCGGAGCGCTGGTCGATGCCTTTGGGCAGGGTACGCATCTCGGCGACGCGGTCGGAAATCTTCTGGCCGAGCAGCATGCCGCCGCCGCCCGGCTTGGCGCCCTGGCCGACGACGACCTCGATGGCATCGGCACGGCGCAAATCGCGCGGGTTCATGCCATAGCGGGATGGCAGGTACTGATAGACCAGCGTCTTGGAGTGGCCACGCTCTTCCTCGGTCATGCCGCCATCGCCCGTCGTGGTCGAGGTGCCGGCAAGCGTCGCGCCTCGGCCGAGCGCTTCTTTCGCTGGGCCGGACAATGAGCCAAAGCTCATCCCGGCGATGGTGATCGGGATCTTCAGTTCGATCGGCTTCTTGGCATGGCGGGAGCCGAGCACGACTGATGTGTCGCAGCGCTCGCGATAGCCTTCGAGTGGATAGCGCGAGATCGAGGCGCCGAGGAACAGGAGGTCGTCGAAATGCGGCAGCTTGCGTTTGGCGCCGCCGCCACGGATGTCATAGATGCCAGTCGCCGCGGCGCGGCGGATTTCGGAAAGCGTGTAGTCGTCGAAAGTCGCGGATTTGCGCGGCGTGGTGGGCGGGTTGCGATAGGTCATGCTGCCTCAATACGCGTCGGCGTTGTCGATATTGAAATTGTAGAGGGTACGCGCGGAGCCGTAGCGCTTGAACTCCGACGGCTTGACGCCGGTGACACCGGCGCGGTCGAGCAGGCCTTGCAGCAATTCCAGATGTTCGGGCCGCATCTCCTTGGCGATGCAGTCGGCGCCAAGGCTGTCGACCTTGCCGCGCACGAACAGCCGCGCTTCGTAGATGGAATCGCCCAGCGCATCGCCGGCATCGCCCAGCACCACCAGATTGCCGGACTGCGCCATGAAGGCCGACATATGGCCGATATTGCCGTGCACGACGATGTCGATGCCCTTCATCGAGATGCCGCAACGCGATGACGCATTGCCCTCGATGACCAGCAGGCCGCCCTTGCCGGTGGCGCCGGCATATTGGCTGGCGTCGCCTTTGACCGTTATGGAGCCCGACATCATGTTTTCGCCGACGCCGGGTCCGGCCGAGCCATGCACGGTGATCGCGCTGCCGGAATTCATGCCGCCGCAATAGTAGCCGACGCTGCCGCGCACATCGATGCTGACGGGCTGGTCGACACCGACGGCGACCGAATGGCTGCCCTTCGGGTGCAGCACTTCCCATGCCGTCTCATTGGAACCTGGCGCCAGATCGTGAAGCGCTTGGTTTAGCTCGCGCAGCGACGACACATCGAGATCGAAGACGCGCGCATGGCTTTCGCGCGTTGCCTTGGAGGTTGCCGGCATGAAACTCAATGCTCCCAGAAATAGACGGTTGCGGGCTCCGGTTCCCAGACCCTCGCATTGTCTATGCCGGGCAGCTTGGTCAGCGCGCGATACTCCGAGCCGAAGGCGACATACTGGTCGGTCTCGGCCATGACGGCGGGCTTGCAGGCGATCGGGTCGCGCACCACGCCAAATCCATTCTTGGTGCCGACGACGAAGGTGAAGAAACCGTCGAGATCGGACAGCGTGCCTTCCAGGGCTTCGCCGAGATTCTTGCCATGCGCCATCTGCGAGGAGAGATAGGCGGCGGCGACTTCTGTGTCGTTCTCAGTCTCGAATTTCATGCCCTCGCGCACCAGTTCGCGCCGCACGTTGTTGTGGTTGGAAAGCGAGCCATTGTGCACCAGGCACTGGTCGGCGCCGGTCGAGAACGGATGCGCGCCCATCGTCGTCACCGCCGATTCCGTTGCCATGCGGGTGTGGCCGATACCATGCGTGCCGGTCATCTTGCGGACGTCGAAGCGATCGACGACTGCCTCGGGCAGGCCCACTTCCTTGTAGATCTCGACGACGTCGCCGGCGCCCATGATCCGGATGTCGGGACGCAGCGCCTGTATCGCCTCGCGCGCTTCGTCGATCTTGGCGGGTGTTGTCCTGACGACGGCATGGGTCGACTTCACCGCGATCGCCACCGGCGCGCCAATGGCCTTGGCAAGCTCGGTGTCGAGGTGGCCAAAATCGCGCGCCGGCTTGGCTGACTGGATGGTGATCTTGGCTTCATTGCTGGAGGGTGCGCCATAGATGGCGATGCCGGCACTGTCCGGGCCGCGATCGCTGAGCGACACCAGCATCTCCGACAGCATCGCGCCGAGCTTCGGCTCCAGCGACTTGTCCTTCAAAAACAGTCCGACAATTCCACACATGTCAGCCTCCAGGCATTTGTAGCTAAGAGATCGTTTGTAGCTGAGAGATGATGTATCGAATGCGTTGCTCGAATTCAATGGTATGAAAAAAATTTTCCTCTGGTTACGTATGCGGCGCAATGCCGCCCTGCGAATTATCGCTGTCCGGCGCGGCCTTGTGAACCCACAGGGCGTGGCGGATACGAGCGAGTTTGTAGGCGTCGAGGATCGACAGCGCATAGATCAGGAAGCCGCCGGCATGACGGCCGATGAAACTGGCGTCCGGCGGCGCCACCTTGGCGGTCACCCAGGCCAGGATAACCATGAAGAAAAGGAACTGCAGCCCGCGCACCGGCACGCCCAGAATGACATGGCCGCTCGCCGGCAGCACGATCGCCGCGCCCAGCACGAGATAGGGATTCGGCGGCGCCGGCTGTGTATTTGAACTGGTCATGCGGCTTGCCGTTCGCTTCTGTTGATGGCGTCGCGCAGCCCCGAGAGGGAGGTGAGCAGCCGTTCAACCAACGCAGGATCGATCGCCGCCTCGCCGAACGCGGCCTGCCGGAAAACGCCGTAGCGTGCCCGCTCGGCTTCGGCATGCAGCCAGACGATGCGCACCCCATTGGGTGTGATCAGCAGTTCCTTGGCGCGCCCTTCCGAAAAGAGCTCCAGATGGTCGGCAATGATGCCTTGCGGAAACCGTGTGCCTCTACGATCCGTTCGCAGCACCGCCTCGGCGGGGAATCCCGGAGCCTTCGGCAGCGTATGCTGGAGATGGTCGAAATTGGAGAAGGTGGTCGGCGAGCCCGGCCGCATCATCATGTCGAACGTCGCTGGCACGCCGACCTTTTCGGTGATCGAAACGCTGAGCCAGCGTGCCGGGAGTTTCCGCGTCGCCAGCGTATCGACGATGGTGCGCAGCTGAACGCGCTGGCCGTTCCACGTGCCTTCCCAGGTGACGACACCGGCGCTGCCGTCGGAAACATTGGCAGCGTCGGCGATGACGGTGCGAATGCTGGCCTCGTCGGCGGCGAGCGCCGCCAAACCCCTGTTGCGGCCACGCCGCGCCAGCCACGCAAGATGGAGGACGACAGCCAGGACTATGGCCCCGGCGAGCAGTGCTGATGTCACTTCGGACATTTTATCTTGTCCGGCCCGCCAATGATCGGGGCGGGCCGTCTCCCATCAATAGCCCTGCGGTTTCGGCCACGGCATGGTGAACTGGTCGCCACGGCGCACGAATTTGTAGCGGTAGAAATGGAACCACACAGAGATCAGGAAATAGAAGATGGTCATCGCGATCAGTTGCGAGCCGAAGCCGAGGAAGATGGCGAAGAAGGTCACCACGCACAGGCAGAACAGCACGATTGCCGGCAGCGGATGGAACGGGTGCGTGTAACCCCGGCGGATGGTGCCGAGCGGCCATTTCTTGCGGAACATCATGATGTTGATGCTCATGAAGGTGTATTGCAGCACGCCCGACAGGATCGAGAAGGTGATCGCCTGGTTGAGGTCGGCGATGAAGGCGAAGGCGAGCGCGATCGGCAGCAGGAACAGGATCGAACGGTAGGGGGTGCGATACCTCGGATGCACGGCCGAGAACCAGCTCGGCAGATACCGGTCGCGTCCAAGCGAGAACCAGGCGCGCGCCGCGTCGTTGATACAGCCATTGGCCGAGGCGAGAGCCGCAAGCAGCGTCGCGACGAACAAGAGGTTCTCGAGCAGCGGGCTGCCGGTCAGCTTGCCGGCGTCCCACAGCGGATAATAGGTGATGCCGAGATATTCCCATGGCATCAGGGAAGCGCAGACGTACCAGGTCATGGCGGCGGCGATCAGCAGCGTGATCATGCCGGCCATGGTGCCGTAGGGCAGGGAGCGCGCAGGAGAGCGCACTTCCTCGGCGGCCTGCGTGGTGCCTTCGATGCCGAGATAGTACCAGATGCCGAACTGGAAGGCGGCGATGACGCCGATCCAGCCATAAGGGAGCGCGTTGCCCGGCGTCACCAGTTCGTTGAGCTTCAGCACCGCGCCTTGCGTCCATGGGCTGACCGAGAAGAACAGGATGACGATCGAGATGTAGGCGATTGCCGTGATGACGAAGTTGACGTTCAGCGTCATCAGCACGCCGCGATAGTTGAGCCAGGCCAGCACCACGATGGTGGCGGCGATGAAGGAATTGTGGGTGAGCCCGTCGACGCCGGCCTTGGCGACGATCGTGTCGCCGAGCAGGATGGCGTCCGATACTTCCAGCATCGTGTAGGCGAAGACCAGGAACAGCGCGACGTTGAAGGCCATCAGCGGTCCGACGATATGCTTGGCTTGCGCATACTGGCCGCCGGCGGCGGCGACCGTCGACGTCACCTCTGAATCGATCATGGCAACCGAGGTATAGAGCAGCCCGACGATCCAGCAGACGATGAGCGCCGCCAGCGCGCCCCCCTTGTCGGCGGAAAAATTCCAGCCGGTGAATTCGCCGACCAGAACGATGCCGACGCCGAGCGCCCACACATGGGCCGGGCCAAGCACGCGCAGCAGTGAAACCCTGTCTCCGTGGATTGCCGGTTCAAGCGTGATCGTCATTGTTCAATCCCCACTCAGATCCGGTGTTTTTCGGAAACGGCTTCAAGCTCGCCTTCGCGCGAGGAAGTCAGGACATCCTCGGTGTAGGTGGTATCCACCTTGAACCAGTCGTAGAGCATCCACAGCGCGAGCACGATCGATATGCCCCAGCATGCGTAAGAGAGTGCCACCCACATGATGCGTCCCCCGATTTACTTATCGTCGAATTTTTCGTTGATGACATCGCGGTATTCGCGATCGGAAGCGCGGAACAGGAAAACGAAATAACCGATCAGCACCGCCGCCATGATGATCAGCGTCGGCCAGTCGATGACGTAGTGAAAGCGATTCTGGATAACGTCATGCGCGGTTTCGGGCGTGTAGCCGAGCTTTTCCCAGATCGCGGCCATGGTCGGGTTCTGGCCAAGCGCTTCCCAGGTCTTGGCGTCGAGCGCGTCGATGGACTTGGCTGCGCCTGCCAAGCCCATTTTCAGTGGCAGCCACAGCGCCACGAAGATGGCGACCACGACGACGGCGATATCGAAGATCTGCCCGGCCTTGCTCTGTTCCGGCGGCGTGTAACGAGGCATGTCTGTGCTCCTCAGGCCTTGCGGTTGCGGGACGCGTCGGCGTTCTTGATGTCGAGCCCGTAGATGAAGTCCTTGTCTTCCTTGTAGTGTTTGACCATCGCCAGGATCGCCGCGGTATTGAAGATCAGCACCAAGGCAGCGGCGATCGCCACCACGACCTTGATCCCGCTGTCCGGGATGTATGGCCATGTCATGAAGAGGACGAAGAGGATCGTCGCCCACAGGCAGATGATCAGGAGCGCGGAACCGCGCACGTCGGAACGGTACAGCGCTTCTATGCGCTGCTGCAGGTCTGACATCGGTTTTTTCCCCTGTTGTCGACGTCCGGCTCCGAATCGACCGCTCGTCGCTCTCTTTCAAGAGAGTGAAATTTTTTTCATAAATTCATGCCGAATTCCGCAATTGTCAAGACGAATTTACGCAGAGTTAACCGCTAGCCTCGGGTAAACAATTTTGCCTGACAATGAAATTATTTGCTTGAAGGGGATTGCAGGGCTCCCGCGTTTGCGGTCAATATTCCAACCAAAGCTCCGGCCTCGGCGTAAAGGAGCAGGGAACAGCAGAATTATCGGACGGAGGACGATCGGATGACGGCATCCTGGAGATTTTCGACCTTGGCGGATCGCCATCGCGCGCTGGGCTCGAAGCTCGAAGACTGGAGCGGCATGGGCACCGCCTGGACTTACGACAAGGATGCCGACGAGGAATACATCGCCATCCGCACCAAGGCCGGACTGATGGACGTGTCGGGTCTGAAGAAGGTCCACATCACAGGGCCGCACGCCTCGCACCTCATCGACCTCGCCACCACGCGCGATGTCGAGAAGATCTATCCCGGCAAGTCGGCCTATGCCTGCATGCTGAACGAGGCGGGAAAATTCACCGACGACTGCATCCTCTATCGCATCAGCCCGAACTCGTGGATGGTCGTGCACGGCTCCGGCACCGGCCATGAGGAATTGCAGCGCGCTTCCGTCGGGCGTGACGTGTCACTGCGCTTCGACGACAATCTGCACGACCTGTCCCTGCAGGGTCCGACTTCAGTCGACTATCTCGCCAAGCATGTGCCGGGCATCCGCGACCTCAACTACTTCCACCACATGCACACGCAGCTGTTCGGCTTCCCGGTGATGATCTCGCGCACCGGCTACACCGGCGAGCGCGGCTACGAGATCTTCTGCCGTGGCCAGGATGCCGGCGCGATCTGGGATCGCATCCTCGAGGAAGGCAAGAGCGCCGGCATCATCCCGTGCCGCTTCACCACGCTCGATATGCTGCGCGTCGAAAGCTACTTGCTTTTCTACCCCTACGACAATTCGCAAAAATATCCGTTCGAGAATGAAGGCCCCGGCGACACGTTGTGGGAACTCGGCCTCGACTTCACCGTCAGCCCCGGCAAGACCGGCTTTCGCGGGGCCGAGGAGCATTACCGGCTGAAGGGCAAGGAGCGCTTCAAGATCTTCGGCGTGCTACTAGACGGCAAGGAGCCGGCCGACGAGGGCGCGCCGGTCTATCGCGACGGCAAACAGGTCGGCGTGGTGACATGCGCCATGTATTCGCCGCTGGTCAAGAAATCGATGGGCATCGCCCGGCTCGATGTCGGCAGTGCCGTCAAGGATACCAAGCTCGAAATCCGCAACAAGAGCGGCTCGATCAAGGCGACGGCGCAGCCATTGCCGTTCGACGATCCGAAAAAGACCAAGCGCACCGCCAAGGGTTGAGGCATCATCAACAGCGAGAGGTTCGAGGCACGAAGACGTAAATGGCAGCCAAAAGCATTATCAGCCGGCCGGTCTACGGAACGCTCTCTCCGCAGCCCGGCAAACACCATCTTTTCATCGCCGATGCCGAAGGCGCGCTCGCTATTTCAGACATGGCCGCAAGAGCGCCGGCCGGATTTTTCGAAGGCGCCGAAATCGTCTATATCCCGGATCCGGGCGGCAAACACGTCGCAGCGCTCGAAGCGCTGAAGCCGGCGCAGTTTCATCAAGCGCCGTCCTTCGCCAGTCTGCTGCCGCGGCTGACGCAGACGCTGAGCAACGCCCATATGGGCCTGCGTCTCTATCTCGCCGGCACCGAAGGGCTGATCGGCCAGGCGATGCAGGTGGCGCTCGAAGCCGGCATCGACCACACTTCGATGCAGACCGAGCATCGCGGCTCGCTGGCGCGGCGCATGCAGTGCGTGCATTGCAAGGGCATTACCGAAAATGTCACGACGCAGCCGGCCATTTGTGCGCATTGTGGGCTGCTGCTTCTGGTGCGCGATCATTATTCCAGGCGCCTCGCCGCCTTCCAGGGCGTCTGCATCAATGCCGAGGATCGTTCCGAGATGCCTCCGATCGAGGAGGCCTTCCCATGAGCACCGGCACCACCAAGCTCGATGTCGTGGTCAGCGATGTCGTCCCGGTCAACGAGCTGGTCACCCGCTTCCATTTCCGCCGCCGTGACGGGGAGCTTTTGCCGACCTTCTCCGGTGGCGCCCATGTCGTCGTCGAAATGCGCGATGGCGACCGCACCAGGCTCAATCCCTATTCGCTGATGGGCTCGCCGCTCGACACGCGCGAATACACGATCTCGGTGCGCCGCGACGATGTCGGCCGCGGCGGTTCGCTGTTCATGCACCGCAGCGTCAAGCCCGGCCTGGAGATGGTGATCAGCTATCCCGTCAACCTGTTCTCGCTCGACCTCAGGGCGAAAAAACATCTGATGCTGGCCGGCGGCATCGGCATCACGCCGTTCATGGCGCAGACCGCGCAACTAGCGGGAGAGGGCGGCAATTTCGAACTTCACTACACCTGCCGCACCGCGTCGCTCGGCACCTATGCCGACCTGCTACGCGAGCGTTATGACAGGCGCATCAGGCTCTATCACGACGACCTCGACGAGCGCATCGATCTCGACCGGTTGCTGTCGACGCAGCCGCTCGGCACGCATCTCTATGTCTGCGGTCCAGCCGGCATGATCAATTGGGTGCGCGACCGCGCGGCAAGCCTGGGATGGCCACCGGAGGCCGTGCATTTCGAGCATTTCGCGGCACCCCAGCCCGGCCTGCCTTTCGATGTGACGCTGGCCGTCAGCGGCAAGACGATCCGTGTCGGCGAGCAGCAGAGCCTGCTCGAAGCGATCGAGGCGGCCGGCGTCGATCCACCCTATCTCTGCCGCGGCGGCGTTTGTGGCCAGTGCGAGACCAACGTCATCTCGTACGACGGCAAGTTCATCCACAACGACCACTGGCTGAGCGAGGAAGACCATCGTTCCGGCTGCAAGATCATGCCGTGCGTGTCGCGCTTCGAGGGCAAGTCGCTGGTCTTGGAAAGATAGGAGGCGAAGATGGGCATCACCTTTCGCAAGGAAACGTTCCGCGACGATTTCACCTTCAGGAACAGCCCGGAGCACATCAGGCGCTTTCCGTTCCCGTTCCATGAAGATGCCTACATGTATGCGGTCAACATCGAGCCGCATGTTATCGGTCCGAAAGGCTCGGTGCTCGAAAACCTGATCGACGTCGACGAGCACTATGTCGCCGAGATGCAGGACCGGGCGCTGGTGCTGGCCGAGGATCCGCTGCGCTGCCAGTCGCTGCCGCATATGACCTTGGCCGGCTGGGACCTGCTCGAACTGTTGATGGAACAGCAGGCGCTGGGCTATCCCGAGCATTTCTCGCTCGAGCGCGATGGCGACCGCTGGCGTTGGATCAATCGGCCGCTCGGCATCGACGACACCTTCACCTTCGGCGACACCTCGACGCTGCCTTACGGCCCGATGGAATACATCACCCGCCAGAGCCAGGGCGATTTCTGCATCCTCGACCAGCGCGACGGCAATCTGTGGATGGATGCCGGCATGGTCACCACCCAGGCCGACTGGTCGCTCGATTTCGACATCGGCATGAATTTTTTCGAGTGGCACGCGCCGGTGCCGCTGGCGCATGAGAAGGGGATTTTCGTCAGGGCGCTGAAATTCCTCACCAACATCCAGCAGGGCAAGCCGGCACGGCGTCTGAACTGGACGATGACCGTCAACCCGCGCCTCGACACCAGCCCTGAGAATTACCACAAATGGGGTCCTGACCGGACAACGGTCACGCCCGAAAATGTCGGCGACAAGGTGCATCTGCGCGTCGAACTGCAAAGCTTCTGGCGGCTGCCGCGCTCGAACGGCATCGTCTTCCCGATCCGCTGCTATCTGATCAAGATGGACGAACTGGTGACGCAGCCGAAATGGGCGCGCCGCCTGCACCGCGTCATCCGCGATCTGCCCGAGGAACTGGCCACCTACAAGGGCCTGACTCGCTACAGGCCGACGCTGGTGGAATGGCTGTCGAAGCTGGATGATGGCAGTGCGACGAGCGCAGGGTTCGGGCCGGATTAGAGCTGCCGGCGAAGTTGCCGATCTCCCCGACGAGGGGGGAGATGCCCGGCAGGGCAGAGGGGGGCGCGAAGGAACTCGGCCCATCCGTTTCGTCATCCTAGGGCGAAGCAAGAAGCGAAGCGACGCAGCGCAGACCCTAGGATCCATTCCGTGACGTTAAGGCGTTGCAACGGTTGAGAATTCTGCTCCGTTGCACCATTCGGCGAAGGTCACGGCATGGATCCTCGGGTCAAGCCCGAGGATGACGAAGCGCGCGGTTTGAGCCACTCCAAGCAAAGACATGCCGAGGGACAGCGCCCCCCTCTGTCCTGCCGGACATCTCCTCCACGAGGGGGGAGATTAGCCAATCACCCAGCACTGCCCTGCGGATAACAAATAATCGACAAATACCGCATCGGCAGTTTTGTCAGCTGCTCCGGCCCATGCGGCGCATCGGCGTCGAAGAACAGGCTGTCGCCGGGCTTCATCGGATAGAGGTTGCTGCCGTGCCGGTAAACGACTTCGCCTTCCAGCATGTAGAGGAACTCCATGCCCTCGTGTTGGAAGGTCGGAAACACGTCCGAATCCTCGGTCAGCGTGATGAGATAAGGCTCGACGACCACTCCGCTGGTGTTCGAACCGATATGGCCAAGCAGATTGTACTGATGGCCGGCGCGCGTGCCGCGACGCTCGACATCGAGGCCTTCGCCTGCTTTGACGAAGACAGCGCTGCGCTCCTCCTCGAAGCGGCGGAAGAAGGCGGTGACCGGAACGCCGAGCGCCCGCGACAGCGCCTGCAAGGTGGTCAGCGATGGCGAGGTGATGCCGTTCTCGATCTTCGACAGCATGCCCAGCGAAATGTCAGTGGCGACAGCGAGATCGGCGACGGTGATGCCGAGCTTCTTGCGGAACGCCCGCACCTCGCGGCCGATCGCCACCTCCAGCACTTTCTCGCGCGTGTCGCGGATGGCGTGCGGGTTCTGCGTCAGTGGCGCCCGGATGGTCTTGCCGTCCGCCGAGACTTTTGGATGCGGCTTGGCCTTGGCGCCGGCAGGGCCGGACTTGGAATTGGAACCGTCTTTCGCCATGTCGCCCCCGGGATTGCGCCGATTTATTTCACTCAAGGTGAACATATCAGTTGGCGATACAGCAGCACGGCGGTGTCGGCAAGCCGTCTTAGGTTCCACCTGACGATCCCTGGCATTCTGCCAGCGGAGGTTTTTCGACGGGATTCCGTTATGCGCAAACGCTGTTCCCGCAGATGTCTGTTGACAGCACGCAAGCGCCAATTAGTGTCACTGTCAGTGAAATTTGTTTCGCTGGGGAAATCAAAAATGAGGAGGCCCTGGAAATGAAAACTCGCGTTGCCGTCATCGGCGCCGGACCGTCCGGCCTGGCACAACTCAGGGCCTTCAAGTCGGCTGCCGACAAGGGCGCCGACATTCCCGAAATCGTCTGCTTCGAAAAGCAGTCCGACTGGGGCGGCTTGTGGAACTACACCTGGCGTACCGGCCTCGACGAACATGGCGACCCCGTGCACGGCTCGATGTACCGCTACCTCTGGTCGAACGGTCCAAAGGAATGCCTGGAATTCGCCGACTACACGTTCGAGGAGCATTTTGGCCGGCCCATCGGCTCCTATCCGCCGCGCGCCGTGCTGTGGGATTACATCAAGGGTCGCGTCGAGAAGTCGGGCTTGCGCAAATGGGTACGTTTCAACAGTCCGGTGCGCATGGTGACCTTTTCGGACGAGACCAAGAAATTCACCGTCACCGCGCATGACCGCACGAACGACGTCACTTATTCCGAAGAGTTCGACAATGTCGTCGTCGCCTCCGGCCATTTCTCGGTGCCCAACGTTCCCTATTTCGAGGGCTTCTCGACCTTCAACGGCCGCATCCTGCACAGCCATGATTTCCGCGACGCGATGGAATTCAAGGGCAAGGACATCCTGATCATTGGCCGTTCCTATTCGGCCGAGGACATCGGCTCGCAATGCTACAAATACGGCGCCAAGTCGATCACCTCCAGTTACCGCTCGAAGCCGATGGGCTTCAAATGGCCGGAGAACTGGAAAGAGGTGCCATTGCTGCAGAAGGTCGTCGGCAAGACGGCGCATTTCAAGGACGGCACCACCAAGGACGTCGACGCCATCATCCTGTGCACCGGCTACCTCCACTCCTTCCCGTTCCTCACCGACGATCTGAAACTCAAGACCGCGAACCGCATGTGGCCAACGGGTCTCTATGAAGGTGTCGTCTGGGAGAAGAACCCGAAGCTGTCCTACATCGGCATGCAGGACCAGTTCTACACCTTCAACATGTTCGACGCGCAAGCCTGGCTCGCCCGCGACGTCATCATGGGCCGCATCAAGCTGCCGTCAGCCGAAGCGATGGCCGAGCACGGCGCCAAATGGCGGGCGCGTGAGGAAACGCTGGAGGACGCCGAGCAGATGATCTGGTTCCAGGGCGACTACACCAAGGAATTGATGGACCAGACCGACTATCCCGGTTTCGACGTCGAGGCGGTCAACCAGACCTTCATGGAGTGGGAACACCACAAGGCGGAAGATATTATGAGCTTCCGCGACCACGCCTACCGCTCGCTGATGACCGGCACCATGGCGCCGCTGCACCACACGCCGTGGCTGCAGGCGCTGGACGATTCCATGGAGAGCTATCTCGAGGTTAAGGGGGTGGCCGCGGAATAGCTGCGGCCTCTTCTATCCTAGCCTAGCCCTTGCCTTCGCCGTCCAGGCGCCGAACAGCCGGTCGGCGACGATGCCGATGAAGGCTATCGCCAGCCCCGCCACGATGCCGCGGCCGGAATCGGCCTTGGACAGCGCGATGAACACCTCCTGGCCGAGGTCGCGGGTGCCGACCATGGCGCAGATGATGATCATCGCCAGCGCCATCAGGATGGTCTGGTTGACGCCGAGCATGATTTCGGGAAGCGCCAGCGGCAATTGCACGCGAAAGAAGGTCTGGCGCGGCGTGCAGCCGGACACCTTGGCTGCTTCGATCAACGCCGGCGGCACCTGCCTGATGCCATGATTGGTGTAGCGGATCGCCGGCACCACGGCGAAGGCGATCGTGGCGATCATGGCGGTGACATCGCCGACCCGAAACAACATCACCACCGGAATGATGAAGCAGAAGGACGGCAGGACCTGCAACGTGTCGATGACAGGCGTGACGATCTTCTCGAAGCGGTCGCTGCGCGCCGCCATCAGGCCGATTGGAATGCCGATCAGGCAGGCGATGAAGGCCGAGATGCCGCAGAGATAGACGGTGGCCATGGTCTTTTCCCAGAGCCCGGTGATGGCACAGAAGGTGGTCAGTGCCGCGACCAGGGCCGCCAGGCGCAGCCCTGAGAGCTGATAGCCGGCAAGGCCGAGCAGGAACACCGCGCCCAGCCACGGAAAGCCTTCGCAGAAGGCGCGCACCGGATTGAGCACGTTGAGGATCAGCGCCACGCGAAAGGCTTCGATCGCATCAAAGAAGTTGATTGTCACCCAGTTCACCGCCGCCTTCCACAACGGCGCAGTGGTGAAGGTGATCGCCTTCGGCACCGCCGCGAAAGCCGGCACGAACAGGCCGAGCAGCGTGGTGACGCCAAGGATGGCGATGGCCAGCGTCAGATTGGGATAGCGCTGCCAGATGCTCGGGCTCGCCGCCTGATGGACATGGCCTTTGGCCTGCTTGTGCGCGATGGCCTGGCTCAGCCGGTCGAGCGCGATCGCCAGCGCCACGATGGCGAGACCGGCTTCCATGGCTTCGCCGACCTTCAGCGCGCGCAGCGCCAGAAGCACGTCGTAGCCGAGGCCGCCGGCGCCGATCATCGAGGCGATGATGACCATGTTGAGCGCCAGCATGATGACCTGGTTGACGCCGACCATCAGCGTGGGGCGGGCCGAGGGTAGGAGCACCCGCCACAGTTTTTGCCGCGCCGTACAGCCGGCCATGTCGCTGAATTCGCCGATCTCCAGCGGCACCCTCGTCAGGCCGAGCATCGTCGCCCGCACCATCGGCGGCGTGGCGAAAATCGCTGTGGCGATCATCGCCGAGACCGGGCTGTTGCCGAATAGGAGCAGCATCGGGATCAGATAGGCGAAGGTCGGGATCGTCTGCATCAGGTCGAGGGCAGGGGAGACGATCAGCCTTTCCGCCCACGGCTTGCGCCACGCCCAGATGCCGGCGAACAGGCCGGTGACGATGCAGAACGGCACCGCGATGGAGATCAGCGCCAGCGTCAGCATGGCGCTGGTCCATTGGCCGAACAGCGCGATGTAGAGGAAGCAGCCGCCGACCAGCAGGCTGAGGTTCCGGCCGCCCACGGCATGGCCGGCGAGGAAGGCGA
Source organism: Mesorhizobium erdmanii (assembly GCF_013170725.1). Classification (NCBI taxonomy): domain Bacteria; kingdom Pseudomonadati; phylum Pseudomonadota; class Alphaproteobacteria; order Hyphomicrobiales; family Phyllobacteriaceae; genus Mesorhizobium; species Mesorhizobium erdmanii. The sequence continues at coordinate 5,186,349 of NZ_CP033361.1, read as the reverse complement.
CAGCGCACACCCCGACCCACGACAGCCGCGGCAGGACATAGGCATCGGCACCGTGACCGACCTTGAAGTTCTTGGCCAGAAGATCGAGTGCGAAGTCGAGCGGCACGCCCAGCACCGCGGTGATCGAGCGGGTCAGCCACGACAGGTTCGACTTGATCCAGCTCATTAGAGCACTGACCCAGTCGGCGACGGGCACGACGGCGCTGGCCGGATAATTTACTGCCCAGGGCAGGCTTTCCTGCAGCAGGAATAGTGCCAATACGGCGGCGAGTGCCACGGCCCAGACAACAAGCCACCTTTGAAGCGGCGGTCTCGCCTCGCTGGCGCTTGCCGTCACCGTCATGCGCCGGCTCCCGTGTGCTCGATGCCGGCCAAAAGATCTATGACCGCTTGTGGCGAGACTTCGCCGATCGGCTTGCCGGTGCCGTTGACCACGGCGAACGGCTTGCCGGCTGAAACGATGCTGGCCGAGAAGCTGGCGATCTTGGCATCCGGCGCCACCGTTCCGCCATGCTCGGCGCCGTTGCAGGCGCGCATCAGACTGCGCGCCGAGATCACCTTGGCGCGGTCGACGTCGCGAGTGAATTCGGCGACGTAGTCGGTCGCCGGATTGACCACCAGCTGTTCCGGCGTGCCGATCTGGATGACCTCGCCGTCCTTCATGATGGCGATGCGGTCGGCGAGCCTTATGGCCTCGTCGAAATCATGGGTGATGAAGACGATGGTCTTGTGCAGCATCGTCTGCAGCCGCATCAGCTCGTCCTGCATCTCACGGCGGATCAGCGGATCGAGCGCGGAGAACGGCTCGTCAAGGAACCAGATTTCAGGTTTTGTCGCCAAGCTGCGGGCGATGCCGACACGCTGCTGCTGGCCGCCAGACAATTCGCGCGGGTAGAAATGCTCGCGGCCGCTTAAGCCCACGAGTTCGATGACCTCACGAGCCCGCGCCTCGCGCGTTGACCGGTCCTGTCCCTGGATGCTGAGCGGAAAGGCGATGTTGTCGAGCACATTGAGATGCGGCAGCAGCGCGAAATTCTGGAACACCATGCCCATGCGATGGCGCCGGAGCTCGATCAGCGCCGCGTCGGAAATCTTCAGCAGGTCCTTGCCCTCGAACTCGACCTTGCCGTGGCTCGGCTCGACCAGCCGCGACATGCAGCGCACCAGCGTTGATTTGCCGGAGCCGGACAGACCCATGATGATGAAGATCTCGCCCTGGCGGATTTCGAGATCGACGGCGCGCACCGCGCCGACCAGTCCGGCAGCCGTGACATCGGCCATGCTGGCCTTGCCGTCGCGCTCGCGGATGAAACTGGCCGCGTTTGCCCCGAACAGCTTCCACACATTGCGGCAGGCAAGTTTTACCGGGCGGCTATCCCAACCGGATTGCGCCGATCCCTGTTCAGTCCCGTCCGTCATCCAATCGTCCTTCTGGAGTATCGACAATTGAGACCCGGCCGATCAACGGCCGGGTCTCGCGTTTCCAGTCGGAACGATCACTGCGCCCAGGCTTTCCAGTCGGCCTCGTGAGCGGCGATCCAGGCGGCGGCGACGTCTTCCGGCTTTTTGCCGTCGAGGTCGATCTCGCCGCTCATCTTGTTCAACTCGTCGGTGTCGATCGTGTAGGCCTTCGCCACCTTGTAGGCGACCGGCCATTTGTCCTTCATGCCGTTCCAGGAGTATTTCCAGATTTCGCCATGCGGCTTGCCGCAGTCATATTTGGCGTCGGGGTTCACGCCCCATTTCGGGTCGTTGTAGCACTCGGGCGTGTATTCGGGGAATTGCACCCATTCGCCCTTGTATTTGGCCGGCGCCCAATGCGGCGAATAGATCCACAGCATGATCGGCGCCTTGCGCTGATAGGCGGAATCGAGTTCGGCGAACATTGCCGCATCGGTGCCGGCATGGATCACGGTGAAGGGCAACTTCAGTGCCGCGACGCGCTCGTCGTCAAACCCTTCCCAGGTAACCGGACCGCCGAGATAGCGCCCTTTCGGCGCCGTCTCCGCAGTCGAGAATGATGCCGCGCATGTGGCGTCGAGCAGCGCATGCCAGTCCGGCAAGGTCGGGCATTTTTCCTTCATATATTCGGGAAACCACCATTCTTCCTTGGCCTTCGGCCCGAGTTTGCCGAGCCGTTCGGTCTGGCCGGTGGCATCGGAAGCCTTCATGGCCTCGCCGGCGGTCGTGTCCCAAAACTCCAGCCCGACATCGATATCGCCATTGGTGAGGCCGGTGGTCAGGCTGGAGAGGTAGTCGGCGGTCGGGTACTCGACGGTATAGCCGAGCTTTTCGAGGATGCCGCCGAGGATCTTGGCGTTGAGGTTGACGCTGGTCCAGTCGAACAACGCGATCTTGATCGGGTCGTTGGATTCCGGCGCGGCGGCATAGGCCGCCGGTGTGATGGCGCTTGCCGCGGCAAGAGCCAGTGCTCCCATTGAAAGTTTCGAAATCACACTGCGAAGTGGCATTGCTTGTTCTCCTTCAAGCTGTGACGGTTATCGTTCGTTCCCTTCTTGCGTCTTTTCTTGATTGTGTTGGAAAGGCTGGTCGTTGCGCAAGGCCTTTGGTGCCGGCGCGGCGAAGGTCGGCGCAGCCGCGATGGTGCTCGATCTCGGTTATATCTGATGCTGCCGAGGCGGCCAGTCTCATGGCCGATGGATCGCCGCGATAGCGATCATCCGTGGATCAAACGCCAGTCCCGCGGCGCCCTGCAAGGTGCGAGCCATCAAGGTCCCATGATCCAGAGCAACTTCAGAAGAATTGCTCTCGGCTGTCGGCCCGGCAAGCCCCATCTCGCCAAGGCTCTTTCATGGGATGAAATTATATATACCAACATTCATGCGGCGCAACGACTAACGCCGCGCGTGTGCACAAATTCAGACTGCAGGCGAAGTCCACCCGATGCGTACCTACCAGCAGACGTAGCCGCCATCGACGATCAGATCGAGGCCGGTGACGAAGCTCGAAGCGCGGCTGGCCAGGAATACTGTCGGCCCGACCATTTCTTCCGGCGCCGCCATGCGTCCCATCGGCGTGTCGCGCTTGAAGATCTTGATTTCCTCAGCCACTTCGGGCCGCTTGTTCATCGGCGTCAGTGTGTAGCCCGGGCTGACGATGTTGACGCGCAGGCCGCGATCGGCCCACTCCATGGCGAGGCTCTTCGACATGTGGATGACGGCGGCCTTCGAGGAATTGTAGTGCGCCTGCGTCAGCCCCCGGTTGACGATGGTGGCCGACATCGAGGCGATGTTGATGATCGAGCCCTTGCGGCGCGGCAGCATCTTGCGCGCTTCGGCCTGGCAGGACAGGAACACGCCGGCGACATTGACATCGTGTACCTTCTGCCAAGTCTCCAGCGCCATCGTCTCGGCCGGTTCCGAACCGGCGATGCCGGCATTGTTGACGGCGACGGTCAACGCGCCGAGTTCGGCCTCGACGCGGTCCATCGCCGCCGCAAGGTCGCTCTCCGATGTCACCGTGCCGGTCAGCACCAGAGCCTTGCGGCCGAGGGCGGTGATCCGCTGCGCGGTCTCGTCCAGCCCACCCTTCGACGCATGGCCGAAACAGGCAACGTCGGCACCCGCCTCGGCCAGCCCGATCGCGATTGCCTGTCCAATGCCGCTGCCCGCCCCGGTGACCAGCGCGACATCGCCGTCCAGCCTGAATAGATCCATCGATCGTCCCCCCGTTTCGCAGGGAGGATATGCGGGATGGCGCCTGTCTATCAACCGGCTCCGAAGGTGCAGGCCCTCGGCCGGCTGCTCGACGACCAGTCTTTGAGGCTTATCGGCTTGAACCGGCGGTTGATCGGCTTTGCCGCTTCAAGGTCTTTCGAGACGGTGCCCTTGCCGGTGAGATAGTTGATGTCGCAACCGCCTAGCGTCGTCTCGACACCAGACGATGTCTGCTGGTTCCAGTCCCAGCTGCGGCTATAGCCGCCGACGAGGAACCGGCCCTTGCGATAGACAATGGTCACCGTCTCTTCCGTCGACCTGCTGGCGCCGCAGCCGAAGCAGGAGGTGATTGCCAGCGATCCCTTGCCGTTGCTTTGGAGGTCGATGACCCGGTCCTCGGTCAGGCCCATCCTGAGTAAATCGGGCTTCCGCGACGGATCTTGCTTCTCCTCGCCCAGATAGATGTAAAGACTGGCCGGACCACCGGGTTCCTGCATGATGACGGCCCGGTCGGTCTCGCCGTCCTGGTCGATATCCAGCTTCAGTTCGAGGGCGGCTGGATTTTCGGCAAGCGTCGGCTTGGGCGTCGCCGCCAAGGCGACCATCCCAAGCCAGGCCACTTGATGAAATGCTTTCCTCATCGCCGATCGTCCACAGCGCAATGCAACGTAGCACTGGCGCGAACGCACGCAAATGGCAAACGCCGGCTGGCCGGCGCTGGTTAGCAAGCGCGAGCGGCTCAGAAATAGCCGCTCGAGGCGGCCGTGAATTCCTTCGGGATTTCGACGCCGTCGACCAGGATCTTGTCGACCAGTTCGTGATGGAAGCAGACCAGGCCCTTGATGCGCTCGGCCTCGTGCACCGGCGCGGGATAGTACCAGACGATGTTCTCGTGCCGCTTCTTGGGCGTCGTCACATGATAATAGTTGGAGATGCCCTTGTAGGGGCAGCGCGAAATGTAGCGGCTGGGCGCGAACATATCGAGCCGCGTGTCGGCGATCGGCAGATAGTGGCGCACCGGGTGGCCGGTTTCGAACAGGAACACGCCACGGCGTGAATCGGCGACCTGTTCGCCGTCGAGAATGACCTGCACCCGCCGCGAGGATGGCAGGCAGTCGACGCGGCGGAACGGGTCGCGGGCGTGGACGAAGATCTCTTCGTCCTCCTCGTACCAGTGCGTCATCTTGGGCCAATAGAAGGACATGTAGTCAGACAGCAGCGGGGATCCCTTGACCGGATCGAGATAGCGCCAGGCGGCATCCTCGACCAGGGTGATGCCGGTGTTCAGCGAATAATGCGTGGCAACGCCCTTGAACGGGCTCTCGGTCGTTGTCGTGCTGGGCAGCAGGAATTCCTCACGCACATCGCTGATCGGGAAGTAGTAGACCGGTAGATGGTCGCTCTCGTAGAGCACCAGCGCCTTGGTCGTGTCGGCGACGATCATCGATCCGACCTGCACGCGCAGCCGCTTCTGCATCGGCATGCTGAAGGCGACATAGCCCGGTTCGAACTCGTATTGCACGATGGTATCGAGCAAGGGGAAATGCGGTCCGCGACCGCGCAAATGAGGCTTGCGAATGGTAGTCTCCCGTCTTCTTGTCTTCGTGGCCGCGCGGTTGGACACGGGTCACCCTATGGATACACGATCGAGCAGCAGCCCTGCTGCGATCGGCGGCAGGCCGCTGACATTCTTGCGCACCGGCACGAGCAAATCAGGGAAGTAGCTGAAGATCACCGGCGTCTCGTCGAGCAGCAGTTTCTGGATGTCGGAGGCCGCCGCGCGCTGCGCGCCGATGTCGAGTGCCTTGAGGTAGGACGTGACCATGCCGTCATAGGCAGGGTTCTTGAAATGCGCCGCGTTCCAGGGGCCGTCGCTGACCAGCGGACTTTTCAGGAAGACATTCGGCACGCTGCGATGGGCGTAGTCGGTGATCCCCAACGGGCTGTCCAGCCAGTCCGACTGGCCGAACACCGCCTTGCCGTAATATTTGTCCTGGTCCTCGATATTGAGCGCGATGCGGGCGCCGATCTCCTTGGCGAAGTTCTGGAACAGCTGCGCGTAGCCTGGAATGTCGGAATAGCGCAGCGTCGTCAGCGTGATGTCGAAGCCGCTGGCGAGGCCGGCCGCTTCGAGCAGTTGCTTGGCCTTGGCGATATCCTGGACACGCTGCGGCACGGACTTGTCGGTGGCGGGGAAGGCCGGCGCGAATGGGCTGTCATTGCCGGTCGCCGCCATGCCGCGGCACAAGCCGTCGACCAGCTTGGAGCGGTCGATGCTGAGCGCCAGCGCCTGGCGCACGCGCTTGTCGGTGAACGGGCCGGTGTCGCAGCGCATGTGCAACTGGCGATGCGCGGTCGAGGCGACGCGCAGCACGGTGATGTCGGGGCTGTTGAGCACCACCTGGCTGACATCGAGCGGCACGGCGTCGAGGATGTCGACCTCGCCGGCCTGCAGCGCCAGGATGCGCGGCTGCACGTCGCCGTAGAATTTGAATTCAAGCCGGTCGGGCAGGGCCTTCTCGCCCCAATAGTCCGGGTTGCGCACGAAAGTCGCGCCTACCTTCGGCGTGTAGCTCTCCAGCCGGAACGGGCCGGTGCCCTCGAAGGTCTTTTCGTAGTCGCCCTTGTAACTCGCCGGCAGGATGACGGCGTTGTAATTGTCGATCGAAACCGAATACGGAAAGCTGCCGTTCGGCGCATCGAGATGGAAGGCGACGGTGTGGTCGTCGACCTTCTGCGTACCGCCCTTCGACAGCAGGCCCTTGAAGACCGAAAGCGCGTTCGAGGCGCCGTTCGGGTCGGCGAGGCGATCGAAGGTCGCCACCACGTCGTCGGCCTTGAAGTCCTCGCCATTGTGGAATTTCACGCCCTTGCGCAGCCTGAAGGTCCAGACACTGCCATCGGCGTTCGGCGACCAGCTTTCTGCCAGCACCGGCTTCAGGGTGAGATCCGGTTGCGTGATGCAGAGAAACTCGGCGGTCTGGAAGACCAGCTGGTAGCTGCCGCTGTCATAGTAGGTGACGGGATCGATGGCGCCGCCGGGCGTGGCGACGCCGGCGCGCACCGTGCCGCCCGGCTTGCCTTCGGCGCGGGCTTTTTGCGTGCCTAGGCCGGCAGCCGCGACAAGGCCGCCCAGGAACGGCAGTGAAAGGCCCAGAACGCTGCCGTGGCGCAGGAAATCGCGCCGGTCGAGCCTGCCGGCAAGCAAGTCATCGACAGCGGAATTTTCGATTGCGGTCAGATTTTTGCGAGCGGCGTCGATCGTCATGAAATGCCTTGGCATGGCTGCATTCCTCGCTTGCCCTTGGGGGATCGGCCATTTAGGTCATTGTTGAACGCAGGCGGAAAGCGATATTTTTTGATGGGGCCCATCGAAATTTTCGATGCGGGGAGGATGGCATGGATACCGAGAACCTGCGCAGTTTCCTGGAGGTTGCCGAACATGGCAGCTTCACCGTCGCGGCCAGCCGGCTCAACCTTGCGCAATCCACGGTCAGTGCGCGGATCAGGGGACTGGAGGAGCAATTGGGGCGCCGGCTTTTCGTGCGTGACCGTGACGGCGTCGCGCTGACGCCGGCCGGCCGCCAGTTCCTGCCTCACGCCTCCTCCATCACCCGCACCTGGGAGCAATCGCGGCAGGACATCGCCGTTCCCGATGGCTATGACAGCCTGCTGCGGCTCACCGCCCCCGCCTATCTGTGGGAGCGCATCACCTCGCCATGGGTCGAGTGGATGCGCGCCAGGCGGCCGAACGTGGCGCTGCGGCTCGAAGGCAGTTTTCCGGATCTGGCCATCGACCAGCTGGCGGAGGGCCTGCTCGACATCTGCATCCTCTATCTGCCGCGCCCGCATCCCGGCATCGTCTATGAGACGCTGGCCGTCGACCAGGTCGTGCTGGTCCAGCACACCGCGCAGACCAAGCCATGGAGCGAAAACTACATCCTGATGGACTGGGGTCTCGAATTCCGCATCGAGCATGACCGCGCCTTTGCCGGCATGGTCAAGCCGGCAATCTCGGCGGGGCTGGTCTTCATCGGGCTGCAGCATGTGCTGTCGCAGCAAGCGGCGGCCTACCTGCCGCTCAGCGCGGTCAGCGGCCACATCGAGCGCGGCGAGATGCGGCGCGTAGACGACACGCCGGTGTTCCGGCGGCCGATCTACCTTGCCTATCCCGCCAATCCCGTCTCGTCGGATGTGCTCGACGTCGCGCTGACGGGCTTGCGCTCGCTGGCCGGGAACTGGACCAATGATCAGGGTTTTTCGGAAGGCGACCGTTCGCTCGGCATGGCCGGTCTGTAGCCGGCCGGAGATGCCTTGCTATGCCGGTTCGGTCACGGCGGCCTTCTGCAGCCTAGCAAGTTCCGGGTAGGGGATATGGCAGCGGATCGAATGGCCGGGCTGCGCCTCTGCCAGCGGCGGCTCCTGCTGCTCGCAGATCGGGCCGATCTTGCGCGGGCAGCGCGTGTGGAACACGCATCCCGTGGGCGGATTGGTGGCGCTGGGGATTTCGCCGTCGAGCCGGATGCGCGCCGTCTCGGTCTGGTCGAGTTTGGGCACGGCCGACAGCAGCGCTTCGGTATAGGGGTGATGTGGCCCCGAGAAGACTTCCTCCGATGGCCCGAGTTCCATGATGCGGCCAAGATAGAGCACGGCGATCTTGTCGGAGAGGTAACGCACGACGCCAAGGTCGTGCGAGATGAAGATGTAGCTGACATCCTCCTTCGATTGCAGATCGGCGAGCAGGTTGAGGATCGCCGCCTGGACGGAGACGTCGAGCGCCGAGGTCGGCTCGTCGCAGACCACGATGCGCGGATCGCCGGCGAAGGCCCGAGCAATGGCGACGCGCTGCTTCAGCCCGCCTGACAGCTGGCGCGGCTTGACGGCCAGGTGCCGGTTGGTGAGGCGCACCGAGCGGACAAGGTCGTCGAGGCGCGCCTCTAGCGCTTTGCCGGAGAGGCCGGCCAGCCGCTTCAGGGCGCGGCCGAGGATGTGGCGGATCGAATGCGAGCGGTTGAGCGCGGAGTCCGGGTTCTGGAAGACGATCTGCATCGCCTTGACCTGATCGTCGCCGCGGTTCTCCAGCTTCGGCGCCAGCGCCTTGCCCTCGAGCTCGATGGTGCCGCCGGCATCGGGCGGCACCAGGCCGAGCAGCAGCCTGGCGAAAGTGGTCTTGCCGCTGCCGGATTCGCCGACCAGCCCCAACGTCTCGCCGGGGCTGAGATCGAGCGAGACATCCTTGACGGCGCGCAGGGGATGGCCGTGGCTGGCATAGGTCTTGTTCAGTCCGGCGACACGCAGCACGGGTGCTGCCGCGGGCCTGGGTGTCGCCGCCACGTCGCTCGGTGTCGCGCGCGGCAGGGCCTGCGCCTTTTCGTGGTAGCGGCAGCGTGACAAGCGCTTGCCGCGCTCGTCACTCAGATCATAGAGCGGCGGCAATTCGGTGCGGCAGCGATCGTCGGCGAGCGCGCAGCGGTCGGCAAAGGCACACCCCTTGATGTCCATGCCAATGCCGGGCAGGAAGCCCGGAATGGTATCGAGCCGGCCCTGGTCCTTGCGCTGGCCGCCGCGTGGCAGGCAGCGCAGCAGCGCCACCGTGTAGGGATGGCGCGGATCGTTGAAGACGACGTCGGTCGGTCCTTCCTCGACCAGCATGCCGGCATAGAGCACGCCGACCCGGTCGCACATGTTGGACACTACGGCGAGGTTGTGGCTGATGAACAGGATCGAGGCCGAGAGTTCTTGCCTGAGCTGCGCGATGAGGTCGAGCACCTCGGCTTCGACCGTCGCATCGAGGCCGGTGGTCGGCTCGTCGAGGATCAGCATCGAGGGATCGTTGGCCAGCGCCATGGCGATCGCGACGCGCTGCTGCATGCCGCCGGAGAGCTGGTGCGGGTAGCGCTGCATGACGCTTGGCGGATCGGAGATGCGCACGCGGTTGAGCATGGCGATGGCGCGATCAGTGGCTGCCTGGCCCGTGATGCCGCCAAGCTCGAAGATCTCGGTCAACTGGCGGCCGATGCGGATCGACGGGTTCAGAGCCTTGCCGGGATCCTGGTAGACCATCGAGACGCTTTCGGCCCGCGCACGTCGCAAGGCCTCGGCATCGAGCTTCATCACGTCCTGGCCATCGAGCGAGATCGCGCCGCCTGTGATCGAGCCGTTCCTTGGCAGATAGCGCACGACGGTGAGCGCCACGGTGGATTTGCCGCAGCCGGATTCGCCGACCAGCCCATAGGCCTCGCCTTGCCTGATGTTGAGGTTGAGATTGCGCAGCACGGCGCGGTTGCGCCCGGCCACGCGATAGGCGACCGACAGGTCGCTGAGTTCGAGGGCGTTTTCAGCCTTTGCGGGCTTGGTAGGGGCGGAGTTAGTCATTGAGCGCTCCATGAACGCCGTCGGCCGCAAGGTTGACGCCGATCACCAGCGAGGCGATGGCGAGCGCGTCGAACAGCACCGTCCACCAGAAGCCGCCGCCGATCATGCCGTAATTCGAGGAGATCGACAGCCCCCAGTCGGGCGACGGCGGCTGGATGCCGAAGCCCATGAAGGAGAGCGTGGCGACCGCGAAGATGGCGTAGCCGAGCCGCACGGTGGTCTCGACCAGGATCGGCGGGATGACGTTGGGCAGGATCTCGACGAACATCGTGTGGAATGCGCTCTCGTGCCTCAGCTGGGCGGCGGCGACATAGTCGAGTTCGCGCTCGGCCAGCACCGCCGAGCGCACGGTGCGCGCGATGATCGGTGCGAAGCTCAGGCCGATGACGACGATCACGGTGGCCTTGGAGGTGCCGAGCGCTACGATGGCGAGCAGCGCGACAATGACCACGGGGATTGCCATGAAGGCTTCGAGGATGCGGCTGACGACATCGTCGACGATGCCGCGAAAATAGCCGGTGAGCAGGCCAAGCGCCGTGCCCGCCACCGTCGCCAGCAGCGTCGCCAAAGGCGCGACGGTGAGGATGTCGCGGGAGCCGACAATGACGCGCGAGAAGACATCACGGCCAATCTGGTCGGTGCCGAACCAATGTTCGCGCGACGGCGGTGCCAGCGCGTTGATGATGTCGTCGGCAAGCGGGTCATAGGGTGCGAAATGTTCGCCGAACAGCGCGCAGGCGACCCAGAACAGCACGATGAAGAGGCCGACAAGGAAGGTTCGCGAGCGCATGAGCGAGAACAGGACTTCCGCCAGCGGACTGCGCCGGCGCGTGTCGTCTTGCGCAGGAGAAGGGGTCTGGACGGCGCTCATTGGTCTGACCCCAGGCGGATGCGCGGATTGAGCACGGAATAGAGGAAGTCGGCGATCAATGTCGCCACGGCATAGACGATGCCGATGGTGAGGATGCCGGATTCCAGCATCGGAAAGTCCTTGCCGCGCGCGGCGGTGAAGATCACCGAGCCGATACCCTGGTAGCGAAACAGCGTCTCGATCACCACGAGGCCGCCGATGAGATAGCCGGTCTGCGTGGCAATGACGGTGATGGTCGGCAACAGCGCATTGCGCAGCACATGGCGCCAGATCACGGTGCGCCAGGGCAGACCCTTGAGCACCGCCGTTCTCGTATAGTCGGAATCGAGCGCCTCGATCATGCCGGAACGCGCCATGCGCGCGATATAGCCGAACAGCACCAGGAACAGCGGCAGCGACGGTAGGATCAGGTAATAGAGCTGAGTGAAGAAGCCGGCATCCTTCGGCCATGCCGCTGAGATCGGCAGCCAGCGCAGCCAGACGCCGAAGATCAGGATCAGGATGATGCCGGTGACGAACTCCGGCAGCACCGTCACCGACAGGCCGCCCAGGCTGATGATGCGGTCTAGCGGGCGGTTGAGGTTGAGCGCGGCCACGACGCCGCCCAGGATGCCGATCGGCACCACCAGCACGAAAGCGACCGCCGCCAGCTTCATCGAATTGCCCAAGGCGTCGATGACGAAGGGCGCTACAGGCGAGCGGAAGATGTAGGACGTGCCCATGTCGCCACGGACAAAATTCCAGATCCAGGTCGCGTATTGGGTGAGCAATGGGCGATCGACGCCGAGCGTATGATTGAGCGCGTCGACCGCGCGCTGGTCGGCAAACGGACCCAGGATCGCGCGCCCGACATTGCCGGGCAGCACCTGGCCGCCCAGGAACACCATGATCGACAGCAGGAACAGTGTCACAAGCGACAGCGACACACGCCGTGCAAAGAAGGAGAGAATGGCTAAGACTCCTTGCGGAGCCAGCCCCCATGCGGGAGCTGGCTGTTAGAGGATTGGCTTTCCCTTTTCGCCTAGGCCTTCGATGCCTTTTCGAGGAACAGCTGCGACATGGCGGTCGGCTGCACGCCGGTCACGCCCTTCGCCGTAGCCGTCAGGTAGTCGTAGAAATAGCCGAAGATGACCGGCGTTTCCTCGAGCAGCAGCTTCTGGATCTTGCCGGCGTCGGCCTTCTGCGCCTCGAGGTCGAGCGCCGCGATATAGCTGGTCGCCAGCGCGTCATAATCCTTGTTCTTGAAGTGCGCCGCGTTCCAGGTGCCGTCGCTCTTCAGCGGCGCGGCGAGGTAGACATTCGGCACGCCGCGGTGGCCGTAATCGGTGATGCCCATCGCCGAATCCAACCAGTTCGACTTGCCGAACACGGCATCGCCGTAATAGGCGCCCTGGTCGAGGATGTTCAGTTCGAGCTCGATGCCGATCTCCTTGACCCAGTTCTGGATGAGCTGGGCGTATTCGGGGATTTCGAGGTAGCGCTCGGTGGTCAGCGTCATCTTGAAGCCCTGGCCGACGCCAGCGGCTTCCATCAGCTGCTTGGCCTGCGCGATATCCTGCTTGCGCTGTGGTATGGTCGTGTCGGTCGACGGGTAGACCGCGGCGAACGGGCTGTCATTGCCCAAGGCCGAACGTCCCTTCATCAGGCCGGCGGCGAGCTTTTCGCGATCGAGGCAGAGGGCGATGGCGCGGCGCACGCGGGCATCTTTCGTCGGGCCTTCGTCGCAGTGCATGTGCAGTTGCTGATGCGCCGACGACTTCAGGCTGATGATTTCGAAGCTCGGATCGTTGAGCAGGGCAACGCCCGCGAGAACCGGCATCTGGTTGATGATGTCGATCTGTCCGCCCTGCAGCGCCAGGATTTGCGGCTGCATGTCGGCGAAGAAGGTGAACTCGGTGCGCTCCGGCAGCGCCTTTTCGCCCCAGTAGTCCTCGTTGCGGACGAAGGAAGCGCCGACCTTCGGCGTGTATTTTTCGATCTTGAACGGGCCGGTACCGTCGAAGCTCTTCTCGTAGTCGCCCTTGTAGCTCGCCGGGATGATGACGGCGTTGTAGTTGTCGGACGACACCATGTAGGGGAAGTTACCGTTCGCCGCGTCGAGGTGGAATTCCACCGTGTAGTCGTCGACCTTCTTGGTGGCGCCCTTCTGCAGGATGCCGGTGAACACCGACAACGCGTTGGACGAGTTTGCCGGGTCGGCAAGGCGGTCGATGCTGGCCACGACGTCGTCGGCCTTCATCTCGCCGCCTGAGTGGAATTTCACGCCCTTGCGCAGCTTGAAGGTCCACACCGTGCCTTTGTCGTTCGGCTTCCAGCTTTCGGCCAGTGCCGGCTTCAGCACCAGGTCCGGGCCGTCGACGCAGAGGAATTCCGCAACCTGCTGCATGACCACCAGGCCGCCGGCGTCGGCGATGGTGACCGGGTCGATGGTTGCCGCCGGAACGCTGCTGCCGACGCGGATGGTCGCGCCCGGCGCACTCTGGGCGCGGGCGAGCGACGGCATGCCACTGAGGCCGGCAGCCGCGGTGATGCCGCCCAGAAGCGGCAGCGACAGGCCAAGCAGGCTGCCGTGGCGAATGAAGTCGCGGCGGCTGACGCGACCATCGACAAGACCGTCGATGAGATGGTTTTCGAGCGGCGAGCGATTGCGCCGGATCAGGTCGAGAATGCGGTAGTTCTTGCTCATGGGTTTAACCCTTTCCCCTATTTCTTATGGTTGACGAATGCACTTCCAGTTGACGAAATTCCGTGGAGTTCTCCTTGTCCCGGCCATCAACGAAGTCGGTAGACCGGGACTGTAGCATGCGGTTTTTTCCGGTTCATCCGATCCTTGCGGCGCGGTGGTCAGATTTTCTTGAGGCTATGCTTCCACTCGTCCGGTCCTGCCGCTGCCGTCCAATCGCCGCGGCGGGCCCTTGTTGTTGAATCAAGTCTCCTTTCCCTTCTCGTTCTCCTAGTTCAGCGGCAGACGGCGGTATGTCCCGGGCTTGGCCGGATCGTGATATTTGTTGCAGGGGCCGTTGTCGGTGAAATCGCGATGGCAGGCCGCGAGGTTCTTGCGCGACAAGGTGACGCCGAGGCCGGGGCCTTCCGGCACGCGCACGACATTGTTCCTCGGCGAAAACGGCCCTTCCTCGGTGATATCCATGGGCTGCATGCGAAACAGCGATTGGTTCGGCTCGCGGATCCAGCCGAGCGCGGCGCACAGGTGCAGATACGCCGCGCTGCCGATGCCGCTGTCGCCGCTGTAGCACCAGAAGTCGACGCCGGCGTGCTCGCAAGCGCCGACGAAGCGCAGCAGGCGGCCAATGCCGCCATGCGCCGTCGGATTGCCGACAAATGCGTCCGGAACCTTGAGGTCCATGGCCCGCGCAATGTCGATGTTGTGGGTCGAGAACGGGATCGAGCAATGCTGCCGCAACTGCCGCATCTCCTCGATCGTGGCCACCGGATCCTCCCAGTTGCGAACGCCGAGTTCTTCCAGCGGCCGCGCCAGCAGCCGCGCCGTGGCCAGCGAATAGGCCTGGTTGGAATCGATGCGGATCATCGCCTCGTCGCCGAGTTTTTCGCGGATCAGCTCGACCATTCTCAGCGAGACTTTCGGATCCTCGGTCGAGAATTTGCCTTCGAAGAAGGTCGTTCCATGCGTCTCGTGCAGTTCGACGCAATAGTCGGCGACTTCTTCCGGCGTCGTCTCGCCCCTGACCTTTGGACCATCGCCGCGCAGCGAGAAATAATCGGTGAACGGGATGTCCTTGCGCACGGCGCCGCCGAGCAACTGGTAGAGCGGCTGGTTCCACGCCTTGCCGCGCAGGTCCCACAGCGCCATCTCGACGGCGCCGAAAGCCATGATGCGGGTGCGGTCGTTGATCGACTGCACGCCGGTCCAATAGGGCAGGCAGACATATTCCGCGCCGGCAATATCGAAAGCATCGCGCCCGACCAGGCGCTCGGCCAGGATACCATTGACGATCGCGGCCGCTGCCGGCGTAGGCGCTTCGCCGAGGCCGATCAGCCCATCCTCGGTCTCGACCTCGACAATGGTCTGCGAAAACCCGTCGAGCTCGCCGAACACCCAGCCATAGGGTGCTTCGAGGCGAAGATTGATCGGCGTGGCCTTGATGCCGCGGATTTTCATCTCAGCCGCCGATCTCGAAGAACGGCGCGCCGAGCAGGTCGGGAACGACGTCGATGCCGAGGCCCGGTCCGTCCGGAATGCCCATCCGGCTGCCGGTGACAGGCGGCTTGTTCGACGCGGTGCGCACCGTGACCCATTCATGGAAAGCGATGGCGTGCAGCCGGCGCTCTTCCGGCGTCGACAGCGACAGATGCGCCATGGCTGATGTGTCGATCTCGGCGCCGCCAGTGTCCTCGACCGTGATCATGAAGCCGAGGTCGACGGCGACATCGCGGATCAACCGGGTCTTGGTGACGCCACCGAGCCGCGAGATTTTCAGCGTCAATCCGTCGGCTGCGCCCAGGCGATGGATTTCCAGCATTGCCTCGAGCGAGGTGACGGATTCGTCGAGCACCATCGGCTTGTCGAGCATGCGGCGCACCGACATGTTCTCGTCGATCGTCGTGCAGGGCTGCTCGAATGTGTAGTCGATGGCGCGTGTGGCATCGGCGAACTGCCGCGCCTGATAGGGGGTCCAGCCGGCATTGGCGTCGCAGAAGATGACGGTGCCCTTCGGCACGGAGGCGGCGACCGCGGTGACGCGCTCGATGTCATCATGGACATTGCCGCCGACCTTGACCTGCAGCCGGTGGAAGCCGTCCTTGACGATGCGCTTTGCCAGCGCCGCCATGGCGTCGACACTGCCGTGAGTGACCACCTTGTAGAGTTCGGCCGTGTCGCTTTCCTTGCCGCCCAGCAGTGTCACCAGCGGCACGTTGGCGGCGCGCGCTGCGAGATCCCAGCAGGCCATGTCGAGCGCCGATTTGATGTAGGGATGGCCCTTGAACACCGTGTCCATCAGCCGGCCGATGCTGGCCAGGCCGCGCGGATCGTGGCCGATGAGATGCGGCGCGATTTCCGGCACGCCCGCGCGCGTTCCAGCGGGAAACGCGGCTGAGTAGAAATTGCCAAGCGGCGCCATCTCGCCCCAGCCGGTCAAGCCGCCGTCGGCTGTGATGGCGACGATCACCGCGTCGAAAGCGTCGGCTTCGCGCCCCTTCGACATCCGGTAGGGTCCGTCCACGAAGGGCTGCACGACATGGTAGGCTTTGATGGTTTCGATGCGCACGTGTCTGTCCGTTGGCTGCAATGTCTGGGAATTGATCAGGCGCCTCTCGATGGGCGCTGTTCGAGGCCGCGTGCGTAGGAAAGCAGCTGTTCGAAATCGAGGTGGATATGCTCGCGGGCATGGCGCTGGGCGGCGCCCATGTCGGTGCCTTTGAGCAGCCGCACGTAAGTCTCATGAACGTCTTCGGCCGGCACCGGCTCGTTGCGCGCATGCTGGTGCAGCGCGAAATACATCTGCAGGCGGCTGATCAGCCGCTGCCAGGTTTCCAGCAGCACCGAATTGTCGGCCCATTCATAGATCAGCCCATGCAGTTGCAGCGCCGTCTCGATCTGCCTTGTTGTGTCGAGGTTGCGGGTCGCCTGCTTCACCGCTTCGTGGCGCCGGTCAAGCTCATCGAAGAAGCGCTGGTCGCGCAGCGGCCAGGTGCGCTCGATGGCGAATTCGTCAAGCACCTGGTTGAGCGAATAGGCATCGTCAATGTCCTTGGCGGTGACGTCGATGACGAAGGTGCCGGCATAGGGAATGCTGGATAGGAGGCCTTCCTGCACGAGCTCACGCATCGCCTCGCGCAATGGCGCGCGGCTGACCCGCATCTGCTCTGAAATCCTGAGCTCGTTGAGTTTCTGGCCGGGTCCCAACTGACCGGTCAGGATCGCCCGCCGCAGCAGCGCGACGATTTCGGCGCGGCGCGTCGTGTCGGCAATCGGGCTGAACTCCGTCTTCACCATCCGGCCCACTCCAGCGAGAACAGAAGGCAAGACAATCAGATTGTCGACAATCTAACAAGATGTCATTTTTGGATTCTTTCATCGTCGGGGGGCTCAGGCCGCCCGACCGTAGAACCCGACCCGTTCCTCGGCGCTGAACATCACACCTGGCTTCTCGTAGTAGGAAAACACCGCGATCATGCGTTCGCGCTCGCCTTCGACCGTGGTGACACGGTGTGCGGTGTTCTTGCCGCGGAAGACATTGAGTGTACCCGGCTTCATGCGCAGGATCTTTGCGTCGGGATCACGGCCTTCGAGCAACCGCGCGACGCCGTCATAATTTGGATCATCGTCCGATCTGAGATCGGTGCGATATTCGAGGTCGCCACCACTCTGCGCCTGCTGCAGCAGGAGGGTAGTGGTGAATTCCGAGCGGTCGAAATGCCAGTTCAGCGCTTCGCCGGCGCGATAGGCCATGACATTGGTGCGGGCCAGCGGGTCCTGCATGACGTGCAGCTTTGCCTTGCCCATCGTCGCCGCGAGGAAGCGCACAAGCGGTTCATACTCGTAGATGGCAAGCACGGTGCTGCCCGGAATCTGGTCGGCACAGACGGTGTGGCTGATGGTCTCGACCTTGCGCAGCGCCGGATGGTCGGGGGCGAGTTCGGGAATGCTGGGCTTGAAGTAGATGTTGTGCATCCGCTTGTGGACATGGGATTGCGTGTCCATCACCGGCTTGATTTCACGCACCGCCCGTTCGGCGACGCCTGGCCGCAGAAAACCTTCTAGATTGAACATGCCGTCGGCTTCGAGCGCAGCGATCGATTGTTCGACGAGCTGCTTCCATTCGGCGCTGCCTTCGCGGTCGAGCGGGAAGCGGTCGAGATCGAGAATGTCTTTCATGGTCATCGGCTCCAAGGTTTCGAGTGCATGAGACGGCAAAAGATTCTTTCTCTCAACGTGGAAAATTATTAGGATCAGCCAAGAAAAACTTATGGAGTCTGATTTGGAAAAGCTGCCGCCGCTGAACGCGATCAAGGCCTTCGAGGTCGCCGCCCGCACCGGCAGCTTTACTTTGGCGGCGAGCGAACTTGGTGTGTCCTCGGCCGCGGTCAGCCAGCAGATCCGCAACCTCGAGACCTGGTTCGGCAAGCAACTGTTCGTGCGCACGGGCAACCGCATCACGCTGACCGACGCCGGCCATGCCATCTATCCGCAGACCGCGCGTGCGCTTGGCGACATCGCCGCCATCGGCCAGCGCATGCTGGAAGGCGGTTTGAGGACGCGTCTGGTAGTCAGCGTGCCGTTTTCGCTGGCCGAACTGTGGCTGGCGCCGAGGCTGGCAGAGTTGCTTGATGCCTACCCGCACATGGCGATCGATGTCCGGGTAGAGGACGATCCGATCGACCTGTTGCGCCAAAATGTCGATCTGCGCATCTCCTATGGCGACTATCACTACCCGGGCCTGCGCATGGTCCGCCTCGTCCATGACGATGTGCTGCCGGTTTGCGCGCCGGACTTCTGGGACCGGCACGGCAAAGGCGTTTCCGGTCTCACCGACCTGCATGAGAGCCTGTTCATCCACACCAATTGGGGGCCGAACTATGCCTCGCACCCGACTTGGACGGATTGGTTCGCGGCATGCGGCGGCAGCCGTTCGCCCGACCCGTCGCATGGGCGGCGAGTTGGCCTGTCCAGCCTGGCGATCGCTTCAGCGAGGCTGGGTCTGGGCATTGCTCTTGGTCAGCGTGTGATGGCACAGGCCGATCTGGAGGCAGGGCGTCTGATCGCGCTCTCACCAGTCTCGGTGCGTCTCGGTCATCCCTATTGCGCCTTCATGCCGCCGGCCAAGGCCGACCGTGCCGATGTCGCCGCGTTGGTCGGCCTGCTCATGAAAACGGCGCCCGCGACCTGAGAAAAGGTCGGGGGCGCCGCGCGGAAACCGGGCCTGCGGGGGATTCAGGTAGCCGGTTTCTGTGGCAGTGGCGAGATCGGCATTCCGGGTCCGATCTTCTGCAGATTGCCTGTTATCACCTGGTCGCCCTCGGAGACGCCGCTGAGGATGGCCACCAGGTCGCCGCTGGTCGGGCCAAGCGAGACCAGCCGCTGGTCGACCGTGTTGCCCTTGCCGACGACGTAGAGGTACTTGCCGAGCTGGCTCGAACCCAGCGCTGTCTGCGGCACCATCAGCGCATCGGGCTGCTGCTTGATATGCAGACGTACGCGAACATACTGGCCGGGCATGAGCGAGAACTTCGCATTGCCGATCGTGGCGCGGGCAGTGATGGTTCCCGTCGAATGGTCGACCGTGTTGTCGATGAAGGTGAGTTCGCCCTTCTGGCTGGACTCGGTCGTGCCCGGCAGCAGAACCTCGACCTCGATCGGCCCGGCCGCGCGGGCCTGCTCGATCTCGGCCAGATCCGTCTCGCTCGGATTGAAGGTGACATAGATCGGATCGAGCTGGACCAGCGTGTTGAGCACGGTGCCGGCGACGCTGACCAGCGTTCCGACCGAGGCCTGGTTGCGGCCGAGGCGCCCGGCGAACGGAGCATGGATCTCGGCGTAGCTCAGGTTGAGTTCCGCCGTGCGTACGGCCGCCTGGTTGAGCGCCAGCGACGCCTGCGCCTGGCGCAAGGTGCTGGTGCGCTGGTCGAAACTGTCTTTGTCCAGGTAACCGCTCTTGGCGAGCTCGGAGCCGCGGCCGAGATTGGAACGCGCATAGTCGAGCGTCGCCGTATCGCGCTGCACCTGGGCTCTCGCCTGATCGAGCGCAGCCTGGAAGTCGTCAGGCGAGATCTTGTAGAGAAGGTCGCCCTGGCGGACATCGGCGCCGTCTTGCGCTGTCTGTTCCTGCAGGTAGCCAGGCACGCGCGCCTGCAGCGTGATGCTGCGGATAGGCTCGATGCGGGCCGCGTAGTCGAGATAGATCGGGATCGTCTTCTTGACCACGCTCGCCACCGGCACCGGCATCACGAATGCCGCCGGAGCCGGCGTCGCCGCCCCGGCCGTAGCGCCGCTCAGCCTGAGATTGCCCATGTCGAGCAGGTGAACGCTGGCCACCGAGATCGCACCCAGCGCGACAGCCGTTCCCAACGCGATTTTCCATTTACGCATGATATTTCTCCAATCTTATTCGGCCGCTTGCGCCAGGGGAGGGAAGGCGGGTTCGGCGGTTGGTTCAGTGTGCTTGGAGGCGGGTTCGCCGCTTTCGCGGCGCTCCCGCAGCTGTTCGATGACCGCGTAGAAGACCGGCACGAACACCAGCGACAGGATGGTCGCGGCGACCATGCCGCCAAAGACGGTGGTGCCGATCGATTGGCGGCTGGCGGCACCGGCGCCGGTGGCGAACATCAGCGGCAGCACGCCGAGGATGAAGGCGAAGGCCGTCATCAGGATCGGCCGCAGTCTCAGCCGCGCGGCTTCCATCGCCGCCTCGACGATGCTCAGGCCTTCCTCGCGCCGCCGTCTTGCGAACTCGACGATCAGGATCGCGTTCTTCGCGGCCAGGCCGATCAGCATGACGAAGCCGATCTGCGAGTAGACGTCAATCTGCATGCCGCGTGCCCACAGTGCGGCGAACGCGCCGAACAAAGCGAGCGGCACCGCCAGCAGCACCATGAACGGCATCGCCCAGCTCTCATACTGCGCCGCCAGGATCAGGAAGACGAAGACGATGGCGAGGCCGAAGACGACGGACGCGATCGATCCTGCCTTGAGCTCCTGGAAGGTGATGCCGGTCCATTCGAAACCGAAATCCCTGGGCAGCGCGGTGGCAGCCGCCCGTTCCATGGCAGCGACGGCCTGGCCCGAGGAGAAGCCGGGTGCGGCGCCGCCATTGATCGAGGCCGATGCATTGTTGTTGTAGTGCGGCACGGTTTCCGGACCGACGAACGGCACCAGCTTGCCCAGCGTGCTGAGCGGCACCATGCCGCCCGACGCGTTGCGCACATAGAGCCGTGAAATGTCGGCGGCACC
The DNA here is from genome assembly GCF_013170725.1 of Mesorhizobium erdmanii. NCBI lineage: Bacteria > Pseudomonadati > Pseudomonadota > Alphaproteobacteria > Hyphomicrobiales > Phyllobacteriaceae > Mesorhizobium > Mesorhizobium erdmanii. Next base: position 5,165,498 of record NZ_CP033361.1, on the reverse strand, counting down.
CGCACGTGCATCCTTGTCGGCCTGGATGGTCACCCGGAAGGTGCGGCCAAACAGGTTGAAGTCATTGACGTAGAGCGAGCCGAGATAGATCTGCAGCGTGTTGAAGACGTCGGGCAGGTTGAGGCCGAGGAGCTTGGCCTTGCTGCGATCGAGGTCGTAATTGAACTGCGGCGTCGAGGTCGAGAACGGCGAGAACAACTGCTGCGGATTGATTTCGGGCTGCTTGCGCGCCTCGGCGATCACGGCTTGCGTCGCGTCATTGAGGGCGTTGCTGCCACGGCCGGTTAGATCCTCGACGACGAACTCGAAGCCGCCCGTGGTGCCGATACCCGGGATCGAGGGCGGATCGAAGGATAGCGCGAAGGCTTCCGGTATCTGCAACAGCTTGCCGCGGACATCGGCGACGAGCTTCGATGCACTCTGGTCGGGAGTACGCTCCTCCCAGGGCTTCAGGATGGCGAACTCGACCGCCGAGTTCGACTGCGCCGCACTGGTCAGGAAGTTCAGGCCGCTGATCGAGCCAACGATGTCGACACCCGGCGTTGCCTGCAGGATGTCACGCGCCTTCTGCGCCACCGCGTCGGTGCGTTCGAGCGAGGCACCGTCGGGCAACTGGATGACGACGAAGAAATAGCCCTGGTCCTCTACCGGAAGGAAGGTCGAGGGCAGCTTCTGCCAGACGAAGTAGGTGGCCACCAGTCCGGCCGCGAACAGGCCGAGCATGATCCAGCGCAAGCGGATAAGGAAGCGCACGCCATGGGCGTAGGCATGCGACAGCCTGTCGAAGCCGGTGTTGAACCAGCGGAACAGGAAGAACTGTGGCCCGTGCCGATGGCGCAGGAAAGCGGCACTGAGCGCAGGGCTCAGCGTCAGCGAATTGAAGGCGGAAATGCCGACCGAAATCGCCACCGTCAATGCGAACTGGTTGTAGAGCTTGCCGGAGACGCCGGGAATGAAGGCGACCGGCACGAACACCGCCATCAGCACGGCGGTGGTGGCGATGATCGGACCGGTGACTTCGGCCATGGCGGCCTTTGTCGCCGCCAGCGGTTTGAGCCCCGCCTCGAGTTGTCGTTCGACATTCTCGACCACGACGATGGCGTCGTCGACGACAAGGCCGATCGCCAGCACCATGCCGAGCAAAGAGAGCATGTTGAGCGAGAAGCCCATCATCTCCATGACGACGAGCGTTGCCACCAGCGACACCGGAATGGCGATGGTCGGGATGATCGTCGTGCGCCAACTCTGCAGGAAGATGAACACCACGGCGACGACCAGCACCAGCGCTTCGCCGAGCGTGATCAGCACGTCATGCATCGAGGCCGAGACGAAACGCGTGGTGTCGTAATGCATGGCGTAGGAGACGCCCTTCGGGAATCGCGTCGACAGCTCCTGCATCTTGTCCTTGACGCGCTGCTGAAGGTCGAGCGCGTTGGAGCCGGGCATCTGGTAGACGGCGAGAACGACGGTAGGGTCCTTGCCGAAGAAGGCCGAGGACGAATATTGCAGCGCGCCGAGTTCGATGCGCGCAACGTCGCGCAGCCGCACCAGCGACCCGCTATCGGTGTTGGCGCGCACCACGATGTCGCCGAATTCCTTCGGGTCGCTCAGGCGGCCGACGGCATTGACCTGCATTTCGAAAGCAGTGCCGGCGGGCGCCGGCGACTGGCCGATCTTGCCGGCCGCCACCTGGACGTTCTGCTCGGCGATGGCATTCTGCACGTCGACGGCGGTGATGCCGAGATTGGCGAGCTTGTCCGGGTCGAGCCAGACGCGCATCGAATAGCGCCGCTCGCCGAAAATCTGCACGTCGCCGACGCCTTGCAGACGCTTCAACGGATCGACGACCTGCAGATAGGCAAGGTTCGAGAGCGCCACCGGGTCGACGGAATTGTCGGGCGAGGTGAGGTTGACGATGAGAACGAAGTTCGGGTTCTGCTTCTTGATCGTCACGCCGCCCTGGTTGACGATCGCCGGCAGCGACGAGGCCGCTTGGCTGACGCGGTTCTGGACGTCGACGGCGGCGGTGCTCAGGGAATAGCCGACATCGAAGGTGATGGTGATGGTCGAGGAGCCGTCATTGGAGCTCGTCGACGACATGTAGGTCATGCCTTGCACGCCGTTGATCTGCTGCTCCAGCGGCGTCGTCACCGTGTCGGCCACGACTTGCGCGCTGGCGCCCGGATAATGGGCGCTGACGACGACCTGTGGCGGGGTGATGTCGGGAAACTGCGACACCGGCAGCAGGAAATAACAAATCGTCCCGGCGAGCACCATGATGATGGCGATCGCCGAGGCGAAGATCGGACGGTGGATGAAGAAGTTTACCACGACACACATGCCTCGCCGGCTGCTCTTGCCCGCCCGAAGGCGCTGGCAACCCTGGACAACTGGCCGTGCCCGTCACGGGCCCGTGAACGCAGCAACGGCACCTCACGACGCTTGGCAAGCGAGCGAAGCATTGACTCGAAGGCGCGGGGGTCGACCCCATCTGCTTTCATGACCAGCCGGATCATTGGATCCCGGACGGCCTCTTCTATGGTAAGATCGCGGCGCTGTGGCATTGGCCGGCTCCTTGTCTGTCGATTCGCAGCCCATGCTCGCGAACCGTTTTTCATTTCCTCACCGGCCGAAGCCGCATGATTGGCAGTTTTTCCGTCGCTCTCGTCTGGCAGGACCAGTTCACGGCCTTGTTATTGACGATCGACGACATAGGTGTTACCAGTAAGTAACATTTGCATAGTTACAGACCGGTAACACCCTAGTCAAGAGGTGGCCGTGGTTTTTAGGAAACGAAAGGAGATCATGATGACAGACGGCGTCGTGGAACGCTCGCGTCCCCGGGATCGAATCCTGGAGACGGCGCGTGACATGTTCCACAAGCACGGCATCAAGGGCGTCGGCGTCGACGCCATCACCGAAGCCGCTGGCACGAACAAGATGACGCTCTATCGTCACTTCGAATCCAAGGACGATCTGATCGTCGAGTGCCTACGCGCCAATGCGGCCAAGGCCGGCGCGATGTGGGAAGCATTCGAGGCTGAATTTCCAGGCGACAAGCTCGCCCAGCTGCATGCCTGGGTCCGCAAGGCGGCTGCAATGCTCAATGCCGACGGCCGTGGCTGCGACATGGCCAATGCCGCCGCTGAGCTGACCGAGCCGGACCATCCGGCCAGGCTGGTGATCAAGGAGCTCAAGGAAGCCCAGCGCGAGCGCCTTGTGACGCTGTGCCGGGATGCGGGAATTGGTCAGGCCGAACTGCTCGCCGACACGCTGTCGCTGTTATTCGAGGGTGCCCGCGTCAGCGTGCAGACCGTGGGTGCCGAGGGCCCGAGCACGCAGTTCGTGCGCATGGCCGAGGGACTGATCGTTTCCTTCCGAGGCACCGCCGCCGGTTGAAATCCGCCGCGACTGCTGGTGATTTACCGGTCGTATGAGCGAGGCGACGCCCCGGCTCATCGGCGCGGGCGGCGGAGGAATTTCCGACACCGAACGAAAAAAGCCCGCTGCCGGGAGGAGGTGGCAGCGGGCTCGATTTCGAATGCGGCGCGGGAGGAGGTGCACCCCATTCAGCGTCGGCATCGCATCTGGGAGGAGTAGATGGCCGACAACCAGAACCTACGAGTTGCCCAATGATTCGGCAACAATGAATTGTGCATAGCAGCTGTGCAGATTTGCCGTGTCAATTATCCTACAAATGCCACAGGCCAGCGTAGCCAACCCGCCCTGCCTCACTGCACCGGCACGTTTTCCCTGAAAATCAGGCGCGGCTCGATGAATTTCCGGGTGAGATAGGGCGCCGACGAGGCAATGGAGCCGAGCAGGCGGATAACCGACTGTTCGGCGATCAGCCGGGCGTTCTGATCGATGACGACATCAACGAGATCATCGACGAGATAACCGCGCGTCTCTCGCGTCAGGTCGTGGCAGATGAACACCGGCTTACGATTGGGCCTGGCTTCGCGGATGGCCTTCGCGACACCGGAGCGTCCGGCGCCGACGCAATAGATGCCGAGCAGATCGGGTTCGTTGCGCAGCGCCTTCATGGTTTCGGCGTAGCTGGCATCCGGCTCGTCGTTGATCTCGACGGCGCTGGTTACGGTGAGGTTGGGAAATTCTTCGCCAAGCACCGAACGGAAGCCCATTTCACGCTCCTCGTGACCGCGATAGGAGCGCGAACCGACGACCATCGCCAGATGACCCTCGCATCCGCCGAGGAAACGCCCCATCAAAAGGGCCGCCGTTCGCCCCGCCACCCGGTTGTCGATGCCGACATAGGCCGAGCGGGGAGCGGCCGGAATATCGGACACCAGCGTCACCAGGCGGATGCCGGCCTCGACGATGTCGCGCAGGATGTTGCGGGTTCGTGGATGGTCTATGGCGATGACACCGACGCCGTTGGCCTTCAGCGACAGGTTTTCGACCGCTGTTTGCAGCGCGCTCGGCGAGATGCCGGCGAGGTTGTGGATCCGGCAGGAGGCGACCAACGGCAGGCGCGATGAATAATCCTCGATGTGCTTTGCCAGATCCTGCATGAAGGCGTTGCTGCCGATCGGTAGGAAGAATTCGAGGTTCGCGGGTTTCGAGGGAAGCGTCACCTGGTCGGCGACCGGCAGATAGCCAAGCTGCTTGGCGGCCTCCATGACGCGTTGCCGGTTGGCGGCGCTGGCACCGGGGCGATTGTTGAGCACCCTGTCGACAGTCGCGGTCGAGAGCCCGCAATTCCTGGCGATGTCGGAGACGGTGGCTTTCATGCCGCAACCCTATGCGCCGATGCGATGGCGCGCCAGACAAGCAATTGAGCAGCTGATGTACAAGGCGATGCGATCCAAGGGACGGGTGATCTACGACCATCACCGCGACGCGCATTCGGCTGCTTCGCCAGGACGGCCTCCCCCGTCCTCAGTGCGATGGCTTGCCGTCGGCGACGGCGTCGCGGATTTCCTTGTCCGACATGCCGGTGATGATCCTCTCGACTTCCGTCACGGTTGTCGTCTTCGGATCGATGTCGTCGGCGACCACCTTGCCCCGGCGCATGACGACGATGCGGTCGACCACCTGGAAGACGTGATGGATGTTGTGCGCGATGAAGATGCAGGAATGACCGGAATCACGGGCGCTGCGCACGAAGCTCAGCACGCCTTGCGTTTCGGCGACGCCGAGATTGTTGGTCGGCTCGTCGAGGATGATGAGGTCGCTGTCGAAATGCATGGCGCGCGCGATCGCCACCGCCTGGCGCTCGCCGCCGGAGAGCGAGCCGATCGGCGTCGTCGGCGGAATGTTCTTCGAGATGCCGACCTGTTTGAGCAGGTCGCGGGCGACCGTGTTCATCGCCTCCTGATCCATGCGATTCAAGAACCGCGGCGGTTTGATCGGCTCGCGCCCGAGGAACAGATTGCGCGCGATCGACAATTGGGTCACCAGTGCGGAATCCTGATAGATGGTCTCGATGCCCTGCGCGATGGCGTCGCTGGTGCTGCGCAAGGTGACCTTCTTGCCGCGAATGAAGATGTCGCCGCTGGTCAGCGGCACCGCGCCCGACAAAACCTTGATCAGCGTCGACTTGCCGGCGCCATTGTCGCCGAGCAGGCCGACGATCTCTCGCTCATTGACATGGAAATTAGCGTCCTCGAGCGCCTGCACGCGGCCGTAGGACTTGCGGATGTTCTGCATGCGGATCAGTGGCTCGGCCATGGTTCAAGTCCCTGCCTGATGCCGGCGTTCCAGCCATGAGTGCAGCGCCATCATGCCAAGGATGATCGCGCCGATGAAGATGTTGTAGGCGAGGCCCGGCACGCCGATCAGCACGATGCCGTTGCGCATCACGCGCAGGATCAGAATGCCGAGCACCGTGCCGATGATGGTGCCGCGTCCGCCGGTCAGCGCCGTGCCGCCGATCACCACCATGGCGATGACTTCGAGTTCGTAGCCGGTGCCGCTGTTGGGGTTGGCGGCGGAGGTGCGCAGCGAGGAAATGACGCCGGCCAGCGAGGCCATGAGCGACGACAGCACGAACAAGCCGATCTTGACGCGGTTGACATTGACGCCGCGGGCGCGCGCCGCATTGGGATTGCCGCCTGCCGCCTGGATCCAGTTGCCGGTCCGGCTTTGCGTCAGCACGTAGCCGAGAGCGATCGCCGCGGCGATGAACCAGAACAACGACATGTAGATGCGGAACGGCCCGATGAAGAAGTCGCCGACCAGCGCTTCCGCCAGCCAGCTGCCCTCCGCGCTCCACGTGCGCTGCGGAAAGCCGTCGGTGATGAAAAGCGCGCTGCCTCGCACCACCAGGAGCATGCCGAGCGTTACCAGGAAGGACGGGATCTTGAGCTGGGTGACGAACCAGCCATTGACCAGGCCGATCAGCGCGGCGACCACCAGCGCGACGACGAAGCCCATTTCCAGCGAGGTGACGCCGCTGTTGAACAGCGTCCACATCAGCACCGGCGAGAAGCCGAACAGCGAGCCGACAGACAGGTCGAATTCGCCCGATGTCATCAGCAGGGTCATTGCCAGCGCGATCAGCCCGAGTTCGACGGTGAAGGCCAGCGTGTTGGAGATGTTCTGCGGCGACAGGAAGTCGTGGTTGAAGCCCCAGAAGACACCGATCTCGACGACGAGCAGCACGAAGGGACCGAATTCAGGCCGCGCGATCAGGCGTTGGATGAGCGAATGATTTTCCACAGGGAATCCGCGACATGATGGGAATGGCTGACGCCTGCGCCGGATCGGACGAGGCTCGGCGAATGGACAAGACAGTCGCGACCGTGGATAGGGTCGCGACTGTTTGGGGCCGGGATGTTACTTGCCGGACAGGATCTTGTCGTAGACCGCGGCGGTGTCCTTCTCATAGAGCGCGCCGGTGATCACGTTGAAGCCAGGAGGAATGCCTGAGGCGGCCATATTCGCGAGCGACAGCGCGACATAGCTGGTCGCCTGCGGGTCCTGCCACTGGCCGGCATTGACGTAGCCGTTCAACACTTCCTGGGTGGTATCGAGCGAATTGCCCCAGCCGACGACCGGGATTTCGCCCGGCTTGACGCCGACCTGGTCGAACACCCGCTTGATCGAGCCGGTGACGAGGTCGCCGAGGCCGATGATGGCTTTTACCTTGCCCTTGTGGGCGGTGAGGTAGTCGACCATGCGGTTGATGACCTCTGCCTGGTCGAGCGTCGCCTCGGTCACTTCATAGGTGATGCCGAGCGGTCCGAAGACGCTCTTGATTCCTTCCTCTTCCTGGACGCCATAGGTGGCGCCGGGGATCTCCACCGGCATCCAGACGAAGTCGCCCTTCTTCACCAGGCCCTTATCGACCAGATACTGTGCCCAATGCTTTCCGAAGGTGACGTTGTCGCCGCCGACATAGGCATTGAAATTGGCCTTGGGATCGGGCGTGTTGAAGTTGATGATCGGGATATTGGCGGCGCGGGCTTCCTTGACGATCTCGACGAGGCTGCCCGGATCGGGGCTGGTGGTGACGATACCGTCTGCCTTGGCGGAGAGGGCGGCGCGAACCGCTTCCTGCTGGGAGGCGACGTCGCCATTGTGGAACGAGGTGTTGACGGTGTTGCCGGTGTCCTTGGCCCATTGCTTGGCGCCGGCCAGGAAGTAGGTCCACACCGGATCGGCCGGGCCGCCATGCGAAATCCAGTAGAAGGTCTTGGCCTGTGCCGCGGCCGGAATGACCGTCAGCGCGACCAGCAAGCCGTAGAGCACAAGTCTCAGTCTTGTCAGCATTTGATTTCCTCCCGGGTTGAAGATGATCCGTCCCTTGTTCCGGCTCTAGCCGGATCCGCGTCTTTTGCCAGCGCCGCTCGGATGCCACAGAGCATTCCCTTTTTCGACGGATGGCAAGCCTCCATCTGCAGATGTAGTTGGCGGCTGACGCCGCGCCATCAGCAGACCCATCAGATTGCATCAGCCGGGGTGACTTTTCAGGGCAGTCGAATGATCGGTGAAGGGGCCGAGCCCGCCAGCACCTTTGTCAGCGTCGATTTGCCGGCGCCGCTTTCGCTAGATGAGATCGGCCTTCGCTAGGTCGCGCATCAGATGGCTGGCGCCGTAGGTCCAGTGCGGGCAATCGGGCGACAACCGCACCCGGTTGACCAGCGCACCGAATTTTTCCGACGAGATGGTGACGATGTCGCCGACCTTGTGGGTAAAGCCCTTGCCCTTCTCGCCGCGATCCTTCGACGGCACGAACATGGTGCCGAGATAGAGCGCCAGCCCGTCCGGATACTGGTGGTGCGGGCCCATCGCGGCAGCAACAAGTTCTTCGGGCGAACGGCTGATCTCGGCCATCGAGCTTGCACCCTCCAACGAGAAGCCATCCTCGCCCTCGACCTTGAGGCGCACGACAGCCTGCTTCACGTCGTCGATGGAGAACGTTTCGTCGAACAGGCGGATGAAGGGCCCAAGCGACGCCGAGGCGTTGTTGTCCTTGGCCTTGCCGAGCAGCAGCGCCGAGCGCCCTTCGACATCGCGCAGATTGACGTCATTGCCGATGGTGGCGCCGACGATCCTGCCGCTCGAGGCGGCGATCATGGCGATTTCCGGCTCGGGATTGTTCCAGGTCGACACCGGGTGCAGGCCGACATCGGCGCCGAAGCCGACCGAGGCCATCGGCTGGCACTTGGTGAAGATTTCGGCGTCGGGGCCGATGCCCACTTCCAGATATTGCGACCAGGCGCCGCGCGCGATCAGCTTGGCCTTGATCTCCATGGCTTCCGGCGAGCCGGGCTTCAGCTTCGACAGATCGTGGCCGATCAGCCCGGCAATGTCGGCGCGGATGGCGTCGGCCTTTTCCGCCGAGCCGCGCGCCTGTTCCTCGATGACGCGCTCGAGCAGGCTGACGACGAAGGTCACGCCCGACGCCTTGACCGCCTGCAGGTCGACCGGGGAGAGGAGACCGGGTTTGGCCGGATCGCGCCTGGCTTCGAAACTGTTGTTCGCGATGTCGTCGAGCGAGCCGATCGGCTTGCCCTTGGCCGAGCGCAGATAGCCGGCCGGATCGGCCATCTCGCAGATGTCGCGCACGGTCGGAGCCGCCCTCGAGGTGATGTCGAAGACGGTGCCGTCACGCACCGTGACCACAAGCGGATGCGACGCGCTTTTGGCGCGGCCGACAAAAAGGCCTTCGGCAGGCAGATGTGTCGCGTTGGTCATGCGTGCGGTCCTCTGATCACCGAAAGATGCGGGCGTGCCGGGTTGGCGCGGCACTTTCACCGGATTCCTTTCAAAGGTCCATCCCATCGATGGCGATCAAAGGTGCTGTGTTTTGGCCATGAATCCGGGCTTTAGGCACCGCGGAAACTGGACGGCGTTTTCAAGAGCATGAAATTTGCGGCGGTTTTTTCACCTTTGTCGCAGGGCCTCGGGCGACCTGAGACCGTGACCACAACCATCTCTGGCGGCCGAATTCCGCTTGACAGTTTCATGAATATGAAAAAGTCTTAGTCAATTTCAAAATCTCGGTGAGCAGGTCGATGTCGACCATCGTTGCAACGCAAGCCCAAGAGGCCCGCTCTTCATCGGGCTTCCGGTTTGCCATGCTGCTGCCGGGGGCGCTGGTCACCTTCCTGCTGATCCTGTTTGCGCTAGGCCTTGTGCTGTTCCTGGCCTTCCGCGGCAATGACGGTTCGCTGCTCGGCGTTGGGTTGACCATCGGAAACTTTGTCACTGTGGCGACAGATCCGCTCTACTGGACTGTGACGCTGCGCTCGCTGGTCATCGCCGGCCTCGTGACGCTGGCAACGGTCGTCACCGCCTATCCCGTCGCCTACTATCTTGCTTTCCATGCCGGGCGGCGGCGTGGCCTGCTGCTGTTCCTGGTGACGCTGCCGTTCTGGACCAGCTATCTCCTGCGCGTCTTCGCCTGGAAGATCGTGCTCGCCTACAATGGTGTCCTGAACTCGGCGCTGATCGAAAGCGGCATCTGGTCAGAGCCGACTTTGGCCTTTCTGAACACGCCGGCGGCGGTGGTCGTCACGCTCGCCCACGCTTATGCGCCCTTCGCCATCCTGCCGATCTATGTGGCGCTGGACACCATCCCGAAATCGCTGCTCGAAGCTGCCTCTGACCTCGGCGCCCGGCCATTCACCGCGTTCCGTCGCGTCGTGCTGCCCAATTCGATGCCAGGCGTGCTGGCCGCGGCGCTCGTCGTCTTCGTGCCGACGGTCGGCGACTATGTCACCCCGGCCATGGTCGGCGGCCCGGGGAGTACCATGATCGGCACGCTGATCCAGTCGCAGTTCGGCAAGGCCAACGACTGGCCGTTCGGCGCGGCACTTTCGGTCTGCGTCATGCTTGTCATCCTGGTCGTGGTGCTGGTCGCGCGCGGCGCCGACCGCCGGTTTGGCAGCCGCACATGAGAGCCGGACGCGCCATCACGAAACGGGATGGAAGCTGGCTCGGCCTCTACGTCCTTGCCTATCTCGTCTTCCTCTATCTGCCAGTCCTGCTGATCCCGCTGTTTTCCTTCAACGATTCCATCCAGGCGGCGTTTCCGCTGCAAGGCTTCACGCTGCAATGGTACCAGACGCTTTACGGCAACCCGGCGCTGTCGGGCGCGCTGTTGAACAGCCTCGTCATCGGCGTCATCGCGGCTTGCGGCGCCACGCTGTGCGGCATCACCGTTTCCTACATGGACCTCTACGGCCGCTCGCCATTGGCCGCCACCATCAGCGCCATCGCCCGGCTGCCGATCCTCATCCCCGGCGTCATTGTCGGCATATCGCTGCTGATCCTGGTCAATCTGATCGGCCTTGGGCCGTCACGCGTCGCCATCGTGCTCGGCCACATCCTGGTGGCGCTGCCGACCACGGTGGTGATCATGCGCAGCCGTTTCGCCGCCATCCCCAAGACGGTTCGCGAGGCGGCGCTCGACCTCGGCGCTTCCGACTGGACGACGTTCCGGCGCGTCATGCTGCCGCTCAGCCTGCCTGCCGTGCTGTCGGCCTTCATGCTCGCCTTCCTGATCTCCTTCGACGAATTCATCGTCGTTTTCTTCCTTGCCGGCACCGAGCCGACCCTGCCGCTCTACATCTGGAGCCAGCTGCGCTTCCCCCGCTCGCTGCCGACCGTGATGGCGCTGGGGACGGTGATACTGGCCGTGTCCTTCATCATCGCCGGCACCGCCGAGATCCTGCGCCACCGCGGACTCGGCGCCCAGCGCCGCAATTCAGCCTGACCACAACAACAATGAGAGGAGAACGAAAATGGCATACCACATGAGATCTCTGACCGGACACAACGCCCGCGCCGGCCTCGCCGCATTGGCGCTCGCCTTGTCTTCGACCGTGGCGCTGGCCGCCGAAAAGCTGCAATATTTCACCTGGTCGGGCTACGAGCTGCCCGACTTCAACAAGAGCTTCCTTGCCGCCCACCCTGACGGCGTCGAGGCCTCGATCTTCGGTGACGACGACGACGCCTTCACCAAGGTCAAGGCCGGTTTCCGGCCCGACATCGCGCATCCCTGTTACGACAAGGTGGCGCGCTGGAACAAGGAAGGCCTGCTGCAGCCGATCGACACCAAGCGCATCAAGAACTGGGATTCGATCTTCCCGGTGTTCAAGAACCTGCCCGACCTTCAGGCCGGCGACGGCAAGGTCTGGATGGTGCCGTGGGACTGGGGCAACACCTCTATCCTCTACCGCACCGATCTGGTGAAGAACCCCGAGGCAAGCTGGAACCTCCTGTGGGACAAGCAATATGCCGGCCGCATGGCGACCATCGACGCCGTGCACGATACGCCAATCGTTGCCGCACTGCTCGCCGGCGTCAATCCGTTCGACATGACACCCGAGCAGATGGACAAGGTCGCGGCAAAACTGCGCGAACAGCGCCCGCTGCTGTCGAGCTATACCACCGACATGACTTCGGTCGAGCAGGCGCTGGCCAGCGGCCAACTGGTTGCCGCCATGACCTGGAACGCGTCCGCCACCTCGCTGAAAAAACAGGGCGTGCCGGTCGAATTCATGAAGCCGAAGGAGGGCATGCTGACCTGGGCCTGCGGCTTCGTCATGTTGAAGGACGCCAAGAATGTCGATCTCGCCTATGACTTCATCAACAGCCGGTTGGATGCCGATTCGGGCAAGTTCCTGATCCAGTCCTACGGCTACGGCAGCTCGCTGAGCACTGCCTTCGCCGGTGTATCCAAGGAGGAACTGGAGAAACTGCAGCTGCCGGCCGACCCGGATGTCATGCTGAAGAGCACGATCTTCACCGGCCCGATGAAGCAGAATGACGATATGGCGAAGATGTTCGAGAAGGTGAAAGCCGGCGGCTGAGGGCCAATCGCCGAAGGGCGGCGCCGCCCCTCATCGCCCTGCCGGGCACTTCTCCCCGTATAGTGACGGGGAGAAGTGGCTGCCCCAGCGTCGTCTTTCTTCCTGCAACGCTGGCGATTGGCGAAATCCGCGATGACAGCGCCCCTCTCCCCGTCCCTTACGGGGAGAGGATGCCGGCAGGCAGGTGAGGGGCAGCACCAGCTTCCGGCAAGATACGATCCGACTCTGATGCCGGCCTTGTCAGCCGCCGGCGCAGATGACTGCAATCGAAGGACCAACGGATGGACATAGTCGACGAAGCCGCCGAAAAACCCAAGGACGATGCCGATATTCGCGTCGGCCGGCGCGTGCGGGCGCTGCGGCTTGAGCGCCGCCTTTCGCTGGCCGAACTGGCGGCAAAGGCCGGCGTGTCGATCGGAGCGCTGAGCCAGATAGAGCGCGGCATGTCCTCGCTGCGCGTCAAGGTGATCTGGCCACTCGCCGCCGCGCTCGATATCGAGCCGTCGGCGCTGATCGCGGACGGCAACGACGCGGTCAACGACCTCTATTGCGTGCGCGCCGACAAGCGCCGAGCGATTCCGGTGAAGTCTGAAGGCATAGCCAAGGCGCTGCTGTCACCGCCGGGCGCGACGCTCACCGGCATGCTGGTGACGGTGGAAGCCGATGGCGGCACGGCGGAAGCCTATGCTCATGCCGGCCATGAATTCGGCTATGTGCTAGCGGGCGAGGTCGAACTGGTGGTGGATTCGACAAGATACGGGCTGAAGACCGGCGACAGTTTTGCCTTCAAGAGCACGCTGTTGCACGCTTTCCGCAATCCCGGCGCCGAGCAATGCCGGATCCTCTGGGTCAACACCACGAAACCCTCCGAGGTTCGCGATGGCGCCTGATCCACTCGTCAGGCTTCAGGCCGTCTCGAAGGTTTTCCCCGGCGGCATCGTCGGACTCGATGCCGTCGACCTCGACATTTTCAGCGGCGAGTTCATCACGCTGCTCGGGCCGTCGGGCTGCGGCAAGACCACCAGCCTGCGCGTCATCGCCGGCTTCGAAAGCCCGTCGAGCGGCAAGGTCTTGCTCGACGGCCGCGACATCACGGCCCTTCGGCCCTTCGATCGGCCTGTCAACACCGTGTTTCAGGACTACGCGCTGTTTCCGCACATGAACGTCGCCGAAAATGTCGGCTTCGGCCTGTCCCTGCGAAAACTCACCGGCGCCGAGCAGGCAAAGCGCGTCGGCGAAGCCCTCGACATGGTCGGCCTCGCCGACAAGCTTCGCGCCCGCGTCTTGGAACTCTCGGGCGGCCAGCGCCAGCGTGTCGCGCTCGCCCGCGCCATCGTCTGCGAGCCGCGCGTGCTGTTGCTCGACGAGCCGTTGTCGGCGCTCGACGCGCATCTGCGCGAACAGATGCAGGTTGAACTGAAGCGTCTGCAGTCGCGGCTCGGCACCACCTTCGTCATGGTCACCCACGACCAGACCGAGGCGCTGTCGATCTCCGACCGCATCGTCGTCATGAACAAGGGCCGCATCGAGCAGATCGCGCCGCCGGCGACACTCTATGACCGGCCCGCCACCAAGTTCGTCGCCAGCTTCATCGGCACGATGAACCTCCTGCAGTCGCGCTTTCTCGGCCGCGATGGCGAGCGTTTGCGCTTTGCCGCCGGTGACCTGCCGCTGGAGGCTATATCAGATAATGGCGAGACGCCGGCCGCGGGCGACACACGTACCATCGGCGTGCGCCCGGAGGATTTGCTGGCGGCCGCCGAGGCAGCCGACGGCACCGCGCCGGCGCGGGTGAGCGGTGTCGTCTTCCACGGCCGCACGTTGCGCCTTCACGCCCAGATAGGGCAGGGGACCTACATCGTCATCGATGCCCCGCGCCAGGCCGAAGGCGTTCAATTCAGCGTCGGCGACGTGGCGCATATCAGCCTGCGCCGTGGCGCCAACTGCCCTGTGCTGCCCGGCTGACCACCTTCGCAAAGTCACCGCACAGCTGCGCGGGCACATGCTGCAAGGAGCGGTGTTGGCCCCGGTTTTTGCTTGTTGGTCCGGATTTCGTGCTGATCCACAGTCTCATCGGCAAAGGCGTCTACGAGGAGTGTGGACGTTGGCAATTGACCGGTCAGGACGATTCCCTGGCCAGTATGTGAGAAATCGTCGTCACACAGCTGCGCTATCTCGATCGTCCTGACACGGCTTGTCAGCTGTCATGCGGGCACAGGTGGCGGGCCGGCAAGCGCTTCCCTACTTCGAGTGCGTCTGAACAGGAGGAACACAAAATGACCATTACGGACATTGCAAAGGATTTCACCGAGCTCCTCAAGCAGGGAGACCACAACGGCGCCGCCGAGAAGTACAATGCCGATGACATCGCCAGCTACGAAGCCATGGAGGGGCCGATGGCCGTCAGCCACGGCAAGGCGGCCCTCAGGCAGAAAAGCCAATGGTGGCAGGAGAACCACGAAGTCCATGGTGGCTCGGTCGAAGGCCCTTATGTCAACGGTGACCAGTTCGCGGTGCGCTTCACGTTCGACATCACGCCCAAGGCCACCGGCCAGCGTGTAACCATGGACGAGGTTGGCCTCTACACGGTCAAGAACGGCAAGATCGCTGAAGAGCGTTTTTACTACTGAGGCCGGAAATTCCAGCCCTTCTTAGAGCCTGCGCTCTCCGCTGCAGGGCTGAAAGACGAGCATGGCGGCAGGGGCAATCCCTTGGCCGCCATGTGACGCTCACATCGTCTTTACATACTCTGCAAGCTGGTCGGCCACCGTGCCCCAGCCGTCGAAGAAACCCATTTCCTCGTGATTGTCGCGGGTTGCCTCGTCGCGGTGTATGGCGGTCGCGGTATAGCGCGTGCCCCTGCCTTCGGGCGTGAGCGCGATGACCGCTGTGATGAAGGGCTCGCCTGACGGGCGATAGCCCGACAGCAGCGCATCCGTCCACACCAGCCGCTCGTTCGGCGCGATCTCCAGATAGCAGCAATGGCGGTCGCTGACTTCCTTGCCGTCGGGCGACTGCATGCGTGTCCTAAACAGTCCGCCTGGCCGCAGATCGATCTCGCAATCGGTGATCAGCCAGGGTTTTGGCGTGAACCATTGCCTGACATGCTCCGGCGTCGTCATGGCGCGCCACAAAAGTTCGCGCGGCGCGTCGAGCACGCGCTCCAGCACGAGGTCCAGTCTGGGATCCGGCTTGAAAGGGTAGCTCATTTTTCCTGCTCCTTGAGGGTCATCACATAGGCGTCAAACTGATCGAGGCGGCGCTCCCACAGTGTCCGCTGTTCGGCCAGCCAGTTCTCGGCGAGCTTCAGCGGTTCGGGCGCCAGTTGATAGGTTCGGGTGCGGCCGCTCTTTTCCGATCGCACCAGCCCGCAGCCTTCCAGCACCTTGAGGTGCTCGATAAAGGAGGGGAGTGCCATCTCGAAAGGCTGCGCCAGTTCACTGACCGAGGCTGGGCTCCTGTTCAGCCGTTCGACCACGCGGCGACGCGTCGGGTCGGCAAGAGCTCGGAAGATGCCGTCGATCGGCGGTGGGTCGAGGCTGGCGGTCTGCAGGCTCATCGTCAGATTTCCCCGCCCTGCAGCACCTGTTAGACGAGCTCGACCGCGCCGTTCGGGGAGGTGTGCGTGGCGGTGAGCCGCAAATTGGTCGCGTCCTCGGTCCGGTCGAAGAATGCGGCGCCGCTGCCCAGGATGACGGGAAACACCATCAGCCGGTATTCGTCGACCAGGCCGTGTCGGCGGAGCGCGTTGGCCAGCATGCGGCTGCCGCCGACGAGAATGCCGCCCTTCAGGCTTTGCTTGAGCCTGGCCACGGCCGCCATCGGCTCGCCCTGTAGAACGATGGTATTGTTCCAGGCTGGATCTTTAAGTGTCGAGGAGACGACATATTTCGGCATGCCGTTCATGCGGTCGGCAAATGGCCCCTTATAGGCCGGCCAGGCGCCAGCGAAGCTTTCATAAGTCACCCTTCCGATCAGCAGTGCCTCGTGGTCGAGCACTTCCTTGAATTTGTGCTCGATCTGCTTTGCCTCGTGGCGCTTGCCCACCCAATTGGTGTGCCGGTAGCCAGGCTCGCCGCCCGGCGCTTCCGACACGCCGTCGATCGATATGAGTTCCGCAACGACAAGCTTGCCCATGATTTCTCGACCCATGATCCGATTTGGTTGGAGCAAATACTTAGGAAAAAACCTTAGTATTGGCAAGGGCCAAATTCGAACGATCGCGAAACACTGGCAATGCGGATAGGGCAAGCCTAGGCTCGGCAAGATTCGAAATTTCATCCGAACGAGGTCATTCGTGACGATCACCATGTACGGCATCACCACCTGCGACACGGTCAGGAAAGCACGCGTCTGGCTGGAAGGTCACGACGTTGCCTATCGCTTCCACGATTTTCGCGCGGAGGGGTTGGACGCGAAGCGGCTGGATGGCTGGGCCGGCAAGGTCGGTTGGGAAAAGCTGCTCAACAAGGGCAGCACGACGTTTCGCGAATTGGCCGACAAGGACAAGCAAGGCCTTGATGAGAAGAAGGCCAAGGCGCTGATGCTCGCCAAGCCGACGATGGTCAAGCGGCCGGTGCTGGAGGTCGGCGATCAGGTTCTGGTTGGCTTCAAGCCGGAGGTTTATGAGCAGGCTGTGAAGTAGGGCCCGGCAGGCGCCGCACCCTATCCAGTCGTCATCCTATGGCGAAGCAAGGAGCGAAGCGACGCGGAGCTGACTCCTGGAGCTGCTCCGCAGCCCAAGGGATCCATGCCGGGACTCCGGAGCGCCACTACGGTCCAGAATTCTGCTCCACAGCGTCCCCCGGCTTAGGCCGCGGCATGGATCCTCGGGTCAAGCCCGAGGATGACGAAGGATAGGTTACTGTCCTCTCAGATACCCCGCCAACGCCACCGCATTGTTGTGCGCCTCATTATGCGCGCCATAGAGGAGCGTCACCCGACCTTTGCCGAGGAGGGCACGAAGCTGCGCAACCGCCTCACCGTTGCCATCCAGTTCGGCCCCGTACCGCTCCTGAAATTCCGCCCAACGCGCCGGTACATGTCCGAACCACTTGCGTAAATCATCGCTCGGCGCGATCTCCTTCAGCCACAGCGTCAGCGCGGCATCTTGTTTGCTGATGCCGCGCGGCCAGATGCGGTCGACCAGAATCCGCTGCCCGTCATCGGCTGCGGGTTGCTCGTAAATCCGTTTCACCATGAGGTCGAAGGCCACCGGACCCTCCCGCAAGCCTGCCCTCAGGCCCACTCGCCCTTGCGCATCACCGGGACGCGGCCGCCGTCCTTGTGGACGCCGTCTATGTCGATCTTGTCCGAGCCGATCATCCAGTCGATGTGGATAAAACTCTTGTTGCCGCCGCGCGCCGCGATCTCGTCCTGGCTGAGCGAGGCGCCATCGACGAAGCATTTCGAATAGCACTGGCCGAGCGCGATGTGGCAGGCGGCGTTTTCGTCGAACAGCGTGTTGAAGAACAGCAGGCCGCTGGCCGAGATCGGCGAGGAATGCGGCACCAAAGCCACTTCGCCGAGACGGCGCGCGCCCTCATCGGTGTCGAGCACTTTCTTCAAGACATCCTCACCCTTCGAAGCTTTAGCCTCGACGATGCGCCCGTCCTGGAAACGCACCGAGATCTCGTCGATCAGCGTGCCCTGGTAGGAGAGCGGCTTGGTCGAGGAGACATGGCCCTCGACGCGCCTGGCATGCGGTGTGGTAAAGACCTCCTCGGTCGGAATGTTGGGATTGCACGTGATGCCGTTCTTGGCGGTCGACGCGCCGCCCATCCATTCATGGCCATCCGCCAGCCCGACCGTCAGGTCGGTGCCCGGTCCGGTGAAATGCAGGGTGTGGAAGTTATGGCCGTTCAGCCATTCGGTGCGGCCTCTGAGCGCTGCATTGTGCGCCGTCCAGTTTGCGATGGGGTCTTCCACGTCGACCCGTGACGCCGCGAAGATGGCGTCGGCGAGCTTGACCACCGCGACATCGTCGGCATCGCCGGGAAAGACCTGCCTGGCCCAGGCGAGGTCCGGATAGGCGACTATGTTCCAGTTGATGTCGAAGCCGGTGATCTTTTCCAGCGCCGGCTGGTAGGCCATCGAATTCGCCTTGTTGGCGCGCGCCACTTTCGCCGGATCCTGTGCCGACAACAGCGACGGATCCTCGCCGCGCACGGCAAGCCGTGCCGCATTGTTGGAAAAAGCCTTCGCCATGCCTTCATAGAGCCAGCCGGCGGCATGGTCGAAACCCGCGTCGGCGCCATAGCGGTAGCGCGCCAGCGTCATCTCGTCATCGTTGAAGATCGGCGTCACCAGCCCGGCGCCGGCCTTGTAGGCGTGCTCGACGATCCGTCTGGTCAGCGGCAGGGCCGCGATTGAAGAGGTCAGCACCAGATCCTGTCCGGGTTGCAATTGCAGTCCGACCTTGATGGCGACTTCCGCCAGCCTGTCGAGCTTCACCGGGTCGATCGTTGCGGAAACGCCGCGCGAATGTGTGGTCATGGTCCTGCCTGTCGTCGTTGGATTTCTCGATCTACATAGACCGGCGGCACGGTGCTTTCCACCGTGATCGCACCGGCGGGCCCTGCGGTCGCCGATCCGAACCGCGCCATCGTTGCCTCGATCTCTTGCCTGATCCAGGTCTTGAAGTCCCGGACCTTGCGGCTTTCCGTCTTGGCTGACGAGGTCACCAGCCAATAGCCGAGCCCGCTCTGGGCGCGGATGCCGAACGGCGCGACCAACCGACCGTCGGCCAGCGCATCCGCCGCCAGCAATTGCCAGCCCAGCATCACGCCATGGCCGGCGATCGCCGATTCCAGGCAAAGCATCGGGTCGGTGAAGCGCGCTCCTTTCTGGAAGGTGACCGGTGGGACGCCGGCGGCCGCGAACCAGCTTTCCCAGTTGATCATCGCCCGCTCGTCCGTGATGGCGCAGGTCTGGGCGAGGTCCTCGATCGAGCCCAGTTTCCTGGCGATCACTGGGGCACAGACCGGAAAAACCTCCTGTGCCAGAAGCAGTTCCGATCGTCCGCCCGGCCATTTGCCGTCGCCGAGCCGGATGGCGATGTCGATGTCGGAATGATCCAGATTGGCCAGCCGCACCGACGCATCGATGCGCAGCAGTACATTGGGATGTCTATCGAAGTGACGCGACAATCGCGGCAGTAGCCATTTCGAAGCGAAGGCGGGTGCCACCGAGACGACCAATGTGCATTGGGTCGCTTCGTCGGCCAGCGCCACGGCATGGGCAAGCTCGCGAAAGCCGGCGCCGAGGCGGGTCGCGAAAACGGCGCCGAACTCGGTCAGTACCAAACCGCTCGCCGTGCGCTCGAACAGCGCCTGGCCGAGCTGCTTCTCGGTACGGCTGATCTGCTGGCTGACGGCACTGACAGAAACGTTGAGTTCGCCGGCCGCCGCCGCGAGCGAGCCGAGACGGGCAACGGTTTCGACGGCGCGAAGGCCGTTGAGATGGACGCGGTTGAGCATGGCCATTTGAGATTTTCTAAACTGTTCCGTCTGAAATCTCAATTGAAAGGCGCGCCGGAACAGCAGACTTTGTCGATGGGAAAGAGACCCGTGGAGCCGGAAATGCTGAGCATGCTGTCATCGTTGAAGGGTCTATTCGCCGTCGGCACGCCGTCCGGGCCATGTTCGCGGAGCGATATGCAGACATGGCTTACCGATCCGCTGTCGCATCCCGTGCTGGACACCATGTCGGAGCGTGAACTCGGTGATGTGCCGTTCAGGCTGACGGCGCGACGGACCGTACATGAGACCGCTTCATTGCGCGACCGTTCCGGCGGACACTGCTGAGCGGACGCCGCACCCATCCATTTAAGGAAAAGTCGAGGCGATCGCGCCGCCTCGCGGTTGTACTGGCCCAACAAAAGGCGGATTGTTTCACCGTCTCGCGCATTTATTGTGCGCCGCAATGACATCGGCCTCGACAGAGCTGCGTTTTACCTTCGCCGGCATGATTGCCATGGCCGTCGCCATGGGCATAGGCCGCTTCGTCTACACCCCGATCCTGCCTGGCATGATGGAGGAACTCCATCTGTCGCCGGCCAATGCCGGGTGGATCGCTTCCGCCAACTATCTCGGCTACCTCATCGGTGCACTGGTCGCGGCGGGCGGCTGGGCGCATAGGCGGGAACGTGTGCTGATGCTGGCGGCTCTTGGCGCCAGCACAGTGCTGGCCGCGTTGATGGGGCTGACCGACACGATGGTCGCCTTTCTCCTCATCCGCTTTCTGGCTGGTCTGGCGAGCGCCTTCGTCATGGTGTTCATGGCCAGTATCGTTTTCAGCCATATCGCCGCCGCCGGCCGCGGCGATCTGCAAGCGTGGCATTTTGGCGGTGTCGGCCTCGGCATCGCAATCTCGGCGGCGATGATGGCGCTGCTGGTGACCGAACATGCCGGCTGGGCGGCGGGCTGGCTGTGGTCGGCGGCGATTTCGGTTTGCGGCTTTGTGGTCGTGGCGCTGCTGGTCAATGAAGGCCCGCTCGTCAGTGGTGAAGCCGTCCGTGAGCCGGCGCTGCCGAAAGACCGGTCGCTGATGAAGATCATCATTGCCTATGGCCTGTTTGGCTTTGGCTATGTGGTGACCGCGACGTTCCTGGTCGCCATCGTCCGTCAAGGCGGCGGCAGCCGCGTCTTCGAGGCCATGGTGTGGCTGGCCGCCGGTCTTGCCGGCTTTCCCTCGACCTGGCTCTGGCAGAAGATCGCCACGCGCGTCGGGCTTTACGCCGCCTATGCTCTGGCGTGCATCATCGAAGTGATCGGCGTCACCGCCAGCGTCGCCCTTGGCGGACATGCAGGGCCGCTGCTTGGCGGTCTGCTGCTCGGCGGCACCTTCATTGCCATCACGGCACTTGGCCTGCAGGCCGCGAGGCAGCAGGCGCCAAGGGCGCCCCGGCGCATCTTTGCCTTGATGACGGCGTCGTTCGGCTTTGGCCAGATCATCGGCCCGATCGCCGCCGGCCTTCTGGCGCAGATGTCAGGCGACTTCTTCCTTGCTTCGATCGTCGCGGCGGCCATGCTGGTGGTCTCCGGCGCCATCACATGGTCGGCTGCGCCAAAATCGCCATGATTTGTGGTCTTGCTCGACACTGGGCATCCGGCAGGCATTTGCTTTCCCCCTAATGTGTGACTTTATGCCCGTCGCAGTCCGCTGATTTGCCCATCGAGTGAGGAATTCGCCACAGTGTTCGTATCCTTCTTTCCGCAGCCGAAGCTGTTTTTCTCTTCGGCCGCCATCTGGAGCCTTGCGGCGATCCTGTTCTGGTTTTTCGGCGGCGAGCAATTGGGCGCCGTCCTTGGCCTCCCGCCCGCGGCAGCCGGCGCGCCGCCGATCATCGGCATCGCCGTTCTCGTGTCGAAGCCGTTCATCTGGTTCTACATCTACTTCGCGCTTTGCGTGGCCATCTTCTATGCATTCTGGAGCTGGTATTCGCCGCATCCCTGGCAGCGCTGGTCGATCCTGATGACGGCGATCATTCTGTTCTTCATCTATTTCAATGTGCAGGTCAGCGTCGCCGTCAACGCCTGGTACGGTCCCTTCTTCGACTATGTGCAAGGGCTGATGTCGGGGACCGGAAAATCGACCAACGGCGAATTCTACACCGGACTGGCCGACTTCTCATGGCTGGCGCTGGTCGGCATGAATGTGCAGGTGGTCAATGCTTTCATCGTCAGCCACTGGATCTTCCGCTGGCGCACGGCGATGAACAACTATTTCATCGAGAACTGGAGCAAGCTGCGCCATATCGAGGGCGCCTCCCAGCGTATCCAGGAAGACACCATGCGGTTCTCGCAGATCATGGAGGATCTCGGCTCCAGCTTCGTCCAGTCGATCATGACCCTGATAGCCTTCCTGCCGGTCATGATCCAATTGCAGGCCCATATCAGCGAACTGCCGATTGTCGGCGCAATCCCGCAGCCGCTGGTGGTCGCGGCACTTGCCTGGTGCCTGTTCGGAACGATCTCCGTGATGATTGCCGGCCTGAAGCTTCCGGGGCTGCAGTTCCGCAACCAACGCGTCGAAGCCGCTTATCGAAAGGAGTTGGTTTACGGTGAGGATCATGCGGACAGGGCGCAGCCGGCGACCACCGCCGAACTGTTCGCCAATGTCCGGCACAATTATTTCAGGCTCTATTTCCACTACATCTACTTCAACGTCGTCCGGTACACCTACCTGCAGGCCGACAATATCTTCTCGCTGCTGATCCTTGGGCCGTCGCTGGTCGCGCACAAGATAACCTTCGGTGCCCTGAACCAGATATCGAACGCATTCGGCAAGGTCACAGGTTCGCTGCAGTTCCTGCTCACTTCCTGGTCGACCATTGTCGAGTTGCAGTCGGTCCACAAGCGCCTGCGCGCCTTCGAGGCCACGCTGCTCGGCGAGCCGCTGCCCGATATCGACCAGCGCTACATGGCAAGGCAGAGCGCCGAAGATCCAGCTTAGGACCCTTCAGGGATCGATGCGAGTGAGGTTGGCGGCTCAGCCGCCGACCGAGGCCTGCTTGGCATCCTGCCGCGAAACATAGTCGCGAAAACTGATGCATTCGACGTCGGCCTTTACGCAGACCTCGCCGGCAAAGCGCTCCAGCGCGTTCCAGTAGGCGCCGTCATTCATCAGCGTGAAGTGGAAGCCGAGTTCCAGCGGGATGCGCTTGCCCCGATACTGCGTGTCGAAAGCGGCGCGAAAGGCTTGATAGGTGCGGTCGGCGAACTCCTCCGCCTGGCTCGGCCGCTCGAAGCCGCCGGAATGTCTGACGTAGAGATTGTAGTCCATGGCGATCACCGGCCGCGCGTTCGGGCCTTCCGGGATCTGGGGCAGCGAAAAGCGGGTGATGCCGCCGGCGGTCGGCGGCTGGGCAGGGCCTTGTGAAACGCCGCTGGCGTCGAACCGGTAGCCCGCGGCGGGCAAGGCCTCGTAAAGCGCCTTGCCCGTCGACAGGTAGGGCGCGCGGAAACCGACAACCGCATGCCGCGCGAAATCGCGCCAGCCCTGTGGTTCGGGCGTAATGCCGTTGATCGCATAGGCGTTCTCGAGAATGTGCTTGAACGAGCCGAATTCCTTCAGCCAGTCGGCCTTGCTCCAGTCCTTGCCGTCGAAATGGCCGCAGGCGTGGCTGGCAATGTCGTGGCCCTCATGCGCGGCAAGGCCGATCTGTTCGAGCCGCTCGGTCACTTCCTGCTTTGAAGCTGCAAAGCCGATATTGGATTTGCCAGCCGTTTTGCCAGGCGCGGTGTATTCCTTGCGTGTCTCCTGCGACAACAGGAAAACGCAGGACAGAAAATAGGTGAAATGCGCGCCGGTGCGCTGTGCCAGCGCCCGGCTGCGCTTCCACTGCGAGATGTCGCGGGCGCTGTCGAACGAGATGATGACCACTTGCTTCGGCTTCGCCTGGGTTGGCGGAGCAGGTGGGTCGGCGAGAGCCACGCCTGTGACGGCGAGCGAGGCAAACGAAAACGCAACAACGCGAGACAAACAAGGCATAGGCAAACTTACAGGCTCCGGCGGTCACCAAGCCGGCTATCTCCGAAATGTGGCGTGGGTGCGATTGGCCTTGTGGGCCGTTTGCCCGAGGCAAACATCCGTTTACCCCCCGCAGAATAGGCGAATTTCCGTTCGAACCCCTTCCATGCCGACAAAATTTCGCTAAAACGCGGGCTCATGAACCGCCCCGGCCTGGGGCAGGAATGGTTTGATTGATGTCCGACGACAGTTTTATCCGTGAAGTCAATGACGAGATGCGCCGCGAGCAGGCGCAGAAGCTATGGGACCGTTTTGGCCCCGCTTTGCTGGCTATCGCGATCCTCGTGGTGCTCGGCACCGCCGCCTTCGTCGGCTACCGCTACTGGGACGAGACGCGCGCCAACCGCTCCGGCGACGCCTTCTCGCAAGCCTTGAAGCTCGCCAATGATGGTAAGAACGACGAGGCGTTGGCCGCGCTCGATCAGCTGGAGAAGGATGGCTACGGCGCCTATCCGCTGCTCGCCCGCATGCGTGCCGCCACCGTCAAGGCGAGCAAGGGCGACACCGATGCCGCCGTCAAGGATTTCGACGCGGTCGCCGCCGACACGGCCATTCCCGCCGGCATTCGCGACATGGCACGGCTCAGGGCCGCGCTGCTGCTCGTCGATCACGGCTCCTTCGCCGACGTCTCCAGCCGCGTCGAGGCGCTGACATCGGACACCAACACGCTGCGCCACACGGCGCGCGAGGCGCTAGGCCTTGCCGCCTGGAAGGAAGGCAAGGCCCAGGACGCACTGAAACTGTTCGACCAGATCGCTTCGGATGACGGCGCTCCGCGCAACATCCGCGAGCGGGCGACCTTGATGTCCGAGCTGATCCGTGGCTCGGGCAACGCGTCGTAAATGCATGTCGCCCAAAAGTGTGCAGCGGCTTTGGGGCAACGACATGCATGATTGTAGGCCGGCATGAGCTTCAAAGTCGCCATCATCGGCCGGCCTAACGTCGGCAAATCGACTCTTTTCAATCGGCTGGTCGGAAGGAAGCTGGCGCTCGTCGACGATACGCCCGGCGTCACCCGTGACCGCCGCGTCCATGCCGCCAAGCTTTACGACCTGCATTTCGACGTCATCGACACTGCCGGTTTCGAGGATGCCGGCGCCTCGACCTTGCCCGGCCGTATGCGCGCGCAGACCGAGATCGCCATCCGCGAAGCCGACCTGATCTTCTTCACCATTGATGCCAAGTCCGGCCTGCTGCCGGACGACAGGACCTTTGCCGAAATCGTGCGCAAATCCGGCAAGCCGGTGGTCCTGGTCGCCAACAAGGCCGAGGCCAGGGGCGCCCAGGGCGGTATGCTGGAGGCCTGGGAACTCGGCCTTGGCGAACCAATCCCGGTCTCGGCCGAACATGGCCAGGGCATGCCCGATCTGCGCGATGCGGTGATATCGGCCCTTGGCGAGGCCCGCGCCTTCGGCGAGGAAGAAGAGGGCGACGACGACGAGATCGCCACCACCGAGGTGCTGATCGGCGAGGATATTGCCGATCCTGACGCCGAGGATGCGCATGGCTATGACGACACCAAGCCGATGCGTATCGCCGTCGTCGGCCGCCCGAATGCCGGCAAGTCGACGCTGATCAACGCGCTGATCGGCGAGGAGCGGCTTTTGACCGGGCCGGAAGCCGGCATCACCCGCGATTCGATCTCGGTCGACTGGGACTGGCGCGGCCGTCAGATAAAACTGTTCGATACGGCCGGCATGCGCCGCAAGGCCAGGATCCACGAAAAGCTCGAAGTAATGTCGGTGCAGGATGGCCTGCGCGCCATCCGTTTCGCCGAGATCGTCGTCATCGTGCTCGACGCCACCATCCCCTTCGAGAAGCAGGATCTGCAGATCGCCGACCTGATCATCCGCGAAGGCAGGGCGCCGGTGATCGCCTTCAACAAATGGGACCTGATCGATAACCCTCAGGAGTTGCTTGCCGAACTGCGCGAGAAGACCGAGCGGCTGTTGCCGCAGGTGCGCGGCATCCAGGCCGTGCCGGTATCGGCCGAGACCGGACGCGGCCTCGATAAGCTGATGGATGCGGTGCTGAGGACCCACAAGGTCTGGAACAGCCGCGTCTCGACAGGCAAGCTCAACCGCTGGCTCGAAGCCATATTGGCGCATCACCCGCCGCCCGCCGTTGCCGGGCGCCGGTTGAAGGTCAAGTATGTGACCCAGGCCAAGACCCGGCCGCCGGGTTTTGTCGTCCAGTGCTCACGGCCGGAAGCGATGCCGCAATCCTATGTGCGCTATCTCTCCAACAGCCTGCGCGAAGCCTTCGACATGCCGGGCGTGCCGATCCGCATCGCGCTGCGCACCTCCGACAACCCATTCGCCGGCCGGGCCAAGAAGCGCGGCTGACCCCTATCGCTCGTCCGCTCAGGCCACGGCACGCAAGCTGGTGGTCCGCGCATTGTCCGGCAGTGCCTGCCGCGCCGCATCCAGCAAGATATCGGCGAGGCGCGCCGCCACCGGCTCGGGTTCGGCATCCCGGCGATGCAGGTAAAGTGCCATCTTGGGCAGTGCCGGCAGGCCGGCGATCTCGGGCGTCATCGCGCTGACGCTGGCCGGCAGGCCGATATCGGTGCGGATCGTCAGCCCAAGTCCAGCCGCTACGGCCGCCCAGATGCCGCCAAGGCTCGGGCTGGAGAAGGCCATGCGCCAGGGTAGCCCGGCGCGGTCGAGTGTTTCCGTCGCCACCGTGCGCAACAGGCACGGCGCTTCGAGCGCCACCAGCGGCAGCGGTTCGCCCTCGCGCAGGCTGGTCTCGATGCGTTTTGCCGGGCCGATCCAGCGCATGGGAACATCGGCGACATGCTCGCTGTAGGGCAGCGTCTGTCCGCTGTGCCAGGCGAGCGCGATGTCGAGGCTGCCTGACATCACCCTTTCGGCAAGGTCGTGGCTGCGCGCGATCCTGGCCTCGATCTTGACCTTGGGATGGGCGCGGGCGAAGCGTCCGAGAACGTCGGGAAGCACCGCCTCGCCGAAATCCTCCTGCAGGCCGAGCCGCACCCAGCCTTCCAGCTCGACATCATGGATCGCCGCCGCCGCCTCGTCATTCAGCTCGAGCAGCCGGCGCGCATAACCGAGCATGGTTTCGCCGGCCTCCGTCAAGGCCAGGCCGCGCCCGGCTTTGCGAAAGATCGGCGTCGCTGCCTGCTCTTCCAGTTTCCTCAATTGCGCGCTGACCGCCGAGGTCGACCGGCCAAGCCGGTCGGCGGCCTTGGCGAAGCTGCCCAGTTCCATGCCGGTGACGAAACTGCGCAGAACGTCGAGGTCGAATGTCACGCGATGCATAAGAATGTCCTGTTTTTCAGGATCGATAGTCCAAAACTTCCTGATTTTAAGGATGAAGTTATGGCGCTAGAGAGATGCCGTCAAGGTCCGGGCCACTGGACCACCACGGGAATGAAGCCATGTCCGCCATTGTCGACTGCACCGACCAACAGCCTAAGAAAATCCTGAAAGACAGGGCCACCGGCCGCGCCGCAAGGGTATTCAGCCCAGGTCATCGCTGGAAGGTTCTTGGCATCGGTGTCGCCGCGAACGCCAGCTTCTCGGCCACCTTCTCCGGCATACCGGCAACGGCGGTCGTGCTTCGCCAGGGCTATCAGTTGAGCAATGCCGAACTTGGCGTCGCGCTCGGCGTCCTTGGCTTGGGCGTTGCGCTCAGCGAATTGCCATGGGGCCTGCTCACCGATCGCTGGGGCGACCGCCGCGTGCTCCTGACGGGACTTGGCGCGACGGCCGCATGGCTCCTTGCCATGGCCATGCTCGTCGTGCCGACGAGGTCGGCCGTTCCCGATGTCGTGCTCCTGTCGGCAAGCCTGCTCATTGCGGGACTGCTCGGCGGCAGTGTCAACGGCTCGAGCGGCCGCGCCATCATGGGCTGGTTCCGGGAGAATGAGCGCGGCTTCGCCATGAGCATCCGGCAGACGGCGGTACCGCTTGGCGGCGGCCTCGGCGCGCTTGTCCTGCCGTCGCTGGCGCTCGTCTTCGGCTTCTCCACCGTGTTCGGGCTCCTCGCAGGCGCATCCGCGCTCTCCGCGCTGTTCGCCTGGCGTTGGCTGCATGAACCGCCGGCGGCGGGCCACGTGCTGTCATCCGCTGTGGCCGGACCGGCTCCACTGCGCAACATCGAGGTCTGGCGCATCGCCACCGCAATCGGCCTGCTCTGCTTTCCGCAGGTGGCGGTGCTCACCTTCGCGTCGGTGTTTCTGCACGATTTCGCCGGGTTGGGGACGGCGGCGATCAGCGCGAGCCTCGCCGCGGTGCAGGTCGGTGCGATGGTCATGCGGGTCTGGAGCGGCCGTTTCACCGACCGCCACGGCAACCGGCGTCAGTTTCTGCGTTCTTGCAGCGTGCTCAGCGCGTTGGCATTCGCCGTGCTTTGGCTACTGGTTCTGGCCAGCCCCGTCATGCCTGGCGGCCAGTCCTTGCTGATCGCGGTCCTTCCCTTGGTGCTCATCGTCGCGGGCGTCTCGGTGTCCGCCTGGCACGGGGTCGCCTACACGGAGCTTGCCACGCTTGCCGGCGCCGGCCATGTCGGAACCGCGCTCAGCCTGGCCAACACCTTCGTTTTCGTCGGCTTCTTCCTGGTGCCGGTAGCCATTCCCGGACTGCTGCACCTGTGGTCCTGGTCCGGCGTATGGCTGTCGGCCGCCATATGCGCCGTGGTCGCGTGGCCGATCTTCCTGCGGCCGGCCTGAATGTTCCTGCCGCAAAACCGCCCGACTTCGAAACCACCAGCTTGAGCCGACTGAGAAAACCCGATCGATCCCGTTAACGTCCCATCAAGGTTAATGCATCATTTTGCTCTCCAGTGGGGTCAGTAGCGTTCCTGGAGAGAGTTCCGTGCATCGACGCGTCTTGAAGCGGCTTGTTGCCGCCGCCGGTGAGAAGAAACGCAATTTTGTGTCTCCTTTCATCATCGGCCTCGGCATCTGGATCGGCTTCCCGACCGTCGCCGCCTACCAGGACATGACCAGCCTGGTGTCCGGCTTGGAATCGCCCACCGCGCGCTGGAATTCCTATGTCGAGAGATCCGTCGCAGGCTCGGTGCATGCCGCCGAGATGCCGTTCGTCGATTCCGACGTCACCGGTTCGATCTCGGGATCGGGCATTCACCTGGCGGGCGTCGGCAATGTCTCGTTTCGCGGCAAGGGCGGCAAGGTCAGCGCCACCCCCGACGAGGATCGCGTCGTGCGCGCCGACAAGAAGGGCCGCATCGTCCAGGTGTCTCCTGTTGCGCCGCCGAAGAACTTCAACGCCGGTTCGATCTTCCAGCGCACTTCCTCCTTGATGCGACCGAGCATGGATGGCGGCCTGAAAATGGCCTTCGCCAAGCCGCAGCTCAAAGGCAAGGAAATCCAGATCGCCGCGGAATTCCATGCGCGTGAAGACAAGAAGCCGGATCCGGGCGTGCCGGCCATGCTTGCCGCTTTGGTCAACAACGACCATCCCGATGTCCTGGCGACGGCCTATGCGCAATCCGAGCCGGACTATGCCAAGGCCTCGCCCTTCGAAGCCCTGCTGCAGGATGAGCAGCCCAACAGCGGCCGCTTCATTCCGCCGATGGCCAAGGGCGACCATTGGTGGATCCAGAACCCGCTGCCAGAAAGCGTCTTCTCCAAGAAGGAGCAGGCATGCCTGGCCAACGGCATCTATTTCGAGGCGAGAAGTGAATCGGTGCGTGGACAGGCCGCCGTGGCCCAGGTCATTCTCAACCGCGTCCGCAATCCGGCCTATCCGAATTCGATCTGCGGCGTCGTCTACCAGAATGACAGCTGGTTCAACCGCTGCCAGTTCTCCTTCGCTTGCGACGGCAGGAAGAAGCGCATCGAGAGCCCGGTCGCCTACAAGACCGCGCAGGACATCGCCATGGCCGTCACCGCCGGCAAGATCTTCATCCCGGAGGTCGGATCGTCTACGCACTACTACGCCCAGTATGTCCACCCCGGTTGGGCACGTACGATGCAGAAAATGACCAAGATCGGCCTGCATATCTTCTACCGCACCTATGGCGGCGGCTGGAGTTGAGCGGCCGTCAGTCGCCGATCTTTTCTCGCGCCCGCGCGGCTGATCGGGGAGCCATTGCCTGGGGGATTCGCGCGGCGCATCCCCATCCTCGCGGCGGGCACGATGTCGCACCTCTCTAATTCGTTGATTTCATTGCGTAAAATACATGGCAATGAACTTCCGCCCGTGGCTTGACGGGCGCAAACCCTCTAACTATGTTGCCGGCGACTTTAGAAGCGGACGGACGGTGACGGTCTGACCGGGCAGGGGGGTTGCGATGGCCGACAAGAATGGGCCAGACGGAACCGGAGAAACCGGC
This sequence comes from Mesorhizobium erdmanii, assembly GCF_013170725.1. Taxonomy (NCBI): domain Bacteria; kingdom Pseudomonadati; phylum Pseudomonadota; class Alphaproteobacteria; order Hyphomicrobiales; family Phyllobacteriaceae; genus Mesorhizobium; species Mesorhizobium erdmanii. The sequence continues at coordinate 5,135,358 of NZ_CP033361.1, read as the reverse complement.
CGCGGCAATCAGCATGAAACCGGCATCCGCGACGACGATCTTGAGCGACGTCGGCGTGAACTTGAAGCATCACTTGCGACAAGGCTGCCGAACCGGCTCGAGGGGAAAGACGACGCGAAAGCGGGCAGTGCGGCCGGATATGGCCAGGCGGTCAAACTCTCCAGTGAATTTATCGCTGGCGTGGTGGTGGGCGCTGGCATCGGCTGGATCATCGACCGTATGGCTGGGACATCGCCATGGGGTCTGATCGTTTTCCTGCTGCTTGGTTTCGGCGCCGGCGTGCTCAATGTCATGCGTTCCGCGGGCGTTGTGGCAGAATTCGGACAGGGCAACACATCGCGCTCTGACCGGGACGACAGCAAGTGACCGCCCTTCAGGCGGCAATGGTAATTTGGCCGTACGCGGCATTGACGGGGTTAGAACGTGGCAGCTGACAAGGTCGATCCGATCCACCAGTTCCATATCATCAAGCTGGTTCCGATTAAAATCGGCGGCTACGATCTGTCCTTCACAAATTCGGCACTGTTCATGGTCGCGACGGTGATCGTCGCGGCGGCTTTCCTCTATCTCACCACGTCGAGCCGCAGCCTGGTTCCCGGCCGGATGCAGTCGGTCTCCGAGATGGCCTACGAATTTGTCGCAAACATGTTGCGCGATGCAGCAGGCACGCAGGGCATGAAGTTCTTCCCTCTTGTGTTTTCGCTGTTCATGTTCGTGCTGGTCGCCAACCTGCTCGGCCTGTTCCCTTACTTCTTCACCGTCACCAGCCACATCATCGTCACCTTCGGTCTGGCTATCCTGGTGATTGGCACCGTCATCGTCTACGGCTTCATGAAGCATGGGCTTGGCTTCCTGAAGCTGTTCGTGCCGAAAGGCGTGCCTCTCGTGATGATGGTGCTTGTCGTTCCGATCGAAGTCATTTCCTTCGTCTCGCGCCCGATCAGCCTCTCGGTTCGTCTGTTCGCCAACATGTTGGCCGGCCACATCACGCTGAAGGTGTTTTCGGGCTTCGTCGTTAGCCTCTCCGCGCTCGGTGCGGTTGGCGTGGCGGGCTCGATCCTGCCGCTGGCAATGGCGGTTGCGCTGACGGCACTGGAGCTGCTCGTCGCCTTCCTGCAGGCCTACGTCTTTGCGGTTTTGACCTGCATGTATCTCAACGACGCCCTGCACCCCAGCCACTAAATCTCACCGGCGCATGACGCCAACCACAAATCTGCAACAACGGAACCACAAGGAGTTTGACATGGAAGTAAATGCAGCAGCTGCGATCGGCGCCGGTATCGCTTGCCTGGGCATGGGTGGCGCGGGCATTGGCCTGGGCAACATCTTCGGCAGCTATCTCTCTGGCGCGCTGCGCAATCCGTCGGCTGCCGATGGCCAGTTCGGTCGCCTGATCTTCGGTTTCGCCGTGACCGAAGCCCTGGGCATCTTCTCGCTCCTGATCGCGCTCCTCCTGGTGTTCAAGTAGGAAACACAGGCTGACGAAGGGGGGCGCATGGTGCGACCTTACCTTATGGACAGGGGAATGAGATGTTCGTGACATCTGCCTTTGCGGAAGAGACCGCGCCCTCGGTGACGGGAGGCGAAACGCATTCCGGCACAGGCGTGCCTGCCGAAGCGCACGGCACGTTCCCGCCATTCGATCCGGCGACGTTTCCGTCGCAGCTTCTGTGGCTGGCTATCACCTTCGGGCTGTTCTACCTCTTCTTGAAGAAGGTAGCGATGCCGCGCATTGGCGGCATCATTGACGTCCGTAACGATCGCATCAACCAGGACCTTGACCAGGCATCGAAGTTGAAGGGCGAGGCCGACGCCGCGGTTGCTGCTTACGAGCAGGAACTGGCGGAAGCCAAGAAGAACGCCAACTCGATCGGCCAGCAGGCAAACGATGCGGCCAAGACGGAAGCCGATACCGCGCGCAAGAAGATCGAGGCCGCGCTCGACGAGAAGCTCGGCGAGGCCGAGGCGCGCATTTCTTCCATCAAGGCCAACGCCATGAAGGAAGTCGGCAGCATCGCAGAGGACACCGCTTCGGCGATCGTCGAGGCACTGGTCGGCGGCGGCAAGGCCAGCAAGGCCGAGATCGCGGCCGCGGTCAAATCCGTGGCCCGGTGAGGAGCGCATCATGGACGCTACATCTCTCGCAACGCTCTGGGCAACGATAGCCCTGATCATCTTCCTGGGCGTCGCCATCTACATCAAGGTGCCTGGGCTGATCGCCAAGGCGCTCGATACCCGCGCCGCCAGGATCAGCAGTGAACTCGACGAGGCACGCAAGCTGCGCGACGAGGCCCAGCAACTGCTCGGCCAGTACAAGAAGAAGCGCAAGGAAGCCGAGCAGGAGGCTGCCGAAATCGTTGCCGCCGCCAAGCGCGAGGCCGAACTGCTCGCCGCCGAAGCGCACAAGAAGACCGAAGACTATGTGGCCCGGCGTACCGCATTGGCCGAACAGAAGATCGGTCAGGCCGAACGCGATGCGGTTGCCGAGGTGCGCGCCAGTGCCGCTGACATCGCTGTCGAGGCCGCCCGCGCGCTGCTGGCCGCCAAGATAGATGCCAAGGCCGGAGCAGACCTGTTCAAGGCTTCGCTCGCGGATGTGAGGGCCAAGCTGAACTGAGCCGAGAGCATCGAGGAAATCAGAAGCCGCCCGGGCAACGTGGCGGCTTTTTTGTTGGGCGGTCCACTGAAGCCGCCGATCTCCCCTTTGTGAGGGAGATCACCGACGCTCTCGCTAATTACCGAGAGGAAATACTCTTCGGCTCAGTCCAGCCCGGCCAGGCTCTCTTCTTCCGCCATCTCTGCCCCGCCCAGCCTGAACGGCGCGAACGACACGCGGTGCAGGCGCGCGACCGGGCCATGCACCTCGATCGCGGTGCGATGGCGAGCCGTGGCATAGCCCATATGGACCTCGAAGCCATAGCGGTCGTGGTGGTTGCCGCAGCCGCACATCATGCGGTCGCGCATCACCTTCGCCACGATCGAGGCGGCGGCGATCGACTGCGAACGCTGGTCGCCCTTGATCAGCGCACGGCCGTCGCAGGGCAATCCAGGCGGAACGTCGCGTCCGTCGGCAAGGGCAAGCTTCGGCCGCACGGACAGCCCGACCAGGGCGCGCCGCATCGCCTCGAGACTGGCCTTGAGGATATTGCTGCCGTCGATGCCTTCGGCGCTGATCGAGGCCATCGAAACCGCCTGCGCCGAGCCGAGGATGCGCAGGAAGAGCGCCTCGCGCTGCAAATGACTGAGCCGTTTGGAATCGTCGAGACCCTCGGGAATGTTGGCAGGGTCGAGCACCACTGCTGCCGCGACCACCGGCCCGGCCAGCGGCCCGCGGCCGGCCTCGTCCATCCCGGCCACTGGCCACAGACCATCGGCCATCGCCTTCGTCTCGAAGGAGAAATCGGGTTTCTCGACGATTTCGAAGAGAAGCGGAGAATCGGAACGCGCGCGAGCCATGTTGCGGCGAGGTTCGCACCGGCTCCGATTCTCCGCAAGTCCCTCCGGGTCGGGTGGGGCGCCGGACCGGGAGGGCACCGTCTGCAGGCCGGGGCAGGCCGGACGGGATTCTTTGCTGTTGCCGCGGCGAGACCGCCGGCAGCGATTGGTCTCTTCAGAGCAGCATCAGCTGCTCTTGGTCTTTGCCGGCCGCGACGAACTGGTCGGTGCGCAGCGTACGCCGTTCGGCATTGAGGCCGAGCCGCTTGGCGGTGATCTCGAAGCGGCGGCCGATCTGCCAGGCGTAGGGTCCCGCACCCTTCATCCGCTTGCCCCATTCCGAATCGTAGTCCTTGCCGTCGCGCATCGAGCGAATCAGCGACATGACATGGCGGTAGCGGTCGGGATAATGGCGCAGCAGCCAGTCCTTGAAGATCGGGCTGACCTCGAGCGGCAGACGCAGCACGACATAGCCCGCCTCGCGCGCTCCGGCGGCGCGCGCCGAATCGAGGATCCGTTCCATCTCCTGGTCGGTAAGGCCGGGGATGATCGGCGCCACCATGACCGAAGCCGGAATGCCGGCATCCGAAAGCTGCCGGATCGCTTCGAGCCGCTTGGTCGGCGTCGACGCGCGGGGTTCCATCGTCCTGGCCAGCATGCGGTCCATTGTCGTCACCGACAATGCCACCTTGGCGAGCCCGCGTTCGGCCATGCGTGACAATATGTCGATGTCGCGCGTCACCAGGGCGGATTTGGTGACGATGCCGACCGGATGGCCGCGCGCTTCCAGCACTTCGAGGATCTCGCGCATGATCCGGTACTGTTTCTCGATCGGCTGGTAGGGATCGGTGTTGGTGCCGATGGCGATGGTGCGCGGCTGGTAGCCGTCCTTCGACAGCTCCTTGTCGAGCAGCCGCGCCGCATCTGGCTTGGCGAACAGCTTGGATTCGAAGTCCAACCCCGGCGACAGGCCCATGAAGGCGTGCGTCGGCCGCGCGAAGCAATAGACACAGCCATGCTCGCAGCCGCGATAGGGGTTGATCGACCGGTCGAAGGAAATGTCGGGCGATTCATTGCGGGTGATGATGGTGCGAGGCTTTTCCACCTGCACCTCTGTCTTGAACGGCGGCAGTTCCTCCAGCGAACTCCAGCCATCGTCGAAGACATGCCGGCTGACAGGTTCGAACCGGCCTGACGGATTGATGCCCGCCGAGCGGCCGCGATTGCGGTCCGGACGGATACGCATGCCACTCTGCTCGATCATCGCATTGGCCATTTCGGCTCGTCCTGCCCCAAAGGCTGCAATGTCGGCACGCGCGATCGGTTCCATCTTGGCCCGCTCCCAGGGACTGTCCATGTTGTGTCGAATCGTTCTGTTCATGAAATTATTCCTATTTCTTCAGTGAGAACAAAGCAAGAACTTTTTATGCCGCGCCGCAAAAACTGGCGCTGTGCGCGGCTTTCCGCTATTCGGCTAAACATGCTCAGTGTTCTCATCGAAACGCGCAATGACGAGGAGGCTCTCGCCCGCACGCTCGCCTCGCTGATCGGCGGCGCGGTCGAGGGCGTGGTGCGCGAGGTCGTCGTCTGCGATACCGGCTCCACAGACCAGACGCATCATGTCGCCGAGCATGCCGGGTGCCACTATGTGGCGAGCGGCGGTGTCGCCGCCGGGATCCGGCAGGCCAAGGGTGACTGGCTGTTGCTCATGGAGCCGGGCGCGCGGCTCGTGGAGGGCTGGATCGAAGCGGTCGTTGCCCACACCGCCAGGCAAACCATGGCGGCGCGGTTTTCGCGTGCACGCGGCAGCCGCATGCCGTTCCTGGCGCGGGTCTTTTCGGGAAACCGGGCGCTCGCCGACGGGCTGGTGATCAGCAAGCGGCAAGCCGCTTCCTTGTCGAAGAGCGCCGGCAGCGCCGAGGCCCTGGCACGCGGCCTGGCGACAAAGAAGCTCGACGCCGAGATCTGGGTGGCGCCGCCGAAGCAGCAGCACCGGGCGCCGAAGTGATTTTTTGCATCTGCTCTGTCCATTGTGCATTGCACAAAACCTGACGCGGGGTTAGCCTTCCTCCGAGGCGGGTGAAGTGGGTTTGGGTCATACGAGTGGTGAACACCGATGCGGCATCGGGTGTCATCCTCATGAACGAGGACCCGATGAACCTTTCAACCCCAGACAAATCCGGCGCCGCCAGTCTCGAGGCCATTGCGCGCAATGGCAGCCTGTTGCGGCGCATCGCGGTGCGCATCCCGACCTATCTTACGGACCTGCGCGAAAACCCCGCCTGGCTGCCGATGTTCATGCTGGCGCGCACCATGGCTGGGCGCCGGATGCATTGGCTGGGCGCAAAACGCGCCCATCCTGACGACAATGTCGGGGACACGATGTTTTCGGGCGTCGAGCGGGCGGCGGTGGTCGACGCGCTGCGGTCCGACGGCCTGTTTTCAGGCCTTGTCCTACCGCCGGAGGTTCATCAGGAGATCTCGGATTTCGCCGGGCGCACGCCTTGCTTCGGCAATTTCGACCGCCGTCTCGAATTCATGCCGGGCGAGCATGCCCAGGCCGAGAAACGCTTGGACCGCTCGCTGCTCAGCGGGCACTATTTCGAACGCATCCTCGATTGCCCGGCGGCAACAGCCATACAGCGCGATCCGCTGCTTCTCGACATTGCCGCGCACTATCTCGGAGCTCAGGCGAAACTGATCACGACGCGCGTGTGGTGGAGCTTTCCAACCGGCGAAGCCTCCGACGCCGACAAGAACCTCGCCTCGCTGGGCAAGTATCACTTCGACCTCGACGACTGGCGCATGCTGAAATTCTTCTTCTACCTCAAGCCCGTCGACGCCGACACCGGTCCGCATGTCTATGTCAGGGGCAGCCACAACAAGCGGGCCATAAAGCACCAGCTCACCTTGCTGGTCGGCCATCCCGCCCAGGAGGTGCTGGACGTCTATGGCGAGCAAAGCCCGGTGACGCTGACCGGCGAAGCGGGCCTCGGCTTCGTCGAGGACCCCTTTGGTTTCCACATGGGCACAGTGCCGGCGCGCACGCCGCGGCTGATGATGGAAGTCGGCTTCGGCGTTTCGCGCCCCTCGCGCCGGCGTTTTCACGGCGAGCCGGTCATCCGTTGAAGGCCTAGAGAATTTTCACCGGCATCCAGCGCGCCCGTCGCCGGGCAACACGGCCTTCCCGGCTCTCGGCATCATAGTCCACGGCGACCGGTTCGCAGACGAACAGCGACCGGTCGTCCAGCGCATTGACGATGACGATTGCCCTTGGCTTCCTGTCATCGCTGGTGACCGCCGCGACATAGACGCCGCAGTCACGGCAGATCAAATAGTCGGCCGTGCGCAACCCGAACCGGTATCTGTGCAATCGGGCTTCGTCCTCGACCGCGACGATCAGCCTGCCATCCGGATCGGCGATGGCGCGCGAGCCGTGTTTGATGCAGAAGTCGCATTGGCAGGCGCGGACTTCGATCTGCGAAGGATCGAGTTCTGTTGAAAATCGAAGGCGTATGTTGCCGCAATGGCATCCGCCGCCATGCTCGTTCATCGCATCGTCCTTGTCGGGATAGGCTGTTGCCTCTCCACGAGAAAGTACGTTCGCCGGCACGCGGTTTGGAATGGCCTTTCGAAGGCAAAGGCGCCGTTTTGCCTGGCAAACGCGGTGTGGAACGGGGGCTTCAGCTTCGGTGCTACGGAGCCGACTTGCCGCGCCGCAGATGTTCGTCCAGGCGCGGCATGATCTCGACGAAGTTGCAGGGCATGTGGCGATAGTCGAGCTGCGCCTTGAGGATCCCGTCCCAGGCGTCCTTGCAGGCACCGGGCGAACCCGGCAGCACGAAGACGAAAGTGGCGTTGACGACACCTCCGGTAGCCCGGCTCTGGATCGTCGAGGTGCCGATCTTGTCGTAGGAAATGCGGTGGAACACTTCCGAAAAGCCGTCCATGCGCTTTTCGAAGATCGGCTCCAGCGCCTCCGGCGTCACGTCGCGACCGGTGAATCCGGTGCCGCCGGTGGTGATGACGACATCGATGGTCTTGTCGCGCGACCACGCCAGGACCGTGTCGCGGATCTTGTCGCGGTCATCGATGACGATATCGCGGGCGGCCAGGATGTGGCCGGCCTCGGTGATGCGGTCGGCCAGCGTCTGGCCGGATTTGTCGTCGGCAAGGCTGCGGGTGTCGGAAACCGTCAAAACCGCGATGCGCACGGGAATGAACGAACGGCTCTCGCTGATCCCAGCCACCTCACTCAACCTCCGATGTCATGCTGCGCGTCGCCGCGACGAACCAGTCGGGCTGGCGGCCGCGTATCTCTGCCGCCGCGCGCTTGGCGACATTGCCGGTCTCGAATAGGCCGAAACAGGTCGCGCCCGATCCGGACATGCGTGAGAATCCCGATCCGGCCTTATCGAGCCATGACAGCGCCCTGCCTATGGCGGGCTGCAGCGCCAGCGCCACCGGTTCGAGATCGTTGCGGGTCGCCTCCAGCCAGTTGCGCAGGCTGTGAAAATCGATGCTGCGCGGCAGCGGCGGCAGGGGTTCGTAGTCGCGGCGGGAAAGTGCCGCGAAGACATCCGCCGTGGAGACCGGCGTGCCTGGATTGACCAGCACCAGCCCCAGCGCCGAAAAGTCCGGCACCATCGACAGTTCGTCACCAATGCCGCGCGCCACCAGCGGCTTTGCCGCCAGGCACATCGGCACATCGGCGCCAAGCGACAGCCCGATCCGTGCCAGTCCGGCGTCGTCAATGTCCAAGGCCCATGTCTGCGCCAGGCCGCGCAATACGGCCGCCGCATCGCTCGACCCGCCGCCGACACCGGACGCGACCGGCAAGTTCTTTTCGAGCTTTATGGAGACGGGCGGTGTCCGCTCGGAGCCGGCCTCGCGCCGCAAGGCATCGCGCGCCTTGAGCACCAGATTGCTGGCGTCGACCGGAATCGCCGGTGCATAGCGGCCGGACACGATGAAATCGTCGCTGTTCGCAGGCGCGATCTCGACTCGGTCGCCAAAACGCGTGAACACCGCCAGGCTTTCGATCAGGTGATAACCGTCAGGGCGCCGGCCGGTGACATGCAGCGCCAGATTGATCTTGGCATGCGCATGCCAAATACGCGAACCGATGTCGGTGTCCGCCGCAACTGATGTAAGCGAAATGATGCTCAGTCCTTGGCCAGCCGGTATTCGCCGGTCTTTGGATCCTTGACCAGCGTTCCCATCGCGCCGTTGGCCGCCTGCTTTTCGGTGCGCCGCACCTTTGCCGTCACCCGCTCGGCTTCGCGCACGAAGGTCCGGTAGCCGAAATAGGCGGCGACGCCGACGGCGGTGAAGAAAATGATCTGCGGCATACCAAAACTCCTCCCACGCTGGGCCGGCGAAGGCGGCCGGTCGGGTCGGTTAATGCATGTCGCCCAAAACTGTGTCCGGTTTTGGGAAAACGGCATGCATAGGACTAGAAACTCTTATGGTAGACGGTTCTGCTAAGTTTTCAAAGCCCGAAGCGAGCCCACAATGCGCGCTCTTCCGCCGCATCGATAACGCCGCTGGCGGCAGCTGCGGCAATATCGGGCGCTGAAAAGCCCTTGTTCGAACCGAACAGACCGAAGCGACTGAGGAAACCGCGCGGCGCCGAGACCAATCTCAGCTGGGTCTTGGACCCGAACCGGGTCTTCAGCACGGTGCGCATGTCGCCGAGCGCATCGACGAGGCCGAGTTCCAAACCCCTCTTGCCGGTCCAGAACAAACCGGTGAACAGGTCCGGATCGTCCTTCAGCTTCGTGCCGCGACGTTCCTTGACCAGATCGATGAAGGTATCGTGCACCTCGAGCTGCAGCGCCTTCAGCCGCTCGATATCCTCCTTCTTCTCGGGCTTGAACGGATCGAGCACCGCCTTGTTCTGGCCGGCGGTGTGGACACGGCGCTCGACGCCGATCTTCTTCATCAGCTCCGGAAAGCCGAACGATGCCGAGACTACGCCGATGGAGCCGACGATCGAGGACGGATCGGCAAAAATTTCATCGCCGGCAACCGCGATCATGTAGCCGCCCGAGGCCGCGACGTCCTCGACGAAGACCAGAACTTGTCTGTTCTTTTCAACCGCCAGGTCGCGGATGCGCTTGAAGATCAGCCGCGACTGCACCGGCGACCCGCCGGGCGAATTGATCGAGATGGCGACTGCCGGCGCATCGAAGGAAAACGCCTTTTCGATGAGGCCGGCCGTGGAGGCCAGCGACAGATTCTGCCGGAACTGGCCGCCGGCCATGATCGTACCTTGGAGCCGGATGACCGGAATGGTGACGACAGTGGAGCGCCAGGATTTCGGCAGCAGTCGGTTGAAAAGGCGTTTCACGAGGGCGCGGTCTCCGGTCGATGGGTTGCTGGCATGTAGGGATTTCCCGGCCAACGGCAATGCGGCGGCCAGGAATAGCTCAATCTCCAAACAGCGAGGCGAGGCCGTTGGTGATCATTTCGCTGCGCTCGTCAGGCCCGTTGCCCGATTGCGCGTGAAGCATCAGCGGCGGGCGGATGGCGAGCTTTCCGCGCGCGCCTAGCGCTGCCCGCACAATGATGCGGATCGCCGCGGCGTCGGGGCGAGGGTGCACGGCGAGCATTTCGGCATCGCCGAAACGGCCTGACATCGCTTCGAGAATGGCGCCGAGCTGTTCGGGGCGCGCGATGACGGCAAGCCCGCCGCGCGGCCTGACCACCGCCGCCGCACTGCGGATCCAGCGCTCGAACAGCCCGTTTTCCATGACATGCGCCTCTTTTCGCAGCCGGTCAGGCGTGGCGCGGTCCCGGGCGGCGTTGAAGGGCGGATTCATGATGACGTAGTCGAAGTCATTGTCGGCCAGACCGGCAGCTCCTCTGGCCCGGCCCGAAACCGCGACATCGGCGACAAGCACCGATGCACGATCGCTGAGATGGGCATTGCCGGGATGGGCAAGGGTGGCCGCGGCAAAGGCCGCCATTTCCGGCGCGCGTTCGACGAGCACGGCCTTGGCGGCCGGGCAGCGCGACAGCACCGCCAGGCCGGCAGCTCCCGCTCCGGCGCCGAAATCGGCGAGGCGTCCGTCAAACGAGGATGGCACCGATGCCGCCAGCATCATCGCGTCCATCCCGGCACGATGTCCGCCATGCTTGGGCTGTACCAGCCAGAATCGGCCTCGATGGAAGGCGTCGACCGTGTGGGCCGGCGTGTCCGGGGCAAGGGCGGCGGCTTCAGCCATTACTTCTGGCGGATTTCGTTTTCGATGCCGGCATCTTTCAGGATACGCCGCGCCGCATCGGCCTGGTCGGCGTCGATCATGACGCGCTTTTGCAAAAGACCGATCGACCCTTCGAGAATGCTCATATTCTGATCGGCGACAAAGCAGGCGATGCCGGCGTCGCGCATCAGCGACTCGACAAAGGAGATGATCACGGCATCGTTGGTGCGGACAAGCTCTATCATCGTATGAAACTCGCAGTTTGCGCCATTGATGTAAACGGGCGGGGAGTTCCGTGGCAGGGCCTGTTCCCACCGCGATCGTTAACAGGCTGTCACCACGCCGCGCCAATTCGCCACTTGCCGTGGCCGTGTCCGCCGCCATAGAGTTCATATTGGGACTAAGGGTGCCGTCGCACGCGTTATACCAAGACGGGAGTGATTTCGTGGGTGTCGTTCTCAACATCGAAAACGGGAAGCGGGAACCCGCCTCCATCAAGGATCTCATCGATCTGACGGCGGCCGATATGGGGCGCGTCAACGAATTGATTCTGTCCAAGGCCGGCTCCGATGTCGAGATGATCCCGGAAGTCGCCAATCATCTGATATCGTCCGGCGGCAAACGGCTGCGGCCAATGCTGACGCTCGCCGCCGCGCAGATGTTCGGCTATGCCGGCGAAGGGCACGTCAAGCTCGCCACCTCGGTCGAATTCATGCATACGGCGACGCTGCTCCATGACGACGTCGTCGACGAGAGCGGCATGCGCCGCGGCAAGAAGACCGCCCGCATGATCTGGGGCAACCAGGCGAGTGTGCTGGTCGGCGACTTCCTGCTTGGCCAGGCCTTCCGCATGATGGTCGATGTCGGCTCGCTGGAAGCGCTCGACATCCTGTCGAGCGCTGCCTCGATCATCGCCGAGGGCGAGGTCATGCAGCTTGCCGCCGCCAAGAACCTCGAAACCACCGAGGACGAGCATTTCGCGGTCATCAAGGCCAAGACCGCGGCGCTGTTTTCGGCTGCCGCCGAAGTTGGACCGGTCATCGCCCAGGCGACCCGCAACGATCGCGCCGCCCTGCGCTCCTACGGCATGAATCTCGGTCTTGCCTTCCAGCTCATCGACGATGCGCTGGACTATGGCGGCACCAGCAAGGATCTGGGCAAGAATGTCGGCGACGATTTCCGCGAGGGCAAGGTGACATTGCCGGTCATCCTCGCCTACCGGCGCGGCACCAAGGCCGAGCGCACCTTCTGGAAGCGCGCCATCGAAGACAATGTCGTCGACGACGCGGGCCTCGAAAAAGCGATCGGCTTGATGACCCGCCACGGCGCCATTGCCGACACGATCGGGCGCGCCCGCCATTTCGGCGAAATCGCCCGCGATGCGCTGGCGCCGCTGGAGGAAACGCCGCAGAAATCGGCTTTGATCGACGTCATCGATTTCTGCATCAGCCGGGTGAACTGAACGGCTGTCTTTCGCGGAACTCTCTCCGGTTCGTTCTGGAGGGAGGAAATCTGTGAATATGGGCACGTCGTCTCGACAAGCTGCCTTGCCGCAAATTATCTATAAAACATGGCAAAGGGCACGGACGACACCATCGCGGTGCGCATCAGCAAGGCGCTGGCGGACCGCATCATCTCGGGCGCGATCGAGCCTGGGGCGCGGCTGCGGCAGGATCATGTCGCCGAGGAGTTCCACACCAGCCACGTGCCGGTGCGTGAGGCCTTCCGCCGTTTGGAGGCGCAAGGCCTGGCCGTCAGCGAGCCGCGCCGCGGCGTGCGCGTCGCGGCTTTCGATCTCGGTGAGGTCAAGGAAGTCGCCGAAATGCGGGCCGCCCTTGAAGTGCTGGCGCTTCGCCATGCCGCGCCGCATCTGACATCAGCCATTCTCGATCGCGCCGAGGAAGCGACCAAGGCCGGCGACAAGTCCCGCGACGTCAGGTCCTGGGAAGAAGCCAACCGCGCCTTTCATCGCTTGATCCTGGCGCCTTGCGGCATGCCGCGCCTGCTCGCCACCATTGATGACCTGCATGCGGCCAGCGCCCGCTTCCTGTTCGCGGCGTGGCGCTCGGAATGGGAGGCGCGCACCGATCAGGACCATCGTGCGATCCTGACCGCCTTGCGGCAGGGAAACACCGAATCGGCCGCCGCGACGCTGGGGCGTCATGTCCAGTGGATCGGCCGCAAGCCGGTCAAGACCGCGTCCGGCGGGGTGCGCGAAGCTTTTGCCATCGTCGGGTAGAAGGTCGCAGATCGGCGAGCTTTCGCAATTTCGTTGGCGCATCTCCGCATTTCGCTCGGCTTAGGGACGGCGTTTCCGATGCGAGGCCTTGCCATCGCGCGATAAATATGGATTCGATAATAGATCGAACCTAGAAATTATCTATAATTTCAAACCAACCAGGGAAACCGCCGTGACCGATATCACCCTTTCGTCTCCCAAGCCTGCCTTCAGCCCGCTGCGCCTGCAGGACCGCTCTTACGCATGGCAGGGCGTTGCCGTCGTTCTCGGCACGATGCTCCTGGCGCTCTCGTCTCACATCGAAGTGCCGATGGTGCCTGTGCCGGTGACCATGCAGACCTTCGCCGTGACGCTGATCGGTGCGCTCTATGGCTGGCGGCTTGGCGCGCTCACAATCGTCGCCTGGTTGGCCGAAGGCTGGGTGGGCCTCCCGGTGCTGGCCAGTGGGGCCTCCTGGTTCTACACCGGCGGCTATCTCCTGTCGTTTCCCATTGTCGGCGCTCTGGTCGGCTGGCTTGCCGAAGGTGGCTGGAACGGCAACCGGGTTGGCCTTGCGTTCCTCGCCATGCTGCTCGGCAACCTGCTTTGCCTGGTGATCGGCACGGCTTGGCTCGCTGCCATCATCGGCGCCAAGGAGGCGATCGTTTCCGGCTTTTTGCCGTTCATCGTCGGCGGCGTGCTCAAGTCGGCGCTCGGTGCGGCGACGCTGAAGCTGATTTCCGGCAACAAGGCGGGTTCGGCCAATAAAGCGTCATAATCGGCATGACCGTCAGGCTGCGCTCTCACCATCTGCTTTGCCTGCTGACTTATGTCGGCAAGGGCTACAGCGCAGCCTTCGTCGCGAATTATGACGTGATCGCGAAACGTCTTGGCCGGGGCGAGGATATCCTGATCGTCCTCGGCCCCGACGATATCTGCCAGCCGCTGCTAAGCGAGGTGGATCCGCACTGCCGTCGCGACAGTGCGGCCGCCCGCGACGAGCTTGCGGCCCGCGATGTCGGCAAATTGCTGGGCCGGCCGATCCGGGCCGGCGCCCGCTTGAGCCTCGACGCGGCAATGCTCGCCGGCCTGCGCGCGGCCTTTTCGGCCGGCGTGACGCGCGAAGCTTGCCAGGGTTGCGAGTGGGCAAGCCTGTGCACCACCGTGGCGGCAGGCGGGTATCGCGATGTCAGGGTCCCAACTCTGTAGTTCCCAGACACGATCTGCTATTGTGCCGAACCGATAGTGTTGTGCGTCGCCATAGTTTGTTAATCGGGTGACCCGATTGTGAATTTCAGGCGGATTGAAGCGCGACCCCAAAAAGGCCATGCTTTGCCCGGAAAGATCGAGTCTACGTCGATCCCGCTGACGCGGAGATCACGCGTGGCTGAAAGGGATACGATGCAGCAAGGACGTGCGCGCTGGCTGACAAGGCTGGCAATTGTGACGGGCATGGCGATCTCGGCTTTGCCGGCCTATGCCAAGCAATCCACCGAACCAGTCAAGATCTCGTCGTTCTCGGGTGCCTATCTGGCCGCCCGTATCGCCGAAGGCGACAACGACCTCGACAGCGCCATCGCCTACTACAAGCAAGCCCTGGCCTTCGATCCGAGTGACACTGGCTTGCAGCAGAGCCTGATGTTGTCGCTGATCGCACAAGGCCGCTTCGACGAATCCCTCGTCTATGCCGACAAGCTCAAGCAAGTGCCCGATGTCGAGCGCTTCTCGCGTCTGGCCCTGGCGGTCGATTCCTTCCACAAGAAGGATTTCACCAAGGCGCAGTACTGGCTCAAGCTGTCGATGGAATCCGACCTCGACCGGCTCATCTCCGGCGTCATGTCCGGCTGGGCGCAACAAGGCGCCGGTGAGGCCGCCGATGCAATGGCTTCCATCGACAAGTTGCAGGGGCCGGACTGGTTCGGCCTGTTCAAGTCCTTCCACCGCGCTCTGATCGCCGATGCCTCCGGCATGCCCGAAAAGGCCGAGGCGATCTACGCCGCGACGATGCAGGATACCACCGCAGGCGGTGCCGCGCCTGAAACCTGGATGCGCAATGCGCAGGCCTATGCCTCGTTCCTGGCGCGCAAGGGTGAAAAGGACAAGGCCGTCTCGGTGCTTGACCAGGCCGAGGCATTTTCGCCGGGCAAGCTGGAAATCGTCGCCTTGCGCGACCGGATCGCCAAGGGCGACAAGATTGCGCCCTTCGTCTCCGGCCCGTCCGACGGCGCTTCCGAAATTCTGCTCGATCTCGCCACCGCGCTCAACCGTGGCGGCGGCGAGCCGTTCGTTCGCCTTTATCTGCAATATGCCTTGGCCCTGCGGCCTGACAGCGACGCGGCTCTCGTGCAGCTTGCTGCCGTCGCCGAGCAGTTGAAGGACGGCGAGGGCGCCATCGCGCTCTATCGGCGCATCCCCGATTCTTCGCCGCTGAAGGAGCTTTCGGACCTGCAGCTTGGCCTCAACCTTGCCGATCTCGACCGCCATGACGAGGCGATCACCCATCTGAAGGCCTTCGTCGAGGCCCATCCCAACGACATGCGCGCCTATCTGGCGCTCGGCGGGGTCTATTCCTCGAAGGACGATTTCCGCTCGGCCGCTACCCTCTACGACAAGGCCGTCGAGGTGCTGAAGACGCCGACCGCCTCCAACTGGAACATATTCTACCAGCGCGGCATCGCCTACGAGCGCCTGAAGGAATGGCCGAAGGCCGAGCCGAATTTCCGCAGGGCGTTGGAACTGCAACCCGATCAGCCGCAGGTGCTGAACTATCTCGGCTATTCCTGGGTCGACATGAACACCAACCTGAAGGAAGGCCTGGCGATGATCCAGAAGGCCGTAGATCTCAGGCCGAGCGACGGTTACATCGTCGATTCGCTGGGTTGGGCCTATTTCCGCCTCGGCAGGTTCGACGACGCGGT
This sequence comes from Mesorhizobium erdmanii, assembly GCF_013170725.1. Taxonomy (NCBI): domain Bacteria; kingdom Pseudomonadati; phylum Pseudomonadota; class Alphaproteobacteria; order Hyphomicrobiales; family Phyllobacteriaceae; genus Mesorhizobium; species Mesorhizobium erdmanii. The sequence goes on along the minus strand of NZ_CP033361.1, from coordinate 5,119,579 downwards.
GCGTGAGATGGAGCGCGCCGTATCGCTGAAGCCGGAAGATCCGGTTCTCAACGATCATCTCGGCGACGCCTACTGGCGCGTCGGCCGCAAGCTGGAAGCCACCTTCCAATGGAACCAGGCTCGCGACCTGAAGCCCGATCCCGATGTGCTCGCCACTTTGCAGCAGAAGCTGATGAAGGGTCTGCCGCCGATCGAGTCCAACACGGCGCAGGAAACCCCGAAGGTCAAGCCCGAGCCGGTGCCCGCTCCGAAGGGGTGAGCAAGCTCATCGTAATGATGCGAACGGGGCTCTCGGAGCCCCGTTTCCGTTTTGAACCGCCGTCCAACGCCCGCCGATGCGCCGAAAACTGGGTTAGAACAGCTTTCGATAGACGACAAATCCGGAGCGCTCGCCGATCTTGTCATAGAGCTTCATGGCCGTCTCATTGGTCTCGTGCGTCAGCCAATACACCCGGCCTGAGCCTGCGGCCTGAGCGCGCTCGTAGACGCCCTCGATCAGCGCCCGGCCTATGCCCTTTCCACGCGAAGCCTGCGTGGTGAAAAGGTCCTGCAAGTAACAGTTCGGCGCGATCGCCGTGGTGCTGCGATGGAAGAGATAATGCACGAGGCCGAGGAGTTGTCCCTCGCTTTCGGCTACCAGCGCATGCACCGGCTCATAGGCATCGAAGAAGCGCGACCATGTCATGGTGGTGATCTCGCTTGGCAGTGCCGTGTCGCCTGAGCGACCATAAAATGCGTTGTAGCCGTCCCATAGTGGCAACCATCGGTCGAAATCCTGGCGTGTGACGGAACGGACGATGATGGAACTGGACACGGCTGAACCTGTGCGTCGGGTTGTAGAGAGATCGAAATGACCGCAACCTCTCGAGGCGGGCAATGGGCCAGTCTTCGGCGAACCTTCAACATCGCGCAGCACAGCCATGATTGCTCCGCATCCGACGCGCCTTGCTTGACGCTTCGACGCCGTGTCTCTAGGACGGGCCGGCAAGCTAGCCTTTGCTGTCGAGGCCACCGTGACGATTGAAATCCCCGCCCACATGCACCCCAGCCGCTCGTTCCAGGGGCTGATCCTGACCTTGCACAATTACTGGGCGGCCTATGGTTGCGTCATCCTGCAGCCCTACGACATGGAGGTCGGCGCCGGCACGTTTCATCCGGCAACGACGCTGCGCGCGCTCGGGCCAAGGCGCTGGAACGCCGCCTATGTCCAGCCTTCGCGCCGTCCCAAGGATGGGCGCTATGGCGAAAACCCGAACCGGCTGCAGCATTACTACCAGTACCAGGTGATCCTGAAGCCGAACCCGCCGAACCTGCAGGAGCTTTATCTCGGCTCGCTGGCGGCGATCGGCGTGGACCCGTTGCTACATGACATCCGCTTTGTCGAGGACGACTGGGAAAGCCCGACGCTCGGCGCCTGGGGGCTGGGCTGGGAGTGCTGGTGCGACGGCATGGAGGTCTCGCAGTTCACCTATTTCCAGCAGGTCTGCGGCATCGAATGCGCGCCGGTGGCCGGCGAACTGACCTATGGGCTGGAGCGGTTGGCCATGTATGTGCAGGGCGTCGACAATGTCTACGACCTCAACTTCAACGGCCGTGAGGGCGCTGACAAGGTGACCTATGGCGACGTTTTCCTGCAGGCCGAACAGGAATATTCGCGCCACAACTTCGAATACGCCAACACGGCGATGCTGCTCAGGCATTTCGAGGACGCCGAGGCCGAGTGCAAGGCACTGCTCGAGGCCGGTGCGCCGGCATCGAACGACAATCTGCCGATGCACAAGATGGTCTTCCCGGCCTACGACCAGTGCATCAAGGCCAGCCATGTCTTCAACCTGCTCGACGCGCGCGGCGTGATCTCGGTCACCGAGCGGCAGAGCTACATCCTGCGGGTGCGCAATCTGGCGAAAGCCTGCGGCGAGGCGTTTTTGAAGACGCAGGCGGGTGGATTGGCGGCCTGAGCAATTCCAGGAAAAGTGCGAAGCGGTTTTCCCACGGGCTTGCGTCCAAACAAAGCTCTGCCTCAGGTCCCCTTCGTCATTTCGAGGGAAGCGCTGATCGGCGACAGGATCTGGCCACTCGGGCCAGCCATCGTCCGCAGCGCCTGCCGCACGCCCGGCATCGAGAAGGCGCCGTGCACCTGCGCGGTGAAGCAGGCGCTGAGCGCGACGATCTGCAGAAGTCTGGATGCCGTTTTCATGATCGTTCAGCCAATAGTTTCCTGCCTGAGCGTGTGTGGCTTCAGTGCTGCGTTCGGTTCATGGAAATCTTTGATCCAAGGACGGGCCGGATCATCGCTGCCCGACAGGGCGGCCACAATTTCTGGAAATCAGCCGAAGTCGGCGATCGTCGCGCGGAAAGGGTGACAGCGGCCAGCCGAGTTGCTATGCCCCGCGCGGACCACTCTCCCGCATGAGCTGACCCTATGCCCGACCTGCTTCTAGAACTACGTTCCGAGGAAATCCCCGCGCGCATGCAGCGCAAGGCGGCGGGCGACCTGAAGAAGATGCTGACCGACGGTCTGGTCGAGTCGGGTCTGACCTATGAGGCAGCGCGCGAGTATTGGACGCCGCGGCGTCTGACGCTTGATATCCGTGGCCTCACCGCCCGTTCGAAGGATATTCACGAGGACATCAAGGGGCCGTCGACATCGGCGCCTGAACAGGCGGTCCAGGGGTTCCTGCGCAAGGCCGGGCTGTCCTCGGTCGCCGAGGCGCATATCCATTCCGACCCGAAAAAGGGCGATTTCTATGTCGCCCACATTTCGAAGCCGGGCAGGGCGGCCGAGGAGATCATCGCCGAGCTGGTGCCTGGCATCATCCGCAATTTCCCCTGGCCGAAATCCATGCGCTGGGGGCCGGCCTCGGCCAAGCCGGGGTCGCTGCGCTGGGTGCGGCCGCTGCAATCGATCCTGTGCACTTTCGGGCCGGAGACCGAGGAGCCGGTCGTGGTCGATTTCGAGATCGACGGCATCCGCTCCGGCAACGTTACCTATGGCCACCGTTTCCTGGCGCCCGGCGAAATCATCGTCCGCCGCTTCGACGACTACGTCTCGAAGCTGGAGGCGGCGAAGGTCGTGCTCGACGCCGACCGGCGCAAGGAGATCATCCTTGCCGACGCCCGCAACCTTGCCTTCGCCAACGGGCTCGACCTGGTCGAGGATGAAGGCTTGCTGGAGGAAGTCTCCGGGCTGGTCGAATGGCCCGTCGTGCTGATGGGCGAGTTCGAGCAGGCGTTCCTTGGCATTCCGGCCAAAGTGATCCGGCTGACCATCCGCGCCAACCAGAAGTGCTTTGTCACGCGCCCGCAAGGCGAAGGCGAGGCGTTGTCCAACCGCTTCATCCTCACCGCCAACATCGAGCCCAGGGATGGCGGCAAGGAGATCGCCCACGGCAACGGCAAAGTGGTGCGCGCCCGTCTCTCCGACGCGCTCTATTTCTGGACGACCGACCAGGGCGATTTGCCTGATCTTGCTGAACTCGAGACATCGGCGAAAAAATTCGAACTCGATCTGAAGAAGCCGCTCGACCAGCGCATGGCCCGGCTCGATCATCTCAATGTGACGTTCCACGCCAAGCTCGGCACGCAAGGCGAGCGGGTGGAGCGGATCAAAGAACTAGCCGAAGAACTGGCGCCGACCGTCGGAGCAGATCGGATGCTGGCTGCTCGCGCTGCCGTCCTCGCCAAAGCCGATCTGACCACCGAAGTGGTCGGAGAGTTTCCCGAATTGCAGGGCGCCATGGGCCGCAAATACGCGCTGCTCCAGGGCGAGCACCGGTCCGTGGCCGCTGCCGTCGAGGAACACTACAAGCCGCAAGGCCCCTCCGATTACGTACCGAGCGATCCGGTGTCGGTTGCGGTGGCGCTCGCCGACAAGCTCGACACACTGGTCGGCTTCTGGGCGATCGATGAAAAGCCGACGGGGTCGAAGGATCCCTACGCGCTGCGAAGGGCGGCGCTTGGCGTGGTGAGGATCATTCTGGAGAACAAGCTGAAGCTCTCGTTGGCCATTGCCATTGCTGCTTCAGTCTCTTCCGCCCTTGCCGTGTATGAACAGAAAGGCGAAGGGGCAGAAAGCCGTGGCGTGGTCGCGACGCTCGATGCCCGGATTCGCGAATACAAGGGGACCAGCCGACTGTTGTCGGAAGCGGGCCTGATTTCGAACTTGTTGAAAGGCGGGTTGGCGAAGGCAAGTGCAGAGACTTTTGGCTCGGCCGATCAGGAGCGAGAGTTCTTCGACGGCCAGCGCCTGATGGAGCTGACGGCCTCGTTGTCGCCGTTCATCGCCGACCTTCTCTCGTTCTTCCACGACCGCCTCAAGGTCTATCTGCGTGATCAGGGCGCGCGGCATGATCTCATCGACTCGGTTATCACGCCGCAGTCGGATGACCTTTTGCAGATCGTGCGCCGCGTCGAAGCACTGGGCTCCTTCCTCGACACCGAGGACGGCAAGAACCTGCTCGCCGGCACCAAGCGCGCGGCCAACATCCTGGCCGCCGAGGAAAAGAAGAAAACGGCGATCGCCGACACCGTTGAGCCGGCTTTGTTCAGGGAAAATGCTGAGAAATCGCTGTTTGCGGCGGTGAATCAGGCCGAGAAGCAAGCCGGCGAAGCGATTCAAAACGAAGACTTTTCCGCCGCCATGCTGGCGCTTAGCGCGTTGCGCGAACCCGTTGATTCATTCTTCGAAGGTGTTCTAGTGAATGATGAGGACCTGGCGGTGCGTGCCAACCGTCTGGCGCTTCTCACGCGCATCCGCGCAGCCACCGGTCAGGTCGCGGATTTCTCGAAAATCGCTGGTTGAGAAGCCACCAAAAATATCTTCGAGCCGACCGTTCGAGCCGGCTTACAGTCATATGACGATGATCTCTCCGTGGCAAAAGGGACATGTTCCCCAACCCAACGGAGGCTTCCATGAATTCCGATCACGAAATCGAAGTGACTGAAGAAACCTCAGGCCAGGCCGAGGCGCTTGAATCCGCTTCCGAAACCACCCTCAATCATGCCGCTGCCACGGCTGTCGAGGCCGCCGATCATTCTGACGCCGAGGACGGTGACGAGGAAGAAGGCGACGACGAAGACGGCGAAGAATCCGATGAAGACGACGCCGACATGAAGGCCGAAGGCGATGACGCCGAGGACGAAGAAGAATCCGAAGACGGCGAGTCCGAAGAAGACGACGACAAGGACGAAGCGGCCTGAGAGTTCAACCTGACTCTGTCGAAAGAGAGGGCGGCGCATCAGCGTCGTCCTCTCTTTTTTTGGGCCCAGATTGCCCGGATCAGTTCTCCAGGATGCTGACGCGCACGCTGTTTTCGTAGACGTCGACCTGGATCAGCGGCTCGCCATTGACGATGGCGCGCTTGGTCGAGGAACTCATCGCGCCGGGGCGCTCCAGCATGCGCTGCAGGTCGGCGCGCTGGTCGTTGGTCCTGAACCAACCATCACCCTGATCGTCGCTGTCGCGGCGATGGAATTTGTGCCAGTTGGCGCGGTCCTGCCGCACCATCTGCGCGGCGCTGTCCAGCGCATAGCCGTCGCTTGCCTGATGGTCGCGATGGGAAATGCGCGCGACATAGGATCCCAGCATGGCATCGGCTTGCGCCGAACTGGCGCCAAGCAGCGACGCCAGCAGAAGCCCGGCCACCGTAACGGTCTTGGATAGTCTCATGATCAACCCCCCTTTTTGACGGCGAAGTCCGTCTGCCAGCCGCCCCTTTGCCTGAATCGCTTGACCAAATTCAGGCGGCGGCCTCGACTGGCCAGATATGACGGGACGAGCTCGCGCGGCAATGGTGCGCAGGGCGCCGTCAAGCTGTCAACGATCTGCCAGCCCAACAATCGTTGGCCGCTACTTGACCTTGCCGACCCCGGGAGCGGGGGGCGATGCGGCTGCCGGTGCGGCCCGCTTCTTTTGCGTGGCCGGTGCTGGAGCCGCCGATGCCGTCGTCTGGGCCGGCGCAGGAGCAGCGGCGGTGGTCGCGGCCGGGGCCTTGGCTTGTGTCGGTGGCGTGAAATCGCCGCCGACGACACCACCGCGAATGATCATCGGGCCTCGCATGAAGCCGTGCCGTGCCTCGGGCGCGCTGGGGATCGCCGCCACCTTCTCATCGGTGACATCGGGCTCATAGGTGACATCGGGCTCGCCGAGCGCAACGACGGACACCACATCGCTTGCCCTGGTCTCGGCTGCCTTCAGTGCAAGAATCGAGGGCGTCTTGGCCGGCGCGTCGGGAAAGACCAGTGAGGAGGCCTGAACTCCACCGCTCAACGCCGCCAGGGTGACGATACCCAGCAAGATACGCACAGACACGATGACCTGCTCCCCTTTGCCCAGAAGCTGCTCATATAGCAGCCCGGAATTGATGCCGGCTTTCGCGGGAATGTAGCATTTTAGGAATTGATAAATCGCCAAGGCCCTCTCCGGCCAACAGCCGGCTTGCCCAACAGCCGACATCGTACTACGCAGCCAGCATCTGCGAGGTGACGAGAGTGGCTGAGATACTTGCCGTCGGCGAAGCGTTGGAGCGGGCGCTGGCTTTGCTTCAGGGCGGCGATGTCGTCGCCATCCCGACCGAGACCGTCTACGGGCTTGCCGGTGACGCCACCAACGGTATCGGCGTGGCGCGTATCTTCGAGGCCAAGGGGCGGCCGCGCTTCAACCCATTGATCGCCCATGTGGCCGATATGGCGATGGCCGAGCGCATCGCTGTGTTCGATCCGCTGTCGCGGAAACTGGCGCAGGCGTTCTGGCCGGGCCCGCTGACGCTGGTGCTGCCGCAACGGCCTGGCAACGGTATCCATCCGCTGGTCACGGCTGGGCTCGACACGATCGCCTTGCGCATGCCGAGGGGCTTTGGCGGCGATCTCATCGCAAAACTCGGCAGGCCGCTTGCCGCGCCCAGCGCCAATTCGTCCGGCAAGATCAGCGCGACGACGGCGCAGGCGGTGATGGCGGACCTTGGCGACAGCATCAGGCTGGTGGTCGACGGTGGCGCGACGCCGGTCGGGCTCGAATCGACCATCGTCAAGGCCGAAGGAGAGAGGTTGCGACTGCTGCGCCCGGGTGGTGTTGCCGCCGAAGACATCGAAGCGGTCGTCGGCGCGGAACTGTTGCGCGGCCATAAAGCCGGCATCGAGGCGCCGGGCATGCTCGCCTCGCATTACGCGCCGGGCGCGGCTGTTCGGCTCAATGCCGGAAATGTTGAAGAGGGTGAGGCGTTGCTTGCTTTCGGCGATCGACGGGCCGAAGGCTGGCGTCGTGCTGTCGCCTCCCTAAATCTGTCCGTATCCGGCGATCTGCGCGAAGCGGCGAGCAATCTCTTCGCCTACATGCAGGAACTCGATCGCAGCGGCGCACGCACCATCGCCGTCGAGACGATTCCCTTCGACGGGCTCGGCGAAGCCATCAACGACCGGCTCTCGCGGGCCGCAGCCCCTCGTGACAACATACAGCCCACACCATAGTTTCCCCACATGACCGAAATTTCAGCGAAACTCGACCCCGCTCTCATCGACCGCTTCGCGGCGATCGTCAGCGACAAATACGCGCTACGCGACGAGCAGGACATCGCGCCTTACCTCAACGAGCGGCGCGGGCTCTGGCATGGTGCGACATCGCTAGTGCTGCGGCCGGGCAGCGTCGACGAGGTCTCCCAGATCATGCGGCTGGCGACCGAGACGGGAACGCCGATCGTGCCGCAAAGCGGCAACACCGGCCTGGTCGGCGCCCAGGTGCCGGACAGATCCGGACGCGAGATCATCCTGTCGCTGTCGCGGCTGAACCGCATCCGCGAGATCGATGTCCTGTCCAACACGGTCACAGTGGAGGCCGGCGTCATCCTGCAGACGCTGCAGGAAGCGGCCGACGCCGCCGACCGCCTGTTTCCGCTGTCGCTCGCCGCGCAAGGCTCCTGCCAGATCGGCGGCAACCTTTCCTCGAATGCCGGCGGCACCGGCGTGCTGGCCTATGGCAATGCGCGCGAACTCTGCCTCGGCGTCGAAGTGGTGCTGCCGACGGGCGAGGTCTTCGACGATCTGCACAAGCTGAAGAAGGACAACACCGGCTACGATTTGAAGGACCTGTTCGTCGGCGCCGAAGGCACGCTCGGCATCATCACCGCCGCCGTGCTGAAACTGTTCCCGAAGCCGAAGGGGCGCGAGGTCGCATTCGTTGGCCTGTCGTCGCCCGAGGCGGCATTGTCGCTGTTCAGCCTTGCCATCGACCGCGCCGGCGCTTCGCTCACCGCCTTCGAACTGATCGGCAAGAGACCGTACGATTTCACGCTCAAGCATGGTCAAGGTGTCGTGCGGCCGCTGGCCGACGACTGGCCCTGGTATGTCCTGATGCAGGTTTCCTCCGGCCGCTCGGAAGATGACGGCCGGGCGCTGATCGAGGAGGTGCTGACGGACGGTCTCGAGCAAGGCATCGTTGGCGACGCTGTGATCGCGGCAAGCCTTGCCCAAGGCGACGCCTTCTGGAATTTCCGCGAGACGCTGCCCGAATGCCAGAAGCCGGAGGGCGCTTCGATCAAGCACGACATTTCGGTGCCGATCGCATCGATCCCGCGTTTCATCGAAGAGGCGGCCGGCGTGGTGGCGTCGGTCAGTGCCGGCGCCCGCGTGGTCTGCTTCGGCCACATGGGCGACGGCAATCTCCACTACAACATTTCGCGGCCCGTCGATGGCGACGACGAGGCGTTTCTCACCCTCTACCATCCCATGAACAAGGCCGTGCACGACGTCGTGCGGTCCTTCCACGGTTCGATCTCGGCCGAGCACGGCATCGGCCAGTTGAAGCGCGACGAATTGATCGCCACCGCCCCGCCGATGGCCATAGAACTGATGCGCCGGGTGAAGACCGCTTTCGATCCGGCCGGCATCATGAATCCCGGTAAGGTTATCTGATCCTTTCAACATCTTGTGGTCGGTGGCATTCCGATAACCATCCCTGAGATCAGCAAAATTTAACCGACTTTCTTAAGCGCGGCGGTAAGGAGCCCGCGCTACTGTTTCCCCATAACGAGGCCGGGAAAACTGGCCCGGAGAGAACCGGACACCGGCTCTCAGGAGACAGACAGGAAGGCACTCTATGAACACCGGACTGAAGCCAGTCTGGGCGGGACGCAACATGCGCCTCGACCCATTCCGACTGCCCCAGATGGTCAGCTACGCCACGCGCGACGACTATGGCGACGTGACCTTCACCATCGACCATCGTGGCGCCGTGATCCGCCGCCTGCTCGAGATGAGCGGCGTGCCGGCGATCATCGCTCTGCCCGCCAATGCGTTCCGCGGCGTCGCCGCCCGCGCGATGGAGGATCCGGACGGCAATGTCACGGTGACCCTCGAACTCCTGCACAACGATCCGATGCTGTCGGTGCCGCTTCTGGTGGCCGACGATCTCGACGATGTGGCGGCCGACTGGCGCGCCTGGGCCGATGCCTACCGTCTGCCGATGCTGTTGATCGAATCGGATGGCGTCGCCCGTACCCTGGAAGAATCGCTCGGCGCCGCCATCAAGACGCTGCCGCCACAGGATCGCCGCAAGGGCCGCGTTTCGAACACGCGCCGTCCGCGCTTCCTCGCCCGCCGCAGGGCCGGCAACCTCGGTCTCAGGCTGGTCATCGGCGGCGAAGAGATCATTTCGAGAGACTAGGCCGTGCGCGTCATTTCTCCCCGTCACTATACGGGGAGAAATGTCCGGTGTCCGAACCGGATAGATAGGTAACAGAATGGACTGATTAGATGGGTGACAGTTTTCTTGTCCGCCGGGAGGACCGGCGATGGTTTGGCGAGAGACTGGCATCATGGATGAGCGGCTCCGGTTTGTTGTGGACTGCCTTTCTGGCGAGGAGACGATGACGCAGCTGTGTGCGGCCTACGGCATCTCGCGCAAGAGCGGCTACAAATGGCTAGGGCGTTATCGGGAGTTTGGTCCGGAAGGTTTGCACGATCGGCCGCGAGCGCCGCTCAATCACGGCCGGGCGACGGCCGAGGATTTGGTGGGGCGGATCGTGGCTATGAAGGAGATCCACCCGCTGTGGGGGCCCAAGAAGATCATGGCCAGGCTCAAGCGAGCGGAGCCCTGCTGCGGCTGGCCTGCGGTCTCGACGGCCGGTGAGATTCTGAGGCGGCATGGACTTGTGGGGCGTAGGCGCAAACGCTGGAAGGCGGCAGGCAATGGGCCATGGCCGGAAGCTTCGGAGCCGAACGCGGTGTGGACCGGGGACCACAAGGGTTGGTTCCGGACCCGCGACGGATGGCGTTGCGAACCGCTGACGGTGATGGATGTGTCGAGCCGCTACCTATTGGGGCTCGAGGCAACAAGCTCGACGGCGGATGAAGAAGCCTGGCCTGTGTTTGAGCGGTTGTTTGAGGAGAACGGCCTGCCGGATCGGTTCAGAAGCGACAATGGCTCGCCATTTGCGTCGGCCGGCGTCGCCGGGCTGACGCCGCTTGCGGCGCGCTTCATCAAGCTCGGCATCGCCCTTGAGCGCATCCAACCGGGCAAGCCGCAGCAGAACGGGCGCCATGAGCGTTTCCATTTGACCATGCTGCCGATGGCCAAGGCACCGGAGGCCGACAGGGCGGCTCAAGCCCAGGCCTTCGAGGCCTTCCGGCGCAGCTACAATGAAGAGCGCCCGCACGAGGCGCTTGGCATGGGCACCCCATCACAGCATTATTGTCCCTCAACCCGTCCCATGCCCAGGAAGCCCCCCGAGCCGGATTATCCGGCCGAGGCGGCGGTGCGCAGCGTGCGCCAGAACGGCGCCGTCAAATGGCAGGGCGCCGAAATCTACGTCTCGGCCACGCTGGCAGGCGAGCCGATTGCCATCGAAGAGACTGAGAACGGCGAATGGGCGATGCGCTTCTATGCCCATCCGCTCGGCTTCATCGACCACAAGCACATGAAACTGGTTCGCCGAAGCGCCACACCAACCAAACCGCCTGGCGCGGCGGCGAACCCATCATAAGGGGGAGAACTGTTACCCATGTATCCGGTTCAAACTGGTACCCATCTATCGGCTGGACACCGGCAGGACAATGAGGGGCGGCGCTGGCCTCTAACTACTAAGCACCTCAAAAAAGCGAATCCGCGTGGCATCAGTGTAGTGGATTTCAGCCCGCCTCCAAGGTCGGCGCTGCCCCTCATCCGGCTGCCGCCACCTTCTCCCCGTATAGGGACGGGGAGAAGGGAGCCTACACCAGCGGCTTCAGCGCCACCCACAATGCGCCGCCGATCAGGCCGAGGAAGATCAGCCAGCCGACCTGGTTGTTCGACCGGAACAATCGCAGGCATTGGTCCGGATCATTGATGTCCAGGACCGCGATCTGCCGGGCCATATGGGCGCCGGCGGCGATCAATCCTGCCAGCGCCACCACCGGCGCCTGAGCCGAGGCAAAGGCGATGGCAAAGCAGATCAGCGTGCCGCCGTAAAGCCCGACCAGCCACGACTTGGTGTTGTCGCCGAACAATCGTGCCGTCGAGCGCACGCCGACAATGGCATCGTCTTCCTTGTCCTGATGCGCGTAGATCGTGTCGTAGCCGATCACCCACAGGATCGAGCCGATATAGAGCATGATGGCGGGGCCATCGAGATCGCCGAACTCGACCGCCCATCCCATCAGCGCGCCCCAGGAAAAAGCAAGGCCGAGAAACAGTTGCGGCCAGTTGGTTATCCGCTTCATGAATGGGTATATGGCGACGATCGCCAGCGAACAGACGCCGAGCAGGATGGCGAAGCTGTTGAACTGCAGGAGCACGGCAAGGCCGACCAGCGCCTGCAGGATGAGAAACAGCCAGGCGCGCCGGCGCGTCGCCTGGCCCGACGGCAGCGGGCGCGACCGGGTCCGTTCGACCTGGTTGTCGATGTCCTCGTCGACGATGTCGTTGTAGGTGCAGCCGGCGCCGCGCATGGCGATCGCGCCGACCAGGAACAGCACGAGATACCATGGCGCCGGCAGCAGCGACAGCAGCGGGTCGCCGGGGCGGGGATAGGCGCTGGCGGCGAGCGCCGCCGACCACCAGCACGGCCACAGAAGCAATTGCCAGCCGATCGGCCTGTCCCACCGCGCCAGCTGCGCGTAGGGCCAGATCGCACGCGGCAGGACGCGGTAGACCCAATGGCCGTTCGGCGCATCGGCGACACGGCCCTGGGCGGCTTTCGACTGGATCGGTTCCATTGCCATGGAGTGGCAGCAGCGGTCGAAACCGTCAAGCGGCAAGCGGATGAGGAACTGCCGCCAACCCGTCAGGCGGTGAAGATGTCGCGCGTGGAAAACCAGGACTTTGCGGTCTCGACGAAGGCAAGCGCCGCGTTCGTCACCCGTTGATGCGTGTCGTAGGTGAGGATGATGCGCTGCATCGGCAGCGGATCCGACAGCGGCTTGCAGATCAACGGCAGCCCGTCATAGCTGCGGTCGCCGCTTGGCCTTGTGTAGCTGACGGCGACGCCAAAGCCGTTCGCCACCATGCTGCGCTGGAGTTCGAACGAACTTGTCGCCCTGTCGGCGACCGGCGAGAGGCCGCGGCCGCGAAACAGGTCGAGCATATGCTGCCAGCTCTGCGGCTGGTCCGTCGTGATCAGCGGATAAGCGGCGAGGTCCGCCATGCTGACCTCGGGGCGATCGGCGAGCGCATGGCCTGCCGGCAGCAGCGCGTGCGGCTTAAGCTCGTGCAGCAGGACGCGGGCGAAATGCGAGGGCAGGCCGAGATCGTAACTGAGGCCGAGGTCGATGGCGGCGTCCGCCAGACGCCGACCAAGCGTCTCGAACGTTTCGTCGCGAACGATAACGTCGACTTCTGGATGGCGTTCGGAGAAGGCGCGGATGAGACCCGGCGCGAAATAGGGCGCCAGATCCTCGAAACATCCAAGCACCAGCTCGCCGCCGACAGCTGAATTGCCCGAAGCGAGGTTCATGAGTTCATCCGTCTCGGCAAGAACCTGCTTTGCCTTGGCCACCACGACACGGCCGAAGGACGTGAGCGACACGCCGCTGCCGCGCTGGCGCACGAACAGTTTTTGGCCGAAATCCTTTTCGATCGTGTCAATCGCCACCGAAATCGAGGGCTGCGAAATGTTCAGCGTCCTGGCCGCGCCGGTGACGCTGCCGTGGCGGGCGACGGCAACCAGATAACGCAACTGGGTAAGGGTGAGGCTCATAGTCCAGGTCTATGTGTCAGATGAGAAGTTATTATTTTACTGAATGAATGCGGGTTGCGATAGTCGCCTCGATCCTGAAGGAGGACATCATGGCTTTCCAAGTCGCCGCCCGTACAATCGACACCGATATCATCGACGCGGACACAATCGCCGACTACCAGCGTGACGGCGCGGTCTGCATCCGCGGCGCCTTCAAGGGCTGGGTCGATGTGATTGCCGCCGGCATCGAGCGCAACATGCAAAATCGCAGCGCCACCGCGTCCGATATCGCCAACGGCCGCGGCAGCTTCTTCGACGACTACTGCAACTGGGAGCGCATTCCCGAATTCGTCAGCGTCGTGCGCGAATCGCCGGCCGCGCAGCTGGCGGCAGCGGTGATGCAGTCGCGCACCGCTCAGTTCTTCCACGATCACGTCCTGGTCAAGGAACCCGGCACGCAGAAGCCAACGCCCTGGCATCAGGACATTCCCTACTACTTCGTCGACGGCCGGCAGACGGTGAGCTTCTGGATTCCCATCGATCCGGTGAAGGAGGCGACGCTGCGCCTGATCGCCGGCTCGCACAAATGGGACAAGATGATCCTGCCGGTGCGCTGGCTCGACGACAGCAATTTTTATGCCGGCGAGGGCGATTATCTGCCGGTGCCGGATCCCGACAAAGACCCGTCGATGAAGGTGCTTGAATGGGAGATGGAGCCGGGCGACGCCATCCTGTTCGACTTCCGCACCGCGCATGGCGCGCGCGGCAATTTGACCGCGGCACGGCGCCGTGCGTTGTCGCTGCGCTGGGTGGGCGACGATGCCCATTATGTCGAGCGGCCGGGCCGCACCTCGCCGCCCTATCATGGCCATGGCATGCAGCCGGGTCAGAAATTGCGCGAGGACTGGTTCCCGGTCGTTTTTCCGAGCTGAAGCGGGCCCGAATATGAGCGCCGGAATTCGGCGCCCATATTCGGCAGGGGATAACGTTCCCGTGCGCAAAACCGATCAAAACACCCTGATGCCTTGACCCGTCGCCCGGAGCGCAATAGCGGGTTCTCTCCAAGGTTTGCATCAAGAGGTGGCCATGAACGTTCTTCTTCTAGGCTCCGGCGGCCGCGAGCATGCGCTTGCCTGGAAGATCGCCGCCTCGCCGCTATTGACGAAGCTCTACGCGGCCCCCGGCAATCCGGGCATCGGCGGCGAGGCCGAACTGGTGAAGCTCGATATCGCCGATCATGCTTCCGTCACGGCCTTCTGCCGTGAGAAAAAAATCGACCTCGTCGTGGTCGGTCCGGAAGGGCCGCTGGTCGCCGGCATCGCGGACGATCTGCGCGCCGAAAACATCCGCGTCTTCGGACCTTCCAAGGCCGCCGCGCGGCTGGAGGGTTCGAAGGGCTTCACCAAGGACCTCTGCGCCCGGTACGATATCCCGACCGCCGCCTATGGCCGTTTCGGCGATCTGGCCTCCGCCAAGGCCTATGTCGAAAAGACTGGCGCGCCGATCGTCATCAAGGCCGACGGACTCGCGGCCGGTAAGGGCGTCACCGTTGCCATGACGCTGGACGAGGCACGGGCGGCGATCGATGCCTGCTTTGAGGGTTCCTTCGGCGCTGCAGGCGCGGAGGTGGTGATCGAGGAATTCATGACCGGCGAGGAAGCGAGCTTCTTCTGCCTCTGCGATGGCACCACGGCGCTTCCCTTCGGCACTGCGCAGGACCACAAGCGCGTCGGCGACGGCGACACCGGCCCAAACACTGGCGGCATGGGCGCCTATTCACCGGCCCCTGTGATGACGCCGGACATGGCCGAGCGCACCATGCGCGAGATCATCGAGCCGACCATGCGCGGCATGGCTGCATCAGGCGCGCCCTTCGCTGGCATTCTCTTCGCCGGATTGATGATCACCGACAAGGGGCCGAAGCTGATCGAATACAACACCCGTTTCGGCGATCCGGAATGCCAAGTGCTGATGATGCGGCTCAAGGACGATCTTCTGGTCCTGCTCAACGCCGCCGTGGACGGTCAGCTGGCGCACACTTCCATACGCTGGCGCGACGAGGCGGCTCTCACCGTGGTGATGGCGGCGAGGGGTTATCCCGGTACGCCGGAAAAAGGTTCGGTCATTCGCGGCGTCGAAGGCGCGGCGGGCGAAGGCGTCCAGATATTCCATGCCGGTACCGCCATCAACGGCGGTGCGTTGGTTGCCAATGGTGGCCGCGTCCTCAATGTCACGGCGACCGGAGCCACCGTCGGCGAGGCGCAGGCGCGAGCCTATGCCGCGCTCGACCGGATTGATTGGCCGGATGGCTTCTGCCGACGCGACATCGGCTGGCAGGCCGTGGCGCGCGAGCGGGCGAGGTAGCAACGCTACTGCCGGCCGCGATCAATCTCGGTCGACGCAGTGCTGACCGGGTCGGCCGCGGCAAAGGCGGCGTCGAGCTGCTCGGGTGAACGCTGTCCGGTCCGCTCCCAGGCTACATATTGCACGATGCCGAAGCCAGGCCTGCGCGGCACCGTCTTGACCACAGGCATGCGGAACCCGTCGCTGAATTTCGACCAGCGCGAACCGAGCACCGCGACCATTTCCTCGAAGGTTGGCGGTGTTGTCACATCGGCGTAGATGAGGGTCGCCTTGCCGGCGAGCGCTGCGTCGCGCGAGAGCGGCACCGGCACGCTGGCAAGATAATCGGATGGCACGTCGATCAGCCCGCCAAAGGGCCATTGCTGGCGTAGCGTGGCGGCATCCGTCGGTGCGACGTTGACGTCGATATCGTCAGGCGTGCCGGCCACCCTGTAGGGGCAACGGAGGCGGCCGCAATTGGCCTGTGCCGAGAATTGCCAAAGCGCATAGCCCCGCCAGTTGCCCATTGGAAAATGCACGTCGATATCAGGCTTGTAGCGCGCGTACCAAATCGGCAGCCGCGACAGCAGCCGGTACTTGTAGCGGTTGTCGGCGATGTATTGGGCCGTCTTGCCGTTGGTGTAGAGCACCGGGAAGCGGCCGATGCGCCGGTGCACCTGGCGGACGAACTCCTCGGCATCGTCGAGCGACATCCATTGCGACGGATCGATGCCCTCGATGTCGAGGGCCATCAGATCGTCCGGCGCGGGGTCGGCGAAATCGAGGAAGTTGTTGGCCTGTTCGACCGGGTTGCCGGGGCGGGCGAGATGATAGGCACCCCATTTCATCCCAAGTGCCTTGGCCACGACCCGGCGCGTCTGGAACAATTCGCGCGTCACCGCATGGCGCTTCCACAGCGCTTTGCAGAGCTTCACGTCGGTCTCGCTGCCGAAGCAGAAATAAGGCGGCGGCATGCCGTCGGACGCCTTGTTGATGAAGGCGGCGATGCGCTTGTCGGTGGCAAGCTGCGCCCAGTCGATGGAATTGTACTCGTAGGCGTCGACCACCAGCGCGCGGTCGGCGTTCTTCCACGGCTCGGAAAAATCCGAGGCCTTTGCCGCCGTCGACAACGCCATCGTCGCTGCGAAAGCGAGAAGCGCCGTGCGGCGAAAGAGGCGCACCGTCCTTTTCAAACAGGCAATCCCCGTTGATCAAAGGCAGATGCTGAACCGCTATGGTTAAGGAAATGCTTCCCGATGCTCGCGCCGGCCAAGTCAGCGTCGCATGAGCGGTTGAAATTCAAACGGGTCGGGCGCGGGCTCTTGCCGCAGCGTGCCTTCGGCGGCGCGCTTGCGGTGGTGGGCGAGCGAGCATTGCGGCGAGCACAATATGCCGCGATCCGACCAGTAGGCGGCGCCGTGTTCCAGTTGGCCGCCATGATGCCAGAATCCCGTTGCGCGATAGGGCAGGCCGCATTCGATGCAGCGATAGGCGTCGGGTCTGGCGAGCATGGATGGTTCCGTTCGGCTGGTTCTGGTCTTTCGCCGGTCGGCTCGATCCGGCATCGATCGAATTTAATACAGGCTGGCGCGATTGCAAAATCCGCGTGACAAAATTTGACGTTTACGTAAAAAGAAGATGGGAGACCGCCCAAAGGCGGATGGTTTTGCGGCGGCCTCGGCCTTAGGGTCGGGGGAGGCCGATGCATCAGGAGGATCGAGCGGCATGTATCGGGCACCGGTCGAGGATATTGCGTTCACGTTGAAGCATGTGGCGGGCATGAAGTCGGGCCTCGATGCCGGCGCGTTCGGCGATTTGGGCGAGGATCTGGTCGATGCCGTCCTCGGCGAGGCCGGCCGTTTCGCCACCGAGGAGGTGGCGCCGCTCTACAAGATCGGCGACGAACACGGTGCCGTGCTGAAGGACGCCGCCGTCACCACGCCGCCCGGCTGGAAGGAACTCTATCGCCGCTGGATCGATGGCGGCTGGAACGCGCTCTCCGGTCCTGAGGAGTATGGTGGCCAGGCGCTGCCAACCATGCTCGGCGTCGCCGCGCTCGAAATGTGGAATTCGGCCGCCATGGCCTTCGGCATCGGCCCGACGCTGACCATGGGCGCAGTCGAAGCGCTCGACAAGCATGCTTCGGAAGACCTCAAGGCGAAATATCTCGAAAAGCTCGTCTCCGGCGAATGGATGGGCACGATGAACCTTACCGAGCCGCAGGCCGGCTCCGATCTCGCCGCCCTGCGCGCCCGCGCCGAGCCTGCCGGCGACGGCACCTACCGCATCTTCGGCCAGAAGATCTTCATCACCTATGGCGAGCATGATTTCACCGACAACATCATCCATCTGGTGCTGGCGCGGCTGCCGGATGCGCCTGCCGGCACACGCGGCATCTCGCTGTTCCTGGTACCGAAGTTTTTCGTCAACGACGATGGCTCGCTCGGTGGCCGCAACGACGTGTTCTGTTCCGGCCTCGAGCACAAGCTCGGCATCCATGCCTCGCCCACCTGCACCATGATTTATGGCGATGGGTTCCAGGGCGCCAGGCCCGGCGCCATCGGCTGGCTGATCGGCGAGGAGAACAAGGGCCTCGCCTGCATGTTCACCATGATGAACAACGCGCGGCTTTGCGTCGGCATGCAGGGGGTGGCCGTGGCGGAAGCAGCTACCCAGAAGGCGATCGCCTATGCCAATGAACGCCGCCAGGGTAAGGCGGCGGGTTACGTCGGCGCCGGCATGGCGCCGATCGTCCATCATCCCGACGTGCAGCGCAATCTCCTGACCATGAAGGCGCTGACGCAGACGGCGCGGGCAATCAGCTATTGCTGTGCCCACGCCATCGACATGACACGGGTCTCCGATGGTGACGAGGCTGCGCATTGGCGCGACCGCGCCAATCTTTTGACGCCGCTCGCCAAGGCGTTTTCGACCGATGTCGGCGTCGAAGTCGCCTCGCTCGGCCTCCAGGTGCATGGCGGCATGGGCTTCATCGAGGAGACGGGTGCGGCGGCCTTATACCGCGACGCGCGCATCGCGCCGATCTACGAAGGCACCAATGGCATCCAGGCGATAGACCTGGTGACCCGCAAGCTGCCGCTCGGCGGCGGCGAGCATGTGCATGGCTACATCGCCGAGTTGAAAGCAAGCGCCGATCAGGTGCGGACTTCGAACCGCGACGGTTTCGGCCGCACCGCCGATGCGCTCGACGCGGCGCTCGGCGACCTGACACAAGCGACGGCTTTCCTGCAAAAACTGTCGGCGGACGGCCGCACGGACCAAGCGCTGGCGGGGGCGACGCCATATCTGCGGCTGATCTCGCTTGCCGCCGGCGGTGCCTATCTGGCGCGCGGGGCTCTTGCCGATCAGGGACGTACCGCTCTTTGCCGCTTCTTTGCCGAGAATCTGCTCGGCGAGGCGCGCGCTTTGAAGGAACGCGTCATCGACGGCGCGGAGAGCCTCGCTGCCGCTGGCAAGACGCTGATATCAGCCTGAATTCTCACAGCGCTCACCAGGGAAAAATGACCGTGACAGACCATATTCTCGTCGAGCGCCAGGGCGCCATCCAGATCATCCGCATGAACCGCCCGGACAAGAAGAACGCGCTGACGCGCGCCATGTACGCGAAGATGTCGGCGGCTCTTGCCGAAGGGGATGCGGATCCGGCGGTCCGCGTCCATGTTTTCCTCGGCGTGCCGGGCGCGTTCTCTTCCGGCAACGACCTTGCCGATTTCATGGTTGTCGCTACCGGCGGCGATGGCGGCACGGAAGTCTGGGATTTCCTGATGGCGCTGGCCAGGGTCGAAAAACCCATCGTCTCCGGCGTCGACGGCATAGCGGTCGGCATCGGCACGACGATCAACCTGCATTGCGACCTGACCTTCGCCACGCCCCGCACCGTGTTCAGAACGCCTTTCGTCGACCTGGGCCTTGTCCCCGAGGCCGGATCCAGCCTGCTGGCGCCGCGCATCCTGGGCCAGCAGGGCGCGTTCGCCCTGCTTGGCCTTGGAGAAGGCTTCTCGGCCGAGCGCGCGAAGGCAGCCGGCCTGATCTATGACGTGGTCGAGGAGGGCGCGCTGGAGGCCTCGGTACTCGCGGCCGCCGGCCAGATCGCCGCCAAACCGCCGCAGGCGCTGAAGATCGCGCGCGATCTGATGCGCGGCTCGCGCGACGACCTCGTCGCCCGCATCGGCGAGGAAAGCGAGCATTTTCGCGAACGCCTGAAGTCGGACGAGGCGCGTGCGGCGCTGACCGCCTTCATGACCCGGAAGAAGAGCTGAGGCCTCGCCCAGTCAGGGATACAGGCGCGTCTTGTCCCAACCGCCCTTGGCGTTGCGGGAGAAGACCACCCGGTCGTGCAGCCGGAACGGCCTGTCGTGCCAGAATTCGATCGTCTGCGGCATGATGCGGAAGCCCGACCAGTGCTTTGGCCGCGGAATCTCGCCGATCGCGTAACGCGCCGTGTATTCGGCGACGGCTTTCTCCAGCGCGAAGCGGCTTTCCAGCGGCCGTGACTGTTTCGACGCCCAGGCGCCGATGCGGCTGCCACGTGGCCGCGTCGCGTAGTAGGCGTCGGCTTCGGCATCGCCGACGATCTCGACCGGGCCGCGGATGCGCACCTGACGGCGCAGCGATTTCCAGTGGAAGCACATCGCCGCCTTCATGCTGCCAAGAATCTCCTTGCCCTTGGCGCTTTCGAAATTCGTGTAGAACACAAAGCCGCTTTCATCGAATCCCTTGAGCAGGACCATCCGCACGTCCGGCATGCCTTCGGCATCGACGGTCGCCAGGGCCACGCCGTTGGCGTCGTTGATTTCGCTCTTGGTGGCGTCGTCCAACCATGCGGCAAAGAGGCGAAACGGCTCGGCCGCTTCGGTAAAGTCACTGCTTGTTAACTCGGTGTCGCTCATAGTTTTTCTCAAATTGTCACGAAATCAGGGAGGTTGCCGATTGTCGCGTATCGCGCAAGCTTTTGACAGCAGGCAATGGAGCGTTATCGCTTCGGCCAGCGCGAAAGCGGCGATCGTGGCGGCCGCCTTGCCGCTTGCCGCCTGCGGCGCGGGCGGCTTCAGCTTGGACAAGGCCGAAGTCGACCGTTCGATCCTGACCAGCAGCATGCAGGCACCTTCAGCGCCCGCCGATTCGGATCGTGACTCCGACCAGACGACGATCGGCAATGCGGTGTCCTCCGCCGACATAGAACAGCTCGGCGGCCAGGCCGTGCCTTGGGCGAATTCCGGCACAGGCTCACGCGGCTCGATCACCGAACTGGCGGAATTGAAGGACAGGGGCCAGACATGCCGCCGCTTCAAGGCCTCGCGCGAAAGTTTTGACGGCGTTGCCATGTTCGAGGGCGAACTGTGCCTTGCCAGTGCCGGCGGCTGGCGCATGCAGGGCTTCAAGGCGCTCTGAACTCTTATTTTCCACTTTTGATATGACGGTGCGCCACTGGAATTTCTTCCTATGCGGGCGCATATAGGGGGCAAGTATGGACTCAACTCCTTTCCAGGGCAGAACGCATGCGCGACCCGTATGAGGTGCTGGGCGTTGCGAAGAACGCATCGGCCAAGGACATAAAATCGGCGTACCGGAAACTCGCCAAGAAACATCATCCGGACCAGAATCCGAATGATCCCAAGGCGAAGGACCGCTTTGCCCAGGCCAATCAGGCCTATGAGATCGTCGGCGACGAGAAGAACCGCGCCGCTTTCGATCGCGGCGAGATCGACGCCGACGGCAAGCCGCGCTTCCAGGGGTTTGAAGGCGCTGCCGGTGGCGATCCCTTTGGCGGGTTTCGCCGTCAGCAAGGGGCCGGCGGTTCGCGATTCGAATTCCGGTCAGGACGCCCGGGCGGCGATCCTTTCGACGGCAACAGCGATATTTTCAGCCAGATTTTCGGCGACGCCTTTTCCGGCGCGCGCGGCGCGGGCGCGGGCGACCGTCGCCAGCCGGCGACGGCTGCCGATCTGAACGTCACGCTCGACGTCACCATCGAGGAAGCCGCGACCGCCGAAAAGGTGACGGCCATGTTTCCCGATGGCCGCAAGGTTGCGGTCAAACTGCCGGCCTTTGTCGAGGATGGCCAGACCATCCGGCTGAAGGGGCAGGGCGAGCAGGGGCCGGGCCAGCCCGGCGACGCGCTGGTCAAGATCCATATCCGCCGGCATCCGCGCTACCGCATCGAGGGCCGCGACCTGCATGCCGACCTGCCGGTGTCTCTGGCGGATGCGGTGCTGGGCGCCAAGGTGCCGGTCGAGACACCGACCGGCAGGCTCGCCGTCAACGTTCCTGCCTGGTCGAGTTCGGACAAGATCCTGCGACTGAAGGGGCGGGGTCTTCCGGAAAAAGCCGGTGGCCATGGCGACCTCTACGCCCATGTCCGCATCATGCTGCCGGAAGGCGGTGATTCTGCACTTGAGGCTCTGCTGCGCGGCCAAAAAGGCTGATCCAGCGCTTTTGTCCCCCGAACTGTCCGGTTTGAGCGCTTGAAGGGGCTGTGTGCCTGTGCGATAGGCACTCCACAAAGCATAAACCTTGCGGAGAGCGCTCACATGGCGGGTGGACAGGGCCTGATGGCCGGCAAGCGCGGCCTCATTCTTGGCGTCGCGAACAACAGATCGATCGCCTATGGCATCGCCAAGGCGTGCGTCGATCATGGCGCCGAGATTGCGTTGACCTATCAAGGCGAGGCCTTCAAGAAGCGCGTCGAGCCGCTGGCGAGCGAACTGGGCGCCTATGTCGCCGGTCATTGCGACGTCACCGATCCGGCGAGCCTCGACGAGGTTTTCGCCAATGTCGCCAAGCATTGGGGCAAGCTCGATTTCCTCGTCCACGCCATCGCCTTTTCCGACAAGGACGAGTTGACCGGCCGCTATGTCGAGACGACGCGCGACAACTTCCTGCGCACCATGGACATTTCGGTGTTTTCCTTCACCACCATCGCCAAGCGCGCCGAGGCGCTGATGACAGATGGCGGTTCGCTGCTGACGCTGACCTACTACGGCGCCGAGAAGGTGATGCCGCACTACAACGTAATGGGCGTCGCCAAGGCAGCGCTCGAAGCCAGCGTGCGTTATCTCGCCGTCGATCTCGGCGGCAAGAAGATCCGCGTCAACGCCATCTCGGCCGGCCCGATCAAGACGCTGGCCGCCTCTGGCATCGGCGACTTCCGCTACATATTGAAGTGGAACGAATACAATTCGCCGCTGAAGCAGACGGTCACGCAGGAGGAGGTCGGTGATTCCGGCGTCTATTTCCTGTCCGACCTGTCGCGTGGCGTCACCGGCGAAGTGCACCATGTCGATTCAGGCTACCACGTGGTCGGCATGAAGGCGGTCGACGCGCCTGACATTTCGACGGTCAAGGAATAACTCCCTCCGCCCAGGCCTTGGCCCGACCTTCGGAAGACCTGATGTACCCGCTGGTTTATATCGTGCGCCACGGCCAGACCGCGTGGAACGCCGAGTTGCGGCTTCAGGGTCAGGCCGACACCGATCTCAATGTCCTCGGCCGCGAACAGGCGACCGGAAACGGGCTTCGGCTGGCCGAACTCGTGCGCGATCCCGGGGAATTCGACTTCGTCGCCAGCCCGATGCGGCGGACGCGCGAAACGATGGAGCGTATTCGCGCCGCGATGAAGCTCGATCCAGGCGGTTATCGAACCGACCCTCGGCTCGTCGAAGTCAATTTCGGTGATTGGCAAGGATTTACCTTCGCCGAACTGGAAACACAGTCTCCCGGAGCGAGTCGGACCCGCGCACTCGACAAATGGAATTTTCAGCCGCCCGGCGACGGGGCGGAGAGCTACCAGATGCTGCTCGAACGGGTAAAACCCTGCTTCGATGCGTTCGACCGCAAGACGGTCTGCGTGACGCATGGCGGCGTCATGCGCACCTTGTTCCGCTTCGTGCTTGATATGGCTGAGGACGAGGCCGCAAACCTGGAGATACCGCAGGATCGCGTGCTCAAACTCGAAGGCAAGAGCCTGGAGTGGCTTTAGATCGCCTGACCTCTAGTTCGTGTCGCTGTCCGGCAACTGCATATCGGTTACGACGTTTTCGCCATCCGTCACATCATAGGCGATGACGATATCCATGCCCGGCTTCAGCGCGTCGAGATCGGTCTCGGCGTTCAGCTTGTAGGACTTGCCGTCATCCAGCGTCAGCGTCAGCGCATCCTTGTCGATCTTCTTGATCAGGCCCTCGGTCTGGCCGGCGAAAGCAGCGGTGGAAAAGAGCAGCGTGGCGGCAACAGCGCCAATCAGGGTACGCATCATCGTCCTCTTTGGTCATTGCGCCGGCATGTTAGCGGCGGATCCTCAACGGCGAATGGAGCAGAGCAGAAACCAACCGAATGTGTCAAAACTAAATCCGCCAGATCACGGTTTGACCCCTGTGGAAAACGCCAATAGAAGGCAGGCTTGAACCGGCTCCGTTGCCGGGCAGGGCACGTTTCCATGTCTCACAACACGTTCGGCCATCTTTTCCGCGTCACCACCTGGGGCGAAAGCCATGGCGCAGCGCTCGGCTGCGTGGTCGATGGTTGCCCGCCTGGCATCCGCTTCACGCGCGACGAAATCCAGGCCGAACTCGACAAGCGCCGGCCGGGCCAGTCGCGTTTCGTCACGCAGCGCCGGGAGCCGGACGAGGTGAAGGTGCTGTCGGGCTTCGTGCTGGACGAGGACGGCGAGACGATGATCACCACCGGTACGCCGGTCTCGATGCTGATCGAGAATGTCGACCAGCGTTCCAAGGATTATGGCGAGATCGCCCGCCAGTACCGGCCGGGCCATGCCGACTACACCTATGACGTCAAATACGGCATACGCGACTATCGCGGCGGCGGCCGCTCCTCGGCCCGCGAGACGGCCGCCCGCGTTGCAGCCGGCGCCTTGGCGCGCAAGGTGGTGCCCGGCATGGTGGTGCGTGGCGCGCTGGTGTCGATGGGCGAAAAGTCGATCAACCGCGCCAACTGGAACTGGAATTTCATCGGCAATGCCGAGAACCCGTTTTTCACGCCCGATCCCGCCTCCATTCCCGTCTTCACGCAGTATCTCGACGGCATCCGCAAGGCCGGATCCTCGGTCGGCGCGGTGATCGAGATCGTCGCCGACGGCGTTCCGCCGGGGCTCGGCGCGCCGATCTATGCCAAGCTCGACCAGGACATCGCGTCGGGCCTGATGTCGATCAATGCCGTCAAGGGCGTCGAGATCGGCAACGGCTTCGAGGCCGCCCGCATCACCGGCGAGCAGAATGCCGACGAGATGCGCATCGGCAATGACGGCAATCCGGTGTTCCTGTCCAACAATGCCGGCGGCATCCTCGGCGGCATCTCGACCGGCCAGGCGATCATTGCCCGTTTCGCCGTCAAGCCGACCTCGTCGATCCTGACGCCGCGAAAGTCGATCGACAAGGACGGCCACGACGTCGAAGTGATGACCAAGGGTCGCCACGATCCCTGCGTCGGCATCCGCGCCGTGCCGATCGGCGAGGCCATGGTTGCCTGCGCCATCGCCGACCACTATCTGCGGCATCGCGGACAGACGGGAAGGGTGTAGACCCTGGGGCAGCAGGAATATTGCTGCACTGTTCATCGAAACAGCCAAAATTTTCCTTTTCCCTACTCCCTTACTGCCCTATTCCCCTACTGCCCTGCGAGCAAAGCGAGCACTTCCATGCCTTACGACCAGAAGAAGATCGTCGAAGCCATCCGTGCTTTCGAACGCGGTGAGATCGTCGTCGTCATGGATGATGACGGGCGCGAGAACGAAGGCGACCTGATCGTCGCCGCTGTCCATTGCACGCCGGAGAAGATGGCCTTCATCATCCGCAACACTTCCGGCATCGTCTGCACGCCGATGCCGCGCGAGGAAGCCAAGCGGCTCAACCTGCAGCCGATGGTCGCCGACAATGATTCCGCCCACACCACCGCCTTCACCGTCAGCGTCGATTTCAAGCATGGCACGACGACAGGCATTTCGGCCGATGACCGCACGCTGACCGTGCGCAATCTTGCCAATGGCAATGTCGGCGCTTCAGATTTCGTCCGTCCGGGCCACATATTTCCGCTGATCGCGCGCGAAGGCGGCGTGCTGATGCGTTCGGGCCATACAGAGGCGGCCGTCGACCTCTGCAAACTCGCCGGCCTGCCGCTGATCGGCGTCATTTCCGAACTGGTCAATGATGACGGCACCGTCAAGCGCGGCCCGCAGGTGCAGGCCTTCGCCGAAGAGCATGGCCTCAAGCAGGTCTCGGTCGCCGACCTCATCGCCTACCGCCAGCGCAAGGAAACGCTGGTCGAGCGCGTCGCCTGCTCCGATATCGATACGCTCGGCGGCAAGGCGCAGGTTTTCACTTACACGCTGCCCTGGGACACCATGCATCATGTCGCCGTCGTCTTCGGCGACATCCGCGACGGCGAGGATGTACCGGTGCGGCTGCATTCCGAGGATGTGGTGACCGACGTCTTCGGCACCAGCCATCGGCTGGACGCCATCATGAAAGCGATGGGCGAGCGCAAGCGTGGCGTCATCGTCTACCTGCGCGAGGGCTCGGTCGGCGTCGCCCACCAGGAGCGCAAGCGTCCTCAGTCCGGCGACCGCGAGGATCACGAAGAGGCACGCCGGCGCGAGAATGAATGGCGCGAAATCGGCCTCGGCGCGCAGATACTCAAGGATCTCGGCATTTCCTCGATCAACCTGATCGCCTCGCGCGAGCGCCACTATGTCGGCCTGGAAGGCTTTGGCATCCACATTGCCAAGACCGAGATTATCTAGGCAGGAAGGGCTGAGCCTTCGGAAGTGTACTTGACGGCTGACTCCTAATCGTTACTCCGCAGGAGCGATGGCTGCTTCGCATCCGTCCAGGTCGCATTTGTGAGTGGCCAGGCTGCGCTGGCCGAGCAGCACCGTCGCCAGCGCGATTGCGCCCGATGCCACAGAGACCCAGAACCCGTTCTGGGCGCCGAACGCGTCAACAGCCGCTCCGGCGGCGAACGAACCGAGCGCCATGCCGATGCCGATGCCGGTGGTGACCCAGGTGATGCCCTCGGTCAGCATCGCTTCCGGCACATGGCGTTCGATCAGGCCGAAAGCCGTGATGAAGGTCGGCGAGATCGCCACGCCGCTTATGAATACGGTCAGCGCCAGAAGCGGCACGCTGTTGGCGGTGAGCGGCATCAGCGTGCCGAGTGCAACCAGGGCTACCGCGATTGCCAGCTGGCGCTGCAATGGTGCCTTCAGGTTCAGCGCGCCGACAATGATGCCGAGCACGAACGACCCCAGCGCATAGACGCCGATGACGAGGCTGGCGGCGCCGGCTTGGCCGAGCTCCTTGGTGATGGCCACGGTGCTCACTTCCGTTGTCGCGAAGGTGGCGCCGATGAAGATCAGGGCGAAGGTGATGATCTGTACGGGGCGCAGCCGGATCGCCGAGCCGCTCGAGCCCTGGTCCACCGGACGCACATGCGGTTCGGTCGATCGCTGCAGGATGAACGCCATCGAGCCGAAGGCAAGGAACAGCGTGCTCGCCAGCATGCCGGCTTCGGGGAACAGGGCGGTACTCAGGCCGACCGACAGCGATGCTCCGGCGATATAGACCAATTCGTCCGCCGCCGACTCGAAGGCAAACGCAGTGTTCATCTCGGACCGGCCGCGAAAAAGCTCGGTCCAGCGCGCGCGCACCATGGCCGGCATGCTGGGCATGGCCGCTGCCAGCAGCGCCGACAAAAACAACGTCCAAGCCGGCCAGTCCTGATTGGCCGACGCAATCAGCATGAGGAACGCGAGCACGGAGATAATTGTGGTCGGCATGACGATCCGCGTCTGGCCAAGACGGTCCACCAGCCTCGATATTTGCGGCGCCACGAAAGCATTGGCCAGCGCGAATGTCGCCGAGACGGCACCCGCCAGCCAATACTCACCGCGTGTCTGCGACAGCATCGCGACGATGCCGATCGGCGCCATCGCGATCGGCAGGCGCGCCATGAAGCCGGCGGCTGCAAAGCCTTTGGCTCCTGGGGCGCGGAAGATTTCCGAATAGGGGTTTTGCATGGGTTCCTCGACAAAGGACAATTCGACAACTACATACGAAGCGTATGAAGATTAGATAGAGCATACGCGGCGTATGTCAATTGGCATACGTCACGTATGTGGATAAGGCCAGAAGCATGCACCGACCCCGCAAGGAGATGATCGCCGAGACGCGCGCCAAGCTGATCGCCGCCGCCCGCCAGGCCTTCGGCACGACAGGCTACGCCGAAGCGTCGATGGACGATTTCACCGCATCGGCCGGACTGACGCGCGGCGCCCTCTATCATCACTTCGGCGACAAGAAGGGGCTTCTGGAGGCGGTTATTGCCGAAATCGATGCCGAAATGGCGGCTCGGGTGAATGAGGTCGCATCGAAGGCGCCGACCCGCTGGCAGCATTTCGTCGACGAATGCACGACCTATATCGAGATGGCGCTGGAGCCGGAAATCCAGCGCATCATGTTCCGGGATGGCCCGGCCGTGCTGGGCGATCCGGCGCAATGGTCGAATGCCAATGCCTGCGTCGGTTCAATGACCGATCACCTGACCGCGCTGCAGGGGGAAGGAGTGGTCGTCCCCAGCGTCGACCCGGAGACCGCCGCGCGGCTGATCAATGGCGCCAGCAGCCAGGCGGCGCAGCGGATCGCCAATTCGAACGACCCTGAAGCGACGTCGAAGATGGTGGTGGCGGCGTTCAAGCAACTGCTCGAAGGCCTGCTCAGAAAACCGGATACCCCGAGGAACTGAAATCCCGTCTGCGGCCTGGTGCGCGCCCCCGATTGACAATCTTCGGGGTGAGCGCATCCTTTGCAGCCATCTCTGAGGGGAGATTCGGGCATGTGGGATTTCGAGATCGGCAGGTCGGTGTCCATCATGATGCGGACCTGGCCCTTCATTGTCTTTCGCATGATCGTCTATTTCGGCATTACGCTGGCCTACATCGTCGCGACTGGCACCGGTGCCTCGGTCGGCTTTGGCGTCGGCCATATCTCTACCGATCCCGACGGGCCGATGTCCTTCGCCCTGTGGGGCGGGGTGGTCGGCTTTGGCGTGGTCTCGATCGCCGTCTACTGGATCCGCGAATACATCCTCTACGTCGTCAAGGCCGGCCATATCGCCGTCATGGTCCATCTGATCGATGGCCGGGATGTTCCCGACGGCCAGAACCAGATCGCCTATGCCAGGCAGGTGGTGACAGAGCGTTTCGCCGAGGCCAATATTCTTTTCGTCGTCGACCAGCTGGTCAAGGGTGCCATCCGCGCCATCACCGGCCTGCTCGGCGGCATTGCCGCCTTCCTGCCCATTCCCGGCTTGAGTGGCCTGGTCTCTTTCATCAACACGGTGATCCGCCTGTCGCTGACCTATGTCGACGAGATCATTCTCGGCTACAACATCCGCATCAACTCGTCCTCGCCCTTCGAAACCGCGCGGCAAGGCGTCGTGCTCTACGCCCAGAACGGCAAGACCATGGTCAAGAACGCCGTCTGGCTGGCGGTGATCATGTGGGGCGTGTCGTTCGTCATCTTTCTGCTGATGCTGGCTCCGGCCGCCGCAATTTTGTTCCTGATGCCAGGGCAGCTCGCCGGCTGGGCCTTCGTTCTCGCCATCGTCTTCGCCTGGGCCTTCAAGGCGGCGTTTATCGAGCCCTTCGCCATCGCCTGCCTGATGCAGGTCTATTTCAAGACCATCGCCGGCCAGGTGCCCGATCCGGCCTGGGACGCTAGGCTGGCCGAGGCGTCGTCGAAGTTCCGGGAGTTGAAGGACAAGGCGCTGGCCTCGTTCGGCGGCTCACGCTGGGGCACGGCCGGCGCGACGCGCTGATCAGCGGCGCATGCCCGCTCAACAACAAAGCCGTTGAGGCGAGACGCCGTGGATTTGAGCGGCGCTTCGCCTTGCCCGCCAAAAGTCTCGCTCATGATCAAATCGGGCAGCGGCAGGCGCCGACCCCAGCCATGCGTTTCAAGGTCCGGTTTGGGAGCGAACTCGGAAACACGGCCGACGCAGAGATAGGCGATCGGCGTCACATGCTCGGGAATGGACAGCAGGTTTTTCAATGCTTTTGGTTCGATGATGCTGACCCAGCCGACACCCACGCCTTCGGCCCGTGCCGCCAGCCAGAAATTCTGCACCGCGCAGACCGTGCTGTAGAGATCCATTTCCGGATTGTGCCAGCGTCCAAGGGGTGAGCCTTTCGAACGCTCGCGGTCGCAGGTGATGCAGATGTTGAGCGCGCTTTCGCAGATGCCTTCCAGCTTCAGCTTGCGGTAGAGCGCCTGCCGCTCTTCCACGACGGCCGGCAGCTCCTGTTCGCGCGCGGCCAGGAACAGGTCGCGCACTTCCGCCCGTCGCGCGGCATCGCGAATGACAATGAAATTCCAGGGCTGCATGAAGCCGACTGACGGCGCGTGATGGGCGGCAAGCAGAAGCTGCGCCAGCACCTCGTCTTCAAGCGGAGTCGGCAGGAAATGGCTGCGCACGTCGCGCCGCGTGAACATGGCGCGGTAAACCGCGTCGCGCGCCGCCTGTTCAAATCCGTCGCCCATTGGAGCGGTCATGGCTTCCGGCATCGCTTGTCCCCTTGCGATTCCAATCAATGTCATCCGCCTGACCATGCGGATGACGATGCCTGCCAGGCCGGTCTTCTGGCTCGGGATCAACCCGCCTCCGGTGCCTTCCCGTCATCGACAGTGGCATTTACCGGCGCGGTCCCCCTTACAGCGTTGGGCACGCCACGGAATCAAACCGTGTTCCCGATTCTCCCGCCAGAGCATTTGCTAAACAAACAGACCGGCGGGCACCAGGCAGTGGCGGCACCTTACGCCGAAGCGCCCGCGAACGCCAATCCCCGCGGCGACGCCAATGGACGCAGGTATGATTTTCCCCAGCGATCAAGCCGCAATGCATGGCCATCGCGGCGCCGGGGCACTAGATAGGAAGCATGACAACCCGTCTCTACACCCATCCGATCTTCCTTGAGCACATCACTCCGCCCGGTCACCCCGAACGGCCGGATCGCTTGCGCGCCATCGAGCGCGTGCTCGACGACGAGGCCTTTGCCGCGCTTGACCGTGTCAAGGCGCCGGAAGGCGACGAGGCCACCATCCTCTACGCCCATCCCGCCGATTTCGTCGCCCGCGTGCGCGCCGCCATTCCCGACGAGGGTATCGCGCGCATTGATGCCGACACCACCGCCAGTCCTAAGAGCTGGCAGGCGGTGATCACCGCGATCGGCGCCGCCAACGCCGCCGTCGACGATGTCTTTACCGGCCGGGCCGACAATGTCTTTGTTGCCGCGCGCCCACCCGGCCACCACGCCGAAAAGACCACGGCCATGGGTTTCTGCTTCTTCAACACTGCCGCGATCGCGGCCCGTTACGCGCAGAAGAAGCATGGCGCCGAGCGTGTCGCCGTCGTCGACTGGGACGTGCATCACGGCAATGGCACGCAGGACATTTTCTGGGACGATCCCTCGGTGCTCTATTGCTCGACCCATCAGATGCCGCTCTACCCCGGCACTGGCGCCAAGAACGAGACCGGCGCCGGCAACATCGTCAACGCGCCGTTGGCGCCGCAGACCGGCAGCGAGGTGTTTCGCGATGCCTTCCTCTCGCGGGTGCTGCCGGCGCTCGACAATTTCGCGCCTGACCTGATCATCATTTCGGCCGGCTTCGACGCGCACCACCGCGACCCGCTGGCCGAAATCAATCTCACCGAGGACGATTTCGACTGGGCGACCGGCCAACTGATGCAGCGCGCCACGCGCCACAGCGGCAACCGGCTCGTCAGCCTGCTCGAGGGCGGCTACGATCTGCAGGGACTGGCATTTTCGGTCGCCGCCCATGTCGGGCGACTGATGAAAGGATGAATTATGGCTGCTGAGACCAACGAAGACGTCAAGGCGATGAGCTTCGAACAGGCACTCGACGCGCTGGAGAAGATCGTCGATGATCTGGAGCGTGGCGACGTACCGCTCGACCAGTCGATCCGCATCTACGAACGCGGCGAGGCGCTGAAGGCGCATTGCGACCGGCTGCTGAAGGCGGCCGAGGACAAGGTCGAGAAGATCAGGCTGTCGCGCGACGGCAAGCCGGTCGGAGCGGAGCCGCTCGA
Organism: Mesorhizobium erdmanii; assembly: GCF_013170725.1. NCBI lineage: Bacteria > Pseudomonadati > Pseudomonadota > Alphaproteobacteria > Hyphomicrobiales > Phyllobacteriaceae > Mesorhizobium > Mesorhizobium erdmanii. The sequence continues at coordinate 5,087,957 of NZ_CP033361.1, read as the reverse complement.
CGCCGAGTGACTGAAAATTGGGGCGGGAAGAAAACAGGTAGGGAGTTCAAGCAATGTGCCGAAACATCAAGACCTTGTTCAACTTCGAGCCGCCGGCCACCAATGACGAGGTGCGCGACGCGGCGCTGCAGTTCGTGCGCAAGCTGAGCGGCTCGACCAAGCCTTCCAAGCGCAACGAACATGCATTCAACCATGCGGTCGAGGCGATTGCCGCGGCGGCGCGCGATCTCGTCGATTCGCTGGAGACCAGCCAGGAACCGCGCAATCGTGAGGAAGAGGCTGAAAAGGCGAAGGCCAGATCAGCACTCCGATTTGCCTGAGAGCCAGCCATGAGCTTCTTCCCGGGGAAAGACCCTGAAGCCGGCGACGCCTTTGCCAGCGATCAGATCGAGCTGATGGTCATCCCGAACGCCAAGGACATTGGCGGCTTCGAGGTGCGCCGCGCCTTGCCGACCGCCAAGAGGCGGCTGGTCGGGCCGTTCATCTTCTTCGACCGCATGGGGCCGGCGATCCTGCGTCCCGGCCAGGCAATGGATGTCCGCCCGCATCCGCATATCGGCCTGTCGACGGTGACCTATCTATTCGACGGCAAGATCAGGCATCGGGATTCGCTGGGCACCGAAATGGTGATCCAGCCCGGCGACGTGAATTTGATGACCGCCGGGCGCGGCATCGTCCACTCCGAGCGCACACCTGAAGAACTGCGCGGCGCAGCGATGTCGATCTCCGGCTTGCAGACATGGCTGGCCTTGCCGGACGGCAAGGAAGAAGTCGCGCCGGTGTTCGAGAACACCGCTGCCTTGCGGCTTCCCGACATTGATGCCGAAGGCGTCAGCGGCCGTGTCGTCATTGGCGATTTCCAGGGGCTGCGCTCCCCGGTGAGGGCCGATGCCGAGACGCTTTATGCCGATCTCAGGCTGGCGCCGGGCGCCAGCGTAAAGATACCGGCCGAGGCGGAAGAACGCGCCATCTATACGCTCCAAGGCGAGGTCGCGATTTCTGGCGATGTCTTTCCGGCCGAGCGGCTGCTGGTCTTCCGGCCCGGCGACGAGATCATCATATCGTCGCAAGGCGGCGCGCATTTCATGCTTTTCGGCGGCGCCTCGCTCGGTTCGAAGCGCTACATCTGGTGGAATTTCGTCTCCTCGTCGAAGGAACGCATCGAACAGGCCAAGCAGGAATGGAAGACGGGCCGCTTCGACATCGTTCCTGGAGATGCGGAAGAGTTTATTCCGCTGCCGGAAAACTGATGCATGTCGCCCAAAAGTGGCACGGTTTTGGGATCACGACATGCATTAAAACAAGTGAATATCGCCCAAAAGCGGCCCGGTTTCGGGACCAGGGTGTGCACGAAAGCAAGGACTTGACAGTGCGTCGCATAGGCTGTTTCGACGCGCTGTCCTTTTGAGAGCTGGCCTGCGTTACCGACACGCATTTACTTTCGCCGGCCGGCGGCCTATCCCGCCGTTGAACAGAAAGCCCGAGCACCCGTGAACGCAACGCCGCATACGCCGCTTCTCGACAAGGTCCGCATTCCGGCGGATCTGCGCGCGCTTGACGAGAGCGAGTTGCCGCAACTGGCGTCCGAGCTTCGCCTCGAACTGGTCGACGCGGTGTCCCGCACCGGCGGTCATCTTGGCGCCGGCCTCGGCGTCGTCGAACTGACGGTGGCGCTGCACTATGTCTTCAACACGCCTGACGATCGCCTGATCTGGGATGTCGGTCACCAGGCCTATCCGCACAAGATTCTGACCGGCCGGCGTGATCGTATCCGCACACTGCGCCAGGAGGGCGGCCTGTCCGGCTTCACCCGCCGCGCCGAGAGCGAATACGATCCCTTCGGCGCCGCTCATTCCTCGACATCGATATCGGCCGGTCTCGGCATGGCCGCCGCGCGCGACCTCGCCGGTGGCCGCAACAACGTTATCGCCGTCATCGGCGACGGCGCCATGTCGGCCGGCATGGCCTATGAGGCGATGAACAATGCCGGCGCGCTCGATGCCCGGCTCATCGTCATCCTCAACGACAACGACATGTCGATCGCGCCGCCGACCGGCGCGATGAGCGCCTATCTGGCGCGGCTGGCCTCCGGCAAGGCCTATGCCGGCCTGCGCGATTTCGGCAAGAAGCTGACCTCTTACCTCGGCAAGCGCGCCGATCGGGCGATCACCAGGGCGGTCGAGCATGCGCGCGGCTATGTCACCGGCGGCACTTTGTTCGAGGAGCTCGGCTTCTATCACATCGGACCGATCGACGGTCATAATCTCGAACATCTGATCCCGGTGCTGAAGAACGTCCGCGACAATGGCGAAGGCCCGGTGCTGATCCATGTCGTCACCCAGAAGGGCAAGGGCTATGCGCCGGCGGAAGCCGCCGCCGACAAATATCACGGCGTCAACAAGTTCGATGTCATCACCGGCGCGCAGGCCAAGGCGCCGGCCAATGCGCCGGCCTACACCAAAGTCTTCGCTGAAAGCCTGATTGGGGAAGCGCGCGAGGACGACCGCATCGTCGCCGTCACCGCCGCCATGCCGAGCGGCACCGGCCTCGACCTGTTCGGCGAGATCTTCCCGTCCAGAACCTTCGATGTCGGCATCGCCGAACAGCATGCGGTGACCTTCGCCGCCGGCCTGGCAACGGAAGGCTACAAGCCGTTCGCCGCGATCTATTCGACGTTCCTGCAGCGCGCCTATGACCAGGTCGTGCACGATGTTGCGATCCAGAAACTGCCGGTGCGTTTCCCGATCGACCGCGCCGGTTTCGTCGGCGCCGACGGCGCCACCCATTGCGGCGCTTTCGACACCACTTTCCTGGCAAGTCTGCCGGGCTTTGTCGTGATGGCGGCTGCCGACGAGGCGGAACTGCGCCACATGGTGCGCACCGCCGCGGGCTATGATGGCGGCCCCATCGCCTTCCGCTATCCGCGCGGCAACGGCGTCGGCGTCGACATGCCGGAGCGCGGCTCGGTTCTCGAAATCGGCAAAGGACGCATCGTCCGGGAAGGCTCCAAGGTCGCACTGTTGTCCTTCGGCACGCGCCTGCAGGATTGTCTGATCGCTGCCGAGGAGCTTGGCGCGGCTGGGCTTTCCACCACCGTTGCCGATGCCCGTTTCGCCAAACCGCTCGACGAAGACCTGATCCGGCGGCTTGCCCGCTCGCATGAGGTTCTGGTGACGGTGGAGGAGGGCGCCATTGGCGGCTTCGCCAGCCATGTGCTGCAGTTCCTCGCCCATGAAGGACTGCTGGAAAGCGGCCTGAAGGTGCGTCCGCTGGTGCTGCCCGACGCGTTCACCGACCACGCCAAGCCGGAAAAAATGTATGCCGACGCCGGGCTCGATGCCGCCGGCATCGTGCGCACGGTTTTCACCGCGCTCGGGCATACGGCCCGCGCCCAGCGCGCCTGAGTTGAAATCTCGCCCGCAGCGCGCCTGACTCAAAACCTCAAGCGCTTGAATCGGTTTGCCGGCTTGATTTCGTAACGCTTTGTTAACGTTGCCGTTTGGCGTTTTGCTTACCGTGTCCCTTGGCCGTTTTTCAACGGCGTCCTGCTAGATCGGTGTCAGGCAGGGGGACAAAACAATGAGAACGCTTCTGTGTGGCGCAGTACTTTCAGTCGCCATCGCGGCACCGGCCGCAGCCGAGACGCGCTATGATCGCAATCTCGAAAAGGCGGCTCTAGGCATCGTTGCCAGCAAGATGGGCGACATCCGTGGCGGCTTTTCCTACAAGCAGGTGCCGCAGCTTGTGGTCCTGCCCGATCCTGCGCCTGCGTTAGCGGCCGAGCCTCCACGTGAACAAGCATCTGGGGATGGGCACGATGGCTTGTCTCCTGCCGTCGAGCGCCAGGCGTCCCGCACCATTTTCTAGAACCACATATCGCGCACACAGCGGCCATCGCGCGGCAGGTCGTCAAATGTGTCGAGACCGTCGAAATGATCGATGGGAAGATCGGCGACGGCCTCGGGCGGCGCTAGCCTCACATTGACGGCGATGCGGGTTCGGCCGGACGCATCGGCGCGCAAGCCGCGCCAAGCGAGCACGCAGGCGCAGGTCGGACAGAACAGGATCTCGAGCGAAGGCGTGTCCTTTCCGGCGCGCGTATAGCTGGCCATCGGTCCTGCAACGCGGATGCGCTCATTGACATAGTCATAGGCCCAGAGCGTGCCATAGCGCCGGCAAAGCGTGCAATTGCAGGCCGTCACCGGCCCGGGGTCGCCTTCCAGGGTCCAGTGGCTTGCGCCACAGTGGCAGGTTCCCATAAGCATCTGTCCTCCTTCGGTATGCCACGTAAACCGCTCCCCTTTTCATTGTGCCGCAAGTCGCGTCGCGGCTAAAGCCTTGCATGCCTATCCATCGATAGTCCCCAGCACGCCCAATATCCTTGCGTTCCCGTCCGGCTTTCGCCAGAGAAGGCCGATGAATTCGCCCTTACCAGCCAGCACACGCCAGCGGCTCGACGACCTGCTCGTCCAGCGCGGCCTGTTTGCCAGCCGCTCGCGCGCCCGCGACGCGGTCGAGCGCGGCACGGTGACGGTTGATGGCACCATCGCCCGCAAGCCCGGTCAGAACGTTTCGCCGCAATGCCTCCTTGCCGTCGATGATCCAGCGCAAGGCTATGTCTCCCGCGCGGCGCTGAAGCTGATCGGCGGGCTCGACCATTTCAGCCTCGATCCCTCTGGCCGGGAGGCGCTCGACATCGGTGCCTCGACCGGCGGGTTCACCCAGGTGCTGCTGGAACGTGGCGCCTCCCATGTCACCGCAATCGATGTCGGGCACGGCCAGATGCATCCCGATCTCGGCGGCGATCCGCGCGTAACGGCCATCGAGGGACTGAATGCCCGCGATCTCACAGCCGCGGATCTTGCCGGCCGTCTGCCCGATTTCATCGTCTCCGACGTCAGCTTCATTTCGCTGAGGTTGGCGCTGCCGCCGGCGCTCGCCCTGGCGAAGCCCGGTGCTGCCGCGATCCTTCTGGTCAAGCCGCAATTCGAGGCGGGCCGCGAGGCGATCGGTAAGGGTGGTCTGTTGAAGGATCCCTTCGATGCCGCCCGTGTCGCCGGCCAGCTCCAGGATTGGCTGGATGCCGTTCCCGGCTGGCGCTCGCTCGGCCTGCACCTGTCGCCGATCGAAGGCGGCGACGGCAATCGCGAATTCCTGCTTGGTGGAGTCAAGGATCGATGAGTGCACGCTTCACCATCAAAAAGCTTGGCGCGCAGGGCGACGGTATCGCCGAGACCGAAAGCGGCGACCTGTTCATTCCCTTCACGCTGCCCGGCGAGACCGTTACCGCCGCGCGTGAAAAGGATCGCGCTACGTTGATGGCGGTGCTGGAGGCCTCGCCGCTGCGCATCGAACCCGCCTGCCGCCATTTCACCGAATGCGGCGGCTGCGCTCTCCAGCATTTCGAGGCCGAGGCCTATCGCCAGTGGAAGCGCGACAAGGTGGTGCACGCCCTGAAGGGCATCGATTGCGAAATTGGCGCGCTGGTCGCCTGCGCGCCGCACTCACGCCGCCGTGTCGTGCTTGCCGCCCGGCGCACCGAAACCGGCATGCTTCTGGGGTTCAACCGCCATTTGTCGCCGGAAATCATTTCCATATCCGAATGCCCGATCTCGCTGCCCGAGATCGTCGCTGCATTTGACCGGCTGAGGGGGCTAGCAGACTTGATATGCGCCACCACCAAATCGTTCCGCATGGCGGTCACCGTGACCGGTTCCGGCCTCGATGTCGCGGTGCATGAGTGCGGCAAACTCGGAGAACACCAGCGCCGCATCGCCTCCAATTTTGTCCTTGCGCAAGGCTTTGCCAGACTGTCCATCGATGACGAGATCGTCATCGAGCCAAGGAAGCCTGTGGTCATGTTCGGCAGCGTTGCTGTCGCCGTGCCGCCCGGTGCCTTCCTGCAGGCAACCGAGGCCGCCGAACAGACCATGGCCGGGATCGTTGGCGGACATCTGAAGCGCGCCAAAAAGGTCGCCGATCTTTTCGCTGGTTGCGGCAGCTTTGCGCTCCGGCTTGCCGAGAAGTCGGAAGTCCATGCGGTGGAAGGCGACGCGCCGGCCCTTTCGGCGCTCGACCGGGGGGCACGCTTCGCAACCGGTCTGAAGCGGGTGACGGGCGAACGCCGCGACCTGTTTCGCCGGCCGCTGACGTTCAAGGAATTGAACGCCTTCGACGGCCTTGTCTTCGACCCGCCGCGGGCGGGTGCCGAGGACCAGTCGAAGCAGATCGCCCGGTCCGATGTTCCATTCGTTGCCGCGGTATCCTGCAACCCGGTGACGCTGGCTCGCGACCTGCGCATCCTCCTTGACGGCGGTTATCAACTGAAAAGCGTGACACCGATCGACCAGTTCCTGTGGTCTCCCCATGTCGAGGCGGTCGCCCTGCTGGAAAAGCCCAGGAGAAGGCGCGGCTGAGCCGCCGATGATCACTTTTAGTTGAGATCGGGCAATCCAGCCACTCGAAACAGAAAGGCGCCGCAAAGCCGCCCTTTTGCACCGGCCTAGTCGAGTTGTTGGGCGGAAGCATAGTCACTCTCACCGGACGGATGATCGTAATGCGGACGGTCTTGAAATTCCTGGCATTTTTCCTTGCCCTCTCCATGTTCGCCTTCGGGTCGACGGCCGGGGCGCTGGCACAAGGCGAAAAGCGCCTTGCCTTCGTCATCGGCAACGCCGCCTACCCCGCTGGCGCGCTGGCGACGCCCGCCAATGACGCGGGCCTGATCGCTCAGACATTGCAGGCGGCGGGGTTCGACGTGGTCGGTGCGCGCGATGTCGACCAGGAATCGCTGCGTGGCGCCTACCGCGATTTCCTCGCCAAGGTGACGGCAGCCGGTCCCGACGCGGTGGTGTTTGTCTATCTGGCCGGACAGGGTCTGCAGTTCGAGGGTGAGAACTATTTTGCGCCCATCGATGCCCAGATCACCAACGCCGCGGACGTACCGATGGCGGCCGTGCGGGTCTCCGACCTCACCAAGCCGCTCGCCGCGCTGCCGACGAAGGTCAACATCGTCGTGCTCGACGCGGCGCGGCCAAATTCTTTCGCACGCTCGAACCAGCCGCTGGCCGGAGGCCTCGCTTTGGTCGATCCCGACCCGAACATGCTGATCGCTTTCAACGCGGCGCCGGGTACGGTCGCGCCGGAAGGCAAGGGACCGTACGGTGCCTATGCCCAGGCGCTCGCCGAAATGATCAGGGATGGCGGGCTGCAACTTGGCGACGTGTTCGACCGCACGCGGCTGCGCGTCAACGACGTGACACAGGGCGCGGAGGTGCCCTGGAACGCCTCCAAGATCACCGATCCCTTCGTCTTCTTCGAACGCGGTCCCGATGCTCCTGCGCCACAGGTTTCGGCCGACGAGGTGCGGAGAAACCGGACCAAGGAGATCCGCGACTTCGATGCGCATGACGCCTACATCGCGGCCCTCGATCGCGATACGATGCGGGGCTATGAGGATTTCATCGTAGCCTATCCGCACGACCCGATGGCCAGACGCGTGCGCGCCATTCTGGCCGCGCGGCGCGAGGCGATCACCTGGCGCCAGACCTGGCTCAGGGATACGCCCGAAGCCTACTGGTCCTATCTCGATCGCTATCCGCACGGCCCCCATGCCTGGGATGCCCGTCGCCGGCTCGAGCATTTCGACGCTGCCCTAGAGCCGCCGCAGGGTTTTGCCGTCTATGATTATGACGTGCCGCCGCCGCCGCCGGAAGAGATCGTCTACGTCGACCGGCCCGTGCTCTATTTCGACGACCCCGAGTTCGACTTCGATCCGCCTCCGCCGGTAACGGTGATCTTCCTGCAGCCTCGGCCGCGCGACTTCATCGAATTGCCGCCACCGCCGCCGCCAGCCGGAATCTTCCTTCTGCCGACGCCTGTCTTCGTGCCGGTCCCGGCCTGGGTGAATCCGCCGCATGACATCTTCCCGCCGCCGAACGACGTGATCTTCAACAACATCCACAACACCACCATCGTCAACAACACGACGATCAACGAGAACAACAACCAAGGCGGTGGTCTCACCACCGGCCAGAAATTGACTGCCGGCGCCGTGGGCCTGGGCGCGGCGGCGCTGGCGACGAAGGTGGCGCTGCCGGCCTTCCTGCAGAAAAAGGCGACCGTGCTGTCCAAGCAGAGCCCGGCCGGCCTGGCGGTGAAGCCGGGGCAGGGTGGCCAGCAGCCGGGCGGTGCCAAGCCGCTGTCGAAAACATTGCCTGCCGACAAGCTGACAGGTCATGCCTTGCCCGGTGCCGATGGCAAGGCGCTGCCGCTCGTCAACGGCAAGCCGGTTTTGAATGGACAGAACCTGCCCAACAACTCGCTGCCCAAGAACAAGTCCAGGAAACTCCTGAACAAGCAGGTCACGGCTGGTGGAAATGCCGTGACCGGCAACTCGGTGGTGAACGGGCAAAACGCGGCCAATGGCCAGGGTCAGAACGGTATAGGCAAGACCGGTAAGGACGCCAAGTTCCGCAAGCTCCGGGGCGCCAACGGCACGCCTGCGGCGAATGGAGTGAACAACGCATCTGCGCTCAATGGCCAGAATTCAGGCCAGAACCCGCCCAGCGGAAAGTTCAAGAAGCTTCACAGTCAGGACAGCGGCCAGACGAACGGTCAGGCCAATGGGGTCAACGGCAATGGCAACGGGCCGAAATTCCACAAGTTGCCTGCCAACGGAAACAGTGGCGGCAATGTCCAGCAGAAATTCAAGGTCAACAACGGCAATCCGCAACTAAAGGTGCTGGGGCAGCCCAAGCCGCCGAGGCCGGAGTTCCACGCCCAGCCGAAGCAGCAAATGCAGCAGGTGCAGCGGCAGGCACAGCCGAGGCCACCACAGCCGCCGGCCGTCAAGAAGCCGTCTTGCGGGCACCCCAATGAGCCGGCGTGCAAGAAATAGCGCATGTCTGCCCAGATGTGGTCCGGCTTGGGTCGGGACATGCATGAGACAGAGGCTTGAAACGCGTCGTCGGTCGCTTTGTGAGGCGACCCGGCTGCGTCGGGCGGCGACAAAACCTCGCGGGCCGCGGCCACTACCCGCGATCAGATCACAACTGCGTGGTTAGCCACTGCCAAGATTGCGCAGTGACTCGGCTCGCTGATACCCAGTCAGCGCCGGGGGCCTCAAAGGAGTGAGCATAATGAGGATTGCAAGCGTTCTGACGTCTATCGCCGTAGCCGGGTTCATTGCAACGGGAGCTGCCGCGGCAGCGACGACAGCAGCGACCACGACCGCGCCGCCCACCACCATGGCCGCTCCCGCGAAGAAGGCAAAGACGACTACCATGACGCCTGAGAAAACTGCGATTTCGAAGCAATGTTCGGCGCTTGCCGATGCCCAGAAGCTGCATGGCAAGGCACGCGAGAAGTTCCGGGCCGACTGCAAGAAGAACGGCGGCAAGCCCACCTGATCAGGAGCTACTGTCGCTTATTGTTGCCAGCCTGCCCCGCCGGGGAGGCTGGCGGCAGCATCAGAAATATCACGGGTTTCGGTCTGAAGCCGGTGTCACTTTGGCTCAGTCAAGGGCGGGCGCCGAAACGTCAAGCGTCCACGGTGCCCGACCCGTTACGGTCCTGACAAGGCCCCTCAGTCGACGAGCTTGGCGACATTCGTAAGGGTCTTCGGCGTGCCGCCTCGCCGGTTGATCGACACCCAGATATTCGGGTTCTGCTGTGATTGGCGTTTCACAAAGTAGTAGCCGGTCGCGTTCCAGGGCCTGATCTCGTCGACCAGGTTGTCGAGGACCAGATCCCCCTTGTCGGTTTTCACCGTCAGGATGGTGTGGCCTTCATTGTCAAGGTCGTGCACCACGGTCATCAGCAGCGCCTGCCGGGGGAATCCAGCCTCCTGAAGCAGCTTGCGCTTGTAGAGTGCGTAGATCTTGCAGTCGCCCTTGCCGTCGACAGGGTAATCCCAATGGTCTTCCATCGTGCCCCAATGCTCAAAGTTGCTGACGGGTTTGATGGAGTTGTTTGCCTTGAGGTTTATCCGCTTGAGGATGCGCAGGTTTTGCGCGGTCAGCTTGACGTTCGTGGCCGGCAGGGCGGGTACCTTGCACTCTTTTGGCCGGCGATGGCAGAAATCGACCCAACCGTAGGGGACGCTGGTGGCGCCGCCAACGGCGGCGGAGAGTGGCCCATCCCCGGATGATTGCGCCGATATTCGCTTGAACAAGGTCGATTGTGCCGCCGCAGGGCTGACTTGCAGCGATGTCGCGCCAATCAACGAAACGAAGCCAAGCAGGATTGACGAAGTCAGGACGGGGACATGCCGCATTGCCAAAACCACCACCGCAACGAGGAAGCTGGTGCTGCGTTCGTGCGCAAAGGCAGCCCAGGCAGTTAAAGACTTAATGATTTCCTAACGTCGATTGTGTTCACTTCATGGTGCCGACCGGGATTGAGGCTGGAAAATGCCAGCCTCAGTCGCGGAGTTGGACTAAGTTCGACGTCGGAGCGCCGGCCGCGCCTCGTCGTTATGGTTCCCCCACGCTGTCATATCCGGCCGCCCTGGCAGCCTTGAGAAAATTACGGTCAAAGGTTGCCAAGCCGGCACAATGAGCTGATTTCCCCAGATGCAGCGCATCCGCGAAATCCATTCCCGCGTCCGACAGGTCTAGCGCGCAGGAGACCATCGCAGCATCTTCCAGCTCAACCGTAGGCAACCCGCCGAACACTCGCAATGCGCTGGCGACCACCGCCTGGCTGTAACCATAGGCACTGCGCAGCACCCACTCAGCCTCCAGGATTACCGTGACAGCGACAAATACGGGTTGATCATCGATCAGCCGCCGGGCTCGTGGGGACTGCTCAGGATCGTCGTTCGTCAAATATCTAACGACAACGTTGGTATCAATTGCGAGCATCGCGTCGCCGTGCTTCAGCAAGAACGGCCGCGTCCATTTCCTCCATCGTCTTCGGCTTGCCACTGTGCGGCAAGACGCCAAAGACATCTTCTGGTCGAGTCGGGGCGAAGGCCGGAGCCAATTTCAAAAGTACTCCATCCGGAGTGTCTTCGACCAGCAGGCGGGTACCCGCGCCCCAGTCCTTCCGTTTTCGGATCGCGCTGGGCAGGATTACCTGCCCCTTGGTGGAGATGGTCGTTATAGTTTTTTCTGTGGCAGCCATCGCACCATGCCTTCATGTAAGACAAAGGTAAGATAGCCTTGTCTTGGAAGCTATTCAAGCCTGCCGGATTTGCATCCTCATACCCGTGTCCCGCCGACCGTCATCTGGTTCATCCTGAGATGCGGCTGGCCGACGCCGACCGGCACGCCCTGTCCGGCCTTGCCGCACATGCCGATGCCATTGTCGAGCTTCATGTCGTTGCCGACCATCGAGACGCGATGCATGGCATCCGGCCCGTTGCCGATCAGCATCGCGCCCTTGATCGGCTGCGTCACCTTACCGTTTTCGATCATGTAGGCCTCGGTGCAGCCGAACACGAATTTGCCCGACGTGATGTCGACCTGGCCGCCGCCGAAGGACACGGCGTAGATGCCGTTCTTGACCGAGGCGATGATCTCGTCCGGCTCCATGTCGCCCGAAGTCATGTAGGTGTTGGTCATGCGCGGCATCGGCTGGTGCGCGTAGCCTTCGCGCCTGCCGTTGCCGGTGGCCTTCATGCCCATCAATCGGGCGTTTTGGCGGTCCTGCATGTAGCCGACCAGTTTGCCGTCCTCGATCAGCACGTTGCGGGCCGATGGCGTGCCTTCATCATCGACGGTGAGCGAGCCGCGCCGCTCGGGGATGGTGCCGTCGTCGACGACGGTGACGCCCTTGGCGGCGACCTGCTGGCCCAGCAGGCCGGCGAAAGCGGAGGTCTTCTTGCGGTTGAAATCGCCTTCCAGCCCGTGCCCCACGGCTTCATGCAGCATGACGCCCGGCCAGCCACTGGACAGCACGATGTCGAAGGTTCCGGCCGGGGCGGGGATTGCATCGAGATTGACCAGCGCCTGCCGGAGCGCTTCCTTGGCTGCGTGCTTCCAGCTGTCCTCGATCAGGAAGTCGCCGAACGCCTTGCGTCCGCCCATGCCGTAGGAGCCGCTTTCCTGGCGGTCGCCGTCGCCGACCACGACCGAGACGTTGATGCGGACCAGCGGCCTGATGTCACGCACCATTTGGCCGTCGGCGCGCACGATCTCGATATGCTGCCACGAGGCGGCGAGCGAGGCCGTCACCTGGCGCACGCGCGGATCCTCGGCCCGCAGCCAGGCGTCGATTTCCTGCAACAGCTTTGCCTTGGCCTCGAAGGAAGGCGAGGGGATCGGGTTCTCGTCGCCATAGAGATGGCGGTTGGTGCGGGCGGGTGCGGCGGCAAGCGTACCGGAATAGCCGCCCTTGACGGTCGAGACGGCATTGGCCGCGCGCACCAGCGAGGCCTCCGACAGGTCGCTCGAATGAGCGTAGCCGCTGGCTTCACCGGCCACCGCGCGCAGGCCAAAGCCCTGGTCGGTGTTGAAGTTGGCGGTCTTCAGCCGGCCATTGTCGAACATCAGCGCCTCGCTCTCGCTATATTCGAGGAACAGCTCGCCGTCGTCGGCGCCATTGATGGTGTCGGCGACGATCTGCTTGATGCGGTCGTCTGAAATGTCGAATTGGCCGATCAGGCTGTTCATGGCGCGTCCATCCGTGGAAAGGGAGTTCGTTTCCCACGATGTAGGCGTGAAGCCGCGCCGAGACAATCGCTCGCCGCGATCTCAGCACAAATGCGATGGCCGACAGGCGCCTGCGTCACATTTGGTGCGCAAGCGCCGGGCTATCAGGGCAGGGCGGCAAAGCCGTCGGCAAAACCCTTGAGATCGACAGGGATGCCGATGCCTTCTTCAGGCGTCTGGAAGACGATGAACGTCGCCGACGTGCCGGTCTTCAGCGTGTCGAGCAGCGGCTTCTCTAGAATGACTTCGGCGTAGCAGCCATCCTGGAAGCAGCGCACGAAATAGGCGCGGCCGATGTCCTTGCCGTCGACATTGAGGCCGAGGCCGTTCGGCAGAAGCACGCCAAGCGGCGCCAGCACGCGCAGGATCTCGGCCTTGTTGTCGGCGGTGCGCAGCACGACCACCGACAGCCCCATCTCCGGACGATCCTCGGCGACGACATTCTGCATCATCACGCATTGTTCGGAGGTGGCACCGGCCGGTGTGTCGCAGATGATCGACCAAGCGCCATGCGTCGAGCGCACCGTGCCGCTTGGCTGGGCGGCATTGGCCTGACTGGCGCCCAGCAGACCGGCAGCCGACAGGGCAACGACAAAAATGGCTTTCGCCAAGGTGGTCGAAAGTCCCAGTCTCGTATGCCTCAGTCTCGAAAGCCAAGAGTTCATGACGGCTCCATTGCGAATCACGGCACTTTAAGCCGCGCCAATGCCAAGTAAAGGACGAGACCGCGACGGAACTGTCCCGAAACAGGCAATCCAGCGCTTTTCTCTGCCAATTTCGCCTGAATTGCGACGCTCTGCGGTCCTCGTCGATACGAGCCGGGCGGGCTGCCGGACATACGCGATTCGCCGCCGTGGCCGCGGCCCCGAGAGAGCCATGCCGGCTTGCGCGCAAAAATGCCGCACAGTTTCCTCCGCTCCTTTCTTGCGGAGGGAAAAAGAGTATGGTTTGAACCACCTTGAGACTGTCGGGATTCCCGTCCCGGCATTGTTCGTTATTCTCGTTGGCGCGGCCGCGAGGAACTGGGAGACGAAGAGGGCGATGAGAAAATTCCTAGCAGACGCCAAGTTTCTAGCCAGTGCTGGGGCTGCCACCGCGTTTTTCGCCGGCACATCCGCCCATGCCGATCAGCCCGTGGCGTGGGAGACGACCTTCCAGGCGCCGGCCACCGACATGATGCGGCAGATCGAGGCGTTCGGAAACTACACGATGTGGTTTATCGTCCCGATCACCCTTCTGGTGCTCCTTCTTCTCGCCTATTGCATCGTCCGGTTCCGGGCGAGCGCCAATCCGGTGCCGGCTAAGACCAGCCACAACACGCTGATCGAAGTGATCTGGACGGTGGGACCCGTCGTCGTCCTGCTCTTCATCGCCATTCCTTCCTTCAAGCTCCTGACCGCGCAGTATACGCCTGGCGAAGAGCCGAAGCTGACCGTCAAGGCGACCGGCAACCAGTGGAACTGGGACTACGAGTACCAGACCGACAACACCCTCTCATTCAATTCGGCCATTCTCCAGGATGGCGATCGCGCCAAGGCCGGCAAGGAGGACCGCAAGGTCTATCCGCGCCTGCTCGCCGTCGACAATGAATTGGTGGTGCCGGTCAACACGATGACGCGCGTGCTCGTCACCGCGACCGACGTGATCCATTCCTTCGCCATGCCTTCCTTCGGCATCAAGATGGACGCCGTTCCGGGGCGCACCAACGAAACCTGGTTCAAGGCGGAGAAGGAAGGCCTTTACTACGGCCAGTGCTCGCAGCTCTGCGGCAAGGATCACGCCTTCATGCCGATCGCCATTCGTGTCGTCTCCGACGCGCAGTTCAAGACCTGGCTGGCTGCGGCCAAGACCGATCTGCCCGGCGCCAACAAGATGCTGATGGCCGAGGTCGATGGCCAGAACAAGGTAGCGGCCGCCGGCAATTGATGCCGCTGGTTAGCAAGATTTAGGGAACGGAGCGGAACATGGCAGACGCTGCAGCTCACGACGGGCACGACCACAAGCCTTATCATGGTTGGGTGCGCTGGGTTTATTCGACCAACCACAAGGACATCGGTACGCTCTACCTGATCTTCGCGATCATGGCCGGCATCGTCGGCGGCGCGCTCTCGGTGGCCATCCGCATGGAGCTGCAGGAGCCTGGCATCCAGATCTTCAGCGGTCTGGCGCAGATGGTCTACGGGATGAACGGTGACGCCGCGATCGACGGCGGCAAGAGCATGTACAATGCCTTCGCCACCGCGCATGCGCTGATCATGATCTTCTTCATGGTCATGCCGGCCCTGATCGGCGGCTTCGCCAACTGGATGGTACCGATCATGATCGGTGCTCCCGACATGGCGTTCCCGCGCATGAACAACATCTCTTTCTGGCTGCTGCCGCCGGCCTTCATCCTGCTGCTCACCTCGATGTTCATGCCGAGCGCGCCGGGCGCCTATGGTGTCGGCGGTGGCTGGACGCTCTATCCGCCGCTGTCGACCTCGGGTCAGCCGGGACCGGCCATGGATCTGGCGATCCTGTCGATCCACATTGCCGGTGCTTCGTCCATCCTCGGCGCCATCAACTTCATCACCACCATCTTCAACATGCGCGCTCCGGGCATGACGCTGCACAAGATGCCGCTGTTTGCCTGGTCGGTGCTGGTCACCGCCTTCCTGCTGCTGTTGTCGCTGCCGGTTCTGGCCGGCGGCATCACCATGCTGCTCACCGACCGCAATTTCGGCACCACCTTCTTTGCTCCCGATGGCGGCGGCGACCCGATCCTGTTCCAGCACCTGTTCTGGTTCTTCGGTCACCCGGAAGTCTACATCCTGATCCTGCCGGGCTTCGGCATCATCAGCCACATCGTCTCGACCTTCTCCAAGAAGCCGGTGTTCGGCTATCTCGGCATGGCCTACGCCATGGTCGCGATCGGCGCCGTCGGCTTCATCGTCTGGGCGCACCACATGTATACGACCGGTCTGTCGCTCGACACGCAGCGCTACTTCGTCTTCGCCACCATGGTCATCGCGGTGCCGACGGGCGTTAAGATCTTCTCCTGGATCGCAACGATGTGGGGCGGGTCGATCTCGTTCAAGACGCCGATGCTGTGGGCACTGGGCTTCATCTTCCTGTTCACCATCGGCGGCGTCACCGGCGTTCAACTGGCCAATGCCGGTCTCGACCGCTCGCTGCATGACACCTATTTCGTCATCGCCCACTTCCACTACGTGCTGTCGCTGGGCGCGGTGTTCGCCATCTTCGCCGGCTGGTACTACTGGTTCCCGAAGATGACCGGCTACATGTATTCGCCCGTTATCGCCAACACCCACTTCTGGGTCACCTTCGTCGGCGTCAACCTGATCTTCTTCCCGCAGCATTTCCTCGGCCTCGCCGGCATGCCGCGCCGCACCATCGACTATCCGGACGCGTTCGCCGGCTGGAACTATGTGTCGTCGATCGGCTCCTATATCTCGGCCGTCGGCGTGGCGATCTTCCTCTACGGCGTGTTCGAAGCCTTCCAGAAGAAGCGGATCGCCGGTGCCAACCCATGGGGTGAGGGCGCCACCACGCTGGAATGGCAGCTGCCTTCGCCGCCGCCATTCCACCAGTGGGAGCAGCTGCCGAAGATCAAGTAAGACGGCAGCCAGGAATCGAAACCGCCGGTCCGCCGGCGGTTTTGGCCAAACGGATGGAACCGAGTACGCATGGCCCTAGTCGACGAAACCAGCATTGACGAAGCGGGCTTCCGCATGTCGGAAGCGACGGCGGGCGATTTCTTCGCCCTGCTGAAGCCGCGCGTCATGTCGCTGGTGGTGTTCACGGCCTTTGTCGGCCTGGTCGCCGCACCCGTGACCATCAATCCGCTGCTGGCGGTGATCGCCATCCTGTCGATCGCGATCGGCGCAGGCGCCTCGGGCGCGCTCAACATGTGGTACGACGCCGACATCGATGCCGTGATGACCCGGACGGCCGGCCGTCCGGTGCCGTCGGGCCGCATCCAGCCGCACGAGGCACTGAGCTTCGGCCTCGTGCTGTCGGTGCTGTCGGTGATGACGCTCGGCGTGCTGGTCAATTGGTTGTCGGCGACGCTGCTGGCTTTTACCATCTTCTTCTACGCCGTCGTCTACACGATGTGGCTGAAGCGCTCGACGCCGCAGAACATCGTCATCGGCGGCGCGGCCGGCGCCATTCCGCCGGTCATCGGCTGGGCCGCGGTGACCGGGTCGGTCAGCCTGGAAAGCATCGTCCTGTTCCTCATCATCTTCCTGTGGACGCCGCCGCATTTCTGGGCGCTGGCGCTGTTCAAGTCCGAGGATTATGGGCGCGCCGGTATCCCGATGATGCCCAATGTCGCCGGCCAGGCGTCGACTCGCCGTCAGATTTTCGCCTATGCGCTGGTGCTGGCCCCGGTCGGCGTGCTGCCCTGGCTTCTGGGCTACACCACGCCTTTCTATGGTGTCTCCGCCGTGCTGCTGGGTGCCGGCTTCGTCTGGTATGCGTGGAAAGTGCTCGGCATGGCCGATGACGACCGCGCCATGAAACCGGCCAAGGCGCTGTTTGCCTATTCGCTGCTCTATCTCTTCGCCATCTTCGCGGCCTACCTGGCCGACAGCGTTGTCGAACGCGCGCTTGCCATGGGTGGGGCATGATCATGGTCGAGGAAAAGCTCGAGACGGTCACCTTAACCGATCGTCAGAAGAAGGCCCAGCGCAGCCGGTCGATCGCCATAGGCGTGGCGCTCGCGGTGCTGGTGGCCATTTTCTACATCGCCACGATCATCAAGTTCGGCCACAATCTGGGCACGATGTGATGAGCATCGAGACGCCCAGAAAGCCGGCCGGCAAGAACAGCAACGCCATCGTGGCGGCCGTCTGCCTTGCCTTCTTCACCGGCATGATCGGCATGGCCTATGCCGCAGTCCCGCTCTACAAGATGTTCTGCCAGGCGACCGGCTATGGCGGCACGACGCAACGTGCCGAGAAGCAGTATGCCGGCCGCGTGCTCGACCGCGAGATTACCGTGCGCTTCGACGCCAACATCGCCGGCGTGCCGTGGGAGTTCCAGCCGGTCCAGCGCTCGATGACCATGAAGATCGGCGAGACGGTGCAGGCGCACTATCAGGCCACCAACAAGTTCGATCGCCCCGTTACCGGCCGAGCCACCTTCAACGTGCAGCCGGAACTGGCAGGCCCGTACTTCAACAAGGTCGAGTGTTTCTGCTTCACCGATACGTCGCTGAAGCCCGGCGAGACGCTGGACATGCCGGTCCTCTTTTATGTGGATCCCGATATCGTGAATGTGCCGGAACTGAAGGACGTGAAGACGATCACGCTGTCCTATACGATGTTCCCGGTCGAGAAGAACAAGCCGGTCGCCTCCTCGGAGCCGGCCCAGGGCACCAGCAAGACAATTTCAGATACCGAAGCAAATCTCGGGGGTTGATATGGCAGACGCGCACGCAAAACATCACGACTATCATCTCGTCGACCCGAGCCCGTGGCCCTTCCTGGGCTCGATCGGCGCGCTCGTCATGGCTTTTGGCGGTGTCGCCCTGATGGAGTATCTGAAGGGCGGAACGTTCCCGATCTTCGGCTTCAACATCGCCAATCCCTGGCTGTTCTTCATCGGCCTCGTGATCGTGCTCTACACCATGTTCGCCTGGTGGTCGGACACGATCAAGGAAGCGCATGAGGGCCATCACACGCGGGTCGTCTCGCTTCATCTGCGCTACGGCATGATCATGTTCATTGCCTCCGAGGTGATGTTCTTTGTTGCCTGGTTCTGGGCTTATTTCGACGCCAGCCTTTTTGCCGGTGAGGCGCAGAACTACGCGCGCCACACGTTCACCGGTGGTGTTTGGCCGCCCAAGGGCATGGAAGTTCTCGATCCCTTCCATCTGCCGCTCTACAACACCATCATCCTGCTGCTGTCGGGCACCACGGTGACCTGGGCGCACCATTCGCTCATTCATAGCGATCGCAAGGGGCTGATCAACGGGCTGGTGCTGACCGTCGGCCTCGGCATGCTGTTCACCATGGTGCAGGCCTACGAGTACATGCACGCTCCGTTTGGCTTCAAGGATTCCATCTACGGCGCCACCTTCTTCATGGCGACCGGCTTCCACGGCTTCCATGTCATCATCGGCACCATCTTCCTGCTGGTTTGCCTGGTCAGGGCGATGAAGGGTGACTTCACCCCCAAGCAGCATTTTGGCTTTGAGGCGGCGGCCTGGTACTGGCACTTCGTCGACGTGGTTTGGCTGTTCCTGTTCGCCTCCATCTACGTCTGGGGATCGGTCGGCGCGGTCATCGAAGGCCACTGATCCCGGTTGGGATTTCGATTTCGAGAAGGCGGCCGCGGCGACGTGGCCGCCTTCTTCTTTTCGGAGCAATGATCGCCGATCGATCGCCGATGCGGCTGATAATTCCCTTTGCGGGTGCGGCTGGCTGCTTCAATTGGTCGACTGGACCGACGGCTGCATTGCGATTACGGACTCCGACATGGACGAAATCTGGGCAATGGTGGCCGATGGGACACCGATCAAGATCGAGCAATAGCGATGAATGACGACAAAGCGATCTGGCCTCCGATTGATCCGATTTCGGCTGGCCTTCACGGCCGTTGCCCGCGCTGCGGCGAGGGGAGGCTGTTTTCCGGCTTCCTCACCGTCGGCAAACGTTGCGTCAATTGTGGCCTCGACTATTCCTACGCCGATGCCGGTGACGGACCGGCGGTCTTCGTCATCCTGATCATCGGCTTCATCATCGTCGGCCTGGCGCTCTGGGTTGACGTGACGCTGAGCCCGCCGCTGTGGCTGCATCTGCTGGTCTGGGTTCCGCTCACCCTCGTGCTGTGCCTGACGGCTCTGCGGCTGATCAAGGGCGTGCTGCTCACCCTGCAATATGCCAACAAGGCAGCCGAAGGCAGGTTGGACCGCGGCGAATGAGCGGGGCATCGGTAAACAGTGACGGCCGTTCGCGGCCACGATCGGCATTGCTGCTCGGCCTTGGTCTGATGCTGCTCTTGATCCTGCTGGCGCTCGGCACCTGGCAGGTCCAGCGCCTGCACTGGAAGGAAGGTCTGCTGCAGACCATCGACCAGCGCACCCATTCGGCGCCGCTGCCGCTGGCCGAGGTCGAGAAGCAATTCGCCTCGACCGGCGACGTCGACTACACGCCGGTCACGGTCTCTGGCACCTTCCTGCATGCCGGTGAGCGGCATTTCTACGCGACCTGGGAAGGTGACGCCGGCTTCAACGTCTACACGCCGCTGGCGCTGGACGATGGCCGCTTCGTGCTGATCAATCGCGGCTTCGTCCCTTACGACCTCAAGGATGCCGCCAAGCGCGCCAAGGGGCAGGTGGCGGGAAGGGTCACGATCACCGGACTTGCCCGCAATCCACTGCCGGCAAAGCCGTCGATGATGCTCCCCGACAATGATGTGGCCAAGAACATCTTCTACTGGAAGGACCGCGACGTGATGGCGGCGAGCGCCGGCCTGCCGGCACGCTTCACGCTGGTGCCGATCTTCATCGATGCCGACAAGACGCCGAATCCTGGCGGCTTGCCGATCGGCGGCGTCACCATCATCGACCTGCCGAACAGCCACCTGCAATATGCAATGACTTGGTACGGGCTTGCCGCGGCACTCGCCGCCGTGCTTGTGCTGCGGCTTCGCCGTCCTGCGAAAGAGGAATGAAGGCAAGCAGCCCTCTTTCTATCGACACCCTTGACAGGGCCCGCTCTTGACAGAGCCCGCTCTTGACAGAACAGGGGTAGGCACCTCATTTCGGCGCTGACGAACCGGCCAGGATTCAATGCTTCAGACAATCGCCAAGCCTCCTCTGACGATCCGGCTCTGCCAGCCGCGCGGTTTTTGCGCCGGCGTCGACCGTGCCATCCAGATCGTCGTGCTGGCGCTGAAGAAATACGGCGCACCGGTTTATGTCCGCCACGAGATCGTTCACAATCGCTACGTCGTCGAGGGTCTGCAAAGCCTTGGCGCCGTCTTCATCGAGGAGCTTTCCGAGATTCCGGCCGAGCACAGGCAGTCGCCGGTCGTTTTCTCGGCCCATGGCGTGCCGAAATCGGTGCCGGCGGACGCGCAGGCGCGCAACCTGTTCTACCTCGACGCCACCTGTCCGCTGGTTTCGAAGGTGCACAAGCAGGCGATGCGCCACCAGCGGCTCGGCCGCCATGTGCTGTTGATCGGCCATGCCGGACACCCCGAGGTGATCGGTACGATGGGGCAATTGCCGGAGGGCGCGGTGACGCTGATCGAGACCGAAGCCGACGCCGCGACGCTGGTGCCCGCCGACCCGAAGGCGCTTGGCTTCGTCACCCAGACCACGCTGTCGGTCGAGGACACAGCCGGCATCATCCGTGCGCTGCAGGACCGCTTTCCCGACCTGCAGGCGCCGGCGGCGGAATCGATCTGCTACGCCACCACCAACCGCCAGGAAGCGGTCAAGGACACTGCCCCAGGCGCTGATCTCTATCTGATCGTCGGCGCTCCCAATTCCTCCAATTCGCGTCGCCTTGTCGAAGTGGCTGAGCGTGCCGGCGCCACCATGTCGCTTCTCGTACAGCGCGCCGCCGAGATTCCGTGGAATGACATCGGCAACATTTCGACGCTCGGCCTGTCGGCAGGGGCATCGGCGCCGGAGATCATCGTCGACGAGATCATCGACGCGTTCCGCCAGCGCTTCGATGTCACCATCGACCTGGCCATAACGGCCACCGAAACAGAGGATTTTCCGGTCATGCGGGTATTGCGCGATGTCGAACTGACGCCGGCCGACATGGCCTTCGTCAACGGGGCCGCGTAAGACACATGGCGGTCTATACCGACGTTGCGGAGGGCGAACTCGGCGCTTTCCTGAAACACTACCCGGTCGGCGATCTCCTGTCCTACAAGGGCATTGCCGAGGGCACAGAGAACTCAAACTTCCTGCTGCACACCTCCTGCGGCTCCTACATACTGACGCTCTATGAAAAGCGCGTCGAGAAAGCCGATCTGCCGTTTTTCCTCGGACTGATGGGCCATCTCGCCAACAAGGGTGTGTCCTGCCCGCTGCCGGTGACCGCGCATGACGGCAGTGTGATCGGCACGCTGGCCGGCCGGCCGGCGGTCATCATCACCTTCCTCGAAGGGTTGTCGCTGCGGCGGCCGACGGCGACGCACTGCGCCGAGGTCGGCAAGGCGCTGGCCGCCCTGCACCTTGCTGGTGCCGATTTTCCGATGACCCGCCCGAACGCTCTGGCCATCGACGGCTGGCGCAAGCTTTGGGATGCGGCCCGTGACCGAGCCGACGAGGTCGAGCCGGGCCTGGCGGCCGAGGTCGACGCCGATTTCGCCGATTTCGAGCGCAATTGGCCGAAAGACCTTCCCGAGGGCATCATCCATGCCGATCTTTTTCCGGACAACGTCTTCTTCTTGGGCGAAAAACTCTCCGGCTTGATAGACTTCTATTTCGCCTGCGACGACCTCTACGCCTACGACGTTGCCACCTGCCTCAATGCCTGGTGTTTCGAGAAGGATTTTTCCTTCAACCTCACCAAGGGCAAGGCGCTGCTCGCTGGCTATCAGAGTGTGCGTCCGCTGAGCGGCGAGGAAAAGGCGGCATTGCCGATGCTGGCACGCGGTTCGGCATTGCGCTTCATGCTGACCCGGCTCTACGACTGGCTGACCGTTCCCGATGGCGGGCTGGTCATGAAACGCGACCCCACCGAATACATCCGCCGCATGCGCTTCCACCGCGCAATCAGATCTCCTTCGGAATACGGACTGACATGACCAAAGAGGTTGAAATCTTCACCGACGGCGCCTGTTCGGGCAATCCAGGCCCCGGCGGCTGGGGCGCCATACTGCGCTTCAACGGCAAGACCAAGGAATTATCGGGCGGCGAGGCCGAGACGACCAACAACCGCATGGAGTTGCTGGCCGCCATCTCGGCGCTGAACGCGTTGAAGGAGCCTTGCACGGTAGAGCTTCACACCGACAGCAAATATGTCATGGACGGCATTTCCAAGTGGATCCATGGCTGGAAGAAGAACGGCTGGAGGACCGCCGACAAGAAACCGGTCAAGAACGGCGAACTGTGGCAGGCGCTCGACGAAGCCAATCGCCGCCACAAAGTGACCTGGAACTGGGTCAAGGGCCATGCCGGCCACGCCGAGAACGAACGCGCCGACGAATTGGCCAGGGAAGGCATGGCGCCGTTCAAGAAGGGCTCTTTCAAGCCAGCGGTGTCCGCTCCGAAGCCGGATCTCCAGGCAAAGCAGCCGGCAGCTCCGAGGGCGCGTCGTTCGACCCAAAGCTATTGAGGCCCGGCTCCGCGGCCCTCGACTGACGGGAGATCCTGTCGTGCCGATCGCCTACTACATCACCCATCCTCAGGTTCAGATCGACGCCAGCGTTCCCGTGCCGGATTGGGGCTTGTCCGACGTCGGGCGCGCGAGGGCGCAGGCGATGCTGAGCCAGCCATGGGTCGGATCGATCATGCGTCTGGTATCCTCGGGCGAACGCAAGGCGGTTGAAACCGCCGAGGTGCTCGCGCGGCACCTCGATCTTGCCGTCGAGGTGAGGGAACGCATGCATGAGAACGACCGGTCGGCGACGGGCTTCCTGCCGCCGCCGGAGTTCGAAGCGGTCGCCGATCAGTTCTTCGCCAGTCCGCACGAGAGCATTCGTGACTGGGAGCGGGCGATCGATGCTCAGCAGCGCATTGTGAGCGAGGTCGAGGCCGTGCTTCATGGGGCCGGGGCCGGCGACATTGCATTCATCGGCCATGGAGGTGTTGGAACGCTCCTGCTGCTGTCTTTCAGTGGGCGGGAGATCAGCCGCGAAGCGGATCAGCCAGCGGGCGGCGGCAACTATTTTGCCTACGATATCGGTGCGCGTCACCTCATCCACGGATGGCGGCCGATCGACAGACTGGAACAGCCCTGAATCCTCAGCGGATCAGCAGCGCGGTGCCCCAAAGCCCGAGCGCGAACACCGTGTGCGACACCAGGTTGAGCGCCCGGACCCGCATCGGATTGGGCCGCTTCGAGGCCGCCCATCCGGCGCCCATGCCGGGTGCCAGCAGGAACCAGCCGGCGCCGATGGTTACTATGCCGAGGATGAAGGCCGGCAGGAAAGTCGGCGCGGCTAGCCAGGCCGCGCCAGTCAACGCGACGAGGATGATGCCGTAGACGATGCCGGTGAAGTAATGGAAGGCCCAACCCAGCGCTACTTCATGGGCGTAAGGTGTCGCGTTGGCGATATCGTCGTGGAAGACCTTGCCGTCCTTGAGGTGCCACACCCAGCGGCCGGGCGGCCCCCAGTTCGGTCGCGGCTGGCCGAATGCCCAGTGAAGAAAGAAAGCCCAGATATCCATCAGCACCGTGGCGCCGATGCCGATCGCGATAGCGCGCCACAAGATATCAAACATCGCTGAAATCCCCCCGGAAGCCGGCCGTTCTGTAGTCCAACCGGTTGTCGGGCGAGGCCGGCAGTTGCGGTCTCGCCCGACGCGGTCGCTGAAGCTCAGAGCTGCCCCAGAATATGGGCCGCGCCGGACTCGTCGACGCCAGGCTTGGTCTCAACATTGAGCGCGGTGACCTTGCCGTCGTCGACGATCATTGAAAACCGCTTCGAGCGCAGGCCCATGCCGCCACCGGAATAATCGGCATCGAGACCGACCGCCTTGGCGAAATCGCCATTTCCGTCGGCGAGGAACAGGATCTTGCCTTCCCCCCCGGTGAAACGCGCCCAGGCGCCCATGACGTGGGCGTCGTTGACCGAAACGACGGCGATGGTGTCGACGCCACGCGCCAGGATGGCGTCATGGTTTTCGAGATAGCCGGGCAGGTGGTTGTTGCTGCAGGTCGGCGTGAAGGCGCCCGGAACGCCGAACAGAACCACCTTCTTGCCGGTGAAAATCTCGGCCGACGTGATCGCTTTCGCGCCGTCGGTGGTCATCGTCTTGAAAGTTGCCTCGGGCAGCTTGTCGCCAACGGAAATAGTCATGAGTTCCTCGCTTGGGAATGGGGAAGGACGCGTGCTTGCGTAGCGAACTCGGCGGCCTCCTGCAACCGTTTGGGCAGGCTGGATCAGTACATGTCGCCAAAAGTGCGCAGCGGTTTTGGGGCAACGACATGTTCAAGAAGACGACCTCGAAGCGCATCGCATGAGTTCGTTTCAATACAGCGCGCTTCAAGGAAAAGGCAAAAGCCCCTCGACCGCGCCCGCCGAACTCGTCAGCGTGTAGTGAAGTCCGCCATCCGTGGGTGTCGTCGAAGGCCGGTCGAGGATCGGCACGGTGAAGATCAGCTTGCCGTCCTTTTCGCTGCGGGAAGGGGTTCCGAACATGTAGTCCCGCTCGCCGGCGACGAAGAAATCCGCTGCCTCCGGGGCACCGGGAAAACTCGCCTCGACAACCAGCGTCTCGTGATCGCCCGGCAGCACATTGACACCGAAATCGGGCTTTGCCGGTGCCGGCAAAGCCATGAAACTTGCCTTAACCAGGGCCGCGTCGTCGGCGTTGTCAGGCTCGGAAGTCGGGTCGACGGTCAGCCGTGTCTGCACGGGGATGCAGATCGTTTCACAAATGCCGAGGAAGATATCGGCATCGATCACCGCCGGCTGGTCCGGCGTCGCCAGCTTGAAGGTCACAGGCAGCGAAATCGGATAGTTGTAGCCGGCCCATTTGCCATAACCATCGTCGTGGCGTTGAGGTGCCGGGAACGCGAGAGTGGCACCGGCTATGTTGGTGCTGGCCGAAACGTCGAGTTGGGGCGGCACGCCGGCGTCGCCCGGGTCGCGCCAATAGGTCTTCCAGCCTGGCTTGAGCGCGATGTCGAGAACGCCGAGGATACGGCCGGCCTCGTCGGGTTTGCCCGATGTCACCAGCCGCACTTTGCCGCCTTCGCTGTTGTACCAGGCCGACGACGAGGCAGAAGCGGGCAGGACAGTCGCCGATCCGATGGCGGCGCCGAGCAGCAGGATTTTCAAGCTTTGCATGGCGGTGATTTGATCGTCCATTCATGGCCGCGCAATGGTTTCACGGCGTTGTTGATATCATATTTGCGTGACCTTCGCTGACAAGCCATGGCGGCCTGGCATCATGGGCTTTGGTCGAATCCGGCGTGGCCCATCTTTTCGGCGCCAGGGAAACACGGTACCCTCCCAGACATGGATTTGCTGCGCCACAAAAAGACGGCTGCTGAACGCGGCTTTCTCGACGATCAGTTCCTCATCGCCATGCCCGGCATGAAGGACGACCGTTTCACGCGCTCGGTCATTTACATCTGCGCGCACAGCGATGAAGGCGCGATGGGCCTGATCATCAACCAGACACAGCAGATGTTGTTTCCGGATCTGTTGGTGCAGCTCGGCATCATGAACGAGCAGGAAGCGATCCGACTGCCGGCGCAGGCGCGCGATTTCGTCGTGCGCAATGGCGGGCCTGTCGATCGCAGCCGGGGCTTCGTCCTGCATTCGGGCGACTACCGCGTGGAATCCTCGCTGACCGTTTCCGACGATATCTGCCTGACCGCGACGGTCGACATTCTGCGTGCCATATCGTCGGGCCGCGGCCCGCGTCACGCGCTGATGGCGCTGGGTTATTCCGGCTGGGGCGCTGGCCAACTGGAAACCGAGATCGCCGAGAATGGCTGGCTGACCTGTCCGGCCAGCCCCGAGCTCCTGTTCGACGCCGACATCGAGCGAAAATACGATCGCATCCTCGCCTCGATCGGGATCGATCTCGCGCATTTGAGCCTAGCCGCAGGGCACGCCTGACCTCCCAGACCCACGCAGCCTCTAAGCCTGCGTCAGCGGATACTGTTCCTTCAGCGTCTTCAGCACCTGGTCGCCCGGCATAGGCGCTCCGAACATGAAGCTCTGCACATATTCGCAGCCCATCTGGCGCAGTTCCAACGCGTCGCGTTCGTCCGAGATGCCCTCGGCGACCACCGACAGGCCGAGCTCATGCGCCATGTTGACCATCGACTTGAGCAGCACGGCACGTTTGGGCGTGTTGTCGTCGACGAAACTCTTGTCGATCTTGATGGTGTCGAACGGGAACCGCGTCAAATAGGCGAGCGAGGAATAGCCGGTGCCAAAATCGTCCAGCGACAGGCCAATGCCTAGCTGCTTCAGCTTGGTCAGCACATGAGCGGTCTGCTCGGGGTTGTCCATGACCAGCGACTCGGTGAGTTCGAGCCGGAAGCAGCGCGGCTTCAAATTGGCGCGCGCGATGACCGAGCGGACATCGCTGACCAGGTCGCGGCGGATGAGCTGGCGGCTGGACAGATTGACCGACACCGACAGCGGCGCGTCGCCGATCTGCTTTTGCCATCCGGCGAGATCCTCGGCCGCCTGCTGCATGGCGAACAGGCCGAGTTGCACGATCAGCCCACAGCTTTCGGCGACCGGGATGAAATCCGCCGGCGGGATCATGCCGCGGCGCGGATGGTCCCAGCGCAACAAGGCTTCGAAGCCGGCGACGCTGCCGTCCTCGAGCCGCACGATCGGCTGGTAGGCAAGGGTGAATTCGCGCCGCTCGATGGCGCGCCGCAGGTCGGATTCGAACTGCAGCCGGTCCGTGCCGACGGTGCGGAAAGCCGGGCGGAACGGCTCGATCCTGTCGCCGCCAAACCGCTTGGCCTGATGCATGGCAAGCTCGGCATCCTTGACCATGTCCTCGGCCGAGGTCTGCGCCGACGTCCAGGTGATCAGCCCGATCGAGGCGGTCAGGACGATTTCGCGCTTGGCGAAAGTGATGGGGTTGTTGATGGCATGCTTGATGGCGTCCGCCACGCCGGCGATGCGGGCAGGGTCCTGTTCGGACAAAAGCATCAGCGCGAACTGGTCGCCAGCGAAGCGCGACAACGAATCCTTCGGCTTCAACAGCCGGTGCAGGCGGCGCGCTATGGTGAGCAGGATGGTGTCGCCGGCCGAGATGCCGAGCCCGTCATTGACCTGCTTGAAGCGGTCGATATCGATGACGAAGACGGTCGGGCGCACCTTCTCCTCGGTTCGGGCGATCGAGATGATCGCTTCCAGCCGGTTCATGAACAATTCGCGGTTCGGCAGACCGGTCAGATTGTCGTGCACGGCGTCGTGCAGCAGCCGCTCCTCGGACTTCTTCTGCTCGGTGACGTCGACCATGGTGCCGACGCAGCGGATGACCTCGCCGTCCGATCCGATCACTGGCCGCGCCCGTAGGGCGAACCAGTGATAATGCCCGTCGGCGCCACGCAGGCGGAAGTTCTGCGCCACCCGGCCGCGCCGGTGCTCCAGCACCACGTCGAGCGTCGTGCGGAACGTGTCGCGGTCGTCGGCATGCAGCACCGGCAGCCAGTTGCGCGCGGCGCCCCCAAGGCTGTTCGGGGCAAGGCCGAGCTGGATGCTGACATCGGGCTTGGTCACGACCCGGTCGCGCAGAACGTCCCAGTCCCAGACCGTGTCGCCGGATCCGGCAACCGCCAGCGCCTGGCGTTCGAGGTCGGAGAACAGTCCCTGATGCAGCGCGCCACCGGCAAAGGCGTGCTGCATGACGGTGAAGCCGATCAGCAGGATGATCAGGATCAGCCCGCCGCCGAGCGCCGGCTGGGCGATGTCATTGTCCAGCATGCCGGTGATCGCCATCCACGACCCGCACAGCCACAACAGCACCATGACCCAACTGGGCACCAGCATGATCGCTCGATCATAACCACGAATACCGAGGAAGATGATCAGGCCGAGCCCGGTCAACGCGGTGGCGGCAAAGGATATGCGGGCGATGCCGGCGGCGACCGCCGGATCGACGATGGCGACACCGGCGATCAGCAGCAGGCCCAGAATCCAGACCAGGGCGCCATAGCTGAAATGGCCATGCCATCGGTTGAGGTTGAGATAGGCGAACAGGAACACCACGAACGTCGCCGCGAGCGCCACCTCCGTTCCCGCTCGCCACATCTGCTCGTTGCCGGGCGATATCTCGATGACCTTGTTGAGGAAGCCGAAATCGACGCAGATATAGGCAAGCACCGCCCACGCAAGGGCCGCGGTCGCCGGGAACATCGACGTCCCCTTGACGACGAAAAGAATGGTCAGGAACAGCGCCAGAAGGCCGGCGATGCCGATGACGATGCCGCGAAACAGCGTGTAGGAATTGACCGAGTCCTTGTAGGATTCCGGGTCCCACAGATAGACTTGCGGCAGCTTCGGCGAGGCAAGCTCGGCGATGAAGGTGATCACCGTTCCCGGGTTCAGCGTCACCCGGAACACGTCGGCGTCGGGGCTGGTCTGCCGGTCGAGCGCGAAGCCTTCACTGGGCGTGATGGCGGCGATGCGCGTCGAGCCGAGATCGGGCCAGAAGATGCCCGAATTCACCAGCCGGAAATGCGGCGCGACAATCAGCCTGTCGAGCTGCTGATCGGTAGTGTTGGCGAGCGCGAACACCGCCCAGTCACCGGTCGAGCGCGCGTCGTTGGCCTCGACCTCGATGCGCCGCACGATGCCGTCCGGCCCGGGCGCGGTCGATACCTGAAAATTCTCACCCTGGTTGCGGTAGATTTCGACGGCGCCCGAAAGATCCAGCGCGACGTCGTCGCGGGCAATCTTGATCGGTTCGACGGCAAAGGCCGACGAAGCCGCGCACAGCGTCACGATTGCCGCGAGGACAAAGGCGAAGAACGGCCCGTTTCGCAGGAAATTCGTCAAAAATCAGTCCTTCGTTCCTGCGCTGCCCAGCGGATCGTCCGCGATTCGGGCGTAGAGGTAGTGGTCGTGCCAGACGCCGTTGATCCTGAGATAGGATCGTAAGAGTCCTTCGCGCCGGAATCCGGCTTTTTCAAGCACGCGTATCGACCTGATATTGTCGGGAATACAGGCCGCTTCGATCCGGTGCAACCTCAGCGTATCGAAGGCGAAGCGGGCCACGACCTTGACCGCGTCGGTCATCAGCCCGCGCCCGCCGAAGCGCTCGCCGATCCAGTAGCCGACATGGCCGCTCTGCGAGACACCATGGCGTATGTTGCCGAGCGTGATGCCGCCGGCCAGCTTGCCGCTCGACTTCTCGAAGATGAAGAAGGCAATCGCCGTTCCTTGCGCATAGTCCTCGCGGTAGCGGCTGATGCGCAGGCGCCATGCGGTGCGGTCGAGCTCGTCGGGAGTCCAGCGCGGCTCCCACGGCTCCAGGAAGGCCCGGCTTTCGCCGCGCAGCGTCGACCATTCCCGATAGTCATTGGTGAATGGTACGCGCAACGTGACGAGGCTGCCCTTCAGCGCCGGCAGGTCACGGCGAAAGAAAGGGAGCGCGAACACGACGTTTGAGAGGCTTAGACGGCGAGCCTGCGGGCCGTGGTCTGCGTGCCCGGAAGCGAATCGAGGATCGCCTCATATGGTGCCAGCGTACCCACGGGCCCGACAGCGGTAAGCGTCGGCTTGGTCGAGAACATCCGCGACGACAGATCGGTCAGCCGCTCGACTGTCAGCGCCGACAGGCGCTCCATCAACTCCTCCTTGGCGATCGGCCTGCCGAACAAAAGAAGCTGCCTGGCGATCTGCGAGGCGCGGCTGGCTGGGCTTTCGGCGGACATGATCAGCCCGGCGCGATACTGGGCGCGCGCACGGTCGAGTTCTTCCTGCAGGATGTTCTCGCCGGCCTTTTGCAGTTCGTCGATGATGACGGGAACCAGCTCCGCGATGTCACTCTGGCCGGTCGCGGCATGGACGCCAAAAATGCCGGTGTCGGAAAAGCCCCAGTGGAAGGCATAGACGGAGTAACACAGGCCTCGCTTCTCGCGGACCTCCTGGAACAGGCGCGATGACATGCCGCCGCCGAGGATCATCGACAGCACCTGCGAGGCGTAGAAGTCGCGCACATGGTAGGCGCGGCCCTCGAAGCCCAGCACGATCTGCGCGTCCATCAGGTCGCGGTCCTCGCGGAAGTCGCCGCCGACATATTGCGCATATTGCGGAATGGTGCTGTCGGCCTTGCTGCGGAAGCCGCCGAGCTGCTTCTCGACCTCGCGCACGAAATTGTCGTGCTTGATGTCGCCGGCAGCCACGATCACCATCCGCTCGGCGCCATACTGGCGTTCGATGAAGTCATGCAATTGCTTGGAAGTGAAGGATTTGACGGTCTCCGGCGTGCCAAGGATAGAGCGGCCGATGGTCTGATGGCGAAACGCGGTCTCGGTGAAGCGGTCGAAGACGATATCGTCCGGCGTGTCGTGCGCGGCGCCGATCTCCTGCAGGATGACGTGCTGTTCGCGTTCGAGTTCCTGCGGGTCGAATTCGGATTCCTGCAGGATATCGGCAAGAATGTCGACGGCTAGCGGCACGTCGCCAGAGAGCACCCTGGCGTAGTAGGAGGTGGTCTCGACGCTGGTGGCGGCATTGATCTCGCCGCCGACATCCTCGATTTCGGAGGCGATTTCGAAGGCCGTCCGCCGCTTCGTGCCCTTGAACGCCATGTGCTCGAGCAGATGGGCCATGCCATGCTCTTCGTCACGTTCATTGCGAGCGCCCGACTTGACCCAGGCACCCAAGGCAACCGATTCGATACTTGGAAGGGTTTCGGTGGCGACTGTCAGGCCGTTCGACAGACGGCTTACCTCAACACCCATATGGCTCGTACTCCCTAACGCGCCGCCCGCGCGCGGCGACTGACGTAATCTTCCACCATTTTCAGGTCGGATGGAAGTACCGTGTATTTTTCCTCAAATGTCATCAATCCACCTAGCCATGCGGGCAGGGCGGGCGAGATACCGCAGGCGGCCTCGACGGCGGCCGGGAATTTTGCCGGATGGGCGGTGCCCAGCACCACCATCGGCACAGTGCCAGCCGCCTTGCCCGCCGCGACGTGCATGGCTGCGGCCGTGTGCGGATCGAGCAGGTAATTGCTGGCCGCAAGCGTCGAGCGGATGGTGGCGGCGACCTCGTCCATGGTGGCGCGGCCGGCGTCGAACTCGGACCGCATCCCATTGATTTCGCGGGCTTCTATGGTGAAGGCGCCGGACTGCTTCAGGCTGTCCATGTAGCGCCGCACGGTCGCCGCGTCACGGTTGGAGGCCTCGAACAGCAGGCGTTCGAAATTCGACGACACCTGGATGTCCATCGACGGCGACGTGGTCGCGAAAACGCCCTTGGTGCGGTATTCACCTGACGCGAAAGTGCGCGCCAGTATGTCGTTGTCGTTGGTGGCGATGACCAGCCTTTCGATCGGCAGGCCCATTTTCTTGGCGGCATAGCCGGCGAAGATATCGCCGAAATTGCCGGTCGGCACCGTGAACGACACCGGCCTGTCGGGCGCGCCGAGCGACAGTGCCGAGGAGAAATAATAGACGATCTGGGCCATGATGCGCGCCCAGTTGATCGAATTGACCCCTGACAGCGCTACCCGGTCACGGAAGGCATGATCGTTGAACATGTCCTTGAGCAGGCCCTGGCAGTCGTCGAAATTGCCTTCGATCGCCAACGCATGGACGTTCTCGGCTTTCGAGGTCGTCATCTGCCGCTGCTGCACCGGCGAGACACGGCCATGCGGGAAAAGGATGAAGATGTCGGTGCGGTTGCGACCCGCAAAGGCGTCGATCGCCGCGCCGCCGGTGTCGCCCGAGGTGGCGCCGACGATGGTGGCATGCTGGTCGCGTTCGGCAAGCACATGGTCCATCAGCCGGGCGAGCAGCTGCATCGCCACGTCCTTGAACGCCAAAGTCGGTCCATGAAAGAGTTCGAGGACAAACGTATTGGGGCCGGTCTGGACCAGCGGGCAGACGGCCTCGTGGCGGAAGGTGGCATAGGCTTCGCGCACCAGGCGCTCGAAGACCGGCGCCGGGATCTCGCCGCCAAGGAACGGCGACAGTACGCGGATGGCAAGGTCAGGATAGGTAAGGCCGCGCATGGCGCGGATCTCCGATGGCGAAAACCGCGGCCACTCGCGCGGCACGTAAAGCCCGCCATCGCGGGCCAGGCCCGCCAGCACGGCATCGGAGAATCCAAGCGCGGGTGCTTCCCCGCGCGTACTCACATATTGCATGTCTCAGTCCCGTTGCCGCTTGGCTCTTGCGTTCACCACAAGGTGGTTAATTTCTGTGCCGGCTCCAGTCGCATTTTTGCCGCGCCGTTGATATACGTCACCAGCTTTACGAGAGGGAAGTGCAGTTTCATGGCGTTTCGTACATCAAGTGGTCGCTTTTTGGCGGGTCTTGCGCTCACCGGCTTTATGCTCGCCGCCGCCGGCTGCCAATCGGGCGACAATGGCGTCCTTGGCCTCGGCTTCGGCAAGAAGACTGACCCGACAGCACCACCGCCGCCGCAGGATCCCAAGGTTCTGGCCAGCCAGTTGAACGCCTATTGCCCCAGGGTAACGGTGCGCGACGGCACCGCCTTCTTCAACACCTATGTCAACGAGGTCAAGAAGCCCAAGCCGAAGTCGAAGCCCATGCGCAAGCCGCGGAACCAGGCCGAAGCCGAACAGCAGGCGCAGGAGGCACAGGCCGCCGCCGCTGCCGAGGCCGCCGCCGCGACCCCGCCCGACGATTCTCAGAGGATCATTTATCAAGCCTCGATTTCCGACGTGACCCGCGACTGCAGCCGCACCGACGGGCAACTGACGATGAAGATCGCGGTCGCCGGAAAGATCGTGCCGGGCCCGAAGTTCACGCCAGGCACCATCACAATGCCGATCCGCACCGCGGTGATGCACGGCACCGACGTGCTTTATTCGCAGATCCACCAGTATCAGGTTCAGGTCACCGATCCCTCGGTCGCCACGCAGTTCGTCTTCACCGACACCAATGTCGTCGTGCCGGCGCCGACGGCGCAGGACTATCAGGCCTATGCCGGCTATGACGAAAACGCGCCGAAGGCGACGACGGACAAGCCGAAGAAGACCCACAGGAAGAAGGCCGCCGCGACGAACTAGTCCCGATCAGGGTGTTTCAAGGGCGCTTGAGTCGCCGCCCCAATTGCTCAGGCGTCGGCTGACCATTCCGAAAGTGCCGCGATCACGCTTTTCAGCTCCGCCCATCGGCGGATGACCGTTTCAGCGCCGGCCTCTGTCAAGGCATCGGCGTGGCCGGGATAGCTGTGGCTGGCGCCGGTGAAGCCGATCACGCGCATGCCGGCTGCCCTGGCGCCGGCAACGCCGTGCACGGAATCCTCGATGACGAAAGTGTTCGCCGGGTTCGCGTCGAACTTTTCCGCCGCGAGCAGGAAGACGTCCGGGGCAGGCTTGGTCTTTTTGCTCGGTATCTCCAGCGCGGAGAAGATACGGCCTGCGAAAAACGGCAGTAGATGCACCTTCTCCAGCATGAATTCTATCCGCTCCGAGCGTGAGTTGGAGCAGATGCAGCGTTGCGTCATGACCGAGGCGACCGCTTCGCGCACGCCCTCTATGGCACGAACATCGCTGCGCAATTTCCTGTCGACGAGCTCTTCGGCGCGGTCGATCAGCGAGGCCTGGAACGGGATCTTGGACTTCTCCTCGATCCGCATCAGGATGTCCTTGAAGGTCAGGCCCGCATAGGTCTCGGCAACCTCTTCGGCCGAAATCTCATATCCGGCCAGCGTTATCAGCTCGGCCTCGACCCGCGCGGCGATGATTTCGGAATCGACGAGCACGCCGTCGCAATCGAAGATGACAAGGTTTGGCTGGGGCATGGCGATCCGGACAAAGGCAGGATGGAGGAATGGCCGCTACGGGCTCAGGCGGGGCGGCATACACCAACGGTGGGGCCTTCGCAAACCTGGCAAGCGATCGCGCTGGCCTTCACCGAATATTTACGCTGATCGGTAACCATAACAGCGAGTAAACAGTAACGCGTGCCTTGGGTGTAAACATGTCTGCCGTGCGTCTTCTCGACGAGTTGTCCCACGCCCCCCAGCAATCCGAATGGCTGGACACGATCCTCAAGGGCGACTGCGTCGCGGCCCTCGACCGCCTGCCCGAAAAGTCGATCGACGTCATCTTCGCCGATCCTCCCTACAATCTGCAGCTCGACGGCGATCTGCACCGGCCCGACCAGTCCAAGGTCGATGCGGTCGACGACGACTGGGACCAGTTCGAGAGTTTCGAGGCCTATGACGCCTTCACCCGCGCCTGGCTGCTGGCGGCGCGCCGCGTCTTGAAGCCCAACGGCACCATTTGGGTCATCGGCTCCTATCACAACATCTTCCGCGTCGGCGCCAAGATGCAGGACCTGGGCTTCTGGATCCTCAACGACGTGGTCTGGCGCAAGACCAATCCGATGCCGAATTTCCGCGGCCGCCGCTTCCAGAACGCGCATGAGACGATGATCTGGGCTTCGCGGGATCAGAAGGGCA
The DNA here is from genome assembly GCF_013170725.1 of Mesorhizobium erdmanii. NCBI lineage: Bacteria > Pseudomonadati > Pseudomonadota > Alphaproteobacteria > Hyphomicrobiales > Phyllobacteriaceae > Mesorhizobium > Mesorhizobium erdmanii. The sequence continues at coordinate 5,053,014 of NZ_CP033361.1, read as the reverse complement.
AGGGCTACACCTTCAACTACGAAGCCATGAAGGCTTCCAACGACGACATTCAGATGCGCTCCGATTGGCTGTTCCCGATCTGCACCGGCGGCGAGCGGCTGAAGAACGACAATGGCGACAAGCTGCATCCGACGCAAAAGCCGGAGGCGCTGCTTGCCCGCATCATGATGGCCTCGACCAAGCCCGGCGACATCGTGCTCGATCCGTTCTTCGGCTCCGGCACGACAGGCGCCGTGGCCAAGCGCCTTGGCCGCCATTTCGTCGGCATCGAGCGCGAGCAGGCCTATATCGACGCCGCCAACGAGCGCATCGATGCGGTGCGGCCGCTGGAAGATGCCGATTTGACGGTGCTGACCGGCAAGCGCGCCGAGCCGCGCGTTGCCTTCGTCAGCCTTCTCGACACCGGACTGATGCAGCCGGGTTCCACGCTCTACGACGCCAAGAAACGCTGGGCGGCCAAGGTGCGCGCCGACGGCACCGTGGCGATCGGCGACAGCGCCGGCTCGATCCACAAGATCGGCGCCGAAGTGCAGGGACTGGACGCCTGCAACGGCTGGACCTTCTGGCACTATGAGCGCAGTGGCGGCCTCACTCCCATCGACGAGTTGCGCCGCATTGCCCGGCTGGGCATGGAGCGGGCGGGGGGGTGAACCCCTGCCGCCTGCCGCCTTCGTGTTGATTCAAGATCTTAGCGGATCGCCGCAAGCGATTCGGATCACGCCTTGATTCCGAACCGCTCAAGGTCTGCCTTAAGCGTCCTGGCGTCGGTGAACAGCACCGCTTGCCAGCCAGCAGCCTTGGCGCCGTCGACGTTCTTCTGGCTGTCGTCGATGAACAGCGACGCCACCGGATCGAGGTCGAATGAAGCGACGTGGTGGTCGTAGATTTTGCGGTCCGGCTTGATCAGGCCGATCTCGGCCGACACGGTGATGCCACGCGGGCGGTCAAGGAATGGAAAGCGGCCGCGCGCCTCGATGAAGGTGTCTGCGGCCCAGTTGGTCAGCAGCGTTACATCGTGGCCGGTGTCGATCAGGCTCTCCAGGATGGCAACGCTGTCGTCATAGGCGTGCGGCGCCATCTCATGCCAGTGACGGCGGAAATTGCGGATGTTTTCCGCATGATCGGGATGCTCGGCGATGGCAAGCGCCTCTGCCTCTTCCCAGGTCCGGCCGCGATCCTGCTCGATGTTCCAGTCATGCGTGCAGACATTGTCGAAGAACCACTTTCTCTCCTCGGCATCGGGAATGAGGCGACTGAACGGAATGGCGGGGTCGTAGTGGACCAGCACCTTGCCGATGTCGAAAACGATGTGGCGGATTTCAGTCATGAAGCCTCTTTCAATGCTGGCGTTGCTTTGGTGCATGTCGCCCAAAAGTGTGCGGCGGTTCGCGGAAAACGACATGCACAAATTCAAAGCACGTCGCGGTGTAATCACCTCACACTCGACGTGCTTTGGTCGCGCCGGGTATCGCAGCCTCGATTGCCTTTTTGATGACAGTTGGCAGGGCCTCTCCGGAAATTTCGTGGGCCAGCGACCAGAAATGCCCTGCGGGTGCATCACCTTTGACGTCGGCGTGAAAGACGTCGAGCTCGAGCGTGAAATGGGTGAAGACATGGGTGATTGTACCGGCGCGCCGCCAGTCGCCGGGAAAGGGTGCCGCCGCCGGCGTGGTGGCACCGTCCACCCGCGCCGTCCAGGCCGTGGTCGGCACTTCGGTCATGCCGCCTAGCAAACCTTTCTCGGGCCGTTTGCGCAGAAGAATGGCGCCGTCCTCACGCTCGGCGATGAAAGCCGCGCCGCGCCGCAGCGGCTTGTCGGCTTTTGGCAGCCGCACCGGGAAATTTTCGGGATCGCCCGAGACGACGGCGCTGCAATCTTCGCGCAGCGGGCACAACATGCAGCGCGGTCGGCGCGGCGTGCAGATCGTGGCGCCGAGATCCATCATCGCCTGGGCGAAGTCGCCCGGCCTTGCCGCCGGCACCATGGCCTCGACATGGGCACGGATCCCGGCCTTGGCTTCGCTCAGCGGCGTGGTGATCGAAAACAGCCGTGATATGACGCGTTCGACATTGCCATCGACGACCGCGGCGGGGCGGTCGAAGGCGATGGCCGTGATCGCCGCCGATGTGTAGGCGCCGATGCCGGGCAGGTCTCGCAAGCCTGCCTCGGTGTCGGGAAACCGGCCGCCGCGCGCCGCCACCAGATCGGCGCAGGCCTTGAGGTTGCGGGCGCGGGAGTAATAACCCAGCCCCGCCCAGGCCTTCATCACATCCTCGGTTGGCGCCGCGGCCAGCGCCTCGACATCGGGCCATTTCTCGACAAAGGCGCGGAAATAGGCCTTCACCGCCTCGACCGTGGTCTGCTGCAGCATGACTTCGGACAGCCAGATGCGGTATGGATCGGGGCGGACACCGCGTGCATGCTCGCGCGGGCTCACGCGCCACGGCAATTCGCGATGATGCAAATCGTACCAGGCCAGAAGGCGCGACGCGGTATCGTCCGGCATCGCCTCGCGAGTCTGGGCCTTGGGAGTCTGGGCCTTGCGGGTCTGCTCTGCTGATGCCATTGATCGTGTATTGGCCTGGCCGGTATCTGCTGGGGTCGTGGCTGGAGAACGTACATGGCAGGGAGAACGCCCTACGGCAATCCCGTCCCGGTGAGCGATCTTGCGACCAAAATCCTCGATCCGGTGCTGCGCAAGCGGGCAGGCATCTCGATTGGTCTTGTCCAATCCTGGGAAGAGATCGCCGGACCGCGGCTGGCCAGTCGATCGCGGCCCGAAAAAATCCAGTGGCCGCGCCGCCTCCATGAGGACGATCCGTACGAGCCAGCGGTGCTGGTTATCGCCTGCGAGGGCATGGCGGCGCTTCATCTGCAACACGAGACCGGCGAGATCATCAACCGGGTCAACGCCTTCCTCGGCTTTACGGCGATAGGCCGCATCAGAATCGTGCAAAAACCGGTGACGACGGACAAAGGACGGCCTAAACCGACCTTCAGGCCCTTGACGGTGGTGGAGCAGAACAAGTTGTCCAGCACGGTCGAACGGATCGAGGATGACGGGCTGCGCGCCTCGCTGGAACGGCTTGGCGCAACCATTTTGGGTGAAAGAAAGTCGAAAACCCCTTGAAGACAGTCATCGATTTGTCGTCAACATCTCGCATTCGTGATCACATCGGTCAGGTTTCGCGATTGGATTGGGGATGGAGATGCCTTAATTCGCGCCAACTCTCGCCTTTTCGTGCCTTTGCATTGCAAAATTCAACCCTTGTCAGGTGATTCGTATGAACCGTCCTCCGTTCGGCAAAAGTCTGTCTCGCAGAAACGTCCTGTCTTCGCTGGCCGCCATTCCGGCGGTGGCCCTGCTCGCCGCCTGCAGCAACTCCGGCGAAGAGGCCAAGGCGGCGGATGTGAAGCCGGCGGATCCGGCCGCTCCCGCAAAGCCGGCCACCCCGGCTGCCGTTCAGGTTCCCGAGTCCCAGGGCAACGTGGATATGGCCGAACTGCTGAAGCCGGGCGCGCTGCCCGACAAGCAGCTCGGCAAGGACGATGCCAAGGTGACCATCGTCGAATACGCCTCGATGACCTGCCCCCACTGCGCGCATTTCGCCGAGACCACCTTCCCGGATCTGAAGACCAAGTACATCGACACCGGCAAGGCGCGCTATATCCTGCGCGAATTCCCGTTCGATCCGAGCGCGGAAGCCGGTTTCATGCTGGCGCGCTGCGCCAAGGATAACTATTTCCCGATGGTGGACGTGCTGTTCAGGCAGCAGGCGAACTGGGTTGGCGTGTCGAACACCAAGGATGCGCTGCTGCAAATCTCGAAGCTCGCCGGTTTTACACAGGAGTCGTTCGAGGCCTGCTTGACGGACCAGAAACTTCTGGACGATGTGAGATCGGTCCAGAAGCGCGGCGCCAATGAATTCAAGGTCGACTCGACACCGACCTTCTTCATCAACGGTAAGACCTACAAAGGGGCGATGTCGATTGAGGAAATGTCGGCCATCATCGACCCTCTGCTCTGACATCAGGTCAGCGCTGAAGCGGCAGCGCTTCGGCGCTCGCCTTTATGGGGCGCGTGAATGAAGTTTTCGCGCCTTCGTCTCCTCGGTTTCAAGTCCTTCGTCGAGCCCGGCGAGTTCGTCATCGAACGCGGCCTCACGGGTATTGTCGGGCCGAACGGCTGCGGCAAGTCGAACCTTGTCGAGGCGCTGCGTTGGGTGATGGGCGAAAGCTCCTACAAGAACATGCGCGCGTCCGGCATGGACGACGTCATCTTCTCCGGCTCGGGCACGCGGCCCGCCCGCAACACCGCCGAAGTCACGCTTTTCCTCGACAATACCGACCGTTCGGCGCCCGCCGCCTTCAACGACGCCGATGAGTTGCAGGTGTCGCGCCGCATCGAGCGCGAGGCCGGCTCCCTCTATCGCATCAACGGCAAGGAAGCGCGCGCCAAGGACGTGCAGCTTCTGTTTGCCGACCAGTCGACCGGCGCGCGCTCGCCATCGATGGTAGGCCAAGGCCGTATCGGCGAACTGATCCAGGCCAAGCCGCAGGCGCGCCGTGCGCTGCTCGAAGAGGCCGCCGGCATTTCAGGCCTGCACACCCGCCGCCACGAGGCGGAATTGCGGCTGAAAGCGGCGGAACAGAACCTCGAACGCCTGGACGACGTCGTCGGCGAACTGGAAAGCCAGATCGAAAGCCTGAAGCGCCAGGCGCGCCAGGCCTCCCGCTTCAAGAACCTCTCGGCCGATATCCGCAAGGCTGAGGCAACACTGCTGCATCTGCGCTGGACGCTGGCCAAGACGCAGGAAGGCGAGGCGCGCTCGGCGCTGGCGGTTGCCACGGCACTGGTCGGCGATCGCGCCTCCGCGCAGATGGCCGCCGCCAGGGAGCAAGGCATCGGCGCTCATCGCCTGCCGGACCTGCGTGACGCCGAAGCCGCTGCTGCGGCCGCCTTCCAGCGCCTGTCGATCGCCAAGTCGCAGATCGAGGAGGAGGCCGGCCGCATCCGCAATCGCCAGGCCGAAATCGAGCGCCGCTTGCAGCAACTCGACGGCGACATCGCCCGCGAGGAGCGGATGGTGCGTGACAATGCCGATGTTCTCGAACGGCTTCGCGCCGAAGAGGCCGCGCTGAATTCCGAGAACGCCGGCGCGGCGGAGCGCGAGGCCACCACCCGCGCGGCGTTCGAACAGGCGGCATCGACGCTTGCGCAAAGCGAAGCCAGGCTTGCCGCGCTGACCGCCGAACGGGCCGAGGCCGCTGCCTCGCGCCATCAGATCGAACGCACGCTGCGTGAAACCGCCGAGCGCCGCGACCGTTTTGCCCGGCAGCTCGCCGAGGTCGACCGCGAATTGTCGGACATCCTCTCCAAGGTCGCCGGCCTGCCGGATCCGGCCGAAAAGCGTGTTCTGGTCGAACAGGCCATGGCGTTGCTGGAAGAGGCCGAGGCCGCCGTGGCGCAGGCCGAGCAGTCGGTCATCGATGCCCGCGCCTCCGAAAGCGCTGCCCGTCCGCCGCTTCAGGATGCCAAAGCCGAACTGGCGGGCATCGAGACGGAAGCCCGCACCCTGGCCAAGATCCTCAACGCCGCCAGCGGCGATCTCTTCCCTTCGGTGCTCGAGCAGATCAGCGTCGAGCGCGGCTTCGAGACGGCGCTGGGGGCCGCCCTTGGCGAAGATCTCGACGTGCCGCTCGACCGCAGCGCCCCGGCGCATTGGGGCGAAAGCCAGATCCAGCCGGGCGACGCGGCGCTACCGGAGGGCATCAAAAGCCTTGCCAGCGTGGTTCGTGCCCCGGCGCAGCTTGCCCGCCGCCTGGCGCAGATCGGCATTGTCGATGCTTCCGACGGCCGCCGGTTGCAGACGCTGCTTGCGCCGGGCCAGCGTCTGGTCAGCCGCGAAGGCGCGCTGTGGCGCTGGGACGGTCTGACCGCCAGCGCCGATGCGCCGACCGCCGCGGCACAGAGGCTGGCGCAGAAGAACCGGCTTGCCGAACTCGATGCCGAGGCGGTTCAGGCGACGCTTGTCCTGCGCCAGGCCGAGCAGGCGCTGGCACAGGCGGAGCAGGCGCTTCGCCAAGCCAGCGAGGCCGAACGCAGCACGCGCCAGGCCGGACGCGATGCCCAGCATCGGCTGGACGCTGCCCGCAACGCGCTGGCCGAAGCCGAGAAGGCCGGCGGCGAACTGGCGAGCAGGCGCGCCGCCCTCGATGAAGCACGCGCGCGCATCGTAGACAGCCATGAGGAGACCTCGGCGGCTTTCGTCGAGGCCGAAATGCTGCTGCAGGACGCGCCCGATCTCGGCGACCTGCAATTGCAGCTCGAACAGTCCTCGGCCAATGTCTCGCGCGACCGCGCCACGCTGGCCGACGCGCGCGCCGTCCATGAAGGGCTGCGGCGCGAAGCCGAGGCACGCATACGCCGGCTCGATGCCATTGGCGCCGAGCGCAGCAACTGGCTGGTGCGGGCCGAAAACGCCTCGACGCAGATCGCCTCGCTCGGTGAACGCAAGGCCGAGGCCGAGGCCGAGCGTGAACGGCTGGCCGATGCGCCCGACGAGATCGACGCCAAGCGGCGGGCATTGCTGTCGCAGCTCACCGAGGCCGAGACCTTGCGCAAGGCGGCCGCCGATCGCCTGCAGGAAGCGGAGAACAAGCAGGCCGAGTTCGACAAATTGGCCACCGGCGCCATCCAGTCGCTAGCCGAGGCGCGCGAGACCCGCGTGCGCGCCGAAGAGCGGCTGACGGCGGCCGACGAGCGCCGGCTGGAGGTCGAGGCGCGCATCCAGGAAACGCTGAACACGCCGCCGCATCTGGTCATCCGTCACACCGGCCTTGAAGCCGACGATCCGATGCCCGAGATGGCCGAGATTGAACGCCAGCTCGACCGGCTGAAGATCGAGCGCGAACGGCTCGGCGCCGTCAATCTGCGCGCCGAGGAAGAGCAGAAGGAGCTGTCCGACCGGCTGGAGGCGATCGTCTCCGAGCGCGAGGACATCATCGAGGCGATCCGCAAGCTGCGGCAGGCGATCCAGAGCTTGAACCGTGAGGGCCGCGAGCGGCTTCTGGCCGCCTTCGATGTCGTCAACAGCCATTTCCAGCGGCTGTTCTCGCATCTGTTCGGTGGCGGCACGGCGGAATTGCAGCTGATCGAATCGGAGGATCCGCTCGAGGCTGGCCTGGAAATCCTCGCCCGCCCGCCCGGCAAGAAGCCGCAGACGATGACGCTGCTCTCGGGCGGCGAGCAGGCATTGACGGCGATGTCACTGATCTTCGCGGTGTTCCTGACCAATCCGGCGCCGATCTGCGTGCTCGACGAAGTCGACGCGCCGCTCGACGACCACAATGTCGAGCGCTTCTGCAATCTCATGGACGAGATGGCCAAGACGACCGAGACGCGCTTCGTCATCATCACCCACAACCCGATCACCATGGCCCGCATGGACCGGCTGTTCGGCGTGACCATGGCCGAGCAGGGGGTCAGCCAGCTCGTCTCGGTCGATCTGCAGGCGGCTGAGGCGATGCGCGAGGCGAGCTGAAGCGACCGGGCCGGTCCACTCCAATAAGCGATGCCTTCGCGGCACGATCCAGTAGGAAGATATTGGCTGGGGCGCCAGGATTCGAACCTGGGAATGTCGGTACCAAAAACCGATGCCTTACCACTTGGCGACGCCCCAATAGCCATTAGAGCGACGTGCGTCCACTTGGACGCAAAAAGTACGCTCTAACACTAACAATCTTTGCACTGGCCCGAAAATCGATCTCGATTTCGGGCCGGTGCGATCGAGTCGCTTGTGCGGCGCGTTCTTAGCAGAGCAGCCGAAAAGCACAATGCTTATGAGCGACGGCAAGAACGCCCAAATCGGGCAATCCACAGATGCCGCCAGACCCGACCGGGGCGGGCTATTCACCCCAGACGGCCAACTCATTGCCCGCCGGATCGGTGAAGTGGAAGCGCCGGCCGCCGGGGAACGGGAAGATTGGCTTGACAATCGTGCCGCCGCTCGTCCCGGCCGCTGCTAGCGTTTCTTCCAGATCCTGGGAATAGAGCACCGGCAGCGGCTTGGCCGGTGCTTCCGCGGCATCGGCCTGAAAACCGCCGTCCAGGCCTTCGGCAAAGGCCGAATAGGTCGGCCCGTAATCGGTGAACGACCAGGCAAAGGCGGCACTGTAGAAAGCTTTCAACCGGTCCAGCGTGCCGCCGGTGGCTGGCATTTCCAGATAGTCGAGTTTTCCGGTCAGTTTCATGGGACACCTATGTGTTCTGCTTATGTTCTATTCGCTGAGCCGTGACGTGGCAAGTCTTTTTGCCGCATGTCCGGGCAGGGCTTTTTCTTAATCGATTGTAGCGGCAGCACGGCTTTGCCGGCGCTTGCCTTTCGCACTGCAGCATCTTATCGCTCCAAAGTCGGACACGGGCGGAGCTTTCCATTTCGCCAATCTTTCCAATCTCCTGCAACCGGAGAGCAAAGCATGACCAAATGGGTTTTCACCTTTGGCGATGGTGCGGCGGAAGGCCGTGCCGGCGACAAGAATCTGCTGGGCGGCAAGGGCGCCAATCTCGCCGAGATGTGCAGCCTGGGCCTGCCGGTGCCGCCGGGCTTCACCATCACCACCGAGGTCTGCAACGCTTATTACGCCAACGGCCGCGCCTATCCGGCGGGGCTCGAAGCCGATGTCGCCGTGGCGCTCGACCATATCGGCCGAATCACGGGCCGCCGCTTCGGCGATCCGTCGAAATTGCTTCTGGTGTCGGTGCGCTCCGGCGCCCGCGCCTCGATGCCAGGGATGATGGACACAGTGCTCAATCTTGGCCTCAACGACGAGACGGTGGAGGCGCTGGCCACCGATTCCGGCGATCCGCGCTTTGCCTATGACAGCTACCGCCGTTTCATCCAGATGTATTCGGACGTCGTCATGGGCCTCGACCACGAGGTGTTCGAGGAGATCCTGGAGGACCAGAAGGCTAGCCTAGGCCATGAACTCGACACCGAACTGACCGCCATAGAATGGCAAGGCGTGATCGCGCTTTACAAGGCCAAGGTCGAGGAGGAGCTCGGCAGGCCGTTCCCGCAGGATCCGCAAGAGCAGCTTTGGGGTGCCATCGGCGCCGTGTTCTCGAGCTGGATGAACAATCGCGCCATCACTTATCGGCGCCTGCACGATATCCCCGAAAGCTGGGGCACGGCGGTCAACGTCCAGGCCATGGTGTTCGGCAATATGGGCGAGACCTCGGCCACCGGCGTCGCCTTCACCCGCAACCCGTCGACAGGCGAAAAGCAGCTCTATGGCGAGTTCCTGGTCAACGCGCAGGGCGAGGATGTCGTGGCCGGCATCCGCACGCCGCAGAACATCACCGAGGCCGCCCGCATCGCCGCCGGCTCCGACAAGCCGTCGCTGCAGAAGCTGATGCCCGACGCCTTCCAGTCTTTCGTCACCATCTCCGACAGCCTCGAAAAGCACTACCGCGACATGCAGGACCTCGAATTCACCATCGAGCGCGGCAAATTGTGGATGCTGCAGACCCGCTCCGGCAAGCGCACCGCCAAGGCGGCGCTGAAGATTGCCGTCGAGATGGCCAGGGACGGATTGATCACGAAGGAGGAAGCCGTCGCCCGCATCGACCCCGCCTCGCTCGACCAGTTGCTGCACCCGACAATCGACCCGAAAGCGGCGCGCGACGTCATCGGCGTCGGCCTGCCGGCGTCGCCGGGCGCCGCCACCGGCGAGATCGTGTTTTCCTCCGGCGATGCCGAGGATCTCAAGGCGCAAGGCCGCAAGGCGATCCTGGTGCGCATCGAAACCAGCCCCGAAGACATCCACGGCATGCATGCGGCCGAAGGCATCCTGACGACGCGCGGCGGCATGACCAGCCACGCCGCCGTGGTCGCACGCGGCATGGGCAAGCCTTGCGTTTCGGGCGCCGGCTCGCTGCGCGTCGACTACAAGGCCGGCACGCTGCTCTCGATGGGGCAGACCTTCCGCAAGGGTGACATCATCACCATCGATGGCGGCAACGGCCAGGTGCTGAAGGGCGCCGTGGCGATGCTGCAGCCCGAACTGTCGGGCGACTTCGCCGCCATCATGGAATGGGCCGACGCGGTGCGGCGCATGAAGGTGCGCACCAATGCCGAAACGCCGCTCGACGCTCGCATGGCGCGCTCCTTCGGCGCCGAAGGCATCGGGCTTTGCCGCACCGAGCACATGTTCTTCGACGGCGCCCGCATCGTCGCCATGCGCGAGATGATCCTCGCCGACACCGAGAAGGACCGGCGCGCCGCTCTTGCGAAGCTTCTGCCCATGCAGCGCTCGGATTTCCTGGAGCTGTTCGAGATCATGGCCGGCCTGCCGGTGACGATCCGACTGCTCGATCCGCCACTGCATGAATTCCTGCCCAAGACCGAGGCCGAAATCGCCGAGGTAGCGGCGGTCATGAACGTGTCGCCTGACAAGCTCCGGCAGCGCACCGAGGCACTGCACGAATTCAACCCGATGCTCGGCCATCGCGGTTGCCGGCTGGCCGTCTCCTATCCCGAGATCGCCGAGATGCAGGCGCGCGCCATTTTCGAGGCCGCCGTCGAAGCCGGCAAGAAAGCCGGCGCGTTGGTGGTGCCCGAGATCATGGTGCCGCTGGTCGGCCTGGTGAAGGAGCTTGATTACGTCAAGGCGCGCATCGATGCGGTCGCCAGGAGCGTCATGGACGAGAGCGGCGTCAAGATCGATTATCTGACCGGAACCATGATCGAGCTGCCACGTGCGGCGATACGCGCCCATGTCATCGCCGCTACTGCCGAGTTCTTCTCCTTCGGCACCAACGATCTCACCCAGACCACTTTCGGCATCTCGCGCGACGATGCGGCCTCGTTCCTGGAGACCTACCGCCAGAAGGGCATCATCGAGCAGGATCCATTCGTCTCGCTCGACATCGAGGGCGTTGGCGAACTGGTGCGCATGGCCGCGCAAAAGGGCAGGGCGACCCGGCCTGACATCAAGCTCGGCATCTGCGGCGAACATGGTGGCGATCCCGCGTCGATCCGTTTCTGCGAGGAGGTCGGGCTCGACTATGTGTCGTGCTCGCCCTATCGCGTGCCGATCGCCAGGCTGGCGGCGGCGCAGGCAGCGGTACAGGCGGCGAAGGCCGGCAAGGGATAGAACGCAATGGATGTCGCCCTAAGTGAGTTCGATCCATTGCGTTCGATTCTGGGTCAACGGCGTGCATCCAAACAAGGACCTGAAACGCGTCCATGAACCGGTTTCAATGCGACGCGTTTTAGCCTGCTCGAAAGCTTACGGTTTTGTATGTAAACTCACGCGAACGTGCTGAAGGCACTGCGTAATCTCGACATTGTTCCTCACCAATTTGCTGAAGTCCCGCCAACTGTCCCCGGAAGCACAAGTTGCAGATATCTCCCGCGCCGTTCCACTCGATCCTGGTCATTCAAACGAAGTTCATCGGCGATATCGTTCTTGCGTCTACGCTCGCCAGGAACCTGCAACTCGAATTCCCCGGCGCCAGGATCGTGTTTCTTTGCGAGGCTCGTTTCGAGAGTTTCGTACTGGCGCATGGCATCGCTTCCGAAGTGGTTGCGTTCAGGCGGTCCCGCATCCGCGGCACCCCGCTGCAGCGTGGAAAAGAACTCTATGCAATGGTGCGAGCCCTGCGCCGCTTCCGCTTCGATTTGACGATCGACCTGACCGATTCAAAGACCTCGCGCTTCGTCAGCGGGCTCGTCAACGCGAAGACACGCGTCGGTTACAATCCTCCCGAGAGGCCACTGAAGCGGCTGGAGCGGCAGCCCGCCAATGTCTTTGCCAAACCGCTGGGATTTGGCGGCCAGCATTTCATCTATCGCTATCTGTCGCCCCTTGAGGCGCTCGGCATCGATCTGCGCGTGACGATGCCCGGCATCCAGCCGCTGCCGTCAGAGACGATGAAAGCCCTGGCGCTTCTGGCCAAGCATCATCTCACGCCAAACCGGTTCGTCGCCGTGCATGCGGGCGCGAGTTTCGAGGGCCGGCAGTGGCAGCCGGAACGGTTTGCCGAGGCGATTGACGAGATTGCAGCCGACACTGGACTGGCCGTTGCGCTGGTGGGCGGGCCGGACGAACGCGAGACCGCCGCGCGCATCATCGCCAGCACGGCGGCGCCAGTTGTCGATCTTGTCGGCACAATGTCGCTCGAAACCCTGCTGGCCGCCCTTAAACAGGCGCGGCTGTTTCTCGGCAATGAGAGTGGCCCGATGCATATGGCCGCCGCCGCGGGCACGCCGGTCGTCGGGCTTTTCGGCCTGACGCATCCGGCGCGCTGGGGGCCGGTCGGCGTGCCCAGCATCGCGCTGCGGCCGCCGATGCCGTGCGACTGCGTCGCCAAGGGCCTGTGCCGCCCAACCGATCCCAGCAAGGCCTGCTGCGTCTGGCGCCTGGAGGTGAAGCCCGTCGTCGAAGCCGCCCGCGAACTTCTGGCGCGCACCGAGATGAATCGCGAACGCGCCGTCTGAAACCCGATCGCAAAGGTCCACGAATGGCACGTTTACCAGGCGGGCGGTCAAATTGCCGCGCCAGGCACTTTTCTGCTATCCACCAACCCGATTTCCGCCTTCATGCGGGTCTTGGGATACTGGCTTGAAATCGCCGGTCACGAGTTCGGCCTGTCAGGAATTGGTTTGATGCGTCTGCTGCAAAGACATCTCTGCATGATCGCCATGTCGTTGGCGGCGATATCCAGTGCCCAGGCCGCGCCGCTGGTCGAACCCACGCTGCACATCAAGCCCGCGGCAAGCGGGGCTGGCCACGTTGCGCTCACGCTCGATGCATGCGGCGGACAGACCGACACACGCATTCTCTCGGCACTGGTGGAAAACAAGATCCCTGCCACCATTTTCGTTACTGGTATCTGGCTGAAGCGCAATGCCGCGGCCGTCGAGATCATGCGTGCGCATCCCGATCTTTTCGAACTGGAGAATCACGGCGGGCGCCATGTTCCGGCGGTCGACACGCCGCGCAAGATCTATGGCATACGCAGCGCCGGCAGTCCGGAAGCAGTGCAGGCCGAGGTCGAGTCGGGGGCCGTGGCGCTGGCCAGGACCGGTGAGCCGGCACCGAAATGGTTCCGGGGTGCGACCGCCGAGTACAGCCCCTCGGCAATCGCGATGATCCGCAAGCTCGGCTTCAAGGTTGCCGGCTTCTCGATCAATGGCGATGGCGGCTCGCTGCTCGGAGCCAGGGAAACCGCCAGGCGCATCTCCGCCGCCAAGGACGGTGACGTCATCATCTCACACATCAACCAGCCGACGCATGCCGCCGGCGAGGGCGTGGTGCAGGGCCTGTTGGCGCTCAAGGAAAAAGGCATGACCTTCGTGCGCCTCGACGACGCCGACGGGTTCGGCAACAACGGCACCACCGATTGAGGCTGGCGCCGTCTAGCTGAAGCGTTCAGTCCGGCGTGGCTTCGATCGTCACCTTGCTGGCGTAGAACGCGCCGTGGTCGCGGATTTCGGTCATTTCGTCGAAAGGCCGCTCGTAAGCCCACATTGCATTCTGGCCGGCTTCGCCGGCCGCCGGCACGCTCCAATAGCTGGCGTCGCCCTTGTAGGGGCAATGGGTCGAGTGCTGCGTGCTGCTCAGCTTTGTGAAGTCGATGTCGGCGAACGGAATATAGAAAGCGGCGGCATAGGGAGCCTCCGTCAGCACCTTGGCCTTGGTGGATGACGCGATGACCGCATCGCCGGCGCGCACGGTGACGGTGCCGACATAGGGCTCGATGGTGATGATCTTGTCGGGATTGCGCTGGAAGCCGGGGGCCGGGTTGGCGATCTTGTCCATGCTGGTTCTCCTTTGCCTGGCCTCTAAAGTGTGGCGGGCACGGCTGTTGCGCAAGGTCCATGCGCATCACGAAAGCAGGCGCCAATCGCCGTGGCATGGCGCCAGCGGAATTCCAGGAAAAGTTTGCGCGGTTTTCCTGGGAGAAGCGCACAGCACTTCCCCTTGGGAATTGCGTGAAAACAAAGAGTTAGAACGGATGGCCGTTCCGTGAAACGGTGAAATGTTCTAAGCGCTTTCGCGTGTCAGCCCAGGCTCAGGCGGCGGTTTTGAATGCGTCCATCAGTCCGGCATAGGCGGCGGCGATGCCCGCCACCGGGTTGCTGCTTCTGGAGACAGTCTCGACTTTCAGCGAGCCACCGCCGGTCGGCAAGGTCAACAGCAGGAACTGGCGATTGCCACCGGCGCCGACGGATGCGGCCGCGACATGTTGGCCTTCGCCTTCGTTCTTGACGCACATCTTGAACAGCAGCGTGCCGCCGACCGCCTCGAGCGCGCCGCCGACAACTTCAACAAATTCGTCTTCGGAAACAGTCTTCTCGTCCGGCACCAGATCGGCCAGACTTTCGGCCAGTGTGCTCTCCAGCGCCTTGTCGTCGAGCTGCGCGTCCATGCGAACCTCTTTCAGTCGCCAATCGCACCCCTTTGCCCGTTAACGAAACTTAACGCCGACGATGGCCGGATTGTGGCGGATTTCCCGGTCATTTCACCGGGCAGGACATTCCCGCCATCATGATGGCTTCGACCATGCTGCCATTTCGGTGGCACGAGGGATCGGGCGGGCGAGTTCCAAAACATGCCAGAATTCAATCGCTTGCCGTTGCGGCACCGGCTCCGAAAATTCGTGCCCCGCGCGTGCGGGTGGCTGGACAATCCGCCGGTTCGCTTCACAATGCGCCAAAGCTACGACGCAAAATGCGCGAGGGAGGAGGAACGGAATGCTGGGCCTGATGCAGGAATGGCCGCTGCTGTGCCACAAGCTTATCGACAACGCCGAACGGCAGCACGGGGTGCGCGAGATCGTGTCGCGCTCGATCGAGGGACCGATCGTGCGCACCACCTATGCCGACATCCATCGTCGTTCTCTCAAGGTCGCCCAGCGGCTGGAGTGCGACGGGTTTGGCTTGGGCGACCGCATCGCCACGCTGGCCTGGAACACGGCGCGCCACATCGAGGCCTGGTACGGCATCATGGGCATCGGCGCGATCTATCACACGCTCAACCCGCGCCTGTTCCCCGAGCAGATCGTCTGGATCATGAACCATGCCGAGGACAAGGCCGTCTTCGTCGACCTCACCTTCATACCGCTGCTGGAAAAGATCGCCGGTGCCGTCAAGTCGCTGAAGAAGGTGATCGTCCTGACCGACAAGGCGCGCATGCCGCAAACGTCCTTGCCCAATGCCGTCGCCTATGAGGCCTGGCTTGACGAGGTCGATGGCGATTTCGCCTGGAAGACCTTCGACGAAGGCACCGCCGCCGGCATGTGCTATACATCGGGCACGACAGGCGATCCCAAGGGCGTCGTCTACAGCCACCGCTCGAACGTGCTCCACGCCATGATCGCCGCCATGCCTGACGCGATGGGCCTGTCGTCGCGCGACACGATCCTGCCGGTTGTGCCGATGTTCCATGCCAATGCCTGGGGTCTTGGCCAGAGCGGCCCGATGATTGGCGCCAAGCTGGTCATGCCCGGCTGCAAGATGGACGGCGCCTCGATCTATGAACTGCTCGACACCGAGAAGGTAACCTTCAGCGCCGCCGTGCCGACCGTCTGGATGATGCTGCTGCAATATCTGGAGGAGACCGGCAAGAAGCTTCCCTATCTGAACAAGGTCGTCATCGGCGGTTCTGCCTGTCCGCGCGCGATCATGAAGAGGTTTCAGGACGAGTACGGTGTCGAGGTCATCCATGCCTGGGGCATGACTGAAATGTCGCCGCTCGGCACGTTGTGCACCTTGAAGCCGGAATATGCCGGTCTGGAGGGCGAGGCCCGGCTCGATGTCCAGCAGAAGCAGGGCTATCCGCCCTTCGGCGTCGAAATGAAGGTGACCGATGACGACAACAATGCGCAACCCTGGGACGGCAAGACCTTTGGCCGTTTGAAGGTGCGTGGACCGGCCGTTGCTCGCGCCTATTATGGCGGTGTCGGCGCGGAGCAGTTCGATGAGGACGGCTGGTTCGACACCGGAGACGTCGCTCACATCGACGCCGGCGGCTATATGCAGATCACCGACCGGGCCAAGGACGTCATCAAGTCCGGCGGCGAATGGATTTCGACCATTGACCTGGAGAATCTGGCCGTCGGCCATCCGGACGTTGCGGAAGCGGCGGCCATCGGCGTCCAACACTCCAAATGGGGCGAGCGGCCCTTGCTGGTTGTCGTCGCCAAGCCGGGCAAGGAGCCGAGCAAGGCGGATATTCTCGGTTTCATGGACGGCAAGGTGGCCAAGTGGTGGATGCCCGACGATGTCGCTTTCGTCGGTGAAATACCGCATACCGCCACCGGCAAGATCCAGAAGATCACCTTGCGCCAGCAGTTCAGGGACTACCGCTTGCCGACGGATTGACGGGATGTTGCGTGTTTCGGCTTCAAGCCGTCGCAAAAAGGCACTAGACCTCCGTCCGGGTTGGGGCAGCGCAGAGAACAATGGTTAGCATTCCCGAACGGCGAACGTCGAAGGCTGCCGGCTGGTCGCGGCGCACGGCCGCATTTTCAATGGTGCTTTTGCTGACCGACTTCGTTGGCCATCGCTTCGATCTCGTCGAAACGCCGGTGTTCCTATGGGTGTTGGGCATTGTCGCGCTGCTGGCGGCGCTGGCGCTGCTGTTTGCCGCCTTCGCCTTTTCGAGGCTGTGGAAATTCGGCGATCGCGGCGGCCGCGACCTGACTGTCGGCGCCTTGCTGGCACTGCTGGTGCTGGTCCCCTATGGCGTTGCCGCCTACTGGGCGACGATCTATCCGCCGCTCAGGGACATCTCGACCGATTTCGACGATCCGCCCGCGCTCGACGTCGGCGACCGGACAAAGGACATGAATGTGCTTGTCCCATCCACGCCAGGCGAACAGCGGCTGCAGAGCGACAGCTATCCGCTGGTCACCGCGCGCAGCTACGACCTGCCATTCGAGACCATCGTCAATGCGGTCGAAACCGTGCTCGACCGGCGCGGTTGGGAGCTGTCCGAACCCTATCCCGACCCTGCCGGGCAAAGCGCTGTGACCATCACCGCTGTCGCCAAGGGTTTCGTGCTCGGCCTTCCAGCCGATGTGGCGATCCGCGTAACGGACGACGGCGACACGGTGATCGTCGACATGCGGTCGGCTTCGCGTTACGGCCGCTACGATCTTGGCGACAATGCCCAGCGCATCATCGATTTTCTGGCGGAACTGGATCAGGAGGTTGCGGGTCAGGTCGGGGCGGCGCCAGCCGAATAGCCTTCCCGCCGATCCGGCGCCGCCGGGGGGGCAGGCGAGCGCGTGGAAGGCGGGGTCCCGGGCCAGGCAGGCCTATTGGGCCGGCGTGAAAATGCCGTCGATGGCAGGGGCGGCGTCGGTCGACACCAGGCCGCGCGCCACCAGATCCTCGAGATGGGCAAGCACCGACAGTCCGGCGGCGCCATGCAACTGCGGATCGGTGTCGCGATAGATTGCCTTGACCATGTCGGCAACCGTCCGGTCGCCGGCTCTGACCCGCTCCAGTATGGCCCGCTCCCGCATCTTGCGATGCGTCTTCAACCCGCGCATGAAAGCGCGCGGCTTCGTCACCGGTCCGCCATGCCCAGGCAGCAGCAGGTGGTCGTCGCGCTCGATCAGTCTGTCCAGCGATGCCATGTAATCGGCCATGGCCCCGTCCGGAGGTGCCACGATGGAAGTCGCCCACGCCATGACATGATCGGCCGAAAACAGGATGCCGGTTCCGTCCAGCGCGAACACTGCGTGGTTGGCGGTGTGACCGGGGGTGAGAACTGCGCGGATCGCCCAGCCGTCGCCGGCGGTCAGCGCACCGTCCGGCAGGGCGATGTCGGGAACGAAAGCGGTATCGGCGCTGGCGTCGAGCGCATTGGTCTCGCCGATATGCAACGGCCTTGCCGGCCTGTGCGGCCCCTCCGCCATCACCGTGGCGCAGGTGCGTTCTTTCAGCCGGGCCGCCAGCGGAGAATGGTCGCGATGCGTGTGGCTGACGAAGATATGGCTGACCGGCCTGCCGGCGATCACGTCGAGCAAGGTCTTAAGATGTGCCTCGTCGTCCGGACCGGGATCGATCACCGCCAGCGTGTCGCGCCCGACGACATAGCTGTTGGTGCCATGAAAAGTGAAGGGGCTCGGGTTTCGGACAGTGACGCGCTGCACGTCCGGTGCCACGTTGACGCCCTGGCCGTAATGCGGATCGAAACTGGTATCGAATTTGAGAGCCATATCGGCACATTGTTCCCGGAACGGCAAAACCGATTGCCGCATAGCACGCAAGCCAATATAGGAAAACGCTGAGACCGCGATTATCGGATCGCGACAGATCGGATTGGGGAAGACCATGGCAACTGCAACGACGATGCGCCCGCTTGTTTCTCTGGCTTTGCCGCAAGAAGGCGCGGCGCGACTGGCAACGCAGCTTTTCCTGGCGATCGCCGGGACGCTGCTCTTGACCCTGTCGGCGAAGACCAAGGTCGTGCTGGGTCCCGTCGATATCTCGATGCAGACGCTCGCCGTCCTGCTGATCGCCGCCGCCTTCGGCATGCGCCTCGGCGTCGCCACTTTGCTGCTCTACATGGCGGAAGGCGCGATGGGCTTCCCGGTCTTCCAGGGTACGCCGGAGAAGGGCATCGGCATCGCCTAT
This sequence comes from Mesorhizobium erdmanii, assembly GCF_013170725.1. Taxonomy (NCBI): domain Bacteria; kingdom Pseudomonadati; phylum Pseudomonadota; class Alphaproteobacteria; order Hyphomicrobiales; family Phyllobacteriaceae; genus Mesorhizobium; species Mesorhizobium erdmanii. Next base: position 5,034,357 of record NZ_CP033361.1, on the reverse strand, counting down.
ATGCTTGGCTCGACCGGCGGCTACCTCGCCGGCTTCGTCGTCATGGCGGCAATTGTCGGCTGGGCCGCTGATCGCGGCTGGGATCGCCACCCGATCAAGCTTTTCAACGCGATGCTGGTTGCCGAAGTGCTGATGATGGCGATGGGTTTTGCCTGGCTTGCGCTGCTCATCGGTCCGGAGAAGTCCTGGCAGTTCGGCGTCGTGCCGTTCATCGTCGGCGACCTGATCAAAGTTGCGCTGGCGGCAAGCCTCGTGCCGGCCGTGTGGTCGCTGCTGAAGCGTTCCTGAAGTCCGCGGGAAGCCTGGCGTGCGGTAGACGTCAGGGGTTCATTTCCGAAGGCGGGCGCTGCTGATGAAGGTTCTGGTCACCGGCGCCGCCGGCTTCATAGGCTATCACGTCGCCAGGCGGCTCCTGGAGCGGGGCGACGAGGTTGTCGGCATCGACAGCGTCAACGACTACTACGATCCGGCGATCAAGCAGGCGCGGCTGCGCCTGCTTGCCGAGGCCAGCCGAAGCACCAATTCCGGCTATCATTTCATCCACGGCGATCTTGCCGACAGAGGCATCGTGGACGGCTGCTTCGCAGACCATTCCTTCGACCGGGTGATCCATCTCGCCGCCCAGGCCGGGGTGCGCTACAGCCTGGAAAACCCGCGCGCCTATGTCGAAAGCAACATCGTCGCTTTCACCAACATGCTGGAGGCCTGCCGCGGCAGCGGCATGGCGCACCTGACCTATGCCAGCACATCGAGTGTCTACGGCGCCAACACCGACATGCCGTTTTCCGAGCACCGCCCGGCCGATCATCCGCTGCAGTTCTATGCCGCGACCAAGCGCGCCAACGAACTGATGGCGCACAGCTACAGCCATCTGTTCGGGCTGCCTACCACAGGCTTGCGTTTCTTCACCGTGTACGGCCCCTGGGGGCGTCCCGACATGGCGCTGTTCCTGTTCACCAGGAGCATCCTGGCGGGCGAGCCGATCAAGCTCTTCAACAATGGCAACCACACACGCGACTTCACCTATGTCGATGACATCGCCGAAGGCGTGATCCGGACCAGCGACAGTCCTGCCGCCGGCAACCCGGCCTGGGATTCCGGCCATCCGGATCCGGCGACGAGCAGGGCGCCCTGGCGCATCTTCAACATCGGCAACAACAACCCGGTGAAGCTGACCGCCTATGTCGAGGCGCTGGAAAACGCGCTTGGTCGCAAGGCCGTCATCGAGTTCTTGCCGCTGCAGGCCGGCGACGTGCCGGACACCTTCGCCGACACTTCGGCTTTGCAGGAGGCCGTCGGCTATCGCCCCGGAACGTCGGTGCCGGACGGGGTAGGGCGGTTCGTCGAGTGGTACCAGGCGTATTTTGGTAACGACTCTAGGGTATAAGCCGGCGCTGGCAGCAGCCTTTTCGGGATGTAATTGTGGCTACCGCTGCCGCGGAGGGATTTGCTCATGCCGGGGAGAGCTTCTTGAAAGGAATTATCCTTGCGGGAGGTAGTGGAACGCGCCTTTATCCGCTGACGCTGGCAGTCTCCAAACAAATTCTTCCGGTCTACGACAAGCCGATGATCTACTACCCGCTGAGCGTACTGATGCTCGCGGACATCAGGGAGATCCTGGTTATCTCTACGCCGCGAGATCTGCCGGTTTTCCGTGATCTACTTGGCGATGGATCGGAATTTGGGCTGGATATCTCCTATGCGGAGCAGCCGCACCCCAACGGGCTTGCCGAAGCTTTCATCATCGGTCGCGACTTTATCGGCAAGGACAGCGTGTCGATGATCCTCGGCGACAACATCTATTTTGGCGACGGGCTGTCGCAGCTTTGCCGCACCGCCGCGACGCGCGACAAGGGCGCTTCGGTGTTCGCCTATCGCGTCGACGATCCGGAACGGTATGGCGTCGTGTCCTTCGACAAGGCCACCGGAACCGCGCTAACGATCGAGGAAAAGCCGCAAAAGCCGAAATCCAACTGGGCTGTCACCGGGCTGTATTTCTATGACAACTCCGTCGTCGACATCGCTTCGGCCATTCGACCTTCGGCCCGCGGCGAACTCGAGATCACGGCGGTCAACAACGCCTATCTCGATCGCGGCCTGCTGCATGTGCACCGCTTGGGGCGCGGCTATGCCTGGCTCGACACAGGAACCCATGACAGTCTGAACGACGCTTCTTCCTTCGTGCGCACGATCGAACACCGGCAGGGCATCAAGGTCGCTTGCCCGGAGGAGATCGCCTTCGAGCAGGGCTGGCTGACGGCGGAGCAGGTGCTGCAACGCGCAACCCGGTTGGGCAAAAATGAATATGCCGCTTATCTGCGCCGGCGCGTTGCCGATCTGTCGGAGGCTTGAGCGTTGGAGATCCGGTCCCTTGGCCTCGAAGGCGTGCTGGAAATCGTTCCAAAGCGGCATGGCGATGCACGCGGTTTCTTCATGGAGACCTATAGTGCCGACCGATTCGCGCAGGCTGGAATAAATCTGAATTTCGTGCAGGATAACCATTCCTATTCCGCTGCGGCTGGCGTCTTGCGCGGGCTCCACTATCAGCTCGCGCCCCGCGCCCAGGACAAGCTGCTGCGTGTGATACGCGGCCGGGTCCTGGACGTTTGTGTCGACATTCGCCGCAGCTCGAAGACCTTTGGAAAATGGATCGCTCACGAGATTTCGGCCGAAAAGGGCAACCAGATTCTGGTGCCGCAGGGCTTTGCGCATGGCTTTGTGACGCTCGTGCCGGACACCGAGGTTCTGTACAAGGTGACCGACACCTATTCGCCCGAGCACGAACGGTCCGTCCGCTTCGACGATCCCGCCATCGGCATCGAATGGCCTTCAGTGGCCGGCGGGTTCCAGCTTTCGGGCAGGGACCTCAAGGCGCCGTTGCTCGCCGACGCCGAAGTGTTTGCCTGATGGGCATGAGGATAGCGGCATGAATTTTCTGGTGACAGGCGGAGCTGGCTTCATCGGTTCGGCGGTGTGCCGGCATCTGTGCGCCAATCCGGCCTACCGGGTGACCAATCTCGACAAGCTCACCTATGCCGGCAACCTGGCCTCGCTGCGGCAAATCGAGAACGCGCATAATTATCGTTTTGCTCATGCCGATATCTGCGACGAGAAAGCGGTGCTCGATCTCCTGCGCCGTGACGATTTCGACATCGTCATGAATCTCGCCGCCGAGAGCCATGTCGACCGCTCGATCGACGGGCCGGGCGCCTTCATCGAGACCAACATCGTCGGCACCTACAAGATCCTCAATGCCGCCCTCGAATACTGGCGCGGCCTGTCCGACGACAGGAAAAGCCGCTTCCGCTTCCATCACGTTTCGACCGACGAGGTGTTCGGCGATCTGCCTTTCGACGGCGGCATGTTCGTCGAGGAGACGCCTTACGCGCCGTCCTCGCCCTATTCCGCCTCGAAGGCGGCCTCGGACCATCTAGTGCGCGCCTGGCACGAGACCTATGGGCTGCCGGTCGTGCTTTCCAACTGTTCGAACAATTACGGCCCCTATCATTTTCCCGAAAAACTGATCCCGCTCGTCATCCTCAATGCGCTCGACGAAAAGCCGCTGCCTGTCTACGGCGCTGGCGCCAATGTGCGCGACTGGCTGTTCGTCGAGGATCACGCCCGAGCCCTGGAACTGGTCGCCACCAAGGGCACGCCGGGCGAGAGCTACAATGTCGGCGGCAATTCGGAACGGACGAACCTCGCCGTCGTCGAGACGATCTGCGACCTGCTCGACACCAGGCGTCCGCGCGCCGGCGGCAGGCGCTATCGGGAGCTGATCTCCTTCGTCACCGATCGCCCCGGCCACGACCGCCGCTACGCCATCGACGCGTCCAAGATCGGTCGCGAACTCGGCTGGACGCCGAGTGAGAATTTCGACAGCGGTCTGGCCAGAACCGTGGACTGGTTCCTCGACAACAAGTGGTGGTGGGGGCCGATCCGCGAGCAGCGCTACGCCGGCGAAAGACTGGGCGAGGCGCGCAAGGTGGGCGCGTGAGGCTCGCTGTCACCGGACGCGACGGCCAGGTTGCGGCTAGCCTGCTGGAGGCAGGTCAGGCGCGTACCGGTGTGGAGGTTGTCGCCATCGGCCGTCCGGAGCTCGACCTGGCAAGACCCGAGACCGTGATCGACGCCATCGCCGCCGCGAAGCCGGATATCGTCGTGTCGGCCGCAGCCTACACGGCCGTGGATCAGGCCGAGGACGAGCCCGACCTCGCCTTTGCGGTGAACGCAACCGGCGCCGGCAAGGTGGCGCAGGCTGCCGCACGGCTCGGTGTTCCCGTCATCCATCTCTCGACCGACTACGTCTTCGATGGCAGCGCGCCCGGTGCCTATGTCGAGACCGACGCGACGGCGCCCCTTGGCGTCTACGGCGCCTCCAAGCTCGCCGGAGAACAGGCGGTGGCCGCCGCCGGCCCGCGTCACCTGATTCTGCGCCCCGCCTGGGTCTACAGTCCGTTCGGCAGGAATTTCGCCAAAACCATGCTGCGGGTAGCCGCCGACCGGGACGAGATTTCGGTGGTGGCCGATCAGTGGGGCAATCCCACCTCGGCACTTGATATCGCCGACGCCATCCTGCATGCCGCTACAATGCTGCATGAAGACACGCATTTCCGTGCATTCGGCGTCTATCATCTGGTCGGTACGGGCGAGACCAACTGGAGCGGCTTTGCCCGCCACATCCTGGACACGAGCCTGGCGTCTGGTGGCCCTTGGGCTGATGTGCGCGATATCGCCACCAAGGATTATCCGACCAAGGCGCGGCGTCCTGTCAATTCGCGACTGTCGAGCGCGAAATTCGCTGCCACATTCGGATGGACCGCGCCGGAATGGCGCAAATCGACAGAGCGTATCGTGCGCCGTATCCTGGATCGTCGGTGAAACGCTCGAGGTTTCAACCAACGTTCGATTCGCGTCAAATCCGGTGGTCGGTCCATAGGTTTTCACGGCAGAAGTCACCGCCTAAATCCCCTGCAGCAGTGTTGAAATCGAACTCGGTCGCGCGTCCGAGATTGACAAGCCATTGCGCGAAACCTAAGCACGGGCAACTCGGGTGTCAGGCGGGGGCTTGGCAATTCACGGAGAGCTTCTTGAAGGGGATCATCCTTGCTCGAGGCAATGAGAACTGGCTGCGTCAAGCAATATTAGTGGCCGCTAAGCAAATACTGCCTGTATGTGAAGATCAGGTCACTTGCTTTGATCTATAGTGGCGCGCGATCAAACCGTCTCGTTCGCCAGACTTCACGCTGTGGCAGTGTGAGGGGGCTTGCCGCAATTTATGCCGAGCCGAGATTCTTCGAAAGAGGTAGCAATCCGTGACGTTGAAGTTCGGCACCAGCGGGCTACGCGGCCTCGTCAGCGAGCTCCGGGGACCACCGGCGCGTGCTTATACAATTGCGTTCGCACGCATGCTTATCGGACGTGGTGTGTCGAACGAGGGCGAGAAGATCCTTGTTGGTCGTGACCTTCGCTCTTCCAGTCCCGAGATTGCGGGGATTGTCCATGCAGCGATCGCCGAAGCCGGTTTAGTGCCGGTCGATTGCGGCGCCTTGCCCACTCCAGCCCTGGCGCTTTATGCCGCGGGCAAGAATGCCCCGGCGATCATGGTGACCGGCAGTCACATTCCCGACGACAGGAATGGGCTCAAGTTCTATCGGGCGGACGGCGAGATCGATAAGCGCGATGAGCTAGAGATCGTGGAAATCCACGCAGGCTTGCAGACAGCCAGTCGATCGCAGCCAGCGGTTGAACTCCTGCAACTGGGTTCCGAACCGACCGCAAACTACAAGGATCATTTTCTTGCCTACTTTCAGACCGGTAGCCTGTCCGGGATTCGTGTCGGCGTCTACCAGCATTCGTCCGTGGCAAGGGACGTCATTGTCGATATCCTTGAGGCGTTGGGAGCCGAGGCGGTGCCCCTGGGCAGGTCCACGCATTTCATTCCAGTGGATACCGAAGCGCTCAGGCAAGAGGATCTGGCGCTCCTCAAAGGCTGGGCGGCGGCGGAGCCGTTCGACGCCATCGTGTCCGCCGACGGCGACGGCGACCGGCCGCTTGTGGCCGACGCGCAGGGCAGTTTCGTGCGCGGCGACCTGATAGGCGCGATCACAGCGCATTTTCTTGATGCGGACTGCGTCGTTACGCCGGTCAGTTCCAATTCTGCGCTCGAGCGTTGCGGGCATTTCGCAACGGTGCTGCGCACCCGCATAGGCTCGCCCTATGTTATCGAAGGCATCGGCACGGCCCTCGCTCAAGGGGCGAAATGCGTCGTCGGCTTCGAAGCGAATGGCGGCGTTCTTCTGGGCTCATCCATCGAAAAGGATGGCCGCGCGCTCGCAGCCTTGCTGACCCGGGATTCGCTGCTGCCAATCCTCTGTGCGCTGTCGACGATTGCGGTGACGGGTCGACCGCTCGCCGAGATCGCTGCCGATTTCGAATTCCTTGCCGCGGCAAGTGGCCGGCTTGAGGGTGTGTCGGCGGAACAGAGCGGATCTTTCCTCAAGAGACTGGCGACGGATGCCGATTATGCCGGGACTCTTTTCGAGATTCTCGGCGGCGTCGCGAATGTTGACACTCGCGACGGTGTGCGTATCACCGCCCGCAACGGAGAGGTCGTTCACTTCCGTGCGTCGGGCAACGCGCCCGAATTGCGATGCTACATCGAGGCAAAGACAGAATCCCGCGCGGACGAATTGCTCGGTTGGGGTCTTGACCTCGGCCAAACTCAAATCTTGGAAAGCTGAAGTTTGACCACTATCGTTCCTGTCATCATAAGTGGCGGTGTCGGTTCCCGCCTTTGGCCTATTTCGCGCGCGTCGCACCCCAAGCCCTTCATTCCCTTGCCGGGAGGGGGAACCCTCATTCGCAGGACTTACGCCCGCGCGGCCGGGCTTGCGAGCGTCGATCAAATCGTGACGGTCACCAACCGCGATCTGCTGTTCCTGACGGCGGACGAGTATGCGGAGGTGGCGGCGCCTGGCGTAAAGAACACCTTCCTGCTGGAGCCTTTCGGCCGCGACACCGCAGCCGCGGTTGCACTCGCCGCGTTGCAGGTCGCCGGCGACAATCCGGATGCGGTTCTGGTCGTGCTGCCTGCCGATCATCTGATCCTGGACAAAGCCGGCTTCGGCGCGGCCGTGGCGAAGGCGGCGGCGATTGCGGCCACAGGACGGATCGTAACGTTTGGCATGAAGGCCGAGAGCCCCGAAACCGGGTTTGGCTATATCGAGGCCGAGGGAGACACGGTCCTTCGATTCGTGGAAAAGCCGAACGCGGAGCGAGCGGCCCAGTTTATCGCCAGCGGTCGTTTCTTCTGGAATTCGGGCATGTTCTGTTTTACGGCCCGCTCCATGATCGCGGCGATGCAGGAACTGTGCCCGGATGTGTTGTCCAATGCGAGCACGGCACTCGAGAAGGCCAGGACGAGCAATGCCCCGGACCGCATCATTGTCGAGATAGACAGGGATGGTTTCGCGGCTGTTCCGGCAGTTTCCATCGACTATGCGGTGATGGAGAAAGCAAGGAACGTCGGTTTTGTGCCCTGCAGTTTCGATTGGTCCGACATCGGCTCATGGACCGTTCTGTCGACGCTTGTTCCAGCCGACGACAACGGCAACCGCACGACCGGGGAGACAATGCTCCATGGGGTGACGAACTGCTACGTGCACAGCGAAGACCGGCTTGTGGGTCTTGTCGGCGTCTCGGATCTGTTGATCGTCGACACGCCGGACGCGCTTCTCATTGCCCACAAGGACAAGGCGCAGGAGGTCAAGGACCTCTACAATCGCCTCAAGCTGGAAGGGCATGAGGCGGCAACACTGCATCGAACCGTGCATCGCCCATGGGGCACCTACACAGTCCTGGAGGAAGGCCCGCGCTTCAAGATCAAGCGGATCGAGGTGAAGCCGAACGCGCGCCTTAGCCTTCAGGCGCATCATCACCGCTCCGAGCACTGGGTGGTGGTGAGCGGGACCGCCAAGGTCGTCAACGGCCAGAGTGAAATCCTGCTGGCGACCAACCAGTCCACCTACATCCCATGCGGCCACAAGCATCGCCTTGAAAATCCCGGCATTCTTCCCCTCGTCATGATCGAAGTGCAAAGCGGGGAGTATCTTGGGGAAGACGATATCGTGCGGTTCGATGATGTTTATGGGCGGACCTGACCTGAAGACAACCCTCTGGCACGTCTGCGAATTGGCCACGTTTCGCATTTCCGGGCAGATGGTTTGCATTCCTGAAATAGCGATCGAGAAAGTAGAGACAGGTTCATCATGAATTCCAAAATAGCGTTTATCACCGGCGTGACCGGGCAGGATGGAGCCTATCTCTCGAAGTTCCTGCTTGAGAAGGGATACGAGGTCCACGGCCTTTTGCGGCGCAGTGCCTCTGCCGATGTGGTCGGTTCACGGCTGAAATGGCTCGGAATCGCCGACAAGATCGTGCTGCACGACGGCAATCTGACGGATCTCTCCGGCCTCATTCGGGTGCTTCAGGAGGTTCGTCCGGCGGAAGTCTACAATCTTGCGGCGCAATCCTTCGTCAAATCGTCTTGGCAACAACCGCTTTTGACTGGCAACGTGACTGGCATGGGCGCGGCCAACGTGCTGGAGGCCGTGCGGATAGCGTGTCCCGAAACCCGTTTCTACCAGGCATCCTCTTCGGAAATGTTTGGGCTGATCCAGGAACCCATCCAGTCGGAGAAGACCCCGTTTTATCCGCGCTCTCCTTATGCCGCGGCCAAGCTCTATGCGCATTGGATGACGGTCAATTATCGTGAGAGCTTTGGACTGCACGCCTCAAGCGGCATTCTCTTCAATCACGAATCGCCCCTGCGCGGCATCGAATTTGTCACCCGCAAGATCACCGACGGTGTCGCCCGTATCAAACTTGGCCTGCAGGAAAAGCTGGCGCTCGGCAACCTGGACGCCAAGCGCGATTGGGGCCACGCACGTGACTATGTGGAAGCCATGTGGCTGATGGTGCAGCAGGATACGGCAAGCGACTATGTGGTCGCGACGGGTAAGACCGTCTCCGTTCGGGACTTCTGCAAGTTCGCCTTCGAACATGCCGGTCTCGATATGGAGGATCATGTTTCCGTCGACGAACGCTTCCTGCGGCCCGCGGAAGTCGAGGTTCTGCATGGCAATCCGACCAAGGCCAAGGAGAAATTGGGCTGGGAGGCAAAGACGAGCCTCAAGGAACTCGTCATTGAGATGGTCGAAGCCGATCTTGAGCGTGTAAGACGTGACCAACACCTCTAGGGTGTGGTTAGCGAGGTCGGCATGCGAGTTTTGATCACGGGCGCACGGGGCTTTGTCGGGCCCTATGTCTATGAAGCGTTGCACCGTATCTGTGGTCGTGACGTTGCCGTTGTTGCGACCTCAAAGGACGGCGGGCCGCATCCGTTGTTCGGCCAAATCGAGGCGCTCGACGTGACGGACAAGGTCGCAGTCGATGACGCCATTGAACGTCATCGGCCGACGCACGTCGTCCACCTGGCGGCCATCGCAGCCCTGGGCGCGGCTCAGGCCGACCCTCAAAACACCTGGCGCATCCACGTGCAGGGCACGCTCAACGTGGCTCATGCCATCCTTGACAATGCACCGGGATGTTGGCTGCTTCACGTCGGCTCGGGCCTGGTCTATGGCGAGAGCGCAAAAACCGGCCGGCCGCTTGACGAGAGCACGTTGCTTGCACCGACCGACGACTATGCCGTGACCAAGGCGGCGGCCGATCTTGCACTGGGCGCGCTTTCGCGCCAGGGACTTAAATGCATTCGACTGCGTCCCTTCAATCACACGGGACCGGGACAAACCGAGGCATTTGCGGTGCCGGCCTTTGCCATACAGATCGCCCGGATTGAAGCAGGCTTGGCCCTGCCGGTCATTCGCGTCGGCAACCTCGATGCGGAGCGCGACTTTCTGGATGCGCGCGACGTCGCCAGCGCCTACGCACATGTGGCCCTGAACAGCGACAATCTCGCGCCAAACACGATCTTCAACGTCGCATCCGGCATTCCGCGGCGGATGGGAGATATTTTGGACCAACTCTTGGCGCAAAGCAGTGTCAACATCGTCACCGAACAAGATCCGCTGCGGCTGCGACCGAGTGATCTGCCGTATATCGTAGGCGATGCCACCCGCGCCCGAACGTGTCTTGGCTGGATGCCGGAGCATCCCTTCGAGGACACTCTTGCCACGGTTCTGAAAGATTGCCGCGCACGGGTGGGAGAGGCGTAGGACAGGGATGCAGTCACGTTTGCGCAATCAGTTTGGCAAAGACTGTCCATCAACTTGATGTCAACGGACCAATAATGTATCGCACCGGTTGGGCCTGGGCAGAACACGCGAACGGGATAGATGCTGCCGACTAGAACAGGCCTCCTTGCAGAGGCATTCACCGATATCCGCGCTGCGTTGGAGAAACACTATCTTGCGACAACTTTCAGTTGGCAGGACGTGGCCCAGCGTTATCGCCGCTCGCGGGTTGGAGCATTCTGGCTGACGATCAACATGGGCGTGCTGATCGCCGCGCTTGGTTTCGTCTTCGGCACGCTCTTCCGGTCGCCGATGCAGGAATTTCTTCCCTACATCTGCGTCAGCCTCATTTTCTGGGGCTTCATTTCATCGTCTATCAACGAGGGATGCACGGCCTTTATAGGCGCCGAGGGCATCATCCTTCAGGTGCGCATGCCGCTGTTCACCCAGGTGTTACGGACGTTGTACCGCAACGCCATCATTCTCGGGCACAACATCCTCATCTACCCTGTCGTCCTCCTGGCTGTCGGACGCATGCCGACGTGGCACGTTTTGCTGGCGGTGCCCGGCTTTGTCATCTTGTCGCTCAATCTGGTCTGGATCATGCTCATTCTCGGTGTGCTTTGCGCCCGCTACCGCGACATGACCCAGGTGATGCAGAACCTGTTGCAGGTGATTATGTACCTGACCCCTGTCATGTGGATGCCGCGAACGCTGCCCGAAGGCATTTCGCGACTGTTGCTGGACCTTAATCCCTTTTATCATTTAATCAGCATCGTGCGAGATCCGCTTCTGGGCGGGTTGCCGTCCACTACCAGTTGGATAGCGTGCATTGTGTACGTAGTCGCAGGGTGGGGGGGCGCATTGCTGCTTTTCGACCGTTATCGTCACCGCATTCCCTACTGGCTTTGAAGATGGCTTCTATCACATTGGCCGGCGTCTCGGTCGAATTCCCGGTGTTCAACGCGGCAAGCCGTTCTCTCAAGAACAGGGTGCTCAGCGTCGCAACCGGCGGCGCGATCGACCGCCGCGGCGATGGTCATGTCATCGTGCGCGGGCTTGAGAACGTGAGCTTTTCGCTTAAGGACGGGGATCGAGTGGGCCTCGTCGGCCACAATGGCTCTGGCAAGACGACGCTGCTTCGTGTTCTGTCGGGTATATACAAGCCGACAAGCGGATCCGCCGCTACCCACGGCGAGTGCGTGTCCCTCATCAACATCTCGCTAGGTATCGATCCTGAAGCGACAGGCCGCGAGAACATCAGGCTGCGCGCGGCCATGATGGGCATGCGGCCGAACGAGTTGCGCGAGCAATTCGACGGAATCGCCGAGTTCACCGGATTGGGCGACTTCCTCGATATGCCGTTCCGCACCTATTCATCTGGCATGCAGCTTCGCCTGGCCTTCTCGACATCCACGGCTATCCGGCCCGAAATACTCGTAATGGATGAATGGCTTTCGACCGGCGACGAAGACTTCAAGCACAAGGCCGACAAGCGGCTGCGCGAGATCGTCGACACGACTAAGATACTCGTTCTGGCCAGCCACTCGCGCGAGTTGCTTCAAAAGAATTGTAATCGTGTTTTGTGGATGGAGCACGGTCGCGTGCGAATGGATGGATCTACGGATGTGGTTTTGCCGGCCTATTTCGGTTGAGAGTTTTTTTTGAACGGAGGTAGGGTCGGCAAGGAGTGTGTTTCCAAGTGGGAAGACGATCCCGACAAGGTCTGCCCAGAAGCTTCAGCGCGGGTTTGATGGCGGCCGGGGGCGGCAAGTGTAGAGAGATTGATAAGCGTTATGAAACAGGCCGTTAAGACAGTTTTGCTTCCAATCATACGGCCCTTTTGGCGGAGGCTATGGTTTCGCGTCGAAGGTCGCGTCGCGCCGATCGAAACTCACCTCACATCGATCGAAAATCGCCTCTCGCCACTTGATGCACGGACGGCTCAGATCGAGCAAGCTTGGCAAACGCACATTCCCGCCTTCCTGAACGCTATGGCGAGTGTCCCGGCTATCTCTTATGAGGTCGCGGCACTCTCCAAGCGACTGGACGACGCTTTCGCATCGTTTTCGCAACGTGCCGATGCAGCGGAAGCGCGTGGCGAGAATGCTGATGCAGCCATCGCTTCGTTGTGGGAGCGAGTCGAATTCGTTCGCCGGGAAATCCTCTTCGAGTTCAATCACGGATCCAGCGGAAAATCCGCCGCTGACGGTGCTGGACTAAAGAAGGTCGAGCCGCAGATAGTCTCCACCGACAAATACGAAGCGGCGCGCCGCGAAAAGCGGCTACGCCTCAATCTGGGCAGTGGCCACATCGCGCTGCCGGATTACATCAACGTGGATGCGCGCCCTCTGCCAGGCGTTGACGTAGTTGCCGATGTCGGCGACCTGCCCTTTGCGGAGCGTAGTGTGGACGAAATCTTCTCCGCGCATCTGATCGAGCACTTTCCTCTTGAGACCATGCGCCGGCGTCTGCTTCCTTATTGGCGCAGCCGGCTGCGCCCAGGCGGAACATTTAAGGTTGTGACGCCCGACGCGGCCGCTATGGTGCAGGCAGCGGCAACTGGTGCGATGTCTTTTGAAGACTTTCGGGAGGTTACCTATGGTGCGCAAGACTACCATGGCGATTACCATTTCAACCTGTTCACGCCCGACAGCTTACAAGTGCTCCTGCAAGAGGCGGGGTTCAAGGGAATTTCCATTCCGGTCGCTGGGCGCCGGAACGGCAAATGTTTCGAATTCGAGATTGTAGGAATAGCACCATGAACCAACGTTCCTCGATCCCAACCAAGGCCCTTCGCTACGCCAAAAGATTGATTTACCTTCCGCATACAGCGACGGAGACTTTGGAGCGGTTGCGTCGGCTCGACGCCGTTCCCGCCGGCGGGCATACCGCTGAGGTGATTCCGCCTTCGACCCCCGCGCTGGAGGTAAAATTCGTTCCCACGTCAGGAGAAATATACGCTGGCTACACTGCTGCCGATCTTTGGGTTTTTGATCTTTTCAAGGATGTGCGGCCGGTGCCGAAACCAGGCTTTGTGACAGACTTCCTCGGCACGCGGACGCGAACCACCTCGCTCTGGAACATAGCGCGGCAGTTTGACGGGCAGGTGTTTGGGCGGCCAGTTCCGCACGACCTCTTCGAAGCGGTCGAGTGGATCGGCCTGCTCAAGGCTGTAGCATCCGCCAGGAATGGTTTTGCCATGATGGAACTTGGCGCCGGTTGGGGGCCGTGGCTGGTGGCAGGCGCAGTTGCATGCTCGCATCTCGGCATCAAGGATATCAACCTGCTCGGTGTCGAGGCTGATCCGGGTCGATTAGAGCTGATGCGCCAGCACTTCATCGACAATAACCTCGATCCCGACGCACACAGCCTGCTTCGCGCGGCTGTAGGCACGCAGGCGGGACACGCCCGTTGGCCCAGAATTTCTGACGCTGCGAATGCCGGCGGCGGGCGGCCCATTCGCGATAATAACGGTGAAGTAAACAAGGACGACGCCGATTATATCCCTCACGCTGTTGATGATTATATTGACGTCGACATTCTCCCGCTTCGAGATCTTCTCACCCGCCGGCCGGTCTGGGATCTCGTCCATATCGATGTTCAGGGTTGGGAAGCTGAACTTGTGTCAAACGCTGTCGAGACTCTGAACGAACGGGCAAAATGGCTAGTCATCGGCACACACTCACGTCTACTCGATGGCGTGTTAATTGGAACTCTTCACAGGGCCGGTTGGGTCTTGGAGAATGAGAAACCGACCCGCTTCACATTCGACGCTGGGAAGGATTCGTTAGAGCTGATGGCCGAGGTTGATGGCGCTCAAATTTGGAGGAATCCACGTCTGGTATCCGTCGATCAGAGCAGTAGCAGACCAAAGTCAGGTCCGGTTTCCAATGGCTCTATTCACATTTCCAATGATCCTCTTTCATTAGTTCAAGAGCATGTCGAAAAGGCTCGGATCTTTGCAACGCGCGAGGATGCCTTAGCTACCTTGCCCCGCGGCGGAAAATTCGCGGAGATCGGCGTGGCATTCGGAGATTTTTCAGAGCATGTCCTGCGCACACTGGAACCCACCCGATTCGATGCGTTCGATATTTTCCGGTTACATGAAGTCGAGACGATCTGGGGACGGCCTTCAGTCGAGACATTTCGCGGCCAGACTCATCGACAATTCTATGAGGGACGCTTCGCCGGTGAAGTGGCAAGTGGCCGGATGCGCATCTTCGAGGGCGACAGCAGTCATCTCATGGCACAGCAGCGGGACGAATTCTACGACATCATTTATATTGATGGGGACCATACGCTAGAAGGGGTGCTGCGCGATGCGGAAGTCGCGGCCCGCAAGCTTTCGAAGGACGGCTATCTTGTCTTCAATGACTACATCATGGCGGACCATGCTTCCAACTCACCCTATGGTATTGTTCAGGTGGTGAACTGGCTCTGCGCTAATATGGGTTGGCGCGTGCATTACCTCGCGCTGCAACGAATGCTCTTCTGCGACATTTGCCTCGTACGAAGCGAGTAAACATCTCGGACGCAATTAAACAGAAAATCTCTTTGCGCGTCATCTTGAAGATTTTGAATTGATCGGCGTGCAGTCATCTCCAAAGGTGAAGACGATCACTCATGCATAAGGATAAACCCAACCGAAGAATCGTCGATAAAGACCCGAATCCTCGGTTTTCCATCGTCATCTGCACAGATGGTCGTGCCGATTCGCTTGCTGAAAATCTGCGTTGCCTGCAATTCCTCGAGGGTCCTCAATACGAAGTCTGCGTCGTTCGCGGGCCGACGGATGATGGTATCGCGGGGGTGCTGGCTGATTGGGAGGGGCGTATCAAGGTAGCGACAAATCCGCAGCGCAATCTCTCAATATCGCGCAACCTAGGCATTGCATTGGCAGCTGGTGAAATCGTTGCCTTCGTAGACGACGACGGCATGCCTGAACCGAAATGGATGGCTGATCTCCTCTGCGCATTCGACGACCCGCAAGTAGCTGCGGCTGGTGGCATCGTGATGGACCACACTGGTGCTCAGATGCAATATCTATACTCGTCAGCCGACAGGTTGGGCAATGCTGATTGGCACCGTAAGACTCCGGCCGACGAGTACAATTTTCCCGGGTCTTTCAATTTTCCCTATCTGCAGGGAACGAACGCGGCGTTTCGACGCGATGTGCTGCTCGCCCTTGGCGGCTTCGACGAGGAGTATGAATTCTATCTTGATGAAACCGACCTATGCTGTCGCGTCAACGACGCAGGTTGGACCATACGGCAATTGCCAAACGCTGTCGTCCACCATAAATTCTTGCCCAGCGCCATTCGCACGCCCGATCGTGTGACGCGCGTCCGTTATCCCGTGCTTAAGAACAAGCTTTACTTTTCGCTCATCAACAACCGCGGTCATTATAGCGCCAAGCGCGCTGTCGATGAGATGCTATCGTTCGCGCGAGGGCAGGAAGCGGATGTCCGTTACCACGTCGAAACAAGTCATCTGCTGTCCCCAGTTGATCTCGATCGTTTTGGAGCAGACGAAGAAAGGGCATGGGAGGTCGGCCTCAAGCGCGGCCTGAGTGGCTCCCGTCGCTTGATGAACCCTGAGCTTGCCCTACGGATGTCAGCTCCCTTCCTGGCCTTCCCGCGCCTAAACCCTCCGGGCGGGCGCAACACATTCGTCTTTCTCAGCCAAGAGTATCCGCCCGGTATCGTCGGTGGCGTCGGGCGATATATCAACCAACTGGCGCGCTCGATCGCTGCTGCCGGTCACAATGTCCATGTGCTCACCCGAGGCGAGCGACATGACCGTGTGGATTTCGAGGAGGGAGTATGGGTCCACCGCGTTGTGTCGCGCCAACCGAGCGAACTTCCGCCGGAGGGGATGATCATTCCGGCGCATATCTGGGCGAATTCGGTGCTCATGTTACAGGAAGTGCGCCGATTGGCAGAGCGTCAGAAGGTCGATGCCGTCTACGCACCGATCTGGGATTGTGAGGGGGCGGCCGTTCTGCTCGACAACTGCTTTCCGCTCGTGACTGGCCTGCAAACAACCCTGCATTTCTGGCTCGAGAGCCATGGTCATCACAGGAAGGATCCGCAATTCATGCAGGACTTCGCCAAGCCAATGCTGGCCCTGGAGACCCGCCTGTTGCGAGAGTCGGCGGGGATTCACGCCATAAGCAAGGCCATCCGGCACGATATAGCGTCGGTCTATGACGTTGCCCTAGACGATACGCGCACGACCATGGTGCCTCTGGGTTTGGAGGATTTTTCGGCTCTTCCCGATGTGCCGCCCACGCCACTGCCGCAGGGTACATTGCGCGTTGTCTTCATAGGCAGGCTTGAAGGACGCAAAGGGATCGATGTGCTGCTTGATGTCGTCCCGAAGTTGCTTACGAAGTATGCTGATCTTCATTTCGATATCGTGGGCAATGACAAGATTCCGGGACCGGACGGCAAGACAACCTATCGCGCGGTCTTCGAGGCCACGACGCCTGCGGATACCCTTGCACGGGTGAGCTTTCATGGTGAGACTTCCGAAGAGCAATTGCGAGGTTTCTATAGAGCCTGTGACATCTTCGTAGCGCCCAGCCGTTTCGAATCCTTCGGACAAGTACTCGTGGAAGCCATGATCTATGGCAAGCCGGTCATAGCTTGCCGCGCTGGCGGCATGGTCGAGATAATCGAGCCTCAGGAGACAGGTTTGCTGGCAGAGCCGGGCGACCCAATCTCGCTTGAAGGCTGTCTGGAACGACTTATCGTCGACGCATCATTGCGCCGTTCGTTCGGTGAAGCCGGCCGTCGCCGCTATGAGCAACATTTTTCGGTCGAGGCAGCGGCGGATGGGGTTGTTGCGCTTTTGCGCAAGGCTTGCGAGGTAGAGACCGACTAAATAGCCTAAAGGGGGGTGGGATGACGGGAACTGAGAGACAACTGCTGCGTGTTGCAGTCGTGGCTCCCATTATATTGCGGCATGATGCGATTTCGCTTGCCGTGCGCGATACCATGCGCTTCCTGTCCAAAGACGCCGGTTTCGAGGCTATCCACCTTGGGTATGTCTGTGAGTATCCGGAGATAGCGCATCGTCAGTGTAACACCTCGGGCGAATTACTCCTCGATCCACACTACTACACCGCTGATGCCGCCATTTTTCATTTTGGCATTCATCACGGCCTGTTCGACGCTCTGCTCGGCGGCGGACCCCGTACCAAAGTCGTTCGCTTTCACAATGTGACGCCGCCGCATTTGGTGCGACAGGCCGACATTCCAATGGCGGAGCGTTCGTTGCGCCAGATCGAAATACTGCGGCATACCAACGAAATTTGGGCGGATAGCCCAAGCAATGCCGAGTACTTGCTCAAACGCGGCTTCGATCAGACCAAGATCCGGATTATACCACTTGTGGTCGAAGACCCGGTGCCCTCCAAACTTTCGGACAAGGCCAAGGATCGTATATCTGTCCTTTTCATGGGCCGCATTGCGCCATCAAAGGGCATTCACGACCTGATCGGCGCTATAGCCCGCGCACCAGATGTGCGAAACGTGATGCATGTGACCATCGCCGGTAATATGCATTGGTCCGATCCAGCCTATGTGCGAGAGCTGCAATCTCTCGTCGAGAAGCACCACCTAGAGTCGATAGTCTCTTTTACTGGCACGATTGATGATGCCAAGAGGGACCGGCTGTTTGGCGATGCCCACATCGTCGCCATTCCTTCCTATCATGAGGGATTTTGCCGCCCAGTCGCCGAAGGCTTCCGTGCCGGCTGCGTCCCTCTGGTTTATGACGCCTACAACCTGCCTCACATCGCTAATCGTTTGGGCTGCGTTGTGCCAACCGGGAACGTGGAAGCACTTGCCACAGCATTGTCGAAACTCGTTTTCGCCCAATTGCGTGGCCTGTCCAAGCCCAACCAGCCTATGCTGCCGCTCGACCGTGGGCCAACGTCGGTTCATGAATTCGACAACCTCGCGCAACAATGGACGCAGGAATTCACATTCGAATGCATTGCAGCCCAAACACGCGATCGCCTCTTACAATTAACGGGGCGAAATTCGGTTGAATTGGCAGCAGTACCAGCGTGACTTCCAAAGAAATCCGCTATCGGTATGCCAGACTGTGTCCTTATCTAGATGTTTGGTCCCGGCATTTGCTGGAGCGGATTGAGTTTGAAGCGTTCCGGTTGTGAGACCCATGCCTTGCAGATGAACTCGTATGGGGTGAGACCTTTGAGGGTCTTGAGCCTGCGAGCGAAATTGTAGGCGGCAACGAAGTCGGCGAGATGGGTGCGTAGTTGGTCGTGGCCCTCATAGTAGAAGCGCTTGACGGTGGCGTCCTTGATGGTTCGGTTCATTCTCTCGACCTGGCCGTTGGTCCACGGATGCCTCGCCTTGGTCGTGCGATGCTCGATGTCGTTCCTGGCGCAGGTGTACTCGAAGGCGTGAGCGCGGAAGATCTCGCCATTGGCGATTGCCTCCTTGATCAGCGGCACCGCCGAGCCACCGGCACCGGGCGTGGTGAACTGAATGCCGTTATCGGTAAGCACGGTATGAATCTTGTAGGGAACGGCCGCGATCAGGCGCAGTAGAAAGTCTCTCGAGACGGCGGTGGGGGCCTTCTCGTGCAACTCGACGAAGGCGAACTTCGAGGTCCGATCAATGGCGACGAACATGTGCAGCTTGCCCTGCTCGGTCCTCACCTCGGCAATGTCGATGTGGAAGTAGCCGATCGGGTAGCTCTTGAATTTCTTCTTCGCCGGTTTGTCACCCTCGACATCCGTCAGGCGGCCGATGCCATGGCGTTGCAGGCAGCGATGCAATGAAGACCGCGTCAGGTGCGGGATGGTTGGCTGCAAGGCATAAAAGCAGTCGTCGAGCGGTAGCAACGTGTAGCGCCGGAAGGCGACGATGATTGCCTCCTCCTCGATCGAGAGCACTGTCGATCTCGGTTCCTTCGGACCAGTCGGCAGATCGGCGACTGAAGTTCGCCTCTTCCATTTGGCGACCGTCTTCTGGTTGATCCCGTAGCGCTTGGCCAGAGCCCT
Source organism: Mesorhizobium erdmanii (assembly GCF_013170725.1). Classification (NCBI taxonomy): domain Bacteria; kingdom Pseudomonadati; phylum Pseudomonadota; class Alphaproteobacteria; order Hyphomicrobiales; family Phyllobacteriaceae; genus Mesorhizobium; species Mesorhizobium erdmanii. The sequence continues at coordinate 5,015,061 of NZ_CP033361.1, read as the reverse complement.
CAGGCTCTCTTGACTATACTGTATCGCTCGACGGACCGCCTCTGTCGTTGTGGCGCTCCCATGCAGAACCTGGCCCATAGCGCATCCTTTGATTCGGAAGATAAGGATGCCCCATCAAAGCCTGGGATCAAACATTTAGTCTAGTCCGGCAGACGGCCAACATCGATCAGAGCTTGACGGAATTGCGCGATTAGCGGGGCTGTATTTTCATCTCGCTGGACTCGAAGATTCGCGTCGACTCCTTCTACCGAACGCCAGTTTTCCAAGGTCAGATATGCCGCTATTGCCGCGACCGTCTGATGGGGCCGCTCCGCCAAATCCTCATAGGTGACGACCAGTGGCTCGATACCATATTCCGAGAAATAAACGTCCCATGCTAGTTCTGCAGTCACTACAGTGTGATAGCAGGCAACGATCGCCAGAAAATCGTAGGGAATATCACCGTTCGACTTGCTGTCGTCCTGCCATTTAAGCCACTCCTGCGTTAACTGTGCCCTGTAAAGCGACATCGCTTGCGCGACCTTGTCTTTTCGCACTAGTCGCAGCCATTTGTGATTTGGCAGCAGGTCACCCAGGAGCTCGTTCCTACCAGTAATCTTGCCGATCGCACTTTGGAACCAAGCGCAATGATCATGGGCCACCTTCGCGCCAAAAACACCGTCGACGGTATTCTGCTGAAAGACGTTCGACACCGCCAACGCAATGTCAGGAACTTTCCAATGTGGAAGATCGTACTGGAAATATTCGGTCGGCCGACCGATTCCAGCCAGCGTCAACAGTTCACAGAGGTAATTGCTACCGCACCGCGGCGCAAAGGCAATCGAGTAGCTCTGTTCTATCTCCCCTATTGCACGCTGCAACGCATCGCGGCTGTCAATGGGAAACTTCCATGAGTCGGCGCTTGCGGATTCCTTTACCTGCATCTCGGTCAGGGGAGAACCTCGCCTGCGTCCGGCACCAACCAGTTCAAGCGTCACTTCTGCAAGGTGTCTTCCGATACCTAACGGTGCGGATAGCAGGCTACGTGCACTAATTTTAGTTCTCACGGCCATTCACTAGGTTGGGGTTGAAACAGCGCCTCGTGGCGAGCCGCGAATAGGCGCTCAATCGCGCATGGCGCGGGCTCCACGTTGATGCCGCTCCAACCTTGACGATAGAATGCATAAGTAACGGAATCCTATTCTGGCTCGCATGCCTCTACGTCGACATAGAAGCCGCGCTCTACCGCGCCCAATGCGCGATGCAGCATCACATCCTCAAAGTTCTGAGCGTATGAAACGAACGGTTTTCTAGGAACCAGCAGTCGAGCGGGATTGGCAGGCTCAAAACTGGTTTGGTCATAGATCATCCACCTTGCTCCCTTAAAAAGGGGTGGCAATTCGCGCAGGCGGCTGCCGGCCGCTTGCAGTTCGATCATGTTATCTAGCGGAGGGCGCGCTATTCCGGCACTTAGTAATGTGCAGGGATAGGCGGGTCAACAGATTGTGATCTTTATCCTCCCCTTCATTGCCCGACCGCCTCAGAACCCCACAACAGCGGCCCAAGCCCTCGGCGGACGGGGCCTCATCGCCTATTGCAAATGCAAGCCGGCGAGACGTCTGGAGCGCTTCCGCCCTGCACTTCCCGAAGTGTACGCCAAGGCGGTTGGAATAGCAGGTTTGACAAGCCGTAACGTGCTGCAATACCTGAACCTGTGCCCATAGATTCGGAACAGGACGAAACCAGGCAATCTTCAGGAGTAAGCGTGGATCAAATGCTATCCGAAGGGCTTGGCCAAGAGACGGTAGCGCTTCGCGATGAGAGGCAAATCGGACGCCAGAACTTATCCATGTTGGGGGGATGGGACGGACATGAAGATGCTGGAACGTCCTGGAGCCCTTAAACAGGAAAACGACGCTAATGCCATCCAAAGGCACGGTTCTCATCCTCAGCACATATCCACTGGTCGAGCCCAGACATGGTGGCGAAGTGCGACTGCTGAATATCAAGCGCGCTTACGAGACTAGCGGATGGGACGTTGTTCCGCTCGCAGTATATCCCGACGAGGCCTACTCAAAACCGCGAACTGGGCGTCACGACATCCCGTTTCCACAGAATAACCCCTATAGACTGTTCAACGGCAGGAAGCTTCCTTTCGTTACCGACCTCGCATCAGGTGGATTTGCCAGCAGCGAAGATGGTGCGTTGCCAAGAGTGTTGGCGACCATCCCAGGCCGGATCGATGTCATCCACGTAGAGCAGCCGTGGTTGTGGCCATTGGCCAAGGCGCTGCGTGAGCACAGCCAATACTCCTCATCGCTTCTTGTCTATGGATCGCAGAATATCGAAGCGCCGCTGAAGCGCGGGATATTAACCGATTCGCGTGTTGCGGACTTTGAAGACGTAACCGAGGCGGTCGATCGGCTTGAGCGCCAGGCGGCACATGAGGCCGACCTGACCGTGGCGGTTACGCAGGAAGAAGTCGATGTCCTGACGAGCTGGGGGTTAACCAACGTCAAGTTACTGCCCAATGGCATTGAACCTTGGCAAGCCGACGATGAGGCTATCGAAAACTGGCGTCCGCGGCTTCCAGCGCATCCCTGGCTTCTCTATGTAGCAAGCGCGCATCCACCCAATTTTACTGGGTTTGCGCAGATATTCGGAGGCTCCCTCGGCTGCTTCTCGCCGACGAGCAAGCTGGTCGTTGCCGGCAGCGTAACAGAGCATATCTATCGAGCGATGGATGATACGAAATGGTCGGCATTGAATCTGTCCCGCTTGCAATTGCTGTTTTCGCTACCGGATCAGGATCTTGCTGCAGTAAAGTCACTTTCCCATGGGTTTATATTGCCGATACCATTCGGTGGTGGATCGAATATTAAAACGGCGGAGGCTTTGTATTCCGGGAAATATGTGATCGGTACACCGTCAGCCTTCAGGGGCTTTGAATCGTTTATTGATCTGCCGGAGGTGTTCGTCGGAGGTAACGCGAGCGAATTTCAACACGCGGTGAGGCATGTTCTGGCTTGCCCGCCTAGTTTGCCATTGCAGGCAGGGTCGCAACGATCGGAATGTCGTCAGGCTTTGCGCTGGGACGCATGTCTAGCCCCCTTGCCGGCGATGGTTGAGAAACTGATGCGCGAAAGATTTGTGCCGTGAACAAAATCTGGCTCGATGTTACATCGATACTGCAATGGCATCGTCCTGCTGTCGGTATCATAAGAGTGGAAGCGGAATGCGCGAAATACGCGTTGAACCATCAGGGCTCGGCTGTTTCATTCTGTCGCTTTGACCGGAACTCCGGCTATACCGAAGTAGAAGCATTTGATGTACGAAATACGATAGACAGAATTGGCCACGTTCATCAGACAGCCGTCGTGATGGCCGCCGAAAATATCCCAATCCAAAGTCCTGCCGTTCCACTGACAGTAAGATTGGCATCCGTCGTTCGGCGAATTTTGAATAGGCTCCCGCGCCGGATCGGTGACCCGATATTTCGATATCTTGCCGGCAGGCGAGAAGTTGCGGAAGCAGGCATAAATGGCATTCGCGAATTCCGGCGGGCCATGCGCGCCTTCTGGGCTCCGTCGTCGATGCAAACAACTCATTTGCAGAAGGCTCCTGGGCGCCAGCTGGAGAACGCCCTTTTTTCGCATGGGGATGTCTATATTTCGCTTGGACTGGATTGGGATCAGAAGGACCCAGTCTTTATCGCTGAACAAAAATCTCTTCGGGGCTTCAAGGGGATATTCTGTTGTTATGATCTAATTCCGGTCAAATTTCCCCACCTTTGCGTTGGTGACGTGGCGGCAAAGTTTGCTAACTACTTTGTGGATATCGCCTGGTGCGCGGACGAGATTGTAAGTATATCCGAATGCAGCAGACGCGACTTGTCTGTTCTGCTGGAGGAGCTTGGGGCGCCGATCCCAGAGACAACGGTCATCAAGCTCGGTAGCCATCTTCCGACATCTAACGATGCCAATGTTTCAATCCAAACGAGGGAGGCAGTTGGCGGGCGTTTCATCCTTTTCGTTTCGACGATTGAACGCAGGAAAAATCACGAGACGCTCTATCGCGCCTATACGCGTCTGGTGGACAAGGGGGTCAAGAACCTGCCGACGCTCGTCTTCGTGGGCATGCCGGGTTGGGGGGTAAGCGACTTTCTCGCGGATCTGCGGTTTGACCACCGCGTGAAGCACCTCGTGAAAGTGCTTGCAAATGTGAGCGATGCAGACCTCAATTGGCTCTATAAGAATATGCTTTTCTCCGTCTTCCCTTCACTTTATGAAGGTTGGGGGTTGGCTGTCGCCGAGAGCCTTGCTGCCGGGAAGTTCTGTCTCGCCTCAAATGTAGCCTCAATTCCCGAAGTTGGCGGCGATCTGATAGAATATCTTGACCCCTGGGACGTGCAACTGTGGGCGGACCGGCTGGAATGGTACTTTGACCATCCTAGCGCCTTGGCAGAGGCGGAAGCCCGCATACAAAACGAGTATGACGCTCCAACTTGGGATGAAACAGCCATCACAATTTTCACAAGGGCCGAAAGATTGCTTGGCGAACAACGCGGCATTTGAGCCGACGGCCCGACAGCCTCATTGCCGAGCATAGAGGCACCTAAGGACCTTTCTTGCTGTCGTCCGATTCGTCACAACGTTCATACTGTCGAATGGACCCGGCATCCCTGTTTCAGTTCCGGAGACAAGATTGAAAATCGGCATCGATGGCAGGAATCTCGGGTCGGCTACCGACGGGATCGGCCGGTTCGTCCATAATGCCGTGAAGGCATTGGCGGCTCTCGGTGCCGGTGTAACTGTCTATTCGCCTGGCAGGATCAATGCGAACTACGAAATTCCGTCTGGCGTTTCCGTGCGGGTCGCCAATTACAAGGGCCCCTATGCGCGAATCTTCTGGGGCCAGGCCGTGTTGCCCTCCTTGGCCCGGCGCGACCGCGTGGAGGTGTTCTGGGGGCCATCGCATCGTCTGCCCTTGGTTCTCGACGGCGGCATCGCACGGGTGGTGACGATTCACGATCTCGTCTGGTTGCACGCCGCGCGGACCATGCGAACCCGGACCTGGGCGGGTGACCGCCTGCTGATGAAGCCCGCGCTGCGGACCGCCGATGCCGTGGTTGCCGATTCGATGGCCACGGCCACCGCCTTGACCGCCGAATTCCCCTGGCTGAAAGCGCCGGTCAGGACCGTGCACCCCGGCACCGTCGCGCTGCCGGCGCCTGGAGATTTTGCGAGCCTGCAGCCGCTCGGCATCAGCCAGCCCTATGCGCTTTTTGTCGGTACAGTCGAGCCCCGGAAGAACCTTGGCAATCTGATAAAGGCCTACGGCTTGCTGCCGACAAGCATCCGCTCTGGCTGCGATCTGGTCATCGCCGGCGGCTCGGGGTGGAAACAGACGGGCCTTGCCGATAAGGTGCGCGCCGGCGGGCTGGAGGCGAACATCAAGTTTACCGGATTCGTCGACGACATGACGCTCGCGACGCTTTATGCGAATTGCCTTTTTCTGGCGATGCCGTCCCTCTACGAGGGGTTCGGCTTTCCAATTGTCGAGGCGCAGTCTTTTGGCAAACCAGTGCTGACGTCCAACACGTCCTCAATGCCTGAAGTTGCCGGAGGCAACGCTGTCCTGGTCGCTCCCAACGATCCAGAGGCAATCGCCGCCGCGTTTAGCCAGCTTTGTGCCGATGCGCAGTTCCGGAGCGGTCTCGCAGCAGGTGCGCAGAAAAATGCCGGGCGCTTCACCTGGGACAATCATGCCAAGGGCATGCTGCGGGTTTTTGAACAGGCCGTCGAACAAAGACGGAAGAGCAACGCTTGAAAGTCCTGCACTTCTTCAAGACCTATTGGCCTGATACCTTCGGCGGGGTGGAACGAACGATCCATGCCATCGCCCAAAGCACGGCAAGCTATGGCATCGAAAGCGAAGTGCTTTCCCTAAGTCGCGCTCCGACAGAGAATACCCAGCGATTTGACGGACACATGGCCCACAAAGCCCAGCTGGATTTCGAGCTGGCGTCGACGGGATTCTCACTTGAGGTTTTTCGCAGGTTCAACGAGCTGGCAGGGAAAGCGGATCTGATACACTACCATTTTCCATGGCCATTCATGGACATGGTGCATTTTCATTCCCGCCACCGCAAACCGAGTGTCGTCACCTATCATTCAGACATCGTCAAACAGCGGCTTTTGCTGCCCTTTTATCGGCCATTGATGCTGCGTTTCCTGCAGGACGTGGATGCAATCGTTGCGACATCGCCGAACTATCTGAAATCGAGTCCTGTTCTCAAAGGCTTCGAGGCAAGATCGACGGTCATTCCGATCGGCATTGACGAGAATGCCTACCCCGTACCGACCGAAGCCGACAATAACTGGTGCCGTTTGGCGGTGGCGGAACCCTTCGTGCTGTTTGTCGGTGTCTTGCGCTACTACAAGGGGTTGGACGTGCTGATCCAGGCGGCCAATCAGGTGCGTTGCAAGATTGTCATCGCCGGGTCCGGCCCCATCGAGCCGCAACTCAAACTTCAGGCCGCGAAATTGCGTCTCGATAACGTAATCTTCCTTGGGGAGGTCACGGAACAGAGGAAGATGGCGTTGCTTCATGCCAGCCGAGGATTTGTTTTCCCGTCGAACCAGAGGTCGGAAGCCTATGGGCTGTCCCTGGTTGAAGCAGCGATGTGCGCCAAAGCGATGATTTCGTGCGAAATCGGCACGGGAACGACGTATGTCAACGAGCCTGGGGCAACCGGGCTGGTGGTTCCGCCGTCGGATCCGGCGCGTCTGGCTGAAGGCATCAACCGCTTGGTGGATTCGCCTGAAGAAGCCGAGAGATGGGGACGGGCCGCGCGGGATCGGTATACCAATCTCTTTACTGCTGACAGGATGGGAAAGGCTTATGCCAGCCTCTATTCCCGATTGGACACTCGACCCGCTTGAAATAGCGGTCTCGCACGCGGGGCACGGGACGCTGCCCGCAAAGTGCCTGAAGCCAAAAAAACTCTGGCGATGATCTCAAGTCCACGCTATGCGATACAAGCGGCGGGGGCCGAGGATTGGCACTAAGAACATGTGGCCGGTACCGAATGGTATTCAATCTAGCGCTACTTTAGTGTCAAAATCTTGGTGCTCGGAGTTCAGTACTAGCCAATGACTTCCTATGTAAATGCCGTATCCGGATTCCGGCCGAAGATGCGGCGCGCCATCATCATGGTCCAGGATATGGTCATGGTCCTGATCGCCGTGGCGCTCAGCCTGGTGCTCTCCAGGTCAAATCTTTCGTTCGATGCATTCTCTTACGAAGGCCTCGTCACCTGGACCGGGATCGTGCTCATTAGCCACCTGCTGTTTCGATATTGTGGTCTCTACACCACGATCTGGCGCTTTGCCTCGACCCCTGACTTTTTCAACATTCTGAAGAGCTGTGCGATTCTGACGGTCGTGCTCTATGCTCTTTCGCTGCTGTCTCGTTTCTTGCAGCCCGTGGCTGGCCTCAACGAGCGTCAATTCATCGTCTTCTTCCTCGTTTCCTTCACCATCATATCGGCGCCTCGGTTGTTCTACCGGTTCCTTCGCGATGGCGCGAGCTGGGGCATCGTCACCCTGAAGGCTGATAAGGCGCAGGCCAAGCGGGCGCTGTTCGTCGGTCGGCTCGGCGAAGCCGACCTGATCATCCGCTTCACGCGCACGGCGGAGCCGGCCGACTATTCCATCGCCGGCATCATGGCGACCGAGCGCGGCGCACCGTTGGGCACACGCATTCGAGGTGTTCCCGTGGTGGCGTCCCGGCCACGCCTCATCGATGTGCTGGAGGACTATGCCGCCGGCACCAAGAGCATCGACCTGGTTATTTTCGGCAGCGGGGTCGAGCATGAGATCGAGGAATATTCCGAGCTTGTGCGCATCGCCCGCCATGGCGGCATAGCCGTCTTCCAGTTCTCGAGGCTTTCGCAACTGGGACAGGAGGGAAGGATCGTTCTCGACGAGGTCGAGATGGAAACGATCCTGCGCCGCCCGACGGTGCCGTCCGATATCGAACGCATCGGTGCCTTTGTCGGCGGCAAGCGTGTCCTGGTGACGGGAGGGGCCGGGTCCATCGGCCGCACACTGGTCAAGCGGTCGCTGGAACTGGGGGCAGGGGCGGTGCTGGTCGCCGACAATTCCGAGTTCGGCATCTTCCAGTTGAGCCAATATGTCGACGAGAGCGACCATGATCGCCTGAAGGTCCGCATCGTCGATGTCGCGGACCGGCGCCAGATGACGCGTGTCGTCACTGAGTTCAAACCGGACATCATCTTTCATGCCGCGGCGCTCAAGCACGTTCCGCTGCTAGAGGAGAACTGGGAATCGGCAATTCAGACCAATGTTTTCGGCACGCTTGTCTGCGCTGAGGTTGCCGCCAAGTGCGGCGTTCCGCAGTTCCTGCTCATATCGAGCGACAAGGCCGTGGATCCGACCTCGGTGCTTGGCATCACGAAGAGAGCGGCCGAGCAGCTCGTCAGTTCCCTGCACGAAAGCCACACGATCGCGTCGGACGGGCGCCGTTCCGGTACCAAGTTCATAGCTGTGCGGTTCGGCAACGTATTTGGCTCCAATGGTTCGGTGGCGACGATCTTCCAGGCGCAGATCGAAGCTGGTGGTCCGGTCACCATTACCGATCGACGCATGACGCGATATTTCATGACAGTGGCGGAAGCCGTCGACCTCGTCATCATGGCCGCCGCCGACGCACAGTCGCGCAACGGCATGGACGACTATGCCATCTACATGCTGGACATGGGCAAACCCGTGCCGATTCTCGAAGTCGCGGAAACCATGATCCGCATGGCCGGCAAGACGCCCTATGCGGACATCCCGATCCGCTTCACCGGCATCAGGCCCGGTGAGAAGCTGCATGAGACGCTCCAGGGAGCCAATGAAGAGATCATTACGCTCGACATCGCTAAGATCTTCGGTCTCAGGACCGATGTCGTGGCGTGGCCGGCGGTCCAGGCCGCGCTGGCTGCGCTGCAGGCGGCAATGAAGAACCAGGACAAGGCCTCCGCCCTTGCCGTGTTGGCCGAACTCCATCGGCCGGATTCTCCGGCGCCGCCCGACACGCTGCAGCAAACTGGCCCCAGACCAGTCGGGCAAGCAGGTTAGAGACGTTGCAGCGGGCGGTTGAATGGCGAGATTGTTGCCTGGATATCGATCCCGCGGCTCGCGCTGCCGCCGTTTCGCACTTTCCTGGAATTGTTCGCGTGATCAGGGGATGGCCGTGAACGGACTGAAGCGAGCCTTCGATCTCGTCGGGACAGCCCTGCTGTTGTTGGTGACGTCGCCCATTCTATTGCTCTGCGCCCTTGCGGTGCGCGCATCCTCGCCAGGTCCGGTGATTTTTTCGCAAATGCGGGTTGGCCGCGATGGTGCGTTGTTTCGCTGCCACAAGTTGCGCACGATGGTCCAGGGAACGCCGTCCTTGCCCTCGCACGAGGCGCCAGCGAATGCCGTGACGGCGGTCGGAAGGATCTTGCGGAGATTCAAACTCGATGAACTGCCGCAATTCTGGAATGTCCTGCGGGGCGAGATGAGCCTGGTCGGGCCGCGTCCCTGCCTGCCGACGCAGACGGAACTGATCGAGCGTCGCAGGCAGTTGGGGGTCTTGGCGGCACTTCCGGGCATTACCGGCATGGCCCAGGTCAGGGGCATCGACATGTCGAACGCGCAGCTTCTGGCCGAAACGGATGCCGCCTATCTCAGGAGGGCGTCGTTCTGGCTCGACCTTCGCATCCTGTTCGCAACGCTCTACCGCAACGGCGGCGATTGAGCGTTTCCAAGCCGCGCTATCTCGGCCAGCCGCTCCAGCGTGCCGGTTTCCGGCAGCCAGCCTTCGGACACGAGCAGGGACGGCTCGCATATCTGCGTTGCGGTCATGCTGTCCCAGGCCGTCCGTTTGCCCAGGAGGATCGCGGCTGCCCGCAGCGGCCCGGCCGGCCCGGCGATCAGGCGCTTCGGCCGTCCGAAACCACTGCGAAAAGCGCCGACGATGCCAGCGATCGAGACCGGCGGCACATCGCTGGCAATATAGATCGGGCGCAGCGGTCCCGAACGGTTCAGCAGATGCCATATCGCTCCTGCCGCGGATTGCGATGACAGCAGCGAGCGTTTTCCCGTCAGTGCGCCTTTCGGCAGCGGCACGCCTGTATCGGCCAGGCGCAACAACGTCGCCAGGTTTCCTTTCATGCCGCTTCCATGGACAGGGGGCAGCCGCAGTACGGTGGCGTCGGAGCGGCCGCGCGATGCGTAGGCGTCCAGAACTCCGATCTCCGCTTCGCGCTTCGAGCGCCCATAGGCGCATTGCGGATCGGGTATCGTGTCCTCGTCGATCGTTGCGCTGACGCGCGCGCCGATCACCGCCCGGATCGAGGAGAGCTGGATAAAGCGTCCGCTTGCCTGTTCGGCGGCGGCTTGCGCCAGCCGTGCGCTCAATTGCGCATTGGCGGCTCGAAAATCGGCTTCGGTGGCGTTGCCTTCATCATTGTTGAGGCCGGCGCAATGGACGACATCCGTGACATCCCTGGTAAGGGCCAGGAAGGCAGCCACCGGCGTATCGAACTCTGGCATCAGCACTGCGTCATGTCCCGGACCGAGCCTTTCCGGATGCCGGGATGCGAGGCGAAGCTCCGCCCCCGCCTCACGAAGCCGATGCACCACTTGGCGGCCGATAAAGCCCGTCGCGCCTGTAACCAGGACTTTCATTGGCTTTGCCCTGAAACGGCTATTGGGTGGTCGGTAGAAGCGGCCGATCTTCCGTCGCTGGCGCAAGTGCTTGGTCCTGCGGCAACGGAGCCTGACGTCCGGAGGCAAGATAGGTTCCGGACACCAGGAAGACCATCAGCACTGAATCCAGAATGTCGTGGCCAACCAGGATGCCCGTCATGCCGGCCGTGAGATAGGTGATCACCACGATGACGATCATCGTAGCGCCAAAACGTTCGATCGGATCGGCGCTGTTTCGCAGGACTTGTGCGGCATTTCTGGCGGCAACGACAAAGATCGCCGCCAGCGTCACCGCTCCCAGGATTCCCGCCTGCACCAGGGCCGTCAGAAAGCCGTTGTGGAAATGATTGAAGCCGGCATCCATCCCGAACTGATCCCGAAAACCCCGTCTTATCAAGGATTGGGTGGCACCCACGCCATGTCCAAACCATGGAGTCTCCCGGAACGCCTTCAGGCCTATGTCCCAAAGGGCAACCCGGAATCCCAACGAGGTGCTGTAATTGCCCTGTGCCCCAAGCCCATCCCAGTCGGCGCGAAGAAAGTCGACACGCCCGGATATGGTCTGGAAGCCGACAGCAGCGACCACGACGCCGACCGCCGACAACAGCAACAGCAGGCGAACGGCATTCCTCCCTCTCAGCCGCTGCTGGTTGATTGCTAGGACCGCAATGCCGGTGAGCAGTAGCGACAGCCATATGATGCGCGTACCGGAATAGACGATGGCGATCGTTCCGCCGAGCGCTGCGCAGATAAGGACGTTCCTGTGTCTCTCCATACCCGACAAGGCCGCAGCCACACAGACCATTACGGCAAGGCAGAGGACCTCCGCGAACACGATCGCATTGCCGGCCCCACCCTTGGCCCTCATCCCAAGCCCATATTGCTGGATAACGGCCAGCAGCAGCGCAGCAAAACAGGCTGCCATGCTGCTGAGCACGATGACCCGGACAAGCGTCGTCTTCTGGGTGATGCTCCACGTCGAATAGGAGATCGGGAAAAGCACGAAGGTGACGAGGGGGACCAGGCGTAGCGCATCCCTGGCGATCGCACCGTTGACAAGGGAAGCCACCAGATTGGTGGCGCAATAGGCATAGATCGCGATCGTTAGCGCCATCATCGCCGGGTCGACATTGAAACGCCTTTTCCTGAAGGCGACCAACAGGACGGACCACAGGCCTCCCCCATTGAACACGAAGCTGACAGCCGATCCCAGAACAGGGGGGCAAAAGAAGCACAGAATGGAGAAGCCGATATTGACCCGGGAAGGCGTGAATTGCTGTCGCAGGGATGAAAGCCGGCTCAAGTCTCGGGCTCGCTATTTCTTGGGCATCTTTCATTGCGGCGCGCCTTGCTTGACGAGTGCGCTCGCCTCGAAATTACCCGTCCTCCTGATGCACCTGCCATCGTCCCCGGGCTGGTATAGCGGCTGGGCGGTCTCTTCGATAGTGTGCGAGGTCAAATTGCCGCTCGAAAACCGCCATCCGGTGCCGGCCGATCAGGGGAGGCTCGCGGACGATTTACAGTCGGTCTATTCAAGCAATATTTTTCCCGCGCTTTCGCCTCGGCAGAGCCCGGGAGGAGAAATTTCCGGGATCCGCCGAAAGCATGGAAAATTCATTCTCGAACTGGTCGCTGCCGGGCTCGTCTTGCATTGTTCTGCCGTGCGCCGATCTGCTAGAACGACCGCACGAAACACTTTGTCCAGAAGCAAAGCTTGAACCGGGCGCAAAAAGCTCGTTGATTTGACGCAAGGCCTTCCGGCGCAAGGCACGAGAGAGCGCTCACAGTCCATGACCATAGCACTTACGCATCTGCAGCGGCTTGAAGCTGAATCCATCCACATATTCCGCGAGGTTGCGGCCGCGTTCTCCAAGCCGGTGATGCTCTATTCGGTCGGCAAGGATTCATCCGTGCTGATGCATCTGGCTATGAAGGCATTCTATCCGGCCAAGCCGCCGTTTCCGTTTCTTCACGTCGACACCACCTGGAAATTCCGCGAAATGATCGCTTTTCGCGATCAGATGGCCCAAAAACTCGGCTTCGACCTTCTGGTTCATGTCAACGAAGACGGCGTGCGCGACAACATCAATCCGTTCGTTCATGGCTCGAACACCCACACCCATGTGATGAAGACCGTGGCGCTGCGCCAGGCGCTCGACAAATATGGTTTCGATGCCGCCTTCGGCGGCGCCCGCCGCGACGAGGAGAAGTCGCGCGCCAAGGAGCGCATCTTCTCTTTCCGCAATGCCCAGCATGTCTGGGATCCGAAGAACCAGCGGCCCGAGATGTGGAAGATCTTCAACACGCGCATCGCATCGGGCGAATCGATCCGCGTCTTCCCGCTATCGAACTGGACCGAACTCGATATCTGGCAGTACATCCTGCAGGAGAACATCCCGATCGTGCCGCTCTATTTCGCCAAAGAGCGGCCGGTGGTGGAACGCGATGGGATGCTGATCCTCAAGGACGACGATCGCATGAAACTGCGTCCCGGCGAGACCGTCGAGAACCGGCTGGTGCGGTTCCGCACTTTGGGCTGCTATCCGCTGACCGGCGCTATCGAATCCGACGCCGACACGCTCGAAGCCATCGTCGGCGAGATGCTGACCGCGCGCACCTCCGAGCGCCAGGGTCGCCTGATCGACCGTGATGAGGCTGGCTCGATGGAAAAGAAGAAGCGCGAGGGGTATTTCTGACCATGCGTCACATCATGGCAAAAAGCCTCGCCCCGACCGACAGCGTCCGCGACTATCTGGCCGCGCAGGAGAAGAAGTCGCTGCTGCGCTTCCTGACCTGCGGTTCGGTCGATGACGGCAAATCGACGCTGATAGGACGCCTGTTGTCCGACACCAAGCAGATATTCGAGGACCAGCTTGCCGCGCTCGAACGCGATTCGCGCAAGCACGGCACCACCGGCGACGACATCGATTTCGCGCTGCTGGTCGACGGCCTCGAGGCCGAGCGCGAGCAAGGCATCACCATCGATGTCGCCTACCGTTTCTTTGCCACGCCGAAGCGCAAGTTCATCGTCGCCGACACGCCCGGCCACGAACAGTATACCCGCAACATGGCGACAGGCGCCTCCACCGCCGACCTAGCGATCGTGCTGATCGATGCCCGGCAAGGGGTGCTGCGCCAGACCAGACGCCATTCGATCATCGCCTCGCTGCTCGGCATCCGCCACATCGTGCTGGCGGTCAACAAGATCGATCTCGTCGATTTCGATCAGGCTATTTTTGACCGGATCGTTGAGGACTACGGACAATTCTCGCGCGATCTCGGCTTCCAGAGTATCGTGCCGATCCCGATGTCGGCTCGCTACGGTGACAATGTCAGCGGCCGCTCCGACAACATGCAATGGTACTCCGGCCCGACGCTGATCGAGCACCTCGAGACTGTTTCGGTGGAAGAGGCCGCTGTCGAACTGCCGTTCCGTTTTCCGGTGCAATACGTCAATCGCCCGAATCTCGACTTCCGCGGCTTCGCCGGCACGATCGCGTCAGGTGCCATCGCACAAGGCGACGAGGTCGTCGTCGCCAAATCCGGCAAGTCGTCGCATATCAAACGCATCGTCGCTTATGGCGGCGATCTCAAGCAGGCGGTGGCCGGCCAGGCGATCACGCTCGTTCTTGACGACGAGGTCGAGGTTTCCAGAGGCAATATGCTGGTCTCCCCGGCCGCCCGGCCGCAGGTCGCCGATCAGTTCGCCGCCAACATCGTCTGGTTTGACGAGCATGCGCTGTTGCCGGGCCGTTCCTACATCCTGCGAACCGAAACCGACCAGACCAGCGCCACCGTCACCGACCTGAAATACCGCATTAATGTCAACGACTTCGCCCATGAGGCGGCCAAGTCGCTTGAAATGAACGAAGTCGGCATCTGCAACATCTCGACGCGGGCGCCGATCGCCTTCGATCCTTTCGCGGAGAACCGCACCACCGGCGCCTTCATCCTGATTGACCGCATCAGCAACGCCACGGTCGGCGCTGGCATGATCGTGCATTCGCTGCGTCGCGCCGAGAACATCCACTGGCAATCGCTCGATGTCGGCAAGCGCGTGCGCGCCGACATGAAGAACCAGCGGCCCGCCGTCTTCTGGTTCACCGGGCTTTCGGGCTCCGGCAAGTCGACCATCGCCAATCTGTTCGAGAAGAAGCTGTTCGCCACCGGCCGGCACACCTATATCCTCGACGGCGACAATGTCCGTCACGGTCTCAACCGCGATCTCGGCTTCACCGACGCCGACCGCGTCGAGAACATCCGCCGGGTGGCTGAAGTGGCCAAGCTGATGGCCGATGCCGGGTTGATCGTCATCGTCTCGTTCATTTCGCCCTTCAGCGCCGAGCGGCGCATGGCACGTGAGCTGATGGCCGATGGTGAATTCATCGAGGTGTTTGTCGACACGCCGTTCGAAGAATGCGCCAAGCGTGATCCGAAGGGCCTCTATGCCCGCGCGCTGAACGGCGAGATCAAGAACTTCACCGGTGTGGATTCGCCTTACGAAGCGCCGGAAAAGCCGGAAATCCATCTGAAGACGCTCGGCAGATCGGCGGAAGAGATGGTAGATGCCCTGGAACACTGGCTGAACGAGCGTGACATTGCCGAAGACCAATATGACAATGGCGGCGGTATCTGACGACAGGTCGATGCTCGACATCTTCGAACAGCTGGCTTTGGCCGCTGGACGCGAGGTCATGCGTGTGTTCCACGCCGGCTGCGCGGTTGATCGCAAATCGGACTCCTCGCCGGTAACCGAGGCGGACCGTGAGAGCGAGAAGATCATTCTCGCCGGCCTGCGCGCCGCGTTCCCCGACATTCCCTGCGTGGCCGAGGAGGAAGCGGCGGCCGGCATTATGCCGGCTGATCTTGGCGACGCCTTCTTCCTCATCGATCCGCTCGACGGCACCAAGGAATTCGTCAATCGCCGCACCGACTTCACCGTCAACATCGCGCTTGTCCGCCATGGCGTCCCGGAAATCGGCGTCGTCTTCGCGCCTTGCACCGGCCGCTTCTTCTCCGGTCTGCCGGGTAGGGCGGAATCCCTGGAGCTCGACGGCGATTACCATATCGTCGGCCGCCGGCCGATCACGGTGCGGGCAGGGGGCACGCCGCTCGCGGTCGTTGCCAGCCGCTCGCACAACACGCCTGAAACCGATGCCTTCATCCGCGATCTCGGCACTGCGGAGATCGTCTCGGTGGGCTCATCGCTGAAATTCTGCCTACTCGCGGCAGCGGAAGCCGACGTCTACCCGCGTTTCGGCCGCACCATGGAGTGGGACACCGCGGCCGGCGATGCGGTGCTGCGCGCCGCTGGCGGCATGACGCGCACCCTGGATGGCAAGCCCTTGGCCTATGGCAAGCGCGATCAGGCAAGCGACAGCGATTTCGCCAACCCGCATTTTATCGCGAGCGGCAGGACAGGGGCTGGCGGCGGCGATCACGGGCATTGAAGTGGAAAATCCTCTTCGATCGCCTATGCTGTGCGAGCGGGTTCCTGAGTCGGTAGTTCAATGTCGTTTTCGCATAGATGTCGTGCGCTCGTTCTGGGCGATCTTCCGGTATGGACCTGCAATCGTGATGAGATAGTGCTCAGGATGTTGATGGGCTTGTC
Organism: Mesorhizobium erdmanii; assembly: GCF_013170725.1. NCBI lineage: Bacteria > Pseudomonadati > Pseudomonadota > Alphaproteobacteria > Hyphomicrobiales > Phyllobacteriaceae > Mesorhizobium > Mesorhizobium erdmanii. The sequence goes on along the minus strand of NZ_CP033361.1, from coordinate 4,998,708 downwards.
CGCCGTCTCTCCCGCGCTTTTTGCCTTCATCGAAATGTCGCCGACCGTCCTGGCCATTGTTGCGGCGCTACTAAGCACTCTAAGTCTCCTGGCGAAGAGGGCACGCTTCGCCAGCGTAACGATCCGCTTCGCGGTGATTCTCGCTCTCTTGTCCGGTCTGGTTCTGTCGAGCGTGCTTTGGTCGGTGGACTCGAGCCGCTCGCTCGCGGCGGGGACTGGCGTTCTTTTCTACTCGATCGCCGCCGTCCTGCTGGTTCAGGGCATGCTCGCGCTCACCAGAGCCCAATGCGACCGGCTAGCGAGGGTCTCGTTGATCGGCTTGACCATCGGCTTGCTGTCGGTGATCGGCAGGGAATTGTATTTTGCGTTCTTGACCGACGATCCGCGATTTGTCGAAAATGTTTTCACGCTACACAAGATCACCGTCTATGGAGCGTTCTTCGCGGTCGTCCTTCTCGCCCAGCCGGCGCCGATCTGGAAGGGGCTTGCTGTTCTTTTTGCCGTGCTGACATTGGCCTACGGTCAATCGACGGGTGTCAATCTGGCGATCGTCGTTGTCGCGATCATCTTTGTCGTCCCCGCTAGCCGCCGGCAACATGCCTTGGTCGGATTCTTCGCGATCTACCTGTCTCTTGCGCTGATTGCCCCTTTCATCGCGGAGCCTGTCTTCGACTTGCTCAAGACGACGGGATGGCTGGCCTTTTATCCGGGAACCTTCGCCGCTAGGCTAGATCTCTGGCAGATGATCGCTCCCCATATCGTGGACAAGCCGTTTCTCGGCCACGGCGCGAACACGATCAGAAACGCTGCAGACGTTGTCGTTAATCCCACATATTACACGCTGGTGGATCTCCCAAGCGCGCATAACATCGTCTTCGACCTGTGGTACGAACTGGGCGCCCTGGGCATGATCGTGTACGCGGTGCTGCTAGGGGCAATCTTGAGGACGATCCACATTCTGGACGACCGCAGCCATTTCATAGCCGGCAGTTTCCTGATCGTAGCCGTCGTCGAACTGTCGGTCGACCATCGAATCTGGTTGTCATGGGTTCTCGGAACCCTCGTCTTCGTAGCAGGCGTCTGCATATTGCATTGCCGCGCGGTTACCGTCTCGGGAACGGGCAGCCGAACGGCAATTTCTGCGGTGCATTTGAACACAAACGCTCCAACGCACCGCTGAACCGCGCCGATATCGGCTGACTTCGACGTTTACTCGGCTGCGGCCTGTGCCGAGTTCGAGCCGATATAGTTGCGGATCGTTTCGATGATGCGGTCCTGGTCGGCTTCACTGAGATAGGGATGCATCGGCAGGCACAGGATCCGCTTCGGCAGGTCCTCCGAAACCGCAAGGCCGGTCGGAGTGCGCGGGTAGTCGCGATAGGCCAACTGCTCGTGCAGCGGCTTCACATAGTAGATCACCGACGGGATGCCCTTTTCGCCCAGATGCGCCTTCAACCCGTCTCGCTTGGGCGTCTCGATAGCGTACTGCGCCCAGGCCGAACGGCTGCCGTCGAGGTTGCGGGCGGCTGTCACGATATCGCCGAGCCCTTCGGCATAGCGGCTAGCCACCACCTGACGCGCTACCATCTCGTCTTCGAGAATGGCGAGCTTTTCGATGAGAATCGCCGCCTGCAGGGTGTCGAGCCGTGAATTGATGCCGACGCGGACATTGTCATATTGCGTCTCGCCCTTGCCGTGGAAGGCGAAGGAACGCAGCTTGTCCGCCATCGCGTCGTCATTGGTGAACATCGCGCCGCCGTCGCCATAGCAGCCCAGCGGCTTGGCCGGGTAGAAGCTCGTCGAGCCGACATGGCCGAAGGCACCGCACATCTTGCCGTCAAGCGACCCGCCCATCGACTGGGCGGCGTCCTCGATCACCAACAGCCCTTCGCGGTCGGCGATGGCCATGATGGCCTCATAGTCGGCGGCAAGGCCGAATAGGTCGACCGGGATGATCGCCTTCGGCTTCAGCCTTCCTTCCTTCTTTATCATGGCGATGGCTGCCTCGAGGCTGGCGATGTCGATGTTGTAGCCCATCGGATCGACATCGACGAAGACCGGTTCGGCCTTGGCCAACGCCACCACTTCGGCGGTGGCGGCGAAGGTGAAGCTCGGCACGAACACAGCATCGCCCGGGCCGATGCCGGCGGCAAACAGCGGCAACAGCAGCGCATCGGTGCCGTTGGCGCAGGCCACGACATGCTTGGTCCCTACATAGGCGGCGAGCTTTTTCTCGAATTCCGCGACCTGCGGACCGAGAATGTAGCGGCCATCCTCGACGACATGATCGATCGCGGCCTTCAGCCGGTCGCGGATGCGTTCGCGCTGCGCGCCAAGATCAATGAACTGCATGTCGGCCTCAAAAACGGTTTTAACCAGGCTGTTCAGCCAGATAACGGCCCGCTGGTACCAGAGTTGCGCCTGGCGAGAAAGCCGGGCAGCCAGGGCTGTCAATTGCCCGGATATCGCCGTCTGTTACCTCTGATTTCAGGCGAATCCAGGCGAGATGCCGGAAATCCGGGCTTCGCCGGGCGCAATCGCGCCTTTATAACGCCTGGGATCGGCCCTGCGAAACATAAAGTGATCGGTTGGCTCAACTTAAGGTGAGCGTTTTCAGGCGATTTCATGCCGCCAGGGCGGATTGGCGCCAGCGCGCGACACTGTCACCGCTGCCGCCTTGGCGCCGAGCGCCAGGGCCTTGCGGACGGCGTCCTGCGTGAGGCCGGCGATGGCCCCTTTCGTCAGCAGGCCCTGTTCATGCAGTGACGCAAGGATGCCGGCGTTGAACGTATCGCCGGCGCCGACCGTGTCGACCACCTCGACCTTTTCCGGCATTACGGTGATGGCATGGTCCTTGGTGTAGCCGACAGCACCTTCACTGCCATGGGTCACAACGATCAGTTTGGGGCCGCGATCGAGCCAGTTGCGGATGACGTCCTCATGCGAGCCAGCTTCGCCGAACCAGTTCAGGTCTTCGTCCGACAGCTTCACGATGTCGGCCATTGCCATCATCGCGCGGATGCGCCTCAGGTGCTTTGCCTTGTCAGGGATGAAGTTAGGCCGGATGTTGGGGTCGAGCATCATGACGCGGCTCGCATGCTCGCGCCGCATGAACTCTTCATAGGCACTGCCTGCGGGCTCCGAGATAAGGCTGATGGCGCCGAACAGCATGGCCTCGATCTCGCTGCCGAGCGTCGGCAGGTCGTCGATGGTCAGCATGCGTCCGGCGGTGTTCTCGTCATAGAAGGTGTAGGTCGCCTGGCCGTTGGTGAGCCTCACGAAGGCCAGCGTGGTCGGCCTGGGCGAGGTGTGCGCGTAGGTGGAACTGACCTTGCTCGCGCCCAGCGCATCCCGGAACTGGCCACCGAAAAGATCCGACGACAGGCCCGAAAAGAAACCGGCCGGCGCACCCAGCCGGCCAAGCGCGATCGCTGAGTTGAACACCGCGCCACCGACATAGGGCGCGAAGGCCGGCTCACCTTGCGTCGTCGTGCGCGGCAACATGTCGATCAGGGCTTCGCCGCAGCAGAGGATCATGGCTTCCTGGTTTCCGGCGGATAGATCACGCCCTTGCGGATGATGATGTTGGCGAAGAGCCGCGGTTCGCTTGTCGCGACGATGGCATGCGCCGATTTGACCCGTGCATAGAAGTCGGCGCCGGCCAGTGCAACCACCTTGCGGCCGGGCGCGCGTTTGGCGCAGATCGCCTCGATCTCGTGATGGACCGGATCGGCGAGCGAGGGGTCGCCTTTCACGGACGCACGAAACAGCGCCTCCGGCACAGCGTCATCCACCGGCAGGACGCTCAGTATCGCGTCGAGCATTGGAATGAGCGGATGACCGTCGGCACGGATGAGGCGCTTTGCCTGTTCCTCGGCCGGATAATTTCCGTCGACCAGCGCAATCTCGTCGCCATGGCCCATGGCGCGCAAAGTCGCCAGCAAGTCCGGACCGAGCAATGCCGGGATTCCGATCAGCATTCAGGCGCTCCTGGAAATCGTCGTCGAACTGATCAGGAAGCGTTCGGACAGCGGCAGGCTGGCGCCGCCGAGCGCGCGCGCGTGGATGCCGACTGTCCCCTCGCGGACGGAGGGAAGTTTCAGGCCCTCGCCGTCGATTGTCGTGATCGCCGCGATGATGGCATCGACCAGCCGGCGGCGCACCGCCAGCGGCATCCAGCCGTCGATCACCGCCGCCTCGAAATCGATGACCGAGGAGGCCGCGACGATGGCATAGGCAAGCGCCTGTGAGGCGCTGGCGATCCAGTCGTCGAGTTCGGAACCGATCTCGCCCCAATCCTCGGGCGAGGTCCACAGATGCGAGGCCTCGACGCCACGCGCATTGAGCGCTTTCTCCAGCATGGCGATGGAGGCGACGTCGATCAACTGGGTCGGCTTGCCGTCCGGCCCGGGCACCGGCATGGAGCCGAGCGCGCCCGCATTGCCGGTCGGGCCGCCGAACAGCCTGCCGTTGAGCACGATGCCGCCGCCGGCGAAGGCGCCGATATAGAAATAGACGAAGTCACGCGCGCCGCCCGCCTGGCCGAAGACGAGCTCGGCGCCGCAGGCAGAGGTCGCGTCGTTCTGCAGATAAACCGGAAAATCGCATTGCCCCTGGATATCGGCGCGGATGTCGCGGTGTCGCCATTCGTCCATGACATCGCGTGGCGCACCCGCGGTGTCGGCCCAGTTCCACAGTTCGAACGGCATGGCGATGCCGAGGCCGGCGATGCGCTTGTCCTGCGCCAGCGTCAGCTCGCCGCGCATCTTCTTCATGCCTTCGGTGACGAATTCCACCGTCTCGCGCGGTGCCGGGTAACGGTAGGAGTGCTGCAGCATCGCGCGCACATGCCCGAGAAAATCGATCAGCACCAGTTCGGCGCTGCGTCGGCCGATCTTGAGGCCGATGAAGAAAGCGCCTTCGGGATTGAGCGCCATCGGAATGGAAGGCTGGCCGATCTTGCCGCGCAGCGGCGCCTGGCGCAGCAGCAGGCCTTCCTCTTCGAGTTCGCGCATGATGACCGAAACAGTCTGCGCCGAAAGTCCGGTCATGCGGGCGATGTCGGATTTCGCCAGACTGCCATGCTGGCGCACCAGCGAGAGCACAAGCCGCTCGTTGTGGTCGCGCATGCCGCTCTGGTTGGTGCCGCGGTGAATCAGGCTCTCATTCGCTTCGGGCGAACCGTGCCTCGCAGTGGCGGTCTCCACCCTGTTCCTCCCGTCGTTTCCCCTCAATGCTTTTGGGCCAGAATGAGTGAAGGACGCAAGGCTGTCAATAATAAATAAGAGTGATTTAATTATTGACAGAGCCCTCGGTCTGGTGTCTGTTGAACGGGCGTCCATGCTGGGAGAAATTCGTTGGATGCGCCGTAGATGCCGGTTGGCCGGCATCCGGAATAGTTCCACTGGGAGGAAGCTCGTGACCAATACAAAATTGTTGAAATCGACCGTGTTTGCCGCCGCTGCATTGGGCCTGGTGGCGTTTGCCTCGTCCGCATCCGCCGCCGGTGTCGGCGCTTGCCTGATCACCAAGACCGACACCAACCCCTTCTTCGTCAAGATGAAGGAGGGCGCGACCGCCAAGGCCAAGGAACTCGGCGTCGACCTCAAGACCTATGCCGGCAAGATCGACGGCGACAGCGAGAGCCAGGTGGCGGCGATCGAAAGCTGCATCGCCGACGGCGCCAAGGGCATCCTGATCACCGCGTCCGACACTAAGGGCATCGTGCCGACCGTGAAGAAGGCGCGCGACGCCGGCCTGCTGGTGATCGCGCTCGATACGCCGCTCGACCCGATCGACGCCGCCGACGCGACCTTCGCCACCGACAATCTCGAAGCCGGCAAGCTGATCGGTGCTTGGGCCGCCGCGACGCTCGGCGATAAGGCCAAGGACGCCAAGATCGGCTTTCTCGACCTGACCCCCTCGCAGCCGACCGTGGACGTGCTGCGCGACCAGGGCTTCATGATGGGCTACGGCATCGACGTGAAGGATCCCAACAAGATCGGCGACGAGACCGATCCGCGCATCGTCGGCCACGACGTCACCAACGGCAACGAGGAAGGCGGCCGCAAGGCGATGGAGAACCTTCTGCAGAAGGACAACACCATCAATGTCATCCACACCATCAACGAGCCGGCCGCTGTTGGCGCCTACCAGGCGCTCAAGGCCGTCGGCCTTGAAAAGCAGGTGCTGATCGTCTCCGTCGACGGCGGCTGCCCCGGTGTGAAGTCGGTGACAGAGGGTGTCATCGGCGCGACGTCGCAGCAGTATCCGCTGCAGATGGCGGCGCTTGGCATCCAGGCTATCGCCGCCTTTGCCAAGGACGGCACCAAGCCCAAGCCGACCGAAGGCAAGAACTTCTTCGACACCGGCGTCAATCTGGTGACCGACAAGCCGGCCAAGGGTGTGAAGTCCATCGACACCAAGGAAGGCCTCGCCAAGTGCTGGGGCTGATGCCGGTCTGACCGGCAATTTACTGAACTCGAGCGGTCGGGGCTTGATCCCCGGCCGCTTCGGGTGGACGATGGGTCGCGTGACCGCGAACAATCCCGGCAACAGACCGGAAAGGCGTGGACGGGCGTCGGCGCTAGGCTGACACCTCACGGGGAGGAAACATGGCTCAAGCTCAGGAATTCGAGAAGGTTCTCTCGGGCAGCGACACCAGCGTTGCAGCATTCGACGAACACAAATCGGCCGTCAGGCGCATCCAGCATTTCCTGCATTCGACGCCGGCGGCGGTGCCGCTGATCGTGCTGGTCCTGTCGATCATCATCTTCGGCATCACCATTGGCGGACGCTTCTTCTCGTCCTACACGCTGACGCTGATCCTGCAGCAGATTGCCATCGTCGGCATTCTAGGTGCTGCGCAGACACTGGTCATCCTGACCGCCGGCATCGACCTGTCGATCGGCGTCATCATGGTCATCTCGGCCGTGATCATGGGCAATTGCGCCGTCAGCTACGGTCTGCCGAGCGTGATCGCCGTGGCGCTCGGGCTTGCCGCTGGTGCTGCCTGCGGGCTGCTCAACGGGGTGTTGGTCGCCTACATGAAGCTGCCGCCCTTCATCGTGACGCTGGGCACCTGGAACATCGTCATGGCCACCAACTTCATCTATTCGGCCAATGAGACGATCCGTGACACCGACGTCGACACTCAGGCGCCGCTGCTGCATCTGTTCGCTCTGAGCTTCAAGGTCGGCACCGCTGTGCTGACAGCTGGTGTCATCGCCATGGTCGCGCTGGTGCTGCTACTCTGGTACGTTCTCAATCACACCGCATGGGGCCGCCATGTCTACGCCGTCGGCGATGACCAGGAGGCGGCGAAGCTATCGGGCATCCAGACCAAGAAGGTGCTGATGACGGTCTACACCCTTGCCGGGCTGATCGCTGCTTTCGCGGCCTGGGTCTCCATCGGCCGCAACGGTTCGATCTCGCCGTCGGCTGCCGTCACCGACTACAATCTGCAGGCCATCACCGCGACGGTGATCGGCGGTATTTCCCTCTTCGGCGGGCGCGGCTCGATCCTGGGCACGCTGTTCGGCGCGATGATCGTCGGCGTCGTCTCCATGGGCCTCAACATGCTGGGCGCCGATCCGCAATGGAAAGTGCTGCTGACCGGTGTGTTGATCATCGGCGCCGTGGCTGTCGACCAATGGATCAGAAAGGTTTCGGCATGACCCAGGAGCCCATCCTCACCGCGCGTGGTCTGGTCAAGCGCTATGGCCGCGTCACCGCTCTCGACAATGCCGACTTCGACCTCTACCCCGGTGAAATCCTCGCCGTCATCGGCGATAACGGCGCCGGCAAGTCGTCGCTCATCAAGGCGATTTCAGGCGCTGTCGTGCCCGACGAAGGCGAAATCCGGCTTGAAGGCAAAACCGTCTCCTTCAAGTCGCCGATGGAAGCCCGCGAGGCCGGCATAGAGACCGTCTACCAGAACCTCGCGCTCTCGCCGGCACTGTCGATCGCCGACAACATGTTCCTCGGCCGCGAAATCCGCAAACCCGGCTTCCTCGGCCAATGGCTGCGCATGCTCGACCGTCCCGCGATGGAAAAGCGGGCCCGCGACAAGCTCACCGAACTCGGTCTGATGACCATCCAGAACATCGGCCAGGCGGTGGAGACGCTATCCGGCGGCCAGCGCCAGGGTGTCGCGGTGGCGCGCGCCGCTGCCTTCGGCAGCCGCGTGGTGATCATGGACGAACCGACTGCCGCCCTCGGCGTCAAGGAAAGCCGCCGCGTGCTCGAACTGATCCTCGACGTCAAGAAGCGCGGCCTGCCGATCGTGCTGATCTCGCACAACATGCCGCATGTCTTCGAAGTGGCCGACCGCATCCACATCCATCGCCTCGGCCGTCGTCTCGCCGTCATCGACCCCAAGCAATATACCATGTCCGATGCGGTCGCCTTCATGACCGGCGCGAAGGCGCCTCCGGAGGCGGCGCTCGCCGCCTGACTGTCAAATTGCCGCAGGGTAAGCTGGAGGCCGTACATCTAAATCGATTGAACATATGTTGCGATGCGGTAACATGGGCTGGGCTGAATGGTGAAAGCCGGTATGATCGTGGCAACGGCACGAGAGGCAGCATGACGCGCGCGATGACATCCGAACCCCTTCCGCCACAACTCGAAAATCCAGATCCGAAGACGCTCGCAAGGGAAGTCTTGATGGCCCTCAAATACAGGGTCGGCAAGGACACCACCGTCGCGACGCAATATGATTGGCTGACCGCCTCCATCAAGGTCGTGCGCGACCGCATCGTCGATCACTGGATGCAGGCAACCAAGGAAGCCTACGACCAGCAGGAAAAGCGCGTTTATTACCTTTCGCTGGAATTCCTCATCGGCCGCCTGATGCGCGATGCCTTTTCCAATCTCGGCCTGATGGACAATATGCGCGCGGCGCTGTCGTCGCTCGGCGTCGACCTCGATCTCATTGCGGCGCTCGAACCGGATGCGGCACTCGGCAATGGCGGCCTTGGCCGGCTCGCCGCCTGCTTCATGGAAAGCATGGCGACCGTCGACATTCCCGCGCATGGTTACGGCATCCGCTACGCCAACGGCATGTTCCGCCAGGAGATTCAAGGAGGCTGGCAGGTCGAACTGCCGGAGACCTGGCTCGATCACGGCAACCCCTGGGAATTCGAACGGCGCGAACGCTCCTTCGAGGTCGGCTTCGGCGGCTCGGTGGAATCCATCACCTCGAAGGACGGCCGGCTCGAGCGCCATGTCTGGAAGCCGACCGAACATGTCCTGGCTGTCGCCTACGACACGCCTGTCGTCGGCTGGCGGGCAAACCGCGTCAACACGCTGCGGCTGTGGTCTGGCATGCCGATCGATCCGATCCTGCTCGACAAGTTCAATGCCGGCGACCACATCGGCGCGCTCGCCGAAAGCAACAAGGCCGACGCGCTGTCGCGCGTGCTTTACCCCGCCGATTCCCATATGGCCGGGCAGGAGCTCAGGCTGCGGCAGGAGTATTTCTTCTCCACCGCCTCGCTGCAGGACATCGTGCAGCGGCATCTCAGCCAATATGGCGACCTGAGATCGCTTCCCGACAAGGCGGCGATCCATCTCAACGACACCCATCCGGCGATCGCGGTACCCGAGCTGATGCGGCTGTTGATGGATGTCCACGGCATGGACTTCGATCTCGCCTGGGATGTCACCAAGCGCACCTTCGGCTATACCAACCACACGCTTCTTCCCGAGGCGCTGGAAAGCTGGCCGGTGCCGTTGTTCGAACGGCTGTTGCCGCGCCACATGCAGATCGTTTACGCCATCAACGCACAGGTGCTGCTCGAGGCCCGCGCCACCAACCAGTTCTCGGACGAGCAGATCAGCCGCATCTCGCTGATCCAGGAAAATGGCGACCGCCGCGTGCGCATGGGCAATCTTGCCTTTGTCGGCTCGCACTCGATCAATGGCGTGTCGGCGCTGCATACCGAGCTGATGAAGGAAACGGTGTTCGCCGACCTGCACAAGCTCTATCCCGACCGCATCAACAACAAGACCAACGGCATCACGCCGCGGCGCTGGCTGATCCAGTGCAACCCCGGACTGACCTCGCTTGCCCGCGAGGCGATCGGCGACCGCTTTCTCGACGACATCGACGCCATCAAAGGGCTCGACGGTTTTGCCGATGACAGCGCGTTCCGGGAGAAGTTCGCGGGCGTCAAGCGGCAGAACAAGGCGCGACTGGCCAATCTCGTCGCCGACCGGCTCGGCATCAAGGTCGACCCATCGGCGCTGTTCGACATCCAGGTCAAGCGCATCCACGAATACAAGCGCCAGCTTCTCAACATCCTCGAGGCGATCGCGCTTTACGACCAGATCCGCTCGCACCCCGAACGCGACTGGATGCCGCGCGTGAAATTCTTCGGCGGCAAGGCGGCGCCCAGCTACCACAACGCCAAGCTGATCATCAAACTCGCCAACGATGTCGCCAAGGTGATCAACGGCGATCCGGCGGTTCGCGGTTTGCTGAAGGTGGTGTTCGTGCCGAATTACAATGTCAGCCTGGCCGAAATCATGATGCCGGCCGCCGACCTGTCCGAGCAGATCTCGACCGCGGGCATGGAGGCGTCGGGCACCGGCAATATGAAGTTTGCGCTCAACGGCGCGTTGACCATCGGCACGCTCGACGGCGCCAATGTCGAGATCAAGGAATGCGTCGGCGACGACAACATCTTCATCTTCGGGCTGACCACGGCCGAGGTCGCCGAGCGGCGTAACAATGGCTACAATCCGCGCGCCGTAATCGAGGACTCCCCCGAACTGGCGCAGGCGGTGGCGGCCGTCTCCTCGGGTGTCTTCTCACCCGATGATCCCAATCGCTACCGCGAGTTGATCGACGGCCTCTATAACAGTGACTGGTTCATGGTCGCCGCCGATTTCGACGCCTATGCGGCCGCCCAGCGGGATGTCGACGCTGTCTGGCGCAACAGCCCGGACTGGTATGCCAGGGCAATCCGCAATGTCGCGCGCGTCGGCTGGTTCTCCTCCGATCGCACGATCCGCCAATACGCGAAAGAAATCTGGAACGTGCCTGCCTGATGTGATTGCATGAGGCCACGAACAACGTGGTCCCGGTGATGCGGGTCGAATACCGGCTCACATCACCAGAACAAACACCTGGTGCCCTGGGAGGGACACTGCCTGATGAGGAAGCCGCGCGCGACCGCTGCGACAAGCGGGCCGGACGGACTGGCGCCAGCCAGCGATGTTGCGGCGATTGTCGCCGGCACGCACGGAGATTCGTTTGCGGTCCTCGGGGTCCATGAGGTCGGCAAAAGCCTGTTTGCCCGTTGCTTCGTTCCGCATGCCGAAACTGTCACCGCCTATACGCTGACGGGCATCGAGGCCGGTGCATTGTCGAGGCGCGACGATGCCGGCTTCTTCGAAGGCAAATTGTCGATCAAGAAACGGCAGCCGCTGCGCTACCACGCGCGCAATGCTGGTGGCGACTGGTGGCTGACCGATCCCTATTCGTTCGGCCCTGTGCTCGGGCCGATGGACGATTACTATATCGCCGAGGGGTCGCACCTCAGGCTGTTCGACAAGCTCGGCGCGCATGTCATCGATCACGAGGGCGCCACCGGCGTGCATTTCGCCGTCTGGGCCCCCAATGCAAAACGCGTCTCGGTGGTCGGCGATTTCAACGACTGGGATGGCCGCCGCCACACGATGCGCGATCGCCGCGACACCGGCATATGGGAACTGTTCGTTCCCGACATCGGCGCCGGCCGGCCCTACAAATACGAAATCATCGGGCCCGATGGCGTCAGGCTGCCGCTGAAGGCCGATCCGTTCGCGTTCAAGTCCGAGCTGCGTCCGGCCACGGCCTCGGTCGTCGCCGTGCCGCCGGCGCATCAGTGGGGAGACGAGGCGCATCGTAATTTCTGGCGCAACGCCGATCACCGCCGCGAAGCCATCTCGATCTATGAAGTCCACGCCGGGTCCTGGCAGCTCAGCGACGACGGCTCCTTCCTGTCATGGGACGAACTGGCCGACCGGCTGATCCCCTATGTCGTCGAGACGGGCTTCACTCACATCGAATTCATGCCGATCTCCGAACATCCCTATGACCCGTCCTGGGGTTATCAGACAACCGGCCTTTATGCGCCGTCGGCCCGCTTCGGCGACCCGGACGGTTTTGCGCGTTTCGTCGACGGGGCGCACCGCGCCGGCGTTGGTGTCATTCTCGACTGGGTGCCGGCGCATTTTCCGGTGGACGCGCATGGCCTGGCCCATTTCGACGGCACCGCGCTCTACGAACATGCCGATCCGCGCAAGGGCTTCCATCCCGACTGGAACACCGCGATCTACAATTTCGGCCGCCGCGAGGTGGTGTCGTTCCTTGTCAACAATGCGCTGTTCTGGGCGGAGAAATATCATGTCGACGGTTTGCGCGTCGATGCGGTCGCCTCGATGCTCTACCTCGATTATTCGCGCAAGGCCGGCGAATGGATTCCCAACGAGAAGGGCGGCCGCGAGAACCTCGAGGCGGTCTCCTTCCTGCAGAAGATGAACAAGGAGGTATATGGTCATCATCCGGGCGTCATGACCATCGCCGAGGAATCGACCTCATGGCCGAAGGTCTCGGCGCCGGTGCATGAAGGCGGGCTGGGCTTCGGCTTCAAGTGGAACATGGGCTTCATGCATGACACGCTGGAGTATTTTGCCAAGGAGCCGATTTTCCGCAAGCACCACCACAACGACCTGACGTTCGGGCTGACCTACGCCTTTTCGGAGAATTTCGTGCTGCCGCTCTCGCATGACGAGGTCGTGCACGGCAAAGGCACGCTGCTCGGCAAGATGGCCGGCGACGATTGGCAGAAATTCGCGACCTTGCGCGCCTATTACGGCTTCATGTGGGGCTATCCCGGCAAGAAGCTCTTGTTCATGGGACAGGAATTCGCCCAGCGTCGCGAATGGAGCGAGGCGCGCGCGCTCGATTGGAACCTGCTCGATTTCCGGCCGCATCGCGGCGTCTGGCAGACGGTGCGCGATCTCAACTATCTCTATCGGTCGCGCCCGGCGCTGCACGGCCGTGACTGCGAGCCGGAAGGGTTTTCCTGGCTGATCGTCGATGACAGCCAGAATTCGGTTTTTGCCTGGGTGCGCAACGCGCCGGGCGGTAGTCCGGTGGCCGTCATCTCCAACTTCACGCCGGTGCCGCGCGACAATTATCGCGTGCCGTTGCCGAAGGTCGGCAAGTGGCGCGAGATCATCAACACCGACGCATCCGAATATGGCGGCTCCGGCATGGGCAATGGCGGCATGGTCGAGGCAAGGGCGGAGGGCAAGAGCATCTCTGCAACGATACTTTTGCCGCCGCTATCGACGATCATGCTTGAACTCGTTGCCGACTAAGCCCGGCAGGGCCTGGCAACATGACGAGACTGAGTAACTTGGGAGGGTAGAAATGGCAGACTTGAAACGGACCCAGCCGCTGGCGCGCGATGCCATGGCCTACGTACTGGCAGGCGGCCGTGGCAGCCGCCTCAAGGAACTCACTGACCGTCGCGCCAAGCCGGCGGTCTATTTCGGCGGCAAGACGCGCATCATCGACTTCGCGCTCTCCAACGCTCTCAACTCCGGCATCCGCCGTCTCGGTGTCGCCACCCAGTACAAGGCGCACTCGCTGATCCGCCACCTCCAGCGCGGCTGGAACTTCCTGCGGCCCGAACGAAACGAGAGTTTCGACATCCTGCCGGCCAGCCAGCGCGTCTCGGAAACGCAATGGTATGAAGGTACCGCCGACGCTGTCTACCAGAACATCGACATCATCGAGGCCTATGGCCCGGAATACATGGTCATCCTCGCCGGCGACCACATCTACAAGATGGACTATGAGCTGATGCTGCGCCAGCATGTCGACGCCGGCGCCGATGTCACCGTCGGCTGTCTCGAAGTGCCGCGCATGGAGGCGACAGGCTTCGGCGTCATGCATGTCGATGCCAAGGACAACATCATCGCCTTCGTCGAAAAGCCGGCCGATCCGCCCGGTATTCCGGGTAACCCTGACTTCGCCTTGGCCTCGATGGGCATTTACGTCTTCAAGACCAAGTTCCTGATGGAGCAATTGCGCCGCGACGCCGCCGAGCCGGGCTCGAGCCGCGATTTCGGCAAGGACATCATCCCCTATATCGTCCAGCATGGTAAGGCGATCGCGCACCGCTTCACCAAGTCCTGCGTGCGCTCGACGATGGAAAATGAAGCCTACTGGCGCGACGTCGGTACGGTCGACGCCTATTGGGAGGCCAATATCGACCTGACCGACGTGACGCCGGAACTCGACCTCTACGACCGCGACTGGCCGATCTGGACCTATGCCGAGTTGAAGCCGCCGGCAAAATTCGTCCATGACGAGGATGGTCGCCGCGGTTCGGCCGTTTCCTCGCTGGTCTCGGGCGATTGCATCGTCTCGGGCGCTTCGCTCAAGAAGAGCCTGATCTTCACCGGCGCGCGCATCAATTCCTATTCGACGCTGGAAGAAGTCGTCATGCTGCCCGACGTTCATGTCGGCCGGAATGCAAAGTTGAAGCGCGTCGTCATCGACCACGGTGTAAGGATACCGGAGGGGCTGGTGGTCGGCGAGGATCCCGAGCTAGACGCCAAGCGCTTCCGCGTTTCGGAAAAAGGCATCTGTCTGGTCACACAGGACATGATCAACAAACTCGGGCTCTAGAGCAATTCCAGGAAAAGTGTGAGAACGGTTTTCTCACGGGAATTGCTCAGAACAGGATCGGGATAGACGCATGCAGGTTCTGTCGGTCACGCCCGAGATCTTTCCGCTGATCAAGACCGGCGGGCTTGCCGACGTGACCGGCGCGCTGCCCATCGCGCTCGCGGCCAAGGGCGTGACCATGCGCACGCTCATTCCAGGCTTTCCCGTGGTGATGGATGCTTTCAAGAAAAAGAAAGCCGTCTACCAATATCCGCTGCTGCAGGGCGGCAAGGCCTCTGTCCACGCCGTGCGCATTGCCGGGCTCGACCTGTTCGTGCTCGACGCGCCGCATCTGTTCGACCGCCCGGGCGGCCCCTACGGCAATGCTTCGGGGGCGGACTGGCCGGACAATTGGCGGCGCTTCGCGGCGCTGAGCCAGGTTGGTGGCGATATCGCCGGCGGCGCCATCTCCGGCTATCAGCCTGACATCGTCCACGCCCATGACTGGCAGTCGGCGATGACGCTGGCCTATATGCGCTACGGCAAGGCGGTCGGCGTCCCGTCGATGATGACCGTCCACAATCTCGCCTTCCAGGGCCAGTTCGGTGCCGGCATCTTCGGCGAACTCGGCCTGCCGGCGGTGGCGATGGCGCTTGACGGCGTTGAATATTATGGCGGCGTCGGCTTCCTAAAGGCCGGCCTGCAGGCCGCCTGGGCGATTACCACGGTCAGCCCGACCTATGCGCAGGAGATCCGCTCGCCTGAATTCGGCATGGGCCTCGACGGCCTGATCAACATGCGCTCCAGCGATCTCCATGGCATCGTCAACGGTATCGACACCGCCATCTGGGATCCGCAAACCGACAAGCATCTGGTGTCGAATTATACGGCCGCCACGCTCGAGGCTCGGGCGCCCAACAGGGCCGCCGTGGAGGAACGTTTCGGCCTCGATCGCGACGACAGCCCGATCGTCTGCGTCATCAGTCGGCTGACCTGGCAGAAGGGCATGGATATTTTGGCGACGGTGATCGACGGTGTCGTCGCGACCGGAGCGCGGCTGGCCATACTGGGTTCGGGAGACGCCGGCCTCGAAGGCGCGCTACTCGCCGCCGCCGCGCGCCACCGTGGCCGCATCGGCGTGGTCGTCGGCTACGACGAGGGGCTGTCGCACACCATGCAGGGCGGCTGCGACGCCATCATCATCCCGTCGCGCTTCGAACCTTGCGGACTGACGCAGCTTTACGGCCTGCGCTACGGCTGCGTGCCGGTGGTCGCCCGCACCGGCGGCCTCGCCGACACCATCATCGACGCCAACGAAGCGGCGATGGCGGCCGGCGTGGCGACAGGGTTCCAGTTCGCTCCCAACAATGGCGGTGCGATGCTGCACGCCATTGCCCGCCTGGTCGACGCTCACGCCAATCCCGCGGCTTTCGAAACCATCCAGCGCCAGGGGATGAAGACGGATGTATCGTGGGATCGAAGCGCCGAAAAATACGTTGAACTCTATCGCCTGCTGCTTTCGAAAAGGGTCGCCTGAAGCATGATACGAACCGTTCCCACCAAACCCTATGCCGACCAGAAGCCCGGCACGTCGGGCCTGCGCAAGAAGGTTCCTGTGTTCCAGCAGGAGCACTATGCCGAGAACTTCATCCAGTCGATCTTCGATGCGCTGGACGGCTACAAGGGCAAGACGCTGGTGATCGGCGGCGACGGCCGCTTCTACAACCGCGAGGTCATCCAGAAGGCCATCGCCATGGCCGCCGCGAACGGCTTCGGCAAGGTGATGGTCGGGCAGGGCGGCATCCTGTCGACGCCGGCCGCCTCGCATGTCATCCGTAAATACAAGACCTTCGGCGGCATCATCCTGTCGGCCAGCCACAATCCGGGCGGCCCGCACGAGGATTTTGGTATCAAGTACAATGCCGGCAATGGCGGCCCGGCGCCGGAAAAGCTGACCGACGCGATCTTCGCCAAGACCAAGGCGATTTCGAGCTTCAAGACATCGGACATCGATCCGATCGACATCGACACGATCGGCACCGTCAAGGCCGCCGGCATGACCGTCGAGATCATCGATCCGGTCACCGATTATGCCGAGCTGATGGAGAGCCTGTTCGATTTCGACGCGCTGCGCAAACTGTTCAAATCGGGCTTCCGCATGCGCTTCGATGCCATGCACGCGGTGACCGGCCCCTACGCCAAGGAAATCCTCGAAAACCGGCTTGGCGCGCCGAATGGCACTTGCCGCAACTTCAAGCCGCTGCCGGATTTCGGCGGCCATCATCCGGATCCGAACCTCGTCCATGCCAAGCATCTCTACGACGAGATGATGGGGCCGGATGCGCCGGATTTCGGTGCCGCTTCCGATGGCGACGGCGACCGCAATCTGATCATCGGCAAGGGCATTTTCGTCACTCCGTCGGATTCGGTGGCGATGCTCGCCGCCAATGCCCGCCTGGCGCCTGGCTACAAGGACGGGCTGAAGGGCATCGCGCGCTCTATGCCGACCAGCGGCGCGGCCGACCGCGTCGCCGAAAAGCTTGGCATCGGCATCTATGAGACGCCGACCGGCTGGAAGTTCTTCGGCAATCTGCTCGATGCCGGCATGGCGACGATTTGCGGCGAGGAGAGCGCCGGCACCGGGTCCAACCACGTGCGCGAGAAGGACGGCTTGTGGGCCGTGCTGTTGTGGCTGAACATCCTCGCCGCGCGCGGCGAAAGCTGCAAGCAGGTCGTCACCGAGCACTGGGCGACTTACGGGCGCAACTACTATTCGCGCCACGATTATGAGGAGGTCGAGAGCGAGCGTGCCAATGCGCTGGTCGACGAACTCAGGGCCAAGCTCGGTTCGCTGCCCGGCACCAGCGTGAACGGCCTCAAGATCGCCAATGCCGATGACTTCGCCTATCACGACCCGGTCGACGGCTCGACCAGCGAGCACCAAGGCATCAGGATCCTGTTCGAAGGCGGTTCTCGCGTCGTCTTCCGGCTCTCCGGCACTGGCACGTCGGGCGCGACGCTGCGGGTCTACATCGAGCGCTACGAGCCGGACAAGGCCAGGCACGATCTCGACACACAGGCGGCACTCGCCGATCTCATCGCCGCCGCCGACGACATTGCCGGGATCAAGAGCCACACCGGCCGCAACAAGCCGAGCGTGATTACTTGAGGGTGGCGACCATCGTTTCGTCATCCACTGGCGGAGCAAGGAGCGTAGCGACGCGGCGCAGACCTCTGGAGCTGCTCCGCAGCCCAAGGGATCCATGCCGTGACATCAAGGCGTTGCCACGGTGCAGAATTCGGCTCCGCTGCGCCCTTCGTTCGAGGTCACGGCATGGATCCCAGGGTCTCCGCGACGGAGCTTCGCTCCTGCTTCGCCCTAGGATGACGAAGTGGGGCAGGCCCCGGCTAACCTCTCGCGTTCGCACCGCGTTTCAGGGCCGGCGCCCATGACTCGCCTCGGTGCCACCATCACCCCCGAAGGCATCCGCTTTGCCGCATGGTCCTCGTCGGCTCGCCGCCTCTGGGTCTCGGTCTTCGATGGGGAGGGAAACCGCGAACTCGACCGGATGGAGCTGAAGCCGGAAGGCGAGGGGGTGCATGCGCTCTTTGTCTCCGGCCTTTCGGCGGGCACGCGGTATGGCTTTCGTGCCGACGGTGACTATGCGCCCGAGCGCGGGTTCTGGTTCGATCCCGACAAGCTGCTGAGCGATCCCTACGCCATCCAAGTCGACCGGCCCTACGCCTATCACTGGCGGCTCGCCGCGAGGCGCAACGAAGGCGCCGACACCGCCTCGCTGATGCCCAAGACCGTGGCGACGGCCTTGCCCACTGTGCCGGTGCTGCCGCCGCTGTTTCGCCCGGGCGGACTGATCTACGAGGTGCCGGTTCGCGCCTTCACCAAGCTCCACCCTGATGTGCCGGAAGCCCAGCGCGGCACCATCGCCGCACTGGCCCACCCAGCAATCATCGATCACCTCAAGCGCCTCGGCGTCTCGGCCGTCGAACTGATGCCGGTGACCGCGTCAATCGACGAGCGGCATCTACCGCCGCTGGGCTTGAGCAACGCCTGGGGCTACAATCCCGTGACCTTCATGGCGGTCGACCCACGCCTGGCGCCAGGCGGATTGACGGAATTGCGCGATACGGTAGCGGCCCTGCGCCAGGCCGGCATCGGCACCATTCTCGATCTCGTCTTCAACCACACGGGCGAAAGTGACAGGCTGGGACCAACGCTGTCGCTGCGCGGGCTCGACAATCAGGCCTACTACCGGCACCAGCCGGATGGCAGGCTGGTCAATGACACCGGGACCGGCAACACCGTCGCCTGCGATCATCCGGTGGTGCGGGACATGGTGCTCGACACGCTCCGCCATTTTGTCCGCCATGCCGGCGTCGACGGTTTTCGCTTCGACCTCGCGCCGGTGCTGGGCCGCGTTGACGGCGCGTTCGATCCCGCGGCGCCCTTGCTCGCGGCGATCGCCGGCGATCCTGTGCTTACCGATCGCGTGCTGGTCGCCGAACCCTGGGATATCGGTCCTGACGGCTATCAGCTCGGCAACTTCCCGGCGCGCTTCCTCGAATGGAACGACCGCTATCGCGACGATGCCAGACGGTTCTGGCGTGGCGATGCCAATGCGGTTGGGGCCTTGGCGACGCGGCTTGCCGGCTCGTCCGATATTTTTGGCAAGGCCGCTCAGCCGGCCAGCCGCACGGTCAATTTCATCGCCGCCCATGACGGCATGACGCTGGCCGACATCGTCGCCTATGAGCACAAGCACAACGCGGCCAATGGCGAGCAGAACCGCGATGGCCACAACGAGAACCTGTCGTGGAACAATGGCGCCGAGGGCGAGACGGACGACGCTGCAATCGCCAAGGCGCGCGTCAACGACCAGCGGGCGCTGCTGGCCACCTTATTTGCGTCGCGCGGCACCATCATGCTGACTGCGGGCGACGAGTTCGGCCGCAGCCAGCAAGGCAACAACAACGCCTATGCGCAGGACAATGCGATTACCTGGCTCGATTGGGCGGGGCGCGACAAGGCGCTGGAGCAATATGCCTCGGCGCTCGCCGATGTTCGCCGTGCGATGCCCATGTTATCGGACACGCGGTTCCTGACCGGCGAACCAGTCGACACGTCCGGAATTCCCGACGTTGCCTGGTTGACCGAGGCGGGTGTGGCACTGTCCGAAGCCGATTGGAACGACCCTGCCAGGCATCGCCTTGTCATGGTCCTGAGCCGGGCGGATGGCCGGCTGGCTGTCATGATCAATGGCGACCGCCGCCAGTCCATCTTCACTTTGCCGGTGCGCGAAGGCTTTGAATGGTGTCCCGCGATCGCCACGCAGACGGTCGACCTGACGCGGCCTCTGCCAGGGCGCAGCGTGAGCTTCATGATCGAGCGCCAGTCTGGAAGGGCTCGCGCCGGGAAGGGTTCGTGATGGCCGACGACAACACCGGGCAGAAGGCCGAATGGTGGCGCGGCTGCGTCATCTATCAGGTCTATCCGCGCTCCTTCCAGGACACGACCGGCGATGGCAGTGGCGATCTCAAGGGCATAACGGCAAGGCTTGCCCACATCGCCTCGCTTGGCGTCGATGCCGTCTGGCTGTCGCCCTTCTTCAAGTCGCCGATGGCCGACATGGGCTATGACGTATCGGACTATCGCGACGTCGATCCGATGTTCGGTTCGCTTGAAGACTTCGACGCGCTGGTAGCAGAGGCGCACCGGCTGGGCCTGAAAATCGTCATCGACCAGGTGCTGTCGCACTCATCCGACAAGCATGAATGGTTCGTCGAAAGCCGCGCCAGCCGCGACAATCCCAAGGCCGACTGGTACGTCTGGGCCGATACGAAGCCTGACGGCAACGCGCCCAACAACTGGCTGTCCGTCTTCGGTGGTCCTTCCTGGGAGTGGGATTCGACCCGCCGGCAATATTACATGCACAACTTCCTCGCATCGCAGCCTGACCTGAATTTCCACAATCCGGAGGTCCAGGATGCGCTGCTGGACACGGTGCGCTTCTGGCTCGAGCGTGGCGTCGACGGTTTCCGGCTCGACACCGTCAACTACTATTTCCACGACCGCTGGCTGCGCAGCAATCCGCCCTTGGCGTCGAGCGTCGCCGGCACCAATGGCGAGACCAACACCTACCTCTATCAGGAGCATCTGTTCGACAAGACGCAGCCTGAAAACCTCGCTTTCCTCAGGCGTTTCCGGGCGCTGCTCGACGAGTATGAGGACCGCGCCGCCGTCGGAGAAATCGGCGACGAGGGGCGCTCGCTGCAGACGCTGGCCGCCTATACCTCCGGCGGCGACAAGCTGCAGATGTGCTACACGTTCGACCTGCTCGGTTCGCAATTTTCGGCGGCACACGTGCGCGGCTGTGTCGAGGCCTTCGAACATGCCGTCGCCGACGGTTGGGTCTGCTGGGCGTTCTCCAATCATGACGTGGTGCGCCATGTCAGCCGCTGGACGCGGCCGGACGGCGCAACCGACGCGGTCGCTAAATTCTCGATCATGCTGCTCGCTTGCCTGCGCGGCTCGATCTGCCTCTATCAGGGTGAGGAACTGGGCTTGGAGGAGGCGGAGCTTGCCTATGAGGATCTGCGCGATCCGGTCGGCATCCGCTTCTGGCCCGGCGTGAAGGGCAGGGATGGTTGCCGCACGCCGATGGCCTGGGAGATCGGCGCCGACAATGCGGGTTTCTCGACGGGCAAGCCCTGGCTACCGGTCCCGGCCAGCCACCGCGCCCGCGCCGCCGATGCGCAGAACGGCGATGAGCAATCGGTGCTGTCCGCCTACCGCTCGACGCTCGCCTTGCGCAGGCGCCATCCGGCACTGGTCAGCGGTTCGATCCGCTTTCTCGACGCCGAGGGCGACGTGCTTGCCTTCATCCGCGAAGGCGGTGGGCAGAGACTGCTCTGTGTCTTCAATTTCGCCGGAGAGCCGGCGAATTGGGCCTTGCCACCGGATATTGGCGCTGTCGCTGCTGTCCTTGCTGGCGCCGCTACCGGCGAGGAGGAAGCGCTTCCGCTGCCGGCTCTCGGTTGCTTCCTTGGCCGGCTCGACTGACTGGCCGTTCGACCGCGCCTTGGCCAGGCGACCCGCTTGGCCACGAAAACCCTACTGAACCAGCACCGCCCGACCGCAGGTCGCTCCGGTGACGCGTACGTCGGCCTGGCCGACCCCGACACCCAGCGCGGACAGCACATTGTAGAGCAAGTCGTCGACGGGCGCCGTTACGGTGTTGAGCAGCGTCACCACCGCCGGCTTGACCGTTCCAAGCAGGGCGGTCAGATCGATGCCAAGACCAAGCACATTGACCGAGAGCGACAGGTTGTTGACCAGCGACGTGGTGAGCGACTGCGAGATGTTGCGCGTTGAAACGGTCTTGACCGTTTTGTTGGCGATATCGGTCGCGCTGAAGGTCAGGGTTTGTGGGCTGTTGTTGGTGATTGCGGTTGCCGCCGATCCCATGACCTGGATCAATGGGATGTTGACCAGCAGCAGATGGAGGCTGACATCGGCGATATCCGCGTCGGTGAAGGTCTGCGGTTGGCTGAAATCGGCGAAGCCGGAGGGATTGTTGCTGTTGGCCAGGTTGAGCTGGGCAATACCGGGGTGCGCGGCGATGGAAACGCTGATGCTGGATGGCCCTGTGGGGCAGGTGATGTCGGTCAGCTTGGCTTCCGCATAGGCGACTTCCACATTGAGCGGAAGATTGACGGCGAGCAGGCTGATGCCGCCGCTGAGGCCGGGCGTGCCGATGCCCACCGATGCGGTCAGCTTGATGCGCGTCTGGGCGGTCCGCACGGTGGTGCCGATGCCGTCGACCGCCAGCCAAGGCGAGGATTGCGCCGGCTCGCCAATGGCGATGTTGAGCTTGGTGGACAGCAATCCCGGAATGGTGGCGCCGAGATCGACGGCGGCCTGGTTGGTGCCGTTCGCGAGCACCGCGGCGGCGGTCAGCATTCCCATGGCGCTTGCGTCAACGCCGAGGCCGGCCGGCTGTTGCCCGATGCCCAGGCTGCCGACGGAACCAAGGTCGATAAGACTGCTGAGCGGAATCTTGACCGTGCTGGTCGACTTGGAGGCGATGGTCTGCAGGGCGACCTTGGCCGTGTTGCCGAGGCCAGGCACGTTTGCCATGGCGGTGGCGATCTGGCCGACGGTCGCCTTCGAGGCCAGCACGTCCGAATAGGTGCCGGCCGTGATGTTCAGCTGTGTGGCCAGCGCGCTGATGAAGGAAAGCGCGCTGACATCGGCCGAGATCAGCCCGTTATAGTCCATGACGCTGAGCGAGATGTTGCCGCCGAGAAGCCCGCTCAGCAAAGCGTTGAGGATGCCGCCATTGACGCTGAGCAGTCTCGACCCGACCGAGAATGTCGCCTGCGGCGTCATGCTGGCGGTGGCTTGGGTGCCGATGACCGGAGTGGGGATGAGCGAGCTGGCAAAATAGCGGGCGGGGATTTTCGCCAATGTGACACGCACCGCATTGTAAGGTGTCACGCCCGCCTGGAAGCGCTGCGTGACATTGGTGGTCGTTGAGGCATAGCGGCCTTGCGTGACCGTCACCACCGTTTTCCCGACGGCCGGGGCAATGGTCTGGCCCGAGGCTTGAACGACGACACCTGGCATGCCGTTGTCGGTGAGCGTGGTGACGACCGCTGTGTTGACATTGGTCATGTTCGACGCGGCGGTGATCGCCGCCAGATCGACCATCGCCTGGGCTTGCCGGCGCTCGGTGTAGATGGAGGCCTCGTCGATGGCCACCGCGGCCAGCGCCAGCGCGACCGGTGCGATAAGGGCCGTCATGACGGCGAAGTTCGCCTTCTTGTCAGCCAGCAGGCGCCGGGCAATCCGGCCGACCTCCGTTCGCACGCGCGGCGACATTCAGATACCTCCGACCCTGATCGTTGACTGGCGCGTGATCGTGGTCCCCGGCATCGCTATGCCCGGGAAGAGATTCCAGATCGGCAGGTTGCGCGCATCGTATGAGATGGACACCACGAACTGGCTTCCATCGGCCACGCTGTCATTGGCCTGGTAGGTCAGTTTGGTGGCATCCACGAAGGGGTATCCGCTGGCGTTGTTGGTGAGGTAGCTGGCCACAAGTGTCTGCCGCTCGCTCTGGTTCAGCCCGGCGATCGCTGTGCGGGCGGCGTCGGCCGCGATCTGCTGGATCGAGCTGGCAGCACCAAAATAGATGCCGTATGCAACCATTCCGAGCAGAAGAAGGATGAAGATCGGCGATAGCAGAGCGAATTCGACCGCCGAGGTTCCCGAATTGTCTGTTCGGAAAGCGCGCCTTCGGACCCTGGAAGTGAGGTTCTGAACCATGCTGCCAGCATGCCAAAGTTCGCATGCAGAAAGCGAAAACCCCAGGCGCAACCTGAGGATGTGTGCAGTTGAAATGTCGCTCTAATTTAGCCGTTGCTTCTTCAACTGTAGGGATTGACTTAGGGTCAATCAGTACTCGGTTGAAAAGAGCTTACCTCCTGTCTAGTCTCCTGCCACCAGCTGCCGGAGGGAACCGGCGGCGCGCTCAAAGGAACCAGGCATCGGTTCCGGGGCGTCAACACTCGAAGGCGCGCCGATGGCAGTGCCGACAGGGAGAACTTCATGCTGAAAAACATGCTGAAGGCGACGGTATTCGCCACCACCATGGCCGTAGCCGCCGGCGCATTCTACACGCCGGCTTTTGCCGAGAGCGTCTACAACAGAGGCACCGCCGCCGAATCGGAATCGGTCGACCCGCACAAGACCTCGACGGTTTATGAGGCCAATGTGCTGCGCGACCTGTTCCAGGGCCTTGTCATGCAGGATGAGAAGGCCAACCTCATTCCGGGCGCCGCCGAAAGCTGGACGGTATCGGATGACGGCACCGTCTACACCTTCAAGCTGCGCAAGGACGGCATGTGGTCGGATGGCAGCCCGGTGACCGCGGACGACTTCGTCTATGCCTTCCATCGCCTGGAGGATCCTGCGACTGGCGCCGAATACGCCTCGATGCTCTACCCGGTGAAGGGTGCGGAAGACGTAAACACAAAGAAGGGCAAGCCCGAGGACATGGGTGTCAAGGCAATCGACGCCAGCACCCTGGAGGTGACGCTGAAGGCGCCGACGCCCTACTTCCTGGAGATGCTGACCCACCAGGCGACGTATCCGGTCAGCAAGGCTTCGATCGAAAAGCTCGGCGCCGACTGGATCAAACCCGGCAAACTTGTTTCGAACGGCGCCTATACGCTGGCCGAATGGGTTCCCAACGACCACATGAAACTGGTCAAGAACCCGAAATTCTGGGACGCCGCGACCGTAAAGTTCGACGTCGTCAACTACATCCCGACCGAAGACCGTTCGTCGGCGATGAAGCGCTTCGAGGCGGGCGAACTCGACAGCTATGACGATCTGCCGACCGAGCAGCTCGCCGACCTCAAGACCAAGTTCGGCGACCAGATCCACGTCGGCCCGTATCTCGGCACCTATTATTACGCGATCAAGACCGACAAGGCGCCGTGGAACAACCCCGAACTGCGCACCGCCATCTCGATGGCGATCGACCGCGACTTCATCGCCGAAAAGGTCTGGCAGAACTCGATGCTGCCCGGCTATTCCATGGTGCCTCCCGGCATCGAGGGCTACACACCGGCAATGGCCAAATATGCCGACATGCCGCAGATAGACCGCGAGGACGCCGCCAAGAAAATCCTCGAGAAGCTTGGTTATACGCCCGAACATCCGCTGAAGATGGAGATCCGCTACAACACTTCGGAAAACCACAAGAACACGGCAGTGGCGATCCAGGAAC
Source organism: Mesorhizobium erdmanii (assembly GCF_013170725.1). NCBI lineage: Bacteria > Pseudomonadati > Pseudomonadota > Alphaproteobacteria > Hyphomicrobiales > Phyllobacteriaceae > Mesorhizobium > Mesorhizobium erdmanii. The sequence goes on along the minus strand of NZ_CP033361.1, from coordinate 4,973,223 downwards.
AATTGAAGCCGCTTGGCGTCGACGTCACGCTGCTCAACACCGACACCAAGACCCACTACTCCTTCCTCGAGCAGAAGGGCGATTATGACGTGGCGCGTGCCGCCTGGATTGCCGACTACAAGGATCCGGAAACTTTCCTCGGCATCACGCGCAAGGCCAGCGGCAACAACTATTCGAACTACAACAGCCCCGCATACGAAGCGGCCATGGACAAGGCTGCCGCCGCCGGCGGTAAGCCTGAAGAGCGCATGAAGGACCTTTCCGAGGCCGAGCGCATCCTCATCGACGATGTCGGCCAGATCCCGCTTCTCTACTACAGCTACCACGACATCGTTTCCTCGAAGCTGCATGGCTTCGTCGACAACGTGATGGACATCCATCCGTCGCGTTTCGTCAGCAAGGACTGATCCCTGGCCAAGCCGCCGCGCACCGAGTGCGCGGCGGCGCTGGTTTGCCATCGCATCGGCCGGGAAGCGCAATCGATTTTCGGAAAATCCGGTGCGAAGATTTGAAGGCTGGAGCGTGTCGGTCCAACTGGACGGGCGTGCTCCGGATCAAGCGGGGCACCGATGCTGCGATACGTATTCCGGCGGCTTTTGACCGCCATCCCGACGCTGTTCGTCATCGTGACGATGGCGTTCTTCCTGATGCGCGTCGCGCCAGGCGGCCCATTCAACCAGGAGCGGGGGCTGAGCCCCGAGATCAAGGCCAACCTTGAGGCCCAGTTCGGTCTCAATGATCCACTCTGGCTGCAATATGTCCACTATCTCGGCAATCTCCTGCGCGGCAATTTCGGCCCGAGCTACAACATGCCGGACTTTACGGTCACCGAACTGTTCGCCAAGGGCCTGCCCATTTCCGTCCAGCTCGGTGCCTCGGCGCTGATCCTGGCGCTGCTGATCGGTTCAGTGCTCGGCACCATTGCCGCGCTCAACCAGAACAAGCTTGGCGACTATACGGTGATTGCACTGGCGACGGCGGGCAGCACCATCCCGACCTTCGTCATCGCGCCGGTGATCCAGCTCCTGTTCGGGCTGACCTGGAAGCTGCTGCCGATCGGCGGCTGGGGCGATGGCGCCTTCATCAACAAGGTTGGCCCGGTGCTGACGCTTGCCTTGCCGCAGATAGCCATCGTTGCCCGTCTCATGCGCGGCTCGATGATCGAGAGCTTACGCTCCCATCATATCCGGACGGCGCGCGCGCTCGGCCTTGCAGACTGGTCGGTGGTGGTCAAGCACGCGCTGCGCGGCGCCATCCTGCCGATCGTCTCGTTCACCGGCCCTGCGGCGGCGGCCCTCTTGACCGGTTCCGTCATCGTCGAGACGATTTTCTCCATTCCAGGCGTCGGCCGCTATTTCGTCGATGCCGCGCTCAACCGCGACTACACGCTCGTGATGGGGACGGTGGTGGTGATCGCCATCTTCACCATCGTCTTCAACCTGATCGTCGACGTCATGTACGCGGTCGTCGACCCCAGAGTTCGCTATGATTGAGGGTGCGCTATGACTGACATCACAGCCGCCGCGGCTCCTGCCATCGTTGGCCGCTCGCTCTGGGGCGATGCCTGGGCGCGTCTCAAGGCCAACCGCGCCGCCATGTTCAGCCTTTACTACCTCGCCTTTGTCGCGGTGATTAGCGTGTTCGGGCCTTGGTTCGTGCCGCATCAATACACCACCATCTATGCCGACTATGTCCGCATGCCGCCAAGCCTGTCGGCCTATCCTAAGCCCGACATGATCCAAGGCGCGCTCACGGACGCCATCAAGCGCATGCGGGTCGACCTCAAGGAGTGGCATCAGGAAGGCAGCCGCGTCACGGTCACGGTCACTTCAACCAAACCGATCGACGATCGCAACATCCGCTACCTCGACCGTTCCGATGCCTTTGACGAGACCAAGATCGAGAGCAAATCACCCGACGGGCTCGAGGTGACGATGAGCACATCGGTCAAGCAGCAATATTTCCTCTTCGGCACCGACAACACCGGCCGCGATCTCCTCTCGCGCACTCTGATGGCCGGGCGGATCTCGCTTGCCATTGGCCTGCTCGCCGGTGTCGTGGCGGTGGTGATCGGGGTGATCTATGGCGCTGCCGCCGGCTTTTCCGGCGGCAAGGTCGACGAGGTGATGATGCGCATCGTCGACGTGCTCTATTCCTTGCCGTTCATCTTCTTCGTCATCATGCTGGTGGTGTTCTTCGGCCGCAACTTCGTGTTGATGTTCCTGGCCGTGGGCGCGGTGCTGTGGCTCGACATGGCGCGCATCGTGCGCGGCCAGGCGCTGTCGATCCGCCGCCAGGAATATGTCCAGGCGGCGGAAGCCATGGGCGTCGGCCAGCGCGGCATTCTGCTTCGCCACGTCATCCCCAACCTGCTCGGCCCGGTGGTGATCTATATGACGCTGCTGGTGCCGCAGGTCATCATCCTGGAAAGTTTCCTGTCGTTCCTCGGCCTCGGCGTGCAGGAGCCGATGACCAGCTGGGGCGTGCTGATCTCGGTCGGCGCCAAGAACATCGGCACCGCCAACTGGCTGCTTCTGTTCCCTGCTTTCTTCCTCGTGTCGACGCTGTTCGCCCTGAATTTCGTCGGCGACGGCCTGCGCGACGCGCTTGATCCAAGAGATCGATAAAGATGGGGATCGATAAAGATGGGAACCGCTGAAATGGCCACTCCCGAAACGATCCTCAACGTCAAGGATCTGCGCGTCCGCTTCCGCACGCTCGACGGCGCGGTCGAGGCGGTGAAGGGCATCAACATCCACGTCAATGCGGGCGAGACCGTCGCCGTCGTCGGCGAGTCCGGTTCCGGCAAGAGCCAGACGATGATGGCGGCGATGAGCCTGCTGGCCTCGAACGGCGAGGCGACGGGCCATGTCGACTATCGCGGCCGCAACTTGCTGACACTGAGCAAATCCGACCTGAACAAGGTGCGTGGCGCCAAGATCAGCATGATCTTCCAGGAGCCGATGACGTCGCTCGATCCGCTCTATTCGATCGGCAATCAGCTGATCGAACCGATCCGCCGGCATCGCGGACTGAATGCCGCCGAGGCACGCGAAGAGGCGCTCAAGCTTTTAAGGCTCGTGCATATTCCGGACCCCGAGCGGCGGATGAAATCCTATCCGCACGAAATGTCCGGCGGCCAGCGTCAGCGCGTGATGATCGCCATGGCGCTCGCCAACGACCCCGACATCCTGATCGCCGACGAGCCGACGACGGCGCTCGATGTGACCATCCAGGCGCAGATCCTCATGCTGCTCGCCGAACTGCAGCGCAAGCTCGGCATGGCCATCGTCTTCATCACCCACGACCTCGGCATCGTCCGGCGCTTCGCCGACCGGGTCTATGTCATGCGCCAGGGCGAGGTCGTCGAGGAGGGCGAGGCCGAAGCGATCTTCGCCAACCCGCGGCATGCCTACACCAAAATGCTGCTGGCGGCCGAGCCGACCGGGACCAAGGCGCCGCCGCCCGCAAATGCCCCCGTGGTGCTCGAAGGCAAGAATGTCGAAGTTACCTTCAGGATCGGCGGTGGGTTTTTGGCCGGCGAGCCGCTGATGCTGCGTGCCGTCGATGACATTTCGATCCGGCTGCAGCGTAACCAGACCATCGGCATCGTCGGCGAATCCGGTTCGGGCAAATCGACGCTCGGCCGTGCCTTGCTGAGGCTGTTGCCGAGCGATGGCTTGATCCGTTTTGGTGATCGCGACATTTCCACTGCCGACCGGCAGGCGATGCGGCCGCTGCGGCGCCAGATGCAACTCGTCTTCCAGGATCCGTTCGGCTCGCTGTCGCCGCGCATGACCGTCGGCCAGGTCATCACCGAAGGGCTGCTGGTGCATGAGCCGAACCTTTCATCCACACAGCGCGATCAGCGCGCGGTCGAGGCCTTGCGCGAAGTCGGCCTCGATCCCAACGCCCGCAACCGCTATCCGCATGAATTCTCGGGCGGGCAACGCCAGCGCATCGCCATTGCCCGCGCCATGATCCTGAAACCCAAAATGGTCGTGCTGGATGAGCCGACCTCCGCACTCGACCGTTCTGTGCAGAAACAGATCGTCGAACTGTTGCGCAAACTGCAGGCGGACCACGAACTGTCCTACCTCTTCATCAGCCACGACCTCGCCGTGGTGCGCGCCATGGCCGACTACATCATCGTCATGAAGCAAGGCAAGATCGTCGAAGAGGGGCCGACGGAGGCGATCTTCAGCAATCCGCAAGCGCCCTACACGCAGACGTTGATGAATGCCGCGATCGATGTGACGCGGTTCCGGCTGAGCGCATGAAACGTCGCTTGCGGCGTCCGTTTGCTCTGCCCGCCGATCCCGGGGATTCGCGCCTGGGCGGGCCTTTCGTCGGCCGCTGGCCAATGGTCATGCTGCTTTGGCGATAAATGCGCAGGGAGCGCAACCGCCGAGCACTGCTTGAGCGATGTCAGTCTCATGTTCATCGACATGCGCCGTCACCAAGACGATCCGCTCGGCGACGCTGCGATCATCCAGCTTCGTGGCGGCGGTGATGCAGGCGCCGAGGAAGCCGCCGGCACCGCCGCCGCAGGCCGCCCAGATCAGTGCTGTTGCCGATAGTCCGCCGTAAACGATCATGGCGCTCAGGCAGGCCAACACCGCACCGACAGCACCAAGGATGACACCCGGGGATCTTAGAATGCCAACCTCGTCCTGGTAGGGCCCGATAACAGCAATCTGCACGCGAGGAACACCAACGGCCACTAGGTCTCCAGCAACCCGTGCCGCTTCGGCATGCGAATCAAAAAGCCTGCTGATTGTTCGCATGATCAGGAATTGCTCTCGTCCAACTGTTTGTCGGCAACGAATGACGCGGCGATCAGATCGTCCCCATCAATGCCGCCCTGACCGTCCTGCATGATGGCCGCGACTTTTTGGAAGGTCTTGATTTCGCTCTCGCTGATGCGAGCCTTCTGCATCCTGGTCTTGAGGTCAGCTACGCGCGTCCCTAGGGCATGGGATCTTGCGGTCTCCCGATTCGACATAATGATACTCGTCCATTTCCGCGTTATTTGACTGTCCTCGCGGACTGTTCTCGCGCCCAATCAACCGAACTAGGACGGGATCGAAACGTTCCATCGACTGGACTTCGGTCTGGCAGAATTTGGGACCTAAGTCTGATCTCAAAAAAGCAATGGTCTTGCCACCGGCGGCATGCGGAACAGCCGGTGTTTGTCACCGTTGTCGGCTACAAGTTTCTTGGGAGGAAGCCGATGGAAAAGAGTGTTGGCCAGGCGCGTTGGTTGCTCGCGCCGGTCTTCGCGGTCGCCATAACCTTGATGGCGATCGGAATAGTCCTCGGCTGAACACCCCGCAGAAACCCATAACGAAGATTTATAATTGGCGCAGCCACGTCCCTTCCTGCGCCGATAGGGTTCGTTCGCCGCTTTTGAACGGCGAGCGAACCCTCTGCTTTTGACGGGCACCCAAGCAGGTAAGTCCACGCTACAAGTAATGGTGTGTCAGGATTGGCCGACCGATCGGAATTTCACGACAGCCGACGAGGTGGCACGGATTTAGCAATCGAACGCGTTGCGAAATCTCCAAGAGATTGCAGATCCGGCCAAGGGCTTCAAAGCGTCTCTCCGAACGCATCTGTGGGGAGATCACTTGGGACAAGATGGCCAAGGCGGCCCGGCTCAGTAAGGAGCCGGGCCGGCGGCCGCTGGTCAGTAGCCGCCGTTCTCGATCACCACTGGATGGCGGTGATGGTGTGCGGAGACGGAACTCGTGACCACGACTGTATCGCGGCGGTGATGATGACGGCGGCCGTGATCGTAGAAAGCAATCGTGCCGTGATGACGGTGATGCAGGCGCTGTCCCTCCTCGTTGATGATCCTGACTTGGTGGTGGTGACGATGGTGGGTCCTGATAACCACATCGGCCTCAGCCGCCGAAGCCACGGCCGGCAATCCCAGGGAAAGCGCCAAGGCGCACATGATCATTGTTTTCATTGCAATTTCTCCACTGCCTTATTTAGCCCTTCCTTGGATAAACTGCCGCCGGTGCCATTGGTTCCGGGTTCTCCCCAAAGATGTGGCCACGAGCCAGACGTCTGGTTGATCTTGTCGGACGACGGAACATTAGGTGTGCCTAACAGTTCTATTCCTGCAGCCGGCACGCGTCTGCTGTCCGCTGCAGATCAGGAGCAAAGCTGGTCGGCCCGCGTCCTCCGCCAGAGGCGCGTGCTTCCTCAGGCAACACGGAGAGAGATCATGAACAACATTATCTGGCTCGTTGGAGCGGTGGTCATCGTGATAGCGATACTGAGCTTTTTCGGCCTCCGATAGTCGCGGCCGGATCTAGCCAGTCGACGCTCCAACGTTCAGTTGAAAACCGGCACGATGGCGGAGACTTTGTCGATCACCGTGGCGTCCGTTAGCTCAGCCCGCTGACCCCCGACATTTGCGCGCTCGCGCGGCGGCGATGGCATCCTGCTGCTGCTTAAGTCTATCGATCCTGGCGGTTTCACGGTTGGCGACCGCTGTCTTTACGCGCGAGCCGCCAAGCAGCCAGCGCGGCACGCTGGTGTTGGCGACCTTGCCGCGGGTGATGGCGGTCTGCGAGATTTCGCCGGCACTTTCGCCCAGCGCACTGTTGAGCTCGGTGCAACTCATGCTGTCGTACTTGGCCGGATTGATCGTCCGGCCGAGCGATGAGCAGCCGGTAACGGCAAGCAACACAACCGCGAGAACGGGTGTCGAGGCTCTTGTCGAGGTCCAATTCATGTCCGCACCAGGCTCGCCGTTTCACTGGCTGCATCATAGCCATTGAACCACCTGGATCAATTCCGGGAAGATGTGACGATCGCGACGTCCAAGTGACGCAAGAACGGAGGGGTGTTCGCCGTCCGCCAACCACAGGCCAAAATCTCTTGGGTATCGGGAGAAACAGAAGCTAAGTGTCTGTTTTTTCTGGTCGGAGTGGCAGGATTTGAACCTGCGACCCCCTCGTCCCGAACGAGGTGCGCTACCAGACTGCGCTACACTCCGTGACCAGTCGGCGGGCTTATAGCCGCCACACTTCATTCCTGCAAGCGGCAATGGCAGCCCTTCTGTCGCATTTCGTCGCCTTTTCCCGCAAGTATGGATGGTATCGCAGTGCACGGCCAATCTGATTGACACCGCTTAAGGCTTGTGTGCTAGCAACCGGCCACCAAGAGGCTTCCGAGCGAGACCGAAATGACCCAGCGCATCGTCAGTTTTGTCATGAGCGGCGGTGTCGGCTCGCGGCTTTGGCCGCTGTCGCGTGAGGACAATCCCAAGCAGTTCCACGATCTGTCCGGCGACGGCTCCATGCTGGCCAAGACCTTGCGCCGGCTGACGGCAAGGTCGGGCGGTGAAACACCGATCTTCCTGATCGCCTCGGAGCGCCATGCCGACCGTGTCCATGCCGACCTTGCCGGCCTCGATCTCGCCGGTGGTGGTCCGCTGTTCGAACCGATCGGCCGCAATACCGCCGCCGCCGTCGCGCTGGCGACCCTGCGCACTTTGTCCGAATTCGGCGATAGCCTGGTGCTGGTGGTGCCGTCGGACCATGAGATCGCCACCGCGCGCCAATTCTGGCAGAGCGTCGAGGCCGGTGCCGAGGCGGCGCGCGCCGGCCAGTTGGTGGTGTTCGGCATCAAACCGACACAGCCCGAGACAGGCTATGGCTATATCGAGGTCGCATCCGAAAGCGGCGGCACCTTCGAAGTGTCGCGCTTTTTCGAAAAGCCGGATCTTGCCACCGCACAAAGCTATCTCCAGGCCGGAAATTTCTATTGGAACACCGGTATTTTCCTGTTTCGGGCCGGCGCCATGCGCGACGCCTTCGCGGCTTTCCAGCCCGACATCTGGCAGACCACCGAGGCCGCCTACAAGGCTGCGACATCGGACCTCTCCGGCCTCTACATGCCGCTGGAACTCTACGCCGCCATCCCGTCGAACTCGATCGACTACGCCATCATGGAGCAGGCAAAAGACATCGCCATGGTGCCGGCCAGCTTCCGCTGGAACGATCTCGGCTCCTGGCAGTCGCTGCTCGATGTCGGCCCCGCCGATGATCAGGGCAATGTCATTGTCGGCGATGTCGTCGCCATCGATTGCGAAAACTCCTACATCCGCAGCGACGGTCGCCTGCTGTCGGCGATCGGCATGAAGGACGTCGCCATCGTCTCCACAGCCGACGCCACTTTCGTCGCACCGGTCAGCCACAGCCAACACGTCAAGAAGATTGTCGAGCAGCTCGAAAAGTCGGGCCGGCTGGAAACCAGGTTCACGCCGGCGCACGACCGCGTCATCGAAAGCGGCGCCTGGCGGCGGCGCGTGCGTCATTGGCTGTTCCAGGAGACCTTGCCGCTATGGTCGACATCAGGCGTCGACGAACGCCATGGCGGTTTTTATGAGGCGTTGGGTTTCGATGCCTCGCCGCTGATGAAGCCCAAGCGCATGCGCACACAGGCGAGGCAGGTCTATGCCTTCGCCGTCGCCCGGGCGCACGGCTGGGATGGTCCGGCCGATCGTCTGATCAGCCATGGCATCGAGTTCATGGCCAGGCAGGGCCGCACCAATAATGGCGGCTGGGTACGCACGCTGAATGTCGACGGTTCGGTCGCCGACGCAACCGAGGATGCCTACGATCACTCCTGCGTGCTGTTGGCGCTGGCGCATGCGCATATGTCGGGCAATCCGGATGCCTTGCGGCTCGGCGAGGAGACCTTCGCCTTTCTCGATGCGCATCTCGAGGATCATCGCATGACCGGCTTCCTCGAAACATCGGACGGGGAGGGCGAGCGGCACTCCAACCCGCACATGCATTTGCTCGAAGCTTTCCTGGCCTGGCACCAAGCAACCGGTGAGCGTACCCATCTGCGCCGCGCGGCTCGCATCATCGATCTCTTCCGCAGCCATTTCTTCGACTGGGAGAGCTGGACGCTGGGCGAATATTTCGATGACGAATGGAAGCCGTCAGCCGGCGAGAAGGGGACTTGGACCGAGCCCGGCCATCACTTCGAATGGGCTTCGCTTCTGGTCGATTTCGCCGGCCGCAGCGGTCAGGCCGAACTGAGCGGTTTCGCCAGGAAACTCTATGCCTCGGCCGTCGCCAATGGCCTCAACCGCGCCACCGGCCTTGCCTATGGCGCCGTCTCCCGGCAGGGGCTGCCGCTGGACCTGATCTCGCGCAGCTGGCCACAGGCCGAAGCGGTCAAGGCGGCAATTGCGCTGGATGGCTCGGGCGGACCTGATCTCAAGCCGGAGATCGAGGAACGCGTCGGCCGACTGTTCCGCTGGCACATCGACCCGGCGCCGCTCGGCCTGTGGATCGACCGCATCGACGAACGCGGCCGCTCGCTGGCGTCGGACGTGCCCGCCAGCATCTTCTACCATCTGGTCTGCGCGCTGACGCAGTATCTGGATGGGACGACGGAGAAAGGGTGAGTCGATGCCTGCGCGATAAGCTGGTTCAGCCGGGGGCGTAGACGCGAAGCATGGTGCCATTGTCGTAAGCGGCTGTCACGAGGACGTTTAGCGTGAGTGCGGCCGGCAAACCGCTGAATAGGGGTTTGCCACCGCCATAGGCGACTGGCCGAGTCACGATGACGTATTCATCTATCAGCCCTGCCTTCGACAATGCCTGAGCGAAACTTGCGCCACCCCATGCGATGATTTCGCCGCCGCGCTGTTTTTTCAATCTAGAGATTTCCTCGTGTAGATCACCTTTCGCAATAGTGGAATCTGGCCACGTTGCCTCCTTCAGGGTTTTCGAAAAAACGACCTTAGGGATGTCATTCATAGGCTCGGCATATGCATCGTCCGATTTTTGCCAGTACGGCCCCATTTCCTCGTAGCTGACGCGCCCCATGATGTGTGTTCCAGCGCGACGTATGCGATCCAGTTTCCAGCGCTTGAGTTCTGCCGGTTCAGGAGAACCGCCCGTCGGCATTCCTTCCGGCCCCACCACATATCCGTCGATCGACATGGCCATGATCAAGACAACTTTTCGCATGGTGGTCCTCAGTTCGACTACCTCCGCCGTAGTCGACTAGCGATAAGTAAGTCGGCCCAGCGCCCCCTGGCGCGCTCGCTAGCCGTAGCCATGGAGAAAGAGTCCGTTTGCCCAGTCAGTAAGGCGATACCACATCCCCGGTCTCGACATAGATCGACTTCAGCTGCGAATAGAGCGCCAGCGCGGCAAGTGAGTTCTCGCGCCCGATGCCTGACTGTTTGAAGCCGCCGAAGGGGATTTCCACCGGCGTCAGATTGTAGGCATTGATCCAGCAGGTACCAGCCTGCAGTTCGGCAATGACACGGTGGGCGCGCGGCAGGTCGCGGGTGAAGACGCCGGCTGCGAGGCCGAATTCGGTGTCGTTGGCGCGGTCGATCACCTCGTCCTCGCCGTCGAATTTCAGCACGCACATGACGGGCCCAAAAATCTCCTCGCGCGCAATGCGCATGGTATCGGTGACGCCGGTGAACACCGTCGGCTCGACGAAGAAGCCGCCGTCAAACCCCTGCAGCGAGGGCACGTTGCCGCCGCAGGCCAGAACAGCGCCGTCCTGCTTGCCGACCTCGATATAGCCAACCACTTTCTCGTGCTGCGCCTTCGACACCAGCGGTCCCATCTGCGTCTCGGGGTCGAGCGGATCCCCGATGCGGATCTTCTTCGTCCGCTCCACCAGCCGTTCGACGAAGCGGTCGTGGATGCGGCTCTGCACGAAGACACGCGTGCCGTTGGAGCAGATCTGGCCGGTGGAGTAGAAATTCCCGAGCATGGCGCCGCCGATGGCGTTCTCGATATCGGCGTCGTCGAAGACGATCAGCGGCGACTTGCCGCCGAGCTCCATGGTGGCGTGCTTCATCTTCGAGCCGGCAAGCGACAGCACCTTGCGGCCGGTCGGCACCGAGCCGGTGACCGAGACCTTGGCGACGACATCATGTCCGACAAGGCCTGCGCCGACATCGCCATAGCCTTGCACGACGTTGAACAACCCGTCCGGCAGGCCGGCCTCGCTATAGATCTCGGCCAGCGCCAGGGCCGACAGCGGCGTGTTTTCCGACGGCTTGAACACCATGGCATTGCCCATGGCGAGCGCCGGGGCGGATTTCCAGCCTGCAATCTGGATGGGATAGTTCCAGGCGCCGATGCCGACGCAGACGCCGAGCGCCTCGCGCCGCGTGTACGCGAAAGGCCCGCCGAGATCGACCGCCTCGCCATTGTAGGCGGCGACGGCGCCGCCGAAATATTCAAGGCAGTCCGCGGCGGAAGGTGCATCCGCCACCAGCGTTTCCTGGATCGCCTTGCCAGTGTCGAGCGTCTCGATGCGGGCTAGGTCGGCGTTGCGAGCACGCAGAATGTCGGCGGCGCGGCGCAGGATGCGCCCGCGCTCGACCGGCTTCAGCCGCGCCCAGGCGGGCTGTGCGGCGCGGGCGGCCTCGATGGCGAGTTCGAGCACATTCGGCGTCGCCGAACGCAACATGGCGATGGTCTCGCCGGTTGCCGGGTAGATGACCGGCAGCGGCGCGCCTTGCTCGTCGTCGATGTAGCGTCCGTTGACATAGTGCGATGCCGTGGGCTGGGCGCGCATGGGAGGTCTCCAATGGTCTGCGCCCCCCAAAATGGACGGCTCACTCTGTCAGGCGGATCATGTCCTATCTGTCCGACACCTGCCAGCGCGGATTGATCCATGGTTCCTGGTTGGACGGCGCCAGTGGCGTGCGGCCCAGAATGTGGTCGGACGCCTTCTCGCCGGTCATGATCGACGGCGCATTGAGATTGCCATTGGTGACGCGCGGGAAGATCGAGGAATCGGCGACCCGCAGTCCATCGACGCCGATGACCCGGCATTCCTGATCGACGACACTCATGACGTCGTCGGCGCGGCCCATCTTGCAGGTGCCGCAGGGATGGTAGGCGCTTTCGGCATGATCGCGAATGAAGACATCGAGATCGTCGTCCGACTGGACGTGGCTGCCCGGCGAGATCTCCTTGCCGCGATAGGCGTCGAAGGCCGACTGGCCGAAGATTTCGCGGGTCAGCCGGATGCAGTGGCGAAACTCGGTCCAGTCGTCCGGATGCGACATGTAGTTGAAGCGGATCACCGGCTTAGCCTGCGGGTCCGGCGAGCGCAGCGTCACCGAGCCGCGTGATTTCGACCGCATCGGTCCGACATGCGCCTGGAAGCCGTGCGACTTCGCGGCTGCCTTGCCGTCATAGCGCACCGCGGCCGGGATGAAATGGTACTGGATATCGGGATAGTCGACACCGGCGCGCGAGCGCACGAAGGCCGCCGCCTCGAAATGATTGGTGGCGCCGAGACCCGACTTGAAGAACAGCCACTGCGCGCCGATGAGCGCCTTCGAGAACGGGTTCAGCACCGAATTCAACGTGATCGGCTTGGTCGATTCCTGCTGAATGTAGAGTTCCATATGGTCTTGCAAATTGCGGCCGACGCCGGGCCGGTCGGCGACGACGGCGATGCCGTTTTCGCGCAAATGCTCGGCTGGCCCGATGCCGGACAGCATCAGGATTTTGGGCGAATTGATAGACGACGCGGCGACGATCACTTCACGTCGCGCCTTAACGACCTGAATCTGTTTGTTAGCTTCGATTTCGACGCCGACGGCGCGATGATTCTCGATGATCACCCGGCGGGCGAAACCCTTGACCAAGCTGACATTCCTGCGTTTGAGAGCCGGCTTCAGATAGGCGCTCGCTGCCGACCAGCGGCGGCCGCCACGGATGGTCTGCTCCATCGGCCCAAAGCCTTCCTGCTTGGAGCCGTTGTAGTCGTCGGTCAGCTCGAAGCCGGCCTGGCGGCCCGCCTCGACGAAGGCGCCGTAGAGCGGATTCTTGCGCGAGCCGCGCTGCACATGCAGCGGGCCACCATGTCCGCGCCAGCCATCCTCGCCACCGTCATTGTCTTCCATGCGCTTGAAATAGGGGAGGACGTCGGCGAAGCCCCAGCCTGTCGCGCCTTGCTCGGCCCAATGGTCGAAGTCGCGCGCATGGCCGCGCACATAAACCATGCCGTTGATCGAGGACGAGCCGCCGATCACCTTGCCGCGCGGCGTCGCCAGCACGCGGCCGCCGAGATGCGGCTCCGGCTCGCTGGCAAAGCCCCAGTCGTAGAGGCTCATGTTGAGCGGAATCGACAGCGCCGACGGCATCTGGATCAGCGGTCCCATGTCGCTGCCCCCGAACTCGATGACGATGACCGAATGCTTGCCGTCCTCCGACAGGCGATAGGCCATGGCCGAGCCGGCCGAGCCGGAGCCGATGATGACGAAATCCGCTTCAAGCATGGTTCATATGCGCCATAAAATCGGCGAGCGAGACATTGCCGCCAGTTGCAACCACAAGGACAGTCTTGCCCTTCACGTCCACCTTGCCACCGAGCAGCGCCGCCAGCGACGCAGCCCCTGACGGCTCCAGCACCAGCTTCATCCGCTCGAAGGCTATCTTCATTGCCCGCCGCACGGATTGATCGTCGACGGTGATGCCGCGAACACCGGCGGTCTTGACCGCGGCGAACGGGGCGTCTCCCGGCCGTCGCGACATCAACCCGTCGCAGATCGATTTCGGGCCGATAGGCATCGTCTCAATGCTTCCATGTGCCAGCGACGAACCCATGCCGTTGAACCCCTCCGGCTCGACGCCGATGATCTCGGTGGCGGGCGACAGGTAGTGGAAGGCAAGCGAAACGCCGCCGATCAGCCCGCCGCCACCGACCGAGCAGAACAGCAGGTCCGCGTGGGCGTCCTTGGCCTCGAGCTGGTCGAGCGCTTCGAGCCCGGCGCCCGCCTGGCCGGCGACGATCTCGGGATCGTCGAAGGGATGCAGCAGGGCCAGACCTTCCGTCTCGGCAATCTCGCGCGCCTTGGCGGCGGCGACCTCTTCGCGCGCGCGCTCGCCATGGTCGGTCAGCACGACGCGCGCGCCATAGCCGGCGGTCGCGTCACGCTTGGCGGCCGGCGCATCGATCGGCATGACGATGGTGACCGGAATGCCGAGCGCCTGGCCGGCGGCGGCCAGCCCTTGCGCGAAATTGCCGGAGGAGTAGGCGACGACGCCCTTCCTGGCCTCGTCGGCCGAAAGCCGCTTCAGCCGCCAATAGGCGCCGCGTATCTTGAACGACCCTGCCCATTGCAGCGATTCCGGCTTGATGAAGACGCGCGCCGCACCGGTCTCTCGGGCGAGTGCGGCCGATTCCAGCAAGGGCGTTATCTGCGTCGCCCGGGAGGTGACGGCATAGGCCTGTTTGAGATGATCGAGGGAGGGGACGAGAAGGTCTGCCATCATTCGCCTCGCGGAAAGCGTTTCTGCTCTTCGAGCACGTTGAGATCCATGTGGTTGCGCATGTAGCGCTCCGAGGCCTTCTGCAGCGGCTGGAACTCCCAGGGGTAGTGCGTGCCGTTTCGCAACGCCGGATAGACCACCCAGCGCCGCGCCTGGCTGGCCCGCACGGCGGCGTCGAAGGTGGCCATGTCCCAGCGTGCGCGGACTTTTTCCAGGAAAGCCGCCACCAGATCCGCATGGGCCGGATCGGCGGCGAGGTTGTTCAACTCGTGCCGATCGGATTCGACATCATAGAGTTGCGGCGGATCGATCTCGCAGTGGATGAACTTGTAGCGGCCGTCGCGGATCGCCACCAACGGCGCGTTGGAGCCTTCGGCCGCATATTCCATTAGCACCGGCGCGGTGCGTTCCTGGCCTTCGAGCAGCGGCAGCAGCGACTGACCATCGGTCCATGGCGCGATGGCGCTCATGTCGATACCGGCCAGATCGCACAGCGTCGGCGTCACATCGAGGTTGGAGACCGGTGCGGTGATCAGCCCGGCCGGCACGCCCTTGCCGGCGATCATCAGCGGCACCCGCGCCGAGCCCTCGAAGAAGCACATCTTGAACCACAGGCCGCGCTCGCCGAGCATGTCGCCATGGTCCGAGCAGAACAGGATGATCGTGTCGTCGAGCATGCGCGTGCGCTCGAGCACCGACAGCAATTCGCCGACCTTGTCGTCGAGATAGGACATGTTGGCGAAATAGCCCCGTCGCGAGCGGCGAACCTGCTCGGCCGTGATGTCGAAACTGTCGTAGTCTGAAGCCTTGTAGAGCCGCTGCGAATGCAGGTCCTGCTTGTCGTAGGGGATGAAGCCAATCTCAGGCTCCAGAGCGGGACAGTCCTGATAGAGGTCCCAATATTGCCGACGGGCCACATAGGGGTCGTGCGGATGGGTAAAGGAGACGGTCAGGCACCAGGGCCGATGCGCGGCATCGTCGGAGACGCGGGCGAAGTCGTAGAGCTTCTGCACGGCATGGAAGGCGACCTCGTCGTCATATTCCATCTGGTTTGAGATTTCGGCGACGCCGGCACCGGTCACCGAGCCCAGATTGTGATACCACCAGTCGATGCGTTCGCCGGGCTTGCGGTAGTCCGGCGTCCAGCCGAAATCGGCGGGATAGATATCGGTGGTCAGCCGCTCCTCGAAGCCGTGCAACTGGTCGGGTCCGACGAAATGCATCTTGCCCGACAGCACGGTGTGGTAGCCGTCGGCGCGCAGATGATGGGCAAAGGTGGGGATCGACGAGGCGAATTCGGCGGCGTTGTCATAGACCTCGGTGCGCGACGGCAACTGGCCGCTCATGAACGAGGCCCGGCCCGGCGCGCACAGCGGCGAGGCGGTGTAGTTGTTCCTGAAACGTGCCGACCGCGCCGCGAGCGCTTTGAGGTTTGGCGTATGCAGAAAATCCGCCGGCCCATCGGGAAAAAAAGTACCGTTGAGCTGATCGACCATGACGATCAGGAAATTGGGCCGCTTGGTTGTCACTGTTGATGCCGTTCGCCGAGTTTGGTTTCGAGATAGTCTTCGACCAGCGCGATCGCCGTCGCGGCGTCGGGTACGCCGTCCTTCAGCGCCCGTCTGATATAGAGCCCGTCGATCATCGCCGCCGTCGCTTCGGCGGCGCGGTCGGCCTCGGCCCTGGGCAGGATGCCGGTCAGGCCGCTCATCAGATTCGAATGTAGGCGCCGCGCATAGACCCTGAGCAGCCGGCGAAGCGCCGATGACTTCTGCGCCTCGACATAGAAGGCGAGCCATGCGGCGATGGTTTCGGGCTGGAACTGGATATCGGAGAAGTTGACGGCGACCACGGCCGAGACGCGTTGGCGCGGCGACGTGGCGGATTGCAGGGCGCGGCGCATGTCTGTGGTCAGCTCGGCCAGTATGTGCCGCATCGTTGCCAACAGCAGCTCGTCCTTGGCGCCGAAATAGTGATGGGCAAGCGCCGAGGACACGCCGGCGCGCCCAGCGATCTCGGACATGGTCACGTCAAGCGAGCCGCGTTCGCCGATCGCCGAGATCGTCGCGTCGATAAGCGCTTTGCGGCGCAGTGGCTCCATTCCGATTTTAGGCATGCCGTTCCCGATTTTTGCGGGGAGATTATTTTTTATTGACGGGTCAATCAACAAAAAATCGACATAGGCCCGACCTGTACCAAACGATTGTCTTGTTCCGGCCCTTCACGGCTCGGGCAAGAATGTTTATATTTGAACAATAACGCCGAAGTGCGCCCAGAGCCTCATGGAAGGCTGGTGCCAAGGATGGAGACCGCCATGACCGCATGCATCGTCGGCTGGGCGCATTCGCGCTTCGGCAAGCTCGAAGGCGAGACGCTCGAAAACCTGATCGTCAAGGTCGCGACGGACGCGCTTGACCATGCCGGCATCGGTCCGGACGAGGTCGACGAGATCGTTCTTGGCCATTTCAACGCCGGCTTTTCGGCGCAGGATTTTACCGCCAGCCTGGTGTTGCAGGCCGACGACCGGCTGCGTTTCAAGCCGGCGACGCGCGTCGAGAACGCCTGCGCCACCGGATCGGCGGCGGTTCGGCAAGGCATCCGCGCGATCGACGCCAACGCGGCCCGCATCGTGCTGGTGGTCGGCGCCGAGCAGATGACGACGACACCCGGGCCGGAGATCGGCAAGAACCTGCTGAAAGCGTCCTATCTGCCGGAAGACGGTGAGACGCCGGCCGGCTTTGCCGGTGTCTTCGGCAAGATCGCACAGGCCTATTTCCAGCGTTATGGCGATCAGTCGGATGCGCTGGCCATGATCGCCGCCAAGAACCACAAGAACGGCGTCGACAATCCCTATGCGCAGATGCGCAAGGATTTCGGCTACGAATTCTGCCGCCAGGAGAGCGAGAAGAACCCGTTCGTTGCCGGGCCTCTCAAGCGCACGGACTGCTCGCTGGTCTCGGATGGTGCAGCGGCCCTTATCCTTGCCGATACCGGGACGGCGTTGAAGATGCGCCGTGCGGTTGCCTTCCGCGCCAACGAGCATGTGCAGGATTTCTTACCGATGTCGAAGCGCGACATCCTGGCCTTCGAAGGCTGCGAGCAGGCCTGGACCCGGGCGCTGAAGAACGCCGGCGTCACGCTCGACGATCTCTCCTTTGTCGAAACGCATGACTGCTTCACCATCGCCGAGCTGATCGAATATGAGGCGATGGGCCTGGCCAAGCCCGGCGAGGGCGCCAGGCTGGCGCTGGACGGCACGACGGCCAAGGACGGCCGCCTGCCGGTCAATCCCTCCGGCGGGCTGAAGGCCAAGGGCCATCCGATCGGCGCCACCGGCGTGTCGATGCATGTGCTGACGGCCATGCAGCTTGTCGGCGAAGCCGGCGGCATCCAGGTGCCGGGCGCAAAACTCGGCGGCATCTTCAACATGGGCGGCGCGGCCGTCGCCAACTACGTTTCCATTCTCGACCGGATCAGATAAACCGCCCAGCATTACAGCGCCGCGCGCCATTTGGGGCGCGCAGAGGACGCTGTAACACTTTAATTTTGCGCATGATCCATTTCGAAAATCGGTTCCGATTTTCGAGGTCATGCGCTGGAGGTGACATGGCAAATCCCGTTTTGATCGAAGTTCTGCGCGGCGCGATCGTGGAGAGCGCCCATCGCGGTGCCGTCGCGGTCTTCGATGCCGATGGCAAGCCGGTCTGGGAGATCGGTGACACTTCGAGGCCTGTTTTTCCACGCTCGGCGGTCAAGGCGATCCAGGCTTTGCCCCTCGTCGAAACGGGTGCCGCCGACGCCTATGGCTTCGGCTACCGCGAACTGGCGCTGGCCTGCGCGTCGCATTCCGGTGAGCCGGCGCATGTCGAACTGGCGCGGTCCATGCTGGCCAAGGCGGGATTGGACGGTTCGGCGCTGGAGTGCGGCACGCATTGGCCCTCGAACCACGACGCCGAGATCGCGCTCGCGCGTGCCGGCGGCTCGCCCAATGCGCTGCACAATAATTGCTCTGGCAAGCATTCCGGCTTCCTCTGCACCTGTGTCCACACGGGCATCGCGTACCATGGTTACGTCAAGGCGGGGCACGCCTTGCAGGAGATGGTGCGCGACGCCATGCAATCGGTTACCGGTGCTGTCCATGGCGCGGATGAGCGGGCGACCGATGGTTGCTCGATCCCGACCTACGCCGTGCCGCTCAGGAGTTTCGCACTTGGCTTCGCCCGCATGGCCACGGCGAATGGTTTTGGTCCCGAACGCGCCAAGGCGGCGAAGCGTTTGTTTGCGGCCTGCATGGCCGAGCCCTTCTTCGTCGCCGGCACTGGCCGTGCCGATGTCGCTTTGATGGAAGCAGCGCCCGGCCGAATCTTTGCGAAAGGCGGGGCCGAAGGTGTCCACTGCAGCGCGATACCTGAACTCGGCCTCGGCCTCGCGATCAAATGCGATGATGGCGCCGGCCGAGCCGGCGAGGCCATGGCAGCCGCCGTGCTTGCCCGGCTGTTGCATGCGGATGAGGCCGTAGCGGCAAAGCTGCATAAATTGGCGAACGCGCCCATCGAAAGCCGGATCGGCGCCAAGGTCGGGGCGCTGAGGCCGACCCCAGCCTTGAACTGAAGTCGGCAATCAGCTGACGCGGTTGCGCTCGACGGTCAGATGCGCAAAGCCGCTGTTGCTCGACTGGGTGAGGTCTGACGTCGCTGGCTCGGCCCAGCGCTGGCCGATGACGGCGCCATTCAGCGCGCCGTCGATGACATTGTCCGAGATGACGGCCGTGCCGGCACCCTCGACCACGCTGACGACTATGCCGGTGCCAGCCTTGCGGATGATGTTGCCCGTGGCGACGACATTGCGCAGATAAGGCCCCCAGCCGATCGACATGCCATAGAGCGGCGCGTTCTCGATGACGTTGTTGGAAGCGATGGTGTCGGCCTCGACGGCGATGCCGACGCCGAAGCCGGGCGGATCGGCGGTGTAGGGACCGCTGGTCGACAGATTGCGCACGATGTTGCCGGAGCAGACACCCATGCGGCCACCTTCGTTGAAGTTGACGATCGAAATGCCGTTGGCCGCGCCGTCGACGATGTTGTTGCCGATCACGGCGCCCTCGAACGCGAATTCGGAATAGACCGCGGTCTCGCCCGAGCGCGAGCAGGTGTTGCCCGAAATCTGCAGATTGCTGGAACTGTTGGCGCGGATCGCCGAGAAGGCGCAATCCGAGACGACATTGCCCGAGATGATGACGTTACCAGCGCGGAAGGCGTTGATGCCATTGCCGTTCTGGCCGGTCCCGCCGCTGCGCGCGCCGATGCGTTCGACACGGTTGCCTGTCACCATGGTGCCGTCTTCGGCCGCCTGCCAGCGATGCACGAGGATGCCGCCATTGGCACAGTCGGAGACGGTGTTGCCCGTGATCGCCAGTCCAGCCGCCTCGACCGAATAGATGCCGGCGTCCGCCGCGCCGGATATGTCGGAGCGTTCGATGCGGCCCGCCGCGCGTTCCAGCGCCAGTCCATTCTTGCCGCTGCCGGTTATCTGGCAATTGTCGACGACCAGATGGCCAACCCGGCGCAGATCGAGCAACCCTTGCGCATAGTCGCCCATCGAACGGTTCGCGCCGTCGAAGACCAGCCCGCTGAGTTCGATGTGGTCGGCCTGTTCGGCCATGAACAGGTGGCCGTCGCCGCCATAGACGATCCGCGTGGCGCCCGGGACGCCGGAAAGACGCACGCGGCTGGGCAAGGAAAGGTTGGACACCACATAGGTGCCCGCCGGCAGGAACACCGGTATGTTACGGTCGTTCGCGTCGCGCAGCAGCTTGGCGAAGGCCTTGCTCTGGTCGTCGAAGGTGCCAGGCTGCACGCCAAGTTCGGTGGCGTTGATCGAGCCGCGCATCGAGGCTTTTTCGATCCCGGTCAGGCTGGCGGCAGCCGCTCTGCCGAGCGCGAGGCCAATGACGGCAAAGCCGGCGGTTCCGGTCAGTAGTGTTCGTCTGTTCAACATCGGCACAGAATCCCAGTGTCGCCCCCGGCGTCGCAGGAATCGTGCCAGACGTTTGCACCTGTTCTGCGCGACCATGGCTTGTCGACCAGCCGCTCAAGGCCTAGGTTCAGGGGATGAGCAGAGCTTTTACCCGCGAAGAAGACAGCGAAAACGCCATTGCCGGCGTCGGCGAGCGGCCGATCAGCACGCACCGCAATCTGGTGACGGAGCGCGGCCTGGCGCAGATCGAGGACAATCTGACCGATTTGCGCGACGTTCTGGCGAAAGCGGAGAGGAAAGCCGACCGCGAGCGTATCGCGGTGGTGTCTCGCGATCTGCGCTACTGGACGGCGCGGCGCGAAAACGCCGAGCTTTCCGTACCGGAGCCCGGCAGCGACGTTGTCCGCTTCGGCATGGGCGTCACGCTGGAAGGCGATGACGGCAAGAAGGTGCACTGGAAGATAGTCGGCGAGGACGAGGCCGATCCTACCAAAGGCAGTATTTCGCATGTTTCGCCGATGGCGGTGGCCCTGTTCGGCAAGAAGGTCGGCGACGTGGCTGCCGTCAATGGCAAGGAATGGGAAATCGTCAAGCTCTCGGACAGTTAGTCCTCAACGACATGGTCGCGGAAGAACGCGGCGGCACCCGCTTCATCGATCTCGCCTGAAGCGACGGCCATGACGAACTCATAGAGCGTGCCGTTGTCGGCTGTCAGGACATAGCCGTTCACGATCAGAAACGCGCCGGCGGCCACGATGGCAGTCCGCTTGTTGCCGTCGACAAAGGCATGGTTCCTGGCAATGCCAAACACATAGGCGGCTGCAAGATCCTCGACCTTAGGATCTCCATAATTGGCCTTGTTCTCGGCACGAGCGAGCGCAGATTCGAGAGCGTTTTCATCTCTTAACCCTTGCGCTCCGCCATGTCTGCGCAACTGCTCGGCATGCATTGCTTCAACCGCGCGCCGGGTCAGGAACTCCCATCTCATTCGGCGAGCTTCTGAAGTGCGACCTTGTATTTGTCCATGACCTTGCGGGCAGCTTCCATCTGCCGCTCGAAACTGTCGTCCACCGGCTCGAGGGTAATGCCCTTGTCCGTCTCGACGATCTGAAGTTGATCACCCGCCTTCATGTTCAGGCGGTCAAGTAGATCCTTAGGCAGGATCACGCCTTCGGAATTGCCGATCTTGCGAATGGTAGTGTTCATGGCGCTGCATCCCTGTTGCAACGCTAATTATAACGCAACGTCTTGGGTGTAGCAATGGCCGTGGTAACGGCCATTATAACGGTCACCCAGCCGCCAGCAGCCGGTCCATCAACCGGTCCGCCGCTTCCGGAATGACAGTACCTGGCGGAAAGATTTCCGCCGCGCCGGCTTGCAGCACCGCGTCGTAGTCCTGAGGCGGGATGACGCCGCCGGCCACGATCAGCATATCGCTCCGGCCGAGTTTTTTCAGCGCGTCGCGCAATTCGGGGATCAGCGTCAGGTGCCCAGCCGCCAGCGACGAGGCGCCGATGATATGGACGTCGTGCAGGACCGCCAGTTTCGCGATCTCGTCCGGTGTCTGGAACATCGCGCCGACAGTAACGTCGAAGCCGAGATCGGCGAAGGCGGTGGCAATCACCTTCTGCCCGCGGTCGTGGCCGTCCTGTCCCATCTTGGCAACGAGGATGCGCGGTTTGCTGCCGTTTTTCTTCTCGAAAGCGCCGAGCTTGTCCTGCAGTCCGTCGACAACGGGACTGTCGCCAAGCGCCTTGCGGTAAACGCCGGAAATGGTCTGCACCGTGGCGACGTGGCGGCCAAAGGCCCTTTCGAGCGCAAACGAAATCTCGCCGACTGTCGCATTGGCGCGCGCGGCGCGGATGGCGAATTCCAGCAGGTTCTCATTGCCATGCGCGGCGCGGGTCAGCGCATCGAGCGCGCTTTCGACTGCGGCGACCTCACGCGTGCCTTTCAGTCGCTGCAGCTTCGACAATTGCCGGGCCCTGACCTCGGCATTGTCGATTTTCAGCACATCGACCTCGATGTCGTTCTCCGGACGGTGGGCATTGACCCCGACCAGCATCTGCTCGCCGGAATCGATGCGCGCCTGCGTGCGCGCCGCCGCTTCCTCGATGCGCAGCTTCGGAATGCCCTGTTCGGTCGCCGCCGCCATGCCGCCGAGAGCCTCGACTTCCTCGATATGGGTCAGCGCGCGCGTCGCCAGGTCATGCGTGAGCCGTTCGAGGTACGCCGACCCGCCCCACGGATCGATGATGCGCGTCGTGCCGGATTCCTTCTGCAGGATGAGTTGCGTGTTGCGGGCAATGCGTGCCGAATGGTCGGTGGGCAGCGCCATCGCCTCGTCGAAGGAGTTGGTGTGCAGCGACTGGGTGTGCCCTTGAGTCGCGGCCATCGCCTCGATCATGGTGCGGATGATGTTGTTGTAGGGATCCTGTGCCGTCAGCGACCAGCCGGACGTCTGGCAATGGGTGCGCAGCGACAGCGAGCGCTCGTCCTTCGGCGCGAAATTCTTCTTCATCAGCGTCGCCCACAGCAGGCGCGCGGCCCTGAGCTTGGCCACTTCCATGAAGAAGTTCATGCCGATCGCCCAGAAGAAGGACAGGCGCGGCGCGAAGCGGTCGATGTCGAGTCCTGCCGCGACACCGGCGCGGGCATATTCGATACCGTCGGCAATCGTGTAGGCGAGCTCCAGGTCGGCGGTCGCGCCGGCTTCCTGCATGTGATAGCCGGAGATCGATATCGAATTGAACTTCGGCATGTTCTTCGACGTGTAGGAGAATATGTCCGACACGATCCGCATCGAGGGTTTGGGCGGGTAGATGTAGGTGTTGCGGACCATGAACTCCTTCAGAATGTCGTTCTGAATGGTTCCGGCCAGATCCTTCTGCGCCACGCCTTGTTCTTCCGCCGCGACGATATAGAGCGCCATGATCGGCAGCACCGCGCCGTTCATCGTCATCGACACCGTCATGTCGCCGAGCGGAATGCCGTCGAACAATTGCCGCATGTCGAGGATGGAATCGATGGCGACGCCCGCCATGCCGACATCGCCGGCGACGCGCGGATGGTCGCTGTCATAGCCGCGATGCGTGGCGAGATCGAAGGCGACCGACAGGCCTTTCTGGCCGGCGGCGAGATTGCGCCGGTAAAAGGCGTTGGATTCCTCGGCCGTGGAGAAACCGGCATATTGCCGGATCGTCCAGGGCTGCTGGACATACATGGTCGGGTAGGGGCCGCGCACGAAGGGCGGCAGGCCCGGATAGGTATCGAGATGCGGCAGGCCCTTGAGGTCGCCCTGATTGTAGAGATGCTTGACGACAAGACCTTCCGGTGTCGTCCGCTGGCCCTTGACCTCGACCGGTGCACGGCGCGGCGGCACCCAGCCGATCTGACTGAAATCCGGGATCAAGAGACGGCCCCGACGGATTGATCGATGCGGGTCGCAAACAGCGGTTCGCACAGGACGACGCCTTCGGCGAAAGCGGGCCGCGGCACGGCGTCCAGCGTCTCGACCGGACGCTCGCTCCTCTGTGGATAGAGTGTAGTGCCGATGATCGCCCGCTCGCCGGTCTTGAAGGCGGCGTCGCGACGGGCGGCGGTGTCGCGAACGCGTGCCTGGATATGTCCGTCCCGCAGGCTGGACAATATGCCTCCCTCGGCCTCGATCGTCTGCAGCTCCGCCCACGCGGCTTCGCAAAGGTCCGCCGTCAGCGCCTCGACCGCGCCCGAGCCATAGGCGGGATCGGCGACATGATCGACATGGCTTTCATTGGCCATGATCAGCTGCGCGTTGCGCGCGACGCGGCGGGCAAAAGGCGCCGGCAGGCCGTGCGCGATCGTATGCGGCAGGATTGAGATCGAATCTGCTCCCCCCGCCGCGGCGGCGAAGCAGCCGATCGTCGTGCGCAGGATGTTGGTCTCCGGGTCCAATGCCGTCATCATCCGAAATGATGTCTCGGCATGGATGTTGGCCGTGGAATAGGGGATCGAGCAGGCCTCCTGCACGCGTGCCCACAGCCGGCGCAACGCCCGCACCTTGGCCATCGACAGGAACTGGTCCTGATCGACGCTGAGCGCGAAGCCGATATGGGGTGCGGCATAGACAAGTGGCTGCCGTGCTTTCTCGAACATCCTGAGATACGAGACCGCCGAAGCCAGCATGATGCCGAGCTCCTGCGCCTCCGTGGCGCCGGCATTGTGGAAGACGCGCCCGTCTGCTTCCAGCAGCACGCCGGGAACGCCCATCGAGAAGAAATGCGCCAGCGATTGCGGCATCGATTCCTGCAGCGCCTCGATCGACATGCGCAACCTGCCGGTGCCGGCAAGGATCGCGGCTGGATCGATTCCGAACGACAGGTTGAGCTTTGCCGGATCGGACCGGCGTTTGCTCAGGAACGCCACCAGCCAGTCGGCCATGGGCCGGCTCCACGGGTGGGTGTCGATGCGGATCTGGACCCGATTGAGGGGTACGCCATCCAGCACTGTCTCCAGCGCTTGCGCGGTTCTGGGCAGGCCGTAGCCGAACGCGTTGGGAGCGCCTTCGAAGACGAGCGACAGTCCCGTCGCGCCCTGCGCTATATCATCCAGGACCTGAGCCTTGGCGCGATCGACATCAGGATCGTCGACGCGCTGACTGACGATCCACGGCGAGCGGGGATTCGTGCGCACGATCGGTTCGGCAGCGGTCGCACGGTCGTAGAGCGGCTCGATGCGGATGTTGTCGTCGGTGTGCGAAACCAGCTTTTCCTCGAAGGACGCGCCGGCCAGCGCCTTTTCCGCCAAGGCCAGCCAACGCTGGCGCTCCGCGTTCACAGGTTCAGCATCCTTGGTCAAGGCTCCGGCGCCCATCCATCTTCCTCGTTCATGTGGCCGCACCAGCCCGGCGGCTCAGTCTACGGTCCCCGGTCGGTTATCGCAATGCACGACCAGGGTTCGAATGCGTTCCACCAGATATAGGTCGCTTGGTTGGACGAACCATGAACGATTGCCAAACACCAGCAAAATCCGCAAGTTCCAAAATCCGATTTCGGCGACTGACCCGATTTGGACGATAGGCCCCGGTTGGACAATTATCATTGTCGCTGCGCAACAGCCTCACTATACCTTCGGGCAAAGGCTGGCTTTTGACACATCAATATTGCGGAGACCCTGGTTATGGCTGACGACACCAGTATTTTCATCGGCGCCAGCCGCAAGCCCGACGACAGCTATCAGCGTGCCGAGCAGCTTCTGTTGCAATACGGGAATCGCCATGGCCTGGTGACCGGCGCCACCGGCACCGGCAAGACCGTCAGCCTGCAGATACTGGCCGAAGGTTTTTCGAATGCCGGCGTGCCGGTGTTCTGCGCCGACATCAAGGGCGACCTGTCTGGTATCGCCATGATGGGCACGGCGCAGGATTTCCTGGTCAAGCGGGCCGCGCAGGTCAAGCTCGATCCCTACGACTTCCAGGAATTCCCCGTCATCTTCTGGGACCTGTTCGGCGAGCAGGGCCATCCCATCCGGGCGACCATCTCGGAGATGGGACCGCTGCTGCTGTCACGGCTGATGAACCTGACGGACGCGCAGGAAGGCATCATGAACATTGCATTCCGCATTGCCGACGAAGAGGGCCTGCTGCTTCTCGACCTCAAGGACCTGCAGGCGCTGCTTGCCAACATCGCCGAGCGCGCCGAAGAGATCAGCGCGCGCTACGGCAATGTCACCAAGCCATCGGTGGGTGCCATCCAGCGCACGCTGCTGGTGCTGGAACAGCAGGGCGCGGCCAATTTCTTCGGTGAGCCGGCCCTGCGCATCGCTGACATCATGCGCACCACGCGTGACGGTCGGGGCGCCGTCAGCGTGCTCGCCGCCGACAAGCTGATGATGAATCCACGCCTCTACGCGACCTTCCTGCTCTGGCTGATGTCGGAGCTGTTCGAGGAACTGCCGGAAGTCGGCGATCCTGACAAACCGAAGCTGGTCTTCTTCTTCGATGAGGCACATCTGCTCTTCGACGAGGCGCCGAAAGTGCTGATCGACCGCGTCGAACAGGTGGTCCGCCTGATCCGCTCGAAAGGCGTCGGTGTCTATTTCGTCACGCAGAACCCCTTGGATATTCCCGAGAAGGTCCTGGCCCAGCTCGGCAATCGCGTCCAGCACGCGCTGCGCGCCTATACGCCGCGTGAGCAGCAGGCGGTTCGGACGGCGGCCGAGACGTTCCGTCCCAATCCCGATTTCGATTGCGCCACCACCATCACCCAGCTTGCCACCGGCGAGGCGCTGGTCTCGACGCTGGAAGCCAAGGGCGTTCCGTCCATGGTGCAGCGCACGCTGATCCGTCCGCCGTCCTCGCGGCTTGGACCCATAACCCCCGCCGAGCGGCAAAAGCTGATCGCGGAAAGCCCGGTCGCCGGCCAGTACGACGAGGTCATCGACCGCGAATCGGCCTTCGAGATGCTGCAGAAGAAGGCCAAGGTCGCTCAGGACGCCGAGCAGCAGGTGCAACAGGCAGGCACCGGCGGCTCGCGCTGGACCATTCCTGGCTTCGGCAATGACGATCCCGCACCGCAGTCGGGCGGCCGCCGCGCGCCGGCGCCGCGCCCCTCCAACCGCCAGACGGTGGCGGAAGCGGCGATCAAGTCGGTCGTGCGTTCTGTCGGCTCGTCGGTCGGCCGGGCGATCGTGCGCGGAATTTTGGGAAGCCTGTCGCGGGGGCGCTGAGAGCGGCTGCTGCCCGCCGCTCCTTCAATCCAGCTCAGAAGATGGCGTTGGTCACAGCCTTGACCGGGCCGAGCAGGACCGATCCGTCCGGCACGCCGGCATCGATCGGGATAGCCTTATGGTTCGCCGTCGCTGCCGCGGCCATCGGCTGGCTGGCATCGCTGGTGACGATGACGGGAGTTTTCGACGGCACGCGGTCGTAGAGGTCGATGATGTCCTGGTTCATTAGGCGCACGCAGCCCGACGACACCGATTTGCCGATCGAGCGCCATTCCGGGGAGCCGTGCAGGCGGTAGAGCGTGTCCACATTGCCTTGGAAAAGATAGAGCGCACGCGCGCCGAGCGGGTTCTTCAGCCCGCCGGGCATGCCGCCATTGTCGGCGCTGTACTGCTTCAGTTCCGGCTGCCGGGCCACCATTTCATCCGGCGGCGTCCATTTCGGCCATTTCTGCTTCCACTGGACGACGGCGTCGCCCGACCATTCGAAGCCGGCGCGGCCGAGGCCGACGCCATAGCGGATCGCCTGGCCGCCGGGACGAACCAGATAGAGGAAATGACCTGTCGTATCGACGACGATGGTTCCCGGCTTCTGCCCGGTCGGGTCGGGGACGATTTGGCGCAGGAACTGCGGATCGATCCTGTCGACGGGGATGGCCGGCAGATCAAAGCCACCATCGCTGACGGCCGCGTACATCGACGCGTAATCGGCAAGCGGCGGCTCGACATAGGGCGGCGGCGGCGGCTCGACCGGCCCCGGCCCGGTGGTGGCGCATGCGGAAACCGCGATCGATGCGGCGGCCAATGCTGCGGCGTTGAGGAAGCCGCGACGGCTCAGGCGAAAGGATTCGATTTCGGTTATGGACATGATTGCCTTCTTTAAGACTCAAATCGCAACAAAGCGTCAATACGCCGATCGCCGTTGCAGGTGTCTGACAACACCCGGCGCGATAGGCGGTTCCGATTCTGGCCCGAACGTGGACAAACAAAGGCGAAGCTGTGACTGCGCCGCCACTGTGGCGCTGGGGTCACAGGGCGTTGCCTAGCCGCCGGGCGCCAGCGCTTCTAGCGTCGGAAGGATCAGGGCCGGCGGAAAATCCCGGTATTCCTCGGGCTGGTTGGA
This sequence comes from Mesorhizobium erdmanii, assembly GCF_013170725.1. Lineage (NCBI taxonomy): Bacteria > Pseudomonadati > Pseudomonadota > Alphaproteobacteria > Hyphomicrobiales > Phyllobacteriaceae > Mesorhizobium > Mesorhizobium erdmanii. The sequence goes on along the minus strand of NZ_CP033361.1, from coordinate 4,945,125 downwards.
GCGGTTGATCCATACCGTTCGGAAGCCGAACTTGGTGGCGCCTGCAATATCCCAGCGATTGGAGGACTGGAAGGAAACGGCGCCGGGATAGAGGCGCCACCCGGTGGCGACCATGTCGTAGACGGCCGGATCGGTCTTGAAGCGCCGCACCGTGTCGACCGAATAGATATCGTCCAGGACCTGGTCGAGCGCGGCGGACTTGACCGCTGCTTGCAGCATTTCTTGCGAGCCGTTGGAGAGGATTGCCAGCCTGGCTCCCGAAGCCTTGAGCCCCTTCAGAACGGCCGGCACTTCCGGGTAGCAATCCAGCCGCCAATAGGCTTCCAGCAATTTTGTCTTGAGACCGGGATCGGCCGAGGGGACCTTGCGCAGGGCGAAGTCCAGCGCCTGTTCGGTCAACTGCCAGAAATCCGCATAGGCGCCCATCAGCGTGCGCACCCAGGAATATTCGAGCTGCTTGGCGCGCCAGATTTCGGACAGCAACTGGCCCTCCGGCCCGATCTGGTCGGCATGGCGGCGCACGGCGGCATGCACGTCGAACAGCGTGCCATAGGCGTCGAAGACATAGGCGGCGTATTGCATGGCAACAGTCTTGAGGCGAGGCGGGGCAAGGTGCAAGCCTTGATTGCATCGCGCCTGCCGCTGGCCTCAACAAAAACTCGCCCATGCTGGTTGACGCCAGCAGCCAAAGCATCATCCAATGTTGTCACACAAGATTGATCGGAACGGGATAACGCGATGACACTGGCGGCAGCGGCGCAATCCGCGACATGGACCTTCGTCGATGGCGACTGGTACGAGGGCAACGTCGCGATCCTGGGTCCGCGCAGCCACGCCATGTGGCTCGGCACCAGCGTGTTCGACGGCGCGCGCTGGTTCGAGGGCGTGGCGCCCGACCTCGACCTGCATGCCCGGCGAGTGAATGCCTCGGCGATCGCGCTTGGCCTCAAGCCGAACATGACACCCGAAGCGATCGTCGGACTGACCTGGGACGGATTGAAGAAGTTCGACGGCAAGACGGCGGTCTATATAAGGCCGATGTACTGGGCCGAGCACGGCGGCTACATGGGGGTGCCGGCCGATCCCGCATCGACGCGTTTCTGCCTCTGCCTCTACGAATCGCCGATGATCTCGCCGACCGGCTTTTCGGTGACGGTGTCGCCGTTCCGGCGCCCGACCATCGAGACCATGCCGACCAACGCCAAGGCCGGATGCCTCTATCCCAATAATGGCCGCGCCATCCTCGAAGCCAAGATGCGCGGCTTCGACAATGCGCTGGTGCTGGACATGCTCGGCAATGTCGCGGAGACCGGCAGCTCCAACATTTTCCTGGTCAAGGACGGCCACGTGCTGACGCCGGCGCCGAACGGCACCTTCCTGTCCGGCATCACCCGCTCGCGCACGATGACGTTGCTGGGCGAGTACGGGTTCAAGACGACGGAAAAGACGCTGTCGGTGCGCGATTTTCTCGAAGCGGACGAGATTTTCTCGACCGGCAACCATTCCAAGGTGGTGCCGGTTACCCGCATCGAGGATCGCAATTTGCAACCCGGGCCGGTCGCCAACAAGGCGCGCGAACTCTATTGGGATTGGGCACATTCGAAATCTGCTGGCTGACGTACCCGTTCGGCCTTTTTGTCACTGCGCGCTTCGCCGCAGGAAAACCGTGTGACAGTTTTCCGGAACGCGCTTAGAAAGGCAACCGGCGCTTCACTTCCGGAGTTGTCCCAGCTCAATCCAGACCTATGTTAATCCGGTATCCACACCGGACTTTTCCACGAGGGAGTACTACCCATGGCTTTTGAATTGCCCGCTCTGCCCTACGACTATGAGGCCCTGCAGCCCTACATGTCGAAAGAGACGCTGGAGTATCATCACGACAAGCACCACAAGGCCTATGTCGACAACGGCAACAAGCTGGCCGCGGAAGCGGGCATGGGCGACCTGTCGGTCGAAGAGGTGGTCAAGCAGTCGTTCGGCAAGAATGCCGGCCTCTTCAACAATGCGGCCCAGCACTACAACCACATCCATTTCTGGAAGTGGATGAAGAAGGGCGGCGGCGGCAACAAGCTCCCGGGCGCGCTGCAGAAGGCGGTCGACAGCGACCTCGGCGGCTACGACAAGTTCAAGGCTGATTTCATCGCTGCCGGCACGACGCAGTTCGGTTCGGGTTGGGCCTGGGTTTCCGTCAAGGACGGCAAGCTGGCGATTTCGAAGACCCCGAACGGCGAAAACCCGCTCGTCCACGGCGCCTCGCCGATCCTCGGCGTCGACGTCTGGGAGCATTCCTATTACATCGACTACCGCAACGCCCGCCCGAAATATCTCGAGGCCTTCGTCGACAGCCTGATCAACTGGGATCACGTGCTCGAACTCTACGAAAAGGCGAAGTAATCGATCGTCAAAAAAGCCCCGGTATTTGAACTGCCCCCCGAAAGTTGGAAAAAACCGTTCGGGGGTCAGTTCAATACCGGGGCTTTTCTTTTCTGTGTCGATGTCGGGTAGTTGCGAAGGCCGACAAAAATCGTCCGAGGAGAGGGAATAACCCGTCCGTCGCATCCGTTAACGTCCTGTCCTGAAATGCCTTCATCATGGAGCCAAATGAATGAGAAAGCTTGTCGTCGCCATCTCAATGCTCGCCTTTGCCGGCTCGGCCGCCTTTGCCGATCCGATCCTCGACCGGCAGGCGTTGATGAAGGAGCGCGGAAAGATCGTCGGCGGTCTGGCGAAAGTGGCCAAGGGCGACGAGCCTTTTGATGCCGCTGCCGTGCTGACGCAGTTGCAGGCGCTGCAGGCGAATGCCGAGAAGTTCGACGTCGACACCTTGTTCCCGAAAGGCAGCGATACCGGCGACACCACGGCGGGGCCTAAAATCTGGGAAGACATGGCTGGCTTCAAGGCCGTCGAGGACAAGTATCTGGCGGACGTCAAAGCCGCGGTCGCGGCGGCTCCCGCCGACGCTGACGCGCTGAAGGCGCAAGTCGACACCATGGGTTCCGATTGCGGCACCTGCCATCAGAGCTACAGGATCAAGAAAGGCTGATTTCGGCCATGGCATGGCTGAAGAAGCTCGTCGGTGCAGCCCTGGTTGTGGGCTGCGTCGGCGCGGTTACGGGATGGGTCCTCTCGGCGCCTGTGACCCTCGATACGCAGACCCTGACGCAACTCGCGCCTGGCGACGCGGCCAGGGGCAAGCGCATCTTCTACGCTGGCGGCTGCACCTCCTGTCATGCGAAGCAGGGATCACAGGGGGATGCGCGGCTCCGGCTCGTCGGCGGCCTCGAACTCAAGACACCGTTCGGCACTTTCGTGCCGCCCAATATTTCGCAAGACCCGAACGACGGCATCGGCGCATGGTCGGTCGAGGATCTCGCCAACGCCATGCTGAAGGGCGTATCGCCGTCGGGCGAGCATTTCTATCCGGCGTTTCCCTATGCCTCCTACGCCCGCATGAAGCCATCCGACATTGCCGATCTCTATGCCTTCCTCAAGACGCTGCCGGCGGTCGCCGGCAAGGCGCCGGGCAATTCGTTGGCTTTCCCGTTCAACATCAGGCGTGGCATCGGCCTGTGGAAGCGGCTCTATCTCAACGACCAGCCCGTTGTTGCCTTGGCCGATAGCGCGCCCGAAGCTGTAATGGCCGGCCGCTATCTGGTGGAGGGGCCTGGCCATTGCGGCGAATGCCACACGCCGCGCGATTTCGCAGGCGGAACCAGGAAGGGCGAATGGCTGGCCGGCGCCGTGGCCGCCGAGGGCTCGGGCGTCGTGCCGAACATCACATCGGGCAAGGGGGGTATCGGCGGCTGGTCGGAAGCCGACATCGCCAATTACCTCGAGACCGGTTTCACGCCGAACTTCGATTCCGTCGGCGGCGCCATGGTCGACGTGCAGCGCAACATGGCGGAACTGACAGCGGGCGACCGTGCGGCGATCGCCGCCTATCTCAAGGCTGTACCGCCGCATCCGAACGGCTATCCGGCGCGTCAGAAGACCGCGAACTAACCGGTTGTCGGGCTACAGGTGCCGATCGCCGAGGAAATCGAAGCCCGTCTCGAAGAAATGATTGTAGTTGCAGGTCATTTCCTCGCCCGCTGCGATGTCGCGCAAGGCGTAGGTTTCCTCGGGTGAGGAGACATCGCAATTCGGCTCGTCGTCATGGTTCATATAGCGGGCGTCGTCGGCTTCGAAGACGATGTAGGCCGGATCGCGTCGGTCCGGGTAGGAATAGCGGTCGAGATAGTTCTTCACCGGTCCGGTTTCGCCCTCATAGGTCTCGACGTCGATGATCCGGTCGAATCGGGGGTCTAGCTTCCAGATCAACGTGCCCTTCGGGATGTGATGCTTTGCAAAGACGCCGATGCCTTGGATCGGCGATTTGTCGAGATAGACGTCGACGAGCAACATGGCATACCCCAGTAGAAAACATGTCAGGCAAGGCTTGCGAAAAGCCGCGCACTGGTTAGCGCGAGGCCGGTACAATTGCGAGCGGAAATGAGCAATGCGGGATTCAAAAAGTCATGATCGCGACGCCTCCGGCAGATGCCTGCTGGACACTTGCCTCCGCCGTCACCGTTGCTGCAGGGCCAGGCGGACGCCCAGGGCGCAGTAGATGCCGCCGACCACCTTGCCTTGCCATTTCAGCACAGTCGGATTTCTGCGCAGGAAACTGCCTAGCCGGCCGGCGCTAACCGCAAAGATGACCGTGCTGAAAAGGCCCAGCACGACGAAAATAAGACCCAGGGCGGTCAACTGAAGCATCGCCGATCCGTTCTCGGGCCGCACGAACTGGGGCAGGAAGGCTAAGAAGAAAAGCGCGGTCTTGGGGTTGAGCACCTCGGTCAGGACAGCCTGTCGAAACGCCTTGCCGGCGGAAATCGCCAGCGCGCCGGCAGTTGGATCGGTCGGCACCTTCTCGACGATCGCGCGAATGCCGAGATAAACGAGGTAGGCCGCGCCGATGTATTTTGCGATACTGAACAGTGTCGCCGACGTGGCGATAATAGCCGAGATGCCGACCATCGCCATGACCGTGTGAAATATGTCGCCGGCCGCGATCCCGGCACCGGTCGCGATCCCGACCTTGGTGCCCGAACTCGTTGACCGGGCGATCGTCAGCAGCGTGGCCGGACCCGGAATGAAGACAAAGCCGAGCACGACGGCGATGTAGGCGATCAATGTCGACAGATCGATCATCGCAGGATCTCCTCGGTAAGCTGCGCCTTGCCCGTCACCTTCAACGCGAAGGAATAGGTATAGGCGATCTCCTCCAGCCTTGAGAACCGGCCGGACGCGCCGGCATGACCGGAATCCATATTGATCTTGAACAGCACCGGATTGTCGCCTTTCTTGCGGTCGCGAAGCCGCGCCACCCATTTGGCCGGTTCCCAATAGGTGACGCGCGGGTCGGTGAGGCCGGCAAGCGCCAGGATTGGCGGATAGTCGAGCGCCGCGACATTGTCGTAGGGCGAGTAGGCGGCGATCGTGCGGTAGTCGTCGGCGGATGCGATCGGATTGCCCCATTCCGGCCATTCCGGCGGCGTCAGCGGCAGGGTCGCGTCGAGCATGGTGGTGAGCACGTCGACGAACGGAACTTCGGCGACGATGCCGCCAAAGCAGTCCGGCGCCATATTGGCGACAGCGCCCATCAGCATGCCGCCGGCCGAGCCTCCTTGCGCGACCATGCGGTCATGCGCGGTATAGCGCTCGGCAACGAGGTGGCGCGCACAGGCGATGAAATCCGTGAACGTGTTCATCTTGTGCGCCCGCTTGCCGTCATCATACCAGCCGTAGCCCTTGTCCTTGCCGCCCCGGACATGAGCGATGGCGTAGACGAAGCCGCGGTCGACCAACGACAGGCAGTTGGTATTGAAGGCCGCCGGCACGGTGATGCCGTAGGAGCCGTAGCCGTAAAGCAGGCAAGGTGCCGATCCATCGAGCGGCGTGTCGCGATGGTGCAAAAGCGAGATCGGTACCAGTTCACCATCGGCGGCGGGCGCCATCAGCCGCCTTGTCACATAATGGTCCGCATCATGGCCGGATGGCACTTCCTGGGTCTTGAGCAACACCCGCTCACGGGTGCGCATATTGTAGTCGAACACTTGCGCCGGCGTCGTCATCGACGAATAGGAAAAGCGCATGATCTCGGTGTCGTATTCATAGGAGCCCGACAGGCCGAGCGAAAAAGCCTCCTCATCCAGAGACAGAAGATGCTCTTCGCCACTGCTGCGATCGCGCACGACGATGCGCGGCAGGCCCTCCTTGCGCTCGAGCCGGACCATATGGTCCTTGAAGCCGATCACCGACAAGATCAGCCGGCCCGGTTCATGCGCCACCAGTTCCTGCCAGTTGGCGCGGACCGGATCGTTTGCCGGCGCCATCATGATCTTGAAGTCCTTGGCGCCGTCCGCGTTGGTCAGGATGAAGAAGATGTCGCCGCCTTCCTCCATCTCATACTGGAGGCCGGGCTCGCGCGCGCACACCAGCCTGGGCTCGGCGAATGGATCGCTGGCGCTCAAGAGGCGGTATTCCGAGGTCTCGTGATCGTTGATGCCGATCATGATCCACTCATTGCTGCGGGTGCCGTCGACATTCATGAAGAAGCCGGGATCGCTTTCCTCATAGATGAGGCGGTCGTTTTCAGGATCTTGTCCAAGAGCGTGGAACAGCACTTTCGATGGCCGGTGGTTGGGGTCGAGGCGCGTATAGAAGAACCCGTCATTGTGCGCGTCCCACACACCCGAACCGCCGGTGGCGGGAATCTGGTCCGTCAGTTCCTTGCCGTCGGCAAGGTCGCGCACGCGCAGCGTGTAGAACTCGGACCCCTTGTCGTCGAACGCCCACAACAGCTTGCGATGATCGGCCGAATGATCGACGCCGCCGAGCCGAAAATAGGCTTTGCCTTCCGCCTCCAGGTCACCGTCGAGCAGGATCTGCTCGGCGCCGCCGTCGCGCGGCATGCGGAAATAGCGCGGCTGCTCGCCGCCGAGCTTGAAGGAAGACCCATAGGCATATGGCCCGTCCTTCATGGGAACGGAAGAATCGTCTTCCTTGATGCGGCCCTTCATCTCCTTGAACAGCTGCTTCTGCAGGTCGGATGTGTCGGCCATCAGCTTCGACTGGTAGGCATTCTCGGCTTCGAGCTCAGCACGGATGCCGGCATCGAGAAGGGAGGGGTCCCGAAACATCTCCTGCCAGTTGTCGGCCCGCAGCCACGCATATTCATCAGTCCGCGTGATGCCGTGATGCGTATCGAAAACCGGCCGCTTCTCGGGCATTGGCGGGCTGACGATGGGAAATCGGTGAGTCTGGGTCATTACGTCTCGCTCTGGAGATATCTCAAACGACGGATAAACACGCCGATCAGGGCGGGTTCAAGAGCCGCGGCCCCGCGGTCAATTCGGTTCCGGAAGATGGGCAGGGAGGAGAGATGATGAAATATTCGGTCTCGTCTTGCTGCGGCCTTCACCGTGGCGTCACTAACTCAGGCATTCGCCTGCCAGTCTCATGCGACCGTATTCGCTGCTTGGCAAGTGGCCAACGTGCCGTGCCGGCATCTGTTGATCCGGGCGGTCGCGCGGCAGGCAGGTCACCTGGCGAGGGTTCGTGAAAGAAGTGCGGCAACCTGTGGTTTTGTGGACAGATGTGAACAACCAAGATTGTTGGCGCGATGGCAAAGCAAACCCGAGCATTGAAACCTGCTTTGTGAGTTGTCTCGAATGTAACGAACAGCTGACGTAACGGTAGGCCTTGCCGGTGTGGCGGGTGAAATATCGAAAAATTACATGATGCACGAAAGATTGAAGCTGATTGGCGAATAGTTGATCAACATTGCCAAATATAATCGAAAGAGCGAATTGACTTACTTGCTGTGTGGTTGCATTGATGTCCCCGTGACACGAATCGCAGGAAATCTACCTGCCGAAAATTCGTGCGATGCCCTGCCTGTAAAAAGGGCGCAGACCGACGTAACTCTTGTTGGGGCCTGAAGACCATGGATATTGTCGAAACACCTTCCAGAAACAATGATGCGTTGATCGAGCTGACCGCCGATGTGGTGGCCGCTTATGTCAGCAACAATCCCGTGCCGGTCGGCGAACTGCCGAACCTGATCTCGGATGTCCATGCCGCTCTCGGGCGCGTGGGCGGAACCACCGAACAACCCCCTGCCGACAAGCAGAAGCCGGCTGTCAACCCGAAGCGCTCGGTTCATGACGACTACATTGTCTGTCTCGAGGACGGCAAGAAGTTCAAGTCGCTCAAGCGTCACCTGATGACCCACTATGATCTGACGCCGGAGCAGTATCGCGAAAAGTGGAATCTCGACCCGAGCTACCCGATGGTAGCCCCGAACTATGCGGCGGCCCGTTCGCAGCTCGCAAAGAAGATGGGCCTTGGCCGCAAGCGCAAGGCGCGCTAGTCGCTGCTCAGTCCGGTCGAACCGACATCAACGGCGCCTTCGGGCGCCGTTTGATTTTTGGGGATTGGGGTCGTTGGCCGGCCGCAGAGGCGTCAGGCCGTCTGCGCGAGTGCCACCTCTGCATCGCGCTTGATGCGCTTGACCATCGAGCGAAGACCATTGGCGCGCTGGGGCGAGAGATGCTCGTCCAGACCGAGCCCCTTCAGCGTCGCTTCCGCATCGGTCTTCTGGATTTCGCTGGCGGTTCTTCCGGAAAAAAGCGCCAGCATGATCGCCACCAGGCCGCGCACGATATGAGCATCCGAATCGCCCGTGAATGTAATGACCGGATCGCTGCCTGGTCCCCGTTCAGTGGTCAGCCAGACCTGGCTGACGCAGCCCGGCACCTTGTTGGCGGCATTGCGCTCCTCATCGGGAAACGGCGGCAGCGCTTCGCCCAGTTCGATCACATAGCGGTAGCGGTCTTCCCATTCGTCGAGGAACGAAAAATCGTCGCGGATCGTCTGGATCGTGGTCGCCATGAGCCGGATATAGTGACGCGACAGCGTCGCGTCACGAGAAAAACAAGGACACCGCGGGCGTCGAGAGGGCAGACGGCCCGCGGTGCGCCGTCGAGACGGCTTAATTCTTTATCGGCAGCCTAATTCTTAATCGGCAGGTTGACCGTTTCGGGCAGGACGATCTCCTGCGCCACGCTGCCCGTCATTGTCGAAGTGTCGGGGCCGGCAGACTTGTCATCCAGCATGGCGGCCGCGATCTTGGCGGTCTCCTTGGCGCGCGCGGTTATGGTGTGCATCGCCGACTTGCCGGTTTCACAGACATCGGGCTTGCGCTCGCAAATGCCGGCGATGTCGCCCACCGCGTCGCGTGCCGCGAACAGGGCCTGGATCGGCCCGACGCTTGCCTGCCCCGGCTCGTCGGAACCAACGCTCAGCGGCAGCGCCAAAAGCACCAGTGAAAACCAGAAAGCCATTCTTATCAGGAAGAACATGCCTTGCCTCTCGTCGTGACCGGATCATGCATCATATGGCATGACCTCTTTTATGGGCAGGATGTTGGCACACAGCCACAAAGGACGGCTTGCGGGTTAGACGAAAATTTTCCTCAAATTTTAGGCAAATTCGAAACGAAGCGTTTTGCCGTGGATTTGTTTCATATCGAGACGGTTTTCGTTACCCCGTGATAACCATCTATCTGACTGTTTCCATAGCGATTTTCTGGAATCTTGGCGGTTCTCTCGCCGTCCATGGTCCGCTGATGGCAGGCGTTCGCGGATAACCCTCCATTTACTATGGTGGCATTTGCCCGGGTTTTCGGCCGCCACCATCCCGATATTTGCCACAGGCCGGGCCTTGGTCGGCGCTGCCTTATCCATTCCTTAAACGCTGGATGAGAGTTTCAGAGCCAATCAAAACAATCTGCAAAAGCAGAGCTGTTCACGATGAGTGCGAGTGCGTTGAGTTGATGCCGATCAAGGCCAGATACGCTGAATTGCCGGGCGCGATCGCAGCCGGTTGCGAACGTATGGTCCATCCTTCGATTCTCGTGCAGAGCGGCCGCGAGCGCCAACGCCGTTTCATCGGCGTCATGCTGGCGGCGCCGTTCTTTGCCGCCGGTGCCGCAGTCACGCTGGCTACATCGGGCATGGGAGCCGCTGTGACCATGGCCGCCATCTTCGCCGCCTTCGGTCTGTGCTGGTTCGTCGCCCTGCTGGTGGCGGCGACCGGGAAGATGGCCGCGGCGGCTCCGATCTCCCTGGCGATGGCGGCCGTTGCGCTTGGCGGTCTCATCGCCGCCGCCGGCGGTTTGAGCTCTCCTGTCGCCATGCTTGCCGTGGCGCTGCCCTTCGAAGCCTGGTGGATCGGCGCCTCTCGGCGTGCGGCCCTATGGGGGGCGGCCTCGGCTATTGTCGCCATTGCCCTTCAGCCACTGGCCGCGGTCTTCTTGCTCTTCGCGGGCGCGCAGATAGCCGCCTGGCATTGGCTGGTGCCGCTGGCCTGGGCGCTGACGCTGATCCCGCGCCTGTCGGCGTTTCGCGAGAGCGCCGGTGCCGCCGATACGCCGGATACCGGCGAGCGGCTGGAAGACATCATCGACGCGGTGATCTTGCGGGTCGCCCGCCAGGGCGAGGTGCTCGATGCGTCCGCCAAGGCGCGCACACTCTTGAAATTGCCGCCGGAACTGCTGTCGGGAACCGGCTTCTTCGACCGCATCCATCTGTCGGACCGCGTCGCTTATCTTAGCGCCCTGGCCGACATGCGCGATGGTGCACTGTCGCGCTGCCTCGAATTGCGCGTCAGGCTGCCCCAGAACGGTGGCGGCCAGAATGACAATCGCCAGAATGACAGCCGTCTGATGGCCGACAATTATCGGCCGTTCCTGCTCGAAATGGTTCGCGGTGAGGAGCAGAGCGACGTCTTCACGCTGGTCCTGCGCGAGAATGACGAGACGGCCCGGCTGCGTGCGGATCTCGCGCAGGCCAATGAGACGGCGGCCGCCGCGGAAGTGGCCAAGGGCCGGTTCCTGGCGGTGGTGAGCCACGAACTGCGCACGCCGCTGAACGCCATCATCGGCTTCTCGGACATGTTGCTGCATGAGATGTTCGGCGCCTTCAAGGATCCGCGCCAGAAGGAATATGTCGGCCTGGTGCGGGATTCGGGCCAGCATCTGCTGGCCGTCGTCACATCCATACTCGACGTGTCGCGGATCGAATCCGGCGCCTACACGGCGGAACCGGAGCCGTTCCGGTTCCTGGAAGCGGTCGAAATGTGCCAGTCGATGATGCGACTCCAGGCGCAGGCCAAGAACATCGATTTGCAGACACAAGTCGCTCCCGACGCCGGCGACATCAATGCCGATCGCCGCGCCGTGCAGCAGATCCTCATCAATCTCGTCTCCAATGCGATCAAGTTCACGCCTGACGGCGGCGATGTCGTCGTCGGCGCCAAGCGGATCGGTTCGCGCCTGCATTTCTGGGTCAGGGACACTGGCATCGGCATTGCCGAGGAGGATTTCGCCAATCTCGGCAAGCCCTTCACGCAGATCCAGAACGATTATACCCGCCGTTTCGAGGGGACCGGTCTTGGCCTGTCACTGGTGAAGGGACTGGTGGCGCTGCACGAGGGCACCATGTCCATCGAAAGCATGCCGGGCGAGGGCACCACGGTGACCATCAGCCTGCCGGTCAGCGGGCCGAAGGGGCGCCCGGCGAGCCAGGCAGGGGTGCTGACGATGCCGGCGACGAGGGCGAAAGGGGACAGGAATGGCTCGCTCCGCAAAACAGCCTAAGAAGGCGGTCAAACGCCGCAGCACCGCCTTCCAGGACGGTGCCATCGCCGTCGGCGGGATGATTTCTCGCAATCCCGTGCTGGTGGGCGGGTCGACGGCATTCCTGGTGACGCTGTTCTATGTCTCGGCCAATGCACTGTGGTATCAGCCTTTCCCGCACGCCGGGGCGTTCTTTGCCACCCGCAATTTCCAGGGTTTTCCGCACACTGCCTCCGACGAGCCGGAGACCACGATCAACATCGTGCGGCCCAATGCGGCACCGGCGCCGATGAATGGCGATCCGGTGGTCGAGCAGGTGCAGGGCATATTGAAGGATCTCGACTTCTATCCCGGCACGGTCGACGGCATTTCCGGCCCCAACACGCGCAAGGCCATACAGGCCTATCAGCAGAAGGTCGGGCTCAACGCCTCCGGCGAGATCGACGCTCTGCTGCTGGATCAGCTTGGCGCAACGCCGAAGACAGCCGCCGTGCCGAAACCGCAGCCCCGTCCCGACGTGGCGCCGGCCGCCATGCCCGTGTCCCTGCAGACGAATTCTGCCCAACCGAATGCCGGGCAGGTCGACGCCGCTGCGGCCCAGGGACCCGATCCCCGTATCGTCAAGATCCAGGCCGGGCTGAAGGCGTTCGGCAATGACGACATGCAATTGGACGGCGTCGTCGGTGCGCGCACCAAGGCGGCGATCAAGGAATTCCAGTCGCTGTTCGGGCTGCCGCAGACCGGCGAGCCCGACGAGATCGTCTACGTCAAGATGCGCGAGATCGGCCTGACCAACTGAGGTCAGACGAACGAAGCCCAAAACGACTGCTCGCCCAACAAGTCAAATATCGATAGATAGCCCCGCACGGTTTGCGGAGTTTTCATGCGCGTCACATCGGATCTGTGGGTCTCTGCCTTGGTCCGCCGGGTTTTCAGCGCCGGCGGATTTGCCGCCGTGGTCAACCGCGGCGCGACCGAGGCCGGCGCTGTTTTCGTGCTGACGCGCGGCAGGCTGGGTGAAGTCGCCCTCTACGGGCCGGCGCCGCAGACGAGCTATGATTCATCCAAGCCCGACGACCGTTTCTTCAGCCTTCTCGCCGCCGGCGACGATCCGGCGGTCCTCGATGCACGCCTCGAGCGGGAGAAGAAGTTCGATCCCGACATATGGGTGGTCGAGATCGAGGGAGGAACCGTTCCCGTCGAGGAGCTTATTTCCGTGAAGACGCCCTGAGCGCGGGCGCCGCGCCTTCGTCGCTGTTCGAGGCCTTGCGGCTGTCGCTGTTTACCGGCGAAACGTCGCGAACCATTCTGGACAAGGTTTCGGCTTTCCAGTTCCGCACCCTATCCAGAGCCACATCGCGATGCAGCAGGCGGTAGCGGTCGAGATAGGTCCGGATGGCCTGCGGATGCGGGAACAGGCTGGGATAGATGGCGACCGTGATCAGGAAGGCCCGATCCTCGCTGAAGTCGAGCGAGCGCAACGCCGCGAGTAGTGGGCCGTAGTTCTGGTTGGCGGTCAGCGAGCGCGCGGTCGAAAAATCAATGTCGAGGGCGTCCGCAAGCGCCGTCTGGAAGAACGCGGCGTTGCCCGTCAGCGCCGTCTCGCGCAGTTTGACATAGGTTTCCGAGCCGGGGAACGCATCGACCTTCGCCGCCAAGGCTTCGTCGCCGGTGCGCATCATGGATCGCAGCCTGCGCCGCGCATTCTCGGCGGCAATGCCGGGAGACTGTTGGCTTGTCGCGCTGTTCTCGGCCGTGTCCTTGTTTATGGCTGCGGCGGTTGATGCGGCGGGGGCTTGCGCCTCCGGATCCCGCGCCCGCACCAGTGTCGGCCGTTCGAGCGCCCTGATCAGATCGGCGATGGTCGGGTTCAGGTCCTTGCGCCGCGCGATGGCGCGCGCGTGCGGCAGCCCATGCCGGCCGATGAGCGCAATCAAGTCGATATCGCTGACGGCGCGCGAGCGGATCAAAAGCGGCGCGGCGATATCGACCGGTTCTTCGCAGAGCCGGCGCACCAGTGCCGCGGGGGCATACTCGCATTCGGAAAGGGCGGCGGCCACGTAGCGTCGCGATTCGACTGACACGTCGTCGAACAGCGGCAGCGTCAGGTCTTCGAGCTGGCCGATCTCGCGGCGTGACGGACGGGTCAACGAGCAGAACGCCGACACCGCGGCGCGGAACAGCCTTTCGGCCTTGCCCGCTTCCGTCCGTATCGCGATTTGCCTGAAGTCCGAAGATGACACGAAAGATACCCGATACTCGATACACAGCCTTGATCACGCTCAGCCGGGACTGTGTCGGTTGAGCGGTTGCCTCGGTCAGAACCTGCTGACCTCAAGACAAAGATCAAGTTAGCGGTGATCCGTTAGCGCTCCGTTAACCCTCTGCCGGCCTTAATGATATTTGGAGGCGTTGCGTTGTGCTCCGGGGAAACCGAGAGGAATGCGCGAATCATGGGCATGGTACTGTCTTTCGTGCCGCGTGCGGCACCGACCAATCGAGCCAAGCAAACCACCGAAATACCGGCGGCGGTGATCATTTTTCCAGGCATCCGCTATGAGCGGTCCAGCAGCGGCGAAGCGCGGCCTGCCGGGCCCGACAAGCCGGGATCGCCCCGGACGCCGGTGCCGCACCACTGAGCCTTGCCGAAGCCGTGACCTGATCCGTCAGGCCGCCAGTTCGTAGGCTTGGGTCGCTTAGAAATCCTGCAGCTCGCAGGAACTCTGATCGAGAAAGCGCGACACGATCGGCTTCCAGCTGTCGTCGGGCACAAAGCTGCGGATAACGAAGATGCCCTCGTCGATCGGCGCTTCGACGAAGATCGCGCCCTGCAGGTCCTCGGGCAAGTCCTTGCGCACGTCGATCATCTGCGCTGGCGTCAGCACCACGGCATCGAGCTTGCCGCCGTTCGCCGTATGGTCGTTGAAGGAATAGATGTTGTGGCCGCTGCGGTCATAGACCGACACCGACCAGAAGGGGACATTCCCCGGCGCCCTGATGCGGACCACGCCTTCCTCGAGATCGAACCGGCAGGCCGAGGCGTAAAACAGCGGGTCGACCGATTTCACCACCGGCGCGCCGCCCGCCTCGGCATCCAGCCGGTTCATCCGGTAGAGATCGGACGCCATTGACAGCCGCGACCAGGCGTCGCGTTCCGAAAAAACCGGCACCAGAAGCAGCACCACGATGTGCACGATGCCGGCGCCGACGAGGCCAAGCAGGACGGCGTGAAAGAGCCTGCGCATCGCTGCATAGACACTACGCATCGCAGCCTGCCTTCACGATCCTGGGCAGCGAGACGTCCGACAGGCCGGTGCTGCTGGCAATCGGCGTGTCGTAGAAGGTCAGGACGAAATACATTCGTCCGGAACCGTCGGTCAAAAGCCAGTTGCCGGGCATCGGATGATGGCCGACCGAAATGATCACGGAATTGTCGGCCTGGCGCAGCACCTCGTAGGACTGAAGGGCTGCAAGTCGCGACTTGCCCGTGTCGACGACGCCGAGCGATTGATCGGCGGCATAGAGCGTCCAGAAGCGGGCTGTCGGGAATCTGCCCTCTATCCTGTAGCTGCATTCCCGCTGGAGCTGGTCGCCGGCGGCGTCATGTTCGGCGACGAAGGACAGGCCTTCGGCGCGGCCGAGCGCCAGCACCCCCTCGCGCGCCACACGCGCCTTGGAATAGGGGTCGGCGGCCGGCGTGCCGATGTCTGGAAAGGCGGTCCATTGGCCGATCCGGATCGCGCCGACACCGTCCTGGATCTTCAACGCATACCAGACGCTTGCGCCGCCGCCGCCAATGGCTATGGCAAGCGAAAGCAGCATCAGGAAGGCGTTCTTGAGCATGAAGGGCCGCGTGCGCGAAGGATTGCCCTTCGGGGATATCGCGGCGCGGGGCCTTGTGGCAAGCCGGCGCGATGGATTTGCCTGTCGGCCCGGCCCGCGCCTGGGCTGATGTCACAGTGCCGAAAGCGTTTCGGGCGGGGCAGGGGCGTCGAGTTTGGGCGCCGACTGGAACAGCTGCGTCATGTCCCGCAGCGTCTGCGTGGTCCGGCTGGACAGCACCGCAGGGCGTTCGGCCGCTGCGTCGGCTGCTGCCTGGTCATCGCTCTTCTTCTGCGCTTCCGCGGCCTTGGCGGCGGTCTCTTCGTCGACGAACGGCTTGTCGATGCCGGGGATCGGCTTCAGGTCGATGTTCTGGTGCGCGTAGACCATCAGGCGCTGCCACACCATCGCCGGCAGCGAGCCGCCGGTCATGTTCTTGGTCGGGGTGAAATCGTCGTTGCCCAGCCAAACGGCCGCCGTGTAGTTGCCGGTGAAGCCGACGAACCAGGCGTCGCGGTAGGATTGCGTCGTGCCGGTCTTGCCGGCGACGACGATGTTGGGAATTTGCGCCCGCCGCGCCGTGCCAATCACCGGCACGGCCGCCAGCATGGTGTTCATGGATTTCAGCGCCTGCTCCGAGAGCACCCGGTGCGGCGGGGGGGCGTCCTTGGTCCAGTCATAGACCACCTCTCCGGTGCGGGTGACGAGCTGGGTGATGCCGTGCCGGGAACCGACGAAGCCGTTCTGGGCGAACACGCTGTAGCCCGTCGCCTGGTCCATCACGGTCATGCCCGACGTGCCGAGCACCATGGTCTTGTGGCCCTCGAGAGGGGATTCCACGCCGAATGATTCCGCCATCGCCTTGATCGGCGCGATGCCGAGATGGTCCTTGGCCAGCCGCACCGGCACGGTGTTGATCGACTTGGCCATCGCCATCAGCAGCGTGATGTTGCCCGCCGACTCACCGCTGTAATTGTGCGGCGACCAGTTGCCCCAGCTGATCGGTCCGCCCGAGATGATCGAGTTCGGCGTAAAGCCATGTTCCATCGCCGTGGCGTAGACATACGGTTTGAACGACGAACCGGTCTGGCGCAAAGCCTTGGTGGCGCGGTTGAACTGGCTGGCGCCGTAGTCGCGGCCGCCGACGATGGCGCGGACCGCGCCATTGGTTTCGATGACCACCACGGCGCCTTCGGTGACGTTGTATTCCTTGCCGAACTGGCGCAGGTGGAACTCGACGGACTCCTCCGCTGCCTTCTGGATGTTGGCGTCGAAGGTGGTGTGGGCAACCAGCGAGTGTTGCCCCGGCTTGGCGATCTTCTTGACCTCGTCGAAGGCCCAGTCGAGGTAGTAGTCGGGGCTCTTCTGTTCGCCGCGGTCGACGACGTCGGCCGGATGCAGCCTTGCCTGCAGCACCTGGCCCTCGGTCATGAAGCCCGAATCGACAAGATTGGACAGCACTACATTGGCGCGCGCACGCGCGGCCGGCAGGTTGATGTGCGGCGCATATTTGGTCGGCGCCTTGAACAGGCCGGCCAGCATCGCCGCCTCGGCAAGATTCAAATCCTTGACGCTCTTGCCAAAATAGAAGTCGGCCGCCGCCTCGATGCCGAACGTGCCGCCGCCCATATAGGCGCGGTCGAGATAGAGCTGCAGGATTTCCTTCTTCGACAGATTGGCTTCGAGCCACAGCGACAGGAAGGCTTCCTTGATCTTGCGCTCGAAGGTCCGCTCATTGGTCAGGAACAGGTTCTTGGCCAATTGCTGGGTGATGCTGGAGCCGCCCTGGACGACGGAGTTTGCCCGCACATTCTCGAAGATGGCGCGGGAAAGCCCCAAAACGTCGATGCCGTAATGTTCGAAGAAACGCCGATCCTCGGTCGCCAGCACCGCCTTGATGACGTGATCCGGCATCTCGTCGACGGGCACGGAATCACGCTGGATGATGCCGCGCTGGCCGATCTCGTTGCCGTAGCGGTCGAGGAAGGTGACGGCGAAGTCGCCCTGGGCGCGCCAGTCGCCCGCCGTATCCTGGAAAGCCGGAATGGCCAGCGCAAGCATCACCACCATGCCGCCGGCGCCGAGCGTAAAGCCTTCGCTCAACAGTTCGATGATGCCGCGCCGCCAGCCCTTCAGGCGAAAGCGCCGCGAGAAGATCGTTGCCGCTTCCCAGAACTGCCGCGCCTGGAACCCGATCTCGTAGAGCGAGGAATCGATCCAAGCGTCCAGCGCCAGAAGGCGCGACGCGATCCGACCTCTTCTCTTGCGCGGTTCAGGGCTGACCATTCAAAAACCCGGCTCGGCTGTAGCATGACCTGAAAACCGCAAGCCGGCAATTTCAGGGCGACGCCCTCTTTGACTATTCATCCATTTTGGTGGCGCCCACAAGGGCGGCGACGACACAGCCGCAAGGTTTATCGATTGACGAGCAGGGGAGGCATGAACCGGGACTGCCGCCACGAAAACGATGCGCCAGAGCTGGCGGCTTCTTGGCTGGTCATCGCGGCGAGGCCGCCGCGATGCTCGCCCGTAGCAGGACGCGCGCGCCGGCAATCGTGTGCTCGGGCTCCACATACTCCGCCTCGTTGTGGCTCAGCCCGTCTCGGCACGGCACGAAAATCATTGCGGCGGGCGCTACGCGGGCGATGAACAGCGCGTCATGAAATGCGCCCGATATCATCTGTTTATGCGGCAGCTGGAGGGAATTGGCGGCTTCCTCGACGATCTTGATCATGTCGGGAGAGAATGCCGCCCCCGGCATGTCGAAAGATCGCCTGATCGTTGCCGAACAGTGCTGAACCTCCGCCTCCGCCGCGCAGACCCGGTGCACCTCCGCCTCGATGGCATCGAGCCGTTCCGGTCGAGGATGTCTGAGATCTACTGTGAAGGTGACGGATTGCGGTATGGCGTTGATCGATCCCGGTTGAGCCGAGATCCGGCCCACCGTCAGCCGCGCGCTGGTGTCGGGCGGCATGATCGTGGTCTGCAGCCTGTGCATCGCGGCAACGGCGGCGACCATCGGATCCCTGCGGTAGGCCAGGCCTGTCGTGCCGGCATGACCGGCAGCGCCCGTGATGGAGACTTCCAGCCAGCGCGTGCCCTGAACGGCGGTGACGACGCCGATCGGCGTCAGTTCCTTTTCGAGCGCGGGGCCCTGTTCGATATGCAGCTCTATATAGGCTGACAGCGGCATGCCGGTCGGGCGAAGGCTCGCTTCCGGCAGGGCGGCGATCGTTGCTTCGAGTTCGGTTGCGAGCGACGCGCCGTCAGCACCGACAATCGATGCCCATGCGGTGACATCGGCGCCGGTGAAGGCCATCGAGCCCATGACGCCGGGCGCGAAGCGGCTGCCTTCTTCGTTGGCCCAGGCAACCACCTCGACCGGCATCCGGGTTGCCGCCTGTGCGTCCTCAAGCGCTTCGAGCGCCTCGAAGGCGCAAAGCGTGCCCAGCGCGCCGTCGAACCGCCCGCCGGTCGGCTGGCTGTCGAGGTGGCTGCCGATCATCAGCGGCGGCAGCGCGGCATCCCGCCCTTCGCGGCGGACGAAAAGGTTCGCGATGCCGTCCTGAAAAACCGTGAAGCCGCGCTCCAGCGCCAATTCGGCCAGCAGGCGCCGGGCGCCGCGGTCCTCGACGCTGAAGGCCTGCCGGTTGACGCCTCCGGCCGCGGTCGCGCCGATCCGGGCGAACGCGTCGAGCCGCCCAAGCAGGCGCTCGCCATTGATCTCTGGCACTCGAGTCACCGCTTGAGGCCACCAATGAAGGCCTTCACCCGCTGCGGATCGACCTGGTTCCACCAGACGCCATCATGCTTCAAGGAACTGGCGACGATGACACCGTCGACAATGTCGAGGATGTCGTTGGCATTGTCGGGGCCTACGCCGCTTCCCACCAGCGTCGGCAATCCAGCTGCCTCCTTGATCATCCTGATATAGTCGAGGTCGGCGGCGTGGCCGGTGCGCTGGCCGGTGGCGATCACGGCGTCGGCGTCGAAGAACACCAGGTCCTTGACCTGTTCCTCGACCGGCCGATCGCCGACGATGGCATGGGCGCCATGCTTGACATGGGCATCGGCGAAAATACGGATGCCATTGGCCCGGAGCCTGGACCGGAAGCGCATGGCGCGCGCCGCTTCGCCTTCGATGAAGCCCTCATTGGCGACATAGGCATTGGCCCATTGATTGACACGCACGAAGGATGCACCGGAGGCGCTGGCAATAGAAAGGGCGGGAATGGACGCGTTGGCGAGCACGTTGATGCCGACCGGCCGGCCCAGTTCCCTGCGTATGCGGTCGGAGACGACCGACATGTAGGCGGAGGTTTCCGGGCCGATATCATCAGGTTTGGCGAACGGCACGTCGCCGTGGTTTTCAACGATCACGCCGTCGCAGCCGCCATCGAGATAGGCTTTGGCGTCGTCGAGGCCGCGCTGGTAGATGGTCTCCACCGCCTCGCCATCGTAGCGCGGGGCGCCCGGCAGGGGGGCGAGGTGAACGACGCCTATCACCACCTTGCTTCTGCCGAAGATCGACCGCAGCGCGTCATCCGTGACCTGTTTGGAGCCGATGGCTTTGGGGGATTTTGTCATGCGGTTTCCGCTTCCGTCGTTTCCATGAGCGTTTTCATCTCCCGCCTATCAGGGCAGGATTGGAGAGTGCCGGTGCGTCCCACCGAGATGGCCGCGGCGCGCACCGCGATCCGCGCCGCGCCGGCGAGGTCGATGCCGGCCGCGAGGCAGCCGGTCAGGCAGCCGCAAAAGACATCGCCGGCACCGCTGGTGTCTATCACGGCCACCTTGGGCGCCGCGATCGATTCGATATGCCCTTCGCCATCGGCTACCAGGCAGCCCAGCGCGCCAAGCGTCACGATGGCGGCGCCAGCGCCTTGACGGATCAACGCGCGGGCGGCCTCTGCCGGCTCCGCGGCTTCGGTCAGAAGGGTTGCTTCGCCCAAATTGGCAATGGCAACGCTGACGTCGCTCAGATCCGGCGCATATCCAGCCGCGAGCGGGCTCGGATTGAAGATCGTCATGGCTCCCGCGGCGCGCGCCGTCCGCAGGCAAGCCGTCGTCACGGCGGGGTCCAGATTGCCCTGCATCACCACGATGTCGCCGGGCTCGATCGACGACAGGAAATCGCTGTCCGCCAAGGGATCGAAGGCGGCGGCGCAACTCGCGCTGGTGACGATGAGGTTCTCGCCTCGAGCATCGACCATGACAGTCGACCGGTCGCTTGGCCGCGGCAGCGTCGTCAGATGGCCGACGTCGAGATCGTGGCTCAACTGCTCGCCGATCCAAGCTCCGGCGGCATCGTTGCCGATCGCCGCAAGGAAGCGGACATCGGCCCCGGAGCGGCCGGCGGCCACCGCCTGGTTCGCACCCTTACCGCCAAGTCCGTCGGCATGCTCCGACGCATTCAACGTTTCACCCGGCTGTGGAAACCGGTCCAGCCGAAACGTCGTATCGACGCAGACATTGCCGACGACATGGACGCGCATGGCTAATCCCTGGAGCCTGTCTTATCCCGATGAAATCGGGATAAGGCTCCATCTCTTGGTTCGAGCATGATCTTTTCCGAAAACCGGAATCCACCTTTCGGGATCATACTGTGGCCGTTGCCCAGCCGAGCATCTGTTCGAACAGTGTCTTGTATCCGTTCCAGGCGATGAAGCCCGACGGCAGCCAGTGCGGGCCGACATCCGAGGTCCAGGCGACGGTACGGCCCTTGCCGTATGACCCCGTCACCAGCAGCGGTAGCGAACGGTAGTCGGAGGAAACCGTGGCCAGAACTTCCGCACCGTCCTTGACCGTGACCTCGTTGAAACCGAGCAGGATCGGCCAGTCCTTGCCCAGACCCTTGAGGATATGATGGCTCTGGGGGCCGACAACGACCGGCGCATAGCCTTCGGGTACCTCGACGCGGTCGTCGACCGGCAGGCAGGCGACTGGCAGAACATCCTCGACCGGCGTCTTGTGATAGCGTGCGCCGCCATTGATGCCCTGAAAACTGTAATAGCCGCCGAACATCAGCAGGCCGCCGCCTTTGCCGACATAGTCGCGCAGCAGGCGCAGCCGGTTCGGTGTCGGCTTGGAGTGGACCCAGGTGTCGGGGTGGAGCAGCAGCGTGTTGGCACCAATATCGGATAGCACGACCGCGTCATAGGCCGACAGCGCTTCCATGGTCTGCGGGAAGTTCCGCTGCGCCTCATGCGCCGGCATGAAGGTGACGTCGAACGGGCCGTCCTTCAGCGCCGCCAGCAATTCATCGGCACCCGTGTGATAGGTCACGGTCGGGAATTGGTCGAAGCCCTTGATATGGGTCGCGGTCGAGACCCAGGACTCGCCGGCGAGGAGAACCTTCTTTTTGGACATGCTTGCTCCTATGTCGATTTTGTCGTCGGCCTACGCCGCGAAAACGGTCTTTGGGTTGTCGATGAGCATACGGTCGATTGCCGTCTGGTCGACACCATGGCGTTTCAGCCTAGGCACGAAGTGCTTGAGGATGAAGCCGTAGCCGAAGCCGCCGAAGCGGGTCAGCATGATCTTCAGGAAAACGTCCTGCGACAGCAGGATGCGGTCGACGAGCCCCAGGTCGATCAGCGAGCGGATCGCCTGCGCATTCTGCTCGTCGGACGGTGATTGGGCGTCCTGGTCCGCATAGTAGAAATCCATGCCGATCATATCGTATTCCAGGAAGGCGCCGCGCGTGGCCAGGCTTTTCTGGTAGGCGAGGTCGTTGTGGCTAGGGTTCATGTGGCAAAGCACCGTGTGCCTGAGATCGGCACCTTCCGCCTCCACCACGTCGAGCACCTCATGCGCCAGCCGCTCCCAGCCGGGCAGATGGATGGTCAGCGGCACGCCGGTGATTTTCGAAGCTCGGGCTGAAGCGCGCAGCGACTTGCGCTCTTCGTCGGTGAAATCCTTGCTGACGCCGACCTCGCCGATGATGCCTGCCATGATTTCGGGCTGCGTCGCCCCGCCGCCGACATCGTTGACCAGGAATTCGGTGACGTCGTCAACGTCCATCGCCTTCAGCCAGTCGGGATGGGTGTGCTGTAGGTAGAAGCCGGTGCCCATTACAATGCGTAACCCGGAGGCGCGGCCGATGCGTGCCAGCTTCACCGGATCGCGGCCTATGCCGATATTGGTCGCATCAACCACGGTATGGCCGCCGAGCGCGCGGTACTTCGCCAGTTCCGAAAGCGCCAAGTCGCTGTCGTCGAGCGAGACGTTGTCGCGGTTCATGTAGGGGTTCATCCGCAGTTCGCCGATGATGTCCATGCTGACCGGCTGCTCGGCGATCTTCTTCTCGTCGGGGTGGCAGGGACATTTCCAGGATGTCGCGCCGTCGAGCAGGATGTGTTCATGCATCAGCGTGACGCCCATATCCGCGATCGCCACCGGGCCGGTGACGGTCATCACGGTGCCGGAACGGACGCCGATCGGCGCCCGCTCCCTAGGCTTGTCATCGAACAGATGATCCATGTCAGCGGCTCCGCACCGCGCCCTTGAACAGGCGGAAATTGAGCCAGATGGCAATGAGGATGATCGTGCCAGTAACGATCGGGGTGAGGAATGGCGACATATGCGCCAGGATCAGCCCGTTGCCGATGACCGCGACGGTCAGCGCGCCAAGCACAGTGCCGATGATCGTGCCGCGCCCGCCAAACAGGCTGGTGCCGCCAAGCACGACCGCGGCGATAACATCGAGTTCGAAGCCCTGGCCGGAGTTCGACGAGCCGGAACCGAGCCGTGCCGCCAGAATGATGCCGGCCGACGCTGCCGCCATGCCCGACAGGATGTAGACGAACAGCGTCATGAAGCGCGTATCGACACCGGCGCGGCGCACAGCCTCGGTATTGGCGCCGATGCCGGTCACGTAGCGCCCGAACGGCGTCTGGTTGAAGGCGAGATAGGCGACGATCAGCACGGCAAGCGCCAGCAGCGCCGGCACAGGCACGCCGAGGAACCAGGCCCGGCCGATGCTGACGAACAGGCTCGTCGGCTCGACCGGGATCGAATAGCCGCCGGTGATCAGCAGCGCCACACCGCGGATGACGGACAGACCGGCAAGCGTGACGATGAAAGCCGGAATGCGCTCATAGGCGATGAAGAACCCCTGCAAGGCGCCGATTGCGGCGCCCAGCGCCAGCATGGCGACGACGACCAGCGGCCAGGGCAGGCCGGCCTGCAGCAGGACGGCCGAGAGCGTCGCGGCGAGCGCCAGCACGGAGCCGACCGACAGATCGATGCCGCCGGTGGTGATGACGAAGGTCATGGCCGCCGCTACGATCAGCAGCGGCGCCGACTGGCGAACGATGTTCAGCAGGTTGGGGGTTGTCAGGAAGGAGCCGGTGATCAGCGAGAAGACCGCGCAGACCGCAATGAAGAACAGCGCGATCGAGACGACGCTGCCATTGGCGAGCGCCACGTCCTTCCAACTTTTCTTGCGGACGCGGCTGGACGGCGGAGCCGCCATATCGGCTGACGAAGAGGTGGCATTCATGGCTGTACCGCCTCATCACGGCTGGCGCGCGCCGAGCGCGCGTTGAATTTCCGGCCGACGATCAGGTTGACGACCTCCTCGATGCTGGTCTCGCCGATCCTGCGTTCGGCGACGTTGCGCCCCTCATACATGACCTGGATTCGGTCGCAGACCAGGAACAGATCCTGCAGCCGATGGGTGATCAGGATGACGCTGACGCCGCGGGCGCTGACGGTGCGGATAAGCTCCAGCACCGCCTCGACTTCCGCCACGGCAAGCGCCGCGGTCGGTTCGTCCATGATCAGCACCGACGGATCGAAGGAGGCTGCGCGGCCAATGGCGATCGACTGGCGCTGTCCGCCGGACAGGTTTTCGACCTTGAGCCTGGTGTCGGCGATGACGATGCCGAGCCGGTCGAGCATGGCGCGCGTCTCGTCATGCATGCGCCTGTTGTCGAGAAAGGGGACGCCGAGAACGCTGCGGCGCGGTTCGCGGCCGAGAAAGAGATTGCCCGCCACATCAACCGTGTCGCAGAGCGACAGGTCCTGGTAGACCATCTCCACCCGCGCGGCGCGGGCATCCGCCGGCGATGAGAAGGAGACGGCCTTGCCGTCGATCTCGATGGTGCCGGAATCCGGAATGACGGCGCCGGACAGGACCTTGCTCAGGGTCGATTTGCCGGCGCCATTGTCGCCGACCAGCCCGAGCACTTCGCCGGGCCTCAGGTGCAGCGCAACCTCGTCAAGCGTCTGGATCGGGCCGTATCGTTTGGAAATACCGGTCATCCTGACGCGGTAGGTCTCGCCATCGCTCATCATGGTTCCAGTCTCAAAGCGGCATGTTCATTCGGTTGCCGGGCTACGCAAGCGACCATCAGGTCGATGCGCAACCCGGCCGTCTGGGAGGATATTACTTGAACATGTCCTTGAACTGGCCGACATTTTCCTTGGTCACGATGGTGACCGGAACATTGATGACCGGATCGATCTTCTCGCCCTTCTTGAGCTTGCCGAAGGCCTCGACGGCAGCCTTGCCTTCACCCGCCGGATCCTGCTGGACGACGGCGATGACCCAGCCCTCTTCGAGGCCCTGCACGGCCGACTTGGTCAGATCCCAACCGAACACCTTGACGTCGCCGGTGCGGCCCTGGCTGGTGACGGCGGAGACTGCGCCGAGCAGCGCCGGTTCGCCGGTCGCATAGAGCGTCGTCATGTCGGCATTGGCCGTCATCAGGTTTTCGGAGGCCGACAACGCCACGTCCTGCACGTTCTGGCCATCGACCGTGTCGAGGAAAGTGACCTTCTGGCCGCTGTCGGTGACGGCCTTCTTGAAGCCATCGAGCCGCTGGTTCTGGATGAACGAGTTGAGCGCGCCGACGACGCCGATCTTGGCGGTGCCGTTCAGCTTGGTCTTGACGTAGTCGGCGTAGAACTTGCCGATATCCTCGCCGGCCTTGGTGTTGTCGACGCCAACGAAGGCGACGTTGTCGCCATTCGGGATCTGCGCGTCGATGGCGATGACCGGGATGCCGGCCGCCTTGGCCGCGGTGATCGCTGGCTTCACACCGTTGACATCGATGGCCACGAGAATGATGCCGTCGACCTTCTGGGTGATGTAGTTCTCGATCGCGTCGTTCTGCGCGCTCGGCACGTTGTTGGCGTTGAAGATGACGAGGTCGACGCCGGCAGCCTTTGCCGCGGCCGTCGCGCCGTCATTGATCTGGTTGAAGAACAGAGCCTGCTGGTTGATGGTGACGAGCGCATAGGTCTCGGCCATGGCGGAGGCAGAGCCGAGGGCGAGGGTCATGGCGATGGCTGCCGCGCAGCCTGAAAGGATCTTGGTAAGACGCATTCCGGTTCCCCTTGGTTTTGCGAAAAGGCCCTTGATCGGGCTCACCTGGCGCTGAGCGCACAGGCATAATTCAAGATACTTGATTGATTGTCAAGTGACTTGAATTAGCATTGGCGAAAGGAGCGCGAAGCCGCGTCGGATCAGAACGTCGCCGGCGTGTTTACCCAGAAAATGCTGGCGCGTTCATCGCCGACATTGCGGTACCAGTGCGGTAGTTCAGAATTGAAAACGAAGGAATCGCCAGTCGTCAGGCGAAACGTCTTGTCCCCGACCATCAGTTCGATGGCTCCCTCCAGCAGGTAGCCGACTTCCTCGCCGGCATGCTGGATCGGGCCGGCGCTTTCGCCGCCCGCCTCGATATGGTGGATGTTGCACTGCAGGAGATGGCCGGGCGAATAGGGAATGACGCGCTCGAGCGAAATACCTTCGCCGCGCCGCAGCGGATCGAGCGCGATCAACGGCCGCGCTCCCGCGCGGAAGACGATGCCTTCCTCGCCGTCGGCTTCCTCAAACATCCAGCCGATATTCGTGCCGAGCACCTCGACAAGCCGGTGGAGCATCGGAAGCGAGGGCGAGACCTTGCCGTTCTCGACCTTGGAAAGCAGGCTCTCGGAGCAGTTGGCGGCATCCGCGAGCGCCTTCAAGGTCAGGCCGCGTGTCTGCCGGGAAAGCTTCAACCGCGTGCCCAGCCGCAAGAGGCTGGTGGCAGTCGAGCGTTCGTCGGTGCCTTTGCTGGTGTGGGTATCGATCTTGTTCATTGGGACGCGCGAACATCTCCGCTGGTTCGCCTGACTCGTAAAACCGATCCCGGGCGTTGTCCATCCTGATGGAAAGTGGACAACGCGTCGGGCCGATCTCACGAACCCATCCAGCGCGGGTGTCGTGCCTGCCGTTCAATACCGGCGGGAGCGGCTGCCCTATGCCGCTTCGCGCTTCAGCGCCTGCGCCATGCAGTGAATGCCGCCGCCGGTCTTGGAGATCTCGCTCATGTCGATGGCCGCGACCTCGAAGCCGCGCGCCTTGAGCTGGCCGATCAGCGTCTGGCTCGACGTTGGCGCGATGACCCTGTCCTTGCCGAGCGACATGAAGTTGCAGCCGAGCGCCATCGTGTCCTGGAACGGAACGTCGATGATCTCGTGGCCCTTGCCCTTCAGCCAGTCGACGATCCCGGGGTCGGTACAAGCGAGGCACACCGCGGTAAGCTTTTCGGCGATCGGCACGACCATCAGGTCGATATGCACGTAATACTCGTCGATGAAGGCGATGCGGGTTTCCCAGCCCTCTTTCTCGAACCATGACTGCACCTGGCGGGCACCTTCCTCCTGCGTCCGGGCGCCGCCGCAGCCGATCAGCACGACGCCGTCCTCGATGACGTTGAAGTCGCCGCCCTCGAATGTGCCCGCGGTGACCATGTCGTAGATCGGGATGCCGAGCTTTTCATAGGTGCGGATCGCCGCGTAATTCTCGCCGCGCCGCCACCAGTTGGCCATGGCGGTGATGAAGGCGCCATACGGCGTCATCACGCTGGAATCACGGGAATAGACCTGCATCGGCAGTTCCGGCGTCGGCTCGTGCCAGTGGATGTTCACGCCAAAATGCTCGTAGGCGGCGACAAGGTCCTTGTGCTGCGCCTGCGCGATCTGGACGTTGCAGGGCGCCTCGCGCAGATGTTTTCGCGACAGCGAACTGGTGGACAGATGGCGCAGGAAGTTCGGCGATCCGAGCAGCACGTCGGTCAGCACGTCGGTCTCGTTGGCGAAACCCCAATATGTCAGCGGCTTGGTGCCGCCGTTGGGATTGCGGCGCTGCAGCGAAAACGGCTCGGCGACGATGCGATCATGAACGGTCATGCGGTTCTCCTCGTGGGCTTGTTCTCAAGGGTTGGTCGGGTCATGCATTGCTTGGGATCCACCAGTCGCGGCCACGCGCGGTTGTGACATATTCCGGCCAGCGGAAGTTGATCGGCGGTTCGTAGTCGCAGAGCGGCGCGATCCAGTTCGACCCGCCAACGCCGCCGCCAGTGCGGGTGATGAACTCGTCCATCGCCGCATCGCGGGCTTTTGCGTCCTCGAGCAGGCGCAGCGCCGCCAGAGCGATCGTTTTCGCCGCGCAGGTGACCATCGGATCGATGGTGGCGGCAATACCGCCCAGCGCGTTCATCGCCCAGGTCGGATAGGCGTGGCCGCCTGTCGAGCGCAGCGCCGGGCGCGCCACATAGACCCTTGCCGTCGGTGCATGCCAGCTCATGTCGGTGTAGTCGTCCGAGGTCGAATTCACCTGCGAGGGCGGCAGGTCGCGGCGCAGGATCGCCTCGGCTTCCTGCGGCGCGATCAGCCGCTCCAACTCGTCGATGAACGGATTCTCGCTCGCGGCGCCCCCGGCATTGACCTGGATTTCACGGCCGATTTTCCGCGCCGCCTCGTCCCAGCGTGGCGGCCCGACCGTCGACAGCGCTTCAAAGGCAATCCCGGCCATGGCGTGATTGGCAAGCCCCGGGCGCGACTTCGACACCCAATGGCGTTCATGGCGGCAGCCGCTGATCGCGGCGGCGGCCGCGGCATTGCGGTCGAGCACGGCTGTCACCTGTTCGGCCATCCCGACGGTCGGCACACGGATCATGTACTGGATCTCTGCGAGACCGGCCGGCAGATTGTCGGCGGTCGCCTGCCCAGCCGTCAGGATCGCCTCGCTGATCGACCAGCCGCCCTGGTGAGGCAGCATGGAATCGCGCAGCGCCTTGGAGACCATGTACATTGTCATCAGCGCGTCGTTGGCGCCGGGCGCGCGGACCGCCGAATGCGCCTGCGGGATCGGCGCGCCGTCGCTTGAGCGAACCCAATTTTCGGGCTCGTCGCAGATGAAGCGGTAGACCATGGCATAGGCCGCACCGCAATGCGTATCCCAGCGCGCCGTGTTGCAAAGCGGCAGCATATAGAAGGGATGGAAGGAGATCATGCCGGCAAGGCCGTCATAGTAACCCTTCGCCGCGTGGATCGGTTTCGAGCCGCGCACCTTCTCCGCCGGCTCGCCGGTGAAGCGCAACGTACCTGGGATGCCGTGGCGCTGCATCGCCGCCTTCGTGGCGAGCAGGCCGCCGAGGCTTGCCATGCCCAGCCCCGAATGCGGATCGGTGTGGCCGCCGGCCTCGACGCCAAGCCCGTGCCGCGGCTGCTTTATCGTCACCGCATCCTGGCAATTGCCGGGCACGGCGTCATATTCGGCATAGAGGCCGATGGTCGGCCCGGCGCCATTCGTCCAGTGGGCGCAAAAGGCCGTCGGCATGCCGCCCGAGC
This sequence comes from Mesorhizobium erdmanii, assembly GCF_013170725.1. Lineage (NCBI taxonomy): Bacteria > Pseudomonadati > Pseudomonadota > Alphaproteobacteria > Hyphomicrobiales > Phyllobacteriaceae > Mesorhizobium > Mesorhizobium erdmanii. The sequence goes on along the minus strand of NZ_CP033361.1, from coordinate 4,915,994 downwards.
TCTCCTCGACGGAAAAACCCTCATGCTTCAGCCGCGCCACATACCAGGCAGCCGACTGGTATTCGCGCCAGGCGGTCTCGCCGAAATCGAAAATGGTGCGCGTCCATTGCGACAGCTGCGGCTGGATGCCGTCGATGCAGGCTAGCGCTGTGTCTTGCGCCGATGTCGTCCCCGGTTTGTCCATGCCTCAAAGAAAGCAGTGAAGCGGCTCGCCAAAAAGTGATATGTTTTCCCGGTTCATGCAAATTCGGTTCACCTCTTGAGAATTCCATCCACACAGGCGCTGCGCGCCCTAGACAGTTTCGCGAGGCATGGCAGCGTTTGGCGCGCGGCCGACGAACTGCACCTCACCCGCAGCGCGGTGAGCCACCAGTTGCGCCTGCTCGAACGCGACCTCGGCTTCGATCTGCTCGAGCGCATCGGCAAGGGCGTCGCGCTCACCCCGCGCGGCCAGCGCTATGCCAGTGACGTGCGCAAGGCGCTGACCGTTCTCGGCGATGCGGTGACGCGCGATGCCGGCACAGGCGTCGGCGGTTCGTTCGCCGTCTCCTGTACGCCGGGCTTCGCCTCGCTGTTCCTATGCACTCATATTGGCGAATTCCGTCAGATGTACCCCGATGTGGCGCTGCGTATCCTGACCCCCAGGCGGCTCGATGAGGTCAGCAATGCCGATGCTGACGCCTTCATTGCCTTTGGCGTCGGCAACTGGCCGAACCGCATGGCCGAGCTGCTGTGCGAAATCTCGTTCACGCCGCTCTGCAGCCCGACGCTGCTGAACAAGGTCGGCGGCTTTTCGAAGCCGGCGGACGTGTTGCGCGCCAATCTGCTTCATCTCGACGATACCGAGGATTGGGCGCGCTGGCTGGCCCTGTCCAAGGTCGAAAACCCCGACACCGAGGGCGGCATCTTCTTTTCCGACATGAACCTCGTCTTCTCGGCGGCGATTGCGGGCCAGGGCATTGCCATGGGCGATGAACTGACCAGTCGCCGGGCACTCAGCGAAGGCCGTCTGGTCAGGCCGTTCGACATCGCGATCAAGTCGCCGCGCTCCTATTTCCTCGTCTCCGAACACGCCAAGGCTTCGCACCCGGTGCTGGACGCGTTCGCGGGATGGCTGAGGTCGAAGCTCTCGGAGAGCCGTATTCAGCCCTATTGAGGGCGAAATGGCGCCAGGCGCGCAGAAGTGAATCAAATTTGCCGATCCGGCGAAAACTATTCGGTTGCGGTGAGCCGTCGGCCTGCCTACGATTTCCGCCTGGGACTGAGGAAGAGGCAGGATGCAGCAACCCGGCCGGGCCGCAGAGATCAAGGCAATCGGGATCGGCAAGAGCTTCGGCTCGTTCCGTGCGTTGGACAATCTGTCGCTCAATATCGGCCGCGGCGAGTTCCTGACGCTGCTCGGCCCTTCCGGTTCGGGCAAGACCACGTTCCTGATGATCCTGGCCGGCTTCGTGCAGCCGTCCCAAGGCAAGCTTTTCAGCGACGGCACCGACATCACCGACCGCCCGGCCGAACAGCGCGCCGCCGGCATGGTGTTCCAGGGCTATGCGCTGTTCCCGCACATGAGCGTCGAGGCCAACATCGCTTTCCCGCTCAAGGTTCGCAAGAAATCGGCGGCCGACATCAAGAAGCGCGTCGGCGAGATGATCGAGCGCGTCGGTCTGATTGGCCACGAGAAGAAACTGCCCTCGCAACTCTCCGGCGGCCAGCAGCAGCGCGTGGCGCTGGCTCGCGCCCTGGTGTTCGAACCGGGCGTGCTTCTGCTCGACGAGCCGTTCTCGGCGCTGGACAAGAGCCTGCGCGGCCAGATGCAGGCCGAGATGAAGCGCCTGCATCAGGAAACCGGCACCACTTTCGTCTTCGTCACCCACGATCAGAGCGAAGCGCTGGCGCTGTCGTCGCGCGTCGCCATCTTCAATCATGGCAAACTGCTGCAGGTCGGCGCGCCGGACGAGGTCTACGACCGTCCGGACAACCGCTTCGTGGCCGAGTTCCTCGGCGAGATCAACATGCTGCCGCTGAAGGGCGTGCGACCGGCCGACAATGGCTCGACCGGCCTTTGCGAGGACCGCGCGGTGAGCATGCATTGCAAGGCCGAGAAGGTCCGTGGCGACGCCATCCTGGCGATCCGGCCCGAACACATGTCGATCGCGCGCGAGGCGGCCGTCGGCGAGAACGGCATCGCCGCGACCGCCATCGCCTCGACCTATCTCGGTGCCGCCACCAAACTTGATCTCACCACACGGCAGGGCGCCAAGGTGACCGTTTCGGTGCCGAACGAGGTCGCCGCCGCGGCACTGAGCAAAGGCAATTCCGTCTGGCTGACCTGGCCGGCGGAAAAAGGTTTCCTCCTTCCGGACGGAGGACAATGAGCGCCGGCGCGGCCTGATCCGCCGCACCGGCTTCCGGAAATGATCAACGACAAAAAAGGGGAACTGACATGACAAATGATACCAAGAAACAGGCCATCGACAGCCTGTCCGCCAGGGCAGGTCGCGGCGAGATTTCACGCCGGCAGTTCACGCAGCTCGCAGCCCTCGTGCTTGCCGGCACGCCGATGCTGCTGCGCTCGACCGGTGCCTTCGCCCAGGCCAAGGAACTGGTGCTGGTCAATTGGGGCGGCGACGCCATCACCGCTTACGATGCGGCCTATGGCCAGGCCTTCACCAAGGACACCGGCATCACCGTCAAGATGGACGGCTCGGGCCCGACAGAAGGCGCCATCTCGGCGCAGTTCAAGAGTGGCGCCCCGACCTGGGACCTGGTCGACGTCGACCCGTTCTCCGCCATCACGCTCGGCGCCCAGGGCGCACTCGAGCCGATCGACTACAAGATCGTCGACAAGACGAAGATGCGCCCGGGCTTCGGCTGGGAGTATGCCGCCTCGACCTACTTCTTCTCTTATGTCATCGCCTACGATTCCGAGAAATACGGCAGCAATGCCCCGACCGGCATGGCCGACTTCTTCGACGTGAAGAAGTTCCCCGGCAAGCGCTCGCTTTACAAATGGGGCGTATCGAGCTGGGAAGCGGCGCTTTTGGCCGACGGCATCGCGCCGGCGTCGCTCTACCCGCTCGACCTCAAGCGGGCGCATGACAAGATCGCCGCCTTCAAGGAAAACGTCGTCGCCTACTGGGGCGGCGGCGCCGAGAGCCAGAGCGTGCTGCTCAACGGCGAAGCCTCGATGGCCATCGTCTGGTCGACCCGCGCTTCGCTGATCGAGCAGGATTCCGGCGGCAAGATCAAGTTCATCTGGGACCAGGGCCTGATCTCGCCCGGCGCGCTGGCCGTGCTCAAGAACAATCCCGGCGGCAAGGACGCGGCGATGAAGTTCATCGCCAGCGCGCAGGATCCGCAAAAGCAGCTGGTCATGTTCGACAAGCTGGGACAGGGCCCGGCCAATCCGGCGGCCGACGCGCTGATCCCCGCCGACAAGAAGCGCATCAACCCCGTCGATCCCGAGAACATGAAGAAGCAGATCGCGCTCGACATGGACTGGTACGCCAAGAACTACGGCGCCGCGCTCGACGAATACACCAAGATCATCTCCGCTTGAGAGCGGGATGCTGATCTGAGATGAGAGGTGTTCTCTCCGACAGGATGGGCGCGGCGCTGTTGATGGCGCCGCTGCTCCTGTTCCTTGTCCTCGCCTATGCCTGGCCGTTTCTCGGCGTGGTGAAGTGGAGCTTCACCCTGCCGACGCCTGGGCTTGGCCAATACCAGGCGCTGCTCACCGACGATCTGGTCCAGTCGGTGTTCATCCGCACGCTGCGGATCGCGGCAATCGTCACTGTTGCATCCGTCGCCGCCGCCTATGCGATCACCGTCGTCTGGGTGCGCGGCAGCCCGGCGCAGCGCCTCGTCGCCGAATTCTGCATCCTGGTGCCGTTCTGGATCTCGGTGCTGACGCGCGCCTTCGGCTGGGTGGCGCTTCTGTCCAATCGCGGCCTGATCAACACCTGGCTGCAGTCGATCGGCTTCATCTCCGAACCGCTGGCCTTGGTGCGCAACGAATTCGGCGTCATCGTCGGCATGACGCATTTCCTCATTCCCTTCGCGGTTTTTCCGCTGGCATCGGCCATGCGCAGTCTGGACGACCGTGTGCTGCTCGCGGCACGCGGGCTCGGCTCCAGCCGCATGCGCACCTTCTGGACGGTGTTCGTGCCGATGACCCGCTCCGGCATCATCGGCTCGGCGCTGATCGTCTTCGTCTTTTCGCTCGGCTTCTTCGTCACGCCGGCGATCCTCGGCGGCGGCCGCAGCGTCATGATCGCCGAACTGATCTATCTCCGCATCTTCCAGAGCCCGGACTGGGGGCTGGGCGCGGCAATCAGCGTCGTGCTGGTGCTGTTCGTCGGCGCGCTGATGGCGCTGCTGTTCCGCTATGTCAGGCCAAAGCAGCTGATCTGATGCCGACCTATCGCCCCGGACCCGTCTCGCTGATCCTCGCCGTGCTGGTGGCGCTGTTCCTGCTGATGCCGCTGCTTGCCGTCATCCCGGTGTCGCTGACGCCGAGCCGCATGCTGGCGATGCCGAATGGCGAGTTGTCGTTGCGTCACTATCGCTCGCTGATCGAGGATCCGCGTTGGCTCCAGTCGATCCTGCTGTCGATCCGCATCGGCATCGTCAGCAGTGCGATTTCCACCGTGCTGGCACTCTGCTTCAGCCTCGGCCTATGGATGTTCCAGCCCCGCTTTACCGCCGCGCTCGTCGGCTTCGTGCTGTTGCCGATGGTGGTGCCGCCGGTGGTCTCGGCGATCACGCTCTACTTCCTGCTGACCTCGGTCTCAGGCTTCAGCTCGTTCTTCGGCTACGACACCTGGCTCGGCGTCGCCATGGCGCATTCGGTGATGACGGTGCCTTTCGCCACGGTGCTGATCCTGGTCTCGCTCAGCCAGATCGACCGCCGCATCGACCTTGCGGCGAGGGGGCTGGGCGCCAGTGTCTGGGAGCGCGCCACCCGCGTCATCATGCCCAACATCAAGTTCGGCATCATCACCGCGGCGCTGCTGTCCTTCGTGCTCTCCTGGGAAGAGATCGGCGTCACCCTGTTCATCACCTCGGTCAACGCCATCACGCTGCCTCGCCTGATGTGGATGGGGCTGCGCGACAACATCGACCCGGCGATCGCCGCTCTCTCGGTGATCCTGATCATCATCACGGTGCTGGTGTTGGCGGTGAGGAGTGTGGTCACCAGGCAGCGCTAAGCAAACCGCACCGAGACGCGTCCGAACCGGCCCAGATCGCCAACCACTTCGTCGCCGGCCTCGACCGCTATCGGCGTGACGCAGGTGCCGGTAATCACCACCTGTCCCGGCTCGAGCGCGATACCGAGGCCGGAGAGTTCATTGACCAGCCATGTGAGCGCAATCCGAGGGTCGCCCAGGACCGCCGCGCCCGACCCGTTGTGCTGCGACTTCCCCAGCACGAGACCGGTCACCGCATGTTTTGCCAGGTCGACGTCGCGCCAGTCTTCCTGCACGGGCTCGCCGATGACAAACAGGTTGGCACAGGCATTGTCGGCGATGAGCTGCGGCGCCCCGACGGCGCAGAAATCATCATAGCGCGAGTCCGGTATCTCGATCGCCGGGTGTAGGCCTGCCACGGCATTCATTACCTCGGTGATTGCATAGGGTGCGGGACGAGGCGGCAATGGGCGGCCGAAACGGAACGCGAATTCGATCTCGACCACCCGCATCTTGCTCGTCGCCAACGAAACGGCGCCGCCAACCTCGACCGCTTGTTCGGCGAGCAGACGCCCGGCCATCGGGCCATCGACATTGATGTGCCTTTGTCCGGCCAGGCTGGTCGCGGCAATCTTCCAACCGAAAAGCGGCGCTGAAGAACGATCCATCACATGCGACTGGATGGCATAGCCGTCGGTCCGCGTTTGTGGCCGCAACTGCTGGGGGATGGCGTCGAGGCGGGTGCCGTTGTCCCAATGGCCTACCAGCAACCGGGACGCGGCCCTGGCTTTTTCTGCATCGAGCATCTTCAGCTCCGGAATCTGGCAAAAATGCCCGTTGCGCGGCCAAGCCCGGCAACGAACATTCCATCGCGTGGACTGATCCATATGAGGCAGGATCATGTGTCAGGCAAGCGGGACCGACTTCATGCTACTTGCCCGGGCGGTGGTCCTGCGGTACGTCGCCTGGCGACGGGATTGTAGGCAAGTCGTATTGTCGAGATCATCGACGATCATCATTCTGACGACGAATCGCCATCGTTTTCGCTTGGCGAACCGCTATATCTGGCAATGCAGCTTTGTCTTTGGCGCAACCGCTTGAGGAAATCACTGATGACCGCGCCCGGCGATTTGCTGCAGGCACTTTTTCTGAGGCTCAAAAGCGATGCCCCCCTGTCGGCGCTGCTGGGCGGTGCGGGGCTGCTCGAGCAGGCAACCGACAATGCCGCCTTTCCCTACGTCACTTGCGGCCAGACCAGTGCCTTTGACTGGAACACCGGTGCCGACAACAACGACGATCAACTGATCACGCTGCATGTCTGGTCGAAAGCCCTGGGCGACGCCGAAACGCTTGCCATCATGGACGCCATCAAGGCTCGCCTGACCGATGCGGCGCTTGTGATCGGCCCGCGCGGCCACACGCGGCTGTCGCTTGAATTTACCGAGGCCCGTTACGACGAGGATCTCCTCGTGCATCACGGGCTGCTGCGGTTTCGTGCGCTGACGCAGGAAGATTCCTGACGCGCTTTCAATCTGACCGAAACGGAGTCTAGACTGGCGTCTCGATCACTGTTCATTTCACGTTCAGCACCGATGCGTTACAACGCCGACCATGAAAACGCTTCGCTACCACTTTCGAACCGCGACCCTGGCGCTCTGTGCTGCCGGGCTGATCGCGTCGCAGGCGACAGCGATGCTGGTGAGCGTGCCCGACCAGGCCAGCCCGATCGTCCTGGCCGCGTCCGACTGCTACGCGATCGGCCAGCAGGTGGCCGAGCAGAATGGCGGAACGCTGGCCAAGGCCTCGCAGTCGACACGCGGTGGCCAGCCGGTCTGCGTCATCGTCGTGCTGGTGCCGGGCAAGGACGGCCAGCGTCCGCGTCGTACCGAGATTGTCGTTCCCCAGAACTGACCCGATCGTTCATCCTGCGGGCCTCCGTTTCCCAGGCCGCCGGAATCGGCCTATATCTGAACGAGCACTTCAACAGGTATCGATCTCCGCATGCGCGTACTCGTCGTCGAGGATGACAAGGATCTCAACCGGCAGATAGCGGATGCGCTGGTTGATGCCGGCTATGTCGTCGACCGTGCCTTTGACGGCGAGGAAGGCCATTTCCTCGGCGACACCGAACCCTACGATGCCGTCGTGCTCGATATCGGCCTGCCGCAGATAGACGGCATCAGCGTGGTCGAGCGCTGGCGTCGCGGTGGTCGCAAGATGCCGGTGCTGATCCTGACGGCGCGCGACCGCTGGAGCGACAAGGTTTCGGGTATCGATGCCGGCGCCGACGACTATGTCACCAAGCCGTTCCACATCGAGGAGGTGCTGGCGAGGCTCAGGGCGCTGATCCGCCGCGCCGCCGGCCATGCCTCGTCCGAACTCACCTGCGGGCCGCTGCGGCTCGACACCAAGGCCTCGAAGGCCGATGTCGATGGCGTGCCGCTGAAGCTGACCTCGCACGAATTCCGCCTGCTTGCCTATCTGATGCACCATATGGGCGAGGTGGTCTCGCGCACCGAACTGGTCGAGCATCTCTACGATCAGGATTTCGACCGCGATTCCAACACCATCGAGGTTTTCGTGGGGCGGCTGCGCAAGAAGATGGGCATCGACATGATCGAAACCGTGCGTGGCATGGGCTACCGCATGCGCGAGCCGGAGGCGTAACTCGGAACCGCTCAAACCAACCGCAAGGGCGCCGCTTTCGCTGCGTTTGTGGCCGCGTTCGCTGACGTTTCGCGTCATCGCCTTTTCCACGGTGTGGGCGATCCTGACCCTTGTCGTCATATTCACCCTGATCACCACGCTCTATCGGCAGGCCAGCGAGCGCGGCTTCGACAGCCTTTTGTCGGCGCATCTGTTCAACCTGATCGGGTCGATCGGCATTTCCGATACGGGAGCGCTCACCGGCGCTCCGGACCTTGGCGACCTGCGCTTCTCGGAGCCGAATTCGGGCTGGTATTGGTCGGTGGAGCCGGCCTCGGAAGGCGTGCATGGCGACCTTCATTCGTCGTCAATGACGAGCAAGATCCCGTCGCCGAGCGTCGCCGAGGTGCCGTTCAATGCCAGCTTCCAGCGCAGCTATCCGGCCAAAGGCATCGACGGCGAACAGCTCGAAGTGTTCGAGAGCGAATTCGTGCTCGACGCCAAGAACCGCGCCGCGCGCTTCCGCGTCATGGGCAACCAGAGCGAACTCGAGCAGGAAATCTCCACCTTCCAGCGCCGCCTGCTGACCTATCTCAGCCTGTTCGGCGTCGGCATGATCGCCATCAACGCCATTGCCATCCTGCTCGGCCTGCAGCCGTTGCGCCGGGTTCGCAACGCGTTGGCCATGGTGCGCGAAGGCACCGCGCAGCGGCTCGACGGCCGCTTCCCGGCCGAGATAGAGCCACTAGCCAACGAAACCAACGCCTTGATTGAAAACAACAAACGCATTGTCGAGCGCTCGCGGACCCAGGTCGGCAATCTCGCCCATTCGCTGAAGACGCCGCTGGCGGTGCTGCTCAACGAAGGTCGGGCGCTTGGCGGCGCCAAGGGACAATTGATCGCCGAGCAGGCCGCCTCGATGCAGAAGCAGGTCGACCATTATTTGCAGCGCGCCCGCGTCGCGGCGCAACGCGACAGCGTCGTCTATCGCACGCCGGTGGCGCCGCTGGTGCAGCGCATGGTGCGGGTCTTGCAGAAGCTCAACCCGCAGACCAGCCTTTCGCTGTCGCTGCCGGCCACGGAGATCGTCTTTGCCGGCGAGCGCGAGGATCTCGAGGAGCTGCTCGGCAATCTTCTCGAGAATGCGATGAAATGGGCAAGGAGCGCGGTGTCGGTCACGGTGGCACCCCTGGCCGGCAAGGATGACAATTTGTTCGAGATCAGCATCGACGACGATGGACCAGGCATTCCCGAGGACAAGGCGCGCGATGCGTTGAAGCGTGGAAGGCGCCTGGACGAGACAAAACCGGGAACAGGTCTGGGGCTGGCCATTGTCGCCGACCTTGTCAACGAGTATGGAGGCGTTCTCGCTCTCGAACGGTCCGGCCTGGGTGGATTGAAGGCAGTGGTGCGATTACGGAGCCTTCAGTGACGCATTCGTCAGACCGATCGACAGCGGCGGAAAGCGTATGTTATGGCGGCCTATCGATTACTCCCGGAGCTATTCCGATTGATCCTGGAGCATTCGAATTGCTCTCGAAATGGCCGGCAGCGGCCAAATTTCCGACAAATATCAATACTATGGCCACGCCTACTTCTCCGATGACGCGGCCCCCGGCGCATCCATGGCAGGCTCCAACTCAAGAAGACCGGTTGTTGGTATGAAGATTCGCGTCGCGCTTGTTTCCGCCTTGCTGGCCGTGTCCGGCTGCTCCACGTTGAGCGGCAAGGGCCAAACGCTCGCGCCAACACCGGCTTCGACGCCTCCGTCCGGTGGCAAGGTCACGACCTCGATCATTTCCGCAATGGGCGGCGGCCTGATTGGCGGCTCGATCGGCAGCAGTCTCAGTGCCACGGAGAAGCGCAACGCCCTCGAGGCCGAATACAAGGCCCTTGAATATACGACCAGTGGCCAGAAGGTGGCGTGGAAGGGCGACCAGGCTTCGCGTTACGGCGAAGTGGTTCCGGCCCAGCCCTACCGTGTGGGATCGCAAGATTGCCGCCAGTATACGCAAACCGTGTTTAATGGAGGCGCCAGCGTTACCGCGCGCGGAACCGCCTGCCGCAACACCGATGGCAGTTGGACGCCGCTGACCTGATATCCAGACCGGGTCCGGCCGGTTGATGTCGATCAAGGACATCAGGCGCGCCTGCCGTCAAAGCGTCGCACGACATCTGTGTTGGCAGGGCAGGGCTCTGTCGTTATTGGATGAACCATGCTGTTCTGGGTCATAGCCGCGATACTGACGCTCGGTGCGAGCCTGGCGGTGCTGCTGCCATTGGCTGCTGGCCCGAATCGCGAATCTTCGAGTGGCGATCACGACCTGGAGGTCTATCGCGATCAATTGTCCGAGCTTGACCGCGACGCCGCACGCGGCTTGATCCAGCCTGCTGAGGCGGCCGAGGCGCGCGCCGAGATTGGTCGCCGCATCCTTCGCCTCGACAATGCCGATGCGGTCGGCAAGGCATCAACCCGGCAGGTCACGCCACGGCTCGTCGCCACCGTGGCCGTTCTGGCCGTGCCGCTGGTCAGCTGGGGTGTTTACAGCCGGATCGGCTCGCCTGATTTGCCGTCGCAGCCGCTCAGCCAACGGCTGGCCAAGAACCCGGCCGACAGTTCTGTCGACGAATTGGTGGCGCGGGCCGAAGCCCACCTTGCCGCCAACCCTGCCGACGGCAGGGGATGGGACGTGCTGGCCCCGGTCTATCTGCGCATGCAGCGCTTTTCCGACGCGGTGGCCGCCTATCGCAACGCCATCCGCCTCGACGGCGACAGCGGCATGCGTCAGGCCGGCCTCGGCGAGGCGATCGCCGGTGCGGCGGGCGGCATCGTTTCCGCCGATGCCCAGGATGCCTTCGAGGCGGCGCTGAGGCTCGATCCTGCCAATGCCAAAGCCAGCTTCTACCTGGCCATGGCCCTGGCGCAGGAGGGGCGAAACAAGGAAGCGGCCACGGCCTGGCAAGCGATGCTGGGCACTTTGCCGCCGGATTCGCCATGGCGCGATGCCGTCGAAAAGGCATTGGTTAAATCTGGGGGCCCTGAAGCCGGTTCCAGCGCGGCCGTGAAAGGTCCCGATGCAGCGGATGTCGACAACGCGTCCTCCCTATCGCCGCAGGACCGCGAAGCCATGATTAACACCATGGTCGCCGGCCTCGACGAAAAACTGCGGCAAAATCCGCGTGATACGGAAGGATGGATGCGGCTCGTACGTTCCTATGTCGTGCTGGGCAAGGCCGATCAGGCACGCGATGCGCTCGGTCGCGCCATATCGGTCTTTGGCGCCGGCAGTGACGAAGCCAAGAAACTCACCGCCTTTGCCGCCTCGCTCGGCCTGGCGGCGACGGAGTAGAACTGGATATGACCCGCAAGCAGAAACGACTGTCGGTCATTGCAGGCGGATTGGCTTTCCTGGGCGCCGCCACCGGGCTGACTTTCTATGCGCTGGGCCAGAAGGCTTCCTATTTCTATATGCCCGCTGACCTCACCACCGCGAGCGTTCAGCCCGGCCAGCGCATTAGGCTCGGCGGGCTGGTCGAAAAAGGCACGATCCAGCGCGGGCAGGGGGCAACCGTCGCCTTTTCGGTCACCGACACGCATAAATCGGTCAAGGTCAGCTATACCGGCATCCTGCCCGATCTCTTTCGCGAAGAGCAGGGCGTGATCACCGAGGGCACTTTCGGCCCGGACGGTGTCTTTGTCGCCGACAGCGTGCTGGCCAAGCATGACGAGCGCTACATGCCCAAGGAAGTGGCCGACGGCCTGAAGGCCAAGGGCGTCTGGCAGGAGAGCAAAAGTGACTGAACCAGAGCGGACAGCAGCAGCGGATCGCGGGGAGAGCCATGGTTGAAACCGGACATTTCGCCTTGGTTCTGGCGTTCGCGCTTTCGCTGGTGCAGACGATCGTGCCGCTGTTCGGCGCGCGGCTGAACAACCAGCGACTGATGGCTGTCGGCGGTCCCGTCGCGGTGACCGGCTTTGCGTTGACGGCGCTGTCCTTCGCGGCACTTGCGAGTGCCTATGCGAGCTCCGACTTTTCGCTGGCGAACGTCTGGGAGAATTCGCATTCGCTGCAGCCGATGATCTACAAGATCACAGGAACCTGGGGCAATCACGAAGGCTCGATGCTGCTCTGGGTGCTTATCCTGACGTTCTTTGGTGCCCTGGTCGCGGCTTTCGGTTCCAACCTGCCGGCAACGCTGCGCGCCAACGTGCTGGCCGTGCAGGGCGCCATCGGCGCCGCCTTCTTCCTGTTCATATTGGCGACGTCCAATCCCTTCATCCGGCTCAATCCGGCGCCGATCGAGGGCCGCGATCTCAACCCGGTCCTGCAGGATCTCGGCCTCGCCATTCATCCGCCTTTGCTCTATCTCGGCTATGTCGGCTTCTCGATCTGTTTTTCCTTCTCCGTCGCCGCCCTCATCGAAGGCCGCATCGACGCCTCCTGGGCGCGCTGGGTGAGGCCATGGACGCTGGTCGCCTGGATGTTCCTGACCGGCGGCATCGCCATGGGTTCGTACTGGGCCTATTACGAGCTCGGCTGGGGCGGCTTCTGGTTCTGGGATCCGGTCGAGAACGCCTCCTTCATGCCATGGCTGGCGGGCACCGCGCTGTTGCATTCGGCCATCGTCATGGAAAAGCGCTCGGCGCTGAAGATCTGGACGCTGCTGCTCGCCATCCTCACCTTTTCGCTGTCCTTGCTCGGCACCTTCCTGGTGCGCTCGGGCGTGCTCACATCGGTGCACGCCTTCGCCACCGATCCGACGCGCGGCGTCTTCATCCTGTGCATCCTGACGCTGTTCATCGGCGGCTCGCTGGCGTTGTTTGCGCTGCGCGCCTCGCGCTTGACGGCCGGCGGCCTGTTCCATCCGATCTCGCGCGAAGGCGCGCTCGTCCTCAACAATTTGTTCCTGACGACGGCGACCGCCACCGTGCTCGTCGGCACGCTCTATCCGCTGGCGTTGGAAGCACTGACGGGTGGCAAGATCTCGGTCGGTGCTCCCTTCTTCGACCTCACTTTCGGCCCATTGATGCTGCCGCTTCTGGCCCTCGTGCCGTTCGGCCCGCTGCTGGCCTGGAAGCGCGGCGACGTCATCGCCGCCTCGCAGCGCCTGATGGCCGCCTTCGCGCTGGCGCTGGGGGCGGTGCTGGTCACCGGCCTGTTTGTCGACGGCGCTTCGGTGTTCGCCGCCCTCGGCATCGGCCTCGCCGTCTGGCTGGTCGCCGGTGCGCTTACCGACCTCGCCGTCAAGTCAGGCGTCGGATCGGTTGCACCTTCCGTCATGTTCAGGCGCTTCGCCGGCCTGCCGCGCTCGGTCTTCGGCACGGCATTGGCCCATCTCGGCCTCGGCCTGACTTTGCTCGGCATCGTCGCCACGCTCTCCTTCGGCACCGAGAAAATCCTCACCATGCGCGCCGGCGAGACGGTGGAATTGTCAGGCCATACGCTGCGTTTCGTCGGGCTCTATCCGACGCAGGGGCCGAACTACAGCGAGGACCGTGGCCGCTTCGAACTGATCGGCGTCAGCGGCAGTCCGGTCGGCGAAATCAGTTCCGCCAAGCGGTTCTTTCCGGTGCGGCAGACGACCACCACGGAGTCCGGCATCAAGACGCTTGGCCTGTCCCAGCTCTACATTTCGCTCGGTGATGAGAGCAAGGACGGTTCGGTCGTGGTGCGCCTGTGGTGGAAGCCGCTGGTGACGCTGATCTGGGGCGGCGGGCTGGTGATGATGGCGGGCGCGGCCATGTCGCTGATGGACAGGCGCCTGCGCGTCGGCGCGCCGTCGCGGCGCCGCAAGCAGGCGAGTACGGTGGCGCCGGTGGCGCTGCCATGAAGGCACGGTTTTCCGCAACATCGCTTGTCTTGCTGCTGGCGCTGTTTTTCGCCGGCGCCGCGCAGGCGGTGAAGCCTGACGAGATGCTGGCCGATCCCGTGCTCGAGGCGAGGGCGCGGACGCTGTCGGAGGGCCTGCGCTGCATGGTCTGCCAGAACCAGTCGATCGACGAATCCGATGCCGACCTTGCTCGCGACCTGCGTATCCTGGTGCGTCAGCGTCTCGTCGCCGGCGACACCGACCAGCAGGTCATGGACTATGTCGTTTCCCGCTACGGCGAGTTCGTGCTGCTGAAGCCGCGTTTCGATCTGCGCAATGCGTTGCTCTGGGGCACGCCCGTACTGTTGCTGCTGGTCGGAGGCGTATTCATCGTGCTGAGCGCGCGGTCGCGCCGGACCTTGGCAACCAAGTCGCTGTCGCCAGACGAACAGGCGGCATTGGATGCCATCCTCCACCGCGACTGACGGCTGCGACAGCCCCGCCAACATTACCAAAGTTTCATGCGTCGGAAATGGCGCTGTAATGTGCGCCGCTCTAATTCTCCTTGCCTGAGGATGCCGATCAAGGCGCGTCCCTTTGAAAAGAGGATACGAGACCCCATGAATATTGCCCCCAATTCATATTCCCGCACCCGCAAGCGTCTCCTGGCTGCCGCCGCTTCCGTCGCCGTTGCCGGCATGATCGGCGTTGGCGCGCTGACCACAGGTACCAGCCCCGTTCTGGCCGATGCCGTACGCGTCGAGGCGCCGCAGGTGCAAGGCTTCGCCGATGTCGTCGAGCGTGTCTCTCCCGCCGTCGTCAGTGTCAAGGTCAAAGCCAAGATCCAGCCGACCGCCGATGACGGCTCCGATGACCAGGACGGTCTGGACAATCTTCCCAACAATCCGCAGCTGCGCCGCTTCTTCAAGGAGTTCCGCGGCTTTGGCGACCAAAACGGCCAGAACGACGGAGGCCATCGCCGCTTCGGTCACCGCGACCGCAACAACGATCAGCCGCGCCCGGTTGCGCAGGGTTCCGGCTTCTTCATCTCCGAGGATGGCTACCTCGTCACCAACAACCACGTCGTCGAAGAGGGCACCGCCTTCACCGTGGTGACCAATGACGGCAAGGAACTCGACGCCAAGCTGGTCGGTACCGACCCGCGCACCGATCTCGCCGTGCTGAAGGTCGACGGCGGCGGCAACAAGTTCACCTATGTCGACTTCGCCGATGATTCCAAGGTTCGCGTCGGCGACTGGGTCGTGGCCGTCGGCAATCCGTTCGGCCTTGGCGGCACCGTCACCGCCGGCATCGTCTCGGCGCGCGGTCGTGACATTGGCGCGGGCCCGTATGACGATTTCCTCCAGATCGACGCCTCGGTCAACCGTGGCAATTCGGGTGGCCCGACCTTCAATCTCAACGGCCAGGTGGTCGGCATCAACACGGCGATCTTCTCACCCTCGGGCGGCAGCGTCGGCATCGCCTTCGACATTCCCGCCTCGACTGCCAAGCAGGTTGTCGAGGACCTGATGAAGAACGGTGCGGTGCAGCGCGGCTGGCTCGGCGTCGAAATCCAGCCGGTCACGTCTGACATCGCCGAATCGCTCGGCCTGAAGTCGAACAACGGCGCGTTGGTGTCGAGCGCCCAAGACGATGGTCCGGGCAAGAAGGCCGGCATCACCGCCGGCGATGTTATCACCCAGGTCGAGGGCAAGGACGTCGCTTCGCCGAAGGAGCTCGCCCGCCTGATCGGCGCCTATTCGCCGGGCAAGTCGGTCGACGTCACCGTCTGGCGCGACGGCAAGAGCCAGACGATCAAGGTCGATCTCGGCAAGCTGCCGGCCAGCGACAAGCAGGCCTCGAACGACCAGCAACAGCAGCCTGCCGCTCCGGCCAAGCCCGATACGCTGGCCGATCTCGGTCTCACCGTCACCAAGTCCGATAACGGCAAGGGTCTTGTCGTGACCGACGTCGATCCCAACAGCGATGCCGCTGACCGCGGCATCCAGCCGGGCGACATCATCACCGCGGTCAACTCGAACGAAGTGAATGGCACCGACGACGTCGCCAAGGCGATGACCGACGCGGCGAAGGCTGGACGCAAGGCGGTGCTGATGCAGATCACCCGCGACAACAACAACCGTTTCGTCGCGCTGCCAGTCGCCAAGGGCTGACAAGACTTTTCCGGTGCGGCGGTTTCAAACACCCCCGAGCCGCCGCATGGGAAAGCATGGAGCCGGGTACGTTAGTCAGTCATCGTGCTCTCCTCCAGCGGCAGCGGGCCTCCCATCGCCCGCTGCCGCACATTTTGACAGCCCAAAACGCTCCCTCCGGCCTGGGCCGAGAAGATGTAGTGGCTGCAGGATCATGCCGCGAGACAGCCCCCGAAGCAGGCTCCTGGGATAAAGACAACCAGAGAACAAGATTTTATCGCGCGTGGTCTCAATCATCTTGACCGCAACGCGCTTTGGCAAAGGCTAAAATGCAGATGCCGGCTACTCAACCTTCCAGTGAAATCGCGTATAACGGCCCTATGAAGATTCTCGTCATAGAAGACGATCGCGAGGCTGCGGATTATCTGCAGAAAGCCTTCGCCGAGGCTGGTCATACCGCGCATGTCGCCGGTGATGGCGAAACCGGTTTCGCGCTGGCCGACTCCGGCGACTATGACGTCATGGTCATTGACCGGATGATGCCACGCCGCGACGGCCTGTCGGTCATCGCCGGTCTTCGCTCCCGGGGCAACACCACGCCGGTGCTGATCCTTTCGGCGCTGGGCGAGGTCGATGACCGCGTCACCGGCCTTCGCGCCGGCGGCGACGATTATCTGACCAAGCCGTATGCGTTCTCCGAGCTCCTGGCCCGCGTCGAAGTGTTGAACCGCCGCGCCAGCGCCAGGGAGGCCGAAACCGTCTACCGGGTTGGCGACCTTGAGCTCGACAGGCTGTCGCATTCGGTTCGCCGGGCGGGCCGCGAGATCACCCTTCAGCCGCGCGAATTCCGCTTGCTCGAATATCTGATGCGCCACGCCGGCCAGGTCGTGACGCGCACCATGCTGCTGGAAAACGTCTGGGACTATCATTTCGATCCGCAGACCAACGTCATCGATGTCCATGTCTCGCGGTTGCGCGGCAAGATCGAAAAGGGCTTCGACAAGCCGATCCTTCATACGGTTCGCGGCGCCGGCTACATGCTGAAGGGCGGCTAGAGCATGATCCCGAAAAGTGGGAACCGGTTTTCGGAAGAGATCATGCTCCAACAAAGAGCTAGATCAGCATGACGATTCAACCAGACGTCATGCAGATCTAGGCGACAGCATGGCTCTTTCCGTGCCGGCCATCATGAAGACGACGGCAGCGCGGCTTTCGGCGCTCTACCTTCTGCTCTTCGCGCTCTGCGCCGTGTTGCTGGTCTTCTACATGACCTCGCTGTCGGCGCGCATGCTGACGGCGCAGACGCAAGAGACCATCAACGACGAAGTGCTCGGTCTCGCCCGCGCCTATCAGCGTGGTGGCCTGCCGGTGCTGGTGCGCGTGGTCGAAAACCGCTCCCGCCAGCCTGGTGCCAACCTCTATCTTATCGCCGACGCCAATGGCCAGATCCTGACCGGCAATGTGCAGAGCCTGGCGCCGGGGGTGATTGACACAGAGGGTTGGACGACCGAGCCGTTTTCCTACAAGCGCTTCGGCGAAGGCGAGCTCGACCGCCTGCGCAGCGGAACGTCCGATCAGACGGCGTCTCCCGCAACTGGCGACAACGCGGCGCAGCAGGCCGAAGGCGAGAAGGGTCACAACGCCATTGCGCTGGTGCTGCGGCTACCCAACCAGATGATCATGCTGGTCGGCCGCGATCTTGGGGAACCAGAGCGCTTCCGCGCCGTCATCCGCCGGGCGCTGATGCTGGCGCTTGGCATGATGGGCCTCGGCGGACTGCTGATCTGGTTCTTTGTCGGCCGTGCCGCGCTGAAGCGCATCGACAGCGTGTCGGAGGCCAGCCGCCGCATCATGGGCGGTGATCTCTCCGGCCGGCTGCCGGTGACCGGCGCCGGCGACGAGTTCGACCGGCTCTCGGAAAACCTGAATTCCATGCTGACTAGGATCGCCACGCTCAACGAAGGTCTGAAGCAGGTCTCCGATAACATCGCGCATGATCTGAAGACACCGCTGACCCGGCTGCGCAACCGTGCCGAAGCGACACTTTCCGGCAAGCACAAGCCCGCCGACTATCGCCAGGCGCTCGAAGGCACCATCACCGAGTCCGACCAGCTCATAAAGACCTTCAACGCCATCCTGATGATCTCCAGGCTCGAGGCCGGATATTCGTCCGAACACACCAACCGCGTCGATCTGGCGGCGGCCGTGCGGGATGTCGTCGAGCTCTACGAGCCGGTGGCGGAAGAGGCTGGCGTTTCGCTGGAAGCCGAAGTGAATGGTGCTTTTCTCGTCGACGGCAACCGTGAACTGATTGGCCAGGCGCTGTCCAACATCGTCGACAATGCGATCAAATATTCGATCGACTCCACGTCCAAGCCGGCGGTTCGCGTAACGCTCAAGCGGATACATGGCGAGATCAGGCTTTGTGTCGCCGACAATGGCCAGGGCATTCCGGACGATGCCGATCGCGCCCGGGCAACCGAGCGTTTCGTGCGGCTGGAGAAGAGCCGTTCGCAGCCGGGCTCCGGCCTTGGCCTCAGCCTCGCCAAGGCGGTCATGACCTTCCACTATGGAAGGCTTGATCTCTTGCCTGGCAATCCAGGACTATCCGTGGTCATGAGTTTCCCTGCACGGGAGGATCACTGATGGCTGCGGCTGCGAAGCGGACGGTCACGGATTGGCTGCTGAAATCAGCGATTGGGCTTGCCCCTCTCGACGACGGGCGGGCGCGGCAGGAACTGGCCGAAGTCGCCACGGCGGCACACGAAGAAGGATTGGCACGGCTGGCCAAGTTCCTGGGCGGCAAGGGGGACGGCCAGGATTTCCTCGCCGCCGTCTTCGACCTTTCACCCTTCCTGCGTGACACCGCGCGCCGGCGGCCACGGATACTGGATGCCCTTTTCGACCAGCCGGTCGAGGCCCGCCTGGAAGCGATCACCACTGCCATCGATCAAGCCCCGTTAGCTGAAACGGTTTCGGAATCCGGCCTGATGATGGAGCTGCGCCAGTGCAAGGCCGAGGCGCATTTCCTGATCGCGCTGGCCGATCTCGCCGGTGAGGCGGAAACATCGCTGACGGTACGGCGGCTGAGCGATCTTGCCGACGCCTGTACTCGTGCCGCAGTCGACTTCCTGCTGCGCGACGCGCATGGCCAGGGCAAGCTCAAACTGCCGGACCTCGGCAACCCGTCTCTGCAATCGGGCTGGATTTTGCTCGGCATGGGCAAGCTTGGCGCTCATGAGTTGAATTTCTCCTCCGACATCGATCTTGTCGTCTTCTTCGATCCGGAAGCGCCCGCCGTGGTCGATCCTCTCGGCGCCACTGAACTGTTTTCACGGCTGACACGACGGCTGGTGCGCATCCTGCAGGACCGCACCGAGCACGGCTATGTCTTCCGCACCGATCTGCGGCTGCGCCCCGATCCCGGTTCGACGCCACTGGCGATCCCCGTCGAAGCCGCGCTGCGCTACTACGAAGCGCGTGGCCAGAACTGGGAACGTGCGGCGATGATCAAGGCCCGTCCGGTGGCCGGTGATCTGGCCGCGGGCGCTGCCTGCCTCAAGGAGTTGCAGCCCTATATCTGGCGCAAATACATGGACTATGCGGCAATTGCCGACGTCCATTCGATCAAACGCCAGATCCACGCCCACAAGGGTCATGGCGAGATTGCCGTGAAGGGCCACAACGTCAAGCTCGGCCGCGGCGGCATCCGCGAGATCGAGTTCTTCGTCCAGACCCAACAACTCATCGCCGGCGGCCGCTTTCCGGAACTGCGCGGCCGCGAAACGGTGCCGATGCTCGGCCAGCTTGCCGTGCGCGGCTGGATCACCACGGAGGCGCGTGATGCGCTCGCCCGCCAATACTGGTTCCTGCGTCGTGTCGAGCACGCCATCCAGATGGTGGCCGATGAGCAGACGCATACACTGCCGGAAGACGATGAAGGGCTGGAGCGCATTGCCCGTATGCTGGGTTTTGCCGATGCGGCTGCTTTTTCCCTGGCATTCCGGGGCTCGCTGCAGCAGGTCGAACGCCACTACGCGGCGCTTTTCGAAACCGCGCCTGAGCTTTCGGCGGGCATCGGCAATCTGGTATTCACCGGCGATGTCGACGACCCCGACACACTGCAGACCCTGCACGGCCTCGGCTTCCAGCGGCCGAGCGATATCTGCCGCGTCATCCGTGGCTGGCATTTCGGACGTTACCGCGTCACCCAGTCGGCGGAGGCGCGCGAGCGGCTGACGGAATTGACGCCGGCGCTGCTCAAGGCGTTCGGCCAGACGCGACGGGCGGACGAGGCCTTGGTCCGTTTCGATGAATTCCTTGCCGGCCTGCCGGCCGGCATCCAGCTGTTTTCGCTGCTGCAGTCCAACCCGGCACTGCTCAAGCTGATGGCGACGATCATGGGTGCGGCACCCCGGCTGGCGGCGATCATCACGCGCCGGCCGCATGTTTTCGATGGCTTGCTCGACCCGGCTTTGCTGACCGAACTGCCTGATCGTGCCTATCTCTCGGCGCGGCTTTCAGCCTTCCTCGAAGGCGACAGGGCCTATGAGGAGGTGCTCGACCGGTTGCGCATTTTTGCCTCCGAGCAGAAATTCCTTATCGGCGTGCGGCTGCTCGCCGGTTCGATCGATCCGGCCCGCGCCGGCCGCGCCTTTTCCGATCTTGCCGATCTCACGATCGCGGCTGCCTTACAGGCGGTGACCGCCGAATTCGCGGCGCGCCACGGCACGATTGCCGGCGGCGTGGTTTCGCTGCTCGGCATGGGCAAGCTTGGCAGCCGCGAATTGACCGCGGGGTCCGATGTCGACCTCATCCTGCTCTACGATCATGACGCCGACGCCGAGGACTCCGACGGTGAAAAGCCGCTGGCGCCTTCGCATTACTATACTCGCATGACGCAGCGGCTGATCTCGGCCGTATCGGCGCCGACGGCGGAAGGCGTGCTCTACGAACTGGACCTGCGGCTGCGCCCATCCGGCAACAAGGGACCGGTGGCCACCCACATCGATGCATTCAAGAAATATCAGCGCCAGGAGGCCTGGACCTGGGAGCACATGGCGCTGTCTCGCGCGCGCGCCATTGGCGGCGACGGCGGCCTGTGCGCCGAGGTCGAAGCGGAAGTTGCGGCCGTCCTTGACCAACCGCGCGACGCGGCAAAGGTGAAGGCGGAGGCTCGAGACATGCGGGCCATGATCGAACAGGAAAAGCCGCCGCGCGACCTCTGGGACATCAAGCTGATCCCCGGCGGCCTGATCGATCTCGAATTCGTCGCCCAGGTGGCTGTCATTACCGGAGAGGTCGAGGCCGGGCCGCGTGCCACCGGTACGGCAGAAATCCTGTCTCGCCTGGCGCCTCGCTTCGCCGATGCCGGGGTCAGGCAGGACCTCGGCGATGCCTATACGCTCTATCTGGCGCTGACCCAGATGACGCGGCTCTGCCTCACTGGCCCATTCGAGCGCGACGACGTGCCGCCGGGGCTTTCGGATCTGCTGCTGGCGGTGACCGACCTGCCGGATTTCGGTGTGCTGGAAGCACACCTCAAAGAGACGTCGCAGAAGGTCAGAGAGGACTTTGACCTTCTGCTTCGGGCCTGACAGCCCTGAGACAGCTGTAGAAGCATCGGATCCAAAAGTGGAAACCGGTTTGGGAAGATCCGATGCTCGGACAAGAGATAGGGCGGCAACAGGATCGAAGATCCGCCGCTCTCGCATCGGGGGTGACGATGCAACAGGAGAAGACCATGAGAAAGTCAACCACGCTTGCCCTTGCCTTCGCCGCACTTGCCGGCGCCGTCGGCACCACCGCCTATGCCGAAAACAACGCCAGCGCGAGAATGCGCGAGGGCATGATGGCCCGCCTCGACAAGGCGATGAGCGATTCCGATGGTGCCATCACCTTCGACCAGTTCTCGGACGCCATGGACGCCCGGCTGAGGAAGCTCGTTGCCGACAATGGCGGCAAGCTGACCGTCGCTCAACTGGCCGATGCGCTGGAGAAGGCACGTTTCGAGCGCATGGCCAGGCGCATCATCGCCCGCTACGACACCAAGGGCGACGGCACGCTGACATCAGATGACATTACCGGTCGCGAGAAGAAGATCTTCGCCATGCTCGACAAGAACAATGACGGCAAGATCGAGAAGAGCGAGCTGCCGAAGGGCGGCCGCTTTGGCCATCACCGTCAATCGGATGACGAAGGCGACATGCAGTAGGATCGATCGATGCGGGCTCCGGCGGCGTCGCTCGGAGCCTGTCGTTCAAGCCGCGACCTTGACCGCTGGCGTCGCTCTCTTCACGGGAATGCGCACCGACACGATCGTGCCGACGCCTTCTGTCGAACGGATCTTCAGCGCGCCGCCCTGGAGCTCGGCCAGCGAGCGCGATATTGCGAGGCCGAGGCCTGATCCGGCGTGGTTCTTGGAAAACTGGTTCTGTACCTGTTCGAAGGGCCGCCCAAGCTTGCCGAGCGCCTCTTTCGGAATACCGCAGCCATTGTCCTCGATGGTCAGCACCAGCGCCCCAGATGTGTTGCGGGCCCTGACCGATATGTGGCCCCCCTGGCCGGTGAATTTTACCGCATTGGACAGGAGGTTGATGACGATCTGCTTGATGGCGCGGCGATCGGCGAACAAAGTGAGCGCCTCGGCGATGCGCGTTTCCACGGTGATCGCCTTTTGCGCGGCCTGCAGCGAGACGACGCGCACCGTCTCGCTGATCAACGGACCGAGGTCGATCTGCTCCTGGTCCAGCGAGAACTGGCCGGCTTCGATCTTGGACATGTCGAGTATGTCGTTGATGACGCCCAGCAGGTATTTGCCGCTGCTGTTGATGTCGGTGGCGTACTCCTCGTAGCGCTCCGACCCCAGCGGGCCGAACAGCCCCTGTTCCATCAGTTCGGAGAAGCCGATGATGGCGTTCAGCGGCGTGCGCAGTTCATGCGACATGTTGGCCAGGAATTCGGATTTCGCCCGGTTCGCCGCCTCGGCGCGCTCGGTTTCCTTCATGTATTTGCGGTTGAGGTCGACCAATTCGCTGGAGCGCTCTTCTTCGGATCGCCTGGCGAGGCTGAGATCATGGATGGTTGCCATCAGCCTGCGTTCGCTGTCGACCAGCTTTTCCTGATGCAGCTTGATCTGGGTGATGTCGGATCCAACCGAGACGATGCCGCCGTCCCTGGTCCTGAGTTCGTTGACCTGCAGCCAGCGGCCGTCGGACAGCTGCCGCTCGAACGTAGCACCGCCTTGCGGACCATTGGTGTTGGCAAGCCGGCGCTCGGAAGCAAAGGCCAGCATTCGCCCTTCCAGCGAAGCGCGCGTTACACCCGGCATGACGTCCCGATCCGAGAGGCCGTTGTCCTGCTGGTATTTGGAGTTGCACATGATCAGGCGCTGCGCCGAATCCCACAGCACGAAGGATTCGTTGATGTTCTCGATCGCGGTCCTGAGGCGAAGATCGGCCGCCTCGGAACGCAGTGCCAGATGGCGCTGCTCGGTGACGTCGACCGCGATGCCGATCAGTTGTATCTCCGGCGCTTCCGGATCCATGACCTGTG
This sequence comes from Mesorhizobium erdmanii, assembly GCF_013170725.1. NCBI lineage: Bacteria > Pseudomonadati > Pseudomonadota > Alphaproteobacteria > Hyphomicrobiales > Phyllobacteriaceae > Mesorhizobium > Mesorhizobium erdmanii. Next base: position 4,892,644 of record NZ_CP033361.1, on the reverse strand, counting down.
CACGGGCGCGCATCCACACCCATTGGCCATCGGCATGCCGCATCCGGAACACCTGGTCGATGTGGTCGATCTCGCGGGCGACGATTTTGTTGGCGAGTTCGAATAGGTTGCCGTCTTCGGGATGGATGATCTCGTCGACCGCGCCGAAGGACAGCATGGTCTCGCAGGGCTCGTAGCCCAGCATGTCATACATCGAGCGCGACCAATACATCTTGCCGCGCACCATGTCCCAGTCCCACAGGCCGCAGCGGCCGCGCACCAGCGCCATGTCGATGCGCTGATGCGCTTCGAGGTATATGCGATCGGCTGCCTGCGCACGTGCCGCCTGGCCGAAATAGGCGTAGAGGATGATGATCAGCACGCCGGCGGTCAGCACGAACAGGGTGACGTTCAGCGAGACGGTCTTGCGCCATGTGTCGAAGACCGCTTCCTGCGGCACCAGAGCCGCCGCGGCTCCCTTCCGATCCTTGGCTACGCTGACCGCGGCGTACCAGTCCTGGCCGCCGATATTGACGTCCATGACACCTGCGCGGTCGCCGAACATGAACAGGGGTTGGCCGCCCTCGACGAGGCCGTCGAGCGAATGGCCTTGCCACGGCATCGACCGCGGCGTCACGGCTGTGATCTTGAAGGCGCTGTCGGTGATGACGAGCACGTGGCTGCGACCCATCGCAGCCTGCCGGCTGGTCGTCTCCAACAGATCCTGAATGGCGCCGGGCAAAGTATCTGGGGTGGTGGCCAGCGAACTGGCCAGCTGACCCGCCGCCAGCATGAGGATCGCCTTGGTATCGCGCTCGATATCGTCGCGCTCGTTCATCAGCGACAGCACGCGCAGCGCCGCGATCACGATCAGGAAGATGATGATGAGGGCCGGTATCGACCGGCGCAGCAGCGGTTCAGCGGCCAGAAGCCGCTTGTAGGTCGGTTCGGCAATGAGCCGCGTATTCCCGGCAAGGCCGTCGCCGCGCGTCTCGCGGCGCGCAAAAGCCATCCCACCGGGCGCGCCCCACGCGTCCGCCTTCGCCATAAATGGCACTCCCCGATTTTTCAGTATGCCCGCATTTCTATGTGCTTGGTGATCCGGCAACACCGCACGTCCGAATCGTCATTAAAGAATCAAAGGTGATTCGCCTTGTCCAGTGGTCCGGCGAAAAAAGATTAAAAATCGACTAAAATAATGAGCTTTTGGAGCTGCGGCGCCTCGGCCTTCCCCCCGCGGGAGAGAAGGCCAGGGATGATTACGCCAGAGTGCGCTCGACAATATCGCGCAGATCCGCCGACAGGTTTTCGGCGCTGGCGATAGAAAGCAGCGCTTCGCGGGCCTTGCCCTGCCTGCCCGGTTCGAGCGAACGCCATGATCTGAGTGCCGTCGCCAGCCTTGCCGCCACCTGCGGATTGCGCTTTTCGACCTCGAGCACCGTTTGCGCGAAGAACCGGTAGCCTTCGCCGTCGGCACGGTGGAAGCCGGTCTGGTTGGCGCTGGCGAAGGTGCCGATCAACGAGCGCACCCGGTTTGGATTGGCCATCGAGAAGGCAGCATGAGCAGTCAGCGCCCGAACCGTGTCCACGGCCTGCGGCCCTGGCACGCTGGCCTGGATCTGGAACCATTTGTCCATGACCAGCGGGTTGGAAGCGTACTTGCTGGCGAAAGCCGCCAGCGCCTGGCTTGCCTCCGGCGAACCATGGTGGCGATGCGCGAGCGCGCCAAGCGCCGACGCACGGTCGGTCATGTTCGTCGCCGATTGGAAATGGCCCGCGGCCAATGCCGCTCCGCCTGGCAGCAGCGAGAGATAGTCCAGCAAAGTGTTGCGCAGGGCGCGTCGTCCCGCACTTGTCGAGTCCGGGCTGAACGCGGCCATGTCCGCGAGGCGATCATACAACCGCGCGAAGGATTCCCGGTTCGCCGTGGCGATCGCCAGCGCCAGCGCCTCGCGTGCCGCGTGGATGGCGTCGGGATCGATATTCCTGCCGATGTCGCGGGCGACGTCGGCATCGCCGGGGAGCGCCAGCGCCAGCGCCCGGTAGGCGGGCTCCAGCGTCTCGTCGGCGGCGATATTGCCGGCAAGCTCGGTCAGCCGCGTCGCGAAGACCGGCTGCTTGCCGTCAAGGATATCGCGAAAGCCAGCGATCAGCACATCGGTGAGCAGCGTGTTGAAGGCTTGCCAGCGCGAGAAGGCATCGCTGTCGTGGCGGGCGAGGAAGAACTGGTCGTCGGCCTTCTGCTCGACCGACAGCGTCACAGGCGCCGAGAAGCCACGGTTGAGCGACACGGCCGGACGTTCGGCGACGCCCGAGAAACGGACCATGTGGCGACGCTTGCGGATATGGATGACGCCATCCTCGACACTGGCGCCCTCGACGCCGCTATACGCGACAGGCTTGCCGTTGGCGCCTATCAGGCCGAAGGCAAGCGGGATATGCATCAGCCGCTTGCGGCTCTCGGAGGGGGTCGGCGGCACCGATTGCTCGATCTCGAGCGTGAATTCCTGCGCCGCCGCATTGTGCGTCGAACTGACCGTCAGGTTGGGCGTGCCCGCTTGATGATACCAGAGCGCGAACTGCGACAGGTCGCGTCCCGAGGCGTCCTCGAACACCTTGATGAAATCCTCGATCGTCGCCGCCTCGCCGTCATGGCGCTCGAAATAGAGGTCCATGCCGGCGCGAAAGGCCTCTGCTCCGAGGATGGTGCGGATCATGCGCACCACTTCGGAGCCCTTTTCGTAGACGGTCGCCGTGTAGAAATTGTTGATCTCGCGGTAGCGGCGCGGCCGCACCGGATGCGCCAGGGGACCTTGATCTTCCGGAAACTGATGAGCGCGCAGCGTGCGCACTTCGGCGATGCGTTTGACCGCGCGCGAGCGCTGGTCGGCGGAGAATTCGTGATCGCGGAAGACCGTCAGGCCTTCCTTGAGGCAAAGCTGGAACCAGTCCCGGCAAGTGATTCTGTTGCCTGTCCAATTGTGGAAATATTCATGCGCGATGATCGCCTCGATATTGGCGAAATCGGCGTCCGTCGCGGTCTCCTGGTCGGCCAGCACATATTTGTCGTTGAAGATGTTGAGGCCTTTGTTCTCCATCGCGCCCATGTTGAAGTCGGAAACGGCGACGATGTTGAAGACGTCGAGGTCGTATTCACGGCCAAAAGCCTCCTCGTCCCATCGCATCGACCGCTTCAGCGCGTCCATTGCGTAGCCGGCGAGATTCTCCTTGCCGCGCTCGACATAGATGCCGAGTTCGACCTCGCGGCCGCTCATTGTGACGAAACTGTCGGCGACCTGGCCGAGATTGCCGGCCACCAGCGCGAACAGATAGGACGGCTTGGGGAAGGGGTCGTGCCATCCGGCATAGTGCCAGCCGTCGCCGAGATCGCCCTTGTCGACCGGATTGCCGTTGGACAGGAGCAGCGGTGCCTCGTCACGCAGGGCCTCGATGCGCACGGTGTAGACGGACAGGATATCGGGGCGATCGAGGAAATAGGTAATGCGGCGAAAGCCTTCGGCCTCGCATTGCGTGCAATAGACATTGTTCGAGCGGTAGAGGCCCATCAGCGCTTCGTTGCCGGCTGGGGCCAGTTCGGTCTCGATCAGCAGTTGGAAACGGTGCGCGGAGGGCGGCTTGAGAATGGTCAGTTGGTCAGGTGTCACCTTGAGATCGGCCGGTTTTGCCTTCTTGCCGTCGATCTCGGCGCGCCTGAGCGTCAGCCCGTCGCCATCGAGCACCAATGGCGCCGCCGCGGATATGCCGTCGCGACGCTCGATCGTCAGTACTGCGGTGACGATTGTGGCCTCGGGCGAAAGGCGGAAGGTGAGGTTGGTCAGCGGAATGAGGTAATCGTTGGGGCGATAGTCTTCGAGCTTGAAGACCTGGCCGGTGTCCGTGCGCATTCCCTGGTTTTTCCTGTCGATTGCGTTGGACGCGGATGGTCCCGCTGGTCCAAGAAATTTGAAGTCCGCGCTCTTTACACGAAACGGTCCCTCGACAAAACTCAGCCGATGCCTATTTCCGGCGTTCCTTCACCACATCCTCACGAGGCAGCGATGACCGTCGTCACAGCGAAATTCGGCATCGGCGCTTCCGTGCGGCGGCGTGCCTGCGGCGTCTGGTGTGTCGAAATGCGGGCATCGCCTGCGTGACAACAGGATCGGGGGCGAAACGAGAAGTGGCCGGCGACGACCCCGGCAGTCACGGTACGCTGAGGGGCATCGCCCTGAAGGTCGTGTCGGTGGCGGTTTTTGTCGGCATGCAAACCTGCATCAAGGCGGCCGGCGACGTGCCAGCCGGTCAGATCGTCTTCTTCCGCTCCTTCTTCGCCATCTTCCCGATCATTGCCTTCCTGTCATTGAAGGGACAGCTGGCGACGGCATTCGTCACCAAGCGCCCTTTCAACCACGTCGCGCGCGGCATCGTTGGCGTCGGCGCCATGGGGCTTGGCTTCTTCGCGCTCACTAGGCTGCCGCTGCCGGAAGCGATCACCTTGAATTATGCACAGCCGCTGCTGGTCGTGGTCTTCTCCTCGGTCTTCCTTGGCGAGACGATTCGCGTCTATCGCTGGAGTGCCGTCGCCGTCGGCCTCGTCGGCGTGCTCATCATTTCCTGGCCGGAATTGACCCTGCTCAACTCTGATGAAGGGCTGGACGATCAGGAGGTTCTGGGCGTCATGGCCGCGCTGGTGGCGGCGGCGATCTCGGCTGTCGCCATGCTGCTTGTGCGCAATCTCGTGCAAACGGAGAGGACGGCAACCATCGTGCTGTGGTTCTCGTCGACTGCGAGCGTGCTCTCGCTGCTGACGCTGCCTTTCGGCTGGCAATCGCTGACGTCGGTGCAGGCCGTGCTGCTCATCATGGCCGGCTTCTGCGGCGGTCTCGGCCAGATCCTGATGACCTCGGCCTATCGCCATGCCGAGGCGTCGGTGGTGGCGCCGTTCGAATACACGTCGATGATCCTCGGCGTCGTCGTCGGCTATCTCGTTTTCGGCGACGTGACCTCGTTCAACACCTTGGTCGGCGGTATGATCGTGGTGGCCGCCGGCATCTTCATCATCTGGCGCGAGCGGCAACTCGGCCTGGAGCGCACCCGAACGCGCAAGGCGACGCTGCCGGAAGGGTGAGGAGAGGTCCGCGCAGCGGACGGGAAGCCAATTGCTTGGCTTTCCGAACGACGAACGCCCGGAGCGAAGCGAAGGGCCGGGCAGGCTAGATGGCTCGCTCCTTCGCCAGCCGCACCAGCACCGAGCGGGTCTGGTCGTCGGCCGGGAAAAACGACTCGATCGCCAGTTCCGACAAGGTGACGTCGAGCGGCGTGCCGAACACGGTGATGGTGCTGATGAAGGACAGCACCTGATCGCCATGGGCAAGCCTGAGCGGATGCACGATGGCATCCGGCTCGATGGGTGTCGGCTTGCTGCCCTTGAGGCCGGACGGATAGCCGCGCAACTCGCGCTCCAGTTCGACCAGAACCGGATCGCCGCTGGCGTCGTTCTGGTGCTTGAGGCGCTCGAGCAGATGCGTGCGCCATTCCGCGAGATTGACGATGCGCGGTGCGACGCCGCCGGGGTGCAGGGAGAGGCGAAGCACGTTGAGCGGCGGCTGAAGCAGCGAAGCTTCGCTGACATCGGCGAGGAAAGGAGCGATCGCGGCATTCGCCGAGACCAGGTTCCAGTGCCGGTCCACCGCTAGCGCCGGGAAGGGCTCATGCCCCTTGAGCACGATCTCGACCGCAGCCATCGCCGGCGCCAGCGTCGCATCGCCGAGCGGTCGTTCGCTGAAACACGGCGCAAAGCCGGCAGCCAGCAGCAATTGATTGCGTTGCCTCAGCGGGATCGAAAGCTGCTCGGCCAGATGCAGCACCATGTCGCGCGAGGGCGCGGCGCGCCCGCTTTCGACGAAACTCAGATGTCGCTGCGAAATCTCGGCTTCCATGGCCAGGTCGAGCTGGCTCATGCGGCGTCGCGTGCGCCATTCGCGAATAAGCCCGCCGGCGGAAGTCTGGGAGATGGTCATGGGCAAATGGTTAGGCCGGCAGCAAAGGCATTTCAATTACCTGCGAGGTCATGGCTGGCTCAATGCCCGCAGCTTCGCCTTCACCTCGAGAAAATCCCGCCATGCCAGCTTCTTGTGTGCCGGCGTTCGCAGCAAATAGGCCGGATGCAGTGTCGGCATGGCCGGAATGGCGATGCCCGAGGCCGTGGTGTGGACACGCCAGTTTCCACGCAGCCGCAAAATGCCCTCGGAGGTGTTGAGAAGGGTCTTGGCCGATGGGCCGCCGAGGTTGACCAAGACCTTGGGATTGACCAGTTCTATCTGCCGCTCGATGAACGGCCGGCAGATTTCCGTCTCGTGCGGCGTCGGCGTGCGATTGCCCGGCGGCCGCCATGGAATGACGTTGGCGATGTAGACCGAAGTGCGGTCGAGACCGATCGCGGCCAGCATGCGGTCGAGCAGCCGGCCCGAGCGGCCGACGAAGGGCAGCCCCTCTATGTCCTCATCCCGCCCCGGCGCTTCGCCCACCAGCATGACCGTTGCCTCCGGGTTGCCGTCGGCGAACACCAGGTTCTTGGCGGTGGCCTTGAGATTGCAGCCGTCGAAGGCAGCCATGTGCTGTCGCAGCTCTTCGAGCGTGGAGGCGCTTGCCGCCAATTGCCGGGCAAGCGCGGCCTGCGCCTCGTCGGGTATGGCGGCGGATACGGTGCGCGCCGGCGCATCCGGCACCTTGCTTGCGTCCAATCCGGGCGATGCTGCTGGCCGCTCCGGCGCCCTGTCTTCGCGAGGTGGCTCTTGGCGAGGCGGCGCCACCGGCGCGGGGGCGCGCTCGGCAGGCCTGGGCGCCGCCTCGGCGAAGCGGTTCACCGGCGCGTCTTCCAGGGCCTCATCGACGCCGGCGCTGGCATAGAAAGCCAGGATGTCGGCAATTTCGGTCGGGCTGTTGGGGGAAGCGGCTGTCATGGCGCGCACATTCGTCCGCATGACTGCAATTTGCAAGGCTGGCCGCTTGCCCTATCCCGTTGGTATGCGTGGATCCTGCACCAGATAGAACGTCCATCGCGGCGTATAATCGGTCATCAGGAACTCGAAACTGGCGGTCTTTTGCGGATCGACCTTGCCGTTCTTGAACAGCAGCCGGTCATAAGGTTCGAACTCCCGGTCGAAATCGGCGAAATTGCTCGACCAGATATTTTCCGGTGTCTTGTTGCGCTGGTCGAACGAAAGCCCGTCCCCGAACACGCTGGGCTGATTCAAAATCTCCTGCAGCTCGAACTGGAATTCGATCCAGGCCTGGCCGCTGTTGTTGAGCACGTCGATGCGCATATACATGATGCCGTTGGCGAACTCGCCAGCCTTGCCGAATGCCTGGATTGGCTTGGTAGTGCGGATGGTTAGCGTCACCGGTGTCGCCGAATTCAACTCTTCGGTGATGACCAGCGGATCGTCCTTGGTTCCGATGCCGGAGGCTCCGGTGATGTGGAAGCCGCCGAGCTCGTCGGAGAAGGAGTAGGCACCTGTCGCCCAGACCTTCACGGGCTCCCCGCTGGCGGGACCCGGTGCCACCGTCAGAAGTGCCAGAAGAACCGCCCGGCAGGCCCGGCCGGGCGGGAAAGGAAAGCGCGTCGAAGAGAAGCCGGTAGGGCCAGGAATGCGCATGGGGGGAAGTATGGCCGATAAGCAAGCCGCCAAACAATTAAAAAACGTAGGCGCGGCCGGTCTGGCTGGGCGCAAACGGCTGTCCTGCCGCAAGATGCGCGACTTTTTGGCCAAATCCGCATTGTCACGTCTGCGCCGGTTTCCTGTCGCCAATTGATGCGCTATGCAGCGCAGGAGCCAGCAAGATACGCGAACAGCGCAAGCCAGTGCGGAGGGGTTGATGAGCGACATCGAACGCGAAAGCATGGAATTCGACGTGGTCATCGTCGGCGCCGGCCCGGCCGGCCTTGCCGCCGCCATCCGCCTCAAGCAGGTCAATCCCGAGCTTTCCGTCGTCGTATTGGAAAAGGGCGGCGAAGTCGGCGCCCATATCCTCTCCGGCGCCGTCGTCGATCCGATCGGCATCGACCGGCTCTTGCCCGGCTGGCGCGAGGATGGCGACCATCCGTTCAAGACGCCGGTCACGGCGGACCATTTCCTGGTGCTCGGCCCGGCCGGTTCGTTCCGCCTTCCCAACTTCATGATGCCGCCGCTGATGAACAATCACGGCAACTACATTGTCTCGCTCGGCAATGTCTGCCGCTGGCTGGCCACCAAGGCCGAAGCGCTCGGCGTCGAAATCTATCCCGGCTTTGCCGCGGCCAGCCTCGTCTACAACGACGCCGGCGCCGTCACCGGCGTGATTACCGGCGACATGGGCGTCGAGAAGGACGGCACGCACGGGCCGGGCTTTGCGCCGGGCATGGCGCTGATGGGCAAATATGTGCTGATCGGCGAAGGCGCGCGCGGCTCGCTCGCCAAGCAGCTGATCGCCAGGTACAAGCTCTCGGACGGTCGCGAGCCGGGCAAATACGGCATCGGCCTCAAGGAACTCTGGCAGGTCAAGCCGGAGAACCACAAGCCCGGCCTGGTGCAGCATTCCTTCGGCTGGCCGCTCGATCTCAAGACTGGCGGCGGCTCCTTCCTTTATCATCTGGAGGACAATCAGGTCGCGGTCGGCTTCGTGCTCCACCTCAATTACAAGAACCCCTATCTGTCGCCCTTCGAGGAGTTCCAGCGCTTCAAGACCCATCCGGCGATTTCGGGCACGTTCGAGGGCGCCAAGCGCATCGGCTATGGCGCGCGCGCCATCACCGAGGGCGGCTGGCAGTCGGTGCCGAAACTATCCTTCCCAGGCGGCGCGCTGATGGGCTGCGCGGCGGGCTTCGTCAACGTGCCGCGCATCAAGGGCTCCCACAATGCGGTGTTGTCGGGAATGCTGGCGGCCGAGCATGTCAGTGAAGCAATTGCCGCCGGCCGCGCCAATGACGAGCTCACCTCCTACGAAGAGGCCTGGCGCGCGACCGACATCGGCAAGGATTTGAAGAAGGTTCGCAACGTCAAGCCGTTGTGGTCGCGCTTCGGCACCATCGTCGGCGTCGGCCTCGGCGGCCTCGACATGTGGCTGAACACGCTGTTCGGCATCTCGCCCTTCGGTACGCTCAAGCACGGCAAGGCCGACTATGCCACGCTCGAACCCGCCGCCCAGCACAAGAAGATCGCCTACCCGAAGCCGGATGGCGTGCTGACCTTCGATCGGCTCTCCTCGGTGTTCCTGTCCAACACCAATCACGAGGAAAACGAGCCGGTTCACCTGTTGGTCGGCGACATGGCATTGCAGCAGCGGTCCGAGCACGATGTCTTTGCCGGGCCTTCGACGCGCTACTGCCCGGCAGGCGTCTATGAATGGGTCGACAAGGACGGCAACGCCGCCGCCGATCCGGCGGCGAAGGATGTGCGCTTCGTCATCAACGCGCAGAACTGCGTCCACTGCAAGACATGCGACATCAAGGATCCGAACCAGAACATCAACTGGGTGCCGCCGCAGGGTGGCGAGGGGCCGGTCTACCAGGGCATGTGACCCGAATCCCGCGAGGGCGTGCAGGCCAGCAGAGCCGTTGAAACGGCGCCCGGTCTATGGTTCCTTCTCTGGGATAGGGAGAAAGGCCGATGCGCCGGATCGTTCTGACATGCCTCGTCGCCATTGGGGCGCTGTGCGCGCCGGAGGCCGTGGCCGGGACCAGGGCAGTGGTACAGACGCGGACCTACGACATTGCGGGAAGCTCGGGTGCGGCCCTCGTCGAAGCCATGGACAGCAAAGGCCCCAGGCACGGCTTCATGACGCGCGCCATAGCCACGACCGCCTACACCGTCGACTGGGGCCTCGACGCCGCTGAGAGCAACGGCTTCTGCCGGATTCGGCGGGCCAGTGGCACGCTCAACCTTTCCTACACATTCCCGCGAATTGCTTCGCCCGTGACGCCGGCGCTGAAAAGGCGCTGGAACAGGTTTTTCGCCGGTGTTCGCGCCCATGAGGAGACACATGGGCGCATCGCCAGGGAGATGATGCGCGCCACGGAAAGGTCGATAACGGGCTTCCGGGTCGCCAACGACCCGTCCTGCTCCAAGACGCGCCGCGAGGCGCGGCTTCGCATTCGCACCGTCTATGCCGAATACGAGGCCAAGCAAATCGCCTTCGATCGGCGCGAGCACGGCGATGGCGGCCATGTCGAGCATCTGATCGCCGCCCTGGTCGGAAAACCATGAACGCGCAATCTCCTTGCCATCGCAACGCTTCGCGGTGCCATAGGGCGCGGGCTTCGCTCGATTGACGCGTCAGCCGTGCGGCTTCAATGACGTGTCCCTCGCGGCGAGCGCCGTGGTATGCCCATTCTCAGGCTGCTTGCCATCAGGTCGTAGGGTGAACTCGACCAGCACCGGCAAATGGTCGGAGCCGGTATCCTCGAGCCGCTTCGAAGACAGGATCGTCAACCCGCCCTTGCTGAACACCTGGTCGATCGGCAGGCCCGCGTAGCGGCGCAGGAAGTCGGGTAGCGTCCGGTGGATCCATGTCGGGCCGGCCGAAGGCATGAGCGTCAGCCCGCCGAGAGCCGCTACCCTCCGCACGGCGGCACTCCACGGCACCGCGTTGCAATCGCCGGCCATGATCGCGGTCCCGCCCAACCCGGCCAATGTTTGCGCCAGTTCTCCGATCTGCCAGTATTGCTCCTTCGGCCACGGCCAGCTCAGATGGATAGCGGCGACGTCGACGCCGATCCCGTTGAAATCGACGGTCGCGGTCGCCATCGCGCCACGCGGCTCGCAGCGTGGTGTCGTGTCGGCCACGAAGGGCCGGCGCGACAGCAGCGCCACGCCGAACATGCCGTTCGGATAGGGGCAGAGAATACGATAGGGGTAGGCGCTGGTGATGGTGCCAAGCTCTGTCGTCCACATGCCGGACACTTCGTCGAGGGTGATCACGTCCGGATTGGTGCGGCCGATCAGGGAAAGCACTTTCTTCGGTGTCGGGTTGTTGAAGCGCAGGTTCATCTGCAGCAGGCTGTAGGTCATCTGACCGCCCGGTTTGGCGACTGCCTGCTGTGGCCACAATCTGGGCAGGGCGCTTGCCGTCGTGGCCAGGCAGCCGATGGCAAAGAGCAACCCCGCTGCCGCCTGCAGCCGAAACGAGCTGGCGAGCAGCGGCAGTGCCAGAAGCGCCAGCAGCACGCTGAAATGCATGCGAAAATGCGAGAAGGAATCGAATGCCGGATGCAGCGTGCCGAAGAACCCGGCCAACAGCGCGGCCGACAGTGCCGTCATCGCCAGGAATGCCAGCCCAGCCATCATGTTCAAGCGCGCGCCTGTCATCATTGAGGTCGTGTTTGCCGAATGCCGCCTGACGATCCGTTCGATCTGCTTATCGGCCAAAATGCGGCCTGAGCAAGACGGTAATTCGCCTCACCAGGGCATGACGGCCGCTACTGGAACGCTGTCTCCGAAAAGCTCCGGAGCTTGCGCGAATGCAGCCGCTCCATCGGCATCTCGGCCAGCTTCTCCATCGCCCTGATGCCGATGGTCAGGTGCTGTGCCACCTGCCGCTTGTAGAACTCGGTCGCCATGCCGGGCAGTTTCAACTCGCCATGCAGTGGCTTGTCGGAAACGCACAGCAGCGTGCCGTAAGGTACCCGGAAACGGAAGCCGTTGGCGGCAATCGTCGCCGATTCCATGTCGAGCGCGATGGCGCGCGACTGTGACAGACGTTGCACCGGTCCGCGCTGGTCGCGCAGTTCCCAGTTGCGGTTGTCGATGGTGGCGACCGTACCGGTGCGCATGATGCGCTTCAAATCGTAGCCAGACAGGCCGGTGACTTCGGCGACCGCTTCCTGCAGCGCCACCTGGATCTCGGCCAGCGGCGGGATCGGCACCCAGACCGGAAGGTCGTCGTCGAGCACGTGATCCTCGCGCACATAGGCGTGCGCCAGCACATAGTCGCCGAGTGCCTGGGTGTTGCGCAGCCCGGCGCAGTGGCCAAGCATCACCCACGCGTGCGGCCTCAGCACGGCGATATGATCGGTGATCGTCTTGGCGTTGGAAGGGCCGACACCGATGTTGACCATGGTGATGCCGCCATGGCTCGGCTTCTTCAGATGATAGGCCGGCATCTGCGGCAGGCGCTGGGGCCCAACGCCTTCGCTGGGGGCGCTCTGTCCGGCTTTCGTTACGACGTTGCCCGGCTCGACGAATTCTGCGTATCCGCCGCCGCCCTTGTCCATCAGGTCGCGGGCGCGGGCGACGAACTCGTCGATGTAGAACTGGTAGTTGGTGAACAGCACGAAGTTCTGGAAATGCTGCGGGCTGGTCGCGGTATAGTGCGCCATGCGGTGCAGTGAATAGTCGATGCGCTGCGCCGTGAACGGGGCCAGCGGTCTTGGTTCGCCGAAGGCCACTTCGAACGTGCCGTTGGCAATCTGGTCGTCGGTGCCGTCGAGATCGGGCACATCGAACAGGTCGCGGATCGGCCGCTTGATGCGCTCCGCGGCGGCCCCGTCGACGTAAGTTCCTTCCAGGAAGGCGAAATGCAGCGGAATGGGCGTGGTCGATTCCGAAACCGTGACCGCGACACCGTGATTGCGCATGATCAGTCGCAACTGTTCGATAAGGTAGCTCTCGAACAGCAACGGCTGTGTGATCGTGGTGGCGAAATGGCCGGGCGTCGGCATATGGCCATAGGCTTGCCGCGAGTCGACCTGGGTAAAGGAACTCGTGGTGACGCCGATCTCGGGATAGAAGGCGCGGCAGCGTTTGCTGCTGTCGCCACCGGCGGCCAGCGCGGCGAAGGAATCGCGCAGGAACTTGGTGTTGCGGTCGTAAAGCGCCTGCAGGGCCGCGACGGCTTTTTCGGCATTGTCGAAACTTTGCCGGCCAAAAGGCTCCGGCATGACGACTGATTCGATGGCTTGGGGATAGATTCGCTTTTCCATGGCTCAATATAGAGACTTGGACAGGCGGTTGGGAGGGGTGTCGCCGTCGAAGGCGCCCAAAGCGCCATTTTTCTTTATCCGCGCTGCAGGCTGACCAGCAGAACGAAACCCACGCCGGTCTGCTTAAGGGCCGGCGCCTCGATCGTCGAGCCGGTATTGGCGCGCATCATCGGCACCGCCAGAACCGGAGCCGCCAGCAGCATCAGGATCAGCGCCGCCCGCGGCAGGAGCCGGAGGGTCTTGAGGGTGTTGGCGGCGATGCGGTCCATGGCTTTTGCTTTTCTCTTTGCGTCTGTGTCTTTGTCGCTTCAGCGGCGAAAATGGTTCACGCAACCGAATTGGCAGGAACTGGCTTCGTCCCAGGTGCGGGGCGAGCGGCCCGCTTCGGCGACGAGGATGGCGAAGAACATTCCAAACAGGCTCATCAGCAGGCAGACGATGGTGAAGCGGCGAGCAAGCATTGGGTCCGTGTCTCCTTCAATGTGCGGGAGAATGCCCTGGTGCCTCTGAACCGGCTCTGATGCCGGTGTTCATCTGCGGTTCAAATTGGTTGACGGGATATGACGGGGTCGTCGTGTGCGGCCGCCGTCGCAGCGCAATCGCACCCGTGCTCGACGTCCGAAACGAAAACGGGGCCCGTCAGGCCCCGTCGTCATGTCACAAGGATATGGTCGATCAGAGCTTGTGCCAGGTCTGGCTCTTGCAGATCAGTCCGCCGAGTACGCAACCGCTCATCTTGAGCGAGGCGCCTGACAATGTCGCCTTGCCCGAATAGGTCTTGTCGTTCGCCGGATCGGTGATGTTGCCGGTGTATTTGTTGTCGCCGGCCGCCGTGAGCGAGCCGATGGTCTTGCCGGCATACTTGCCGGACTTTAGCGTGATGGAAAACGAGCCGCCGCCCGAAATGGCCGCGGTGTCGCCGGCTTGCGTCTTCCAGTTGCCTTCGATCGGATCGGCCAACGCCGTTCCCGCCATGATCAACGTGGCTGCAAGAGCCAGGCTCACTTTTCGAAACATGTCTTGCTCCCTTGGATAGCCGGCCGAATTCTCCGCCTCGCCGGTCTGCCGCTTACGCAAACGTAAGCTAATCCAGCTCCCGACAAAACGAAAGCGGTGCCGCAACGGAAGACTTTGGGATTTTGAAGGGCCCTGAATCTGCCTCGTCGACAAAGAGAATCCGCCTTGTCGCGGAGGAAATGAAAATGATCGGCGCATCGGGTTTGTTTCCCGTGGTTAGCGGAGTGTTGATTCCGGCCAGGAAAATTTTCGTCAAATTTGGCGAAAACCAGCCGAATTGCTGGCTTCGTATCCTTAACGAATTTCGGCGTTTACCTCTTGTTTTAGCTTTGTTTTCCTCAAATTAAGCACGCCATTTAACGACGGATTCAAGCCTCGCCGGCATTCTCGAAAGCATCGAAAGAGCGGCCCGGACAAGACACACGGAGGCAGCTCTCGGGAGCCAGACAGGGGACTAAAATGGCACGTTTTGAAATGCTTGAAGCAGGTTTCGGCGCCATGGGGGCAACTGCCCAGGCCGACATTCTTTTCGAACTGGGCATGATGTATGCGACCGGCCGCGACTGCGAGACCGACGTCGTTGCCGCCCACAAATGGTTCAACATCGCCGCCATCAAGGGTTCGGCCCGCGCCGCGGAACTGCGCTCGGAACTTTCGGCGGCCATGTCGAAGGTCGAGATCGCCAAGGCGCTGCGCGAAGCCCGCGAATGGATGACCATGCACTGAGTTCCGTCAAACGCGGACGCTAGGCCAAGGCCGCTCCAGACGGCCGGACCAAAAGACAGGGATGAGGCTGCGCAGAGAGCCAGGCCACGGGCCATCAAAAATAAGAATACGGCAGCCGGACAGGCCAAGCCGGATGGCAGGGAAGACAGGGAAGGCGACGGCGGGTTTCGCGGCGCGGGGCGCCGGGGGAAACAGCCCGACAGGCAAAAAAGCCACGACCGGCCGGAACAAGGCTGGCGTGGCTTTTTCGCGTGAATGGGGCTTTGCAGGCCCAATCGAGTGGTGACGATGCGCCTAGACAGGCCCAACGAAGGATGAAATTGTCCCGCCTCTCTGGAAAGAAGCGCGGCCGGGGCGGCCGCGCGTGAGTGGAGGAGTTCTATTGCCATGAAAAAAATGAGTATTTTGGGCGCGGCCATTTTCGGCCTGATGATGAGTGCGCCGGTCGCATTTGCCGGTGACATCACCGTTTCGGTGGTCGGCCCGATGACCGGACAGCTCGCCACCATCGGCGATCAGTTCAAGCAGGGCGCGCAAGCCGCCGCCGACGCCATCAACGCCGCGGGCGGCGTCAACGGCTCGATGATCAAGCTCGACATCGAGGACGACCAGTGCGACCCCAAGCAGGCCGTGTCGGTCGCCAACCGCATCGTCGCCAACGGCACCAAGTTCATCGACGGTCACGCCTGCTCGGGCTCGAGCATTCCGGCTTCGGCCGTCTATGCCGAAGCCGGTTCGCTGATGATGAGCCCGGCGTCCTCGAACCCGGTGCTGACCGACGCCGCCGCCAAGGCCGGCTGGCCGACCATCATGCGTCTCTACACGCGTGACGATGCACAGGGCGCCTTCATCGGCCCGTGGATCGCCAAGAAGTATGCCGGCAAGACCGTCGTCATCCTGCATGACAAGAGCGCCTACGGCCAGGGCGTGGCTGATGCCGTCAGGGCGACAATGAATGCCGGCGGCCTCAAGGAAGTCTACTATGACGCCATCAATCCCGGCGAAAAGGACTATTCGGCGCTCGTCACCAAGCTCAAGGATCTGAAGGCCGACGTCGTCTATTTCGGCGGCTACCATCCCGAGGCCGGCCTGATCCTGCGTCAGTCGGCTGAACAGAACTTCAAGTTCCAGCTGATCATGCCGGATTCGATCGCTTCGCCGGAATTCTGGCAGGTTGCCGGTCCGGCCGGCGAAGGCACCATGTTCGTCTTCCCGTCGGACCCGCAGGCAAAGCCGGAGGCCAAGGCCGCTGTCGAGAAGATCAAGGCCGGCGGCTTCGTGCCGGAAGGCTTCACGCTGTTCTCCTACGCCGTGGTCCAGGCTTTCGCCGAAGGCATCAAGCGCGCCGGCAGCGACGATCCGGCCAAGGTTGCCGAGGCATTGAAGAACGGCACGCCGATCAGCACTGTTGTCGGCGATGTCACCTTCGACGAAAAGGGCGACCTCAAGAACGCCAGCTACGACATCAACCAGTGGCATGACGGCAAGTACGCGCCGATCGCGCAGTAATCTCGGGCTGAGATAATTCAGGGAAAATGGCCGGGGTTCGCCTCGGCCATTTTTGTTTGCGGTCCGGGACGCGCTCCGTTTCTCAGCCTGCGGCGGCGGTCGGAGCGTTCGGTTCCTCGATGAACCGCACCAGCACCGTCCCGTCGGTGACCTGCGCACCTTCCGTGGCTATCTCGGCAATCACCCCGTCATGCGGAGCGGCGATGGTGTGCTCCATCTTCATGGCCTCGAGGATCAGCAGTGCTTGTCCCTTGATCACCGCATCGTCCTTGGCCACACGCACCAGCTTGACCAGGCCCGGCATCGGCGCGCGCAGGCTGCCGGAGGCGGACGACGCCTCGTCGCTCCTGGCCAGCGGGTCTGGTACCGCGAATGTATAACCGACTGCGCCTTCGAAGACCGTGATGTGGCCCGGCCAGCGGGCAAGGCGGGGAACGGCGCGAAAATCATGCGAATTGGCGCTATCAAAGGGTGCATCGAGCGTCACCTGAAAGCGTCCGTCCGCCCGTGCCGAAACCTTTGCCAGTATATCGGTCTCGCCGAACTTCAGCCGCGTGCGCCGCGCGACGCGGTGGAAATGCGCGTAGCCGGAAAGCGAAGACCATGGGTCGTTCGATGGCGGCAAAGCTCCTGCGCCGGAAGCGGCAAGGGCGGCTGCTGAGATGATTTCGCCGGTGGGCGGCGCGACGCTGGTAAGCGCCTCCTGGTGTCTGGCTATCAACCCGGTGTCGACGTCACCGGCACAAAAGTCCGGATCGGCGGCAAGCGCCGCAAGAAAAGCAGTGTTGACGGTGGAGCCGGCGATCTCGGTCTGCGACAGCGCCGCGCCGAGGGCGTCAAGCGCCGCCTGCCTGTCCTTCGCGTGGACGACCAGCTTGGCGATCATCGGATCGTAATAGGGCGAGATGGCATCGCCGGCACGGACGCCGGTCTCGATGCGAATCATCGCCGCGTCGGGGGGCGAATCCGGAAATTTCAGATGATGCAGCGTGCCCGTCGCCGGCAGGAAGCCTTTCGCCGCGTCCTCCGCATAGATGCGTGCTTCGAAGGCATGGCCGGCAAGCGCGATCTCGCTCTGTGTCTTCGGCAGCTTCTCGCCGCTGGCGATCCGCAACTGCCATTCGACCAGATCGGTGCCGGTAACCATCTCGGTGATGGGATGCTCGACCTGCAGGCGCGTGTTCATTTCCATGAACCAGAAGCGGTCGGCCTTGAGGCCTTGCGAGGCATCGACGATGAATTCGATGGTGCCGGCGCCGGAATAATTGATCGCCCTGGCGGCCTTCACGGCCGCCTCCGTCATCGCCTTGCGCAGCGCCGGTGTCATGCCGGGGGCGGGGGCTTCCTCGATCACCTTCTGGTGGCGGCGTTGCGCCGAGCAGTCGCGTTCGTAGAGATGCACCGCATTGCCGAAATTGTCGCCGAATACCTGCACTTCGATGTGCCGCGGCTTGTCGACATATTTCTCGACCAGCACGCGGTCGTCGCCGAAGGCGGCCTTTGCCTCGCGCCGGGCGCTGGACAGCGCCTCGGAGAAATCATCGGGATGCTCGACGCGCCGCATGCCCTTGCCGCCGCCGCCGGCGCGCGCCTTGATCAGTACGGGATAGCCGATCTCGCGCGCCTTGGACGCAAGCAGGACGATCTCCTGCGCCTCGCCATGATAGCCCGGCACCACCGGAACGCCGGCTTTCTCCATCAGCCGCTTGGCGGCGTCCTTCAGGCCCATGGCGCGGATCGAGGCCGCCGACGGGCCGATGAAGGTGAGCCCTGCCGCCACCACCTGGTCGACGAAATCTGGATTTTCCGACAGGAAGCCGTAACCGGGATGGATGGCCTGCGCCCCCGTCGAAAGCGCCGCCGCGACGATCTTGTCGCCACCCAGATAGCTTTCACCGACAGGCGAGGGGCCGATATGGACAGCTTCATCGGCCATCTCGACATGCAGGGATTTCGCGTCGGCGTCCGAATAGACGGCGACGGTGCGCACGCCGAGCTTGCGGGCCGTGCGGATGACACGGCAGGCGATCTCGCCCCGATTGGCGATCAGGATTTTGCTGAACATGATGCCTCCCCGTTTTGCGGCAATCGGCACCAGTTCGGCAGGCGCCTGCTTACTTGGACGCCGCGATCTCGCAGCCGCCGCCGTTCGTCACCTTGTAGTGCGCGCGCGTGGCCTGGCAGGATTTCATCGCCAGTTCTTCCGCCACCTTTTGCGACGGCGCATTCAGCCGCGCGCCGCATAGGATGTAGAGCGAGACCACTCTTGAATACGGCGTGGTGGCGTAGGCCGAATGGCCGCTGGCCGCGACGTAGGCCTTGTATGCCTTGGTGCATGGCGACTTCGGGTCGCCGTTCAAAGACGGTGGGAAACGCCTGTCCCCTTCGCTTCCCGCCAGGGATACGCCTGCGCTCGCGCCGGATGCCGAGAATATAAGAAGTGTGACAAGTATTGAGGCGAATGCCTTCGGAAAATATTGCAGTTTCATTTCCACCCAATCCCCATTGCACGGTGCAGCCAAAGCATAAGCCGTAGCGAATATCCTCCGTCGCCGCCAGTACTGCGAAGGCGGCTCGCAATTTTGTGAGCGGGCGGACGATCTCACCCATGGTGGTCATCGTCACATCCGGAACACGCCGAAGCGTGTCTCCTCGATCTCCGCATTGAGTGCCGCGGACAGGCTGAGCGCCAGAACTTCGCGCGTCTTGGCCGGATCGATGATGCCGTCATCCCACAGGCGGGCGGACGAGTAGAGCGGATGGCCCTCATGCTCGTATTTCATCAGGATCGGCTTCCTGAATTTCGCTTCCTCGTCGGCGCTCCATTCGCTGCCTTTGCGCTCGATGCCTTCGCGCTTGACCATGGCGAGCACGGTCGCGGCCTGCTCGCCGCCCATCACCGAGATGCGCGCATTCGGCCACATCCACAGGAAGCGCGGCGAATAGGCCCGGCCACACATGCCATAATTGCCGGCACCGAACGAGCCGCCGATGATGACCGTCACTTTCGGCACTTTTGCGGTGGCAACCGCCATCACCAGCTTGGCGCCATCCTTGGCGATGCCGCCGGCCTCGTATTTCCTGCCGACCATGAAGCCGGTGATGTTCTGCAGGAATACCAGCGGAATCCGGCGCTGGCAGCACAGCTCGATGAAATGCGCGCCCTTCAGCGCGCTTTCGGAAAACAGCACGCCATTGTTGGCGATGATGCCGACCGGCATGCCATGGAGATGGGCAAAACCGGTGATCAGCGTGGTGCCGTAATTCTGCTTGAACTCGTCGAATTCGGATCCGTCGGCGAGGCGCGCGATCACCTCGCGCACATCATAGGGCTGACGCAGGTCGGTCGGCACGACGCCGTAAAGTTCATCCGCCTGATGAAGTGGTGGAATCGACTTCTGTAAGTTCAGACTTACGGTCTTGTTCCGATTCAGGTTTTTGACGATGCGGCGGCAGATGGCGAGCGCATGTTCGTCATCCATCGCATAATGGTCAGCAACACCGGAAAGCCTTGTGTGGACGTCCGCCCCGCCCAGATCCTCGGCGCTGACGTCCTCGCCGGTAGCCGCCTTCACCAGCGGCGGTCCGCCGAGAAAAATGGTCGCCTGGTTGCGCACCATGATCGTCTCGTCCGACATCGCCGGCACGTAGGCGCCACCCGCGGTGCAGGAACCCATGACGCAGGCGATCTGTGGAATGCCGGCGGCCGACATGTTGGCCTGGTTGTAGAAGATGCGGCCGAAATGCTCGCGATCGGGAAACACCTCGTCCTGGTTGGGCAGGTTGGCGCCGCCGCTGTCGACCAGATAGATGCAAGGCAGATTGTTCTGCAGAGCGATCTCCTGCGCGCGCAGATGCTTCTTCACCGTCAGCGGGTAGTAGGTGCCGCCCTTCACCGTGGCGTCGTTGACGACGACCATCACCTCGGTGCCCTCGACACGGCCAACGCCGGCGATCATGCCGGCCGAGGAAATCTCCTCGCCATACATCGACCACGCCGCGAACTGGCCGATCTCGAGGAAGGGCGAGCCGGTGTCGAGCAATTGCGCCAGGCGCTCGCGCGGCAGCAGCTTGCCGCGCGAAATGTGGCGCTCGCGCGCCTCCTGCGAGCCGCCGCGCTCGAGCGTCGCGGCCTTTTCGGCGATGTCGGCCACCAGCGCGCGCATCCGCTCGGCGTTGGCGCGAAAGGTGTCTGAGGAGGGGGAGATCTGGGTCTGCAGGACGGCCATTCTATACGCCCTCCGCCATGATCTCGCGGCCGATAAGCCAGCGCCGGATTTCGCTGGTGCCGGCGCCGATTTCGTAAAGCTTGGCATCGCGCAGCAGCCGGCCGGTCGGATAGTCGTTGATATAGCCATTGCCGCCAAGCAGCTGGAGGGCGTCGAGCGCCATCTGCGTTGCCTTTTCGGCGGCAAACAGCACGCAGCCGGCGGCGTCCTTGCGGGTGGTCTGGCCGCGATCACAGGCGGCGGCGACGGCATAGACATAGGCGCGCGCGGCGTTCATCACCGTGTACATGTCGGCCAGCTTGCCTTGCACGAGCTGGAACTCGCCGATCGGCTGGCCGAACTGCTTGCGTTCGTGGACGTAGGGGATCGCCACGTCGAGGCACGCGGCCATCAGGCCGATCGGGCCGCCGGCAAGCACGGTGCGCTCATAGTCGAGGCCCGACATCAGCACCTCGACGCCGCGCCCTTCCTCATGCAGCACATTGTCGAACGGCACTTCGACATCTGCGAATACCAACTCCCCGGTGTTGGAGCCGCGCATGCCGAGCTTGTCGAGTTTTTGCGCCACGGAGAACCCCGTCATCGCCTTCTCGACAATGAAGGCGGTGATGCCGCGCGACTTCCGCTCCGGATCGGTCTTGGCGTAGACGACCAGCGTGTCGGCGTCTGGCCCGTTGGTGATCCACATCTTGGTGCCGTTGAGCACATAGCGGTCATTGCGCTTTTCGGCGCGCAGCTTGAGCGAGACGACGTCGGAGCCGGCGCCGGATTCCGACATCGCCAGCGCGCCGACGCGTTCGCCCGAGCAGAGCGGCGGCAGGAATTTCTCCTTCTGCGCCGGCGTTGCCCAGCGGTTGATCTGGTTTACGCACAGGTTGGAATGGGCGCCGTAGGAGAGGCCGACCGAAGCCGAGGCGCGGGAAATCTCTTCCACCGCGATCACATGGGCGAGATAACCCATGCCGCTGCCGCCGAAATCGGGATCGGCGGTGATGCCGAGCAGGCCGAGCGCACCGAACTCGCGCCACAGATGTGCCGGAAATTCGTTCTGTCGATCGATATCACCGGCGATCGGCGCGATCCTGTCCTGTGCGAAGCGCCGCACCAGATCGCGCAGCGCCTCGATATCCTCGTCATGCCCGAAGCTGAGCGTGTTCGTGTACATGCTTTTCCTCCGTGGCGCATGACCCCGAAAATCGGCTTCGATTTTCGGAAAGGATCATGCGCGAAAATCAAAGTGAGACAGCGTCCTTTGCGCGCCCGATGGACGCGCGGCGCTGTCAGCGATCTTCGCGCCGACGAGCCGCATTGTCATTGAAAGATATGTCGCCGTTACTTCAGGGACTGAAAGCCGCTCGCCGGGCCGGAACCACACGATGACTCCGGTCATCATCTGGATCAGCGCCATGGCCGTCAGGCCGGTGTCCTCGACGTTAAAGATACCCGCTTCGGCGCCGTCACGCAGGATGGCGCGCAGTTCCTTCTCATAGGCCGTGCGCATGCGCAGGATCTGTGTCAGCCTGTCGGGTGACAGGCTGCGCAACTCCATGTTCGAGACATGCGTGGCGTGCCGGCGCTCGATGTGGAAAGCGATGTGATTGCGCACATAGGCCGCAAGCTGCTGCGTCGGATCGGCGCCGATTGGCCTGATGCGTTCCCAGGCCTCGCGAAGCCCCTCCATGTGCTCGCGCATCAGGGTGAACAGCAGGTCTTCCTTGGTCGGGAAATAGCGGTAGAGCGCGGCCGCCTGCACGCCGACCTCGGCGGCCAGTTGGCGCATCGACATTGCCTCGTAGCCGTAGCGCGCGATCAGGTTGACCGCCGCTTCCCGGACAGCCGCTTCGGTTCGTTCGCCGTCGGATCCCGTGGTGCGCGCCATACTAGCCTCATTAGGTCGAGGATAATAAAACGAACGTTCAATTAATTCAAGGGTGCCCGCTGAATTCAAGTGACGCGCATGCGCTTAAGCGACGACCCTGAAGTCGCCGGGCGCGGTCCATCTCTCGATCTCGTCGACATCGATCCGTGAGACCGAAGCGCCCTTCGGGCCTTGCCAAAGACGTTCGATCATGGCCGAAACCGCGGCGTCGGCGCCGGCAAGCCATGCCGTTACAGAACCGTCTCTTTCGTTGCGCACCCAGCCCACCAGCCCAAATCCCGTCGCCTCGCCTCGCGCCCAGATCCTGTAGCCGACGCCCTGCACCTTGCCGTATACGCGGGCCTGCACCGCCCTTTTCCGATCGTTCATGCCGCGCTCCTTGCATAGAGTCTGGCGCAGGATCGAGCGAAGGCAACCGTCATGAGGGGGAGGGTATCGAATATAAGCCAGGTGTGTGCGTGAATAGCTGGCTCGCCCCAATAAATAATTGACTAGGTCAACTTTTTCGCGATGATCCGGCACGTGGAAACCTTCCGGGGCGTCTGACATGCCAGAAGATCGGAAAGCTTTGGTCAGCAATATCCGTGGGTTCAACCGGTTCTATACCGGCCTGATCGGGCTGCTCGACGAAACCTTGTCGCATAGCGCCTACACGCTGACCGAGGCGCGGGTGCTGTTCGAACTGGGCCGACGCCCCGGCAGTTTTGCCGCCAATCCTGGCGGTCCGGCAGGCTTTCTGGCGCGGGCGCTTCAAATCGATTTCGCACCAGCCGTGTCCGATATCGCCCGGGAACTCCGGCTGGATCCGGCCTACATCATGAGAATCCTTCGAAAATTCTCCGCCGCCGGTCTGATCGAAGCGCGTGCCGGCCCCGATGCTTCGCGCCGGCGTCTCCTCGCCCTTACCTTACGCGGTCAGGCTGCGCTCGCCGCACTCCAGGCGGCCGCGGATCGCGATGTCGCCCGCCTGACTGCGGATCTGGGCGACGAGGAAGCCGCCGAGTTGTCGGATATATTGGCGCGCGCCAGGCATTTGCTGGGCGGAACGCCAGCATCTGAGCGCTCCGAAATAGCCTAGTTCCCCCGCGCCGCCGCCAGCGCGCCGGGCAGTTCCTCGGCAAAAATATCGAGCTCGTGGTCGAGGCCGACGCTGACTCGGATGCAGCGGTCGAGCCCCGGCGCCATCGGTTTGCGGATGAACACGTCGCGCGACAACAGCCCCTGCAGTATCTTCAACGCGAAGGCGCCGTCATGGCCGCAATCGATGGTGACGAAATTGGTTGCGGAGGCCAGCGGCACCAACCCGTTCTGCTCGGCGATCTCAGCGATGCGTCGGCGCCCGGCAGCCACCCGCGCCACCACCGTCTCGAGATAGGCCTGGTCGGCGAGTGCCTCGACGCCGGCAATCTGCGCCATGCGACTGACGCCGTAATGGTTGCGGATTTTTTCGAAGTCGCGGATCACTTCCGCCTCCGCTACGGCATAGCCGCAGCGTATGCCGGCAAGCCCATAAGCCTTTGAAAAGGTTCGCATGCGGATGACATTCGGCCGGGAAATATCGATCGGCGGCAGGGCCGAGGCCGGACCCAATTCGCCATAGGCCTCGTCGAGCACCAGCATCGTGGTCTCCGGCAGCGCCTCGATGAAGCGGATGATTTCGCCCGCTTTCCACCAACTGCCCATCGGGTTGTCCGGGTTGGACAGATAGACCAGAGGTGCCTTTTCCCTGACCACCGCCGCAAGCAAACCATCCAGGCTCTCGCGATCGTTCTCGTAAGCGACGGTCACCAGCCGCCCGCCGACGCCGGCGATATGGAAGTTGAAGGTCGGATAGGCGCCGAGCGAGGTGACCACGGCATCGCCGGGCGCCACATACATGCGCGCCACTAGGCTGAGCAGGCCATCTATGCCTTCGCCGACAACGACGTTCTCGACGGCCACGTCGTGATGCGCGGCAGCCGCGACCTTCAGATCGAAATTGTCGGGATCGCAATACATCCATTGGTCGCGCGCGACACTCTCCATGCGGGCGATGACGCGCGGCGAAGGACCAAAACTGCTCTCATTGGCGCCGATTCGGGCGCGAAAAGCCCGCCCGCGTTCGCGCTCCTGCGCTTCCGGGCCGACAAACGGCACGGTTGAGGGAAGCGCTGCGATGAGCGGGGAAAGGGGAGGGCGCGGACGCATGGCGGAAGCTCGCGTGGAAAGGGACTTCTTGCTAGCGTGACCCGATAGCTGGCGCAAGCTCGGAGGAGCCGCCGGCAGGGAATGTGGCGTGCCTGGAAAGCCGGCATCACGTCGGATTTGCTGGATTCTCCCGCACCCTTTTGCTAGCGAGACAGGATGAGCAACCGACTGCCGCCCGCTTGGGCAAAGCACCTCAAGACCCAATCCGCGAAGAAGGCTGTATCGCTGACAGCCGCGCTTCCGAAAGCCCAACCGCCAACGATCGCCATGTCCCGCACGCATGCTGACGACATGCTTTTGAGGCAGGCCCTGGAACTGCAGCAGGCCGAACAACTGCCCGAAGCCGAGGAACTTTGCCTCACGGTTCTGGCGCGGACGCCCGAACATCCGCTAGCGCTGTATATGCTGGGGACGATGGGGCTCGGGTTCGATGACGAAAAGGCTTTGCGGTATTTTGCTCGAGCGGTGGGAGCAGAGCCTCGTAACCCCTTTTACCACCTTAGCTTGGGGGAAGCCTATCTCAAGGTGAGCGAGTTTTCGCCTGCGATCCGGCACATTGAGTACGCCTTGGCCATCAAGCCGGATCTGGTAGAAGGGCTGTGCTCCTTGGGTGATGCGTACAACGCGTTCGACAAGGCGGAAATGGCGCTACCGCTGTTCGAGAAGGCGCTGAAACTCGCGCCAGATCATTCTTTGGCCCGGATGGGGCTGTCCCACGCACTTTCAGGCCTCGGACGTATGGACGAAGCGGCGGTTCATCTGAAAAATGCGATAGAACGGCGCATCTCTTTACCGGCTGCGTATAACGCACTTGTACATACGCGGAAATACAGGGAAGAGCCGCCGGAACTCGCAGCAATCCTGGCAGAGCTTCGAGACCCGGATCACGGGTCGGAGAGTGCGGCAGCGCTTCATCACGCGGCCGGGAAAGTGCTCAATGACATGGGTCGCTACAAGGAGGCGATGGAGCACTTCAAGAAGGCAAATCAAGCTGCCGGTCATAAATTCGACTTGGAAAACTACCGTCGTTGGGTCGATGCCATGATCGAAACGTTCACGCCGGAACTGATGGCGTCAATGGCCGCTTATGGCAATTCCTCGGAGGTGCCGGTATTCGTTGTCGGCATGCCTCGCTCGGGCACGACGCTGACGGAGCAGATTTGTGCCAGCCATCCCGATGTCCATGGCGCGGGCGAACTTAGCAAGCTTAGACGAATAGCGATGGGTATTGGCCTCGGCAACCGCTTCAGCGTGAACATCGGCGAATTGGTAGCGACAATTACTGACGATCTGGCCAGGGCTTTAGCCGAGGAGCATCTTGCCTATCTGCGTGAGCGGGCTCCAGATGCTGCTCGTATAGTCGACAAGATGCCTCACAACTTCGAGCTGATCGGCCTCATCTTCCTTCTCTTCCCTAATGCGCGTATCATTCATTGCCGCCGCGATGCCATTGACAATTGCATCTCCTGCTTCGTCCTGCAATTCAGTAAAGCTCACAGCTACAGTGCCGATCTTCAGACGCTGGGACTTTACTACAGGGAATATGATCGCTTGATGCGCCATTGGCAGAGGGTTTTCCCCGGACGTATTTTCGAAAATCGCTATGAGACGCTGATCGAAAATCAGGAGGAGCAGTCTCGCCGGCTCATGGATTATCTCGGACTGCCCTGGGACGATGCCTGTCTGCGTTTCTTTGAGAGGGATAGCTCGGTAAATACCTACAGCAGGTGGCAGGTTCGTCAACCGATATACAAGTCATCCGTGAGGCGATGGAAGAATTACGGAAGTGAGATCCAGCCGCTAATTGATTCGTTGGGCGATCTTGCTGAGCTTTGACCGGCACATTTTAGCCTACAACAGGCTTTCCTAGGGGCATGTATTTAACATCGGCGGTCATTCGCCTTCGCTCCGTCCTCTGAGGCTTCCTATTGCGCCGACAAGTTTGGTAAAGATACTTGCGTGGCAAAATCCTACCGCATGAAGATCGGCCGACGCGCCTGTCAGTTCGTCCTCCTCGGGCTTGTGCGGCTGGGCGCGGACTTCTGCTCTTCGGCTGGGGTAACGGCCGCATGGAATCCTTGGGCCTTCGCTCCGCTTTGCTAGGCCGAGGATGACTACGTTGGGCGGACGCCCAAATGCAGCATTGTGCGACGGCGCCTAGGGATCCTGCCAACGGAAACGAAAAACCCGGCGGTTGCCCGCCGGGTTCCGATTTTCGCCGAAGCGAAGTCTGTTAGAACGAGCGCTGGAAGCGGAGGATACCGCCGACGCTGTTCTTCTTCGCGGCACCGGTCCAGTCGACATTGGACGGGTCGGTGGTGACATCACCGAACTTGCCATAGTGGTCGTAATCAACTTCCGCCGTAACGGTGAAGCCGGGAACGACGTCATAGGCGATGTTAGCTGCCACGCCGTAGTTCTTGAGCTGATCACCCGAAACCTGAAGGTTGAACGAGGTCTTTTCGTTGAACTTATACGTGCCGCCGGCCCAGAACGCCCAGTTGCCGCCCCAGATCTTGTAGAAACCGCGACCGTGAGCGTCGACAAAGTTCGTGGAGTCGTTATTGAGCTTGCCGTCAGAGCCGTAACCGCCCATGACGAACAGCGACAGTGCGCTGGAAACGTTGAAGTCAGCGCGCACCTTGCCGGCCACTGATTCGTAGTTGCTGTCATAAGCAACGACACCGGTGATAGCGCCCCAACCCTGCGTGTACTTCACGCCGCCGACGACATGCGGAACATAGCTGTCGATCGTACCAACCGCGCCCGAGCCCTCTTCGAGCGAGACCACGGCCGAGAAGCCGTTGCCGGCGTCGAAGTAGTACTGGACCACGTTCGTGTCGAAGTTGCCGTAGGGAACGATCGTATCCTGGATGACGTTGCCTGCGTAGCCGATGAACGTATCGAAGGCCGATTCGTCCTTACCGACGCGGAGACCACCGAGCTGGATCCAGGCGAAGTTCAGCGAAACGGCCTTGTTGTGCGCGGAGTTGACGGTCCTATCGCCAAAGGTGGTGGCGCCATAGCCGTTGTTGTTGCCGAAGTTGAAGCGTGTCTCGGTATAGGTCTTCAACGTACCGAGCTCGGTTTCCTGGCCGGTCCAGGTCTTCAGCGTGAAGCGGGCGTTCTTTTCAAAGGTGGCCTGGTCCTTGCCGCTCTGCACGTCAAAGGTACGCGCGCCATCGAACGAGCCGATATCACCCACGCCGATGTCATAACGGACATAGCCGCCGATGCGCAGGCAGGTTTCGGTGCCGGGGATATAGAAGTAGCCAGCGCCGTAGACGTCGCAGATCTTGACGTATTCAGCGGGTTCCGGCTCGGCGACGACGACGGCGTCGGCGGCGCGCGCACCGGAAACTGCGATCAGGGCCGCAGCGGAGCCGAGAAGAAGGCTCTTGATGTTCATTTTCTGACCTCCAGTCAGAATCGAACGTGGAGGTTAGAAAAAAGCAGATAGAATGGCATTTTTACGTTTTATCTCAAATAGATAGCGTAGAGGCCAGTCAGTGGGGCTCAGTTCGCCAAAATCGCTTGTTCGCAAAAGCTTTGCCCGATCCGGCCTTGAAATACCGCTCAAGCTGCCGTGCGTTGGCCTCGGTTTCGACCGCGATATACGTCTTCAAGGCGACAGGCAGATGAGCCTTGGTCGAAGTCACATAGCCTGATTGACGCGATTCGAATCGGCGTCGAAGATCGTTTGTCGACCCGACATAGACGTCACCATTGTGGAGCTGCAGGAAATAAACGTACCACATAGTCCCCCTACGCCACTTCGTAGCTTCGGGCGACACCCCACGCCCTTAGCGCTTCGGGTGGCCTGCCACCCGAAGCCCGCAGGGCGTAGGGTGGCGGAGAGGATGGGATTCGAACCCACGAGAAGCTTTTGACCTCTACTCCCTTAGCAGGGGAGCGCCTTCGACCACTCGGCCACCTCTCCGTTGCGCCGCTGGATAAAGAAAAGCGCCGGCACAATCAACAAGCCCGCGTCATTAATATGGAAAAATAACAGGCGCGCCAAACCGCGCCTTTCCCGGGGTGGGGCGGTTCTGCGGCAAATCCCTGGCCAATGACTCGCAGCCTCGCCTTGATTCCGTCCGCTGGTTGCCGGATTCGGCCGGAAACAAGCGATCGCGGCGACCGAATGGTTAACGAGAGCTTTCTGAGTGAGGCCAAATCGTGTCATTTGTGCAACAACGCCGGGGGATAGCAGCCGAACAGCCCTTTCGCCGGTACGATCGTTGTTGAACGCCGCCGGCTCATGAGTAATGTCGGTTTCGAGGAAGCGGCGCGGTGCGCATCTTTTTCGGTAGTGGGGATGGGGCAGGGAACGCTGTCCTTCAGCAAAGAATACCCAGACCCGTTTTTTAACTTTTGACTGGAGGTCAGAAAATGAACATCAAGAGCCTTCTTCTCGGCTCCGCTGCGGCGCTGATCGCAGTTTCCGGTGCGCGCGCCGCCGACGCCGTCGTCGTCGCCGAGCCGGAACCCGCTGAATACGTCAAGATCTGCGACGTCTACGGCGCTGGC
This sequence comes from Mesorhizobium erdmanii, assembly GCF_013170725.1. Lineage (NCBI taxonomy): Bacteria > Pseudomonadati > Pseudomonadota > Alphaproteobacteria > Hyphomicrobiales > Phyllobacteriaceae > Mesorhizobium > Mesorhizobium erdmanii. Next base: position 4,863,630 of record NZ_CP033361.1, on the reverse strand, counting down.
TACTTCTACATCCCCGGCACCGAGACCTGCCTGCGCATCGGCGGCTATGTCCGTTATGACATCGGCGTGGGTGACAATGAATCGTTTGATGGTTCGACGACCGTCGACAAGCAGGATGGCAGCATCAACCACACGTTCCAAAAGAACGCTCGCTTCACGCTGAAGACCTGGACCGGTCAGGAAACTGAACTCGGCACCTTGAAGACCTACACCGAGACCCGTTTCAATTTCGGCAATCAGGGCGGTTTCGGCCATGGCTATTCGGTTGACGGTACTACGGTCGGCACCGGTCCGGATAACTTCGCCTACAACAAGGGCGTTTCGCTAAACTTCGCCTGGATCCAGCTCGGTGGTCTCCGCGTAGGTAAGGATGAATCGGCGTTCGATACGTTCATCGGCTACGCGGGTAATGTCATCCAGGATACGCTGGTTCCTTACGGCTCGTTCGACACCAACGTCGTTCAGTACTATTTCGATGCCGGCAATGGCTTCTCGGCCGTGGTCTCGTTGGAAGAAGGCTCTGGCGGCTACACGATTGACAGCTACGTTCCGCATGTCGTCGGTGGCGTGAAGTGGACGCAGGGTTGGGGCGCGATCACCGGTGTTGCAGCTTATGACAGCAACTTCGGCGAGTTCGCTGGCAAGGTCCGCTTGGACGTGAATGCCACCAACGAACTTTCGCTGTTCGTCATGGGCGGCTATGGCTCCGAGGATTTCAACGTTGGCGGCTTCCAGCCGAACCCGTCAGGCCACAACTTCTTCAAGTTGTGGGATGGCAACTGGGCTGTCTGGGGTGGCGGTACCTACAAGTTCAACGAGAAGACCTCGTTCAACGTCCAGGCTTCGTATGACGAAGGCAAGAAGTTCGGACTCGCGGCCAACATTGCCTACGACATCGTTCCCGGTTTCACGATCACCGGCGAAGTCGACTACATCAACGCTTCGAACAGCGACTATCACTCCAAGTTCGACGGCATCGGCGGTATCCTCCGCTTCCAGCGCTCCTTCTAAGGGCTGGTTCCTTACAGGTGAAATCCAGCCCGGGCGCGCAAACGCCCGGGCTGTTTTTGTTTCGTGATTGGATCAACGCAAACGAAGGAACAGGGGGAATCGGTAGCTGAACAGGTCCGTAGGGTTGATCTCGTGGGGCCCGCCATTGGCGAGTGAGATCACAACTTCGTGATCAAATCTCTTGAAAGGACGCTTCCAAGCAGGTAGGGCTGATCTATCCGCTCGGGGGAGTGATGAACCATGACCAACGAAGCGATCCAAGAGGGGCACTCCTCTGATCAGTTTTCGATGTTTTCTTCTCACAATTCGAAAATTAAATATACGTATAACAAGATAAGAGAAGTAAGGTCGTACAAGGTTGGAGAGCTTTTTTCAGCTTATCGAGACATACTGTGGGATGATGGGCGGCATAAATACAATGTCAGCTCGTTCATCGGCGAGATCGATGAAATTCTCCTTGGGGAGCGTTTCAGCGCCTTTGACCAGAGTACCCTGGACAACCTTATCGGCACCTTGCGCCAGCGCGGCAACAGCAACGCAACCATCAATCGAAAGATGGCTGCCCTCAGCAAACTGCTGCGCAAGGCTTACAAGATGGGAGATATCCACAGCCTGCCCGAGTTCCGCCGCCAGAAGGAGCGGGCGGGACGGATTCGCTTCCTCGAGAGGGAGGAAGAGGCGAGGCTGTTTTCTGCCATAAGAAGCCGCAGCGAGGATGCCTACAGGCTTTCCGTCTTCCTGGTCGATACCGGATGCCGCCTTGGCGAGGCGCTCGGTCTGATCTGGAACGACATCCAGGAACACCGCGTCTCCTTCTGGATCACCAAATCCGGCCGCAGCCGTACCATTCCGATGACCGAACGGGTCAAGGAAGTCATCAAGCTGCCTCCGGCCGAAGGACGCCGCCCCAAAGGCCCGTTCACTAAGTTCAGCCAGGCTCAGTACCGTGCCATCTGGAACGAGGCGAAAGCCGAAGTCGGCCTCGCTGCTGACGACCAGGTCGTTCCGCACATCCTGCGTCACACCTGCGCCTCGCGTCTTGTCCAGGGCGGCATCGACATCAGGCGCGTGCAGATGTGGCTTGGCCACCAGACGCTGTCGATGACCATGCGCTATGCGCATCTGGCCACCAATGATCTCGATGGCTGCGTTACCGTGCTCGAGACGCCTCGTTCCAACGCAGCCGACAGCGATTCGGCACTTGCGCCACCTGCATCGAAGCCACGCAAGCAGGAAAAGGCGCCCAGGCAGGAAAAGAAGAGCGATCAGGGCGAAGAGACGTCGCCGCCTAAGGCCGCCCGGAGAAGCTCAAAATCCCGGTAGATAGGTCGAATGAACAAGAAGGCTGGTGATCAAGACCGATCACCAGCCTTCTTCCTTGGGCCCCCCTGTCTTTCCGCGCGAGCGAGAAAGTCCGCGATATCGTCGGGCAAGTTGCCGGTTTCGAGGAACGGCGCGTGGCCCTGGCCCTCGACCGTGATCGCTTCCATCGCCGGATGGTGCTCTCGCATTTGCCGCATGGTTTCCGCGGACAGCAGTCTCGAATTGGCGCCGCGGACGGTGAGCAAGGGAATGGCCGCCAGTGCGTCGAACTGCGGCCACAGCGCCGGCAACGGCTGCGACAGGTCGAGACTGGCCACCGTGTCGACCAGTTTGGGATCGAAATCCGGCAACAGCCCTTGATCCGTCTCGCGATAGAGCGCCCCCACCATTCGTGTCCAGTCGAGGTCGGTGAGCGCGGGAAAATCCTTGCCGTGAACGCTGCGCTGGGCAGCCACCAGCTCGACCAGAGTTTTCGGCTTGGGCGTGCGTTCGAGATAGGACTGGATGTGGGCGAGGCCGGCCGGTTCGATCACCGGGCCGATGTCGTTGAGGACAATGGCCCTCAGCGCCGCCGGCCGCAGGGCGCCGAGCACATGGATGATCAGCCCGCCGCGCGAGGTGCCGATGAAAGCCGCCTCCTCGATACCGAGTGCGGTCAGCCCGGCAAGGATGTCGCCAGCCTCGGCGCCGACACTATAATGGCTGACGTCGGGATCGTACGCCGACTGTCCGCGCCCGCGATAGTCGAAGGCAACCACTTTGCGCGGCATCGAGGATCGCGTCGAAAGATAAACTGCCAGCTCATGAAAATCCCGCGCATTGCGGGTCAGGCCAGGCAGGCAGACGACAGGCCAGTGTCCGGAATTCGCTTCGCCATAGACGCGGGCGTGGAGCTTGAGCCCGTCAGGCGCAGTGTAGAAAAAGTCGGAGAAACCGTCGTCGCTCGCCATCTGAGTGCTGCCCTTGCTGGATCGGTCCGACAGCTACAGGCGAGGAGAAGGATCGTCAAATGAACGCGCCTTCCTTCTTTCCCTTGTTTGGGCCGGAGGTGTGCGAGGACATCGCGAGCAGTTTTGCATGTTGCGCAACGAGGGGGGCGGGATGCCGTTCGAGGACAAAAGCGCGATGTCTCCGGTCCAGATAAAGGGGAGAGGAAGAGCCTCAGCTGCGCCCGTTCACGAGGTCGCCGACAATGTCGTATTTGCCGGAAATACGCATTTTGTAGACTTCGTAATTCTCCATCACGCGCTGTACGTAACTTCTTGTTTCCGTGTAGGGAATCCGCTCGATCCAGTCGACCACCGCGTCGATGTCCTTGCCGCGCGGGTCGCCGTATTTCGCCACCCACTGGCTGGCCCGGTTGGGGCCGGCATTGTAGCCGGCGAAGGTCAGCACGTAGGAGCCGTTGAAGCGGTCGAGCTGCTCGCCGAGGAAGGCTGAACCGAGTGTTGCGTTATAGCCGGCGTCGGTGGTCAGCCGCGCCTGCGAAAACTGCAGTCCGGCCTTCTTGGCCAGTTGCTTGGCGGTTCCCGGCATCAACTGCAGCAGCCCGCGCGCGCCGGCACTGGATACGGCGCCAACGTTGAACTCGCTCTCCTGGCGGGCGATCGCATAGGCCAGTGCCTTGCCCGAGCCGGAAATATTGGCCGAATCGGGGATGACGCCGAGCGGGTGCGACAGCGCGCCGACATCGATGCCGCGTGCCCCGGCGATCTTGCCGATTTTCAGCGCCATGAAATGGTTGTCCTGCTTTTCGGCAAGGACAGCGAGCAGCGCCAGTTCGCCCGGGCTGGTCAACTGCCCGGCGAGGTCGCGATAGAGCGTTTCGGCATAGCGGTCGTAGCCGGCATCCTGCAGCCGCCTGATGGCGCTGACAGCCTCGCGGCCGGCAAAATTCTGCCGGTCGGCGGCACTTGCCGAAGGATAGACGATGTTGAGCACCTGCCGCCCGACGCGTTCGGCGGCAAGCTGGCCGTAAAAAGTCGTGCCATAGGCGGCTGCACGGCCAAAATAGTCCTTGGCATTGCCCGGACCGCCAACTTCCGCCGCACGGCCGAGCCAGTAATAGGCGCGCGACAACGTCATCGGCCCTTGGGCAAGGTCGGCAATGCGCGAAAAATGCGTTGCGGCAAGCGTGGGGTCGTTCAGGCCGCGCAGTGCATACCAGCCGGCATGGAATTCGGCCTCGGCCGCATTGGCAGCACTTTCCGCGGCGTGCGTGGCGACGATCTTGTAGGCGGTCTTCATGTCGCCCTGGTCGACCAGTTCGCGCGACAGCACCCGGCGCTCGACCCACCAGGCGTCCGGATCGACCAGGGCCTCGCGGTCCGTCGGTGCCTTCATCACGACGGCGGCGGCACCGGCAAAATCCTCCTGCTTGCGCAGATATTCGGCCTGCGCAAAGAAGTAGCCGGCCGACCGCTGGGATGCCGGCACAGCCTTGAGCAGTTTCAACGCATTCTTGTCGCCTCTATCGGCGGCGGCCCATGCCTCGGCGAATTGCTCGGCGCCGGCAAGGCCGGCGATGCGCAGCGCGGAGTTCACCCGATCGGCATAGAACATGCGGTCCATGCGAAAACGGTGATCGGCGGCAGGGATCAGGCCGCCGAATTCCTTGATCAGAGCCGTCTCGTCCTTGGCTTCAAGGATCGTGGTGCGCCAGAACGGCGACAGCACCGAGCGTGCCGCCTTGACGTTGCCCGTCGCCACATAGGCGCGGGCGAGGACCATGACGCCTTCGAACGTCTGCGGCTGGCTGCCGTCGAATGCCGCAATGACAATGTCGGGGGCGGGATTTTCGCGGTAGAGCGCGCGCTCGCTGTTCCTGCGCAAGGCGACGGTGCCGGGCCAGTTGGGCAGCATCTTGGCGGCGGCGGCGATGTCGCCGCTCGGAACCTTGTCGCCGCCGTAAAGCGCGATCGCCCAAGCCAGTATGTGCTGGTCGAGGGATTGAGCGGGAAGCGCATCGCGCACACTGCGGGCGGTGGGAATATTACCGGCCGCCAGAGCGTCCAGTCCGCTCTTCAACATCGCGACGCTGGGCGGAGGGGCCTGCTGGACCTGCGGGCTTGGCATCGGGATGGCCGAGGTTACCCGCGCATCGACGCTGCCGCTGATCGCCACACCGGGCATCAGCGCGGCGATGGCGCCAAGCAGCGCGAAGAGGTGGGGCCGACTGGTCGGCATGATCTGGTGTCTTTCCTCAGTCGAGCATTCTACCAGCAGGCGAAGATGCCTCGAAGCCTAAACTTAGGTCGTGAAGGGCTCGTAAACAAAGAGTTATCGAGGCCGTTCGAATTGCGCTTGCTGGCATCATGCCAATGCTTGCCGCGCAACCATGTCGAGACTATGGTGCGCCGCTTCGCTTTCGGTTAGAAGGCGCGCACGACAAACTGATCGACAAAACACCGATGCATGTCGCCCAAAAGTGGTTACCGGTTTCGGTGCAACGACATGCACGGACAAAGAAGTCCCAAGGAGTTGGACGACATGCTGAGAGGCTCGCTTACTGCGCTCGTGACACCGTTCGAAAAGAGCGGGCGTTTCGACGAGAAAGCCTTTCGCGCTTTCGTCGAATGGCAGCTTGCCGAGGGCACGACGGGTCTGGTTCCCGTGGGCACGACCGGCGAGTCGCCGACGCTGTCGCATGACGAGCACCGCTATGTCGTCAAGGTCTGTATCGAGGTCGCCAACGGCCGCGCTCCGGTCGTTGCCGGCGCCGGCTCCAACAACACCGCTGAGGCCGTCGGCCTCGTTCAATATGCCGAAAAGGCCGGCGCCGATGCCGCCTTGGTCGTAACGCCCTACTATAACAAGCCGACCCAGCGCGGCCTCTATGAGCATTTCGCCGCCGTCGCCAGGGCGACCAAGCTGCCGATAATCATCTACAACATCCCGCCGCGTTCGGTGATCGACCTGATGCCGGAGACGATGGGCCGGCTGGCCCACGACTTCAAGAACATCGTTGGCGTCAAGGACGCCACTGGCAAGGTCGAGCGTGTTTCCGAGCAGCGCATGACCTGCGGGAAGGATTTCATCCAGCTTTCCGGCGAGGATGCCTCGGCGCTCGGCTTCAACGCGCATGGCGGTGTCGGCGCCATTTCGGTGACGTCGAACGTCGCGCCGCGGCTCTGCGCCGAATTCCAGGAAGCAACGCTCTCCGGTGACAGCGCCAAAGCGCTGGAATTGCAGGACCGCCTGCTGCCATTGCACAAGGCGATCTTCCTGGAGCCGGGCGTGTCCGGCGCCAAATACGCGCTGTCGAAGCTCGGCAAGGTCGAGAACGTGCTGCGGTCGCCGTTGGTGACGGTCGAACAGTCGACCGCCGAAAAGATCGATGCGGCGATGAAGCACGCCGGCTTGATAAACTAGGGATGAGGCGCCACCTCTCCGCATTATGAATCAAGTCAGAAAAGCCGATCCCAACAACAAGACCGTTGCGGAGAACCGCAAGGCGCGGTTCTCGTATGAGGTGCTCGACACGATCGAGGCCGGCTTGGTGCTGACCGGCACCGAGGTCAAGTCGCTGCGGCAGGGCCAGGCCAATATCCAGGAGAGCTACGCCTCGGTGGAAGGCGGCGAGATCTGGCTGATCAATTCCTATCTGCCGGAATATTTGCAGGCCAACCGCTTCAACCATGAACCGCGCCGGCGCCGCAAACTCCTGCTCAACAAGCGCGAGATGGCCAAGCTGTCGCAAAGCGTCGACCGCGAAGGCATGACGCTGGTGCCGCTGAAAATCTATTTCAACGATCAGGGCCGCGCCAAGCTCTTGCTTGCCGTGGGGCGCGGCAAGAAGCTGCACGACAAACGCGAAACCGAAAAGCAGCGCGACTGGTCGCGTGAGAAGGGGCGGTTGCTGAAGGAACGTGGGTGAGGAGTGGTCCACGAAGCGGACGAAAAGCCAACGATTTGGCTTTTCGAGCGACGAACGGTGAAGGCCCGGTCCGCCTTCGGGCGGATCAAAAGGTCCAGTGGACATTTTGAAGGGGCTGAACGCCCGAAGGGCAGGGAGCCGTAGCGAAGGGGCGGGCATCGGCTGATAGCCCTGGAAAAGCAACTGTTTGGCTTTCACGTTTCGAACAAAGTACCAGAGGGGACAGTCTTGAAGAACCGGATCATCCTCTGGGGATCGGTCAGCCTGGTTTTTGCAGCTCTGGTCGCGGCTGGCGGTTTGGTCTACTTCCACACTTTTTCTCCCGACCGTGGCAAGTACCCGGTCAGAGGCATCGACGTTTCCCATCATCAGGGCCAGATCGACTGGCGGCGCGTTGCTGGCGATGATGTCGCCTTCGCCGTCATCAAGGCGACCGAAGGTGGCGATCATGTCGATCGCGCCTTTGCCACCAATCTGCGTGAGGCTCGTGCGGCTGGCCTTGCCGTTGGCGCCTATCATTTCTTCACCTTCTGCCGGCCCGGCGCCGACCAGGCGAAAAATTTCATCTCGGGCGTGCCGCACGATCAGCCCTTGCTGCCGCCGGTGGTCGACATAGAGTTCGGCGGCAACTGTCCACAGCGTCCATCGCCCGAACAGTTGAATGCCGAGCTCGGGGCTTTCCTGGGACCTGTCGAGGCGACGTTCGGCAAACCGGCGATCGTCTATCTGACCGACGAGGCCGAGGCCGCCTATGCCGGACGGATCGCCGCCCGCCCGCTCTGGCTTCGCTCGCTGCTCGTCGAACCAGACCGCCACGACTGGGTCTATTGGCAGTATCACAACAGGGGGCGCGTGGACGGCATTTTGGGCGATGTCGATTTGAACGTGCTGCAGGGTGGGCAAGAGAGGTTGGCCGAGCTGTTTGCGCCGGTGCCTTGAAGCCTGACTCTATGCCTTCAGGAACGCCGCGATCTCGCTGAAGACATTGACGAACATTTCTTCCGTCAAGACCCCGGTATTGGTGTTGTAGCGCGAGCAGTGGTAGCTGGAAAACAGCGTGATGCCACCAGCTGGTAATTGCCCGCCATGCTTGAACGGATAGGCGGCGACGCGCCCGCCGAGTGCACGCACCGTGGATTGATGGGCGATCGATCCCAGTGCCAGCACGGCGCGAAGCTTTGGGAAGCTGGCGATCGTCGGCACCAGGAATGTCCGGCAGGTGGAGATTTCGGCGCCGACAGGCTTGTTCTCCGGTGGCACACAGCGCACCGCATTGGTGATCGCGGTGCCGACAAGCTCCAACCCGTCATCGGGCCGTGCCTTGAACTCGCCGCGCGCGAAGCCGTGGGCAATCAATGTCGAATAGAGCAGGTCGCCGGCATAGTCGCCGGTGAACGGGCGTCCGGTGCGGTTGGCGCCTCGCAGGCCCGGCGCCAATCCGACGATCAGCAGCTGAACCGCCGCTTCGCCTTCGGGCGGCAAAAAAGTCGGCACCGGCGCGTTGAACCAGGATGGCTCACGCTGCCGCCACTCTGCGATAAAATCATGCAGCCGTGGGCAGAGCGGGCAGTCGCGGTTCGGTTCGGAAGTGGAGAGGGCGGTCAAGGCGACCGGCCTCAGTAGTCGTCCTCGTCGACTTCAGCCGGCTCGGGCCGCCGCACGGGCCTTTCAGAAGGATCGCGGCCGACCTCGTTCTTCAGTGTCGTCAGGTCGATGAAATGGTCGGCTTGGCGCCGCAGATCGTCCGAGATCATCGGTGGCTGCGAGGCCATGGTCGAGACGATCGACACCTTGCGGCCACGCCGCTGCAGCGCCTCCACCAGTGTGCGGAAATCACCGTCGCCGGAAAAGATGACATAGTGGTCGACGACATCGGCGAGTTCCAGCGCATCGACTGTAAGTTCGATGTCCATATTGCCCTTGATCTTGCGGCGGCCGGTCGAGTCGGTGAATTCCTTGGCCGGCTTGGTGACGACCTTGAAGCCGTTATAGTCGAGCCAGTCGATCAGCGGACGGATCGAGGAGTATTCCTGATCCTCCACCAACGCCGTGTAATAGTAGGCGCGCAACAGATACCCGCGCTTCTGGAAGCTGGACAGGAGCTTGCGATAATCGATGTCGAAGCCGAGCGCCCGTGAGGTTGCGTAGAGGTTGGCACCGTCGATGAACAGGGCGATTTTTTCGCGAGGGTCGAACATGGAAAATATCCTTTTCGAAAAATGCGGCCGTCTAAACGAAATGCGATAGCGACAATCGGTCAGGCTCATAATAAACCGGCTGACCTTGTCCATCCGAGATAACGCCAGTTTGGCGGCAATCCAAGGCGTGATGGGGCAATGCAAGCAATTGTGATCGCGGCGTCGAACGAAGCGCGCGCCCCGCTTTTGCCAAATCCGGTCTCTGGACAGGGGATTATGCGCCCAGCGGCCTCGCCAATGCCATCATGCTTGTATTTCGGCGGCATTCGGGTTATGGACCGCGCCTGTTTTCCACTAAATCCAGGCATGAAAGGGGCAGTCCATGGCCCGCGTAACCGTTGAAGATTGCATCGACAAGGTCGACAACCGCTTCGAGCTGGTGCTTTTGGCTGGCCACCGTGCTCGCCAGATCAGCCAGGGCGCGCAGATCACCGTTCCTCGCGACAACGACAAGAACCCGGTCATCGCCTTGCGCGAGATCGCCGACGAGACGCTGTCGCCCGACGATCTCAAGGAGGATCTGATCCATTCGCTGCAGAAGCATGTCGAGGTCGACGAGCCCGAAGCCGATGGCGAGGTGATCGCCGATCAGACCGGCGGCGCCGTTGCGGCCGCCGATACCGACGACGCCGAGGAGAATGTCACGTTCGATCGGATGACCGAGGAAGACCTGCTGGCCGGTATCGAGGGGCTGGTGCCGCCGGAAAAGAGCGACGATTACTAAGAGGGCTCTCGGGAAGCGCCTGGATCAAGCATCCGGCACTTCCGTCCTTGCAGTTTCGTGGCTATCTATGACATGCGCCGTACAGCAGTGCGGCGCATGATTCATTTCATCTCCGCGAGATTGTGCCCATGATGCGTCAGTATGAGCTTGTCGAGCGCGTCCAGCGCTACAAGCCTGACGTCAACGAGGCGCTGCTCAACAAGGCCTATGTCTATGCCATGCAGAAGCATGGCCACCAGAAGCGCGCTTCTGGCGACCCCTATTTTTCGCATCCGCTCGAAGTCGCCGCCATCCTCACCGAAATGCACATGGACGAGGCGACCATCGCCGTCGCCCTGCTGCATGACACCATAGAGGACACCACGGCGACGCGGGCCGAGATCGACGACCTGTTCGGCCCGGAGATGGGCAAGCTGGTCGAGGGCCTGACCAAGCTGAAGAAGCTCGATCTCGTCTCCAAGAAGGCCGAGCAGGCGGAAAACCTGCGCAAGCTCTTGCTGGCGATCTCGGAAGATGTGCGCGTCTTGCTGGTCAAGCTCGCCGACCGTTTGCACAACATGCGCACCCTCGACCATATGCCCGAGGCCAAGCGCCTGCGCATTGCCGAGGAGACGATGGACATCTACGCGCCGCTGGCCGGGCGCATGGGCATGCAAGGCATGCGCGAGGAACTGGAAGAGATCGCCTTCCGCTTTATCAATCCGGAAGCCCACCGCGCCGTTACGGCGCGGCTTGCCGAGATCTTCGAGCGCAACAAGGGCGTGCTGACCGACATTGAAAAGGCGCTGTCGGCGCTGTTTGAAAAGCATGCCATCAACGCCGGCGTGAAGAGCCGGCAGAAGAAGCCCTGGTCGGTATTCCGCAAGATGGAGGCCAAGGCGCTTTCCTTCGAGCAGCTGTCCGATATTTTCGGCTTCCGTGTCGTCGTCGATACGGTCGAGGACTGCTATCGCGCGCTCGGCGCCATTCACACCACATGGTCGATGGTGCCCGGCCGCTTCAAGGATTACATCTCGACGCCGAAGCAGAACGATTACCGTTCGATCCACACCACCATCGTCGGGCCCTCGCGCCAGCGCGTCGAGTTGCAGATCCGTACCCGCGAGATGAACAAGATCGCCGAATACGGCGTCGCGGCACACTCGATCTACAAGGACACCGGCGGCAAGACCAACGGGGCCGGCCATGCGATCTCCAAGGAGACCAACGCCTATGCCTGGCTGCGACGCACCATCGAGCAGCTCGCCGAGGGCGACAATCCCGAGGATTTCCTCGAAAACACCAAGCTCGAACTATTCCAGGACCAGGTGTTCTGCTTCACCCCGAAAGGCATGCTGATCGCGTTGCCGCGCGGAGCCACGCCCATCGATTTCGCCTATGCGGTGCACACCGATGTCGGCGACACCTGCGTCGGCGCCAAGGTCAATGGCCGCATCATGCCGCTGATGACGGAACTGAAGAACGGCGACGAAGTCGAGATCATCCGTTCCAAGGCGCAAGTGCCGCCGGCCGCCTGGGAATCGGTCGTCGTCACCGGCAAGGCGCGCGCCGCCATCCGCCGCGCCACCAAGAACGCTATCCGCAAGCAGTATTCGGGCCTTGGCGCCCGTATTCTGGAGCGCGCCTTCGAACGGGCCGGCAAGAATTTCACCAAGGAAAGCCTGAAACCGGTGCTACACCGGCTGGCGCGCAAGGACATCGAGGATGTGCTGGCATCCGTCGGCCGCGGCGAACTGGCCTCCACCGACGTCATGAAGGCGGTCTTCCCCGACTACAAGGACGAGCGTGTCACACAGGCGGCACCCAAACAGCGCGAGGAGGGCTGGTCGAAGATCCGCAACGCCGCCGGCATGCTGTTCCAGATCCCGGGCCGCGCTGCGCGCAAGGACAAGGACCAGCCCCGCGACGGCGCCGTGCCGATCCGCGGCGTGCGCGGCGACCTGCCGGTGCGCTTCGCGCCGGAAGGGGCCGTGCCGGGCGACCGCATCGTCGGCATCGTCCAGCCGGGCACCGGCATCACCATCTATCCGATCCAGTCGCCGGCACTGCAGGCCTTCGACGACCAGCCTGAGCGCTGGATCGACGTGCGCTGGGACATCGACGAACGCACCAAGGAACGTTTTCCCGCGCGCGTCTCGGTCACCGCCATCAATGCACCGGGCTCGCTTGCCGATATCGCCCAGGTCGTCGCGTCCAACGACGCCAACATCCATACGCTGTCGATGGTGCGCACCGCGCCCGACTTCACCGAAATGCTGATCGATCTCGAGGTCTGGGACCTGAAGCATCTCAACCGACTGCTGTCGCAGCTCAAGGACAATTCCAGCGTCAGCGATGCACGGCGTGTGAATGGCTGACATCGCTGATCTATGTGGGGATAGGCGCAGATGAAGACCGATGAAGTGCTGAGCATTTTCCGTGAGGCTGGTGCTGTTCTGGAGGGGCATTTCATCCTGACCTCGGGCTTGCGCAGCCCCGTCTTCCTGCAGAAGGCGAGAGTCTTCATGCATGCCGACAAGACCGAGCGCTTGTGCAGGGCGCTGGCCGAGAAGATCCACGCCGCGGTGCCGGGCAAGATAGACTATGTCGTCGGCCCGGCGATCGGCGGCTTGATCCCGGCCTACGAGACCTCGCGTCATCTCGGCGTGCCGGCGATCTGGGTCGAGCGGGAAGGGGGCGAGTTCCGCCTGCGCCGCTTCGAGATCGACCGGGGCGCCCGCGTCGTCATTGTCGAGGACATCGTCACCACCGGCCTGTCGATCCGCGAAACCATCGATTGCCTGCGCGAGCTAGGCGCTGACGTGGTGGCCGCGGCCTGCATCATCGACCGTTCGGCCGGCAAGACCCATGTCGGCGTACCGCTGATCGCGCTCGCCGAATATGAAGTTCCGGCCTATCCGCCGGATCGGCTTCCGCCGGAGCTTGCCGCCATACCGGCGATCAAGCCCGGCAGTCGCAACATCTGACTGTGCATGCCGCCCAAAAGTGTGCAGCGGTTTGGGAGGGACGACATGCATGAAGGCAAATTGGCAATGATCGTCGGCATCGATCATTTCGTGTTGACGGTGGCGTCGCTCGAGGCCACCTGCGCCTTTTACCAGCGCGTGCTGGGCCTCGAGCGCATCGATACGCCGGGCCGGCCAACGGCGCTGGCTTTTGGCTGCCAGAAGATCAATGTCCACGAGATCAGCCACACCTTCGAGCCGAAGGCGAAGATGCCGACGCCTGGATCCGGCGATTTCTGCCTGGTCACCGATCGCCCAATCGGCGAACTGCTCGCCAGCCTCGAGGTCAATGGTGTGTTGGTGGAGGTTGGGCCGGTCGAACGGATCGGGGCGCGGGGCGCGATGATGTCGGTCTATTTCCGCGACCCGGATGGCAATCTTGTCGAAGTCAGCCAGTACTTGCGGTAAATCGTCAAGCATTCGGCCGCGACAAAAAAGCCGAGGCCGCTTCTCAAATTCGCCGTGATTGTCCGGTGTTGGAGATGAACCTTACCAAAAATTATGGCGGTGCGACCGCTGTGCAGGCGGCCTTCGGTTGTTGTCGGGGTTGCGGATGGCTATATCAAAGTCGCGATTGCCTTTCGGCGACCGCCAAGCGCAAGATGTGGCGGTCGAAGCCGGCTGGAGACGGCCGGCATGCAAGCCGTGAGTTTGTCGGGAATAGGAAAAGAGTGCTTTTTCGACGTCGCAAGCCTGATGGCCTTTTCGAGCGGGTGCGTACCTATCTGTGGCCGCGCCGTTCGTTTTCGCGCTCGCTGCAGTATTTCTCCAAGCGCATTCTGCGGCTGAAGGCCACGCCGCATGCGGTGGCCGCCGGTGTGGCGGCTGGCGTCTTCGCTTCATTCTTTCCCGTGGGTTTCCATTTCATCATCGCCGCCGTGCTGTGTTGGGTGATCGCCGGCAATCTGGTGGCGGCGGCACTCGGGGCTGTTTTCTTCGGCAATCCGCTGACCTTTCCCATTCTGTGGGGCGCGTCCTGGGAAACCGGCAAGCTCATCTTGCATGATCGCCTGCCGGCCCACGGCCCGCCGGAGCATCTGGGCGAGATGCTGCACAAGCTTTCCTTCGCGAAACTGTGGCATCCCGTGCTGGAGCCGATGCTGATCGGCGCGGTGCCGCTCGGGCTGGTGTTCGGTCTCCTGTTCTACGGCGTCACGCGCTGGGGCATGAATGTTTTCCGCGAGCAACGACGCAAGCGGCTGGCAGAGCGCGCGAACCGTCGTGCGCAGTCCGCCCATCCCGGTGGAAGCATTGGTTCCGCCGCGCAATGATCATCGGCATTGGTAGTGACCTGATCGACATCAGGCGCATCGAGAAGTCGCTGGAGCGTCACGGCCTCCGCTTCGTCCAGAGAATCTACACCGAGGTCGAACAGGCGCGTTCTGAAAACCGACGCGCCCGCGCCGCCTCATACGCCAAGCGCTTTGCAGCCAAGGAGGCCTGCGCCAAGGCACTGGGCACGGGCCTGGCGCAAGGTGTGTTTTGGCGCGACATGGGCGTCGTCAACCTGCCCAGCGGCGCGCCGACCATGGCACTGACCGGCGGCGCGCTGACGCGGCTGCAAAAAATCCTGCCTCGCGGGCATAGAGCGGCCATCCACCTCACCATCACGGATGATTTCCCGCTCGCTCAAGCCTTTGTGATCATCGAGGCGTTGCCCGTCGAAGAAGCGCCACATTGATTGCATTTGACGACCGGCATTGACGTTGCCCAGCGCGCGCCGAGACTCTATACATCCAACGCACAATCGAGGACGACATGAGCGTGGCTGAAAAATCCCAGAAGAAATCCGGCGGGCTTGGCGAAACCGTCAGCGTCATCGTCCAGGCGCTTTTGCTTGCGCTCGTCATCCGCACGCTCTTGTTCCAGCCCTTCTCGATCCCGTCGGGGTCGATGCGGCCGACGCTTCTGGAAGGCGACTATCTGTTCGTCACCAAATGGTCTTACGGCTATTCGCGCTATTCGTTGCCGTTCGGCCCCGACCTGTTCTCGGGGCGCATCTGGGGCTCCGAGCCCAAGCGTGGCGACGTGGTGGTGTTCAAATTCCCGCCGGATCCGTCCGTTGACTACATCAAGCGCGTGGTCGGCCTGCCTGGCGACAAGATTCAGATGAAGAATGGCCAGCTGTTCATCAATGGCGTCGGCGTGCCGCGCGTGAAGACCGGCCAGATCGACAACCCCGACATCACCGAAATGCCTCAGCCTATCGACGTCTACAGGGAAACCCTGCCCAACGGCGTCAGCTACGACACGCTCGACCTCAATCCGAATTCGATCGGCGACAACACGCGTGAATTCGACGTCCCGCCCGGCCACTATTTCATGATGGGCGACAACAGGGACAATTCCGCCGACAGCCGCTTCACCGTCGGCTACGTTCCGGCCGAAAACCTAGTCGGCCGCGCCAACCTCGTCTTCTTCTCGATCGCCGGCAAGGCGAGCCCGCTCGAAATCTGGAAATGGCCGTCGCTGATGCGTGCTTCGCGCCTGTTCCATTTCGTCAATTAGGGATGGCTGCGGCGAAACGGCTGACCGCCGACGCGCTCGCCGAAGCGCTTGTGGAACGCACGGGCCATGCCTTTGCCGATCGCCAACGCCTGCAGCGCGCGTTGACCCACGCCAGTGCCCGTGGCGCCAATGCCGGCACCGACTATGAGCGTTTTGAGTTTCTCGGCGACCGGGTTCTGGGCCTGGTCGTGGCCGACATGCTGCTGGCGACGTTTCCCGATGCGGCGGAAGGCGAACTGTCGCTGCGGCTCAACGCGCTGGTCAATGCCGAGGCGCTTTCCGAGATCGCCGAACATATCGGGCTGCCCGACCTGATCCGGGCCGGGTCCGATGTGCGCGGGCTCGAAGGCCGCAAACGCGTCAATCTGCGTGCCGATGCATTGGAATCGCTGATCGCCGTGCTCTATCTGGACGGCGGCTTGGCAGCGGCCCGCGCGTTCATCCACAGATACTGGCAGCCACGTTCGCAAGCGTCGGGCGCGGCGCGCCGTGACGCCAAGACCGAATTGCAGGAATGGGCGCATCAGGCGGCGAGTGCCGTTCCGGCCTACCAGATCGACAGCCGAGAGGGGCCCGACCACGATCCGCTATTCACGGTCAGCGTCAAGGTTGGTGCAT
This sequence comes from Mesorhizobium erdmanii, assembly GCF_013170725.1. Lineage (NCBI taxonomy): Bacteria > Pseudomonadati > Pseudomonadota > Alphaproteobacteria > Hyphomicrobiales > Phyllobacteriaceae > Mesorhizobium > Mesorhizobium erdmanii. The sequence goes on along the minus strand of NZ_CP033361.1, from coordinate 4,847,367 downwards.
TTCAGCCGGCGACGGGCAGTGGCCGTTCCAAGCGTGAAGCGGAACAGGCAGCGGCGGCTGCCCTTCTGCTGCGCGAAGGTGTATGGAACGCGGCATGACGGATATTGAAATTACTGAAGCCCCTGCCACGCACTCCGGTTTTGTCGCGCTGATCGGCGCGCCCAATGCCGGCAAGTCGACGCTGGTCAACCAGTTGGTCGGCGCCAAGGTGTCGATCGTCACCCACAAGGTGCAGACGACCCGTGCCATCGTGCGCGGTATCGCCACGCATGACAATGCGCAGATTGTCTTTGTCGACACGCCAGGCATCTTCAAGCCCAAGCGGCGCCTCGACACCGCGATGGTGACCACCGCCTGGGGCGGTGCCAAGGATGCTGATATCGTCCTGCTGCTGATCGATGCCGAGCGCGGCATCAGGGGTGATGCCGATGCCATTCTCGAACGGTTGAAGGACGTGCGCCAGCCGATGGCGCTGATCCTCAACAAGGTCGACCGGGTCAAGCACGAGACGCTTCTGGCCCTGTCAGCGGCCGCCAACGAGAAAGTGCCATTCAAGCGCACCTTCATGGTCTCCGCGCTGACCGGCTCCGGCTGCAAGGACCTGCTCGATTACCTGGCGCAGGCGCTGCCGGTCGGCCCGTGGTACTATCCCGAAGACCAGATTTCCGACTTGCCGATGCGCCAGCTTGCGGCCGAGATCACCCGCGAAAAACTCTATCTCAGGCTGCATCAGGAATTGCCCTATTCCTCGCATATCGAGACCGAGAAATGGGAGGAGAAGCCGGACGGCTCGGTGCGCATCGACCAGACCATCTATGTCGAGCGCGACAGCCAGAAGAAGATCGTGCTCGGCCACAAGGGCGAAACGATCCGCGCCATCGGCCAGACCGCGCGCATGGAGATTTCGGGCATCCTCGAACAGAAGGTGCATCTGTTCCTGTTCGTCAAGGTGCGTGAAAACTGGGGCGACGATCCCGAGCGGTATCGCGAGATGGGTCTCGAATTCCCCCATTGATGGACGGCAAGCTGAACATCGATGCGGCTTTGGTCAGCCGCTTGGTCGCCGCGCAATTTCCACGCTGGAAGCATCTTGCGATCAGGCCGGTCGAATTTGGCGGATGGGACAACAGGACCTTTCATCTCGGCGACGAGATGACTGTCCGGCTGCCGAGCGCCGCAACCTATTGCCTGCAGGTGGAAAAGGAACATCGCTGGCTGCCCCGGCTGGCGCCGCTTCTGCCACTGCCCATCCCCGTGCCGCTGGCGATGGGAGTTCCAGCTGACGGTTATCCCTGGCATTGGTCCGTCTATGGCTGGATCGAAGGTGAGACCGCGAAGTGGGAGCGCATTGCCGACCTGTCGCAATTCGCGGCGGACCTGGCCACGTTCCTGATTGCGTTGAAACGCATCGACCCCACTGGCGGCCCGTCGCCCGGGCAGCACAATTTCTTTCGAGGCGGACCGCTGACGGTCTATGACGGCGAGGCAAGGCAAGCGATCGCCGCACTCGGCCGACGCATCGATGCCGACGCGGCGAGTGCCGTCTGGGAAGCCGCGCTTGCCGCCACCCGGCAGGGGTCGCCTGTCTGGTTCCATGGCGATGTCAGCTGGGGCAACCTCCTTGTCAAAAAGGGTCGTCTGAGCGCCGTAATCGACTTCGGCACCTCCGGTGTCGGCGATCCCTCATGTGACCTGGCGATCGCCTGGACGTTGTTCGAGGGCGAGAGCAGGGAGGTTTTCCGCTCGGCTGTTGCCGTCGACGATACGACTTGGGCGCGCGGACGCGGCTGGGCGCTGTGGAAGGCGCTGATCACCGTCGCTGGACATACGCACAATCAGGCAGAGGTCGAAAAGTCTCGGCGCGTGATCGACGAAATACTGGCTGATCACGGGGACTCAGCGTGACGTGATTCCGCGACCCTCGTTGTCTCTCGTTCGCCAACGCTCATCGCGTGGGCTCGAGAAAGCGGTTCTGCATCGGTGCACGGCGAGCAGGCTGCTGTCACAATCGAGAATTCCGCAGCCCGCTCCTGCGTGTTTTTGACTGCTTTGGCGAGATCTGACCGACCTGGCAGGCGGCATTGGACTTCCTCCCGACATCGCGGAGGGAGGGGCGGCGACTCAGATCTGCTGCACGCAAAATTGCGGTTACTTTTCACGATAAATAGCCAAAAATGCCATTTTCAGGCTATTTCGTGGAAATATCTCATACTGAAAGCTTACTTAGCCGAGAAACTATCGGAATATATATTGAATATGTGACGTTGTTCCAATTGTGCCAAGCGATTTCTTGATAAGTGTTATTTGTGCAACACAGCATTAATCTGTTCTAAGAATCGCCGTTATTTCCAAAACCGTCATTGAAGGCGGAGGATTGATGGGTATGTTCGCCGCGAAAAGGGCACGCGGTGCGCGCCTTTTTCGTTGTGGGGGTGAGGCGGGAAAACATATCCGCCAGCCACAAATCCGAAGCCATTTAAACTATGACTGGAGAGGTCAGAAAATGAACATCAAGAGCCTCCTTCTCGGCTCAGCCGCGGCCCTGATCGCGGTCTCCGGCGCTCGCGCCGCGGACGCTGTCGTCGTCGCCGAACCGGAACCGGCCGAATACGTCAAGATCTGCGACGTCTACGGCGCCGGCTACTTCTATATCCCGGGCACAGAGACCTGCCTGCGCATCGGCGGCTACCTCCGTTATGATATCGGCGTCGGCGATTCCGGCACGCTGGATGGCGTCAACAACGTTGCCGATCACATCAACGGCGACAGGCACGACACCTACTACAAGAACATGCGCTTCGCGCTACGGACCTATACCGGCCAGGAAACCGAACTCGGCACGTTGAAGACTTTCACCGAGACCCGCTTCCAGTTCGGCAACAAGTCCGGCGACTACACTGGCGGCGCGAGCGACTGGCAGGCCGTGAACAAGTCCGTCACGCTGAATTTCGCCTGGATTCAGCTCGGTGGCCTGCGCGTCGGCAAGGACGAGACGACTTACGACTCGTTCATCGGCTATGCCGGCAATGCCCTTCAGGACACCATCATCCCGTACGGTATCAAGGACACCAACCTCATCAGCTACTACTTCGACGCCGGCAGCGGCTTCTCGGGCGTAGTCTCGCTTGAAGAAGGCACCGATGCCTCGGGCATCAGCGACACGATCGACAGCTATGTTCCACACGTCGTCGGCGGTCTGAAGTACAAGGGTGACTGGGGCGCGATCACCGGTGTCGTCGCCTATGACAGCAATTACGAGCAGGTGGCCGGCAAGGTTCGCCTGGACGTCAACGTCACCAAGGAATTCGCCCTGTTCGTCATGGGCGGTTACGGCACCGACGATAACTTCCCCAAGGGTCGGGGCCAATACAAGCCATGGGGCGGCAACTGGGCGGTCTGGGGTGGCGGCACCTACAAGTTCAACGAGAAGACTGCTTTCAACGTCCAGGTTTCGGCCGACGACGCGAAGAACGTGGCTGTGGCTGCGAACGTCGCCTACACAATCGTCCCCGGCTTCACGATCACGACCGAAGTGGATTACCTCCACGACGGCAAGTTCGGTCAGGCCGACGACTTCAGGTGGTCGAAGCCCAACAAGGAAAACAGCATCGGCGGTCTCGTCCGCTTCCAGCGCTCGTTCTAAACTGTCGACGAACGCCATCGAACCGTCCGCAGCACTTCGCTGCGGGCGGTTTGTTTTGCCAGCAGGCTTGCGAAGCCCGGTGCACCGCCCAAACCTCATCTTGATTTCGCCGCCCGATCGGTGAAAAGCTCTGGGCATGGAATGGCGCGACGAGGGAATCATTCTCGGCACCCGCAAGCATGGCGAAACCAGCGCCATTCTCGAGGTGATGACACGTGCGCATGGCCGCCATCTCGGTCTCGTGCGCGGTGGTCGCTCGCGCAAGCAACAGCCTGTTCTGCAGCCCGGCAATCGCGTCGACCTCATGTGGCGAGCCCGCCTTGACGAACATCTTGGCACGTTCCAGGCCGAGGCGATCGAGATGAATGCCGCGCGGCTGATGGACAGCGCCGTCGCCGTCTACGGGCTGCAGACCATGGCCGCGCATCTGCGCCTCTTGCCCGAGCGCGACGCCCATGGCGGCCTCTACGAAGCGCTTGCCGTGATGATCGTCCATCTCGACGATGCCGATGCCGCCGGCGAACTGGTGGCGCGCTTCGAGCTTCTGATCCTTGATGAGCTCGGCTTCGGCCTCGATCTCAGCCAATGCGCAGCTACCGGCACAAAACAGGATCTTGCCTATGTCTCGCCGAAGTCGGGTCGCGCGGTGTCGCGCGAAGCCGGCGCGCCGTGGCGCGACAAGATGCTGGCGCTACCGGCCTTTTTGCAGCGCGGCTCCGGCTTGCGCGCGGATCCGGCCGCGATCGAGGACGCCTTCCGGCTGACTGGATTTTTCTTCACGCGCCACGTCTACGAGCCGCGCGCCATCGAACAGCCCGATGCCCGTGCCGGCTTTCTTGCCGCGCTGCGCAAGCACCATGCCGCGCGCAAAACCATTGCCGGAGAAAATGCAGCATGAGCGCAAGTCTAACTCCGGAGGGGCGGGCCCCGCTGCTGGCCTTCGGCACCGAGACATGTTCGATATTTCCAGCCGCCAATCTGGCGGCACATTGAGTTGCCGATTGTGCATTTTTATGGCCGTCTAGCCGCCGCATTTGAATGTCAGTGAGATGAAATGTCAGTGAAAACTGGCCTGGTTTGGGGGAACCGCCATGTTTGAAAGCCTGATCGGCCTTGTCGCCATCATCGCCTTGTTCGTCATCATTTCGCGCCAGCAGAGCCGCATCGGTCTTGTCGAGCGCGAGCTTGGCGCGCTGCGCAGTCTCGTCCTTTCAGGCGCCGTGCCGTCGGTGGCCAAGCCGGCAGAAGAGGCCGCGACCGACAGCAAGGCTGCCGATGTGGTTCCAGCTGTAGCTGCCGCTGCTATGGCTTCGCCTGTAGCAAGCGAGCCGGTCGCACAGGCGCAGACAACAGAAGCGGAAGCTCCGGCTGGCGAGGCTGTGTCCGGCCCGTGGAGCGCTGGCGAGGCTCCGAAGGCCGCGGAACCTGTCGAGCCGATTGCAGCCCCCAAGGCGCCCGGCAAGCCGGACATCGAGACGGCGCTCGGCACCCGCTGGGCGGTCTGGGTCGGTGGCATCGCGCTGGCGCTGGGCGGCCTGTTCCTGATCCGCTACACCATCGAGGCCGGTATTTTCGGCCCCGGCGTGCGGCTCACTATGGCCGCGGTGCTCGGGCTGGTGCTGGTCGCCGGTGGTGAATTCGTCCGTCGCACCGGCTTCAAGGTGCCGGTGCAAGGTGTTGCCGGCGCCTATATTCCGGCGATCCTGACGGCGGCCGGTGCCTTCATCCTGTTCGGCACCGTTTATGCTGCCCATGGCATTTACGGCTTCATCGGCCCGGCGCTCGCCTTCACGCTGCTCGGTATCATCGGCGTGGCGACGATCGCCGCCGCCCTGGTCCATGGCCTGGCGCTGGCCGGCATCGGTCTTGTCGGCGCCATGGTGACGCCGGCGCTGATCGCCTCGCAGGCGCCCAACCCCTGGGCGTTGTTCGGCTACATCGCCATCGTGCTCGCCGCCACAGGCGTTATCGCCCGCATGCGTGACTGGAAAGCGCTGATGGCGGCGGCTTTCTTCGGCACCGGCATCTGGACCATTCTCTACATGATGGATGCGCCGGGGGCGAAGCTGTCCGCCATCCTGTTCATCGACGCGGTTACGCTCGCCGTGCTGGCTTTTGTCTGGCTGAGCAATCGTGGCGGCGAAGCAGACATCGCGACAGACCGCTTCGACTGGCCGTCGATCGTGCCGGGAGCTTTCGTTGCGTTTTCGGCGTTGGGCCTGTCCGTCGATACGACCTTTGTCGCCGCTGGCTATGCCTTGCCGGGGGCGTTCGTCCTCATTGCGCTTGTCGCCGTCGCACTCTATCGCCCGCGCACGGAGCCGCTGCTGCACGCCGCCGGACTGGTGAGTGCGATGATCTATCTCGGCATCATTCCGCCCACCACCATCGGTTCCGATTTTTCGCAGGGCAATCTGGGCTTTGACGGTCTGCCGGTGGCGGCCGGAAATGCCTTGACCTTGCGCATCGGCATCGGCCTCGGCCTGGTCTTCGCCGCCGCCGGTTTCTGGGCCGCGCGCCGCTTCGCCGCCGTGGCGCGGATTCGCGCGGCAAGCTGGGCAGCGTGGGGTGTCATCGTGCCGCTGGTCATCCTGATCGCGCTCTGGTTCACCTACGGCAATCTCGACCGGGACTTCGTCTACGCCGCCGTCGCGGCGCTGCTGGTCGTGGTTTTCGCCGCTGGCGGCGAATGGATCGCGCGCGCAGAACAGCCGGTACTCAAGGGCGGCATGGCAGTGTCGATTGCCCTCGGTGGCGCGGCGATCGCCGGCCTGTTGATGCTGCACATGGCTTTCGATTCCGGTTGGACCACCATCCTGCTTGGCGCCGCGGCCATCGTGCCGGCGCTGGCCACGCGCTGGCGTTCCTATCCGGTGCTTGGCTGGATTTCTGTTGGCGCGGCGATTGCCGTGCTTGGCCGCGTTGCCTTCGATCCGACCATCGTCGGTGCGGAATTCCTCTCCAAGACCCCCATATTCAACTGGCTGCTGCCGGGATACGGCGTGCCGGCGCTCGCCTTCGGCTTCGCCGCCTGGCAGCTTGCCCACACCACAAACGGTCGGCCGCGCCTCGCCATGGAAGCGGCGTCGGCGCTGTTCGCGCTGCTTGCCGTTGCCATGCTGGTGCGTCACGCCATGCATGGCGGTGTCATCGACACAGGTGCGATGACGCTTGCCGAGCAGGCGATCTACACGTTGATTGCCATCGGTGCCGGTGCCATCCTGGTCGCCATCGACATGCGCTCGCCAAGCTCGGTGCTGCGCTATGGTTCGATGGCCGCTGGCGTGGTTTCGGTCGCTTTGATCGTCATCCGGCATTTCGTGGTGCTGAACCCGCTGTTCACCGATGAATCGACCGGCCGGATTCCAGTGTTCAACCTGTTGTTCCTTGCCTATCTCTTGCCGGCCATCGCTGCCGGCGGGCTGGCGCTGTATGTTCGCGACAAGCGGCCGAAATGGTATGCACAGATGTTGGCGGTGGTGGCGGCATTGCTTGCCCTGGCCTATGCCACGCTGTCGGTGAGGCGGCTGTTCAAGGGCGAATTCATCGCCCTGTGGAGCGGGCTTGGCCAGTTGGAGACCTACACCTACTCTGCATTATGGCTGGTGATCGGCGTGGCGTTGCTCACCGCCGGCGTCTGGCTGAAGTCGCAGGTGCTGCGCATTGCCTCCGCCGTGCTGATCGCGATTGCCGTGCTGAAGGTCTTCCTCTTCGACATGTCGGAGTTGGAGGGCGTGCTCAGGGCGCTGTCGTTCATCGGCCTCGGCGCCGTGCTGATCGGCATCGGGCTGTTCTACCAGCGGCTTTTGACTCGGGCGGCGAAGGAAAACGGATAAAGGCAAGCAAGAACAACAAGATTTCTGTCCAGTCGGGAATAAACCGGGACACGCCAGCGTTATCTCATTGCTTGGGTGACCGGAGCGGCGGACCGCTTCGCACTGGCCGCTTGCGCCGCGCCGGGAACGCGCGTTCAATCGTGATCAACAAGGGCGACCTCAGAACCAGCGGTCATGGACGAAAAGAAGGCAGCAATCCTTGGCGAAATACCGCGCCTGCGCCGCTACGCTCGCTCGCTTTTGCGCGACCGCGATTCTGCCGACGACCTCGTTCAGGATTGCCTCGAACGCGCGCTCATGCGGCTCGACAACTGGCAGACGGGAGAAAGCCCCAGGAGGTGGCTGTTTACGATCATGCATCATTTGTTCATCGACCAGATGCGCAAGGTGAACCGTCGCGGCGAAGCGGCCATGCTGCCGCTGGAGGCGGGCGAGGCGGTTGCCCAGCCGGCCGAGCAACTGGACGGCATCGCCTCGCGCGAGATCATCGACGCTTTGCAAGCGATCAGCCCCGATCGCCGCGCGGCCCTTGTCATGGTTGCAATCGAGGGCTTTTCCTATGCCGAGGCCGCCAACATTCTGGGCGTACCCGCCGGCACGCTGATGTCGCGCATTGCGCGCGGGCGTGAGGAATTGCGGGGGCTGCTGGACGACACGGCGCGCCGCCGCACGATAAGGATCGTCGAGAAATGATCCGCCGCGATTTTTCCGAACGTGACATCCATATGGCGCTCGACGGCGAACTGCCGGTCGAAGAGCGTGCCGCCTACGGTGCCTGGCTAGATGCCAATCCCGAGATGAAAGCAAGAAGCGCCCGCTTCACCGCCGACCGGGAGGCGTTGCGAGCCGCCTTTGCCGGCGTACTGGACGAGCCTGTGCCGGCGAGCTTGCGCAAGGTGGTGCTCGGCGAAGCGCCTGCCAGGTTTGCCGCGCCACGCTCGCGCTGGTGGCTCGCCGCCGCCGCGGCCGTGCTTTTGGCCACGGGCGGATTTGGCGGCTACTTTGCCGGCATCGACGGTATCGGGCAGGAGAATTCGGCAGAGGATCAACTGGCCGAACAGGCGATCGCCGCCCATGTCATCTACGCCGCCGAGCAGCGGCATGCGGTGGAAGTGCCGGCCAGCGACAAGGACCATTTACAGACCTGGCTGTCCAACCGGGTCGGCCTGAAGCTGGTGGCGCCGGACTTGACCGCGAACGGCTTTCAACTGGTCGGTGGCCGGTTGCTGCCGGCCGGCGAAAGCAAAGCCGCGATGCTGCTCTACGAGGACGACAAGGGCGAGCGTATATCCCTCTTCGTCACCGCGGAATCGACGGCGAGCAGCAAGGGTACCTATGCCTCGGCGCAGGACGGCCCGCAGGCCGTCTACTGGCTGGACAAGGGCTACGGCTGCGCCGTTGTAGGCTCCTTGCCGCGCGAGCAATTGGCGGTCGTGGCCAAGAGCGCTTACGGCCAGCTTCTGGCGGGCCTTGCTAGCTGAGCCGAGCGCAATTCTCGTGGCCGGCGGCTCTTCAAAACAGCGATCCTGTTCAAAGCCGGCGCGCTTCCCTGCCGCCGCGGAAACTGTCACAATTCGGCCCTAATCAAGGAGCGATAGCGCTTGATGAATACCGGCGCTTCGGCCGGTGTTTGCGACACTTTTGACCGGGCCGTTTCCGCAACCCAATCGAGGTTTTCTCTAGTCGCATGCCTGCCGAGATCCGCACGGCCCGCGCGTCTGACGTCGATGATCTCGCCGCGATCGAGAAAGCCGTTTTCTCGAGCGATCGCATCTCCCGTCGCTCCTTTCGTCTGTTCATTGAGCGCGAGACGGCCGAGACCTTGGTCGCCGAAGTCGATGGCCGCGTCGCCGGCTACGCCATCGTGCTGTTTCGCAAGGGCAGTGGGGTGGCGCGGCTTTACTCCATAGCCACAGGCCCGTTTTTTGGCGGGCTGGGTGTGGGCCGCATGCTGCTGGGCTCGGCGGAGGACGCCGCCTTCGAACATGATCGCATGATGTTGCGTCTCGAAGTGCGCGAGGACAATGGCCGCGCCATCCGCATCTACGAGCAGGCCGGCTACCGCAAGATTGGCCGCGAGCCAGGCTATTACGCGGATGGCGAGACGGCGCTTCGCTATGAGAAGACCCTGCGCGGCGACATTCCGATCGCAACCAGGGTGCCGTTCTATCAGCAGACCTGCGAATTCACCTGCGGCCCATGCTGCCTGATGATGGCCATGGCTAATTTCGACAGCGGCTTCGTGCCCGACCCGGTGATGGAAATCCGCCTCTGGCGGGAGGCCACGACCGTCTTCATGATGTCGGGACCGGGTGGCTGTGAGCCGTTCGGCCTCGCTGTTTCCGGGTACGAAAGCGGGCTCGCTGCCGAGGTTTTTGTTTCCTTTTACGGCGCGTTGTTCCTGCAATCGGTGCGCAGCGAGGACAAGCGCCGAGTGATGGAACTGGCCCAGGTCGACTTCCGCCGCCGCGCGGAACTTTACGGCATCCCGGTGAATTACCGCCCCTTCACCATCGACGACATCAGAACCGCGATCGCTGGGGGAAAACTGGTGCTGGTGCTGATCAGCGGCTTCCTGATGTTCGGCAAGAAGGTGCCGCATTGGGTACTGGCCATTGGCGATGATGGCGACCATATTCTGATCCACGATCCCTGGGTCGAGGACGAAAGGCAGGAAACCATCCTTGATGCCGCCAACATTCCAGTGCCCTACGGCATCTTCATGAACATGGCGCAGTTCGGCCGCGACGGACTGCGTGCCGCCATCACTTTGGGGAAGCGCGACACACAATGACCTGGGTCATCCTTACCGGCCGGCAGAGCGATCTCGACCAGGTGGCGACACCGCACAAGATCATCACCAATCGCGACTATCTCGCGCATCCGGCGCTGTTTCGCGGCCAGCGGCCGAAGGTCATCAACCTGTCGAACAACTATGGCTACCAGAGCCGCGGCTACTATGCCTCGCTGCTGGCGAGTTCGCGCGGCCACAAGGTCATCCCGACCGTCGAGACGATGATCGACCTGTCGGAGCGCAAGCTCTACGAGCATGCGCTGCCGGAACTGGAACTGGCGCTCAACAAATGCCGCAAGGATCTCGGCGGCGCCTTTCCGGCCAAGGTCTGCATCTTCTTCGGCATTGGCCCCTCGAAAGTCTGGGACCGTTTCGCCAAGCTGTTGTTCGACTGGTTCCGGGCACCGGCGCTCGAGGTCCATATCAAGGACAGCGCCGAATGGGCATCGATCCGCAAGATCGGCTTCCATCCCTTGGCCCGCATGACCGAGGACGAGGAGAAGAGCTTCATCCAGTGCCTGGAGACCTACACCAACCGCGAATGGCGCGACACTAAGGGGCGCACGCCGGCGCGCTACACTTTCGCCACGCTGGTCGATCCGCATGAGGAGTTGCCGCCGTCGGAAATCTCGTCGTTGCGCTACTGGGCCAAGATCGCCGAGAAGATGGGCGTCGAAATCGAGCCGATCACCAGGAAGGATCTCGCCAAGCTCGCGAACTACGATGCGCTGTTCATCCGCGAGACGACCTCGATCTCCAACCACACCTATCGGTTCGCCCGCCGCGCCCAGCAGGAAGGCATGCCGGTCATAGACGATCCACTGTCGATGATCCGTTGCACCAACAAGGTCTATCTCAACGAACTGATGACCTACAACAAGGTGCCCGTGCCGCCGACGGTGATGATCGCCGGCACTTCGGATTTTGAACTCGCGGCACAGACACTGGGTTTTCCGCTGGTGCTGAAAATCCCGGATTCGTCCTTTTCGCGTGGTGTCAAGAAATGCGCGAACCTGGAGGAACTGACGCAACTTGCAACCGAATGGCTGGAGGATTCGGACCTTCTGATCGCCCAGAAATTCATTCCGACCGAATATGACTGGCGCGTCGGCGTGCTCGGCGGCCAGCCGCTGTTCGCCGTGCATTATCTGATGGCCAAGAAGCACTGGCAGATCGTCAACCACAAGGCCAACGGCAAGCCCGACCAGGGCGGCATCAAGACGTTCACGCTGAAGGAGACGCCGGCCCATGTCGTCGAGACCGCGGTCAAGGCGGCGCGCTGCATCGGCGATGGCCTCTACGGCGTCGACCTCAAGGAGACCAAGGACGGCGTCTTCGTCATCGAGGTCAACGACAACCCCAATCTCGACCATGGCTGGGAGGATTCCGGCGAGAAGGACGAGGTCTGGGTGCGGCTGACACAGTGGTTCCTCGAGCGGCTCGACCGGCCGGGGCGGTAATCCAACCAAGGGGAAACCATGCAGTTCATTGTCATCGAGGACTTCACCGGCTGCGACCGCAAGGATATCTACCGCCGTTTTCGCGATCGCGGCCGCCTGAAGCCCGATGAGCTTGTCGTGCACCACTCCTGGATCGCGGCGGATATGAGCCGCTGCTTCCTGCTGGTGGAGACGGACGACGCTACCCTGCTGCAGCGCTGGGTCATCGAATGGGCTGATCTTGTCGAGTTCGAGATCATTCCGGTGGCGACCAACAAGGATATGGTGACAGCCTTGAGCGGGCACCTCTGAACAGGAGCCTGACCGGTTAACGCAGCACCGGCGAGCCCACCACGCGCCGGCATTCGTCGATCAGCCAATCGCGGAAGGCCGCCACGACATCGCGCCCTGAGCTGCGCTCCGGGACAGTCAGGCAATAGGGCTGGCGCAGCGCGATCGCCCTGACAGCGGGCCGAACCAGCCTGCCGTCCTCCAGCGCCTCGGCGCAATAGACCCCTTGCGCCAGCGCCACGCCGAGCCCCGAAATGGCGAGGTCGAGGGCCGCACGCGACGAGTTGGCCGAAAGGCCACGCTGCGCTGCCCGGCCGGGCTGGATACCGGCAGCCTCGAACCAGTTGCGCCATGACGGAAACGACGCGCCGGTCGGACCCCAGTCGGTATGGATCAGCGGCAGCCCGCCGAGCGCACCGTCATCAGCCTTGATTGCGGCGGCAAGCCTTGGCGCGCAGACGGGATAGACGGCGTCCCGCACGATGTCCTCGGTCGGGTGCTCGCGATAATGCGGACCATAGGAAAGCCTGACGTCGATCAGGTCGCGGTCAAAGGGCACCGGATCGTCGTCACCTCGCAGCGATATGTCAGCGGCGCCGTGGCTGGCAACGAAGCCGGCGAGGCGTTGCGAAAGCCAGCCCATGGCCATGGATGGCGGCACCGACACCACCAGGCGCGGGCGAAAAGCATCGCCGCCCAATTCGCGCGAGACGCTGCCGATTTCCTGGAAGGCCATGGTCAGCCGTGGCAGCATTTCCACCCCGGCCTCGGTGAGCACGACCTTGCGGTTGACCCGATGGAACAGCTTGCGGCCCATCTGTTGCTCGACGGTGCGGATAAGCTGGCTGATCGCGGCGGCCGAAACGGAAAGCTCTTCCGCCGCCGCGGCAAAGCTACCTGTGCGGGCCGCGGCCTCGAAAGCCTGAAGTCCTTTCAGGGATGGAGATGTGGCCATGATTGCCCGATAGATAAGATCAGCTTATCCAAATTGCAGGAATCGTCGTTTTTGGAAAGCTTTTTCACCAACTAGAGTGGATCTCATCAAATCGCCGCGTGGATCGAATCCGATGGACCATCGCCAGATAATCGCGTCATTGACCCCGCAAGAGCGCAGTCGCCTGACCGCCAAGTCCGACGCTGCGGGTCTCGTACAACTCGGCGCTCATTGGGGAGCGATTGTGATCATCGGATCGCTGATCGCCGCGAAAGTGCCGTTCTGGCCGTTGCTGATGTTGCCGCAAGGCATCCTGATCGTCTTCCTGTTCACGCTGCTGCATGAAACGGTTCATCGCACCGCCTTCGAGACGCCGTGGCTGAACGATGGCGTGGCGCGGGTGTGCAGCCTGGCGCTGGCGCTGCCGGCTGACTGGTTTCGTTATTTCCATTTCGCCCATCACCGCTTCACCCAGGATCCCGAGAACGATCCGGAGCTGGCTTTTCCCAAACCTGAAACGCTGCGGCAATACCTCGTGCATGTCTCAGGCATTCCGCTGTGGTGGGGCCATCTCAAGACGCTCTACGTCAACGGCTTTGGCGACAGCCAGGAGAGCTATGTGCCGCCGAAAGGCCGACCCAAGGTTCGGGCCGAGGCGCGTGCCATGATAGCCTTTTACGCCGTGGTCATCCTGCTCGCCGTCTATTTCCGGCTCACTGTGCTTGTCTATGTCTGGATCATTCCCGCTCTGCTCGGTCAGCCCTTTCTGCGCCTCTACCTCCTGGCCGAGCACGGCCGCTGTCCGTTCGTCGCCGACATGCTGGAGAACACCAGAACCACGCTGACCAATTGGGTGGTGCGCAAGCTGGCCTGGAACATGCCGTTCCATGCCGAGCATCATGCCTATCCAGGTGTGCCGTTTCATCAATTGCCGCGGTTTCACGCACTGATCGAGCGGCATCTCAAGGTGGTCGAGCCGGGCTATGTCAGCTTCCATGAAAAATATCTGGAAACGCTGCGCTGACCTCGCGCCGCTGCCATCAGCCGGCCTGGCTGTGCCGCGCCCGCGACTTCAGCAGTCGAACGATGTCCGCTGCCTTCGAGGGCACGCCGATCAGATAGCCCTGCGCCTCGACACAGCCATTGTCGCGCAGCATGTCGAGTTGCTCCTCGGTCTCGACGCCCTCGGCGGTGACGACAACGCCAAGCTCGGTGCCGAGCCCGATGATGGTGCGGACGATCGCCGCCGTGTCGCGATTGCCCATGTCGTGGATGAACGAGCGGTCGATCTTGATCTTGTCGACCGGGAAACGCCTGAGATAGCCGAGCGAGGAATAGCCGGTGCCGAAATCATCCAGCGCGATGCGGATGCCGAGGTCGCGCAACTGCTGCAGCGTCTTCAATACGGCCTTGCTCTCGTCCATCAGCACGGTTTCGGTGATCTCCAGCTCCAGTTGTCCGGCCGGCACGCCGGAAAAGGCCAGCGCAGAAATGACGCTGCGGGCAAACCCGCCGCTTTTGAGTTGCACGGCCGAGACATTGACCGCGATGCGCAACCCAGGAGGCCAGCTTGCCGCCGCCGCACAGGCTTTTCTGAGCGCCCACTCGCCAAGCGGCACGATCAGGCCGGTTTCTTCGGCAACCGGAATGAATTGGTCCGGCCCGACGGTGCCGCGTGCCGGGGAATGCCAGCGCATCAAGGCCTCCGCGCCGATGATCTCGCCCGAGGCGATGTTCATGATGGGCTGGAAATCGAGATCGAATTCCTGCCGCGGCAGCGCGGCCTCCAGGTCGACCTCGAGCGCCCGGCGGGCCTGTACTATGGCGTCCATTGCGGGCTCGAAGAAACGATAAAGGTTTCTCCCTTCGCTCTTGGCCCGATAGAGCGCCGTATCGGCATTCTTCAGCAGCGTATCGGCGTCCCTGCCGTCTTCTGGGAAGACGGCGATGCCCAGGCTGATGCCGACATGCATGTCCCGGCTCCTGTCGCGAAACGGTTTCGCGATCGCCTCGACGATGCGCTTCGCCAGTCTTTCGGCGTCGGCGATACCCCTGGAATTGAACTGCAGGACGACGAACTCGTCGCCGCCGAAGCGGGCGACGATGTCCGTCTCATTGCGCAGGCAACGCTGCAGCCTCTCAGCCACGCTTTTCAATAGCCAGTCGCCGGCAGGATGTCCCCAGGTGTCGTTGATCGCCTTGAAGCGGTCTAGATCGAGCGAGAAGATTGCCAACGGTGGTGCCGTGGTGTCCTCCAGCGCCAGGTCGAGCCGTTCGCGGAACATCGAGCGGTTGGGCAGTCCAGTCAGCGTGTCGTGATGCGCAAGATGGATCATGCGCTCCTCGGTGCGGCGACGTTCGGTGACGTCGTCGAAGGTCACCACCCAGCCGCCGCCGCTCATAGGCCGGCGTGTGACCAGAACCGTCCTGCCGTCGGCAAGATAGCGATAGGCCGAATGGGGTTTCCCCGCTACCAGGCAGGCTTCGGTTTTGGCGACTTCGCTGTCGACGTCGATCTTCGTGTAGATGCCGAGTTCCAGCAGTCGTTCGAGCGCGTCGCGGTGCGTCGCTCCAAGGGGAAAGTCCGCCGCGGTAACGTTGTAGAGCTCGAGAAAACGCCTGTTGCGCACGATCATCTTGCCGTCTCCGTCGTACATCAGCAGGCCTTGCGACATGTTGGCGAGCGCGGCGTCGAACCGGCGGTGCTGCTCCTTGAGATCCTGCTCGGCGCGTCGTTGTTCGGTTATGTCCTCGTAGATCGAGACCCAGCCGCCTAAGGCCAGAGGGCGGTGCGAGATACTGATGATGCGACCATCCGAAAGCGTCTCTTCGTAGGTCGAAGCCTTCGCCTGGTCGATATAGGGTTTGCGGATGGCATAGAGCTCGTCGGCGCTTTGCGAGGCGATGCCGATGTCGGCGCTGTGCCGCAGGATGTCGATGAAATGGATGCCCGGCCGTATCAGCTTGGCGTCGAGGCAGAAGATCTTGAGGTAGTTGCCGTTGCAGATGATCATGCGCTCGTCGGCATCGAACATGCACAGGCCATGCGACATGTTCTCGACAGCGGCTGAAAAGCGTTCGTTCTGTTCGCGCAGCTCGTCTTCCATGCGGCGCGAGCGCTCCACGCCTTCGGCGACCCGCTCCGGGACGACCGAACCATCCTTGACATCCACGACGGGCATAGGGCGCGCCTGCGGTGCGTGATCGAACACCACACTGTTGTCCCTACCGGTTAATTTAGCGTTTTCTACCCTAACACCGAGGTCGCAACCGGGTGCCGCGACGTCTCAAGCGTCGAAAAGCGTTTGAGGAACGCATTCTGCGCTGAGGTCACCGAGCGCGGCGTGAAGTCGAAACGCTCGGCGGAAAAACCACGTGGACGGCCGAAGAATTCGGTCGCTTCCGCGGTCGAGAAGCCGGCAAGCAGCGTCGCCTCGAAATAGGCGGCGATCTGGTCGGCGCGCTTGATGTCCCTGCGCAGCGCCGCGGCCGGTTCGGGAGGCAGCGAGAAGCGCAGATGGATGGCCCGCTGCAAGCGCAATTCGCAATCCTTGTAGCTGCCGCCCATCACCGACTTGAACGGCGAGATCATGTCGCCGATGACATATTCAGGCGCGTCGTGCAGCAGGGCGGCGAGCCGGTCGGTCGCCGAAGCCTGCGGCACCAGATCGTTGAACAGGGCTTCGACCAGCAGCGAATGCTGGGCGACCGAAAAGGCATGCTCGCCGCTGGTTTGGCCGTTCCAGCGGGCGACGCGGGCAAGCCCATGCGCAATGTCCGAGATCTCGATGTCCAGCGGCGAGGGGTCGAGCAGGTCGAGCCGGCGACCGGACAGCATGCGCTGCCAGGCGCGTGGCGGCGCGCCGGCGCGGTCCGCCGCCATCAGGCTTCCTCCGCGCTGACGGATTCCTGCGGGAAATTGAATTTGGCCCAAGCGGGAATGGCCATCGTCACCGGCACATCGCCGGCAAGGATCGGCTGGCCGGCGTCCAGCGCCGCCTTGACCCTGTCGATGCGGGCAATGGCAAGCCCTGACGTGTCGGCACTTGAGCCGAGCGTGCCGACCGACCGTCCCTCGACCGTCAGTTCGGTGCCGGAAGCCGGCAGGGGAAGTCCGGCCTGGACAATCAGCACGCGCCGCCTTGCGGTGCCGCGATGCTGCATGCGCGAGACGACTTCCTGGCCGACATAGCAGCCTTTCCTGAAGCCGACGCCGCCTGTCTCGTCGAGCAGCACGTCATGCGGGAAGGCGTCTCCCAACGCATAATCGGCACCGCTTTCGGCGATGCCGCGGGCGATGCGGAAGGCCTGCCACGCGGCGATGTCGCCGGCGTCTGCAGCGCCGGCATAGGAGCGCATGACGCTTTCGTCGCGAAAGCGCCGGTCGGTAACCGCTGTGGAATCGCTTTCTGAGGCGATTGACTCTTTTCCCCACATGGTAGCGACAAGCGCTTGTTCCGACTTGGCAATCTCGACCTTGGCGCGAAGCTTGTAGAGCGTCAGTCGGCGAATGAAATCATCTGAAATGTCGGTCCGGCATTCGAGCCGGAAGGCGTTCTCACCGGCACGCGAGATCAGGAAATCGAACAGGATCTTGCCTTGCGGCGTCAACAGAGCGCCGGGCTTGGCTTCGCCGGCGCCAAGCGTATCGAGATCGGTGGTCAGGATATTTTGCAGAAAGTGCTCGGCGTCCGGGCCGGAGACGAAGATGAGCGCGCGGTCTTTCAGCAGGGCAAAGGGCATGGGGCGGATAAAAGCCTGATCTTGCAAAACGGTTGGCCATTACGTAAGCCGCTGACACTCCCCCCGCAAGAGAGCATGACCATGACCTACGACCTCATCCTGACAGGCGGCACAGTGGTCAACCATGACGGCGAGGGGGCGCGGGACATTGGCGTGAAGAATGGGCGCATCGCCGCGATAGGCGATCTCCGCCAGGCCTCGGCCGGCGAGACGATCGACTGCCGCGGCCTGCACCTCCTGCCTGGCGTCGTCGACAGCCAGGTGCATTTTCGCGAGCCGGGACTGGAGCACAAGGAAGATCTGGAAACGGGCTCGCGGGCTGCGGTGCTTGGCGGTGTCACCGCTGTGTTCGAGATGCCCAACACCAACCCGTTGACCACCAGCGAGGCAACGCTTGCCGACAAGGTCCGGCGCGGTAGCGGCCGCATGCATTGCGACTTCGCGTTTTGGGTCGGCGGTACTCGTGACAACGCCAGGGACGTCGGTGAGCTCGAACGGTTGCCGGGCGCGGCGGGAATAAAGGTCTTCATGGGATCGTCCACTGGCGACCTGTTGGTCGAGGATGACGAAGGCGTCGCCTCGATCCTGCGCAACACACGCCGTCGTGCCGCGTTCCATTCCGAGGATGAATTCAGGTTGCGTGAGCGCCTTGGCGAGCGCATCGAGGGCGATCCGTCATCACATCCGGTCTGGCGCGACGAGATCGCCGCCTTGCGCTGCACCGAGCGGCTGGTGCGTATCGCGCGGCAGACCCGCGCCCGCATCCACGTCCTGCACATCTCGACCGCCGAGGAGATCTTGTTCCTAGAACAGCACAAGGATGTAGCGACCTGCGAGGCGACGCCGCACCATCTGACGCTGAGCGCCGAGGACTATCCCAGGCTCGGCACGCTTATCCAAATGAACCCGCCAGTGCGTGCCTCGCGCCACCGCGACGGCGTCTGGCATGGCATCGCGCAGGGCATCGTCGACGTGCTTGGCTCCGATCACGCACCACACACGCTGGCCGAAAAGGCAAAACCGTATCCGGCTTCGCCTTCGGGCATGACCGGTGTGCAGACACTGGTGCCGATCATGCTCGACCACGTCAATGCCGGTCGGCTGACCCTGCAGCGTTTCGTCGACCTGTCCAGCCACGGCCCGCAGCGCATTTTCGGCATGGCCAGAAAAGGACGCATCGCCGCCGGTTACGATGCCGATTTCACCATTGTCGACATGAAGCGACGCGAGACCATCACCAATGCACAGGCCGGCTCGAAGGCGGGTTGGACGCCTTATCATGGCAAGGAAGTGACCGGCTGGCCAGTCGGCAGCGTCGTTCGCGGCCGCCGCATCATGTGGGACGGCGAGATCGTCACGCCTGGGCAAGGCAGGGCCGTGGAGTTTTCCGAGGCGCTTCCGGGATAGGTTCCTGCGAGGAGAAGGCCAAAAGCCTAATCCCCAGCGACGAAAAATGTCCACTCCCCGGCGGGCGTAATGCCGACGCGATAGAAGATGTAGGCGCCGAACTGCTTCATGTCGTCGAAATCGCTGGCGGTGACGATCTTGAACAGCTCGACCCGTTGCCTAGCGTCGAGCTTGTCCAGCGGAAGTGCGAAGAAATACGGCCAGACATAGAGTTCCTGGGGCGTTCCCGCGTCGACATGGACATAGCCGGCACTGAGCACTTCCTCCAGGATGGCCAGGATTTCCTGGCCGTCAGGATCTCCGGATAGCCCTTTGAGAAAGGTAATGGCGTCGCCATCAATGTCGGCCAACGACAGCTGGGTCATGCTGTCGCCCTTGCCGATCAACGGTCGGAGCTTTTCGATGTCGCCGCTCTTGCAGGCTTCGATGATCAAATCATGCATGCGCCGCACGGGCTCGGGCAGCTTGCCAAGGTCGTAGACGACTTCCGGCAATGGCGCTTCGGGATCGACACGCGGCCTGTTGCTGCCGCCATCCGATGGACTGTTGGGCTCTGCCGCGTCCGGAGCAGCCGGCTGCTGGCCGGTCGATGGCGGCGTTCCCACCGGGTCAGGCATGGGAATCGCGCCCCCGGGCGAAACGTCGTCATCCGTTGACGGTGTGACAGGCGAGGGGAGCTCTTCGCGCTTGATCTCGCTCAGTGCATAGGCCGGGCTGCTTGCCAGGCACGTCACAAAGGCAATCGCGGCACAGCAAGCGGCGAGGCGGATGTAGAGGACCAGGCCCTTCGGTTGGCCTGACATCGGAAAATTCACTGCCCGTATCTCCTTGGCTCCGGGCATGATGCCCAAACGGCACTCGATCGTCAAAGAACCAATGTCGGTTCAGTGCCGCAGCCGCTCGGGTTCGAAGGCACCAGCAATCACCTTTTCACGCATGCGGTCGAGCAGGGCAAGGGCCGATGTCTCGCCGTTGGCGCGCAGCATTTCGCCGAATGCGGTCTCAAGCGCCGCTTCGGCAATGATCTCGGGCTCGATGCCGGCCGAAAGGCCTTCCGCCCAGGCTTCGCTGTGGCTCTCCACCGCCGTCAGGCGTTTTTCTTCCCTGACCAGCGCGTCGATGTCGTTGACACAATGTTCCATAAGCGATGTCCACCCTTTCAAGCGGCAACCCATCAGTGTGGATCAGGCTTGATCTGTTCCGTTACACGCAGCCTCAAGTAAGTATCTGTAAATACGACATTTTTTTGATCGTCTTTTACAGCAGGCGGCTATGTCTGGCGAAGCTGCGTTTCAACCCGGAACAAACTTAGCCGATTAGGCCGGCCTGCGGGGTGAAAACCTTCAGTTTGAGTTAATTCCGCTTTCGTGCGGTAACGTTTGATTAACACTGTTGCAGAAGTGCAACATCAGGATTGCACCAAGTCAGGGACCGGGACAAGCTTGATATGTCCGTCGTCGCAGCCGTGAGCGCGAATATCTGTTGATGGAGACTAGTTTCCGTAGCGCGACGCGATATCGCGCGACAGTGTCTCGCCTTCATTCATGTAGCGGCTGATGGCTTCGGTGGCCGAAGCGGTGCACTGGGTATAGGTGCCGCCGAAGGAACGATAGCCGCGATTGAAGCTGGCGATGAAGCGGGCGCGTCGCTCCGGGTCCGGATTTTCCGAATCGAGCAGTTTTTCCATTTCGCCACGCCACTGGTCGCCCTTCTCCCCGCACAGATTGCGCAGGAAATGCAGCGACCCCAGAACCTCCGCCAGCCGCATCAGCCCCGGCTCGAACGGCGACTCGGCACTGAACGCAGGCTGTGTTGCCACAGCCATACTGACGGCAAGGCACAAGGCGACAAGAAACGGAGGGCGGCTCATGTGCCTATGTGGCCAAACAATTTGTCGCCTGCAAGGCGTTTGCAGCGCGGCGGTTGGAGAAATTCGGCGGCTTCAGGGGGAACCAGCAGGCCGGCCAAGCAGATCTTCCGCCACAGCGAACACCGAACCGGCAAGCGGCAGGGCCGCCATTTCACGCAGCGTGTAGAATGCGGCTGTCTCGGCATCGTCGCTGGCCACGGCTTCGCCGCCGGCATAGGCCGCCCCGAAGACGGTCAGGCGGTAATCGACCGGGTGGCTGTCGTCCCTGCCGTCGATATGGATTTCCCGAAGCGGGCGAAATCCGGTGGCATGCAAACCGGTCTCTTCCTGCAGTTCACGCTTTGCGGCATCCTCCAGCGTCTCGCCGGCCTCGACCTTGCCGCCCGGAAAGGCATAGAGCCCCCGCGAGGGCTGCCGTGCTCGCTTGACCAGCAGTACGGTGTCACCACGCACGACGGCCACCGAAACGGCCGGAAGTGTCTTGCGCTGTTCGTTCATGGCTTCGATCGGGCTCGATGGCAGGTCTGTTGTGGACCGCCCAGCATGAGGAAGCTTTAGCGGTTGCGCAACGCCGGCTCCATCGCCACCTTCATTCCACACCATTCGAAGGGCACCCATCGACCATGTGCGGACGTTTTGCCTTGACCGCGCCACCGGATCAGACCGCTGCTTTTCTCGGCTTGGCCGAGCTGGAGGAATTTCCGGCGCGCTACAACATCGCGCCGACGCAGCCGGTGCTGGTGGCGACCGCCGCCGCTCCGCGGGCGCCGGGCTCCAATTTGCCGGACCGGCAATCCATGCTGGTGCGCTGGGGGCTCATTCCCGCCTGGGTCAAGGACACCAGGGAGTTTCCGCTGCTGATCAATGCACGCTCGGAAGGGGCAATCGAAAAGGCCTCGTTCAAGGCCGCCATGCGCCATCGCCGCGCTTTGGTGCCGGCTTCGGGTTTTTACGAGTGGCGGCAGAGCGGGGGCAAGAAGGGGCAGCCTTACTGGATACGGCCCCGGCATGGCGGCCTCGTCGCCTTTGCCGGCCTGATCGAGACCTATGCCGAGCCGGGCGGATCGGAAATGGACACCGGCGCCATCCTGACGGTCAACGCCAATGCCGACGTCGCCCACATCCACGATCGGATGCCGGTGGTCATCGATCCCAGGGATTTCGCCCGTTGGCTGGATTGCCGCAGGCTGGAGCCGCGCGATATCGCCGACCTGCTGCGGCCGGCGCAGCTCGATTTCTTCGAGGCGATCCCCGTATCCGACCTCGTCAACAAGGTCGCCAACACCGGTCCGGAGATTCAGGTGATAGGGGAGATCGGGCCGGAGCCCGAGAAGGCCAAGCGCCACAAGCCTAGCGCCGACGACAGTCAGATGACGTTGTTCTAGCCGAAGCTGTTATCTGGAGGCGCATATGAGCGCCTCATGCCCGGCGCCTTTCGCGCCGGCCGCGCACCGCTTCAGGCGGCGCGGGGCGATACAATCTTCGGCGCCGGCTTCTTCTTCTTCGCGGTGTGAAGAAGGGCGGCGACGATCGCGGCCGGCCCGATCGCACGATAATGGCTTGCCAGCGCCGGTTGCTTGGCGCGGGTGGCGTCTTGCTTGCTTCGAGACATGTTTCTCTTCCCAGGTAACGTTTTCGTGTTCGCGTTTGACCGTCGAATCCGACCAAATCGTGACGCTTGGTGATCTAGCCGGCGAATGTTTCATGACTGTGCCGACATGTTTAATAAAATGTTTCACTGCCTGATTCCGTGTGATCGAGCGACGTGTTCGCCAGTCTCGGCGACGTTTTTCCTGGCAGTAGCGACTTGACGGCAACACTGACCGAGGCGATAAAGCCGCCCATGAAAACGTCTTTCGCCATTTGTGGCATTTGCATTATTGGCTAGCCTCGCGCTGGTCCGGACGTTTTCGCCTCATCTTTCCCCAGATTGGACAAACGCCCCGGCCAGCAGGCTGGAGTCTGATTGCGCCTCTGCGCGCGGCTGGCTCCATCCTAAAAGCATGATCCCGAAAAGTGGAAACCGGTTTTCGGATAAGATCATGCTCCAACCAAAGTTCTGAACCGGGAAGGCATGGAATGTCAGACGCATCGCAGGGCTTGCGCCTCTACAACACGCTGACACGCACGAAGGCGGATTTCGTTCCGATCGATGCGTGCAATGTGCGCATGTATGTCTGCGGCCCGACCGTCTACGACTTCGCCCATATCGGCAATGCCAGGCCGGTGATCGTCTTCGACGTACTGTTCCGCCTGCTGCGCCATCTCTATGGTGAGACGCACGTCACCTATGTGCGCAACATCACCGACGTCGACGACAAGATCAACGCGCGCGCGCTGCGTGATTTCGGTGGCGAGATATCGGCCGGAAACCTGTCGCTCAACGAAGCGATCCGGCGCGTGACCGAAAAGACGGCCGATCAGTTCCACAGGGATGTCGCCACGCTTGGCTGCCTGGAGCCGACGGTCGAGCCGCGCGCCACCGAATTCGTCGAGCCTCGCGCCGACGGCAAGGCCGACATGATCACCTTGATTCAAAGCCTGATCAAACGCGGCCATGCCTATGTCGCGGCAGGCGAAGTTCTGTTCGATACGGAGTCGATGCCGGACTACGGGCAATTGTCGAAACGCAACCTCGACGAACAGCAGGCCGGCGCCCGTATTGCCGTCGACGCCCACAAGAAAAACCCTGGCGATTTCGTGCTGTGGAAGCTGTCCTCGCCGGAAGAACCGGGCTGGCAGAGCCCCTGGGGTAGGGGTCGGCCGGGCTGGCACATCGAATGCTCGGCGATGTCGGCGGCCTATCTCGGCGAGGTGTTCGACATCCATGGCGGCGGCCTCGACCTGATCTTCCCGCACCACGAGAACGAGATCGCCCAGTCGCGCTGCGCCCACGGCACTTCAGTCATGGCCAATGTCTGGATGCACAATGGCTTCCTGCAGGTCGAGGGCCAGAAGATGTCGAAGAGCCTCGGCAATTTCTACTCGATCCACGAACTGCTGGAGACCGAGACCTTCGGCGGCCGCAACTGGCCGGGCGAGGTGCTGCGGCTGGCGATGCTGATGACGCATTACCGCGAGCCGATCGACTTTTCCGTGCGCAAGCTGGAGGAGGCGGAGAACACGCTGCGCAAATGGAAACGCGCTGCGGATCTGGCGCCGGCGGCGGTAGGGCAGGTGCCGGTGGAGGTCGTGGAAGCGTTATCGGATGATCTTGCGACATACGCGGCCTTCCAGGTGTTGACCCAGTTGGCCGGCGACGCCGCAGACGGTAACCAAGCCGCTGCTGCACTGAAGGCGTCGCTGCTGTTCCTCGGCTTTGATGTCGCCTCGGCAGAAGTGGATGAAGACAAGGTCGCGAAGGCAATCGCCAATCGTCTCGCGCTCATCGCGGCGAAGAACTGGGCCGAAGCCGACCGCATCCGCGACGAGCTCCTATCGCAAGGTATACAGTTGAAGGACGGCAAGGATCCGGTCACCGGAGGGCGAATCACCACTTGGGAGATAAAAAGATGATCGACCATCTCGGCATCACCGTTGCCGATTTCGAGGCTTCGAAGGCTTTCTACGATGAGGCGATGGCGCCGCTGGGTGCTTCGCTGCTTTACATGGTGCCGCTGGAATATACGGGCGGCGCCAAGGTTGGCGGTTATGGCCGCGACAGGCCGGTGTTCTGGCTGAGCACCGGCAAGGATAGACCGAGAGATCATCAGCATGTCGCCTTCACTGCGCGCAGCCGTGGCGAGGTCGATGCCTTCCACGCCGCTGCACTCGCCGCCGGCGGCAAGGACAATGGCGAGCCTGGCCTGCGCCCGCACTATCACCCGAACTATTATGGCGCCTTCGTCTTCGATCCCGACGGCAACAATGTCGAGGCTGTCTGCCATGATCCGGAGTGAGCCCGTGAATCGGAGTGTATCATGAGCCTCGACAATCGGCCGATCTACACGGGCGGCTGCCAGTGCGGCGCGGTGCGCTTCCGCGTCGAGGGCGCGCTTGGCGACGCTTCGGTCTGCCACTGCCGCATGTGCCAGAAGGCATTCGGCGCGTTCTATGCGCCGCTGGTGTCGGTGCGTGGCGCCAGGCTCGACTGGACGCGCGGCGAGCCGAAATATTTCCGCTCATCCAGCCATGTCGATCGTGGTTTCTGTGCCAATTGCGGAACGCCGCTGACCTTCACCGCGCCTGATGGGGTGGGGCTGGCCATCGGTGCATTCGACAATCCGGCGGAGATCGTGCCGTTGATCCAATGGGGCACCGAGTCAAAACTGCCCTATGTCGACACCATTCCGGACCTGCCGGGCGAGGATACGATGGCCGACATGTCGGCGGCTCCCTATCTCGCCGATCTCGTCTCCTACCAGCATCCCGATCACGACACCGACCAATGGCCGCCGGAGGAAAGACCATGACCGAGACTGTCCGAACCGGCGGCTGCCAGTGCGGCGCCGTGCGCTTCCGCATCAAGGGAGCGCTTGGCCGCCCGTCTATCTGCCATTGCCGCATGTGCCAGAAACAGTTCGGCTCCTTCTTCGGCGCGCTGGTCACAGTGCCAAGGGATGGCGTCGAGTGGACCCATGAGGAACCGAGCTATTTCCAGTCGTCGGTCAACATCGATCGCGGCTTTTGCGCCCGCTGCGGCACACCGCTGACCTATCGCCAGCCGGGCGGGCTGGAGATCGCCATCGGCGCTTTCGACGACCGTTCGGATCTGGCGCCGCAAATCCAGGTCAACTATGCGGCCCGGCTGCCTTGGGTGGAGACGATCTTCGATCAGCCTGTTCACCAGGATTCCGACTACTATGCGCGGCAGGAGCAGATCATCTCCTTCCAACACCCCGATCACGAAACGGCCAACTGGCCGCAACAGGGCCTGAAACTATGAGCTTGCGTACCCTCTATCCCGAGATCGAACCGTTCGAGTCAGGCATGCTCGACGTTGGCGATGGCCATGGGGTCTATTGGGAGCGTTCCGGCACCAAAGGCGCCAAGCCGGCGGTGTTCCTGCATGGCGGGCCCGGTGGAACCATTTCGCCGAAGCACCGGCGGCTGTTCGATCCAAAACTCTACGACGTCATCCTGTTCGATCAGCGCGGCTGCGGAAAATCGACGCCGAACGCCTCGCTGGAGGCCAATACGACCTGGCATCTCGTCGCCGACATCGAACGCCTGCGCGAAATGGCCGGCTTCGACACATGGCTGGTGTTCGGCGGCTCCTGGGGCTCGACGCTGGCGCTCGCTTATGCCGAGACGCACCCTGACCGCGTCAGCGAGCTTGTGGTGCGCGGCATCTACACGCTGACCCGCGCCGAGCTCGAATGGTACTATCAGTTCGGCGTTTCCGAGATGTTTCCCGACAAGTGGGAGCACTTCCTGGCACCGATCCCCGAGGCCGAACGGGGCGACATGATGGCTGCCTACCGCAAGCGGCTGGTCGGGTCCGACCGCAAGGCGCAGATCGAGGCTGCCCGCGCCTGGAGCCTATGGGAAGGCGAGACGATCACGCTGTTGCCGGAGCCGGAGACAAGCGGGCCGTTTGGTGTAGACGACTATGCCATAGCCTTCGCCCGCATCGAGAACCACTACTTCGTCCATGCCGGCTGGCTGGAAGAGGGACAATTGCTCCGCGATGCGCACAAACTCAGCGATATCCCCGGCACCATCGTCCACGGACGCTATGACATGCCGTGTCCGGCACGCTACGCCTGGGCGCTGCACAAGGCCTGGCCAAGAGCCGACTTCCATCTGATCGAAGGCGCCGGCCACGCCTATTCCGAGCCCGGCATCCTCGACCGGCTGATCCGCGCGACGGACAAATTTGCAGGCAAATGACCATGACCCGCGAGCGCCTCTATCTCTTCGACACCACATTGCGCGATGGCCAGCAGACACCGGGCATCGACTTTTCCGTCGAGGACAAGATCGCGATTGCAAAACTGCTCGACGAATTCGGCATGGACTATGTCGAAGGCGGCTATCCCGGTGCCAATCCGACCGACACTGCGTTTTTTCAGCAGAAACGCACCGCACGCGCCAAATTCGTCGCTTTCGGCATGACCAAGCGCGCGGGGGTGTCCGCCTCGAATGATCCTGGCCTTGCTGCGCTCGTGCAGTCGAAATCGGACGCCATCTGCTTCGTCGCCAAGAGCTGGGACTACCATGTGCGCGTTGCGCTCGGCTGCACCAACGAGGAGAACCTGGAAGCGATCAAGACCTCGGTGGAAACCGCTGTCGCATCGGGCAAGGAAGCGATGGTCGATTGCGAGCATTTCTTCGATGGCTTCAAGGCCAATCCGGATTATGCGCTGGCCTGCGCCAAGACGGCCTACGACGCCGGTGCGCGCTGGGTGGTGCTGTGCGACACCAATGGCGGCACGCAGCCATCGGAGGTGCGTGCCATCGTCGCCAAGGTCATCGCCTCGGGCATACCGGGCGATCATCTGGGCATCCACGCCCATGACGACACCGGCCAGGCGGTTGCCAACTCGTTGGCTGCCGTCGAGGCCGGTGTGCGGCAGATCCAGGGCACGCTGAACGGCATCGGCGAGCGCTGCGGCAATGCCAATCTGATCTCGATCGTGCCGACGCTGGCGCTGAAGCCGGCCTTCGCCGATCGCTTTGTATCAGGCATTTCGGCCGAAGCGCTGACCGGCATTTCACGCCTGTCGCGGGCTTTCGACGAACTCTTGAACCGTGCCCCGGAAGCCCAGGCGCCCTATGTCGGCGTCTCGGCCTTCGCAACCAAGGCCGGCATCCATGCCTCGGCACTGGCCAAGGAGCCGGCGACCTACGAGCATGTGCCGCCGGAAACCGTAGGCAACCGCCGCCGCGTCATGGTCTCCGACCAGGGCGGCAAGGCCAATTTCCTTGCCGAACTGAAGCGGCGCGGCATCGAGGTGCCCAGGGACGATCACCGGCTCGATGCGCTGATTGGCGTGGTCAAGGAGCGGGAGGCCGAAGGCTACGCATATGAGGGCGCCGACGCCTCCTTCGAGCTCCTGGCGCGCAAGATGCTGCACGGCCTGCCGGAGTTCTTCAACGTCACCTCGTTTCGCTGCATGGTCGAGCGCCGCTTCGACGCCAACGGCCAGCTGAAGACGGTCTCTGAAGCGATCGTGAAAGTGCTGGTCGACGGCGAGGAGAAGATGTCGGTTGCCGAGGGACATGGCCCGGTCAACGCGCTCGACATCGCGCTGCGCAAGGATCTCGGCAAGTACCAGAGCGAGATCGTCGACCTCGAACTCGCCGACTTCAAGGTGCGTATCCTCAATGGTGGCACCGAGGCCATCACCCGCGTCCTGATCGAATCGCATGACGGCACCGGCGCGCGCTGGTGGACCGTCGGGGTGTCCGAAAACATCATCGACGCGTCGTTCCAGGCATTGATGGATTCGATCATCTACAAGCTGATGAAGAACCGCGAAATGGCGGGGTTGGTTGCCGCCGAATAAGGTTGAACCATCAGCGAAAGTCTATTGATCCATCAGAACTTTGTGATGGTCTTGCCAAGTTTACTGGGCCATAGCGTTGGCCCATGGTCACTGAAGCAATTGCTCTGGACGCAGATTCACAGGCCCGTCGCGGCTTCCTGCTGGCGCTGGGCGCCTATCTGTTGTGGGGATTGCTGCCTTTCTACATGAAGGCAGTCGCGCATCTGCCGCTTGCCGAAGTGATCGCCCATCGCATCGTCTGGTCCGTGCCGATCGCCGCGGCGGTTCTGGTCTGGGCCGGCCGCACCGCGGATTTCAAGGCTGCGGTCCGCTCGCCTCGAACCATCGCCATGGCGGCGCTGACGGCGGCTCTGATATCGGTCAACTGGGGCATCTATGTCTGGGCGATCGCCGTTGATCGTACCGTCGAAACCGCGCTCGGCTATTACATAAACCCGCTGGTGGTTGTCGTGGTCGGAGCCGTGCTGCTGGGCGAACGGCTCGACCGGTTGCAGATCGCGGCGGTCGCGCTTGCGGCGGTCGCAGTCATGCTGCTGACGATCGAGGGCGGCAAGCTGCCCTGGGTGTCGCTGGCGCTGGCGTTTTCCTTCGCCGCCTACGGCTTCTTCCGCAAGACGCTGCCGATCGGCCCGAGCCAGGGCTTTCTGCTCGAAGTGCTGTTGCTGTCGGTTCCGGCTCTTGGCTATATCGTCTACCTGATCGCGACCGGACAGGACCATATCGTACACAGCAACGGCACCGACACGGCCTTGCTGATCGGCTGTGGTCCGATCACATCGGTGCCGCTGCTTTTGTTCGCATTCGGCGCCAAGCTTTTGCGCCTCTCCACCATCGGCATCATGCAATATATCGCGCCGACCATGGTGTTCCTGATCGCGGTGCTGGTTTTCGACGAGCCGTTCGGCACGGCACAGGCCGCTGCCTTCGCTCTGATCTGGGCGGCACTTGCGATTTATTCCTGGTCGATGTTGACGAGCGCACGCCGGGCCGCTCGATAGGGTATACGCGCTTTGGCGTAAAAAGATGCCAGGCTGCCCGCTACAATCCTCGGCCAAGCCGCCTGACGAACAGATAAGTGGCCGCGGCGATGGCGACCGAGACCGCCGTCACCACCCAGAAGCCCACGGGCGTATCGACCAGCGGAAGACCGCCGACATTCATGCCGAACAGGCCCGATATGATGGTCATCGGCAGCAACACCGCCGTCATGACCGACAGAATGTAGAGCAACTGGTTAGACTGCATCGTCAGCTTCGCCATCAGCTCGTCCTGCAACAGCCTCGTGCGCGCCTGTAACTGCTCGCCGTCGTGATAGAGCGTCTGTGCCCGATGCGAGAGCCGGGCGGCCATGTCGTTGATCGGGTCAGGCAGCTCGTCGCGGTGCGCATGGTCGAGATGCCGGAACAGGTTGGTGAGCGTCGCCATCTGCCGATGGATTACCACCAGCTGCCGGCGCGCCTCGACCAGCGCCTGCCGCTCATTGTGCCATGCGTCGCGCACGACGCGATCCTCGATACCGTCGAGCGTGTCCGCGAGCTTGCCGAGCTCGACCGACATTCCGTCGAGCGACTGGCCCATGACCGCCTCGATCAGGTCCGCCGGCGAGCGGAATTTCCGTGAACCATTTTCCACCACCTTGCGGACGGCGTCGACCGACTCCAGCGGTTGCTTGCGGGCGCCGATCAGCATGGTGTCATTGAAGGCGAAGCGGAA
Source organism: Mesorhizobium erdmanii (assembly GCF_013170725.1). Lineage (NCBI taxonomy): Bacteria > Pseudomonadati > Pseudomonadota > Alphaproteobacteria > Hyphomicrobiales > Phyllobacteriaceae > Mesorhizobium > Mesorhizobium erdmanii. Next base: position 4,817,246 of record NZ_CP033361.1, on the reverse strand, counting down.
ATGGACGAGCCCGCGCGCCTCCGAAAAGTCGTGCTTGAGATCCGGCAGATCGCCATAGAGCCAGCCATCCTCATAGTCGATGTGGCAGCCATGGCTGGGGGCAAGGAAAGCATCGCGCGCTGGGGCTGGCAGTGCCTGCTCGGCGCCGATCTCCTGGCGAGCGTGGAGGTCGGTGATCTGATAGCTGCGCCATGTCCAGTGCGCCTGCGCGAGGTCTCTGGTCCGCACGCCTTCCGCTGTGAAATGATAGATGAAGAACAACCCGTGCTCATCGGGCAGGTAAGGCGACAGGTCGGTGCCTTCGGCAGGGAGGGCGATGTTCATTGTCGCTTCTCCAGATGGTCCAAGCAACGAGCCGCGCAGCGACCCAACCGCAAAATCCTAGCACGCGCGAACCTGGTTTCGTGTGACGGTTTCTTGACAGTTGCGGGTGGCAGCGCTGCCTCAGTGGCCGTGCCAAGCCGTCGGGAGCTTGTATCGCGCGTATCGGCCAACTCCATGGGGCACGCAGAGTTGTTCCTGGCGGCCACACGCGGCCGAGCTGTGTCGGCTGCCCCGTCTTCGTCTTCGTTCAGCGCTTCGGCCCAAACCCGGGGTAGGGGTTGAGCGGCACGATCGCGGCGATGTCCATCATGCCGGCCTTGATGAGTGGCAAGGTGGCTAGATGGCCGCGCACTTCGGCATCGTCGGCCGCCTCGAACATCATGCCGCTGCCGGGGATGTCGCCACGGTTCCAGACTTGGCGCACCGCGCCTTCGGCGTAGAGCGTGCGTCGCTGCTCGGCCTCGCCGGGCAGAAGCGGTGCGAAGTCGGCGTCGCCAAACTTTGCGGTGTTGCGGGTGAGAAGGGCAAAGAACTGCATGTCGGTCTCCTTTGGTTGGGATGGCCGACTATCCCAAGGGCTAGTCAGACTGTCCAAGACTGAATAGGCTAAAGTTGAGACCTGAAAGGACGGATAGATTCGGAGAGAAAGTGTTCGACCTGCGCCAGCTCCGCTATTTCGTCACTGTCGCCGAAACCGGCAATGTCGGCCGTGCCGCCGAACTGCTGCATATCTCGCAATCGCCACTCAGCCGGCAGATCATGCAGCTCGAGCAGCAACTGGGCGTCGCGCTTTTCGAGAGGGCAAGGCAGCGGGTTCATCTCAACGCCGAGGGCCGCGCCTTCCTTGCAGAAGCTCGCGCGCTACTTGCCAATGCGCGGCGCGTGGAGGCGTTCGGCCGCAACCTCGCCAGCGGCGCGGTCGGCCGTCTCGCCATCGGCTATGTCGAGGGCGCGGTGCATGCCGGTCTGGTTGCAGACATGCTCGGGCAATTCCACCGCGAACGGCCGCAATTGCATATCAGCCTGATGAGCCTGCGCTCCGCCGCGCAATTCGAGGGGCTGCGCCAGCGCACGCTGGATCTTGGCCTGGTCTATTCGCCGCCGCCGGCCGACTATCCCGAAATCGCCTCGATGCTGGTCCGGCGCGAGCCGTTGGTGCTGGCGATACCGGAGGGTGATGCGCTTACGGCTGTCGCCGAGATCCGCCCGCCTCACCTCGATGGCCGAACCTGGATCACGGTCGTGCGCCAGCCCGCCGACACCAATCGCGGCCAGTTCCTGGCAGCTTGCATCGAGGCTGGCTTCGTGCCCGACATCGCCTACGAGACTGCCGATCCCTTGACCTCGCTTGGGCTGGTCGGCGCCGGCCTCGGCCTGGCAACGGTGCAGGAGAGCCTGCGCCGCGCCGCGCCGCCGGGGATCGTCTTCCGCGACCTTCCCTGGTTCAAGCGCAGTGTGACGATCCATCTCGCCTGGCGGCGGCAGGATGGACGGGCGGTGATTGGAGATTTGCGGAGGGCTGTAGAGCAGTAGGCAGTAGGCAGTAGGCAGTAGGCAGTAGGCAGTAGGCAAGCCCCATTCCCTACTGCCTATTCCCTACATCTTGTCTATCACCGACTGCACGCCTTCGGTCGGCGCGTCGACGGAGGAGCCTGCCACCATGATGGCGGGCACGATAGCCTCCGGCTCGTTGACGACCAGCGGCTTGACCCGTTGCGCGGTGTGGATGAAGCCCTCTGCCGCCATGTGATCAAGCAACGACAGCATCGGGTCCCAGAATCCGTTGACATTGCCGAAGACGATCGGCTTGCGGTGATGGCCGAGTTGCGCCCAGGTCATGATCTCGACGATCTCCTCGACTGTGCCGATGCCGCCAGGCAGCGCCACAAAGGCGTCGGATTTCTCGAACATCCTGTGTTTGCGCTCGTGCATGTTGTCGGTGATCAATAACTCGTCGAGCCGGTCGAGCGCTGTTTCGGTTGCTTCCCTGTTGATCAGGAAGCGGGGAATGATGCCTGTCACCTTGCCGCCGGCCTTGAGCGCGCCTTCGGCGACGGCGCCCATGATGCCTTTGGTGCCGCCGCCATAGATCAGCCGCAGCCCGGTCTTGGCAATTGAACGGCCAAGCAGGTGTCCGGCCTTCGCATAGATTTCATCTCGGCCCGGAGACGAGCCGCAATAGACGCAGACGGATCGAATCGTGTTCATACCGATGATTGGTGATTGGGTCTGGAAGCGGGGTCAAGCCCTGGGGGCCGACAGTCCGGGCTTTTTCTTGTCGGCTTTGGTAAAACACGCTAGACCGGCGTTAGGTGGCTAAGGGGTAGGGAAATATGGCAATTAATCCATTGAAGGCGTTTCTGTTCGCGGCGGGTGGGACCGTCGCGGTCGGGGGAACCGCCTATGTATCGGGTGCACTCGACCCGTATCTTCATCCAACGCCGGCGCCGCAGGTCGCGGCCTTGACGCCGCCCGTGGCGCCAAAACCGGCCGACCCCGGCACGGAAGGGCGACTGCCGGCGCCGGCGGTGCCGGCGGCACCCGCCGCCGCGCCTCAGGCGACCGCTCCGGCCGCGCCGGCAACGGAAGCTCCGGCCGCACCGGCTGTCGATGCAAAGGCTCCTGCCGCGCAGGCACCAGCCGCTGCCGGTCCCGTTGCGCCGACCTTCGACGTCGTACGCGTCGAGAGCAATGGTTCTATCGTCGTCGCCGGCAATGCAGCACCCAATTCAAAGGTCGAGATCCTCAACGGCACGACGGTGCTTGGTTCAACGGTGGCGGGTCCCGATGGCGCCTTTGTCATCGTGCTCGACGATCCGCTGAAGCCTGGCGACTATACGATTGCGCTGCGCTCGACAGTCGGCACGGTCGTGACCGCTTCGGCGCAGACCGCGGTCGTCGCGGTTCCCAAGGATGCCGCCGGCCAGGTGCTGGCTATGGTCGAGGAGCCGGGCAAGCCGGCCGAACTGCTGACGGTTCCGGCGCCCGAGACCAAACCGGCAGCGCCTGCCACCGGCGACCAGGCTGCCGCTCCGGCGCCGGCGGCTCCGGCTGCCGCCGCTAAAGCACCAGCGACTGGCGCTCCGGCGCCAGCTGCACCGGCTCCCGCGCCCGCCGTCGTCGAGACAACACCGGCTCCGGCTGCTCCGGCGACACCACCCGCCGCGGCCGTGGCAGAACCCAAGATCGTGGTCGAGGCGGTCGAGATCGATGGCAACAAGATCTTCGTCGCCGGCCTCGCCGACCCGGGCCGCAAGGTGCGCGCCTATGCCAACGAAATCCTGCTCGGCGAAGCGCAGACATCGCCGGACGGTCATTTCCTCGTCGAAGCGACACGCGACATTCCGGTCGGCAGCTATACCATCCATGTCGACGGCCTCGATGCCGATGGCGTGAAGGTTGTGGCTCGCGCCGCCGTGCCTTTCGAACGCGAACCAGGCGAAGCGGTCGCCGCCGTGGCGCCCGCCGAGACCAAGCCGGCGGATGCCAAGCCGGCAGAGACCAAGCCGGCCGCACCCGCGGCTGCCGAAGCACCTGCCGCGCCGGCTCCCGCGGCGCCTGCCGCCGAGGCTCCGGCCGTCGTCGCCGCGGCCACTCCGCCGAGCGACGTGCCGGAGGTGGTGTCACCCAAACTCGAACATGCCGATGGCGCCGTCATCATCCGCCGCAACGATACGCTGTGGCGAATTTCGCGGCGCGTCTATGGCCACGGCGTGCGCTATTCCACCATCTACCTCGCCAACCAGGACCAGATCAGGGATCCCAATCGCATCTGGCCCGGCCAGGTGTTCAAGGTTCCGGAAAAGTCCAAGGAAGGCGAAGCCGCCGATCTCAAGGCAATGGGCGAGCAGGCAACGACAGCGCCGACCAAGACGCAGTAGCGAAGAGATCGGCAATCTGCCGATCTACCCATCGGTCTAGCTTGCTCCGTCATCGTTCATCGTCTATCGCCGATGAACGATGACGGAAACCGCCCTTGAACCAAATTGCGCCACCGGCGCTTTGTCCAACTGCATCCCCGACAGCCACACCGTCGCGGCTCGGTTTGCGGCATTATCGCATCCGGCACGGATCGAGATACTGAAGCACCTGTCGGCCAGCAATTCCTGTTGCTGCCGCGAAGTCGTCGACCGTTTCGACCTGGCGCAGTCTACCGTATCCCAGCATCTCAAGATCCTGGTCGAGGCCGGTCTGGTCCGCTTCGAGCCCGACCGCCAGCGCTCCCGCTATGCTGTCGATCGCGCGGCGCTCGCCGATATCTCGGCGTCGCTGAACGCACTCGTCAATTCCTGCTGCTCCGGCCGCTGACCCTCTCACCCAAAAGGCAAGAAAAGTGGTCGAAAAAACCGTCTCCGCCGACACCTCAACCCTCACCACGTTGCGCAATTTATGGCCCTATATGTGGCCGGCCGACCGCGCCGACCTCAGGGCGCGCGTCACCTGGGCGACGCTGCTGCTGGTGGTAGCCAAGGTGACATTGGTCGCCGGTCCGTATTTCTTCAAATGGGCGACCGATGCGCTGGCGGGCGCGTCCAAGGCACCGCCGCCACTGCCGTCCTTCCTGCTTGCCCCGGTGATGCTGGTCATTGCCTACAATGTGCTGAGGCTCGTCCAGCTCGGCTTCAACCAGTTGCGCGATGCGCTGTTTGCCCGCGTCGGCCAGCATGCCGTGCGGCAGCTCGCCTTCCGTACCTTCGTCCACATGCACCAGCTGTCGCTGCGCTTCCACCTGGAGCGCCGCACCGGGGGCCTGTCGCGCATCATCGAGCGCGGCACCAAGGGCATCGAGACGATCGTGCGTTTCATCATGCTGAACACGGCGCCGACCATCCTCGAATTCGCGCTGACCGCCGGCATATTCGGCTTCACCTATGGCTGGAAATATGTGGCCGTGGTTGCGGTCACCGTCTGGCTCTATGTCTGGTTCACGGTCAAGGCCAGCGACTGGCGCATCTCCATCCGCCGCGACATGAATGACAGCGACACCGATGCCAACACCAAGGCGATCGACTCGCTGCTCAATTTCGAGACGGTCAAATACTTTACCAACGAGCGCATGGAGGCCGATCGCTTCGACCGATCGATGGCGCGCTACGAGGTCGCCGCCACCAAGACCTGGACCTCGCTCGGCTGGCTGAACTTCGGCCAGGGCGTCATCTTCGGCCTCGGCACCGTCGTCGTCATGTGCATGTCGGCGCTGGAGGTGCAGGCGCACACGCAGACGGTCGGCGATTTCGTCTTCATCAATGCCATGCTGGTACAGCTTTCCGTACCGCTCAACTTCATCGGCTTCATCTATCGAGAAATCCGGCAAGGGTTGACCGACATCGAGCACATGTTCGACCTGCTCGACGTGCCGCAGGAGATCGTCGACAAGCCCGACGCCAAGGCCCTCGTCGTCGGCACGGGCAAAGTCGAATTCCGAGACGTGCATTTCTCCTACGATCCGAACCGCAAGATCCTGAAGGGCGTCTCCTTCGAGGTGCCGGCCGGCAAGACGGTCGCCATTGTCGGGCCGTCGGGCGCCGGCAAGTCGACCATTTCGCGCCTGCTGTTCCGATTCTACGACGTGCAGGCCGGCCAGGTGCTGATCGATGGCCAGGACATCCGGGATGTCACCCAGGATAGTTTGCGCGCAGTGCTCGGCATGGTGCCGCAGGACACGGTGCTGTTCAACGACACCATCGCCTACAACATTCGCTACGGCCGCGTTGGCGCGAGCGAGGAGGAGGTGCGCAAGGCAGCCGAACTCGCCCAGATCGGGCCATTCATCGAGAAGTTGCCCGACGGTTACAAGTCGATGGTCGGCGAGCGCGGGCTGAAGTTGTCCGGTGGTGAAAAACAGCGCGTCGCGATCGCCCGCACCATCCTCAAAGCACCACCGATCCTGATGCTCGACGAAGCGACCTCGGCGCTGGACAGCCACACCGAGCAGGAGATCCAGGCGGCTCTCGACCTCGTCAGCAAGGGGCGCACCACCATCGTGATTGCCCACCGCCTGTCGACGGTCATTTCCGCCGACGAGATCATCGTGCTCAAGGACGGCCAGATCGCCGAGCGTGGCACTCATGTCGAGCTGATGCGAAAGCATGGCCTCTACGCCTCGATGTGGGACCGCCAGCGCGAGGCGACCGAAGCCGAGGAGCGCTTGCGTCTCGCCCGCGAAGGCGACGAACTTGGCGTCGTGGTGCGCAGGCGGACGTCGGAGGTTAATTGATTTTTGTGCTTGACCTCAACATAAGTTGAGATTGTACGCCGTTTCCTGGAGCCCAAGACACCCCTTGATCCAGGAACGGAACAATCGAAATGAACGACATTAGTCAGAACGTTAACGGCGGCAGCGTGTTCAGGGTGGACAAGTTCGTCGTCCCGGCCGCCGCTCGCGAGGAGATCCTCGTCAAGGTCAGGACGACGCACGAATTGCTGCGCCGACAGCAGGGTTTCGTGCAGGATTTCCTGCTCGAGCAGTTTTCGGGGCCGGGTAAATTCAACCTGGTGACGATCGTCGAATGGGAGAGCCAGGCGGCCGTCGACATGGTCGTGCCGATCGTCAAGGCCGCGCATGAGCGTGTCGCGTTCGATCCGCAGGAGACGATCGCCCGGCTCGGGGTGCGCGCCGATATCGCCAACTATCAGCGGATTCCCGGAGTTTAGCTCACGGCCAGCCGACGCCAGGTGCCGGCGCATCCACGCTGAGCACCTGGCCGGTTCTGATATCGCTGACCATGTGCTCGAAGCCACGCCACTCGGCGGCTGCAATGAACAGCGTTTGCCTGTCCGCGCCGCCCAGCATGCAGGCAAAACAGCCGCGATCGACAGCAACGGTCTGCAGCACCTCGCCGCCTTCGCGCACCCGCACGCAGTGTTTGTTGGGAACATCCGCGTACCAGACCGCCCCTTCGGCATCGAGACAGATGCCATCGGGATAGCCGTCGAGCTCGGCCCACACGCGCCGGTTGGATAGGGCGCCGTCGCCTGCGATGTCGAAAGCTGTCAGCCGGTTGGCGTTCGATTCGGCAAGGATCAGCGTCCGGTTGTCCGAGGTCACCGCCATGCCGTTGGCGAAGGCGATATTGTCAGCCACTTGCCGGATCGCGCCGTCCGGTGTGATCAGCACGATGGTGCCCGGACCGAAAGGCTGGCCGACGGTAGGCGTCGGTCCGCCGCCATTGACATAGGCATTGCCGCGCCCGTCGACGACGATCTCGTTCCATGGGCTTTTCGACAGGCCGCGCAGATCGGCAACGGTGACGAGCCTGCCATCGGCTTCTTGCCGAAGCAGCAGGCCTTCGCGGCCCGAGACGACGAGCAGCCGGCCGTCCGGCAGCCAGTCGATGGAGTAGGGCAAGGTGGCGGGTATAGTGACCATGATCTCGGTTTTGCCATGTGCATCGATCGCGATGATCTCGCCGGTGCCCCAATTGCACAGCCAAAGGCGTCCATCGTGCCAGCGCGGTGATTCACCGAAGGCGAGGCCGGTTGTAAGGAGACGAGTTTTGGTGCCGGATGATGTCTGCATGATCTGAAGCCTCCTTTGCGCGTCGTCGGCCTCTGCGGGCGCGATCAGGCGCTTTTACACCAAGGACGGATGCGGGAGCGGTTCGCCGACAGTGGCTTACGGCTTTTCGCTCAGAAAAAACGCTCCATCGACATGGCCGTTGGCGGAGCGTGCGACTGCCCGAAGACCGATGAGCCTTGCCCATTCATCCTCGCCGCCGATTGTCGCGTTGCGGGCAGGGGGTGTTTCGGCTATTGAGGCCGGACCTGAAACAGGGACCGCCCCCAGCCCATGAGCCTTGTCGACACGGTCAAGAACGCGTTCGTACCGATCCACCGCGAAGGTTATCCGTTCATCGCGGCCTTTGGCGCGGCAACGCTCTTCCTCGGCTATTTCTCCTCAATTCTTTTCTGGATCGGCCTGATCCTGACGGCTTGGTGCGTCTATTTCTTCCGCGATCCCGAACGCGTCACGCCGGTCGACGACGGCCTTGTGGTGAGCCCCGCCGACGGCATCATCTCGGCGGTCGGCCCGGCCCTGCCGCCGCGCGAACTTGGCCTCGGCAACGTCGAGATGACCCGCATCTCGGTGTTCATGAATGTCTTTTCCTGCCATGTGAATCGCGCTCCGGTGCGCGGCCGTATCGCCAGGATCGAACATCGGCCGGGAAAATTCCTCAACGCCGAACTCGACAAGGCCAGCACCGAAAACGAGCGCAACGGCCTGGTTATCGAGAGCCCCAACGGCACGGTCGCCGCCGTCCAGATCGCCGGCCTGGTGGCGCGCCGCATCGTCTGCTGGGCGGAAGCCGGCACTTCTATCGGCACCGGCGAGCGCTTCGGCCTGATTCGCTTCGGCTCGCGCGTCGATGTCTTCCTGCCGTTGACCGCCACGCCGCGGGTCGCCGTGGGCCAGACCGCGGTCGGCGGCGAAACCGTGCTCGCCGAATTCGGCGGCGTCGCCGGCACCCCTCTCGTGCGGATTTCCTGAGCGGTGGGCACGCAATACAAAAAGTTCGAGGCCCATGCCAGCGGCGGTCCGCGCATCCGCGAGATCCCGATGCGCATGGTGCTGCCCAACCTGGTCACCGTGCTTGCCATCTGCGCCGGCCTGTCCGGCATCCGTTTCGCCTTCGAGGACCGCTTCGAGACTGCGGTGGTCATGGTGCTGCTCGCAGCGTTTCTCGATGGCATTGACGGCCGTCTGGCGCGAATGCTGAAGGCGACGTCCAAATTCGGTGCGCAGATGGATTCGCTCGCCGACATCGTCAATTTCGGCGTCGCGCCGGCTTTGGTGCTCTATGCCTTCCTGCTGGATCGCGCCGGCTCGCCGGGCTGGATCGCGGCGCTCCTGTTCACCATCGCCTGCGGGCTGAGGCTTGCCCGCTTCAACGTGCTCGACGACGACAAGGCCGAACGCCCGCTGTGGCAGTCCGAATATTTCGTCGGTGTGCCGGCTCCGGCGGGTGCGGTGCTGGTGATGCTGCCGCTCTATCTGTTTTTCCTGCGGCTCGGCATCGAGCCAAGCCGGCCGGCTGCCTTCATAGCCACCGGTTTCACCATCCTGGTCGCGTTCCTGCTGGTCAGCCGGCTGCCGGTCTATTCCGGCAAGAGCGTCAAGATTCCCGGTGACAGGGTGTTGCCGGTCATTTTGGCCGTCGTGCTCTACGTCCTCCTGCTGATGACCTATCCCTGGTACACGCTGACGGCCTCGGTCGCGGGCTATCTGATCTTCCTGCCGTTTTCCGTCCGCGCCTACTCCAAGCGTGCCAAGCTCGAGGGCGAGAAGGTGCCGCCTTCGGACATAGGTTAGAAGGTCCGCCGAAGTCCTTGATCGGACTCAGGCCGCGACGCCGAGCCCCAGCCTGTCGATCGCCAGCTTCCTGGTCGAGACATAATCGGTCTTGCCGGAACCGAGCACCGGGATCTCTTCCACCTTGACGATGTCGTTGGGCACCATCAGTTCGGCGGCGCCGGCTTTCTTGCCGAACTGACGCAGTTCTTCGGGATTGGCATCGTCGGCGGTCGTGACCAGCACGATGCGTTCGCCGCGCCTCTTGTCGGGCACCGCCACCGCCGCATGGCTCTCTTCCGGCCACAGCGACTGCACCAGCATCTCGACCGCGCCCAGCGACACCATCTCGCCGGCGATCTTGGCGAAGCGCTTGGCGCGGCCGCGAATGGTGATGAAGCCTTCGCGGTCGACGGCGACGATGTCGCCGGTGTCGTGCCAGCCGGTCAGTGGCTGCAACTCACCGGGACGGTCCGTCGTCATATAGCCCATCATCAGGTTCGGCCCGTCGAGCCACAATTGGCCGGCGTCCGAGATGCCTTCGACCGGTTCCAGCTTCATGCGCATCGCCGGCAGGAGTCGGCCGACGGTGCCGTCGCGGCCGTGGATCGCGGTATTGACGGCAACCACCGGTGCTGCCTCGGTCAGCCCGAAACCTTCGACGATCTCAGCCTGGAAACGCTCGCGATAGACGCGGCGCGTTTCCGGCTTCACCGCTTCCGCGCCGGCAACGACAAAGCGCAGGCTGGAGAAATCGCCGTCCTTGGCGGTGCGCGCATAGTTGGCGAGGAAGGTGTCGGTGCCGAACATGATGGTCGGCTTCACCTTGCGGGCGATCTCGGGGATGATCTTGTAGTGGAGGGGCGAGGGGTAGAGGAACAGCTTTACCCCGGTGACCAGCGGCAGGATGGTGCCACCCGTCAGTCCGAAGGAATGAAACACCGGCAGCACGTTGAGCAGGATGTCGGCCGGCGAGATGGTGATGCGCGCCTCGGCCTGCATGGCGTTGGCGTAAAGGTTCTTTTGCGACAGAACAACTGCCTTCGGCGTGCCTTCCGAACCCGAGGTGAACAGGATCACGCCCGGCTTGGCCGCATCCTGCCGCTGCAGCGGCAGGCGCCACAGCAGGGCGGCGGCAAACTTGTCCAGCGTGGTGACGCTCTGCCTCGCATCTTCGAGCCACAGCAGCCTGGCGCCGCCCTTTTCGATCGCCGCGACAATATCGGCAAGATCGGCCTTCTCGGCGAAAGCGCGGGAGGAAACGACGGTGCGGATGACGGCTGTCCGCACCGCCGCCGTGACGCTCGCCGGCCCGGCGGTATAGTTGATCATCGCCGCCACCCGGCCCGCCGAGAGAAGGCCGACCAACGACAACACGACGCCATTGGCGTTGGGCAGCATTATCCCCACCGCCTCGCCTGGTGCCGTCACCGCCTCGAAGCGCCTGCCCAGCACGCGCGCGCCGATGAACGTCTTGCGGTAGCTCAGCGCGCCCGAGATGACATCCTCGATGATCGGATGCGAGGCGCCGACGCGGCTCGCCGCATCGCGCATGGCCAGGAACAGGCCGCGATCAAGGTCGGAGCCGAAAAGCCGCGCCTCGGCGACGCGGTCGAACAGCGCATTGGTGTTCGAGGTCTGATCTGGATTGCGCGCCACCAGTTCGGCGATCGTCATCGGCTCCAGCACGCTGATCGACAGGCGCGGAAACCAGTGCCGGGGCGCCTTGTCGGCCGGCGTCAAGGATACCGGCAGGCTGCGCGCGCCGGCGATGAAGATCGGCACGATACGGGCGTCGGCCTGCATGGCGATGCGGGTGACGGCGCGAAACAGCCGAAACGTCTTGATATCAGGCTCGACCGCGTCCGGCAGATAGACGGCGAGCCGGCCCTTGCCCTTCAGCACGCGCACCAGCCGGCGGCTGACGAAGAGATGTTCGGCATTGAAGGCGATGCTGCGGCCGAGCTCTCGCCATGGTTCGAGCCAAGGCGAGCGTGCCGAGACCTCGTCTAGTATATGCAGCGTGTCATCCGGCAGCAGCGACAGCATCAGCGCCGGCTCGAAGCGCGATTGGTGCGAGATGACGTAGATGACCGGAGCCTGCGCCTTGCGCGCGATCCCGATGCGATTGTCGCTGATCCTGTAGGCGAGCTTGAACGGCACATAAAGCAGCGCCTGGGTGAAACGCAGGCCGAGGCGGAATTTCTCCACCACGCCGATCAGCAGCCAGGCCACGACAAGACCCGCAAGCAGCGCCAGTGTCAGGATCATGCCGCCTCTCTCCCAACGGTTCTTGTCATCGCGGCTCTTCGGCGACCGCTTCGGGGCAGAGCCTAGCGGAAGCCGGAGCAAGGTCAATGCGGACGAGGCGGTCTTTCCTTCTCCCTTCGCAAGGAGAAGGAACAAGGTCGTCATGCCGCCTTCAGCCGTCCGCTGATGAAACGGAACTCCTGCGTCTTGCCGCCATAGCCATAAGCGGCTGCCGGCACCTCATGCACGAAGGCATAGCTTTCGTCATGCACGCCGCCCAGCAGGCGGCCAAAGGCATCGAAGAGAGCCTTGAGATAGGCTTCGAGCTCGAGCTTGGTGTTGGTGCCGTCGACGACCTTGATATCCAGCCAGAATGTGTTGGTGCCATGCTCCGCCAGCGACTTGCCGCCGGCGAACCAGTGCCGCGGATCGACATAGGATACAGCGACGGCGGTGATCGTCGGGTCCTTGCGCAGTTGCTTGGCGGTGATCTCGGTTATTTCCCTGGCAATCTCGGCTGACAAGGTGGCGTCTGGCTTGCCGGTGACGCTGATGTTGATGATGGGCATTTTTCTTCTCCTGGTTTCCAGCGGCGACTGATCGCCGTTGAAGAGACCATGTCATCATCCTGGAATCAAAAAAATCGAATTGTTTTCAACAAAAGATTCGATAAAATCGAATTATGGAAACACTAAATCCCGATCTGCTCAAAACCTTACTCGCTTTCGTCGACAGCGGCTCGCTGGCGCAGGCGGCTTCCAGTGTCGGCCGTTCGCCTTCGGCGGTGACCGCCCAGATGCAACGGCTGGAGGAGATCGTCGGCGAGCCGTTGCTGACGCCGCAGGGGCGGGGTCGTGGGCTGACGTCGGCCGGCGAAGACCTCGTCGGCCATGCCAGGCGCATTCTTGCCGTGCATCGCGAGGCGTGGCTGGCCTTGAAGGGGGCACGGGCTGCCGGGCGTGTCGCCATCGGCACGACGCAGGATTTTGCCGACAGCGGCCTGCCGGACCTGCTGCGTGCCTTCGCCACCAGCCATCCGCGCGTCAGGATCGAATTGCGGGTTGGCCGCTCCGCCGAACTGGCGCAGGCGCTGCAGGCCGGCGGCCTCGATCTGGCGATCGTCATGCGCCAGGCGGCGGCGCCGGACGAGGTCGGGGTCCTGCGCGAGCCGATGATATGGCTGTGTTCACAGAAGGGACTGGCCTCGCGGCAGGAAGAACTGCCGCTGGCATTGCTGGACCCCTATTGCGGTTTTCGCGAAGCCGCACTCGCAGCGCTCGATGCCGCCGGCCGCCGTTACCGCATCGCCGCCGGAAGCGCCAGCCTGGCCGGCCTGCGCGCCGCGGTGAACGCCGGCGTTGCGCTGACCTTGCGAACCCCGCGCTTTGCCCATTCCGGCATCGTCGAAGCGCCGCGAGAGTTTGGCTTGCCATCGGTTCCGATGGCAGAGTTCGCGATCCGTTTGCGTACTGGCGCCGATGCCCCGGCCAGTGATTTGGCGGCGCTGCTTGGTGGCAACCTGGCTTCGTTTGGGCATCCCGGTTGAAGTCACGGCCCCCTCCATCTCCCGTCCAGGCTTGAGCAAAGAAAAAGCCGACCTTGCGGTCGGGCCCTTTTAACAAAGAAAAAGCCGACCTTGCGGTCGGCTTGGGAGTAGGACGGGCCGAGGGGTTTGGGGGGACTTGGGGGGTGGCCCGTCGCATAAATAATGCCTGACCGCGATGATGGTTCCGTGACTGTGTCACTTTTTTAAGAAATATTTGACGCTGCCTGCCGTGAGCGGGCTACCAGCCAGTCGCGGCCGGCATGGGCGAACACCGCGCAGAGCACGATGGCGCCGCCGACCATACTGGCGACGGGCGGTATCTCGGCCAGGAACAGGAAGGCAAACAGGATCGCGAACGGCACTTCCGCTGAGCCGAGCAGGCCGGATTCAGGTGCCGGGATAAGCCTCGCGCCCTCCGTCCACAGGATCGAAGCCAGCGCGAACGACCCGCCGAAAGTGACGAGAAGAACGGCATCCCTGGCCGAGACCGCCAAGGGATCGGTGACGAACCAGCCGAGAATGAACAACAGAAAGGCCGAAACCGCGCCGGCCCACACCACCGGCGTGTCGCGGAAGGCGCGCACCATGATCATGTAGAGCGCGCTGCCGGCCGTCATCAGCAGCGCCAACCCGTCGCCGAACAGATTGCCCGTGCCGAAGCCCGACCAGACCATGATGGTTACGCCGCACAGCGACACGGCGGCCGCGAGCATCGTTTGCAGGCGAAAAGGTTCGCGCACCAGCGCCCAGGCCAGCAGGGCGGCAATGAAGGGGGACGTTGCGTAGATGACCGCGACATTGGCGACGTAGGTGAATTTGAACGCCGAGATGAAGGCGATGCTGGCCAGCGCGCCTTCCACCGCCAGCAGCCAGCCGCGCCAGCCAAGCCGCAGCGTGTCGCGGTTGCCCGAGCGGTGGCGGCGCCACAGCACATAGAGGCTGATCAGGATCGAGCCGACAAAGCCACGCCAGCAGGTGATCGTCAGCGGATCGGCGTGGATCGACTTGGTCAGTACACCGGTCAGGCCGAACACCGCCGCCGACGACGACACCAGTATGATGCCAAGCGTGCGTTCGGTGGTTTCGGCGGGGGTGGCCGTCATGTCAGTCATGCCGACACCCTAAGCCGCCCCGTCCTGACATCGTAGTGTCAGCAGCAAGCGCCATACACATCACAGCCGCTTGCGGAAATGCTCGCCGCCGACGATCAGCAGCCCGGCGGCGATGATCAGCGCGGCGCCGAGAAACACTTCGCGGCGCGGTAAGTCGCCCCAGATCGCAAAGCCAAGTGCGAACGCCCACAACAGCGAACTGTATTCGAGCGGCGCGAGGATCGATGCCGGCGTCCGTTTCATGCCTTCGAAGAGCAGATATTGCGCCAGGCCGCCGAGCGCGCCGACGCTGGCGAGCAGCAGCAACTGGCTCAGATCGGGCGTATGCCACCACAACAGCGCCGGCACCGCCGAAAACACCAGGAAATAGAAATTGTTGAGGAGCAGCTGGATCATCGAGCGTTCGGCAAGCGCTGTCTTGCGCAGGAGCACGACGGCGATGGCCCACAAAAGCGCGGCCGCCAGAACCAGCAGCACGGGCACGGACAGACCGAGACGGGTCGGGTCGCAAGCGACGAAGACACCGACAAAGCCGATCAGGACCGCCAGCCAGCGCAGCATCGGCACCTTTTCGCCGAGCAGGAACACCGACAGCACGGTGACGATGATTGGCGCCGCGTAATACACAGTCGTCAGTTCGGCGAGCTGCAGGCTGCGGGCGGCGTTGTAGTAACAGAGCCAGGCGGCGAGCGTGAAAGCGCTGCGCACCAGCATTGGCCGCACGATCGGCGAGCGCACCGTGTCGGCGAACAGCTGTCGCCCGCCGATCGCCGCGCAGGCGCTCAAAATGGTGATGCTGCGGAAGAACATGATCTGCCAGACCGTCATCCCGGTCACCAGCAGCTTGATCGAGGCGTCCTGCGTCGAAAACAAGAGATAGGCCGCACCGGTCAACAGGATTCCGGCGAGAACCCTTTCGCGTGTTTCGAGAATGGCGACATCGGCCATGGGTGCGGACCAAAGGTGCGGAGCGACAGGAATACGACAGGAGCAACGCGAGGACTCCAGGAAATCAAGCCTCGGCTCCCAGCTATACGGGCGAAACTCGACACAGCGCTACGCCAGCCCTGGGCTTGCGTTGGGGCAGGAATTACGAGCTTGCTTCCAGAATGCGATCGGCAGTTATATTTGACGAAGCCACGCTGCTCGCTGGCCGCAAAGCGAAAGAGGCGACGAAATGGACGCAACCGAACTCAAAGCCATGCAGGCGCCGTTGAAGCAGGCCTATCGCGACGACGCTTCGCAGGCGCTGATCACGTTGAAGGCGCGAGGCTCGATCGACGACCAGTCGGTCGCCTGCAAGGTCGAGACGGGCAGGGCGATCGCCATCGCCGGCCTGCATCCGGCGACAGGTGGCTCGGGGCTTGAACTCTGCTCCGGCGACATGCTGCTGGAAGCACTGGTGGCCTGTGCCGGCGTGACGTTGAAGGCGGTGGCGACGGCGCTCGAGTTCAAGCTCGGTGCCGCCACGGTGGAAGCCGAAGGCGATCTCGATTTTCGCGGCACGCTCGGTGTTGCCAGGGATGCGCCGGTCGGATTTCGTGCCATCCGGCTTAATTTCGCTCTCGATACGGACGAACCGCAGGAGCGCATCGATTCGTTGCTGAAGCTGACCGAACGCTACTGTGTGGTGTTCCAGACCATCAACCAGAAGCCGGAATTGACCGTGAGCGCCCGGCGCTGAAGTTGCGATCTCCCCCACGCGAGGGGAGATCGCTGTCTCTACGGCTTCGGCAACGGATGCTTACTGCGCCGACGGCTGCTCGGCGTCGCCCTCATCGGTGAAAGGCGAGGCGCTCGGCACGCATTGCACCGACCAGCCGGTCGGTGTCGGCTGCTTCTGATATTCGGTGATGGCGGCGGTGCACTGCTCGCGCTTGTCGAAGGTGCTGGGCAGCACCACCATGCCGCCCTGCGGGCCGGCGATTACCAGATACCAGACCAACGCTGCGGTCGTAGCCATGGGGATGTCCTTGTTCTGCCCAGCCGGGCGCTTGTTGTTATGGAGTCGCTATGATCCTACCAACTCTACGGAAACGACGAAAGCATGGCAGGAGGGCAGCCTTTTCCGCCCTGATCACAGCCGCGTGATCACCTATTGGATTTAGGAGCCAGGCAACGCTGCTCAGTCCGTCGCAAAACAATAGAACAGGCCGTCGCCGCCGGTGCCCTTCAGTGCCTCCTGGCTGCAGCCGCCACGCGAAGCATGCGAAGAATTCCACGACTTAGCCGCCGCCGAATCGTCAAGGCCGGTGCGATCATGATGGCCCATCATCGCCGCCCCTTCGGCGCCGCTCATCGTCCAGTCGCCGCAGGTCTGGTCGGCGATCCTGGTGCCGTCGGGCTTCGAGCCCGTGAGCATGTCGTGCCGGTTTGGCGTGTCACCGCGCCCATTGACCACTTCGCCCTTCTCGGTCAGAGCCGTCTGCTTGGTGATGCCATTGGCGTTGCCGTGCAACGAGGCGACATCGTCGGCGATTTTCTCGCCCTTGGCGTTGAACCAAGGGCCTTTGCCGATACGGTCGCGGGCATCCTCGGCACTGGTCGAGAGGTAGGCGGCCCAGCTCTTGCCGGTGACGCCGGCGGCTTCGGCCAGCGAAGCGCAATGCGCGTCGGCGCCTTTCAGGCCACCGAGATCGGCACCCTTGCCGGAGCCGACACTGGTGACGAAGAAACTCATCTTGGCATCTTGGGAAACGGCTACACCGGCTGTCGCGCCGAGAGCGGCCACAAAGGTGGTGGCGCCAACGAGAAGAAGTCTACCCATATCGGTCCTCCGGTTTCAAATGTCCTACGTCAGGAGAAACGTAGCCGGAGGCGCTTTTAATCCCTCGCGCGTGCCACTCAAATGTGGAGAACCCGTTCGGGGAGCGGGCAAAAACTGATGTGCGAGTCTATTCGGGCTGCCTGTAGGCGACGAAGCGATTGTGCTTGGCCTGGAAGATCAGTCCGGTCTCTTTCAGCTCCGGGCTGGCCAACGGCACGATGTGCTTTGCGATCTCCTGGGGATGCGGCAGCGTCTCGGGATCCTCTCCGGGTATGGCCTGAGCCCGCATGGCGGTGCGGGTGGCGCCGGGGTCGGCGGCGTTGACGCGCAGCGGCAGGCTTTGCGTCTCGTGCGCCCAGGAGCGCATCATCGTCTCGACCGCCGCCTTCGATGCCGCGTAGGGCGCCCAGAAGGCGCGCGCCGAATGGGCCACGTTGGACGACAGGATGATGGCCCGGCCGGCGTCCGAGAGCCGCAGCAGCGGGTCGACCGAGCGGATCAGCCGCCAGGTTGAGGTGACGTTGATGGTCATCACCTTCTCGAAGGTTTTTGCCTCGACATGGCCGATCGGCGAGATGACGCCGAGCACGCCGGCATTGGCGACGAGAATGTCGAGCTTGCCCCAGCGCTCGTTGATAGCGCCGCCCAGCCGATCGATGCCGGCCATGTCGGCGAGATCGAGCGGCACCAGCGTCGCCTGGCCGCCGGCAGCCTTGATCTGGTCGTCGAGTTCTTCCAGCCCACCGACCGTGCGTGCCACCGCAACGACGTGCGCGCCGGCGGCGGCCAGTTCCCTGGCGATGAAATAGCCGATGCCCCGCGAGGCGCCGGTGACGACCGCAACGCGGCCGGTAAGGTCGAGGATCATGCTACGGATTCCGGAAATCTGGCTCGGGCGAATGACAGGCCGGCAATCCTACGTCCCGCTCGTCGCCAGCAGCGACAGCGTGCGCACATTGTCGTGGCCTTCGAAGTCGAGCAGGCGGGTCGGATACTGGCCGGTGAAGCAGGCGTCGCAGAACTGCGGTTGGTCGTCATTGCGGCTCGCTTCGCCGACGGCGCGGTAGAGGCCATTGATCGACAGGAAACCGAGCGAATCGACGCGGATGAACTCGGCCATCTCTTCCACCGACATGCGCGAAGCCAGGAGCTTCGACTTCTCCGGCGTATCGACGCCGTAGAAACAGGAGGCGCTGGTCGGCGGCGAGGCGATGCGCATATGAACTTCCTTGGCGCCGGCATCGCGCACCATCTGCACGATCTTCTGGCTGGTGGTGCCGCGCACGATCGAATCGTCGACCAGAACCACGCGCTTGCCTTCGATCATGCGGCGGTTGGCGTTGTGCTTCAGCTTGACGCCCATATGGCGGATCGAATCGCCCGGCTGGATGAAGGTGCGGCCGACATAATGGTTGCGGATGATGCCGAGCTCGAAGGGAATGCCGGCAGCTTGGCTAAAGCCGATTGCCGCCGGGGTGCCCGAGTCCGGCACCGGCACGACGATGTCGGCCTCGACTGGATTTTCCTGCGCCAGTTCGGCGCCGATGCGCTTGCGCACCTCGTAGACGTTGCGGCCTTCGACCGAGGAATCCGGCCGCGCGAAATAGACATATTCGAAGATGCAGAAGCGGGTCTTCTGCGGCTCGAACGGGAACAGGCTTTCAATGCCCTTGGAGGTGACGACGACCATCTCGCCGGGCTTCAGGTCGCGCACGAAACGCGCGCCGATGATGTCGAGCGCGCAGGTCTCGGAAGCGAGGATCCAGGCGCCGTCGAGGTCGCCCAGCACCAGCGGGCGGATGCCGAGCGGATCACGGCAGCCGATCATCTTCTTGGCCGTCATCGCCACCAGCGAGAAGGCGCCTTCGACCTGCCGCACCGCGTCGATGAAGCGCGAGTTGAGGTCACGCTCCTTGCTCGTCGCAACCAGATGCAGCAGCGTCTCGGTGTCGGAGGTAGAGGAGAAGATCGCGCCCTGCTTCTGCAGCGCGCGCTGCACCGTCATGGCGTTGGTGAGGTTGCCGTTGTGGGCGACGGCAAAGCCGCCATCGGCGAGTTCGGCGAAGAAAGGCTGGATGTTGCGCATGCCGGCGCCGCCTGTCGTGGCGTAGCGCGTATGGCCGATGGCGCGGTTGCCTTGCAGGCTATCGATGACGCGCTGCTTGGTGAAGGTGTCGCCGATCAGGCCGACATGGCGTTCGACATGGAACTGGGTGCCATCGTAGGAAACGATGCCAGCGGCTTCCTGGCCACGATGCTGCAGTGCGTGCAGGCCGAGCGTGACAATGGCTGCAGCATCCTGCCGGCCAAAAATACCGAACACGCCGCATTCGTCGTGGAAGTGGTCGTCAGCCTCGGCGGAAAGCACGTCGTCTGCGTTTGCCATCTTAAGCTCCGCTAAAATCGCCATATAAGGCGCTCACGCGTCGAAAGCAACGCACACCGTGCAGTCGTTCACACCATCGTCTGCCCTGGCGCCCGCTTCGGGCGTCAGTTTGCCGGTGCTGCCGGCGCCGGCTTGGCCGTGTTGTCCGCGGGCGCAGCTTCATTGTCGTCCGGAGCCGGCGTATTGGCGTCGTCACCGCCTGCAGGTGCGTCCGCAGCGGGTGCGTCAGGCGCTGCAGGCGTCTCGGCGCCCGTTTTCGGGCTGAGCTTCTTGAGGATTGCGTTCTCGGTATCGGCGGGCAGCAAGTTCTCGATCTTGGCGCCGATCTGTTCCAGCAAGGGCCGCGACTTGGCATCCGTGACCCAGGCCGGTGCCTTGGCCCCGGCCAGCCAGTTGAAGAACAAAAGCGCCACGGCCACGACCAGAATGCCGCGCGCGGCGCCATAGAGGAAGCCGAGCGTACGGTCGAGCGCGCCGATCCGCGAATCGATGATCCAGTCGGCGAGCTTCATGGTGATGACCGAGACGACGATCAGCGCGATTATGAAGACGACGCCGGCGGAAGCCGCCATGGCGATCTTCTCATTGTCGATATAGGGCTTCAGGTAGGGCAGGACCGGCTTGTAGAAGAAGAATGCCGCCGCCGCCGCCGCCGCCCACGAGACGACCGACAGGACCTCGCGCGAGAAGCCGCGAACCATGGCGAGCATCGCCGAGACCAGGGTGAAGCCGACCAGGATTCCGTCAAGCAGCGTAATCGGCATGTCTTTCGCCCCACTCCGATCTCTTTTTCACGGCTCGACGAGCCGCGTCACTCTTCATCGTCGGCGCGGCTGCGCCGTGAGCCGGCTATGCGCGCTACGAGGTCGGCAAGCTCGGTGGGCTGGAAAGCGCCGGCCCCGATCCCTCCGGCAAGTTCCTCGCTGCCCAAGGGCAGAACCGCGCTACCAAAACCCAGCTTTTCGGCTTCCTTGAGGCGCTGCTGCGCATGCGCGACCGGCCTCACAGCACCCGAAAGGCTGATTTCGCCGAAATAGACGCAATCGGCGGGAAGGGCAAGACCGGTGAGCGAGGAAACCAGTGCTGCCGCGACCGCGAGATCGGCCGCCGGTTCGCTGATGCGGTAGCCACCGGCAACGTTGAGATAGACGTCATGCTGGCCAAAGCGCACGCCGCAATGAGCTTCGAGCACCGCCAGGATCATTGACAGCCGCGCGCCGTCCCAGCCGACCACCGCTCGGCGCGGTGTGCCGAGCGAGGATTGCGCTACCAGCGCCTGGATCTCGACCAGAACCGGCCTTGTGCCTTCCATGCCCGCGAAAACGGCGGCGCCCGGCGATTTCGCATGCCGCTCGCCGAGGAACAGCTCGGATGGGTTGGAGACCTCGCGCAAGCCCTTGTCCGACATTTCGAAGACGCCGATCTCGTCAGTTGGCCCGAAGCGGTTCTTCACCGTGCGCAGGATGCGGTAGTGGTGACCGCCTTCGCCCTCGAAATAGAGCACGCCGTCGACCATATGCTCGACCACGCGCGGCCCGGCGATCTGGCCTTCCTTGGTGACATGGCCGACGAGCACGATCGCAGCACCCGTGGATTTCGCATAGCGGATCATCGCCTGGGCGGCGGCACGCACCTGGGTGACGGTGCCCGGCGCCGAATCGGCAAGGTCGGTCCACAGCGTCTGGATCGAATCGAGGATGACCAGATCCGGTCGCTTGCCGTCGGCGATCGTGGCGAGAATGTCCTCGACATTGGTCTCGGCTGCCAGTTCCACCGGCGTGTCGGCGACGCCGAGCCGCTGCGCCCGCAGCCTGATCTGGGCGACGGCTTCTTCGCCCGAGACATAGACGATGCGGTGGCCTCTCGAGGCAAGCGCGGCCGCGGCCTGGGTAAGCAGCGTCGACTTGCCGATGCCGGGATCGCCGCCGACCAGCAGTGCCGAGCCGCGCACGAAGCCGCCGCCGGTGGCACGGTCGAGTTCGCCGATGCCCGAGATGATGCGCGGTGCATCCTCGATGTCGCCGGAAAGCGTGGTCAGCACCACCGCGCGGCCCTTGCGGGCATTGCGCGTATTGGCCGGCCCTGAACCGATACCGCCCGACGTGCCTTCCTCGACCAGCGTGTTCCACTCGCCGCAGGCATCGCACTTGCCGGCCCAGCGCTGATGCACCGATCCGCAATTCTGGCAAATGAACTGGACGCGCGATTTAGCCATGAAGGTGGGTCGTCCGCCAATTGCGGACTGCCATTTCGGACATCCGCCTACTCACCAAACCTCTCGGCGATATGGTGCTCTTCCGCCAAATCCGAGAAGCGGGTGAATTCGCCGTGGAAAGCGAGCGTGACGGTCCCTGTCGGACCATGGCGTTGCTTGCCGACGATGACTTCAGCCTTGCCGCGCATCTCGTTCATCTCGTTTTCCCACTTCACGTACTCTTCTGTGCCGGGCTTCGGCTCGCGGTTCTTGAGGTAGTACTCCTCGCGATAAACGAAGATCACGACGTCGGCGTCCTGCTCGATCGAACCGGATTCACGCAAGTCGGAGAGCTGCGGGCGCTTGTCTTCGCGGCTTTCGACCTGACGCGACAGCTGCGAGAGCGCGATGATCGGTACGGCGAGCTCTTTTGCCAACGCTTTGAGGCCCGTGGTGATCTCGGTGATTTCCTGCACGCGATTCTGCGAAGACTTGGCGCTGGAACCTTGCATCAGCTGGATATAGTCGATGACGATGAGGTCAAGGCCGCGCTGACGCTTCAGGCGGCGCGCGCGGGCAGACAATTGCGCGATCGAAATACCACCGGTCTGGTCGATGAACAGCGGAATTTTCTGCATTGTCTGGGAACAGGCGACCAGCTTTTCGAAGTCCATCTCGGTTATTTCACCGCGGCGGATCTTCGATGACGAGATTTCCGTCTGCTCGGAAATGATACGGGTGGCCAGCTGTTCGGACGACATTTCCAGCGAGAAGAAGCCGACGACGCCGCCATTGGCCGCCTTGAATGACCCGTCTGCCTGCTGCGCCGGCACATAGGCCTCGGCGACGTTGAAGGCGATGTTGGTGGCGAGCGATGTCTTGCCCATGCCGGGACGGCCGGCAAGCACGATCAGGTCGGAAGCCTGCAGGCCGCCCATACGGCGGTCTAGGTCGCGCATGCCGGTGGCAAGGCCCGACAGATGCCCGTCGCGCATATAGGCGGCATTGGCCAGGTCGACCGCGGTCTTGACCGCGTCGGTGAAGCTCTCGAAGCCGCCATCGTAGCGGCCGGTTTCGGCGAGCTCGAACAGCCGGCGCTCGGCGTCCTCGATCTGCTCGGAAGGCGACATGTCGACCGGCGCGTCATAGGCGATGTTGACCATGTCTTCGCCGACGGTGATCAGCGCACGGCGCGTCGCCAGGTCATAGATGGCGCGGCCGTAGTCGGTGGCGTTGACGACGGTGACGGCTTCCACCGCCAGCCGCACGACGTACTGCGCCACCGTCATGTCGCCGACCTTCTCGTCGGCCGGCAGAAAGGTTTTCAGCGTGATCGGCGTCGCCACCTTGCCCATGCGGATGAGCTCGGCCGCGATCTCGAATATCCTGCGGTGTAGGGGTTCGTAAAAATGGCCTGGCTTCAGGAAGTCGGAGACACGGTAGAAGGCATCGTTGTTGACGAGGATCGCGCCGAGCAGCGCCTGCTCGGCCTCGATGTTGTTCGGCGCCTCACGATAAAGCGGTTGCTCCGCCACGCCGAATTTCCGCGCTGCCTCTGCCATGACATCCCCAATTTCGAACCCGGCTTTTCGATATCAGAACGAGACGAAACCGTGCTGACCTTTCTGCATCACCGCGCGGCCAATCAGCCTTGATGCCCGTTTGTTCACAGGAACAAAAAACCGTCCACAGGACAGTGTTCCTGTGTCGCGATTCCGGTTGACTCGGCAAGCAATGATTCTTACGCGACGCGTCGGAACGAAGCAAGAACAATCGATCGTTCACATATTGCTTCGTTCCAGCGTGTCGCCCCAATCCAGGCGTCTGGCCTGCCTGAACACCTCGCCATCCCTTTTGGTGAAGAGTTTGTCACCTGCGTTGCCGTCCGGTTCGCAAAGTTTCAACGACACCTTGCCAGAGCCGGATTTCGGCGGCGCGATGACGCGCGCGGCGTGGAAGGCGGCCGGCCGGCGCGACGCTGCGACAAAGATGAATTTCTCGTCTTCCCAAGGCACTTCCGCGTCCTTGGCCTGCCGGTGCAGGCGCGAACGGGCGACACGGCGGGAAAAGTGGCACCAGTCAGGCGGGGTGAGCGGGCAGGGCACCTCGTGCGGACAAGGCGCCAGTAGATGCGCACCGGCGGCGATCAATTGCGCGCGCACCGCCAGTATCCGCTGCCAGCCCGCCGGCGTGCCTGGCTCGACGATCAGCAACGTGTCTGTTGTCAGCCGCCACAG
Source organism: Mesorhizobium erdmanii (assembly GCF_013170725.1). Taxonomy (NCBI): domain Bacteria; kingdom Pseudomonadati; phylum Pseudomonadota; class Alphaproteobacteria; order Hyphomicrobiales; family Phyllobacteriaceae; genus Mesorhizobium; species Mesorhizobium erdmanii. The sequence goes on along the minus strand of NZ_CP033361.1, from coordinate 4,793,141 downwards.
CCGGTCGACCATCTTGGGCAGCGATGCAGGCACGATCTCGTCCAGCACGTAGGCGCAGGTGACGAGCTCCGCCGGCTGAACGTCTGCAAGATCTGTCGTGGCGTCGCCGGCCTGCCAGGCGGTGCGGGCTGTGATGGCGTCGGCGGCAAGCGTCTCGCCCACCTTGCGCACGGCCGGGCTTGCTTCCAGCAGCACGGCCCGTTCGAGGTCGGGCCACAGGTCTGTCGTGGCCCAAAGCACCGTACCAGGACCGGCACCGACATCGAGCAGGGTTTTCGGCATGAAATCCGGCCGCGCCTCGTTCAGCGCGTCGAGGCTGGCACGGACCGCCGCATAGGTCGCCGGCAGCCGCGTCGCCAGATAGGCCTTGACCGCCATGTCCTGCGCCATGTGCAAGCGGCCGTCGCGCAGTTCGGCGCGGTAGCGGTCCGACAGGGTTTTCGCCGCCTGCTTCAATTCCGGCAGCGGGACTTTTTCCAGGATGCGGTCGACAGCTTGTCGAAGAAGGGCCGGCAGTTCCATGGCTCATGCGCCTCGCGGTGCGAGCAGGATGAGCGAAGCGCCGGCTATGCAGAGTGCTGCACCAGCAAGATCCCAGCTGTCGGGCCGCACCCCTTCCACCAGCCACAGCCAGGCAAGCGAGGCGACGATGTAAATGCCGCCATACGCGGCATAGGCGCGGCCAGCGGCATTGGTGTCGACAAGCGCTAGAAGCCAGGCAAACAGAAGCAGCGAGGCGAAGCCCGGCGCCAGCCACAGCGGCGATCTTTCCAGCCGCCACCAGGCCCATACCGAAAAACAGCCGGCGATCTCGGCCAGGGCCGCGGCGGCATAAAGGAGATAGGTCATGAAAAAGGCCTCGTGGACGATCACGAGGCCTTTTTCGGGGCAGATGCCGGGAATGGCAAGCGCCAATGGTGCTGGCGGTTTCTACTCCGCCACCTTGCGGCGGCGAGCGGGTTTGGCAGGCTTCTCGACGGGAGCCGCTTGGCGGCGGCCCATGTCGCGCATTTCCAGCGCCTTTTCGCATTTGGCTATATAGTCGCGGGTCATCGGCAGCGTGTCGTTCTTCTTGGTGATCTGGAACTGGAAGATGACCAGATCCTGCCATCGGAAGGCGGCTTCCGAAGCGGCCAGATAGAATTCCCACATGCGGCAGAAGCGTTCATCGTAAATGGCCTTGGCCTTGTCGCGGTTGGCGGCGAAGCGTTGGCCCCAGTGCTTCAGCGTATCGGCATAATGGAGCCGCAGGATCTCGACATCCGTGACCACGAGACCGGACTTCTCTATCGCCGGCAGCACCTCGGACATGGCCGGAATGTAACCGCCCGGGAAAATATATTTGCGGATGAAGGCGCTGGTCGCCCACGGCACGCCTGAGCGGCCGATCGTGTGTAGAAGCATGACGCCATCGGGCTTAAGCAATGTCGCCGCCTTGTCGAAGAAGGTGCGGTAGTGGTTGACGCCGACATGCTCGAACATGCCGACCGATACGATGCGGTCAAAACGTTCGTTGAGTTCGCGATAATCCTTCAACTCGAAATGGACGTGGCTCTCCAGGCCTTGCGCATGCGCCCGGTCGGTGGCCACGCCATGCTGTTCGGTTGACAGCGTCACGCCCTGCACGTCGACGTCGAAGGCCTTGGCGAGATAGAGGCCCAGCCCGCCCCAGCCGGAGCCGATGTCGAGCACGGTCTGGCCGGCTTTCAGCCTGAGCTTGGCGGCAATATGGCGCTTCTTTGCGGCCTGCGCCTCGTCCAGCGTCATGTCCGGTTGCTCGAAATAGGCGCAGGAATACTGCATGTCCTCGTCGAGGAAGAGCCGGTAGAGTTCACCCGACAGATCGTAGTGGCGCTGCACGTTGCGGCGCGAGCGGGAGGCGGTGTTTATCTGCTGCAGGCGACGGAAAGCATGGCGCAGGCCCTCGATGGCTTTCGACCATGTCGCGTCGATGCCGCCGCTGCCCATGTTCTGGAAGGCTATGCGCATCAGTCCGAGCACGCCGCCTTCGAGAATGTCGAGTTCGCCGTCCATGTATGATTCAGGTACCGCCAGCATCGGATCGAAGGTGATGGCGCGTTCGGCATGTCGGGTCTTGATGTGCATGTGCACCGGCTCGCCGCTGCCGTCGCCGAAGATGAATGTCGAGCCCTTGGGTCCGGTGACCTTGAGATTGCCCGTGCGCACCAGGCGGTCGAGAACGCGCTTCAGCAGAATGTTCATACCAAATGTCCCCTCACGGTCAGACTGGCTGCCTTAATTCTGCAACAATATATAGGGGTTCGAAAAGTTCCTTTTGGTACAAAAATGCCCGGGCGAGAGGCCCGGGCATTGGTCCACAATGGCTGGATTACGACAAAGTGATTGGAGCGCCGCTCCCTCGCCTGTCGTAAGCGATCAGGCGTTGTCTTCGCCGCCTTCGAACTCGGCATTCGGATCGAAGAAGTTTTCCGGCCGGGCGTTGTCGTTGATGTCGTCGCCATAGATGGCTTCGGCGGTGGTCAGCGTCTCGCCCTTGGCCTGGCGCTCGGCTTCGTCCGCCGTGCGGGCGATGTTGAGCGTGATGGTGACCTCGACTTCCGGATGCAGCGCGATCGCCACATTAGTCAGGCCGATGGTCTTGATCGGCTGGTTGAGCTGGATCTGGTTGCGGTTGACCGAGAAACCTTCCGCCGTCAGCAGATCGGCGATGTCGCGCGTCGACACCGAGCCGTAGAGCTGGCCGGTTTCACCGGCGGAGCGAACGGCGATGAAGCTCTTGCCGTCGAGCTTTTCGGCAACCTGGGCGGCTTCCGACTTGCGTTCGAGGTTACGGGCTTCGAGCTGGGCGCGCTGACCTTCGAACTTCTTCTTGTTGGCTTCGTTGGCGCGCAGCGCCTTGCCCTGCGGCAGAAGGAAATTGCGGGCAAAGCCGTCCTTGACCTTGACGGTGTCGCCCATCTGGCCGAGCCGGGAAACGCGTTCGAGAAGAATGACTTCCATGGTTTTGTTCCTTTCCTTGGGCGTCAATCGTCGAGATCGGCGCCGAATGTTTCTGGAACAGGTCAGGAAGCTTGGGCGCTTTGCGCCGGTGTCGCTGTCCTGCCTGTCGCGGCAGTTAGGATTTCAGTTCGAAATCCAACTCGGGATTTTGTGTTCGAACCGGCCACGCCCGTCGCGGTCGGGAAAAAAGCGGGCGGCGAACCGCCCGCTCATGAAAGAATTAGCGAACCACGTAGGGCAGCAGGCCGAGGAAGCGTGCGCGCTTGATCGCCTTGGCGAGCTCACGCTGCTTCTTCTGGCTGACGGCGGTGATGCGCGACGGCACGATCTTGCCGCGCTCGGAAATGTAGCGCTGCAGCAGACGCACGTCCTTATAGTCGATCTTGGGCGCGTTGGCGCCGGAGAATGGGCAGGTCTTGCGACGACGGTGGAACGGGCGCCGGGTCGGGATCTGGTTGATGTCGACCATTATTCTGCACCCCCTTCAAAGCCTTCGCGCGGACGGCGCGGACCACGATCGCCACCGGCGTCGCCGAACGAACGCGGCGGACGATCGCCACGGTCGCCGCGATCACGGTCGCCGAACGAACGCGGACCACGATCACCACGGTCGCGGTCGCCGAAGCTGCCGCGCTCGGAGCGCTCTTCGCGCTTCTGCATCATGGCCGAAGGACCTTCCTCATGCGCCTCGACCTTGATGGTCAGGAAACGCAGGACGTCCTCGGACAGACCCATCTGGCGTTCCATTTCGTTGAGCGCTGCCGGCGGGCAGCTGAGGTCCATGAGCGTGTAGTAAGCCTTCCGGTTCTTGTTTACCCGGTAGGTGAGGGACTTCAGTCCCCAGTTCTCGACCCGGCCGACGGACCCGCCATTCGCGGAGATGACGCCCTTGTACTGTTCGACAAGCGCATCGACCTGCTGCTGCGAGAGGTCCTGCCGGGCAAGAAACACATGTTCGTAAAGAGCCATTATGTCTTCGTGCCTTTCTTCGTTTCTCTCCCGGTTCCCGGCGGCAAAAGCCTCTGCAACTTCTCTGACCCGCTGGTCCCGGTTAAAGGGGCGGGGAAGAAAGGAGCATGACGAGACGGTCGAGAGCGGAGACACGGGAGGCGGAAGCACTTCTGGCTTCACACGAAGGCTTTGATAAAAGCTCCGGCCCTCCGTTCAGCCCCCAGCTGGGACCGGCAGATTGGCGGCGTCTATACAGCAATCCACTGATAAGGCAAGGGCAGGCGGCGTCGCCGATGTCGCAGGGCGCCGGAAAATGAGGCGACCGCGTCGGCCTGGTCTGGCGATTTCCCGGCAACCGGCTCTTAACTACAATGTCAGGTTGTGCAGGGTTGAGCCCCTGTCGGCAACCGTCGATTCATCATGGAAGGCGCAAAAGCCCGGGCGATCCGCGTAGATCAAGCGGGTAAGCATTTCCGGGGGTAAGAATGCTTCTCAACAAATTCTGGCGCTCGAAGAGCGGCAATTTCGCGCTGCTGATGGGGCTCGGGCTGCCTGCCATCCTGTCTGCCGTGGCCTTCGCTGTCGATGTGTCCACCATCATGCGGGCCAAGAGCAACTTGCAGAATGCGCTCGACGCCGCAAACCTTGCCTCTTCGCATCTCGGCGACATCGACCTTACCCGCACCGATGCCTTCGACCGCTATTTTCAGGCCAACATCGCCGGGCATGGCGAACTCGCCAACACGCAGGCGACGCTGACCGTCGACAGGGGCGTCAACTACATCAAGACCAAGGCGGTCGCCTCGGCCGACGTCAATCTGAACTTTGCCTTCCTGTTCGGCCAGAACAGGCACATCGTCGTCGATGCGTCGGCCGTCGAATCGAACAACCAGCTCGAAGTCGTGCTGGTGCTGGACAATACCGGCTCGATGGCCGGTGCCCGCATGACGGCATTGAGGACCGCGACGAAATCCCTGCTGGACACGCTCGAGGCGACAAAATCGCCAACGCGCCAGGTCCGCGCCTCGCTCGTTCCTTTCGTCACTGCGGTCAACGTCAATGGTGACGGGTTCGACCCATCCTGGATCGACATGGACGGCAAATCCTCCACCAACGGCATCAATTTCCCGGTCATCGACGGCAAGCGGCCGAACCACATGGCGCTGTTCAAGCAATTGGGCCTTGCGGGCGGATGGAAAGGTACCGGGTGGAAAGGCTGCGTAGAGGCACGCCCCGGCACCTACAACATTTCCGACACGCCCCCGGACCCGACCAAGCCCGATACGCTGTTCGTACCGTATTTCGCACCAGACGACCCGGCGCCCGCCGCCAAGCCGTCGGGCTCCTACGGCAATTCGGCCACCGGCTACAACAATTCGTATCTCGACGACACCATCAACAAGGATAAGCTCAAGCAGGCAGGCGTCAACATTCTGGGCATCGACCTCAGCCCCCTGCTCGGCAGTGTGGTCGACCCGCTCCTGGGGCCGGATCTGGAAAAGCTGGCCAAATATGTCGCCTCGACGAACAAGATCGTCACCGAGACCGGCACCGCGGTCACCGTTGGCCCCAACCGCTCGTGCCCGACGCCTATCGTTCCCCTGACCGACGATTTCGACAAGTTGCGCAAGGCGGCGAGCCAGATGACGGAATGGAACGGCTCCGGCACCAATGTCTCGGAAGGCCTGTCCTGGGGCATGCGGGTGCTGTCGCCCGGCGCGCCCTACACCGATGGCGCGCCATTCAAGACGGCAGGCGTCAGCAAGATCGTCATGCTGCTTACCGATGGCGAGAATGTCGTCTATGGCGCCAGCAACCAGCCGACCAAGTCCGACTACACGTCCTACGGCTACCTGGCCGGTGGTCGCTTCGGCTCGGACAACCAGACGACGGCTGCCCGCAATGTCGACGGCTGGACCAAAAGCGTGTGCACGCAATTGAAGAACGAAGGCGTGCAGATCTACACGATGGTGCTGCAGTCAGACACCGCCGCCAACCGTTCGCTTTACAGCGCCTGCGCCTCGGACCCGAGCGGGTACTATGCCGTCAACGATCCGGCCAAGCTGCCGGATGTTTTCCAGCAGATCGCCAACAAGTTCTCGAGGTTGCAATTGACGAATTGAGCGCGCGACCAAGGGAGCCGGGCCGATTCCTGATGGGATCAATCGGCTCAACTCGTGTGGGCGACAGCCTTGTCGACCGTTTCGGGGAAGAAGTCGGGCGCCGCATGACGCTTGCCGAACATCATATCGTATTGAATGAGCCGGAAATCGCTGATCGCCGGGTCGATCTCCTTCTGACGCGACCAGTCGGCCGTGGCCTGGCCGTCCCGGGTCAGCAATAGGTTGCGGTCGACAACGCGGTAACGCTCCCGCATGTCGCCCAGAAAACCCGTGTAGTAGGGATGGGTGATGCCGGCGGCGGTCAGGATATGATAGGGCAGGAAAGCCGGGCTCACCGTGCCGAGATCCGCGACCGGACCGGAACGGTTCGACCAGATGATCAGCGGTGTTTCGTGATGTTCAAGGGCTGCCTGCGGTGTCGCCTCCTTGCGCGGCGCGACATTGTCTTTCAGGAAGCCGGTCTCGACATAAACCGGCCCCAGCGGCGGCAGATGGTCGCCGAAGAAAGCGACAATCGTCGGCCGCTCGCGCTTCTTGGCCCACTCGATCAGCCGTGCAAGGCCATGGTCCGCATCGGCTGAACCCTCTGCATAGCTCAACAGCGAGTCGCGCGCCCACTGGCTGATCGGCGCCTGCACCGCGTGGGTCGGATTGTAATAGCGGTTCGGTTCATAGGGACCATGGTTCTGCAGGCTGACCGCGAAGAAGAAGACCGGGTCGTCGCTGGTGTCGGCTTCGCGGATGATCTCGTCCGTCATCGCCGCATCGGATGCCAGCGGTCCGCGCTTTTCCATCGGCGGCAGCGTCTCCTCCGACTTGAAATCGCTGAAACCGAAATCGGCGTAGACCGCGCCACGGTTCCAGAACCAGTTGGTGCCTGGATGGATGGCGCGCGCCCTGTAGCCCTCGCTCTTCAGGAAAGTCGCCATCGAAGGCGTCGGCGTGCGAACATATTGCTGGTAGGGGATGCTGCCGGCCGGCAGGAAGGCGTTGGAAAAGCCGGTCAGCGCCTCGAATTCGATGTTGGCGGTCATCCCGCCGAACTCAGGCGAGAACATTGAACCGGAACGCAATGCCCGCACGGTGGGAATCGGATCCGGCGTGATGGTGACGCCGGGCAGTTTAGTCGGATCCCAGAAGGATTCGCTCATCACGATAATGATGTCTGGCTTTTCATCGGGCACCGAGGCGGTCATCCGCGGGCGGTCGACCGCCGCGATTGCCTTGTCGGAATAGCCCGGCGGTGCCGAGACATGGGCCATCGGCACGTTGAGCGCGAAGGCGAGCGCAAAGCCGTTCGAGGCGTAGTTTTCCTTCTGGTCCCACATGATCGGGATGATCTGCAGCCGGTCCCTGGTCCATGAGAAGGTGGCATAGTCCATGATCGAGACGAAGAAGGCGAGCAGCGGCACCGCCAGCGTCAGCCGGGCAAGCCGGCCCTTGTGGCTGAGGGCCGGAACCTTGCGTCGCCACAGCCGCCAGCCATAGACCAGCAGCGACAGGCCGGCGACGATGCCGGCGACCATGGCGAGTGCGGTCATCGGCCGGTCACGCATCAGGAGCGGCAGCAGGGCGAAGATCTGGCGAGAGTAAAGGAAATCCGTCGGGTAGAGCGGATCGCCGAGATAGTACGATTTCTGGTGGCCGACAAAGGCCAGCGACAGAGTCAGCGGCGCCACGATCATCAGGCTCTGATGACTGCGGCCGAGCACCGCGTCGAAACCGATCAGGACCAGCGCAAACACGACGATAGTCGTCCAGCCCGGCTTGAGCGGCTGCAGGAAGAAGGAGACGGTGCCGGCCAAGTCGCCGCGCACGATCAATTCGATGGCGAACACCAGGATGGTAGAGATCGCCAGGCTGATCAATCCGTAGCGGACGACCGGCCATGTCCGGCCCGGCAGATAGCCGGTGGAAGGATCGTCTTCCAGGAACTGAGGCGCGGCTTTACCGGCGCGTTTCAAACTCATTGCCACTTTGACTTCCCACCCGGCGACAACCCAAGTCATTCGATTGTCATATAATTGTCACGCAAAGCTAGCGCCTGTGGCGGAAATAAGAAGAGCCAGCAAATGATTCGTGAGCGGTTTTCATCAGGAGTGATCGCTAAAAAGCCTTTGCGAACAGGCACTCGGCGCCCGGTTCGGACAACGGGCAGGTTCGGACCGGGCTTGACTTGGCAGCCTGCCTTGCGCCACAGGCAGGGAAAATTCGTGTTATCAGGCAAGCAAAACCAGTCTTCGGGAGCCCTCGTATGGCCGTCGCATTCACCTTTCCGGGACAAGGCAGCCAGGCTGTCGGCATGGGCAAGGATCTCGCCGACGCCTTTCCCGAGGCGCGCAGGATCTTCCAGGAAGTCGACGAAGCGCTCGGCGAAAACCTGTCGAAGCTGATCTGGGAAGGCCCGGAGGAGACCTTGACGCTGACGGCCAACGCGCAGCCGGCGCTGATGGCCGTATCGCTCGCGGCGATCAGGGCGCTTGAAGCGCGCGGTTTTTCGCTGAAGGATAAGGTCGCCTATGTCGCCGGCCATTCGTTAGGCGAGTATTCGGCCCTTGCCGCCGCCGGGTTTGTTTCCATTGCCGATGCCGCCCGGCTGCTGCGCATCCGCGGCAACGCCATGCAGGCGGCGGTGCCGGCAGGCGAAGGCGCCATGGCGGCGATCATCGGGCTGGAGCAGGCAGATGTCGAAGCCGCTTGCCTCGAGGCCGCGCAAGGGGCCGGCAAGGTCTGCCAGATCGCCAACGACAATGGCGGCGGTCAGCTGGTTATTTCCGGCGCCAGGGCCGCGGTCGAGCTGGCGGCAAAACTGTGCACTGAAAAGGGCGCCAAGCGCGCGCTGATGCTGCAGGTCTCGGCACCCTTCCATTCGGCGCTGATGGCGCCGGCGGCGAACGTCATGCGCGAGGCGCTCGCCGGCGTGACGAAGCATGCGCCGGCGGTGCCCGTGCTGTCCAACGTCACCGTGACCCCGACAAGCGATCCCGACGAGATCGCGCGGCGCCTGGTCGAGCAGATAACCGGCCGCGTGCGCTGGCGCGAAACAGTGGAATGGTTCGGCGCCAATGGTATCACAACGCTTTACGAGATCGGCGCCGGCAAGGTGCTTTCGGGCCTGGCGCGGCGCATCAACCGCGACATCGCCACGGGTGCTGTCGGCACGGCTGCCGATGTCGAGGCCGCGCTGGCAGCGCTTGCATAATCCGCTGGCGATTTGACCCCTTCCGTGTGAAGGCTGTTCTCTCAGATCAGGAGACAAGAAATGTTCGAACTGACCGGCCGCAAGGCGCTCGTCACCGGCGCATCGGGAGGTATCGGCGAGGCGATCGCCCGGATACTGCACGCGCAGGGCGCGATCGTTGGCCTGCACGGCACCCGCATCGAGAAACTGGAGACGCTGGCTGCCGAACTCGGCGACCGCGTAAAGCTGTTTCCGGCCAATCTGTCGAACCGCGACGAGGTCAAGGCACTTGGCCAGAAGGCGGAGGCCGAACTTGAAGGCGTCGACATCCTGGTCAACAATGCCGGCATCACCAAGGACGGCCTGTTCGTGCGCATGTCGGACGCCGACTGGGACTCGGTGCTCGAGGTCAATCTGACCGCCGTGTTCCGGCTGACCCGTGAACTTACCCACCCGATGATGCGCCGCCGCCATGGCCGCATCATCAACATCACCTCGGTGGTCGGCGTGACCGGCAATCCCGGCCAGACTAACTACTGCGCCTCAAAGGCCGGGATGATCGGCTTCTCCAAATCGCTGGCGCAGGAGATCGCCACCCGCAACATCACCGTCAACTGCGTTGCGCCGGGCTTCATCGAATCGGCCATGACCGACAAGCTCAACGACAAGCAGAAAGAGGCGATCATGGCGGCTATTCCGACCCGTCGCATGGGCACGAGTGTTGAAGTGGCGTCCGCGGTTGCCTACCTCGCCTCCAACGAAGCGGCCTACGTCACCGGCCAGACCATCCATGTCAACGGCGGCATGGCGATGATTTGACGGATACGGCAGGGCTGTGAAAAGAGACCATTTCGCCTTGGACCTCAGCTATTTTTCGTGTAATGCGGCCCGCAACCCGGCGGTTCGGGCAAAAACCGGTCAGTGCCGTTGCGTTTCCGGCAGGACCATCTTTCAGCTTGATTAGCGGCATTCTGCCCGCTAACGAAGACAGACAAACAAAAGACGAGGATGCCCAAATGAGTGACACCGCAGAGCGCGTCAAGAAGATCGTCATCGAGCACCTTGGCGTCGATGCCGACAAAGTGACGGAGCAGGCGAGCTTCATCGATGATCTGGGCGCTGACAGCCTCGACACGGTCGAACTCGTCATGGCGTTCGAAGAAGAATTCGGGGTCGAGATTCCCGACGACGCGGCCGAGACCATCCTGACCGTCGGCGACGCGGTGAAGTACATCGACAAGGCTTCGGCCTGACGCTTTCCGCAGTCATCACCGGGGAGGACCTGCGATGAGGCGTGTCGTCGTCACGGGCCTTGGGTTGTTGTCGCCGTTCGGCATGGGCTTCGAGCACAGCTGGAAGGAACTGCTGACCGGCCGCAGCGCTGCCAAGCGCATCACCGAGTTCGAGGTGGAGGATCTTGCCTGCAAGATCGCCCACGTCGTTCCGCGTGGTGATGGCAGCAATGCCACCTTCAATCCCGAGGCCGTGCTCGAGCCGAAGGAATTGCGCAAGATCGGCGATTTCATCCTCTATGGGATTGCCGCCGCCGATGAAGCGCTGAAGGATTCCGGCTGGGAACCCAAGACCCACGAAGAGCAGTGCGCCACCGGCGTGCTCATCGGTTCGGGCATTGGCGGCATCGACGGCATCGCCGAGAACGCGATGATCCTCAAGGAGCGCGGTCCGCGCCGCATCAGCCCCTTCTTCATCCCGGGCCAGATCATCAATCTCGTTTCCGGTCAGGTGTCGATCCGGCACGGGCTGAAAGGCCCGAACCATGCCGTCGTCACGGCCTGTTCGACCGGCGCGCACGCCATTGGCGATGCGGCCCGCCTGATCATGTGGGGCGATGCTGATGTCATGGTCGCTGGCGGCGCCGAAGCGCCGGTCACAAGGCTGTCGATTGCCGGCTTCGCCGCGTGCCGGGCGCTGTCGACCGATCGCAATGACACCCCTCAGACGGCGTCGCGTCCTTATGATCGTGACCGCGACGGCTTCGTCATGGGCGAGGGGGCCGGGGTTGTGGTGTTGGAAGAGCTTGAGCACGCCAAGGCGCGCGGAGCGAAAATCTATGCCGAGGTGACCGGCTACGGTCTTACTGGCGATGCCTATCATATCACCGCCCCGTCGGAGGATGGCGACGGCGCTTTCCGTTGCATGACTGCAGCGTTGAACCGGGCCAAGCTGACGCCCGCCGATGTCGATTACATCAATGCGCACGGCACTTCGACCATGGCCGACACGATTGAACTCGGCGCCGTCGAGCGGCTTGTCGGCAATGCCGCGTCGAAGATTTCGATGTCGTCGACCAAGTCGTCGATCGGCCATCTCCTGGGCGCGGCGGGTGCCGCCGAAGCGATCTTTTCGATCCTCGCCATCCGCGACAATGTCGCGCCGGCGACCATCAATCTCGACAACCCCGAGCGCGAAACCGCGATCGACCTGGTGCCCAACAAGCCTCGCTCCCGCCAGATCGACGTGGCACTGTCCAATTCCTTCGGTTTCGGCGGCACCAACGCATCGCTGGTGTTCCAGCGCTACAATGGCTGACCGTCCGGCTGCCGGGCGATGCTTCGGTCTGCCGTCAATTTCGCCATATTCGCCCCTACTCTGCCGCAGGGGATTCGTTGGGCGATCAAACGGTAGGGCAAAATGAACACAAATCCGTCGGGCAACGGAGAATTCGGGCAGCGGCCGGCGAATACCGGGCCGATCGTACCGAAGACGGCCAGCGAGGCCTTGCGGCCGGAGGCCGGAACGCCGCCGCCGAAGCGCTCGCGCGCTTCGCGCAGTCAGGTCGTCGTGTTCATGAACTTCGTCATCTCCTTGGTGATGCTGATGGTTCTGGCGGCGGGCGCGGCGCTTTACTTCGGCAAGCAGGCATTCACCGAACCCGGTCCCTCGGCCAATGGCGACACCTTCCTGGTCAAGGCGAATACCGGCGTCCAGGACATCGCCGATCAGCTTGAGCGCCGGGGGCTGATCAGCGACGCCCGTGTCTTCCGCCTCGGCGTTCGTGCCTTCGGCAACGATTCCGCGCTAAAGGCCGGCGAATACGAGATCAAGCCCAGAGCATCCATGCGCGACATCATGGAACTGTTGAAGAGCGGCAAGTCGGTGATGTACTCGCTGACCATTCCGGAAGGGCTGACGGTTGACCAGGCCTTACAGCGTATCGCCGACGAACCGGCCTTGAGCGGCGACATGCCGGCGACAACCCCTCCCGAGGGCAGCCTCGCCACCGACACGCTGCGCTTCACCCGCGGCGCGACGCGCCAGCAGATGATCGACAAGTTGGTGGCCGATCAGAAGAAGCTGGTCGACGAAGTATGGCAGCGGCGCGCGCCGGACCTGCCGCTGGCCAATATCGAGGATTTCGTCACGCTCGCCTCGATCGTCGAGAAGGAAACCGGCAGGGGTGACGAGCGTTCGCGCGTCGCCGCCGTCTTCCTTAACCGGTTGGCCAAGGGCATGCGCCTGCAATCCGATCCGACCATCATCTATGGTCTGTTCGGCGGCAAGGGAAAGCCCGCGGATCGCCCGATCTACCAGTCGGACATCCAGAAGCAGACGCCCTATAACACCTATGTGATCAGCGGCTTGCCGCCGACGCCCATCGCCAATCCGGGCCGCGCGGCGCTTGAGGCCGTGGCCAATCCATCGAAGACCGACGATCTCTATTTCGTCGCCGACGGCACGGGCGGCCACGTCTTTGCCGCGACGCTCGACGAGCACAATGAGAACGTCGCCCGTTATCGTGCGTTGCAGAAGAAGCAGGCCGATGATGCCGCCAAGGCCGCTGCAGCCCCTGGTGCCAGTGGCAATGCCGACAAGCCCACCGCCGACAAGCCTGTTGATGGCAGCGACGGCACCGGGGGCGACAATGGCGATGCGGGCGGCGATGCGGGCAATGCCCAGTAGGACGAAGAAAGGCGTTGCCGGGAAGGCGACAGCCTGACATTTGAAGGAACGCCACGCGTCCGATTTCGACGCACCCACGGCGTGGTCATTTTCAAGCAGCACTTGCCCCTGTCCGGAAAACTGGTTTCGGGGTGATGCGCCAAGGGTGTGCAGGGCGACATGAATTTGCAGAGCATGACCGGATTTGCGCGTGCCGTCGCCGAGCATGACGGCACCTCGATCGCCTGGGAGGTCAAGTCCGTCAACGGCAAGAGCGTCGAGGTGCGGCTGAGGCTGCCGCAGGGTTTCGAGCGGCTGGAGCCGGCGGTCAGGCAAACGCTGCAGAAGCGTTTCGCCCGGGGCAATTTCCAGGCGACGCTGACCGTCGGCCGCGCCGCTGGCGCGCAGGCGCAACCCGTTGTCAACGAGGCCTTTTTGAAAGACCTTGCGGGTCTCGCCAAGCGCCTGCAGGAGCAATTCGGCGTTGCTGCCGCCACGGCTGACGGGTTGCTGTCGCTGCGTGGCGTGCTCGACATTCCCGAAACCGTGGAAACCGAGGAGGCGCGCGCCGCGCTTGACATCGCCATCATGGTCGCGCTCGACGTGGCGCTGAAAGGGCTGGAGCAGGCACGGCAGGGCGAGGGCGCGGCCCTGGCTTTGCTTTTGTCCGGCCACATCGACGCCATCGAGGCACTGACGCTGCGCGCGGAGGCGGATCCGTCACGCGAGACGGCGGCGATCCGTGAACGCATCGCCGAGCAGGTCAGGCTGCTGATGGACGCGTCCGCCAATCTGGATGCGAGTCGGTTGCATATGGAGGCCGCGTTCCTTGCCACCAAGGCTGACATCCGCGAAGAGATCGACCGGCTGAAAACGCACGTCGCATCCGGCCGGGCCCTGCTTGAGGGCGGCGGCGCCGTCGGCCGTAAGCTCGATTTTCTGGCACAGGAATTTAACCGCGAATCGAATACGCTGTGCTCGAAGTCGAACGCCGCAGCCGTCACCGCGATCGGACTGGAGCTGAAGGCCGTGGTCGACCAGTTTCGTGAACAGGTCCAGAATCTGGAGTAGCCGATGGTTGCCAAGGAACCGATGGTTCCCAGGGATTTGGGGTCCCGCATCCGCCGCCGGGGGCTGATGCTCGTGCTGTCGTCACCATCGGGTGCCGGCAAGTCGACAATCGCGCGCAACCTCCTGGAAAGCGATTCCAGCCTCGAACTGTCGGTCTCGGTCACCACCAGACCGCGGCGCGGCTCGGAGATCGAGGGTGTTCACTACCATTTCCGCACCATGCGCGAGTTCGAGCGGTTGCGCGATTCCGACGCGCTGCTGGAGTGGGCCGAAGTGCACGGCAATTGCTATGCGACGCCGCGCGAACCCGCCGAACTGGCGTTGGCGCAGGGCCGCGACATGCTGTTCGACATAGACTGGCAAGGCGCTCAGCAGCTCAAGGAGAAGATGCGCGCCGACATCGTCTCGATCTTCATCCTGCCGCCGTCGATGAAGGAATTGAAGGCGCGGCTGAAGCGCCGCGCCGAAGACCAGGAAGCGGTGATCGAGACGCGGCTGAAGAACGCCCGCAACGAGATCGAGCACTGGAAGGAATATGATTTCGTCATCGTCAATGACGATCTCGACCGCGCCTTCGCCGAAGTGCGTGGCATCGTCGTGGCCGAGCGGCTGCGGCGCGACCGCCGGCCCGGTCTCTTCGATTTCGTGTCTGGATTGCTGGACGAAAAGACGGTCTAACGCTGGTCAGGGCGCCATGCCATCGATCAGGATCAGATGTCTGCTGAGCGCGGCGTCGCGCACGTCCAGCGCCGCGGCATACTCGACGGATGCGTACCAGCGCCGCGCCTGCTCGATGTCGGGAAATTCGACGACGATCAGCGGCCCAGGATGCCACGCGCCTTCCAGCGTATCCACCTCGCCGCCGCGCACCAGATAACGCCCTCCATACTGTGCGATAGAGGCTGCGGCACGCGAGCGGTACGTCTGGAACGCCGCTTCGTTACGGACCGTGACATCGGAAATGACATAGGCAGGCATTCTGGTTCTCCGGCATGTTCGCCGGACCATCTATGTCTTGATTGTGGGAATTCCAGGCTTGCCGGCGCTATACCGCGTTAGTCAGCCGGACAAATTCCTCCACGCTGAGCGTTTCGGCGCGCCGCGTTGGGTCGATGCCCGCGCGCTCGAGCAAGGCCTCGCCGCCGAGGCTTTTCACACTCTGCCTCAGCATCTTTCGGCGTTGGCCGAAGGCGGCTTCGGTGACGCGGCCGAGTTTCTTCACGTCGGTGGGCAGGGGCGTCGCGCGTGGCTCCAGATGCACCACCGAAGAGGTAACCTTGGGCGGCGGCGTGAAGGCTTGGGGCGGCACGTCGAAGGCGATCCTGGCCTGCGTGCGCCAACCTGCCAGCACGCCAAGCCTGCCATAGGCGTCGCTGCCGGGCGCGGCGACGATGCGCTGGGCCACCTCACGCTGGAACATGAGTGTCATCGAGGCGTAGAAGGGCGGCCAGGCCGGGACCGTCAGCCATCGGACGAGCAGCTCCGTGCCGATGTTGTATGGCAGGTTGGCCACGATCCGCACCTGACCATTGTCACCGGCCGAAGAGGCGAGGGCGGCGAAGTCGGTCTTCAGCGCGTCGCCGGAAATCACGTCCAGCCTGCCGGGATAATGCGCGGAGATTTCGGCAAGGGCAGCCAGGCAGCGTTCATCGCGTTCGATGGCGACGACCCGGGGGGCGCCGTTGGCAAGCAGCGCCCTTGTCAGGCCGCCTGGCCCCGGACCAACCTCGATCACCGCGGTGTTTGTCAGATCGCCAGCACTGCGTGCGATCTTGCCGGTCAAATTGAGGTCGAGCAGGAAATTCTGGCCGAGCGCCTTTTTTGCCTGCAGCCCGTGGCGCTCGATGACGTCGCGCAGCGGTGGCAACCCGTCGATGCTCATGCGGCCGCGACCTTTTTGTCGGTGTCGGCGAGCCTTCTGGCGAGCTTCAGCGCCGCGATTAGGCTGCCGGGCCGCGCAATGCCCTTGCCGGCGATGTCGAAGGCGGTGCCGTGGTCAGGCGAGGTGCGGATGAAAGGCAGGCCGAGCGTGACGTTGACCGCCTCGTCGAAGGCCAGCGTCTTGGCCGGGATCAGGGCCTGGTCGTGATACATGCAAAGTGCCGCGTCGTAGCCTGCCCGCGCCCGGGCATGGAACAGCGTATCGGCCGGGAGCGGGCCGAAAGCATCGATGCCTTCGGCGCGCAGCATGTCGACTGCCGGGCGCACGACATGCTCGTCCTCCAGGCCCATGGAGCCGCCTTCACCGGCATGCGGGTTGAGGCCGGCAATGGCAAGTCTCGGCCTGGCGATGCCGAAGCGGCTGGCGAGGTCCGCCGCGGTGATGCGCGCGGTCGCCACGATCAGCTCGGTGGTTAGGGTCTTCGGCACCTCGGCCAGGGCGATGTGGATGGTGACGGGAACCGTGCGCAACTCGGGGCCTGCCAGCATCATGACTGGCATTGCGCCGACACCGCTGTGCCGTGCCGCAAGATGCGCCAGATACTCGGTGTGGCCGGGAAAGCGGAATCCGGCATCGTAGAGCGGCTTCTTGGCGATCGGGCAGGTAACCACGGCCGCCGCGTCGCCGGCTAGGCAGGCGGCGACAGCGCGGTCGATGGCTTCGACGGTGCCGGCCGCATTGGCCGGATCCGGCCGGCCGGGGCTGTCGATGAACCGGGCCGCCAGTGGGACGATCGGCAGGGCATGGGCGAAAACCTCCGCCGCTTGCGTCGGCGTTGTCTCGACGATCGGCGCCGACACGCCCAACTGGCGTGCCCTTGAGGCGATCAGCGCCGGATCAGCCAAAAGGTAGAAGGCGGACACGCCGGCCGCCGCGCGCGCCAGGAAGGCGGCGATGGCGATTTCGGGGCCGATGCCGGATGGATCGCCGACGCTCAGCGCCAGCGCGGTCGTCGCGCTCTTCACGTCAGCGCTTGACGATGCGGGCTTTCGCCTTCAGCTCGTCGACGTATTTCTTGCTGAGGTCGTCGGCAGCCTTGTCGTTGGAGCCTTCGCTCTGGAACACCATCTGGGCCGTCTTGTCGTCCGACACTTCGCGCGATGAGCAGATGCCGATGAACTCGACGCCGCGCTCGGTTTCGCGCGTGACGGTGGCGCCGCCAACCTTGGTCGCCTTGATCTGCTCGGCCCAGTCCGGCGGCAATTGCGGCGCCAGCACCCGGCCCAGATCGCGAACCGTGACGTCGATCAGACCCTTGGCGAACTCGCGCGTCGTGTTGCAGCCGTTGAAGCGGGCGCGCATGGCATCGGCCTCGCGCTTGCGCTTGGCCAGCGTCGCGCTGCGTTCGGCCGCCGGCACGACGAAGATGACCTGCTGCAGCATGTACTCGGTTGCGCTCGGCTTGGCTCCGCCCTTGTCGAGCATGCGCCTGACCGCATCCTGCTCGGTCACGCTGCCGCCTTCGCCGGACCGGTAACGCGCGCTCAAGGCCTGGTTCCAGGCCATCTGGGCGCGGATGAATTCCTTGAAATGATCCTTGCCGACGCCGGACTTTTCCATCACGCCGTCGAGCTGGCTGAGCTGCATCTTGTTGCCGGAAGCAAAGCGCTGATAGGCAGCCTCGACCTGGGCGTCGCTGATGCGTATGCCAAGCCGCTTGGCCTCGGCCAGGCGCAGCGTCTGGTCGATCATTTCCTGGGCGGCGTCGCCCTTCTTGCGCTGCAGCTTCAAGAAGGCGGCGCGATGCGCGATATCGCCTGACGTGATTGGTATGTCGTTGACGACATACTTGATCGCGCTGGCGAAAGCCGGCGGCGTCATGACGGCCATAGACACGGAAGTCGCCGCCACAAGCAGCGCGAACCCTGCTGAAAAGAGGTATTTCCTCATCATTAGCATCCCAATTCTATCCCGGTCCCGCTCAATTCGTCCTCTTCCGGGCGCGCGAATCCGTGCCAGCCCTATGCGGCGAAACGATGTCTCGCCGGCTACTGGATGGTGTCGATTGCGTTGGTCGACGAGCCAAAGTCGCCGAGGGTGCGGAACGACAGGTTGAAGCCGATGCTCTGCGTCACTTCCCTGGTGTTCAAGTCACGCGACTGAGCATACGTCATCAGATAGGTGAAGCAGGAATCGTTGTAGGCGAAGCCGACGCCATCCTTGACCAGCAAGCCTTCCTGCAGGTCGTAGGTGCCTGTGCCGAACACGCGCCAGTTCTCGGCAAGGTGTGTCGAGGCGCCAAGCGTAACCTCGTGACGATCCGTGGTGAAGCCATAGAGCGGCTGCGCCTCGATGAAGGCGTATTTGGCGCTGAGCGACACCGGCAGGCCCGAATAGGCGGCCTTCAGTTCAGCGCGGCGTACTTCGAACGTCTGCTCGTCGAAGCGTCCGCTGACCGAGGCAGCGAAGCCGTTCGGGCTGTTGATGCCGAACAGGCCAACATAATCGGACTTGGAAGTCTGAAGGCCTGATTCGGCGCCGACATTGACCAGATCCGGCGCCGCGAAGGAGTTCGCGCCGCCAAGCTGATAGGACTGGCCGAAGATGGCATTGGTGCCCCAGCCGTTGATGTAGGAGCCGGAATAGCGGAAGCCGACATTGGCGCGCGAGCCGCCCTCGATGCGGTCATAGCCGGAGAATTTGTCGCGCTCGAAAAGCGTGGTCGCGTCGAACACCATGCTCTGGGCATCTTCGTTCGGAATGGCGAGACCGCCGACATATTGTTCATTCGGACGCATAAAGACCTGCGCCATCGGCTCGAAAACATGGCTGGACCCGCTGGCCATGGAAAAAAGCAGTGGCCAGCGCATCTCAAGCCCGGCGGTTGCCATGTAGCGGGCGAACGACGAACGCATGTCGTCCTGTTCTCCCAGATTCGTGGCCATGCTGTTGACGGCCGCGAGTGACCCCGATGACGCGTTGAGATAGTCGACGTCGCCCTGCAGCGCCAGCAACGGTGTCAGCACCAGCCCATCATCGGTTACAAAGCTACGCTTCCACTCAGCCTCGGCGGTCAGACGGCCCGATTCGCCCTCGATGCCGCGCACGCGCTGCGTACCCGAAGCGGGCACGTAAGGGGTAAAGTAAGCCTCATCGAGCTGGTCGCGACGCAGGACCCGTGAGTTGACATTGATCGAGAGCTGGCCACCCGCGACCGACGCGTCGGGGATGTAGGCATAGTCGAGCGAGGGTAGTACCCACGGCTGCTGATTGCTGCGCGAGGAGATATAGCTGTTGGGCGCGTTCTCCTGCACGTCGAAGTGCATGGCGCGCACGTCAAAATAGTTGCGGCCGTTGAGACCAGTCAGGTAGACCGACGACTGGTGAACGCCGGCATTGTACTTGTCGATGTTATAGGTGCTCGAGAAGTTCTTGTCGGTCTGCAGCAGCACATCCCAGCCGAAATTCCAGCGCTCGTTGATCGCGAACTGCCCCTGCGTGCCCATCATGCCGCGGAACTTGTTGGGATCGCCGGCCGCGCCCGAATCGACATTGTGGCCCCCCGTCGAGGGGAACCCGGCGGTATCGATGAAGGCGTCCGGATTCTGCTGTTGAATCCCCGCGATCTTCAAACTGTATTCGCCATTGTTGAAGCGCTGGCGCCACTCGGCCTCTCCAAGGAAACCTTGCTTGGTGTAGCCGCTTCCCGTCACCGTCAGGTCATATGTCGGCGAAAGGGCGAAATAATAGGGGACCTTGACGCTGTATCCAAGGTGGCTGTTGTAGCTGATGCTGGGGATCAGGAAGCCGCTCTTGCGCTTCACCGTGGGATCGGCGATCTCGAACGCCGGCAGGTAGGCGAGCGGAAAGCCGAAGAATTCGAAATTCGCGTTCTCGAAGCGAACCGTCTTCTTCTCACCGTTCCAGATGATCTTCCTGGCCTTCACGCGCCAGGTCGGCGCTTTGTCGGGCTTGTCTTCGCAGGGTTCGCAGGCGGTGTAGACGCCGTTGTGGAAGGTGGTCAGCACGCCGCCCATGCGTTCGGCGCTCTCGGCGGCGAAATAGGCCTTGTCGATGGTTTCAACGCGCAGCGCGTTGACGAAACCGTCGGCGAAATCGTCGGTGATATCGATATGCTGCGAATTGATCTTGGTCCCGTCGCTGTTGACGATTTCAACATTGCCGGTGGCAACCATCCGCTTGGTGTTGCGGTCGTAAATGACCTTCTGGGCGACGAGGCGGTTGCCGCCATAGTCGATCTGCACACCACCGACGGCGGTCACCGTCTGGTTGTCGTTGTTGTAGACCAGCGTGTCGGCCGCCAGCAGCATCTGCGAGCCGGACGGAACGTTGGTCGTCATCTTGCCGACTTCCTGGGCGAACGCAGGCAACGGCACGGCGCAGGCGAGCAGGCATGCCAAGGCGGTCGCCGCATAGAGGCGCGCCAGATTGGCCTGCCTGTTGCTGGGCAAAAACGCCTCCCTCACTAGCCGTCTTCCTTGTATAGCAGGAAAGTCACCCCGAAGAACATAGCTACCACGACCGGCACCCAGGCGGCTATGGCGGTCGGCACGAATCCCGCCACGCCGAATGCCTTCACCAGGACCGAAACGACATAAAGCAGAAACCCGGCCACGACGCCACCCAGAATCATCGTTGCCGATTGTCCCATCCTCGCGAATCGCATTGAAACTGTTGCCGCAATCAGCGTCATGGCGACGAGGAGGAACGGCAGCGCCACCAGCGAATCGAACTGCATGGCAAAGGCATTTGCCTTGAGGCCGAAGGAACGGGCAACCTCGATTTTTCCAGGCAGGTCGTAGAACGGAATGGTCTCCGGGCGCGCCAGCCGCTCCTGTACGAATTCGGGCTTCAGATTGGTCGGCACACGATCGCTGGCCGCGGGCTGGATGGTGCCGTTTCTGAAGGTCTTCACATCCTGCAATTCCCAATAACCGTCCCGCAGGTAAGCGCGCGCGGCGTCCTTGCGCTCGACGATATTGCCTTGCTGGTCGAGGACGAAAAAGACGGCGTCAGACATCTCCAGGCCCTGGTTCAGGATGGCCCGGGCGCCGATGATGGTGTCACCGCTACTGGTTTTCTGCCGAATCCAAGGGGCGGCATCGGCCGAAACCGTGTTTGATTTGCCGGAGCGTAACTGGGTTTCGATCTGCTCGGACAAGGAGAAGGCGTGCGCGGCGAGCGGGTTGATGAACCCGACCGACACAAAGCCGAACAGCAACGCTCCGATGCAACATGGCAAAAGGAACTGCCAGGCGGAAACGCCGGCGGACCGCGCGATGACCAGTTCGTAGCGCCGGTTGAGCGAAACCAGCGTCGCCATCGCCGAGAACAGGCCGACAAATGGCACCGTCTGCAGCATGATCATCGGCATGCGAAGGCCCGAAATGGCCACCGCCGTTCCATAGGTGAAGCCGGGCAGGCCGGTTGTTCGGCCGGACAGCTCGGTGAAATCGATCAGGAACACCAGAGCCAGCAGACCCAGGAAGAACCAGATCGTGATCGTTACGTAGCGGAAGAAGAAATAACGGCCCAGCGTCCAGCCCATCAGCCGATCCCCTGACCTGACGTGCCGCGCCTGGACCAACGCAGCTTGAGGGCATTCCAACCGTCACCGACGCGGCTGGCCAGGTTCGTCATCCAGTCCGCCCAGGCCACCGGCAGTTCCATGGTCCGGTTCGAGACGATGAACCAGATGGCCACCGCGGACGCCACGATGGGCACGCCATAGACCATATAGGCGTATTGCGGCACCTCATCGGCCTTGCTGGCGGCAAAGAAACCCAGCCAGCGCACGAACAGCGAAATCGTGATGGCCGTGATCAAAGGATTGACGCGGGCCTCGCGATGCGAGCGCGCGTCACCCGCCACTGCAAGCGCGATCAGCGCGAACACCATGGAATAGGTCCATTCCGAAAACCGCTGGTCGATCTCTGCGCGGTACTCCTGCGGGTTCTGCTGAAAATTCTTGTCGTTGGGGCTTGGATTGAGCAGGTACTGGGTTGTCTGGTCCTTCGGCAGCAGCGTCACCTGGGAGGCCGCCGCCATGAAGGCCGACATGTCGAAGGCATAGGAGGTGAACCGGATGACGCTGAGGTCGCCGGTCAGCGTTTTGCGGTGGATGACGCCGTCATTCATCATCAGCACCTTTTCGCCGCCGCGTTCGACGACGCTGCCGGTCTTGGCGTAGTAGACGAGATTGACGCCTTCCTCGCGCGAATCGGCGACGAAGATGCCGCCCAGCCGATTGTCTGGAAGCCGCTCGCCAATCTGCAGGAACAGCCCGTCCTCGATCTTGCGGAAGGTGCCTTCCTGGATGATCAGCGTCAACAGATCGGCGCGCGACTCCGCCACCAAGGCGCGGTTCTTCTGTCGTGCATAGGGGTCGATGCCGTTGTCGACGGCAAAGGAAAAAACGCTGGCCGCGAGGGCCAGAAGCATGATTGGCCGCACGATCGTCCAGCGCGAGGCGCCGGCGGCGTTGACGACGGCGAGTTCGGAATCTGAATTCATGACGCTAAGCGTCTGGGCGACCGCCACCACCAGCGCGAAAGGCACGACGATCGGGATGATCGAGGGAAGAATGAGGGCGGCGACCTCGAAGAAGGTCAGCGACGACTGGCCGCTGTCGGTAACCAGATCGATCTTGGCCAGCACCTGCGTGGTCCACACGATGGCCAGCGTCCAGACCAGCGCTGCCAGAAAGACCACGAAAGCGCGGCGCATGATGTAGCGTTCAACGACCTTCATGAAGGCTTTACTCGATTTTCTCGAACGGCATCATGCCACCACGTCAAGGGTAGCTGTCCGGCGACGCCCGCACAACTGGCTCCGATGGGCTCGATCAGGCAGGCGATCCGGTTCCCGTCCCACGTCGCGTGCCGCAATGGACCGGAGTGTCGGAGGGAATGGATAAGAAAAGGCGAACATCGATGGTTAACAACAGGTTGCGGCATGAAGCGGGGCCGTGCCGCGACGAATCGCCATCGATTCCATGTCTCATATGGGTAGCCATTTTGGCAAAGTCTTGCCAAATGCCGGAAAACGACCAAATGTCGCGGATCGCTTCAAACCGCGTCGCACATCATCGCGCAATCCCCGAAAGCAGGACATGATGAACCCCAGACCGTCGATCGCCTTTGCAAAATTCGCCGCGCCTCAGACGGCGGCGAACAGGAAGGGCGCGGTCTTCGTGCTGTCGGCGGATGACGGTGGCCTGAGCGGTGCCGCCCGGGTCTACGATCCCGGCAATACGCTGGAACGGGCCTTTCCGGTGGCCGAGTTCACCGGCAAGTTTGCCGGCGTCGTCGAGATTCTGGCGCCGGAGGGAACGTCGCTCGACAGGCTGGTCGCGATCGGCGCCGGCAAGACGTCGGGGCTCGACGAGACCGCCTGGCTGAAACTCGGCGGCACCATTGCAGCGTCGCTGCGCAAGGCAACCGACGTCGCCGTGGTGCTCGATCTCGTCGGAGCCGCACCCCAAGGCAAGGACGCCGCCAACCTCGCGGCGGGCATTCTGCTGCGCAGCTATTCCTTCGACAAATACAAGACCAGGAAGGACAAGGATGACGCAAGGGCCGACCCGAAAAAGCCGGTCAAGGTGACCATCCACACCGCCGACCCGGCAGGTGCCAAGAAGGCCTTTGCGGAAGTCGAGGCGGTGGTCGACGGCGTGCTTCTGGCGCGCGACCTGGTCAACGAACCGGCGAACATATTGGGACCCGTTGAGTTTGCCGCCCAGGCCAAGGAACTCGAGGCGCTCGGCGTCAAGGTCGAGATCCTGACCGAAAAGGAGATGAAGAAGCTTGGCATGGGCTCGCTGCTCGGCGTCGCACAGGGCTCGCCCCGCGGCGCGCGGATGGCGGTCATGCAGTGGAACGGCGGCAAACCCAAGGACAGCCCGGTCGCTTTCGTCGGCAAGGGCGTTACCTTCGACACTGGCGGCAATTCCATGAAGCCGGCATCGGGCATGGAGGACATGAAGGGCGACATGGGTGGCGCCGCCGCCGTGACCGGCCTGATGCACGCCCTGGCCGCGCGCAAGGCGAAGGCCAATGTCGTCGGCATCATCGGCTTGGTCGAAAACGCCGTCGATGGTCATGCCCAGCGTCCCGGCGACATCGTCACCTCGATGTCGGGCCAGACCATCGAGGTGCTCAACACCGACGCCGAAGGGCGGCTCGTTCTGGCCGATGCGCTGTGGTATTGCAACGACCGCTTCCAGCCGAAATTCATGGTCAATCTGGCGACGCTGACCGGTGCCATCATGGTCGCGCTCGGGCTGCATTATGCCGGTCTGTTTTCCAACAATGACGAGCTGGCTGAACGGCTGACGGAGGCGGGGCAGGCGACACAGGAGCGGCTATGGCGCATGCCGCTCGGCGCCGAATACGACAAGCTGATCGATTCCAAGAACGCCGACATGAAGAACATTGGCGGCCGCTATGGCGGCGCCATCATCGCGGCACAATTCCTGCAGCGCTTCGTCAAGGACACACCCTGGGCACATCTCGACATTGCCGGTACGGCGATG
This sequence comes from Mesorhizobium erdmanii, assembly GCF_013170725.1. Lineage (NCBI taxonomy): Bacteria > Pseudomonadati > Pseudomonadota > Alphaproteobacteria > Hyphomicrobiales > Phyllobacteriaceae > Mesorhizobium > Mesorhizobium erdmanii. The sequence continues at coordinate 4,768,497 of NZ_CP033361.1, read as the reverse complement.
GGCTCGCCGTCGAGCGAGATCAATCAGTCCTGGGGTTCAGGCTTCGGCGTGCGGCTGCTCGACCGGCTGGTGCGCGATCACTACGAGAGCTGACCTCGATCCATGGCCGACGTGCTGTTCTACCATCTGACTGAATCGACGCTGGAGGATGCACTGCCGGGCCTGCTCGAGCGCAGCGTCGATCGCGGCTGGCGCGCCGTGGTGCAGACCGGCACCGAGGAACGCCGCGACGCGCTCGACCAGCATCTGTGGACCTTCCGCGACGATTCTTTCCTGGCACACGCCACTGATCGTGAGGCCTATCCCGGCGAACAGCCCATCCTCTTGACCACCGGCGACGGCAATCCCAACGAGGCCAGGATAAGGTTCCTGGTCGACGGCGCGACGCCGCCCGACCTTGCCGGCTACGAGCGCGCCGTGTTCCTGTTCGACGGCCACGACACCGCCCAGCTCGAGGCGGCCCGAGCGCATTGGAAGACGATGAAGGATGCGGGCCACGCCGTGACCTACTGGCAGCAGACATCTGACCGCCGCTGGGAACGCAAGGCTTGATTTAGCCCTGTGGCTTCCCGCGACCGGCGATGCCTACTACATCGCTTTGATCCGCTTTTCTTTCCGGGTGACGTGGTCGCCGTATTTCAATTTCATGAACTCGTCCGCCAGGTTGCGATGCGAGCTCCTGAAGACATACCACTTACCATCTGGAATGCGGCGCTGGTAGATGATTCTGCCGGACTGGCGATGTTCGAAGCAGGAAAGCGCATTGGCGTCACCTCCGGCGCCGCCCCATTTTGCGCGGAAGCAAAGCTTGCCGCCTCCGGGAATGAACCAGATGCCGTCGCCATAACCGAGCTTGCCCTTGTCCGAGGTCCAGGCGTTGAATCGACGGCGCTGCACAGCAAAGTAGCCCGCACCGTTTCGGCCCCAGAGCCACGACCGGTTCTTATACATCTGGTAGATGCCTTCATCGGGCACCACCCCGGCCTTCATGCCCAGGTCGGCGACTTGCGCTGCCGTCTTGGCCATTGCCGGAAGCTGGAAGGCAAAGAGAGCTATGGAACAGCCAACTGCCGTTCGAATGAAATTCCCCAAGACTCGTTTCACAACCCTACCCCTACTACTTGGCGCTACGCCCAATTACGCTTGCACTTGCACGCGACGCAGTAAGTTTAGGGCAATATGTGCTGGGTAACCCTCCAATCGGGCAGCCCATAGCCACCCAGCCATGGCCACACTTCCTTCTGGTTGAAGTAGACGACCGAGGTCAGGGCCGGAAACTCCGAATAGGATTTGCGGGAATCGGCGGCCCATTGCGAAACATATTCCTGCTTGCCGACATAGCCGAGTTCGGCCACTTCGATCGGCTTGTTGAAACCCGCGACGCGGTCATAGCCGGGCTTCAGCGTCTCGGCGAACGTACGGTCACGGCCGGTCTCGTCATTGTCCTTCTTCTGCAGGCCGAACACCGACAGGCCGATGACGTCGACGTAGTCGTCGCCGGGGTAGTATTTCTCCAGGCCCGCTTCGCCTTTGGGTGACCACATGTATTTGGCGGCGGGAGCAGCCTTGCGGCAGATATCGACCTCGCGCTTGTAGGCAGCGATCCAGTCCTTGGGTGCCCAGTTGGCCCACGTGAAGCGACCGTTCTTGTCCTCCATTTCCTGCGCCCAGCGAATGGTGACCGGGCTCTTCATGGCCCCCACCAGATTGCAGATTGCCTGCATGTTGGCGTCATACTTGCCGCTCAATATGCCGTCGCGCAGTTCGTTCGGGGTAATGCGCCAGTCCTTCGACCAGGTCCACGGCTCGATGGTGATCAAGAGTGACCGGTTGCGCTGAAGGGCATAGGCATCGGCCAGGGGAAGGCTCGCCAGGTCAACGTCTTCCCAAGGCAGGAACAACTCCTCGATGCTCGCGGTCTTGTCGGTGCTGAAGTCTCCGTAGGGATCGTAGGATCCGAACGCAGAAGCCGCACTGCTCGTCTGGACGGGGTCCGTAACCGCAGTGGAGCCAGCACTTCCCGCAGTCGGGAATGTCATGCTTGCGCCCAATGCCAGCGTGATTGCAAGTGCACTTGCCGCACGGTTTTTCATGTTTGTTCTCCATTCGCCTCAACTTCCCGTGGAAGTCAAAGCGTCGCCACTGCGCATCGACGCGAAGTCGATACGACCACCCAAAACCAATCGGCTCAGTTGGGGGAATCTGTGGGATTTCCGAGCGATTGGTGGCGTGCGATGCACGAAGCCCACCATTTAGTAGTCTCTCAAGGCACCAACACAAAGGAGCTAGAGAGAGAATTCGCCGCGATACTCACAAATTCGCGTCAACAACCCGATATATCATCCCTGGCTAATTTAAGAGCCGGTCGGGACCAAGAGTCAAGTGCAATTAACAGTTGCTTAACCATGGTTTTCGCAACATGGTTAACGCAGCCCTTGGGGCATGACGGTTCTGTGAAAATTTGGGCCTTACCGTCCGCGAATTCTCCGACGACCAATTTTGCCGGCACGCCATTTCAGAGCGGGTACGTGGCCAGCACACAATGGGAATTCGTACCGCGATTCAATGCGTTAAGTTAACCAGTTCTCAAGGAGCATAGTTAACGAACGCTTAATTTAGTTGACTCTAAGAAAGCGCGGACGGATTCTGGGGCGGGGTTGGAGTTCGTCGGTCGTCGTTTCGGCTGACGTTTCGAGTGGCGGCGTACGTGTATGAGTATTTCCTCGGCAGGATCCATCAGCGGTAAAACCAGGTCGAGACGGCGGCCTGGAGTGGCGCTGGCCAAGGCGGTGGAGGAGGCTCCTTTTCTCGTCCCCGTCCTGTCGGCCACCCAGCAGCGTATCTGGACGTTGGGACTGGCTTGCTGGTCAGTCTCTTTTGGATTTTTCTGGTTCTGGTGGCTGCAGCCCGAGCACGTCGAACACATCTTTCCATACATGTTGGCGTCGCTCACGCTCGTATGGCTGACATGCATGCCGCTGTATTTTCTCGTGAACGTGCATGCGATGAAAAAACCCTCCGGGCTACACACGGTCCCGAAACATTCGAGGGTCGCGATGGTGGTGACCAAGGCTCCGTCCGAACCGTTCTCCGTGGTCGCACGAACCCTCGAGGCAATGCTGGCGCAGGATTATGCGCATGATACCTGGCTGGCCGACGAGGACCCATCCGAGGATACCGTCGCCTGGTGCGATGCCCACAACGTCATGATTTCGTCGCGGCGCGGGCGAGCAGATTATCACCGCAAGACCTGGCCGCGCCGAACGCGCTGCAAAGAGGGGAACCTAGCGTTCTTCTACGACCATTATGGCTATGAACGCTACGACTTCGTCGCCCAGATGGATGCCGACCACGTGCCGACACCATCCTATCTCAGGAAAATTCTGGCCGCGTTTGCCGACCCTGCGATTGGCTACGTTTCGGCGCCCAGCATTTGCGACAACAATGCCGCCGAGAGCTGGTCGGCGCGCAGCCGGCTGTTTCCGGAAGGGATGTTCCACGGCCCCCTACAGTCCGGCCACACCGGCGACGGAACGCCGCTCTGCATCGGCTCGCATTATGCGGTGCGGACGGCCGCGCTCAAGCAAGTCGGCGGCCTTGGCCCGGAATTGGCCGAGGACCACTCGACTTCCATGCTGTTCATCTCGGCCGGATGGCGCGGCGTGCATGCCATCGACGCCATCGCCCATGGCGATGGGCCCCAGACCTTTGCCGATCTTGTCACGCAGGAATTCCAGTGGTCGCGAAGCCTGATGACGATCTTGTTGGAATACTCACCCATCTATCTTTCCAAGCTGACGCCGCGGCTCAAGTTCCAGTTTCTGTTTCGGCAGCTTTGGTATCCGCTGTTCGCCTTCTTCTCGCTACTGATGTATGTCATGCCGATCTATGCACTTTTGTCGGGGCGGAGCTTTGCCAATGTGACTTATGCCGATTTTCTTTGTTACTATGCACCGAATTCCATATCCTTGATTCTCCTCGTGGCGCTACTGAAGGCTTTCGGTTTGTCACGTCCGCTCACCGCAAAAACGATCAGTTGGGAAGGAACGTTGTTCTCCTTCTTTGCGCGTTGGCCGTGGGTGCTGGCGGGCACGCTGTCGTCCATACGTGATTATCTGACCAAGTCGTTCGTCGATTTTCGGGTTACCCCAAAAGGCAGCGGCCCGAAAAATCTCCTGCCTGCCCGCGTTATCGTTCCCTACGTGGCGCTTGCGGTCTGTGCCTCACTGCCGGTCCTTCTCGTCGAGCGCGCTTCCGACGCCACCGGCTTCTACTGGTTCGCGGCCTTCAACGCCTTCATCTACGGGTTGCTCGTGGTCGTGATCATCGCCAGGCACCTCTTGGAGAACAGAATTTCGTTGCGGCGCAATGTCGCTAAACTTGCCTTGCAAGCCGTGCTGGCCAGTGTCGCGCTCTCCGTCCCGGGAGCCGCGTTTTATGACCGTGGCCTGGAAGGCATATATGGACTGCAGCAGGGCGCAGGCAGTGTGCGCATCGTCAGCGTGGCCTATCCGGTCTCGGGCGCTGGCCGTGGGGGGATCGGAACACGCACGTTCCATTTTGACCCCGGCTGGGATCCAGCAGTTGTCAGATAGTCGGATCGGAAGAGCCTTGTGAGCCCGCCTTCTCGGACCGATTGCCAGAACAAAGCGCCGCAAGGCACGGGATGAGGTCTTGATCGCCGGGGATTGAAACCAGCCGTTGATAGAAAATCTTCGTCCATTTTGCCGAGGGCGAATCCGGCACCGATCAGATGCCAGCGGGACTTTAGATGGCGGCGCAAGCACTTGCTTGATGCTTCACAGGGTCAGATACTTGTTGTTTCGGTGTTCAAGAGAGTAACGTACGGATATCAGTCAGATGGAATCCAATACACGGTCTAGCTCCATTCGTTACATGCGCTTCTTTCGCGCAAGCTTGCTGATCATTTGCACCGCACTGTTTTCCTGGCTGCTTTTGGGTATCTATCGAAGCTTCATCATCGACCCGCAAACGACGCTACAAGGCTTTTTCGCCGCAATTCCGAGCGGAATTGCCGCAAGCCACTATGACCTGGTTTTTGTCGTATTCCTGACTGCGGCGACCTTGGTCCTGCTTTTCCTGGCGATGGGAAGTGGTTTCGGCACCGGCATCGTTGTCGTCATATTCTATCTTGCGATCTTGGTTTTGCTTGGTTGGGGTTTTGCAAACGTCAATCTCGTCAAGATGCTGAGCGAACCGTTCAGTTTCCAATGGCTGGTTTACGGCGACTTCCTGCAGAACGCCGACGCCCAGAGCGCCATGCGCGATGCGTTCAATCTGAGGGACTTTGCGGCTTCGTCCTTGTCCATAGTGCTTGTCCTCGTCCTGGGGTATGCCGCAGCGAGGCTATGCTTGCGGCTAGGAGCAACCGGCCGCACGATATTTCTGGGCCTGGTAGTCCTGTGCGTTGCCTCGGCACTGTTCGGCACTGAACGCTATCTGCAGGCTGCGGCCCTGCCGGTGGCAAAAATGGAAAACCCGATTGTGCATTTTGTTGAATCCGCCTTGCTCAATCCTTCGCCGGTCGTTTTCACCATGAAAGTCGACGCCAGCGATCCAGACGTCGCCAGTGTTGGAGAACGGCCGGCGGAAACCTCCAATTTCAAAGCGCAATCGCCAAACCCGATCAAGAATGTACTTGTTTTCATGATGGAGTCAGTCCCGTCGAGGCATATCGAGACGTTTGGCGGTAAATACCCCGTAACGCCAAATATAAAGAGATTTTCAACCGATTCGATGCGCTTCGACAACGTATATGCTCATGCACCGTCTACTCAATATTCCATTTTCTCTTTGTTCAGCTCGATGTACAACGATATATCGTACTACGGAATGACGGCGAGTCATCCGGATCTGCCGCTAAGTTCGATTTCGAGTACCCTGTCCGAGAATGGCTTTCGCACCGCATTTTTCTGGAGTGCGGATTCACGTTTTCAGCGCGTGAATGAATTTCTGCTCAAGAGGGGGTTGGACGTCGTCAAGGATTATCGCGGGCAGAAATGCAACGTTCCCACATTCAGGCTCAGCGATGAAAAATGGAAGAACATGGACTACAACAGCGACCTCTGTACGGCGCAGTCAACAATCGACTGGGTGAATGCGAACTCAGAAGATCCGTTCTTTGCCGTGATGTTCACCGCTATGACGCATTACCCTTATCTGATTGATAGTCCTATGTTTTCGACGATGCCTGCTTCGTCCAAAGACAACGTCCAGGTTCACTACTCGGATGACGAGAAATTCAACGCCTACCTCAATGCTCTGAAAATCGGCGACCAGGCGCTGGGACAGATCCTCGATTCACTCAAGCAGTCCGGCAAACTCGATTCCACACTTGTGGTCATACTCGGCGATCACGGCGAGGCATTTGGAGAACATGGTAACTACGTCCATGCCAGTGCGCTATACGAAGAAAACGTCCACATTCCCCTCATCATGATCAATAAGCAGCTTTTTCACGATGATGTAGTCCATTCCGTCGGCGGAATTGTCGATATAGCTCCGACTATCCTTGACATACTAGGCTTGCCGCTCCCTAAGTCATGGCAGGGCCACAGCCTGTTCAGCAAGCAGCGTCCGAATAGGACATTCTTCTTCAGCCCGTGGAGCGGTTATCAATTCGGCTATCGCGAAGATGATCGCAAGGTCATCTTCAACGCGTCCACCGGCAAGGTCGAGGAGTATGACCTCAAGGCGGATCCCACGGAAAAAGTCAATCTCGTCAAGGACGAAGCGGGCGACCATAGCGAACTGCTGCGGCCCATCGCCGGGTGGGTACAATCGCAGAAGCGGCGCGTGGCGGATATGGTCGCGCAGGCGGAGAAAAGCGCGGCACGTTGCCGGATCGCCAGCCTTGAGGTCGACGCCGCCGGCACCAGCTTTGAAGGATCGCCTCGGCTAGACGTCCTGGTCGACGGAGAGCCGGTTGGACAGATGGAAGTCCAGGGGGTGGAAAGCAAAGCGATCACCGCTGATGCCATCGTGGAGGAGTTGAAGGCAGCGTCCGCTCACACCGTACCGTTTCGCTTCAATCTCGGCGCCATGCCGAATCCGCAGAAGATCGAACTGCGCTATGCCAACGATCTCTGGGCCGGGGCCGGCAAGGCGGGCGATCGCAACCTGTTTGTCGGGAGTGTCAGGGTAAATGGCCAGACGGTGCCGAAGAACAGGCTGCGTGTCGACAACAAGGCCGTTGGATTCATCGACGACAGCGGGACCAGCATGTTCAATGATGGTTCGTTGTGGGTCAGCGGCCCGTTTATCGAGGGGTGCATATAGCGCCATGGGTACCTTGAAACGGGTCGCATCGCCAGCGCCGCTTACCGGTATGTGAATTGCAAGATTCGTTGTGATGCTCAAATCGGTCGGCTTATGGACGGCTGTCTTGCCGCTCGGTCATCCACTCCGGTAGCATTTTAGTAAAATCCTATGGAAGCGCGGAATACGGCGTTCACCACGCCGTTTGCGCGAATTTTAATAAGTATCCCCTAATATTCGGACACGATGTGAATGGCGATTGACCGTTCGCACGGCGCGGAAGACACCGAACCAAGAATATCTCCGCGTCCAATCGATGGCATTTATCGACAGGGGATGGATGATGAATCAATTCATGAGGGATTTGGCCGTTAGAGGCAGAAACAATGCCTGGTCTTTAGCCGCCGTTGCACTGATGTCGATGGTTTCCGGTTGCCAGAGCATGGACGCGACCACAACCGGTTCGCTCGCCGCCAAGCCCGCGGCGCATGCGCCCGGTAAGAAGATCCACTACGTCGGCAAGAAGCGGAACCATGTGTTCAGCCGCCAGCGCCTCATGCAGACGACCAGCGTGACACGCACGACCGAGACTGCCCACGCAGCCTTCGTGCGGCCGCAACCGGCCAGGATCGTCACGCCGGCGCCAGTGAAGGTTTCTTTCCAGCTGGGCAATGGTGGCCCGTTCCTTGGTCATTCCCCGTGGATCTGCGGTCCGAGTGGATTTGGCCAGCGCGCGACCTGCCGCGCGCGTTAGCAAGAGTTCCGCGGGGACGGAATCCGGGCGCGAGTGGTGAGGCGGCTTGGGCCGCGCCGGCCAACCCTCGCGCCCGGATTTTCATTGGCGCCGATACCAATCGACATATGCGTTTGAACCGTCTTCGATCGGCCGTCGTTGCTTGAGGTCGAAGTCTCACGTCGGCCTGTTTTACAGACTGTTGACCCCACGGCCTGAAGCGCCTCGCTACGGCGCAAAAGGTTGACATCGGTCTTTGCCCGGCTGTTAATGCTCGTATGCCAAGCTGCTGACCGCGCGGCCACGTGTTGCGTGGATAGGGAGAACGCTCCGTGGTGGCGCGTCCTGGGTCATGATCGTGTCGGCGCTACGCTGGATCGAGATGCGAAAATCGAAATGCGACCGCTGATTGTGCCGACAGCTTCGACCAGATTGCCTTGGCCACGTACAGCTGGAGGGGCGGGGCGCGGCCAGTCTGCCCGGCACATATGGCTTGTGCCTCTGCTGGTCGTTTGTGGCCAGTTGGCGCTTGCCGGAGCGGCTAACGCGACCGACGAAAAGAAGCCCAAGCCCACCGAAGCTGTCATCGCCGTGCCGACGGCTTTTGAGTTGCAGCGTCTCTACACCGATCGGACATGGCTTTGGAAAGATGGAGCCGCCTACTTCGGGCAGACCGGTCGGCCCCTCAGGGCGTGGACGTCGGGGCAGGATTCAGCGTCGGTCGCGGAGGGCAGGTGGCTGGTAACTACAGACGGCAAGATGTGCATGGAGGTCGCCTGGCGGTCCAAGACCTACAAGGGCAGGCAGCAGCGCACCTGCTATGGCCACCGCATCAAGAATGGAGCCATCGAGCAGCGCAAGGAGCCGGGTGGGGAGTGGTACAGCTTCAAACGAGCCCCCGAGGATCCTTCCGACGAATACCGGAAATTCGAAGCGGGCGACACCAAACGCGCGCAGTTCGAAGAGACACGCAAGCTGATTGATGCCAAGAATTAGGTCGTGTTTCGGTTCATATCGAGCCGATCTGCCTCCTACCCGCGTTGACGCTACCTGCGATTGTGCGTTTCGATTTGGCCACATGGCGGGGCAGCAGACCTCAAATCTTTCCCTGTTTTGACAGTGGGCTGCTTTTGCCGCGCGCCTGTTGGGGAACTCGCGAATCGCATATCGTAACTCGTCAACGCCTTTCCGAAGTTCCCGGCGTACTATTGCGTTCGATTTTACAGAACGGCGAGACGTCAGGCATTCGCACGGTATAATTTATAAGCGCATTCTAATATTTCTGTGCGATGCTGGTTTGAGTGGTTGCTCATCAGCGTGAATGTGGCCAAAGAATACCATGTCGCAACGCGCTCTCGGCTCGACAGGAGGGGATACATGATGGTCAATTTCGCAATGCACGCATTGCGTCCTGCCAAATACAATTTATGTATCGTCGCGGCTGTGGCGATGATTTCGGGTTGTCAGGGTCTCGATGCGGCCCGAACCGATGCGGTCTTCATCGAACCTGTCGTTCATCCGCTCCGCAGCAAACCCGCCGTCCAGCCGATCTACGTCACGTATCAGGTTCATACGCTTAGAGCCGACCCTGAGATTCTAATGACGAGCACGGTGCCGTCGACTGGGAGTACATACGCTTTTTCGTCACCGCAGGCGATCAAGGTCCGCACGCTTGGACCTGTGAAGGTCGCTTTCAGCCCTGGCGATGGTGGTCCGCTGCTGGGCAGTGCGCCCTATATCTGCAGCCCGAGTGGATTTGGCCGGCTCGCCAGTTGCCACCCCCGCTATCTCTGACCTATCGAGCGGCGACGGGTGTCGCCGCATCGCTTGACGGCAGTTTCGCCGGTTTCGTCTGCAGCCCGAAGAAGGGGGCCGCGGTCCTGACGATCGTGTCGATGTCGGAAAGCTGCGGCACGAAGCCAAGATGCGCGCGTGCCTTGCCCGGATCGGCATAGAGTTCGGCCGGATCTCCTGGGCGCCGGGGCCTGAAGACGGCAGGAACTGGTCTTGAGGTTATTCTGCTGACCGCCTGTATGATCTCCTTGATGGATACGCCCCGCCCGGTGCCAAGGTTGACCGCCAGGCTTTGTCCGCCGCTCTCGAGATGCTGCAGCGCTTTCAGGTGGGCGCGGGCCAGATCGCTGACGTGGATATAATCGCGCACGCAGGTGCCGTCCGGCGTGTCATAGTCCGTGCCGAAGACCTCGATTTCGTTGATGATGCCTGACGCCGCCATCAGCACCCGGGGAACCAGATGCGTTTCGGGTGAATGCCATTCGCCGAGCTCGCCGTCAGGATCTGCACCGCAGGCGTTGAAATAGCGCAGGATCGCAAACTTCATCCCATAGGCGGACGCATAGTCGCCAATGATCTGTTCTCCCATCAGCTTGGTGCGCCCGTAAGCGCTGATGGGATTTTGCGAAGAGGTCTCACGAATGGGCAACGCCTCTGGCACGCCATAGGTTGCGCAACTGCTGGAGAAGATGATGTTGTCGATGCCGTGCGCGTGTGCCGCGTCCAGTACGGCGATGGTGCCGGTCACATTGGTCGAGTAATAGTCCGCCGGCTTGTCAACGGATTCCCCGACATAGGCCAGTGCCGCGAAGTGGATGACCGATGTCGGCCGGTAGGTCCTGATCGCCGCTCGGAGCGCGTCCGGATCCCTGATATCGCCAACGACAAGCGGACCCCAGGCGACGGATTTCCGGTTACCGCGGTATAGATTGTCGAACGCCACCGGCAGATAGCCGGCGGCGGCGAGCAGCTTGCAGGTGTGACTGCCGATGAAGCCCGCTCCACCTGTCACCAGGATCGCCGGTCGGCTCATGAAGCGGCTGCTCCGGTGAACCTCCGGCTGCCGTAAAGCAGGGTGTCGAAATAGTCGACGGTGTGCTCGAGCCCCTGGGCCAGGTTGATCCTGGGCTCCCAGCCGAGATTGTCCCTCGCAAAGGAAATGTCCGGCTTGCGTTGCCTCGGATCGTCGACCGGCAGTGGCCGATACACGATCTTCGATCTGGAGTTGGTGTAGCTGACGACCAGCGTCGCCAGTTCCATGATCGTGAATTCGCCTGGGTTGCCGAGATTGACCGGATGGGCGGGCGCATGCGGCGCATTCATCAGTCGCATGAAGCCCTCGATAAGGTCGTCGGCGTAACAGAAGGAGCGGGTCTGCTGGCCGCTGCCATAGACGGTCAGGTCCTCACCGCGCAGCGCCTGGACGATGAAGTTCGAAACCACGCGCCCGTCATCGGGTTGCATGCGGCGACCGTAGGTGTTGAAGATGCGGGCGACGCGGATATCGAGGCCATAGGTCCGCGAATAGTCGAAGAACAGGGTTTCTGCCGAACGCTTGCCTTCGTCATAGCAAGACCGCGGACCATGCGTGTTGACGTTGCCGAAGTAACTCTCGGGTTGTGGGTGCACGAACGGGTCGCCGTAGACCTCGGAGGTCGAGGCCTGAAAAATCTTGGCGTTGTTCCGGCGCGCGAGTTCCAGCAGGTTCAGCGCACCGAGAACGCTGGTCTTGAAAGTGTGGATCGGATCCGCCTGGTAGTGCGGCGGAGAGGCAGGGCAGGCCAGATTGTAGATCTCGTCGAAATCGAGGTCCGCAGGCAGCGGATCGATGATGTCATGCTCGATGCAGGTGAATCTGGGATCACGCAGAAGGGCGCTGAGATTGTATCTCTTGCCGGTGTGGAAATTGTCCATGGCGACGACGTCATACCCATCCCGCAAAAGCCGTTCGCACAGATGCGACCCCAGGAAGCCCGCGCCCCCGGCAACCAGGGCGCGACGTCGTTTTTGGTGGGACTCCCTTTGACCGATTCCGGATCCCAGTTTCAGGACCTTGATGACCTTGTTCATGCTTACCCCCTTACGCAACGCGTACGCTACCGCCGAGCCGGGACAAACAGCCCAGCTACGCCTTGAGAACGAGACAAACCCTCCACATCAGCGGATTTGCCAACATTGATGTGCGTTAATTGTTCTTTGGGTTTGGCGAGCCTGCGCCGCACGGTTTACGTGACGTCGCTCACCCGTCTCCACGACCCAAAATCGCGATCACACGCCCAGTGCCACCATCGTCGATTGCTCGCCCAAATTGCACATCCCAACGCCACAAAAATATACCTGTGGAGAACATAGTCAACTAAATTAGTGGTTCCTTAACCATAACAATTTGCAAATGGTTAACCCTCGGATGGGTTACCGCCGGCGATGTCGTACGGTCTTCGCCCAAGAAAGAATAATCGTTTAAGATCAAGAGTTTGGACTGGCTACTTGACGCTATGTTGGGGGTTTTGGCAGCAGCGGCGCGGCCATCGCCACGGCCTCCTGGATCTTCCTCGTCGGTGGCGCCGGCGCGCTTGGCGTCCAGCGTTCCGACCAGATGCAATAATTGCACGGAATCTGCGCCGCCACCGCCAGCGAGATCAGCGACTTGACCTTTGGCGGCAGTGCCGTCTTGTCGTCGAGTTCGATGGCCTTGACCTCGGCCCAGGCTCCGGGCAGACCGGCTTTGGGGTCCTGCTTCACGACGCTCGGCACGCCGCCCATGGTCGACTGTATGTCCTTGAGGGTTGCATCGTAGTCGTCGGCATGGGCAGGTGCCGAGGCCAACGTGAGCGCACCGCCGGCGGCGGCGAGCGGCAAGGTGTGGCGTATGGATGAGGGCGCGGATGAAAGAATGCGATAGGCAGACATGATTCGAGCTCGGGATCGACATGCTGCTGGACGAGATGGAGCGCCTGCGCGACGCTGCCGGTGCGGGCCGGTTGGCCGGTAAGGTATGATTACAAGGTGGCCGTCTGAATGCGCTTTCTGTTTGTCCTGATCCTGCTCGCCGGCATCGGTGTCGGCGCCCTCTATCCCTGGGCAATGACCAATTTCTCCGGCCATGAGATCGGTACCTGGCGCGTTTACGAGCAGGGCCGCTTCAAGCCCTTGACCGTGTCGCTCTCGGGTCGTGACGCGCCGGTGCGGGTCCTTGTCGACCTGACCGCGCGGGCCGAACGCATCGTTTCGCAACAGCGCACCGTGTTGACGCTGACCGCCGCCAGCAACGGCCGCACGGTGCTTGCCTCGACGCTGCAATTCAACCATGCCGACAACCCGCGACAGGTCAGCCCGCAGCTGCCCGACAAGATCTTTCGCGACGAGGCCGGCGTTATCGCCACCGTCAATTCAGGTCCTTATGTCTTCACCGTCGGTCCGGGCGATGCCGAAGACATCCCGATGCGGGCGGTCGATCTCGTCTTGCGCTCCGGCGTCGGCGAAACCGACCGGCGTGCGCGGCCGGTTGGCTTCTCGCTGATGGCGATCGGTTTGATCGGCTTCCTGTTTTCGTTGCGTTCCGGCGGCAGCCGGCCGGAGAATCCGAATTCGCAACCACCGCCGCCGCGCTGGGGCAGGGGTTGACGCATGTCGCCCGAAAGTGTGCAGCGGTTTTTGGGGCAACGACATGTGTAACGGCAACAGATCATGAACTACCGCCACGCCTATCATGCCGGCAATTTCGCCGATGTCGTCAAGCATGTCGTGCTGACGCGCCTGCTCGATTATCTCAAGCAGAAGGACAAGGCGTTTCGCGTCGTCGACACCCATGCCGGCATAGGCCGCTACGATCTTTCGTCGGTCGAGGCGCAGAAGACCGGCGAATGGCAGGGCGGCATCGGCAGGCTGGTCGGCGCCTCGTTCGAGGCGAAGGCGGGCGCCCTGCTGGCGCCCTATCTGGAGGCGGTTCGGTCGCTCAATGCCGAAGGCGGCGTGAAGAAATACCCGGGCTCGCCGCTGCTCGCGCGTCATCTCCTGCGCAAGCAGGACAGGTTGTCGGCGATCGAACTGCACCCGAAGGACGCCGCGAAGCTGAAGGCGGAATTCGCCGGCGATTTCCAGGTGAGGGTGATGGAACTCGACGGCTGGCTGGCGCTCGGAGCGCATCTGCCGCCGAAGGAGAAGCGTGGCCTGGTGCTCATCGATCCTCCCTTCGAAGAGGAGGGCGAGTTCGGTCGTCTCGTCGCCGGGCTCACAAGGGCTTACAAGCGCTGGCCCGGCGGCCTCTATGCGCTGTGGTATCCGATCAAGGACCGCAAGGCGGTCATCGCCTTCAGGAAGGCGCTGAAGCAATCCGGCATCCCGAAAATCCTCGACATCGAATTCGAGATCAGGCCGGCCTCTTCGGAGCCCAGCCTCGATGGCAGCGGCATGATCGTGGTCAACCCGCCCTTCACGCTGGAAGGCGAATTGCGAACCGTGCTGCCGGCCCTGCACAGATTGCTCGCCGTGGAAAAGCCGGCGCACTGGTCGCTGGAATGGCTGGCCGGGGAGTAGGCGGGCATGGCTTCGACTGCGTTGGCCGGGGCGCCGCTATAGTCCAGAGGCAGCCAGCACTGATGGCGTGATGCCGGATAGACGCCTGCTTTCGCGTATCAAATGAGCCTGATCCGCATAGCCAGCCTCGACCGCCAACACCGCGGTCGAGGCATCGACGGACACCTGCCGCAGGCGCCGAAAGCGATGAAAGCGCAATATCCGGTCGAGAGTCTTGGGGCCGTAGCCGAAGCTTTCCTCGAAACGGCGACGCAGTGTCCGCTCGGTCATATGCAATGTGCGCATCAGGAACGGCACCAACGGCTTGTCGACTGGCAGACCCCGGTCGATCAAGTCGAAGGCATCGCCCATGACCGCATCGGGTGCACTGTGTTTTGGCGTATGTGCCCCGATTGCCTCCTCCAACTGTCCCACCATGCCGGCCAGATCGTGGGTGGCGCGGACGCGGCCTGCCAGATTGCGCACCCTCGCACCCCAGAGGTCACTGAGGTCAAGGCGTTCTCCCGCGATCTGATTGGCCGACGCGCCCAGCCAGCCGACGGCCGCCCCTGGCCGGAATCTGAACCCGATAATCGTCGCTCCTGACGGCAACATCTCGATCTGCGGCTCCCGGTCCGGTCCCGCGATCCGAAATCGGCCGTCTATCCACTGCAGGTCGATCGTCGCATCCGGCGTTATCACGACAGGTGGAGCGTCCTGTTCCTGCATGCGGTGGATCCAAACGGACGCGAAGACGGCACCCAGTCGCCTGTCTGCTGGGCGTTCCTGGAAAAAGCCGGTGGTCTGCGCCAGTACCGCTTCCATCCCTTCAGCCGTCATCCGTCTGCCTGGCCCGCAATCTTGCTCCTGGGCTCGCCGTTCGGTCCGCGCTCTTCGCCATTTTGGCCGAAATCTTCAATGCGCGCAGCTCCAATCATGGCAAATCACATGAAGCCTTCCGCTGGCATTTGCGACCACATCCACGCTCACGTCACGACGCAAGTCCTGAGTATAGAAAGGAGAAATCAAAATGAAAGCTCGCATCAGTGTCATCACGCTTGGTGTCGATAGTCTGGCAGCTTCGCTGGAATTCTACCGAAACGGACTTGGGATGCCGACAGAGGGCATCATCGGCCGGGAGTTCGAGCATGGCGCCGTCGCCTTCTTCGATCTGCAGGGTGGCTTGAAGTTCGCGATATTCGAACGCTCCAACATCGCCCTTGACGCCGGCATCGGCCAGACCGGCCGCAGCCCGACCGAGTTCACCATCGGTCACAATGTCACGAGCGAGGCCGAAGTCGATGCCGTGATGGCGCAGGCCATCAGGGCCGGCGCGCGCCTCGTCAAGCCGGCCCAGAAGACGTTCTGGGGTGGCTATGCCGGTTATTTCCAGGATCCGGATGACCATCTCTGGGAAGTCATCTTCAACCCTGCCTTTCTTCCCGAAAACTGAACCCGGACATTCAGTGGGAGGTTGGCATGCTTACTCAAACGGTTCAGGCGCTGGGTGCGCTACTGATCGGCGGCGTGTTCATATGGGCCGGCATCGAACATTTCGTGAAATTCAGGGCTATGACCGAGTACCTGGCCGCCCGGCGACTTCCGGCTCCGGCCTTCCTGCTCGCCGTCGGCTCGGCGCTGGAAATCATTGCCGGCTCGCTGCTTGCCAAGGGCATCGCGATGCCCTTCGCGG
This sequence comes from Mesorhizobium erdmanii, assembly GCF_013170725.1. Taxonomy (NCBI): domain Bacteria; kingdom Pseudomonadati; phylum Pseudomonadota; class Alphaproteobacteria; order Hyphomicrobiales; family Phyllobacteriaceae; genus Mesorhizobium; species Mesorhizobium erdmanii. The sequence continues at coordinate 4,752,484 of NZ_CP033361.1, read as the reverse complement.
CTAGCGCGCTGGTGGTGTTTACGTTGGCGGCAAACATGCTCCTGCTACGGTTCTGGGCCTGCAGGGGGTCGGAACGGCAGGTGCTGCGGTCTGCCTTCCTGGTCAATTTCGCTGTTGTCGGCGGATTATTGCTTGCGGCAACGGTCTAGCGTGGTTTCTGGAAACCATTGTCTGAGCAACCGCTTGACCGCCGCCAAGCGAATCCGCACAGTGCGCGTAATCGACCTTGAGAGGCTGTCATGACTCGCTTCGCCAAATCCGCCCTTGCCGCCCTGATTTCGCTCTGCACCCCGCTTGCCGTGCCTCTCGGCGTGACGCAGGCGGTGCAGGCGGCCGACCTTGGCGTCTATTCCGATGACGATGGCGGCGTCTGCGGGCAGCCCTGGGTGCTGAGCAAGATCACCAGCCGCTTCTCCTACCAGGTGCATCACGTGCCGCATCTGCCGGACGTGCAGATCACCGACTTCCAGCGCATCCACCAGCACCGCTACCTGCCGGCCAACGACTCCTGGCCGATCGGCCGCCGCTATTGCGGCGCCACCGTCAGTCTCTCCGACGGCCGCGCCCGCACCATCTGGTATCTGATCGAGGAAGGCCAGGGCTTTGCCTCGATTGGCGACAATGTCGAGTTCTGCGTCGCGGGCTTCGACCGCTGGATGGTCTATAACGGCCGCTGCCGGGTCCTGCGCTAGACGCAACTTTCCATTCTCGATGGCTTTAACGCCTGCGGTTCGATCAACCGCAGGCGTCTTGCTGTGTTGACGGGATGCGCGATGCCTATCCCGGACAAACGCCAGCAGAGTGTGAATTTGGAGATCGCTCGATCGCAGTCCTATTTCCTGCGTTGCCCGGCCTCGGCCTGATCGATGATCTTGCGAAGAAAGGCAATGTGACCGCGAAAGGCTCGCCGCCCAATCGTCGTTGCCTTGACCCGGGTCTGCGGTCGCCGCCCGACGAAGAGCTTTTCAACGTCGACATAGCCTGCCCGCGCCAGCGTATCGAGATGTGCTCCGAGATTTCCGTCAGTGGTTTCGATCATGGCCTTCAACTGGGTAAACTCCATCGCCTCGCGCCTTTCCAGCGTGTTCAGGACGGCCATGATCCGCAGCCGTGTAATCTGATGGATGATCTCGTCGGCACTCATCGTTCGGCTCCACTGCGGCAAAGCCCTGGACCGTTTCCATGCGGTTTGGCGGTCGCGCGCGGCGATCGTGTCACTTGCCTTGGTGCGGTCGAAATCAAAGCCGCAACTTTTCTCTTGCAGAATACTCTGCCGTGCAGAGTTATCTGTCAACTCACCGCAAGTGACGAACGTATGCTTGACAAGGTAATCGTCAGATCGGTCGCTGCGTCGCGATCGTGATCCGCATGGACTGTTCAAATACAGAAGATGATCGTCTCGACGAGGTGGCAGGTCGCGATATTCGCGGCCGAACATCGTGCGCGAAGCTGCTCGCTAATCTTCTGAGCTTCATGGTAGCTCCGCATCGAGAATGCCTACGTGAAATTGCGGACGATATCAGAAGATCAACAGCGGATTTTCGCGATGATGAGTGCGATCGTGTCTCGATCTCAACGAAAATTTAAGCTGAGAAAATCATACCATTGCTTCGCTGGCTAGCGAGCCGCGAGTCAGATATGCATTGCGCGCCGGGGTCATTCACGGCCATCGGCATAACGTGAAGGGGCATGACATGGCTAAGCAGTCATCTAAAGCGCCGGCATCCAAGGCACCGGCAAAGAAAGCACCCGCAAAAGCAGTCGCGGCGAAGGCCGCAACAGCAGTGAAGAAAGCAGCGCCTGCGAAGGCGGCGGCAAAGCCCGCAGCGAAAGCAGCACCGGCCAAGAAGCCGGCTGCGGCCAAGGCTGTGGCGAAGCCCGCCGTGAAGAAGGCGGCGCCCGCCAAGGCAGCGGCAAAGCCGGCGGCCAAGGCCGCACCGGCGAAGAAGCCTGCGGCCAAGGCCGCGGCGAAACCCGCGGCCAAGAAGGCGGCGCCCGCCAAGGCAGCGGCAAAGCCCGCCGCGAAGGCAGCAGCAAAGCCGGCCGCGAAAGCAGCAGCAAAGCCGGCCATGAAAGCAGCCGCCGCCGCGACTAAGCCCGCGGTGAAGAAAGCCGCAGCGCCGAAGGCCAAGGCAGCGCCTGCGAAGGCGAAGGCTCCGGCCAAGAAGTAGACCGGTCGTTGGGGCGTCGCCTTTCCCTCGGGACCTGGCAAGGACGCTCTGACGCACTGGACCGAAGCAAGTCCGGCAGCGGGTTCAGCCCTGAGGGCCGAACATCGGGATGGGACCGAGGGGCAAGCAAAGCGAGGCGCCGGTTGGCTGCCTCGCTCGCTCTTTGGATTGTCGACTTGCCGCGATTGGCGAAGGCCTCGGCGCAACGCCGTGAGGCTTGTGAGATGCGACCGCAGAGTACCGTCAGCCTGCCGTGGTCGTTCGCCGGCGTTTTCCAGCGTACCAGTCTGTAGGCTTGTCGATGATGTCTGGAGCGGAAACGGCAACCGGTTTCTGGCTGTTGTTTTCTTGCCCTCTGGCGATTGATCGCGAGCGCCTGTCCAGTCAACACTGGATGCCTGCAAACAGGAAACCGATCATGCCGAAGCTGCTCTACGCATCCACCTCTCCCTATAGCTCCAAGGTAAGGATGGCCGCTGCCTATGCCGGCATCGCGATCGATCTGGTGCCGGTCAAGACGGAGGACAAACCGGCCGAGCTGACCGGAGCAAATCCGCTCGGCAAGATCCCGGTGCTGGTGCTCGACGATGGCCGTTCGGTACACGACAGCCGCGCCATCACCCAGCACCTCAACCGGATTTCGAAGAGCGCGCTGTTCCCGCGCAATCCCGACAAGCGGCTGGAAGCGGAAGTGCTGGAAGCGCTGGCCGACGGCATCTGCGATTGCGCGCTGTCGATGGTCTATGAGCGCCGCACCCGACCTGAGGAGATGGTCTATCAGCCCTGGCTCGACCGGCAATGGACGAAGATCACCGCCGCGCTCGATCTGCTCAATGCCAACCCGCCTAAACTGCCGAAGAAGATCACCGCCGGGCAGATCGCGTTGCGTGCCTGCCTCGGCTATCTCTCGCTGCGTTTCGCCGGCAAATGGGAAAAGGGCCGCGGCCGGTTGACCCGCTGGGCGGCGCGCTTCGACGAAAAATTCCCGGAATTGACGTCCGCGATTCCGGCGTGAGAGTCGTCTCAATCGCGGGCGTAAGATGGAGGCTATGTCCATGTCTCGCCGGAAGCCACAGCCGGCGCGAACGAACTCGGAGCTAAGCAGCGAACGGTCTGAAGACATCTTGGACAATAAAAAAGCCGGGCGCGAGGCCCGGCTCTTTCGTGTCGTGGCTTGAACGACTTAGAACTTCATACCGACGCCGAAGGTGACGCGGTTGTCCGTCGCCTTGACCTTGCCGACATTGTCAAAGCTCTTGCTGCCGAAGTCGGTGTAGCGGTACTCGACGCGGCCGAAGACATTGTCGGTCAGCTTGATGTCGGTGCCGAGACCAGCAGTCCAACCAACCATGGTGGCGCGATCGCTGCTGACACCATCATCGATCTTCAGGCTTCTGCCAGCGAGACCGCCGGTGCCATACAGCAGGATTTCCGGGGTCACCGCGTAGCCGAGACGGGCACGCAGCGAGCCTTCGAAGCCGGCCTTTGAATCGATGCCGGCGTTGTCGCCCTTGACGCCGTTGTAGCCGAGTTCGGCTTCACCGCCGTACACGAAGTTCTCCTGCTGCCACTGGTAGCCGCCGAAGACGCTGCCGACAAAGCCCTTGGTTCCGACGTTCACACCTATATCCTTGGCGTTGGAATGGCCGCTAAAGCCATAGCCAACGTTCAGACCGGCATAGGGGCCGGCCCAGGATGCTACAGGCAATTCGGCAACCGGGGCGGGTGCCGGCGGCTCTTCCTGAACGACGTCCGCAGCATAAGCGGTACCACCGAGGGCGAAGAGCCCGAGCGCAACGGCCAGCGGCCTTGCGAATTTGAGATTGGCTTGCATTGTTCTTTACTCCTTAAGCCACAGGACACAGGCTTGTTTCTCACGATCGCCATCAACCCGTCCGGGGGGTGAAACGGATCTGGCGTTCGTCGGTTCCAAATGTCGTGTCAAAATGCGGCTGAAGCGAACCTGAACTTGGGTCATTCCCCGGCGCGAATGAGGCAGAACCTTGACGTTGCATCTTCGCAACAGCGAATTGTCAGCAGCCATTTCATGCTGCGCTGCACACCGCTTGGTGCAAGGACTCCGGCGCCCTATATTGCGGTTCGGCGGTCGCTAGTCCAAGACGTGTCGGCATGCCGAACCGGGCTTTTCGCCACAATGCTGCCCCAGGAGCGAACGCTGTTTAACGCATGGCGGGCCATATTTCGTCGGCATCGTTTTTTCGAGCCGAAATTGAGGGTTGACACGAGATGAGCAAGGCCACTGCCGCGGCGCTGGTGACGGGCGGGGCGAAACGGATCGGCAAGGCAATCGTCGAAGACCTTGCCAGTCATGGTTTTGCCGTAGCCATCCACGCCAATCGCTCGCGCGGTGAGGCGGATGCCTTGGCTGCGGAGGTCAACCAATCTGGCGGCCGCGCTGCCGTGGTGAGCGCCGACCTGACGGACATGGACGCCGTCAGCGACCTCATTGGCCAGGCTGAAGCCGCGCTCGGCCCAATCTCGCTGCTGGTCAACAATGCTTCGCTCTTCGTCGACGATTCCGTTGAGGATTTCGACTGGCAGGCCTGGGACCGCCACTTTGCCATCCATGTGAAAACCCCGGCACTGTTGGCGCGGAATTTCGCCGATGCCTTGCCCGAAGGGCGCGACGGGCTGATCGTCAACATCATCGATCAACGCGTCTGGCGGCCGACGCCACGCTATTTCTCCTATGCGCTGTCCAAATCCGCGTTGTGGACCCAGACGCAGATGTTGGCGCAGGCGCTCGGCCCATGCATTCGTGTCAACGCAATCGGTCCGGGGCCGACGCTGAAGAATGTGCGCCAGGACGATTCCGATTTCGATGCGCAAGTCGCAGGCCTGATCCTCAAGCGCGGCCCGGAATTGCCGGAATTCGGCGCCACCATCCGCTATCTCTGGCAGGCACGCTCGGTCACCGGCCAGATGATCGCGCTCGATGGCGGCCAGCATCTTGCATGGCAGACGCCCGATGTGACAGGCATGACGGAATGAGTCCTTTGGATCACAAGAACAAGGCGCGCGGCGGCGCCGACGATCTTCCTCCCGAAATCGACCTCGAGGACGAGGCGCTCGAGGAGATCGTCGAACCTGCCGGCCCGGATGTCGCCTTCACTGCCATCGACTGGACGCCGCATGCCGGCGACGCCGAGGGCATGGTCGGCGCCGAGGTGATCCAGACGCTGGTCAAGCGGCTGCCCAATGCGCCCGGCGTCTACCGCATGATGAACGCCGCCGGCGACGTGCTCTATGTCGGCAAGGCGCGCAGCCTGAAGAAGCGCGTCACCAACTACGCGCAAGGGCGCTTCCACACCAACCGCATCGGCCGCATGGTGCGCGAGACGTCGACGATGGAGTTCGTCGTCACCCGCACCGAGATCGAAGCGCTGCTGCTCGAAGCCAATCTCATTAAGCGCTTGCGGCCGCGATTCAACGTTCTGATGCGGGACGACAAGTCGTTCCCCTATATTCTCCTGACTGGCGACCATGTCTCGCCCGGCATTTACAAGCATCGCGGCGCGCGGTCGCGCAAGGGCGACTATTTCGGCCCCTTTGCCTCGGCCGGCGCCGTCGGCCGCACCATCAATTCGCTGCAGCGCGCCTTCCTGCTGCGCAGTTGCACAAACTCGTTTTACGAGAACCGCACCCGGCCGTGCCTGCTGTACCAGATCAAACGCTGCGCCGGGCCCTGCACCGGCGAAATCTCGCATGAGGGCTATGCCGAACTGGTCGCCGAAGCGAAGGACTTTCTCTCGGGCCGCAGCCAGAAGGTGAAGACCGAAATTTCGGCCGCCATGCAGCAGGCCTCGCAAGACCTCGACTTCGAACGCGCCGCCATCTATCGCGACCGTCTGGCCGCCCTGTCCCATGTGCAGAGCCATCAGGGCATCAATCCGGCGACCGTCGACGAGGCCGACGTCTTTGCCATTCATCAGGAAGGCGGCCAGGTCTGCATCCAGGTGTTTTTCTTCCGCACCGGCCAGAACTGGGGCAACCGCGCCTATTTCCCCAAGGCCGATCCGGCGCTAGAAGCCGCCGAAGTGCTGGGCTCGTTCCTGGCGCAGTTCTATGACGACAAGCCGACGCCGCGCGCCATCCTCCTGTCGCACGGCGTCGAGGACCAGGAACTGCTGGCCGAGGCGCTCTCCACCCGCGCCGGCCGCAAGGTGGCGATCTCGGTGCCGCAGCGCGGCGAGAAGAAGGATTTGACCGACAACGCCTTGCAGAATGCGCGTGAGGCGTTGGGCCGCAGGCTGGCCGAAACATCGACGCAAGGGCGGCTGCTTGCCGGTTTCGCCGAGACCTTCGGCCTGGCGAAGCCGCCGGTGCGCATCGAGGTCTACGACAACTCGCACATTATGGGCACCAATGCGGTCGGCGCCATGGTTGTCGCGGGACCGGAAGGGTTTGTCAAAAACCAGTACCGGAAATTCAACATCCGCTCGACCGAGATCACGCCGGGCGACGATTTCGGCATGATGCGCGAGGTGATGGAGCGCCGCTTTTTGCGGCTGCTCAAGGAGCATGGCGACGTTGCGGTGCCCGATGATGCGGCCTCGGGGGAAGCGAGTGATGACATCGAAGACGATATTTCCGGCAGTTTCCCGGCCTGGCCCGACGTCATCCTGATCGATGGCGGCCAGGGCCAGATGACGGCGGTTCGCAAGATTCTCTCGGATCTCGGCATCGAGGATCGCGTTGTCGCCATCGGCATCGCCAAGGGGCAGGACCGCGATGCCGGCCGCGAGCGTTTTTTCGTCAGGGGCAGGGACTCGTTTTCGCTACCGGTGCGCGATCCCGTGCTCTACTTCGTTCAACGGCTCCGCGACGAGGTCCATCGCTTTGCCATCGGTTCGCACCGGGCGCGCCGCAAGAAGGAGATGGTCAAGAGCCCGCTCGATGAGATCGCCGGCATCGGCCCAGGCCGCAAGCGGGCGCTGCTGCTGGCATTCGGCACCGCCAAGGCGGTCAGCCGTGCGGCGGTCGAGGATCTTGTCAAGGTCGACGGCATTTCCGAGCAGGTGGCCAAACTGGTCTACAATCATTTCCACGAGAGCTGACGGCCAGGGCGCTATTTTCATCTGGCCAATCGATTTTGGCCTGTTGACCCCCTACATCAGCTTCTGATTTGAGTACGCAGGCAGAGAGAGTCCTTCACGACATGGCCCAGCGCGCGTTCAACCTGCCCAACATGCTGACCTATGCCCGCATCATCGCGGTGCCGCTGGTTGTGCTGTGCTTTTTTCTGGAAGGCCATCTGAAATCGAGCGACTTCGCCCGCTGGTCGGCGCTGGTTATTTTCCTGCTGGCGTCCGTCACCGACTATTTCGACGGCTATTTTGCACGCGCTTGGCAGCAGACCTCCAACATCGGCAAGATGCTCGATCCGATCGCCGACAAGCTCTTGGTCGCCACGTGCCTTTTGCTGCTGGCGGCCGACACCGACCGCCATGCCGGCATTGCCGGCTGGTCGCTGTGGGCGGCGATCATCATCCTGTGCCGCGAAATCCTGGTTTCCGGCCTGCGCGAATATCTGGCCGCGCTCAAGGTCTCGGTGCCGGTGACGCAGCTTGCCAAATGGAAGACCACCATCCAGATGGTCGCCATCGCCTTCCTGCTGGCGGGGCCGGCCGGTGACAAGATATTCCCGCTGACGACGCAGACCGGCTTGGTGCTGCTGTGGATCGCCGCGCTCGTCACGCTTTACACCGGCTATGACTATTTCCGCGCCGGCCTCAAGCACATCATGGATGAGTGAGATGACGACCCGTCTCATCTATTTCGCCTGGGTGCGCGAGCGCATCGGCACATCGGAAGAAGAGGTCGAATTGCCCGCCGACATCGAGACAGTCGCCGACCTCTTGCGCTGGCTGCAATCGCGCGGCGAAGGCTATGAGCACGCGCTGCAATATCCCGACGTGATCCGGGTTGCCATCAACCAGGAACATGTCGATCATCGCGAGAAGATTGCGGGCGCGCGCGAGATCGCCCTGTTCCCGCCGATGACCGGGGGCTGACACTCATGCCGGCCGCCCTGGTGCCGAGCGTGCGCATCCAGCGCCAGGATTTCGACGTCGCCGCCGAGATCGCTGGGCTGACGCAAGGCCGCGCCGACATTGGCGCCGTGGTTTCTTTCTCCGGCCTCTGCCGCGACGAGCAGGGCGCGCTCTCGGCACTGGAGCTCGAGCATTATCCCGGCATGGCGGAGGCCGAGATCGGTCGCATCGCCACCGAGGCGGTTCGGCGCTGGCCGTTGCAAGGCCTCACCGTCATCCACCGCCATGGCAAGATTCGCCCGGGCGAGAACATCGTGCTGGTGGTGTCCGCCTCGGCGCATCGCCAGGCTGCGTTCGAAGCGGCGAACTTTCTTATGGATTACCTCAAGTCGCGGGCACCCTTCTGGAAGAAGGAGCATCGCGTCGATGGCTCCGTAGGCGGCTGGGTCGAAGCCAAGGAAGCCGACACGCAGGCCGCGAAGCGCTGGTAATCGCCTTCCGAATAAATCCCTGTCGCAGCCATGCATTGACCGCAATCCTTTGGCCAAATTGCGCGAGGTGATCGGCTCGGGCGTTGGCGACCCGGGGCAAGGGAGGTGGTCATGCTGGACAGGCTCGCGGAGTTTTTCGTCTTCGGTTTGGTGCCGCTGGTTGTCGGCATCCTGGCTGTGCCGGAACAGTCCATCGCCGCCGAAAAGGCGGTGCGGGGCGAGGTGATCTATCGTGAGCGCATCGCCCTGCCGCCCAGCGCCGTGCTGTCTGTCCAGCTTGCCGATGTCTCGCTAGCCGATGCGCCGGCCAGGATTATCGGCGAGCAGACTGTCAAGCCAGGCGGCCAGGTGCCGATCAGTTTCGAGATCAAGTTCGACCCCTCGGTGATCCGGCCGCAAATGACCTATGCGCTGCAGGCGCGCATCACTGTCGACGGCAAGCTGATGTTCATCTCCGACGTACGCCATCAGGTCGATCCGCTGACCGACGCGCCGCAGACCATAATGCTGAAGATGGTGGCATCCAGCTCGGAGCCAGCGGTTTCCGTCTTTGGCCAGCTCTGGGTGGTCGACTATGTCGACGGTATCGGCGCCATCACCGCGCCGCAGGCGACGTTCAGGGTCAGCGAAGCCGGCAAGGCCGGCGGCCGTGGCCCTTGCAACACCTATTTTGCCACGGCCAAGGTCGATGGCCAGGCCATCGCTATCAGCGACATCGGCTCGACCTACATGGCTTGCGCACCGGAGGTGATGGCCGAGGAAAAGGCCTTGTTCGATGCACTGGCCAAGGCGGCGTCCTACAAGGTCGAAGCCGGCAAGCTCGCAATATCAGGCAAGGATGGCCGCGAGATCCTGCGCTTCAGAGCCGCGAGCTGACCGCCAATGAAAAAGGCCGGCGAGGTGCCGGCCTTTCACATGAGACTGGCAATGCCGCTCAGCCGACGATCTCGGTGTCCGAGAACCAGTACTTGATTTCCTGCGCGGCGGTTTCCGGCGCATCGGAACCGTGCACCGAATTCTCGCCGATCGACAGAGCGTGCACCTTGCGGATGGTGCCTTCGGCGGCGTTGGCCGGGTTGGTGGCGCCCATCACTTCGCGGTTCCTCGCAATGGCGTTCTCGCCTTCCAGAACCTGGACGATCGTCGGTGCCGACGACATGAACTCGACCAGTTCGCCGAAGAACGGGCGGTCCTTGTGGACGGCGTAGAAACCTTCCGCCTCGCGGCGGCTCATCCACACCCGGCGCGAAGCGATGACGCGCAGGCCGGCATCTTCGAGCATCTTGGTGATGGCGCCGGTGAGATTGCGCCGGGTTGCGTCCGGCTTGATCATGGAAAAGGTGCGTTCGAGCGCCATGGGTCGTCCTTGTCTTGGAATGGAATCGAGAGTGGCGGGCTCTATACAAGCCGCCCAGCCCATTGCCAAGGGGGTGAGGAGCGGTCCGCGAAGCGGACGGAAAGCCAATTGCTTGGCTTTGCGAGCGACGAACGCCCGGAGCGCGAGCGAAGGGCCGGAACCGGTCCGCGAAGCGGACGGAAAGCCGATTGTTGGCTTTCCGGAGCAAGATCAGAACGGCTGCACAGCAACGCTTTGCTTGCTATAGTCGCTTGTCGGCGCCGCGCTGAAGTCGGCCCGAATGGAGACAACATGACCATGACCGATGATCGTCAGGAGCGCATTCGCAATCGCGCCCACCAGATCTGGCAGGAAGAAGGGCAACCGGCCGGTCACCACGAACGCCATTGGCACCAGGCCGCGGCCGACATCGAGCGGGAGGACGCGGGCAAACCGGCCAAGCCAGCCAAGAAGGTATCTGCCGCCGGCAAGGCAAAGGCCGCCCCCAAGGAAGAAAAGCCGGTGGCGAAGGCCAGCAAGCCGAAGACCAGCAAGCCAAAAAAGGCGGCCAAGTAAGGCCGGCTGTCCCGCCGCTGATTTTCGCAACGGATTGATGGCCCAGCTGCCTTGCGGGCAGGGCAGGCGTTTTGCCGCCGTCACGCCGCCGCCGCAACCTTTCGCCCCAGCCCGCCATGCAGGTCGAGGCAGCGGGCGAACCACTGAGCCACGACGTCGCCATCGTCGAGCAATTGATACGGCGTCGCTACGCGCGCCCATTGCAGCGCGCCGAACACGATATAGTCGGCAAACAGCGGCGACGCGCCGCCGATGAAAGGCTGGTAGCCCAGCATTGAGCGCAGCGGCTCGAGCGCAGCCCGGAAGGCTGTCAGCCCGGCGTCACGGGCCGTGACGACGTCTTCCAGCTTCTTGCCAAAGCGTTGCTCCCGGCTTTGACGGAAATACACGGCATTCCGCTCGTCCTGCATGGCATGGAGGTCGACGAGCGCGGCGGTGGTGATGTAGGGATGAATGGTCAATTGCGACCAGCGTTCGATGAAGCGCGCCATCGCCTTGCCGCCATCGCCGCCAAACAGCGTCGGCCGGCCCGGATAAGCCTCGTCGAGATAGAGCGCGATGGTGAAGGAATCGGCGACGACCTTGTCGCCGTCGCGGATCACCGGAACGGTTTTCGAAGCGCCGCCTTCGATCGTCGGCACCTCCAGAAAACGCGTCGGCGCGGTCGAGACATCGAGGCCCTTATGCGCCAACGCCATCGTTGCCTTCCAGCAATGTGGGCTGAACGGGCGGCTCTCGTCTCGCCCGACGAGATCGTAAAGCAGAATGGCCATTGGCGCGTGTCCCTTTGCGGTCTAGGTATCGCCCGAAACCCGAAGCGGGCCGGCGGGAGAAAAGATGAAACAGCACTTCATGATGTTTGCGGCCTACAATCAATGGGCCAATGGCCGCATCTATGATGCCGCCGGCGATCTCGACGAAGAGGAATTCAATCGCGATGTCGGGGCCTTTTTCGGTTCTCTGATGGGCACGCTCAACCATCTGCTCGCCGCGGACCGCATCTGGATGAAGCGCTTCACCGGCGAAGGCGACGCGCCGACGGCACTGGACGCCATACTGCACCGGGGCTTGCCCAAGCTGAGGGTGGCGCGTGAGGTGGAGGATCGGCGGATTCTCGAATGGCTCACCGGTTTGAGCGACAAGGCGCTGACAGGCCGCTTCACCTATATGACGGTGTCGGATATGCGCACCGTCTCCCAGCGCCTGGCGCCCGCTCTGGCTCATGTCTTCAACCACCAGACCCATCATCGCGGCCAGGCCCATATGATCCTGACGGTTCTGGGCCGCCCGTCCGTAACGCTCGACCTGGCGCATTTCCAGCGCACGGAGGAGGGAAGGGCCTTCGCCTGACTCCTGATTGTTCTCGCTTTGCGCCGAGCGGTCGGCGCTGGCTATCGCCGCATTTTTTGCTGCAGCATTGCCTTCACGTCAGGCCATTCGGAATCGATGATGCTGAAACGGACGGAATTGCGTTTCCGGCCGTCCGGCATGATCCGCTCATTGCGAAGGATCCCTTCCTGCTTTGCGCCTATCCGCAGGATGGCGGCTCTCGAAGCGTCGTTCAGTTCGTCCGTGGTGAACTGCACGCGAACACACTCCATGACCTCGAAAGCATGGGCGAGTAGAAGGTATTTAGCCTCGGTATTGACGCCCGATCGCTGAACCGAACTGCCGAGCCATGTGTGCCCAATCTCCAACTTTCTGTTCGTACGATCGATCTTCCAGAACCGTGTGCTCCCGCAGATCCGTCCCGTGCTGCGCAGGACGATCGCATAAGGCATGACAGTCCCGGTCTGCCGGCCAGCCAGGGCGGTGGCGATATAGCCGTCGATCGTGGTTGGCCCCGGGACCACGGTGGCCTTCAGATTCCACAGCTCACCGTCCGTGGCCGCACTCAGAAGTCCCTGCGAATGCTCCTGGTGAAGGGGCTTGAGCTCGACGATTTCGCCGACCAGAGCGGGTTGCCTGGATTGGATGTCCATTAACCGATGGTCCTCAATCTTCTGGCCGGCGGTCATCTGCGGGCTATTGAGGGCCGATCTGAATTTCAGACAGCCTCGGAAGCCAAATCCCTGACGTCGCTATCCAATTGGCGTTGCGTCAGCGCCGCTTCCGCCATGACCCATTGTTTGAACAGCAGCACCTTGCGTGCGGCAAGGCTCTTGTGGGGGGCGACAAAGTACCAACCGGCGGTGTTCGGATGGTGGACAGCAAAGGGCGCGACCAGCCTCTCGCCGCGAATGTCGCTGGCCATATAGGCGCGGTTGGCGACGGCAAAGCCCATTCCGGCATTGGCCGCCTCGTAGGACATCATGCACGAGTCGAAATAGATGCTTTTGGTCTCGCTGAGCACGAAGCTGGCGCCGGCAAAACCAAGCCAGGATTGCCAGTTCTGGGTGCAGGTGTCGGAATGCAGCAGCGTAAAGAGCTTGAGGTCGTCCGGTGTTACCCTCGACACCGGCTTGTTGCCAAGAACTTCGTGGAACAGTTTGCGGCTGCACACCGGTGTCAGGTCTTCCCGAAACAAAAGGTCGGCTGGCAGCCCGTTGAAATGGCCGTCGCCATAACGGATTTCGAGATCGAAATCGGAGCTCGTGAATTCGTGCGTGGCGTAGGACGTCGAAACCCGCATGACGATATCGGGATGTTGCTGCTGGAACAGCGGCAGGCGCGGAAACAGCCAGCGCGCGGCAAAGGTCGGCAGCACGGATATTTTCAGCACATGCTCCTGCGATTGCCCGGTCGCTTCCATGCTGGCGGCGACGATCCGCTCCAGCGCTTCGCGAACGCGCGAGACATAGGTCTCGCCCTCCGGCGTCAGCGATACTGCATTGCCGCCGCGTTGGAAAATCTTGAAGCGCAGCTGATCCTCCAGGCTTTTCACGCGCTGGCTGACCGCTGAAGCGGTGATGAACTGCTCCTCGCCGGCGCGCGTGAAATTACCGTGGCGTGCGGCACTCTCCACGATTTTCAGCGAATTGAGGTTGACCTGACTGAGCAGACGCACGGGTTTCGACCTTAAGCTGGGCTTACGGTAGCACTAGCATTCCTAATTTTACAGGGGGGGCTAATTTAATCGACTGTTAACCAAGTGTTTGCCCCCCACTTGGAGAAGTACAATGAACGCACATACCATACCCGAACTGCGTTATGCGATGAGCCGCGAGGCCATCATCGGCCACGAAACCGCCTGGAAAGTGTCGAGTTTCGGCGTGGCGCAGTATCTGCACGGCTATGATCCGGCACTGCTTGCCGCGATCGAGGAAGCGGCGCTCAGGCTGAAGGCCAGCCATGCCGTGCACAAGCACCTCGATCTGACCTTCATCACCGGCGCCGACCGTTTCATCCCCGAAATCAACGAGTTGCTGCACGACAAGTTGCGTCTGGAGCGGCTGTCCGACATGATGGGCACGAAGCTCGAGCCCTATCCGCTGTCGATTGTCGGCTCGACCGTTACCTTCATGAATCCCAGGGACGGCGCCGTCGAATGGCATTGCGACGGCGTTCCTGTCACCGAGCTCATTCCGTTGTCGATCAGCGATCCGCTGGTTGGCGGACATCTCGAAATCTATTGCGATGATTCCGAGACCGGCCGCGCCATCCTCGAATCCGGCCGCGAGATTCCGCGCAACCGCATCATGCGCATCGACCACAAGATGAACTACGCCACGCTCGGGCAGTTCCTCGGTGTCCTGCATCGTACGGCGCCGATCCGGTATGGCGAGCGCGTCACGCTGGTGCTCAACCAGCGTTCGGTGGCCAAGCCCTATGTCGACGACAACAGGATGTTCTATCTCGCCGCCGACAACGACCACGACCGCGAATGGGTCGACGAGCTCGCCGAAGATGTCTGGACCAACCAGTTGCCGGCCTATCGCCGGTTCGAGGCGGAGCATCCGACGCCCGCCCCGGTCGCCGAAACACAGGTTCCAGGGGGAGCCAGGGAATCATGGTAACCAACCATGATCCCGAAAAGTGCGAACCGGGTTTCGGACGAGATCATGGTCGAGCGCGGAACTAGAGCTCCTTGCCGATACTTTCGGCTTGGATCAGGCTCGATACCCGCGCTGGTCTTCGCCGCTGGCGCGGTGGCTTTGTGGTCGACCAATGCCCTGGTCGGCAAATCCCTTCTGGCAACCCATCCGGTGTCGCAGGTACAGTTCCTGCAATTTGCGGGAGCTGCCCTGGTCTTCGCTCTGATCCGGTTCTTGGGTCGGGAGGCGGCTCGGCCGGTCGCGGGCAGGGCCGCATTCGCTCCTCTGGCGGTCGGCTTCATCGGTCTGGTCGGCACCATGGTGCTCCAATACGTTGCCTTCGCCTCGATGCCGGTGATCGAAGCCAATCTCGTGGCCTACACCTGGCCTTTGATGGTTGCCGCGGCGGTGATCGCCTTCGAAAATCCGCGGCGACCGGGCTTGCTGGGCCTTGCCGCCGCCCTTGGATTCGGCGGCGTCGCGCTGGTGATTTCGGGAGGACGTGAGAGCAACTGGTTCCAGGGCGACCTCGTCGGCTATTTCGCCGCATTCGGCTCCGCGCTGTGCATGGCTTTCTATTCGGTGGTGGTGGGCCGGCTCGCCATGTCGCCGGACCGCCTGTTGCTGCCTTCGTCGCTCATCGGCGTCGTCTTGACGTTTTTATGGTCAGCTCGCGAAGGCGTCGCCTGGCCTGTCGGCGTGGATCTCGCCCTCGGACTCTATCTGGGCGCCGGCCCGATGGGGCTGGGTTATTACTTCTGGTCGCGCGCCCTGAAGCTCGAACGTGGTGGCAAGGTCGCCGTCGTCGCCTATCTCACGCCGATTGCGTCGACTTTGCTGCTGACGTTGTCCGGCGAACGGTTGACGGCGACCGCCATCGCCGGCGCCGTCCTTGTCATCGGCAGTTGCATCGCGGTCGGCCTGGAGCATTCGGAGGCGCAAGACCATGTTTGACGACAATGAACGTCTCGCCAGGCAGGAAGCACTTTGGCTGATCAAGGAATTTGGCGCCGAGGCACCACTTTACGCGGCTATGAAGGCCGAAAAGGCGATTGAGCAGAAGGATTTTGGGCGTTGTGCCCGCTGGCGGCGTATTCTTGAGATATTGGCCGACGCCCGGTCAACCAAGTCTGCTGTGTCTAAGTATTAGATTTTCTAATTTGCGCGACGCCGATTTCCCATAAAAATAGTTGTCGTCAAGTCTTGATTCGTTTTGGCGCTTGGCGCCCGTTGGGGGACGCGGTTAAAGAGATACATCGACAGAAGTCTTCGCTGGGGTGGATGACTTTGTCGCAAATAGGGTGAAAGAATTGTCAAATATCGAGGATAAGACTGTTATCGAGCTGACGGCCGATATTGTCTCTGCCTATGTAGGCAACAATCCGCTTCCGGCTTCCGGCCTGCCTGACCTGATTGCCAGCGTCAGCGCATCGGTACGAAAGCTGGCTGGCGCGGTCGTCGTGGAAAGCCCGAGCCTGGTTCCGGCTGTAAACCCGAAAAAGTCGGTGTTTCCCGACTACATCATCTGCCTGGAGGACGGAAAGAAGTTCAAGTCGCTCAAGCGACACCTCAGGACAGACTATGGTTTGAGCCCGGACGACTATCGGGCCAAATGGGGCCTGCCGCCGGATTATCCGATGGTCGCTCCGAATTACTCGGCGACCCGGTCGGCGCTGGCGAAGTCGACCGGACTTGGCCGCAAGCCGGCCGCGCCGGCCGTCGTGGCCAAGACGACAAAGCGTGGCAAGGCCACTGCCTGAGTTCGGTTGGGCCGGCAAGGAGGCGGCCGGCTCGCGACCTTGACGGCCTAATGCATGTCGCCCAGAAGTGTGCAGCGGTTCTGGGACAACGACATGCATCAAAACAAAGACTTAAAGCGCGTCGCCTGAATCCGTTTCAGCGCGACGCGCTTTAGTTGCGGACACCGTTTCGCGACCTTGCGTGGCCAACTGGTCCGCAAGGTCTTGCGAAGCTGGTGTCTCCCGTGCGAAAGCGCGGCCATGCTTATCATCAACGATCTCTCGCTGCGCATGGCGGGGCGCCTGCTTCTCGACCATGCCTCGCTCACCTTGCCGGCCGGCACCAAGGCCGGCCTTGTCGGTCGCAACGGCACCGGCAAGACGACGCTGTTCAAGGCCATCACCGGCGATTTCCCCTCCGAGACCGGCTCCATCAACCTGCCGAAGAACACGCGCATCGGCCAGGTGGCGCAGGAAGCACCGGGAACCGAGGAGCCGCTGATCGAGATCGTGCTCAAGGCCGACCTCGAACGCACGGCACTCCTCGAGGAAGAAAAGACCGCCACCGATCCGCACCGCATCGCCGACATCCACATGCGGCTAGCCGACATCGACGCGCATTCGGCCGAATCCCGGGCGGCCACCATCCTGGCCGGCCTCGGCTTCGACGACGCCGCGCAGCGCCGTCCCGCCTCGTCCTTTTCCGGCGGCTGGCGCATGCGCGTGGCGCTCGCCGCCGTGCTGTTTTCAGAACCTGATCTGCTGCTGCTCGACGAGCCAACGAATTATCTCGATCTCGAAGGCACGTTGTGGCTGGAAAACTATGTATCGAAGTATCCGCACACGGTGCTTCTGATTTCGCACGACCGCGATCTGTTGAATCGCGCCGTCAATTCGATCGTTCACCTCGACCAGAAGAAGCTGACCTTCTGGCGCGGCGGCTACGACCAGTTCGAGCGCCAGTACACCGAGCAGAAGGAGCTGCAGGAAAAAGGCCGCGTCAAGCAGGAAGCCGCCCGCAAGCATATGGAGTCTTTCGTCGAGCGCTTCCGCGCCAAGGCGTCGAAGGCCAGGCAGGCGCAGTCGCGCATCAAGGCGCTGGAAAAGATGAAGCCGATCGCGGCCATCGTGAATGATTCAGTGCGGCCGTTCTCTTTCCCTGAACCGGTCAAGACGGTGGCCTCGCCGATCGTTGCGCTGAACAACGTCAATGTCGGCTACACCGAGGGGCAGCCGATCCTGAAGAAGATGACGCTGCGCATCGACGCCGACGACCGCATCGCGCTGCTTGGCGCCAACGGTAACGGCAAGTCGACCTTCGCCAAATTGCTGTCCGGCCGGCTGAAGCAGGAGACCGGCACGATGACGGTGGCGCCCGGGCTCAAGGTGGCGATCTTCGCCCAGCACCAGCTCGACGATCTCCGCCCTGAGGAAAACGCCTACGAGCATGTCCGGCGGCTGATGCCGGAAGCGCCGGAATCCAAGGTGCGCGGGCGCGTCGCCCAGTTCGGGCTGTCGACGGAGAAGATGAACACGCCCGCCAAGGACCTGTCCGGCGGCGAGAAGGCGCGGCTGTTGATGGGCCTTTCGGCATTCGAAGGGCCGAACCTGTTCATCCTCGACGAACCGACCAACCATCTCGACATCGACAGCCGTGAATCGCTGATCCATGCGCTGAACGAGTTTCCCGGCGCCGTCATCCTGATCTCGCATGATCGCCATCTCCTGGAGGCGACGGCCGATCGGCTGTGGCTGGTCAAGGATGGCGCGGTCAACCCGTATGATGGGGACCTTGAGGACTATAAGACGCTGGTCACTGGCGTGTCCGGCGACCGCCGCGAGCGGCGCGAGGCCGACAAGGCGTCGAAAGCCGACCGTCGCCGCGAGGCAGCCCAGCGCCGCGCCGCGTTTGAACCGCTCGCCAAGGAGATCCGCGCCACCGAAGCGCTGATGGACCGAATCCGCAAGCGCATCGACGGTATCGAGGACGAACTGGCCAACCCGGCGATCTACGAAAAGGATCCCTCGACCGCGACACGCCTGGCAAAGGAGCGTTCGCAACTAGCCCAGACGCTGGCCGGCCACGAGGAGAAGTGGCTGACCATGTCGGCCGAGTATGAGGAAGGCACGGCGGAGTAACGCTACATCCTTGTCTCGGCGCTTGTGCGTTGCTTCGGCGATAATATGACCGTGAGGCTGTAACGACTGGCCGCCGTGATGCGAATGACGGACTATGGCGCCATGCTGGGCTTCATACCTTGCCATCGCTTCCGGGAGCAGAACTATGTTTGACCGTCGTATATTTCTCATCGCCCTTGCCGCCGTATCGAGCATTGCATGCGCGCCTGCGGCACTGGCCGCCGAACACATGGCCTACACCCAGCAAGCGTTTGATGCCGCCCAGAAGGCGGGCAAGCCGATCCTGGTCGAGATCACCGCTTCATGGTGTCCGACGTGCAAGGCGCAGAAGCAGGTTCTCGGCCAGTTGCTGCCGATGGCCGAACATGCGGATCTGGCTGTCTTCGAAGTCGATTTCGATCGACAGAAAGATATCGTCCGCGCCTTCGGTGCGCAGATGCAGAGCACGTTGATCACCTACAAGGGCACGAAGGAAGTCGGCCGGTTGGTCGGCGTGACTCAGGCGGACTCCATCAAGCAGTTGCTTGACACCACCATCTGAGCGACGGCGATGCTGGTTGGTGTTGCCTTCTCGTTCACGGCCGGCGTGCTGTCGACGTTATCGCCTTGCGTCCTGCCGCTCATACCGGTCGTGCTCGGAGCTGCTGTCAGCCAGCATCGATACGGTCCTGTTGCATTGGCTGCAGGGTTTGCCATCTCCTTTACGGTTATAGGGCTCTTCGTTGCCACGATCGGATTTTCCATCGGGCTCGACGGTGGTGTTTTTCGCAGCGCCGCTGCCGTACTGATGCTTTTCCTCGGCGCCATACTGGTCGTGCCTGCCCTGCAGGCGCGCGTCGCGCTGGCCGCCGGCCCGGCCGGCAATTGGGTGGAGCAGCGCTTCGGAGGATTTTCCTCGGCTGGTCTCTGGGGACAGTTCGGTGTCGGACTGCTGCTGGGAGCGGTGTGGAGCCCTTGTGTCGGCCCGACACTCGGAGCGGCCTCCGTTCTTGCCGCTCAGGGACACAACCTTGGTCAGGTCGCGGCCATCATGGTCCTGTTTGGCATCGGCGCGGCAGCGCCATTGTTGATCCTTGGCATGCTGTCGCGCGAAACCTTGCTACATTGGCGCGGCCGCATCGCGGAAACGGGCGGCGGACTGAAGGTCGCGCTAGGCGTCCTGCTGCTGTTCACCGCGGGTGCCATACTGTCCGGCTTCGACAAGGCGCTGGAGACGGCCTTGGTCAATGTCTCGCCCGAATGGCTGACGTCGCTGACGACGCAATTCTGAAAACCAGTGGAACGCGGCTGAGTCAGCAGGGAGAAGGACTGCGCCAACTTGGCCCTACACCCGGACTTCGGAACCGGCTAACCTCACCCCATGAACCAGCACACCAAGCTTCGCATCGGCCATTCGGCCTGTCCGCATGATTGTCCGTCGACCTGCGCGCTAGAGGTCGAACTGCTCGACGACAACCGCATCGGCCGCGTCCACGGCGCCAAGGCCAACAGCTACACGTCGGGGGTCGTTTGCGCCAAGGTCGCCCGCTATGCGGACCGCGTCCATCACCCCGACCGGCTGCTGAAGCCGCTGATCCGAGCCGGCGCCAAGGGCGATGGCGCCTGGCAGGAAGCGAGCTGGGAGGCCGCACTCGATCTCGTCGGCGAAAAGTTCGTCGCCGCCGAGGCGAAATACGGCTCTGAGACTGTCTGGCCCTATTACTACGCTGGAACGATGGGACTGGTGCAGCGCGACGGCATCGACCGGCTGCGCCATGCCAAGAAATATTCAGGCTTCTTCGGCTCGATCTGTACCAATCTGGCCTGGACCGGCTGGATGATGGGGGCGGGCGCCTTGCGTGGGCCAGATCCGCGCGAGATGGCGAAGTCCGACTGCGTGGTCATCTGGGGCACCAATGCCGTGGTCACCCAGGTCAATGTGATGACGCATGCCATCAAGGCGCGCAAGGACCGCGGTGCCCGGATCGTCGTCATCGACGTCTATGAAAACGCGACCATGAAGCAGGCCGACATGGGCTTGGTCCTGAAACCCGGCACCGACGGCGCGCTGGCCTGCGCGGTCATGCATGTGCTGTTCAAGGAAGGCCTGGCCGACCGCGTTTATCTCTCGAAATACACCGACGATCCCGCCGGGCTGGAAGCGCATCTGAAGACCCGCTCGCCGGAATGGGCCTCCGCGATCACCGGGCTTGGCGTCGCCGAGATCGAAGCCTTCGCCCGGTTGGTTGGCACGACAAAGAAGACCTATTTCCGCCTCGGCTATGGTTTTGCCCGCCAGCGCAATGGCGCCGTCAACATGCATGCCGCGTCCTGCATCGCGGCGGTCACCGGCAGCTGGCAGTATGAGGGCGGCGGTGCCTTCCATTCCAATTCCGGGATCTTCAAGCTCAACCAGGAACTGCTGGAGGGCGCCAGGATGCGCGATCCGGCGATCCGCCATCTCGACCATTCGCGCATCGGCCCGGTGCTGACCGGCGCCAGCGACGCGCTCTATGGCGGCCCGCCGGTGACGGCGATGCTGATCCAGAACACCAATCCGGTGAATGTCGCGCCCGAGCAGCGGCTGGTGAAGCAGGGCTTTCTGCGCCACGACCTGTTCACCTGCGTGCACGAGCAGTTCATGACCGACACCGCCAAGCTCGCCGATGTCGTGCTGCCGGCGACGATGTTTCTCGAACATGACGACGTCTACAAGGGCGGCGGCAACCAGCACATCACGCTGGGGCCGAAGCTGATCGAGCCGCCGGAAGGGCCGCGCACCAACCATTTCGTCATCGAGGAACTGGCCAGGCGTCTTGGCGTCGCCGATCGCCCGGGCTTTGGTCTCACCGAACAGCAGCATATCGACATCATTCTGGGCAAGCGCGGGCTGGGCAGCTTCGACAGCTTGAAAGAACAGAAATGGGTCGACCTGCAGCCTGATTTCGAGACCGCGCATTTCATTGGCGGATTCGGCCATGCGGATGGAAAATTCCGCTTCCGCGCCGACTGGACCGGTCAGGCGGCTCCCAACCGGCCGCCGAAAAGCATGGGACTGTTCGGACCGGTGGAACGGCTGCCGGAGTTTCCCGACCATGTCGACCTGATCGAGGTGGCTGATGAGCAGCATCCGTTCCGGCTGACGACCTCGCCGGCGCGCAATTTTCTGAACTCAACCTTTGCCGAGACACCGGTGTCAAAGGAGAAGGAAGGCAGGCCGGTGCTGCTCCTGCATCCCGACGATGCGGCGGAGCTTGGGCTTGCCGACGGCGACCGTGTCGAGGTCGGCAACCGGCGCGGCGACCTGGTGCTGCATGCCAAGGTCTTCGGCGGCATCAAGCGTGGCGTGGTGATCGCCGAAGGCATTTGGCCCAACAGCGCGCATGAGCGCGGCGAGGGCATCAACGTGCTGACCGGCGCCGACGCGCCGGCCCCCTATGGCGGCGCCGCCTTCCACGACAACAAGGTCTGGCTGCGCAAGGCGAGTTGAGCAGGCCGAAGCCCGTCAGCCGCCTGCAGGCGCGGCTTATACCGGCAGGGTCTCCGCTGCCTTTTTCCTGTCCAGCCGGTGCCGGATATCATCGGTGATCGCCTGGGCTTCGATGCCGATCTCGCGCAGCAATCCGGTGACTGCATTGTGGAAACCGATGAGGTAGAGGCCGAGGTCCGAAGCTTGCGCGGTAACGCCGCTGCGATCCGGCTGGATGTCGGGCTCGAGCAACTTGGCATAGCCCGGCCGATAACCCGTAGCGAAGATGATCGCGTCGAACTCGCTGTGGTTGCCGTCCGCAAAACGGGCGCCGCGTTCGGTGATCTCGGCGATGTCGGGCGCAACCTTGATCGCGCCGTCGCGGATCTTGCCGATGGTGCCCACGTCGATCACCGGAATGCGCGACGCGATCGCAATCTGTTCCAGCAATCCCTGTCCCGGCCGTCTGAGCCCATATTTTTCCAGCCTGCCCTGCACCAGGTCGAGGATGAGTGGGAAAAGAACGTCATTGAAGCGTTGCGGCCCCAGGCGCGTCGCCATGCCGACCATCTGGATGGGTACGCCGAACAGTTCGCGCGGCACGATATGAACGCCGCCGCGCACCGAAATCGTCGGCAGTGCGCCGTTTTCCACCAGATCGAGCGCGATCTCCGCACCGGTGTTGCCCATGCCGATGACCAGCACCGACTGGCCGGCGAACGGCGTGGCATTGCGATAGTCGGCGCTGTGTAGTGTCTGGCCCGTGAACGTCTCGACGCCGGCAAATCCGGGCCGCAAGGGTTCGGCATTGTAGCCTGACGCGATCACCACATGCTTGGCGCGCAACGAGCCGGATGTCGCCTCCACACGCCAGCCACGACCCTCCCGGGTGATCGCTTTCACCGTTTCGCCAAATCGGGGCTTGAAGCCGAAACGTTGCGCATAGGCATCGAGATAGTCGACGAAGAGGTCGCGCGGCACATAGCGCGGATAGTGCTTCGGAAACGGCACGAAGGGCAGGGACGAATAGCGCTTGGTCGTGTGCAGGTGGACGCGCTCGTAGTGGCGCCGCCAGGCGGGCGCGGCCTGTAACTCTTTTTCGATGATGATGAAGTCGATGCCCGCCTGCCGCAGGCATGCGGCGACGGCCAGGCCGGCCGGCCCGGCGCCGATGATCGCTACCGATGTCGTGTCGTCCAAGCGCGCCTCCCTGCTCAATTCGCGTACTGTAGAATGTCAAAGCATGGCATGTGGACCCTGGCTGCCGCAGGGCTCAACCCGGCAACGGCACCGTCAGGCCAACCTTGACGCGGTCCATGGCGACGAAGGTGCGGAATTTCCGGACATTGTTGCTGTCAAAGAACAGCTTTCGCGTCAGCGCCTCATAGGCGCCCATGTCGGCCACCGTCATGACGAGGATGAAGTCGGCCTCGCCGGTGACGTAGTAGCATTGCTGCACTTCGGGCGTTTCCGAGAATTGCCGCTTGGCGGCGTCGATGAGCTCGGTGCGCTCGCTCTCGAGCTCCACCTCGACGAAGATGGTGATCGGCTGGCCGACCGCGGCCGGTTCGACGACTGCGACATTGCTCGCAATGACACCGGTCTGCTCCATGCGCTTGATGCGGCGTTGCACGGCTGGTGCCGACAGGTTGACCGCTTCGCCGATCAGCCGCTGCGGGGTCCTGTTGTCCCGCTGCAGGATGGCCAGGATGGCGAGATCGAAATTGTCGAGCGGGGATGGAGGCAATGGAGGTGTTCCGCGAAACAAACTTGCATTTGGGCGGCCCAATTACAGCGCTCTTTGCGCCTGTCTTGCAATATGTTCTCGCTGACTGCCCAAGGAGGTCGCCAGTGTTCCTGCCCAATCGTAATGTCTTGCACGGTGAGCCGCTTGATGCCGCCGACGCCGAAACCCTCGGGATTGCCGGGGCGGATACGGTCGAGCACTTTCTTGACCATCGCCACAATCATGCGATGACGCCGCTGCACGCGCTGCCGGCGCTGGCGGGCGAACTCGGCCTCGGCACGGTGCATGTCAAGGATGAGGGCTTTCGTCTCGGCCTCGGCAGCTTCAAGGCGCTGGGCGGTGCCTATGCTGTCTTTCGCCTTGTGCTTGAGGAGGCAGGCAAGCGGCTTGGCCGTCACGTCGACGTTGAGGATCTCGACCGGGCCGAGGTTCGCTCGGTCGCCGCGAGGATGACTCTTGCCTGCGCCACCGATGGCAATCACGGCCGCTCCGTCGCGCAAGGTGCTGAGCTTGCCGGCGCCAGGGCCGTGATCTTTGTCCATGCCGGCGTCAGCGACGAGCGCGTCTCGGCAATCGCCCGTTATGGCGCGGCGATGGTCCGTGTCGACGGCAATTATGACGATTCGGTCAGGCAGGCCGCCAGGGTCGCGGCAGAGAAAGGCTGGACCGTGGTGTCGGATACGTCGTGGCCGGGCTATGAGCGCATCCCCGGCCTGGTGATGCAGGGCTATACGGCGATCGTGCGCGAGGCGCTGCGCCAGCTTGGCGAGCCGCCGACCCATGTCTTCGTCCAGGCAGGCGTCGGCGGCATTGCCGCCGCGGTGGCCGGCCATCTCGCCATCGTGCTCGGCGCGGCGAGGCCAACCTTCGTTGTCGTCGAGCCCGCCCGCGCGGCCTGCGTTGCCGGGGCTGCCCGGGCAGGGCACGTGGTCAAGGTGGCGCACGACCAGCCGACTGTCATGGCCATGCTTGAATGCTACGAGGCCTCGCAAGTCGCCTGGCGCGTGCTGGCGCGCGCCGCTGATGCCTTCATGACCGTGAATGAGGACGACGCTGTCTCCGTGATGCGACGGCTGGCACGGCCGGCCGGCAGTGATCCGGTGGTCGTCGCCGGCGAAAGCGGCGGCGTCGGCCTTGCCGGGCTGATCCGCGCGGTGGCCGAGAACAGAACCGAACTCGGCCTCGACGGCAAATCCCGCGTGCTGGTGATCAACACAGAAGGTGCGACCGACCCGCTTCGTTATGCCGAACTGGTCGGCATGAGCCCGGCCGACGTGCTGGCCGGCAGGTTGGCTGCCGAGGCAACACCATGATTTCGATCGATGCGCAACGCCTGCTTGGCCGCATTCGCGAACTTGGCGCCGTTGGCCGCGATGGCGAGGGCAGGCTGATCCGCCTGGCGGCCTCCGACACAGACAAACAGGGCCGCGACCTCTTCGTCGCCTGGCTGCGGCGGGCCGGGCTCGATGTCGCCATCGACCGCATCGGCAACATCTTCGGCATCTGGCAAGTCGCTGACAATGCAGGCAAGGCACCGCTGCTCATCGGCTCGCACATCGATACGGTCATCGACGCCGGCATCTACGATGGCTGCTATGGCGTGCTTTCCGGGCTCGAAGTGATCGAGAGGCTGAAGGCGTCGGGCCTTGTCCCGTCGCGCCCGATCGCCGTCGCCGCCTTCACCAATGAGGAAGGCGTGGGCTTCTCTCCCGACATGATGGGCTCGCTTGTCCATGCCGGTGGCGTCGATGTCGAAGCGGCACTCGCCGCCGTCGGCACCGATGGCAGCACGCTCGGCCAGGAACTTGCCCGCATCGGCTATGCCGGCGACCGCGAACCGGGTTTTTTCAAGCCGCACATCTATGTCGAACTGCATATCGAACAGGGACCGGTCCTTGAGCGGGAGGGCATCCCGATCGGCGCGGTGGAGACTTTGCAAGGTATTTCCTGGCAGCGCATCACCCTCGATGGCGTCGCCAACCATGCCGGCACCACGCCCATGTCGATGCGCTGCGACGCCGGATATGCCGCGGCCCGCGTGGTCACCTTCCTGCATGACCGGGCAACGGCCTCGAATTCGCCAACTGTTGCCACCGTCGGCACGATGCGTCTGGAGCCGAATGCCATCAACGTCATTCCATCGCGCGCCGTCTTCACCGTCGATCTGCGTGATCCTGACGAGCAGCGCTTGCGGGCGGAAGAAGCGGCGCTGGCCGCCTTTCTGCAACAGCTTGCCGCAGAGGGCGTCACCGTGACGGTCGAAAGGCTGGCACGCTTTGAACCGGTTGTCTTCGACGGCAAAGTCGTCGAATTGATCGAGGCGGCGGCGAAGAAGCGCGGGCTCGTCTCGCGGCGCATGACCTCGGGCGCCGGTCATGATGCGCAGATGATCGCGCGCATCGCGCCAGCGGCGATGATCTTCGTGCCGAGCGCCGGAGGCATCAGTCACAGCCCACATGAGCACACCGGGGATGCCGAGCTTGTTGCCGGCGCCAACATCCTGCTTGATGTCGTCACCGAGCTTGCGGAACTGGAGGGGCGCAGGAATGGCTGAACTCAATCTCGAAGCGCTGAAGCGCGAGATGACCGCCTGGCGGCGCGACCTGCACGCGCACCCTGAATTCGGTTTTGAGGAGAAGCGCACCGCGGCCTTCGTCGCGGCCAGGCTGCGCGAATTCGGCCTCGACGATGTCGCGGAGGGGGTCGGCGGCACCGGTGTCGTCGGCACGCTGAAGCGCGGCAGCGGCAACCGCGCCATTGCGCTGAGGGCCGACATGGATGCGCTGCGCATATCGGAGCAGTCGGCCGCGCCCTACCGATCCGGCAATCCGGGTGTCATGCATGCCTGCGGTCATGACGGCCACACAGCCATGCTGCTCGGCGCGGCAAAGCTGCTGGCTGGCGAGGGTGGCTTCGACGGCACCGTGCGTTTCATCTTCCAGCCGGCCGAGGAGTGGGGCAAGGGCGCGCTGGCCATGCTTGACGACGGCCTGCTGCAGCGCTTTCCCTTCGACGAGATTTTCGGCCTGCACAATATGCCTGGTCTGCCCGTCGGGCATTTCGAGACCCGCGCCGGCCCGATCATGTCGGCGGAGGACAATTTCGAGATCGTGCTGAGAGGGCTCGGCGGCCACGCGGCGCGGCCGCATTCGGGCAACGAAACGCTGGTCGCCGCCTGCGCGCTGGTCACCCATCTGCAGACCATCGTCTCGCGCCGGCTGAGCCCGGCCGATATAGCGGTGGTTTCAGTGACCGAACTGATTACCGACGGCACCCGCAACGCATTGCCCGGCCTTGCCCGCATCCTTGGCGATGCGCGCAGTTTCCGCCCCGAAGTCAGCGCCGCGATCGAGCGCCAGATGCGTATCATCGCCGAGGGTACCGCTGCCGCCTACAACGTTGCCGCCGAGGTCAATTACAGTAGAGAATTCATGCCTCTGCGCAACGATGCGGAACTGGCAGAGGCGGCCTTCGCTGCCGCCAGGAACGTCTTCGAGCCTGGCAATATCGCGGTCGCCCGCGAGCCGATGACGGCGTCGGAGGATTTCGCCCGTTTCGTCGACCATGTACCGGGCTGCTTCGTCTTCCTCGGCAATGGCGAGGCATCGCCGCCGCTGCACAATTCCAGCTACGACTTCAACGATGATGGGCTGGTGTTCGGCGCCAGCTTCCATGTCGCCATTGCCAGGCAACGGCTTGCGATTTGACAGACCACGATCCATTTCGACCCGTTTTGCGGGGGGAAAAGGCCAAAATCCACGATCCGGCATGACGCGACGGCAAGACTCAGCTACCCTTCGTCCTGCGGCGGACCTGATTTATCCGCTTGGCCGGCGCCTTCTCCTCCCAAGCGGCGCCGGCCTTCTTCGCTGAAGCGTCGCCTGCTAAATTAGCATTCGTTAAAGTTAGAATATTCGCACTTGCAAGAAGTTAGGGTCTTGCTGGCATACAGGCCGCAGGTCTTTTGGGGGCTGCGGGCAGACAGATGCGCGGGCGGAACTGGATAAAGACATTGCGTCAGAACGAGGCGCGGCAGGTGCGTGCGCGCATCGCTGAACTCGAAAGAAACTTGACGGGGGCGTCGCCGTTGCGAGGCCGTCAGCATCGAGAGGAATCCGGGAACGAACTGCGCAATGCCAAGTTCCGCCTCGAGCGCCTCGAGGAATGCATCGCGGCAATGCGCTGAGGTTCGGATTGCCACTCGACTGCACGGAACATACTTACTTGCCTACAGTCCCCGCGTCCATGACAGGAATGCTGGCATGGCCGCTTTGTTCGGTACCGGCAGCCTTTGTTGGCGGCAGCCTGTTGTCACAGGCCGAGACAATCAAAGCCAACAGGATGAGGCCTGACCTTAGCTTTTTCATCGTGATCGCCTCCATCCTCACAAACGAGGCGATCTCGGTTTGGTTGCGAACTTGCCGGGATGGAACAAAAAGCCCCGCCTTCGGTTGACCTTCTTTAGAGGAGACCGCGGCATGATCCGTCTGCTTCTGGCCGGCACCTTGGCCTTTCTTACCTACCGCCTCGCTCGCAAGATGATCGACGACATTCCCGGCGACATCGATCCCCTGTTGCTGCCGGCACCGAGAAGTGATCGCGACGCTCTGCGCCGCCAATCGGCCATGGGTGTCGATCCCGGACGGTAGAGCAATTCCCACGAAAACCGTGAAGCGGTTTGGCAACAGCAATCGCGTCGGAACCTCGAGCGTGCCGCTTCTTTGTTGCGAACAAAGCGGAAACGATGCTTGATGGGCGATGAACGTCGCCACCCATGATTCGACTTTTTTGGAGCCGGCCGCAACGCCCGCTTATCTAGCGCGCTTGAACGATGCCCAGCGCCAGGCCGTCGAGCATGGCGACGGCAAGATCGCGGGGCCGTTGCTGGTCATTGCCGGCGCCGGCTCGGGCAAGACCAACACGCTGGCGCATCGCGTCGCTCATCTCATCGTCAGGGGAGCCGATCCCCGCCGCATCCTGCTGATGACCTTCTCGCGGCGGGCCGCCTCCGAAATGGCCAAGCGTGTCGAGCGTATCGCCGGCGAGGTGCTCGGCCGCGACGCCGCTGTCATCACCGATGCGCTGACCTGGGCCGGTACTTTCCACGGCATCGGCGCCCGACTGTTGCGCGACTATGCGCTGGAGATCGGCCTCGATCCGGCCTTCACCATCCATGATCGCGAGGATTCGGCCGACCTGATGAATCTCGTGCGCCACGAACTCGGTTTCTCGAAGACGGAGGCGCGTTTTCCGACCAAGGGCACCTGCCTCGCCATCTATTCGCGCGCGGTCAACGCGCAGGCGCTGCTTGGTGAGGTACTGGGCTCGGCTTTTCCCTGGTGCGCCGGCTGGGCAGACCAGCTGAAGCAATTGTTCGCGGGTTATGTCGAAGCAAAGCAGGCGCAGAACGTGCTCGATTACGATGATCTGCTGCTCTACTGGGCACAGATGGCGGCCGAGCCGGAGATCGCGGCGCATCTCGGTGCGCGTTTCGACCATGTTCTGGTCGACGAATACCAGGACACCAACCGGCTGCAGGCCTCGATCCTGATGGCGCTGAAACCGGATGGCTCCGGGCTGACGGTGGTCGGCGACGATGCCCAGTCGATCTATTCGTTCCGTGCGGCTGAAGTGCGCAACATCCTCGACTTCCCAAGGCAGTTCGCCCAGGCCGCCGATGTGGTGATGCTGGAGCGCAATTACCGCTCGACAGAAACCATTCTAGCCGCCGCCAATGCGGTGATCGGCGAGGCCTCGGAACGGTTTACCAAGAACCTCTGGTCGGAGCGCAAATCCACCGACAAGCCAAGGCTGGTAACCGTGCGCGACGAGGTTGAGCAGGCAAGCTTCGTCTGTGACACCATCCTTGCCGAACGCGAGGCCGGTACGGCGCTGAAATCGCAAGCGGTGCTGTTTCGCGCCTCGCACCATAGCGGCCCGTTGGAAATCGAACTGACGCGCCGCAATATCCCCTTCGTCAAGTTCGGCGGGCTGAAATTCCTCGATGCCGCTCATGTCAAGGACGTACTGGCGGTGCTGCGCTTTGCCGAAAATCCGCGCGACCGCGTCGCCGGGTTTCGCGTCCTGCAACTGATGCCGGGCATTGGTCCCTCGGCTGCCGGCCAAATAGTCGAGACAATGACATCGGCGCTGGACGAGGCGATGGGCCTCGCCGGCTGGCGCCCGCCGCAGCGCGCGGCCGATGACTGGCCGGGCTTCGTCTCGCTCTATTCCGGGCTGCGGGCCGGCGCCAAATGGCCGGCCGACCTCGAGCAGGTCAGGTTGTGGTACGAGCCGCATCTGGAGCGCATTCACGAGGACGCGATCACACGCCGCGCCGACCTTCTGCAGCTTGAGCAGATCGGTTCGGGATATGCCTCGCGCGAACGCTTCCTGACCGAATTAACGCTCGACCCGCCGGACGCGACCAGCGACCAGGCCGGCCCACCGCATCGCGACGAGGACTATCTGATCCTGTCCACGATCCATTCGGCCAAGGGCCAGGAGTGGAAGAATGTCTTCGTGCTCAACACCGTCGATGGCTGCATTCCGGCCGATCTCGGCGTCGGCACCAAGGAGGATATCGAGGAGGAACGCCGGCTGCTCTACGTG
This sequence comes from Mesorhizobium erdmanii, assembly GCF_013170725.1. Taxonomy (NCBI): domain Bacteria; kingdom Pseudomonadati; phylum Pseudomonadota; class Alphaproteobacteria; order Hyphomicrobiales; family Phyllobacteriaceae; genus Mesorhizobium; species Mesorhizobium erdmanii. The sequence goes on along the minus strand of NZ_CP033361.1, from coordinate 4,722,237 downwards.
GCGATGACGCGGGCCAAGGACAACCTCAACCTGATCATGCCGCAGCGTTTCTTTCCGCATGGTCAGGCGGCGCGCGGCGACCGCCATCTCTATGCCTCGCGCACCCGCTTCATCCCGGCATCGATCCTCGCCGCGTTCCAGCAGATGTCGTGGCCGAGCGCGCAAGCCGCACAGGGCAGGGCACCCCGGCCGGAAGTGCGCGTCGATATCGGCGCGCGCATGCGCGGCATGTGGAAATAGCTGGCGTCATGGCGCAACCGCCGATCCGGATCGTGGTCGCAGGCGCGCTTGGCCGCATGGGCCGCCAGATGGCCGAGGCCGTGCAGACCGATCCGCGGCTGGCACTCGCCGCACGCTTCCACCGGCCGGGCACTGTAGGCGACGGGTTGGTGAGCCGCGACGAGGCGCTTGCAACGGCCGATGTGGTGATCGATTTCAGCACGCCGGCGGCTTCGGCCGACCTGGCGAGGTTTTGCGCAAACCGGGGCGGCCCCGGTTTGGTGGTTGGTTCGACGGGTTTCGATTCCGCCGAACTGGCTGATATCGCCGACGCCGCGAAAACGATTCCCATCGTCCGCTCCGGTAGTTTTTCGCTCGGGCTGAACATGCTGATCGGATTGGTCGAACAGGCGGCGAGAGCGCTCGATGCCGATGACTGGGATGCCGAGATTTTCGAGGCGCATCACCGCCACAAGATCGACGCGCCGTCGGGCACCGCGCTGATGCTGGGCCAAGCCGTTGCCGGCGGACGCGGCGTCGCACTGGATGCGGTCGCAAGGCGCGTTCGCGACGGGGTCACCGGCGTGCGTCCTCCCGGCGAGATCGGCTTTGCGGTGGTCCGCGGCGGCAGCATTGTCGGCGAACACAGCGTCAGCTTCTGTGCCGACGGCGAGCTCGTCACCTTGTCGCATGCCGCCGGCGATCGCATCATGTTCGCCCGTGGGGCGATCGCTGCTGCACTCTGGGTGGCGGGACGCCCGCCTGGCCAATACGATATGCGCGACGTGCTGGGGCTGAACGCTCGTGCGTGACGTTGCGAACGATTTTTTTGCCGCGCGGCTGAAAGCCAGCTGAAAGCTTGGACATGTCATGACAGTGGTGCGGGTATCACCGCATGTCCGGCCCGCGAGGGCCGACGAGGGAGGAATGCGGCGCGGCTTCACAGCGCGTCGCCCAAATGGAGGAAGATTTGTGACCGGTTTCATCTCGAAGTGCGCCTTGCGCACTGCCGCCTTGACGCTTGCCATCACCGCCGCGGGGGCCACAGTGGCATCGGCGGCCGACGAAAAGATTTCCATCATGGTTGGCGGCTACGAAAAGCAGATCTATCTGCCCGCCAAACTCACCGAAGCGCTCGGCTTCTTCAAGGATGAGGGTCTCGACGTCGAGTTGTTGAACGAACCGGCCGGTGTCGATGCCGAAAACGAAATGCTGGCCGGCGCCGTACAAGGCGTTGTCGGCTTCTACGACCATTGCATCGACCTGCAGGCCAAAGGCAAATTCGTCGAATCTGTCGTCCAGTTCAGCCAGGCGCCGGGCGAAGTCGAACTGGTCTCGACGAAACATCCCGAGATCAAGTCGCCCGCCGATTTCAAGGGCATGAACCTGGGTGTCACCGGCCTGGGCTCCTCGACAAACTTCCTGACGGAATACCTTGCCGTGAAGAACGGCTTGAAGCTGGGTGAATTCACCTCAATCCCGGTCGGCGCCGGCGATACATTCATCGCCGCCATGCAACAGGACAAGATTCAGGCCGGCATGACGACCGAACCGACCATCACCCGGCTCCTCAAGACTGGCGCAGCCACCGTCCTTATCGACATGCGCACGATAGAAGGCACCAAGGCCGCGCTCGGCGGCACATACCCAGCCGCGTCCCTCTACATGCAGACGGACTGGGTCGAGGCCCACAAGGACGTCGTGCAGAAGCTGGCCAATGCTTTCGTCAAAACGCAGAAATTCATCAACACCCACAGCGGCGCTGAAATCGCCGACAAGATGCCGAAGGACTACTATGTCGGCGACAAGGAAGGCTATGTGAAAGCCCTCGATGCCGGCAAGGCGATGTTCACCGCCGACGGCGTTATGCCCGAGGGCGGCCCCGAAACAGTGCTTACGGTGCTTTCGGCCTTCAAGAAGGAACTGCAAGGCAAGCAGATCGACCTGTCGAAGACCTACACCTCGGAATTCGTCAAAAACGCCAAGTGATGGAACCCTGCCGGCGTGATGCCCTAGCATCGCGCCGGCAACTCTCCTTTCCTGCGTCCGGCGATCCCCGCGCGGCGTCCGCCTTCTATTGGAGTTTGCTCAACCATGGCTGTCGAAATGACCGCTCCGGCGATCGAGCTGATCAATGTCAGCCGCCGCTTCCTTACGCCCACCGGCAAGTCACTGACGGCGATCCGTGATTTTACCATGACGGTCGAGCGCGGCGAATTCGTCGCCGTCGTCGGCCCGACCGGCTGCGGCAAGTCGACGACGCTCAACCTCGTCACCGGCCTCGCCAGCCCCAGTGCTGGTGAGGTTCGCGTCATGGGCGCGCCGGTCAAGGGCATAGACCCGCGCATCGGCTTCGTGTTCCAGACCGACGCGCTGTTCCCGTGGCGCACGGTGATCGAGAACGTCATGGCCGGGCCGCTCTTCCGTGGCAGGGCGAAGCAGGAGGCGATCGCCGCGGCGCGCGACTGGCTGGCGCGCGTCGGACTGGCGCGTTTCGAACACCACTATCCGCACCAGCTCTCAGGCGGCATGCGCAAGCGCGTGGCGCTCGCACAGACCTTCATCAACGGTCCAGAGATACTGTTGATGGACGAGCCGTTTTCCGCGCTCGACGTACAGACGCGCGTCCTCATGCACGAGGAACTGCTGCGCCTCTGGTCCGAAGCCAAGGCGTCCGTTGTGTTCGTCACTCATGATCTGGAGGAAGCAATCGCGCTGGCCGACAAGGTCTATGTGCTGACCGCCGGGCCGGCGACGGTAAAGTCTGTCTACAAGATCGATCTGCCGCGCCCGCGCGTCGTCGCCGACATCCGCTACGAGCAAAGCTTCATCGACTATTCGCGCACCATCTGGGCCGATCTCAAGGAAGAGGTCGAGACCAGCTATGCCCGCGCCGCCGCGTGAGGGAGGACACAAATGACCGATGCCGCCATCGACATCAGGGCCGGAAGCTTTAAGCCGGGAACCTCTGACGCGGAAATCGAAGCCGCTGCCGCCAAAGCCGCGCAGCATCGCCGCCGTACGGTAACCTTCTGGCGGCTTGCCATCCTCATCGTCTTCCTGGTCGCCTGGGAGGTCGCTGGGCGCATGGCCTGGATCGATCCGTTCTTTTATGCGACGCCAAGCGCGATCGCGCAGAGGCTCTATGAGTGGACGACGGAGGGCACGTCCGAAGGACCCCTTTGGTACCATCTCTACGTCACCATGGAGGAGTCCGTCCTCGGCTTCGTCACCGGCTCGGTCGCCGGCATCGTCATCGGCGTCGCTCTCGGTCGCAACCGCATGGCAGCCGACATCTTTTCCATCTACATCAAAGTGATCAATTCGATCCCGCGCGTGGTGCTGGCGCCGATCTTCATCATGATCCTCGGGCTTGGCCTTGCTTCGAAAGTGGCGCTGGCCTTCGTCATGGTGTTCTTCGTCGTCTTCCACAACGCATTCCAGGGCGTCCGCGAGGCGGACCGGTCGATGATTGCCAATGCCCGCATCCTCGGTGCCTCCGACTGGCAATTGACGCGCTCGGTGATCGTGCCGTCGGCGATGAGCTGGATCTTCGCCAGCCTGCATGTCAGCTTCGGCTTCGCCATCATCGGCGCCATCGTCGGCGAGTTCGTCGGTTCGCGCTACGGCATCGGTCTTTTGATCAACATCGCCAAGGGCTCTTTCGACGCCGCCGGCATGTATGCCGCGATCGTCATCATCATGGTGGTGGCGCTTGGCGCGGAATATCTGATGACGATGGTCGAGAACCGGCTGGCGAAATGGCGCCCGCAGCCCTTGCATGAAACGCAGTAGGCGAAGTCCGCTCGGTTAGCGATCAGCCGCCCGCCAGCGGCAGCCGCACCTCGACCACCAGGCCGCCGGCCACGCCATCCGCGAGGGTGACGCGGCCGGCGGCATTTTCGACCACCTCGCGCACGATGGCCAGTCCCAGCCCGCTGCCTTCGCCGGCGGCGTCAGCGAGACGGTAGAAGCGCTCGAAGACATGGTCTCGTTCCTCGGCGGGTATGCCCGGCCCGTCATCAGTGACGGTCAGCACGGCCTCGCCATCGCTGGCGGCCAGCCTGACGGTGACGGTGCCGCCGGCCGGCGTGTAGCGCAGCGCGTTGTCGACAAGGTTGACGATCATCTCGCGCAGCATGGTGCCGTCGCCGATCACGGTCACGGGACCGGTTTCGTCCAACCCGAGATCGATGTTGCGCGCCACAGCTGCCGGCGCCTGCGTTTCGAGTACATGGCGGGCGGCTTGGGTCAGGTCGATGCGGTCGGCACGTGGCCGCCGGCTGCCTGGCTCGGCGCGCGACAGGGTGAGCAGTTGTTCGGCCAGCCGGGCCAGCCGTCCGGAACTGGCCTGCAGCGCCATCAGCGCTTCTTGGCGTGCGTCGGCGGCACTTTCGCGAAGTGCGTAGCTCGCCTGCGTTGACAGCAGCGCCAGTGGGGTCCGCAATTGGTGCGCCGCATTGGCGATGAAGCGGCGCTGCGCCGCCATCTGCGCCCTGACGCGTTCCATATAGGCGTTGAGCGCATCGACCAACGGCCGGATTTCGCTCTGCGCGCCGGCGACTTCGATCGGTTCGAGCTCGCTGCGCTTGGGTGAGCGCACCGCGTCGCGCAGCCTGATCAGCGGCGCCAGCCCACGCCGCAGGCCGAGCAGCACGAAGACGCCGGCAATCGCCACCAGCGCCAGTTGCTGGGTGAAGGCGCTGACCCAGAGATGCCGCACCATCGCGTCGTGGCCGGCAAGCGTGATGCCGACGGTGACCGATATCGGCGAGTCTTCGCCGGCGCCGACCACCGCGTGCGTAAACGTTGCCAGCCGCAGCGCCTGGTCGCGGTATATCGCCTCCATGCTCGGGCGCCCCGGCGTTTTCGTCAGGCCAGGATAGCCGGTCAGCAGTCGCCCTTGCGCGGTATCAACGCGATAGTAGACCCTGTCGCGGTCGCCGGTGTCGAACATCTCGAGCGCTGCCGGAGGCACCGTGGCGTTGAGCACCCCGTCGGTCATGGTGACCTGCTCGGCAATCATCCGTGCCGACCCCACCAGCATGCGATCGGTAATCAGATCGGCGGTTGCCTGTGCGCTGCGATGGCTGGTCCACAGATTGATGGTTGCCAGCCCGGCGAGCGGCAGCACCACCCAGGCCAGGAGTTGCAGCCGGAGACTGTTAATCCTCATGGCGCAATAGATAGCCGAGACCGCGCAAGGTGGCGATCTGGACCCGCGACCCCTCAAGCTTCTTGCGTACACGGTGCACATAGATCTCGATGGCGCTGGGGTCGGCGTCGGTCTCGAAATCGTAGATCGCCGCCGACAATGCCGCCTTGCTCACGGTGCGCCCGGCCTTGACCATCAATTGCTCCAGCACCGCATGCTCACGCGGTGTGAGTGCCAGCGTCTCGCCGGCGAGCGAAAACAGCCTTGTGTTGGTGTCGAAGACGAGATCGCCGCAGGCAACGACAGGTGCGGTCCGGTCATTGGCGCGGCGCAGCTGCACACGGATGCGCGCCTCGAGCTCCTCGATCTGGAAGGGCTTTGCGAGATAGTCGTCGGCGCCTTGATTGAGGCCCTTGACCCGGCCGTCGAGGCTGGCGTTGGCGGTCAATACGATCACCGGCACCGCATTGCCGCGCGCCCGCAGCAGGCGCAGCACCTCCATTCCGCCCATGCGCGGCAGCGCCAGGTCGAGGATGACAAGCGCATGATCGCCGGCTGCCAGCGCGTGCTCGACATCCTCGCCGTCATGGACGATGTCGACCACATAATTTGCCTGGCGCAGCGTCTTGCCCAACCAGTCGGCCAGTTCGCGATTATCCTCAACGAGCAGCAGTCGCATGTCTATCCGGATCCATCTCCCAGCGGATCGCCTTGGCCCGATCGGCCACGGCGATCTCTCTCGAATGAGCGACAGTATCGATTGCAACGCAAGACAAATGCGGTCCCGGCTAGCGGGCGCAGCGGATTTTCAAGGGGTCGGATCGGCCTGTTTTCGTCCAGAAATCGAACCGAACGGTTCGGTTCTGATTGACAGATTGTATCGCAGACGGTGAACAATCACCTCCAAAAGCACTTCGGCTTCATCAGGATCTCGGAGCTCAATTGGCTGAAATCATTACATAAATCGCGTTAGAATTGCTGCGATGCAATATGCATTGTCTATAATATAAGAAGATTCTGCAAAGCGGACGCGACTGGAAATCCCAAAAGGCATTCCCTACTTCGGGGTGGTCCGAGCGACGCGAAATTCCTCCCAGAAGGCACGCCACTAGACGGACAGGATTAAGAAACTGGAGTACTTAAAATGACCAAGATCGCTCTTACCGCTGCTGCCATCCTCGTTGCCACGGGCGCCGCTTTCGCCGGCAGCGACAACTATGGCTCCGCCAACGTCAATCAGCCCGTCGCCGCTATCGACCATTCGGTCACCGCTTCGACCACGAAGTCGACCGCAACGGTCCAGGCCCAGGCGCCGCAGGGCGCTGACCGCAACCTCTTCGGCCGCTAATCGCGACTGCCGACATCACCCAATTTCGAATTCAGGAGTAGTTAAAATGACCAAGATCGCTCTTACCGCTGCTGCCATCCTCGTTGCCACGGGCACCGCTTTCGCCGGCAGCGACAACTATGGCTCGGCCAACGCCAACCAGCCCGCCGCCGCTATCGACCATTCGGTCACCGCTTCGACCACGAAGTCGACCGCAACGGTCCAGGCTCAGGCGCCGCAGGGCGCCGACCGCAACCTCTTCGGCCGCTAATCTCAGCCGATACCACCAAACCTCGAATTCAGGAGTAGTTAAAATGACCAAGATCGCTCTTACCGCCGCCGCCATCCTTGTTGCCACGGGCACGGCTTTTGCCGGCAGCGACAACTATGGTTCCAACAATGTCAACCAGCCGGTTGCCAGTCAGTCGTCCTCGAACGTCGACACCGTCCGCACCGGTTCGATCGCGAAGTCCGTAAAGACACAGGGCGACGCCAATGCCAACGTGCCGGCTCAGTCTGGCCAGGGCATCTGGGGCCGTTAATTCCTGCAATCCCCGGAAGACGACAAAGAGCGGTGGGCCTCGCCCGCCGCTCTTGTTTTTTGCGTACGTGAGTGCTGATCGAAAATCGAACCGATCGGTTCAAGTTATAGTGACGGACCGTGAGCGGATGGTCGGCGCCTGTTCAGCGAATAGTCGCGATATAGGCAGATCATTTTCGTATAACCATATGATGTTGAATAATAAAATCTTCAGCTTTTGATTTCTGGGCCGAAGTTCGAGTTCAGCATCCGGCGCGTGATGGAACATCTTCGTGATTGGAAGTCGGCGAACTAAAAACCCACTTCGGGTCTGTCCGAGCGACGCGAAATTCCTCCCAAGGGCACGCCACTTGACGGACAGAAGAGAGAGATACTGGAGTACTTAAAATGACCAAGATCGCACTTACCGCCGCCGCCATCCTCATTGCCACGGGCACGGCTTTCGCCGGCAGTGACAATTACGGTTCGGACAACGTCAACCAGCCGGCCGTCACCGCACCAGCGGTCAAGGCGGGCACCATAGACCACACCTTCACGGCTTCTACCCGCAAGACAACCGAGCACCACGGATTCAGGCTGACCCCGGATTCGGATCAGCCTGAATCAGGCCAGGGGATCTGGGGCCAGTAAGCAACCGGCCGACGCGTCTGGGGCAGCTGTTCTGCGCGGCGGGCCTCGACGACAAAGAGCGGTGGGTCCGGCCCGCCGCTCTTGTTTTTTGCGCAAGAGGACTGGCACCGGCTGGCATCGGTTCGATCGACCGGTCGTCGGACCCGGCACAAAAAATATCCGTCTCCAGGAATAAAACGGGGCGGCGTCGGGTCTCATCCTCAGCGGAACCGTCCTCCCAAGACGCCGCCTAACGGATGAAACCAGGAGATTGAAATGAATAAGATCGCTCTCACTATCGCCGCCATTCTAGTTGCGACGGGCGCCGCCTTTGCCGGCAGTGACCACTACGGTTCCGATAACGCCAACCAGCCGGTTGCCTCGCTCGCCGGCGTCGATCATGCCGTCACCGGCGCCGTCAAGAATACGGATATTGCTGGCCAGAAGGCAGCAGACGCCAAGATGAAGACCACCGCCGATTGGCCGGAATCCGGCCAGGGCATCTGGGGGAACTGAGATTTCGCGCGGGCGGTGGCGGCTTTGGCCCGCCACAGCCCGGCTTTGGACATCTATTCTAGCCGAGATCCTTGGGCCGTAGGCAATGCGTCAGCCGGCCGGACGATAGGGCGGACCAGTTGCCGTCGAAGACAAGGCGCGCCAGGGCCGCGGTCGGAAATTTTTCGTCGAGCCTCATGCGCGCCTTGGCCTCCGAGCCTGAACCGGCAAGTTGTTTCGCCAGATATTCCAGGCCCGGATTGTGACCAACCACTGCCAGGCAGCCGCTCGACGGGTCGGCCAGACGGATCTGGCTCAAAATATCCGCCGCTGAAGCTTCGTAGAGCGCCTCCGTAAATGCGACCCGGGGGTGCACTGGCAGTTCGTCGGCGACCAGCCGCCATGTGTCGCGGGTGCGGAGCGCCGAAGACACCAGAACCTGATCCGGTAGCCATCCGCGCGCCGCAAGTGCCCGGCCCATCAATTTGGCCGCTTTCGATCCGCGTTGCGCGAGCGGACGGTCGAAATCGTCGAGATCAGGATCGTCCCAGCTCGATTTGGCGTGACGCAGCAGAAGCAGCTGTCTCATGGCCGTATTCTCGGCTCAGGGCGTGATCCGCGCCAGGTGCTCCAGATCGGCTTCTTCACGAAGCGGGTCGGGCGCCATCACCACCGAGGTGGCGTTGTCGGCATCGTCGGCAAAGTGGGCGAGCACCGTGCGTCCGGCCTCCATGCGCGCCTTGCCTTCGGCGACCAGCCCCAGCGCCAGCGCATAGAGCCGGTGCTCGGCCTTCAGCACCCGGGCAGCCAGCGTATCGGCGTTGTCGCCGACCATCACCGGCACGGCCGCTTGCGCGATGATCGGCCCGTCATCCATTTCGGAAGTTACGAAATGCACGGTGCAGCCATGAATACGCAGGCCGGCGGCCAGGGCGCGCGCATGGGTGTCGAGGCCCTTGAATGCCGGCAGCAGGGCAGGGTGGATATTGATCATGCGGCCCTGCCATTTCTGGACGAAGCCGGAGGTGAGGATGCGCATGTAGCCAGCCAGCGCCACGATCTCGGCATTGAAGGCCGTGAGCGCCGCGTCGATCGCCGCGTCATGCGCCTGCTTGCTGCCATGGCCGGCGCGGGTGATGACCTGCGTGGCGATGCCGCGCGCCTTGGCGATTCCGAGGCCGGCGGCGTCGGCTTTGTCGGAAATGACGCCAACGATCTCGGCCGGGAAGGCCGGGTCGCTAGCAGCCGCGATCAGTGCGGTCATGTTCGAGCCGCGCCCCGATATCAGGACGACGGTGCGTTTTCTCTGCGTGCTCATAGGCCGATCGAGCCCCGATAGATGACGCCGGCGTCGCGGCGCGGCACAATGCGGCCGATCGGCGTCACCGTCTCGCCGGCTTCCTGCAGCACGGCTGCGACCTGTGCCGCCTGGCCGGAGGCAACCGCCAGGATCATGCCAATGCCGCAATTAAAGGTGCGCATCATCTCTTCCGGCGCCACGCCACCTGTCTTGGCCAGCCACGAGAACACCGCAGGCACGTCGATAGCCTCAAGGTCGAGTTCGGCCGAAAAATCCTTGGGCAGCACGCGGGGAATGTTTTCCGGGAAACCGCCGCCGGTGATGTGAGCCAGGGCCTTGATGCCATGCGTGTTGCGAATAGCCTTGAGGATCGATTTGACATAGATGCGGGTCGGTTCGAGCAGTGCCTCGGCCAGCGTCGCCTCGTCATTGAAGGGCGCCGGATCGCTCCACGAAAGGCCGCTTGCGGCGACGATGCGGCGCACCAGCGAGAAGCCGTTCGAATGCAGGCCCGAGGAAGCGAGGCCAAGCAGCACGTCGCCTTCGACGATGTCGTCGGTTGGCAAAAGCTGGCCGCGTTCGGCCGCCCCCACGGCAAAGCCGGCAAGGTCATAGTCCTTGCCGTGATACATGCCGGGCATCTCAGCCGTCTCGCCGCCGATCAGCGCGCAGCCGGCCTGCCGGCAGCCTTCGGCGATGCCGCCGACGATCGCCGCACCCTGGTCGGGATCGAGCTTGCCGGTGGCGAAATAATCGAGGAAGAACAGGGGTTCGGCTCCCTGAACGACGATGTCGTTGACGCACATGGCGACGAGATCGATGCCGATCGTGTCGTGCTTGCCGGCATCGATGGCGATCTTAAGCTTGGTGCCGACACCGTCATTGGCGGCGACCAGCACCGGGTCGGTGAAGCCGGCCGCCTTGAGGTCGAACAGGCCGCCGAAACCGCCGATCTCGCCATCCGCGCCCGGCCGGCGCGTGGCGCGCACCAGCGGCTTGATCTTCTCGACCATGAGATTGCCGGCATCGATATCGACGCCGGCCTCGGCATAGGTGAGCCCGTTCCTGCGCTTGGCCGTTTTGTCCGGGCTTGTGTCGCGCTTGCTCATCGCAATTTTCCTGCTCGTTTGCGGGCTCTTCGCATGAACGGTTTCGGTCCGCAAGGATAACGGCGGAGCCGAGCCCCTTTTTGGCCCGACAAAAGCGTGGATAGCCTGGCATCGCGCACGGCTGGGCCGTTGCCGGCTTCGTCATCGCCGGCGCCTCGGATGGCGTCGACGGCTTCATCGCCCGCCTGTTCAACCAGCAGTCCGCGCTCGGCGCCTATCTCGATCCGATGGCCGACAAGCTGCTTCTGGTGTCGAAGGCCAACACCGCCGTCCAGATCGTGCTGGCGGCGGTCGTGCTGGGCGAACTCGCCTTTGCCGTGCGGATCGACCCCCTGCGGCCAGCCCTCATATTGCTGTCCAGGGTCTTGACCGTGGCTTCGGCCGCGGCCTATCTCGTGGCTTGGCTGAGGCATATGAGCGGCTATGGCGAAAGCTCCAATCCGGACATCTGAGAAAGAAGCGGCGGTGATCGAGGCTGCGGCCGCCGATCTTGCCGCGGCTTCCGCGTTTCGCCGGCAGATTTCCTTTTGGGTGATTGGTGCGGCGTTGCTCGCCCTTTTCCTGTATATCTTCAGCGCCATCCTGTTGCCGTTCGTCGCCGGAATGGTGCTTGCCTATTTCCTCGATCCGGTCGCCGACCGGCTGCAGCGGCTCGGCCTGTCGCGCTTCATGGCAACGGTGGTCATCCTCATCACTTTCCTCATCGTGCTGGTGCTGGCCTTCGTTATCCTTATTCCGGTTCTGGCCACGCAGATGGCCGATTTCGCCGGCAAGCTGCCGGAATACCTGACACGGTTGCAGAGCCTGATCACCTCCTTCGATCCGAAATGGCTGGAACAGAAATTCGGCGTCAACGCCAATGGCTTGCGCAACGGGTTGAACTCGCTGCTGACCTCCGGCTTCGGCCTGATCACAACGGTGTTCACCTCGCTCTGGAGTTCCGGCATGGCACTGGTCTCGGTCGTCAGCCTTTTCGTGGTGACGCCGGTGGTCGCCTTCTACATGCTGCTCGACTGGGACCGCATGGTGGCTGTCATCGACAGCTGGGTGCCGCGCGACCATGTCGGCACCGTGCGCGCCATCGCGCGTGACATCAACACAGCGACCGCCGGCTTCGTGCGCGGCCAGGGCACGCTCTGTTTGGTGCTGGGCGCCATGTACGCCACCGGCCTGACGCTGACCGGGCTGAATTTCGCCATCCTCATCGGCCTGTTCGCCGGGCTGATCTCCTTCATCCCCTACGTCGGCTCGCTGACCGGGCTGGTGCTGGCCGTCGGCGTCGCCTTCGTCCAGTTCTGGCCGGACTGGTCGATGATCGTCGCGGTCGCGGTGGTCTTCTTCATCGGTCAGTTCATCGAAGGCAACATATTGCAGCCCAGGCTGGTCGGCAAAAGCGTCGGCCTGCATCCGGTATGGTTGATGTTCGCGCTGTTCGCCTTCGGCGCCCTGTTCGGTTTTGTCGGCTTGCTGATTGCCGTGCCGGCTTCCGCCGCCGTAGCCGTTCTGGTGCGCTTTGCCATCGCCCGCTATCTCGAATCGCCCCTGTACAAGGGCCACGCGACAGAGGCCGCGCCGCCGCTGCCGGCCGATCGTGGCGGCGGTCACCGCACGCAGCCGCGTCGCTCGAAGTGACCGCCCAGCGAACCGATCCGCCGCGCCAGCTGCCGCTCGATCTCGGCCACGGCACCGGCTATTCGCGCGACGAACTCGTCGTCTCCGGCACCAACAACCAGGCGGCGGCACTGGTCGATCGATGGCCGGACTGGCCTTCGCCGGTGGTGGTCCTGGCAGGCCCCGCAGGCTCCGGCAAGACGCATCTGGCCTCGATCTGGCGTGTCCGCGCGAACGCCGTGGCCGTGAATCCCATGCGCATTGGCGACAGCATCGCCAGTCTCGACGCCCGGCCGGCATTGATCGACGATGTCGATACACTCGGGATCGACGAACAAGGCCTGTTTCACCTGATCAATGCGGTGCGCGGCGCCGGCTCGACGCTGCTTCTGACGGCGCGGCGCTTTCCATCCGCCTGGGGTGTTTCTCTCCCCGATCTGGCGTCGCGGCTGAAGGCGGCGGCGACGGTCGAAATCCATGAACCGGACGACCTCCTGCTCGCCGGCGTCATCACCAAGCTGTTCGCCGACCGCCAGGTCGAGGTCGAGCCGCATGTCGTGCAGTATCTGGTGCGGCGCATCGAACGCTCGCTGGCGACGGCTATGCGCGTGGTGGAGCGGCTGGATCGCACCGCGTTGGAGCGCAAGATACCGATTACCCGGGCATTGGCGGCCGAAGCGGTCAGCGCCATGGATGAGGGGCAGCGCGAGTTCGAGATCTAGATACTGTCGATACTCTGATGATCGGCAAAGGCTGGGCATGTCCCATTTCGGGAAAGATCAGCTGGCACCTATCTTGCAGCGTGAGCTTGCCGGCTGACCCCGGTCCTGATTGCGTTCCAAATCAGGTTGTAGGCTCGCCGGGAATGAGGTTGGGGTTCTCGCCCGGCGAGCTTGCCTTCTAGTGCATCGATCGATCGCGGCGCTGTCGCAGCGACCAATCAACGAGCACACCTCACCTCATTCACGACACCTGCGGCTGCCGTGGTTGCGGCATTCGTGGCGGGCGAGGGCGCTTAGTCGGCGCGGGATATGAAGGGATGGTCGGAGTGGAGAGATTCGAACTCCCGACCCTCTGGTCCCAAACCAGATGCGCTACCAGCCTGCGCTACACTCCGAACGGTCTGTTGCCTATTCATTTCGGTGTTACATGGCAAGTGCAAAAACCTTGCCGCGGTCCGCATTGCGCAGTAATGACGGGCGAAGAGGCGGCGATGCTGCCTTGCACAACCATGAGGTGGCCATGTCCGCGCGCATTTTCAGCCCAGCCAAAACCGCGATGCAGTCCGGCAAGGCCAAGACCGGCCACTGGGTGCTGGAATTCGACCCCGAGATGCGCAAGAAGATCGATCCCTTGATGGGCTATACCACGTCGGGAGACATGAGGAGCCAGATCAGGCTGACTTTCGACACGCGGGAAGAGGCAATCGCCTACGCTGAAAAGGAAGGGCTTGCCTTCCGCGTCGAGGAGCCGAAAGAGACCAAGCGCCGCCAGATTTCCTATGCGGAGAATTTCCGCTATGACCGCAGGACGCCCTGGACGCATTGAACGGCGGCCAGCGCCAGATATCCAGCCGGCCCCTTTGGCCGGCTTGCGGTCCCGTAGCTCAGCTGGATAGAGCACCGGCCTTCTAAGCCGATGGTCACAGGTTCGAATCCTGTCGGGATCGCCAATCAACTGCCGGTCCGTTCCGGACACATAGGTTACGGTTTATACCGGAGACATAGGTAACACTTTTGGCCCGAAGGGGTTTTGGAGTGGTTCGAGCCTGCATGTCTCGTCGTCGAAATATCCCAAATCATAGTCCATGAAGCTGGTCAGCCAGATATGGTCCTCGACCTGTTTGATGCCGACGGTCTGGCCGGCAAAGACAAGGCTGAGGTTGATCTTCTTGCGATTGTCGCAGATGCGGCCGCAGGTGGTGACGGTGACGGCCTTATCGTGAAACGGATAGGCGAGATCCGGCAGACCGGCATAGGGACGCGTTGAAGGTTGGTAGCGCTCGGCTGGACAATCCATGCCGAGCGCCTGGTGCGGGCGTTCGGAGTTGAACTCGTCGATGAAGTCGTCGAACCTGGCCTGCTGTTGAAGGAAATTGGCGCCGGCCGGCTTGGTGGTTTCCTTCTTCAGGGTGAGGTGCATACGCTCATGGCGGCCGTTCTGCTGCGGGCAGCCCGGCTTGATGCGCTCGATGTCGATGCCCAGGCGCAGCCACCAGACCGACAGCTTGCTGAGGTTGAACAGCACATTGGGGCTGGCGAAGGGAACGCCATTGTCGGTCCTGATCGCGCCGGGCAGGCCGAACTCCTTGAAAACGCTTTCGAACACCGTGAAGGCATAGGCTTCCTTGGTGGTCGACAGCGCCTCGCAGGCGATGAGATAACGGCTGGCGAAGTCGGTGATCGTCAGCGGATAGCAATAGCGCCGATCGGCGAGCATGAACTCGCCCTTGTAGTCGGCACACCAAAGATCGTTGGGGCGATACCCCGTTTGAAAGCGGTGTCCCCGTCGCCCTGTTGCGCCGTCGCTTGCGGTGCTCGACCATGCCGTGCCGGTCGAGAACCGCATGCACCGTCGAGATCGCAAGCCGGTGCACGTCCCGATACAGTCGGGCCAACCGCTCGCGTATCTTCGGCGCACCCCAAGTCGGCTTGTCTTGCTTGAGGCGCACAATCAGCTTCTCGATTTGAAACGGAAGCTGATTGGCGTGGCGGTAGGGCCGGCGCGATCGATCCGTCAGCCCTTCCAGGCCGCTGTCGTTGTAGCGCGTGAGAATCTTGTAACCGGTCTTGCGCGAGATATCGAACTCACGGCAAAGTACGGCCATCTTCTCGCCGTCCAGCAGCCGGGCGATGAACTTCAGCCGCTCTTCCATGACGTTACACTCCTTCCAAGGCACCTTGCTCTCCTTGCAAAGGGCCGAAAGTGTAACCCATCTATCCGCAATGAACTGTCACCCATCTCTCGGGAAGGGCAGCCGGTTTTGCTAATGCATGTCGCCCAAAAAGTGGTCCCGGTTTTGGAGAACGACATGCATAAAAACAAAGACCTAAGGCGCGTCGACTGAATCCGCTCATACGCGACGCGCTTTAGGTGTTTGGTCCCGGCATTTGCTGGAGCGGATTGAGTTTGAAGCGTTCCGGTTGTGAGACCCATGCCTTGCAGATGAACTCGTATGGGGTGAGACCTTTGAGGGTCTTGAGCCTGCGAGCGAAATTGTAGGCGGCAACGAAGTCGGCGAGATGGGTGCGTAGTTGGTCGTGGCCCTCATAGTAGAAGCGCTTGACGGTGGCGTCCTTGATGGTTCGGTTCATTCTCTCGACCTGGCCGTTGGTCCACGGATGCCTCGCCTTGGTCGTGCGATGCTCGATGTCGTTCCTGGCGCAGGTGTACTCGAAGGCGTGAGCGCGGAAGATCTCGCCATTGGCGATTGCCTCCTTGATCAGCGGCACCGCCGAGCCACCGGCACCGGGCGTGGTGAACTGAATGCCGTTATCGGTAAGCACGGTATGAATCTTGTAGGGAACGGCCGCGATCAGGCGCAGTAGAAAGTCTCTCGAGACGGCGGTGGGGGCCTTCTCGTGCAACTCGACGAAGGCGAACTTCGAGGTCCGATCAATGGCGACGAACATGTGCAGCTTGCCCTGCTCGGTCCTCACCTCGGCAATGTCGATGTGGAAGTAGCCGATCGGGTAGCTCTTGAATTTCTTCTTCGCCGGTTTGTCACCCTCGACATCCGTCAGGCGGCCGATGCCATGGCGTTGCAGGCAGCGATGCAATGAAGACCGCGTCAGGTGCGGGATGGTTGGCTGCAAGGCATAAAAGCAGTCGTCGAGCGGTAGCAACGTGTAGCGCCGGAAGGCGACGATGATTGCCTCCTCCTCGATCGAGAGCACTGTCGATCTCGGTTCCTTCGGACCAGTCGGCAGATCGGCGACTGAAGTTCGCCTCTTCCATTTGGCGACCGTCTTCTGGTTGATCCCGTAGCGCTTGGCCAGAGCCCTCAGGCTCTCTTGACTATACTGTATCGCTCGACGGACCGCCTCTGTCGTTGTGGCGCTCCCATGCAGAACCTGGCCCATAGCGCATCCTTTGATTCGGAAGATAAGGATGCCCCATCAAAGCCTGGGATCAAACATTTAGGCTGTGTCGTCGGTACGCTGCCGGTCTTCGCCGCAAGGCATGAACAGAGGGAACCTGACGCTCGCCAGCGCGTTGCGTCGGATGGTCAAGCAGATCGCCTTCGCCGCCGTGCTGTTCCAGGTTGCCGTCTTCTCGGCTCTGATAACTCAGACGGTACTTTTCGCATCCACGGCTACCCAGGCCGCCGACGTACAGCAGGCCGTCGCGGTCGCTGACAAGGAATGCGCCTCCGCGACCTGGCCGAACATTCCGGGCCGGTGCCTGGAGCGGGTTAAAGCGCGCAGCTCCAGAGTAACGATGGTGCTGATGGCCGGGCAATGAGGCCAGACCCACCTGGCAGCCCGGAACTATTTCGTGATCAGCCGAGCTTGGAACCTTACCCCCGCATGAGGCGTTCGGGGCCTTGTATTCGCGGTGCCTCATAAAAGGGCAATGTCGGGCCAGCGAATGGGTGGTGCAAAACAAGAGCGGGTTGGGGGAGGAGAAAACGAGGCCATGTCGAAACGTGAAATTGGAACGTCCCCTGCCTTGGTGCGGCGTATCGCTGAACTCAAAGCCAGAATGCAGGATGCCGAAATTTCCGATCATGAGATGGAGACCTTCCACAAGGTCGCCGCCATCATGGGGGCAGGCGATGGTGCCTTGCGACTGGATGCCGACGACCTGATCGCGGCATCCTTCGTTGTCGAAGCGAGCGGACCGGCGCCCAACCGTTGATGGGTCAGGATTTCCTCTATCAGCTGAAGTCCACAACCAGATCCGCACGCGTCGCCAGATCCGCACGCGTCGTGAGCACGGCCGCCCTCCGGCGGTCGTTGCTTTTGACTTTTGGCCTCGATCGCGAATTGAAGGAAAGTCTTAGCATTTTGTTTGCGTTGGCACGTCATAGTAGGGACGGCTAACGGAGTGGAATGGGATGAGGCTCGACCTGTCGCCGACCAGCTGGGGCAGGGTGATCGCTGTCACCGTCGCCGGCACGGCATTCTTCATTGCCGTGGCGTTTTTCGTCGATTCGTTCAATTTTCCCTATCTCTCGCCCGAGGCTCTCTGGCACGCGGAGCTCACGGACCTGCTGCTTCCCCTGGTGCTGGGCGGCTCGTTTCTGTTTTTCCTGATGTGGAAGATTCGCCAGCTGGCCATCGCCCAGCGTGACCTCAGCGTTATCGCGGCGACCGATAGCCTGACGGCGGTGCTGAACCGCGGCGCCTTCTCGATGCTGGTCGAGGCCTATCTCGAGCAGACCCGCAAGCAGGAGCAGCCCCGTTCCGGCGCCCTGCTGATCATCGATGCCGACCACTTCAAGTCGATCAACGACCGGCTCGGTCATGACAGCGGCGACCAGGCGCTCAAGCTGATCGCGCAGGCGATCAAGGGACAGCTTCGCGGCAGCGACATTGTCGGCCGCATCGGCGGCGAGGAATTCGGCGTGTTTCTTCCCGGGGTCGACCCCTCGCAATCCTGGCTGGTCGCCGAAGGCATTCGCCGACGGATTCGCGAGATGGACTTTTCGCCCGGTGGCCGCGCGTGCCCGCTCTCCGTATCGATCGGCGGCACCAGCTTCAGCGGGCCGACGACCTACGAGGCGATATTCTCGGCCGCCGACAGACGGCTTTACGCCGCCAAATCGAACGGACGCGACCAGGTCAGCTTCGACCCGGCGGAAGCCTCCCTGGTGTCTCAGCCCAGCGTCGCGACGGTGCATTGACCGCTCCTTGACGCTTCCTTGTCGGTGTGCTTCCTCCGGCTAGATGAAGTATGGGCCTTGGCAGGAACATTCCTGCTCCCTTGATCTATCGATCGTCCATGCCGCCTGTGTAGCCCATGGCACTTAGGCTGCCGGCGAAAGAGTGACGAGACGACCCGGGGCAAGGCCAGTTATGCGCGGCGATCATGATCCATCTGTTCAACGGCTTTCAGAATCCGTTTGGCGGCAGTGAGCGCGAAACCCTGGACCTGTACCGGCTGTTGGGCGGCGCGCAGCAGGTGCGTCTGTGGGCGACCTCATCGCGCGTGTCCGACGAACTGATGCGGCAGTTTCCGATTCACCGCGTTTCGCCGGCAACGCGCGATGTGCCGGACGGCGGCACTTATGTCTTCCTCGGTGCGCATTGGCGCAACAGGATGTGGCCTTACCTGATCCGACGCCCACGCCGGCTGATCTATGTCTTCAACACCTTTCACCCGAAGATCATCGCGCTAACGACCGGCATGCCGCGTCTGCTGGGCTGGCCCGATGCCGAACTGGTGCTGATCTCCGACTTTCAGAAGCGCTTGCTGCAGGTCGAAGGCGTCGTGCATCCGTCGCCGATCGATATCACCCGCTTCTCACCACGGCTGACAAGGCCCGATGGTCCGTTCACGGTTGGGCGGCTGAGTCGCGATACGGCGGACAAGCATAATGCCGACGATGCGACGCTCTATGAAGCCTTGCTGGCAGAAGGCATCGCGGTGCGGATCCAGGGCGGCATGCCACTCAAGGACAAGCTCGCGCCACATCCGCACCTCGAACTCCTGCCGCAGGGCGAGGTTGCCGCCGAGCGGTTTCTGCCGACGCTCGACGTGTTCTACTACCGCACCGGCTCACATGTGGAGACGTTCGGCCGCGTGGTGTTCGAGGCGATGGCCTGCGGTCTGCCGGTCGTGTGCCATTCGCATGGCGGCTACGCCGACCATATCAGGCATGGCGAAAACGGCTTCCTGTTCGAGACCGCGCAACAGGCATCGCAAATACTGTCCCAGCTCAAGGCCGATCCGGCGCTGCGGGCTGATGTGGGCCACAAGGCGCGGCAGACCGTCGAGCAGCTGTTTTCGCCACAGGCATTGGAACAACGGCTGGATTTCTATCGGCGTTAGCGAAAACGCCTGCGGAGCCGCGGTTTACTCGCCCCGTTTGTCATCAGTCTCGACATCGCCAGAGCGGACAGGCAAAAGAACCACCGGCAGACTGCATCGGCGTCGCCAGATCGAGCGAGACTTGCTACCGATGACATTGATGGGCGCTGCGGCACTGCTGATCCTGGTCCTGACCTATGCCGGCGTCGCCATCGGCCGCATCCCTGGCCTGCGTCTTGATCGGGCAGGCATTGCGTTGCTTGGCGGTGCCGCGATGATCGCCATTGGCGCGATCAGCATGGAGGATGCCTACCGCGCGATCAATTTCGACACCATCACGCTTCTGCTCGGCATGATGATCGTGGTCGCGCATCTGAAGGTCTCCGGCGCCTTTCGCGGCCTCGGCGCCATAGCCATAGAGCATGCGCATGCGCCGTTCATGCTCTTGGTGATGGTGACGCTTTTGACCGGCGTGCTGTCGGCCTTCCTGGTCAACGATGCCATCTGCCTGGTCATGGCGCCGATCGTCGTCCATGTCACCCGTGTCATCAACCGCAACCCGATCCCCTACCTGATCGCCACCGCCACCGCGTCGAACTGCGGCAGTGTCGCCACCATCACCGGCAATCCGCAGAACATGGTCATCGGCGCGCTGTCGGGCATTTCCTACCCCGCCTTTTCGGCGGCGCTGGCGCCGGTCGCGCTGTTCGGCCTCGTCGCGGTCATCGTCATCGTGCGCATCGTCTATCGGGCCGAGTTCACCCGCACCATCCAGTTGACGCCGCATGTCTCGCGCGGCCGCATGCATCGCGGACAGGTGCTGAAGGCGGTGGTCGTCTGCATCGGCCTGGCCATCGCCTTCTTCGCCGGGGTTCCGGTTGCCAAGGCGGCATTGATCGGCGGCGCCATCCTCCTGCTCACCCGCGCCATCAAGCCGGAACGCATCTATCGCGAGGTCGACGGACCGCTGCTGTTCATGTTCGCCGGTTTGTTCGTGGTCGTTGCCGGCGCCGAACGGATGCTGCTGACGCCTGATCTCATCGCCTCGGCCAAGAATCTCGGCCTCGACGACGTCTGGCGTTTGTCGGGATTCACCGCGGTGCTCTCCAACATCATGAGCAATGTGCCGGCCGTGCTGGCGCTGCGGCCCTTCATACCCGGACTGGAAAATCCCGAACGCGCCTGGCTTGTGGTGGCGATGAGTTCGACGCTTGCCGGCAATTTCACGCTGCTCGGCTCGGTCGCCAACCTGATCGTCGCCGAGCAGTCGAAGGCGGCCGGCACGCCGTTGTCTTTCGGCGCCTTCTTCAAGGTCGGCTTGCCACTGACGCTGATCACGCTCGTGGTCGGGACGGCATGGCTAGCTCTGGGTTTCTAGACGTCGCGGTTTGATACCGCGCCCGAACAAGCGTCGCCGCCGCTTGTCCTGCCGCCTCGACATAGTCGGGATTGCGGTGGATCAGCATGATCGAAAACGAGCCGTCGATCAAAAGCACGATCTCGCGCGCCACCGTCCGTGGTTCCTCGACGCCTTGGCCGGACAAGGCGCCGGCCAGCCAAGTTTCAAAATTCGACTTGTGGCGCGACCCGACCTTGACCGCCGGATGACCGGGCATCGAGGCCAGTTCCGCGGCGGTGCGCAGAAACCCGCATCCCTTCCATTTCGGATGGCGCGCAACCCGCGCCAGATTGCTGAAGATCGCCTCGACCTTGCGGTCTGCGCCACCTTGCGCCGCGTCGAACCAGCCGGCCATCTGCTGCAGGTTGGGCTGGTCGCGGCCATCGAGATAGGCGGCGATCAGATCGTCCTTGCTCTTGAAGTGGTAATAGAGCGTGCGTTTGGTGAGCCCCGCCTTTTCGGCGATGGCATCGACGCTGACACGGCCGATTCCCTCCGCGTAGAACAGTCTGGTCGCGGCATCGATGATGCGCTTGCGGGTCGGACTTTGCGTGTCAGGCATTCGCCTATGTATACCGACTAGTGAATATACACAAGCAAGGAAAGGCGTACCCTTCCGGCCATCGACATGCTGGAAGGAAGCCCAAATGACCGACCTTGTCCTGAACCAGACCCGGGAAGGGATTGCCCTCCTTTCCCTCAACCGCCCGGAGAAACTCAACGCGTTGAACTGCGCCATGATCGATCGCCTGCTCGCGATCCTCGACACGATCGAGACCGACAAGGCGGTTCGCGCCATCATCCTGACCGGGGCGGGGGACCGTGCCTTTTCCGCCGGTGGCGACATCCACGAATTCTCATCGAGTGTCGCCGCGGGCACGGATGTGGCGCTGCGCGACTTCGTCATGCGCGGCCAGAGGCTGACGGCGCGGCTGGAGGCCTTCCGCAAGCCCATCATCGCCGCCGTCAACGGGATCGCTTTCGGTGGCGGCTGCGAGATCACCGAGGCCGTGGCGCTGGCAATCGCCAGCGACCGAGCGATGTTCGCCAAGCCGGAGATCAACCTCGCCATGCCGCCGACATTCGGCGGCACGCAAAGGCTGCCGCGTCTGGCCGGACGCAAGCGCGCGCTCGAATTGCTGCTGACCGGCGACTGGTTCCCGCCACCGCGGGCTCTCGAACTTGGCCTCGTCAACGAGGTCGTCCCGCATCAGGACCTGATGCCGGCGGCTTTTGATCTGGCCCGGCGTGTCCTGCGGCATTCCGGGCCGGCCATAGCAAGCATCCTCAACGCGGTGGCGCGCGGCATCAACCTCAGCATCGCCGAAGGCCTGCTGGTCGAGGCCGAGCAGTTCGCCCGCATGGCTCCCACCGCCGATCTCAGGGAAGGGCTGGACGCATGGATCGAGCGGCGCAAACCCGGTTACGATGGCTCGTGGACGCATATCTCGCGGCCGGACGAGGCAAGGCGCGCCTCGCTGCGGCTCGACCAGGCGGCGGGGCAGGGCAAAGCAGCGAGGTGACGGAGTTCGACACGGCTAGTCCCATCTTTCCGTTCAGCACAGGAAATCGAGTATCGCCTTGGCGATCTCGTCGGCATGCGTTTCCAGCGCGAAATGGCCGGTGTCTATAAACCGCACTACCGCGTCCGGCATGTCGCGCTTGAACGCCTCGGCGCCCGGTGGCAGGAAGAACGGATCGTTCTTGCCCCATACCGCCAGGAACGGTGGCTTGTGGGTGCGGAAATAGGCCTGGAATGCTGGGTAGAGCGCGACATTGCTCTTGTAGTCGCCGAACAGGTCGAGCTGTACTTCCTCGGCATCCGGCCGGCCGAAATAGAAGCTGTCCAGCGAATGGCCGTCGGGCGAGACCAGATCCGCCGGTGCGCCATGCGTGTACTGCCAGGCGATCGCGTCGGGCTTGAAAGTGGGGCGCAGTGCTTCGCGGTTGGCCGGCGACGGGTCGTGCCAATAGGCGCGGATCGGGCTCCAGCCGTCGCTCAGGCCTTCCTCGTAGGCGTTGCCGTTCTGCGAGATGATCGCGCTGATACGCTCGGGGTGCTTCACCGCCAGCCGAAAACCGGTCGGCGCGCCATAGTCGAATACGTAGAGCGCGTAGCGGTCGAAGCCGACCACTTCAGTGAAGCGGTCGATGATTTGCGCAATATGGTCGAACGTATAGGAAAATTTTTCACGCGACGGCATATCGGAGCGGCCGAATCCCGGCAGGTCGGGCGCGACGATATGGAAGCGGCCGGCAAGCCGCGGAATGAGGTCGCGGAACATGTGGCTAGAACTTGGGAAGCCATGCAACAGCAGCAGCTTCGGCGCGCCTGGTGTACCGGCCTCGCGATAGAAAATGTTGAAGCCGTCGACATCGGCGTTGCGATAGGTGGTCATAGTTCTCTCCATTGCTGTAACCGAAAAATTGGCATTAAGAAGGTTATTGACGTCAAGGCAGAAAGCCCGATGCCTGGGACGCAGGTCCACCCTTCACGGGCACGCATCGCTTCGACGCGATATCGAGTTGACGTCGGGCGCGGCGACCATTCGCATCTCCTTCTAGGTCGGATTGATGTGTGTAACCTGTTAAAGTAACTCAGAGTGGTTATTCGGCGCGAGGGTAACTTGTCAATCAGCCTCGAAGGGGTTATCACTGATTTGTGTTCAGAGCACTCGGCGGGGCCGAAGCGCAAATGGAGTGGCGATGACCTCTGCGATCTTTGTCGGTGATGCGCTCGGCCTGGATTTCCTCAATTCGATCGCGACGCCCCTCGATACCCCCGTCGACTGGATCAAGGACGGTGAGGGATTGCTGGACTGGGTCGGACAGGCGCGGCTGGCGCCTCCCGAAGCGCTCGAGACCATGCGCGAGCAAGCCCTGCCGGGCGAGCTCGACAGGGTCGCCGATCAGGCGCGGCGCCTCAGGGAATGGTTCCGAGGGTTCGTGCGCGAACACAAGGGGCGTCCACTGGCCGCTCAGGATCTTGCGCAATTGGAGCCGCTCAACCGCCTGCTCGAACGTGACGAGATCTTTGCCCGGATCGCCCCCATCCTGGCCGACAAAGACCTGCCTGGGCGTAATGAAATCCCTTTTCAGCTCCAGACGACCCGTAAGTGGCGCACGCCGGAGGCGCTTCTGCTGCCGATCGGAGAAGCTCTGGCGCGGTTCGTCTGTACCGAGGATTTCTCAGTGGTGAAGGCCTGCGAGGGGCCGGCCTGCACGCTGCTGTTCGTCGACCACACACGCGGCCATCGGCGCCGCTGGTGCAGCATGGCGCAGTGCGGCAACCGGGCAAAGCAAGCCGCGCACCGGCACCGCGTCAAGGCGCATCACGATTAGACGCGACGGCTCCTGCAAGGTTGGATCGCGCTGTGAGGGCTGGCGGCTCTGCGCCGCCAGCCGCGAATGCATCACGGCGTCACGTTCACATGACCCCTCATGTTGGGATGGAAGCGGCAGAAATAGTCGACCGCTCCCGGCGCCTTCAACGTCAGACTCGCCGATTTTTTCGGTGCGATCGTCACCTCCCAGCCGCCCTTCACGGTGGCAGTGTGGGCAACCACGTCCTTGTTCACCCACTCGATCGTGTCGCCGACCTTCGCCTCGATGGTCGCCGGCGAGAAGACAAGCCTGTCGATGGTGACCTCGATGGTCGCGGCCGCCGCCGGCACCGCCGTAAGCACCAGCACGGCCAGCCACCAAGGACGGATCAAGGCACCCGCTTTCATTTCAGCATGCCGGCGACATGTTCGGCATGCTGCTCATGCCCCTGGAAGATTTTCAAGCCGGTCTCGAGCAGACTCTTCAACTCGGCATTGCTGGCCGAGGGGATGAGCAGCGTTTCGAGCGCGCCGTTGACCTGCTTGTGGTAAGCCACTTCATTCTCGATATAGGCCTTGTCGAAGGCCGCGCCTTTCAGCTCGGCGAGCTTGGCACGTTCCTCTTTCGCCGCTTTCGTCAGCGCCTGGCTGGTGGCATTGTCCTCGGGCTTGACCTTGAGCTTCTTGACCAGGTCGAGGGCCTGCTTGTTCACCGCCGAATGGTCGCGCTCCATGTCCTTGGCGAAGGCAATGACCTCCTTGTTCTTCGATGTCTTGACCGCCAGTTTCGCCGCCTCGATGTCGAGGACTCCCGCTGTGTAGGCGATATGGGCGATCTGCGGGTCGGTCGGCTTGTCGGCGGCCTGCGCGAACGGGGCAGCGCTGGCGAGAAGCAAGGCGGCGAGGGCGGTGGTATATCGGGTGAACATGGCATCCTCCTTGGCCGGCCGCGAAGACGCGCCGGGCTCACATTTCCATTGACGCTGATTGGATGCTGGACGGACGCAAACGTTCCCGGAAAATCGGTAAAGGATCAGTCGAAGCCCAGCCGGTTCATCACGGCCAGGGTCAGCCGGTCGCAGCGGCGGCCGGCGAAGGGAAAGGCGTCGAGCAGCACCGGGCCGATCTCATCGTCCAGCGCCTTGCGCAGCAGGGTACGCGCCCGGTGCAGCCTTGTCTTGACTGTCTCCGGCCGCACCCCGAGCAAATGGGCGGTCTCTTCAATGCTCAAGCCCTCGATGACGCGAGCCACGAAAACCATGCGGTAGATGTCGGGCAGGCTGTCGGTCGCCCGCTCGACAAGTGCAAGAATCTGCCGTTGCGCCATCGTCCGCTCCGGGTCGTCGCTGGGATTGAGGGGAAAGCGGATGATCTGCGCTTCCGGGTTTTCAGGCATCGCGACGGTGTGGCGCTGCTTGCGCAGCCTTCCGAGCGCCTCGTTGATGACGATGCGCGACAGCCAGGTGGCGAGCGAGGATTCACCGCGAAATGCCGGCAGATTGGCGAAGGCGCGGACATAGGCCTCCTGGACGACGTCCTCGGCTTCGGCGTCGTTGCGCAGGATGCCGCGCGCCATACGGTAAAGCCGCTGGTTGTTCGCCTTGATGATGACGCGGAAGGCGTCGGCGTCGCGCGCCAGCGCCCGCTGCACGAGCAGCACGTCGCCGGAAGGGCATTCGGCCATCTCGGGCGTCGTTGCGGGCATTGCGAGCTTGCTCATCGCGGCCGGATCTCCCCGAACAGGCGCTTCACTGCAGTTTGGATGCGCTCGCCGGAAAAAGGTTCCCGGATTTCAGCAATCCGGCTTCACTATTTTAAGCCGCGGCCAATCCGTTGTCTGCGGCCTGCACGCGTGCGGTCGCCGCAAGAAGATCGGTCTGGGTAATCAGGCCGAGAATGCGCCGTTCGCCGTCGACGATGACCACGGCATGGCTGCGGCCGTCGGTCAGCACGGGAAGCAGGCTCATTGCCGGTGTGTCGGGCGAGGCGGTGCCGGCCTTCGACATCACGCCTTTCACCGTGTCGGTTGCCTTCGTCAGTTCACGCAGGCCGACCGCGCCGACCAGCCTTGCACCGGCGTCGACCACCGGCAAGGTGCGGATATTGTGATCGAGCAGTTGCTGGCGCGCCTCGTCGGCGGTGGCCTGCTCGGGCACCGAAACCACATCACGGGACATGATATCCTCGCATAACAACGTCCGCTGCGCGCGCACCATGGCCTGCAGCTCGACCTGCCTCAGCAGCCGTTCGAGGTCGTTGCGGTCGATGTCGAAAGTCTCGTCGAGCGTGGTCAGTGCCGCGTCGATATCCTCGGGCCGGAAGCCGACGCGCTGCTGCGCCGGCGGATCGGCGGTGCCGTGGCTGTTGGTGGCGGGCGCGGCCACATGCGGGTAGTTGCGCCGCGCCAGTCTGTGGAAAAGGAATCCCAGCGCGACCAGGATGATCGAATTCAGGGCCACCGGCACGAAGGGGAACAGGAAGCCCGCACTGACAACGGCAGGTCCGCCGAGCACCCCCGTCAGCGCCGCCGCGCCCCCTGGCGGATGCAGGCAGCGCGTGAACGACATCGCCGCGATGGCGAGCGCCACGGCGAGGCCCGAGGCAAATACCGGATCATGGACGAAATGCGCTACCGTCACGCCGACCAGCGCCGATATGGAATTGCCGCCGATGATCGACCAGGGCTGCGCCAGCGGGCTCGCGGGCACGGCGAAAAGAAGCACGGCCGAGGCGCCCATCGGCGCCACAAGCAGGGCCACATGCGGACCGCCGCCCATCGCCAGCCCGCTGATCACACCTGTCAGCGCGATGCCGATGGTGGCTCCGATGCAGGCGAGCAGCCGCTCTCGTAATGTCGCGCCGGCAAGGATGGGGACAAAAAGACGAAAGGCCATGACGAGCTTTGTTGGAAATGGATTGATCGGAAATACCGTACAGAGGCAATGCAGCCGAACTCACGATTTTGAAAGTCAAACAAATCCGCAAAGTCGCGGCAAGGCAGAATAATATTGCGCGACGCGCTGCAACGGGATGCCGCGAGCGGCTCGCGCTTTGTCATCAGCGCCAAGGCTTTGCGGCCGGTTCCTGATTCTGCCCGGCAGCCTGCCCGTACGGGTCGGTTAGGCTGTCACCGCGGCAAGACCGCGCAAAATGTCGGCTTTCAGGTCGTCGACATCCTCGAGGCCGATCTGCAGGCGGATCAGCGGACCTTCATAAGGGGCTTTTGCAACGACGCGGTCGCCAAGCCAGACCGGCACCGCAAGGCTCTCATAGCCACCCCAGGAATAGCCGAGCCCAAAGATCCGCAGCGCGTCAAGGAAGGCGTGCTGCTCCTTCTGGCCGCCGCCGGCAAGCACGATCGAAAAGATGCCGCTCGAGCCGCAAAAGTCGCGCTTCCAAAGGCCATGGTCCGGGTGGCTGGGAAGGGCAGGGTGAAGCACGCGCGCCACGCCCTTCTGGCCTTCCAGCCACGACGCGATGGCGAGCGCGCTGCGCTGGTGATGTTCCAGACGCACGCCCATGGTGCGCAGACCGCGCAGGACCTGGTAGACATCGTCGGGTCCGGCACAGCAGCCGAGCGTGCAGAAGCTCTCATAGAGCTGCTTCCAGTGACTCTCATTGGCCGAAACCGTGCCAAGCAGCACGTCCGAATGGCCGGCCGGATACTTCGTTGCCGCGTGGATGGAGATGTCGACACCGTGGTCGAGCGGTCGGAAGTAGAGCGGCGTCGCCCATGTGTTGTCCATCATAACGATGGCGCCGGCCGCATGCGCCGCCTTGGCGATCGCAGGGATATCCTGCACCTCGAACGTGTTGGAGGCCGGCGACTCCGTGAACACCACCTTGGTGTTGGGCCTGATCAGCGCCGCCATGCCGGCGCCGACGCCGGGAGCGTAGTATTCGACCTCGACGCCCAGCCGCTTCAGCATCGTGTCGGCGAAGTTGCGCGTCGGGTGATAGACGGTATCGACGATCAGCAGGTGATCGCCGGCCGACACGAAGGCGAGCAGCGGAATGGTCACCGCCGCGAGGCCCGACGGCACCACGATCGTGCCGGCCGAGCCTTCCAGTGCGTCAATGGCGTGGGCAAGGGCGTCCGTCGTTGGCGTGCCGCGGGTGCCGTAAGTGTATTTCTGGTTGCGATCTGCCATGGCGGCGGCATTGCGAAACAGCACCGTCGAGGCGTGCACGACAGGCGGATTGACGAAGCCGAAATAGTCGTGCGGGTTGTTGCCCGAATGGGCAAGCCGCGTGTTGATGCCGATTTTGCCGGAACCCTGCTCGTTGCCGTCCTTAGCCATTCTTCATCTTCGCCTTGTTTGACAAGGCGCTAGCCATAGTGCGGCACCATGGACCGTGCAACAGCCCACCGTCCGCCAGGGATGGACTTCGAATATGCCAATTCTGGTCCAAAGGACCTCGCCTGGGCCGATCTCGCGTCCGGCTGGGCACAGGCGGCAGTGCCTGCCGGCGGCGTCGCCGTCGACCTATTGTGGGCAGCTGTGAAAGATATATAATTAACTTCTAATATTAATCGCCGGATTGCCTCGATCAGATGCGGCCGGATGGTTTTGCCGGTTACCTCCTGATCCCGCGGTCCGGGTATCGCGCTCACCAAGCGCGGCAAGGGGAGGAATACCATGGCCGACGTCAAATGGACGATGAAGGCGCGCGAATTCGTCAACTGCAATTGCGCCTATGGCTGCCCATGCCAGTTCAACGCTTTGCCCACATACGGGTTCTGTCAAGCGGTTGCCGGCATGGAAATCGAAAGCGGCCATCACGGGAGCACGAAACTCGATGGATTGCGGTTCGTCGGGATTTTCCGCTGGCCTGGCGCCATACATCACGGCAAGGGCGAAGCAGCGGTGGTTATCGACGAGAGGGCAAGCGAGGCCCAGCGTGAAGCACTGCTTCGCATCCTGGGCGGTCAGGATACCGAACCGGGCGCGACGATATTCCAGGTCTTTTCGACCACGCTCGAGAAATTCCATGACCCGATCTTTGCCCCGATCGACTTCGAGGTCGACGTCGGTGCGCGAACCGGGCGGCTGCACGTCGAGGGCGTGACTGAAGGACATGGCGAGCCGATCAAGAATCCGGTCACCGGCGGCGAGCACAGGGCACGCATCGACCTGCCGCATGGCTTCGAATACGCGATGGCCGAGATCGGCCGTGGCTGGACCAAGACGACTGGCCCGATCAAGTTCGAAGTAGCGGACACGCACAGCCATTTCGCCAATCTGCACCTTACGCAGAGCGGCATCGTGCATTGACCTGATGCAATGAGCGACACGGCCCTCGAGGCGGTGCTGCGGCGCGACCGCGTGGTCGTGATGGCTGCGCTCGTGGGGATTGCCGTGCTCGCCTGGGCCTATGTCTTGTGGCTTGCCACCGACATGGCCATGCCCGCTTCTCCGATGGCGGCCGAGGCGAGTGGCGGCATGGCCGGAATGGACATGTCGAACACGGACACGGGCGGCATGGATATCGGCGCCGCCGTTGCGCCCGGCTTCCGGGCCTGGGCACCCGCCGATTTTGCCTTCATATTCACGATGTGGGCGGTGATGATGGTCGGCATGATGACGCCTTCGGTGGCGCCGATGCTGCTGCTCTATGCCGGCGTCGGCCGCAAGGCGCAAGCGGATGGGCGGCCCATCGCTTCGACCGGATGGTTCTTTACCGGCTATCTCACCGTCTGGATTGCCTTCAGCGTCGCGGCAACCAGCGCGCAATGGCTGCTCGGCCGCTTTGCCTTGCTCGACCCCTCGATGGCGACAGACAGCAAGATACTCGGCGGCATCGTGCTGATCGGTGCCGGCCTCTATCAATGGACACCGATCAAGGCCGCCTGCTTGCGCCAATGTCAGGGGCCGATCTCGTTCCTGGCGAGCCGTGGCGGTTTTCGCTCCGCCCCGCTCGGCGCGCTTCGGCTGGGGATCGACCACGGCCTTTATTGCCTGGGCTGTTGCTGGGTGCTGATGGCCCTGCTGTTTGTCGGCGGCGTCATGAACATCTTGTGGATCGCCGGAATCTCCCTCCTCGTTCTCCTGGAAAAGACGGTCACGAGCGGGCAGTTGATCCCGCGCATTTCCGGCGTGTTGATGGTGGCCGCCGGGGCTTGGCTCGTCTTTCGCGCGCTTTGACAAAGCAGGTTCCGATGACAGTCTTCGGACGTGCAATTCATCCCGGATTGAGTTCAGTGGCGCCAAGCCGCCGCCAGGGATGGATTTCGCCGCTGGCCCGCATCTGCGTTGAATGAGCTTTGCCGAATTTATCTGCGTCGTGACTAAATCGCGGGCGCGTTTGTCTGCAATTCGGGCATTTCAGGCAATCGATTTTCAAACACGTTCGGATTCGGTCATTTCCCTTGACCTCACAAGAATTATCGCCTTCGATGCCATTCGTGAATGGGAGGCGGCGCGTCGGTTACGATGCGGGATTCCGGGAATGGGCCGGGATGGGAGCTGCGTTCACGCGGGAAAAAGATCAGGGTTTGCCTGAAAACAGAAAAGGGTATGTGGGTCATGAAACATATTGCTATCGGCATTCTTGGCGCCGCCGCGCTTGGATTGATGGCGTCAGCCGCGTCGGCTGGCACGCTCGATACCGTCAAGGCGAAAGGCTTCATCCAGTGCGGTGTCTCGACCGGTCTGGCCGGCTTCTCCGCGCCGGACGACAAGGGCGACTGGAAGGGCCTCGATGCCGACTTCTGCCGCGCCGTGGCGGCCGCGGTCTTCGGCGATGGCTCCAAGGTCAAGTTCACGCCGCTCAGCGCCAAGGAGCGTTTCACAGCGCTGCAGTCGGGCGAGGTCGATCTCCTGTCGCGCAACACGACTTGGACGAGCAATCGTGATAGCGCGCTCGGCCTGGATTTCGTCGGCGTCACCTACTACGACGGCCAGGGCTTCATGATCAACGCCAAGAAGCTGCCAGGCGTGAACTCCGCGCTGCAGCTTTCGGGCGCTGCCGTCTGCGTGCAGAGCGGTACCACCACGGAGCTCAACCTGGCCGACTACTTCAAGAAGAACAAGATGGAGTACAATCCCGTCGTCTTCGAGAAGCTGGAAGAGGTCAACGCCGCTTACGACTCCGGCCGCTGCGACGTCTACACCACCGACCAATCTGGCCTCTACGGCATCCGCCTGACGCTGGCGTCGCCGGCCGACCATGTCGTGCTGCCAGAGATCATCTCCAAGGAGCCGCTCGGCCCGGCCGTGCGCCAGGGCGATGACCAGTGGGCCCATATCGTGAGATGGACGTATTTCGCGATGCTCAACGCCGAGGAAGCCGGAGTGACGCAGGCGAATGTCGACGAGATGAAGACTTCGAACGATCCCAACATCCAGCGTATGCTCGGCACGGAACCCGACGGCAAGTACGGGTCTGATCTTGGCCTCTCCAACGACTGGGTCGTCAATATCATCAAGGCCGTCGGCAACTACGGCGAAATGTTCGAGCGCAATGTCGGCTCCGGCAGCCCGCTCAAGATCGCGCGAGGCATCAACGCGCTGTGGACCAAGGGCGGCCTGCAATATGGTCCGCCGATCCGCTGATCGAAACGTGATCCGGGAGGCAGATCGTTTGCCTCCCGGTTTCTCTTTCCAGGGGATGGTCCATGGCTTCGCAGGAAATTCTTAGCGAAGAGCCGAATCGCGGCTCCTTCATTAATGACCCGAAAATACGCAGCCTCGTGTTTCAGACGCTTGTGGTCATCCTACTGTTCGGCTCCGTCTGGTGGGTCGTAAACAACGTTATCGACAATCTGCAGCGCCTGCACATTGCGTCCGGCTTCGCCTTCCTGAAGGGCCGCGCGGGCTTTGATATCAGCCAGACGCCCATTGCCTACACGTCGGACTCGACATACGGCCGCGCGATCATCGTCGGCCTAATCAACACGATCATCGTCGCGGTTGCGGGGATAATCACCGCCACCATCATCGGCTTTGTCGTCGGGATCGGGCGGCTGTCGCAGAACTGGCTGATCCAGAAGATCTGCACGGTTTATGTCGAGGTCTTCCGCAACATCCCGCCGCTGCTGGTCATTTTCTTCTGGTATTCGGGCGTGCTCGCCGTGCTGCCGGCGCCGCGCGACAGCATCCACCTGCCGTTCGGTTCCTATCTCAACCAGCGCGGCTTCTATTTTCCGAGCGCCATCTGGGGCGACGGCTCGTGGCTGATCCTGGTTGCGCTCGTCGTCGCGCTCGCCATGGCGTGGTTCGTTGCCCACAGGGCACGTCAACGGCAGTTGACGACCGGCCAGCAATTTCCGGTGTTCTGGACCTCCGTGGGATTGATCGTCGGCCTGCCGCTGCTGGCTTATGCGCTCAGCGGCTTTCCGGTGACCTTCGATTTTCCGAAGCAATCGACGTTCAACCTGACCGGCGGTTTTCAGGTTAAACCGGAATTCCTTTCACTCTATTTGGCTCTGTCCTGTTATACGGCGGCCTTTATCGCCGAGATCGTACGCGCCGGCATCAGGGGTGTCAGCAAAGGCCAGACAGAGGCGGCCGCCGCTCTTGGCTTGAGGTCCGGGTCAATCCTGCGGCTGGTCGTGGTGCCGCAGGCCATGCGCATCGTCATCCCGCCGCTGACCAGCCAGTATCTGAACCTGACCAAGAACTCGTCGCTGGCGATCGCAATCGGCTATCCGGACCTGACAGCGACCGCCGGCACGGTCCTGAACCAGACCGGACAGGCGGTCGAGGGCGTGCTGATCATGATGGTCGCCTACCTCATACTCAGCCTGGTGACCTCGGCGGTCATGAACGTGGTCAACGCCAGAATGGCGCTGGTGGAAAGGTAAGGCCATGCAGGAACACGATCTGTCCTGGGTGCGCACCGAGATGGCGTTGGCCGAGCGGGCGCCGACGAGCGAACGCGGGCCGGTTGCCTGGGTGCGCAAGAATCTGATCGCGACCACCGGGGACACCATCCTGACGATCCTCGGCATTGTCATCGTGGCAATGATTCTGCCGCAGGTCATCAACTGGGCCTTTCTTTCCGCCCAATGGACCGGACCCGATCGTACCGTTTGCACCACCGTGGCTCAGGGCGGCATTCAGCAGGACGGCTGGAGTGGTGCCTGCTGGGCCTTCGTCAATGCCAAGTTCGGCCAGTTCATGTTCGGCACCTATCCGATCGAGGAGCGCTGGCGCCCGATTCTGGTCGCCATCCTGTTCGTGGCGTTGCTGGCGCCGATGCTGATTCCGCGCGTGCCGCGCAAGGGCCTCAACGCCCTCCTGCTGTTTGTGGCACTGCCGATCGTTGCCTTCATTCTGCTGGTTGGCGACATGTTCGGCTTGCCGCATGTCGAGACCGCGCGATGGGGCGGCCTGCTGGTGACGCTCAGCCTCTCTTTCGTCGGCATCGCCGTGTCGTTGCCGCTCGGCACGATGCTGGCGCTTGGCCGGCGCTCCAAGATGCCGATCGTCAAGATGCTGTGCATCATCTTCATCGAGACGGTGCGCGGCATCCCGCTGATCACTGTTCTGTTCTTCGTCAGCGTCATGCTGCCGCTATTCCTGCCGGCTGGGGTCACCTTCGACAAGTTCCTCAGGGCGCTCATCGGCGTGTCGCTTTTCGCGGCCGCCTACATGGCAGAAGTCGTGCGCGGCGGTCTTCAGGCGATCCCGAAGGGCCAGTATGAAGGCGCCGATTCGCTCGGCCTCGGCTACTGGCAGAAGATGGGGCTGATCGTGCTGCCGCAGGCGTTGAAGCTGGTCATCCCCGGTATCGTCAACACCTTCATCGGCATGTTCAAGGACACCAGCCTGGTTCTCATCATCTCGATGTTCGACCTGCTCGGCGTCGTCAAACAGAACTTCTCCGACGCCAATTGGGCGACGCCACAGACCGCTAGGTCCGGTCTCGTGTTCGCCGCCTTCGTGTTCTGGCTGTTCTGCTTCGGCATGTCGCGCTATTCAATGTACACTGAACGCCGGCTCGATACCGGCCACAAACGCTAAACAAAAGAACAAGGGGATTCTGTCATGGCCACCGAAAATGCCGTCAGCGCGGAAGAGATCAAGGTCAACGCCGCAAAGATGCACATCTCCGACACCGATGTCGCCATTGACATCATCGCCATGCACAAATGGTACGGCGAATTCCACGTGCTGAAGGACATCAATTTGAAGGTGATGCGCGGTGAGCGCATCGTCATCTGCGGCCCGTCGGGCTCGGGCAAGTCGACCATGATCCGCTGCATCAACCGGCTGGAAGAGCACCAGAAGGGCAAGATCATCGTCGACGGCAAGGAACTGACCAACGATCTGAAGAAGATCGATGAGGTGCGCCGCGAGGTCGGCATGGTGTTCCAGCACTTCAACCTGTTCCCGCACCTGACCATCCTGGAGAATTGCACGCTGGCGCCGATCTGGGTGCGCAAGACGCCGAAGAAGCAGGCCGAGGAAATCGCCATGCACTTCCTCAAGCGCGTGAAGATCCCGGAACAGGCCAACAAATATCCCGGCCAGTTGTCCGGCGGCCAGCAGCAGCGCGTGGCGATTGCGCGCTCGCTGTGCATGAACCCGCGCATCATGCTGTTCGATGAGCCGACCTCGGCGCTCGACCCGGAGATGATCAAGGAAGTGCTGGAGACGATGGTGGGGCTGGCGGAGGAAGGCATGACCATGCTGTGCGTCACCCACGAAATGGGTTTTGCCCGCAAGGTTGCCAACCGCGTCATCTTCATGGATCAGGGCCAGATCGTCGAGCAGAACACGCCGGCCGAGTTCTTCGACCATCCACGCCACGAGCGCACCAAACTGTTCCTGTCACAGATCCTGCACTGAGCGGCTCACACCGAGGAGAAGCCCGGCCGCAATGCGGCCGGGCTTTTTTCTTATCGATCGGCTTGTCGGCGGAGCGGTGGGGGCGTCATCGATGAGAAAGGTCTTCCGGTTCCTTTCCATGTTGCTGGCGGCGATCGTGCTTGCAGCGGCCCTCGGCACGCTGGTGCCGCGCCCGCTCTGGCCGGCGGCGTCCGCGGGCGAGGGCACGCGCCACATATTGGTGCTGAAGAACCCCATCCATACCGACATCGCCATTCCGGTGAACGACACCGTGCGCCAGCGCTTCCACTTCCTGGCTGACGCTGGCCTTCCGGCCGACGCGCCCGAGGTTCGCTATCTGGTCTTTGGCTGGGGCGGCCGCGCCTTCTATCTGGAAACACCGACCTGGTCGCAGCTGAAAGCCGTACCGGTGATGAAGGCGCTGACGCTTGACACGTCGGTCATGCATGTCGATGTCGCCGGCGATATCGTCGAACCGCATCCCGATGTCGCCGGCTTCGACATTGGTGAGCACCGGTTCGCGGCATTGCTCGATTTCATCGCGGCGAGCTTCCAGCAGGGGCCGAACGGTCCGGTCGTGATCGAGAATGCGCACTATTCCAGCTTCGACCGCTTCTACGAAGCGAAAGGCCATTTCAACGCGCTGGTCGGCTGCAATACCTGGACCGCCGCTGCGCTGCGCACCGCCGGCTTGCGGACCGGCTGGTGGAACCCGCTGCCGGTGTCGCTCGGGCTGTCGATGCGACTGTATAACTAGTTTGCTTGCCAGCCATAAAGCCAATCGAGATCCGTCGCGAGCTTTTCCGGCGAGCGCATCTTCAGGAACAGGTTGCGGGCGATTGCCACCGGTCCCGCGGCATGCCAGGCGAGGTGGTTGAGGGCGCCGCGCCGGGCGACTTTGGCGACGCGCTGCCGCCGCAGATTTTCCCAGACGAGGAGGCCTCGCGCTGGATCGGCGGGAAAGGCGGCAAAGGAGCCGGCAAGCGTCGCCGCATCCTCGATCGCCATGGCCGCGCCTTGTGCCGCGAAGGGCGTCATCGCATGCGCCGCGTCGCCGATCAGCGCGATGCCTTCCGGCATTGTCCAGGGCTGCTTCTGCTCGACCGTGTGGAGTGGCCAGGTCAGCCACGAGCCTGCCATCTCCAGCAGTCGTGCAAGGTCCGGCGCGGTGTCGCGCGTTGCGGCGGCGAGGATGCCGGGATCGGCATGGCCGGACCAGCCCTCGGCGATACGCTCGCCCCTGGTGAAGGCGACGAGGTTGAAGGCGTCGCCCTTGCTGACGGGATAGGCGACCATATGGAAGCCAGCATGCAGAAAGGTCGTCACACAGTCGGCCGCGCCGATCGCGGCAAAGGCTTGCCCGGCGGCGCTGTCAACCGCGACAGTGGTACGCCAGGCCAGCTCACCGGAAAAACGGCTTCTTGGCGACACCGTCCCCCTGGTCGAATCGACAAGTGCGCGCACCGACGACCAGACGCCATCGGCGCCGACCAGCAGGGCTCCATCAACCTCGAGTGTCTTACCGTCGATCTCGACACTTGCCGTGATGCCATGGGTGCCGATGGCAATGCCGCCGACGCGCGCCCCGGTGGTGAGCTGAATGTCCGGCAGCTCAGCAACGCGCGCCATCAGCACCGCCTGCAGGTCGGCGCGGTGAGCCACGAGGTAGGGCGCCCGCCAGCGCGCTTCAGCGGACTGTCCAAGTGGCACGCGCGCCAGTTCCCGCAACGTGGCTGCATCCTTCAGCACCACCGCTTCGGGCCGCACCGCTGTTGGCAGCAACCGGTCGAGCACGCCGAACTGGCGAAGGATGCGCGTTGCATTGGGAGAAAGCTGGAGGCCGGCGCCTACCGCGTCCATGCGCTGCGCCTGTTCGAACACTTGCACGGGATAGCCGTGTGCGGAGAAGGCCAGCGCCGCGGTCAACCCGGCGATGCCCGCCCCGGCGATGATGACTTGCCGGGAGCGTATGTCGTCCATTTGCTGCCGGTCGCTGGAGATCAGGCGGCCTGGTCGATGTAGAGGCAGCCGGACGGCAGCGTTTCCGTCGCCTTCAGCTTTGGCGAATAACGGTAGAGCGTCGAGCAGTAGGGACAGACTTTCTCATTATCGTCACCCATGTCGAGAAACACATGCGGGTGGTCGAAAGGCGGGTTTGCGCCCGTGCACATGAATTCCTTGACCCCGATGTCGATCGCCGGATGGCCGGCATCGTTCTGGAAATGGGGAATGGAACCGCCTGCCATCGTCGTCTCCTTAGCGCAGCCTCGTCTGCATCTGGATCATATCAGGCCTCTTTGCAAGTTCGATGAAATCAAACTGTCGCAAAAGCCTGTCAGAGAACTGTCGCAAAAGCCTGCCACAGGGTAAGTTAAGCCGGTTAACCGGCTGAGGCGGGGCAAGAGCAGGGACCATGAACGAACTGAAGCCGGTGCAGAGCGAATTCATCAACATCGAGGCGGCAAGTCCGGAGGGCGGCAATCCGGACCGTTTCGTCAATCGCGAGTTTTCCTGGCTGCAATTCAACCGCCGCGTGCTCGAAGAATCGCTGAACACCCATCATCCGCTGCTGGAGCGTGTCCGCTTCCTGTCGATCTCGGCCGCCAATCTCGACGAATTCTTCATGGTGCGCGTTGCCGGCCTCGCCGGCCAGGTGCGCGAGGGCATCGTGCTGAAGAGCCCCGATGGCCGCACCCCCGAACAGCAGCTCGAACAATTGCTGCGTGAGGTCGAGCGGCTTCAGGAAGATCAGCAAAAGAGCCTTTCGGCGCTCACCGTGCTGCTCAACAAGGAGGGCATCGAGAGCATCACGCGAGATGCGTTGACCAAGGACGAGAAGGTCTGGCTGGAAGAGCATTTCCAGGACCAGGTGTTCCCGGTGCTCACCCCGCTGTCGATCGACCCGGCGCATCCGTTTCCGTTCATTCCCAATCTCGGCTTCTCGATGGCGCTGCAGCTTCGCCACCGCAAGAACGGCGAGGAGATGAGCGCGCTTCTGCGCCTGCCAGTGGCGCTGAAGCGCTTCATCCGTCTGCCGGACCGCAAGCGCCATGTCCGCTTCATCCCGCTTGAGGAGGCGGTCGGCCTCTATATCGGCAAGCTGTTCCCCGGCTATGAGGTCAAGGGCTCAGGCACGTTCCGTATCATTCGCGACAGCGATATCGAGGTCGAGGAAGAGTCGGAAGATCTCGTGCGCCTGTTCGAGACGGCGCTGAAGCGTCGACGCCGCGGTTCGGTCATCCGCATCGAGTTCGACAAGCTGATGCCAAGCGAATTGCGGGACTTCGTCGCCGGCGAGCTTGGCGTTTCGTCCAGCCGCATCAGCGTGCTGACCGGTCCGCTGGCGCTCAGCCAGATCTCCGAGATCGTCTCCGTTCCTCGCGACGACCTGAAGTTCACGCCCTACAATCCGCGCTTTCCCGAACGCATCCGCGAACATGGCGGCGACTGCTTTGCCGCCATCCGCGAGAAGGACATCATCGTCCATCACCCCTACGAATCCTTCGACGTGGTGGTGCAGTTCCTGCGCCAGGCGATGGCCGATCCCGAAGTGGTGGCGATCAAGCAGACGCTTTACCGCACCTCCAACGACAGCCCGATCGTGCGCGCGCTGGTCGACGCGGCCGAGGCCGGCAAGTCGGTGACCGCGCTTGTCGAGCTCAAGGCGCGCTTCGACGAGGAAGCCAACATTCGCTGGGCCCGTGACCTCGAGCGCGCCGGCGTCCAGGTCGTGTTCGGCTTCCTCGAGTTGAAGACCCACGCGAAAATGTCGCTGGTGGTGCGGCGCGAGGACGGCAAGCTGCGCAATTACGTGCATCTAGGCACCGGCAATTACCATCCGGTCACCGCGCGCATCTACACCGACCTGTCCTTCTTCACCACCGACCCGACGATCGCCCGCGACGTCGCCCAGTTGTTCAATTTCATCACCGGCTATGCCGAGCCGACCGCCGAAATGCGGCTGGCGATCTCGCCGTTCACGCTGCGCAACCGCATCCTCCAGCACATTTCCGACGAAGTCGCTCATGCACTCGAAGGAAAGCCGGCGCGCATTTGGATGAAGATGAACGCGCTTGTCGATCCGATCATCATCGATGCGCTCTATGATGCCAGCCGCGCCGGTGTCGAGATCGATCTCGTGGTGCGCGGCATATGCTGCCTCAGGCCACAGGTGCCGGGCCTGTCGGAAAACATCAGGGTCAAGTCGATTGTCGGCCGGTTCCTCGAGCACAGTCGCATCTATTGCTTCGGCAATGGCCACGGCCTGCCATCGGACGAAGCGATCGTCTATATCTCCTCGGCTGATCTCATGCCGCGCAATCTCGACCGCCGCGTCGAGACCATGGTGCCGATCACCAATCCAACTGTGCATGAACAGGTGCTCGGCCAGATCATGCTGGGCAACATCATGGACAATCAGCAAAGTTTCGACGTATTGGCTGATGGAACCTCCCGGCGCGTCGTGCTGGAGGAGGGCGAGGAACCGTTCAACGCGCAGGAATATTTCATGACCAATCCGAGCCTGTCCGGACGGGGTGACGCGCTGAAGTCGCATGCGCCCAAGCGCATCGCGCAGTTCAAGCGCCGCAAGAAGAACGCAGCAGCGTCCACCTGATGCTGTCTGATTCCCAGGGCCGGCTGCACGACCGCCGACCGCTGTCCATCATCGACATCGGGTCGAATTCGATCCGCCTCGTTGTCTATGAAGGGCTGGCGCGCTCGCCGACCATGCTGTTCAACGAAAAGATGCTGGCTGGTCTCGGCCGGGGCATCGTTTCCACAGGCAAACTCGACCCCGAGGCGGTGACGCGCTCGATGGAGGAGTTCCGCCGCTTTCGCGCGCTGTCCGACCAGGCCGGCGCCGAGCACATGTATGTGTTGGCCACCGCCGCCGCCCGCGAGGCGATCAACGGTCCCGACTTCATCCACCGCGCCGAGGAGGTGCTGAAAACCGAAATCCGCGTGATCAGCGGGCGCCAGGAAGCCCATTATTCGGCGCTCGGCGTCATTTCGGGTTTCCACCCGGCCAATGGCATCGCCGGCGATCTGGGCGGCGGCAGTCTCGAACTGGTCGACGTGGCCGGCGAAGTGATCGGCGACGGCATAACGCTGCCGCTGGGCGGCCTGCGCCTGCAGGACATGGCAAAGAACTCGCTCACCCAGGCACAGAAGATCGCGCGTGACGAGCTGGCGCGGGCCAAGCTGTTGAAAGGCGGGCAGGGCCGGCCTTTCTACGCCGTCGGCGGCACCTGGCGAAACCTCGCCCGGCTGCACATGGAGATGACCAACTACCCGCTTGGCGTCATGCACCACTACGAAATGTCCGCCGACAGCGCGACGAACTTTCTCAAGCAGGTAGCCAAGGCCGAGATCGAGAAGGTCAAGGGGATCGAAGGCGTCTCGAAGAACCGGCGCTCGCTGCTGCCCTACGGCGCTGTCGTGCTGCAGGAGATCATGGCGGCGATGCAGCCGTCGAAGATCATTGTTTCGGCACTCGGCGTGCGCGAAGGCTTCCTCTATTCGCTGCTCGACGAAGCCGAGCAGAAGGCCGATCCTTTGATTTCGGCATCCGAGGAACTCGCCCGGCTACGCTCTCGCTCGGTCACCCACGCGCACGAGCTGGTCGATTGGACAGCCAAGTCCTTTGCCGCCTTCGGCATCGATGAGACCGAGGACGAGGCGCGCTACCGCCACGCCGCCGCATTGCTGGCCGACATCGGCTGGCGCGCGCACCCGGAATACCGGGGGAGGCAATCGCTCAACATCATCGCCCACGCCTCCTTCTTCGGCGTCGACCATCCCGGCCGAGCCTTCCTGGCTTTGGCCAGCGCCTATCGTCACGACGGCATCTTCAACGAATCGATCGCCCCGGAAATCAAGGCGCTGGCGACGCCGCGCTACCTCGAGCGCGCTCGCGTGCTGGCGGCGATGATGCGCGTGGTCTATCTGCTCACGGCCTCTATGCCCGGCATCATGCCCAGGCTGAAATGGGAGCAGCGCGGCAATGGCGTGCTGGCGCTGGTGTTGCCGGCGTCGTTGGCCGATCTCTACGGCGAGCGGCCTGCCGGCCGGCTGGCGCAACTTGCGCGGATCACCAACCGCAGGCTCGTGCTGGCGGTAGAGGGTGGGCCGAGCATGACTGTGAAGTAGGCTGGGCCTTAGACGGGATCACGTCCGTCGGCCGACCAGGCTCCGGCGCCGGCCATCGCCAGCGCCAGGAAGCCGCCTGATATCGCAATGTCCTTCATCAGCATCTGCTGGTGCAGAAAAGCGAGCGTCGCATCGTCGGCACCCTGGCCGTAATGGCCGATGAAGCCGGCAACGACGCAGAAGGCCGCCAAGAGCAGCGCCACGATCCGGGTCTGGAAACCGATGAGGATCAGCAGTCCGGCGATCAGCTCGAACAGGCCCGTGCCCCAGGCGGCAAGCGCGGGCAGCGGCAGGCCGAGGCCGGCAAAATAGCCCGTCGTGCCGGCGATATTGGCGAGCGCCTGGAAGCCGGACGGTACGAACAGCACGGCAAACAGCAGCCGCGAAATCAGAAGCAATGCGTTGCGGGCCATGGCCACCTCCCTTGCCGGCGCCCGATCGGGCCTAGCCGGCCGCCATGCAGTCTACGCCTGCGCGGCGGCGGCCGAAACCGGCGCGCCTTCTATTTCCAGACAACGAAAAAGCGGCGCGAAAAATTCCGCGCCGCTTCTGTCAAGGCTTTGGAGGAAAAGCTCAGCCGCGCTTGGCGTCGATCGAATAGGCGCCGGCGCCAGACGAAGCCAGCAGCAGGAAGCCGCCGGTGATGGCGAGGTTCTTGAGGAACTGGATCATCTGCATCTGGTCGGCCCAGCCGGTGTGGGCGACCAGCCCGGTGGCGACCGTGAATATGGCGAGCACCCAGGCGGCGATCCTGGTCTGGAAGCCGACGAGAATGGCAAGGCCGCCGAGGAGTTCGATCAGGCCTACGACGACGGCCGTTACCGTCGGCAGGGGCAGGCCGATGCCACCGAAATAGGCGGCGGTGCCGGAAATGGCGGTCAGCTTGCCGAAGCCGGAAAGCAGGAAAATGACCGCGAGCAGGATGCGGCCGAGCAGGATGGTGACAGAGCTGTTCGACGCGGTGCCGGCGCCGGCGGTGGAAGTGTTGATGGACATGGTGGCTCTCCGAATGGGTTGAATGACCCACAGATAGACAATGCCGACTGTTCACCAAAGCCGTCTATCCGGCGACACATCGTTCACAGGCCGTATGTTCCCATGATCGGCCAAGAAGCGCGAAATTCGTGTCGGATGATGCGGTGACGGGAGTAAATTCTCCCGCCGCAAAACACCTTACCCCGGATGCGTCATATCC
The DNA here is from genome assembly GCF_013170725.1 of Mesorhizobium erdmanii. Lineage (NCBI taxonomy): Bacteria > Pseudomonadati > Pseudomonadota > Alphaproteobacteria > Hyphomicrobiales > Phyllobacteriaceae > Mesorhizobium > Mesorhizobium erdmanii. The sequence continues at coordinate 4,680,033 of NZ_CP033361.1, read as the reverse complement.
TCCGGCCGCACCAGTCGGTCATAGTCGGCCTCGCTGACCAGTCCGGTGGCCAGCGCCTCCTCGCGCAGCGTCGTACCGTTCTTGTGCGCCGTCTTGGCGATCTTGGCGGCGTTGTCGTAGCCGATGGTTGGCGCGAGCGCCGTCACCAGCATCAGCGAGCGGTCGAGCGCCGCCTTGATGTTGTCTTCCCGCGCCTCGATGCCGACCACGCAATTGTCGGTGAAGGATACCGACGCGTCGGCGAGCAATTGCACCGACTGCAGGAAATTGTAGGCCATCAGCGGATTGTAGACGTTGAGCTCGAAATGCCCCTGGCTGCCGGCGAAGGTCAGCGCGGCATTGTTGCCGAACACCTGCACGCAGACCTGGGTCATCGCCTCGCACTGCGTCGGGTTGACCTTGCCCGGCATGATCGACGAGCCGGGTTCGTTTTCCGGGAGCGACAATTCACCGAGGCCCGAGCGGGGCCCCGAACCGAGGAATCGGATGTCGTTGGCGACCTTGAAGAGTGCGGCGGCCGCGGCGTTGATGGCGCCGTGCGAGAACACCATGGAATCGTGCGCCGCCAGCGCCTCGAACTTGTTCGGCGCGGTGACGAAGGCGATGCCGGTGATGGCGGCGATGCGATCGGCCACCCGCTCGGCGAAGCCGACCGGCGCATTGAGGCCGGTGCCGACGGCGGTGCCGCCCTGCGCCAATTCCTGCAGGCCGGGCAGCGTCATTTCGATGCGCCTCATCGAGGAGGCGACCTGCGCCGCATAGCCGGAAAATTCCTGGCCGAGGGTGAGGGGAGTGGCATCCTGCGTATGCGTGCGGCCGATCTTGATTATGTGGTTGAACGCCCTGGCCTTGGCGTCCAGCGCCTTGTGCAGGTGCTTCAGCGCCGGCAACAGATCGTGCACGATGCGCTCGGCGCAGGCGATGTGCATGGCCGTCGGATAGGTGTCGTTCGACGACTGGCTCATATTGACGTGGTCGTTGGGATGCACCGGCTTCTTCGACCCCATCACGCCGCCAAGCATCTCGATTGCCCGGTTGGAGATCACCTCATTGGCGTTCATGTTGGACTGGGTACCGGAGCCGGTCTGCCACACCACCAGCGGGAAATGGTCATTGAGCTTGCCGTCGATGACCTCTTGCGCCGCCTCGACAATCGTCTTGCCGATCGCCGGATCGAGCCGCTTCAGCTCCATGTTGGCTTCCGCCGCCGCCCGTTTGACAATGCCGAGCGCGCGCACGATCGAAGCCGGCTGCTTTTCCCAACCGATCTTGAAATTGCCCAGCGAGCGCTGCGCCTGCGCGCCCCAATAGCGGTCGGCGGCGACCTCGATGGGGCCGAACGTATCGGTTTCGGTTCTGGTCTTTGGCGTGCTCACAGGGTCTCTCCTTGTCGAAGTCGGCAACGGCGTATCGCGTTGCACAAATGGCTTCAAGCAGAGATTGCGGACGGCGAGGATGCAAATCGGTTGAAGAATACGCTTCCTATGAAGGGTCCCGCGGCATGTTCGCGGAGCTTTCTTCCTTGACCTAAAGGCCGCGGCGGCCAAATCCGGTTGGACCTGTGGGGCGCCTCGCCTGTGGCGCTGGATTTGCGGGATCCATCGCCCTGGCTCGCTGTTCCGGCCTGGCGGATAGCGATTGCTGCCGCACAGAGCGTTCGGCCGCCATACGGGAGATGTGGGCGCCGAGGTCGCTCCTCGATTCCTCCGCACCGGGTGGGGGACCATAGTCGTTGTTGCCGTCTGAGCCGGAGAAGAAGCCGCATTCGACGAGCACCCATAGTCCGCCGATATAGGGGAGGAACAACAGCAAGGACCATCGGCCGGATTTGTCGAGATCATGGTACCGCTTGATCGTCGCGGCGAAATTTACCCAGAGTGAAAGTGCAGCGCCGATGAGCAGCACCAGATTGGCACTTGGATTGTCTGAGGGAAACGCTCTTAGCCTGTGTCCGGTCGATGCACCTTTGACATGGACCAGGGCGGCAACGGTCACAACCAACAGGATCAGCACCGCAAACTGAGCCAGCCACCACCGCCCACGTCCGATGCGCCCGGAAAATCCAAACAAAAGATTCATTTGCAACCCCAACCGGTAATAAGGGAAATATTTATCGTCTATGTAAAAGGTCACTAAATGTACTCTGATTCAACAAGGGGCGCGATTGGCCGATTATTTGGATGGTTAATTGATATAAAATTCTATTTCTAGATAGAGTTTGGTATTTTACAATGCGCGCGGCCTGCCCGGTCTCGCGGAGGCCGGCAGCCGGTGCTCACTCCGCTGTATATCCACCATCCACCGCAAAGATCACGCCGCTGGTCCACGCGGCCTCATTGCTGGCGAGATAAGAGCCATCCCGTCGTCGTCGTCGGGACGGCCGATGCGGCCCAGCGGATAGCTGTGCTCGACATAGGCCTTCAGCTCCGCCTGTACCTCGGCCGGCAGATTGTCGACGGTTTTGCGCCGCATGGCTGTATCGACCGTGCCGGGGGCAATGGCGTTGACACCGGGATTGTCTAGCCCTTGCATCCGCGGTGCCAACGGGATAGCCGCGTTATCGAAATGGGTCGGGGGGAGAGCGTCTTTAGAAATGGCACCACTCAAGATGGGACTTAAAGCGCTCCCCATCGATGTCGACGTGGTCGAGATTGGCAGGCCCTTCCTGTCCGGCCTCAATCGCGGCGAGATCCACTGCCGTTTCGAAGGCGGCAAGCTCAAGGTGCGCTCCCGTGCCGCCTGGCTTGAAAGGCATGTGCAGGTGCTGACCTTGATAGCCGAGGCGTTGGCATCCCTTGGCGTCCGCAGCTTGCCCCCTTTCTATGTGCTTCTTGGCGATACGCCGTCGCACCGCAGATATCGCCGTTTCCGCACGCGTTTCGCCTTCTCTCAAGCCGATGGCTATAGCGAGGTAGCAGCGCCAGACTTTGTTTTCGATGGCTGGCCGGATGCGAAATTCGACGACTATGACCAGAAGACGCGGGCGATGGCGGTCGCATCGGAAGCGCCGCCGCGCGATGACAGATTGTTTTGGGCGGGCCGCTGCATGAACGTTGCCCGCCGACGCATCGTCGAGATCGCTTCTGCCCGTCCGGACCTCATCGAGGCGTATGATACCGAGCCGAACTACGATGTCGCTACCAATCGGTATTCCGGCAAATTCATGACGATGGAAGACCAGGTTGCCAGCCACAGGTACATGATCGACATCGAAGGGGCGGGCTACAGTGGCCGCTTCAAGATGCTGCTCCACACCAAGCGCGTGGTGTTCCTGCAGGATCGGCCGTGGCGCGAGTGGTTCTTCGACGATATCGAGGCGTTTCGCCACTATGTTCCGGTGGCGCGCGACATGTCGGACCTGGTCGAACGCATCGAGTGGCTGCGCACCAATCCGAAGCTGGAAGCCGAAATGGCCGCGGAGGCACAGCATTTCGCACGGACCCGCCTGACGCGCTCGGCGGCCGTGGCGGCCTGGGCGAAGCTCCTGGCGGATCATGCTGCCGCTGGTGGCAATCTAAAATCCGGTCGGCAGCGGCGCAAACGCCCTATCGGTTGGCCGGCCACATAAGCGCGTTTGTTGCTCGGCATGTGGTTCGCAAGCCGGGCCGATTTACGCGCTGACCGTTTCAGCGCCGCACATGGCCAGTCGCGCGGTGACAAAATCCCTGACCTGGCGGATCGCCTGTTCGCGCGAGACGCTGCCCGGCTCCAGGCCTAGCCGCAGCCAGAGCCCGTCGATCAGCGCGGTGACGCCGAGCGCGATGTCGTCGGCGTCCCTCGGTGAGGCAAGACCGTGCAGGGCGGACAACAGGTTCGAGCGCATGCGCGCGTGCAGCACCTTCTGGATGCGTGCCAGCTTCTCGTCGCGCGGCACCTCGGCGCAGAGCGAAAGCCAGGCGTGACAAAGAGGCGGCAGGAACAGATGCGCCTCGAAATTGCCCTCGATCACCGCATCGAGCCGCTCCATCGGCGTCCGTGCCAGGCGAAGCCGCGCGACCACCGCGTCGCGCAGCACGGCGTTGGCTTCCCGCATCGCATGCTCGAACAACTCCTGCTTGTTGCGGAAATAGTGCAGCACGATGCCCTTGGAGGCGCCGGCATGGGCGGCCACCTTTTCGAGGGTCGCACCCGCGATACCTTCGCGCTCCAGCACCGCGAAAGCGGCCTGCCGTAACTCTTTGCGGCGTATGTCGCTCAGACGCTTTAATTTCACGGCTTCCATCCACGCATTGCGAATCCAAGTTGACATTTTCGTCCGTCTAGATCAACAATTGACCAATGGGACAATAAAAAGACCATTTGGTCAATTTAGTGATGACGAGGAGAATCGAAATGGTCCGCATGCTTGCAAATGGCGTCTGTCTTGCAGCCCTGATGCTGGGCGCTCATGCGGCCAAGGCGGCCGAGGCCGAGCAGTGCCGGGCGGTGCGCATGGCCGAACCGGGCTGGAACGATCTCGCCTTCACCACCGGCGTCGCCAATGTCTTGCTCGGTGCGCTCGGCTACCAGCCGCAAAGCTCGGTGCTGGGCATCAACGTCATCTACGAAGGCATGAAGAACAACGATTTGGACCTGTTCCTCGGCTATTGGGATCCGGCCATGGTCACCTACTACGAACCCTACAAGAAGGATGGCTCGGTCGAGAATGTGCGCGTCAATCTCGAAGGCGCCAAATACACCTTCGCCGTACCGACCTATGTCTGGGATGCCGGCGTCAAGGACTTCGCCGACCTGCACAAATTCGCCGACAAGTTCGGCAAGAAGATGTACGGCATCGAGCCCGGTTCGAACCAACTGATGATGGACGCCATCGCTGACCGGTCGCTTGGTCTCGACGGCTGGCAAGTGGTCGAGTCGAGCGAGGCTGGCATGCTTTCCGAGGTCGGCTACGAGATCAAGGAGAAGCAGTTCATCGTCTTCCAGGGCTGGGCCCCGCATCCGATGAACACCATGTATGATTTCAAGTATCTGACAGGCGGCGACAAATTCTTCGGTCCGAACTTCGGCGCCGCGACGGTGACGACGCAGGTGCGCAAGGGCTATCTGCAGCAATGCCCCAATGTCGCGAAATTTCTCAAGAATCTCGCCTTCGACATCGATTTCGAGAATGTCGGCATGGGCTATCTGATCAATGACGGCATGAAGCCGGAGGACGGGGCGCTGAAGGCGATCACGCTGAACAAGAACCGCCTCGACGCCTGGCTCGCTGGCGTCACCACCTTCGATGGCAAGCCCGCCCTTGCCGCGGTCAAGGAAAAGCTCGGCCTGTGAGAGCACCAGCATCGGATGGCCTGCCGGGGCAGGGCGCCTTGCCGCAAGCGGACGCCTGGGCCGGGCGCAAGCAATTCGTCAACGCCGGCGGCCTCGAGACCGCCTATGTCGAGATACAAGGAACCGAACCCGCGCTGGTTCTGGTGCATGGCTTCACCGATACCAGCCGCAGTTTTTCGCTCCTGGCGCCGTATCTGGCGGGCCGCCGGCTGATCATGCCCGACCTGCGTGGCCACGGCGCATCGCAAGCCGGCCACGGCTTCGGCATCGCCGACTTCGCCGACGACATTGCTGTCCTGATCCGGCATTTGCAGCTCGACCTGCCTGTCGTCGTTGGCCATTCGCTGGGCGCCATGGTAGCCATCGCCCTGGCTGCGCGGCATAACGACCTCATCGGCGGACTGGTGGTGCTAGCCGGTACGTTGAAGCCCGATTTCGCAAGCGATCATCCGCTGGTCGCCGGTGTCCAGGCCCTGCGCGACCCGATATCGCCGGCCGATCCGTTCTATTGCTGGTGGCACGCCTGTCGGTCCGGTGTCCCCGATCCGTTCCTCGCCGGCCTGGCGAAAGACGCATCGGCCATGCCCGCGGCGCGCTGGCGTGCCATCCTGGAGGAGATTCGGCAGGCTGACCTGACTGGTGAGGCGCAAAACGTGCGGACCCCAACGCTCATCATCGCCGGCGCCTACGATCCGCTGTTTGGCGAGGCGCATCAGCAGGCGCTGTTGCGTTGCCTGGCAGGAGCAAGCTTCGTGCGTGCCGAAGCGTGCGGCCACAACCCGCATTGGGAGGATCCGGCATTTGTCGCCGGGGCCATCATCGGGGCATCGGGGGCCTAACGCCGGACCAATGATCGCGAAGTTGGCGAGGGCGGGCCAACGGACCCGCGCTCAAAGATCGATGTCGGCAGAATGAGCCTCTCCGCCGGGCGTGGCTCTCCCTTCAATCGCCGGATAAGCAATTCCGCGACACTCTTGCCAAGCGCGTAGACGGGCTGGTCGATGACGGTGATGGGGGGCGTTGTCACGCTCGTCCAGTCCGCATCATGGAAGGTGATCAACGAAATGTCCTCGGGAACCCGCAAGCCGCGCTCGCGTATCACCCTGAATATCTCCAGTGCTATGACGCTGTCGGAGGCAAGGACCGCCGTCGGCCGATCCGGCCCGGACAGCATCTCGTCGGCAGCCCTGCGCGTTTCGGCGCGGCTTGTTGCACCAAGGCGGACATAACGTTCTGGCCGATCAATTCCGGCATCTCGGCACACGGTGAGGAAACCGTTGATGCGCTCGCGAACCGACGAGGTATAGATTTGCCCGAGATCGCGGTACTCGTGCCCTTCGGCGTCGACCGCTGTCACATAGGCGATCTTGCGGTGTCCGGCATCGACGAGAATGCGGGTCGCTCGCATGGCGATGCCGCGATCGTCGACCGTGACCGTATCGACATCCAGTTCGGGCAGCGCCCTGTCGAGCAGGGCAAGCGGCCGGCCTGAACGATGGATGTCGCGCAGATGTGAGATGTCACGCGATTCCGATGGCGTGACGATCAGCCCGTCGACGCGCTTGCCGATCAGTAGCCGCACAGCTGCCTTTTCAACCTCGATTCGCTCGCCGGAGTTAGCCAGAATGACGTTGAAACCGGCTGCCCTTGCGGCGTCGCTGATGCCACGCACAGCGAGGCTGAAGAATGGGTTCTCGATGTCGCCGACAACCACCCCGATGATGCCGGACCGGCCGGTCGTCATGCTGCGAGCCAGCTCGTTCGGACGGTAGTCCAGTGCCTTGGCCGCGGCCACGACATCAGCGCGGATCGTGTCGCTGACGACGCCGTATCCGCCGAGCACGCGCGCGGCTGTAGCCTTCGAGACGTTTGCCGCTTGGGCGACATCGCTCACCGTAATCGACGGGGTCTTGGGCGCGGTTCTTTTCATCGGATGAACGACTACAAGAGTTGTTGACGGAAGGTCAATCGCGCGATAACGATTATCAAAGAGACCGGTCTCAATCAATAAGAGACCGGTCTCTTTCAGAGCATTGCGAGCCAGGGAGCTGTGACGGGACGTCCCGCAATTGCGGTGGCGAGCGACGTCAGGCGCGAGAGTGCGGGCTCGACGCAAATACCAAGAAGAACAGACCTTCAGAGTGGAGAGAAGACATGAGCAGGATAGGAATTCTCAAGTCGTTGATGTCGCCGGTCCGGACCGGCGCAATGGCTCTTATGGCCGTGTGCATCGGCGCCGGCTTGCTTCCGACAGCCGCCGCCGCGGATGACAATCCCTACGGACTTATTGATGCGAAAGTCATCAGCGTTGGGACTATGGGCGATGCCAAACCTTACGCTTTCACTCAAGCGGATGGCACCTTCACCGGTTTCGACATCGAACTGTTCCGCAACGTCGCGAGCCGCTTGGGATTCAAGCCGGACCAGGTGATCTTCACCGGCCAGGAATTCTCGGCGCTGATGCCTTCGGTTGCGAACGAGCGCTTCGATGTAGCGGTCGCGGCAATCGGCACGACAGAAGCGCGCAAGAAGACCGTCGACTTTTCCGACGGGTATCTTGCAGGCTATCTCTCGGTGCTGACCGCCGACAAGGCGATCACGTCGGCGGAAGGGCTCAAGGGCAAGCGCCTCGGCGTCGTGCAGGGCACGCTCCAGGAAATCTACGCGGCGAAGAATTTTGTCGGAACCGATCTCGTCAAATTCCCCGACAACAATTCCGCCGTTTCAGCACTCAACAACGGAACTGTCGACGCGCATTTCCTCGATTACGAGGCCGCCAAGGACTATGGCGTTCGCTATCCGAACCTGACGATCGCGCTCAATATTCCTTCCTTTGACGCGCCCGCCGGCTTCGTGGTGCGCAAGGGCAACGACAAGTTTCGCGAGGCATTGAACACCGCCCTTCATGCGGCCATGCAGGACGGCACCTGGAAAACGCTCTACGAGAAGTGGTTCCCCGGTTCGCCGATGCCCGACCAGTATCTCCCCAAGAAGTAATCGCACCCGGCCGCTGGCTTTCACACCGGCGGCCGGACCTTATGCTGCCGCACTCGATGGCGGACGATGCGGACAGCACAACCGAAAGAGGTGCGAATGGACTGGCTTGAAAACCTGCGGCGCAGTTTCCTCGACTGGCAGGCCATGGCGGACGTGCTGCCCAGCATGATTACCATCGGATTGAAGAATACCTTGATCCTCGCGGCCGCGTCCACGGTACTGGGTGTCGTTCTCGGCATGATCCTGGCAGTCATGGGCATTTCGCAATCGCGCTGGCTGCGCCTTCCCGCCCGGGTCTACACCGATATTTTCCGTGGCCTTCCGGCGATCGTCACCATCCTGCTGATCGGCCAGGGCTTTGCCCGCATCGGCCGTGAAATCTTTGGGCCTTCGCCCTATCCGCTCGGCATTCTCGCCCTCAGTCTGATCGCCGGCGCCTACATCGGCGAAATCTTCCGCTCGGGTATCCAGAGCGTCGAGCGCGGGCAGATGGAGGCCTGCCGGGCGCTCAGCATGAGCTATGGCCAAGGCATGCGCCTGATCGTGATACCGCAAGGCGTCCGCCGTGTCTTGCCGGCCCTGGTCAACCAGTTCATCGGCAACGTCAAGGATTCGAGCCTCGTCTACTTCCTCGGCCTGCTCGCGTCGGAGCGCGAGATTTTCCGTGTCGGCCAGGACCAGGCGGTGGTCACCGGGAACCTCTCTCCATTGCTTCTGGCCGGCGTGTTCTATCTCGTCATCACCGTGCCGTTGACCCACGTGGTCAACTACATCGACAACTCGCTCCGGATTGGAAAGCAAAAGGCCAGCCACGTCACCAGCGGTCTTGCCGAGGTCGATGAACTGGAAAACGCCATCAGCAATCCACCTGCGCAGAGCGGTCTTGAGCACAATTCTGCGCTTCCCCGCTTTAAGGGCGGCAGTCTCACCATCACCGATCTCGATATGGCCTATGGCAATCTCGATGTCCTCAAGGGCGTCAGCCTGGCGGTCAAGCCGGGGACGGTCACCTGCGTCATCGGCCCGTCAGGGTCGGGCAAGTCGACCTTGTTGCGCTGTCTCAACCGCCTGGTCGAGCCCAAGGGTGGTGACGTGCTCCTCGATGGCGCGAGCATCCTGGGGATGAAGCCTGAAAAACTGCGCCGACGTGTCGGCATGGTTTTCCAGCATTTCAACCTGTTTCCGGACCATACAGCCCTGGTAAACGTCATGTTGTCACTGACCAAGGTCAAGGGCATTCCCGTGCAGGAGGCCGAGCGCATCGCCGAGGCGCGCCTTGCCGATGTCGGGCTCGCCACCCGCAAACACCATCGTCCCGGCGGTCTTTCCGGTGGACAGCAGCAGCGCGTGGCGATCGCCCGAGCGCTTGCGATGGACCCGGAGGTTATCCTATTCGACGAGGTGACGAGCGCTCTCGATCCCGAACTGGTGAAGGGCGTTCTCAACCTGATGGAGGACCTCGGCCGGCGCGGCATGACAATGGTCGTGGTGACGCATGAAATGGGCTTTGCCCGCAAGGTCGCCGATCAGGTCGTCTTCATGGATGAAGGCTGCGTCATCGAGGCCGGCACGCCCGCCGCGATCTTCGACACTCCGAAGAGCACGCGTCTGAAGCACTTCCTTGCTGAAGTGCTTTGATCCCACGATCGCAGACCCTGACACGGTCGCCCGATCCCACCTCCATCAGTGAAAGAATATTCCATGGCTACATCACGTTCGGTCTCAAAGGTCGTTGTTGTCGGGGGAGGCATTTTCGGTGCGTCCTCGGCCGTTCATCTTGCGAGGCTCGGGATCGAAACCGTTCTGGTCAATGATGGACCGCTCGCCAAGGGAGCTTCCGGCCGCTCGCTCGCCTGGCTGAATTCCGCGCGCAAGCGATCGGCGGAGTATCATCGCCTGCGGATGATCGGTATAGACCGCTACCGCACGCTGTCGGCAAGATATCCGGATGCTGCCTGGCTGCGCTTTGACGGCGGCCTGACATGGGATGCCGATGACGCCTCGAACGAGATCGCGGATGTCTTCGCCCATGAAAAGAGCCTCGGCTATGATGCGCAACATCTTTCCGCGGGCGCGATAGCTTCAGCCACGCCCGGCATCGCTGCAAGCACTGTCACGCCTCAAGGCGCGATCTTCAATCCGGGCGAGGGCTGGGTCGACCTGCCGTCGCTGATCGAGATATTGATCGCGGAATTCCTGCAGCGCGGCGGGCAACTGGTCACCGACGCCGGAAGCGCCGCGGTCACGGTCATAGACGGCCGCGCCACCGGCGTCACCACGACAAGCGGCGCCAGCTTCGCTGCCGATGCGGTACTGCTGGCGACCGGCGGGGACGTGCCAAGAATGGTTGCGGTCACCGGCAAGCATATAGCCGACGGAACGCCGATCGCGCTGCTGGTTAGGACCAAGTCGGTCGACTTGCCCCTCCGGGCCGTGCTCAACACACCGCGCGTCGCCATCCGCCCGACGCCGGACGGAGCCCTCGTGCTGGATTCCGCCTGGTCGGAAGAAGAGGTGGCCGTCAATTCCGACGGCAGCTATGGTGTAAAGGGTTCGACCGTCCAGGGGCTTCTCGATGAAGCTTCGAAGGTTCTAGAGGGCCATCCGAAACTGGAACTGGAAAGCTACGGCGTCGGCCCCAAGCCGATCCCCGGCGACGGCGAGCCGGTCTTCGGCCAACTGAAGGACATCCAGGGATATTACGTCGCCTTCAGCCACAGCGGCGCAACGCTTGGCTTGATTGCGGGCGAACTGCTCGCCGGCGAGATCGCCAGCGGCACCGAGCATCCGCTGCTTGCGAACTTCCGTCCAAGCCGCTTTTGATCAGATCAGTCCAAAGGCTTCCTGCGCACCATAGACCCTCTATTCGGCCAGCGGTTTGATCGTCTCGTAGCCATTGACCGCTTGCGCGCTGGTGCCTTCATCATAGCGCCGGGCGAGGGCGGCTTGCAGATCGGGCGCGTAGAGCGCGGTGAAGGCATCGATCGTCTCGCCGGCTCCATTCTTGAAGGTCTCCTTGACGGCGAGCACATTGTACTTGCAGTCGCCCAGGCTGAAGGTTTCCTTGCCCTTGACGTCCAAGGTCAGCGTCTTGGTGCTCTTCGGCTGCTTGCCCGGCGACAATTCGACGAACTCGATCGTGCTCTTGGCTCCCGTCTTCAGTGGAAAGAGTGTTCTGAGATCGGAGAACGGGATCATTGCCACTCGGCCGGTGTCGCTGTCGCGAAAAACCTCGATCAGGCCGGCAAACAGGAATTGCTTCTGCGGTGATTGCGATTCGTAGGTGTTGGCGACGGAGACCATCCCGCCCGCGACGGGCCGAAATTCGCTTTGGATGCCGGGCCTCGCCAAAACAAACCCATTCTTGGCCGATTTCGCATCGACGCAGGGGCCGCCATGAGCCGCACCGATGGTGAGCAGGATCGTCAATATCGTGCCGGCGGATACAGTCTTCAGGGCACTCTCCCTTGCCATGGAATCCCCACCCTGGGGCCCGTGAAAATGGCAGACGCCGGTCGCCATGTCGATGATCGGAGCGCCCTTTCACGTTCAATATCGCGGACTGAACTTTACGCCAGGCCGCTCTCCATGCTGAAATTCCGGGCATGATGAATCGCCGGTCCCCTGTATTGCTTTCAAGACGCAGCTTTCTGGTGCAGGCTGCCGGTCTTGCCGCGACTGGTGCGCTGTCACATCAGGCGTTCGGCCAGACCGGGCAGCGCATCCAGCCGATTGACGCGACCTTCCTCTTCATCGCCGATGTCCATGCCTGCCGCATGGCCAGCGGCCTGAGTCCCAACTGCCTGCAGGAGGGCAAAACCGACGCCGCATTGTTGCGCAGCGTCGCGGCACTGAACGCCATCGGCGACAGGGACTGGCCGGCCGAGATCAAGGGCGTCGCCACCGGCTTGCGTTCGGCCGGCAACCGGATCGGCATGCCGCTCGGCCTTGTCGTCGGCGGCGACATCACCGACGATGGCGGCGGCCAGATCACGCAGCCGAGCGAGGGCACGCAGCTGCTGCAATTCAGCCAGCGCTACAGCCAGGGCGTCGGCCCGGATCGCGTCCACATGCCGGTCTATGTCGGGCTTGGCAACCATGATCTCGACCAGAACGGCCCGCCGCACCACGTCGACTGGTATCGCCGCGAGATGCGCGATTATGTCGAGGTCAATCACCGCGCTGGTGTCTTCTTCAAGCCGCCCGTGCCGGCCACCGGCTACGATGTCGACACCGACTGCTATTCATGGGACTGGGGCGGTTTGCATCTCGTCCAGACGCATCGTTTCGCCGGCGACACCGGCCATGGCGCCGACAGCAGCCTGCCATGGCTCAAGCAGGATCTGGCGACCTATGCGGCGGATGGCCGCCCGGTCATCCTTTTTCAGCACTACGGCTGGGATACATTTTCGACGGAGCGGTGGGATCCCGCCAAGCGCACCTACGACGAGGACGGCGCCGGCCCAACACATTGGTGGGGCGAAGCCGACAGGCAGGCGCTGCTGGCGGCGCTGAAGGGCTACAATGTCGTCGCCATCTTCCACGGCCACCAGCATGAACAATCGCTGATCTACCGTCGCGAAGGGCTCGACCTGTTCAAGCCGAAGGCCGCCTATATGGGAGGGTTCGCCGTGGCCAGGGTGACCAGCGACGGCATGGATGTGGTGCTGGGCGAGGCGGCCGATGATCACGGCGAGGTCACCTTCACCAACGCTTTCAGCAAGGGCTGGAGCACATGAAAAAGGCGGCCTTGACGGTCGCCCTTCACGGTAGGCTACGGCATCTCCCAATGCGGTATTAGAGTGCCTTCTTGACCTTGTCCTTCACGTCGCCATAGGCCTTCTGCACCTTGCCGGCGACCTTGTCGGCCATGCCTTCGGCTTGCGTCTGCCTGTTGCCGGTCGCCTTGCCGGTGGCCTGCTTGACCGAGCCCTTGACCTGCCTGGCTACGCCCGCGATCTGATCCTTGTTTACCATTTCGCATCTCCTGGGAGTTTGAATTCGGAGGAATTCGTACGCCGGGAGCAAACGAGCCAGTGGCGGTTATGTTCCGAGAGTTGTTGCGAAGCTAGATGCATGCGCGCGGCCGCTTCCTGCGGCAGGGCCGGCAGGCTAGTGTGTGTTTGCGCACCATGCGCATGGGGAGAAAAATGGCTGAATTCCTGCTCTACATCGGCAACAAATGCTTCTCCTCCTGGTCGCTCAGGCCATGGGTGGCGATGAAGCATCTGGAGATCCCGTTCGAGGAAAGCTTCGTGCGGCTGCGCACGCCCGAGACCTTTGCCAACCTGGCGAAAGTGTCGCCGACCGGCCAGGTGCCCGTGCTGAATCATAATGGCAGGATCGTCTGGGAGACCCTTGCCATCCTTGAGTATCTTGCCGATCTGTTTCCCGAGAAAAAACTCTGGCCCGATGACATCGGTGCTCGTGCCTTGGCGCGCGCGGCGGCGACCGAGATGCATTCCGGCTTTCGCGAGGTCCGCTACCGCTGGCCGATGAATCTGCGCAGGCCGAAGGGTCACAAGCCGCTCGACACCGAGGGGGAAGTGCAGAGGGCGCGCATCGAAGCGCTGTGGCGCGAGTGTCGCGAAAAATACGGCAAGGGCGGCCCGTTCCTGTTCGGCCATTTTACCGCCGCCGATGCCATGTACGCGCCGGTCGTCACCCGCTTCGACACTTATGGCGGCGAGCTCGCGCCCGTCACCAGGGCCTATGTCGACGCCGTACTCGCAACGCCGGCAATGCGGCACTGGTATGCGGAAGCGGCGAAGGAGCCGTGGCCGGAACCAGGGCCGGACGAATAGGTCAATCGATGCGCTGAGCACCGATCATAGATTGACGGCGTTTTGGAGGAGGACCCATGGCCAGCAACGACGGATCGCTCACAGCGCAGTTGATCTTTCATTGCCGGCTGATCCCGCCTCGACCGGATTTCGCCTTCACCATGACCGAGGAAGAAAAGAAACTGATGGGGCGGCATGCCGACTACCTGCGCGACAAGCTGCGGGAGGGCGTGATGATCATGGCCGGTCCCGTTGCCGACCCTGCCGGCCCGTGGGGGCTGCTGATCCTGCGTGCCGGCAGCGAGGCCGAGGCAAGGGCGGTGACCGATGGCGATCCAGTAGCGAAGTCGGGTCGCGGCTTTCGCTATGAGATCCTGCCGATGATCAGCACGATCATGTAGGCTAGGCTGCAAGCCAGCGGCCCGGCTCCGGTCACAATGCCTCCAGCATGCCGGCAAAAGCTCGTCGGGCAGGTTCATCCGGCGGCGATTGGCTGCGAAACCGCATGATGCAACGCCGATGCCGGTAGACCGAGTAGCAACGTCACGTCCTCCGCAACCGTCCACACGGTAAGGTGGAACGGAACGTTAAGCGCCGTCGTGTTTCCATCCCGACATGTCAGGGGTGGCAACATGACGGATGTTTTGAAGGATGGCGTTGGGCTTTCCGAACTGGTTAGCGCGCTGAGTTATGCCCTGGACATAAGCGAAGGCCATCCAACCGGCCATTGCGTTCGCGCTTGCTGGATCGGCTTTCACATCGGTCGCGAGATTGGCCTGTCGCAGACTGAGCTTTCGCATCTCTATTACACGCTCCTGCTCAAGGATGTCGGCTGCAGCAGCAATGCGGCACGCATCTGCAGTCTCTACCTCGCCGATGACATCGCGTTGAAACACGACTTTCATCTCGTCAACGACAGCCTGCCGCAGATCCTGCGCTTCGTCCTGTCGCGTACCGGCATGAAGGCGAAACTGGCCGAACGGTTTCGCGCACTGCTCAACATCGCCATGAACGGTGGCGCCATTGCCAACGAACTGTTCCATACCCGCTGCCAGACCGGGGCCGAGATCGTCCGCCAGATGCGGTTCCCCGAACCCGTGGCGCAAGGCGTCATGGGTCTCGACGAGCACTGGAACGGGCAGGGCCAGCCTGCAGGCTTGGCAGGTGAAGCAATCTCGCCTCTGGCGCGCATTGCGCTGGTTGCCCAGATCGCCGACGTCTTCTACGCAAGCGCCGGTGCTGAAGGGGCTATCGCGGAGTTGCGGGCGCGCTCTGGCACCTGGTTTGAGCCCCAACTTGTCATCGCTTGCGAGCGTGCCGCCAGCGCACCAGGGTTCTGGGCCATGCTTGATTCGCCCGAGCTTTCCATGGCGGTGATCGAACTGTCGCCCGGAGATCATCGCCTGCCTATCGACGATGACTATCTGGACGATGTTGCCGCCGCCTTTGCCAAGGTCGTCGATGCCAAATCGCCCTTCACCAACGGCCACAGCGAGCGTGTCGCTTTGTTCACGGACCTGATCGCTGAGGAACTGGGGCTGGATGATCAGCGCCGGCGGCGGCTGAAGCGCGCTGCCTTGCTGCATGATATTGGCAAACTTGGCGTTTCCAACCAGATTCTGGACAAGCCCGGCAAGCTCGACGAAACCGAATGGGCTTCTGTTCGTCATCATCCGGCGCTCGGCGAGATCATTCTGTCGCGGATTGGCGCGTTCCGTGAACTCTCCCGCATCGCCGGCGCTCACCATGAGAGGCTCGACGGTAAGGGCTATCCGCGCGGGGTTGGCGCAGACGCGATAGACCTCGACACACGCATCGTCACGGCGGCCGACATCTTCGACGCGCTGACGGCGGAGCGGCCGTATCGCACGGCGATACCGGTCTCGAAAGCCCTGGAGATAATGGCTGGCGATGTTGGCACGGCGATCGACCCGGCTTGCTTCGAGGCGTTGCAACGTGCCGTCCTGCAACTGGATCGAATGGCGGCCTGAGCGCATCGCTCTGGCCTGTCGGAAAGATATTTGACATCGCTCTGAAATAGTCCTACAAGAAATTTGTCGATATTTGTTTGATTGACTTTTGTTATCCGCGCTTTCGAGCGCGCCATTGACGAACTTCCCCATCAAAAATCGAGACAAAAATCGTTGTGCATTCGCACCGCGGTTAGCGAATATTTGCCATGGAAAGGGTTCGTTTATGAGCACCGGCACAGTTAAATGGTTCAACGCCACCAAGGGTTTTGGTTTTATTCAGCCTGACGACGGTTCGACCGACGTTTTCGTCCACATCTCGGCCGTCGAGCGCGCCGGCATGCGCGACATCGTCGAGGGCCAGAAGCTCGGCTATGAGATGGTCCGCGACAACAAGTCGGGCAAGATGTCCGCCGACCAGTTGAAGGCGGCTTAAAGAACGAATTCAGCCTTCCCGGTGACCACGGATGTACTGGCACTGGTGAATGGCGAATTCGGGCGCATTGCCTCGGAAACCTGAGTTTCCAAGGCATATCATGCGCATGAAAGGAGTGTTCCTGTGCATCCATCTGGATGTGCGGTACTCCTAGGGAGGTCAGGCGGTGCCTGGCCTTTTTCATTTTGCGCTTGTTGCCGCCGAAAATGCGCTGCGCATCGGGCTGAACGTGCTAAGGGACGCTCCAGCAACTTGAATCCGCTGCCGTATTGCCCCAATGCCGTGTTGCTTCGTGCGTGGTCCTGACCGAAGAGCCGGTCTCGTCCTATCGGCACCAGGCTCCTGACAGGAGAAAGATTTTGACCGCCCATTCGAAGACAGCCGAGCCGGCCGTATCGCTGTTCAGCAAGACGCAGACCCAGTCGATGTCGCTCAACCGCATCCTATCCGAACGCGATGCCGTCAGCCAGGCGCGGGAAGCAAAGACCGCCCGCTTGCGCGAACTGCGCCTGGAAAAGGAAGCCGACGAGATCGCGGCCGCTGCCGCGCTCGCGGCCCTGCCGAAACGAGCCGGAAAACGCTGATGGCCACCAAGCGCGTACCGCCAACGCCGATCGCGGCCGATGCGACCATTGCTGATATGGTCGAAACCCTGGACAAGCCGGTTGAATATGTCCGGCGCGTGCTGGAAAAGCTCGAACGCTGCAAGCGCGCCCATGGCGATGCGCAGGTGCGGATCGGCGTGCGCGGCCGCGCCGAAGCCCCGAACTACCTGGTCGAATATGTCCGCGAGGACAAAAAGACCCAGGAGCGGGTGACCCACCAGGACGCCGCCTACAGCGGCAGCACTCATCGCGAGCTGGCGCCGCACCACATCGCGGAAGCGAGGAACTGGTCGCCAGAGGAAATGAACATCACGGCGGTTTCGGCACTGATCGGCCGCTTGCGCAATCCGCGCGCACCATCATCGCGTTTCGCCGACGAGGACTGACATGGCCATAAAATTCTCCGCCAAGGACCAGCCGGCGGCACCGGCTCCCGCTGCAAAGCCTGCCAAGCCGGTCGCCGCGAAGGCCAGCGATCCTGCGGAAGCCGCGACCGATCTGTTCAAGTCGCCGGCGGACGCCCCGAAGGGCAAGACAGGCAAGAAGAAGTAGCGCCTTGCCCCGGGATGCCGACCGCAATCCGGTCGTGCCGGGGCTGCTCGCCCTGGTCGCTGCCGCGGGCCTTTCGTCGTCGCACCGCGACGCAGCCCCGCTCTTCGACTGCCAGAGCTGCGGCGCATGCTGTTCCTATTCGGCCGAATGGCCACGCTTCTCCACCGAGGACGACGCGCAGCTCGACCGCATCCCTGAAAAATACGTGGCGGCCGATCTGTCGGGCATGCGCTGTGAGGGCGTGCGCTGTTCGGCCCTGTCGGGTGAAGTCGGCAAGTCTACCGCATGCGGCATCTACGAATTGCGCCCGGACGTCTGTCGGGCCTGCATGCCTGGCGACGAGGAGTGCCTGATGGCAAGGGCCGCGCACGGATTTTCCACGTCTTAGCGCAAGCCGGGAAAGCAACGACTGACCGCGGCTTGTGCGCACCCTGCTTGCTGGCTGGAGCAATTCCAGGAAAAGTGTGTAACGGTTCTCCGTCCGGAATTGCGTAAAAAAGTTAGAGCGGTTCGGCGGTTCCATCAAACGCTGAACCGCTCTAGATTGTGCCAGGGCAGGGCGCTGGAGGAACCATCCGTGAGCATCGAATTCCTGTTGACGTCACTGATAATCGTCGCTTCGCCCGGCACCGGTGTCCTCTACACGCTGAGCGCCGGTCTTTCGCGCGGCGTGCGCGCCTCGGTCATCGCCGCCTTCGCCTGCACGCTGGGCATCATCCCGCATATGGCGGCCGCCATCACCGGCCTGGCCGCGGTGCTGCACACGAGCGCCGTCGCCTTCGAGACGCTGAAATATCTCGGCGTTGCCTATCTCATCTACATGGCCTGGAACACGCTGAAGGAAAAAGGCGGCCTCAGCATCGATGAAAATGCCGCGCCGCGCTCGACCGCCAAGACCATCACTTCCGGCGTCCTGATCAACATCCTCAACCCGAAACTGTCGATCTTCTTCTTTGCCTTCCTGCCGCAATTCGTCAGCACCACCGAGCCGAACGCCTTTGCCAGGATGCTGGAGCTTTCCGGGGTCTTCATGCTGATGACCTTCGTCGTCTTTGCCGTCTACGGCGTCTTCGCGGCCTCGGTGCGCAGCCATATCGTGTCGCGGCCGAAGGTGCTGACCTGGATGCGGCGCAGCTTCGCCGCCGCCTTCGTCATGCTCGGCGCCAAGCTGGCGCTGGCGGATCGGTAGGGACGGTCGCCGGCTATCCCTTCACATAGCCCATCGCCTCGACGATCAGCCCGTTCTCGACACGCATCAAATTGACGCAGCGCAGCGAACTGCCGTCGGCCATCCAGTAGCGCCAGCGGATCGTCGCCCGGTCGCCGGCCACATATGTTTCTTCGAGGTCAAAACGCGTGCCGGGGCCAGTGGCGATCGCCGACCACAATTCGACACAGGCCGCCCTGCCGACGCGGCGGGCGCCATCCGGCGCCGGCGTGGTGTTCTCGATCACGCAGTCCTGCGCCACCAGCCCGTCCAGCGCCGACGGGTCGTGATGTTGGAACACGTCATTATAGCGCCGCATGATTTCGGCTGTCTCACCGGAGCGATTTGCCGCGGCGATGTCGATGATGAGTTCTCGGGTCATTGAAAGGGCTCCTTCACTCGATGGCGGCGCCGACGAGGCTCGCCTTCAGCGTGATGGTGGCGACACCCGCCAACGCCCGCGTGACAAGGCAG
Organism: Mesorhizobium erdmanii; assembly: GCF_013170725.1. Taxonomy (NCBI): domain Bacteria; kingdom Pseudomonadati; phylum Pseudomonadota; class Alphaproteobacteria; order Hyphomicrobiales; family Phyllobacteriaceae; genus Mesorhizobium; species Mesorhizobium erdmanii. The sequence continues at coordinate 4,660,738 of NZ_CP033361.1, read as the reverse complement.
CCTGCCTTGGCCGACTGCGCCAGTCGCTCGAAATCTTCGGCGGCAATGCCTGCAACGCTTGCTTCCGTCTCCAGTTCGATGCGGCTTATGGTCGGGCCGGCCGCCGTGGCGCCGAGATGGACCTTGGCGATCGTATGGATGCTGTCGGGCGTGTGGCCTTCGCCGCCGAGGATAGCGCTCAGCGCCATCGAGAAGCAGCCGGCATGCGCGGCCGCAATCAGCTCTTCAGGGTTGGTGCCTGGGCCATTCTCGAAACGCGACGGGAAGGAATAGGCGCCTTCGAAGACACCACTGCCGAGCCTCAGCCGGCCCGAACCCTCTTTCAACGTCCCTTGCCATTTGGCCGAGGCTTCGCGAATTGTCATGGTCGTTCCCCCTTGGTTTTGCGGTTCAGGCGCCGTCGACGATCACCTTCCCGAAGACGTCGCCCTGTCGGAAATAACGGTAGGCATCGCCGGTCTCGGTGAAGGCAAAGACCTTGTCGATGACGGGCCGCAAGCGGTGCTGCGAAACAGCGCGCAGCATGGCTTCGAGATTGGTTCGGCTGCCGACGAAGAGGCGGCTGATGGTGGCGAGGCTGCGTTGGTAAAGCGCTGCCGGCATCTGGATCGATCCGCCTTTCGCATCTTGTAGCGTAAGCAGCACGATATGCCCGTAAAGCGTGCTGGCGATCAGCGACTGTGCGAAGGTCGCCGGGCCACCGGTCTCGACGACGAGGTCGACGCCGCCCGTCTGGTCGCGGACGGCGGCGCCCCATTCGGGCATATCCGATGTCGAGATCACGAGGTCGGCGCCCAGCGCCCGTAGCTTGTCGGTTTTCTCCGGGCGCGAGGTGACAGCGACGACGCGGCAGCCGAGCAGTTTTGCGAACTGCAGTGAAAAAAGCGAGACGCCGCCCGAGCCGATGACCAGAACCCATTGGCCAGGCTTTGCAATTCCGCTGCCTGTCACCGCGTTCCAGGCGGTCAGGCCTGCACAGCTCAGCGTCGCTGCCTGGTGCCAGTTGAGGTGATCGGGCAGGCGCACCGCCCATTGTTCGTCGAGAACGGCGTATTCGGTCAGCAAGCCGTCCAGCGTGCAGCCGAGCTGGTCGATGAGACCGGCATTGACGCGGCCATCGATCCAGCGCGCGAAATAGCTGCCGGTCACGCGATCGCCGACGGCAAAGCGGGTGACCGCATCGCCTACGGCAACGACTTCACCGGCCCCGTCGCTCAGGGGGGCGACACCTTGGCGCGGCGTCAGCGGATAAGTGCCGTTGAGGATCATCGAGTCGCGCCGGTTGAGCGAGGCGGCGCGAACGCGCACCAAGATCTCATGCGGGTTTGGCAGCGGCTCCGGCTCGTCGCGCATCACCAAGGACTTGGTCCCGACGGTCCCTTCAAGACGATAAATCCGCATGCCATCCTCAAATATATAGACTGATCTACATATTATGTAGACCGATTGTTATATTCGACGCAAGGCGTATAATGATGGCTGCTGACAGAGGTTGACATGGCGAACGACACCCGCACCCGCATACTCGAGGCGACTGGGCTGTTGCTAAGGCGACGTGGCTATCACGGCACTTCGCTCAACGACATATTGAGCGCCAGCGGCGCGCCGCGCGGGTCGCTCTACTTCCATTTTCCGGGCGGCAAGGACCAACTGGTCATCGAGGTGACGCGCGACAGCGTGGCCGGCGTGACGGAGCGTCTTGGCGCGGCGCTGGCGGCGGAACACGATCCAGCGGTCGCCGTCCATCACATTTACCAGTCGGTGGCCCGCATGCTTGAGGAGAACGAGTTCTCGCTCGGCTGCCCGATCGCGCCTGTCGTGCTCGATGCGCCGAACGACGTGCCGGAACTGGCGGATTTGTGCCGCTCGGCTTTCGAGCAATGGATCGGCCTTTTGCGCGAGGCCTTTATACGGGCGGGGGTGCCCGAGCGCCGCGCCCAGGCGCTGGCGCTTCTCGTCGAATCGTCATTGGAAGGATTGATGGTGATCGCCCGTGCCACCCGCGACCGCGCCCCACTAAAGGCGGTGGCCGACGAGGTCGCTGCGCTGATCGAAGCCGCGGTGCTTGCCGGCGAGGTGCGGCAACGTGCGGATGCCGCTATTTGAAGTCAGGCGCCCTGGTTCGGGAAGCAAGCCTTGGCGCTGAGGTTCGGGCCATTCGCCAGCGACGTCAGGAACGCAGGCAGCACCGTCGTGAAGGTGTAGGAAACCTGGACGCTGGAAAAGCCGGAGAGGCCCGAGCATGTGGTATTGTTGCTGACGGTGATGTTGGCGTTGCTCAGCACAATGCCGTCGGTTGCCGCCCTGTTGCTGATGTAGCTGATCGTGGCGGCGGCGCTGTAGACGCCGTTCTGCGTGCATCCGGTCTGCAGCACGCCGGCGCAACGCGCTCCTGCATCGGCGATTTCATTTAGCACATGCTGGGCCCAGTACATGCGGCCGAACTCGAACGTGCCCATTAGCACCAACAGCAACGGCACCGACAGCAGCGCGAACTCGACCGCGTTGGCGCCGGACCTGTCGCTCAGGAAGGATCGGCAACGGCTCATTGCGGCTGCACCACCGCCTGGACGGTGATGTTGCCGTTGCTGACGATGCCGAAACCGCCAAAGATCGGCGTATAGGGCTTGCTGGCGATGATCGTCACGAATTTTCCAGCTATGCCGCCGGCGCTGCAGATGCTGCCGCATGTCACCGGGGTGCTCCAGGCCACGGCCCCGGAACTGCCTGGGCAGTAGCAGAGGTCGGCATTGGCGGCCGTGCCGCTTTGCGTGGCCGTGGATGTGGTGGCGTTGTACGAAAGCGACGCACCGTTGTTGATGGTGACCTGGATGTTGCCGCCATTGCTGCCCAGGCCGCTGGTGACCACGGTCGCTATGTTGCTGGCCAGCGCGCTGCCGCCGGAGGAATTTACCTTGTCGCCATTGAGCAGCGCATAGTTCGAACCGGCCGAGACCGCCGAGCTCAGTTCGAATTTGGCCTTCAGCGAGCCGCCTATGTCGGCGGTTCCGGCCAGGATGAGCAGCAGCACGGGGCTGACCAGGGCGAACTCGACCGCCGACACGCCGGCTTTCTGGTGCCGCAGGAAGTCCGTGAACCGAGAATGCACGCTGTTGGGCAGGCTGCGACCGAGACGGAACGGCTTTCTCATTGCACGAGACTCACCTTGCTGCTGGCACTGGTGCTCGAGGCGGCGATGCACTCCGACCCGGCCGCGGTGCCGCCCGACAGCGTGATGCGCGAGCCGATCATCTGCAGGCACTTGGTCGTGTCGGTCTTCGATCCCAGCACGCTCGAGCCGCCATTCATGATGATCGGGCCGTAGGGAAAGTAGAATGCGCCCGATATCTGCGCGTTGGCGCCGCCTTCGGCGAAGGTCGCGCCGCCGGTGTTGGAACTGCCGGTGGGGCCGATTACCGCCAGCTTCGCCGTTGCTCCCGACTGCGGTGCGGTGAGGACTATATTGCTGTAGCCGGCGGCGACACAAAAGACATAGCCATTGCAACTTCCCGAACTGGATTTGGCCTTGCCTGACAGCACCAGCGTCACATTGGCGCCGCTGACGCTGATCGTGCTGCCATTGCAGTTGGCACTGCCGCCGCCATTGCCGCCAAGCGCGAAATAGCCATCCACGGTGTAGACGCCGGCGCCGAGCAGGATGGCGCCCGAGCCGATGAAGTTGCCTTCGATGTCGTGCTGGGCCGCGGCCGGCACGACAAAGCAACTGCCGCCGCCGCCACCATTCACATTGCCGACCACCTGGAAAACGCTGCTGGCGCCGGTCGCATCCGCCATGATCGTCTGCGAGCCGCCGCCGAGCGTGATGGCGTCGCCATTGCTGCCGGGGCCGATCTTGTAGGAATTGGTTGTACCCGAGCCGAAGGTGAGCGAACCGCTGGTGTTGGTATAGCCGCCTGGGAGCTCGAAAATGCTCGGTCCGCCAAAGGTCAAGGTGGCGTTGTTGCAGATGCTGACCTGTCCCGAGCCGCTGCAGGCAGTATCGCTCATTCCGATCTTGAAGGTTCCCGCTCCGAAGGTCGTGGTGCCATAGCCGGTGGTCAGCCCCTTGGCGAACTTGAACGTGCCGGCGCCAAAGGTAGTTGTTCCGGTGGTGGTTACCTGCTTGCCGAAATTGTACGTGCCGGCCCCGAAAGTGGTGGTTCCAGCCGTGGTGAGGGTCTTGGCGAAATTGTAGGTGCCTGGCCCAAAATTGGTGGTGGCACTGGTGGTGAGGTCGCCGGCGAAATTGTAGACGGTTGTTGCCGCGCCGCTGGTGGCAAAGTTGAGATTGATGCCGCCGCCGATGGTGACGGTGCCCAGGTTAACCGTGGTTTTGTTGCCGCAGTCCAGCGTCCAGGTCGATGACGACGATGCCCAACTGGCGGTGCAGCCGAGCGCGTTCGCCTGGCCTTGGGTGGGGCCCGTGTTCCAGCCGAAGTCGATGTTGTTGCCGTTGGGAGTGCTTGGGGCTGTTGGAGCGACAGTTGTCGAAAGCGCGGCCACGGCGGCAAAGCGAGCCACGGCCGCCGCGACCGCGGCATTGCCGGCCAGTGGGTCGGGGGTCGATTTCTTGGTGATCACCGCCGCCGCTCCGCCTGGCCCGGTGATGCCGTTGCACGGCTGGCTCGGGGCCGCGGCGGAATTGTAGTTGACGCCGATCGCTGAAATGCTGGTGCCGCATGGGACGGTCACCGTGTTGTTGGAAGAGACAGTGCATTTCGGCGCCGAGATCGAGGCACCGCCGCTCAGCGTCACACCGGTCTGGGTGCCGTCGAGCGCAAGCATGCATCCCGGCGTCTGGGCTTGCGCGCCAACCTCGGCCACCGAATTGGCATAGATCTGCAATTGCTGGCGGTCGTTGAGGACGCGCGCCAGGAACAGGGTCCGATAAGTGTTGATCGACACCGAAACCGCGTTGACGCCGGTCGTCTTGGGGGAGGCGACCAGGCCGACCTGGACATTGGCTGCTGGGACGCCGTTCAGCACCGCGACGCTGACGGCGGTGGCGGTCATCTGGTCGGTGGATTTGTTCACGTTATAGGCGAGGGCGCCCGCATAGGCTGAGAGGTCGGCAACGCGCTGATTGTCGGCTCGCTCGACCAGCCCCGCGCCATATTCGGTCACCAGGGCGGCCATGCCGATTAGGACCGGCATCACTAAAGCCGAGATGATCAGCACGTTGCCGTCGCGGCTCCGCAAAAATCGCCGGAAAAACTGCATCGATGGTTACCTGACACTCCGCACGCCGGAGCAACATCGCCTCGCTCCCATCCTTTAGTAATCATGAATGTGTTAAAAAATATTGTCCGACAAATTTCGCGGCGTCGCCAAGGTGCAACCGAAGCTACTGATTTTGCAGGGAAATTGCACAGGAAACGAACATTCCTACGAAGGCGGGATCTCAGTGCGATTTGATAGCGCGGATCGTGAAAAAGGCGCCGTCGTTTCAGGAATGCCGGCGAAGGGAGTCTCCACCATGGCTCGCTCTCTGTAATGGCCAACGAAAAAGGGCGGCATCGCTGCCGCCCTTTCCGTACCTGAAGGCTGCTGGAAGCTGGATTAGAAATCCATGCCGCCCATGCCGCCCATGCCGCCGCCGCCCATGCCGCCGGGCATGCCGCCGCCAGCCGACTCCTTCTTCGGAGCCTCCGCGATCATGGCTTCGGTCGTGACGAGCAGGCCGGCGACCGAGGCCGCGTCCTGGAGAGCCGTGCGCACGACCTTGACCGGGTCGACGATGCCCATGGCGATCATGTCGCCATATTCGCCCGACTGGGCGTTGTAGCCGAAGGTCGCGCCCTTGTTCTCAAGGATCTTGCCGGCAACGATCGAAGCTTCCGCACCGGCGTTTGCCGCGATCTGGCGGGCCGGAGCCTGCAGCGCGCGACGAACGATGTTGATGCCGGCAGCCTGGTCGGCATTGGCGCCGGTGGCCTTGATGTTGGCCGAAGCGCGCAGCAGGGCCACGCCACCGCCTGCAACGATGCCTTCTTCCACGGCCGCGCGGGTCGCGTTGAGGGCGTCATCGACGCGATCCTTCTTTTCCTTGACTTCGATTTCCGTCGCACCGCCGACGCGGATCACCGCAACGCCGCCTGCCAGCTTGGCGAGACGTTCCTGCAGCTTTTCCTTGTCGTAGTCCGACGTGGTCTCTTCGATCTGCTGCTTGATCTGGGCAACGCGGCCCTGGATCTCGGCCTTCTTGCCGGCGCCGTCGACGATGGTGGTGTTCTCCTTGGAGATCGACACCTTCTTGGCGCGGCCGAGCATGTTGAGGCCGACGTTTTCGAGCTTGATGCCGAGGTCTTCCGAGATGACCTGGCCACCGGTCAGGATGGCGATGTCTTCCAGCATGGCCTTGCGGCGATCACCGAAGCCCGGCGCCTTGACGGCGGCGATCTTCAGGCCACCACGCAGCTTGTTGACGACCAGCGTGGCCAGAGCCTCGCCTTCGACGTCTTCCGAGATGATGAGCAGCGGCTTCGATGTCTGCACGACGGCTTCGAGAACCGGCAGCATCGCCTGCAGGTTGGAGAGCTTCTTCTCGTGGAGCAGGATGTAGGCGTCCTCGAGATCGGCAACCATCTTGTCGGCGTTGGTGACGAAGTAGGGCGAGAGGTAGCCGCGGTCGAACTGCATGCCTTCGACGACTTCGAGTTCGGTCTCGGCGGTCTTGGCTTCCTCGACGGTGATGACGCCTTCGTTGCCGACCTTCTGCATCGCTTCCGCGATCATCTTGCCGACCGACTCGTCGCCATTGGCCGAGATCGTGCCGACCTGGGCAACTTCCTCGGAGGTCTTGATCTTCTTGGCAGCCTTGCCGAGAGCCGAGACGACTTCGGTGACGGCCAGATCGATGCCGCGCTTCAGGTCCATCGGGTTCATGCCGGCGGCAACCGCCTTGTGGCCTTCCTGAACGATCGACTGCGCCAGAACGGTCGCGGTCGTGGTGCCGTCGCCGGCGATGTCGTTGGTCTTCGAAGCAACTTCGCGGACCATCTGCGCGCCCATGTTCTCGAACTTGTCCTCAAGCTCGATTTCCTTGGCGACGGTGACGCCGTCCTTGGTGATGCGCGGGGCGCCGAACGACTTGTCGATGACGACGTTGCGGCCCTTGGGGCCGAGGGTCACCTTCACCGCGTCGGCGAGGATGTTGACGCCGCGCAGCATGCGCTCGCGGGCATCACGGGAGAATTTTACGTCTTTGGCAGCCATTTTTAAGCTCCTGGCAGGGGCTTGGGGTAAGCCCGAAATTCAGTTGACGGTGAGGCCGATAATCAGCCGATGATGCCCATGATGTCGGATTCCTTCATGATCAGAAGGTCTTCGCCATTGAGCTTGACTTCGGTGCCCGACCACTTGCCGAACAGGATGCGGTCGCCAGCCTTGACGTCCAGGGGCACCAGCTTGCCAGCTTCGTCGCGGGCGCCGGAGCCGACGGCGATGATTTCGCCTTCCTGCGGCTTTTCCTTCGCCGTATCCGGGATGATGATCCCGCCGGCGGTCTTGGATTCGGATTCGACCCGGCGAACGACCACGCGGTCATGAAGCGGGCGGAACTTCGACTTTGCCATTTTTTCTTCCTCGAATGAGAACGGTGAGAAACAGTTCCTCCGTCCGGCGAAGCCGGACAACCTACAACGTCCGGCGGCGCCGGAGCTGTGGTTAGCACTCACCAAGGACGAGTGCTAACGTGGCGCTGAAATAGGCCGCCGGCCTCAGAGAGTCAAGGTGCGAGAAGACTGCGATGCGCGCGAATTTTTTCTCCTGCCCCACGATTTCAGAAAACGTGGGTTGCGCCAGCCTCGGCTTGAACAGCGTCCTGCTATCTTCGGCGTCTTGGCGCCCTCAGCACCAACAGCGGGCATCGCTCGGCAAGTCCATAGCCCCCGGTTGAAGCGATGCGGACATCACCAAAGAAGGCTTCCGCCTCGCTCACCAGTGTAGGCGCCGGCGTGAAGCTGTAGATGGCCGGCGAGTTCCGATAGACATCGATGGTGCCGATGACGGGCAGGTCCCAGCCCGTGCGAGCCGAAAGCTCTTCGCGGTCAGGAAACAAAGCATCGAACCGTTCCGCGATCGTTCTGACCGGAATGGCATGGTCGGGCGCATCGCCCGTCGCGGTCATGGCGACGCGCCATTTGAGTTCGTGGAAGGTCGAGACACCGCCCGATAGCGCAAACGCCCGCACCTCCGCCGGATCGTCCGGTGTTTCCGGACCGGCAAAGAGACGCAGCCCCGCGCGGCCGTCGGTGCGCAGTACGCCGGCGATTGCCGCAAACAGTGCTTTACGCTCGGTTGAAAGGCCGAGCGCCGACAGGCAGCCGTCGCCGATCACCGCATCGACGCTTGTGTTTGGTATCGGCAAGTCGAGCCAGTGGCCGTTGATTGCCTTTCGCAACGCAGTGTCGCCTGGCCAGATACCGGCGATCATGGCGGACGATTCGTCGACGGCCGTCATGGTGGCCCCGAGACCGGCGAGTTCGGGCGTCACGCCAAGCAGAACGACGTGCGCGTTCGAAAGGTTGAGCTCACGCTCATAGGTCTCAACCGCTTCCGCCGGCGGCCTCAACGGTGGTCCGAGCAACTGCCAGTGCCCTCGAATGGCATTCCAATGGTCGGTCATCCACAGCCCCCAAGCCGGCATTGTATTAGAAGCTATAATCGAGGACGCTAATGAGACCAAGCGGGGGGCGCATGACACGCATCGCAGTTATTACTCATGAGTTCGACAGGTTCGAACGCTGGCGCGGCCCGCTATTTCGCCGCGGCAGTTCCTATATGCTTTTCGGTTTGCTGGAGGAATTGAAGCGACGCGGTCATTCCGTCCGCATCATCCCCGGCACGTCGGCAAAGCCGGAAGCCGATATCGCGGTGCTGCACGTCGATGCGACCGTGACGCCACCCGAATATGTCGAATACGCCCGCGCTTTTCCCTTCTGCCTGAACATCGGGGCTGCCGACATCTCCAAGCGACGCGTTAGTGGCGCTGTGATCGGCAAGGATGACGACTGGCAAGGGCCGGTCATCGTCAAGAGCAATCTCAACAATCTCGGGATGCGTGAGCAGGCGCTCAACCGGCGATCGCTGCGTGCCGGAAAGCCGAAGCCGTTTCCCGACGTCGAGACTATGGAAGGTTATAGCGTCTATGCATCTCTTTCAGATGTTGCGCCGGCGATCTTCGACCGCAGCGATCTCGTCGTCGAAAGATTCATTCCAGAGCCGGAGTCGGACGGCTTCGGCGCTCGCTTCTGGATATTCTGCGGCGAGCGCGAGCGCTGCACCCGCCATGTCTCGCCGCAGAGCCTCGTCAAGGGCGACGACACGATCCGCCGTGAGCCAGTACCGGTTCCCGAGGAGCTTCGCGCGCTGAGGCGCCAGCTCGGCTTTGACTACGGAAAATTCGATTTCGTCATGCATGAGGGCAGGGCGGTGCTGCTGGATGCCAACAAGACCCCCGGTGGCGCCCGCAATCTTTCTGCGTTTCTCGCTGCCGGCAATGCCAATCTTGCCGACGGCTTCGAAGGCCTTATCCGACAGGTCGCATAGCGCGTTCTGATACTCTCGCCAGCCGACATCTCTCATTCGGCGCAGCTCGCTCACGATAGCCAGGGCTACAAAAACAGCCGCAATTGGGTGTGGATGATCGACCGGTAGTCCTCGATGGTCTTGCGGCTCTCGGCCTCGCCCTCGGCAAGCGCCAGGCGCACCACGCTGCCGGCGAGCTGGAAGATCAGCAGAACCATGCGTTCGAATTGCTCGTGCTTGTGCGGTTCCAGCAAGGCGATGACATGGTCGCAGAACATCCTGGCCTGGCGCCGGGTTTCCGCGATGTCGAGATTCTTGAGCGCCTTGTCGGCCTGGATGGCGTTCTGCAGATCCTGGATGGCCGGATCGCCGGCGACGCGGCTGTGGTAGTCGTCGAGCAGCCGGTCGGCAGCGGCGATGACGTCCTTGGCTTCGCGGACATCGGCAATGATAGCGGTCAATCGCGCACGGCTGACTTCCGAAAACCGCTCATAGAGCATCGCCAGGATCGCCGACTTGTTGGGGAAGTAATGATAGACGGTGGCGATCGGCCCGCCGGCCAGCATGCCGACCTCCTTCATGGTGACGGCATCGATGCCTTTCTCGCCGATCAGCCGCATGGTCGTCGACAGGATCGCGTCGATGCGCTCACGGCTGCGCTCCTGCTTGGGCCTGCGCCTCGGCTCAGTTGCTGTCCGCCTTGCTTCCGTCATGCACCGGTCTTTCGCACGAGCCGCCAAATTGTCGTTGACAAAAAATATGATCAAGTATCAGTTTCTGAAATGCTGACAGGTTGTCAGCTTTTTTGGCGCACGGCAAGGGACGTTGGGAGGCGGCTTTGGCATCTGGTGACGCGCATGCCGGAAGCGGCGATTGGCTGGTCGGCAATCCGACCGGCGGACAGCTTGCCTCCGCCTTGTGGATCGGATCGGTCGGTCTGCTCATTCTGGGGCTCCAGCCCGTCCTGCTCGGCGCGCTTTACACCGAGGGCCATGTCAGCGGTGATGAACTGGCCCTGGTCGCCACCGCCGAGATGATCGCGATTGCCATCGGCTCGGCGATCGTTGCCATGCTGCTGTCGGCCCGCAACATGCGCTGGAAAAGCGCGATCCTCCTGGTCCTGCTGGCGCTGGCAAATGTCTGGACGACCTATGCCGCCGGCGCCAACGCATTGATGGCGGCTCGCGCCCTGGCTGGGCTTGCCGAAGGCGGCCTTGTCGCGGTCGCCACCGAACTGATCGCCCGTTCGCGGCGCGCCGAACGCATCGGTGGTTTTTTCGTCACCATGCAGACGCTGGCGCAATGCGCGCTTGCGCTGCTGCTGGCGCTCTATGTCATCCCTGCGGCCGGATCGGCTGGCGGCTTCCTCATTCTTGCGGTCGTCTGCGTCCTTTCGCTCGTGGTCGCCTTCATCGTTCCCGCTGATTACGCCAACCTGCCCAAGGAAGAAAACCTAGCCAATGTGCTGACGGTTCCTTCGGTTACCGCGCTGTTGTGCGTCTTCTGCTACTTCATGTTCTTCGGCTCGGTCTGGGCGTTCCTGGAGCCGCTTGGCGCCCAGTTCGGCATCGATGGCCGCACCGTCGGGCTTATTGTCTCGGCCAGCCTCGCAGTGCAGGTCATGGGCGCGATGACGGCGACCGCGTTCGAGGCACGCATCGACTACCGCCTTGCCATCGCGGTCATTGGCACCGTCGCTCTTGTCGCTTCGCTGGTGCTCGCCAGCGGACCAGGGCTCTCGACGTTCTCGGTTACCGCGCTGATCATGGGGTTTATTCTCCTGTTCATCGTGCCCTACCAGATCCGGCTGGCGATAACGGCGGACGACACCCGCACTGCCGTACTCCTGGTGCCGGCCGCGCAACTCTTTGGCCTGGCGATCGGACCGGTCGCCGCATCGCTGCTCATCGACGGCAAGGATTTTCGCCCGGTGCCGGAATTCGCTGCCGCCAGCGCTAGCGCCAGCGTGCTGCTGCTCGGTCTGTTCGTTCTCGTCGCGCGGCGCCGCCGCGCCAGACCGTGATTCCGAAGTGGAAGCCGGTTTCCAGAAGAAATCATGGTCGAGCTTAGCGGAGGTAACATGTCCAACTGGAGCAACTGGTCCGGCTATGTCACCGCCCAGCCACGGCTGATCGCCAGCCCCGCCGATGCCGGCGAGCTCGGTGAACTCATTCGTACCGCGCCAGGCCCGGTGCGCGTCGCCGGCGCCGGTCACTCCTTCACCCCGCTGGTGAAATCGCAAGGCACCATCCTGTCCCTTGAGCGACTGGAAGGGCTGGTCTCGCATGACGCGCAAAAGCATCAGGCCCGCGTGCGGGCAGGCACGCGGCTTGGTTCGCTCATGCATATCCTGCAGGGCATCGGCCAGGGCCTGCCCAATATGGGCGACATCGACCGCCAGGCGATAGGCGGCGCACTGGGAACCGCCACCCATGGCTCTGGGCCGACGCTCGGCGCCTATCACACGCAATTGGAGACGGTGCAGATCGTCGACGGGCTAGGCAAGGTTCGCGAATTCACCAAGGCGGGAGACCAGGACACGATCCACGCCATCGGCGTCGCGCTCGGTGCCTTCGGTATCTTGAGCGAAGTGACGCTGAACAACATCGCGACCTACCGGCTGCGCCGCCGCAAATGGGTGCTGCCGATCGCCGACATGCTGCGTGACTTCGAAAAGATGATGACTGCGCACCGCTCGGCCGAGTTCTACTACATCCCGTTTTCCGGCTATGCGCAGTTCATCGCCAGCGACTTCAGCACCGAGGCGACCACTCCGCGCCCGACCGAGGATGACGAGGGCTCCTTGCGCACGCTGCGCCGGTTGCGCACCGGGCTTGCCTGGCTGCCATCGCTGCGCCGCCGGCTGATCCTCGGTGCGGTCGCGAAGGTGCCTGCCGAGGATTATGTGCAGGACTGGCTCAATGTCTATGCCAGCGACCGCCAGACCAAATTCAATGAGATGGAATATCACCTTCCGTTCGAGGAAGGGCCGAAGGCGCTGGCCGAGATCATCGAACTGACCGAAAAGCGCTTCCCCGAAGTCTATTTCCCCATGGAGGTGCGCAGCGTCGCGCCTGATCGGTTCTGGCTGTCGCCATTCTACAACAGGCCGACCTGTTCGATCGCCATCCACCATGATGCGGCGAGCGATCCGCTGCCGTTCATGCAGGCGGCCGAGCCGATCTTCCGCAGATATGGCGGCAGGCCGCATTGGGGCAAAATGCACAGCCTGAAGGCGGCGGATTTGAAGAAGCTCTATCCGCGCTGGGATGACGCCATGGCCGTGCGCCGCGACATCGACCCGCGGAACCGCTTCGTCTCGCCCTACATGGCCGGCCTGTTCGGCATCGAACCCAATCCCTCGGGCACCGAACGATGAGCGCTTATTTCGCAATGCTGTCGGATGCGCTGAGCCAAGCCGGCATCTTCCAACCTTGCTTGCTCCTCGACCGCGATCGGCTGGATGGCAACATGGCCTTGGTCAAGCAGAAGCTGGCGTTAGGCCTTGCCGTGCGGCTGGTCGACAAGTCGCTGCCTTGCGTGCCGTTGCTTTCACACATCGCCGGAGCGCTCGACACCAACCGTTTCATGACCTTCCATCCGCCGATCAGTGAGGCGGTGCTGAAAGCGTTTCCGGACGCGGATCTGCTTTACGGCAAACCGATGCCGGTCAGCGCGGCGAGGGCGGTGCTCATGAAGGGCGAAGCCCATTGGTCGCGCGTCTGCTGGCTGATCGACAGCGATGAAAGACTGGCGGAATATGGCGCTCTGGCCGCCGGACTCGATATCGAACTGCGCATCGCCTTCGAGATCGACGTTGGGCTGCATCGCGGCGGTTTTGCCCAACCGGAGGACTTGTCGCAGGCGTTGAAGATGCTGCCGGCCTATAAGAGGCTGCGCTGCGCAGGCGTCATGGCCTATGAGGCGCACGCGCCGCACATTCCCGACCTGTTTGGTGGGCCGGCCAAGGCGTTGGCGCAAGCCTCGGAACGGGCCGCCGCTTTCGTCGCGTGCCTGAATGCGCACCAGCGAGGCATTCTCAACATTGGCGGCAGCAAGACCGCGCTGCTTCATCACGGCGGCATGGCCAATGAAGTGTCGATGGGGTCGGCCTTCGTGCTGCCCGGTGATTTCGACACAGCTGGTCTCGAAGGTTTCCAGCCGGCGGCCTTCATCGCGACGCCGATCCTGAAAGTGGTCGAACCGATGCTGCCGGTTCCACCGGCCGTTACCCGTATGCTGCAGGCGCTCGGCCGGTTTCCCCGCAAGGGCTGCTATCTCTATGGCGGCAAATGGATGGCCGACCCCGCCTTTCCCGAGGGTATGAGGGCGAACGGCCTGCTCGGCCTCTCCTCCAACCAGCAATTCATGGGCTTGCCTGCCGATTGCGTGGCAAAGCCCGGTGATTATGCGTTTCTGCGACCGACGCAGAGCGAGGCCATGCTGCAGCAGTTCGGGCCGATAGCGGTGCTTTCCGGCGGCAAGATCGTCGATCGCTGGCCGGTCTTGCCGATGGGATGAGGATAGCCTGGCGCTGGTCATTGGCGTCGGCCCGTCGCGAAATCGTGTGGTGGACTACGGCATCATTTTATTGACTCAGTCAACTAAGTGATCGATCCTGCGGAGACAGGAGAGAATGCCATGACCGTCCACAATCACCCCGGCAAGGATCGCATCGACGCGGTGCGCGCCTTCAACCGTTTCTATACCCGCCAGATCGGTCTGCTCGACGAGGGGCTGCTGAAGAGCCCGTTCTCGCTGACCGAGGCTCGGGTGCTTTATGAGCTTGCCCATCGCGATGGGCTGGTCGCCAGCGACCTTGTACGCGATCTCGGTCTCGACCCCGGTTATGTCAGCCGTCTGTTGAAGAAATTCGAGGAGCGTGGCCTTGTCGAGCGCGCCGCCAGCGAGGCCGATGCGCGTCGCGCCTCGATTGCTCTGACGCCGACGGGCAGCGAGGCCTTCGCGCCGCTCAACCAGGATTCGCACGATCAGGTGCGGGCGCTGCTCGATCGCCTGGCGCCCGCCGACCAAGACCGGCTGGTCAAGGCCATGCGCACCGTGCAGGACCTGCTTGGCGACAAGCCGGAGACCAAGGCGCCTTACTTCCTGAGGCCGCTGCAGGTCGGCGACATCGGCTGGGTCACGCGCCGCCAGGGCATGCTCTATACGCAGGATTATGGCTGGGACGGAACCTATGAGGCGCTGGTCGCCGAAATCCTCGCGGCGTTCGTCAAATCCTTCGACCCGAAATGGGAGCGCAGCTGGATCGCCGAGCGCGATGGCGAGGTCGTCGGTTCGGTCTTCGTCGTGCGCAAGTCACCCGAGGTGGCGAAGCTCAGGCTGCTCTATGTCGAGCCTTCGGCGCGCGGCCTCGGCATCGGCAAGCGGCTGGTCGAGGAATGCATCGGCTTTGCCCGCGCGAAGGGTTACAAGACGCTGACCTTGTGGACCAACGACATCCTTGCCGCCGCCCGGCACATCTACCAGGCGGCCGGCTTCGAACTGATCGAGGAAGAGCCTCACCATTCCTTCGGCAAGGATCTGGTTGGCCAGACCTGGGATCTGAAGCTTTAGTCTTCCCTTCTTCCGCAGTGGGGAGGGAGACGCGTTCAGCCCTTCACCGGGATCCAGATCTCCAGCCCGCCATTGCCGCTGCGCGGATCGAATTCTGGGCCGTAGCGTTCGAAGTTCGGCGCGTCGGCTATCTCGTGGCCGGAGGCCGGCAGCCATTTGTTCCAGATCGTGTTGACGGTGCGGCGGATGGTGGAGATGTGCTCGCGATGCGCAAACACCGCATATTTCTGCGCCGGTATGCGCACAAAGCTGAATTCGTTGGGAAGATCGGAAAAGTCCGAAACCTCGACGCCGGCGATGTAGTCGAAATTGCCGGCATCGTCGCCGTTGGCGCAGACACCATAGGCGACGTCGCCGGTCTCGCCTGGAATGTTGCCGATATAGGGGCCGAAGCGCTGCCACTGCATCGGAATGGCGGCGCTGGTTTCGCAGCTGTAGCGCTCGCCCAGCCCCGCGACGAGGAAGGGTCGGGTGGTTTCGAAGCGCGGTGGTTCGAGATTGGCGAGAAGGGACTGGTCCATCAGAATTGGCTCCACGAGATCGAGTGTCTTTGTCGAGCCTTGCGCGCGCACCAGTTCCGGCGTGGTGCCGAACTGGTCGCGGAAGGCACGGGTGAAAGCCTCATGCGAGTTGTAGCCGGCCTCGAGCGCCACCGCGAGGATGTCGGGCGCGCCCCCGGCCAGCTTGCGAGCCGCTTCGCTCAAGCGGCGTGCCCGCATATAACCCATGACCGAGCGGCCGGTGGCGGCGCCGAAAGCCCGCGTCACATGGAAGCGCGAGACGCCGCTGCTTTGCGCGACATCGTCGAGCGAAATCGCATCTGGCAGATGGCTTTCAACGAACCACAGAGCTTTCTCGGTCGGGTTCATGGGTTCCTCGCATTTGGCTCCTCACTCTGGCGCCTCGTAGCAACGTCAGTTTGATCGAAATTGCGCAGCGCGCAAAATCGAACGGAAACAACCATCGAAGCGATTGCGCAAACGTTTCGATGGCGGTATGGAATCTGCCAACGCCGATAGAGCGGACCGGGAACGCGTCATCTGGGAGGAGCGCTTTGCCAGCAGTCGATTTGAGTCGCCATGCCGACAATGGCTGAGGTCGCGCGTCGCGCCGGCGTGTCGGTTTCGACCGTCTCGCATGTCATCAACCGCACCCGCTTTGTCTCACCGGAGAAGGCGCAGCTCATAAATGATGTGATCGCGGCCATGGGCTATCAGCCCAATGAACTGGCGCGGTCGCTTAAAGTCGCCTCGACCAACAGCGTCGGCCTTGCCATCTCGGCGATCTCCAATCCCTATTTCACCGACATCATCTGCGCCGTCGAAGCCGAATGCGCGCGGCTCGGGCTGATGGTGTTCCTCTCCGATACGCAGGAAGATCCGGACCGCGAGCTGCAGGTGGTGCGCGCCTTTCATCAGCGCCGTGTCGACGGGGTGATCCTGGCGCCGTCAGGCGCACCGCAGCGCGCGATCGACTATCTCGCCGACAAGAAACTGCCCTGTGTCCTGATCGATCGTTTCGCCGACGACCGCTTCGACCAGATCGGCGTCGAGAACGAGACGGCGATGCATGCGCTGATCGACCATGTCGCGTCCTTCGGCCACAAGCGCATCGGTTACATTGCCGGCCAGCCGGGTCTTGCCACCACGCGCGAGCGCATCGAGGCGTTTCGCAACTCGCTCCTGGCCAATGGACTTGAATGCTTGCCGCACTATGTCTCGCCGGACAACGTCGACACGGCGAGCGCCACAGCATCGACGCATGCGATCCTGTCGTTGGCCGCTCCGCCCACCGCACTGGTTACGGGCAACAACATGGCCACCATTGGGGCAGTCCGCGCCGTCAGCCAAAGGGGTCTTTCGATCCCGCGCGACCTGTCGCTGGTCGGCTTCGATGATTTTGAATGGGCGGACTGTTTCGAACCGAGGCTGACGCTTGTCGAGCAGCCCTGCACCGAGATCGGTCGCCAGGCGGCGGCGCTGCTCAGCGCCCGCATCGCCTCCAGCCACGCCGAACCTCACGCCGTTCGGCTCAAGGCACGGCTCCAGGTGCGTCAATCCTGTGCGAGGCCGGCATGAGTGCGCCCCTGCTTTCGGTTACCGGCGCGGTCAAGCGCTTTGGCGGCGTACAGGCGCTGCGTGGCGTCGACTTCGATCTGCAGGCCGGCGAGGTTCACGCGCTGCTCGGCGAGAACGGCGCCGGCAAGTCGACGCTGATGAACCTGTTGTCGGGTGTCTACACGCCGGACGAGGGGGAGATCCGCATCGACGGCAAGCCGGTCACCTTCAACAATCCGCGCGAAGCGCAGGCGGCCGGTATCGCCACCATCTTCCAGGAACTCGACCTCGTGCCGTCGCTCGACGTCGCGGCAAACCTCTTTCTCGGACGCGAACTGATGCGACCGGGCGGGCTGCTCGACGTGCCGGCCATGCGCCGCGAGGCGAAGAAACGGCTTGAAGCGATTGAACTCGCCATCGATCCGGCACGGCTGGTCGCCGAGCTCTCGATCGGCCAGCGCCAGGTGGTGGCGATCGTCAAGGCGCTATCCTATGCGTCGCGCGTGCTGATCATGGACGAGCCGACGGCTGCCCTGACTGTCGGCGAGGTCGAGCGGCTGTTCGACATCATGCGCAAGCTCGCCGCGACCGGCGTCGGCATTGTCTACATCTCGCACCGGCTGGAGGAAGTGCCCGAGATCGCCGACCGCGTGACTGTCATGCGCGACGGCCGGGTCGCCGGCGTCACCGAACCGAACGCGCCGCAGTCAGAACTGGTCCGCCTCCTGGTCGGTCGGCCGCTGGACGAGCTTTATCCGCGGCGGGCGCAAAGCGCCGGCCGGACATTGCTCAGCCTGAAAGATGCCAGCTTCAGGCTCGCCCGGGAAAGCGCCGGCTGGCAGCCGCCGAGCGGCATCTCGCTGGAAGTCAGGGCAGGCGAGATCGTCGGGCTCGCCGGCATCATGGGGGCGGGGCGCACCGAACTGCTGTCCGCTCTCTACGGCACCGGGCTCGCCGGCCATTGGGAAGGCGACGTCGCGGTTGATGGGAAACCGGCCAAGTTGTCCTCGATCGGCGCCGCGCGCGACGCCGGCATCGCCTTCGTCACCGATGACCGTCGTGGCAGCGGCCTGATGCTCAGAATGGCGGTCGGCCTCAACCTCGTTATGTCGGTCATCCGCCGCATCTCGCCCGCCGGGCTGATGTCGGCGAGCCGGCAGGCGGATGCGATCAAGCAATCGTTTGGCCAGTTCGACATCCGGCCGAAGAACCCGGACATAGCAGTGGGAGCGCTCTCCGGAGGCAACCAACAGAAGGTGGTGCTGGCCAAGGAAATCCTTGGCAACCCAAGGCTGCTGCTGCTCGACGAGCCGACGCGCGGCGTCGATGTCGGCGCCAAGGGCGAGATCTATGCGCGGCTGCGGCAACTGGCGGCGCAAGGGCTCGGCATCCTTGTCGCCTCCAGCGAGATGCCGGAACTGATCGGCCTGTGCGACCGGATCGTCGTGCTGCGCCAGGGGCGCAATGTGGCGGAATTCATAGGCGGCGTCGACGAGCACACCGTGCTGGCCGCGGCAAATGGCAGGGAGGCCTGATGTCTGAACAGAAGATTTCGGTGGCAAGCGGCCCGGTGGCCGCAGCGCCAGTGCGTCGCGATCCGCTGGCTCTGGTGGTGCGCTTCCAGAGCCTGATCGGTCTCGTCGTGGTGGCGATCGGCGGCATCATCTTCTCGCCACGCCGCCATGGAGAGATCCTGTTCCTCAACCCCGACAACATCGCCAACATCGTGCGCGCCGTGTCGGAGACCGGCATCATCGCCATCGGCATGACCTTCGTCATCATCACCGCCGGCATCGATCTGTCGGTCGGCGCGGTGCTTGGCCTCTCCAGCGTCGTCACCGCATCGATGATGATTTCGGGCGGCTTCGGCCTCATCCCGACCATCCTCGCGGTGCTCGTCATGGGCATCGTCTTTGGCGCCATCCAGGGCACCATTTCGACTCGTTTCAGGCTGGAACCGTTCATCGTCACGCTGGCCGGCCTGCAGGCGGCGCGCGGTCTGGCGCTGGTCGTCTCCGGCAACCAATACATCAACATTTCCTATGGCGAGGGGCCGGGCCTGGCGCCGCCGGTGTTCGCGGTGCTCGGGGAGCGGCTCTTCAACAACACCGTGCCGGTGGCGACCCTGGTCTTCGTCGTCTTTGCTGCCATCGCCACCATCGTGCTCAACACCACGCGCTTCGGCCGCTACGTTTTCGCCGTCGGCGGCAATGAGCGCGCCGCACGCATCTCCGGCGTGCCCGTCTCCATGGTGAAGATATCGGTCTATGCCATCACCGGCTTTGCCGCGGCGCTGGCAGGCATCGTGCATGCCGGCCAGTTCAATTTCGGCAGCGCCAATGACGGCATGGGCTATGAGCTGACGGCAATCGCCGCCGTGGTCATTGGTGGCACCAGCCTGTTCGGCGGCGCCGGCTCGATGGTCGGCACCGTTGCCGGCACCATCATGCTGGGCGCGCTCGCCAACATCCTGCAGCTCAACAACATCACGCCCGCCATGCAACTGCTCGCGACAGCCGCGATCATCGTTCTGGCGGCAGTGCTTCAATCCCTCGTTCGCCGCCGCGAGGGTTTGGGCCGTTGATGCATGCCGCGCAAAAAGTGAAATCGGTTTTGCGACAACGACATGGATCAACAAACAGGAGGAGAGACGGCAATGTTGACGTCAACCAAATGTCCGGCCCCCGGCCAGACGAGGAGGAGAGTGAGTAATGAAAACGATTTTCAGAAGCGTGCTTCTGGCAGGCTCGTGCCTATGCGTTGCCGGCACTGCCTATGCGGCCGAGCCACTGGTGAAAGCCTGCGCCAAGGACGGCCAGTTCATCATCGGCTTCTCGCAGGCCAACAATGCCGAACCCTACCGCCAGCACGTCAATGACGAGCTGACCGCGGCGGCCAAGGAAGTGCCCGGCTTCACGCTGCAGATCGCCGACGGCGCCGGCAACGTCAACACGCAGACCTCGCAGGTCGACAATTTCATCACCCAGAAGGTCGACATCTTGCTGATCTCGCCCTTCGAGGCAGCGCCGCTGACGCCGGCTGTGAAGCGCGCCATGGATGCCGGCATTCCGGTCATCGAACTCGACCGCAAGACCGTTGGCGATCCCGGCAAGGACTACACCGCCTTCATCGGCGGCGACAATTACAAGATCGCGCTCGAGGCAGGCAAATATACCGCCAAGACCTTGTTGCCCGAAGGTGGCGAAGCAGCCGTGTTGGAAGGGCTGCCGAGTTCCACCCCGGCAGTCGAGCGGCTGAACGGCTTCAAGGACGGCGTCAAGGAAAATGCCAAGATACAGGTGGTGGCCGAGCAGGCTGCCGACTGGGTGCCGGATAAAGCCCAGACCGCCTTCTCGGCGATGCTCCAGGCGCATCCTGATATCAAGGTGCTCTACGCCTCGAACGACATGATGGCGGCAGGCGCGCTGCTTGCCGCCAAGGGGGCGGGCAAGCAGGTCAAGATCATCGGCACGGACGGCCTGCCGGGGCCGGCCGGCGGCATCGAGGCTGTTGCAAAAGGTGACTGGGCGGCGACCTTCACCTATCCGACCGGTGCCAAGGAAGCGATCGAGATGTCGAAGAAGATTCTGCTCGATTGCGCCTCGTCGGTGGATCCGACGGTCACCGTCGACACCACTGCGATCACGGCTGAAAACGCCAAGCAGATGTCAGGCAAGTAGGCGCGGCTGCCCTTCAGCTATGCGATTCGGGGCGGGGTTCACTCGAACTCCGCCCATCACCGAGTAGCCGCTGGCGGCGCCGAAAGTCCGCATCGCATGAAAGCGCGGCACGCCGCTGCTTTGGGCGGCATTGTCGAGTTTTACGGCCTTGGGAGATGCATCCGCCCGATCCACCCTGGCGGCTTCGGCCTTTCGATCTCCGAAATCCCGATCGGCCTTCTTAAAAATCTGCCGACGTTTCGATGACCGCCTGCGATGCCGGGATTGACACCGCCGTTTGCTCTGGTATGTTATACCATAACAAAATTTGCTGATCTTGCGGACGTGTTGAGGGTCGGAGCAGAAAACCGTTGCGGCGCGATCGGCGGAAATCTACGATGCTCGGGTGATGGTCCCCGCGCCGAAAGGCACGGGGTGAAAAGGGAACACGGTGAGACCCCGAGGGATCGAGACCGTGGCTGCCCCCGCAACTGTAAGCGGTGAGCAAGATCCGACATGCCACTGGCCGGCAAGGCTGGGAAGGCAGGATTGCGCTGAGACCCGCGAGCCAGGAGACCTGCCATCACTGAGTTGACCGGACGGGGTGTGCCGGGAGGAGACGTGGACGTCGGTCTTGTCGGCCGGCTCGCCAACATCCTTCCGTCGCCAGTTTTGGAAAGTGACGGAAAGTTGGACGGCGCCATCGATCATCGCATCATCGTGTGCACGCTTTGCCGTGACATCCCGACCGGCATCAAGTCGGGCGCAAGCCTGTGCGCCGATTTGCGGTCCCGGTTTTCGGCCCGCCACGAGCCCGCCTTGGCGTATGGCTTCACGATCGAAGGCGTCGAATGCATGGCGGGTTGTGCGAGCCCGCTGACGGTGGCATTCCAGGCGCCGGGCAAGGCGTCTTATCTTTTCGGGTCCATCGACGCCGAAGCCGACGCCGGCGATCTGGTGCGATTTGCCAGGCTCTACGCCTCGCTCGCCGACGGCTGGTGCAATTCCGGGCAACGTCCGCCGCGGCTGGCCGGCAAGACGCTGGCCCGCATCCCGGCGCCGGGCAAGCTTGCAGGTGACCGTCGATGACAACTGCACTCCTCGAAGCCCGCGACCTCTGCGCGATCGCGAATGGCCGGGACTTGGTCCATGCGGTCAGCCTGTCGGTGGCGTCAGGCGATCGTCTTGCCATCATCGGTCCCAATGGCGCCGGCAAGACCACCCTGCTGCGCATGCTGTCGGGCATGCTCAGGCCAAGTTCGGGCGAGGTGAAGCTTGGCGGGCGACGCCTGGACAGGATCTCGACCGCCGAGCGGGCTTTGTGCATTGCCGTCGTCGGCCAGACCGACCAGCCGGATCCGCGGCTGGCGGTGATCGACTATGTCGAGCTTGGCCGCGTTCCGCATGCCGGCTTGAGGCGCAGGAGCGAGGAGCGCGATATCGTCGTCGACGCGCTGCGCCGGACCGGCCTGTTGCCGCTGCTTGGCCGCACCATCGGTTCGCTGTCGGGCGGCGAACGCCAACGCGCCCAGTTGGCGCGCGCCATCGCACAGCAGCCGAAAGTGCTGTTCCTCGACGAGCCGACCAACCATCTCGACCCACGTGCCCGCGCCGAGCTGCTCGAACTCGTGGCTGGCTTCGGCATGACGGTCATCGCGGTCCTGCACGATCTGGCCCTTGTCGCACCGTTCGCCACCAGGGTGGCGGTATTGAACCATGCCCGTCTGCAAGCGCTCGCCGCGCCGCGCGAAGCGCTGACCCAACAGTTGATCCGCGAGATTTTCGGCGTCGACGTGTTTCGCCTGCGTCACCCCACCGAGGACCGGGAACTCACGGTCTTCGATGTCCCGAACCGCGCCGCGCCGCCTTCCTGATCGAGCTTTCTTGATCGAACCCTTCCTTCATTCGACATCGTTCAACCAAGGAGCAAAACCTGTGAAACGTCTCGCACTGTCGCTCGTCTTCTCGCTGCTGGCCTCGGTAGCCTTTGCTTTCCCGGTCACCGTCGACAGCTGCGGCAAACCGCTGACCTTCGAGGCTCCGCCCAAGCGCGCCGTCATCCATGACCTAAACATGGCCGAGATGGCCTTCGCGCTGAAGCTGCAGCAGTCGATCGTTGGCCTGACCGGTATCACCGGATGGTACAAGGTCGGCCCCGAATTCAAGGCCGAGCAGGGCTCGATCCCCGAGCTGGCGCCAAAATACCCAACGCTCGAAAACCTCGTCGCGGTCGAGCCCGATTTCTTCTTCGCCGGCTGGTACTACGGCATGAAGCCCGGCGGCGACGTGACCCCCGACACGCTCGCCCCGTACGGCATCAAGACGCTGGTGCTGTCCGAAAGCTGCGTCCATCTTGACAAGAACCGCCCGGCCGCCTCCATGGATCTGCTCTATGGCGACGTCGAAAAGCTGGGCAAGATCTTCGGCAAGGAGGCGGACGCGGAAAGGCTCGTCTCCGGCTGGAAGGCACAATTGGCCAAGATCACCGCGAAAGTTGGCAGCGCCAAGGGGACGCGCGTTTTCCTCTATGATTCCGGCGAGGACAAGCCGTTCACATCAGGAAAATTCGCCATCCCGAGCGCCATGATAGCTGCTGCCGGCGGCGACAACATCATGGCCGACATGGAAACGAGCTGGGGCAATACGGATTGGGAAACCGTGGCGTCGCGCAATCCGCAATTCCTCATCCTGCTCGATTACCAGGATGGCGGCGGCTACAAGAAACTGCTCGATTTCCTTAAGGTCCATCCGGCCATGAAAGAGACGGACGCGGTCAAGAACGAGCGCTTCGTCGCGCTCCGCTATGCCGAACTGACGCCCGGGCCTGCAAACATCGAGGCGATCGAAAAGATCGCCAAGGCGATGCATCCGGAAGCGTTCTGATGCTTCTGGCCTCGGTGCATAAACCCGGTGCGCTTTCAGGACACAAGGCATTCGTGCTGGCGATAGTGGCGGGCACGGTGGCGGTCGTCGCCCTCGTGCTGCTGTCGATCGCCTATGGTTCGACGCTGATCCCGCTTACCGACGTCATCGCCTCGCTTGGCCATGCCGTCGGGTTGAACGAGCACCAGGTGTCGGGCCCGGTCGGCAAGATCGTCGTCGATCTCAGGCTGCCGCGCACGCTCCTGGCGGTCTGCGTCGGCGGTGGCCTAGGCATCACGGGTGCCCTGTTGCAGACGGTGACCCGCAACGATCTCGCCGATCCCTTCCTGTTCGGCCTGTCGTCGGGCGCGGCCGCGGGGGCTGTCTCCGTCATCACCGTCTTTGGCGACAGTTTCGGTATCTGGACCTTGCCGGTCGCGGCCTTCACCGGCGGCATACTGGCCGCCTGCATCGTCCTGCTGCTGGTCGCGCGGGTGAGGGGGCAGGGGCCGGAACGGCTGATCCTCGCCGGGCTTGCCGTCTCCTTCCTGTTCACCGCCTTGACCAACTATCTGGTCTTTGCCGGCGACCAGCGTGCGGCCCATTCGGTGCTGTTCTGGACGATGGGCGGGCTCGGTCTGGCGCGTTGGGACAATGTGTGGCTCGGCGCAGTTGGCGCCGGCACGATTGCCGCGTACGGATTGTGGAATCATCGCAGGCTGGACGCCTTCCTGGCCGGTGAAAGTGCCGCCGAGAGCCTTGGCGTGCCGGTGGCGCGGATGCGCAGGATGACCTTTCTCGTCGCCGCCTTCTCGACGGCAATTCTCGTCTCGGTCGCCGGCGTCATCGGCTTTGTCGGGCTGATGATCCCGCATCTGTCGCGGCCGTTGGCCGGTGCCTTGCATCTGCGCCTGATTGCGAGCTGCGCACTGTTCGGCGCCGTGCTCCTGCTGGCAAGCGACCTTCTGGCGCGGACCTTGCTGCCGCCGCAGGAACTGCCGATCGGCATCATCACCAGTTCGCTCGGCGCCTTCTTCGTCGTCACGCTGGTTGTGCGAAATCGCCTGTGAAGATGGCTGGTCCTGCCGTCTTGCGACGTTCATCGATCGCTAACCACGATCACGTTGGACGACCGTCATGCGCATCTGGCGGATTCTCCCGCAACGAGACATCTTGAATAGTAAGCACGCTTATTATATCTATCGCTCATGGTTTCCGACGGCATAGACAGACTGGGATTTTTGATCCACGACGTGCAGCGTCTGCTGCGCAAGCGCTTCGAGACGCGCGCCAGCGGGCTTGGCCTCTCGTCCGCGCAATGGCGCCTGATGGTGCGCGTCGCAAAGGAGGAGGGCGTTACCCAGGCTCGCCTCGCTGAATTGCTCGAAATCGAACCGATCAGCGTTTCGCGCCTTGTCGACCGGATGGAGGAGGGCGGCTGGATCGAGCGCCGCGCCGACGCCGCCGACCGCCGGGTGCGCATGATTTTCCCGACCGCCAAGGCCAGCGCCGCCTACGCCGAGGTCAAGAGCCTCGCTGGCGAAGTCTATGAGGAATCGCTTGTCGGCGTTTCGCCGGAGGACCGCCGCGTCCTGATCAGGGCGCTCGACGTGATCGTGAAGAATCTGGCCGACGGCGAAGCTTCGTCGCTCGAAAAGATCAAGAATGCGGAAGGCGCGGCAGCATGAACGCGGTAGCAAAGGTCAACAAAGGCGCACCCGAAGTTGAAATGGAAGCGCCGGCACAGCCGGCCGCAGCTCCCGTTGCGGTCGCTCCTCCCTTGGAGCCGGTACCGGCGCCGAAGAAGAAGCGCCCCTTGGGCCGCTTCCTTTTGATGTTTGCCTTGCCGGCGGCGCTGATCATCGGTGGCGGCTATGTCTGGGTGACCGGCGGGCGCTATCAGGAGACGGAGAACGCCAATCTGCAGCAGGCCAAGGTGTCGATCGCCTCGGACACGGCCGGCCGCATCGTTCAGGTCGCCATAGCGGACAATCAGGTGGTCAAGCAGGGCGATCTCCTGTTCGCCATCGACCCCGAGCCTTACCGGATCGCGCTTGCCCAGGCCGACGCCGCGGTTGCTGCCGCACGCCTCAACGTCGAGCAGCTGCGCGCCGCCTACAGCCAGTCGATGGCGCAGGAGAAGTCCGCCAGCAGCGAGGTCGACTATGCCCAGTCGCAATATGACCGAGCCGCCGATCTCGCGCAGAAGGGCATCAACGCCAAGTCCTCTTTGGATCAGGCCCGCAACGACCTCGACAAGGCAAAGCAGCAGCTTGCCGTTGCCGGTCAGGGCATCATCAGCGCCAAGGCCGCGCTCGGCGGGAATCCCGACATCGAAACCGACAAGCATCCAACCGTGATGTCGGCGCTCGCGGCACGCGACAAGGCCGCCTACGACCTGGCTCAGACCACGGTCAAGGCGCCGGCCGACGGCGTGATCTCTCAGGCCTCGTCCTTCAAGGTCGGCCAGTATGTCGGTTCCGGCACGCCGCTGTTTTCGCTGGTCGAAACCGGCGACACCTGGATCGATGCCAATTTCAAGGAAACCCAGCTCACCAATATGCGGCCGGGCCAGAAGGCCGAAATTGTCGTCGATACCTATCCGGGCAGGACCTTCGAGGCGACGGTCAAGGCGATCGGGGCCGGAACGGGTGCTGAATTCTCGCTGCTGCCCGCTCAGAACGCGACCGGCAACTGGGTCAAGGTCACGCAG
Source organism: Mesorhizobium erdmanii (assembly GCF_013170725.1). Classification (NCBI taxonomy): domain Bacteria; kingdom Pseudomonadati; phylum Pseudomonadota; class Alphaproteobacteria; order Hyphomicrobiales; family Phyllobacteriaceae; genus Mesorhizobium; species Mesorhizobium erdmanii. Next base: position 4,634,342 of record NZ_CP033361.1, on the reverse strand, counting down.
CGCATCCCGGTGCGCCTGGAACTGACCGATCCCGACGCCAGGATGGCGCTGCGCACCGGCATGAGCGCCAGCGTCTCCGTCGATACCGGCGTTGCGCGTGGTTTTCCCGCCATATTCGGTCACGCCACGGCTAGCGAGGCCGCGCAGTAAGTCAGCAAAAGCCCGCGGACCAGCGGGTGGAAGTGGAGTTCAGGATTGGTCTGATGGGGGGAGTGGGAGGGATCAGCGCTCGGTTCGGGCTGCCTAGTGGCTTGGCCGAAATCTGAAATCTTCGACACGGACCCGTTGGTCCTCATGTTTCCGGGCGGCAGGCATCCGCTAGAATAGAGACTTTCAATCGATGTAACCCCCACATCGATAATCGCGTCCCACCGCGACGAGGGTCTCTCGACGGAAGGCGTTGCCGCCCGGAAACCCCGTGTACACGTTTTTGTTACCTACTGGAAGTTCCGTATCATGAGCACGCCAGAACCATTTCGAGAAGTGCCGCATCGCGGCCTGATCACGGTTGCGCTCATGCTGGCGACGGTCATGCAGGCGCTCGACACGACCATCGCCAACGTCGCCTTGCCGACCATGGCAGGCGATCTCGGCGCCTCTCCGGACAACATCAACTGGGTGCTGACTTCCTACATCGTCGCCGCCGCCATCATGACGCCGGTCACCGGCTGGCTCGCCGACCGCTTCGGCCGCAAGGAATTGTTCCTGATGGCCGTGGTCGGCTTCACCATCTTCTCCATGCTGTGCGGCCTGGCATGGAGCCTTGAAACCATTGTGCTGTTCCGGCTGATGCAAGGCGTGTTCGGCGCCGCGATCGTGCCGCTGTCGCAGACCTTCCTGCTCGACATCAATCCCAAGGAGCGTCACGGCCAGGCCATGGCCATCTGGGGCGCCGGCATCATGCTGGGGCCGATCCTGGGTCCGACACTGGGCGGCTGGCTGACCGACAACTTCAACTGGCGCTGGGTGTTTTTCATCAACCTGCCCGTCGGCATCGTCGCCTTCCTTGGCATGGCCGCCTATCTGCCGGTTGTTGCCCGCCGTGTGCGCAGCTTCGATTTCTTCGGCTTTGCCATGATATCGCTCGGCGTCGGCGCGCTGCAGCTGCTGCTCGACCGCGGCGGCGAGGTCGACTGGTTTTCCTCGGTCGAGATCTGGATCGAACTCGGCTTGGCCATCACCGGCTTCTGGGTGTTCATCATTCACACGGTGACGGCGGAACATCCCTTCATCGACCCCAAGATATTCCTCGACCGAAACTTCGTGACCGGCCTGGCATTCATCTTCGTCATGGGTGTGCTTATCCTGGCCTCGATGTCGCTGCTGCCGCCAATGCTGTCGACCATTTTCGGCTATCCGACTGTCACCATCGGCATCGTCATAGGCCCGCGCGGTGTAGGCACGATGATTTCGATGCTCGTCGTCGGTCGGCTCATGGGCAAGATCGACGCCAGAATTCTGGTCGTCATCGGCTTTCTGCTGACCGCGCAGTCGCTCTACACCATGGCCAGCTTCACCCCGCAGATGGATAACTGGCTGATCCTCAGCTCCGGCGTCATCCAGGGCCTGGGCATGGGAATGGTGTTCGTGCCGCTGTCCACGGTTGCCTTCGCCACGCTCGACGCACGCTACCGCACCGATGCAACCTCGTTGTTCAGCCTGGTGCGCAATCTGGGCTCGTCGATCGGCGTATCGGTGGTCACGGTGCTCCTGGTGCGCAACACGCAGATCAACCACGCCGAGCTTTCAGCCTTCATCAACCCGTTCAATCCCAATCTCTGGGCGGTCTCGCCGGCGGCCGCGGGCGGCAATCCGATGGCGCTGTCGGAGGTCGACCGCATGGTCAATCTCCAGGCGATGATGATCTCCTACGTCAACGACTTCAAAATACTGATGATGATGACGCTGCTCGCCATTCCGTTCGTATTCCTGCTGCGCAAGCCGGCGCGGGCCCCAGCCGGTGGCGCGCCCGCAGCGCATATGGACTAGGGGCCGCGGTGGCGCTTGAGTCTCCGTGGCAGGACGCGACAATCCAGGTGACGAGCGGACGGGCCGGGGAAGCTCTATTTGCCGAGAACCAGAGACCAGTAGCGCAGGTTGGGGTCACGTCCATCGCGGACATAGGCGAGTCCGAAGCGGCTGAAGTCCGGGTCAAGGATGTTGCGGCGGTGGCCTTGCGAGTGCATCCAGACGTCGAACAGCTTCTGCTGGTCGAAACGGCCTTCGGCGATGTTCTCGGCCGCGGCTCCCCGCACGCCATTGTCCTTCATGCGCGAGGCGAAATCCTTGCCCCATCCGGTGGTGTGGCTCATGCGCTCCCGCGACGCCATGTAACCAGCCTGCTGTAGCGCCGCCTGCTCGAGTTGGGTGTCTGGCGTCAGCGGGCCAAGCCCGGCTGTCGCGCGCAAGCCCGCCAGAGTGGCCGTGGCGGAGGAAGAGACGCCCGCGCCTTCGCCCGTCGGTACAGAGACGGTGCTGCAGGCGGCTAGCACAGCCAAGGACGCGATACCGGCAGCCTTGAGCCATTTGCGCCTGCCTAAATTCGTGATGTGGTCAGTTTCGTTTCTCGTAGTGGTCATGCCTGCCTGAGATAGCCGCGATCATGGCTTTTGCCGGGCAGTACGGTGAAAATCTGACATCGAAACGGCAATTGACCGCTCATTTCACAAGTGTGATGTGGCGGCTGGCATACATGTCTCGATTTCCAAACACAGCCGTGCAGTCGGTTTTGATGGATGAGTTTCCAGTCATCTGCACGGTCAAGCCAACAAGCCTCAGACAGTCCCCTTGACCGCTCATGTCTGAGTTGCCGGCAAAGGAAATGGCCGCGTCAGGCGCGTAGACAAACCCGCTGATCACGGAATTTGCGCCGCCATTCAGCGTCAAGGCTGATGTGTTTCCGCGGTTCTCGAAAATGGTGATGCCGGCGTAGGGACCGCTGGTGGGTGGGGATAGGTTCACCTGTTCATTGGCATTTATGTAGATCTGCGACCCCTCCATGAGGAATAAAGTCACGCCCGGACCAGTCAGGCTGCCGTTGCCGCCCGGTTTTATGGTGACGCCACGCAGGATGTAGACTCCAGGATTGAGCGTGATGTTTCCGGACAAAGTCTTGTCGCAATAGGTTCCGGGAGACAGCGTATAGGTTTTGCCGTTCGGGACGGGCAGGCACAACGTGTAGGGCGGAGGAGCGACATTCGCCAGTGGATCGAAGGACGCATATTGATGTTCGAGTGGAGCTCCGCAGTTGAGATTGGCGCTGGGCGGCGAAAGCCCGGAAGTGCTGCCCACCGTTGAGACGCAGCCCGCCGAAACCAGCGCGGAACCGCCTCTGCTGACCGCATCGGAGGCATCCGAGTTTGCCGCGATCACGCAGTTGCTCATGGCGACATCGGTCGAGCCCTGCAGGCTCACGGCGGCCGACGCATGTGGATCGAGCGCCAGCACGCAGGCCTGCGAACCCGGGTTCATCTTGACCGTGGCCGAACGGTGAGCTGGCCAGGCCGCCGCGCCATTGATGAAGCTCGGATGGTTGATGCCGGACGAAAGCGAGATGTAATAGGCGCTGGGGTCGCCGCTGGCGGTCGCCGAAAAAGCGGAGATGCTGCCTGCATTTTCCTGCTGGTCGGCGAGGCTCAGGTTGGCCGCGAAGAATGTCAACCCAAGTCCCTGCACATCACTCGCGGCCATGCTGGGTAGGTACTTCGTGCCGACCGCTAGTCCGGCCGCGTCCAGCGAGTTCTGCAACTGCGCGGCGTCATCGCTCGTGCCCGTCAGATCGACCGTTCCAGCCACGACAGCCATTATCGGCAGCATCGCTATGGCGGTGGCCATGGCAAAGTTGCCGCGCTTCGAAGACCAGAGGCCTTTCAATCTCAACATTGCCTATCGCCCAAACTTTGTAAGATTCAGGTTGATACGCCAAGGGTCTCTACGATGAATTTAAGCAATCTCTAAAATACTTAAATGCTAAAATTGATCGCAATGGTCGGCCAAAGGAGGGTCCGCCCAAGCACGCCAAATGAGAGGCGACATGAAGAGAAGATCACAACGAGCAACGGATCCAGGTCATCGATTGCGCGACAACCCCTGGCAAATCGGCTATGCTGCCACATCTACTAGTGGCAGCTGCGGGCGGCCATCCCGGCGGTGACCGCCCCCGACACACGGGAGGATGGTTATGGCCGGCTTTCATGTCATGGCGGACGCCTATGGGATGCATGTGCAACCCACGGTGCGCCGCATCACCACGACGGATCTCTGGGACGCGCTCAAGCTCGGCGCCGAGGATTTCTGGGCAAAACCGTCCCACTACGTGTTCCTGTGCCTGATCTATCCGATCGTCGGCCTGATCCTGACGCAGTGGACGTCGGGCTCCAATGCTGTCCAACTCGTCTATCCCCTGATGTCGGGCTTTGCCCTTGTCGGGCCTTTTGCCGCGATCGGGCTCTACGAAATCAGCCGCCGGCGCGAGCTGGGCATGAACACGGATTGGCGCCATGCGCTGGACGTGCGCCGTTCCCCGGCGCTGCCGTCGATCGCGGTCATCGGCATCATGCTGTTTGCGCTGTTCCTGTTGTGGCTGTTCACCGCGCAATCGATCTACACCAGCCTGTTTGGTGACCAGCCGCCGGCTTCGATCGGCGCCTTCGTCCGCGAGGTGCTGACGACCGGCAAGGGCTGGACCTTGATCCTGCTTGGCAATGCGGCTGGTCTTGTCTTTGCCGTGGTGGTTCTCGCCACAACGGTGATCGCCTTTCCGTTGCTGCTCGACCGGGATGTCGGTGCCGTCTCGGCAATTGAAACCTCGGCTCGAGCGGTAATGGCAAATCCGCTGCAGATGGCGCTGTGGGGGCTGCTGGTTGCCGTGCTGCTGGTGATCGGCTCGATCCCGCTGTTTGCCGGACTGGCCGTGGTCATGCCGATCCTGGGCCATGCCACCTGGCACCTCTATCGCAGGGTGATCGAGCATGCGCAAATCCGGCCGATCCGCCGGCCGATGTAGGGAGCTATTCGTCTTCAGCGTTGCGCATCGGTCGCCATTTTCAGCGCCAATGCCGTCAGCACGCCTCCCATCATCCAGCGCTGGATGACCAGCCACAATGGCCGTCCGGCAAGGAAGGTGGCGATCGAGCCTGCCGTCACCGCGATGATGGCATTGACGGTCAGGCTGATCGAGATCTGCGTCGCGCCGAGCACCAGAAGCTGCGACAGGACATGGCCTTTGCCAATGCTGATGAATTGCGGCAGCAGCGACAGATAGAGAACGGCCACCTTGGGGTTGAGCAGATTGGTCATCAATCCCATGGCGAAAAGCTTGCGCGGCCGGTCTTTCGGCAGGTCGCGCACCTGGAAAGGCGAGCGGCCGCCAGGCTTCACGGCCTGCCAGGCCAGCCACAAGAGATAAAGCACGCCGGCAAAACGCAGCGCGTCGTAGGCGTAGGGCACGGCGAGTAGCAGCGCTGTGATGCCGAATGCCGCAGACACCACATAGAACAAGAAGCCAACCGCGACCCCGCCAAGCGAGATCAGGCCGGCCTTTGGTCCTTGCGACAGCGAGCGCGAGATCAGGTAGATCATGTTCGGGCCTGGCGTCAGCACCATGCCGAGGCAGACCAGCGCGAAAGCGATATGGTTGGCGGTATCGGGCATTTGTTTGTCCCCAGGCACGCCCGCGATGGTTGCACGATCCCGCGAGCGGCCAATATGTGCCCGTCACGGCGCGCGCCCGCAAGGGCTTGCCGGAACCAGGCGTTGCGCCACGGGGAATGCATGTCCGTTCAGGCGCGATGCGCTTTAGCCAACCACCCGCAAATTCGACAATTCGTTGCCGATTTCCTTGAAATCGTTCGACAGGCTGGCGCCGGTCGCATTCCAGAACAACTTTGCCGGTTTGGTCGGATCCGTCGGGTCCTTGCGGAAGCGCGAGTCCGACGAGCAGGATTTCAGCGCGTTGATCGCCAGCATGTCGCCGGGATTGGTGGTGGACAGGTCGAGCGCCACCGTCATCACCAGGATGTTGGCCGCCTTGGCGTTGTTGCAAAGCGTTGCCATCTGCTCGTTGAGCGCGTTGGTGTAATTGCCGTTCGAATAGTCGAGCTGACCGATGGCGCTCGACGTGCCCATGAACATGCGCCCGACCGAGGTGCCGTTGTAGCCGGGCTTGAGATAGCCGTAGGACGCATAGGTCGATTTCGAGTTGGCGGGGTCCGAATAGCTTAGCGAGGACGGCGTATAGTAGGTATTGGCGCCGTCGGTCAGCACGATCACCACCTTGTCGTTGCCTTTTTCCGTTTCCAGGCGCCCCTGCGTGAACGGCTCGCCGCTCGAGACCACCCGCCAGCCCCAGGCCAGGCCCTCGGGAACATTGGTGCCGCCATTCGGCTGCATCAGGTCGATCGCGGCCTTGATCGAGGTGATCCCATCGGTGACGCTGACATCGGTCAGCGGCGTGATCGGGTTGGTGGTGCAGCTGTAGTTCGGGCCATTGCCGGTGGGCAGGGCCGGCGCATCGATCGGCCGCGGCATGAAGTACTTGGTCATGGTGCGCAACTGGGACTGGCCGGTGCTGCTCGCTGGATCATCGTTCCACCAGCTGTTCACGGCACCGTAGGTCTTTGGGGTCGCCTCCTTGGGGTCCTGCGTCACCTTCCACTGGTTGCCGGGTTCGTCCGGCGCGAACATCGGCACGAACATCGTCGCCGGGTCGCCGATCCCTATGCCGGTGTTTGCAGAGCCGCCCGACGGCGGAGCATCATTGACATTGTACGGGTAGGGCCGGGCCTCGACACATCCTTGCCAGCTGGCGAACGGGCCGTAGGTATCGACGTAGTCATAGGCGTCGTAGCTGCGCTTGCAGGTATTGTTCGAATAGTACTCGGCACAGACGACACGCTTGCTGTTGACGACGCGCTCATGGTTCGTGACGACCTGCATGTCGCGGTAGAGCGAGAACCGGGTCAGCATCTGGCCTTCCTGGGCACCCCATCCCGAGCCGCGCTTGTACCAGATGCCGTTGGTCTGCTGGGCGTATTTGTCGGCGGCGTTCAGCGTCGACCAATCGAAATTCTCGTTCGACACCGGCGACAGGCCCTCTGTGTCCATCCACGACGCGTTGCCATTGCCCGGGCCGACATTGACCGAAGCGGCAAAGGGTACGAGGCCGAATTGCACCGGCTTGTCGACCTGCTTGATCATCACCGCCTGCTGCGCCAGCGTGTCGACCAGCTGCTTGGACGCGGTCTTGAGCAGATCGATGCGCTTCTGGCCAGAGCCCGTGCCGAGCGTGGTCATCGATCCGGAATTGTCGAGCACCAGGGCAACTTCCAGCGTGTTCTTCAGCCGGACCTGGGAAGTGATGTTGAAGTTGATTCTCTGGTTCGCATCGGTTGCGGATCTACCGACGAGCTGGGCGAAGGCCGGATAGAAATAGGGCTTGTAGGCAAGCTGTGCCGCCATCGTGAGCAGGCCGCCGCCGCTGGTGTTGCTCGGCAAGGTGACGTTGAGCGTCGTGCTGGCCGGATCGATGTCGTTCAAATTGGCGTTGAAGAAATCGAGCGCATAGGCTTTCAACTGGTCGTCGGTTGCGCCTTCCGTCAGCCGGCGCGCGGTGGCGAAGTTGGCGGCGTCGAGCGCATTCGTCACCATCTGCTTTTCACGGTTCATTTCCGTGAAATCGATCGCGATCGCCAGGCCGCCCATCAGCGGGGCCATCGCCACGACTGTCATAAGAGCATAGTTGCCGCGTCTGTCGCGGCGGAACCGACGCCAAAGTTCATGCATGTCTTGCAGCGGCCCCCGCCGGCGGATTCTCGATTGACGTCAACTTTCCACAAAACGCTGAAGGACGGGTTTGGGAAACCGCTCTATTGCTCGGTCGGCGCTTCACCAACCGCTAACCAATCCGAGGCCGATGTCGCGACCCGCCCAAAAACAAAACGCCCTGCCGAGGCAGGGCGTTTGCGAGAGGAACCCAGACGATCAACTGACGATGCGCAGGTTGGACAGTTCATTGCCGATCGCCTTGAAATCGTCGGAGAGCGTTGCTCCGGTCGAATTCCAGAACAGTTTCATCGGCTTGCTCGGATCGGTTGGATCCTTGCTGAAGCGTGAATCCGAAGAGCAGGCCTTCAGCGCATCCATCTGTGTTTTTTCCGCTGTCTTGGTCGCATCGAGGTCGAGCGCTATGGTCATGACCATGATGTTGGCGGCCTTGGCGTTGTTGCAAAGCGTGGTGAAATGCTCGTTCATCGCCTTTGTGTAGTTTGGATTGGAATAGTCGGACTTGCTGACGTTGGCGCTGGTGCCGAGGAACATCCGCCCATAGGTGTAACCGTTGCTGAAAGGCAAGATATAGCCGAGCGACGAATAGATCGCCTTACTGGCGGCCAGATCGTTGCCGCCATAGTTCCAGTTGGTTCCAGAGTAGGTCTGCGCCACCACCGAGGTCGGTGTGTAATAGGTGTTTGCTCCATCGGTGAGGACGATCAGGACCTTGTCGTTGCCTCTTTCCGTCTCGGCCCTGCCATCGGTGAACGGGGCCGTGCTGGAAAGCGTTCTCCAGCCCCAGGCCATTCCTTCCGGGACATTTGTAGCGCCGTCGGCGGCCATGGCGTCGATAGCGCCTTTCACCGCGGTCGCGCCGGTTGTCGTGGAAACATCGGTCAGCGGCGTGATCGCCGTGGTGCTGCAACTCGTGTTCGGGCCGGCATTCATGCCATAGGCTGGAGTGACCGTGGTGCCAGGAGCGGTAAAATATTTCGGCATATAGCTCTGTCGTGCCGCGCTGTTGCCCGTCGATCCGTCGGCAAGCCAATTGTTGTTGGCGGGGCGAGGCGCGTTGTTGCTATCCGTGAGATCTGTCTCATCGGGCGCGAACATCGGCACGAACATCGTCGCTGGCGTCGCGGTCGACGCGGCGGTGTCGTTGATATTGTAAGGATACGGTCTAGACTCGACACAGCCGCCCCAGGAAGCGACGCTTCCATAGGTATAGTTGTAACCGCTTTGCCAGGTTCTGCATGAGCCGTTGGAATAGGTGGCGGTGCATTTGAACTGCGCGACATAGGTGGCCGTCGCTGTGCGCTTCATCTGGTTGTAGATGGAGAAGCGGGTCAGCGGAAGGTCCTTCTGGGTTGCGTCCCAACCGCTGCCCTTGGCGTACCAGACGCCGGCGATGTTCTGCGCGTACTTGGTGGACGAATAGGTCGAACTCATGCTTGCCCAGTCGAAATTCTCATGATGGATCGGCGAAATCCCGGTGGTGTCCATCCACGACGCCGTGGCATTGTCAGGGCCGACATTGACGGACGCCGCGAAGGGAACGAGGCTGAACTGGACCGGTTTCGTGACCTGCTTCATCATCTGCGCCTGGCCCGCCAACTGGTCGACCAACTGCTTGGCGGCATCCTTCAGAAGATCGAACCGCACCTTGTTCGAACCCTTGCCGAGGTCGGTCATCGAGCGGGAATTGTCGAGCACCAGGGACACTTCCAGCGTATTCTTCAGGCGGACTTCCGAGCATGTGCCGAAGCTGATGTCACTGTTGGTGGCGCTGCCGCCCACCAGCAGTTTTGCCGTCGGCAGGAAGTAGGGCTTGTAGGTCAAGGTGCTGCAGAGCTTCAAGGTTCCGCCGCCGGCGTTGCTGTTGGGCAGCGTCACGGCCAGCGAGGTGTTGGCCGGATCGATATGCTGGAGATTGGTCTCGAAGAAATTCTTGGCGTAGGCCTTGGCGTCGGCGTCGCTGGCACCGGCGACGATTTGCTGGGCGGTGGCAATGCCGGCGGCGTCGAGCGCGTTCAAGGTGTTTTGTCGCTGGCGCACCATTTCCGTGTAGTCGACACCGAGCGCCAGGCCACCCATGAGTGGTACCGTCGCGAGGACGGTCATCAGCGCGTAATTGCCACGCCGATCGCTTCCGAATCTCCGAATCATGGTTTTGAAATACCCCCGCCAAATCAATTGTTCGTGAGGACGGTGTCATAAATCGTTAAATTTCAGGTTGCCGGAATATCTCCAAGGCCGATCTGCCCTTTCAACGCGCGTTAACCAAATGCTTTCCAATGGCGGCTCTTGGCGCCAGCGGATAGCGGCGATCGGGCGGAAGAGGCGCCTTCGCCGTCGATCTCCAGGTGAAAGCTGGTGACAGCATGGATCGGTTCGGATAATTCCAACCCGCTCGGCGAACCGTCGGCCGCGGCACTCGCAACGCTCATATTGAAGGAAACGGCATGGCGGATTCGCCTGAAATCGTCGGCTCGCTCGAAGACGTCTCGAAAGCCTATTCGGCAATTCTTTGCGATGTCTGGGGCGTGATGCACAATGGCGAATGGCATTTTCCGGCAGCCGCGGCGGCGCTCGCCAGGGCAAGGGCAGCCGGCATTCCCGTTGTTCTGATCACCAATTCGCCTCGCCGCAGCGCCGATGTCGTGGCTCAGATGAGTGCGATCGGCGTTTCGCCGTCTGCCTACGACCGTGTGGTGACCTCGGGCGATGTGACCCGTGACCTGATCGCCGAGGGGCCGCGCAAGGTCTTCCACATCGGCGCCGACCGCGACCTGACCCTCTATGACGGCCTCGACGTCGATCTCGTCGAGGAGTTCGAAGCAGCCGGCGTCGTGTGCACCGGGTTGTTCAATGACGAGGTCGAGAAACCTGAGGACTATGCCGACCTCTTGCGCCGACTGCGTGCCAGGAACCTGCCGTTTATCTGCGCCAATCCCGATATCATGGTGGAACGCGGCGAACGGATCATCTGGTGCGCCGGTGCCCTGGCGCGCGACTATGCCCAGCTCGGCGGCCGCACGCTGATCGCCGGAAAGCCCTACGCGCCTGTCTACGATGTCGCGATGAAGGAGGTGGCGGAGGTGCTTGGCCGCCCGATTGAGCGGTCTCGGATATTGGCCATCGGCGACGGCATGATGACCGATGTGAAGGGCGCGGCGGACAATGGTTTCGACGTTCTCTATGTCTCCGGCGGGATTCATGCCCGCGACTACGGCGACGCATCCCGGCCGGATCCGGCAAAGCTCGGGCTCTTCCTGGAACGGCACGGCTATCGTCCGGTCGCCGTCATGGTCAGACTGCGGTAGGTGGTAATGGTGGGCTTCCAGCATCTCTCGGCAACCGCGCCGCTGCCCGCCGATCTGCGTGGCGGCGTTGTCGCGATCGGCAATTTCGATGGCGTCCACCGCGGTCATCAGGCGGTGCTCGAACGGGCGTTGGCAGAGGCTATGCGGCGTGACGTGCCGGCCCTGGTGCTGAGCTTCGAACCGCACCCGCGAAAGGTCTTCAGGCCCGACATGCCGTTGTTCGTGCTGACGCCGCCGCCGATGAAGGCGCGGCTCCTGTCGTTGCTGGGCTTTGCCGCCCTCGTCGAGCAGCCATTCACCCGCGACTTCGCCTCCCTGTCGGCGGAAGCGTTCGTCACCGATGTGCTGGAGAGGACGCTCGGCATCACCCACGCGGTGACCGGTTTCGATTTTCATTTCGGTAGGGATCGTCAGGGTGGGCCGGCCTATCTGATGGCGGCCGGCGAACGCCATGGGTTTGGCGTGACACTCGTCGACGCCTTTCGCGACGAGGGCGCCGAGGTGGTGTCGTCGAGCCGTATCCGCGGCTTGCTATGCGATGGCGATGTGGCCGAGGCCGCTGGCCTGCTCGGCTATCGCTTCACCGTGGAGAGCGAGGTGGTAGGCGGCCAGCAGCTCGGCCGCACGCTTGGCTTCCCGACAGCCAACATGAGACTTTCGCCGGAAGCGACTCTCAAGGAAGGGATTTATGCCGTCCGCTTTCGGCGCGCCGACGGCACCTTGCACGACGGCGTTGCCAGCTTCGGCCGCCGCCCGACCGTCGACGACAATGGCGCGCCGCTTCTGGAAACATTCGTCTTCGATTTTTCCGGCGATCTCTATGGCGAGACCTGCGAGGTCTCGTTCTTCGGCTTCCTGCGCAGCGAGATCAAATTCGACGGGCTCGACGCATTGGTGGTGCAGATGAAGCGCGATGAAGCCGAAGCACGCGCCCTGCTTGCCGGCGTCAAGCCGCTTTCGCAGCTCGACGCCGCCATTGCATTCTGACTTACTTTTTGAGCGCCAGGCCGACGGCGATGAAGGTCCAGCCCTGAAAGATCAGGTCGATCGCCAGGAATAGTCCGAGCACCCACAGGCTGTTGACCGGCCAGCCCATGGCGATGATCAGGCCGGCAAGCACGCTGATGAGACCCGCCGCGACAATCCAGCCCCAGCCCCTTTCCGGACGGTGACTGTAGCCGACCCAGGCCCGCAGCGCGCCGGAAGCGACGAGCGCAACGGCCAGCAGGAAGGTCAGCACCGCCGAGGCCAGCAGCGGATTGTCGAAGGCGAAAAATCCGGCGACCGCGTAAAGAAGTCCACTGAGCAGCCAGTAGAAGAAGCGGCCCCAGGTCTTGACGCCGAAAGCATGCATGATCTCGATGATGCCGGCCACCAGCATCAGCCAGCCGACGACATAGACGGAAGCCACCGTGGCGATGAACAGATTACCGAAGGCAATGCCGCCGAGGATCAGCAACAGCACGCCAAGGCCGACAAACCATCCCCACTTTGCTCGGGTCTCGCCGATCGCGTTCTTCAGTGTATCGCCGTGCAATGTCATCTCGCCACCTCCATCGGGGACCGCCAGCATGCAACGAAATTAGCTCCCGTGCCGGTCCCCGTCCAGCCGATGGTGCAGGCGATACGAAGCGGATGTCTCGTCCTTAAATCAAATTTTACCAAAGCCTCGTCAAAGCTGTCACCGAGAGACAGTTGTATCGTGTTAGTGGAGTGGCCATGAGTCCGGTCGGGAAGATTTCTGCAGCCTTGGCTGCCGTGATGCTGGCGACGTCAGGCGCGGCCGAGGCCGGCGACGGGGCTTTCGGCTGGCTGTCCGGCGACTGGTATCTGACGGTTGGTGCCACTGGCCTGGTCGCGCCGAATTTCGAGGGCGGCAAGAAATACATGCTGAGCGCCCAGCCCATTATCTCCTTGGGCAAGGCTGGTCCCCAGGCACGCTTCACCTCCCGCAACGACAACATTTCGTTGGCGCTTGTCGATGATGGCAGTGTGCGTGCCGGCCTGACCGGCAAGTTCCTCTTCACGCGTGACGACAGCAATGCCGATGAACTCAAGGGGCTCGATCCCGTCCGCTGGGGTGGCGAGGTCGGCGGGTTCTTTGAATTCTATCCGACCGACTGGCTGCGCGCGCGCGCCGAATTGCGGCACGGCATCCGTGCCCATAACGGCTTTGTCGCCGATATCGCCGCCGACGCCTTCTATGATGTGACGCCGACTGTCAGAATTTCAGGCGGCCCGCGCGTGTCCTTTGCCTCGGCCAACTATTTCGACGCCTATTATGGCGTCAATGCGCAGGAAGCCGTGGCCTCGGGCCTGAGCCAATATAATCCCGGTGGCGGCCTGAAGTCCGTTGGCCTCGGCGGCGCGGTGACCTGGAAGGTGACCGATCCGATGACTGCCAGCTTGTTCGGCGAATATTCGCGCCTGAAGGGTCCGGCGGCCGATTCCAGCCTGGTCAAGGAGCGTGGCGACCGCAATCAGTTCATGGTCGGTGTGTCGACCACCTATCGCTTCGACTTCAAGATGTAGGCGAATCGAACGAGACGCTTTATTCCTGCGCCTATCTCCGCTAAAAGCCACGCCATGATGAGCTTTTCGCGCCTTTTCGCGATCGCGATACGAATTACTGGCCCGGTGCTCCGGGTGGCCTGAGCGCCGCCGGAGCCGCCGGGAGTTTCGCGCTCGCCCCGCGCTTTTCCAGAACATTGACGCATATCGCCTAAAAGTGGGTCCGGTTTGGGAAACGATATGCATCAACCCAAAGACTTCAACGCCCGGGCTTTTGTGCCGACGGGCTATGCAGATGGCAGATCAATGACCGACACTGTTGAAACGATCGACTATTCGAAGACGCTCTACCTGCCGCAGACGGATTTCCCGATGCGCGCCGGCTTGCCCGAGAAGGAACCGGTGCTGGTCAAGCGCTGGCAGGACATGGACCTCTACCGCAAGCTGCGCGAGAGTGCCGCCGGCCGCACGAAATACGTGCTGCATGACGGGCCGCCCTACGCCAATGGCAACATCCATATCGGTCATGCGCTGAACAAGATCCTCAAGGATGTCATCACCCGCTCGTTCCAGATGCGCGGCTACGATTCGAACTACGTGCCTGGCTGGGACTGCCACGGCCTGCCGATCGAATGGAAGATCGAGGAGCAGTACCGCGCCAAGGGCAAGAACAAGGACGAGGTGCCGGTCAACGAGTTCCGCAAGGAGTGCCGCGAGTTCGCCGCGCACTGGATCTCCGTGCAGGGCGGCGAGTTCCAGCGGCTTGGCGTCATCGGCGACTTCAAGAACCCCTATACGACGATGGCCTTCCATGCCGAATCGCGCATCGCCGGCGAATTGCTGAAATTCGCCATGTCGGGCCAGCTCTATCGCGGCTCCAAGCCGGTGATGTGGAGCGTCGTCGAGCGCACCGCATTGGCCGAGGCCGAGATCGAATACCAGGACTATGAGTCCGATACGATCTGGGTGAAGTTTCCGGTGGCCAATCTCGCTGTTGCCAGCGTCGTGGACGGGCAGCCGGCGGAACTCAACCCGGACCTGAGCGGGCGGTCGCTGGATTTGCTGGATGCCCATGTCGTCATCTGGACGACGACGCCGTGGACCATCCCGGGCAACCGTGCCGTCAGCTATTCGCCGCGTGTCGCCTATGGCCTCTACGAGGTGACGGCGGCCGAGAATGCGTTTGGCCCGCAGCCGGGGGAGAAGCTGATCTTTGCCGACGCCCTGGCCGAGGATAGCCAGGCCAAGGCCAAGGTCACCTTGAAGCGCCTTCATGGCATCGGCACCGAACAGCTTGGAAATCTTGTGCTTTCGCATCCCTTCAAGGGTCTCGGCGGCGGTTACGAATTTCCGGTGCCGATGATCGCCGGCGATCACGTGACCGACGATGCCGGTACCGGTTTCGTTCACACCGCCCCCAGCCATGGCCGCGAGGACTTCGACGCCTGGATGGACGCGGCACCCGAGCTGCGCGCACGCGGCATCGACACGGTGATTCCCTTCACGGTCGACGATGCCGGCTTCTTTACCAGGGAGGCGCCGGGCTTCGGTCCCGATCGCGAGGGTGGACCGGCGCGCGTCATCGACGACAACGGCAAGAAGGGCAACGCCAACCAGGCAGTCATCGACGAACTGATCAAGCGCAACGCCCTGTTCGCGCGCGGCCGCCTGAAGCACAGCTACCCGCACTCCTGGCGGTCGAAGAAACCAGTGATCTTCCGCAACACGCCGCAATGGTTCGTCTACATGGACAAGGACCTCGGGGACGGCACGACACTGCGCAGCCGCGCCTTGAAGGCCATCGACGATACCCGTTTCGTACCAGCCGCCGGCCAGAACCGCATCCGCGCCATGATCGAGGAGCGGCCGGACTGGGTGCTGTCGCGCCAGCGCGCCTGGGGCGTTCCGATCGCCATCTTCGCGGATGAGGATGGCAATGTGCTGAAGGACGAGGCGGTCAACCAGCGCATCATGGACGCGTTCGAGGAAGAGGGCGCCGACGCCTGGTTCGCCGCCGGCGCCAAGGAGCGTTTCCTCGGCAATCACGATGCCTCCCGTTGGCGGCAGGTGATGGACATCCTCGATGTCTGGTTCGATTCGGGTTCGACGCATGTCTTCACGCTGGAAGACCGTCCTGACCTGAAATGGCCAGCCGACGTCTATCTCGAAGGCTCCGACCAGCATCGCGGCTGGTTCCATTCCTCGCTGCTCGAAAGTTGCGGCACCAGGGGCAGGGCGCCTTACGACACCGTCGTCACCCATGGCTTCACCATGGACGAGGACGGACGCAAAATGTCGAAGTCGCTCGGCAACACGGTGGTGCCTCAGGACGTCATCAAGCAGTCGGGCGCCGACATACTGCGCCTGTGGGTGGTGACGACGGATTATTGGGAAGACCAGCGGCTCGGCAAGAACGTGCTGCAGACCAACATCGACGCCTACCGCAAGCTGCGCAACACCATCCGCTGGATGCTGGGCACGCTCGCCCATGACGATGGTGAGACCGTGCCGCTGGAGGCCATGCCGGAGCTGGAGCGGCTGATGCTGCACCGGCTGGCTGAACTCGATGAAGTCGTGCGCTCTGGCTACGACGCCTTCGAGTTCAAGCGCATCACCCGCACGCTCATCGATTTCATGGTGGTCGAGCTGTCGGCCTTCTATTTCGACATCCGCAAGGACGCGCTTTACTGCGATGCGCCGTCGAGCGTGAAGCGCAAGGCCTCGGTGCAGGTGGTTCGTCATCTCTTCGAGTGCCTAGTGAAATGGCTGGCGCCGATGCTGCCCTTCACCATGGAAGAGGCTTGGCTCGACCGGCATCCCGATGCCGTATCCGTGCATCTCGACCAGTTCCCGGAAATCCCGGCGGATTGGAAGAATGAGGCGCTGGCGGAGAAATGGCGCAAGGTCAGGCAGGTGCGCCGCGTCGTCACCGGCGCGCTCGAGATCGCGCGCGCCCAGAAGGTGATCGGCTCCTCGCTGGAGGCAGTGCCGGTCGTCACCATCAACGACGCGGCGCTCGAGGCGGCGATAGCGGATGTCGACATGGCCGAGATGGCGATCACCAGTGATCTCGTCATTGCCCATGGCCCAATCGGTGATCAAGCGCTGGCGGCTGCTTTCACGCTCGGCGACGTCAACGGCGTCGCCGTGGTGGTCGAGAAGGCCGAGGACCGCGGCCTGGTCAAATGCGCGCGCTCCTGGCGCTACACGGCCGATGTCGGGCAGGATCCTGCGTTTCCCGATGTCTCGGCGCGCGATGCCGCGGTGCTGCATGAACTGAAGGCGATCGGCCGGCTTTGATTAAGCCGGTGCACAAATGCCACGCCGGGCGGGCGAAAACCGCCCGTGCGTTGCCCTTAACGAGTGGTTGAGGTAAACACGCGAAACTCCGGAAGACAAATTGTCGCCGGATTTCCGTCGCAAGTGCTTGGACGATGGGGGCCGGTCACAAGACCGGTGGCGATCGAGAGGCTGTCTAGAGTGGGACTTTTTGGCATGACCGAGAGATATAATGCGCGCCTTGCGCTGCTGGCGCCGCTTGTCGCATCGGGCCTGGCTTTGTCCGGCTGCATGGGTTCGCCGACCTACGGCACCGACAAGACCGCTGCCGAACAGCTGGCCGGCGATCTCACCGGCGCCGTTTCCTTCGCGCCGAAGCGCAAGGACCCGATCGACTACAAGCCGCGCCCCACCTTGGTGAAGCCCGCTCCCGGACAGAAGGAAGCGCTGCCTGCACCGCAGGACAGCATCCAGTCGGCCAGCGCCGAATGGCCCGAATCGCCCGAGCAGCGCCGCGCTCGGCTGCGCGCCGACGCCACTGCCCACCAGAACGATCCGAGCTATCAGGCCGAGATCGTCGACGATGTGCAGACCGATCCGGCCTCGGTCAAGAAGGCAATGGCGGACTCAGGTTCCAGCCATCCGCCGGCATGGACGCCCGCGGACTCCGACAAGGGCCGTGCCGCCGAAATTCAGCGACGTCTTGCGGACAGCAAACAGGGCGACCCCAACACCCGCAAATATCTGAGCGAGCCGCCGTTGGCCTACCGGGTCGCGTCCGACACCGCGCCCCAAAACGAACTCGGCGAGGACGAGTACAAGAAGGAACGCCGCCTCAAGAAAGAGGCGGAAGGCAAGAAGGGCGGCTGGTTCGACTGGTTGCCGTCGCTTTAAGAACGACGCGGCCCTTTTCCGGCGGGATGGCGTGGTTCAGTCGCGACGTTCCCTGAAAAACTCCTTAAGCAACAGGGCCGCTTCGGTCTCGCCCATCCCCGCATAGATATCGGGCGCATGGTGGCAGGTAGGCGAGGCGAAGAAGCGTGCGCCATTGACCACCGCACCGCCCTTTTCGTCGGCGGCGCCGAAATAGAGCCGGCGCAACCTGGCGAAGGAAATGGCTCCGGCGCACATGGCGCACGGCTCCAGCGTCACATAGAGATCGTGGCCGGTCAGCCGCTCGCTCGAGAGTTTCCCGCAGGCTTCGCGGATAACCAGCATTTCCGCGTGCGCCGTTGGGTCGGCAAGTTCGCGCGTGCGGTTGCCGGCTTTTGCAACCACTGTGTTGCCGGTGGCGATGACGGCGCCGACCGGCACTTCGCCCCGCAAGGCTGCCGCTTCGGCCTCCCTCAGCGCGAGTGCCATGAAATCAGGCCGCTTCACGCGGATTCCATTCCCATTATCTCCTCGCCACTCCAGGTTTTCGGTCTTCGTTTGTCTTTCCAGAAAAACCGGCAGCCACTTTTCCCTGACAAACTCCGATGATCCTGTTATTGAGCGCATCAACCCGAAAATCGGACTCGATTTTCGGAAAAGATCATGCGCCAAATCAAAGTGCACCAGCGTTCGTTGCGCGCCCGAAAGGTTGCGCCACGCTGTAGCAGCGCAAACGGACAAAGGCCACATGGACGACAACGACAAGAAATCTCCGCGCCAAAAAGGCCCGGGCAAGAAACCTGCGGCTCCGCGAGGCGACAGAGGCGGCAAGCCATCCTTCGGCGCGAAAAAACCTTACGCGCCGCGCGGCGATCGGCCAATGGCCTCCGAGGGCGAGCGCCCGAAGCGCGACTTCAAGGGCGGCGACAAACCGTTCGGCAAGGCGCCACGTCCCGCAGGCAAATCGTATGAGAAGCGCGAAGGACCGCGCAAGCCCTATGCGCCGCGTGGCGACCGCCCGATGGTGGCCGAAGGCGAGCGTAAGCCGTATGAGAAGCGCGAAGGACCGCGCAAGCCCTACGCGCCGCGTGGCGACCGCCCGATGGCGGCCGAGGGCGAACGCAAGCCGTATGAGAAGCGCGAAGGACCGCGCAAGCCCTACGCGCCGCGTGGCGACCGCCCGATGGCGGCCGAGGGCGAACGCAAGCCGTATGAAAAGCGCGAAGGACCGCGCAAGCCCTACGCTCCACGCGGCGACCGTCCAGTAGCCGCTTCGGCGGAAGGAGGCGAAAAGCGCTTCGACCGCCCCAAGCGTGACTTCGGCGACCGTCCCAAGCGCGACTTCGCGGATCGCCCCAAGCGTGACTTTGGCGATCGGGCGCAAGGGGCGGGCGGCTTCAAGCCGCGCCCACGGCCCGCCGAAGCCACGGAAGAGGCCGGCGAACGTATCGCCAAGCGGCTTGCACGTGCCGGCCTTGCCTCGCGCCGCGACGCCGAGGAACTGATCGCGGCCGGCCGCGTCAAGGTCAATGGTCGCGCTCTGACTTCGCCTGCGTTCAATGTCATGCCTGGCGACATCATCCATCTCGACGGCATGGAGATCCCACCGATCGAACGCACGCGCCTGTTCTTGTTTCACAAGCCTGCCGGCGTCGTCACCACCAATCGCGATCCCGAGGGCCGCAAGACCGTGTTCGACGTGCTGCCGGCCGAATTGCCGCGGCTTATGACCATTGGCCGGCTCGATATCAACACCGAAGGCCTGCTGCTGCTCACCAATGATGGTGGCCTGTCGCGCGTGCTCGAACTGCCGGCCACCGGCTGGCTGCGCCGCTACCGCGTGCGCGTCCACGGCAAGGTCGAGGAAAGCGCGCTTGCCGGCCTGCGCGAAGGCATTGCCGTCGATGGTGTCTTCTATGGTGCGATCGAGGCGAGCCTCGATCGCGAGCAGGGTTCAAATGCCTGGCTGACGCTCGGCCTGCGCGAAGGGAAGAACCGCGAGGTCAGAAACATTCTCGGCGCGCTCGGCCTCGACGTGACGCGGCTGATCCGCATCTCCTACGGTCCCTTCCAGCTCGAGGATCTTCCTGAGGGCCATGTGCTGGAGATCAAGGGCCGCGTGTTGCGCGACCAGCTTGGCGAGCGCCTGGTCGAGGAATCCGGCGCCAATTTCGACGCCGAGATAACAAAGCCGTTTTCCAACAAGCCGGTACGGCGCACCGAAGTTCGCGAGCCGGAGCCCGAGCGGCCGAAATTCACCCGCGACGGCGAGCGCCGGCCGATCGGCGAGGGTGGACTGATCAAGAACCGCAAGCGCCGCGAAGGCAGCCGCGACGAGGCGCTTGGCAAACTGTCGACCAGTCCCGACAGGGGCGAGAGGCCGGAAAAGAGCTTTGGCGAACGCGGCCCCAGGCCCGAACGCGGCGCATTTGGCGACAAGCCACGTAGCGGCTTTGGCGACAAACCGCGCGGTGGCTTCGGCGACAAGCCCCGTGGCGGTTTTGGCGGCAAGAAATCCGAACGCGAGCAGCGGCCGATCGAGCCGCCCGGCCAGCGCAAGGCCAATGTCTGGATGGCGCCCGGTGCCAGGCCGATCGGCAAGGGCAGGGCGGAAGCCGACGCCGCCAAGGCGGCCGACGCCAAGGCGCGCAAGGCCGCGTTCAAGCCGTCTTATGGCAAGCCCGGCGGCAAACCGGACGGCGCAAAGCCGTTCGGCAAGCCGCGTGGCGAGCGCCCCGGCGGCGCTGGCGGTGAACGGCCGCGCGGCGGCCCCAAGGGTCCCCGGACAAGATGAGGATCGTTGGCGGTGAGTTTCGCGGGCGTCCGCTGGCGACGCCCCGCAGCAGCGCCATCCGTCCGACGACCGACCGCACCCGCGAGGCCGTCTTCAACGTGCTGGCGCATCGCTTCGCCGAACTGCTGGACGGCGCGCGCGTGCTCGACCTGTTTGCCGGCACAGGCGCGCTTGGTCTGGAAGCGCTGTCGCGAGGCGCCTCCTATGGTGTCTTCATCGAGGAATCGGCCGAAGGCCGCGGCTTGATCCGCGACAATGTCGAGGCCTTCGGTCTGACCGGCCGCACCAAGATCTTTCGCCGTGACGCGACCGGCCTTGGCGAGGCGGGCACGCTGGCACCGTTCGGCCTCGTCTTCGCCGACCCGCCCTATGGCAAGGGCCTGGGTGAACGCGCCTTGCAGTCGGCTAAGGCCGGCGGCTGGCTGCGCCCTGGCGCGCTGTGCGTGGTCGAGGAGACGGCGGCGGCGCCCTTCGAGCCAGGTCCAGGCTTTGCCGTGCTGGATGAGCGCAACTATGGCGAAACCATCATCCGCTTCATCGAGGCCGCCTGACACACGCGTTCAGCGCCGGCCTCTTTGCCGCCGCCTTTGCCGGCAACAACAATTCACTTTGCTTGTCGCCAGCACCTTGCCTATCGTTCTGTAGGGAAAACCGGAGCCATTGATGACATCCAGGACTGAATGGCTGCGGACAACACTGCTGGCGACGTCGCTGGCCTTCACACTCACCGGTTCCGCGCTGGCGGATGGCACTGTCTCGCCAAACACCAAGCCGGCCGAATTCAAGGTGACGGATTTCCTCCTCGACAACGGCATGGAGGTGGTCGTCATTCCCGACCATCGCGCGCCGATCGTCACTCATATGGTCTGGTACAAGATCGGCAGCGCCGACGAGCCGCCGGGCAAATCCGGCATCGCGCATTTCTTCGAACATTTGATGTTCAAGGCCACTACCCATCACGCGGCCGGCGAGTTCGACCGCGCAGTCTCCGACATTGGCGGCTCCAACAACGCCTTCACCTCCTACGACTACACCGCTTTCCACGAGACGGTGGCGCCGTCGGCGCTCGAACAGATGATGGGCTTCGAGGCCGACCGCATGCGCAACCTCATCCTCACCGACGATGTCATCAAGACCGAGCGCGATGTCATTCTCGAGGAGCGCCGCTCGCGCATCGACAACAATCCGCAGGCGGTGCTCGACGAGGAAGTCGATGCCACGCTCTGGCAGAACCAGCCCTATCGCATCCCCGTCATCGGCTGGATGCAGGAGATGGAGCAGCTCAACCGCGTCGACGCCACCGCCTTCTATGACAAATACTACCGGCCCAACAACGCCGTGCTGATCGTGGCCGGCGATGTCGAACCGGAGACGGTCAAGGCACTGGCCGAGAAAACCTATGGCAAGGTGGCGCGCGGTCCGGACCTGCCGCCGCGCATCCGCCCGGTCGAGCCGGAACAGAACACCAAGCGCACCGTCACGCTCTCCGACGCCCGTGTCAGCGTGCCGAGTTTCTCGACGCAGTGGGTGGTGCCGTCCTATCACACGGCCAAGCCCGGCGAGGCGGAAGCGCTTGACCTGCTGGCCGAAATCCTCGGCGGCGGCAACCGCAGCCGGCTCTACCAGGCTTTGGTCGTCCAGCAAGGCATTGCTGCCAGTGCCGGCGCCTATTTTCAGGGCACCATGCTCGACGCCACCAATTTCACCGTCTATGGCGCGCCGCGCGGCGACGCCAAGCTGGCCGACGTCGAGGCCGCTGTCGATGCCGAAGTGGCGCGCATCGCCAGCGGCGGCGTGACAGCCGATGAGCTCGAAAAGGCCAAGGACCGCTACGTCAGGTCGATGGTCTTTGCCCGCGACAAGCAGGACTCCATGGCCGAAATCTATGGCTCGACACTGGCCACCGGCGGCAATGTGCAAGACGTCCAGCAATGGCCGGAGCGCATCCGCAAGGTCACGGCGGACGAGGTCAAGGCCGTCGCCGCGCGCTATCTGGTGCTGGCCCGCTCGACGTCGGGCTATCTCTTGCCGCAGCAACAGACGGGGAATTGATGATGACCTCGATGCATATGCGCAAATCGGTGAAGGCGCTTTCCCTTCTCCCACAAGAGGAGAAGGGAAGACCGCGCGCGAGCGCCGCGCTCGCAACCCTTGTCCTTTCCATCCTCTTCCTGATCCTGCCGGCGCTGGCCGCCCGCGCCATGGAAATCCAGCAGGTCACCTCGCCAAAAGGCATCACGGCCTGGCTGGTAGAGGATTATTCAGTGCCGATCGTCGCCGTCCGTTTCGTCTTCGGTGGTGGCTCGACGCAGGATCCGGCGGGCAAGGAAGGGCTGGCCAATCTGATGACCGGCCTGTTCGACGAGGGCGCCGGGCCTCTCGATTCGGAAGCCTTCCAGATCAAGCTCGACGATGCAGGCGCCGAGATGAGTTTCGACGAGACCCGCGACGGCATCTACGGCTCCATGCGCATGCTGGCAGAACAGCGCGACGAGGCCTTCGACCTGTTGCGGCTGGCGGTCAACGAGCCGCGCTTCGATCAGGCGCCGATCGACCGCATCCGAGCCCAGATTCTGTCCGGCATCATCGCCAACGAGAACAATCCCGACACCGTGGCGCAGAGCAAATGGGCGCGCGCCATCTATGGCGACCATCCCTATTCGCGCTCCGACCAGGGCACCAGGCAGAGCATCGCCGCCGTCACGCAGAACGATCTGAAAACCCTGCACAAGGCAGTTTTCGCACGCGGCGGCCTGCATGTCGCCGTGGTCGGCGCCATCGACGCCGAGACGCTGAGGAATAAGCTCGACATGGTGTTCGGCAACCTGCCGCAAAACCAGGCGCTCACCCCCGTCGCCGATGTCGAGCCGAAGCTGGCGCAGCATCTGGAGGTCAATTACGACCTGCCGCAGACCTCGCTGCAGCTTGCCTGGCCGGGCGTGAAGCGCAAGTCGGCGGATTTCTTCCCGGCCGTGTTGATGAACGAGATCCTTGGCGGCGGCACCTTCACCTCGCGCCTGTACCAGGAGGTGCGCGAGAAACGCGGGCTGGCCTATGGCGTCAACTCGTCGCTGGTCAACCAGGACCATGCCAATGCGCTGATCGTCACCACCGGCACGCGCTCCGACCGCGTCGCCGAGACGCTCGGCATTGTCCGCGATGTCGCCAGGCAGTTGGCTGAGGACGGCCCGACCGAGGCAGAACTGGCGGCCACCAAGAAATATCTGATCGGCGCCTATGCCATCACCAATCTGGACTCTTCGAGTTCCATCGCCGCGACGCTGGTCGAATTGCAGCTCGACGACCTCGGCATCGACTACATGCAGCGCCGCGCCGGCTATATCAACGCGGTGACGCTCGACCAGGTCAAGGCGGCGGCAAAAAAGCTGCTGACGGCCGAGCCGACGATCATGGTGGTCGGGCCGCCGCTGGCCGGGGCCGGCAAGGGATGAGCCCGACTTTCGGCATAGCTTTCGGCGGCGGCGGCGCGCGCGGCCTGGCGCATATCCATGTCATCGAGGCGCTGGACGAGCTCGGCATAAGGCCGGTGGCGATCGCCGGCTCGTCGATCGGCGCCATCATGGGCGCCGGCATGGCCGCGGGCATGACCGGCAAGGACATCCACGACTATGCCCGCTCGATCCTCGGCCGCCGCGCGGAGGTGGCGAGCCGCATGTGGCGCGCCCGCCCGGGCACGATCGCCGAGGCCATGCAAAACGGCATCCGCGTCAGCCAGTTCAATGTCGAGCGCATCCTGAAGGCGTTTTTGCCCGAGGCCATTCCCGAAACCTTCGCCGCGCTGAAAATCCCGCTGAAGGTGACGGCGACCGACTATTTCGGCCACAAGCTTGCCGTCTTCGACGACGGCGACCTGCATTCCGCGCTCGCCGCCTCGGCCGCCATTCCCGCCGTGTTCCGCCCGGTGATGCGCGACGGCAGGCTGCTGATCGACGGCGGCATCTACAACCCCGTGCCGTTCGACCTCATCGAGAACGATGCCGACATCATCATCGGCGTCGACGTCGTCGGGGCACCCGAAGAGGCCGACCGCAAGCACCCCACCTCTGTCGACCTGATGTTCGGCGCAACCCAGCTGATGATGCAGTCGATTATCGCCAACAAGCTGAAACAGTGCCAGCCCGATATTCTGGTCCGCCCGGCGGTGTCGAAATACCGTGTGCTCGATTTCCTGAAGATCGACGCTTTGATGAGCGAGACGGCGGATATCAAGGACCAGCTGAAGCGCGAGGTGGAGCGGGTTATTGAGGCGCGGGGCGGGAAGGGCAAGAGAGGGAAGCGGGTGGCTGGGTGAAGCGTGCCAGGAATCCGCGCGCTGACTTCACCTGGACAAGTTAGTCGCTCATCGTACGAAGCGACGTTTGAGGCGATTGAGCGCCTTTCGTATGCGCGCCGATGCACGCCGAGTCAGGTTGGCACCCCGACTGCTCTCCTTTCGCGTGCGCTCGATCTCCTCGGTCATCCGGCCGTTGTCGCGCAGGCTCCATTTCGTTACGGATCTCGCGCGAATGCACTTTGGCTATGTGGGATGCGTGGTTGCCAAGTCCCATCACGACCACGGCGTCGGGAAGGAACACCGCGCCGGCCCGCCAAACTCGGCCTCAGTCCTTCGCCCGCTCCACATACGACCCATCGGCCGTCATCACCACCACGCGGGTGCCCGGTGCGATGTGCGGCGGCACGGTGGTGCGCACGCCGTTGGAGAGCACGGCCGGCTTGTAGGAGGACGAGGCCGTCTGGCCCTTGGTCGTCGGCTCGGTCTCGACCACTTCGAAGGTGGCGCGCTGCGGCAGCACGAGCGCGATGGCGATGCCGTTGAACTGCGAGACCTGCACCGGCATGCCTTCCTGCAGATAGGGGGCTGCATCGCCGACCACGGCTTCCGTCACCGCCACCTGGTCGTAGGTTTCCGGGTTCATGAAGTGGTAGCCTTCGCCGTCGGCGTAAAGGAAGGTGTGCTCGCGCTCCTCGACATAGGCGCGCTCCACCTGCTCGGTGGTGCGGTAGCGCTCCGACACCTTCACCCCGTCGCCAATGCGGCGCATGTCGAGCTGCGTCACGGGCGTGCCCTTGCCTGGGTGGATGTTTTCGGCAAAGAGGATCACATAAAGCTTGCCGTCCTTGTCGACGACATTGCCTTTGCGGAGCGAACTGGCGATGACTTTCACCACGGTTTTTTATCCTGCGAGAGTTGACGGGCGTTTGCCGGCTTGTGCGGCGCTGGAACGGGGCCTAGCGCATCTTGGCGCGAACCGCCAGCCCCCCATGCCAACCGGCATGCCTGCAAACCACCCATGACCGCTGCTTCACCGTGGTGGACGCCACATGTCCACGCCGACCGCCGCCCGCGATTGCTGCTGCGCAATGGCCTCACCGCGGCCTTGCGCGACTGGTTTGCCCAAAACGATTTCATCGAGGTGGAAACGTCGGCGCTCCAGGTGTCGCCCGGCAACGAGGCGCATCTGGCGGCTTTCGCCACCGAGGCGGTCGGGCCGGATGGCGCGCGCTCGCCGCTTTATCTCCACACCTCGCCGGAATTCGCCTGCAAGAAACTGCTCGCCGCCGGTGAGGTCAGGATTTTCAGCCTCGGGCCGGTCTACCGCAACCGCGAGCGTGGCCCCTTGCACCATCCCGAATTCACCATGCTCGAATGGTACCGGGTGGGCGAGGCCTATGAGAGCCTGATGCGTGATTGCGCCGATCTGCTGGCGCTGGCCGCGACAAGGGCAGGGGCCACGCGCTTTTCCTTCCGGGGCCGCGACTGCGATCCGTTTGCCGAACCGGAGCGGCTGACGGTGGCTGACGCATTCTCCCGCCTTGCCGGTATAGATCTCCTGGCCACGGTCGCCGCCGATGGTGGCACCGATCGGGATGCGCTTTACGCCGCCTTGACCCGTGCGGGTCTGCGCACGGCGACCGACGACAGCTGGGCCGACCTGTTCAGCCGCGTGATGGTGGAAAAGATCGAGCCCAATCTTGGTTTCGGCCGCGCCACCATCCTGTTCGAATATCCGGTCGCGGAAGCCGCACTTGCCCGGCCGAGCCCGCGCGACCCGCGCGTCGCCGAGCGCTTCGAGCTCTATTGCTGCGGGGTCGAGCTCGCCAACGGCTTTGGCGAACTGACCGATGCCGATGAACAGCGCCGGCGCTTTATCCTCGAGATGGATGAAAAACAGCGCATCTATGGCGAGCGCTACCCGCTGGACGAGGATTTCCTGGCGGCGCTCGCCATCATGCCGCAGGCCAGCGGCATCGCGCTCGGCTTCGACCGGTTGGTCATGCTGGCGACCGGCGCCCAGAAGATCGAGGATGTGATCTGGACGCCTGTGGCGGCGTCCTGAGACCACCAAACGCAGGGGTTGCCCTTTATCCGCCGGCCTGGAGTCCATGCCGATGCCGGCGGCAATCACGCCATGGATTCCGGTCTTCGCCATTGCACAAGCCGGGTCGGAACAATAGATGGGTGGGCGCGGCCGCAAGCTGGCCGCGACAAGCAGGATCACGGGCATGGCCGACACATCAGACGCTAAAAGACTGACCGACCGCGTCGCGGCGCTTGTCGAGGCCGCCAAAAAGGCAGGCGCCGACACTGCCGACGCGGTCGCCGTGCGCGGCCGCTCCACCGGCGTTTCGGTGCGGCTCGGCAAGGTCGAGGCCACCGAATCGTCCGAGGCCGAGGACGTCTCGTTGCGCGTCTTCGTCGGCCAACGGGTGGCGAGCGTCTCGGCCACCGCCGCGTCCGACCCGCGCTCGCTGGCCGAGCGAGCCGTTGCCATGGCCAAAGTCTCGCCCGAGGATCCCTTTCAGGGTCTCGCCGACCTGGCGCTGCTGGCCAAGCAAACGCGCGATCTCGATTTGTTCGACGCCACCGAAGTGTCGGCCGACCAGTTGAAGGAAGCAGCGCTGGCGGCGGAAGCGGCAGGGCTTGCCGTCAAGGGCGTGACCAATTCGTCCGGCGCCAGCGCCGGCGCCGGTCTCGGCGGGCTGGTGCTGGCCACCTCGCACGGCTTCATTGGCCACTATGTCGGCTCGCGTTTCTCGCGTTCGGCCAGCGTCATCGCCGGCGAGGGCACCGGCATGGAGCGCGACTATGAATTCTCCTCGCGCCTGCATTTTGCCGATCTCGATGCGCCCGAAGACATCGGCCGAAAAGCCGGCGAACGCGCCGTGCGCCGCCTCGGCGCTCGCAAGGCTGCGACCGGGCCGGTAGACGTGGTGTTCGATCCGCGCGTGGCGCGCGGCATCGCCGGCCATATTGCCGGGGCTATCAATGGCGCGTCCGTGGCGCGCAAGACCTCGTTCCTGCGCGACATGATGGGCAAGCAGGTGGCCGCATCCGCGATCACCGTCACCGACGAGCCGCTCCGGCCGCGTGGCCAGGCCTCGCGTCCGTTCGATGGCGAAGGTATCGAGGGCGAGAAGCTGCTCATGGTCGAAAAGGGCGTGCTCAACCACTGGTTCCTGTCGACTTCCGCCGCACGCGAACTCGGCCTTGTCACCAATGGGCGCGGATCGCGCAGTGGTTCTTCCGTCTCGCCGTCCTCGACCAATCTCGCCATCGAACCCGGCGAGCGCTCGCCCGACGACATGATCAAGTCGCTCAAGACGGGTTTCTATGTCACCGAAGTGTTCGGCCACGGCGTCGACATGATCACCGGCGAATACAGCCGCGGCGCGTCCGGCTTCTGGATCGAGAATGGCCAGCTTGCCTATCCGGTCGCCGAAGTCACCATCGCCTCGAACCTGAAGACGATGTTCCTCAACATGGTGCCCGCCAACGACCTCGACCGCAATTTCGGCACCGCCGCCCCGACGCTCCTGATCGAAGGCATGACCCTTGCCGGGGCCTGAACCGACCGCTTCCCCTTCCGGCGACATTGGGGATCTGCCGCTGCTGCGCGCCGCTGCCCGCGAGGCGGGGCTCATCGCCATGCGCTACTTCGGCAACAGCCCGCAGGTCTGGATGAAGGGCGGCACCTCGCCGGTCAGCGAAGCCGATCATGCGGCGGACGCCTATCTGCGCGACACGCTGTTGGCGGCGCGGCCGGATTACGGCTGGCTGTCGGAGGAGACGGTCGACGATCCGGCCCGGCTTTCGGCGCGCCGCACCTTCGTCGTCGATCCGATCGACGGCACGCGTGGCTTCCTGGAGGGACAGCGCACATGGTGCGTCAGCGTCGCCGTCGTCGAACAGGGCCGAACGCTTGCCGGGGTGCTCGAATGTCCGGCGATGGACGAGACCTATTGGGCGCAGCCCGGCCAAGGCGCCTTCCGTAACGGCAAGCGCATCGCGGTGCGTACGCTTGGCGACAAGGCCGAGATATCAGGGCTTAAGCAATTGATCGACCTGGTGCCGGCCAACTGGCAGAAGCGGCTGACACGGGCGCCCTACAGCCCTTCGCTCGCCTATCGACTGGCGATGATCGCCAATGGCACGCTCGACGCCACCTTCGTCAAGCCGAATGCGCATGACTGGGACATCGCCGCCGCCGATCTCATCCTGCGCGAGGCCGGCGGCCTGTTGCTCGACCCGCATGGCCGCGCGCCGCTCTATGCCGGCGAGGTGACCCGCCACGGCGCGCTCGCCGCCGGCAGCGGTGAATTGCTGGCGGTGCTCCTCGATGTCATCGCCGGACTGCATGCGTGAAACCACATTCGCAGGTTCCAAAGTCGGCGGCTTTGGTCTAGACCTGTCACAAACTCACAATATGTGAAGGACCGGCATGACCGCGGAAGACGGGAAGAAGCAGCTTTTGCACCTGGTGTTCGGCGGCGAACTGAAGAAGCTTGGCGGCACCGAGTTCCGCGATCTCGACGGGCTCGACATTGTCGGCATCTATCCGGACTATCAATCCGCGCACACGGCGTGGAAGGCCAAGGCGCAAGCCAGCGTGGACAATGCCCATATGCGTTATTTCGTCGTTCATCTCCATCGCCTTCTGGACCCCGACAGCAAGGCCGTCGGTTGACTTCGATGGAGCATGACCTGGCGAAAGAGCCAGCGAGCGAGGCAGCGCCCACCGGCAGGGGCGGCAGCCGTACGACCAAGGCTTTCTGGCGCAAGATACGCGAACCGCTCGCGCAGTCTCGATTCGTCAAGAACGCCATTGCCAGCCTGCTCGCCCAATTCGTGCGGCTGGTTCGCCTGACCAGCCCCCTGGTCGCCGGATCGGCGCGCTTTTCGGGCGGCGCCTATGCTGAATTCGAGCCCGGCATCATCGCTCTGTGGCATGGCCAGCATCTTTTGACGCCAGCCTATTATCCCAAGCGCAAACCGCTGGTCGCCATGGTGTCGCGCAGTGCCGATGCCGAACTCAATGCGCTGATGCTGGAGAAATTCGGCATCGAGGCGGTGCGCGGTTCGGGTGGGCGCGACAATGCCAGGCATCTCGACAAGGGTGGGGCCAAAGCGCTCATCGCCCTGAAAAAGTCGCTCGTTGCCGGCAAGAACGTTGCCATGATCGCAGACATTCCGCACGGCACGCCGCGCGACGCGGGGCTCGGTATCGTTCTCCTGGCGCGCCTTTCGGGCCGGCCGTTGCTGCCGGTCGCCATCGCCACCAGCCGCCGCAAGGTACTGGAGAAGAGCTGGGACAAGACCACCATCAACCTGCCGTTCGGCCGATCCGCCGTGACCATCGGCACGCCGATTTTCGTGGCGGCCGACGCCGACGACGCAGAAATGGAGCGCAAGCGCCAGGAAGTCACCGCCGCTCTCAATGCCGCGACGGCCGAGGCCTATCGTCTCGTGGATGGCCGGCGATGAGCGGCCGCTGGGCGCGTACCATGCTGACGGCATACCGCTTCGCCGGTGCGGCAGCCTATCCGTTGGTCGGCCCCTATGTCGCCTGGCGCACCTCGCGCGGCAAGGAAGACCGCAACCGCCGCCGCGAACGCTACGGCGTCGCTGGCCGCGCGCGCCCCGAGGGCCCCGTCATCTGGATCCATGCCGCGAGCGTCGGCGAGACCATAGCCGTCGTGCCGCTGGTCGAAAGCATTCTCGACTATGGCGTCAACATTGTGCTGACGACCGGCACGGTGACATCGGCCCAGGTTGCCGACGAGCGGCTCGGCGACCGCATCATCCACCAATATGTGCCGCTCGACCTGAAGCCGGCGGTCAGCCGGTTCCTAGACCACTGGCGGCCGGACCTGGCGATCATCGCCGAATCCGAAATCTGGCCGATGACCATCCTCGAGCTTGGCGCGCGCCACGTACCGCAGGTGCTGGTCAATGGCAGGCTGTCCGATCGCTCGTTCACCTCGTGGAAGAAGCGGGCCAACATCGCCGAGGCGCTGTTCGAGAATCTGGCCCATGTCGTCGCCCAGTCCGATGTCGATGGCGAGCGTTTTCGCGCGCTGGGTGCCCGGCCGGTGACGGTGTCGGGCAACCTCAAGGTCGATACCAACCCGCCGCCCGTCGACGAACGGGCGCTGGCCACCATGCAGCGGCAGATCGCCGGCCGACCGACCTGGGCGGCAATCTCGACCCA
The DNA here is from genome assembly GCF_013170725.1 of Mesorhizobium erdmanii. Classification (NCBI taxonomy): domain Bacteria; kingdom Pseudomonadati; phylum Pseudomonadota; class Alphaproteobacteria; order Hyphomicrobiales; family Phyllobacteriaceae; genus Mesorhizobium; species Mesorhizobium erdmanii. Next base: position 4,603,284 of record NZ_CP033361.1, on the reverse strand, counting down.
TGATGGCGAGGAAGTGGTCGCGGCGGAAGTCCATGCGACGCTGCACAAGCGTCACCATGGCCTGCTGACGATCGTCGTGCCGCGCCATCCCGATCGCGCCGAAACGCTTGCCGCGCAGATTTCCGGCATGGGCCTGAAGGTCGCGCGGCGCAGCAAGGGCGACCGCATCGGGCCTGACACCGATATCCTGCTCGGCGATACGATCGGCGAGATGGGCCTCTATCTCCGGTTGACCGAGATCGCCTTCGTCGGCCGCTCGCTGACCTCCGAGGGTGGCCAGAATCCGCTGGAGCCGGCCATGCTCGACACGGCGGTTCTGGCCGGGCGCAACGTTCAGAATTTCCGCGAAGCCTATCAGCGCCTGATCGACAGCGGCGGCGCCAAGCTTGTGCGCGATCGCGACATGCTGGCAGGTGCGGTCAATTTCCTTTTGACCAACGAAGTGGCACGCCACGAGATGATGGCGGCAGGGATCGCGACCGTCGACGAGATGCGCGGCGCGCTGGCGCGCACGCTGAAGTCGCTTGAACCCTATATCCAGCCGCTGGTCGTCAAGTCGCGCCTGAAGGGCGCCAACGGGCGCTAGCGTGGCCTCCGAAGCACCACCATTCTGGTGGGAAGAGCCGGACTGGAAAGTCTTGGCGCTGTCTCCGCTGTCGGCTGTCTACGCACTCGTTGCCGGCCGCGGCATGCGGCGGGCCCGCCGTGAGAAGATCGAGGCGCCGGTTCTGTGCATCGGCAATTTCACCGTCGGCGGCACTGGCAAGACGCCGGTGGCCATCGCGCTCGCCGAACAGGCCAAGCGCATGCGACTGAAGCCCGGTATCCTGTCGCGCGGCCACGGCGGATCCTTCGCCGAGCCGCATGTCGTCGATGCCGATCACGATGCCGCCAAGCATGTCGGCGACGAGCCGCTGCTCCTGGCCGAACACGCCCCGGTCGCGGTGACGCCGAATCGCGCCGCCGGCGCCCGGCTGCTCATGGAAAAGCACGGCTGCGATTTCCTCATCATGGACGATGGCTTTCAGAGCGCGCGCATCCATATCGACTACGCGCTGGTCGTGGTCGATGCCCGCTACGGCATCGGCAATGGCCGTGTCATTCCGGGTGGCCCGCTGCGGGCCAAGATCGTCGACCAGCTGGTCTTCACCAGCGGACTGTTGAAGATGGGCGAGGGTACCGCCGCCGACGCCGTGGTGCGCCAGGCGGCGCGCGCCGGCCGGCCGATCTTCGAGGCTCATACGGAGCCAAGCGGCAAGGCGGGGCTTGCCGGCAAGCGGTTCCTGGCCTTCGCCGGCATCGGCCATCCCGACAAATTCTTCGACACGGTGCGGGCGGCAGGCGGCGAGGTGGTTCTCTCAAAGCCCTTTCCGGATCATCATTTCTATGCCGAGGATGAGTTGACCGAACTGGCGGCGACGGCGCTTGCCGAAGGCATCGGCCTCATCACCACCGCCAAGGACGCCGCCCGGCTGCGCCACGGCGCCGCGCAGGACTTTCTCGACAAACTGGAGGTGCTGGAAATCGACGCGGTGTTCGAGCTCGACCACGTTCCCGAACGGATCATCGAGGAAACTCTCGATGGCTGGCGGCAGCGCAAGCTGAGGGGCTGAACAGCAATCGGCGTCGTCTGTGGCGCACTCGGGCGTGCTTCCGCTCGCTCAGCGCCGGCTGCGCAGCTCCGGATGCGCCTCGATTTCGCGGCGCAGCGAGGCGGTGGCGCTCACATAAGGCTCCTGCCTGGCGACGCTCCAGTATTTCAGCTCATCCAGGGGGATGCTTTCCCCGGTCACCGCGCAGCGCACGAACGAGCCGGGGCTGGTGACCTGGAAATCGCCATCGAGATAGCGGATGCGGGCTTCCTTGCCGCCCGGGCCTTCGAAACGGTTCATCATGCGGTGGTGCCGAGGTTCATACGGATTTCATCGCCACAAATCGCGGGCCAGGTCAAGCATGTGACAAGCTTGGGACAATGCTGGGGCGTTAACACAATCTTAAAAGTTTCTGTTTTGGGGGCATGATGGATATTTCTTCCGCCCGCCTGGCTTCCTTGCTCAAGGAGGCGGTGACGCCGCAGCCCGTGCCGTTGGCGAAAGCCGATCCGGTCAGGACGGCGCTGGTCAGGGAACTGGTCCAGCCCGCCGCGCCCTCCCTGTTCGCCCAACGCACGGCGCCGGCCTTGCTGGCGATGCCTGTCGCGCCCATCGCCGTCAAATCGCAGCAGATCGCTTCTTCCGGTATCGTCGAGGCCTATCAGGTCCAGCTCGATACGCGCGACGAGGCGGTATTGGCAACGGTGGTGGCGAGAAAGGCAGCGCCCGAAGCCGAAACGCAGCGCGGCGCCTTACCGCCTTCGGCAACGGCCAATGACAACGCTCTCGCCAGGGCTGCCGGGGTGTCCTTGCTGTCGTTTATCCCGCCGCAGGCTCCTGTCCTGCAAAACGCTGCTGCCCTGGCTACGCCGGCGGGCCGGCGAAGGCCTATCAATCATTCCCACGCTGCGGCAGCCAACCCCGAGGGTTTGCTGGTGAGGATCGGCTTTGTGTCGATCATGACCGGCTTGTTGGCGACAGTGATGTTCGGGTTCGTTTTGCTGCTGCTTCGCTGAACGAATCGGCGATAGGCCAGGAGGCCTATCGCTCCGCTTCGATGAAAGCCTCGATCTTGTCCGGCGCCAATCCGGCCTGCTGCGCGATGCGGCGGGCAAGGTCGGCGGCGGCAGTGCGTGGCCGTCCCAGCGGCCGGTCAAGCCAGTAGGACACCGGATTGAGCGCGGTGCGCTCGTCGACAGCGGTGATGCGGCCCGATTCCAGCTGATGCCCGGTCAGCGGCGGACGCGCCAGCGCGATGCCGAGCCCATAGGCAGCGGCATCCAACACCAGATTATAGTCTTCGAAACGGCGGTCCTGTGGGCGCGGGCGATAGTCCATACCTTGCGCGGCGAACCAGGCACGCCAGCCTGAGGCATCGGAATCGTTGATCAGCGGAAATCTCAGCAGCCGGGCAGGATCGCCACGACCGATTTCGCGCGCCAGTTCGGGCGAGGCGACCGGGAAGACATGCTCCTCGAACAGCTGCACCGACACGCGGCCTGGAATGCCGCCCCGGCCGCAGCGGATCGACAGGTCGATGCCTTCATCGGCAAGGTCGGCCTGGCGGATGTCGACATCGAGCACGATGCGCAGCTTGGCGGGATTGTTCTCCAGCGCCGCCATGCGCGGCATCAGCCAAAGCCCGCTGACAGAGGGGATCGACGTCAGCCGCACCACCGCCGTGCCTCGCGGCTCGACCCAGCGATCGGAATGGCTCGATATCAGCGCGAAAGCCTCCGACGTGCGCAGATGCAGCCGGTTGCCTTCGATCGTCAGCGAGACGCCACGCGCGCCGCGATCAAACACTTTCAAGCCCAACCAGTCCTCGAGCTTGGCGATCTGCCGGCTGACGGCGCCATGGGTAATGTTGAGCTTTTCGGCAGCCGCCGAAAAGCTGCCGGTGCGCGCCGCCGCGTCGAAGGCACGCAAGGTTTCGAGCGGAACCATCGTATCTGAGCTGTGATCCATAGTCACAGGTGATCCTCGATTTGGTCGTTTGTCAACCAGCAGGAAAAGGCGTTTTGTGGCTTTCAAGATGGAAGAACAAGGAGGACAGTGAGATGGGCGCGATGACGGGCACGTTGAATCAGACACAGCGGATGGACACCACGGCAGCTGTCGCGGTTGCGCTGACAGTGGTTGGTTGGGCGTCCGCCTTTCCGGCGATCCGTGCCGGCCTTGCCGCGTTTCAGCCGCTGGAGCTAGGCGCGCTGCGCTTCGCCATCGCCGCGGTGCCGGCGGCGATCTTCCTTGCGGTCAAGCGCCCGGCGCTGCCGAGGATCGGCGAATTGTGGCGCTTTGCCTTTGGCGGCGCCATCTTCGTCGCGCTCTACACAGCCATGCTCAATTTTGGCGAATTGACGGTCTCGGCGGGCGCCGCCGGCTTCATCATCAATGTCAGCCCGATCTTCACCGCCATCATGGCGATGGCGCTTCTCGGCGAGCGCTTCTCGCGCCTGGCCTGGCTCGGCACGGCCATCTCCTTTGCCGGCATTGGCATTATCGCCGTGGCCGACGGCCATGGCCTGCACTTCAACGCCGGCGCGCTGCTGGTGCTTGGCTCCGCGCTCTGCTCGGCTGTCAACACCATCGTCCAGAAGCCGTTGTTTGCCCGCCACCACCCGCTGACCATCGCGGCGTCCAACATGGTGCTCGGTGCGCTCTGCCTGGCGCCTTTCCTGCCCGCCGCTTTCCAGCAGGCCGCCGTCGCCGACACCGCCGGTCTCGGCGCCGTCATCTATCTCGGCATCGTGCCGAGCCTGATCGCCTATGCCGCCTGGGCGACGGCCCTGTCGCGACTGCCGGCGGCGCGCGCTTCGAATTTCCTCTACCTTGTCTCGCCGATGTCCGCCTTGATCGGATTCTTCTGGCTGGGTGAAGTGCCGACCCTGCTCGGCATCTTCGGCGGCGCGCTGGCGCTCGGCGGCGTCATCGTGGTGAATTTGAAGAGGTAGAACAGAAGGTTGGAAGGTTTCCCTGAATCGAAACCTCCCCCTACGGAGAGGCAGCGAACTGCGCCGAGAGCGCCTTCACCGCCGCCCGAATAGCCGCTCGATATCCGCCAGCTTGAGCTCGATATAGGTCGGCCGTCCATGGTTGCAGGTGCCGGAACCGGGCGTAGCTTCCATCTGGCGCAGCAGCGCGTTCATCTCCTCGGCCTTGAGCAGACGGCCGGAGCGCACCGAGCCGTGGCAGGCCATGGTGGCGGCGATCTTGTCCAGCCTTTCCTTGAGTGTCTCGACGGTGTCGTTGTCGGCGATCTCGTCGGCAAGATCGCGCACCAATTGCTGGACGTTGGTCTCGCCCAGCATCGACGGCGTCTCACGCACTGCCACCGCTCCAGGGCCGAAACGCTCGATGCCGAGGCCGAAACGGGCCAGTGTTTCGGAATGCATGGCCAGACGCTCGGCATCCTCTTCCGGCAGATCGATGATCTCGGGCAGAAGCAGTATCTGCGAAGGGACGGGGCGCGAATGCAGGGCGTTCTTCAGGGCTTCGTAAACCAGCCGCTCATGAGCGGCGTGTTGGTCGACGATGACGAGCGAATCCCTGGTCTGGGCAACGATGTAGTTCTCGTGCACTTGGGCGCGAGCCGCACCGAGCACTGCGCCAAGCAGCGTCTCGGCCGCCTCGCTCTGCCCAGCGCGCGCATCGGCGCTGACAAGCGGGCCGCTATCGAACGCCGCCTGCTCATTCTCACGCAGGCCGCTATGCTCGAAACCGGCGCCCTCGAAGCCCATGTCGAGTGGCCGCTGCGGCGATCGGTTCGCGTCGAAGCCAGCCGAACCCGACGCGCGGTAGGCCGCGTCGTAGCTGCGATGGCCATTGGCCGGGCCGCCATGGCCGTAGGCGGCGGCGCCTGGTCGGAACGCCGCCATCATGCCGGCGGCTCCCGTCGTGGCCGAGCGGATGCCGGCATCGGCGAGTGCCTGGCGGATGGCGCCGACGATCAGCCCGCGCACCAGGCCTGGATCGCGGAAGCGCACATCGGCCTTGGCCGGGTGGACATTGACGTCGACGATGGCCGGATCGAGCGAAAGAAACAGCACCGTCACCGCGTGGCGGTCGCGCGGCAGCACGTCGGCGAAGGCGCCGCGGATGGCACCGGCGATCAGCTTGTCTCGCACCGGCCTGCCATTGACATAGGCATATTGGTGCAGCGCGTTGGCGCGGGTGAAGGACGGGATCGAGACGTGACCAGTGAGATGCACACCTTCGCGCGTGGCGTCGATGGCGATGGAATTGTCGGGAAACTCAGCCCCCATCACCTGGGCGACGCGGCGCAGGCTGCCTTCCGGACCGTCGTCGGTCGCCGGCAATTCAAGTGTCGACCGATCCGTGCCGGCCAGCGTGAACCGCACGGTGGGGAAAGCGATGGCGATACGCTTGACGACATCGCTGGTGGCAGAGCTTTCGGCGCGCTCGCCCTTCATGAATTTCAGCCGTGCCGGCGTGGCGAAGAACAGGTCGCGCACCTCGACGGTGGTGCCACGGTTGGCTGCCGCCGGCCTGACGGGGAGCACACGGCCACCCTCTATGCCGATCTCGGCGGCGCTGTCGCCCAAAGCGGTGCGCGAGCGGATCGAAAGCCGCGACACCGAACCGATCGACGGCAGCGCTTCGCCGCGAAAGCCCAGCGAGCGGATGTCATTGATATCTTCGACAAGCTTGGACGTGCAGTGGCGCGCGATCGCCAGCGAAAGCTCCGGTTCGGGGATGCCGTAACCGTCATCGGTGACGCGGATCAGGTTCAGCCCGCCGCCTGACGTGACGATTTCGACGCGTGACGCGCCGGCATCCAGCGCATTCTCGACCAGTTCCTTGACCACGCTTGCCGGACGCTCGATGACTTCGCCGGCGGCGATCTGGTTGATCATCGTTTCGGAAAGCTGGCGAATGGGCATGACGACAGTATAGGCGGATTCGTGTCATGCGGGAGGGGAGAATTGCCCGAGTGGTTCAGTTTGCAGCACGGATTTCGCGCACGCCCCGGTGCAGCCGCCGGCGCAACAGATTGCGCAGCGTCACCCCGTCGCCATAGCCGACCTTGGCCGCGATTTCATCGACGCTGTCTGATGTGCTCTTCAACAAATGCACAGCCTGCTCCACGCGCAGATCCTGGAAATAGGACAGCGGCGTCTTGCCCAACACGTCATTGACCCGGCGCGACAGCGTCCGCTTGCTGACACCCAGCACCGATGCCGCTTCGTTGAGATCGAAGCCGGCGGCAAGATGGCCGCGCGCCCAGCGTTCGAATCGCTCGACCAGCGGGTTCGAATGGCTGAGGTGGTCCGAGATCGCGTAGACCGATTGCAGCGGCCGGCTGTCGACGATCAGATATTTCGCCGTCAGCGCCGCCAGCTCCGGGCTTGCCTGGCGGATGACCATCAGAGCGAGATCGATATGGCCGAGTGCAGCACCAGCGGTCGCGAACTGCCCGTCATTGATCAGCATACGCGAGGCGTCGAGCCGCACTTGCGGGTAAAGTTGCCGAAACATCGGCGCCAGCCACCAGGTCGTGGTCGACGGCCGCCGGTCGAGCAGGCCGGTTTCCGCCAGGATGAAAGTGCCGATACAGGCGGCCCCGATACGGGTGCCGGTATCGGCGGCGGCGCGCAACGCCCTGGTCGCCCTGGCGATGTCGCTTCGCTTCAATGCCTCGGCAAGCGGATCCGGCATCTTCTGGCCGATCGCCGGGATCATGAGCCAATCGGGGGGCGGCTCAGTGCCCATCGAGACGACTGGCACCTGAAGGCCTTGTCCCGTGTAGACGGTATCGCTCACCCCGACGACGGTGGTGACGAAACGGCCGGGCGACGTCGCCATCATTCCAGCCAGTTCGTTGGCGGTGCCGAAAACGTCGAGCATGGTGGCCAGGCCGGTGTCGAAGACGCCATCGAGCGCAAGGACGGAGATGTTCATGGCAATAATGATATCAAAGATGTCATTATTGCCAATACGGTTTCCGCTTCGATGCTGCAACTATGCTCCTCGACGGCCTTGGCCGTGCAAACGACGAGGAGAAGACATATGATCAAACTTGCATTGTTCGCGCGCTTCGAAGCCAAGCCCGGCAAGGAGAAGGACGTGGCCGCGTTCCTCGCGACCGGGTTGCAACTCGCCAATCAGGAAGCCGGGACACCGATCTGGTTCGCCTTGCAGCTCTCGCAGCGCGTCTTCGGCGTATTCGATGCGTTCCACGACGAGGCTGGGCGACAGGCGCATCTCACCGGCGAGATTGCCAAGGCATTGATGGCCAATGCCGAAACCTTGTTTGTCGGCCCGCCGACCATCGACAAGATCGACGTGCTCGGCCTCAAGAACGACGGTTCGGTCTGATCTCCAGCATGTGAACGCAATCCGGTCACGCGCCGGATTGCGCCGCGAACCTATGCCTGCGCCGCCAGCCAATCCCTGACCTTGCGGGCATTCTCGCTAAGTTCGCGGTTCTTCGGCCAGACGACGTAGAAACTTTTGCCGGTCTTGAGCACATGATCCGTCACCTGGACCAGCAGACCTGTCGCCAGCAGCCGCTCGGCGAGGTGCCGCCAGCCAAGCGCGATGCCTTGCCCCTCCATCACACCCTGAATCACCAAGCCATAATCGTTGATGCGCAAGCCGCGCGCGGTGTCGCCCAGTTTGCCGCCGGCTGACTGGAACCATTCGTCCCAGCTCGCCGCCTCGCGGTAAGGCTCCTCGAGATGGATGAGGCGATGCATGGTCAGGTCCGCAACGCTGGTCGGCATGCCGAACTTGGCCAGGTAGCTGGTCCCGGCGACGGGGAAAATCTCCTCATCGGCTAGCGGCAGCGAATGGTAGTCCGGCCAGTCCCGTGGCTCGCCGCCGCGCACCGCCAGCGGGATGCCTTCGGCGATGATGTCGAGGTCGCGGTCGGCGGTCTGGATGCGCAGATCGATACCCGGCAATTCGTCGCGGAACTGTTGCAGGCGCGGCATCATCCAGAACGAGCCGAAAGCGGTCGATGCGGCGAGCGTCACATGGCCGCCCGTCGCCTGCAGGCGCAGATCCTCGGCCGACTTGCGGATATGCGACAGCCCCAGCGAGACATCGGCATGGAAACGTTCGCCGGCTTCGGTCAGGCTGACCTGCCGGTGGCGGCGCTGGAACAGCTTGGCACCGAGCTGTTCTTCCAGCCCGCGCACCGCATAGGAGACAGCCGCCTGCGTCATGCCGAGCTCGCGCCCGGCGGCGGTGAAGCTCGACAGCCTACCGGCCGCCTCGAAGACGATCAGGCTGCCGGCTGAGGGCAGGAGGTGGCGCAGGCTTCGCATAAGCACAGCTTATACAGAAGATCAGGATTTTCCAGCGTCACAGCCATATTTCGGGTCGCTAACGTGTGTGGCGGGAAGAAGGAGGCTCCATGAACGCACCGGCCGTCGAATTGACCGAACAGACCCATCGCCGTGGCGGTGGCCGTCTTGGCCGCAAGGCGCTAAGAAGCGCGCCGATCGCTTCCTTTCCGACCTTGGTGCGCAAGATCCCCGTCTATGAGATCGTACCGGACGAGGCGGTGGAACTGATCCACGAGGAATCGCTCAAGATCCTCGAGGAGGTGGGCTGCGAATTTCGCGACGACGGCGCGATAGAACTCTGGAAGGCGGCTGGGGCCGATGTCAGGGAGACGCGTGTCCGCATCGACCGTGCGCTGCTGATGGAACTCGTCTCGAAAGTGCCGTCCGAGTTCACGCTCCATGCGCGCAACCCGGAGCGCACGGTGCGCGTCGGCGGCAAGAACTCGATTTTCGTGCCGATGTATGGCGCGCCCTACGTGCGCGACCTCGATAACAACAGGCGCTACGGCACGCTCCCCGATCTCAACAATTTCCACAAAATGGCCTACATGGCGCCGGCGCTGCATTCCTCGAGCTCGGTCATCTGCGAGCCTATGGAGATAGCGGTGCCGAAACGGCATCTGCACATCATCCATTCGGCGCTGAAGCATTCCGACAAGCCGTTCATGGGCATAGTGACATCGAAGGAGCGGGCCGAGGATACGATGGCGATGGCTGGCATCGTCTTCGGCGAGGCGTTCGTCCGCGACAACCCTGTGCTGGTGGCGATCACCAACTGCAATTCGCCGCTGGTGTGGGACGCCACAATGATCGACGCCATGCGGGTCTACGCGAGCCATAATCAGCCGCTGATCCTGGCGCCTTTCGCGCTGTGCGGGGCTTCGACCTCGGCTTCCGCCGTCGGCGCTGTGGCGCAGGTCAACGCCGAGGCACTTGCCGGCGTGGCGCTGACCCAGCTCATCCGCCCAGGCTCGCCGCAGATCTATGGCCAGTTCATGGTCACGGTCGATATGAAGACCGGTGCGCCGATGGGCGGCACGCCGGAGGCCGCCCAGATGATGTACCTGATGGGCGCGCTGGCGCGGAAATACCGGCTGCCATGGCGCACCTCGGGCTTCCATGTCGGCTCGAAGCTGAACGACGCCCAGGCCGGATACGAATCGAACATGCTCATGCATGCCGCCATCCTCTCCGGCGCCAACTACATCTGGCATTCCGCCGGATGGCTGGAAGCCGGCCTGACCTGCGGCTATTCGAAGTTCGCCACGGACTGCGAGCAGCTTGTCGGCTGGTACAAATATGCCGGCGGTCTGCCATTCGACGATTTCAAGGAAGCCATGGCGGCGATCCGCGAGGTCGGGCCGCAGGGCCATTTCCTCGGCACCCAGCACACGCTCGAGCACTTCGAGTCCGCCTTCTTCATGCCCACGATCATGGACTTCAATTCCTACGAGCAGTGGAATGCCGAAGGGGCGAAGGACCACGACACGCGCGGCCGCGAGAAGGCGCGCAACATGCTCGCCGATTACGAAGAGCCGAAGCTCGATGAGGGTATCGCCGAAGGTCTCGGGGATTTGATCGCGCGGCGCGAGGAGAAGCTGCCGGACACTGTGAGTTGACGCAAAGGGCGAAGACCCGACGGGAACCATAAGGGAGGAAGAAAATGACACTTTTCAGAAGCAATGGCGATCGCGTGCCGAGCGCCATCGAAGAGATGGCGCAGGAGACGCTTGCGGGCCGCATGGACCGGCGTGAGTTCCTGGCGCTGGCCAGCGCCTTTGGCGCCTCGACGGCTCTGGCCTATGGCATGATCGGTCTTGCCGCGCCGCAACAAGCCCTGGCCGAGGAGCCGAAGAAGGGCGGTACGCTGCACGTCTCGATGTCGGTCAAGGCGCAGAAGGACCCACGCACTTACGACTGGGTGGAACTCGCCAACATTTCGCGCAGCTGGCTGGAGCCGCTGGTCCGCTACACCAGGCAGTTCACCTTCGAACCGGTACTGCTCGAAAGCTGGGACATCAACGACGACGCCACCGAATACACGCTGCATGTGCGCAAGGGCGTCACCTGGAACAATGGCGATGCCTTCAACGCCGACGACGTGGTCCACAATGTGATGCGCTGGTGCGAGAAGGGCGTCGCCGGCAATTCCATGGCCGCCCGCGTCGGCGCGCTGATCGACGCCAAGACCGGCAAGGCGAGGGACGGCGCGATCACCAAGGTTGACGACAACACGGTCAAGCTGAAGCTCAGCGAGCCCGACATTTCGCTGATCCCGAACTTCACCGACTATCCCGCGCTTGTCGTGCACCGCAATTTCGATGCCGATGGCGCCGACCCGATCAAGAAACCGATCGGCACGGGAGCGTTCGAACTGGTTTCTTACGCTGTAGGTACGAAGGCGGTGGTGAAGCGCCGTGAGAATGGCAAATGGTGGGGCGGCGAGGCGCCGCTCGACAGCATCGAATTCATCGACTACGGCACCGACTTCAACGCCACGGTGAACGCTTTCGAGTCCGGCGAGATCGACCTCAATTTCGAATCGCCCGCCGACTTCATCGATATTCTCGACAAGATGGGGCTGGAGAAATCCGAGGTTGCGACGGCGACGACGCTCGTTGCCCGCACCAACATCACCCACAAACCCTATGACGACAAACGCGTCCGCAACGCCCTGCAGATGGCCGTCGACAATAATGCCGTATTGCAGCTCGGCTATAACGGGCGCGGCACGGTCGGCGAGAACCACCATGTCAGCCCGATTCATCCTGAATATTATGCGCTGCCCAAGAAGGAGCGCGACGCCGCCGGCGCCAAGAAACTGATGGCGGAAGCGGGTCAGGCCGACTTTGAGCACGAACTGATCACCATCGAGGACGATTGGCAGAAGAACACCGGTGACGCCATCGCCGGCCAGTTGCGCGATGCCGGGATCAAGGTGAAGCGCACGGTGCTGCCGGGTTCGACGTTCTGGAACGACTGGACCAAATATCCCTACTCGATGACCATCTGGTACATGCGCCCGCTTGGTGTTCAGGTATTGGCGCTTGGCTATCGAACGGGCGAGGCCTGGAACGAATCGGCCTATTCCAACCCCGATTTCGACGCCAAGCTGAAGCAGGCGCTTTCGCTGATCGACGTCGCCAAGCGCAAGGAGGTGATGAAGGACGTCGAGCAGATCCTGCAGGACTCCGGCGTCATCATCCAGCCGTTCTGGCAGAAGCTCTACAGCCATACCAACAAGAAGGTGAAGAACTACGGTGTCCACCAGACCTTCGAGATGGACCTCCAGAACGTCTGGCTGGACGGTTGAAAGGCGGCGGCGCAGGGACTTCATGAGCCGCAAAAAAGCCGGTATGCAGGATCCGTGGTATTGCCACCGAATCCGGAGATCCTGCATGAAACCGATAGTGCTTGCCGCTGTCCTTTCGATTGCCTTGCCTGCCGCTGCGCTGGCCGGGCCTGCCTCCAATGCCGTCAAGTTCTTTTATGTGCCTGAAGTAAGATTCGAGGGCGATGAGCAATACCGCGACCGCTTCACCGAGCCGGTGACCAAGCTGTTCGACCTGAACGACCAAGCCGTCAAGAACAAGCCCGATGAGGTCGCCTGTCTCGACTTCGATCCCGGTCTCGACGCGCAGGATTTCGACCAGAAGACAATTTCGAAGACATTGAAGCTGGCCGAGACGGTCAACGGCGATACCGCCGAAGTGACGGCCACATTCAACCTTTTTTCGGAAGGCGATGATTCCAAACGAGAAATGCTGTGGTCGCTGAAGAAAATCGACGGCAAATGGAAGATCGCCGACATCACCTCCAAGACCAGCAACTGGACGCTGAGCGCTTTGGAATGCATGCCCGACAAAGTGCCGGAGTGATGCCATGCCGCGCTGTCTCGCTCTGGCGTTGTCGACCTTGTCGATGCTTGCGGCCGGGCTGAACGGCGCCTCGACGCAAGGGTTGCTTGGTCCGCCGCCTGCAAATGCGCCGGCGCAGACCGTGCCGGGCGGCGACGGCGCAACGCCCGCGAACCCACCCGGCAAGGCGGTGGAGCCGGCAACGCCGCCCCTGGCCTTGCCGCCATCCGCGCCGGCTGCGCCCGTGTTGCCGGGCTCGCCGACGGCGGTGGTCAAGCCGTTCTACGAACATCCCGGGCTGGAAATCGATCCGGCCCAGCGCAAGAATTTTGTCGATCCGGCCAAGGCCGTGCTCGACAAGAGCGACGCGCTGCGGGCGTCGGGGCAGGGCGAATGCCTCGACCCCAACATGGCGCTCGACAATGCCGACTACGACAAGCTCGCAATCGACAAGAGCCTGAAGAGCATCGAGGCCGTGAACGGCGATCAGGCCAAGGTGGTGGTCGCCTTCGTCGTCGAAGGCCATCAGCACCGCCTTGAATGGAAGCTGAAGAAGGTCGACGGCGACTGGAAGATATCGGATCTGCTGTCGGTGACTGGCGAATGGGCGCTCAGCCAGTATCAGTGCGAATGAGCCACCGATTGTTTCCGGGACAGCGGCAATGAAGCTTCGCGTTTTGCTCGCGATCGCACTGATCGGGCTCGGCGCTGCAGGCTGCGGCCTCGACTGGCATATCGGCACCATGCTGATCGCCCGCGCACCTCGGCAAGCTTTGGCGGCTCCCAGCGATTTGCCCGTCGAGCGAGTCGTGCTCGATCAGGCCGGCGCCGCCGAGTTGGTCGGCTGGGCGGCTGATCGAAAGGGCAGTTGCGGCGCAATCGTATTGCTGCACGGCCGAGGCGCCAACAGGCTCGCTTTGGTTCAAAGGTCGAAATTGCTGTTCGACGCCGGCTATTCCGTTGTGTTGTTCGACCTGTCCGGGCATGGCGAGAGCGGAGGCGCCATTCAGGGCTTTGGCTACACGGAAGGGCAGGACGCCGCCCGCATCATTGCCTTTGCCAGGCAACGGTTTCCCGGCCAGAAACTTGGCGCCGTCGGCTCATCGCTGGGCGCCGCAGCCTTCGTCTTTGCAGCACAGCAAGCGCCTGCCGATGCCTATGTGCTGGAGCAACTCTACGCGACCTTGCGCGAGACGACTGCGTGGCGAATGCCCTTCAGCTTCTGGCGCGGTTTCCAGGCCGATGTGCTATTGGCGCAAATGCCGCTTCGTCTCGGCTTGAGCGCCGACGATGTCAGGCCGGTCGATCGCCTCGGCAAGATCGGTGCACCGCTGATGCTGCTTGCAGGCAGCATCGATCCCTTTATCGATCGTAGCCAAGTGCAGGCGTTGCACAGCGCTGCCGCCGGCTCACAACTGGTGTGGTTCGAAGGCGCGGGCCATGTCGACCTGCAGCGCTACGACCACCCGCGCTATGGCGATGCGGTCCTTCCCTTCCTGGCGACAAAGCTCTGCCGGACGGGTGCCGCCAATGGCTGACGTCCTTTCATCCCCTTCCGCGATAGGGGGCAACGCCGGTTTCCGGCAGCCAGGCGCCTTCCGGTGGTGCGCCGGTTTGCCAGAAAACGTCGATCGGAATGCCGCCGCGCGGATACCAATAGCCGCCTATGCGCAACCACAGCGGCTTGGTGGCTGTCACGATGCGGCGGCCGATCATCACCGTACAGTCTTCATGGAAGGCGCCATGGTTGCGGAACGAGGTCATGAACAGCTTCAGCGACTTCGATTCCACCAGAGCCGCATCAGGTGCGTAGTCGATTACAATGTGGGCGAAATCCGGCTGGCCGGTGACCGGGCAGAGCGAGGTGAATTCCGGGCAGGTGAAGCGAACGATCGCCGGCGGGCCATCGCCGCGCTGGAACGGCACGGTTTCCAGGACCGCCTGTTCGGGGCTCTGTGGCGTCTCGACGTGGGCGCCGAGCTGGGTGAGGGTTTTGGTATCGATCATCGCGGTTTCCTAAGGATTTTCCGCGCTCATTAGCACAAATTGGAACCACAGGAAGACGATGACAAGCAACGACCCGCTTCTCCAGCCCTACCAGCTCAAGCATTTGACCCTGAAGAACCGGGTGATGTCGACCAGTCACGAACCGGCATATTCCGAGGACGGCATGCCGAAGGAGCGCTACCGGCTCTATCATGCGGAAAAGGCCAGGGGAGGCATGGCGCTGACCATGACCGCCGGCTCGGCCATCGTCTCGCGCGACAGTCCCGCCGCCTTCGGCAATCTGCATGTCTATGATGACCGCATTGTGCCATGGCTCTCCGAACTTGCCGAGGCGTGCCACGAGCATGACTGCAAGGTGATGATCCAGATCACCCATCTTGGCCGCCGCACCGGTTGGAATAAGGCCGACTGGCTGCCGGTGCTTTCGGCTTCGCCCGTGCGCGAGCCGGCGCACCGCGCTTTCCCGAAAACCATCGAGGACTGGGACATCGAGCGCATCGTCGCCGACTATGCGTCGGCCGCCCAGCGCTGCCAGGCCGCTGGCCTCGACGGCATTGAGTTTGAATCTTACGGCCATCTGATGGATGGCTTCTGGTCGCCGGCCACCAATCATCGCGACGACGAGTATGGCGGCTCGCTCGACAATCGCCTGCGCTTCACCAACATGGTCCTCGATGCCGTGCGCGCGGCGGTCGGCGAAAAATTCGTCGTCGGCATCCGCATGGTCGCCGACGAGGACTTTCCGCAAGGCTTGTCAAAGGAGGAGGGCGTCGAGATCGCCCGGCGGTTGGCCGGCTCCGGCAAGGTCGATTTCCTCAACATCATTCGCGGTTCGATCGAGAGCGATGCGGCGCTCACCAAGGTTATCCCGGTGACCGGCATGCGGTCTTCGCCGCATCTCGATTTCGCCGGCGAGGTGAGGGCGGCGACGAAATTTCCGACCTTCCACGCCGCGCGCATATCCGACGTTGCCACGGCGCGCCATGCCATCGCGACGGGAAAACTCGACATGGTCGGCATGACCCGTGCGCACATCGCCGATCCGCACATCATCAAGAAGGTGATGGAAGGCCGCGAGCACGAGATCCGGCCCTGTGTCGGCGCCACCTACTGCCTCGACCGCATCTATGAAGGCGGCGAGGCGCTGTGCGTGCACAATGCGGCGACCGGCCGCGAGGCCGAGATTCCGCATATCATCGTCAGGACCGAAGGGCCAAAGCGGAAAGTCATCGTAGTCGGTGCCGGCGCCGGCGGACTGGAGGCGGCGCGGGTCGCGGCCGAGCGCGGCCATCGGGTCACGATTTTGGAGGCGTCGTCACAAGCAGGCGGCCAGGTGCGCCTGGCGACGCAAAATCCCCGCCGCAAGGAATTGATCGGCATCATCGACTGGCGGCTGGCCGAACTCGAAAGGCTCGGCGTCGAGATCCGCTACGACACCTGGGCGGAGCAGGACGACGTTCTGGCGCTGGCGCCCGATGTCGTGGTGGTTGCAACCGGTGGCCTGCCGCAGAGCCCGCCGCTGACAGCGGGCGACAACCTCGTCACTTCGAGCTGGGACATCATGGCAGGCAGCGTCAAGCCGGCCGAGAACGTCCTCATCTATGACGACAATGGCGGCCATCAGGGTATGGGCGCGGCCGAGTTGGTCGCCAACAGCGGCGCAAGGCTGGAACTTGTTTCGCCGGAGCGTTTTTTCGCCCCGGAAATGGGCGGCATGAACCACGTTCCGTATATGCGCGCCTTCCAGGAAAAGGGTGTCACCATCACCATCAACACGCGCCTGCGCTCGGTGCGCCGCGACGGCAATCAACTGGTCGCCGAACTCGCTTCCGACTTCGCCGATGGCTGGCGCGGCGAGCGCAGGGTCGACCAGGTAGTGGTCGAACACGGCACGGCGCCGCTCGACGATCTCTATCTCGCGCTGAAACCGCTTTCGAAGAATGGCGGGGCGATCGACTACGAACGTCTGGTCGGCGGTGGCGACATTTTTCCGGCACGCAATCCGGGTGCCGGTTTCGTGTTGTTGCGCATCGGCGATGCTGTCGCTTCGCGCAACATCCATGCCGCTATCTATGACGGGATCAGGTTCGGTTTGCGGATCTAGACCGCTGCCTGCTCAGGCTGGCATATTGAACGGCGTGATGATCCGGATGTTGGATGCATCAGGCGAGAAGGTCGTGGCCGTAATTGACAGAATTGGTGGCGCCGGCCTGACCTCTCTGTACGAGAGCCCGTGTACATCGGGGCCTGGCCGTGCGCCCGCACGTCATGGCTCGTCGCCTGACAACGTGCGATCTGTGAGCTTGGGGTGATCAGATCATCCTGGCGATCGCCATGCACAGCACCGTGACCACCAGCAACCATGCGGCGAAGCGTTCGCCCATGGCCATTCTGGCGCGCAGTTGCGTTTCGAGGTCCGCATTGGCGCCGGCAAGTCGCCGGCTGGGCGCCCTGACCATGGCGCCGAGCACGCCGGCGGCGGCGAAGGCGGCCAGGATGCCAAGCGCCAGCACCATTTCCATCGAGCCGAAATAGGCGCCGTGGAAGAAATACCACAGCAGCGCCCCAGTGAGGAAAACCATGCCGGCCGAGCCCATCTGCGGCTGGATGAACCGCTCCGCCTTGATCTCGGGATCGCGGGCGAGCGTAATGGTCGTGCCTGCCCAGAACACCCCAGCCATGACGTGAAGACCAATGACCACGATGTAGACATATTGCATGCCGGCTCTCCTCTCTAGGTTGCTGTTGATCTAACAGTTAGATATCTAATTATTAGATGTCAATGTATAAATTGGAGCCTGTTCCATCCATGGGAAACACCGTCTAGTGTCCGGCGATGACACCCTTTGAACGCCCGCCAGTCGGCATGAATCTCGGTCGTACCGCCAAGCTAGTCGCCCAGGCCTTCGATGCCGCTCTGGTTGAAGCAGGAGGGACCTTGCCGGTCTGGCTGACGCTGCTATCGGTCAAGTCGAATGGGTTGGCGAATCAGCGTGAACTCGCCGGCATGATCGGCATCCAGGGCGCGACGCTCACGCACCATCTCAACGCCATGGAGGGGCAAGGTCTGCTGACGCGCCGCCGCGATCCGGTCAACCGAAGGGTGCATCTGGTCGAATTGACGGAAGCCGGAGAAGCGCTTTTCGAGACGTTGCGCCAGGCCGCCCTTATCTTCGACAAGCGACTTCGCACGGGACTGCCCGACGAGCGTCTGGCCGAGTTCGCACAGGTTCTGGCCATATTGCGGGACAATGTGGGGGCCTAGGAGACGATTGGCTCAATTGTCATAGCCCGGGATCGCTCCAAAAGCGTAATGGCGCAGCCTCAGCGCCGTGATCAGGTCGGTGAGCTTCGTCTTGCCGTCAAAACCGTCCTGGAACATCTCGTCATGCATCAACAGGATCAGTTTGCCGGGCTTGGCAAAACGCCCATAGCCGAACAGGTGATCGATCTCGCTGACCAGATGGTCGACGCTCTGTACCGGCTCGCCGCTGTCCTTGTGCACCCATTCATGATCCCAGCCATAGAGATAGAAGCCGGAAGCGGCGACGAACTCGTAGTCGGGATCCTCGCGGCCGGCTTGCGCCTGCCCGAGCGAATTGTCGTTCTTTGACATCGAAGGCAGCCGGAACACATCGCGCCCGGGCAGGCGTGCATGCACCGCGGGCTTCAGGCCCAGCACGGCATTGGCCATCTGCATATCGGCAACCACGCCTTCCGTGTCGCTGTAGAAGTGCCGGTAGTGATTGTAGGCATGGCTGTAGCTGTGGTTGCCGATCGTCACCAGCGGCATCGCCTTGGCGCGCCGCAGCAGGGCCTTGCTGGACGCACTGGCCTCGGCATGCATGCCGACCATGAACAGCGTTGCCGGAACCTGTTCTGCCGCCAGCACGTCGAGGATGTTGCTGGTGCCGTTCAGCGGGCCATCGTCGAAGGTGAGATAGATGGTGCGATCCCCCCATGGGCCGGCATCACGGACATCAGCATGGCCGCCAGGACAAACCTAAAGAATGTCATAAGCCGCTGTATCCGTTTGCGATCGCGACAGCCCGCCATTTCGGTGGCTGGTTGTCAAGCCAAGCGGGCTCTGCCTATGTCAGGCTGCCCTGCAGGACCCGAAGTTTGGCTTTCTTCGGCATGCGGGCGGTCAGCCACTCCAGCGCCTTGTCCTGCGGCATCGGGAAGGCGATGGAATAGCCTTGTACCTGGTCGCAGCCGATCGCCATCAGCGAATCGAGTTCGGCCTCGGTTTCAGCACCCTCCGCGACAATCGAAATGCCGAGGCCCCGGGCAAGCTCGGTGATGGCGCGCACGATCTTCGAGTTGTCGCCATTCTCATGGATGTTCTGAACGAAGCGACGGTCGATCTTGAGCCGGTCGATCTCGTTGGGATTGACGTGGCTGAGCGATGCATAGCCGGTGCCGAAATCATCCAGTTCCAGATGCACGCCGGCGGCCCGGATGTGACGCAGCTTCGCCGCTATGCCTGTCTTCTCGTCGTCCAGGATGACGGATTCGACGATTTCCAGCGACAGTTTCTGCGGCGGCAGACCGGCCCTCTCCAGCGTCTCGAACAGAAACGCGTCGAAATCGTGCTCGCGCAGCTCGGTGCCCGAGACATTGACGGCAAGGCGTCCGAAGGCGATCCCGGCACGGTTCCATTCGGCGGCTTCGTTGATCGCCTTGCTGATCACGATGCGGCCGATCTCCGGCATGAAGCCGCATTTCTCGGCGACCGGAATGAACTCGCCCGGCGAGATCATGCCGCGCTCGGCATGGTTCCATCGCACCAGGGCTTCGATGCCGCTTATGCTGCCGTTGGTCAGGGAAACCTGCGGCTGGAAGTAGACCTGGAACGCCTTCTCCGAGATGGCGACCTTGATGTCATGCTCGAGCTGCTTGCGGTAATCGAGCTCGCGGCGCAGCTCTTCCGAGAAGAACGAGAAGTTGCCGCCCCCCATCTTCTTGGCGGAATAGAGCGCCAGGTCGGCGTGGACGAGCAGGTCCTGCGCATTGTCGGCATCGATCGGATAGACGGCGATGCCGCCGCTGGCGCCCGGAAGAATGGTGGTGCCCTGGAAGACGATCGGCTCGTTGATGTGCGCCAGGATGCGCCGCGCGAGCATGTTGATGTCGTCGGTGCTGCCCGCTCCGTTGAGGATCATCACGAATTCGTCGCCACCGAGCCGAGCGCACAGATCCGACGCCCGGCAGGAATCGCGCATGCGCTGTGCCGTCACGACCAGGACATAGTCGCCGGCGGCGTGGCCAAGCGTATCGTTGATCTGCTTGAAGCGGTCGAGGTCGAGCTGGACGACAGCCAGGCGTTCGCGCCGCCGGTGCGCGCCCTTGATCAGCGTCTCGAAATGGTCGGTCAGGAAGGTGCGGTTGTGCAGGCCGGTCAATCCGTCGTGAACAGCGATGAAGGCCATCGAATTGCGTGCCTCGACCAGTTCACGCGTCTTGCGCAAAATCGCGTTGGACATCGGCCTGAAGATGAACAGCGCCACCAGCAGGATGACGCCAAGGGTGGCGTAGAACAGCGTGCGGTGCAGCGCGAGCAGCTTTTCGGAACGTTCGTCGGCTTCGGCGCTGATGCGCTGGCCAAGTGCCGCATAGCCCGACAAGGTGGCGTTGGCGACCGAGGCATCGAGGTTGACGCGTTCGGCACCGCCTTTGTAGCCATCATTGTCGAGATTGAGTCGTGATTCCAGGGCTGAGATCAGGCGATCGCCATTGGCGATCAGTCCGACCGAGAAATAGTCGAGATGGAATGGCTTGGCGAAAAGCACGCTCTCGATCGACTTCGGATCGAGCCTGGCTGGCGATTGCGGATCGGCGCCGGTCTGCTTGAGCAGCAGATCGTAGTTGGTCTCGAACTCGGCCGTCGCCTGCTTGAGCGCGCTCACCAGCGCCGGCTGCTTGTCTCGCGAAGCTGCCCCCGTTTCACTGGCCAGGAAGACGATGCGCTGCGACAACGTCTTCTGCGTGCCGACGATATCGAGCAAGGTGTGGTTGTGTTGCTGCGTGGCCATCGTCTGCTGCAGCAGCACGAAGGAGGCCGCCACCATGGCGGCAATGATCAGCAGCGCCAGCCAGTAGCCGGCCTTGATCAGCAGAATAAGCTTGCCTGAAACGGTCTGCACCGGCTGCTGCGACATGTCGGGGGGCGGCCCTCTCGCCAACGGATTCCTGTATGAGCACCATTGAACTGCAAACGTTAACAGGACTGGAAACCGACAGCCGGCCGGCAAAGGGGAGCGGCTGAAAGATCGCGAAATGGTTATCGGCTCGTTGCGCCGCCGGCTCGTATTTGATCATTCATTGGTCGGTGTCTCTCCGGGTGGTCGCTTGGGCGACGCCGGTGGTGCCTCGATTGATGCTGTCCGGCCACCCGATCCGGTCGCTTTTGCGATGGATTTTTTGCGCGGGCGGGACGAAAGTCTGCCCACGTCAAACGAGGCTTGATCATGAGCGCAGCATTTCTCTCCCATATCGACGGCGAGCTTGCCGGGCTGAAATCCGCTGGCCTCTACAAGTCCGAGCGGGTGATTTCCTCGATGCAGTCAGCCGAGATCGAGGTCGGCGGCGAGAAAGTGCTGAATTTCTGCGCCAACAACTATCTTGGCCTCGCCGACAGCGCCGTGCTGCGCAAGGCGGCCACCCAGGCGCTCGACCGATACGGCTACGGCATGGCGTCGGTACGCTTCATCTGCGGCACGCAGGAGGAGCACAAGGAACTCGAGGCGACGATCTCGTCCTTCCTCGGCTTCGAAGACACCATCCTCTACGGCTCCTGTTTCGACGCCAATGGCGGCCTGTTCGAGACGCTGCTGGGGGAGGAGGACGCCATCATCTCGGATGCGCTGAACCACGCCTCGATCATCGACGGTGTCAGGCTGTCGAAGGCCAAGCGCTTCCGCTACGCCAACAACGACATGGCCGATCTCGAGGCGCGGTTGAAGGAGGCGAAGGACTGCCGCTTCCGGCTGATCGCCACCGACGGCGTGTTTTCGATGGACGGCATCATCGCCAACCTCAAAGGGGTCTGCGACCTTGCCGACAAATACGATGCCATGGTCATGGTCGATGACAGCCATGCGGTTGGCTTCGTCGGCAAGAACGGCCGCGGATCGGCCGAGCATTGCGGTGTCGAGGGCAGGGTGGACATCATCACCGGCACGCTCGGCAAGGCGCTTGGCGGCGCTTCCGGCGGCTACACGTCAGGCAAGCGGCAAGTGGTCGACTGGCTGCGCCAGCGCTCGCGGCCCTATCTCTTTTCCAACACGCTGATGCCGGCGATTGCCGGCGCCTCGATCAAGGTATTCGAGCTAGTCCGCAATGGCGACGCCTTGCGCGAACGCCTCTATGCGAATGCGGCGCGGTTCCGGGCGCAAATGGGCAAACTTGGCTTCACGCTGGCCGGGGCCGATCATCCGATCATTCCGGTGATGCTGGGCGAGGCGACACTGGCGCAGGAGATGGCGGCGCGCATGCTGAAGCGCGGCATCTATGTCATCGGCTTCTCATTCCCGGTGGTGCCGAAGGGACAGGCGCGCATCCGCACGCAGATGTCGGCGGCGCATTCCAGCGCCGACATCGACCGTGCGGTTGATGCGTTTGGCGCGGTCGGCAGGGAGCTGGGCGTCATCTCCTGAGTGGCTGGCGGCGAAAAGCGATTCCGGATCAAGAGATTCAAGGGACAAGAGAATGTCGAACATGATGAAGGCGTTGGTGAAGGCCAAGGCCGAACCGGGCATCTGGATGGAAGAGGTGCCGGTGCCGGAGATCGGCCCCAACGACGTGCTGATCAAGATCAGGAAGACGGCGATCTGCGGCACCGACGTCCACATCTACAATTGGGATCAGTGGGCGCAGAAGACGGTGCCGGTGCCGATGGTTACCGGCCACGAGTTCGTCGGCACTGTCGCCGATTTCGGCGCGGCGGTGACGGAGTACAAGGTCGGCCAGCGCGTCTCGGGCGAGGGCCACATCGTCTGCGGCCATTGCCGCAACTGCCGGGCCGGGCGAGGGCATCTGTGCCGCAACACGCTCGGCGTCGGCGTCAATAGGCCCGGCGCCTTCGGCGAGTATCTGGCGATCCCGCAGCACAACGTCGTACCGATCCCCGACGACGTGCCCGACGAGATCGCCGCGATCTTCGATCCCCTCGGTAACGCCGTCCACACGGCGTTGTCCTTCGATCTGGTCGGCGAGGACGTGCTGGTCACCGGCGCCGGACCGATCGGAATCATGGGCGCGCTGGTGGCGCAATGTGTCGGCGCGCGCAAGGTGGTCATCACCGACATCAACCCGGTGCGGCTGGCATTGGCCAAGAAGCTCGGCGTCCAGCATGTCGTCGACGCCTCGAAGGAAAAGCTGCGCGATGTCATGCCGGCGCTCGGCATGACCGAAGGTTTTGACGTCGGCCTCGAAATGTCGGGCGCCGCCCCCGCCTTCCGCGACATGATCGACACCATGAACAATGGCGGCAAGATCGCCATTCTCGGCATTGCGCCCACCGGCTTCGAGATCGACTGGAACAAGGTCATCTTCAAGATGCTGCATCTCAAGGGCATCTACGGCCGCGAAATGTTCGAGACCTGGTACAAGATGATCGCGCTGGTGCAGGGGCCGTTGGATGTTTCGGGTCTGATCACACACCGCATCGGCATCGACGACTTCCAGACGGGCTTTGATGCGATGAGGAGCGGCAGTTCGGGCAAGGTGGTGATGGATTGGTAGACTGGTCCAGCCAACCCTAGCCAGGAGAAGCCTTAGAGCCGCTTGGTTTTCAGCCATCGCACTTGTCGCCAGGCGCGGCGCAGCGCAGTTGCGGCGGAGCCGATCGCGATGACAGCGAGCGCGAGCGTCAGGACCTCGTTGCGGCCATTCCAAAGAAATTCCACTGAAGACAGCAATGCAGCGATGGTTGCAGCGGCCATGCGATGCGGCTTGGCCATCGGGCCGGAGAAGTCGCTCGGTGCTTCGTTGGCCCGCCCCAGTTCCCGCACATAGGCGGTGAGAACTGAAAAACAGGCGGCTGACCAGCCAAGGCCAGGCATGGCGATGCCGTAGCCTATTCCGACCATGATGGCGATGTCGGCGATCCTGTCCGGGAACTCGTTCCAGAACGGCCCATCGGCCGATGCCTTGCCGCCTTCGACGGCGACCATGCCGTCGAACAGATTGCACAGCAGGCGAAGTTGGCAGAACAGCGCAGCGGCCAGCAAGAGCAGCAAACGCACCATGCCGTCGCTCTGCCCGCCAAGCCAGAAGGCGGTGCCGGCCAGCACGCCGGCAAGTATACTGCCCTGCGAAATCTGGTTGGGGGTCACCGACAGTCCTGCGAGACGTCTGGCCGTTGCCTGGGCCCAGCGCGTGTCACGGCTTGCAAGGGGTCTGCGATCGCCTGTGTTCATCGCTGTCTCATCCTGGCGACCAGAAGTAACGCGTGAGGTGGAAGAAGATCGGAGCGGAGAACACCACTGAATCCAGCCGATCAATCAGGCCGCCATGGCCGTCTATCAGATGGCCCCAATCCTTGACGCCGCGGTCGCGTTTGATAGCCGACATCACGAGGCCGCCGAAAAAGCCCATCAACGTGATCAGGAAGGCCATCGCGCCGGCCTGAAGCGGAGAGAACGGCGTGATCCACCACAGACCGGCGCCGACGAGGCTGGCGCAGGCAACGCCGCCGAGGAAACCTTCAACAGTCTTGGACGGCGAAAGCCTTGGTGCGATCTTCGTGCGTCCGATCATCTTCCCCCAGATATATTGCAGCACATCGCTCAGCTGAACGACGATGACAAGGAAGGCTATCAAAAGCACGTTGCGACCCGCGTAGCCGGGAATGTGCAACGTCAGAAGAGCCGGCACGTGCGAGGCGCAGAAGACGCAGATCATTAGGGCCCATTGCACCTCCGCGATTCGAACCAGGAAGTGCTGCGTGTCGCCCCGCACCGCCGAGATGATGGGCATCAACAGGAAGGCGTAGACCGGGATGAAAACGGAAAAGATTTCGTAATTCTCGATCCAGAGCAGGACATATTGCAACGGCAGTACGACGAAGAACGCCGTGGCCAGCGCCCAGTGGTCGGCACGCCGCGTATTGGTCAGCGTCACGAACTCGCGAAGAGCGGCGAAGGAACAGAAGCCGAAAAGGAGCAGAACGCCGATACGCCCGGCGACGAATGCTATGGCGATGAGAATAGCCATCACCCACCAGGCATTGATGCGGGCGTTGAGGTTCTCAATGACCGAATTCGAACCGTCTGGCGACAAGCGTCGCTCAAGGACATAGCCCACGAAAGAGGCCACGAGCAGAATCCCGCAGACGCCGAGCACGAGAACCATCATGTCGAATTGGGTTGAGCTCATTCAACAGCCTTTTTGGGCGCCAGCGCGAGTAGCGCTTCCCGTGCCCGTTCGAGAAACATATCCTTGTCCTCGCCGTCAGCCAGGTGCATTGGTTCGCCGAATGTCACCGTGCAGATCAACGGGATAGGCACGAATTCCCCCTTCGGCATCACTCTGTTGAGATTGGCGATCCATACCGGTACCAATTCGAAGTCCGGGTGCAGTGCCGCCAAATGGAACAGGCCGGATTTGAATGGCTGCAAGGACGCATCGGACTGGTTGCGCGTGCCTTCCGGGAAGAGGATCAGCGAAGAGCCTTCCTTCATTGCCTCGCCCATACTCTCGACAGGATCCATCGTGCGTCCGTCGCGATTGCGATCGATCAGGACGCCATTGAAAACGTCACGCCCGATGAAGCTTCTGAGTCTTGATTTCAGCCAGTAGTCGGCGCCGGCTACGGGACGGACCCGCCGACGCAGGCGCGGCGGCAGAACAGCCCAGATCAGGATGAAATCCCCATGGCTGGAGTGGTTGGCAAAGAAGATCGAGCGACGGCGAGGTAGCCTGCCTTCGTGCCAGAACGGCCGCACAGCGGTGATCGCGCGGGCGAACAGCAAGACGACCACGGCCACCGGCTTCGCAATCAGCGACTTCATCCATCCCCCAATTCGTTCATGGATGATCCGCCAGCTGACAGCTGGCGAAAAACCCCTCCCCAGGACAAGCAGGATCGCGAGACCATAACTGCTTGTACGCGCTACCCCTTCCCTGCGGGCGTCTTATACTCCTCCGCCGACGGCCGCTGCCTCCTATCCAATGCGATTTCGAGCGACAAGACGCCTTTGACGATAGAGGCCCGTTCGTTGACGCTCAACTTTGCCAGCAAGGCCTGTTCGAACGCCTTCGCCAACGGTACCATCTCACGATAAGCGGCAAGGCCCGCTTTGGTAAGCGTCAAATGCTCGACGCGGCGGTCGTTCTCGCCAGGCGTCCGCGTCAGCCACCGTCGCCGTTCGAGCTCGGCCACTGCACGCGAAACCTTGGTCTTGTGCATGGCCGACTGTTCGCCAAGCTCTGTCGCCGTCATCGTGCCGCGCTGGCCGAGCCCGGAAAGCGTGCGCCATTCCGGCCGCGTCAGTCCATGACTGTCCTTGTAGATCCGGGAAAATTCGCGGCTCACATCGTCAGCCAGGCGATAGAGCCGATAGGGGAGGAAGCTTTCGAGTTCCAGGATTTCCGGTTGCATGGCCATTCATCGACAAATGCCGGCTCGCGGCATTGATAGTTACATTTTCGATGGTTACAAATGAAACCAATTTGGTCAAGCATTTCGCGAGGAGGAAGCGATGGCCTTTTCCTACATGCCGGGCTTCGGCAACGATTTCGAGACCGAAACCTTGCCTGGCTCGCTGCCGCAGGGGCGGAACTCGCCGCAGCGCCCGGCCTACGGCCTCTATGCCGAACAGCTTTCGGGCTCGCCTTTCACCGCGCCGCGCGGCACCAATGAACGCTCTTGGCTTTATCGCATCCGGCCGAGCGTCAAACACACGGGCCGCTTCAAGGCGGCGAACTATCCCTTGTGGAAGACCGCTCCCAATGTCGGCGACCACGAACTGGCGCTGGGCCAGTATCGCTGGAACCCGGTGCCGATGCCGAAGGAGCCGACCGACTTCATCTCCGGCATGCGGACGATAACAACCGCCGGCGACGTGCTCGGTCAGAGCGGCATGGCTGCGCATGTCTATGTCGCCAACACATCGATGGTGGATGATCATTTCTTCAATGCCGACGGCGAGTTGCTTGTGGTGCCGCAGGTCGGCGCCTTGCGCTTGGTTACCGAAATGGGCGTCATCGAGCTTCGGCCCGGCGAGATCGCCGTTCTGCCGCGCGGCCTTGTCTTCAAGGTCGAGCTGATCGACAGCCAAGTGCGCGGCTATGTCTGCGAGAACTACGGCGCCAAGCTGACCTTGCCCGACCGCGGCCCGATCGGTGCCAATTGCCTGGCCAACCCGCGCGACTTCAAGACGCCCTGCGCCTGGTTCGAGGAGAAGGAAACGCCCTGCCGGCTGGTGGTGAAATGGTGCGGCAATTTCCATCTCACCGAGATTGGACACTCGCCACTCGATGTCGTCGCCTGGCACGGCAATTACGCGCCCTACAAATATGATCTGGCGACGTTTTCGCCCGTCGGTGCCATTCTGTTCGACCACCCCGATCCGTCGATCTTCACCGTGCTCACCGCGCCAAGTGGCGAGGAGGGCACCGCCAACATCGACTTCGTCATCTTCCCGCCGCGCTGGCTGGTGGCCGAAGATACGTTCCGCCCCCCCTGGTACCACCGCAACATAATGAGCGAGTTCATGGGGCTGATCCACGGCCAGTACGATGCAAAGGAAGAGGGGTTCGTGCCTGGCGGCATCAGCCTGCACAATCTCATGCTGGCCCACGGTCCGGATGCCCCTGGCTTCGAAAAGGCCTCGCGCGCGGAGCTGAAACCGGTCAAGCTCGACAACACCATGGCCTTCATGTTCGAGACGCGTTTCCCGCAGATGCTGACCCGATACGGCGCCGAACTGGAAACCCGGCAGGACAATTACATCGACTGCTGGTCCGATCTGAAGAAGCGCTTCAACGGCACGCCCGAGGGCGACTGGTCTTGAGCGACAAGCCAATGCCGGACCGGTTGGTGCTGTTGGGCTCGAAGGGCGGCCCGGCGCTGCGGCCGGGCGGGCCGTGGCCGAGTTCATCGCTGCTCGAGATCGGTGGGCGGTGCATCATTGTCGACTGCGGACTTGGCGTGACACGCGGCGTGGTCGATGCCGGCATCAGCCTGAAGGCGCTGGACCTGATCTTCATCACGCATCTGCATTCCGACCATGTGCTGGAACTGGGCCCTTTGCTGCACACCGCCTGGACGGCGGGTCTGGCGACGCCGGTTGCAGTATTCGGCCCGCCTGGCACCGGCCACTATTGGCGGCGCTTCTGCCAGGCGATGGAATTCGACATCGAGATACGCATCGTCGACGAGGGCCGGCCTGATATTCGCGAACTGGTTTCGATCAGCGAATTCGGCGAAGGCGAGGTTGTCGAGCAGCGTGGCCTGAAAGTGATGGCGCTGCGCGTCGATCATCCGCCAGTGACCGACTGCTTTGCCCTGCGCTTCGACCATGGCGGCAAAAGCGTGGTCTTTTCAGCCGATACGGCTTTCTTTCCACCGCTCGCCGAGTTCACCGCCGGGGCTGACATTCTCGTCCATGAAGCCATGCTGGAAGAAGGCATCGAACGGCTGGTCGCCAAGACCGGCAATGGCGCGCGGCTCAGAGAACATCTGCTTGCCAGCCACAGCTTTGCCGAAGAGGCAGGGCGCATTGCCAGCGATGCCGGCGCGAAAAGACTGGTGCTCAACCACCTCGAGGCGGATTGCATCGCTGCCGTCAGGAAAACATGGGCCGGCGACTTGACGATCGCGCGCGACGGCCTTGTTGTGGAACTAAGCAGCTGGAAAGCCGCATAAGGAGAGGGAGACGCATGAAGCTTGCCACATTGAAGGACGGGACACGCGACGGAAAGCTCGTTGTCGTCTCGCGCGACCTGACGCAGTACACCGACGCCTCGTTCCTGGCACGCACGCTGCAGGCCGCACTCGACGACTGGCGCAGGATCTCGCCGCATCTCGCGACCATAGCGGAATCGCTGGAGAACAATGCGGTGCCGTCGGCTCGCTTCCACGAACACGATGCGCATTCGCCGCTGCCGCGCGCCTATCAATGGGCTGACGGATCGGCCTATGTGAACCATGTCGAACTGGTGCGCAAGGCACGCGGCGTCGAGATGCCGGCGAGTTTCTGGACCGATCCGCTGATCTACCAGGGCGGCTCAGACTCCTTCATCGGCCCGCGCGATCCCATCCGCATGGCGGACGAAGCCTTCGGCATCGACATGGAGGCCGAAGTGGCCGTCATCGTCGACGACGTGCCTATGGGCGCCAGCCTCGATGAGGCCCGCGCCGCGATCCGGCTGGTCATGCTGGTCAATGACGTGACGCTGCGCGCGCTTACCGGGCCCGAACTGGCCAAGGGCTTCGGCTTCTTCCAGTCGAAACCGTCCTCCGCCTTCTCTCCCGTTGCTGTAACTCCAGATGAACTGGGCGATGCCTGGGATGGCGGCAAAGTCAGTCTGCCGCTGCTTGCTGATCTCAACGGCAAACCCTTTGGCCGCGCCAATGCCGGCATTGACATGACTTTCGATTTTCCGGCGCTCATCGCGCACGCCGCCAGGACAAGGCCGCTCGTATCAGGCACCGTCATCGGCTCCGGCACGGTCTCCAACAAGCTCGAAGGCGGCCCCGGCAAGCCGGTCTCGGCAGGCGGTGCAGGCTATTCCTGCATTGCGGAATTGCGCATGATAGAGACTATCGAGTCAGGCGAACCCAAGACGTCGTTTCTGCGCTTTGGCGATACGGTGCGCATCGAGATGAAGGACAGATCAGGCCATTCGATCTTCGGCGCCATCGAGCAGAAGGTCGAGAAATACCAGGCATAACGGGGGGAAACCTAATGACGAGCGGGGCCTTCTATCCGTTAGCGGGCGTCTGGCCCATTGCCATGCTGGCCGTCTTCATCCTGGCCATCCGGCTGAGCTACGGCATCGAGGCGCGCTCGCCCGATCTCGTCGGCGACCCGCGCGAGGTGATGATGTTCCACACCATCACCAACACGAATGTGGCGCGGGATGAGGAGACGCAGGCCATGCGTCGCCACATGAACTGGCTGTTGCTGGTTGCATATGGTTCGGTCAGGGGGACGACGATATGAATCTCCTTGATCATCTCCGCCGCATGGCCGGTAACAATCTCTGGTCGAACGATCGGCTCTATCGTGCCGTCCTCGCGCTTGAGCCCGGGGAGTTCGAAGCCGAACGCACCAGTTTCTTCCCATCGATCAAGGAGACGCTCAACCACGTTCTGGCGGTCGACTATCTCTATCTCGATTTTCTCGAAGAGGGCGGCGTCGGTGCCGCTGCCTTTGACGATTTCGTGCCGATCGACGAACCCCAAGCGCTTTTTGCCGCCCAGGTCGCGGCCGACCGGCGGCTGATCGCCATTTGCGACAAGCTCTCAGAGGCCGATCTTGACCGCCGCGTCGTCACCGATCGTCGCGAGGACGGCATGATTCCGGAAAGGATCGGCGACATCCTCGCCCATGTCTTCCTGCACGACATCCACCATCGCGGCCAGGTGCACGCGATGCTGTCCGGCACATCGGTCGCGCCACCGCAGCTGGATGAATTCCTTCTCGATTATGATTTGAAGCTGAGGGAGAAAGAGGTCGAGCGGCTGGGGCTCAAAATTTGACATCGAGGCATGGCCCGCGAAAGGGCCACGCTCAAACCCGCCCGACCTGAACTTTATTCTGCCGCTTGAACCTTGATCACCCCACGCTTGATCTGGTCCTGCTCGATCGATTCGAACAGCGCGCGGAAATTGCCTTCGCCAAAGCCTTCGTCGCCCTTGCGCTGGATGAATTCGAAGAAGATCGGCCCGATCACGGTTTTCGAAAAGACCTGCAAAAGAATCTTTGTCATGCCGCCGTCAATCACGCCTTCACCGTCGATCAGGATGCCGTGCTTCTTCATCCGCTCGATCGGCTCGTCATGGCCGTTCACACGGGCATACGACATGTCGTAGTACGTCTCCGGCGGGCCGGGCATGAACTTCAGCCCGTTGGCAGCGAGCTTGTCGGTGGCGGCGTAGATATCGTCGGTGCCGACCGCAATGTGCTGGATGCCCTCGCCATTGTACTTCTTCAGATATTCGGCGATCTGGCTGGTCTCGTCCTTGGATTCGTTCAGCGGAATGCGGATCTTGCCGCAGGGCGAGGTGATGGCGCGGCTGACCAGCCCGGTGATCTTGCCGTCAATGTCGAAGAAATGGATCTGCTTGAAGCCGAACAGGTTGCGGTAGAAATCCCACCACTTGTCCATCTGGCCGCGGTAGACGTTGTGGGTGAGGTGGTCGAGGAAATAGAAGCCGACGCCTTGCGGCCGCGGGTCGCGTGCACCAAGCCATTCGAACTCGGCATCGTAAGCCGAGCCCTTCTTGCCGTAGCTGTCGATGAAATAGAGCAACGAACCACCGATGCCGACGATGGCCGGCACGTCGATCGCCTTATCACCACCTTGGTAAGGCGTGGCGCCTTTTGCGACGGCGTGGTCGAATGCATGCTTGGCATCGACCACCCGCCAGGCCATCGAGGCGGCGCACGGGCCGTGCTTGTCGGCGAACTTCATCGCGTGCGAGCCCGGCTCGGCGTTGACGACATAATTGATGTCGCCCTGACGCCAGACGGTGATGTCTTTCGTGCGATGCCTGGCCACCGCCACATAACCCATGCGGGTGAACAGTTCGGCGAGCTTTTGCGGCTCCGGATGCGCGAATTCGACGAACTCGAAACCGTCGGTGCCGGCGGGATTGTCCTTGCTGATCCTGGCGGGCGGGGCGTCGTGCGGGAAGGGACCCATGATAATCCTCCAAAGCTGGCTTGGCCTGAAAGGCCCATTTGACGCCATCATACCGCGGGCCCGGTGCATGGTGCTTGCATTCAAACGCTTGAAATGGTCATCTCGTGCGCAAAGCATGCATGTTGAGAGAGAAAACCATGGATGAGACGCGCATTGATCAGTTTGACCGCAAGATAATGGCGCTCCTGCAGAGCGATGCGCGGCTGACCAACAACGATCTCTCGGAGCGGGTGAACCTATCGGCATCGCAATGCTCGCGCCGCCGCCAGCGGCTGGAGGAAGACGGCTATATCAAGGGCTATCGCGCCGTGCTCGACCGCGACAGGCTCGGTTTCTCGCTGGTCAACGTCATCTCGGTGACCTTGGCCACCCACAACCGCGACAATGCGCGACGCTTCGGCGAATTGGTGGCTCGGCTGCCGGAAGTGCAGGAGGCGCACGCGCTGACCGGTGAGATGGACTACATCCTGAAGGTGGTGACGCCCGATCTGAAGTCGCTGTCGGAGTTCGTCAATGGCGTGCTGCTGCCGCATGAATCCGTGCAGCATGTGAAGACGGCGATTGTGCTGGAGACTTTGAAGGAAACTGGCGCGCTGCCAATCTAGCCCTTCGACTGCTGGATCAGTCCGTACAGATTCGTGCAGCGTGCCCCAGAGCGGCAATAGGCGAAGACCGGGCCTTCGAGGGCGTCGAGCGCCTCGGCCTGGTCTTCGACATTCTCGGCGGTGATCTGGCCGCTGATGACGGGGATGTAGCGGAAGGCGAGGCCGGCGGCTTCGACCGCCGACCCAATGCTTTTGGCCGAAGGTTGGCCGGGCTGCTCATCGTCCGGCCGGTTGCAGATGACGCTCTTGAAGCCGGCGTCCTTGATGGCGGCGACATCTTCGGGCTGAATCTGGCCGGAGACCGAATAGTCCTCGCTGATTTCGCGGTATTCCATGGCAGCATCCTCGCAATCTGGTTTGTCGAGGAGTCTTGCCACTCTCCGGCAGAACCGGCAACACCCGTCAGGTAAAATCCGGCCGGGCTTTTACCAGCCCGGACCGGATGGAATGAGCCAATCAGCTGCCGAGGATCGCACCTTTGATCTGGCGGATGTTGTTGTGCATCATGTCGATATAGGTCGAGCCCGGGCCATCGGGCTGCGACAGCGCATCCGAATAGAGCGTGCCGCCCACCTTGATGCCGGTCTCGCTGGCGATCTGTTCGATCAGGCGCGGGTTGGTGATGTTTTCCACGAAGATGGCCGCGGCCTTGTCCTGCTTGACCTGCTCGACCAGTTTGGCGACATCGGCGGCCGACGGTTCGGAATCGGTCGAAATGCCTTGCGGGGCGAGGAAGGTCAGGCCATATTCGTGTTCGAAATAGCCAAAGGCGTCGTGCGAGGTGATGACGACGCGCTTGGCTTCCGGAATTGACTGGATCGCGGCCTTCACTTCGCCTTCCAGCGCGTCGAGCTTCTTGGTGTATGCGGCGGCATTGGTTTGGTAGCTGACGCAGCCCTCGGAATCAGCGGCGCAGAACGCCTCGGCGATGTTCTTCACATAGATCTTGGCATTGGCGATCGACTGGAAGGCGTGCGGATCGGTGACCGTCTTGCCGCCGCCGGTGCCTTCGGCCGCGTCGGCGTCCGCGAATTCAGGCTTGAAGTCGATCGGCGTCACGCCCTTGGTCAAGGTGACGATCGAGGCCTTGGTGGCGCTGGCATCGACCAACCGCTGCAAAAAGCCTTCGAAATGCAGGCCGTTGACCAGCACGATGTCGGCCTTGGCCATGGCGACCGCGTCGGCCGGGCTCGGCTCATAGACATGGGCGTCGCCATCCGGTCCGACGATGGTCGTCACATCGATGCGGGCGCCGCCGACATTTCTGGCGAAATCGGCAATGACGGTGAAGCTGGCGACCACTTTCAGCGGCGCCGCGAAGGCCGATGACGCGCCAAAGGCACTTAATGTTATAACGCTCATGGCCAGCGCGGCACGGATCGATTTCAGCATTGGGGCAGGGCTCCTTTTGGCGGCGGGGGATCAGGCCGTTCTGTGACGGTGATGGATGATGCGCGCGCGCAGAATGCCGCGCGCGCCGAACAGGATCGAGGCGAAGTACACGACGCCGGCCGACAGGATGATGGCCGGACCGGATGGCAGCGACGCGTGATACGATAAAAGCAGCCCGGCGATGCAGGAGGCAAAACCGATCAGCACCGCCAGCACGCACATCGGCTCGACACGCACGGTCCAGAAGCGGGCGGCTGCCGCCGGCAGCATCATCAATCCGACGGACAGCAAAGTACCGAGCGCCTGAAAACCGCCGACGAGATTGAGCACGACGAGGCCAAGGAAGATGAAATGCGCCGGGCTGCCCATCTTGCTGACCGAACGCAGGAACAGCGGATCGAGGCATTCGGCGACCAGCGCCCGCCAGAAGATGGCGAGGCTGACCAGTGTCACCGCGACGATGCCGCCAATCAGGATCAGCGCCTCGTTGTTGAGCGCCAGCACCGTGCCGAACAGCACATGCATGAGATCGACGCTGGAACCGCGGATCGACACCATAAGCACGCCGATGGCGAGCGAAATCAGATAGAAGGCCGCCATCGAGGCGTCCTCGCGCTGGATGGTGAAGCGCGAGACGGCACCAGCGCCGAGCGCCACGATGATGCCGGCGACCAGGCCGCCAATGGTCATCGGCAGGATTTCCAGCCCGTAGAACAGGAAGCCGGCGGCGGCGCCCGGCAGGATGGCATGCGCCATGGCGTCACCCGACAGGCTCATGCGCCTCAGCATCAGGAAGACGCCGATCGGGCAGGCGCCGAGCGACAGCATCAGCGAACCGAACAGCGCCCGCTGCATGAAGCCGAAATCGGCGAAGGGCGCGATGAAAAGACCGTACAGCGCGTCCATCAGGCAGCCCTCGGGCCGGCGCCGTGATGATGATGGTCGTGATCGTGGCCATGGGCATGATCATGAACGTGCTCGTCCGGCTCGCACCAGGGAGCGTTTTCCTCCCAGGCTTCATGGAAACGCCGCGCGCGCAACAGGTTTTCCGGCTTCAGCGTCTCCCGCGTCTCGCCCCAGGCGACCGGCTGGCGGGCCAGAAGCAGCGTCTCCGGAAAATTCTGGCGCACGAGATCAAGATCATGGACGACGACCATGATGGTGCGTTCCTCGCCGTGCCAGCGCTTGATGAGCGCGATCAGGTCGCCGACCGTCTTGGCATCGACGGCGTTGAAAGGCTCGTCGAGCAGGATCAGGTCGGCATCCTGCAAGAGCACGCGGGCAAACAGCGTGCGCTGCAACTGGCCGCCCGACAGCGTGTCGATGGGCCGCTTCTCGAAGCCGCCAAGGCCGACCGCCATCAGCGCCTGGCTGACTGCCGCGCGATCTTCAGCCGTGTAGCGGCCGAGCATACCGCGCTTCGGCCACAGGCCGAGCGAGACGAGGTCGACGACGCGGGCCGGGAAAGAGCGGTCGAGTTCCGATTGTTGCGGCAGGTAGGCGGCGCGCACGCCAGGCGCCCGAACAACCTCGCCGGCCATCGGCTTCAGCACGCCGACAATGCCCTTCATCAGTGTTGACTTGCCCGACCCGTTGGCGCCGACCACGGCGGTCAACGAACCCTTGCGGATCGCGCCGTCGAGATGGTGGATCGCCGGGTGGCTGCCGTAGCCCAGCGTCAGATCACGGAATGTCAGGCAGGTCTGGGTCATGTCGTTCCGAGGGGGCCGCGAAACCAACGGCGGGCAGGGGTCGATTGGATATGTGATGTTATTACATTAGTCAACAAGCCAATCGGGCGGAATTACGACCGGCGGCTCAACTTGCCGTGAGTCACTTGCACACTGGTCCAAGGGGATTTGGCCCGGCGGCCTTGCCCGATGCGAACCGCGACTCTAGGCGCCACACATAACAGGAAGGAAATCTCCCATGAGCATTCGTCGTATCGATGTTGGCCCGCGCATGAGCCAGATCGTCATCCATGGCAACACCGTCTATCTGGCCGGTCAGGTCGGCGAGCACGGCGGCAATGTCGCGTCGCAGACCCGGGATATCCTGACGACCATCGACGAATTGCTGGCCAAGGCCGGTACCGACAAGACCAAGATCGTTCAGGCGATCATCTGGCTGGCCGACATGGGAACCTTCGCCGAGATGAATTCGGAATGGGACAAGTGGGTGCCGAAGGGCCACACCCCCGCCCGCGCCACCGGCGAAGCCAAGCTCGCCGGCCCGGAATATCTGGTCGAGATTATTATCACGGCAGCGATTTAAAGCGCGGCGCTGGAACTGCCAATCTCCCCCCTCGTGGGGGAGATTACTCAGCCCTGAGACGGCGTGAACCTCGCCACCAGCGTGTGGCTTTCCGCTGGATAGACAAACCGCACATGCGTCACCGGGTGTTCCGCGCTCCAGGTGCGCCGCTCGACCACAAGGCAAGGCGCACCAGGGTCGATGTCGAGGGCATCGGCAACACTCTCATCGGCGGCCATGGCGCGGATGCGGTGTTCGGCCTCGCTCCACGGGACGCGGCCGATCAGCCAAGGTCCGGCGGCGATTTCCCTGAATTCTTCGTCTCGGGCTTCCGGAACCGCCGAAAGATTGATCAGGCGCTGCTCGAGCGCGAATGGCCGTTCGCCGGCAAAATGCAGGCCTTCGATCCATAGCAATGACCCCGCGGCGGATAGGCCGAGCAGCGCTCTGTCTTCCGCGTTGCTGCGCCGCTTCAAGCGCTTCAGCCGCTCGTAATGATAGGCCAGGCCGAGCGCTTCGACCTCGATCCTGATGTCGTGAAGTTCCAGCACCGCTGCTTGCGACCGCGGCTGGCGCACGAAGCTGCCCGAGCGGCGGCGGCGTTCGATCAGCCCGGCCTTCGCCAGCTGCGACAGGGCCTTGTTCACTGTCATGCGCGAGCAATTGTATTCGGTCGTCAGTTCGTGCTCGAACGGAATGCGATGGCCGGGCGCCCAGGCGCCGGACAGGATCTTCTCGCTGATGTCGGACAGGATACGCTGGTGCAGCGAGCCGCCGCCGTCAGCATCGACTGTCTCGACCGTGCTCATGCCGACAGTGCCGTCATCACATTGCGAAACCGCTCGGCGATGGCTTCCCGCCTGGTATGCCGCCCGCCGCTGACCTGTTTTTGCCCATGCACCCAGACGCAGTCGACTGTGCTGCCATTGGCGAAAATCCAGGCGTCGAGGATCGCGTCGCCGGTCTTGCCGGCAAGCGAAGGGATCTTGGCGTCGAGCGAGACGAGATCGGCGACAGCGCCGAGCGCGATCCGCGAAACGCCAGCACCGAGCGCGATGCTGCCACCGTCGACAGCTGCGTCGAACAGTGCCCGGCCGGTCGAGCCGCCGGCCACCGCCAGCACATTGCGCGCGCGGAGCGCGAGGCGTTGCGAATATTCGAGCTGGCGCAATTCGTCCGGCAGGCCGATCAGTACGTTGGAATCGGAGCCGACGCCGAAGCGGCCGCCATGCTCGGTGAATAGCGGTGCGGCAAACGTGCCGTCGCCAAGATTGGCTTCGGTGATCGGGCAAAGGCCGGCAACGGCGCCGCTTCTGGCCATGCCGATGGTCTCGGCGTCCGTCATATGGGTGGCGTGGATCAGACACCAGCGCTGGTCGACCTCGGTGTTGGCCAGCAAGAACTCAACCGGACGCGCACCGGACCAGGCCACGCAATCCTCGACTTCCTTCACCTGTTCGGCGACGTGGATGTGAACTGGGCCGTTTGGCGCCATGGCGGCGACCTCTGTCAGTTCCTCCGGCGTCGCAGCGCGCAAACTGTGCGGCGCGACGCCTACTACGGCTTGATTCAAAGCGCGAACCGCTTCCCTGGACTTGTCAACAAGCCGGGAGAACCGATTCACATCGTTGATGAATCGCCTTTGGCCTTCGTTCGGAGCCGCACCGCCGAAGGACGAGTGCGCGTAAAACACCGGCAGCAGCGTCAGGCCGATACCGGTTTCGCCGGCGGCGGCCGCGATGCGCTCGGCCATCTCGGCGAGATTGGCGTAGGGTTTTCCGTCACGGTCGTGATGCAGATAGTGGAATTCGCCGACACGGGAAAAGCCCGCCTCCAGCATCTCGACATAAAGCTGCGCCGCGACCGCCTCGACCTGATCTGGCGTCATCGACAGCGCAAAGCGGTACATCACCTCGCGCCAGCTCCAGAAACTGTCGGCGGACGGGCCGCGAAGTTCGGCCAGGCCGGCCATGCCGCGCTGAAAGGCGTGGCTGTGCAGATTGGGCATGCCGGGCAGCAGGACGGCGTGACGCTCGTCGCTGGCCAGCGTAGTTGCGCCCGTTTCGACCGAGGCGATGCGGCCTCCATCGAACACAATCCTGACATTGCCATGCCAGCCCTCGGGCAGCAGCGCCTGTTCCGCGAAGATCGCCGTCACGTCCGTCTCCAGATCCGCATCCCCGAGCGACGATACCACTTGCGTCGCGTTTCAATATGTATATACATAATCGTCGTCCTTTCAAATGGAAAAGATGATGGTTGGAGCAAACGGGAAGAGCGGCCTTCGTCTGTGGCGCAATGCGCGCCTGGCGACCTTGGCTGATGGAGCGGCCGGACTCGGCATTGTCGAGAAAGGCGCGATTGCCGTACGCGATGGGCTCATCACATATGCCGGCCCCGAGGCAGACATGCCGGCCTTTGCCGGGCAGGGCGCCGAAACGGTTGATTGCGACGGCCGCTGGATCACGCCGGGCTTGATCGATTGCCATACCCATCTCGTCTATGCCGGCAACCGCGCCAACGAATTCGAAATGCGCCTGGCCGGGGCAACCTATGAGGAAGTCGCCCGCGCTGGAGGCGGTATCGTCTCCTCGGTCAAGTCGTTGCGAGCTGCCAGCGAAGACGAGCTCGTCACACAGACGCTGCCGCGGCTCGACGCGCTGATCGCCGAAGGCGTCACCACTGTCGAGGTCAAGTCGGGCTACGGCCTCGACCTCGACAATGAGAAGAAGTCGCTGCGCGCCGCCCGCCGGCTGGGCGCCGAACGGGCGGTGACGATCCGTACGACCTGTCTCGCTGCCCACGCCCTGCCGCCCGAAGCCAAGGGGGACAAGGACGCTTTTGTCGATCTGGTCGCCAAACAGATCGTTCCGGCGGTTGCCGACGAGGGACTGGCCGATGCGGTCGACGGTTTTTGCGAAGGCATAGCCTTCTCGCCGGAGCAGATGGCACGCGTTTTCGATGCCGCCAAGGCCTTGGGCCTGCCCGTCAAGCTTCACGCCGACCAACTGTCCAACCTGCACGGCGCCGCGCTTGCTGCCAGCTATGGCGCACTGTCCGCCGACCATCTCGAATATACGGATGAGGCAGGGGCTGCCGCGATGGCGAAGGCCGGCACCGTGGCGGGCATTCTGCCCGGCGCCTATTACTTCATTCGCGAGACGAAGAAGCCGCCGATCGATCTCTTCCGCCGCCACGGCGTGAAGATGGCGGTGGCGACGGACAGCAATCCCGGCACCTCGCCGCTCACCTCGCTGTTGCTCACCATGAACATGGCCGCGACGCTGTTTGGCCTGACCGTCGATGAATGCCTAGCCGGCGTCACCCGCGAGGCGGCGCGTGCGCTTGGCCTTCTCGACAAGGCCGGCACGCTCGAAGCCGGCAAATCCGCCGACCTGGCGATCTGGGACATCGAGCGTCCCGCCGAACTCGTTTACCGCATGGGCTTCAATCCGCTCCATGCCCGCATCTGGAGAGGACAATGACCGAACTGACCTTGAAGCCCGGCAATGCGACGCTGGCCGACTGGCGCGCCATCTACCGCGGCGCCGTGCCGAAGCTGGATGATGCCTGCCGCCCAAAGATCAAGGCGAGCGCCGAGGCCGTCGCCAGGATCGTTGCCAAGGGCGAGCCGGTCTACGGCATCAACACTGGCTTTGGCAAACTGGCCAGCGTGCGCATCCCGACGAGCGATCTCGAGACCTTGCAGCGTAATATCGTGCTGTCGCATGCCGCTGGCGTCGGCGAGCCGATGCCAGTCGCTATTGCCCGGCTGATGATGGCGCTGAAACTTGCCAGCCTGGCGCAAGGCGCGTCGGGCGTGCGCTCCGAAACCATCGAGTTGCTGGAAGCGATGCTCGCCAACGACGTCATCCCGGTGGTGCCGGCGCAAGGCTCGGTCGGCGCCTCCGGTGATCTGGCCCCGCTGTCGCACATGACGGCGGTGATGATCGGCGTCGGCGAATGCTTTACCCCGCATGGCCGGTTCCCGGCCAAGGTCGCCTTCGTCTCGCATGGGCTGGAACCGGTGACGCTGGGCGCCAAAGAAGGTCTGGCGCTGCTCAACGGCACCCAGTTCTCGACCGCCTATGCGCTCGCCGCTTTGTTCGAGGCCGAAGTGCTCTACCAGTCGGCGCTGGTCGCCGGCGCGCTGTCGACCGACGCCGCCAAGGGTTCCGACGCGCCGTTCGATCCGCGCATTCATCTCTTGAGAAAGCACCGTGGCCAGATCGAAACTGCGGACGCGCTGCGCAATCTGATGGCCGGCAGTGCCATCCGCGAGTCGCACCGTGTCGGCGACGAACGCGTGCAGGATCCTTATTGCCTGCGTTGCCAGCCGCAGGTGATGGGCGCCGCGCTCGACGTGCTGCGCAAGGCGGCCGATACGCTCGGCACCGAAGCCAATGGCGTCACTGACAATCCGCTGATCTTTGCCGAGGACGACACGGCTCTTTCCGGCGGCAACTTCCACGCCGAGCCGGTGGCCTTCGCCGCCGACATGATCGCGCTTGCCGTCTGCGAGATCGGCTCGCTGTCGGAGCGCCGCGTCGCCATGCTTGTCGACCCCGCGCTGTCGGGCATGCCGGCCTTCCTGACGCCCAAGCCCGGCCTCAACTCCGGCTTCATGATCCCGCAGGTGACGGCGGCTGCCCTCGTCTCCGAGAACAAGCAGAAGGCCTATCCGGCGAGCGTCGATTCCATCCCGACCTCGGCCAACCAGGAAGATCACGTCTCCATGGCCGCGCACGGCGCGCGCCGCTTGATCGGCATGATCAAGAATGCCACGGCGGTGATCGGCATCGAATTGCTGGCCGCCGCGCAAGGCTGCGATTTCCATGCTCCTCTAGCGTCGAGCGCCGCCCTGGAAGCTGTGCGAAAGCTGGTCCGGGCCGAGGTCCCGCATCTCGACAACGACCGCCATTTCCACCCCGACATGGAAAAGGCGATCGCCATGGTACGCAGCGGTGCGACCGTCAAGGCGGCGAGCGCGGTGGCGCTGCCGTCGATTTCGGGACCAGCATGATGGCCAATCCTTCCTGGCTCACCGTCAGCCAAGGCACGGCACCCCTGCTAGTGTCGATTCCGCACACTGGCATCGACCTCGCCGGTCTTGAGCCCCGGCTGGTGTCGCCCTGGCTCGGCCGCCGCGACTGCGACTGGTGGATCGACAAGCTCTATGATTTCGCGAACGATCTCGGCGCGACCGTTGTGCACACCGCCATTTCGCGCACCGTGATCGACGTCAACCGCGATCCCTCAGGCGCTTCGCTTTATCCCGGACAGGCCACGACCACACTTTGCCCGACCGACACGTTTGACGGCGATCCGCTTTATCGCATGGGCGAGGAGCCGACCCCATCCGAGATCGATCAGCGCCGCGAAACCTATTTCAAGCCCTATCATGCCGCCTTGCGAGCCGAGATCGGCCGGCTGCGCGGCATGCATGAAGAGATCGTACTTTACGACTGCCACTCGATCCGCTCGGTGCTGCCGCGTCTGTTCGAAGGCACGCTCCCGGTCTTCAATCTCGGCACCAATGACGGCAAGAGCGCCGATCCCGTTCTTCAGGACAAGGTGGCCGCCATCCTCGCCGCCACCGGCGAGAGCTGGGTGGTCAACGGCCGCTTTAAGGGCGGCTCGATTACCCGCGGCTTCGGTCAGCCGCAGGAGGGTGTTCATGCCCTGCAGATGGAGTTGTCCAACCGCGGCTACATGCGCGAGCCGTCGGAGAAGGGATCGCCTGAAAATTGGCCGGTTCCTTACGACGCGACCTATGCCGCGCCGATCCGCGCGACGCTGAAGACCATCCTCGAAACCGCGATCGACTGGGCGAAAAGCTGACAGTCCGACTGGAGGGTACAATGACCGGATTTGCCAGGATTGCTCTTCTTGCGCTGCTCGTCGCTGCCTCTGTCTCATCGGCCGTTGCCGCCGAGGTCGCCATGAAAGGTCCCGAGATCCTCGCAGCCCTCAAGGGCGCGCATGTCCAGGGCGATAACTGGTCGCAGGAATTCGATGATGGTGGCGCCACGACCTACACCAGAGACGGTCGCCACCAGGAAGGCCGCTGGGACGTGCGCGGCGACCAATACTGCTCTCTATGGCCGCCCTCCGACGCCTGGGCCTGCTACAACATGACCATGGATTCCTTGGACCCCGCGCATGAACAGGTGACCTGGATCAGCGCCGACGGCTCCCGCAACACCGCGCATCTCATTCGAAAGGGACAATGATGAACAATCCTCGCCACAACATCCGCGAAGTGCGCGCGCCCCGCGGTGACAAGCTCAACGCCAGATACTGGACGACCGAAGCGCCGCTTCGCATGCTGATGAACAATCTCGATCCTGAGGTTGCCGAGAACCCGAACGAACTGGTCGTCTATGGCGGCATTGGCCGCGCGGCGCGCACCTGGAATGATTTTGACAGCATCGTCGCCTCGCTGAAGACGCTTGGTGAAGACGAGACGCTGCTGGTGCAGTCCGGCAAGCCGGTTGGCGTGTTCCGGACCCACACCGATGCGCCGCGCGTGCTGATCGCCAACTCCAACCTCGTGCCGCACTGGGCGACCTGGGATAAATTCAACGAGCTCGATAAGAAGGGGCTGATGATGTACGGCCAGATGACGGCCGGTTCGTGGATCTACATCGGTACGCAAGGTATCGTGCAGGGCACGTATGAAACCTTCGTGGAAGCAGGCCGCCAGCATCATGGCGGCAACCTCAAGGGCAAATGGATCCTGACCGGCGGCCTCGGCGGCATGGGTGGCGCCCAGCCGCTGGCCGCCGTCATGGCTGGCGCCTGCTGCCTGGCCATCGAATGCAACCCGGACTCCATCGATTTCCGCCTGCGCACCCGCTATGTCGACGAAAAGGCCGAGACGCTAGACGAAGCGATGGAAATGATCGAACGCTGGACCAAGGCCGGTGAGGCGAAGTCGGTCGGCCTGCTCGGCAACGCCGCCGAGATCGTGCCGGAAATGTTCAGGCGCGGCATCCGCCCCGACATGGTCACCGACCAGACCTCAGCGCACGACCCGATCAACGGCTATCTGCCCAAGGGCTGGAGCATGGCCGAGTGGCGCGAGAAGCGCGTCAGCGACCCCAAGGCGGTCGAAAAGGCGGCCCGTGCTTCCATGCGCGAGCATGTCGAGGCGATGGTGGCGTTCTGGAACGCCGGCGTGCCGACGTTGGACTATGGCAACAACATCCGCCAGGTCGCCAAGGACGAGGGGTTCGAGAACGCCTTCGCCTTCCCCGGTTTCGTGCCGGCCTATATCCGTCCGCTGTTCTGCCGCGGCATTGGCCCGTTCCGCTGGGCGGCGCTGTCCGGCGATCCCGAGGACATCTACAAGACCGACGCCAAGGTGCGCGAACTCACCCCCGGCAACACCCATCTGCACAATTGGCTGGACATGGCGCGCGAGCGTATCTCGTTCCAGGGTCTGCCGGCGCGCATCTGCTGGGTCGGTCTCGGCGATCGCCACCGGCTTGGCTTGGCCTTCAACGAGATGGTGGCCAGGGGCGAGCTCAAGGCGCCAGTCGTCATCGGCCGCGACCACCTCGATTCCGGCTCGGTCGCTTCGCCGAATCGCGAGACCGAAGCGATGAAGGATGGTTCCGACGCCGTTTCGGACTGGCCGCTGCTCAACGCGCTGCTCAACACCGCGTCGGGCGCCACCTGGGTGTCGCTGCACCATGGCGGCGGCGTCGGCATGGGTTTTTCGCAGCATGCCGGCATGGTCATCGTCGCCGATGGCACGGCGGATGCCGCAAGGCGTTTGGAGCGCGTACTGTGGAATGACCCGGCGACCGGAGTCATGCGCCACGCCGATGCCGGCTACGACATAGCCATCGCATGCGCCAAGGAGCACCAGCTCAACCTGCCCGGCATTCTCGGGTGACAGGCTGAAATCATGCGCATCCTTCGTGCAGCCGACTACCGCGTCATGCCGTGGAAGAACGGCGGCGGCACGACGACCGAGATCGCCGTATCGCCCGACGGCGCCGGCCTCGACGCGTTCGACTGGCGCGTCTCGATGGCCCGCGTCGAGGGCAGCGGGCCGTTTTCCAGCTTTGCCGGCATAGACCGCACGCTGTCGGTACTGGAAGGCGAGGGGATCGTGCTCGATGTCGCCGGCCGTCCGGCGGCGCGGCTGACACCGGCTTCCCAGCCCTTTGCCTTTCCGGCCGACCTGCCGACCAGTGCCACGCTGATCGCCGGTCCAATCACCGATCTCAACGTCATGACTCGCCGCGGCCGCACGGCGCATTCGCTCGAACGGATGACGATTTCGCGGCCGATGGACATTGCGACCGAGGCGGGCTCGACCCTCATCCTCTGTCACAAGGGCGAAGCCGCTCTCACCGGTGCCGGTTCAATTCGCCTAGGGCCGCTCGACACGCTGCTGCTCGGGCCGGATGCCCCTGTCCTGAGGGTTGAACCGGCTC
Organism: Mesorhizobium erdmanii; assembly: GCF_013170725.1. Classification (NCBI taxonomy): domain Bacteria; kingdom Pseudomonadati; phylum Pseudomonadota; class Alphaproteobacteria; order Hyphomicrobiales; family Phyllobacteriaceae; genus Mesorhizobium; species Mesorhizobium erdmanii. Next base: position 4,558,937 of record NZ_CP033361.1, on the reverse strand, counting down.
GGGATACGACACTGTTCGTGGTCCAGATAACCACCGCCGCCTGACACTTTCGCGTCAACGGTTACCGCCTGTTTCCAAACATGATCGCAATGCCGGCGAAATATAGCGTAAGCTCTTGCCGGCATCACGAAAAAGCCCGAATCCTCTCCGTCGATCGATCCTGACGGGAGCGAGGGGCGCTCGTCTTTGAGTTTGGTCGAAAGATGACGCCCTGTCGTGGTGCGGAAACAAACTTTCGGCATAGGGGTTGATGCAACCAATTGCATTTGAACCGGTTTTAGGGCCATTGCCGTGGCGGTGACGCCGCGACCCGCCCGCATACGGAATTTTCAATGAATATTCAGACGAATCCAGCCCAGATCGAGAAGACAAGCGCGAGCTTCCCGGCTATCACGGAACAGCCGATACGATCCGTTTTCTTGCCCGAGGACCGGCTTCGGCTGCTTGGTGAAAGCCTGGCCAAAGGCGATCTCACCGATCTGTTCGGCCTGATCCCGTTCGATTTTCAGGCCCGCATCCGCGACAGCGCCAAGAAGATCCTCGAAGTCTACCGATCGACCAATGCCGCGCAGGCGAGGGGCGAGACCATTACGCCAGCCGCCCAGTGGCTGCTCGACAACAACTATCTGATCGAGGAAACCATTTTCCAGGTCAAGCGCGACCTGCCGCGCCGCTTCTACAAGCAGCTGCCGACGTTCAAACTGCCAGATGGCGGCACCGTGCCGCGCGCCCTGGCGTTGGCCTGGACCTATGTCGCCCATTCCGACAGTTCGGTCTCGGCGACCATGTTCAAGTCGATCGTCCAGGGATTCCAGTCGGTCGAGCCGTTGAAGATCGGCGAGCTCTGGGCGCTGCCCTCGCTGCTGCGCTTCGTGCTGATCGAGAACCTTCGCCGCTTGGCCGTCAGGGTCAACCGCACCCGCCAGATGCGCCAGATCGCCAACGATGTGGCCGACAAGGTGCTGGCAACGGACGGCAATCCGGACCGGCAAGCTATCCTCGCCGGTTTCGGCGCGCATGCGCAGGACACCACCTTTGCCACGCAACTGCTCTATCGTCTGCGCGACGGATCGCAGAACGCCGGCAAGGCGTTGGAGTGGCTTGAGGGCGAGCTCGAGAAGACCGGTTCGGATGCCGAGGAAATCATCATTTCCGAGCATCAGACGCTCTCCAGCGGCAATGTCACGACCGGCAATATCGTGCGCGGACTGCGCCTCATCAACGATGTCGATTGGACCGTATGGTTCGAAGGCGTCAGCCGCATCGATACCGTGCTGCGCGAGCGCACCGATTTCGCGGCGCTCGACTTCTTCTCGCGCGATCAGTACCGGACAGCGATCGAGGAACTGGCGCGTCGTTCGAACCTCTCGGAATACCGTGTCGCCGAAAAGGCGATCGAACTGGCTGGTCATGCCGCTGCGGAGACAGGCAGCAGCGAAGGGGACGATGCGCCAACGGCATCCGCTCACACCGATGTCGGTTTCTATCTCGTCGGCCCACGCCGTCTGGAACTGGAAAAGGCGATCGGCTATCGGCCGACGGTCAGCCAGACGGTCAAGCGGACCTTCGCCAAGACCGGATGGCTTGGTATCGTTCTGCCGGTCTTCGCGCTGACCGCCCTGCTTCTTGTGCTCACCGGCAATGCGCTGGCCAATCTCGGCCTGTCGGTGACCTCGATCGTCGTGATGCTGGCGCTGTTCGCCGTGCCGGCGAGCGAAGGCGCGCTCGCTTTCTTCAACACCGTGGTCTCGCTGTTTCTCAAGCCGACGCGCCTGATCGGCTATGACTACAGGCATGGGGTGCCGCCCGAGGCGCGCACCCTGGTGGTGGTACCGTCGCTCATCGGCTCGCGTGACGATGTCGAGGAAAACATCCGCAACATCGAAGTCCATTACCTCGCCAATCTCGTCGACGAGATCCATTTCGCGCTGCTGTCGGATTGGCCCGACAGCAAAATCGAGATCGATGCCGCCGATACCGAGATCCTCGAATACGCCCGCGCCGAGATCGCCCGTCTCAACGCCCGCTATCCCTCGGAAGGCGCCCCGCGCTTTTACATCCTGCACCGCCGCCGGCTCTTCAACGCGGCTCAAGGGTCGTGGATGGGCTGGGAGCGCAAGCGCGGCAAGCTGCATGAGCTTGACCTTTTGCTGCGCGGCGACAGCGACACCACCTTCCTCCCGCTCGATGTGCCGCTGCCTGAAAAAGTCGTCCACGTGATGACGCTCGACGCCGATACGCGCACCACCCGCGATGCGGTGGCGAGCCTCGTCGGCAAGCTCTGCCATCCGCTCAACCGCCCGCATTTCGACCCGGTCAAGCGTATCGTCACAGCAGGCTACACGATCCTGCAGCCGCGTATCACCGCTTCGCTGACCAGCGGCGACGAGGCCTCCTTCTTCCAGCGTGTATTCTCGGCCAATCGCGGCCTCGACCCCTATGTCTTCGCTGTATCGGACCTCTATCAGGACGTCTTCAGCGACGGGTCTTTCACCGGCAAGGGCCTCTACCATGTCGACGCCTTCGAGGCCGCCCTGCAAGGCCGCATCGAGGAAAACACCATCCTCAGCCACGACCTGCTCGAAGGCGCGCTGGCGCGCGCAGCACTCGTCACCGACGTCGAACTGGTCGAGGATTATCCGACCCGCTACTCGGTCGACGCCTCGCGCCACCACCGCTGGGCACGCGGCGACTGGCAGCTGCTGGGATACATCTTCAGTCCGCGCTCCGGCGTTCCGGCCCTGTCGCGCTGGAAGATGGTCGACAATCTGCGTCGCTCGCTGACGCCGATCTTCTGGGTGATGGCGGCGATCGCCGGCTGGACCTTGCTGCCCTTCACGCAAGCCGCGCAATGGCAGGCCCTGCTGATCCTCAGCCTGTTCATGGCGCCGACCTTCGACGTCGTCAACGCCATCCTGCCTAAGAGCGGCGACCAGACGCCGCGTGGTCATTTCTCTGCCTTGGCCCGGGATGTCGCCTTTGGCACCGCCATGGTGGCGCTGAAGATCGTGCTGATGGCGCATAACGCCTGGATGATGGGCGATGCCATCGTGCGCACGCTGTACCGGCTCTTCGTCAGCCGCCAGAACCTGCTGGAATGGCGAACCGCTTCCCAAGCGCACAAGGCTGGCGACAACGATGTCGGCTCCTATTACGGCATGATGTACGGCGCCGTGATCATCGGCTTCGTCGGCCTCGCCATCCCGGTGCTGGCCGATTCCACCGGCGCCTTCGTCGCCTTTTTCTTCGCGCTGTTCTGGATCGGCTCGCCCGCGATCGCCAGCTGGATCAGCCGCTCGGCCGAGACCGAGGATCGCCTGCGCATATCGCAGGCCGACATTCATGCGCTGCGCACCGTGGCGCGGCGCACGTGGCACTATTTCGAGAGCTTCGTCACGGCGGAGCATCACAATCTACCGCCGGACAATTTCCAGGAAAGTCCGGCACCGGTCGTGGCGCCACGCACGTCGCCCACCAACGTTGGTGTCTACCTGCTGTCGGTCGTCTCGGCGCGTGATTTCGGCTGGATCAGCCTGTCCGATGCCATCACCCGCATCGACGCCACCATGACGACCATCGAGAGCATGCCGCGCCATCGCGGCCATCTCTTCAACTGGTACGACACCACGACGCTGAAGCCGCTCTATCCGCTCTATATCTCGGCTGTCGACAGCGGCAATCTCGCCGGCCACCTGGTAGCGGTGGCGGCTGCCTGCGCCGAGTGGGCGGAAGCGCCTTCCGTTCACCTCCAGGGCGATTTCGAAGGCATTCTCGACACGGTCACCATCCTGAGCGAAAGCCTGGATGAGTTGCCGGACGACCGCAGGCAACTCAGGCCTCTTCGCCAGCGTCTCGTCGACCGTCTCGACGGCATGCGGCGCGCCGTCGAGACGATCAAGGCGCAGCCGGAAATGGCCTCGATCCGCACCATCAATCTCGCGGTGCTGGCGGGCGAGATCCGCAAGCTGGCGACCGCCATCCGCACCGAGGCGGCTTCGGCCCAGAGCGACATTATCGTCGATTGGGCGGCGAGGCTGGAAGCCACTTGCGAGGCGCATGTCCACGACGCCCACAGTGACGACAATGCGGTCGAGGCGCTGCGCGCCAAGCTCCTGACCTTGCGCGAGCGCACGCGCCGTTTCGCTTTCGAGATGGAATTTGCCTTCCTGCTGCGGCCGGAACGCAAACTTCTGTCAATCGGCTACCGCGTCGAGGAACACCAACTCGACGAAAGCTGCTACGACCTTCTCGCCTCAGAGGCGCGGCTGACCAGCCTGTTCGCCATCGCCAAGGGTGATTTGCCGACCGAGCACTGGTTCCGGCTCGGCCGCCCGATCGTCGAGATCGGTTTCCAGGGTGCGCTGATGTCCTGGTCGGGCTCGATGTTCGAGTATTTGATGCCGCCGCTGGTGATGAAGGAGCCGCAAGGCTCGATCCTCAACCAGACGAGCAAGCTGATCATCAAGCGCCAGATGCAGTACGGCCGTCAGAAAAATGTGCCGTGGGGCATTTCGGAAGCGGCCTACAACGCCCGCGACCGGGAACTGACCTATCAGTACACCAATTTCGGCGTGCCCGGGCTCGGGCTGAAGCGTGGTCTTGGCCAGAACACGGTGATCGCGCCTTACGCCACCATCCTGGCGGCGCAGTTCAACCCGCGTGAGGCCGTGCATAATCTTGCGCGTCTGCGCGAGATCGGTGCGCTTGGCCCTCACGGTTACTACGATGCGGTCGATTTCACGCCGCAGCGCGTGCCTGAAGGCACCAACCATGCGGTCGTGCTGAACTACTATGCGCACCATTCGGGCATGTCGATCGCGGCGGTCGCCGACGCGATCTTCGAGGGTCGCCTGCGTGACCGTTTCCACAGCGATCCGGTCATTGAATCGGCTGAACTCCTGCTGCAGGAAAGGGCGCCGCGCGACATCCCCACCGCGACCGTCAGGACCGAAGCCGACGAGCGGGCCAAGGACGAGACCGAGACCGAGAGCCCCGACACCCGCATCGTGCTCGATCCCCTGCGGGCATTGCGTTCAACCAATGTGATGTCAAACGGCCGTTATTCGGTGATGGTGACCGCGACAGGCTCGGGCTACAGCCGCTGGGGCGATCTGTCGGTGACACGCTGGCAGCCGGATCCGGTCGAGGACCGGCTCGGCTCCTACATCTTCCTGCGTGACGTCAGCACCGGGGACTGGTGGTCGGCAACGGCGGAGCCAAAGCGCGCGGTCGAGGAGAAGGTGCAGACCCTGTTCTCCGACGACAAGGCGAGCTTCGTCAAATCGGTCGGCACGCTGCGCTCCGAAGTCGAATGCATCGTCGTTTCCGAAGGCAATGGCGAAGGCCGTCGCATCACGCTCTACAATGAAAGCACATCCGATCGTCATATCGAGGTGACGTCCTTTACCGAGTTGGTGCTGGGTTCGGAGGCTTCCGACAACGCCCATCCGGCCTTCTCGAAGATGTTCGTGGAAACTGAAATCGCCGCCAACAACGGCGCGATCTTCGCCACGCGCCGCAAGCGGGAGACCAGCGAGCCCGATATCACCCTGGCGCATTTCGTCACCGATCCGTCCGGGCCGGCACGCGATGCCGAGGCCGAGACCGACAGGCGCGCCTTCATCGGTCGTGGCCGCTCCATCGCCGATGCCGCTGCGTTTGATCCGGGAGCCAGGCTCCGTGGCCATTCCGGCTTCACGCTCGATCCGATCGCCTCGCTGCGCCGCCAGATCCGCGTGCCCGCCAACAAGAAGATATCGTTGACCTTCTGGACCGTGGTTGGGGCCAACCGCACCGAGCTGGAAGATGCCATCAACCGCCTTGACCATCAGGAGAGCTTTGCCCGCCAGGCGATGCTTGCCTGGACGCGCAGCCAAGTGCAGACCCGCCATATGGGTCTCAGCCTGACCGATGCCGCCAATGTGCAGAAACTGGCGCGCTATCTCATCTACCCCGATGCGTTCCTGCGTCTGCCGGCCGAATCCCTGGCCTCGGGCCTGGGCAAGCAGTCGAGCCTGTGGCCGACCAGCATTTCGGGTGATTTCCCAATCTTCCTGGTCAGGATCGGCGACGTCGCCGATCTGGAAATCGTTGCCCAGGCGCTACGCTTCCAGGAGTATATGCGCACCCGCGGCATGATGATCGACTTCGTCGTCGTCAACGAGCAGGCTTCGTCCTACGTCCAGGACCTGCAGCGTGCGGTCGAGACGCTGTGCGAAAACAGCCGTTTGCGCGGCAAGGAACTGGGCCCCCGTCAGCACATTTTCGCGGTGCGCCGCGACCTGATGGAAGAGACCACCTACAAGACGCTCCTCGCCGTGGCCCGCGTGGTGCTGCATACCCGCAACGGCACCATCTTCGATCAGATCGAGCGGGCCGAGGCGGCTGCGTTGCAGGCACGCGACGCGCTTGTGCCCACTGGACTGCCGGCTCCTCGCGAAATTTCGGCGCCGGCGGCGTATGCACTCGCTCCGCAGGCCGTGGCGGATGTAAGCGCCGACGGCTCTGGCCTCAGCCAATGGAATGGCTTTGGCGGTTTCGATGGCGACGGACGGCACTATGTGGTGCGCCTTGCGGGCCGGCGCTCCACGCCGCAGCCCTGGATCAACGTCGTCTCCAACGCTTCGTTCGGCTTCCACACCTCGGCCGAGGGTGCTGCCTTCACCTGGAGCCGCAACAGCCGCGACTACCAGTTGACGCCATGGTCGAACGACCCGGTCTCCAACCGGCCGGGCGAGGGCGTCTATATCTACGATCAGGCCAGCGGCAAGGCGTTCTCGCCGATCGCCGCGGTGGTGCGCGATCCCTCGATGACCTACGAGGCCTGGCACGGCCAGGGCTTCTCCACCTTCCGCTCGAAGCGTGGGCCGTTGTCGATGGACCTGACGCATGTCGTCGACCCCGTCGATCCGGTGAAGATCACGCGGCTGCGCATCCAGAATTCTGGCTCGGTGCCGGCTCGGCTTCGCGTCTATGCCTATGCCGAATGGGTGCTTGGCGGGCATCGATCGCGCACGGCCGCAACCATCGTCCCGTCCCGCGATGGGGCGACCGGTGCGTTGCTCGCACAGAACCCCTATGGGCTCGATTTCAGCGAGCGCGTGGCGTTCCTCGCCGCCGATGCCGCTGTCCATTCGGTCACGACGGATCGCTCGGAGTTCCTCGGCCGGCATGGGTCGAGCGAACTGCCGCAGGCGGTGCTGAGCGGCGCTGCGCTGTCGGGCCGTGTCGAGGCCGGGGACGATCCTTGCGCGGCGATCGCCCGCGACATCGAGATCCCGGCCGGCGGCGACGTCACGCTGCTCTGGCTGCTTGGCGATGCCGAGTCCTCCGCGCAGGCGAGCGCGCTGGTGCAGAAGCACCGGGGCCAGGATTTCGATCGGCGGTTGGCCGACAACGAGCGCGAGTGGCGCGGCTTCCTCGACACCATCCAGGTCGAGACGCCGGACAAGGCGCTCGACGCCATGGTCAATCACTGGCTGCCCTATCAGAGCCTTGCCTGCCGCATCCGCGCCCGCTCGGCCTTCTATCAGGCCAGCGGCGCCTTCGGCTTCCGCGACCAGTTGCAGGACACGCTGGCGCTCTTGGCGCATGACCCGACGCTTGCGCGCGACCAAATCCTCAACGCCGCGCGGCGGCAGTTCCCGGAGGGCGACGTCCAGCATTGGTGGCTGCCGCGCACCGGAGCCGGCGTGCGCACCATGATCTCCGACGACGTGGTCTGGCTGGCCCACGCCACGGCGCGCTATCTGACGGTGACCGGCGACGCCGCGATCCTGAAGGAGCAACTGCCCTTCATCGACGGGCAGGCGCTGGGCGAGGGTGAGCACGATGCCTTCTTCACTCCTGAAATCTCGAAGAAGACGGTGTCGCTCTACGACCATTGTGCGCGTGCGCTCGACCTTGCCATCAAGCGCAGCAGTCCGGCCGGCCTGCCGCTGATCCTTGGCGGTGACTGGAACGACGGCATGAACCGCGTCGGCGAGCACGGCAAGGGCGAGAGCGTATGGCTGGGCTGGTTCCTGCTGAAGACGCTTGGCGACTTCGCCGCTGTCGCCAAGAGTGAAGGCGACAGCAAGCGCGCGCAGGCCTGGGCAAAGCATGCCGAGGCGTTGAAGCGGGCGCTCGAGAGCACGGCATGGGATGGCGAATGGTACCGGCGCGGCAGTTTCGACGACGGCACGCCTTTGGGATCGCGTACATCGCAAGAGTGCAGGATCGACTCCATCGCCCAGTCCTGGAGCGTGCTTTCGGGCGAGGGCGACCCGGCGCGGTCGACGACGGCCATGCAGCAGGCAACCAGCCTGCTCGTCGATGACAAGCTCAAGATCGTCAAACTGTTCACGCCACCCTTCTCGAAGACGCAGAAGGATCCCGGCTACATCAAGAGCTATCCGCCGGGCGTGCGCGAGAATGGCGGCCAGTACACCCATGCCGCCACGTGGTTCGTCATCGCGCTGGCCGAGATGGGGCAGACCGACGAAGCCTATCGCTGCTTCTCGATGCTGAACCCGATCAACCACGCATCCGACGAGGCCTCGGCCGAGCATTACCGCGTCGAACCCTATGTGGTCGCGGCCGACATCTATGCCGGCGACGGCAGTGCGGTCGGTAACAAGGGCGGCCGCGGCGGCTGGACCTGGTATACAGGCTCGGCGGGCTGGCTCTATCGTGCGGCCGTGGAAGGCATCCTCGGCATCGAACGGCGCGGCAAGCAGATCACGTTCCGCCCGAAGCTGCCGAGCCACTGGGAAGGGTACCACGCCACGCTCAAGATGCTGGGCGCCGAGATCAAGGTTCATGTCATTCGCGACAAAAAGACCAAGACCATCTCGCTCGAAGTCGATGGTTCGAAAACAAAGTCCGCGTCTTTCGAACCCAAAGCTGGTGCCCGGACCGAGGTTGTGGTCAAGATACCTGGATGAAATCAAAGGGTTAGGTTGGCAGGTCGCACGTCCTTCGGGACGTGCGACGCCGCGTCTCGTTTACTTGTGAGCCCGCCGCGGCAGCAGCCGCCTGATGCCCTGGATCAATCTGTCTCAGCCTGTTGTGATTAAAAATGTGGCACTGGTTGGCTGCTGCCATGATTTTGCCGCAAGGCTGACATTTCACCTTTTATCTCAAACCGTTAGGTGATCACGTCAGATTTCGTATCGTCGTCATCTTTTGTTCGCTAAATGGGAACGGAAGCGATAGACGGGCATTGTTTTGCGACGCATCAACCGTTACGTCTGATGCAATGGTGCAGTGCACAATTGTGGTATTGGGCACAATAGAGAGTTGGCGGAGTAGCTGAAGTGTCACTTCTGCAGATCTATTGGAGAGCGCTGGGTTACCTGGCTGCCGACAAGAAGCGCGTCGCGCTGATCTGTTCGGCCAACGTCGCCCTTGCCGCCATCGCCATCCTGGAGCCGATCATGTTCGGCCGGGTGATCGACGCAATTTCCGCGCATGGCTCGGTGTTCTCGACGCTTGCCGTCTGGGCTGGGCTGGGCGCCTTCAACGTTATCGCTTTTGTGTTGGTGGCGCGCGGCGCCGACCGCTTTGCCCATGCCCGGCGCAGCGAAGTGCTGTGCCAGTCGTTCGAGCGCGTCATCACCATGCCGCTCGCCTGGCACCATCAGCGCGGCACTTCCAACGCTCTGCACACGTTGCTGCGTGCCGTCGAGACGCTGTTCAGCCTGTGGCTCGAATTCATGCGCCAGCATTTGTCCACGGCCGTTGCACTCGTCCTGCTGGTTCCGACGGCGCTCAGCATGGATGTGCGCATGTCGATGGTGCTGCTCGCGCTTGGCGTGCTCTATGTCGGCATCGGCCGGCTGGTGATGAAGCGCACCAAGGCGGGCCAGGCCGCCGTCGAGCGCCACTACCACAAGGTGTTCGCCCATGTGACGGACTCGGTCAGCAACGTCGCCGTTCTGCAGAGCTACAACCGCCTTGGCCACGAGGCCGAGACGCTGCGCCGCTATGTCAAGAACCTGCTCGACGCACAGAACCCGGTGCTCGACTGGTGGGCTATCGCCAACGCGCTCAATCGCCTGTCGTCGACGATCTCGATGATGGTGGTGCTGTTGATCGGTGCCTATCTGGTCACCCATGGCCAGCTGCGCATCGGCGATGTCATCGCCTTTACCGGCTTCGCGACGCTGCTGATCTCGCGGCTTGACCAGATGTCGGCTTTCGCCAACCAGATCTCGGAGGCCCGCGCCAAGCTCGAGGACTTCTACAAGCTCGAGGACTCGGCCGCCGATACCGCCGAGCCGGATGGCCTGCGCGAGCTCACCAACGTCACCGGCCATGTCCGTTTCGAGGACGTCAGCTTCGAATTCGCCAATTCGGGGCAGGGCGTCAGCGACGTTTCCTTCGAGGTCCAGGCTGGCCAGACCGTTGCCATCGTCGGACCGACGGGCGCCGGCAAGACCACGCTGATCAACCTGCTGCAGCGCGTCTTCTCGCCTTCCAGCGGCCGCATCCTGATCGATGGCATCGACACTCGCACCGTGACCCGCAAGTCGCTGCGCCATTCGATCGCCACCGTGTTCCAGGATGCAGGGCTCTTGAATCGCTCGATCGAGGACAACATTCGCGTCGGCCGCGACGATGCAACCAACGACGAGATCCATGCCGCCGCCATTGCGGCTGCGGCGCAGGATTTCATCCTGGCCAAGAGCAATGGTTATGACACGGTGGTCGGCGAGCGTGGTGGCCAGCTCTCGGGCGGCGAGCGCCAGCGCATCGCCATTGCTCGCGCCGTGCTGAAAGATGCCCCGATCCTCGTGCTCGACGAGGCGACCAGCGCTCTCGACGTCGAAACCGAGGACCGCGTCAAGGAAGCGATCGACGAATTGCGCCGCGACCGCACCACCTTCATCATCGCCCACCGTCTGACCACTGTTCGCGATGCCGATCTGGTCGTGTTCATGGACAAGGGCCGGGTGGTCGAAATGGGTGGTTTCGCGGAACTGTCGCTGCGCAACGGCCGCTTCGCCAGCCTGCTGCGCGCCGGCGGCCTGCTCAACGACGAGGAAGTTCGCCGCCTCGCCCGTTCTGTGCAAGGTGAGGCCGCCTGACCATCTTTTCCCTTCTCCCACAAGGGGAGGGAAGACGGCCTGCGACACCACCGCTCGATTGCTACAAACGCGCTGGCGGTCTATGTAAAGCCGTATGAGCGATACGACTTCACGCCTGAGCGGCTGGATGGACCTTGCCAACCCGACGCGCTTCGTCGCGCTGGTGGACAAGTTCGTGCCGTGGCTGGCAGCAATCGCCACGCTCGTCCTTGGCGTCGGCCTCTATATGAGCTTCGCCGCGCCTGAGGATTTCCAGCAAGGCATCACCGTCCGCATCATGTATATCCACGTGCCTTTCGCCTGGCTCGCCATGATGTGCTACACGCTGATGGCGGTTTCCGCCCTTGGCACGTTGGTCTGGCGCCATCCGCTGGCCGATGTCGCGCTGAAATCGGCGGCCCCCATAGGCGCTGCCTTCACGGCACTGGCGCTGATCACCGGTTCGATCTGGGGCAAGCCGATGTGGGGCACCTGGTGGGTATGGGATGCGCGCCTTACCTCGGTCTTCGTGCTGTTCCTGATGTATCTCGGCATTATCGCGCTGACCCGTGCGCTCGACGATGCCAGCCGCGCCGCCTGGGCCGCCGCCATCATCACGCTGGTCGGCTTCATCAACATCCCGATCATCAAATTCTCGGTCGACTGGTGGAACACGCTGCACCAGCCGGCCTCGGTGTTCCGGCTCGGCGGCCCGACCATCGATCCCAGCCTGCTATGGCCGCTGCTGGTCATGGCTGTCGGCTTCACCGTGCTGTTCTTCGCTCTGCACCTGATGGCAATGCGCACCGAAATCCGCCGTCGCCGGGTGATTGCGATGCGCAGGGTCGCGGCGCGGCAGGCCGAGAGGCCGGTCTAAAGCCTCATCCCATCAGTCCGCGCGCTGCAACCGGCAGCGTCTCCAGTACTGTCTCGCCGTCGATCAGGTTGACCTCGTTGAACAGATTGGTGACGACGCAGCAATGGTCGGGCACCACCCGCACGCGCTCCCCAATGCGCAGCTTCGCGTTGCCGGAAAGCGTGACGGTGCCGTGTTCTTCACTGAGCCCGGTGACCCTTGCGTCGGGAGCGCCGAGCAGTTCGCCAAAATCCTTCAGCCCGAGCGTGTCGCTCGACAGCGCCTTGCTGCCGCTGTCGAGGATGGCGCGGGTCGGCGTCGGGTGGCTGACCACCGTCGCCAGCACCGTCAGCGCGCAATCGTCCAGGGTGCCGACGCCTTTGGCGACCTGATAGCGGTCGAGATAGATGTAGGTGCCGGGGCGGTATTCGGTGACGATGGATGCATCGGCGGAGCGCCACATATCCGGCGTGCCGCCGCTGGAGATGCGCTCGCAGGCGAGTCCCGAAGCGGCCAGTGCCTGCTTGGCGCTGGCAAGCCAGGCCTCGGCCTCCGCCGCGCGGCCGGCCGCCGGATAGGTCATCAGTCCACCGAAGGCGAGGCCGCCGGCCTTGTCGATCAGCCTTGCCAGCGCAACCGCCTCATCACTCGTCTGCACGCCGCAGCGGCCCATGCCGGTGTCGCACTCGACCAGCACCTGGAGAGGATGGCCGGCATCTGTGAAGGTCGCGGCAAGTCCTTCCAGCGTGTCCCTGCTGTCCGCGGTCACCGACAGCGTCACGCGATCGTGCAGCGCCTTCAGCCTGGCCAGCTTGGCGCGGCCCAGAATGTTGTAGGGGAGAAAAATGTCGGTGAGGCCGGCGTCGGCCATTACTTCAGCCTCGCCGATCTTCTGGCAGGTGATGCCGACGGCCCCTGCCGCCATTTGCTTCTTCGCCCAATAGGGCAGCTTGTGCGTCTTGATGTGCGGCCTGAGCTTCAGTCCATTCCTGTCGGCATGGGCCTGCGCACGGGCAATGTTGGCTTCGGCGCGCGCGGCGTCGATCAGGATCGACGGTGTATCGAGATCATGGATGGTCGGCATCGTTTGTCACCACTGGCAAATGTGCAGGGTTTATGACCTCGAAAGCGCGTGATGTCACGCGGCCAGCGGCGCGGACCTGTGGTCCATGCGAGAGCGCGCGCAAGGCTTGGACGAGCAAGACGGATCGACACCGCATTGGCGTTCGGCTATGCGAATGGTCGGAAAAATCGACACGAAGGGTCACGACCATGAAACGCTCCGCCATCAACGAGATCATCCGCGAAGCCGACGCTTTCATCCGTTCTTTCGGTTACATCATGCCGCCTTTCGCTTACTGGTCGCCGGAAGAGATGAAGGCGCGCCAGGTCGATTCCTCGGCCATCTACACCTCGCGTCTCGGCTGGGACATCACCGATTACGGCCAGGAAAAATTCAGGGAACTCGGCCTGTTCCTGTTCACAGTGCGCAACGGCGTCTATGCCGACATGAAGAAGGGCATGGGCATGCTCTATGCCGAGAAGATCATGATCTCGCGTAAGGACCAGCTGTCGCCGATGCATCGCCACAACATCAAGGCCGAGGACATCATCAACCGCGGCGGCGGGAAGCTGGTGCTGGAACTGTTCATGCACGATCGCGACGGCGGTATCGACCCCAAGGCCGAGGTGTCGGTGCCGGTCGATGGAACCATCCACCGGCTGCCCGCGGGTGGGCTGTTGAAACTCGATCCGGGCCAGAGCGTCACACTGCTGCCCGGCGTCTGGCATGCCTTCTGGGCCGAGGGCAAGGATGTGCTGATCGGCGAGGTGTCGACCGTCAACGACGATCTTACCGATAATGTGTTTCGCGAGCCGATCGGCCGCTTCTCCAACATCGACGAGGACGTCGCCCCGCTGCACCTGCTGGTAGCCGACTATGAGAAGTGGCTGGGGTAGTGCATGTCGCGCAAAAGCGACCTCGGCGACGACGATATGCATCAAGCAAATAACCTAAAGCGCGCTGCGTGAATCCGTTTCCACGCGACGCGCTTTAGGCCGGTCGGATCAGGCCTGATCATGCGCTACCGCGCGTGTTTGTCCGCCTTGCGGTTTCCGAGCAGCAGCTTGCGCTCGAGCTGCGCCCTCAGCTCGCCGTAATAGGCGGTAAGGAAGGCCTTTGAGTCGATCGGCTCGACCTTGGCGCCGATCTTGCCGCCGATGGTCTCGGCCACTGCTTTCATCGCGAAATAGTCGTCACGGCGCAGCACTTCTTCCAGCTTGTGCAACTCGGCGATACCATAGGCGTCGAGCTGCGCCGGGCTGAAATGGAAGCGCTTGGCGACCGGGTCTTGTCGCTGCGCAAGGTCCTCGACCAACTTGAGTTTCGGTGCCTCGACCACCCAGGTTCCGGCAAGCAAATCACCAATGCGAAGCCGGTCGCGGTTGAACAGCAGAAACAGCGAAAACAGCAACGCCCACACCAGGCCGAAAATCGTCGACAGCGTGTCGGCCACGCCGGTGCCGCCGCGCGCTGCGATGATCGACAGCGGCAGGAAAACCTCGATCTCGCGCATCAGGTTGCGGGCGATGACCTGATCGATGGTGAGGCCCGCACCGCTGCGCGAGGCGACCCGCACCCCGACGATCCGCTTGCCGGGCGTCGCGGCCCGCCGCCCCGCCTCGAAGGCGATGAAATAAACGTTGCGCAGCAGAAAGATGAAGATGATCCAGACGATGAAGAGCGGCTCCGCCTCCTTCACGCCAAGGCCGCCGAGGCCGAAGATGACGACGAGGGTAACGGCAATGGCGGCAGCGACGATGATCACCACATCGAGCAGGAAGGCCGCGGCCCGTGTGCCGGCGTCGGCTAGCTTGACCCTGAGATCGACACCTTCCGGCGTGATCAGGGGCCGTATCAGCGTGAGGGAGGCTCTAGCCGTTGCCATGCCGCACCATGCGTAACAGGTAGAAATAGGCAATCCATAGCGTAAGCATGCCACCGCCTATGGCGTAGCGCACCGCATCGCTGGTGACCGTCTGACGCCCGATGCCTTCGAGCAGGCCGGCAAACAGAAGCATCACCATGACGCCGACCATGGCGGTCGCCGCCACCCGTCCGGCCTGCGCCGCGGCCGCCATCCTGGTCAGGTCTCCGGGGAAGGCTATGCGCGTGCCGATCCGCATTCCCGCCGCGCCAGCCAGTGCGATGGCGAACAATTCCGTCGTGCCGTGGATCGACAGCCAGCCGCCGAGCTCGAAGCCCAACCCCTTGGCCGCGTAGACTTGGAACAGCGCGCCCAGCATGCATCCATTCATCAGGATGATCAGTACGCTCGGCACCGCGAAAGCGAAGCCCAGCGCAAAAGCCAGTATAGCCACCTGCGTATTGTGGGTGAAGAGATAGGCGGCAAAGCCGGACAGGAAATGGCCGCCGCCGCTGTCATAGAGCACGCTACGCAGCGTCTCGGCCGACGAGTCCGGGTTACGCCCACCGGCGAGGCTGGGCGCAATGATGGCGTCGTACCAGCGGCTGTCGGAGGCGACGAGCCAGTAGGCGGCGATCGCGCCGATCACCGTCAGCCCGACCGACACCCAGGTCTCTCGCCACAGATCGCGGATTGCCGCCGGCCAGTCGCGCAGGAAGAAATCGCCGACACGCTGCCTCAGGCCGCGCCGTGCGCCATAGAGATAAAAATAACCGCGCAGGCTGAGCGCCTCCAGATAGGCGATCAGCGCGCTGTCGAGCGATGTCGCCCTGGCCACCGAAAGCGACGACAACGCCGAACGGTAGAGCAGCGGCAGCGACAACAGCTCGTCTTCCGAAAGCGTGCGCGGCGCCCGTTTCTCGACGCGCGCGAGCAGCGCCTCGAACGCCTTCCAGTCGGCTTCGCGCTCCTGGCGGAAGCTCGCCAGCGACTGACGTACCGCATCGGTGCCGGCGGGCAGCGTCATAAGAGGTTCTCCTCCTTGAGCTGGATATAACGCTCGACCAGTGCGGGACCGAGGCGCTGATGATCGGCCTCTATCACATGCGCGCCAAGCAGCCGCAGTCGGCCGATCACCACTTGCCTCTCCCGAAGCAGGCCGCCCGCGGTGACCGCGCGGGCCACATCCTCGGGTTTCGTGGGTTGCATGTCGGCCAACGACTCCAATTCGACATCCTTCATCAGCATGAACAGCACAAGATGCCGCTCGGTCAGCCGGCCGACGGTGCGCAGCATCAGCTCGGCGCTGATCGGGTCGACGAAATCGGTGAAGACGATGACCAGCGAGCGCCTGTCGAGCTTTGCCGCCAATGTCGTCAGGGCCAGGGTGAAATTGGTCTCCTCGCTGGAGTAGTCGATCTCGGCCGCCCGCTTCTGGATCATCATGAAACTCGGCGAACCGCGCACCGCCCCGCTCGAGACGTGCGGCCTGGCGTCGAAGGAGAACAGGCTTACTAGATCACCGCCCTTGAGCGCGATGAAGGCCGACAGAAGCGCTGCCGTCACCGCGCGGTCGACTTTCGGCACGCCGTCGACCGGCTCGCACATCAGCCGCCCGCTGTCGATCGCCAGCACGATGTTGTTGTTCTCCTCGACCCTGAACTCGCGCGCCACAAGCTTGCCGTGGCGGGCGCTGCGCTTCCAGTCGATCATCCGCCGGCCCATGCCTGGCTGATAGTCCTTCAGCGCCTCGAACTCCCGGCCCTGGCCGGCCCGCCTTTGCGCGTGGCCGTCGGCGAGCGCGGAGCGCTGCAGCAACGTGATCGCGTCATCGCGCGCGCTGCTGACGTCAGGCAGCACCGCCACATTCCGTTCCATCGGCAGGACGACCTGGTTCCAGATCAGCCCGAATGGGCCGGGCCAGCGTAGCCACAGCCGGTCGAAACTGGCGGTGCCGCGCCTCAGCGCGGTGAATTCGAGGTCGAGCGTGCCACCATTTGCCGGCAATGTGCCGCCTGTGCGGGTAACCGGTTCCACACGCTGATCGTGATCGACACGCGCTTGCACCATGTGCGCCCGCTGGCCGAGGCTGGCCGCGACATGCACGGTAAAACGCCCGCCGACACCGACCTGCGGCGGTGCCGAGAGACTGGCGCTGAGCGAGGAACGCCCACGCCCAGCCGCCGCGTCGACCGCGAGAAATGCAAGCAGCACGCAGATCCACAACAGGCCCAGATACCAGACATGCGGCAGCGCGAGCGCGATCAGGAAGGCCGGGATCGCCCCGGCCGCCGCAGCCCACACTGCCCTGCCGGTCGGGTAGATCAACGCGGCGCCTCCGTCTGGTCGACAAGGTCCGCAACGATCTGCTCGACCAGTCGTCCGTCGATCTGCGCCGCCGGCGACAGGATGACGCGGTGGCGCAGCGCCGGCACCGCCAGCGCCTTGACGTCGTCGGGAATGACATAGGCGCGGCCGTCGAGCGCCGCCCTGGCGCGGGCGGCGCGGGCCAGCATGGCGCCCGCGCGAGGGCTCGCTCCGACCTCCAAGTCCGGGCTTTCGCGTGTGCGACGCACCAGAGCCGCGATATAGCCAACGACATCGTCGACCAGCGTCACGTCCCCGACAGTGGCTAGGGCTGCTTCCAGCGTCTTGCGGTCGGTCTGCGCCTTGATGCCGTATTGCTTGATATCGTGCGAGGCGGGGCCACCACCGTGATGCACGATGATGACACGCTCCTCCTGAGCATCGGGATAGCTTACCCGGTGCTTGAACAGGAAGCGGTCGAGCTGGGCTTCGGGCAGGGGATAGACACCTTGATGCTCGATCGGATTCTGCGTGGCAACCACCATGAAGGTACGGCTGAGCGCATGCGTGGTGCCGTCGAAGGTGACGGCGTGTTCCTGCATGGCTTCCAGAAGCGCGGCCTGCGTCTTGGGTGGCGTGCGGTTGATCTCGTCGGCAAGCAGAAGGTCGCAGAAAATCGGCCCGCGCGTCAGCGTGAACTGCCCGCTCTGGAAATTGTAGATGTTGGAGCCGACGATGTCGCCAGGCATCAGGTCGGGCGTGAACTGGATACGGCCATAGGCGACGCCAAGTGCTTGCGCGAAGCATCGCGCGGTCATGGTCTTGGCTGTCCCCGGCGGGCCTTCCAGCAATATGTGGCCGCCGGCAAACAAGGCCGTCAGCATCAGATCGACCGTGTCGCGCTGCCCGGTGATCGCTTTCGCCACTTCTTCCCTGATCGCCGTCGCCAGGGCCTTCACATCATCGACGTTCACCGAGCCTCCTTGTCGTCCAGTCATGCAGCTCCTGCGCTGCTTCATGCATTTGAACCAGGGTCCTGGTTTCGTTCGCGGCCTTGAAGCGGCGGCTGAAGCCCTGCGTTTCGCCGCGGTCGCGGGAATCGAGCCAACGGTCGAGCGCTTCGCCCGGCAAGCCTTGCGGCGCGCCCAGCAATGCGCCGGCGCGTGCGCGCATCAGCGCGGCATAGCGGTCGCCGAGCTCTTCGATCCGTCCGGCGCGCTTCAAAAGCATGGCCGTGGTGTCGACCAGCGCCTGTTTGCCGAAGGCAATCGCCCGGGCCTCGGTGCGCGGCGGTCCGAACCGGCCGAGCCCGTGCAGGAAGGCAAGTGCCGCGGCCGCCAGCACCGACAGCGTCAGCGCCAGGAAGGGCGGCTCGACCAAAAGCTTGGCCAGATCGTATTTCTGCCCGACGCCGTGCAGCGTCAGGTCGAACATCACCGCGCCCTTGCCGGGCTCCAGCGTGGCGATCATGCCAAGCGCGGCGGCCGCCTTCTGCGGATCTTTCAGCGCCGCATTGTTGAGCAGGTCGGGGTCGGTCAGGATGTAGAACGGCTGTTTGTCGAGCTCGGTCAGAACGGCCCGGCCCGTACCCGCCGCAATCAAGGGGTGGTCATTCGCCACCCATTGGAGGTCCTCCGGCGCGGTAATCGTGTGGCCTGCGACGTCGATCTCTCCGACCGAGCCCTTGCCTTCGCCGAGCTTGGCCTTGGCAATGCGGCCCAACCAGTCGTTGACGATCGTATCGGGCAGCCGTTCGACCTTCATCTCCCAGCCTTCGTGGTTTGGTTGCGGAATGGTGAGCCATTTGGGCAGCACGAACAGCGTGGCCTTGCCCGAACGAAGCTTGACGATTCTAGCCAGCGCGGCCGGGTCGCTGTTTGGCGCGATCGTGACGATCAGCAGGAATTCGGACGCCAGGCCGGAACGCAGAGCCTCCACGCTGCTGACCATGGGGGGTGGCTGCCCATTGGCAAGTTTCAGCCATTCGACCAGCCCGGCATAGCCGGTGCCGCCCTTGGAGAGCGGCGTTGCGCCGCCTTCCGGCTGACGAAAGTCCGGTGCGTAGGTAGACAGCAGGAAAAATCCCGCCGCGGCCAGCAAGCTGGCAAAAATGCCCCAGAACAAGGTCTTTCGGCTGAACGGTTCCTGCATCGCCTCGGCGGCCGGGGCGCTCATGTCCAGGCATCCCTGAAGGCGAAGCGCTCGTAGGCGCCGCGCGCCTGCTGCCAGCCCTCGGCCCCGACGGGTCGACGAGCAAACAGCGCTGCCTCGACGATGCGCGTGATCTCGCTGAAGGCGCTGCGTGCCCGCGCGGGCAGCGACGGGGCCGTGGCTATGTCGCGCGACGTCAGCGACGGGCGCAGGAAGTCGGGCAGCCGTCCGGCAATGTCAGCGACGCTGCGGCGAAGCAGGAGGTGCACCGCCTCGTCATAGTCGCCGCGCGCGGCCAGTGCATCGGCCTCGGAAAGCAAGATCCGCGCGGCACTCGCATCGGGTCGCCAGACCTCCTCCGCATCCGTCTCCTTGCGCGCGCGCCGCCATGGCAGGCGCCATGCCACCCCCTTCGCTTCGAGGGCGACCAGAAGCGCGATGACCGTGACGCCGATGATCACCGCGCCCCAGAACAGGTAGATCATATAGGGGCCAATTTTCGCCAAAGCGTCGAGAAAAGGCTTCAGCCATTCCGGCGGCACGGGTTGCACCAGGGTCGGCAGGCCGAACTGTATCGAATCGTCCGCAAGCAGTTGCTTGTGCAGCTTTGCCAGCCATTCGGCATTTACAGGCTGTGCGACTGTCACCCGCTCGCCCCTCTGCATCCGCGGTTTGGAGCCGACACTGGCAATACGCCTGGACAATTGCAAGTCCACTGGACGAAGCCTTTTAATGTTGGCAGATTTACTGTCGAGGTCGGCCGTTTGGATGTGGCGGTGACTTAGGGGGATATCATGACCACTGCGACACTGGGACAACCCGGTCGATTCGAGATCGGCAGGGTGTTCAACAACACATTTGCCGTCATCGGCCGCAACATCGGGCTTTGCCTTGGCCTTGCGGCGCTGTTTGCCGGTCTGCCAAAACTGGTCACTCAGCTTTTGACCACAGCGACCCATACCGCTGGGGATCCGGCCAACCTTGCCTTGGCGACCACAAACTACAAACTTGGCTTCTTTGTTGGCTTCGCGCTCGTGGGGATAGTCTATATCGTCTTTGCGCTTTTGCTGCAGTCCAGCCTTGTTCGAGCTGCAATCGAGGACCTGAACGGCAAAAGGCCGACTTTCGGGGACTGCATCCGCATAGCGATCCGCTATCTGCTGCCCACTCTCGGAATTGGCCTGCTTGTCGGCCTTGGCGTGGGTTTTGCCTCGATTGCCTTGCTGGTTCCTGGCATCATCCTCTGGCTCGGCTGGTCGGTGGCGATACCAGTGCTCATCCAGGAGCGGCTCGGTGTCTTCGGCTCGATGTCGCGCAGCCGCGCTTTGACCAAGGGCAGTCGCTGGTCTCTGTTCGGACTTTTCGTGATCCTGATCATCCTTGCGATGATCATCCAGTCGATGAGCGCGGTTGTCGTCTACCTCTTCCACGGAATTATCGCCGCCTTTTTGGCAGCCCTGGTGCAGACCGTGGTGTCGATGGTGATCTCGGTCGCAACGGCAGTGAGCTATGTCGAGCTGCGCCAGGCCAAGGATGGCACCAGCGTCAGCGACCTGGCGGAGATCTTCTCGTAGGCAATGGCGCGGCAGGTGGCCATTTGATGTCGTCCGCGGCGCTAGAGCGGGCCGACCGATTCCGGATCGGCCGGGTGTTGCATGACAGTTTCTCGGTCATTCGCCGTAATCTCGTGCTGTGCGCCGGCCTCGGCGTTGTCCTTTATGCAGTGCCGAGGTTTGCCCTTTCAATTTGGTATTTCCAAGCGATCGCCGGCAATGAAAAGATACCCCTCTGGGCGTTTTTCAGCGAACATGTGATGCTCGCTATTGCCGGCCTGCTTTTCTATGTGGGCGTCATCGCCATTCTGCAAACAGCCCTCACGCGCGCGGGGATTGTGGATATGCAGGGAAGAACACCCACGGCGAGTGATTGCCTGGGTGTCGCACTTGCCCTGTTTTTTCCAGTCCTGCTGACATCGTTGGTGGTGACGCTGGCCTTCATGTTAGGGCTGTTCTTGCTGATCGTCCCCGGTATCCTGCTTCTGCTTCGCTGGTCGGTCGCGGTACCGGTCTTGATCCAGGAGAGACTAAATATTCTCGACAGCATGGCGCGCAGCCGAGACCTGACCAAAGGCAGCCGCTGGGCTTTGCTTGGGCTGTGGCTGATCCTCATAATGGGCGGGACCCTGGTGGGTTTGGCGGTGCCTCGCCTCTTCATTGCCTTGAACTTCAACTTTGGACTGATTGTCGAAGCCTTGGTGAAGGCGGCTGCGACCGTGCTTTCGTCGGTTGCCGCGGCTGTCAGCTATGCAGAGCTCCGGCAGGTCAGGGAAGGCACCTGCGTGGAAAAGCTGGCGGAAATCTTCTCATAGCTCGGTGGTCAACGCCGCGCGGCGTGAGACGGCGCACGATCCAGGATATCAATGGCAACAGCTCGGTGCTGACTGCACGCTCGTCCGGCACAGGCATGACGAGCTGATCGCCACATCCGCCTTGGCCAGCGCCGTTGCGAGCTTTGCCTGCAGTGACGGCAGCTCTTCGTTCTCACCACGCCGCCTCAGGCATTCGACCAACCCGTGCAGCGCCCAGACATTGTCCGGATGTTGGGCGCAGCGTTGCACGTTGCCGCTCAAGCCGAGATCGTCGCGATAGACCTCCTCAGCCTCCGGCGCATGGCCCTGGTCGAGAAGCAGTGCCGCAAGCGCATGGCGGGGAGGGTGCATCCACGCCCATGGCTCGGTGTAGGAGAGATTGTCGTCCAGTTCGACCGCCTGCCGTAAATGACGATAGGCCTCGTCATGCCGGCCCTGATGATAGGCAAGCTCGCCATCGAGCAAAGCGGCACCGACGGCCAGCGAGGCGCTGGTCGGGTTGCTGAGAAAACGTCGTTCTGGCGCTATGCCCGCCACATGCCGGTGGAACTGGTCGCGCGCGCGCTCCGCCTCCGTGAATTGCTTCAGCGTCGCATGGGCGACGCCCTTGGCGTAGTGCTGCATGGCCGCCGTCAGCACGTAAAGGCCGGGCTCTTCAACCGCTGGCTCGTCGATAATCTCCTGCCAGCGGCCGAAGCGCACCAGCACATGCGATTTCATCGCATGATAGCCTTCCACTGTTTGCGTCAGCTTTGGCCGGTCCGGGATGGCGACCACGTCGCGCGTGACCAGGTCGCGCACCTTGTCGGCGGCCCATAGCGCCGGCCGGTACTGGCCAAGGAACATGCAGGTGAACATCATCAGATGCAGGTCGTGGCAGCAGCCGAGCAGATAGTAGGTCGGTTCATCCGCATAGGCGAGATAGAGATCATTGGCGCGGACCGCCCTCTCGCTGGCAAGCTTTGCCTTCTCATACGCGCCGCACAGCACATAGATATGCCCCGGCATGTGGTTCATGTGCCCGGCATCGGGACACATGTCGCCCAAAAGATCGGCCGAGTGCATGCCGCGCTCAGGCTGGGTCGACATTTCCAGGAGATGGATATGCAGGTGGACGATCGCCGGATGCTGGGCGATGCCGGCCTCGTCGGCCAGCCGGATCGACCGCTCGCAAACTTCCAACGCCTCGAGCACGTCCGAATTCGGCGCCGGGGCGCCGGTCTTGAGGTTCCACAGCCGCCGCACCGTGCGCATCATCAGCGCCTCGACGAAAAGCGCCATCACATCATGGTCGTCGGGAAAGGTTTTATAGGCCCGCCGCATCGCGGCTGCGTAGTCATCGTCCCACCGTTCGAATTCCTGCGGACTCACGCGGTGCGGCTTCTGGAAGCGAGAGACCAGCGCCTCGATCAATTCCTTTTCCACGCCGCTGGCGCCGGCCGCATTGGCGCGCGCCAGTTGGACATGGTCGAAACAGCGCTTCGTCGCGCTGTTGGCCTCGGCCTCGCCATGTTCCTTCCAAGTCAGGTTATAAAAAGGCCCGGCGGCATAGGCGATGCCCCAATGCACCATGGGACAATCGGGGTCGGTCTCCAGCGCCTTCTCAAAGCACTTGATGCCTTCCTCATGGTTGAAGCCGTAGCACCAGTTGAGCCCGATATCGAACCAGCGCTGGGCCTCGGTTGAGCCAGTGGAGATGGGGCGGCGGTAGGTGCCGAGGTCGAACCGG
This sequence comes from Mesorhizobium erdmanii, assembly GCF_013170725.1. NCBI lineage: Bacteria > Pseudomonadati > Pseudomonadota > Alphaproteobacteria > Hyphomicrobiales > Phyllobacteriaceae > Mesorhizobium > Mesorhizobium erdmanii. The sequence goes on along the minus strand of NZ_CP033361.1, from coordinate 4,535,551 downwards.
TCCATGTCTTCCATTCAAGTCTTGCCAGCAGCGAGCCAGGCTATGGCCAGCGTCCTTCGCCACCAATGTGTGCCGAAATCGTTAGGCATGGCAAATGCCATGAGCAGCACCGGCACTGTTAAAAAGGCAAGGCTGGCATCTCTCACAAGAAAGCCGCCCGGCTTGCGCAGCGGGCGGCTTTTGAAAATGGAGGTCTGAATGGGAATTGAACCCATTACGTCGGTTTTGCAGACCGATGCGTCACCGTCCCGCCCTCAGACCACGCCGCCCTTATGGCCACCCCGCCAGCACTCGTCAACCTGATCTAGGTGGCCTCCGAGCGCGTCGTTGGGGCGACGCTTCGTTTTGCCAGCCGGCCAGCTCGGGCAGGTCGTCAAGCCAGCTCTTCTCGTTCATCGAGGCCTCGGCAGCCGGCGGTACAGCTTTAGTGGCGTTCTCAATCAGCCAGTCCATCCACTTCCGGTAGGCAGCCGCATCCAGTTGCGGCGGCAGCACCTTGGCCTTCAGCAGCATCCGCTTGCGGAAACTGGTTTGCCTGCGGAGTTTGGTCGACGTGAAGTTGATCACCTTGCCTTGGTAGTCGACCGTCCAGCGGTCGTCGCCGAGACTGACAAGCCTGTCGATGGCGAAACCGGCATCGACCGGTCTATCCCGCCAGGGAAGCTCGATGGAATTCTTCCTGAGATCGATCGCCCATCGTTTGTAGTCGGCCCCGGCGCGCTGGGGCGGCAACACACCGGCCTGTTCGAGCATCTTCCTGCGGAAGGTAGGCTGCTTCTTCAACTGGCCGGTCGTGAACTCGACGCGATGTCCACGAAACTCGACATGCCAGCGAATCCTGCCGTTGCCGACATACTTCACCAGCCTGTCGATGAGGAATTCGCCATCGGCAAGTGCCACGCAGCCTTGGCTGATGCATGCGACAATGTATTCGGTGTCAGTGACCATCAGGCGGCCTCGTGCAGGAATTCTTATGGAGCTTAGCCATTGGAACGCCTAAGCGGCCACCAATCTTTCTTGGCTCTGGACTCATCTGAAGGCCGCACGGACCGACGGCCGAGCCGCATGAATGAAGTCCGAAGTTCTACTGATGACCTGGTTCAGCGGCAGGGAACTTTGAACGCTCCCGAACTTAACGAATTGGCATCAAGGCTTCGCTCGGTTGGACGGATCCGGCCGCGGCGCTTTACAAGCTGCCTCTCGGGCTCGGCGCGAAAATGTCGCTGCGGGAATTGGGAATGAAAGCGGACGGGATTGAGCCGGCCCTTGCCCAGATGTTGTCCAACCCTTACTGGAACCCGCGCAAGCTGGAAGAAGGGCCTCTGCGAAAATTGCTGATAGAGGCTTTGAAGGCACGGAACCGGATACGCGGGTGACGCAGCTTCCGTGATTGCGGTTGGACCCTGCGACGAGTGCCGATGCCTGGTCAGTCCAGCCCCTCGGTCCGGTCCGAATGGACAGCCTCCCGAAGCCTACGCCTAGATCACCGTCTCTCCGCCATCGACAACCAGAATCTGGCCCGTCATGTACGAGGACCGGTCGGACACAAGAAACAGCACTGCCTCCGCGATTTCGTCGACACTTGCCCAGCGACCAAGTGGCACTTTTTCGCGGATGTAGGCTTCGATGGCTTCCCGGCCTCCCATCTGGGCGATGAAAGGGCCATTGAAGGGCGTGTCGACCCAACCGGGGCACAGCGCGTTGACGCGAATGCCGAAGCGGCCGTAGTCGCCCGCCATCTGCCTGGTCATCGCGATCACCGCGTGCTTGGTCGTCGTATAGGCGATCATCTCGCGGTCGTAGAGCACGCCGGAGCTCGACGAGGTGTTGAGGATGACCCCGCGCCCGGCCTTTTTCATGAACGGCATGACGATGCGGGCACCGAGGAAGTGAGCCCGCACGTTGAGCGTCCAGGACGTGTCGAAGCCTTTGACGCTCACACCGAGCACGTCACCCTCTACCTGTACGCCGGCATGATTGTGCAGGATGTCGATCCTGCCTTGCGTGTCGATGAAATCGCGGAAACCGGCTTCAAGCGCATGATCGTCGGTCAGGTCGAACACAAGCGCTTTCGCCCGGCCACCCGCTGCAACAATCTGGTCGACGGTCGCGTTCGCGCCGTCGGCGCTGCGGTCCGCCACGCCGACCACCGCACCCTCGCGCGCGATGATAAGCGCTGCGGCCCTGCCAATGCCCGATCCTGCCCCGGTGACGATCGCGGTCCTGTCCTTCAGGATCATCTGTCAGCCCCCCTTTCTCACCGGCCCGTAATCCTGCATCATCCGGCGGACGAGCCTCGCCAGCTTGGGTGCGCGACGATCAACTTCTGGGGAAAAAACAGGCATGTACGACTTCGGCCCCTTCAAGTTCGAGTCGAAGCAGGATTTTTTCGACAAGGCAATCCGTTTCTGGAATCCCGACAAGACCAGGTTCTGGCAGGAAGCCGGGATCGATCTGGTGATCGGCAGGCGGGAAGGCTATTTCCTCTACGACATGTCGGGCCGCCGCCTGATCGACCTGCACCTCAATGGCGGCACCTACAATCTAGGTCACCGCAATCCGGAACTGGTCGAGACGCTGAAGAGCGCGCTCGACTATTTCGATATTGGCAACCACTGGTTTCCCTCCGTGGCGCGTACGGCGCTGGCCGAATCCCTCGTCTATGTCTCGCCGGGAATGAAGTATGCGATCTTCGCGCCGGGTGGCGCCGAGGCGGTGGACATCGCCATCAAGAGCGCTCGCTATGCCACCAAGCGGCGCAAGATCGTGTCGATCATCAAGGGTTATCACGGGCATTCGGGGCTCGCGGTGGCGACCGGCGACGACCGCTTCACCAAGATCTTTCTTTCCGACCAGCCGGAGACCTTCATCCAGGTTCCCTTCAACGATATCGACGCCATGGAGCAGGCGCTGAAGGGCGAAGACGTCGCGGCGCTGATCATGGAGACGATCCCCGCGACGTATGGCTTCCCGATGCCGAAGGACGGCTATCTCGGCGCCTGCAAGGCGCTGTGCGAAAAGCATGGCGTGATGTACATCGCCGACGAGGTCCAGACCGGTCTGATGCGGACCGGCAGCATGTGGGGCTGGCAGGCCTACGGCGTCCAGCCGGATATCATGGTGACGGCAAAGGGCCTGTCCGGCGGCCTCTATCCGATCAGCGCGACGCTGGTGAACGACAGGGCCGGCGGCTGGCTCAACGAGGACGGGGCCGCCCACATCTCGACCACCGGCGGGGCCGAACTCGGCTGCGTCGTTGCCCATAAGGTCATCGAGATGCTGCAGCGTCCCGAACTGGTGGCCAATGTAGGCACCGTGACCGAGTTCATGGCGCAGGCCATGCGTGAGATGCAGGCTCGTCACGGCGATATCTTCACCGGGGTGCGCCAGAAAGGCGTGATCCTCGGGCTGGAGTTCAGCAATCATCCGGAAGGTGCCGTCTTCGTCTCGCGTGCACTCTACGAGCACGGCGTCTGGGCGATTTTCTCGTCGCTCGACAAGCGGGTGCTGCAATGGAAGCCCGGCGTTCTTCTGGATGACGAAACCTGCAGGGACATCATGGATCGCTTCGATGCCGCAATGCCGCGCGCCCGCGAGTTGCTGCATGAGGCCGGCAAGGCCAGTTGAGATGGTTGCTGGGATCGCAGGGTTCGGGCAGGGGACAAGAGTGCAAGGACAGGGGCAGGACGGACAGTGACGGATTTCGACGCGCTCACCCATGACCAGCAACTCGGCATCCTGCAGGAGATGGCGGAGGCGGCCACCGCCAACTACGATCTGCCGGCGGACGTCTCCGTCGCGATGATCAACCTGTCGGAGAATGCGACCTATAAGGTTGCGGCTCGCGACGGCCGGCGCTGGGCGCTTCGCATCCATCGCGACGGCTACCATTCAAGGACGGCCATCCAGTCCGAACTGGCCTGGCTGACCGATCTGCGCCAGACCGGGATCGTACCCACCCCCGTGCCAGTGGCGGGCAGGGATGGCGAGCAGATCCAGCGTGTCGGCCATGCCAGGCTGGCGCAACCCCGCAATGTCGTGCTGTCGCAATGGGAGACCGGTTCTGAGCCGGGCATAGGCGAAGCGCTCGCCGAACCTTTCGAGGTGCTCGGCGAGGTGACGGCCCGCATGCACATCCACGCCCGGCAATGGAAGCGCCCATCCTGGTTCACCCGCCATGTGTGGGATTTCGAGACAAGTCTCGGCGAGGAAAAGCCCCATTGGGGGCGCTGGCGTGACGGCATGGGCGTCGACGCCGCGAAAGCCAAACTCTTTGGCCGCACCGTGGAGCTGATCGGCCGCAGGCTCGCGGCCTTCGGCAAGGGCCATGACCGCTTTGGCCTGATCCATTGCGACCTGCGGCTCGCCAACCTTTTGATCGACGGCAAGACGGTGAAGGTCATCGACTTCGATGACTGCGGCTTCGGCTGGTATATGTACGACGCGGCGACGCCCATCTCTTTCTACGAGCACGAGCCGCAGGCAGCCGATCTCATCCAGTCGTGGACGACCGGCTATCGCCGCGTGCTTGACCTGCCCAAGGCGGACGAGGACGAGATCCCGACCTTCGTGATGCTGCGCCGTCTGCTCCTTGTTGCGTGGATCGGCTCGCACGCGGAGACGGACCTGGCCAAGTCGATGGGCCTCCCCTACACCGAGGGGACGCTCGGGCTGTGCGAGGCATATCTGAACAGGTTTTCCTAAGGGCGTTTCACCGTTTCACGGAAACGCAATTCCCACGGGAAAGCGCCATGCGCTTTTCCCGGGAAAACCGCTCACACTTGTCCTGGAATTGCTCTAGGCGGGCACCAATATCAGGTCAGTGCTTCCAGGCTCTCCGGCAGGATCTGGCCGCCATCGACGATTATCGTCTGTCCGGTCACGTAGCCTGCTTCCTTCGACGCAAAGTAGAGCGCGGCGTGGCCAATGTCCTCCACTGTCCCGAGCCGCTTGAGCGGGATCGAGGCGGCCATGGTCTTCTGGTAATCCTCGCCAAGGCCGGCAAGGCCCTCGGTGATGATGTTGCCCGGCATCACGGCGTTGACGGTGATGCCGTATTTCGCCAGCTCGATGCAGGCCGTGCGCATGAAGCCGAGCTGCCCCGCCTTGGTGGCGCCGTAGTGCGACCAGCCGGGAAAGCCGGTGACCGGGCCGGTGATCGACGACGTCAGCACGATGCGGCCCTGGTCGGATTTCCTGAGATAGGCGACCGCAGCCTTGACCGCGTGGAAGGTGCCCTTGAGGTTGGTGTCGACAACCTCGTCCCATTGTTGTGAAGTCATGTCCTCGAGCCGCGCCTGCGGAAAGATTCCGGCATTGGCACACAACACGTCGATGCCGCCGTTTCTCGTGGCGACCGCCGCGAACGCGCTCTCGACGCTGGCGAGCGAGGTGACGTCGCCAACCACGCCGAAGGCGCCGTGGTCAATCTCGGCGGCCGCGGCTTCGGCCTGGTCGAGATGGCGCGCCATGATGGCGACCTTGGCGCCCGACAACGCGAACACCCGCGCTATGCCCTTGCCGATGCCTTTCGACCCGCCGGTAACGATGACGGACCGACCCTTCAAGGACTGGGTCATGATCTGAAGCTCCGAAATGAGACGGGGACAGGGCGAGACCTGTCCCCGTTGCCGAAAAGGATGCCAGGGCGACCGGCCCTAAGGCGCGTAGCGATGAAACGGACTAAGGCGACGCGCCTTAGGTCTTTGTCTCATGCATGTCGTTCTCCCAAAACCGAGGTCACTTTTGGGCGACATGCATTAGCCTTCGTTGACCATGTGACCGATGTTGTCGTATGCCCTGGGGTTGGCTGACTTCAGCACGAAGCCCCAGATCAGGCCGACGATAAGGATCGCAAGCCCGACATAGGGGATGCTCCTGGCGAAGCCATTGGTGCCGCCCAGCGTCGCGAGATTGGCCACCAGCGTGTAGACGAGGACCAGCTGGACAACCAGCGAGATCAACGGCGCGATGACGGTCGTCAGCATGCTGCCGCCGCCGTTCTTCTTGAACCACATGTAGATCGCCAGCGAGACGACGGCCTGCAGCACCAGCAGCAGTCCGGTGCCAAGCACCGCAAATAGCGTATAGACGCCAAGCCAGGCCTGTCCCGACGGATCGTCGAAGCCGTAGGCCAGACCGTAGAGCAGCACCCACACCGCCGCCAGCACCGACTGCAGCGCCGAAGCCTTGTGGGGGCTTTTGTGATGATCATGCGTCTCGGCGATCGCCTGTGGCAGGACGCCCTCGCGCGCCAGCGAGTAAAGGTAGCGGGAAGCGGTGTTGTGGAAGGCCATGCCGCAGGCAAAGGAACTGGTCAGGATGAGAAGCGACATCAGCTGGTAGCCCCAGCCGCCGACAAAAGTCTGCACGGGCGTCAGGAAGAAGTTCACCCCGTCGGAGAAGGCCTTGGCGACCATGTCGGCCTCGGTAGGATAGGCCGCCACCGCGCACCAGCTGACGAAGGTGTAGAACAGGCCAAGGCCAATCACCGAAATCAGCAGCGATTGCGGAATGATGCGCTTGGGATCACGGGATTCCTCGGCATAGTTCGGCGCCATCTCGAAACCGACCCACGACCAGAACGCCATGAAGATGCCGACCGCGGCCTCGCCGGCGGGTATTGCCACATCGCCGACCTTCTGCTCGGTGACGGGCGTGAACACCTTGAACACATTCAAGGAATCGCCGGAAAAGTTCGTCGGGCCGTGAGCGAAGAGCACGCCCAGCGAGAAGATCACCAGCATGATGACTTCAAGAATGAGGGCGATCCCGAGCAACCGTGCCGACACCTTCACGTCGCGGTATGCGAGGGCTGCGATAACCACGATCATGCCGAGCGCAAGGACGATCCACGGCACGTTGATGCCGAAGTGCTGGGAAAGCCACAGATTGCCAAAAAATGCGAACAGTCCGGTCAGCGAGGCCTCGAACAGCGAGTAGCAGGCGAGCGAGCCAATGCCGGCCGACATGCCGACCTCGCGGCCGAGCCCCTGGCTGATGAAGGAGTAGAAGCCGCCGACGGACGACACGCGCGATGCCATCGCCGCGTAGCCGACCGAGAAGATGGTCAGCACGACCGTCGCCATCAGGAAGGCGGCCGGCGTGTATTTGCCGATGCCGTAGCCTGCCGCGAACGGGACGTTGCCCAGCATCGCCGACATTGGCGCCGCGCCGGTGACGGCCAGAAAGAGCACTCCCGCGAGCCCTACGGCCTTCGAGTGCAAAAGATTGATGCTGTTACTCTTCGAGACGTCGATCGTCCCGCGTGCAGTTTCTATGGCCATGAAGCCCTCTCCATTCGTGACAGCTGTATTTGGTCCCCGCACGTGGCGGCCGATGTTTCCCGGCCTGCGAGTGCAGCCATGACACTACGGACGCTGCGTCACTTTGCCAAGGCCATGATTTTGCATAGCTCGGCGCTCGACATCACGTGGCAGTAGATCATGTTGATGATTTCGAGCTCCTTGCGGTGGAGCTCCTCGGTCGCCGCGGCGCAGCAATCCTCGATCACGATGACGGCGTAGCTCTCGTCCGCCAGGCTACGCACCGTCGAGGACACGCACTGGTCCGTGAAGATGCCGCAGCAGATGACGTTCCTGATGCCGAGATTGTGAAGGATGAGGCGCAGATTCGTCCCAGTCAGCGCGGAATCGGTGGTCTTGGTCACGACGATTTCGTCGCCGGTCGGCTGAAGCTCGGCAACGAGCTGCGATGGCGCGTCGTTCTTTGGCAGCAGCAAATTGTTCCAGCCCGGCATTTTCTGGGAGAGCGAGCGGTCTCGCCCGTCCCTGGTGTGGCAGGCGATGCGGGCAAAAAGGCATTCGATGCCATGTTGCCGTGCCAATGCCAGCAATCTTGCCGTGTTTGGAATGACCGTGCCGTGCATGCGCTCGTGGAACGGCGTCCACAGATCGTAGCGGTGCTGTTCCTGCGGTGAAAGCGACGCGCGATCCGGCCGTTCCAGGTAGGTGTTTTGAACATCGATGACCAGGATGGCGGTTTGTGCTGGCACCAGCACCGGATCATCCGGTTCGGGCGCGCCGAGGTAGTAGAGCGAACGGAATCCGGTTTTCCAGCTCATGCGGTCCTTTCAGAAGCGGAACGTGAACAGGCCACGCGCCGCGTAGGTCTCGGCGGCTTCCTCGATGAAACGGGCGATGCGTTCGGCCTGGTAGGTCTCGCGCATCGTGGCGGCGGCCTCGAGCAATTCTTCCTTGGACTTGGCGCGGCCTGGGCGCAGCAGTTCGTAGACCTGCATGATGAAATCCTGCGGCACCTCGACCAGTTCCGCCCCGCGCTCGAAGTTGAGGGCGAGAGTGGGCCTGCCGACATCGCGCGCCACGTCCGCCTGGGCCTGCAGCGCTTGCGGCGTGATGCGAAGGTCTTCCATCGTCACCTCGCCGGCAAGCACCGCATCCAGCGTGATCTCCGGAAGCGCCTTGCCGTGCTTGCCGGTCACGGCGCCAGGCTGGGTTTCGGCGAGCGGATAGTCGGCACGCGTATGGGTCACGATTTCGCTCCCGTCAGGATGATTTCGACCTCTTCGGGAGCCGCGCCGGCCTCGGTCAGCCCGGTTTCGATGGCGTAGATGAGGGCGACGCGCGCATGGTAGCGCGACCCCATGGCCTCGCCTCGCTGCGGCACCACGATGGGCTCCGGCATTTCGCCCAGCGCATAGGCCGCCGCATTGGCGCCGAGAGCGCGATAGTGCTCGAGCCTGGTGATCGGCGCATTGGAAAACAGTTCCAGATTGTTGTGCGGCTGGCGGTCACGCTGATGGATGACGGCGGTGCCCTTGGCCTGGATGCCGATGCCGATGCCGCTGCCGGCAAGCCGCGCGGCGGACAGGCCGAGGAAGGAAGTATCGGCGGTATGGCGGAAGCGGACGACGCGCGCCTTGAGCCCGCGCGCGCGGATCGCATCCAGCATGGCGCCAAGCACTTGGGACAGCCGATGTCCGGCCGTCGTCCGGTAGAGCTTCAAGCCGAAGGCCGGGCTGATGCCGATGACCACATCGTCGGTCGCCGACCCGTCGGCTGCCGGCCCAAGGTTGCGATAGCGGATATGCTTTGCCTCGTCCTTCTCGTGCAGGGCTTCCGAGCGCAGCACTTCTTTCTGGTCCAGCACATCGCGGATGTCGTTGAGCTGAAGGCGCCGTTCTTCGGACACGCGATAGCCGGAGCCGGGGCCGAGATAGTCGTTCGGGTCGTTGACCGCGCTGACGATGCGCCCATTGCGGATCATGGCCGAGGTCTGGAGATAGTCGCCGGAAAGGCGCAGCTTCACCACGTTCAGCAGGTTCTCGGCCTCTTCGCGGAACCCGCGGTTGGCCAACGCCTTGACCACATCGATCACGGTGATGCCGCGCTCCTTGATGGCCTCGCTGATGAAGCTCACGTCGCGCGGCATCAGGCTGCGCGTATCGTCGGAGCCGGAGGCGTAGACCACGCTGGTCTTCATGTCCTCGGTCGGCGTCGACAGGCCGAGTTCCTCGAACACGGCGGCGATCGCCTCCACCGCCCGCTCGCGCAACTCGATCGCGCGTGACTCCGGCAGAGGCGTCAATCCGCCATCGGCCTCGAAGTCGCGCTGCAGCACCAGATAGTCTTCCAACTCCTCGCCGTTGATCAGCGACGGGTTGAATGAGTTATCGTATTTCAGGATCGATCCCATTCCCGAGCAGATCAGGTCCGAGCCGGCAATCAGGTAGGGAAGGATCTTGGCACCGACGCGAATCTCCGATTCGGTGGAGCGCGCGTCATTGCCTGATGCGCATTCGAGATCGAGCCAGACGGCGATGAGGTTCTCAGCCATCAGCTCCCGGACGCCGCCAGGTATGGTGGCGGTCAAAGGCGCCCCGTCGATGCCGCCATTTTGCGTACCCTGCACCCCCATGCCGCGCTGCAGGCAGAGACAGCGTGCCTCCAGGTAAAGCAGGGATTTCGCCTCATGGAAGCCCATCAGCAATTCGGAGCCGGCACCCGACGTACAGCGCATCTTGACGCCGCGCGATGCGTAGGCGGCAGCGAGAAATGCCTTGGACCATGGTGTGTCGTCGCCATCGGTGAACGATTTTTCGGTGCCGTAGACGGAAACGGTTTCGGCATAGGACGTGAAGCCGGCCATGGCGATACGCAGTTCCTCCGCCTCCTCGCTGGAGCATTGGAACAGCGTTCCCCAGCGGCCGACGGCGCCGCCCACTGCACACGCCACCGCGTTGGACCAGGCGTTGCGCGACACGCGCATCGTCGTCTCGATCTCGTCGAAGCCGAAGGCGACGGCGGTCGCGGCATCGGCGGCGAGCTGCAGCGGGTCGTCCTTGGCGTTGGTGACATGCGCCTGGTTACCCGGCGTCTTGCGTGCCCGCATCTTCGAGTAGGCGAAGGCGATCTCCAAGGCGTTGAGCTGCGATACGACCTCGGCGAGTTTGGCAGGTGTCATGCCATGCGCGAGCCGCACCAGTGTTTCGCGCGGCACGTTCATGTCGACCAGCCAGCGTGCGACGGTCGCCGAGTCCAGCGCCATCGCTTCGGACGCCACCTCCGGGTCGATGTGATGGCGGGCTATGAAGCGGTCGATCATGTCGTAGTCGTGCTCGAGCACTCCATCGAGGGACACGACGCGCCCGCCCTTGATGCCGATGCCAGGTTTGGGATCGGCTGGGCTGGAGAAGGCGGAGAAGCCGTTGGCAGGGTCTTCCGCCGCGAACTTGTCCAGCCGCAACGGCCGCTCGTCCCAGTCGGCGAAGCGCTTCCAGCGGTTCATTCTCGGCGTCATGCGTGCGTTCCTCGACCGAGCGGAAAGACTATTGAATGCCCGCTCGTCACACAATGGCCCGGATCGAATCTCGCCGAAGGCCTGGCGCCATTGCTTGCCGCAGGCAGAACTTATTGTCCAAGAAGGCATCGCTCTCCAGCGTGGTCGACAAAGTCGGCTTGTGGGTCGGCCTGCCGGGCTGAAACAGGCCCGCGCAACTGGCCACCGGTCTTGTCAGCGATGGGAATCGCCCGGGAGGCGCGTTGGCGTGCCCATGGAGCTAACCCGCGCCAGCCACGGGCGACGCCAGGGATGCGGCGAGTTGGACCAGTTCGGCCTGTCGCCGCACGCCGGTTTTCTCGAACAGCCGCAGCAGATGCGTCCTGACCGTGCTGCGGCCGATGTCGAGAGCATCGGACGTCTCCTCAACCGTGCGGCCGGCTGCGATCTGCTCGAAGACACGCGCCTCGGCCGGCGTCAGGCCGAACAATGCCGCGACCAGCGCGGTCGGCGCGACGAACGGAGTGTCCGCCCGTGCGACAAACACCGCCGCGACCACGCTGGCATCGAACGCCCCGCGCCCCGGTCGCAGCGGCAGGACGTGCAAGGCTCCAGCTGAGCCGTCGCGCCAGCGTATCGGAACCCCCAACCCTTTGCGACCGATGGCGCTCTCGTCCTGCGCTGCCTGAGATACCGCGACGGCCAACGCGCTGGACACGGCGGCGACACTGGTGCTGAGAACCCCGTTGCGGATGTTCAGCAGTTCGCCCGTGGCGACGATGTTCTGGGCAGCTGGATTGGCATGCACGACATGCAGATCGGCGGTGGTGAGAAAGATCGGCGCCGTCAGCGTGTCGAGCACCGTCTGGAAGGTCGACCGGGCGATCGCCGCCATGTCCAGCAGCCGATTGATCGTCGCGGCGCGCTGGAGATGAGGGATCAGCAATCGGGCGGCCTCTATCTGCTGATCGTTGATGGGAGGGGCATCGGCATGGCGGCTGAAGGACAGCGAGCCGAGACCACGCCCATCCCGCGCGAGCGGCAGTGCCAGGGAATCGATCATGCCTTGCGGTCTGCCGACTTCCACAAAATAGCGGTTCGTCGTGGTGTCGAGGTTGGGATTGAGCTGGCTCAACACCGCCGGCCGATCCATCGGCAGCGAGCCTACCACCGCCATGCCACCCCATAGCTCGACGATTTCAGCGCCGTAGCTGACCATCTGGTCGACATAGGGGTGCGGGATGTTGCTGGTTACGTTGAGCAGCACCTCGCCCGACGGCAACGCTTGCAGCCGGATGGCGGCGGTCCCGAAGCCAAGGGCGATGCGCATCTCCTCGATCGCGACGGGCCAGCGCGCGGGATCGATCGCGGCGTCGTAGATCAGCCCGATCAGTTCGGACAACTGGGCCATCGAGAAAGCAGAGCGCATCGCACCATTCCCTTGCCGCACGGCAACAAAACCTTTGTTGCATCGCAACAAAATGAACACATGACCCGGATTGGGCAAGCCCCATCATCTCCCGAAGATGGAGATCCAGCTTCGGCGGTACCATCGAACTCTGGCCGTCGCTATCCACCGAATGGTGGAAGACGCGGCATTTTCTTTGTGTTCGTTTGCGCCCGTCGGGTGCTGCGGTCCTGCGCGGAATTCGGGGACATCGGTGTTTGCAAGGCGAGTGCTGTTCGGGGACGGCGGCACAACCGCCGAGTGCGCAACTGCTTGATTGTCAGCCCAGCCATGGCCGGAGCACCTCCCGCCCGGCCCGGCCATTCGCGTGGGACCGGCAGCCGCCGGCAGGGGTCGATCAATTGGCAATGAAGCGAGGGCTTTGAAACGTGATTGCGGGAACGATTGGATGCGTGAGCGTATCGGAAGACGCCGCTGCCGAGGCAAAAAGCGAAACAGTCGCGACAAGGCGCCAAGGGCGAAAAGGCAATGGACTCGTGTCGGCCGCGACGGCGGTTTTCGGTGGGCTGGCATCCTCCCAAGTGCCGGCTCTCGGGACAGCGGTATTCGTGGCGGTCGCGGCCGCCGGCTTTGTCGCCGTCGCGCCGGCACGGGCGGCAGGCGTCATCTGCCAGGATTTCAATGGTGCGGATGGTGGAGCGGCTTTCGCGCAGACGTCAGGCGGCGGCACGGCATGCGGAAGATCCGCCAATAGCGATGGTGCTCTCTCGACTGCGATCGGCAATGGCGCGGGTGCTTTCGGGGACAACAGCGTAGCGCTCGGCCTCAACGCGAGCGCCGGTGGACTCGTTTTCGACGTGAACGCGGGCGGCCTAACCACCGACTACAACAATGCGAATACAACGGCCATCGGCACCGGAGCCCAGGCCGGCGCCAGCGCGATTGGCCAGGCCAACGCCACGGCGCTTGGTACTTCGGCCCAGGCGAATGCCGGGGACGCGACGGCCCTTGGCAGCTCGGCGCAGGCGAACGGCGGCAACGCCACGGCCCTTGGCAACGCGGCCAAGGCAAATGCCGTGAACGCCGTTGCCCTCGGCGCCGATGCAACGGCCAACTACGAGGCCTCCGTCGCCATCGGCGTTGGCGCGACGACAACGCGCGACAACCAGGTCATGATTGGCACGGGCAACAGCACCTATACGCTGACCGGCGTCGCTTCGCAGGCGGGCAAGGCCGCGCAAGCCGGTCCCACCTATCTGTTGACGACGGACAGTAGCGGCAATCTGGCCGCGTCGACATTCGATGTCGCGACGCTTGCCAACCTGCCGGCACAGGTCGCCCAGAACAGCAGCGATATCAGCACTTTGAACAGCACGGTGAGCAGCCACGCCACCGAACTTGCAGACCATGAGACGCGCATCACCAACAACACCAACGCGATTGCGGTGCACACCGCCGAGATCGCGGACCTCGACACCAGGGTGACCACCAACACCAGCAACATCACCCAACTCGACGGACGTGTCGGCGCGCTCGAGGCTGGTATCCAGAATCTCGGCGACCAGATCAGCGAAACCCGCACCGAAGCCCGTGCCGGCACCGCGCTGGCGCTAGCGACGGCGGGGCTGCGTTACGACGACAGGCCTGAAAAACTGTCGCTGGCCGGCGGCTTTGGCTATTTCAAGGGACAATCGGGGCTGGCGCTCGGCCTTGGTTACAACACCAGCGAGGATTTCCGCCTCAACGCCGCCTTGTCGGCCACCACCAGGCAAGGCGATGTCGGCGTCAGCGTCGGCGCATCGTGGACGCTGAACTGAGGCGGTCGGCGTGATGCGGGGTCTTCGGTTTCGGCGCGGCATGCCTTGCTGGCGCAACAGAGGCGTCTCCGATCTTCAGGGCTTATCGAGTGCGAGGGGGCAGGCTTGAAAGAGCCGGCGGCGGTCGCGTCCAGGACCTGCGGACGCGACCGCCTGTTTTCCCCGCCCAAGGCTCGGGTTCCGCGTCAGTTCCAGAGGTGACATGAAGCGCCGGCGATTTCTCTCAACAGCGCGGATGACGCAGGCCATGGTGACAGGCTTGCTGTCGGCCGGCTTGATGACGGCACCCTTGGACGTTGCGGACGCCCAAACCAAAAAGACCGAGAAGGGCGACAAGGTCCATGCCGCTCGCCCGGCCAACATCGACCGCAACGGCGTGCTGATCCTGATCCGCGGCACGCTGCTGGCGCTCGACCAGGCCAACAAGACCGGCAACTACACCGTGCTGCGCGATCTCGGCTCGCCCAATTTCCAGGCCAACAGCGCAGCCGGGCTCGGCGACATCTTCGCCAACCAGCGCAAGCAAGCGCTCGACTTCGGCGCCGTCGCGGTGCTTGATCCGCAACTGACCTTGCTGCCCCAGATCGAACCGAACGGCATGCTGCACATGGCCGGTTTTTTCCCGTCGGTGCCAATGCAGGTCAATTTCGAGCTTCTGTTCGAGCCGGCGAACCGGCAGTGGAAAATCTACGGCGTGTCGGTCAACCTTACCTCGGGAGCGCCGCAGGCGCCCGACACGCCCGTCGCCGAGCAGCAGAAACCGGACGATGCCGGCCTGCCACCGGATGCACCCTCGATGGCCGTCCAACCGAAGAAGACAGCAAAACCTTGAAGCGGCATGCGCATTCAGCCGCCACTACGACAGCAACCCGATGCGCAGGGCGCTGGCCAGCAGTGACAGCGCGAAGACGAACAGGCCCGAACTGAAGACAAGATTGACGGTGCGCAGCCCGCGCGCGCTCAGCCGCTTGCGCAGATGGTTGGTGGCCAGCGTCAGTGTTGTCCACCAGGCCGCCGAGCCGAGCAGCACACCGGCCGAGACAAGCGCCAGGGTTTGCCAGGACGGCATGCCGGCCCCCAGTATCCCCGGTGTGAGGGTGAAGAAGCCGAGCAGCGTCATCGGATTGCCCAGCGTCCAGATCAGCCCCGTCACATAGGCCCGGCCCGATGGCATGCGCCGCTGCAGGGCGCTGTCCAGCGACGGCGTCAGCCGCGCCGCCGTCACCGCCATGTAGAGCAGGAACAGGCCGGCGCAGAGCTGCAGCAGCATGTGCCAGCCGATCAGCAAATGCGCCACCGCCCCGAGCCCGGCGGCGGCGATGGAGGCGTAGACCGAGTGGGTGGTCGCCGCCCCGTAGCCGGTGGCCAGACCCGGCGCGATGCCGCCGGCGATCGTGCGCTGCACGCATAGGAGGCCGGTGGGACCGATGGGAGCCGCGACCGCGAACCCCAGCAAGGCCCCACGCATCGCACTGAGGAAAAGGTCTGCTGTACCCGACATGCGAACAGATCTTCCGTTGGCCGCACGTCGTCGGGGTTCAGAGCCAGGCACCAGCCTGGGCCAGATGCTGGCCAAGGCCGGCAACGGTCGCCCCGCTTTCGTGAGCTGCTTCGACATTCTTCCGGCAAGACGGCTGTTGGCGGGGCTGACAAGCACGTCGTCGTGAAGGTTCTCTCCAGGTATTAGCTAGATGTAATGTTTCTGCGCGTATAGGCGCCGCTCAGTTCGGCGAGTTTAAGACCTGACTAATGTGAGGACGCGCTACTGGCGGCGGAGAAATCTGCAATTCTCCTGATGCGCGTCACGTGCCCTAGACTCAGTCCAACCTCAAGCCGATGCACCCAATCACAAATGAACCATCGCGGCGTCCACCATTTGGATTAGGCTCGACTCCCGGCTTCTGTTTTTTACTGATTTTCCGTTGGCGTTCGGCGCGGCAAGTCCGGCACCCGCTTTCAACCGAGTTCCGCGCGGTCATTTGACTGCATACAGGAATTCAAGTATCCGGATGTTGTCAAACAGAAGGCCGGGCCGGAACGATGTCAACTGCTGAAATGGCCATGCGTGAGGATCTGGCGGCGGCTTATCGGCTGATCGCCCGGTTCGGAATGGACGATATCATCCACACGCACATATCCGCGCGTCTGCCCGAAGAGCCGGAACTCCTGCTGATCAATCGTTACGGTGATCTTTTTCGAGAAGTCACGCAGGAATCGCTGGCCGTGATCGACCACCATGGTCAGCAGATGCGCGGCCAGCAGGTGCCGATCAACACGGCGGGTATCGTCATCCATACGGCGGTCCACGCCGCGCGCCCGGATGCGATCTGCGTCATGCATACGCATACCGCGGCCGGCGTTGCGGTCAGTTGCCTCGAGGAGGGGCTTCTGCCGCTCAACCAGACGTCGCTGCTCTTCTACGGGCAGGTCGGTTATCATGAGTTCGAGGGCATCGCGCTCGACCCCGGGGAGCAGGAGCGCCTGGTCGCCGATCTCGGTGCCAATCGCGCCATGATCCTGAGAAACCATGGGCTGTTGACCGTCGGACGGTCCGTTGGAGAGGCTTTCGCCTTGATGTACAACCTCGAGCAGGCATGCCGAATCCAACTTTCCGTATTGGGCAGCGGGCGCCCCATCCATCTGCCCAGCAAGGAAGTGTGCGAGCGCACCGCCAGGCAGTATGAAGCGGATCCGGACGGCGCCGCGGAGCTGGAATGGCTGGCGCTGCGCCGGCTTGCCGGAATGCCCGTCGACGGGCATTG
Organism: Mesorhizobium erdmanii; assembly: GCF_013170725.1. Taxonomy (NCBI): domain Bacteria; kingdom Pseudomonadati; phylum Pseudomonadota; class Alphaproteobacteria; order Hyphomicrobiales; family Phyllobacteriaceae; genus Mesorhizobium; species Mesorhizobium erdmanii. The sequence goes on along the minus strand of NZ_CP033361.1, from coordinate 4,518,806 downwards.
ATCCATGCGGATCGTCGTCGCCGATCCGCTTGCCTACAGTGATTCATTCGAGCGCGCATTGCGTGCAGCGCTTCCATCGGCGGACTTCGTCCGATGGCCTGATCTGGCGGATGGCGCGGAATACGACCTTTTGGTTGCCTGGCATCTGCCCAAGGAGATGATCGCCCTGCCGCGCTCGTTGCGTGCCATCTTCTGTTTCGGCGCGGGAACGGATCAGCTTCTCGATGATCCCCGTATCCCGGCCGATCTCCCGATCGCGCGGCTGCAGGATCAAGGCCAGGCCGAGCAACTGCTTGACTATGCCATGCATGCGGTCTTCGCGCGCCTGCATGACGACATCGTCATCAGAGCGGACCAGCATGCCCGCCTGTGGCGCCAGCCCGATCGTCAGAACCGGACACGTGGGTCGCTGCGGGCGGCTGTCCTTGGCCTGGGTCCGCTCGGCATGCATGTCGCGCAAGGGCTTTCGGCCGCCGGCTTCCTGGTATCCGCCTGGTCGCGAAGCGTGCGCCGCATCGACGGCGTCGCCTGTCAGTATGGCGACGACGGGCTCGGTGCGTGTGTCGACGGCGCCGACGTGTTGGTCAATCTGCTGCCCTCCAGGCCGGAAACGAAGGGCATATTGTCGGACTGCTTGTTTTCCCGCCTCGCGCCCGGCGCTTATGTCGTAAATCTCGGCCGCGGCGATCACCTCGACGAGGAGGCGTTGCGCGCCGGCCTCGATCGAGGTTGGGTCGGCGCGGCGTGGCTGGACGTCTTTCCCGTCGAGCCACCCCCGGCCGAACACTGGTTCTGGGGGCATGAACGCGTCCGGCTGACGCCTCATCGCGCCGGCCTGCCGACGCCACGGGGTGCCGCGGCGTCCATCGCCGCCGTCGTTGCGGCGCTGGAAAGTGGGCGCCCGCTTCCGGGATTGGTCAGACCTGGAAGAATGATCGGAAATTGAGCCGATCTCGCGACTGCACAGAAAATGTGCTTGACTCGAAATGAGCCTGAATGCCAGCATACAGCCATGCTGAAGTTGAGCGCCACACTCCTGCCGGATCAGAGCGAGCGTCGAAACACGATCTCGGCGAAGGCCTATGTCGAGCTGCGCGAAGCGATCATCACCGCCCGCGTTCCGCCCGGTGCCAATATCTCGGAAACGGATGTCGCCCAGTCGCTCGGCATCAGCCGCACCCCAGTGCGCGAGGCATTCACGCGGCTCTTCGACGAGGGCCTGATCGAGATTTCACCCCAGACCGGCACCCGCGTCTCGCTGATCGACATGGCGCGCGTCCGCGAGGCGGTGTTCATCCGCTCCACGCTTGAAAGCGCTGTCATCGCCAACGCCGGCATCAGGCCCGATCCGGCCATGCTGGACGAGATCGAACTGTCGCTTCGGGCGCAGGAGCGTCTTGTCCACGGCGATGACATGGGCGCCTTGCACCGCGCCGACATGGCCTTCCATGCAGGCCTGCTCGGCGCTTTCGCGCATCCACGGGCGTGGACGGCATGCCAGCACGTTTCGGCCGACATGATGCGCGTCCAGTTCCTGATCGGTATGAAGCCGGATCATATCCGCTCGATCATCGCCGAGCACCGCGCGATTTTCGACGCGGTCCGGGCCGGCGATATGGGCGAGGGCGCACGGCTCATCGCGGCGCACATCCGCAATACGGACCTGGATCAGGTTGCCCTGAAGCGAGAGCATCAGGAGTTCTTCCGGACCGGAGACCTTTCTTGAACGCCGCCGTCGCCCGCTCGCGTTTCGATGCGGAGGCGTTCCGAGACTTTTTTTGGCCGGTTATGAAACCGGTTTACTGAAATGGATATCCGCGCATGTCTCGCGGGAGTGGGGCCGCTTGTCGGGAAGGTTGAAAGTCACCATTCGCGACGTCGCGCGGGCAGCCGGGGTGTCCGTCACGTCCGTTTCGCGTCATCTCAATGGGCAGATCAGCCTGCCGGAGCCGACGGCCAGCCGCATCGGGCAGGCGGCGGAACGCCTCGGCTATCGCCCCAACGCCATTGCCCGCAGGCTCAACAGCGGCAAGAGCGAGACGCTCGGTCTCATCACCGCCGACATTGCCTATCCGCTGTTCGCCGAGATCGCCAGCGCGTCGGAGGCCGAGGCCGCGAGGCACGGCTACAATCTCCTGATGTTCAACAGCCGCAACTTGGTGGAGAAGGAAGTCTCCTTCCTGTCGCGCATCGAGGACCGGCAGGTCGACGGCATCCTGCTTCTCACCAACCACCACGATGACGGGCGGCTCCTGCGGCGGATCAACGAGACCGGAAACGTCGTGCTCCTCGACGAGGACGTGCCGGGTGCGAAGGCGCCGCGACTGTTCGCCGACAACGTCCATGGCGGCCTCCTGGCGACACGTCATCTGATAGGCCGCGGCCATACCCGCATCGCCGCCATCGGCGGGCCGAGGGGGCTTCTCAGCACCACCGAACGCCTCGACGGCTTTACGCGGGCGCTTGGCGAGGTCGATCTTCATGCAGATCCCGCACTGCTGAGGTTCTGTGAATACGAGGAGGCGCCGGCCTCGATCGCGTTTCTCGACCTTCTGCAGCAGGACGAGCCGCCGACCGCGATCTTCACCTTCGGCGACATGCTGGCCACCGGCGCCATGCGGGCCGCACGGCAGGCCGGCATCCGCATTCCAGACGACATTTCGCTCGTCTCCTTCGACGATATCCACAATGCGGACCTGCTCGCGCCGGCGCTGACCACGGTACGTCAGTCGGCGGCTGAGTTCGGCACGCGCGGCGTCAACATGCTGCTCGATTTCATCAGCGGCGGGAAAACCGAAACGGTGATCGAACGGGTCGGCGTCGAACTCGTCACACGCGGCTCGGTCGCGCCGCCACACGGCCGTCCATCAGGACGTTCGACAAGGCATACCGGTTCCGGAAGCCCTGATGGGCTCCCGGTGTCGGCCAGGGAGGAAGAACCAGAAAATTAGCAACTTCCGCGGACGTGAAAGGGGAACAGACATGTCCAACAATCGCTTTGGTCAAGACGCAGCGTTGATTGCGCTTGATAAGTTCAGAACAGGGAAGATCGATCGCCGAGGCTTCATGACCGCCATGGCCGGGCTTGGTCTCGCGGTCGCCTTCAGGCCGGGGCGGGCTTCCGCCGCGGTGTCGGAAATCGTCGTCTGCAACTGGGGCGGTGCTGCGCTCGAAGCCTTTCAGAAGGCCTATGGCGCGCCGTTCAAGGCCAAGTCCGGCATCGAGGTCGTCATCGACGGCACCGGCCCGGCGACCGGTGCGATCCGCGCCATGGTCGATTCCAAGAACGTCACCTGGGATGTCACGGATGGCGGCATGACGGACGCCGTGGTGCTCGGCAAGGGCGGCTATGTCGAGCCGATCGACTATTCGATCGTCGACAAGTCGCTTGTCGGCGAAGGCCTCGCGGCCGAATTCGGCATCTGCAACTACACCTACTCCAACGTGCTGGCCTATGACGCCAAGAAGGTCGGCGCCACGGCGCCTTCAGGCTGGAACGACTTCTTCGATCTCGAGAAGTTTCCCGGCAAGCGCACCATGTGCAAGTGGATCCAGGGGCAGCTCGAAGCCGTGCTGCTAGCCGATGGCGTCAAGCCGGAAGAGATCTACCCGCTCGACGTCGATCGTGCCTTCAAGAAGCTCGAGCCGCTGCTGCCTCACCTGATTTTCTGGGAGTCGGGCGCGCAGAGCCAGCAACTCTTCCGTGACGGAGAGGTGGTCATGGGCAATATCTGGCATACGCGCGCCAACCTGTTGCGCAAGGAAAACCCGGACTACACCTGGACCTGGAACCAGAACCTGATGTTCGCCAGCGCCTGGTCGGTGCCGAAGGGCAATCCGGCCGGCAAGAAGGTCTTCGACTTCATCAATTCGTCGATGGACCCTGAAGGCCAGGTGACGCTGCTGCGCATCATGGGCAACGGCCCGTCGAACCCGAAGGCGCTGGCGCTGATGACCGCCGAGGACAAGGCTGTCTATTCGCTGGCCCCCGAGAACGCCAAGACGGGTCTGCCCATCTCGGCGCAATACTATGCCGACAACGAGGCCGAACTGCAGAACAAGTTCCTCGACTTCATCTCACGCTAACATCGGAGACCTACCACCGGCCAACAGCCGGTGGAGGTTCGAAACACCATGACGTCATTCCAGCGTTGGGCCTTCTGCCTGACGGTGCCGGCGGCGCTTTTGACTCTGTGTCTCTACGTGCTGCCCATCCTTCAGGTGCTGGCGCTCAGTTTCACCGAGCCGACCCTCGGCTTCGGTAATTATGTGGCTCTGTTTCACAACGCCGCGATCGGACGCGTCGTGCGTACGACCGTCATCGTCTCGGCGGTGACGACCGTTCTTACGATCGTCATGAGCTATGCCGTCGCCTTCGCGCTGGTTCATATGTCGCCAGCGCCGCGCCGCGTCGCGCTGTTCATGGTCATGGTGCCGTTCTGGATATCGGTGCTGGTGCGCGCCTTTGCCTGGATCACCATCCTGCGCCGCAATGGCGTGCTCAACTCGGCCCTCGTGGGCAGCGGAGCCGTCAGCGAGCCTCTTGAACTGGTCTACAACCAGTTTGGGGTCATCGTCGGCATGGTGCATTACATGATGCCCTTCGCCATCATGCTGCTCTACGCGAACCTGTCGGAGATCGACCTCAGGATCATCCAGGCGGCGCGGTCGCTTGGCGCGCGCCCGGTCACCATCTTCTTTCGCGTCTGGTTGCCGCTCAGCGTGCCCGGCCTGGCAATCGCCGGCCTGTTCATCGTCATCTTCTCGCTCGGCTTCCTCGTCACGCCGGCGATCCTCGGCGCGGGCAGGGTGCTTATGGTCGCCGAATACATTTCCGTGCAGATATCCTCGACCCTGCGCTGGGGCGTGGCGACGGCCCTGTCGACGATGCTGCTGCTCGTTGTCGGCATCCTTGTGGCGCTGGCCATGCGCAGCCCGGCGTTGCGCGCGGCCTTCGAAGGTGACCGCAAATGACGCCGCGCACCCGCCGCCTGCTCGAACGCGCGCTGCCGAAGGTCTTCGCCTGGCTGCTGCTCGCCTTCCTGTTCGTTCCGGTGCTCGTGGTCATTCCGGTGGCGTTGACCGACCGGGACTACCTGTCACTGCCCAACAACGGCATTTCATTCGACCATTTCGCCGCCCTGGCCAATTGGCGCGCGGGCTGGATGCCGAGCATCCTCACCAGCCTCGGCATCGCGGTGGCTTCAAGTGTCGTGGCGACGGCCGCTTCGGTGGCCTTCGCCATCGGCGCCTGGGTCTATGTCGGCCGCTGGCCGTCGATCCTGCGTGTCGTGCTGCTGTCGCCCTTGATCGTGCCGCCGATCATTTATGCGGTCGGCATGGTGCGGCTGTGGTCGAAGCTCGGCCTTCTCGACACATGGCTTGGCGTCACCATCGTCCATGTAATCCTGGCGATGCCGCTCGCGGTGCTGGCGGTCGGCGCTTCGCTGTCGAACCTCGATCCAAGGCTGGTGCAGGCGGCCCGCTCACTCGGCGCGCGCCCAGAGACGATCTTTGGCCGCGTCATCCTGCCCAACATCGTGCCGGGCACGGTCGCCGGAGCGATCCTCGCCTTCATCGTCTCCTGGGACGAGATCACCGTAACGTTGTTCATCACCAGCCGGGGCATCGTCACCTTGCCGCGCAAGATCTGGACGAGCATCGCCGATGCCGTCGACCCCGCGCTGGCCGCGATCGCAACCGTCATGCTGGCGGTCACCATCGTCGGCCTCATCCTGCGCATGACCGTCTGGGACCGTATCGCCCAGCGCCGGCCATGACACGACCTTCAACAGCTTCGCTTGTTTCAGAAAGGAAATCGAAGACATGACTGCTCACAGCGCCGCAATGAGCGAGCACGAATACCGCGAGGCCAAGTTCTTCCAGACCTTCGGCTCCGTTCCAACGCCGGCTTTCCACGACCCGGAAGAACAGACCCGCGTCTGGGGTCGGCCCTGGGGTTGCAGCAATGATGTCGGCAAGCTGCGCGCCGTGCTGATGCACCGGCCGGGCGAGGAGATCAACGTCGTCGACAAGAACAAGTCGATGCCCGAGATCGGCGGCTTCGGCGATCCGGAAAAGGGCTGGTACTTCATGGGCAAGACGCCGCCGGATCTCGCCGCCATGCAGGCTGCCCATGATGGCTTCACCAAGCTGTTGCGGTCGGAGGGCGTCGACGTCATCCTCACGGAGAAGGCCGCGCCCGGCGCGCTCAAGTCGACCTTCTGCCGCGACAGCGTCATCGGCGTGAAGGGCGGTGCGATCGTGACCCGCCTTGCCCGCCGCGCACGCCGCGGCGAGGAACTGATGGTTACCCAGGCGCTCGCCAGGGCCGGTTGCCCGATTCTCGGCACGCTGCATGGCGAGGCCGTGTTCGAAGGCGGCGGGTTCGCGCTGCTCGACGACAAGACGGCGGTCTGCTCCGTCTCCGTCGCCTGCAACGCCGAGGGCGTGCGGCAGGTCGAGATGATCCTCAACAGCCTCGGCGTCGAGCTGATCAAGGTGCCGATGCCGGGTTATCGCATCCACATCGACGGCAGTTTCATGATGATCGACAAGGAGACGGCGATCATCAACATCAACGAATTGCCCTACGTCTTCATCGAGTATCTGAACAAGCGCGGCATGAAGCTGATCGAGCTGCCGCCGGAGGATAACGCGTTCTCGCTGAACTGCCTGGCGATCGCGCCCGGTCGCGTCGTCATGCACGCCACCCGCACACCGCGCCTGGCCGACCGGCTCGACGCCGCCGGCATCGAGATCTTGACGCTGGACTATGAATGCATCGAACTGAACGGAGGCGGCATCCATTGCTCGACGGGTCCGCTCGCCCGGGATCCGATCTGAATGTCCTTCCTCGACGTCAGAAACCTCCGCAAGACCTACGGGTCCGCCGTCGCCCTCGACGGGGTCGACCTGTCGATCGAGGCGGGGGAGTTCGTGACCTTGCTCGGCCCTTCGGGATCGGGCAAGACGACGCTTTTGATGTCGGTCGCTGGGTTCGCCAAACCGGACGAAGGCGCCATCCTGCTGGATGGCGTCGACATCACGCGCGTCGACCCGGAGGACAGAAATTTCGGACTGGTCTTTCAGGGTTATGCGCTGTTTCCCCATTTGAACGTCGCGGACAACATCGCCTTCCCCTTGAGGGTCCGCAAATGGGACAAGGCCAGGATTGCGGCAAGGGTCGAAGAAGTCCTCAACCTCGTTGGTCTCGACAAGCTGGCCTCGCGCAAGCCGCGCGAATTGTCGGGCGGTCAGCAGCAGCGCGTGGCGATCGGTCGCGCGCTGGCCTTCGGGCCGAAGATACTGCTGCTCGACGAACCGCTGTCGGCGCTCGACCGTACGCTGCGCGACATCATGCAACGTGAACTCAAGCGGCTGCATCGGCAAACCGGCGTCACCTTCGTCTATGTTACCCACGACCAGGAGGAAGCCTATGCCATGTCGGACCGCATTGCCGTCTTCCACAATGGCGGCATCGTCCAGGTCGGCACTCCCCGCGACATTTACCGCGCGCCCGCCTCGCGCTTTGTCGCGGGCTTCCTTGGCGGCAACAACATCGTTTCGGCGCGCGCCATCGATGGCGGGATCGAGCTGTTTGGGACCAGGGCGCCGATGCCCGAGGGCTACGATGCGTCACGGCATGGCCGGTCGGCGCTCACGGTCTGGATGCGGCCGGAAGACATCGCCATTGGCGAGCCGCGGCCTGGGGCCATCGCCTTTCCCGCTGTTGTCGCCGACGTTTCCTTCGTCGGCTCGTCCGAGCGTGTAACCGTATCAACCCCGGACGGCCAGGAACTCCTGGTCCTGGCATCCTTGGCAACGGCTCGCGATGTCGCTGCCGGTGGCAAGGTCACCTGCAGCGTGCTGCCCTCGAGCATCGGCTTCATGGCCGATGAATAGGACGGCATCCGTCCGCGGCGCCTTCAATTGAGGATCAAATCCGGCCGAAATCCGCATCCCTTGACAGATTGAGAGACATGATGACCATCAGCCTTCGCACCATCGACATCCCCGATTTCGGCATTCCAGTCGAGCGTCCCGCCATTCCGGCCGCGACCTACGAGGCACGTTGCGCCAACGCGCTCGAGCGCGCCGACACGGACTGGCTCGCCGTCTACGCCGATCGCGAGCATGCCGCCAACATCGCCTTCCTGACCGGCTTCGAGCCACGTTTCGAGGAGGCGATCCTGCTGCTCGGCAAACCGGGTCAGCGCATCGTCGTCACCGGCAACGAGAATCTCGGTTATACGCCCGTCGCCGGACTGCCAGCCCTCATCACCATGCTGGCGCAGTCCCTGAGCCTGATGGCGCAGGACCGCACGCAGAAGCCGGACCTCGTGGCCGTATTGCGCGAGGCCGGCGTCGCTCCAGGCGACAGTGTCGGCCTGGTCGGCTGGAAATATCTCGAGAGGGAAGAATGGCCCGCGCAGCGTCCGACCTTCTTCGTGCCAGCCTTTATCGTCGATGCAATCGCTTCGATCGTGTCCGCGTCGTCGATCACCGATGCGACGCCGGTCCTCATGCACCAGACGAACGGGCTGCGCGCCGTCGTCGATGCCGATCAAATTGCCGAGGCCGAATGGGGCGCGGCCCGGTCTTCCATGGCCGTGTGGCGTATCCTGAGCGGCTTCACGCTCGGCGATACCGAGCTTATGGCAGCCTCGCGCATGGGTTATGCGGGCGAGCCGATGAACTGCCATCCGATGTTGGCGACCAATGACGCGTCCGGCCAGGTGATAGGCCTGCGCAGTCCTACGGCCCGTGTCCCGAAGCGTAATGATGGCGCCACCACGGCGGTCGGCTACTGGGGCGGGCTGACCGCCCGAGGCGGCCTGATTGCCGAGCATGACGATGCATTTCTGGACGTGGCGAAGGCCTATTTCCGCGGCCTGATCGCCTGGTACGAGGCGGCCGGCATCGGCGCCGAGGGCGGCGCGATCCATGAGGCCGTGATTTCGACGTTGGCGCGTGGCAAGCTGCGCCCAGCCCTCAATCCCGGCCATCTCGTCGGGCTCGACGAGTGGATGAACTCGCCGATCCGTCCCGGCTCCTCCGAGCGCATCGTTTCGGGCATGCCGTTCCAGGTCGACATCATACCCGTGCCAATGCCCGATGGATGGACGCTCAACAGCGAGGATCCGGTAACCTTCGCCGATGCCGGCCTGCGTGCCGAAATCGCCCAGCGTCATCCGGCGCTGTCGCAGCGGTTCGAGACGCGCCGCCGGTTTGTCGCCGAGCGCATCGGCATCACGGTGAAGGAGGATATCCTGCTGTTGTCAGCCATCCCGCTCTGCTTGCCGCCCTTCTGGCTTGCCAGCGGCAAGCTTTTGGGTCGCGACTGAGGAAGCTTCAGGCTGTGCGACCGCGACGCAGACGGGCTGAGGCAACAGGGAATAGTCCGTTTCTTTCAGGTGTCCGGGCGGAAGGGTTTGGCCAACGACGCCGGGAAATGCAGCGCCAGCATCTGGCGGTTTCGCGAGATCAGGACCGGCACGATGATTGTCGCCAGATAGGGCAGGGCCGACAAGCAACTCGGAAGGCACATCCTGGTTCTCGAAGACACCGCTTTGCATGCCGCGTTGCTCGGGAGACGAAGTGGAGGCGATGCTATTGACATGCGGCTCGGGAATGCCGTTGCGCAGACGAAGCGCGCGGCCGGGGCAATCCCCGTCGAAAGCAAGTGGCTTGCGATTGCCGTAGAGCTGGAGCAGTCGGTAGGCCCAACCCACTTCGAGGTCGGCTTCGAGCTGGCCGACATCATCGGCGTTGCCGATGCGGCGCGTCATAAGGGCAGGAAAAGCTTCAGATGAATGTTGGCTGGGGAACCTGGATTCGAACCAGGACTAACGGAGTCAGAGTCCGTGGGTCTACCGTTAACCTATTCCCCAGCAGGCGCGGTCATGAACCGCGCGGGCCGAGCGGCTGAGCCGCTTGAGCGCTGCCTTGTAGCCGCCAGCGGAAAATAGTCAAGCCTGCTCTGCTGTTCAAATTGGCCAATCGCACAAGTTTGCGCAGCCCTTCGCCCCGCCTGCCGGCACCTCCCCGGGAACGGGGAGGAGGGCCGCTGGGTGTGCTTCAACTCGCTGTCCGGCTGAACTGCGAACGCTCGAAGAACAGCACCACGCCCAGGCCCAGAATCAGCGGGATGATCAGATAGAACAGACGGAACACCAGCAGTGCCGCCAGCACGCCGACCGGGTCCATGTCGGACAGCCCGGCCAGGAACACCACCTCGAACACGCCGAGTCCCCCCGGCGCGTGCGAGATCTGGGCGACCGAGAAGGAAACGAGGAAGACGCCGAGCACGACGAAATAGCCGGGATTGTGGACCTCGGGCAGGGCGAAGAAGATGATCGCCGCCGCCGCCAGCAATTCGATCGGGCCGATCAGCAATTGCCTGGCAACGATGGGCAGCGCCGGATAATGCAGTTGAAAGCTGGCGATCTTCAGCGGGCGCAGGTGCAACCAGCTGCCGAATATGTAGGCGCCGACGAGGATCAGCATCGCTATGCCCGCTGCTTCCGACAAGCCGTGATGGGCGATGCCCGAAAAGCGGTCGATGATCTCAGGCTCAAACACCAGCACCAGGCCGGAGGCGAGGATCGTCGACAGCACGAAGGTGATCCAGCAGATCGCCACCAGCACGCCGACATCCTGGCCGGTCAGCCCCCTGGTGCCGTAGGCGCGGTAGCGGATGACGGCGCCGGAAAACACCGAGCCGCCGATATTGTGCGACAGCGCGTAGGTGGTGAAGGAACACAGCGTCACGAACAGCCACGACACGCGTTTGCCGATATGGAGCAGCGCGATGTGGTCGTAGCCGGCGAGTGCCGCATAGGCGATGACAGAGCTGAGACCCGCCAGCACCCAGCCGCGGGTTGGAATCGCGGTGAGCCCTGCCCAGACATCGTCGAGTGAAATGCCGCGCAGTTCGTGCCAGAGCAGCAGCAGCGAGAAAATCACCGCGGCGATACCGACCACCGGCCAGAAATAGCGTCTCCAGTTCATTGCCTGATTGCCATGCGCTGCCTGTCCGCGTCCTTTTCTCTTGATGGGGGAGGCTCCGGTTTTCCGGATTCCTCCGTTCATTTCAGAAATGCCTCATCGAAGCCGGCTATTCAACCGCGAACACTTGTCGCGCCCGGCCGCCGGCAAGGTCCGCCCACACCGAATGCAGCGCAAGGGCAGTTGCAACGGCAAAGGCATCGGCTTCGATGCGGGACTGTCCACGCACATACGGCGTTACCAATCCAGCCTTGCGGGGACATTACGCCGCCCCAAAAAGCGGTTCGCGCCCAGCCGGCAAAATTCGGCATGCGGCTCTTGGTGATCGGGCGCGGCACTGTTAATCTGGCGGCAACTTGAAACATGCCAAAGCGCCTGCTGCGTCCGTCACCGGTTCGCGCGGCGCCGGAAGGAACGACAGTGGAAGACCGCGACACCGGCGCAGGCGCGTCGGAGGTGGGCGCGTCCAGCGCTTCCCCAGGCCCATCGGGCCCGGGGACAGCCGGTTGGCAGCAACGCCGCCCGACGGAGCCGCGCTCCGCCGATGGCCAGGCGGGCGACGCGACCCATCACCAGAAGGGCAAGCCCAAGAAGCGGCGCAAGCGACGGCGCGGGCGCAAGGTTTTCGCGCGCGACGAGGCCCCCCAGGGCAATCGATCGCCAGGCAAGGCGACTGTCCCGGCTTTGGAGGCGAGGCAGCCGGCTGCGCCGGCGATCTCTCCCGTCGTTCCAGCGCCGCGCCCGGAGCAGGGCACGCGCCGACCGCCAGTGCACGAGCTTCCGGTGTTCGCCGCCCTCGACCTCGGTACCAACAATTGTCGGCTGCTGGTGGCGGTGCCGACGCGGCATGGCCAGTTCCGCGTCATCGACGCCTTCTCGCGCATCGTCAGGCTGGGCGAGGGGCTCACCGCCAATGGCCGGCTCGGCCAGCCAGCGATGGATCGCGCCGTCGAGGCGCTGAAGATCTGCGGCGACAAATTGCGCAGCCGCAAGATCAGGAAGGCCAGGCTGATCGCCACCGAAGCCTGCCGCTCGGCCGAAAACGGTGTCGAGTTCCTCGAACGCGTCGAGCGCGAGGCCGGCCTGAAGCTCGAGATCATCGACCGCCAGACCGAGGCACGGTTGGCTGTATCCGGCTGCGGCTCGCTGGTCGAGCGCGACACGCAAGGCGTCGTCCTGTTCGATATCGGTGGCGGCTCTTCCGAGATAGCACTGATCGATCTCACCGGCCGCCGTTCGCCGCGGCTTGCCAACCACATCGTCTCGTGGACGTCGCTGCCGGTCGGCGTCGTCTCCCTGGCCGAGCGCTTTGGCGGCCGCACGGTGACGCGCGACACCTTCGCAGCCATGGTCGACGACGTCGCCGGCCGGTTGGCGGCTTTCGATGGCCGTGATCGGCTGAGCCACCTCAAGGCCAGCCCGAATTTTCACCTGCTCGGCACCTCCGGCACGGTGACGACGCTCGCCGGCGTTCACCTCGATCTAGAGCGCTACGATCGCCGTCGGGTCGACGGGCTGTGGATGGATCGCGACAGCGTCGACCGCATGGTCGAGCGGCTGGTCGGCTGGGATTTCCAGCAGCGCTGCGCAAATCCGTGCATTGGTGCGGACCGCGCCGATCTGGTACTGGCCGGCTGTGCTATCCTCGAGGCGATCCGCGCTGTGTGGCCGTCGGAGCGGCTGCGCGTCGCTGACCGGGGCCTGCGCGAAGGCATATTGAGCGAGCTGATGGCCGATGACGGCGTCTGGCGCAACGATGGACGTGGCCGTCAATGACCAAGAAACCGGAAAACCCAGGCTCGGCCGGCATTCGCGTGCTGAAGACGCGGATCAAGAAGAAGAGCGGCTTGAAGGAATCGTCACGTCGCTGGCTGCAGCGGCATATCAACGATCCCTACGTCCAGCGCTCCAAGGCCGACGGCTACCGCTCGCGCGCCGCCTACAAGCTGATCGAGATCGACGACAAGCACCATCTGCTGAAACCCGGCATGAAGGTGATCGATCTCGGTGCCGCTCCCGGCGGTTGGTGCCAGGTCGCGGCGGCGCGCACGAAATCGACGGCGGAAAATCCGCATGTCGTCGGCATCGACTATCTGGAAATGGATGCCGTGCCAGGCGCGCCGGTGCTGTTGATGGATTTCCTGGACGCGGATGCGCCTCGCAAGCTGGCCGAGGCGCTGGGCGGGAACCCGGATGTCGTACTGTCCGACATGGCCGCGCCGACCACCGGCCACAAGCGGACCGACCATATACGTACCATGCACCTTTGCGAAGTCGCGGCCGATTTCGCGCTGTCCGTCCTGAAGCCGGGCGGACATTTCCTCGCCAAGACGTTTCAGGGCGGCGCCGAGAACGAACTGCTGTCCATGCTCAAGAAGAATTTCCGCTCCGTCCACCACGTCAAGCCCCCGGCCTCGCGGGATGAGTCGGTGGAGCTTTATCTGTTGGCGAAAGACTTCAAAGGGCGAGAATCGGTCGGAGAGTAGCGTTTTCCCTTCTCCCACTGCGGGAGAACCTGTCCTCATTCTCCCGGAGATCTTACCGGTTCCAGCGCCTTGGGCGTCGTCAGCCTTCCATGGCCGGAGACGGCGTTGCCGGCGTCGGGCGCCAGCCGCATGAACGAAAGCGATGCCGCAGCCGAGACCGCGGCCACGATGAAGAAGGCGATATGGAAGTCGGCGAGCCGCAGTGGCCCGCCATGGATCGAGGTCGACACTTCCAGAATGCCGCCGGCGAGCGCTACGCCGAGCGCGATCGACAGCTGCTGGAACACCGCCGTGATCGGCGTTGCCTTGCTGGTGTCCTCGGCCGACACCTCGGCATAGGAGAGCGCGTTGACGCCGGTGAAGAACATCGAGCGGATGAAGCCGCCGACCAGCAATATGGCCAGCATCAGTGCGTAAGGCGTCTCTGGCGTGAACAGGCCGTAGATAGCGATAGATGCAGCCGCGATTAGCGAGCCCCAGACCAGCACCCGACGGAAACCAACGAGCCGGAAGATCAGCGCGGTGATAAATTTCACGCCGATGGCGCCGATCGCCGAGACGAAGGTGATCATGCCGGACTGGAACGGCGTCAGCCCGAAACCGATCTGGAACATCAGCGGCAAAAGGAACGGTACCGCGCCGATACCGATGCGGAACAGACTGCCGCCAAGCACCGACGAGCGAAACACCTGGTTGCGGAACAGCTCGAGCGCCAGCAGCGGGTTTTTGGCGCGGCGCGCATGCATCAGGTAGAGCGCGCCCGAAATTAGCCCGGCGGCGATCGTGATCAAACCAGTCGCCGGCGGCAGATAGGGCAGGCTGACGACCGACAGGCCAAACACCACGCCCGACGCCGCCACGCCGCTCAGCACGAAGCCGATGAAATCGAGCGGCGGCGTCTCCATCGATTCGGTTTCCGGCAGGAAGCGGGTGGCCAGCCAGATGCCGATCAGGCCGATCGGCACATTGATCAGGAAAATCCAGTGCCAGGTGAAGTACGTGGTGATGAAGCCGCCGATCGGCGGGCCGACCAGCGGGCCGACCAGCGCGGGAACGGTCAGCCACGACATGGCGGCGACCAGGTCGCTCTTTGGGGTCGCGCGCACCAGCACCAGCCGTCCGACCGGCGTCATCATGGCGCCGCCGATACCTTGCAGGAAGCGCGATACCACGAAAGCCGGCAGCGAGCCGGAGAGCGCGCAGGCGACCGAACCGGCGATGAACACCGCGATCGCGGCGCGAAAGACGTTCTTGGCGCCAAAACGGTCAGCCATCCAGCCGCTGATCGGAATGAAGATGGCCAGCGACACCAGATAGGCGGTCAGCGCGAGTTTCAGCGCGATCGGGCTGGTCTGGATATCGACGGCGATCGCCGGCAGCGATGTCGCGATGACGGTCGAATCCATGTTTTCCATGAAAAGCGCGACCGCCAGGATGAGCGGAATAATGCGGTTCAACGAACGCGTCCGAATTGGTCAAAAAAATTGCATGACGACCGGGGGCGAGCCGACACAAAGGGGCGGTTATCACGCCTTAGGCCGGATGTCGCATTAATTTGCTGTCACGTTTGTGCGACCGCAACCCTTGGTGGCGGCGCTCAGGGCAACCCCAACACTTTGCGGTGACAAGCAATCATCGTCTTTTCAATCTCATCGCGACGTGTTACCAGCCAGCGCCAATCCTGAAAGGGAAGAAGAGAGTCGGCGCTGCCCATCCTGGTCCAGCGCTTTTCCGCATTCAAAGGACTGGCCATGGCAAAAATCATCGAAACGTCCACCGGCGCGCTGGCGCTGACCTTTGACGACGTGCTTTTGCAGCCGGGTCATTCCGAGGTCATGCCTGGCGAAACCGATGTCCGCACCCGCATCGCCGGCGACATCGACCTCAACGTGCCGATCCTCTCCGCCGCCATGGACACCGTCACCGAAGCGCGTCTTGCCATCGCCATGGCCCAGGCCGGCGGCATCGGCGTCATTCATCGCAATTTCTCGCCCGCCGAACAGGCCGAGCAGGTGCGGCAGGTGAAGAAATTCGAATCCGGCATGGTGGTCAACCCGGTCACGATCGGTCCCGACGCCACGCTCGCCGATGCGCTTGCGCTGATGCGCGGCAACGGTATTTCCGGCATTCCGGTGGTCGAGAATGGCGGCACCGGCGGCCACACGGTCGGTCGTCTGGTCGGCATCCTGACCAATCGCGACGTGCGCTTTGCCTCCGACCCGGCGCAAAAGGTCTATGAATTGATGACCCGTGAGAACCTGATCACGGTCAAGGAGAATGTCGACCAGGACGAGGCCAAGCGGCTTCTGCACCAGCACCGGATCGAGAAGCTTGTCGTCGTCGACAAGAAGGGCAATTGCGTCGGCCTGATCACCGTCAAGGATATCGAGAAGTCGCAGCTCAACCCGCACGCCACCAAGGATGCGCAGGGACGTCTGCGCGCGGCGGCAGCCACCAGCGTCGGCGACGACGGCTTCGAGCGCGCCGAGCGCCTGATCGATGCCGGTGTCGACCTTCTGGTCATCGACACCGCGCACGGCCACTCGCAGCGCGTTCTCGACGCGGTCACGCGCGCGAAAAAGCTTTCCAACTCGGTTCGCATCCTGGCCGGCAATGTCGCGACCGCCGAAGGCACGCAGGCGCTGATCGACGCCGGCGCCGACGCCGTCAAGGTCGGTATTGGCCCGGGCTCGATCTGCACCACCCGCATCGTTGCCGGCGTCGGCGTGCCGCAGCTCTCGGCCATCATGTCGGCGGTCGAGACGGCGCACAAATCGGGTGTGTCGGTGATTGCCGATGGCGGTATCAAATATTCCGGCGATCTCGCCAAGGCGCTCGCCGCCGGCGCCAGCGCCGCCATGATCGGCTCGCTGCTGGCCGGTACCGACGAGAGCCCGGGCGAGGTCTATCTGCACCAGGGCCGCTCCTTCAAGGCCTATCGCGGCATGGGCTCCGTCGGCGCCATGGCGCGCGGCTCGGCCGATCGCTACTTCCAGGCCGAGGTGCGCGACACCCTGAAACTGGTGCCGGAAGGCATTGAAGGCCAGGTCCCCTACAAAGGACCTGTGTCTGGCGTGCTGCACCAGCTTGCGGGCGGGTTAAAAGCCGCTATGGGTTATGTCGGTGGCCGCGACCTTGCCGACTTCCGTGAACGCGCCACCTTTGTGCGCATATCCAACGCCGGACTTCGTGAAAGCCACGCCCATGACGTCACGATTACCCGCGAAAGCCCGAATTATCCCGGTGGGCTCTAAGCTGAAGAAAAAGCTCTTTGATTTTAAATAGTTACGCTGACGCTGCCGACGCAGTCCGCCTGTGTCAGCGGATAGTCAGCATTTTGATTGAAAAGCGGCTGAAGTCGGAGGTACCGGCGCGCCATGGATGAAAAGCCGTTGACACATGCCGGCGGATTTTCAGAGTAAAGTGGGCTGCAAGGTCAGGCGGTAACCGTCCGGCAATTTAGGATGGTACGGGCCCGGCCCTTCCTGCTCGAGTCCGAACTCGTAGACATCAAAGCTCAACTCCTCCTTCAGCCACCTGGCCACGAATCCGCGGTGGCAGAAAACGCCGTCACGAGGGCGCTCCCAGCACAACAACGCTGCGGACCGACATGCCGCCAGATTCTCGATCTTTCGCACGATTGCGCGTGGATCGAGGGCGGCGAGCTGGGTGACATAGAGGTCCGCGTATTCATCGACGGTCGCAGTTCGAAACCATGGACCAGGTGCCAATTCACGGACGGCCGGCACGTCGTGATCAGCCCTCGGCGCCCGGCGGGCGATGCTGATCCTTGCGAATTGCGGCGCGAGCTTCGTGAAAAAGCTCGACGTTACGATCTTCATGGGCGCCTCACTGGTGCCCGGCCGCGTGGCAACCGGGCATCGCTCTCTCCGTATAGGGTACCATTGCGATTATTGCCGATCGCGCTTGATGTGCTCAGGGATTGGATCGCCTGGCATCTGACCCCGCCACAGCGCAACCACGATCTGGTTGGCTCTCTGCTTGCCGACGTGCGCCTCGAGGAATAGCGCGCCCGCGCACATCTGGGCGATCGCGACCCTCATCGCCTCGTCGCGGCCGCTGCAATTTTCGAGGTGGCCGAGTTCCGCCATCGCATCGAGGATGGCGACATGATCTTGTTCATGCATCGACCGTCTCCTTCACGTTCTCGGCTGCGCCGTCGGTAGGCACCGGCCTGCGCAGGGCAGGAGTTGCCGGGTGAGTGCCTTGGTCCCGTCCATCACGCTCCAGTAACACCGCTACGATCGGGTTGCGTGAAATTTTCGTAAGAATGATCGTAAGCCTCATAAGTTCTCTCTTATGTTCCTGAAATTACATTTTTTACCAAACAATAAAGTATAATATAATTTTTATTGAGATTCAATTAGCAAAAAATGGTTATTTTGGCGCCGGTATGTTTCAATAATACTTGATGTCATCGGATATGGAGACGCCGTGACGAAACTCGCCTATCAAGGCTGCAGCACCGGCAGCATCGGGGGAAAGTGTCTCGTGAACGTCGAAGAGATGATAAATCGACCCATCGCCGAATGGACACTTCCAGACCTAACAGCAATCAGCTCTGCCAGCATTCCGGAATCTCAAAAATTGGAGTTCAAAGCCGACTTTGCACTTGGCAGCCAGGAAAAGTGGCGCACCCGCCAGGAGCAAGTCTCATCCGGGAGCAGGGACGCCTTGGCCGAGGAACTCGTCGCCTTTGCGAACGCGTTCGGCGGCATGCTGCTGCTCGGCGTACGCGAAGAGAAGCAGGATGACGGCCGCAGAGCGTCCGCAGGGCTCGGCGATCCGATTCCACGTGTCGCCGAATGCGTCGATCGGCTGGAGAGCAGCCTGCGCGATGTCATCGATCCGCCGCTATCGATGCTGGAGGTCCACCCGATACCATCGGGAGACGACGGATCGGGATACATCGCGATCAAGGTGCCCCAGTCGCTTTCTGCTCCGCACGGCGTTGGGCGGCCGGCTAGGGCCTTTGTCAGGCGTGGCGCCTCTTGCGAGCCAATGACGATGCGCGATCTACAGCATGTCTTCTGGGAGGCGCGAACTGCCATCGACCGGGTAAACAACGTTTTCGATCGCCGTCATTTGCAGTTCGAGACCGCGGTCGTTCGCCGCCACGACGCCCCGTCTGTGCCGCCCCACGTGTTTTTTCGCATCACTATCGTGCCCACGCTGAGCTACCAGATCACGCGACTTCCCTTGGTCATAGGCGCAGCGCCGCCGCTCGGCTTCGATTTTCGTCCGACCCCATTTCTGACGCATCAACCTTCGATGTTGACCCTTTCGGCTCCGAACTGGCGACCGAGGGCAGGCGGCATGAGTGCGACCCATGAGGACGGGCGCGGAACAAGCCGCGAACTGACGATCTGGACCGACGGCACGTTGGAGTTGACGGGCATCCATATGTCGAGCGGCGATGGCAAATTGCATTTCCCTGGGTGGTATGCTGTCGGTGGGGTGTGGCTGCTGTTCAATTCCATGCGTTTGCGCCGACATCTCGGCCGCATTGAGGTTCCGCTCACAATGGAGGCTGATCTGCGTGCGTCGAAAGACGGTCAGGTCGTCTTCAGCGACACAGGGCAGTCTTTTGACGGCGACAGCGCGCCCGCACCAAGAATTCCGGTCTTGACGGATCGGCTTCAACTTGGACGGGACGCCGAGTTCGATGAAGTCGCCCAACTGTTCGCCGAGCAGATCGGTTGGGCTTGTGGACTCAGGTGCGACTTTTCGGCCTTAAGGCTCGGGCCTAACATTGCAGTTTAACCGATGGCTGTGCCACCATATATCTAGCGGTGCGTCCCGAATCGGCACCGCGTGCTCCACGCGAGTGAACGCAAGACATAGACGGCTGCCTCGCGCCTGACGTTGGTCGTTGCGGACTATTATCCAGGTTTTTAAAAGCAGACGTTACAAGTCCTTCGAATTGGCCAAGAGTGTGAATTAGGACTTTCACCTGAACCGACAGAGGTGCACGCCTCCTAGATTTTTTGCACTTCGTCATCTACGAAGCTAACTGGTGACTGAGGGCCGAGTATATATGATCCGTAAGGTGCTCATATAAAGAGCCTTTCGGCAGGCGCGGAAATGTTGGGGGACGGTCGTAGATGTTGATGCTGCACATATCTGACATTCACTTCAAGGCGCCGGACTGTCTTGATCCCTGGATGGATCCTGACGCGTCTATTCGAACGCGCATGATGCGTGATCTCGGGGAGCAGGTGAGAAAACTCGGCGAGGTCGGTGCAATTCTCATTGGCGGTGACGTGGCCTTCAAGGGAGCATCCGAAGAATACGACACGGCACGAGGTTGGATCCAGCAGCTGTCACAAATCTCTGGATGCCCGAAGGAGCGCGTCTTCGTTGTGCCTGGTAATCATGACGTTGACCGTGGCATGATCAAGAAGGCCGTGGCTATTCAGAACGTGCAGCACGCGATCGCATCGGCTCCGGCCGGGAGACGGGAGTGGAAATTGTCCCAGCAGCTTAGGGACAAACTCAGCGGCCAGAACCTCTTTGAGCCCCACGCCGCCTATAACGAGTTTGCGGCACCTTTCAATTGCCAGATCTGGCCGGACAAGCCATTCTGGCATCAGGATGTTCCGCTTGGCGGCGGAGTCAATCTCCGCCTCTACGGGCTGACTTCCACGCTCCTGTCTGGTCAGGAGGGCGAAGACGATAAGGCCGGCGACCTCTATCTGAGTCCCTTACAGACGGTCCTCAACCCGGTGCCGAATACAATCAACCTTGTGCTCGTCCATCATCCAATCGATTGGCTGTTTGACGGAGACGCCGTCGACGATGCTTTGACCTCTCGTGCAATCCTACACCTCTTCGGCCATAAACACAGACAGCGTGCCGTTATGGAGGCGAACTACGTCCGCCTCGGGGCAGGCGCGGTAAACCCTTCGCGGCACGTGAAGCCGTACGATCCGGGCTATAACCTAATTCGTCTCGAAGTGGAGGGAAATGGTCGCGATCGGCGGGTGAAGGTTGAAGTGCACCAGCGACGCTTGCAGGAGAACCCCGAAATGTTCGTCCCAATCTTCGCGGGTCAGGGCAAGACAGTATTTGAATCAGTTATCCAACTGCCGGAGGAGGCGGAAATTCCCCGTCCGGACGTGATCAAGCCGCCCGCGGCATCCGCGGCCGGCCAAGCGGACAAAGCAGGCGAGGAGATCGCTGCTCAAGATGCGGAGGCGGCCTTGGGTGATGAGGATAAGCGAGACCTGCTGTACCGGTTCTGGAGCCTGAAGAGCGGCCAGCGCCGTGACATCGTGAATGAGCTTGGCCTGCTAGAAGAAGGCGAGATGAAATTGCCCGAGCCAGAAAGGTACGGACGTGCCCTGATCCGAGCTGGACAACGAAAACTATTGGATAAGGTTGCGGCCGCGGTCGCCAAGTTGGAGAACTGAGGATGGCTAAGGCGCCCGACATGAGCCCGGATTTCGCCCGCTGGTACGCCGACGCATTCATGGATGAAGGCGCGACGCGCGAGGCGCGTTGGAAGGGGGTGACGAACATTGCCGCGAAAGGTGGGTTCATGGAAGCCGAAGTGCTTGCACGACTTGCATTCCAGACCACGGTTCCAGCGGCGGGGCGGAAGAGCGAGGATCTGGGTGACACGTACAAGACTGTCGTCACCACCCTTATAGGCGGCTCATCGCTCGACCAAGTGCAGTCTGCTCGTGAGCTCCAGATCCTTGCAGCAGCAGCGTTGACGAGGCTCTTCCAAAGGCTTCCGGATGCCGCCTTGGCTGTGACAACAACCTCATTCAGCGGAATGCGCAAGCTAGATCTTCCAATGGATCTAGTTGGACTCGCCGAAAACGCCATCGTCTCCTTCTCGCAGCGAAAGCATGAGCGGGTCGGTGGTGACAAGCTGAAGTTGACCGATCCGGTCATCGCATTTGAGGTCGCCCCGGAGGCCATCACCACTATGGACGGCAATCAGTGGAAGGCGCAGTTTGACAAGCTCCACGAAACAGCAACAGCAGCGATCGAACTGGTCGTCGAAGAACAGAACCGCATCAATGCTCTCCTGCACCGCCGCCTCATGCTCGACGAAGAGGAGCTTCAGATGCTCTGGTGGCTGGTCGGAGGGAATAGCCGGCTTTTGGAGCAGCCCTTTCCTAAGCTTGACCCGTTGGTCCGGCCCTTGGCGCTAGCGCAAGAGTTGGCCAGCATGACGAGCGTGTCACCAGGACCGACCTCGATCCGGGCGATGCTGTCGCGCGCCGGTGTCGGCATCGACAAGTTGGCACTACGAGACGCAGTCAACGCGGCAAACGCCGACTGGGCTAAAAGCGCGTCGAGCTCGAAGCGGATTTCGCCCGCCACTACCCCAATCCATTTCGCCTTGGAACAGCGGTCCGAATTGGGATCGACGGAAACCTGGCAAGCCAGCTGGACGAGTTTGACGGGCCTCTCTGCTGACGTGTCGCTGCCAGGCGCCAAGCTGGCCGAACTATTCTACCGCGAGTTCCTCTTCCTCCACGTTGGCGAATAAATCAATGATACCGCAGCCGCGGAACTGTACGAACGACGACTGTCATCTCGCGACCGAAGGGAAATGCGTTGAGGGATACCAGCTGGACGAATGTCCCCATGTGACGCGAATCGCCGTTGAGGATCTAGAACAGAGTACTGAATTCAAGGTAATCGCCGAGCCGGCTCGCGTGATGACGCTGGCGTTAGGCGAGCCTTTGAGCCGCGCGGAGGCGTCAATTCTCCAGAAACGTCGGATATCGCGAGCTGTAGGCATCGTGGCTCCGAATGACGCGGGCAAGACTAGTCTTCTGGCCAGCGTATACGACCTTCTGCAGGAGGGCCCGGTAGCTGGCGTGGGCTTCGCGGGGTCGTCGACGTTAATAGGCTTCGAAAAGGTCTGCCACGACGCACGCGCAGCCTCAAGACGAGATGTGCCGCAC
This sequence comes from Mesorhizobium erdmanii, assembly GCF_013170725.1. Classification (NCBI taxonomy): domain Bacteria; kingdom Pseudomonadati; phylum Pseudomonadota; class Alphaproteobacteria; order Hyphomicrobiales; family Phyllobacteriaceae; genus Mesorhizobium; species Mesorhizobium erdmanii. The sequence goes on along the minus strand of NZ_CP033361.1, from coordinate 4,496,362 downwards.
ATGGAGCGCACTAGTGTCGGAGCCGAGGCGACCTTCTTCCACCTTGATCTCCGTCCCGTTGGCCAGGAGATCGTCTCGCTCTTCATCAGCGACAGGTCAGGTGAAGACTATCTGACCGCGACCGATGAACTGGCGCGGGCCGACGAGTTTTTCGAGCTGCGTCGGGCCGATGTCGTCACACTGCTTGTCAATGGCGAACATCTTGCGTCGTCGCAACACCGTCACGAGGTGAAGGCAATCACACCGCAAATCGTTGACGCTTTGGTGGAAGCAGGTGCTCTGCGTCAAGGCAGTCGCCTTGCTGTCGTTTTGACCAAACAGGACGCGGTATTGGCATCTCCGCATGCCGATCGCGTCGGTCGAGATTTCAACGGGTTAGTCGACGGGATCGCACAACGTCATCGAGATTATCTCGATGACGTTGTGCGATTTGTGGTCGCCGCATCGCCAGCTGATACGGAACAGGTGAAGCGGGGCCACGGCGTAGACGAACTGCTGCTTTTCTGGCTGCGGTCCGCATCGCCGCCGCCATCTATCTCCCCTGTCAGCGCGCCGCACAACCAGCGAATGATTGATTTGTTCGAAAGTAAGGACGGTACCTCATGATTGAGGGCGATCTCGATATTTCGATCATTGGCCTCCCAGAATCGGGCAAAACAACACTTCTTGCGGCGATTTGGCATGTGGTGCGCGAAGGCGGGTCGGCTACGGTGCTTAAGTTTCAAGGGCTCAGTCGAGGGAACTACGAGCATTTGAACACTCTCGCGGTGAACTGGCGTAGAGGCAAGAAACCGCAGCGTACCCAGACCAGTGGGATGAAGCTTGTGAGCATGCGGCTCAAGGACGTCCACGAACGGACGGTGAGCGTGTCGTTTCCTGATATCCCAGGCGAGGATTTCAGCCGCATGTGGGAGAAGCGTGAATTCGACGAAGAAACGCTTAAGACTCTGAAGACAACGGCAGTCGTTCTAGTCGTCAACGGCGACACGATCAGATTCCCGGCTTGGATCGTCGACCAAATGGCTATTGTTAAGGGTGCTGGCCTCCCAGTTGAAGAGGCCGGCGTGGTCGACTGGCGGGCCGAGCTGGCCCCCACACAAGTGAAGGTTGTCGAGCTCCTCCAGTTCCTTATGTCGGGGGAACTGAACATCGGGCCACGTCGGCTTGCTGTCTTGATCACGGCTTGGGATCAGGTTGAGGGTGACGGGATGAACCCAGCGGAAATACTCGCCGTCAAACTGCCGTTTCTGGACCAGTATCTGCGCAACGCGCGAGATCCTTGGACCTGGCGTGTCTGGGGCATCAGTGCACAGGGTGGCGTCTATGAAGATCAGGAGAAGGACGAGTACCTTCTAGAGACTGAGGCGCTGCGCGACTTGGATCGACCTTCCGACCGTATCAAAGTCGTGGACGGCGAGATCGTACGATCGGACATAACTTTGCCGTTGGAATGGCTGATTGAATGATGGTGGCGACGGTCCATCAAACCCTGCACGGCTACAGTGACGGTCACCGTCTCATCTCAGGTTCGCTGCCTATCTTGGGCCTGCACGCCAGGACGATGGTGGTGATGAGCGACTTGTCGGGCCCGGGCATTAGGCCGGAACCGATGGGATATTTGACCGGATATCCTCTCGAAGGCGAGGGGAAGTACGTATTAGCGCGGACTTGGGCGGCGCCGGAAATGCCGCGGCCAGGCTGTGTATGGACCCATTCCCTCATAATCGACAATGCGGATCTCGCTACGCTCTCATCGGCGGAAGGACTGTTTTTGGCTTTCCGTCGGCCGAGTGGCCCTCCGTCACGAAGCGAGTATGCCGAGCCGATCACCATTCTAGATTCGCCCGTTAGAGCCGTCCCCTTTCGCGATAGTCGCACGCCGGGAATAGTTGAGGCACTTTACACCAAACCAGACAAGATCGTCCTTGCCGACACCGTGTTCGCAGATGACGATGAGCGATTAGTGGTGGCGATCTGGATGCAGCAATGGCCGAGGCTGCGCCGCTCGTTTGGCTTCTGCACTCTTTCAGGCATGGATAGATCCGTGAAAGGAGTGACGCTCGATCTTCAGCTGGTGCGGTCGTCGGATCGCCAACATCGCATGAAATTTCCCGACTCTGTCACGCCGTCGGTTACCTTGAGCGAACTGGCGTTGAAGACTTTGATCGACGACATTGAAGGAATCGACACGACGCAGATACGTGAATTCCTCCGTCGGAGTGGCGGTGACGTCGACGGCGGGAGACGAGCGATGCTCCCGCTTTGCCGACTGCATTCGTCCTTGTTCGCAGGCGGCGAGCCAGATCTAGCAGCCGGCATCCAGGCGCTTGCCGACCTTGATGCGCTTGGACCTAAACAAGCGCGGTCTGTTCGGTCCTTGATTGCACGCGCAGCTGTAGAAAACGTCGATAGGCTCGATGAAGCCGTCTTCGATTTTGTAATAGACACGCTCGAGCAGGGCGTGCGGCCGAACGAGAAGCCGATCCCACCCGGGAGGATAGGTTTCGCACTATGGAGACGGTCTCCTAAGCGTTTCTTCGAGTCCGTGGACGCCGGCGGGATTGTCGGCGATGCTGCCAGAAAGGCGTTGGCATCCATCCCGTCCGCCGATCTTGTAGAAGGATTGGAAAGCGCTGCAACGCTTGCGTCCCGCGTGGTGGAGGTGAGGCCAGAACTTCTAGAAAGGTCGGATTTTTGGGCGATTTCGGATGTTGATGAAGGACTCGCGACCGCTGTGAATGCGAAGGTTGCCGGGAAGGTGGCGGCGGCCCTTTTAAATACAGGTCGCTCCGGACCGGCTCGGCAGCTCGTCGAACAGGCGAGTGCCGAAGATCTTGCATCTGCGCTCAATGTCTCGGCAGGCGGCCCAGCCTTCAACGAATGGGTGCGGGCGCTAGTTAGCAATCCTGACAAGGCCGCTGCGGTACTAGCGTCAGGGCGGATATCGCAGCGGTTGATTATTGTCGGAATCGCAAATGCCGGGGGTGTGGACGATGTCCCGAACGACTACGGCGAGGACCCGTGGCTCATCGCAGCGCGCAGCGCACGAGGGGCGCTTTCTGACCACGACGAGACCTTCTTCGCGGCCTTTCTTATGACGCGCGCCCTCGGATTTCGATCCCGCTCTCAGGCCGACCTGATCCGTCTATCGTACACAACGCTATATCGGGCGTTTGAACATGGCCGTTTGGACGGCGACTTAGCTCGCTTGGCGAGTTCGCGTTTAAGTTGGGGAATCTGGTCAAGCTGGGATAACTGCTCGCGCTTGCAGGAGACGGTGGTGGCACGGTTCATTGACCGCAATCTCGATCCTGAGACGTTCGGGCGCCTGACTGACGACGTTGTGTTATCAATTTCCTTGATTGATGAGGCGGCTAGGACAGCGCGAGGACGTCGATACCTCAATGAAGTTCGCAAGTCCTTAGCGGACGCGCAGGAAAAGGCAATCAGGGCACGTGCCGACTATATCGCCAGCAAAATAAAGTAATGGATCGCGCATTGTGGGCGCCGGTTAAGGCGCAGAAAAGCGTGGGTTGGCGCGAGCGCTGTTGCGATTGATGCTGGTCGATGACCTTGGAAGCGTGCCGTCGAACGCTCCCTCTGCCTTGGTGTTGATGAACCTAGCAAAGTTGACTGGTTCCGAGATCTGTCAGCATTCGGTGTGGTGCACGATCGTGACATTTCGGATAGTTCTTCTCGGCCTCTACGCCGCTTTCAGAGTTGCTCTGCTTTCGCGGTGTACCTCAGCCTTTTTAAGGGCATCTCGCTTTTCGCGAGCCTCTGCGATCGCCAGCATCTGCTCGATTTCTTCGTCGCTGTACCCCGAAAGGTCGTGCTTTTTCTGGACCTCCATCGGGCCTCCACCAGGGCCGGTTTGCTCGATGCGGCGCACATAGCCGCGATCCTTGCCTTTCAGCTCCAGGTACCAGCGAACGGTCTGCATATCGCCGGCACGGATCGCCTGGATGACCTTGGCCTCCGCAATATCCTTAAGGACTTCCTCGACCTCGTCTGCGAATGCCTGCAGGGCAGGATGCCTGTTCAGGAACGAATGCAGGGTGGACCGATGCACGTTCAGCTTTTGGGCGGCGATCGTGCGGATACCGCCGGCCTGCTCGATGGCTTCCTTTGCTCTCGCGATTGTTAACTTGGGCCGCCGGCCTCTCTTCGCCATCACATCCTCCGATTTCGCGACATTTCGCGACACTCACGCGCGCGCGACTAACAAAATTCGCGCTGTTTGCTGACATAGCGCTGATACCGCAAAGGAGTCGCAATAAAAGCTATTGATAATAGCGGTTTATGCACTGATCGCGTGAAATTATGGGTTATCCGGGAGCAGAAGTTCTGGACTACGAAGCCGCGCAATTCTCGGCTGGTGACCGCAAGTGAAAACCGTTCTCGGCCTGGAACGGTTTCCCTCTGCTAAGCGTCCACCACGTTGAGATGATGCCAGCGAGATTTGGCGGGTCGAAAACCCGCTCGATCATATCAGTTCCAGCCAGGGACAGGGGCAGGACGCGCGCGGAGGCCTTAGCCGGTGTGAGTTGAGGGCCGGGGGCGGAATAAGCCGCTGTGCGACCCTGCTGACATTTGCGGAGGTGTCTCAAAGCCGACCTTGCGGTCGGGTCCCGGCGCGGAGGCGGCCTGGCGGATCGCTCGCTACCGCGCTGCTTTGAAAAGCGGGCTCGCGATCCGCCTACCGACGGAGCGTCAATAGCCTTGAATTGCCTTCGCATACGACTGTTTCGAAAAACCGATCCCGGGAGGCTTTAGTCTCTCGCTTGCTGGCGACTTTGTGGAAGGCACCGGCGCCGCTTCAGCGCGGGCGCTAACGGCGTTGATTAAAGAGCCGATATGAGGCGTATTGCCGCGTAGCAGCTTTGGGCCGAAGAACGAACCCGCTGCGCGGGAGGGCGCCTGCGGTTGAGTTAGAGAGCAAGGACCGGTCGTCGCGCCCGCGTTGAGCAGGGTTCGGCAGGGGCAGAGCATCACGGGCTTCTTCAACAAGGAGCCTGACCATGCCTCATCCTGTTCTCGATGCACCCATCAGCCCGTTGCGGCAGCGGCTGATCGACGACATGAACATGCGGCGTTTCTCACGGGAGACGCAGCGCAACTATCTCCGCGACATCGGACGCCTCGCGACATTCCTCGGGCGTTCACCAGACACGGCGACCACCGACGACCTGCGGCAGTTCCAGATCGAGCAGCAGGACGCCGGTTTGCCCGTGCCGACGATGAACAGCATCGTGTCGGCGCTGCGTTTCTTCTTCACGCATACGGTCGATCGTCCCGATCTGGCGCGCAAGCTCGTCCGCCTGTCGCACCCGCGCAAGCTGCCGGTGGTGCTCAGCCGCGACGAGGTCGCCCGGCTGCTCAACGCCACCACCTGCCTCAAGCACCAGGCCGCGCTGTCGGTTGCTTATGGCGCGGGCCTGCGCGTGGCGGAGGTGTCGATGTTGAAGGTCGCCGACGTCGACAGCGAGCGGATGCTGCTACGTGTCGAGCGCGGCAAGGGCGGGCGATACCGGAACGCCATGCTGTCGCAAGACCTGCTCTTGTTGCTGCGCCAGTGGTGGAAGGTCGGACGCCAGCAGGGGGTGATGCATCGCGACGGCTGGCTGTTTCCGGGACAGCATGCGATGAAGCCCATCAGCACCCGCCAGCTCTATCGCGTGGTCGTCGAGGCAGCGCAGGCGGCCGACATCGCCAAGCGGGTCGGGCCACACACGCTGCGTCACAGCTTCGCCACCCACCTGCTGGAGGACGGCACCGACATCCGGATCATCCAGGTCCTGCTCGGGCACGCCAAACTAAATAGCACCGCCTTCTACACCAAGGTTGCAACCCGCACCGTGCGCACCGTCACGAGCCCGCTCGACAAGCTTGGCCTGTTCAAGCCGGGAGAGATCTCGCCCGACGGCTGAGCGTGCGCGCCTCGCTCGAGGTCGCCGACATCTTCCGCACTGCCGGGCCCGCCTACCGGGTCGCCCATGCCGGGCATCTGAGCCCCGCCCAGCTCAAGGTCATGTCGGCGATCGAGCACTGCCGCACCGCGGCCCTTGGCGGTCACGTCGAGGCCTGCGAGGACTGCGGCCAGTGGCGCATCGCCTACAACTCCTGCCGCAACCGGCACTGCCCGAAGTGCCAGGGTGCCATGGCGCGGACATGGCTTGCCGAGCGCGAGGCCGACCTGCTGCCGGTCGGCTACTTCCATGTCGTGTTCACGCTGCCCGCCGAGGTCGCCGACATCGCCTTCCACAACAAGGCGGCGGTCTACGACCTGCTGTTCAAGGCGGCATCGGAGACGATGCTGACGATCGCCGCCGACCCGAAGCACCTCGGAGCCAGGATCGGCATCACTGCGGTTCTCCACACCTGGGGCTCGGCGATGACACACCATCCACACGTGCACATGATCGTGCCGGGCGGCGGCGTCTCGCCGGACGGAAGCCGGTGGATATCGTCGCGCCCGGCCTTTCTTCTCCCGGTGCGTGTGCTCGGCAAGCTGTTCCGACGGCTGTTCCTCACGCGGCTGCTCGCGCTGCACGATATGGGCCGGCTCAGCTTCTTCGGATCGATGGCGCACCTCGCCGACCGGCGGGCATTCCTGCGCCACCTGTCGCCGGTCCGGAAGAAGCGCTGGGTGGTCTACGCCAAGGCGCTCTTCGCCGGGCCGGAAGCGGTTCTCGCCTATCTGTCGCGATACACGCACCGGGTCGCGATCTCGAACCGGCGCCTCATCCGTTTCGACGAGAGCGGCGTCACCTTCCGCTACAAGGATTATCGTCGCCCTGGCGCCGAGCGGCAGCAGGTCATGAAGATCGCCACCGATGAGTTCATCCGCCGCTTCCTGCTGCACGTCCTGCCGCGCGGCTTCCATCGCATCCGACACTACGGGCTGCTTGCCGGCTCCGCTCGCAAGGCCAGCCTCGCGCTTGCGCGCGAACTCCTGAACGTCGCCGCAGCGTTCGATAAGGACACCATGGAAGAACCGGACGACTTCCGCCCGCCATGCCCCTGCTGTGGCGGACGCATGATCGTCATCGAGACCTTCGACCGATGGAGGCAGCCGCGCGGGCCCCCGGACAAATCGACACCGAACCCGGAGAACGCCCCATGACCCGGCATGGTATCATCCAGCATTCAGCCGCAGGCACTCAACCTCCGGCAACGGATCGACGCACGTCCATGGTGATCATCAACGCCGACACAGCTGCGCCCAGCCGCGTGCCGGGCGGGCCATACCCCATGGAGGCGCAACGAAGCGGCCTGTCGGCATCCATCTCTGCCCTCCCTGGCGACGCCCCAGCCATCGCCGACATCAGCCGCAGATCGAAATCCCCATAGCCATCGACTGTGGCCCGCGGGTTCCTTCCTCGGGGACTTTCGTACGCCTGCCGGCGCCCGAAACTCTTCACGATAACCGACAGTCCGCCTTTGGGTTAACCGCTGGATAAAGCTGCCGTTCGGCAGGCCGAAATCCAACGGCCGCCGACGACCCCATTCCAGCCGTTCTAAGTTGCGCGTCGGATATGTAAAAGCGGACATTCTCTCTGGCGACACTATGTTCCAGGCGGGGCGGAAGCGATCTGCTCGGTGGGGGTCATTTGCGCCAATCCGATGTAGGAACCGACTACTCAGCGTTTGGGTGTCACCGGCCGAGCTTTGGGAGTCGCCGCCACGGCCGAAATTGACAGCGTATCGGCCGGCGATGTCCGATGGCGTGCTGCCGCACTTTAGGACATTCAGACTTGATGGATCGGTACAGCTTGATGGAGGCTCATTTTTACTGGACAGCAGTAGGAACACTATAGCCCATGCTGTAGAAGCCGAGCCACAAAGCATCCGAACGACGATGAGCCGGATATGTCCATCGCACGCACTGCCCCAGAGAGCTTCGAGTTTCAGGACTTGGCCTGCGTCCATACAGTGTTGCGTTTCGTAGATGCGGGTGTCGGCATCGACAGGTTCGTTGTCGAGCCGAAGGGTGGAGAGGATGGTTCGCTTTACACCACATCACCTGATGCGCTCCATTTCGAAGTGCAGGTCAAGGCCGGTTCAACGCCGGCGACCATCGAGAGCTTAGCGCTGTGGATGACGCATTTCCCTGAGCGGACGGACCGCGGGATGCTGATCGAGCGTCTGATGGCCGACTCGCAGCGAAGAGTGATCGTGATCGCGACAGGCCGCGCGAGCGACGCACTTGAGCCCTTAATTGTCGGGGACGATTGGCCTCGTGGCCAGTCAGCCACAACCATCAAAGTGAACCTCGCAAAGCAGTTCATCCAGGCATTCCGGGCAAGCGCAATCGACGACAACGGCCAAGGAAAGCTCCACAGCGACCGCGTTCTGCATCATGCAGCCACGGCCGCGACCTTTACGGTCGAACACGTTCGTGACGTTCTGAGCCGCATTGCGATTTTGGATCGCGCGACGAAGGATACCGTCACGGATCGCATCGAACGGCATCTTCGCAAAAGAGGCATCCCCGACGATCGTCTGGGCGACATGATCGCACGACTGCGAGCGATTGTCGGCACTAAGCGCAAGAATGGCGAAGATCTAGCGTCCGCGATCGAGGCGCAGATAGCCCGAGAGATACCATCGTCCATCATCCCGTTGGACTATGTACCAGGTTCCGAAGAGGCCGACTGGACAGCGCTCTTCAGCACCGACAATTGCCTCCTTCTTTCCGGAGTGACGCGGTGCGGCAAGTCAACCACCGCAAAATGGATCGCCGGGCAATTCGAACGCCATGGAGCAAGGATTGAGCAGTTCGGGACCATTGAGGAGGTCGAGCGCTTCTTGTTCGACCCTGCTGGTGGCCTCCGCATTGCGGTTCTGGACGACCCCCTCGGCGGCGCGCACCCGGCGCCGGAGCCGGAACGGCAGCTGCAACGGTTGTCTGCGCTTGTTCCTCGCCTTCGCGCGAACAGGCGTTTGATCGTCTCACAGGGTCGGGAGCGATTGCTTGAAGTCGCAGGCGTCGAGGTTCTGCAAGACAGTAAGCCCGCGGGGGTGGCTTGGGTCGACATGTCCGAGCGTCCGAGCGCGTTCCTTGCGACCGTCTGGCAATCCTTCTGCATCCGCAGCGGCCTCGCCGATCCCTTGCGGTCGGCCGTGGGCCAAGCGCTCCGCGCTGGGTCGGTGCGCTTAGAACCTGGTACGCTGGAATACCTCGCTAATCTACCTTCTGCTCGATCAGGTACCATGTGCGTGGAGGATGCGGTCCGCGCTGCCACTGTCGATGCTGATGTCCTTGCCGGAGCGCTGCGCCTCGAAAGCAGATCGCCAACCATGCTGAAAGCCCTGGCGCTGGGCTCCGCGCCGCAGGAGCCGGTGGCTCGACAGGACCTCGCTTTCGTTGCCGGCAAAGGCGGAGACCTACTGCCGAGCAAGGCATCGTATCTGGGTCTGACCCGAACCCTTGGCGGTGGCAAGCGCGCGCAGGCGACGCTTCCCAATTACACGGGTGAAATGTCGATCTCTGATGACGATCAGGAGGATCTCGACATGCTCGAGCGTCGTCGCATGGTTGAAACCGATTCCTCCCATCGCAGCGGTTTCACCCACGCGATGTATCGCTCGGCCGCAGAACGCATATTCCGACCTCTGCCAAGGCGGGAGATTGACGACATGATGGTAATGCATGAACGGGCCCTCTTCGCGAGATCTCCGGCTACTACGAGAGCCGCGGCCCGGGGCCTGGATTGGCTGATGGTTAGGCTGGGCAGCAAGGACGCGCTGCTTGTCCTCAAGAGGGCGGAGGAGGGGCTTCAATCATTGTACCTCACTACTCGCGACATTTGTTTTGACTTCCTGAACCGACATTACAGTGCTGCGACGGAAGCGGGGATCGATGTCGCGGAAGCGGCGGACCATGTCAGTGCCATTCAGATCGAGTCCCTCGATTGGCATGAAGGAGAGCCGATGCTCCCGCCGGATGGGAACGTACGCGACGATGAGTTCCTTCGATTCTACGTAGGGCCCGATGAAGTAGATGTCGCGCCGGCGCTCCAAATTCTCGAGAGTCCGAGCGGTTCCGCGCTCACTCCGGAGGTTGCTGGCGAGGCAATCCTCTTCCTCAAGCACAACCCTGAGTCGGCAAGCCGCCGCCACGTTGAAAGCCTGCTATCTTATGATGCCGCCGTCGTTCGAGCTGAGGCCGTGGAGATATGGCTTTCTCGTTCGAGGGAGGACGACAACGAGGTACTGGGGCGCATATTCGATGAAACCCATCCCGCCGTTGCACGCGCAGCGGTCGAAAGCACCGCCAAGGCGTTCATCCACCTGAGCGAGCCGCGGCAGCAGCAAGTCGTCCGTGGTTTGAAAGCCATGGTAACGCCAGCCAATGCCACCGTCTTTCTTAGATTTCTCGTCGTCTTTGATCGGGGCAGACTGACGCCGGAATCCGTTCCGTGGGAACTGTTCCAAGCCCTAATGCCTACGGTGCTCGATGCACTGCCCGCACAGGCGCATTTCAACGAGGCGCGCCTCTACGACGTCGGCCGCAAGGCTGGAAAGATCCTTGCTTCGGAGGCCATCGCCTCGCTCTGCGATAGTTGGATCTCTTGGGCAAGGCGAACGGATGGCGAAGGTGGCTACCTCAACGATTTCTCATTGGGCGTGATAGATCTCCTGTTCGACTACCTTAGCACTCGTGCCGATCTTCGTGCCGATGGAGTTCAGAGGCTCCTTGACCTCCACCTAACAGGTAACCTTCTCACGGCGGTCTCGAACGCCGTCGAATGGTGGCCGTCGCTTTCTGCTTTGGAGCGAGATGCGCTTTTGCGTACGCTCACGAAAGATACTTCGGATCGGATCTGGCGCCAGGCCGTGGCCCTTACACGACGAGAGGTGCCGAAGGAGATCGAGGAGGTGCTTCTTCCATCCGGGAGCCGGTACAAAGATGGGCATGTAGAAATCCGAAAGCAGCATCCTGAGCTGTTCGAAGCGTGCTTCGCCATTGCTACCGGTTACCCCGGACGGTTCGAGGCCTGGCAGCAGAATCCGAATTCGAAGTTCTGGCAGGACGCCATAGTCGCGATTGCTCGGGACCCTACTGATCCGCTTTTCGACGGGGCGTTCGAACTTGTACTTTCGCGATCAACCAAACTGAACCCGAATGTCAGGAAATTGATCTTGGCTGCGGCGGCGGTCGATGCGAACGCTGTCTTCCGGCACTTGCTTAGGCTAACCATTTTCGATGGTGCACGTCAGAGAAAGAATTTCTGGACGCTGCTGTTCGAGGCCATTGGACCCGATAAGAATCTCGACCCGTGGTTGGACGAGATGGCGGAGGTTGCACAACATGTACTGGATAAGGCGACCTCGTCCAACCAGTGGATCTCAGATCCCGTAATTCGGAAATCGCTCGACGAGCGCATGTCGCGCGACATCCTAGTCTACACCATGCTCCAAATACAACTTGAGGCCGACAGAACCGAGAAGGCCTTGTCAGAATTGCCGTACGAGGAGGACGACGATCAGGCAAAGGGGGGCGACGATAATGCAGAGTCGTTGGCTGAGGGATACGCAAACCTGATTATAAAAGTAATCAAAGCCAAGCCACCTCGTTTCCTCGCCACCATCGACGACACCATTGCAATCTTCAGGCATCTAAACATGGGTGAGGAGCTTATTCGTATCTTGCGGGCAGAGCGCGAGATTCTCGTACCCGTCTTCTCCGAATCCTATCGGCAAGCGACACAATCGAAAGCGTCCGACAGACCGGCCGGGTGGGTGGTGGGCGTTCTGAACTAAACCTCACTTCCGCGGATCTGTCTGACCGATCATCTATTCGTGGCCTAGACTAGCTACGAGTGCGTCACCGCTACCGCGACCAAAAGCGGACTTACTGCTACTGGCCCCTAATTCGCCAATATGCAGATGTCTGCTTTTTGGGGCTACCGCTTTCAAAGCAGACTGTCGGCAGCCCACCCCGTCATGGACATTCCGCCCGGCTAGGCGGACCGGCAGCTTCTACGATTTGTCCAGGGTCGCGCCAACGACTGAAATGAGGCGCATTGCTGCCGTTGGCGTTCGACAGCAAGAATGGGCAGTTGTTCAAGGCCATGTCAGCGCGTTGACCGGTAAAAGCGCAGACGAATGGGTGCTCGACGTCGCGGCTGGTAACGAGACTGAAAAACCGTTCCCGGCTCGGAACGGTTACTGAGAAGCGCCCACGCACCCCGAAATGAAGCCAGCGACTTTGACGGGTTCGGAAACCCGATCAGTTTCGAGGCAGGGACAGGGCAGGACGCGCGATGAGGGTTCGCCGGTAGTTGAGTGAAGGCCGGGGGTGCACGAAACCGCTGTACGGTGGGGAGGTCGTTCAACATTCTTCTCCATCAATCTTCTGGTCGCACGCTCGTCGGTGTTTTCGGGGCGCGGCGTGGCCGTTAATCGATGCTACACCATCGATGGTTGGTCCTCCCAGCGGTTCTGATGTCGCCGACTTCGGGGAGCGGTAAGGGCTCGGACCGCCATTGATCGAAATCACCTGCCGCCGGCTCGCTGCAACGGGACCAGAGGCACGACTGCCCGCGGGGACATCACGGAAATTGTTCTGATCGAGGAACATTTTCGAGAGACCTCGGATAGTGCGCCAGATCGACGAGGGCAGGGCCAGGACTAGCGCGGAGCCCTTCGGCTGCGGGAAAGATGCCCGAAGGCCGTCGCTGCTCTGCCGGGCGCTGGCTCGGGCACTCAAAGCCCGGCCTTGCGGCCGGGTCCAGGTGCGAACTGGATCCGGCGGCGAGCGAAGCTACAGCGCGATTGAAAAGCGCGCTTCGCTCGCCGCCTATCGTTAGCGCGCGTCATCCGCCCCGGCTCGCCTTCGCGTAACCGTTGCTCTCTCGCGTAGGCGCCAAGCCTTCAACCGTTTTCCCGGCCCTTTCAGTTTCCTTTAGGTTCAGCTTAGGATTAGGCGGATGGCTGTAGTCCTGTTCATACCGGACCGCCGTAGTCCTATTCGATAGGACTGCCGTGGTCCGGTCTGGCACTTTCTCTGCATCATGGCCAGACCGGACTGCCGTAGTCCGGTCTGGCTCTTTCTCGGCATCCTGCTTAGACCGGACTACCGTAGTCCGGCGTTGCTTTCCTGAACGCAACTGCGGTGGCTCTCGCTGTCCGGCGCCGTTGGCTGACGCTTCAAACACTTCAAAGGCCCAAAACATCTGCAATTCGTAAGCCTTGCCGCGTGAAGTCCGGTTGATCTTCTCCCGCCTCGAACTGTCGAGCTTGCCGATGTAGATGCGCACAAGCGCTCCGCTCGCGCAGAGTGATGATATTGCGGTGCGGACTTGCCTCTCATCAGCTACCCCCGCATAGGCCATCAGCGTTTGCTGTGACGGCCATGCGAGCTTGGTCTTAGGGTCGGCATGGCTCATCAATGTGATCGCGATCCGAAGGTCGAGCGGGCTCGTTCGATGGTCTGGTGATAGGCCGACTGCTGTGAGCCAGTCGTATTTCGACAGCTCGTGCAACTCCTTCGACCACAGGTCTTTCCGTGCCTCGACCATACATCACTGGTCCGATGATCGGCCTGCAATGGCCGGTCGATGGCTTTCGCGGATTGCCTCGCAGCATTCAAACGGGCTCAGACCAAACATCTCGCGGAGCGCTGGCACCAAGGGGCGAGGGCGCTCGAGTGGCGGCACAATGATAAGAAACTCAACCGCTTCATCGATCGCTGCGGTATGCTCGTGGCTGAGCCTGGTAGAACCGGTGGGCAGGTCAACCGCGCTCATTTGCGCGCTCCGCGTCCGCGCGTTGGGTTCGGGTGATGAAGACGCTTCATCAGCCAGTCGCGCGCCGTCGGCATATGGATGATGATCTGCCGGCCGCGCTTGGCGAAGGGGAGGCCGTCCGGCTTAGATCGCATCTGAGCGACCTGGCGCTTCGTCAGGCCATTTGCCTTCGCGAATTCGTCCTCAGTCGGCCACTCGTCGAAAATGTTGTAGTCCATGACAAGCTCCATTTCCTGGGCGCCCGCCGTACTCGTTCATGTAGTATCAAAGCCGTCGGGCGCAGATTGTCTGCGTTCCCGAGCCTCACACTGCCATCCGGGCGCGCGCTTTCGCGTGCAAGCACCCGGAGGGACAATCAAATCCGCATATACCGGTCAAGGCGCGTGTGATCCCAGGTTGCCCTCATAGGGAGGGTGCTGGCAGGCGTGCGGCGGCTTCTTTTGATTGCCGAAATATGGGTGATATTTGCGTCAACAATGCGCAAGAAACAAGGGATTGTTTGTAGTTATTCACATGTGTTGCGGGAGCGTAACCGAAATGGTTACACGTAACCGAAACGGTTACACGCGCTGACCTTTTGCTGACACCGAAGGTCAGATCTCGGCGATGCTGTTGAAAAGAAAGATGAGGCCAGCGACGTCTCCGTTTGGACATGTCCAAACTTCGCACCTAACATCCGGCATCCGGCATCCGGTGCCGACGGCGGCAGAGGCGTCATCCAGATGATCTGTCGGAGAGCTTCACTACCTCGGCCGGCTCGTTCTTCGTGGGAGCTTCGATCAGGTCCGCTGCGCGCGTCATTGCCTCACGCAGAGGATCGTCGGCGAGGTGCGCATACCTCATGGTCGTCGAGACGTTGCTGTGCCCAAGCGCGGCTCCGATCATGGGCAACGAGAAGCCGCCGCCGACCAGCGTGCTGGCGAAGCTGTGCCGCAGGTCGTGCACCCGTAGGCTCTTGATCTCCGCTGCCTTCAGCGCAGCGCTCCAAGCCGCGCGGATGTCATTGCGAAAGCCTTCCTTGCTCCGGCCGGGAAACACCCACTCGGAGGCCGGATCCTGCTCCTTCTGGACCTTCGACAGAACCTCCAGAACCGGGGCGGTGATGGGGAGACGGTGATCCTTCTTCTGCTTCGTGGTGCTGGCCGGCTTGGTCCAGACCGCTCGGCGGAAGTCGATTTGCTCCCAACGCATCCGGCATGTCTCGCCGACTCGTGCACCGGTCAGCAGAAGCACCCGAATGATCGCTGCGGCCTGCCTGTCGTCGAGATCATCGACTGCCCGTGCCAAGCGTTTCGTCTCGGCTGGGCTTAGGTAGCGCTCCCTGCCTGCGAGGCTGAATTTCTTAACGCCCACTGCGGGGTTCTCGCCGACGTACCAGCGGCGATCGGGATGCTTCGCGTAGGCGAACAGCGTCGAGATAAGGGTGACGCACTGATTGGCCTGGTGGCGCCAGCCGAGGTCCGACAGTTTCTTGAAAAGCCTCTCGACATCGCTCCGTTCGACGTCCTCGATCCGCTTCTTGCCGAGCGCCGGTCGGATGTGATTCTTCATGGCGAGGCGGTAAAACTTGCGGCTGGCCGGCCGCAGCGCGGGCAGATGGTTCGCCTCAAAGTCGTCGCACAGGTCGTTGACCGTCTTGTTGCGCTTCTTCTCCTCGTCTGCCTGCCGACGTGACGCCTCGATGTCGCCCAATGGGTCACCCCCCAGGTCGACAACCTTTCGAAGCCGCTTGGCCTCCAGCCGAGCGGCGCTGACTTTCCAGTCGCCAGCCGACCCAATTGTGTAGCGTCGCTCTTTACCAGTGCTTCGAACACGGTAGTTGAAGACAAAGCTGCGGGAGCCGGCGGAGGTTATGCGAACACCAAACCCAGGCACATCGCCGTCCCATAAAAGGCGCTGGCCCTTCCCGGGACTCGGTAATTTCGCTATCTCTTTATCGGAACCGAGTGGTTCTGCCATTGTCCCTGTTCCCGTTCGAGGCTGTGTCAGCGCTGTGTCAGCACAAACAATGGTAGATTGTGGCGTGTCAAAGGTAAAGAGTGGCAACCATCGGCAAGGCAGCGGGACACATGAAATCAATGACTTATAAGGGAAAAGGCACAAATCCCTTGTTCGACAAGGCATTGAGCCCGGCGGACGGCGCGAAAGCCCGAACTATCCCGGCGGAGCCTGAACAATACGGGCTCGGGCGGAGCCTGACGGCGATGATCCTGCGGCTGTCGCGACACGCGGGTGCATTGTGTTTCCTGTCGGCGGCGGTCTTCATCGCCATGACGCTGCTGGAATTCTTCTATTTCCGCCAGTTGAGCGGCGGTCTGCCGTCGCTCGACATGCGCTATTTCGGCTTCACGCCCGACGAAGGCATGGCGTGGCTGACGGCACTTGGCCGACGCGGCGGCGAGATCATTCTGGTCTGGCATTATCTGACCTTCGATCTCCTGTTCCCGGCGCTGCTGTCGCTGACCTTGGTGAGCCTGATCCTGGCAACCGGCCGGCGCCTGGAGAATTTTCGCGTGCTTCCCGGGCAGGTGCAGTCGATCTTCGCGCTGGTGCTGGTGCTGCCCTACATGCTTGCCGACTATGCCCAGAACATCGCCGTGGCGCGCCTTCTGTCCGATTTCCTGTCCGCCAATCCGGATTCGCTGTCTTTCGCCTCGGCTCTGACCGTCACCAAATTCGCGCTTCTCGCCATTCCTGTGGTCGTCATCGCCACTTTCTGGCTGATGGGCCTGAGACGCCAGGCTTGATGTCAGGCAGGGAAGAGGGAACTTCATGAACCAGACGACGATCTTCTGGCCTGTTCTGGCCCATGTTCTGCTGATTTACATCGTTTATGGCGTGCTGGGCCGGCGCAGATATGTCGCCGTCAAGTCGGGCGAAGCCAAGGTCGGTCAGTACAAGGTACGTTCGACCGAACCGGCGTCCTGCGTCACCGTCGCCAGCAATCTCAGCAACCAGTTCGAACTGCCGGTGCTTTTCTATGTGCTGTGCTTGACACTGCACGTCACCAACGGCGTCAATTATCTGACCCTGGCGCTGATGTGGATCTTTGTCGCCACTCGCTATTTCCACGCCTGGGCTCACCTGACCAGCAACAATCTGCGGCTGCGCAGCCGCTTTTTCTTCGCGGGCGCGGTGGTGCTGGCGCTGGCCTGGATCTGGTTCGTGCTGCATCTGCTCGGGGCGGTTTGAGCTGTCATTGCCCGCTCCGCAGGGCGGGGCGGGCATGGCGCTACAGGTCGAACACCGCGATCTTGCGCTTGTCGAATTTTATCCCGATCTCGCCGCGCACCAGTTTCAGCGCCTGTTCGCCGAACACCGCGCGCCGCCAGCCTTGCAGCGCCGGCACATCGGCTTCCTCGCCCTCGGCCGCGATGCGGTCGATATCGTCGCTGGAGGCGAGCACTTTCGACGCCACCCCCTGCTTTTCGGCGACGATCCTGAGCAGCACTTTCAACAGTTCCGCCGCGGCGCTCGAGCCCTCCGGCGGCTGGAAATTCTTCGGCAGCTTCGGCATCTGCTCCTTGGGCAGCGACAGCGCCGTGTTGACCGCCGTAAGCAGGGCCGTCGCCGTCGAGGAGCGCTCCCAGCCCTTGGGCGTGGTGCGCAGCTTGGCAAGGGCCGCCGCGTCGCGCGGCGCCTGCTGCGCCACCTCGTAGATCGCGTCGTCCTTGAGTACGCGTCCGCGCGGCACGTCGCGCTCGCGCGCCTCGCGCTCGCGCCATGCAGCCACGGCTTGAACGATGGCCAATTCCTGAGGCTTGCGCAGCCGCATCTTCAGCCGCTTCCAGGCATCTTCGGGGTGCGGATCGTATGTCTCGCGCGAGGTCAGGACGTCCATCTCCTCGTTCAGCCAGTGGGCGCGATCCTCCCGTTTCAATTCGGCATTGAGGTGCTGATAGACCTCGATCAGATGGGTGACGTCGGCCAGGGCGTAGTCGAGCTGCTTGTCGGACAACGGCCGGTGGCGCCAGTCGGTGAAGCGCGACGACTTGTCGAGCCGCGCACCGGTGATGCGCTGCACCAGCTGGTCGTAGGAAACGCTGTCGCCGAAGCCGCAGACCATTGCCGCGACCTGCGTGTCGAACACCGGGTGCGGAACGAGATCGCCGAGATGGACGATGATTTCGATGTCCTGCCGGGCGGCATGAAAGACTTTCACCACCGCCTCGTTGGCCATCAGTCTGAAGAAGGGTTTCAGGTCGATGTCCGGCGACAACGGATCGATCAGCGCCGTCACGCCGGGGGCCGCCATCTGGATCAGGCACAGGATCGGCCAGAAGGTCGTTTCGCGGATGAACTCGGTATCGACGGTGACGAAATCCGACTTTTCGAAAGCGGCGAGAACGGTCTCGAGTTCTTTCTGGGTGGTGATGACGTGCATCAAATCGCTTTTGGCAGGAGTAAGGTCTTCCTAGATTTCAGCCGGGGAGGCTTTCGTCAAGCTTTGGCGCCGCCATCATGAGCTTCCTGGGCCGTCGGAATCACCATTCCGCCTCGCCAGCCGCGCGAAAACCGTCGAAGTGCGCAGCAGCGCGGTGAAACGGCTGCGCCTGCCCGCGGGCACGCCGGACCGCGCCTGCATGCGGTAGAGGATGACGGCGATGAAAATCGCATAGACCATGGCGCTGAACACGAAGAGGGCGCTCGGCCCGAAATGCTGCATTACCGTTGACGCGGCGAAAGGGCCGCCGATGGCGCCGAAGGAATAGAATAGCATCAGCGCCGCATTGATCAGCACAAACTCGCCGGTGTCGGCGCGGTCGTTGGAATGTGCCGCCGACAGCGAATAGAGCGGCATGGCGAAACAGCCGAAGATGAAGATGATGACGAAATTGAGCAGCGGGTTGCTGCCGGCGATGAACACCAGCGCTAAGGCCGAGAGCATCGCGCAGCACGTCGTCATCAACAGCACCCGGCGCCGATCCCAGCGGTCGGAGAGGTAGCCTAGCGGATACTGGATGATGGCGCCGCCGAAGATTCCGACGCTGACAAAGGTGACGACATCGGCAACCGACATGCCGATCTGCTCGGCATAGACCGGCGACAGCGTGCGAAAGGCGCTGTTGGTGACGCCCACGGCAATGCAGCCGAAGCAGCCGAGCGGCGAGATACGCCAGACGCGCGCGAGGTCGAGCTTGACCTCCTCCGGCGGCGTCGGGTTGGAACGGTCGCCGAGCGAGACTGGCACCAGCGATAGCGTGATCATGATCGACATGATGGCGAAGATGGTGAAGCCGCCGGCGCCGAAGATCGGGATCAGGAACTGCGCGCCGGTGACCGAGCCGGTATCGACCATCCGGTAGATCGCCAGCACGCGGGCGCGGTCCTTGTTGGTGACGCCTGAATTCAGCCAGCTCTCGACGATGGTGAACAGCCCAGCGAAACAGAAGCCGCCGGCAAAACGCACCGCGCACCACATCCACGGATCGAGGACCAGAACCAGCAGCAAGGTGCCGACCGAGGCGATCGCGGCAAGCGCCGAAAACGCCCTGATATGGCCGACCGCCTTCATCATGCGGGTGATGGCAAGGCAGCCGAGCAGGAAGCCGGCGAAATAGAAGGTCCCCATCAGGCCGATGTCGGAAGCGGCAAACCCCTCCTGCGCGCCTCGTAGCGCAATGAGGGTGCTCTGCAGCCCATTGCCGCCGAGCAGGATGCCTGCGGCGAGAAGAAGCGGGATCAGCGGGCGGATGGAGGACATGAAAAGAGGCGATCACGTATCGGTGATCCCTTCTTGAACCATTGCCACGATCAACGCCAGCGGCAATGTTGCCGGCAAAATCCTTTGCCGAAGCTAACGCATCGATCAGTCCGACCAATTGGTCAGAGGATGGTGGCGCATGAGGTTGGGTGACTGGACGTTGCGTGACTGGCGAACCCGCATTGGCTCGATGAGGCCAGGGGCGCGGGTGGGGTGAGAGACAGGCATGGGCGCTCGCCTTGACAAATCCGGCCTCTCATGCGCTTTTCGCGCAAATTTTGGGCCGGGCTTTGATGCTTCGGCCGCAACCCAGCACCCCGGACTTGTACCTATGACCATGCACCGTTACCGCAGCCATACCTGTGCCCAATTGCGCAAGAGCGACGTCGGCAATTCCGTTCGCCTGTCGGGCTGGGTACATCGCGTGCGCGACCATGGCGGCCTGCTCTTTATCGACCTGCGCGACCATTACGGCCTGACCCAGATCGTCGCCGACCCCGATTCGCCGGCCTTCAAGGTCGCCGAGACCGTGCGTGGCGAATGGGTCATCCGCGTCGACGGCGAAGTCAAGGCGCGCTTGCCCGAGACCACGAACGCCAACCTGCCGACCGGCGAGATCGAAATCTTCGCCCGCGAGATCGAGGTGCTGTCGGCGGCCAAGGAACTGCCATTGCCGGTCTTCGGCGAGCCGGACTATCCAGAAGACATCAGGCTGAAGTATCGGTTCCTCGACCTGCGCCGGGACACGCTGCACAAAAACATCGTGGCGCGCACCAAGATCATCGCCGAGATGCGCAAGCGCATGACCGATGTCGGCTTCACCGAATTCTCGACGCCGATCCTCACCGCCTCGTCGCCGGAAGGCGCACGCGACTTCTTGGTGCCGTCGCGCATTCATCCCGGCACCTTCTACGCGCTGCCGCAGGCGCCGCAGCAGTACAAGCAGTTGATCATGGTGTCGGGCTTCGATCGCTATTTCCAGATCGCGCCCTGCTTCCGCGACGAGGACCCGCGTGCCGACCGTCTGCCCGGCGAGTTCTACCAGCTCGACCTCGAAATGAGCTTCGTCGAGCAGGACGACGTCCTGTCGACCATGGAACCGGTGATGACCTCCGTTTTCGAGGCTTTCGCCAACGGTAAGCCCGTCACCAAGGACTGGCCGCGCATCCCCTATGATGTCGCCATGCGCAGGTATGGTTCCGACAAGCCCGACCTGCGCAACCCGATCGAGATGCAGGCCGTCTCCGACCATTTCCGTGATTCCGGCTTCAAGGTCTTCGCCAACATCCTGGCCAACGACCCGAAGGCCGAGGTGTGGGGCATTCCGGCCAAGACCGGCGGCAGCCGCGCCTTCTGCGACCGCATGAATTCCTGGGCGCAGGGCGAGGGCCAACCGGGGCTGGGCTACATCTTCTGGCGCAAGGAAGGCGAAAAGCTCGAAGGCGCCGGCCCGCTTGCCAAGAACATTGGCGAGGAGCGCACCGAGGCCATCCGCCAGCAACTCGGCCTTGCCGATGGCGACGCCGCCTTCTTTGTCGCCGGCGATCCGAAGAAGTTCGTTTCCTTTGCCGGTGCCGCGCGCACGCGTGCCGGCGAGGAGCTGAACCTCGTCGACCGCGAACGCTTCGAGATGTGCTGGATTGTCGACTTCCCGTTCTTCGAATGGAACGAAGAGGAGAAGAAGATCGACTTTGCCCACAACCCGTTCTCGATGCCGCAAGGTGGCATCGACGCGCTGAACGGCGAGAATCCACTCGGCATCAAGGCGTTTCAATACGACGCCGTCTGCAATGGCTTCGAGATCGCCTCAGGCGGTATCCGCAACCACCTGCCAGAGACCATGGTCAAGGCTTTCGAAATGGTTGGCCTGGACAGTCAGACAGTCGAAGAACGATTCGGCGGGCTCTATCGCGCTTTCCAGTATGGCGCACCGCCGCATGGCGGGGCGGCATTCGGCATCGACCGCGTTGTGATGCTGCTGGTCGGGGCTAAGAACCTACGCGAGATCACCATGTTCCCGATGAACCAGCAGGCCTATGATTTGCTGATGAACGCGCCCTCGGAAGCCTCGCCGCAGCAGCTTCGCGAACTGGCGCTGCGTGTCGCGCCGACCAAGAAGGACGCCTAATCGCGAGATGAAGGTGGCACTTTAAAGAGCCGTCCGAACCGATTCTTTCGATTCGATAATCCAAAAAATAGCCCGGCAGCGATGCCGGGCTATTTTCGTGTCTTGAGATCGCTTTGATCAGTCCTCGTTGGCCTTGACGCTGACGCCGAGCGTCTTTGGCAGGTCGAGCGGGTTCGCCATTGCGCCCGCCATGATCAGCGCGAACGGCACCGATGCCGGCGGTTCGGCCGAGATTTCGAGGCTCTTCGGATCGTCGAGATACTTGCTGACCGCCGCGGTCACCTGCGCTGTCAATTCCGGATTGTTGAGCTGCGCCATGCCGAACGGCACGATCGCCTTGGCCTGGTTGGCAATGTCCTTGGCCGACATGCCTTGCTGCTTGCCGACATAGTCCAGCACCTTGCCGGTCAGCGAATCGTCGTCGAAGCGGATCGAGGCGCTGTTGAACGACAGCTGCTGCAACAGACCGAGCATGGCCATGCCTTGTGCTGAATTGTCGGCGCCTGCAGGCTGAGCGGCCATCTTCTTCTGCATCTCCTGCAGCGACTTGATGAAGTCGACCGTGTAGCCGCCGAGGTCGAAGGTCATGCCGAGCGTGCCGGCATTCTCGACGGAGATGTCGTATTTCGACAGCTCCATCTTGCCGTCCGCCGGCTGCCAGTTGCCGGCCACTGCGAAATTGCCTGAGATGTTCTGATAGCCGAGCGCGTCGATGACTTCCTTGGACTTGGGGTCGTCGACCAGCGACAGATCGGCCGAGAATTTCTCCGTATTGCCGGTGAATTCCATCGCCTTGCCGTCCGCCGGCGGCGTGATCTGGATGGCAAGCCCGTCCATCGAGAAGGCGGTCTTGTCGGCGACCTTGACCGTCATGTTGGAAAGTTCGGCCGACTTGTACATCATCAGTGAGCCCAGCGGGCCGGTGGAGCCGTCGGCCGGAACCGTCATGTCATGAATGACGAAGGGGCTGAGATTGAGCGTGACGCCGTCCTTGCTGTGTTCGAAGGCCGAGGTCGACACCGTGCCGATGTCGTAGCCGCCATTGGCTTCGGTGACGTTCTCGAGTTTCACGTCGCCGATGGTGAGGGCTTCCTTCTCCGCCGCCGGCTTGATGGCAACGCCCTGCAGCACCATGCTGGTGTTGTCGCCGGTGACGCCGGTCCACGAGATATCGACGCCCTGGGCGGCAAGCGTCGCCTTTAGCCGGTCGGCGACAGCTGCGTCCTGGGCAAGGGCCGCGTTCAGCGGCAGGGTGAACAAGAAGGTCGAAAGAGCGAATTTCCGGAGAGTTGAGCGTTTGATTGTCATCGCAAGGTCCCTGAGAGTGTCCTGAAATTGTTTTTCAATTCTTCGCGCCATCACCATTCCGTGACGAACTGGACGGGAAAAAGGCGTGTCCCGGCACAATGGTCGAAAATCGCGATGAAAGGCAAACCCGATCCAAACGCTATTGGAGAATGCAGTGAATTTGGCATGAAGGTCGGGCCGTAGAGCGGTGTCGTGCTTGGCAATAGATGTGGCGTGTAACAGATTGATGTTGGTCGGCAAGCTCGGCCTTGCTGTTTTCTGTTGCAGAATAGGCGTAAATCGACTGCTCCCATGTGCGCCTCTTGCCGCGAATCACCCGCTCGGCTAGTCCCAGCCCATGGGAAAAAGGCTTTTGCCGCCTGAAGATGGCGGTGGCGATCACATCGAACCGGTCGATCTGAAGAAGGCGCTGGAAGAGCGCTATCTCGCCTATGCTCTGTCGACCATCATGCACCGGGCGCTGCCCGACGTTCGCGACGGATTGAAGCCGGTCCATCGGCGCATCATGCATGCCATGCGCCTGCTGCGCCTCAATCCCGACCAGGGCTTCGCCAAATGCGCCCGTATCGTCGGCGAGGTGATGGGCAAGTTCCACCCGCATGGCGACCAGTCGATCTATGACGCGCTGGTGCGGTTGGCGCAGGATTTTTCGATGCGCTATCCCTTGGTCGACGGGCAGGGCAATTTCGGCAACATCGACGGCGATAACGCCGCCGCCATGCGCTACACCGAAGCGCGCATGACCGACGTGGCGACCGAGCTGCTCGCCGGCATCACCGAGGACGCCGTCGACTACCGGCCGACCTACAATGAAGAAGATGAGGAGCCGGTTGTGCTCCCCGGCGCTTTCCCGAACTTGCTTGCCAACGGCTCGTCCGGCATTGCGGTCGGCATGGCGACATCGATCCCGCCGCACAATGCGGCCGAACTCTGCGACGCCGCACTGCACCTGATCGAGCATCGGGATGCGCCGGTGGCGAAGCTGATGGATTTCGTCCAGGGCCCGGATTTCCCCACTGGCGGCATCATTGTCGACAGCCGCGCCTCCATCCTCGAAGCCTATAAGACAGGGCGTGGCGGTTTCCGTGTCCGCTCGAAGTGGATCCAGGAGGATCAGGGCAGGGGCACCTGGAGCATCGTCGTCACCGAAATCCCTTATGGCGTGCAGAAGGCGCGGCTGATCGAGAAAATCGCCGAGCTCCTGATGGCGCGCAAGCTGCCGCTGCTCGAGGACATCAGGGACGAAAGCGCCGAGGACATCCGCGTCGTGCTGGTGCCGAAGAGCCGTTCGGTCGACCCGGGTATCCTGATGGAATCGCTGTTCAAGCTCACCGAGCTCGAAAGCCGCTTTCCGCTCAACATGAACGTGCTGTCGCGCGGCAAGGTGCCCAATGTGCTGTCGCTGAAGGGCGTGCTGCAGGAATGGCTGGACCATCGCCGCGACGTTCTGATCCGCCGCTCGAAACATCGCCTCGGCGAGATCGAAAGACGGCTGGAGATCCTTGCCGGCTACCTGATCGCCTATCTCAACATCGACGAGGTGATCAAGATCATCCGCGAGGAGGATGAGCCCAAGCAGGTGATGATGGCCCGCTGGTCGCTCACCGACACCCAGGCCGAGGCCATCCTCAACATGCGCCTGCGCGCTTTGCGCAAGCTGGAAGAATTCGAGATCCGCAAGGAATTCGACGGCCTCACCACCGAGAAGAAGCAGATCGAGGCGCTGCTGGCGTCCGATGCCAAGCAGTGGGCGACGATCAAGTGGGAAGTCACCAGCATCCGCGACAAATTCGGTCCGGAGACGGAACTCGGCAAGCGCCGCACCCAGTTCGCCGATGCGCCCGAGCACGACCTGACCGATATCGCCCACGCCATGATCGAGCGCGAGCCGGTCACCGTTGTCGTTTCGGAAAAAGGCTGGCTGCGGGCGATGAAGGGGCATCTGGCCGATCTCTCGACGCTGACCTTCAAGGAAGGCGACAGCCTCAAGCTCGCCTTCCATGCCCAGACCACCGACAAGGTGCTGGTCTTCACCACCGGCGGCAAGTTCTACACAATCGGCGCCGACCGGTTGCCGGGCGGGCGCGGCCACGGCGAGCCGATCCGTATCATCGTCGACATGGACAACGATCAGGACATCGTCACAGCCTTCGTCCACGATCCCAAGCGCAAGCTGCTGCTGGCCTCATATGACGCCAACGGCTTCATCGTGCCGGAAGAGGAAGTCGTCGCCAACACCCGCAAGGGCAAGCAGGTGATGAACGTCAAGGCGCCGGACGAAGCCAAGCGCTGCATCCCGGTCAGTGGCGATCACCTCGCCATCGTCGGTGAGAACCGGAAAATGCTGGTGTTCGCGCTCTCCGAAATTCCGGAGATGAGCCGCGGCAAGGGCGTGCGGCTGCAGAAATACAAGGATGGCGGCCTGCTCGATCTCAAGCCGTTCACGCTGGAAACGGGCCTGTCCTGGCAGGATTCGGCAGACCGCACCTTCACCAGGTCGCGCGAGGAACTCGCTGAATGGATAGGCGCCCGAGCGTCTGCCGGGCGCATGGTGCCGAAGGGTTTCCCGAGGACGGGCAAATTTGGGTAGCGCCTGATCTCCCCCTTTGGGGAGATGTCGCCAAAGCGACAGGACCGGTTCGACCGGACGCGACGTCCTGCTTTGAGCAGAACAGGCTGGCGCCTTATGTCCGGCGCCCCCCTCTGGCCTGCCGGCCCCAATCATTTGGAGTATCGTCACGATTGCTGCACTATATCGGTGCATAAAGGGGAAGGGTGTTTGGGAGAGACGGGCGTTTGAAGGAATCCAGGATCCAGAAACCGGAACGGCAGCAGCGCCTGTTCGGCCTGTCGACGCCGCTGCGGTCGGCTGTAATTCCGCCCTTGTCGGCGGCGCGCTGGCTCCTGGTGCTGATCGTCGCCGCCGGCGTCTATTTCTTCCACGGCTTTCTGTTCCCGGTGCTCGCCGCGCTGGTCATCGCTTTCGCCAGCTGGCCGCTTTACACGCGGCTGCTGGCTGGCGTCGGCGGCAACCGAACCGTCGCCGCCACTTTCGCCATCCTGTTCATCCTCGCCTTTCTGGTGATACCGATCGCGCTTGCCGGCACCTACGCCATCAACGAGGTGCGCGAGTGGGTGGCGTGGGCGATCGAGACCAACCGGCATGGTGCGGTGACGCCGCACTGGATAGCGACCATGCCTGTCATCGGCGATTGGCTGAATGAGCAATGGACGACCAATTTCGGGCATCCCGGCGGCATTGGTGAACTGATCCAGCTGGTCAGCGGCGCCAATATCGGCAGCATCTATCGCGGCGCGCTCGCCGCCGGCGGCAGTGCCTTCAGCCTGTTCCTGACGCTGCTGTTCATGATGATCGCCCTGTTCTTCGCCTATCGCGATGGCGAGCATTTCGCCGGCCAGATCGACCGGCTCGGCGAACGCATCCTGCCGACGCGGTGGGAGCGGATTTCGCGCGTCGTGCCGGCGACGATTTCCTCGACGGTGACCGGCATGACGGTCATCGCCATTGGCGAAGGGCTGGTGCTGGGCATCGCCTACTGGCTGGCCGGCGTGCCGTCGCCGGTGACGCTCGGCGCGCTGACCGGTGTCATGGCGCTCATCCCCGGCGGCGCACCATTGTCGTTCACCCTTGTCTCGATTTACCTCGCTGCAAGCGGCTCACCCATGGCCGGTCTGGCGCTGTTCATATGGGGCACGGTCGAGCTGTTCATCGTCGACAAGACGCTGCGCCCGAAGCTTGTCGGTGGACCGATAAAATTGCCTTTCCTACCGACCTTTTTCGGTCTGATCGGCGGCGTCAAGACCATGGGTTTCCTTGGTCTGTTCATCGGCCCGGTGCTGATGGCGCTGCTGGTTGCTATCTGGCGCGAGTGGCTGCGCGAGGTGGAGCTGTCCGACGAGACCGCCGCCGGCTCGGCGACCGAGATCGAGGCCGGTCCGCAGATCGACGTCCTCCCGGAACCTGGCGTGGCGAAGAAGGCCAGCGCCTGATCCCGAAGCCGTCACGCCTTAAACCGGATGGTGCACCGCAAGATCCGGCCGCCGCTTGCGCCCGTCATGCAACTGCCAGAGCGAATGGGCGACCAGCGTGACGATCAGGATCGCGCCGCCGATCAGGCTGTTACGGGTCGGTGTCTCGGCGAAGATCATCCACACCCAGACCGGCGCCAGCACGGTTTCGAGCAGGTAGAACATCGCCACTTCCGGCCCTGAAATGTATTTCGGCCCGGCGGCAAGGCAGAAGAACGAGATCGGCATGATGACGGCGCCGTTGAATATGATCCACCAGGGCGCATTCACGTGAAAGCCTTCGCCCGACACCATGAAGGCGGCCATGGCCATCGGCAGGAGGACGCCGACCAGCGAGGTGAATCCCATGTCCTTGCCGCTGGCGCGCGAGATGGTGATGGCCACGGCGATGAAGAAGGCCGAGCACAGCGCCATGAAGTCGCCGAACAGCTTGCCGGTGCCGACTGACCCGCCGACAATGACCAGCACGCCGAGAATCATGATCAGCATCGCCACGATGGTCACCATGCGGGGCTTCTCGCGCAGGAATATCCAGGACAACAGCCCTGCGAACACCGTGTTGAAGGCCAGGATGAACACGAGATCGGCGGTCGAGGTGTGATAGACGGCGGTGACGAACGTGATCCCGGTCAGCCCATAGCAGATCGCCACGATCAGGCCGGACCAGCCCGGAATAAGCTGTGGAGCGTTTCGGTCCAGAGCCCGCCAGATCGACCAGATGATCATGGCCGCGACGAATGTGGTGCCGGTGCG
Source organism: Mesorhizobium erdmanii (assembly GCF_013170725.1). Taxonomy (NCBI): domain Bacteria; kingdom Pseudomonadati; phylum Pseudomonadota; class Alphaproteobacteria; order Hyphomicrobiales; family Phyllobacteriaceae; genus Mesorhizobium; species Mesorhizobium erdmanii. Next base: position 4,468,662 of record NZ_CP033361.1, on the reverse strand, counting down.
CAGCAGCATGATTGTCCATGCGCCGCCGTCGGCAAGTCGGATCAAAGGTATGTCGACAGTCAGCGTCAGTCCGCCGATAGCGGTTATCAAAAGGCCCTTCTGGTGATCATGGTGAGAGGACATGCAGGAGCTTTCGCAATGAAATGCAGGCCGACGGCTGGTCGGTGCGATGGCGCACTCTCTCCAGCCAACCGGCTGAAAGACCAGCATCTCCTGCCTTGAAACAGTTTAAGCGTGGATGATGGAAAAACTCAGCGTGAAACCGCTTCGTTGGTGTAGCGTTCCCAACCCTTGGGGCCGAGATGCTCCTGCGGCATGAAGCGCATCTTATAATTCATCTTGCGCGAGCCGTTGACCCAGTAGCCGAGGTAGACATGGGGCAGGCCCATCGCCCGGGCGCGGGCGATGTGATCGAGGATCATGAACGTGCCGAGCGAACGCTCCTCGAAATCGGGATTGAAGTAGGAATAGACCATCGACAGGCCGTCGGCCATCTTGTCGGTGAGTGCAACCGCGATAAGCTCACCCTGACCCTTGCCGGTTATGAAGGTATCGGGCCCGCGCCGCCGGTATTCGATCACCTTGGTGTCGACATGGGTGTCCTCGACCATCATGGCGTAGTCGAGCACCGTCATGTCGGACATTCCGCCGCGGCGGTGGCGGGCATCGAGATAGCCGCGGAACAGCGAATATTGTTCGGTCGAGGGCTCGGCATTGTGCATGGCGCCGACGAGGTCGGAATTATGCTGCAGCACGCGCTTCATGTTGCGGCTGGGGGCGAACTCCTGGGCGAGGATGCGTACCGAGACGCAGGCGCGGCAGGTCTCGCAGGCCGGCCTGTAGGCGATGTTTTGCGACCGCCGGAAGCCGCCTTGCGTCAACAGGTCGTTCATCTCCGACGCCTTGTCGCCGACCAGATGCGTGAACACCTTGCGCTCGAACTGGCCGTCGAGATAGGGACACGGCGACGGGGCGGTCAGGAAGAATTGCGGCGACTGGGTTGGATGCTGCGTCATCGAGTCTGGGAAACGCTCCTGCGAATCGTCTTACCTTTGGCCCGACCGGCGAAAAATTCAACAGGATTGTGAAGGCGCACGCGATCGAGCCCCTTCACATTTGCACCAATGCGGCTATGGCGCCTCGTGGAAACGCCGTCAACGGCCGGTGCGGCTGACCACCGTGCCGAGCAGAAGGTCGTGCAGCGTCCGCTTGCGGTCCGAGAACAAGGTCACCAGCAGGACTAGCGGTGACAGGATGACATTGCCGGCCCAAAACAGCACGGAATGGACGACCGCGGTCAGGCCGTCGATCGGCCTGCCGTCGAGGCGGTCGAGGCGGATGCCCATCATCTTCATGCCCGTGGTGGCCTGGTCGGCGCTGCCCAACGTATTCCAGATGTAGAGGATGGCAACGGCCGGCACCAGGACGCCAAACAGCATCCAGCCCACGCCGAGCGTCAAGAGCCCGAGGAAGAACACCAGTATGGCGAAGGGAATGGTGAGCAGCGCGACGATGATGTAGTCGAGCACGAAGGCCAGGATGCGCCTCGTGCGCACGCCTTCATAGGCCCTGACATCGTCGAGCCGGGTATTCATGATTTCACCGTCGAGAACGCGCGCGTTCATGTCACTTCCTCGTAACAAGGCCCGACATAGGGTGCGGACCGCTCGACAATGAAATGGTGAAGACCCGTCTCGGAATCAAGGTCGTCCGGATCAAGGTCGGGCTTTCCGAAGCGCAACGCCCGAGCGACACGGGACACCATCCGAATCGGTTGAATTTGCCGTGCGGATGGCATTAGCTTGCTGCGGCGCAACAAAGCGCTCAGGGGCAGAGGGACGGGGCAATATGGACTACGACATGCTGGTCATCGGCAGCGGCCCTTCCGGTCGCCGCGCCGCGGTGCAGTCGGCCAAGCTCGGCAAATCGGTGCTGGTGGTCGATCGTGGTCGGCGCCTCGGTGGCGTTTCCGTGCACACCGGCACCATCCCTTCGAAGACGCTGCGTGAAACCGTACTCAATCTTTCGGGCTGGCGCGAGCGCGGCTTTTATGGACGCGGCTACAGGGTCAAGCAGGACATTTCCGTCGGCGACCTGATCGAGCGTCTGCACAAGACGCTCGATCACGAGGTCGAGGTGCTGCAGCACCAGTTCATGCGCAATTCCGTCAAGAATGCCCGTGCCTCGGTAAAATTCATCGGCCCCAACAAGGTCAGCCTGACATCGGACAATGGCGATTACAGCGAAGTCGGCTTCGCCAACGCGCTTATAGCGGTCGGTACTAGGCCACACCGGCCGCGCGACGTGCCTTTCGACAAGACCCGCGTCTTCGACAGCGACGAGATGCTCGAGCTCGACCGCCTGCCGCGCACGCTCACCGTCATCGGTGCCGGCGTCATCGGCGTCGAATACGCCACGATCTTTTCCGCGCTCGACGTGCCGGTGACGCTGGTCGAGCCGCGCAATTCCATCCTCGATTTCGTCGACCGCGAGATCGTCGACGACTTCATCCACCAGATGCGTGATCGCGGCATGACGATAAGGCTGGGCAGCGCGGTGAAGGAAATCCGCTCCAAGCCCGAGGCCGCCGAGGTGGAGCTGGCCGATGGCCGCACCATCCGCTCGGAGGTCGTGCTCTACGCCGCCGGCCGCACCGGCAATGTCGGTAGCCTCGGCCTCGACGTGGTCGGCATCGAGGCGGACTCCCGAGGCCGCATCAAGGTCGACCCGCAGACCTTCCAGACCAGCGCGCCCAATATCTACGCCGCCGGCGACGTCATCGGCTTTCCGAGCCTTGCCTCGACCTCGATGGAGCAGGGCAGGGTGGCAGCCTGCCACGCCTTTGGCGTGGCGCTGCCGCCGCCGCCGGAAACCTTCCCTTATGGCATCTATGCGGTGCCCGAAATCTCCACCGTGGGCCTGTCCGAAGAGCAGGTGCGCGAGAGCGGCGCAGCCTATGAGGTCGGCGTCGCGCGCTTCCGCGAGACGTCGCGCGGCCACATCATGGGCGTCAACACGGGATTCCTGAAGCTGTTGTTCTCGATCGAGACGCGGCGCCTGCTCGGCGCGCACATCGTCGGCGAGGGCGCTACCGAATTGATCCACATCGGCCAGGCGGTCATCAACCTTGGCGGCACCGTCGACTTCTTCGTCAACAACACCTTCAACTACCCGACGTTGGCCGAAGCCTACAAGATCGCTGGCCTCGACGCCTGGAACAGGATGGGACGATAGGGCCTCAGCATCCGCGCTCCTTGCCTGTGCGGAGGCACGGACCGCAGCCGTTTCAGACCGAGACAGCGGTCGGTTCGAAGGCCGGTCCGCCTAGGCCACGTCAGCCGACCCCGCCAGCCATTGCTTGACGATAGCGGCGTCGGAATCGCCGATTTCATGGCCCGATGCAATGATCCGGGCGTCGATCTCGGCGCCGTGCCGGCTGAGCAGCGTCACCAGCGCCGGCGCGAAGGGGCCGTAGGTCTCGTCCGTAGCGCCGGCGATGATCAGCGTCCGTGTTCGCGCGAGGTCGGTCGCCGGCACCTGGTCGAGCACGGGCATTGGCCTCAGCAGCACCGCCCGGCGGACGATGCCGGGATGAAGCAGCATCAGGCTGGAGACCAGGTTGGCGCCGTTCGAATAGCCGACGAATGTTGTCTGACCGAGATCGAGCCCATGGCGCTTGGCGGCTTCGCTAGCGAATGCCGCGAAGGCAGCGGTTTCGGCCAGGATGTTCTGCTGTTCGAAGCGCGTCGGGCTTATCCGCTCGAACCAGCGAAAACCGTCCTCCTGGGGAATACGGCCACGCGCCGCGACCAACTTGGCACCAGGCGCGATCCGTCTTGCCAGCGGCACCAAAGTGCTCTCGTCGACCCCCGATCCATGCAGCAGGAACAGGCATTCATGGCTGTCCTTGCCGGCGCTCATAAAGCGATAGGGAAAGGCCAGATCGACAAGCAGCGGGCTGTTTTCGATGCGATCGCCAGTCATCTCGCATCCTCTTGATTATATGAGGTTCCGCTCACTTTGCCGGCTTCAAAACGCAATATTTTCGTGCTCCGCGAAAGTTGATTGAACCAGGCGCATTCCAGCCCGTTTCTGCGCCGATATACTCCCGTATGGGAGGAATCGAAGCGGTGCGCCGGGGGTGGCATTGCCGGACATGAACAACCAGCTTTGAGGCCTTTTGTCGATGACTACCCCTGTTTTGTCAGACCGCGATTTGCGTGTCCCGGACCGCGATTCGCGTGTCCCGGATCGCAATGTGCGTATCCCCGAACGCGACACGCGTATCGATGTAATGCGCGCATTGGCGCTGCTGACCATCTTCATCGATCATGTGCCGGGCACCGCCTTCGAGACCCTGACCTACAAGAATTTCGGTTTCTCCGACGCCGCCGAGGCATTCGTGCTGATTTCGGGTATCTCGGTGGCGCTCGCCTACGGCACCAAGTTCCGGCCGGGCGGCAGGCTTCTGGCCACATTGAAGATGTGGCGGCGGGCAGGGATGCTCTACGTTGCCCATATCGTCACGACGATGGTGGTGATCGCCTTGTTCTGCACCGTGGCGGTGTTTACCAAGCGGCCGGACCTGCTGAAACTGATCAACATCGAGCCGTTGATGAGGAACACGCCGGAAGTGCTGGTCGGCATCGTCACGCTCGGCCATCAGCTCGGCTACAACAACATCCTGCCGGTCTATGCCGCGCTGCTGCTGATGGCGCCGGCCTTCGTCCTGTTGATCAGCTACCGTCCCGTCGCGGCGCTTGTCGCGTCCGCTGTGCTGTGGCTTGTCGCCGGCATCTGGCAGATCGCCCCGCCAAATTATCCCGAGCCAGGATTCTGGTTCCTGAATCCTCTGTCCTGGCAGTTCCTATTCAATATCGGCGTCGCCGCCATGCTGCATGTCAGGCGCGGCGGCGTCATTCCGGTCAACCGGTGGTTGGTCGGCGCAGCGGTCGCCTACGTGGTGACGGCATTGGTCTGGGTGCACAGTCCGCTCTGGGGCCAGATCACGTGGTTCAAGCTGCCGGTGGTGATCGGCGGTTTCGACAAGACGTTCCTGTCGCTGCCGCGGCTGCTGCATATCCTGGCGGTCAGCTACCTCTTCGTCGCCTTGCCGGCGCTGTCGAACCTGTTTCGCACCAGCCCCGACCATCCGCTGGCGATACTGGGCAAACGCTCGCTGCCGGTGTTTATCGCGGGCACGGTGATCGCCATGGTCGCGCAGGTGATGAAGCTGATCAATCCGGGCGGGCTTGCCTATGACGGCCTGCTGCTGTCAGCCGGCATCGCCATGCAGTTCGCGCTGGCCTTCTATCTCGAGTGGCTGTCGACCATCGGCGGCTCGGGCAAGGTCCGCACGACGCCAAAGGATATCATGCCGGTCTCTCTCGGCATCTCCGCCGTGGCAAGGGCCAATCGCTGACAGGCGGTTCAGCCGCGCGGTGCGGCCGACGAGGCGCGCACGATCAATTCGACCGGCAGCAACTGCCGGCTGACCTTGCCGTCGCTCTCCAGGATCGCCTTGACGGCAAGGCGGCCCATTTCGGCTATCGGCTGGGCGATCGTGGTCAAGGGCGGCTCGGACACGATTGCTTCCGGCACGCCGTCGAACCCGACGACGGAAACATCCTTGGGGACGTTGAGCTTGCGCGCGCTCAACCATTCGAGCGTCACCAGGGCTATTTTGTCCGACATCGCCAGTATGGCCGTGGGCGGCTCCTTGGCCGCGAAGATTGTTTCGAGCCCCGCTTTCGTGCTCGCCGCATCGTTGGCGGTCTCGTAAACGGGCACTCTGGACGTGTCGACACCGACGCGCGAAAGCTCCTGGAAGTAGCCGGTGAGCCGGTCGCGTGTACCCGCATAGGTCGCGGTGCGAACCTGCTCGGGTGAAACGAGGCCCGTGCTGCCGTCGGCAAAAGACAGCGCCAGAACGGCAAAGCGGCGATGTCCGAGACCCGTGAGATGGCGGGCTGCCAGGCTGGCGCCGGCGACGTTATCGACGCCGATCGCGGCGACCGCTCCATCTTGGGAGTCCAGGTCTAGGGCCACGAAGGGCAGCTTGCGCTCACGCGCCAGTTCCACCAGGCGCGAACCGCCTTCGATGCAGAAGACGATGAAGCCGTCGACCAGGGCGCTCTGGATGTTCCAGGCAAGCTGTTCGTTGTTGGCGGCCGAGACCAGGGAGATACCGGCTCCCGTTGCGTCGCAGGCCTGCGAGATGCTCGCCATCATGACCCGCGCGAAGGGATCGTCGAAAAAGTAGGAGAGGGGCTCGGCGGTGGCGACGCCGATGGCGTTGACCTTGCCGGCTCGCAACAAGCGACCCTTGGGGTCCGGCCCGCCATAGCCCATCGCCTCGGCCGCGGCCTTGACCCGTTCGCGGACCTCCTCGCGGACGATCTCGGGACGGCTGAAGACATTGGATGCGGTGCCGTGCGAAACACCGGCGGCTTTGGCGATATCGGCCAGCCGGACGGGTCTTCGATTGCCTGCGGTGAGTGACGCCATTGCGCGTGCCTCCTGATATGCATTTAGCATGTTCCAGATTTGCATCTAGCACTTTCGTTGGATCGATTCAAAATTTGCTTGACCAGCGACGCGTGTGCGCTTAGGTTTGAATCGATCCAAAATGGCGGATTTGCTCCGCGATGTGACCTGGGGAGGTGCGCCATGCATCCCGTCAACTATCGGATCGAAGATCTCCATTGCAACGATTGGGATCTCGGGTTGGGCGCCAACGCCTCCAGGCGTCGGGGCAGGGCTGGCCCACGGATTCGTGATCTCCGCTTCCTTGTGGAGTGCAAGCGCAGCCGATCGGCGCGACATTTTTTAGGCCATTGATTGGATCGATTCAAAGGAAGAAAGACCATGCATCCCATCAAGCACTTGTTCGAGGACATCTACCGCAACTACTGGGGCATCGCGCCGGCGACCAAGCGGCCGGAGGCGCGGCGCCTGACGAAACCGGCGGAGCGCAATCGCGATCGCTGGTTCCGCATCGAACGGTCCCGGGATTGATCTCGGCGCATTTGGCCTCAGGGACGCGGACGCACCAGCGCGGAAAGGGCTATCCCCAGCCAGCCGGCGATGAGCAGGGTGCCGCCGATTGGCGCCGACATTGGAAACAGTCTCGATCCCAGGAAATCGCGGGCGAGGAGATCGCCCGCGAACAGCGCCAATCCGGCAAGCAGCACAAAACTCGCGATGCGCAGAACGCGATTCGCGCCGATGAGGCCGACGGCCAGGAAGACAGGCGCGTGCATCAACAGGAATGACGCGGCCGTGCCGGTGAAGGCGCCGCCGCGGTGAGCGGCCGCCGCCGATAGCGCCACGCCCGCCGCGCCGACGAGACCGCCGGCAAGCACGAGGAGACGGCTGGTTGGTCCGGCGGTATTCATGTCGGCTGGCTTCCTCTCGGGGCAGGCGTAGTCTGTCTGGGCTCACTCGCTTCCAGCGCCATATGCCGTGTCCGCCGCGACTGGACAATCCAATTGTAGACGGCGCCGCCGGCCATCAGCGCCGACGTACCGAGAAACACCGCCGGCATGCCGAAATGGCCGCCGACGAAGCCGCCGGCCAGTGGCCCCGCGACCTGTCCGACATACTGCGCCGAAATCGCCAGGCCAAGCACGTTGCCGCCGACGCCATCGGGAATGTTGTGGCGAATGACGCTGGTGATGCAAGGCAGCAAGCCACCAAGCGCCAGGCCCATCAGGAAGCGCAGACCGATCAGTTGCCAGCCATTGGTGACGAATGCCTGTGGGATGAGCAGCAGGGCCGAGACGGCCAAGGCCCCGACGACGACGTTCCAGTGGCCGATACGGTCGGCAAGCTTGCCGAGCCACGACGCCGACAGAATTGTGCCGAGCGCGGCCGCCGACATCACCACGCCGGCAACCATAGTCACCCGGCTTTGGTCCTCGATGAGCTGCTGCACATAGACGGTGATGATCGGCTCGATCGACATGGTGGCGAAGGCGAGCAGCATGCCGGTTGTCAGCATCGCCACCACCGGGCGCTTGTCGGGGATTTGTGACCAGCCACTTTTCGGCTTTGCCGTCGAGGCGGCATTGGCTGGCTTCGGGCGCGGGGTCTCCTTGATGAGGAAGGTCGTCGCCAGGAAGGCGAGGAAGATGACGCCGCCCGACAACAGGAAAGTGGTGCGGATGCCGATCAGCGGCGGCAGCGCGCCGCCAAGCAGTGGGCCGACCAGTGAGCCGGCCGTGATCCCGGCGGAGAGGACGCCCAGCGCCCAGCCGGAGCGCTCCTTGGGCGTCTGCATGGCCACCAATATTGTCGAACCCGAGGAATAGCCGCCGGCAAAGCCTATCAGCAGGCGCAGCAACACCAATTGCCAGACCGTCTCGACCATGCCCGTCAAGGACATGCAGATCGCCATGCCGAAGCTGGCGCGCACCAGCATCACTTTCCGGCCGTAACGGTCGCCCAACCGTCCCCACAGTGGCGCGACCAAGGCGGCTGCGAAGAACGTCGCGCCATAGGCTATGCCGGACCACTGCACGATGGCCGCATGGCCCTGCGCGCCAAGCTGTTCGACATAGAGCGGCAGGAAAGGCAACAGCAGCGTCATGGCGATGAGCGTGCTGAACGAGCCCGCGAAACAGACGGCGAGATTGCGCCGCCAGTGGATGTTGTAGCCGCTTTGCGTGTGTTCCTGTGCCATTTCCTGCCTGCCGATATCAGCGCTTGTTGCGGATACCACTTTGGGATACCAAATTGGTATCCGTCATGAACTTCATGCCTGCTGCTGTCAATGCGGCTTCAAGAAAGGGCAGCCCAATGTCGCAGATGCAGAATGTCGAACGACAGTTGCGCGAGATGATCCTCGGCCTCGAGGTCGGCCCCGGCGAGAAATTGACCGAGCGTTGGATCGAAGGCCGCTTCGGCGCCTCGCGCACCCCGGTCAGGGCAGCCCTGTTGCGCCTGGAAACCGAGGGCCTTGTGGGCAGGGATGGCCGCGGCTGGACCGTGTCGCCCATCAACCTCGCCGAACTCGAGCAGATCGCGGTCTATCGCGAAGCGGTCGAGGTCGCGGCCCTGCGGCTGACATGCGCGCACGTCGACGGGAGCGCCATCGACGTCATCGAGGCGATGCTCGATTCCTGCGACGAAAACACCGCGCGAGAGGAATGGCATCGCGTCGGCATGGACTTTCACATCGAACTGGCGCGCCTGTCCGGCAACGAATTCCTGTTCCGGGCCGTGCGCGATGCCATGACGCGCCTGTCGCGCGCCCGCTGGCTGGAGGTGCGTGACGAAGCGGCGCTTGGCCGCGCCTGGGCCGAACATCGGGCCATTCTGGCGGCGGCACGTCTTGGCGATGCCGATGAAGCGGCGCGCCGGCTCTCGGATCATATCAGCGGCAGCCGCGACCGGCTGGTGACGTCGCTTGCCAACGACCGACGCGGTCTCCGCGCCAGGGGCTTTGCCGTCGTTGCTGCCTAGCGCTGCCGGTCTGGGCTGGGCACTCGCCGGGCAAAAAAGCGAGTCCAGCTCCGCCGCGCACTTTCGGCCTCGCTTCGCGGATGCCGATGGCGTAAGAGCGGCAATGGAAAACAACCGATTTGATACACCCGTGACCGTCAAGTCCGTCACGGCGGGAAGCACTCAGCTCTTGCGCACGGCCCGCGAGGCTTCCGATTACCTGCTCAACAGCTGGCCCGGCAAGCGCAGTCCCAAGCATCGCGCCGCGCTCCAGGCCTGCCACGACGCGCTGGCCGGCGACAAGCCGGCGATGAACGCCCGGCGCGCCTTCATCGCCGCGGCACGGGAAGTGGACGTTTTTGTCAGCGACAAGGCGCCCGCCTGACGCAGGGCGATGCGGGTTGAGGCAAGGGCCCGCATTCGCGGGCCTTTTGCCGTCATTCCGCTGTGTCGGTCTCGGTCTCGGCCTCGGGCTTTGAACGTTCGCGCGCGGCAACCTTGGCCGCCAGCTTTTCAGCCTTCTTCGCCGCCTTCTGCCGGTCGCGTTCCTTGCGTTCCTGGTCGTAGTTTGGTGCTCGCGCCATATCGGCTCCTTTTGCCCTGCCTTGCGGCTCTGACCCTGCCTAGGAGCATTAGCCGTCAAACACAACAGCTGAAGCGACAGTGCGCGGACTCAGGTCTCGCAGATCCGCAGGGGCTTGCCAGATGGCCGCCACAATGATGTAGGAAACGCGGGGCGCCAGCGTATTGAGAGCTGCCCGTTTGTTTTGATCAAGTGAACCATGGCCTCAATTGCGCGAACGTCGGCAAAGGTTTTCTATTATGCGCGAAACGTCGCGCGCGATATCGTTCCCCAAGCCTTGTTCCGCCGCAGGCTGGCCGTTCGCCTTGAAAAGGCCCGGATTTGCGATGAGGCGGCGTGCCGCCGCTTGAACTATTACAACAAGCTGCAGGATGGTTTCGCGCCAAGCGCCAATGCCGTGCGCATCAGCAAGCTGCCCTTCACGCCAACCATGTACTACTACGACCTGAAGGAATTCGCCCGCTACTTCGATCCGGGGTTGCTTGTCGACATCGAATTCGGCGACGTCCGGAACGTGCCGAAAGTGCCTTCGATCGTGAAGGACCGGCCGATCCGTGATGACGACAAGAACGCGGTCATCATGAAGCTCGACAAGTTTCGTCATTTCCAAATGCCGGCCGACGCCATCCCGTTCGCCGACAAGCTGCCGGGCGTGGTCTGGCGCGGCGATCTCAACAATCCGATCAGGAAACGGTTTCTGCAAGCGGTGCGCGACCTTCCGTTCTGCGATGTCGGCTCGCACAAGCCGAACGCGCCGGCCGAATACGCCAAGCCCTTTCTCACCATCGGCCAGCACCAGCGCTACCGCTACATCGTGTCGCTCGAAGGCAATGACGTGGCGACCAACCTCAAATGGATCTTAAGCTCGAAGTCGCTCTGCCTGATGCCGCCGCCGACTTACGAGACATGGTTCGCGGAACGGCACCTCGAGGCCAATGTCCATTATGTGCCGCTTGCAGCTGATTTCTCCGATGTTGCCGAACATGTAGCCTATTTCGAACGGCACCCGGCAGAGGCAGACCGCATCATTGCGGCTGCGAACGCCTATTGCCGGACATTCGCCAACGAACAGACCGAACAGGCGATCTCGCTGCTGGTGCTCTACAAATATTTCGTGCTGAGCGGCCAGATCAAACCGGATGCCGAGGTCTGGCGCTACATTACGGGCTAGTCTCGGCATCGCGGGGCTCGTTGCAGCCAAAGCCCTGCGAGCATTTGGATGATGCCGCGGCCAGCGAAATATCTGGACCAACGACGTTGGGGCGGGGTGCGGGAACAAACCCGGCTGTCGTGTGTTTTCGTCACGTTTGTCCTGATCAACGTGACCCATGGCCAGCCTGAAACGAACGACGCAGAAGCTTTTCTATTATGCGCGAAACGTCATGCGCGATATCGCACCGCAGGCACTCTTCCGACGACGGCTGGCCGGCCGCCTCGAGCAGGCCAGGCTCTCGGACGAGGCCGTGCGGCGGCGGTTGAATTATTACAACAAATTGCAGGATGCCTTCCTGCCCAGCACGTACGCCGTGCGTATCGACAACCTGCCGTCGGCACGCAGCATGTACTATTACGACCTGAAGGAGTTTGCCCGCTACTTCGACGCTGGGTTGCGCCTCGACCTGGAGTTTGGCGACGTCATCGGGGTGCCCGACGTCCCTTCATTCGTCAAGAATCGGCCGATCCACGCCGATAATGGCAATTCGGTCATCATGAAATTCAACAAATTCCGGCACTTCCACATGCCCGCGGACGCCATCGCGTTCACCGACAAGCTTCCGGCGGTGGTCTGGCGCGGCGATCTCAACAATCCGATCAGGACACGATTTCTCGACGCCGCGCGCGGTTTGGCGTTCTGCGACGTCGGTTCGCACAAGCAAAATGCACCTGCCGAGTACGCCAAGCCCTTTCTCACCATCAGCCAGCACCTGCGCTACCGCTACATCGTCTCGCTCGAGGGCAATGACGTGGCGACCAACCTCAAATGGATCATGAATTCCAACTCGCTCTGCCTGATGCCGGCCCCGACCTATGAGACATGGTTTGCCGAGAGCCGGCTCAAAGCCAATGTCCACTATGTGCCACTCGATCCGGATTTCGCCGATCTTGCCGAAAAGGTCAGCTATTTCGAAAAATACCCGACCGCGGCCGAACGCATCATTGCCGCGGCCAACGCATACTGCCGCAAGTTTTCCAACCAATGGGCCGAGGAGGCGATCTCGCTGCTCGCGCTCTACAAATACTTCGTCCTCAGCGATCAGATCAAACCTGACGCGGAGGTCTGGCGCTATATTATGGGATGAACAATTCCCGCGTCAGAAGGCGGAGCCCGGCGGGCTCCGGCCCGCCGGGCTTCTCGTCAGAACCTGTATTTATACGCCGCTGCGGTCGATCACGAGATCGGCGGCACCAAAGCGCGCCTTCGCCGTCAATTGCTGGTGCCAATAGGGGTAGAGCAGGGGCGGCCGGCTGACCGCGTCGAGGCGCTGGCGCTCCTCAGGGCTGAGTTCCAGGCTTGCTGCCGCGAGATTGTCCTTGAGTTGGGCGTCGTTGCGAGCGCCGATGACCAGCGAGGAAACGGCGGGGCGACCGAGCAGCCACGCAAGCGCCACCTGCGCCGCCGAAACGCCGCGTGCCCCACCGATCTCGACCAGCACGTCGACGATCCGCCAGAGCCGGTCCGCGTCGCGGATCGGCGGCTCGGACCAGCCGGCGAGCTGCCGTGCCGTCGGGCTGTCGCGATCGTATTTGCCGGACAGCAACCCGCCGGCGAGCGGGCTCCAGACCAGCACGCCCAGGCCCTGGTCGACCGAGATCGGCAGCAGTTCATACTCGGCCTCGCGGGCCTCCAGCGTGTAATGGATCTGCTGCGTGACGAAACGCTGCTGGTGACGGCTGTCGCTGATCGAGAGCCCCTTCATCACCTGCCAGCCGGACCAGTTGGAGCAGCCGATGTAGCGCACCTTGCCCTGGCTGACCAAGGTGTCGAGCGCGGCGATCGTTTCCTCGACCGGCGTAAGGCCGTCCCACTGGTGCACGAAATAGATGTCGATGACATCGGTCTTCAGCCGCTTCAGGCTCTTCTCGCATTCGCGGATCAGGTGATGGCGCGACAGACCTTCGTCGTTAGGTCCGCTGCCGATCCGCATGCGTGCCTTGGACGCGATCAGCACGTCGTTCTTGCGCTTGCCGCCGAGTGCCTCGCCGATGATCTCCTCCGACAAGCCATTCGAATAGACATTGGCGGTGTCGATGAGGTTGATGCCGGCGTCGATGCACATGTCGATCATGCGCCTGGCTTCGGCAAGACCGCTGTTGCCGACCGCGGCGAACGGGCCTGTCCCGCCGAAGGTCATGGTGCCCAAAGTCAGTGTCGAAACCTTAAGGCCGGAACGGCCAAGGGTGCGGTATTCCATATCAGTCCTCGCGATTGTGTTGAATTGGGGCGCCACCAAGGACAGCCCGGAATGCGACCCGGGATTTGTAGGACAATTCGGCCGGCCTGTCGCCATGCAATGACGATGGATCGATTGGACCTCGCCAAATCCGCGATGGCGGCAATCGTGCTCGGGCTGCAATAAAACCGTCACCGCCGGCCTATATTGAATTCGGCTAAGGTGTTTCCATTCCGGGCTGCGGGTCAGCAGTTTGGGGTGCCGACATGAACCGACAGGGCTTGCTAGCGGAGCGACTGATATGACCGAGCCAAGACAGAATTCCCCTGCCAAGGACTGGCTCGAAGCCGAGCTCGCCGACACGCTCGACGAAGATTACGAGCTCGAAATATCGGAGCCTGCGCTGTCGATGGAAATCGCCAAGATCTACAAGAACGCGCATCCGCCTTCGATCGATCGCATTCAGTACTTTCGCGACCTGATCACCTTGCAGTCCGAATTGATCAAGCTGCAATCCTGGGTCGCCTATCACAAGAAGAAGCTGGTGGTGATTTTCGAGGGCCGCGATTCCGCCGGCAAGGGCGGCGTCATCAAGCGCATCACCCAGCGGCTGAATCCGCGCATCTGCCGCGTCGTGGCGCTGCCGGCGCCGACCGAGCGCGAGAAGTCGCAATGGTATTTCCAGCGCTACGTCCCGCATCTGCCGGCTGGTGGCGAGATCGTGCTGTTCGACCGCTCCTGGTATAACCGCTCCGGCGTCGAACGGGTCATGGGCTTTGCGTCGCACGACCAGGTCGAGGAGTTCTTCCATGACGTGCCGGAGTTCGAGCGCATGCTGGTGCGTTCTGGCATCACTGTCGTGAAATACTGGTTCTCGATCACCGACGAGGAACAGCAGATGCGCTTCCTGATGCGCATCCACGATCCGATGAAGCAGTGGAAGCTGTCGCCGATGGACCTGCAGTCGCGCGTGCGCTGGGAACAGTACACCAAGGCCAAGGAAGAGACCTTCGCCCGCACCAACATTCCCGAGGCGCCCTGGTTCATCGTCGAGGGCAACGACAAGAAGCGCGCACGGCTGAACTGCATCGACCATCTGCTCAAGCAGCTGCCATATGAAGAGGTGCCGCACGAGGAGATCACTCTGCCGGAGCGCGTCTTCAATCCCGAATACGAGCGCCAGGTCCTGCCGCACGAGCTCTACGTGCCGGAGAAGTATTGAGGGGTGTCCAGCCGATAGATGGGTACCAGTTTGAACCGGATACATGGGTAACAGTTCTCCCCCTTATGATGGGTTCGCCGCCGCGCCAGGCGGTTTGGTTGGTGTGGCGCTTCGGCGAACCAGTTTCATGTGCTTGTGGTCGATGAAGCCGAGCGGATGGGCATAGAAGCGCATCGCCCATTCGCCGTTCTCAGTCTCTTCGATGGCAATCGGCTCGCCTGCCAGCGTGGCCGAGACGTAGATTTCGGCGCCCTGCCATTTGACGGCGCCGTTCTGGCGCACGCTGCGCACCGCCGCCTCGGCCGGATAATCCGGCTCGGGGGGCTTCCTGGGCATGGGACGGGTTGAGGGACAATAATGCTGTGATGGGGTGCCCATGCCAAGCGCCTCGTGCGGGCGCTCTTCATTGTAGCTGCGCCGGAAGGCCTCGAAGGCCTGGGCTTGAGCCGCCCTGTCGGCCTCCGGTGCCTTGGCCATCGGCAGCATGGTCAAATGGAAACGCTCATGGCGCCCGTTCTGCTGCGGCTTGCCCGGTTGGATGCGCTCAAGGGCGATGCCGAGCTTGATGAAGCGCGCCGCAAGCGGCGTCAGCCCGGCGACGCCGGCCGACGCAAATGGCGAGCCATTGTCGCTTCTGAACCGATCCGGCAGGCCGTTCTCCTCAAACAACCGCTCAAACACAGGCCAGGCTTCTTCATCCGCCGTCGAGCTTGTTGCCTCGAGCCCCAATAGGTAGCGGCTCGACACATCCATCACCGTCAGCGGTTCGCAACGCCATCCGTCGCGGGTCCGGAACCAACCCTTGTGGTCCCCGGTCCACACCGCGTTCGGCTCCGAAGCTTCCGGCCATGGCCCATTGCCTGCCGCCTTCCAGCGTTTGCGCCTACGCCCCACAAGTCCATGCCGCCTCAGAATCTCACCGGCCGTCGAGACCGCAGGCCAGCCGCAGCAGGGCTCCGCTCGCTTGAGCCTGGCCATGATCTTCTTGGGCCCCCACAGCGGGTGGATCTCCTTCATAGCCACGATCCGCCCCACCAAATCCTCGGCCGTCGCCCGGCCGTGATTGAGCGGCGCTCGCGGCCGATCGTGCAAACCTTCCGGACCAAACTCCCGATAACGCCCTAGCCATTTGTAGCCGCTCTTGCGCGAGATGCCGTAGGCCGCACACAGCTGCGTCATCGTCTCCTCGCCAGAAAGGCAGTCCACAACAAACCGGAGCCGCTCATCCATGATGCCAGTCTCTCGCCAAACCATCGCCGGTCCTCCCGGCGGACAAGAAAACTGTCACCCATCTAATCAGTCCATTCTGTTACCTATCTATCCGGTTCGGACAGGGGTTCTTCCTTCTCCCCGTAGAACGGGGAGAAAGAGCCTAACCTCGCTTGATCACCACATGCGTGGCAAGCGCCGTCGCTACCTGATCGCTGCATTGGTAGCCAAGCTTCACCATATCGAGGCCGGCAAAAAGGTTCTCGCCCTTGCCAAGCAACACCGGCGAGATTGCCAGATGCATCTCGTCGATCAGTTTCTCCTGAAGATATTGCCGGATGGTGGCGACACCTCCGCCGACCCGCACATCCTTGCCATCAGCCGCCGCCTTCGCCTGCTCCAGTGCCGAATGGATGCCGTCGGTCACAAAATGGAAGGTCGTGCCACCTTCCATCGTGATGGGCGCGCGCTCGTGGTGCGTCAGCACGAAGACCGGCACGTGATAGGGCGGGTTGTCGCCCCACCAGCCTTTCCAGCTGTCGTCGGGCCATTCCCCGCGGATCGGCCCGAACATGTTTCGGCCGAGGATCCAGGCGCCGACATTTTCGAAACTGCGCGCCGCGAACGCCTCGTTGATGTCGTTGGTGCCGCCATCTTTTTTGAGCACCATCTCGCGGAAGGTGCGGGTGTCGACAAACCACTTGTGCAAGGATTCCCCACCGACACCGAGCGGATTTTGCAGGTCCTGATCCGGACCGGCGCCATAGCCGTCGAGCGACAGGGTGAACGCGTTGACACGCAGCTTGGACATGAAGGCCTCCTCGATAACCGATTGTATTTTGCAAGTGGTTATCTTTTAGCAATGTGATTGCAAGTTGCAAGCGGTATTTTCGGCGACGAATAATATGATGGCGGCCGGCGGGACGGCCGCCTGTCAGCTCATTCGCCGGCAAGCTCCATGAAGCGGATGTGGTTGCTGAACGGATCGATGACTTCGACCGTCAGCCGTCGGTCCTCCTGCTCCAACCCGGGTTTCATGTAGCGGTAGTCCTTGGCCGCAAGCTCTCTGTGGAAGTCGCGGATACCTTGCATATAGATGACCATGTTGCCACCCGGAGTCGCGTCGCCGGCATGTTCGGACAGGTGCAGGACAAGGTTGCCGCGCGAGATTTGGGTATAAAGCGGGAAGTTGTCGCCGTAGCGGTGCTCCCAGTCCACACTGAAGCCGAGGTAGCCGAGATAGAATTCGTGCGCCTTGGCAATGTCGAAGATGCGCACGATCGGCGCCGTCCGTTCGAAGACGATCGTCTCCTGCCGGGCTGTCGGCCCTTCGATCTTCGCCGACAGGATATTCCAGGTCGCCAGTCCGAACTGGCGCGCGACGATCTCCAGGGCCTCGCCATGGCTGATCGTCAGGTCGCGGGCGGCAAGCGCCTCCCGCATGGCTTTTGCCATGGTCTTGGCATCACGATAGGCAAGCATATCCGTTTCCTCGGGTCACGGCGAGGTCTTCGTCAGTGCCCGCATTGCCAACGCCTTCGCCTGACGGGTGAAACGGGGTCAGGAAGCATCCTCTGGAGGCGTTCGCCATACCCCTTGGTGGGGCGCGGGCTGCCGGCCGCCTCCGGCCGTGCCGGCATCATAGCCGGAGGCAGCGGATTTTGTCAGCGCGTATTCGAAAGAACCGCCGGCCGGTCGAAAGAGTGCTGACATCTCCTGAAGGCATTGCCCGGGGGAAGTCGCGGGCTACCCCTTCAGCATCTGCGCCACTTCAGGGGCGAAATAGGTCAGGATACCGTCGCAGCCGGCGCGCTTGAAGGCGAGCAGCGATTCCAGCATCGCTTTCTCGCCGTCGATCCAGCCATTGGCGCCCGCCGCCTTGATCATCGAATATTCGCCCGACACCTGGTAGGCGAAGGTCGGCATGTGGAATTCGTCCTTCAGCCGGCGGATGATGTCGAGATAGGGCAGGCCGGGCTTGACCATCAGCATGTCGGCGCCTTCGGCGATATCCTGTTCGGCCTCGCGCACCGCCTCGTCCGAATTGGCGTGGTCGATGTAATAGGTCTTCTTGTCGCCCTTGAGCAGGCCGGCGGTGCCGACCGCCTCGCGATAGGGGCCGTAGAAGGCCGAAGCGAACTTCGTCGCATAGGACATGATCGCCACGTCCTGAAACCCGTTGGCGTCGAGCGCGTCGCGGATGGCGCCGATGCGGCCGTCCATCATGTCGGACGGCGCGATGATGTCGGCCCCGGCCGCCGCCTGGATGACGGCCGCCGCGGCGACCTGCTCCACCGATTCATCGTTGACGATGATGCCGTCGCGCAGGATGCCGTCATGGCCGTGGCTGGTGAACGGGTCGAGCGCGGCGTCCGTGATGATGCCGATCCCGGGCACCGCGTGCTTGATGGCGCGGCTGGCACGGTTGATGACGTTTTCCGGGTCGAGGATGTGCGAGCCGGTCTGGTCGCGCAAGGCCAGGTCGACATTCGGGAAGGTGGCGAGGGCCGGAATGCCGAGCCTGGCCGCGCGTTCGGCCTCCTTCACGGCAAGGTCGATCGACAGGCGGAAGACGCCGGGCATGGCGGCGATCGGCTCGCGCACATCCTTGCCCTCGACGACGAAGATCGGCCAGATCAGGTCGTCGACGGTGAGCCGGTTCTCCTGCACCAGACGGCGCGACCAGTCGGCCTTGCGCATTCGGCGCAGGCGACGGCTGCTGGTGATATCGTCCACGCTGCGCGTGCCGGCCGGCTTTGTCGCGGTGAATTTGTTCATGGCCAAAACTCTCTTTCGGCGGCTTTTACCACGAGCTTTTGCCACAGACCAATGCGACACGATTGTGCCAGGGGTTGAGCGCAGCTCCTCTCAAGGCTGTCCGTTTCCCGACAAAATCTGCGCCGCACCCCTTATCGCCACCCGAAACGCCTCGTCGAAGCTGACGCCACGTACCTGCCAGCGATAGGTCTTGCCGTTATCGGCCAGCCGCCAATCGGCGATCCAGCCCAGCTCCTTGTCGCTCCACACCATGTTGCCGGCGAGCGCTTGCGCGCCACCGGCCTGTTTGGCCAACGGATCCAGCCTGGCCATGTCGCCGGTGCGCAATACCTTTTCGCCCAGGTCGTCTAGCTGCGCGGCCTTCGGAAATGCGACATGCATCAGCAACGGATCGGCTGCGTTGGCGAAAGACTCGCGCATCGTCTCGCCACGGTCCTCCTCGGCGCTCAGCACGAAATGCCGCGCGCCCTGTTCGGTCACGAGAAAGACGGCGAGCGTCGGCCGGCCGCCAAGCCAGGGTCGGCTGCCGAGCGATGCCAGCACCTTGTCGAGTACATCGGGCCTGTAGAGGCAGGTGAGATCATGCGGCCGGTCGTGCGTGCCTTGCTCGTCATGGATCGGAATGCCTTCGAGCCGGTCGCGGTAACGAAAGCTGTCGACAAAACTGCCGGCCTTGTCGCGCAGCGCACTCATTTCGGGTTTCGCGAGCAGCCGTTGATCGCCCGATACCCGGACCAGAACCTTGTCGAGGCATGTCCTGAAACCGAGCTCGCGGTTTTCTTCGCCCTGGCCGGTGACGATGGTCTGCGACCGGTAGAGATCGCCGAGATCGGTTGCCGTGGCCCGGACATTGCTTGCGCAGAACGCCGACAGGCAACTCAAAACAAAGGCAAAGCGCAAAAGCTGCGTCATGGTTCACCGTCCGACTGCTAGCCTGTCCTATCGGTGGCCAAGGTCTAGCATCGGCCACCGCCGGCCGCCAAGACCGGGGGAGAAGGCTGCTGCCATTGACGCACCCATGCGGCGCCTTTAGCACTTCTCCTCCCGCAGGCGCGGGGGAGGGATTCTCTGGCGATGGATTTTGGTGGAGGCGACGAAATTCGCTTCGAACGCTTGGGCAGGGCCGGTGTCGTCACGCTGACTCGGCCGCAGGCGCTCAATGCCGTTACCCATCGCATGGTCCAGGCGCTGGACAAGGCCTTGCATGCCTGGGAGCGCGACGACGGCGTCGAGGTCGTCCTCGTCAAGGCCGAGGGCAGGGCGTTTTCGGCCGGAGGCGACATCCTGCACATCTATGAGGCCGGCCGGGCCGGGAAGCCGCCGGTCGAGTTCTTCGCCGACGAGTATCGGCTGAACGCCCGCATCAACAGCTTCAAGAAACCCTATGTGGCACTCATCGACGGCATCGTCATGGGTGGCGGCGTCGGCATTTCCTTTCACGGTTCGCATCGGGTGATGACCGAGAACGCCCAGTTCGCCATGCCGGAGGTCGGCATCGGCTTTTTCCCGGACGTCGGCGCCAGCCATTTGCTGCCGGACCTGGGCGGTTGTTTCGGCATGTATCTGGCCCTGACCGGCAACCGCATCCGCTATGGCGACGCGCTGTGGTCGGGACTGGCCACCCACACCATCAAGGCCGAAGATCAGGCGAGCTTCCTCGACCGGCTGATGCTGACCGGCGATCCGGAATCAGTGCTGCGCGGTTTCTTTGTCCAGGCGAGGCGGGAGAGCGACAGGCCGACATTGGAGGCGATCTCGCGCCATTTTAACCAGCCGTCGCTGCAGGATGTCGTCGACAGCCTGGACCGTGCGGCGGGCACCGACGAATTCGCGGCAAAGACGCTTGCGACGATGCGCACGCGCTCGCCGACCAGCCTTCGCGTCGCCTGGCGTCAGATCAGTGCCGGGCTGACGCTGTCGATGGACGATTGCATGAAGATGGAGTTCCGCATCCTCAACCGCATGCTTGCCGGCCACGATTTCTATGAAGGCATCCGCGCCGCCATCATTGACAAGGGGTCGAAGCCGCAATGGCGCCCGGCAAGCCTCGATGCGGTCG
Source organism: Mesorhizobium erdmanii (assembly GCF_013170725.1). Lineage (NCBI taxonomy): Bacteria > Pseudomonadati > Pseudomonadota > Alphaproteobacteria > Hyphomicrobiales > Phyllobacteriaceae > Mesorhizobium > Mesorhizobium erdmanii. The sequence continues at coordinate 4,447,975 of NZ_CP033361.1, read as the reverse complement.
CGGAGGCGGATGTCGAGGCCTATTTCGCCCCGCTCGGTGAACGGGAACTCGAGGCATGAGCGAGGTGACTTCGAGACGCGTCGTGCTGCAGCCCTCGACGGTCGAGGTGATCTTCGCCTGGTTCCAGCGCGTCATCGCGGGCTACTGCCTGTTGTTCGGCATCCTGTACTGGATCAAGCTGATCGGCTTCTACCCGGGCTCGCTATGGCGCTTCGACCTGATGCCGGTCCACTGGCAGGTGGCGGCGGTGATGCTCGCCGTGTTCTTTCCCTTTGCCGCGGCGGGGCTCTGGATGCTGGCCTCTTGGGGGCCGGTGATCTGGTTCATTTGCGCGGTCACCGAGACCGTCATGTATGCCGGCTTTCCCGAGCTTTTTGGCCACAGGCCACTCATCGTCGTCTCGCACGCGGCCGTAGCGCTGCTCTACATCGTCTTTCGCGTCGTCATCTGGCTGCAGAAACGCCCCGTGCGGCACTAAGCCTTTGAGGGCGTTGGCGACTTGGCCAACCCCAGATCCGAGCCCCGCTATATCTGCCTAAGCCTTTAGGTTAATTATCCTTACTCGGGTGACCGTTCGTTAAGCCTCTTTCGAAACCACTTACCGGTAAGCTCTTGTTAGCCCTAGCGTTTAAGTCGAATTTTATGAGTATTCGATAGTGTCGCGATCAAGGTGAAAAACAAAAAATCACCAGGGCGACAAACGAGAGGCAAAGACAATGATCAATTCGCGTCCGGCGGCGAAGACCGCCAACGTTTCCGACGATCGCCGCGAGGCTATCCGTTCGCTGTACATGGAATCGCTGCAGCTCGTCGAGCGACTGCACCGCCGCCTGCTTGATGTGATCAAGGACGAATTCGACCGCAACGGCCGTTCCGACATCAATGCCATCCAGGCGCTGCTGCTCTTCAACATCGGCAATTCCGAGCTGACCGCCGGCGAGCTGCGCTCGCGTGGCTACTATCTCGGCTCGAACGTGTCCTACAATCTGAAGAAGCTGGTCGATCTCGGCTTCATCAACCACCAGCGCTCGCGCATCGACCGTCGTTCGGTCCGCGTCTCGCTGACGCCGAAGGGCAACGAGGTGGCGGACGTCGTCGCCGGTCTCTATGAGCGCCATGTCGGCTCGATCGAACAGGTCGGCGGCATCAACACCGACGAGTTCAAGCAGATGAACCGCGCCTTGCAGCGGCTCGACCGCTTCTGGAACGACACGATCGCCTACCGGATGTAAGCCCATCCGCATCGGATATGGCCCGCGCCACAGAAGCGCGGCCGACATAGCGACCTCCAGTCAGGGCCGGTGCCGAAAAGCACCGGTCTTTTTCTTTTCGGAGTGCCGGGCGCTCCGAATCGGGCGCAAGGCCACGTTGCCGCCATATTCCAATGGAACCGAGGGTGGCAGTGATGCTGTCGTGAAGACCATGCGTCTACCCGCAACCGTATCGCGCCTCGTGCGTTTCTTGCCAGCGTGATACGGGCCATGGTTGGCTAATTGTTAAGATTGCCAATTTTAGAGTGCGGGTGAGATCGCCCGAGATCAATGCAGCGAGTGATCGAACCGCTACCTATGTCTGGAACGTCCATGAGAACCAGCCGCCGTTTTTTCCTTTCCGGAGCCTCCGCCCTCGCTGCCGCCGTCGTGGCCGGCCGTGCGAATGCGCAGGATGTAATCGGGGATATCCTGAAATCTTCGGCGCGTGGCAATTGGGACGACCAGTTCGACGCCCGCGCCAGCGAAGGCGGCAAGGTGGCCTCGACGCTGCCGATCTTCAGCCCACAGACCGTTGCGTTCACGGAACAGGCGGTGGCGCAGTATCAGAACATCGTCGGCCAGGGCGGCTGGGTAGAGGTTCCGGCGACGAAGAAACTGCAGCTCGGTGTCGATGATCCCGATGTCGTACCGCTGCGCAAGCGCCTGATGGTTGCGGGTGACCTGTCGCAGAGCGCCGGCATTTCGACGGCCTTCGATTCCTATGTCGACTCGGCGGTCAAGCGCTTCCAGCTGCGTCACGGCCTGCCCGCCGACGGCTCGATGGGCAAATACACTTATGCGGCGATGAACGTTTCGGCGCAGGTTCGGCTCGGCCAGCTGCAGACCAATCTGCAGCGGCTGAAGGAAAAGGCCGGCACACTGGGCAGCCGCTATGTGCTGGTCGACATTCCGGCGGCGCAGGTCGAAGCGGTCGAGAACGATCGCGTCGTGCTTCGCCACACGGCAATCGTCGGCAAGATCGATCGCCAGACGCCGATCGTCAATTCCAAGATCAACGAGATCATCGTCAACCCATACTGGAACGCGCCGGTCTCGATCGTACGCAAGGACATCATTCCGCTAATGCGGAAAGACCCCGACTATCTGAAGAACAGCCATATCCGCCTGTTCGCGCCGGATGGCAGCGAAGTCGATCCGATGAATGTCGACTGGTCGACCGATGATGCCGCCAAGTACCGGTTCCGCCAGGATCCCGGTTCGGAAAACGCCATGGCGTCGGTCAAGATCAACTTCCCGAGCCCGGACGGCGTCTATATGCACGACACGCCGCAGCAGAGCCTGTTCGGCAAGATGATGCGCTTCGATTCCTCGGGATGCGTGCGCGTCCAGAACGTGCGCGATCTCGTCACCTGGATCCTGCGCGACACGCCCGGCTGGGACCGCCAGCATTTCGAGGCGGCGATCAAGACCGGCCAGAACACGCCGATCCAGGTCACCAACCCGGTGCCGGTACATTTTCTCTATCTGTCGGCATGGTCGACCGGACCTGGCGTCGTCCAGTTCCGCGACGACGTCTACGCGCTCGACGGCGCCAGCGAATTGCAGATCACGTCTTCGCTCTAAATATCTGACAATTTTGATAAAAGGCCGCCTTCGAGGCGGCCTTTTTGGTTGTTGGGATCACAAGCATTAAGCAAAATCCACGATGCGGGTTGTTAGCCGCCGTGATCGAAATTTCGAGTATCAATTCAGAAATTCAGGGCTGAAAGATGCGGTGGTACATAAAAATGTTCGCCCTTCTCTTGATGGGCGCTTTGGTTGCGCGTTTCACATTGTTTAGCGACGCGGAAGAGTTTCGCTCATTTAGTATTATGTTGAGGCGGCGCGGGACGCCAATAATAGGGATTTGGATGATGGTGACGATAGTGTCTATATTGCCAATTTCCGCCATGGAAAAAACAAAGCAAGAAAAGGCTATGATATTATTGAAGTGGACAAATTATGTGTTGGCGGCCCTCTTTTTAGGCGGGCTGTTCGCAGCGTTCAGGTTTGGTCTCTTAGCTTGACCTAAATCAGCCGCTGATTGACCAGCCTTGCCACCGCTTGCGCGCGGTTGACGGCACCGAGCTTGTGCCGGGCATTGTCGACATGGAAGCGCACCGTGGCTTCGGCAATGCCCAGGATGACCGAGATTTCCCAATCCGTCTTGCCTTCCGCGACCAGCGCCAGGCTGTCACGCTCGCGTTGTGTCAGCCGAACGGTGGCGGCGGGCGGTGGCGTCGTCAGGCTCATCAGCCGTTCCGTCAGCACGAGGCCGGCCATCTGGATGGCAAAGCTCTCGTCCGCCGTGAAGTCGCGCTCGTGGAAGCCGAGATGCAGCGAGGCTATCGCACCGTCTGCGCCATAGGAGGTGGAACACAGCGCATCATTGATCCCGGCCTCGCCGAGCGCCTCCCAATAGACGCCGAACTGGATGCGGTCGCGCGGAGCAAAGTCGGAGAAGCGGTAGCGCGTGCGGCTTTCGCGGATTGCGCCCAGCAGCGGATTGCACTCGAAGCAGACATAGTCGAATGCCGGGCTGCCCGGCCAGTTCGCCGGCGCCAGCCGCGTGATGAAACCGCCGGCCGCCCAATGGCTGGCCGAGGTCAACGTCGCCGACGGCCTCCAGTACAGGCGCGTCTGCAGGTAGGAAGCGCCGAAGCTTTGCATCGCCGCGAAATAAGCGGTGCTTGCGCCCGCGGCCGTTTCCGACGCCAGGGCCGGTTCGGCATGTGCCATGATCCGCGACAGCATCGATCGAACCCCCCGCTCGGCAGCCGTGATGCAGCGTGGCACAGCCGGGTATGACCCGCAAGGCTGCCGTTCGGTGAAAGCCGTCTGTCAACCTCGCGCTATCGGGAGGTTGATGCTGGACTATGCTCACGTATCCAGGGAGAGAGCGGCGCCGGCTTCCGGCATTCATACCCGAATGTTTGGCCGAATGGTGGACACTGGCGCTCCGCATATTCACGTCGACCGCGGGGGCCGGCGTGTGGCCGGCCACCTGGTGCCCCTAGGCAGCCTTGCGCTGACGCCAGGTGCCGGCCTTTTTCTGACATCGGCTTGATGCTCGTCTTGCGGTCTGCTGTCTCGGCCATCGCCGCGCCGGCGCGGTCTGGACGCGGGAGCGATGAATGCGCATGGTTCGCCAAACAGCCGGAATCGTGCCATGCAAGCCGCCATCTTCGTCCTCGTCGTGCTCGTATTCGTCGCTGTTTCCGGCGCGCTGGTGCGGCTGGTGCGGGTGCCGCTGCCAGTCCTGCAGATCGCCATAGGCGCCGCCCTTGCCTGGCCGGTGGGCGGCATCCATGTCGAGATCGATCCGGAACTGTTCCTCCTGGTGTTCATTCCACCGCTGCTGTTCAGCGATGCTTTTGGCGCGCCGAAGCGCGAACTGACGGCATTGCGTGGGCCGATCCTCGACCTTGCCATAGGCCTCGTCTTCTTCACCATCGTCGGCTTCGGCTATGCCTTGCACTGGCTGGTGCCGAGCATTCCGCTGGTCGTTGCCTTCGCCCTTGCCGCAGTGCTGTCGCCAACGGATGCGGTGGCCGTGTCGTCGATCGTCGACAGGAACGTCGTTCCGGCGCGGCTGATGCATATTCTGGAGGGCGAGTCGCTGCTCAACGACGCGTCTGGCCTGGTCATGTTCCGGTTTGCCGTCGCTGCGGCATTGACCGGCAGTTTTTCCTTCGCCGTCGCCTCGCTGAGTTTTCTTTATGCCGTGGCGGTTGGCATCCTGGCCGGCGTGGCGGCCTTGTTCGTCGCCGCCAAGGCGCTGCAACTCTTGAACCGCATTGGCGGCGTGCCGGCCGAGACACAGGTACTGATCACCATTCTGCTTCCCTTCGTCGCCTATCTCGGCGCCGAGCACTTCGGCGCCTCGGGCATCCTGGCAGCGGTGACCGCCGGTCTCTTGACCGGGAGCACCGGCATATTCCGCTTCCTCGGCGTCTCCGCGCGCATGCAGACGATGTCCTTGTGGACGACGTTTTCGTTCGTCTTCAACGGCGCGCTGTTCATCGTGCTCGGCCTGCAGCTTCCCGAAATCATCCGAAAGGTGCCGCCCGAGCTATCCGGCCGTCATTGGCTTTTGGAGCCGATCCTGACGGTTCTGCTGCTGACCCTTTGCCTGATCGGGCTCCGCTTCGCCTGGATCTGGGTTGGCGATATCGCGGCAGGGGTCGCGGCGCGGCTCGGCAAGCGGGAGGCCGAACCGTTCGGCCTGCGCGTTCGGCTTGCCGGATCGGTGGCCGGCGTGCGCGGCGCCATAACGCTGGCCGGCATATTGTCGCTGCCGCTGGCGTTGCAGGACGGCTCGCCATTCCCCGCGCGCGACCTCGTCATCTTCCTCGCGGCCGGCGTCATCATCTGCTCCCTGGTGATCGCCAGCCTGGCGTTGCCGGTGATCGCGCGCGGTCTGGTCGAGCCCGGCGAAGACGCCGGCGATGCCGAGGAGCGCATGGCGCGTGTCGGCGCGGCTAAGGCGGCGATCGCCCGCCTCGAGAGCATTGCACAGACGGATGAGGAGGAGGGCGGTGTGCCGGGCGTCAGGCTCGCCGCCGCCAACGGCATCGTCGCGGCCTATCAGCGGCGCATCGCGGCGTCCGACGAGGCCGACGAGGCGCGCGCCGAGGTACGCGAGGCGGGCAGGCTGGAGATCGACCTGAGGCTGGCCGGCATCGCCGCCGAGCGCGACGCCTTGCGCACCATGCTTCGCCGCGGCGAGATCAACGACCACACGGCGCGGACGCTGTTTACCGAGATCACCCTCACGGAGGCCCTTTTGAATGGCAGGCAGACGCAGAAATAGGATTGGCGATGCCCCAGGGGCTGCGGATTTGCCGGCTCTGCCGCAAACCGGCCAGCAAATTTCGCGCTGCAAACGTGGCGGGTCGAAAACAACTGTGTTAATGGCGCGGCAATGCGTGTCGCCCAAAAGCGTGCAGCGGTTTTGGGGCGACGATATGCATAAACAAATTGCCCCCGAACCGGAGGATTTCAGGCCATGGCAACAGCAGCGGCAGCGTCGAACAAATTCGAATCTTTTTTCGAAACAACGCTGGAAGACGCCGATCCGGAGATTTTCGGCGCCATCCGCAACGAACTCGGTCGCCAGCGCCACGAGATCGAACTGATCGCATCCGAAAACATCGTTTCCCGCGCCGTTCTGGAGGCGCAGGGCTCGATCATGACCAACAAATACGCCGAGGGCTATCCGGGCAAGCGCTACTATGGCGGCTGCCAGTTCGTCGACGTAGCCGAGGACCTCGCCATCGAGCGGGCGAAGAAACTGTTCGGCTGCAACTTCGCCAATGTCCAGCCGAACTCGGGCAGCCAGATGAACCAGGCGGTGTTCCTGGCGCTGCTGCAGCCCGGCGACACCTTCATGGGCCTCGACCTCAATTCCGGTGGCCATCTCACTCATGGCTCGCCGGTCAACATGAGTGGCAAGTGGTTCAAGGTCGTCTCCTATGGCGTGCGCAAGGAAGATCACCTGCTCGACATGGATGCCATCGAGAAGACCGCGCACGAGACCAAGCCGAAGCTGATCCTGGCTGGCGGCACCGCCTATTCACGCATCTGGGATTGGAAGCGTTTTCGCGAGATCGCGGACGCCGTCGGCGCCTATCTGATGGTCGACATGGCCCACATTGCCGGCCTCGTCGCCGGCGGCGTGCATCCTTCGCCGCTGCCGCACGCCCATGTGGTGACGACGACCACGCACAAATCGCTGCGTGGCCCGCGCGGCGGCATGATCCTGTGTAACGACGAGGACATTGCCAAGAAGATGAACTCGGCAGTGTTCCCCGGCCTGCAGGGTGGTCCGCTGATGCATGTCATCGCAGCCAAGGCGGTCGCCTTCGGCGAGGCGCTGAAGCCGAGCTTCAAGGTCTATGCCGAGAGCGTGGCCGCCAACGCCAAGGCGCTGGCTTCCAGCCTCAAGGAGACGGGTCTCGACATCGTCTCCGGCGGCACCGACAACCACCTGATGCTGGTCGATCTCAGACCCAAGAACGCCACCGGCAAGCGAGCCGAGGCAGCCCTTGGCCGCGCCAACATCACCTGCAACAAGAACGGCATTCCCTTCGACCCGGAAAAGCCTTTCGTCACCTCGGGCGTGCGCCTCGGCACGCCGGCCGGCACCACTCGCGGCTTCGGCCAGGCCGAATTCCGCGAGATCGGCAAACTGATCGCCGAAGTGCTGGATGGTCTCAAAGTCGCCAATTCGGACGAGGGCAATGCGGCGGTCGAAGCCGCGGTCAAGGCCAAGGTCGTGGCGCTGACCGATCGTTTTCCGCTCTATCCTTATCTCGGTTGATCGTCCTTATCTCGATTGACCAGGCGCCAGGCGTCATCTCTTATTCGCCGGCGGTGCGTCACCCCTGATCGGGTGACGCATGGAACCGGAGACTTGAAGATGCGCGAATTTCGTCTCGCCACACTCGGCGCTGTCGGCTGGCTGGCCTTTTGCGGGTCCGCCTTGGCGCAGACGCAGCCCAGCCCGGAGACGCCTGCCACCAGCACTTTCGGCAAATGGACAACCATCGTCGATGTGCTCGACATCGGCCAGGACGCGAGCAAGACCTGTGCGGCTTCGACGGCGTTCTTCGACGCGAGCGGCAATTCGGGCACGCTGACCTTGTCGATCTCGACCGGCGATGCACTGCCGCCCGATGCCTATCCGGCCATCATGCTCACCGTCGACAACAAGGAACTGCCGACCGGCAAGAAGATCGCGGCTACGTTCGGTGATCCCGGCGTCAAGGTTTCGGCGACGGTCGATTCCAACGATGCCGTCATCGGTCGCCCGAGCTGGACGGTCGACAACCAGCCCAAAACCAGTCTCGCGCTGTTGCGTGCCATGCGCCAGGTCATCTCGCTCGATGTGACTTTCGGCAAGCAGGCCGTCGCCAGCATTCCGATGGACGGCTTCACCAAGGCCTACCGCAACCTCGGAACGTCTTGCGGCTTCCCGACCAAGGACGTCGCGCCGTGACGATGGCCGCCGGGTCGGAGTAAGGGACTGCGGATGGACATTGTCTGGAAGGGTATGCTCGGCGGGCTGGTCACGGCGCTGATCGTCTGGCTGTCCAAGCGCGGCAATGTGCTGCCCGGAATTCTGCCGCTGGCGCCGACTTTCGCGGTCATTGCACTGCTCGCGGTCGGTGCCAAGGGCAATCCTGCCGGCTTCCGCGAAGCCTGCCTTGCCGGGTTCAAGACAATTCCGGCCTATCTTGCTTTCCTCGGCGCCTGCTGGTTGTTTATCGACACGGTCGACTATCGACTGGCCGTCGCTGGCGGCATCGCAGTCTGGCTGGTCGCCGCTCTCGCAATTTTCCTCGCGCCTCGCTATCTCTGAGGGCGTCGGAGGACGGAACCGCTTCAATCCACATCGGAAAGGCTCTAAGCCTTTCGCCTCATCAGATTCGCGAACCCAAGGCTCTCCATGCGCTGTCCCTATTGCCAGTCCGAAGATACGCAGGTGAAGGATTCGCGCCCCGCCGAGGATGGCGCGGCGATCCGCAGGCGGCGTGTCTGCCCCGATTGCGGCGGCCGTTTCACCACATTCGAGCGCGTCCAACTGCGTGATCTGGTCGTGGTCAAGAAGTCGGGCCGGAAAGTGCCGTTCGACCGCGACAAGCTGTTGCGCTCGGTGGAGATCGCGGTGCGCAAGCGCAATGTCGATCCCGAGCGTATCGACCGCGCGGTGACCGGTATCGTGCGCCAGCTCGAGAGCTCCGGCGAGACGGAAGTGGCCTCCGGCGAGGTCGGCCGGCTGGTCATGGAAGCACTGAAATCGCTCGACGATGTCGCCTATGTCCGTTTCGCCTCTGTCTACCGCAATTTCCGCGAGGCCAAGGATTTCCATGAGTTGCTGGGCGAACTGAAGGGCGACGAAGACAAGAGTGAAGAGGAAGCCGGCTGAGCATGGCAGCATCGCAATTGAGCGAGGCCGAACAAGCGGCCCTTGACCGCCGTTTCATGGCCGCCGCACTGCGGCTTTCGCGCAGGAATGCCGGCCGCACCTCGACCAATCCATCCGTCGGCACGATCATCGTGCGCGACGACGGCGCCGGGCCGATGATCGTCGGCACCGGCGTCACCGCGATTGGCGGCCGGCCGCATGCCGAAACCGAAGCGCTGGGCGAGGCCGGTGAACTCGCGCGTGGCGCTACCGCCTACGTCACTTTGGAGCCCTGCGCGCATCACGGCCGCACCCCGCCTTGCGCCAACGCGCTGGTCAGTGCCGGCATAGCGCGCGTCGTCGGGGCCGCCAGCGATCCCGATACGCGCGTCTCCGGCAAGGGCTACGCCATCCTGCGCGCCGCCGGCATTGAAGTGGTAGAGAAGGTGCTGGCCACGGAAGCCGCCGAACAGATGGCGGGCTATTTGATTCGATCCTTGCGAAAACGTCCGGAAGTGACGCTGAAGCTTGCGCTTTCGTGCGACGGCAAGATCGGCAGGAGAGGTGCCGGTCAGGTCGCGATCACCGGCGAGATCGCACGCCGCGATGTCTATCTGATGCGTGCGGAGTCGGACGCCATCCTGATCGGCATCGGCACGGCACTGGAAGACGACCCGGCGCTCACCGTGCGTTTGCCGGGGCTGGAAAACCGTTCGCCGGCGCGCATCATCCTCGATCGCCAGATCCGGCTCCCGGAAGCCTCGAAGCTGGTTTCCGGTGTCGACCGCGTGCCGCTCTATGTCGCGGCCTGTCTCGAAGCTGATCCGCATCGTCGCGCCGCACTCGAACGCGCCGGCGTACGCTTCATCGGCACTGAAACCCATGACGGCGTCGTCGCCTTGCCGGAACTGCTCGAAGACCTGGCGGCGCTTGGCATGGCAAGTGTGCTGGTCGAGGGCGGCGCCCAGGTCGCCAAGGCGTTCCTGGACGAGGACCTCGTCGACCGCATCGTCCTGTTCCAAGGGCCGGAGGCGATTGGCGAGGACGGCGTTGCATCGCCGGTCGATGCCGACCATATCCCGGCAGGCTTCCGCAAACTGCGCGAGATGCGCTTCGGCGAAGACAGTTACGCCGAATGGGTAAGAGACCTCTAGAGCCGGATGATTTCAGGTCGAGTCGACTTGAAATCTGAATCCGGCTCTCAATCAAAGAGAGCATCAGCATCGATGTTTACCGGAATTGTCACCGATATCGGCACCGTCGCCGCCGTTAAACCGCTCAGCGAAGGCGTCGGCTTGCGCATCGATACCGCCTATGACCCCGAAACCATCGCCATCGGCGCCTCGATCTCCTGCGGTGGCGTCTGCCTGACAGTCACGGCTTTGCCCGACCATGGCTCGAACGCACGCTGGTTCGAGGTCGAGGCTTGGGAGGAAGCCTTGCGGCTGACCACGGCCTCGAGCTGGAAATCCGGCAGCAAGGTCAATCTCGAACGGGCGCTGAAGATCGGCGACGAACTCGGCGGTCACATCGTGTCGGGCCATGTCGACGGCACCGCCGAAATCGTCGAGCGCAAGGACGAGGGCGACGCGGTGCGCTTCACGCTGGAGGCGCCGCGCCATCTGGCGAAATTCATCGCACCAAAGGGTTCCGTCGCGCTCGACGGCACCTCGCTCACCGTCAACAAGGTCGAGGGCACGCGCTTCGACGTGCTGCTGATCCATCATTCGTTGACCGTCACTACCTGGGGCGAGCGCAAGGCCGGCGACCGCGTCAATATCGAGATCGACACCATGGCCCGCTACGCAGCGCGGCTGGCGGAGGCGGCCAAAGAGGGGCTCTAATAGGTCTGCCGGAAGGGCTCGTCCGAGCCGTCTCGTGCGGCATGGCCAATCTTCCGCTTGCGATCAATCCGGCTTCGGCATAAGTCACCGGCAACCCCCCGGAGATTTTTATGGCAGGCACATCCCAACACGGCAAAGCCTTCATTCGTCCGAAGGCGAAGGCGCATCTGCTGATCGTCGAGGCACGCTTTCACGACGACCTTGCCGACGCGCTGCTCGACGGCGCGACAAACGCGCTCGATGAAGCGGGCGCGACCTACGATGTCGTTACGGTTCCAGGTTCGCTCGAGATTCCCGCGGTCATCACCTTCGCGCTGGACGGTGCCGCGGAAGGCGGCACCCACTATGACGGCTTCGTGGCGCTCGGCACCGTCGTTCGCGGCGACACCTACCATTTCGACATCGTCGCCAATGAATCCAGCCGCGCGCTCATGGACTTGTCCGTGCAGGACTCTGTCTGCATCGGCAACGGCATCCTGACCACCGAGAACGACGCGCAGGCATGGACGCGGGCCAAGCGCTCGGAAGGCGACAAGGGTGGCTTTGCCGCGCGCGCGGCGCTGACCATGATCGCGCTCAAGGAACAGCTGGGAGCGCGATCGTGAGCGAACCCGCTTCGCCCGGCCAGCCGGCAGTGCGCCACGCCAACAAGCGGGGTGCCGCCCGTCTTGCCGCCGTGCAGGCGCTCTATCAGATGGATGTGGCCGGCAGCGGCGTCTTCGAGATCACAGCGGAATACGAGGCGTTCCGTCTTGGCAAGGAAGTCGACGGCGCGCTCTATCGCGAAGCGGATGCCCAATGGTTCCGCGCCATCCTGACCGGCGTCGTCGAAAACCAGAAGACCATCGATCCGGTCATCCGTCAGGCGCTGACCGATGATTGGCCGCTGTCTCGGCTCGATTCGACACTGCGCGCCATCATGCGTGCCGGCGTCTATGAATTGATGAAGCGCGACGATGTGCCGGTGGCGGTGATCGTTTCGGAATATGTCGACATCGCCAAGGCTTTTTACGAGGAAGACGAGCCAAAGCTGGTCAATGCCGTGCTCGACCGCGTGTCACGCCGGGTGCGCGGCGAGGGGCGCGGCAAGGACGCATCGTGACGGCCATCGCCATCGAGACGGGCAGGGAAGCGCGGCGCACCGCGCTGATCCTCGCCGCCTCGCAGGCGATTATCGGCTCGGCGGCACCCATCGCCATCTCCATGGGCGCGCTGGCCGGCCAATACCTGCTCGGTGCCGACAAATCGCTGGCGACGGCGCCGATCACCGGCTTCAATCTCGGCGTGGCGCTCGGCGCGCTCCCGGCTGCGGCGATCGTCCGCAGGCTGGGCCAGCGCGACGGCTTCATGACCGGCACTGTCGTTACCGCACTTGGCGGGCTGGTCGCCACGCTGGCGCTTTTCCACGGCAGTTTCTGGCTGTTCGCTTTCGCGCTGCTGGTGATCGGCATCGGTGGCGCCTTCGTCCAGCAATTCCGCTTCGCCGCTGCCGATAACGCGCCGCCACAGTTCAAGGCGCGCGCCATCTCTTTCGTGTTGGCTGGGGGCATCGTCACCGCCATACTGGGGCCGCAGATCGTCATCTTCACCCGCGAACTGTTCGCGCCGGTGATGTTTGCCGGGTCGTTCGCCTCCATCTTGCCGTTGGCCGTGGTCGGCGCCGTCATCCTGTCATTCCTACGCCTGCCGGCTAAGTCGGCGGGCAAGGCCGAAATTGCCGACGGCGATGCCAGACCGCTGTCCGAAATCGTCACCAGGCCGCGCTTCGTTGCCGCGCTGTTTTGTGCTGTCGGCAGCTACGCGCTGATGAGCTTCGTCATGACCGGCGCGCCGCTGGCCATGGTCGGCTGCGGCCTGTCTGAGGACGATGCGACGCTCGGCATCTCCTGGCACGTCATGGCGATGTTCGCGCCGAGCTTCTTCACCGGTTCGCTGATCCATCGTTTCGGCGCCGAGCGCATCGTCGCCATCGGCTTGCTGCTGCTGATCGGCTGTGCCGCCGTTGCCCTGTCGGGCGTCGCGCTTTGGCACTTCTGGACGTCGCTGATCTTGCTCGGCCTTGGCTGGAATTTCGGCTTTATCGGCGCCACCTCCATGGTGGCGGCCAGCTACCGGCCGTCGGAAAAGGGCAAGGTGCAGGGTTTTCACGACTTCGTCCTGTTCGGCTCCGTCGCCTGCGCCTCGCTTCTGTCGGGCATGGTCTACAACGCCTGGGGCTGGGAAATGCTGAACTGGATGATCTTTCCGGTCACCGTCCTGTGCTTCGTGGCACTCGGCGCGCTGACGATGGCGAGGCCGCGTCAGGCCTGACGCCATCCGAACCGAAGACTGCCAAAGCTATGCGTCCGGCGGCAGAACCTGAAGCACCCGTGCTATGAACATGTGAAACTGAGCCATGTAGTTGCGCAGGAAGTCCTCGGTGGATTCGACCGTCACCTCGCCGTCGTCCGTGATCAGGCCCGGCGTAAACTGGATATAGGCCTCAGGCGCATTCATCTGGGGGGCGTTGCAGAAACTCAGAACGCTTCGCAGGCTTTGCTGCGCAATAGCTGTCCCGATAGAGCCCGGTGATGTTCCGATGACAGCGGACGGTTTGCGTGCGAATGAATTTTTGCCATAGGGGCGACTCGCCCAGTCGATCGCGTTCTTCAGTCCACCAGGGATTGAGCGGTTATACTCCGGGGTGACGAACAGCACGGCCTCAACGGAGGCGATCGCCTTCTTGAAAGCCTGGGCCACCGGTGGGAAATCGGAGTCATAGTCGTAGCTGTAGAGCGGCAAATCCTTGAAGGAAATTTCCGTCATTTCAAGTTCCGGCGGAGCAAGTTGAACGAGCGCTTTCGCGAGCTTGCGGTTGATGGAACCCCGGGCAAGACTGCCGATGAGATAACCGACCTTGTGTATGGCCATGATACGGTCTCCGTGTTTGCCGCCCGCACCCTCGCGGCATTATCCGCCGAATGGCTCCTGATCGCCAGCCTGCTATTTGGCACCGTGTCGGAACAAAAATATTGCGCCGATGCCCGTTCTTATGAAACCGTGTGCCCCGACTGGCCGTTGAAGCCATGCTCATATGCGGCCACCGCATTCCGGTTCATAGCAAGGGATTTTCACAATGTTTTCACTCAAGGTTTTGGCCAGCGCGGCATTGGCGTTGGCCGTCACGGCGGCTTCCGCCAGTGCTCAGGTGGTGGTCTCCTCCAAGATCGACACCGAGGGTGGTGTGCTCGGCAATATCATCCAGCTCGTTCTCAACGCCAACAACATCAAGACCACGGACCGCATCCAGCTCGGCGGCACGCCGGTGGTTCGCAAGGCGATCACCGCTGGCGAGATCGACATCTATCCCGAATACACCGGCAACGCCGCGTTCTTCTTCGAGAAGGCCGATGACCCTGTGTGGAAGGACGCCGCCAAGGCCTATGAGACGGCCAAGAAGCTCGACTACGACGCCAACAAGATCGTCTGGCTATCGCCGGCGCCGGCCAACAACACCTGGGCGATCGCGTTGCGCAAGGAAGTGACGGACGAGAACAAGCTCGTCACGCTGTCGGACTTCGGCAAATACGTCGCCGGCGGCGGCAAGGTGGTGCTCGCGGCTTCCGCCGAGTTCGTCAATTCGGCGGCAGCCCTTCCGGCCTTCCAGACCACTTATGGCTTCACGCTGAAGCCGGACCAGCTGATCACGCTCTCGGGCGGCGATACGGCGGCGACCATCGCCGCGGCGGCCAACCAGACCAGCGGCGCCAACGCCGCCATGGTCTACGGCACCGACGGCGGCATCGCGCCGTCCGGCCTGGTCGTGCTCGAGGACGACAAGGGCGTGCAGCCGGTCTACCAGCCGGCGCCGATCATCCGCGAATCCGTGCTCAAGGAACACCCCGAAATCGAGACGCTGCTGAAGCCGGTCTTCGCCAAGCTCGATCTCGTCACGCTGCAGGAACTGAACGGCCGCGTCCAGGTCGGCGGCGAGCCGGTCAAGGGCGTCGCCGAAGACTTCTTGAAGAAGAACGGCTTTCTGAAGTAGGGCGATTCCGGCGTGCCGCATACGTGGCGCGCCGGGAAGACCGACGGGGGAGGGCGTGAATATCCGCTTCGACAAGCTTGGCGTGGTCATTGCCGCGATCGCGGCCTATGCGGCGTTCCTCGCGCCTTTCGCCACCTTCCGCGCCAACCGCATCGTTCCGGGCCAGGCGCGCTCGATTCTCGAAGCGTTGCCGGCAACGACAGGAACACTGCTGCTTGCCATCATCGTCGTCGCCGCGCTGGTAGCGCTGTTCAAGACACCGCTCGTGCTGCGCCTTGCCGCCAGCGTCGTGGCGCTGGTCGCGCTCGCACTGCTCGTCGGCGCCGCCGGCACATTCCTGACGCCGACCGGCAACACCTTTGCCAGGGTATCGCCGGCTTCCGGTTTCTGGATACTCATCTTTGCCTTCACGCTTTCGCTGGCGGACGTGCTGACGCGTCTGAGTTTGTCGCCATTTGCTCGTGTCGGCGTGCTGGTCGCCGCGGCCGTGGCCATAGGCCTGCTTTTGGTGTCGGGGGCCTGGAACGACCTCTCCATCCTCAAGGAATACGCCAACCGCGCCGACAGTTTCTGGGCCGAGGGCTCCAAGCACGTGACGCTGGCGCTAGGCTCGCTGGCCGCGGCGGTGATCGTCGGCCTGCCGCTGGGCATCCTCTGTCACCGGGTCGAACGGCTGCGGGCCGGCGTGCTCAACGTGCTCAACATCATCCAGACCATACCCTCGATCGCATTGTTTGGCTTGCTGATAGCGCCGCTCGGCTGGGTCGCCACCCATGTGCCGGGTGCTGCGGCGCTCGGCATTCGCGGCATCGGCACGGCGCCGGCGTTTGTCGCTTTGTTCCTCTATTCGCTGCTGCCGGTGGTGGCCAATACGGTTGTCGGTCTCGCCGGCGTGCCGCGTGCCGCCAACGACGCGGCGCGCGGCATGGGCATGACCGACCGCCAGCGCCTGTTCGGCGTCGAGTTTCCGCTGGCCTTTCCGGTGATCCTGACCGGCATCCGCATCGTCCTGGTGCAGAACATCGGGCTCGCCACCATTGCCGCGCTGATCGGCGGCGGCGGCTTCGGCGTGTTCGTCTTCCAGGGTGTTGGCCAGACGGCGATGGACCTCGTGCTGCTCGGTGCGGTTCCGACCGTGGCGTTGGCCTTCGCCGCGGCCATCATCCTCGACGCAGTGATCGAAATGACCGCCACCAAGCGCAGGGTTGAAACGGCATGATCGAGATCGAAGGCATTACCAAGCGCTACGACGCGACCGCTGTCGTCGACAACGTCTCGATGGTCATCGAGCCGCGCACGGTTTGCGTCATTGTCGGCACCTCCGGTTCCGGCAAGACGACGCTGCTGCGCATGATCAATCGGCTGGTCGAGCCGACATCAGGCATCATCAAGCTCGACGGTGCCGACAATCGCTCGGTGCCGGGTTACGAACTGCGCCGCAGCATCGGCTACGCCATCCAGGGGCACGGACTGTTCCCGCATCGCACCGTGGCGCAGAACATCGCCACCGTGCCGGTGCTGCTCGGTTGGGACAAGGACCGTATCAACGCCCGCGTCGATGAACTGATGACGCTCTACCAGCTCGATCCGCAGGCCTACGGTCCGCGCTATCCGCACGAACTGTCCGGTGGCCAGCAGCAGCGCGTCGGCGTGGCCCGTGCGCTCGCTGCCGAACCCAATGTGCTGTTGATGGACGAGCCGTTCGGCGCGCTCGACCCGATCATTCGCACCAAGGCGCAGGAGGATCTGCTGGCGATCCAGAAGCGCTTCGGCACCACCATCATCCTTGTCACCCATGACATGGAGGAAGCCGTGCATATGGGCGACAAGATCGCCGTCATGGATGCCGGCAAGCTCGTGCAATATGCCGAACCCGCCGAGATCCTGGCAAACCCCGCCAGCAGCTTTGTCGAGACTTTGGTCGGCGCCAGCGAAAGGCCGTTCAGGCTGCTGTCGCTCGGACGGGTGCGTGACGCGGTGGAGAACGGCACCGCCGAGGGCGACGCTCTCCCCGGCGACGCCAGCCAGCGTGACGCACTGGCCGAACTCCTGTGGTCGGGCCGGCCGGCGCTGCCGGTGAAAGGCGCCGACGGCAGACCGCTAGGCCGCGTCACGGTGGACGGGCTGGTCAAGCGCGCGGCGAGGCCGGCATGAAATCCTGGCTGCCGACGCTGCTGCGGCTTGCCCTGGTGGTGCTGCTCGTCGCTTTCCTCACCAATCCCGGTTGGTTCGAACCGCTTTTGAAGCCGCTGACCGAGAACAACGCGCCGGTGATCTACAATCAGGGCAGCCTGCTGACCCTGACGTTGCTGCATCTGCGCACCGTCCTGCTTGCCACCTTGGCCGCGACCATCGTTGCTGTCGCGCTCGCCATCCTGGTCACCAGGCCGGCCGGTGCCGAATTCCTGCCGCTGTCGCGCAGCCTGGTCAACATCGGCCAGACCTTTCCGCCGGTGGCGGTGCTGGCGCTCGCCGTCCCGGCTGTCGGATTCGGCGAAAAGCCGACGCTAATCGCCCTGTTTCTCTACGGCCTGCTGCCGATTTTCGAGAATGCGCTGACCGGGCTGACGACGCTGCCGGCCAACGTCGTCGAGGCGGCGCGCGGTGCCGGCATGACCGGCTGGCAAAGGTTGACGAAGGTCGAACTGCCGCTCAGCGCTCCGATCATCCTGGGCGGCATCAGGTTGTCGGTTGTCATCGGTCTTGCCACCGCCACCATCGGCTCCGCCGTTGCCGCCAAGACGCTGGGCGAGGTGATCATCGCCGGGCTCTTGTCCAACAATCTCGCCTTCATTCTGCAGGGTGGCCTGATCGTGGCGGCCCTTGCCGTTCTGATCTATGACGGATTGTCGGCGGTGGAGCGCTATGCGGCGCGGCGGATGGGACGCGAGGCCGAGTAGCTTTCGGAGAGCCCGGCGGTTTCTACACGGCGATTCCCACGTCATTTCAATCGATCTAAATCCAAGGCTTTCGCCGGCAGTACCATCACGGCCTCTGTCTTTTGGGCGAAAGCCGGGCAAAAACCGAACAATATCTTGACGTTCGTGGCCCTGTTTCGCATACACCGATGCGAAGAGGTGGATTCCGCGCGCGGATTCCGGTCTTTGTCTCAACGGCCCAGGGAGGGGTTCTTTTGGGCCAGCAATCGAGGAAAATTCGGCAATGACCATACTTTACGCCGTCATCGCCTGCGGCCTGCTTTCTGTCCTTTACGCGATCTGGGCGACACGTTCGGTCCTAGCGTCCGATCAGGGCAATGCACGCATGCAGGAAATCTCCGCCGCCATCCGCGAGGGCGCGCAAGCCTATCTGGCCCGCCAGTACACCACCATCGCCATCGTCGGCGTGGTCGTGCTCGTGCTCGCCTGGTGGCTGCTGTCCATCACCGCCGCGATCGGCTTCCTGATCGGCGCCGTGCTTTCGGGCGCCGCCGGTTTCATCGGCATGCATGTTTCGGTGCGGGCCAATGTGCGCACGGCACAGGCAGCCTCCAACAGCCTCGCCGCCGGTCTCGACATCGCCTTCAAGTCGGGCGCCATCACCGGCATGCTGGTTGCCGGCCTGGCGCTGCTCGGCGTCTCGATCTACTACCTCATCCTGACCGGCCCGATGGGCCTGCAGCCCAATGACCGTATCGTCATCGACTCGCTGGTCTCGCTCGGCTTCGGCGCCTCGCTGATCTCGATCTTTGCCCGTCTCGGCGGTGGCATCTTCACCAAGGGCGCCGACGTCGGCGGCGATCTGGTCGGCAAGGTCGAAGCCGGCATTCCCGAGGATGATCCGCGCAACCCGGCCACCATCGCCGACAATGTCGGCGACAATGTCGGCGACTGCGCCGGCATGGCCGCCGACCTGTTCGAGACCTACGCCGTTACCGTCGTCGCGACCATGGTCCTCGCCGCCATCTTCTTCGGCGGCACCGCCGTTCTCGGCGCCGCCATGCTCTATCCGCTGGCTATTTGTGGCGCCTGCATCCTGACATCGATCGTCGGTACCTTCTTCGTCAAGCTCGGCTCCAACGGTTCGATCATGGGCGCGCTCTACAAGGGCCTGATCGTCACCGGCCTGCTGTCGATCGTCGGTCTCGGCGTCGCCACCTCGGCAACGCTTGGCTGGGGTGAGGTTGGCACTGTCGCCGGCATGGTCATCACCGGCAAGAACCTGTTCATCTGCGGCCTCATCGGCCTCGTGGTGACGGGTTTGATCGTGGTGATCACCGAATACTACACCGGCACCAACAAGCGCCCGGTCAACTCGATCGCCCAGGCGTCGGTGACCGGCCACGGCACCAACGTCATCCAGGGCCTCGCTGTGTCGCTGGAATCGACGGCATTGCCAGCCATCGTCATCGTCGGCGGCATCATCGCTACCTACCAGCTCGGTGGCCTCTTCGGCACGGCGATCGCCGTCACCACCATGCTCGGCCTTGCCGGCATGATCGTGGCGCTCGACGCCTTCGGCCCGGTCACCGACAATGCCGGCGGCATTGCCGAAATGGCGGGCCTGCCCAAGGAAGTGCGCCACTCCACCGACGCGCTCGACGCGGTCGGCAACACCACGAAAGCCGTGACCAAGGGCTATGCCATCGGTTCGGCTGGTCTCGGCGCTCTGGTGCTGTTTGCCGCCTATTCGAACGACCTGAAGTTCTTTGCCGCCAATGGCGACAAATATCCCTACTTCCAGGGTATGGGCGAGATCTCCTTCGATCTCTCCAACCCCTACGTCGTCGCCGGTCTGATCTTCGGCGGCCTGATCCCATATCTGTTCGGCGGCATCGCCATGACAGCCGTCGGCCGCGCGGCGGGCGCCATCGTCGAGGAGGTGCGCAAGCAGTTCCGCGAAGATCCAGGCATCATGGCCGGGACGTCCAAGCCGAACTATGCGCGCGCGGTCGACCTTCTGACCAAGGCGGCGATCCGGGAGATGATCATCCCGTCGCTGCTGCCGGTGCTGGCGCCGTTCGTCGTCTATTTCGGCGTGCTGTTGATCTCGGGTTCGAAGGCCTCGGCCTTTGCCGCCCTCGGCGCCTCGTTGCTCGGCGTCATCGTCAACGGCCTGTTCGTCGCCATCTCGATGACCTCAGGCGGTGGCGCCTGGGACAATGCGAAAAAATCGTTCGAAGACGGCTTCACCGACAAGGATGGCGTCAAGCACCTCAAGGGGTCGGAGGCGCACAAGGCCTCGGTGACCGGCGATACGGTCGGCGATCCCTACAAGGACACCGCCGGTCCGGCGGTCAATCCGGCGATCAAGATCACCAACATCGTCGCGCTCCTGCTGCTGGCCGTACTCGCGCACGGCTGAGCGAGGGCGGTTGCTCGAAACAAAACCTGCGGGAGCGATCCCGCGGGTTTTTTGTTGGGCGGTGCCCCTTCAAATCCTTTCGGCGTCAGGCTGGTCGCCGCGCCTGCGATAGAGCGTGAGCATTTCGTCCAGGCCTGGTTCTCGCGCGGGCAGGGGCGGCAAGCCGCGTATCTCTCGCAACTTGGCGACAAAGGTGCCCCGCCCGTATTTACGGCGAAACTCCCTGGCTCGCGGATTGACGCCGCAGGCGGCGAGAAGCCTGCGTTTCAGATAGCTGGATTTTTTCAGGCGCCGCGGCGCCTCCGCCGAGGCGAGAATCTTCACGCGCAGATCATCCGGCATCTTCGTGCCTTTGACGAGTTCCTCTTGTTCCGTCGCCGTGTCTTCGGTGTAGCTGCCCTTGCGCGTGCCGGAAAAAAGGCTGAGCACGGTCAGGTGAGGCATCGTCGCGATCACGGCTCCCTTTCGCCACGCCCGAAAGAGCCAATCCTGCGAGCTTTCGCAGAAGCACTCGCGGGCGGGCCGCCAAGGGCCGAGCCAGTCCAGCGATGTGCGCCGGGCCATCTGTGCTGATCCATATCCAGCCGTGATGACAGGATCATAGAGACCGTCCTTGCCGACCCCGTAGATCAGGCTCTTGACGGGGTGGCCTTTGGCTGACGGAGGTTCGACGATAGCGCCTCGAGCGATCACGACATCGGCACGCGTCGCATCGATCCAGCCGGTCATTGCCGCGAGATGGTCTGGAAACCAGAGGTCGTCGTGGTTGAGCAAGGCGACGAACCGGCCGCGTGCCCTGGCAAAGCCGATATTGTTGGGGCCGGATTGCTCGCCGAAATTGACCGGCAGGTCGATGTAGGCGATGCGCGGCTCGCCAAATTCGGCGATGACCGCTGCCGTGTCGGGGCGACAGGCATCGCCAATCACCAGAATTTCAAAGTCCTGCAGGGTCTGGTCCAGCACGCTGCGTAGTGCTTGCCGCAAGGTGGCAGGCCGGTTGTGGGTTGCAATGACCACCGAGACGAGCGGCACGTTCTGCCCAGTTGCATCGGACTGGCCGGGTCGCTCCACGCTACACCAGTTTATAGGGGATGTGATCCGTGTCCGGCGGCAGGCGCCAATGGTCGGGCGCGTCGTACGCATAGGCCTTGTCAACAAGATTGAGCAGCAGGGCGATCTCAGGCCCGAGCGCCGTCACGCCATGCCACACGCCCGGCGGAATGACGATGATCGCCGGCCGTAAGGCACCGACGATCTTGTGCCAGACGGTGCCGAAGCTGGGCGAAGCCTTTCGGCCGTCATAGAGTGATATTCGCACACTGCCGACACAACAGAAAAGCCGATCATGCGTCACCTTGTGTGCATGCCAGCCGGTCACCGCACCCGGATACATCGTGCGCTGGAAGACCTGGCCGACGGGCAGTCGATCGAGATCCCACTCATCCCGGAAAACCTCGGTGAGATAGCCGTTGGACGTCGCGACCGGCCTGATTTCCTTGACCTTGACCCCGTCGATTGCCGGAGGATCGATGGCAAGCCAATCCGATGTTACAGTCTGCCGGTCAGGCATCCCCATTGCCATCCAGCCATCTGGTGCCACGCGTTCGCCAGTGCTCATTCTCAACCCCAAAGCCCGGGGATTTGATACGGACTTGCCCAATTGCTGGCAAGCCGCGCTTGCCTTGGCCAAACAAAAACCCGTGAGATTGCTCCCACGGGTTTTCGGTCGCCTGAGATGTTGCTGCTTTCCAGAAGGGGAAGCAGGGTCTGATGATCAGGGAGTGCCGCCGCCGGGAATGCCGGGCGCCAGCTTGCTGGCGCCGTTGATGATCTGGCTGAGGAAGTTCTGGTCCTTGCCGCCGGTCGGCGTGGTGCGCGAGATGAAGTCGAAAATCTTGCCGTCCTTCAAGCCGTAATTGGCGATCTGGGTGACGCGGCCATCGGCGCCGAAATAGACCGCGAGAACCTTCTGGTCGACCAGCCTGGGCTTGTCGAAGGCGACATAGCGCTTGCGCGTTTGCGAAATATAATAAAACGCCTCGTTGTCGAAAGTCGCCGTGGTCGACGGCGTGCCAAGCGCCAGCAGCACCTGCTCGCGGCTGGAGCCGACGGGCACGGAATCGACGGCTTGCTGGTCGTAGACATAGCCTTGAGTGAGTGTCTCGGTCGGACTGAGGTCGCCGAACATCTTGTTGGAATGACATGCCGAGAGCGCCGACACGACGAGCAACAGCGAGATCGCGCCAGCGGGCCTGGACGAGAAGGCAGACTTGAAATTCAGCGCGCGCAACAACAATTCTCCATTACATCGCCGCAACTTGCGCTGGGCCGCAAAACCGGTAAACCAGCTTGCTTGCCGATGCAACAAGGCCAATTCAACAAACGGTCCCCGGAGACCATCCCCATGTTCCAGCGCCTTTTTGGTCGCGAACGCCACGCCAACCGCGCCATCACCGACGCGCTGTACGCACAAATCGTGGCGGCGGCGCGGCAGACTGTGTTTTATTCCCACTGGAATGTTCCGGACACGCCGCTCGGCCGTTTCGAGATGCTTTCGCTACATATGTTCCTGTTTCAGCATCGCTTGCGCGGCGAAGACGGCGTGGCGCAGGAGGTCGCCCAGGTGCTGATCGACGAGTTCTTCCTCGACGTCGATCATTCCCTGCGGGAACTGGGCATTGGTGATGTCGGCGTGCCCAAGCGCATGAAGAAGCTGGCGAAGATGTTCTACGGGCGCACCGCCGCCTATGATGACGCGCTGGAAAGAGACGATCGCGATGGGCTGACCACGGCTCTAGCCCGCAATGTCCGGCCGGATGCCGGCACCTGGCCGGAGGCGCCGCAATTGGCCGACTACGTCGCCGATGCCAGCCGGCAGCTGGCCGCGCAGCCGACCGAATCAATTGTTGCCGGCACCGTGGCGTTTCCGCTCGCCAAAGAGGTCGATTGATGAGGAGGCTGATCGATGAAGCATGCTGATCCGCACAGCCCGGTTTCCTTTCTTGCGAATGTCGCCCGGCTGCCGCAGAAGGGCCTGCCCGTGGTGATCGAGGCCGACGCCGCCCAGCGCGCCGCGCTCGCGCAGGAACATGGCCTGCTGTCGGTCGAAGCCTATCGCGCCGAACTCCTCGTGGCCTCCTGGAAGCGCAATGGCGTGAAGGTCAGCGGCCGCGTCGAAGCCGATATCACGCAGGCCTGCATCGTCACGCTCGAGCCCGTCGCGGCGCATATCGACGAGCCGGTCGAGGCGCTGCTGTTGCCCGAGGACTCCAAGCTTGGGCGGCAGGGATTCGAAGGCGGCGGCGAGATCCTGCTCGATGCGGACGGTCCCGACAGCCCCGAAACATTCTCCGGCGACACCATCGATGTCGGGGCCCTCGCCGAACAGTTCTTCGGATTGGCGATCGACCCTTATCCACGCAAGTCGGGCGCTTCGCTGGACGCCGGCCGCGAAACAGAACCGGCTGAGAATGAATTTCAGAAAAAACTGCGATCCTTGCTGGGAAAATCCTGAAAACCTCGCCCGAGACGGAAAAGTCGGTTGTGTGAAAAGCCAAAACCGCTATTTTCGCCCAACCTTCGCGATCACTAAAGCGACCTGCCGCCTAACTGTGAGATGAATACCGCGTGATCAGGATTTCCATCGATGCCATGGGCGGCGATCACGGACCAGCCGTGGTCATTCCGGCGCTCATGACGGTCGCCACCCGCCGTCCCGACATTCGATTCGTCATCTACGGGCGTGAGGAACTGGTGCGCCCCCAACTGGCCAAGTTTCCCAAACTGGCCGAGGTGAGCGAGTTCTTCCACTGCGAGGTCGCGGTAAGGATGGACGACAAGCCGAGCCAGGCGTTGCGCCATGGCCGCTGGAAGTCGTCGATGTGGAAGGCGATTGAAGCCGTGAAGTCGGGAGCGGCCGACGCCTGCATCTCGGCCGGCAACACCGGTGCCTTGATGGCGATGTCGAAATTCTGCCTGCGCACCATGGCCACCATCGATCGCCCGGCGATCGCCGCCCTCTGGCCGACGACGCGCGGCGAAAGCGTGGTGCTCGACGTCGGCGCCACCATAGGCGCGGACGCCCAACAGCTCATCGATTTCGCCATTCTGGGCACTGGCATGGCGCGTTCGGTCTTTGGAATTTCACGGCCCAGTGTCGGACTGCTCAACGTCGGCGTCGAAGAGATCAAGGGCCAGGAAGAGGTCAAGGAAGCGGGGCGCATCCTGCGCGAAGCCAACATGGCCTCGATGAACTATCACGGCTTCGTCGAGGGTGACGATATCGGCAAAGGCACGGTCGATGTGGTGGTGACGGAAGGCTTCGCCGGCAACATCGCGCTGAAGACGGCGGAAGGCACCGCCCGCCAGATCGCGGGTTATCTGCGCGCCGCGATGAGCCGCACCCTGATGGCCAGGATCGGCTATGTCTTCGCCAAGGGGGCCTTTAATCGGTTGCGCGAAAAGATGGATGTCGGCCGCTCCAACGGCGGCGTCTTCCTGGGGCTGAGCGGTATCGTGGTCAAAAGCCATGGCGGCGCTGATTCGGATGGTTTCGCCGCAGCGATTGAATTGGGCTACGACATGGTGCGCAACAATCTGCTCGACCGTATCGAGGCCGATCTGGACCTGTTTCATGCGCGCAATCCGCATGCCCAGACACCGAGGAAATCCGACGTCGTCAGCGACGCAAAGGAATAGGAAAGAGCTTTGATCAGATCAGTCGTGCGCGGCACGGGCGCCGCGCTGCCCCGCCGCATCATGAAGAATGCCGATTTCGAGGGCATGGTCGAAACCTCGGACGAGTGGATCGCCCAGCGCACCGGCATTCGACAGCGTCATATCGCGGCCGACGACGAGACGACGGCATCGCTGGGGGAGGCCGCAGCTCGCGCCGCCCTCGCCGATGCGGGGCTGACGCCGGACGATATCGACCTGATCGTGCTGGCGACGTCGACGCCCAACAACACGTTCCCGGCCACCGCGGTCGAGATCCAGAACAGGCTCGGCATGCATCATGGCTTTGCCTTCGATATGCAGGCGGTGTGCTCGGGCTTTGTCTATGCGGTGACGACGGCCGACCTCTATATCAGGGGCGGCCTGGCCAAACGCGTGCTGGTGATCGGCTCGGAAACATTCTCGCGCATCCTCGACTGGAACGACCGCTCGACCTGCGTCCTGTTCGGCGACGGCGCCGGGGCACTCGTCATGGAAGCAGGCGAGGGGGCCGGCACGATTGCCGACCGTGGCGTCCTGGCAGCCAGCCTGCGGTCGGACGGCGCGCACAAGGACAAGCTTTTCGTCGATGGCGGACCGTCGACGACGGGAACGGTCGGCCATCTCAGGATGGAAGGCCGCGAAGTCTTCAAGCATGCGGTCGGCATGATCACCGATGTCATCGAGGCGACCTTCTCGGCCGCCGGCATATCGGCGGATGATCTCGACTGGTTCGTGCCGCACCAGGCCAATAAACGTATTATTGACGCTTCCGCCAAGAAGCTCGGGATTGCCGAACAAAAGGTGGTGGTTACGGTCGATTTGCACGGTAACACCTCTGCTGCGTCCGTGCCGCTGGCGCTTTCGGTGGCCGTCGCCGACGGCCGCGTCAAGAAGGGCGACCTCGTCCTTCTGGAAGCGATGGGCGGCGGCTTCACCTGGGGTGCGGTTCTGGTTCGCTGGTAAGTGCCGAACGGTCCGGTTTCGGTCCTTGACCTTGACGGATCAATTACTTAGGCTCAGCCGTTGTTGTGCCGATTATATGTTTGAACTGATGGGACGGTCGCATGGGGGGAAAGACACTTACGCGCGCCGACCTTGCGGAGGCCGTCTATCGGAAGGTCGGCCTGTCGCGCACTGAATCCGCCGAGCTCGTCGAAGCCGTCCTGGACGAAATCTGCGAAGCCATCGTCCGCGGCGAAACGGTCAAGCTGTCGTCCTTCGCGACATTCCATGTCCGATCCAAGAATGAGCGCATCGGGCGCAATCCCAAGACCGGCGAAGAGGTGCCGATCCTGCCGCGCCGGGTGATGACCTTCAAGTCATCGAACGTGCTGAAGAATCGCATCCTGCGTTCTCATCAGAACAGCAAGGCCAAGGGCGGCAAATAGCCTCCATTGTACGGTTGAAAACCGGCCCCGCCATAACGCCGGGCTTGAATATTGCTTCACAAACCGCTGAAATAAGGCCCGATTCGGCAGCATGGCCGGATTGGTGTTTCGCGCATGATTCATTCCGCGCAAAGGAATGAGCTTCTCTTAATAGAAGCCTGATCTCGCCGAACACCGTTCCGGATCACGCTCCAGCGTGAGGATTTCGCCCATGGACAAGAGCCCTGACGCCTTCCGCACCATCAGCGAGGTCGCTGAAGATCTCGACCTGCCGCAGCATGTGCTGCGCTTCTGGGAGACACGCTTCAACCAGATCAAGCCGATGAAGCGCGGCGGCGGCCGTCGCTATTACCGGCCGCAGGATGTCGAACTGATCAAGGGCATCCGCCACATGCTCTACGACCAGGGCTACACCATCAAGGGCGTGCAGAAGCTGCTGCGCGAAAACGGCAATCATTTCCTGGTCGCAATCGGCAATGGCGACATGGCCGCCGTCGAGGCGATCTCGCAGCGAAAGCAGGCCGACCAGGTGCCGCTGACGCCGGCGGCGCAGCCGCGCGGCGGCGACGATGAACTGGTTGGCCAGCCAAGGGTCAAGCCCAGCCGCCGCTTTTTCGGCCTCGGCAAGAGCGACGAGGAAGGTCCGGTTCCGCCGGACGCCTCGAGACTCTCGCGCGACAATCGCGCCCTGTTGCAGGAGGCGCTGTTCGATCTCCTGGAATGCAAGCGCCTGCTTGACCAGGTGCGCTGACCGCCGCACGAGTCGCTTTGAAGCCAAGACCGGAACCGCCCTTGGCGTGAGGCGTTACGTTTCCTTCTGCAAGACTTTCATTCTGCAAGACAAGGAAACGCATGATGGCATCATTTTCGACCCTTTCGGACATCGACCTCGAAAAGCAGGTCGCGGCCCTCTCGAGGGAACTTGCGGCGTTGCGCAAGGCGGTGTCGAAGCGCGGTGGCGCTTACTATGAAGATGGCCGCGATGCCGCGCTCGACACATATTCGGATCTTGCCGGACGTCTGCGGGATGCGATGCCGGCTATTCGCAAGCGGGGCAGGGTGATTGAGAAATCCGCCCGTGATCACCCGGCGGCGGCCGCCACCGTTGGCCTTGTCGTACTCGGTCTGGTCGCCAGCCTGCTGTTCAGCCGGCGCTGAGAGCAAAACGTCGGTTCAGCGGACTGCGAACTCGGACAAGAAAATGATGGCCGCTTCCCGAACGGCGCGTCGCCATCCTCGTTGCTGTCAGGTAGTTACTTCGCCAGCTTGATCTTGGCCTGCGGCGAAACCTGCGCGGTCTGGCTGCATTTGCCATAGACCGTGCCATTCTTGTCGGTGGCGTCGGTGTAGGTGCCCTTGCACTCGATCGAAAGCACCAGACAGTGACCTGCGCCCTTGCAAACCGCGCCACCATCGCCGGTGGGGTGCGTGCCGTTGGCGAAAGCCGAATTCGTCATCGAAACCGAGCCGAGCGCCGAAATGGCGAGGGCGGCGGCGAACGAGAGGCGCTTGAAGGTCGAGATGTTGGTCATTGAGCGTTTCCTACTTTTTCGAGTGAGGATCGCCTTGCCGGCGTCCGTCTGGTTGGGGATCGCCTTGCTGGCGTCCATGCAGGCTTAGTGCCGCCCTCGAAGGAAAGGTTCATGCGATGTTTGCACAAAAAATGCGTGGCGCAACTCGCCACTGGCGCGGTGTTTGCTCGATGTAGCTATATCAGTTGCGGCTCCGGCATCTGGCTCGAAGCGCGTCGGCATAGAGGCGCACAGCCCCCTTGTGCTGCCGGCGCAGGAAGGCGGATTGATCGATCCGCCAAAGCCGTTCGATTTCCTCCGCGATCACCGGATTCGTCCATGTGCCGTAGCCGGCGGCCGAGTAGGCGGTGATTTCGCCGGCATAAAGACTGCCGTCGGTGACCAGGAAGTCGATGCGGATATAGTCGAGGTCGCCGGCGATGCCCGGCGCCATCGAGATCGCCTGGCGAACATGGTCGATGAGCCGCGCATTGACCGGCAGGGCCTGATCCTCGCGTGGATAGTCCGGATCCCGGCCTGGCAATGGAGTGGCTTGCCTGTCGAACAGCAGCGAACGCTCGGCGTGCTTATCCTCCACCCAGACATGGGATATCACCCCGCTGCAGACATGAACCTTGATGTCGGTAGCGATCGTGCCGCCGCTGAGTGTCAGCCGCTCTTCCACGAAAACAGTCGGCACGACAGGCCAATAGGCCCATTCGCCATCGCGCCGCCCATAGCGTTTCCTTAGCCAGCGGTTCGCCTTGCGCATGATGGCGGCGTGATCCGGTTCGCCGTCGCGGACGAATATGTTCATCGCGCTGCCATGGTTTGCCTTGACCATGACGGCGCCGGCCAGCAAGTCCGCGGGAATGTCGGCGGCATCCTGTCCACGCCAAAGCGTCTCGGGCCCGGCGATCTCGGGGCAGGCGTCGTGGATATAAGCCTTGGCCGCCAGCTTGTCGGTCAGCGTCACGAACAGCGGGTTGCGGTCGACAAGCTTCCGCCAGAGCAACATCTCATGGTAGCGCGCGGGCGCTGCCGGATTGGGCAGATAGCCAAGCTTCATGAAAAATCGCACGACAAGGGCAGGGTGGCGAAGTGTAAGCCACAATCGGGCGACCGACAGAATGGCGCGGTCCGTCCAGGAAATATCGGCCTTGGCCGTCATCGGGGTATATGGCCCTGTTCGCGAAGCCTGATCCGGATGCAGCCTACCGGTCGGCAACATTCCATGCCGTATCGCGATTTCGCTCGGCGAGAAAGGCTTGCCTGGTCACGGTAGCGACGCTGAAAATCCTGGGCCAAAAGGATGGCCAGCTGAAATGCGACGGGCCCGGTTCCTGTCGGGCATTGCGTCACCAGGAGAAGGCCAGCCTTGAACAAGAAGCCAAGGCCGGTCTTCTCGTTGGCAGTCTGGTATCAGGCCTTCTTCATCATCTTCATGTGGTGGTGATGATGATGGCGGTGGTGATGGTGGTGGCGATGATGGTGGCGGTGATGCTTTGCCATCATGGCCGCATCCGCGCTCGTCGCACCGATCACCGGCGCCGTGAAAGCGAGTGCAACTGCAAGCCCAAGAGCCGAGAGGACTGACTTCTTCATGGATCGTTTCCTTTTGTTTCGCCGGCAGATATATGAATCGGGTCTATAGCCCGACCGCCGCGCATGGAATTACGCTCCCGATTTTTTTCGTCAGTATTTCCCGATTGTAGAATTTTGTTTCTGAACT
This sequence comes from Mesorhizobium erdmanii, assembly GCF_013170725.1. Classification (NCBI taxonomy): domain Bacteria; kingdom Pseudomonadati; phylum Pseudomonadota; class Alphaproteobacteria; order Hyphomicrobiales; family Phyllobacteriaceae; genus Mesorhizobium; species Mesorhizobium erdmanii. The sequence goes on along the minus strand of NZ_CP033361.1, from coordinate 4,418,291 downwards.
GTTTCCGAGGGGCCGACCTCCCGACATCGTTATCACGAGGACCAGAAAGCCGGCTCTTGTCGCCTGTTTTGGCTACATTGGCGGGATCACGCCTTTGTTCCCCACCACGACACGGCCCGAACTCAGCGTCCCGTCAGCCTCGCGTTGAGCGTTTACAAAGACTGTCGCGCCCGGCTTGAGATCGGTCGGCGTGGCCGGGGCGAAGGTCACGACGGGCGTGTTGTCCGGGATCGAAATCTTCTTGGTCTGGCCGTTATCGTAGGTCAGCGTCACGGCTCGCCCGTTAATGTTGGTGACGTCGGCCACGGTGCCGTTGGTCATGCGGCTGTTCGGCTGCAGGTCCCAGGGACGGTCGCCCTCGCCGGTGCCTTTCAAGGCGGCTGGGAAAATCACCACTTCCAGGGCGCCGCTGCCGCCATCGGCTTTCGAGACCGAGGCGATGCCGAGGAAATCGCCCTGTTTGATGTCTTTCTCGGAGGCGCTGGCAACGCCGGAAATCTTCCAGCCGGTATTGAGCTTGATCGCGGAGGTATCACCCTGGCGGGTTTTGACGGTGAGCAGCGACGGCTCGAAACTGACCACCGTGCCGCGCACCCGCAGCGCGTCCGCCGCCTGGGCGCTGCCGGTAACGGCGATGGAAAGGCTGGAGACCGTGCCAAGCACGACCATGAATGTCTTGAAGTTCATTGCAGGGATCCTTCTGGGAACGGGCCGGCTGAAACCGGATGGTTTCACGCCGGCACATCGAAACAACGAACAGGTGGGTTGAAACCTTCGAGCAAAAAGGTGCCGGGATGTTCAAAAGAACTTGATGGCGCCGATATTCGTGAAACAGCGTCGCAGGCCGGAGGTTCACGATAGCGTGACAGCCTTTGACTCTTGGCAAATCGGCGGCGAGCGGGCATGTTCGTGCTCGTCTCAGGCAACACTCCATTTTGATCAATCTCTTTCAGCCACCGGAGTTGCCAATGCCCAACAATGCAAAAAATCATGCCCTCTCCGAACCGTTAGCCAATGAGATCGGGCCGGATTACACCACCCTCAGAGCAATGCGGGAAACCCGCGGATACAGCGTGGAAGAGCTTTCCCTGACCTGTGGCCTCTCGGTCGGCGAGATCGAGGATATCGAGAGCGGCCGGGCGGCCGATCCGTCGAAGCTGCGCCGTATTGCGTCCGCGCTTCGCATGCCCCAAGAGGCTCTCGTCGCTTCCGCCGCGCCGACACCGGCCGCACAAGGCCGACCCCTGGCATAGACCAGCAACAGCCATGCAAGAGAACCCGCCAAGGCCCGCCTGGCGGGTTTCTTGTTGAAGCCAGAGCGTTCTGACACAAGATGCGCTTGCCGATCTGAAAATCGCACGTGTTATACCTGCGGCATCCGAATTCGCGCTGATCGCACCTGCCGCGCATCGGCTTTTAACGGTGGTTTTCAATATGAGCCTGGAATCCGTTCGCGCCTTCTTCGCCGCAAACGCACCCGATATCGATGTCATCGTCACCGAAGCGAGTTCGGCGACGGTGACGCTGGCGGCGGAGGCGCACGGCGTCCTGCCGGCGCAGATTGCCAAGACCATCTGCCTGCGCGTCGGCGAGCGCACCATGCTGGTGGTGACCAGCGGCATCGCCAGGCTGGACAACCGCAAGTTCAAGGACCAGTTCGCTGGCAAGCCGCGCATGCTGGATGCGGAGGAGGTTGTCGCCGCCACGAGCCACCCTGTCGGCGGCGTCTGCCCGTTCGGGCTGCCGGCACCGCTGCCGGTCTATTGCGACGTGTCGCTGCGCGAGTTCGACGAGGTGGTGCCAGCCGCCGGCGCCACCAACGCGGCGGTGCGGATTGCGCCGCAGCGTATGGTCGAGCTTACTAGCGCGGAATGGGTGGATGTGTGCCAGTAGGAAACTCTCACTGACGATGAGATGGGATTGGAAGCCTGAGGTTCAAGTGGCCGTTTTGGCCATGCTGGATTTACCGATCCCTTGACCGCCGATCGTTATTGGAGAACATTCCCCTTCGGTTAATATTACTATCAAGAGCTCGATGCTGAAATTGTCCCTGTCAGTTGCCAAAATAGAAATTCTCTTTGAGCACGACAGAAACAAATCACTGGGAGGTCTGGGAACGGATTCTTTTTTATAAATTGGACGACACAGTCAGGATTTGATTCAAAACACTTGCGGGTACATTACAAGAGGTGGGTTGATTTAGAAAGAACTGCCATCAGAAGCCAGTCCTGGTGTAAAGGGCGAACGGGGCGCCACCGTCAGGGATTCGTTTGAGCGGCTTTTTTGTGCGGTTGACATCGGCAGGTAAGCCACGGACCGAGCCTATTTAGTGTTGGTGTTGGCTTCGGGGTTGGTGCTGTTGCTGAAACTCTGCGTGACGTCGGTTCCGTTAGCCTCGATAGTCAGCGTCTCATCAAGTTCGGAATCCTTCGATTCAACGGAACGTGTAAAGCCGACCTGTTTTGCACCAGGGTCGCCTGGATTCGACGGATTCTCATTGAGATTGTTGATGAAATTAAAGGAGTTCGTGGCAATCCAAAACTGCTTGTCTGGTCGAACAGATCCCCACGTATTCTTATTCTTAAGATGCTTACTCACTTTGTATTCGTTAGTTTCTGCGTAGTACCAGAACACAGTCAAATGGAGTGCGCTATCGAATTGGTCGCAGCCCCCATTTGGAGACAACCGAAGCCAACCTCGCGAAACGTATGACTCATCATAGCCGGGCTGGGCGTATGCCATCGCAAAGTAAACAGTCTGGGAAAAGTTGTTGCAGATTTTGATCGCCGCTTCGGCTCGCCCTGCACACGTTGCCGCGAGGAAAGCTAGCACGACCGATTTCGCAGAGGCGGACATCACGGCACCCCATCAGGAGCGAATTATTATATACGCTTCCGCTATATTAGCCGAGAGTCAAGATGCCGTGTGGCCTACCCGACGCTTGACCTTGCCAGGCGGCCCAAACTCACGCTCGGCCCAAATCGGCCGCTCTGGCGGGTGATAGCCTCTATAAAACTCCTCCATGTAGGCCAAAACGTCGTTGCCGATCCGCCTCCATGCTGCTTCGGCCTGATCGAGCGGAACGTGACGCCGATCCTCAACAACACCAGCGCCGACAAGCTCGTCAAAAAGTCGTGCCCGCTTTGCATAAACATCATACAGGCTTTCGCCTCGTCTGGCCTGGCCTTCAATGCGCGTCGTCTAACCGGCATGGGTCGCCTCCATGAGCCGCTTGCAAACGGACATGTCGGCGGGCATGGCCAAGCCTCCCGCCCGCGGACCGGGGTTTATGCAGAATCACCCGCACGAACGGAGAACATCCGCTGCATACTTCGGGACTTTTCGGGACTCTGCGTTGCGGAGCGGGCGATTTGGACGCCTTTCGTTCCGAAATTGCAAAAGGCGCCAGAAGGCACCTCGGCAAATAGGCTGGGGATTTCAAGGAATTATTGGTCGGAGTGGCCGGATTCGAACCGACGACCCCTTGACCCCCAGTCAAGTGCGCTACCGGGCTGCGCTACACTCCGGACCGGTCGCGATGTATCTTGATAACCCGGTGCGGGTCAACTGATTTCCGCGACTATTATCGTGCCGCGATGGCTGGTGTGAATGAGCCCGGCAAAGCCGGCTGCAACAGCCGCTGATGGCGGTATTCAAGCGCGATGGCGCCCCAGACCAGGCCGAGCAGCAGATACATGTGGCGCCAGTGATCGATGTCGATGAAGGTGCCGAGCCCGATATTGCCGATGAAGGCGACATAGGCGCACAGAAGATAGGGCTGCCACGGCCGGTCGCGCAAAAGGATGCGGAAGCCGGCTGTGATGGTCCAGCCAACCAGCGTCAGGAACGACACGAAGCCGAGCCAGCCATAGTCCATCAGCATCTTCAGCCAGATATCGTGCGTGTCTTCGCCGAACATCTTGCCGAAGACCAGCGGGCCGATGCCGAACGGGTGCTCCATCGCCATCTGGAAGCCGATCGTGTAGCGGGCGAAGCGGCCGAGGCGGGCGGTGTCATAGCTCTGTTCGAGATGGGCGCGGTTGGAGAACATCTCCGACACACCGGGCAGTTGGAGGATGACGATGATGGCGATTGCCAGCAGCGACAGCGCGGCGATGGTCATGATCACCACGCGCAGCCGGAACATGCCGCTGGCGCTCTGCAGGAACAGGCAGCCGGTGAGCAGAACCGCCGAGACGGCGAACATGCCCCAGGCGCCGCGCGAGAAGGAGAAGAAGATGCCCGATGTGATGATCAGCAGTGGCACCGCCAGCAGCGGCATGCGCGAAACCGGACCGGTCAGGATCAGATAGAGCAGATAGATGCCGGGCAGCACGAGGAATGGCCCGAACACGTTGGGGTCCTGGAAGGCGCCGGCGGCGCGGTCGTATTTGGTGAACATTTCGGCGCCGGGAAAAGCGTGGAAATAGCCTGCTATGCCGAGCAGCGAGGTTGCCACCGCCGAGACGACATAGGCATTGAAGATCAGTCGGTAGAGGCTTGGCTGCGTGGCTGTCACGGAGGCGAAGAACACCGCGCTGAAGGCGAGAAACAGCGATACGCAGAGATAGAGCGGGGTGAAGGCGAGGTCCGCCATCTGCGTCATCGAGATCATGCCGCCGATGTTCATCGTCACCAGCAGCACCAGCAGCGGCGCGGCCGCGCGAGAAATCCGCAAGCCGAAGAGGGCCCAGATGGCGATCAGCCCGGCCATGTAGATTTCGTAGGGCGCCGGCTCGCTGATGACGAAGCCCGACAGAAGGATGCCGACCACCACGGCGCCGGAGGAAATCAGCGCGACCAACTTGGCGTTGACCGCGCCCGGTGGCAACTCGTGGGAAATCGCGCTCAATAGGCGTTTTCCGTGTTGAGCAGCCGGATCGGTGTCAGGAACAGGATTCTGAGATCGAACAGCAGCGACCAGTTCTCGATGTAGTAGAGGTCGTATTCGGTCCGCATACGGATCTTCTCGTTGGTGTCCATCTCGCCGCGCCAGCCGTTGATCTGCGCCCAGCCGGTAACGCCGGGCTTGACCTTGTGGCGTGCGAAATAGCCGTCGACCACCTCATTATAGAGAAGGTTGTGCGACTGCGCGGCAATCGCATGCGGGCGCGGGCCGATCAGCGACAGGGAGCCCAGCAGCGAATTCACGAACTGCGGCAGTTCGTCGATCGAGGTCTTGCGGATGAAGCGACCGACGCGGGTGACGCGCGGATCGTTCTTGGTCACCGTCTGCTTGGCGGTCGGATCCGACCGGTCGGTGTACATCGAGCGGAACTTGTAGACCTCGATGATCTCGTTGTTGAAGCCGTGCCGCTTCTGCTTGAACAGCACCGGTCCCTTGCTGTCGAGCTTGATGGCGATCGCGGTCGCCAGCATCACCGGCGAAAAGACGATAATGCCGATCAGCGAGAAAATGATGTCGAAGGCGCGCTTGGCGACCGAATCCCAGTCGTTGATCGGCTTGTCGAAGATGTCCAGCATCGGCACCGAGCCGATGAAGGAATAGGCACGCGGGCGGAATTGCAGGGCGTTCGAATGCGCCGAAAGCCGGATATCTACCGGCAATACCCACAGCTTCTTCAACAGTTGCAGCACCCGTGCTTCGGCGGTCAGCGGCAGCGACACGATCAGCATGTCGATGCGCGCGATGCGGGCAAACTCGATCAGTTCAGAAATGGTACCGAGCTTGGGATAGCCGGCAACGATCGGCGGCGAGCGCTTGTCGCCGCGATCATCGAAGATGCCGCAGATGCGGATGTCGTTGTAGGGCTGCTTTTCGACCGAACGGATGAGGATTTCAGCCGCCTTGCCGCCGCCGACGATAACGGCGCGCCGCTCCATGCGTCCGTCGCGCGCCCAGCGCCGGATCAGTCTCGACATCACCAGCCTGAGGCCGAAGAGGAGAACGAAGCCGACGACGAACCAGGTTCCGAACAGGAGTCGCGAATAGTCTTCCGACATCTTCATGGCGAAGGCCGTCAACGCCATCAACGCGAAGGCTCCGGCCCAGGCCAGCAGGATGCGGCCGAAATTGGCGATCGGCCGCATCAGCGAGACGACCTGGTAGCAGTCGGTGACATCGAGCAGCACCACGGCGAGGAACGACGCTGCGGCGATCGTCACCGGATATTGCCATGCGAGATAGTTGAAGAAGCCGACGTAGTAGAAATAGACGCAGAGCCCCGACACAAGCAGCAGCCCGAATTCGACCATGCGCAGCACGCCGCTGACCATGATCGGCGACATCGTATCGCGCCGGTACTGGGTGGCGACCTGCCGGGCGACATCGTTCATGCCGCCGGACGCATCGCCATCCGTCGGGCCGTCGAATTTACGCACTGCTTCCGGAGAAAAGCGGCGCGCGGGGTCGATCTCGTTCATGGAGCAATCCGCAAGCTTCCCCTGGGTGATTAGCAAAAGAGAGCTAAGAAACCCTTGAAACAACGCTTGGCTTTGGAAAGGCTTGGGGCGTTACCGGTCGAGCGCGGCGAAATAGGCCTTCTCGATTTCGGCGGCCATGACGTCGGCGCCGAAGCGCGCCCTGAGGTCAGCGCCGTCGGGCATCAGCTTGCCATAGGCGGTAAGGTCGGTCAGCGCCTCGCTTATCTTTTCGGCGAGTTCGGCCGGATCGGGGCGGATCAGGGCAGGGGAGCCGGCAGCGAAAATCTCCGGTATGCCGCCGACGGCGGTGGCGATCATCGGCCTTGCCGCGGCAAGTGTCTCCAGCACGATATAGGGCATGGCCTCCGCGCGGGACGGGACAACCACCAGATCACCCAGCGCGAAGGCCTCCCTGGCCGGCATCGGCGGCAGGAAGCGGATATGAGCCTGAAGCCCCAGGCGCTTCACCTGCGCGTGGTAGCGCGGCAGGTCATCGCCGTCGCCAACCATGACCGCCGTAAGCGCGCGGCCGAGTTTAGGGCCGGCCACGGCCATGGCATCGATGAAGATGTCGGGACCTTTGAGGTCCCGCATCATGCCGATGTAGAGCAGGTCCGCCGCATCGGGTCCCATGATGGCCGGCTCGAATTCGGTGGCGCGTAGTCCATTGTAGACCAGAGTGTTGGGGATCGGCGGCTCGCCCACCTTCCGGCGATACGTCCGCCGTTCGTAGTCCGAGACGAACAGCAGGCAGTCGGTGAAGTACGCCATGGAGCGCTCCAGCGCGAAGAACAGCTTCCCCGTGGCTGTTGTTTCGTCGTAGTGGAGAGAGCCGCCATGCGGCGAATAGAGGCGGGCTACGCGAGACCTTGATACCCGCAACAATGAGCCGAACAGACGGGCATAGGCACCACCCTTGGCGCCGTGCCCGTGCAGCACGTCCGGCCGCAATTCCTTGATGATCCGGTAGGTGCGCCGGGCTGAGGCGAGGTCGCCCGGGCCGACATGGCGCTGCATCGGCGTGCGATGGATACCGAGCGCCAGCATGTCCTTCATCTGCTCGAACAGGCGTTCCTCGAATTCGCCGCCGGTGGTCGAATCGCAAACGATGCCGACCACGTGACCGGCAGCAACCTGCGCTTCCGTCAGGTCGCGCACATGCCGGAAAATTCCTCCGACGGGTGAGCGAAAGCAGTGGACGATCCTCAGAGTGTCCGCCACGTGGTGTCTGTCAGAACAGGCGTTCGCGGACGTAGACGGTATCTCCGGGCAGCAGCGGGTCCGAGGTGACCACGCGGCCGGTCATCACCTTGCCGTTGATGTCGCGGGTGATGTCGACGCTTTCCTGGTTGGCGCGTGGCGAGAAGCCGCCGGCAATGGCGATGGCCTTCTGCACGGTCAGGCCGGGCACGTAGGAATACTGGCCGGCGGCACCCACTTCGCCCATGACGAAGATCGGCCGGTAGCGATCGATCTCCACCGAGACGTCGGGGTCGCGCAGATAGCCTTGCCGCAATTTGTCGGCGATTTCCTTTTCCATCTGCTGCGCGGTGTGGCCGCGCGCCGGTATGGCACCGACCAGCGGGAAGGAGAGATAGCCGGACTGGTCGACACTATAGGTGTTGGTCAGGCCGTCCTGCTCGAACACGGTGACGCGGACACGGTCGCCGGCGCCAAGACGATAAGGCTGGTCGAGGACCTCGTGGAAGGCCGCCGGCGTCGGCCGGTAGCTGGAGCAGCCGGCAAGCATCGATACGGCAAGCAGAGCGCGAAAGAGGGAAGCAGTGCTTTTCATGACCGGACACGTACCTTCGACTGGCCGCTGCGGCGTCGCAGCAAACATCTGGGATCGGGTTCGTTATCATCCTGTTAGGGTTAATGGCCGGTAAAGGAGCCGGCCGATACGGCTGCTCGCAGCGGTGGTTTTGTTGTTTTTATCGTTTTTCTTGGACGGCGGCAGTAATCCCTAACGGAGTATTACCGCGATCTTAACGGCTGAGTTACCATAGTTGTTTACGGTGCATTTGACCCAGTTTCGGAGTAGGGATGCATGTCCGTTCAGTCCGCGGCCGCAGATGTCGACGTCGACCTCAGGCAGCTCTTCGCCAGCCTGGGGAGGAATTGGCTACGCATAGTGCTCTTCGTTCTGGTGGTGACGGCTCTGGCGTTTGCGTTCGCTTCGTTCGCGACCAAGCATTACAAGGCCCAGACGCAGGTGGAAATCGCCCCGCGCGAATCCGTCTACACGCGTCCGGCCGGCAGCAACAATGACGGTGACAAGCCGATCCTCGACGAGCAAGGCGTCGCCACCCAGGTCCAGATCATTTCGTCCAACGAGATTCTCAAGCAGGTTGCGCAGAAACTCGGCCTGGCGCGGCTGCGCGAGTTCGACGAAACGATCAACATGTCGTCGCTGAGCCGCGTGCTGATCCTGCTTGGGCTGAAGAACGACCCGATGGATGTTCCGGCCGACGAACGCGTGTTGAAGAAGATGCGCGAGAAGCTCAACGTCTTTGGCGTTGAAAAGACCCGCATCATCGCCATCGAGTTCTCTTCCGAGGATCCCAAGCTCGCCGCCGCCATACCCGATGCCATCGCCGCCGCCTATATTGCCGGGCAGGGCGCGGCCAAGAGCGAATCGAACACCGCCGCCGCGGACTTCCTGGCGCCCGAGATCGCCGACCTGTCAAAGCAGGTCAGGGATGCCGAGGCCAAGGTCGCGGCCTACCGCGCCCAGTCCGACCTGCTGATCGGCGGCAACAATTCCACCCTGGCGACCCAGCAGCTGGCCGAGCTGTCGACCGAATTGTCGCGGGTGCGGGCCAACCGCGCCGCGGCCGAAGGCACCGCCGACAGCGTGCGCAAGGCGCTGCAGAATGGCGGCTCGCTGGATTCGCTGCCGGAAGTGCTGTCGTCCGATCTGATCCAGCGTTTGCGGGAGCGGCAGGTCGAGTTGCGCGCCACTATCGCCGACCTGTCGACGACTATGCTCGACAACCATCCGCGCGTTCGCGCCGCGAAATCGCAGTTGGCCGATCTCGACGCGCAGATCCGCAGCGAAGCCCAGAAGGTCATGAAGGGCCTGGTGATGCAGGCCGATGCCGCCAAGGCGCGCGAAAGCCAGCTCGTCGCCGACGTCAATCAACTGAAGGCGGCTTCGGCGCAGGCCGGCGAACAGCAGGTCGGTCTTGATGCGCTGCAGCGCGATGCCGCCGCCAAGCGCCAGCAGCTCGAACTCTATCTGACCAACTACCGCGAGGCAGCTTCGCGTCAGGACCGCAACTATGTGCCGGTCGACGCCCGTGTCTCATCACCGGCTTCGGTGCCCTCCGAGCCGTACTTCCCCAAGGTTGGGCCGATCGTTGGCGCGGCAGCCGCGGCTTCGCTTCTGCTGGCGGCTATCTTCACGCTGCTCAAGGAGCTGTTCTCGGGCCGCGCCATGCGCCCGGCACCGGGCGCCCGTTTTGCGCCGATCGACGAAGTGGCAATGCCGCCAGCTGCCCGCCAGGAGCCGGTTGCCGCCCTCGTGCCATCCGCCCGCCTGGATCCGGCTGTCGCCATCACATCCGCCAATCGTCCCGCCGAAGAGCTCTGGCCTGAAACTGTGCCGGAGCCGGACATGGCAGTGCAGCCGCGGCCGGTAGCCGCGTCCGAGTCGGTTGCCGAGCCCGAGCCCGAGCCTGCGGCCAAGACTGAGCCTGTCGCGGAAGCCGTCCCGATTCCCGAGCCGGAGCCCACCGCAGAGGTTCAGCGCCCGCGCTCGGTGCTTGGCGAGATCGACATTGAGAATGCCGCGGAAAAACTGATCGCCAGCGGGGCCGCCCGCGCCATATTCGTTTCGCCCGAGGGCGACGATGCCGCCGCCTCGGCGATCCTGGTGGCGCGCGAGGTGTCCGACGCCGGCCTGCGTGTGCTGCTGCTCGACCTCACGGCCTCGGGTGCTGCTTCGCGGCCGATGCTGGACAGCGGGCTTTTCCCCGGAATCACCGATCTGCTCGCTTCCCAGGCGCAGTTCAGCGACGTGATCCATGCCGATCTCTATTCCGACTGCCACGTCATTCCCGTCGGCACCGCCGATCCGGTTCGGGCCATGCGCGCCGCCGACCGGCTGCCGATCATCATGCAGTCGCTGACCACCGCCTATGACCTTGTCGTGGTTGAATGCGGGCCGGCCGACGCGCAAGGCATCAGCCGCCTGGGTGGCGATGCCACCGAGGTGTTCCTGTCCATGCTGGAGCCGGACGATGAGGTGACGCGGGCCGCGGTCAAGCTGATCGAGAGCGGCTATCCCGACCTGACACTGGTGACGCCGCTTGGCCACGAGCCGCCGGGCACCCCGGGGCGGCGCTCGGCGGCCTGACAGGTCGCTGTCCGGCAGCGCGCTCGGCCTATCCCAGCTCCAGCGTCGTCACGCCGAATGCCCTCTTGCCATCGAGCTTTGGCGGCGGCCCTTTGTACATGCGGGTGGTGCTGAAGGTCGGTGCGAAACCCGCCGCCTCGAGCGCCGCGATGAAAACCACCTGGGTGGCGGGGACATCGATGTGAAGGTCGCCACCATCGCAGGCGCTCGCCAACTCCGCGAGCAATTCGAGAGCTGTCTGGACGTCGTCGGCGAAGAGCGGCCCGACCTTGAAGCCGCTGCGGCAAGGGCGCGCCACCGCATATCCGGCCATTCCCCGAGACGTGAGCGCTGCCAGGGCACGGTGAGGCGGCTGCAGCCATTGCTGCAGGAAAGAGCGCCGGGGTGCGGGAAAGCAATCCGCGTCATAGCTGATGATATCGGACATCATCTGCGCGGTTACCAAGCGAGACTGCTCGGCGCCAACGTGCAGAGCCACGGGGCGCCCGCTGTAGCGGATGGTCTCGTAGACCGGCTCGAACCCCTTGCTCCGGTAGTTGGCTTGCTGCTCTTCGACGCCATCGAGTCCGATGGTCCGCCCGGCCAGCCTGTTCATGCCCGCGGCCCAGACCGCCTTGCCATGGCCCTTGCCGCGCATGTCCGGACGGCAGATGTAGAGACCGATGAAGCCGAAATCATGCCCATAGGCCACCGCCGAGATCGCAGCCACCATTTCGTTGTCGACAAAGGCCCCGATGAACCCTTCGGGATCCGCTGCCTGGAACATCGCCGCATCGTCAAGACCGGGCTTCCAGCCCTCGCCCTCCGCCCAGTCGATGAGGACAGCCAATTCCCCCAGCGACAGCGTGCGGATGGTTCGATTCATGGGGTTCATTTCAAGGCGAGCTTAACTGTCGTCCTCGACAGTCGCGGGCGCGGCCCGTCCGGCTGCCTTGCGGCGCAGCATCTTGGTCAGCTTCCAGATGGTCGGGCTGTTCTTGACCAAGGCCTTCAGCCGCGCGCCCTGGCGAAGCGTCTGCGCCAGCGCGCGGCCCTTCAGCGTCAGCGGGACCAGCACTTCGAAATGCCGGGTTTCGATATCGCACCACTGCCGCTTGTAAGGCTCGTCACCGACGGAGAAATCATAGACAGCAAAACCCGTTTCGCAGGCTTCCTGGATGTTGTCGAAGAACAGGAAATCGCCGGGACTGCTGTGTGCGAGATCGTCCTCGGCAATTGCTCCGAACTCGCAGATCAGGCGTTTGCCGCAACGGCTCGACCCGGTGATGGCGCGTAGCTTGCCGGCAACCTCCAGGCCATGCAGCACGAAAGAAGGCTTATCCTCGGTCAGGGCTTGCGTGAACAGCCTCCGGAAGAAAGCGCGTGTCTTGTCGTCGCCGAAGACGTTGGCGATGCCCATCTTGCGAAAGCGCTGTTCCTTCATCTCGAAGAACGCGTCGAGCAATCTCTCCACCTCGTCCCCGCTGCGCGCCTCGATGCGCCTATGGCTGCCGACAGCCTCGAACTTGCGCATCTGCGAACGATGTTTCTTGCGTTTGCGTTTGCCGCTGGCGCGCAGCAGCAATGCATCGAAGCCACCCGCAAGGTCGACGGCCAGCGAAAGATTGGGGCTGGCGAAATGATCGATCGACGCAAGAGGATTGGCGATGCCATCGAGATCGGGCAGCAGCCGTTCCAGCGCGATAAGATCGACGTCGGGGCGGGCCTTGGCGATCGCCGCAAACATCGAGCGGACGGCCGTGATGTCGGCTTTGGCCAGCCATTGCGGATCGGCCGCGGCGAAATTGCCGTTGGCGTGGCGGCCGCCGATGAAGCGGGCGACCCGGAACGGGCCGCGGCTTACAACCTCCAATGCCAGGGCGAAGACCGGTTTGCTTTCGAGTGCCAGCGTCGCCACGAGGAGATCGGGCTTGACCTCGGCGGCCCAGTTCAGGATCCATGTCGCGCCCTGCGCCGGCGCGCTAAGCGCCGAGCCGCAGAACCTTGCATAGGCCGCGAGTCCCTCTGCGGCGGTAATGGAAATCGACGGCCCCGCGGCGTCCTTCGGCAGCGCGCGCGGGGAAGCCTCGGTCGCCGTCAGCCGATTGCCGTCAAATGACGCCATTGCGTCAACCATACCTCAATCCTTGGGGCGTATTGATCCCGATTTGGGGGGCGCTCAGGCGTATTCCGTGCTTGGATCAGCCTAGGCGCAAAAGGTGAATGAATGATCGACGGTGGGGAGGCAATCCGGAAACTGGCGCTCAACGTCGCCCGCTATACCGGCCTCGCACCGCTGGCCAGGCCGTTTGTCGGCGGTATCGGCGCCATCTTGATGCTGCACCGCGTGACGGCGACACCGGAAAAGCCTGACAGCGTCAACCGCCACCTCAACATCGCGCCCAGTTTCCTCGACGCGGTGATCGCCGGCATGAAGGCGGACGGCTATGCCTTCGTCTCGATGGACGAGGCTGTGCAGCGCATCAAGGCAGGCGGCAAGGGCGGCCGGTTCGCCACCATCACCGCCGATGATGCCTATCGCGACAACATGACCGAGGCCTTGCCGGTGCTGGAAAGGCACGGCGCGCCGATCACCATCTATGTCGCGCCGGGGCTGATCGACGGCACTGCCGATCTGTGGTGGGACGTGGCCGAGGACATCGTCAATGCCTCCAATCGCCTGACCCTGGCGACTTCGAATGGTTCGGCGGTGATCGATTGCGCGACCCCCGCCAGGAAACACCAGGCCATAGCTCGGCTGCATGCCTACCTCGCCACCGAGGTTCGTGAGGAGGATTTGCGGACCGTGCTGCGCGAGCTGGCCAGTTCAAATGGCGTCGACGCGGACGCATCGCGTTTACGGGCCCTGATGAACTGGGATGAGATCCGCACCGTCGCGGCGCATCCGCTGGTGACGATCGGCGCCCATACGATCAACCACAGCAATCTGAAGCGGCTCTCCGAAGACGATGCGCGGCACGAGATTGGCGCCGTAAAGGATAAGTTGCGGGCCGAGCTTGGCCTGGAGCCGCGCCATTTCGCCTACCCCTATGGCTATGCGAGCGCCGTCGGCTGCCGCGAGGTCGGCTTTGCCCGTGACGCCGGCTATGTCTCCGCCGTGACCACGCGCCACGGTGTCCTGCGCGCCGAACATGCCGGCTTCCTGCACGCCTTGCCGCGCATTTCAGTCAATGGCCGCTACCAGAACCTCGCCCACATCCGCACCATGCTGTCGGGCGTGACGACGCCGCTCGCCAATGCCGGCAAGATGGTCGTCACCGTCTGACAAATTATTGGCAGGGCTCAGCGCTTCGCCCGCGGCTCCAGCATCAGCCATTTGATGATCCCCATCGCTGGCAGCACCCAGAGCAGACCGCTGAACAGGAAGAACAGGAATTGCACCAGCGCACCCGATTCCGACAGCCGGGCGACGGCGAAGATCGATGCGATCAGCGCATAGATGATGACCAGTGCCACCAGCAGGAACATTCCGATCAGCTTCTTCAGGCGAATGGGCATGGCTTGGCCTCGTTGATCGCTATCGCTTAGGCTGAACGCAAGAGTGGCGCAACCCGCGACATCAGGCGCGACGGCGTGCCGCGTCGGGTGGCCTTGCCAGCACGGATGCGATGGTCCACCAATCCGCGAAATTCAATCTGCCGGGATAGATCCATGGCCGCCATATCCGCCGCTGCGCCTTACCAGGCTCAAGACCGCGACCTGAACAATCGCGCACTGGTGCGCGGCTGGCTTTACCTCGTGCTCCTGGTGCTGTTTGCGCTTGTGCTGGTCGGCGGCGCCACGCGGCTTACGGAGTCGGGCCTGTCGATCACCGAATGGCAGCCGATCCACGGCGTCATCCCGCCGCTCAACGATGCCGAGTGGCAGGAGGAGTTCCTGCGCTACCAGCAGATTCCGCAATACACCGAGCTCAACAAGGGCATGAGCATCGAGGCGTTCAAGTCGATCTTCTGGTGGGAGTGGGCGCACCGTCTGCTCGCGCGCAGCGTCGGCCTGGTCTTTGCCGTGCCGTTGCTGGTCTTCTGGGTGACGCGCCGCATAGAGCGCGGCCTGGGGCCGAAACTCGTCGGCATTCTTTTCCTCGGTGGCCTGCAGGGCGCCATCGGCTGGTGGATGGTGGCCTCCGGCCTTGTCGACCGTGTGTCGGTGAGCCAGTACCGGCTGGCGACGCACCTGACGCTGGCGGCGCTGATCTTCACCGCCACCATGGTCGTCGCGCGTGGACTGGCGCCACATTCCGAGCCCGCGGCCGATCGTTCGACGCAGCGCCTGGCCGGGCTCATCGTGCTTCTGGCGCTGATCCAGATCTATCTCGGAGGCCTGGTCGCCGGGCTCGACGCCGGCTTGAGCTACAACACCTGGCCATTGATGGACGGAAAGATCATCCCCGGCGATCTGCTGATCCTGGAGCCGGCATGGCGCAACTTCTTCGAAAGTCCGAAGACGGTGCAGTTCGTCCATCGGCTCGGCGCCTATACGGTCTTCGCCGTCGCGCTCTGGCATATGATCGCTACGCGTCGGCTGCTGCCCGGCTCGACCCACGCCCGCCGCGCGACCTTGCTGTTTGCGCTGGTGCTGGTCCAGGCCTCGATCGGCATCGGTACGCTGCTGATGCATGTGCCGCTGCACATGGCGCTCACTCATCAGGGTTTTGCACTAATCGTGCTGGGTTTTGCCGCCGCTCATTGGCGCGGTACCAAAGGGGCTTATCCCTTGCCGAACCAGATCGCGCTCAAGAGCTGATCCTGGGCCTGCTGGCCCGTCACATCCAGAATTCGTTGGACTGCGTTGTCTTGTCGCCGTCGAATTCCGCCTGGCGCATAGCAGCGGCCGATGGTGTCGACTGGCTTTGAGCGGCCTTGGCAGCCTTGTCGGCGTCCGCGGCTCTCAGCGCATCGAGCTTGGCCTGGGCCGCAGCTATATCTTGCCGCACCTGGGCAGCCTGAACCTGATCCTTGATCGCCTTGGCCTGGTCTTCCAGATCCTGGATCTGCTTTTCGAGCGCGGCCTCCTGGGCTGCATAGCTCGAGGAACTGGACGACGAATACTGGATTGCGGAGGACGAACCCGAGATCGCGCTGACCATGACAAATCCTTGCGTGGAGCCAGGACTTCTCATAGTCCAAACATGGTTAATAAATGTTTACCAATACCCTCGCTTTGATCAGATGTTCGCCCGCACTGCCCGGATCGCCTCGGCGATCGACAATTCGCGGTTCTCCTCGACCGCGTTGTCGTCCTCGTGGTGCCAGGCCGCCGACAGGCAGCCATAGGCGATGGCATGGTCCAGTATCGCCACAGGCGATTGCCCCAATGTGTCGGCAAAGACTTCGGCCATCTGCGCGATGCGTCGCGGATCGAGGCAGAGATCGTCGCGCTCGAGCGGATTGTAGAACATGTTGGCGGCATCGAAGCCGGGATCGCCGAGCACGCCCTTCGGGTCGATCACCAGCCAACCGCGCGGCCCGTGCAGGATGTTTTCGTGGTGGAGATCGCCATGCAGCGGCCTGATGTCATGCGGGTTGGACAGCAGCCGTTCGGCGATCGCCGCGGCCTCGACATAGAGGCTGTCATGGCCGGTGGCGTGATCGGTCGCGGCTTTCCTGAACAGGCTGGCGAACCGCTCCCTGAGCGGCTGAAGTTCGGGCGGGAAGGGGTCTTTCCCAGGCGAAAACAGTTTCGCCATCACCTCGGCCGCGATCGCGGTTGCCGCGTTGTCGCCCTGCCGGTCGAGAACGTCCGAGAGCAAGGTGTCGCCGGCATATTCGAGCAGCATTGAGTGGCCATCGCGGCCAAGCAGGCGCACCGCGCCTTCGCCGCGCCGCCAGGCAAGGAAATGCTCGCCACGCAACTCGTCGGCGACATCGTCGAACGGCTTGAGCGCCTTGACGACGGCCGGCGAGCCGTCTTCGCGGCGCACTTTCCAGATGCGGCTCGAAAAGGTTTCGGCCATGAGTTCGGGCGCGCTGACCTTCCAGCGCGCCGGGAAGGCTGGTGCGTCCGTCAAAGCCCGAGCATGAGGTCCATGTTCTGGACCGCTGCGCCCGAGGCACCCTTGCCGAGATTGTCGTAGACCGCGAGCAGCAGCGCCTGCGCGCGCTTGTCGTTGGCAAAGACATAGACCTTCATGCGGTTGGTGCCGTTGTAGATCTCGGGATCGATCTCAGGCATGCGCTCCAGATGGGCATAGGGCGCCACCTCGACCACGCCGCCCTTGATCGCGGCGAAATGGTCGGCGATTGCCGCATGAAGCTCCGCGCCTGTCGGCACATGGTCGAGGCCGCCAAGCTGCAGCGGCACCACGGTGATCATGCCTTGGGCGAAGTTGCCGACCGCCGGCTGCATGATCGGATCATGCGACAGCTTGGCATAGGCCCGCATTTCGGGCACGTGCTTGTGCTGCAGGGTCAGGCCATAGGGCAGGAACTCGGAGGCGTCCTCGCCCTTGGCGACATAATCCTCGATCATCGGCCGGCCGCCGCCCGAATAGCCCGTAATGCCGTTGACGGCGATCGGGAAGTCGGCCGGCAGCAGTCCAGCGGTGACCAGGGGCCTCAGCGTCGCGATCGGTCCCTGCGGCCAGCAGCCGGGATTGGCGATACGCTTTGCCGTGGCGATGGTCTTGGCCTGATCCTTGTCCATCTCGGCGAAGCCATAAACCCAGCCTTCGGCGACGCGATGCGCGGTGGATGCATCGATGACCTTGGTTATGTCGTTGGCGATCAGCGAGACGCTCTCCTTCGCCGCATCGTCCGGCAGGCACAGGATCGCGATATCGGCCGCATTCAGGAACTCGGCGCGCGCCGCCGTTTCCTTGCGGCGCTCGGTGGGAATGGAAATGATCTCGAGGTCGCCACGCTCGGCAAGCAGCGCCCGGATCTGCAGGCCGGTGGTGCCGTGCTCGCCGTCGATGAAGATTTTCGGTTTCATTGCCTTATCAAATTCCCTGATAGTCCGAGACTATATGCCGTTACCATGATTCACCGCGGCGCCGTTGTGGTTGCCGTTGTTCATCTCGTCCTGCCGTGCCTTCCGCTCCGCCAGCAGGCCGAGATACTGCATGGCGACCATCGATCCGGCGATCGCCGTTATATCGGCGTGATCGTAGGCCGGCGCAACCTCCACGACGTCGGCGCCGACAATATCGACCTGGTTGAGCTGGCGCAGCGTCGACAGGATCTTCGCCGACGACGGGCCGCCGGCTACAGGCGTGCCGGTTCCCGGCGCATAGGCCGGGTCGAGGCAGTCGATATCGAAGGTCAGATACGTCTTCTTGCCGCCGGTACGATCGACGATGGCGTAGGCGATGTCGGACGCACGCATCTCCTCGATTTCGTGGCCGTAAAGAATCTTGATGCCGAACGTGTCCGGCGCGTGCGTCCGGATACCGATCTGGATCGACCGATCCGGATCGATGATGCCCTCGTTCACGGCACGGCCGACGAAGGATCCGTGGTCGATGCGCTTGCCGTCATCAGGCCAGGTGTCCTGGTGCGCGTCGAACTGCACCAAAGCGAGCGGTCCGTGGATCGCGGCATGCGCCTTGAGCAGCGGCCAGGTGACGAAATGGTCGCCGCCCAGCGTCAAAAGGAAAGCGCCCGACTTCAGGATCTTGGTCGCTTCGCGCTCGATCGTGCCGGGCGTCTTCTGGTGGTTGCCCGAATCGAGCAGGCAGTCGCCATAGTCGACGACAGCGAGGTGCTCGAACAGATCGCGCGAGAACGGGTATTGCGGATCGTTGTCGAGGATCGCCGAGGCGCGGCGTATAGCCTGCGGCCCGAAACGGGCGCCGGGCCGGTTGGTGACGGCGGCGTCGAAGGGAATGCCCCACACCACAGCGTCCGCGCCCCTCACGTCCTTGGTGTATTTGCGCCGCATGAACGACAGCGCGCCGGAATAGGTCGGCTCAAGGGCCGCGCCGGTCTTGGAGCGGGCGGTGAAGGCATGGTCGATGTTCTTGGTCGCCATTACTGGTCCTCGTTTTCATCGGGGTGCAACAACTACAGAACCGGCATGGAAGATGCCAGTCACAGCTTGGGGAGACGAAACGGCGCCGCCCGGGTGCCACGGCAAGACAGGATTTGTACCATCATGACGCAGGCCGCGTTTCTTAATCCGTCCCGTGCCATGGTGTCGACCCATGCCGGTACGATAGCAGGCGAGCGCTTCCAGGTTCTCGATTCGTGGCGCGGCATCTGCGCGCTTCTTGTCGCGCTGTTTCATTTCCCCACCGCTTCCGGGATCTCGCAGAGCGCTTTCATCGGCTCGTCCTATCTTTTCGTCGACTTCTTCTTCGTCCTGTCCGGTTTTGTTATCGCCAGCAGTTATGCCGACCGGCTGAGCCAGCCTGACCAGGTCGCCCGCTTCGCCCTGGTGCGTTTCGGCCGCATCTACCCGCTGCATCTCGTCATGCTTGCCGCCTTCGCGGGCTTCGAATTGCTGCGGCTGATGCTGCCGCAACTGCATGGCACCGGCTCCGCACCCTTCACCGGCGGGTTCGATTTGAAGAGCCTGCTGGCCAATCTGCTGCTGCTTCAAGGGATGGGCTTCGAGGATCAATTGACTTGGAACGCGCCGAGCTGGAGCATTTCGGCGGAGTTCTTCGCCTATCTGTTGTTCGCCGGCGTGGTCTTCGTCGCCGGCGCGCGTGCCTGGATATGGTTCGTCGCAGCCGCCGTTACCGCGCCGCTGTTCCTGCTCGGCTTCTCCACGCATCATATGGACGTGTCCTACGATTTCGGCTTCATTCGCTGCCTCTACGGCTTCTCGCTTGGCGCCTTGCTTGCCTGGTTTCAGCATGATTCCATTGCAGGGGCACGACAGGTACTCGCCAGGGGCGGCCCGCGGCTCAACTGGACCGTTGCCGAAATCGTCATGGTGGCGGTCATCGTCGCTTTCGTCTCGCTGGCGGGCAGCAACGATTTCGGCATCGCTGCTCCGCTGGTGTTTGCGCTGGCCCTGTTTCTGTTCGCTCACGAAGGCGGCTGGATTTCCGCCCTGCTGCGAACGCCGTTCATGCTGGCGCTGGGCGCGCTGTCCTACTCGATCTACATGGTCCACATCTTCGTCCAGGCGCGGCTGATCAACATAGCCGGGCTCGTCGAGCGCAAGCTCGGCCTTGGCCTTGTCGGCGACATCGTGCTGCGCGGCTCGCCGGCCACCGGCTTCGGCGCCGGCTGGCCCGGAACCGTGGCTATCGTCGTCATGATCGTCGCCACCATCGCCCTGTCGTGGATCACCTGGCGCCTGGTCGAGATGCCGGCCATGGCCTGGTTCCGCCGGCTGTCGAAACGCATCTGACGCGGGCTTTTTGCGAAAGCCGCTAGCCGGCTTCGTTCACCTCCCTGTCACTGATATCGCCTATCCCGGTCGCGATCCGGCAAGGAGCGATTCTCGATGCGGACAATCTGGCTGGGCCTTTTGCTTTCCACGGCCCTTGCAGCCTTATCAGGCCAGGCATTGGCCGGCGAAACCCGCGCCAGGCAGATCCTCGACCGCTTCGAACATGCCAACCAGTGGCGCGACCATGTCATGGTGGCCGCGCACCGGGCCGGCAGCATGCAGGCCGGTAAGACGCTCTATGCGGAAAACTCGCTCGCGGCCGTCGAAGGCTCGATCGCCATCGGCGCCGAGATCGTCGAGGTCGACATCAGGCGCTCGAAGGACGGCGAGTTCGTCGTCATGCACGACAGCTGGCTCGATCGCACCACGACCTGCAAGGGCGAAGTGGTCAAGTACACGCTGACCGAACTCAAGGACTGCCGACTGGTGATCGAGGGCACTCGCGCCGTCACCGACGAGAGGGTCTCGACACTGCGCGAGATGCTGCTGGCGACCAGGGGCAGGATCCTCATCAACCTCGACAACAAGCTCGAAGTCGACGACCTCCCGGGAATGATCGCGGTGGCGCGTGATCTCGGCATGGCCGATCATGTCATCGTCAAGGAGAACCTCTGGAACCAGACCAGGATCACCGCCGTCAAATCAGCCATGGCTGCGATTCCCGGCGGCTTCCAGTTCATGCCGATCATTGCCGATGACGCGGTACATGATGCCGGTTTCTCGGAGACCGTCGACCACGCTTTTGCGCCGCGCGCGATCGAACTGATCAACTGGCGGGCTGGCGCCGAAACGCTGACCGAGACGGGCGGGCCGCTGTTCAGCACGCGCATGCGCGCCGCCGCCGTGCGGGGCAACTGGCACATCTGGGCCGACACTTACGCCATCGTCAACAAGCCGGGCGGCTTCCTGGCCGGCGGCCGTGGCGACGAACTGGCGGTCCAGGCCAGCCTGCCGCGCGAAGCCTGGGGGTTCTGGGCCGATCGCGGCGCCACCATCATCCAGACCGACGAGCCAAAGGCGGCAATCGACTGGCTGACGGCGAACGGCTACCGCGTGCCCTATACCGGGACCAGCGACCGCATCGAGCCCGCCGCGACCGCCAGCATCAATTGATTTGTCGTGACTGATATCCCGGCCTAGTTGTCGCGGGCCGTCGTCTCCTGACGCAACGGTGTCAGGGTAAAACCGTTATCCATGGGCATGCCCGATACCATGGTTTCCAGCCGCCCCGCAGCCTATGCCGCCACCATCGCCGCGACCAGTCTCGGCTTTGTTGTGGTGCAACTCGATGTCTCCATCGTCAACGTTGCTCTCAACAGGATCGGCGCGGCGCTGTCGATGGGCATAGGCGGCCTGCAATGGGTCGTCGACGCCTATACGCTTGCCTTCGCCTCGCTGCTGCTAGCCGGCGGCGCGCTCGGCGACAGGATCGGCGCCCGCCGCGTGTTCGTCGGCGGCATGGCGCTGTTCAGCTTGGCTTCCCTGGCCTGCGGGCTGGCGCAGAGCCCCTGGGTGCTGATCGCGGCGCGCGCCGTGCAGGGCGCGGGCGCCGCCTTGCTGATGCCGTGTTCGCTGGCGCTGCTCAATAGCGCTTATGCTTCCGACAAACCGCGCCGCGCCCGCGCCGTCGGTCTGTGGACGGCGGCGGGCGGCATCGCGCTGTCGGCCGGGCCTGTCCTTGGCGGCTTCATGATTGCGTCGCTGGGCTGGGCCAGCATCTTCCTGGTCAATTTGCCGATCGGCGTTCTCGCCATCTGGATGGCCTACCGGTTTCTTCAGGAGACACCGCTCAAGGCCGAGCGGCCGCCGGTCGACTGGGCCGGGCAGGGGCTTGTCGTGCTGACGCTGTTTTCGCTGACTGGCGCCTTCATCGAAACCGGCTCGTCGGGCTGGATCTCGATGCCGGTCATCGGCGGGCTGCTATTGGCGGTGGTCGCCGGAAGCCTGTTCCTGCTGGTCGAGAGCCGGACCAAGGCGCCCATGTTTCCACTGAACCTGTTTGCCACCCGTGTGCCGGCGGTGACGAGCCTCGTTGGGCTGGCGGTCAATTTGACGCTTTATGGCACGATCTTCATGCTCAGCCTGTATTTCCAGCAGGAAAGGCATTTCACGCCTGAAATAACCGGGCTTGCCTTCCTGCCGTTCATGGCGGCGGTCACCGTGTCGAACATTGCCGCCGGGGGCATCGCCGCGACCCATGGCCCGCGCTTGCCGATGGCGATCGGCCTGCTTCTCGGTGCGGCTGGTTTCGGCCTGATGGCGCTGATCCAGACCGATACGTCCTACCTGTCGTTGCTGTGGCGGCTGCTGTTCCTGCCGGTCGGCATTGGCCTTGCCGTGCCCGCCATGACCACGGCGCTGTTGTCGTCGGTGCCGACGGGGATGTCGGGAACGGCCTCCGGCGTGCTCAACACTGTGCGCCAGTCGGGCGGAGCAATTGGCGTCGCGCTGTTCGGCTCGGCTTTGGCGATGGGCACCATCCAGGGCATGCAGCTTGCCTTCCTTGCCTCGGCTTTCGCCGTGGCTGGCGCGGCCCTCTGCGCATTCCTGTTCATCCGCGACGCCGATCATTCCGCCGGATAGGAATTCGCCATGCAAAAAGGCTGCCCGGAGGCGGCCTTTTCGATTGTTCGAAACTGCGAAGCGCTTAGCTCTTGGGAAACTGGAAGGAACGGCGGGCTTTCGCCTTGCCGTAAGCAGCGACGTAAGGCGTCGCACGCATTAAGCGGCCTTTCGTCCCTTGATGGCCGTCGACCAGGCGTGAACCGTGATCGCTCCCGTGGCGCTTGCCGGCAGTCTGTCCTTTAGTCGGCGTTTCAGCTCCGCGTTCTCCGCATCCGACAGCTTCGCCACGATTCCGCTTGGGCTGCTCACGACCATGGATAGCCAATAATCGTCGAAGTCAGCGAAGGTGCGTTCGACGACAAGCTCGCGCGTCTCGATATCGCGGATGCCGAGCTCCGTCCAAAGCGCCTTCAGCGCCGCGAAACGCGAGACCTCCGCGCTCGGCGGACGTGCGGCCGGTTTGCCCATCGCGTCCATCTCCTCCCACAGATGCTGCGTAGGGGTGCCGCCGCGCATGACGTCCCAGGTGTAGGACGCGACAATGCCGCCGGGCTTGGTGACGCGGAGCATTTCCGAGGCGCCCTTGCGCGGGTCGGGGACGAAGAACAGCACCAGCGCCATCACCGCGACGTCGAAGCGGTTGGCGTCGTAGGGAAGGGCCATCGCATCGCCAATCGACAGCTCGACCTGCTTTGCCGAAATCTTTTGCCGAGCAGTCGCAATCTGCGCGTCGGAGGGATCGATCGCGCAAACGGACGAAGGGGCGGCCTTCGCTAGAATGAGCTCAGTGAAGGCGCCGTTGCCGGCACCGACATCAACCCAGGCCCGTCCGGAGTCCGGCGCCAGCCAGTCAAGGAACAAAGCTCCGGCGGATCGGCTCCAGGGAGCCATGAAGCGCTCGTAAGCCGCGCCGTCGGTGAATTTGATCGGTTCGGGTGACGACATCTGAGTTCTCACCTAAGAATCACCTATCCAAATATCCTTTGGACCGACAAGGCAGATCCCTGTTTCGTAGCATGGTGCCGCGCAGCGCGCGACGGGCCGCAGCAAATTTCCCGAGCCATTTCCGATGCGACGCGCTTTAAGGATGCGCAATGCAAAAAGGCCGCCCGGAGGCGGCCTTTTCGATTGTCCAAAAACTGCGGAGCGCTTAGCGCTTCGAGAACTGGAAGCTGCGGCGGGCCTTCGCCTTGCCGTACTTCTTGCGCTCGACGACGCGGCTGTCGCGGGTCAGGAAGCCGCCCTTCTTGAGTACGGCGCGCAGCGCCGGCTCGTAGTAGGTCAGCGCCTTGGAGATGCCGTGACGAACGGCACCCGCCTGGCCGGAGAGGCCGCCGCCGACGACCGTGGCGACGATATCGTACTGGCCGGCACGGTTGGAGGCGATGATCGGCTGGTTGAGGATCATCTGCAGGACCGGACGTGCGAAATAGGTCGCGAATTCCTTGTCGTTGACGACGATCTTGCCGGAACCCGGCTTCACCCAGACGCGCGCGATGGCGTTCTTGCGCTTGCCGGTGGCATAGGCGCGGCCCGACTTGTCGAGCTTCTGGACGTGGACGGGGGCTGCGGCCTGGGTGTTGGTGTTGCCCGTGGCGGCGCCCAGTTCTGCGAGCGAGGAAAGCTCAGCCATCTTATGCGACCTTCTTGTTCTTGGAATTCAGCTTGGCCACGTCGAGGACTTCTGGCTGCTGGGCGACATGCGGATGCTCGGCACCTGCATAGACGCGCAGGTTCTTCATCTGGCGACGGCCGAGCGGGCCACGCGGGACCATACGCTCAACGGCCTTCTCGACGACACGCTCGGGGAAACGGCCCTCGAGCAGCTGGCGCGCGGTGCGCTCCTTGATGCCGCCGGGGTGCCCGGTGTGCCAGTAATAGACCTTGTCGGTGAACTTCTTGCCGGTGAACACCACCTTGTCGGCATTGATGACGATGACATTGTCGCCGTCGTCGACATGCGGGGTGAAGGTCGGCTTGTGCTTGCCGCGAAGATGATTGGCGATGACAGTGGCCAGACGACCGACGACGAGACCTTCCGCGTCGATCAGGATCCACTTCTTCACCACATCCGCAGGCTTCTGCGAAAAGGTTGTCATGTTTTCTGCTCTCGATTTAGACCTTCAAAGCGAAGGCGTTTCTTGTTGCTTGGATTGGCGATGAGCATTTGCCCGCTGCCAATAACAAAACGGCGGCCTTTGCGGGCCGCTGTTTCGTGAGGGCTTATAGGCGAGGGGAGCGATCGCGTCAAGGCGATGGAAAAGTCCAGTAATTGATAAAATACAGCAAAAACAATGCTTTAGATAAAAGGTATTATTTTACCACATCGCCATTGCGCTTGGGTGGGATCGAATAGGTGCCCGTGGCATGCGCGATCGTGTGTCCCTCCGGGCCGGCGACGATGTCGATGTCGAACACCATCAGGCTCTTTCCCAGCTTCAGGATGCGGCAATGGCCGTCGATTGGTCCGGCCTCGGCCTTGCGCATGAAGTTGATGTTGAGGTTGGTGGTGACGGAAAGCGCGTCCGGTCCGGCATGGCTGAGCACGCAGACATAGCCGCCAATATCGGCCAGCGTGAACAGCGACGGACCGGATACGGTCCCGCCGGGGCGCAGATGCCGGTCGGCGGCATTGAGCCGCACCGTGCAGCCTCCCCGAAACACGTCGATCGCTTCGAAGTATTTGAACTGCTCGTTGAGCTGGGGATAGACGGTTTCCATCAGCACATTGACTTGCGCTGCGGTCAGCACCGGCATGAGGTTGGTCTGGGCGGGCATGTCGATCTCTCATTCTGCGCCAGCCTGTATGGGCGCAGCCGGGCGTTTCTGGCAACACCCTTCATCTCGGGCGACACGGTCGCTTTTGCTGGCGCAAGCGATGGATGTTGGATGCAACCCGATCCGATATTAGATACTCTGCCAGCCCGACCGGAATCGTGGAGACCCTAGCCATGGCTGAAATTCTTGCCATAAAGCCTGTCGCTGTCGAAGGGCCGGTCACGACCAGGCTAGACAAGGGCGTGCTGTACCTGGCGCTCGCCAATCCGCCCGCCAACGCGCTGTCACTGGCCGCGATGGCGGCGCTGACGGCGGAACTCGACCGCGCCAGGAAGGACAAAGCCGTTCGCGTCATCGTGCTGTCGGCGGCCGGGAAAGTGTTCTGCGCCGGCCATGATTTGAAGGAAATGACCGCGCGCCGCGCCGACGCCGATCGCGGCAAGGCCTTCTTCGAACAAACATTTGCCGCTTGCGCCACGCTGATGCAGGCGATCGTGCGCCATCCCTTGCCTGTCATCGCCGAAGTCGACGGCCTGGCGACCGCCGCCGGGCTGCAGCTGGTCGCCAGCTGCGACCTGGCGATCGCCTCGCATGAGGCGACCTTCTGCACGCCGGGGGTCAATATCGGCCTGTTCTGCTCGACGCCGATGGTGGCGCTGTCGCGCAACGTCTCGCGCAAGCACGCAATGGAAATGCTTTTGACCGGCGAGACGATCGACGCGGCAACCGCCAAGGACTTCGGCCTCGTCAACCGCGTCGTACCGCGCGAATACCTGAATCAGATCGTCACCAAATACGCGCAAACCATTGCTTCCAAATCATCTTTGGTGGTCAAGACCGGCAAGGAAGCCTTCTACGCGCAGGCCGAGATGGGACTGGCCGACGCCTACGCCCATACCGGTCGTGTCATGGTCGAGAACATGATGGCGCGCGACGCGGAGGAAGGCATGGGCGCCTTCATCGGCAAACGCAAACCGGAATGGACGGACGAGTAGGCTGTTCGACCATGGAACCGCGCATCTCCATCATCACGGTCGCAACCGACGACCTTGATCGCGCCGTGCGTTTCTACCAAGCCATGGGGCTGAAACGGCATGCCGGCATCACCGACGGTGTCGCCTTCTTCCAGATGGGCGGGGCCATTCTCGGCCTGTTCCCGCGCGAAAGCGCCGAGGAGGATTCTGGCATCACCTTCGCCAGGGCGCCTTCCGCCGTTTATCTCGCCTATAACACCCGCTCCGACGCCGAGGTTGACGAAGTGCTCGCCATGGCCGAGAACGCCGGCGGCCATATCGTCAAGCCGGCTGGCCGCGCTTTTTGGGGCGGCTGGTACGGCTATTTCGCCGACGCCGACGGCCACGTCTGGGAAGTGGCACACAATCCGGCGTTCCCGATAGCGGAAGACGGCACGATTTCGCTGCCTGATTGATGGCTTACCGCAAGCAGCTGACGCGGCTCAAGGCACCGTACCTCAAGCGCATCCTGCTCGACCCCGAGCGGGTGACGGACTGGGAAAAATACCCCTGGAACCTGCCGCTGTTTCGCGGCCACACGTTCGAACTCGAATTCACAACGCCGATCACCATCATCGTCGGCGAGAACGGCACCGGCAAATCGACACTGCTGGAGGCGATCGGCGCGCTCGCCGGTTATGACGAAGCTGGAGGCGGCAAGGGCTACCGGCCCGTCGACCATTCCAGTGCCATCGACAAAAGCGGTGCCGCGCTGGCGAATACATTTCGCGGCCACTGGCTGCCAAAAGTCACCGCTGGCTGGTTTTTTCGCGCCGAATCTTTTTATTCGGTGGCCCGCTACCTCGATCAGGCGGCGCTGGAAGACCCGTTCAAGCCGCCGCCGCCGGATTTTCTGTCCTGGTCGCATGGCGAGGGGTTTATCCGCTTCTTCGAGGAGCGCTGCCGCCGGCAAGGCATCTATATCCTCGACGAGCCTGAAAGCGCGCTGTCGCCATCGCGGCAGATCGAATTGCTCAAGATGCTGCGGCGCATGGACCAGTCGGGCACCGCGCAAGTCATCATGGCGACGCACTCGCCGCTGCTGATGGCCTGTCCCGGTGCCCAACTTTTCCGGATCAGCCGGTTCGGGCTCGAGCCCTCCGACTTTCGTGACACGGACCACTTCCGCATGATGCGCGATTTCAGCAATGACCCGGATGGCTTTCTCGCCGAGGCGCTGTATGAGGACAAGGCATGAACCACGATAGCTACGACAATGCCTACATCGGCGGCATCCTCAATTCGGTGAAGACCATCGCCATGGTCGGTGCGTCAGCCAATGACGTCAGGCCAAGCTATTTCGTGCTGAAATACCTGTTGGCAAAGGGGTTTTCGGTGTTCCCTGTCAATCCCGGCCAGGCCGGCAAGGAGATCCTCGGCCGGATGACCTATGCCCGGCTGGCCGACATTCCGGAGCCGATCGACATGGTCGACGTCTTTCGCGCCGCAACTGCGGTGCCCGGCGTCGTCGAAGAGGTGTTGCGGCTCGATCCGCTTCCGAAAGTCATCTGGATGCAACTTGGTGTTCGCCACGACGAGGCGGCGGCCCGCGCCGAGGCCGCCGGCATCAAGGTGGTGATGAACCGCTGCCCCAAGATCGAGTATGGCAAGCTTTCCGGCGAGATCGGCTGGACCGGCGTCAATTCCGGCGTGCTGTCTTCGAAGAAGCCGTTGATGCGCCAGGGCTTCCAGAGTTTTGGCGTGCGTCAGAAGTGACGCGATCCCGAGATTTCGGCACCCCTTTTCGGACCGGAAGTCCAATCACCCGCTAGCGCGCAAAATTATTCCTGGAAGCAAATGAGTTTCCCGCGCGTTCATCTCAGATCGCTCACCAAAAGGTATTTTCTTCTTTGCATTCGCACACGGGCTTCGCCAAGAATGCCCCGCGATTTCATGAGTTTCAAAAAGGGAGGTTTCAGTGACCCGTTCGCCCGGTTTCAACACGCTCGCCGTCCATGCCGGCGCCAAACCCGATCCGGCCACCGGCGCACGCGCCACGCCGATCTACCAGACCACCTCCTTCGTCTTCGACGATGCCGACCACGCCGCCTCGCTGTTTGGCCTCAAGGCGTTCGGCAATATCTACACCCGCATCATGAACCCGACGCAGGCCGTGCTCGAAGAGCGCGTGGCCGCACTCGAGGGTGGCACGGCGGCCCTTGCGGTCGCATCCGGCCACGCTGCACAGGTCATCGTGTTCCACAATCTGATGCAGCCTGGCGATAATTTCGTCGCCGCGACGAGGCTCTATGGCGGCTCGATCAATCAGTTCGGCCACGCTTTCAAGAACTATGGCTGGGAGGTGCGTTGGGCCGACACCAACGACATCTCCACCTTCGAGAGCCAGATCGACGCCAGGACCAAGGCGATCTTCATCGAGAGCCTGGCCAATCCGGGCGGCACTTTCGTCGATATCGAGAAGATCGGCGAGATCGCCCGCAAGCACGGCCTGCCGCTGATCGTCGACAACACGCTGGCCTCGCCCTATCTGATCCGGCCGATCGAGCACGGCGCCGACATCGTCGTCCATTCTCTGACCAAGTTCATCGGCGGCCATGGCAATTCGATCGGCGGCGTCATTGTCGATGGCGGCACGTTCGACTGGTCGAAGTCCGGCAAATACCCGATGCTGTCGGAACCGCGCCCCGAATATGGCGGTCTCGTCCTGCACGAGACCTTCGGCAATTTCGCCTTCGCCATCGCCGCGCGCGTGCTCGGCCTGCGCGACCTCGGCCCGGCGATCTCGCCCTTCAACGCTTTCCTCATCCTGACCGGCCTCGAAACCTTGCCGCTGCGCATGCAGCGCCACTGCGACAACGCCGTTACGGTCGCTGGCTGGCTGTCCAACCACCCCAAGGTGGCCTGGGTGAACTATCCCGGCTTGCCCAGCGACAAGAACAACGCGCTGCAGAAGAAATACTCGCCGCTGGGCGCCGGCGCCGTCTTCACCTTCGGCCTCAAAGGCGGCTACGAGGCCGGCGTCAAATTCGTCGAGGCGCTCGAACTGTTCTCGCACCTGGCCAATGTCGGCGACACCAAGTCGCTGGTCATCCATCCGGCCTCGACCACCCACCGCCAGCTTTCCGACGAGCAGAAGGTCAAGGCCGGAGCCGGCCCAGACACGGTGCGGCTTTCCGTCGGCATCGAGGATGTCACCGACATCGTCGCCGACCTCGAACAGGCGCTCGCGAAGGTCTGATTTCGATGGCCGAACCGACGTTTCTCAGCATCGGCGTCGACGCTGTCGACGCCGAATCCGGCGCGCCGGCGCCGGATCGCCTGATCTCGGGCGATCCGAAATTCCGCACCTGGAATGTCGAGGAGCGCGACGGCGGCCTCTATGCCGGTATCTGGGAATCGACCCCCGGCAAGTGGCGCATCGTCTATGACGAATGGGAATTCTGCCACATCCTGACGGGCGTTTCGGTGATCGCCGAGGACGGCGGCGAAGCCCGCACCGTCAGCGCCGGCGACAGTTTCGTGCTGCGGCCGGGCTTCAAGGGCAGCTGGGAAGTGCTTGAAACGACTCGCAAGGAGTATGTGATCAAGCTGTGATCACTTCGCCGGGAACTGGCTCAGGCAAGCTTCCGACGCCTTGTCGTGCGCAGCCAGCAAATCGGCGTCCTGTGCTTCGATCTCGGCGTCCGACACCTCGTCGCGGTAATATTGCGCCAGAAGGTCGAGGCCCTCCTGGCCGACGCCATAGGTCGGGATCTCCCGGGCGAGGCAGCCGCAAAGTGCGAGGGCGCGGTCCGGCGATCCGGTCTTGTGGTTGGTCAGGATGAAATCCTGTGCTGGGCAGGCATCGAGAAAGGCCCCGAAATCCAGCTTCTGCTGTGGCTGGTCGCCATGGTTGAAGTAGGCCGGCGGCCATTGGCTCTTGCCGATCGCGACGTCGCAGCCGGTCACGACATCCTCGGCGATCTTCGACAGTACGACCCAGGCCTCGCCCTTTTCGCCGGTGGGGTATTCGAAATTTTCGCCCAGCGAGGCCGCATAGCTGTCGAGATCGGCCTGTTTGAGGTCGATCTGCTGGAACCGATTGAGCTGGCATTGGCAGGCCGCCGGCGCGCTGTCCGCCTGCTGGCCGGACCTGTTCTTCTGGCAGGCCTCGACAAAGGCGGCGCCGTCGAGCGACGAGGCTGGAAAGGTGGACGCATCGACATAGCGTGTTCCATCCCAGGCGATCGTCATCCTGTCCGACTGGATCTCCAGAAAGCCGTTCCGCTTGAAAGCGCTGAGCGCGATCTTGTCCTGCGGCACCAGCCGCGCGCCGGGGATGTCGCCAAGAACCTCATGATAACTGTCGCCTTCCAGGACAAACAGGAAATTGCCGCATGTTTTGCCATCGCAGCCGGGCGCGTAGCGGTAGGCGAAGATCTCAGGCAAGCCGTCGAGATTGAGGTCGACCTCGATGGCGAAGGATGCCAGCGGCAGGCCTTTCGATCCGGTCTGCCGCTCCAGCAGGCCTATCGCCATTTTCTGGGCGATGGCCATGCTGTTCTCCCAGGGGATGTTTTCGGGCTGTTGCTGGGCGCCCGCCGGTCCCAGCCAGGCGCTTAGCAACGCCAGGGCGAACATCGTCGCCGGTCTCCACAACAGTCTCATCGCGCAACCCCAGGCCCGCGATCGTTCAGAAGCCGACGGCGAGCGTTTCCAGCCCATGGAAATGGTAAGTGTCGCGGAAGCGGGGCTGTTCGGCAAGATGCAGTCGCGGGTGCCGTTCGAACAAGGTCTTTAGCGACACCTGCAATTCGAGCCGGGCCAGCGGCGCGCCGATGCAGAAATGGATGCCGGCGCCGAAGGACACGTTCTTCTGGTCTGTCCTATCAGGCCGGAAGGCCTGCGGTTCGGCAAAGGCGCGCGGATCATGATTGGCCATGCCGAGCAGAAGCCCGATCGTCTGTCCCGGCTGCACGACGATGCCGGGCGCCACTTCGATCTCCTGATAGGCGTAGCGCGTGAACATGTGCAAAGGCGCGTCGAAGCGCAGGCATTCCTCGACGGTTGCCGCCGTTGCTTCCTCCGACGTGAAGAAGCGGCTGGGGTCGTCGCCTTGCGCCAGGATCGAGCGCACCGCATTGCCGGTTTGATGCACCGTCGCTTCGTGGCCGGCATTGAGCAGCAGGATGGCGGAGGACACCATCTCGTCCTCCGACAGTTTCTGCCCGTCCTCCTGCGCCGAAATCAGCAGCGACAGCAGGTCGTCACCGGGATTCTTGCGCCGCTCGGTAACGTAGCCGCGCAGGAAATCGGCAAATTCACCTGCGGCCAGGTTGGCTGTCTCCTCGGTCTCGCGCGTACGCCCATGGATATACATGGCGACCATTTGATGGGACCAGTCGAGCAGTTGCGGCCCCATTTCGACCGGTACGCCGAGCATTTCGGCGATGATGGTGATCGGCAGGGGCGAAGCGAAGGCGGGCAAAAGGTCGACGGGACCTCTCGGATCAAACCGGTCGATCAACTCGTGGGCCAGCGCTTCGACACGTGGCCGCAGCCGCTCGACCTGACGCGAGACGAAGGCGCGGTTGACCAGCGTCCTCAGCCGCGTATGCACCGGCGGTTCCAGCTCAAGCATCGAATTGGCTTCGATGCCATCAAATGCCCTGAGATGGCTTCGATCCTGGCCGATGCCACGGCTGTCAGGAATGCCGGCCGGGTTTTGGCGGCCAAAGCGGCGGTCGCGCAGCAGCCGGTTGACATCGTCGAAGCCGCCAAAGCACCAGAAGCCGAATTCCTCCCAGTAAAACGCATTTGAGACGCCGTGCAGAAAGCCATAGGCGTCGTACGGGTTCAGGAAGAAGGCCGGCTCGTGCGGGTCGAGCTGCAGCTGGCGGGTGGCTGGATCAAAGGCCAGATAGGGGGGCGTCAATTCGGTCATGCCAGACCCATAGCGCGGCTTGCCAGCCTCATTCCAGACCATATGTTGGCGGCCAATGAACTAAGTTTTGGCAGCGCATGAGTTGGGCCAGCCAGCGCAGTTGCGGAAGGTCTCCACGGATGAATGTGATCGTCGTCGGCGCGGGTATTGCCGGTCTCTCCACCGCATGGTCGCTGGTCAAGGCCGGCCACAGCGTTTCCATCGTCGAGCAGGGGCCTATTCCCAATCCGTTGGCGGCGTCAGGCGACCACCATCGCATCATCCGCCGCGCCTACCGGCCCGGAACCGGCTATGGAAGGTTGATCACCGAAGCTTATGAGGCCTGGGACGAGATGTGGGCCGATCTCGGTGAAAGCCACCTTGATCCCAGGGGATTTGTCTGCATTTCGCGCGAGCCCGGCGACGAAGCCGAGGAATATCGCGAAGGCCTGGAACAGGGAAACTTTCCGTTCGAATTGCTCGAGCCGGACGCGGCCGTCGAGCGCTGGCCGTTTCTGGAAGCTGGGTCGTTCCGCTACGCATACTTTTCGCCGGAAGGCGGCGCATTGCATTGCCGCAAGATCGCCTCCGGCCTGGCGAAGTGGCTGCGCGCCAACAGCGCCAATGTCTACGAGCACAGCAAGGTGGCGGAAGTCGATGCCGAGGCCGGCCAAATCGTGCTGGAAAGCGGCGAGACGATGCAGGCCGACCGCGTTGTCGTTACCGCCGGCGCCTGGGTGTTGAAGCTCTTTCCAGAACTCGGTCTTGAACTGAAGACCTATCGCACGGCGCTAGCCTATGTCGAACCGCCCGCCGACCTCAAGGCGGCATGGGAGATCGCGCCCGTCATTCTCGACGTTGGCGGCAAGACCGACGGCTACATGATCCCACTCACCCGTGGCGCCGGCATGAAGTTCGGCTCCGGCCTGCACAAGGCGCCGACCAGCGACGCCGACTGGAACCGTGATCCGGTGGCGGGCGAGGGGGAGGCGATCCGCAACCTGTTTTCGCCGCCGATCGCTCGCATCGAGGAGTATGAGGTGACGGAGGTCGTCACATGCGCCTACACGTTCACGGCGGATGAAAAATTCCTGGCGCACGAGAAGGGCAAGTGCCTGATTGTCTCGGCCTGCTCCGGCCACGGCTATAAGTTCGGCGCGGCTGTCGGCAGGCGCGTTGCCGCGGCCATCGGCGGCGGTGGTGTCGCTGGCCTGAAGCAATGGTTGCGGGCCGAAACAGCCTGAGCGCCCGCCCGAATTGGTCGTGGCCCCGATTAGTCCTGGCAATGCCTGGGGATATGCACACGCCGCCAACCTGACGACCCTTCGCGCACCAGCACGCGGCGCGCGACGGTCTGGTAGGAAGCGGGGACATCGATGACGCGCCTCTGCTCCGGCCGCACCAGCACCTCCTCGGCGATCCTGTCATACTGCGCCGGGATGACGACGCGCCGCGTACGCTCCGGCTGGATCACCACCGTCTCGGCGACACGATCATAGCGTGCATTGTGCCAGATCTTGCACAGCACACGGCGGCCATGGATGACGCGCCATTCCCAGGAGTAGCCGCCGCCATTGACCCTGACGGTGTGGTAGACGGTCCGGGTGATGGCCGGAACCACCTCATATTGAACCTGCGCCGGAACGGTCATGACCACACGTTCGCGCGTGCCGTAGATGGGCGGGTCATAGTCGACCTGCTGGCCGGGCGGGCTGACCATCACATCGTCGTAGACCGTGTCGTAGACATCGGGCGTGCGGACCGGCTCGTAGCATTCGACGGCGCGGCCGCCGGCCGCAGTCTGCGAAGTCGCGCCGAGCATGGCCAGCCCGGCAATGGCGAAGGATGCGCTTCTCCTGGACATGACACTCCCCCTGTTTGAACTTAGACACAAGTTCAACGTTGAATTGTAAGGGAAGCGGTCCCGCAGAAAAGCGGTTTCGCCGCATTTCGTTAAGTGACGCGGTTAAGAAATTGCTACGCTGCCGCCCAATACCGTGTGCTGCAGGCCGGAGCGGGCGTCGGGCGGTGCGAATCCTTGGCTGTAAAGCTTGATTCGACTTACCCAGATGGCTAGGACGGGTCGGCCTTGCACAAGGATGAGCCGGCATCCTATCTACGGAACAACGATCCAGAACCGATTCTGCCCGATCCGCCAGCGTTCCCGGCGCCGGAATCCCACCGCGAGATAAGAGATATCAGATGAAGAACCCCGTCGAAACCTACATGAACCTCGTTCCGATGGTGGTCGAACAGACCAATCGCGGCGAGCGGGCCTACGACATCTTCTCCCGCCTCCTGAAGGAGCGCATCATTTTCATCACCGGTCCGGTCGAGGACGGCATGGCGACGCTGGTCTGCGCGCAGCTCCTGTTCCTCGAAGCCGAGAACCCGAAGAAGGAAATCAACCTTTACATCAATTCGCCGGGCGGCGTCGTCACCTCGGGCATGGCGATCTACGACACCATGCAGTTTATCAAGCCGGCGGTATCGACGCTCTGCATCGGCCAGGCGGCCTCGATGGGCTCGCTGCTGCTGACCGCCGGCCAAAAGGACATGCGTTTCGCCACGCCGAACGCCCGCATCATGGTTCACCAGCCGTCCGGCGGCTTCCAGGGTCAGGCCTCCGACATCGAGCGCCACGCCATGGATATCGTCAAGCTGAAGCGCCGCCTCAACGAGATCTATGTCAAGCACACCGGCAAGAGCTACGAGGAGATTGAGCGCACGCTCGACCGCGACCATTTCATGACCGCCGACGAAGCCAAGGATTTCGGCCTCATCGACAAGGTCATCTCATCGCGCGAGCCGGTTGAAGGCGCCGTGGCATAAGGGCTGGGTGGCAGTTGGATGACACCATCACGCGCTTTTGGCGCGTCTTGCGGCATTTCGGCCACAATTGGCTGTTCCCTCGACGATCGGGATTGCCTACGTTAAGGCTATGTTGATTTTCGACGGCTTAGCTTTGTGTGGGGTTGCTGCGAATCATTGCCACGTTTTCTGATTTGTGTTTCGTACGGAATACGTTGCGGGAGCCGGGACACTGGCGGCGGCGGATTCCCGCGATAAATAGAGTATGCGCCCTTTCAGCCAGACCATCGGCGGGCGGCGATGAAAGGACAGGAAAATGAGCAAGGTCGGCAACAACAGCGGTGACTCGAAGAACACGCTTTATTGCTCGTTTTGCGGCAAAAGCCAGCATGAGGTGCGCAAGCTGATCGCCGGTCCGACGGTCTTCATCTGCGACGAGTGCGTCGAGCTTTGCATGGACATCATCCGCGAGGAGAACAAAACCTCGATGGTGAAGTCGCGCGAGGGCGTGCCGACACCGCAGGAGATCCTCAAGGTTCTTGACGACTACGTCATCGGCCAGCCCTACGCCAAGCGCGTGCTGTCGGTGGCCGTGCACAACCACTACAAGCGCCTCGCGCATGCCGGCAAGAACAACGACGTCGAACTGGCCAAGTCCAACATCCTGCTGATCGGCCCGACCGGCTGCGGCAAGACGCTGCTGGCGCAGACGCTGGCCCGCATCATCGACGTGCCCTTCACCATGGCGGATGCCACGACGCTCACCGAAGCCGGTTATGTCGGCGAGGACGTCGAGAACATCATCCTGAAGCTGCTGCAGTCGGCCGACTACAATGTCGAGCGCGCCCAGCGCGGCATCGTCTACATCGACGAGATCGACAAGATTTCGCGCAAGTCCGACAATCCCTCGATCACCCGCGACGTGTCGGGCGAGGGCGTGCAGCAGGCGCTGTTGAAGATCATGGAAGGCACGGTCGCCTCCGTGCCGCCGCAGGGCGGCAGGAAGCATCCGCAGCAGGAGTTCCTGCAGGTCGACACCGCCAACATCCTGTTCATCTGCGGCGGTGCCTTCGCCGGGCTGGACAAGATCATCTCGGATCGCGGCAGAAAAACCTCGATCGGTTTCGGCGCCATCGTCGCTTCGCCGGAGGATCGCCGCACCGGTGATGTCTTCCGCCTGGTCGAGTCGGAGGATCTCCTGAAGTTCGGTCTCATTCCGGAGTTTGTCGGCCGCCTACCGGTCCTGGCGACGCTGGAGGACCTCGACGAGCCGGCGCTGATCCAGATCCTGACCGAGCCGAAGAACGCCCTGGTCAAGCAGTATCAGCGTCTGTTCGAGATGGAAAATGTCGACCTGACCTTCCACGAGAACGCGCTCTCGGCAATCGCCAAGCGCGCGATCGAGCGCAAGACCGGCGCGCGCGGCCTGCGCTCGATCATGGAAGCGATCCTGCTCGACACCATGTTCGAACTGCCCGCGCTCGAAGGCGTGCGCGAAGTGGTGATTTCGGAGGAAGTGGTGACTGGCAGCGCCCGGCCGCTCTACATCTATTCCGAACAGAAGGAAAAGAAGGGCAATGTCAGCGCCTGACATGGCGCTTGACCCGATATTTTTGTGGAACGGCGCCGTTGCGGCGCCGTTTTGCTTTGACGGCACGCAACCTTGGGCGATGGAGTGGATTGCGGACGATGTTAACTCTTGATCTTTGCCCCGCCTGCATCCACCTAACACTGGAAGGCCGAGGTGCCCGATTTCGTGCTGTAAAACTCCCGTCACAAACGGTGGTAGGCGG
Organism: Mesorhizobium erdmanii; assembly: GCF_013170725.1. NCBI lineage: Bacteria > Pseudomonadati > Pseudomonadota > Alphaproteobacteria > Hyphomicrobiales > Phyllobacteriaceae > Mesorhizobium > Mesorhizobium erdmanii. The sequence goes on along the minus strand of NZ_CP033361.1, from coordinate 4,381,382 downwards.
AACGATCCCCGGTCGTTAATATGAGATTCGCGGTTGGCCTGATGGTGGCCGCGACATGAAAGGTTGGACAATGGCCAAAATATCCAAGGCTCCCAGCGACGGCGTCTTCGCAGTCCTCCCGCTGCGCGACATCGTGGTGTTTCCGCACATGATCGTTCCGCTCTTTGTCGGGCGCGAAAAGTCGATCAAGGCGCTGGAAGAGGTGATGGGGCAGGAAAAGCAGATCCTGCTCGCCACCCAGATGAATGCCGCCGATGACGATCCCGAGCCCGATGCGATCTTCGACATCGGCACGCTCGCCAATGTGCTGCAATTGCTGAAGCTGCCCGACGGCACCGTCAAGGTCCTGGTCGAGGGCGCTTCGCGTGCGAAAATCGTCTCGTTCACCGACCGTCCCGACTTCCACGAAGCCCGCGCCGCGGCGCTGGTCGAGCCGGAAGAGGAAGAGGTCGAGGTCGAGGCATTGGCCCGCTCGGTCGTCACCGACTTCGAAAACTACGTCAAGCTGAACAAGAAGATCTCGCCTGAAGTGGTGGGCGCCGCCAGCCAGATCGACGACTATTCCAAGCTCGCCGATACGGTTGCCTCGCACCTCGCCATCAAGATCCCTGAAAAGCAGGAGATGCTGGCCACGCTCTCGGTCAAGGAACGGCTGGAAAAGGCGATGGGCTTCATGGAAGCCGAAATCTCCGTCCTGCAGGTGGAGAAGCGCATCCGCTCGCGCGTCAAGCGCCAGATGGAGAAGACGCAGCGCGAATACTACCTCAACGAGCAGATGAAGGCGATCCAGAAGGAACTCGGTGAAGGCGAGGACGGCCGCGACGAGGCTGCCGAGATCGAGGCACGCATCAAGAAGACCAAGCTCTCCAAGGAGGCCCGCGAGAAGGCGGAAGCCGAATTGAAAAAGCTCAGGACGATGTCGCCGATGTCGGCGGAATCGACCGTCGTGCGCAACTACCTCGATTGGCTGCTGTCGATCCCGTGGGGCAAGAACTCCAAGGTCAAGCAGGATCTGGCCTATGCCCAGAACGTGCTCGACACCGATCACTTCGGCCTCGACAAGGTCAAGGACCGCATCGTCGAGTACTTGGCCGTGCAAAGCCGCCAGAAGAAGCTGAAGGGGCCGATCCTGTGCCTCGTCGGCCCTCCCGGCGTCGGCAAGACCTCGCTCGGCAAGTCGATCGCCAAGGCGACCGGCCGCGAGTTCATCCGCATGGCGCTGGGCGGCGTGCGTGACGAAGCCGAAATCCGTGGCCATCGGCGCACCTATATCGGTTCGATGCCCGGCAAGGTCATCCAGTCGATGAAGAAGGCAAAGAAGTCCAATCCGCTCTTCCTGCTCGACGAGATCGACAAGATGGGCCAGGACTTCCGTGGCGATCCGTCATCGGCGCTGCTCGAGGTGCTCGATCCCGAGCAGAACTCGACGTTCATGGACCATTACCTCGAGGTCGAGTACGATCTGTCGAGCGTGATGTTCGTGACGACGGCCAATACGCTGAACATCCCTGCGCCCTTGATGGACCGCATGGAGATCATCCGTATCGCCGGCTACACCGAGGACGAGAAGATCGAAATCGCCAAGCGGCACCTGATGCCGAAGGTGATCCGCGATCACGCGCTGCAGCCGAAGGAGTTCTCCGTCGGTGAGGATGCGATCCGCGCCATCATCCAGACCTACACCCGTGAAGCGGGCGTCCGCAGTCTGGAGCGCGAGCTGATGAAGCTCGGGCGCAAGGCCGTGACCGAGATCCTGAAGACGAAGAAGAAGACGGTGAGCATCACGGCGGCGAATCTCGCCGACTACCTCGGTGTCCAGCGCTACCGCTTCGGCCAGGTCGAGGCCGACGACCAGGTCGGTGTCGTCACCGGTCTTGCCTGGACGGAAGTTGGCGGCGAGTTGCTGACGATCGAAGGCGTCATGATGCCCGGCAAGGGCCGCATGACGGTGACCGGTAACCTGCGCGACGTGATGAAGGAATCGATCTCGGCGGCGGCCTCCTATGTCCGCTCGAGAGCTCTTGATTTCGGCATCGAGCCACCGCTTTTCGACAAGCGCGACATCCACGTGCACTTGCCGGAAGGCGCCACGCCGAAGGACGGCCCGTCCGCGGGTGCTGCCATGGCGACAGCCATCGTGTCGGTACTGACCGGTATTCCGGTCCGCGCCGATGTGGCGATGACTGGCGAGATAACGCTTCGCGGCCGCATCTTGCCGATCGGCGGCCTCAAGGAGAAGCTGCTCGCCGCGCTGCGCGGCGGCATCAAGAAGGTGCTGATCCCGGAAGACAACGCCAAGGATCTGGCGGAGATTCCGGACAATGTGAAGAACGGCATGGAGATCATCCCGGTCTCACGCGTCGGTGAGGTGTTGCGCCACGCGCTGGTGCGTATGCCGGAGCCGATCGAATGGGTCGAACCGGTCAATCCGCCGGCCTCCACTGACTCCGCGGACGACGCTGGAAAATCGCTCGCGCATTAGTAATTCCTAAAGTTGCGACGCACAAACGGAAAGCCGGGCCTCGCGCCCGGCTTTTTTCATGTGAAAAACCCCGGAATTCCGGGCTTTTTCCGCTTTTTTCCTGCCTTTTCGGCTTGGTTGTGGGAACGCTTCTTTCTAAAGTCCGTTTCCTGCCGGATGAGTCGTTAGTTCCGGTGTTCTCATGGAAGGGAATTTTTATGAACAAGAACGAACTGGTGTCCGCTGTCGCCGACGCCGCGAGCATTTCGAAGGGTGACGCGCAGTCGGCGGTCGACGCGGTATTTTCCGTGATCACCGGCGAACTGAAGAAGGGCGGCGATGTCCGGCTTGTCGGCTTTGGCAATTTCACCGTGTCAAAGCGTGCGGCCTCGACCGGCCGCAACCCGCAGACCGGCGCCGAAGTGAAGATCCCGGCGCGCACCGTGCCGAAGTTCTCGGCCGGCAAGGGCCTCAAGGACGCCGTCAACTAAGACCATTTATTTTTGTAAGACCAGAAAAGCCGGGCTTGCCCGGCTTTTCATTTTTATGGCGCATGCGGTGGGTCGCATCCGAAGCCCGCAAATCATGCGGTCGGCGCCTCGGCGCGCATCAGGCCTTCCTTTTTGAGATCGGCCCACAGGGCTGCAGGCAGTTTCGCATCGAGCAGTGACCGGTTGCTTTCGACTTCGCTTGGCCGCTGGCCGCCAGGGATTACCGAGACGACGGAAGGGTGCAGCAGCGGGAATTGCAGCGCCGCCTCGATCAGCCTGATGCCATGGCGTTTGCAGATAGCCTCGATGCCGGCGACCCGCTCGAGAATGTCCTTGGGCGCTTCGGAATAGTTGTAGTAGGCGCCCGGCTTCGGTCCTGTCGCCAGGATGCCGGAATTGTAGGGGCCGCCGAGCACGATGCCGATGCCACGCCTCTGGCAGAGCGGCAGGAAGGATGTTAGCGCCTCCTGTTCCAGCAGCGTGTAGCGCCCAGCGAGCAGGAACAGGTCGAAATCGCCACGCTCGGCCAGGGTCTGGGCAACCTGCCATTCATTGATGCCGCCGCCGAACGCCTTGATCACACCCTGGTCGCGCAGCGACAGCAGCCCATAGTAACCCGAGCGCATGAACTCCTCGATGCGCTGGTCGGATGCGTCCTTGCTGCCATGCGTGAAGATGTCGACATCGTGCACGAACAGGATGTCGATGCGGTCGACACCAAGGCGCTCGAGCGAGGCCTCGAACGAGCGCATCACTCCATCATAGCTGTAGTCGTACACCTCGCGCCGCGATGGCGTGTCGAAGAACTTGCCGATGCCCGTGCGCTCTTCCGGCGGGCAGGCGCGCATCAGGCGGCCGACCTTGCTCGACAGCACATAGTCGTCACGTTTCTTGCCGCGCAGGAACGGATTGAGCCGGGTTTCCGACAGTCCGAGCCCGTAGAGCGGCGCGGTGTCGTAGTAGCGGCAGCCGGTCGCCCAGGCGGTCTCCAGCGTGGCACTGGCATCCTCGTCCGAAACGGCGCGGTAGAGATTGCCGAGCGGCGCCGTGCCGAAGCCGAGTTCGGTGAAGGTGATGCCCCCATTGCCGATGCGGTCGAAATGCCGGGTCTTCATATGCTGCTGTTCGCCTCGTTTGATTTGTCTGACATGACACTATCATGCCTGTGGCCAGGCAAAAGCGTCGCGGACCGTTGGACACGCATTTTCGCGGTTGCTAGCATGAATGAAATCAAGCTGTTCAAAGGGCTGCGAAAGCGACGCTTGCGGGAGGAATTCGATGGCAGGTTCGCGGTGAGCGAAAACGACGGAAGCCTGTTCGAAACAGCACTCGGCGAACTCAGCGACGTGCTGGCGCGCGTCGACCAGAGCCGCATCGACGCTGCCTGCGAGCTGCTGGCAGGAGCCAGGCAGATCGTCGTCTATGGCTGCGGCCGCGAGGCCTTGCAGGTCAAGGGTTTTGCCATGCGGCTCTATCATCTCGGCCTGCCGGTTTCGGTGGTCGGTGACATGACCACGCCGCCGCTGGGGCCTGGTGACGTCTTCCTGGCCAGTTCCGGGCCGGGCGAGACCTCGACGGTTCTGACCTTGATGCGCGTCGCGCGCGATGCCGGCGCGACCGTCCTGCTGCTGACCGCCCAGGCCGGCGCCAGTGCGGCGAAACTGGCCGACGCCACGCTGCTCATCCCGGCCCAGACCATGGCCAATGACCAGGGGCCGCGGAAAACGTCGGTGCTGCCGATGGGCTCGGTGTTCGAAGGCGCGCTGTTCCTGCTGTTCGAGGTGATGGTGCTGAAGCTCAAATCCCTGACCGGTGCGTCTCCCGAAGCCATGCGCGCGCGCCACACCAACATGGAATAGATCATGCGCTATGAGCTGATGCTGCCGCACCAGATCCGCAAGGCGATCGCTGAGAATTGGCCGGTCGCGCTGCCTCTCGGCGTGCTCGAATACCATGGCGAGCACATGGCCGTCGGCATGGACACGCTGGCTGTCATCAAGACGCTGGAACTGTTCGAGAATGAGAGGGACGTCGTTATCCTGCCGCCCTTCTACTATGGCGCGGCGAGCTACGCGGTGGCGCCGCCGGAAGGCAGTGGTTCGGTGCAGGTCGGCGGCAATCAGCTGGCGCCGTTCGGCGAGGAACTGTTCTACAGCCTGCTGCGCATCGGCTTCCGCAACATCCACGCCATCATCCACCACCAGACCGAAAATTTCGCCGCCGGCATGCCGACCGATCTCGCCTTCAAGACCGCTGGCCGCCAGGCGATCTTTCGGTTTCTCGAGAAGCAGCGCGGCGAGGGCTGGTGGGGCTCCGAGACGATGGCCGACTATTATGCCGGACATGCCGCGGGCGAAAACTTCTTCAACTGGGTGCAGGTGCATCCGCTGATGCCGGCCGCCATGAACGGCAAGTACCCATTCGATCATGCCGGCATTGGCGAGACGTCATTGATGCTGGCGCTATGCCCGGAAGCTGTCGACGCCGACCGCTTCGCCGACAATAAAGGCTGGTATACGGCAAGCGCTAAGGAGGCATCGGCTGAGCTTGGAGAAGAGGGCGTCGCCATGATCATGGCAAACTTGAAGCAGATTTTACAATCATAATCCTTCGTGCTATTTTAGATAAGTCTAATGGTGTGGAATTTAGGGGAAAGTTATGTCTGGTCGAGAGGCAGTCCATACGGCGCAGGGAGGATTTGATCCAGAAAAAAGTCTCGGCGGTTTCGACTACATTATTTTTTTTGTAGCAATACTGTTTTTGTCGGTGATACTTTTTGCTGGTTTTAAGGATCCTACCGTTCAATCGAATATATTATACCTTGTTGTTCTGTCTCTTTCATGCTCAATGGTCTTTGCCTTTCTTCCATTTGACGCGAGATTTGAATACAAGAGTCTTTTTAAAGCAGGAGGAACTGCCGCAGTATTCGGTTTTTGTCTATACATAGTTACAAATTTCACTGGTCATGAATACATTGAAAATAAGAGAAGAGCTGATGATCAGATAACTGCTCTCCAGGGTATCATAAAGGATAAGGACTCTGAAATCCAATCTTTGAGGGACAGTGCTAGTAAGCTATCCAGCGGAGACGATTCAAAAAAATCTCAAATTGAGTCAATAAAAATCTTCGTAGATCAAGCCAGCACGTCGGCCAAAAATCTCCACGACGATATTTCGGAAGGGATTCAGTTTTCCTCTGCAGCCCGGGATAATAGCAGTGACTCAAGGACTTGCTCACTAAGAGGTTCGCAAAGCTTGGCAGCACTGTCGAGAGCTGTGCCGCGACTTGAGAGTATGCAGTCCAATCTTGCTTCCGCGCTCAGCCTTATCAAATAAGCCTTGAATTAGACTTGACGCTTGGCTTACTTCACGGCTCCCGCCGTCATACCCATGATGAGATAGCGTTCCAGAGCGATGCCGATAACCGCCAGTGGCGCAATCGCCGCAGTGGCAAGGGCGGCCATCGACCACCAGTTGATGCCTTGCGAGCCGGTCTGGCTGGCGACCATGACGGGAATGGTCTTGGCATCTGTCGAGGTCAAAAGCGCGGCGAAGAAATACTCGTTCCAGCACAGCACCATCGCCAGGATGAAGGCGGCGACCATGCCCGGCAGCGCGATCGGCATGACGATGCGGAAGAACGCGCCCCAGATCGACAGGCCATCGACAAGGGCGGCTTCTTCCAACTCGACCGGGATGGAGTTGAACTGGTCACGCATGATCCAGATGACGATCGGCAGCACCATCAGTGTGTAGAGCAGGATCAAACCGAGGCGCGTGTCGAGCAGGCCGACTTCGCGGTAGAGTACCAGGAAGGGCAGAGCGAGCACCACGGGCGGCAGGATCAGCTGCGACAGGAAAAAGAAGGAGATGTCCTCGTTCTTGAACCAGGCGAATTTGTAGCGATAGCGGGTGAGGCCGTATGCGGCCAGGCTGCCGATGACGATGGCAAGGCTCGATGCGCCGACCGAGGTGATGACCGAGTTCATGAATCGCTTGAAGAACTCATCGCGCACCGTCGAGGTCTGGAAGATCGAATCCGGCGACAGGCCGAGCGAACGCCAGCCCTTCCAGTCCGGCTGGAAATCGATGAAGGGGATCAGGTGGCCTTGCGTGACGTCGACCGCCGATTTGAACGAGGTCGTTATCGTCCAGTAGATCGGGAACAGGCAGATGAAGGCCCAGAAGACGAGCGCGCCGTAGATGAAGACGCGGCTGGTGATGAAGCTCGCCGGAGAGCGGATTTCGGAAACGGTATAGTCGGTGGTCTGAACGCTCATGATCCGGCCGTTCCAACTCTTTATTTTGACGCAATTCCGGACGGAAAACCGTTTCACACTTTTCCTGGAATTGCTCTAGTTGACGTTGCGCACGAAGCGGTTGGCGAGCTTCAACAGCCAGGTCACGAACACGACGATGATGACGAGATAGGCCATCGCCAGCATGGTGCCGTAGCCGACATTCGAGCGGTCGCGATATTCGCGGTAGATGAAGCTCGACACGGAATCGGTCGCTCCGCCCGGGCCGCCTGACGTCACCGTGATGATGATGTCGGCGAGCTTCAGCTTGAAGATGATGCGCAGGATCACCGCCGTTACCGAAACCGGCAGCATCAGCGGGAAGGTGACCTGCCAAAAGGTCTGCCATGCGTTGGCGCCGTCGACGCGCGCCGCTTCCAGCACCTCGCGCGACATTGCCTGCAGGCCGGCAAGCAGCATGATCATCATGAACGGAATGAAGGTCCACGCATCGAGCAGCATGACCGAGATGCGCGCGGTGATCGGATCGGAGAAGAAGGCCGGGTTCTCCCAGCCGAGATGGCGCGCCAGCGTCGCCGCCGGCCCGAACCGGTACTCCATCAGCGATTTACCGATCATCCACGATACCGCCACCGGCGACAGCATCAGCGGCATCAGGAAGACGACACGGAAGAACTTTCGCGCCCGAATCTGCGCGTTGAGTAGCAGCGCCAGGCCGAAGGCGATGACATATTCGACTAGCACCGCCAGCACATAGAGCACCATGTTGAACAGCGCATTGCGGTAGTAGGGATCGCTCAGCATCTGCCAGAAATTATCTAGCCCGTTGAACCTGCGGCCATTGAAGGAACTGAGGTTCCAGTCGGTGAGCGCGATGTAGAATCCGAACAGCGTCGGGAAGATGACCATGGCGATGGTGAAGAGCAGCGCAGGCAGCAGGAACAGCGCGCGCTGGCCGTCCTCGCCGCGGGTCAGCACTTGGCCAATGCCGATTGCCACGCCCCACAGCACGTAGGCATAGACAACGGGCCGCCAAGTCTCGAAGCCGATCGTGTCGACCTCGCTCTTGTAGAGGATCTGAAGCAGGATCGTCGCCAACAAGCCGAGCGTCGCCGCAGCCATAAGCGCCCAGCCAAGCCGTTTGCGGGCAGGAGAGATCAGATCGTAGGGGGCGGCATCTGCCGGCCACTGGTTCGCGGTCGAAGTCTGGTCAGCCACAAATCTCGCCCGTTTGGAAGGCCCCTCTTGGAGCCGGAGCCGAAGGCTGTGGTCCGGCGTTGCCGCCGGACCACGGTTCATAGGCAGCCTACATGCCGAGTGAGGCCTTGTAGAGCTTCACTTGCTTCTCGCGACCGATCTGGTCTGTCAGCTTTTCCCAGGCGGCGGCGATGGCATCGGCGCCTTCCTGCGCCTTCATCTTGCCGGCGAAGGTGTTGGCCAAAATATCCTCGGCAGCGCTGTAGTACTGGAAGATGCCGGGGATGCGCGGCTCGATCGCGCCGTTCGGATGGTTGTAGGAGTTGAACTGGGAATCGAGGTAACTCGTGATGAATGCCTTGTCGTAGCCGGCGGCCACCCATTCGTCGATGTCGTGCTGGCTGTTGCGGTAGCACTGGAAGCCGGACGGATACATCGCTGTCCAGATCGCCAGATCCTTGCCACCGAGATGCGCCGCTGCGCTCCATGCGGCCTTTTGCTTCTTCGGATCGCTGTCGACGCGGGCCATGACATAGACGCCCCAGCCGAGATAAGCGAGGTTGGGCGCATAGTTCGGTCCGCTCGGCAGCTTGTCCCATTTACCGGTCTTGGAATTGTAGACGTCATCCGAGCCCGGCAGGATGTCGAAACCGCAAAGGTCGCCAATCACGGACGAATCGTTGGTTTTGACGTTGGAGCCGATGTCGCCCCACCAGGGGATCATCGAGCCCGTGCCGGCCAGGAACTGCTGGAAGCCGGTGGTGTTGGGGTCGGCGTTGATCTGGTCCGCGGGTTCGGACGGCAGCGCGTCAATGACATCCTGGATGGCGCGCACCCAGGCCGGATTGTTGATGCGCGGCTTCATCGTGTCGGCGTCGAACAGCCACGCCTTGTCATCGGGATGCTTGGCGTAAGCGGTGGCGCGGCTGCCGAGGAAGTAGAAGCCGAACCCGCCCCATGGCTTGGGCGCGTCGAGATAGCCATAGACGTCCTGGCCCTTGAATTTCTTGCCTTTGAGGAACTTGGTGACGGCCTGCACCTGCTGCCAGGTCTTCGGCACGCCCCATTCGCCGGCACCACCGCCGTCCTTCCATTGCTTGGCGAGGTCGGCATCGGCGAACACGTCGGTCCGGTAGTTGAAATTGTGCGTGTCGCCGTCGATGGTGACGCGATACTGCTTGCCATCCCAGGTGCCGACTGGGGGCTTCAGATAATTGACCAAGTCGTCGATATCGATCTGCTTCTTGACCCAGTCCGGCATTACCGAAGTGAGCCCCTTGCCGCAGACGTCGCCTTCGAAAGGCGCGCCCATCTCGGCAATATCGAAATCGACGGTTCCGGTGGCGATCGACTGCTGCAGGCGGGCATTGTAGTCGGCCTGCGCCAGGTCGATCCAGCTGATCTTGGCGCCGGTATAGGCTTCCCATGGCTTCAGGAAGCCACGGAACAGCACGTTGTGCAGGTTTTGGTTGTTGAGGCCCATGAACTTGAGCTCGACACCGGCGAACTCGCCTTCCTTGACGTTGGCTTTGGTCGCTTCGAGGCAGAGCTCGCCGACCTTCTGGAAATCGGCGTCGGTCGGTTGGCCCTTGCCAACGCCGGGAATCTGCAGGATTTTCGCACGAAGTTCGCTTGCCGCCGATGCAGGACGCGTCGAGGCGCCGAGCCCAACGCCGGATGCCGCCGCGATCGCGGCCATGCTGGCCGCACCCTTCAAGACGTCACGCCTCGTGGCACCGGCGCGAACCAGTTTCTCGTAAATATCTGTTTTCATGGACTGTTCCTCCCAGAACATCAGTGTGAATTGATGTGGCCACCTGTCGGACGCTGAAGCACCATTGTGCTCCCGGCTCGGAAACGAATTAGGCAGGACCCCACCCTGCGTCGATTGATATTCCCTGCCGATCGGTGCCGACATTTGGACCAGCGCCCGCCACTATTCTCACAACCAAACCCCGTGTCAACGAGAACGGGTTTTTATCTATAAGAGACCGACTTGCCCTGACAGGTCGCGTTAGTTAGCTTCTGCGCCTACGGCCGATGGAGGAGATATGGCTCAAGTCGCAATCAGCAAGGTGGCCAAGGCGTTCGGAACCGTCAAGGTTCTGCACGAAGTCAGCGTCGACATCGCTGACGGACAGTTCGTTGTGCTGGTCGGCCCCTCGGGTTGCGGCAAGTCCACGCTGCTCAGGATGGTGGCCGGGCTGGAGACCGTTTCTGGCGGCACGATCGCCATCGGCGACCGCGTCGTCAATCATCTGCCTCCGGCAAAACGCGACATCGCAATGGTGTTCCAGAACTACGCGCTTTATCCGCACAAAACGGTCGAGCAGAACATGGCTTTTGCCCTCAAACTGCGCAAGACCGACCCGGCCGTGGTCGCCGAGCGGGTCAAGCGTGCAGCCGATATCCTCGATCTCAATCCCTATCTGAAGCGCTATCCAAGGCAGCTCTCCGGCGGCCAGCGTCAACGCGTGGCGATGGGGCGCGCCATCGTGCGCAATCCGCAGGTTTTCCTGTTCGATGAGCCGCTCTCGAACCTCGACGCCAAGCTGCGAGTGCAGATGCGCACCGAGATCAAGGAACTGCACCAGCGGCTGAAGACCACGACGATCTACGTCACCCACGATCAGATCGAGGCCATGACCATGGCCGACAAGATCGTCGTCATGCGCGATGGCCGCATCGAACAGGTCGGCGCGCCGCTGGAACTGTTCGACCGGCCGGCCAATTTGTTCGTGGCCGGCTTCATCGGCTCGCCGTCGATGAACCTGCTCAAGGGCATCGTGCGCAAGGGCGGCGTCGACGTGGCGGGAACGCTGTTCCCCATTCCAGCGAACAGTGCCGTGGAAGAGGGGCGTGCGGTGGTCTACGGCGTGCGCCCGGAGCATCTGGAGATTCATCCCGACGGCGTAGCGGCGAAGATTTCCGTGGTCGAGCCGACAGGGTCCGAAACGCTGGTGTTCCTGCGCTTCGGCGACGGCGAGATGGTGGCGTTGTTCCGTGAACGCCACGACTTCAAGCCCGGCGACACGCTGACGCTGAAGCCGAGGCTCGACCAGATCCATCTTTTCGACGCCGAGATCGGCCAGCGTCTCTGACCGCAACGTCTCTCTCAAACGCACTTCACGAGGACTATCATGCTCAAAGGCATCAATCCGCTGCTCAACGCCGACGTGCTGCAGGCATTGCGGGCGATGGGCCACGGCGATGATCTGATCATTGCCGACACCAACTTCCCGTCCGATTCGGTGGCGCGCCAGACGGCGCTCGGCCGGCTGCTGCGCATCGATGCATCGGCGGCCGAGGTGGTGAAGGCGGTGCTGTCGCTCTATCCGCTTGATACGTTCGTCGATGATTCCGCCGCGCGCATGGAGATCGTCGGCAAACCGGACGAGATTCCGCCCGTGCAGAAGGAAGTGCAAAAGGAAATCGACGCGGCGGAGGGCAAGTCGTGGCCGATGCTGCCGGTCGAGCGCTACGCCTTCTACGAGCGTGCCAAGCAGGCCTACTGTGTGATCCAGACCGGCGAACGCCGTTTTTACGGCTGCTTCGCCTTCCGCAAGGGCGTCGTCCCGCCGGATGCGGAGTAGCAGCATGGCCTCCAGCAAGCCTGTCGTCATATTGGGCGTCTTCGTCGCAGACACCGCTTATCGCGCCGATCGCCAGCCGCGTATGGGCGAGACGATCCTCGGCAACTCGTTCAAGCTGGGGCCGGGCGGCAAGGGATCGAACCAGGCCGTGGCCGCCGGCAAGCTCGGCGCCGACACGACCTTCCTGACCCGGCTCGGCGTTGATGCCTTCGCCGACATGGCGAAGCGGACCTGGAAGGATGCCGGGGTGAAAAGCGCCGTCATCGACACGCCGGACAGCTATACCGGAGCCGCCTACATCTTCGTCGAAGAGGGAAGCGGCAACAACGCCATCATCGTCAGTCCCGGCGCCGCGATGTTGATCTCGCCGCAGGATATCGAGGCCAATGCCGCCATGATTCGTGGCGCCGGCGTCTTCGTCACCCAGCTCGAGCAGCCGATCGACGCAGCGATACGGGCGCTGGAGATCGCCCGCGGGGCAGGGGTGACGACCATCCTCAATCCCGCTCCCGCTGCAAAGCTTCCCGATCGCATCTACACGCTCTGCGACTATCTCACGCCGAACGAGACCGAGACGGAGGAATTGACCGGACTGAAAGTCTCCTCGGTCGATGAGGCGCGGGCCGCCGCCGGCAAGCTGCTGGAAAAGGGCGTCGGCACGGTCATCGTAACGCTTGGCGACAAGGGCGCGCTTCTGCACTCGAAGGATCGCTCCGAACATGTCCCCGCCATCAGTGCCGGGCCGGTGGTCGAAACCACTGGTGCGGGCGACGCCTTCAACGGCGGCTTCGCCGCGGCGCTGTCGCGTGGCGTGGAGCCGCTGGAGGCGGTGCGCTTCGCCTGCGCCGTCGCCGGCATTTCGGTGACACGTCCGGGTACGGCGCCTTCGATGCCGACGCTGCAGGAGGTCGAGGCGCTGCTGGCGAAGGCTTGATTCCGGGCCGGGCTATTGGGGCCGAAAGCCCAAGCGGTAGCTTGGCTCGACGCCTTTGGCCCTCGGGATCCGGCTATCGACGCCTTGCCGTATGCACAAGCAATCGAGCCCGGTTCGAAGGAACCCGGGTCAATTCATGCTTTTGACAAGGGAGACATCCTGACATCCAACGTCGACATTTCTCTTTGAGCCAAGGGTTTGAAACCCTTGAGAGAAATGGCGCGAGTGACGGGGCTCGAACCCGCGACCTCCGGCGTGACAGGCCGGCACTCTAACCAACTGAGCTACACCCGCGCATTGACGAGCACGTGTCAGCCGTGTTCGTCGTTGGGCCGCTGGATAAGGGGTTCGCCACCGGGTGTCAAGCGCACCAAACCATCATAACAGCAAACTGGAGAAGGTTTTTTGACAGCCGGCGTTTTGTTCGCAAATCCGGCTTGCGAAGAGGGTGTCGCCTGTTCATTTGGCCTTGCGAAGCCGGTCGCGACCGCTTAAAGGTCCGCGCCGGAGCGGGCGATTAGCTCAGTTGGTAGAGCGCTTCGTTTACACCGAAGATGTCGGCGGTTCGAGTCCGTCATCGCCCACCATATAGCCTTTGGTTTTTTAGACTATTTCGCATCGTCGGCTGGCCGTTGTCGCATAGAGCCGAGCCGATATCTCGAAGACAGGTGTGATGCGCTTTTCGATGTTTCCCATTCGTCGAGACATTGTGGCGTCGTTGATCGGATGTCTTTTGGTGGCCGGCTGCTTCGACCTGAAGCAGGATCTGGCATTTCGACGCGATGGCATCGCTACGGCCAACGTCCGGATAGCCGTGGATGCCACGGCGCTTGCAATGGCCAAGGATGTGAACAGCAACTGGTGCAGTTCTGAAAAGCTGCTGTCTTCGAAGGCGATTACCGGAACGGCCGAGCGGACCACCGAGGGAGGGGACGAAGTCTGCACCGTGTCTTTCTCCGGCAAGACAGACGATCTTGTCGCGGCTCTTTCAAACGCCAACATCGGAGGCGACAAGAGGCAAGGCGTCCAGCTCAACCGCGTTGGGGAAAATTACGAATTCATCGTCAGCTTCCCCAGTCTCAAGCCAACCGGCAAATATGCCGACGATCCGATGGCGCAAGGGTTGCAGACCCTCATCTTGGCGAAGATGTCAGGCAGGCATATTGCGTGGACGGTGACGGCTCCGCGCATCGTCGAGACAAGTGGCACGATATCGGACGACGGCCGCACGGCATCGTATTCTCGACCGCTCGCATCGGTACTTTCCAGCGATCAGCCGACGACATTTAGAGCCGTGTTCTCGCTCGAGCCGCCCGGAATGCTCGAAGAACTGTTCAACTGGTTCCGGTAAAGCCTTGCAGGACGCCGAAGAACTGGGACGGAATAACGGCGCCTTTCCCTCGCAGAACACGGTTGCGACGTCACGGCGGCGCCATTCGGAAATCCTTGCCCTCCGGCAGCAACTGCCCACCATCGACGACGATGGTCGTGCCGGTAATGTAGCTGGCATCGTCCGAGGCCAGGAACAGGAAGGCGTTGGCGACGTCGCGCGGGCTGCCCAGCCGGCCAAGCGGGATGGAATCCTCCATGTTCTTGATATAAGCGGCGCCACGGTGCTGCTGGATGGCCTCGGTCAGGATGTTGCCGGGCTCGACGCCGTTGACGGTGATGCCGTAGCCTGAGAATTCCAGTGCCGCCGCCCGGATGAAGCCGTTGATGCCGGCCTTGCTGGCTGAATAGTGGCCATGGCCAGGGCTGGTCACGTGCGGTCCGGTGATGGACGAGGTGTAGAGCATGCGGCCGAAGCGCTGCGCCTTCATCGGCACCAGCGCCGCGCGGCTGGCGTTGAAGGTGCCGCGCAGGTTGACGGCCATGACGCGGTCCCAGTCGTCGGCGCTGGTGTTCTCGATCAACTGCCAGGGATAAATACCGGCATTCTGCACGATGATGTCGAGCCGGCCGTTCTGCTTCAGCGCCAGCGCCACCGCGGCCTCGGCATCGCGCATCCGCGAAATGTCGGTGTGGATGAAAGGGACGCCAAGTTCGTCGGCGGTCGCTTGTCCGGCCTCGGCCTCGCTGTCGGCCAGCACCATGCTCGCGCCTTCCTCTGCGAAGCGCAGCGCGATGCCCTTGCCGATGCCGCGCGCGCTGCCGATGATCAGCGCCACTTTGTCCTTCAGCCGTCCTGTCATGCGCGTGCCCCTCTCATGCCAATTTTTGGCGAATGGTTTGCTTGAAGGCGTCGAGCAGCACGGCCGCCAGCACCAGCAGGCCGTGGATGACTTGGGTGAAGTTGGCGGGCAGCCCCATCAGATTGATCGCCGTGTTGATGGCCGAGAGCAGAAGCACGCCGGCATAGACGCCGGGCAGGGTGCCGACGCCGCCCTTTAGGCTGACGCCGCCGATGACGACCGCGGCGAAGGCGTTGAACAAAAGGCCGACGCCGAGATTGGCCGTAGCGCCCGAGGTGCGGATCGCCAGCAGCCAGCCGGCAAGGCCGGCGATGGCGCCGGCCAGCACGAAGGCGATCACGAGGTTGCGGTTCACCCGGATGCCGGCGCGGAAGGTCGCGGTCTCGTTGCCGCCGATCATCACCAGATGGCGGCCGAACGGCGTCTTGGCCATGATCAGCGAGAAGACGACGAAGCAGGCGATGGCGATCCAGGCGGTGAGCGGCAGGCCGATCAGCCTCTGGATGCCGAACCAGCGGATCGCTGGAGCCAGATCCTGCGCCGAGCGTCCGCCCGAAATGACCAGCACCAGGCCGCGCACCCAGATGTAGGAAGCGAGCGTGATGATGAAGGCACTCATCTTGACCTTGACGACCAGAAACCCGTTGAAGGCGCCGATCAGGCCACCGACGGCCAGCGCCAGCAGCAGCGACACAGGAACCATCAGCCATTCCGGGTGCAATTGTACGCCCATGCCTATGCCCGATGAGCAGAACAGGATGCCGACCGCCATGGCGCTGAGCGCGGCGACCGATTCGACCGACAGATCCATGTGGCCAGCGATGATGACCAGCGCCAGGCCGATCGACATGACGCCGAGCACGCTCGATGCCTCGATGATGTTGGCGAAGATGCCGAGCTGGAAATAGTTTGGGATGAAGATGGAGAAGACCACCAGCACGAACAGCAGCATGAACCAGACGAGGTTGTCGAGAACGAACTCCAGGGCATGGCGGGTGCGGGGGTTCATGGGCTGATCCGGCTGGCGCATGAACCGAAACTCGATCTTCGGTGACGATCTTGCGCGGATTGAAGTTGCGGAGAAGCGGCTCCGGGCCAGGATGGCCCGGAGTGGCTCGTAACCGGCCTATTCGACCGATTTGACAGTATCCGTCGGTGCTTTCTGGTTGCCCCAGAAAGCCGGATTGTCGACGTTTTCCTTGGTGATGGCCGCGCCCGGGATCTTGATGTTCGGACCCCAGGCTTCCTTGGTCACGGTCGATTTCAGGCCGAGCACGTCATAGTCGCCGGGCTTGATCTCCTGCTTCTTGACGATCTTGTCCATGAACATGGCGACGGCGGCGGCCTGCGCGTAGAGCGGCTGCTCGACTTCGACGTTGAGCCACCCCTTGCGGATCAGGTCGAGGCCGACCGGCGCGCCGTTCGAACTCATCAGCATGACGTCGCCCGGCTTCTTGCCGGCGGCCTCGAGCGAGGCGACGGCGGCGACCGACAGGTGAGCGGCATGGCTGAAGATCAGGTCGATGTCGGGGTTGGCCAACATCTGGTCGGCGACGATGGTGCCGGCGTTGCTGGCTTCCCACTGCATCGCCGGCAGCGAGATGATTTTGACGTCCGGGAACGCCTTCATCTTCTCCTCGAAACCCTTCTGGATGTCGAGCGTGTAGGGATCGCCGGGATCGCCGAGCACCTGCAGCACCTTGCCCTTTACAGAACCGTTCTTGGCTTTCAACAGCTTCTCCGCCTGGTCGGCGGCGATGTGGCCGATCTCGACAGTGCCCGCCACCGAGGTGAAATCGGACGGCGTCGAAGTAATCTGCCGGTCGAATTCGACCACCGGAATGCCGGCGGCGCGCGCGGCTTCGATGGACGGCTTTAGCGCGTTGAAGTCGACCGCCGCCAGGATGATCGCCGCCGGCTTCAGCGCAATGACGTCGTTCATCTGCGACTGCTGCGCGTCGGTCTTGTTGTCGGCGTTCAGCGTCTTTATGTCGTAGCCGACCTGCTTCAGGAACAGCTCCAGCGCGGTCACCGAGCCGGTCTGGAACTCGTCGAGCAGCGTCGGCACCATGTAATAGACGGTTCCCTTGGACTGGGCGAATGCCGGCGTGAGCGTGGCAAAGGCCAGTGCCAGGATACCGAAGACAGCAAGAAGTATTCGCTTCATGTCGTTGGCTCCCTGTTAAGCCGGACCCCTCTTTGTCCCTCAGCCCGCCGGTCCGGCACCGGCAAGCGTCTCCCCGGTGATCATGTTGATCACCGCATCGGGACTTGTTTTGTTTCTGGCGACATCGCCGGCCACGACGCCTTGCCGGATCACCACGATCCGGTCGGCGACCTGAAAAGCCTGCTGCATGATGTGGGTGATGATGACGACGCCGATGCCCTGGCTCGCCACCTGGCGGATCATGTCGAGACCACGCCGCGTCTGCTCGACGCCCAGCGCCGCGAACGGCTCGTCGAGCAGCACCAGCTTGCCGCCCCAGTGCACGAAGCGGTTGAGCTCAATGGCTTGCCGCTGGCCGCCCGAGAGATGTTCGACATTGGTGCGCAAGGACGGAATACGGGTGCCGGCGCTGGCCAGCGCCTTTTCGACCACGGCCTCCATGGCGCGCTCGTCGAGCACCGGAATACCGAGCACCTTCCTGGTGATCTCGCGGCCCATGAAGAAATTGGCCACCACATCGACATTGGTGCAAAGCGACAGGTCCTGGTAGACGGTTTCGATGCCCGCCGCCTTGGCCTCGGCCGGCGACCTCGCCAGAAACTCCTTGCCCTCGAACAGCATGCGGCCGGAAGTCGGCTCCAGCCCGCCGGCGATGATCTTGACCAGTGTCGATTTGCCAGCGCCGTTGTCACCGAGCAACGCCACCACTTCGCCCTTGCCGATGGAAAAACTGATCCCTTTCAGCGCTTCGATCGCACCATAGTTCTTGGTGACGTTGTCGAGCACCAGCAGCGGTTCGCTCATGCCGCGATCTCCTTGGCGGTCAGAAGATCGCGGCCGCGTTCGCGTTCGGCGGCGAACATCTGGCCGAAGCGCGGCGACAGCACGCCCGAAACCGCAAGGGCGGCGGCGCCGCGCAATACGGAATGTTGCCCGCCGCGTGCAACCATAAGCCGAGGCGCGATGCGGTCGTTGCGCGCCGAGACGGAGTTGTGCAGGCCGCCGGTCGAACCCGCCAGACGTTCGAGCAGGTCGATGGAGGCCAGCCCGCCGAGGATGACCGTTTCGGGATCGAACAGGTTCTCGATGACGGCGATGGCATTGTGAAAGATCGGCGCGACTTCCACCACCCAGTCGGCTTCCGTGCCGTTCCAGCGCCGCAGCGCCTCGAGCGAGAGGTATCGTTCGAGACAACCCCGGTTGCCGCAAGGACAGGCCTCCCCGCCGGGAACGATAGGGATGTGACCGATCTCGCCGGCATTGCCCCAGGCGCCACGCTGCACGCTGCCGTCATGGACCATGACGCCGCCGAGGCCGACGCCGAAATAGAGATAGTAATATTCGGAGAATTGGGCGCCGAGGCCGTAGAGCCGCTCGCCCATGGCCGCCGCGGCCATGTCGGTCTCGAAGAAGGCCGGCAGTCCGGTCGAGGCCGCCAGCCGCTCGCGCAGCGCCACGTCCTTCCAGCCGGCCATGGTGGTGGGGCCGACAAAACTCATGGATTCGACGCCGAACGGTCCCGGCAGGGCCAGGCCGACCCCGAGAACCCGCCCTCCGGCTCGCAGTCTGGTCAGTTCGATTACCATCGCGCCGATCAACTCGAAGGCATGGTCTGGCGTTGCGTTCGGTGCGTCGCGGTAGGTGCTCTCGATCACGTCGCCGCTCAAATTGATCAGGGCAGCGTTGATGCCGAGCGGGGTGATGTGGATGCCGACGGCATAGCCGCCCTCGGGATTTATGCGCAGCGTCGCCGGCGGCAGGCCGCGCCCCTTCGGTTCTTCGCGAACGGAGAGGATGTAGCCCTGCTCTTCCAGTTCGCGAACGATGGTCGATACGGTCTGGACGGTGAGCCCGACACGGCTGGCGATCTCGCCGCGGGCTATCGGCCCATGCAGGCGGATGGACTCAAGCACGATGCGCCGGTTGTACGGCCGCCCGAATTCCTGATTGGTCCCCCGCAATGCCATGCCTTGCGCCCCCGGTTGACGCAAGGTTCGCATCAAAGATTTATTCAGTCAAATGGAGTTCAAAAATAAAATGAGGGGGTGTCCCAACTGGGAAGGGCGCAGGTGGCCCCGGCTTAGGACCTGTTTACCCGTCGCCCTTGGCCGATTGCCGCCGTGGCGAAACCGCTTCAATGGTGAGCAGGCCCTCGCAACCGTAGAACCAAGCATGGAGCAAAGATGATCGAATTGCCGTTTGCCCGCGACGAGTACCAGCAGCGGCTTGCCAAGATCCGCGCCGAGATGGGTAAGCGCGGTCTTGAACTCCTCATCGTCAACGACGTCGCCAACCAGCACTACATCACCGGCTATGATGGCTGGTCGTTCTACACGCCACAGGTGGTGCTGGTTCCCCTGGAGGAGGTCGAGCCGGTCTGGATCGGGCGCGCCATGGACGCAGCTGGTGGTCTTCTCACGGCATGGATGAAGCCCGAGAATGTCGTTGGTTTCCCGGAAGACCACGTTCAGCGTAGCGATCGCCATCCCATGGACTGGATCGCGGACTGGATCTCCGCCAAAGGCTGGGGCGTCAGGCACATCGGCATCGAGCTCGAAGCCTATTATTTCTCGCCAAAGGCACATGCCCGCCTCGTCGCCGGACTTCCCAACGCGAAATGGCACGATGCCGATCTGCTGGTGAACTGGATTCGCGCGGTCAAATCGGCGCCCGAGATCGCCTATCTGCGCAAGGCGTCGACCCTGGCCGAGGCGGCGGTGGCGCGGGCCTATGAGGTGATCGCGCCCGGTGTGCGCGAATGCGATGCGATTGCCGCCATCCAGGCGACGCAGACCGCCGGCAGCCCGGATTTCGCCGGCGACATCACCGCTCTTCCGCCGACCATCCTCGGCGGCGAGAATGCTTCGGCCCCGCACATCATGTGGAGCGACAGGCGGTTTGGAGAGAACGAGACGATTGCGCTGGAACTCGCAGGTGTCTGCCGCCGCTATGCCGCCGGGCTGGCAAGAACGATGCAGCTAGGCCAGACGCCGACGCGGGTCGCCGATACGGCAAAGGCGGTGATCGAAGGCATGGACGCAGTGCTCGATGCGGTCAGGCCGGGGACGACAGCCGAAGCGGTCGAAGGCGCATGGCGCAAGGTCATTCAGCGCTACGGGCTGAAGAAGGAGTCGCGCATCGGCTATTCGATCGGAGTCGCCTATCCGCCGGATTGGGGCGAACACACGATCAGCCTGCGTCCGGGCGACAAGACGGTGCTACAGCCCGGCAACGTCGTCCATTCCATTCTCGGCATGTGGATGGATGGCTGGGGCATCGAGATCAGCGAGACCATTCTGGTCACCGAAACCGGCCATGAGACGCTGACCAGTTTCCCGCGAGAGATCCATGTCAAATCGTGAGGGGCCGGCCATGGCAGGCGGCGTTTCCAGCCCCGGCGCGGTCGATATCGATGCCGGAGTTCTCGATCGGATGATCGAGATCCGCCGCCATCTGCACCGCAATCCGGAGCTTTCGAACCACGAAGCCAACACCCAGCGTTATCTCAGGCAAATGCTGGCCGGCGAGGGAATGACCGACATTCGCGACGTCGCGGGCTTTGGCCTGGCCGTCGACATTGTCGGCACCGGCAAGCCGTCGAACCGAAAGATCGCCATTCGCGCCGACATCGACGCCTTACCGATCGAGGAGGAGTCCGGTGTCGCCTATGCCTCGACCAATCCAGGTGTGATGCATGCATGCGGTCATGATGCTCACGCGTCGATGGGCTTCGCGGTCGCCGCCCATCTCCATAGATCGAGGGCCGATTTTGGCGGGACGGTCCGCCTGATCTTCCAGCCGGCAGAGGAAGATTCGCCGTCGGGCGGCAAACGCGTGGTGGAGGAGGGGGTACTCGACGACATCGATGCCGCCATCTGCCTTCACGTCGATCCCTACACGCCATCCGGCAAGATCGCGGTCCGTCCGGGTCCCTACACGCTGGCGTGCGACACTTTCGATGCCATTGTGATCGGCGAGGCGGCGCACGCAGCAAAACCTTATGAGGGCGTCGATGCAATTGCCGTGGCCTGCTCCATGGTCGGCGAATTGCAGAAGATCGTGTCGCGCGAGATCGACCCCTACGATCCGCTGGTCATTTCCGTCACTGGCATCAATGGCGGCAGCGCCTACAATGTGATCGCCCGCAAGGTTGCCTTGAAAGGCACCATTCGCAGCGGCAGCGACGCGACCCGCGAGCGGGCCTGGCGCCGCCTTCGCGAAATCCTGGAGGGCATGGCGGCGAGCCACGGCGCCAGCGTGGAGCTCGCCATCCACAAGGGCGAGCCGGGCGTCGTCAACGACGGCGAGATGGCCGCACTGATTGCCGCCAGCGGCAAGGCCTGCATCGGCCCCGACAATGTCCTCGACACGCCCGGATGGACCATCGCCGACGACTTTGGCTACTACAGCGAGAAGCGCCCATCGGTCTATTTTCGTCTCGGCATCCGCAACGAGGCGGTCGGATCGGTCTTTCCGCTTCACCATCCCAGGTTTCGCGTCGATGAGGCCGCCTTGAAAGTCGGCGCGGCGACGCTGGTCGCGGCGGCGACCGGATTTCTGTCGGCGCAGCCGGACAGTACCGACTGATCAATGCGGCTTGAAGGATCGCTCGTGCACGGCCTGCACGCCGGCGATGGCGCCGATCACCGCGGCCGCCGAGAACAGCATCGCAGAGCGAAGATCTGGTTCGGTGCCGGCTAGGTCAGGATCGACGCGCCTCAGAGATACTGGGCGACCTTCTTGCCGACACTGAGGAAGCGCAAGGGATCGATCGCTTCGCCATTGTGGCGCACTTCATAATGCAGGTGCGGGCCGGTCGAGCGGCCGCTGCTGCCGGTCTTGCCTATGATGGCGCCGGCGTTCAGTTTCTCGCCCACGGTTACGTCTATTTCACTGAGATGACCGTAGCGCGTCGCAAAGCCGTTGCCGTGGTCGACCTCGACCATGCGGCCATAGCCGCCGTTCCAGCCTGCCTTGGTGACGATGCCGGGCGCCGTGACCT
This sequence comes from Mesorhizobium erdmanii, assembly GCF_013170725.1. Taxonomy (NCBI): domain Bacteria; kingdom Pseudomonadati; phylum Pseudomonadota; class Alphaproteobacteria; order Hyphomicrobiales; family Phyllobacteriaceae; genus Mesorhizobium; species Mesorhizobium erdmanii. The sequence goes on along the minus strand of NZ_CP033361.1, from coordinate 4,359,086 downwards.
TGGCTTCCATGCCGATGGGTGCCCTGAAGTCCATGCCCGAATGCAGCGCCGCGGTGCCGAGAATGGGATCGGTGCGCACGCCGAACGGGCTGGTGACGGAGTGGCCGGGCGCGGGGTTGGCAAGCGGCAGCTGGCGCGCTTCCTTCTTCAACTGGTCGAGCGTGTCCAGGGCCTCGTCCAGTTCCTTGACCTTGCTGTCGAAGATCATCGAGCTGTCGAGTGGGATCAGCGGGCCGCCGACATCGCTTTCGTTCTTGCCGAAATCGCTGTCGACGGGCAGTCCGGCGGCCTGCAGCGCCTGCTGGATGGCATCGGCGCTCTTGTAGGCGTTGTCCGCGAGCGTGTTGATACGGGTGAGTTGTTCGTTTTCGATGGATTTCAGCGACTGGTTGATCGAGACGAACAGCCTGTCCGCGCGATCGGCGGCTGAATCACTGGGCAGCGGATCGGTGCGGGTCGACCACAAGGAGAACGGCCTGGTGTCGGCGGCGCCAAGGTTGGCGCTCAGGCTGGCGACCGCGTAGTTCTGCGGTTGGCTGATGCTGCCGGTCACCTCGGCGTGTTTGTCGGGCTTGGCAGCCGCTGCCGGGCTATCGCTGGGCACTGTTCCAACGTCAGTCTCGGCGCGTTCGAGCAGCGGCCCGAGACGGCCGTGACGCTGGCTGAGCTGTGTCTGGCGTTCAAGCAGTTCGCTGACCTTGGTTTCCATCAATTGCTGGTCGAGCAGCTGGCGGCTGGTGATGCGGTCGACCTGGGCGCGGAGCGCCGAGATGCGGTCTTCGTAGGCCTGCTGCATGCGCGCCTGGCGCGCGGTCGTGGCGCCGATCAGGTCGTCGCGCAGGACGAGATACGACGTCGCCAGGAGGTAACCGATGGCAATGGCGGCGACCGCTGAACCGATGAATGCCGCAAGCCAGGGCCGGATCGTGAAATGCCTGATCTCGTTGCCTCGGGCGATGATGACCGTGTGCGGTTCCTTGCGTCTGCCGAAGACTGCGGACTGACCGGTTGCGTTCACAGGACCAAGCTTTCGTTTACGACACCACGACTGCCTGGATTACACATTATTAGGGTTAACAAAGGCTTTCTGGGTCGATTGCGCGGCGCGGAACGCACGCGGCGCGGGCAAAAGGTTGCATGAAAACCGCCAAGGAGCGGCCGTCGCCCGCTAAATCATTGGCCATGAGCAACAATTGGCTGCCAGCGCAACGATCCCTCGTCCAAGGATAAAGATCCAGAGTTCCTTAACTGTCTTCGATTGCATTTACTTGACGGTTTTCGATTAAAAGCGTGATGGGATTTGGGATTCTATTGAAGATGGGCGGTCTAAGGGATGCTGAGCGATCTGATTGGCAAGATACTCGACAAGCTGTCGGGCACCAGTCTGCTGGCGACCGGGCTCTTGCTGTTGACTGCCCTGGTCAGCGCACTCGTGGCTTATTGGCGCACGGTCGAGGAGAAGAGCTGGAAGGAGTTCTTCGAGTTCGTCATTCCACATGAAGTCATCACTCATCCCTCGGCAAAGGCCGATCTCATGTTCTGGGTGACGAAAAAGGCGCTGATGCCTTTCCTGATGCTGCCCGCCGGAATTGTTTTCGTCACTGCGGTCGGCTACGGCACCAACTGGCTGTTTTCGACACTCTTCCAGTTCCAGCCGCCTCTGATCGAGGGGCCGGCAGGGCCGGTGACGGTGCTGATCTTCACCATCACCATGCTGCTCGCCTATGACATTTCCTATTATCTCTATCATGTTGCCCAGCATCGCTATCCCGTGCTTTGGGAATTGCACAAGGTGCATCACTCGGCCGAGGTGATGGTCGGGATCACCAAGGACCGGGTCCACCCGCTCGACGAGTTGATGAATCGAGCCTGGGACGGCGTCATCGTCGGCGTCTGCTTCGGCATCTGGTCGCTGATTTCGCTGAATCTGGTCGAACTGACCGTCTTTGGCGTCAACGTCTATGTCATGCGCAACATCCTGATGATGGATTTCGTCAGGCACACGCATTTCAAGATCTCGTTCGGCCCGCTCAACAATCTGATCCTGTGTCCTCATTGGCACCAGCTGCATCACAGCACCGATCCACGCCACTATGACAAGAATTTCGGGCTGCTGTTCTCGTTCTGGGACCGGCTCTTCGGAACATTGTGCGTGCCGAAGCCCGACGAGGATTTCAAGTTCGGACTGGTTGACCGCGATGTGCGCGACTACCAGTCGCTGGCCGGCCTCTATCTCATGCCGCTGAGGCGGATGTGGGGGCACATTGCCAGGCGTATCCGGTCCGGAAAGCCACGGACCTCGCGATCGACGGAAGGGACACGGCCATGAACGCGCCTTTTGTGCTCGCGATCCCGCGCACGCGCACTTTCGAAATCGTGACATCGGCGACACGCCTGGCCGAGATCGCACCAGCCTGGAATGCGCTCTGGCAGCGTGCCGGCGGGCTTGTCTTCCAGCACCCGGACTGGATCGCGACCTGGTGGCGCACCACCCCGCATCAGGAGCGGCGCACGCTCAGGATCGGCCTTGCCTGGAACGGCGACCGGCTCGATGGCGTGATTGCGCTCGCTACCTTCAAGCGCTCCGGCATCCGCATGCTCGAATGGGCGGCAAAGGATCACAGCGACTATGGCGATGCGCTGGTTGCGCCCGACAGCGATCCGCAGGTGATCTCCCGCCTCTGGCAACATATTTTTGACCAGGGCGGCTTCGACCTCATCTATCTCAACCGCCTGCTGCCGGATGCCGGTGTTCATGCCCTTCTGGAACCGGCCTCGCGCCATGACACGGCGCTTCGACCCAACCACCGCAGTGAGATCAGCTACCGTGTCGCGGGTTCCTGGCAGCGCGGGGCGGAATGGTTCGAGACGCTGTCCAAGAAAGGCCGGCAGAACTACCGTCGCGGCCGCAAGTTCTTGGAAGAAAGCGGTACAGTGCGTTTCCGCTTGCTCGACGCGGACGAACCGCGCGAGCCGCTGCTTGCGAGGGTCGCGGCGCTGAAGCGCGTCTGGCTCGTCCGGCATGGCCGCGTTTCGGACTTGTTTGACAAGGACTCGCCGGTTCTCGCCGCGCTTGTTTCGGTCCTGGCCGAACTCGGGCTGTTGCGCATTTTTGTGCTGGAACTTGACGAGAAGATCATCGCGGTCTCGATCAATTTCGAGCAGCACGGCACGATGATGGCTTTCATCACCACCTATGATCCTGAATATGAGCGTGGCTCACCGGGTATGCTCCTGATGATGGACTATATCCAGTGGTCGCTCGACGGTGGCCTGGCCAAGGTCGATTTTCTCTGCGGCGGCGAAGATTTCAAACGGCGTTTCGCCACGCAATCAGTCACGCTGTCGTCGATGATCGGCGCGCGCGGCTTGCGCGGTCATCTCGCCGCGCTGGCCGATCGTGCGAGCCATGTTTCGAAATCCTGGCGGGCGCAGCCGCAGCCGAAGGCCGAAACACCCGACGAGTAAGAACGCCTTGTTTCCGGCACGACCGGAATTGTCGATTGAGTTCGTGGGCCTTCCCCGCGCTCAAAGGGCGCGAACGGCTTCCAGCACTTCCTCGGCATGGCCCTTGACGCGGACCTTGCGCCAAATCCTGGCGATACGTCCGTCACGGCCGATCAGGAAGGTCGCCCGTTCGACGCCCATGTATTTGCGGCCATACATCGATTTTTCGACCCATAGATGATAGGCCTCGATCACCTTGCGCTCCTCGTCGGCGGCGAGATCGATCGTCAGGTTGTATTTCGACTTGAACTTGTCGTGCTTCTTGACCGGATCGGGCGACAGGCCGATCACGACGGCGCCGGCCTTCTCGAATTCCGGCTTCAGCTGTGAAAAGCTGATCGCTTCCTGGGTGCAACTCGTGGTGTCGTCCTGCGGGTAGAAATAGAGCACGACCGGCTTGCCGGCGGCCGCGGCGAGACTGAGCGAGCCGCCGCCGTCCCGTGGCAGGTCGAATTGCGGCGCAAGATCGCCCACGTCCAGGTCAGCCATATCGATGCCCTTGTTTGAGGTTACGCGCGAAGCCACACCGATATAGTGTCGACCGGGGATTCGTCCACGAGCGAATTCGTACAACGGAAGATTGCGTGGATCAGGAGCAACCGCAGCACGAGAAGATCAGGTTCAGGCGTGACGAGATCACCGACCTGGGGGCCTTGCCGTCCGCGTGCCGCGTTCCACCGCTCGGCCAGGCGTCGATCGGTCGTGGCTTCCGCATCCTTTCGCGCGTGTTCGCCGGCATGGTGGCGCTCATACTGCTGGCCGCCACGGCCGTCTATCTCATCGGCCTTTCCGGCATCGGGTCGGACCGGCTGCGTATCGAGGCGGAAACCGCCATCGAGAAACTTGCCGGCGTCGATGTCCATGTCGCGGTCGGGCCTGCCCGCATCACCCTCGACAGTTCGAGCTTCGTGGCCCTCCAGGTGAGCGATGTCAGCTTGGAGACCGGCGACGGCAAGCCGATGGCCGATGCCGGTCGTGTGCGCTTTGGTGTCCGCCTGATACCGCTGCTTTGGGGTGACGTGCGGCTGACCAGCGCCAGGATTTCCGATGCCCACATCGTCACGGCGGCGATGCCGTCCGGCGGCGACTGGACAGCGCAATTGCGCAATGAGGATGGCCTCATCGATCCAGAAAAACTTTCCGAGGCGGTGTTCGGCAACATGCATCGGGCGCTTGATGCCGTGCGGGAAGATTCGATGCGGCGGATCGATCTCCGCAATGTCGAATTCGTGCTGCCTGAAACCGGATCGATCAAACGGGTCAAGATCGCCGACGCTTCCGTCGTCCAGTCGGGGCCGGGCGGCATGACGTTTTCCTCCAAGGCGGATGTCGATGGCCGAAAGGTCACCGTCGCCGCTTCCGCCACCCGAGATATCGGGGCGCACCGCGTGACGGCGCTGAGTGCGAACATCGATCTGGCGGCTGCCGACGACACCGCGGCAGGCGCCGGGAAGCTGGGCGCCGTCGCGTTGAAACTGACGGGATCGGAAGGAGCAGGCACCACTGCATCACAGCTGACGGCGGCCCTGTCGTCGACGGGTTCCGTGCTCGATCTTGGTGCCCGCGGGCTGCTGCCGGCCGACGTCGATTTGAATGCGACGCTGGTCGATGGCAGCAACAAGCTCCAGGTGGACAGGCTGCTGCTGAAAACCGGCCGGTCTTCGTTCGATTTTGGCGGCTCGATAGGGCCAAAACCCGCGACCGGGGTGGCGGGGGAGGAGCCCTCCTATCGTTACGACTTGACCAGCGACGGTTCGACCCTGGCGCCATCGGAATCGCCCGAGCCCGCGCTGACCTTCCTCGCCCGCATCGCCGGCGTCTATCAGACCAAAAGCCACAAACTGGTGGCCGAGCAGATCGCGGTCCGGTCCGCCGCATCCAGCGAAGTGCTCGGCACCGCGGCCGTGGAGTTCGTCGACGGCAAGGCTCCGGGCATCAATCTGGCGCTCAACGTCCATGACATGCCGGTCTCGCACGTCAAGCAACTGTGGCCGTGGTTTTCAGCCCGCAATGCGCGGCTCTGGGTGCTGGCCAATCTGTTCGGCGGCCGCGTCGTCGATGCCAATCTTCAGTTCCATGTCGTGCCGGACCGCCTCGGCAACGGCGTGCCGCTGTCGGCAGACGAGGTGTTCGGCCGTTTCCAGATTGAAGGCTCGCGTTTCGACACCGCCGGCCGCATCCCGCCGATACGTGACGCGGTCGGCGTCGTCGCTTTCCACGGCAATGATGTCGACATCTCACTCTCCTCGGGCACCGTCTTCATGCCCAGCGGCCGCACCGTGGCGGCCAGCAACGGCACGCTGAGCGTGAAGGCGGCGAACCATCCGCCGGCCATCGGCGCGCTCGACATCGATGTCGCGGGGGAGGCGCCGGCGGTCGCCGAACTTGCCTCCTACGAACCGATAAATGCCATGCGCCATGTCGGTTTCCTGCCGGAGGACCTGTCCGGCACCGTTACTGGCCATGTCAGGGCCGATATACCGTTGCAGTCAGGTGTGGACACCTCGAAGCTCGACTGGCTGGTATCGCTCGACTACACCGGCCTGTCGCTGGCCAAGCCGTTGGAGGGCCAGACCGTGACCGATGCCGGCGGCTCGATCACGGTCGATCCGCAGAAGGCGGTGATCTCCGCCAAGGCGTCGCTGAACGGCATTCCGGCCGAACTCGACCTTGTCGAACCGCTGGCCGATGATGGGCCGGCGCGCAGCCGCAAGGTGGCCCTGATGCTAGACGACAAGATCCGCGCAGCCGCCATGCCCGGCCTGACGCCGCTGCTGGGCGGAACGGTGAAAGTCGCTATCGACAAGAGCGGCACCGGCAATCAGAACGTCTCGGCCGATCTGACCAACGCCAGGCTGGACATTCCATGGGCCGGCTGGAGCAAGGGGGCAGGGGTCCCCGCCAACGTGACTTTCGTGATGACCAAGTCGGGCGATACCACGACGCTCTCCGATTTCAACCTCGACGGCAAGACATTCTCCGTCGACGGCAGCATCGTTTTGGTCAACGGCGCCCTGTCGTCGGCCAAATTCAGCAAAGTCACCCTGAACCGGGGGGACGATGTCGCGATTTCGGTGAAGCGGTCGGGCAAGGGCTATGCGGTCGACATCAATGGCAATGCGCTCGACGCCCGTTCACTGATCAAGCAGTTCACCTCGGATGTCGACACCGCGACCAAGACGACCGGGACAGACAACATTTCCGTCAGCGCCGACGTCGAGCAGCTCACCGGTTTCCACGACGAGCAACTGTCCAACCTGAAGCTCGATTACAGCGCGGCCGGCTCAAGGGTGAATGGGCTGAAGGTCAGCGCCACGGCAAGCTCGGGCGCGGCAATCGCCGTCAGCAACACCACCGGCGACGGTCGGCGCTCGCTCAACGTGCAGTCGGCGGACGCCGGCGCGATCCTGAGATTCCTCAACATCTATGAGCATATGGAAGGCGGGTCGATCGCGCTGGCGCTGACTGGGGCCGGCGACGGGCCGATGAAGGGCAAGGTCGACACCAGCAACTTCTTCATCGTCAACGAACCGAAACTCGCCTTCATCGTCTCCACCACGCCGGCCGGTGACAGCCGAAGCCTCAACCAAGCGGTCAAGGGCAATCTCGACACGTCGCGGGTGAAGTTCGAGCGCGGTTATGCCGAGATCGAGAAAGGTAGCGGCTATCTGAAGCTGGCCAACGGCGTGCTGCGCGGCCCGCGAATCGGCACGACCTTCCAGGGCATTCTCTACGACCAGAACAACAATATGGACATGACCGGGACCTTCATGCCGGTCTATGGTCTCAACCGCATCTTCGGCGAACTGCCCATCGTAGGTGCGCTTCTGGGCAACGGCCGAGACCGCGGCCTGATCGGCGTCACCTACCGGCTCAGGGGGAACGCCAACAAGCCGGTGCTCGACGTCAACCCGCTGTCGGTGATCGCACCGGGCATATTCAGGTCGATATTTGAATATCGATGAGCGTCCTCAGGCGGGCCGCACAAGGATGTGTTTTTTCTTGCCAAGTGAAAGCTTTACGACGTTTTCCGGACTCAGATCCTGAAGCGTGACCGCGCGGCGGTCGTCGCTGACCGGCTGGTCGTTGATACGAACCGCGCCGCCCTGGATGTGCCGGCGTGCCTCGCCGTTGGACGATGCCAGCCCGGCCGTCACCAGCAGCGACAGGATACCGATGCCGGCTTCCAGCGCCGACCGGTCCGCGTCGACGGTCGGCAAGGTGTCGGCGAGTGCGCCTTCCTCGAAGGTTTTTCGCGCGGTTTCCTCGGCCTGGGTTGCCGCGTCTCGACCGTGGACGATCGCCGTCGTCTCCGTAGCCAGGACCTTCTTGGCCTCGTTGATCTCGGAGCCGCCGAGCGCGGCCAGCCGCGCGATTTCGTCGAGAGGCAGGCGGGTGAATATCTTCAGGAAGCGCTCGACATCGGCATCCTCAGTGTTGCGCCAATACTGCCAGAAATCATAGGGTGAGAAGAGGTCGCCGTTGAGCCACACCGCACCTTTCGCCGATTTGCCCATCTTGGCGCCGGAGGATGTCGTGAGAAGCGGCGTGGTCAGCGCGTAAAGCTGCGGCGTGCCCATGCGATGGCCGAGATCGACGCCGTTGATGATGTTGCCCCACTGGTCCGAGCCGCCCATCTGCAGGCGGCAGTTCTGGCGCCGGGCGAGTTCGACGAAATCGTAGCCCTGCAGGATCATGTAGTTGAATTCGAGGAACGACAGCGACTGCTCGCGGTCGAGCCGCAGCTTGACGCTGTCGAATGTCAGCATGCGATTGACCGAAAAATGCCTGCCGACATCGCGCAGGAACTCGACATAGTTGAGCTTCATCAGCCAGTCGGCATTGTTGACCATGACGGCGTCGTTCGGGCCGTCGCCGAAACGCAGGATGCGGCCGAAGATGCGCTTGATGCCTTCGATGTTGGTGGCGATCGCCTCGGGCGTCAAAAGGCTGCGCTGGTCGTCGCGGAAGGATGGATCGCCGATCATCGACGTGCCGCCACCCATCAGCGCGATCGGCCGGTGCCCGGTCTCCTGCAGCCAGTAAAGCATGGTCGCCGAGATCAGGTTGCCGATATGCAGGCTGGTAGCGGTGGCGTCATAGCCGACATAGGCAGTGACCGTCTCCTTGGCGAAAAGCTGGTCGAGGCCGGTCTCATCCGAAATCTGGTGGATGAAACCGCGCTCGCTCATCGTGCGCAGGAAATCGGATTTGAAGGCAGGCATGGTTTGTTTCCCGAAAGCGTCAGCCCGGTCTCGCGGGCGTATGTGAACGGGCGCGTTTAGCATCCAAGCGCGATCAGCAAAAGTGGAATCCGGTTTTGCGCCTGATCGCACGTCAACCAGGAGTTCGCGATCAGCGAAAGTGGAATCCGGTTTTGGGTCGGCTCGCCTGCGCGCGAAGGACCACAAGATGTTTTGATGATCACCGGTTGTTGAAACGGCGCAACGGGCCGTCCGGCACCAATGCTTGCTTCATCGTTTCGGCTGGCGTAATGAGGCGCCGCGCCAAAGGGTCTTGCAGCCCACGACCTAGAGCGGCACCGCACGGCATCCACCAAATGCCATATTCGACGACAGAGCCCCGACGCGACATGCCGGACGCATTGATATCCATCGTCATTCCTTGCAGGAACGAGGCGGCAAACCTGCCGCTGCTGATCGATGAGATCGAGGCGGCGATGGCTGGGCGCGACTTCGAACTGATCATCGTCAATGACGGCTCGACCGACGAGACGGCCGCCGTGCTCACCGAGCAGGCAGCGCTTCGTCCTTTCCCGGTACGGGAATTGCGGCACCAGAAATCCGCCGGCCAGAGCCTTTCGGTACGCTCGGGCGCCTGGGCGGCACGCGGCGGTATCGTCGCCACGATCGATGGCGATGGGCAGAACGATCCGCAATACATTCCGGTTCTGGTCGACGCCTTGCGGCAGGCTGGCCCCGATTTCGGCGCCGCCCAGGGGCAGCGCCTCAAGCGCCGCGACAGCAAGGTCAAGCAACTGGCGTCGCGCTTCGCCAACTGGCTGAGAAATGCCATCCTGCACGACGAGACGCGCGACACCGGCTGCGGCCTGAAGGCGGTCCATACCGATATCCTGCGCAAACTGCCATTCTTCGACGGCACCCATCGCTTCGTCCCGGCCCTGGTCATCCAGGAGGGCTATCGCGTCGTGCATTGCGACGTCGTCGACAGGTCGCGCCGGCATGGCAAATCGAATTACGGCATTTTCGACCGTGGCCTGCAGGGCGCGCTCGATCTTGGCGGTGTCTGGTGGCTGCGCCGCAGGCGCCGCAGAATGCCAAAAGTAGAGGAAATCAAGCGTGTTTAACGTGCTTCAGGAACTGGGGACCTGGCTTCACCAGGTTTTCATCAAGCAATTCGATGCCTGGATCCTGCTCGGCTTCGTGGCGCAGTTCTTCTTCACTATGCGCTTTGTCGTGCAGTGGCTGGCCTCGGAAAAGGCCAAGCGCAGCGTGGTGCCGGTCGCCTTCTGGTTCTTCTCGCTGTTCGGCGGTGGCCTGCTTCTGATCTATGCCATCCAGCGCCAGGATCCGGTGTTCATCGCCGGCCAGGCCATGGGCATGTTCATCTACATCAGGAATCTCTGGCTGATCGCCAATGAGCGCAAGGCGGCGATGACCAAGGTCGATTGAACGGCCCGCGACATCAAGACATGACCAGAGAGGCTCAAGCATGGCGTTGAACAGGAACTACATTCTTCTTTTCCTGTTCAGCCTGGTGATGACGGTTTCGGGGCTGGCATCGCTGCCGCCGATCGACCGCGACGAGTCGCGCTTCGTTCAGGCGACCAAGCAGATGGCCGAGAGCGGCGACTATGTCGACATCCGCTTCCAGGACGCCTCGCGCTACCAGAAACCCGTCGGTATCTACTGGCTGCAAGCTGCCGCCGTGACGCTGAGCGGCAAAGGCGCCGAGGCGCCGATCTGGGTCTACCGCACGATCTCGGCTCTGGGCATTGCCATTGCGGTGCTGGCGATAGCCTGGACGGGGACCAATCTTTTCGGCGCCAATGCCGGCATCGCCGCGGGCCTCGTCATGGCGGCGATCTTCGCCACCGCTTTCGAGGGCCGGGACGCCAAGACCGATGCGATGCTGCTGGCCTGCTGCGTGGCGGCGCAAGGTGCGCTGGCGCAGATCTATCTGGCAGCGCGCCGCAACCAACCGGTGGCCGGCCATCTCTGGTGGATTTTCTGGATCGCGCAAGGGGCGGCGATCCTGATCAAGGGGCCGATTGCGCCGCTGCTGTCGGCGCTGACCATCGCGGCGCTGTTTGCCTTCGAGCGTGACGGGCGCTGGCTGTCGAAACTCAGGATCGGTCGCGGCCTGTTGCTGGTCGTGATCATCGCGTTGCCCTGGCTTGCCGCGATTACCTGGAAGAGCCACGGCGCTTTCCTGCAGCAGGCCGTCGGCAAGGATATGCTTGGCAAGGTTGCGTCGGGCGAAGAATCGCATGGCCTGCCGCCCGGCTTCTACATGCTGACCTATTCGCTGTTCATGTGGCCGTTCGGGCTGATCGCGGTCGGCGCTGGCCTCCAGGCCATCAACCGTCTGCGCGACGATGTCAGGCTGCGCTTCTGCCTGGCCTGGTACATCCCGTTCTGGCTGGTCTTCGAGCTCATTCCAACCAAGTTGCCGCACTACGTCCTGCCGGTCTATCCCGGCGCGGCGCTGCTGATCGGATGGCTGCTGACATTGCAGCCTGATGATGCCAACGCCCCGCTGAAACGCTGGCAGCAATGGCTGTGGTGGTCGACGGCCTTCGGGCTGGGCATGGTCAGCCTCGGCCTGGCGGCGGTCTGTATCGGAGCGCCGATCTATCTCACCCACACTTTCTCTTGGTGGAGCATCCCGGCCGCCGCCGCGGCGCTCGGCACGGGCTATTTCGCTTTTTCGCGGCAGTTGCAGGTGCCGCTGCCCCGCATCGGAGCCACCGCCGCCTGTGCCGGTATCACCTATGCCTTGCTGTTCGGGGTCATCGCCCCGTCGCTGAAGCCGATCTGGCTGAGCCCGGCAATCAAGCAGGCGGTGATTGCCAACCAGCCTTGCGAGACGACGGTACTGGCCTCGTCGCGGTACCAGGAACCAAGTCTGGTGTTCCTGGTCGGCACCAACACTGTTCTGACCAATGTCGGCGGCGTGGCGGAACATCTGCTTGCCGATCCCGCCTGTGCTTTGGGCCTGGCGCCGATTGAAGACGAGCAGAAACTGAATGGCATGCTTTCGGTGCAAGGCAAATCGGTGAACCGCGTCGCCGAGATCGACGGCTTCAACTATTCGTCGGGAGACAAAATGTCGCTCGGCCTCTATCGTGTGGCTCCATGACGGCTCGTCGATGAATTCCCAATGCTCGTGAAACCGCGCTCTTCCGTTTCCGCCAGGCTCCTTGCGATGGGGCGCCGATCCCCTGACAATTTTCGCGACACCATGCGGATCGTGAGAAGGCGCTTTGCCGTTCGTCCCGCGCGTTACCCCAACATCGCATGGCCGGTATGGGGTCTGGCCTGGTTGTTGCTGACGGCGGCGGCATTTGTTCTCCTCGACGCGCCGGCAGGGATGGTTCACGGCCAATGGTCGGGCGCCAGGCTGGCCGAATTCCTGACCCAGTTCGCGCTCGGCGGCTGGTATCTGATCCCGTCAGCGCTTCTGCTGGTCGCTGCCAATCTGACCGATTGGCGCAGCCTTTCCCGGCGATCGCTGATGCTGGTCTACAACTGGACCTGTGTCGCTTTCCTGGTGCTGAGCTCGGTTGGGCTGTCCGGCCTGCTGGTCAATGTCCTGAAATACGCGATCGGCCGGGCGCGCCCGCTCTACTTCCAGGATTTCGGTGTCCTTGCGCTGCATCCTTTTGCCTTCGACGCGCGCTTTGCCGGTTTTCCTTCTGGCCATGCCACGACGATGGGGGCGGTGTTCGGTGTGCTTCTGCTTTTGTTTCCACGGCGCTGGACTATTGCCCTGGTGATCACCGCCTGTTTCGCCTCGACCAGGGTTTTCGTCGGCGCGCACTATCCAAGCGACACCGTCGCCGGCTTCGGCCTTGGCTGCGCCTTCGCGGTCGCTTGTGGGCTGGTTTTTGCCCGCCTCGGCTTCATCTTCCGCCCGACGCCGTCCGGATTGCCGGTCCGCAAAGCATCGTTCCGGCTGATTGCGCCGCAGAGATAGGTCCCTGCTACTTGCCGTCCAGTCCGCCGTAGGACCTCACCAGCTTGACCATGTCGGACGAGTTGGCCACTTCGCTTTCGAGCCCTTGCGCGACGCCGGCGCGATCGGCGACGGGCCGGTTCTGGCTGACCTTCCACTTGCCATGGATCTCGCTGATCTCGATCTCCAGTCCGATGATGCCCTTGATCTGCGACTGGATAAAGGGCGCTGGCGCATCGGTGACCGCCCAGGGCGCCGCGCGAGGACCTTCCTGCGAGGCAGTCAGGTCGCCGATCTGCTGTGCCAGCCATTCCTGGTCGTCGATCACTTTGGCGCTGCCGCGCACCTGCACGATGGCATAGTTCCAGGTTGGCACCACCTTGCCGGTCTCGCGCTTGGTCTCATACCAGGACGGCGTCACATAGGCATCGGTGCCCTGGAAGACCACCAGCACGGGCGATAACGGGTTTTCCGCGATAAGCTTCCATTGCGGATTGGCCTTGGCCATATGAGCGCGCAACCTGCCGTTCGGCATGGCGGCCGCATCGAGCAGGAACGGGATGGCATTGGCCTCCGGCCCGTCGGGCCCGTTCGAGATCAGCATGCCGAGCGGATGCGCCCTTATCAGCCCGTGCAGGACATCGGGCCGCGTTTCTTGGAAATGGGGAGGCTCGTACATCGGCGCTCGCGCCTTTCTTCGCTTACCTCAGCCGCTTCGGTCGCGGGTCGGACAACTCGCCCGCCAGCCGGCGATCGAGATAGTCGGCGCATTCCTCGATCAGAAGATCGGCGTCGTTGGCGAAAAAGTGGTTGGCTCCAGGCAGGGTCTTCTGCGTGATGGTGATGCCCTTCTGCGTGTGCAGCTTGTCGACCAGGCCTTGTACATCCTTCGGCGGCGCCACCTTGTCGGCATCGCCATGGATGATCAGGCCCGATGACGGGCAGGGCGCCAGGAACGAGAAATCATAGGTGTTGGGCTGCGGCGCGATCGAGATGAAGCCCTCGATCTCGGGCCGGCGCATCAACAGCTGCATGCCGATCCACGAGCCGAACGAATAGCCGGCGACCCAGCAGCTCTTCGAATCCGGATGCAGCGACTGGACCCAGTCGAGTGCGGCAGCGGCGTCGGACAACTCGCCGGTGCCGTGGTCGAATTCGCCCTGGCTGCGGCCGATGCCGCGGAAATTGAAGCGCAGCGTGGTGAAATCGCGCTTCTGGAACATGTAGAAGAGGTCATAGACGATCTTGTTGTTCATCGTGCCGCCGAACTGCGGATGCGGATGCAAGACGATGGCGATCGGCGCGCTCTTTTCCTTGGAGGGCTGGTAGCGTCCCTCCAGGCGGCCGGCCGGACCGGTGAAAATGACCTCAGGCATGAAATACTCCACTTACGTATACGAATGCGCGGCGCCCGGAACGAACCTTCCTCTGGCCTTGACGCAGGGCGAGCGTCTTCTTAGAAGCTAGTTTAGAACTATTCAAAACTGAGTGGCCACACGTCGAGCCCGGCCACCCGCGCCGCAAGCCGCGTAAATAGGACGGCTCGCCTTGGAATTTCAAGGAAATAACGCCATACGACAACCGAATGGCTTCTGACGGGATCAACTGGACGAAAATGGCCGTAAAACGCGCCTATCTCGACTATAATGCCAGTGCTCCGCTGCTCCCAGCGGCGCGCGAGGCCATGGTCGCGGCGCTCGACGTGATCGCCAACCCGTCATCGGTCCATGCCGAGGGCCGTGCCGCGCGGCGCTTGATCGAGAAGGCAAGGCGCGAGGTCGCGGCTCTGGTGAATGCCAGGCCAGAACATGTCGTGTTCACATCAGGCGCGACGGAGGCCGCCTCGACGCTGCTGGCCCCCGATTGGCGGATGGGGCGGGGCAGCGTGCGCATGAGCCGGCTTTACGTCTGCGAGACCGATCATCCCTGCCTGCTGAATGGCGGGCGGTTCCCGGCGGCGCAGGTGACGCGCATCGGCGTCGATGCCGATGGCATTGCCGACCTTGCCGCCTTGGCCGCGGCACTCGCCCACCATGACAAGGCCGATGGCCTGCCGCTGGTGGCGATCCATGCCGCCAACAACGAGACCGGCGTCATCCAGCCGATCGATCGGATCGCGGCGATCGTCAAGGCCGCGGGCGGCGTTCTTGTCGTCGACGCGGTTCAGGCGGCGGGTCGCGTTTCGATCGACATGTCAGCTGGATACGCCGATTATTTGATTCTGTCTTCGCACAAGATCGGCGGCCCCAAGGGTGTTGGCGCCATCGTCGCCGCCGCCGATCTGATGATGCCGAAGCCGCTGATCAATGGCGGCGGCCAGGAGAAGGGCCATCGCGGCGGCACCGAAAACCTCGCCGCCATGTCAGGCTTTGGCGTCGCGGCACGCGAGGCGCTGGCCGGGCTGCAGAAGATCGATGCGGTGCGCGAACGCCGCGACGAGATCGAGGCCATCATAAAAATGCTGGTGCCGGAAGCGGAAATGTTTGGAACCGGCGCGCCGAGGCTTGCCAACACGACATTCTTCGCTATTCCGGGCGTCAAAGCCGAAACCGCGCAGATCGCTTTTGATCTGGCCGGTGTCGCGCTGTCGGCCGGGTCCGCCTGCTCGTCGGGCAAGGTTGGGCCAAGCCACGTGCTGAAAGCCATGGGTTACGGCGACAGTCTTGGCGCCTTGCGCGTGTCGATCGGCTTGGCGACCGGCGCTGAGGACATCGAACTGTTTCGCACCGCGCTGGCGGGTATAGCAGCCCGGCAGGCCGCCAGGGAAAAGGCGGATAGGGAAGAAGCCGCTTAGCGGTTGGACGATTTTGGGCCTTTCGGCCTGGTAGAGCCGTGCGTTTCATGCTGGCCGGGTGAATTTCCGGTCGAAGCGCACTATATGGAACTTACGCTGCCGCGAGCGCTTCTTCGGCGTTCATTTCGGCGGTGCCATAGTTTGAAAACTGTCGGGCCTTGACCCCGGCGTGGATGGAGAACGCATATGCCTGCTGTGCAGGACACGATCGATCGGGTCCGAAAGATCGACGTCGACCAATACAAATACGGATTTGAGACCGAGATTGCTGTCGACAAGGCCCCCAAGGGCCTGAGCGAAGACATCATCCGCTTCATATCGGCCAAGAAGGACGAGCCATCCTGGATGCTGGAATGGCGTCTGGAAGCCTATCGGCGCTGGCTGACGCTGGAAGAGCCGACCTGGGCGCGCGTTCACTATCCGAAGATCGATTTCCAGGACATCTACTACTACGCCGCGCCCAAGAGCACGCCCGGCCCTACTTCGCTCAGCGACGTCGATCCTGAAATCCTGAAAGTCTACGAAAAGCTCGGCATTCCGCTCAAGGAGCAGGAGATCCTGGCAGGCGTGCAGAAGACCGACGTCTCGGAACTCGAGGAAGCCAGCGACAACGTCTACAAGTCGGGCCGCGTCGCCGTCGATGCGGTGTTCGATTCCGTGTCCGTCGTCACCACCTTCAAGAAGGAGTTGGCGCAGGCCGGCGTCATCTTCTGCTCGATCTCGGAAGCGATCCGCGAGCATCCCGAACTGGTGCAAAAATATCTCGGCTCGGTCGTGCCGACATCGGACAATTACTACGCCACGCTGAATTCGGCCGTCTTCACCGACGGTTCGTTCGTCTTCGTGCCCAAGGGCGTGCGTTGCCCGATGGAGCTGTCGACCTATTTCCGCATGAACGAGAAGAACACCGGCCAGTTCGAGCGTACGCTGATCATTGCCGAGGAGGGGGCGTACGTCTCCTATCTCGAAGGCTGCACGGCGCCGCAGCGCGATGAGAACCAGCTGCATGCCGCGGTCGTCGAACTGGTGGCGCTCGACGATGCCGAGATCAAATATTCGACGGTGCAGAACTGGTACCCCGGCGACGCCGAGGGCAAGGGCGGCATCTACAATTTCGTCACCAAGCGCGGCGACTGCCGTGGCGACCGTTCGAAGATCTCGTGGACGCAGGTCGAAACCGGTTCGGCGATCACCTGGAAATACCCGAGCTGCATCCTGCGCGGCGACGACTCTTCCGGCGAGTTCTACTCGATCGCCGTGTCGAACGGTTACCAGCAGGTCGATAGCGGCACCAAGATGATCCATCTCGGCAAGAACACGTCGAGCCGCATCATCTCCAAGGGCATCGCCGCCGGCTTCTCGCAGAACACCTATCGCGGCCAGGTCTCGGCGCACCGCAAGGCGACCAACGCCCGCAACTTCACCAATTGCGACTCACTGTTGATCGGCGACCAGTGCGGCGCGCACACCGTGCCCTACATGGAAGCCAAGAACTCGACGGCGCAGTTCGAGCACGAAGCGACGACGTCGAAGATTTCCGAGGACCAGAAATTCTACGTCATGCAGCGCGGCATTCCCGAAGAGGAAGCGATCGCGTTGATCGTCAACGGCTTCGTCAAGGACGTCATCCAGCAACTGCCGATGGAGTTTGCCGTCGAAGCGCAGAAGCTGATCGGCATCTCGCTTGAGGGCTCGGTCGGCTGACCGGACAGATATTCAGGAAACCAAAGAATGCTTGAGATCAAGAACCTGCACGCCCGCATCGTCGATGACGGTACCGAGATCATCCGTGGCTTGAACCTGACTGTGAAAGCCGGCGAGGTCGCCGCGATCATGGGACCGAACGGTTCGGGCAAGTCCACGCTGTCCTATATCCTCGCCGGCCGCGAGGACTATGAAGTCACCGAGGGCGACATCCTCTACAACGGCCAGTCGATCCTCGAAATGGATCCGGCCGAGCGCGCCACGTCAGGCATCTTCCTCGCCTTCCAGTATCCGATGGAAATACCGGGCGTGGCGACCATGGAATTCCTGAAGGTGGCGATGAACGAGCAGCGCAAGGCGCGCGGCGAGGAACCGCTGAAAATCCCGGAATTCCTGAAGCGGGTGAAGGAAGCCGCCGCGTCGCTCAGCATGGACATGGCAATGCTGAAGCGACCGCTCAATGTCGGCTTCTCCGGCGGCGAGAAGAAGCGTGCCGAGATCCTGCAGATGAAGCTCTTGGAACCAAAGCTCTGCGTGCTCGACGAGACCGATTCCGGCCTCGACATCGATGCGCTGAAGATCGTTTCCGACGGCGTCAACGCGCTGCGCGCGCCCGACCGGGCATTTTTGGTCATCACTCACTACCAGCGCCTGCTCGAGCACATCGTGCCCGACAGCGTGCATGTGCTCTACAAGGGCCAGGTCATCAAGTCCGGTGATAAGTCGCTGGCGCTCGACCTCGAAGCCAATGGCTATGCCGGTGTGATCGGCGAAGCCGCGTGAGATGCCAGAAGGCAAGGTCAAACTGATGAATATGCACACACAACCGCAGCGGACACCGGCCGAGACCGCCTTGATCGACGCGTTCGGCGACCGGCTGGCGCTGCTGCCGGGCGACGGCGCGGTGATGCTGAAGCGCGACGACGCCATCGAGGCGATCAAGCACGGCCTGCCGACGCGACGCGTCGAATCCTGGCACTACACGGACCTGCGCCGGCTGTTGAACGTCGTGCCGGACTTCGATCCGGCCGCCTTGGCCAAGGCCGTCGCGCCGATCGTCGAAGGCTCTGCCGTCCTGCCGGTGCTCAACGGCAAGTCCGATGCGAAGGTGCTTGCCATCGAGGGCGTTGCCGTGCAGCACCTTTCGGAAAAGCTGATCGACGGCAGCATCGCGCCCGGGCTCGACCCCTATGGCAGCGATGATGCGATCGGTGCACTGAACACGGCTTTCGTCGCCGACGGTTATTTCATCGACATCGCCGATGGCGTCGAACTGGAAAAGCCGATCGAGCTCCAGAATTTGCAGGCCGGCGGCCAGACCCATGTGCGTCTGCCGGTCCGCGTCGGCGCCGGCGCCAAAGCGGTCATCGTCGAGCGTCAGGCGGGTGAGGGGGCTGCCCTGGTCAGTTCCGTCAGCCAGCTCGTGCTCGGCGAAGGCGCCGAGGTGACGTGGCTGATCGTCCAGGAGCAGCCGGACACGGCGACGCATCTGGCGCAGTTCAAGGCCCATATCGGCAAGAACGCGAAACTGACGCTCTTCGTCATGAACGCCGGCGGCAAGCTCGTGCGCCAGGAGATCATGGTCAGGACGACGGGCGAAGGCGCCGACTTCAAGCTGCGCGGCATCAATCTTCTGGCTGGCGACGCCCATACCGACGTGACCATGGTGCTCGACCACGCCGTGCCGCACACCACCTCGACTGAGATCATCCGCAACGTGGTGACGGGCAAGGCGCGCGGCGTCTTCCAGGGTCGTATCAACGTCCATCAGTACGCGCAGAAGACCAACGCCAAGATGGCCTGCAACACGCTGCTTCTGTCGGACGACGGCGAGTTCTCGACCAAGCCGGAGCTCGAAATCTTCGCCGACGACGTCGTCTGCGGCCACGGCGCGACCGTCACCGAGATCGACCACGACCATCTGTTCTACCTGATGGCGCGCGGGGTTGACGAGAAGTCCGCGCGAGGATTGCTCGTCAAAGCCTTCGTCGCCGAGGTGATCGAGGAACTGGACGACGAGACGATTGTCGAGGCGCTGGAAGCACGGCTGGACGATTGGTTTTTGACACACGGGTGATATGATGAACGCTCCAGGCAAGATCGGAGATTTCTACGACGTCGAGGCGATCCGTCGCGACTTCCCGATCCTGTCGCGTGAAGTCTACGGCAAGAAGCTGGTCTATCTCGACAACGGTGCCTCTGCGCAGAAGCCGCAGGTGGTGCTGGATACGATTCAGCATGCCTATACCCAGGAATACGCCAACGTCCATCGCGGCCTGCATTTCCTGTCCAACGCAGCGACCGACGCTTACGAAAAGGCGCGCGAAACGGTACGCCGCTTCCTCAACGCACCGAGCACCGACAACATCGTCTTCACCTCGAACACGACCTCGGCGATCAACACGGTTGCCTATGGCTATGGCATGCCCAATATCGGCGAGGGCGACGAGATCGTGCTGTCGATCATGGAGCACCACTCCAACATCGTGCCCTGGCATTTCATCCGCGAGCGGCAAGGCGCCAAACTGGTCTGGGTGCCGGTCGACGATCTCGGCGTCTTCCACATCGAGGAATTCGAGAAGCGTTTGACCGACCGCACCAAGCTTGTCGCCATTACCCAGATGTCGAATGCGCTGGGCACGGTGACTCCGATCAAGGAGATCGTGCGCATCGCGCATGCGCGCGGCATTCCGGTCCTCGTCGACGGCAGCCAGAGCGCCGTGCACATGCCGATCGACGTGCAGGACCTCGATTGCGATTTCTTCGTCTTCACCGGCCACAAGGTCTACGGTCCGTCCGGCATCGGCGTGCTGTACGGCAAGAAGGACATTCTTGCCGGCATGCGGCCGTTCATGGGCGGCGGCGAAATGATCGAGGAGGTGACGGAAGACATCGTCACCTACAACGAGCCGCCGCATCGCTTCGAAGCCGGCACGCCGCCGATCGTCCAGGCGATCGGGCTGGGGGCTGCGCTCGACTACATGGAAAAGATCGGCCGCGAACGCATCGCCGCGCATGAGGAAGACCTCAAGACTTATGCCCATGAGCGGCTGCGCGCCATCAATTCGCTGCGCATCTTCGGCGACGCGCCCGGCAAGGGCGCCATCATCTCGTTCGAATTGCAAGGTATCCATGCCCATGACGTGTCGATGGTGATAGATCGGCAAGGTGTTGCCGTCCGCGCGGGCACCCATTGCGCCCAGCCGCTGTTGAAACGTTTCGGCGTAACCTCCACATGCAGGGCATCGTTCGGCATGTATAATACAAGGGCCGAAGTCGACGCTTTGGCCGAGGCGCTTGAAAAAGCGCGTAAATTCTTCGGGTGATGACGACCATGGACGATGTGAGCACGACCGCTGGGACCGCGACGGAAACGGCTGCAAATGCCATTGTTTCGGCCTCGGCCATTCCCGCCGACGAACTGGCGCGGCTGACCGACGACATCGTTTCGGCGCTGAAGACCGTCTACGATCCGGAAATCCCGGCCGACATCTACGAGCTTGGCCTCGTCTACAAGATCGACATCGAGGACGACCGCTCGGTCAAGATCGACATGACGCTGACAGCGCCGGGCTGCCCGGTCGCCGGCGAAATGCCGGGCTGGGTGGAAAATGCAGTCGGCGCCGTCGAAGGCGTGTCTGGCGTCGAGGTCAACATGACCTTCGACCCGCCGTGGACACCGGACCGCATGTCGGAAGAGGCACAGGTGGCGGTGGGCTGGTACTGACCAGGCAAAGGCTGGCGCACTTGCGCCTGGGGTAAAACTTCACCATTTTAGGTGAGGAATCATTCGGCAGGCCTTGAACCTGCATGGAATGGAGAAGGAAAAACGATGGGACGCTTCGCCGTCATCACGATGACCGAAAAGGCCGCCGACAGGGTGCGCGAGATCGTCGCTACCCGCGATAACGCGCACGGCATCCGCCTCGGCATCAAAAAGGGCGGCTGCGCCGGCATGGAATACACGGTTGACCTGGTGACCGAGCCCAATACCAAGGACGACCACATCGAGCGCGATGGCGCCCATGTCTATGTCGCGCCGGAGGCTGCCCTTTTCCTGTTCGGCACCGAGATGGATTTCGAGCAGACAACGCTACGCACCGGCTTCACCTTCCACAACCCGAACCAGAGTTCGGCCTGCGGCTGCGGCGAATCCGTCGAACTGAAGCCGGCCGATCTCAAGGCACTGGCGGAAGCACGCGCCTCTGCCTGAGGCTTCTTCCTTCTCCCCGTCACTATACGGGGAGAAGGTGGCCCGAAGGGCCGGATGAGGGGCAGCGCCTGCTTCTCCGGAGTTCGCGCCGCCCCTCATCTGCCTGCCGGCATCTTCTCCCCGTATAGTGACAGGGAGAAGAGAACTACTCCACCCACATGCCGGTCCGCTTGTGCCAGTCGGCGATCGATTCCTCAGGATAGACATCGAACACCTTGTCGCGCTTGCCGATCACGGGTTCGACCCAGTTCGCCTTGTATTTCAGCATCAGATGCACTTTTTCAGGCGGCTTCGGCAGGGTCGCTGTCGATCGCCGACGCGAAGGGATGCACTAGCTCCGGCCAGGTCGGGTCATAGAGCCACAGCGCCGACCCGCATTTCTTGCAGAAATTGCGCTCGCCGGTCGAGACCTCGCATTTAGGATGCTCGTCATCCTCGATCTCGGCGCGGTAGACGCCGAGGCTCCTCTTGCCTCTGATGTTCAGCGTATCGTAGTCGGCGCCGAGATTGATGGCGAAGCCGCCGCCGCCCTGCTGCTTGCGGCAGATCGAGCAGTAGCAGAGCATGAACGGCACGGGCGTGTGGCTTTCCACCTCGAAACGCACGGCGTTGCAGCGGCAGGATCCCTTGAGCAGAAGCGGCATGACAACACTCCGACGGAATGACCTCAATCTGTCAGCATGATTTTGGTCGCGCGATGACAATGTCAAATGCCGATGACATGATCGCGGCATGGACAATGAACGCATCGCCGAACTTTTCGAGGGCCTAGGCCCGGTCAGCATCCGAAAACTGTTCGGCGGCAAGGGCATCTATTTCGACGGCGTCATCGTCGCCATCGTGCTGCGCGGCGAATTGCTGCTCAAGGGCGACAAGGAGACGATCCCCGACTTCGAAGCCGCCGGCTGCCGGCAATGGACCTACACCGGCACGCGCCACGGCAAACTGGTCGCCATGCCCTATTGGAGCATTCCCGACAGCGCTTTCGACGATCCGGACGAGATGAC
Organism: Mesorhizobium erdmanii; assembly: GCF_013170725.1. Classification (NCBI taxonomy): domain Bacteria; kingdom Pseudomonadati; phylum Pseudomonadota; class Alphaproteobacteria; order Hyphomicrobiales; family Phyllobacteriaceae; genus Mesorhizobium; species Mesorhizobium erdmanii. Next base: position 4,336,702 of record NZ_CP033361.1, on the reverse strand, counting down.
GGTGTGGGCACGCCGCGCCCATGAGGCGGGGCGGCGAGCCGGGAAGTAGCCGCGCTAACTACAGTGCCTTGGCGATCTCGGCCGCCAGCCTTGCATTGTTTTCGACCAGCGCGATGTTGGTCTTCAGGCTTCGGCCGCCGGTGAGCTCCAGGATTTTTCCCAGCAGGAACGGCGTTACCGCCTTGCCCGTCACGTTGAGCGCCTCGGCGGCCTTCTGCGCGGCCTCGATGTAGCCCGCCATCTCTTCGGCCGGGATTTCGTGGTTTTCCGGCACCGGATTGGCGACCAGCAGGCCGCCGCCGAGACCCAGCGCAACCCTGGTCTGGTAGAAATGCGCGATCTCTTCGGGTCTATACAGGGTCAGCGGCGCTCGAAACGGCGACTGCCGTGACCAGAAAGCCGGCATGGTCTCGCAGCCGTGGCCGACGACGGGCACGCCGCGGGTCTCCAGAACCTCCAACGTCTTTTCGATGTCGAGAATGGCCTTGGCGCCGGCCGACACGACGATGACCGGCGTGCGCGCCAACTCGTCGAGGTCGGCCGAGATATCAAAGCTCTTTTCCGCGCCCTTGTGGACGCCGCCAATGCCGCCGGTGGCGAACACTTTTATCCCGACCATATGGGCCGCGATCATCGTGGCGGCGACTGTCGTGCCGCCCGTGCGCCCGTGCGCGACGGCGAAGCCGAGGTCGGCGCGCGACAGCTTCATGGCGTCGCCGGTCATGGCCAGCGATTCGCGTTCGCCGTCGGAAAGGCCGATCTTGATGCGCCCGCCAACCACGGCGATCGTCGCCGGCACGGCGCCGCCGTCGCTGATGATCTTCTCGACATTGGCCGCCATGGCGCCATTGTCGGGGTAGGGCATGCCATGGGTGATGATGGTGCTTTCCAGCGCCACAACCGGGCGTCCGGCTGCCAGGGCTTGCGCCACCGGCGCGTGAACGTCGATGAAGGGGCGGGCGGTCTCTGGCGTCATCTCTAATCTCCAACCCGGTGTGCGTGCATCCATCGGGACGCGCACGCGGCACTCCGGCACTATGAATTTTCCGGTCTCATGCCACTTCCCTGGCATCCGGCACAAGGGCCAGTGCTTCCGCGAAGCTTGCTGCGGTGAAATCGGCAACGGCGTCCGCGCTTTCGATGGCCAGCGTCGCTGCCGCGACGCCTTCCCGCAACGCCGCCCGCAAGGGCAAGCCCCGCAGCAGGGCCGCGATCGTTGCCCCCGCCAGTGCATCGCCGGCGCCGGTGACATCGGCAACTCTTCGCGGCGGCGGCGGCAGGATGGAGAAGACGCCTTCGGCGTCGAAACCCAGCACCGGTGCGCTGCCCGCCGTCACGACGCCACTGGTAAGGCCGCTGCGTCGCAACCCGTCGACGAGATCTCGATCGGTGACATTTGGATGAGCGCCGGCCAGCGCCAGGGCTTCCCGCCGGTTCATGAATAGCTGGGCCAATTCGCCGAGCACCGGTATCAGCCGCGTCACCTTGGCCGGCGAAATGGCAATGGCGAAGACGGGTTTGCCGGCGGCTAGCGACACCAGGCGCTCCAGTGCCGCCGAAGGCAGATTGGCATCGCACAACACGGCGTCGGCGGCGGCGATCGCCTCGCGGACCTTGGAGCGCCTCATCTGCTTGGGGAACGCCAAATCGTACAGCGCCATGTCGGCAAAGCCGACGATCAGTTCGCCCTCGCGATCGATCAACGCCGTATAGCTCGGCGTCGTACGGTCGAGAAAGACCGCCGACAGATCGGTAATGCCGGCCTGAGCAATGGCTCTCGAAATGCTGTCCGCCGCGGCATCGCCGCCGCGCATCGACATCAGCGAGCCCGATACGCCGCGCCGCACCGTGCTGCGCAGCGCGTTGAAGACGCCGCCGCCGACATCCTCGCGCATCGTGCCGGGATTGGACGCGGCCGGGACATAAGCGCCGGACACCTGGCCTCGCCGGTCGATATGGGCGCCGCCCACGGCGAGTATCTCTATGGATTTCAACATGCCGGCAATACGCCCATTGTTTTTGCAGCCGCACAAGCGCCAGCCTGCAGGGAGGTGTTCTCGCACGCAAGGCGGCGATTCGGCGAACCGAAACAGCGAAGCCGTCTGGACCAATGCGGGATGCGTTGCTGTTCGATCATTTGGTACGAAAAAAGAACAAATCGGGATATCGTCTGTTTTTCAGATATTTGAGCCCTCTTGCCAAACGAGAACAAAAAAGGTACAAATTCACAGGGATTACGGATTGTCCGGCCTTCATTGACGACCAAGGGGTGATGTATCATGGCTCAGAATTCTTTGCGGCTTGTAGAGGACAAGGCAGTGGACAAATCAAAGGCTCTGGATGCGGCGCTGTCGCAAATCGAGCGAGCTTTCGGCAAGGGCTCGATCATGCGGCTCGGCGCGAACGAGCAGGTCGTCGAGATCGAAACGGTGCCGACCGGTTCGCTCGGCCTCGATATCGCGCTCGGCGTCGGTGGCCTGCCGCGCGGCCGCATCATCGAGATCTACGGGCCGGAAAGCTCGGGCAAGACGACGCTGGCGCTGCACACGGTGGCCGAAGCCCAGAAGAAGGGCGGCATCTGCGCCTTCGTCGATGCCGAACACGCGCTCGATCCGGTCTATGCCCGCAAGCTTGGCGTTGACCTTGAAAACCTCCTGATCTCTCAGCCCGACACCGGCGAGCAGGCGCTGGAAATCTGCGACACGCTGGTGCGTTCGGGCGCCATCGACGTGCTGGTGGTCGATTCGGTCGCGGCGCTGACGCCACGCGCCGAAATCGAGGGCGAGATGGGCGATTCGCTGCCCGGTCTTCAAGCGCGTTTGATGAGCCAGGCGCTGCGCAAGCTGACCGCCTCGATCTCGCGCTCCAACACCATGGTCATCTTCATCAACCAGATCCGCATGAAGATTGGCGTCATGTTCGGTTCGCCCGAAACCACGACCGGCGGCAATGCGCTGAAGTTCTACGCGTCGGTGCGCCTCGACATCCGCCGCATCGGCTCGGTCAAGGATCGCGACGAGGTCGTCGGCAACCAGACCCGCGTCAAGGTGGTCAAGAACAAGCTGGCGCCGCCCTTCAAGGTGGTCGAGTTCGACATCATGTATGGCGAGGGCGTGTCCAAGACCGGCGAACTGGTCGATCTCGGCGTCAAGGCCGGCGTGGTCGAGAAGTCGGGTGCCTGGTTCTCCTACAATTCGCAGCGTCTTGGCCAGGGCCGCGAAAATGCAAAACTGTTCCTGCGCGACAATCCCGATACCGCACGCGAGATCGAACTGGCGCTGAGACAGAATGCCGGGCTGATCGCCGAAAAATTCCTCGAAAATGGTGGTTCTGAAGGGAACGGCGACGACGGTTTTGAGGACGAAGCCGGCGCGATGTAGGCAACGGACAGAGTTCGGCCATAAAGTCGGTCTATGATCTGAAGCTTAAGTAATTGAGTTCTTTGGTACCGCGTTCAAAACCGCCGGCCTCGCGCCGGCGGTTTTTGTTTTTGGGCGCCGTGAAGCCGGCCTGACGGCGCCTCGGTTGGCCCAATTTTGTGTTTCTGGACAGGCTCGGGCGTGCCCGCTAAAAGGCCAAGTCTATCTCTGGACAAGCAGGGACCAGTCTCCGCCGGCCTTGCCGGCGGTTTTCGCGAAAAGGCAGCAGTCATGAGTGGCGTGAACGAGATCCGGTCGACATTTCTCGACTATTTCCGCAAGGAAGGCCACGAGGTCGTGGCCTCGAGCCCGCTCGTGCCGCGCAACGATCCGACATTGATGTTCACCAATGCCGGCATGGTGCAGTTCAAGAACGTCTTCACGGGTCTGGAGAAGCGGTCCTATTCGCGCGCCACCACCGCCCAGAAGAGCGTTCGCGCCGGCGGCAAGCACAACGACCTCGACAATGTCGGCTACACCGCGCGCCATCTGACGTTCTTCGAGATGCTCGGCAATTTCTCCTTCGGCGACTATTTCAAGGAGCGCGCCATCGTGCTTGCCTGGAACTTGATCACCAGGGAATTCGGGCTGAAGAAGGACAAGCTGCTGGTCACCGTCTATCACACGGACGATGAGGCGGCCGGCTTCTGGAAGAAGATCGCCGGCTTCTCGGACGATCGCATCATCCGCATCCCGACCTCGGACAATTTCTGGGCGATGGGTGACACCGGACCTTGCGGACCGTGCTCGGAAATCTTCATCGACCGTGGCGAGCACATCTGGGGCGGCCCCCCCGGAAGTCCCGAGGAGGACGGCGACCGCTTCCTCGAATTCTGGAACCTGGTGTTCATGCAGTATGAACAGGTGACCAAGGACGAGCGCGTCGACCTGCCGCGCCCGTCCATCGACACGGGCATGGGCCTGGAGCGCATGGCGTCCATCCTGCAAGGGGTGGAAAGCGTCTTCGAGACCGACCTGTTCCGGCACTTGATCGATGCGGCGTCCTCCGCGCTCGGGCGCGCTCCGGATGTGGAAACGGTCGCGTCCTACCGCGTCATCGCCGACCACCTGCGCTCGTCCTCCTTCCTGGTGGCCGACGGCGTGCTGCCATCGAATGAAGGCCGCGGCTATGTGCTGCGTCGCATCATGCGCCGCGCCATGCGCCACGCGCAGTTGCTCGGCGCCAACGAGCCGCTGATGTGGAAGCTGGTGCCGGCGCTGGTGCGCGAGATGGGCCAGGCCTATCCCGAACTGCCGCGCGGCGAACAACTGATCACGGAGACGCTGAAGCTCGAGGAAACCAGGTTCCGCAAGACGCTGGTGCGCGGCCTCGGCCTGCTCTCGGAGGCGACGGAGACACTGCACGCCGGCGACATGCTGGACGGCGAGACGGCGTTCAAGCTCTACGACACCTACGGCTTCCCGCTCGACTTGACGCAGGATGCGCTGCGCCAGCGCAACATCTCGGTCGATCTTGCCGGCTTCACCAATGCGATGGAGCAGCAGAAGGCAGAGGCGCGCAAGCACTGGGCGGGGTCAGGCGAGGCCGCCACCGAGACAGTTTGGTTCTCGGTGCGTGAAAAGGCCGGCGCCACCGAATTCCTCGGCTACGAGACCGAACAGGCGGAGGGCCTGATCCAGGTGCTGGTCAGGGACGGCAAGGCGGTCGATAGCGCCGGCAAGGGCGACACCGTCGCGGTGGTCGTCAACCAGACGCCGTTCTATGGCGAGTCCGGCGGCCAGATGGGCGACACCGGCATCATCTCGGGCGAAGGCTTCTCGATAGACATTTCCGACACGCAGAAGAAGGCCGATGGGCTGTTCGTACATCTCGGCAAGGTGGCGAGCGGCACCGTCAAGACGGGCGCTGCGGTCGAGCTCAAGGTCGATCATAACAGGCGCACCAGGCTGCGTGCCAATCACTCCGCCACGCATCTGATCCACGAGGCGCTGCGCGAGGTGCTGGGCACCCATGTCGCGCAAAAAGGCTCGCTGGTCGCGCCCGAGCGCCTGCGTTTCGACATCTCGCACAACAAGCCGATCTCGGCCGAGGAGCTTGAAGAAGTCGAGCGCATGGCCAACGAGATCGTCGTGCAGAACAGCCCGGTGACCACGCGCCTGATGTCGGTCGACGACGCCATTGCCGAGGGCGCCATGGCGCTGTTCGGCGAGAAATACGGCGACGAGGTGCGCGTCGTGTCGATGGGCACGGGGCTGCATGGCGCCAAGGCCAACCGGCCTTATTCGGTCGAACTCTGCGGTGGCACGCATGTCAGAGCGACCGGCGATATCGGTCTGGTCCGCGTCGTCTCCGACGGCGCGGTCGCCGCCGGCGTGCGCCGTATCGAGGCATTGACCGGCGAAGCCGCTCGCAAGCATCTCGACGAGCAGGACAGGCGCCTGAAGGCGGCGGCAGCCGTGCTGAAGATTTCGCCCGCCGACGTGCCGGCGCGTGTCGAGGCTTTGCTCGAAGAGCGCAAGAAGCTCGAGAAGGAACTGACCGAAGCGCGCAAGAAACTGGCGCTGGGCGGCGGTGCCGCGGCCGGTGCGCCCTCGGAGAACGAGACGGTCGCGGGCGTCGGCTTCCTCGGCAAGGCTGTCTCCGGCGTCTCGCCGAAGGATCTGAAGCCGCTGGCGGACGCCGGCAAGACCTCGCTCGGCTCCGGCGTCGTCGTCTTCGTCGGCGCCGGCGAGGACAACAAGGCGAGCGTCGTCGTTGCCGTCACCGACGACCTCGTCGGCCGCTTCAGCGCCGTCGATCTGGTGCGTGTCGCCTCCGCCGCCTTGGGCGGGCAGGGCGGCGGCGGGCGTCCGGATATGGCGCAGGCCGGCGGCCCGGACGCGTCGAAGGCCAATGATGCGATCGCAGCGGTCAAGGCGGCACTCGAGGCCGCCTGAAAGCCATGACATGAAAATTCTCGTCCTCGGCGGCTATGGTTTGATCGGGGACGCAGTCGTTGGCCGTTTGCTTCGCGATGGTCATCATGTGAGCGGTCTCGGTCGCGATATCAGGGATGCGCAACGGCGCCGGCCGGCGGCTCGATGGATCGCGGCGGACATGTCGGAACTGCTTGCCGCCGAGGACTGGCTGCCGGTGGTCGCGGGCATGGACGCGGTCGTCAACGCGGCAGGCGCCTTGCAGGACGGTCCGCGCGACCGTCTCGACGCGGTCCACCGGGGCTCGGTGGCGGCGCTCGTCGAGGCCTGCGAACGGGCCGGTGTGTCCCGTTTTGCGCAGATCTCGGCGGTCGGTGCCGATCTCTCCTCGGCTGATGTGTTTTTCAGCACCAAGGCGCAAGGCGACAAGGCTGTCGCAAGTTCTTCGCTGGAGTGGACTATACTGCGCCCTGGCCTGGTGATCGCGTCCGCCGCTTATGGCGGGACGGCGCTGCTGCGCGCCCTTGCGGCATTTCCCGGTTTCATTCCGGCCGTCATGCCGCGACAGCCGATTCAGACCGTGGCGGCCACAGACGTCGCCGAAGCCGTCTCGCGCGCGGTCACCGGATCGCTGCCGCTTCGCTCCGTCTTCGATCTCGTCGAAACCGAAGCGCGCCCGCTCGCCGATGTTCTCCTGGCCTTTCGCGGCTGGCTTGGCCTGCCACGGGCGAGGGTTGTGCCGGTGCCCGCCATTGTCGGCAGGCTTGCCGCCGTCCTTGCCGATGGCCTTGGCCGGCTTGGCTGGCGCTCGCCCTTGCGCAGCGCGGCCCTTGCCGCGCTGGCGCGCGGCGTCACCGGCGACGCAGAGCCCTGGAACCAGGTCGCCGGCCAGCCGCTGCAACCGCTGGAGGCGACGCTGACCGCCATGCCGGCCCACGTGCAGGAGCGGTGGTTCGCCCGGCTTTGGTTGCTGAAACCGATCGTGTTCGCGGTTCTCTCGTTGTTCTGGCTGGTTTCCGGCATTGTCGGCCTGGCCAGGCTGGATGCGGCTGCCGACATTCTTGTCTCGCATGGCCTGTCGCCAACGCTTGCGTTCGCAATGGTTCTTGCCGGAAGTGTCGCCGACATCGCTCTCGGAGCTGCGGTCCTCGTGCGGTCCTTCGCGCACCTGGCGCTGGTCGCCATGATTGCCATCACCTTGCTTTATCTTGCAGGGGCGACCGTGTTTGCACCCGATCTGTGGCTTGATCCTTTGGGCGCCATCATCAAGGCCGTGCCGGCGCTGTGCCTTGTCCTTGTGGCGCTCGCGATGCTCGACGAGCGATGAGCCTCTGGGTAGACACTCTGCGCTGGCTGCATGTCATCGGCGCCACGGTTCTCTTCGGCACCGGCGCCGGCATCGCTTTCTTCATGCTGATGGCGCAGCGCACCGGCCGCGCCGACATCGTTGCCCATGTTGCCGGTACGGTCGTCATTGCCGACACCATTTTTACGGCAACGGCCGTCATCATGCAGCCGATCACGGGCGTGTTGCTGGCGCAGGCCATGGGCTGGCCGCTCTCCGAGGGCTGGATCGTGCTGTCCCTGTTGCTCTATGTCGTGACCGGGCTGTTCTGGCTGCCGGTGGTCTGGATTCAGATCCGGATTCGCAATCTGACGCGACAGGCTGCCATCGAGAATCGGCCCTTGCCGCCTGAGGAAAAGCGCCTGTTCCGCATCTGGTTTGCGTGCGGCTTTCCGGCTTTCGCCGCCGTACTTGCCATTCTCTGGCTGATGGTCACCCGGCCCGGGATAGGGCTTTAGCCGATCGCTTTCAGCCAGGCTCGTCTGTCGGGTTGCTCAATCTGCCTTGTCGGTCTTGGCGAAGCTCACGCGTTCGGCCACTCGCGCATACCAATCCTCGATATCCGCAAACCGCGCCAGTAGGCTTTGCCCCTCGGCGACCTTGACGAAATAGCCAGTGATCGGCGCCGCGTGCAGGTCGGCCAGCGTCAGCTGGTCGCCGAGCAGCCATGGTCCCGAGGCTTTCAGCGAAGAGAGCGTCTGGAGCGCCGTGCCCGCCTGCGAAAGCCCGCCGGCGATCAGAGCCTCGTCCGGTGCCTCTTTCTCCAGCCGCTCGACCGCGACATCCCAGACCATCGACCGGTAGGCATAGGCATCGAGCATGCCGATGATCTGGTTCATCCGCGCGCGGCCCCGCGGGTCCTTCGGCTGCAGCGCCGGACCGTCGAAGGCCTCGTCCGCATAATGTGCGATTGCACTGGTCTCGAACAACCGAAACCCGTCATGTTCGAAGGCCGGAATGCGGCCGAACGGGTGATGTTCGAGATACCAGGTGGGGACGCCCTCGGCGGCGAAGATGTCGAGCGGCACCAACTCGTAGTCGACGCCTTTCTCCTCCAGCGCCATCCGCGCAATGCGCACATAGACGCTGTAGTCCGCGCCGTAGAGGATTGGCTTGGTCATCAGTCACTGCCCCTTGCCTTCATCCAAAAGAAGAAGGCTCCTCGCGGAGCCTTCGGTATGTCGGAAATCCAGATTACGCCATTGCCTTCTGCAAATTCTCGTCGATCTTGTCGAGGAAACCGGTGGTCGACAGCCACGGCTGGTCGGGGCCGATGAGCAGTGACAGATCCTTGGTCATGAAGCCGCTTTCGACCGTCTGGATACAAACCTTCTCCAGCGTCTCGGCGAAGCGCTTCAGTTCGGCATTGTCGTCGAGCTTGGCGCGGTGCGCGAGGCCGCGCGTCCAGGCGAAGATCGAGGCGATCGAATTGGTCGAGGTTTCCTCGCCCTTCTGGTGCTGGCGGTAGTGGCGGGTGACGGTGCCGTGCGCGGCCTCCGCTTCCACCGTCTTGCCATCCGGCGTCATCAGTACCGAAGTCATCAGGCCGAGCGAGCCAAAGCCTTGCGCCACCGTGTCGGACTGCACGTCGCCGTCATAGTTCTTGCAGGCCCAGACATAGCCGCCCGACCATTTCAGGCTGGACGCCACCATGTCGTCGATCAGGCGGTGCTCGTACCACAGCTTCTTCGACTTGAACTCGGCTTCGAATTCAGCCTCGTAGACTTCCTGGAAGATGTCCTTGAAGCGACCGTCATAGGCCTTGAGGATAGTGTTCTTGGTCGACAGGTAGACCGGATAGTTGCGCAGCAGGCCATAGTTCAGCGAAGCGCGGGCGAATTCGCGGATCGACTCGTCGAGATTGTACATGGCCATGGCGACGCCGGAGCCGGGCGCGTCGAACACGTCGTGCTCGATCACCTGGCCGTCCTCGCCGACGAACTTGATCGTCAGCTTGCCTTTGCCGGGGAAGCGGAAATCGGTGGCGCGATACTGGTCGCCGAAGGCATGGCGGCCGACGATGATCGGCTTGGTCCAGCCGGGCACCAGGCGCGGCACGTTCTTCATGATGATCGGCTCGCGGAAGATGGTGCCGCCGAGGATGTTGCGGATGGTGCCGTTGGGCGACTTCCACATCTTCTTCAGCTTGAACTCCTCGACGCGCTGTTCGTCGGGGGTGATCGTCGCGCATTTCACGCCGACGCCGTATTTCTTGATGGCGTTGGCCGAATCGATCGTCACCTGATCGTTGGTGGCGTCGCGATGCTCGATGCCCAGGTCGTAATATTCGAGCTTCAGGTCGAGATAAGGGTGGATCAGCTTGTCCTTGATGAACTGCCAGATGATGCGGGTCATCTCGTCGCCGTCGAGTTCGACGACCGGGTTCGCCACCTTGATCTTCGCCATGGAAAGAATGCCTCGTTGCTGGGATATGGGACGGCCTTGCCCGCGTGGCGTTCGGCCGGGGGATTCCGCCCGTATATCAAAGCGCTTTTGGCCGCGCAAACGGCGATCGGTCACGAATGTGAGGCTGTCGCCGCCATCATTTGCGAATGCTTCATTTTCGCGGCCGAATATGGCAGGGGACGCTGAAATGCCGCAAACAGCAGTTCATTGGAAATCATGCCCGTCACCAAAGATCCTGAGAGCATCCCATCCGCCGGCCCGGCCATCATCCTCGTCGAGCCGCAGCTAGGCGAGAACATCGGCATGGTTGCACGCGCCATGGCCAATTTCGGCCTGGCCGAACTGCGCCTCGTCAACCCGCGCGACGGCTGGCCGAGCGAAAAGGCGCGTGCCGCCGCCAGTCGTGCCGACCATGTCATCGACGCCGTCAAGGTGTTCGACGACCTGGGCTCGGCGCTTGCCGACCTGAATTTCGTTTTTGCCACCACCGCCAGGCAGCGCGACGGCTTCAAGGCCGTCCGTGGGCCGGTCGAGGCGGGCAGGGTGCTGCGATCCCGTCATGGACTGGGGCAGCGCACCGGCATTCTGTTCGGCCGCGAACGCTTCGGCCTCTACAATGACGAAGTCGGCCTTGCCGACGAGATCGTCACCTTTCCCGTGGATCCGGATTTCTCTTCGCTCAACATCGCCCAGGCCGCCCTTCTGATGTCCTATGAGTGGATGAAGTCGGGTCTGGAGGACGAGACCAAGACCAATTTTGCCGGCCCGGAGATGAAGCCGGCCAGCAAGGAAGAACTGCACGGCCTGTTCGCCTATCTCGAAGGCGCGTTGGAAGCGCGTGGCTATTTCCGGCCGGCGCCGAAGAAGCCGAAAATGGTCGACAATCTGCGCGCCGTGCTGACGCGGGCTGGCTTTGCCGAACCGGAGCTCAAGGTGCTGCGCGGCATCATTTCGTCACTGGACAGGTTTTCGCCGGCCATGCCTCGCGGCGACGGTTCGCCGGGCGACGATCCAAGGCGGCTTCCGGCCGCCGCCGCGCGCGCCGGCAAGGCCGAAGCCGAGCGCCAGGCGCCTGCCGGTGACGATGAGGACGCGCCGCCGCTGGGCGGCATGGGAACCGACAATGACTGACCAGCCGATCCTGATGTTCGATTCCGGCGTCGGCGGGCTGACCGTGTTGCGCGAGGCGCGGGTGCTGATGCCGGACCGGCGCTTCATCTATGTCGCGGACGATGCCGCTTTCCCCTTCGGCGCCTGGGAGGAACCGGCGCTGCGCACCCACATACTCGATCTCTTCGCCAGACTGCTCGACCGGTTTGCACCGGCGATTTCCGTCATTGCCTGCAATACCGCCTCGACGCTGGTGATCGATGCGTTGCGCGACAGATTTCCCGGCCACCCCTTCGTCGGCACTGTGCCGGCGGTCAAGCCGGCGGCGGAGCGCACGCGCTCTGGCCTGGTCTCGGTGCTGGCGACGCCGGGCACGGTGAAGCGGCAATACACGCGCGACCTGATCAGCAAATGGGCGCAGAAATGCCATGTCCGCCTGGTTGGCAGCGACAGGCTGGCGGGACTTGCCGAAGTCTATATGCGCGAGGGCTTTGTCGACGAGGAAGCCGTGCGCGCCGAGATCGCGCCCTGTTTCATGGAACATGACGGGCGCAGGACCGACATCGTCGTGCTGGCCTGCACGCATTATCCGTTCCTGGTCAACCGCATGAGAAAGACCGCGCCCTGGCCGGTCGACTGGATCGATCCGGCCGAGGCGATCGCCCGGCGCGCCCTTTCGCTGTTGCCGCCGATCGAGCCGCTGTCGCAAGGCGAACCCGACATCGCCGTCTTCACCTCAGGCAAGGCGGATTTCGCCGTCAGCCGGCTGATGCAGGGCTTTGGACTGGTCGCGGAAACATCCGCCCGCTCAAACAGCCTCGAAGGCGATGCTGCGTTGATCCGGGTCGGCCAGGACCAGCCTTAGCGTGAGACCGTCGCCCTGTCTGAGCCCGGAGGCCTTTACGGTGGCAACGACAGGCATATCGGCAAGCTGAACGCGCACGCCATTCTCGACGAAGTCGGTGGCAACGGCCTTGAACGTTTCCCCCTCGCGTCCCCTGAGCATCACCGCCTCGGCAAGGTCGATGGCCGCATGGTTGATCTGCGAGGCACGGGCATCAGCGCGCCCCATCACCTTCGGCAATCCGGTGAACGCCTCGGTCACAGCCTGCGGAACCGGCAGGCCATTGGCGATAGCCAAAACGCAGCGCACGACGTAGCGATCGGCCAGCCGCCTGAGCGGCGCTGTGGCGTGGGCATAGGTTGCCGCCATCGCCTCATGCCAGGGAACGACGCCTTCCTGATAGGGTTGGTAGGATGCGCCGTTGCCTGCGCGGCGGATTTCCAGCATCAGTGCGGCCTGTTTCGGATCGGTTGGATCAAGCGTCCGCTGATAGTCGCGCAAGTCGGTGGAGGCCGGCCAGGACAGCCCGAGAGCCTGCGCCGCGTTGCGCAATCTTTGCACCTTGGACGCATCCGGCCCGGACATCACCCGGAACAACCCGGTCTTGTGCGCCAGCATGGCGTCGGCAATCGCCATGTTGGCAGCCAGCGAGAGCGCGGCGTTGTCCTGCTCGGATTGCAGCACCGGCCTGAACGAAAGCCGGAATGTGCCATCGGCGAGCCTTTCCACCTCTTGCTCGGGCGGGTCTACGCGCGAAGCGCCGCGGCGCTCTTCGTTTGCCGCCATGCGCCGCGCCAGTTCGGCGAAGCCGGGCGGGACGTCGGAGGCCTGTACGCTGTCATAGGCGAGCTTGGCGCGGCTTTGAATGATGGCCCGCTCCGCCCCATCCAATTTCACCGCACCGTCGTCGGCGACCCGGACGGTGAAGATGATCGCCGGACGTGGTCCATCCGGCAGCAGGCTTGCGGCACCTTCGGCAATTGTCGGTGGGTAGAGCCCGGCCTTGCCGTCCGGCAAGTAAAGTGTCTCGCCCCGCGTCCAGGCTTCGCGATCGATGGCGTCGCCGTCCTCGACGAACCAGCCCACGTCGGCAATGGCGTAATGCAGCAGAAGATCACTGCTGCTCGCCTCGATCGAGAACGCCTGGTCGAGATCGGTGGAGGCCGCTGGATCGAGCGTCACGAACGGCATCGCCCTTCGGTCGGCATGCTGGTTCGGCACCCGATTGGCCGCCGCCTCCGCCGCGGCCATTACGTCAGCCGGAAACCCCTCCGGCACGTGGAATTCGGTGCGGATTTTCGCCAGGCCGGTCGAGAGGGCTTGTGAGGGGTCTGTCAGGGACTTCATGCCGCCGTCCTACACTGGCGCTCTGGACACGGGAAGGGAACCGCCGCCGAAGCGCGGCGTTTCTCGTGACAGCAAAGGAGAAACCGCCATGCCAGCCACCTCGAAAGCCCAGCAGAAAGCCGCCGGCGCCGCTCTCTCCGCCAAGCGCGGCGAGACGAAGAAGAGCGAACTCAAGGGCGCATCACGCGATATGTACGAATCGATGAGCGAGAAACAACTGGAAGAGTTCGCCGAGACCAAGCGCAAGGGCCTGCCGGAGAAGAAGTCCTAAGGCATGTCGCCCAAAAGTGGCCCCGGTTTTGGGAGAACGACATGCATAACAACAAAGAGCTGAAGCGCGGCCCATGAATCCGTTCAGACGCGACGCGCTTTAGCGCGGCCATTATTGATGGTGGTGGAAACAGCGCTTCACCTTCGTCGTCACATTGTGTACGCGGCCGTTGCGCCAGACCCGCCTGGTGACCGTCTGCCAGTGACAGTCCTTTTTTGCGCCGGCCACGGCCAATTCCGGCGAAACAAGTACGGTCGAGCCTGCAAGCAGCGCGACCAAAAGCAAGGCTGCGGTCTTCATAGGGCTTCTCCATTGCGGACGCTCGATTTCTAGCGAATTGCGGAGATCCTCCCCAATCACGAAGTCGGGAACGTCAGTGGATGTGCGGGCTGAGCCTAAATTAGGCGTCGTTCGCTTCGTGGTAGGCAGCCGTTCAATGCGAAAGGGCCAGCGATGGATCGCTGGCCCTTCCTGGGATCTTGGTATCTTCCAAGATATCAAAGCATGGTCCCGGCCAGAGCCGGCTTCACCAGCGGTGGCAGCGCCGTATCCTCTCGACGATCACCTTGCGGTGGCCATGCCGCCACACCACTCTCTTCTTCACGATGATACGGCAGACTTGTTTGTGGCCGTGCCAGTGACGCGCCATGGCCGGTTCCGGCGCCACCGCCATAGAACCTGCAAGCACCGCAGCTCCCGCCAAGGTAAGGAAAAACTTCTTCATGCTGATTGGACTCCTCTAGCGACAGATCCCTTCCTGGTGCCGTTGGCGCAAAACCTCCCGCCACATCCGGCATCGCTCAACGTCCTGAACGCTATAGGGTTGCGTTGCGCTGCGCTACTGACAAGCTTGACACCGGTTAAATCTCGGTTTAACCAGCCGCCAACGCCGGGCAGCGATGTCCGGTGTTTGTTTTATATGCGCAAGACCGGTTGCCTTGGTTCCTGGTTTTGTTTGAACTGACGTGTCCCGTGGGTTTTCCGCCGCGTTGCGTGGGAAAACCCTGTCAGGTCTCGAAAACGGAGGCCAGAGGAGGGCGCGTTTCCTTCACCCGGACCATGAAGGTGCCGGGTGTATTGTCTTGAAAAGGGAATGCGATGAGCAAGCGCGAATCCGCGAAATACAAGATCGACCGCCGTCTCGGCGAAAACATCTGGGGCCGCCCGAAGTCCCCGGTCAACAAGCGTGAATACGGCCCCGGCCAGCACGGCCAGCGCCGCAAGGGCAAGCTTTCCGACTTCGGCCTGCAGCTGCGTGCCAAGCAGAAGCTGAAGGGTCACTATGGCGACGTTTCGGAAAAGCAGTTCCGCAAGGTCTATGAAGAGGCCGACCGCCGCAAGGGCGACACCTCGGAAAACCTGATCGGCCTGCTCGAGTCGCGTCTTGATGCGGTCGTTTACCGCGCCAAGTTCGTGCCGACCATTTTCGCAGCGCGTCAGTTCGTCAACCACGGCCACGTCAACGTCAACGGCAAGCGCGTCAACATCGGCTCGTACCGCTGCAAGCCGGGCGACGTCGTCGAAGTGCGTGAAAAGTCGAAGCAGCTGGTCATCGTGCTCGAATCGGTCGGCCTCGCCGAGCGTGACGTGCCGGACTACATCGAAGCCGATCACAACAAGATGGTCGCGACCTTCTCGCGCATCCCTGGCCTGGCGGACGTTCCGTTCGCCGTCCAGATGGAACCGAACCTGGTCGTCGAATTCTATTCGCGCTAAGCGAACGCTTTTCCGCGATACCGAAAGGCCGCCCTTCGAGGCGGCCTTTTTGTTTCGTACTTCCGCTTTGCCGTTTCGATTCTCCGGCCGATGCGCTAATCCGGGCGGACATCACATTCCCGGGGCCGCCGCGCCATGAACATGCTGCCAGACATAGAGACGCTCGAGCCGGTCGCCGAAGGCGGCTCCCATCCGCTCTTTGCCGATGTGCCGTCCTCGGTCGAGTTCAACAAATTGCGCAAGCGGCTGCTGCGCCTGACGCGTCAGGCGATCGAGGACTTCTCGATGGTGGAACCGGGCCAGCGCTGGCTGGTCGCGCTGTCGGGCGGCAAGGATTCCTACGGCCTGCTCGCCTTGCTGCTCGACCTCAAATGGCGCGGGCTGCTGCCGGTCGATCTCTTGGCCTGCAATCTCGACCAGGGCCAGCCGAATTTCCCAAAACACATCCTGCCCGACTATCTCAACGCCAACGGCATTGCGCACCGCATAGAGTACCAGGACACCTATTCGGTGGTCACCGACAAGCTGCCGCAGGGCAGCACTTATTGCTCGCTCTGCTCGAGGCTGCGGCGTGGCCATCTCTACCGCATCGCGCGCGAGGAGGGCTGTTCGGCGCTAGTCCTCGGCCATCACCGCGAAGACATTCTCGAGACCTTCTTCATGAACCTCTTCCATGGCGGCCGTCTCGCCGCCATGCCGCCAAAGCTGCTCAACGACGAAGGCGACGTCATGGTGCTGCGGCCGCTGAGCTATTGCGCCGAGATCGACCTCGAAAAATTCGCCGTGGCGATGCGGTTCCCGATCATCCCTTGCGACCTCTGCGGCAGCCAGGAAGGCCTTCAGCGCAACGCCATGAAGGCGATGCTGGACGACATCGAGAAGCGCATGCCCGGCCGCAAGGACACGATGTTGCGTGCGCTGTCCAACACCAGGCCGTCGCATCTGCTCGACAGGAAGCTGTTCGATTTCGCCGCCCTGAACCAGACCCTCATCACAGGACAAGACGCACCCGATGACATTTGACGATACCGCGATCGACTGGCTGGCCAGCCTGCTGGCCGAGGCCGCCGACACCGAGATCATGCCCCGCTTTCGCCGGCTGGGCGATGGCGACATCAGACAGAAGACCTCCGCCGCCGACCTGGTGACGGAAGCCGATGTCAACGCCGAGCGGCTGATCACGGCCAGGCTGCGCCAGCGCTATCCCACGGCCATGGTCGTCGGCGAGGAAGCCTGTTCCGACGATCCGGCGCTGCTCGATGGTCTGGGCGATGCCGACCTGGCCTTCGTCATCGACCCGGTCGACGGCACCTTCAATTTCGCCTCCGGCGTGCCGCTGTTCGGCGTCATGCTTGGCGTCGTGGTCAAGGGTGAGACGGTCGCCGGCATTATCCATGATCCCGTCGGCAAGGACTGGCTGATCGGCGCCAAGGGCGCCGGCAGCCATATTCGCCATGCGCATGGCACGCTGGAGACGGTGCGGGTTGCGGCGAGGGCACCGATCTCCGAGATGACCGGCGCGGTCTCCTGGCAATACATGGCCGAGCCTGATCGCACGCGGCTCGCCTGCAACCAGACCAAGACGCTGTCGCAGTTCAACTACCGCTGTGCCGCCCACGAATACCGTTTGCTGGCGAGCGGCCATGGCCATTTCGTCGTCTACAACAAGCTGATGCCGTGGGACCACCTGGCCGGTGTGCTGATCCATGCCGAGGCCGGCGGTCATGCCGCGCGCTTCGACGGCAGCGCCTACCTGCCGTCGCATGTCGGCGGCGGCCTGCTGGTCGCTCCCGACCGGGAGAGCTGGCAGGAGTTGCGCCGCGAACTGTGGGCCAAATAGGATTGATTCCAGCGACCGCGTTCAAATAGCCGCGCTACCGGCCTGCAAAGCAAAAATCAATGCAGGTCGGTGACATGCCCTGAGACCGGTAGGTTGTGCGGCTGGAACATCTTGCCGCGCTCGGCGATCAGGATCATCAGCAGCGCTGCGACCGAAACGCTGCAAAAGCCGGCGGCAAGCGGCGTCACCGTGCCGTTGAAAGCCTGGCCGATCAGCGTGCCAAGGATGCCGCCGAGAAACGTCTGCATGAAACCCAGGATGGACGACGCCGTGCCGGCCAGTTGACCAAGCGGCTCCATGGCCAACGCGTTGAAATTGGCGCCAAGCGCGCCGAAGGGAAGCATGGCGCCTGCAAAGAAGGTGATGAACAGCCAGAGCGGCATCTTGATTTCCAGCGAGACCACCAGCCAGGCCAGGCTGATGACCAGGAACAAAAGCAGCGCGCTCTGCGACAGGCGGCGCATGCCGATGCGGCCCACGAGGCGTGAGTTCAGAAAATTGGAGAAGGCGAGCACGCCGGCGACGCCGGCGAAGATGACCGGGAACATCTCGCCGACGTTGAAGATGTCGACATAGATCTGCTGCGCAGAGGCGATGAAGCCGAACATGGCGGCAAAGATGAAGGTGCTGGCAAAGGCGTAGCAGAGCGCGATGCGGTTGGTGAGAACGATGCGGAATCCACCGAGGACCGAGGCGACCGTCAAGGACCGGCGATATTCGGGGCGCAGCGTTTCAGGCAGGCGCAGCAGCGACCACGCCGACACGATCAGCGCGCCAACGGCCATGGTGACGAAGATGTAGTGCCAGGTCGCGAACAGCATGATGAACTGGCCGATCCCTGGCGCAATGACCGGTATCGCCATGAACACCATGAAGATCAGCGACATGACTTCGGCCATGCGCCGGCCTTCGAACGTGTCGCGCACGATCGAGACCGCTATGACGCGCGTCGCGGCCGCGCCGATGCCTTGCACGGCGCGACACATCAGCAGCGTTTCAAAGCTTGGCGCGATGGCTGCGGCGGCGGCTGCCGCCACATAGATGATCAGCCCGGCGACGAGCGGTGAGCGGCGGCCGAAACGGTCGGAGATAGGCCCGAAAAACAATTGGCCGCCACCAAAGCCAAGGATGTAGGCGGTGACCACATATTGCCGGTGGTTTTCATTCTCGACGCCCAGCGAGGCGCCGATCTGCTGCAGCGCCGGCAGCATGATGTCGATGGCCAGCGAATTCAGCGCCATCAGCGCCGCGCAGAGCGCAATGAACTCCCAGCGCGGAATAGGCAGTTTGCTTGCCGATTGCGGCGTTGACGATTGCTGGTCCACGGCAAATCCGATCTCTCAAGCAAAATGCGCCGGCGGGCCGGCGCACTGGCTCGTCTGGTCCCGATATCGGGACGTAAAGAAATTGCCGAGGTGGGGCTGCCCCGGTGTTCAGTGCAGTCGTAACGACATGCCCAAAACCGAAATCAGGCGGCGCCTTTGACGCTGACGCCCTTTTCGACCAGGAAGGTCTGCAATTCGCCGGCCTGGAACATCTCGCGCACGATATCGCAGCCGCCGACGAATTCGCCTTTGACGTAGAGCTGCGGGATCGTCGGCCAGTTCGAGTATTCCTTGATGCCCTGGCGCAGCTCGGCCGAGTCGAGGACGTTCACGCCCTTGTAGTCGGCGCCGATATAGTCGAGGATCTGGACGACCTGGCCGGAAAAACCGCACTGCGGAAAACCAGGCGTGCCCTTCATGAAAAGCACGACGTCGTTGCCCTTCACTTCATTGTCGATGTAGTCGTTGATACCGCTCATGGAATATCCTTTCACGCCCGTGGGAGCCAGGCTCGAAGCATGTCTTTCAAATAAACCCATAGATTGCCCGAAACAAGACATTAGCCGCGCCATGGCCGAAATGGCGCACAGGATGGGCGGGTTTGGGCCAAGCGGATATTGGCGGAACTGCCTCAGTCGGGAACGCTGGTCTGCAGGGCGAGTGCGTGCAGCACACCGCCCATATTGCCCTTCAGCGCGTCATAGACCATCTGGTGCTGCTGGACGCGGCTCTTTCCCCGAAAGCTCTCGGCGACGACCTCGGCCGCGTAATGGTCGCCATCGCCGGCGAGATCGCGGATCGTCACGCGGGCGTCCGGTATGCCGTCCTTGATCAATTTTTCGATGTCGTGGGCATCCATTGCCATGGCAGAATTCCTGTTTCGGGCGGGGGGCGGCGCCCGTGCGATGAGAGTCGCGACAAACCTAAAGCCTTTCCGGCCGCGATTGAAGCCGTTCCGTCCGGCACCAGCGTGATTGTCACCTACGACGTGGTCTCATCCGAGTGGACTGTATCGGCGGCCGGGTCGTCATCGGGCATCGAGAAGGCGCGGCCAAGGCTGAAGACCAGGATGTAGAGCGGGATGTTGACCGCCAGGGTGGCGATCGGGAGATAGCTCGTCATCTGCCAGGCGGGTGAGAAGAACGGCCGGCCGTAGCCGTCGCAGAGCAGCGAAGAGCCATACTCCCACAGGGCTCCCAACATGGCGCCCACGGCGAAAAGCTTGATGCAGATGACGACCCGGCTTGTCCTTGCGGGCTCCGGCAGGAGCCGGCTCCAAAGCACGAGACAGACGATCGGAACCGCATAGATAAGAGTCTGCAGCACCAACATGGGCAGCGTGCCATTGGCCGAAGCCAGGAACTGCTCACGCCTTTCCAACAGCGGGCAAACCTCGCTCGAGGTCGTCGACAACAGGAAAAAGACGAATGGGCCGAGAAACCAGAAGAAGAACAGCGACGGCCAGAAAACGACTGCAAGCAGCGCCCGGACAGCCAGTTTCCTGCGATTGAGCATGATCTTTTTCCGAAAACCGGGTTCCACTTTTCGGGATCATGCTCCAGTCAACTGGCCTGATCCATGAAGCGGGGGAACCAGCCTTCGTGGGCTGCGGTCAAGTCGCTGACCGGGATGGCCCTGGCGTCGCCGAGGTTCAGAGCGTCGCCGCCGGTCGAGCCGATCCACGGCGCGAAGATGCCCAGCTTGCTTTGGTCCTCGCGAATGGCGTCCCATTCCTTGCTCTGCGGGTCGAGCGACAGGGTGAGGAGATAGCGGCCCTGGTCCTCGCCGAACCAGACCGGGATCGGGTCGGTGCCGGCCAGACCCGGAATGGTGGCTCCAATGCCGGATGCCATCGCCATTTCGGCCAGCGCCACGGCAAGACCGCCGTCGGAAAGATCATGCGCCGCTGTCACCACGCCCGACGCGATCAGCGCGCGCACGTGGTCGCCAACGCGCTTTTCATGCGCGAGGTCGACAGGTGGCGGCGGTCCGTCGGTACGGCCATGGATGTCTCTGAAATAGGCGGACTGGCCGAGATGGCTGCCCCATGTCGCCGGTGCGCCGACCAGCAGGATCATTTGACCCTCTGCGGCAAAGCCGATCCGCGCCATCTTTGACCAGTCTGATATCAGCCCGACGCCGCCGATCGTCGGCGTCGGCAGAATGCCCTGGCCATTGGTTTCGTTGTAGAGCGAAACATTGCCCGACACGATCGGGAAGCCGAGTGCCCGGCAGGCATCGCCAATGCCTTTCACCGCGCCGACCAGCTGGCCCATGATCTCGGGCCGTTCGGGGTTGCCGAAATTGAGGTTGTCGGTCGCCGCCAGCGGCAGCGCGCCGGTGGCGGTGAGATTGCGCCAGCATTCGGCCACCGCCTGCTTGCCGCCCTCATAGGGATCGGCCTCGCAATAGCGCGGCGTCACGTCGGACGAGAAGGCGAGCGCCTTGGTCGCATGGCCTTCCACCCGCACCACGCCGGCATCGCCGCCCGGAAGCTGCAGCGAATTGCCCTGGATCAGCGTGTCGTACTGCTCCCACACCCAGCGGCGCGACGACAGGTCCGGTCCGCCGAGCAGTTTCAGCAGCGCATCGGCAACATCGGCCTGCGGAACGTCATTGGCGGCCAGCGGCGCCGGCTTCTTCGGCTCGACCCAGGGCCGGTCATATTCTGGCGCCTTGTCGCCAAGGTCCTTGATCGGCAGGTCGGCGACCTGATCGCCTTGATGCAGCACGCGAAAACGCAGATCGTCGGTGGTCTTGCCGACGATGGCGAAGTCAAGGCCCCACTTGTGGAAGATCGCCTCGGCTTCCTTCTCCTTCTCGGGGCGCAGCACCATCAGCATGCGCTCCTGGCTTTCCGACAACATCATCTCATAGGCGCTCATGCGCTCTTCGCGCACCGGCACCTTGTCGAGGTCGAGCTCGATGCCGAGGTCGCCCTTGGCACCCATCTCGACCGCCGAACAGGTGAGGCCGGCCGCGCCCATGTCCTGGATGGCGATGACGGCGCCCGAGGCCATCAGTTCGAGGCAGGCTTCCAGCAGGCACTTTTCGGTGAAGGGATCGCCGACCTGCACGGTCGGGCGCTTCTCATCGATCTTGTCGTCGAATTCGGCGGACGCCATGGTGGCGCCGCCGACGCCGTCGCGGCCGGTCTTGGCGCCCAGATAGACGACCGGCAGGCCGACGCCCTTGGCTTCCGACAGGAAGATGGCATTGCTTTTGGCGAGGCCCGCGGCAAAAGCGTTGACCAGGATGTTGCCATTGTAGCGGGCGTCGAAATTGACTTCGCCGCCGACCGTCGGCACGCCGAAGGAATTGCCATAGCCGCCAACGCCTGAAACCACGCCGGCGACGAGATGCCGGGTCTTGGGGTGATCAGGCGCGCCGAAGCGCAGCGCGTTCATTGCCGCGATGGGCCGGGCGCCCATCGTGAAGACGTCGCGCAAAATGCCGCCGACGCCGGTCGCGGCGCCCTGGTAGGGTTCGATGAAGGAGGGGTGGTTGTGGCTTTCCATCTTGAAGACGACGCAGTCGCCGTCACCAATGTCGACCACGCCGGCATTTTCGCCTGGCCCCTGGATGACCTGCGGTCCCGTGGTGGGCAGCGTGCGCAGCCACTTCTTCGAGGATTTGTAGGAACAGTGCTCGTTCCACATCGCCGAGAAGATGCCGAGTTCGGTAAAGCTAGGTTCGCGTCCGACGAGATCGAGGATGCGCTGATACTCGTCGGGCTTCAGCCCATGGGCGGCAATGAGCTCGGGGGTGATCGGCACGGAATTGGAAATGGTCATGGGCGGCGATTTGTGTCCATGGGAGTGTTGGGATTTGAGTCCCCTCTTATCGCAAGCTTTGCACCCGATACACCCGTCGATCGACGAAAAAAGACAGAAAGCACAAGGTGACGACCGGGATGGCCTTCGCAACGGGGAATGCACGGCCCAATGGAACGCCACGATGTGCCGGCCGTTAGGTCTCAATCACTCAGGAGACCGGACCATGGCTACCAAGCAAGGCAAGAAAGATAACCGCCTCTCGGATAAAGAGGCCATGCATATCGCGGAGACCACCGACGTTTCGCCTGGGCAGGCCAAGGAACTGGCTGAAAAGCACGGCAAGGACAAGGCCAGGAAGGAAGCCCGCAACTTCAAGGCCGAAGGCTGAGCCGAGCTCAGGCTTCCTAGGAGAAGCTGTCGTAGCCGGCACGGCCCTCGTCGAGAAGGCGCCGCAGGACCGCAACACCGTCGGCGACATCCCCGCGATGCCTCGGCTGCGAAACGCCGAAGCGGATGCCGTGAAAGACCTGCTCGGAGCGGCCTGCCTTGAACTCGTCCTCGTCGTCGATCAGCACACCGTGTTCCTGGCAGGCATTCTTGAAGGTGCCGGAAAGCCACGGGTCGGGCAAAGTCAGCCAGACAAAGGGCACCTTGTCGTGTGACTTGAACGCGAAGCCAGCCAAAGTGTCGCGCACGATCGCGATGCGGGCGCTGATTTCGGCGATGCTGCGTTTGCGGATGTCGCTGGCCTGGCCGGACAGGACCAGACGGGCATTCACCTCCGCCAGCAGGAAAGGCATGCCGCCGGTCATCATCTTGTGGGCGACGCGGATGCGGTGGCGATAGGCGGGAGGGCAGGAGAGCCAGCCGCCGCGCACGCCGGCCGCCACCGATTTCGAAAGGCCGCTGGCGACGATGGTGCGTTCGGGCGCGAATTCGGCAAGCAACGGTGTCGGGTCGTCGGTAAGGTTGCCGTAAAGGTCGTCCTCGATCAGGACGACATTGTATTCGCGCGCTATGCCGGCAATCGCCTCGCGGCGCGCGTCCGACAGCGTCACCAGCGTCGGATTTTTGGCCGTCGGCATCAGGAAGATCATCCTGGGATGTTTTTGCGCGCAGACGCGCTCGAAGTCGGCCGGGTCGAGACCTTCGTCATCCGATGCCACCAATGTCGTCCGCCGGCCGATCAACCCGGCACTGCGCGAGATCTGCGAATAGGTCAGATGTTCGAAGGCGACATAATCGCCCGGCGTGGTCAGGGCCGCGATCGCCGCCATCACCGCGGCATGCGTGCCGAGCGTCGGAACGATGCTGTCGGCGGCCGGGCGGAAGGCGTTGCGCGACAGCCAGCGGGCGCCGGCTTCGTACCAGCGCCCAGGGAAATCGCGCGTATAGCTCGAGATTTCATGGGGGTGATCCTGCGCGGTGCGCGACAGCACATCGGCGATAATGACGCCCTGGCCGACATCGGGCGCGGCTGTGCTGTCGAAACGCAGCTTGTCTTGTGGCGCATCGACGTAGCGCGTGCCTTCCATGCTGACGTCGGGCGCTTCCGGCTTCACGCCGCTGGCGGGCTGGCCGAGCACATAGGTTCCACGGCCGACTTCGCCGCTCACCAGGCCGCGCTCGCGCAGCAATTGATAGGCCCGGCCGACCGTCCCGACGGTGGTGCCAATGTCGTAGGCGAGGTCGCGCTGCGGCGGCAGTTTCGTTCCGGCGCCGATCACGCCCTTGTCGATGCCCGCTTCGACCGCATCTGCAAGGCGTTGATAAAGCGGCCCGGCGCCCGCTGTCAGATCTGGAAGCCAATTTGTCATGGTGACAATTTTCTATATTGCACCGGAATATGAGTCAATACATATCAGTCGGGCGCCAAAAGGGTGCAATTGAGACATTTGGTAGAAAGAAAATGGATACAATCGCGACAATCCATCATGCAAGGGCCGCGTTTCCCGGCGAGGCCCTGCGCCCGTCCGGCCAGCGCGGCTTTGTCGGCCGCCTGGTGCGCGTGGTCAGGTCGCTGGCACGATGGCTCGACAATTTGCTGGAGCGTCGGCGCAGCCGGCTGACATTGCTGGAGATGACCGACGATCAGCTGAAGGATATCGGCATTTCCCGCTGCGATGCTCATCGCGAGGGCATCAGGCGTTTGTGGGACTAGAGACCAGCTTAACGCACGCGTCTGGCCCCGATGCCGCGATCGATAAAAACGGCGACGACGCAGATCACCAGGAACAGCGTCATGATGGCGAGCGCTGCGATGGCGACACTGGCTGCGCCGTTCTTGGCGACGTCGAGGAAGGGGTAGGGCACCTCGCCGGCGATCGGCGCCCGTACCAGCGCATAGGCCAGATAGGCGATGGGATAGAGCACCCACCAGGAAATGTCGCTCCATCTCGTTCTGCCGTCGGCGCCTGCCGTCAGCCACCACAGCACGAACAGCACCGGCGCCACATAATGCAGCAGCACGTCGCAGAGCAGGAACAGGCCCTGCGGCTGCCAGAGGCGCGCCAGGACCGTGGCATAGACGATGCAGACCACAGTGATCGAAACCGCGAGACCCGCTCGCATCCGGGGGGCGGCGAAGGCCGGCAGCCACGCATAGCCGGTTGACGAGAGCAGCGAGGTGTGCACCAACACCGCGCCGATATTGGTCAGGATGGTGAAGAAGCTGAAGTAGAAGACGACCGAGCCGAGCAGGCTGCGCCCAGCCTCCATCGACGCCGGAATGGTGATGCTAAACTGCAGGACGAGGCCGGCCAGACCGACGGCCAGACCCACCACCTGCAGGAAGCGACCCATGGTCAGGCGGTCGCGGCGCAGGCCGGATTGCCGGCTTGCCAGCGGGCAATGTCGGAGCCGATGCGCGCACCGAGCGGATCGTTCATCAGTGGTCCGAACACATCGACGCGGCTCGAATTGCCTTGCGCCTGGACGACCAGCAACGGCTTGCCGCCATAATGCTTGGCCGGCACCAGGAGGAAACGCGGCGTGCCGCTGTACGAATTCAGCTCATTGGCCATCTGATATTCCTTGAAGGCCGGGTCCTTGCTGGCGATCCAGCATTTGTGGGCTGAAATAGCCACCTGTTCCATGGCCAGCAGCGCGGCACTCTTGCCCGACGGCACCGGCGTGCTCTTCGGGCTCGATTGGCACGACGCCAGGGCAAAGCCTGCCGCGGCGACGAGAACAATTGTCTTGCTCTTGATCAAGCGGCACCCATCTCGAGTTCGGACAGGAAGATTTTCAGGCCGTCGGTCATCTCGCCCCATACGCGCGACAAGGCTGGATGCTGCGATGCGATCTGCTCATAAGCATCGAATTTGGGATAGGCGTCGAGCAGGTCGGCGCGGCCAGTCATGGCCCGGAAATTGTTGAAGATGAACCGCGTTGGCGTCAGCCAGGCATCGGCGAAGCTGATGTCGTTGCCGAGCGCGAAGGGGCCTTGCGCCATGCGCGCCTCGATCGCCGCCAGCCCGTGGTGCAGGCGGACGAACTGGGCGTCGACCTCTGCATTGTTGCGCTTCGGCACGAAATGCAGCTCGAACAGCTTCATCATCGGCGTCAGCACGTCGAGATCGGTGATGCGGGCAAACATGCGCACCAGCGCGCGATCCTTGGAATCGGGCGGCAGCAGCGCCGGCTCCGGAAACCGCTCCTCGAGATATTCGGCGATGACCACCGATTCGACGATGGTTTCACCCGAGCCGGTGATCAGCACCGGGATCCGGTTCATCGGCGAGATGGCGCGAAACTCTTCAGGGATCGGAAAGCCCGGTGGCGGCGCCATGATCTTGAGCGGCACGTCCTTGATATAGGCCAGCGCCCGCACGATCGACGAGTAGGGCGACAACGGCCGCGAATAGAGTTTCATGACCGTCTCTCCCTGAAATTATGATTTTGAATCACCGCAATTCTTAAGGTTGCGGCTGCAAACTTCAAGCGGCAATGCCCAAAGCGCCTTCGAAGAGCGCACGACCGTCGCTGCCGCCGTGAGCAGCCTCGATCAGGTCTTCGGGATGCGGCATCAGCCCAAGCACATTGCCCTGCTCGTTGATGATGCCAGCAATGTCGTTGATAGACCCGTTGGGATTGGTCCCTTCGGCATAGCGGAACACCACTTGGCCTTCGCCTTCGAGGCGCGCAAGGGTTTCGGCGTCGGCGAAGTAGTTGCCGTCATGGTGCGCCACCGGCGAGCGGATGATCTGGCCCGGCTGATAGCGGCGGGTGAACATGGTGTTGGCGTTGGTGATCTCGAGCTTGACCTGCCGGCAGACGAACTTCAGCGAGGTGTTGCGCATAAGCGCGCCCGGCAGCAGGCCGGCCTCGACGAGGATCTGAAAACCGTTGCAGACGCCGATCACCGCGACGCCCTTGGCGGCCTTTTCGGCGACCGCCCGCATCACCGGCATGCGCGCGGCGATCGCGCCGCAGCGCAGATAATCACCGAAGGAAAAGCCGCCAGGAATGGCGATGAGGTCGACATCGGGGATCTCGGTGTCGGTCTGCCAGACGGTGATCGGCGGTTTGCCCGAAATCTTGGTCAGCGCCGCGATCATGTCGCGGTCGCGGTTGAGGCCAGGCAGGAGGACGACGGCTGATTTCATATCAGGCGATCTCCACCGCGTAATTCTCGATGACCGTATTCGCTAGCAGCTTGTCGCACATGGCTTTCAGGTCGGCCTCGGCTTTGGCCTTGTCGCTCTCGGCCAGTTCGACGTCGAACACCTTGCCCTGCCGCACCGCGCCGACGCCATCAAAGCCGAGGCCGGACAAAGCGTGTTCGATCGCCTTGCCTTGCGGGTCGAGAACGCCGTTTTTGAGGGTGACGGTAATGCGGGCCTTGATCACGCTGGACTTGCTCCTGTTCGAATGTTGGCTTGCAAGCCGCTATCAGTGCGGCTTGCCCTTGAGGCCGTCGGTCGAGGCGACAAGCACCGGGCCGGTCGGGCGTGGCGGCTCATTCTCGTTCATGATGCCGAGGCGGCGGGCGACTTCCTGGTAGGCTTCGACCAAGCCGCCCATGTCGCGGCGGAAACGGTCCTTATCGAGCTTGTCCTGCGTCGCCACGTCCCACAGGCGGCAGGAATCCGGCGAAATCTCGTCGGCGACGACAATGCGCATCATGTCGCCCTCGAACAGGCGGCCGCACTCGATCTTGAAGTCGACGAGTTGGATGCCGACGCCCATGAACAGACCGGAAAGGAAGTCGTTGACGCGGATGGCCAGCGCCATGACGTCGTCGATCTCCTGTGGGCTTGCCCAGCCGAAGGCGGTGATATGCTCTTCCGACACCATCGGATCATCGAGCGCATCGGCCTTGTAATAGAATTCGATGATCGAGCGCGGCAGAACGGTGCCTTCCTCGATGCCGAGGCGCTTCGACAGCGAGCCGGCGGCGACATTGCGCACCACCACTTCGAGCGGGATGATCTCGACTTCCTTGATCAGCTGCTCGCGCATGTTGAGCCGGCGGATGAAGTGGGTCGGAATGCCCATGCGGTTCAAATGATTGAAGATGTACTCGGAAATGCGGTTGTTGAGCACGCCCTTGCCGTCGATGACCTCGTGCTTCTTCTTGTTGAATGCGGTTGCATCGTCCTTGAAGAACTGGATCAAGGTACCCGGTTCGGGTCCCTCATAGAGGATCTTGGCCTTGCCTTCATAAATGCGGCGGCGATTTTTCATCTGATTTTTTCTCTGGATTTGCGGGCAGGCGGCAAGCGACCAGTTCCTGTCCGTCCGCCTGAATTAGTGCGGCGACGGCGGGGTTCAATGCCGGGTCTATCCCAATCACATCGTTTGCTCAATCGGCAAATCCTTCCAATCAACCGCTTTCGGGACTGAAATGCCGCAGCGCAGCATATGACGAAGCGTATTGACCGGCTCGCGACCTTTTGGTTTGTGCTTCGGCAACACACATATCACCTTGCCAACGAATCGGATTTGACCCGGAGGGACGCCATGAGCAGCATGAAAGACCGCGAAGAGGGCTTCGAGCGCAAATTTGCATTCGATGAGGAGCTCCGGTTCAAGGCTTCGGCGCGCCGCAACAAGGCGCTCGGCCTGTGGGCCGCCGAAAAGCTCGGAAAGTCGGGCGCCGACGCCGACGCCTATGCCAAGGAAGTCGTTGTTTCCGACATTGAGGAAGCCGGCGATCACGACGTGTTCCGCAAGATCCGCAAGGATTTCGATGCCGCCGGTATCGACCAGTCGGACCATCAGATCCGTCGCACCATGGACGAACTGATGGCGCAGGCGATCGAGCAGATCAAAAATACCTGATTTAGTTCACGCTGGACCAATCGACCGCCCGGCCAAGCCGGGCGGTTTTTCTTTGCCTTTGTCGCGGTTTCAGGCTGAAACTGCATTAGAGCGACGTGCGTCCTTCTGGACGCACAAAGTACGCTCTAACGCTTAGCGTTTTCGCATCGTGCTTTCCGAAAATCGATCCGATTTTCGGGCCGATGCGATGTTAACGAGGAAAGAGATTAGATGTCACTGAAGTCCCGCCTAGCCGCTGACGAAACGCTGGTCACCGCCTGGTCGGGCGTGCCGGACGCGCTGACCGTCGAAATCCTCGCCAAACAGGGCTTCGATGCCGTCACGCTCGACATGCAGCATGGCGGCCATCACGAGGACAGCGTGCTGCGCGGTCTGATGCCCGTGCTTGCCGCCAACAAGCCGGCGCTGGTACGCATCCCGGTTGGCCGTTTCGACATGGCGAGCCGGGCGCTCGATTTCGGGGCCGAGGCGGTCATTGCGCCGATGGTGAACTCGGTGGCCGACGCAAAGCTGTTCGCAGCGGCGATGAAATATCCACCGCTCGGCGAGCGCTCGTGGGGCCCGACCTATGCTTTTCCGCGCCACGGCAAGGGCGACTATGCCGAATGGCTGCGTGACACCAACCAGCGCACGATGGCGTTTGCCATGGTCGAAACGCGCGCCGCGCTCGCCGCGCTCGACGGCATTCTCGACACGCCGGGCATTGACGGCATTTTCCTCGGGCCCTCTGATTTCTCGATCGCCTGGAGCAACGGTGAGGTCGTCAATTCGACACTGGAAAGCATGATGGAGACGATAGCGTCGGTCGCCGAGCGCACCCGCAAGGCCGGCAAGCATGCCGCGATCTATGTCGTCGAGCCGGCGATTGCAGGCCGCGTCGTGTCGATGGGCTATCGCCTGCTCGCCACCGGATCCGAGCATGCGCTGATTTCGCTGGGGGCAAAAACCCTGCTGAAGGGCATCAAAGATTCGATTGAAGCCTGAAGCGCGACGCGCGCTAAGCTTTCAAGTCCGTCAGGAACTTGGCGAAGGTCATCGATCCTTCAGGCCAGGGGCCAAAGCCTGAATCCTGGTTGAGATGGCCGGTCTCGCCAGCATCGATGAACAGCGATCCCCAAGCGCCGGCAATGTCCTCCGCGACATCGAAAGTACAGAATGGGTCGTTGCGGCTGGCGATCACGATCGACGGAAAAGGCAGCGGGTCGCGCGGGTAGGGGCCGAACGTCATCAGGTGCCGTGGCCTGATTTCTGGGTTGGCGACGTCGGGCGGCGCCACGAAGAAGGCGCCAGCCACCGGCTTGACGAATTGTGGAATGGCCTGCACGGCTGCGGCGACGCCCAGCGAATGCGCGACGATGACGACCGGCCGCTCGGCTTCGTTGACCGCTTTGGCAACGCTCGCCGTCCAGTCCTCGCGCACCGGCTTCGACCACTCCGCCTGCTCGACACGCCTTGCCGTCGACAGTTTCGACTGCCAACGGGTCTGCCAATGCTCTGGCCCCGAATTGGTGTAACCCGGAACGATCAGGATATCTGTGTCTTTGACTTTCATGGTGCTGAGATAGCGAGCGCGATTGCCTCATGCAACCGTCGACGGACAAGCTTCTGCGCATAACGGTGAACACCATGTTCGCTTTTTTCCGTCTTGTGTGAACAATCGCGATGGACGATCTATCGTCGGGAGAGAAACAGCCGTGGAGGACCGCGATTTTGGCGCTGACACGACGTACAATGATCGGCGGCGCCGGGCTCCTGGCATTGGGAGCTTCATCAAGCGTTGCCGCAACGGAGACAATGATGAGCGAACTGCCATTTGCCGCCACCACGCCGGTGAGCGTTGCCCGCGTCGGGCTGAAGGCGCGTGATGCCGAAAGCCTCGCCGCCTATTACCGCAGGGTCGTCGGCCTGCAGGAATTGAGCCGTGCCGATGGCGCGATCACCCTGGGCGCTGGCAGCCGTCCCCTGCTGGTGCTCGAGCCGGATGCTTCCGCCAAGCCGGACGATCCGCGCAGCGCCGGCCTGTTCCACACGGCCTTCCTGCTGCCCAGCCGCGCCGATCTCGGCCGCTGGATCAACCATGCAATATCGGACAAGATCGCCATCGAGGGCGCTTCGGACCATCTGGTCAGCGAAGCGCTGTACCTGACCGATCCTGAAGGCAACGGCATCGAGATCTATGCCGACCGTAATCCGCGGGACTGGAAGTGGAACGGCGACAAGGTCGCCATGGCGACAGAGCGGATGAACGTTCCTGCTGTCGTCGGCGAAGTGCCGGCCGGCGATGCGGGCTGGCAGGGCGCGCCGGAAAACAGCATTGTCGGCCACGTCCATCTGCGCGTCGGCAGGCCGGAAGAGGCCGAAGCCTGGTGGAACCAGGAATTCGGCTTCGACACGGTGGCCAAATATGGCGGCCAGGCCGTGTTCCTGTCATCCGGCCACTACCACCACCACATCGGCGCCAATGCCTGGCAAAGTGCCGGCGCCGGGCGCCGCGACCCGGCCCGTTCGGGCCTCGCCTGGGTCGAGATGCGTTCGGACAATGTGGCCGGTGAGATCACCCGCGAGGATCCGTGGGGGACAGTGATCAAGACCGTGCCGGGCAAGGCCTGATTTGGGCGCAGGCACAGCTTCCTTCTCCCCGTAAAACGGGGAGAAGGAAGATCAGGCTTCCCCGAACACCCGCCTGAAGATCGTGTCGACATGCTTGGTGTGGTAGCCAAGGTCGAATTTCTCGCGGATCTCCGCCTCGGGGAGCGCAGCGGTCACTTCCTTGTCGGCCAAAAGTTCCTCAAGAAAATCAGCGCCTTGCTCCCACACCCTCATGGCGTTGCGCTGCACCAGCCGGTAGGAGTCCTCGCGTGACAGGCCGGCCTGCGTCAGCGCCAGCATGACGCGCTGCGAATGCACCAGGCCGCGGAACTTGTTCATGTTCTTCAGCATGTTCTCGGGGTAGACGACCAGTTTGTCGACGACGCCGGTCAGCCTTGACAGCGCGAAATCGAGCGTCACCGTGGCGTCCGGGCCGATCATGCGCTCGACTGAGGAGTGCGAGATATCGCGCTCATGCCAGAGCGCCACATCCTCCATTGCCGGCAACGCCATGGAGCGCACCATGCGGGCGAGGCCGGTGAGGTTTTCCGTCAGCACCGGATTGCGCTTGTGCGGCATCGCCGACGAGCCTTTCTGGCCGGGCGAAAAATACTCTTCCGCTTCCAGCACCTCGGTGCGCTGCAGATGCCGGATCTCGGTCGCCAGCCGCTCCATCGACGAGGCGATGACGCCGAGCGTGGCGAAGAACATGGCATGGCGGTCGCGCGGGATGACCTGCGTCGATACCGGCTCCGGCTTCAGCCCGAGCTTTGCCGCGACATGCTCCTCGACGTAAGGCTCGATGTTGGCGAAGGTGCCGACCGCCCCGGAAATGGCGCAGGTGGCGATATCCTCCCGCGCATGCACCAGCCGCTCGCGGCAGCGCGAGAACTCGGCATAGGCCTGCGCCAGCTTGATGCCGAAGGTTGTCGGTTCGGCATGAATGCCGTGGCTGCGGCCGATGGTGACGGTGTCCTTGTGCTCGAAGGCGCGGCGCTTGAGCGCGGCAAGCAGGCCATCGATGTCGGCGAGCAGGATATCGCTGGCGCGCGCAAGCTGGACGGCAAAGCAGGTGTCGAGAACATCCGAGGACGTCATGCCTTGGTGGATGAAACGCGCGTCCGGTCCGACGAATTCGGCGAGATGGGTCAGGAAGGCGATGACGTCATGCTTGGTGACGCGCTCGATCTCGTCGATCTTCTCGACGTCGAATTTCGCGGCACCGCCCTTTTCCCAGATGGTCTTCGCCGCTTCCTTCGGGATGACACCGAGTTCGGCCAGCGCGTCGCAGGCATGGGCCTCGATTTCGAACCAGATGCGAAACCGGGTTTCCGGCGACCAGATGGCGACCATTTCCGGTCGGGAATAGCGAGGGATCATCGGTCAGTCCTGATGTGTCTAGAGCAATTCCAGGAAAAGTGTGCAGCGGTTTTCCGTCCGGAATTGCGAAAAAAGGAGTTAGAGCGGTTCGGCGGTTCTGCCAAACGCTGAACCGCTCTGGGTTAGCCCGCGTCCTAACAGAGGCGGACAAAATGCTCAACGCCGCTGCTGCGCAAACCAGAGGCTGACGGCAGCCAAGGCGATGAAACCGAGCGGAAAATAGAGCCTGATACCCAGCACCACGAACTGGTAGAGCGCCACCGCCATCGTAAAGGCGAGCTGAAACCCCCAGGTGAGGGTGAAGACGGGTGCATGCCATTCGGCATAGTAGGATCGGTATTGCAAGGCATAGAGCCCGGCTGTCAGCCCGATCGTCGCGGCGGCAAGGCACACCATCGCCGAAGCGAAGGCGACCTCCGGGCCTCTTGCGAGTGAGACCAGCCGTGCCGCGAACACGCCGACCGGAAAGGCCAGGGCGCCGCCGCTCGCAAACAGCAGCGACACCGTGCGGATCTTGTCCGGCGTCACCCAATTGTCCAGCAACAGGTTGACCAGCGCACTGGCACCCATGGCCATGGCCCACAAGAGCGAGCCGAAAAACGCTACGCGCCACCCTGGCAAGGCGCGGCGGAGATAGTTCAAATTGCGGCTGGGTGTGGCGGGGTGCGATGTCACAGGCGGCCGGTCACGGCAATCCAGCGAAAATCCGGCCCTTCGAAGCCATATTGGCGCACCGCGATCAGCACCGCATAGGCGCTGAGGCTGTCCATCGAGAATGTCTGCACCGCGCCGATGCGGTAGGCGTTCGGGCAGCCGCGGCTCTTGGGGATCGACTTATCCTCATGCAGAAGTCTGGTGGTGCCCCCATCCTGCGCTTCGATGCGCAACAGCCGGAAGCCATTGATCTCGCCCTGGCTCTCGCAGCCCTCGGTGTTGTTCATGCCGAGCTCGTCCAGCCGGAACTCGAGCGGCTGGTCGACCGGAGAAAAGATCGGCCGCGGATTGACCGCCATCCGGTGTGGATCAGCCGAAAGCTCGGTCACCGGGTTGAAACCCGCTGTGATGCCGCGATTGGCGTTGAGTTCGGCCTGGCTGACGATGGTTTCGCCTTTCTGCCGAGCCTGGAGGCGGGCAGTGTCGAGCGTGGCATTCTCGTCGTCGAGCCGGACCTTGATTGGCGTGCCCTTGAGAAAGCTGTCATTGCTCGTGTCGATGTAATAGCGGTTGGCATAGGGAAAGCCCGACCCGTCCTGGGTGCCATACTCTTCGAAGGCGAAGACGCCGCCGTCCTTGCTGAAGCCGAGGATTTCGAGCTCGGCGACATCGCCGGCCTGGGCGGCGATCGACGCCGCAAGCTGTGTGGCCAGGGAAACGGCAAACAGGAAAAGCATTCGCATCGGTTCTTCTCTCCGGCAGCCGCGGTCGTTGCAATCCCTAAAGCAATTCCAGGAAAAAGTGTGAAACGGCTTTCCGGGAAAGACGTGTAGCGCTCCCATGGGAATTGCATCAAACAAAGAGATAGAGCAAGGCGCCGTTTCCGTGAAACGGGACTGCTCTGGCACGACGAAAGTCAAAACGTCGTGCCGGTCATAAGCCAATGCATCCAATCGGCCCGTCATCTGTTATTGTCGGCAGTCCCAATGGAGAACCACCATGACCGACACCAGCAAAATTCGTGAGCATATGGAAGTCGTAGGCGCCGATGGCGTGCATGTCGGCACTGTCGACAAGGTCGACGGCCAGCGCATCAAGCTGACCAAGGCCGACAGCGGCGAGGGTGCTCACAAAGGCCATCACCATTACATTCCTCTGGCCCTGGTTGCCGAGCTCGACGGCAAGAAGGTGTGGCTGTCGGCGAATTCCGATGTCGCGGTGACGTTCGAGGAAGAAAAATCCGATCCGACCTGATCGCAATTCCAGGAAAGGTGTGAACGGCTTTCCCGGGAACGTTTTCCCCTGGAATTGCGCTGGAACCAATAAATCTAGCGACGCGACGACCAGACCGGGAACAGGTCATTGTCGGCTGGCGTCGCGGCAAAAACGCCGCGGCTGATGGCGCGCGCCATGGTTGCGCCAGCCGCGGCGTAGACGTCGATTGCGGCGTCGGCTTCGAGCCGAATACCGCTCGTTCCCGTCGCCAGAGCGAACACCAGATCGCCGTCCGCCGGGGTGTGCGTCGGCCAGATGGCGCGCACGAAGCCGTCATGCGCCGACATCGCCAGGCGTTTTGCCGCCGCCTTGGTTAGAACGGCATCCGTCGCGATCACCGCGATGGTGGTGTTGCCGCCGGTTTCCATCTGCCTGCCTGCCGGCTTGTCGCGGTATTTCAGCAAGATCTCCGCGGCATCGTACGGCATCGGCGAGGGATAGCCGAGCCCGCCGAACTCATCGCCGATTTCGAAGGGGACCGCCCAGAAATGGCAAGTGCGGCCGACGGTCACCGATCCCGTCGGGTTGACGGCGGCCAGCGCACCGATGGTGACGCCATTATCGAGCAGCGTCGAGGCGGAACCGAGGCCGCCCTTCAGTCCCGAGGTCAGCGCACCGGTGCCTGCACCCGCCGTGCCGAGCTGGAACTCGGTGGCGGCGGATTGCGCTGCCTCATAGCCGAGGTCGCGGTAAGGGGGATAACGGCCCCAATCCTTGGCTCCCCCATTGCGCAGGTCGAACAGAATCGCCGCCGGCACGATCGGCACGCGAAAGCCGCCCACCTCGAAGCCGATGCCGCGCTCGCGCAGCGCCGCCTGCACACCGGACGCGGCGTCAAGGCCGAAAGCCGAACCGCCTGACAGCACCACCGCATGGACCGCCTCGACCAAATTGTGCGGTTCGAGCAGGTCCGTTTCGCGCGTGCCCGGCGCGCCGCCCAGGATCTGGACCCCGGCGACCGCCGGCTCGTCGCAAAGCACCGTCGTCACGCCGGACTTCAAGGCGACGTCGGAAGAATTGCCGACGCGCAGTCCGGCAACGTCGGTGATCAGATTGCGCGGACCGGTGCGGAACATCAATTGCTGTCCAGGGGCACGAAGCGGGTGCCGTCGAAGCGGAAGACGCGGTAGATGCTCCGGCTGAGGTCGCCCTTGGCATCGAAGCGGATCGGCCCGATCGCCGTGGTGTAGTCGTGACCTGTCAGCGCCTCGGTCAGCGGCTTGCCCGATGACAAGGCTAACGCTGCCTTGGCGATCTCGACCGCCGCATAGGCCGGCAGCGCGTAGCCGTCCGGCACGATTTTCTGCGCGGAGAAGTTTTCCAGCACTTTTGCGTCGGCGACTTCGGCCCATTCGGGCGGCGCTATCATCAGCGTCCCCGTCGCATAGGGCACGTCGCCGGGCGGCGTGCGCAGATTTTCACCGCCGGCAAAGACGATGCCGGCCTGGAGCTGTGCGGCATCGCGGCCCATAATGGCAATGTCGTCGCCGTCGCCGCCGGCAAAGACATGCGTGGCGCCGGCCTTCTTCAGCCGGCCGATCATCCCGATCTGGTTGTCGAGTTGCGGCCGGAACGTATCGACGAACACCGGCTTGAGCGCCGCTTGCTCGGCGGCGGCGCGAAACGTCTCGGCCATTTCGCGGCCGTAAATGGTGCCGTCATCGATGATGGCGAACAGCTCGTCCTGCCACAGGCGGGTGAGGGTAGCGGCAACCGCGTTGCGCTCATCGTCGCCGCGCGGCCCCAGCCGATAGACCGGCCAGCCGGTCTTGGCGCGGCGATCGGTGAGGCTTTCCGTGCGCACGCCGATGGTGATGACCGGAATGTTGGCATCCTTGAGGATCGGCATCGCCGCCTCGATCGCTTCCGTGCACAGAAAGCCGACGACGATACTAACCTTGGCTGCGGCGAAGTCCCTGGCCGCGGCGGCCCCGCCATCTGATGTGCAGGCGTCATCCTCGGTCTTGAATTCGATGCCGTTCGCCTGCGCCGCCAGCCCGGCACCGGCCTCGATTTGCTTGCCGAGGATGGCCGACGGTCCCGACAAGGGGGCGACGACGCCGATCGTGAGCGTCTGTGCGCTGGCTGCGCCGGCGAGGAACAACCAGGCCAGCGCGGCGGATATCGTTGCCCCAGGTCGCATGCTGCCGAAGAGTTCCTCCAAGCCCGCCAACAATTGCGCGGGCACCAATTCCCGCCAAGACCTAAAGGCTGCCCGGCCTTGGTGCAACACGCGAATTTGGGGATATGGGCCAAGCACTTCGCTTGTGGCATGTCGTATGTCGCCATATATAGCGGTAGGGTTCTGGCTATGGACAATCTCCGGTGCTGAAGAAGAATGACATTGGGCCGCAGGCCTATCGCGACGCGATGAGCCATTTTGCCGGCCACGTCCATGTGGTCACCACAGACGGGCCGGCGGGCAAGCGTGGCACGACGGTGATCGCCGCTTGTTCGGTGTCGGATACGCCGCCGACCATTCTGGTCTGTCTCAACCGTGAAAATGCCAAGAACGAGTTGTTCGTGAAAAACGGCCGATTTGCCCTGAACACGCTGGCCTCGCACCAGGAGCCGCTGTCGATCGGGTTTTCCGGTATCACCGGCCTGTCGCTTGAAGAGCGTTTCGCGCTCGGCGAGTGGGATGTGATTTCAACCGGTGCGCCGACGCTGAAGGGTGCACTCGCGGTGTTCGACTGCGAACTGATCGACACCAAGGACCTGGCCACCCATCGTGTGCTTTTTGGCAAGGTGACAGGCTTGCGCATGGGCGATAATTTGCGGCCGCTGATCTATCACGCCCGCGGCTACCATGTCCTCGACAGCGGAGCGGCGGCGTTCACGGAGAAAGAATGACCGAGCAGAAACCGCGCCCCGTTCCGCGGACGATCGACGAGACGCTCGATCTCCTGACCGGCGCGGACTATGTGGCGGACCGGTCGCTGGCGACCGTGCTGTTCCTGTCGCTGCGGATGAACCGGCCATTGTTCCTCGAGGGCGAGGCCGGTGTTGGCAAGACCGAAATCGCCAAGGTGCTGGCACAGGCGCTTGGCCGCCGGCTGATACGTCTACAATGCTATGAGGGGCTCGATGTTTCCTCCGCCGTCTACGAGTGGAATTACGCCGCGCAGATGATCGAGATCCGCATGGAGGAAGCGGCCGGCAAGGTCGACCGCTCCGCCATGGAGCGCAACGTCTTCTCCGAAAAATACCTGATCCGCCGCCCTGTGCTCGATGCGCTGACCGGCAAGACGGGTTCCGCCCCTGTCTTCCTGATCGACGAGCTCGACCGCACCGACGAGGCGTTCGAGGCGTTCCTGCTCGAGATTCTCTCCGACTATCAGGTGACGGTGCCGGAGCTCGGCACCATCAAGGCGGAAGAACCGCCCATCGTCATCATCACCACCAACCGTACCCGCGAGATCCACGACGCGTTGAAGCGGCGCTGCCTCTATCACTGGGTCGATTATCCCAATGCCGAGCGCGAATTGGAGATCGTGCGACGCAAGGTGCCGCAGGCCAACCAGCGGCTTTCGGCGGAGGTGGTCTCCTTCATCCAGAAACTGCGCCAGATCGAGCTGTTCAAGGTGCCGGGAGTCGCGGAAACCATAGACTGGGCCGGCGCGCTGACAGAACTCGACAAGGTAGCTCTCGATCCGGAGACCGTATCCGACACGATCGGCGTGCTGTTGAAATACCAGGACGACATTGCCCGCATCGGCGCGGGCGAGGGCCGGCGCATCCTCGACGAGGTCAAGGCCGAGCTCGCGGCGGCGGAGTAGCGGCAATGAAGGCGCCGGGAGAGGCCGACCCCAGAGAGGCGACGGCGGACGGACGCATCGCTGACAACATCGTCTATTTCGCCCGTACCTTGCGCAAGGCAGGCATGCGGGTCGGGCCGGCTTCCGTCAAGGATGCCATCGAGGCGGTGCTAGCCGCCGGGATTGGCTCACGCGACGATTTCTACTGGACGCTGCACGCGGTGCTGGTGTCCAGGCATGAGGACCACCCGACTTTCGACGAAGCGTTCCGGCTGTTCTGGAAATCGCGCGAACTGATCGAGAAACTGCTGGCGATGTTTTCACCGATGGCGCCGGACGCCAGGGAGAAGCAGAAACCGCGCGCGGCCGAAAACCGCGTCAGCCAGGCGATGTTCGAGGGCCACCAGAAGAACCAGCCACCCCAGGAGGTCCCCGAGATCGAGGTCGATGCCCGCTTCACCTTTTCCGGCAACGAGGTGTTGCGGGGCAAGGACTTTGCCCAGATGAACGCTGCCGAGATGGCCGATGCCAAGAAGGCCATCGCCGCGCTGCGATTGCCTTTCGACATGGTGCGGACCCGCCGCTTCAAGGCCGATGCGCATGGCCGCCGCATCGACCCGCGCGCCATGATGCGCCAGGCGGCGCGCACCGGCGGCGAATTGATCCTGCCGAAATTCCGCTCGGCCCGCGAAGTCCATCCGCCGCTGGTGGTTCTGGCGGACATTTCCGGTTCGATGAGCCAGTACACACGCATCTTCCTGCATTTCCTGCATGCTCTCACGGAAAAACGCCGCCGCGTGCACACCTTTGTCTTCGGCACCCGGCTGACCAACCTGACCCGGCAGATGCGCCATCGCGATCCCGATGCCGCCCTCGCCGACTGCTCGGCGGTGGTCAAGGACTGGTCGGGCGGGACGCGCATCGGCGACACGCTCGCCGAGTTCAATCTGATATGGTCGCGGCGCGTGCTGGGGCAGGGCGCGGTCGTGCTTCTGATCACCGACGGTCTGGAGCGCGACGATGTCGCTGGCCTCGCGGAAGAGATGGAGCGGCTGCACAAATCCTGCCGGCGGCTGATCTGGCTCAATCCCTTGCTGCGCTTCGACGGTTTTCAGGCGCGCGCCCGTGGCGTCAAGGCGATGCTGCCGCATGTCGACGAATTCCGTTCGGTGCACAATCTCGACGCGCTCGCCGACCTCTGCGCCTCGCTGGACAAGCAGTCGGCGCGTTCAGTCGACCCGCGACGGTGGATGGACGCTGGCGCCAAGCACGCCGCATAGCCATATGTTTTCTCGGCTCCCTGGAAAAACAGACCCTGAGAGAAGCAACGATGAGCGACAACATTTATCTCGACGAGGCTCGCGATCCGCTGATCATCGCGGAAGGCTGGATGAAGGATGGCAAGGATGTCGCTATCGCGACCGTGGTCGAGACCTGGGGGTCGGCGCCGAGACCGGTCGGCAGCCACCTGGTCATCGACTCCGAAGGCAATTTCCACGGATCGGTGTCGGGCGGCTGCGTCGAGGGTGCGGTGGTGAGCGAGGCGGTCGACGTGATCGGCTCCGGCAAAGCCAGGATGCTGGAATTCGGTGTCGCCGATGAAACCGCCTGGCAGGTCGGCCTGTCCTGTGGCGGCCGTATCAAGGTCTATGTTGAAAGACTAGGCTGAACCATGGATCCTTATGCGCTGAAGACGCTCAATACCGAACGCCGCGCCCGCCGCGCGGCGATCCTCGTCACCGATCTCGGTGATGGCCGCGATCGTGTCGTGCGCGAGGGTGACCAGGTCGCCGGCGATCTTGGAGCCGCGATCGCCAAGTCATTCCGATCGGGCAATTCCGGTTCGGTCCAGGCGGAAGGGCGGACCTTTTTTCTCAACGCGCATCTGCCGCAGCCGCGCCTGGTGGTGATCGGCGCTGTCCATATAAGCCAGGCGCTGGCGCCGATGGCGAAAATCGCCGGTTACCCCCTCGAAATCATCGATCCGCGCACCGCCTTTGCCACACCGGATCGTTTTCCCGATGTCGCCTTGCATGCCGAGTGGCCGGAAGACGTATTGAAGCGCCAGCCGCTCGACAGCTACACCGCGCTCGCCGCTGTGACCCATGACCCGAAGATCGACGATTTCGCGCTGAAGGCGGCCCTCGATGCGAATTGCTTCTATGTCGGGGCGCTTGGCAGCAGAAAGACGCATGCCAAGCGCGTCGAACGCCTGCTGGCACTGGGCGCGAGCGCCGACCAGATCGCCCGCATCCACGCGCCGATCGGGCTCGACATCGGCGCCGCGAGCCCCGCCGAGATCGCCGTAGCCATTTTGGCGCAGACCATCTACGCCTTCCGCTCGCGCGGCCTCGATGCGAAAGGCGCCGTGGCGTGAAATTCGGTCCCATCCCAATTGAAACCGCCGAAGGCGCGGTGCTGGCACATGCCACCACGGCCGGCGAAAAACGTTTTCGCAAGGCGCACAGGCTGAGCGCCGAGGACGTCGCCATACTCAAAAGGGCAGGCATCTCACAGGTCGTTGCGGCAGTGCTGTCCCGGGACGATCTCAGCGAGGACGCCGCGGCGCAAAAAATTGCCGAGAGCATGACTTTCAGCGGCATCGAGGCGCGGCCCGCCGCCACCGGCCGGGTCAATCTCCACGCCAATGCGCCAGGCATCTTCACGGTCAGCGCGGCTCTCGTCGACGCCATCAACGCCGTCGATCCCGCCATCACCATCGCCACGCTGGCGCAGCATGCCCCGGTCGAGAAAGGCCAGATGGTCGCGACGGTGAAGATCATCCCCTTCGCGGTCGCCTCCGCCGTGGTCGAAGCCGTCATGCAGATCTGCGCCGGCGGTGAGATCTTTGCCGTCAACGCCTTCAAGCCGGTGCGCGTCGGGGTCATCCAGACGGTGCTCCCGGGCATCAAGCCCGGCGTACTCGACAAGACGCTACGCGTCACCGAAGCGCGGCTGGCGCGCTCGGGCGGCAGGCTGACGGCGGAGCGCCGCACGCCGCATGAGGTCGCGCCGGTGGCACAAGCCGCCGCCTCGCTGGCGCGCGACAACGATATGGTGGTCATCTTCGGTGCCTCGGCGATGAGCGATTTCGCCGATGTCGTTCCGGCGGCGATCGAGATGGCGGGTGGAACTGTCATCCGCGCCGGCATGCCGGTCGATCCCGGCAATCTGCTGGTGCTCGGAACACTGGCCGGCAAGCGCATTATCGGCGCGCCTGGCTGCGCGCGCAGTCCCAAGGAAAACGGCTTCGACTGGGTGCTCGACCGTCTTGTTGCCGGGCTCGACGTCACTGCTAAGGATATTGCCGGCATGGGGGTCGGCGGGCTGCTGATGGAAATCCCGACGCGGCCGCAGCCGCGCGAACCGCTGCCGGCCAAAAGCCGGCTCAAGGTCGCCATCGTACTTCTGGCGGCGGGCCGGTCGAGCCGCATGGGCGGACCGAACAAGCTCATGGCGCTGTTCGACGGCAAGCCTTTGGTGCGCCGCACCGCCGAGCGCGCGCTCGGCTCGAAAACGTCGGGAACGATCGTCGTCACCGGCCATCAGCGCGAACGGGTGCGCGCGGCTTTGTCGGGTCTCGACGTCACCTTCGCCGACAATCCGGATTTCGCCGATGGTCTGTCCACCTCGCTGAAAGCCGGTATTGCCTATCTGCCTGAAGACACCGCCGGCGCGATGATTGTTCTGGGAGATATGCCTGGCGTCGTGTCTGACGATCTGGACCGGCTGATCGATGCCTTCCGCAAGGCCGGAGGCAATTCCGTGGTCCGCGCTTCGCATCAGGGCAAACGCGGCAACCCGGTGCTTCTGCCGCGCTCGCTGTTCCCGGCCATCGCTCATCTCGAAGGCGATACCGGCGCGCGCCATCTGGTCGAGGCCGAAGGGCTCGACGTCATCGATGTCGAGATCGGCGAGGGTGCATCCGTCGATGTCGACACCCGCGAGGCGCTGGAAGGCGCCGGCGGCGTGCTGCAGGATTGACAAAGCAGAGCCGGAAAACGCATGGCTGAGCGATGTTTTCCAGTTCACCAGCCTTTGCGCTTCCACCCCCGGCGTGCCGCGCTGCCGTCACAGCCTTGCTTTTCTTTTTTTGTTCGGCCGTCAATGCCGACACATTGTCCCTAAAATCCTTCAAGGACGATCTTTTCGCCTATCCGGCCACGCTTTCGTCCGACGGCAACGGCGCCTATACGGTCATCGACTACCGCGAGATGCGCGACATCAACCAGCGCGACGAGGTGCCGGAAAAGCGCGTGCATGCGCAATACACCGACACCAGCGTGCGCAAGGTGCAGCAGGATCTGCTCTTGAAGACCGATGCCGGCGATGTCAGGCATGTC
Source organism: Mesorhizobium erdmanii (assembly GCF_013170725.1). NCBI lineage: Bacteria > Pseudomonadati > Pseudomonadota > Alphaproteobacteria > Hyphomicrobiales > Phyllobacteriaceae > Mesorhizobium > Mesorhizobium erdmanii. The sequence continues at coordinate 4,294,142 of NZ_CP033361.1, read as the reverse complement.
GCCGTCGGCAAGACGCAAGGCGCCGGCATCATCGTGCTTTACCTGCACGGGCAGGGCGGCAGCCGCAAGCAGGGCGTCGACGATTTCACCTTCGGCGGCAATTTCAACCGCATCAAGAACCTGATGGCCGGCAATGGCGGTCTTTATCTCTCGCCTGATTTCCCCGATTTCGGCGACAAGGGCGCAGCACAAGTCGCGGCCTTGATCGATCACTATGCCGAACAGTCGCCGGGTGCGAAAATCTTCGTCGCCTGCGGATCTATGGGCGGTGCGCTGTGCTGGAAACTTGCCGGACGCAAGGACACGGGCGGCCGCATAAATGGCTTGCTGCTGCTCGGATCGCTATGGGACGAGAGCTTTTTTGCCAGCCCCGCCTTCAAGCGCCGCGTGCCGGTCTTCTTCGGTCAAGGCAGCCATGACGTGGTCTTTCCGGTGGCGAACCAGGAAGCGTTCTTCCGCTCCATCCTGGCCAAGTCGAAGACCTACCCGACCCGCTTCGTCCGTTTCGAGACCGGCACCCACGGCACGCCAATCCGCATGGCCGACTGGCGCGGCACGCTCAATTGGATGCTGTCGAAGGCGCCTTGATCGACCGGCCTGAAGCCGTCCGGTGCTCAAGGCGCGGTGTTGTAGTCGACGACTGTCTGCGGGTTTTCCTCGCCATCATAGGACGCGTCGACATCGTACTGGACCAGCGAGAAATCGCCATTGCGGAACAGATATGTGCCCGATGAAGAGGCATCTCCGACGCCTCGCCATTTGTTGAACGTCGTTATCGTGTGGGCATCCTTGTCATAGTTGGAATTGGTCGCCCAGCCTGTTGTCCGGAAGCCGACGATGTGCATGGATTCGACCTTCTCTTCGCTGTCATTGTTGACGTAGCGAATGTCCATCTCGGGCTCGGTGAACTGCAACTGTTGTACCCCTGAGAGATCGTCGCTCATGTAGTAGACGGAGTTTTCATTGTAGGCCGCGGCCGAGCAGGAGAAATGGAAAAGGCGTGTTTCCTTGTCGGGGTCGGCGGGCTGCGCATTCGCGTCCTTGTACTTGATCGAAAAGATCTCCGGCTCATTGGCCAGAAGCTCCTTGTCGCACTGGTCGCCGTAGGTTGCCAGGAAAGCCTTCTTGGCCTGCTCCAGAGCCGCATCCTTCTTGGGCGGCGGTGGGCCGTCGCCGCAGCTTGGCGGTACTGCCTCTTCGAAATCGGCGGTCGATGGTTTCAGCGCGCCCTTGTCGATGTGGATCGGATCGAAGGGCGGCGCCGCCTGGATCTGGGCATTCACCTGGCGCAGCGTGTAGCAGCCGGCGAAAACCTTCGCCTGGCCGTTCTTGTCGGTGGCCTGAATGGCAACCGGCACGTTGTAGTAGATGCTGCCGGCCGCACCCTCATCCGAGACGTCACCGGTTTTGACCTCCACCTTGTCGGTACCGTCATAACCCTTGACGAACGTATCGAAATCCTTTGCCGGTTTGGTGTCTCCATAGTAGCCCCAGGCCCGCGCGAATTCGTGCCGGTTGATGGCGCTGTAGAGCGAACGGATGACCGCTTCGGCGCTTGAACGGTCGTCGACATAGGGCGCGTCGGGTGCGTCGCCGGCTGCCAGCGCCGCTTGGCCGGATACGGCAAGGGAGAAAAGGGCAGTCGCTGCGAGAAGGACGCGTCTCATCGGGAATCTCCGCTCGATAACGGAAATTCTACCACGGCGATTGCGGCGGCGTGGTGACGCGGAGCCTGCAGCGCTTGAAGAATCGTGCGCACAGGCGCTACGTCGCTTCGCCGGCGCTCAGGCCGGACAGGAGGTTTGACGTGACGATATCCATGTATGAGGCATCCGTGCCCGTGTTTTCGGCCAGGCTGAAAGCACTTTCTAGTGTGCTAGCGGTCGCCGAACAGAATGCGCTTGACCGAAAGATCGACCCGCAGGTGTTTTTGACCGCGCGGCTCGCGCCCGACATGTTCGCCTTGACCCGGCAGGTGCAGATCGCCACCGACCATGCCAAGGGGGCGCCCTCGCGGCTGGCCGGCCGCGAGGTGCCGAAATACGAGGACAATGAGGCGAGCTTTGCCGATCTCGAAGCCCGGATAGCCAAGACGCTCGCGCTTCTGGCGACGTTTTCGGCCGCCGATATCGACGGTTCCGACGACAAGGTGATCGAGTTGAAGCTCGGCGGGCGCGAAACGACATTGGGCGGCATGCAGTATCTGCTGCATGTGGCCATGCCCAATTTCTACTTCCACCTCACCACCGCTTACGACATCCTGCGCCACAATGGCGTGCCGCTCGGCAAGGCAACATTCTTGGGATCGCGTTGAGTGGTGGCATTTAGAGATGTCCCGGATCAGCCCGGGACATCTCTAACATCCACTTAGCGAATGGACATCGCGCGGGCGATGCGCGGAAAATCGGCGGGCTTGATGCCTATGTCGGCGCGGTCGGCATTGCTCATCGAATGAAGCAATGCGAGCGCCGCACGATATCTCAGATGTTCCTGCGGTCGCGGCCGAGCGAACATTTCCGTGAAGAAACCCATCATTCAGGCTCCCTGGTTGGTCCTCCACGGCAGCCAATATAGGTGAATCGTGACAATTGTGCAGTGCAGCATTTGCATGCCTGCCATGTCCGGATGATTTGCATAAAATTTCTTTCGACCCGGTGAAACTTCCGAGCCGCGCGAATCGTAGGCTTCGAGGCTGGCACATGGCCAGTTTTTCCTCGCCAATCCTGGCGAACTTCCGGACTGCATGAAAGTGCAGTCCGGCTTTTGTTCGTAGGGCCGGCGTGTTCCTTCGAACGACTAAATTCATTGCGGTCGATGGTATGCATTTTTAACGAGCCGGTTCTATGGTCGGGAAGCCTGACGGTCAGGCGAGGGGAGGCTGATATCGCTACCAGCGCCAAGCGTGATTTCGCTTCGCTGCTCGACGACCTCTTCGTTGGCTTCGACAAGGGCAACGGGACGGGGGGCGACGGCATCGAGGGCGACGAGGCCGGTGCGCGTCCGTCCATTCCATTCGACTATCTCTCGGTCGCCGATGAACTCCATTCCGGCCGTATCAAGGTGTCGGCCGCCGAATATCGCGAGGCCGGTGCCGATCTGGCGAGCGAATTCGCCGCCTTGCTCGAACACGCCAGGCTGGCCCTCGCTGCCGAGGAGCCGAGGCCCGAGGAAAAGCTGCCGCCGATCGACCCCGAATCGATCGCGGCCGAACTGGGATTGAACCAGCCTAAGAGCGCTGCCGATTTCGGCCGCATGCGCCGCAGCTTTGCCTTCACCAACCATCCCGATCGCGTCGCCCCGCATCTGCGCCAGCGCGCCATGATCCGCATGCAGGTGGCCAATATGTTGATCGACGAGGCCAAGCGCCGTGCCGTGGCCGGCGCCCGGCGCTAGCTGAGCGCCGCTGGCTCACGCAAAAGTCGGCTCGGCGAGGCTTGGAGAGCGCCGTGGCTTTCCTTATAGATGACGTCTCCCTCCCCGCGCCGCCGCGCACGTTTTTCCCTCCGGAGCAGAATCCCATGCAAAAACGCCGTCTCGGTCGGACCGATCTTCTTGTCACCCAGATTTGCCTTGGCTCGATGACCTGGGGCCAGCAGAACACCGAGGCCGAAGGCCACGCTCAGATGGACCTGGCCTTCTCGCGCGGCGTCAATTTCATCGATACCGCCGAACTCTACCCGATCCCGCCCAAGGCGGAGACGCAAGGGCGGACGGAAAAGATCATCGGCAGCTGGATGAAGGCCAAGGGCAACCGCGACAAGGTGATCCTTGCCTCCAAGGTCGTCGGCCGCACAGCCAATAGCTGGTTTCGCGGCGACAGGCCGTCGCAACTGGTGCGCGCCGATATCCTTGACGCCATCGACAAGTCGCTGGCCAAGCTCGGCACCGACTATCTCGACCTCTACCAGATTCACTGGCCGGAACGGGACATCCCCTGGGGCGCCAACCCGACGCGCGTCGGCGCGGTGGCACGGCGCGCCGATGCCGACGGCGCACCAGCCAACGAAACACCGATCGCCGAGACGCTTGGTGTCTTCGATGAGCTGGTGAAGGCAGGAAAGATCCGTCATTTCGGCCTGTCGAACGAGAGTTCCTGGGGCGTGATGCGATTCCTGGCCGAGGCCGACAAAGGCATCGGCCCGCGCGTCGCATCGATCCAGAACGCCTACAACCTGGTCAACCGCACCTTCGAGGTGAACCTTGCGGAGGTCTGCGAGCGCGAACAGGTTTCGTTGCTCCCCTATTCGCCGCTGGCGCAGGGATACCTGACCGGCAAATACGACCATGGCGCCCGCCCGCAGGGCTCGCGGTCGCAATTGTTCAACCGCGGCCAGCGCTACGAGACGCCGAATGCCGCGGAAGCGCTGCTCGAATACAATGAACTGGCGCGCTCCTTTGGCATGGAGCCGGCGCTGTTTGCCAATGCCTATGTGTCGAGCCGACCCTTCGTCACGTCGAACATCATCGGTGCCACGACCCTATCCCAACTCGAAATGGCGCTGTCCTCGGTCGATGTGGTCTGGACAGAAGAGATGCAGAAGGCGGTGGACGCGATCCACCAGCGGGTTGGCAATCCCTGTCCTTGATCGGTTAAGGGTGGAAAATTATCACGGAATAACAAAGGGTGGAGACGATGGTGGATTTTCCGATCGAGGTCGTGCGTGGAAAATTTCCAGCGCTTTCGCTGACCGACAAGGGCCGCCGCCGCATCTATCTCGACAATCCCGCCGGCACGCAGGTGCCGCAGGCCGTCGCCGATGCGGTGTCGCGCTGCCTGCTCACCACCAATGCCAATCTCGGGGGCTTTTTCGAAACGACGATCGCCGCTCAAGCCGTCGTCGACGAGGCGCATCAGGCGATGGCCGATTTGCTTGGCGCCGCGAGCCCTCAGGAAATCATCATCGGCGCCAACATGACGACGCTGACCTATCATATGTCGCGTACGATTGGCCGCGCGCTAAAGCCTGGTGACGAGCTCATCCTCACCCGTATGGATCACGAGGGCAATGTCTCGCCCTGGTTGCAACTGGCCGAGGACCTTGGCCTGGTCGTGCGCTGGCTGCCTTTCGATGACAAGAGCTGGCAGGTCGAAGAGGCGACGCTGGCCGGGCTGCTGTCGGACAAGACACGGTTGGTCGCGTTGAATTATGCCTCGAACCTGACCGGTTCCATCAACCGGGTCAGGTCTCTGACCGCCATCGCCAAACAGGCCGGTGCGCTGGTTTATGTCGACGCCGTCCAGTTCGCGCCGCACGGCCTGATCGCCGTGCAGGAACTCGGCTGCGATTTCCTGATCTGCTCGGCCTACAAGTTCTTTGGCCCGCATATGGGCATAGTTTGGGGACGGCTAGATATCATCGATGGCCTGAAACCCTACAAATGCCGCTGCTCGTCCAACGGCTTGCCGGAACGCTTCGAGCTTGGCACGCCGCAGGTCGAACTGATGGCCGGCCTCACGGCGGCGGTCGACTATTTTGCCGAGCTTGGCGCGGCGGCGGGTGAGGGGGGTTCGCGCAGGCAGAAGATCGCCAGGGCGTTTGAAGTCTCCATCGCCTATGAAAACCCGCTGGCGCAAAGGCTGATCGACGGCCTGTCCGACATTCCGGGCCTGACCATCCACGGCATCACCGATCGCAAGCGGCTCAGCGATCGCGTGCCGACTGTTTCCTTCACGGTGGAAGGCATCGTTCCGGAGACGATCGTGCGCCAGATGAACGCCGAAAACATCTTCGTGTGGTCCGGCCACAACTACGCCTGGGAAATCGTTCATCAGCTCGGCATTCCAGCCGACGAGGGCGTCGTGCGCATCGGCATCGCGCACTACAACATGGCGGCTGAGATCGACGAGACGCTGGAAAGCGTGCATCGCGTCATCGCGATGCTCAGGCAACAGCGCTCGTGACACGAGCTTGACCTGTCATCTCGCCTTGCCACCGAACCCGGTGAGGAAGGCGGTGAGATTGTCGCCGAGTTCGTCGCAGAGATAGCCGCCTTCCTGGACGATGACCGTCGGCAGGCCGAGCTTGGCAATCGCCTCGCCAATGCGGGAGAATCCTGGCGTCGTCACCGAAAGCCCGCCGAACGGATCGCCTTCGAAGGCGTCGAGGCCAAGCGCTACGACCAGCGCGTCGGGCGAGAACGACCGGATGCGCTGGAACGCAACGCCGAGCGCTTCCAGAAATGCTGCGTCGGCGGATTTGCGCGGCAGTGGCAGGTTGAAATTATAGCCCAGGCCCGTGCCTTCGCCGCGCTCGTCGGCGTGGCCCCAGAAAAATGGGTAAAAGCGTACCGGATCGGCATGCAGCGAAACGGTGAGCACATCGGGCCGCGCATAAAAGATGCCTTGCGTGCCGTTGCCGTGGTGCAGGTCGACATCGAGGATGGCCACCCGCGCTGCCTGCTTGCGCAGCACCTGCGCCGCAACGGCCGAATTGTTGATGAAGCAGAAACCGCCGGCGACATCGGCAAAAGCATGATGGCCGGGCGGGCGGCACAGCGCATAGGCAGCCGGTGCGCCAGCCATCACCGTTTCCGCCGCCTCGACGGCGCTCCAGGCGCTCCATAGCGCGCTTTGCCAGGTTTCGCGCGAGATCGGGCAGGCTGTGTCGGCCATGTGGTAGCCGGCCTGGCCGACCGCGGAGGCGGGGTAGGAGCCGGTGCGAGCGATCGGATGGATATTGGGGATCACTTCCGCCGAGGCGCCATCGATGCGCTGCCAGCGCTCGAAAATGTGCTCGAGGAAGTCGAGATATTCGGGCGTATGCACGGCTGAGACTGGGCCGAGCCCGTGATCACGTGGCCGCTCTATCGGGCAGCCGGCGGATCTTGCGCCAGCCAACAATCGCTCGATACGCTCCGGTTTTTCCGGATTGGGCTGCGACGCACCGCTCGAAAGAAACGCCTTTGGGTCGTGCCGCTTCTGCTCCTCGGCGTAAAAGGCTTTCATCCTTGCTCCCCATTGTCCGACGTATCGGCGAAAGCGAAAAAGGCGTCGCCGATGATCTTTTGCGTCTGTTCGTAGCTTGACCAGGCAATGCCCAGTCTCTCGTAAAAGGCCTTGGCGCCGTCATTGTCGGTGTCGACCGACAGCCTGAGATAGACGCCGCCCTGTTTCCGGCACTCGGCTGCGACGCGCCGCAGCAGCCGCTCGCCGATCTTGCGGCCACGAAACCGGTCCTCGACATAGAGGTCCTGGACATAGACGCCGGGCCGTCCCATCCAGGTCGAAAAGATCGGGAAATGCAGGCACAGACCGGCGAATTCGCCGCCCACTTCGGCGATCAGGGTCGAGAAGGCAGGCTTTTCGCCAAAGCCGTAGGTCTTGAGATCCTCCACTGTCGAGATGATTTCCTCGGGCGCGCCGATGTGCGTGCCGAGTTTCAGGATCGCCGCGTGGATCGTTTCGACATCGTCGATCCGGCCGGGGCGGATGAGGACGTCATTGGATGTTGGTTTGATCACGGTCGTATCTCAGAACGCCACCCGGTCGCCACCCTTGAGCGCCAGCATGTCGCGTGCTTCGGCCGGCGTAGCAACCTCCAGCGACAGTCCATCGAGAATGCCACGGATGCGGCGCACCTGGTCGGCATTGGATTTCGCCAGCTGGCGGCCATCGTAGAGACTGTCTTCCAGCCCGACGCGGACATTGCCGCCCATGGCAGCGGCGATCGAGATCAGCGGCATCTGCTGGCGGCCGGCGGCCAGCACCGAGAACCGATAACTGTCGCCAAAGAGTTTGTCGGCGATGCGCTTCATGTGGATGAGATTGTCCGGGTCGGCGCCGATGCCGCCCAGAATGCCGAGCACGAACTGGATGAATAGCGGGCCCGAAACCAGCCCCCGGTCGCGGAAATGCGCCAGCGAATAGAGATGGCCGACATCGTAGCACTCAAATTCGAAGCGCGTGCCGCAGCCTTTGCCCAGTCTTTCCAGCACGCCTTCCATGTCGGCGAAGGTGTTCTTGAAGATGGCGTCGCGGGTGGCTTCGAGCAGTTTCGGTTCCCACTCGTGTTGCCATTCGCGTGGCTTATCCAGAATCGGGAACAGCGCGAAATTCATCGAGCCCATGTTGAGCGAGCACATTTCGGGCTCGGCGCGCAGCGGCGCCGCCAGCCGCTGGTCCAGCGTCATCAGCGAGGAACCGCCAGTGGTGATGTTGATCACCGCATCGGTCGCCTGCTTGATGCGCGGCAGGAACTGCATGAACACGTCCGGATCGGCCGTTGGCCGTCCGTCCTTGGGGTCGCGGGCGTGCAGATGCAGGATCGAGGCGCCGGCTTCGGCCGCCGCGATCGCGTCCGCCGCGATCTGGTCCGGCGTCACCGGCAGGTAGGGTGACATCGACGGCGTGTGCACCGAGCCGGTGACGGCGCAGGTGATGATGACTTTTCGCGGCGCCATCGCTCTAGCCACGACCTTCGACCGGCAGGTCGAGTTCGGCGGCCAGAACCTCCAGCGAGTCGCCGATGATGGAGACGATCTCGCCGACCTGTTCAGCCGTGACGATCATCGGCGGCGCCACCATGAAATTGTCGCCATCGACACCGCCCTTGACCCTGCGGCCATAGATGATCAGCCCGCGCTCATAGGCGAGGTCGAGCAGACGCTGCGTCGCCTTTTTGCTTTGCTCGATTGGCTTCAGCGTGTCGGGATCGGCAACCATTTCGGCACCGGTCAGCAGGCCCTTGCCGCGAACGTCGGCGATGAAGGGAAAACGCTTCGCCAGCCCCTTCAATCCGTCCATCAGCACGTCGCCCATGGCGGCGGCATTGGCGATCAGGTCGAGCCGGTCCATTTCGCCGAGCACGGCGAGCCCGGCGGCGCAGGCCAGCGGGTTGCCGGCATAGGTGTGGCCATGTTGGAAGCCACCGGAAGCAAGCAGCGGCTGCACCAGCCGCATCGGCGCGGCCAGTGCGCCGAGCGGCGCATAGCCCGACCCCAGTCCCTTCGACAGCGCGACGAGGTCGGGCTTGCAGTTCCAGTGGTCGCCGCCGAGGAACTTGCCGGTACGGCCGGCTCCGCTCATCACTTCGTCGTGGATGAGCAGGATGCCGTAGCGGTCGCAAATCTCGCGGATGCGCGCATAATAGCTGTCGGGCGCCACCAGCGCCGCCGTGGCAGCCCCACCTATCGGCTCCATGATGAAGGCGACGACGCTCTCCGGGCCTTCGGCCACAATTTTCTCCTCCAGCATGTCGGCGTAACGGATGCCGCGCTGCTCCATGGAAAGATTGTCGCGGTCGCGCCAGGCGGTCGGCGCGGGCACGGTCGGCATCACCCGCATCATCGGCGTGAAGGTTTCGGCCAGCGCGTCGTCGCCGGTGATCGACAGCGAACCCAGCGTGCCGCCATGATAGGAGGGGAAGCGGGCGATCACCTTCCAGCGGCTGGGCTGGCCGGTGGCCACGGCCCACTGCCTGGCCAGTTTGATGCAGGATTCCGTCGCTTCGGAGCCACCGGAGACAAAGAAGATGCGGTCCATGCCTTCCGGCAGTTTTTCAGCGAGTTTTCGGGCCAGCTCTTCGGCCGGTTCGTTCTCGAAATGCAGCCGGTAGGCGAAGGTGGCGCGGTCCATCTGCCGCTTCATGGCGTCGAGCACATTGCGGTTGGAATGGCCAATATTGGCGACCATCGGCCCGCTCGAACCGTCGATGAAACGTCGGCCGTCCTGCGTCCACATATAGATGCCTTCTGCGCGGTCGATCAGCGGCCGGCGCAGGCTGGAGAGGTAGAACAGATGCGATTCTCGGCGCGCCTCGGTGGCTTGAGCGGCGGTCTGGGTCTTCGACATGTCAGGACTTTCCAAGGTAACGATCAAGAACATTCTGGGTGACGCGTTCGACCATCGGGTCCTGTCTTAGCAGGCCGGCCACCCATTCGCAGCTTCCGGCATGGAACACCTCGCCTTTGCCACGCGGGAAATTGACGATCATGCCGTTGCCGCGTTTGACCTTTTCGAGATTGGCATCGCTCGCCTCGCCGAACAATGTCTCGGCGGTGAAGCGGCCATCCTCGTCGGTCAAAAACTGGTCCTCGACCGGAATGTCGGCGCTTTCTTCGACTTGGGATGCCATTCCGACAGCGAGAACCTGCAACCCATCTGGCGCCTCGCTGTCGGATGTGGGGTAAGGCAGGCCGCCGCGTATCTCGAAATCGAGCCCGTCGACCTCATAGCCGTAGACATGGCTGTCGGCGCCGAGCAGGTCGCCATAATAGATGCCGGTGCCGGCAAAGGCCCAATGCTCCGGCCGGTAGACCGGGAATCCGCGCACGCCGCGCGGTGCACAGCCGCCCCATCCGGCATAGACGCCGCGCGTCGCATTGAGCCCAAAAGTCGCCGAACCCGGCCGGCCGATCTCGGGCGCCTCCCAGGAGTTGGTGGCGCGGGTGACGTCGCCGCCGCGATAGGCCGGATCCTCGGCGCGGGCGCGGTATTTGTAGCAGACCTGCCGGCGGCCCTCGTCCTCCAGCCTGGTCTGCCACATGAAATTGCCGGCGAAACGCGCCGCATGGCCGCCGCGGGTCACATAGGTGTCGACCGCGTCGCGCATTTCCCACGTCCAGTATTCGTCATGGCCGACGAAGACGGCGCAGTCATAGCCGTCGAGAATGTCGGGAGAAAAATGCAGGTCGTGCTGGCTGGCGAGATCGACGCCATAGCCGGCCCGCTCGGCGAAGCGGAAGAAATGGCTGTCGTAGCTCGCCCAACCGGACGAGGCGTATTTCTTCGAATGGCCGGTGGCGAGCGCCCATTCCATATGCGGATAGCGCGGCACCGTCTTCGGCGGCACGGCGACTTCCAGCGGCACGCGCGGCGCGTCCCTGGGCAGCACGATGAAGCCACGGCACCAGGGCCGCTGCGTCGAGACAACAGGCGAATACTGGTTGCGGTCCGGCCCGGTGATGCCCTGATAGTGGTTGGAGCCGCCCCAGGTGTTGTAGGCTAGCCAGGTGCCCGTCGCTGCCACCTGCAACACACGGCCAGGCTTCTTGCCCGGCTGCGGGCTGACGATGATCAGATGATGGGATTGGATCGGCCTGCCGTCGCGTCCGTCGGCGGTGAGTGTCACCCGATAAGCCCCGGACGGCCAGTCGCCGCCGACGTGGAATTCGAACGAAGCCTCCCAGCCGCAGCCTTCGGCGGAGCACTGGTCCGGGCTGTCTTGCCAGCGGGACGCGACACCTGCCTTGTCGAACACCTTTGTCTCGGTGCCACCATCTCGGATGATTGTGATGTTGAAGGACGGTGCAGTCGAACTGACATGCAGCGTCACCGTTTCGCCGGCGCGATAGGAAAAGCGGTCGCTATAGCACCAGATCTCGCCGCGCTCGCCGTCCATGCCTGGCCACTCGTAATAGTGGCCGCGCACTGCGTGGCGGCGCTGCTCCGCTGTCAGGCCGAAATCCGGGAATTCTTTGGGTAATTGGGTCATCGTCTCACTCAGGCGGAAAGATATTTCTTGAGGAAAGTGCGGGTGCGCTCCTTCCGCGGCGTGCGGAAAATCTCGCCCGGCGGGCCTTCCTCGACGACCACGCCGCCATCCATGAACAGCACCCGGTCGGCGACTTCGCCGGCAAAGCGCATCTCATGCGTTACGATGAGCATGGTCATGTGTTCGGCGGCAAGCTGTTTCATCACCGCGTTGACCTCGTCGACCAGTTCGGGATCGAGAGCCGAGGTAGCCTCGTCGAAAAGCATCACCTTGGGCTGCATGGCCAACGCACGCGCGATAGCCACGCGCTGTTTCTGGCCGCCCGAAAGCCGCGACGGGTAGGCGTCGATCTTGTCAGCAAGCCCGACCTTGGACAACAAGCCAAGCGCCAAGGTCCGGGCTTCGGCTTTCGCCATGCCTTTGAGGATCACCGGTCCCATGGTGATGTTTTCGATGACGGTCAAATGCGGGAACAGGTTGAAGTGCTGGAACACCATGCCCATTTGCTGGCGCACCCTGTTGATGTGCCGCTCGAAGGCCTGGCCGTGCAGTGCCTGGTTGACCTGCACGCCGTCCAGCCAGACCTCACCGTCGTTCAACGTCTCGAGATGGTTGATGGAACGCAGCAACGTGCTCTTGCCGGAGCCGCTCGGCCCGATGATCGCTACGATCTGCCCACGGTCGACCGACAGGTCGATCCCCTTCAGGACATCGACGGCGCCGAAGGATTTGCGCGCGCCACGGACCTCGACCATTGGCCGTTGCATGCTCATCGGGAAACCTCCGCATGTCTTTCAAACCGATGCAAGGCCGCTTCGAGCACGAGGTTCAGGATGTAGTAGAGCGCGGCGGCCGTGATGTAGAATTCGAACGGGCGGAAGGTTTCGCTGATTGCCAGCTGTGCCGAATGGACCAGCTCCGCGATGCCGATGACGGAGACGATCGAGGACTCCTTCAAGAGCGCGATCAAATTGCTTCCGATCGGCGGCGCCGTGTTGCGGATGGCTTGCGGTATCACGACGTAGCGTAGCGTCCGCCACTTGCCGAAACCGATGCTGCGCGCGCCTTCCGTCTGCCCGGCATCGACCGCCACGATGCCGGCGCGGATGACATCGGCATTGTAGACGGCAAAGTGCAGGCCAAGCCCGATGATGCCGGCGGCCAGTGCCGGGATGTCGATGCCGACTTGGACCAGGCCAAAATAGATCAGGAAGAGCTGCAGCAGCAGCGGCGTTCCCATGAACACCCACATGAGGGCGCGCACCGGATAGGCGAGAATTGCCGGAGCATAGAGCACGATGACGGCAAACAGGATGCCGAAGGCGAAGCTGAGAACTCCCGCCGATACCGTCAGCACTGATGTCCACCAGGCACCGATCAGCAGGAGGTCCCAATAGGGCGCGACGACGGTGAAATCCAAGCCTTGCATTGTACTCCTCCGTCAGGCGATGGCGAAACGCTTGTCGAGCATGTCGACGATGCGGGCGACGGCATAGACCATAACCATGTAGAGCAGCGCCGCGACGCCGAAGATTTCGAAGGGCTTGTAGGTCGAGCCGATAAAGCGCTGGGCGGTGTAGGTGAGCTCCACCACCGAGATGGTCGAAACCAGCGCCGAACCTTTCAGCAGGGCGACGGTGTTGACGCCGAGCGGGCGGATCATCAGCCTGGCCGCTTGCGGCAGCACGACCTTGCGCAATGTCTGCAGCCGGCTGAAGCCGATCGTGCGGGCAGCTTCCGTCTGGCCCCGGTCGACCGCCACCACCGCGCCACGGATCGATTCCGCCATATAGGCGCCGATGTTGAGGCCAAGGCCGATGACACCAGCCGCGAATGGATCGAGGTTGATGCCGACCTGCGGCCCGCCGAAATACAGCACGAACAGCTGGATCAGGCAGGGCGTGCCGCGAAACAGGCTGACATAGACCGTGCCGACTGCGCGCAGGATCGCGGATCTCGACAACCGTGCAGCCGCCGCCAATGCCGCCGCAAACAGCCCCAGGACCAGGGCCAGCGCTGTGAGTTCCAGCGTCACCAGCGCGGCTTCCACGAAGAACGGGAAGACGCGGCTCATCAGGGATAAATCCATGGGACAGTCCAGGAGGAGTAGCGTTCTGGCCTCAGGCGGATTTGACCGCCTGAGGCCTAGAGGAAATCAGCGGATATCGCTGCCGACCCAGTGCTTGGAGATCTTCTCGTACGTGCCGTCGGCCATCATGCCGTCCAGTGCCTTCTGCATGGCGGCGTTGAGCTCGGGATTGTCTTTGCGGATGGCGATGCCGATAGCGACGCTGCCGCCTTCGATGTTGGGCGTGTCGAGCTTGCGGACTTTCTCGCCGGTTTCCTTGACGGCGACCATGACCGGGATGTTGTCGACGACGATGGCGTCGACGCGGCCGGCTTTCAGCTCCAGCAGCAGTTCCGGCAGGCCCTTGTAGGTGCGGACGTCCCAGCCACCCTGTCCGCGTGCCCATTTCTCATGCGTCTCGCCGAGCGTCACGCCAAGGGTCTTGCCCTTGAGGTCTTCGAGGCTCTGCACCTTGGAGTCCTGGTTCACGAAAACCGCGCGGCCGGCGTGGTAGTAGGGGCCTACGAAATCGACCACTTTCTCGCGCTCGGGCGTGATCGTCATCGAGCCCACGACGGTGTCGTATTTGTTGGCTAGCAGCCCGGCGATTATGCCATCCCAGGCCGTGGTGATGATGGTGCCCTTTACGCCGATGCGTTCGGCGATGGCCTTGCCGATATCGGCGTCGAAGCCGACGACCTCGTTCTGGTCGTTGACGAAGTTGAAGGGCGGGTACTGCCCGCTCATGGAGATCTTCAGTTCACCCGCCGCCTTGATCTTTTCGAGGTCGTCCGCCTTGGCCGAAGCGGTGGCGAAGGTCGATGCGAGCAGCAGCGCCGCGACCGCGATGCGGGAAAATATCTTGTTCATCAGGATTCCTCTGGATGGAGCGCGAAGGCTTGTTCTTGGGAGGCGTTGGGGCGCTCTCCTGATGGCAAGGATTGCCTTTGCGGGAGCATTGCGCAAATAGATAATGGGAATAGGGAGCATAGATATCAGGAATGGCTTTGCCTCGCCCCGAACGGCTGGTCTGGGATCTGGACTGGAACCTGCTACGAACCTTCGTCGTCATCGCGGAAGTGAAGAGCATCACCCGCGCCGCCGAGCGGCTCAACCTCAAGCAGCCCAGCGTCAGCAACGCCTTGCGGCGCCTGGAGGACCGGGTCGGCCGGCGGCTGGTCGAGCGCGACGCGACGCGTTTCGAGCTGACCGAGGTCGGGCGGCTGATCTATGAGCAGAGCGTCGAGGTGTTTGGCTCGATATCGCAGCTGCCGCTGTTGATGCGCGGCATCAGCGACGACGTCACCGGCCACGTCATGATCGCCACGGCAAGCCATGTCGTCTCGCCGCTGTTCGATCGGGCGCTGGCGGAGTTTCATCGTAATTATCCGCGCGCCAGCATCACCATCTCGGTCGCGGCAAGCACGGAAGTGGCCAAGCAGGTGCGGGATCGCCGCGCCTCTTTCGGCATCTGCCTGGTCAGCCAGCGCGATGCGGCGTTGGACTACGCGATGGTCTACCGCGAATTCTTTGGCTTTTTCTGCGGCCCGCAGCACAGGTTTTACGGAAAAACCGGACTGACGCTCGCCGATCTGCGCGGCGAGCCATCGGTGTCCTTTCAGACAGACCATATTTCGGACGCGCTGCGGCCGGTGGCGTTGCTGCGCAGCGAGGCCAGGCTGAACGCCGATGTCGTCGGCGTGTCCTCCAGCCTGGAAGAGGTCCGGCGCATGATTGTCGCCGGGCTCGGCATCGGGCCGCTGCCGCTGCATGTGGCGCGACGTGACGTGGCGGACGGAATGCTGTGGCGGCTCCCGCCTTATGATGCGCCTCCGGCCATCGACATCTTCCTGCTCACCAACCCCGAAAAAGCGATGAACCGGGCCGAGAAGGCGCTACTGTCGGGGCTGCAGGCGCTAATCGACGAGACGCCGCTCGAAGACCGCATCTACGTCAGCTGATCGATCGAAGCCCGCTCATTCGATCAGGAATGCTGCCGCGCGGTTGCGCATCGGCTCGTCCAGCGCCACCGATGCCCGCGCGACGAGATCGAAGCGTACGCTGGTGGTCCGGCTCGATGCATGGACGATGCCGTCGAGCGATCCCGACATCACCTGTTCGAAGCTGACCGAGGTGCGGCCGATCTTTACCACATGCGAGCGGATGGTGAGGAGCGAGCCGGCTTTGGTTTCATGCCGATAGTCGATCTCGGTGCGCACGTCGGCCCATCCGGTCTGCGCGCCCTGGGCGCCGTCCTGTCCGGCGATATGGCCGAGAATCTGGAAGCTGGCATCGTCGAACATCGCCGCGTAATGGCGCACGTTCATGTGTCCCATCACATCGCACATCCACGGGTGCGCGACACCGACGAAGCTGACGAGGGATTTGCTCATTGGAGATTCCGCGGAGGTTCCGCGCCTTCGTTGAAGATCACCAGACGCCATATCGAAATGCGCGGCGACAGGCAAACAAGCTACTCGAGCCTTGTATTCGTTAGCCGCGCCCTTGGCCGCCTTCCGCAAACCGACTATCTCTTGGAAGGCGGCACTTCCGCCACGGGGACAGGCATGCTCAGAGTGCAAAAGGTCAAGGTCGACGATATCTACGTGCCGACGGCGCGCAAGAAGACATTGCATCCCGAGACCGTGCGCCATCTCGCGGAAGACATTCTGGAGAACGGCATGAAGACCCCGATCCAGGTCCGCCACGACGGCAAGCGTCATATCCTCGTCGAAGGCCTGCACCGGCTGGAAGCAGCCAAGTGGCTCGGCGAGACCGAGATAGATGCCTATCTCGTGCAAGCCAAGCGCCACTGACGCGGGCTCGGTTGCGGTTCTCCCAGCACACAGCCTCCTGAGTTTTGCCGGCCATATTTTTCTTCTGATATGTCGGGTTGCGTTCTGTCGGCTCGTCCTTGGGGCGGAAGCCAGATCAAACCGAGGAGACCACCGTGGCCACCAAGCTCGACATCGCCCCCGCCAATGACCGCGAACTGGTTGTTGCCCGCATCATCGATGCGCCGCGAGAGAACGTCTATCGCTGTTGGACCGACCCAAAGCTGGTCACGCAATGGTTCTCGCCAAAGCCGTGGACGACCCCGCGGGCCGAGATGGATGTTCGCACTGGCGGCTCGAGCCTTGTCGTCATGGCCGGCCCCGACGGCAATGAGTTTCCCAACCCCGGCGTCTTCCTGGAAGTCATTGCGGGCGAGAAGATCGTCTTCACCGATGCCTATACGCAGGCGTGGGAACCCTCGGAAAAGCCGTTCATGACCGGCGTGCTGACCTTCGAGGACGCAGGCGAGGGCAAGACACGCTACGTCGCGCGCGTCCGCCACTGGAGCGTCGCCGATCGCGAACAGCACGAGGCGATGGGCTTTCACGCGGGCTGGGGCCAGTGCACCGACCAGCTCGAAAACCTCGCCAAAACGCTTTGATGCGGGACTGCCTGGACGACGACCGCGCCGAGGCTCAGGAAACCTTGGCGCGGCGGGGCTGCCTCAGATGCTTGATGCCGCTCATCTCGACGAAGTTCGTCGCTGACTCCCAGAGATAATCACCATAGAGAAATGGTTCGAAAGCCTCGGCGCTGCTCATTGGCAGCGGCGCGATCTCGGCGTCGACGCGCGGTTCATAGAAAAACGGGATCGAAAACCGAATTGTCTTCGGCGCGATCACCCGGTGCCGCGTCGCCCGCACACCCCCGCCTGTCCAGCGCTCCAGCAACTGGCCGAAATTGACCGCCAGCGTGCCGTTGGCGGGCGGCACGTCGATCCATTCGCCGGCGAGGTTTTTTGCCTGCAAGCCCTCGACGCCGTCTTGCGCCAGCAAGGTGACGAAACCGGAATCGGCATGTTCGCGGCCGATGATGGCGCGTGTCTCGCCCTTGTGGATCACCGAGAAGTCAGGCCCGCTGATGTCGACGCCGGCATTGGCGTCGCGCAGGGGATAGCGGATCAGGCGCAGCGTCGAGATGCCATGCTCGAAATAGGGATCGAAGATCGTTTCCGGCAGGCCAAGCCCGCGTGCGATCGACCGCATCAGCGCATTGCCGACCGTCTCCATCGCGCGATAATAGTCGGCCGCTGCCGCGCGCCAGCCGGGCAAGGCATCTTCTGTCGGCAAGGGCGTCGGTTCGCAAAGCGGATCGTCCGAGCCTGAAATACCTGCCGTGTCGGCAATGTCCGGCCCCATGTCGATGCCTTCCTTGTAGGAAACGGCTTTCGGCTGCAGCGGAAACCAGCCGCGATAGACGTTTTTCCTGGTGCGATCGAAATTCCAGCGCAGCAATTTCTGCTTCTCGGTGTCGGGAAGGGCGAAGATGCGCAGCAATCGCCCCCTGTTGTCCGGCGTCAGCCAGGCGTCGCCGGGAAAATCGCGGACCGCCATGAAGCCGATCCCCGATGCGGCGGCCATGATCCGGGCGTCGGTGCGGTCGCGGGCGGGCGAGGGCGGCCCGAACAGATCCGCGATGCCGATGGTCTCGATGTCTTGCGTCATGCTTTTCAAGTCCACCACATCACCGTAATCGATGGCAGTGTATCAAAGCTTTTCAATTGACCCTGTCGGTCGCGCGACTACCTTGACGCTGATTTCCTCTATCTGTGGATCGGGACAATGGCCAGACATCAAGGCGGCTGCCTGTGCGGAGCGGTGCGCTATAGCGCCGACGCGCCGCCCATCAACGAACGCATCTGCCACTGCCGGCTTTGCCAGAAGGCGATCGGCGCCGCCTTCAACGCGCGCGTACTGTTTCGCATCGATGACGTGACGATCGAGGGGCCGTTGGCGACCGTGAACACCTCGCCCGATCTCAAGCGCGGTTTTTGCCCAAGCTGCGGTACCACGATGTTTTCGCGGCGCGATTCGGCCGGCATCATCGGCATCACCACCGGCTCGCTTGACGATCCCTCGGGCTTCAAGCCGCAAATGCACATTTTCACGGCGTCGAAGCAGCCTTGGTTGGTGCTCGATGATGGCCTGCCGCAATATGAAGGCGCTCCACCAGCCTAGTTAGGTCCTCCTTTCTTCCACAAGAGGAGAAGGGAGGGTGAGACCATGACCAAAATTTAGTCCCAAACGACACGCGATAGCCGGCAAAACGTCATTGGCGGGCCATTATTGTCTTCCTATCTATGCTGCGCGGGCCGGCATTCGAGGAGACGACGGATGAACGACAGCATCAGCACCTTGGACGAGCTTTTGAACGACCCGATGGTCCTGCTTGTGATGGAGCGCGACCGCGTGCGTCCGGAACAGGTGCGCATGCTGCTCGAACGGGCTCGCAAGCCGGCCGTCGAGGAGCCTGTTGTTCCGCCCGCGCATGTGATTGCCAGGACCTGCCAGAAGCTCTGGCTGTGCCCGTAATCGCTTTGCGGTTTTTCCTCCATGGGAACTCGGAGCCGGCCCTGTGGCCCGGTCTTGAAGTGTGGGGATCCGGCGCGACGGCGCGGGAGCTTACAAATCCGTAAATTGATTATCCGGTCCACGACGGTATGGCTTGCCCGGGACCGACCGGTCTCTCCATCACAAGTTCGATCCCTCACACACGGAACCTGACATGGCTGACATCTGCACCCAGGGCGTGGACACGGGGTTTGTCGGCCTGGGATTTGCCAAGGTCGCCTTTCTTGGCCTGGTGCAGGGCATCACCGAGTTGCTTCCGATTTCCTCGACCGCCCATATGCGCATCGTGCCGGCGGTGCTCGGTTGGCAGGATCCGGGCTCTGCCTTCTCCGCCGCCATGCAGCTTGCCGCCCTTGCCGCGGTCGTGAGCTATTTCTGGGGCGATGTCAGGGATATCCTGTTCGGTTCGCTCAATGCTCTCACGCGGCGCGATTTCGCCGACCGCCATTTTCGGCTGGCTTCCTGGATCGTGCTGGCGACGATCCCGATCGTCATTGCCGGCGTGACGCTGTCAGGCGTTCTCAACGCCTGCAATTCGCCGCTGCGCAGCCTGAGTGTGATCGGCTGGTCCTGCATCGTCATGGCGATCCTGCTGGCGCTGGCCGAGATTTTCGCCCGCCACAAGCGCACCATCGCGGAAGCATCGCTAGCCGACGCGCTGCTCGTCGGTGTCGCCCAGATCGGTGCGCTGATCCCCGGCGTCTCGCGCTCGGGCTCGACCTTGACGGCGGCGCTTGGGCTCGGCTTCAAGCGCGCCGAGGCGGCGCGCTTCTCGTTCCTGCTCGGCCTGCCGGCGATCGCGCTGGCCGGCCTCAAGGAACTGTGGGAACTGCACAAAATTCATCTCGACAGCCATGGCTGGTCGGTTCTCGCCACCGGGTTGGTCGTCGCCTCGATCTCCGCCTTCTTCGCCATCTGGGGGCTGATGCGCGTGCTGGAGCGCTTCTCTGCCTGGCCCTTCGTCATCTATCGCGGCCTGCTTGGCGTCGTCCTGTTGCTCGGCGTGGCGATGGGATGGCTTGCCTAGCCTGGCTCGATCGGGCCTCGGTGTTGCGCGGCTGCCACCCGCAACGTGCATAAGTCAGTCCGCGAAGATGTGATCGGTAGGGTTGATTGACACGGGAAGATAACAGCCCTTAACGTTCTGTTAATAAAACAGATGGGTGGGGCCGGATGGCATCCTCGATGGGTTGGCGCCGCAGGGCGAAGGGGCTGGGGCTGGCGGTCGCCTTGACCGCTTTCTGTTCGGTGGCAGCCTATGCCGCGCCGGCTTCCATGGTTGTCGGCGGCTCGACCTCCCAGCCGATCGGCCATTATGATTTTTGCAAGATCCATGTCGCCGAATGCTCGATCCGTTCGCCCGACAGCGTACCGGAACGGCTGACAGCCAAGCTTCTGCACGAGATCTCAGCCGTAAATCTCTCGGTCAACACGCGCGTCAAGCCGATGAGCGACATGGACAATTACGGCAAGGACGAGTGGTGGGCCTATCCGGACAACGGTTTTGGCGACTGCGAGGACTACGCGCTGGAAAAGCGGCGTGAGCTCAACGGCCTCGGCATTGCGGTCGCCAATCTTTTGATGACCGTGGTCCGCAAACCGGACGGCGAAGGTCACGCCGTGCTCACGGTGCGCACCGACAAGGGCGACTTCATCCTCGACAATCTCGTCGACAAGGTCCGCCTCTGGAACCAGACGCCCTATCGCTATCTGAAAAGACAGGCGAGCGACAACACCGGGCACTGGGTTTCCATCCTTGGCGGTGACGAACAGCTGGTCAGCGCCGTCAAATAGTCTCGCCCGGCTTGCCGTGCCTGACCGCGGATTGCGACCCGCGCCTGTTCCAGCCCGGTCTTCGACAATGCCGGGTGGCGATGCTATCCACGGCGGCTCGTTGGAACTGGCAATCTGGTAGGCGCATGGATTTTCTGACGCTTTTCAACTCCGCGCCGCTGCTGCTGGGCCTGGTCAAAGCCGCCTTGCCGCAGGCCGTCGCCTCCACGATGGCGTTCGGCCAATGGTTCGTGTCGCTGCCGCCGTGCCGCGACTTTGCCTTCGAGGCAAGCAGCTACCTCGTCTGCGAGGTCGATCCGAAGCTCTATTCGATCGAATTGTTCTGGAAGGACGCGGCCGGCAAGCCCTTTCAATCGCTGCATAATCTCGACAATGTCCAGCGCGCGGCTGGCCGCACCATGCTGTTTGCCATCAATGCCGGCATGTACCATCCCGACCTCAGGCCGGTCGGCCTCTATGTTGAACGCGGCCAGGAAATGGCCGGGGTGAAAACGGGATCGGGAAGCGGCAATTTTTCGCTGCAGCCGAATGGCATCTTCTACATCGGCGGCGGCAAGGCCGCGGTCCGGGCGACCAGGGACTTCGTCCGGAAGCGGCCGCCCATCGACTATGCCACCCAATCCGGCCCGATGCTGGTGATCGACGGCGAGCTTCATCCGAAATTCCAGTCCGACGGCACCTCGCGCAAGAGCCGCGATGGCGTCGGGGTGCGCAAGGATGGTGTCGCGGTCTTTGCCATTTCGAACGGCACGGTGAATTTCCATGCATTCGCCCGACTGTTCCGCGATGCGCTCGGCTGCGACAATGCGCTGTTTCTCGACGGCACGATATCCAGCCTGTTCGCGCCCGCGATCGGGCGCAACGACGACTACTGGAATCTGGGACCGATGATCGGCGTGTTCAGGAAGCGCGGCTAGGCTGGCGCTTGGCGCGGAGCTTGAGAACGATCACGGCGACGATGATCGCCGCAATGGCTGCAATCGCCGCTATCCCGAAAAAACTGGTCACATCGAGCTCCGGGATGCTGCCGGCGCCCTTGGCCACCAGCCATCCCGGCGACAGCACGGCTGGGGCCCAGATGATCGCCGACAGGATGTTGGCGATCTGGAAGCGGCGCCGGTGCATGCCCATCATGCCCGCGACCAGCGGTACGGTGGCGCGGACCGGGCCGAAGAAGCGGCCGACGAAAACCGCAGCAAAACCATAGCGATGAAAGAACAGCCGCGCCCTGGCGACCTCGCGGCGATAGCGCCTGAGCGGCCATTTATGGACGACGCCGCGCCCCAGCCATCTGCCCAGGAAATAGGAGACGGTGTCGCCCAGTGCCGCCCCGATCATCGCTGCCAGAAGAACCGGCAAAGGCTGGACGATGCCGGCGCCCACCAGGCCACCGACGATGATGAGCACCGTGGTGCCGGGCAACAGGATGCCGACCAGCACCAATGACTCGCCAAAGGCCAGCAGGCCGACGACGAGACCGGCCCACGCCTGATGGTTCTCGATGAAAGAAACGCTCTGGTCGATGAACGACTGCACGCGAGCTCCCTGATAAAAGGCGTTCCTCAGCTGCCGCTGTCGAGCAGGCTTCTGAGGTCGTCGAGCTTGTCATTGACGAGCCAGCCGTAATAATTCTCGACCGGCAGTTTGCGGCCCTTGCCGCCGGCCAGCGCCGCCGCCCGCTGCCGGGGCTGGCCGACATTGTAGAGGGTCGCGGTGATGCCGGGATTGCCCGAGATATCGAAGCCCTGTTCCTTGTAGGCGTCGATGGCGTCGCGCACGATGGCGGCGATGTAGACGATGCTGCGGTCAGGATCCATGACGTCGCGATAGATCGCCTGCGGGTGATCCGGCGTCAGCCTGTCGTAGCCGCTTACACGGTTGACGAGATCGGTCACCTCCAGCGCGGTCAGCGGGCTGATTTGGCCAAGGCCGAATGTCTGGCCGGCGAAGAAGGGTTGGAAGAAGGCCTGCTGGAAGGTCATCGCCTCGTAGGTGACGCCGTCGACAGTCTTGCCGCGGAAATGCTCGACCCACACCCGGTCTCGGCAGCTCCACAAGGCGGCACTGTCCTTGGCCTCGGCGCAGGCCGCGAATTCCGGGCGCTGGACGAAGGTCTGCACCGGCACGCCCTTGTAGCGGAAGGCGAAGTCGAGGCCTGAATAGGACAGCGCCTTCACATAATAGGTCTGGACCGAGCCGACGGCCGTTACATTGTAGGTGTGTTCGCCGACCAGCGCGCCGACGATATGGATGGGGTCGATATCGTAGGCCGCGGCCACCTGCTTGATATGCGCCACCAGTTTCTTCTCGCGCTTCAACAGCGCCACGATCTTCTCGTACTTTTCCGCGTAGGTGGTCTTGAAGGCGCGGGTTCGCGTCGCCGATGCATCCGGGATCGGCGGCTGCGTCTGCGAGCGATTGCCAGGAGGAACGACGGTCAGCGCGCTGGCATGCACGGTCTCGGCCAGGAGCGCGCCGCCGCAGCAGAGGGCCGCGAGCAGGGGGACTAGAAGAAACCGCTGCAACGCAATCATCGCTCGCCTTTTTGGGAATCGTGGAGAGTGCCGACGGCAACCGCCGCATACCGTTCTCAACAGTCACATCATGGCACTGTCAAGGCTGAGCCGGCCCGCGTTGGCGAATGCCTGAAAACGGGTCACAGTCATGGTAAAAAACTGATTCAAACTTTATTGGTAATTTCTCGTTCATAATTGGGCTGGTTGTCCGTCGGCCGTCGCCTTCGGTCTGTTGTGTTTGAGTACAGGTCCAGATGCGGTTACCAGGCGTCATCAGTTTCGTGATCGCATCGCTGTGCCTTGCCGGCTGTTCGTCGACATCCGGCATGGACGCGCTCGACATGCAGAAGCCGTCGAACGAAACCACCAGTTCGGTGGTGCGGCCAAGCGCGCCGGTCGCATCCGTTTCGACGGCCAAGGCCAGCAATGCGCGCAGACGGGCCGCGCCGGTCGACGACGCCCCCCGGCCTTTCAGCCTCGCGGAGGAAGAGACGGTGGCGTTTCCGGCGCCCGACCTGCCTGTCACCGCCGAGCCGCCGGTCGCCGAGGAGGCGGTCATCGAGCCGGCAGCCCTGGTCTCGCCGCCAAAGCTGCTGTCGCGGGCGGCGCCGCCGATGCTGGCCGGACCGGTGACGCGCTACGGTTTTCGCGATGCCAAGCCGATCGATTTCGGTCGCTCCTCGCCAAGGCATCTTGCCGTGCACGGCGTTGACGTATCGCGCTGGCAAGGTGACGTGAATTGGCAGAAGCTGCGCGCCCAGGGCGCCAACTTCGCCTACATCAAGGCGACCGATGGCGGCGACCATCTCGATCCGATGTTCATGAAAAACTGGCGCAATGCCGATGCGGCCGGGCTGAAGCGCGGCGCCTATCATTTCTTCTACTGGTGCCGCACCGCCGGCGAACAGGCCGACTGGTTCATCCGCAACGTGCCCAAGGTCGATGGCGCCTTGCCGCCGGTGATCGACGTCGAATGGAACGGCGACTCCTCCTGCCAGCGGCGCCCGTCGCGTGAAAAGGTGCTGGAGAAGATGCAGGTGTTCATGGACAAGCTGGAGCGCCACTACGGCCAGCGTCCGATCATCTACACCGCGCCCGATTTCTATCGCGACAACCTCCAGGGCGCTTTCCCAGACTACCCGTTCTGGCTGCGCGCCGTGGCGAGGCATCCGTCGAAGGTCTATCCCGGCCGCAAATGGCTGTTCTGGCAGTATTCCGGCTCCGGCCTGTCGCATGGCGTGACCGGTCGCATCGACCTCAACGTCTTCCATGGCGACGAGCGGCAATGGCGTGCCTGGGCAGGGGCGGGCGGCCGCCAGATGATGGCCGACGCGGATTAGGGCTCGCTTCGCCCTTCGTGCTGGTTCCTGCCGCCTACTGGAGCTGGTTGCTCCCGCCATTTCTGTCCTCGCTCAGCCGCAGCCTTCTCCGCAACGCCATGATCTCGGCAATCGCGGCATCGATCATGGTGAGAAGTGTAAGCGTATCGTGCTGGGTTGGATCGGCTCGGACGTAGGCGAGCTGGTTGACGATATCGTCCTCGGGTTCGTCGCTCATGTCCGCTTTCCGGTTGCTATCTTCCAGACAGTCTCATTCGACCCGATCCGACGTCAAATTGCATCTATATCACTTCGTCGTGTGGCTGGCCGCCGCACGCCCCCATCCAGCAACTATGATCGCCAAACCTATCTTGGGTGACGGCGACGCGATTCGTCGAAGGTGGCAAAGGCAAGGAACGCCGAGAATGCCGAGAAGGTAAGCAGCACTGCGGTGACAACCATCAGGTCGTAGGTCGACATCTTCATTCTCCCTTGGGTAATAGCCAAGGAGACAGCACTGGCGATGTGTACGCGTTGATCTGGATCAACTGATCTGTCGTGCAGGCCGCTCGGTTGGTTCAGTTCGAACGGTGTGTCCCGTCATGCCCATCGAAAAACAGCGGAAGCTGACGGAGCTTAGGGGGCATGTCACCCCTTCCTCGCTACCTCTGCGTGCTGGCTGCTTCGCTCGAGGATCAGGTCGAGACCTCGTCGATCATCGCTTCGATGTTGTAGCCATTGGGATCAAGCACGAAGCGGGCGTAATAATTCTGAGCACAATCCGGACGCGGGCCGGGAGAGCCATTTTCCGCGGCACCCGCTTCAAGTGCTGCCCGATAGAAGGCATCGCAGGCGGCGGTCGCTGTCGCCGGTGTCGGACTGGATGCTCAAAGAACAGCGACAACGTGAAGTGTCACGACAGCTGCCCCCCGGGGCTCACCGACCGGTCTCCGCACCGACCTGCGTCCGGGCATATTGCCTTCACAATGGCGGAAGAGGATTTTGCGAGGCGCGGTTCTCTACGGCGCTTGAGATCTTCGGAGGACAAAATGCGGTTCGGCAGCGGAAGATTTTGGCTCATCGGCGCAGCGGCGGTCTGCCTGTCGGCATTCCTGTTGCCCGCGACCCTCATCGCATCGGGTTTGAAAGACTCGACCGCCGACACACTCGATCGCTGTCTGAATGATCCGGCCAATGGCTCGACCGCAGGCCAAACCGAATGCGAGGCGGCGGCAACCGATGAGTATGATCGCCGCATGAATGCCGCCTATGCGACGCTCATGCACGAATTGCCGCGCGAGGCGGCACAACAGCTGCGCCTGTCGCAACGCGCCTGGCTCGCTTTTCGTGACGCCGAGGCGAAGGCGCGCGACGCGCTCTATGAAACGAGGCAAGGCACGATGTACGTGCCGATGCAGGCCGCCGACACGACCAATGTCATCCGCGATCGGGCGCTTCTGCTGGAAGGCTATGTCCGTGTCATGGCGATCGATGAGTAAAGGGTGGCTGCTTATGCTGCCTGGCCGGTCACATCTAGACTTTGCGAAGCGTCGAGGCGCACTCGGGCGAAAGGTCGCCGAAATCCGCAATATTCCTGCGATCACCTTCGAATACAAAGTCGGCGGCAAGACATTTCACGGCTCGCGCTATAGCGCAAAGGAGAATTTGGGCAACTTCGAAGTCAACGAAACGCTTGCCCAATTTCCGACCGGCGCCGATGTGACCGTCTTCTACAATCCGGCCGATCCGAGCAAGGTCGTGATCGAGCGCACTTTGCCCGAAGACGAGCCCGCGCCGTCGCGCCCGCCTATCGACAAATGCGTCTAGGGAAAACTGGCCGATAAGGCGATCGGCCTTGCCGCCTGGGCACAGCACTGCGAATTCGGCTCTCGCCAGATCCATTTCGAATTCGCCATGAAATACAGCGATGGCGGCGCGGCCGATCCTCTGGTCGAGGCCTTCAATATCAATCAGGCGAAAGCGCTACTCCGGCTGTTGCTGGAAAACACCGACAAGGCTGTCGGCGCCCGCTGCGTACTGACGCCCTACACCGAGGGCAAAGTGCCCGCCAGCGTCAAGCGCTACACATTCAGCCCCAACGCCGCCTATGCCAGGGAGTTGCAGGCGCTCGCCAACGACGAGGTTCCCGAACCACCTTGCGGCGAGTGGGGTGAAATGCCTGACGGCATCTAGTATTTCGGGGTGCCGGCGGGCGAGGGGCGCAAGGTGCTGTTTGTGCGTGTCGGCCAGGACGAGCCGTTGTTTGATGAGCAGACGCTAAGGGTGTTTCCGGCGGATAGACGTCGGGATTACTTCGCGTGACGCGAAGGGTGACTCGTTGATTTCATCTAACCGTGTGAAGCCATTGACGGAAAGTCCCTGACCTCAACGTTATCACTTTGAGCAATATCGATAGCTCTTTGATAAGCGACACGCTTCTCATCATCGAAAACTTTGTCCCCAAAAACGCAAAGAGCCTCCTCTACGATCTTTACTAGGGCCAAAAATTCTTGGCGTTCTGAATGATAGTTCCTTTTGAGATGACGAAGATAAAAGTGCCTGAAGCCTTTAAGTTTGAATCCTATAGGCGAGCGATCTTCCATCGCCAGTATCAGGGTTAGGAAATCATCGACACGGCGGTAAACGCTTGGCGAATCTACCCGCACATATTCAAGGCTGTCGGACTGCTCGTAGTAGATGGCACATGGCCGATAGCTGCCGATCGTACCTGTCCTATCTATGTTTCCCATAGCGTTAGTTCACCACATTTGTCGTCGGTAGCGCTCCGCAAAATTTACGGGCAAGTTCGGCGAGTCACTGTCCGCTTCGACAAACTCCCAATGTGTAACAACACCGATTGCGCCGTTGGCTACCTTCGAGCATTTTCCTACCGGACGGCCCTGAGGATAGTCGAGCCGTACGTATGTTACATGCACTATGTCCTCTGGCACGTGTGACGGCTTGATCACGCAGCCGAGATTTGGATCATACACGAAGAATATGGCGGGCTTTGATACGAAAGCGTAAAAATCAAACCCCTTGTCATCGTTCCCTGCAGGACGCTTGATACCACGGAAGCAGGCGTGTGCGCCAAGCAGTGAGGAGAGTTTGTGTGCTTCCGCTGTTTTTCCCCATTTTGATAACGCGTTGTTCACAGGCGGTATCTCGCCTAACACAACACTCCAGAGATCCAGAAGCGGCTGCTTCCTGCCAAGTTCCAAGGCCTTACGGGCGTCATGTTGAGCAACCCGATAAACGACGTTGTCTGTTTTTTCGAAAGGTGATCTGCCGATAACTGCAGAGGGAATGTCAAGCCACCGGGCGGGCGCTTGCCCGCCCCCATCAATTAAACGAAAGGTGTGAGGTGACTTGTCCATGGTCGAATTCCTCGTCGACCTGGGCCGTTCTCAGCTGCACCCGCTCGTTGCACCGCAAGTGTCGCACTTCTCGCAGGTCCCATTCCTTACCATCGTGAAATTCTGGCACTCGGAGCAGGAATTGCCGGTGTAGCCTTGCAGCAGTGACTTGGCGCGGCGGTCGGCGGCGAGTTTCTTCGCTTCGGCCGCCTCATTCGCCGCGGCATCGGTGAACAGCGCAGCCGTGGCATCCGAAGTCTCGGAAGCGGCGCCCGCCGCTTCCTCGAAGGCGATGTCCTCGGCCAGTTCCTTGGCCCGCTCCTCATAGTCGCGTTTGTAGGCGACCGCCTCGTCGCTGGCCGGCTTCAACGCCAGCACGTTGGAGCCGGAGAAGGCGGTCGGCGCCGAGCGGGCAGGGGCTCCCGCACCGGCAAAGCCCTTCGGCTCGTTGCCGATCGCCCGGGAAACCAGCTTTACCGGCGAACCGCGGGTCAGGCCCTTGGAGACGGCGTCGGTCTTGCCCTCGCTGATGCCACGGCCGAGCGCGGTGTTGGAGAAGTCCGACTGGTCGACATGGGCAAGGTCGTTGCGGCCGAGATAGGAAATCGCCAGCTCGCGGAACACATAGTCGAGGATCGACGTCGCGCTCTTGATGGCATCGTTGCCGATAACCATGCCGGCCGGCTCGAACTTGGTGAAGGTGAAGGCGTGCACATATTCGTCGAGCGGCACGCCGTACTGCAGGCCGAGCGAAATGGCGATGGCGAAGTTGTTGAGAAGGCCACGCAGCGTGGCGCCTTCCTTGTTCATGTCGATGAAGATCTCGCCGAGGCGGCCATCATCATATTCGCCGGTGCGCAGGAAGATGGTGTTGCCGCCGATCTTGGCCTTCTGCGTATAACCCTTGCGGCGGCCGGGCAGCTTTTCCTGCTCGCGCGACACGCGCTCGATGATGCGCTCGACGATCCGTTCGGTGATCTGCGCCGCACGTGCGGCCGCCGGAGCCTGGATCAACTGCTCGACCGCATCGTCCTCGTCCTCCTCGCCATCGGCGAGCAGCGAGGCATTGAGCGGCTGCGACAGTTTCGAGCCGTCGCGGTAGAGCGCGTTGGCCTTCAGCGCCAGCTTCCACGACAGCATGTAGGCGCTCTTGGCGTCTTCCACCGTCGCATCGTTGGGCATGTTGATGGTCTTGGAGATGGCGCCGGAGATGAATGGCTGCGCCGCCGCCATCATCTGGATGTGGCTGTTGATCGACAGCGAGCGCTTGCCGATTTTGCCGCACGGGCTGGCGCAGTCGAAAACGGCAAGGTGTTCGGCCTTGAGGAAGGGCGCGCCTTCCAGCGTCATCGCACCGCAGACATGGATGTTCGCGGCCTCGATGTCCTTCCTGGAGAAGCCCAGCGCCGGCAGCATCTCGAACGAGAAGTCGTTGAGCTGCTCGTCGGTGAAGCCAAAGGCCTCCTTCACCCAGTCGGCGCCGAGCGTCCACTGGTTGAAGACGAACTTGATGTCGAAGGCCGACTTCAGCGCCGCATTGAGCGCCGCGATCTTGTCGTCGGTGAAGCCCTTCGCCTTGAGCGAGCCCGGATTGATTGCCGGCGCCTGGTTGAGGTTGCCGTGGCCGACCGCATAGGCCTCCATCTCGCCGATCTGGGCTTCGGAGTAGCCGAGCGTGCGCAGCGCTTCCGGCACGGCGCGGTTGATGATCTTGAAGTAGCCGCCGCCGGCGAGCTTCTTGAACTTCACCAGGGCGAAGTCCGGCTCGATGCCGGTGGTGTCGCAATCCATGACCAGGCCGATCGTGCCGGTCGGCGCGATGACGGTTGCCTGCGCATTGCGGTAGCCATGTTCCTCGCCGAGCTCGATGGCGCGGTCCCAGGCGGCTTTCGCATGCTCGGCCAGCGCCTGCTGCTTGAGGTCGGAAGCGACCAGCGGCACCGGGTTGACGGCGAGCTTCTCGTAGCCGTCCTTGTCGCCATAGGCGGCGCGGCGATGGTTGCGCATGACGCGCAGCATGTTCTGGGCGTTACGGTCATAGTCCGGGAAGGCGCCGAGTTCGGAGGCCATCTCGGCCGAGGTGGCATAGGCGACGCCGGTCATGATGGCGGTGAGCGCGGCGCAGATGGCGCGGCCTTCGTCGGAGTCATAGGGAATGCCCGAGGTCATCAGCAGGCCGCCAATGTTGGCGTAGCCGAGGCCGAGCGTGCGGTAGTCATAGGAAAGCTTGGCGATCTCCTTCGACGGGAACTGCGCCATCATCACCGAGACTTCGAGGACCATGGTCCACAGCCGCACCGTGTGCTCGTAAGCCGCGATATCGATCGTGCCGTCGGCGTTGCGGTAGGGCAAAAGGTTGATCGAGGCGAGGTTGCAGGCCGTGTCGTCGAGGAACATGTATTCCGAGCACGGGTTGGAGGCCCGGATCGCACCGGCCGAGGCGCAGGTGTGCCAGTCGTTCATCGTCGTGTTGAAGTGCAGGCCGGGATCAGCCGACGCCCAGGCGGCATAGCCGATCTTTTCCCAGAGATCCCGGGCCTTCAGCGTCTTCAGGACCTTGCCGTCCTTGCGGGCGGTCAGGTGCCAGTCGGCGTCCTGCTCGACGGCGCGCAGGAAATTGTCCTTCAGCGACACCGAATTGTTGGAGTTCTGGCCCGAAACGGTCAGGTAGGCGTCCGAATCCCAGTCGGTGTCGTAGGTCTTGAACGACATCGAAGTGTAGCCCTGCTTGGCGAACTGGATGACGCGGTAGATGTAATTCTCCGGCACCGCCGACTTCTTGGCCGCCTTGATCTCGCGCTTCAGCGCCGTGTTGATGGCCGGATCGAAGCAGTCATCGTCATGGCCTTCGCAATTGACGCAGGCCTTCATGATGGCTTCGAGATGCTTCTTGACGATCTTGGAGCCGGTCACCAGCGAGGCGACCTTCTGCTCTTCATTGACCTTCCAGTCGATGAATTCCTCGATATCGGGGTGGTCGGCGTCGACGATGACCATTTTGGCCGCACGGCGCGTCGTGCCGCCCGACTTGATGGCGCCCGCTGCACGGTCGCCGATCTTGAGGAAGCTCATCAGGCCGGAAGAGCGGCCGCCGCCGGACAGCTTTTCACCTTCGCCGCGCAGCAGCGAGAAGTTGGAGCCGGTGCCGGAGCCATATTTGAACAGGCGCGCCTCACGCACCCACAGATCCATGATGCCGCCCTCGTTGACGAGGTCGTCCTGCACGCCCTGGATGAAGCAGGCATGCGGCTGCGGGTGCTCGTAGGAGGATTTCGACTTGGTCAGCTTGCCGGTGAAGGGGTCGACATAGAAATGGCCCTGGCTCGGACCGTCAATGCCGTAGGCCCAGTGCAGCCCGGTGTTGAACCATTGCGGCGAATTCGGCGCAACGCGCTGGGTGGCCAGCATATAGGCTAGCTCGTCGCGGAAAGCGCGCGCGTCTTCCTCCGACTTGAAGTAGCCGCCCTTCCAGCCCCAATAGGTCCAGGTGCCGGCCAGCCGGTCGAAGACCTGACGGGCGTCGATTTCCGAACCATAGCGCTCGGCCTCCGGCAGCTTGGCCAGTTCGGCATCGTCGGCGACGGAGCGCCACAGGAAGGAGGGGACGTCGTTCTCCTCGACCTTCTTCAGGCGCGCGGGGACACCGGCCTTGCGGAAATATTTTTGCGCCAGGATGTCGGCGGCGACCTGGGAGAACTGTGCCGGCACATCGATATTGTCGAGACGGAACACCACCGAGCCATCCGGATTCTTGATCTCGGAAAGCGCCTTACGGAATTCGATCTCCGCATAAGCTGATTGGCCTTGCTTGGTGAAACGACGCTCGATGCGCATTGGTCCGGTCCTTTTGTCTATATATAGCGCTTTTCCGAGGGGATTTCTCTACCCCATTGCGAAACGCGCAGTCCGCCGCCGGCCGGCATTGCGAACAACGCCGGCATCTCCTCTTCGCAAGCTATTGCCACGCTCACGACAAAACGCCTTGCCAGGCGCTTGCCGAGGCTGCCAACCGACCTTGCGGGTCCCTCAAAACTGAATTTTTCGATTCCCTCACTGGAGGGAAATTCACACTATCTAGCGTCGAACCTACCTGCAAACACTAAATATAGTATTAACAGACAATTTATTCCAGTCCGACAATTCTCCCTTTCGTCGCCCCAACACCCCACAATCCCAACGCTTCCGCCGGCCTCGTAAAGAGGCGCAAATGCGGGAAAAAACGCACATAATCCGGGAAAAAGACCGGGCTCAGAACTTTCCGGTCGCACTCTCAACAGGAGCGCATGGCCTATAAAAGGCGACTCGGTTTGCGCCGTCAAGGATTCGTTTGCGTAGCTTTTGTGACCCCAACATCTTGTGTGTCACGCATGTGGATAACGGGGATAGAAATGGGCCGCGCGATTGCCATTTCGGGCGGCGGATTTGCCACCCGGCGACGGTCGGGAGGCGCCAGCCGGGAGCGATCGGCTCGGCGGCAAAAGCCTCTCAGGCTCGCGCACCCGATGTCAGCCGTAATGCAGCTTCGGCTTCGGCTCGGTACCAGTAAACTGGACCCCGATCCTGTCGTTGCGGCGCCAGCGCACCTCGCAGCGATAAGCGACCCCGTCAAGCGGCACATAAAGAAGGAAACGATCGGGTACCCGCGACTCGAGCGGTATCTTCAATTCGGCCCCGCCAGCATGCTGGTTGCGCAGCATGACGGCGATTTCCGAATTTTGAATCCCGGTGATGATCGTCGCGCCCTTGAGCACGCGCGGACGATGCTCGCGCTGTGGCTCGGGATCTTGCTGATGTGAGTCTACAGGATTCGCCATTGATGAAACCCAGATTGGCACATCTTCTAGCGGGGAATGATTAGCAAACCCTTCACAGCCATGTCACACGGGTTGTAAAGGCGCAACCAAATACACGGCATGCGGGCAATCCCCGCTCAGGCAAACCTATGCGGGTCGGCGCAGAAATAGGCGATGATCTGGCAAAGGTCCGGTTCATTGACCATGCGTACTGCTTCGCTGGAACTGACCCATTTGCGGGTCCGGGAGTGCTTTTCCTTCCAGCGGTCGGCGATCTTGTCGACGAGCAGCGGAAACACCAGCACCTCGCAGGGCACTTCTTCGCCTGATCCCAGCACCTTGGCATAGAAGTAGCGGCCGGCTTCGATATGGGAGACGCTTCCGCGCAATCCGGCTTCCTCGCCGGCTTCGCGCGCCGCTGCCTCGCTGAGCGGCTCCCTGGCCTCCGGCCAGCCCTTTGGCAACACCCAGCGGCCGGTATCGCGGCTTGTGATCAGCATGATCTCGACGCCGTTTCCGGTATCGCGCCAGGGCAGGGCGGCAACTTGCAGGCGGCACGGCGCGTTGCCGAAGAGTCGCCGGACCCTGTCAGCCAGATGGTTATGCGTCGTTGGCCTCGTTAACATCGGAGAAGCTAGCCCCCAGCCTCCAGAATCGTTTGCCGCCTTACGAATCTTACGGCTAATTGTGACCAATAAAAGTAAAAACTTCGCTCAGGCCGGCCGATTTCCACCAACAGAGACAGATTCCATAGGATATCCTGCCCCGCAGACCCATGTGCCGAAGCGAATATTATCGCCGGTGACGGCGTAATTGGAAAAAGCGGCGTGTCGCGAATCAGCCGGCGTGGTCGTCGGCGATCGGCTTCTGATAGGTGAAGCCCATGTCCCAGGGGAAATAGATCCAGGTGTCCTGACTGACCTCGGTAACGAAAGTATCGACCAGCGGCCTGCCCTTCGGCTTGGCGTAGACGGTCGCGAAATGCGCCTTGGGCATCATCGCGCGCACGATGCCGGCGGTCTTGCCGGTGTCGGTCAGGTCGTCGATGATGAGTACACCGGCGCCGTCGTCGGCGAGCAGCGCGGGCGTCACCTCCTTTAGCACCTGCAACTGCCCCTGGCTGGTGTAGTCGTGGTAGGAGGCGACGCAGACCGTCTCGATGATGCGGATGCCGAGCTCCCGCGCAATGATCGCCGCCGGAACCAGACCGCCGCGCGTGATGCAGACGATCGCCTTCCATTGCCCTTTATTGGCGCCGGAAAGCCGCCAGGAAAGTGCGCGGGCGTCACGATGGAACTGGTCCCAGGAGACCGGAAAGGCTTTTTCGGGAAGGGACATTTTTCGCGCACTCCGCAGCACGCGAGGGCCGCGTGCACATAAACAGGGGAATGCGCGCGGAATTAACTGGTAAACCGTGGACTTGGCAAGGGCGGCCGGCAGCGATGGCTGTGGACTTATCGCGACAGGAAGGCCGCCACCTGCGCCGTGCGCAGCACCGTGCGAGTCACTCCGCCGAATAGCAGCTGCCGCAGCCAGGAATGGCTATAGGCGCCAAGCACCAGGAGATCGGCGCCGGTCTCGGCGACCCGGTTCTGAATCATGTCGTCGACCGAGGCGCCGTCCGATTTCTGCACCGAGACACTGACCGTGGCGCCATGGCGCGACAGGGCAGACGCGATTTCGGCGCCGGCGGCCTCCGGGCTTTCGTCGAGCGTATCGGGCGGATCGATGACCAATATGTCGGTCTTTTCGGCCTCGATGATGAACGGCAGGGCGTCAAAGGCGGCGCGTGCGGCCTCCTTGCTGCCGTTCCAGGCGAGCAAGACATGTTTGAATGTGGTCACCAACGGACCGGTGCTCGGCACCACCAGCACCGGTCGGCCCGCATCATAGACCAGCGTGTCGACATCGGCGCCCGGGTCGCCGCCCGTCTCGCGTTGGGCAGCGATGATGAGATCGGCGGCGCGCACGCTTGAAATGCCGGTCAGCGCGCTGTCGCCAGAGAAGCTCTCCAGGCTGCGCCACTCGAAGGACAGGCCGGAATCCTCGATGCGCCGGAGGAACACGGCCTGCAGCTTGTCGGCCCGCTCCCGGTTCATGTCGGCGGAGACCTGCAGGAATTCCGTATCCGGAAAGCCTGTCGCCGAGGTGTAGGGTACCGGAAGCGCCTCCGCATGGATGCCTATCAGATGGCTCTCGAAGCGGCTGGCGAGCGGAATGGCGCAGTCGAGCACGCGTTCCGCGTCCTGCTCGTTCTGCAGAATGGCAACGATGGTCTTGAAGCGCATGGTGATCCCTCAATCTGGCGAGCCTTGGAGCTCGCGTTCAGGAAAACGTCGCCGCGCAGGGCTTGGTTCCAGCCGGAGCCATCAACTCGCCGTGGCGGCGAAACCCGCCACCATCGCCTCGACATCGGCTCGCGCGGCGTCGAGCGCCGCCTGGCTGCGGGCGCGAACGACCAGTTCGGTCCAGAACTTGCCGTCGCCATACTTTGGATAGGAGCCGATGATCGTTTCCGGATGCGCTTTCTGGATCTCGCCCAACGGCCCGCCGACAAGGC
Source organism: Mesorhizobium erdmanii (assembly GCF_013170725.1). Classification (NCBI taxonomy): domain Bacteria; kingdom Pseudomonadati; phylum Pseudomonadota; class Alphaproteobacteria; order Hyphomicrobiales; family Phyllobacteriaceae; genus Mesorhizobium; species Mesorhizobium erdmanii. Next base: position 4,258,899 of record NZ_CP033361.1, on the reverse strand, counting down.
CTTCGCCGAACGGACAGTGCACCGTGGCCGACAGCATTTTCGTGCCTGTCTTCAGCGTCGGCACCACATTGTCGAGCATGGCCTGGAAGATCGAGGGCACGCCGGCCATGACGTGGACATTGCCGACGCGAAAGCCGGGCGCCACCGATACAGGGTTGTCGATGTGGTCGGCGCCGCGCGGCATCCGCGCCATGCGCTTACGCGCATCGGTGTATTCGATGCCGCGCGCCGCGTAGCTTTCGCCCAGCATCGCATAGGCCTTGGCATCGTATTCGCAGGGCACGCCGAACGCCTTGGCGATCGAATCGGCCGTGATGTCGTCATGGGTCGGGCCGATGCCGCCTGTGGTGAACACGTAGGTATAGCGCGCACGCACGGCATTCACCGCGGCTATGATCTCGTCTTCCTCGTCGGGAACGATGCGCACTTCCTTCAAGTCGATGCCGATTGCCGTCATGATGTCGGCGAGGTGGCCGATGTTCTTGTCCTTGGTGCGGCCAGACAGAATCTCATCGCCGATGACAAGCATGGCGGCGGTAACGATTTCAGGCATGGGAGGCTCCGGCTGACGGGTCGCCTGAGATAGCGCGCCGCGTGGCTGTCGGCAATGCCGCGCGGGCGGTGAGTATCGATGTCCGGCTGCACCCGTTTCGATGCGAGGTTGCAGCGTGACCGGATGCGGGTAAGCTCAAACCGTTTCTGGTCCAGGTGAACAATGCTGTTATCGATCCTGTCGTGGCTGCTGGCCCTGTTGTTGCTGGCGGTGCTGGGGGTGGCCTGCCTTGTGCTGGCGACGCTGTGGATCGCGGCAAAGGCGCGGAGACTGGTGCCGCCGGTCGGAAAATTCGTCGACATCGACGGCAACCGCATCCACTATGTCGATGTCGGCGAGGGCAGGCCGGTCGTCTTCCTGCACGGGCTTGGTGCTCAACTCCATCACTTCCGGCACACTTTGTTCGGCCATTTCGGCCCGGGCTATCGGCTGGTCGCGCTCGATCGTCCGGGATCGGGCTATTCGGTGCGCGCGAACGGCGCCACCGGCCGGTTGCCCGAACAGGCGGCCCTGGTGCGCCGCTTCATCGAAAAGCTGGGGCTGGAAAGGCCGCTGGTGGTCGGCCACTCGCTGGGTGGCGCCATCACGCTGGCCCTGGCCGTGGACCATCCCGACGCGATTTCGGGCATCGCCTTGCTGGCACCCTTGACACATCTGGAACCCGGCATGAGCAAGAAGGTCGGCGCGCTGTATATTCGATCGCGCCTATGGCGTTGGATCATGGCTTATACCTTGGCGATACCGACAAGCCTGCGATATGCGCGCCCGACAATGGAATTCGTCTTCGCGCCGCAGACCTTTCCCGCCAACTATATGGTCGAGGGTGGTGGGTGGCTCGGACTGAGGCCCCGTCATTTCCATGCGACGTCGAGCGATATAGTGGCCGTCGAACAGGATCTCGGACGCATCGAGCGGCGCTATGGCGAAATTGCCATGCCCGCCGGCATCCTGTTCGGAACCGCCGACCGCGTCATCGATATCCGTATCCATGGCGAGCCGATGCTCGGCAGGATCGAAGGGCTCGATTTCGAGCCAGTCGACGGCATCGGCCATATGCCGCAGTTTATCGAGCCCAGGCGGGTCATCGATTTCATCGAGCGGATTGCCGGCCGTGCGTTTGCATCACCACAGCCTCACGACAATTTCAATGAACCAACCGGCTGAGTGCCGGGTTTACCCCGTGTCGCACCCAAGGCGACCAAGACACGGAGTAATTCAATGTACACGAAACTTCTCGCGGCATCGGTTCTGACGATCGGTCTCGCCACGTCAGCGATGGCCCAGTCATCCGACGGCGCATATTCCAGCCATCACAACTGGTGGCAGTTCGGCAATGAAGAGTCTTCTGGCATCGACCAGAACACGACCGGAAGCATCAATGGCGACCGCTCTGGGCTGGACAGCCTAGGCAATTCGGGTCCGGCCGGCCCTTGTGCCTACAGCACGGCCGGGCCTGACGCCAATGCCCAGGGCAATGTGAACGATCAGTACTGCGGCAAATAATTAAGCCGCTGGGCAGCCGCTGGCCGCGGGACGTCGTCTCTCCTGACGTCCACGGCCGGCGCCCTGCCTGTTCCTGCTGGCAAATTCTCTGCGGAAAATCTACTCGGACACTTCCGTCTGTGGCCGGTCACGGCCGTCGGCCAGTTCTTCATGCCATTTGCCGTCGGCATCCTCGTACTGGATGCCGTCCGTCGCGCCCGCCACCTGCTGCTCTGCCGAGGCGATCTCTGCGGCGCGCAGCGCATCCTGATGGGTGGGAAATGTCTCCGAGAAGGTCGAACCGACCTTGTAGGCCCAGCCGCCGTCATGCTCGACGATCTTGTAAGTCAGCTTCGCCATCAAAACCTCCGGTTGAAAGGTCCGCCTGCTCAATGCAGCCGGTCGTCGGGAAGCCTGTCGTCGGGCACCAGCACTTCCGATTCCCTGGCGGCCTCGATCAATGCCCGTCGCGCTTCCGCTGTCGAACGATAACCTTCCAGCACTTTGAGGCAAGTGTCGAGGGCGTCACGATGGCGCGGGCCGCGATTGAGCGGCCACACTGTCATCAGGCACTCCGCCGCTTCCTGCGTGCTGCGTATATGACGATATTTGCCGACATGACCGAGTTCGACCACGACCGGCGTTTCAAAGGGCTTGTTGTCCATCATGGCCGCAACGCAAAACAGCCAATTTGGTTGCAAAAGTGGCGCGAACCTGCGCCCAAACGTCTCAGCTTCCATTTGGAGACTCTGCTCCGGTGGCCGTCCGAGCCCTCGGAGCGACATCGAGGCAGCAGCTCAATAGCCGCAATCGTTGCGTAGCCAGCGTGCGTTCGCCCAGCCGGTCGTGCCGCCGATTTCGACCTGGTACCAGTTGCCGCGCCGGTCGAATATCTCGGTGTGATCGCCGTTGAAAAGCTGTCCGATCATCCGCGATGACGAGTTCGGCCGTGCCCGCACGGCGAGAAAGCCGCTGCCTGTGGCCAAATTGTAGCGCCCCGACAGGCCGTGCACCGTGCCCTCGCAATACTGCGCGACGCTCGCCGTCGATGAATTGAGCCAAAAACCGGTCACCGCCGCCAGCATTGCAGCCGGCAAGAATGCCCTGAACGACATGATTACCTCCCAAGCCCGGCCGCGCCCTCACCCAACGTAACAGTTCGCGGCAAGAATTGAAGCCGCGTTGTCGCAATCGGGCAGGGCAGGATCGTGTCGATTTCGGCAGGCCGGGCCGGTCAGCCCGCCGCCTTCATCCAGTGCTGCATCGTCGTCACCGAGCGGGCGAGCTGCGGCGCCGGATGAATCTTTTCGCTGAACGTGGCGGCCGCGCGCCAGCCCCAGCGCGGATCGGCCAGGAAGGCGCGCGCCAGCGCCACCATGTCGGCGCGGCCCTCGGCGATGACGGCCTCGGCCTGCCTGGGATCGTCGATCAGGCCGACGGCGCGGGTCGGGATGCCGGCGCCCTTGCGCACGGCTTCCGCCAGATGCACTTGGTAGCCCGGGCCGGTGGGCAGTTTCTGCAACGGCGAATTGCCGCCGCTGGAGCAGCAGAGATAGGCGACCCCCTCGGCCTTTAGCGCCTTCGCCACCGCGATCGCGTCCTCGACGTCGAAGCCGCCATCGACCCAATCCTTCACCGACAGCCGCGTGCCGAGCATCAGCTTCGGCACCGCCTTCTTCACGGCCCGGGCGATTTCGACGACAAGGCGCATCCGGTTCTCCAGCGAGCCGCCCCAACGGTCCGTGCGCTGGTTGGACAGCGGCGACAGGAACTGGAAGATCAGGTAGCCGTGTGCGGCGTGCAGTTCGATGAAGTCGAAGCCGGCGCGTTCGGCCCGCTTGGCGGCTTCGACGAACCGCGCGATGAGCTGCAGGACCTCCTCGTCTTCCAGCGCGTGCGGCACGTTCCAGCCGGTGTCGTAGGCGATGGCCGAGGCCGAGACGGTCTGCCAGGGGTCTTCGTTCGGCTGCAGCGGCCCGCCGCCTTCCCAGGGCTTGCGGTTCGAGGCCTTGCGGCCGGCATGCGCAAGCTGCGTGCCGAATTTCGTGCCCGGTGCTGCGACGCGTCGGGCCGCGTCTAGCGTGCGCCGCGCCGCGGCTTCGTTGTCATCGGAATAGAGGCCGAGGCAGCCATGCGTGATGCGCCCGCGGCGCTCGACATCGGTCATCTCCACAGTGATCATGCCGGCGCCGGACATGGCCAGGTTCATCCAGTGGTAGAGATGCCAGTCGCTGGCTGAGCCGTCCTCGGCCGAATACTGGCACATCGGCGCCACCGCGATGCGATTGGGAAAGCTCAAACCGTCGAGCGTGATCGGCTGGAAAAGCGATGTCGTCATGAAAGGACTCCGGGGAAGGGAACGCGCTATTTAGGCAACGGAACCCTCCCATACCACACACGAGAGAGTGAAGCGCGTCCTGGACCAATCGCTGACCCGATTGCGCCGGCGCCGCTTCGCGGCTACGCCTGCGCTCGGCGGCAAATACCGAGGTATCCGATGGAAGATCGCATTCGTATCCGTTCCGAGGAGGTTCTTTCGGACGACTGGGCGGTGCTGAAGAAGACCGTGCTCGACTATCGCCGGCGTGACGGCCAGTGGGAGACGCAAATCCGCCAGACCTATGATCGCGGCGACGGCGCTGTGATCCTGCCCTACGATCCTCAGCGTTCGACGGTGCTTCTGGTGCGTCAGTTCCGTTATCCCGCCTATGTCACCGGCCACCGCGAGCCGCTGATCGAGGCCTGTGCCGGGCTGCTCGACGAAAACGATCCGGAGACCGCCATCCGCAAGGAAGCAGAGGAAGAACTCGGCTACCGGTTGAACAAGATCGAGCGGCTGTTTTCGCCTTACATGAGCCCGGGCAGCGTCACCGAGCGGCTGTGGTTCTTCGTTGCCCGCTATTCACCCGCCGACCGCATCTCGGCCGGCGGCGGCGCTCCGGAAGAAGGCGAGGACATCGAGGTTCTGGAGATGCCGCTCGACGAGGCGCTGGCCGGCATCGCCGACGGCCGGATCGTCGATGCCAAGACGATTATCCTGATCCAGCATTTGAAGCTGAACCCAATCACTGCTTGAATCCGAGGTTTGATCCACGCTCGCCGCTTTCGGCCTGTTGCCGACGATTTGACTTAGAGCAATGCGGCATCGGGTAGCCGGCCGTAGAGATCGGGTTCAATCGTAGGGATTTGGATATGATTTTTCATGCAACGACGAGAAGCGCCGCGCTTGGCACGGTCGTCTCGATTCCAGCCATGGGAGCCGCTGCGCTGCCCAGGACTTCTGCCGCGAACCTGAACGAAAGCCCGATCCTGGCGGGCTTCCGGCGTTGGGAAGCACTCAGGAATTCGATCTCTTTTGGCATTTCCGACAATGATCTGAAGCGTATCCACAGCGGCATGTCGGAGATCGCGGGAACTATGTTGGCAAAACCGGCCACAACCACCCATGAATTCGCGGCGCAGTTTATGGTCGTTTGCAGCGGCGACGAGATCGAATACCGGCAGGCTGCGCGCGAACTCCATGCTCACGCACAAGCCCTGGTCGGTATGACGTCACTATGCGCAGGAAACCATTAATTCAGCCATCGTGCCCGATGTCTTCGTGACCGGCGTTGCGCCCCTCCAACTCGCCCAGCGATATTCCTTTGAACGTGGTGCGGACGACGGGAATCGAACCCGTACGATCAGAGATCGAGGGATTTTAAGTCCCTTGCGTCTACCAATTCCGCCACGTCCGCAGATCAGCCCTTTTCAGATGCCAGAGACAAGCCGTCAAGTCGTGTTCTTGGCCATGCCTGAACGCGCACCCCAGACGACGGCCTATGGCGATACTGGTGCGATCACGGAATTATCCGCGCCGCGGGCACTGGTAGGATGTTCATGCGGCGGATTTGATCCGCCAAGGCCGGCGCCTTCAGGCCCAACCCAATCCCCCCGCCCACTGGGGGCGTCGGCCGCCCCTCTCATCGAAATTGTTTACTACGTCACGGCGTTCGCTCGCCGATCGCTATTGGCGCGCTCAGAACTTGTAGCTCAGATTGATGCCGACGGTGTTCAGCTTCGTGTCCTGGTCGCGGGCCACGAAATCGGCGGATCCATCATAGTGCTCGGAGCCGAAATCGTAGTAGCGATACTGCGCGCCGACAATGAACTTGTCTGTCAGCGCATAGTCGACGCCGGCACCCACGCTCCAGCCAACAGTCATGCGTGTCTCTGAGAATTCGGATCCCGCGGCTTGCGACGTCTCGATACCGGCGAAGGCGATGCCGCCCATGCCGTATACCAGCACACGATCCATTGCATATCCGGCCTTGGCGTTGACCGACCCGAACCATTTGATATCGGTGCCAACGACATTTCCGGGTCCGCCGAGTTCCGCCGTGCCATCGATCGAGGAATAGTTGAGATCGGCTTCGGCGCCGATCACCGCCTGCTCGAACTGCCACAGCCCGGCGACGTGCCCGCCGATGAAACCGCCATCAATGTCGGGCGAGACGGAAAACGGTCCACCGTCGTTTCCCGAGATATCGGATTGGCCCCAGCCATAACCTGCCTGCAGGCCGGCATAGTATCCGGTCCAGTCGAAGCCGGGCGCGGTCATCGGCAAGTCGACTGTCGGGTCGGCTGCTAGAGCCGGCATGGACAGGACGGCAAGAAGGCCGGCACTGGCGACGACAAGGCGATACATTCGAACTCCCCGGGTGAAGAGTTGGAAAAATCCTGGGAGCCAAGGTAGACCGGTTTGCGACAAAACGGAATCCTGTTTCTGGCTGCGGTGTGTCGTTCGCCAGGCGTGGCCTGGAAGCCGAGGCCGAGGGCACCTGGCATTGCCCAGGGGCTGTCAGCGTGCAAGATGGCCGTCTTGCTGGGAAAATTCCGATGATCAGCCTGGCTCGCCTCATCGCTGGAACGGCCATCATGCTGCTTGCCTGCGGCCTCGCCATGGCCGAGCCGTTGACTCTCGCCATTGCCAAAGCCGCGGTTGTGTCCGATCAGGCGTCGGTCCAGATGGCACTCAACCTCAAGATGACGCCGGACAGCGCAAAGGCGTTCGCCGACTTCACCAAGGCCAATGTCGGCAAGGTGGTCGATCTCAGCGTCGACGGCACCGTGGTGGCGTCGCCGCGCCTGGTCGAACCGATCCTCCGCGGCGAAGTGATGCTCAACGGCACCTTCGCTCCAGGTGAACTCCAGCATCTCGCCGAACGGATTTCGGCCGGAGGTGCGAAAGTCACCGTCGAGGTCAAGGCTGAACAGCCTTTGTGAGGGCGAAGGGCTTCCGTGAACGCTGCCTAGCCCTAACCCCATCCGTTGTTTGGCGCTGGTCAAAACCAGGCAGGCTTGGCAAAGTCGCGCAAACAGGAGTCCTTTCATGGCAAAGAAGCCGGCGGCGCATGCGACGAAACCAAAACCCTGGACCGAGATGGCGACTGATCTGGTCGACGTCGCCATGGGCCGCAAGCCCGCCGATCTCGTCATCCGCAACGGCCGTTGGGTTAACGTTCACTCCGGCGAGATCATCGCCGGCACCGACATCGCCATATCAGGCGGCCGCTTCGCCTATTGCGGGCCGAATGCCAGCCACGCCATCGGCCAGGGCACCAGGGTGGTCGACGCCGGCGGGCGCTATCTGGTGCCCGGCCTGTGCGATGCGCACATGCATGTCGAGAGCGGCATGGTGACGGTGACCGAATTCTGTCGCGCCGTCATTCCGCACGGCACCACCTCGATGTTCATCGATCCGCACGAGATCGCAAATGTGCTTGGCCTGCCCGGCGTGCGGCTGATGCATGACGAGGCGGTGGCCATGCCAATCAACGTGCATGTGCAGATGCCGTCCTGCGTGCCTTCCGCACCTGGGCTGGAGCACGCCGGCGCCGAGTTGACGGTCGCCGATGTCGCGGAAGCGATGACCTGGGCAAACATCATCGGGCTCGGCGAAGTGATGAATTTTCCGGGCGTCGCCGCCAACGATCCGGTGATGTCGGGCGAGATCGCGGCGACGGTTCGTGCCGGCAAGACCGTCGGGGGCCACTATGCCTCGCGCGATCTTGGCTTGCCGTTCCACGGCTATGTCGCCGGCGGCCCCGAGGACGATCACGAGGGCACGCGCGCCGAGGACGCCATCGCCCGCGTGCGCCAGGGCATGAAGGCCATGCTGCGGCTGGGCTCGGCCTGGTACGACGTTGCTTCGCAGATCAAGGCGGTGACCGAAGGCGGCATCGATCCGCGCAACTTCATCCTGTGCACCGACGACAGCCATTCCGGCACGCTGGTCCACGAAGGCCACATGGACCGGGTGGTGCGCCACGCCATCAGCCAAGGGTTGAAGCCGGTGACGGCGATCCAGATGGCGACGATCAACACCGCCCAGCATTTCCGGCTGGAACGCGAGATCGGTTCGATCGCGCCTGGGCGGTTGGGCGACCTGCTGATTGTCTCCGATCTCGCGGCAATGACCATCGACGAGGTCTATGCGCGCGGCGTCAGGTTGGCCAAGGGCGGCAAGCTCGAGATCGACATTCCGGCCTACGACTATCCGAAGACGGCGAAGAACACCGTCAAGTTGGGCAAGAAACTGAAGGCTGGTGATTTCGACATTGTCGCTCCCAAGGGTGCCAACGAGGTGCGCGTGCGTGTCATCGGCGCCATCGAAAACCAGGCGCCGACACGGGCGCTGGAGGCCGATCTCGCCGTCGAGGACGGGCTGGTCGCCATGGATCGCCGCAACGATGTCTGCCAGATCGCGCTCGTCGAGCGCCACAGGGGCACCGGCGGCGTCACCAACGCCTTCGTTTCCGGGTTCGGCTACATGAGCGATTGCGCCATGGCCTCGAGTGTGGCGCACGACGCCCACCACATCATCTGTGTCGGCACCAACAAGCAGGACATGGCGCTGGCGGTCAACCGGCTGGGCGAAGTTGGCGGCGGCGTCGTGCTGTTCTCCAAGGGCAAGGAACTGGCGCTGGTCGAAATGCCGATCGCCGGGCTGATGTCGGACGAGCGCGCCGAGATCGTCGCTGCCAAAGCTGAGAAACTGACCGAGGCGATGCGAAAGATGGGCTGTTCCCTGAACAACGCCTACATGCAGCATTCGCTTTTGGCGCTGGTGGTCATTCCGGAACTCAGGATTTCCGACGTCGGACTGATCGACGTGACGACCTTCCGGAAGGTCGACCTCTTCGTCTAAGACCAGGCACCGGCGCCTCGCTCACCCGCCGGTGACGATGGTCAGCACCTTGAACGGCGTGGTGATAACGACGTCGGCTACCGAACCGACGGCCTTGCCCAGGCCTTCGCCGACATTGGCGAGATCCGCCGGGCTCTCATCGGCAGCGAGGCCGGCCGGCGTGCGCAGCCGGTTGCCAAGCAACTGTACCAGGATCGGATTGTCGGCGAATTTTGCATGGTTGAGGCCGCCGTCGCCGCCCTTGGCCTTGGTCAGGTCGACCACGGAGACGCCGTAGCTGGCGAGATCGGCCGCATTGCCATAATCGCCGACACGCGGCTTGTCGCCAGAGATAAGTGAAGACAATTTGAGCGCCCGGTCATCGGCTGACAGCAGCACGGCAAACGGCTTGTCCGGCTTGCCGTAGCGTATCATCTGCTTCTTGAACACGTCGACATCGATGTCAGGTGAAGCCAGGACGACATAGCCGAGCTTGCCGCCGAGATCACGGTCGCCGGTGATGGCGAGTTGGCGCAGCGCCTCCATGGTCAGCCAGGTACCCATTGAATGGGCGATGATGTCGATGCTCTTGACCCGTGTCTTGGCGAGCATCCTGAGCGTCGCCTCGAGATCGTCGCGAGCGGCGTTGGCGCTGTCCTTGTCGTAGATATAGCCCGTCGTCTTGGCGCTCGACGCCCAGGAGAACAGCACCGGCGTGCCCGGATATTTCGTGTCGTGGGCGATCTGCGTCAGCCGGTAGATGCCATCGTCGAAGCCGTTGTTGAAGCCATGCACGAAAACCAGCGCGCGGTCGCCACGCATGGCGATGTCGGCGCCGACCGCCTTGGCGAATTGCGGCGCATCGGCGTAGTGGACGACATCGGTGGCGGTGAATTGCTTGGCCGGGTTCGAGTTGGCCGAACCCTTGGCCCGCTCGATAGCTCCGACCTGGTGGACTTTCGGCACGGTGACATCCACGCGGGCGTAGCTGGTGGTCAAGGAGCGATCGCCGTCGAATACCTGCCGCGAATCCTTGGTCGCCTGCTGGCGGGTGGTGGCGACGAAAATTTCGTGGGTGGCGGCGATGTCGGAGGCGGGCACGGTGACCGTCGTCTTGTTGAGCAGATCGTGCGTATTACCGGCGCAGCCGGCGACCAGCAGCGTCAGGGTTACGGCGACGAAACGGTTGAAGCGCAAGGTCAAGCGCCGGCTCCCATGACGGGGGACGTCAAAAACATGACGCCGCTCGCTCTTCCGATAAAGCCAGAGACCGGCGCGGTCCAGTTCAAAGTGAGCTGATGCCTCTGCAATGGTGAACAGGCACGGCGAAACCCGTGGCGCCGCATCTACTGCCCGAGCAGGCTGATACGGTCGGTCACGTCCCGGTCGCTGGCAAAGCCATCATCCTCGCGCAAACGCTGGCCGATCATCTTCACCAGGGTTGGATTGTCGGCGAATTTGGTGTGGTTGAAGCTGTCGCTGCCCTTGACCTTGGAGAGATCGACCACCGTCACACCATAGGAGGCAAGGTCGGCGGCATCCTTGTAGTCGCCGACGCGCGGCCGCGAGCCGGCGATCAGGCCGGACAGCCTCAGCGCGCGGTCGTCGTCCGACAAGAGCAGGATGAACGGCTTGTCGGGCTTGCCGTAGCGCCGCATCTGGCTCTTGAACACGTCGACGTCGATATCGGGCGATGCCAGCACCACGTCGCCCAGCTTGCCGCCCAGGTCACGGTCGCCGCTGATGGCCATCTGGCGCAGCGTTTCCATGGTCACCCAGGTCCCCATCGAATGCGCGACAATGTCGATGCGCCGCGCGCCGGACTGCTGCAGCATGCGCAACGTCACTTCGAGTTGGTCGCGGGCGGCGCTGGCGCTTTCCTTGTCGTAGACATAGTCGGTGGTCTTGGCGCCCGACGCCCAGGAAAACAGCACCGGCGTGCCTGGGTAGCCGGAATCGTGGACGATCTGGGTCAGGCGGTAGACCGCGTCGTCGAAGCCGGTGTTGTAGCCGTGGACGAAGACCATGACGCGGCCGCCGCGTGCCGCGATATCGGCGTTGAGCGCGCTGGAGAATTTCGGCTGCGTGTCGTAGCCGACAACCTCGGAAGCCATGAAATATTTCGCCGGGTCATCCGACTTGCCGCGCGAGCGCCGTTCGATCTGACCGGTCTGGTGGACGCCTGGCACGGTGACGTTGACGCGGGCATAGTTCAGCGTGGCCGAGCGCTCGCCGTCGAAAACCTTGTTGGGATCGTCGGATTTCTTGCGCGTCGTGGCAATGAAGATCGAGTGATTGCCAGCGATTTCCGTCACCGGCACGGACATGACGGCGCTGCCGAGCAGTTCCTCGGTTCTACGGCCGCCTCCGCAGCCTGCCACCAGCAAGGCAAGCACAAGAATGCAAATCGTCTTCAAATGCACGTCAAAATTCCAATAGAGCCCAAAAAGGGCCATCCACCCTCCGCGACATCTCCCCAGCAGGCGAAGTGCGGCGGAAGTAAGTCGTGTCCGGCCAAAATGTCGTCGGCGCCCGATGACGGCCGCCGCACTGTTGCGCGAAAGCCAATGGCGGCGAGGGTGGAGGAGGGGCAGCGTCCTCTGTCGGCGGGATGCCGCGCACGGCGCCCGTTACGTTCGCTCCACCGCGAGGCGACTTTCATGAACAAACGCCTCCAAGTGGCTGCTCGCAAGCCAGGAATTCGCCTTGGCGGATGTGAGCGCTACGGGACAATGGTCTTGAGGGACCGGATATGCGATAGGCTGGTGTTTTACGCGCCTGCGGGCGGTTCGGGATGATCTGCCATGACAAGTTTTTCTTCGCGCGTCGCTACCGCTGCTGCCGCGATCCGCCAGATCTTTCCGGCAACGCCGCTGCAGGAAAACGACTATTTGTCGAGAAAGACCGGGGCTCGGGTGCTGTTGAAGCGCGAGGACCTGAGCCCGGTGCGCTCCTACAAGATCCGCGGCGCCTTCAACTTCTTTCGCAAGGCGCTTGCCGCCGGCAATCAGGCCGAACTGTTCGTCTGCGCCTCGGCCGGCAACCACGCGCAGGGTTTCGCCTTCGTCTGCCGCCATTTCGGCAAGAAGGGTGTCGTGTTCATGCCGGTGACGACGCCGCAGCAGAAGATCGACAAGACCCGGCTGTTCGGTGGCGATTTCGTCGAGATCAGGCTGGTCGGTGACTTTTTCGACGACTGCTATCGCGCCGCCTTCGAATTCACTGAAAGCTCCGGCGCCCACATGGTGCCGCCCTTCGACCACAAGGACATCATCGAGGGGCAGGCCACGGTCGCCTATGAGATCGCGGACCAGATGCCGGGCTCACGCATGCCCGACATCATCATGCTGCCGGTCGGCGGCGGCGGGCTCGCCGCCGGCGTGACGCATTATTTCGCTGATCAGGGCCGAGAGGCGCGTTTCGTCTTCTGCGAGCCGGCCGGAGCGCCGAGCCTGCATGACAGCCTTGCGGCGGGAAGGCGGCTGAAGCTCGCCAAGGTCGACAACTTCGTCGATGGCGCGGCGGTTGCCGAGATCGGCCGCGAACCCTTGCGGTATCTCAAGGATTTTGCCGCCGACACGGTGCGGCTGATCCCGGAAAACCGGCTCTGCGCGACGATGATCGAGATGCTCAACGTCGAAGGCGTCGTGCTCGAGCCGGCCGGCGCGTTGGCGATCGACGCATTGAAGGATTTTTCCAGGAAGGAGATCCGGGGCAAGACCATTGTCGCGGTGGTCTCGGGCGGCAATTTCGATTTCGAACGGCTGCCGGACGTCAAGGAGCGGGCGCTGCGCTACGAGGGGCTGAAGAAGTACTTCATCATCCGCTTCCCGCAACGGCCGGGCGCGCTGCGCGACTTTCTCGAAATGCTGGGCCCGGACGACGACATTGCGCGTTTCGAGTATCTGAAGAAGTCGGCGCGCAATTTCGGCTCGGTGCTGATCGGCATCGAAACCAAGGACCGTCGCAACTTCGACCTGCTGAAGGCGAATTTCGAGGCCGAGGGCGTCCAGTATCAGGACATCACCGACAACGAGACGCTGGCGGGGTTCATCATATGAGCGGAAAAATCTTCATCGCCCTGTTTTCCGGCATCAATGTCGGCGGCAACCGCATCGTCAAGATGGCGGAGCTGCGCTCGTTCTTCGAGGATCTCGGCTTTTCCGACGTCGCCAGCTATGTGCAGAGCGGTAATGTCGTTTTCCGGGCCGGGAAGGGCGACGCCGCCACGCTGACCAAACAGATCGAAACGGCTTTCGCGAAGAAATGGGGCTTTCATTCGCGCATCATGGTGCGCGATCTCAACTGGTTCGAACGGCTGGTGAGACAAAATCCCTATCCGGAAGCGGCCGCCGACCACACCAAGCTCCATGCCTACGCGCTGGAGCGTGAGCCGACCGTCGATGAGGTGGCGCGGCTGGCTGAAAAATGCACCGGTCCCGAGCGCTTCGAGGTCAAGGGCGATGTGCTCTACTTGCATGCGCCGAACGGGCTCGGCAAATCGGTGTTCGCCAACCTTATTGGGCGCGTTCTCAAGGTGCCGGGCACCGCGCGCAACTGGCGCTCGGTGCTGGCGCTGCTGGAAATGGCCGGCCAGGCAGGCAAGAACTAAGCTGGTTAGGCGGCTGGTTTCCAGTCGAAGGTCAGTTCCTCGCGGAAAGCAAAGCGTTTGATGTGATCGGCGACGACGCTTTCCAGCCGCTCGATCGACCCGGCTTCGTCGGTCGACACAGTGATGTGCAGCGTGCCCGCATCGGCATCCATGACGGTGCGGCCGAGCGACAGATCGATCGTGCCATGGGTGGGATCGAATTCGACCGGGAATTTGTGCGCCCAGTGCTTGCACAATTGCTGCAGGTAGCGGCTGGCATGTTCGGTGGCGACGTCGGCGTGGCTGGACGGCATGGTGGAATTCTCCGCGGGCGGTTTGCCCATTCGCAAGACAATGCGCCGGAGCTGTCGCCGGCGCGATTTCGCACAGATAGGCGTCGTCTTGCCGAACGCCAACGGCTGGCGGGCGGTATCCGCCCCGGTATCAGATCGACGCCTACCAGCTTCCGGTGTTGGGCATCGAAGCCCAGGGCTCGGCCTTGGCCTTCGCCGGACCTTTCTGCAGCAGCTCGATCGAGATGCCGTCCGGCGACCGGATGAAGGCCATGTTGCCGTCGCGCGGCGGCCGGTTGATGATCACGCCATTGTCCATCAGATGCTGGCACGTGGCGTAGATGTCGTCGACCTCATAGGCGAGGTGACCGAAATTGCGCCCGCCCTTGTAATCTTCCGGATCCCAGTTGTAGGTCAGTTCGACCAACGGCGCCTTGTTGTTGACGCCGCTCTCCTCGTCTTCGGAAGCGGCGAGGAAGATCAGCGTGAAGCGGCCCTGTTCGTTTTCGTAGCGGCGGACCTCCTTCAGCCCGAGCTTGTTGCAGTAGAAATCGAGTGAGGCATCGACATCGGCGACGCGGACCATGGTGTGCAGATAGCGCATGGGATTTTCCTCGGTATGTTTGGGTTGCGGCGCAACATAGGGTCGGCCCGCTGAAAGGGCAATCTCGGCGGCCGGCGAAGCCGGCAAAGAACAAATTCGGTATTCCCGCAATGAACCGTGAAAAAAGGCAGGGAAGGTCTTGCACACACCGGAAGCCGCGGTGTTAATCTGGTGTCAAGAATCAGTTGCGGTGTTCTTGCAAAAAAGGGGGCATTCTTATGGGGGAAAAGGCCTCTTTGACGGGGCGGGCCGGAACCCTTGGCGACGCCTTGACGCGCGACGAAGGCGACGATGCCGCCGACCTGACCGAAATTGCCGGCGCCATCAAGTGGTTCGATGTGGCCAAGGGCTACGGGTTCATCCTTCCCGATGACGGTGTCTCGGGCGATATCCTCCTCCATGTAACATGTCTTCGGCGGGACGGCTTCCAGACAGCTCTGGAAGGCGCGCGCGTGGTTTGCCTCGTCAAGCAGGGCGATCGCGGGCTGCAGGCGTTCCGCGTGCTTTCCATGGATGTCACCACCGCCGTCCATCCCGCGGAAATGCAGGAACAGCGCACCCATGTCGCGGTGACGCCGGAGAGCGGGCTCGAACGCGCCCTGGTCAAATGGTTCAACCGCACCAAGGGCTTCGGTTTCCTGACGCGCGGCGAAGGTACCGAGGACATTTTCGTCCATATGGAGACCTTGCGCCGCTACGGCATCACCGAGCTTCGGCCGGGGCAAGTTGTGCTTGTCCGTTTCGGGCGCGGTGACAAAGGCCTTATGGCCGCCGAAATTCACCCCGATATGGGCACCTTGCCGGTCTCGCATTAGGGCGACTGGCCGAGGATTTCATATGTCTCACAGGAATTCGCTGACGGCGGGCGTGATGTGCGCCGTTGCTGCATTCATGATCGGCGCAGGCGCTTTCTTCTATTTCCAGGTCCCCGGCGCGGCCGATGGCCGGGCAATGATCCTGCCCGTCGACCCTGCACCACTGGTTGCGGTGACGAAAGGCGGTGAACGATCCTTCTCCATTGAAGTCGCCGACACCGAAGCAGAGCGTGAGGCCGGCTTGATGTTTCGCGAGGACATGGCAGCCGACCATGGCATGCTGTTCGTCTTCGACGAGACACGCGAGGTCAGTTTCTGGATGAAGAACACGCCGATGCCGCTCGATTTGATCTTTGTCGGCCAGGACGGCAGGATACGCGCCATCAAGAAAGGGGAGCCGCAATCCGAGGCGATCGTCTCGCCCGGTGAGCCGGTCCGTTTCGTGCTCGAGCTCAAGGCCGGCACCGCCGCCCGGGACGGCATCGCCGACGGTGATCTTTTGCGCCATCCGGCGATCGGCACGGCATCGGGTCCCGGCATGCCACCGGCGGACAAGGGCGATTCTCCCAATGTCGGCTCGAAGTGAGCGTGGAAGATCGCCTGCCGATGCAGTTTTTTCCTCATGATGGCTTCGATCTTGCCTTTCTCGACCGCCAGCCGGTATCGGGCGCTGGCGATCCCGTGCTCATGATCCACGGCTTCGCCTCGAGCCACTACGTCAACTGGGTGTCGCCCGGCTGGTTCAAGACGCTCAACGACGCTGGATATCGCGCCATCGCCTTCGACAACCGCGGCCACGGCTCGTCATCGAAGAGCTATGACGAGGCCGATTACACGCCCGCAAAAATGGCTTCGGACGCGGCCGCCCTGCTCGATCATCTCGGCATCGAACGCGCCCATGTCATGGGCTATTCGATGGGCGCGCGCATCGCGGCGTTCCTGGCGCTGTCCGACCCGGACAAGGTTGCGACGCTGGTCTTTGGTGGCCTTGGCATCGGCATGATCGATGGCGTCGGCGATTGGGATCCGATTGCCGACGCACTGCTTGCCGACGATCCGGCTGCCTCCACCCATCCGCGCGGCCGCTCTTTCCGCGCTTTTGCCGACCAGACCCGCAGCGACCGCCGGGCGCTCGCCGCCTGCATCGCCAAATCGCGGGAATTGCTGAGCGAGCAGGACATTGCCCGCATCGCCCAGCCGACGCTGGTCGCCGTCGGCACGACGGACGATATTGGCGGTTCGCCCGACGAGCTTGCCGCCCTGATGCCGAACGCCCGGGCTTTCCACATCGAGGGCAGGGACCATATGCTGGCGGTCGGGGACAAGACCTTCAAGCAACGCGTGCTGGAGTTCTACGCCGAATATCCGCTTTGATCCCGCGCGAGGTGGCTGGGCTCAGTCCGGCGCCCTTGCTCCTTGCACCGACTTCGCCAGCACGCACAGCAGTTCGAACATCATCGTCGCGCCCGCCAGCGCCGTCATGCCGCCGAGATCGAACGGCGGCGCCACCTCCACGACATCGGCGCCGACAATGGTCAATCCGTCGAGCAGGCGCACCATCTCCTGCGCCTCGCGGGTGGTAAAGCCGCCGAGCTCGGGCGTGCCGGTTCCCGGCGCCATGGACGGGTCGATGCAGTCGATGTCGAAGGTCACATAGGTCGGTCCGGTTCCTGCGATGGCGCGCGCTTCCTCCATGACGTTGGCAGCACCTCGCCTGACGAACTCCTCCATGTAGATGATGCGAATGCCCTGGGCGACCGCCCAGTCGTGCTCGCCGGGCTCGTAGATCGAGCCGCGAATGCCGATCTGCACGACGCGTTTCGGGTCGAGCAGCCCCTCTTCGATGGCGCGGCGGAAGGGCGTGCCGTGCGTATAGGGATTGTCGCCGAAATAGCGGTCGTTGGTGTCGGAATGCGCGTCGAAATGGATCATGCCGACCGGCCGATCCCTGGCGACGGCGCGCAGCACCGGCAGCGTCGTCAGATGATCGCCGCCGGCGGCCAGCGGAATGGCGCCCGCCGCCACGATCGCGGCGATGCCGTCTTCGATGCGCTTCAACCCGTCCAAGAGGTTGATAGGATTGACCGAGAGATCGCCGACATCGGCTACATTGGCGATGCTGAACGGTTCGGTTCCCGAGACGTGGTGGACGCGCCGCATCAGGCTCGACTGGTTGCGGATCTCGCGCGGGCCGTGGCGGGCCCCGGCGCGGTTGGTCGTGCCGCCATCCCACGGTATGCCGACCAGTGCGATGTCGAGCCCCTCGGCGCTCGCCACCGCCGGCAGCCGCATGAAGGTCGAGAGCCCCGCAAAGCGGGGAACGGCCGAAGCGTCGATCGGCTGGAAGAAATTGCTGCTCATGATTTAGGCACCTCGGAAGAATTCACGTTTGACGATTTCAGCGATCCGCGTCTCGCAGTCGTCGAGCAGCCAGCGGCCTTTTTCCGCCGACGAACCCTCGGTCAGCGACAGGACGCCTGACGGTGGCACTTCATCGGCCGGCCTCGGATAACGATCATAGGGATTGAACTGCGCGGGGCCGTCATGCAGCGCCTTGCCGAGGTCGACGAGTTCGGGGCGCAACGCGAGCATCATAGAGGTTTCGATCACACTGGCATGTTCGAGCTCGATGCCGGGGTAGCCATCAGGGAACACTCTCGCCAGTGTTTGTGCGCGCACCATCTCCCAATGGTCGATGCGCAGGATCGTCAGATCCGTCGCACGCTCGCGTCCGATTGCATCCAGCGCCAATTCGATGCCTTCGATCGACGGGCCGATGTTCTCGTAGTGGCCGTTGAGGACGACGATGCGGCGGACTTTCTGGCGATAGAGGTCGCAGATCACATCCTTGACGATCAGCGAAAACGTATGCGCGGTGATGTTGATCGTGCCGGGAAAGGCCGGACCACCGCCTGTTCTCGGCTGCGAGCGGTTTCCATAGGCGATGGTCGGCGCGACGAGGCCGCCAACCTGCCTGGCCACCGTCTCGGCGATCGCGGTCGGGATAACGACATCGACGTTCATGGCCATGTGATGGCCGTGCTGTTCGGTCGAGCCGAGCGGCAAGAAGACGGGCGCGCCGGCGGCGATGCGCTTCTCTGCCTCCGGCCACGGCAGTTCGGCGAGGAAAACCCTGTCTCTCATCATCATCTCATCTCAAAGCATCGCCGCGCCACCATTGGCGCCCAGGCATTGTCCGGTGAAAAATGTCGCGCCCGGGCCGGCCAGAAAAACCACCGCGGAGGCGATTTCATCTGGCCGCCCGATCCGCCCCAACGGATGGGTGGTCTCCAGGGCGCGCTGGCTCTCGCTCAACGTCTCGAAGCCTAGAAGCGGCGTGTCGGTGGGGCCTGGCGCCACGGCGTTGACCAGAATCCGGGGCGCGAGTTCGCGTGCCCAGGAGCGGGTCAAGCCGAGCAACGCCGCCTTGGTTGCGCAATAGACCGAAGCGCCCGCGCGGCCGAGATAAGCGAGTTCGGAAGCGACGTTGATGATGCGGCCGCCGTCGGGCAAGTGCGGCAGGACTTCGCGGGCCATGAGGATGGCGCCGCGCACATTGACGGCGAACATGCGGTCGACATGGTCGAGCGAAATGGCATCGAGCGTTACCTCCTGCAGGATGCCGGCATTGTTGACGAGGATGTCGTAGCCGCCGATCCGTTCCGCGCCTCGCCTGACCGCCGCAATGACGTCTTTCTCGCGGGCGAGGTCGCAGGCAAGGATCGGTATATCGCCTTCTAACGCCTCCAGGTCGAACCCGAGAACAGCAGCGCCTGCCTCCCGCAAGGCAAGCGCCGTTGCGCGGCCGATGCCGCTCGCCGCGCCGGTGACAACAGCGCGTTTTCCAAACAACGGGACTACCAAGGCACTTCTCCCCTGTCGACGCCCAGCGACTGCCCGGTGATGTTGGCTGCGAGGCTGGAGGCCAGGAACAGATAGGTGCCAGCCATGTCGGCGGGTTCCATCAGGCCGGGCAGCGCCTGCGCGCCGACAATCTCCTCCAGCAGAGCCGCTTCGCTGACGGCACCTTGCACTGCCATGCGGCCGAGCGAGCGCATCGATGCTTCGGTGCGGACCCATCCCGGGCAGACCGCGTTGACGCGGATACCTCGCGATCCAAGTTCCTTGGCCCAGGTCTTGGTCAGGCCGATAATGGCGTGTTTGGAGGCAACGTAGGCGCCAAACCGCGCCTCGGCGATCCGGCCCCAGATCGACGCGGTGTTGATGATCGCCGCACCAGCCCCCATGCGCGGCAAAGCGCGCGCTGTGACCAGCGCCGTGCCGATGATGTTGATCTCGATGATACGCCGGAAGGCGGCTTCGTTCTCATCGCTGCTGTCGGCGATCGGCGTCATCAGTTCGAGGCCGGCATTGTTGATCAGCACGTCGATGCTGGGGACAGGGTCGAGCGAGGTCGCGACACCAGCGCGGTCGGTGATGTCGACCTCCGCGCTGGTGGCATCCAGCGTACGCGCCTGTTCGTGCACGGCGGGGTCATTGGCGATGAGATGCAGGTTGGCACCGGCCAGGGCAAAGCCCTTGGCGATGCCGAGCCCGATGCCTCGGCTGGCTCCAGTGATCACCACCGTCTTTCCGGAGAAGGAGAGGTTCATACCACCACTCCGGTTTCGTTGCGGATGAGATGCAGGACCTTGTTGCGCAGCTCGAAGAATTTCTGGGTCTCCCGGATCTCCAGTGGTCGGTTCGGCCCAAGCTCGGCCGCCACGTCGATATCGGCGACGACCGAAGCCGGCCGGCGCGAGAACAGGATGATGCGGTCGGCAAGGAACACCGCTTCTTCCACGTCATGGGTGACGAAGATGACGGTCTTTTCCTCGCGGATCTGGATCTGCCGCAATTCGACCTGCAGGCGCTCGCGGGTCAGCGCGTCGAGCGCGCCGAAGGGCTCGTCCATCAGCAGCACATCCGATCCAGCGGCCAGTGTGCGCGCAATCGCCACGCGCTGGCGCATGCCGCCCGAGATCCGGTTCGGATAGGAGCCAGCGAAGTCGGCGAGGCCGAACAGGTCGAGATAGTGACCGATGCGCTCGGCCTTTTGCGCCGAATCGAGGTCCTTCCTATAGCGCATGCCGAAGGCGATGTTCTTCTCGACCGTCAGCCAGGGAAAGGACGAATAGGACTGGAACACCATGCCGCGCCGGCGGTCGGGCCTGACCACCTTTTCCCCGCCAAGCAGGATCGAGCCCGAGCTCGGCTCGTCAAGGCCACCGACCATGCGCATCAATGTGGTCTTGCCGCAGCCCGAAGGTCCGAGGAAGACGACCAGCGAGTTGCGGTCGAGGCCAAGATTGGTCTTGCGCACGACATTGACGGGGCCGAACGACTTGGCCGTATCGACGAACTGGACATATCCGGTCATTGCCATGCCCCTTACAGATACCGGAACAGCCGGCGGTGGAGCAGGCGAAGAAGCTGGTCGGTGACAAGGCCGATGAGCCCGATGACGACCACGCCGGCCATGACCTCGGGTGTCTTGACGAAGCGCCGCGCCGTCCAGATCACATAGCCGATGCCGGAATCGGCGGCGACGATCTCGGCGATGATCAGATAGGTCCAGCACCAGCCGAGAGTGATACGGAGATTGTCGAGCAGCGTCGGCCCCATCCAGCGCAGGGCGACATCGATCATCACCTGCCTCGAATTGGCGCCGACGGTGCGGGCGACCTCGACAAACTCTTGCGGCACGCGCCGCATGTCGTCTGCCACCAAAAGCACGAGCTGGAAGAATGTGCCCAGCCAGAGCAGGAAGATCTTGGTCTCCTCGCCGACGCCGAACCAGATGATGGACAGCGGCACCAGCGCTGGAACCGGCAAATAGCGGATGAAATCGATCATCGGCTCCAGGGCCGCGCCGACGATCCGATAGCTGCTCATCATAATGCCGATCGGGATTGCCATGATGGCTGCGAGCAGGAAGGCGATCCAGACGCGCGCGGTCGAGACCGCGACGTGCCAGACAAGGTTCTGCTCCTTTAGCATCGTCCACAGCGCGAGGACGACACGGCTCGGCGAGGGCAGGAACTGCGGCGCGATGATGCCCGCGCGCGCCGCCAGTTCCCAGAGGACAACGACAAGCAATGCCGCCGTGACACTGACGGCGAACTCCACCATCGGCGACGCTCGGCCGCGAAAGACAAACAGGCTGCTGAACAAATCACTATCCCATCTAGAGAACGGCCGTCATCGGCGAGCGGGGCAGCCGCCAGGGGACTGCCGGGCTTGGTCGGCTTGATCGCTATTTGGCGGGGATGTTGTTGATAGCGGAGTTATCGATCTGATCGGCAGCCACCAGCTTGTTGTCGGCGGCGCCATTCTCCAGGTTGAGCTCCATGACGGTGTCGAAGATGCCGTGCAGCGTGCCCTTTTCGCCCGGCTTGCCCATGTAGGCCTGCGATTCCGAGAGCGTCGTGTAGGACAGGCTGGAGTTGACGATGTCGGTCACTTCGGCTGGTGTCAGGCCGAAATGCTTGGAGGCCATGTCGGCGAATTTCGCCGGCTCGGCCTTGATGAAGTCGACCGCTTCATAGATGCAGCCGAGAAACCTGGCATATTTGTCGGGGTTCGCCTTGAAGTCGTCATTGCGGGCGATGATCGCATCGATGATGATGCCGCGGTGGTCCTTGGATGAGATCAGCATCCGGGCACCGGGACGGGTCGAGGCCTTGAGGGCCTGCGACATGAACGGTTCGTAGGTCGCGATCGCAGCGATTGACGGATCGACGAAAACCGCGCCCGTATCGGCCGTGGCGATGTCCTTGATCTGCAGATCCTTCAGCGACAGCCCTGCCTGCTTGAGCTCCATTTGCAGCAACAGCCGTGAGGGGATGTTCGGCTCGGCCGCAACGACCTTGCCCTTGAGATCGGCGACCGACTTGACGGTGTCGTCGGTGATGACGCCGTCGCCACCGACGGATTCATCGATCGTGCCGATGATGATGCCGGGCGTCGACGCGTCACGGGGACGACCCTGATATTCGCCGACCGAGCGCATCTGCATCTCGATGTCGCCGCGCGCCATTGCCGCCATCACATTGGTAAGGTCGTCCTCGAACTTGATGCTGACGTCGAGGCCCTTGGCAGTGAAGCAGCCTAGATCGCTGGCGATGTGGACAGGCGCAAATCCCAGCCACGTCGGCGCAAGGATGCGGATCTGGTCGGCGCTGAGAGCTAGTTGCGAACTGGCAAGCACGAGGGCCGCGGACAGCGCGGTGGCGAGTAACGACTTCATCATTGTTCCCCTGTTTGTTTCGTGCAGGCTCGCCATTTCCGACATTGATGTAAATGAGTTTATTTAGAACGATACATCGAATAATATCGATGTATCTACAGGGAGGAGTGACGTGCGCCGGCTGGATAATATCGACATCCGCCTGCTGCGGGTTTTCGTGGCGCTCGCCGATTCAGGCGGGTTCGCCGCCGCGCAAATGACGCTCAACCTGTCGCAGCCGACACTCAGCACGCATTTGGCGGAACTGGAAAAGCGCCTCGGCGCCCAGCTCTGCCATCGCGGGCGCAAGCAATTCCGCCTGACGGAGGTCGGGCAGGCGACCTATGATGCCGCGCAGAAACTGTTTCGCGACCTTGACGATTTCGGACACCGCATCAACGCAGCCAGCGGCAGCCTGTCGGGCCGCTTGCGGGTCGGTACATCGGATGGGGTTTTCACCAGCGGTGAACTGGGCATCCAGCATGCCTTGAGCCGCTTCATGGGACCGGATTCCGAAGTCTTCGTAGATCTTTCGGTGGGCACGCCGTCCGAGCTCGAGCAACAGGTAGCCGATGGCGGCCGCGATGTCGTCATCGGACCGCTGTCGCAGAAGGCGCCTGGCGTCGTCTATCGGGATTACTGTGGCGAACCGCATCTTCTTTATTGCGGGCGCCGGCACCCGCTTTTCGCGGTGCCTGATGCGAGGATCGACCAGGGCGCCATCGACGCCGCGCGGTTTTCCGTGCGCAGCTATCGGCATTTCGACGATCTCTATCTGGTCGGCCATCCCAGGGCGAGCGCGTCGGTCGTTCACATGGAGGCGCAGTTGATGCTGATCCTGTCGGGCAACTTCATCGGCTTCCTGCCATGCCACTTCGCCGATCCGTGGGTCGCGGCCGGAGACATGCGGGCGATCAGGCCAAGCGCCTACTCTTTCAGTTCCATCCACCGCGTCGCCTATCGCAAGACCGACGCCCAGCGCTCGCTTGTTCAGGCGTTTCTCGCAGCCCTCTTCGGGACAACGCCCCTGTCCGGACCCGCCTAGATCCAAGGCAATCCCGCAAGCGCGCCAGGCGCGGTCAGGACGGTTCTTGCAAGGTCTCCAGCGAGCGCGCCATGTTGAGCCTCGCCTGCGGCTCGAAACGCTGCCGGAACTCCTCTGTGTGGAAGATGTGCGGGCGGGCGAGGAAATCCTTCAGCACCGCACCCCGGCCGGCACGCCACATCGGCTCCTCCACCCAGTCGTATTCGCGGCGGACCGCGCGTTCATAGGCGTCGAACGCATCAGGCGCGGCACCCAGGATCGACAGGTCCATATCGAGAAACAGGCTGGCGTCGCGTGTGGCCGCCGCGTCGTCGAACCGCGTCAGCTTGTGCGCGGCGGTGGCGACGATCATCGCGCTGATGCGGTCGAGGCGCTCGGCATCGACGCGGCCCGCGAGTTTTTTCTCGGCAAGCGCGGCGCTTCTGATCTCATTGTCCTTGGCTCTGCTGTCGTAGATGGCGTCATGGAACCAGATCGCCGCTTCGACGGCCCGCGGGTCATCGAGCAGCGCGCGATAATCGCCGGCCAGCGCCAGCATCGCCTCGATATGCACAAGGTTGTGGTAGTGGCGATTCCCGGTGCTGTAGAGCGCCCACAGCTCGGTTTTCAGGGCCATGTCGATCAAGGGTTCGTTTTCCATGGCTGCTTGAATTCCTGCGAACCAAATCCATTTGACGAAGCACTAAGGAAAATTGAGTTCAATCATGCTATCATCTGCCTTATATGTGCGGCCAGACAACGGGCAAGCACAACCGGCAAGCCAGCAGGACGCAGGACGAGACGTCGATGAACAGCATCAGCATTTCCCGCCACAGCGCGTTGCAACCGGTCGATCCGATCTGGCGTTCGATCCGCGACGAAGCGATGGAGGCGGTCAACCGTGATCCGCTTCTCGCGGCGTTCCTCTATTCGACGATCCTCAATCAGGAAAGCCTGGAAGAGGCCGTCATCCACCGGATCGCCGAGCGGCTTGCCCATCAGGACATCGGCTCCGATCTCATCCGCCAGACCTTCAAGACCATGCTGGCCGACGACAAGGAATGGCCTACGACCGTGCGTGTCGACATCCAGGCCTACTACGACCGTGATCCGGCCTGCGACCGCTTCATCATGCCGGTGCTCTATTTCAAGGGCTTTCATGCCATCCAGACCCATCGGCTGGCGCATTGGCTGTGGAACCAGGGCCGCAAGGATTTCGCCCTGTACCTGCAGAGCCGTTCGTCCTCGGTGTTCCAGACCGACATCAACCCGGCCGCGCGCATCGGCAAGGGTATCTTCATTGATCATGCCACCGGCCTCGTCGTCGGCGAGACCGCGGTCATCGAGGACGACGTGTCGATCCTGCATGGCGTGACGCTGGGCGGTACCGGTAAGGCCGGTGGCGACCGCCACCCCAAGATTCGCCGTGGCGTGCTGATCGGCGCCGGCGCCAAGATTCTCGGCAACATCGAGATCGGCCATTGCTCGAAGGTCGCCGCCGGTTCGGTGGTGCTGTCGCCCGTGCCGCATAACAAGACGGTTGCCGGCGTGCCGGCCCGGGTCGTCGGCGAGACCGGCTGCGACCAGCCGTCGCGCCAGATGGACCAGCTTCTGCCGTCGCAGAAGATGGACCAGGTGATCAGCTTCGATATCTGATTTCCGCGCCGGCGCGCTTGTCCGGCGTGACCGCGATTTTGCCAACGGTGCTGCCGCTTCCGGTGCAATACGGCCGGCTTGCCTTTACATAGACATTGTCGACGTGCCAGAAGCGCCGTTCAAACCAGCAAGCCCGATGATCGGAGAAGACTGTTGAAGCCGGACGAAATCAGAAAGCTGGACGCCTATTTCAAGCGCGTCTTCCAGAACCCTAAGCTTGAGGTCAAGGCACGGCCGCGCAAGGAAGATTCGGCCGAAGTGTATGTCGGTGACGAGTTCCTCGGCATCGTTTTCAAGGACGAGGATGACGGCGACTACAATTTCTCGATGGCGATCCTCGACATCGATCTGGCCTGAGCCGCGAGCCGATGGCGGCTGCGCAGAGCGCGGTCGGCGTCGGCATCTGTCAGTTAATGGCCGGGCTTCAGAATCCGCTCGGCCTCTGCCGTCATCGCCGCGTCGAGCGCTTGCCAATCGCCCAGGAATTCCTTGGGAAAACGATAGGTGAGGCTGAGATCGTCGCCGACATGGATGTCCCGCTCGCAGGGCGCCAACGATTGACCGGCACTCGGCCCGCTCAGGCAGCGGGCCACGAAAGGGTCCTTGCCCTGGCGGTTGCCGACCACCAGCACCTCGTTCAGATAGCCTGATTTCTCGTTGAACCCGTAGACCGTCGTCCCGCCGGGTCCCGGAATGCCGGGTTGCACGATCAGCGCGCTGTAGATCGGCGCGAACCGGCCGCTCATGTCGCGCGACATCATCTGCGGCTCGAAGGACAGGAAGATGATGGTCCTGTTGTCTTGCGAATGGTTGAAGTCGTCGCGAGCGGCCTCGCTGTAGCCGTCCATCTGGGGATAGCGCAGATAAAGGTCGAGACGCGAGGCAATGCCGTCGCGCCGGGCCTGGTCAAAGCGGATGAAATTGGCCGGCACGGAAATCACATTGTTGCCGATCACCACCCGGCGCACCGTCGCGTCGTCGGTATATCCGGCCATCGCGATGGAATGGCCGAACCATTTGCCGCCGAGGCTGATCGCTACCGACAGCAGGGCAAGTGCGGCGAACGCATGGAAGACCCTCCTCATCAGCATGGAATCGACCACGGTGAGTTCGGGGCCGTCGGCGATCGCTGCCTGCTTCATCTCGATCCTCATCCCAACCGCCTGTCCGCCATTGCCGGTGTCTCTCGGCGGCACACATCGAGCGGCATGGCTCTTGCAGCCTTCCTGAAACGACTGTGCGATTTCATGGTAAATGGAAGGTTAAAATGGCTGGGATGGAACTCTTCCTGTTCGCTTTTGTCGTCGGGTTGACGGCTTGCGGGCTGACGGGCTCGACGATGGAACTGGTGTCGGGCCGCAAGGTCGCCTTCACCGAGCCTTACGTGTCGCCCTCGCATGTGCTGCGCTCGCTGGCAGTCACCGCTGGCGCCGGGCCGTTCATGCTGGTCAACGATGCGCTCGACGCCCGGCGCGAAAACCGCATTTCGACCATAGCGCTCTTGTCGTGCGGCTGCACCGCGATTGCCTGGTCCCTGGCGCTCGGCATCGTCGTGCTTGCCATTGCCTCATGGACGATCAGTCCCTTGTCGCGGCTCGGCTTTTGATGGAACCGAGTCGCTCCAACCATTCGTTTCACGCAATTCCTGACGGAAAACCGCTGCGCACTTTTCCTGGAATTGCTCTACGGTCCGGCATTCCAGCCTGAGACGATTCGGAGACCGACAATGCCGCTTTATGCGATCGACGGAACGGAGCCCAGCTTCGCGGATGCGGATTCAAACTGGATCGCGCCCGATGCGACGCTGATCGGCAACGTGAGCGTTGGCCGCAATGCCGGTTTCTGGTTCGGCGTCGTTGTCAGGGGCGACAACGAGCCTGTTGTCATCGGCGCCGATACCAATGTGCAGGAACATACCGTCATGCACACCGATCCCGGCTTCCCGCTGACCATCGGCGAAGGCTGCACGATCGGCCACCGCGCCATGCTGCATGGCTGCACGATCGGCGACAACAGCCTGATCGGCATGGGCGCCATCGTGCTGAACGGCGCCAGGATCGGCAAGAATTCGCTGGTTGGCGCCGGCGCGCTGGTCACCGAGGGCAAGGAATTTCCGGACAATTCGCTGATCGTCGGCTCGCCGGCCAAGGCGATCAGGGTGCTGGACGATGCGGCAGTCAAAAGGTTGCGCGGCTCGGCCGCGCACTATGTCGCCAATGGCAAGCGCTTCAAGGCGGGACTGAAGAAGGTTTGAGGCCAGCCTGGCCAATACCTGTCGCCGACCGTTCTAATCGCGAGCCAAGTCACTGTCCGCTGGAGCCGCGCACGGCCATTGCACCGCGCAGCAAGGACGCGCCGGCTTCAAAGCCGGTAATGTCGGCTTCCTCGGCAGCTGTCCTGTAGTCGTCGATCCGGGTTTCGAGCGTCGGGTCGGCGCCCGCGGCCAGAAGCAGACGGATCGCGTCAGCGCTACGAACGGCCACCGAATAGTGCAGCGGCGTCCAGTCGTTCACGCCGCGCATGTCGGGATCGGCGCCAGCGTCGATCAACATCTGGACGATTTCCAGCCGGTCGGACCGCTCGGTGGACAGTGCGGCCATGATTGCCGGAAACCCAGCGTGATCCGCATAATTCGGATCCGAGCCCGCATCCAGCAAGGCCGAGATAAAGCCGACCGGGCTCCAGTAGATCGCATATTCCAGCGGGTGCCCGAGGCCGAGCTCAAACGGCATGCGCTCGTCGAACCAACGGGACGAGCCACCAAGGGCTTTGCCGAGACCATCGAAGTCACCGGCCTTGAAGGCCTCGTCGATCGCCTTGAACAGACGCTGGCGCTCGCACCGATCTTCCGGGATTTCCAGCATCACCGCGATCCAGACGACGAATGCAACGGCCGATAATGCCTCGATCTGCTGCGTGTGGATAGGGAAAGTTGGACGTTCGGACGCGCGTGGCGGCAGTGATGCCATGGATCAATTCTAGCAACCACCGCCAGAAATGGCGGAGCCGGCCCGGGGACAGGGCCGGCTCCTTTGACCCGGTCGTTGGGGACGGGGAGGGTGGGGACTCGACCGGGTTTCTCGTTACGCCCTAGCGGACGCTGGCGACCGCGTCCGAGCGGCCGTCGTTGATCGTCACCCAAACGCCTGAATTCTCCGTCGATTGGCGCTTGAGATAGGTGTAATCGGTGTCCGTCCAGGACAGCACCTTGGTTTCCAGATTGTCGAGAATGAACTCGCCGAGGCTGGTGCGCACGGTCAGCACGGCATGGCCGTCGCCATTCGGCTGGCGCGCAACCGTCATCAGCAGATCACCTGCCGGCACGCCTGCGTCCATCAGTGCGCGGCGCTTCTCCAGCGCGTAGTCCTCGCAGTCGCCAAAGCCATTGTCGGGATAGGCCCAGTACTCCTCGACACCGTAGTTCTCCATGTCGGTGCGCGGCTTGATGCGGGTGTTGACGGAATTGTTGATGTTGACGATCGTCGCCCAGAGCTTGCGGGTCAGGTCGACCGGCGCTCCCTTGGGCGTCTTCTCGTTGCATTCGCCAGGGATGCGCTGGCAGAATTCATAGTGGCCAACAGGCTGCGTGGTCCGTCCGCCGGTGTGCATATAGGCCGGTCCCGCGGCATATGCTGATCCCCAAGCGGAAAGCTGCATCGCCATTGCCAACAGCAACAGCTTGCCCCTCGTTTTCTTCATTTTTTGGTCTCCCCGTTCGAAGGAGACATTGCCACGGCTGGATTTATTTGACGCAAAAGCGCGAAGCAGACTTTAAGTAAAACGCCAGTAGAATAAACATAAAATTTGAATCAATTGAGTATTGAATTGTTTGGATTGCCGCGGCTGCCCTGCTGGGGTGCGGCATTTCCACCGCTGCCGGTAGCAGCGTAGGGCTGTTCGAAGCGACGTCGATCGCTTCCGGATGGATTATCGGTGGCAGGTGTCAGGAAACAAAAAACCGGCCGCGAAGGCCCGGTTTGATTGTCTGTGCGTACGGCTCAGGCGCGCGGCGTGTTGAATTCGGAATCGAGCGTTTCGGGGCGCTGGATGACGGCGAATTCGATGGCGACGCCATCCTCGAAATGGCGAACGATCTGGCCGCGCATGGTGCCGAGCATGACCTGGACGCCGATCGCCGGCTTGACGTCGATCTCGATCGCGGCGCCCGACAGCGACAGATCGATGATCCGGCACTGGTATTGGCGGCCATCGGTGAGTTGCAGCACGCTGGTCGGGTTACGCGGCGCGACGCGCTCGTGGCGGCGGTCTTCCGGCAGGTCGAGTTCGTGCTTGTTGGCAAGCCAGGTCAGCTGCGCCGCCAGCTTGTCCTTCTTGCGGTCGGACGCGATCACCGTCATGGCGAAGCCGTCCTGCAGCGTGCGTGTGACGACGCCTTCGATGCGGCCGATATGGTCGATATAGGCGATGACTTTTTCGCCGGGCATGCCGATGCGATCGGTGCGCAGAGCGACGTTGCCGGGCGACATATCGACAACCTGGCAAGGATGCTCGGTGCGGTCTTCCAGCATGAAACGCCCGTATATCTTGACCCGGACGCGCTGAAAGTTACGCCTTTCAGCTTGGGACGGCGCGTATTCGACCGCCGCTGACCTCATGACTGCCTACACCCCGTTTGGCATTCCCGCGCGTCGATGCGAAGGACTTCATCACAGAAGTACAACAAAGCGGGTTAACAAAGGGAAAAAACGAGCCTCCAGGACTGTGCGATCATCAACTATTCCTCGCGCCCGCCGTCGAAGACGACGAGGTGGCGGATGCGGCGCGAGCGGCCAAGCGCCGAGATCGTATCGGGCGCCTCGAGTTCGGCAGGAACAAGCGAGGGAACGTCGATCGCCGGGCGGTCGTTGAGCAGCTCTTTTTCCGGATCGATGACGCGGATCGAATCGATCATCGCGTCCGTGATCGGGTCGGCGCCGAGCCAGAACGGCTTTTCCACGGCGCTGATCACGCCGAGGCAACGCGGGTTTTCGACGCCACCGTCAAGCGGCAAGGCAAGCAATTCGAACTTGTTGGAGCGGCCGTTGCGGCTGAAGCCCTCGAAGATGATCAGTACTACCGATTTCTGATCGAAGACCCCATGAATGAGCCGTGACATCAGGCGCTGATCCTTCTCGCGCCACAGGGACGGGAATGAAAAGCCCTTGAGCTCTCGGCCATAGCAGGCACAGAGCCTGGTGCCGGCCAGGCGGAATACGGGCTGCCCGCGCGTGTCTTTTTCCAGGATGAACGTGTCGGCCAGCAGCGACTTGATATCGGCCGGTTCTACCTCCGAGCGCTTCGGAGCAGGGCGTCCGTCACGCAGGCGGTTCCAATAATGGAACAGCGTGATCGATCCGTTTTGGTTCATGGTATGCTGCTCCGCGCATTCTGTCGTCTGATGTCCCATCGGTGAACAGAAGGGCGCCCTCCGATGACCTACATGCGTTGCGGAGCAGGAAGCGTGCCAGCGTCGTTAACACTTGTTCACGGGTCGGGGCCGTTAAGGTTAACAACTCGTTTACGTTGCGCGCGAGCAGGCCCTGTGGCACACCAAAACCACTCCAAAACGGTCGTTTTCGCGACGATCGGCAGCACTTCAGTCAAGAGTTTCAGGGGAACAGGGGACTCGACCGGCCGTTCAAGGGAAACCTTGGACGGCCTCTTTTTTGATTCGCGCCCCGTGATTCGCGGTTAACGCCGGGCGTGCTTTTCACTCATCGCAGCACCTGCGGCGTCGGTTGTTTCGAGAACAGGCTTGTTCCAAGTCAAGCATCCTTGCTCTAAAGCTCGCGCATCGAAGCCTTGGACCAGACGCATATGAGTGAACCGGTGAACCCTTCGGACCTCGAACACACGGAACCGACGCCGGAACCCCGGCGCGAACCCGTGTTCAACCTGCCGCCGATCGTGCTGGCGGTGATCGGCATTTGCGCGGCCGTCTTCCTGATTGAAAACTATCTGCTTACCCCAGCGCAGGACAACGCATTCGTTTCAAACTTCGCTTTCATCCCAGTCCTCTATACCGGGCAATACGGCTTCGACTGGTTCCTGTTCACCCGGCCCTTCACATACGCCTTCATGCATGGCGGCTTTGCCCATATCGCAATCAACATGGCATGGCTCGCCGCCTTCGGTTCGCCTCTTGCCAATCGTCTGGGCGCGCTCTGGTTCGCTCTGTTTTTTGCGTTCACAGGATTGGCTTCGGTGGCTCTGTTCTGGGCGATGCATCCCTACGGCGAGGCGCCGCTGGTTGGTGCATCGGGTGCCATTTCAGGCATGATGGGCGCTGCCGCGCGTTTCGGTTTCCGCACCGACCGCTCGACCGGCAAGGCTGCCTTCGCCGGCCCCGTGCTGCCGATCGCGATAGTGCTGCGTTTGCGTGGCGTCGTGATCTTCCTCGCTGTTTGGATGATCATCAACCTCGCCACCGGCCTTCTCGGTTTTGCCCCCGGAGTGGATGGTCAGATCGCCTGGGAGGCCCATATTGGCGGCTTCGTCGCGGGCTTCTTTGGTTTGCGCTGGTTCGACCGGCGTGGGCAGTCGCCCGAATGGGAGGCCGGCGACCACCGCACTTGAAATGCGGCCGATCACGGCGCACGATGTTCACTCTTACGTGAAAGCCGGTCTGGGCAGGGGACCGGCGGGCGAAGCAGAGGAGGACGCCATGACGGTTAAGGCAATTCTGGAAAGAAAAGGCCACGACGTGTTGACGCTCGGGCCGAACGAAAAGCTCAGCGAAGCCATCCGCATCCTGGTCGAACACAAGATCGGCGCGCTGGTCATCACCAATGGCGACCGCAAGATCGTCGGCATTCTGTCCGAACGCGACATCGTGCGGGTCGTCGCCAAGGAAGGCGGTGCCGCGCTCGATATACCGGTACGTTCGGCGATGACGCCGAAGGTGAAGATCTGCAACGAGAACCACACCGTCAACGAGGTGATGGAGATCATGACGCGTGGCCGCTTCCGCCATCTGCCGGTGGAAAAGGACGGCCTGCTCGACGGCATCGTCTCCATCGGCGACGTGGTCAAGCGCCGCATCGAGGATGTCGAACGCGAGGCCGACGAAATCAGGGCCTATATCGCCACCGCCTGAGCGGCGGAAACGAAACCGCCGACCGGAGACCCGGCCGGCGGTTCCATAGCCTATCTGTTGTCGAGTTCGGAACGGACGAGTTCGAGTCCGCGCCGCGTGATGCGGTAGGGACCGCCACCCGACGACGAAACCGCCTTTTTCCGCTTCAGCTTTCGAAACAGGTCGAGATCGACGCCCGGATAGTGCCAGCCGTCACGCGTCAGGCATTTGACGGAGGCGATCCGTTTCTTCTCGTTCTTTTCGATTTCAATGCGTCCGCCCTGCGCAAGCAGGTGCAGGATGCGCTGTTCAGTGCGCGAAATATCCATGTGAGAGTTGTCCGGGAAAACAAAAAAGGCCGCCGCCGCGAAAGCTTCGCGGCACGGGGTTTTTAGGTTTTCTGCCCTGCCTCGCTACGAGGTCAGGGCCCTACCGGGACTGAGCGTAAGTGGACATCCACTCTCCATTGGGATGAGCGTCCTATAAGCGAAAGCGGCTGAGAAGGCCAGCCCGCGGCTTTGCGCTTGTCTCTTTTGGCGGTTTGCACTAGCGAAGTTGCACACTAAAATATGCGTTCGCGCATATTCAGCAGTTCCAATTTGCAGGCCGCCATGTCTCTCATCGATACCCGCACCCCCGACGCAAAACGCCTCATCCCCGGCGCCACCGGCGATTGGGAAATCATCATTGGTCTCGAAGTGCATGCGCAGGTCATCTCGGAAGCAAAATTGTTCTCCGGCGCTTCGACCGCCTTCGGTGCGGCCCCCAACGCCAATGTCAGTCTGGTCGATGCGGCGATGCCCGGCATGCTGCCTGTCATCAACGAGGAATGCGTCAAGCAGGCGATCCGCACCGGTCTCGGGCTGAAGGCGCAGATCAACCACAAGTCGGTTTTCGACCGGAAGAACTATTTTTATCCCGATCTGCCGCAGGGCTATCAGATCTCGCAGTTCAAGCAGCCGATCGTCGGCGAGGGCACTGTGATCGTTTCGGTCGGACCGGACCGGCAGGGCGAGTTCGAGGACATCGAGGTCGGCATCGAACGGCTGCATCTGGAACAGGATGCGGGCAAGTCGATGCACGACCAGCATCCGACCATGTCCTATGTCGACCTCAACCGCTCCGGCGTGGCGCTGATGGAGATCGTCTCCAAGCCTGACCTGCGTTCCGGCGATGAGGCCAAGGCCTATGTCACCAAGCTGCGCACCATCATGCGCTATCTCGGCACGTGCGACGGCAACATGGATGAAGGCTCGCTGCGCGCCGACGTCAACGTCTCGGTTCGCCGGCCCGGTGGCGAGTTCGGCACCCGCTGCGAGATCAAGAACATGAACTCGATCCGCTTCATCGGCCAGGCCATCGATTATGAAGCGCGCCGCCAGATCGCTATCCTCGAGGATGGCGGCAAGATCGACCAGGAAACGCGGCTGTATGATGCCGTCAAGGGCGAAACGCGCTCCATGCGCTCGAAGGAAGAAGCGCACGATTACCGCTATTTTCCCGATCCCGATCTTCTGCCGCTGGAATTCGATCAGGCCTATGTCGATGCTTTGGTGAAGGATCTACCGGAACTGCCCGACGACAAGAAGGCGCGGCTCATCTCCTCGCTGGGTCTGTCGACCTACGACGCCTCGATCCTGGTGTCGGAAAAGTCGGTCGCCGACTATTTCGAGAAGGTGGCTGCCGGGCGCGACGGCAAGCTCGCCGCCAACTGGGTCATCAACGACCTACTCGGACAGCTGAACAAGGCAGGCAAGGACATTGAAAATGCTCCGGTTTCGCCCGATCAGCTCGGCGCGGTGATCGACCTGATCAAGGATGGCACCATCTCCGGCAAGATCGCCAAGGACCTGTTCGAGATCGTCTGGAATGAAGGCGGCGATCCGCGTGCGCTGGTCGAGAGCCGTGGCTTGAAGCAGGTCACCGACACCGGCGCCATCGAGAAGGCGGTCGACGAGGTTATTGCGGCCAATCCCGACAAGGTCGAACAGGCGCGCGCCAAGCCGACCATGGCCGGCTGGTTCGTAGGCCAGGTGATGAAGGCGACCGGTGGCAAGGCCAATCCGCAGGCGGTCAACGACCTCGTCAAGGCCAAGCTCGGCATCGAGTAAGGCCATGTTCGTCCGCACTGCCGGCGATCGCGACCTCGCAGCCATCAGGGCATTGCTGGTTGAAACCTGGCATGCGACCTACGACGCCATATACGGCGCCGCCAAGGTCACCGAAATGACCGATCAGTGGCACTCGATCGCGTCCCTGAAAACGAGGCTGACCAAGCCGGTCAGCGAATTCCTTGTTGCCGACGACGGCAAGCGCCTTGGCGGCGTGGCCTTTGCCGAAAGCGTCGATGGCGGCAAGCTTGTTGTCCTGAAACAGCTCTATGTGCTTCCCAGCCTGCAGGGACGGGGCATTGGCGGTATGCTGCTCGACGAGATCATCGAGAGCTTCCCTGAAGCCCACGCCATCCGTCTAGAGGTGGAGGAGCAGAATTCACGCGCCATCGCCTTCTACGAAGCGAACGGTTTTGTAAGATCCGGCGACGTTGGCGGGCACGCCGGGACGCTCGTCTACCGCCGCCCTCTTATCGGGTGACTGCCGCGTCGAAGGCAATCCGGATCACCTTCGCGCGAGCGGCACGGCACGTGCCCGGTTTTCGTTTGACGGCCTGATGGTCACACACCAAGCTGCCGCGGCTGACCGTGCGGAAGCCGGAATGGGCTGGCGTGCAAGGCGGCGAGGGGGAATCATGCCAAGCTTGCCGGAATTGATGCCGACCCAGGTGTCGGATGAAACCTTTGGTGGCGTCACCTATCACATAGCGGGTGAGCTGGTGCCCGTGCTTTCGGTCGATGTGACGCGAATGCCTGTCTATTTCGAGCACCACATCCTGTTGTGGAAGAATTCCACCATCACCATCGGCCTGAAATCGCTGAAAGGGGCGCTGAAGCGCATGATGGCCGGTATGCAGATCTTCGTCACCGAGGCGTCGGGAGCAGGCATCATCGCCTTCAGTCGTGATGGACCGGGCCACATCGTGCCGATCCATCTCAGGCGTGGCGAGGAGATCCAGGTGCGCGAACACCAGTTCCTCGCCGCCACCGGCAACGTCGACTACACGTTCGAGCGTGTACGTGGCCTTGCAACGATGCTGTTTGGCCAGAGCGGCTTCTTCATCGACCGTTTTCGCGGCGATAGCGGCGACGGCATCGTCTGGCTGCACGGCTACGGCAATGTCTTCGAGAAAACGCTTGCCGCCGGCGAGACCATCGACATCGAGCCGGGCGGCTGGCTGTTCAAGGATGCCTCGGTCAGGATGGAAACCAAGATCGACCGGCTGTCGAGCGGCTTCTTCGGCGCCAACGTCAATTTCATCGTCAATCGCTTCACCGGCCCGGGCCGGGTCGGCATCCAGTCGATGTACCTGCATATGCCGACAGAGGAGTAGCTCCGGCAGGGCCCGAGGGAGAACAAGATCGGGATCAGCGCAGGCTGGTGGGCCAAGCTCCGGTGACCCGACGACTTATGCGGTGGGAACCTCCACATTGTCGATCAGTCGCGTCTTGCCGAGCCAGGCGGCGGCAAGCAGGCGCCCAGCACGGTCGCGGCGCCAGGGCGCCAGCGTCAGGCTTTCGCGGGCCTCGACATAATCGACCTTCTGGAAGCCGGCGGCGATGAGGGCGCGGCTGGCTTCAGCAGTTGCGTCATCTTGAGGTGCGCCGGTCGCCAGCGCCGCGGCCGCCTTGCGCAGGATCGCGTTAAGCTGGCGGGCGACCGCGAGTTCGGCCTCCCCGAGATAG
This sequence comes from Mesorhizobium erdmanii, assembly GCF_013170725.1. Taxonomy (NCBI): domain Bacteria; kingdom Pseudomonadati; phylum Pseudomonadota; class Alphaproteobacteria; order Hyphomicrobiales; family Phyllobacteriaceae; genus Mesorhizobium; species Mesorhizobium erdmanii. The sequence continues at coordinate 4,222,613 of NZ_CP033361.1, read as the reverse complement.
GCGTTGCGCGACGACATGGCGAGGCCATGCGCGTCGCGTATGGTCGGGGCGCCGATGATCTCGACAGGCAGGTCAAGGTCGCGGCACAACTGCCTGACGACGCAAAGTTGCTGGTAATCCTTCTCGCCAAAGACCGCATAGTCGGGCGTTGCCTGCAGAAAAAGCTTGGCCACCACGGTGGCGACGCCTTCAAAAAAGGTCGGCCGAAAGTCCGATTCGAGCCCGGCGGACGGGCCGCCGACCGAAATCTTGGTGGCAAAGTCGGCGGGATACATCGCGCCAACCGTCGGCGTGAAGGCAAGATCGGCCTTGACCGTCGCCAGCATGTCCAGGTCGCGGGCAAGCTGGCGCGGGTACTTGTCGAGATCCTCGCTCGGCGCGAACTGCGTCGGGTTGACGAAGATCGACACCACGCTGCGCTGGGCTTTTTCCCTGGCGATCCTGATCAGGGAGAGATGCCCTTCATGCAAGGCGCCCATGGTTGGCACCATGGCGACGCGCAGGCCATCGCGCCGCCAGTCCCGAATCCGCGCCCTGAGCGCGGCGACGTTATCGACGACGTCAGGCCGGCTCATGCCTCGTCTCCGCCATTTGTGCCCGAAAAGGCTGTTGAGCCCCAAAAAACATGGGCAGGGCCGGGGAATGTCCGGTCTCGCACCTCCGCTGCGTAGCGTTCGGCGGCATGCGCGATCACGCTGCGCAGATCGGCATATTCCTTGACGAATTTCGGCACACGGTCGACGGTCAGCCCAACCATGTCATCGATGACCAGGATTTGGCCATCGCAGTCGGGGCTGGCGCCAATGCCGATGGTTGGAATGGCGATGCGGCGTGTGATGTCGGCAGCGACCGCCTCGATGGTGCCTTCGATGACCACGGAGAACGCGCCGGCTCTTTCGACGGCGAGCGCGTCTGCCAGCAGCGCCGCGATCGCCTCGTCCGTGCGGCCCTTGATCTTGTAGCCGCCCTCCTTCTCCACCGATTGCGGCAGCAGGCCGATATGACCCATGACCGGAATGCCGGTGGCAACGATCGCCGCGATTTGCCGCGCCATGTCGACACCGCCTTCGAGCTTCACCGCCTGGCAGCCGGTCTCTTCAACGATGCGCCGTGCCGAGGCCACGGCCTGCACCGCCGAATCCTCGTAGCTGCCCGCCGGCATGTCGATCACCACGCAGGCCCTGGCCGAGCCGCGCATCACGGCCTGGCCATGCGCGATCATCATTTCGAGCGAGGCGCCCAGTGTCGTCTCATGGCCATGCAGCACCATGGCGACGCTGTCGCCGACCAGAAGCAGGTCGACATGGGGATCGAGCAGGCGGGCGACGGGATAGGTGTAGGCCGTCAGGCAGACCAGGGGGATGCCGCCCTTGCGGCGGCGAATCAGCTCGGCGCCGATGCGAATGTCGGTGGTCGGCAGTTCCGTGGCCAATCGTCACCTCCCTCGGTCCACGCCGGATTGGATCCGCATGGGCGCGCTGAGCTTTAGAAAGAGCCGAAAGGCTTGGCAAGTGTGCATCCCGCCGTCTCGGGGCTGGTGGGCTTGTGTAGGATGCCTGGCGCGCCATTTGCGCGCTCCTTGCGGCAAAACCCTTGCCTTCCCGAAGGCCTGACGCCATAAGCAGGAAGCAGCGCCGCCCGCGCGAGGGTTCTGAGATGAAGACTTTCCTGACGCAGTTTTTCACCTGGTGGAACAGCCAGACACTGGGAACACGCCTGCACACCTGGCGGTACGGCAAGAGGGTCGGCCAGGACGAGGTCGGCAATGTCTATTACGAAGGCGGTATCGATTCGGAAGGCCGCACGCGCCGCTGGGTCATCTACCGCAACTATTCGGAAGCCTCGGCAATTCCGCCGGGCTGGCACGGTTGGATACATCACCGCGTCGAACTCGCGCCGCCCAGCGACGACTACAAGCCGCGCGACTGGCAGAAGCCGCATCAGCCCAATCTGACCGGTACACCGGCGGCCTATCGCCCGAAGGGCTCGGTGCTGACCAACCAGCATCGCCCGCAGGTCACGGGTGACTATGACGCCTGGACGCCCGGGTCGTAAAAGCCCTCGGGTTCGGCAAAGTGCAAGCCGGTCCTTTCTCGCCACAATTGGTGTTTAGCTGCTTGCTGATCGAAAAACGGCGACTAGCCTTGGCGATCGACGGAATCACCCGGACGCGAACCACCGGTACCCCCATATGAGCTTTTTCAATCCGATATCGACGGGCGGCCTTGCGCTAGCCGCCAGCCTCGCCGTCAGCACCGCCGCCTTTGCGGCTTCGCCCACACCGGCTGCACCCGCCGCAGCCGCGCCGGCGGCGCCCTCGGGGACGGATCGCATCACCAACCCGATCGCCGAGTTCGCCGGCATCGACAAGATCACCGGCCGCATCATCACCTTCGATGTATATATCGACGAGACGGTCCAGTTCGGCGCTTTGCAGGTGACGCCGCGCGTTTGCTATTCGCGGCCGCAGACCGAGGAGCCGAAGACGGATTCCTTCGTCGAGGTCGATGAGATCACGCTGGATCGCAAAATCCGGCGCATCTTCACCGGCTGGATGTTCGCCGAAAGCCCGGGTCTCAATGCTGTCGAACATGCCGTCTATGACGTCTGGCTGAAGGAATGCAAGCAGAAGTCGGATGTGCCGCCGCCCGATGCCGCCAAGGCCGACGCTTCCAAGCCGGCCGCGACCAAACCCGCTTCAGCCAAGCTGAAGCCGGCGGTCACCCCGGACGCGACAGAATCGGACCCCGCGGAACCGGCTACGACAAACTGATCCGCTCGGAACCGCCACGATCACCGCGCGTTTGACCCCGTACAACGCGGAGGATCAGCCAATGTCGGACAGCAAGCGGATCACGGCCAGCAAGAAGGAATTGCTGGACCTCGAAAGAGGGTTCTGGACGGGTGATGAGGCGTACTACGCGGCCAATGCCGATGCGGAATGCCTGGTGGCCTTTCCGCAAATGGCAAAGGCGATGGACAACGCCGACCTAGCTAAGACCGCGACCAAGCCCAACCGTTGGCGCGATCTCGATATTGAACTCAAGGGAATTATCGAGCCGGGAAGCGACATTGTCATGCTGACCTACGAGGCGCATGCAACGCGAGAGAATGGCGACCTCTACGCCGCACTGGTCAGCACCGGCTACGTCCATCGGGTCAACGGCTGGAAGATGATGTTCCACTCGCAGACACCGATCGAGGCTCCAGCGAAGTAAGGGCTGATCCCTAGGGAAAGAAGATCGCTTCGCCCTTCAGTGCATCGGCCAGCATCTTCTCATATTTGCCACGTGGCACGTCGACCGCCCCGAAGCGCTTGAGGTGCTCCGTGGTAAACTGCGTATCGAGCAGCGCGAAGCCGCGCGCCTTGAGCCGTTCGACGAGATGCACGAGGCAGATTTTCGATGCATCCGTCTCCTTGGAAAACATGCTTTCGCCGAAGAACACGCGTCCGAGCGATACGCCATAAAGCCCGCCGACCAACTGGTCCTGATGCCAAGCCTCGACCGAATGGCAATGGCCCATGCGGTGCAGTTGCACATAGGCCTCGCGGATCGGCGCGTTGATCCAGGTCGAGCGCCTTTCCTCGCGCTTTTCGGCGCAGCCGTCGATCGTGGCCTCGAAATCGAAGTCGAAGCGGATATCGAACGGGCTTTTGCGGATCGCCTTCCTCAAGCTTTTGGGCGTGTGGAACCCATCGAGCGGGATGATGCCGCGCGTCTCCGGCCGCACCCAGAACACTTCCGGGTCGCTGGCGCTTTCGGCCATCGGGAAGACGCCCGAGGCATAGGCCTTGAGCAGGAGGTCGGTGGGGATGCGATAGCCGGGCGCGTAAGGGCGGGTCATCGCGTCCCCGGACTACTCTTCCTTGGCCAGGTATTTTTCCAGCCAGTGGATGTCATAGTCGCCATTGGCGATGTCGGCATTGCCGACCAGATCGCGAAACAGCGGTAAGGTCGTCTTGATGCCATCGACGACGAACTCATCGAGCGCGCGCCGCAGCCGCATCATGCATTCGACGCGGTTGCGCCCATGGACAATAAGCTTGCCGATCAGGCTGTCGTAATAGGGTGGAATCTTGTAGCCGGAATAGACGCCGGAATCGACGCGGATGCCGAGACCGCCTGGCGTGTGGAAATGCGTGATTGTGCCAGGCGAGGGGGTGAAGGTGCGCGGATCCTCGGCATTGATGCGGCATTCGATGGCATGGCCATTGAACTTGATGTCTTCCTGCCTGACCGAAAGACCGCCGCCAGAAGCGACGCGGATCTGCTCGTGCACGAGATCTATGCCGGTGATCGCTTCCGTCACCGGATGCTCGACCTGCAGGCGCGTGTTCATCTCGATGAAATAGAACTCGCCATTCTCGTAGAGGAATTCGATCGTGCCGGCGCCGGAATAGCCGAGATCGGCAATCGCTTTGGCGCAGATGCCGCCGATGCGTGACCGCTCCTCGGCATTGAGCGCCGGTGAATTGGCCTCTTCCCAGACCTTTTGGTGGCGGCGCTGCAGAGAGCAGTCGCGTTCGCCGAAATGCACGCCGCGGCCAAAGCCGTCACCGAACACCTGCACTTCGATGTGGCGCGGCTTCTGCAGGTATTTTTCGATGTAGACGGCGTCGTCGCCGAAGGCGGCACCCGCTTCCGAGCGCGCCGTCTGCAAGGCGATCTCGAGGTCCGCCTCGGTAAGCGCGACCTTCATGCCGCGCCCGCCACCGCCGGCCGAGGCCTTGATGATCACGGGATAGCCGATCTCTGCGGCTATGCGCTTGGCTTCCTTCTCGTCGGTGACCGCGCCGTCGGAGCCGGGCACCACCGGTATGCCGAGGCGCTTGGCGGTGCGCTTGGCCTCGATCTTGTCACCCATGATGCGGATATGGTCGCCGGACGGGCCGATGAAGGTGATGTTGTGGGCCACCAGTATGTCGGCGAACTTGGCGTTCTCCGACAGGAAGCCGTAGCCCGGATGCACGGCGTCGGCGCCGGTGATCTCGCAGGCCGCGACGATCTGATGGATGTTGAGATAGCTGTCGCGCGATGGCGGCGGGCCAATGCACACGCTTTCGTCGGCAAGCCGCACATGCATGGCGTCGGCGTCGGCCGTCGAATGCACCACCACCGTCTGTATGCCGAGTTCCTTGCAGGCGCGCAGCACCCGAAGCGCGATTTCGCCGCGATTGGCGATGAGGATCTTCTGGAACATCCGGCCCGCTCTACTCGATCACGACGAGCGGCATGCCGTATTCGACCGGCGTCGCGTCCTCGAACAGGATCGCCGTCACCGTGCCGGCACGCGGCGAGGGGATCTGGTTCATCGTCTTCATCGCCTCGATGATGAGCAGCGTCTGGCCTTCCTTGACCTTCTGGCCGACCTCGATGAACGCCTTGGCGTCGGGCGATGGCGCCAGATAGGCGGTGCCGACCATCGGCGAGGTGACCGCGTTCTTCGACACGTCGACCGTTGCCGGTGCGGCCGTGGCTGCAGGCTGGGCAACAGTTGCCGGCGCATAGCTGGGCGGGGGGGCCGCAATCGCATGGACGGCAGGCGCCTGGCGTGACACGCGGACCTTCAGGTCGCCCAGTTCAACCTCGATCTCGGTCAGGTTGGTATCGTTCAGTATGCCCGCCAGATCGCGGATCAGTTGCTGGTCAACACCGGTCTTCTTTATCGACATTTTCGAGCCTTCTGTTTGTTGGCCGGTCATAGGCGTGCGGCCAGCGCCTGCAGCGCCAGCGTGTAGCCGAGCGGCCCAAAACCACAGATCATGCCGACGGCGACCGGCGCGACCATGGAGACGTGGCGGAATGATTCCCGCGCATGGATGTTGGAAAGGTGAACTTCGGCGACCGGCAGCGGCGCGACCGAGCGGATGGCGTCATGGATCGCGATCGAGGTATGGCTGTAGGCGCCTGGATTGATGACGATGCCGGCAGCCTTGTCGCCGGCTTCCTGTATCCAGTCGACGAGGTCGCCCTCATGGTTCGACTGGCGGAAATCGATCTCGAGCCCGAGCGAGGCGCCGGCCTGCTTGCAGTCGTCGGCGATCGCGGCAAGCGTCTTGCCGCCATAGATCCCCGGCTCGCGCTTGCCGAGCGCGTTGAGATTGGGACCGTTCAGGACGAAAACCGTTTTCAAAAAAACCGACCTTTTCCGGCGCCGGCATCAAACCGGCGCGCAGGGCCTCTATACCGGGCATAGCCGTCCGCGAAAAGAGCGCAAGTGCGTTCTTTCACTGTCCACAACAGGTCGAAATGCGCCCGTGAAGAAAACCCCCGGCCGATCAAAGCGCGGCTTTAACCGCCTCGATCTTCTGCGCCAGCACTTCCTGCCCGAGAGCCCCGAACACCACCTCGTTGCCGACGACGTAAGACGGCGTTCCGGTGATCGACAGCTTGTTGGCAAGATCATAGGTCTTGGAGAAGGCCTCGGGGATAGACGGATCCTTCATCTTCTCGCGCAGCGTCGTCTCGTCGGCGCCGAGCGAAAGCGCGATCTTGATCGCGGCCGCTTCGGTGGCGCGTCCCTGGCCGCCGAGCAGCGCATTGTGGAACTCGCCGTATTTTTCCGGCATCATCAGGTGGAAGGCCATGGAGACGACGCTGGCCTTTTGCGAATCCGGGCCGAGGATCGGGAATTCCTTGAGCACGAAGCGCAGATCCGGATCGGATTTGGTCAGCGCCCGCATGTCCTCGATGGCGCGTTTGCAGAAGCCGCAATTGTAGTCGTAGAACTCGACGATCGTCACCTTGCCGTTCGGGTTGCCGACGATGCCATCGAAGCTGGAGTTGAAGATCTGCTCCTTGGCGTTCTTGATGACGCCGAGCGCGGCCAGGCGCTGCTCTTCCTTCTGCTTGGCCTCGAGCGCGTCCTGCACTTCGAGCAGCACTTCCGGGTTCTTCAAGAGATAGTCGCGGATGATTCCCTCGACCTCGGTACGGTCGATCTTGGTATCGGGAGCCTTGGTATCGGCCCCCGCCGTCTGGACGGGCTGAGTCGCCTCGACGGGCTGCGCCGTACCGGCCTTGGCAATCTGCGGGCTGCCGGCCACGAAACCGAAAGCCAGCATGGCAAGGGCTACAGCGACCCCCGTGGTGCCCAACAGCAGTGCCTTTTTCATCGTTCTCGTTCCTTTTGCCTGTTTCCCGGTCCGGCTGTGTCGCGGCGCGTGAGCGGAAGGTTCACTAGATCTTGCTTGACGCTTTGTAGTTTATGATATCCTGGGCCCGTATCCAACGCGGCTCCCCGCGCTTCATCTGCTGCTGCGCCCGCATGGCGAAAATCTTCGCATCCTTGTAATCGCCGGAATAGAAGTGACCTTCGGCGGTCGCAAGCTCGGCGCCGGGTATGTCGCCCAACTCGCCATAAGCCTGCGCCAGATAACGATACCCCTCGGAATTCTCCTTGTCGCGTCCGAGACCATTGTTGATCTGCACGACGGCCTTCTTGAGCGAATCGGGCGTACCGACTGCCATCAACGCCTGGCCTAGCGAGACGGGCAGCAAACCGGATCGCGCCGGATCGAGGCTGACCGCTTTCGCGTAGGCTTCCGCCGCGTCCTTCGGCTTGTTCGCCTTCATCAGGATGTCGCCGCGCAATTCCTGGAAATAGGGGTTCTTGGGCTGCGCCTTGATCAGGGCATTCGCCTTGGCGAGTGCGCTGGTGATATCACCGTAAAGATAGGTCGATTGGGCATCGCCATACAGTGCCGCGAGGCTGCCCCGCATCTTTTGCATCAGCCGCGCCGCCGTGGCCTGACCTTCCATATAGACGGCGATCTTCACCCGCATCATGTCATGGCGCTGTTGAAGCGCCGGCGGGTCGACCTTGTCGACATTGGGACTTTGCTTCACCAGCACTTCGAGATTGGCGATGCGCTCCTGCGGCATCGGATGGCTGATCCGGTAGGGGTCGACCTGCGTGCCGGACAGGGACAGCGCGCTCTGGAAGCGAGCGAAAGTCTTCAGCATGCCCATGCCGGACTGGCCGGTGGCGTTGAGGTAGGTGATCGCCGAGCGGTCCGCGGTCGTCTCTTCGGTGCGTTGGTAGGCGAGGATGCTGCGCTGTGCCATCTCGCCTCCGCCGGCGGCAACACCCATGCCGGCGCCGGCAAGGCCGCGGCTATTGGTGGTCGCACCGGCAACGATGGCGCCGGCGCCAAGCAATGTCGCGATGATGGCCATCGTCTTGGCGCGCTCGAGCTGGTCGCGCAGTTTCTGCTGGTGGCCGCCGGCGATATGGCCGGCTTCGTGCGCGATGACGCCGATGATCTCGTTGGGTGTCTCGGCCGTCATCAGCGCGCCGGTGTTTATGAACAGCCGGCGCCCAGTGACGAAGGCGTTGAAGCTGGAATCGTTGACCAGCACGATGTCGATGCCGTCATTCGCCAGCCCTGCCGCCTTGAAGATCGGTCGTGCATAGTCGCGCACCAGGGCCTCGATCTCGGCATCGCGTACCACCGGCACGTTTTGAGCGAAGGCGGTGACCGAACTCGTCGTGGCAACGGCGATGCCAAGCGCAAGCGTCGTGAAGACACGCGCAATCCTGGCAACCGTCGATCTGGGTCGGCTCAACATGACGTGTCCACTGGTAGACGAGCGGGCGTAGGATGAAAAGTCGGCACCGGAAAAACTTCCTCAACTTGTGATCCTCACATCAATCGGGCATTTGTGCGGCGCACGTATTCGACGGCATGCGTGCCCAACCGTCGGGATAGGGATAAAATGGTCGTTTCACTCTCACGCCGTGGCAATGTCGAGCCCTTCCACGCCATGGATGTGCTGGCCGAGGCGAACCGGCTGAGGGCCCAGGGCGTGCCGGTGATCTCCATGGCGGTCGGCCAGCCCTCAGATCCGGCGCCCGCACGGGTTCGCGCCGCCGCGGCCAACGCCTTGCAGGATGGACGCATAGGCTACACCGACACGCTGGGGCTGACGGGGCTGCGCAAGGCGATCGCCGAGCATTACGCGGATCACTACCGGATTGAGGTAGAGCCTGGCCGGATCGCGGTGACCACCGGTTCGTCGGCGGCCTTCAACCTAGCCTTCCTGGCGATGTTCGATCCGGGCGATCGCGTCGCCATCGCCGCGCCCGGCTACCCCGCCTATCGCAACATCATGGCGGCGCTCGGCATCGACGTGGTCGAGATCGAGCTCGGTGACGCTGCCTATCTGCATGCCGGTCATCTGGAGGCGGCGCACCGCGAGAAGCCGCTGAAGGGCGTCCTGTTTGCAAGCCCAGCCAACCCGACCGGTGCGGTCATCCCGGTCGATGAACTGTGGGCGCTGGTCAATATGGCGCAGACACTGGGCATCGCCGTCATTTCCGACGAGATCTACCACCGATTGGCCTATGGCGCGCCGGACACTACGGCACTTGCCTTCGGCAACAGCGTGACAGTGATCAATTCCTTCTCGAAATACTATTGCATGACCGGCTGGCGCATCGGCTGGATGGTGTTGCCAGAAGAGCTGGTGCGACCGGTCGAACGCATTGCCCAGAGCCTCTACATCTCACCGCCGGAATTGTCGCAGATCGCCGCGATCGAAGCCTTTGCCGCGACCGACGAGCTGGAAGCGGTCAAAGGCCGCTACGCCGGGAATCGCGATCTGCTGATGAAGCGCCTGCCCGAACTCGGCTTCCCGCTGGCAGCGCCCATGGACGGGGCCTTCTATGCGTTTTGCGATGTCACCAGGCACACCAATGACAGCATGGCCTTCGCCCGCAAGATGCTGGCCGAGGCGCATGTCGCGGCGACGCCCGGCCGCGATTTCGACACCCAGGCTGGCCACCGCACGATGCGGTTCTCCTATGCCGGCAGCCACGACGACATGGTCGAGGCGATGGCGCGCATCGAGCGCTGGTTGAGGTAGCATCCATGCCGGAACTCGAACGGGCCCCCAAACTTGATCAGGCATTGGCCGAAGTCGCCGCCGAAATGGCCGAACGCGAGGATCGCGGCGCTGTCGCGTCCTACATTCCTCAATTGGGCAAGGTCGATCCAAGGAAGTTCGGCATCGCCGCCGTCACCAATGACGGCCGCGTGCTGACGGCGGGCGATGCCGACCAGCCGTTCTCCATCCAGAGCATCTCCAAGGTGTTCACCTTGACACTGGCGCTCGGCAATGTCGGCGATGCTTTGTGGAAGCGGGTCGGCCGCGAACCGTCGGGCAATCCGTTCAACTCGATCGTCCAGCTCGAGCACGAGAACGGCATTCCGCGCAATCCGTTCATCAATGCCGGCGCCATCGTCATTTCCGACATTCTGCTTGCCGGTCACCAGCCGCGCGAGGCGATCGGCGAGATCCTGCGCTTCATCCAGTTCCTCGCCGACGACGAGACGATCATCATCGACCGCGAGGTCGCGGCCTCCGAACGCGCTACGGGCTATCGCAATTTCGCGCTTGCCAACTACATGAAATCCTTCGGTAATCTTCATCATGCGTCGGAATTGGCGCTCGGTGTCTATTTTCACCATTGCGCCATCGCCATGAGCTGCCGGCAGCTGGCAATGGCCGGCCGCTTCCTGGCCAATGGCGGCAAGAACCCGGCGACCGGCCATTCCGTGGTGTCGGCCGAGCGGGCACGGCGCATCGGCGCGATGATGCTGACCTGCGGCCACTATGACGGCTCCGGCGACTTTGCCTTCCGCGTCGGCATTCCGGGAAAAAGCGGCGTCGGCGGCGGCATATTGGGCATCGTGCCAGGCGTAGCTTCGCTTGCCGTCTGGTCGCCCGGCCTCAACGCCAACGGCAACTCCAAGCTGGGCTCTATCGCGCTGGAGAAGCTGGCCCGGATGATGAACTGGTCGATCTTCGCGCCTTAATGCATGTCGCCCAGAAGTGTGCGGCGGTTCTGGGACAGCGACATGCATCAAAACAAAAACTTAAAGCGCGTCGCCTGAATCCGTTTCAGCGCGACGCGCTTTAGCCTTTTACCCGCTTGCAAGGCCAGATGTGAAAAATCCCGCGCCGTCCTTCGATCGACGCGGGATTTTCCATCAGAAAATCACTTCAGCCAGTTGAAAAGCCTAGAAAAAGCCCTTCCGCTGCCACCAGCCGCCGCGCTTCGGCTTTTCTTCCGCCTTGGCTTCCGGTTCATTGGCTACGGTCGAGGAAACCACCGGCACGACCGGTGCATCGATCGCAGCCGGCTTGCGTCGCGACGGCCGCGCCTTCGCAGGCGCTTCCACCGCGGCAGCCGCCACCGTTTCCTCGGCAACCGCCACCGGCGCCTCGACCGGCGTTTCCGCGGCCGCTTCGACAGCAGTCGTTTCGGCGACGGCCTCGGCGGCCGCCTTCTTCGGCTTTGCCGCGCGACGCGGCTTCTTGGGCTTCTCGGGGCTCGGCACCTCTTCGCTCACCGCTGCCACCGGCTCTTCGGCCGCGGCAACCGCCACCGGCTCGATCGAAGCAGGCTCGCTTTCGGAAGCATCAGCCTCTGAAGCCTCGGTTGCTTCGCCGGCGTTTGCCTCGGTCTCGCCTTCGCCGTCTTCACGGCGGTTGCGCTTGCCGCCGCGCTTGCCGCGACGGCGCTTTTTGCCCTGGCTGTCATCAGAAGCCTGCACCGCCTCGTCGGAGGCGCTGGCAGCGATCGGAGCGGCGTCGTCCGTTTCGGTGTCGTCGTCGTCCCCCGCGTCCGCCGATCCGGCGAAATCGCCTGGAGGAGCGGAGATGGATGAACCATCCGTAGGCGAGCCATGCTCGCGGTCGCGATCACGACCGCCGCGACGCCTGCGACGCTTGCGACGCTTGCGGTCGCGGCCTTCGCCGTCCTCGCTGCCGGCAGCCCGCGGCTGCTGGTTCTGCTGCGGCTGCTGGCGTGGCTGCTCAGCCTGCGCCGGTGCCTCGTCATCGTCCTCGACGACGACGATCTCGTCCTCGGGCTCGTCAGCCTCGACATAGGCCGGCAGGCTGCGCGCCTCGACGAAGCCCTCGGGCTTTTCGGCCAAAGCGCCACGGAAGATCGCATAGTGCTGCGAGCCAACCGCATCATCGGCCTCGATGGTGATGGTCAGGCCGAAGCGGCTTTCCAGTTCCACCAGCGTGCCGCGCTTGTGGTTGAGCACGTAGAGCGCGGTCGCCGCGGGCGTGCGCACAGTGATGTGGCTGCGCGAATCCTTGAGCAGGAATTCCTCGATCGCCCGCACCACCATCAGCGCGACCGACGAATCGGAGCGCACATGGCCGGTGCCGCCGCAATGCGGACAGGGCTTCATGGTCGATTCCAGCACGCTGGCGCGGATGCGCTGGCGCGACATCTCCATCAGGCCGAAATGCGAAATGCGGCCGACCTGGATGCGCGCACGGTCGTTCTTGAGGTGATCCTTCAGCCGCTTTTCGACGGAGCGGTTGTTGCGATTCTCCTCCATGTCGATGAAGTCGATGACGATCAGGCCGGCCAGATCGCGCAGCCTGAGCTGACGGGCAACTTCTTCGGCCGCTTCCAGATTGGTGTGGAGCGCCGTGTCCTCGATCGAGTGCTCCTTGGTGGAGCGGCCCGAATTGACGTCGATGGCGACCAGCGCTTCGGTCTGGTTGATGATGATGTAGCCGCCGCTCTTCAGCGTCACCTGCGGCTGTAGCATGCGGTCGAGCTGCGCCTCGATGCCGTTGCGCACGAAGATCGGTGTCGTGTCGCGGAACGGCTGAACCACCTTGGCGTGGCTCGGCATCAGCATGCGCATGAAGTCCTTTGCCTCGCGATAGCCTTCCTCGCCGGAGACAAGAATCTCGTCGATGTCCTTGTTGTAGAGGTCGCGCACCGAGCGCTTGATGAGGCTGCCTTCCTCATAGACGAGGGCAGGGGCGGTGGACTGGAGCGTGAGATTGCGCACGTTCTCCCACAGCCGCATCAGATATTCATAGTCGCGCTTGATCTCGGCCTTGGTGCGGCTTTCGCCGGCGGTGCGCAGGATGACGCCCATGCCTTGCGGCACTTCGAGATCGGCAACCACCTCCTTGAGTCGCTTGCGGTCGACCGCGCTGGTGATCTTGCGCGAAATGCCGCCGCCGCGCGCCGTGTTCGGCATCAGCACCGAATAGCGGCCGGCAAGCGACAGGTAGGTGGTGAGTGCGGCGCCCTTGTTCCCGCGCTCTTCCTTGACGACCTGCACAAGCAGGATCTGCCGGCGCTTGATCACTTCCTGGATCTTGTACTGGCGGCGCACCGGCTTGCGGCGGTTGCGCACTTCCTCGAGCGCATCCTCGGCACCGACCGATTCGACTTCGTGATCATCCGGATGCGAGGACTGTACTTCCTCCAGCATGCCGCGATCATTGTCGCCGGACGTTGCTTCAGCGCCTTGTTCTGTCTCAGCGACGGGCTCGGAAATCACATCGCCTTCGACAGCGGCGGCAATCGATGTCGGGCCACCCTCGCGGGTTTCGGTTTCGTCCTGCTCGCCGGAACCTTCATCATGGCCTGAGGTATCGGCATGCCCCGAGCGATCTGAATGTTCCGATGTATCGGCTGCATGTTCGATGATCTCGGAGGTGTGGGAAATCTCCTCGACAACGATGTCGCCACTGTCGTCGCCTTCGCTTGGCTCGCCGGAGCCTTCGCCTGCCTCGCCGGCATCGCGCTTGTGCTCACCGCGGTCGCGGCTCTTGCCGCCGCGCCGGCGGCCGCGCCGTCCGCGATCGCGGCTCTGGCGGTCTTCGCCGTCGCCATCCTCGTCCTCTTCGTCTTCGGCCTCCTGCGCTTCGGCGCGCAGCAGTGCCTGACGGTCGGCGACCGGAATCTGGTAATAGTCGGGGTGTATTTCACTGAAGGCGAGAAAACCGTGACGGTTGCCGCCATATTCGACAAAGGCTGCCTGAAGGGAGGGTTCGACGCGCGTTACGCGGGCGAGGTAGATATTTCCTTTGAGCTGCTTCTTGTCCTGGGATTCAAAGTCGAATTCTTCGATACGGTTACCGCGTACGACGACAACTCGTGTTTCCTCCGGGTGGGAGGCGTCTATCAGCATTTTGTTGGGCATTATTTCGTTTCCCCCCGGCAGCCGTCAGCCGCAGCTGGCGAGGCAAAGCCCGCTGCTGTGTGTCTGGAGAGTGGGTGCCGGATAATTGAATGTCCGCCGGACGGTGCCTGCGTGTCATGGCGGTGCCGCCCGCTGCCATACTGGCGCGGTTTGATGCGGACCTTTCCATGATTGCGCTTGAAGCCATCGTCACCAGCGGAACCTTTTGAACCAAAGCCCGGAAACCGGACCAGCTTGTTTGCTCATACAGAGCCGGCGCGGGAACAAACCCGGCCGTTTTCCTCACGCAGGTGATTCCCCCGCCACGGGAGCACACCTGCGAAATTCGTCGCAATCACCTGAAGCCTTTTCGCGTGAAGCGAAAGGAGCCGCCTTTCATCTGACCCTGTAGCAGGAAGCTGCGGAGGAGGGCGGTTCCAGGATTGCAGTGATCCACTATCGCTTTTATGATTTGGCGGGGTGGAAGGCAACCCCGATTTCCGATGCCGGCAAAAAGCAGTTCCGTAGCGTAAGCCTGGTTCCGATCCTTGCGTGAAAAGGCTTGGTTAACCTTCTCTGGATACCAATCGTTAATCGAGTTCGCGGCCTAACCGGCACTTCGACGAAACGACCGGGCGCCTGGCGCCAAACCGGGAGCGACTGGAAGAGAGATGGGACTGGCAGACTTCACAGACAAGGGATGTCGTGTCGGCGGCCGGATTCTGCGCGTCTTCTGTCTCTTGCTGCTGGCGGCGATTTTCCAGGCCCTTTCTCCTGTTGCCAATGCAGCCGACGCGCCGCTCGTGGCAAAAAGCTACAAGATGGCGGGCGATGCCACCAAGATGCGCATTGTCATGGATTTCGATCGCGAGCCGGACATTAAATGGTTCCTGCTGCGTGGCCCCAATCGTCTGGTCATCGATCTGGCGAATACCAGGCTGGCCATCGACGCAAAGGATTTGAAGCCGCGCGGCCTGGTCAGGGGCGTGCGCCTTGGCGCACTTGGCGAGGGCGTTTCGCGGCTGATACTGACCGGCAAGGGACCGTTCGCTGTAGACAAGCTGGATGTGCTCAAGAATGAGGACGGAACCGGCTACCGCATTGCCATCGACATGTCGGCCGCCTCCGAGCGGGAGTTCGACGCCGCCCTTGCCAACCAGGCGCTGACCACCAGCTCGACGGTTTCGACCGACAAGGGCGGGCGGGTCGGCACCGGGCCAGTCTCCAGTCCGGGCCACCGCTTCACCATCGTCCTCGATCCCGGCCATGGCGGTGTCGACGGCGGCGCCGAGGGCCTGAACGGCACGATCGAGAAGAACGTCACGCTGGCCTTTGCCACGGAGCTGCGCGACAAGCTCACGGCGATCGGCAAGTACGATGTCTTCATGACCCGCGACACCGATGAATATCTGCGCCTGGACGACCGCGTCCGCATTGCCCGTCAGCATGAGGCCGACCTGCTGATTTCGATCCATGCCGATACGATCAGCGTCAAGGGCATCCGCGGTGCCACCGTTTACACCGTATCCGACAGGGCGTCGGATCCCGAGGCGCAGGCGCTTGCCGACCGCGAGAACCTGTCCGACCAGTTCGCTGGCATGGTCATCAAGGACGACAACAAGGAAGTGACCGACATCCTGATCGACCTGATCCGCCGCGAGACGCACACATTTTCGATGAGTTTCGCCCACACCTTGGTCGGCCAGTTGTCGACCAGCGTCGGCCTTATCAACAATCCGCAGCGTTCCGCCGGCTTCAAGGTACTGAAGGCGCCGGACGTGCCATCCGTGCTGGTCGAACTCGGCTATCTCTCGAATGCCAAGGACGAGGCGCAACTGCTCGACGCCGAATGGCGCGGCAAGGCGGCGCAAAGCATCACCAATGCCGTTGCGCTGTTCGCTTCCGCCCGGGCCGGCGCGGGAACCGGTGGCTGACATGCCTTGCGGCGCCTGCAACCAGAGGCGGCGTTGCCGGATGACAACACCCGCGGCCTTTTATTTCAAGCGCGCGGTCACGAAAGCAGGCCTTGCCGTATTTTGTCCACATGGTGGCGACATGGGTTTTCGATTACGGTTTGGGACCGGCTCGAAAGCTTGCGTGGAAGGCGGCTTCGTTTAGGAAATTCCCGAACCAAGGACTGGAGCGGGTATGATTCGTCTCATTGGCTATTTCTTCGGCATCGGCACGACGCTGGCCCTTTTGGTCGCGGCGGGCGTTGCGATCTATATCGGCCACGTGGCGAAGGATCTGCCTGACTACGAAGTGCTGGCCAAGTACGAGCCGCCGGTGACGACGCGAATCCATGCCTCGGATGGTTCCCTGATGGCGGAGTACGCGCGCGAACGGCGCCTTTATTTGCCGATCCAAGCCATCCCGGATCGCGTCAAAGCGGCATTCCTGTCCGCGGAGGACAAGAATTTCTACAACCACCCTGGTGTGGACATAACCGGATTGGGCCGGGCGGCGCTCACATACGTTTCGGGTGGGCCTATGCAGGGCGGTTCGACGATCACTCAACAGGTTGCCAAGAACTTCCTTCTCACCAACGAGCGCTCCCTGGAGCGTAAGGTCAAGGAAGCCATCCTTTCGTTCCGCATCGAACAGGCTTACTCCAAGGATCGCATCCTTGAGCTCTATCTCAACGAGATTTTCTTTGGCTTCAACGCCTATGGCGTCGCCGGCGCCGCGCTGACCTATTTCGACAAATCGGTAAACGAACTGACCGTGGCCGAGGCTGCTTACCTGGCATCGCTTCCGAAAGGTCCGGCCAACTACAATCCCTTCAAGCATGCCGATCGCGCGCTTGAGCGGCGCAACTGGGTCATCGGCCAGATGGTCGAGAACGGATACGTGACCCCCGAAGAGGGTGCCAAGGCGAAAGCCGAGCCGCTGGGTGTCGCCCCACGCCGCACCGGTTCCTATCTCTTCGCCGGTGAGTATTTCACGGAGGAGGTTCGTCGGCAGATCATCGCCCGCTATGGCGAGAACGCGCTCTATGAAGGCGGCCTGTCCATTCGCACCACCCTTGACCCGAAGGTCCAGCTCATTGCCCGCAAGGCGATGCAGAACGGCCTGATGAAATACGACACGCTGCGCGGCTATCGCGGGCCGGTGAAGACGATTGACGTGTCTGGCGACTGGGGCGTTCCGCTCGGCGCCGTCAAGGGGCTGGAAGACGTTCCCGAATGGTCGCTCGCCGTTGTGCTCGACTCCTCCGCATCAGGCCTCTCGATCGGCCTGCAGCCCGCGCGCCAGGCGTCGGGCGACATCGTCAAGGAGCGCGTCGAAGGCACCGTCAGCAAGGACGATATGGGCTTTGCCATGCGCCATCTGGTCGACGGCAAGACGGTCAAGGCCAAGTCGCCCGCCGACGTGCTGAAGCCCGGTGACGTCATCTTCGTGCAGAAGAACGAAGGCTCCGACAACACCTATAGCCTGCGTCAGGTCCCCGAGGTGGAAGGTGGTTTGATCGCCATGGACCCGCACACGGGCCGCGTGCTGGCCATGGTCGGCGGCTTCTCCTATTCGCAGTCGGAATTCAACCGCGCCACCCAGGCAATGCGCCAGCCGGGTTCCTCGTTCAAGCCGATCGTCTATTCGGCCGCCCTCGACAATGGTTACACGCCGGCCTCCGTGATCATGGACGGGCCGATCACCATCCAGAGCGGCAACACGACCTGGACGCCGAAGAACTATGACGGCACCGTCGCCGGACCGGCAACGCTGCGCTCCGGCATCGAAAAGTCGCGCAACCTGATGACGGTGCGGCTTGCCAACGACATGGGCATGAAGCTGGTCGTCGAATATGCCGAGCGTTTCGGCGTCTATGACCATCTGGCGCCATATCTGCCGATGGCGCTGGGCTCCGGCGAGACGACCGTGATGCGCATGGTCTCGGCCTATTCGATCATGGCCAACGGCGGCAAGTCGATCAAACCATCGCTGATCGACCGCATCCAGGACCGCTACGGCAAGACCGTGTTCAAGCAGGATGAGCGTGGCTGCGAAGGCTGCAACGCACCTGAGTGGAAGAACCAGCCGGAACCGGAACTGGTCGACAATTCCGAGCAGGTGCTCGATCCGATGACCGCCTACCAGATCACCTCGATGATGGAAGGCGTGGTGCAACGCGGTACCGGCGCCACCATCGGTGAACTTGGCCGCCACATCGCCGGCAAGACCGGCACGACCAACGACGAGAAGGACGCCTGGTTCATTGGCTATACACCGAACCTCGTGGTCGGCCTCTACATGGGCTACGACACGCCGCGCGGTCTTGGCCATGGCGCCACCGGCGGTGGTCTCGCCGCCCCGATCTTCAAGGATTTCATGCGCGTGGCGCTGGACGGCACGCCCAATGTCGACTTCAAGGTTCCCGACGGGATGAACTTGATCGCCATCAATCGCAAGACCGGCATGCGTGCCGCGTCGGGAGATCCCGGCACCATCATCGAGGCCTTCAAGCCGGGCACCGGTCCCGCCGACAGCTATTGGGTGATCGGCATGGGCGCTGACGGCTCCAACGCGGCGGGCGGCCCACTGTCGCCGCAGGCGAACCAGGCCATCCAGGACGGCGGCGGCGGTCTCTACTGACGGCTGCCAATACGCACATTGGGCTGGCCTGGAGGCCGGCCCATTTCGCTTTACACATGGCGGCGCCGTCCCTATGTATCGCGCCGACCGAAGTGTCACTTCAGCAACAGGACAAAATACCAGGCCATGCGCGCGGAAACGCAGAATATTGTCGACGAGATCAGGCAGGCGATAACCCTGCTGAGGAGGCATCTTTGACTGGGATCAGGCTATAAAGCGGCTTGAATACCTGAACGTGCGGGCAGAGGACGCCAGCCTCTGGAACGAACCGCTGGAAGCGCAGAAGCTGATGCGTGAGCGCCAGGGCCTCGAGGAAGGCATCGCGGCGGTCAAGGGCCTGACCCAGGCGCTGGAAGACAATATCGGTCTGATTGAGCTCGGTGAGGAAGAGGGCGACGAAGGCGTCATCGCCGAGGCCGAAGCGGCCATCCGTTCGATGCAGGGCGAGGCGAAGGCCCGCCAGGTCGAAACGCTGCTGTCGGGTGAAGCCGACGCCAACGACACCTACCTCGAAGTCCACGCGGGCGCCGGCGGAACGGAGAGCCAGGACTGGGCCTCAATGCTCCTGCGCATGTACACGCGCTGGGCCGAGCGCCGCCGCTTCAAGGTCGAGGTGCTGGAAGTGCATGACGGCGAAGAGGCCGGCATCAAGTCCGCGACGCTGCTGATCAAGGGGCACAATGCCTATGGCTGGCTGAAGACAGAATCGGGCGTTCATCGCCTAGTGCGTATTTCGCCCTATGACAGCAATGCGCGCCGTCATACGTCCTTTTCCAGTATCTGGGTCTATCCGGTCGTCGACGACAGGATAGAGATCGACGTCTCCGAATCCGATGTCCGCATCGACACCTATCGCTCGTCCGGTTCGGGCGGCCAGCACGTCAACACCACCGATTCGGCCGTACGCATCACCCACATCGCCACCGGCATAGCGGTCGCCTGCCAGGCCGAGCGTTCGCAGCACAAAAACAAGGCCAAGGCCTGGGAAATGCTGCGCTCGCGTCTCTACGAGGAAGAACTGAAGAAGCGCGAAGCGGTGGCCAACGCCACCGAGGCCTCGAAGAGCGACATCGGCTGGGGCCACCAGATCCGCTCCTACGTGCTGCAGCCCTATCAGCTGGTCAAGGACCTGCGCACCGGCGTCGAAAGCACCAGCCCGTCGAGCGTGCTCGACGGCGATCTCGACGAGTTTATGGAAGCATCGTTGTCGCAGCGCATCGAAGGCGGCGCTGGTGAGGCTGTGGCGGATCTGGACTAGCGCGCCCCGCACCAAGCGGTTGCGCCCGCTCGCATCTCGTGGGACGAGCGGGTCATTATCAAAGGCACGGTTCTGCGCCATCTGGCCCGCAACCGATGCCAGCCTGCCACGTAGCAATTTCTTGCGCCGACTCACATTTCGGCTCACCATTTGCGGCAGGAGGAGACAAAAGCATTTATGGCCGGTCGCGGCATATCTGCTGACGATTGGCCGCTGGGAAGACACGTTCCGGGAACGGGCAAGCGAAACGCTTGAACCTCGTTTGAAAGGAACGTCCCATGTTTGCCGCCAATTCCCGATCGGCCATCGCCGCTCCATCGGTTGGCCAGCTTCTGCTTCCTTTGTTCGCGGCCTCTGCGATCGCCGTCCTGACGACGCCTGCCTTGGCGCATGACGCCAAGCCGACCGCAGCAAAGGCGCAAGGCTGGAGCTACCCGTTCGCCTGCTGCGCGAACTACGATTGCCACGAGGTGTCGCAGACCTCGATCAGCGAGCGTCCGGAAGGTTATGTCATCAAGGACACCGGGGAGGTGTTGGCCTACAGCGACAGACGCATCAAGAATTCGCCCGACGGCGAGTTCCACTGGTGCGCGCATGAGGCCGGGCTCGATGCCGGCAAGACCATCTGCCTGTTCGTGCCGCCCTCGTCTTACTGATGCGTGTCGCTCAAAAGTGATCGGTTTTGATCGAACGACATGCATAAAGTCAAAGGCCTAAAGCGCGCCGCATGTATCCGGTTCGGCGCGACGTGCTTTAGGGTTTGCTGTCGCCGGTTCATTCTTGGAATCTGGTGACAGACAGTTGTCAGGATCGTTTCCTTATGGTGCCCTGCCTTATAGGCGGCGGACAATGGAGAGGTGATGTTGATGACCATCAAGGGAAGCTGCCACTGCAAGGCGACGACATTCGAGGTTTCCGAAGCCCCGCGGACGGTGACGCAGTGCACCTGTTCGTTCTGCTCGAAACGCGGCTCGCTCTGGGCCTATTACACTCCATCGCAGTTCAAGCTCGTCACGCCAAAGAAAAACGTCGCCTTCTATCAATGGGGCTCGAAAACCGTAAAGCATGGTTTCTGCGCCACTTGCGGCTGCGGCACGTTCACCGAAACACCGGACTCGTCGACCGGCGAGCCGGATTTCGACAATCCGAAGATCAGCGTCAATTCGCGGCTGTTCGACGATTTCGATCTCGACAAGGTGGAAGTGGTGGTCATCGACGGCAAGAATCTCTGGTAGCTGGGCGAGGCGGTCGTCACGTAAATGCCCCCTGGAAAAGCCGTCGCCGTCGCTTTTCCCGTTCCGCTTTTTGCCGCAATTCATGGTACAAGTCGCGGGAAGGGCTGATTTGGCGCCGTAGAAAAGGCGCGACTTGGAGAGGGACCATCTATGAAGAAGACCGTGCTCGTCGCCGTGGCGACGGCTCTGCTCGTGAGCGCCTGCACCACCACCGATCCGTATACGGGCGACCAGAAGATTTCCAACACGGCCGCTGGTGCCGGCCTCGGCGCCCTGGCAGGTGCCAGCCTTGGCCTGCTTGCCGGCGGCAATGACCGCCGCAACGCGCTAATCGGCGCTGGCATCGGTGCGCTGGCCGGCGGTGCCATCGGCGCCACCATGGATCAGAACGAAGCTGAACTGCGCCGGCAGCTCCAGGGTACTGGTGTCAGCGTCACCCGCAGTGGCGACCAGATCATCCTCAACATGCCGTCGGACATCACCTTCAATGTCGATCAGGACGCGGTGAAGCCCGGCTTCTATCCGGTGCTGAATTCCGTCGCTCTGGTGCTGAAGAAGTTCAAGCAGACCACGGTCGACGTTTTCGGCCACACCGATTCGACGGGTGGCGAACAGCACAATTTCGACCTGTCGCAGCGTCGTGCGCTGGCCGTCGCCAACTATCTGTCCGGCCAGGGCGTCGATCAGCGTCGCTTTGCCGTCACCGGCTTTGGCAAAACGCGGCCAATCGCCTCCAACGCGACAGCCGCTGGCCGCGAGCAGAACCGGCGTGTCGAAATCCAGTTGTCGCCGCTCACCTGATCTGTCGGCGAATGAATGTGAAACGGCCCTCCTTGCGGGGGCCGTTTCTGTTTGGCCGGCCATCGGCGCTGTTTCAGCTTGTCGCTCATTATAATTAGTAGTTGCTAAAATAAGAGCTTTCCCGCAGTCGTCCAAAGGAATAGAATTATTGCCGTTCCAGAGGGGATGAGGCGGTGCAACTGGCCGCGCGATAAGCATTTTCCGCCTCCGTCTTGCACGGCCAGAATTAGCAAGTCTGGGAGGAATGCATGACAAGAACAGCCAGCCTTGGGCGCTGCGGCGTCCTCGTTTTGACAAGCATTGCCGGTGTGTGGTTCGGCCTCGCCACGGCACGAGCCGAGGATGCCAGCAAGGCTGATATCGATGCCTTGAAAAAGTCGCTCGCCAAATATGAGGACTATACGGCCGCCGTCCGCGACCTTTATCTGTCGACGGTCGGCTGCGTCTACTACAGCGGAGAAAAGATAGCGGGCGCGATGTATTACCCGAAGGGCGCCATGGGTATCCATTTCGTCAATGTGCCAAGTGTCGGCCAGAAACTCGACCCGATGAAGCCCAACGTCCTGATCTACGAGCCAACCAAGAAGGGCCTGAAGTTGGTCGGCGCGGAATGGCTGGTGCCGCTGACGCCGGATGTCAAAGCGCCGCCGAAGCTGTTTGGCCAAACCTTCATGGGGCCGATGGAGGGACACTATCCGCTCATCCCGAGGGAGTTCGTCCACTACGATCTTCATGCCTGGCTGTTCAGGGACAATCCGAACGGCATGTTCAGTCCGACCAATCCGAACGTGAAATGCAGCAAGGCCGAGTTTCCGATGCTGGAAAAGCCGACCAAGATGATGCCGGGCCCAATGTAGCGGCTGAACAGGGCCAGAAGCTTACCGGAAGGGCAAGCCGGCTGGCCTGTCTAGAAAGCGGTCGGGATCAGACCTTGGCGACGATGCGCATGAAGGCCGGCATGTCGTCGCCGAAGCCAATGGTGGTGTCGTTATCTTCCTGGTGGCGATGGCGGGCAGGGCGGTTGCTGTCGCGCTGCGGTCTGGTGTCGCCGCGTTCCGGCGCGCGATCCGCGGAGCCCTTGCGCTCGCTGTTTTCCGAGCGGATGGCATCCTTGCGCGCGCGCCGCTCGCCGATGTCTGCGACAGCCGTCTCGGCCACATCGGGCTGTTCCTGCTGTGCGACCGGGCTAGAGGCATGTTCCTCGCTGTGTTTGGCGCGACGTTCGCCGCCCTTTTTGCGCTCGCCCCTGTCCTTGCGATCTTCGTCCTTGCGGCCGGCGCGGCGTGGCGCGCCCTTGCCGCGGCGCGGCGCATCGTCTTCACCTTCGCTGGCGACCACGGTCGACAGGTCGCCGTCATGCCACTCGATCTTGGTGCCGATCAGCCGTTCGATGGCGTCGATGTATTTGGTGTCGGACTTGGTCGCGATGGTGAAGGATTTGCCGGAGCGCCCGGCGCGGCCGGTGCGGCCGATGCGGTGGACATAGTCCTCGGCATGGATCGGTACGTCATAGTTGAAGACATGGCTGACGTCGGGAATGTCGAGGCCGCGCGCGGCGACGTCCGAAGCCACGAGGTAGCGAAGCTTGCCGTCCCGGAAGTTGGCCAGCATTTGCATGCGGGCGCGCTGGTCCATGTCGCCATGCAGGGCGCCGGCATCGAAATCATACTTCAGCAGCGAGCGGAACAGTTCCGACACTTCGATCTTGCGGTTGCAGAAGATGATGGCGTTCTTCAGCTCCGCGTCCTCGGCCCGTATCAGGTTGCGCAGCGTCTCGCGCTTGTCCCAAGGCTTGGAGCCCGATTTGACCAGTCGCTGGATAATGTTGGTGGCGGCCGACGCAGCCTTGGAAACCTCGACACGCACCGGCGCGTGCAGGAATTTTTCCGTCAGCTTGGTGATTTCCGGTGGCATGGTCGCCGAGAAAAACAGCGTCTGCCGGGTGAACGGGATCATCTCGCAGATCCGCTCGATATCGGGGATGAAGCCCATGTCGAGCATCCGGTCGGCCTCGTCGATGACGAGGATTTCGACGCCGTTGAGCAAAAGCTTGCCGCGCTCGCGGTGGTCGAGGAGACGACCAGGCGTCGCGATCAGCACGTCGGCGCCGCGCTCCAGCTTCTTGTCCTGCTCGTCGAACGATACGCCGCCGATCAGGAGCGCGATGTTGAGCTTGTGGTTCTTGCCGTATTTGACGAAGTTTTCTTCGACCTGCGCGGCAAGCTCGCGAGTCGGCTCGAGGATCAGGGTGCGCGGCATGCGGGCGCGGGCACGGCCCTTTTCCAGCCGGGTCAGCATCGGCAGCACGAAGGAGGCGGTCTTGCCGGTGCCGGTCTGGGCTATGCCCAGCACGTCCTTGCCGAGCAGGGCGTGCGGGATGGCACCGGCCTGGATCGGCGTCGGCTGCGTATAGCCGGCATCGGTAACTGCGGAAAGCACCTTCGGCGACAGGCCGAGGTCTGAAAAGGTCAACGCTTCTTGAGCGATCGTGGTGTCTGAGGACAAGTGTTGTCGTCTTTGGCTGGTTCGGGGAGGCGCAACGTTATTCGTCGCGGCAAGCGCCACGCGCCTGCAAGATTGGCATTGCGATTAGGCGCAAGTCCGCGATTTGTCAACAGAAACGGGCGGGATTGGCGCGATTGTGAAGTTGTAACCTTAATCGCGGTGCTTAATCCGGCCGCTTGTCTCTGTGCCGGCTCAGTACCGGAACTGTTCGGCCAGGATGCGCTCGTTCCAGGAGTGGTTGGGGTCGAACAGCAAGGTTGCCGTCGCTGTCGGCGACTCGCGCACCGTTACCGAGGTCACCGCCTTGACCTCCGTGTGGTCGGCGGCAGCGTTCACCGGCCGCTTTTCCGGCTCCAGAATATCGAAGCGCACGGTTGCCTTGTTGGACAGCAATGCGCCACGCCAGCGGCGCGGGCGAAACGGGCTGACCGGCGTCAATGCCAGAAGCGGTGCGTCGAGTGGCAGGATCGGGCCGTGCGCGGAAAGATTGTAGGCGGTGGACCCGGCCGGCGTCGCGATCATGACGCCATCGCAACTGAGTTCCTCGAGCCGTATCTGGTCGTCGACGCTGATGCGGATCTTGGCCGTCTGGTAGGATTGGCGCCACAGCGCCACTTCGTTGATCGCCAGCGCCGAGACGGTTTCGCCTTCCGAGGTGACGGCCAGCATTTCCAGCGGGCGGATGGTTTCGGCGACCGCGGCCGCGATCCGCTCGGTGAGCCCTCCCGAACGGTACTCATTCATAAGGAACCCGATGGTGCCACGGTTCATGCCGTAGACCTTCTTTCCGGTCCCCATCGTGTCGCGCAAGGTCTGCAGCAGGAATCCGTCGCCACCCAGGGCCACCACGATCGAGGCCTCGGCGATCGAACGCTGGCCATAGCGCGCCGACAGGCTCTCCAGCGCCGCCTTGGCGTCGGATGTGTCGGACGAGACGAAGGCGATGCTGTTGGCTGTGCTCATGGCTCCCCGATCACGACCGATTGGCGGCGGCGGTCCGGCCGCGCCCGCGCCGGGGTAGCATGGTGCGGGCAAGTCTGCAAAGAGACCCGTTGCGCCGCCGGCAAAGCCATGTCGCGACACCATCGTCGCGGCCGCCAGGTCGCGCATCATGACAGGGCACGTGCGAATGTGATGGTTAAGACGGGGCTTAAAGTCTCGTAAAGATGGATGGATCATGTTAGCCGGCATGGATGGCGCGGGGGCGCCCGCAGCATTGCCGTATCCTTCGGGATGCCAAAAGGATGCTGTGGCAGTTTTGATTTGTGCGCATGATCCCGGGATGACCTTGATGTTTCGGGGGAGCACGCACCAGCCAGACGAGGCCGTCATATTGCCGGTAACACGCCTGATCATCGTCTTTTTCATGCTGGGTAGCTTCGCGCTGGTTTTCGCCGCTCTTGTGCGACAGTCGGAAAGCAGGAGCATCAGGCCGTTGCCCACGGCCTCCCGCTGCGGCGATGCAGCCGCAATGCCTTGCCCGCAACGGGCGCTGTAGCCCACCAAAACGCCTACCCGCCCGCGCCACATATCCCGGCCACGGTTTCATGCTCGGGCGACCGGCGATCGGCTGGCGCAAGACAAGTTTTGATCGCTGCAATTGCGACGTCGATGAAAGCACTGCTAGAAGACTTTCGGTCTTGATAGGGCACTGTTCCTGTCGTTTCTGGAAGGAAGTGCCCATGCCGCGCAGCGTGTTGGTAACTGGGGGCTGTGGCTTCATTGGCTCCCATCTTGTCGATCGCCTGTTGCGCCGCGATGACCTGGAGAGGCTTGTCGTCGTCGACAATCTGTGGACCGGATTGCGCGACAACATCGCCCATGTCGCGGACCCGCGGTTCAGCCTGCGGATCGCCGATGCCGAAACGTTCACGGCCGGCCGGGATTTCGACGAGATCATCCATCTCGCGTCGCCGGCTTCGCCGGTATGGTACATGCGCGAGCCGGCGCGCACGATCAGGGCCAATATAGGCGGTGCGCTTAATCTTCTGTCACTGCTCAAGCCCGGCGGTCGCTTCTGCTTTGCCTCGACTTCGGAAGTCTATGGCGACCCCCATGTGTCGCCGCAACCGGAGAGCTATCGGGGGTTTGTGGACTGCACCGGGCCACGGGCCTCCTATGACGAGAGCAAGCGCTGCACCGAGGCGCTGCTGTTCGAAGAGCAACGGATCAGCGGGCTCGATATCCGTGTCGTCAGGCTGTTCAACACCTACGGGCCGCGAACGCGCATCGATGACGGCCGCGCCGTTTCGAATTTTATAAGCCAAGCCCTGACCACAGGCATATTAACCGTCTACGGCGACGGCTCGCAATCGCGCAGCTGGGGTTACGTCGACGACATCGTCGATGGCTTGGAGCGTTTCTTCTGGCGCGACAGCGTCTCTCACCAGGGCCCCTTGAACATCGGCAACAATCGCGAGGTCTCGGTTCTCGAGATTGCGAAATTCGTCAGTTCGCTTGCGCCGGGCAGCCGCATCGAACACCATGCGCCTGCTCCGCAGGATCCGTCGAACCGCTGCCCGGACTTGACCCTGGCAAGACAGGTTCTGCCTGGATGGGAGGCAAGGACCGGCTACGAGGAAGGGATCCAGCGCACCTTCGAATGGTTCCGCCGACAGATTGCGACCGACGGCAGATCGGCGGCAAGCGCCTGAGGGACTGGGCCTGTCATAGCGACCGTGAGACAGAATCGAGCTTGCCTGCGAAGTAGGGTCCAAGCACGGTTTCGAAGGCCTTCAAGGCCGCGCCGATCGCCTGGTGCATGTCGAGATATCGGTAGGTGCCTAACCGTCCGCCGAGATGCAGGTTTTTCTCGGCGGCCGCACGTTCTAGATAGCGACCGTACACCGCCTGATCCCGTCTTGTGTCGATCGGATAATAAGGCTCGTCGGAACGGCCGGCAAAACGCGAATACTCGCGTCCGATGAGTGTCTTGTCACTCTTGTGCTGGCGTTCCGGGTTGAAATGCCTGAATTCGACCACGCGTGTATAGGGCACGGCTTCGTCGGCATAGTTCATGATCGCCGTGCCCTGATGATCCGGCGTGTCCATGACCTCGAGGTCGATATCGATGGTCCGCCAGCCGAGTTCGCCCTCCGAGTAGTCGAAATAGCGGTCGATCGGACCGGTGTAGACGACCGGCAGGTCTTTCGGCAGCAACGGTTTGATATCGAAAAAGTCGACGCCAAGCCGTGTTTCGATGAGCTCGTGCGCGAGCATTCTTTCGAAGATCGCCGTGTAGCCATCCACAGGTTGGCCCTGGAATCGGTCGGTGAAGTAGCCGTCCTCGAATGTGTAGCGGACCGGCAGGCGCGCGATGATCTGCGCCGGCAGTTCGCGTGGGTCTGTCTGCCATTGCTTGGCGGTATAGCCCTTGATGAAAGCCTCGTATAGCGGACGGCCGACGAGGGAGATCGCCTTCTCCTCGAGATTGGCCGGCGGGCGATCGCCAAGCTCGGCTGCCTGTCCGGTAATCATGCCGCGCGCCTCGTCCGGGCTCAACCGCTTGCCGAAGAACTGGCAGATCGTGGCAAGGTTGATCGGCAGCGGATAGACCTTGTCGCGATAGGTCGAGAACCCACGATGGCGATACGTCGTGAAACCGGTAAAGGTGCGCAGATAATTCCAGACCTCCTCGTTGGATGTGTGGAACAGATGCGGCCCGTAGCGATGGATCTCGACGCCGGTGGCGGGATCCTGTTCGGTGAAGGCATTGCCGCCGATGTGCCGGCGCCGGTCGATTACTAGCACGCGCCGGCCAAGCTGCGTCGAGATGCGCTCGGCAAGCGTCGCGCCATAAAAGCCCGCGCCGACAATGAGAATGTCGGCTTCGCTGAGCAGGTTCTTGTCCATTCGCGAGTCTGCCGACTTATGGTTAGAGTTTGATCTGAGACAGTTCGACCGGCTTGGAATACTGCCTGCGCAGCAGGTGCCAAAGTCGCCTTTTCCACTTGTGCACCTGACGAAAGGCTCTTCGGCCCTGGACATAGTCAGCCACCATGCGCAAGCCGATAATCGGCCGCGATCGCCAACGCCTGCCTTTGAGGTCAACGGCCTCGTAAGACAGGGGAAAGAACTCGCCAAATCCATATCGCAACCCCAGTCGGCGGAGTTCCGACTCCGCCGTGTGGCCGGACCCCAGCATCGTGGTAGCCAAGTGAACTCCCACTGGCCGCGTGTGGCGGACAGGCAAGGCGTCGAATACGGCTGATGTTCCAAGGTTTCGCACGGCAAGCCGCGTCCACAACGAGTCGAGACCGAAACCGCCCATGGAGTGTTCGAAAAGCGGTAGCATCTTGGCCACGATGTCGGTCCTTATGCAGGGAGCCATGACCTCGATCTTGTCGACCAGGCGACATTCGAAACTCTTGCAGCGAAGAAACGGCAGGTGGGTGTAATAGCTATCCAGCGTCAGTGCCGGCTGGCCGACGTGCAGGTCGAACCGGCGCATATTGACGAACAAAGCTTCGATGGTTGCCCGGTCGGCCTCGATATCGTCGTCCGGGAACCAGATATATCGATAGTGATCTAGCAGTTCGGGCCGCTCTGCGAACAGAGCGTGTATGCCGTCCCATTTTCCGCCCTTGTAATCGACACGGTTTTCACAGGGCAGACGGAACGCCGACGGACCGCTGCCGTAGTAGCTGACGATCAAATCGAATTCACATTGGGGATCGTCCGCCCCCCATCCGCGATGGAGAGAGTTGTCATCGGCCCTGACGACGACGAGATTGCGGCGGGCAGCGTTTGTCATCGGCCCGCTATCGGCATTTATGCCCTGGTCTACTACTGTCATGGCGAGCCCCTACACCAAAGCCGGATGAATGCGAAGAGCCGCTGCTGAGAGGGAATTGGCGGTCCGGCAGGGGAATGCGCCGTGATCTTGCCACTCGGCGTGAATCTGGATTCATCATACGATAGGTTCTAGGCTCGTCATCGGCTGTCAAGCTGATCAGAACATGCGACCATTGCGGGACCGGACCACTATGAAATTGATCGTTGTGACCCCGGCGGGCCGCGAGAAATATCTTCGTCTTCTCAGTCATCACGTCCTGAAAAGCCCCGAGGTGCACGAATGGCATCTGTGGGACAATTGCCGAAACGAAGCCGATCGGGCCTATCTCCAGCGATTGGCCGCCAGCGATCCGCGCTGCAAGATAAAGACGCTTCCGAACGCCGACGGCAGCATCGATGTCATCGGCAGGTTCTTTCGCTTCTGTGACGACGCCGACGCTCTCTATCTGCGCCTGGACGACGATGTGGTCTTTCTGGAGGAGGGCTTTCTTCCCAAATTCAAGGCGCGGGCCTTGGCGGAAAAGGGGGCGGCCCTCTGGTATGCGCCGCTCATCATCAACAACGCGGTTTGCAACAGCTTGATCAAGAATCTTTCCAGGGTTCTGATCGAAGGACCGCTCACCTGTCAGGCGATGTGTCCCTATTCCTGGGCTCATGCAAGCTTTCCAGAGGTCCTTCATCCGGTCTTCATCGAGGCTGTCCGGTCGAATCGGCTGGGTGATTTCCGCGTGCCTGACCGGGAAGTCAGGCTGGGGCGCTTCTCGATCAACGCGATCGGATTTTTCGGGTCGGATATCCTTGATATCGGCGAGCTTTTTTATCCGCCGGGCAATGACGAGGAAGAATGGCTGTCTGTGACCCTGCCGGCAAAGCTCGATCGTCCGGGCAAGGTTTTCGGCGATCTGGTTGCCGCGCATTTCAGCTTCTTCACACAGGAGAAGCACCTGCTGCGGACCAGTATCCTCGACGACTACTATGCGCTCGCCGGCCTGCCGGCTCCGCTTTACGAGAAACCGGTTTTCCGAACGAGATTGAAGGACCGTCTGAGGCCGTGGCGAAAGCCGAGGAATCGCGGACCGGACTACCGGATTTCGCTTCCGGTCGGCGATGCCGGCTGAGGGCATCGGTCCTGCACGCTGTGCCGTTCACCATTTCCTGAGTAGAACGCTGCCAAGGCATCTGATCGGGCCTCGAAGTGTTCAGGTGCCAAAAGATATTGACTATATAGTTAGTTATAATCTATCGTCCGTATTGACCGAGTTGGCCAGCCGGCATGTGCGGGTGAATGGCCGCGAGTGGGGAATGCCTTGAGAGCCGTCCAGCCCCGTCATCGGGGAAGGGCATCGCCTGGCTTGTTCATCAGCAGGAAATGGACCTGAGGCGGCGACGCAACCGGTCCCAACAATGGGAGCACTAGCATGAACTGGAAACTGACCGCGGCCGCCGTCGGGCTGTCGCTGTTCGCCGTGACGGGCATTGCCCGCGCCGATGGCGTGCTCAACATCTACAATTGGGGCAACTACACCAGCCCGGACCTCATCAAGAAGTTCGAGGAGACCTACAAGATCAAGGTCACCGTCACGGACTATGATTCCAACGACACCGCGCTGGCCAAGGTCCGCCAGGGCGCGTCCGGTTATGATATCGTGGTGCCCTCGGCCAACGTCGTGCCGATCTGGATCAGCGAAGGTCTGCTGCTGGAAACCGATCCCAACAAGATGGAGAATTTCAAGAATGTCGATCCGAGATGGGTCGATGTGCCTTTCGATCCGGGTCGCAAATACACGGTTCCATGGCAGTGGGGCACGACAGGCGTTTCGGTGAACAAGTCGGTCTATTCAGGCGACGTCAATACCTCTTCGATCTTCCTTGATCCGCCGCCCGAACTCGTCGGCAAGATCAATGTCGTGCCCGAAATGGGGGACATCATGTTCCTCGCCATCGCCTACGAAGGCGGCAAGTACTGCACCAACGATATGCAAGTCCTGAAGAAGGTGCACGACAAGCTGGTCGAGGCCAAGGCAAAATGGCTTTCGCTCGACTACGCGGCCGTCGACGGACTGGGCAGGGGCGACATCGCTGCCGGCGTCAACTGGAACGGCATATCGCTGCGTGAGCGGCTGCAGAACGACAAGATCGTCTACGGCTATCCCAAGGAAGGCTTTCCGATCTGGATGGACAATGTCGCCGTCCTCAAGGACGCCAAGAATGTCGAGAACGCCAAGCTGTTCCAGAATTTCATCATGGACCCGAAGAACGCCGCGTTGATCTCGGCATTCGCTCGCTACGCCAACGGCATCAAGGGCTCCGAGGCTTTCATGCCCGACGATATGAAGACGGCGCCCGAAGTGGCAATTCCGGCTGAATTCGCCGCCAAGGGGCAGTTCATGCCGGCTTGTCCGGCGGATGTGCAGGCGCTCTACACGAAAATCTGGACCGACCTCCAGAAATAACGCAGCCGGACGAACCCAACCAACGAGCACCGGGCCGCGGCGTGCGGTCCGGCAACCCTTCATGTCGAATGCGGTCTGGTGATCGCGGGAGATTTCCGATGTCCGATCTCGACCTTTGCTACATGCCGGCGCATGAGGCGCTACGGCTGTTCAAGGCGAAGAAACTCTCGCCCGTCGAGTTGATGCGGGCCACCATCCACCGCGCCGAAGCTACCAGATCGGCGATCAACTGCTTTACTTTCACGCATTTCGAGGAGGCGATGAAGCTGGCCGCCAAGGCCGAGGCGAAATACGCCAGGGGCGCCAGGACCGGCGCGCTCGAAGGGCTGCCGATCGGCATCAAGGACGAGAGCTATATCAAGGGCAAGCCGACATCGCATGGTTCGCTGCTGTCCAGGGATGCCATAGGCGGCCACACTTCGACGATGAACGAGCGCATCATCAAGGCCGGCGGCATCGTACATGCCCGCACGGCGACGCCGGAGTTCAGCTGCGCCGGCTATACCTGGTCGAAGCGGTGGGGCGTAACCCGCAACCCGTGGAATCCGGATTTTACGCCGGGCGGTTCATCGGGCGGTGCGGCAGCGACACTGGCCTCCGGCACATCATCGATCGCCACCGGCTCGGACATTGCGGGATCGATCCGTATACCCGCCTCGGCCTGTGGTCTCGTCGGCTTCAAGCCGCCTTACGGGCGCAATCCCGACGAGCCGCCCTTCAACCTCGATTTCTATTGCCACACCGGACCGCTGGCGCGAAACGTCAGGGATGCGATCCTGCTTCAGAATGTCATGGCCGGGCCGAGTCCGCTCGACATCGCCACGCTTCGCCCCAAGCTGCGCCTGCCGCTCGACTACAAGCCGATCAAGGGCTGGAAGATCGCCTTCTCGATGGATCTCGGTTCCTTTGAAGTCGACCCTGACGTGCGGAAAAACACGCTCGCCGCCTGCGACGTGTTCCGTTCGCTCGGGGCGACGGTCGTGGAAGTCGATCTCGGTTGGGATGACCGGGTTCTCAAGGCGGGAATGGCCTATCTCGATCATCTTTTCGGCGCGTCGCTGTCGCAACTGCTCAAGGAGCATGACAGCGAGATGACCAGCTATGCCAGGCGCTTCGCCGAGGACGGGCAAAGGTCGAAGGCCACCGACTTCGTCGCGACGCTGGACGTGGCGGCCCGGATGTATCAGACACTGGGGCCGTTGCTGGAAACCTACGATGTGCTGATCTGCCCGACCAACGCGCTTCCCGCGGTGCCGGCGGAATTCGACCAGACGACGGGCACCGTCGAAATCAACGGCAGAGAAGTCAATCCTTCGCTGGGCTGGGTGATGACGACGCCGTTCAACATGCTGAGCCGTTGCCCGGTGCTTTCCATCCCTTCGGGCCGGGCGGCGAGCGGTGTGCCGACGGGCTTCCAGATCGTCGGCCGCACCTATTGCGATGCAGATGTCTTCCGGGCGGCGATGGCCTATGAAACCGCGCGGGGGCAATGGTACACAAGCGCGGGGACACGCCCGTCGCTTTGACCGCTCAAGGAAGGGGATGAGATGGTTCAACGCAAGGCCACGGCAAAAAGCACGGCGGCGACGGCCAAGGGCAGGGCGTCGGCCAACGATGCCCCGCCCAGGGACCGCCGGCGCGAGCGCGGTGAAGCGAGCGTGCAGCGCATCATTGACGCCACCATCGAGCTCATAGCCGAGGAGGGGCTGGCGAGCGTCACCATGCAGCGCATCGCCGAGCATGTTGGCTCGTCCAACGCGTTGGTGGTTTTCCACTTTCGCAGCAAGGAGAACCTTTTCCGCGCCGTGCTGCAATATCTGAGTGATCAATATGAAGAACTGTGGCTGACACTGGTCCGCGCGCCCGGCCTGTCGCCGGTTGAAAAGCTGTTGGGCGCGGTCGGCTGCGCGCAGGAATTCGCGCGGCAGCATCCGAAATGGGTGTCGGTATTCGTCGCCTTCTCCAGTGATCGCAAGAGTATGCAGATCTACAATGAAATCGGCCTGCCCAGCGATCTCGCCTACACCGCCGAAGCCCGCGAACTGCTGGTCGAGATTTCACGTGACGGCGGTTATACCGGCGTCGATATACACACGCTGTCGGAGAGCCTGAACTACCTGGTTCACGGCGCCTGGTACTGGGATCATCTCAATCCGGCCGGCCGCGACACCGACGTGTTGCGCAAGACCATGCTGCTCCTGCTGCATCAGGCCTTTCCACGGCATTTCGACTTGATGCCTTAGCAGGGGCGCTGCCGCAGATGACAGCCAGCCTGGCGCTTCTGGGCCAGGTACTCATCGATCAGCTGGCGGTAGCGCACCTTGCCGAAGCTCGGGAAATGGCCGCCATGCACCACCGAGACATCGAGGTCGCGCATCGCGAGCAGTGTTTCCATGTAGTCCGGTATGTCCGAGTGGTAGACGTCGTCGATCAGCGGGCCGTCATAGATGATGTCGCCGGACAGCAGGATGCCGGTCTTTTTCTCGTGGAGCGCGATGCCACCGGGCGAATGGCCCGGCGTGTGGACGACCTCGAAGACACGGTCGCCGAGATCCACAATGTCGCCATGCTCAAGCAGACGGCCGGCCGGCGCGGGCCTGATGCTGTAGCGTGCCGTGTCCCAGCCATGCGGCTGGCGATCGAACATCTCGTCCGTGGCATAGGTGCCTGCAGCGGTCCATTCGTTGCGCGGATCGGCAAGAATCTTCGCCTCGGCGCTGTGCACGCAACGCTCGGGAAATTCATGGTGGCAGCCGATATGATCGAAATGCGTATGGCTGGCGACGCAGGTCAGCTTGCGCTCGCTCACCAAAGGCACATGCCGCCTGAGGCTGAAATGGCCAAGCCCGGTGTCGAACAGAAGATCACGGTCACGGCCGCGCACATGCCACATGTTGCAGCGGAAGAACGGCTTGATCCAGGGCTCATGGATCAGCGTCACACCGTCGGCCATGCGGATGGTTTCATACCAGTCCGGCGCCTCGATGACCGGCAGCATGCTCATCCCTCAGTTCGCCAGCAGGATCATGTCGCCAGCCTGGCATGAAATCGCGACCGTGTCGCCGGTCTGGACGGTGGCGGAAGCCGGAGCCTTGGCGATGAACCGCAGTGCCGCATCCACGGTCGAGGTGGCCAGCACCCGTTTGAAGCTGCCCTGGAATACGACGTCGCTGATTTTTGCCATGCCGAGCCCGACGCCGCCTTCATTGGCGCCGAGGACAAGATGTTCCGGA
This sequence comes from Mesorhizobium erdmanii, assembly GCF_013170725.1. Lineage (NCBI taxonomy): Bacteria > Pseudomonadati > Pseudomonadota > Alphaproteobacteria > Hyphomicrobiales > Phyllobacteriaceae > Mesorhizobium > Mesorhizobium erdmanii. The sequence continues at coordinate 4,187,784 of NZ_CP033361.1, read as the reverse complement.
CGGATGGCGAGGGCAATTTGCGCCCCGGCCTGCGCGGCGCCGGGCACACAGACCGAGCCGATCGGGGTTGCCACGGTCGCGGTGCCGCCCTTTGCCTCAGCCACGGTTCCGGAAAGGATCGTGCTCTCGCCCATGAAAGTCGCCGCGAAACGCGTCGACGGCCTGGCATAGACGCGCTCGGGCGGCCCTTCGTCCTCGATGCGGCCGTCGTTCATCACCACGCAATGGTCGGCCAGCGCCATCGCTTCTTCCTGGTCGTGGGTGACATGGATGAAGGCGGTGCCGACCCGCTTCTGGATCGCCTTCAGCTCGTCCTGCATCTGCCGGCGCAGTTTGAGGTCGAGCGCACCGAGCGGCTCGTCGAGCAAAAGCACCGCGGGCTCGATGACCAGCGCGCGCGCCAGCGCCACGCGCTGCCGCTGGCCGCCGGAAAGCTGGTGCGGTTTCTTGTCGAAGGCGGCGGCCAGGTCGACCAGCGCCAGCGCCTCACGCGCCCTGGCGGCGCGGGTCGCGCCGTCGACGCCTTGCATACGCAGCCCAAAGCCGACATTGCCGCCGACGCTCATATGCGGAAACAACGCATAATCCTGGAACACCGTCGTCGTCGGGCGCCTGGCCGGTGGCACGGACGTGCAGTCCTCGCCGCGGATGTACACCTTGCCTTGGCTCGGGGTGACGAAGCCGCCCAGGATGGACAGCAGCGTCGTCTTGCCTGACCCCGATGGCCCGAGCAGGATCGTGTAGCTACCCGGTTCGATCCGCAGCGAGACGTCCTTCAGCACCGCCAGCTGCCCAAAACGGTGGGAGACGTTTCGGATATCGACCAGAGGCGCGGTCATGTCTTTCTCCGGCGCAGCAATGTCAGTTCGAACAGCACCACCAGCACGATGGAAACGGCGAAGACCAGCGAACCGACCGCATTTGTCTTGGGGTTGAGGCCGGAACGCAGCAGGTTCCAGATTTCGACCGGCAGCGTGGTGTCGAAGCGGGTCAGAAGGAAGGAGATCACGAATTCATCCCAGGAGAAGGTCATCGACAGGAAGAAGCCGGCGAAGATCGCCGGTGCCATGACCGGCACGGTGATCAGCAGCAGCACCTTCCATTCCGGAGCGCCGAGATCGCGCGCGGCGCGCTCGATGTTGATCTGATGGTCCCCCATCTGGCTGTAGATGATGGCGAAGCAGAGCGGCAGGTTGATCACGACATGGCCGATGCCGGCCGCCAGCAGCGACTTCGGCACGCCGGCCCAGTTGAACAGAACCAGCAGTCCCATGCCGATGATGAGATAGCTGACCGTCAGGGGCAGCGTGATCAGCCCGCGCAGCAAGCCCGAACCGGGCAGCACGAACCGCGCGAACCCCCAGGCGCAGAGGAAGCCGAGCGTGACGGCGGCCAGCGACGAGACAGAGGCCACCAGCAGCGAATTGACCAGCGCCGAAGTCAACCGCGCGTCGGAAAGTACCGCCTCGTACCAGCGCAATGACGGCCCGGTGAACGGCGGAATGGGGAAGGATGTCGACTGCAGAGAAAACAGCACCAGCACGACAACCGGCAGGAAGATGAAGCCGTAGACGGCAAGCGCATAGAGCCAGGAAACGATGCGGACAGACTGGCGCATTGTCAGGCCCGCTCGATCTTCAGCCAGCGCGCGCAGGCGAGGTAGGCGACGGTTACCACCGCCATCAGGATGATCGACAGCGCCGAGGCCAGCGGAAAATCGCCGCGCCGGCCGATCTGCATCATCACCAGCTGCGGCATCAGCAGCTCGTTGTTGCCGCCCAGGATCTGCGGCGTGATGTAATCTCCGATGCACAGCACGAAGGTGAGGAAGGCGCCGACCATGATGCCGGGCAAGGTGAGCGGCAAGATGACATGCAGGAAGGTGCGCACCGGCCCGGCGCCGAGATCGGCGGCGGCCTTGCGGTAGCTCGGGCTGAGCTGCTTCAGATTGGCGAAGATGGTCAGCGTCAGCAACATGACGAAGAAATGCACGAAGCCGGTGACGGTGGCTAGCCGAGTGTTGGCGAGCTGTAGCGGCTCGGTGATCAGGCCGGTGCCGGTCAGCGCGCGGTTGATGACGCCATTCTGTGCCAGCACCAGCAGCCAGGAATAGGAGCGTACGACATAGGACGTCCAGAACGGCAGCACGGCCAGCATCAGCGCCAGCCTTTGCCAGCGTTCCGGCACCTGTTCGGCAAGAATCCAGGCGAAGGGATAGGCGAGCAGCACAGAGACCACGGTGACGATCGCCGTCACCTGCAGCGAGTTCACCATCGCCTGCCAGTAGGAGGGGTTGGCGAAGAATTGGCTGTAGTTGCCGAGCGTGAAGCCGCCGCCTTCATGCGCCGTCAGGCTGGAAAACCCCATGGCAAGGAACGGCAGCACGAAGAACAGCAGCGTCCAGCCGAGCGCCGGAGTGACCAGCGCCCAGGGCAAGGCGCGGCCCGCCCGGGGCAGGGCAGAGCCCGCCCGGGGCAGGGGATTGTCTCCAGCCGGGCTCACGAGCGGTATCGGCTCATTTTGCCTGCAGCATTTCGGTCCACATGTCCTGCATCTTCTTGTCGAGGTCGGCGCTTGGCGCCGGATAGGCCTGAGCGCGGGCGAGGAATCCCGGCTGTTCGTCGAAGCGCAGAACTTTCTTTTGGTCGTCGGTGAGGGCGGCCTTGGTGTTCGACGGCATGCCCCAATAGCAGGAGGAGGTGGCGAGCCGCGCCTGGCCTTCCGGGCTCATAATGTACTGGATGAACTTCAGCGCCATGTCCTTGTTCTTGGAATCCTTGAACATGGCCAGCGACTGCGACCACAGCACCGCACCCTCCTTCGGGATCGAGAAGTCGAGCGCCGGGTTCTCCTTGGCGAGGCCCGCTGTGACCCATTCGCCGCCGCCAACCAATATGTCGACTTCGCCGGTGGCGAGCGCCGTCTGGCTGGCGGTCACCTCGCCGACCAGCTTGGCATTGGCCTTCATCTTGAGCAATTCGTCCTTGAGGGCGGGAAGGTCGGCCTCGGTGAGGTCCGACGTCTTCTTGCCGATGGCGAGCGCCGCCATGCCGATGACCGGCAAATAGTAGTCGTAAATGGCGACCTTGCCCTTGTATTTGTCTGATGTCAGCGACGCGAGGGACTGCATGTCGGCCGGATCGACCTTGGTCTTGTTGAAGCCGATTGTGTTGTAGCCGAACTTTTCGGTGATGCCGTAGCGCTTGCCGTCGACGACGGTGGACTTGTCCATCTTCACCTGTGGGAACAGGTCGGCCAGCGGCAGCTTGTCTTCGGGCAGCGGCTCGAACAGGCCTTTTTCGACGCCGCGCGGCACGTCGATGCTGTCGATCACCATCACGTCCCAATCCCCAGGCTGCGACTGCTCGACGATGGCGAGCCCCGCACCGGTGCCCTCGAACTCCTTGACGTTGACCTTGACGTTGTTGGCCGCCTCGAAGGGCTGCAGCAGCGCCGGATCGGAATGATCGCACCAGATCAGCGCATTGAGATCGGCGGCCTGGGCACCGGCCGCTGCGAGTAGCAACGCGGCGGCAGCGCAAGCAGCTGCGAGGTTGGACTTCAGGGTGGAAAGCGGATTCCGGGTATTGCTGGTCATCGAGTGTTCTCCCTGCCTTGCTGGCTTGTTGGAGAAAACTTGAACCAATTCCAAAATTGAGTCAATTATGATTTTCTGGCAAAGAGGCCGATATGAGTGGATTGCGCGAAAGACAGAAGGCGGACCGGCACCGCCGCATCATCGAGGCGGCGGCAGCACTTTTCCGCGAAGCCGGCTATGAGGGCGCCAAGATCGAGGCGATCGCGGCACAAGCCGAAGTGTCGATCGGCACGATCTACAATTACTACGAAAACAAAGGCGACATCCTCGGCGCCATCGTCTCGCTCGAGGTCAACGAGGTGCTCAATGCCGGGCGCGGTGTCGTCGCCAGGCCGCAAGCCAATGTTGGCGACGCGCTTGACACCCTGGTCGGCATCTACATCGAGCATTCGCTGCACTATCTCAGCAAGGAGATGTGGCGGCAGGCGATGGCGATCTCGACGCAGCTGCCCGACAGCCCGTTCGGCCAGGCATACACCGCGCTCGACCGGGAGCTTACCGAGCAGATAAGCGCGTTGGTCGCCCGCCTCCAGGAAACAGGCTTGGTGCGCAAGGACTTGGACGGGGCGGCTTTGGGCGAACTGATCTTCAACAACATGAACATGATGTTCATCGAGTTCGTGAAACGCGACGAGGCCAAGATTCCGGAACTGCGCGCGGCGATAAGACGGCAGAACCGGATCTTGGTGGCGGCGATCGGCGTGTGAGAGACGGACCTGTCAGGAGGTGGCGGGAATAATCGCCGTTGTAGGAGTCAGACGCCGTTTCCACGCCATCGCGCCTCTTGAGTTGAATTTGAAATCTGATACAACCTGGAAGGGCATTAAATGGGGGAGGGGTAAATGGGGGCGTTTTCCATCTGGCATTGGGTAATCGTGCTGCTGTTGATCGGCGTGCCGGTTTTCTTTGCCGTTCGATCTGCCGCGAAGCCGTCACGGAATCCTGAGGCTCTCGTGGGCTTCGGTGGATGGCTGATGCTGCTGGCGATCGGCCAGGCATTATCACCGCTGCGCACACTCGCCGACTTTGCAAACTCCGCCGACGGCTACCAGCAGCTCATGACCCTCTCAAATGGGCCGCTGGCGGTGTATGGCGAGGTCGCCCTTAATCTGGCATTTCTGGCGCTTCAGCTGGTTGTGCTCGTTTCGATGCTGCGGCGAAGCCACCGCTTTCCGCAATTGTTTCTTTTCCAGTGGGTTGCGATCCCGGTCGTGTTCATCCTGGACACGATCTGGATCGTGTCGAGTCTGGGCGTTCCGGTGAATCAGGTGCTTGCAGGCGATGCGCTGGTGGCGCCGATCGCCTCGTTTGTTGGGACCGGCATCTGGGTCGCTTATGTCTATAAGTCGGTCAGGGTGAGGGATACGTTCATCAGGACGAACGCATCTGAGCAAATTGCGAGCGCTTCATAGGGAAAATCGGCGCTCAGGGCCGTGCCCGGAAGGGCTTCAAGCTCTCGGAGGATCGCTGGTCAGAACTGGTGCCCCCGGACGGAATCGAACCGCCGACCTTCGGTTTACAAAACCGCTGCTCTACCAGCTGAGCTACAAGGGCACTTGCGCTCCGGTAGCATATTTGCTGCGCCAGTAAAGACAAAACTCCATTTTCGGTTACCCCAGCGGTGGATGACGCCGTGGCCGCACATGCTGAAATCCGCAAACGAGCTTCCTACATAAGGCGAAGGTGCAACTGCTTCGGACCGGAGTGTCGCATGATAAGGCTTGTCATTATCCTCCCCATCGTCGTCATCGCCTGGATGCTGCTGGTGAGGCTCATCAGCGATGTGAAGAAAGCCAATGTCGACTGGACCGGCGTGACCACCATCATCGGCTTCATCGCGCTCGCCTTCTGGCTTCGTCACATCACGGGCATGGGGTGAGGTGGTGGCACCACCTCCATCATCACCACGGCCACGGCAAGGTTATCATTTTCCTTTGCTGGAGGGACCCAATTCACCCAAGACGGGCGGCTTCGGCCGCCCTTTTTGTTCGAGGTGATTTTTGCGATCGTCGGGGCGAGATGAAAGATGCCGGATACTGGGACGGCCGGTAGGTCTCTGAAAAAATATTGAAAAAGGATCGAACCTTTTTCCTTGCCGCAACGACAGATGATCAAGAGGCGGATGGATCGCCTCGGTCAACGAAGCAAGGAGATCGTCATGTTCAAGCGCACACTCGTTTCCGGCCTCATCGCCACCACAGTTGCCGCCACCGCGTTGGTCGGCACCGTTCAGCCTTCAGCGGCTCATTCGCATCACCACGACCTCGGCATCGGCATCGCCGCCGGCGTCGGCGGGTTTGTCCTGGGCAGCCTGCTCGCTCAGCAGCCGCCGCGGACCGTCTATGTCGACGAAGACGGTGGTTCCTGGCACGTCCGCCGCTGCTTCGATCGTTATGCGAGTTATGATCCGGACTCCGACACCTATATCGGCCGCGACGGCTATAGCCACTATTGCCGGCTCTAAGAGGAGGACCGGTTCAACGGAAAGGGGGCTCATCCGGGCCCCTTTTTCCGTTGTCGTACAGATATTTACGGCGACGTTTTCGGGTTAGACTCGGAGATCGGTAATCCGGCCGCGCTGCAGGTGCTGCCGACGATATGCCTCGTTTCCGAAGCGTCGCCCATGGCGACGAGTTCGAAGCTGCTTCCCGAATCCGGGTAGATCTTGGCAATGAAGGCTTGGTCGCCGCCATAGCTGCCGGACGGATTCTTGCCGTTGACGAAGCCGCAGACGACGACCTCCTTGCGGCCGCTCAGCGTCCGTTCGCCCGCAAGCATCCTTCCGAACCTGGCGGAAGCAGGATCCGGCAAACGCTGACGGATGCCGGTGGTTATGATCTCCTCCAGGGCAAGCGGGATTGGAATGGGATCGACACGTTGGCCGCCGCCGACATCAGGTCGAGGTGCCGCCGCCACGCATCCGCAAAGTGAAGCGCTAAGCAAAAGCTGAACCGTTTTCCGCATCCGTGCCCTTTCGCACGCATTCGAACGCCACGGCAAGCCGGAGTCCGTGCCGCCGGCGGTGTACAGCGATTTTGCGAACGTCTAATCTTCTCATTCGAGCGCCAACGCAGGGGAGGGTGGCTTGGACGACAAGGACCCCAAGGAAGATCTGAGGGAAGATCTGATCGAGACGGTTTTCCGCAACGGCACCGTCACCACTGTCGGCATCCTGCTGGCATTTTCGCTTGGGTTCATCACTCATTGGGCCGCCAACCCGATCCCTTGGCGGGCCTACCATCTTGTCGCCGTTCTGCCGATCCTGGCCGGCATCGCCTTGCAGATGCGGGCCTTGTCCCTGTTGCTCGACATCGACTCCCTGCAGCGGCGAGTCTATGAACGCGCCAACCGCATCTTCATGGCCGGCCTCATCTTCACCGCCTGCGGTGTCGGCATGGCCATCCTGCTCGATTTCTTCGACATCGCGACCAAGAGCGCGCTGCCCGGGGCAAGCTGATCAGCCGGCTTGCTCGCCGCCGATCATCCTGGTCACCTCGGCCGCCGCGCTGCGCACCATCGGCCCGATCTCGGCCAGCCGCTCCGGCGTCACCCGCACGGTCGGCCCCGACACCGAGACGCCGCCGATCGGTTCGCCGAATTCGTTGAAGATGGCCGCCGCCACGCAGCGCATGCCTGGGTGCCGCTCCTCGTCATCGACCGACCAGCCACGCTGCTTGATGGCCGCGAGATCGTGGGCGAGGGCCGGGATCTCGGAAAGCGTCTTGTCCGTGAAGCGCTGCAGGCCGGCCTTGCGCAAGATGGTGCCGACCCGCTCCGGCTCCAGATGCGCCAGCACCGCCTTGCCGATGCCGGACGCATGGAAGGGGCTGCGTGTTCCTGGACGGAAGAAGGCGCGGATTGCCTGGTGCGTCTCGACCTGGCTGACAAACACCACGCAATCATCCTCGGCGACACCGAGATTGGCGGTCTCGCCGGTCTTCTCCATCAGTTCCTGCATGACGATGCGGGCACGGTCGACCAGCTTGCGGCGGCGCAGGAACGCCGCGCCCATGCGATAGGTCTCGACGCCGATCGACCACAACTGGTCTGAGGTGTCGAACTCGACCATGCCGTGGTTTTCGAGCGTCGTCAGCATGCGGTAGGCGGTGGAGGCGGCAAGGCCGCTCTGCGCCGCAATCTCGCTCAGCGACAGGCCGCTGCCCTCGGCGACAATGGCCAGGATACGCAAGGCCCGGTCGAGCGATTGCACCGAATTGGCTTCGCTGGGCCCGTTGAAAGCACGCGGACGGCCGCGCTGTCGTTTCTCGGTGGTTTCCATAGCAGCATTCTTGCCGATTTCACGAAACAAGCAATGAAAAAGTTTTTCACTCCGCTGAGGAGGTAAATTCTTGGAAAACCAAAAAACAAATAGAATCAGTGCGTACGCGCGGTTTTCTAGAAATGAAAAAATATTCTGAAAAAATTGAAAAATACCTGACTTGCTGAGATAACAGGCCACCCAACAATGACAAACCCTGTGGAGGGCGGAAAATGGCCAGAATGCGCGCTGTCGATGCCGCGGTTCTCGTTCTCGAAAAGGAAGGCATTTCCTGCGCCTTCGGCGTGCCGGGCGCGGCGATCAATCCGCTCTATTCGGCACTGAAGGCGCGAGGCACGATCCGCCATGTCCTGGCCCGCCACGTAGAGGGCGCCTCGCACATGGCTGAAGGTTATACCCGTGCCAAGGCGGGAAATATCGGGCTCTGCATCGGCACTTCGGGGCCGGCCGGCACCGACATGATCACCGGGCTTTACTCGGCGGCGGCCGATTCCATCCCGATCCTGTGCATCACCGGTCAGGCGCCGCGAGCCCGGCTGAACAAGGAAGATTTCCAGGCCGTCGACATATCAGCCATCGCTGCTCCCGTCGCCAAATGGGCGGTCACCGTCATGGAGCCTTATCTCGTGCCGATGGCGCTGCAGAAGGCGTTTCATCTCATGCGCTCGTCGCGGCCTGGCCCGGTGCTGATCGACCTACCGGTCGACGTGCAACTGGCCGAGATCGAATTCGACATCGATGCCTACGAGCCGCTGGCGCCGTTCAAGCCGGCAATGACCCGCGCCCAGGCCGAAAAGGCGCTGACGATGCTCAACGCGGCTGAAAAGCCATTGATCGTCGCCGGTGGCGGCATCATCAACGCCGATGCATCGGATCTGCTGATCGAATTCGCAGAAATCACCGGCGTCCCGGTCATCCCGACGCTGATGGGCTGGGGCGCCATCCCCGACGACCACCGGCTGATGGCCGGCATGTGCGGCCTGCAGACCTCGCACCGCTACGGCAATGCGACCATGCTCGAGGCCGATTTCGTCTTCGGCATCGGCAACCGCTGGGCCAACCGCCACACCGGTTCGGTCGACGTCTATACCAAGGGCAAAAAATTCATCCATGTCGACATCGAGCCCACTCAAATTGGCCGTGTCTTCGCGCCGGACCTCGGCGTCGTCTCGGATGCCGGTGCCGCGCTGAAGATACTGCTCGACGTCGCCACCGAGTGGAAGACGGCCGGCAAGCTGCGCGACTGGTCGGGCTGGGCAAAGGAATGCCAGGGGCGCAAGAAGACGATGAAGCGCAAGACGCATTTCGACCAGGTGCCGCTCAAGCCGCAGCGCGTCTATGAGGAGATGAACAAGGCGTTCGGCCGCGACGTCACCTATGTCACCACGATCGGTCTGTCGCAGATCGCCGGGGCGCAGTTCCTGCATGTCTACAAGCCGCGCAACTGGATCAATTGCGGCCAGGCCGGTCCGCTCGGCTGGACGCTGCCGGCAGCGCTTGGCGTGCGCGCCGCGGACCCGGACCGCACCATCGTGGCGCTGTCGGGCGACTATGATTTCCAGTTCATGATCGAGGAACTGGCGGTCGGCGCGCAGCACAAGCTGCCCTACATCCACGTCGTCGTGAACAACGCCTATCTCGGCCTGATCCGCCAGGCGCAGCGCGGCTTCTCGATGGACTATGAGGTGAGCCTGGCCTTCGAGAACATCAACCGATCAGGCGATCCCGAAGCCGGCTACGGCGTCGACCATGTCGCCGTTGCCGAGGCGATGGGCTGCAAGGCGGTCCGGGTGCGCAAGCCGGAAGAATTTGCCGGCGCCTTCAGGGAGGCGCAGCGGCTGATGAAGGAACACCAGGTCCCGGTCGTGCTCGAATTCATCCTCGAGCGGGTCACCAACATCTCCATGGGCACCGAGATCGACAAGATCACCGAATTCGAGGACCTTGCCGAACACCAGGAAGATGCTCCCACCGCGATCGTGATGTTGGATTAGGAGAAAAAGAATGCCGCGTTTTTCAGCCAACCTGTCGATGCTCTTTGGCGAGCATGATTTCCTCGACCGCTTCGACGCCGCCGCCCGCGCCGGCTTCAAGGGCGTCGAATATATCGGTCCTTACGATCATGCGCCGGAGGTGGTGGCGGCCAGGTTGAAGAAGAACGGCTTGACGCAGGTGCTGTTCAACCTGCCGGCTGGCGACTGGGCCAAGGGCGAGCGCGGCATCGCCGTGCTGCCGGAACGCGTGCCCGAATTCCGGCAGGGCATCGCCAAGGCGATCACCTATGCGCAGGCGCTGGGCTGCCCGCAGGTCAACTGCCTGGCCGGCATCGCGCCCGCCGGCGTCGACCGCAAGGTGCTCGAGGACGTTTTCGCCGAAAACCTCGCCTTTGCGGCTGAAAAGCTGGAACAGGCCGGCATCAAGCTTTTGATCGAGCCGATCAACACCCGCGATATCCCAGGTTTCTTCCTCAATTATTCGGACCAGGCTCTGGCGCTGATTGATCGCGTCGGCTCAAAAAACCTGTTCCTGCAATACGACATCTATCACATGCAGATCATGGAGGGGGATCTCGCCCGTAAAATCGAGGCAAACCTCGGCCGCATCGCGCATATCCAGCTTGCGGACAATCCCGGCCGCCACGAGCCGGGAACGGGCGAGATCAACTATCCCTTCCTCTACGACCACATCGACCGCATCGGCTATTCCGGCTGGATCGGCGCCGAATACAAGCCGAAGGCCGGCACGGAAGCCGGGCTAGGCTGGTTCCGGGATCTGGCCGGACAAGGAAGCGCGGCTGCTTAGCGGTAGGAATTTGAACCCGCGCTCTACGGCGCCCCCCTCTGGCCTGCCGGCCATCTCCCCCACAGGTGGGGAGATTGGCAGCTTCAGCGCCCCGCTCGCCTTCACCGCGTTGGAGATTGGCGAAGGCCGCGATGACATCTGATCTCCCTCCTTGTGGGGGAGATGTCCGGCAGGCCAGAGGGGAGCGCCGTAGAGCGCGGCTTCACAAATAAAGACGGAGAAAAATATGGAAACGATCGGCTTCATCGGCCTCGGCATCATGGGCGCACCGATGGCGGGGCATCTGCTCGACGCTGGCTATCATGTCATCGCCAGCGACCATCGCAGCAAGCCTCCGGCCGAGCTCATCGCCAAGGGGCTGAAAACACTTACCGGCCATGCCGCCGTGGCCAAGGGTGCCGACATCATCATCACCATGGTGCCCGACACGCCGCAGGTGGCCGATGTGCTGTTCGGCGACAACGGCGTCGCCTCCGGCCTGTCCAAAGGCAAGCTGGTGATCGACATGAGCTCGATCTCGCCGATCGAGACCAAGACCTTCGCCCGCAAGATCAACGATCTCGGCTGCGATTATCTCGATGCGCCGGTTTCGGGCGGCGAGGTCGGCGCCAAGGCGGCATCGCTCACCATCATGGTCGGCGGCGAGGAAAAGGCTTTTGAACGCGCCAAACCCGCGTTCGAGAAGATGGGCAAGAACATCACCTTGGTCGGCCCCAACGGTGTCGGCCAGACCACCAAGGTCGCCAACCAAATCGTCGTCGCGTTGACCATTGAAGCCGTCGCCGAAGCGCTTGTTTTTGCTTCGAAAGCCGGTGCCGACCCGGCCAAGGTCAGGCAGGCGCTGATGGGTGGGCTGGCGGCCTCGCGCATTCTGGAAGTGCATGGCGAGCGCATGGTCAAGCGCACCTTCGCGCCAGGCTTCCGCATCGAACTGCACCAGAAGGACCTCAATTTGGCGCTGGAAGGCGCCAAGGCGCTCGGCGTCTCCCTGCCCAACACCTCGACCACGCAACAACTGTTCAATTCCTGCGCCGCCAATGGTGGTGCGAAAGAAGATCATTCGGCGCTGGTCAGGGCGCTGGAGCGGATGGCCAATTTCGAAGTCGGGGTGGCGGCCGAAATCCAGGGCAAAGCGGCTTAGTTCGGGAGGGGCGGCGTAACGTTCCCAAGCCGCCATTCTTGTCCGTCGAAGAACGGGTTCCTGCGCCTGTCGCGGGAACCCGTTTCTCGTTTTTACGCAAGGACTGTCGCTGCGGGCTCAGCCGCGCTTCAAGAATGCCCGTGCTGCATAAAGGCTGACCGCCGCGGCATTCGACACATTGAGCGAGCGGATCGCACCGGGCATATCGAGCCGCGCCAGCGTCGTCACCGTCTCGCGCGTCTTCTGGCGCAGGCCTTTGCCCTCGGCGCCAAGCACTAGCGCTATCCTGCCGCCGGAAAAGCTCGTTTCGAGTTCCGCCGGTCCATCCGAATCAAGCCCGATCGTCTGGAAGCCAGCCTCGTGCAACTGCCCGAGCGCGTCGGCCAGGTTCTTCACCTCGATCTGGTCGATATGCTCCAGCGCGCCGGAGGCGGATTTGGCCAGCACGCCCGATTCCTGGGGGCTGTGGCGCGCGGTGGTGATCAGCGCGCCGGCACCGAAGGCCACCGCCGAGCGCAGTATGGCGCCGACATTGTGCGGATCGGTGACCTGGTCGAGCACCAGCACCAGCCTCGTATCACCGAGCGCATCGAGGCGCTTCGCTTTTAGCGGCTCCGCCTCGATCAGCACGCCCTGATGCACGGCGTCCGAGCCGGTGATCTTGTCGATGTCCCTGGGTTCGACCAGTTCCGCCGTGAAGGGCAGGGCGGCGAGGTCTGCTATCTCGAGACGCTCGGCCGCATTGCGCGTCACCAGCATTTTCCGAATCTTGCGGCGCGGATTGTCGAGTGCCGCCCGCACCGTGTGGAGGCCATAAAGCCGCACCAGGCCGTCCGCGGCGTTTTCGCCCGGCGGCACCGGCTGGCGTGGCCGGAACGCTGGCGCGCCGCCGCTTTTCTCGTCGCGAAAGGCGCGGCGCAGCTTGGCGTAATGGGTGTCTTTCGGGGTGTTGGTCTTGTTGCTCATGGCCGGCTTCTATAGCTGTCTCCCGCGGCCAGCGATATGGCCCGTCGACGCAGCCGGCGAACAACATCGAAAAAGCCTGGCCACGCGGTTGACACCCACTGGCCTTGCCGCCATAAGGCGCTTCGCTGATTTCGGAGAAGACATCTATCTCGGGCTCCGGGATCGGCAAGAATGCCTCGTTGCATGGCTCCGGCGGCAGACTGGAGAGGTGCCCGAGTGGTTAAAGGGGACGGACTGTAAATCCGTTGGCTTAGCCTACGTTGGTTCGAATCCAACCCTCTCCACCACTGCCGGCCCGGAAGCCCTGAAACGAAAAAGCATCGGGCCGAAAAGTGCATGGCGCTTTTCGGGTGAATCCGATACTTCAGTGCAAGGCGCGGGTATAGCTCAGTGGTAGAGCAGCAGCCTTCCAAGCTGAATATGCGGGTTCGATTCCCGCTACCCGCTCCAGATACTGATCCCCACGATCGGCAACCCGGACACTGCTCGGCCCAGACGCTGCGCGACCATGCGCACAGCGCTTCAGGGCATCGATATCAGCCGCGTCAGCTGTTGAAAGCGGAAGCCACCTGATGCTGCTGCGGCACCTGGCCGTTCGGCGTCAGCTTGTCGACGATGCCGGGCAGGGCGGTGGACAATTGCTGCAGCAGTTCCTGCTCGTTCATGCCGGTGCGCTGCGCGATCTCGCGGATCACTGCCGGACCGAGCGCCGAGCCGAGATCGCCCGGATTGATCGACTGGTTCTGGCCGGTGCCGACCCAGGAATCGGCGACGTTGCCATGGCCGGCATCCCTAAGCTTGTCGAGCAGGCCGCCCAGGCCGCCTAGCAGGCCGCCATCGGCCGACGTCGTGCCGGCGGGGGTGGGTGCGGGTGCTGGAGCCTCTTGCGGCTGTTCGGCACTTTTGCCGCTCAGCATTTTTCCGACCAGCAGCGCACCGAGCGCGATCATCAGCGGTTTGGTGATGTTGCCGCCGGGAACGGCGTTGTCAAAAAGTCCCATAGTGGATCCTCCATCTCGACCAAGCCCAGCCCATATCTGACAATGGCGCATCCGGGCGGAATTTCAAGCTGGCTTGAGCTTTTGACAATCATATGAAAATGTCGGACCGGCGGGGGATGGAGAGGAAAAAATGGGTATCATCAGCTGGATCATTCTCGGCGCTATCGCCGGGTTCCTTGGCAGCAAGATCGTCAACAAGACCGGCCAGGGCCTGATCATGGATATCGTGCTCGGCATTGTCGGTGCCATCGTCGGCGGTGTGATCTGCAGCCAGATCTTTGGCGTGGGTGTTACCGGCCTGAACATCTCCAGCCTGATCGTCGCGGTGGTTGGCGCGGTGGTTGTCCTGTGGGCCTACCATCAGTTCAGCGGGCGCCGGATCTAGGGCCAGCCGGATCGTCTGAAATTCGAATTTTCCGCCGAGGAGGCGAGGCCGCCTTCGGGCTTGTCTATTGCTGATGCTACGCGACCAAGGTCAGCCGGCGCTTGCGCTGGTCCAGCGACACGATGGTCAGCCCGCTGCCCACCACCAAAAGGATGCCGCAGACCGCCAGCGCATTGGGGAACTGCCCGAACACCAGCAGGCCCGAAATGACGGCCCAGACGGTAAAACTGTAATAGAACGGCGCCACCGCGCTGGTCGGCCCGACGCGGTAGGCCATGAAGATGAAGAAGTGGCCGAAGATCAGGAAAAACCCGGCACCGGCCATCAGCAGCAGATGGCGCGCCTCGGGCATGACCCAGCGCTCTGACGCCAGATGCGCCGCGCCCGCTCCGATCAGCACCACCACGACAGCGGAAATCGCCACGATCATCCCCGGCACTTCGGCCGGGACACGTCTGCCGGCAAGGTCGCGCGCGGCTGCCAGCGCCGCATTGCCGAGCGCCAGCAGCGCGTAGACCGAAATGCCTTGCATTGTCGGTTGCGCCACCATCAGCGCGCCGATGAAGCCGAGCCCGATCAGCGCCATGCGCTGTCCACCGATGCGCTCGCCAAAAAGGATCGACGAGCCAACCAGCATCAGCAGCGGCGTGATTTGTCCAAGCGCCGTGGAATCCGCGATCTGCATGTTGGCGAGCGCCACGACATAACAAAGGATCGCCGCCATCTCGAGCAGGTTCCTACGCAGCACATGGCCGTCGAAGATCAGTGGGATCTGCTTGCCGTAGCCCAGCAGGAACAGCAGCGGGAAGCCCCACAGCGTTGCCGCGACCCCGCGCAGGAACAGCACCTCGTAGGATGGCAAGCCAGCCGTCGCGAGCTTCATCATCGTATCGTTGACGAGATACGACCCGGTCGAGACGATCATGAACAGCGGGCCGCGGATCGAGGCAGGGATGAAATGCATGGCGTCAGGAGATCAGACCTCTGCTGCCGCCGCAATGGGCCATCACCTGGCCGTGAACCAGACAGGGATTGGCGGGCAGAAGCCTTGGATGCCGGGTCCGATCGATCGGCCGGGCACCCATTCCATTTCACCCATTGCCTTCCTATATCAGCGCCACATCCCCGCAATCGGATCCCAGGTTCGGACTGAGTGAGACGGCACCCGGCCAAAAGACGCTTGTGTTTTTTGGCCTTTGTCGCTAATCGCCCCGCATTCGACTGAACTGAAGGTCAAGGCCGTCCAAGGAAAGAGACTATGGCAAAAGGTAAATTCGAGCGCACTAAGCCTCATGTGAACATCGGCACGATTGGTCACGTTGACCATGGCAAGACGTCGCTGACGGCGGCGATCACGAAGTATTTTGGCGAGTACAAGCGCTACGACCAGATCGATGCGGCGCCGGAAGAGAAGGCACGCGGCATCACGATCTCGACGGCTCACGTCGAATACGAGACGGCCAACCGGCACTACGCTCACGTCGACTGCCCCGGCCACGCCGACTATGTGAAGAACATGATCACCGGTGCGGCGCAGATGGACGGCGCGATCCTGGTCGTGTCGGCCGCCGACGGCCCGATGCCGCAGACCCGCGAGCACATCCTGCTTGCCCGTCAGGTCGGCGTGCCGTCGATCGTGGTGTTCCTGAACAAGGTCGACCAGGTCGACGACGCCGAGCTGCTCGAACTGGTCGAGCTCGAGGTTCGCGAGCTTCTGTCGAAGAACGAGTTCCCCGGCGACGACATTCCGATCGTCAAGGGTTCGGCGCTGGCCGCTCTCGAGGATTCGAACAAGACGATCGGCGAGGACGCGATCCGCGAGCTGATGGCTCAGGTCGACGCCTATATCCCGACGCCGGTTCGTCCGCTCGACAAGCCGTTCCTGATGCCGATCGAGGACGTGTTCTCGATCTCGGGCCGTGGCACGGTCGTGACCGGCCGCGTCGAGCGCGGCGTGGTCAAGGTTGGCGAGGAACTCGAGATCATCGGCATCCGTCCGACGACCAAGACGACCTGCACGGGCGTCGAGATGTTCCGCAAGCTGCTCGATCAGGGCCAGGCTGGCGACAACATCGGCGCGCTGCTGCGCGGCGTTGACCGTGAAGGTGTCGAGCGTGGCCAGGTTCTGGCCAAGCCGGGCACGGTGAAGCCGCACAAGAAGTTCGTGGCCGAAGCCTACATCCTGACCAAGGACGAAGGTGGCCGTCACACGCCGTTCTTCACCAACTACCGTCCGCAGTTCTACTTCCGCACGACTGACGTGACCGGCATCGTGTCGCTGCCGGCCGGCACCGAGATGGTGATGCCTGGCGACAACATCACGGTCGATGTCGAGCTGATCGTGCCGATCGCCATGGAAGAGAAGCTGCGCTTCGCCATCCGTGAAGGCGGCCGCACCGTCGGTGCCGGCATCGTCGTCACCATTAAGGAATAATGGACACCGGCATTTGGCCGGATCGACAAAGAAAGGGCGGTCTTCGGGCCGCCCTTTTTCGTTTCCGACACTCCATGGGACAGCCGCGGCCGCGATCGTTTCAAAGCTGTTGCAAGCGCCATCGCGCCAACTAGTATAGATTGCATTGCGGGAGCTTGGCGAAAGAGTGGTTCCAGGGCGCTGTTTCGAGGCATGGTGGTTGCGGGCGCTCGTCCGCCTCATGCTGTTTGCCGCCGTGGTGTTGGCGGTGCCAGTGGCGCGGGCTCAGGAGCAGTCGCAGGACATCCCGCCAATGCGGTTCGCCGTCGTGCGAAGCAATGCGCCGGGTTGCGAGCCCAATTGTCCGGAATGGATATCGGCCGAAGGCACCATCGAGGCGGACACGCCGTCGCTGTTCAAGCGCACGCTCAAGGCGCTCAAAGGCCGGCAATTGCCGGTGGTCGTCAATTCCCCCGGCGGCAATGTCGATGCGGCGGTGACGCTTGGCCAGATGATCCGCAAGAACAAGCTCGATATCGCCGTCGGTACGACGGTGTTTTACGGCTGCGAGCCGCAGATGAAAAATTGCCAGGACAATAAGGGCAGGGGCGCCGACTACTTAGGCATGGCCGAAGACAACGGCGCCATGTGCAATTCTGCTTGCCCGCTGATGTTTTCCGGCGGAATTCGCCGCGTGGTCGGGGACTTCGCCTATCTCGGCGTCCACCAGATCACTACCACTTACCAGCGCGAGAAGCTGCTCTACCGCACCACCTACCAGATCGTGAACGGCAGGAAGAAGATCATCAGCACCAGGATCGTCAGCCGCAAGAACGCGGGTAGCTACAAGACCTACGAAATGAGCAAGGCGGTCGAGAAGAAGCTTTCGGCCTATCTGAAGGGAATGGGAATAGGCGATGGCGTGCTCCTGACGATGAGGAACACGCCGGCCACCGAAATCCATCAACTGGTTCTCCAAAACATGCTGCGGATGAACCTCGTCACGTCCCTGGACACGGTCGAGCTTTTCACCGCCAGCACGATCTGCAAGGCAGATCCGATGCCGGCGAATTGCCGGGCGATATTGACGGACAAGGACAAAGGGACAGGGTCCGCAAATGTCGCGGCCGCCCAGGCAAAATCCGCTCTGCCCTCGTCGGCCAAGACCGTGGCGCCGAAGGAGGCGGACATGCGTTTTGTGCTCGTCCGCGGCGGCAACCCGCTGTGCAATCCCGACTGCCCGGAATGGATCTCGGCGGAGGGTAAGATCACCGCACAGACGCCGGAAAGCCTGCGCCAGGCGCTCGATGCCGTCGCCGACCGGCGGCTGCCGATCGTCATCAGTTCGCAAGGAGGCGATGTCGAGGGCGCGCTTGCCGCCGGCAGGCTGATCCGGGAACGCAAGCTCGATGTCGTCGTCGCTCATACCGATTTCGTCGATTGCGATCCCGCGGCGGATTGCCTGGCCAAGGATGGCGTCCACACCGGACTTACCATCGAATCGGAGGGCGAATGTGCTTCGGTCTGTGCGATCATGGTTGCCGGTGGCGTCAGGCGCCTGATTGGCCCGGCCGTGCGTCTCAGCGTGGGGTCCGTTGGTTTCGAGGACAAGGTCGAGGCGTATCTCAAGGAAATGGCGGTCAGGCCCGGCCTGTTCGCCATCTCCCGGGATCAACGGCAGCTCGATCGGGAGACGATACTCAAATTCGGGCTGGCGACCGGACGTCAGTCTGCTGACGAACTGACCGGCGCCACCATATGCAGGTCGGTTCCGAGGCCGGACAATTGCCGGGTCATTCCGTCCGCCAATGCCGAAGCCGACATGCCGGCCAAACTGTAGAGCCATTCCAAGGAAAAGTGTGAAGCGGTTTTCCGTCCGGAATTGCGTCAGGGCGAACAGCGTTGCGCATGTTGAACTGGCCATCGTGGCAGGTTGAGGCCGGGCGGGTGTTTCGGCTACCGTCCGTGGCGATCGAGGACGGATGACCGCCATGCGCAAGGATGTTCCGACACTGTACGAATGGGCCGGCGGCAGCGACGCGCTGAACCGGCTGACACAGACCTTCTATGACAAGGTGGCGCAGGACCCGGTCGTCGGGCCGGTGTTCAAGACCATGTCGCCTGACCATCCCGCCCATGTCGCCGCCTTCATCGGCGAGGTCTTCGGCGGACCGAAGACCTACAGCGAAAAATTCGGCGGCCACCGCGAGATGGTCATGCATCATCTGGGCAAGCATTTGACCGAAGAGCAGCGCCGCCGCTGGATCAACCTGCTCGCCGATGCCGCCGACGAGGTCGGCCTGCCCGACGATCCCGAATTCCGCTCGGCCTTCACAGGCTATGTCGAATGGGGATCACGGCTGGCCAAGATGAACTCCAATCTCGGCGAGACCTGTGATCCGCAGGCCGAACCGATGCCGGCCTGGGGCTGGGGCGTACCCGGCGGACCGTACACGCCACCGGCCGGCAAATCGTAGTCGTAGCCGTTGCGACAAGCCGAAGCGGCGGCCAGTCATCACCGGTCCGGATTTCTGGCAAAGGGGATGAAGCGCGTTTGCGTGCAAACCACTCTTTACACAGAGCGCGGAAGCTTTTAGGAAGCCCCTGCTGCGCCGAGGCGCGCACGATACGGGCATAGCTCAGTTGGTAGAGCGGCGGTCTCCAAAACCGCAGGTCGTAGGTTCGAGCCCTGCTGCCCGTGCCATTTTCCTAGAATGGTCATCGGAAACGATATTTTGTGGGCTGCCTTTGAAAATCGGCGACCCGCTTGCCATATTAGCCCGGTTGGGGCATAAGGGCGCCATAGCCGGGACGGAACGACTGGATGGTTCCGAGGCGGCGTTTGGTCATAAAGCGGGCACTTGCCACTTGCGTGGATCAAGAATCGGTTTTATGTAGACAGAACAGACACGCGACGCGTGGAGCTGGGAAGCCGGCTTTACGCGTCTGATTTGCATGGGCGAAATGATTGCGCTGATTCGGCGCGAGACTGGGCTCAGGCGGCACGTCCCGGCCAGCGGGATCATCCAGGGGGCCCGGCCAACGGGTCTTGAAGACAGAGCGGCATATGGCTTCGAAAACCACAAATCCTTTCGTCTTTCTCCAGCAGGTTCGCGCGGAGACCGCCAAGGTGACTTGGCCGTCGCGTCGCGAAACGATGATCTCGACGGTGATGGTTCTGGCCTTCGCTGTGATTGCGATGATTTTTTTCTTTAGCGCCGATCAATTGATGGGCCTCGCGATCGAACAGATTCTGGGCATTGGACGCTAAGTCCGGCGACTACGGAGAAGTCTAAAAAAATGGCTGCGCGCTGGTACATCGTCCACGCTTATTCGAACTTTGAAAAGAAGGTCGCCGAGGACATCGAGAACAAGGCCAAGCAGAAGGGCCTGTCCGCCGATATCGAGCAGATCGTGGTGCCGACCGAAAAGGTCGTCGAGGTTCGTCGTGGCCGCAAGGTCGATGCCGAGCGCAAGTTCTTCCCGGGCTATGTGCTCCTGAAGGCCAATTTGACGGATGCCGTGTTCTCGCTGGTCAAGAACACGCCCAAGGTCACAGGCTTTCTCGGTGACTCCAAGCCGGTGCCGATCACCGAGGCGGAGGCGCAGCGCATCCTGAACCAGGTGCAGGAAGGCGTCGAGCGGCCGAAGCCCTCGGTTACTTTCGAGATCGGCGAGGCGATCCGCGTCTCGGATGGTCCTTTCGCGTCGTTCAACGGCTTCGTCCAGGAAGTGGACGAGGAGCGGGCGCGGCTCAAGGTGGAAGTTTCGATCTTCGGGCGCGCCGTGCCCGTCGATCTGGAATTCGGACAGGTCGAAAAGGGCTGATCCGAAATCCCTGATGCCGGCCGCTCTTGCTGGTTCGGCGATCGGGGGAGGCGGTGCGGAAACGCACGGCCTGACAACGGTGGGAGGCGAATGTGGCTTAGCCGGCCGCGCGAACCGCACCACCAGACTGCAACCGCCGGTGTTTCCCCTGATGATGGGGCCGGCATAGACAAAGGCAGGAAAAGAGATGGCTAAGAAAATTGCAGGCCAGCTCAAGCTTCAGGTCTCCGCGGGTTCGGCTACGCCGTCGCCTCCGATCGGCCCGGCGCTTGGTCAGCGTGGCATCAACATCATGGAGTTCTGCAAGGCGTTCAACGCGCAGACCCAGGAAATGGAAAAGGGATCGCCGGTTCCGGTCGTCATCACCTACTACCAGGACAAGTCGTTCACCTTCGTCATGAAGACGCCGCCGGTGAGCTATTTCCTGAAGAAGGCCGCAAACCTCAAGTCGGGCTCGAAGGAGCCGGGCAAGGTCAAGGCTGGCACCGTTTCGCGCGACAAGGTGCGCGAAATCGCGACCGCCAAGATGAAGGATCTGAACGCAAACGACGTCGAGGCGGCCATGCGCATGGTCGAGGGCTCTGCCCGCTCGATGGGTCTGGAAGTGGTGGGCTGAGATCATGGCAAAGATTGCAAAGCGTGTATCGAAGACCCGCGAAGGCATCGATCCCAACAAGGCGTATGCCCTGGGTGAAGCGCTGAAGCTGCTCAAGGACCGTTCGTCGGTCAAGTTCGACGAGACCGTCGAAGTCGCCATGAACCTCGGCGTCGACCCGCGCCATGCCGACCAGATGGTCCGCGGCGTGGTCAACCTGCCGAACGGCACCGGCCGCTCGGTTCGCGTCGCCGTGTTCGCCCGTGGCGACAAGGCCGAGGAAGCCAAGGCCGCCGGCGCCGACATCGTCGGTGCGGAAGACCTGGTCGACATCGTCCAGAAGGGCACGATCGATTTCGATCGCTGCATCGCCACGCCGGACATGATGCCGCTGGTCGGCCGTCTCGGTAAGGTGCTCGGCCCGCGCGGCATGATGCCGAACCCGAAGGTCGGCACCGTCACCACCGACGTCGCCGCCGCCGTCAAGGCATCGAAGGGCGGCGCGGTCGAGTTCCGCGTCGAAAAGGCCGGCATCGTTCATGCTGGCGTCGGCAAGGTCTCGTTCGACGTCAAGGCGCTGGAAGAGAACATCCGTGCCTTCGCCGATGCGGTGACCAAGGCAAAGCCGGCTGGCGCCAAGGGCAACTACGTCAAGAAGGTGTCGGTCACCTCGACGATGGGCCCGGGCCTCAAGCTCGACGTCTCGACGCTCACAGCGTCCTGATTAAGACCCTTTGGATCGGCCGCCATAAGGCCGATCCGTGATTGAATTCCGGGCCTCGGATTTATCCTGGGCCCGGTGCCGGAAGTCGAAAGGCTTCCGGACATCCTGTCCGAGATTGCAGGCGGCCCAAAAGCCTTAATTCATGTGGGCCTGCATGAGACGGGTG
Source organism: Mesorhizobium erdmanii (assembly GCF_013170725.1). Taxonomy (NCBI): domain Bacteria; kingdom Pseudomonadati; phylum Pseudomonadota; class Alphaproteobacteria; order Hyphomicrobiales; family Phyllobacteriaceae; genus Mesorhizobium; species Mesorhizobium erdmanii. Next base: position 4,165,886 of record NZ_CP033361.1, on the reverse strand, counting down.
AAGACCCGACAACGGAGCAAGTGCTCCAATGAAAGGTTCGAACCGTGTTTGCCTTTTGTCTGCGCATCGCCGGCTTGTCCGTCGGTGTGGCGAAAGGGGGCAGGATCCTCGAGCGTCGTTCGGGAGATCCGTTACTGGATGGCCCGGCCGGCAAAAGGCAACCCGACGCCTGTCCTGTCATTGGGAATGTTCCCTTTGACCAGGATTGGGGTCAACTGGAGATAGGCAGTGGACAGAGCGGAAAAACGCGAACTCGTCACGGGCCTGAACGAAGCGTTCGGAAACGCGGGTTCAGTCGTCGTGGCCCACTATGCCGGTATCACCGTCGCGCAAATGAACGACCTTCGGTCGAAAATGCGCGCTGCCGGTGGCACCGTTAAAGTCGCGAAGAACCGTCTCGCCAAAATCGCTCTTCAGGGCACGGACTCCGCATCGATCATCGACCTGTTCAAGGGACAGACGCTGATTGCTTATTCGGAGGATCCGATTGCGGCGCCGAAGGTCGCGTCCGATTTCGCCAAGGGGAATGACAAGTTGATCATTCTCGGCGGCGCAATGGGCACCACCTCGCTCAATGCCGACGGTGTGAAGGCACTCGCCACACTTCCGTCGCTCGATGAGCTGCGCGCCAGGCTGGTTGGCATGATCGCCACGCCGGCAACCCGGATCGCCCAGATCGTCAATGCGCCAGCGGCTTCGGTCGCCCGCGTCATCGGCGCTTACGCCCGGAAGGACGAGGCGGCATGAGGCCGTTCCTCGCTATCAAAAACACACGTTCGAACCTAACGAAGGAATACAACAATGGCTGATCTCGCAAAGATCGTAGACGACCTTTCGAAGCTGACCGTCCTCGAGGCGGCCGAGCTGTCGAAGCTTCTGGAAGAAAAGTGGGGCGTTTCGGCTGCTGCTCCGGTGGCGGTTGCCGCTGCTGGCGGCGCTGCCGCTGCTGCTGCTCCGGCCGAGGAAAAGACGGAATTCGACGTCGTCCTCACCGACGCTGGCGCTCAGAAGATCAACGTCATCAAGGAAGTCCGCGCCATCACCGGTCTTGGCCTCAAGGAAGCCAAGGACCTGGTGGAAGCGGCTCCGAAGCCGGTCAAGGAAGGCGTTTCCAAGGCCGACGCCGACAAGTTCAAGGCCCAGCTGGAAGCAGCAGGCGCCAAGGTCGACCTGAAGTAAGCGTAAAAGCGGCGGGCGGCCTCGCGCCGTCCGCCACTCCCTTCAGAAGGGAGGACGCGTAGCGCGAGATGTACGAGAACCTCTTTCCTGAGGGCCGAAACCGGCCTTCAGGAAACGGGTTTTCTCCCGTTTTGGCCGGTAGCCCAGGCTGCCGGAGAACAGACAGAGAGCTGCCGCCCAGGCGGCTCGGTATGCAAGGCGGGCCGCGGCGAGGCCCGTCCCGAGTTTAGAGCTAAGGAGCGACGATGGCCCAGACCCAGACTTTCAATGGCCGCAGACGCGTACGCAAGTTTTTCGGAAAGATTCCGGAAGTTGCGGAGATGCCGAACCTTATCGAGGTTCAGAAGGCATCCTATGACCAGTTCCTGATGGTGGACGAGCCCAAGGGCGGCCGTCCGGACGAGGGACTGCAGGCTGTTTTCAAGTCGGTCTTCCCGATCTCCGATTTTTCCGGCTCCTCCATGCTGGAGTTCGTGAAGTACGAGTTCGAAGGACCGAAATTCGACGTTGACGAATGCCGTCAGCGCGACCTGACCTATGCCGCGCCGCTGAAGGTGACGCTGCGCCTCATCGTGTTCGATATCGACGAGGATACCGGCGCCAAGTCGATCAAGGATATCAAGGAGCAGGACGTCTATATGGGCGACATGCCGCTCATGACCTTGAACGGCACCTTCATCGTCAACGGCACCGAGCGCGTCATCGTCTCGCAGATGCACCGTTCGCCGGGCGTCTTCTTCGACCACGACAAGGGCAAGTCGCACTCGTCGGGCAAGCTTTTGTTCGCGGCGCGCGTCATTCCCTATCGCGGTTCGTGGCTCGACATCGAGTTCGATTCCAAGGACGTCGTGCACGCCCGCATCGACCGCCGCCGCAAGATCCCGGTGACGTCGCTGCTGATGGCGCTCGGCATGGACGGCGAAGAGATCCTGTCGACGTTCTACAACAAGATCACCTACAAGCGCGCCGGCGACCACTGGCGCATTCCGTTCAACGTCGAGCGTTTCCGCGGCCTCAAGGCTGTCGGCGACCTGATCGACGCCGATACGGGCGAGATCGTTGTCGAGCAAGGCAAGAAGATCACCGCCCGCCAGGCGCGCCAGCTCGGCGAGAAGGGTCTGAAGGCGATCAAGGCGACCGACGAGGATCTGCTCGGCAACTACCTGGCCGAGGACATCGTCAACTACGCCACCGGCGAGATCTTCCTCGAGGCCGGCGACGAGATCGACGAGAAGACCCTGAAGGTGCTGCTTGGCACCGGCGAGCAGGAGATCAAGGTTCTCGACATCGACCACGTCAATGTCGGCGCCTACATCCGCAACACGCTCAACGTCGACAAGAACGAGAGCCGCCAGGACGCGCTGTTCGACATCTACCGTGTCATGCGCCCGGGCGAGCCGCCGACGCTCGAGACTGCCGAAGCCATGTTCAACTCGCTGTTCTTCGACAGCGAGCGGTACGATCTGTCGGCTGTCGGCCGCGTCAAGATGAACATGCGCCTCGAGCTCAAGGCCGAGGACACCGTGCGCGTGCTACGCAAGGACGACATCCTGGCCGTGGTCAAGACGTTGGTTGAATTGCGCGACGGCAAGGGCGAGATCGACGACATCGACAATCTCGGCAACCGCCGCGTGCGGTCCGTCGGCGAGTTGATGGAGAACCAGTACCGCGTCGGCCTGCTGCGCATGGAGCGCGCGATCAAGGAGCGTATGTCCTCGATCGAGATCGACACGGTGATGCCGCAGGACCTGATCAACGCCAAGCCGGCGGCCGCCGCCGTGCGCGAGTTCTTCGGTTCCTCGCAGCTGTCGCAGTTCATGGACCAGACCAACCCGCTGTCGGAGATCACCCACAAGCGTCGCCTGTCGGCGCTTGGACCGGGCGGTCTGACCCGCGAGCGCGCCGGCTTCGAAGTGCGCGACGTGCATCCGACGCATTACGGCCGTATCTGCCCGATCGAGACGCCGGAAGGCCCGAATATCGGTCTGATCAACTCGCTGGCCACCTTCGCGCGTGTCAACAAGTACGGTTTCATCGAGAGCCCGTACCGCAAGATCGTCGACGGCAAGCTGACCAATGACGTCGTCTATCTCTCGGCGATGGAAGAAGCCAAGCACCATGTCGCGCAGGCCAACGCCGAGCTCGACAAGAATGGCGGCTTCGTCGACGAGTTCGTCATTTGCCGCAGTGCCGGCGAAGTGATGATGGCGCCGCGCGAAAACGTCGACCTGATGGACGTTTCGCCCAAGCAGATGGTGTCGGTGGCCGCGGCCCTGATCCCGTTCCTCGAGAACGACGACGCCAACCGCGCGCTGATGGGCTCGAACATGCAGCGCCAGGCCGTGCCGCTGGTGCGCGCCGAGGCGCCGTTCGTCGGCACCGGCATGGAGCCGATCGTTGCCCGTGACTCCGGCGCCGCCATCGGCGCCCGCCGCGGCGGCATCGTCGACCAGGTGGACGCGACGCGTATCGTTATCCGCGCGACGGAAGATCTCGATCCGGGCAAGTCCGGCGTCGACATCTACCGGTTGATGAAGTTCCAGCGTTCGAACCAGAACACGTGCATCAACCAGCGTCCGCTGGTGCGCATGGGTGACCGGGTCAACAAGGGCGACATCATCGCCGACGGTCCATCGACCGAGCTCGGTGATCTGGCGCTCGGCCGCAACGTGCTGGTCGCGTTCATGCCGTGGAACGGCTACAACTACGAGGACTCGATCCTGCTCTCCGAGCGCATCGTGGCCGACGACGTCTTCACCTCGATCCACATCGAGGAGTTCGAGGTCATGGCGCGCGATACCAAGCTCGGTCCGGAGGAAATCACGCGCGACATTCCGAACGTTTCGGAAGAAGCGCTGAAGAACCTCGACGAAGCCGGCATCGTCTATATCGGCGCGGAAGTTCAGCCGGGCGACATCCTGGTCGGCAAGATCACGCCGAAGGGCGAAAGCCCGATGACGCCGGAAGAAAAGCTTCTGCGCGCCATCTTCGGTGAAAAGGCTTCCGACGTTCGCGACACGTCGATGCGCATGCCTCCGGGCACTTTCGGCACCGTCGTCGAGGTGCGCGTGTTCAATCGCCACGGTGTGGAGAAGGACGAGCGCGCCATGGCGATCGAGCGCGAGGAGATCGAACGCCTCGCCAAGGACCGCGACGACGAGCAGGCCATTCTGGACCGCAACGTCTACGCGCGTCTTTCCGACGTGCTCGTCGGCAAGGAAGCGATCGCTGGACCGAAGGGCTTCAAGAAGGGCTCGACGCTGTCCAAGGACACGCTCGACGAGTATCCGCGTTCGCAGTGGTGGCAGTTTGCCGTGGAGAACGAAAAGCTCCAGAGCGAACTGGAAGCCCTGCGTGGCCAGTACGACGACTCCAAGAAGGCGCTCGAACAGCGCTTCATGGACAAGGTCGAGAAGGTCCAGCGCGGCGACGAAATGCCTCCGGGCGTCATGAAGATGGTCAAGGTCTTCGTGGCGGTGAAGCGCAAGATGCAGCCGGGCGACAAGATGGCCGGCCGTCACGGCAACAAGGGTGTCGTGTCGCGCATCGTTCCGGTCGAGGACATGCCTTTCCTCGAGGACGGCACGCATGCCGATATCGTGCTCAACCCGCTGGGTGTGCCGAGCCGCATGAATGTCGGCCAGATCCTGGAGACGCATCTGGGCTGGGCTTGCGCCGGCATGGGCAAGAAGATCGGCGAGCTGATCGAGACGTACAAGTCGGCGGGCGACATCAAGCCGCTGCGCAAGACGCTCGAGAGCTTCATGCCGGCCAATGACCGCAACGAGCCGGTCCGCGAATATGACGACGAGAGCATTGTTCGCCTCAGCGAGCAGATGCGCCGCGGCGTCTCGATCGCGACCCCGGTGTTCGACGGCGCGCACGAGGCTGACATCAACATCATGCTGGAGCAGGCGGGCCTGCACACATCAGGTCAGTCGCAGCTCTATGACGGACGCACGGGCGAGCCGTTCGATCGCAAGGTGACGATGGGCTATATCTATATGCTCAAGCTTCACCACCTGGTGGACGACAAGATCCACGCGCGTTCGATCGGTCCGTACTCGCTCGTCACCCAGCAGCCGCTGGGCGGCAAGGCGCAGTTCGGTGGCCAGCGCTTCGGCGAAATGGAGGTCTGGGCGCTGGAAGCCTACGGCGCCGCCTACACGTTGCAGGAGATGCTGACGGTGAAGTCGGACGACGTCGCCGGCCGCACCAAGGTCTACGAGGCGATCGTCCGTGGCGACGACACCTTCGAGGCCGGCATCCCGGAGAGCTTCAACGTGCTCGTCAAGGAAATGCGGTCGCTTGGCCTCAATGTCGAGCTGGAGAATACCAAGCTCGACGACAACCCTGTCCGGCTGCCCGACGCAGCTGAATAAGGCTTTTGGCGCGCCGCGGAAGCCGCGGCGCGCTCACCAAATTCTTCGGCCGGTGGGCCGACCACTCAGCGGGTATTCTGCCCGCGCAAGATGCAAGGGGTTTTCGAGGACCCCGAAAAGGAGAACGGCATGAACCAAGAGGTCATGAATCTCTTCAATCCGCAGGCGCCTGCGCAGGTGTTCGATTCGATCCGGATCTCACTGGCCAGCCCTGAGAAGATTCTGTCCTGGTCGTTCGGCGAGATCAAGAAGCCGGAGACCATCAACTACCGCACCTTCAAGCCGGAGCGTGACGGTCTGTTCTGCGCGCGCATTTTTGGCCCGATCAAGGACTATGAGTGCCTGTGCGGCAAGTACAAGCGCATGAAGTACAAGGGCGTCATCTGCGAAAAGTGCGGCGTCGAAGTTACGCTGTCGCGCGTGCGTCGCGAGCGCATGGGCCATATTGAGCTCGCCGCACCCGTCGCCCACATCTGGTTCCTGAAGTCGCTGCCCTCGCGCATCGGCACGCTGCTCGACATGACGCTGAAGGACATCGAGCGCGTCCTCTACTTCGAGAACTACATCGTCACCGAGCCTGGCCTGACCGCGCTGAAGGAGCACCAGCTGCTCAGCGAGGAAGAGTACATGATCGCCGTCGACGAATATGGCGAGGATAGTTTCACCGCCATGATCGGCGCCGAGGCCATTCATGACCTTCTGGCCGGCATGGATCTGGAGAAGATCGCCGGCGACCTGCGTTCGGAACTGGCTTCGACCACGTCCGAGCTCAAGCAGAAGAAGTATCTGAAGCGGCTCAAGGTCGTCGAGAACTTCATGGAATCCGGCAACCGTCCGGAATGGATGATCATGAAGGTGGTTCCGGTGATCCCGCCGGACCTGCGCCCGCTCGTCCCGCTGGACGGCGGCCGTTTCGCTACGTCCGACCTGAACGACCTCTATCGCCGCGTCATCAACCGCAACAACCGTCTGAAGCGGCTGATCGAACTGCGCGCTCCCGGCATCATCGTGCGCAATGAAAAGCGCATGCTGCAGGAAGCCGTCGACGCACTGTTCGACAACGGCCGTCGCGGCCGCGTCATTACCGGCGCCAACAAGCGTCCGCTGAAGTCGCTGTCCGACATGCTCAAGGGCAAGCAGGGCCGGTTCCGCCAGAACCTGCTCGGCAAGCGCGTCGACTATTCCGGCCGCTCGGTCATCGTGACCGGTCCGGAGCTCAAGCTGCACCAGTGCGGCCTGCCGAAGAAGATGGCGCTCGAACTGTTCAAGCCCTTCATCTATGCCCGCCTCGACGCCAAGGGTTACTCCTCGACCGTGAAGCAGGCAAAGAAGCTGGTCGAGAAGGAGCGTCCTGAAGTCTGGGATATCCTCGACGAGGTCATTCGCGAGCATCCGGTGCTGCTCAACCGCGCGCCGACGCTGCACCGCCTCGGCATCCAGGCGTTCGAGCCGATCCTGATCGAAGGCAAGGCGATCCAGCTGCATCCGCTGGTCTGCACGGCCTTCAACGCCGACTTCGACGGTGACCAGATGGCCGTTCACGTGCCGCTGTCGCTGGAAGCGCAGCTTGAAGCCCGCGTGCTGATGATGTCGACCAACAACATCCTGCACCCGGCTTCCGGCGCGCCGATCATCGTGCCGTCGCAGGACATGGTTCTCGGTCTCTACTATCTCTCGATCGTCAACCAGAACGAGCCGGGCGAGGGCATGGTGTTTGCCGACATGGGCGAGCTCCAGCATGCGCTCGAGACCAAGGCGGTGACGCTGCACGCCAAGATCAAGGGGCGCTTCCGCACGGTCGACGCAGAAGGCAAGGTCGTGTCGAAGATCTATGACACCACGCCTGGCCGCATGATCATCGGCGAGCTTCTGCCGAAGAACGTCAATGTGCCTTACGAGACCGCCAACCAGGAGATGACCAAGAAGAACATCTCCAAGATGATCGACACCGTCTACCGCCATTGCGGTCAGAAGGAGACCGTCATTTTCTGCGACCGCATCATGGCGCTCGGTTTCGCTCACGCCTGCCGTGCCGGCATTTCGTTCGGCAAGGACGACATGCTGATCCCGGACACCAAGATCAAGCTGGTGTCCGACACCGAGGCTTTGGCCAAGGAGTACGAGCAGCAGTACAATGACGGCCTGATCACCCAGGGCGAGAAGTACAACAAGGTCGTCGACGCCTGGGCCAAGTGCTCGGAAAAGGTCGCCGACGAGATGATGGCCCGCATCAAGGCGGTCGAGTTCGAGGACAATGGCCGTCAGAAGCCGATGAACTCGATCTACATGATGTCGCACTCCGGTGCGCGTGGCTCGCCCACCCAGATGCGCCAGCTTGCCGGTATGCGCGGCCTGATGGCCAAGCCGTCGGGTGAAATCATCGAGACGCCGATCATCTCGAACTTCAAGGAAGGCCTGACCGTGCTCGAGTACTTCAACTCGACCCACGGCGCCCGCAAGGGTCTGGCAGACACCGCCTTGAAGACGGCGAACTCGGGTTACCTCACCCGCCGTCTGGTCGACGTGGCGCAGGACTGCATCGTCAACTCCGTGGATTGCGGCACCGACAAGGGCCTCACCATGCAGCCGATCGTCGATGCCGGTCAGGTCGTCGCTTCGGTCGGCCAGCGCGTGCTGGGCCGCACGGCGCTCGACGACATCAACCATCCGGTGACCGGCGACCTGCTGGTCAAGGCCGGAACGCTGATGGACGAGCGTGACGTGGAGCAGATCGAAAAGGCCGGCGTCCAGTCGGTCCGCATCCGCTCGGCACTGACCTGCGAGGTCAGGGTTGGCGTGTGCGCGGTCTGCTACGGACGCGATCTAGCGCGCGGCACCCCGGTCAACCAGGGTGAAGCCGTCGGCGTCATCGCGGCGCAGTCGATCGGCGAACCCGGCACTCAGCTCACCATGCGTACCTTCCACATGGGCGGTACCGCGCAGGTGGTGGATAGCTCGTTCCTTGAAGCCTCCTATGAGGGCAAGGTCGAGATCCGCAACCGCAACGTGGTGCGCAACTCCGACGGCCAGCAGATGGTCATGGGCCGCAACATGGCGGTGCTGATCCTCGACGAAGCCGGCAAGGAGCGTGCCACGCACCGTGTCACCTATGGTTCGCGCATCTTCGTGGACGATGGCGACAAGGTTAAGCGCGGCCAGCGTATCGCCGAGTGGGATCCCTATACCCGCCCGGTCCTCACCGAAATCGAGGGCAAGGTGTCGTACGAGGATCTGGTGGACGGCATTTCCGTGCAAGAAACGGCCGACGAGTCGACCGGCATCACCAAGCGTGAGGTCATCGACTGGCGCTCGACGCCGCGCGGCAATGACCTGAAGCCGGCGATTGCCATTCTCGACGCCAAGGGCAAGGTCGGCAAGCTGTCGAAGGGTGGCGACGCCCGCTTCCTGCTCTCGGTCGAGGCCATTCTCTCGGTCGAGCCGGGTGCGCAGGTTCGTCCCGGCGACGTCTTGGCGCGTATCCCGATGGAAAGCGCCAAGACCAAGGACATCACCGGCGGTCTGCCGCGTGTTGCCGAACTGTTCGAGGCACGTCGTCCGAAGGATCACGCCATCATCGCCGAGATCGATGGCACGATCCGCTTCGGCCGCGACTACAAGAACAAGCGCCGCATCATCATCGAGCCGCATGACTCGACGCTCGAGCCGGTCGAATACCTGATCCCGAAGGGCAAGCCGTTCCATCTCCAGGACGGCGACGTCATCGAGAAGGGCGACTACATCCTCGACGGCAATCCGGCGCCGCACGACATCCTGGCGATCAAGGGCGTGGAGGCACTCGCGTCCTACCTCGTCAACGAGATCCAGGAGGTCTACCGCCTGCAGGGCGTGTCGATCAACGACAAGCACATCGAGGTGATCGTTCGCCAGATGCTGCAGAAGGTCGAGATCACCACGCAGGGCGACTCGACCTACATTCCGGGCGACCACGTCGACGTGATCGAGTTGGAAGAGGTCAACGAGCGCCTGGTCGAGGACGGCAAGAAGCCGGCCGAAGGCCAGCCGGTGCTGCTCGGCATCACCAAGGCCTCGCTGCAGACGCCGTCGTTCATCTCGGCCGCCTCCTTCCAGGAGACGACCAGGGTGCTGACGGAAGCCGCGGTTGCCGGCAAGACCGACATGCTGCAGGGCTTGAAGGAAAACGTCATCGTCGGCCGGCTGATCCCGGCCGGTACGGGCGGCACGATGAGCCAGATCCGGCGCATCGCCACCTCGCGCGACGAACTGATCATCGACGAGCGCCGCAAGGCCTCCGGTGTGGAAGTCGCCGAGCCGATGCTGGCCGACATGACAACCGCCGCGCAGTAAGCGCGGCGGCAAAGATCTCAGGCAACAGAAGCCGTCAGGGAAACCTGGCGGCTTTTTTTTGTTTCAATGATCGATCGGAGCAAGGCAGATGAGCATGAAGACCTGGACCGCTGTCGACAACTACATCGTTTCCTCACTCCTCGAGGCGGATCCCGTTCTCGATGCCGTTCTGGCGGCAAACCGCGATCGGGGCCTGCCGGCGATCGATGTCTCGCCGGCGCAAGGCAAGCTGCTTTTCCTTCTTGCGCGAATTCAGGGAGCGAAGAAGGTTCTCGAAATCGGCACGCTGGGCGGGTACTCGACGATCTGGATGGCGCGCGGCTTGACCGCCGACGGCAAGGTCGCGACGCTCGAACTCGACCCGCACCATGCCAAGGTCGCGGCCTCGAATTTCAAACGCGCGGGCGTATCGGACAAGGTCGAGCTGCGGGTCGGGCCGGCGCTTCAGTCGCTTGCAGCGCTGGAGAGCGAAGGAGCCGGGCCGTTCGACCTGATCTTCATCGATGCCGACAAACCCAACAATCCGAACTATCTTGCCTGGGCGATGAAGCTCTCGCGCTCGGGAACGGTCATCGTCTGCGACAACGTCATCCGCGACGGCGCCGTCATCAACGAAGATGGCCGCGATGCCAATGTCGAAGGCGCCAGAGCGGCGTTCTCGTTCATCGGCGGCGACAACAGGCTCGATGGAACGGCCATCCAGACGGTCGGCGCCAAGGGTTATGACGGCTTCGCCATTGCAATTGTCGATTGAAGGTCGACGCGCCGGATCGCGACGCGTCCCTGTTCAATCGAAAAACGCCTCGACCACATTGCGCTTGCCGAGCATGAATGCGTCGGCGACGTGTTGTAGAGGCGCGAGATCGACGTCGGAAACGCCGGCGCGGACAATCTCGGCGAAACGCCTGTAAAGCATCGGATATTCGGCTTCGGGCTCGTCGTGAACGATCTTGCCGTCGATGGAGAGTTTCGCGCCACCGCCGGAAAGCACCATCTTGCCGGCATCCGTCTCGGCCAGGATGTCCCAGCTTTGCGGGCCGGTCTGCAGCCAGTCGAGGTCCATCGTCACCGGCAATCCGTTCGACGTGCGGAAGACGACTTGCGCCGCGACCGGGGCAGCGCGGTTTTCCGGAAAGTCGAGCACGGCCGAAGTGATGAACATCGCCGGCAGGATGTGGGTCGCGATCGACAAAGCGTTGATGCCGGGATCGAACACGCCGAAGCCGCCGGGCGCCCAGATCCAGTCCTGGTTGGGGTGCCACCGGCGGACGTCTTCTTTCCAGTTGATGGCCGCCGACTTGACCTTGGCCGAAGCCAGGAAGGCGCGCGCGGCCTCCACCGCCGGCGCGTAGCGCGAATGCCAGCTCGCGAACAGCGAGACGCCATTGGCCGTCGCCAGCCTCTTCAAGTCCTCGACTTCGCTGACGGTCGCGCCGGGCGGCTTCTCCAGGAAGACATGTTTTTTCGCGATCAGCGCCGTGCGCGCCGCATCGTAGCGGAATTGCGGCGGCATGCAGAGCGAAACGGCGTCGAGCTCCGGCACCGCATCCAGCATTGCTTCGATGCTCGGGAAATTCGCAATATCGTCGACCCTGCCGTGCCGGCTGGCGGCGGCGATGAGGCGATAGCTCTGGTCTTTCGCGAGAGCCGGCAGGTGCTGGTCGCGGACGATCTTGCCGACGCCGACGATGCCTATCTTGATGGGGCCAATCTTGATGGGCTTGGACACGGCCGCTCCGTCTGTTTTGGTGATGGTGAGCGTTTCTAGCAGAACACTTGCCCCGGGCAAGCCGGAGCCTGACGATCAGCCCCAGCTTTCCTCGAACCGCAGCGTCAGTTTTTCCCCCGTCAGGAAGGCTTCGATCGCCGGTTCGAAAGGCGAGGGGTCGAGGCCGTTGGCGGCCAGCCAGTCGTCGGAATAGTAGGTGTTGGCGTAGCGGTCGCCGGAATCGCAGATCAGCGTCACCAGCGAACCGGTCCTGCCATGCTCGATCATGCGTGCCGCCTGAAAGCACATGGCGGTGAAGTTGGTGCCGGTCGAACCGCCGACACGGCGGCCGAGCCGGCGTGACAGCACCCGCATCGCCGCCAGAGACATAGCATCCGGAACCCGCAGCATGTGATCGATGACCCCCGGCACGAAGGACGGTTCCATTCGCGGCCGGCCAATGCCTTCGATTCGCGACGGCTGCTCGCAGCGACAATCGCGATCGTGCTTGGCGAAACCTTCGAAGAAGGCGGAGCGCTCGACATCCGCCACCGACAACCGCGTGGCGTGCCGCTTATAGCGCAGGTATCGGCCGATCGTGGCCGTGGTGCCGCCTGTCCCGGCACTCATCACGATCCAGCTTGGGATGGGATGCCGCTCCTCGCGCATCTGTCCGAAGATGGAATCGGCAATGTTGTTGTTGCCGCGCCAGTCGGTGGCCCGTTCGGCATGGGTAAACTGGTCCATGAAATGGCCGCCGAGCCGTTCGGTGAGTTCGGCCGACTCGGCATAGATGCGCCTGCCGTCGTCGATGAAATGGCAGTTGCCGCCATAATGCTCGATCGCGGCGATCTTTTCGCGCGATGTCGACCGCGGCATCACCGCATAGAACGGCACGCCGATCATACGGGCGAAATAGGCTTCCGACACCGCGGTCGAGCCGGATGACGCTTCGACCACCGGGGTACCTTCGCCGACAAGGCCGTTGCACAGCGCATAGAGAAACAGCGAACGCGCCAGCCGGTGCTTCAGGCTGCCGGTCGGATGGGTGGACTCATCCTTGAGATAGAAGTCGATGCTATTCAGCGCCGGCAGGTCGAGTTTCCAGAGGTGGGTGTCGGCCGAACGGTGCTGGTCGGCCTCGATCGCGGCGACCGCCCGGTCGGCCCAGGCTCGGGATGCAGGTTCAACCGTTCTAGATTCGGCCATCGTCGGTGCCTTGGTTTCAGATCGGTTCGTCGAAGGTGACGATCGACACCTCGCCTTCGAGCGCGCCCTGATAGGCCGACAGATGCGGCTCGTCGTCGGGCACGCCGTCCATGTCGCCGATCTGGTCGAGCTCGGCTTCGGCGTAACCTTCCGCCGCGAGCGAATCGAGGGCACGGCGCACCGCCGAATCGTCGTCGGGCGCGACCAGCATGACATGCACGCCTTCCACCTTGCCGCCTTTGCGTTTCCACACCCGGCCGGTGATGATGGTGACCGGGCGTTCTTCATTGTCGTTCACGGGCTGATTCCTCTGGCAAGGGACGGGCGAGGGGATTTCGAGTGCTTGAGGCGGCCTTTTTCGCATGAAGCGGGGCCGCGCAACAGCCAAAAGCCATTCTCTTTGCCAAAGGCTCGGCACTTTCTTCCTTCTCCTTGCAAATTGACGAAAGAAAATTACATGCGGTTTTCGCATGGCAGCCAAGCCTCGGCTTCAATGCAATATTTGCCGCTCCGGGGTTGACGGTTCGCGGGCTTGCGAGTAGAAGCCGCCCAGTCAGAACCGATGTGAGGCTCTCCCTTCCGAAGCGACACGCTTTGGAGTTTGCCTCAAACAGGGTTCGTTTTACGAGCGAAAAGACATTTCCGGCGTGCACGAAGCGGCTTCCGCTTCCTCTGCGATTTGTTCGGGCAAGACCGCGAGGCGCGGTTTGTGGCCCGAATTTGCGTATGGAAATGACGCTTTGAGCGGCCCTGACCGGGCGAGACACGGAATTGAGAGACAAGAGGGTTTAATGCCTACCGTCAACCAGCTGATCCGCAAGCCGCGCATTGCGCCGGTGAAGCGCAACAAGGTCCCGGCCATGCAGCAGAACCCGCAGAAGCGGGGCGTCTGCACGCGCGTCTACACGACGACGCCGAAGAAGCCGAACTCGGCGCTGCGCAAGGTGGCCAAGATCCGCCTGACCAATGGTTTTGAAGTGATCGGTTACATCCCCGGCGAAGGTCATAACCTTCAGGAGCACTCCGTGGTCATGATCCGCGGCGGCCGTGTCAAGGACCTTCCGGGCGTCCGCTACCACATCATCCGCGGCGTGCTCGACACGCAGGGCGTGAAGAATCGCAAGCAGCGCCGTTCGAAGTACGGCGCCAAGCGTCCGAAGTAAGAATTTTCCGGCCCTGGCGCTGCTTGAACGCGTCGGGCTACGAGATTGAGAGACAAAAGCCATGTCGCGTCGTCACAGTGCAGAAAAGCGTGAGATCAACCCGGATCCGAAGTTCGGCGATCTGATCGTTACCAAGTTCATGAACGCCGTCATGTATGACGGCAAGAAGTCGGTCGCCGAGACCATCGTCTACGGCGCGCTCGACCAGGTCCAGACGAAGACCAAGCAGGAGCCGGTCACCGTCTTCCATCAGGCGCTCGACAATGTCGCGCCGCATGTGGAAGTGCGTTCGCGTCGCGTCGGCGGCGCCACCTACCAGGTTCCGGTCGACGTGCGTCCCGAGCGCCGCCAGGCATTGGCCATCCGTTGGCTGATCGCGGCTGCCCGCAACCGCAACGAGACCACCATGGTCGACCGCCTCTCCGGCGAGCTGATGGACGCGGCCAACAACCGCGGCACGGCCGTCAAGAAGCGTGAAGATACCCACAAGATGGCTGAAGCCAACCGCGCTTTCGCACACTACCGCTGGTAAAGCGCGAACAGGACTGAGAGGCAGCTACGATGGCCCGCGAATATAAAATCGAAGACTACCGCAATTTCGGTATCATGGCGCATATTGACGCCGGCAAGACGACGACCACCGAGCGCGTCCTCTATTACACGGGCAAGTCGCACAAGATCGGCGAAGTGCACGACGGCGCTGCCACGATGGACTGGATGGAGCAGGAGCAGGAACGCGGCATCACCATCACGTCCGCCGCCACCACGACCTTCTGGAAGGGCCGTGACGGTAAGATGCACCGCTTCAACATCATCGACACTCCCGGACACGTCGACTTCACCATCGAAGTCGAGCGTTCGCTGCGCGTCCTCGACGGCGCCATCGCGCTGCTCGATGCCAACGCCGGTGTCGAGCCGCAGACGGAAACCGTCTGGCGCCAGGCCGACAAGTACCGCGTGCCGCGCATGATCTTCTGCAACAAGATGGACAAGATCGGCGCCGACTTCTACCGCTCGGTCGAGATGATCGGCTCGCGCCTCGGTGCGCAGGCTGTCGTCATGCAGCTGCCGATCGGCGCCGAGACCGAATTCAAGGGTGTCGTCGACCTCGTCGAGATGAACGCGCTTGTCTGGCGCGACGAGACGCTGGGCGCTGCCTGGGACGTCGTCGAGATCCCGGCCGACCTCAAGGCTCGTGCCGAGGAATACCGCGAGAAGATGATCGAAGCCGCCGTCGAAATGGATGAGACGGCGCTTGAAAACTACCTCGAAGGCAAGATGCCGTCGAATGACGAGATCCGCGCGCTGATCCGCAAGGGCACGATCGCGGTCAAGTTCTACCCGATGTTCTGCGGCTCGGCTTTCAAGAACAAGGGCGTGCAGCCGCTGCTCGACGCCGTCGTCGAATATCTGCCGTCGCCGGCCGACGTTCCCGCCATCAAGGGCGTCGATGCCAAGACAGACGCCGAGATCGAGCGTCATGCCGACGACAACGAGCCGCTGTCGATGCTCGCCTTCAAGATCATGAACGACCCGTTCGTCGGTTCGCTGACCTTTGCCCGCATCTATTCGGGCAAGCTCACCAAGGGCGTCTCGGTCGACAACACCGTGAAGGGCAAGAAGGAGCGCATCGGCCGCATGCTGCAGATGCATGCGAATTCGCGCGCCGACGTCGAAGAGGCTTTCGCCGGTGACATCGTCGCCCTGGCTGGCCTCAAGGACACGACCACCGGCGACACGCTGTGCGATCCGCTGCACCCGGTCATTCTCGAGCGGATGGAATTCCCCGATCCGGTCATCCAGATCGCCATCGAGCCGAAGACGAAGAACGACCAGGAAAAGATGGGCCTCGCCCTTCACCGCCTGGCTGCCGAGGATCCGTCCTTCCGCGTCAAGACCGACGAGGAAAGCGGCCAGACCATCATCTCCGGCATGGGCGAACTGCACCTCGACATCATCGTCGACCGCATGCGTCGCGAGTTCAAGGTCGAAGCCAATGTCGGCGCTCCGCAGGTTGCCTATCGCGAGACGATCACCCGCAAGCACGAGCAGGACTACACGCACAAGAAGCAGACCGGCGGTACTGGCCAGTTCGCTCGCGTCAAGGTTGTGTTCGAGCCGAACTCGGAGAGTGAAGAGTTCGTCTTCGAATCCAAGATCGTCGGCGGCGCGGTGCCGAAGGAATACATTCCGGGCGTCGAAAAGGGCATCCAGAGCGTCATGGGCGCAGGTCCGTTCGCGGGCTTCCCGATGATCGGCGTCCGCGCCACGCTGATCGACGGCGCCTACCACGACGTCGACTCCTCGGTCCTGGCCTTCGAAATCGCATCCCGCGCTTGCTTCCGGGAAGCCGCACCCAAGCTTGGCGTGCAGCTGCTCGAGCCGATCATGAAGGTCGAGGTCGTGACGCCGGAAGACTACGTCGGCAGCGTCATCGGCGACCTGAACGGCCGTCGTGGCCAGATCCAGGGTCAGGAAGCGCGCGGCGTGGCCGTCGTCATCAACGCGATGGTGCCGCTCGCCAACATGTTCAAGTACGTCGACAACCTGCGCTCGATGAGCCAGGGCCGCGCGGCCTACACGATGCAGTTCGATCACTACGAGCCGGTCCCGACCGCGGTCGCTCAGGAAGTCCAGAAAAAGTACGCGTAACTCGAAAGAGCCGTCGCGGTAACGCAATTCAAAGCCCGCTTGGGCGAGCAGGAAATGGAGACATCACATGGCAAAAGGTAAATTCGAGCGCACTAAGCCTCATGTGAACATCGGCACGATTGGTCACGTTGACCATGGCAAGACGTCGCTGACGGCGGCGATCACGAAGTATTTTGGCGAGTACAAGCGCTACGACCAGATCGATGCGGCGCCGGAAGAGAAGGCACGCGGCATCACGATCTCGACGGCTCACGTCGAATACGAGACGGCCAACCGGCACTACGCTCACGTCGACTGCCCCGGCCACGCCGACTATGTGAAGAACATGATCACCGGTGCGGCGCAGATGGACGGCGCGATCCTGGTCGTGTCGGCCGCCGACGGCCCGATGCCGCAGACCCGCGAGCACATCCTGCTTGCCCGTCAGGTCGGCGTGCCGTCGATCGTGGTGTTCCTGAACAAGGTCGACCAGGTCGACGACGCCGAGCTGCTCGAACTGGTCGAGCTCGAGGTTCGCGAGCTTCTGTCGAAGAACGAGTTCCCCGGCGACGACATTCCGATCGTCAAGGGTTCGGCGCTGGCCGCTCTCGAGGATTCGAACAAGACGATCGGCGAGGACGCGATCCGCGAGCTGATGGCTCAGGTCGACGCCTATATCCCGACGCCGGTTCGTCCGCTCGACAAGCCGTTCCTGATGCCGATCGAGGACGTGTTCTCGATCTCGGGCCGTGGCACGGTCGTGACCGGCCGCGTCGAGCGCGGCGTGGTCAAGGTTGGCGAGGAACTCGAGATCATCGGCATCCGTCCGACGACCAAGACGACCTGCACGGGCGTCGAGATGTTCCGCAAGCTGCTCGATCAGGGCCAGGCTGGCGACAACATCGGCGCGCTGCTGCGCGGCGTTGACCGTGAAGGTGTCGAGCGTGGCCAGGTTCTGGCCAAGCCGGGCACGGTGAAGCCGCACAAGAAGTTCGTGGCCGAAGCCTACATCCTGACCAAGGACGAAGGTGGCCGTCACACGCCGTTCTTCACCAACTACCGTCCGCAGTTCTACTTCCGCACGACTGACGTGACCGGCATCGTGTCGCTGCCGGCCGGCACCGAGATGGTGATGCCTGGCGACAACATCACGGTCGATGTCGAGCTGATCGTGCCGATCGCCATGGAAGAGAAGCTGCGCTTCGCCATCCGTGAAGGCGGCCGCACCGTCGGTGCCGGCATCGTCGTCACCATTAAAGAATAATTAGACTTAAACCGATCTGTCGCGGGCGCGGAGTTGCCCGCGCCGCGCCAGAACAAGGAAGTGACGCATGAACGGACAGAATATCCGCATCCGCCTGAAGGCGTTTGATCACCGCGTGCTCGACGCCTCGACGAAAGAAATCGTGTCGACGGCCAAGCGCACCGGAGCAAACGTCCGCGGCCCCATTCCGCTGCCGACGCGGATCGAAAAATTCACGGTCAACCGGTCGCCTCACGTCGACAAGAAGAGCCGCGAGCAGTTCGAGATGCGCACGCACAAGCGTCTGCTCGACATCGTCGATCCGACCCCGCAGACCGTCGATGCTTTGATGAAGCTCGATCTGGCCGCCGGCGTCGACGTCGAGATCAAGCTCTAAGGGAATGAGAGCGCGGTAAGGGGCGGTGCCCCTGGCCCGGAACTCTAAAGGAATTGAACCGATGCGTTCAGGTGTGATTGCAAAGAAGGTGGGAATGACCCGCATCTACAACGATGCCGGGGAACATGTTCCCGTCACCGTTCTCCAGATGGAGAACTGCCAGGTCGTGGCGCAGCGCACGCAGGAGAAGAATGGCTACACCGCCGTTCAGCTCGGCGTTGGCCTCGCCAAGGTGAAGAACACGTCGAAGGCGCTGCGCGGCCATTTCGCGACCGCTTCCGTCGAGCCCAAGGCGAAGGTCGCGGAGTTCCGCGTCTCCGCCGACAACATGATCGATGTCGGCGCCGAGATCACCGTCGAGCACTTCGTCGCCGGCCAGAAGGTCGATGTGACGGGCACGACGATCGGCAAGGGCTTCCAGGGCGTCATCAAGCGCCACCACATGGGTGGTGGCCGCGCGACGCACGGTAACTCGGTCTCGCACCGTACGCACGGTTCGACCGGCCAGCGTCAGGACCCGGGCAAGGTGTTCAAGGGCAAGCATATGGCTGGCCACATGGGCGACACCCGCGTCACCACACAGAATGTCGAGATCGTTTCGACCGACGCTGATCGCGGCCTGATCCTGATCCGCGGAGCGGTTCCCGGATCGAAGGGCGCTTGGATCCTGGTCCGCGACGCGGCCAAGGTGGCACTGCCGGCCAATGCGCCGAAGCCCGCCGCGATCCGCGCCGCCACGAAGAATGAGGCTCCGGCCACAGAGGGAGCGGAATAATGGATCTCAAGATCACAACGCTCGGCGGTAAAGACGCCGGCAAGGTGGAACTCTCTGACGGGATTTTCGGCCTTGACCCGCGCGAGGACATTCTGCAGCGCGTCGTGCGCTGGCAGCTTGCCAAGAAGCAGCAGGGCACGCACAAGTCCAAGGGCCGCGCCGAAATCGCGCGCACCGGCGCCAAGATGTACAAGCAGAAGGGTACGGGCCGCGCCCGCCACCATTCGGCACGCGCTCCGCAGTTCCGCGGCGGCGGCAAGGCCCACGGCCCGGTTGTTCGCAGTCATGAGCACGATCTGCCCAAGAAGGTTCGTGCGCTCGGCCTCAAGCATGCTCTCTCGGCCAAGGCCAAGAGCGCTTCGATTATCGTCATCGACGAACTGAAGCTGACCGAGGCCAAGACCAAGGCGCTGATCGCGAATTTCGCGACGCTGGGCCTGACCAACGCCTTGGTGATTGGCGGCGCCGAGCTTGACAAGAACTTCAAGCTGGCAGCGACCAACATTCCGAACATCGACGTGCTGCCCATCCAGGGCATCAACGTCTACGACATTCTGCGCCGCGGCACGCTGGTCCTTTCCAAGGCCGCCGTCGAGGCTCTCGAGGAGCGCTTTAAATGACCGACCTTCGTCACTACGACGTGATCGTCAGCCCGGCGATCACTGAAAAGTCGACCATGGCTTCCGAGCAGAACCAGGTCGTCTTCAACGTCGCCAAGAAGGCGTCGAAGCCGGAAATCAAGGCCGCCGTCGAAGCGCTGTTCGGCGTCAAGGTGATGGCCGTGAACACACTTGTCCGCAAGGGCAAGATCAAGCGCTTCCGCGGCACGATCGGCCGCCAGAGCGACGTCAAGAAGGCGATCGTGACGCTGGCCGACGGCCAGTCGATCGACGTCGCGACGGGTCTCTGAGCTAGGCCGCGAGGACAACAACAATGGCACTGAAAAAATTCAACCCGGTAACGCCGAGCACCCGACAGCTGGTCATCGTCGACCGCTCGGGCCTCTACAAGGGCAAGCCCGTCAAGGGCCTGACCGAGGGCCTGACCAAGTCGGGCGGCCGCAACAATCACGGCCGCATCACCGCCCGCTTCATCGGCGGTGGTCACAAGCGTTCGTACCGCATCATCGACTTCAAGCGCCGCAAGTTCGACGTCGTCGGCACGGTCGAGCGCATTGAATACGATCCGAACCGCACCGCCTTCATCGCGCTGATCAAGTACGACGATGGTGAGCTGTCCTACATCATCGCCCCGCAGCGCCTTGCCGCCGGCGACAAGATCGTGGCCGGCGAAGCGGTCGACGTGAAGCCGGGCAATGCGATGCCGCTAGCGTCGATGCCGGTCGGCACGATCGTCCACAACATCGAGCTGAAGCCGGGCAAGGGCGCCCAGGTCGCCCGTTCGGCCGGCGGTTACGCACAGCTCGTCGGTCGCGACCAGGGCATGGCGATCCTGCGCCTCAATTCGGGCGAGCAGCGTGTCGTTCACGGCTCCTGCATGGCCACCGTCGGCGCCGTGTCGAACCCCGACCACGGCAACATCAACGACGGCAAGGCCGGCCGCACGGTTTGGCGTGGCAAGCGTCCGCACAATCGCGGCGTGACCATGAATCCGGTCGACCATCCGCACGGCGGTGGTGAAGGCCGCACCTCCGGTGGCCGTCATCCGGTCAGCCCGTGGGGCAAGCCGACCAAGGGCAAGAAGACGCGGTCCAACAAGGCGACCGACAAGTTCATCCTGCGCTCGCGCCATCAGCGCAAGAGCTAAGAAGAGGTAACGCCAAGTGACTCGTTCTATTTGGAAAGGCCCCTTCATCGACGGCTACCTTCTCAAGAAGGTGGACAAGGTTCGTGAAGGTGGTCGCAATGAGGTGATCAAGATGTGGAGCCGTCGCTCCACCATCCTGCCGCAGTTCGTCGGCTTCACCTTCGGTGTCTACAACGGCCAGAAGCATGTTCCCGTTTCGGTGAACGAGGACATGGTCGGTCATAAGTTCGGTGAATTCGCTCCGACGCGGACTTATTACGGTCACGGCGCGGATAAGAAGGCGAAGAGGAAATAATCATGGGCAAGGCCAAAGCTCCGCGCAGGCTTGCTGACAACGAAGCGCGCGCCGTGTTGCGCACGATCCGTATCAGCCCGCAGAAGCTGAACCTCGTTGCTGCGCTGATCCGCGGCAAGAAGGTCGCGACAGCGCTTTCCGACCTCGAATTCTCGGCCAAGCGGATTTCCGGCACGGTCAAGAAGACGCTGGAATCGGCGATCGCCAACGCGGAAAACAACCACGACCTCGATGTCGATGCGCTGGTGGTGGCGGAAGCCTATGTCGGCAAGTCGATTGTCATGAAGCGGTTCCACGCTCGTGGCCGTGGTCGCGCCAGCCGTATCGAGAAGCCGTTCTCGCACCTCACGATCGTCGTTCGTGAAGTCGAAGAAAAAGGGGAGGCCGCATAATGGGCCAGAAAGTCAATCCGATCGGTCTTCGCCTCGGCATCAACCGCACCTGGGATTCGCGCTGGTTCGCGAACACCGGCGAGTACGGCAGGCTGCTGCATGAGGACATCAAGATCCGCAAGTATCTTGAGAAGGAACTCAAGCAGGCCGCGATCTCCAAGGTCGTGATCGAGCGTCCGCACAAGAAGTGCCGCGTCACCATCCATGCGGCGCGCCCGGGCCTGATCATCGGCAAGAAGGGCGCCGACATCGAGAAGCTTCGCAAGAAGCTGATGGAGATGACGAAGTCCGAGACGCACCTCAACATCGTCGAAGTGCGCAAGCCGGAAATCGACGCGACCCTGGTCGCCCAGTCGATCGCCCAGCAGCTCGAGCGCCGTATCGCGTTCCGCCGCGCCATGAAGCGCGCCGTGCAGTCGGCGATGCGTCTCGGTGCCGAAGGCATCCGCATCAACTGCTCGGGCCGTCTCGGCGGCGCCGAAATCGCGCGCATGGAGTGGTACCGCGAAGGCCGCGTGCCGCTGCACACGCTGCGCGCCGATGTCGACTACGGCACCGCCGAGGCGAATACGGCGTACGGCATCTGCGGCGTGAAGGTCTGGGTATTCAAGGGCGAGATCCTCGAGCACGATCCGATGGCTTCGGAACGTCGCGCCACCGAGGGTGATGCCGCGCATGGCGGTGGTGGTGATCGCGAACGCGGTCGCCGTCGCGAAAACGCCTGAGACATTTAGGAATTTGGAGTTAGAACGATGCTGCAGCCAAAGCGCACAAAGTTCCGCAAGCAGTTCAAGGGCCGTATCCATGGTACCGCAAAGGGCGGCACCAACCTGGATTTCGGTGGTTTCGGGCTGAAGGCGCTTGAGCCGAACCGCGTCACCGCGCGTGAGATCGAGGCGGCCCGCCGCGCGATCACTCGCGAAATGAAGCGCGCTGGCCGTGTCTGGATCCGTATTTTCCCGGATCTGCCGGTCACGTCGAAGCCGACCGAAGTCCGCATGGGCAAGGGCAAGGGTGCCGTCGACTACTGGGCGGCGCGCGTCAAGCCGGGCCGCATCATGTTCGAGATCGACGGCGTCAGTGAAGAAACCGCCCGTGAGGCGCTGCGTCTCGGCGCGGCCAAGCTCTCGGTCAGGACGCGCTTCGTACAGCGCATCGCAGAATAAGGACGGGCTGATCATGAAAGCCGAAGACATCCGGACCAAGACCCAGGACCAGCTGACCGACGACCTGGCCAGCCTGAAGAAGGAGCAGTTCAACCTGCGCTTCCAGAAGGCCACCGGCCAGCTCGAGAAGACCGCGCGCGTGAGGCAGGTTCGTAAGGACATTGCGCGTATCAAGACCATCGCTGCGGAAAAGTCCGCGGCCAAGAAGGCTTAAGGACGAAAACCATGCCAAAGCGCATTCTGCAGGGCACCGTCGTCAGCGACAAGAACGAGAAGACGGTTGTCGTCAAGGTCGAACGGCGCTTCACGCATCCCGTGATGAAGAAGACCGTGCGCATGACCAAGAAGTACAAGGCGCACGACGAGAACAACGCCCACAAGGTTGGCGATCAGGTGTTCATCCAGGAATCGAAGCCGATTTCCAAGGACAAGCGCTGGATCGTGGTCTCTTTGGACCAGGCGTAAACAAACGAATTTTGGACAGACCGGGGAGGGGTGAAAAACCCGTCCCGTTAGAAAAGAAGAAGGCGGCCAGTCATGATTCAGATGCAAACAAACCTCGACGTGGCGGATAATTCCGGCGCGCGTCGTGTCATGTGCATCAAGGTGCTGGGCGGCTCGAAGCGGAAATACGCTTCCGTGGGCGACATCATCGTGGTGTCCATCAAGGAAGCCATTCCGCGCGGCCGCGTTAAGAAGGGCGATGTGATGAAGGCGGTCGTGGTTCGCACGGCCAAGGACATCCGCCGCCCGGACGGCAGCGTGATCCGTTTCGACAAGAACGCGGCCGTTCTCGTCGACAACAAGAAAGAGCCGATCGGCACGCGTATCTTCGGACCGGTTCCGCGCGAACTCCGCGCCAAGAACCACATGAAGATCATCTCGCTCGCGCCTGAAGTGCTGTAAGGAGCCGGACCAATGCAAAAGATTAGAAAAGGCGACAAGGTCGTCGTGCTGGCCGGCAAGGACAAGGGCCGTTCGGGCGAAGTCCTCTCGGTTCAGCCGAAGGATGACACCGCGCTGGTGCGCGGCGTCAACATGATCCGTCGTCACCAGAAGCAGTCCCAGTCCCAAGAGGGCGGGATCATCACCAAGGAAGCGCCGATCCAGCTGTCGAACATCGCGCTGGCCGACCCCAAGGATGGCAAGCCGACCCGCGTCGGTTTCATCTTCCAGAAGGACGGCAAGAAGGTGCGCGTCGCCAAGCGCTCGGGAGAAGTGATCAATGGCTAAGGCTCAAACCAAGCAGGCGACTGCCGCCAACACGCCGCGTCTGAAGCAGGTCTACAACGAGACCATCCGCAAGGCGCTGCAGGAGCAGTTCGGCTACGACAACGACATGCAGGTTCCGCGCCTCGACAAGATCGTGCTGAACATGGGCGTTGGCGAAGCGACCGCCGATTCCAAGAAGCCCTCGGTTGCCGCCGAGGACCTTGCGATGATCGCCGGCCAGAAGGCTGTCGTCACCCGCGCCCGCAATTCGATCGCAGGCTTCAAGGTCCGCGAGAACATGCCGATCGGCGCCAAGGTCACGCTGCGCAAGGAACGTATGTATGAGTTCCTCGACCGCCTCGTGAACATCGCGCTGCCGCGCGTCCGCGACTTTCGCGGACTGAACCCAAAGAGCTTCGATGGCCGTGGCAATTACGCCATGGGCATCAAGGAGCACATCGTGTTCCCGGAGATCAACTACGACAAGGTTGATCAGATCTGGGGCATGGACGTCATCGTTTGTACGACTGCGAAGACGGACGACGAAGCCCGGGCATTGCTCAAGGCTTTCAACTTCCCCTTCCGCCAGTAACGGCAGCGAGAAAAGGAAAAATCTGAAATGGCAAAGACCAGCTCAGTCGAGAAGAACAACAGGCGCCGCAAGCTTGCCGACCAGTACGGTCCCAAGCGCGCTGCCCTGAAGGCGATCATCATGGACCAGTCCAAGCCGATGGAGGAGCGCTTCCGCGCTCAGCTCAAGCTTGCTGCCCTGCCGCGCAACTCGGCCAAGATCCGCATCCGCAACCGCTGCGAAGTCACCGGCCGTCCGCGTGCCTACTATCGCAAGCTCAAAGTATCGCGCATCGCGCTTCGTGATCTCGGCAACAACGGCCAGATCCCGGGCCTGGTCAAGTCGAGCTGGTAAGGAGGACATAACATGTCATTGAGCGATCCTCTCGGCGATATGCTGACCCGCATCCGCAACGCCTACGGCCGCAAGAAATCGAGTGTCTCGACGCCGGCCTCGCGTCTGCGCACCCGCGTCCTCGACGTGCTGAAGGCTGAAGGCTATATCCGCGACTACAGCCAGACCGACTTCGACAACGGCAAGTCCGAAATCGAAATCGAGCTGAAGTATTTCGACGGGGCTCCGGTCGTGCGCGAAATCGCCCGCGTCTCGAAGCCTGGCCGCCGCGTTTACGTTTCGGCCAAGTCGATCCCGCACGTCGCCAACGGCCTCGGCATCGCCATCCTTTCGACGCCGAAGGGCGTGATGGCCGATCACGAAGCTCGCGAACAGAACGTCGGCGGCGAGATCCTCTGCCAGATCTTCTGATCTGGCAGCTGACCGCAAAGTGGAATCCGGTCTTCGGATCGTTCCGAAGACAGAGACCTGAAACAAGAGAAGTGACGAGGACAACAAAATGTCTCGTATTGGAAAGAAACCCGTTTCGCTGCCGCAGGGCGTGACCGCGACCGTCAACGGCCAGACCGTGACGGCGAAGGGCCCCAAGGGCGAGCTGAAGTTCGTGGTGAACGACGAAGTCCTGGTCAAGATGGAAGGCAGCGAGATCGCTGTCCAGCCTCGCGACCAGACCAAGACCGCCCGCTCGAAGTGGGGCATGTCGCGCACGCAGATCGTCAACATCCTCCACGGCGTCAAGGACGGTTTCGAGAAGAAGCTCGAAATCACCGGCGTCGGCTATCGCGCCGCCTTGCAGGGCAAGAACCTGCAGCTGGCACTTGGCTTCAGCCATGACGTCGTCTACGAGACGCCGGCCGGCATCACCATCACCGTGCCGAAGCCGACCGAGATTACCGTTGCCGGCATCGACAAGCAGCAGGTCGGCCAGGTCGCTGCGGAGATCCGCGAATACCGTGGCCCCGAGCCCTACAAGGGCAAGGGCGTCCGCTACGCTGGCGAGAAGATCGTCCGCAAGGAAGGCAAGAAGAAGTAATAGGCCTGGCCCCGGGAAGTCGCGGACTTTTCGGAAGGGGCCAAGCCAACGAACTGTAACGCCGCGGGGAGCGGTCGCGGGAGGCGCTTTTCGCCTACCGCATATGGCGGCCCCCGTTTTGTGAAGGCAAGGAAGACCATCATGGGTATCAAGGAAGCCATTCAGCGTCGTGCGCAGCGCGTCCGCCGCCAGATCAAGAAGGTCGCCGGCGACCGTCCGCGCCTGTCGGTTCATCGCACGTCTAAGAACATCTACGTGCAGGTCATCGACGACGCCAAGGGCCACACCATCGCCGCCGCCTCGACGCTGGAGAAGGACCTCAAGGGTTCGCTCAAGACCGGGGCCGACACAGCCGCCGCCGCCGCGATCGGCAAGCTGATCGCCGAGCGTGCCGCCAAGGCCGGCGTCAAGGAAGTCGTCTTCGACCGTGGCCCGTACATCTATCACGGCCGTGTCAAGGCGCTGGCTGAAGCTGCCCGCGAAGGCGGCCTCAGCTTCTGATGCATGATCCCGAAAAGTTGCAGACTTTTCGGATAAGATCATGCAAAGGAGAGAAATTCACCGTCGGCGACCCAAAGCGGCGCCGGCAATCAGCAACCCGTGCTTCCGGAAAAGAACAAGGAACAGGATATGGCACAGGAACGTAGGGAAGGCGGCCGCGGCCGCGAGCGTGAGCGCGAAGAGCGCGACGACGGCATGGTGGACAAGCTGGTCCACATCAATCGCGTCGCCAAGGTCGTCAAGGGTGGCCGCCGCTTCGGCTTCGCCGCACTCGTCGTTGTCGGCGACCAGAAAGGCCGCGTCGGCTTCGGTCACGGCAAGGCACGCGAAGTGCCGGAGGCCATCCGCAAGGCAACCGAATCGGCAAAGCGCGACATGATCTTCGTGCCGCTGCGCTCGGGCCGTACGCTGCACCATGACGTCGAAGGACGCTGGGGCGCCGGACGTGTTCTGCTGCGCGCCGCCAAGCAGGGTACCGGCATCATCGCTGGCGGCCCGATGCGCGCCGTCTTCGAGACGCTCGGCATGCATGACGTGGTCGCCAAGTCGATGGGGTCGTCGAACCCCTACAACATGGTTCGCGCCACCTTCGACGCGCTGAAGAGCCAGATGCATCCCAAGGATGTGGCTGCTGCGCGCGGCATCAAGTATTCGACCCTTCAGGCCCGCCGCGGCACCGCCGTTGCGGCTGAAGAATAGTCGATCTGACCAGGGATTTTGACCATGGCCAAGAAAGCAACCAAGACCATCACCGTTGAGCAGATCGGTTCGCCGATCCGCCGTCCGAAGGAACAGCGCGCGACGCTGGTCGGCCTCGGCCTCAACAAGATGCACAAGCAGCGCACGCTGGAAGATACGCCTTCCGTGCGCGGCATGATCGCCGCCGTTCAGCATCTCGTCCGCGTCGTGGACGAGGGCTGAGCCAAAGCGCAGGAGAACCCAGATGAAACTCAATGATCTGCGTGACAAGGACGGCGCGACGCATTCCAAGAAGCGTCTCGGCCGCGGCATCGGTTCCGGCTCGGGCAAGACCGCCGGTCGCGGCGTCAAGGGCCAGAAGGCACGCTCCGGCGTCGCCATCAACGGCTTCGAGGGTGGCCAGATGCCGCTCTACAGGCGCCTGCCGAAGCGTGGCTTCAATAACCTCTTCGCCAAGAGCTTCGTTGTCGTATCGCTGGCCCGCATTCAGGAAGCCGTCGATGCCAAGAAGCTCGATGCCAAGGCAACCGTGACGGCCGAGGCGCTTGTCGCCGCCGGTGTCATCCGCCGCGTCAAGGACGGCGTGCGCGTGCTGTCCGATGGCGAACTCAAGGCGAAGCTCGCCTTCGACGTGGCCGGCGCTTCCAAGGCTGCGATCGAGAAGATCGAAAAGGCCGGCGGCTCGGTCAAATTGCCTGAAAAGGCAGCAGCCGAGTAACGGCAATTTGAAGCGTGATCGGCGGAAACGGGATCCCGTTCTGCTCACGATTGCGCTTTGATCTGCTCAATTAAGCGGCCGCGTCAACGCGGCCGCTTGCATGTTTAGAGCCCGGAGCTTATCTCGTGAGCTTCGGTGAAACGCACCGCCTGACCTCACGGGCCATCAAGCGTTACCAAGCGGAGAATCAGGCATGGCTTCGGCTGCTGAACAACTAGCCTCGAATCTGAATTTCTCGGCCTTCGCCAAGGCGGAGGATCTCAAGAAACGCATCTGGTTCACCATTGGCGCGTTGCTTGTGTACCGCCTCGGCACCTACATCCCGCTTCCCGGCATCAACCCCGACGCCTTCGCCCAGGCCTTCTCCTCGCAGAGCAAGGGCGTGCTCGGCATGTTCAACATGTTCGCCGGCGGCGCCGTGCAGCGCATGGCGATCTTCGCACTCGGCATCATGCCTTACATCTCCGCCTCCATCATCATGCAGCTGATGACGTCGGTCATCCCGTCGCTGGAAGCGCTGAAGAAGGAAGGCGAGCAGGGCCGCAAGGTCATCAACCAGTACACGCGTTACGGCACCGTGCTGCTAGCACTGGTGCAGGCCTATGGCATTTCCGTAGGTCTCGAGAACGGCAACGGCATCGTCAGCGATCCCGGCATGTTCTTCCGCATCTCCACCGTCGTCACGCTGGTCGGCGGCACCATGTTCCTGATGTGGCTTGGCGAGCAGATCACCGCGCGCGGCATCGGCAACGGCATTTCGCTGATCATCTTCTCCGGAATCGTCGCCGGCCTGCCGCATGCTATCTCGGGCACTCTGGAACTCGGCCGCACCGGCGCCCTGTCGACCGGCCTGATACTGGCGATCATCGTCCTGGCCATCGTCGTCATCGCGCTCATCGTGTTCTTCGAGCGCGCCCAGCGCCGCCTGCTGATCCAGTATCCGAAGCGCCAGGTCGGCAACCGCATGTTCCAGGGCGATACTTCGCACTTGCCGCTGAAGCTCAACACGTCGGGCGTCATCCCGCCGATCTTCGCTTCCTCGCTGCTGCTGCTGCCGGCCACAGTCGCCGGCTTCTCGCAGGCGACCAACATGCCGGCCTGGGCGAGCACCATCCTGGCCTCGCTTGGCCACGGCCAGCCGCTCTACATGGCATTCTACGCGGCGATGATCGTGTTCTTCGCCTTCTTCTACACAGCGATTGTCTTCAATCCGAAGGACACCGCCGACCAGCTCAAGAAGCATTCGGGCTTCATCCCGGGCTATCGTCCGGGCGAGCGAACCGCCGATTACATCGATTACGTTCTCACCCGCATCACCGTCGTCGGCGCCATCTACCTGGTGCTGGTGTGCCTGCTGCCGGAGTTCCTGATCTCGGCGACTGGCGTACCATTCTACCTTGGTGGCACATCGCTTCTGATCGTGGTCAGTGTCACGCTCGATACGGTTGCGCAGATTCAGGGCCACCTGATCGCGCACCAGTATGAAGGCCTGATCAAGAAGTCGAAGCTGCGCGGGGGGAAGAAAGCCAGATGAGGTTGATATTGCTTGGGCCGCCAGGAGCGGGCAAGGGGACACAAGCACAAAGACTGGTAGACAAACACGGCATACCCCAGCTTTCGACGGGCGACATGCTGCGTGCCGCCGTCCAGGCCGGTACCGAGGTCGGCAAGCGTGCGAAGGCGGTGATGGATGCCGGGGAACTGGTTTCCGACGCCATCGTCAACGCCATCGTTGCCGAGCGCATCGACCAGGCCGACTGCGCCAAGGGCTTCATCCTCGATGGCTACCCGCGGACGCTGGTACAGGCCGACGCGGTTGACCAGATGCTTTCGCAGCGCGGCATCGGTCTCGACACGGTCATCGAGCTGGTTGTCGACGACAGGGCTCTCGTCGGCCGCATCGTCAAACGCGCCGAGGACGCCAAGGCCGCCGGCCACCCGGTGCGCAAGGACGACAATCCGGCGGTGTTCGAAGAGCGCCTGCGGGAGTACTACAAGAAGACCGCTCCGCTGACCGGCTACTACTACGCCAAGGGCAAGCTCAAGACGGTCGACGGCATGGCCAGCATCGACGCGGTGACCGCCGAGATCGAAGCCGTGCTGGCTGCGACCGCCAAGGCGCGGTAAGGGAATTTAACGATTAGGCTTGACGGGAGCGGCCCGCTGCGGTATGGCGGCCCGTCTTCCTATCAGGTGCGAACTTTGCTTGTCCGCAAGGGCAAGGCAGTCGCTTTGAACTGGAAACTCCCGCAAGGGCCGGCCTCCACCGGACGCGGGGCAACTTTGACAGCGCCGGGCCTGCCTCGTTTTGAAGGTCGACCGGTCCAAATGGAGAAGAGAAGAACATGGCTCGTATAGCCGGCGTTAACATTCCGACCAACAAGCGCGTCGTCATCGCGCTCCAGTACATTCACGGCATTGGCAAGAAGTTCGCCCAGGAGATCGTCGACAAGGTCGGCATCCCGGCCGAGCGTCGCGTCAACCAACTGACCGACGCGGAAGTGCTGCAGATCCGCGAGACCATCGACCGCGACTACCAGGTCGAGGGCGATCTGCGCCGCGAAGTGTCGATGAACATCAAGCGTCTCATGGACCTCGGTTGCTACCGCGGCCTGCGTCACCGTCGCTCGCTGCCGGTTCGCGGCCAGCGCACGCACACCAATGCACGCACCCGCAAGGGCCCGGCCAAGTCGATCGCCGGCAAGAAGAAGTAATTTTTAGGGGAATATGGGAGTGGGGGAGTAAGGCAGTAGGGAATGCCCGTCGATCGGGTCGCATTTTTCCCTACTCCCTTACTGCCCTATTCCCCTACTCCCTTAACAAGGTGGAGCCGCTGGCATTACGGCGGTGTAGAGATCAACTGAAAGGACTATCATGGCCAAGGAAGCCGCTCGTGTTCGCCGTCGCGAACGCAAGAATATCTCGTCGGGCGTTGCCCACGTCAATTCGACCTTCAACAACACGATGATCACCATCACCGACGCGCAGGGCAATTCGATCGCCTGGTCGTCGGCCGGCGCCCAGGGCTTCAAGGGTTCGCGCAAATCGACCCCGTTCGCCGCCCAGATGGCTGCCGAGGACGTTGCCAAGAAGGCCCAGGAACACGGCATGCGCATGCTCGAAGTCGAGGTCTGCGGACCTGGCTCCGGTCGCGAATCGGCGTTGCGCGCCCTGCAGGCGGCCGGCTTCACCATCACCTCGATCCGTGATGTGACGCCGATCCCGCACAATGGCTGCCGCCCGCGCAAGAAGCGCCGCGTCTAAATTTATCGAACGCCGCGCGAACGCTCACAGGGCGTTCCTCCGCGGTATTCCAGGTCGCCCGCCACGATTGGATGGTGGCGGGTCAACGGAAGGAAAGCATCATGATCCAGAAAAATTGGCAGGAACTGATCAAGCCGAACAAGATCGAGTTCTCGTCGAAGAAGAAGACGCTGACCACGCTGGTGGCCGAGCCGCTCGAGCGTGGCTTTGGCCTCACCCTCGGCAACGCGCTGCGCCGCGTGCTCCTGTCTTCGCTGCGCGGTGCGGCCGTTACCGCCGTGCAGATCGACGGCGTCCTGCATGAATTCTCGTCCATCGCCGGCGTGCGCGAGGACGTGACCGACATCGTCCTCAACATCAAGGAAATCGCCATCCGCATGGAAGGCGATGGCCCCAAGCGCATGGTCGTGCGCAAGCAGGGACCGGGTGCGGTTCTGGCCGGCGACATCCAGACAGTTGGCGACGTCGAGATCCTCAACCCCGACCACGTCATCTGCACGCTGGACGAAGGCGCTGAAATCCGCATGGAGTTCACCGTCGACACCGGCAAGGGTTACGTGCCGGCCGAGCGCAACCGCGCCGAGGACGCGCCGATCGGCCTGATCCCGGTCGACAGCCTCTATTCGCCGGTCAAGAAGGTCTCCTACAAGGTCGAGAACACCCGCGAAGGCCAGGTTCTCGATTATGACAAGCTGACCATGA
This sequence comes from Mesorhizobium erdmanii, assembly GCF_013170725.1. Lineage (NCBI taxonomy): Bacteria > Pseudomonadati > Pseudomonadota > Alphaproteobacteria > Hyphomicrobiales > Phyllobacteriaceae > Mesorhizobium > Mesorhizobium erdmanii. The sequence continues at coordinate 4,134,199 of NZ_CP033361.1, read as the reverse complement.
CCATCGAGACCGACGGTTCGATCTCGGGCGAGGACGCGGTAGCTTTCGCCGCCCGCATCCTGCAGGACCAGCTTGGCCTGTTCGTCAACTTCGACGAGCCGCAGAAGGAAGTCGCGGCGGAAGCCGTCACCGAGCTCGCTTTCAATCCGGCGCTGCTCAAGAAGGTCGACGAACTGGAGCTGTCCGTGCGTTCGGCCAACTGCCTGAAGAACGACAACATCGTCTACATCGGCGATCTCATCCAGAAGACCGAAGCCGAGATGCTGCGCACCCCGAACTTCGGCCGCAAGTCGCTGAACGAGATCAAGGAAGTGCTTGCGGCGATGGGCCTCCATCTCGGCATGGAAGTGCCGGACTGGCCGCCGGAAAACATCGAAGACCTCGCCAAGCGTTACGAAGACCAATATTGAGCATGATTTCCAAGGATCGGCGGCGTGAGCCGCTCGATCCGACGGTCATGCGGAAAATCATCAGAGGCCGTGGCCTCTTGAACAACTGAAGAAGGAAAAGAGCCATGCGCCACGGTTTCAAAGGCCGCCGCTTCGCCCGCAGCATCAGCCATCGCAAGTCGATGTTCGCCAATCTCGCTGTCTCGCTGCTCGAGCACGAGCAGATCGTCACCACCCTGCCGAAGGCGAAGGACCTGCGTCCGATCGTCGAGAAGCTGGTGACGCTCGGCAAGCGCGGCGACCTGCACGCACGCCGCCAGGTGATCGCGCAGATCGGCAATGAAGGCGTCGTCAAGCGCCTGTTCGACACCATCGCCCCGCGCTACGCCTCCCGCAACGGCGGCTACCTGCGCATCATGAAGGCAGGCTTCCGTCACGGCGACAATGCCGCGATGGCGGTCATCGAGTTCGTCGATCGCGATCCGGAGGCCAAGGGCGCCGCCGATCGCGCCCGCCTCGAAGCCGAAGGCACCGACGCGGAAACCGCAGCCGCATAAGGCTGCGTCTTCCCAAAATGACTTGAAGGGGCCTGCGGGCCCCTTTTTCATATTTAGCGTGGTTCAAGGCATGCCCAGAAGAAGTGTTGACGTGAAATAATCGGATTTCAGCGGCTTAGCCTTTCATTTTGCACAATCGTCGGGACAATGCGCCCGAACTTGCCTTGGAGGATTCGCGAATGCGCGCCAAAAGACTGTCCCTTGTCCTGCTCTGCGCCTTCATGGTGTTCGCAGCCGCACCGGCAGTCCGGCAGGCGTTGGCTGAGGACGCTGCAAAGCCTGCCGATCCGGGCCTTTCCGACGTGCTGACCGACCTGCTGCATGGCGTCGAAGGTGAAAACTCCACCTCCGGGCCAGACAAGCGCGTGCCGTTCGGCCGCGAGGAGGTGCAGCTTTCGTTCGCGCCGCTGGTCAAGCAGACCGCGCCGGCCGTGGTCAATGTCTATGCTTCGCAGACGGCCAAGGTCACGTCGCCGTTTGAAGGCGATCCGTTCTTCGAGGAGTTTTTCGGCCGTGCGCAGCCGCGCGCGCAATCCTCGCTCGGCTCGGGCGTGCTCGTCGATCCGAGCGGTGTCATCGTCACCAATTTCCACGTCATCAAGGATGCCGACGAGGTCAAGGTGGCGACCGCCGATGGCCGTGAATTCACCAGCAAGGTCATGCTCAAGGACGAGACCCTGGATCTCGCCGTGCTCAAGATCGAATCCGACAAACCGTTCCCAGTCATTGCCATCGGCGATTCCGACGCGCTCGAGGTCGGCGACCTGGTGCTGGCCATCGGCAACCCCTTCGGCGTCGGCCAGACCACCACCAGCGGCATCGTCTCCGCGTTGGCCCGCAGCCATATCGGCGTTTCGGATTCGGGCTATTTCATCCAGACCGACGCCGCCATCAACCCCGGCAATTCCGGTGGCGCGCTGATCAACATGGGCGGCCAGCTGGTCGGCATCAACACGGCGATCTACAGCCGCAGCGGCGGCTCGATCGGCATCGGCTTTGCCATCCCCGCCAACATGGTGCGGGCTTTCGCCGATGCCGCCAAGGCCGGTCTCGACTTCTTTGAGCGGCCCTATATCGGCGCCGAGTTTGAGGCCGTCACGCCGCAAATCGCCGAATCGCTCGCCATGGAAAAGCCGACCGGAGCCTTGGTCTCTTCGGTCGATGCGACTGGACCGGCCGGCAAGGCGGGGCTTAAGCCTGGCGACGTCGTGCTGCAGATCAACGGCAAGCCGGTCGAAAGCATCGAGGCGCTGGACTATCGCATGGCGACGCTGTCGATCGGCACCAAGGCCAATTTCGCTATCCTGACCAAGGGACAGAAGGCGGCGATGGACATCGCGCTGGAGCGTGCGCCGGAGGGGGCGAAGGCCTCGGAAGTGACGCTGCATGGCCGCAGCCCGTTCTCGGGCGCCAAGGTCGCGGAACTGTCGCCGCGGCTTGCGCAGAAGCTCGGCCTGCGCACCGACCTCAAGGGCGTAACGGTGATTGACATCAACCGTGATTCGCCGGCCGCGGATTTCGGCTTCCAGCCGGGCGACATCGTGCGCGAGGTCAACGGCACCACCATCGACACCGCCGCGACGCTGGCGCAGATAGCCCAGCAGGATACGCGCTGGTGGCGCTTTACCGTCGAGCGCGGCGGGCAGATACTGCGCCAGGTGTTGCGCTATTAAGCTGATCGCCCCATCTTCAGAGCATGATCCCGAAAAGTGGGAACCGGTTTTCGTATAAGATCATGCTCCAAAAAGAGAGCGATCATGCTCCAACCAGAAGACCTACATGGCCGATCTGTTCAGTGTCGATGAACCGGAGAAGGCGCCGCCCGGGCGGCCGCTTGCCGACCGGTTGCGGCCGAGGAACCTTGGCGAGGTCGTCGGCCAGGAGCACCTGACCGGTCCCGATGGCGCCCTGACCCGTTTGATCGGCTCTGGTTCGCTCGGCTCGATGATCTTCTGGGGCCCCCCCGGAACCGGCAAGACCACGGTGGCGAGGCTGCTCGCCGGCGAGACCAGCCTTGCCTTCGAGCAGATATCGGCGGTCTTCTCCGGCGTCGCCGACCTGAAGAAGGTGTTCGAGGCGGCCAAGCTGCGCCGCGCCAACGGCCGCCAGACCCTGCTTTTCGTCGACGAGATCCATCGCTTCAACCGCGCCCAGCAGGATTCCTTTCTCCCTGTCATGGAGGATGGGACGGTTGTCCTAGTTGGCGCGACAACCGAGAATCCATCCTTCGAACTGAACGCCGCCTTGCTGTCGCGCGCGCGCGTGATGGTCTTTCATTCGCTTGGCGAGGAGAGCATCGCCAAGCTGATGATGCGCGCGGAGGAGACGGAGGGCAGGGCGCTTCCGCTCGACGAAGACGCGCGGACGATGCTGATCCGCATGAGCGATGGCGATGGACGCGCCTCGCTGACGCTCGCCGAGGAAGTCTGGCGTGCCGCCAAGCCTGGCGAGGTCTTCGATCCCGAAGGGCTGCAGCGCATCGTGCAGCGCCGCGCGCCAATTTACGACAAGGGCCAGGACGGCCACTACAATTTGATCTCGGCGCTGCACAAATCGGTGCGTGGCTCCGATCCCGATGCCGCACTCTACTATCTCGCCCGCATGTTCGATGCCGGCGAGGATCCGCTCTATCTCGGCCGCCGGCTGGTGCGCATGGCGATGGAGGACATCGGCCTTGCCGATCCGCAGGCGCTGGTCATCGCCAACGCCGCCAAGGACGCCTATGACTATCTGGGCTCGCCGGAGGGCGAACTCGCCTTTGCCGAGGCCACCGTCTATCTCGCCACCGCGCCCAAATCCAATGCCGTCTACACTGCCTTCAAGGCGGCCACGCGCGCTGCCAAGGAGCATGGCTCGCTGCTGCCGCCGAAGCATATCCTCAACGCGCCGACCAAGCTGATGAAGGAAGAGGATTACGGCGCCGGCTACCGCTACGATCACGATGAGCCGGATGCTTTTTCGGGTCAGGACTATTTTCCGGAGAAGATGGGCCGCCAGATCTTCTACGATCCGCCTGAGCGCGGCTTCGAGCGCGATATCCGCAAGCGGCTCGACTATTGGGCGAAGCTGCGCAAAGAGCGGGAATAGCAGGCTTGCGTGGCCCGGTGGTCGTGACGCTTCGAAGCGAGGCCTCGCCTTGGGGCATTTCAACCTCGGTCGTTCTCCACGCGATGCTCGCCGCCACGCTGGCGCTTATGCCGTTGCCAAAGCGGCCGAAGCGGCTGGAAGAGGAGCGGGTGTCGGTCGACATTCTGACGCCGCGGCAGTTCGAGGCCTCGACAAGGCCGCCGTCGGCACCGGCTCCCTCTCCAGTGCCTGAGGTTCGAGCCCCGACGCTCCCATCGGCGCCGCCACCGGCCCCGAGTGTTCCTCAACCTCGACAGCGCACCGCTCCGGCGATGATCCGGCCGACCCAAATGCTGTCGGCCAAGACGCTTGCCGATCCGCGCAGCCGGCAGGCGCGCGCCGATCTCAAGACCTTCGCTTCCGACGAGCGCATGGTGCAATTGTGTAATCTGGAGGCCATGGACCAGATCCGGCATTGGCGCGCGGACTTTCAGCCGGAACGCGTCGTGCCTTACGCGACGGCCGAGGAGAAGGTCAGAGGCACCACGATCGCCGCCGACGGCGCGGCTTTTCGCAGCCGTAGAAACTGGTATACCTGAAATTCAAATGCCAGCTCGCACCAGACGGCCAAAGCGTCATCGGCTTTGAGTTCCTGGTCGGCGATCCCGTGGCCAGGGAGAAATGGGACGAGCTCGGCTTGCCGGCGGTGCATTGACGGAAGCCGGCAAATTCCACCAGGCAACTGCCAAGCCACAAAGTCGTGGCGTTGTGCGGCGACCCAAAAGACCTTATCAAGGCGCACGACCGGGCGGTGGTCGTTGCCGTGATTTGGCACACTCATTCGCAACAGGATCGCGCTCGGCGCGTGGAAAAATGACAAAAGCTCTTCGCAAATCCCTTCGCAAATTCGCCATCGCCGTACCGCTTCTCGCCCTTGGCTTCTATTTCATCCCCATCCTGACGACGATCTTCATCGTTTGCGGCCTGATCGACGTGCTGCGCAACGACAGGAAGGATATGGCGCTGTTCTCGGGCTACTTCCTTGGCAACGGCCTGTTCACCTGGCTGCTGTCGCCCTTCAACCTGCTGGTCGATCTGCTCTGCTACCGGAACCCCGGTGTCTGGAAGCTGGAGCAGTTTCCGGAAGACTATCAGCGCGAGGTCAATGAGGTCCTGGACATCTTCAAGGCCCGCAAGGACGAGATCATCGCCGACATCGACGCCAATTTCGGCGCCGGCCGGCGCGGCATGTACGTCTACCAGTGGTACGGCAAGCACAGGATCGACAACGTCGCCGAGTTCAACAAGGATTTCAAATACATCAAGACCATCGCCGTGTCGGTCTTCAGCAAACGCGAATCGACCTCCTGGCATTTCGGTCCGCTACGGCTCAGCCTGCGCATCCTCTATAACCTGATCCCGGTCAAAGCCGAAATCTTCGTCGAGTGCGGCAACGTTAAGAACTACTGGTATGACAATCCGCAGTTCATTTTCGACGACACGCTGCTGCACCGCTCGGTCAACGAATATGACGGCCGCCGCTACTGCGTGTTCATGGACATTGTCAGGCCGTCCCCGTTCCCGAGATTGATCGCCGGCATGCTCGCTGTTGTCTCCGTCAGCGTCGAGCGCATCAATTCGATGTTCTACAAGAACTGGAAGATGATCGGCTCGACCAAGCCCAAGAAGGTCGAAACCACCTGAGCTGAAATCGCCGACGCTGCCGGTTCTGCCGGCAGCGTTCCGGTGTGCGAGGCCGGGTCATCTTTGGCGGCTTCTCACGTATCGCTTCGATATATATCACGTACGCATAATATATAGAGCGACCGCTTGGAAGGGTATGTTCCTTCAGCGGTATTTCAGCGCGCGGTCAACACTTGCGATGTCCGTGCATTTAAGTATACATCCTGTTCAAGGCACCGATAGTTGGTTGCGCGAATTCTTCCGATTCTCGTTTGGCAGAACAGCTCTCAGATATATTAGCAACGTCTAAGAGTTGACTGGGGAAGATCCGTCTCTTGTTTTCTTGGCGACTTCAAGTGACTGAGAAGAAAATACTCGGATTCTGCGGTGCTTACATATGCATCGCGTTGCTCGGCATTGCCCTGAGCGCGGCGTACATAAATCTCGAAGAACCCGTCTATTATTGGGATTTCGCAGCCTATTTCAATATGTTCAAACAGCAGGGAGCGCTGCTGGCCGATAGCCCCTCGGAATGGCTGAGCCAACTGGGTACCTCGATCGCGACGGAAGATTACGGCGTGGCGATCCTTGTGCCTCTGATGCCGTTTCACTTCATGTTTGGCGATTCAAGACTCGCCTTCGTTGCCGGAATTGTCACGGTTTATCTGGCTCCGGCGGTCCTGTTCATGGGCAGGATAAGTTATCTGGAAGCGGTCTCCGAGACACCTTCCCGAAGCCGGCTCGCGGTCTGGATCGCGGTCTTTCTCTACACGCCGTTCTGGGCGCCGACGCTGCGCGGGTTGCCCGACATTGCCGGATGCATCGCTCTCACCGCGGCGACCTATTTTCTGTGGAAGTCCAGATTCCTGACCCGTGAGCCAGTGATCAGCGGAATATCGGTCGGCGCATGCCTGTGGTTGGCGTTCATGCTGCGTCGCTGGTACGCCTATGCCGCCATCGGGATCACTGTCTCGGCAGCAATTTTTTGCCTGCAGCAGATCGCTAGGGATCGAGATTTCCCCGCCTTCCGGAAAGCGGCGTTGGGCTGCGCGTGTGTGATTTTCGTTGTTGCCGCGACCGCGTTGCACTTCCAATTGCCGCTGATCGCCAGAATTCTTGGAACCAGCTACGCCGATCTTTATAGCGGCTACAGAACGACCATCGTTACCCAGCTTGCCGGAGTGGGATCCCGCCTCAGCTATGTCAATTGGGCGTTGATCATTGTGGGTCTTTATATCTCCGTGGTGCGCGGCAACAGGTTTTCCCTGTTCTGTGCCATTGCTTCGGTCCTCACCTTTCTTCTTTTCACCCGCACGCAGGATCCGGAACGTCATCACTCGCTGCCGATATTTCTTTGGCTCCTTCCCGCATACACACAGGCAATCGTTTCGATTGTTTCGGCGCTGGCGCTGAGATCGCGATGGTCGACCGCCGTCGTAGCCACTGTCGCCGGCTTTGCCTTTCTCGGCGCGTTTTTTCCAACCGGTCGACAGTTGCTGTCTCCGATCGGGTTCGTTTTTCCCAGCGAAGCCACGCTTCCCCTTCACCTCGACAATCTCCCCGAATACAGGCGCCTGATCGATGACCTCGTCAGCAGGATGGGGCCGGACGACCATTTTTCGGTGTTTGCTTCTGGCCCTGTCATGAGCGATGCGTTGTTATTTGGCATGGATCGGCGTCTGCTTCCGCATGTCGGATGGATTTGCCAGGTGGATAGTCGCGATCAGTTCCGGCCGGACGCACTGAAATCCAGATATGTGATCGTAACCGACCAGCCCGTTACGCACCTGCAACCCGGCGCGCAGACCTGTGTCACGCTTCCGAACCAACATATTTTTGACGGGACGGGCCTGGGCGCCGCTTACAAGCAACTCGCGTCATACCGATTGTCCGGCGGCGTCAACGGTTACCTCTATGAGCAGGTACGCCCGGTCAGCGCACCGGAAATCGATTCTCTCTACGGCGAGTTCAGGAAGCGGTATCCGGCCTGGACAGTGCCTGCGCAGTGACGAGCGTGTTGACTGAGCCGGGCCATATCGCCGATCTTGCCATCCCTTAGCCGGCCTTGCACCATCGTCCTATAGCGCCACAGAGCTTCACTCCTATACATCTGATACAGTGGATATATCGGAACGGATATAACGCTGAGTTGGACGTGACAATCGCCTTGGGAGGATGAGGTGAGCGGGCGGCAGCCGACCGGTCATCATGCGGATTTCGTCCAGGCCTCCATCGCCAGCAGCGATGCGGCGCGCTCGGCGCTGGTCGCATCCTGGCGACGCTCAATGACCTTGCACGGTCTCGATCCGGCCGAACGCAAGGCGCCTCGACGCCTCACCGAAGGCGAGTTGAGCGAGGCCCGGCGCCGCATCGAGCCTCTGCTTCGCGCCGCGGATGCGAGCCTCGATCGTCTATACCTGGCTGTAGGCGGCGTTGGCTGCTGCGTGCTGCTGGCCGACCGCGACGGCATTCCCGTCGAACGTCGTGGCGCCGTCGCCGATAACGACACGTTCGACGAGTGGGGGTTGTGGACAGGCACTGTATGGAGCGAGGACTCCGAGGGCACCAACGGCATCGGCACATGTCTCGCCGACCAGCGTGCGCTGACTATTCACCGTGATCAGCACTTCTTTTCGAGCAACACGCTGCTCAGTTGCACGACGGCGCCGATTTACGACCACGAAGGCAATCTGGCTGCCGCGCTCGATGTCTCGTCGTGCCGGTCGGATCTGACCGAAGGCTTTGTCGGCCTGATCGCCATGGCGGTCGGTGATGCCGCGCGCCGCATCGAGGCCGAGAATTTTCGCCTGTGTTTTCCCGATGCCCGCATTCTGCTTGCCTCGGCGGCCGAGCGTAGCGCCGGTGCGCTGATCGCCGTCAACTGCGATGATCTGGTCGTCGGCGCGACACGCTCGGCGCGGCAGACCCTCGGCATCACGCAACAGGCGTTGGCCAGGGGGCTGCCCGCCGCAGACATTCTCGGCGACGTTGCCAAGGCCGCCGAGGAACTTGAAGAGGCGGAGCGCGGAGTAATCCAGCGGGCGATCACGCGCGCCGATGGCAACGTCTCCGCCGCCGCGCAAAATCTCGGCATTTCTCGGGCCACTCTGCATCGCAAGCTCGCCCGCTTGGGCATCCGCCGGCCACATTGAGGTTTCGGCGCCGAAACTGTCGCAATCTTGCGACAGTCGGCCTGGTGCAGACGACCTGCCCGGGCTGACAAAGCCCGACGGCATCCTCACTCTCCCTGACAGCGCGGTACATCCCGTGCCGCTGTTTCCTGGGAGGAAGACAAATGAACAAGGTGGAATTTTCACGCACGGCCAAGGTGCCCTTCGCCAAGCGTTACGACAACTATATCGGCGGCAAATGGGTGGCGCCGCATTCAGGAAAATATTTCGACAACATCTCGCCGGTCAACGGAAAGCCGCTTGGCGAAATCGCCCGTTCGGACGCAAACGACATCGAGGCAGCGCTCGATGCCGCGCACAAGGCTAAGGATGCCTGGGGCAGGACGAGTGCCGCCGCCCGTGCGCTGATCCTCAACCGCATCGCCGACCGCATGGAAGACAATCTCGATCTTCTGGCGCTCGCCGAGACCTGGGACAATGGCAAGCCGATCCGCGAGACGACCGCCGCCGACCTACCGCTCGCCATCGACCATTTCCGTTATTTCGCCGGTGCCGTACGCAGCCAGGAAGGCGGCATCTCCGAAATCGATCACGACACCGTCGCCTATCATTTTCATGAGCCGCTTGGCGTCGTCGGCCAGATCATTCCCTGGAACTTCCCCTTGCTGATGGCGGTGTGGAAGCTGGCGCCGGCGCTTGCCGCCGGCAATTGCGTCGTCCTGAAGCCGGCCGAACAGACGCCCTCCACCATCATGCTATGGGCGGATCTGGTTGGCGACCTGTTGCCGGATGGCGTGCTCAACATCGTCAACGGCTTTGGCCTCGAGGCGGGCAAGCCGCTTGCCTCCTCGAACCGCATCGCCAAGATCGCGTTCACCGGCGAGACCACGACCGGCCGCCTAATCTCGCAATATGCCAGCCAGAACCTCATCCCGGTGACGCTGGAACTCGGCGGCAAGTCGCCCAACATCTTCTTCCAGGACGTTACCGCCGAGGACGACGACTTCTTCGACAAGGCGATCGAAGGTTTTGTCATGTTTGCGCTCAACCAGGGCGAGGTCTGCACCTGCCCGAGCCGGGCGCTGGTGCATGAGAAGATCTACGACAAGTTCATGGAGCGTGCGCTGAAGCGCGTCGAGGCGATCGTCCAGGGCGATCCGCTTGACCCGGCAACGATGATCGGTGCGCAGGCGTCGAGCGAACAGCTGGAGAAGATCCTGAGCTACTTCGACATCGGCCGCCAGGAAGGTGCCGAAGTGTTGACCGGGGGCGAGCAGAACCACCTGCCGGGCGACCTGGCCGGCGGCTACTACGTCAAGCCGACCGTGTTCAAGGGTCACAACAAGATGCGGGTCTTCCAGGAGGAGATCTTCGGACCGGTGGTTTCGGTGACGACCTTCAAGGATGACGATGAGGCACTGTCGATCGCCAACGACACGCTCTACGGCCTTGGCGCCGGCATCTGGAGCCGCGACGCTAACCGCTGCTACCGTTTCGGCCGCGCCATCCAGGCTGGCCGCGTCTGGACGAATTGCTACCATGCCTATCCCGCGCATGCGGCGTTTGGCGGCTACAAGCAGTCGGGCATCGGTCGTGAAAATCACAAGATGATGCTCGACCATTATCAGCAGACCAAGAACATGCTTGTCAGCTATAGCCCAAAGAAGCTCGGTTTCTTCTGATCACCTCCCAGCCAGCGCATGATCCCGTCGAAAGGATCATGCGCGATCTTCACACGAGGCGCGGCTTTCATCGCCCCGCCTCGTTCCCTTCGTGAAGGAGCACGCTTCGTGATGGAGGATGGCATGCTCGACAAGGTTTCCCTGGGAAAAGTCTCTGCCACGCCGGCAGCCCGGGCATTTCTGGCCGAAATCATCGCCGATCACGGCCCGGTGCTGTTCCACCAGTCGGGCGGTTGCTGCGATGGATCCTCGCCGATGTGCTATCCCCGGAGCGATTTCATCGTCGGCGACAAAGATGTCATGCTCGGCGAAATCGGCGAGACTCCCGTCTACATCAGCGCTTCGCAGCATGAGGTGTGGAAGCACACCGATCTGATCATCGATGTGGTGCCGGGCAGGGGCGGCATGTTCTCGCTCGACAATGGACGCGAGAGGCGGTTCCTGACGCGTTCAACTGTTTGTGCGGCGCCAGCGCCCATACGCGCAGGGGATTGACCGGACCGCCCCGCGAGGGCAGAAAACCGCCATGCTCAATCTCCTTCTCGTTGTTCTGGGCGGCGGCATTGGCGCCGGCATCCGCCACCTGGCCAATATGGGCACGTTGCGGCTCATCGGTCCGAATTTTCCGTGGGGCACGATGGTCATCAACATCGTCGGCTCTTTCGCCATGGGCCTGTTCATCGCAACCTTGGCGCGGCGCGGCGGATCGAACGAGCTTAGGCTGTTCGTCGCCACCGGCGTCTTTGGCGGCTTCACCACTTTTTCTGCTTTTTCGCTCGATTTCGCGACACTGTGGGAGCGCGGAGCCACGCTCCCGGCGTTCGGATATGCGCTGGCCAGCGTCATTGGCGCCATCATCTCCCTGTTTTTGGGTCTTTGGCTCGCAAGAAGCCTGCCTTAGTGCTATTGCCGCGCCAAGCGCAGGTCGAGCCCTGCTTTGGAAACGGATAAGCGAAGAAAAATGGCAGGCGTCGAACAGATCACGGTGGAGGCCGGCGAGGCGGGCATGCGGCTCGATCGCTGGTTCAAAACCCATTTCCCAGGCCTTGGCTTCGGCCATCTGCAGAAGCTGCTGCGCTCGGGCCAGATCCGCGTCGATGGCGGCCGCGTCAAGGCCGACAGCCGTGTCGAGCCTGGCCAGGTAGTCCGCGTTCCGCCGCTCGAGGTCGACAAGAAGGGCGAAAGTGCGCTGACCGGCCATTCGTTCCGTAACCAGGGCGATGCCGACGTCCTGGCGAAGATGCTGATCTATGAGGATCCGAAGGTTTTCGTTTTCAACAAACCGGCAGGCCTTGCAGTGCAGGGCGGCTCGGGCGTCACCCGCAATGTCGACGACATGCTCGAAGCCTGGCGCAGCCAGAAGGGCGAGAAGCCACGGCTGGTTCATCGGCTCGATCGCGACACGTCGGGCGTGCTGGTCGTCGCCCGCACGAGGCTGGCCGCCATGAAGCTGTCCGAAGCGTTCCGCGCCCGCGAAACGAAAAAGACCTACTGGGCCTTGGTCAAGGGCGTGCCGCCCAAGCGCGAGGACAAGATCTCGACCTGGCTGATCAAGGAGCCAACCGAGGACGGCGACCGCGTGCGGGTGGCCGCGCATGGCGAAAAAGGCGCCGACCACGCCGTGTCCTACTATCGCATCATCGAGCAGGCGGCGCAGACCATGACCTGGCTGGAAATGGAGCCCTATACCGGCCGCACCCACCAGCTTCGCGTCCATGCCGCCTATATTGGCTGCCCGATCATCGGCGACCCGAAATATTTCGAGGCCGACACCAACTGGGATTTTCCCGGCGGCATCCAGAACCGCCTGCATCTGCATGCCCGCCGCATCATCATTCCGCATCCCGACAAGGGCGTCATTGACGTCACCGCGCCGATGCCGCCGCATATGCGCCAGAGCTGGAACCTCATCGGCTTCGACGACGCCAGCGCGGAGGACTGATCTTGAGCGGCGCCACCGACGCGCTCGATCGGCGCGACACCGTCGACATGGCCGCCGCCGCCATCATGGTCGGCCTGACTTTTTCCTGGGGCATGAACTACGTCGCCGCCAAGATCTCCTACGCGGGCTACGACCCCGTCTTCCTGTCGATCGCGCGCTCGGTCATTGGCGGCTTCTGCGTCTTCCTGTGGTGCCGCTGGCGCGGCATCGCGCTGTTTGCCAAGGATGGCACGTTGCTTGCGGGCATTACTGTCGGCGCGCTTTTTGGCGTCGAGTTCCTTTGCCTTTATGTCGGGCTGGAGCATACGACCGTCGCTCGCAACACGCTGCTGGTCAACACGATGCCGTTCTGGATGCTGGTTGGCGGCCACCTTCTATTGGGTGAACAGATCACCATGCGCAAGTTCCTCGGCCTGCTGCTGGCTTTCGCCGGTCTCGCCGCTGTCTTTTCCGACAAGCTTGGCGGCGGTGGGGACATGCTTTTCGGCGACCTGCTGAGCCTGGGCTCCGGCTTCTTCTGGGCCCTGACCAACATCCTCATCAAACGGTCGAAACTGGTTGAGGCGAGCGCCGAGAAATTGCTGCTCTATCAACTCGCCGGTGCGGCGATCGTCGGCATATTGGTGCTGCCTCTTGCCGGCCCGCCGGTGCGCGATCCCTCGCTGTTGCCGACATTGGCGCTGCTTTTCCAGGCGATCTACATCGTCGCTTTCACCTATGTCCTGTGGTTCTGGCTGCTGCGCCGCTATCCGGCCTCCGGCCTGTCCAGCTTCACCTTCCTGTCGCCTGTTTTCGGTGTCTTGTGCGGGGCGATCATCTTGAATGAGCCGCTGACCATTCGCATTTTCCTGGCACTTGGCCTGATTGCCGCGGGCCTGATCGTCGTCAACCGGCCGGCCCGCAAGCTGACCCCGGTGTGAGAGAGACCCTTCATGCGTGACATCCTCAACGACCTCGAAGCGGGCAAATATCTCTCGGATCCGGATCCGGTGCGTCGCGCCCAGATCCAGATGAAGACACCGCTGCCCAAGCGCTTCTACAAGACCGTCTCGGTAGCACCGGTTGAGGGCGGTTTTGCCGTGCATCTGGACGGCAAGCCGGTGCGCACGCCGGGCAAGGCACTGCTGGCGCTGCCGACCGAAGCAGCGGCAGTGCTGGTCGCCGACGAATTCGCCGGGCAGGGCGAGACCATCAATCCGGTGGCGATGCCGGTGATGCGCCTTGTCAATACCGCCATCGACGGCGTCACCGGTGATCCGCAGGCGGTGCTCGAAGACATACTGCGTTTTGCCTCGTCCGATTTGCTCTGCTATCGCACCGACGCGCCGCAAGGGTTGGTCGAGCGGCAGAACGAGCACTGGGATCCGGTTATCGATTGGGCGCGTACCGCATTAGGAGCGCGCTTCAACCTGGCCGAGGGGATCATCCACGTCGAGCAGCCGCGTGAGACGATCGCCGTGCTGGGCAGTCATCTTGCTCAGCGCGCCGAGCCGCTGCGGTTGGCTGCTATCCATCTCATGACCTCGCTGACCGGTTCGGCGCTGTTGGCGCTGGCCGTCGATATGGGCGAACTCGACGCGGAGGCAGCCTGGGCCGCCGGCCATGTCGACGAGGACTGGCAGATCGAACACTGGGGACAGGACGCCGAAGCGGTCGCGCGCCGTGCCGCCCGCAAGCGCGATATGGCGGCGGCCGTCAGCCTTCTCGAAGCGCTCAAGGCCTGACCGATCAGTCCCTACCGCACCGCACCTAATACCAAAGTCATAATCCCATCGTCGCTCTGCCGCCGGCGCGCGCTTTCTGTCATTTTTTGCGGGATGGCTCGGCATTTCCGAGTCCGCGTTCGGAGGAGAGCGCGGATTTTGGCGCCTACATCGAGGACAGGGTCTCACGGGAGGACAACTCAATGGCAATTGCATCGACCGCCGGCGGAACCAGCCGCGGCATGACGCGGGAAGAGAAGAAAGTCATCTTCGCTTCCTCGCTGGGCACCGTTTTCGAATGGTACGATTTTTATCTCTACGGCTCGCTGGCGGCCTTCATTGGTTCGACTTTCTTCAGCCCGACCATTCCCGAAGCGACGCGCAACATATTCGCCTTGCTGGCATTTGCCGCCGGCTTTCTCGTTCGACCGTTCGGCGCACTGCTGTTCGGCCGCATCGGCGACCTCGTCGGACGCAAATACACCTTCCTCGTCACCATGACGATCATGGGCCTGTCCACCTTCCTGGTTGGCCTGTTGCCCGGTTACGCGACTTTGGGCATCGCGGCTCCCATCATTCTGATCGTGCTGCGTATGCTGCAGGGCCTGGCGCTCGGCGGCGAATATGGCGGCGCGGCGACCTATGTTGCCGAGCACGCGCCGGACGACCGTCGCGGGTTCTACACGTCATGGATCCAGACGACGGCGACGCTCGGCCTGTTCCTGTCGCTCATCGTCATCCTGATCGTCCAGGGCTCGCTGAGCAAGGAAACCTACGCCGCCTGGGGTTGGCGCATTCCTTTCATCGTCTCCTTCCTGCTGCTCGCCGTTTCGGTCTGGATCCGGTTGTCGCTCTCGGAATCACCGACCTTCCAGAAGATGAAGGAGGAAGGAAAAGGCTCCAAGGCGCCGCTATCGGAAGCCTTCGGTCAGTGGAAGAACGCCAAGATCGCGCTGCTGGCGTTGCTCGGCCTCACCGCCGGTCAAGCCGTCGTCTGGTATAACGGCCAGTTCTACGCATTGTTCTTCCTGCAGAACGTGCTGAAGGTCGATGCACAGTCGGTCAACATAATGATCGCCATCGCGCTGGCGCTCGGCTCGCTGTTCTTCGTTGTTTTCGGCTGGCTCTCCGACAAGATCGGCCGCAAACCGATCATCATGGCCGGCCTCGCGCTCGCCATCGTCTGCACCTTCCCGCTGTTCAAGGCGCTGACCTGGGCTGCCAATCCGGCACTCGCCAAGGCGCAGCAAAGCACGCGGGCAACGGTGACGGCAGCTCCCGGCGACTGCAAGTTCCAGTTCAATCCGGTCGGAACGGCGAAGTTTACGACGTCCTGTGACATCGCGACTTCATTCCTGACCAAGAACTCGGTTCCGTATGACGTCGTCTCGACCGCCGCGACCGGAACGGCTGCTTCGGTGAAGATCGGCAACGAGACCGTGTCGTCCTACGATGCGGTAGCCGCTGGTGATCAGGCCAAGGCCAAGGACGCTGCTTTCGTCAAAGCGGTCAACATGTCGCTGCAGGACAGCGGATATCCGCTGAAGCGCGCGGCCATAAAGGTCGCGGATCAGAAACTGGACGCCTTCATCGCGAGCAATCCCGAACTCAAGCTCGACGCGGCATCGATACGCGGCGGCGAGAAGACAGCGGTGCCGACCGACCAGGCGGTCAAGGACAAACTCTTGACCACCGAAGAGGCAGCGGGGGCGCCCGAAGTCACCGTCTACAACATACCGGGCGGCGGCGCCTTCGCCATGTTCGCCGACCCGGCGGCCGTGAACTGGCCGATGACAATCGGGATCCTGTTCATCCTGGTGCTGTTTGTGACCATGGTCTACGGGCCGATCGCGGCGATCCTGGTCGAGATGTTCCCGACCCGCATCCGCTATACCGGCATGTCGCTACCCTATCACATCGGCAATGGCTGGTTCGGCGGCCTGCTACCGGCGACGGTGTTCGCCCTTAGCGCGTACAAGGGCGACATCTACTACGGCCTCTGGTACCCGGTGGTGATCGCGGCGATCACGCTGGTCATCGGCATGATCTTCGTCAAGGATACGCTTGGCACCGACCTCCACGCCAAGGAGTAGCCGAGACATCATCGGCCAACAAAAAGCCCGGCGTGATCGCTCACGCCGGGCTTTTCATATTCGAGACCTGAAAGAAGCGGATCAGCCCTTGTGCTGATTTTCTTCCTCGACGGCCGCCTCATGATACCAGCCGTCAAAATCGGCGTGTGCGTAACGCAGCGATGCGAGCTCTGCCGCGAATTTCGCCTTCGCGCCTAAATTTGAGGCAGATTTGCGCGCTGCCAGAGGGAACATCAGAATTCTTGCCGACGGACGGGACGGGACGACTTCCATGAGCGGTCTCCTTTCTTTTTCAGGAGCTTGTCGATTCAGCTTTCCCTCAAGATAGGCTCTGCGATTCCTTTAGGCAATATGCCTACAAAAAGATCAGTAATTGCCTGTTATTTATGCATTTTGAACTTCTGATCGATCTCGACCCAGTGATGAGGCGGCTCAGCAAATTCCACGCGATATCGCTGCCATTTTGCCGCACCCGTCGAAGCCGGAGTGGCACACGAATTGCGTTTTAGGGATCGGCAGCGCCGGCTGCCGACGGCGGATGCATGTCGACGCCGTTTGGTGTTCGGTGAACAAGCAACGAGAGGCTAGAATGACGAAATATAAGCTCGAGTACATTTGGCTCGATGGATACACCCCGGTCCCCAACCTTCGCGGCAAGACGCAGGTCAAGGAATTCGCCGAATTCCCGACGCTTGAAGAGCTGCCGCTGTGGGGCTTCGATGGCTCCTCCACGATGCAGGCCGAGGGCCACAGCTCCGACTGCGTGTTGAAGCCGGTCGCGGTGTATCCGGATCCGACCCGCACCAACGGCGTGTTGGTCATGTGCGAAGTCATGATGCCGGATGGCGTGACACCGCATGCCTCCAACAAGCGCGCCACCATCCTCGATGACGAGGGTGCCTGGTTCGGCTTCGAGCAGGAGTATTTCTTCTACAAGGACGGCCGCCCGCTCGGCTTCCCGGAGAGCGGTTATCCCGCGCCGCAGGGTCCGTACTACACCGGCGTCGGCTACAAGAACGTTGGCGATGTCGCACGCCAGATCGTCGAAGATCATCTCGACCTTTGCCTCGCCGCCGGGATCAACCATGAAGGCATCAACGCCGAAGTAGCCAAGGGCCAGTGGGAATTCCAGATCTTTGGCAAGGGCTCCAAGAAGGCCGCCGACCAGATGTGGATCGCCCGCTATCTGCTTCTGCGCCTCACCGAGAAATACCGCATCGACATCGAATTCCACTGCAAGCCGCTCGGCGATACCGATTGGAACGGCTCGGGCATGCATGCCAACTTCTCGACCGCCTATATGCGCGAAGTCGGCGGCAAGGCGTACTTCGAATCATTGATGGCGCAGTTCGACAAGAACCTGATGGACCACATCGCTGTCTACGGCCCGGACAACGACAAGCGCCTGACCGGCAAGCACGAGACCGCGCCGTGGAACAAGTTCAGCTACGGTATTGCCGACCGTGGCGCTTCGATCCGCGTGCCGCACTCCTTCGTCAAGAATGACTATAAGGGTTATCTGGAAGACCGCCGCCCGAACTCGCAAGGCGACCCCTACCAGATCGCTTCGCAGATCCTGAAGACCATCTCGGAGGTTGCGACCGACGCGAAGGTCTCGGCCGCTGCCTGATTGTTTTGCGCGGCGCGGATCACAAGATCTTCGCCGCGTCCAGATCTTGGTAACAAAAGCCCTGGAGGGAAACCGCCAGGGCTTTTTCATGACGACCGGCGCCGGCTTCGACTGCGCGATTGGCGCCAACCTCGCCGCCAGCCTGACCGGGGCCGTCGTGCTCGCCCATGCCGGAGAAACCCGATCCGGAGTTGCCGCGCTGACCGCGAGCGTGCGCATAACCGATTGAAGCCGCGTCGAACCGGTGAAAGAGCGTCGGGTGGAATACACCCAAAAAAAGTCAGGTTGAAAACGACCGGCCAACTTCGCGCGGCGGAGACGCTTTTGGCCCGCGCCAGTTGCCGTGATGCGCGCTGAACGTTTCAAACTTCGTTGAAAAAGCCCGGAAAACGGCCTGTTCCAGGTCGTCCGTACACCAATGATCAGTTATATAAGCCGCTGTTCATGCATCGAAATTCGCGATGCATGCCTTCGGCCGGCGGCGTTGACAGATCACGCTGCGGCATGCGTATTCCGGGCCTTGGGGTTACGCCAAAGCGATGCTGTTCAAACGGGGCGGGGTTTCTTGAACGACGGCATTGGCGGGGGCGCCGGACGAGCGGGCATTGCAGCCTGAGGCAGTGTGCCGCTCGCTCCTGGCGATTGATCGTGCTCAACATCCGACCGTCGATGTCGACGAGCCTGAGACGGCTCGGAGCGATGAGTTTTCTATCGGGGGCCCGGCCGGCTATACGGCGCAAAATCAAACCAGTGACTGCCGTTGTGTGACTCGATCTTCGCCCAATTCGTCGATGCAGAGCTTGCAGGCAGCAAAAAGCCCTTGAAGGCGGAGACCTTCAAGGGCTTTTTTTGTCCGAGCCGGTTCTTTAGACCGAGTAGTACATGTCGTACTCGACCGGATGCGGGGTCATTTCGAACCGCATCACCTCGGCCATCTTCAGCTCGATATAGCTGTCGATCTGGTCGTCGTCGAAGACGCCGCCGGCCTTCAGGAAGCCGCGGTCTTTGTCGAGGCTCTGCAGGGCTTCACGCAGCGAACCGCAGACGGTCGGGATCTTCTTCAACTCCTTCGGCGGCAGATCGTAGAGATCCTTGTCCATCGGCTGTCCCGGGTGGATCTTGTTCTTGATGCCGTCGAGGCCCGCCATCAGCATGGCGGCGAAGGCGAGGTAAGGGTTCGCGCCCGGATCGGGGAAGCGAACCTCGACGCGCTTGGCCTTCGGCGACGAGCCGAACGGAATGCGGCAGGAGGCCGAACGATTGCGCGCCGAATAGGCGAGCAGCACCGGCGCTTCGTAGCCAGGCACCAGGCGCTTGTAGGAGTTGGTCAGCGGGTTGGTGAAGGCGTTGATCGCCTTGGCGTGCTTGATGATGCCGCCGATGTAGAACAGGCAGCTTTCCGACAGGCCGGCATACTCATTGCCGGCGAAGGTCGGCTTGCCACCCTTCCAGATCGACTGGTGGACGTGCATGCCCGAGCCGTTGTCGCCGAAGATCGGCTTCGGCATGAAAGTAGCCGTCTTGCCATAGGCGTTGGCGACCTGGTGCACGACATACTTGTAGATCAGCATCTTGTCGGCGTTACGGACCAGCGTGTCGAACTTGATGCCCAGTTCGTGCTGGGCGGCGGCGACCTCGTGGTGATGCTTTTCGACGCGTACGCCCATTTCGGCGAGCACGGTCAGCATCTCGGAGCGCATGTCCTGCGCGCTGTCGATCGGCGGCACCGGGAAATAGCCGCCCTTGATGCGCGGGCGGTGACCAAGGTTGCCGGTCTCGTAGTCGGTGTCGTCATTGGACGGCAGTTCGGTCGAATCGAGCCTGAAGCCGGTGTTGTAGGGATCAGCCTTGTACTTGACGTCGTCGAACACGAAGAACTCGGCTTCCGGGCCGACATAAATGGTGTCGCCGATGCCTTCCGCCTTCATGTAGGCTTCGGCCTTCTTGGCAGTGCCGCGCGGATCGCGGTTGTAGGATTCGCCCGAAACCGGATCGAGAATGTCGCACAGGATGACCATGGTCGACTGGGCGAAGAACGGGTCCATGTGGACCGTGTCCGGATCGGGCATCAGCACCATATCGGACTCGTTGATGGCCTTCCAGCCGGCGATCGACGAGCCGTCGAACATGACGCCATCGGCAAACATGTCTTCCTCGACCTCGACGACATCCATCGTCACGTGCTGCAGCTTGCCCTTCGGGTCGGTGAAGCGCAGGTCGACGAATTTCACGTCGTTATCCTTGATCTGCTTCATGATGTCTTTGGCTGTCGTCATGTCATTTCTTCCCTGTGTGGTGACGTTTCGAGGAGACGATAATCTGAAATCAGAAAGCTCAGACCGCGTCCATACCCGTTTCGCCGGTGCGGATACGAACGACTTCCTCGATGTTGGAGACGAAGATCTTGCCGTCGCCGATGCGGCCGGTCTGCGCCGCCTTGCGGATAGCCTCGATGGCGCCTTCGACCGCGTCGTCGCCGAGCACGACCTCGATCTTCACCTTGGGCAGGAAATCGACGACATATTCCGCACCGCGATAGAGCTCGGTGTGGCCTTTCTGGCGGCCGAAGCCTTTGGCTTCGGTCACGGTGATGCCCTGCAGTCCGGCCTCCTGAAGCGCTTCCTTCACTTCGTCTAGCTTGAACGGCTTGATGATCGCTTCGATCTTTTTCATGTAAAAAGTGGCCTCCACTGCCAAAAAAAGACGGGTTGTGCGCCCCGCTTGCGCCTCCATCAAGCACGAACTGTGCCAATTTCAGCCGACGAGGGCGGTCTTGCGCAATTACAATGCTGCGCCGGGCCGGGATGCACATTCACGTCATCCGCTGCTTCGGTTGCGGCGCAGGTGCCTGGAGCCTACACATTGCCGCTCGGGACGTCTGCACGATAATTAGGCAGATAGCGTATTTGGGGAGCAGCGACGCTTTATGACCGCGCGCACGATCCCGCTGCCAGGCGAATTTGACCCGTCATGGCCGGTATGGGCATATCCGGTCCTGAATGCTTCGAAAGACGGACAAATGAAGCCATGGATGTGCTCGATCCGGCACTGGGTCTTACCATCGCGATGGAATCGGCGATCCATGCCTCGAAGAGCGAGCCCGGCACCGTATCTGCTCAAGCTGCTGACGCAGGCACCGGCGGCGGGTAATCTGACACTTCGGGAGTACTGACCATGGGTCTGCCAGCCGGCGCCAATCTGGAAATCCTATCGCCGGCCGAGATGGCCGAGGCCGATCGGCTGGCGATCGCGGCCGGTCCACTCGACGGCTATGGCCTGATGCAGCGCGCCGGCGAGGCGGTCGCCGCGGTGGTCCTCGCACGCTATCCCGCCGCAAGCCGCGTCCATGTGCTGTGCGGCCCCGGCAACAATGGCGGCGACGGCTATGTCGTGGCGCGCGTGCTGGCCGAGGCCGGTGTCAGCGTCGCCGTCTGGGCGGAGGGCGAACCGCGGGCCGGCAGTGATGCGGCGATTGCCTTGGCTAGATGCCGGCTCGAGCGGCGGCCACTCGAGGCTTTTATCGCAGAGCCTGGCTCGCTGGTCGTGGATGCTCTCTATGGCGCGGGGCTGTCGAGGGCTCTCTCCGGCGACGCCGCACGCGCCGTGGAGATTGCGGCCGGCCTGTCGGTCGTTGCGGTTGACTTGCCTTCGGGCGTTTCGGGTGAGAGCGGCGAAATCCTCGGCACGGCATTTTGCGCCGCTGCCACCGTAACCTTTGCACGCAAGAAGCCCGGACACCTGCTCTTGCCCGGCCGCGAGCACTGCGGCGAGGTGATGCTTGCCGATATCGGCATCCGTAACGAGGTCATCGAGCAGGTCGCGGCGCGAACCTTCGAGAACGAACCAGAGCTCTGGCTCTCGAACTTTCCGACGCCTGCCGTCGACACGCATAAATACAAACGCGGCCATGTGAGCGTCTTTTCCGGCGGACCGTCCGCGACGGGCGCAGCGCGGCTATCGGCGCTTGCGGCCGCCAGAAGCGGGGCAGGGGCGGTCACCGTGCTTTCCCCCGCGAACGCCATGCAGGTCAACGCCGCGCATTTGACCTCGATCATGTTGCGAAAGGCCGACACCGTCGAGGATGTGCAAGAAGTTATCGGCGATCGCCGGCCATCGGCTTTTGTCCTTGGACCCGGCTTCGGCATCGGCGACAAAGCGCGCGATTTTGCCCTCGCGGTGCTCGCCAGGAAGCGCCAGGACGGAGGCGTTGAGGGGCTCGTGCTCGACGCCGACGGGATCACGTCTTTTCGAAACACGGTCTCAACTCTAAGCGAGGCGGCTGGCAGGCCGGACGCGCCGGCGCTGATCATCACGCCGCATGAGGGCGAGTTCGGCAGGCTGTTTCCGGATATTTTAGGCGACAAGAAATTGTCGAAACTTGCCAAGGCGCGTGCGGCGGCGGCGCGTGCCAATGCTGTTATCGTCTATAAAGGCGCTGACACGGTCATCGCCGCGCCCGATAGCCGGGCGGCGATCAATGCCAACGGCGCGCCTTGGCTCGCGACGGCGGGCTCGGGCGATGTACTGTCCGGCATATCAGCCGCGCTGCTGGCGCAAGGCATGCAGGCTTTCGAGTCTGCCTGCGCGGCGGTCTGGATCCACGCCGAAGCCGGCAGGCGCTTCGGACCGGGACTGACCGCCGAGGATCTGCCGCTGGCGCTGGTGGCAGTGCTGCGCGAACTCGTGGAAGCTCGGCAGAAGGTGCCGATCGGATGAGGATTACATGTGCCGGCCGTTGCCGCCAGGCACCCCGGGCGCGGCAAAGGTCAAGGACATCGGCTTTTGCTCATCGATGCTCATAGACAACCACTCAACACCGTGGGCCAGTCCCACCGTGGACGCGGGGTTCGGGGTTGCGGCGGAGGAGTGAGTGCTCGACAGTTGTCGCTGACAGGTGCCCATCGGACGCCTCACAGCGGTATGTTGTCGTGCTTCTTCCAGGGGTTCTGCATGTCCTTGTTGCGCAGCATCCTCAGCGCCCGCGCGACGCGGCGGCGCGTCGAGTGCGGCATGATCACCTCGTCGACATAGCCGCGCTCGGCGGCGACGAATGGCGACAGGAAGCGATCCTCGTAGGCCTTTGTATGGGCTGCGATCTTTTCCGTGTCGCCAATGTCCTTGCGGTAGATGATCTCGACCGCGCCCCTGGCGCCCATCACCGCGATCTGCGCCGTCGGCCAGGCATAGTTCATGTCGCCGCGCAGGTGCTTCGATGCCATCACGTCATAGGCGCCGCCATAGGCTTTGCGAGTGATGACGGTGATCTTCGGCACGGTCGCCTCGGCATAGGCGAACAAGAGCTTGGCGCCATGCTTGATCAGTCCGCCATATTCCTGCGCGGTGCCCGGCAGGAAGCCGGGGACATCGACGAAGGTGACGATCGGGATCGAGAAACAATCGCAGAAGCGCACGAAGCGAGCCGCCTTGCGGCTGGCGTCGGAATCGAGCACGCCGGCCAGCACCATCGGCTGGTTGGCGACGAAGCCGACCGTGCGGCCCTCGACGCGGCCGAAGCCGGTGACGATGTTCTTGGCGAAGTTCTGCTGGATCTCGAAGAAGTCGCCCTCGTCGGCGACCTTCAGGATCAGTTCCTTGATGTCGTACGGCTTGTTGGCATTGTCGGGGATCAGCCGGTCGAGCGACATGTCATGGTCGGTGACCGACTGGTAGCATTCGATCTCGGGAAGCTCCGACGTGTTGGAGGCCGGCAGCATGTCGACCAGCCGGCGCATCTGCAGGAGTGCCTCGACGTCATTGTCATAGGCGCCGTCGGCGATCGAGGATTTGGTCGTGTGGACGGAGGCGCCGCCGAGGCTCTCGGCGGTCACAGTCTCGTTGGTCACGGTCTTGACTACGTCGGGACCGGTTACGAACATGTAGGACGTGTCGCGCACCATGAATATGAAATCGGTCATGGCGGGCGAATAGACGTCGCCGCCGGCGCACGGCCCCATGATCACCGAAATCTGCGGGATGACGCCGGAGGCAAGCACGTTGCGCTGGAAGATCTCGGCATAGCCACCGAGCGCCGCCACGCCCTCCTGGATGCGCGCGCCGCCGGCATCGTAGAGGCCGATGATCGGAGCGCGGTTGCGCAGCGCCATCTCCTGCACCTTGATTACCTTTTCGGCATGGGCTTCCGACAGCGAGCCGCCGAACACGGTGAAATCCTTGGCGAAGAGGTAGACCGGGCGACCGTTGACCGTGCCCCAGCCGGTGACGACGCCATCGCCGGCGATCTTGGTCTTCTCCATGCCGAAATCGGTCGAGCGATGCTCGACATACATGTCGAATTCCTCGAATGAGCCTTCGTCGAGAAACACCTCGATGCGTTCGCGCGCGGTGAGCTTGCCCTTCTTGTGCTGGGCATCGATGCGCGCCTGACCACCACCCATGCGGGCCATCTCACGCCGGCGCTCGAGTTCCTTGAGCACATCCTTCATCACTTGGTCCCCAGAAGCCGAAAGCTGTGTTTGTGGTAATGATGCCCAACGGCGAGCGCAAGCGTCAGCTTTGGCTGGCTTTGCTGCGCTGCAACATGACACCCCTTGCATTCCGGGGCGAACTCAGCCATATGCAGGCCATAGGCGCTTGGGCCGGGAACGAATCCGGCCTTCTCGACGAATGAGACTGGTTGCGTCTGTTTTCCCTCTTTTCCGCTCATCGGCTCCGATTGGTTGGCAAGGTGGCGAAAAAGCCCCGTGGCATGATGCCTGCGGGCACGACAGCGCAGCCGAGTGGACGTTACCGTCCGCCCGCCTTGTCGTTCCTTTACAATGTTATCCGACGGCAGGTTGCGCCCTGCCGCCATTGATGTTTGCGGCCACGAAGCCGCGTGAAAGAAGATTATTTTGACCAACGAAAACACTTTGCCCGGCAACGTCACCGCGGAACTCTCCGGTTTCGCGGCGCTGGGAATTACCGGTGCGCTGCTCAAGGCCACCCACAATGCCGGCTTCACCGAACCGAAGCCGATCCAGATGCAGGCCATACCGCCGCAGCTGGAAGGCCGTGACATTTTCGGCATCGCGCAGACCGGCTCCGGCAAGACCGCGGCCTTCGCGCTGCCGATCCTGTCGAAGATCATCGCGCTCGGCACCAAGCGGCGCGCCAAGACGACCCGCGCGCTCATCCTGGCGCCGACCCGCGAGCTCGCCGTGCAGATCGAGGACACCATCAAGATCCTCGCCAAGGGCGCTCACGTCTCGACGGCGCTCGTGCTGGGCGGCGTCTCCCGCTTTAGCCAGGTGAAGAAGGTTGCTCCCGGCGTCGACATCCTCATTGCCACGCCCGGCCGGTTGACCGATCTGGTGCGCGAGGGCGACCTCATCCTCTCCGACACCAAATGGCTGGTGCTGGACGAGGGCGACCGCATGCTCGACATGGGCTTCATCAACGACGTCAAGCGGATCGCCAAGGCGACCGCGCCTGACCGCCAGACGGCGCTGTTTTCGGCCACCATGCCGGACGAGATCGCCGAACTGGCCAAGGGCCTGCTAAAGAACCCCGTCCGCATCGAAGTCTCGCCGCAAAGCACTGCTGCGGCCGAGATCGTGCAGGGCGTCGTCTTCGCCCGCACCAAGCAGAAGCGCCAGGTTTTGTCGACCATGCTCGCCGACGCGGCGATGAAGTCCGTCATCATCTTTTCGCGCACCAAGCATGGTGCCGACCGGGTGACCAAGGACCTCGAGCGCGACGGCTTCAAGGCCGCCGTCATTCATGGCAACAAGTCGCAGAACGCACGTCAGAAGGCGCTCAACGATTTCCGTGACGGTTCGGTGCGCATTCTGGTCGCGACCGACATCGCGGCGCGCGGCATCGACGTCCCCGGCATCAGCCATGTCGTGAATTTCGACCTGCCGGACGAAGCCGAAAGCTATGTCCACCGTATTGGCCGTACCGGCCGCAACGGCATGGACGGTATTGCGATCACGCTTTGCGATCCTTCGGAAAACAGCAAGCTGCGCCAGGTCGAGCGCATCATCCGCACCAAGCTGCCGATCGTTGCCGACCATCTCGGCAGCCCCGATCCGCAGCGCAATCCGGCCGAAAAGAACGAGCGCTTCGAGCCCGCCAACGACCGGAACGACCGCAATGGTCGTCGCGACGGCAGGCGGCCGGGCGGTGAGAAGAAGCCGAACAACGGTTTCGGCAAGAAGCGTTTCGGTGACAAGCCGGCCTTTGCCGGTGAACGCAAGCCGGAAGGCGCGAAACCCTTCAAGGGCAACAACAAGCGACGCTTCGGCGCCAAGCGTCCGGCGGCCCGCGCTGCTTAACTAATGCATGGCGCCCAGAAATGTACAACGGTTCTGGGACGACGACATGCATCAAAACAAAGACTTAAAAGCGCGTCGCCTGAATCCGGTTCAGAGCGACGCGCTTTAGACCTCGCGGCGGCCGGCCAGCCCTGGCGGTTGGCTGGTTGCTGGATTGAACAAGAAGAGGGCGGCTGAAGCGATGCTTCAGGCGCCCTTTTTCGTCTCTGCACTTTACTTCGCCACCGCCTCGACCCAGACGGCAATCCGTTGCGCCAGAAAAGCCGTGGTCGACGGCGACAGCGCATCGCCGGCGATCACGTGATTGTCGGGATCGCCTGTGCTTTCGATGGGAACCAATTCATGCGCGCCACCCCAGCGCCCGGCGATCTCGCGGGTGCGGTCAGGCCGCACCACTCTGTCCGAATCCGAGAAGATGAACAAAGCCGGGATATCGGCCTTCTCCACCGGCGCCCCATAGGCAAGTTCCGTCAGCGCCTGCATCGGCAGTGTCGCGGCGACCGGATATCTGGTGGTCCAGAATTTTTCGTGCAGCGCGTTGCGCGGCGGGAAACTGCGCTCCTTGCCGATGACGAGTTCGGCAATCTGCTTGCCCCACGGCATGGTCAGGATTCCGGCGCCGGACGCCTTTACCCCAAAGTTCGGCGAGATGAACGCGATCGCCGCCACCCCTTCGGATGCGCCGGGCTGCGTCGCCGCCCAGGCCGCCAGCGAGCCGCCGGTCGAGGTCGAGATGACGACCAACTTGTCGCCGATGGCACGGCCGATGGCGAGCGCCTCCTCATAGTCGTTTATCCAGGCATTGACGCTGCCTTGCGACATCGCGGCACCGTCCTGGCCATGGCCGGTGAGGCGCGTGTAGAACAGGTTGGCGTCGAGTTGGTCCGCCACCTCGTCGGGCAGGGGGCGGACCTCGCCTTTTGAAGCCGAGAACCCGTGGATATAGACGATCGACAGCGGCGTCTTGGCATGCACCATCGGGTTGGCCCAGACGATCTCTTTCTCCAGCCCGTCTCGGATGCCGGGCACGGCGGCTTCCACCTTTGCCACATAGGCCTGCGGATCGTCACCGACGGCGGAAGGGTCGAAGCGGATCGTGGTGTCGACGGGAACGCGAGGACCAAGCACGAAGGCCAATGCAAGAACGGCGATCAGGCCCAGCACAGCAAGCACGATCCGTCGCCCCATCGCAGACTCCACGCAACAACAGCAAGCCTATGGTGGCGGCCATGAACAGGCAACGGCCGTTCAGGCAGCCAAACCACCAATCCTGTGGGCATCTATTTGTTTGGCGGTTTGCGCTCGTAATGCAGCGGCCGTGCCTTCCAGCTGGTCATCAAGCTGATCACCCACCGGCTCCATGGCCTCGGCAGCAGGGCGAGAAATTTCAGCGGCCAACTCGTGCGGTACGGGAAGGTGACTTCGAATCCGCCGGATTTGATTGCCTTGACCATCCGGCGGGTCGCCCGACTGACCGGCATCAGGCCCGGCATCGGCAGCATGTTCTTTTCGGTCAGCGGCGTGTCGACAAAACCGGGGTTTATCACCTGGACGCGGATGTTCATCTTGTCGAAATCATACTTCAGCGACTCGGCCAGGATGTTGATCGCCGCCTTGGTGCCGCCATAGGCGGCGGTGGTGGGCCAGCCGAAATAGGCGGTGACCGATCCGACGAGCACGACATGGCCGCGCGACCGCACGCGCATATGCTCCACGACCGGCACCAGCCCATTGATGATGCCAAAATAATTGACCTCGAAGGACTTGCGAAAGTCGCTGACGACCAGAGCCTCTCCAGGCGTGGAAATGTAGTTCCCCGCATTGAAGACGGCGAGCACGATGGGACCGAGCTCCTTCTCGATCGCGGCGACCGTTCTCGCCATGCGCGGCTCGTCGGTCACGTCACAGGGAAAAGCCGTGACGCTGCCCGGCATCTGCGCGGTCTCGACGATCAACGTGTCGATCGGATCGTTGTCGAGCGCCGTTACCGCCACCGCATAGCCCTGGGACGCCAGATCCCTGGCCAGCGAGCGGCCAATGCCGCTGCTGCCGCCCGTGACCCAGGCGACGCCGTGTTTCGGATCGGCCCGATAGAGTGTCATGCTGCGCCCTGCCGAGTTTGTTAGTGCCTTGCTCTAGCGATGAAGAAATCGAATGGAAAGAGTGCTTTTCGACCACAAGTGCAAAATGAACTGTGCGATGCCGAGCCCTGCCTCGGGAACGCCAATGCAACGCAATGCCGGAAATGCGACTGGACCAGGCAATTCTTGCCTTGAAACCGCAGCGTCGGGTTTCTAGGGTTTCGGCGCACGCACACAAGGAAACCTGAATGGCCCGTTCTGTGATCGACGCGATCGGCAACACGCCTCTGATCCGCCTCAACAAAGCCTCCAAAGAAACCGGCTGCGAGATCCTGGGCAAGGCCGAATTCATGAATCCGGGGCAATCGGTCAAGGATCGCGCCGGGCTGTTCATCATCCGCGACGCCGAACAGCGCGGCCTATTGAAGCCGGGCGGTGTCATCGTCGAGGGGACGGCCGGCAACACGGGCATCGGCCTGACGCTGGTCGCCAAGGCGCTGGGATACCGCACCGTCATCGTCATCCCGGATACGCAGAGCCAGGAAAAGAAGGACACCATCCGGTTGCTCGGCGCCGAGCTGATCGAAGTGCCGGCGGTGCCCTACAAGAACCCCAACAATTACGTGAAACTATCGGGGCGGCTGGCCGAGCAGATGGCCAGCAGCGAGCCGAACGGCGCCATCTGGGCCAACCAGTTCGACAATGTCGCCAACCGCGACGGCCATATCCGCACCACGGCGGAGGAAATCTGGGCTCAGACCGGCGGCAAGGTCGATGGTTTTGTGTCGGCCGTCGGTTCCGGCGGTACGCTTGCCGGCGTTGCCTTTGGGCTGAAGGCCAAGAGCAAGGATGTCAAGATCGCGCTCGCCGATCCGCTGGGCGCCGCGCTCTACAGTTTCTACACCAGCGGCGAATTGAAGTCGGAGGGCAGCTCGATCACCGAAGGCATCGGGCAGGGGCGCATCACCGCCAATCTCGAAGGGTTCACGCCGGATTTCTCCTTCCAGATCAAGGATGAGGACGCACTGCCGATCGTCTTCGATCTTATTCAGGAAGAAGGTCTTTGCGTCGGCGGCTCGACCGGCATCAACATTGCCGGCGCCATCCGGCTGGCCAGGGAATTAGGCCCCGGCCATACCATCGTGACCATTCTTTGCGACTACGGCACACGCTATCAATCGAAGCTGTTCAACCCGGAATTCCTGCGCGAGAAGAATCTTCCCGTGCCGGGTTGGATGGAACTGCGGAGCAGGATTTCAGTGCCGTTCGAAAAGCTCTCGTGATGGCGCACAAAACGGAAGCGCTGTTTCGCGACGATGCCTATCTCCGCACGGCGGATGCGATGGTTGTTGCCGTCAATGATCGTGGCGGCATCGTTCTCGACCGGACGATCTTTTATGCGACATCGGGTGGGCAGCCGGGCGATACCGGCTATCTCGAACGCGGCGACGGCAGCCGCATCGCCATTGCCGCTACCATCACGGGTGAGACCAAGGACGAGATCATCCATGTGCCGGCGCCCGAGCAGCCGACCCTGGCTGTTGGCGAGAAGGTGAAACTCGCCATCGACTGGGAGCGACGGCACCTGTTGATGCGCATGCACGCTGCCTGTCACCTGCTCACTGTCGTTTGCCCGTTCCTGATCACCGGAGCCGCGGTTTCCGAGGACGACAGCCGTGTAGACTTCGACATTCCAGACGCCAGTTTCAGCAAGGAAGAAGTGACCGCGAGCCTGATGGATCTGGTGCGGGCCGATCATCCGATCTTCACCAGGCTGATCAGCGACGAGGAACTCGCGGCGAACCCTGGCCTGGTAAAGTCCAAGAACGTCCGGCCGCCGGTCGGCACCGGCAAGATCCGCCTCGTCTGCATCGGTGACAACGCTTCGGTGGACAGCCAGCCCTGCGGCGGTACGCATGTGAAAAGCACCGGCGAAGTCGGCGAAATCCACATCGGCAAGATTGAAAAGAAGGGCCGTGAAAACAGGCGCTTCCGCATCCGCTTCGGCCCGATGCCGGCGGCCTGACTCGCAACGCTTTGCTTTACCCCGGAGTGAGAGAATCAGAATGGCCGAGAACAGTCCTTTTATCGTCGATGCGGACTGGTTGCAGGGGCACCTGGGCGAGCCCGGCCTGACGATTATCGATGCGTCCTGGTATCTGCCTGCGCAAAAGCGCGACGCGCGCTCCGAATATGATGCAGCGCACATCCCGGGCGCCCGGTTCCTGGATCAGGACGCGGTTTCGGATCCCGACGCTGCTTTGCCGCATACGCTGCCATCGCCTCGGCATTTTGCCCAATATGTCGGCGCGATGGGCGTCTCGGCCGACGACACCATTGTCGTTTATGACGGTCCGGGTTTCTTCTCGGCGCCCCGAGCCTGGTGGATGTTTCGCGTCATGGGTGTTTTCCAGACCTATATTCTGGATGGCGGCTTCGACGGTTGGAAAGCTGCCGGACGGCCGGTAACGGCCGAACCGACGAAGATCGCGCCAAGCGTATTCCATGCCGATTTCGACGCGGGTCGTGTCGCCAGCCTTGCCGATATGCGCCGGATCGTCGAGACCGCCACAAGCCAGATTGCCGATGCCCGCGGACCCGGCCGCTTCACTGGAACCGAGCCTGAGCCACGCGCGGGTATTCGTTCCGGCCATATGCCGGGTGCCCGCAACGTGCCTTACTCCGCACTGTCGGAAAACGGCATGCTGTTGTCGAACGACCGTTTGCGCAAGGTGATCGAGGACGCCGGCATCGACCTGTCGAAGCCGGTCGTCACATCTTGCGGATCCGGTGTCACCGCCGCGGTGATCACGCTGGCGCTGGAGACGCTTGGCCACACCGACAACAGGCTCTATGACGGCTCATGGACCGAGTGGGGCGGGCTGTCCGATACGCCTGTGGTGACCGGCCCTGCGACAACCGGCCCCGCGAAAACCGGCCCCATGAAAATCGGCAAGGAATGAAAACGATGGAAAACGGCGTGCTGCAGGACATTGAAGTCACGGTGACTTTTCTCGAAATGCACGCCCCGCCGGCCGTCTCGCCGCCAGTACCCTACAACCGCCAGGTCGCGCTGCTGAAGACCAGAGACATTCCCTTGCACTTTTACCGCTATTTGATGGACCGGGTCGGACGCAAATGGCATTGGGTGAATGTTCTGAGGTTGGACGACGACGAGCTTTCGGCCGGCATCCACCGTGAGGACCGCGACATCAGGGTGCTCTATCTCGACGGCGCGCCCGCCGGTTTCTTCGATCTCAAGCCGCATCTGCCTGATGAAGTCGAACTCGCCTATTTCGGCATGATGGAACATGCCACCGGGCAAGGCATTGGCCGCTGGTTCCTGGGTTCGGCGATTTCAGCCGCCTGGTCGCATGGGCCGAAACGCGTGACGGTGCAGACCTGCACGCTGGACCATCCGGCGGCTCTGCCGCTCTATCAGAAGCTCGGTTTCAAACCGGTCGCGCAGAAGAAAGAGGTCGTGCACCCGCTGCCTTTCGCCGAGCGCTCGGCCAGCGTCATGCGGCCGTGATCGGCATTTCCGGCGAAATCAGAATCGCCTCCAATGCCCTATTTGTTTGTTTTTTCGCAATTCCCAAGCGGAAGCGCTATGCGCTTCTCCCGGCAAAATCGCTACGCCCTTTTCCTGGAATTGCTTTGAGCGAAAGCTGAACCGCCCGTTCATCGGCGCTTCAGCCTGGCTTAGGCATGTTGCCCGCATCATCAATGCGGTTGACGCCGAAGGAGAAAAGACGTGCTGACACGACGTACACTTGCCGCCGCGCTGATTGCTGCAATCGCGATGCCGAGCCTTGCCGCTGCCCAGGCGACGACGCCGTCGGCGGCGACGATCGAGCGCAGGCTCGAGGCGGCGCCCCGGGTGAAACTGCGGCCGAACGAGCGCGTCACCATCCGCGAATTCAAGCGCCGGCCGGATTTGCGTCGCATGGCGCGCTCGATCGACATCCAGTCGATCAATTTCGCCTTCGGCTCGGCAGCCATCTCCAGGTCGCAATACGACAAGATCGAGAATATCGCCGATGCACTGCGGCGGATCCTGCATCGCGATCCCGGGGCCCGCGTGCTGATAGAAGGGCATACGGATGCCGTCGGCTCCGTTCAGTCGAACCAGTCCCTGTCCGAGCAGCGCGCCGCTTCGTTGAAGCGCACGCTGGTGCGTGAGTTCGGCGTACCCAGCTATGGCTTGGAGACTGTTGGCTATGGCGAGGAGTTCCTGCTCGTGCCGACGCAGAACGAAAACTGGCAGAATCGCCGGGTGACGCTCCGTCGCTTTGACGACTTTATCCGCTGACGCGCGAGCGTCAGCGCGGATCAATTAGTCGGCTTACGTGATTGGAATTTGACAAAACCGCCACCTCGAACAGGGCGGCCTGGGCCGATCGGAGAACGCCGATCGGTCCATCCTCTCTTGGCAGGAATCGGGTGGGAAGCTTCGACCTGAGCGCATAGTTTCCGGCAATCACACCGGAGATTTCATCATGACCATTCAGTTCAAAGCGCTGCCGACCCAGGATGTCAGGGCCCTTCAATTTGGCGGCCCGGATGCCTACGGCCACACGCCGGAGCGAAAGATTTCCGACGGTGACGGCATGCCTTGCCGACACTGCTTGAAGAACATCGCATCTGGCGATGCCTATCTCATTCTTGCCTATCGGCCATTTCCGGACCTTCAGCCCTATGCCGAAACCGGGCCGATCTTCCTGCATGCGCAAGAATGCGAGCGCGCCGCCGAGACCGAAATGCTTCCCGAGATTCTCGAAAGCCCGGACTACATCGTGCGCGGCTATAGCAGGGACAACCGCATCGTCTATGGCAGCGGCGGGGTCATTCCGGTCGAGGCGATTGCGGCGCGGGCAGAGACTCTGTTCGAACGCGACGACATTGCCTACGCGCATGTCCGCTCGGCGCGCAACAACTGCTACCAGTGCCGCATCGAACGGGCGTGAGCTGCAAGGGGATTGCGGGAAGAGACTTTGTCGTACTTCCGTCGCATAGATGCGATAGGGAGTGATTGTCGATCGATTGGCCGACCGCGGATGAACCGGCGGCAATCTCGATATCGAGGAAGCGGGGCTTTGGCTCCGCTTTTTTGTTGCCCGGTTCCCCGCAAAAGCCGCCCACGCAAAGAAAAAGCCCGCCGGCCACGCCGACGGGCTTCGACTATTTGCCTGGAGGGGCTTCTTAGTTGAACTTATACTTCGCGCCGACACGCACGGTATGGAAAGAAGACGTGGAGGTGATGGAGTCGTCAGGCAGCCCCAGCTCCGACGAGAAATCCTTCTTGGCGAACTGCGAATAGCGATACTCGACACCGATCGTGACGTTGCTGGAAACTGCGGTTTCCAGACCACCGCCAACCGAGAAACCGCTCGAGCCCCAGTCGAGGATATCCCCGACCGGGTCGGAAGCGTTCAGATCGAAATGCTGCCAGCTGTAGCCAGCCAACGCGTAGGCGAGGGTCGATTCGTTCATTTTCATGCCGACGCGGCCGAGCACGTCAAAACCATAGTCGGTATCGACATTGATCGACCCGCCGCCGAGGTCAAGCTTCGAGGTCATGCCCGAGTAGCGGGCATCGACCAGGACGCCGGCGACCCAATTGCCGAAGTCATGGTCGTAGCCGACGTTCAACTCGCCAAACGCGCCTTCGCCGCCGAGGCCATTGAACTTGGCGCCGACAAGCGGCGGGATTTCGATCTGATGCACGGACGCACCCGCACCCAAGCCGCCGCCGATATAGAAGCCGGTCCAGTTGTAGGCGGGTGCTTCAAACGAAGCGGGAGCGCCATTCTGCGCACCGAAGCGATAGCTGGCGGCAACCTGGAATGTATGACGCGACGTATCGAGGTTGAGAAGGCCATCCGGAGCTCCGACAAGGCCAGCTTCGGAAAGGAGATCTCCCTTGGTGCCGAAGCGAGTATAGCGATACTCGGTCTTGATCGTCCAATTGCTGTTGATGGCCGTTTCGAGACCGCCCCCGACAAAGTATCCGCTCTGGTCCCAATCGAACCCAAAGCCGGCGTTCGAGTCGAGTTTGGACTTCTGCCAGGAGTATCCACCCATGACGTAGCCCAGCGTATTCGGCGTCAGGAGGTAGCCAGCGCGCAGACCGGCATCAAAGCCATAGGTCTCCTGGATGGAGGCATTGAACGGCCCGACATCGAGCGAGGTTTCGATATTGCCGACGTGGACATCGACGAGCCCGCCGAGGAGGAAGCGGGGCGAGACCATATAGTCGTAACCAGCGGTCAGTTCGCCGTAAACGCCTTCGCCGCCGATGCCGTTCAGCGAGATGGGAGCAAAATCGCTGCTCAGCTTATGGACGTTGGCCCCGGCGCCAACGCCAAAGCCGACATAAACACCGCTCCAGTTAAAACCGGATGCCTCGACCGGTTGCACGACATCTGCCGCATGCGCAGCCGACATCAACGCCACTACAGAGACAGCACCCAAAAGAAAAGATTTCGCAGAAACGCGAAGAAACATAGCCCAAACCCCTATTCAATAAACCCGCCAGGGTTCTAGCAGGCTTAGTCAGGTTGGGAATGACAAATATGCAACAGTTTTGGGCAATCTCCATCTGCAGCGGACACTGATCTGTCCAGTAATCAGACTTGCCGCCCTAGATCGGCCAATAGACCCCGGATCGGCCAATAAAAAGCCCGCCGGAGTGAACCGGCGGGCAGTAACAGCACGTTGACTTTTTCTGGGTGTATCAGGCGGCCAGAACGGCTTTCGGCTCAACCAATTCGTAGCCGAGGGCATCGGCGACCGCCCGGTTGGTGATCTTGCCCTTGTGGACATTGAGGCCGTTGCGCAAATGATGATCGTCGACCAGCGCCTTCAGGCCCTTGTCGGCGAGTTGCAGGCCGTAATGTAGCGTCGCGTTGTTCAACGCATGGGCCGAGGTGACCGGCACGGCACCTGGCATGTTGGCGACGCAATAGTGGATGACGCCGTCAACCTCGTAGGTCGGCTCGGCGTGAGTCGTCGCATGCGAGGTTTCGAAGCAGCCGCCCTGGTCGATGGCGACGTCGACCAGCACCGAGCCCTTCTTCATGCCGGACAGCATCTCGCGGGTGACGAGCTTCGGCGCGGCGGCACCCGGGATCAGCACGGCGCCGACGACGATGTCGGCCGAGAAGCATTCTTCCTCGAGTGCCTCGACGGTCGAGTAGCGGGTGTGGACACGGCCGGCGAACAGGTCGTCGAGTTGGCGCAGGCGCGGGATCGAACGGTCGATGATGGTGACGTCGGCGCCAAGACCGGCGGCCATGCGGGCCGCGTGCAGGCCGACGACGCCGCCGCCGAGCACGGTGACCTTGCCGGGCAGCACGCCCGGCACGCCGCCAAGCAGCACCCCACGGCCGCCATTGGCCTTCTGCAGCGCCGTGGCGCCGGCCTGGATGGACAGGCGGCCGGCGACTTCCGACATCGGTGCCAAGAGCGGCAGGCCGCCACGGTCGTCGGTCACGGTTTCGTAGGCGATCGCCGTCACGCCAGAAGCGAGCAGGCCCTTGGTCTGTTCCGGATCCGGAGCCAGGTGCAGATAGGTGTACAGGATCTGGCCGTCGCGCAATTGAACCCACTCATTGGGCTGCGGCTCCTTGACCTTGACGATCATGTCCGACTTGGCGAACACGTCGGCGGCGGTCTTGGCGATGGTGGCGCCGGCGGCGCGATAGGCGTTGTCGTCGGCGCCGATGCCCGCACCGGCACCCGCTTCGACCAGCACTTCGTGGCCATGCGCCACATATTCGCGAACCGAGCCGGGCGTCAGGCCGACACGATATTCGTGGTTCTTGATTTCCTTGGGGCAACCGACGCGCATTTTATTCTCCTGATCCGGCCCTTTTGGGCTCACTCCCTGTATTCTCAAAGTGAACCATGAATCGGCCCGCAAGTGTTTGCGAATGCGCTTGCGCGAACAGGAGGGTTTCGATAATCGTTGCGCCAAATAGCAATATATTCGCAGGATTCACGAAAAATGCCGCTCGACAGGATCGATATCGCCATTCTTGAGACGTTGCAGAAGGATGGCCGGATCCCCAATGCGGCGCTTGCCGAGAAGGTTGGCCTGTCGCAATCGGCCTGTTCGCGCCGGCTCGACAATCTGGAAAAATCCGGAACCATTCGCGGCTATCACGCCCGGTTGTCCAACGCGGCGCTCGGTCATCAGATGACGGCGATCGTGCATATATCGCTTTCGGGCCAGTTCGAGAAGACGCTGTCGGATTTCGAGGCGGCGATCAAACGGTGCCCCAACGTCCTGTCTTGCCATCTGATGTCAGGCGAATACGACTATATCCTGCGCATCGCCGCCAAGGACCTCGTCGACTACGAGCGCATCCACAAGGAATGGCTGTCGGCCATGCCGCATGTGACCAAGATCAATTCGTCCTTCGCGCTCCGCGAGATTGTCGACCGCACGGCGATGGGAATGAAGCCGGAAATGGCTTAACGCCAAAGACATACCTTGACGTCCTTCCCGATATAGCATGCGCCTTCGCGGCGAAGGTCTTCCCAATGTTCATCGCCATGGGTCTCGCTGATATCCGAGTTCGCATAGCCCGCCCACAGGTCACCGTCCTTGTATACGTCTGCCCAGTAATCCTTGGACATTTCACCAGCGCCACTGTGGGTATCAGGGTAGTCGATACCGGCAAAGACTTGCCGGGGCCCCTGGATATTGAAATCGCCGCCGCTTTCGATTTGATAGGAGCATCTTCCGGATATGCGGGTCTGACCGCTGACAATTAGCAGGCAGCGGCCCCATTTGTAACCGCTCGGCAGACGATGCTTTGGCAACGCATGCGAAGGCGAGACGGAGAACGAAATTGCAAGGACAGCGGCTACAGTTCGCCCGATCATCTCGATCATCCTTTTTGAAGCAGCCAATCCAGCAACCGCGAGTGCGGCCGGGCACTCTCGGGTACGCACGGAGGGCATGCCCAAGCGCTCCACCAAAGAGGATACTATTTATCGACCAAGTCAGATTTTTGTCACGGATATCTTCGCTGCTTCAGCGCGACGCGCTTCACGCTTCCGTCACGATCCGATCCATCGGAATGTCATGCGGCTGCGGATAGATCGTGTCGATGCGCTGCATCTCGTAGCCGACGCCGATGACCAGCGGCTTGAACGGCATGGCTGCCAGCGTGCGGTCGAAGAAGCCGCCGCCATAGCCCAGCCGGTAGTGCGAGGGATCGATGCCGACGATCGGCGAGATGACGATGTCCGGCAGCACCGGATCGCCTTCGGCCGGGATCGGGATGTTCCAGACGCCCTTTTCCAATCGGTCGCCCGGTTTATAGGCACGAAAGATCAGCGGTTGCCCTTTTTCGACGACGATGGGCAGCGCCGTGCGGCCGCCGCGCTCGTTGATGGACGCCATCCATGGCCGCAGATCCGGCTCGCCGCGAAACGGCCAGTAGAGGCTGACCATGCGGCCGCTGATCTCGCCGATGACCGCGTCGAGCCCTTGGGCGATGCGCAGGGACATGGCCGCTCGCGCGTCGGCCGAAACAGCAAGGCGGGCAGCAATCAGGCGTTCGCGCTCGGCCTTGCGCCAGCGTCTCACATCGGTCCAGTCGGACAGCGGCGGCCGGAATTCGGGATCGAGCTCGTGCATGAAGCGGGGCGGCGAGGAATACTGTGCCGGGCTGTCGCCGTCATGATCGTTGGCCATGCGTCACCTCATAGCGTGTTCGATGACGCTATACCTCGCGGCACGATACATCTTGTGTATTCACGACATGGGACGGCGAGTCCCGGGCATGGTGCTTTTGTTGCTGCATTGCACAAAAATACCTACATCTAGGGAAGGCGATCTCGCCATCAGGGGTGAACGAAATGACCGAACCCAGCCATCATGTCGTCGTTGTCGGCGCGGGTTTCGGCGGTCTCGAATTCACCCGCGCGCTGTCGGGCGCACCGGTACGCATCACCATGATCGACAAGCGCAACCACCATCTGTTCCAGCCGCTGCTTTACCAGGTGGCGACGACGGCGCTGGCCACATCCGAGGTTGCCTGGCCGATCCGCCATCTCCTGCGCAAGCGCAAGGACGTCACCACGCTGCTCGCCAACGTCACCGGTGTCGACCGGGCCGGCAAACGCGTGCTGCTCGATGACGGCAGCGCCGTCGCCTACGACACGCTGGTGCTCGCCACCGGTGCCCGCCATGCCTATTTCGGTCACGACGAATGGGAACCGTTCGCGCCGGGGCTAAAGACGCTAGAGGACGCCACCACCATCCGGCGGCGCATTCTCCTGGCCTTCGAACAGGCCGAGCGGGAGACCGATCCCGCCAAGCGCCAGGCGCTGCTGACCATCGCGATCGTCGGTGGCGGGCCGACCGGGGTGGAACTGGCCGGCACCATCGTCGAGCTGGCGCACGACACGCTGCGCGGCGAGTTCCGCAACATCGATATCAGGCAAACGCGCGTGGTGCTTATCGAGGCTGGTGACCGCATCCTTGCCAATTTCGCGCCAAAACTCTCCGATTACGCCAGCAAGGCGCTCGAGCGGCTCGGCGTGACGGTCGAGCTCGGCCGGGCCGTCACGCGCTGCGACGCCGAAGGCGTGGGCTTTGGTGACAAGCAATTGGCGGCGAAGACAATCCTGTGGGCGGCCGGCGTTGCCGCTTCGCCCGCCGCCCAGTGGCTGGCGGCGAAGGCGGACCGAGCGGGCAGGGTGCTTGTCGAGCCTGACCTCAGCGTGCCCGGCAGCCCCGAGATTTTTGTCATCGGCGACGCCGCCCTTGTGCTGCGGCCCGATGGCCGGCCGGTACCTGGCGTGGCTCCTTCCGCCAAGCAACAGGGCCGGCATGTTGCGGCCATAATCAAGGCCAGGCTCGATGGTGAGACGACCGCGCGTCCTTTTCACTACAAACATGCCGGTGACCTGGCGACGATCGGCAAACGCGCGGCTGCGATCGATTTCGGCTGGATCAAGCTTACGGGCTGGCTCGCCTGGTGGCTGTGGGGCATCGCCCACATCTATTTCCTGATCGGTTTCCGCAACCGGCTTGCGGTTTCCCTGAGCTGGCTATGGATCTACGTCACGGGCCAGCGCTCCGCCCGGCTGATCACCCAGGGCGACGACGACAAGACCTGACTTTTTTCACCGCCCTGTTCATCCGCCCGTCATCTGTTGCTGATGGATTGGCGTGCCGATGCGCGCGACTTCTTCAGTGGACTTGCGCTGGTTTCGGCGCGAAGTTCGCTTCGGGCAGGGCGGGGCATGATCCCGAAAAGTGGGACCCGGTTTTCGGAAAAGATCATGGTCCAACAGACAGACCATTGTCACGTTGTCGAAGAAGGAGAAAACATGTCGCAACTGCTCCACCCCGTCTCCCGCCGCGGTCTTCTCGCCGGCGCCGCCGCCGCAGGGGCGCTGATCATGCTTCATCCCTTCTCCGCCCGGGCGCAGGCCAATCAGGCGCATCTGCGCATCATGGAAACCACCGACATCCATGTGAACGTGCTGCCTTATGATTACTACGCCGACAAAGCCAACGACACGCTGGGCCTTTCGCGTACAGCGTCGCTGATCGACGCGGTGCGCAAGGAAGCCGTCAATTCGATGCTGATCGACAATGGCGACCTGCTGCAGGGCAACCCGATGGGCGACTACATCGCCTACGAGAAAGGCCTGAAGGACGGCGATCTGCATCCCGTCATGAAAGGCATGAACCTGCTCGGCTACGAGTGTTCGACGCTCGGCAACCACGAGTTCAACTATGGCTTGTCGTTCCTCGACAAGGTGCTGGCCGGTGCCAATTTCCCGTTCGTCTGCGCCAACCTGATCCGCGGCACCGAGCTTGCCGCCAATCCGCGTGACGACAAGCTCTACCTCAAGCCCTATGTGATCCTCGATAAGAAGATCAAGGACGGTTCGGGCGCCGAGCAGCCGATCAGGATAGGCATCATCGGCTTCGTGCCGCCGCAGATCATGGTCTGGGACCTCAAAAATCTCGAGGGCCATGTCAAGACGCGCGATATCGTCGAGGCGGCCAAGGCCTGGGTGCCGCAGATGAAGGAGGAGGGCGCCGACATCGTCATCGCGCTCTCGCATTCCGGCATCGATGTGAAGCAGGGCGATATGATGGAGAACGCATCGTTCTTCGTCGCCGGGGTCGATGGCATCGATGCCGTTTTCACCGGCCACCAGCACCTGGTGTTTCCCGGCAAGAAGGATTTCCAATCGCTCGACGGCGTCGATACGCAAAAAGGCACCCTGCAGGGCAAGCCCGCCGTGATGGGCGGTTTCTGGGGCTCGCACATGGGCCTGATCGACCTGATGCTGGAGCGCGACGGATCGAAATGGAGGGTCGTTTCCGCAACCTCCGAGGCGCGGCCGATCTTCGAGCGCGTCGACAACAAGAACAAGCCGACAGTTCCCGACGACAAGCGCATTATCGCGGCACTCGAACAGGACCATCAGGCGACATTGGCGTATGTGCGCCGTCCGGTCGGCAAGACCTCGGCACCGCTCTATTCCTACTTCTCGCTGGTTGCCGACGATCCGTCGGTGCAGGTCGTCAGCCAGGCGCAGACCTGGTATTTGAAGGACATCCTCAAGAGCACGCAGTGGAAGGACGTGCCGCTGCTTTCGGCCGCGGCGCCCTTCAAGGCCGGCGGGCGCAACGGCGCCGACTACTACACCGACGTGCCCGCCGGCGATATCGCCATCAAGAACGTCGCCGACCTCTATCTCTATCCCAACACCGTGCGTGCCGTCGAAATCACCGGGGCGCAGGTCAAGGAATGGCTGGAAATGTCGGCCGGCATCTTCAACAGGATCGAGGCGGGCAAGGCCGACCAGGCGCTCATCAACACCGATTTCCCGTCCTACAATTTCGACGTCATCGATGGCGTCACTTACAAGATTGACCTGTCGCAGCCGCCGAAATACGATGCAAAGGGCGGTGTCGCGAACGCCGGTTCGAGCCGCATCATCGACTTGATGTTCGACCGAAAACCAATTGATCCCAATCAGAAATTCGTCGTCGCGACCAACAACTACCGGGCCGGCGGCGGCGGCAATTTCCCCGACATCAATGCGTCGAAGATCATCTACGAAGCGCCGGATACCAACCGCGACGTCATCGTTCGCTACATTGTGAGCCAGGGCACGATCAACCCGTCGGCGGATGGCAACTGGTCGTTCGCGCCGCTGCCGGGAACCAGCGTCACCTTCGAGACGGGCGTCAAGGCAAAGGACTTCATCGCCGATGTGAAGTCGCTCAAGATCGAACCGGCGGGCGAGGGCGAAGCCGGTTTTGCGAAGTATCGCATACTGCTCTGATCGGGCCGCCAACCCGGCCGGAGCATGGACCTGGTGGATGGTCGAGGTCGGTGGCTTCAGGCCTTGTAGACCACCTGGCGCACGTCGATGTAGCTGGCGCGGAAGCCGGCTTCGCAATAGTGCAGGTAGAATTCCCAGAGCTTCTTGAAGCGATCGTCGAAGCCGAGCGGCACGATCTTTTCCCACGACGCCCAGAAGCGATTGCGCCATTCGGCCAGCGTGCGCGCATAGTCGTCGGGAAACACGCGCTCACGCAGATGCGCGAGGCCGTGGTCCGCGCCGAGCGCCTTCAGGATCGATGGCGTCGGCAGCATGCCGCCCGGAAATACGTAGCGCTGGATGAAATCCGGCCTGGCGCGATAGGTGTCGTAGGCCGCCTCGTTGATGGTTATGATCTGCAGACCAGCGGTGCCACCGGGTTTCAGGCAGGCCTTCATCTTTGAGAAGAACACCGGCCAGTATTTCTCGCCGACCGCTTCGAACATCTCGATCGACGCGATCCGGTCGTAAGTCCCGGTTTCGTCGCGATAATCCTGCAGCTTGATGTCGACCTTGTCGGCAAGCCCGGCGTTGGCGATGCGTGCCTTGGCGAAGTCGTGCTGTTCGCGGCTGATCGTCAATCCCGTAACGCGGCAGCCGATTTCGCGCGCGGCGAATTCGGCGAAGCCGCCCCAGCCGCAACCGATCTCCAGCACATGATCCTTTCTGCCGATCCCTATATCCTTGGCCAGCGCCCGATATTTGGCGGCCTGGGCGCTTTCGAGGTCATTGGCGCCGTTGGCGTAGAGCGCCGAGGAATAGGTCATGCTCGGGTCGAGCCATTCCTTGTAGAAGGCGTTGCCGAGATCGTAATGCGCCGAGATGTTGCGCTTCGAACCGGTCCGTGTGTTCTCGTTGAACCAGTGGCGGATGCGCTGGACGGTGTTGATGAGCCAGCTGGCGCCGCCGGCGACGCGTTCGCCGATCGCCGAATTGACCACGAACAATTCCAGGAAGCTGGTGACGTCGGGGCTTTCCCAATCGCCGTCCATGTACGATTCGGCAACGCCGATCGTGCCGCCGGAAAAGGCGCGGCCTGGCAGGCGCCAGTTCTTGAGCACCAGTTCGGCATCCGGGCCAGGTCCCTTGCCGCCAACGAGAACGGCGCGGCCATCCGGCATCCTGACCTTGAGAGAGCCGCGCGGCAGGTTCATCGCCGCCGACAGCACCATGCGTGCCTTGGCCGGCAGGCCCTTGACGATTTCGGCGAAATTGAACTCGTCGAGCCTGACCGCTTCGCTCTGTCCGTTATGATGTTCCCCGTGTGCCATTTCACGCCCCTGGATTTCCGTGGTGCCAGCGCAAATTGCCGAGCCACGGTTCTCTTGGATCATTCACCAGGTTCGAACGCCCTTGCCTGTTCCCGGTGGCTCACGGGCTCGGCGACAGGCGAACTCGAACCAAAGCGCGTCCCTTAGCCTCAGCTTCAGCGCTTCCTGGCAAATGCCGACCACAATCTTCCACGTCATGAGGGGGGACTTCAAGAGGCAGGTCATTAGCTGGGCTGTGCCACGTATCGCCTGGCATCCGCCCCATTGCATCGAGTGGCTGCTGGCCAAAATCCAGAAAACGTCTATGGCAGGCGCAGCGCTTGTGCGATAGCTTTAGCCATGCGTTATGTAATCTTCATTGCCGCGATCGCGTTCTTCCTGATCTGGGACGGTCTCTACAATCAGGGCCGGTATCTCGACATTTCGGTCAGGGAACTCTCCCATGTCATGCGTTACGTCACCGGCAAGGCCTGAATATCCCTTCCTAAAATAGCAACCCGGCGTTTCATCCGACGTGTTCGTCGCTTTGGGATGAGGTCCGGCCTCGTGCGAGGCGCGTCGCATGGACGCGTCGCGCCATGAGCGGTTGACGTGAGGGGACCGCCGTCACTAAAGACCCCGGCATTCAGATCGAGGAGGCGGAATTGATCCGGCATATCGTTTTCTTCAGCGCGCGGCGCAAGGAGGATGTGGAGGCAGTGCGCACCGGGTTGCTGGCGCTCGGCAACATCTCTCATTCCAGCCTGTTCGAGGTCACTTTGAACACCAAGGTCGACCCGCTGTCGGATGAAGTTGACGTGGTCGTTTACGCTGAATTCGCAGATGATGCGGCG
Organism: Mesorhizobium erdmanii; assembly: GCF_013170725.1. Taxonomy (NCBI): domain Bacteria; kingdom Pseudomonadati; phylum Pseudomonadota; class Alphaproteobacteria; order Hyphomicrobiales; family Phyllobacteriaceae; genus Mesorhizobium; species Mesorhizobium erdmanii. Next base: position 4,090,491 of record NZ_CP033361.1, on the reverse strand, counting down.
CTGGCGGCCTACAAGGCGCATCCGCTCTATGCGCAGACCACCAGCAAGGTCAAACCATTGCGCGAACTGCGCTATTCCGCCGACGTCATCGCCGGCAGCTGATCCCAGGCCCGATTCTGGATCTCGACAAGTCCTCGGTGCCGCCGACGGAAATGACCTTGAACCGGTCTTCGGAATGATGCACATCGCGCCTCAATGACCCGAACAACAGCAACCGGCATTCATCCGCTCGACCATCTGGTTCTGCCGACGCGGAGCCTCGATGAGGCGCGAGCCCGGCTCACTTCGCTGGGCTTCGTCGTCGCCCCTACCGGCATCCATCCCTTTGGAACGGAAAATTGCTGCGTTTTCCTCGCTGACGGCACCTACCTGGAGCCGCTGGCGATCGGCAACCAGCAAGCAGCCCTTGACGCGGCGGCCGAGGGCAACGTCTTCGTCAAGCGCGACCGTGCCTATCGCGACAGCCGCGGCGATGAAGGATTTTCCGCGGCGGTCCTGGGGACCGACGATGCCGATGCCGACCATGCACGCTATGTCGAGGCCGGCCTGTCGGCGGGGGACACGCTGAGTTTTTCGCGCGCTTTTACCGATACGTCGGGCAAGAGCGACGTAGCCTCATTCAAACTGGCCTTCGCCTCCGCCAGCAACGCAACCGACGCGTTCCTCTTTGCGTGCCAGCGGATCAACGCGCCAAAGGTGGACCGTACGGCCTTGCAGGCCCACGCCAACGGCGCCTTTGGCATCGTGGAAGTCGTGGCGGTCAGCGATCAGCCTGCCGAACAGAGCAGGCTGATCTCCGTCGCGGTGAACGATCCTGCTGCCGGCGACGAGGGGAATGCGTTTCCCCTGCCGAATGCAACCTTGAGCGTGCTCGGCGCCGAATCGTTCACCGCCCGCTTTGGCGTTCCGGCCGGGTCATCGACGAAACTTCGCTTCATGGCGATCGTCTTTGCAGTCCGCAGCGCCGATGCCACGTCGAGCCTGCTTGCGGCCAATGCCATCCAGCACGATATAGCGGGCAACGAAATTGTCGTGCGGCCGGCATCCGGACAGGGCGCGGCTTTCATCTTCCGGGAGGTCCCATGAGCAAGTCCCAAGCGTCCAATTCGATGGCGCCCAATTCGACGGTATCCGTCGGTAACGTCGTGTTCGACAACAAGGCGGCCTTGGCGTTGATCGCCGGCCCGTGCCAGTTCGAATCGCGCCAGCATGCCTTCGACATGGCCGGCGCGTTGAAGGAATTGACCGCCAAGCTCGGCATCGGCCTCGTCTACAAGACAAGCTACGACAAGGCCAACCGCACCTCGCTGTCGGCAACGCGCGGCGCCGGCATGGACGCCGCACTTCCGGTCTTCGACGAACTGCGCAAGGAATTTTCGCTTCCCGTTCTGACCGATGTCCACACCGAGGAGCAATGCGCGATCGTCGCGCCGCACGTCGATGTGCTGCAGATCCCGGCCTTCCTGTCGCGCCAGACCGACATGCTGGTCGCGGCCGCCAGGACGGGCAAGGTGATCAACGTCAAGAAGGGGCAGTTCCTGGCGCCCTGGGACATGAAGAATGTGGTCGCCAAGATCACCGGGTCCGGCAACGCCAATGTCTTGACTACCGAGCGCGGTGCGTCCTTCGGCTACAACACGCTGGTGTCGGATATGCGCGCTCTGCCTGTAATGGCCGAGATCGGCGCGCCGGTGATCTTCGACGCCACGCATTCGGTGCAGCAGCCGGGCGGGCAGGGCGGTTCGTCTGGTGGCGAGCGCCGTTTTGTCGAGACCTTGGCCCGGGCGGCCGTCGCCGTCGGTGTCGCCGGCGTCTTCATCGAGACCCATCAGGATCCTGACAATTCGACCTCTTCCGATGGCCCGAACATGCTGCCGCTCAAGGATATGCCGGCGCTTTTGGAAAGGCTGATGGCGTTCGACCGGATAGCGAAAGGCCATTGAGTAGCCGCTATCGCGCCGGTGCTTGTGGTTGAGAGGGGCCGGTTGTACGCTTTGACGGCAAATGAGCGTTTGGCAGGAGGAAGCCATGTCCGTCGCCCGCGTCACCGAAATCACCTCGTCGTCTAAGAAGAGCTTTCAGGACGCCATCGAAAAGGGAATCGCGCGCGCCTCGAAGACCCTGAAGAACGTCGAAGGCGCCTGGATTCAGGACCAGAAGATCGTCGTCGAGGACGGCAAGATCGCTGCCTATCGCGTCAACATGAAGGTTACCTTCATCCTCGCGGAGTGATTGGCCGCCGCCGAAAAAGTCGGGAACCTTCGCCCGCGCCCCTCATTGTCAAAGCAGAGTTCAACGACAACGAGGAGCAGATCATGACAACCCAGACAGGCCACACCGAAGCCATCGCCGCTTCGCGCGTCATCGGCACGTCCGTCTACAACACCGAAGGCAAGAGCATCGGCAGTATCGAGGACATCATGCTCGACAAGACGTCGAATGGCATCATGTTCGCGGTCATCGGCTTTGGCGGCTTTCTCGGTATCGGCGAGAAATACCACGCAATTCCCTGGGCAAGTCTCGACTATGACGAGGACAAGGGCGGCTACGTCGTGCCCTTCTCCAAGGAGCAGCTGAAGGCCGCACCCGCCTATTCGATCAATGAACTGGCCGGCGCCGACGGCGAAAGCGCGCGCGACGCGTCTTATAAGTATTACAAGGTCACGCCCTACTGGCATTGACCTGACGTCAACGAAAAAGGGCCTCGTTGCGACGGGGCCCTTTTTTGGTTCAACGCCACCGGCTATTCGCTGGTGCTCAATGCCGGCAAGGGCTCGAAAGCCTTCGACGGCGATTGCTTGTTGTCGCACGACGTCAAGAACGCCGCCGCGATCAGGAACAAACTAACGATCCCGCTCAACTCGGACATGGCGAAACTCCTCCTGTTTCGCCCCGCGCGACAACAGCCATAGCCTGGAATGCGCGCCCGGGTGGCATGACTTATGATGACAGAAATTTGCGCTTCGTGAATCGGCCTGGCGCCACTATTCGGCCATGGCCGGATTGCCTTTTGCGTCGCTTTGGCTAAGACGGGCGCGACCTTTCGTCAGATCAATCGGGGACATCGCAATGACCGCCATCATCGACATTGTCGGACGTGAAATCCTGGACAGCCGTGGAAACCCGACCGTCGAGGTCGACGTCGTGCTCGAAGACGGTTCGATGGGCCGCGCCGCTGTGCCGTCGGGCGCCTCGACCGGCGCCCACGAAGCCGTCGAGCTTCGCGACGGCGGCGCCCGCTATCTCGGCAAGGGCGTGCTCAAGGCCGTCGAAGCGGTCAATGGCGAGCTGTTCGAGGCGATCGGCGGCATGGAAGCCGAAAACCAGATCCATATCGACCAGACGATGATCGAGCTCGACGGCACGCCCAACAAAAGCCGGCTCGGCGCCAATGCCATTCTCGGGGTTTCGCTGGCGGTGGCCAAGGCCGCGGCCGATGCCGCCGGCCTGCCGCTCTACCGTTATGTCGGCGGCGCCAAGGCACATGTCCTGCCCGTGCCGATGATGAACATCATCAATGGCGGCGCCCATGCCGACAACCCGATCGACTTCCAGGAATTCATGATCCTGCCGGTCGGCGCCCCGACTTTGCGCGAAGGCGTGCGCTGGGGTTCGGAAATCTTCCACACGCTGCGCAAGAAGCTGAAGGATGCCGGCCACAACACCAATGTCGGCGACGAGGGCGGCTTCGCGCCGAACCTGAAGAGCGCGCCGGTGGCGCTCGATTTCATCATGGAATCGATCGAGAAGGCCGGTTTCAAGCCGGGCGAGGAGATTGCGCTCGGTCTGGATTGCGCAGCGACTGAGTTCTTCAAGGACGGCAATTACGTCTATGAGGGCGAGAAGAAGACGCGTGATCCCAAGGCGCAGGCCAAGTACCTCGCCAAGCTCGCCGCCGACTATCCGATCATCTCGATCGAGGACGGTCTTGCCGAGGACGACTGGGAAGGCTGGAAGTACCTGACCGACCTGATCGGCAAGAAGACGCAGCTGGTGGGCGACGACCTCTTCGTCACCAACACGGCGCGCCTGCGCGACGGCATCCGCATGGGCGTTGCCAATTCGATCCTGGTCAAGGTCAACCAGATCGGCTCGCTGACCGAAACGCTCGACGCCGTCGAGACCGCGCACAAGGCTGCCTACACCGCCGTCATGTCGCATCGCTCCGGTGAGACAGAGGATTCGACCATCGCCGATCTCGCCGTCGCCACCAATTGCGGGCAGATCAAGACCGGTTCGCTGTCGCGCTCCGACCGCATGGCCAAATACAACCAGCTGATCCGCATCGAGGAAGAGCTCGGCAAGCAGGCACGCTACGCCGGCAAGTCGGTGATCAAGGGCTGATCCCAGGACGCCAAATTTCGGATGGTGCGCGAAGGGCGGGATCATTCCCGCCCTTTTTCGTTTGGCTGACTGCCGGGTTAGTCTCCGTAACCGTCCGTTAAGCACAATCAGGCGAAAAAGGGTCCGGGTCGTTTGAGTTTGCGGCTACGGGGATTCGGTCATGTGGACGCGTCAGCACAAGCAGAGAAACACCGGCCGCCTGATCATCCCCTCGCTTTGCGTGGTGTTTCTGGCCTATTTCGGCTTCCACGCCTATCACGGCGAATTCGGCATCAATTCGAAATATCAGCTGGAAGCGAAGACAGTTGCGCTGCAGGCCCAGCTCGACGCCGTCAAGGCCCGCCGGATCGAGCTCGAACGGCGCGTTCGGCTCATGCATGACGGCACTCTGGAGAAGGACATGCTCGACGAGCAGGCGCGCCGGGCGCTCAACCTGTCCCAGCCCGACGAAATCACCATCATGTTGCCGACCTCATCGAAATAACTGAAGTTCAGTTAATCACCAATATTTTCAATGATTTTAATTGCTTAGGCGCATGCCAGCTATGCAAATTCGTCATGGCGCAACGCTGTGACGCGTGTTAGCCTTGCATAAATCGGTGGGGAGAGCTGATCTTCCCAGGGCAGACTTCATCCTGCCCTAATGTCCGCAAAGAGACGCCAACAGGGAGTGATGCATGGCCACCGCAGCCAGAAAAGCGCCTGCCAAATCCAAATCCGACGGCAAATCAGGGCTTTCCGCGCCCAAGCCGGCTGAATTCACCAAGGATGAAGAGCTTGCCGCCTATCGGCATATGCTGCTCATCCGCCGCTTCGAGGAAAAGGCCGGCCAACTCTACGGCATGGGTTTCATCGGCGGCTTTTGCCATCTCTATATCGGCCAGGAAGCGGTCGTCACGGGCATGAAGATGGCGCTGATCGACGGCGACCAGATGATCACCGCCTATCGCGACCACGGCCATATGCTGGCCATGGAGCTTTCGCCGCGCGGTGTGATGGCCGAATTGACCGGCCGTCGCGGCGGCCTGTCCCGGGGCAAGGGCGGCTCCATGCACATGTTCTCCAAGGAGAAGCATTTCTACGGCGGCCACGGCATTGTCGGTGCGCAAGTGTCGCTCGGCACGGGTCTCGCCTTCGCCAACCGCTATCGGGAAAACAACAACGTCTCGCTGACCTATTTCGGCGACGGCGCCGCCAACCAGGGCCAGGTCTATGAAAGTTTCAACATGGCCTCGCTGTGGAAGCTGCCGGTGATCTACATCATCGAGAACAACCGCTACGCCATGGGCACCTCTGTGTCGCGCTCGTCGGCTGAAACCAATTTTTCGCATCGCGGCGCCTCGTTCAAGATTCCAGGCATCCAGGTCGACGGCATGGATGTGCGTGCGGTCAAATCCGCCGGTGATCAGGCTGCCGAATGGTGCCGTGCCGGCAACGGGCCGATCATTCTCGAAATGCAGACCTATCGCTATCGCGGTCACTCCATGTCCGACCCGGCGAAATACCGTTCCAAGGAAGAAGTGCAGAAGATGCGCTCCGACCATGATCCGATCGAGCAGGTCAAGGCGCGGCTGATCGACAAGAAGTGGGCAAGCGAGGACGAGCTGAAGACCATCGACAAGGAGGTTCGCGACATCGTCGCCGACGCCGCCGAATTTGCCCAGAACGATGCGGAGCCGGATCCGTCCGAGCTCTGGACCGATATCGTATTGTAAGGGAGGGCGAGGACATGCCGATCGAAATTCTCATGCCCGCTCTCTCGCCGACCATGGAAGAGGGCAATCTTTCCAAGTGGTTGAAGAACGAGGGCGACAAGGTCGTCGCCGGCGACGTCATCGCCGAGATCGAAACCGACAAGGCGACGATGGAAGTCGAAGCCGTCGATGAAGGCACGATTGGAAAGATCCTGATCGCCGCCGGCACCGAAGGCGTCAAGGTCAACACGCCGATCGCGGTTCTGCTGCAAGACGGTGAAAGCGCCGCCGATGTCGGCAAGTCCGCTGCTCCCGCCAAGGCGGAAGCGCCTGCGAAGGCCGAGGCTCCAGCCGAGGAGAAGGTGGAGGCTGCGAAGCCAGCCTCCGCCCCGGTCGCGGCCGCGCCGAAAACCGAAATCGCCGCCGATCCCGACATTCCGGCCGGCACGGAAATGGTCTCGACCACGGTGCGCGAAGCGCTGCGCGATGCCATGGCCGAGGAAATGCGCCGCGACGGCGATGTCTTCATCATGGGCGAGGAGGTCGCCGAATACCAGGGCGCCTACAAGATCACCCAAGGCCTTCTGCAGGAGTTCGGACCGCGTCGCGTCGTCGACACGCCGATCACCGAGCATGGTTTTGCGGGCGTCGGCGTTGGCGCTGCTATGGCCGGCCTGAAGCCGATCGTCGAATTCATGACCTTCAACTTCGCCATGCAGGCGATCGACCAGATCATCAACTCGGCCGCCAAGACGCTCTATATGTCGGGCGGCCAGATGGGCGCGCCGATCGTGTTCCGCGGACCGAACGGGGCTGCCGCCCGCGTCGCCGCCCAGCATTCGCAGTGCTATGCCGCCTGGTACAGCCACATTCCGGGCCTGAAGGTGGTGATGCCGTATACGGCAGCCGACGCCAAGGGGTTGCTGAAGGCGGCGATCCGCGATCCGAACCCGATCATCTTCCTCGAGAACGAGATCCTCTACGGCCAGTCCTTCGACGTGCCGAAGCTCGATGATTTCGTGCTGCCGATCGGCAAGGCGCGCATCCACAAGCAAGGCAAGGACGTCACCATCGTCTCGTTCGGTATCGGCATGACCTATGCGGTGAAGGCGGAGGCGGAACTGCGCGGTCTGGGCATCGACGCCGAGATCATCGATCTCAGGACCATCCGCCCGCTCGACCTCGACACGATCATCGCCTCGGTCAAGAAGACCAACCGTTTGGTCGTGGTCGAGGAAGGCTTCCCGCAGAGCTCGGTCGGCGACCATATCGCCAACCAGGTTTCGCAGCGCGCCTTCGATTTCCTCGACGCGCCGGTCATCACCATTGCCGGCAAGGACGTGCCGATGCCTTATGCGGCAAACCTCGAGAAGCTGGCGCTGCCGAATGTCGGCGAGGTCATCGAGGCGGTCAAAGCCGTCGCATATCGCTGAACCGGGCGGGAGGACAAAATGCCAATCAACATCACCATGCCGGCGCTCTCCCCCACGATGGAAGAGGGCAATCTGTCGAAGTGGCTGGTCAAGGAAGGCGACAAGGTTTCGCCGGGCGATGTCATCGCCGAGATCGAGACCGACAAGGCGACGATGGAGGTCGAGGCCGTTGATGAGGGGACGGTCGCCAAGCTCGTCGTTCCCGCCGGCACCGAAGGCGTCAAGGTCAATGCTCTGATCGCCGTGCTTGCGGCCGAGGGCGAGGACGCGGGCGCCGCAGCGAAAAGCGGCGGCGGTGCTGCGCCCGCGAAGGCCGAGGCGCCGAAAGTCGAGGCTCCCAAGGCCGAGGCGCCAAAGGCCGAACCTGCTGCCGCGGCCGCTCCGAAGGCAGAGACGGCTCCGGCCGCCAATGGTCATGCAGTCGGCGAGCGCACCTTCGCTTCGCCGCTCGCACGCCGCATCGCCAAGGAAGCCGGGGTCGACGTATCTGCCGTGACCGGCACCGGCCCGCATGGCCGTGTGGTGAAAGCCGATGTCGATGCCGCGATTGCCGGCGGCGGTGCCAAGGCGACACCCGCGGCCAAGGCTTCTGCGGGCGCTCCGGCTGCTGCCGCCCCTGCCGTGAAGGCGATGTCGGACGACCAGGTGCTGAAGCTGTTCGAGGAGGGTTCCTACGTCCTCGTCCCGCACGACAACATGCGCAAAACCATCGCGCGCCGCCTCGTCGAGGCCAAGACCACCATTCCGCATTTCTACCTGACGCTCGACTGCGAGCTTGACGCACTGCTGGCGCTGCGCACACAAATCAATGCGGCGGCTCCGATGAAGAAGACGGATAAGGGCGAGGCCCCGGCCTACAAGCTGTCGGTCAACGACATGGTGATCAAGGCGATGGCTATGGCCTTGAAGGCGGTGCCGGATGCCAATGCGTCGTGGACCGAAAGCGCCATGGTCAAGCACAAGCATGCCGATGTCGGCGTTGCCGTGTCGATCCCCGGCGGCCTGATCACGCCGATCATCCGGCATGCGGATGAAAAGACGCTGTCCACCATCTCCAACGAGATGAAGGATCTGGCGAGCCGCGCCCGCAGCCGCAAGCTGAAGCCGGAAGAATATCAGGGCGGCACTACGGCCGTCTCCAATCTCGGCATGTTCGGCATCAAAGACTTCGCCGCAGTCATCAACCCGCCGCATGCGACGATCCTGGCTGTCGGTGCGGGCGAAGAGCGGGCGGTGGTCAAGAACGGCGAGATCAAGATCGCCACCGTCATGTCGGTGACGCTGTCGACCGACCATCGCGCCGTCGATGGCGCCCTCGGCGCGGAACTGCTGGTCGCCTTCAAGCGGCTGATCGAGAACCCGATGGGCATGCTGGTCTAGGGAAGGGCAAGGCGGTGCGGATCATCCTCACCTCCTTCAGGGCCTTCCGGCTTTCTCTGGTCCTGGGCGGCATTGTGACGGTCGTGCGCTGGCGGGTGCGCGGGTAGCTCAAATGAAGGCAGATTGAACGCATGAAGACGGTGCTTTGCTACGGCGACTCGCTGACTTGGGGCTACAATGCCGAGGGTGGCCGTCATGCGCTTGAGGACCGCTGGCCAAGTGTGCTGCAGGCTGGCCTCGGTGGCGGCGTGCAAGTCATCGCCGATGGCCTCAATGGCCGCACCACCGCCTTCGACGATCATATGGCCGGGGCCGACCGCAACGGTGCCAAAACGTTGCCCACGGTTTTGGCGACACATGCCCCGATCGACCTGATCGTCATCATGCTCGGCGCCAACGACATGAAGCCCTGGATCCACGGCAACCCCGTTGCAGCCAAGTATGGCATCCAGCGGCTGATCGACATCGTGCGTGGCCATGACTATCCATTCAACTGGGCCGCGCCGCAGATCCTGATCGTTTCCCCGCCTCTTGTCACCCGGACCGAGAATGCCGATTTCAAGGCGATGTTCGCCGGCGGCGATGACGCCTCGAAATTACTTGCACCGCAATACGCGACACTCGCCGACGAAGCCGGCTGCGGCTTCTTCGATGCCGGTACGGTGGCGGTGACCACGCCGCTCGACGGCGTCCATCTCGACGCCGAAAACACGCGAAACATCGGCAAGGCGCTGACATCGGTCGTACGCGTCATGCTGGAATTGTGATCAAGGAGAAAACCGTGGCTGAGAATTACGACGTCATCATCATCGGCTCCGGTCCCGGCGGCTATGTCACGGCGGTGCGTTCCGCCCAGCTTGGCTTCAAGACGGCGATCGTCGAGCGCGAGCATCTTGGCGGCATCTGCCTCAACTGGGGCTGCATACCGACCAAGGCGCTGCTGCGCTCGGCCGAGATCATGCACTATTCCGATCATCTGAAGGATTATGGCCTCAAGCTCGAAGGCGGCAAGATCAGCGCCGACACGGCGGCCGTGGTTGACCGTTCGCGAAAAGTATCGTTGAGGCTGAATGGCGGCGTGGCCTTCCTGATGAAGAAGAACAAGGTCGACGTCATCTGGGGCGAGGCGAAGCTTTCCAAGCCTGGTGAGATCGTCGTTTCCAAGACGGCCAAGAAGCCGATGGAGCCGCAGCCGCCGGTGCCGAAAGGCGTCAAGGGCGGGGGCACCTACACCGCCAAGCACATCATCTTGGCGACCGGCGCCCGGCCGCGCGCGCTGCCCGGCATCGAGCCGGACGGCAGACTGATCTGGACCTATTTCGAGGCCATGGTGCCGAAGGAAATGCCGAAGTCGCTGCTGGTGATGGGCTCGGGCGCCATCGGCATCGAATTCGCCTCCTTCTACCGCACCATGGGCGCCGACGTGACGGTTGTCGAACTGCTGCCGGCGGTGATGCCGGTCGAAGACGCCGAGGTCTCGAAATTCGCGCAGAAGCAGTTCGAGAAGCAAGGCATGAAGATCATTCTCGAAGCCAAGGTCACCAAGGTCGAGAAAGGGGCCAACTCGGTCACCGCGCATGTCGAGATGAAGGACGGCAAGGTCGAGAAGATCACCGCCGACCGCATGATCTCGGCCGTCGGTGTGCAAGGCAATATCGAGGGCCTCGGCCTTGAAGCGCTTGGCGTGAAGACCGATCGCGGCTGTGTCGTCGTCGACGGTTACGGCAAGACGAACGTGCCGGGTATCTACGCCATCGGCGATGTCGCCGGCCCGCCCATGCTTGCTCACAAGGCCGAGCATGAGGGCGTGGTCTGCATCGAAAAGATCGCCAGCTTTCCCGGCGTGCACGCGATCGACAAGCTCAAGATCCCCGGCTGCACCTACTGCAATCCGCAGGTCGCCTCGGTCGGCCTGACTGAAGCGAAGGCCAAGGCCGACGGCAAGGATATCCGCGTCGGCCGCTTCCAGTTCGCCGCCAACGGCAAGGCGATCGCGCTTGGCGAGGACCAGGGCTTCGTCAAGACCATCTTCGACAAGAAGACCGGCCAGTTGCTCGGCGCTCATATGGTCGGCGCCGAGGTGACCGAACTGATCCAGGGTTTTGTCGTGGCGATGAACCTCGAAACGACCGAGGAAGAGCTGATGCACACCATCTTCCCGCATCCGACGCTGTCGGAAATGATGAAGGAAAGCGTGCTCGACGCCTATGGCCGCGCCTTGAACGCGTGATAGATTCGCTTCAGGAGACTCAACTGCGGAAGCTGCGGGATCTCGACGGCAAGGCAGTTCGTTTCCAGATGCATTTTTACATGCGCAAGGAGAAGGCATATGCACTTGAACGGCGTGGGCTGGATCGCAGCCATCATCATCGGCGGCCTAGCAGGCTGGTTCGCCGAAATGGTCATGAAGAGCAACACCGGCATTTTCATGAACATTATCATGGGCATCGTTGGGGCGGTGGTGCTGAATGCCATCCTGCAGGCGCTCAACATCGGCGTGTTCGGCGTCGGCTGGACCGCCTATCTGATCACAGGCTTCATCGGTGCCTGCCTGCTGATCTGGGTCGGTCGCCTGGTGCGTCGCTAGTCGATAGCGTTCCTGGCTATGCGAAAACGGCTGTGGCGGCATGCGCCGCCTCGGCCTTTTTCTTTGTGTCGAAAAGTCCTAGATGACGTAAAAGTGACGATCGCCGGCAGACAGGCGGTCGCAAGAAGAGCCAGGGTTTGAGATGGTCACTGTCCTCGACACGATCGCCAACGCGCCGCGGCTGCGGCATCCCGAGAAGGCGCACAAGCCCGACCAGGAGGTGTTGCGCAAGCCGGACTGGATCCGCGTCAAGGCGCCGGTCTCAAAGGGCTATGCCGAGACACGCGAGATCGTGAAATCCCACAAGCTGGTAACGGTCTGCGAAGAGGCGGGTTGCCCGAATATCGGCGAGTGCTGGGAAAAGAAGCACGCCACCTTCATGATCATGGGCGAGATCTGCACGCGCGCCTGCGCCTTCTGCAATGTCGCCACCGGTATTCCGACCGCGCTCGACCCCGACGAGCCCGCGCGGGTGGCACACGCGGTAAAGCAAATGGGCCTGACCCACGTCGTCATCACCTCGGTCGACCGCGATGATCTCGCCGATGGCGGTGCGCAGCATTTCGCCGATGTCATACGGGCGATCCGGGCGGCGACGCCGTCGACCACGATCGAAATCCTGACGCCCGATTTCCTGCGCAAGGACGGCGCGCTGGAGATCGTCGTGGCAGCGAGGCCCGACGTCTTCAACCACAATCTCGAAACCGTTCCGTCGAACTATCTGAAGGTCCGGCCGGGCGCCCGCTATTTCCATTCGATCCGGCTGTTGCAGCGGGTCAAGGAACTCGATCCGTCCATCTTCACGAAGTCCGGCATCATGGTTGGCCTGGGCGAGGAGCGGAACGAAATCCTGCAACTGATGGATGATCTGCGTTCGGCCAATGTCGACTTCATGACCATCGGCCAATATCTGCAGCCGTCGAAGAAGCACCATCCGGTGATCCGCTTCGTCACACCCGAAGAGTTCAAGTCCTTCGAGACGATCGGTCGGACCAAGGGCTTTCTGCTGGTGGCATCGAGCCCGCTGACACGCTCCTCGCACCATGCCGGCGACGATTTCGCCCGGCTGCGCGCTGCGCGGGAAGCGCAACTCCAGAAGTCATTCTAGCCGGTTTTATGCCGAAATTCGAAGCCACCCGCCGCGTTGCCCATACGCCGCAGCAGATGTTCGCGCTGGTCGCCGACATCGAGGCCTATCCGCAGTTTCTGCCGCTTTGCGAAGCGCTGACGGTGCGTTCGCGCAAGGAGCGCGACGGGCGCACCATTCTCGTTGCCGATATGAGCATCGGCTACAAGGCGATCCGCGAGACCTTCACCACGCAGGTGCTGCTGAAGCCCGACGAAGAGACCATCGACGTCAAATACATCGACGGGCCGTTCAAATACCTCAGCAATATCTGGCGCTTCGACCCGACCGATAGCGGTTGCGAGGTTCACTTCTTCATCGACTACGAGTTCAAGAGCCGTATTCTCGGCGTGCTGATGGGAACGATGTTCGACCGCGGCTTCCGCATGTTTTCCGAGGCCTTCGAGAAACGCGCCGACGTGATCTACGGCGCAAACCCCAACTGATCCGGACTGTGATTGTCAGTCCAGCGCGCGCAGGCCGAGTTGCAGCGCGTGTCTCACCGTCTCGTGGCGGATTAATTCGCGGCCCTTGTGGCCGAACAGCTGGCGCTCGGCGACTTCAGGCCGGCCAGCCAGGGCGATCCCGAACCAGACCAGGCCGATCGGCTTGTCCGCCGACCCTCCGCCGGGGCCGGCAATGCCGGTAACGGCAAGTGAGAGGCTCGCGCGTGAATGCGCCAGCGCGCCGGCCGCCATCTCCAGCACCGTTTCGCGCGACACCGCGCCATGCGCGTCGAGAGTTGCGGCGGAAACGCCGAGCATCTCCATCTTGGCTTCGTTGGAATAGGTGATGAAGCCGCGGTCGACCACGGCCGACGAGCCGGCAATGTCGGTGAGCGCGGCGATGATCAAGCCGCCGGTACAGCTTTCCGCCGTCGCCACCATGATGCCGCGTTTCTGACAGGCGCCAAGCAGGGCGATGGCGAGTTCGGCGTTGCTCATTCCGGCACTTCTCCGGGAAACACCACGCTGGCGGTGGCGATCGCCGCAATGCCTTCCTCGCGGCCGACGAAGCCGAGCTTCTCGTTGGTTGTCGCCTTGATCGAGATGCGGTCGGCGGAAATGCCCAGCATCCGCGATAGCGCCGATGTCATTGCCTGGCGGTGCGGGCCGACGCGCGGCGCCTCGCATATCAGTGTGATGTCGGCATTGGCGATGCGCCCGCCGCGCCCGCGCACCACTTTGGCCGCGTGTTCGACGAAGATGCGCGACGCTGCACCCTTCCACTGCGGGTCGGACGGCGGAAAATGCGTGCCGATGTCGCCATCACCACAAGTCGCCAGCAGTGCATCGGTCAAAGCGTGCAGGCCGACATCGGCATCGGAATGGCCGGAGAGTTTCTTGTCATGCGGAATGGCGACGCCGCACAAGGTGACATGGTCGCCGGGTTCGAAGGCATGGACGTCGTAGCCGTTGCCGGTGCGAATGTCGGGGAAGTGTTGCCGTTCGCTGGAAAGCCGCTCGTGCGCCATGGCGATGTCCCGTGCCCAGGTGAGTTTGACATTGTCCGGCGAGCCCGGAACGAGTTGGACTGGAATATGCGCCCATTCGGCGATGGCCGCATCGTCGGTGAAGTCCTTTCTGCCCAATTGATGCGCCCTGTCATGCGCCGCAAGGATCGGCCGGTAGGGGAAACCTTGCGGTGTCTGGGCCGCGTGCAGTCCGCTGCGGGAAACGGTTTCCGCGACCGCGCCCGACGCCGACTCGCGCTTCAGCGTGTCGGCGACGGGCAGGGCAGGCAACGCCGCCTCGTTCTCGCCGATGGCGGCGATGGTGCGGTCGATCAGGTCCGCATCGACGAACGGGCGCACGGCATCGTGAATGAGAACCTGGTCAGGCGCGTGGTCTTTCAGCGCCAGCAACCCGAGCCGGACGGACTCCTGACGCGTGGGCCCCCCAATGACGGTGATGACACGCCGAGCCTGGTTCTCATTCACGAGGCCGCCCGCCGCATGCTGAAACAGTTCGCGGTCGTCTGCATGGATGGCGACGACAATCCGGCCGGTTCGCGGATGGGCGAGAAACATCTCCAGCGTATGCGCAATGACGGCGCGTCCGCCGATATTCTGGTACTGCTTGGGTCCGTTGGCCTGCCCGGCACGAGCGCCGCGGCCGGCGGCGACGATCACCACCGCAACCCCACCCGTCGCGCTCGAGTTTTCACTTCCGTCGGTCATGGCGATTGGCTTAGCGCACGATCCCCAAAAGTGTAATTGGTTTTCCGAAAAGATCGTGCGTCAAATATGAACTCAAAAGCGTCCTTCGCCGGTTTTGATGGATACGCGATGCCCTGGTCGCGGCAAAAACCGAAGGGCGGCTTTTTCCCAATTGCGCCTTAATGTGGCGTCATTCCGCGTTGCACATTGTGGCCGATATGGCTAGAGAATGTGCAACGAATGGACGTGCTTGGTTTTTGTGCATGGTTAACTCAGCCAAATTGGCCGCGCCTCTCGATGTCGGCGGCGTGGAAATCCGCAATCGCGTATTCCTTGCGCCGATGTCGGGTATTACTGACGAGCCTTTCCGGCGGCGCGCCCACGCTCATGGCGCCGGCTTGGTCGTGTCCGAAATGGTGGCGAGCGGCGAACTCGCCAAGGGCAGGGCCGGCTTCGACCTGCGCATACGTCATTCCGGCCTCCCCGTCCATATGGTGCAGCTCGCCGGCCGTGAGGCCGTGCACATGGCCGAAGCCGCGCGCATGGCTGCGGGCGAGGGTGCCGACATCATCGACATCAACATGGGCTGCCCGGCCAAGAAGGTCACTGGTGGCTATGCCGGCTCGGCATTGATGCTGGATCTCGATCACGCGCTGTCGCTGATCGAGGCCGTGGTCGGCGCGGTCAAGGTGCCGGTGACGGTCAAGATGCGGCTCGGTTGGGACGAAGCTGCGCTCAATGCGCCCATCCTCGCGCGCCGCGCCGAGCAGGCGGGTGTCAGCATGGTGACGGTGCACGGCCGCACGCGCTGCCAATTCTATCAGGGCAAGGCCGACTGGCGCGCCATCGCCCGCGTCAAGGAAGCGGTGTCGATTCCCGTCGTTGCCAATGGCGATGTCTGTTCCCCGGCCGAGGCCGCCGCCATTCTCGATCAATCCGGCGCCGATGCCGTGATGGTCGGCCGCGCGCACTATGGCGCGCCCTGGGTCGCCGGCGGCATCGCAACCGCCGCTGCTGGCGAAACGGCGACCAACGTCCCGCGAGATCCCGCGGCTCTGGCCGACTATGTCGTCGCCCACTACGAGGACATGCTGGCGCTCTATGGCGTCGAAAGCGGCTTGCGCCAGGCGCGCAAGCATCTCGGCTGGTATCTCGATCGCCATGCCGTTGGCGTCGCCGACGACGACCGAAAAGCCATCCTGACCACGTTCGAGCCGGGCCGCGTCATTGCCTCGCTGCGAAATGTTTTCTCGCGTGATCCGCAACCCTTGAGCCTGCGGAGCGCCGCATGAACGCTATCGCTGGCCAGGGGTCTGAAATGGCTGATGCCGCCCAGATAGTCCTCAACACGATCCGCCGCCCGGTGATCATGATCAGCGACGAAGGCTTCATCACCTTCGCCAATGCCGATGCAGAGGACTTTTTTCGCTCCAGCGCGACCATGCTGGCGCGCAATACTTTGTCGAAGTTGATCCCCTTCGGCAGCCCGCTGCTGACGCTGGTCGATCAGGTGCGCGAACGCCGGGCACCGGTCAACGAGTATCGGGTCGATGTGTCGTCGCCACGCCTCGGCATCGAGAAGGTCGTCGATCTCTATGTCGCGCCGGTGCCGGAATTCCCGGGCTCCGTCGTGGTCATGTTCCAGGAGCGGTCGATGGCCGACAAGATCGACCGCCAGATGACGCATCGCGGCGCGGCGCGCTCGGTGACCGGCCTGGCGGCGATGCTCGCCCATGAGATCAAGAACCCGCTCTCCGGCATTCGTGGCGCCGCGCAACTGCTCGAACTGTCCGCTTCCGATGAGGACCGCGCGCTGACCCGACTGATCACCGACGAGACCGATCGCATCGTCTCGCTGGTCGATCGCATGGAGGTCTTTTCCGACGAGCGTCCGATCGACCGCTATCCCGTCAACATCCATGTCGTACTCGACCATGTGAAGGCGATCGCCAAGAATGGTTTTGCAAAGAAAATCAAGATATTGGAGGACTATGATCCATCATTGCCTCCGGTGTTCGCCAATCGCGACCAACTGATCCAGGTGTTCCTCAACCTGGTCAAGAACGCCGCCGAGGCGATCGGCGGCGATCCGCAGGGTGAGATCGTGCTGTCGACCGCCTTCCGGCCCGGCATTCGCGTTTCGGTTCCGGGCACGCAGGACCGCGTCTCGCTGCCGCTGGAGTTCTGCGTGCGCGACAATGGCTCCGGCGTCTCGGAGGACATCCTGCCGATCCTGTTCGATCCCTTCATCACCACCAAGCCGAATGGCTCGGGGCTGGGGCTGGCACTTGTTGCCAAGATCGTCGGCGAGCATGGCGGCATCATCGAATGCGAATCGACCCCACGCGGAACCACCTTCCGCATCCTGATGCCGGCCTGGAAGGAAACGCAGCTTGGTGCCGATGAAGACGGCGAAGGAGACCGCAAATGACCGTTCGCGGCAATATTCTCGTCGCCGATGACGATGCGGCGATCCGCACCGTGCTCAATCAGGCTTTGTCTCGCGTCGGCCACGAGGTGCGCGTCACCTCCAATGCCTCGACTTTGTGGCGGTGGGTAGCGGCAGGCGAGGGCGACCTCGTCATCACCGACGTGGTCATGCCGGACGAGAACGCCTTCGACATGCTGCCCCGCATCAAGAAGGCGCGGCCCGAGCTGCCCGTCATCGTCATGAGCGCCCAGAACACGTTCATGACGGCCATCCGTGCATCCGAGACCGGCGCTTATGAATATCTGCCAAAACCGTTCGACCTGACCGAGTTGCTCAACATCGTCAACCGGGCGCTGTCGGAGCCGAGGCGGCCGAAGATCGACGCGCGGCCGGATGAGCAGCCCGAAACGATGCCGCTGGTCGGCCGCTCGGCGGCCATGCAGGACATCTACCGCATGCTGGCGCGCATGATGCAGACCGACCTGACGGTGATGATCTCCGGCGAATCCGGCACCGGCAAGGAACTGGTGGCACGCGCGCTGCATGAATATGGCCGCCGTCGCGGCGGTCCATTCGTCGCCATCAACATGGCGGCGATCCCGCGCGACTTGATCGAATCGGAATTGTTCGGTCACGAGAAGGGCGCTTTCACCGGCGCCCAGAACCGCTCCACCGGCCGTTTCGAGCAGGCCGAGGGCGGCACGCTTTTCCTCGACGAGATCGGCGATATGCCGATGGAGGCGCAGACCCGCCTGCTGCGTGTCCTGCAGCAGGGCGAATACACGACCGTCGGCGGCCGCACGCCGATCAAGACCGATGTGCGCATCGTCGCCGCCACCAACAAGGATTTGCGCACGCTCATCAACCAGGGTTTGTTCCGCGAAGACCTGTTCTATCGCCTCAATGTCGTGCCGCTCAGGCTGCCGGCATTGCGCGAGCGTTCAGAGGACGTGCCCGACCTCGTGCGTCACTTCTTCAAGCTGGGCGAGATGGAAGGCCTACAGACCAAGCGCATCTCGTCCGGCGGCATCGAACTGATGAAGCGCTACCCTTGGCCGGGCAATGTGCGCGAACTGGAAAACCTCGTTCGCCGGCTGGCGGCGCTCTATTCGCAGGACGAGATTTCCGCCGAGATCATCGAGGCGGAACTCAAGACCGGCGAGCGCCCCGTGGTCCCCGGCGGCGGCAACCTCATCCCCGACGACCTCTCCATCGGCCAGGCGGTGGAGCATTTCCTGCAGCGCTATTTCGCCTCGTTTGCCGGCGAATTGCCGCCCGCCGGCCTCTATCAGCGGATCCTGTCCGAAGTCGAATATCCGCTGGTCCTGGCCTCGATGACGGCAACCCGCGGCAACCAGATCAAGGCCGCCGAACTGCTGGGGCTGAACCGCAACACGCTGCGCAAGAAGATTCGCGAACTGGGCGTCAACGTCTATAAATCATCGCGGCCGGGCTGAACGCCGATCTGACGCACTCTTTTTCAGGGGACTGAGCGGCGAAAGATTTCCGCCATTGTCACACTTGTTGCATAATCGCCACAATGCGTTGCATAGATCGGACGCAATCATTGGCTCCCAGACGGCGACATGGCTCCGCAGGCACCTGTACTCAACCAACCGCTTTTCAGCGAACCCGGCGCGCGAGACGGGCGCCGCCTGCTGGCACTGCCCGGCATCGTGGCGGTCGTCGGCGCGCTGGTCATGGCGGCCATTTCGTTCACCATCCTGGTCGGCGCGACGCCGATCGCGCCTGACGCCAGGACGACCTGGGCGCTGATCGCGCTCAACGCCGCCTTCGTGCTTTTCCTCATGGCGCTGGTCGGACGCGAGGTGCATCGCATCGTCATGGCGCGCCGGCACGGCAAGGCCGCCTCGCGGCTGCATGTGCGCATCGTTGCCATGTTCGCGCTGGTTGCCGCCATACCCGCCATCATGGTGGCGATCATCGCCTCGATCACGCTCGATATCGGCCTCGACCGCTGGTTCGAGATCCGCACCAAGACGATCGTCAATTCCTCGCTGTCGATCGCCGATGCCTATGTCCAGGAAAACGCCCGAAATCTGCAGGGCACGACGCTGTCGATGGCCTATGATCTCGATGCGTCGCGCACGCTCTACGGCCTTGATCGCACAGGCTTTCTCGACCTCCTGAACAAGGAGGCGGTGGGTCGGTCGCTGGCGCATGCGGCGCTGATCAAGCCCGATGGCTCGTTCGTCATGAGCGCCCAGACCGATGCCGATTTCGCCATGCCGGAGCCGCCGGAAGGCTCAGTCAGCAGCGCTAGCGAGGGCAAACCGGTGCTGATAGAGCCGCGCACCCGCAACATCATGGGGGCCATCGTCAAGCTACGCGAGATCGAGGGTCTCTACCTCTACACCATCCGCCTGGTCGATCCCGAGGTGATCAAGGCCCGGCAGATCGTCAGGTCCAACACCGACGAATACCGCAATCTCGAGGACAACAGGCGCACGTCGCAGGTCGCCTTCGCGCTGCCCTACCTGTCGCTGACCCTGATCATCATCCTGTCGGCGATATGGACCGGCATTGCCGTTGCCGACCGTCTCGTGCGGCCGATTCGCCAGCTCATCGGTGCGGCCGATGAGGTGGCGACCGGCAATCTCGACGTCGCGGTCCCGGTCAGGCCTTCCGATGGCGACGTTGCCTCGCTCGGCGACACGTTCAACAAGATGCTGCTGGAACTCAAATCGCAACGCAACGAGATCCTGTCGGCGAAGGACTTGATCGACGAGCGGCGGCGCTTTTCCGAGGCCGTGCTCGCCGGCGTCACCGCCGGCGTCATCGGCGTCGATCCCTACGGCATCGTCACCATCGTCAACCGTTCGGCCGAATCGATGCTGGCTATCTCCGCCAGTGCCGCGCTCGGGCAGAACCTCTCCGCCGTTCTACCGCATGTCGGCCGCGTCTTCGAGATCGGCCGCCAGTCGGGCAAGCCCGTCTACCGCGAGCAGGTGACATTCTTCCGCGCCGGCACCGAGCGCACCTTCAATGTGCAGATCACCATCGAGGCGGGCGACGACGGTTCTGAGGAAAAATCCTACGTCGTGACGGTCGACGACATCACCGATCTGGTTCAGGCCCAGCGTTCTTCCGCGTGGGCCGACGTGGCGCGCCGCATCGCCCACGAGATCAAGAACCCGCTGACGCCGATCCAGCTTTCGGCCGAGCGCATCAAGCGCCGCTACGGCAAGGTCATCACCGAGGACCGCGAGGTTTTCGACCAGTGTACCGACACCATCATCCGGCAGGTCGAGGATATCGGCCGCATGGTCGACGAATTCTCCGCCTTCGCGCGTATGCCCAAGCCCGAGATGAAGGCCATCGATCTGCGCGAATCACTGCGTGAGGCGTCTTTCCTGGTCGAAGTGAGCCGCGCCGACATCACCTTCGAGCGGATATTCGGCAACGAACCGCTCAAGGGCACGTTTGACAGCCGCCTTTTGGCGCAGGCTTTCGGCAATGTGATCAAGAACGCCGCCGAGGCGATCGACGGTCTGGAACAGAAGGACGGTTCGCACGGCATAATCCGGATTCAAGCCGCCCGTCAGAATGGCGCTATCAGAATCGACGTCATCGACAATGGCAAAGGCCTGCCGCGCGAGAATCGCCAACGGCTGCTCGAGCCCTATATGACCACACGCGAGAAGGGCACCGGACTTGGCCTCGCTATCGTCAAGAAGATCGTGGAGGACCATGGTGGCAGGCTGGAACTTCATGATGCGCCCGCGGATTTCCATGGCGGACGTGGCGCGATGATCAGCATCATCCTGCCGCTCGCGGCTGTCGCGCCATCACGCGGCGAAGGCAAGACGGAACACGAAAGAGAAACTGAAAAGGTCGGTAATGGCGTCTGATATTCTCATCGTCGATGACGAGGAAGACATCCGCGAGCTCGTCGCAGGAATCCTGAGCGACGAAGGTCACGAAACCCGCACGGCCTTCGATGCCGACAGCGCGCTGGCGGCCATCGCCGATCGTGCGCCGAGGTTGATTTTTCTCGACATCTGGCTGCAGGGCTCGCGTCTGGACGGCCTGGCGCTGCTCGACGAGATCAAGACCATGCATCCGACCCTGCCGGTGGTGATGATCTCCGGCCACGGCAACATCGAAACGGCGGTCTCGGCCATCCGGCGCGGTGCCTATGATTTCATCGAGAAGCCGTTCAAGGCCGACAGGCTGATTCTCATTGCCGAGCGCGCGCTGGAAACCTCGAAATTGCGGCGCGAGGTTTCCGACCTCAAGCAGCGCAGCGGCGAGACCTTCGACCTGATCGGCATGTCATCGGCGATGAGCCAGCTGCGCCAGACCATCGAGCGCGTCGCGCCGACCAACAGCCGTGTCATGATCATCGGTCCTTCCGGATCCGGCAAGGAACTGGCGGCGCGCGCCATCCACACGCTGTCCGCACGCAAGGGCGCGCCGTTCGTGACGCTGAGCGCTGCCAACATCACGCCAGAGCGCATGGAGATCGAGCTGTTCGGCACCGAATCGAACGGTGTCGAGCGCAAGGTCGGCGCGCTGGAGGAAGCGCATCGAGGCATTCTCTACATCGACGAAGTGGCCGACATGCCGCGCGAGACGCAGAACAAGATCCTGCGCGTGCTGGTCGAGCAGCAGTTCGAGCGGGTAGGGGGTACAAAGCGGGTCAAGGTCGACGTCCGCATCATCTCTTCGACCTCGCAGAACCTGGAAGCCATGATCGCAGACGGGCGTTTCCGCGAGGATCTCTACCACCGCCTGGCGGTGGTTCCGGTCATGGTGCCCGGACTGGCCGAGCGGCGCGAGGACATCCCCTACCTCGTCGATAACTTCATGAAGCAGATCGCCCGCCAGGCCGGCATCAAGCCGCGCCGCATCGGCGACGACGCGCTTGCCGTGCTGCAGGCGCACAACTGGCCGGGCAACGTCCGCCAGTTGCGCAACAATGTCGAGCGCCTGATGATCCTGGCGCGCGGCGACGACGTCGATGCGCCCATCACCGCGGACCTCCTGCCGTCCGAGATCGGCGATGTCATGCCGCGCACGCCTAACCAGTCCGACCAGCACATCATGGCGCTGCCGTTGCGCGAGGCGCGCGAACAGTTCGAGAAGGATTATCTGATCGCCCAGATCAACCGCTTCGGCGGCAACATCTCGAAGACCGCCGAGTTCATCGGCATGGAGCGCTCGGCGCTGCACCGCAAGCTGAAGTCGCTGGGGGTTTGACTCGCGCGCCGCCCAATTCGCCGCTCGTGGGCCAACCGTTTGCCGGTTACGGCGGCGGTGGAATCGCATAAGACAAGCCCGAGAATTTCCAGGGGTCGCCAATGCCACGCATTGCCTATGTCAACGGGCGCTACGTCGCTCACGCGGACGCTTCCGTGCATATCGAGGATCGCGGTTATCAGTTCGCCGACGGCGTCTATGAGGTCTGCGAGGTGGCGCGGGGCTTCATCGTCGACATGCCGCGCCATCTTTCCCGGCTCAACCGCTCGTTGACCGAACTGTCGATCGCCTGGCCGGTCGCGCGCAACGTGCTGCCGCTGATCCTGCGCGAGGTGGTCAATCGCAACCATGTCGTCAACGGTCTGGTCTATGTGCAGGTGACGCGCGGTGTTGCCAGCCGCGATTTTGTCTTCCCGTCGGCGGACACCAAGCCCTCCCTCGTGGTCACTGCCAGGAAGGCGGACCCCGCCGCTGGTGCGAAGCGAGCCGAGACCGGCATCGCGGTCATTACCGTGCCCGAGAACCGCTGGGACCGTGTCGACATCAAGAGTGTCGGTCTGCTGCCCAATGTATTGGCCAAGCAGAAGGCCAAGGAGGCCGGTGCGCAGGAGGCGTGGTTCGTCGATACCGCCGGCAACGTCAAGGAAGGCGGCTCGTCTAACGCCTGGATCGTCACCCGGGACGGCGTCCTGGTCACCAGGCCGGCCGAACATGGCATCCTGCGTGGTATAACTCGCACCACCATGTTCGAGGTGGCGGCGAAGCTCGGCCTGAAGATCGAAGAGCGAGGCTTTTCCGTCGCCGAGGCCAAGGCGGCGCGCGAGGCGTTCATCAGCTCCGCAACGACAATTGCCATGCCTGTCGTGGCCATTGACGGCGATCCGGTGGCCAACGGTCACCCCGGCTCTGTGACACTTTCGTTGCGGCAAGCCTTTTTTGACATTGCGGAAAAAAGTCCAGCCTGATAACCGCACAGGTGGAATGAACATCAATATATCTCGTTCTGCTTGTCGTTACTGACGACAAGACGGTGTTTGCGAGCTTGACATGTGCCCGACAATTTGGCGCATTGGCTTGTAAACCGAAGGGGATCGGCGAAAGACAAGAACAATGGCGGAACGATCGCAAAACCTTCAGGACCTGTTCCTGAATTCAGTTCGCAAGAGCAAGAACCCGCTCACCATCTTCCTCATTAACGGCGTGAAGCTGACCGGCGTGGTCACTTCGTTCGACAATTTCTGTGTGCTGCTGCGCCGCGACGGTCACTCGCAACTCGTCTACAAGCACGCCATTTCCACGATCATGCCGAGCCAGCCGGTTCAGATGTTCGATGGCGAGGAAAGCCAGGGCGCCTGATTGGCACGTGAGAAGGACGCGGACGGCACGGTTCGCGGAAAACCAGCGCATCATCCCGGGACGGAAGCCAAGGGGCCGACCCGGGCTGTCGTCATCGTACCTGTGCTTGCCCGCCAGCCGCGCGGCGACGACGACACGAACCGTCCGCGACTGACGCGATCGGCCGACGCTCGCCATGACGAAGCGGTCGGCCTTGCCCGGGCTATCAACCTCGACCCTATCCATACGGCAGTCGTGACTGTCAACGATCCACGCCCGGCGACCTTGCTCGGCAGCGGCAAGGTCGAGGAGTTCGCCGAAATCGTCAAAGAGGGGCACGCCGAACTGGTCATCGTCGACCATCCGCTCACGCCCGTGCAGCAACGCAATCTCGAAAAGGAACTGAACGCCAAGGTGCTCGACCGCACCGGGTTGATCCTCGAGATTTTTGGCGAGCGCGCCCGAACCAAGGAAGGCACGCTGCAGGTCGAACTCGCCCATCTCAACTACCAGAAAGGGCGCCTAGTGCGCAGCTGGACCCACCTCGAGCGCCAGCGCGGCGGCGCCGGCTTCCTCGGCGGTCCCGGCGAAACCCAGATCGAATCCGACCGGCGGCAATTGCAGGAAAAGATCATCAAGCTGAAGCACGAGCTGGAAACGGTGCGTCGCACCCGCGACCTGCACCGCGCCAAGCGCAAGAAAGTGCCGTTCCCGGTGGTGGCGATCGTCGGCTACACCAATGCCGGCAAGTCGACGCTGTTCAACCGGCTGACTGGAGCGGATGTGCTGGCGCAGGACATGCTGTTTGCCACGCTCGACCCGACGTTGCGCCGCGTGCGCCTGCCGCATGGTACGCCGATCATCCTGTCGGATACGGTCGGTTTCATCTCGGACCTGCCGACGCATCTGATCGCGGCGTTTCGCGCGACGCTGGAAGAGGTGGTCGAGGCCGATCTCGTCATCCATCTGCGCGACATTTCCGATCCCGACACGGCGGCACAGGCCGAGGATGTCGAACGCATCCTGGCCGACCTTGGTGTCGACGCCGGTGATACCAAGCGCGTCATCGAAGTGTGGAACAAGATCGATCTGCTGGACGAAGGCAACAGGAGCAGGCTGCTTGCCGATGCCGCCGATGGCAGCAGGGGTCCGCCGATCGCCGTATCGGCGATATCAGGCGAGGGCATCGACGCGCTGAAAGCGCTCGTCGAGACACGCATGGCTGGCGAGCTCGAAGACCTGACGGTAACGATCGAGCCAGCGCAGTTCGGTCTTGTCGACTGGCTCTATCGCAATGGCGATATCGTTTCGCGCACTGACAATGAAGACGGCAGCGCCACCATCTCGCTCAAGGCCACGCAAAGCGCCCGCGAAGAGATCGAAAGCCGATTGCGGCGTAAAAACAACGGCTAACCCAAGGTAATTCCAGCAAAGCTGTATCGCGGTTTCCCATCGGAACTGCCGAGCTTAATTTGCAGTTTTTGCTTCCTGCCAGAGCGCTTCCATCTCGGCCAAGGTGGCTTTCTCCAGCGTGTTGCCGGACTTTTCCAAAGCCTGTTCGACATAGTGGAAGCGCGACCTGAATTTCTCGTTGGTGCCGCTCAGCGCCGCTTCCGAATCGAGCTTGAGATGTCGCCCGAGATTGACGACGGCGAACAGCATGTCGCCGAACTCGTCCTTGATCGAGGCCGTGTCGCCCTTGGCCAAGGCCTCGCGCAACTCGCCGATCTCTTCTTCGATCTTGTCGAGGATGGGGGCTGCCTCGCTCCAGTCGAAGCCGACACGGGCGGCCTTCTCCTGCAATTTGAGTGCTCGCGTGAGTGCGGGCAGGGCGACGGGAACGCTGTCCAGATACCCTTTGCCATTGTCTTCCGGGTCGAGGCCGCGCGCGAGCCGGGCTCGCCGCTTCTCCGCCTTTTCCTGCGCCTTGATCTTTTCCCACATGCCCTTGGCCATGCCGGCGCTGCGGGCTTTCTCGTCGCCGAAGACATGCGGGTGGCGACGGATCATCTTCGTCGTGATCGCCTGGACCACATCCGGGAAGGCAAACTCACCGGCTTCCTCAGCCATCTGCGCATGATAGACGACTTGCAGCAGGAGATCCCCGAGCTCGTCACGCAGATCGTCGAGGTCGCCGCGCGCGATGGCATCCGCCACCTCATAGGCTTCCTCGATCGTATAGGGCGCGATGGTCGAGAAATCCTGCTCGATGTCCCACGGGCAACCGGTCTTCGGCGCGCGCAGCGCCGCCATGATCTCGATCAGGCGCGAAATGTCCTTGGATGGCGTCATAGAGCGTATGCTATCGCGCCGCCCGGCGCCCGGCCAACGCTGTCAGCCGGCGAGGAGGGCTTGTCCACAGGCGAGCCGCTTCAGTCGAGCACGGAGACGATCGCCTTGGCGAGGTCGTCCATCCCATCCTCAGGCAGTCCGGCGACGTTGATGCGGCTGTCGCCGACCATGTAGACGCCATGTTCGGCACGCAGCCGCTCGACCTGCCCTTCCGTCAGGCCAAGCCGCGAGAACATGCCGCGATGGCTGGCGACGAAGTCGAAACGGTCGGAGTTGGACTGCCGGCGCAGCGCCTCGGCGAACTGGACGCGCAGCCGAAGCATGCGCAGGCGCATCTCTTCCAACTCGGCTTCCCAGTCGGCGCGGAGGCTGGCGTCTTCGAGCACGATGCGCACCGCGGCCGCACCATGGTCCGGCGGCATCGAATACATGGCGCGTGCCGCCGACAGCATCTGGCTCATCGCCACATCGGCCTGCGCGCTGTCCCTGGCCAGAACCATCGCCGCGCCGACACGGTCGCGGTAGACGGCAAAATTCTTCGAGCAGCTCGACGCGACAACCATTTCGGGCACTTTCGCAGCCAGCAGGCGCAGGCCGAGCGCGTCAGCCTCGAGGCCATCGCCAAAGCCCTGATAGGCGATGTCGACGAAGGGCAGCAGTCCGCGCTCGACGACCAGATCGGTGACGGCCTGCCACTGGGCCGCATCCAGATTGGCGCCGGTCGGATTGTGGCAACAGCCATGCAGCAGCACCACGTCGCCGCGCTCTGCCGTCAGCAACGCCGCCAGCATGTCGTCGAAACGCACAAATCCCGAAGCCGCATCGAAATAAGGGTATTCGCGGATCTGCAGGCCGGCGGCACGCATCACCGGCATATGGTTAGGCCAGGTCGGGTCCGACAGCCAGACAGTGGCGTCCGCACGCGTCCGCTTCAGCAATTCCGCCACCAGGCGCAGCGCCCCGGAGCCGCCAGGCGCCTGCGCCGCCCGGATACGCGTCATGTCCGCGCCCGGACCGAAGGCGAGCTTGGCCATCACCGCGTTGAAGCCGGCATCACCGGCAAGGCCGAGATAGGTTTTGGTGTCCTGGCTGTTCAGCAGCCGCTTTTCAGCCTCACGCACCGCACGCATAACCGGCGTCTTGCCGTCGCGATCCTTGTAGACGCCGACGCCGAGATCGACTTTGTTGGTGCGCGGATCGGCGCGGTAGAGGCCGATCAGGGCCAGGATCTTGTCGGCGGGGGCTGGCTGCAGGTCTTCGAACATCATTCTGGTTCCGTTTGCGCGGCGGAGTGATACGCAAATCGAAGGTGATGCACCAGCGCTTTTAGTTGCGCAAAACATAAGGCGGCACCCAGGGCGCGGCCTTTCGATCGAAACATAGCCGCAACGCAGCGTATGCGTCGCTTCGAATGCGGCTAAAGGGATTGCTGGCTGATGCTCGTAAGGCTGACGATGATCTGCAACGGCGCCACGGCCGCGACAAGGCGGGGTTCGTTTCCGCTCGACGAGCCGTTGGACCCGCGGTCGCTGACGCTGGCGAAGGCGATGCGCGGCATGCTGCGCCGTGCCGACCGTGTCTGGACAGCGCCGGCGCTTCGCGCCCGCCAGACCGCGGAGGCACTGGCGTTGGATGGATCGGTGGACCCGCTTCTGGCGGACCAGGACCATGGAAGCTGGGCCGGCAAGGGATTTGACGACGTCCAGGCGCAACAGCCCGAGGGCATCGCTGCATGGCTCACGGACCCCCACGCAGCACCGCATGGCGGCGAGTCGCTGGCCGACGTCGCTCATCGTTCGTCCGACTTCATGGACCGCTTGGTGGCCGAGCGGGGCCACACAATCGCGCTGACCCATGCCAGCGTTATTCGAACCGCGATCCTGCATGTTTTGGGTGCGCCGCTTGCCGCAAGCCGGAAGATCGACATCGAGCCGCTGAGCGTCACGGATTTTCGCAGCGACGGCCGCAGATGGGTCTTGCGCGCCTGCGGCGTAACTTTTCCCAAATCGGCAAAACCACTTCGCCCCTGAAAGCCAGGCTGGGCAAGGCGCGGCGAACGAAATCGGCTGACCTGACACAAGAAAAACCGGACGGCTCGGGATTAAAATCCCCACATGCTCCGTAAACAGGGCATGAAACGGTCGATGCCACGCTTTGACATCATAGGACAGCTCGGATCGCTGCGGCGCTACGCGCAGTCGTTGACGCGCGACAGCGCGGATGCCGAGGATCTCGTGCATGACGCTCTGGTACGCGCCTATGAGCGTCGCGGCACCTTCCGCTCCGGCGGAAACCTGCGGGCCTGGCTGCTGTCGATCGTCCATAACGCGTTTGTCGACCGCATGCGCTCGCGCCGCTCGGAAGCGGCACGGATCGAGCAGGCCGGATACGTCACCGACACCGCCACGCCGGCACCGCAGGAGCATTCGGTGCGCCTGGCGCAGGTGCGGGAGGCCTTCTTCAATTTACCGGAAGAGCAACGTTCGGCGCTGCATCTGGTCGCCATAGAGGGGCTTTCCTATCAGCAGGCGGCCAATGCGACCGGCGTGCCGCTGGGCACGTTGATGTCGCGCATCGGCAGGGCGCGTGCCGCCTTGCGCCAGATGGAGGACGCCGCTCCAGGGCGCGGCAAGAACCATCTCAGGATTGTCGGAGGTGAGCAATGAACGCTCTTGTCGACCCGGTCACCGACGCCGATCTCGACGCTTATGTCGACGAGCAGCTCGATGTCACCCGCCGCATCGAGGTCGAGGCATTCCTGTCGACACGTCCGGGGGCCGCCGCACGCGTGATGTCGGATCTACGGACCCGTGACGAACTGCGCGTGGCGCTTGCCGGTTCGAAAGGCATGCCGCGCCCGGCGACCGCTGACGCGGCACGCCGGCTGGAGAGGGGGCTTGTCCGTGGCCGCATCTTCGGCGCCTTGCAGCGCGCTGCCGCGGTTGCCGCTTTCGTTGCCGCCGGCTGGCTGGCGAACGGCATCATCGGTCCGATGTCGGTGACCAAGGTCGTCGCTTCGCCGCAGCCGCCTGCCTATGTCGATGAGGCGGTGCGCGCGCACAGAACCACGCTGGTGCGCGAAACCATGCCTTCGCAGCCGGTGGCGCCCAATTACAATGCCGGCGAGATCCGTGCCGCCACCGCCATCGTCATGCCGTCGCTGCCGAAGGACTGGAAGGTACGCGACGTCCAGATCTATCCGTCGCGCTTCGGCCCGAGCGTCGAGATGGCGGTCGACACCGGGGACATGGGCCTGGTGTCGCTGTTTGCGATCCGGCCGGGAACCTTCGACGTGGTCAAGCCGACCGTCGCGCCCTCGGGCGATATTTCCTCGGCCTATTTCCAGATCGGCGAAGTCGCCTACGCGGTGGTCGCGAAAAGCGGGGTCCATGACCTCGACCGCGCCGCCGAGACGCTCGCCAGAACGCTCTACTGACCGATCCACAAAGGAGACTGAGAATGAACACGCCCAATCTGGGATATCGCGTCGGCACCGGCGCTCAGGCCGGAGCCGTCTTCGACGAGGGCCTGCGCCAGCACATGCTGCGCGTCTACAACTATATGGGCCTTGGCCTCGTGGTCACCGGTCTGGTCGCCTTCATGGTGTCGTCGACGCCGGCGCTCTATGTCCCGATCTTCTCCAGCCCGCTGAAGTATGTGGTGATGCTGGCGCCGCTCGCCTTCGTCCTGCTGTTTTCGTTCAAGATGCAGACCATGTCGGCGGCCAGCGCGCAGATGATGTTCTGGGCCTTCTGCGCTGTGATGGGCCTGTCGCTCGCTTCCGTGTTCCTGGTTTTCACTGGAACCAGCATCGCACGTACCTTCTTCATCGCCGCCACCATGTTCGGCGCTACCAGCCTCTATGGCTACACGACCAGGCGCGACCTGACGCAGTTCTCGTCGTTCCTGATCATGGGCTTGATCGGCGTCGTGATCGCCAGCATCGTCAACATCTTCCTTGGCTCGACCGCGCTGCAGTTCGCCATTTCGGTGATCGGCATCGCCGTCTTCATCGGGCTGACCGCCTGGGACACGCAGACGATCAAGGAACAGTATGCCGAGAATTTCGACGCCGAATCGCGTCAGAAGCTGGCCGTCTTCGGCGCCTTCTCGCTCTATCTGAACTTCATCAACATCTTCCAGCTGCTGCTGAATTTCACCGGCGAGCGCGAGTAACGACTGTCCGCCGTGGGCAAGGGCGGGGTTCTCGCCCTTGATGCGGAGAGGTGGCCGGAGGAGAGATCCTCCGGCCACAATCCGTTCCGGCAGGACCAAGTGCGGCTTGAGTCCTCAAGAGCCTTTGCTAGTCTGCCTCGCGACAGCCTTCAAAACCGCGAGGACACATGGAACAGGACAGCCATACGCTTCATGGCGACGGTATCTCGGCTGTAATTGTCGGGCAGGGCGCCGAACTGGTTTCGCTGCGGGATGAGCAGGGGTTTGAGTTCCTGTGGCAGGCCGGGCCGGAGTGGCGCCGCCATTCACCGGTGCTGTTCCCGATCGTCGGCCGGCTGAAGGGCGACCAACTGCGCCATCGCGGCCGGACCTACCCGATGACGCAGCACGGCTTCGCCCGCGACAAGCCGTTTGTGTGGGCGCAGAGGGGGCCTCGGTCCTGCACGCTGGTGCTCACCCACGACGCCGATACGCGCGCGCATTATCCCTTCGCGTTTCGCCTTGCCGTGACCTATACGCTGGGCCGCCAGCAGCTTGCGGTGGCCTTGGAGGTCACCAACACCGGCGACGAGCCATTGCCGGCTTCGGTTGGCGCACATCCGGCCTTCAACTGGCCGCTATTGCCCGAGCTTTCCAAGGAAGCCTATCGGCTGGATTTTGCCGAGGCTGAGCCGCAGCCAATTCGCCGCCTCAAGGATGGGCTGCTGTTGCCAGCATCCCGGCCGACGCCAATCGAAGGCAGGACGCTGGCACTGGCCGAAAGCCTGTTCGACGACGACGCCGTCATCCTGGATCGGCCCGCGAGCACCAGCGTGCGCTACGCCGCGGACCATGGTCCGGCGATCGAAATGTCATGGCAGGGGGCAGAGGAACTCGGCATCTGGTCCAAGCCTGGCGGCGCGCCGTTCCTCTGCATCGAGCCCTGGCATGGCATCGCAAGCCCCGTCGACTTCGACGGCGAATTCAGCGACAAGCCCGGCGTGATGCTGATCGAGCCAGGCGCGACGCGTTCGCTGAGCTACTGGATTAATGTGGGCCGCTAGCCGGCGCGACCGCGCCGGCTCGGACAAGGACGCTCGAACCAGCATTCAGCCGATCTGCCGGACGATTGTGCCGATCACGTTGACGAGAAGGCGCGCGGCGGTCAGCGCCGACAGGCCGTCGATGTCGGCGGGCGGATAGAGCTCCACAAGGTCGAACCCGGCGATTTTGGCGCGCTTGCCGAGCCCCGCGATCAGATCGATCGCCTGCGTGTAGGAGAGGCCGCCGGGCGTACGCGCCGCCACGCCCGGCATGATTCCTGGGTCGAGACTGTCGCAGTCGAAGGTGACGACGACCCGCGCGCCTTCCGGAATATGCTGAAGGGCGGTTCCCACGCCCTGAGCATGGACCTCGCGTGCTGTGACGAAACGGCTGCCATAGTGCCGCGCCGCTTCGATTTCGGTACGGCGCGCGCTGCCGACGCTGCGCAGCCCGACCTGCACCATGCCGGCGACATGCGGCATCTCGCTCGCCCGGCGCATCGGGCTCGAATAACCGTAGCGTTCGCCATGCACCTCGTCGCGCCAGTCGATATGGGCATCGACCTGCAGGATCCAGACCGGCCCGTGATCGGCAAAGCCGGCAAGGAACGGGATGACGACGGAATCGTCACCGCCAAGCAGGATCGGCACCGCCGGCAAGGACAGCACCTCGCGCGTCTTCGCCTCGATCCGGGCCCGGTTGCCGGCATTGTCGTGCAGGCGAGTCGCGATGTCGCCGGCGTCGACGCAACAGACCGGCTTGCCGTCGAACAACGGGCCGCCGAGATCGAAATCCCAGTGCTCGAGAAGCGGGGCATCACCCTGGCTGGCTGCCCGGATGGCGTCGGCCGCCAAGGCATGGCCGCTGCTGTCCTTGCCGGGATAGGTGCTGCCGTGGCCGGCTCCGAAGATCACGGCACGGGGCATGCCGCCGTCGGTGAGGCGATCGGGGAGGCCGAGAAACGATGCGGTCATTTGATGGTCCTGACGATGGTGCGAACAGGGAGGTTATCGCGGCAAACGGCGTTCGCAAAGCAGCACACGAAAGTCGCATAAGATAGATTATGGAACTTACGTGTTGGCCAACGCCTGGGAATTGCTGCGGATTTTCATAGGCTTGGCTCGACCGAAGCGTGTTGCCTTGAGCTGATGGCCCGCGCTACGCTGCGTGGATGACGACAGCAAAGCGTGAGATTGAATCGGCGATCGAGGTGTTCGTGCACGGCTTCAGCACGGGCAGAAGCCGCATCTTTCCCTACGAGGCCAGCCGCGTTGGACCGTTGGTGCGCGATGCCGAGCGCAACAATCCTCGCGACTACCGTAGCGAAGAATGGGTCGTCCATGAAGTCAGGCCGAACGCCCGCATGAGATGCCGTTCGTATCACGCTGACTCATAAGGGATTTCGACCACCATGCCGTCATGGGCCGGCACCACGGTGTCCGGCGTCTCGGCCATCACCGTGGCGTAGTCCAGCGGCACATGCATATGCGTGAGCACGGCATTTTTGGGCGCCAGTTTCTCGATCCAGCCGAGCGCCTGGCCAAGCGACAGATGGCTGGGATGGGTGTTGTACTGCAGCGCGTCGATGACCAGCATTTCCAGGCCGCGCAGCCGGTCGGCGGTGGTATCGGGAAAGCCGCTGATATCAGGGCAATAGGCCATGCCGCCGATGCGAAAGCCGAGCGAGATAATGTCGCCATGGAACTGCGGCAGCGGCTCGAGGGTGAGGGCACCCCCCTCGCCTTTGATCACCACGGGCTTTGCGTGGTCGATGATATGGGCCCGCACGATCGGCGGATAGGAACTGCCCGGCGGCGTCTCGAAGCAATAGCCGAATGCCTGCCGCAGGCGCAGCATCGTCGGCTGGTCGGCATGGATGTCGATCAGGTGGCGCTGCTCGAGCACATAGCCGCGCAGATCGTCGATGCCGTGGATATGGTCGGCATGCGGGTGCGTGTAGACGACGGCATCGATGCGTTTGACCGAGGCGAGCAGCATCTGCTCGCGGAAATCCGGCCCGGTGTCGATGACCACGGTGGTACGGCCGCCATCGGCTGCAATCCGTTCGACCAGCGCTGCGGTGCGCATGCGCCGGTTTCTCGGATTGGCCGGGTCGCAATTGCCCCAGTCGCCGGTGATGCGCGGGATACCTGGTGACGAGCCGCAGCCGAGAATGGTGAGGCGCAGCCGGTCCGTCATCGTTCAGGCGCTCTGCGTGGCCGGCCGCGGCATCTTGCCGAACAGCCGGAAGAAATTGTTCGTGGTCAGATCAGCGATTTCAGTCTCACTGACACCGATCGTCTCCGCCAGCACCTTGGCGGTGTGCGCGACATAGGCCGGTTCATTGCGCTTGCCGCGAAACGGTATCGGCGCCAGGTAGGGTGCGTCTGTTTCGACGAGCAGCCGGTCATGCGGCACGTCGGCGGCGACGGCGCGCAGTTCGGCCGAATTCTTGAAGGTCAGGATGCCCGAGAACGACACGTAGCCGCCGAGCGAGACGCCGATTTCGGCGAGCCGGCGCCCCGACGAAAAACAATGCAGGATGAAGGGGAAGGCGCCCTTCCCTGTTTCATCATCGAGAATTGCTGCCATGTCGGCATCGGCGTCGCGCGAATGAATGACGAGAGGCAGGCCGGTCTCGCGAGCGGCGGCAATGTGATGGCGAAAACCCTGCGCCTGCGTATCGCGTGGCGCCTTGTCGTAGAAGTAGTCGAGCCCAGCCTCGCCGATCGCCACCACCTTCGGGTGAGCCGACAGACGCACGAGTTCGGCGGCGGTGACGTCGAGTTCTTCCGCCGCATTGTGGGGATGGGTGCCGACGGAGCAGTAGACCTCTTCGAAAGCATCAGCGATTTCAAGTATTTGCTGAAAGCGCTTCACACGGGTCGATATCGTCACCATGCGACCGATTCCGGCCGCCTTGGCGCGGGCGACAATGGCCGCCCGCTCCTCGGCGAAATCCGGAAAGTCCAGATGGCAATGGCTGTCGACGAGCATCAGGCGCTCGCCTCGGGCTTGTCGTAGCGCGGAAAGACCCCCTCCGGCGCCGGCAATGGGGTGCCGGGTACAAGCGCATAGTCGGCGTGGACATGCGCGAAGTGACGATTGTCGGCCGGCACCGCCAGCAGGTCGAGCAGCTTCGCCGCCGATCCCGGAACGAAGGGTTGGCACAGCACCGCCACGCGCCGCACAACTTCGGCGGTGGTCCACAGCACCGTCTCCATGCGCTCCGGGTTGGTCTTCCTCAGAGCCCAGGGTTCCTGTCCGGCGAAATAGCGATCGGCTTCCGCCACCACTCCGAAGATCGCCGCCAGCGCCAGATGAATGCCTTGCTCGGCCATCGCCATGCGCGCGGTGGCCAGGGCGGCCACCGCCTGATCCAGGATGGCGCTGTCGGCGTCCGTCATCTCGCCGCGCTTCGGCACCACGCCGCCGCAGTTCTTGGCGATCATCGAGAGCGAGCGCTGCGCCAGATTACCGAGGCCGTTGGCAAGGTCGGCGTTGGTGCGGTTGACGATCGCTTCATGGCTGTAGCTGCCGTCCTGGCCGAACGGCACTTCGCGCAGGAAGAAGTAACGCACCTGGTCGAGGCCGTAGTGTTCTACCATGGTGAACGGGTCGATGACGTTGCCGACCGATTTCGACATCTTCTCGCCGCGGTTGAACAAAAAGCCGTGGCCGAAAACGCGCTTCGGCAGCGGG
Organism: Mesorhizobium erdmanii; assembly: GCF_013170725.1. Classification (NCBI taxonomy): domain Bacteria; kingdom Pseudomonadati; phylum Pseudomonadota; class Alphaproteobacteria; order Hyphomicrobiales; family Phyllobacteriaceae; genus Mesorhizobium; species Mesorhizobium erdmanii. The sequence continues at coordinate 4,055,587 of NZ_CP033361.1, read as the reverse complement.
ATTCCGGCCGACATCAGGAAGGCCGGCCAGTAAACCGTATGGAAGCGCACAATGTCCTTGCCGATAATGTGCGCGTCGGCTGGCCAGAACCGCCATTTCTCATCATTTTCATCGGGATAGCCGACGCCGGTGATGTAATTGGTCAACGCGTCTACCCACACATACATCACATGCTTGTCATCGCCTGGCACCGGCACGCCCCAGTCGAAGGTGGTGCGCGAGATCGACAGATCCTTCAGTCCCGATTTGACGAAGCTCATCACCTCGTTGCGGCGCTCGGCCGGTCCGATGAAATCGGGCTGGCTTTCGTAAAGCGCGATGAGCTTGTCCTGGTAGGCCGAAAGGCGGAAGAAATAACTCTCCTCCTCGACCCATTCGACCGGCGTTCCCTGCGGCCCATAGCGGACATTGTCGGGACGGACTTCGGTCTCCTCCTCGCCGTAATAGGCTTCATCGCGCACGGAGTACCAACCGGCATAGCCGCCCTTGTAGATGTCGCCGTTGGCGTCCATCGCCTTCCAGATCGCCTGCGAGGACGCGTAATGGCGCTCTTCGGTGGTGCGGATGAAATCGTCGTTGGAGGCATTGAGCGCCGTCGCCATGCGCTTGAAGTCGGCCGAATTGCGGTCGGCCAGTTCGCGCGCCGAAATGCCTTCGCGCTTCGCCGTCTGCAGCATCTTGATACCGTGCTCATCGGTGCCGGTGAGGAAGAACACTTGCTTGCCGTCGAGCCGCTGGAAGCGTGCAAGCGCGTCGGTGGCGATCAGTTCGTAGGCATGGCCGATATGTGGCTTGCCGTTGGGATAGGAAATCGCTGTCGTGATGTAGAAAGTGTCGCGTGACATGAATGAACCATCATGAATATCTGAATGGAAGCCGTGGCGGTGGATATCGCATCGGAATGGCGATTGCCATCCCGGTGCCGATGCATGCCACTCAAAAGTTGCCCCGGTTTTGGGGCAACGGCATGCACCAAAAAGGCCGTCACATTCGCATCGCAGAATTCAGGCGGTCGATCATGTTCAAGGCGTGCTGCTTCTTGTCGAGATTGTAGGTATCGGTTTCAGATATAGCGTCCAGCGCCTCATGCCAAGTGTCCGATAGTGTCTTCGCCCTTGCGAGATCGCCGGCCAGGGCAGCCCGGCTTGCCGCATCCGACAACAGGTCGAGCGCACGACGGTTGAAGATATCGAACTGGATCGCCTGGTCGCGTCCAGCGACGGCTTCGGCAAGCCGATAGGCTCCGCCAATGTCGCCTCTTCCCTTCGCTACCAGCGCATCGAGCGTCTCGGCGATTTCCAGCCCGCCATATTGCGTCAAAAGGATCGCGTTGCGCGCGCTGCCCCCTGCCCGCTCGACCAGTGCTGTCCTTGCGGCCGGATCGTCCGGCGGGGGCGGTTCGGCCGTCCGCAGCACCGCCAGCAAATCGTCGGCGTCGAGCGGTGTCAGGCGTATCACCTGGCAGCGCGAACGGATCGTCGGCAGCAGGCTGCCCGGCGCATGGACGATCAGAATGAACAGCGTTCGTGCCGGCGGTTCCTCGAGATTCTTCAGCAAGGCGTTGGCGGCATTGGCATTCATGTCATCGGCCGGGTCGACGATGACGACCCGGTAGCTGCCGTCATGCGAGGTCATCGACAGGAAGCGGCTGACCCTGCGGATCTCGTCGACGGTAACGACGGTCTTGAAGCTCTTGGTCTTGTCGTTCAGCGGCCGGGTCAGATGCAGCACGCCTGGATGCGCGCCGGTCGCGATCTGACGAAACAGTGGCGAGGCCGGATCGGGTACGGCAAGGTTTTCCGGCGCTTGTTCGAAGGCTGGATGCCTCAGCAGATGATGGGCCAGATGGAAGGCCAGCGTCGCCTTGCCGATGCCGACCGGTCCGGCGAATATCAACGCATGCGGCAGCTTTCCCGAGCGATAGGCGGTGGCGAGCATCTCGGCCGCCTGCCCGTGCCCGACCAGACGAGGCGTTTCGGACGGTTCGGGCACGCCGTCCAGCGTATCATGCTGTTCGGGCGCGATGCGTTCGAAGATCATACCGGTGCGACCTGCCTGTTGCGTGCGGGTGCCCTCGCCTCCAGAGCCGCGAAGACGGCGGCGGTGACGACGTGCTCGACCGTATCGGGATCGGCGGATGCGTCGATGACGATACAGCGTTCCGGCTCTGCCGCGGCGATCGCCAGAAAGGCATCGCGGCGGGCCTGGTGGATGGCCAGCGTCTCCTTCTCGAAGCGGTCCGCGCCGGCATCGCTGCCGCGCCGCACCGTCGCGCGCCTGAGGCCCTCGGCCGGATCGATATCGAAGATCAGCGTCATGTCGGGCATCATGCCGTTGATGGCGACTTGCTCCAACTCAGCCATGAACGCCGGGTCGATCCCGCCGGTGACGCCTTGGTAGACCCGCGAGGAATCCAGGAAACGATCGCAAAGCACGACGGAGCCGCGCTCGACCGCCGGCCGGATGACTTGCTCGACATGATCGGAGCGAGCGGCGGCGAAGAGCAGCGCTTCCATCTTCGGTCCGAATGGCTCCGCGGCGCCTGAAAGCAGCACATGCCTGACCGCTTCGGCGCCAGGCGAGCCGCCCGGTTCGCGCGTCAGCAGGACGTCATACTTCTTGGCGCGCATCTTCCTTGCCAGCCGCTCGATCTGCGTCGACTTGCCTGCGCCTTCGCCGCCTTCGAAGGTGATGAAAAATCCGCGCGTCAATCGAAACGGCCTTTGTCCAGGTTGGAGTGGATTGTTGCGCTCTAAAGCGCGCCGCATCGAAACGAATCAACGCGCCTTAAGCTTTTGTTTTCATGCATGTCGTTGTCCCAAAACCGCTACGCACCCTTGGGCGACATGCATTAGATAGTCCGCGTTCGGGGAAACGTCCATGCCGTGGGTGTTATCGCAGCCAGCCGATTGCCAGTTCCTTGACGGCATCGAGCGCGCGCTGCGGCAACGTGCCGACGGCGATCGACTCAGCCGCGAAAAGCGGCGTCTCCTGGCTCAGCGTGTCGCCGATCCAGACGCGCAAAGCACCTACCGGCTGCCCCTCCTCGACGGGTGCGGCGACCGGGCCGGTGTAGACGATCCTGGCCGTCAGCTTGTCGCGGTTGGTGATCGGCAGGAAAATGGCGATCGGCCCTTTTGCCTTCAGCGTGACGCCGGATTTCGCACCGCCAAAAACCTGTGCCTCTCCGACCACCTCGTCCTTGGCGAAGATTTCGGTCTTCTCGAAGGAGCGAACGCCCCAGTCGAGCAGTTTGCGCGCCTCTTCGGCGCGTTCCTTGTCATTGGCCAGCCCGCTCATCGCCGCGATCACCCGTGTGCCGTCGTGGCTGACCGAAGCGACGATGCCGAAGCCGGCCGCCTCGCTCGCGCCGACCGCCAGACCGTCAGCGCCGATGTCCATGGCCAGCAGCGGGTTGCGGTTCCTCTGCGAGATCTTGTTCCAGGTGAAATCCTTCAAGCTATAGTAGCGATAGAAATCCGGGTAATCGCGCCATAGATGCAGGGCCAGCTGCGCCAATTCGCGCACGGTCGTCTGCTGGCCGTCGGCCGGCAGTCCGGTCGAATTGACGAAGGTCGACGTCTTCAGGCCAAGCTGGCGCGCGCGCTCGGTCATCTGCGCCGCGAAATTGTCCTCCGATCCGGCCATGCCTTCGGCGATGACGATGCAGCCGTCATTGGCGGCCTGCACGGTCACGCCCTGGATCAAATCCTCTAGCCGGATCGCCGATTTGAGCTTGGCGAACATCGTCGACGTTCCCGATGGCGCGCCGCCCTTGCGCCAGGCGTTTTCGCTCACCACGAACGTGTCGTCGAGTTTGAGGCGTCCGGACTTGATGGCGTTAAAAACCACTTCCATGGTCATCAACTTGGCCATCGAAGCGGGCGGAATCGGCTTGTCGGCGTCTTTCGAAAACAGCACCGTGCCGGTGTCGGCATCGATCATGAAGGCCTGGGTTGCCTTGGTCTCGAAAAGCTGCGCCTGGGCCGGAGCGAGGCAAAGCAGCAGCAAGGCCAGTCCGAGGAAGCCGGCAAATGGCGGAAAGGCGCGCAACTGCATGAAATCTCGACCCGTTCGCCGGTTTTGGCACAGCCAAGCTAGCAGGGTTTTTTCCGCCGGATCAACCGCGCGGGCAAAATAGATCAGTTGCGCACAGCCAGGGCGTCCGGTGCACCGTGCGACCATGCCGCCCGCAGCAACTCGTCCAGCCCGCCATGGCCATTCGGATAGAGATTGACCGCATACCAGTCATTGCCGTCGAGGTCGGAGCGCTGGATCTCCGTTCTGCCGAAAGGTTGAAGCGCCGCGGCCACGCGCTTGGCTTCCGCGGCGTCGTCGAACGTTCCAGCGGCAACGTAGTCGGCGCTGGACGGCGACGCCTGCGGATTAGACTTTTTCCACGACCGCAGGATGTCGGCGGGCGCCATGCCGCTATCGTCCAGCGCGGCAAAGACATCGGCGCGCTGCACGCGTTCATCCGCGTAGGACAGCGAAGCCATGGCGAACGGCGACTGCGCCGGCAGGCCGATGTCGGGACGTTCCGGCACGATCGGTCCGAAGTCGGGCAGCATCAGGTCGCCGAAAGCCGGCGCCTGCGCTGACAGGGATGGCTGCGCGGCGAATGCCTCGCCGGAATTCGTCAACTGGCCGGGGAACGGCACGGCAGCCGCGCCCACCGGCACGCTGGGCGACGGCCCGTTCATGGCCACCATGACGCCGGTCGGCAGGCCATCCGACGGATCCGGAATCCGGTTGCCCGGGTGATAGGATGCCATCAGATACTGGTCATCGTCGCCATCGAGCGGCGCGCGGCCGACATATTCGACCTTGACCTTAGCGGTGCCGACCTTGGCGTAGTCGAGCATCTGCGCCGCGCGCTCCGAGACGTCGATGATGCGGCCCTCATGATACGGCCCCCGGTCGTTGACGCGCACGATGACCGAACTGCCGGTTTCAAGGTTGGTGACGCGGGCGTAGCTCGGCAGCGGCATGGTCGGATGCGCCGCGGTCAGATGCGTCATGTCGTAGACTTCGCCATTGGCGGTCAGTCGGCCATGGAAGGCGTCGCCATACCAGGAGGCCAGGCCGACCTTGGCGTAACGCTTTTCTTCCTTCGGGTAATACCACTTGCCGCGCACCTGGTAGGGCTTGCCGAGCTGGTCACGGCCGCCGCCGCGCCGCATGAAATTGACGCGTGGGCTCGCCTTCACGCCATATTCGGTCTCGGCGAAATATTCCTTGGAGCGCGGCTTGGTGTTCACCATCGCTTTCGGCTCGGGCTGCGAGGCGCAAGCCGCCAGCAAGGCAGCCGACGCGGCAAGAAGCGTGAGCGTCGAAGCGCGACGAAGACGCGTCGTAGCCTGCATTTTTCCCGAAATCCCCTACAGTCTCAATCAAGACGCCGTCGTTTGAACAGCAGAGGAGCCAAAACACTCGCTCGACATTACCAACGAAGCCTTGAACCCCGATCCTTTGTGCACAGGAATTGTTTATCACGATATTAACCGATTGTGGCCGGAACCGGGCAAGATTGTGGCGTCACCTCTCCCTCGACCGGCTGGGAACGCACGCGCGCACGCATGCCGGTTGACAGGCCTTTGCCGGGCACACTAGAGCAGTCGCATGTGACGCAGTCACTGGAGGGATGGCCGAGCGGTTTAAGGCACCGGTCTTGAAAACCGGCGTGGGCGCAAGTTCACCGTGGGTTCGAATCCCACTCCCTCCGCCATATAGCGTTGAAATATCTATATAATCTTTCGCTTTACTGATCCTGCGCACAAGATTGCGAACATGGCAAATCCAGTTACCGTTAAGAATTCCGTCGTCGAACAGATTTCGGTCGGGACTTTTGGTGCGCTCGGTGGATTCGGGCAAGCCGGGCTGGTAATGCACCGGAAATCCGGAATTATTCCCCTTTTGCCGTAGACATCGCCGACGCGCATCAAGTTGCGAGCCGCTGGACCCCGAAAGCCATGCCAACGTCATCCCATTTCCGCGACGCCGCAAGGCATAGTGACGCGGCCGCGTGCCTTTCCCTTGCATTTTAGCTAATTCGAATGTGAGTGTGATCGGAAATTCGAGCGGGGGCTCATGATCGCAGACCTGTTTCTCACCGGAATTGCCGGGTTCGCAATCCTTATTCCGCTGTACTTCATCCTCAGATAGATGCGTTAAAGCCAAGAAGGGCGGCCCGCCAGCGCGCCATCCCGCCGACCGCCTCCGCGACACCGCCGAAGCGCCCCGCGCGTCCTGGCGCCTCTCCCAGGCGGGCAAGGAACCGCTGTTCAGACCCATAGCCCACTGCCGCAGGTGACACAGGGCAGCGGGCCATTGGTTCGGCGGGTGGAGGCCCGCTGAGCAGGGAGTGCAGTCCGCTGCCGACATTGACCATAAGCCAGCCTTGGCTCGATCTGCGACTTACGGATTCGTAAGGGGAGATACGATCGCTTGCGCGTCCTGGCGGCTCGCTGTGGCGGCAAGGAAGCGTTCTGCCGACTCTGCGCGGTGTCGCGCTAAGGCCTCCTGCTGCAGGCGCTCCCGCTCGAGGCGATATTCCTCAGGCAGCGGCTGCCAGTCTTTCGGCTTCAGCTTCACGCACCATTTTTCGCCGCGGTAGCCCCAGTGGACGATGCCGACGAGATCCGAGCCGTCGAACCAGCATGAGACGTTGAGCTTCGCGAAGTGCAGCGGCCTCGCCGCCCACCAGACCTTTTCTATATGGGTGTCGCCGTCGCTGTCATGTTTCCAAGGCGCCCAGCCTCGACCAGGCCGCTCGACAAGCTCGTGATCCTGCAAAGGGGCACCTCATCGCTGGAAGGTGTCTTGGATATGCATAAGTCGCCGCTTATCGGCAAGCCGCGCGAGGACGATCAACCAGGTTGTGAATAGCGGGCTATATCTGGAGAGAAATCGCGCCAGGACGGCGTCGCCGACACTACGCAAATGGTTAAAATCAGATTTCTATAATATTAGCAGACACTTAATACTTACCAACTCTGCTGCCCAAGCAACCGAGGGTTAACTGATTGTTAAACCACAGTTGACTCGCCCCGTACGCCAGGGAAGGATCGATTTCAGGACTGGGGGACGACCACCTACAGGGGCGCCTTTGTCCGGGTGTAAATGGGTAACAGGGGAATTCAAATGAAGAAGCTCTACACGCAGTTTCGCGACGACGAAGACGGCGCCGCGATGGTCGAATATTCGATTCTCATCGGCATCATTGCCGCAGCCTCCATCGTTGCTGTCATCGCGATTGGCGGCTGGGTTGGCAGTCAGTTCACCGGCCTCTGCACGAAGCTGAACGGCAAGGGTCTGAACGCCGCGGGCACCGGCACCGGCACCTGCTGATCGGGAAGTGATAAGGGCCGGCGTTTTTTGCGCCGGCCCTTTGCTCGAACCGGTCGCTGTTTGGATAGGCCTTCTTGGGTTTAGATCGCGGTCGAAGTATCCCCATTTCTCACATCCCGCCTAGTCATCGCCAAGATAGGCGATCACCACTCCAAAGTCAGCTTGGCCGTGAACGTAGTGAAATTTGACGTCCCAATTGCCGCTATCATGCATGCGCTCGATCGTCCTCATCAGAGCAGCGCCGCCCTTGCCGAACCTCGTTGACAGCAGGTCATTGACCGCACGGACTCCCCCGGCGCGATAAGCTTTTACGAAATCATCATCCGGCATGGCTAACACCTCCGCTCGCGACTTATATTAGCCGATCCTTACGAGGATTCACATCGATGGCCACCACGCGATCGCCAGCACGACGGCAAGCGACGCGATGAAGGCGTAGAGCGGCATCAGGCCGCCTGCATATAGCCGGCGACCGAGAGCACGTCCTGCTCATCCGTCAGCGTCAGAACGGCACGGGCGTGCTGCTTGGCTATCGCCAACGTTTCCGGGCTATTGATCGTGACGCCTTCGCCCTCCACGAACGTCACTTGGCCGGCGCCGGACTGGATGACTTCCAGTGACGATCCCGAAGGGAGGTTTCGCGTGAAGTCGGTTGTCACCAGGATCGATACCGCGCTGCCGCTGGTGGTCTTCAGCGTCAAACCGGCATCCTCGGCGGAAAGCGTGCAACGATGTGACACTCTGGCAAGCGCCTCGGTCGCAGGCCTGGCCGGGAGACCGGCATCAAGCCTTTGGAAAGGAGAAATGTGGTTCTGTCCGCAAGCTGAAGCGCGAGCGGGTGCTGGCCGACGGCAAGGCAATAGAGGCGAACGAATGGACATATTTGGCATCAAGGCGCTGTTGATCGCCGCATTGATCTTCATTCCGTTCGAACACCTGTTCCACGAACGGCCTCAGAAGACCCTACGCAAGGGCCTGGGTGTCGATCTGATCTATGTGCTGTTCAACGGCCTCATCATAAAGGTGGCCATCGTTCTGATCGCGGCCAACACACTCGACGCCGCGGCAGTCCTGGTCCCGCAATCGACGACGCAGGCCGTCGGCGGCCAGCCGGTCTGGCTGCAGGTCGCGGAGATCATCCTGATCACCGATATCGGCGTCTACTGGACACACCGGGCCTTCCACGAAATCCCCGCGCTTTGGAAATTCCACGCCGTTCACCACGGCATTGATGAACTGGACTGGCTCGGCGCCTTCCACTCCCACCCGGTCGATGCCATCCTCACGAAGGCAATATCGCTGACGCCGGTCTTTTTCCTCGGTTTCTCCGAAGCCTCGATTGCGCTGTTTTCGTCCATCTATTTTGGACACACGCTGCTTGTTCATTCGAACCTGCGGATTCCGTTCGGTCCCCTGAAGTGGCTGATTGCCAGCCCACAGTTCCATCATTGGCACCATGCCAACCAGCGCGAAGCCTATGACAAGAACTTCGCCGGGCAGTTGCCTGTGCTCGACATGGTGTTCGGCACCTACAATGCCACTGGCAATAAAGTGCCGGAAAAATACGGCGTCGATGATCCGATCCCGTCCAGCTACTTCGGCCAGGTCAGCTATCCGCTCCTGCCCCCGGACAAACGATCGGATCGTCCAGTGCCGAGCACCGAAGCCTGACATCGACGGCATCCCGAAGCCGAAAGGCTTTTTCTCGTCGAATCGGCTAAGCCTTGAGGCATGAACGAGACCTCACTCTATGCTCCGGTGAAGCGGTTCCTCGAAAATCTCGACTTCGTCGTGAAGGGGGAGATCGGAGGCTGCGACATCGTCGCGCTGCGCGAGGGCGAGCCACCGGTGGTCGTCATCTGCGAACTGAAACTGCAGTTCAACCTCGAACTGGTGCTGCAAGGCGTCGACCGCGCGGCCGCTTGCGACGAAGTGTGGCTGGCGGCGCGCATGTCGGCGCGGGGAAAGGGGCGCGAAAGCGACGCCCGATTCCGCAACCTCTGCCGTCGGCTTGGCTTCGGCGTGCTTGGCGTGACGGCCAATGACAAGGTCGAAGTGCTTGTCAGTCCCGCCGCGCCGGAACCGCGCAGGAATGCACGGCGGCGATCCCGCCTGGTCGACGAGCATCAGCGCCGCCGCGGCGATCCCGTTGCCGGCGGAGGATCGCGCAATCCGATCATGACCGCCTATCGCCAGAGCGCCCTCACCTGTGCCGCCGCGCTTGTCGACGGACCCAAAAGGCCGCGTGACCTGAAGGCCCTGACGCCGATCGCACCGAAAATCCTGCAGCACAACGTCTATGGCTGGTTCGCGCGCGTCGACCGCGGCCTTTACGATCTCACCGATGCCGGGCGCGCCTCGCTGGTCCGTTGGCCGCAAGCCGCGCACGATGCGCCTCGACACGAGATTTTGATTGCGTCTTCCCCCTGAATAAGGGTGCTTTCCGAGCATGAAACGCCCCTCTTGGTTGATTTATCAGACAAAATATGCTGCTAGTCCCGCCCATGAAGACACTCTGCATGATGGCCATTGCGTCCTTGACGCTGGCCTTCCCGGCCAGCGCAATGGACAATGCCTTGCGTGCCGGGCTGATGAAACTTGATCCGCAAACGCGCCTGGAGCAGCGGTGCGATGCCGAAATCCTCGACCGGATCACCCACGACGATAGCAAGTTCAAGGCCGATCGTGTCGTCGCCTACGCCTTCGCGACACCCGAGATGAGCGCCGATGCGATCCGAAGCCCTGGCGCGGCGTTCCGGAGCAAGGGACAGTGGTACCGGCTTAAATTCAAATGCCAGACCGGGCCGGACCATATGGAAGTCCTGCAGTTGCGCTATCGCATCGGCGATGAGATCCCGGAAGCCGACTGGGCGAAATACAATCTCTACGATTAGTTTTTTCGCGGGGCCGTGTCCGCATCGGCTGGCGAGCCGGCAACGGCTGAAAATCTCCTGTAACGCCCCGGCCACGAAAGTGGTTTTCCAGTGTTGTCTGCCGCGGCGTCTTGACGCCAGCGGACCATGCCTTTAGGCCCGTCTGGACAATCGACAACGAACACTCGGCGAAGGGCTTCCAGGTCGATGGAAATATTTACCGCCGCTGGCATATCGGCTCTTTTTCAGGTCATCGCCATCGACCTTGCGCTCGCGGGTGACAATGCCATCGTCATCGGCCTCGCCGCGGCTGGCCTGCCGGCCGATCAGCGCAAGCGCGCCATTCTCGTCGGCATAGCGGCGGCCACCGTGCTTCGCATTTTCTTCGCCCTGATCACGCAATGGCTGCTGACCATAGGCCCCATGCTGCTGCTCGCCGGCGGCCTGCTTTTGCTGTGGGTGTGCTGGAAGATGTGGCGCGAATTGCGCGTCAGCCACGATGACGAGCGCAACGCCACCGAAGCCCTGTCGAACGGTGATTTCGACAAGGACGGTGTCATTGGCGGCAAGGGCCAGCGCAAGACCTTCTCGCAGGCGGCCTGGCAGATCGTCATCGCCGACGTGTCGATGTCGCTGGACAACGTACTGGCCGTGGCCGGCGCGGCCATGAACCACCCGACGGTGCTGATCATCGGCCTGGCCCTGTCGATCGCCCTGATGGGCTTTGCCGCGTCGTTTGTCGCGCGCCTGCTGCACAAATACCGCTGGATCGCCTATATCGGCCTGGCGATCATCCTCTATGTCGCGGTCAAGATGCTGCTTGACGGGGCCGTACAGCAATTCCCGGAGCACTTCGGTTTCCTGGAGCCCTGGTTCGGATCTGGGGGCCACTGAACCACCCGAAGACGCGGAGCAGGTTGTCGGCCGGTTTGCTTGATTGCGGAAGCCATGCTATTGCGCCGCGCGTATTGGCTCCTGCCACGCGCCACAGACCGACATTTACAGCGACTTGAGGCCGGACCAGCATTTCGGCCCGTGCCCCATTGGAAACTTGCCTATGTCCGCCCCTCGCGTCAGTTTCGTCAGCCTTGGATGCCCGAAGGCGCTCGTGGATTCCGAGCGCATCATCACGCGCCTGCGCGCCGAGGGCTACGAGATCGCCCGCAAGCATGACGGCGCCGATCTCGTCGTGGTCAACACCTGCGGCTTCCTGGATTCCGCCCGCGACGAATCGCTCAACGCCATCGGTTCCGCGCTTTCGGAAAACGGCAGGGTCATCGTCACCGGCTGCCTCGGCGCCGAGCCGGAGGTGATCCGCGAGAAGCACCCCAATGTGCTGGCGATCACCGGCCCGCAGGCCTATGAGAGCGTGATGGCCGCCGTGCATGAGGCAGCACCCCCCTCGCACGATCCGTATATCGATCTGCTGCCACCGCAAGGCGTCAAGCTGACGCCGCGCCACTATGCCTATCTTAAGATTTCGGAGGGCTGCAACAACCGCTGCACCTTCTGCATCATTCCCGCACTGCGCGGCGACCTCGTCTCGCGCCCCGCCGCCGATGTGCTGCGCGAAGCCGAGAAACTGGCCAAGGCCGGCGTCAAGGAACTCCTCGTCATCTCGCAGGACACCAGCGCCTATGGCATCGACATCAAGTACCAGACATCCATGTTCGGTGACCGCGAGGTGCGCGCGAAATTCCTCGATCTTTCGGAGGAACTGGGCAAGCTCGGCATCTGGGTGCGCATGCACTATGTCTACCCGTACCCGCATGTCGCCGACGTCATCCCGCTGATGGCCGAAGGAAAGATCCTTCCCTATCTCGACATTCCGTTCCAGCATGCCTCGCCGCAGGTGCTGAAGAACATGCGCCGGCCGGCGCATGGCGAAAAGACGCTCGAACGCATTCGCGGCTGGCGCGACGTGTGCCCGGATCTCGCTATTCGCTCGACCTTCATCGTCGGCTTCCCCGGCGAGACGGACGAGGATTTCGAGATGCTGCTCGACTGGCTGGACGAGGCCAAGATCGACCGTGCCGGCTGCTTCAAATACGAGCCGGTCAAGGGCGCCCGCTCCAACGACCTCGGCCTCGAGCAGGTTCCGCAGGAGGTCAAGGAAGCACGCTGGCACCGCTTCATGCAGCGCCAGCAAAAGATCTCGGCAACGCAACTGGCAAAAAAGGTCGGGAAGCGCCTGCCGGTGCTGATCGACGAGGCGCACGGCAACGCTGCGAAGGGTCGCACCAAATACGACGCGCCCGAGATCGACGGTTCGGTTCATATCCAGTCGCGCCGCCCAATGCGTGCCGGCGACATCGTCACCGTCAAGATCGAGCGCGCCGACGCCTATGATCTCTACGGTTCGGCTGTCTGAACCTTTTCAGGATTGCTCCCGGGAAAATGAAAAGGGCGCCTCGCGGCGCCCTCTCCATATTCTGGTGTGCCGACGCTTACTGCGGCAGCTTGTCGTCGACGCCCTTGATGTAGAAATTCATGCCGAGCAGCGTGCCGTCGTCGGCGACTTCGCCGTCCTTCAACCACGCCGAGCCGTCCTGCTTGGCGATCGGTCCGGTGAAGGGGTTCCAGCCGCCCGCGATCTTCTTCTCGGTCGCTTCGGCCATCGCCTTCACGTCGTCGGGCATGTTGGTGTAGGGGGCGAGCTTGACCGCGCCGTCCTTGATGCCGAGCCAGACATTGTCCGGCTTCCAGGTGCCGTCGATGGCCGCCTGCACACGGCTGATGTAGTAAGGGCCCCATTCGTCGGTCAGCGAGGTCAGCTGCGCGTTCGGCGCGAACTTGATCATGTCGGACGACTGGCCGAAGCCGTGCAGCTTGCGCTCCTCGGCCACCTGCAGGGCGGCGGTCGAATCGGTGTGCTGGACGATGATGTCGGCACCCTGGTCGAACAGAGCCTTGGCGGCGTCGGCTTCCTTGCCCGGATCGAACCAGGAGTTCACCCAGACGATCTTGGCCTTGAAGTTCGGATTGATCGACTGCGCGCCGAGCATGAAGGAGTTGATGCCCATCACCACTTCCGGGATCGGGAAGGAGACGATGTAGCCGGCGACGCCGGACTTCGATTCCTTGGCGGCGATCTGGCCAAGCACGTAGCGGCCTTCATAGAAGCGGGCATTGTAGATGCCAAGATTGTCACCGGTCTTGTAGCCGGTGGCGTGCTCGAACATCACCTTGGGAAACTTCTTGGCGACCTTTACTTCGGCGTCCATGAAACCGAACGACGTGCCGAAGATGATCTTGCAGCCTTCGCGCGCCAGGCGCTCGAAGGCACGGTCGGCATCGGGGCCTTCGGAGACGTTCTCGAGATAGGCGGTCTCGACCTTGTCGCCGAGCGCCTTCTCGACCTCGAGCCGGCCCTGGTCGTGCTGGTAGGAGTAGCCAAAATCACCGATCGGGCCGGTGTAGACCCAGCACGCCTTCAACTTGTCGGCAGCCTCCGCTGACGCGGCCAGCGACAATGCCGCTGTCGTCGTCATCAGGGCAATAAGCAGTTTTTTCATTGTGTTACCTCTCTGAGTTTGAGCCTTGGAGCTTCCCGTTTGTTATTGTTGTCAACGATCCGGAACGAATGGCTGCCCCAAGGAAGCCGGCGTGTTCATCATCGTCAGACGCTTGTTGCGCGAGATTAGAACGAGAACCACGACAGTTGCCAGATAGGGCAGAGAAGAAAGCATCTGCGAAGGCACTGGAATGCCAAAAGCCTGTGCATGAAGCTGGCCGATCCACACCGCGCCGAAGATGTAGGCGCCGGCCAGCACCCGCCACGGCCGCCACGACGCGAACACGACGAGCGCCAGTGCGATCCAGCCGCGGCCCGCGCTCATGTTTTCGACCCATTGCGGCGTGTAGACCAGCGACAGGTGGCCACCGGCCAGACCGGCGCAGGCGCCGCCGAAGATCACCGAGAGGTAGCGATAGCGGATGACCTTGATGCCAAGCGCATGCGCCGAGGCGTGGCTGTCGCCGATCGAGCGCAGCGTGAGGCCGGTGCGCGTCTTGAACAGAAACCACATCACGGCGGCGGTCAGCGCGATCGAGATGTAGAAGATCGGATCCTGGCCGAACAGCAGCTTGCCAACGATCGGGATCGAGCTCAGGCCGGGAATGTCGAGGTTGGGCAGCCTCACCCCGGGCTGGCCGACGAAGCTCGTCCCGATCATGCCGGAGAGGCCGAGGCCGAGCAGCGTCAGCGACAGGCCGGTCGCCACCTGGTTGGTGGCGAGCGACAGCGTCATGACGGCGAACAGCAGCGAAAACACCGCCCCCATGGCGATTGCCGCCAGAAGGCCGATCCAGGGCGATCCGGTCAGGTAGCCGGCCCCAAAGCCGCCGACCGCGCCCATGATCATCATGCCTTCGACGCCGAGATTGAGCACGCCGGAGCGTTCGACCACCAGTTCGCCGATCGCCGCGATCAACAACGGTGTCGCGGCCGTGGCGATGGTCAGGAGGATGTTGACGGTGATGTCCATCAGCGGGCTTCCTTCAACTTCGGCGTGGCTTCGAGCTTCGCCGCGCCGTCTTGTTTCGTCAGCGCCAAGCCGATCAGGCGGATGCGGTAGTGGATGAGCGTGTCGCAGCCGAGCACGAAGAACAAAAGCATGCCCTGGAAAACCCGCGCCACCTTGTCGGAAATGCCGAGCGCGCTCTGCACCGCCTCGCCGCCCAGATAGGTCAGCGCCAGCACGAGGCCCGCGGCGATGATGCCGAGCGGATTGAGGCGGCCAAGGAACGCCACGATGATGGCGGTGAAGCCGTAACCGGGCGAAATGACCGGCTGCAACTGCCCGATGGCACCGGAGACTTCCGAAATGCCGGCAAGGCCGGCCAGCGCGCCCGACAGCAGGAAGGCGAAGAACACCATGCGGTTGAGGCCGAAGCCGGCGAAGCGCCCTGCCCGCGGGCTGGAACCGAGCACGCGCACCTCGAAGCCTTTCAGCATGCGGCTCATCAGGATCCAGATCAGCACCGCGGCGACCAGCGCGAAGACAAAGCCCCAATTGGCGCGTCCGGCGTCCGGCATCAGTTCCGGCAGCACGGCGGAGTCGCCGAACTGGATCGTCTGCGGGAAACCATGGCCCTGCGGATCGCGCCATGGGCCGCGCACCAGCCAGTCGAGGAAGAGCTGCGCGACGTAGACCAGCATCAGGCTGGTCAGGATCTCGTTGGTGTTGAAGCGGGTCTTGAGCAAGGCCGGGATCGCCGCATAGGCCGCACCGCCGACCATGCCGAGCAGAAGCATCAGCGGCAGCACCAGCGGCCCTTCGAACTGCGGAAACAGCACCGGGATGGCGGAGCCGAAGATGGCGCCGAAAACGAACTGGCCCTCGGCGCCGATGTTCCAGATGTTGGCCTTGTAACAGACCGACAGGCCGACCGCGATCAGGATCAGCGGTGCCGCCTTGATCGCCAGCTCGTGCAACTGCCAGACTTGGCTGATCGGCTCGATGAAGTAGATCCGGAACGCGGTCAGCGGATTGACGCCGAGCAGTGCGAACATGATCGCCCCGGCAATGATCGTCAGCGCGAAGGCGATGAACGGCGACAGGGCCGAAAACAGCGCGGAGCGCTGCGGACGTTTGACGAGTTCGAGGCGCATCATGCCGTCTCCAGCGTATGTTCGGCGTGGCCGGGCTCGGCGCCACCCATCAGCAAACCGACCTTCTCGAAGGTTGCTTCGGCGATCGGCATCGGCTTGGACAGCTCGCCATTGTGCATGACCGCGATCGCATCCGATATTTCGAACAGCTCGTCGAGATCCTGGCTGATCACCAGCACCGCCGATCCGCTGCGCGACAGCTCGATCAGCGCCTGCCGGATATTGGCGGCGGCACCGGCGTCGACGCCCCAGGTCGGTTGGTTGACCACCATGACGCTTGGCCGGCGATCAAGCTCCCGGCCGACAATGAACTTCTGCAGGTTGCCGCCTGAAAGCGCTGCCGCTTCCGGATCCGGCGCGCTCTTGCGCACGTCCATCGCCTCGATGATGCGTTGCGAGGCGGCGTAGACGGCGCCGCTCTTCACCATCCCGCCAGTGCCGACGAAAACCTTACCGTCCGTGGCATGGCGCGACAGCAACAGGTTTTCCGAGAGTTTCATGCGCGGCGCGGCGCCATGGCCGAGGCGCTCCTCCGGCACGAAGGCGGCGCCCAGCAGGCGCCGTCCGGTGATGGTCAGCCCACCCGCATCCTTGCCACGGATGCGTACCGAGGCTGCATCCTGCTGCAGCACCTCGCCGGAGACGGATTCAAAGAACTCGCCCTGGCCATTGCCGGCGACACCGGCGATGCCGATCACTTCGCCGGCACGGACATTGAGGGTGATGTTCTTGAGCGGAATGGAAAACGGCGTCGCCGGCTTGCGGCTGAGTCCGCGGATTTCGAGCAGCGGCTGCGCGGTTTCGATGCCCTCGACCGGCGCTCGCACGACGGCCTGCACCTCGTTGCCGACCATCATGCGGGCGAGCGACGCCGCTGTCTCCTCGCGCGGGTTGCAATGACCGACCACCTTGCCGTGTCGCAGCACGGTGGCACGGTCGCAGATGCGTTTGACCTCTTCCAGCCGGTGCGAAATGTAGAGGATCGATTTACCTTCCGCCCGCAGCCGCTCCAGCGTCTCGAACAGCTTGTCGGCTTCCTGCGGCGTCAGCACCGAGGTCGGCTCGTCCAGGATGATGAGCTGCGGCGTCTGCAGCAGGCAGCGGATGATCTCGATGCGCTGGCGCTCGCCGACCGACAGGTCGCCGACCAGCGAGTCCGGATCGAGCGGCAGGCCGTAGCTGTAGGAAAGCGCCCTCGCCTTCGCGGCGATGCTGCTGATCGGCGAGCCGTCATCGAGCGAGAGCGCGATGTTCTCGGCCGCGGTCAGCGCCTCGAACAGCGAAAAATGCTGGAACACCATGCCGATGCCGAGCTTCTTGGCGGCACCCGGGCTGGTGATGCGCACCGCCTGCCCGTTCCAGAAAATCTCGCCGGAATTGGGCTCCAGCGAGCCGAACAGCATCTTGACCAGCGTCGACTTGCCGGCGCCGTTCTCGCCGAGCAACGCGTGGATTTCACCCTTGGCGATGTTGAGGTCGATATGATCGCACGCCGTCAGCGTGCCGAATATCTTGGTCAGGCCACGAACCTCAAGCAGGTTCGCCCCATCATGATTTGCACTCACAGTGCCTCCCATCTGGTTAGCCAGATATGTTCTGTGTTCCCGCAAGCATGGTAGGCGCCGCCGGCTCTAGACGGAAAGCGGCACGCGTCTTGAAAGAGCTTCAAGAATTTCAGCGGAATTTCAAGGGATAGCAAGCCTGGCGGGACTAAGGAATGAGAATGGTCGTCCCCGTCGTCCTGCGACCCTCAAGATCCGCGTGCGCCTTGCCGGCGTCCTTCAGCGCATAGCGCTGGTTGATCTTGATCTCGACGGCGCCGCTGAGCACCACTTCGAACAGCGCCGCCGCGGAGGCGTCGAGGTCCTCGCGTTTCGCGTTGTAGACGAACAGCGTCGGCCTTGTGGCGAACAACGAGCCCTTCTGCGCCAGCAGCGACATCGAGAAGGGCGGGATCGGCCCCGAGGATTGGCCGAAGCTGACGAACATGCCGAGCGGCTTCAGGCAGTCGAGCGAGGCCGGAAATGTGTCGTTACCCACCGAGTCGTAAACGACGTCGCATTTCCTGCCGCCGGTGATGGCGGCAACGCCGGCGACGAAATCCTGCTCCTTGTAATTGATGACATGGTCGAAGCCGTGCGCCTTGGCGAGCTCGATCTTGTCGGAGGAGCTTGCCGTGCCGAGGACGGTGGCGCCGAGATGCTTGGCCCATTGCCCCAGAATGAGCCCGACGCCGCCAGCCGCGGCATGGAACAGGATCGTGTCGCCAGCCCTTACCTTGAAGGTCCGGCGCAGAAGATATTCGGCGGTCATGCCTTTCAGCATCATCGCGGCCGCCTGTTCGTCGCTGATGCCGTCTGGAACCTTGACCACCCGGCTGGCATCGATGACGCGCTCTTCGGCATAAGCGCCTGTCGTCACGGCATAGGCGATCCGGTCACCCGGCTTCAGCCAGTCAATATCCTGGCCAACCTCCAACACCACGCCGGCCGCCTCGCTGCCGGCAACGAGCGGAAATCCGCCGGGCGGCGGATAGAGGCCGGAGCGATGATAGACGTCAATGAAGTTGAGGCCAATCGCCGTATGCCTGACCAGGATCTGGCCCGAGCCCGGCTGGCCGGGATCGTTGTCCTCATAGGTCAGAACTTCCGGGCCGCCATGAGCGTGGATGCGGATCGCTTTGGACATGGATTAAGCTTCCTCTGGAAGGTCAGGCTTTCTTGGCGCCGAGATTTGGAAATAGCTGCATGACGCCGCCAATGCAGGCGAGGTAAAGCCCGCTGATGGTGATGCCGATCTTGATGAAAGTGCTGACTTGTTCGCCCAGCACGCCGATCTCATCGTAGAAAGCCGCAAGAGCGGCCTGCGCAAGCGCGAGCGCGCCGAAGGCGCACCACAAAAGCGTCATGGTGAGATTGATGGGCCGCAGCCGCACGACCCGCACCGGATGGATGAAATTGATCGGGATGAAGGTCAGAATGCCGGCCACCACCACAACCGCGAACGACACCCATTGTCCCGGCTCGATGACGAACAGCGTGAACACCACCATGTTCCAGACCACGGGGAATCCCTTGAAGAAATTCTCCTTCGTCTTCATGCCGGTATCGGCATAATAGATGGCGCTGGAGACGACGATGATCGCCGCCGATAGGAACGACAGCCCCTCACCCATGAAGCCGCGCTGGTAGAGCGCGAAGGCCGGGATCAGCACATATGTGACGTAGTCGATGATGTTGTCGAGGAGCTCGCCCGACCAGGTCGGCAGGATTTCCTTGACCTCGAGCTTCCTGGCGATCGGTCCGTCGATACCATCGACGAACAGGGCCAGTCCAAGCCACCAGAACATCGCCGTCCAGCGTTCCTCGCTCGCCGCCACCAGCGACAGGAAAGCGAGGAACGAGCCCGACGCCGTCAGCAGATGAACGGAGAATGCCCTCGCCTGCGGCCAGGTGACTTTCTTCTTCGGCCGCGGAATCCGGTCCGTGATCTTCTTGGCGGCTTTGCGTGCCGCCGTGTTCCTGGCCGACATGTTTCTGGCCGATGTGTTCTTGCTCACGGGCCCCGCCAATCCAGCTTGCAGATTTCGGCCGAGCGGCCGGCAAAGTTCCAGTTGCGGCCAAAGGCCCGCATCTTGCTCTTGTCGGACCTCGCCACGATGATCTCCGGCGCGATCCAATATTCTGAATTCGTGATCACCGTATCCTTCTCGCGATCCTTGCCGGTGATCGGCGTGACCGCTCCATCGATGATCTTCGGTATCTGGAAGATACGGGTCTTGTCCCGCGTCTCATAGGTGATCGGCACCTGTTCGACACCCAGGAATTTTCCAACCAGGATCGACAGCAGCGAGGTTGTCCCGCCCGCCTTGCCGGTGAAGATCTTCGTCAGTGCCTTGACGGCGTAGACCGAAGCACGTTTGTCGATGAACAGGCCGGCGGTCCAGTTGCCACGGCTCATATAGCCCGGGATTTCCATGATCAGCCCAAGGTTGAGGCCGGAGAGGTCGACCTCGCCGAAGTGACCGGCATCGATACGGAAACCCGCCCAGGTCTGGCAGTAGCCCTCGGTCGGTGGGTGGCTGCCGAGCGACAGCACGCAAGGGCAGAAAACCGTGCAATTGCAGGAGAGTACGAGCTCCCCTTTCATCGCCCAGCTCTGATCTGTCATTGAAGTTCCCCCACTCACAGCGAGACTACTAGCAGCGCGGCTGCCCAGACAAGCAGTATCGCACCGGCCAGCCGGGTTGGAAGACGGCCGCTCGTCTGTTTTTCAATCAGGGTGAACAGGCCGATCAGTGCCATCCAGAAGATGTTCATGACGCCGACCGCGAACATCACGAGCATCAGCGCCCAGCAGCAGCCGAGGCACCAGAGGCCTTGCGCGACACCGAGCCGAAGGACGCGGATGGCTTTGGCGCTCCAATTCGAAAACAGGACCGAGAACGGGTTGCGACATTTATTCAGGCAGGCCTCCTTGAGGCCGCTGAATTGGTAGAGACCGGCAACCAGCAAGGCGAGCGCGCCGGCTATACCAAGCAGCGGATCGTACATGTCGCCGGACGCGGCGAATGCATGCAGGCCGAGTGTCAGCGCCGAAAACAGCATCGAGGCAGCGAGCCAGACGCCGAGATAGCCAGCAACCAGCACCAGCGGGTGCACGACCGGCTCGCCCTTGATCCGGGCTGTGTCGGCGATCTCGCAATAGGTGCGTATCATCGGTGCCGCGGACGGCAGCATCGCGGCGATTGCCATCAGGAACCACATCAGGGTGAGTGCCACGGCACGCAGACCGATGCTGGCGTCCAGCGGCGCCGGCGACAGGCAGAGCGCGAAGAACCGTTCGAGGAAATCGGGCAGCGGCAGCTGCGGCAGGCCGCGCAGGAGCGTGTCGCCGGGCGCGCTGCCCCGAGCCTCGGCACCGCGAACGGCCATCGAGGCCAATGACAGCCAGGCGAGCAGAATGCCGGCGCCGACAACGATATTGACCGTCAGACGCGGGTGGCGCGCGATATCGGCCATGGCGCGGCCGGCGCGGTCGAGATGGCTGAAATCGTCCTGGTGGCCGGTCATGACACCCGAATGGGCCGAATCGCCGCGTTGATCAAGCCGCATGATCTGACCTATATGCTCATCGACTGGCAGGCCTGGTGGCCCGCCCCGCATCGCAAGCCGGAAGCCGATCTTGGAGCATCAGCAAACAGCGCCGATACTGATTGCCGGCACCGGGCCGGCAGGCCTGATCGCAGCACTGGCTTTCGCCGATGCCGGCTTCCCGGTGACGCTTGTCGGGCCTGAGGCGTCGCCCCCCGATGGCCGCACCACGGCGCTGATGAACCCAGCCCTGAAGGTCCTGGAGCGGCTTGATGTCCTCGCAGATATCAAGCCCAAGGCCGCGCCTTTGAAAGTCATGCGCATCGTCGATGCGACCAGACGGCTGATCCGCAGTCCCGTCGTCACCTTCCGGGCCAGCGAGATCGACGAGGACCAGTTCGGCCTGAACCTGCCCAACAGCGTCCTTGGCCCGGCGCTTGCTGGCAAGGTGGCCGCGCATTCGGGGATCGAATGGCGCAGATCGATGGTGACGACCTGGCGTCTCGATGCCGACGAGGCCCATGCGACCCTCGCCGACGGCAGTGAGGTTGGCGCATCGCTGGTGGTCGCCGCCGATGGGCGCCAGTCGCCGGCGCGCGAGGCAGCGGGCATTTCGACCGGCTCGCGGGCCTATCCACAGGCCGCGCTCGTGCTCAATTTCGGCCATGGAAGCGAGCATGCCTTCACCTCGACCGAGTTCCACACCGAGACTGGCCCGTTCACGCAGGTTCCGTTGCCCGGCAAGCGCTCGAGCCTCGTCTGGGTGGTGAAACCCGAGACCGCAAAGGAGCTCGCCGCACTGGATGACGCAACGCTCTCAATGCGGGTCGAGCAGCAGATGCAGTCGATGCTGGGACGCGTGACGGTGGAGCCCGGCCGCCAGATCTATCCGCTTTCGACGGTGACGCCCCTGCGTTTTGCGCGAGACAGGGTAGCGCTTGTCGGCGAAGCCGCGCATGTGTTTCCGCCGATCGGCGCGCAAGGTCTCAACCTTGGCATCAGGGATATCGACGATCTAGTTGGAATTGCTAACGAAAATCGAGGCGATCCTGGCAACGCCAAGGCTCTCGCAGCCTACGATTTCAAGCGCCGGCCCGACATTCTGGCGCGCAGCGGCGCGGTCAACCTGCTCAACATGTCGCTGCTCTCCGACATGCTGCCGGCGCAGATGGCCCGCGGCGCCGGCCTCGGCGCGCTCGGCGGCTTTGCGCCGCTACGCGCCTTCTTCATGCGCGAAGGGCTTCGTCCCGGCAGCGGTTTTGCAGCACTTGCGGGCCGCCCGCGAAAACCAATGCGGCAGCAGTAGCGACTTTGCGGATTTATCGCGACATCGCGGCATCGATCAAAAACCTTTGCTCCGCATTCTGCGTAGCTTGAAGGCGTTCAAGCGCTTCGGGATTGAATTCGCTCGGAGTCTGCGCCAAATAAACTCAAGGAATTCAGTGGTGAGTACGATGAAAACAGCCAAATTCGCGATTGGACAGGTGGTTCGCCACCGGCTGTTTCCGTTTCGAGGCATCATTTTCGACGTCGATCCGCAATTCGCCAACACCGACGAATGGTACGAAGCCATCCCCGCTGATGTGCGACCGCGCAAGGACCAGCCTTTCTACCATCTCCTCGCCGAGAATTCGGAAACCGAATACATCGCCTACGTGTCGGAGCAGAATCTGCTTGAGGATCAGTCGGGCGAGCCAGTCCGCCACCCGCAGATCAAGGAGATGTTCGACAAGAAGCCGGACGGACGCTACGAGCCGAAACGGCAGTCCAGGCACTGACTTTCGAGCCATCCGTCAGGAAATCGAACCATGGCCTGGAACGAAAAAAGCGGGGCATGACCCCGCTTTTCCTTTGATTCGAGAAAGACCCGAACCGGTGATCAGTTGGCGGTCTTGGCCTTGTCCTGCTCGTCCTTGAGCTTCTTGGCGAAGTCCTGGTTGTTCTTGGCGACAAAGTCCTGGAGCTTCTTCTGCCGGTCCTCGATGTCCGACTGCTGCAGCGGCGGGCCGTCATAGGCGCCGCTGAAGCCCTGCAGGGCGATCTTGATCGGGTTGGCCTGGTTCTGGAAATTGATCGAGGTCAGCGTGATGCCCTGACCTTTCTTGAACGAGGCGACGAGCTGGTCGGTCAGCGGCACCTCGGCCACGCAACGATCCGGGAAGCAGATGACATAATCGAGCTTCTGCGCCTTGCCGGTGTCGATCTGCAGGCCAATGCCGGGAGGCACGAGGCGACCGGTCGGGACCGTAACCTGGAACACCTTGCGGTTCACCTTGCCCTTGAGTTCGATCAGGCTCACACCGGTGACGAGCTGGCCGTTGCCGGCGGTAACGATGTTCTGGACATTGCAGATGTCGACGTCTTCCTGCTTGGTGCAAGCCTTGAACCAACCCTGTGGAATCTGGGGCTGCTGCTGTGCGGAAGCAGAGGGAAGTCCTGCACCCAGAAAGCCGACCACGCCCGCGGCCATGACCGAAAGGCGGTACGCATTGCTGTTCAGGCTCGTCATGTCGTGCACTTCCTCTCAAATGATCCCGGAACCGGCTTCTGTGCGCCGTGTGGTCCAGCTACCTGTTGCCGAAATGAGGCAACAGAATGACTTCGGACGGCGTGTTACACTGCAAGCGGTGCTGAATCCAGCCCGCTCACTTGTAATTCTTGATGACACCATTGGCCGGCACACAGCTGCCTCATGCTAGGGTGCGCACCGAATCATCAAGCCGACCTGTTAAGGAGACGGTCATGGGCCGCGTTCTTGTTTGGCTGATCACCGCGATATCATTTCTCACCCTGTCGCTGCCGGCGCTGTCCGAGCCGAAATATGCGATCGCCATGCAGGGCGAACCCGCCCTGCCGCCCGATTACGCCCATTTCAACTACGTCAATCCCGACGCGCCGAAGGGCGGCAGCATCACTTATTGCGTCGTCGGCAGCTTCGACAACCTCAACCCTTTCATCCTGAAAAGCCTGCGCACGACGGCCCGCGGCATGATGGACACGATCTACGGCAATCTGATCTTCGAGCCGCTGATGCAGCGCAATGCGGATGAGGCTTTTACCCTTTATGGGCTGCTTGCCGATACCGCCGACATGGACCCGGAGCGCAAGAGCATCGAGTTCCACCTCAACCCGAAGGCCAAATGGTCGGATGGGCAGCCGGTGACGCCGGAGGATGTGCTGTTCACCTATGATGCCTACACTCAAAAGGGCCGCCCGCCCTACAGCGACCGCATGGCCAGGATCGCCAAGCTGGAAAAGACCGGCGACCACAGCGTGCGCTTCACCTTCAACGACAAGGCCGATCGCGAGTTTCCCTTGATCATCGCGCTGACCCCGATCATCCCCAAGCATGCGTTCGACATGGAGACGTTCGACAAGACGACGCTGAAGCCGTTGATCGGCAGCGGCCCCTACACGATCGCGCAGGTGACCCCCGGCCAGCGCATCGTCTTCAAGCGCAACCCGGAATATTGGGGCAAGGACGCCCCCGCCAAGCGCGGCTTCGACAATTACGACCAGATCACCATCGAATATTTTCTAAACGCCAACGCCAAGCTGGAAGCCTTCAAGAAGGGCCTTTGCGCCATCGACGACGACAGCGATCCGGTGAAGCGCGAGCGCGATCTCGACTTTCCCGCCTTCCACAGAGGCGAGGTCGTCTCTGAAACCTTCGACACCGGCATTCCGCCTGTCGTGACCGGTTTCCTGTTCAACACCAGGCTACCGAAATTCGCCAACCCGGTGGTTCGGCGCGCGCTCGGCATGCTTTACGATTTCGAATGGGCAAACAAGAACCTGTTCGGCGGCAAATACACGCGCACGATGAGTTATTGGCAAGGCTCCGAGCTTTCCGCGCTCGGCCATCCGGCCGACGACCGGGAAAAGGCGTTGCTGGCGCCCTACCCCGGCCGCGTACCGGCCGAGATCATGGACGGCACCTGGAAACCGCCGGTGACCGACGGTTCGGGCCAGGACCGCAAGGTGCTGAAGGCGGCTTTCGATCTCTTGAAAAGCATCGGTTACCTTGTGCAGGACGGCACGATGCTCGATCCCGACGGCAAACCTTTCGCATTCGAGATTCTGACCGCTTCGCAGGACGAGGAGCGCCTGGCTGGGATCTACCAGCGCACGTTGGAGAAGATCGGCATCAACGTCAGCATCCGCAGCCTGGACGGCGATCAGATCCAGTCGCGCAAGCAGCGTTTCGATTTCGAGGCTCTGATCGGCTCGAGCGGCTTCAACAATTCGCTGTCGCCTGGCATCGAGCAGATCGGGCGTTGGTCGTCCGCCGCGGCGAAGACCGAAGGCTCGTTCAATCTCGCCGGCGTTGCCGACCCGGCGATCGATGCGGTAATCGACGCCATGTTGCGCGCTCGCTCCAAGGAAGACTATATCGCCGCGGTTCGCGTTCTCGACCGGCTGCTGATCTCGGGCAACTACATGGTGCCGACGCAGTACAACACGCAGCAGTGGCTTGCGTACTGGAATTACCTGGAACATCCGAAGAAGACGCCCATATTCGGTTATCAGCTGCCGACATGGTGGCGCAAACCGAACTGAAGATCCGGAGATCGAGATGAGCGAAGCGAACGCCATAACCGTCGATGTGGTGTCGGATGTCGTCTGCCCGTGGTGCTTCATCGGCCAGAAGCGGCTGGACAAGGCGGTTGCAGCGGCTGGCGATGTCGATGTCCATATACGCTGGCGGCCGTTCCAGCTTGATCCGACCATTCCACCGGGTGGCAAGGACCGTCGCGAGTATATGCTGGCCAAGTTCGGCAGCGACGAGCGCATTCGCGAGATCCATGCTCGCATCGAGCCGCTCGGCGAGGCAGAGGGCATTTCCTTTGCCTTCGAAGCCATCAAGGTGGCGCCGAACACGCTGGATGCGCACCGCCTGATCCGCTGGGCGGGTGCTGCCGGCGAAGCCGTGCAGAACAGGCTGGTCCGTCGCCTGTTCCAGTTGAATTTCGAGGAAGGTGTCAACATCGGCGACCACTCCGTGTTGGTGGAAGCGGCCCGCGACGCCGGCATGGACGCCTCCGTGGTGGCCACCCTCTTGCCGACCGACGCCGATGTCGAAGCGGTGCGCACCGAGATCGCCACGGCATCGCGCATGGGCATATCAGGCGTGCCGTGCTTCCTGCTCGAAGGCAAATATGCCGTGATGGGCGCACAGGACGTCGATACGCTGGCCGATGCAATCCGCCAGGTGGCGGCCGCCAAGGCGCGCGGAGAATTGGACAAGGTTGGCTGAGGCAAGCCGGTCTTGCCCTGTGCGAGAAGACGCGGCGGTTACTTCACCTTGCTGACGAAAAATCCATGGCCATTTGTGGCGATGCAGTCAGTTCCTTCGTCGATGACTGGCAGAAGAAGGGCCCGGCGCTCCAGCCCTCGCCGTAGGCGAGCCTTGTGACATCGTGCTGAACCTCGATCTGGCCCTCGGTGCCGGCAGCAATCCTCTGTTTGGCTGCATGCGCCAAAGATACCCAAGCGAAAAGAGGCAGACAGGCGGCGAGAACGAAAGCTTCAAGTGCGGGCGCGCGCGTGCATCGTGAAGCTTCCCTGTTGGACAACCATGGGTGTCGACAACGGCCGGAGGGTCTGCGCTACCGACCGCGCCGAAGCTCACATCGGCTCCCGGCTAGGGCGACAACGGCAAGCGATCAGACATCGAGGGCGGCACATTTTCGCGGCTTTTGGTCAGCCCGGAATGAAAAACCGGCCTGCCAGACAAGCTAGAACGAGTCACAAAATCGTGTGAATACCTTCCCCAAGGGAAGCTGTGACGGACTCGTTGGCAAATCTGTAACCATCTGACATCATTGCGATAAAGCGCTTGATCGCCTGTTCCCATGCAACCTTCGAAAACACCATTCTGTTGCCTTGCCGACACGGCTGGAACTTCGATCTCTGCGCCCCCCTACAAAAATTAATGGAAAATGATCAATTGGTGTTACCATCCGTAACAAAACAAAAAAGGTTTGGGCGGGATCGTGATTCGGATCGGCAGACGATCGCAGGAGTCAGTACCGGATAGACTACACGGCGGCGCCCCAGGGCTGTCGCATTTGACGCCGGTATCCTCGATGCGCAGTTTCTGGGGGCTGATGAAGGCCTACTGGTTGTCCGAGCGCTGGAAGGAAGCCTGGACCCTCACCGTGGTCATCGCGCTCCTGACGGCGCTCTCCAGCAAGGCCGGTGTCTGGTTTGCCGTGGCTTTGGGCGAGTTGGGCAATTCGATAGCCTTCTTCCACGATGCGGCAAACCCGAACCCGCTGGAGACAATTCTCACCAATGCCGGTGTACTGGTCTTGCTGGTCGTACTCAAGGATGCCGGCTTTACCGGCGTGCGCGGTCTTGTCTCCGCGACCTTGCACCGAAAGTGGCGTGGCTGGCTGAATAGCCAGTTCAATCAGGCTCTGCTCGACGGCAATCATACCCATTTCCATGCCCAGCATGGCTCGGCGGCAGGCGGCATCGTCGCGCCCGACAACATCGACCAGCGTATCCAGGAATCGATCAAGGACATGACCGGCGGGGCGATTGGTCTCGCCATGGGCGTTCTGGGTGTCGCGACCTCGCTCTACTTCATCGGCGAAAATCTGATTGGATCCTCGGTCGAGGTTAAGGGACTGGAGTTCCTCGGAAGTTATGGCAGCGCGGTACTGGCTTTCCTCGCCGTCGCCATTTACGTCCCGCTGAACACTTGGATCGCCGTCAAGCTTGGGCGCATGCTCGAGCGGCTCAATATCCGCATGCAGCAGGCCGAGGGCAGCTATCGCAGTGAACTGACGACATTCCTGCGCCGCAGCTTCCATGTCGCCGCCTCGCATGGCGAGGACGTGCAAAAGTCGATGCACGACAAGCTCTACGTGGATATCGACAAAACCTGGGGCAGGCTCAATGTCGTCAACAACAGCTACACGTCATTCGAGCTGATCTACAACTTCATTGGCGCCCGAATCGTCGCCTATGGTCCCGGCCTCGTGTCGTTCATCCACAACCGCTTGGACTACAAAGGCTACATCACCGGCTCTGAGATGGTCGCCCAACTGATCAGCCAGTGCTCGTGGTTCATCCATGTCATGCCGGCCATTGCCACTTTGCGCGCCAACAGCCAGCGTGTCACCGAACTGGCTAATGCGATCGAGAATGTTCAGCACCCGCAGGCATTCTACAGCCAGACCGGCCGTTCCGATTTCCACTATGCCAGCCAGAATCCGGTTTTCGGTCTGACCATCCAGAAGCTCGAACTGGCGCATCAGGGCGAGGACGCAACGCCGTTCGTCAGCGCTGCCAATTTGCGCTTCCGGCGTGGCGAGTGGACCTTCCTGAAGGGCGAATCCGGTTGTGGCAAAACCTCCCTGATCAAGGCGATCAATGGCCTTTGGCCCTATGGCCACGGCACCATCGTCTTCCCTGACGGGGTGAAGAGTTTCTATGCCGCCCAGGAGGTCAAGCTCCCGCAAGTGTCGCTGAAGCAGCTGGTCTGCCTGCCAGGCTCCGAACACGATCATGGCGATGCCCATGTTGCGTCGGCGCTGCACAAGGCCGGCCTTGGCGACTTCATCGAACAAATGGCCAATGAGAGCCGCGAGGGCAAGAGCTGGGACCAGGTCCTGTCCGGCGGCCAGAAACAGAAGCTGGTGGTAGCTCGCATCATCCTGCAGCAGCCGGGGCTGCTGTTCCTCGACGAGGCGACCGGTGCCCTCGACCCGGAGGGCAAGATCGCCTTCCATCAGGCGATCAAGGACAACTGTGCGGATGTGACGGTGATCAGCGTCATGCACGAAGCGGTGGCGCCAAGATCGGCCGCCGGCACCGAGTTCTACCACTCCATCGTCATGATCGCCGACGGCGTCGCCACCAAGAAGCCGCTGACGCCGACCTTGCCTGTAGAACTCACCACGATTCTCACCCAGCCACGGCCGGTCGAAGACAAATGGCTGCGCTTCTCGCGTCGGCTGAAGCAGAAATAACCGAGGTTTCACCGCGACTTGCCGGGCAGCACGGCAGTGGGCGATCACAGTCTCGCGATCGGAGCCATCTGGCACCGTTTTCTCCCTCACCGCGATTGACTCGGCAAGGCGCGCTCCTATGTTGCGCCGGCTTGCCGATAGTCAATCGCGAACCCGCAAGCGGAAAGGTCACCGCGCCATGCCTGGCGACAGTATCAGTCGAACGCAACCGCCGTCCGCCTAGACGTGACCTGAACGGTTCATGTCCTGCCGGACGGCAAGGAGTGAACCATGAACGATTTTTCCCCCGTAGCGGACGACGAGGCAGTCGCCATCGCCCGCATCCTTGCCAACGACCATGTCGCCGACGTAGTCGAGGCGCTCAACCATGAATCGCGCGAAACCGCGACCGATCTGCTTTGCGCCGTGCCCTTCGAGCGGCTGGTTGAGATTTTCGACCAGCCTGAACTCGAAAGCGCGCCCGAACTGGTCGAGGCCCTGCCTCGTCCCAAGGCAAGCAAGCTGCTCACCGCCATGTCTGTCGACCGTGCGGCCGACATCCTGCGCGAGCTCGATGAGCGGGAACGTTCCGAACTGCTCGGCGCGCTGGCGCCGCCGCTACGCGCGACCCTGCTTTCCATTCTCGGTTATCCCGAAGGCAGCGCCGCATCGATCATGACGACGGAGTTCGTCAGCGTGCCGTCGGACTGGACCGTCGGGCGCACGCTCGACTACATCCGCAAGGTCGAGCGGACGCGTGAGACCGTCTATGCGATCTACATCGTAGATCCGCAAACGCATCTGCTGGTGCGGTCGACCGGCCTGCGCCGGCTCATCACCGGCGAGCCGGACGACCCGATCCTGTCGGTGGCGCCGGACCGCGTGCCGGTCACGGTCACCCCGCTGACAGATCGTGAAACCCTGGCGCAGACGATCTCCAAATACGATCTGCTCGCGGTCCCCGTTGTCGACCACGGCAAAATCCTCGGCATCGTCACCATCGACGACATCATCGATACGATGATCGAGGAGACGACGGAGGACGTGCACCGCTTCGGCGGCATGGAGGCGCTCGACGAGCCCTATATGAAGATGAGCTTCCTCTCCATGATCAAGAAACGCGGCGGCTGGCTGTGCGCGCTGTTCATCAGCGAAATGCTGACCGCCAATGCCATGCAGAGCTACGAGGGTGAACTGGAGAAGGCGATCGTGCTGACGCTGTTCATTCCGTTGATCATGAGTTCAGGCGGCAATTCCGGCTCGCAGGCGACATCGCTTGTTATCCGGGCGCTGGCGCTGCGCGAGATCGGTCTTCGCGACTGGTGGCGGGTGGCGTTGCGCGAACTTCCCACCGGTCTCGTTCTGGGCGCCATGCTTGGCGTGGTCGGTATCGTCCGTATCGCGCTCTGGCAATATATGGGCTTCTATGACTATGGGCCGCATTGGCCGCTGATCGCCACGACCGTGGGTGCCGCACTGGTCGGCATCGTCACCTTCGGCTCCTTGTCGGGCTCGATGTTGCCGTTTGCCTTGAAACGGATCGGTTTCGATCCCGCCAGCGCATCGGCGCCGTTCGTCGCCACGCTGGTCGACGTCACCGGACTGGTGATCTATTTCTCGGTGGCGCTGGTCATCCTGCGCGGCACGCTGCTTTAGCAATCCTCCGCCGCTGGCAATCGCCGGCGGCGGCTTCCGCTGCTTCAGGCCTGTCTGCCATAGACGGCATCGCGCGGTGCGTCGGAGAACGTGCCAATCATGCCTGCGATGGCGATGCGTCCGCCAACCCCATGATCGAGCGGTGCCGAAAACGTGACGGACATGATCACTCCATTGACGGTCGAGCAAAAGTCAGACGCGCTGGCCGTCCTTCACGCGGTAGGTCGGTTTGTACATGGTGACGAGTTCTTCCGAGGCTGTCGGGTGCACGGCCATCGTGCGGTCGAAATCGTCCTTGGTCAGGCCGGCCTTCAGTGGAATGCCGAGCAACTGCGCCATTTCGCCGGCATCCGGTCCCAGAATGTGGGCGCCGAGCACTTTGCGGGAAGCGCCATCGACCACCAGCTTCATCAACATCTTCTCGTCGCGGCCCGACAGCGTATGCCGCATCGGCCGGAAGCTGGCGCGGTAGATTTCGATATCGGCGAACCGTTTGACGGCTTCGTCTTCAGACAGGCCGACCGTGCCGATTTCAGGCTGTGAGAAGACGGCGGTGGCGATCGTGTCGTGGTCGGGCGCGGTCGGGTTGTCCTTGAATGCCGTCTCGACGAAGCACATCGCCTCGTGGATCGCCACCGGAGTCAGCTGCACCCGGTTGGTGACGTCGCCGATCGCCCAGATGTTATCGACGTTGGCGCGGGAATAGTCGTCGACCTTGATCGCGCCTGCGGCGGTCATTTCGATGCCGATGCCTTCCAGGCCCATATTCTCGGTGTTGGGGACGCGCCCGATGGCGAGCATGACCTGGTCCACCGTCAGCGTCTGGCCGCTGGTGAGATGGGCGTCGAGCCGTCCGTCCGGCCGCTTGCGCACCCATTCGCTCACCGCGTGGCAGAGTATTTTGATCCCCTTCTTCTCCATGGTTTCGTGCAACGTGCGGCGCAGATCCATGTCGAAGCGACTGAGAATCTCCTTGCCGCGGTAGACCAGCGTGGTGTCGACGCCAAGGCCGTGGAAGATGTTGGCGAACTCGACCGCGATATAGCCGCCGCCCTCGATCATGATCGCCTTTGGCAGTTCCTTGAGATCGAAGGCTTCATTGGAGAAGATGCAGTGTTCGTGGCCGGGAAGTGCTGGATGCGCCGCCGGGCGGCCGCCGGTGGCGATCAGGATCTGGTCGGCGGTGACGGTGCGGTCCCCGTCCAGGAGATGCACCACATGCGGGTCGATGATCATCGCCCGCGAATGAAAGGTCTCGCCGCCGGAGCCCTCGACATTCTTCTTGTAGATCGCCTCCAGGCGGGCAATCTCGCGATCCTTGTTGGCTACCAGCGTCTGCCAGTTGAAACTGGCTTCCGGCACCGTCCAGCCATAGCCGGCCGCGTCGGCGAAATGCTCCGGAAATTGCGAGGCGTAGACATAGAGCTTCTTTGGCACGCAGCCCCTGATGACGCAGGTGCCGCCAAAGCGGTATTCCTCGGCGATGCCGACACGCTTGCCGAGTGCAGCGGCGACACGCGCCGCCCTCACCCCGCCGGAGCCGCCGCCGATGACGAAGAGATCGTAGTCGTAACCGGCCATGACACGGCTCCTTGAACGTCGGAAAATGTGAGTGACAGGTAGGCCGCCAACCGCCAAAAGAAAAGCCCGGACAAGCCGGGCTTCGCAGATGGCCGCAAGGCCGCATTTGAAAAGGCAGGATCAGTTCTGCGTGTCGTCGGCGGGAGCCGAACCATCGGCTGGCGCGGCGCCATCGGCCGGAGCCGCATTGTCGGCCGGCGCGGCGCCATCAGCGGGCGCAGGGGCAGCCGGCGCCGCCGGAGCCGCGGCCTTGGCGGCCGCCGCCAGCGTTTCACCGACCTGCTGGGCGAGATCACGGGCGACGCCGTTTTGCCAGATGTCGGCTGCCTTGACCAAATCACGTGTCACGGTCGGGCCGCTGTCGAGCAGCTTCTTGCCGGAGTCGGAGCTGTAGAAGGCCGCGATTTCGTTGAGTTCCTTCTCGGAAAACACCTTCGCATAGGCGAGAGCGGCTTCCTTTTCGAGATCCGCGCGCCGCGATGCCATCGCCAGAGCCTTCTCGTTGATGGTCTTGCCGATCAGCTCCTGCATGTCCGGGTTCTTCTGGATGAGCTGCGATTCGAGCGCGGCGGCTGCTTGCGGCAGGATGTTGTCGAACGGGTCGGTCGCATGGATTGCCGTGACGGCCGCCCGGGCCGCCTTCAGGTGCGATTCGGTGACGTCCTGCGAGAACGCCGGCGACGACAAGGCGAAAACGGCCGAAGCCGCCAGAACGACGCAAAGGCCGCGAACCCGGTTATGCAACATCATGATCGGTAGAACTCCCTGGTTTTCGGGCGGCATGGACGGTTTGGATGCCGTCGCCGCCGGCGATGACGGCCGCTGACGCCAGCCCGATGAAAAGACCATGCTCGACCACGCCCGGAATGGCATGGAGAGCATTCGAAAGCGCTCTTGTATCCGGAATGCGGCCAAAAGATGCATCGAGGATAAAATGGCCGCCGTCTGTAACAAAAGCCTGGCCTCCCGTCATCCTCAATGTAATGGGACCGGAAAGGCCGAGACCTGCCGCCGCCGCGGCCACCGCGATCTCGGTGGCGCGCAAGCCGAACTGGTTGACTTCGATTGGCAGTGGAAATCGGCCGAGTGTCTCGACCATCTTCGACCGGTCGGCGATGACGATCATGCGTTGCGAGGCCGCGGCCACGATCTTCTCGCGCAGCAGCGCGCCGCCGCCGCCCTTGATCAGCGTCAGCTCCGGGTCCACCTCGTCGGCGCCGTCCACGGTAAGATCGAGCTCGGGCGTTTCCTCCAGCGTCGACAGCGGCACGCCAAGCTCGCGGCAAAGTGCTGCGGTGCGTTCCGAAGTCGGCACGCCGATGACGGTCATGCCGGTAGCGACCTTGTCGGCGAGCAGCCGCACGAACTCTTCCGCCGTGGTGCCGGTGCCGA
Organism: Mesorhizobium erdmanii; assembly: GCF_013170725.1. Lineage (NCBI taxonomy): Bacteria > Pseudomonadati > Pseudomonadota > Alphaproteobacteria > Hyphomicrobiales > Phyllobacteriaceae > Mesorhizobium > Mesorhizobium erdmanii. The sequence continues at coordinate 4,022,067 of NZ_CP033361.1, read as the reverse complement.
TGCCGAGCCGCATGCCGTCTCTGACATGGGCAAGGGCGGCCCGCGCGGCCTCGACCTTCAACTGTCTTGCATCCATGCCGATTGCTGCCCCGGAACCTGATGCATGTCGCCCAAAAGTGATCTCGGTTTTGGGAAAACGGCATGCATGAAACAAAGGACCAAAGCGCATCGCATGCGTCGGTTTCGACGCGACGCGCTTTGGAGTTTGGGCTCCTAGCATTTTTGCCGGCCGGGTCAAAGCATTTGGGCGGGCCTGTCCACCGGCGTGCTTGCCTTGACGCGCCGCAGCCGCTATCGCCTGCCGATGCACAAACCTGCGCAGGATGGATCATGACCCGCCCGATCATCGTGTTCGACCTCGACGGAACGCTGATCGACACGGCGCCGGACCTGCTCGACAGCCTCAACCACAGCCTGGCCGCCAGCAAGCTCGCGGCCGTCGACGAGGCCGGCTTCAAGCGCTTCGTCGGCCATGGCGGGCGGGTGATGATAGAGCGGGCGCATGCCGCCCAGCAGCGCTCGCTCGATGTCGCCGAGCACGACCGGCTGCTAAAACTGTTCCTCGATCATTACACCGACAACATTCCCGGCAAATCGCGCCCCTACCCCGGCGTGATCGAGGCCATCGCACGCTTCGAGAAGGCCGGCTATCTCCTGGCTGTCTGCACAAACAAATACGAAGCCAACTCGCTGGCGCTGATCGACGCGCTCGGCCTGACCTCGCATTTCGCCGCGATCGCCGGACAGGACACGTTCGCCTTCCGCAAACCCGACCCGCGCCATCTGATCGAGACCATCAATCTTGCCGGAGGCGATCCGCACCGCGCCCTGATGGTCGGCGATTCGCAAACCGACATCGACACCGCCAAGGCGGCCGGCATTCCTGTGGTGGCCGTCGATTTCGGCTACACCGACCGGCATGTGCGCGAATTCGAACCCTCGGCGGTGATTTCGCATTTCAACGCGCTGACCGTGGATCTGGCGGAGCGGCTGATCCATGCCGCGGGGCATTGAACGGAAAGCAACGGGAAATCCCGTCGGGAAGGTCCCGAAATGGCGCAGAATCCGATCTCAGTAAGAACGCCGGACAGCGCCTTGACTTAACCGGCCGGCCTCCCTTATATCGCGGCTCGCTTGGCCTTCGGGCAACGAGCGGGCGATTAGCTCAGCGGGAGAGCACACCCTTCACACGGGTGGGGTCGCAGGTTCAATCCCTGCATCGCCCACCATTTTCATTCCGGAAATCCCAGGGCAGCTAGTGGCGCAAATCGGTCGACGGGTTCGCCGCGCCTTCCAGATACGGAACAAATCCGAGTGCCAGCGAGTTTCTTTCAATCGCAACTTGAGGGAAAACCATGTCCAGATTGCTGCTGTCGACAAGCGTCGCCGTTTTTCTCTCCGCCGCGCCGGCCCTTGCCGCGGATGAAGCTCCATTGCCGCCGCAAAATGCCAAGAAGCTGTCGGAAATCCTCGCCAAGGTCGAGCAGCGCGACGGCTTTCGCTACGTGAAGGAAGTCGACTGGGACAAGGATGCCTACGTCGTCACCTACTACACGTCGGACAAGGCGAAGGTTGAAATCACCTATGATCCGGTGACGGCCGAGCCCAAATAAGGCCGCCAGAACACGTCTACGTCAGGCGGATATGCCCGTTCTATCCGGAGACGGGTCGACGCCAGTCGGACGCCGCAAAATATCCATTGTTGGAGTATGATATCCCTGTCCGGCGCCGGGCAGCGCCTTGGGCAATGCGGTTGGCTTGGGGGCATCCATGCGGTTTTCCGTTCGAACCGATGTCATGCTCTTCCTCGCCATCATCGTTGGCGGCGGTGTGCTTGAGGCTTCTCCGGCCTTGGCCGAAGGGCCGTCCTTTGATTGCAGCAAGGCCAACCTGCCGGCGGAAAAGGCGATCTGCGCCGATCCTCAGCTGTCCGCCATCGATCTCTTGGTTTCTCAGGCCTACAAGGGTTTCGAGCCGGCATTCGGCGGCGACAAGCGCAAGATCGCCCGCGGACTGATGGCCGACCGCAACGCCTGCAAGAGCGATACCGCCTGCATCGTCAGCGCGCTGAACAACGCCTTGCAGACCTACGGCAATGCGCCGTCCTGGGTGCAGGACTACAATATCGCGCTGATCGGCAAGAAGGCGCTGGATGCCGCGGCACGCAACCCCGGCAACAGGGATCAGCCCCTGCCCTCGGCCGTCGGGCAATGTGCGTCCACGCACATCAAGACGCTCACCACCCGGCTTGGCGACGATCCGCTGGAGACGGCCACGCCCGACGCGGGTAGCGCAGCAACCTTCACCAATGGCGGCGGAGCCGTCTCCTACGATCGCGAGCCAGGTCTCGCCGCCTCGAAGGTCGGCGAACCCGTCGAGATGTGCCTGATCGCGATTCCCAGGGACTGCCCCAAGGACGACGATCGTGGCCGTGTCTATTATTCCCTCGACCTCGTCGCCAAGGGCAGCTGGGCCCTGCCGGACTCCGAACATCTGTGCGGCGGCGCCTGATCGGTCCTGCCTCGTGGTTCACGACAGCCCGCCGAAGCGGCCGCTCTGTACGTGCCCTTGCGCCGGACCGGCTTTGATGGCTGATTGAAAGGGTAACTGCGCCGATCGGGGGATGGGCATGGCGACGGCAAAACACGTCCTAAAGCGTCTGTTGATGATGTTTGCCGGCTACCTCGTGGCCGTGCTGGTTGGCCTGATTGCCGTGGTTGCAATCTATGCCGCGCTCAGTTCCTTACCCAATGCGCCGGAGTATTTCAGTTTCTTCGTCGTCACCCCGATCGCGGCGCTGGTGGTGCCGCCGCTCGGCATGTTCATCTATTTCCTGACGATCGTCGTCACCGGGATGCAGACGCTGATTTTCGCGCTGATCGCCGAATTCTTTTCGCTGCGCAATTTTCTCATGCACATGGTCTTCGGCGCTGCCGCCGCTGCCTGCGGCTTCTTTCTGATCTGGTCGAGTTCGGCGGAAGACCTGGATCCGGCGCGTTGGGCCGACATCGGCATCATCGCTGCCGCCGGCCTGGTCGCCGGGCTCGTCTACTGGCTGATCGCAGGGCGGGACGCCGGCTTCCGGCGCCCCGTTGTCGCAGCATTGACCTATTAGCTGGAGGGCGAGCGCACCGCCTCGGTCGCGTCAAGCGCCTGCTTCAGCCGCGAATCGCGATCATAGACGTCGTTGAAATACTCGACCTTGCCGGACATGTCGGGCCACGCGGTGAAATAGGCGACATAGACCGGAATCGTGCGCGTCACATTCTCGGTCGAATGTCCGTGCTTCAGCTTCTCGGCTATATAGTCGACCGAGGTGCCGAGCACAGCCGCCGCCATGCCGCGCGGATCCTGCAGGCGCACGCAGCCATGGCTGAGCGCGCGCATATCCTGCTTGAAGAACGATTTCTGCGGGGTGTCGTGCATGTAGATGGCATGCTTGTTGGGGAACAGGATCTTCAGTTCGCCCAGCGCATTGGCCTCGCTCGGCTGCTGGCGCACATTATAGGGAATGTTGGCGCCATAGGCGCCCCAGTTGACCGCCGACGAGGGAATGCGCTTGCCGCGCGAATCCGTCACCTCGTAGCCGGCACGGTCGAGATAGCCCGGATCGCTGCGCAGCCTAGGCAGCATCTCGTTGACGATGATCGACTGCGGCACGCCCCAATAGGGGTGGAAATCAACCTGCTTGATCTGGTCGTAGAAGAACGCGGTCTGGTTGGTGACCCGGCCGACGACGGCGCGTGTCTTCAACTGCTCCTGGCCATTGTCGATGTAGCTCGCGGTGAACGCCGGCTGGTTGATGAAGACACGCGGGCTGCCGAGATCGGAAGGCAGCCAGCGCAGTTCCTCCAGCGCCACTTGCACCTTGAGCAGCCTATCGGCCTTCGACGTGCCGGCCAGCAAGGCGACGGTTCGCGGACCGATGACGCCGTCACCCTTCATGCCTTCCTTCACCTGCACCGCCTTGATGAGCGGAACGAGCTCGGGCACGTAGACCTCGCTGGTCGCCAGCCGCGACAGCAGCTCGCCATAGGTGCCGCCCATCTCGTCATCGAGATTGCGCGAGATCAGCGACAAGAGCTTCGGCAATTCGGGGCTTGTCTGGCCCGGCTTCAGCAGCAGCTTGGGATCGACGACGATCTCGTTCTCCGCACTCGCCTGCAGCGCCTCCAGCTCGACGCGCAGCGCCTGATATTCCGCGTTCTGCGGATGCCGCGATTCGAGATAGGTACGCACTTCCTGCGTATGCGCCAGTGTCTTCAGCACGCCGACCATGTCGATCGGCTTGGCCGGGAAATCATAGTAGCCGGTCATCCGGTTGGGTTCGACACGGCCGCTCTGGGCGTCGTGGGCGTAGCGCAGGACGCGCGCCGACAGCGCCATCTCGAAGCGCACCAGTTCCCTGAGCTTTGTCGCGTCGTCCGACGACGACGTCGCTGCCGGCACATCGACCGTGTAGTCGGCGGGCGTGAGCCCGTAGCTTGCGGCCTCGCCAAGCACCCGCACCGCGTCCTGAGCGCGATTGTTGAGGCTGGTTCCGGTCACCCAGATGAAGTCCGGATTGGCCGAATAATAGGCGATCAGTGCCTTGGCGATGTCGGGCTCGGCATAGAGTTCGTAGTCGCTGAGACTGGCAATGGCGTCGTGAAAAGCGGCTCCCGTGGCCGACGGAACGAACGCTGCGTCCTGCGGCGCTGCCGCCTGGGGCGCGGCGGACAGCGTCGAGAAGTCGACGCGCACCAGCTTGTCGGCCTTGTAGGTGTAGTAGGACGGGCTGCTGATCTTTACGCCGCCACCACCGCCAGCGGCCGGGGCTTTGGGTCTATGCTTGGGCGGCGGAGGCGGAAACTCGCCTTGCGGCTCATGCCTTATGCCGCCGCCGAACAACATGTCGAAAAGCCCTTGCGCGCCGGCCTGGGGCGCGCCGAGGGCGAGCGTTGCCGCGATCGCCATCAGCGGCATGGCGGTTGCTTTTTTACCGAGGAATTTCATGGATCACCCGCTCCGGCCGCAACCGGTTCCCGTTCCGCACGCTAGACCGTCTCGCTCACCGCATGGCGGATGTAAGGCGCGACTATACCGATTCATACCGATTTCGTTAAGCTTTCATAAATTTCGGGACGCCTGTTGCAGAACGGTTTCACAACATCGTGACGGCGGGAGCGCGGGTGTTTTGCTCTCGCCTCAGGAACCCCAGAGAAATCAGGCGTTGGCGCCGCCATCGATGGTGAATGCGGCGCCGGTCACGAAACGTCCCTCCGGACCGGCGAGCCAGGCGACCATGCCGGCGATATCGTCGGAGTTGCCGAATCGCGGCGTCGCCATCTTCTGGCGCTGGTGTTCGGCATGCAGTCCATCCGCCGGGTTCGCCGAGGTCTGCATCAGGATCCAACCAGGGCCTGGTCCGCGCCGACCTGCGCCGCCGCCGCGCCGAGAACCATTCCGCCTTGCGGAGGCGTCTCGAGCGGGGTGTTGCCGAAGGCGAGTTGCCTGCCGGCTTCGATTGCCATGCCGTGGCCACCTTTTACGCCACGGTGCAGCACGGCATGTCGATCCAGGCGCGCGACGGCGCTTCGTGCAGCGCGCTGATGGCCACGGTCACTGGTGCGATGGCCGCGTGGCAAACGCTGGCGGCCACCGACAGCGCGTGACAAACGCCGGCCATTGTGCTCGAAATTCCAAAGAAAAAGCCGAGGCGTGGGTCGGGAGGAAAAGGTGAAAAAGGGGTATCGCGAACTGCTGGACGAGGCCAACGCCGAGATCGAGGTGGTTTCGCCGGAAGAAGCGGCCGGGTTGCTCGAGGACGAGGGCACGATCTTCGTCGACCTGCGCGACCCGCGCGAGGTCGAACGCGATGGCAGGATCCCCGGCGCCGAACATGTCACACGTGGCATGCTGGAATTCTGGATCGATCCCGAAAGCCCGTATCACAAGCCGTTCTTCGCCTCTGGCAAGAGCTTTGTCTTCTTCTGTGCCGGCGGCTGGCGTTCGGCGCTGGCCACGAAGACGGCGCAAGATATGGGACTGTCGCCCGTCAAGCATATCCTGGGCGGCTATACCGCCTGGAAGGCGGCGGGACTGCCGGTCGAACCCGGCGACAAGAAGAAGTAGCCCAGCCCCGGCTCAATGCAGCAATGACGGCTCGCGATGCTCCGCGACGAAGGCAACGGCGCGTTCGACAACGCCCTTGTCGGCGAGGATACGGCGGTGACCGAGACCGTCGGCCCAGTGCAACCGCACATGACCGCCGGCCCCGGCGTAGCGTTTCGCGTGCTCGGCCGGCACTTCGCGGTCATCCGGCGCATGGATCACCAGCGTCGGCACCGGCGCCTGGGCGAGTTGTCGGTCGCCGGTGAATTCATGCAGCGGCCGGCCGGACAGATGTTGCACACGGTCCGCCATGGCGACCTGCGAACGCGGCCCGACATTGAGCAGGCGGCTGAAGTCGGCGAAGATCGCCGGCAAGGAGCTTGGTGCCGCGATCAGCACCAGACGTCCGGCCCCCAGCGGTGGAATGTTCTTGACCGAACCGGCAATGGCATTGGCGGCGACAGCGCCACCGAAAGAATGCCCCACCGCCGCGACAAACGGGCCGAACCATTCGCCGGCGACCCCTACGGCTTCGACCGCATTGACCATGTTGAGGTGCCGGCCCTGCGAATGGCCGTGGCCCGGCAGATCAAGCGAAACCACCCTGTAGCCGGCCGAGCGATAGCCCTCGATCAAGGCGCGCATGTATTCCGTGCGCGAACGCCAGCCGTGAACGACAAGCACGGTACCAAGAGCCTCCCTGCCCGGCTCCGGCCGAAATTCGTGCACCATCACGCAGCCGGTCCTGGTCTTCAGCCGATGATGGCGCGCCTCGGTCATGAACTCCGCGGCGCGGCCGATGGCGCGGCGCTCGCCGTCGGTCAGCGTCCTTGCGCTTGGCGTGCGGCAGAACAGCTCGAATGCCGCGCGCCCGCTGATGCGCGGCGCAATATGTTCGGCCGCACCAAATACGCTCCGGATGACCTTCAGCCCGATTGATGCCATAGTGAGAATCCATCCATACGTTCAAGCGTGAACATAATAGTTCAAAGATGAACAATAAACAAGAGCTACCCTGGGACAACCCGCGTTTTCGCAACTGGGTCGCGGTGGCGCGCGCCTGCCATGTGCTGGAGCGCACGCTGGCGGTCAAACTCGCGCCGCTCGACCTGAAGCCGGCGCAGCTCGACGTGCTGATGAACCTCTATCGCCACCCCGGCATGTCGCAGCACGACCTTGCCCGCAAGCTGCTCGTCGGCCGCTCCAACATCACCATGCTGCTGCCGCAGCTGGAGGCGCGCGGCCTGCTGCGCCGCGAAGGCGACGAGAAAGACAAGCGCATCCTGCGGCTCGCCTTGACCGAAGCCGGCGAGGCGCTGCTGATGCAGGCGCTGAAAGTGCATATGACGCTGATCGAGAAGGCGATGAGCCAGTCGACGCCGGAGCAATGCGACATGATCGGAGAGCAGATGCGCAAGATCTATGAGGTGCTGAAAGAGGCGTGACTGCCCTTTCGGTCACTCACCACATCGTTTTCTTCGCCCGCTCTGGCCATTCCTTGTCGTATGCCTCGCCGTCGATGTTCTTGCGGCTGGTGACTTCCAGGATTTTTCCCGGCGTCGGCAGCGATTTCGGATCGACATGTTTTGCCGGGTTCCACAGATCCGAACGCACGATGGCGCGGGCACACTGGAAGTAGACCGAATCGACATCGACCACCGTTACCGAGCGCGCCGGCTTGCCGTCGATGGTGAACGAGGAACACAGCGCGGAATCGGTCGTAATATGGGCGCGGCCGTTGATGCGCAGCGTGGTTCCGGAGCCCGGCACCAGGAAGAGCAGGCCGACGCGCGGATCCCTGATGATGTTCTTCAGCGAATCGGCGCGGTTGTTGCCGCGCCGGTCGGGCATCATCAATGTCTTGGGATCGACGATGCGCACAAAGCCGGCGAGATCGCCGCGCGGCGAACAGTCCAAGCCCTCCGGCCCGCTGGTGGCAAGCGCGACAAACGGCGAAGCCTCGATGAAGGCGGCGTATTCGGGAATGACGTGGTCAAGTTCCTTGACCACCGACGCTTCGCCCGGCAGGCCATAGAGCGCTTCGAGCTGTTCGACCGTGGTGATGAGCGACATCTTTTTGTCTCCGAACCTCTGCCGGCGCTACCCCAGATGTGTGACGCCTTTACGACGCCAGTTTAGCGGTCGCGGCTCAAGCCTTTTTCCGCCAGCTCCGCCAGATAGGCGTTCCAGCGCTCATCCTTCTCGTGGCCGAGCGTGTGCAGGTAGTTCCAGGTGAAGATACCGGTGTCGTGGAAATCATCGAAGGTAATGCGCACCGCATAGTTGCCGACCGGCTCGATCTTCAGGATGGCCACATTGCGCTTGCCGGGAACGGTCACCCGCTGCTCCGGCGAATGGCCCTGCACCTCGGCCGACGGCGATGCCACACGCAACAGCTCCGCGGGCAACTCAAACGGGTGGTGATTGGGAAAGGTAACCGACAGCAGTCTGCGGTCCTTGGAGACCCTGAGTTCTTTTGGCGCGGTCATGCTGTTTGATCCCGTATCGATTGCCTCTCCCTACGCCGCTTCGCGAAACGGGAAAAGTCCCGATAGACGACCGACACGCTGTGTCGGCTGCGGGATGTTACCAAAGATCGAGAAGCGGTATCTTGAATGGCGGACTGGATCGTATCACATAGCCATATATAACGACGCCGGTAACGGCCACGGAAACGCTCGAACATGAACATGATCGACCCCTTCGGTCGCACGATCAGCTATCTCAGAGTGTCGGTCACCGACCGCTGCGATTTCCGTTGCACCTATTGCATGGCCGAGGACATGACCTTCCTGCCGAAGAAGGACCTGTTGTCGCTGGAGGAGCTGGACCGGCTCTGCACCGTCTTCATCGAAAAGGGCGTGAAGAGGTTGCGCCTCACCGGCGGGGAGCCGCTGGTGCGCAAGAACATCATGCATCTCGTGCGCCAGTTGTCGCGCCATATCGACAGCGGCGCGCTGGAAGAGCTGACATTGACCACCAATGGCTCGCAGCTCTCGCGCTTCGCCGCCGAGCTCGCCGATTGCGGCGTCAAACGTATCAACGTCTCGCTCGACACGCTCGATGCCGACAAGTTTCACCAGATCACCCGCTGGGGCCATCTCGGCAAGGTCATGGATGGCATCGACGCGGCTCAGGCGGCCGGGCTGAAGGTCAAGCTCAATGCGGTGGCGCTGAAGGATTTCAACGACGCCGAACTGCCCGAGATGATGCGCTGGGCGCATGGCCGCGATATGGACCTGACCGTCATCGAAACCATGCCGATGGGCGAGATCGACGCCGACCGCACTGATCAGTATCTGCCGCTGTCGCTGCTGCGCGCATCGCTGGAGCGCCAGTTCACGCTAACCGACATTCCCTTCAAGACCGGCGGCCCTGCCCGCTATGTCCACGTCGCCGAGACCGGCGGCAAGCTCGGCTTCATCACGCCGATGACGCATAATTTCTGCGAAAGCTGCAATCGCGTCCGGCTGACCTGCACCGGCACGCTCTATATGTGCCTCGGCCAGGAGGATGCGGCCGACCTGCGCGCGCCGCTGCGCGCATCCGAGGGCAACGAACTTCTCGCCGACGCGATCGACGAGGCCATCGGCCGCAAGCCGAAAGGCCATGATTTCATCATCGACCGCCGCACTAGCCGGCCATCAGTGTCCCGGCATATGAGCGTCACCGGCGGCTGATTTTTTCGATGATTCGTGCAACATCGCCTTTGGCTCGATTGGCTTTAAGGCGAGACATGCGGCGACGTTCTTCTTTCCTGGCAACTGTGGCTATCATTGCGGCAACCAGTGCAGCCGCCGCTCCTTTCACCTATGTGAACGAGCGCTTTGGCACCGTCTGCACCTTTCCCGACGAGATCTTCACCGATCGTCAGCCCGAGCCCGAAAATGGCGACGGGCAGGTTTGGCTGAGCGCGGACGGTGCCAGCCTGACTTGCTCCGGCATCCTCAATGTCGACGATGACAAGCCGCAAGGCTTTGTCGCCGATGAAAGGGCCAGCAAGGAACCTGGCTACACGGTCACCTACAGCAAGACCGGCAAGAACTGGGCGGTGCTGTCGGGCATGAAGGATGGAAAGGTCTTTTACGAGCGGCGCCTGTTCGGCAGGGATGGAGTTATCCGCACGGTCTGGATCGATTATCCCCCGGCGCTGAAGTCGAAATACGACCGGCTGGTCGGCGCTATCGCCGGCAGCCTCAAGGGACCGTGAGTATTTCGGATCACACCCCAGAAAAAGTCTTGTTCGAAAAGCGCCGCCGGATTTACGGCCGGCCTGTTCCGGCCTAGCCTTTCCCCTGAAGGCGGCTTATCGCCGATGGGGGAACATCATGCGCAAACTCATTCTTTCTCTTGCATTGCTCGGCTTCACGGCTCTGCCCGTGGCGGCCCAGTCGATCGGCGGCACCTACACCGTCGCCGGCACCAATTTCGATGGCTCGGCCTATGACGGCGAGGCCACCATCACGCTGACCAGCGGGACGACCTGCACGATCCACTGGGAAACCGGCGGCTCGTCGTCCGACGGTATCTGCATGCGCAATGACGACGCCTTCTCCGCCGGTTACGTGATGGGCAAGGATATCGGGCTCGTCGTCTACAAGGTCGAGGAGGATGGCTCGCTGCATGGTCTGTGGACGATCGCCGGCAAGGAAGGGAACGGCACCGAGATACTGACGCCGAAGAAATAGGCGTCGCCGAGGCCAGACAGGTGTCGGGAGACGAAGTCGCCTCCCGACAGGATCCGCGCCGAATCCAGGACATGAGCTTACGCCCGCGATGACGGATGCCGTGGTCCTGGCCCAGCCCTTTGCCATTGCTGTTTCGTGGTGGGCTGTTACAGGCTTGCTTGCCCAGCAACCGGTAGGTGCCTTGCCTCTTTCCCCAAATCTCCGCGGCGCGTTGTTCATGATGGTGGCGATGGTTGGCTTCACGCTCAACGACGCCATCACCAAATACTCTTCGCAATCGATGAACATGGCGCAGGTCATGCTGATCAGAGGGGCATTTGCCTCGCTCTTCGTCGGCCTGCTGGCTTGGCAACGTGGTGCGCTTTCGCGGCCGCGCCTGATGCTGCAGCCGCTGGTGGCAATCCGCGTGCTGGGCGAAGCGGGCGCCACCGTCTCATTCCTCGTGGCGCTTGCCCATTTGCCGATCGGCAGTGTCTCGGCCGTTCTTCAGGCGCTGCCGCTGGCTGTGACCATGGGGGCCGCGCTGTTTTTCGGCGATGCGGTCGGCTGGCGCCGCTGGCTGGCGATCGCCGTCGGCTTTGCCGGCGTGATGGTCATCGTCCGGCCGGGCTTCGAAGGCTTCAGCATCTATTCCCTTTGGGCGCTGTTGAGCGTCGCCTGCTGCACCGTGCGCGATCTCTCCACCAAACGCATCCCTCAAACCATACCGACGATGCTGGTCTCGACCGCGACCGCACTGGCAATGACCTTCGTCGGCGCGGTGCTGTTATCGCCGATGGGCGGCTGGACGCCGATGACGGGCAAGAGCACGGCGCTGCTGGCGCTGGCGGCGGTGCTCGTGCTCATCGGCTATCAGTTCATCATCATGGCGATGCGCTCGGGCGAAATCTCGTTCATCGCGCCGTTCCGCTACACCGCGCTCCTCTGGTCCATCCTGCTCGGCCTGATCGTCTTCGGCGACATACCGGACATGCCGATGATCGTCGGCGCGACAATCGTCGTCGGCTCGGGTCTCTACGCACTCTATCGCGAGCGGGTTGTCGGCCGGCGAAGGATCGTCGCCGAAACGACAGGGCCGACCATGGCGCCGGATGGGATCTAATGCATGTCGCCCAGAAGTGTGCAGCGGTTCTGGGATAACGACATGCATCAAGACAAAAGACTAAAGTGCGTCGCCTGACTCCGTTTCAGCGCGACGCACTTTAGCCGGGTCTTGCGATTTCCGGCGGCTGGCGTACAGGCGATGCATGAGGCGAGATATTGCAGGGATCGTCCTGGCCGGTGGCCAGTCGAGGCGGATGGGCGGCGGCGACAAGAGCCTGCTGCCGCTTGGCGACGGTAGCGTTCTGGATCAGGTCCTGTCGCGCTTTGGCCCGCAGATCGAAACCCTGGCGCTGAGCGCCAATGGCGATCCTCAACGCTTTTCCCGTTTCGGACTGCCGGTGCATGCCGACGCCGTCGAAGGTTTTGCCGGGCCGCTTGCGGGCATCCTGACCGGTCTCGAATGGGCGGCTGCCGGAACGTCTTGCAAGGCGGTCGTCACCGCCGCCGGCGACACGCCCTTCCTGCCCGTCGATCTGGTCGACCGCCTGGCGGAGGCCGCCGGCGGACATCCGGGTTCGATCGCCGTCGCCTCTTCGGCCGGCCGGTGGCACCCGACCTTCGCGCTGTGGCCGACCGAATGCCGCGACACCTTGCGGCACTTCCTGGTCGATGAGGACAACAGGCGGGTTTCGAGCTTCATCGAGCGCCACAAGCATGTCGAGGTGGAGTTCCCGATCCTGCAATCCGCGGGGCTCGATCCTTTCTTCAATATCAATGTGCCGGACGACCTTGCCGAGGCCGGACGTCTGTTGCAGAGCATGACATCATGAACATCTTCGGCATCACCGGTTGGAAAAACTCCGGCAAGACCACACTGACCGAAAAGCTGGTCGCGGAGCTAGTGCGGCGAGGCAGGAAGGTCTCGACGGTCAAACATGCCCATCATGATTTCGACATCGACAAGCCGGGCGCCGACAGCTTCCGCCATCGACAGGCCGGCGCCACCGAGGTTGCGATCGTGTCCGGCAATCGATGGGCGCTGATGCACGAATTGCGCGGCGAGGATGAGCCGCCGCTGAAGAGCATCCTCTCGCGGCTCGCCGCATGCGATATCGTGCTGGTCGAAGGCTACAAGCGCGAACCCCACCGCAAGATCGAAACGCGGCGCCTGGAGGCGAAGGACCGGACCCCGCTTTCGGCGGGCGATCCCAATATTGTCGCAGTCGCCGCCGATTTCACCGTCACAGACAAGAGCCTGCCGGTATTCGACCTCGACGACGTAAAATCGATAGTCGACTTCATCGAGCGCACCACCGGCCTCGTTGCTTGAGAACTAACCTAACGGCAGAACCCCATTACCGATTTCGGTGGTTTTGCAGTTGCTTTTTTCTTGGAAAGAGTGGGAGTATCGCTGCAGCGGGCGGTCAAAAGCACCGCCCCACAGAGCCGTTTCGGAACGACGGCCGGGACCATAAAGAGAGGACTATCATGCGTATTGCACTGCGTATCGCGCTCGCCGCATCGGCTGCGCTGCTGACGCTCAGCGTAGCCCAGGCCCAGGAGAAGACCCTGCGGATCGGCACCGAAGGCGCCTATCCGCCCTTCAACAACCTGACCTCCGACGGCAAGCTCGTCGGCTTCGACATCGACATCGCCCAGGCGCTTTGCGATCAGATGAAGGTCAAGTGCACCTTCGTCGCCCAGGATTGGGACGGCATCATCCCGGCGCTCCAGGCCGGCAAGTTCGACGCCATCGTCGCCTCGATGTCGATCACGCCGGAGCGTAAGGAGAAGGTCGACTTCACCCACAAATACTACAACACGCCCTCGGCGCTCGCGGTGCCGAAAGACTCGACGCTGAAGGGCGTGACCAAGGAAGACCTAGCCGGCAAGACCGTCGGCGTCGCCACCACGACCACCCATTTCAACTATGCCTCGAAAACCTACACCGACAGCACCGTGAAGGGCTATCCGAGCAGCCCCGAGGAGCAGGCGGACCTTGCCAATGGTCGCCTCGACGCCATCGAAGACGACATCGTCGTGCTGCAGCAATGGCTGGATACGCCCGATGGCGCCTGCTGCAAGATCCTCGGCCAGCCGTCGCCGCAGCCTGTCGAGATCTTCGGGCCGGGCGCCGGCATTGCCGTGCGCAAGGGCGAGACCGATCTGGTCAACAAGCTCAACGAGGCCATCGACGCCATCCGCGCCAATGGAAAATACAAGGAAATCAACGACAAGTACTTCAAGTTCGACGTCTACGGCGCCGAGTCCTGATAAACAGGATCGAGACGGCGGGGAAATTCCCCGCCGTCTTTCTATTCGTCGTGGAAATGTCGTGGAGATAAGATCCGTCAATGCCAGCCCAAAGCATATGGACACTGCTCAGTTGGGGACCTGATGGCTGGAGTGACGATATTGCGTATGGCGTCGTAGTAACGGTTCTGCTTGCGCTGGCGACGCTCCCCATTGGTTTGACGATTGGCTTTTTCATTGCGCTCGGCAAGCAATCCGAAGAGCCCTCGCTGCGTCTTGCCGCCAATATCTACACCACGGTCTTTCGCGGCCTGCCGGAATTGGTGACGCTTTTCCTGTTCTTCTTCGGCGTGCCGATCCTGCTGCAGCACCTCATCCGGTATTTCCGTCCCGAAGCGACCATTGACGTCAACAGCTTCATCGCCGGCATGATCGTTCTCTCGCTGATCTTTTCGTCCTATGCCAGCGAGGTTTTCCTCTCGGCCTTCCGTGCCATACCGAAAGGCCAGTATGAGGGTGGTTATGCCATCGGTCTTTCCTACGGGCAGACAATGCGCCTGGTGATCTTGCCGCAGTTGCTGCGCATCGCTTTTCCCGGTCTCGAGAATTGCTGGCTCAGCCTGTTGAAGGACACCTCACTCGTGTCGGTCGTCGGTCTGGCGGAGACGTTGCGCAACGCCGGCGTGGCCGCCCGTGTCACCAAGCATTCGTTCCTGTTTTATGGCGTGGCGGCTTTGGTCTTTCTTGCTCTGGCCGTCGTGTCGTCCTTTGCCACCAGCGCCATTTTGCGCTCGCTCGGCAAACGCGAGGCTCAACGATGAGCGCGACCGCCACCCTGGTCGAACGGCCGCCGCCACGAGCCCGCGGCTGGCCGCGAAGGCGCATCGTCGGCTACGCGCTGGTCGGCCTGTGGATCGCCTTTGGCCTCGGCATCGTCAGCTACCTCGTCTTTGCCTGGAACGCCGCCTTCTTCGCCAAATATGCGCCGGCCTATCTGCAAGGACTTGGCGTCACCCTGTCGTTGGTCGCCATTTCGATGGTGGTTGGCGCCGTTATGTCCGTGCCTGTTGCGTATGGGCGCATGTCCAGGAACCGGATCCTGTCCGGTCTGGCCTATTGTTACGTCTATTTCTTCCGCGGCACGCCGCTGCTGGTTCAGACTTTTCTGGTCTATTACGGTTTGGGATCGTTCAGACCGGAACTCCAGACGATCGGGCTGTGGGATTTCTTCAAGGACGCCTTCAACTGCGGCGTCTTCGCCTTTGCGCTCAACACGGCCGCCTACCAGGCCGAAATCCTGCGCGGTGCCATCGAAAGCGTGCCGAAGGGCCAATGGGAAGGTGCTGCCTCGCTCGGCCTGCACAAACTGCAGACGCTCCGCAAGATCATCCTGCCGCAAGCCCTGGTGGTCGCCTTGCGGCCCTACGGCAATGAACTGATCCTCATGGTCAAGGCTTCGGCGATCGTCGCCATCATCACCGTCTACGATCTGATGGGTAATGCAAAGCTCGCCTTCGCCAATTCGTTCGATATCCAGGCCTATATCTGGGTCGCCCTGGTGTACCTTGTCATGGTCGAGTTGTTGCGCCATGCCATCGAATGGATCGAGCGCCGCATCACCATCCACCTAAAACGCTGACTGGTTTCCATATTGGCTGCACCAGTGGATCAGTCCACAGGCGTCTTGACGAATTGAGCGCAGGGCCTAGAGCCGGATGATTTCAGGTCAAATCGACCTGAAATCTGAATCCGTCTCTAAATTAAAGAGATAGAGCATGATGTCGTCCGAAAACCGCTTCACACTTTTCGGCATCATGCTCTAGAGCTTTCGCAGCAAGTTCCGTTTCTGTTTCCGTCTGAAGGGCAAGCTCATGGCATCTGTGGCATTTCTCGGTCTTGGCGTGATGGGCTATCCAATGGCCGGTCACTTGAAGAACAAGGGTGGCCACGACGTCACCGTCTACAACCGCACCAAGGCCAAGGCCGAGCAATGGGTTGGCCAGCATGGCGGCAGCCTTGGGGTGACTCCTGCGGAGGCTGCCAGGGACAAGGACTTCGTCTTTTCCTGCGTCGGCAACGACGATGATCTGCGCTCGGTGACGACAGGTCCCGAAGGCGCTTTCAAATCGATGAAGAAAGGTTCGGTCTTCGTCGACAACACCACGGCCTCCGCCGAGGTCGCGCGCGAATTGGCGCAAGCCGCGCAAGCGGGCGGTTTCTCGTTTCTCGACGCGCCGGTTTCCGGCGGCCAGGCTGGTGCCGAGAACGGTGTTCTGACCGTCATGGTTGGTGGCGATCGGACAGCCTTCGACAGAGCCAGGCCGGTTATCGATGCCTATGCACGCATGGTTGGGCTGATGGGATCGGCCGGTGCTGGCCAGCTCACCAAGATGATCAACCAGATCTGTATCGCCGGACTGGTGCAGGGACTATCGGAAGGCATCCATTTCGGCAAACAGGCAGGGCTCGACATCGAGAAGGTGATCGAGGTGATTTCCAAGGGTGCCGCCGGTTCCTGGCAGATGGAGAACCGGCACAAGACGATGAATGCCGGCAAATATGATTTCGGCTTCGCCGTCGACTGGATGCGCAAGGACCTCGGCATCTGCCTGGCGGAGGCCGACCGCAACGGCGCAAAACTGCCGGTGACCGCGCTTGTCGATCAGTTCTACAAGGACGTGCAGGCAATGGGCGGCAAGCGTTGGGACACGTCCTCGTTGTTGGCTCGGCTGCAGAAGTAGGCGGCCATGTCCCTGCCCGCTCCAGACTGGACGGCGCAGGACATCATCGCGCATCTACGCTCGATCGGCACCGAAGAAAACCGCGTCGGCATGGCACGGTTCGGCATCAATACGGCCACCGCGCTCGGCGTCGGCAACGCGGATTTGCGGCCCTTGGCGCGCAAGCTGAAGCGCAACCATGAGCGATCCCTAACGCTGTGGGCTAGCGGCATTCGCGAAGCACGGCTGATGGCGGCGTTCACCGGCGAACCGGCGAGGATCACCATTGAGGAATGCCGCCGCTGGGCCGGCGATTTCGATTCCTGGGAAGTGGTGGACACGGTCTCCGACCTGTTCGCCGATACGCCGTTCTGGCGCGCGCTGATCGAGGAGTTCGCCATCGATGAGCGCGAGTTCGTTCGCCGTACGGCCTTTGCCATGCTGGCCTGGGCGGCCGTGCATTTGAAAAAGGAGCCCGACATTACGTTCCTGTCCTATCTGCCATTGATCGAAGCCCATGCCCGTGATGAGCGCAATTTCGTCAGGAAAGCGGTCAACTGGGCGCTTCGGCAGATCGGCAAACGGTCAATCAACCTGCACGCCCCTGCCCTTGCCCTGGCGCAAAGACTTGCCGCCTCTCCGGACAAGACCGCGCGCTGGATCGGCAAGAATGCGGTGAAGGAACTGTCGGACGCCAAGACGCTCGAACGCTTCGCCACCAGAAAAATTTGATGCTGCCAACATCCGTTGATCCGGCTCGAGCATTGACGCCATTGGCCTCGGCGTCTTTACTTCTAGGCAAAGGAAGCGGCCATGAACCATTTCAGATCAAGCTTGGCGCTCGCCGCCGTGCTGTCGCTCTCCGCTGGCGGCGCCTCGGCCGAGACCATGCATATCTTCTGGAAGGATTTGCGCCCGCCCACCCAGGCGGTCGCCGAAGACGCAAACCTTCCAATGATCGCGGCAAAGTTGCCCGACCATGGCGAGACATTGTCGCTCAATTTGCAGGACAAGACGATACAATTAGCCGGATATGCATTGCCGGTCGATCGCGACGGCGATCTCGTCTATCAGTTCCTGCTGGTGCCTTGGACCGGCGCCTGCAGCCACATGCCGACGCCGCCGCCCAACCAGATCGTGCTGGTCACACCAGCCCATCCCTACAAGATGTCGCAAGCCTACCAGTCGGTCGCCGTCACCGGTGCCCTGAAGCCGGACATGGAGAAAAGCCAGCTGTTCATTCTGGACGGCGTCAGCGTCGTCCAGTCCGGCTACAGCGTGCGCAAGGCCGAGGTAGCCAGCGTCGATACTGTGCCGGATACCGTCACCCTGCCGCTGAACTCGCCCTGGAGCTTCCTCAACAAAAAGAAAAATTGAGGCAATTCCAGCCAAAACGGGCGCTCGAGGACCAGTCCTCAGGCGGCGTTGGCCCCCGATTCCTTATCCAGCACCATGTAGTCGAGCGGGATTTCGGTCGTGTACTTGATCTGCTCCATGGCAAAGGACGACGACACGTCACGGATCTCGATCTTGGCGATCAGCCGCTTGTAGAAGGCATCGTAGGCGGCGATGTCGGGCACCACGACGCGCAGCAGATAATCGACGTCACCGCTCATGCGGTAGAACTCGACCACCTCGGGAAACTCTTGGATGACCTCCGAAAACCGCCGCAGCCACTCATGGCTGTGCGAATTGGTGCGGATCGACACGAAGACGGTGACCCGCACATTGACCTTCTCATGATCGAGAATGGCGACGCGCCGTTTGATGACGCCCTCCTCCTCGAGCTTCTGGATACGGCGCCAGCACGGCGTGGTCGACAGGCCGACTTTCTTGGCGACATCGGCCACCGCGAGCGTCGCGTCCTCCTGCAGGAGGCGAAGAATTTTTCGGTCAAGGCGGTCCATTAGAGGCTCCTGGGGGAATAGTTTCGCTATATTCCCTCTTATTCGAGGCTTTCACAAGAAAGAAATTCTGCCAATAGCTGCTAAAGCGAGTGATTTCTTGCTCAATGTCTAGCCCATGCGATGGCGGATTTCCGAGCGCAGGAAAGGCAGCAAATCCATTTCAAACCACGGATTCTGCTTCAGCCAGCCGCTGTTGCGCCACGATGGATGCGGCAGCGGCAGCACCTTGCGGCCGGCCGAATTCGCCCAGATGGCGCGCCAGTCCATCACCGTTTCCGTCAGCGAGGCGCGGCGCGCGGCGCCCATATGCCAGGACTGCGCGTAGATGCCGATCGTCAGCACCAGGTCGATCGACGGCATCAGCGCCATCAAGGGCGCGAGCCAGGCGGGCGCGCATTCGCGCCGTGGCGGCAGGTCACCGCCCTTGGCGTCCTGCCCTGGAAAGCAGAATCCCATCGGCACGATGGCAAATTTCCCGGTGTCATAGAATTCGTCGCTGGTCACATCGAGCCAGTTGCGCAGGCGGTCGCCCGAGGCGTCGGTGAACGGCATGCCCGACGCGTGTACCTTGGTTCCCGGTGCCTGGCCGGCGATCAGGATGCGGGCGCTGGACGAAGGACGCAGAACCGGTCGTGGTTCGTGCGGCAAACGCTTGCCGACGGGATTCTCGACGCAGATGCGGCAGGCCCGGATCGTCGTGGCAAAACTGTCCAGTTCCATGCTCAAGCGGCGGCACTCGGGCGGCTGGAAATCGCCTGGTGCCAGCGCAGCACATTGGTGCATTCCTCCGGCACCTTGATGCGCGCCGGCTTCATGAAGTCGATCGCGATCAGGCCGGTGACATCGGCAATCGAATAGCTGTCGCCGGCGGCGAACTCCCGCTTCCCCAACTCGCCGTCGAGGATTTTCAGGAATTCGATTGCCTTTGGTTTGTTGGCCTCTCCCCATTCCGGGATTTGCGGAATTTCCCATTCCTTCATGGCCGGATGGATATGGCGAAACGCCTGGGCGACGCAGCTGAGCAGGTTGAATTCCATCCGCCGCTGCCACATCTCGACCTGCGCCTTGCCGAGCGCGCCGCGTCCGAACAGCGCCGGCTCCGGATGCAATTCCTCGAAATAGCGGCAGATGGCGACGGATTCGGTGATGACGGTACCGTCGTCAAGCTCCAGCACTGGCAGGCGCTGCAAAGGATTGCGCGAACTCACCGTTTGGCGCTTGTGCTCCAGCGCCCCCATGTCGACGGACACCAGGGGAACCGCGATGCCCTTCTCGGCGAGGAAGACGCGTACCCGTCGCGGGTTGGGCGCCCGACCGCCATCATAGAGCTTCATTCGATCCTCCTTTTCCCGTTCCAGGCTAACGCACTTCATCGGAAGCGAAAAATCTCCCGCAGGGCGTCGCCGATCGACGCCAATGTGCCGTGTTTTCGCTCCACCACCACACCGTGATGGCTGTCGCGCCAGTCCTGCGGCTGCTCGAACGTACCTGCCCAGATACCGACCTTTGCCGCGCGAGCGGTCGCTTGCTCATTTTCGAAGTCGCCAAAGGCGACGGCCCAGCCCGCTTCGACCTGGGCACGGTTGAGGTCCACACCGCCGGCCTTGCAGTCGCCGAGCAGCCGGCCATAGCGATCCCGCTGCCAGCCGCTGCAGGTGACCGGTCTGCCGGCAATCAGGCGCACCAGTGATTGGCGCGCAAGCGTACCACAGGCATAATCGGCACCGTTTCTGCGGCAGGTTTGGGTGTATTCCGGGGCATCGATGCCGCGCATGCGGATGCGCTCCGCACCGAGTGTGATCGAATCGCCGTCATTGATGATGGCAGCCCCCTGCGTCTGCCGCGTCTCCACCCGGTCGAGGCGTGCCGCCAGCAAGATCAGCAATCCCAGAATGACGGCCGCCAATCCATAGTCCAGCAGTTTGCGCCATAGGCTTCTCGGACCCGGTGCCGCGTAGCGCCGGCGCGATCTTGGCGACCAGGAACGGCTCATATGGCAAACGGTTGGTTAATCATTCGAACGTAGCTTAACACATTGACGTCGCTGCACGCATAAATTGAAGCTTTTGATGCCCTTGCAACGCTCGAACACAGCGGACAAGTTCATTGTGGACCGCAGGAAACCGCATCGCAACAGCGATGTGGCGCGTGCGGTTCGCAAGACGCGCGACCGTCTCTCGCAGCAAGCCGGCAATCCCGATTTCGACCGCGAACTGTTAAAACTCCACGCCGGCGCCATGACCAGCGGTGCCGTGGCCATACCGTTGCTCGTCCTCGCGATCGCCGCGGCCGGTCGCTTCGTCGGCGTCGGCAACGAGATCGGCCTCTGGGCGCTGTTCACGCTCACTTGCTATACCATCGTCGTCTTCATGGCGCGGCGCATCGAGCGTAGGGAAGCTTCCGAGCTCAACCCTTTGCAAACGCGACGGGAATTCCTGGCCGGCCATTTCCTGTGCGGCCTCGGCTGGGCCTGGTTCGTCTGGCTCGGCTGCGGCGTCTGCGCGGTCGACCAGTTCCAGGTGATCAAGGCGGTGGTGCTGCTGTTTGCCATGGCCGGGACCGCTCTCATAGCATCATCGCTCAGCGGCGCGCTGCTGGCGACATTTGCTGTGCCGGTGGCGCTCTATGCCTATGTCGGCGCCAAATTGTGGATGCCGGTCGAGGCGGTCATGGCCGGGCTGCTTGTCGTGTCGCTGCCCTTCTTCGCCTATGTCGCCCGTCAACTCAACCGCTCCTCCCTGATGCTGTTGTCGTTCCGCTCTGAAAAGGATGCGCTGATCGCCGAGCTCGATACGGCGAAATCGATGTCGGATGAGGCGCGGCGGCGGGCCGAGGATGCCAATCTGGCGAAATCGCGTTTCCTCGCGTCGATGAGCCATGAACTGCGCACGCCGCTCAACGCCATTCTCGGCTTTTCCGAGGTGATGGCGAACGAAGTGCTGGGGCCGATGAGCAATCCCACCTATCGCGATTACGCCCATGACGTGCACGACTCCGGCCAGCATCTGCTCGACCTGATCAACGAAATCCTCGACCTGTCGCGCATCGAGGCCGGCCGCTACCAGCTCAATGAAGAGCCGGTGATGTTGCTGAACATCGTCGAGGACTGCTGCCACATGATGGAGTTGAGGGCGCGCAACAAGGATATCCGCGTTGTCCAGGATTTCGAACAGACATTGCCGCGGCTGTTCGCCGACGAGCGCGCCGTGCGCCAGATCACGCTCAACCTTCTATCCAATGCCATAAAATTCACCGCCACCGGCGGCGAAATCCGCGTCCGTGTCGGCTGGACGGCGGGCGGTGGCCAATACATATCGATCAAGGACAACGGCCCCGGCATCCCTGAAGACGAGATCCCAGTGGTGCTCTCGGCCTTCGGCCAGGGCTCCATCGCCATCAAGAGCGCCGAACAGGGCACCGGCCTCGGCCTGCCGATCGTCCAAGGGCTGCTCGCCATGCATGGCGGCGAATTCGAGCTTCATTCCAAGCTGCGTGAAGGCACCGAGGCAATCGCCATCTTCCCGCTGAGCCGGGTGATGGAAGAACTGCCGGCACTGCCGACCGCGGCGGTTGCGGCGCGACGGCGGTAACGGATCGGCCAGCCTGCCAGCTCCGGCCAGGAAGTGGAACGCGGACCGCAATGACAGCAGATTGGGATGCCAGTAGCGTCGAAATCAAATCGGGGCGGCTTCGTCTGAAGTTGTTCACGACCGACGATGCTGAAGATGTCTTTGCCGCAATCACGCCCGCAATCACCCGTTTTATGCAGTGGGAACCGCCTCGATCACCAACTGCCTTCGCCGAGGTGTGGCGATCCTGGCTGGCGCCGATCCTTGATGGATCGGATCTGCATTTCGTCGTGCGTTCGTTGGCGGACGATCGCTGTTTGGGGCTTGTCGGCCTTCATGCGGCACAGACCGCCTCTCCCGAAATCGGAGTTTGGATAAGGCAGGACGTACACGGAAAAGGCATTGGCCGGGAGGCGGTTGCCGCTTTGGTTACGTGGGCGTCCAACGACCTCAATCCGGATTGCTTCGCGTACCCTGTCGCCGAAGATAACTTGGCTAGCCGAAGAATTGCCGAAGGCCTTGGTGGCTCGATCGTCGAGACTCGCTCCAATGCGAAATACATTTCGGTGATCTATCGAATTCCCAATCTCAGGCGGTGAGTTGCCGAAGACCAAGATCTAACCGCGCACGGCCGCCGCCATGCCAGAACTGGTCAGCGCCGCCGCCTTGACCAGGCCCGCGCCAAGTGCTGCCCCTGCCCCTTCGCTGTGGCTTATGCGGAGGTCAAGCAGGGGAAGCAGACCGAGCCGCTCGGCGGCCCTGGCGTGCGCGGGCTCCGGCGACAGGCTGGCGAGGAGACAATGGTCCAGGGCTCCAGGATTGGCGGCGTAAAGCACCGCGGCTGCGGCCGTTGCGGCGAAGCCGTCGAGCAGGACGGGAATCTGCTGCATTCGTGCCGCGAGGATGGCGCCGGCTATCGCCGCGAACTCACGGCCACCGACACGGCGCAATACCTCCAGCGGGTCGTCGAGATGGCCACGGTGAAAGGCCAGCACCGCATCGACCACCTCCGCCTTGCGTGCCTGCATCGCCGCATCGGCGCCGGATCCCGGGCCGACCCAATCGGACCCCCTGCCCCCCATCAGCGCTGCGAAAAGGGCGGCGGCGACAGTGGAATTGCCGACGCCGAGATCGCCGAGGCAAAGCAGGTCGGTGCCCCCGGCGATCGCTTCCATGCCGAAAGCCATGGTTGCCGCGCAACCGCGCTCGTCGAGCGCGGCATCCTCGGTGATGTCGCCGGTCGGGATGTGCAGGGCGAGATCGAACACTTTCAGCCCGAGGTCGTTGGCGATGCAGATCTGGTTTATCGCCGCACCGCCGGCCGCGCAGAGCTCGACCGCGTCGGCCGTCGCCGCAACCGGGCGTGGCGAGATACCATGCCTGACAACACCATGGTTGCCGGCAAAGACTGCCATGAGCGGCCGTGTCACGGCGGGCGGTGCCCGCCCGCTCCAGGCAGCAAGCCACGCAGCGATGTCCTCGATGCGGCCGAGCGAATGGGCCGACTTGTCGGCCTTGGCAAACAGTGCGCGCACGCGCGCTTCGGCCTTGAGGTCGGCTGCCGGCAAATTGTCGAGCAGGTTGCGAAAATCGTCGAAAGGCAGCGTGCTGGTCATGTCGTAAGCAAATCATTCCTCAAGTTGGAGAGCGGCATAGCCGCGTTGCGTGATCGGCACAACCTCTCCCAAACATCCGCCATGTTTGCCGCAAAGATGGCCTTGGAAGGCGCGATCGCGAGGGCTTGCATTGGCTTTGCCGTTGCACCATGTGGAGGTGGAAGAGCGGAGCCTTGGCGGATCCCTCGAGAGAAAGTCATGACGGCCATCGAATCCCCCTGCATCCTGGTCTGTTCGATCGACATGAAAACCGGCTTCTGCTTCGGTTGCGGCCGCACGCGCGAGGAAATCGGCGCCTGGATGGGAATGACGCCGGAAAGCCGCCGTAATGTGATGGCCGAACTGCCGGCTCGGCTGGAAACGGTCGAACGCCGGCCGCGCCGGGAAACGCGCCGCACCCGAATGGCGCGCGAACGCGACGTACTCTAGGCTCTTTGTTTTAAACGCAATTCCCGTGGGAAAACCGCTTCACACCTTTCCTGGAATTGCTCGAGCGAGGCATGGATGAGCAGCTGGTTGTTCTGGATCGTTATGGCGGTGATCGGCGTGGGAGCGGTCTTGCTCATGCTCAACGATTCCCGAGGCAGCACGCTTGGCGTCGAGAACTATGATTTCGGCCGGCTGATCTGGCTTGGCGCTTTCGGCGCCCTCATCGGTGCCGGCCTGCTGCGGTCGGGCCGCCCTTTGGGCGACATGGCTCGCAATCTTGGCACCTGGGCGGCAATCGTGCTCGCATTGATCGCCGGCTACCAGTATCGCTACGAACTGCAGGACGTTGCCAGCCGGGTGACCGCCGGCCTCGTTCCCGGCAGTCCGCTGGCGCTCGGCGTCGAAGACGGCCACGCCACGGTGACCCTCGACAAGGCCGACAATGGCCATTTCGAAGCTCGCATCCTGGTCAACGGCAATCCGGTCAGGGCCATTGTCGACACTGGCGCGACCAGCACGGTACTGACGTCGGAAGACGCGCAGGCCGCCGGCTTCAATCCAGCGGTGCTCAACTACACGATACCGGTTTCGACCGCCAACGGCATGGCGCGCGCCGCGGCTGTCAAGACCGACGAATTGGCCATCGGCGGCATCGTGCGCAAGGACATGCCGGTGATGGTCGCGGCGCCCGGCATGTTGAGCCAAAGCCTGCTCGGCATGAACTTCATCGGCTCTCTGTCGGGCTTCGACGTGCGCGGCGACCGCATGATCTTGAGGGACTGAGGTCAGGCCGCTTCGGCCGCTGTTCCACCGAATTGGACGGCCGCGAAAGCCGTCTTCAGCACGTCCGGTCCGGCGCCGGGCCGATTTGCGTCGGTCGACAGGATCTGGCGATAGCGACGCGCACCGGGCAGTCCGTGGAACAGTCCTACCATATGGCGGGTGACGTGGCCGAGCCGCCCGCCCTGTGCGATGTGACGCGCCGCATAGTCCGCCATCGCATCGATCAGCGCGGCAAAATCGAACGCTTCGGACTTCGCGCCATAGAAGCCGGCGTCAACGCCGGCCAGGATGCCTGGTGTGTGATAGGCGGCGCGGCCAAGCATGGCGCCATCGACATGATCGAGATGCGCCAGCGCCTCTTCGAGCGACTGAATACCGCCGTTGATGCCAATGAATTCGTTTGGTTTTCTGGTTCTCAAGCGATAGACCCGGCCATAATCGAGCGGCGGGATGTCGCGGTTTTCCTTGGGGCTCAGCCCCTCCAGCCAAGCTTTGCGTGCATGCACCCACAAGGCGTCGGCGCCAGCCTCGAAAACCCCGTTAGCCAGCGCGTCGAGCGCCGGCTCCGGATCCTGTTCGTCGACGCCGATGCGGCATTTGACGGTGACGGGGATTGTCACCGCCGCTTTCATGGCCGCGACGCAGCCGGCGACGAGGTCGGGCACTTTCATAAGGCAGGCGCCGAATGTACCCGACTGGACGCGGTCCGACGGGCAGCCGACATTGAGGTTGATCTCGTCATAGCCGAACGCCTCGCCGATACGCGCCGCTTCGGCAAGCTTTGCAGGATCCGACCCGCCGAGCTGCAACGCGACGGGATGTTCGGCATCATCGAAACCAAGCAGCCTCTCACGCGCGCCATGGATGACGGCGTCGGCCACCACCATCTCGGTATAGAGCAGCGCCCGGCTGGTCAGCTGGCGATGGAAGAACCGGCAATGCCGGTCCGTCCAATCCATCATAGGGGCTACGGCCAGTCTATGCTCGAGATTTTTCGCCATTTTCTTTATCATCAAATTGTTAGAAGCTGCCGAGTGCACACGTATTTACGCCAGGATACGCACGGCGCTGGGCTACCAAAACCGAGCGCCAAGTCAATCGCGGTGAGGCGCCGACTAAGTCCCGTATCGCGCGCCTGAATACTTCGGCGAACTTATCGACCTTCATATCAACGACCTGTGCGATGTAGGCAAGTCCCCTCGCCGCTCCAAGGCCGCGGCCCTCTATATGCTTCAAAGTCCCATATCAGCCGATCGAGTTCAGCCGGGAGCTGCGGTTGGTTCATTGGTCGTCGTAGGCTCTGGCGGCGCGTCCCTGACCGTCTCCTGCTTCGAGCCGCCTCGAAGAGCAACGTAGATGGCGGGAATGACGAGAACTGTCAGCAGCGTCGACGAGGCGAGGCCAAACAGCAGCGAAATTGCCAAGCCCTGGAAAATCGGGTCGGTCAGGATGACTGCCGCCCCGATCATCGCTGCGATCGCGGTCAGCAGGATCGGCTTGAAGCGAATGGCGCCGGCCTCGAGCAAAACGTCGACCAGAGGCCTGTCGGTGCCCTTGGAGTGGCGAATGAAATCCACCAGCAGGATCGAGTTGCGCACGATGATGCCGGCAAGCGCGATGAAGCCGATCATCGAGGTGGCCGAGAACGGCGCGCCGAAGGCCCAATGGCCGAGCATGATGCCGATCAGGGTCAGCGGAATCGGCGTCAGGATAACCAGCGGCAGCCTGAACGAACCGAACTGCGCGACGACGAGAATGTAGATGCCCAGGATAGCCACTATGAAGGCCGCGCCCATGTCGCGGAAGGTGACCCATGTCACTTCCCACTCCCCGTCCCACAGAAGTGTAGGTTTGGATTCGTCGTCCGGTTGCCCGTGCAACGCGATCGTCGGTTTCGGCAGGTTACCCCAATCGGCCTTGGCAATGGCATCGTTGACGGCGAGCATGCCATAAACCGGCGCTTCGAACGCGCCCGCGAGTTCTCCCATTACCATCTCCGCGGGCCGGCCGTTGTGGCGAAAGATCGGGTAGGAGGCCGCCTCGCGCGTCACCCGCACGACATCGCCGAGTTCCACCACGTCGCGTGCGCCGGGCAGCGCGTTCGCCGGCACCGGCGTCGTCAGCGCGCGCTGATCAACCACGCCGCCGCTCTTCGAGAGCGCCACGCGGATCGGGATCGGTTGGCGGCCGCCGCCGCGGTGTGAGTAGCCGATCGTCGTGCCGCCGTAGAGGTAAGTTAGTGTGTCGTATACGTCGGACTGCTCGACCTTGTAGTATTCGAGGTTGTCCTGATTGATCGCCAGCCGCACGCGCTGCGGCTGGTTATGGAAGCTGTCGTCGACGTCGACGATAAACGGGATGGAGGCGAACGTCTCGCGCACCTTTGCCGCGACCGCGCGGCGCGTCTCGGCGTCAGGCCCATAAATCTCCGCGAGCAATGTCCCAAGCACCGGCGGACCAGGCGGCGGCTCGACCACCTTGATCACGGTGCCTTCTGGCATGGCAAGGCCTCTCAGCCGTTCGCGTAGATCGAGGGCGATGGCATGGCTTGGACGACTGCGGTCTCCCTTCCCCGCCAGGTTGACTGCAACGTCGCCCTGCTCGGGTCCGGAGCGAAGGTAGTAATGGCGCACCAGGCCGTTGAAGTTGAACGGCGCTGCCGTGCCGGCATAGGTCTGGAATGAAACCACCTCGGCCACGTCGGCCAGACGATCCACCACAGCCTGTAACAGCCGGTTTGTGTCTTCGACCGAGGAGCCTTTGGGCAGGTCCGCAACCACCTGCAATTCGGTTTTGTTGTCGAACGGCAGGAGCTTCACCGTGACGTGCTTGGTGTAGATGAGCACCATGGAAGCCATGGTCGCGGCGCCGACGACAAGCAGGAAGGTCCATGACCGGAACCGCGACTTCAGGATCGGCCTTGCGACTGCGATATAGGCGCGGCCGAGCGCGCCACCGGGGCTACTGGCGTCCTGGGCATGCGCCGAGCCTTGGCCCTTCTTGCCGAATTTCATCATCAGCCACGGCGTCAGCGTCACCGCGACGAAGAAGGAGAACAGCATTGCCGCAGAGGCGTTGGCCGGGATCGGGCTCATATAAGGGCCCATCAGGCCAGACACGAACAGCATTGGCAGGAGCGCCGCGACCACTGTGAGCGTCGCAACGATGGTCGGATTGCCGACCTCAGCCACGGCGTCGATCGCCGCCTGCTTGCGGGATCGCCCATCATCCATGGCCCAATGCCGGGCAATATTCTCGATCACCACGATCGCATCGTCGACGAGGATGCCGATGGAAAAGATCAGCGCGAACAGGCTGACGCGATTCAGCGTGTAGCCCATGATGCGCGAGGCAAACAACGTGAGCAGGATCGTCGTCGGGATGACAACGGCCACCACCAACGCCTCTCGCCAGCCGATAGCGACTGCGACCAGCACGACGATGGAGATCGTGGCAAGGCCGAGGTGGAAGAGCAGTTCGTTCGCCTTCTCGTTCGCGGTCTGGCCGTAGTCGCGGGTCACGACCATCTGGACGTCCTTGGGGAATATTTCACCCCGCACCTGGTCGAGACGTTTGACGATCGTATCGGCGATGACAACCGCGTTCGTGCCCGGCCGCTTTGCAACCGCCAGCGACACGGCCGGGGCCCGTTCAAGTCCCTTGTCGGACTTGACGATGTTGGTGACCCGGTTCTCGGCCGGCGACGTCGCCAACACGATTTTGGCCACGTCGCGCACATAGACCGGCCGCGCGTCCCGCGCGGTCAGAAGCAGATTGCCGATGTCGGCGAACGTCTGCAGTGTCTGGCCGGCGATCAGCACGCGCTGCTTGCCTTCGTCGCGCACCGTGCCGATCTGGAAGGATCTGTTGGCGCCGGCGACCTTGGCCGTCAACTGCTGCAGCGTGATGCCGTAAAGAGAGAGTTTTTCCGGATCCGGCTCGACCTGGATCTCTTCCGGCTGTTCGCCGACGATATAAGTCAGGCCAATATCCGGCAGCTTGGCGACCTCGACCTGAAGTTCATGCGCCAGCCGCGTGAGATCGGCCGAGGAATAGCGGCCGGCTGCCTCCGGCGTCGGTGTCAATGTCACCACCACAATCGCGACGTCGTCGATGCCACGCCCGACGATGAGCGGTTCGGGGATGCCGACCGGGATGCGATCCATATTGGCGCGAACCTTGTCGTGAACGCGCAAAACGGCGGCGTCGGAACTGGTTCCGACCTTGAAGCGTGCCGTCACCAGCGCGCCGTCGTCCACGGTTTGCGAATAAACGTGCTCGACACCGTCGATGCCCTTGATGATGGTTTCCAGCGGCTCGGTCACGAGCTTGACCGCATCCTCCGCCTTCAGCCCGTTGGCCGCTACATGGATGTCCACCATGGGCACGGAAATCTGCGGCTCCTCTTCGCGTGGCAGCGTGGCGAGCGCCACAAGCCCCAAGGCCAGCGCCGCCAACAGGAAGAGCGGCGTCAGCGGCGAGGCGATGAACGAGCGGGTGAGCCCGCCGGCAATGCCGAGTTTCATGGCAGGACGACCTTGTCGCCTTCGGCTAGGCCGGTCAGGACCTCGACCCGTGGCTGTCCGCCATCCTGGTATCGCTCGCCCAGCACGACTGCGACGCTGAGTGGTCCGTTAGCCGTATCGACGGTGATGTAGTCGATCCCATGCACCGTGCTGACCGCCTGCGGCGGCACGCCGAGGATGGTCCGCTTCGCCACCGGGATAGACACCAGCGTACGCTCGTTGACGAAGAAGTTGCCGATGTCGGCGACCTCTACGTCGGCGATGACGCGGCCGTTCTCGATCTCCGGATAAACCTTGGCGATGCGGCCCTGGCGGGCCTTGATGAAGACGCCATCCGTACCGGCGCCGCGTTCGGCGATATCGACCTGGGCTCCCTGCGCGATCTCGGTCGCATGCCGCTCCGGCAGCGACAGTCGCAGATAGTATTGGCCCGAGGCCACCCGGGCGACCGGTTCGCCCGCCATGATCACAGAGCCGGCCGTCACCGGAACCGTCAGCACTCGACCGTCGGCCGGTGCAAGGGTGTCGCCTTCCTTGGCGCTCTGCTGGGTAACGGCCTTTTCGGCAACCGCGGCCGCCAGCTGGGCGGTAATGACGTCGAACTGGGTCTGAGCCGCATCGACCCGGCTCTGTGTGGCGGCACCTTTGGCCAGCAGATCCTGGGCGCGCTGCAGATCGGTCTTGGCATTCTCCATCTGGGAATTGAGGGCACCGATCTTTGCATCGGCCGCGCGAAGCTGCAGAGCTATCTTGTCGTCGACGACGGTGGCGACCACGTCACCTTTCTTGACGACCTGGCCTTCCGTCACCCGCACCTGGGTGATGGTACCCGAAATGCGAGCGCGTGCCGGCACGATCGTGCGGCTCTCGACCTGGCCGAAGACAGCCTTCATTTCGGTGATGGTGGCGACCGCGACAGTGAAGTCCTCGGCTAGAGCGCCACCGCTGGCGAGCAGCGTGATGCCGAGCAGAAGCCCGTTGGCCAGGAAGAACCGTACGTATCTCATCGCAATGTGCCGCCCTCGGAACGAGTTGAAAGGACGGGAGGCGCGAGGGCACCTCCCGTATGGGACGCCAATCCTGGAAAGTCGGGGGCTACTTGAAGGCGACGCCGCTCTTGCAGCCGACTTTCTTGAAGACGATAGCCGCCGGGCACCAGCCCGTCACAGAAGCCTGCACCATATTGAGTCCGGCAAAGGCGGTTAGCAGGAACCAGTAGGGCGAATAGTAATAGCCGAGCGCGACGGAGATCAGCACCATGAACCCCGCAAACATCAGAACAGCCTTGTCGATCGTCATAATCTCGTCTCCTGAAATCTGCGCCGTGCCTATTCGGCAGGCTCCATGTGAATGGCCTTGAGCTTCTTGATACCGAGCAAGTCGAGTGCCAGTCCCTCGTAGAAGGTCTCGCTCTTGCCCTGACGGACCTTGTGCAGGAAGTATTTCTCGAACCCCACTTTGGCTGCGTGCACCCATTTGCCCTGCGACGACCAGTTGACGTTGCGTGGCGGGATCTGCGGCTGCGCCACGAAGGCGATGCCTTCGTCGCCGAAGTCGGCCAGGCAGACCGCATTCCAGGTCGCGACAGCCCGCGGTTCCTCGCCGCGCAGCAGTGCGCCAATGTTTTCCGCCGTCGCCGTGACCATGGATTCGATCATGAAGCCGGTCTTTGGAACACCAACCGGCAGCGGCGTCTTGCCGACTGGAGGAATGGCGACGCAGACGCCGATCGAAAAGACGTTCGGATAAGTCTGGTTCCGCTGATGCTTGTCGATCGTGACGAAGCCGCGCGGATTGACCAGGCCCTCTATGTCCTTCACCGCCGGCACGCCACGGAAGGCCGGAAGCATCATCGAGAAGGCGAACGGCAGGTCGTGTTTGGCCTTCACCGAACCGTCCTCGTTAACTTCCTCCACATGCATGGTTCCAGCGTCGACTGACGAGACCTTGGCGTTCGTGATCCATTTGATGTGCCGATCGCGCATGGCACTCTCGAGCAGGCCCTTGGTATCGCCGACGCCGTCCAGGCCGAGATGTCCGATATAGGGCTCCGGCGTCACGAACGTCATCGGCACCCGGTCGCGCACCTTGGCCCTCCGTAGCGCGGTGTCGAGGATGAAGGCGAATTCGTAGGCGGGTCCGTAGCAGGATGCCCCCTGCACGGCGCCGACGATCACAGGGCCTGGATTGCGGACGAGTTCATCGACCTTCGCCTTGGTGGCGGTCGCATGGTCGATATGGCAGATCGACTGAGTATATCCGGCAGGTCCGAGGCCGGGCACCTCATCGAATGCGAGGTCCGGCCCGGTTGCTATGATCAGGTAGTCGTAGTCGACAAACGTACCGTCATTGAGTTCGATCCGGTTTTCCTTCGGATACACTTTCTTGGCGCCCTCGGATTTGAGCGCGATGTCGCGTCGCTTGAAAACTGCGGCGAGATCGACGGTGATGTCGTCGCGTTTGCGCCAGCCGACCGCCACCCAGGGATTGGAAGGCACAAAGGAATAGGACGTGCCGAGATTGACGACAGTGAGGCTGTCCTCGCGGCGCAGCTTCTCTCGCATTTCATAGGCCATGATGGTTCCGCCAAGACCGGCTCCAAGGACGACGATGTGTGACATGGGGTTCCTCCCGATGTTTCTCGTTCCGCAATCTGACAGCAAGGCAGCAGGCTTGTGTTGATCTGGCTCAATTTGCCAAGGCCACGATTGTAGGTCGTTCCGTTCGCAAGCCAGGCTGATGGGCTTGCAATTAACATTCAAAGATTATAAATTCAAGAGTATGAATGTAAGAGAGATGATCCCGGCTTCGGGAAAGGCAGCGGATCTGCTCAGGAGCCTATCCCATCCCCAACGGCTTCTGGTCCTTTGCGCGTTGGGGAAGGATGAGCGCTCGGTGGCGGAGTTGCGCGAACTGCTTGGCATTGACCAGGTGCCGATGTCGCAGCAGCTCATGCGGTTGCGCGCTGACGGCTTGGTTGAATCGCGACGCGATGGCACGACCGTCTACTACCGCATCACCCGGTCAGAAGTCCTGACGGTGGTCGAAGCGCTTCACTCGGCTTTCTGCTCGTGACGATAAGCGATGGCGAAGGACCTTCGCCGTCGCTCGCGTCGTCCAATTGAGCCGAAGGCCTCGAAGATCTCAAAGGCGGCACCAGGTCGGATCCGCAAGAAACAGGAGAATTACAATGTTTGGATTTGGAAGGCGGTCGACAGCCAAGACCCTGACCCCGACGCAAGTGCGCCAGATGGGCGATGCCGTTACGCTCGTCGACGTCAGGGAAGACGGCGAGTGGGCGTCTGGGCATATAGCCGGCGCCATTCATATCCCTTTGGGCAAGCTTCGGGACGAGATGGACCGCATTCCATCCGGCAAACGCGTCGTGTTTTATTGCCACGCCGGCGGTCGGTCATCGCAGGCGATTGCCGTCGCCATGGCTGCGGGACAGCCGCACGATACGCATATGGGCGGCGGCATCAGTTCCTGGCGTGCCCAAGGGTTCCCGTCGTCAAGCTGATAGCGACGGGGTTTCCGTTCGGAGGTTTGATTTCGACGCCTCATGGTACTTCCAAGTGCTCAATCTGTTCGGAGGGCTGCGCACGAACCGCACGCAACTCATACCAGAGGGCATTCAGGATGCCGACCGTGGTGGCCAGTCCGAGGCCGAGGATCCAAGCGAAGTACCACATCGTTGCAAATCTCCAGTCTCTAATTCAATAGGCGGAGGAACCGGCGCCGCGCACGGAAGCTTCGCTGACCTTCCCCCAAAGCACGCTGTAGACCCACGCCGTGTAGGCAAGTACGAGCGGAAGGAAGATCACCGTTGCGATCAGCATGTTGCGCAGCGTCGCCCGGCTTGAGGATGCGTCGAACACGGCAAGCGAATGGCTCGGATTCGTGCTCGACGGCAGGATGATCGGGAACATCGCCAGACCGACAGTCGCGATGATGCAGAAAATGCCAAGTTTCGACGCCAAGAAGGTGAGGCCTTCGCGTCGCGCCCCGAACCCGGCGGCGGCGAGCAGCGGCGCCACGATGCCGAGCACGGGCACCAGGCACAGAGCCGGCGTCGCGTAGAAGTTGCGCAGCCAGCCGTTCGCGTTTGCGATCACGGTCTTGCCAAGCGGATTGGACGGGCCATCCCAGACGATGGCGCTCGTGACCTCATAGCCGCCGAGCAGCCCGAGCCAAACAAGCACGCCGCCCCCGGCGAACAGGACAGCAGCGGCCAGCGCGGCCTTGCCGCCAATGATGCGGGCGCGGTCAGCCACCGGCCCTTCCGCCTTAAAGGCCAGCCACGCCGCGCCGTGCATGACAAGCATGGAAAGCGAAACAAGGCCGCAATAGAGCGCCACCGGATTGAGCAGGCCAAACAGGGTACCCTCGTAGGACGGGCGCAAGTCGGTGGAAAAATGGAACGGCACGCCTTTCAGGGCATTGCCCACCGCCACGCCGAAGACGAGCGCCGGCACGGCGCCGCCGATGAACAGCGCCCAGTCCCAGTTCGAACGCCAGCGGGCGTCCTCCCGCTTGGAACGGTACTTGAAGGCAACCGGTCGCAGGATCATCGCGAACAGAACTAGGAACATTGCGAGGTAGAAGCCGGAGAAGCTCAACGCGTAGAGCGCTGGCCACGCGGCGAAGATGGCTCCGCCACCGAGCACGAACCAGACCTGATTGCCCTCCCAGACCGGTCCGATGGTGTTGATGGCAACACGACGCTCGATATCGGTTTTTGCGACGAAGGGTAGCAATGCCCCGACACCCATGTCAAAGCCGTCGGTGACCGCGAAGCCGATCAAAAGGACGCCAAGCAGCACCCACCACACAATCCGCAGCGTTTCATAGTTGAAGAGAAAATCGATCATCGTCATTCTTCCTTGCAGAGGGCTTATTGGGCGGCCGCGAGACGGATCCGTGTGCCTTCGCCAACGGGAGGCGCGACGTCCGCGCCGATAGCCGGACCTTTTGCTATCGCCTGCAGCATCAGCCGCACCTCGATCACGGCCAGCACCCCGTAGACGACGGTGAAGCCGAGGATGGTGATCAGGAGGTCAGGAATGCCGAGCTCGGACGTCGCCAGGAAAGTCGGCAGCGTCCCCTCGATGATCCATGGCTGCCGGCCAAATTCAGCAACAAACCAGCCGACCTCCGCGGCAATCCATGGCAGCGGCATCGCGATCAGCGCCATGCGCAACAGCCAGCGCGGCGCCTGCGTCTCGCGCATCGTGTGCCAGAGCGAGAGCGCAAAGACGGCAAGCAGCAGGAAGGCGCACAACACCATCAGACGGAAAGTGAAGAAGATCGCCGGCACTTCCGGCACGGTCGACCATGCCGCCTGCTTGATCTGGTCGTCATTGGCCAGCCGCGGATCCTCGATGTAGCGCTTGAGCAGCAAGGCGTAGCCAAGATCCTTGCTTGTCGCGTCGAAGCTTGCGCGTGCCGCCGTGTCGCCATGGTTGACCTTGAGCTTTTCAAGCGCATCATAGGCGGTCAGCCCATTGCGGATGCGCGCCTCGGCCTTGTGGACGAGTTCGAAGATGCCAGGGATTTCCTTGTCGATCGAGCGCGTGCCGATAAGGCCCATGACCCAAGGGATATGCACGGCGAAATGGGTCGTGCGATCGCTCATGCTGGGAATGCCGAATGCGGTGAACGAGGCGGGAGCCGGCTCGGTCTCCCACATCGCCTCCATGGCGGCGAGCTTCATTTTCTGGTTGTCGGTGATGGCGTAGCCGCTCTCGTCGCCGAGCACGATGACGGACAACGAAGATGCGATGCCGAAAGCCGAGGCGATAACGAAGGAGCGCTTGGCGAGATCGAGGTGCCGTCCGCGCAGCATATAGAACGCAGAGACGCCGAGCACGAAGACGGCACCGCAGACATAGCCCGCCGAAACCGTATGAACGAATTTAGCCTGCGCGACCGGGTTGAAGATGACGGCGACGAAGTCGGTTACTTCCATGCGCATCGTGTCGGGATTGAAGACCGAGCCGACGGGATTCTGCATCCAGCCATTGGCGATCAGGATCCACAGCGCCGAGAAATTGGTGCCCAGCGCCACAAGCCACGTGACTACGAGATGCGCGCGCGCCGAGAGCCTTTCCCAGCCGAAGAAGAACAGGCCGACGAAAGTCGCCTCCAGGAAGAACGCCATCAGCCCTTCGATTGCCAGGGGCGCACCGAAGACGTCGCCGACATAATGGGAGTAGTACGCCCAGTTCATGCCGAACTGGAATTCCATGGTAAGGCCGGTAGCGACACCGAGCGCAAAGTTGATGCCGAATAGCACGCCCCAGAATTTCACCATGTCGCGCCAGATGGTGCGACCGGTCATGACGTAGACCGTCTCCATCATCGCAAGCATGATCGACAAGCCCAGCGTCAGCGGGACGAACAGGAAGTGGTACATGGCCGTCAGCGCGAATTGCAGCCGCGACAGTTCCACGAGCAATGGGCTGGTCATGCGAGAACTCCGTCAAAGCATCATCTTCGATAACTCCGTTCTGACGCCGAGCCTTTGACGTGCATCAATTCGCTCATGGCCTTGGCATGAGATTGAACTGTCATGCTCAAGGCCGCTCTGATTCGTCGTGACAAACATCCAACGGCGGTAGCCAATTCCGAGGCGCTCACCCCCGGCAGGACGCTGTGCGTCGCGCACGGCCTGGTCGCCCCCGGCTTGCGTTCCGCCCTTGCATTGCAAGCAGCGCGCGCCGTGCTGCGGCTTGCAATGATCGGCCTGGCGGCCATATTCGTGGGTGAGATGATCTCTGGCCGAGCCAACTGGCCGATGCTCGGCGCGGCCTTGGCCAGCCTTATCCTCGGCTCGTTGATCGGCCTGGTGGCCGACCGCGCTATTGCCAATACGGAACTGAAAGTCGCCAACGGCCTGCTTGAGGCGGTGCGCGGCGCCCTCGCCGCGGCTTCTCCAGGCGACATCCAGGCGATGCCACTCGGAACATTGATCGCAGGACTTCAACGCTATCCGCAAGCCGTGGCTGGCCTGGCGGTCGGACATCGCCTTGCGTCGATCATGCTGGGGTTGGGGCCCCTACTTGCCGCAGCCGCGATCATGGCCATCTCGTGGGAGGCGGCATTGGCGCTCATCTTGCTGACCCCTGTGATGATTGTCTTCTTCGTCCTCATCGGCGGTGCGATCCGCAGCGGCGCCGAGGTGCAGGAGAAGGCCTTCGGTCGCCTCGCCGCCCAGTTTGCCGATCGCATCCGCACCTTGCCGACAATCTTGGGGAACCATGCGCTGATGCGCGAAAGGCGCAAGCTCGCGGCGCGGCTGGACACTTATGCCTCAGGCACGATGAGCGTGCTCAGGATCGCATTCCTCAATACCGGCATCATCGACTTCTTCTCGTCGCTGTCGATCGCAATCCTCGCCGTGTTTCTCGGCCTCGGACATCTCAAGCTCATCAGCGTCCCAGGCTTTGCCGGCCTTGAGCTCTGGCAAAGCCTGTTCATCCTCATGATCGCGCCGGAGTATTTCGTCCCGTTCCGACGTTATGCCGAGCAATATCACGCCAAGGCGGAGGGCCTCGCCGCGGCGACCGCGCTCGACACGCTTGTGCTGGCACGTCGTCAGCAATCCCCGGCTTTCGAAGCCGCCAAAGCCACCCGCGACCTGGCCGATACGGCATCGCCCCTGCCACGGACCGGACTGGTGGCCATCACCGGACCGAGCGGATCGGGCAAGTCCACCCTGCTGCGCCATCTAGCCGGGATCGGCCCCGCGCCATCCATCGATCCGGAGGTCGATGCCTCGCCGGACGTCGCATGGTGCTCTACCGATATCTATGTACCGGAAGGCACGCTTGACGCCGCCATCGCGTGGCAAAACGGTCCCTGTTGCCGAACCCGGCTGCTGCTTGCAGCAGGCAATGTCGGCCTTCTCGACGACATGCTTCTGCCGGGCGGGCTTGATGCGTCGATCAAGGCTGGCGGTGAAAACCTATCTGGTGGGCAACGGCTGCGTATCGGCCTGGCGCGCGCACTGATTTCGGGCCGCGCTATCTTCGCCGACGAGCCGACCGCCAAGCTTGACCCCGCCAATGCCGCGATGGTGCGCCAGGCGCTCGTGGAGGCAGCGCGCACCCGGCTCGTACTGGTGGCCACGCACGACAGGAGCCTGGCCTTGCTTGCCGGCAGAACGATCGACCTCGAGATGGGCAACAGGCAAGCACGGGAGCGAGCCGGATGAATGACAGCACGTCTCCGATCGTCCCCGAAACCAAGACTGGCCCTTTGGAAGAGGCCAGCCGGCACAGGGCCCCGTGGCGGTTCGCCCTTGTTCTTGCGTTTGCCTCCCTGGCAGGCGGAATCCTGCTGACCGGCGTGTCCGTCTGGTTTCTCGGCGCCGTCGCGCTGGCGGGCCTGACGCCCGCCGCCCTGACGTTCAACTTCCATGTGCCGGCCGCATTCATACGCCTGTTCGCACTGACGCGGACGGCGGCCAAATATGGCGAGCGCGTCGTCGGCCATCAGGCGGCGCTCACCGATCAGGTTCTGCGCCGCTCGACGTTGTTCGCCGCGATGGCGGCGGCACCGTCCGTGCGCAAGGCTGGCTGGCAGCTCGGCAATCAGGACCGTCTTGCCGACTATCTAGATGACGTCGAGGACGTGGATTATGCGCGCCTGCGCGTCAGCCTGCCGGTAGCGACGCTTGGCATGGCCATTCTATTGCTGATCGCCGCGACTTTATGGGTGGCACCGATGGCGATGGCGCCGATCCTGCTCCTCATCGCCGTAAACATGTTCGGGGTTCGCGTCCTGGCAAGCCGAACCGACGCCGATCTGGCGGCCATGCGCCAAAGCAGGCAACAGGCCTCCCGCCTGCTCGGCTCCGCGATACAGGCCGTCGTGCCACTGCAGGGCGAACGCCGCTGGGGCCCGTTGCTCGACGAGCCGTTTGACGGTTACGCCAATGCCCAGACGCGCGCGTTGGTGCTCCGCCACCGGCAGGCACTGCTCGACACGCTGGCCAACTGCCTTGCGCCATGTGCAATGCTGAGCATTCTGGTGTCCGCCTGGTTGTCAGGTCTGCGTGGCGAGGCACTGTTGCCGCCTGCCCTACTGGCCTTCGCCTGGCTGGCCGTCGCTGAATCCGTGCTGGCCGCATCGAAGATCGTCGTCGCCTTCGTACGCGAGAAAACTGCTCGGTCGGCTCTGGCTAAATGGAGCACGCCTCACAGCGTAACGCGCCAGCATGTCGCGGAACCGATTTCGTCGTTGACGTTGGACCGATTGCCACGCCGCGCACCGGATGGCCGGCTGATCGGCAGGCCAATCAGCGCGACCCTCAAGGCCGGCAGGCCAACTGTCCTGCATGGCGCCAGCGGTTGCGGCAAGACCTCCCTGTTGAAACAGGTCGCTGGCTGGCTCGACGGCGGTGACGACTTCGTTCTGGGCGATGGCATCGAGCTCAACGTGGATGTGCGCCGCTCCATGAGTTGCTTCTGCGCCCACGACGCCACGGTTCTGGCCGACACCGTGCGCGAGAACCTGTTTGCCCCGCACGCCAGCGACGCTGAGTTGTGGCGCGCGCTGGACGCAGTGGAACTCCAGGGCCGGATCAGGGCCGCTGGCGGCCTTGATGGATGGATCACGCAAGATGTGCTGTCACTCGGTGAGGCGCAAAGGTTGAACCTCGCCCGCGCATGGCTTTCCGACAGGCCCGTCATGCTCCTGGACGAACCGACCGAGCATCTCGCGGCCGAACAGGGCAAGCGCATCCTCGACGCGCTGCTGCTGCGGCTGCGGCAACGCATCGTCATCCTTTCGAGCCACGACGAACTGGCACCGAGCGGAGCCACGGCGGTTAGGTTGCAATGACGGCGAATGGCTCCGGTTGAATGGGCTGGTACAACCGGCCCATTTTCAATCAATCCTACTCAACGGATTCCTCCTCGGCGGGTGCCGGGGTCTCATCCGGTAGGATTTGCGGTCCGACCCGGTCGGCAACGAGCATCGAAAGCATCATCTCGACGAGGCCATTGGCGGCCCCCTTCTCGCCACCGGTCGCGCCGATCTGGATTTGCGGCACAAGCGGCAGTCGGCCATTCTCGATCGCCTCGGCGAAGCGCATCAGAACCTGCGAGTTGAGCTGATAGTCCGGGCCGCCGAAGGCCGCGACCTTCTTCTGCGTGGCCTCGGCCTCCGCCAGGCCTACGGCGCGCACCCTCTCGGCATCCGCAAAACCGGTCGCCTTGATGCGTTCGGCATCGGCAAGCGCGATAGCCTTGATCATGTCGGCCTCGCCCTGGCCGGCGAGACGCACCTTCTCGGCTTCCGCCTTGGCAGTGACCTGAATGGTTTCCGCCTGCTGGCGGGTGCGGGCGAGTTGCGCCTTGCCCTCGTTCTCACTGATCTCGATGGTAAGAGCCGACGTCGTGATCTTGGCTTGCTGTTCGGCGAGCGCCTCCTTCTCTCGCAACGTGCGCTCCTGAATGGCCGCTTTCTCCTGCAATTTGTAAGTCTCGACCTTTTCGACTGCGATCTGGCGCTCGCGCAGCTGGATCAGGATCTGCTCTATACTGTTCTGGCCATTGGCGGCACGGGGCGTGCCGATCAACACTTCCTGCAGTTCGAGGCTGTAGGAATTGAATTTTTCGCGCATCTCCTCGCCCGATTTGCGCTGGATATCGCTACGCTCCTGCAGAAGCTGGATCAGCGTCTTTGTCTGGGCGATATTCTTGAAGTAGGCGGAAGCCATCGGATCGAGCGTTTGTTCTACCAACCGCTTGATGTCACCGAAACGCTGCACCACGAGCGGCGCCTTCATATAGTCGATATGCACGACGACGGAGAGCGGCAGCACGGGCTCGAACGCGTCCTTGGTGATCAACGACACCTCAGACAGGTTCTCATCCAGCCTGTGTTCGCCGAACTGCTCCTTCGTCCATTTGAGCACGAAGTTTGTGGTCGGCACCGTGATGATGTTGCCGGCATAGGTATTGAATGCATACTTGCCTGGCAGCAGCGGTGTCGACCAGACGCCGCGTGCGCCGATCTCGACCAACTCGCCGTGACGGTATGCCTGCCCGGATATGTCCGTGCCGTGGCGGCCGTTGTAAGAGACGACGACACCCACCGTGCCAACGTCAATGATCGTCTTTTCGACCAGTTCGACGGTCGCGAAAATGCGGTTGAGGAAGTAGCTGCCGTCGGCCAGCACCTGTAATTGCCGGCCACGGTAGCCACCGGCACCGAGAAACTTCTCCGGGTCCTGGAAATTGTTGTGGAAGTTCGGGTCGTTCGGATCGTTGGCGACGGTCGGTGCGATGATCTCGCCGTCCGGCAGGGCCGGACCGTCATGGATGGTGACGATACCGATCATGTCCTCGGCATTATGGATGACGACGGGCTCAAAGCCGCCGCGCTCCGAGATCATGCTGGACATATTGCTGAAAAGGTTCTGTTCCGACGAGCTCAGATTGACGGCATAGATCGACTGAGCGGTCAGCACGATGAACTGCGCGAGATTGATGGCATAGGTGCCTTCACGCAAGATCTTGCGTTGCGGTCCTTTCTGTCCACCTTTTTCGAGAAAACCGCGCACATCCTGGAAATCATCGGCGTCAGTGTTGGAAGCAAGTGTCTGCGTCGGAGGCAGCGGCTTGCCATCACGGGCAAAGACGTAGCCGATCTGACCCTGCGGGATGGTGACCAGATTGGCGCGATGCATCGAATATTGGAACGGCATGAAGAAATGCAGGCCACCGCGCACGACTTCCGGCTGGTAGCCTGCCTCACGGTTGAGCGCAATGAAGCCATTGCTGACGGAGCCGCGAAAACTCCATAGTTTTTCCAGGATGCCGAGCCTGTCGTTTGGGATGTAGCGGACCACGCCGCTCCACCAGAACAGGATTGCCAGCACGATGACGGGCACGGCTATCTCGATCGCCATCCATTCCATTGGGCCGAGATATTGCAGGGCTTCCATCTTTCTCTCCTATGGGGCGCGCGGGTTCGTTCACCCGAGGGCCACCCGGTTGGTGTTGATTCATGAAGCGGGGAGATTGCGCACCGACACGCTCGACGCACCAAGGGCGTGCCGAACGTTAGGGCTGCTCATTGTATGGGAAAATGACCGCGCGTCCCGAGTCCCCGGTGAGGGGTGGCGTGGCCGCGAGCTATGTCACATCGGTGTTGCCTTGATAGACATTACAACAAACGAACTAGGGATCGCGGCTGCAGGTTTAAAGATATTCCGCGTGAAAATCGTATAAGTATTTTCAATGCTTTCTCTATTTCGAAAGCGTGGAAATTGGCTTTTCGAAGGTGGCTTTATAAGTTGGCAGGGCGCGAAATGGCGCCGCGTTGAAAGCTGAACGGCATGCTGTGTTTAAGGTTGTCATTCGGCAGGAGCGGCGATTTACCAAATCCATCAAGCCAGGAACGCACTCAGTCCCGCCGTCGATAAAGTGTCCAATCAATGCCCGAAAAGCCCCAGGCTGTGGCGGCGTCGGTACGTTCAAAGGCGAGGACACAGCTCGACGAAGGTTGGACATATTGGAACTGCTCATGAGCGCCACCTTCGAGGATGAGCCAGTCTGGAGGTTGCGAGCACATTTTGTCCGCGGGCACCAATGATGCCTGGCGCCCAAGACGGCCGGCGAAATAATCGACGACAATTCCGGTTCGCAGATCATGACCGCTGGCGTAGGTGCTGTCGCCGTTAGGCGTCATCTGGTCTACCATCCTGGAATAGGAGCCGCGGCCGTGTTCATAGAATTGAAGCAGCGAGCTTGTATTGCCGACCAACATTGCCGCCAGGGCGGCTGCGGAAACTAAAAAACCCCTTCCCCCCGCCTGGAAGCCACGCCCCAGCAATTCGCCGACGACAAGAAGCAGCAGCGTCCCGCTGACGAGAAAGTAGCGCGGAAACCCGACATTCGGCAGATGCGCGGCTGCCATCAGCAAAGGCAGCCCGACGGTCCCTATCACATAAAGGCTGGTCCGGCGATCGCGCCAAAGGCAGGCGGAAACAAGCACCAGACCGCAAGCCGTGCCTATACAAATCCAGTCACTCATCAACGACGGCAGGCCGAACAAATAGCGGATCATTCCGCCGTATCCCTGCGCGAATGTCTGCAGCGAAAACGATGAAACGCCGCCGAATTGGAACCCGTACACCTGGCTGCCAAGGAGCACGCAAGCGGCGAGCGGAAGCACCGCCAAAAAGGCCGGTGCGAAAATCAGACCAACCTCGAGATTGGTGGAGGCAAGGCTGCCGGTGCGTGACCACGCAAGCCATGAAGCCCAGGCCACAAGGATCACCACCGTTTCCGCCATGGTCAGATGAGACAGGAAGCCGACTAAGACAATCGCGGCGAAACCGATGGCTGACCCGCGATTGTCGAGCCGGCGTTCCAGAAACAGCACGGAAAGCAGCGTGAACATCACGAGGCCAGCATAGCCTCTCGCCTCGGAACCGTAGTGGACCATCGGGTAGCTCGTCGCAAACAGCACGCTGGTAACGATGGCTGTGCGCCAACCGCGTGACGCCGCCACCAGGCCGGCGGCAAGGACAGCGCCAACGCCCAAGGCCACCGACAGGCCACGTTGAAGCAATGACGAGGCGTTGGGGCCGATCAGATACAGATAGGCTGAGTTGAGGAAATGATTGTTGTCGTGATTTATGCGCCAGAATATCTGGTCGATCGAGGTTAGCGGCTCAAGCAGCGCAAAAGTCCAGATCTCATCGAGCCAGAGATCGCCGCGCGCGCCCAACAGGCGCAAGACCAAAGCCGCCGTCGCGATCACCAGCATTGCCAGCACTGACCCGGCGGACCATCGCTGGACGACGCCGTCGATGTCCTGCGGGGAGATGCGGGCCGCGACGGTCAGATCATCCGCCGCCGGCACCATCGCGTTTCTGGGCTTCGGCAACATTGCCGCATCACCTCGTTGCCAGCAGCGGTAACATATCCGTGACGGTCTGATAAGGGATTGCGAAGATACAGATCAAGAAAATCTTCTCTCTATTTGTAAGCAGTATCTAATTTACACTTTGATGTATTGTATATGTATGGGTATGATTCCCCTAGCCCTCATCGGAACAGATAATTCTGCGGCGAGGCCAAGTATGCGCACGACCGGACATGCCGAAGCCGATCGAGATAGACTGCATCCCAGCAATGGAGATACCGCCATGAATGCGCCGAGCGCAGGAAAGACCGCCTACGACCCACAGCAATTGGAACCCATGCTGATGGCGAGACAGCATGCGGGCGATGTCGATGGCATGGTCGCCCTGTTCGAGGCGGATGCCGTGATCGACTGCGGCGACGGACGTTTTCTGCGCGGCCGCGAAGTCATCCGTGACTACTATGCCGAAATCGCTGCGTCAGGACGGAAGTTTGCCGTGGGAGAACAGCGGCCTGCGCTCATTTGCGGCGACCTCGCGCTCACCTCCACCCGTCTTCCCGATGGAGACATAACGGCCGAGGTTGCGCGGCGTCAAAGCGACGGCACCTGGCTTTGGGTGATCGACCACTATTGCGTCGCTTGGGATTAACGCCTCGGCCGGAGGCCTCAGGTTGCGCCCGTCCGCGAAGTCACTACTGCGGACGCAACAAAAAACACTGCATCCGCTACGGATGCAGATTTTAGCGTTCGGCAATCCGGTGCGGCTAACGCCGCAGCTCGTATACGCCCGCCATGGTCTCGCCGGCGACGGGCAGCGCCATGTCGTCGTCCAGAAGCCGCGTGATACGGGCAAAGCCGGTAAACGCTTTCCTGGCTTCCTCCGCCGACATCTGGCCCGACAAAGCGGCCGCGCAGCAATTCAGCGCGCACTGATACACAGGCCCACGTCTTCCCGTTGGCCATTTACGCAAGAAAACCATCGCCTCGGCGACACTATCCACTTCTTCTACAGGATGCCCCTGCCCGCGCGAGATTCGCACGGGGGAAAAGAAATGCAGGTAGTCCATCGTTTCCTCCCGGTCGATCGCGATGCCGCTCGATCGAACCCAATGAAACGCGCCGCACAGCACTTGGTTCCGCCCAGAAAACAGAATCTTTCAAAATCTTTTGATCGATGGGTGCCGGCTAAACGGTCGGGAAATGACAGGCAACTTTGCCGCCGGGTCGATACTCCCTCAACTCCGGCCGCTCGGTGCGGCATCGCTCGACCGCGATTGGGCATCGAGGATGAAAACGGCAACCGGATGGCGGCTTGAGCGGGCTCGGCACGTCGCCACTGAGGATGATACGCTTGCGCGTCC
The DNA here is from genome assembly GCF_013170725.1 of Mesorhizobium erdmanii. NCBI lineage: Bacteria > Pseudomonadati > Pseudomonadota > Alphaproteobacteria > Hyphomicrobiales > Phyllobacteriaceae > Mesorhizobium > Mesorhizobium erdmanii. Next base: position 3,977,194 of record NZ_CP033361.1, on the reverse strand, counting down.
CGGTGGGGGTCGTCTCGACGACGGGAACCGCCGAGATCAATGCCTGGCTGTAAGGATGGGCTGGCGCCGCGAACACCTCCTCCGCCGGCCCTTCCTCGACGATCGAACCGAGATACATGACCGCGATGCGCGTCGACACCTGACGCACCACCGACAGGTCATGGGCGATGAAGATGTAGGTGAGGTTCAGTTTTTCCTGCAGGTCGGCGAGCAGGTTGACGATCTGCGCCTGCACCGACACGTCGAGCGCCGAGACCGGTTCGTCCAACACGACGAGATCGGGATTGAGCGCTATCGCCCGCGCAATGCCGACGCGCTGGCGCTGGCCGCCGGAGAATTCGTGCGGATACCGCATGACATGGTCGGGCAGCAGTCCGACGAGATCGAACAGTTCAGCGACGCGGGCGGTGATCTCGCGGGACGAGAGCTTGCCATGGATGCGCAGCGGCTCGGCCACCAGGTCGCCGACGCGCCGGCGCGGATTGAGCGAGGCCGACGGATCCTGGAAGACCATTTGCAGGCGCCGCCGCAGCGGTCTGAGTTCGGACAGCGATTTCGAGGTGATGTCGTCGCCTTCGAACAGCAGCGCGCCGTCCGATATGTCGTAGAGCCTGACCAGGCAGCGCGCCAGCGTGGATTTGCCGCATCCGGATTCGCCCACCAGCCCGACCGTCTCGCCGCGCCGCACGGTCAGGGAAACATTGTCGACCGCATGGACGGTTCGCAGGCCCTCGGCGGAAAAACGGGAGCCGATCGAAAAACGCTTGCCCAGCGAACGCGTCTCGAGGATCGGGCGGTCTTTGTCGGTCATCGGCCCGCTCATGCCTGCGCCACCCGGAAGCACGCCGCGGCGTGGGTGCCGATGCCGAGGTCGGGCTTGCTGATCGCGCAAGGTTCGTAGTGAACCGGGCAGCGCGGACCGAAAGCACAGCCTTGCGGCAACCGCAGCAGCGATGGCGGTGAGCCGGGAATGGCAGGCAGGCGGCGCGGCTTTTCGCCGGTCAGCGGCGGGATCGAACCGAGCAGCGCACGCGTATAAGGATGTCGCGGGTCGGAAAACAGCTCCATGCGGCTGCCGCGCTCCACCACGCGCCCGGCATACATCACCATCACGCGGTCGGCGAGTTCGGAAACCACGCCCATGTCGTGCGTGATGAAGACCACCGCCGACTTGTGTGTCGCGCGCAGCTTGCGCACGAGATCGAGGATACCGGCTTGAACGGTGACGTCGAGCGCCGTGGTCGGCTCGTCAGCCACCAGCAGCGCCGGATTGCACGACAGCGCCATGGCGATCACCGCCCGCTGCCGCATGCCACCGGAAAGCTGGTGCGGATAGCGCGACATCGCCTCGTGCGGGTTGGGAAAATTCACCTCGGCCAGCAGTTCTTCGACGCGCTCCATCGCCTTGGCCTTGCTGATGCTGCGATGCGCGCGGATCTGTTCGGCGATCTGCCAGCCGATCGTGTAGACCGGCGTTAGCGCCGTCATCGGATCCTGGAAGATCATCGCAATCTCGTTGCCGCGCAGGCGCCTCAGTTCGCGTGGTGGCAGTCCCACCAGCTCGCGGCCCTTGTAGCGGATCGAGCCTTCGATGCTGGCGTTGGGGTCGGTGATGAGCCCCATGACGGCCAGCAGCGAAACCGTCTTGCCGGAGCCGGATTCGCCGACGACGCCGAGGATCTCGCTTTCGCCGAGGTCGAAGGACACCCCGTCGATCGCCCGCACCAGCCCGGCATCGGTGCGGAAGGAGACTTTGAGATCGCGCACCGACAGTATCATGAAGTCCTCAGGCGCGGATCGAGAAGAATGTAGACGAAATCGACGACCGCATTGGCGATGACCACGAACATGGACGCGTACATCACCGTCGCCATGATCATCGGCAGATCGAGGTTCTGCAGCGCGTCATAGGTGAGCTTGCCGATGCCATGCAGTCCGAACACCACTTCGGTCAGCAGCGCCGAGCCGCCCACCAACGCGCCGAAGTCGAGGCCGAACAAGGTGACGAAGGCGATGAGTGACGTGCGCAAGGCATGGCGCAGCAGGATGCGCGTTTCCGACAGGCCCTTGGCCCGCGCCGTGCGGATAAAATCCTCCTGCAGGGATTCGATGATCGCCGCGCGCAACACGCGCCCGTAAATGCCGATATAGAGAATGGCCAGCGTGATCCACGGAATGACCAGGGTCAGAAACCAGCCTTTCGGGTCGTCGGAGAAATTCTTGTAGCCGAGCGGCGGCACCCAGGAGAACGCCCAGCTGTCGTGGTAGCGGCTCTGGGTGATCAGGTTCATCACCTCGCCCAGCCAATAGACCGGCATGGAAATGCCAAGCAGGCCAAGAGCCATCAGCAGCTTGTCCAGCCAGCTGTCGCGCGTGGCGGCGGCGACGATGCCGATGACGATGGAGACGACCACCCACAGGATGGCCGCGCCGAACACCAGCGAGAGCGTGACGGGAATGGAATCCATCACCGCCGGCACCACCTTCCAGCCGCGGTTGACGAAGGAAGTCAGATCGCCGGTAACGAAGATCTTCTCCATCATCTTCACATATTGCACGTAGAGCGGCCGGTCGAAGCCAAAGGAGTGGCGCACCGCTTCCAGCACTTCGGGCGAGGCGTTGCGGCCGGCGATGCGCGCCGCCGGGTCGGCACCCGGCGTCGCGAAGAAAATCAGGAAGACGATGACCGAGATGCCGAACATCACGAACAGCATCTGGCCGAAACGGCGCAGGATGGCATAAAACATCAGTCGCGCCCCAGCCGAACCTTGGAGCGCGGGTCGAGCGCGTCGCGCAGGCCGTCGCCGAAGACATTGAGCGCCATCACCGAAACGGCAATCGCTAGGCCCGGCACCAGCGCCACCAGCGGCCTCGTGTAGAGCAGCGCCTGTCCGTCCTGGATGATGGTGCCCCAGCTGGCGGCTGGCGGCTGCACGCCGATCGACAGGAAGGACAGCGCCGATTCCGTCAGCATGTTCAGCGCCATCATCAGCGGCACGAAGACGATGAGCGTGGTGGTGATATTGGGCAGGATATCGCGCCACAAGATGCGCCATCCCGGCACACCCAGATTGATCGCGGCGAGCACGAACTCGCTGTGGCGCAGCGACAGAACCTGCCCGCGTATCGGGCGCGCGACGTAAGGCACATAGACGATGCCGATGATGATGATCGGCAGCCACAAGCTGCCGGATTCGATATCGATCGGTCCGATCCTGATGCCTTGCGAGATGGTGACGATGGAAAGCGAAATCGCCAAGAGATAGATTGGGAATGCCCAGAGAATGTCGAGCAGGCGCGACAACACCGTGTCGGTGATGCCGCCGAAATAGCCGGCGATCAATCCGGCCAACGTGCCGATCATCAGCGTGAAGAGGGTGGCAGCCCCGGCGATCAGCAGCGAGCTCAGCCCTCCATAAAGCATTCTCGCCATGACATCGCGGCCCTGGCTGTCGGCGCCGAGGAAATAGTTGCCGAGCTGCCAGGTTGGGCCGATCGGCGTATAGCCGAGGCCTAGCCCTTCGGTCGACGGCTCCATTACGGGAACGTCGGCGCCGTCGATCTGGATGACGGCGTCGAGCGTCGAGGCGAAGGGGTCCGTGCCCGCCCATTTCGCATAAAGAGGTGCGCTGAAACAGGCGATGACGATCAGCAGGAACACGGCCAGGCACGCCATAGCGGCCCTGTCCGTTGCCAGTTTCGCAAACGCGACGGCCCAGGGCCCTCGCGTCTTGCGCGGCATGGCTGCGACTTGGTTGGACACGGGTATGTGCCTTGCGCGGTTCGTTACTGCACCCAGGCCCCTTACTGCACCCAGGATTGGGTGACAATCCAGTTGAACTGCGGGTTGAACTTGAAATTGCCGATGCGCTTGCTGACGAAATCAAGCCGCTTCGGCGTGAACAGGCCGACGGCGGCCGCCTTGTCCGTGACCTGCCTGTCGACTTCGGCCCACAATTTGTCGGCCGCCTTCTGGTCGGTCACGCCGAGATCCAGCGCCTTCTGCATCTTGGCGTCGATATCCTTGTCGCAGAAGCCTGAGATGTTGATCGAAGCGTCAGAGCCTTCGCGGTAGGACGCGCAGGAGAACAGGATGTTCAGGAAGTCCGAAGCCGCCGGATAGTCCTTGTACCACTGGGTGACGGACATCTGCACCTTGTTGTTGGTGTTCTGGATGTAGGTGAACTGCAGATTGGACGATATCGGCTTGACGTCGGCGACATAGCCGATGCTGGTCAGCACGCTCTGCAGATAGACGCCGATCGACCGTGAAATGGCGGTGTCCTCGACGATGATGGTCACCTTCTGGCCCTTGGTGCCGGAGTCCTCGACGAGCTGCTTGGCCTTGTCGAGATCAGGCGCCGACCATTTGGCACCGGGATCCTTGGTGAAGGGGCAGTAGTCTTCGTGGCCGGGGAAGTCCGGCGGCAGCACCTGGCAGACCGGCGATGCCAGCACCTTGCCACCGAACAGCTTGACCAGCGTGTTGCGGTCGACCGCAAAGGCAACGGCCTGACGCGCCTTTTCATTGTCGAACGGAGCCATGCGGGTGTTCAACGATGCGTACCACCATGCCGAAAGGGGCGAGATGTGCAATTGGTCCATGGACTTGCTGCCAAGTTCGCCGAGGCGGTCGCTGGGCAGCGCGTCGAACATCCAGTCCGCCTCGCCGTTCTGGATCGCGGTGACGGCCGCCTCCTCGGACAGGCCGAAATCATATTGTACGACATCCGGGTAACCGTCCGGCTGGGCTTCCTCGCTCCACTGCTTGAAATTGGGGTTGCGGGAAACCGTCATGCCCTTGTTGGGGTCGAAGGCGGAGATCATGTAGGGACCGGTGCTCGGGATGGGCTTGGAGCCCATGTCTTCCGTGGGCGTGTCCGCCGGCAGGATCACAGCATGCGGTAATGCCAGCTTGTAGAGGATCTCTGCGTCCGGCTTGACGAGATTGAGGGTAATGGTGCCTGCCGCTTCGTCGGCGACAATGCCGCCTTCAAGCGTGCAGCTCTTGGTGTCGGCCAGGCATTTGTCGGCTCCGACAATACCGGCATAGAAGGTGCCGGAGGTCGGCCCGGAGACCTTGAAGATGCGCTGGAAGGAAGCGACGACGTCCTTGAGGCCAAGCTCCTGGCCGTTGGAGAACTTGATGCCCTTGCGCAGCTTGAAGGTGAAGGTCTTGCCGTCATTGCTGACTACAGGCAACGCCTCGGCCAGGTCGGCAACTACGGAGAAGCCGTCCTTGCCCTCGGCTTTGCGGAAGGTGACCAGTCCGTCATACACCGGCTGGTACATCTGCCAGCCCTGGTCCGTGTAATTGATATGCGGATCGAGTGTTCCGGCCGCCGATCGGGCGAGCAGGCGAATGGTGCCGCCTCGGTGTTCCTTGAGGTATTCGGCTTGTGCCGGAGCGAGCCATGCGCCGGCCAGCAATGCAGCGGCCGATGCCGCCAAAAGCAGTTTCTTCATGTCGTTATTCCCCTTTTCTCAGTTGTCGTTGTCGTCCAGAAAATCTCCCACAACCTGCATGCATGCCTCTTGCTCCTCGACATGCGGCATGTGGCTGGAATGCTCGAATATCTCCCAGCGCGATCCCTTGATGCCGTCCTTGAAGGGCTGCACGGTCGCAGGCGTGGCCTCGTCGTGGCGCCCGGAGATGATCAGCGTGGGAATCTCGATGGCCTGCAGGCGATCGACGATGCTCCAATTCTTCAGGGTTCCGATGACGTGAAACTCGTTCGGCCCGTTCATCAGATGATAGACGGTCGGATTGCGTGCGATCTGGGCGAAGGTCTCGGTCACTTCGGGCGGGAAAGGCACGCGGCAGACATGCCGTTCGTAGAACCGCATCGTGGCTTCCTGGTAGGCCGGGTCGTCCGTCGTGCCGGCCTGCTCGTGGCGGGTCAGCGTCTCCTGCACATCCCCAGGTAGGTCGGCGCGCAACCTGTTGGCCTCTTCGACCCACAGCTTCATGGAAGCCGGTGAGTTGGCGATGGTGAGCGACTTCAAGCCCTTTGGCCGCGTAACCCCATATTCGGCGCCCAGCATGCCACCCCAGCTCTGGCCGAGCACGTGGAAGCCGCGGCGGATGCCGAGATGGTCGACCAGGTTTTCAAGCTCGTCGATGAACAGTTTTGGCGTCCAGAACTCGGCGCCTTTTTCAGGCAGCAACGTCGAATTGCCGCAGCCCAGCTGATCGTAATGGATGACGGCGCGGCCCTGTTGGGCGAGCAGCTTGTAAGCATCGACGTAATTGTGAGCGGCGCCCGGCCCGCCGTGCAGGATAACGACCGGAGCCTTGTCGGCATCGAGCTCGCCGCAGATGCGATACCAGGTTTCGTAGCCGCAGAAAGCGGCCCGCCCTTCCTTGCCTGCGATTTCGGACATTGCGGTTCCCTGCGTGGTTGAAGACATGCTGTTTGCCGCCTAGCTCGCAGTCCGGCCGGACTGCACCCACTCTTCCAGCATCTGCACGCCGAACGCCGTCGCGCCTTCCCTGCCCAAGGGCCGATCCTTCTCGGCCAACTCCTTGCCGGCGATGTCGAGATGCACCCAGGGGCGGTCTTCGGTGAAATGGCGCAGGAAGGCCGCCGCATAGGGAGCGTCGCCATCTTCCATGTCCTTGGCGTGGTGCCGGAGATCGGCGAATGGCGATTGCAGGCCCTCGTCATAGGCCCGGTCGAGCGGCAACTGCCAGAACCGCTCGCCGACGTTTTCGCCTGCAGCGATCATTTGCGAGGCGATGGCATCGTCGGTGCTGAACAGGCCGGCAAAGATCGATCCGAGGCCGCGCATCACCGAATAGGTCAGCGTCGCCAGATCGACGATTACCGAGGGGTTGAAGCGCGAGGCGGCGTAATAGAGGCAATCGGCCAGGATCAGGCGCCCTTCGGCGTCCGTGTCGAAAACCTCGACCGTCTGTCCCGACGCCGTCGTGATGATGTCGCGGGGCTTGAGCGCGGTGCCGGACGGCATGTTCTCGGCGATGCCAAGGATGCCGACGGCGTGTACCGGGCTGCCTTGCCGGGCGAGCGCGATCAGCAGGCCGACCACCGCCGCCGCCCCGCCCATATCGGCCTTCATGTCGAACATCTGCTCGCCGCGCTTGATGCAGAGCCCACCGGAATCGAAACAGACGCCCTTGCCGACGAAAGCCATCGGTTGGGAAGGAGCACTCTTGCCGCGATAGCGCAGCACCGCCACGCGCGGCGGTCGCACCGAGCCGGAGCCTACGGCCAGGATCGCATTCATCCCGAGTTCCTTCAGCCGCGCCGGATCGAGTATCTCGACATCGATGCCGGCTTCGCGCAGCGGCTCCAGATGATCGTGGAAACTGTCGGGGTGGAGATGGTTCGGCGGCAGGTTGACCAGTGTGCGCGCATATTCGACGCCATCGGCAATGGCATTGATCCGCACCAGCGCTGGGGTCAGGTCCGCGCCGGCTGCCCCGATCAGCTGCACCCGCAACGTCCGATCCGAGCCCGCGCCCTGGCGCCGGTTGCGCATGTCGAAACGGTAGCGCCGCAGCCGCATGCCAAGCGCGATGCGCGCCAGGATTTCCGCACCCGGCAGGTCGACGCCAGCGATTGGGTCCAGGACAAGCGTGGCGCCGCATTCGCCCTTGCCTTCCAGATGCGCGGCAAGCAAACCGCCGGCGCGTGCCAGTGAGAGGGCGCTCACGGCTTCGGCTTTGCCCAGGGCCAGGACGATGACCCGCCGGGCCGACACGGCCTGCGGGGCGATGAGATCGATGCAGGTTCCGGAATCGGCCAAGGCCGCCGGATCGGAGCAGGCACGCAACAGGATCCCGCCCATCTCAGCGTCCAGTGCCGCCGCCCGCGGGCCAAAGCCTGTCTCAGCGGTTTGCAGGATCACGACGACGGAGGTTTCCGCGGAAATCCCGTCAGCCGCTTCAAAGACCGGCACTGGCGATTGAGGCATGGACTGGCATTCTCCCGTTTGCTGATGACTCCGGCCTCGGCGCGGCATGCATTGTGCGCAAAGCTTCGCCCGCCGACGGCTAAACCGGTCTGGCCGGTCTCTGCCGTTGGTGGAATGGTGCCGGAGGCCCCAAATAACTGTTTTCAGATGGCGACTTAGTCGCTCTTGCCTTTGGGTAGCGCCGAACGGCCCAGGCGATCAAACGCCAATTTTGCCCAAGTCGATTGACAAAAACTCAACCGACAATTCATGATCGGCCAATGGCCCTACCCTCACTCAACGGCATGCGCGCTTTCGAGGCCGCCGCACGTCTCGGCAGCGTCAAGGATGCGGCCGAGGAATTGCATCTGACGCCCTCCGCCATCAGCCGTCACATCCGTGCGCTCGAAAGGAATCTCGGCCAGGATCTGTTCGAGCGCGGCTTTCGCCAGATAACGCCGACCATCCGGGGCTCCTACTATGCGCGCAGCCTCTCCGAAGCGTTCGAAGCGATCTGGCGCGCCACCGACGATGTCAGCCTTGCCGATGGTCCGAGCCACGGCAGGACGCAACGCGTCCGGGTCCTGTGCGTCCCTGCCGTCCTGAACCTTTGGCTGGCGGACCGCTTGCCGAATTTCCGCCGGCTGCATCCGGCGGTGGAACTGGAGATCTCGACGTCAGGCAAGCGCGCCAACTTCGATTTGGCCATTGTCGACGAGTTCGTCTACAAGGCCGGCCCGGCTTTGACCCTGCTGATCCCGCTGGTTCTGACGCCGGTCTGTGCACCCTCATTGCTCGATGGGCCCGTGCCGCTGCGATCGCCCGCCGATCTGGTCAACCATCATCTTATCCATGAGTGCGAGAGCATGAGATGGAAGAGGTGGCTGGAGCAGGAAGGCGTTTTGGACACGACGCCGAAATCCAGCACGACGCTGGATGACTGCACGCTGATCATGCGCGAGGCGATCAATGGCGCGGGAATTGCGCTTGCCGACACGATGATGGCCCAGGATTTTCTTGAGCAAGGCAAACTTGTCGCGCCGTTTCAGGCCCGTCATACCTATCCGGCCGGGATTTACCTGCATCAGCGCCGCAGCATCGGAAACAAGCCGGGCACCGGCCTTTTTCAAGACTGGCTGTTGTCGGAAGTCGAGGACCACAAGCGGGTGATGGCTGTCGCCTAGGTGGCTGCAATCCGAATCACCGCCCCCGTCCAACAGTGACCCACCATGGCGACCCTTCGATAATCGTGGTTCGCATTGAATATCTTTAAGGTCAAAGCCGGCAAATCAGTTGCTTGTCGGTTCCCCGACGTCAGGCGTAACCTTCGCGGTCATCGCGTGGAGGCGCGTGGCCAATCAAGGGGAGGACATCGCAGTGACCATACAAGGCGCATCGCCTGACCTGTACAACGAGGATCTGGCTCCGGCCAAGGTTCGCAACTGGGGACCGTTCTCGATCTTCAACGTCTGGACGTCGGACGTCCACAGCCTATGGGGCTATTATCTCGCCGCCAGCCTGTTTCTGTTCTGCGGCGGCTTCGTCAATTTCATCATCGCCATCGGCATCGGCTCGCTGATCATCTACGCGCTGATGAACATGGTCGGCTATGCCGGCGTGAAGACCGGCGTCCCCTACCCCGTGCTTGCCCGCGCTTCCTTCGGCATCTGGGGCGCCAACATACCGGCACTCGTGCGCGCCATCGTCGCCTGCTTCTGGTACGGGGCGCAGACGGCCGCCGCATCGGGCGCCATCGTGGCATTGCTGACTCGCCTGCAATGGTTCGACGAATTCAACAAGACATCACATCTTCTCGGCCATTCCACCCTCGAAGTGATCTGCTTCGTCATCATCTGGGCGCTGCAGTTGCTGATCATCCAGAAAGGCATGGAAACGGTGCGCCGCTTCCAGGATTGGGCCGGACCGGCAGTCTGGGTGATGATGCTGCTCCTGGCCATCTATCTCTGTGTCAAATCGGGGAGCTTCGCTTTCACCAGCGACATTCCGATGGACGTGCTTCGCGAAAAGACCGCCGATGCCGGCATTCCCGGCGATCCAGGGTCGTGGACAGCACTCTTCGGGGTCGCGGCGATCTGGGTGACCTACTTCTCGGCGCTCTATCTCAACTTCTGCGACTTCGCCCGCTACGCGCCGGACAAGGCCGCATTGCGCAAAGGCAACATCTGGGGCTTGCCGATCAACCTGATCCTGTTCTCGCTGGTTGCCGGCGTCACCACCATCGCTGCCTATGACGTCTACCACGAGGTGCTGCTGCACCCCGACCAGATCTCGGCCAAGTTCGACAGCTGGTTCCTGGCCGCACTCGCTGCCCTGACCTTCGCTGTGGCGACGCTCGGCATCAACGTCGTCGCCAACTTCGTCTCGCCGGCCTTCGACTTCTCCAACGTCTTCCCACGCCAGATCGACTTCAAGAAGGGCGGCTACATCGCCGCGGTGATCGCACTGGTGCTCTATCCCTTCGCGCCCTGGGAAGGCAGTGCGGCGCATTTCGTCGGCATCATCGGCGCGACGATGGGACCGATCTTCGGCGTCATGATGGTGGACTACTATCTCATCCGCAAAGGCGAGGTCGACGTCGAGGCGCTTTATCGCGAGGACGGCGAGTTCCGCTTCCAGGGCGGCTGGCATGTCAACGCCTTCATCGCCGCCGGCATCGGCGCCATCTTCTCGTCGATCCTGCCGAACTTCACCAACTGGCTGCCGTCGTGGTGGGGCGTCTACGGCTGGTTCTTCGGCGTCGCCATTGCCGGCATCATCTACTACGTGCTGCGCACCGCGGCGGTGGGTGCCAGCGCGAAGACGGCAAAGGCGTGAAATGAGGGAGTAGGGAATAGCACCTCCCTACTCCCTACTTTCCGACCATCTCCGCCAGCTTGCGAACCGTGTTCCAGTTGCGCGAGGTGCCGATGCCGAGGCGCTTGTGGTTCATTGCCGCGAGCAGCCGTGATGTTGGCCTCTCGCGAGAAAAGAACACCCAGATGTCGCCGTCGACCCAAAGTATTTTCTCGTCCTCGGCGGCACGCGCCTGGAGTGCCGCAACGGCGACCGCCGGTGCGCGCTCCCGCATCACCCGCACCGCGACCTGATCGCCGGCTTCGGCGGATTCAGCGGAAAACGGATTGGCGGCGGCGAGCTTCAGCCAGCCTCCAGCGTCACGCACGATGATGTCGACATGGCGGCCAAAGGTCTTTTCAAAGGCCGTCTCCAGCCGTTGCTCCAGACTGGAAATCCTGGCTGCTCGTGCCTCGAACACGAGATTGCCCGTGGCCACCAGCGTGCGGGGATTCTTGAAGCCCAGCTCGTAGGCCATGGCCTTGAGGTCGGACATGACCAGACGCCGACCGTCGCCCAACCCGATGCTGTAGAGCAGCGCGACGTAGGTTTGCATGGCGGCGCGGCCGGTATCGGCCTACACCAGCCGCGACTGTTCCACCGCCGCCTCGATGAAGCTGGCGAACAGCGGATGCGGATCGAGCGGCCGGCTCTTCAACTCGGGGTGATACTGCACGCCGATGAACCAGGGATGGTCGGGATATTCGACCGTTTCCGGCAGCACGCCGTCTGGCGACATACCGGCAAACACCAGGCCGCAATCCTCGAGCCGCTCCTTGTAGTCGATATTGACCTCGTAGCGGTGGCGATGGCGCTCTGAAATCTGCGTGTCGCCATAGATGTCTGCGATCTTCGAGCCCTTGGCGAGCTCGGCCTGATAGGCGCCGAGCCGCATCGTGCCGCCGAGATCGCCGGTCTCCCGCCGTTTCTCCAGCATGTTGCCTTTCAACCATTCGGTCATCAGGCCGACAACGGGCTCCCCGGTCGGGCCGAACTCGGTCGAGGAGGCGTGCTCGACGCCGGCCAGCGACCGCGCCGCCTCGATGCAGGCCATCTGCATGCCGAAGCAGATGCCGAAATACGGCACCTTGCGCTCGCGCGCGAACTTCGCCGCCAGGATCTTGCCTTCGGAGCCACGCTCGCCAAAGCCGCCGGGAACCAGGATGCCATGCACCTTCTCCAGCCACGGCGTCGGATCCTCCTTTTCGAAGATTTCCGATTCGATCCAGTCGAGCTTGACCTTGACGTGATTGGCCAGCCCGCCATGCGAAAGCGCCTCGATCAGCGATTTGTAGGCATCCTTGAGGCCGGTGTATTTGCCGACGATGGCGATGGTCACCTCGCCTTCCGGATTGTGGATGCGGTCCGACACCTTCTGCCAGGGCTCCATGCGCGGCTTCGGCGCCGGGTCGATGCCGAAGGCGGCAAGCACTTCCGAATCGAGGCCTTCCTTGTGGTAGGCCATCGGCACGTCGTAGATGTGCGGGACGTCGAGCGCCTGGATGACCGCGCTTTCCCTGACATTGCAGAACAGCGACAGCTTTCTGCGCTCTTCCTTGGGAATGGCGCGATCGGCACGCACCAGAAGGATGTCGGGCGCGATGCCGATGCCGCGCAATTCCTTGACCGAATGCTGGGTCGGCTTGGTTTTCAACTCACCCGCCGTCGGGATGTAGGGCATCAGCGTCAGATGCACGTAGACGGCGTTGTTGCGCGGCAGATCGTTGCCGAGCTGGCGGATCGCCTCGAGGAACGGCATCGCCTCGATGTCGCCGACCGTGCCACCGATCTCGCACAGCACGAAATCATAATCGTCATTGCCATTGAGGACGAAATTCTTGATCTCGTCGGTGACGTGCGGAATGACCTGCACGGTGGCGCCGAGATAGTCGCCGCGCCGCTCGCGCTCGATGATGTTCTTGTAGATGCGGCCGGTGGTGATGTTGTCCTGCTGGTTGGCCGAGCGGCCGGTGAAGCGCTCATAGTGGCCAAGATCGAGATCGGTCTCGGCACCGTCATCGGTGACGAAAACCTCGCCATGCTGGTACGGCGACATCGTGCCGGGATCGACATTGAGGTAAGGGTCGAGCTTTTTGATGCGTGCGCGATAGCCTCGCGCCTGCAGGAGAGCCCCAAGGGCCGCTGCGGCAATGCCTTTTCCAAGTGAGGAAACCACGCCGCCTGTGATGAATACATATCGCGCCATGGGAGTCATCGCTTAACGCGGCCGGATTGATTCCGCCAGAGAAAAAACCGCCGCGAAGGCTTTTTCCCAAGATGGCGCTCGGACCGAGATCCTGAAAGTGGATTCCGGTTTCGGACAAATGTTTTCCGTTTGTCCCGGGATTACGACCGAACAGGCCTGGTCGTGGCCAAGGCAAAACAAAAGGGCCGGCTGAGCCGGCCCTTTCGGCATGTTGATGAAAACGTCAGATGATGACGACTTTGGTACCGACCCTGACGCGGCTGTAGAGGTCCATGACGTGCTCGTTGATCATGCGGAAACAGCCGTTGGAGGCGCTCGTTCCGATCGACTGCGGCGCGATGGTGCCGTGGATACGCAGATGCGTGTCCTTCTTGCCGTCATAAAGGTAGATGGCGCGGGCGCCGAGCGGGTTCTGGCCACCACCGTTCATGCCGTCCTTGAACCGGCCGTAGTGATTGGGCTCGCGCTTCTGCATGTCCAGCGTCGGGATCCAGCGCGGCCATTCCTGCTTGTCGCCGACCGCGACCGTGCCCTTGAACTGCAGGCCCTCGCGGCCGACAGCGATGGCGTAGCGCCGAGCCGTCGTCGAGGATTCGACGAGATAGAGCCGGCGAGCGCTGGTGTCGATGACGATGGTGCCAGCATCGTAGCCAGTGAATTCGACGTCCTGCGGCACGAATTCCGGTTTTACCTTGAAGGGCTTCTTGGCGTCCTTCTTGGCGAGCGCGGCATCGAGCGCGCGTGTCTCGGGCAGATATGAGATGGACGAGGACGACGTACCGCCGAAGAGGCCGGCGAACAGGCCGCCGCTCGACTGCTTCTGACCGATGACTTCGCTGCGCAACTCACCGTCATTGCCCGTCGCCGCGACGTTCATCGCCTCGGGCGTAATCGGCTCTGCCGACTGGATCGGCTCTATCGGGGCCACCGGTTCGATCACCTTGGTGGTCTTCTTGGCCGGCTTGGCCTCGGCCACTTCGGTTGCCGGAGCAGTCTTGCCCTTCGCGGCCAGGAAGGCCTGCCGGTCCGCATCGGCCCTCGCCTTGGCTGCTTCGCGCATGGCCAGCTTCCTGGCTTCAAGCGCCTTGGCCTTGGCGTCCTCCTTGTCGGCAACGATCTTGGCTTCGATCTTCTTGATCTGGGCGAGATCGTCCGGTGTCGGGTTTTTCTTCTTCTTGAGAAGCTTCAACTGCGTTGCGTCGCTTTTGACGGCGACTCTGATGGCGTCGGTTCTTTCAAGCGAAACCGACTGCTGTGCGGCCATGTTTACCGGCATGCCGGCGAAGGCCGGGGAGCTCAGGCCGACCACGGCGCAAAGTCCCAGGAAAATGAAGCTGCGAAGCTGCATGGCGAAGATCCGATCGTTCAATGCTTGTTGCCCACGGCGTCGCCCGGCGTCCCCCAAGGACACCGAAGTTGCCGCGTGCAATCTATAGTCGAATAAGGGCGTATGCCTCAAGCGCGGGGCTGCAACAGCCCACGTCGAATCTTCGTGAACGCGCAGCATTTGCCGCGACTGTGTTCAAACGATCACAGGTCGCGGGTTCGACCAGGTGCGGCTTACTTGTTCGGGACCTGCGGTGCCGCCGGCGCGGTGTTGGTGGTACCGTTGCTTGCCGGGGGCGTCGTGCCGGCGGCAGGCGCGGTGGCCGGAGCCGCGGGCGCAGGCGTCGTGGCGGCGTCGTTGCCGGACGGCGGCGTCGGCTTGGTGCTGCCGGCGGGTGCCGGGGTCGTCGTGCCCGGCAGCTGGTTGAGCACGCCTTTGCCGGCGCCATCCGACGTCGCCGGAACGCGGTCGAGGATGTCGATCGGTTTCTCGCCATAGCGGGCAATGATCGACAAGGTCAGCGACGTCACGAAGAAGGCCGCCGCCAGGATCGCCGTCGCCCGGGTCAAAGCGTTGGCTGCGCCACGCGCCGTCATGAAGCCCGATCCGCCACCAATGCCAAGGCCGCCGCCTTCGGAGCGTTGCAGCAGTACCACGCCGACAAGGGCGAGCACGACCATGAGATGGATGACGATCAGTACGGTTTGCATAGTTTATCCTGGCAAGGCCTTGCCCGGCCGTGGACACGACCGGTGAATTGGAGGCGGCTCAATACAATGCTTTCACGGCATTTCCAAGCCCGTGGCCGGAATATGGGAAGCAACGCGCCCTTTGCAACGAATTTGGACGGGACGAGCCCCGCCCATCGTCGTGTATCTCAGCCTAAAATGCTGCGATAGGCTTCGGCGATACCGAGGAAATCGGCCGCTTTCAGGCTGGCGCCGCCGACCAACGCGCCATCGACATTCCGCACGCCCAGCAGTTCCACCGCATTGGACGGCTTGACCGAGCCGCCGTAGAGAATGCGCATCTTGGCGGCTGCCGCACCAAGCTTCTCCGCAAGCTTTTCACGGATATGCGCATGCGCTTCGGCCACGTCGGCCGCGGTCGGCGTCAGGCCGGTGCCGATAGCCCATACCGGCTCATAGGCAATGACGGTGTTGGACGGCGTGGCACTTGGCGGCACCGACCCGTCGACCTGGCGCGCCAGCACGTCGAGCGTGGCGCCCGCCTCGCGCTGCTGCTGCGTCTCGCCTATGCAGACGATGGCTACAAGCCCGGCGCGCCATGCGGCGGCGGCCTTGGCCTGGACCGTCGCATCGTCTTCGCCACGCTGTTCGCGGCATTCGGAATGGCCGACAATGACATGGCTCGCGCCCGCGTCCTTCAGCATCTCGGCCGAGATGCAGCCGGTGTAGGCGCCACTTTCCTTGGTGTGGCAGTCCTCGCCGCCGGCATGGACGGGCGTGCGCGATAGAATTTCCGCGGCATGCGAAAGCAGCGTCGCGGGAACGCAGACCAGTGCTTCGGTCTCCGCGTCGAGCCCGCTCATGAACCCGTTGCCGATCATCCTGAGTTCGTTCAGCGAGGCGCTGGTGCCGTTCATTTTCCAGTTGCCGGCGACAAGCGGGCGAATTCCAGGCGTCATGGTCTGCTTCTCCGGGCAATATCAAGCTGTGGCCCTCACTACCAAAATCAGGCCACAAAGCAATCGACAGTGGACCGGAAGGGCGCTATTGCGCTTGTTTCAAACTCGGCGCATGCGAAAATGCGCATAAATCGGAAGTAACGATGCTTGGTGTATTGAGAAGCGCGGCGGGTACCTGGGTCGCGAAGACATTGCTTTCGCTGCTGGTGGTCAGTTTTGCCGCCTGGGGCATCTCCGGACGGCTGATGGGCGGCTTTGCCGGCCATGATTCGGTGATAACGGCGGGCGGCACCAAAGTATCGATCAACGAATACCGCCTCGCCTATGATCGCCAGCTCGCCGTCATGTCGCAGCAGTTCGGCCAGCGTCTTACCCATGAACAGGCGAAGGCGCTCGGCATCGACAACACCGTGCTGTCGCAACTCGTTTCCGGCGCCGTTCTCGACGAACAGGCGCGCAAACTGGGGCTGGGGTTCTCCAAGGACAAGCTGGCGGAACTGACGCGGGAGGAACCCGCCTTCCGGGGGCCGGACGGCCAGTTCGACCGCAGGGTCTTCGAGGGACGGCTTCGCGATCTCGGCATGCGGCCCGAGGACTATTTGAAGAACAAGGCTCAGGTCGCGGTGCGCCAGCAGATCGTCGAGGCGGTTTCGGACGGCCTCAAGGCCCCGGATACATTCTTCAAGGCGGTGGCGCTCTACCGTGGCGAAGACCGCACCGTCGACTATCTGACGTTGCCGAAGACGCTCGTCGAACCGATCGAGGCGCCGAGCGACAGCGTGCTTCAGGCCTATTTCGAGGCCAACAAGAAAACCTACGCGGCACCCGAATACCGCAAATTCTCTTATGTGCGCCTCGAGCCGGTGGACATCGCGGATCCGACCGCCGTCACCGACCAACAGGTCAGCGACGACTACAACAAGAACAAGGCGCGCTACACCACGCCCGAAATGCGCACGATCGAGCAACTTGTGTTCAAGACCCCGGATGCGGCCAAGGCGGCGCTCGATTCGCTCAAGGCCGGCGCCACTTTCGAAAAGCTGGTGACCGCCGAAGGCAAGACCCCGGCCGACACGCTGCTTGGCACCCTCGCCAAGGACAAGATCGCCGACAAGGCGGTTGCCGATGCTGCCTTCGCGCTGAGCGCCAATGAAGTCAGCCAGGTCGTTCAGGGTGCCTTCGGTCCGGTGTTGCTCCGCGTCACCGAGATCAAGCCCGAAGTGGTGAAGCCGCTCGCCGAAGTGTCCGGCCAGATTCGCAAGGATCTGGCTCTTGGCGAGGCAAGCCGCATCCTCTTGGATGTGCATGACAGTTACGAAGACACCCGTGCTTCCGGAAGTTCGCTGGCCGACACGGCCGCCAAGCTGAAGCTGAAGGACATCACCATCGACGCCGTCGACCGCAGTGGCCTCAGGCCGGACGGCTCCATCGTCAAGGACCTGCCGGAATCGCCGCAGTTGATCAAGGCGGTTTTTGACGCGGAACCCAACACCGAAAACGAAGCGCTGACCACGGCCGACAACGGCTTCGTCTTCTATGAGGTTGCTTCGATAACGCCGGCCCGCGACCGGACGCTCGACGAGGTTCGCCAGAAGGTTGTTGCCGACTGGACGGCGGCGGAGACCACCAAGCGCCTTGCCGCCAAGGCGGGAGACCTTGAAAAGCGGCTCAAGGCCGGCACCACGCTCGACGTCATCGCCGGCGAGCTCAAGTTGGAAAAACAGACCAAGCGCGGCCTGAAGCGCGAAGCCGACGACGCCGATTTCGGCAAGGAAGGTGCTGCCGTGATGTTCGGCGTCGGCGAAGGCGGCACCGGCTTGATCCCCTCGCCCACCGGCGACGGACAGATCCTGTTCAAGGTCGCCGAAGTGTTCGAGCCTGCCGGGGCCGATGCCAGTTCGGTGCCGGAGGACGCACAGAAGTCCTTCACCTCCGGCATGTCGGACGATCTGCTCGACCAGTTGGTGGCGCAGTTGCAGACGCAATACGACGTCCGCATCGACCAGGCCGCCGTAGCCCAAGCCTCGACAAGATGAGCGCGTTGAAAACCCATATCGCCAAGGTCGCGGCCGGCACCCCGCTTTCCTTCGAGGAAGCGCGCGAGGCCTTCGACATCATCATGTCTGGCGACGCGACCCCCGGGCAGATCGGCGGCTTCCTGATGGCGCTACGCGTGCGCGGCGAGACGGTGAGCGAGATTTCGGGCGCCGTCGCCACGATGCGAGCCAAGATGCTGCGTGTCGAGGCGCCAGCCGGTGCCATAGATATCGTCGGCACGGGCGGGGACAACTCCCACAGTGTCAACATTTCGACCGGTTCGGCATTCGTCATCGCCGCCGCCGGGGTGCCGGTCGCCAAGCACGGCAATCGCGGCCTCTCCTCGCTGACCGGCGCGGCTGATGTGCTGATCGCGCTTGGGGTCAAGATAGACATTGCGCCGGAGACTATTGGCCGCTGCATCCATGAAGCCGGCGTCGGCTTCATGTTCGCGCCCGCGCACCATCCGGCGATGAAACATGTCGGCCCGACCCGCGTCGAACTCGGCACCCGCACCATCTTCAACCTGCTTGGCCCCCTCTCCAATCCGGCTGGCGTCACCAGGCAGATGGTCGGCGTGTTCCTGCCGGAATGGATCGTGCCGGTGGCAGAGACATTGAAGGCACTGGGCACCGAGCATGCCTGGGTTGTTCACGGCGACGGCTATGACGAAATCACCACCACCGGCGAGACGCAGGTGGCGGAACTGATCGGCGGTGAGATCCGCAGCTTCACGCTGACTCCGGAAGAGGTTGGATTGAAGCGCCACACCAAGGACGAGCTGCGCGGTGGCGACGCTGCCTACAACGCCAAGGCATTGCGCGATATGCTGGGCGGCGCGGCCGGTGCCTATCGCGACACCGTGCTGATGAATGCCGGCGCCGGGCTGGTGATCGCGGGCAAGGCAACGACGCTTGGCGACGGCATCGAGCTCGCCGCGCAAGCCATCGACAGCGGCCGGTCGCTGCAGGTGCTCGATCGTCTGGTCGAAATCTCGAACGGGTGAACCGTGTCTGACATTCTGCGCAAGATCGAGGCCTACAAGCGCGACGAGATCGCGGCGGCCAAGGCACGCGTGCCGCTGGCTGAGATCAAGGCGCGCGCGAAAGATGCCGACGCGCCACGCGGCTTTCTCGCCGCGCTCGAGGCGAAACACAGGTCGGGCGGCTTCGCCCTGATCGCCGAAATCAAGAAGGCGAGCCCCTCCAAGGGGCTGATCCGTGCCGATTTCGATCCGCCGGTACTGGCGCGGGCCTATGAAGAGGGTGGCGCCGCGTGTCTTTCGGTGTTGACCGATGCACCGTCCTTCCAGGGCGCGCCGGAATTTCTCACCAAAGCAAGGGCGGCCGTCGCCCTGCCCGCGCTGCGCAAGGATTTCCTGTTCGATCCCTATCAGGTCCATGAGGCGCGCGCCTGGGGCGCCGATGCCATCCTGATCATCATGGCCAGCGTCGACGATGCCTTGGCGAGCGAATTGGAAGCAACCGCATTCGAGCTCGGCATGGACGCGCTGATCGAGGTGCATGACGAGGCCGAGACCGAGCGCGCGCTGAAATTGTCGTCGCGGCTGATCGGCATAAACAACCGTAATCTCCGGACCTTCGAAACCAGCCTCGAAACCTCCGAGCGGCTGGCGCCGATGGTGCCGGGCGGCCACCTGCTGGTCAGCGAGAGCGGCATTTTCACCCACGACGATTGCCTGAGGATGCGCAAGACCGGCATCGGCACATTCCTGGTCGGCGAGAGCCTGATGCGGCAAGCGGATGTCGCCGCGGCGACGCGCCTGCTCTTGACGGGCAAGGTATCGGCCAAGGCTCTCTGACGATGACATCAGCCCTCACCCATCTCGGCGCGCAGGGCGAGGCCAACATGGTCGATGTCGGCGACAAGGAAGAGACGACACGAACCGCGATCGCCGAGGGTTTCGTTTCGATGCAACCCGAAACGCTGAACACCATCCTCGCCGGCAACGCCAGGAAGGGCGACGTGCTCGGCACCGCGCGCATCGCCGGCATCATGGCGGCGAAGAAGACGCATGAGCTGATCCCGCTCTGCCATCCGCTCCTCCTCACCAAGGTTTCCGTCGACATCGAGCCCGACCATGCGCTGCCGGGCCTGAAAGTCACCGCGCTGGCGCGTGTCACCGGCAAGACAGGCGTCGAGATGGAAGCGCTGACCGCGGCATCCGTGGCCTGCCTGACCATTTACGACATGGCCAAGGCGGTCGACCGCGCCATGGTCATTTCCGGTGTCCGCCTGGTGGAAAAGACCGGCGGCAAGTCCGGCGACTACAAGGCTGGCGCCTGATGGCGCTGGTTCCGGTCGCGGAGGCGCTCGAACGCCTGTTGGATGGAGCCGCACCCCTGGCCGGCGAAAGCGTCTCTCTCTTCGAGGCGGTCGATCGTGTGCTGGCCGAGCCTGTCGTGGCACTGCGCACACAGCCGCCTTTCAACGCTTCGGCCATGGATGGCTACGCGGTTCGCGCCGCCGATGTCGCTTCGGTGCCGTCGAAACTCTCGGTGATCGGCATGGCGCCGGCCGGGCGCGGCTTCGACGGTACGGTCGGCGAGCGCCAGGCCGTGCGCATCTTTACCGGCGCGCCGCTGCCGCAAGGCGCCGACACCATCGTCATCCAGGAAAACGTCCGGGATGTCGGTGACGGCACGATCGAGGTGATCGAGCCCACAGCCGAGTGGCGCAACATCCGCCGCGTCGGCCTCGACTTTTCCAAGGGCGACGTCTTGCTGGAAAAAGGCCGCCTGCTGGATCCCGCGGCATTGTCGCTGGCGGCATCCGCCAATCATGCTCAGGTGACCGTGGTCAAACGGCCGCTCGTCGCCATCATCGCCACCGGCGACGAGTTGTTGCCGCCCGGCAGTGAGCTGGGGCCGGACCAGATCATCTCGTCCAACGCCTATGGCGTCGCCGCCACCGCGCAATCGGTTGGCGCCCGTGCCCTCGACCTTGGCATTGCCGCCGACCGGCAGGAGGCCATCGCAGCCCTGGTGAAGAAGGCGGTTGCGGCCGGCGCGGATGTCATTGTCACGCTTGGCGGCGCCTCGGTCGGCGACCATGACCTGATCCATGACGTGCTGACCGGCGAAGGCATGACGCTCGGCTTCTGGAAGATCGCCATGCGCCCCGGAAAGCCGCTGATGTTCGGCCGGCTCGGCGCCATCAGGTGCATCGGCCTGCCCGGCAATCCGGTGGCAAGCCTGGTCTGCTCGCAATTGTTCCTGAAGCCCCTGCTGGCGCGGCTCGGTGGCCGAAATCATCGTCAGGACATACGTCAGGCTCGGCTGGGCGCCGCAATGCCGGCCAACGATCTGCGCCAGGATTACGTGCGGGCGGTGGTCAAGGAAGACGATGGCGGGCTGGTGGCGACCCCGTTCGGCATTCAGGACTCTTCGATGCTGAGAATGCTGGCGGACGCCAACGGGCTGGTGGTGCGCGCGCCGTTTGCACCTGCATCCGGCGTTGGAGACTCCTGCAGCGTGCTGATGCTTCGCTGAAGAATCGCCACCTAAGCTGCTGATAACGGAATAGAAAAACGACCGACTACTCCGAGATCAAGGTCCGCGTCAGCGGATGGGCCGGATCGGCAAGGCCATCGACGATGTCGAAATGATGCCGGTCGGGCTCGACCACGCAGCTGGTCGTGGCGCCAAGGCCGGTCCAGATGTTGGCCAGCAGCGCGTTCTGGCGCAGGAACTCCGAACGCTCCCCGCCGCCGACCCAGCAGGTGATGCGAACACCATCCATGGGCCGCAGCAAAGCCGGGCTTTCCGCCAGGGCTTCGGCTTCATCGATCGCCAGCGCCGCATTGTGTCCGGTGAACATGAGCGGGCGCAAATCATGCAGACCCGAAATCGAAACGACATGGCGTACGCGCTTTGCCACATCGGCCGCCAAAGGCGTCGATATGGTCACCATGCGGCTGGCGAGATGTCCGCCGGCCGAATGTCCGGTCAGCATCAGCGGTCCGCCGACCATCGCCGCCGCCTTGCTGATCGCCGCGCCGATTTCACGGACGATTCCGGCGATGCGTATGTCCGGGCACTGCGTGTAAGACGGCATCGCCACGGCATAACCGTTCTCGACCGCGCCCTTGGCAAGGTGCGACCAGTCGCTCTTGTCGGACTCAAGCCAGTAACCGCCATGGATGAACACGACGAGCCCCTTGGGCGCGGCCTTTGGAAAGAAGAGATCGAACCGATTGCGCGGGCGCTCGCCATAGGCGATGTTGATGCGGGCACGCCCTTCAGCCGACAATGCGTCACGAAACAATTGTGCCGGTTCCGCCCAGGCCGCCGGCCAGCGGTTGCCGCCCGCAATATTGGCGCCGTTGGCGTAGGCGTTGTCCCAATCGGCAATGCGATGTCCAGGCATCGGTACCCTCCCCCGCAGTGTCATCGTTTCGGCGCTAGCAATGGCCGCCACCATGCCATGCGTCAATGCCTCGGGCAAAAACATTTTAGGCTTGAAACAAATTTCGACTGGTGCGATCCTGCCTGACGAACAGCCGACAATGGGAGGTCTGCTGTGCTGTCCAAGCCTGCGGATGTTCACCGCTTCCGGTGGCATCTCCCAACAGGTCTAGCTGGCTGCACGAAGCCTCTCGCGAAAAGACGGGAACTTCAGATCCACTACCGCGGACATGTGCTTCGCACATTGGCCAAGGCAGCAAATGGGATGGCGGCGACATGCTTGGGCCTTCAGCGCATATCGACACGTTCACGCGCGATCATCTGCCGCCCCCGGATCAGTGGCCTGATATACTGCTTGACGGCTTCGATTATCCCGAACGCCTCAACGCCGGCGTCGAGTTGACCGACAGGCTGGTCGAGAAGGGTCTCGGCGATCACACCGCGCTGATCGGCAATGGCCGCCGCCGCACCTATAAGGAACTGTCCGACTGGACGAACAGGCTGGCTCATGCGCTGGTCGAGAATTACGGCGTCAAACCGGGCAACCGGGTGCTGATCCGCTCCGCCAACAATCCCGCGATGGTCGCCTGCTGGTTGGCGGCCACCAAGGTCGGCGCCGTGGTCGTCAACACTATGCCGATGCTGCGCGCCGGGGAGCTTGCCAAGATCGTCGACAAGGCGGAGATCACCATTGCCCTCTGCGACACCAGGCTGATGGACGAGATGACCGCCTGCGCCAAGGACAGTGCATTCCTTAAGCAGGTCATCGGCTTCGACGGCACAGCCAACCATGATGCCGAACTCGACCGCGCCGCCCTCGACAAGCCGGTCACCTTCGCCGCCGTCGATACCGGCCGCGACGATGTCGCGCTGCTCGGTTTCACCTCGGGCACGACTGGTGTGCCGAAGGCGACCATGCATTTCCACCGCGACCTCTTGATCATCGCCGATGGGTATGCCCGCGAAATCCTGCAGGTGACGCCGGACGACATATTCGTCGGTTCGCCGCCGCTCGCCTTCACCTTCGGCCTTGGCGGCCTCGCCATCTTTCCGCTGCGCTTCGGGGCGGCGGCGACGCTGCTTGAACAGGCGACGCCGCCCAACATGATCCATATCATCGAGACGTACAAAGCGACCATCTCCTTCACCGCGCCGACCGCCTATCGCGCCATGCTGAAAGCCATGGATGAAGGCGCCGACCTGTCGTCGCTGCGCGTTGCCGTTTCGGCCGGCGAGACATTGCCGGCCCCGGTCTTCGAGGAGTGGACGCAAAAGACCGGCAAGCCGATTCTCGACGGCATCGGCGCCACCGAAATGCTGCACATCTTCATCTCCAACCGTTTTGACGACCGGAAGCCGGCGTCGACCGGCAAGCCGGTCGGCGGCTATGAGGCGCGCATCGTCGATGATGAGATGCGTGAGGTGCCGCGCGGCGAGACCGGGCGGCTGGCGGTACGCGGACCGACCGGCTGCCGTTATATGGCCGATGACAGGCAAAAGGACTATGTGCGCGACGGCTGGAACCTCACCGGCGACACTTTCACCCAGGACGAGGACGGCTTCTTCCATTTCGCGGCGCGTTCCGACGACATGATCGTCAGTGCCGGCTACAACATTGCCGGGCCAGAGGTCGAGGCAGCACTCCTGTCGCATCCAGATGTCGCCGAATGCGCGGTCATCGGCGCCAGGGATGCCGAACGTGGCGAGATCGTCGAGGCGCATGTCGTGCTGACGCAAGGCGTGGCGCCCGACGGTTTGACCGTCAAGCGCCTGCAGGACCATGTCAAGGCAACGATCGCGCCCTACAAATATCCGCGCTCGGTCAAATTCATAGCCGCCCTGCCCAAGACCCAGACCGGCAAGATCCAGCGCTTCCGGCTGCGCACGGAGAAAATCAATTGAGCGAGCCCTACGATCCGGCGTCCGAAGGCGCGCAGATGTCGTTCAAGGAGCGCATGTCCTACAGCGACTATCTGCATCTGGAGAAAGTGCTGGAGGCACAGACGCCGCTGTCGTCGGCGCATGACGAGATGCTGTTCATCATCCAGCACCAGACTTCGGAACTGTGGATGAAGCTCGCACTGCATGAGATCGGCGCCGCCATACGCTCCATCCGCGCCGACCGGCTGGAGCCGAGCTTCAAGATGCTATCGCGCGTCGCCCGCATTTTCGAGCAGTTGAACAATGCCTGGGACGTGCTGCGCACGATGACGCCGAGCGAATACACCGAATTCCGTGACGCACTCGGCCAATCCTCCGGTTTCCAGTCATGGCAGTACCGCGCCATCGAGTTCATGGCGGGCAACCGCAACCTGGCCATGCTCGGACCCCACAAGCATCGGCCGGACTTGAGCGGCAAGCTGGAGGCGATCTTGGCCGAACCGTCGCTCTACGACGAAGCACTGCTGCTTTTGGCGCGCAACGGGTTCGACATCGGCGCCGATGCCAGGCGAACCGACTGGCGCGAAACGCGGACCGAGAATGAACAGGTCCTGGTCGCCTGGCAAACCGTCTACCGCGATCCGCAGCGCTACTGGATGTTGTACGAACTGGCCGAGAAACTGGTCGATTTCGAGGACTATTTCCGCCGCTGGCGTTTCAATCATGTCACCACGGTCGAGCGCATCATCGGGCTGAAACGCGGGACCGGCGGCACATCAGGAGCTTCCTATCTGAAGAAGATGCTCGAGGTCGTTCTTTTTCCCGAACTTTGGACTGTCCGCACCCGGCTCTGACTCTCTCTTTGGCGCAATTGCCCTGCGGGAAAACCGCTTCGCACTTTTCCAGGGATTTCGCTGACTGCTCAAGTAACTGCCGTCTTGACCGCGAAGCGTGCGTCCTGCCAGGCGCCGGTGCGCAATATGTCCTCCAGCACCTCGACCGCCTGCCAGACATCGTGATAGCCGACATAGAGCGGCGTGAAGCCAAAGCGGATGGTCGAAGGGGCACGGAAATCGCCGATCACGCCGCGCTCGATCAAGGCCCGCATCACCTGGTAGCCATGTGGGTGAAGGAACGACACCTGGCTGCCGCGCGCGTTGCCGTCGCGCGGGCTTTCAAGTTCGAGGCCATAGGCGCCGCATCTGGCTTCGACGAGCTCGATGAACAGGTCGGTCAGTGCGATGCTCTTCTTGCGCACCGCCGCCATGTCGACATCGTCCCAGATATCCAGCGCCCCTTTCAGCGCCCGCATCGACAACACCGGCTGCGTGCCACACAGGAACCGGCGAATGCCGCTGCCGGCCGCAAACCCCTGTTCGAAGGCAAACGGCCGCGCATGGCCCCACCAGCCGCTCAGCGGCTGATGGACATCACCGTGATGGCGCGTTGCAGCATAGATGAAGGCTGGCGCGCCCGGACCGCCATTGAGATATTTGTAGGTGCAACCGATGGCGAAATCCGCATTGGCGCTGTCCAATTCGACTGGCAAGGCACCGGCCGTGTGGCAGAGATCCCAGACGATCAGCGCGCCGGCCTGGTGAGCCTTGCGTGTCAGCGCGGCCATGTCGCGCAACTGCCCGGATTTGTAGTTGACGTGGTTGACCAGGATGACGGCGACGCGCTCGTCGATCAGCTCTTCAATGGTCGTAGCATCGACGCCTTCGAGCCGCAGCACCGTGGCCGGCCGCGTCGAGGCCACACCTTCGGCCATATAAAGATCGGTCGGAAAACTATCGCCCTCGGCGACGATGACCGAGCGGTCCGGCCGCATCCCAAGGGCGGCATGCAGCACCTTGTAGATGTTGATCGAGGTCGTATCGCAGACCACCGTCTGGCCCGCCGCCGCGCCGATGAGCCGTCCCAACTGATCGCCAAGCGCCACCGGCATATCGAACCAGCCGGCGGTGTTCCAGGCGCGGATGAGGTCCTGCGCCCATTCCTGTGCCGCCGCCTTCTGCAGCTCGTTGAAGACGGCGGGCGCCGCGGCGCCCAGCGAATTGCCGTCGAGATAGATCACGCCTTCCGGCAGGATGAACCGGTCGCGCATGGCGCGCAGCGGATCCGCCGCATCCATGGCTTCGACTGCTGCGAGATCGAGCGTTGCACGCATGGTTTGTGACGTCCTCACTTATTCACGGATGGCTTCGCGCGCCGGTGCCGATCCCCGGCTGCGCTTGAGGCTGGGCAGGGCAAGCATGGCGAGCACGAACAGGCCCGTGGCAAGTTTCAGGTCGGGAGGCGGCATGCCGGCGGCGAGGCAGAACGACACCAACTGGTAGTAGATGATCGCGCCGGCAAAGGGCGCCAGCAATTGCCGCCAGACCGTCTGTTTGCCGACGACCGCCTCGCCGATCATCAGCGCCGCAAGGCCGTTGATGAGGATGCCAAGTCCCATATTGACGTCGGCAAAGCCCTGCGACTGCACCATCAGGGCGCCGCTCGAAGCCGAAAACGCGCTCGCCAGCCCGACACCGCCGATGGTCGCCGCCCAAACATTGATGCCTTGCGCCTCGGCCATATCGGGATTGGCGCCGACGGCGCGCACGGCCGTGCCCTTCTCGGTCCTGAAGAACATGTAAAGCGCCAGGAAGACGACGAGCGCGAGGAGGCCGGCGACGACGATCTTGCTGGCCGGAAAACCTGGCCGCGTGAACGGCACCCAGTCGAACACGGCTGGCGAGCCGAAGACGGAGAGATTGGACTTGCCCATGATCCGAAGGTTGATGCTGTAGAGCATCGTCATCATCAGGATACCCGCAAGCAGCGTGTGGATGCGGAAGCGCAGATGGATGAAGGCGGTGCAACAACCCGCCGCGAAGCCCACGGCGAATGCGACCATGATGGCGACGAGCGGCGATGCGCCGGCAGCCAGCAGCACGCCGCAGACGCAGCCGCCCAGCGGAAAGGCGCCTTCGCTGGTGAGATCGGGAAAATTCAGCATGCGAAACGGGATCATGATGCCGAGCACGACAAAGGCCAGGATCAGGCTTTGCGCCAGCGTGACCGGTATGATCGCCACGAAGCTGGTGAGAACGTCCTGGACAAAACCCATGATGATCAGCTCGCCAGCAACATGCGGTCGGTCTTGACGGAGAAATGCCCGATCAGATCGAGAACCGTGACCCTCGCCTTCTCTTCGCCGGTGACCTCCAGAAGGACCCGGCCTGCGTCAAGCATGATCACCCGGCTACCATAGTCGACGGCGTGCTGCATGTTGTGGGTCACCATCAGGGTGGTCAGCTTCAGCGCGTTGACGGCACGCACCGTCGCCTGCATGACGATCTCGGCGGTGCGTGGGTCGAGGGCCGCGGTATGCTCGTCGAGCAGCAGCAGGTCGGGCGATCCGCCGACCGCCATGATCAGCGACAGCGACTGCCGCTGGCCGCCCGAGAGCAGGTCGACGCGCGTATCGAGGCGATTTTCAAGGCCGAGGCCCAATATCGACAACCGCTCCCTGTATGACGCAAGCCTCGTGGCGTTCAGCCCTTGCCGCAATGTGCGTTTTTGGCTGCGCAGATCGGCGAGCAGCATGTTCTCCGCCACGGTCATGCTGGCGGCGGTGCCGCGCATCGGATCCTGGAAGACGCGCGCCAATCTTGTCGCGCGCTTGTGTACCGGCATGGCCGTCACATCGGCGCCATTGATCAGGATCTTGCCGGAATCCAGCACAAGAGCTCCGGAGATGGCGTTGAGCATGCTGCTCTTTCCCGCGCCGTTGGAGCCGATGACGATGCCGAACTCGCCTGTGGCCAACGACAGGCTGAGACCGTCCAGCGCGACTTTCTCGTCGGCCTGGCCCTTGTAGAACACTTTGCGCGCGGATCGGATCTCGAGCATCGTTCCTCCCTGGCCTGAGGTGACAGCGCCCACGCCGTCACCTCGGCAGCCCGATGTCAGTCGACGATGCAGCCGCAATCGGCCATCGAGGCCGGTATCTCGATGCCGAACGCGGCCATCGTCTTGCGGGAAATCGTTGCCATGTGATCCTTGTAGGCCGGGCGCGAGGGCGCGATCGCCTTGGGATCCTTGCCTTTGAGGATCTCGGCGGCGATGTTGCCGGCATTGATGCCGACCTGCGTGTAATTGACCGCGAAGCTTGCCGGTACGGTGCCGTTGCGGACAGCGCTGTCATCGGAGTTTACGACCGGGATACCGGCCTGGCGAGCGGCAGCTGAGACAGCGGCGATCGCCGGCTGGATAAGGTTCGAAGCCGGGCCGTAGATCACGTCGGCCTTGCCGGCGAGCGAAGCGATGCGCTGCTGGATATCATTGACGTTGTCGATGCCGACTTCCACGACTTCGAAGCCGGCCGCCGGTGCGGCCGCCTTGATCTTCTCGACCAAGGCAACGTCATTGGCCTCGCCTGGATTGTACGGCACGCCGAAGCGTTTGGCGTTCGGCAGCAGCTTCTTGGTGAAGGCCATGACAGCGGCGACGTCCTGCAGATCGCTGGCGCCGGTCATGCCTTCGTCTCCGGCGTCCCACGATGGTACCAGCTTCGCCGCCACCGGATCGGTGACAGCGGCAAAGACGATCGGAATGCCGGAGCCGGCAAGCGCCTTCTTGGCGATCTGCGAGACTGGCGTGGTAATGGTGTAGATCAGCTTGGGCTGCTCCGCCTGCAGCTTGGCGATCATCTGCGGCACCAGCGATGCGTCGAAATTGGTGTGGCTTTCCGTGTAGACGACGTCCTTGCCCTCGACGAAACCATTGTCCGTCAATGCCTTCTTGAAGCCGGCTATGGCGGCGTTCAATTGCGGATGCTCGCCGAAATTGGCGATGCCGACACGGATCTGATCGGCCGCGGCGCTGCCGATTCCGACCATCAATGCGCTTGCCAGCGCCAGTCCCGACAGCCAAGCGGATTTCGACTTCAACATCATTTCCTCCCAGATTTGATCAGCGCCGCTCATCGGGCGGCTACTGCCGCGATCATGGTCAGTCGCTCGCCGCGTGTCAAACATTATATATAATTCTTGCCATACGTCCCCATGATATATAATTTTCGCAAGCCCGATGATGGACGGATCGTGATGCAGGATCAGAACAATTCCACGAAGACGGAAGCCGCCTATCAGCTGCTGCGTCGCGATATCCTGGCCACCCGCCTCATGCCGGGGGCGCCGCTCAAGCTGAGTGCGTTGCGCAGCATATACGGCGTCGGCTGGACGCCGTTGCGCGAAGCATTGTCCCGGCTTGAAGCCGAGCGCCTCGTCACCGCCATCAGCAATCGCGGCTTTGCCGTCGCTCCCGTGTCGCGAGCCGAGCTCGAGGATTTGGCGCGCGCGAGGATGGTTGTCGAAATGCCGCTGTTCATCGAATCGATCGCGAACGGCGGCAGCGAATGGGAGGACGCGGTTGTCACCGCTCACTACCGGCTCTCGCGCTGCAAGACCGCGGTCGACGACCCTTCCGATGCGGCAGTCGACAAGTGGGACGAGAGCCACGAGGCATTCCATGCGGCGCTGCTAAGTGCGGCGACGTCCAACTGGCTGTTGCGATTCCGCTCGACGATCGCCGACCAGCTGCGGCGGCATCATCGTTTTCTCGGCCTGGCGCCGACATTGCGAGCGGCGGCCGGCCTCAAGGACGGCTACGGCGAGGCAATGGACGCACTTCGCGAGGCGATCGCCATCGAGCATCACACCGCCATCATGGAGGCGGCGCTCGATCGCGATGTCGAGCGGGCAAAGGCGCTGATGACGGCGCATATCGGCTACACGCTGCACGTCTATGTCCACAGCGAAGACAACGGCGCCAACACCTACACGGCGCGCGCCGGCAGCCTGAAAGCCGTTTCCGGATGATTTCAGCGCGTCCGCGTCGAAGGCAAGGATCGTGGCAGAAGGTGCCGGTTGCCTGTTAGCCGCTGTTCCGCGCAGCGAGAAGGCAACCGGCAACGTCGTCTGCGTTATCTCCTGTGGCAACATCGATGCCCGCGCCTATGCGCAGGTCCTGGCCGGAACGGCGCCGGAGGCCTGAACCGCCAGCCGCGCCCGACAAACGGTGATCGTTGGCGTTTTGATTTCGTTTCGTTCCGCCGGGAATGGATCGACAAACCATACAAATCCACCTCGCAGGCGCCTTTGAGAAGCTGATGCCAAGCGTCACCATGCGCTAGGCCACAGGCCATTAACCATAACAATTTCAATGAAGGTGCCGGCGGCAGGATCAGCCGATAGCCGCCCTCCGCCGGGGCAGATAATTTCCGACGCCTTAACAAATTCACTAAACTTTAAACAGTTGCGGAACACAACTGGAACAGATAGGGTTTGTTCTGGGTTTGTTTTTCGATTCTGGTTCATACCCTTTGTCCAATGCCTTGGGGGGCGCCATGCTGACGCGCAAGCAACACGAACTGCTGATGTTCATTCATGAACGGCTCAAGGAAAGCGGCATCCCGCCCTCCTTCGACGAGATGAAGGAAGCGCTCGATCTCGCCTCCAAATCGGGCATCCATCGCCTGATCACGGCACTGGAGGAACGTGGTTTCATCCGCCGGCTGCCCAACCGGGCACGCGCGCTGGAAGTGCTGCGGTTGCCGGATTCGATCGCGCCGGGCCTCAACGCGGCAAAGAAGTTCTCGCCGAGCGTCATCCAGGGCAGTCTTGGTCAAGGCGGTGTTGGTCAAGGCGGCCTCGGCCGCCAGATCAAGCCGGCGCCGTCGCGCTTGCCTGCGGCCGGCAATGACGACGACGCGGTTCCCGCCGTGTCGATCCCGGTGATGGGCCGTATCGCCGCCGGTGTGCCGATCGATGCGATCCAGCATCAGACACATTCGATCTCGGTGCCGCCGGACATGATCATGGGCGGCGTGCATTACGCGCTGGAGGTCAAGGGCGACTCGATGATCGAGGCCGGGATCTTCGATGGTGATACGGTCATTATCCGCAACGCCGACACGGCTAGCCCGGGCGAGATCGTCGTGGCGCTGGTCGACGAGGAGGAAGCGACCCTGAAGCGGTTCCGCCGCAAGGGCGCCTCGATTGCCCTTGAAGCCGCCAACCCCGCCTACGAGACGCGCATCTTCGGGCCGGACAGGGTCAAGGTGCAGGGCAAGCTCGTCGGGCTGATCCGGCGCTACTGAGCAGGGACGGCGGCCGGCTTTCCGGGTTTTTGATAGGGCGGCAGCCCCCTCGCCTCGCGTGAATATTTTCGCTGCTCGTGCCAAGGCCGATACGGCCCGTCCACCGCGAAGCTGACGATTGGCGGACTGGTCGCCGATTGGCGGTCGAAGAAGACGGCGGCGCTACCCTTGCGGGCGAGTTGCCGTTTGGTGACGACGAGAACCAGCGGATTGTGGCAGGCGTCGTAGCCGGTCGCGTCATTGACGACGATCAAATCGGCGAAACCGCAAGCCTTCCACGTATCCTTGCGGTCCTCGACATGCGCGATGATCGCGCCGGACGGATGCCGGGCGAGACAGACGCCGTCCGTGCAATAGAATGGCGCTCCTGGGGGCAGATTGACGGCATCGGCAATGTCGAATCGCCCGTCTGCCTCGTTGAACATCTCCGGCACGACGATGGTTTCGGCTGCCAGCGCGCGTTTCCAGTTGTCGACGGTGAACTCGTTCGGACGAGCCCGGTTGACCGCGAGTTCGCCCCCGCCAATCGGCAACGCGACCAGCCGCGCATCTTCGGAGATCAACACATCGGGCGTACGCGTATCCGACACCGTCAGCAGGCCGGCAAGCGCGAATGGAACTGCGGCAAGCCGCAGCCAGGTTGTCGCCATCGTTGCGATAACGAGGGCGACTGTCACCAGCAGTACGGATTGCTGCGAGATCAGCCCGACCGCATCGACCGGCGAGCGTTCCGATATCCAAGCCGATATCGCGATCATCGCCGTCAGGCCCTTGCCCATCAGGTAAAGGGATGGCGCATCCAATCCGAACGGCATCAGCAACGCACTGGCAACGGCCAGGAACATCACCACTGACACAATTGGCATGACAGCCAGGTTGGCGAACAGGCTGAGCGGCGACACACGCTGGAAATGCCAGATGGCAAACAGCGCCGTGGCGCAGCCGGCAATGATCGAGGTCATCGCCAATCCGCCTGTCGCCAGCAGGAACTTTCGTGTCAGAAATCCAGGCAAGGATCGCTTTGGCGGGGGCGGTCTGGTCTTTCCCGCATGGTGATCAGCCCAGCCGGCATAGGCCCCGACCAGGGCTGCCGTTGCGGCGAACGACATCTGGAAGCTCGGGCCGACCACTTCGTGCGGCGACACCACGATGACGGCAATCGCCGAGATCGCCAGATTGCGCATTGTCAGCGCGGCGCGATCGAAGAGGACGGCCGTCAGCATCACGGCCAGCATGATGAAACTCCGTTCGGCGGCAACGACGACGCCGGAAATCACCAGATAGGCGGCGATCGATAAGAGGGCCGCGGCGGCCGCGTATTTCTTCACCGGCCGACGCGCGGAGAAGACCGGGAACAGCGCAAAGGCGCCGCGCAGCAGGCCCATGATGGTGCCGGCGACGAGCGCCATATGCAGTCCCGAAATGGAGATGATGTGATAGATGCCGGTACGCCGCATCGCTTCGTTGATTTCATCGGGAATGCCGGCGCGCACGCCGACGATCAGCGCCGCCGCGATCTCGCCTTCGGCACCGCCGACGGTGGCTCGGATATGATCGGCAATGGCTTCGCGCGCATTTTCTATTCCAGAGAAAAGGCGTGCCGTGAGGGGCATCTCGCCATCGGCGGCCGCGACCAGCTTTGGATTGCCGAGAAAGAAGCCGCTGCCGCCTATGCCGGCGAAATAGCTGTCGAAGGAGAAATCGTAGCTGTCCGGCCGCACCGGACCGGTCGGCGGCAATAGTTTGGCGTAGCCTGTGACCAAGGAACCAGCGGTCATTTCCACCGGGATATCGCGCGCCGAAAGCCGGACCCTTTCCGGCGCATAGCGCAGTTTCGGCCGGTCGGTCGACGTCACGTCTATGGTCAGTCGGATGCGGCCGGTCTCCATCCGGTCGAGCGAGACGACGCGGCCGGTCACTTGCGTCGAGATTTCGGAACCCAGCATCTGGGTACCCGCCCGCCGTGTCTCGACCTTGGCGGCAAGCAGGCCAAGCGCGCATAGCAATGCCGCCATGAAGCCCAGATGGGTTTTCGGCCAGGAACGCGAGACCAAGGCACAGACCGCCATCAGCACGACGACCGCGACAGGCCTTGCAAAATCAGGCTCCGCGTCAAGCGAATAATAGCCGATCACTCCAGTGGCCAGACAGACCGGCACCAGCAGGAAGGCGATGCCACGGTCAAGCTCGAGCTCGGCCGCCTTGGCCACGCCATGGCGCAGGCGAGGCAAGGAAACCTGGCCAAGTTGCCGCCGCACACGCACGATCCTGCCCGAGGCAGGGGACTGAAGCGGCGCCGGGTTATCCGCCTGCGACGGCCGGCTGCCGGGCGCGGGCACGAGAGGCGATGGCAGGGGGGTTGCCAAAGGCATCGCAAACAGCGACCGCTCGCTGACGCCAACGCTGGCGTCCTCGCCCTGATCCAAGCCTCGGCCTCGTCCAGCCATCGGGTCTGCCCCTTGCACCCCTGACGCCCTATGCTACATGAACGCCGGGCGCGCGAAAGTCCGCGCAGCCGCACCCCGCTTCAGATGGTTTGCGAGAGTTCCATGTCCGACAAGGTCGTCACCCGTTTTGCCCCCTCGCCCACCGGCTATCTGCACATCGGCGGCGCGCGCACGGCGCTGTTCAACTGGCTCTACGCAAAACACACGAGCGGCACGATGCTGCTGCGCATCGAGGACACCGACCGCGAGCGTTCGACCGATGCCGCGACCGCTGCCATCCTCGACGGCCTGACCTGGCTCGGCCTGTCATGGGACGGCGACGCGGTTTCTCAGTTCGAGCGCGCTCCGCGCCACCGCGAGGTGGCCGAGGAACTCGTGCGTCTGGGCAAGGCCTATTACAGCTACGAAACGCCTGCCGAGTTGGAGGCAATGCGCGAGGCAGCGCGGGCCAAAGGCCTGCCGCCGCGCTACAACGGCCAGTGGCGCGATCGCGATCCATCCGAGGCACCGCCCGGCGTCAAGGGCGCCATCCGCATCAAGGCGCCGACCGCGGGCGAGACGATCGTCCACGACCGCGTCCAAGGCGAGGTGCGCTTCCCCAACAAGGATCTCGACGACTTCATCATCCTGCGTTCGGACGGCAATCCGACCTACATGCATGCCGTCGTCGTCGACGACCACGACATGGGTGTGACGCACATCATTCGTGGCGACGACCACCTGACCAATGCCGCCCGCCAGTCGGTGATCTACAATGCCATGGGCTGGGACGTGCCATCGATGTCGCATATCCCGCTGATCCACGGCGCCGACGGGGCCAAGCTTTCGAAGCGTCACGGCGCGCTGGGCGTCGAGGCTTATCGCGCCATGGGCTACCTGCCGGAAGCGCTGCTCAACTATCTGGCGCGCCTGGGCTGGAGCCACGGCGATGACGAGATCATGTCGATCAAGGACATGATTTCCTGGTTCGACATCGGCGACGTCAACAAGGGCGCGGCCCGCTTCGATTTCGCCAAGCTGGAAGCGATCAACGGCGCGCATATGCGCCGCATGGCCGACCCCGAGCTGTTCGATATCTTCATCGCCACTCTGCCTTATCTCGAGGGCGGCCCGGCGATGGCCGAACGCCTTGATGATCGGAAAAAGGCACAGCTGCTGGCGGCCCTTCCGGGCCTGAAGGAGCGCGCCAAGACGCTGGTCGAGCTTGTCGACGGCGCGGCCTTCCTGTTTGCCACGCGGCCCCTGCCGATCGACGAAAAGGCGGCCCTCCTGCTCAACGACGATGCCCGCAAGGTCCTGCGTGGCGCTCACGAAGCTTTGAATGCGCTTTCAGACGACTGGACGGCGGCGGCGGCGGAGGCCGCGATTCGCGATTATGCACTGGCTGGAGGGCACAAACTCGGAGCCGTGGCCCAACCGTTGCGGGCCGCGCTGACCGGCAAAAGCACCTCGCCGGGCGTGTTCGACGTGCTTGCCGTGCTCGGGCGCGAGGAAAGCCTGGCGCGCATAGCGGATCAAATCGATTAGGAGCAACCTGGCCCAAGAAGATTGGCATTGAAAGGCGCGTTTCGCAGTGCAACATTGTGCCTTGGCCCAATCTGGCACGCACCTCCTAGAATGCGGTGGCGAATACGCGCATTGCGGTGATTTCGACGTGTCGCTCTGCGGAATTTGCCTTTGCCGGCATGAGGAAACAAGAAGGAGTTTGCAATGACCGAAGCTGCGAAAAAACTGGATGTGGGCGCGAACCCAGAGGCTACGGCAACGCTTCAATTCGCCGGCAAGACCCATGAATTCAAGGTGCGAAGCGGCTCCGTCGGGCCTGATGTCATCGACATCGCCTCGCTCTACAGCACGACCGGCGCCTTCACCTACGATCCCGGCTTCACCTCGACGGCAAGCTGCGAGTCCGAAATCACTTTCATCGACGGCGATGCCGGTATTCTTCTCCACCGCGGCTATCCGATCGACCAGTTGGCCGAACACGGCGACTTCCTCGAAGTCTGCTACCTCCTGCTCTACGGCGAACTGCCGACCAAGGCGCAGAAGGACGATTTCGATTACCGCGTGACGCGCCACACAATGGTGCACGAGCAGATGTCGCGCTTCTTCACCGGCTTCCGCCGCGATGCGCACCCGATGGCGGTGATGTGTGGCGTGGTCGGCGCGCTGTCGGCCTTCTATCACGATTCCACCGACATCTCGGATCCGTACCAGCGCATGGTCGCCTCCATGCGGTTGATCGCCAAGATGCCGACGATCGCGGCCATGGCCTACAAATACCATATCGGCCAACCCTTCATTTACCCGAAGAACGATCTCGGTTTTGCGGCAAACTTCCTGCATATGTGCTTTGCGGTGCCGTGCGAGGAGTACAAGATCAACCCGGTGCTGGCGCGCGCCATGGAGCGCATCTTCATCCTGCACGCCGATCACGAGCAGAATGCCTCGACCTCGACGGTTCGTCTCGCCGGCTCGTCGGGCGCCAACCCGTTCGCCTGCATCGCCGCCGGCATCGCTTGCCTGTGGGGTCCGGCCCATGGCGGCGCCAACGAGGCGGCGCTCAACATGCTGGGCGAGATCGGCCATGTCGATCACATCCCGGAATTCATTGCCCGCGCCAAGGACAAGAACGACCCGTTCCGGCTGATGGGATTTGGCCACCGCGTCTACAAGAACTACGATCCTCGCGCGAAAATCATGCAGAAGACTGCGCACGAGGTTCTGGGCGAGCTCGGCATCAAGGATGATCCGTTGCTCGACATCGCGATGGAGCTGGAAAAGATCGCGCTGACCGACCCCTATTTCATCGAGAAGAAGCTTTACCCGAACGTCGACTTCTATTCCGGCATCACACTGAAGGCGCTGGGCTTCCCCACCACCATGTTCACCGTGCTGTTCGCGGTCGCCCGCACCGTCGGCTGGATCGCGCAGTGGAAAGAGATGATCGAGGACCCGCGCCAGAAGATCGGCCGCCCGCGCCAGCTCTACACCGGTGCGCCGGAGCGCGACTACGTGCCGATAGCCAAGCGCTGATTGAAGGCAGCTTGAAATCGAAAAGGCGCCGCTCAGGGCGCCTTTTTCATGTGACGCAGCACCACGCCCGCAGCGATCTCGCCCGACGGCTTGTCCGTTGCCATGCGCCTGGCGATCTCGGCAAACCCGTCCTTCTGCCAGGCGCGCATGCCGCTGTCGGCGAACAGCGCTTCCAACTGGCGCGCCAGATTGTTCGGCTTGACGTACTCGCTGTAGAACTCCGGGATAAGGGCACGATCCGCGATCAAATTGGGCAACAGCGCCGACCAGACCGAAACGAAATAGGGCGCAATGGCACGTGCGATGGGATCGAGCCTGTAGCACGAGACCATCGGCACCCCGGCCAACGCCAATTCCAGCGACACGGTCCCCGACGCGATCAACGCGGCATCGGCCTTGCCGAACGCCTGCCATTTGCGCTGGGGGTCGACGATGATCTCAGGCTTTTCATCCCAGCGGTTGACCGAGGATCTGACCAGATCGGCAACGTGCGGAACCGTCGGTAGCAACAGCCGTAGACGATGTCCGCGCGCACGCAACATCGACACGGTCTCGCCGAACGCGTCGACCAGCCGCCGCACTTCGCCGCGCCGCGAGCCGGGCAGGACGAGCAAAGTCTTGGTGCGGTCCTGGGCAAGATCGCGCGGCAATGCCTGCGCCTTCTCAGCGGCAAGCACACCCGCATCATGAGTCAGGCGATGCCCGACATAGGTGCCGGGCGGCCCCCCCAGCCGCTCGAGTTCCTTCACCTCGAATGGCAGGATGCAGAGGATATGGTCGACATAAGGCTTCATCGCCACCGCCCTGCCCGGCCGCCACGCCCAGACGCTCGGACAGACATAGTGGATGATCGGTATCGACGGATTGGCCGCACGCACCTTCCTGGCGACGCGCAAGGAAAAGTCCGGGCTGTCGATGGTGATCAGACAATCCGGCTTTTCGTCGGCGATGGTTTTGGCCAGCTGGCCGATCCGCCTGATTAGGCGCGGCAGATCGCGCAGGACCGCACTGAAACCCATCAGGGCAATCTCGCCGGCATCGAAGGGCGACACCAGGCCCCGTTCGCCGAGATGGCGGCCGCCGAGGCCGACGAGTTGAACCTTGCGGCCCGTTATCTGGCACAGAGATCGCACGATGTCGGCGCCTAGCAGATCGCCCGATTCTTCCCCAGCGACGATCGCGATCTTAAGCGCCTTGTCAGCCATGCGCAGGCTCCGCTGCAGGCAGGCCGACGATGAACAGGCCCAGTTCATTGGCGCGTGACAGGGTTGCGGGACCTTCGAGAATCAGTGAGCGCCCCGCCTCGACGGCGATACCAGCAAGCCCGGCCGCATGCGCCGCCTCCACCGTCTGCGGGCCGATGGAGGGAAGATCCGCACGCAGCTCCTGGCCGGGTTTGGCGCATTTGACCAGCACGCCGCGGGTCTTGCCGGCGATACGGCCGTGGCTGCGCAACTCCCGCGTTCTCTCGAGCAGGCCGCTGGTGCCTTCTATGCCTTCGAGAGCGATCGCCCGGCCACCGATCGCAATCGCTGCCTGGCCAATGTCGAGCGCGCCGATCGCCTTGGCGGCTTGCCTCGCTGCCTCGATATCACGCCAGTCCGATTGCTGTGGTCCCGTCGAGGTCAGCGTGCCTTCGCCGGCTGCGAGTTCGGGAACGACCTCATGCGCACCGATCACCTTGATGCCCCGCTTTTCCAGGCCGCGCGTCACAACCTTCAACAGGCCGTCATCGCCGCGCGCCAGTGCCATGATCACCGACGGCACGATCGACAGCAAGCCAAGGCTCGGGCGAATCTTGGCCAATTGCGGCCTGCGTTTGATCTCACCAGCCAGCACCAGATGCGTGATTCCATGCCGCTTCAGAGTCGGCACCAGGGAACCGATCTGCTCGAGGGCCAGACTGCCGTGCTCGTATCGGCGCAAATCCTGCTGTCGATCGGCTTCCCCCTCCATCAGGAGGACGAAAGGCGGATAACCATGCGCGGCCAAACCCTGTGCGACTTCGACCGGGAGACTGCCGCCGCCGGCGATGATGCCGACCTTGGCATCTGGCGGGAGAAGAAGACCTGCGGCCGCTGTCTCAGTCTTCATCATCGGTGTCGTCGCCATCGCCTGCCTTGAGCGATGGCACCGCATAGTGGCGCTTGCCGCGGCTGGAGATGAAATCGATGATCTTCATGGCTGTTGGCGAAGAGGCAAACTCGGCCTTGGCGAATTCGATGTTCTCGCCGACGGTGCGGGAGCGGTCGAAAATCGTCCTGTAAGCCTTGCGCAGCAGGTAGATCTCGGAACGCGGCAGACCGGCGCGCTTGAGACCGATGATGTTCAAACCGCGCAAGGAGGCACGGTTGCCGACGGCAATGGCATAGGGAATGACGTCACCGACAAAAGCCGAGCACCCGCCCAGAAAGGCGTTGTCGCCGACACGCACGAATTGATGAACGGCGCTGAGGCCGCCGATATAGACATTGTCGCCGATCTCGCAGTGTCCGCCCAGCGTCGCGCCATTGGCGAAGGTGGCATTCTTGCCGACAACGCAATCATGGGCGATGTGGGCGTAGGCAAGGAAATTGCCGTTGTCGCCCACCGTCGTTTCGCCGCGGCTGGTATCGGTGCCGACATGCATGGTGACGCCTTCGCGGATGGTGCAGTTGGCGCCGATGACAAGCGTGGTGCGACCGCCCTTGTGCTTGGTGTTCTGCGGCGGCGCGCCCAGTGTCGCCATCGGGTAGACCTTGGTCGACGCCCCGATCGTCGTCGCGCCCATCACGGAGACATGGCTGACCAGTTCGACACCATCGCCGATCACGGCGTCGGCGCTGACATGGCAGAACGGGCCTACGCGCACGCCCTGTCCGAGTCGGGCGCCTTCCTCCACGACGGAGGAAGGATGGATTGAAGTCTTGATTTTCATAGGCACTCGATTGTCAGTCGCCGGTGACCATCATGGCTGAAATCTCGGCCTCGGCCGCCTTGGTGCCATCGACCAGGGCTTCGCAGGCGAATTTGAGCAGGTTGCCGCGCTTCTTGATCTTCTTGACATGAATCTTCAACTGGTCGCCGGGAACGACCGGTTTGCGGAATTTAGCGTTGTCGATGGTCAGGAAATAGACCAGCGACGGCTTCGACGCCCCGAGGCTCCGGATGCAGATGGCGCCCGCCGTCTGCGCCATGGCCTCGACGATCAGCACGCCCGGCATAACCGGCTGCTCCGGAAAATGCCCGTGAAAATGCGGCTCGTTGATGGTGACGTTCTTGATACCGACGGCAGAATTGTCACCGTCGATGTCGACGATACGGTCGATCATCAGGAACGGATAGCGGTGCGGCAGAAGCTTCATCAGCCCCATTATGTCGACCGCTTCCAGCGTCGCCGCCGCCACCATATCAGCCATTGTCCTTGCCCTGTTTGCGTGCCCTGGCCATCGTGCGCAACATGGCTATCTCCCGCATTGCTTCCGCCATCGGCTGCGCCGGATAACCGCCCCATATCTCGCCGGCAGGCACATTGCTCATGAACCCACTTCTGGCGGCAAGCTTGGCTCCTGTGCCGATCGTCAGGTGATCCGCAAGCCCGACGCCGCCGCCCATGGTGACATTGTCACCCACGACCACGGAACCGGAGATACCCGAAAGCCCGGCCACTATGCAATTGCGACCGATGCGGACGTTATGGGCGATCTGCACGAGATTGTCGATCTTGGTGCCCTGACCGATGATCGTAT
The DNA here is from genome assembly GCF_013170725.1 of Mesorhizobium erdmanii. Lineage (NCBI taxonomy): Bacteria > Pseudomonadati > Pseudomonadota > Alphaproteobacteria > Hyphomicrobiales > Phyllobacteriaceae > Mesorhizobium > Mesorhizobium erdmanii. The sequence goes on along the minus strand of NZ_CP033361.1, from coordinate 3,936,540 downwards.
CCGACATGGCGCCGCGATCGACGGTGGAATTGGAGCCGATCTCGACATCGTCCTGGATGATAACACGTCCGATCTGGGGAACACGTTCCGGTCCCTTGGCGCCGCCTACGAAGCCAAACCCGTCCTGGCCGATCCTGGCGCCGCCATGGATGATGACCCGATTGCCGATCAGCGCATACTGGATGCTGGCGGCCGGTCCGACATAACCGTCGCGGCCGATCTGGCAGGACTGTCCAATGACGGCGTTGGGCGCGATCACGGTGCCGCGGCCTATCGAGGCGCGCGGCCCGATGACCACGCCGGCCTCGATGATGGCGCCGGCCTCGACATGCGCGGTCGGATCGATATGGGCATGCGGCGAAACGCCGGTTTCACCGGTCATCGGCCCCGGCGTGGCGGCTGTCGGGAACAGAAGTCGACCGACCAGCGCGAATGCCTGTTGCGGACGCGGATGGATCAGGACAGCCACGCCAGCCGGCGCTTTGTTGGCGAATTCCGCCGGGCACAGGACCGCGGCCGCCCGCAGCGACGGCATCAACGCGGAATTGCGCCTGCCGTCGACGAAGACAAGTGCACTGCCGCCGCCCTCGTTGGCCGGTGCCAGGGCCTCGATCGAAACGTCGGAGTGGCCGGAATCGACAAGCACCGAGCCGGTCAGATTCGCGACTTCGGCCGCCGTATACCGGCGTGATGGCGCGAAGAACACCGGATCGGTCATTCCAGAAGCTATATCCAGCTAGGTCGGAACATTTCTCCCGGATCCAAAAAAATCCGGGAGCATCGTTTGCCGCCGATCAGAAGCGGGTCGATATGCCGAAGTTGAATTCCTGCACGTCGTCGTGAGCTTGCTTCTTGACGGGGATCGCATAGTCGATGCGGATCGGCCCGAACGGCGAAGCCCACATCAGGCCGACACCGACCGAGGCGCGCAACTGCATATCGAGAGAAGCCTGGTCGACGCTCGTGTTGATCTTGCTGCCGTAGAGCGTTGCAGCGTCGGCGAACACAGCGCCACGCAAGCCGAAGCTCTCGGGAACAACCGGCAAGGGGAACTGAGCTTCGGCCGAGGCATTGAAATAGGTCACCCCGCCCAGATGGTCACCTGTATTCGGGTCCACCGGCCCGATGCCATTGTACGCAAAGCCACGGATCATACGGTCGGTGCTCTGGAATTGATCGAAGATTCGCAGAGTACCGTTATTGCCATAACTCTCGACGTGACCAGCGCCACCTGAAATCAGCCCGACCAGATCAAGCTGCTCGGACAGCGTCTGATAGATGCTGCCGCGCCCGGTGAGCTTCACGAACTTTGCATCACCGCCAAGTCCGGCCACTTCGACCGTCGTATTGGCATAAATACCCTCATGCGGGTTCTTCATATCGTCGATGGTGTTGTATACCAGTCCCAAGCTGATCGAGGATTTGATCCAAGGACTTTGAGCGATGCCGTCCAGGATGGCCGGCGAAATCGTGCAGGTGCCGTCGGGATCTCCAGGGCTGGTGGGACCGCAATTGCTGTCGACCTTATACTTCTCCTGAGAGATATTATACGCCAGCTGGGTCGTGATGCTGTTGGTGATCGGCAGTCCGAAACGGACCGTCGCACCCGTGGTGTCGCTGTCGTAGTTGTTGTTATACTGCCTCGTCGATTTGTAGATATCGAAGCCGGCTGCGATACGCCGCCCGAGGAAATACGGCTCGGTGAAGGACAGGCTGTAGTCGCGCGAATTCTTGCCGCCACCCGCCGACAGCTTGATGAACTGACCGCGGCCGAGGAAGTTGCGCTCGGTGATGGAACCTTCGACGGACGGACCTGCCGTGTCGCCGCCGGTCGAATAGCCGGCACCGACCGAGAATTCACCCGTCGACTTCTCGACCACGGTGACCACCAGGACGACCTGGTCCGGCTGCGAGCCGGGCACTGTCGAGATGTCGACCGACGTGAAGTAATCGAGGTTCTCCAGGCGCTTCTTGGCACGCTGGATGAGCACCTGGTTGAAGGCGTCGCCTTCGCTGACATCGAACTCGCGGCGGATGACATAGTCACGCGTGCGGTCGTTGCCGCGAATCTCGATGCGCTCGACATAGGCCTTGGTGCCCTGGTCGACCGTATAGACCACCGAAATCGTATGGTTCTCGAAATTGCGGTCGCCGCGCGGCGTCACCTGCGCGAAGGCGTAGCCCGAACCGGCCACCTTCTCGGTGAGCGCGATGATGGAGTCTTCGACATTCTTGGCGTTGTAGACGTCGCCCTTGCGTGTCTCGACAACCGATTCCAGCGATTTCGAATCGACTTCCGGGATCGTGCTTTCGACGCTGATATCGCCGAAATTGTAACGCTCACCCTCCTGGATGGTGATGGTGACGGTGTATTTGTTCGTCGCATTGTCGAGCTCGCCGACGGCCGACACGACCTGGAAGTCGGCATAGCCGTGATTGTAGTAGAAGCGACGCAGCAACTCCTGGTCGGCGCGCAGCTTGTCCTCGTCATAGACGTCATCGCGCAGGATGAACGAAACCCAGGACGAGCGCTTGGTGTTGATGACGTCGGACAAGCGGCGGCTGGAATAGGCGCTGTTGCCGACGAAATTGATCGCCGCAATCTGCGTGCGGTCGCCCTCGGTGATCTTGAAAACCACGTTCACGCGATTGTCGCCGAGATCCATGATCTGCGTGGTCACGCCGGCATCGTCGCGTCCAATGCGCCTGTAGGCAGCTTTGACCGCCTCGACGTCGGAATCGAGCGTCGCCTGCGAGAACGTCCCGCGCGGCTTCAACTGAACCGCCGCCTCGAGCGCATTGTCCTTGAGCTTCTTGTTGCCCTGGAACAGGACTTGGTTGACGACCTTGTATTCGGCAACCTTGACCACCAGGGTCGAGCCGACCTGGTTGATCTGCACATCAGAGAACAGCCCGGTGCCGAACAGCGCCTTCACCGCGCTGTCGATGTCGGAACTGGAGAAGGCTTTGCCAGGCTTGATGGTGATGTAGTTGCGGATGGTTTCGGCGTCGACACGCTGGTTGCCGGTCACCTCCACCCTGCTGACGACAGCGGCTTCAGCCGCCGATGTGGCAACGAACTGCACTGCGAGCGCACCTGGTACGACCAAAGCGGCGGACAGTGCCGCCGCGGACGCGGCGCTCAGAAACTTGGATGCTGCCTTCATCGGGCTTAATAACCTTTTCTCGTAGTCCCCACGGCGAGAAAACCGGACGTGCGGTAATTTCCCCTACCGTATTAACCGGATTTTCCCTACACGCAAGGCTTCTGGTTAATTTGTATTTACTTAACCCTGGTGCGTGGCTTTCGCGTCACTCATATCCCCGCGCATGGTAAACGGCGTCTCAACATCGACCGCTGCCAGGCCAAATTTCTTCATGATTTCAGCATCCAAACAGATCGTTCCAGAACACGAAACCCATGAAGCACAAGACCACAAGCAGACCGGCCCGATAGGCCATTTCCATCATCCGTTCCGACACCGGCCGGCGGATGACAGCCTCCACCCCGTAGAACAAGAGATGGCCGCCGTCGAGGGGGGGAATCGGCAAAAGATTTAGAATACCTATGCCCACGGAAAGCAGCGCGACGAGCTGCACCAGCCATTCGAAACCGAGTTTGGCGGCCTTGCCGGCCATGTCGGCGATCTTGACCGGCCCCCCCAACTGGCACTTGTCCTCGCGACCGACGGCGAAACGCTGCAGGAACTGGCCGGTGCGCTCGATGACGTGGCCTGTTTCCTCGACTGCCGCCGCAACCGCCCCGACCGGGGTGTAGGTGATGAGACGGGGCTGGCCGAGTTCCTTGTTGTTGACGACACCGATCACGGCGACCTTGACCTTGTTGCCGAGCGCGTCGTCCTGTTCCATCAGCCGCGGGGTTGCGGTCACTGTGACTTCCTTGCCATCGCGCAGCATGACAAAGGTGATGGTATCGCCGGCGCGGCCCGAGACCAGCCGCTGCACATCGCCGAAGGTTTCGACCTTGCTGCCGTCGACACTGACGAATCGATCGCCGGGCTGGATGCCGGCCTTTGCGGCCGGACTATCCGCTGTAACCTCCGCCACCATGGGCTCTGCGACATAACGCCCATAGGCGGCAAACAGCACGGAAAAGACGACGATCGTCAGCAGGAAATTGAACAGAGGCCCGGCCGCCACCGTCGCCGCGCGCTTCCAGATCGCCTGGGTGTGGAAGGCAACTTTGCGCTCCTCCTCGGTCAACGTCTCGAGTTCGTCCGACGTCGGCTTGCTGGAGGTGGCGCTCATATCGCCGACAAATTTGACATAGCCGCCAAGCGGTATCGCGCAAAGCTTCCAGCGCGTGCCGTGCCTGTCGTTGAAGCCGAAGAGTTCGGGACCGAAGCCGATCGAGAAGGCCCTGACCCCGATGCCGCACCAGCGGCCGACGAGGTAGTGGCCCATCTCGTGGACGAACACCACCACGGTCAGCACGAAGAGAAACGGCACGAGCGTGCCGAGAAACAAGCCGTCGGTGCTGAAAATCGCGTGAAGAATCCCGTTCAACTCATCCCCTCAAATTCTTCCGCTGCCGCGCGGTGACTGTGACATCAATCCAGGCGAATCCAAGGCGCCCGCACCAGATCGTGGAACGACATCATTCAAATCGGAAACAGCCCCTGCGTCGGATGATCGGCGCCCGCCGAAATCCAGCCGATGACGTATAGAGCGAGAGCCGCCGCGACAAGGCCGTCGACACGATCCATGACGCCGCCATGGCCTGGAATGAGCATGCCCGAATCCTTGCAGCCATGCCGCCGTTTGACCCAGGATTCGAACAGGTCGCCGGCCTGGGCGACAATCGAAAGCACAAGTGCGACAAGGCCAAGCAAGGCCAGGTTGCCGGCGCCGGCGGCGGCGGCCAGCATAACCCCGGCGACAACGCCACCAACAGCGCCTCCGAGCGCGCCGCTGCGCGTCTTGCCGGGCGAAATCGACGGCGCCAACTTGGGACCGCCGATGGCGCGCCCGACGAAATAGGCAAAAATGTCGGTCGCCCAGACGACGGCGAACAGGAACAGGATGGCGACCAGGCCTGAATTGTCACCATCGCGCAACAGGGCGAGCGACAGGCCGGACACGCTGGCATAGGCAAGGCCGCTCGCCTCCCATTGCCCCGTCTTGCGTACCTGGGCGGCTATCGCCGTCACGGCAGTCAGAAACGCGACTAGCAGCAACAGCCAGGATGCCGAAAGCCCGGCAATCAAAGCGCCTATGAAAACGACGACCAGCGCCTCGGGCAGGAAGCTCAGCCCATTGACCGCAGGCCGCGACATGCGTGTCCACTCGTAGAAGATCATCGCCGACATGGCTGCGCACAGAAGTCGGAAAGGCAGGCCGCCAAGCCAGGTCAGGCCAAGCGCAATGACGGCAAGCACGACCGCTGAAATGACGCGGAGCTGAAGGTTGCTCATCCCGCGGCCGGTCGCGAAGCGACGTCTTGCGGCCCCAATGCGCCGAATCGGCGCTCGCGGCCGGCAAATTCGCGCAACGCCTCGGTGAGATGCTCGCGGCTGAAGTCGGGCCAATAGCAAGGCAGGAAGACGAGTTCGCTATAGGCGGCCTGCCACAACAGGAAGTTGGACAGGCGAAGCTCGCCGCTGGTGCGTATGACCAGCTCCGGATCGGGAATGCCTTGCGTGTCGAGAGCGCCGGCAAAGCTTTCGGCAGTGATCGCCTCGCTGTCGATTTCGCCCCGTGCCACGGCCGCGGCAAGTTTGCGCGCCGTGCGGACGATCTCGTCGCGCCCGCCATAGTTGAAGGCGATCACCAGCGTCAGCGCTTCGTTGCCGGCTGTGAGCGATTCGGCCTCGTCGAGCAGCCCCCGGATGTCGGCCTGGAGCCCTGCCCTGTCGCCGATGATCCTGACCCGCACGCCACTCTGGTGCAGTTCGGCGAGGTCGCGGCGGATGAACAGCTTCAACAGCCCCATCAGGTCGCTGACCTCGGACTTCGGCCGCGACCAGTTCTCCGACGAGAAGGCGTAGACGGTCAGGAAGGAGATGCCGAGATCCGGTGCCGCGCGCACCGTCTTGCGCAATGCCTCGACGCCGGCACGATGACCGGCGAGCCTCGGCATGCCGCGCGCCTTGGCCCAGCGTCCATTTCCATCCATGATGATCGCGACATGCGCGGGCGTTGTCATGATCTCGCTTTCGGGTCAGCCGGCGGCCAACCCTAAACCTGCATGATTTCAGCTTCCTTATCGGAAAGCAGATGATCGATGGTGCTGATCGTTTCGTCGGTAAGTTTCTGGACCTGGTCCGAACGCTTGCGCTGATCGTCCTCGCTGATCGTGCCGTCCTTCTCCGCCTTCTTCAGGAAATCCATGCCGTCGCGGCGCACATGGCGTGCGGCGACACGGGCGTTCTCGGCATAGCCATGCGAAATCTTGACCAGCTCCTTGCGGCGCTGCTCGTTGAGCTCCGGCAGCGGAATCCTCAGATTGGTACCGTCGACGATCGGATTGAATCCCAGATTCGATTCGCGGATGGCGCGGTCGACGGCGCCAACCATCGACTTATCCCAGATCGACACCGAGATCATGCGCGGCTCCGGCACCGTCACGTTGGCCACCTGATTGATCGGCATGGTGGTGCCATAGGCCTGCACCTGGATGGCATCGAGCAGATTGCTGGAGGCGCGACCGGTCCGCAACGAAGCCAGGTCATGCTTGAACGCGGCGATTGCCCCATCCATGCGCCGCTTGAGATCGTCGTACTCACCACTCATCTTAGTCTCCTCGACCCGTCTGCCGCGGGTTCACTGCTTCGGGCACGGCCCCGTTCGAGCCTGATTTTCGAAAAAGCCGGTTTCCCCTTTTCAAGGGATCAGGCCCGGATCAATTGTCCGCGACGACCGTGCAGCGGCCGCCGCCCCTCAGAATGTCGCCGAAACCACCTTTTTCGTGGATCGAATAGACGATTATCGGAATGTTGTTTTCGCGCGCAAGTGCAATCGCTGCCGTATCCATGATGGAAAGGCCGCGATTTATGACTTCGGCATGGGTAATGCGCTCGAAACGCGTCGCGTTCGGGTCCTTTTTCGGGTCGGCCGAATAGACGCCATCGACCTGCGTGCCCTTGAACAGAGCATCGGCGCCGATTTCGGCCGCGCGCAGTGCCGCGGCCGAATCAGTGGTGAAGAAAGGATTGCCGGTGCCGCCGGCGAAGATCACCACCTTGCCCTGGTTCATGTAGGCGGTGGCCTGGCGCTGCGAAAAGCTTTCGCAAAGCTCGGGCATGGCGATCGCCGACAACACCACGGCTTCGACGCCGATCTTGTTCAGCGATGTGCGCAGTGCCAGCGAGTTGATGACCGTGGCAAGCATGCCCATGTGGTCGCCGGTGACGCGGTCTCCGCCCTTGGAGGCGACAGCCACGCCGCGGAAAATATTGCCGCCGCCGATGACGACGCCGACCTCGATGCCCAGTGCACGAGCCTCGGCAATGTCGGCGGCGATGCGATCGACGACCGAGACGTCGATGCCGAAATGCTGTTCGCCCATCAACGCTTCGCCCGACGCTTTCAACAAGACACGTCGGTAGAGGGGCTTCACCGTCATCTGGTCCTCGTCATTTTGCATGTGGTATCCGGGCAGGCATTCGCACAGGCGCCATCCCAAAACACCGGGTTCCGATACACGAAGGGCGCCGCGATGTCACGCGGCGCCCGACCTGCAAATTTATGCAATCCTGCCCGATCGATCAGTTGGTGGACACGCTCGCCGGCACGCCCTCCACAAGCACCGGTGATGCGTAGCCGGAGGGCTTGTCACCGGTAGCGGCACCGCCGGTGACGCGCGCCTGTATCTGCGGCCCGAAATAGGAATAGGGGAACGGCGCCGGCGTTCCGCTGACCGAATCCAGCCGGTCGCGAAGCCTTGCCGGGATGTCGAAGTTCAGCGCGGAAAGATTGTCCTGGATCTGGGAAAGGGTCGTCGCACCGAGGATGATGGTGGCGATCCCCGGCTGCGTCGCCACCCAGTTGAGCGCGACCTGCGGCATGCTGCGGCCGAGTTCGGACGCGACCTTCTCGAGTTCGGCCACGATGGCCCAGTTGCGCTCCGTGAACTTCTGGAAGCCCGGATGGGTCGAATTGCGGAATCCGTCGAGCCGGCCGACGTTTCCGGCCTGGGCCGGCCGATACTTGCCGCTGAGCAGCCCGCTGGCCAGTGGGCTCCACACCATGATGCCGGCACCATGGCGCGTGCCGAATGGCACGAACTCGTTCTCGATCATCCGTTCGGCCAGCGAGTATTCGAGCTGTAGCGCCGAAACCGGCTCATATCCGCGCAGTTCGGCGATCGCCTGTGCCCGCCCCGCATACCAGGCCGGCACATCGGACAGGCCGACATGGCGCACCTTGCCCACTCGCACCAGGTCATCCAGGGTGCGCATGACCTCTTCGGCCGGCGTCAGCCTGTCCCACACATGCATGAGATAGAGATCGATATAGTCCGTACCCAACCGCTTCAACGAAGCATCAACCGCCCGCATGATGTTCTTGCGGCCGTTGCCGCCGGCGTTCGGATTGCCGGGCTGCATGTTCATGGTGAACTTGCTGGCGATCACCGCCGTATCGCGCAGTCCCCGCTCGGCGATGAACTCACCAAGCCAGGCTTCGGCGGTGCCGCCGGTGTAGAAATCCGCCGTGTCGAAAAAATTGCCGCCCGCCTCGACATAGGCGTCGAACATCGCGCGCGCTGTATCCCTGTCGGTTCCCCAACCCCATTCCTTGCCGAAAGTCATGGTGCCCAGCGCCAGCCTGCTGACCCTGAGGCCGCTGTTGCCGAGAGTGTAATAGGTCATGCTCATGATCGTCTTCCAATGCTTGGTAGTGAATGCCGTGGCGCCAATGCCCGGGAGTGTCAGTGTCCCGGCGTCGTCTTGACCCAGAAATTGCCGCGCTCATGCGTCATTCGGAACGCAAAGCCGTCGACCTTCCAGCCGGCGGAGCAACGCGCCAAGTGGTGCTCGTAGGTGCCCCAGACTTCCCAAAGCGGGTCGCCATTGCCTTCCATCCGGTTCCAGGCATAGCCGTTCGAACGGACGGTCGCCGTGTCCGCCTCGAGAACGACTTGGTGATTTGTGCGCAGATGCAGGCTTGTCTTGCTGCCCTTGAGGTTACCAGCCCAGGCGCCGATCAGATCGTCGGAGGCGATGTTGGCCGCGGGCTGCCCGGAAAGACTGCTGAAATCGGCTGTAACCCGATCTGCGAAATAGCTGCGCGCCAGTGTCCAGTCCTGGGCGTCGACGGCGCGGTCGATGCCGTCGGCAATACGGATGACCGCGCGTTCGTCCGCGAGCGCTTGCCAGCCGGAAGGTTCCGCCCCGCCGGCATCGATCGGCGCCAGCGCCATGCCTGCCGCGAACGTTACGTGCTTCAACGCATTCATGTCTCTTCTCCTCGATGCCATCAATTGCCGATGTGTTGGCGACAATGTGGACCGTGGCTTTCGCGTCGATAAGATTGCATTGTTCGCAAAGACTATGCGATATCATGCATGAATGGATCGGGATCTGCTGAGCCACCTGCCTGTCGTCGTCGCCGTTGCCCGGCGCGGTGGCTTCGCGCTTGCCGCCGCCGAACTCGGCATGAGTCCTTCGGCTGTCAGCCATGCCGTGCGTATCGTCGAAGAACGGATCGGCCAGCCCTTGTTCGCGCGCACGACGCGTAGCGTTTCACTCACCGAGACCGGCAAAGCGCTGGTGGAAACGGCGGCCCCTGCACTCCAGGACATTGCCGAGCGGATGGACCGTATCCGCAGCGTCAAGGGCCGGCCGTCCGGCCTCCTCAGGATCAACGCCTCCAACATCGCGATTCCGTTGGCGGTGACCCCGATCGTCGCGGCGATGGCCGAGCGCTATCCAGACATTACGGTGGAGGTCTTCGCCGATCAGGGGCTGGTCGACATCGTCGGCGAAGGTTTTGACGCCGGCATCCGGCTGGGCGAGATGATCGCGCAGGACATGGTGGCCGTGCGGCTGACGCCTCCATTCAAAGCCGTCATCGTCGCCGCACCGGCCTATATCGGGCGACGCGGCCGACCGCGCAGCGTGGCCGATCTCGCCAACCACAACTGCATCGGCTACCGGCTGGTCCGCTCCGGTGCGCTCTATCGCTGGGACCTGACAGAGGACGGCGAGGATGTCGTCATGGAGACCGGCGGAACGGCCATCGTCACGGATTCGCTCGCCGCGATTGACCTGGCACTCGCCGGAGTGGGTCTCGCCTACATGTTCGAACCGCTGGCGCGCGCGGATCTTGCTGCTGGCCGCCTGGTGCAGGTTCTGCCGCAATCGGCGATCGAGGAGCCTGGCCTTTTCCTCTACTTCCCGCGCCGGGCGGCGATGGCGCCGAAGCTGCGGACCTTCATCGACACCGCACAAGAAATCGGCCTGATGTCCCAGCGGACATCAGGCCGAAAAACACATTCGGAATAAAGCGGTAGGAAGCTTACTTCTTGACCGCCGCGGCGACTTCCGCCGCGAAATCGGTCTCTTCCTTCTCGATGCCTTCGCCGAGCGCGAAGCGCAGGTAGGCGGTGATCTTGGCCGGCGCGCCGATCTCCTTCTCGGCATCCTTCAGCGCCTTCTCGACGGTGATGTCGGGATTGAGCACGAAGGCCTGCTTCAGGAGCACGACTTCCTCGTAGAACTTGCGCAGGCGACCCTCGACCATCTTTTCGATGATCGCTTCCGGCTTGCCGGTCTGGCGCGCCTGGTCGGCGAAGATCGCCTTCTCGCGCTCGACCGCGGCCGGATCGATCTGCTCTGCCGTCAGCGCCAGCGGGTTGGTGGCGGCGACATGCATGGCGACCTGCCGGGCAAACGCGTTGGCGGCATGTTCATTGCCAGTGGTCTCGATCGCGACCAGCACGCCGAGCTTGCCGAGGCCATCGGCAACCGCATTGTGGACATAGGTCGCAACCGCGCCGTGCGGAACGGTCAGCTTGGCCGAACGGCGGAAGCCCAGATTCTCACCAATGGTGCCGACGGCATCCTTGATGGTGTCGGTGACGGACTTGTCCGAACCCGGGTACTTTGCGGCAGCCACGGCCTCGGTGGTGCCATAGGCCAGCGCAACCTTGGCGACATTGGAGACAATTTCCTGGAACGCGGCATTGCGGGCGACGAAGTCGGTCTCGGAATTGACCTCGACAATGGCAGCCTCGCGGACGCCGGCATCAACGCCGATCAGGCCTTCGGCCGCCGTGCGCCCGGCCTTCTTGTCGGCCTTGGAGATACCCTTCTTGCGGAGCCAGTCGACGGCTTCTTCCATGTTGCCGTTGGTCTCGGTCAACGCCGCCTTGCAGTCCATCATGCCCGCGCCGGTCAAGTCGCGGAGTTCTTTGACCTGTGCAGCCGAAATGCTCATTGTCGCCTCTTTGTTTTAAATGCACCGACGCACCATCGGTACTCGATGATGCGTCTGTTTAGCGTGCCAAAATATGAGAAAGATGAAGGCCGTGTCCGGCCTTCGATTATCAAGCCTCGGGGGCTTCCGATGCCGGAGCCGGATCGAGAGCTGGTTCGACCGGAGCTTCGACCGAAGCGCCGATATCGACACCCAGCGCGCCCTGCTGGCGGGCGATGCCGTCGATGGCGGCCTTGGCGATCAGGTCGCAATAGAGCTGGATGGCGCGCGCGGCGTCATCATTGCCGGGGATCGGGAAGTCGATCTTGTCCGGGTCGCAGTTCGAATCGATGATAGCGACGACCGGGATGCCGAGGCGCTTGGCCTCGAGAATGGCAATCGCTTCCTTGTTGGTGTCGATCACGAACATCAGGTCGGGCGTCGAGCCCATATCCTTGATGCCGCCCAGCGCCTTGTCGAGCTTCTCGCGCTCACGGTCGAGGTTGAGGCGTTCCTTCTTGGTGAGGCCCTGAGCCTCGCCGGCCAGCATCTCGTCGAGCTTGCGCAGGCGCTGGATCGAGTTCGAGATCGTCTTCCAGTTGGTGAGCATGCCGCCGAGCCAACGAGAATTGACATAATACTGGGCCGAACGCTGCGCGGCATCGGCAACGATGTCGGACGCCTGGCGCTTGGTGCCCACGAACAGAACGCGGCCGCCCTTGGCGACAGTATCGGAAACCTGCTTCAGCGCCTGGTGCAGCAAAGGCACCGTTTGCGAGAGGTCGATGATGTGGATGTTGTTACGAGCGCCGTAGATGTAAGGCGCCATCTTCGGGTTCCAGCGGTGGGTCTGGTGGCCGAAGTGAATGCCAGCTTCCAAAAGCTGGCGCATGCTGAAATCAGGCAGTGCCATTCTCATTTCCTTTCCGGTTAGCCTCCACGGACACAGGCATTTTTGGACAAAGTCCTCGAACGCCACCGGAGGTTTCAGCCGGATTTCTCCCGGGCAGACACCAAAGTCCGTGTGTGGAATGAGCCGGCGTATAGAGGGGAAGCGCCGTAAACGCAAGCGCTTTGGCGTGCGCACGGTTGCGTGCGACGATCCGCGCCTCGCCCTCAGCGCTTCTTCTTGCCGTTGGGCACCCTTACTCGCCGGAAGATCGCGACGATCTCCTCGCGGCTGCATTCGATGGCGCCAAGCCGCACCGCGCGGTCGCGCTCGAAGCCGGTTATGTCATAATGCGGCGCCGATGTCCTGGGCGGTCCCTGGTAGGATGAGCGCTTGACGCCAAGAGCCGCGGCGAAACGATGCAACTCGTCGGTGTCGTCGGCCATCAGGTGGCACCAGCGGTGGCCGGCCCACCTCCAGATCGCCGCATCGACGTAGACTGCCATCAAGCCCGCCGTGGCCAGCTCAGTTTCGCAAGCCTGCTATTTCGATACCGGGCAAGGCTTTGTCTGGTCGAACAGCGACAGATTGACCAGCTTGCCGGTCATCGAGAAGTCGCCATAGTCCATTGTGAGATCGCGGGTGATGCCGTTCTCATGCAGCTTGAAACTGATCCGGTATTCCGGCACTTCTTCGCCGTTCTGGGCGCTGTCGTCGAAATAGGCGATGTCGACCGGCCAGTATTTGTCGGTGGCGAGCTTGGCCAGCGCCGGAGCTTCCGGGTCGGCCTTGTCGGCCTCGGTCTTCTTGCCGACGACAACGGTGGTCGTCATCACCTTGTTGGCGTCCTCGGAGCCGTCGAACAGGTTTGTCTGGTAGAACTTCTCGCCTTTCTCGGCCTTGCCGATCAGTTCGACCAGATGCTGGGTCGGAAACTGGGTCGCGGCGAGTTGCAGACTGTTCTTTTCCGGCTTGTCGATATCGACCTTGAGCCCTTTTGCGTCTTTCGTGGCCATACCCTTGACCTCCTTGTCGAGGTTCTGGTCGACAAAGGATTTGGTCACGAACGAAAACGTCTTGCCTTCGGCATCCTCGAAAGTCGTCGTCTGCTGGTCGGTCAGTCTCGTATTGTCGTTGGTGACGATCTGGGTGACGAACCGGAATTTTACCGTATAGCCTTCGCAGGCCGAGCCATTGAATTCGTAGACCATGCGACCGGATATGCCTGTTATCCCGGAGCGGTCGGAAGCCTTGTTGAGGGTGAGGTCATACACGGCGCGATGCGCCTGCAGCGCCGGCACGGCGAAAGCGGGGACTATCGGCAAGGCCGCGGACAACAGAACGGCGTGGAATGCAAGGCGCGCTGCGCGCATGAGGTACTCCGATCGTCACGGCTGATGGCAAGCCGCAGGGAAAGATGGTCCAGCTTAAAAAAAGTCGTGGCGGAAGCGAGGCAAAAATAGCAATTTCGGCCCCGCCAGCGCGGCGTCTTCCAGCAATAGGGAAAAGCAATGAGTGAAACAATCGAAAAGCGGCTAAGTGATCTCGGCGTGACGCTTCCTGTCGCCGCCGCACCCGCCGCCAACTACGTTCCCTACTGCCGGACCGGCAATTTGCTGTTCACCGCCGGGCAGTTGCCGCTCAAGGACGGCAAGCTGCAGGCGAGCGGCCTGCTCGGCCGCGATGTCGACACGGCAAGCGGCAAGGATGCGGCAAAATACTGCGCGATCAACATTCTGGCGCAGGCCAAGGCAGCAATCGGCGATCTCGAGAAGATTCGCCGCCTGGTGAAGATCACGGTTTTCGTCGCCTCGTCCGCCGACTTCGTCGAGCAGCATCTGGTTGCCAACGGCGCCTCCGATTTCCTGGTCGCCGCCCTTGGCGAGCGCGGCAAGCACGCCCGTTCCGCCGTCGGCACCGCCTCCCTGCCGCTTAATGCCGCGGTGGAAATCGAAGCGATCTTCGAAGTCGAATGAGCGAAGGCCTGATATGACCGACCTTTCCTGGCTGACTGCCCGGCCCGTTGCCCATCGCGGCTTCCATGACATGAACAGGACGCGCTGGGAAAACACCCTTTCCGCCTTCGCGGCCGCGGCCGAACGCGGCTACGCCATCGAATGCGACGTGCATCTGTCGTCGGACGGCGTTCCCATCATCATCCATGATGACGACCTGAAAAGACTGACCGGAGAGGACGGTTTCGTCTGGCAACGCAGCGCGGCCGAACTGACCGCGCTCAAGGTTGGCGGCACATCCGATCACGTGCCGACGCTGCAGGAAGCGCTCGACCTCGTCGACGGCCGCGTGCCGATGGTCGTGGAACTGAAAGGGGTTCCCGGTCGCGACGAAGGCCTGGTGGCATGCGTCGGCAAGATGCTCAAGCGCTACAAGGGCAAGGCGGCGGTCATGTCGTTCGATCACTGGCTGATCCGCGATTTCCCGAAACATGCGCCCGGCATTCCTGCTGGTCTGACCGCCTATGGCAGGGACCTAAAATTGATCGAAGCGCATTTTTCCATGTTGGCGCATGAGCTCTCCTTCACCTCCTACGCCGCCGGCGACCTGCCGAATCCGTTCGTCAACTTCGTGCGCGAAAAGCTCAAAATGCCCGTCATCACCTGGACCGTGCACGATCAGCCCGCGATCGACCTGACCTTCAAATATGCCGATCAGATGACTTTCGAAGGGTTCGAGCCCGATTTGGTCAAAGTCGCCTGAGCGGGGTGTCTGAAACGTGACTTGTAGCGGCCCGGATGGAGCTTAAATAAGCCTCATGGATCAGGGCGACGATGGCGACGGGCAAGCAGCAAATGCGGACTATTCGATCCGCATCGCCGCCGGTATCGGCGCGTTCACCAGCGATGAGTGGAATGGCTTTGCCGGGACCACGCGCGGTGATGCGGAAAACGGCTATAACCCGCTCGTTTCATTCGCTTTCTTGAGCGCGCTGGAAGATTCCGGCTGCGCCGTTCGACGCACCGGTTGGCAAGGACATCATTTGCGGCTGGAGAGTGCGCAAGGCAGGCTGCTGGGTGCCGTCCCCTGCTATCTCAAATCGCACAGCCAGGGCGAATATGTGTTCGATCATGGCTGGTCGGATGCCTTCGAGCGCGCCGGTGGCCGCTACTACCCGAAACTCCAATGCGCCGTGCCGTTCACCCCGGTCACCGGCCCTCGCCTGCTGGTCGGCAAGAGCGAGGATCCAGATGCGGTGAAGGCCGGGCTGGCGGCCGGCCTCAAGATGGTGACCGACAAGCTCCGCGTGTCCTCGGCACATGTCACCTTCGCCCAGGAAAGCGACATCGCCACGCTGGAGGCCGCCGGTTTCCTGCATCGCACGGACCAGCAGTTTCATTTCTTCAACGAAGGCTTTTCGACCTATGACGACTTCCTCGCCACGCTTGCCTCACGCAAGCGCAAGGCGATGAAGAAGGAGCGGCGCGAGGCGCTTGCCGACGGTATCTCGATCGACTGGCTGACCGGCAAGGACCTGACGGAAAAGGCCTGGGACGACTTCTTCGCCTTCTACATGGACACCGGCAGCCGCAAATGGGGCCGCCCCTATCTGAACCGCCAATTCTTCTCGCTGATCGGCGAACGCATGGCGGACGACATCCTGCTGGTGATGGCCCGGCGCAACGGGCGCTACATTGCCGGCGCCATCAATTTCATCGGCTCGGACGCGCTCTACGGCCGTAACTGGGGTTGCATCGAGGATCACCCCTTCCTGCATTTCGAGGTCTGCTATCACCAGGCCATCGACTTCGCCATCGAACGCAAGCTGAAGGTGGTCGAGGCGGGCGCGCAGGGAGAGCACAAGCTGGCGCGCGGCTACCGGCCGGTGACCATGCATTCCGCCCACTACATTTCGCATCCCGGCCTGCGCAACGCGGTGGCCGACTACCTCAACCGAGAGCGGCGCGAGGTCGAGCGCATGGGCGAATATCTGGAAGAGCATACCCCGTTCCGTAAGGATCTCGAGGACCAGGCCCCCGAGTAGGTTCCGCCGCGCCTTGCCGCCCACGCGAGCCTTCGCTAAACCGGGCACTGAGCACAAACGGAGCCTACCGCCATGGCCGAAGCTTACGACCCCGGCAACATCTTCGCCAAAATTCTGCGCGGCGAAATTCCCTCTCATCGTGTCTATGAGGACGAGGCCGTCGTCGCCTTCATGGATGTGATGCCGCAAGGCACCGGCCACACTCTGGTGGTGCCGAAGGCGCCGTCGCGCAATATGCTCGATGCGGATCCGGCAACCCTCGGCGCTTTGTTCGCGGTCGTGCAGAAGGTGGCGGTGGCGGTGAAAAAGGCCTTCGACGCCGATGGCCTCACGCTGATGCAGTTCAACGAGCCGGCCTCGGGCCAGACCGTGTACCACCTGCATGTTCACGTCATCCCACGCTTCGAGGGTGTGCCGCTCAAGCCGCATTCCGGGCAGATGGAGAAACCGGAAGTTCTGGCTGAACACGCCGGCAAGATCCGAGCGGCTCTGGCGGGCTGACGTGGCGAGCAGTCAAAAGTTCAGATAAAGCCCGGCCAGCAGCAGAAACTCGGCCGTGGCAATGCCGACGACCATGCGCTTTCCCGACGCCAGATAGGCGACGAAGCCCAGGGCCACCGCCACTACTCTCAAGGCAAGCGGCGTATGCGCAAGCGCACCGCCCGGAAAGACAATCAAGTTGCCGATGACGGCGGCGACAAGCGCGGTCGCCATGGTGCGAACCAGCACCAACAGGTCTGAATTTTCAGAAAGCTTCCCGCCGAGATAGACACCCAGGAAGCGCCAGATATCGGTCGCGGCGAAACCGGCAAGGAGAATGAACAGGTATGGCCACCACCAGGCGCCGTTGGAAAAATAACTCACGCCGTGCGCGCCTTGCGCCGCCATAGGTGCCAGCCATAGGCGGCCATGCCACCGACAAGTCCGGTGGCCAGCAAGTCGATTCGCGGCACCAAGATGTGGAAGACCGGCCCGAGCGCGAGGCCCAGGACCATTGCCACATGCCCTACCCGTTCGCGCGCGGAACCCCACAACGAGGTCAGGAAATACATCGGCGTCAACATCAGCAACGCCGCTGAAACGGCGGACGGCAGCGTATCCGCCACCGCATAGACGACCGTCACGACGATGATGTTCGTGGTCACCAACATAGCGCCAAGGCCGGCATAGTAAGTCGTACGCATGCGAGGCGGAACGCACTTCAGGCGCTCCATGGCCAGCACCCAGGACGTCACAGCCACGAAATGCGCGAGGAGATAGAGCACATGCTGCCGGGTTGTCCTGGTGCGCATCTCGGGCACCAGCACCATCACCATCGGCATCAGACGGATTGCGGACAATGTGACGGCCAACATCGCCGCAGGCAGCGCCGCCCCCGATGTGACCGCGCCCACCAGCACTACCATCGATGGCAGTGCCCACACCGTTCCGGTCATGAAAGCGGCCTGTGTCGCTGTGACCCCGGCATCTTTCGCCAGGGCGGCGAAGCCAATGAACGAGCTGATGAGTATCAGGCCAGGGAGGGAAAAGGCTGCTCCGACACCACGCAGGAACCAGGTGGAACGAGGCACTGTGGAGTCCGGGGGCCAAGTAGACATGTGCCGGCCATAGCATGCGCGGCCACGGGATGCGACCGCACCGAAAGTCGCGTATGGTCTTTCCGTTGATCCAGGAAACTGGTGGTAGTCGGCCTCTTCCGGCCTGGTCGAAGGTGCGACAAGCAAGTTAGCGCGGCGCTTGGGAACTGACCTCTACTGTCCGTCAATCGGCAATTGCGCCAAGGTCTGGAACGCCGATGGCTGCGGTGCCCCGGTGAGACGCTGCTCGATTGCTCCGGCACAGTCCTGCGGGCTCAACAGCGACGTATCGACTTCCAGGTCGTAGGTGCCGGGTTTGTGCACTTCTTCCTGCCACAGGCGGACGGGTGAAGGCACGGGATCACCAGGCGAGGCGGTGACGTAGGCCCTGTCCGGCTCGCTGGCTGCGCGCCGTTCCATGATAACCTCGATCGGACAGCGAACGCCAACAAACAGGACCGGCAGGCCGGCAAGCTGTCGCGCGCAATCCGCCAGTATACCGAGCGGTTTCGAGTAACCATCGTGATGGCCGACATCCACCACGACATTGAGCTCTAGCCTGCTATGAGCCGCGATCGACTCGTAGAGCGCGGCATAGAAATGCCGCACGAAATCTTCGAGATCGGGTCGTTCGCCACCAGGACGCAATCCTATTCCCGGGCGAAGTCGCGGCGGCGTAATCTGCTCATAGCTGTCGACGCCCAGATTCATCCATGCGCCGTCGAAGCTTTCCTGAATGACTCGGGCGATGCTCGATTTTCCTGACCGCGGCGCGCCGTTGAGGATGATGATCTGACCAGCCATGCGCCACCTC
The DNA here is from genome assembly GCF_013170725.1 of Mesorhizobium erdmanii. Classification (NCBI taxonomy): domain Bacteria; kingdom Pseudomonadati; phylum Pseudomonadota; class Alphaproteobacteria; order Hyphomicrobiales; family Phyllobacteriaceae; genus Mesorhizobium; species Mesorhizobium erdmanii. Next base: position 3,917,881 of record NZ_CP033361.1, on the reverse strand, counting down.
CCAATGAAAAAAGCCCCGTTTCCGGGGCTCTTCTCGGTTTTCGCCAGGCTCAGCCCTTGCGGGGCAGTTGCGGGACCAGGCTGCGCTTGCCGCCATCCTTGCCCTTGGGCTCGGGCTTCTGCGCCACGAGCTTCTTGGCGGCGGGCTTCTTGGCCACGGCCTTGGGCGGCTTGGGCGCGTCTTCCGGCTCTTCCTTCTTCGGCGTCACCGGCGCCTCGTCGGCCAGCGACTCGAGCTTCAGGCCGGTCTCGCCGGTTTCCTTCTTCTCGACGGTGACGCGCACCGTGCCGCCCTTCTTGAGCTTGCCGAACAGCACCTCGTCGGCCAGCGGCTTCTTGATGTGCTCCTGGATCACGCGGCCGAGCGGCCGCGCGCCCATGCGCTCGTCATAGCCCTTGTCGGCGAGCCAGGCGATCGCTTCCGGCGACAGGTCGAATGTCACACCACGCTCGGAGAGCTGCGCCTCGAGCTGCATGACGAACTTCTGCACCACCTGATGGATGACCGGCACCGGCAGCGAGCCGAACGGGATGATCGCATCGAGACGGTTGCGGAATTCCGGCGTGAACAGCCGGTTGATCGCCTCGACATCGTCGCCTTCACGCTTGGTCGAACCGAAACCGATCGCCGCGCGCTGCGCATCGGATGCGCCCGCATTGGTGGTCATGATCAGGATGACGTTGCGGAAGTCGATCTGCTTGCCGTTGTGGTCGGTCAGCTTGCCGTGGTCCATCACCTGCAACAGGATGTTGAACAGGTCCGGATGCGCCTTCTCGACCTCGTCCAGCAACAGCACGCAGTGCGGATGCTGGTCGACACCGTCGGTCAACAGGCCACCCTGGTCGAAGCCGACATAGCCGGGAGGCGCGCCGATCAACCGGGAGACGGTGTGGCGTTCCATATATTCCGACATGTCGAAGCGGATCAGTTCGACACCGAGCGAGGCGGCGAGTTGCTTTGCCACTTCGGTCTTGCCGACGCCGGTCGGGCCTGAGAACAAATACGAGCCGATCGGCTTCTCCGGTTCGCGCAGGCCGGCACGTGCCAGCTTGATCGCAGAGGTCAGCGCGGTGATGGCGGTATCCTGGCCATAGACGACGCGCTTCAACTCGATGTCGAGGCCCTGCAGCACCTTCTCGTCATCAGCCGAAACGGTCTTCGGCGGAATGCGTGCCATGGTGGCGATCGTCGCTTCGATCTCCTTGATGCCGATGGTCTTCTTGCGCTTGGCTTCCGGCACCAACATCTGCGAGGCACCGGTCTCGTCGATCACGTCGATCGCCTTGTCCGGCAGCTTGCGGTCGTTGATATAGCGGGCCGACAGTTCCACCGAAGCCTTGATCGCCTCGTTGGTGAACTTGACCTTGTGGAATTCCTCATAATAGGGCTTGAGGCCCTTCATGATCTCGATGGCATCCTCGATGGTCGGCTCGTTGACGTCGATCTTCTGGAAGCGCCGCACCAGAGCGCGATCCTTCTCGAAGAACTGGCGAAATTCCTTGTAGGTGGTCGAGCCGATGCAGCGGATCGCACCCGAAGACAGCGCCGGCTTCAACAGGTTCGACGCATCCATGGCGCCGCCCGACGTGGCACCCGCACCAATCACGGTGTGGATCTCGTCGATGAACAGCACGGCACCAGGGTAGTCCTCGAGTTCCTTGACGACCTGCTTCAACCGTTCCTCGAAATCGCCGCGGTAGCGCGTGCCGGCCAGCAGCGTGCCCATGTCGAGCGCGAAGATGGTGGCGTTGAGCAGCACTTCGGGAACGTCGCCCTCGACGATGCGCTTGGCCAGACCTTCGGCGATCGCCGTCTTGCCGACACCGGGGTCGCCGACATAGAGCGGATTGTTCTTGGAGCGGCGGCACAGCACCTGGATGGTGCGGTTGATCTCGCTCTCGCGACCGATCAGCGGGTCGATCTTGCCGGCCTTGGCCTTGTTGTTGAGGTTGACGCAATAAGCGGTCAGGGCATCCTGCTGCTGCTTCTTCTTGCCGCCTTCCTCTTGCGGCTCGGCGCCGTTCTGGCCGCCCTGCTCATCGTCGGCGCCACGCGGCGAGCGCGTCTCCGATGCACCGGGACGCTTGGCGATGCCGTGCGAAATGTAGTTGACCGCGTCATAACGGGTCATCTGCTGTTCCTGCAGGAAATAGGCAGCGTGGCTTTCGCGCTCGGCGAAGATCGCGACGAGCACGTTGGCGCCCGACACTTCCTCGCGGCCGGAAGACTGCACATGGATCACCGCGCGCTGGATGACGCGCTGGAAGCCGGCGGTCGGCTTGGAATCCTCGTCGTAGCCGGTGACCAGGTTGTCGAGCTCGGTGTCGATATAGGTGAGAACAGTGTGCTTCAGCTCGTCGAGATCGACGTTGCAGGCGCGCATGACGGCGGCGGCCTCGGTGTCATCGATCAACGCAAGTAGCAGATGTTCAAGGGTTGCGTATTCATGGTGCCGCTCATTGGCGAGCGTCAGCGCCTGGTGAAGCGCCTTTTCCAGGCCTTGGGAGAAAGCCGGCATGTTACCTCACTTCTTCTCCATCACGCATTGCAGCGGATGCTGATTCTGTCGGGCGAAATCCATGACCTGAGACACTTTGGTCTCGGCCACCTCGAATGTATAGACCCCGCACTCGCCCACTCCATGATTGTGAACATGAAGCATGATGCGTGTGGCGGCTTCGCGGTCCTTCTGGAAAAAACGCTCCAGCACGTGAACCACGAACTCCATCGGAGTGTAGTCGTCGTTGAGGATGAGGACCCGATAAAGGCTGGGCTTCTTGGTCTTGGTTTTGGTGCGCGTGATGACGGCCGTACCGCGGCCGGCCTCATTGCCGTCGCCGCTGCCGTTTTGCATCCGCGCCACTTGTCTCGTGGCAGTCAAACCGATCGTCACGTAATCCTGCCTCTTTCGAATCCCCATGCGAGTTCGACATGTAGGTGTTCGATGGACGATTTTAAGCCCTTCTGGTTAGCTGACAATATGGCTAGGTGACCAACTTGGCTGTTTTTCGCAATCGTGAAGGCCCACGTCTCCCCAGAGCGGAAATCGACATGAAAAAACCCGGCCGCGCTGCCGCGACCGGGTCCTGTCCCGGGCCCAAAGGGCCGGATCTGAAACTGTCGAGCGAAATTACTTCGCCTTGGCAACGATCGATTCGAACGGCTTGTAGGCTTCCTTGGCGAGTTCGGCATAGAGGTCGCCAATCTTGGTGGCCTCGGCGACGAACGCCTCGTAGGACTGCTTGGCATAGTCTGTCTGGATCTCGATCGCCTTGTCCAGCGACTTGGCCGAGAACAGCTTCTCGACAGCGGCGCTGCCCGCTTCGAAGCTCTTCTTGGTGTACTCGCCGGCCTCGGTGGCGATTGCCTGGGCGCCCTTGGACAGCGAAGCGAAGCTCTTCAATCCGGTGTCGGCGAATTCCTTGCCGTATTTGCTGAAGTCCTCATAGGTCTGGGTCATTTCACGATTCCCTTGACGGTTGAGGCGTCCTTCTTCGGGGCGCCTTTGTGCAATGCACCTCAATATATTGTGCGCCGCACAAAAGTCAATATTCGCCGCGGCGCGGAGCCCGCCTGCGCAGGCAATGGCTAAAAATCAAATAAAGTGAGTTTCAAGCACGAAGAAAATGGTGAACGCGGCGGTTACCATAAACGGATTGGTAACGCTGCCCGTCTAGCGTGGCTGGAAGTGAGGCAGGACCCTTTGCCGCCTCCAACGCAACGAAGAATCCAAGGGTAATATCAGTGCGTCAGGCGTTGTTGGGCATCGTTTCCAAATCCACTTCCCCCCTCAAAGCGATCATGGTCTTCGCCCTGGCGGTGACGTTCGTTTGTGCCGACGTGGCCTCGTCGCTGGCAGCACGGCCAGCGGCCATTGTCGTGGATGCCAAGACCGGCAAGGTGCTGTATTCCGCGGATGCCAACGGCAGGCGCTATCCGGCGTCGCTGACCAAGATGATGACGCTTTATCTGACCTTCGAAGCGATGGCGAAGGGCAAGATCAACAGGAATTCGCAGGTCGTGTTTTCGGCCCATGCCTCTGCCGAAGCGCCGACTAAACTTGGGGTGAAGCCGGGCGGTTCGGTCACGGTCGAGACCGCGATCCTGTCGATCGTCACCAAGTCGGCGAACGACTCGGCCACCGCGCTCGGTGAAATGCTCGGCGGCGATGAACCCACTTTTGCGCGCATGATGACCGCCAAGGCGCGGCAGCTCGGCATGAACGGCACCGTCTTCCGCAACGCCAACGGCCTGCCCGACCCCGGCCAGTTCACCACGGCGCGCGACATGGCGACGCTCGGCATCGCCCTGCGGGAGCATTTCCCGCAGTACTATGGCTATTTCTCTCAGCGCTCCTTTCTCTACGGCCGTCAGCGCATCAACGGTCACAACCGTCTGCTTGGACGCATCAAGGGCGTCGACGGCATCAAGACCGGTTACACCCGCGCTTCCGGTTTCAACCTCGTCTCGTCGGTCAACGACGGCAACCGCCGCCTCGTCGCGGTTGTCATGGGCGGCACGTCGGGCGGCAGCCGCGACAACCAGATGGCAAGCCTGATCAACACCTACATGCCGAGGGCCTCGACGCGCGGTGGCGGCGATCTGGTTGCCAAGGCCGACAGCAGCAACCCGATCAAGGCCCTTGCCAAGGTTATCCTGCCCAAACACGACGCCCCGACCCCGGACGACAAGCCGGTGGCGGTGGCCAGCGCCGACGATACAGCCGTTACCGAAGACGCGACTGTCGCCGAGGATGACACCGCCGACAGCGATGCCCAGGCCGAAACACCCAAACTGGTCGCCCCGGCAAAGAAGGTGAAGACGGTCATCGTCGCCGCGCCGAAGGTCGCCACCGCCCAGGTCGTCGCCGCCTATGCCGAGCCGACGCCGCCGGCCGTCGATCCGGTCAATACCGCTTCGGTGCCGTCGGGTTGGGCCATACAGGTCGCGTCGTCGCCGAAGCAGTCGGAAGCCCAGGCCTTCCTCGACAGGACCACAAAGCAGGCGCCCAAAATTCTGGCGGACGCGTCGGGCTTCACCGTCGCCTTCGACAAGGATGGCGAGACGTACTACCGCGCCCGCTTTGGCGGTTTCGGTTCGAAGGATGCCGCCTGGAAAGCCTGTACCGCTTTGAAGAAGAAAAAAATCGCCTGCTACGCCGTCCAGCAATAGGACAGCGTGGAAGATATCTCCCGGAAATTTTTTGCGTCGAAGGAGACTAGTTGTGATTGGAGAGCAAGACGTCCTTGGCTTCGTTGATTCGCGCCGCCAGGAAAGACGTGCCGCCGATATCGGGGTGCAGGCGCTGCATCAGGCGGCGGTGCGCCTTGCGGACATCCGCCGCGGCGGCCCCCGCTTCAAGACCAAGGACCTTGTAGGCCTCCTCCTTAGTCATGGCGCCCGGACCTGGCGCAACACCCAGCCCTTCGCCACCGTTCGTCTCAGTGTTTTTGCGCCAGACGGGAAATCTGCCGTCAAGATACGTCTCTAGCAGCTGGCGGCTCTCCGCGTCGCCGGAGAGCTCACGGTAGAGATGCTGCAGCTCGCCAAGACCCATCGCGCCAAGCATCTTGCCGTCGTGGCGGCCAGCCAGAACCAGCCCTTCGAGGCCGCCCGTATTGTGATCCAGCTCCATCTCGAGCGCTGCCGTTCGCACCGTCGAGCGTTTTCCTGGCTCCGGCCTGACGTCAGGCCGGTTCGCACGCGTGGCGAAATACCAGCCGATTGCCGCGAACAGAATGACGCCGCCGATTCCGCTTCGGCCAACCAGAAGCACCGCGCCTCCCACCAGCGCCAGCAGGATCGGTCCCATTGTTCTGGTCCCGCTTGCCAGCCGGGCCGGATCGGCCCGAAGGAAGGCCGATGCTACCCCGAGCATCACCAGCAGCAATGCGACCAGACCGATAATTGCGCCTAACATTTCCCACCGCCCCGCAGGTTCCCTGCCCGCCTGGACAGCCACCTGACGTCATCCAGCACTTTTTCTGCGCCGGAATGATGGCCTGCATCGAGACAGGGAGAGGACCGCCCTGCGGGATGGCCCCCCAACTCCGTGGCCCTTGCCGAATTCGACGGCTGTTCATTGCGCATGAGTTCAAGATGTGGCGTTGTCGAGCCGCTTGCAAGTCCAGCAAGAGGCAAGAGTGAGGGCCAGAAAAGCCCGCGCAGGCGGCAGGCAATACCGCCGCGCTATGGCTTATAGCAAACCCAGATCGGCAAGCTCGCGCCTGAGTTTCGGTGGCATCTCGACCAACCCCGCCTTGCCCTTGCCGAGGTCGAGCGGCGCATCCGATGGTTTCAGGTAGCGCCAGCCCTGGAAAGCCCGGCGCGGCTGCCAATCGGTGCGCACGACGTGCGGATCGAGCATCAGATGGCAACGGCCAATGCCCTCGTCATCGGTGAAGGGCCGGATCTCGGTGATGAGCTGGCGGCATTGCACGTTGCCCTTGATCACCCAGTAGAGCGAGCCGCCATCGGTAATCTCGGCGCCGCGCGTCGGCACCATGCGCGTCGTGTGCCAATGTTCGGCCGGTTCAGCGGCCCGCCGCCGTTCGTCGAGACGGAACTCGATCCATTCCTCGAGGTCCTCGACGCTGTCGCAGCCGACGCACAGTTTTAGGAGATTGAGAGCCATTCGTTAAGGTTAGTCGTGAGCGCCGAGACGTCAACGGCCTGACGGACTTCTCCACAGTGCCAGTTCGGTCCAGCCCCTCAGCACTCCACGACATTGACGGCGAGCCCGCCAAGGCTGGTTTCCTTGTACTTCTCGTTCATGTCGAGGCCGGTCTGGCGCATGGTCTCGATCGCCGCGTCGAGCGGCACGAAGTGGACGCCGTCACCCTTGATCGCCAGGGACGCCGCCGTCACCGCCTTGACCGCGCCGAGTGCATTGCGCTCGATGCACGGAACTTGCACCAGCCCGCCGACCGGATCGCAGGTCATGCCGAGATGGTGTTCGAGCGCGATCTCGGCTGCATTCTCGACCTGCATGGGTGTGCCGCCCATGACGGCACAGAGGCCGGCCGCGGCCATCGCCGAGGCGGACCCGACCTCGCCCTGGCAGCCGACCTCGGCGCCCGAGATCGAGGCATTGCTCTTGATGATGCCGCCGACGGCCGCCGCCGTCAGCAGGAAGTCGCGGATGCTCGGCTGGTCGGCCTCGGGATGAAAATGCAGCCAGTAGCGCAGCACTGCCGGCAGCGTGCCGGCCGCCCCGTTGGTCGGCGCGGTGACGACGCGGCCCCCAGCGGCATTCTCCTCGTTGACGGCCATCGCGTAGATTGACAGCCAGTCATTGGCGAGCAGCGGATTGGGCCGGTTTTGTTGCCACTGTTCCTGCAGCTTGTCGTGGAGCTGCCGGGCACGGCGCCGCACCTTCAGCCCGCCCGGCATGATGCCGTCCTGCGACAGGCCACGGTCGATGCAGCCCTTCATCGCACCCCAGATGGCGTCGAGGCCGGCGTCGAGCTCTTCGCGCGACATCTGCGTTTCCTCGTTGATGCGCTTCATCTCGGCAATGGAAAGACCACTCTTGCCCGCCATCTTCAGCATCTCGACGGCGTTCTTGAAGGGATAAGGCACTTTCTTGCCTTCTGATGTCACGGACCCCTTGGCCTTCATCCGCTGCAGTTCTTCTTCCGAAACCACGAAGCCGCCGCCGATCGAATAGTAGATGCGCTTGAGCAGCAGACGGCCACCGGCATCGTAGGCATAGAACGCCATGCCGTTGGCATGGCCGGTGAGAGGCGTCTTGCGGTCGAGCACCAGATCGGTGGCTGGGTCGAACCGATAAGAGGGATGACCGGGAGGCGTAATGCGCTTCTCGGCAGCGATGCGGCTGGCAATTCCGTCAGCCTGGTCGGGATCGACGGTCTGCGGCGTCAGGCCGGCAAGGCCGAGCACGACAGCACGATCGCTGCCATGGCCGATGCCGGTATAGGCGAGTGAACCGTGCAGGCTGGCGCCAACGCGATCCACGCCCACACCAGCGGGTCGCGGCCAGTCACCATTCAGGATTTCGTCCAGGAAACGCGAGGCAGCCGTCATCGGCCCCATCGTGTGCGAGCTCGAAGGACCGATGCCGATCTTGAACAGGTCGAAAACCGAAAGGAACACGTTGTCTCCTGGAGTCGCGTCGAGGACTACATATAGGAATTGCCAGGATGTTTCCGCTCTTTTGAAATTCGCGGCGCTGCGCCTGCCGACCTTGTTTGCTCCGGCAGCGACATTGTGTCGTCGATCGCAATGTCAGTCATCGAAGCGACCGCGCCGGATGTGATAAATTCGGCTTATGGGCGATTCCCTCGATCTTTCGACAGCCGATTTAGCGGCGCTGGGCCTTTTCCTCCTCGCCTGGGTGCTGCATACGCTCGCTTCCGACGGCCGGTTGGTCAGCCGCATGTCGTTGACGATGGCCATGAATGCGCAGCGCGAGGCCTGGATGCGCACCATGGCCGAGCGCGAAATCCGCATCGTCGACACCGCCATCATGAGCGGCCTGCAGCAGGGAACTGCCTTCTTCGCCTCCAGTTCGCTGATCGCGCTTGGCGGCTGCTTTGCCTTGCTCGGTGCGTCCGACCGGGTGCTCGAGGTGCTGAGCAACCTGCCACTCGGCGGCGCGCCGTCGCGCTCGGCCTTCCAGATCAAGGTGCTGGGACTGGTTCTGATCCTGGCCTTTTCCTTCTTCAAATTCGGCTGGGCCTACCGGCTGTTCAACTATTGCTCGATCCTGATCGGCGCCGTGCCGATCCCGCATGGCGAAGCCTCACGCAATGCCGTCACGCAAACGGCTGTATGGCGTGCCACGCAGATGAACATGCTGGCCGGCAAGCATTTCAACTCGGGCCTGCGCGGCGTGTTCTTCTCGATTGGCTATCTCGGCTGGTTCGTCGATCCGATGGTGTTCGTGGCGTCGACGCTTCTGCTGCTGGCCGTGCTGGTGCGGCGTCAGTTCTTCTCGGCGGCGCGGCGCGCCGTTATCGGTCAGCCGCCCGGTGCTGGGAAAGGCTGATCGATGCGGCCGGAAAGCCAATAGGCGAAAAGCCCGATCCATTCGCGAACCGCCATGGTCGTATTCTCCAGGGAATCGGCCGGATTGTCGCGAAACAGGCCGACGCCTTCCTTGCCAGACGTGCGATAGTCGACCGGCCACGGGACGGTTGGAAAACCCGCTCTGTCGAACAGCGCCTTGGCCCGGGGCATATGGAAGGCGGAGGTCACGAGCAGCCAGGTCTCGCCCGGTTTCGGTTTGACAAGTTCATGGCTGAAGACCGCATTTTCATAGGTATTGCGGGACTTGTCCTCGAGGATAAGACGATCGGCCGATACACCCAGCGGCACGAGCAGGCGGGGCGCGGTGTCGGCATCGCCCTCGCCGTCCAGCAACAGTGAGCCATTCCCTCCGGAAACCACCACCTTCGCCTGCGGGAAGCGCCGGGCAAGGATTGCGGTCTCGACCATGCGATCGCCGCCGCTGCTCAATTCATAGCCGCCGCGTACAAGATTGATCCCGCCCTCGAAGCCGCCGCCGAGAACGACTATGCCGTCGACCTTTTGCGGCAGCGGCGGCCGTGGAAAGCGCTCTTCGAGCGGATTGAGCATCATCGCGCCGAGCGACGTCCAGGCCGAGAGCGCAAGGATCAGAAACGCCAGAACACTGCCGGTGACGGCCATCCGCCGCCTGCCGATCATGCCGGCGATCAGCCCCGCCAGAAGCAGGAAGATCGTGAGGTTGAGCGGCTGGATGAAAAACCAGAAGATCTTGGAAAGATAGTAGAACATCGCTCACCCCGCCGCGCGCGTGTGGCCGCGCACAGCACGCTGTAGCAATTGATTTCGCCCATGATCCTTCCCGAAAGCCGATTCCGGTTCTCGCGACCCATGCGCTAGACGAGCGATGCCCTTACCACCACTTTTCCGGCTGAAATGTGCCGGCCGCCTGTTCGATGACGGCAGCGGTCTGAAACAGCGTTTCTTCCTCGAAAGGCCTGCCGATCAGCTGCAAGCCAAGCGGTAGCCCTTTGGGGTCGAGCCCCGCGGGCACGGCGATGCCCGGCAGGCCGGCCATGTTCACAGTGACGGTGAAAATGTCGTTGAGATACATCTTGACCGGGTCGGCGGCCATGTCCTCGTCGGCGATGCCGAAGGCGGCGGATGGCGTCGCCGGCGTCAGGATGACGTCGACGCCGGCGGCGAAGACATTCTCGAAGTCGCGCTTGATCAGGTTGCGCACCTTCTGCGCCTGCAGATAGTAGGCGTCGTAATAGCCGGCCGACAGCACGTAAGTGCCGATCATGATGCGGCGCTTGACCTCGCGGCCGAAGCCGGCGGCGCGGGTCTTCTCATACATGTCGACGATGTCCTTGCCGGGCACGCGCAGGCCGTAGCGGACGCCGTCATAGCGCGCCAGGTTGGACGAAGCTTCGGCGGGCGCTACGATGTAGTAGGCAGGCAACGCGTATTTGGTGTGCGGCAGGGAAATGTCGACTATCTCGGCGCCGGCATCCCTGAGCCAGGCAATGCCCTTCTGCCACAGGGCTTCGATCTCCTCGGGCATGCCGTCGACGCGGTATTCCCTGGGAATGCCGACCTTCATGCCCTTGATCGGCTTGCCGATCGCCGCCTCATAGTCCGGCACCGGCCGATCGACCGAGGTCGTGTCCTTCGGGTCGACGGAGGCCATGGACTTCAGCAGGATCGCGGCATCGCGCACGTCGCGCGCGATCGGTCCAGCCTGGTCGAGTGACGAGGCGAAGGCGACGATGCCCCACCGTGAGCAGCGGCCATAGGTGGGCTTGATGCCGACCGTGCCGGTGAAGGCGGCCGGTTGGCGGATCGAACCGCCGGTATCCGTGGCAGTCGCGCCGGCGCATAGGAAGGCCGAGACGGCGGTGGCCGAGCCGCCGGAAGAACCGCCCGGCACCAGTTGCGCATTGTCCAGGCTGCGCTGGGTTCTCGTGCCGCCGGCCGAGACGAAGCCACCATCGCCCTGATGCGTCGTCGGCATCACCACCGTATCGAGGCGCGAACGTCGCCAGGGATTGATGACCGGTCCATAATAGGAGGTCTCGTTCGACGAGCCCATGGCGAACTCGTCCATGTTGAGCTTGCCGAGCATGACGGCGCCGTCGGCCCACAGATTTGATGTGACGGTCGATTCATAGCGCGGCTTGAAGCCGTCGAGCACATGGCTGCAGGCCTGGGTATGAACACCCTCGGTGCCGAACAGGTCCTTGATCCCCAGCGGAATGCCTTCCAGTGTCCCGCCCTCACCCTTGACGAGCCTGGCATCCGACGCCTTGGCCATATCTAGCGCCTTGTCGCCGGTCACCGCGACATAGGCATTGAGCGCCGGATTGGCGCGGTCGATCGCCGAGAGATAGGCCTCTGTTATCTCGGTCGCGGTGATTTCCTTGCCGCGCAGCTTGGCGCGGGCCTGCGAAATCGTCAGTCGGGTCAGGTCGCTCATCAAAGGCTCTTTTCGTAAAACACCGACCACTCGGAATCGGGATAATCCAGCACCGGGCCGCAGCGCGAAAATCCGGCACGTTCGTAGACGGCCCAGGCGGCTGGATGACGATCGCCCGTCTCCAGCACCAGCCGCTTCAGTCCTTCCTGCCTCGCGAGCGCCTCGACCCGCTCGACGATCCTGGCGCCGATTCTCTGGCCGCGATGCGAAGGCCGCGTATACATGCGCTTGACCTCGCCGATCCCGGCGCCGTGACGCTTGAGCGCCCCGCAACCGATGGCAAGGCCATTGTCACGGGCAATGAAAACCGTCGTGTCCTGGCCCGCCATCTGTTCCACCGTCAGGTGATAACAATGCTCCGGCGGCGTCAGTTCAAGCAAGGTCTCGTTGAGTTCGGTGACCAGGCCGCGCACGTCGTCCTGTAGCGGTGTCTCGATGGCGATCTCGATTGCCATCGGGGCCTTACTCCACGACCTTCGGCACGAGGAAGAAATTCTCTTCGGTCGCCGGTGCGTTGGCGACGATGTCGGCCGCCTTGTTGCCGTCGGTGACGACGTCCTGACGCTTCTTCATCTCCATCGGCGTGACCGAGGTCATCGGCTCGACGCCTGATACATCGACCTCGTTCAGCTGCTCGACAAAGCCCAGTATGGCGTTCAGCTCGCCGGTCATGCGCTCTGCATCGTCTTCGCTGACCGCAATGCGGGCGAGACGCGCCACGCGCTTCACTGTCTTGACATCAACGGACATACATTTTGCCTCGGGGAAAACCAGTCCGCGCTATAGCGGCGCGGCGCGCACTGCGCAACATGCATCGTGCCAAGGCATCACGCCAGACTGCCGTGCCGGCCCGGTTCTTGGGACGGCGCAACAGGGCGGACAACTCGAACAATCGCTTCCTTGACGAACACTGCCGCATGGGTCCACGCGCGGCGAAGGCTCGCAATTCCGCATTGGAACAGCCGGGCTCAAGCGGTCGACATGCCAGATAGGGATCCTAGTGCCGGAATGGCCATGATTGGATTGGCTCGAACAACTTTCGCAGGAGAGATTGCAGCGATCCGCGACGTGCGGTTCCAGCTTTGGGAACACCAGCCAGATCGCCCCAACCCCACGGATTTGCTCCGCTTTGGTTGTTTCTAGATCGTAATCGCTTTGCCGATGTCGGGCAATGCGACCTTGACCCCGGACCCTTCCAGGCCGGCCTCGAACTTCTCGGGCGTCGGATCGATCATCGGAAACGTACCGAAATGACAAGGGACGACCGTGTCGAACTTGAAGAAGCGGCGGCAGGCAAGGGCCGCCACCGCACCGCCCATGGTGAAGCGGTCACCGATCGGCACGATGCCGATCTTCGGCTCATGCAGTTCGTTGATCAGCGCCATGTCGGAGAAGATATCGGTATCGCCCATGTGGTAGAGCGTCTTGTCTTCCGGGAAATGCAGAACCAGCCCGCCCGGATTGCCGAGATAGACGTTCCTGCCGCCGTCTTCGCCAAAAGAGGACGAGTGGAGCGCCTGGACGAAGGTGGTGGTGAAGCCGCCGCAATCGACCGTGCCGCCGATATTGCCGGGATTGATCTTGCCGCCGTCGACGCCCTTGCCGACCAGATACATGCAGACCTCGAAATTGGCGACCAGCTGCGCGCCGCTCTTGCCGAGCACTTCCAGCGCACCGCTGATATGGTCGCTGTGTCCGTGCGTCAGCAAGACATGCGTTATCCCCTCCGCCGGCCCTTCCCAGCCGCCTGTCCAGGACGGATTGCCGATCAGATAGGGGTCGATGAGGATCTTGGCGTCGCCGGTTTCGATACGGAAGGCCGAATGGCCGTACCAGGTCAGTTCCATGAATGCATTCCTCGATTTTTGCCGGGTCAAAGGATAGAACGCCGATGGCCCGGAGATCAAAGGGTATAGTGTCCGCCGCGCCTCCGGAAGGATGGGCGCTGCTTAAAAAGACAAGGGAAAACTGTTGGCTATCATCACGATTGAGCAATTGCCGGCACGGCTCGCCGATGGCAGGACGCTGGCGGGGCTCGATCTCGGCGACAAGACCATCGGCGTCGCGGTTTCCGATCGGGGCTTCTCCTTCGCCCATCCACGCCCGGTCATCATGCGAAGGAAATTCTCGCTCGATGCCGCCGTGCTTCTGGCGTTGCTCAAGAAGGAGAACGCCGGCGCGGTGGTAATCGGGCTGCCGATCAACATGGATGGATCGGAGGGGCCGCGTGCGCAGAAATCACGCGCCTTCGTGCGCAACATGGCGCAATTGAGCGACCTGCCCTTCGTATTCTGGGATGAGCGGCTCTCGACGGTCGCGGCCGAGAGGACGCTGATCGAAATGGACTTTTCGCGCGCCAAACGTGCCGGCAAGATCGATTCGGCGGCGGCCGCCTTTATTCTGCAGGGAGTTTTGGACCGGCTTCAGTCGCTCGATGCAGCCGATCGAACGGAACCTGGACCGCCCAACGCCGACTGATCCAGCCGGCGATTTCGCGACGGCGGCGGAAAGCCCAGAGGGCCAGCAACAGAAACCCGTCGAAGATGCACGTCTTGGCTACCATTCCGGGGATGATCGAAGGGTCGATGCCCAGCATCTGACCGTAGAGCTGGAAGAAGAAGTCATGCGTCCGCCGGCTGAGCATGACGTAGCCGAAATTGAGGTCGTTGGCCGACAGATAGAACCAGCCCCAGAAAATCGCCATCGGGGCCGCCCACATTCCGAAGATATAACGCATCAGCGACCTCCCTTCCCTTTCGGGCTGGCCCGGCCCGATATCAGGGAGAGCAGCGAATTGTGAGCCGCTGCCTTCGCCATTGTGTGCGCCGTAGCCCGGAAATCGAGGTCATCCGACGCCTCCGCCGAGCGGCGCTCGGCGAGCATCGCGACATAGGAGGCCAGAAGTGCGGCCAGTTGCACCGCGACGACCATGAAAAGCCCGTTGATGCCCTGCGCGGCGCCACCGATCAGGATCATCGACAACACACCGGAAGCCGAAATGAAGGCGATACGAACGACGCTGTCGGCGCCCGGGCTGGTCGCATCGCTGATCAGGGAATCGACAAAGGCCCAGAAGAACAGCACCGAGACGACCAGCAAGGCGGTCGCCAGCGGCGCGACCACGACGAGATTTTCGAGATTGACGAAGCGGGCGCTCTCGACGGTCACACCGAGTACGCCGAGGGCTGCCGCCACACCGCGATCACCGTCGATGCAGATCAGCGCCAGCAGGGCAAAAACAATTGCCCAGTGCACGGACAGAAAGGAGGTCATTACGTGTCGCATCGTGGTTCCTGCTTCGGCAGCGATGACAGTGGGCTTTGCCGCCCGCCGCCGCAATGGAAACCATTTGTTAAGGTTAACGGCGATCCACAGGGCATTCCCCTTCGGATGTGTTCAGCCGATCGAAGCCCCAGCGGCTTGCAGCACCCGGCTCAGTTCACCGGCGGATAGAGCGTGTCGATGATCATGCGCGCGTCGTGGCGCGAATCGAGCATGCCATAGGTGTTGCGCCACTGACCGGCCAGGCGCGTTTCGACGAAGGCATCGGCGATTCGCCCTGCCCCCAGCCGGCGCAGTTCCGCCGCGGCGGCCGACAGCGCCAGTTGCTCCGTCAGCAGGCGCGCCGAGCCCTCGTCGGTCGAAGCCACCTGCATCGCCGCCTTCAGCACACCGATCGTGCCGCGCCCGCCGGCGCCGAGGTCGCGGTCGATGCCGGCCAGCACCTCTTCGAACAGCCCAGGCGCGCGGCCAAGCACGCGCAGCACATCGAGAGCCATGACATTGCCCGACCCTTCCCAGATCGCATTGACAGGGGCTTCGCGGTAATAGCGGGCGAGCGGCGCCTCCTCGACATAGCCATTGCCGCCGAGGCATTCCATCGCCTCGTAAAGCAGCGGCGGTGCAATCTTGCACACCCAGTATTTGACGACCGGCGTCATGGCACGGGCAAACGCCGCCTCGCCGCGATCACCCGCCGCCTCGTCGAAGGAGCGCGCCAGCCTGAACGACAGCGCCGTGGCCGCGGCAACATCCAGCGCCATGTCGGCCAGCACGCGCTGCATCAGCGGCTGCTCGATCAAGGTCGAGCCGAAAACCTGGCGATGGCGAGCATGATGAACGGCTTCCGCCAGCCCCGCCCGCATGAGAGCCGAGGACGCCACCGCGCAGTCGAGCCGGGTCAGGGTCACCATGTCCATGATCGTCTTCACGCCGGCGCCGGGTTCGCCAACCATCTCGCCGATGGCATTGACGAATTCGACCTCGGAAGACGCATTGGAGCGATTGCCGAGCTTGTCCTTCAGCCGTTGGAAGCGGAAGCCGTTGCCCGATCCGTCGCCGAGAACGCGCGGCACGAGAAAGCACGACAGTCCCTCCGGCGCCTGCGCCAGCACCAGGAAGGCATCCGACATAGGCGCCGACATGAACCATTTGTGCCCGGTCAGGCGATAAAAACCGCTGCCGGCGCGTTCAGCCCTCGTCACATTGGCGCGCACATCGGTGCCGCCCTGCTTCTCCGTCATGCCCATGCCGAGCGTCAGTCCGGTCTTCTCCACCGGCGGCTTCTGGCTCTGGTCATATTTGCGCGTGGTCACGCGCGGCGCCCATTCGCGAAACAGCTTTGGGCTGGCCATCAATGCCGCCAGCGAAGCGCTGGTCATGGTGATGGGACAAAGGTGCCCGGTCTCGAGTTCGGCGGTCAGATAAAAACGGGCAGCGCGCACCTGATGGCGGCGGCCGATCTCGGCGTCACCATTTTCCCAGACCGACGAATGCAGCCCATTGGCCACCGAACGGCGCATCAAGGCGTGGTAAGCGGGATGGAATTCGACAAGGTCTATGCGCCGTCCCTGGCGATCATGCGTCCTCAGTTTCGGCATCTCGACATTGGCGAGACGCGCAAGTTCCTGCGCCTCCTGCGTCAGCACGAAACGGCCGAGCCCGTCTAGTTCCTTGCGCACCGGATCGGAAAAGCGCTCGGCAAGCTGGATCAGCAACGGATCGCCCCGCCAGGCGTTGCCGCCCGTCAACGGCGGCGGCTGGTTCGTTACGTCGTCAGTCACGCCCAATCCTTTTATCGGTAGACCTTTTGTCGGTAGAAAGGTCTTATCGTGCGAAAGCCTCGAATCCGAGGCCCTCGGCTAGATATAGCCAAGCGTTGCCGCGCGCGCGACGAAAATACCGGCCGATCTAATCGGCCATCTCTACAAAAAAATGAGGAGAACGGCGCCAAACGAAAGCTGGTGCTTGCGGGCGCAAAATCCGCACCCTATAGCAGCCACTTGAGATGACCGACGCTTCGTCCCTGCCACTCTATCCCCACCGCCATCTTCTGGGCATCAGCGATCTTTCGCCTGGTGACATCGAGCTTTTGCTGGACCGGGCGGACAGGGCGGTCGCGATCTCGCGGCAGTCCGAGAAAAAGACCTCGACGCTGCGCGGACGCACCCAGATCAATCTCTTCTACGAGGCCTCGACCCGGACGCAGTCGTCCTTCGAGCTTGCCGGAAAGCGGCTCGGCGCCGATGTCATGAACATGTCGGTGGCAAGCTCTTCGGTGAAGAAGGGCGAGACGCTCATCGACACGGCGATGACGCTGAACGCCATGCGGCCCGACATATTGATCATCCGCCACCAGTCGGCGGGTGCCGCCGCTCTTCTGGCGCAGAAAGTCGGCTGCTCCGTCGTCAATGCCGGTGACGGTGCGCATGAACACCCGACCCAGGCGTTGCTCGACGCGCTGACCATCCGCCGCGCCAAGGGGCCGCTGTCGAAGCTGATCGTGGCGATCTGCGGCGACATCCTGCATTCGCGCGTCGCGCGTTCCAACATCATGCTGCTCAACGCACTCGGCGCGCAGGTACGCGTGGTGGCACCCTCGACTCTGCTGCCCTCCGGCATCGAGAAAATGGGCGTCATCGTCACCCGATCGATGGCCGAAGGCCTCAAGGACGCCGACGTGGTGATGATGCTGCGCCTGCAGCGCGAGCGCATGGAAGGCGCCTTCGTGCCTTCGGTGCGCGAATATTTCCGCTATTTCGGCCTCGATGCCCAGAAGCTGAAGGCCGCCAAGGACGATGCGTTGGTGATGCATCCCGGCCCGATGAACCGCGGCGTCGAAATCGCCTCGGAAATCGCCGACGGCCCGCAAAGCGTCATCCAGGAACAGGTGGAGATGGGCGTCGCCGTGCGCATGGCGGTGATGGAAGCGCTGCTCGACCCCCGTCGCAATCAAGAAGGCCGCGGCGCATGAGCATAACGGTCTTTGAACGCGCCCGCATCGTCGACCCCTCGCGCGGCATCGATGAAGTCGGCTCTCTCATTGTCGATGGCAAGAAAATCCTTGCCGCGGGCAAGGCAGCGTTGAACCAGGGCGCGCCCGATGGCGCCATCATTACCGATTGCGCCGGCAAGGCGATCATTCCAGGCCTGATCGATGGTCGCGTTTTCATCGGCGAGCCAGGCGGCGAACATCGCGAAACCATCGCTTCGGCGAGTGTCGCGGCGGCGGCCGGCGGCGTCACCTCCGTCGTCATGATGCCCGATACCGACCCGGTGATCGACAATGTGGCGCTGGTCGAGTTCGTGCTGCGTACCGCCAAGGACACGGCGAGCGTCAACATCTTCCCGGCGGCGGCGATCACCAAAGGGCTCGATGGCCGCGAGATGACCGAATTCGGCCTGTTGCGCGAGGCCGGCGCCGTGGCTTTCACCGATGGCCGCCACACCATATCGAGCGCGCTGGTGATGCGCCGCGCGCTCACCTACGCCCGCGACTTCGGCGCCACCATCGTGCATGAGACGCAGGATGCCGACCTCGGCTCGTCAGGCGTCATGAATGAAGGCCTGTACGCCAGCTGGCTCGGCCTCTCCGGCATTCCGCGCGAGGCCGAATCGATCCCGCTGGAACGCGACCTGGCTTTGGCCCGGCTGACGCGCGGCTCCTACCATGCGGCAAAAATCTCGACGGCGATGGCGGCAAACGCCGTGACGCGCGCGAAAGCCGACGGTGCGGCGGTCACATCAGGCGTATCGATCCACAATCTGTCGCTCAACGAAAACGACGTCGGCGAATACCGCACCTTCTTCCGGCTGACACCGCCGTTACGCGCCGAGGAAGACCGGTTGGCGATGATCGAGGCGGTCAGGGACGGCACGGTCGACATCATCGTCTCCTCCCACGATCCTCAGGATGTCGACACCAAGCGCCTGCCCTTCGCCGACGCGGCCGCCGGTGCCATCGGGCTGGAGACGCTGCTCGGCGCGGCCTTGCGGCTCTACCACAATGGCGATGTGCAGTTGCTGCGGCTGATCGAAACGCTCTCCACCGCGCCGGCAAAACTGTTTGGACTGTCCGGTGGCACGCTGAAGCCCGGCGCCGTAGCCGACCTTGCGCTTGTCGATCTCGATGAACCATGGATCGTCAGCGAAAGCGGCATCCGCTCGCGCTCGAAGAACACCTGCTTCGAAGGTGCGCGCCTGCAAGGCAAGGTCTTGCAAACGCTGGTGGCGGGCCGCACAGTGTTCTCGGCATAGGCTAAGAACGGGCGCGCACCTGATCTCGCCTATCTGGGGGAAATGCGGGAGAAACAATGACTTACGGCCTGATCCTGGCGCTGGTGTTCGGCTACCTCCTGGGCTCGATTCCCTTCGGCCTGCTGCTGACCCGCGCCGCCGGCCTCGGTGACGTGCGCAAGATCGGCTCCGGCAATATCGGCGCCACCAACGTGCTGCGCACCGGCAACAAGGGCCTGGCCGCCGCGACCTTGCTGCTCGATGCGCTGAAAGGCACGGTCGCCGTTGTGATATCAGGCCATTTCGCGCCGGAAACGGCGGTCTGGGCCGGCCTCGGCGCTTTTCTCGGCCACCTCTTCCCGGTCTGGCTGGGCTTCAAGGGTGGCAAGGGCGTCGCCACCTATCTTGGCGTGCTGATCGGCCTTGCCTGGCAGGTGGCGCTCATCTTCGCCGTCGTCTGGCTGGTGATGGCATTCCTGTTTCGCTATTCCTCCCTGGCAGCGCTGACGGCGGCCGTCGTCGTGCCGATTGCCCTTTATTTCATGAGCGCGCCGCAGACCGCCGTCCTATTCGTGGTGATGAGCATCATCGTTTTCATCAAGCACAGGGCCAACATTTCGCGGCTCCTTGCCGGCAGCGAGGGCAAGATCGGAGCCAAGGGATGAGCGAGCCTGCCGCCGGGCCGCGCCTCAGCGACCGGCAGCGGCTGAGCTGGCTGCGGCTGATCCGTACCCAGAATGTCGGACCTGCCTCCTTTCGCGACCTGATCAACCGCTTCGGGTCCGCCGAGGTGGCGCTGGAAATCCTACCGGAACTGATGATTTCGGGCGGTGCCAGCCGGATAGCCCGCATTCCATCGATTGCCGAGGCCGAGGCCGAGTTGGAAGCAGCCCGGCGGGCGGGCGCGCGTTTCGTCGGCATTGGCGAGCCCGATTATCCGCCAATGCTGAGAAGCATGGACAATCCACCGCCCCTGCTGGCGGTGAAGGGTAATGCCGCGGTGTTCCGGCTGCCGGGCATTGCCATTGTCGGCGCTCGCAACGCATCGCTGGCCGGCATAAAGATGGCGCGCATGCTGGCGACCGATCTTGGCGGCGACGGCTATGGCATCGTGTCGGGGCTGGCACGCGGCATCGACACCGCAGCGCATCAGGGCAGTTTGGCGACCGGTACCATCGGTGTGCTCGCCGGAGGCCTCGACCTGCCCTACCCGCCTGAAAATGCTGGTCTGTGCGACGAAATCGCCGGGCGCGGCGCCATCATTTCGGAAATGCCGTTCGGCTGGCAGCCACGCGCCCAGGATTTTCCACGCCGCAACCGCCTTGTCGCTGGTGCTGCCCTCGGGCTGGTGGTGATCGAGGCAGCACAGCGGTCGGGTTCGCTGATCAGCGCGAGACTTGCCGGCGAAATGGGCCGGCTGGTGTTTGCCGTGCCCGGCTCCCCGCTCGATCCCCGGGCCGCTGGCACCAACGGCCTGCTCAAGGACGGCGCCACGCTGGTCACCGAGGCATCGGACATTGCCAGGGCGATCGCGCCGCTGACCGGCATGCGGGCGCCTGAGGTGCCGCCATTTGAAGAGCCGCCCGACTTCTCGGCCACGCCGCCACCCGGCGAGAGCGACCGCGCCAAGGTCATCGAGGCGCTCGGCCCGACACCCGTGGCTATCGACGAGATCATTCGGCACACCGGCCTGCACCCGGCCCAGGTTTTCATGGTGCTTTTGGAACTCGACCTCGCCGGCCGGCTCGATCGCCATGCCGGCGGCAACGTTTCGCTACTGTTCGGGGATGGCTGACCCAGCCATCAATGGCGGCTGGGTTCTTTCTCGCTGGTCTCGGCGTAATCCGGCGTGTTGGCTCCAAACTGGTTCTTTTCGACAGCCTTGCGCCAGACTGCGTCGGCGTCTTCGGGGTGCAACGGCCCGGCCGCCGTCTTGGCATCACAGTCTAGGGGCCCGGAGCGCCGCCGCAGCCAGGCGGGCATGATTTCCCGGATGAGGCTGGTCAGTTGGGTCATTGCAAACTCCTTCCATGCGTAAACCGGGGGGCTCGGATGCCGGTTTCACTTGGCCATTTCGGCTGGCGTGGCGGCGGTCCCGCGCCCGGCCAGGCCGTCCAGCCATGCCAAGGCCGCATCGACGCCGGCCAGCGCAAACGGTGCCGCTGTCGATCCCTGCGGCTTTATGCGAACCGAGATACCGCCCAATTCATTGACCACTTCGAATCCGTTTTCGTCGGATGTGTCGTCACCGAGGAACACCGGCCGCCGGCCCCTGAAAGCCGCAGTTTGCATGAAGCGTCGGATGGCTGCTCCCTTTGCTGCCTCCAGCGGCATCAGCTCCACACCGGCATTTCCGGCCAAGACCCGATATCCCGCGGGTAATCTGTTAAGTGCCTGTTCGACCAGGTCGGTTGCGCGCTTCAGCAAATGCGGGGCCGCGCGCGTATGAATGGCCAGGATCGGCCCCTTGCGTTCGATATAGACATCCGCGTTGTCCAGTTCCGCCGCGATTTCGTCGGCAAGCGCGGCAATGTCAGCCGGTTCGACGGCCGCCTCGACCGCCCCATCGCGTACCAGCCTGTGTTCGAGGCCATAAAGTCCCGCGGCGCGCAATCTGAGAGGCTGGAAAAGGTGGTCGACGGCGGCGATCGACCGCCCGGTAATGAACGCCAACGCTCCATCCAATTGCGCTTCGAGCCGCACCAAGAGTGCGCGCAACCCCTCGTCTACAGCCACCGCATCGGGATGCGCGGCATGTTCGAGAAGCGTGCCATCGATATCGAGGAACAGGCTCCACGGCCCTTGCGGGACCTCGGGCACCGGCAGGTTTGACAGTTTAGACCTCATAACGCCGCCACGCGTTTTCGATCGAGCAGCGATATCACATTGCCCGGCGCCGCTGGCGCGGCGCCGACGGCACGATCGACCGCGATGCGCTTGCGCAGGCGCGCGGCGTCCAGAAGCATGCTGCCCGCCCATCGATAGACATTGTTGTCGCGAACGACCTCGCGCATGCGTTGCATGCG
The DNA here is from genome assembly GCF_013170725.1 of Mesorhizobium erdmanii. NCBI lineage: Bacteria > Pseudomonadati > Pseudomonadota > Alphaproteobacteria > Hyphomicrobiales > Phyllobacteriaceae > Mesorhizobium > Mesorhizobium erdmanii. The sequence goes on along the minus strand of NZ_CP033361.1, from coordinate 3,895,873 downwards.
CTGGCGTTGTTCCTCCTCAGACATCGTCAAGGCCTGCATCAAGGCGTCGCCCATCATCGCCGCGTCATAGGGATTGACGATCAGTGCCTCCAGCAGCTCCTTCGAGGCGCCGGCAAACATGCTGAGCAGCAACACACCCTGTTCATCCTCGCGCGCCGCGACAAACTCCTTGGCGACCAGGTTCATGCCGTCATGCAAGCTGGTAACCATGCAGACGTCGGCGGCACGGTAGATTTCGTAGACCTGCTGCTGTGAATGGTGTTCCGTGACCATCAGGACGGGCGTGTAGCCTTCGCGGCCATAGCGCCGGTTGAGGTCCTCGGCGTGGCGCAGGCACTCCTCGTAGAGCTGCTGGTAGGCAGGCAAGGTGCCACGGCTAGGTGCTGCAATCTGCAGGAGTGCCACCTTGCCGATCCATTCCGGATGAAGCTTCAGCAGTTCATCCAGCGCGTTGAGGCGATCGAGGATACCCTTGGTGTAGTCGAGCCGTTCGACGCCCACGCACAGCCGGACATTTTCGCCCAGGTCGAATTTTTCGCGAACCTGCCGGCGGCACTGCGTCACGTCAGCCAGTCTGTCCAGTTGCACCGGCGGCCATTCGATTGAGATCGGATAGGCATGGACCAGGCTGATCTCACCGCCGTAGGAGATGGCCGAATCCTCGCGCTCGATCCGGCTCTCCAGGAAGCGGTCGACGCTGTCGATGAAATTGTTGCAATGGAACTGGGTGTGAAAGCCGACAATCGAACTGCCGAGCAGGCCCTCGAGTATCTTCTCGCGCCACGGGCAGATGCTGAACACTTCCGAATTCGGCCATGGAATATGCCAGAAAGTTATGATGATCGCCTCCGGCAGGCGCTCGCGGATCATTCGCGGCAGCAACGCGAAATGATAGTCCTGGACCAGCACGATCGGCCGCTCGTTGCGGGCCTCCGCGATGACGGTGTCGGCGAATTTGCGGTTGACCGCCTCGTATGCCTCCCAATCGGAGGCGCGGAATATCGGCCGGGTGAAGGCGATATGGCATAGCGGCCAGAGACCTTCATTGGCAAAGCCTAGATAGTAGCCTTGCTGTTCCTCCTCGCTTAGCCAGACCCGGCGGAGCGTGTAGGAAGGATCCTCGGGAGGCACCTCGATGCGGTCGTTCTTGTCGACGACGAGCGTGTCGGCCGAACCGCCGCCATAGGCGATCCAGGTGCCCGCACAGGCGCGCGTGATCGGCTCCAGGGCGGAGACGAGCCCGCTGGCGGGTACGACCAGCTGGATGTCGTCGCCGTTGCGATTGTGGATATACGGCTCGCGATTCGAGACGACAATCACCTGGGCTTCGGGGAGTTCGGTCGCCAGTATATGACGAAGCGTTTCAGGCGACCATTGCACCAGCGCGGCGGCGGCCGACTGCCCATTCTTCTCGAATTCCGGCAAGGGACCGCGCGCAGGTTCCGAGGCCACAGCGACCGGCCCGTTCGACGCGCGCGCGCGCAACATCATCGCGACCAGCACAATGGCCAGGACGCCGACCGCTACGAGGATGAGAACCCACAATGAGAACACGGGAATGACCAGGTACGAACTGTTGTCGGGCATTGAAATCGATTACCTTTCAATGGGATACCTCAGCGACTTCATCGACCTGATTTCGGCACCCATGGCGCGGGTGCAACGCCCGTGGCGCGGGATGGTTCCAATTTTTCAGCTCCTGACCACGAGAGGCACCAGCCCTTCATGAGGCTCGGCGAGGAAGGCGCCGACACGATCCCCGACGCGCTGAAACGTCAGATCCACCGCTGCCTGTCCTACTGAAAGATGACGAATGACGAGGCTGTCGATGCCGATCGGCAGGCGCGGCCGGGTCACATGGATTTCGCCTGTCCAACCATCGATCTGGAGGCCGAGGCACGATTGCATCAGCATGAAGGCTGAACCGGCGGACCAGGCTTGCGGCAGGCAGGCCACCGGATAGGCGATCGGCGCTTCGCCGGCCGCGCGGGTAAAGCCGCAAAAGAGCTCGGGCAGCCGCATGTTGAAATGGACGGCGGATTCGAAGGTTCCGCTCATCAGCCGCACCACGCTGTCGCGGATGCCGTATCGCGCCAGTCCGGCAGCGCAGATCGCGGTGTCGTGCGGCCAGATGGACCCGTTGTGATAGGACATCGGATTGAAGAAGATCGCGTCGTCCGCCAGCGTTCGCAGCCCCCAACCAGAATGGAAAGAGGCTGACAGCAGCTGGTCGGCGACCATGCGCGCGCGATCCGGGCTGGGAAGGCCGACGTAAAGCAGGTGACCCGCATTGGATGTGCGCACCTTGCAAGGCTGGCCGTCTCCATCCAGCGCCAGCGCATAGTAGCCGAGCTCTTCGACCCAGAAACGGCGCTCGACCTGTTGGCGAATAGCATCGGCGCGCATTTCCCAGCTTTCCGCCCGCTCCACGTCACCACGTAGCCGTGCCAGTTTCGCCAACCCCTGGAACGCCGCGAAGACGTACCCCTGCACCTCGACCAGCGCGATCGGCCCCTTCGGGATGCGGCCGTCGGCGTGGAAGACAGAATCGAAACTGTCCTTCCATCCTTGGTTGGCCAGGCCCGATTCGGCGGCGCGCTGGTAGGTGAGGAATCCCGTCGAACGGCTCGCCGTTTCGATCCACTCAGCCGCGGCGCACAGCGACGGCCACAGGTCATCGATGAAGGCCGTGTCCCCCGTGCGGTCCGCATAGGCGCAGGCAAGATGGATATAGAGCGGCGTCGTATCGACGCCGCCATAGTAGCGACCGAACGGCAACTCGCTGAGCGCCACCATCTCGCCCTTGCGGGTCTCGTGCATGATCTTGCCAGGTTCGGAATCGCTGAACGGAGAGGTCTCGGTTGCCTGATGCTGGGCGAGAAACGCCAGGACGCCGCGCGCCAGGCCAGGATTGAGCCAGAGCATCTGCAAGGCCGAGATCACGCCATCCCGGCCAAAGGCGGTGGAGAACCAGGGAATGCCGGCATAGGGATATGGCCCGGTCGCCAGTTCCGTGGTCAGCAGCGCGACATCGGCGCGGGCCCGCTCCATCCAGTCGTTGAAAACGCGGCCTGAACTGTGCAGCGTCGCGCCATGACGGCGTTTGGCACGCATGCCGAAACGAGCACGGGCGGCAGCAGCGCGAAACCGGTCGCTTTCGGGGCGAGCATCGGTCTCGTTGCCCACTTCCACATAAAGCGTCTGGCTGCTGCGCTTGGTAACGGCGATGAAGAAGTCCGCCCGCTCGGAGGTCAGTTGATCAGGAGTATGCGAAAAAGAAATCGCCGATGTCCGCACCACTTTGTCCAGGCCTTCGTAACCAAGCACGACCGCATTGCGGGTAATCTCGGCCGTGTGGGCGGTTCCACGCTTCGAACGGGTCGAGCCGCGGACCTCGAACATGTCGCGGAAATCAGCGCCGAAACTCAGCGACAGCAAGATCGTCGAATGCTCCCGGCTGTAGTTCGAGAGCGTTATGCGCTCATATAGCCGTTCCTCCCACAGCAGCCTGACGCGCTCGATATGGATAGCACCTTGCGGGATCTGTCGGCCTGCCGCGCTCTCGATCGGCAGGTTGGTCAGGTTGGTGGTGAACAGCACATTGTCCTGGCTGAGCGATGCACCGAGCAACGACGTCGATCGCCCGCCGACGGTGAGGCGAAATTCGGAAAGCACGCGGGTATCGTCACGGAAGAAGCCATCGCCGACACCACGTATGTCGCCATAGGCATCGGCAACGGCAAAACAATCGCCATGCTTGAGAGCGAACAGGCGGTGCGGCTCCCTGGGCGCGGTCTCGTCGAGGGACGCCAATGCTATGGCCGGATCAAGCTTGCGCTCGTCGAGTTGAGTGATGGTCAAGAAGATTGTCCCGTGCTGGTTTTTCGAACGGGTTAGCGTTACGAGGCTCTGCTTTCCTCATGGCCGCTGCTCAGCCGGGAGTAGGCGGCGACATAGTCGCTCGCCATTCTGTCGGCTGAAAACCGCCTTTCGAACACCGCCCTTATGCGCCGCCTGTCGAGTTGCAGGAGAGCCGGCATGGTGGCGACAGCGTCTTCGATGGTTTCCACGACGAATCCGGTAACACCATAGTCGACGATCTCGGGCATGGCGCCGCAACTCCAGGCCATGACCGGGGTTCCACAGGCCATGGCCTCTATCACGGCAAGGCCGAAGGGTTCGGGCCAATCAATCGGGAACAGCAGGGCGGCTGCATTGCCGAGAAATCCGCTCTTCTGGTCCTCATTGATCTCGCCGACATATTCGACCCTGTCGCCGTCGATCAGCGGTTGGACGACTTCCTCGAAATAGGCGCGATCGCCATCGCCGATCTTGGCCGCGAGCTTGAGTTTCAGCCCGGTGCGGCGGGCGATCTCGATCGCCCGGTCCGGCCGCTTGTCGCGCGACATCCTGCCGAGAAAGGCGAGATAGCCGCCATCCGTGCCCGCCTCGAAATCGGGTTCGTAGAGATCGAGCGGCAACCCGTGGTGGATTGTCGCCAGCCAGTTCGCGGACGCGAACCGCGCCCGTTGGCTGCGCGATATCGAAATCATCGGGAAGCGCGGGAACCGGTTATAGGCCTGCGGGAGATCCGCGTAATCCAGCCTGCCATGCGGCGTCGTGACCGTACGCTGCGGCACGTCGCGGAAAAACGGGAAATGCAGGAAATGGCTGAGATGAAAGTGAACGACATCGAAATCGTCGGCGCGTTTCCTCACCTCATCGAGCATCGATAGATGCGCCGCGATCTCGGATTTCAGTGGACGCGGATCGAGACGAAGCGCCCGCTCGCGGCATGGCACCAGTTTGGCGGAAGTCTTCGTGTCACCGCTGGCAAATAACGTCACATCATGGCCGAGACCGACGAGCGCCTCGGTGAGGTAGGAGATGATGCGCTCCGTCCCGCCATAGAGTCTTGGCGGAACCGATTCGTACAGTGGCGCGACATGGGCAATCTTCATGGCCCGGCTTTCCCTCGATGAGCTGGTCATGGAGCCAAATGTTTCAGGCGCAGGATAGTTCCGTCCTTATTGGCGGACACGCCAAATGGCCCAACAGCGTTTGATGTCCGATTGTGCCGCCCTATTTCCTTTTGGCTGCCGAATTTGCGCTCAGCCCAAGGAGGCCGCGGTGCAGGAACCCAGGGATGTTGCAGCCCGACGCCTGAGCATGCTCATCGAGCAATATGTCGAGGCGAGAAAACGGCGTTATGACTTCGTGTCGACGGATCAGGCTGCCAGGGTGGTCCGCAGGATGTTGAAACCTGCGGATCCGGCTCTCTCGGACCGCAAGCTCGACGACATGGTCGCCGCCCTCGCCGTCAAGAACGGCCTGGCGGTCGTCTTCGATCGCGGCGTCAGAGCCCCGGTCGATATCGCCGAGGCCGACCTGAACAGGAAGGAACCGGCCATGCGAGCACCATCGGAGACCCCGGATGTTGCCGGCGCGGTGGATGCCATTCTGGGCACTCAGACCGCTCCGCTTACGCAAATCACCCCGCTTTCAATGAGCGCGGTGATCTCGCTGCTGCGCGAACGGACGGGCACGAAACGGTCGGACGCCGACCTGGAAGGCCTGATCGCCAAGAAGGCCGCCGTTCTGGACGTGCACTTGGCGCGCAATGGCTGAGCGGCACTGCGCGCCGGCAAAGGCGTTCGTATGTCGTTTGACAAGGATGAGCGCGATGGGATTCAAACCCATGCCCTACCGATAAAAAGGGCTTTCTGGCAGTACGTCATGGAATGCGGTGAGCGCAATGAATAGGCGCCGGCGAGCTGTCGATCTGGACGGTTGGGCTTCCAGGCTTTGGGATCTCGCACCCTATTCACCCCATAGCGCTCGCGCATCAGAGCAATACCTCTCATGCGCTCCAGCGGGGAAGAGGATGTTCGCATTTCGAATTCCCGCGAGGTACATCTGATCTCGCGTGGCCTCCTTGCCAATCTCCGCCTCCGCTGCTGCGAATTCTCGCCGATGCTCCGCCCGCGTACGCTCGTTGTCGATCCCGCAGGCAATGTTGATAGCATTGAAGTACTCGACCTGTTCGGCGTGCCGATTGAACGGCTGGTGTTCCTTGAAAAGGGAGCTGACTACCCGCGCAACCGGTTGCCTTTCGCCAGCGTGAGCATAATAGGGCTGCAGGGTTACGATGAGCATCGCGAGGATTTTGTACATGGCAGGAATCTGTCCAGATGGTTCGTTGGTTAGTAGCGCAAACCGGCGGCTCACATTTCTGGGCCTTTTCATCTGAATCCCTTTAGACCGCCCGTCCTTAGCGACTAACGATGTCGGTAGGTTAGGCTCTTCATAAATTTGGATTTTGTCAGACTATTGGTGAGCGCGATGGGATTCGAACCCATGACCTACTGATTAAAAGTCAGTTGCTCTACCGGCTGAGCTACGCGCTCCCGCGGGCGCGAACAGGCGACCCTCGAAATTGCGCGGAACATAGGGAGAGTGCCTCGACCGGTCAACCGGAAAAAGAGCGTCCACAAGCCAGACTTCTCAAGCACTGCCATGCTGCCTCCCTGTCCGCTTCGATAAAGAGTGGCGCACTCTGGAAAAGTACCGGCAATCCTCCTCGTCGACACTGGCGGCAGGCCGGAGAAACATTACAAATCAGCAACTTGGCATTTTGACGAGGAACCTTCCCCCACACCACCCGTTGTCTCGCCACAAGGGACGTCAATCACCCTTTCCAAGGAGAAGACAATGAACAAGATCTCAACGGGTATACTGGCGACCACCTTGTCGGCCTCGTTTGCGGCGGCTGCGATGCCTGCCAACGCGGCCCAGATGTTTGTGCCGCAGGCGGCTTCGGCTTCCAGCGATGTCCAGACAGTCGACTACAAGCCGTGGATGAAGAACCGCAATTTCAGCAACCGCCATTTCAACGGCAACCGTAACTTTGCGCGAAATTATGATGGCGGCGGCTACTGGAATGGCCATCGCGGCTATCGCGAATACCATCGCGGTTATCGCCGCCATGGCGACTATTGGTTCCCGCTGGCGGCTTTCGCGACCGGCGCGCTGATCACCGGGGCGATCGTCAACAGCGAGAACCATCGCGTCTACGAAGGCAATTCCCATGTGCAGTGGTGCTACGACCACTATCGCAGCTACCGGGCCTCCGACAACACCTTCCAGCCGAACTATGGCCCCCGTCAGCAATGCCGTTCGCCTTACTGACCTGATCTAAGCTGGTTTCAAGCATCGGGTAAATACGGCCCGCGTCGGCAACGGCGCGGGCTTCTTTGCATGGAACTTTCAGCATGCCGATCAGCGTAATGAAGTTCCTATCAGCTGGCCCAACTTGCGCTTTTGAGGATGAGATAAAGACCGCCTCCCTCCCCGCTTGGAGAGCGGTAAGCGCCGATTGCTTCGCAGACCCTCACCATCGCCGCCGTCAGGTCCCAGCCGAGCGCTTCCAGGTCATCCGTCGTGTCGGTCACGTAGGCCTGCTTGAGTTCGGCGATATCGTTCTCCTGACCGAAGGAACGGACCCGTTTGGCGTCGCCGAGAATTTCGCCGGGCAAGTTGGAACTTGACCAAGCCCAAAGCCAGTTGCCGGCTTTGGCACTTGTCGAGCCTGCAATCTGAATCTCGGTAACGACTTTGACGGTCCCCTGGTCCGAGAACAGAAGCCGGCCGGTGGTCAGGTCGTAATTATAGCGCTGCCAGTGACCGAGGCGGAACTCCTTCTCCAAACGAGCATTCTTGGCGATTAGCTGTTCAAAAGCCTCATCACGCCAAGCAGGATACCAGTCTGGCTGCATGTTTCACCCCAGCCCCGCTCCCATGGCGACCGTTATGGCGCGCTCAGCGTCCTTCGCACAGCATCGCGCCAGCCTGCCAGCTTCACGGACCGAGTGGAGGTGTCCATCTGCGGCCTGAACCGTCGTTCAAGCGCCCAGCTTCTGGCAAACTCCTTTGCCTTCGGCCAAACCCCTGCCTTCGAACCGGCGAGCCAGGCCGCACCCAGCGCCGTCGTCTCCAGAATGGTCGGCCGATCGACCGGCGCGTCGAGAATGTCCGCCAGCCGCTGCATGGTCCAATCCGATGCCACCATGCCGCCATCGACCCTGAGAACCGTTTTGGCGGAAGTGCCCTTCCAGTCCTTGCGCATGGCGTCGAGCAGGTCCCGGGTCTGGTAGGCGACGGATTCGAGTGCCGCGCGCGCGAATTCCGCCGGGCCGGAATTGCGGGTCAGACCGAAGATAGCGCCGCGCGCGTCGGCGTCCCAGTGCGGCGCGCCAAGACCGACAAACGCCGGCACCAGATAAACGTTCTGTGTCGGGTCGGCTTCTTCAGCCAGTTTGCCGCTCTGCTCGGCCTTGCCGATCACCTTGATGCCGTCGCGCAGCCACTGCACGGCCGCCCCGGCAATGAAGATCGAGCCTTCCAGCGCATAGGTCGTCTTGCCGTTCAGCCGGTAAGCGATGGTGGTCAAAAGCCGGTTCTTCGAACGGACCAGATCGCTGCCGGTGTTGAGCAGCGCAAAGCAGCCGGTGCCATAGGTGGATTTCATCATGCCCGGCTCGAAGCAGGCCTGGCCGATGGTCGCGGCATGCTGGTCGCCGGCAACGCCAAGGATTCTTATCTCGGCGCCGAAGAGATTTTTCTCTGTGATCCCATAGTCATCCGCACAGTCTTTGACCTCCGGCAGCATTTTTGCCGGAATATTGAGAATGGCCAGCAGCTCATCGTCCCAGGCGTTGTTCTCGATGTTGTAGATCAGCGTACGCGACGCATTGGTGGCGTCCGTTGCATGAACCTTGCCGCCGGTGAGCCGCCAGATCAGGAAGCTGTCGATGGTGCCGGCCAGCAATTCGCCCTTCCCGGCGCGCTTCCTCGCCCCCTTCACCTTGTCCAGCATCCAGGCGATCTTGGTGCCTGAGAAATAGGGATCGAGCAGCAGGCCGGTCTTGCGGGTGAATTTCTTCTCCAGGCCCTGCGTCTTCAGCTTCTGGCAGAGCGGCGCGGTGCGGCGGTCCTGCCAGACGATCGCGTTGTGGATCGGCTTGCCCGTCGCTCTGTCCCAGATGACCACGGTTTCGCGCTGGTTGGTGATGCCGATCGCGGCCACATCCGATGCGGTGCGGCCTGCAACCTTCAGCGCCGCTTTCACCGTCGCAAGCACACCCGCCCAGATGTCTTCCGGATCATGCTCGACCCAGCCCGACGCCGGATAGTGCTGGGTGAATTCCTTCTGCCCGGTGCCGGCGACTTTCATGTCCTTGTCGAACAGGATCGCCCGGGTCGATGTCGTCCCCTGGTCGATCGCCAGCACAAAACCGGTCATTCCAATATCCTCCGCCTTGATACAAACAGGGGAGACGGCAACGCGCCGCCTCCCCAATTTCACACGAGCGCGAACGCTCGCATAGACCGTCCTACTTCTGCCAGCTCTTGACCCAAACGTTAAGCGAGCCATGCTGAAGTGTCAGCGAGACGTCGCGTATATGCTCGACCGCACCGACCGTCTTGGTGACGTTCCTCAGTTCAAGCATGACGCCTCCTCCCAGGCTTTCCGCATCAGCTCATGACCCTCTTCATTCGGCGGCCGCGACGTGCCGGCGGCTTATGCCGCGCATGAATTCATCGAGTGCCGCGACCTGTTCACGGGCAAGGTGCAGGCCGCGCTTGGTCCGCCGCCACAGCACATCTTCCGCCGTGACCGCCCATTCGTTTTCAACGAGATAGCGCACCTCGGCCTCGTAGAGGTCGCCACCGAAATTGCGGCCGAGCTCGGCATTCGACTTGGCAAGACCGAGCAGGAGCTGAGCCCGCGTCCCGTAAAGCCGGGTCAGCCGGCGGGCGAGACGCGCGTCGAGGAACGGATAGGCCGTCTTCAGCTTCGCCACCTGCGCGTCGAAACCGGTGGCCGGAAAATCACCGCCGGGCAGCGGCGCATTTGATGTCCACGGCTTGCCGCGCTTGCCGAGAAAACCTTCGATCTTTTCCAGCATCGATTCCGACAGCCGGCGATAGGTGGTGATCTTGCCGCCGAAGGCGTTGACGATCGGCGCCGCGCCCTCGCCGCCATCGGCCTTCAGCACGTAGTCGCGCGTCGCTTCCTGCGCCTTGGAGGCGCCGTCATCATAGAGCGGGCGCACGGCCGAATAGGTCCAGACGATGTCGGAACGCTTGACGGGCTGGGCGAAATATTCGCTTGCCGCGGCGCAGAGATAATCGATCTCGGTGTCGCTGATCTTCACCTCATGCGGATCGCCGAGGTAGTCTTGGTCGGTGGTGCCGATCAGCGTGAACTCTTCCTCATAGGGGATGGCGAAAATGATGCGGCCATCCTTGTTCTGGAAGAAATAGGCACGCGGATCGTCGAACTTCTTGGCGATGACGATGTGGCTGCCCTGCACAAGGCGCACATTGTGCACATCGTTCAGGCCGACGACGCCGGAGAGTACATGATCGACCCACGGTCCGGCGGCATTGACCAGCAGCCGCGCCTTGACCTCCTCGGTCCCACCGCTCCGCAGGTCCTCTATTTTGATCGTCCAAAGGCCGTTTTCGCGGCGCGCGCCGACAACTTTCGTGCGTGTGCGGATCGTTGCGCCACGGTCGGCGGCGTCGCGTGCGTTGAGCGCCACCAGCCGCGCGTCGTTGACCCAGCCGTCTGAATATTCGAAGGCCTTTTTGAACAATGGCTTCAGAGGCTTACCGGCCGGATCCGTAGCCATGTCCAGCGTCCTGGTCGCCGGCAGCAATTTGCGTCCGCCAATGTGGTCATAGAGGAACAGGCCGAGCCGGATCAGCCAGGCCGGACGCAGGCCCTTGGCATAGGGCAGCACGAAGCGCATCGGCCAGATGATGTGCGGCGCGTTCTTCCACAGAACCTCGCGCTCCATCAGTGCCTCGCGCACCAGACGAAACTCGTAGAATTCGAGATAGCGCAGGCCGCCATGAATGAGCTTGGTCGAGCCGGAGGAGGTTCCGCTGGCAAGGTCGTTCATCTCGGCGAGAAAAACCGAGAACCCGCGTCCAACGGCATCGCGGGCAATGCCGCACCCATTGATGCCGCCACCTATGACGAAAATGTCCCGGACTGAAGACGTGTCCACTTAACTCCTCCACGATTTCGCATTGCACCGTTTCCGGTCTTTTACGAAACCATGGTGGAATTATTTCGAACCGATAACGAATGTCAAACGAAATATCGCAAGGTCGTGAAGCGGGCGTGATGAGCCTCAGCCAACTGACGTCTCGATCAGCTGAACCTCGGCCTCCTGGCATATCTTGCGCACCGACGGGATGTCGCAGCGGTCGGTGATGAAGGTGTTGACCTGCGACAGATGACCGATGCGCACCGGCGCGGTGCGTTCGAACTTGGTCTGGTCGGAGACCAGAATCACATGCCGGGCATTGGCGATGATTGCCTGCGCCACCTTCACCTCGCGAAAATCGAAGTCGAGCAAGGCGCCGTCATGGTCGATGGCCGAGGCGCCGATGACGGCGTAGTCGACTTTGAACTGCCTGATGAAATCGACCGCCGCCTCGCCGACGACGCCGCCGTCCGAACCGCGCACCACGCCGCCAGCGATCACTACCTCGATCGAGGGATATATGCGCATCCTGTTGGCAACATTGATATTATTGGTGATGACCATGAGACCGCTATGATCCAGCAACGCCTTGCTGACCGCCTCGGTCGTGGTGCCGATATTAATGAATAGCGAGGCGTTGTCGGGGATGAGCCTGGCGGCTGCGCGGCCGATCGCTTCCTTCTCGTCCGCCGCGATCTTGCGCCTGGCCTCATACTCCATGTTCTCTATACCGGACGGGAACAATGCTCCGCCATGGATGCGCGAAAGCAGCCGCTGGTCGCAAAGATCGTTGAGATCCTTGCGAATGGTCTGCGGGGTTACGTTGAAGTGGGTGGCTAGGTCGTCGACCAGCACGCGGCCGTGGTCCTTGGCCATCTGGATGATTTCGGCATGGCGTGGGGACAGATACACTGCAAGCTCCCGTTTTCGTTTTTCTTGTCTATAGCGGAAAACGAAAGCAATGAAAAGGCATAAGCCGGCTAAGGGAAATCATCTGATTGCAAAGGCAAACTCCGGCGCAATCCTGTAGCGACCTTTCAGGCCATGTCCCGTGCGATTTCGGTGATGACGACAAAGGCCGCATCGACATCGTCGGCTGTTGCTTCGAACTGGCCGACTTGGAACCTGATCGCCACATGCCCGTCGACCCTCGTCTGCGTCAGGTAAATGCGGCCATCGTCGTTGATCGCATTGACCAGCCGCAGATTGTGCTCGTCGGCATCGGCACCTGAGCCCACGATGTGCCGGAACGAAAACAGCGACAGCATCGGTTCGCTGACGATCTCGAAATCCGGCTCGCCTGCCAGCCGTGCGGCAAGCCCCTCGCTCCACGCAACATGGTTGCGGATCATGGCGCGCAGGTTTTGCAGCCCGTAGGCGCGCAGCAGGAACCACAATTTCAAGGCGCGGAAGCGCCGGCCGAGCGGCACCGACCATTCGGAATAGTTGATGATGCCGTCCCGTCCGTGCGTCTTGAGGAATTCGGGCTTGATCGCCAGCGTGCGCACCAGGTCTTCCGGCTGTCGCAAGAACTGGATGGAGCAGTCAAACTGTGCTCCAAGCCATTTGTGCGGATTGAAGACGACAGAATCCGCTTGTTCGACGCCGGCCCAGAAATGGCGATACTCCGGGCAGATCATTGCCGATCCGGCCCACGCGGCATCGACATGCAAATAGAGCCCATGCCGGCGCGCCACACCGGCGATCGCGGCGATATTGTCCGTGCCGCCGATGCTGGTTCCGCCGACGCTGCCTATGATGCCGGCTGGCAGCATTCCAGCCGCACGATCAGCGACGATTGCCGCTTCCAGGGCTGCTGTATCCATGGCGCGAAAGCGGCCGGCGATGGGAATGCGCACGAGATTATCCTCGCCGATGCCCGATACCCAGATCGCCCGGTCGATCGACGTGTGCACCTGATCCGAGGAATAGACGCGCAGCCGTGCCTGGCCGGTCAGTCCCTTTTTGTTGCCTTGCCAATCCAGCGCCCGCTCGCGCATGGTCAGCACGGCGTTCAGCGTCGCCGACGAGGCCGAATCCTGGATGACGCCGGAGAAGCCATCCGGCAGGCCGAGCGCCTGGCGCATCCAGTCGACGGTGCGGGTTTCGAGTTCGGTCGCCGCCGGCGAGGTCTGCCAAAGCATGCATTGCGCGGCCATGGCCGAGACCAGATACTCAGCCACCACCGAAACCGGCGCCGCGTTCGCCGGGAAATAGGCGAAGAATCGCGGATGCTGCCAATGCGTCATGCCCGGCACGATCTTGCCTTCGAAATCGGCGAAGATCCTGTCCATCGGCTCGGCGTCTTCGGGCGGTGACGCTTCTATGCTCCTGAATATGTCGCCGGGCTCGACCAGCGGCCGCACCGGCCGCTCGCGCAAATTGTCCCGATAGTCGGCGCCCCAGTCGGCGGCGCGCTGCGACCACTGCCGGAACTCATCATTGTTCATCCTGTCCTCCCGACACGGACCGCAATGCCGGCGCTCTCGGCCCGACTTTCAAAATCCACCATTAATCAAGCGCTGGCGGCGCACACGCCCTACCCCGGAAAATCCGGCAGGCTGGCAAAAGCCGTTTTCAGCGCATTTGACCAGCCATCGGAGATCGTGCGGTAATACTGGTCGTCCTGGCCGATCCGCTTCTTCAGGCCGACCTTGAAGGCGTCCTGTTCCAGAAACAGCAGGTCGAGCGGCAAGCCGACCGACAGATTCGACTTCAGCGTCGAGTCGAACGACACCAGCAGCAGCTTTACCGTCTCGGCCAGGCTCATCGCGCGCTCATAGGCGCGGATGATGATCGGCTTGCCGTATTTGGTCTCGCCGATCTGGAAGAAAGGCGTGTCGTCGGTCGACTCGATGAAATTGCCCTCGGGATAGATCATGAACAGCCGTGGCGGACTGCCCTTGATCTGGCCGCCCAGGATGAAGGAGGCGTTGAAATAGGAATCGGCCTTCTCGCCGACCGGTGACGCCTGTGCGATCACCTCTTTCACCGTATCACCCACCAGCCGCACCGTTTGGTACATGGATGGCGTTTCGAGCAGCTTCTCGTGACGGTCCGTCACCGCCTTGGTGCGCTCGTCAAGCAGGCTGACCACGGCCTGCGTCGTCGCCAGATTGCCGGCCGACATCAAGACGATGACGCGCTCGCCGGGCTGCTCCCAGACGTGCATCTTCTTGAAGGTCGAGATCGAATCCATACCGGCATTGGTGCGCGTGTCCGACATGAACACGAGCCCGCGATCGATCTTTAGGCCGACGCAATAGGTCATGGAATCTCTTCTGGCACCAATCCTCGGCGGATTACTGCTCCACCGTGACGGTGACCGCAAGCTGTTCTTCCGCCTGTCCCAGTCGAATTCCCGACACCGGAGAAGCATCGCGATAGTCGCGGCCGGTGGCCACCTTCACATAGCGTTCGTCGGGAGAAATCCCGTTTGCGGGGTCGAAGGCAACCCATCCGAGCCCCGGAACATGCGCCTCGGACCAGGCATGGCTTGCCGCCTGCTCGACGTCCGCATCCATCATCAGGTAGCCGCTGACATAGCGGGCTGGAAAACCCATCGCACGCGCGGTGGCGGCAAAGATGTGGCTATGGTCCTGGCAGACCCCAGTCTTCAGCGTCAGGGCCTCTTCGGCCGGGGTGGCCGCATTGGTCGTGCCCGGCGTGTAGGCGACGCGTTCGCCGATCATTGCCATCAGCCGGTGCAGCCTTTCGATGTCGGTGCCCTTGCCGACCGCTTCGGCAAGATTACGGACGCCGCCGCCTATCGTGGTCAAAGGCGTCTCCTGCGCGAACAACCACAACGGCGCAAAACCCTGATGCGCCCCACAGACGCCGGATGTATCGCGCGTCACCACCTCGCCAGACGCTTCGACGGTGATGAAATCGTGGTTGCCCTCGACGCTCAGCAGTCGCGTGTCGTTGCCGTAGTGATCGGTAAATCGCACCTCCTCGCGCGCGCCTTCGACCTTCAGCGCCCAGGACAGCACGGTCTGCGTAGGCCCGCTCACCGGCAGCAACCGCAGCCGTTGCAGCAGATATTGCACCGGCGCGTCGTAGCGGTATTCGGTCCGGTGGGTGATCTTGAGTCGCATGATGTCCTCAATAAAACCGGTAATCCTGCGCGATTTCGTCGCCGAGCCTGGTGTTGTCCCTGATGAAATTGGCCAGGAATTCATGCAGGCCGGCATCAAAAATATCCTTGATCGACCCTGCCCTCAGCATTGTCTGCGTCTTCTCCGCCGTGGCGTGGCAGGCATGACGTTCGCCGTAATCGTCGCCGAGGAATTTCAGGTGCTCGGCCAGGAAGCGGTAGCAGAACGTCAGCGAACGCGGCATGCGCACGTTGAGGATCAGGTAATCGGCGATGTTCGTCGGCTTGTAGTCGGCGTCATAGACCCAGCGGTAGGAGCGGTGCGCAGACACCGAGCGCAGGATTGATTCCCACTGATAGTTGTCGAGCGTCGAGCCGACCCAGGAGATCGACGGCAACAGCACATAGTATTTCACGTCTAGGATGCGTGCGGTGTTGTCGGCGCGCTCGACATAGGTGCCAAGTTGCGAGAAGTCGAAGATCTCGTTGCGCAGCATGGTGCCGTAGAACGAGCCGCGGATCAGCGCCGTTTCGCGCTTGATCGCGTCGAGCACAGTGGGCAGGTCGCGCTCGTCGATCGGCTTGGCCAGCATCCGCTTCAGCGCCATCCAGGCTTCGTTGATGCTTTCCCAGGTCTCGCGCGTCAGCGCGGTGCGCACCATGCGGGCATTGTTGCGCGCGGTCTCGATCGACGACATCGTGCTCGACGGGTTCGACGTGTCGCGCAGCAGGAAATCGGCGACATTGGCGGCCGTATAGTCCGAATATTTCTGCTTGAAGGCCACGTCGGCGCCGGCGCTGAGCAGCACCGAGTTCCACTCCTCGGACGCGCTCTGCGTGCGCGTCAGCGCCATGCGCAGCCCGGCATCGACCAGTCGCGCCATGTTTTCAGCCCGCTCGATATAGCGGTTCATCCAGTAGAGCCCGTTGGCGGTGCGGCCCAAAAGCATGTCAGCTTGCTCCGGTGTCGGGCGAATAGCGAATAGTCAGTAGCGAATAGCGAAGAATACGTCTCATGATTGCTGCGTTCCCCGCGCTCGTCTCAATCATCCAACACCCACGTATCTTTCGTTCCGCCACCCTGCGAGGAATTGACCACCAGTGAGCCTTCCTTGAGCGCGACGCGCGTCAGGCCGCCGGGAACGATCTGGATGCGGTCGGATACCAGCACATAGGGCCTGAGATCGACGTGGCGCGGCGCCAGTCCCTTGTCGGTCAGGATCGGGCAGGTCGACAGCGCCAGTGTCGGTTGGGCGATGTAGTTCGAAGGCTTCGCGGCGAGCTTCTTGGCGAAGGCCTCGCACTCCTTCCTGGTCGCCGCCGGGCCGACCAGCATGCCGTAGCCGCCGGAGCCGTGCACTTCCTTGATCACCAGCTCATGGATGTGCTCGAGCACATACTTCAGGCTGTCAGGTTCCGAACAGCGCCAGGTCGGGATGTTGCCGAGGATCGCCTTGCGGCCGGTGTAGAACTCGACGATCTCCGGCATGTAGGAATAGATCGCCTTGTCGTCGGCTATGCCGGTACCCGGCGCATTGGCGATGGTGATGTTGCCGGCGCGGTAGACATCCATGATGCCGGGTATGCCAAGCGCCGAATCCGGCCGGAAGGTCAGCGGGTCGAGGAAAGAATCATCGACGCGCCGGTAGAGCACGTCGATCTGCTTGTAGCCCTCGGTCGTGCGCATCGCGACATGGCCGTCGACGACGCGCAGATCCTGGCCCTCGACCAGTTGCACGCCCATCTGGTCGGCGAGGAAGGCGTGCTCGAAATAGGCGGAGTTGAAGCTGCCGGGTGTCAGCACCGCGATGGTCGGCGCGCCCTTGGTGCTCTGCGGACGAACCGCCGCCAGCGACTGACGCAGCAGTTGCGGGTAGTTCTCCACCGGCCGCACCTTGATCTTCTGGAACAGCTCGGGGAACAGCTGCATCATCGTCTCGCGGTTCTCCAGCATGTAGGAGACGCCGGACGGCGTGCGTGCGTTGTCCTCCAGCACATAGAATTCGTCTTCGCTGATGCGCACGATATCGACGCCGATAATGTGGGTGTAGACGCCGGCGGGCGGGCGCACTCCGATCATTTCCGGCAGGAAAGCCTCGTTCTTGGCGATCAACTCCCGCGGCACGCGACCGGCGCGCAGAATCTCCTGGCGGTGATAGATATCGTCAAGGAAGGCGTTCAGCGCCTGCACGCGCTGCTCTATGCCTTGCGTCAAGCGCCGCCACTCATTGCCGGAAATGATGCGTGGGACAATATCGAACGGGATCAGCCGTTCGGACGCCTCCTGCTCGCCATAGACGGCGAAGGTGATGCCGGTCTTGCGGAAGACGCGTTCGGCGTCCTGCATCTTCTCGGTAAGCCTGGCCGGATCCTGCTCCTTCAGCCAGCGGTCATAAGCCGAATACGGTCTTCTCAATCCGGAGACTTCCGGAAGCATTTCATCGAACGCTGCCAATCGCATACTCCCCTGTGACGCCATTTCAATGGCGTGGCCGGAGAAAATCAAGCGCAATCGGTGATTTGGGAGATCCGGACGATCAGTATGTTGCGGCTGCCTAAAATTGAGGCAGCTGAAATATGACCTTGAACAGGCTTTGCCTTGTGCCCGGGCAGATGCATTCCTGGCTAGAAGGCGCGGAAGGTGACGACCGTGAAGGTGTCTTTTATGCCGGGGAGAATCTGCACCTTCTCGTTGACGAAATGGCCGACGTCCTCTTCGTCATCGACATAGAATTTGGCGAGCAGATCGTAATTGCCGGCGGTGGAATAGATTTCCGAGGCGATCTCGGCGTCGGCAAGCGCGCTGGCAACCTCATAGGATTTGCCCAGCTCGCATTTGATCTGCACGAAAAACGCCTTCATGGCTTCGTCCCGCTAAACGTCCAAGTCCAAGCGGCCCTTCTGGCAGACTGGAGGCGGCCTTTCAAGCACTGGAATCCGTACTTAGCCGGCGCGGGCCCTGGCCACGGCCTCGCGCAGCTCCGCAACCGGCATGCCACGCTTGAACAGCCTGCCGCCGATCACCAGCGCCGGCGTGCCCCGCAGCCGGAAGGCCGTTGCCTGCGCATCGTTGCGCGACAGCAAGGCATCGATCGCCGGCTGACGGTCAGCGAGAGCGGCGCGCGCACTGGCGACATCGACGCCGGCCACGCCGAGAATATCGTCAGTGCGATGCGCGGAAAGCCCACGTTCATTGGTCATCAGCGCATCGACAGCGGCTGGATAGTGGTCACCGGCCGACAACGCCATCCGCGCGGCATCGCGCGAGACGTCACCGAAGATCGGCCAGTCCTTCATCACCAGCCGGACGCCATGGTCCTCGGCCAGCAGCTTCTTCAGTTCGACAAAGACAAGCTTGCAGACCGGACACTGGTAATCGACGAATTCGGCGATGGTCACATCGCCCTTGGGATTACCAAGCGCCGGTATCGCCGGGTCGAAGGCCACTTCGCTGACCGTCGCCACGATCCTTGGCCAGGCGGGCAGCGGCGCCAAAGCCGCAAGGCCGGCGGCACCTTTCAACAAAAGGCGCCGATCAACGGACCGCGTGAAAATCATTCGTCCCATCGGTCTTGCATGCTCTCTCCCCCAAGGTTCACGATGAGCGCCCCGCCTTAAAGGAAGCTTAAGCATGAGGGACCTGCCTCGACGAGGAAGAATATTGGCGGATACTGAAACCGCGAGGCGCCGTCACGCGTATGTTAAGATGTCTCCAGGAACAGCTTTCCGGAGGCATCCTTCGAGGGACAGTGGAGACAGGCCATGCGCCGCGCCTTTTTCGCATTCGTGATGGTACCGTTCATGCTGGCGTCCTCGGCATTTGCCGGCGATGCCGAGGTCAAGGCGGGCCAGGCTGTCATCGACGGCCAGTTGAAGGCCCTCCTCGCCGATGACGGCGCCAAGGCCTACAGCTTCGCCGCCCCGAACGTGAAACAGGTCTTCCCGACCGTCGATGCCTTCATGAACATGGTGACCAATGGCTACCCTCCAGTGCGCAAGCCACAATCCTATTCCTTCGGCAAGGTCGAGCAGACAGGCCCGGGTTCGATCATCCAGCAGGTGCTGATCGTCGGTCCCGACGGCAAGGATTATGAGGCGGTCTATACGTTGCAGCAGCAGCCCGACGGCACGTTCCAGATCACCGGCTGCAGCCTGCGCGCATCGAACTCGCTCAGCACCTGAGGTTTAGCTAGAGGACTGGGATATCGCCCCTCGCCCAGCCTTCGGTGATTTCAGCCCCACGCACGTCAAAGCTGCCGGTCTCGATCGCGGCGCGGATGTCCTGCATCAGCTTCTGGTAATAAGAAAGATTGTTCCAGGTCAAAAGCATGGCGCCCAGCGCCTCCTGCGAGCGCACCAGATGGTGCAGATAGGCGCGCGAATAGCCTCGCGCTGCCGGGCAGTCGCTTTCCTCGTCGAGCGGGCGCGGGTCGTCGGCATGGCGCGCGTTGCGCAGATTGACCTTGCCACGCCTTGTGTAGGCAAGGCCGTGGCGGCCGGCTCGCGTCGGCATAACGCAGTCGAACATGTCGATGCCGCGCGCCACCGATTTCAGGATGTCGTCGGGCGTGCCGACGCCCATGAGATAGCGCGGCTTGTTATGGGGCAGTACCGGACAGGTGATGTCGAGCATTTCGAGCATTACCGCTTGGGGCTCGCCGACGGCCAGGCCGCCGACCGCATAGCCCTTCAGCTCCATGGCGCTCAGCGCCTGCGCCGAACGAATGCGCAGCGCAGCATTGTCGCCGCCCTGCACGATGCCAAACATCGCCTTGCCTGGCTGGTCCCCGAAAGCCGTCTTGCAACGCTCCGCCCAGCGCAGCGACAGCTCCATGGCGCGCTCGATCTCCTTGAGCTCGGCCGGCAGTGCCGTGCATTCGTCGAGCTGCATCTGGATGTCGGAATCGAGCAGGCCCTGGATCTCGATCGAACGCTCGGGCGACATCTCGTAGGCGGCACCATCGATATGCGAGCGGAAGGTGACGCCTTTCTCGGTCAGTTTCCTCAGCTTCGACAGCGACATCACCTGAAAACCGCCACTGTCGGTCAGGATCGGATGCGGCCAGCGGGCGAATTCGTGCAGGCCGCCAAGCCGCGCCACGCGCTCGGCGCCCGGCCGCAGCATCAGGTGGTAGGTGTTGCCCAGGATGATGTCCGCGCCGACGCCACGCACCTGGTCCATATACATCGCCTTGACCGTGCCGCCGGTGCCGACCGGCATGAAGGCGGGTGTACGGATCTCGCCGCGCGGCATGTCGATGACACCACGCCGCGCCTTGCCGTCGGTCGCCAGAACCTTGAAGGTGAACGGCTTAGCCATTGAATTCCTTGTCGTGGATCGGCGCGTCAGGCGCCTGTCTGTCGAGCGACTGCCGGTATTGGACGCAGCCACGCATGAATTTGGGCCAGGGCGGCACGGCGATCGATGGCGTGGTCTTTTCCGGCAGCAGGTCCCACAGATCGGGATGATGCCAGCAAAGGTCATGGCCCGACGTGTCGCGATGCGCCCGAATGCCGGCGCGCAATTTCTTCACCTCGGCGATCAGGGCATCGCGATCGAGGGCTTGCAGGTCATCGTCCATCGCTCGTCTCCGCTCGGTAAAGCAGGCTTGCGTCGCCGTAGGAATAGAACCTGTAGCGGTTCGCGATAGCATGCGCATAGGCGGCCCGCATCGTGTCGAGGCCGCTGAAGGCCGAAACCAGCATGAACAGCGTCGAGCGCGGCAGATGGAAATTTGTCATCAGCATGTCGGCGGTGCGAAAGCGATAGCCGGGCGTGATGAAGATGTCGGTCGGGCCGGACCACGCAGGTACCGTACCGTCGTCGCGCGCCGCACTCTCCAGCAGCCGCAACGAAGTCGTGCCGACGGCGACGATGCGCCCGCCTCTCGCCTTGGCAGCGTTCAGCGCGTCGGCTGTTTCCCGGCTGACCGAACCGATCTCGGCATGCATCTTGTGATCGGCGGTGTCGTCTGCCTTGACCGGCAGGAACGTGCCGGCACCGACATGAAGCGTGACGAAATGGCGTTCGACTCCCTTGGCGTCGAGCGCCGCAAAGAGCTCCGGCGTGAAATGCAAGCCGGCGGTGGGCGCGGCAACCGCCCCTTCCTCCCTTGCATAGATGGTCTGGTAGTCGGAACGGTCGCGCTCGTCTTCGTCACGCTTCGAGGCGATGTAGGGCGGCAATGGAATGTGACCGACGGTGTGCAGCGCCTCGTCGAGGAATGGTCCGGACAGGTCGAAGCCAAGCAGTGCTTCGCCCCCCTCGCCCTTCTCGATGACCGTGGCGTCGAGCTGGCCGAGGAAACAGGAATTGCCGTCATGGCCGAAATGGATGCGGTCGCCGACCCCGATGCGTTTGCCTGGCCGCATGAATGCGAGCCAGCGATCCGGCGCCACGCGCATGTGCAAGGTGGCCTCGACCTGCGCCTGTGCTTCGCCACGCCGCCGGATGCCTTTGAGCTGCGCCGGAATGACCTTGGTGTCGTTGAAAACCAGCACGTCGCCGGCCCTGAGCAAGGACGGCAGGTCGCCGACTATGCGGTCGTCGAGTTCCCCCCCCGGCTTGACCACCAGCATTTTGGCGCTGTCGCGCGGCTCGGCAGGGCGAAGCGCGATGCGCTCTTCCGGCAGGTCGAAATCGAAGAGGTCGACGCGCATCAGTAGAGCCGGACGAGCAGCGCTCCGGCCAAGAGCAGCACCGCGCCGGCAACGCGACCGAGCGAGATTTCCCGAACGGCGACGCCGAGGAAGCCGATGCGGTCGATGAGCATGCCAGCCAGCAACTGGCCAGCCACCAGGAACGCCATAAGCGCGGCGGCACCGATGCGTGGCGTCAGGATTGTCGAGAGCGTGACATAGAAGCCGCCGAGCATGCCGCCGGCGACGAACAGCCAGGGCGCCGGTGCCTTCCAGTCGAGGGTGATGCCTTGCAGCTTCACCACCGTGACGGAGATGATGCCGAGCACGACGGCGCCCGACAGGAACGAGAAGGCGGCAGCCGCGACCGGGAGCCCCAGGCCGCGTGCCAACTGCGAATTGATCGGAGCCTGAATGGCAATGAAGGCGCCGGACAGGATGCCGAGAAGCGACCAGACGACGCCCATCATTGTCGTTCCGCCTTACTTGACGTCCGCCGCGACCTTCAGCGACACAATCTTGTCGGGATCGACCACCGGCTCGCCGCGCTTGATCTTGTCGACATTGTCCATGCCTTCGATGACCTGGCCCCAGACAGTGTACTGGCGGTTGAGGAAGGCGGCATCGTCGAAGCAGATGAAGAACTGCGAATTGGCCGAGTTCGGGTTCTGCGAACGGGCCATCGAGCAAGTGCCGCGACCGTGGTTGGCGTTGGAGAATTCAGCCTTCAGGTCAGGCTTTTCCGAGCCGCCCATGCCGGCACGCGAGGGAGCAAAGCTCGGCTTGCTCGAATTGCCGAACTTGACGTCGCCGGTCTGCGCCATGAAGCCGTCGATGACGCGGTGGAAGACGACGCCATCATAGGCGCCTTCCCTGGCCAGTTCCTTGATCCGGGCGACATGGCCGGGGGCCAAATCGGGGAAAAGCTCGATGACGACCTTACCCTTGGTCGTTTCCAGGATGAGCGCGTTCTCGCGGTCCTTGATCTCAGCCATGTCAGATATCCTTTTTCTCAGAAAATAGAGTTACTTATCGGCGGCGATGCGCACCTTGATCATCCGGTCGGGGTCGGAGACCGTACCGTTGTCGGCCTCGTCACCCTTCTTGATCTTGTCGACCAGTTCCATGCCGCTGACGACGTTGCCGACGATGGTGTACTGGCCATCAAGCGGCGGCGCCGGCGCGAACATGATGAAGAATTGCGAATTGGCGGAGTTCGGATCCTGGGAGCGGGCCATGCCGACCACGCCGCGCTTGTAGTGCTCGGTCTGCGAGAATTCGGCCGGCAGGTCAGGCAGATCGGAACCGCCGGTGCCGACGGCCTGGGCGTTGAAACCCTTCTTCATGTTGCCGAACTTGACGTCGCCGGTCTGGGCCATGAAGCCGTCGATGACACGGTGGAAGGCGACATTGTCATAGGCATGATCACGGACGAGCTTCTTGATCTGCGCGACATGCTTGGGCGCCAGATCAGGCCGCAAGGCGATGGTGACGTCGCCATCCTTGAGCGTGATGATCATGGTGTTTTCGGGGTCGGCGGCATAGGCCGAGACCGATGCGGTCAGGAGACCGGCAAGCACGACGAGGAACGAGGCGAGCTTTTTCAGCTGCATGGTCTTCTCCGAGAAACTTATTTTGCGAATTTGGCGGTGAGCGCGCCAGCGACCGCCGCCGGCACGAAGGGGCGGATGTCGCCGCCCATGGAGGCTATCTGGCGCACAAGTGTGGCGGTAATGGTGCGTACCGACGGGCTGGCGGGCAGAAAAACCGTCTGCAGCTCGGGCGCCATGGTTTCGTTCATGCCGGCCATCTGCATTTCGTAATCGAGATCGGTGCCGTCGCGCAGGCCTCGGATCATGATCGAGGCACCCTCTCTCCTGGCGGCGTCGATGACCAGGCCGTCGAAGGCGACGACCTTGATGCGGGTGCCATCGCGGCCAAATTCGGCCTTGGTGGCCGCTTCGATGAGCTGCACCCGTTCTTCGAAGGAGAACAGCGGCTTCTTGCCCGGATGAATGCCGATCGCGGCGTAGACGATGTCGGCCACGGCCAGCGACGCTTTCAGCACATCGAGATGGCCGTTGGTCAGCGGGTCGAAGGAGCCGGCGTAAAGGGCGATGCGTTCCATCATGCCGCAGCTTCTAGCGAGCCTCTCTCGCAAAGGCAAATCCGATCAGCGCGCAGGCCGTGAACCTTTTCCGGCACATGAACGACAGATGAACACGCTGATCACGAAGCCTTCACGCAGCGTTCACTAGGTTGCACCCTTAATAAGATGAAACCAAAACCCCATCTACCCGTTGTAAGGCGCAGGAGAACACGCATATGCTGATCTACATGCTTGCCACCGCAATGACCGTCGCCATGCTGATCGCCACAGTATTCGGGCTGCATCAGGAGGCGCAACGCATCCGCGTCAGGGCAACAACCAAGCGCTTCGAGGGCTTCGGCCCCCGCAAGCCGTATCGTCACTACTAAGTCTATCTAGAACTTGCTGCCGCGCCGGCCAACAGGCCGGCGTTGCTATGTCAAAGCCTGCCCTGCCTACTCAGCACCCTCAGGGCCATCGGCCGCCGGATCGGCTTCGGCGCCGCCCTGAACGATCTCTTCGCTTTCCTCGTCCGGCTGCGGCTCCGAGATCCGCTCGACCGAAACCACCTTCTCACCGTCGGCGGTATTGAAGATGGTCACGCCCTTGGTGGCGCGGCTTGCGAAGCGGATACCGTTGACCGGCACCCGGATGACGGTACCCCCATCCGACACCAGCATGATCTGATCGTCATTGCCGACCGGGAAAGTCGCCACCAGCCGGCCGATCTCGGCCGTTTTCGACACGTCGGTGGCGCGGATGCCCTTGCCGCCGCGTCCAGTCAGGCGGAAATCATACGACGACGAGCGCTTGCCGTAGCCATATTCGGTCACCGTCAGCACATACTGCTCGTGTGCTTTGAGGAACTCGTAGCGTTCGTCGGAAAGCTCCGCCTCCTCGCCGACCTCTTCATTGGTCAGCGCTATTTCTTCCTCTTCGCCGGCGGCGATGCCCGCGGCAGCCCGCCGTTCGGCCGCCGCACGCTTGAGGTAGGCGGCGCGTTCGGCGGGCGGCGCATCGACACTCTCGATCACCGACATGGAGATGATGCGGTCGGTCTCGGCCATGGTGATGCCGCGCACGCCGACCGAATTGCGGCTCTGGAAGACGCGCACGTCGCCGACAGAGAAGCGGATGCACTGGCCGGAGCTGGCGGTCAAAAGCACGTCGTCATTGTCGGTGCAGGTCTCGACGCCGAGAATCTCGTCGCCCTCTTCCTCCAGCTTCATGGCGATCTTGCCGTTGCGGTTGACCTGGACGAAGTCGGAGAGCTTGTTGCGGCGAACGGTACCGCGCGTCGTGGCGAACATAACGTCGAGCTCGCCCCAGCTCGTCTCGTCCTCGGGCAGCGGCATGATGGTGGTGATGCGCTCGCCCTGCTCGAGCGGCAGCATGTTGATCAGCGCCTTGCCGCGTGACTGCGGATTGCCGATCGGCAGACGCCAGACCTTTTCCTTGTAGACGATGCCGCGCGAGGAGAAGAACAGCACCGGCGTGTGCGTATTGGCGACGAACAGCCTTGTGACGAAATCCTCTTCCTTGGTCGACATGCCGGAGCGGCCCTTGCCGCCGCGGCGCTGCGCCCGGTAGAGCGACAATGGCACGCGCTTGATGTAGCCGGAATGGCTCACCGTCACGACCATGTCCTCGCGCTGGATCAGGTCCTCGTCTTCCATGTCCGCGCCGCCGTCGGTGAGTTCGGTACGGCGAGGCGTGCCGAACTCGTCGCGCACGGCGGCGAGCTCGTCCTTGACGATCTGCTGGACGCGCGCGCGCGACGACAAAATGTCCAGATAATCAATGATTTCGGCGCCGATCGTGTTCAATTCGTCGGCGATCTCGTCGCGGCCGAGCGCGGTCAGGCGCTGCAGGCGCAGTTCGAGGATGGCGCGCGCCTGTTCCTCGGACAGATTGTAGGTGCCGTCCTCATTGATGCGGTGGCGCGGATCGTCGATGAGGAGGATCAGCGATTCCACATCGCCGGACGGCCAGCGCCGTTCCATCAACTGCTCGCGCGCCGTCTGCGGGTCCGGCGCGGTGCGGATCAACTTGATGACCTCGTCGATATTGGCAACCGCGATGGCAAGGCCCACCAGCACATGGGCGCGGTCGCGCGCCTTGCGCAGCAGGAATTTCGTCCGCCTTGTGATGACCTCTTCGCGGAAGGTGACGAACGCCTTCAGCATGTCGGTCAGGTTCATCACTTCCGGCTTGCCGCCATTCAGCGCCACCATATTGGCGCCGAACGAGGTCTGCAGCGGCGTGAAGCGGTAAAGCTGATTGAGAATGACGTCGGCGACGGCGTCGCG
This sequence comes from Mesorhizobium erdmanii, assembly GCF_013170725.1. Lineage (NCBI taxonomy): Bacteria > Pseudomonadati > Pseudomonadota > Alphaproteobacteria > Hyphomicrobiales > Phyllobacteriaceae > Mesorhizobium > Mesorhizobium erdmanii. Next base: position 3,869,680 of record NZ_CP033361.1, on the reverse strand, counting down.
CTTCAGTTCGACGACGACTCGATAACCCTGACGGTCGCTTTCGTCGCGAATGTCGGAAATGCCTTCGATGCGCTTGTCGCGCACCAGTTCGGCCATCTTCTCGATCATCGAGGCCTTGTTCACCTGGTAGGGAACCTCGGTGATGATGATCGATTCCCGGTCGTTGCCGCGCTGTTCGATGTTGACCTTGCCGCGCATGACGATCGAGCCGCGGCCGGTCGAATAGGCGCTGTAGATGCCGGAGCGGCCAAGCACGATGCCGCCGGTCGGGAAATCGGGGCCTGGAATGATCTCCATCAGCGCCGGCAGGTCGATCGCCGGATTGTCGATGACGGCAATGGCGCCGTTGCAGACTTCGCCGAGATTGTGTGGCGGAATGTTGGTGGCCATGCCGACGGCGATGCCGCCGGAGCCGTTGACCAGCAGATTGGGAAAGCGCGCCGGCAGAACCTTCGGTTCCGTGTCCGAGGCATCATAGGTGTCCTGGAAATCGACGGTATCCTTGTCGATATCCTCCAGAAGCTCATGCGCGACCTTGGTCAGCCGCGATTCGGTGTAGCGCATCGCCGCCGGCGGATCGCCGTCGATCGAGCCGAAATTACCCTGCCCGTCGATCAGCGGCACACGCAGCGACCAGTCCTGCGCCATGCGCACCAAGGCGTCATAGATCGATGCGTCGCCGTGCGGATGGTATTTACCCATCACGTCGGCGACCGGGCGCGCCGACTTCACATATTTGCGGTTCCAGTGGTAGCCGCTCTCATGCGCCGCATAGAGAATGCGCCGATGCACGGGCTTCAGGCCGTCGCGCACATCGGGCAGCGCACGGCTGACGATCACGCTCATGGCGTAAGAGAGATAGGAGCTCTGCATCTCCTCGATAATGGAGATCGGCTCGATGCCGGTGGGGCCGCCGTCGGCGCCGCGCGGTGTCTTTTGGTCGGTCAAATCGGATCACAATCTAATCAGGAATCACTGACCGCTTATATAGGAAGCGCGGCCGAAACTCCAATGTTCGCGGCACTTTTCCAGTGTCATTTTTGGTGGTAATTTCAAAAGGATACCGCAGATTGCGACGAAATGGCCACAACGCTTTTCGCCGCCACCAAGGCAAAAGCCGGCAATGGACCAACTTCCCCAGGCAAAAGCCTCAAGCACCATGAACTGGCGCCAGTGGCTGCCTTTGCGCGCGCTGACCGGCTGGCAGCTCCGGGATTTGAATGGCGATCTGATCGCGGGTTTGACGCTGGCCGCGATCGCCATTCCAGAGCAGATGGCAACGGCCCGGCTCGGCGGCTTTGCTCCGGAGATCGGTTTCTTCGCCTTTGTGGCTGGTTCAGTGGCGTTTGCCCTGTTCGGCGCCAACCGTCACCTCTCGGCCGGCGCGGATTCGACCATCACGCCGCTGTTTGCCGGTAGCCTGGCGCTGGTCGCCACATCAGGCTCGCCGCATTACATGGCGCTGGCGGCCATGCTGGCATTGATGGTCGGGCTGATCGTGGCCCTCAGCGGCGTCTTGCGCCTCGGCTGGATTGCCGATCTCCTGTCCGTGCCGGTCACGACGGGGTTTTTGGCCGGCATCGCCGTCCATATCATCGTTTCGCAGATGCCCGGGCTGCTCGGCCTGCCCGCCGAGAGTGGCGAAACCCTGCGGCGTGTCGGCCAGATCGCCGGCAGTCTTCATCTCACCAATCCCTGGAGCTTCGGCCTTGGCTTCGGCGTGTTTGCGATCGTGTTCTGTTCGGAACGGATCAGCGCTCGCATCCCCGGCGCCTTGATCGGCATGGTGCTCGCCACGCTTGCCGTCATCGTCTTCGATCTCAGGGATCGCGGCGTCGAGGTGCTTGGCGCCTTGCCCAACGGCCTGCCGCGCGCCTACCTGCCGGAAGCCGGCCTCGCTGACGTTCAGGCGCTCGTTCCGCTGGCCTTGCTGATCGCCATTGTCGTCATGGTGCAGACGGCTGCCACCTCGCGTTCCTTCGCCTCGCAACAGGACGACGCACCCGACGTCAACCGCGATTTCATCGGCGTCGGCGCCGGCAGCATCGCGTCGGGCCTGTTCGGCGCCTTTGCCGTCAATGCCAGCCCGCCGCGCACGGCGATCGTTTCCCAGTCGGGCGGCCGCTCGCAACTGTCAGGCCTCATTGCCGCGGCCATCGTGCTTGCGCTCGGCGCCTTTGGCGGCGGTCTGCTCGCCAATGTTCCGCAGGCCGCGCTTGCCGGCGTCCTGATGTTCGTCGCCCAGCACATACTGCGCTGGAAGGTGTTCGCCAGTGTCTACCGGCAGGCGCCGGTCGAATTCGTGTTGATTCTGATCACCATGGCGGCGATCGTCGTGTTGCCGATCGAGGCCGGCGTGGCGGTCGGCATCGGCCTGTCGCTGCTGCACGGCATCTGGAGCGCGACCCGGACGCTGCCGATCGAGCTCGAACAGGTGCCTGGCACTTCCGTGTGGTGGCCGCCCAGCAAGCCCAATGCCGGCGAACAGATCCCAGGCGTGCTGGTCGCGGCCTTCCAGGCGCCGCTATCCTTCGTCAATGCCGATCGCTTCAAGCGTGGTGTTTGCGATCTCGTCGATGCCAGGAACGAAACCGTGAAACTGGTCGTGCTCGAGGCCAGCAACATCGTCGAAATCGACTACACCGCCGCGCAGGCGCTGATCGACACCATCGCGCATTCCCGCAAGGCGGGCGCGGTCTTTGCCATTGCACGACTGGAATCGCTGCGCGCCCAGGCGGCACTGGCGCGGTTCGGCATCGCCGAAATAGTCGGCACGCAGCGCATATTCCACAGTGTCGACGCAGCGATCAAATCACTTGGTCCGGGCAAACAGCCGCGGCAGGAACAGGATGGAGTGCCATGATCGACCCTCGAGAACCCATTGTCACGCCGGTTGCCGTCGCGGACCTTCGGCCGACGCAGATAACGGTCGGCATGAGAGAAGTTGCGTTGAAGCGCCAGATGATCCGGTCGCAGGACGCCAGGAAGAAGACCGGCGCTTTCCTCGGCAAGCACATGGTGCCGGTCGTATTGGGTCCTAAAAATCGCAACTACGTGACCGACCACCATCACCTCGCTCGCGCCCTGCTCGAGGAGGGGGTCAAGGACGTGCTTGTGACCGTGATCAGCGACCTGTCCGCGCTCGACAAGGACGCGTTTCTTTTCGTGCTCGACAACAGAGGCTGGATGCACCCCTTCGATGAGAACGGCCGGCGCCGCGATTACTCGGCAATTCCTAAAACAATCGGCGAGCTGATCGACGATCCTTACCGGAGCATGGCGGGCGAGTTGCGCCGGCAAGGCGGTTTCGCCAAGGACACGACGCCGTTCAGCGAATTCATCTGGGCGGATTTTCTGCGCCGGCGCATCGATCCGGATGCCGTGGCGAAGAACTTCGACAAGGCGATGAAAGAGGCGTTGACGCTCGCCAAGGGCAAAGACGCGGACTATTTGCCAGGCTGGTGCGGGCCGACCACGGACTGACGCCGCCGGCGGCGGGCAAGCCGTTCTTTCAGCGCCGGGACAGCTGCCCGGCACGATATCTGCTGGGCGTCTGGCCCATGACGCGCCGAAACCGGCGGTTGAAGGTCGAGAGATCGTTGAAGCCGGCGTTGAAGGCGATTGCCGAGATGGCATCGTCCGACAGCCGCAGCCGTACTGCCGCACGGTGCAGCCGGGTCCTGATCAGGAATTGGTAGGGCGTCATGCCGGCGACCTGCCGGAAAATGCGCAGGAAATGATAGGGACTTGTCGCGGTTTCGTCCGCCAGTGCCGACAGCGAGACCGGCCCGTCGCCATCCAGTTCGATGCGCCGTACCGCTTCGGCCACCCGTTTCTGGTCGCGGCGGCTCGGTCCGCGCCTGATAGGCGCGGCGCCGGAAGCTGCAACCACCGCCGCACCCGCAATACGTAGGGAAAGTTCCTCGAAGGAGGCCCTGTCAGCCATGTCACGCATGGCTTCCGCCTCGGCCAGCAACGGCGCCAGGGCCGGCAAGGGCGGCAGGCGTGGCGCCTCGAAGGTGAGCCTCCTGGCCCCGGGCACGCTGGCGATGATCCGTTCCATGTAGGCTGGTCCGAAATGGAATGAGAGACAACGGTCGCCGCTGCCATGCTCGTGCCCGCATTCGTAGCACGTGCCGGGATTGCCGAGCAGAAACGCGCCGGGCGCCAGCATTGCGGTCCCTTGTTGCGCGCGGTAGCGGAACGTGCCGCTTGTCACCGCCGCGACGCAGAAGTCCTGGTGGGTTTCCTCGAATGGCCGATCGCCGGCGCTTGCCGTGCAGGTCACATCCGCAACGTGCCAGCCGGGTCCGGATGCGAGAGTGCGGGTCGTCGCTGTCATGCCCGAAATATAGCAATTTTTCCCAAGCCCATAACCCCGTCGGCGCCTACTCCTAACGGCCTCCTGACAGAAAGAGACCGCAACCATGTTCGACCCCTTTGCCGAAGCCTTGCACAGCCCCGGACCGATCGGCGGGCTTGCGGAAAAACTGAACCTTTACGGCCGCTTCGTCGGCGCCTGGACGTTCGATGCCTCACGCCACCTCGAGGATGGCACCGTGCTGACCGGCCGCGGCGAGGTGCATTTCGGCTGGGTGCTGGAAGGCCGCGCCATCCAGGACGTCTGGATACTGCCCGCCCGTGATGCCGGCCCCTCGCCTTCGCTCGGCAAGTGGACTTTTTATGGCACCACACTGCGCGTCTACGATCCCGGCGCGGAAGCCTGGCACATCTTCTGGAGCGATCCGCGCAACCAGTATTTCAGCCGCCAGCTCGGCCGCGCCGAGGGCGATACGATCGTGCAAGTCGGCGCCGATGGCACGGGCTCCTCGGTGCGCTGGAGCTTTTCGCGGATCACCGAAAACTCCTTCCGCTGGCTCGGCGAGCGCTCGCAGGGCGGCACGGACTGGCACCTCGAAGTCGAGTTCCTGGCGCAGCGAGAGAATAAAGCTCAATAGGTCTTCGAAAGGCGGTCGAAATGATAGGTGGCGATCCTTCGCGCCAGCATAAAGGAGAACCGGGGCATTCATGCCTCTGACTGTTCCCACCGGCCGGGCTTTGCTCTACCAATGCAGAGCGGGCTCGGCCCGGCGGGAGGGGTCAGCGATGCCGAGTTTCGACAGCCTGTTCAATGCCTTCGTCACCATTCTCGTGACCATCGACCCGCCCGGCCTGGCACCGCTGTTCCTCGCCGTGACACGCGGCATGAACCGCGAGGAGCGACAGCAGGTCTCCGTGCGCGCCTCGGTCATCGGCTTCCTGGTGATGGCGCTGTTCGCGGTGGCCGGCGCCTCTATCCTGTCGGTGTTCGGCATCACCTTGCCGGCCTTCCGCGTCGCCGGCGGCTTTCTGCTGTTCTTCATCGCCTTCGAAATGGTGTTCGAGCGCCGTCAGGACCGCAAGGAGAAGATCGGCGACGTCGCCATCACCAAGGACATGATCCACAACATCGCCGCCTTCCCGCTGGCGATCCCGCTGATCGCCGGTCCCGGCGCGATTTCTGCGACGGTGCTGCTTTCCGGCTCGTTTCAGGGCTTTGCCGCGCAAGCGGCACTGGTCGGCATCATCTTCGTCTGCCTCGTCATCACCTATATGGTGTTCGTGCTCTCGGAACGCATCGACCGCATCCTCGGCCAGACCGGACGCTCGATCCTCACCCGCCTGCTCGGCGTCATTCTGGCTGCACTGGCCGTGCAGTTCGTGGCCGACGGCATCAAGGCCTTGATGGCGGGGTGAGCGGCACGCCTACTGCCCTACTGCCCTTCTGCCCTACTTCGCCGCCGTGTCGATCACTTCAAAATCATGCGTGATCTTGGCCGTCTTGGCCATCATTGCCGAGGCCGAGCAGTATTTGTCGATCGACAAACCGATCGCGCGTTTCACCTTGTCGGTCGAAAGCGCCCTGCCCTTGACGATGAAATGCATGTGGATGCGCGTAAACACTTTCGGGTCAGTCTCTGCCCTGTCGGCATCGAGTTCGACGACGCAGTCCTCGACCGCTTCGCGGCCCTTCTCGAGAATGTGGACGACATCATAGGCCGAACAGCCGCCGGTGCCGATCAGCACCAGTTCCATCGGGCTCGGGCCTGGCGTCTTGCCTTCAGGGCCGGATGCCGTTCCCATGACCAGCTTGTGGCCGCTGCCGGACTCGCCGACGAATGTGCGCTCTTCGACCCATTTTACCCGTGCCTTCACCGCCTTGTCCTTTCAATCCTTGATCGCACCTGCCGCCGGGCCAAATCAACAACGCAAAACCCCGAAAGTCCATGCAGGACTCTCGGGGCGTCTCGACCACGCGGCGTCAGCCGTTTGGTGTCAAATCGATCAGAACGGGATCTCGTCGTCCAGTTCGCGCGACGAGCCGCCGCCGCCACCCCTGGGCGCGCCGCCGCCGCGGTTGAAGCTTTCATTCGGGCTGGACTGGCCGAAATCGGAACCGCGGCTGCTGCCGCCGCCGGAATAACCGCCGACCTGGCCGCCTTCACCCTGGCCACGTGCGTCGAGCATCTGCAACTCGCCGCGGAATTTCTGCAGCACGACCTCCGTCGTGTACTTGTCGGCCCCGGTCTGGTCCTGCCATTTGCGCGTCTGCAATTGGCCCTCGACATAAACCTTCATGCCCTTCTTCAGGTACTGCTCGGCCACCTTGGCGATGCCCTCATTGAAGATGACGACATTGTGCCACTCGGTCTTCTCCTTGCGCTCGCCGGAATTCTTGTCGCGCCAGCTTTCCGACGTGGCGATGCGGATATTGACGACCGGCTCGCCCGAATTCAGGCGGCGGATCTCCGGATCCGCGCCGAGGTTGCCGACCAGAATGACCTTGTTGACGCTACCCGCCATGATATTTCTCCGCTCATCCGAAACAAATTTTTGTGGGCGTACCTTACAGGCTGCCGACGTCAGCCGCCTGCCAAGGCTGGCTTTTCCCACAAGGTTTTTGTTCCCTTTTCGTTCCTATATTCACTGCCGCTGATTGTCAAGGAATGGCAGCAATGCCCGAGCCCCTCATATGGGCCTCAAAACAGCGCTTGCCAAATCAATAAGTATCGACTTATGCTTTTGCCATGATCGAAGCAGAGATTTTCCGCGCCCTGGCCGACCCGACGCGACGCGCCGTCTTCGAGCGCCTCGCCACGGCTGAGATGAGCGTTTCGGAATTGCGCAGCGGCCTGACGGTGTCGCAACCGGCTGTGTCGCAGCATCTGGCGGTGCTGCGTGGCGCCGGCCTGGTCGTCGAGCGGCGAGCGGGCCGCAACGCCTACTACCGCGCCGACCCGCAAGGGCTTGCCCCGCTGCTCTCCTGGATCGATCGCTACCGGACCTTCTGGCCGGAGCGCATCGAGAGGCTGAAGACGGTTTTGAAGGATATGGATCAATGAACGACGAAAAGCAGGCGCGAACCGCCAACGACGCCCTCGCCTTCGAATGCGATCTCCCGGATGCGCCGGAAAAGGTGTGGCGTGCGCTGACCGTGCCGGAGCTGTTGGCGGCGTGGATGATGCCGAACGATATCAAGCCGGAAAGCGGCAGCCGCTTCGCCTTTGCCGGACAGGGCGCGCCGATCGAGTGCGAAGTGCTCGATGCCGAACCCGGGCGTCTGCTTCGCTACTCCTGGCGCGAGCGGTCCGAGAGCGGCGAAGCCGATCGTCGGGAACTCGACAGTGTCGTCACCTTCACACTCTGCCGCACCGTTTCCGGCGGCACGCATCTGCGCATTGTCCATGACGGCTTTGCCGGGAAGGCGATACCTGCCGTCGCCATGGCGGGCACCGGCTGCCGGCTTTCGCTCGGGGTTCACGGGACCGGAAAGCCCGTCGCCGCGAACACACCGCGCTCTCTGCTGCGCGCCGCTTGAACACGAAATCGGAGACGAAAAATGAGCGGTATTGCCAGTCTGGTGCCGATGGTGATCGAGCAATCGAGCCGCGGCGAACGTGCCTTCGACATTTTCTCGCGGCTGCTGCGCGAGCGCATCGTCTTCATCAACGGCGAGATCAACGACGATGTCTCGGCGCTGGTCTGCGCGCAGCTCTTGTCGCTGGAATCAGACAATCCCGATAAGGAGATCTCGCTCTACATCAACTCGCCGGGCGGCGTGGTGACCAGCGGCTTCGCCATCTACGACACGATGCAATATATCAGTTGCCCGGTGTCGACCGTGTGCATGGGTTTTGCCGCCTCGATGGGGTCGTTCCTGCTGATGGCCGGCACGGCAGGGCGCCGCATCGCGCTGCCGAACGCCACCATCCTGCTGCATCAGCCGCTCGGCGGCTTCCAGGGCCAGGCATCCGACATCCAGCGCCACGCGGAGCGCATCGGCAGGACCAAACGCCACATGACCGAACTCTACGCCCAGCATTGCGGCCGCACCTATGAAGAGGTCGAGCGCACGCTCGACCGCGACCATTTCATGACCGCGAAGGAAGCGCAGGCATGGGGCATTGTCGACCACGTCTTCGACACCCGCAAGAAGGCGGCGGCATAAAGTGATTTGGGTGGAATCCACGCATCAATTAAATCAGATGCACCAAATCGAGAACATTTTTTTCATCACCCATCAATGAACTCGGCCTTAATTGCCTAGTTTAATTATAAGCGGAGACATACATGCCAGCGCTTACCAATCCAAACAAACGAGCATTCCGCGCCATATTAGCTATAGCAGGAATATGCATGGCATTTTTCTTGCTGTCTAATGGCGCCGAAGGGTACGCATGTTTGGCGCGTGGAGGCGATGTGCGACTCGAAGGCGGGTCCATCCGCTGCTATATGGATTTTAGCAACTGGCAACCAGGCGAGCCGCCCCGTCCTGCATCAAACCAGTAGGGAGATTTGATTGCTTGCAGCCGGGCCAGGGCAAGCAATCGGATTGATGTGCCCCGGCCGACATCGATTTCGGCGCCGCAGTCTGGCCTGACCTGCAGCGCGATACTATAATCTTGTCATGCAGCACCGCCTGAACAAACTGATCATAGCCATTACGGTCGCCGCGGCGGCCTCGAGCGCGGCATTCGCCGAGGACAGTTCCCCACCCGGCCAGACGGGTGCCCTGCCCGGCGTGACCGGCAACTACCGTATCGCCAAGCCAGCTCCCCAGCCCGAACCCGACGACGCATTGCCGGCAGGCGGCGATGGCACGTTCAAGATCGGCAATACCGATGTCAGGATCGGCGGCAGCATAACCATCGACATGGCGACCGGCGGCATCCGGCCACCGAACCATTGATCTGGCGACCGGCTGAAGCGTGTTTTCGTCTTCGCGTCCAGGGATGACGAACTGGCGGAGTCTCCGGCCAATTGCGGATCACAAAACGTAAGCCCCGCCGTGCTCTGGGCAAACGGACGGGGCTTTTTCTGGATCTCAAATCCATATTTTGCCGGGAGTGTACTGCCGGCGTTGGATTTCGGATGCTTCGCGGCGTCAGCCGACGATCCGACTAGCAGTCTCTGATTGTTGGGGGATTCGGCAAGTCACGGTTTGCCGGGTGGCGCGAACGCTAAACCCTGGCACTTATGCCTGCCGCGGCTCCAACGAGACGTGGAGCCCTTGGGGACTATCCGGTGGCGTCATGCTCCGCTCCTGTGTCCGTTGCGACATAGTAGTCGCGAAGCGCAAATCGCAAATGCCTGCGGCGTCTCGCAGGCCGCCTTGGGGCGGCGAGGCCGTCGAAAGACGGCCGGCTTCGCTGACTTCTGGAGACTGCTCCCGCGAGACGGCCGCGTCAACCGTCAATAGCCGGTTACCGAAAATTGTGATCGCAGGGAGGTTAAGTCCAGGTCAGTTTTCCGAAACAGCCATGCCGGCTTTTGCACAGCTTTGTCAGGAGCGTGTTCGGCCTTTGTTCTTTCCGCTTGCCCGTTCACGGGAAAGGCGGTTAAACGACTTCTGTCGGGAATTGTGGCGTCTCTCGACGTGGCGGCAAAAACACCTACATAGGGGATGGCCGGGAAAATCCCGCCAATCCCACGAATTCCAGATCTGAGGCGGCGACCGGCGATGGCCGACCATAAATTCCTTTCCATTCGCGGGGCGCGCGAACACAATCTGAAGAACGTCGATCTCGACCTGCCGCGTGACAGCCTGATCGTCATGACCGGCCTGTCCGGTTCGGGCAAATCATCGCTTGCCTTCGACACCATCTATGCCGAAGGCCAGCGCCGCTATGTCGAGAGCCTGTCGGCCTATGCCAGGCAATTCCTCGAAATGATGCAGAAGCCCGACGTCGACCAGATCGACGGCCTGTCGCCCGCCATCTCCATCGAGCAGAAGACCACGTCGAAGAACCCGCGCTCGACGGTCGGCACCGTCACCGAGATCTACGACTATATGCGGCTTTTGTTCGCCCGTGTCGGCGTGCCCTATTCGCCGGCCACCGGCCTGCCGATCGAGAGCCAGACGGTCAGCCAGATGGTCGACCGGGTGCTGGCGCTGGAGGAAGGCACGCGCTTGTTCCTGCTGGCGCCGATCGTGCGCGGCCGCAAGGGCGAGTACCGCAAGGAACTGCTGGAACTGCAGAAGAAGGGTTTTCAGCGCGTCAAGGTCGACGGCGTCTTCTATGAGATCGCGGACGTTCCGGCGCTGGACAAGAAGTACAAACACGACATCGACGTCGTCGTCGACCGCATCGTCGTGCGCGGCGATCTTGCGACGCGTCTTGCCGACTCCATCGAAACCGCGCTGAAGCTCGCCGAGGGGCTGGCGGTGGCCGAGTTCGCCGACAAGCCGCTCGATGCCAGCCAGACCGGCGAGGATTCGGTCAACAAGTCGAAGAACGAGACGCATGAACGCATCCTGTTCTCGGAAAAATTCGCCTGCCCGGTATCCGGCTTCACCATTCCCGAGATCGAGCCGCGGCTGTTCTCGTTCAACAACCCGTTCGGCGCCTGCCCGACCTGCGACGGTCTCGGCAGTCAGCGAGCAATCGACCCCAACCTCGTCGTGCCCGACGAGAACGTGTCGCTGCGCGACGGCGCCGTCAGCCCGTGGGCGAAATCGACCTCGCCCTATTACGTGCAGACGCTCGAGGCATTGGGCAAGGCCTACAATTTCAAGCTCGGCGACAAGTTCAAGGACCTTTCAGCTGCGGCCCAGGACGCGATCCTGCGCGGCACTGGCGAGCGCGAAGTCACCTTCCAGTACGATGACGGCCTGCGCTCCTACAAGACGACCAAGACCTTCGAAGGCGTCATCCCCAATCTCGAACGGCGCTGGAAGGAAACCGAATCCGCCTGGATGCGCGAGGAGATCGAGCGTTTCATGTCGGCGACGCCCTGCCCGGTCTGCAAGGGCTACCGGCTGAAACCTGAGGCGCTGGCAGTGAAGATCGCCGGCAAGCACATTGGCGAGGTCACCGAGCAGTCGATCCGCAACGCCGACAAATGGTTCACCGACCTGCCGGCGCAGCTCAACGACAAGCAGAACGAGATTGCGGTGCGCGTGCTCAAGGAAATCCGCGAGCGCCTGCGCTTCCTCAACGATGTCGGGCTCGACTATCTGACGCTGTCGCGCAATTCCGGCACGCTGTCGGGCGGCGAGAGCCAGCGCATCCGGCTGGCCTCGCAGATCGGCTCCGGCCTCACCGGCGTGCTTTACGTGCTGGACGAGCCGTCGATCGGCCTTCACCAGCGAGACAACACCCGTCTGCTCGATACGCTCAAGCACCTGCGCGACATCGGCAACACGGTGATCGTCGTCGAGCATGACGAGGACGCCATCCTGCATGCCGACTATGTCGTCGACATGGGTCCGGCCGCCGGCATCCATGGCGGTGAGATCATCGCCCAGGGCACGCCGCAGCAGGTGATGGCCAATCCCAATTCGATCACTGGCAAGTACTTGTCGGGCGCGCTCGAAGTCGCGACCCCCGGTGTTCGGCGTGAGGCGAAAAAGAACCGCCGCCTGAAGATCGTCGGCGCGCGCGGCAACAATCTGAAGAACGTCACCGCCGAAATCCCGCTCGGCACCTTCACCGCCGTCACCGGCGTGTCGGGCGGCGGCAAGTCGACCTTCCTCATCGAGACGCTGTTCAAGGCAGCCTCGCGCCGCATCATGGGTTCGCGCGAACATCCGGCCGAGCATGACCGCATCGAGGGCCTGGAATTCCTCGACAAGGTCATCGACATCGACCAGTCGCCCATCGGCCGCACGCCGCGGTCGAACCCCGCCACCTATACCGGCGCCTTCACGCCGATCCGCGACTGGTTCGCCGGCCTGCCCGAAGCCAAGGCGCGCGGGTATCAGCCGGGGCGTTTCTCCTTCAATGTCAAGGGTGGTCGCTGCGAAGCCTGCCAGGGCGACGGCGTCATCAAGATCGAGATGCACTTTTTGCCCGACGTCTACGTCACCTGCGACGTCTGCCACGGCAAGCGCTACAACCGGGAGACGCTGGACGTGCTGTTCAAGGGCAAGTCGATCGCCGACGTGCTCGACATGACCGTCGAGGAAGGCGTCGACTTCTTCGCCGCCGTGCCCGGCGTGCGCGACAAGCTCGACACGCTGAAGCAGGTCGGCCTCGGCTACATCCATATCGGCCAGCAGGCGACGACGCTGTCCGGCGGCGAAGCGCAGCGCATCAAACTCGCCAAGGAACTGTCGCGCAAGGCGACCGGCAAGACGCTCTACATCCTCGACGAGCCGACCACAGGCCTGCATTTCCACGATGTCGCCAAGCTGTTGGAAGTGCTGCACGAACTGGTCGACCAGGGCAACACGGTGGTGGTCATCGAGCACAATCTGGAGGTGATCAAAACCGCCGATTGGGTGCTCGACCTAGGCCCCGAAGGCGGCGACGGCGGCGGCGAATTGGTTGCCCAGGGCACGCCGGAAGCGATCGTGCGCGAAAAGCGCAGCTATACCGGCCAGTTCCTCAAGGAACTGCTGGAGCGGCGCCCCGGGAGCAAGCGCGAAGCGGCGGAGTGATGACTGGAGATGGCCTCATCACGGTCCAGAGCCGATTTGGCGTGACCGAAACCATCGACCGCCTGGCTGAGGCGGTCAAGCGCGCGGGGCTGGTTGTCTTTGCCCGCATCGATCACGCAGCCGGCGCCCGCGATGTCGGCGCATCGTTGCGGCCCACTGAATTGCTGATCTTCGGCAACCCGCGAGGTGGCACGCCTCTGATGCAGGACAGTCAGCTTGCCGGCATCGATTTGCCGGTGAAGGCGCTGGCCTGGGAGGATGACCAAGGCAAGGTCTGGCTGTCCTACAACGACCCACACTGGATCGCCGAACGCCACGGCTTGGGCGACGCCAGCGGCGCTGCAGTAGCGGCGATGGCTGCGGGCATGGAAAAGGTGATCGCGGCCGCCGCGGGACTGGCTCAATGATGAGACTTGCCCGCTCCGACGATCTCGCAGCGATCGTCGCGCTGACGGAAGCGGCCTATGCCCCCTATAATGCCATACTCGACGCGCCGCCGATTCCGGTGACCGAGGACTACGCCCCGCGCATCGCGCGCGGCGAGGTCTGGCTGCTGGAGGATGGCTCAGAATTCGCGGGGCTGATTGTCCTCGAACGGCATGAGGACCACGCGATGATCTTCAGCGTCGCCGTTTCGCCGGCCTTCCAGGGCAGGAAACTCGGCATCAGGCTGCTCGACTTTGCGAATGAGCAGGCGCGCCTATGGAACCTGCCAGAGATACGGCTTTACACCAACGCGAAAATGGAACGGAACATCGCGCTCTATCTCGCATACGGCTATCGCGAAACGGGTCGCCGGCCCAATCATTACCGGCCAGGTTGGGTGCTCGTCGACATAGCGAAGCCGGTCAACGAAGCCAGCGCGGCCTGATCGCTTTTAGAAATCTGGGAGGACGACAATGACCGCATCAGGAACAATCCGCGCCGGCATGGGCGGCTGGACTTTCGAACCCTGGGATACATCCTTTTACCCTGACAAGCTGTCGAAGGCCAAGCAACTGCAATATGCCAGCAGGCAGGTGCCGAGCATCGAGGTCAATGGCACCTATTATTCCAGCTTCAAGGAACCGACTTTCGTCAAATGGGCCAACGAGGCGCCGGACGGTTTCGTCTATTCGCTGAAGGGCAACCGTTTCGTCACCAACCGCCGCGTGCTGGGCGAGGCCGGTGAATCGATGATGCGTTTTCTCGGCTCCGGTGTCGCCGCCCTCGGTGAAAAACTCGGGCCGATCCTGTGGCAGTTCGCGCCAACCAAGAAATTCGATCCCGACGATTTCGAAGCCTTTCTGAAACTGCTGCCGGAAAAGCAGGACGGTGTGGCGCTGCGCCACGCACTCGAAGTCCGCAACGACAGTTTCATCGTGCCGGAATTCGCCGCGCTCGCCCGCAAGTACAAGGCGGCGATCGTTTATGCCGACCACGCGAAATACCCTGATATCGCCGATGTCACCGGCGATTTCGTCTATGCAAGGCTGCAGACCGGCAGCGACGACAATCCCGATTGCTACACGCCAAAGGGCCTCGATGAATGGGCGGCGCGGGTAAAAACCTGGGCGAAGGGCAAGCAGCCGGCCGATTTGCGGCGCGCCGATCCCGCCGTCGACGCGACTGTGCAGCCCCGCGACGTGTTCGTCTACTTCATCACCGAGGGCAAGGTGCGCGCACCGTTCGGCGCGATGGCGCTGATGAAACGGGTAGCCGGCTGACGAGCATTTCCCTATGCCCGCAAGTGTATCATCCCTGCGTTTTGCGCATGGCAAACCGCCTATTCTCTGCATCTTCTCCACCATCGTAACCTTATCGACACTTCCTTGCTGCATGAATGCGACGACGCCAAGCCGCAGAGTTGGAGCCGCCGCCGGCAGGGAAAGAGGGGCATGTCGCTCGACTACACTTCACTTCTGCTGGCTGTCGGTTTCTCCGCGGCTTGCCTGAGCCTGACATTGTTCGGCATGTGGCTGACCGCCCGCTCGGAGCGGTTCCTGCTGACCTGGGCGATCAGCCTGGTGTTCGTGGTCGGCGATATCTTTATCTATGACACCTATATCGATATGCCCGGGCGCCTCCTCGGCATCGCCACCCTTGCCCTGTTGCTGCTCGGTTTCTCGACAATGCTGGGTGCGGCCTACCAGTTCAGAACCGGCGGCTCGCCGTTACCGCGGACACTGTGGGGCTGCGCCTCGCTGGTGGTGGCGCTGCCGGCCATGGCCCTCGGCTATGACGGCCTCGGCTTCATGTTCGAGAACCTGTTCGCCGCCCTGCTCCTGTTCGCGACGGCATTCGAATACTGGCGGGGCCGCAATGAGGCCCCCGCGCTGACAATCGGCATCACCGCGCTCTATTCGGCCACCGCCATTTCCTTCATGCTGTGCGCGGGGGTGCTGGCATGGGACGGCAAACTGGCACTCGGACACGCACCAAGCAACTGGGCGGAAGAACTCAGCCTCATTGTGGTCATCGCCAGCATGACGGGTATCGGCGCGCTTTCGCTTGCGCTCAACCAGGGGCGTCTGGCGAGGCACCACCGCCGCAATGCCCTGACCGATCCGTTGACCGGCCTGCTCAACCGGCGCGCGCTGTTCGACATGCATGGCCATCTTCCGGTCGGCGCCTTTACGGCGGTGGTCGTCTTCGACCTCGACAACTTCAAAGCGATCAATGATGAATTCGGCCATGCGGCGGGCGACGAGGTGCTGAAAGTGTTTGCGAGCGAACTCACCGGCAATCTTCGCCAGACCGACGTCGCCGCGCGCATGGGCGGCGAGGAATTCGCACTGGTGTTGAAGCGCACCCTGCCGGAGACGGTCGAGGAAGCAGCGGAACGTATCCGGACCGCGTTTGCCACGCGCCTGATAGAAACCGAAACCGGCTCTCTGACATGCACGGTCAGTGCCGGATTTGCGTTTGGCGGCAAAGAGGGGCTCAGTTTCGACAAGGTGCTCAGCGCCGCCGACAAGGCGCTCTACGACGCCAAGCGCGGCGGCCGCAACCGCGTCACCGCCTCGCCATTCCGACGCGCCGGCTGATCGCGCTCATCAATGTCCGGCCTGCGATTGCTGGACCGGCGAAATCGGCTCTATGCCGCCATGACGATCTCATTGAAGGTATCGAGATCGACATAGAAGACCTTGGTGATCTCCTCGATCAGATCGTCGTATTCGCAGCCCTGCGACCTCAAGATATTGATGGCTGTGATGATGTCGACGCGCTCGGTAAGCCGCCGCTTCTGGTGATCCTCGACATAACGTTCCATGGCTGTCCCTTAGCCTGTGTGCCCAAACGCGTTTGAACGACAGAAATCGCAGGAGGGAAGCTAGGAAGCCTTGCTTGCGTGGAACTTGCCCGACCGTCGCCGCGCCCTCGATCTGCGATAACCAGACTGATACGGAAGCGGCCGACTCACAAAAGCCAAGAAAAGACTAGCACGCGATGTTGAGCGCGCCAGAGACACAGGTGACCCGATCGGAGAAATATTGGGCTTGCCAAGGACTTCGGATCCTCGACTGACGTCCGATACCGATTCTAGACCGTCAAAAATCTACGAACATCAGCCCGGTCTAAATCTTGCGCCGGCCCAGAATGGACGATCTGGCCACGGTCCATGATGTTGACCTCGTCGGCGAGTTCGCGGCAGAAGTCAAGATACTGCTCGACCAGCAGGACGGCGATGCCAGCCTGGTCGCGCAGATAACGAATGGCGCGGCCGATGTCCTTGATGATCGACGGCTGGATGCCTTCGGTGGGCTCGTCCAGCACCAGCAGCTTCGGCCGCATCACCAGCGCCCGGCCGATCGCCAGTTGCTGCTGCTGGCCGCCGGAAAGATCGCCGCCACGGCGGCCAAGCATCTGCTTCAGCACCGGAAACAGCTCGAAGACATGCGCCGGCACGTTACGGTCGGCGCGCTTCAGGGGCGCAAAGCCCGATTCCAGGTTTTCGCGCACCGTGAGCAGGGGGAAGATCTCCCTGCCCTGCGGTACGAATGCGATGCCCGACCGGGCGCGGTCATACGCCGCGCTCCGGTCGAGCGCCTTCCCCTCGAAGGCAACGCTTCCGCTCGTCAGCCGGTGGTGGCCGACGATCGATCTCATCAAACTGGTCTTGCCGACGCCGTTGCGGCCGAGCACGCAAGTGATCTTGCCGGCGCCCGCCTTCAGCGAAACGCCGCGCAGCGCCTGGGCGGCGCCGTAATGCAGCGTGGCGTTGGAAACTTCGAGCATGTCAGCGCCTTCTCCAGAAGCGGAGGAAGTTCAGATCGAAGCGATGGAATTGAATCCGCCAGACCATATTCATCTCCCCAGATAGACTTCGACGACGCGCTCGTCGGCCGACACGAAATCGAGCGTGCCTTCCGACAGCACCGAGCCCTCATGCAGGCACGTGACCTTGACGCCGAGTTCGCGCACGAAATGCATGTCGTGCTCGACGACAATGACCGAATGGTCGCGCGCAATGTCCTTGAGCAGCCGCGCTGTCTCCTCGGTCTCTGCATCGGTCATGCCGGCCACCGGCTCGTCGACCAGCAGCAATTTCGGGTCTTGCGCGAGCAGCATGCCGATTTCGAGCCACTGTTTTTGTCCGTGGCTGAGATTTGCCGCCAGGTCGTAACGCCTGCTGCCCAGCCGGATGATGCCGAGAATGTCATCGATCTGTCGGGCCTCGGCGACCGAACGGCGGTGGAACAGCGCCGGGAAGATCGAGCGCGGCCCCTTCAGCGCCAACATCAGATTCTCTTCGATCGTGTGGCTTTCGAAGACCGTCGGCTTCTGGAACTTGCGGCCGATGCCCATCATGGCGATCTCGGCCTCGTCATGCCTGGTCAGATCGATCTCGCCGTCGAAGAACACTTCGCCCTCGTCGGGCCGTGTCTTGCCGGTGACGATGTCCATCATCGTCGTCTTGCCGGCGCCGTTGGGGCCGATGATGGCGCGCATCTCGCCCTTGTCGAGCACCAGCGACAGACTGTTGATCGCGCGAAAGCCGTCGAAGGAGACCGAGACGCCGTCGAGATACAGGATGGTGTTCGATTTGCTCATGGTCGCCTACTCCGCCGCCTGCGGCTTAGGGGCCGACCAGGACCATTCGCCTGGATTTCTCGCCGGCGAGCGAGCGGGCTCCGACGTCGCCTCCGCCACTCCAACCTTGGTGCCGGCTTCTTCAGCGACGGAGGCCGCGCGCAGCGCCTTGGCATTGCCGCGCCACGAATCCCACATCCCGATGATGCCTTTCGGCAAGAGCAGAGTGACGGCGACGAACAGCCCGCCGAGCGCGAACAGCCACAATTCCGGCAGCACGCCGGTGAACCAGGATTTGCCGGCATTGACGAGCAGAGCGCCGATGATCGGCCCGACAATGGTGCCGCGGCCTCCGACGGCCGCCCAGATCACCACCTCGATCGAATTGGACGGTTCGAATTCGCCGGGATTGATGATGCCGACCTGCGGCACGTAGAGCGCGCCGGCGATGCCAGCCATGACCGCCGACACGGTGAAGGCGAACAGCTTCACGTTCTCGGCCCGCCAGCCGAGGAAGCGCGTGCGGCTCTCGGCATCGCGCACCGCCATCAAGAGCTTGCCGTATTTGGAGCCGGCGATCGCCCAGGTGACGAACACGGCGAATGCCAGCATCACAGCGCTGGCCGCGAACAATGCCGAGCGGGTCGCGTCGGCCTGCACGTTGAAGCCCAGAATATCCTTGAAATCGGTCAGGCCGTTGTTGCCGCCGAAACCCATGTCATTGCGGAAGAAGGCGAGCAGCAACGCGTAGGTCATCGCCTGGGTGATGATCGAGAGATAGACCCCGGTGACACGGCTGCGGAAGGCGAACCAGCCGAAGATGAAAGCCAGCAGGCCGGGTACCGCCAGCACCATGATCGCGGCGAACCAGAAATGGTCGAAGCCGGTCCAGAACCATGGCAATTCCTTGTAGTTCAGGAACACCATGAAATCAGGCAGGATCGGGTTGCCATAGACGCCGCGCGAGCCGATCTGGCGCATCAGATACATGCCCATCGCATAGCCGCCGAGCGCGAAGAAGGCGCCGTGGCCGAGCGAGAGGATGCCGCAATAACCCCAGACAAGATCGAGCGCGAGCGCAAGCAGCGCATAGCAGAGATATTTGCCGGTCAGCGCCACGATATAGGACGGGATGTAGAAGGCGCTGGTCGGCGCGACAGCCAAGTTGAGCACGGGCACGACGATGGCCACCGCCAGCAGGATGAAGATGGTGATGGCGATGCGGCGGTCGGCGCCGGCGGCGAAGAAGCGTCCCGTGATCATGCTTCCACCGCCCTGCCCTTGAGCGCGAACAGGCCGCGCGGACGCTTCTGGATGAACAGGATGATCAACACGAGAACAACAATCTTGCCGAGCACGGCGCCGGCGTAAGGCTCGAGGACCTTGTTGACGATGCCAAGCGAAAAGGCGCCGACCAGCGTGCCCCAGAGATTGCCGACACCGCCGAAGACCACGACCATGAAGCTGTCGATGATGTAGCCACGGCCGAGATTGGGCGAGACGTTGTCGATCTGGCTGAGCGCGACACCGGCAATGCCGGCAATACCTGAGCCCAGCGCGAAGGTCAGCGCGTCGACCCACGGCGTCCTGATGCCCATCGAGGCGGCCATGCGCCGGTTGGCGGTGACGGCGCGCATCTGCAGGCCCCAGGGCGTCCGCTTCATGACGTAGAGCAGCACGCCGAAGACGGTAAGCGCGAAGACCAGGATCCAGAGCCGGTTCCAGGTGATGGCCAGTTGTCCGACATCGAACGAACCCGACATCCAGGACGGATTGCCGACCTCCTGGTTGGTCGGTCCAAAGATCGAGCGCACAGCCTGCTGCAGGATCAGCGAGACGCCCCATGTCGCCAGCAGCGTTTCCAGCGGCCGGCCATAGAGGAAGCGGATAACGCCGCGTTCGATGACCAGGCCGACAAGTGCTGCGACCAGGAAAGCAAGCGGCAGAGCAATGACCAGCGACCAGTCGAACAGGCCGGGAAACGATGTGCGGATCACTTGCTGGACGACGAACGTCGTATAGGCGCCAAGCATGACCATCTCGCCATGCGCCATGTTGATGACGCCCATGACGCCGAAGGTGATGGCAAGCCCGATCGCGGCGAGCAGCAGCACCGAGCCCAGTGAAATGCCGTACCAGATGTTCTGGCCCGCATCCCAGAGAGCCAGCGTCGAATTGATGTTGCCGATCGCGGCCGAGGCCGCTTCCTTGACTGCCCCAGAGGCGTTGGCCTCGACGGAGGTGAGCAGCGAAACCGCGCTGCGGTCGCCACGCGCACCGATCAGCGCGATTGCGGCAAGCTTGTCTGCATCGGGGTTGTCTGAAACCAGTATGGAAGCGGCACGCGCCTGCTCCAGCAAAGACTTGACGCTCGCCACGCTCTCACTGGCGATCGCTGCATCGAGCGGCCCGATATTGGCGGCGTCCGGCGTCTTGAACATGGTGTCGGCGGCGGCGATGCGGACAGTCTGATCCTTGGAGCCAAGCGTCAACGTGCCCAATGCATCGCGGATGGCACGGCGCAACGTGTTGTTGACGCTGATCTTGCTTATGTCGTCCTCGGAGGCCTCGCCCGCAGCCTCGCCGCTCAGCGGATCGAATAGCTGGACGTTTTCGTCGCCTTCCTTGCCGACAAACACCATCGAGTCGGCCGTGCGAGCGTAAAGATTGCCGTCCGCCAATGCAGCAAGCGGCCGTTCGACAGCTGGATCGCCTGTCGCAGTCAACTCCTGAACGACAGCTCCGGTCTCGGAGAAATCCGTTACTGTCGCGAATTTGGCGATAATGGCACGCAGATCGGCTTCCGCGGCGCCCGAAGACGACAGCGTCGTCATCAGGAACAACAGCGTCAGGCCCATCGCATGGAAGATCTTCATCGGTTTTTGGTGACCCTTGAAGGTTGAAGTCGGCGTCCGGACGGCGGAGGAAACCGTCCGGACGCACGCGGCCTTGGGCAGGGACCCGAAGGTCCAGCCCGGGGAGGATCAGTTCGTGCCCTTGCCGCCGCACTTGCCGGTTTTGACGTTGAAGTTGCCGCAGCTGAGCGGCGCGCGCCAATCGGAAATGAGGTCCTTGGAGTCGGGTAGGTAGTCGGACCATTCGTCGCCCATCACCAGGCCCGGCGTCTTCGAAACCGTTTGGAACTGGCCATTCGCCTGGATTTCACCGATCAGCACCGGCTTGGTGATGTGGTGGTTCGGCATCATCGTCGAGTAACCGCCGGTCAGGTTCGGTACCGAAACGCCGATCATGGCGTCGATGACCTTGTCCGGATCGGTGGTGCCGGCCTTCTCGACCGCCTTTATCCACATGTTGAAGCCGATGTAATGGGCTTCCATCGGGTCGTTGGTGGTGCGCTTGTTGTTCTTGATGAACTTGTGCCAGTCGGCGATGAACTTCTTGTTCTCGGGCGTGTTGACGCTCTCGAAATAGTTCCAGGCGGCGAGATGGCCGACCAGCGGCTTGGTATCGAGACCGGCAAGCTCTTCCTCGCCAACCGAGAAGGCCATGACCGGGATGTCCTCGGCCTTGATGCCCTGGTTGCCGAGTTCCTTGTAGAACGGCACGTTGGCGTCGCCGTTGACGGTCGAGACGACGGCGGTCTTCTTGCCAGCCGAGCCGAACTTCTTGATCGCCGAGACTTCGGTCTGCCAATCGGAGAAGCCGAACGGCGTGTAGTTGGTCATGATGTCTTCGGCCGCGACGCCCTTGGACTTCAGATAGGCTTCGAGGATCTTGTTGGTGGTGCGCGGATAGACGTAGTCGGTGCCTTCGAGCACCCAACGCTTCACCGAGCCGCCATCCTTGCTCATCAGGTAGTCGACAGCCGGGATGGCCTGCTGGTTCGGAGCCGCACCGGTATAGAACACGTTGCGTTCGCTCTCCTCGCCCTCATATTGGACGGGATAGAACAGGATGTTGTCGAGCTCGGAAAACACCGGCAGCACCGATTTGCGAGACACCGATGTCCAGCAGCCGAACACCGCCGCGACTTTGTCCTTGGAGATCAGCTCGCGTGCCTTTTCGGCGAAGAGCGGCCAATTGGAGGCCGGATCGACGACGACAGCCTCGAGCTTCTTGCCGAGCAGTCCGCCCTTGGCATTCTGTTGCTCGATGAGCATCAGCATGGCGTCCTTCAGCGTCGTCTCCGAAATCGCCATGGTCCCCGACAGCGAATGGAGAATGCCGACCTTGATCGTATCCTCGGCCGCCTTGGCGGGAGCCGACATCATTAGACCCGCGGCCACGACGCTTGCCGAAAACATTTTTGTTATTGTCGAGAAATTACCCCTCATACGGAAGACTCCCAAGCTGGTTGATTGCACCGCAACAATGCAATGCAACCCCCATGCCAACCGCTGCAGAGCCTCTGAAACACTTTAAATAGGCAAGCGATATCAGCCGGTTATTGCACTAAGTCAAACTAGCGAAAGAGAGCCGGTTAAAAATTGGTTGAGGGAATTTTGCGCAGCACACAAGACATCTGCCCAATTTTCGCCCAATTTCATCAACTGCCTAGATTTTGACCTTAACGCGAGGGTCGCGGACGACAAATGTTGCCGCACAGCGCAAAAATAGGGCAAGCTCGCGGCTCAACCGAGCGACATCATGGCATCCCTGATTTCACGCATCTCTATCGGCATGGTGTTTCTGGCGGCAACGACCGGGGCCGCACGGGCCGACTTCAGCGACGGCAAGATGCCAGACGGCATCTATCACTGCGAAGTCTACCTGCTTGGCATGTTCATCAACCTCGGCGACATCACCATCAAGGGCAATGTCTACACCGGCCCCACCACCTTCGGCACCGTCCAACAGGCCTACAACTACCAGATGGACGCCAACGGCGTGATCTCGTGGCTGGGGCCGCTCGGTGGCTACACCACCGGCGGCAACGCGCTGTCGATGACCCAGGCCACGCTGGACGGCCAGAGCCCACCCTCCTTCGACATCATCATGAAGCAGCCCGACGGCGCCTTCACCGCCTCGACCTGCACCAGGGGCTGAACAGTCAACAAGGCCCTCCATTGCAGGGCCGCCGTGCGGCTGCACGAACACACGAACAGAAGATCCTTGAACGGCTCGCCGGCCCAGTCCGCGACCGGAAATCAGCAACTGGCCGTTGTCGAAACGCGAACCGTCTATCTCGAAGCCGGTCAGGGGGCTGTGGACTTCATGTTTCCTTAATTCCATTCCGGCGATGTATTTGACGTCCGCAAGCTTTTGATGGCGCTTGCCACCTTTCGACGACGGATCATGGCTACCGACAAGCGATATCATCCATTCATCAAGGTGGCCTTCGGCGTGCAGATGCTGATCGGAGGCGGATTTATAGCCTTCTGGCTCTGGAATGGCTCGGCAACCCTACCGAAACACGGCGGTGGCTCGTTCACCCTCGACCGCGCCGAGCAGCCTTATCAGTATTGGCTCCTGATCATCGCAATTGGCTTGGCCATGATCGGCATGCCCATTCGATCACTGCTTAAAGGCCCCCCGCAATACTAACCCGGTCAAGGCCGGGCTTCATTCCGCCGAGTACTCCGCCTTCGGTTCCGGTGCCGACCAACCCTTGCCCGATTTAGATCCCGACGACGAGGTGCAAACCATGGCGCGCGGATCGGCAAGGGTCAATGTCGCGAGCGCCGTCGCTTTCGGCCTTGGTGTCCTGCGTCGACTCTACCGATTTGATGACCATCTGCTCGAGATGGATGCGAGGATGCCCGACAACATAACCCGCAGACATGAAAAAAGGCGCGGAACCCGGTCGGGCGCCGCGCCAGCAGGCAGTCGGGAGGCTAGATCGTCTTCGCCGACATTTGCGCGGCGATGTAGTCGGCCTGGCGGATCGCAAGCGATACGATGGTCAAGGTCGGGTTTTCGGCGGCGCCCGTGGTGAACTGGCTGCCGTCCGATACGAACAGGTTCTTGATGTCGTGCGTCTGGCCATGCTTGTTGACGACGCCGTGCTCCGCTTTCTCGCTCATCCGGTTGGTGCCGAGATTGTGGGTCGAGGGATAGGGTGGCGTCGGAAAGGTGCGGGTAGCACCTACCGCATCGTAAAGCGCGGAAGCCTGCTTGTAGGCGTGGTTGCGCATCGCCGTGTCGTTCGGGTGGTCGTCGAAATGCACGTCGGCGATCGGCATGCCATGCTCGTCCTTTTCATCGGCATGCAGCATGATGCGGTTTTCCTCGCGCGGCATGTCCTCGCCGACGATCCACAGGCCGGCCATGTGGTCGTAATGGTCGAGCGCGGTGGTGAACGAGCGTCCCCAGCCGCCTGGGTTGAGGAAGGCCGCCATGAACGGCAGGCCGAGCGACAGCGTCTCGAACTCGTATCCGCCGACGAAGCCGCGCGACGGGTCATGCCGCGCCTCATCGCGGATGATGCCCGCCATGGTGGTGCCGCGGTACATATGCACGGGCTTGTCGAAGATGGCATAGACCGAGCCGGTGGTGTGGCGCATGTAGTTCTTGCCCACCTGCCCCGACGAATTGGCGAGCCCGTGCGGGAATTTGGCCGATTGCGAGTTCAGCAGCAGTCGCGGGCTCTCGATCGAATTGCCGGCAACGGCGACGATACGGGCCTTCTGCTCCTGCAGCTTCCCGTCCTTGTCGGCATAGACGACGCCGGTCACCTTGCCTGAGGCATCATGGTTGATCTTGATCACCATCGCATTAGGCCGAACTTCGAGATGGCCTGTCGCCTCGCCCTTTGGGATCTCGGTGTAAAGCGTCGACCATTTGGCGCCCCATTTGCAGCCCTGGAAGCAGAAGCCGGTCTGTTGGCATGAGTTGCGGTCGTCGCGCTCGACCGAGTTGATCGCCATGTTGCCGGTATGGCATTCCTTGTAGCCGAGCTTGTCGGCGCCGGCCTTCAGCACCTTGAAATTGTTGTTGCCGGGCAGCCGCGGCCAGTCATTGGTACCTGTGACGCCCATCTTGGCTTCCGCCTTGGCGTAATAGGGCTCCATTTCGGCGAGCGTAATCGGCCAGTCCAGAAGGTTTGCGCCTTCCAGCTTGCCATAGGTCGACGCCGTCTTGAACTCATGTTCCTGGAAACGCAGCGAGGCGCCCGCCCAATGCGTGGTCGAGCCGCCTACCGATTTGACGATCCAGGCTGGCAGGTTCGGGAAATCCTTGGCGACCCGCCAGTCGCCGGATGTGGTGCGCTTGTCCTTCCAGGCGAGCTGGGCGAACGAATCCCACTCGTCGTTGATGAAGTCCTCATATTCGTGGCGGGCGCCCGCCTCGAGGATGACGACGTCGATACCCTTCTGCGCCAATTCATTGCCGAGCGTGCCGCCGCCGGCGCCCGAGCCGATGATGACGACCACTCCGTCGTTTTTCAGATCAAATGAAGCTGCCATGGTTTCCTCCCATGAGATCGGTCAAAAAAGCGGTTATCGGAACGATCGGGCTCAGAGCCACTCGATGTCGCTGAAACCGCGCGCGATGTAGCCACCCTTCGAGTAGGACTCGCCCTCGTAGCCAAAGATCGGCCACACCTCCTTCTGGTTGTAGAGGCTGACGACGAGGCCGCCGCGCACCGCCTGGAAGAAAGGCGTCTTCTCTATTTCGGTGAGCAGCGCCACACGCTGCTCTTCCCAGCCAAGCCCGCGATAGCCACCCTTGCCGGCCTTCTTGTCGAGTTCGGCGATACCCTTCTCGATCAGTTCCTTGTGGGCAGGATCCTTGGCGGCTGTCTCGTCATGGCCTTTGACGGCGATGGCGTAATATTTGTCCGGCACCTGGTCATGCGGATAGATGTCGCGCGCCATCTGGATCAGCGTCGCCATCGTTTCGGGCTTCAGCGCCGAGGTTTCCAGCCCCCACGCCTGTTCCGGGCTGATCACGGCGCTGCCGGAGATGACGAGCAGTGCGCCGATACTGCCGCGTTTGAGAAGTTCACGACGTGAAAGTCCAGGCTTCCCGTCATAGATCGTGACCATGGTTTCCTCCCTGCTTGCTGTTCGCACCTATCGGGTGCCGTTGCTGGCGCCGCGCCGATCCGCGCGGCCGGTTGTCCCCTATTGGAAGCGCCCCCCTCGCTGCAGGACCTCGATCTTGTAGCCGTCGGGGTCTTCGATGAAGAAAAAGCGGGCGATCAGCGACCCATCGCGGTTGAACTCGACGATCTTCTTCGGGTTGAGGCCGAGCGCACCAAGCCGATCGTGTTCGCTGTCGAGATCTGCGACCGAAACCGCAAGGTGGCCGTAGCCATCGCCAAGCGCATAAGGCTCCTGCCGCCCCTTGTTGACGGTCAGTTCGACTTCGAAAGGCGTATCGGCATTGCTGAGGTAGATCAGCGTGAAGGTCTCGAAATCCAGTCGTTGGGCGACCTTCAGCCCGAACGCTTTCGTGTAGAAATCGATGGACCGGGCCTCGTCGAGAACCCGGATCATGGTGTGGATCGCCTTCGCCAAATCAGACTCCGCAGCGTTCGTGCTTTTCGAAGGTGATTATGCGCGCCTCTGAAGATAGAGTGGTGGCAGCCGATTACCACGCATGCGACCGGGAAACGGATGGTGTCGGCCCGCTTAAGGACGAAAGTCCGATTGCCGTTGTCGAGCGTCCGGTCGAAGATGAAATCGCAGGCAGTGTTCAAAAGGCGCCGATGGCCCCGTCGACGCCCAAGACCAACAAAAATGGGAGGTAACAATGTGCAGAGTCTTTGCCGCACAGGATCCGGAAGGCTATCGCCAGATCAACCGGTCGATCCGCATCGATGGACATTCGACCAGCATCCAGCTCGAGGCGACGTTCTGGGCCTTGCTTGACGAAATCGCTGAAAGCCAGAACCTGACAACGCCCAAATTCATCTCGAAGCTTTACGACGAAGCCATCGAGATCAACGGCGAGATTCCCAATTTCGCGTCCATGCTGCGCACCACCTGCGCGCTCTATCTGCGCGGCCATCGGCCTGATCTGGACGAGAGGATGGCGTTGAAGCAGGAAGCGGCCTAGCGCGCTTCCACGGCGATTTCGAGCGCCAGACGGCTCATATCGGTGAAAAGCGCCTGGCGTTCGGAATAGTCGGCCTGCTCGCCGGTAATTAGATTGTCGACGACCGTCAGCAGCGACAAGGCCCTGGCGCCGAAATGCGCGCAGATGCGGTAGAGCGCGCTGGTTTCCATGTCCACGGCCAGCGCACCGAGCGCCTTTGCCTCGCCATAGCGGCCGCGAGCCTCAGGATGGTAGAATATGTCGGTGCAGGCTGTCAGGCCGGCATGGTGTTGGACGCCGAGTTCGGCTGCCTTGGCCAAGGCACGAGCGAGCAGCGCCGGATCCGGGCCGGTATCGGCACCGTATAGGCCGAAGACCTGGCCGCTCTCGGTGTTTTCCGGCCGCGCCGATTGCGAAATCACCAGGCTGCGCAACCCTAGCTCGGGGCTCAGGCCACCGCAGGTACCGGTGCGGATCAATGTTCTGGCGCCATAATAGTCAAGCAATTCGTGGGCATAGATCAGGAACGATGAAACACCGATACCCGTCGACTGAATGCTGATGGGCCGGCTGCGGTAAAGTCCGGTGAAGCCGAGAGCGCCCCGCCGGCGATTGACGCAGCGCGGCGCTTCGAGAAATGTCTGCGCCATCCATTCGGCGCGCTGCGGATCACCCGGCAACAGCACCGTTTCGGCGTAGTCGCCCTTGCCTGCCTCTATGTGTGGCGTCACCGCTGCCCCCCCAAGCCCGCTTGCCCCTTCAGCCGTAATCATGACGTTGTCAGGGCGTTGCGCAAAGCCATTCGGTGGAGCGCGCTGAATTACGACTCCAGCACGTCCTTGACGATCGTTGCCAGTTGCTTGAGCGAGAACGGCTTCGGCAGAAAGCCGAAATGCGCGTCGGCGGGCAGGTTCCTGGCGAATGCGTCCTCGGCATAGCCGGACACGAAGACGAACTTGATGTCAGGCTGGCGCTTGAGCAATTCGCCGAGCAGGGTCGGCCCATCCATTTCCGGCATCACCACGTCGGAAACGACGATGTCGACCTTGCCGCCGAGCGCCTCGAACACCTCCAGCGCCTCGACACCGGAAGAAGCCTCGTGCACCGTATAGCCGCGCGAAGTCAGGGCCCGCATGCCGCCCATGCGCACGGCATCCTCGTCCTCGACCAAAAGCACCGTGGCTGACCCGGACAAGTCCTTGGTGCTATCGATTGGTTTGACCGGCGCGGCGCTAGGCGCTTCCCCGGCTTCGGCTACCTTCTTCGCTTCCGCGATGTGACGCGGCAGGAAGATGCGAAAGGTCGACCCTTTGCCCACTTCGGAATCGCAGAAAATGAAGCCGCCGGTCTGCTTGATGATGCCGTAGACCATGGACAGGCCAAGGCCTGTGCCCTTGCCGACCTCCTTGGTGGTGAAGAACGGCTCGAAGATCTTCTTCAGCACATCCGGGGCGATGCCGCTGCCTGTGTCCTCGACCTCGACCACGACATAGTCGGCGGCAGCGAGTTCACGGTAGGGGAAGGTCTTGCACTCGTCGGCGGTGACGTTGCGGGTGCGCACTGTGAGATCACCGCCGGCAGGCATCGCGTCACGCGCGTTGACAGCCAGATTGACCACCACTTGCTCGAACTGGCCGATATCGACCTTGACCGGCCACAGGTCGCGGCCGTGATCGATCTTCAGCTTGATGTCGTTGCCGACCAGCCGGGCAAGCAGCATTCTGAGGTCGGCGAGCACGTCGGTGAGGTTCAGCACTTCCGGCCGCAGTGTCTGCTTGCGCGAGAAGGCCAGCAATTGCCTCACCAGGGAAGCCGCCCGGTTGGCATTCTGCTTGATGTTCATGATGTCGGGGAAAGACGGGTCCGACGGGCGATGATTGGTCAAAAGCAGATCCGACGCCATGATGATGGCGGTCAGCACATTGTTGAAGTCATGGGCGATGCCGCCGGCGAGTTGCCCAACCGCCTGCATCTTCTGGCTTTGTGCCATCTGCCCTTCCAGCGCCTTCTGCTCGGTCGTCTCGACAGCGTAGACGATGGCCGATTCTTCGGCACCCTCGCCGCCGGTCCCGTCAGCGACGGCATTGACGTAGAAGCGGATGTGCCGCTCCTCGTTGCCGGGCAGCACGGTGTCGATCGGCTCGATGTCGGCCTGGCGTTGCCGGGCCTTCTCGAAAGCCGCGGCAAAGGCTGGCCGTTCGCGATCATGGATCACCGTATCGAGCCGCACCCGGCGATCCACGGCGTCGCGATCGACGACCGAGGAAAACAGCGACAGGAACGGCGCGTTGGTGCGCAGGATGCGCCCGCTGGCGTCGACCCCCGCGATCGCCATTGGCGTCGAATTGAAGAAGCGGGTGAAACGGACTTCCGACGCGCGAAGATCGGCCGAGGCATCCTCGCCCTGGGTGCGGTTGAGCACGATCGTGCGCGTCGGGCCGCCGACACCTTCGCGGCTTGCCGAAACGCGATGCATGAAGCGCACCGGCAGCGCTTGCCCCGTCATCGTCGTCAGGTCGAGATCGATCACCGCGTTGCGCGTCGTGCCGGGGTCGGCCTTGACCGAGCGCACCAGCGCCATGCCGTCGCCGGCAACGATATCCGGCAAGGTCACGGCGCCGGGTGTGAAACTGGCAAGATCGATGCCGAGCCATTCCGCCAGCGTGGCGTTGATATAGGTGACGCGGCCGTCCTGGTCGGCGGAGAAAAAGCCGGCCGGGGCGTGGTCGAGGTGATCGATGGCCTTCTGCAAATCGAGGAAGAAACGCTCCTGTTCGGCCCGTTCCTGCGAAATGTCGGCGAGTTGCCAGGCCAGCATCGGCAATCGCTGGCCCGGAACGTTGAAGGTGCGGGCGCGCGCCCTGTACCAGCGAGCGCCCGGTTCGGCGCCGGGCCGGATCGATTGCGCCAGCCGGAATTCGCCGTCGCCCGGCTGGCCGTCACGCAAGCCGGAGGCCAGCCGGTAAATGGTCACCGAGGCCTCGGGAACATCGGAAAGCAGTGCTTCCACCGTCTTGAGGTCGGCGGCCGAGGAGGCTCCGGTCATCTCGGCATAGGCGCGGTTGGCGTAGACGACGCGCCCCTTTGTGTCCGTCACAAGCAGGCCTTGCGACATCGAATCGACGAAAGCCTTAGACAGTTCATCGCCGGTCGAGCGCGGCGTGACCTGCACGAAGCCGATCGCCGTCGCGAACAGGAAGCCGACGCCGATCATCGCCAATACGCCGAGCATGCCGAGCAGGAAGGGATCGCCGAGGCGCTCGCGGAAAATGCCGAAAACGATCGCAGCACCCGTCAGAACGACGATGAAGATGATGAGCCGGGTGACCGCGCCCGGTCGCGTGTTCTGGTCGACGATCGGTACCGGATAGAAATCGCCGCGCGCTTCCTTGGCCATGTGTCCCCTGCTCGTGAAGTCCGGCGTTCTGGCACTTGCCCCATTTGTGCCGGCACCCACCCCAATCGGGTTGAATCATATTCTCCTGGTTCGGAAAAGGCCCGGGCGGCAAATGTCGGATAAAAATGATGCCAACCGGCCCTCCCCGTGTTTCAAGCTGTTCACGATGCGTGAAAGGCAACTTGCGGTGGCCAGCCGCAACGGTCTAGTGTCGCGTCACTTTCCGAACCGATCAGGGGAAACCAATGCAGTGGCTGGATAGCGTGGCGGGTCCTGGTTATGCGGCGGCACTCCTGTGGACCTTCGCGGCGCTGATCCTGCTGGTCATCGTGCTCGTCATCGTCAGGCTCGTGCGCAACCTGACCTTCGGCACGTTTGTCGCCGGTGGCCGCAACCGCAAGACGCGGCTCGCCGTCATGGACGCCACCGCCGTCGACAGCCATCGCCGGCTGGTGCTGGTGCGCCGTGACGACATCGAACATCTGCTCCTGATCGGCGGTCCGACCGATGTCGTCGTCGAACGCGACATCCGCCTGGCCGCCCCGCGCCGTCCGGCGTTGACCGGAGATGGCGGCCTGCAGCCTGTCCCGGCCACCGCAGCCCCGGCGGCAAGGCCGCGGCCGGCTCAGCCTGCTCCCGCACCGGCGCGACCTGCATCGCCGCCGCAGCCGGTGACCGCGGCGGCCCCCCCTGCCCGCCAGCGCCCGTCGGCGCCGCCACCAGCCCCGGCCCCCCCGCCGAAACCGGTGGCGCAAACCTATCCGTCGACCAACGTCACGCCGCTACCTGCCTATGGCTCCGCCAACGCCAATGCCGCGCGACACACGCCATCGCCGCCGCCCAGACAGGACAGCATCGACGATACGCTGATGAAGGACCTCGAGATTTCGCTCGATCAGCCGCGCTCCGGCGGCCCGGTGGGCAAACCGGCAGCCAAGGCACCGCCGTCTCTCGATGATGAAATGACCAGGCTCCTGGGCGAACTTTCCAGCCAGAAGAGATGATTAGCGACCGAGTCGCTTGCTGGAGGGACGTGCCACGCATCAATAAAAATGGCCGGTAAATCCGGCCATTTTCACAAAGACTTCTTTGCAACCGCCTTGAAACGCGGCCCGGAAGCAATCCGTCAGTCGTCGCGATAGACTTTTTCGCGGCGCTCATGCCGTTCCTGCGCCTCGATCGACAAAGTGGCGATCGGACGTGCATCGAGCCGCTTCAGCGCGATCGGCTCGCCGGTTTCCTCGCAATAACCGTAAGTGCCTTCATCGATGCGCTGCAATGCCGAATCGATCTTTGAGATCAGCTTCCGCTGGCGATCGCGGGCCCTGAGCTCGATGGCGCGGTCGGTCTCCGACGAGGCGCGGTCGGCGAGATCAGGGTGGTTGGCGTTTTCTTGCTGAAGGATTTCAAGAGTTTCGCGCGCTTCGCGCAATATGTCATTTTTCCAGGTGACGAGCTTCAGGCGGAAGTAGGATTTCTGCCGTTCGTTCATGAACGGCTCGTCTTCGGAGGGTACGTAATCGGCGGTAACGATGTCGTTCATTCGACTCACCCAAACTGCCCCAAATTTGGCGCCTATATATTCGCCGCCCGACGCCTGCACAAGCGCAATCGGCCACCGACTCACGCAATTGTTAAGGTGCCCCAGCGGCACTCGTTGCAGCGAGATGATGCTGATTCGGTACGGAAAGTGCCGCCTTTGCACGATGTCTCGTGCCTGATTCGGTGCGCGGACGAAGACGGACCATTGTGCGCAACGCCCTTCTCGTGACTAATCGCGGCACGGCTTCGGCCTCGGCATGATTGGAGGTTGGGTGAGCAGGCTTTATCTGTTGCGACACGCCAAGGCCGGCTGGGCACTGCCCGGCATGCGCGATTTCGATCGCCCGCTCGACGCCTCCGGCCGCGCCGATGCCGAGATCATGGGCACGGCCATGCGGTCGCGCGGCTATGTGCCCGATCTGACATTGTGCTCCAACGCCAGGCGCGCCAGGGAAACGCTCGAAGGCCTGGCCGGCCAGACTGACACTGGCAAGGTGCTGTTTTTCGACACGCTCTATAGCGAAGACGCGGCCGGCTATCTCCGCCTTATCCAGGAACATGGCGGGCCGGGCTCCCTGCTGGTCATCGGCCACAACCCGATGACGGAAGATCTTGCCATGGCGGTCGCGGGCGATGGCGACGAAACGGCGCGTGCCATGCTCAACCATGGGTTCCCGACCTCGGGCCTGGCGGTCGTGCGCTTTTTGGACGATCTGGCCAAAGCGGCCCAGGACGCGGGGTATCTCGAAGCGTTTCTGACACCGGCCGATCTTTGATACCGGTTTCGGCGCCATTTCAAAGCCGGATTGCAGAACCTATATCGGACGGACGCAAGCCCGAGAGATCACATTTTGGCATCATCGCTGACCACCTTCACCGACGAGGCAAGAATTGCCCTCGATACGCTGTCGGGACGTGCCACCGGGCTTTTTTCTCCTTCGCTGCGATTGGGCGTTACCGGCCTTTCACGCGCGGGCAAGACGGTGTTCATCTCCGCGCTGGTCCACAATCTGATCCACGGCGGCCGCCTGCCGCTGTTCGAGGCCCAGAAATCCGGGCGCATCGCGCGGGCCTTTCTTGAAGAGCAGCCTGACGACGCCGTGCCGCGCTTCCAATACGAGGACCACATCGCCGCATTGGTCAATGACCGCGCCTGGCCCGATTCGACGCGCGCCATTTCGGAACTGCGGCTGACCATCGAATATGAGTCGGCCTCCGGCTGGAGCCGCATGTTCTCATCAGGCAAACTGTCGGTCGACATCGTCGACTACCCCGGCGAATGGCTGCTCGACTTGCCCCTGCTCGGCAAATCCTTCGCCGTTTTTTCACGCGAGGCGATCGAGATGGCTGCTCTGCCGGTGCGCGAGGATCTTTCGCGGGCCTGGCGGGCGATCTCGGCGGAAATCGACCCGAACGCCGACGCCGACGAGATGACGGCACGCCGCCTGGCAGAAAGTTTCGCCGCCTATCTCAAGGCCTGCAAGCTGGACGAGCGCGCGCTTTCGACCCTGCCGCCCGGCCGCTTTCTGATGCCTGGCGATCTCGAAGGTTCGCCAGCACTGACCTTCGCGCCGCTGGCCGGCCTCGACAGGCGTCCGCGCCCGGGATCGCTGCACGCCATGATGGAGAGGCGTTACGAGGCCTACAAGACGCACGTCGTGAAACCTTTCTTCCGCGAACACATCACCCGTCTCGATCGCCAGATCGTGCTCATCGATGCCATGCAGGCGCTGAACGCAGGCCCCGGCGCCATGGCTGACCTCGAGCGCGCCGTGACCGAAATCCTCAGCTGCTTCCGCCCCGGCCGTGGCAGTTTTCTCACCGACCTTTTTTCGCGGCGCATCGATCGCATCCTGGTCGCCGCCACCAAGGCCGATCACCTGCACCACGAAAGCCATGACCGGTTGCAGGCGATCGTTCGGCGGCTGGCAGACCGCGCCGTGGCGCGGGCGAACTTCACCGGCGCCGACGTCGATGTGGTCGCCATGGCGGCGGTGCGCGCAACCCGCGAAGGCACGGTCAAGCAAGGCCGCGAGACATTGCCCGTTATCATCGGCACGCCGATCGCCGGCGAGAAGATCAACGGTGATACGTTTGACGGAAAGACCGAAACCGCCATATTTCCCGGTGACTTACCGGAGAAAATTGATGCGGTGTTCGACATCTCCAGGCCTGACCAAAGACAGGATTCCACGGACCCGGCAATCCGTTTTGTCCGGTTCCGCCCGCCAAAACTCGAACGCACCGCCGAAGGCGTCACACTGTCGTTGCCGCATATCCGGCTCGATCGTGCCCTGCAGTTCCTGATCGGAGACCATCTGGCATGATCGCGCCCCGCAAACCGGCGGCATTCCGCATCGAGCCGGAAGCCCAGCCAACGCACGAGGCGCCAAAGGCGCGCCAAAGCGAGCTTTCGCGCAAACCGCGCGTGCTTAAGGCCGATGCCGCGCTGGTCATACCGACGGAGATCGACGTTTTCGACGAACCGGACATCGTAGCCGCCGAACCGCCGCCGGCGATCGCCCCCAGACGCCGCTCGCAGTTCGGCAACATCTTCTTCGGCGCCCTTGGCGTCCTTGTTTCGCTGGCTGTCGGCCTGTGGACCGACCAGCTGATTCGCGACCTCTTCGCCCGCGCCGAATGGCTGGGTTGGCTGGCCGCCGGCATGGCTGTCATTGCCGTGCTCGCGCTTCTGGTGATCCTGATTCGTGAGTTCCTGGCGATCGCGCGCCTCGCCGAGGTCGAAAAACTGCAGAAGCGGGCGCTCGATGCCATAGCGCGTGACGATCCCAAGGCGGCACGATCTGTGGTCGACGAGCTTTCGGCTTTTGTTGCCGCCAAGCCGGAAACCGCGGCCGGCCGGCGCGCGCTGGCCGAACTGCGCGGCGAGATCATCGACGGCGGCAATCTGGTGCGCCTGGCCGAAGCGGAAATTCTCGGCCCCTTGGACGCCAGGGCCAAGGTGATGATTCTCGAGGCAGCCAAACGCGTCTCGCTGGTGACGGCGGTCAGCCCGCGCGCGCTGGTCGATGTCGCCTATGTCGTGTTCGAGGCCGGACGCCTCATTCGCCGCCTGTCGGAACTCTATGGCGGACGCCCGGGAACGCTGGGTTTCTTCCGCCTGGCGCGCAGCGT
Organism: Mesorhizobium erdmanii; assembly: GCF_013170725.1. NCBI lineage: Bacteria > Pseudomonadati > Pseudomonadota > Alphaproteobacteria > Hyphomicrobiales > Phyllobacteriaceae > Mesorhizobium > Mesorhizobium erdmanii. The sequence continues at coordinate 3,834,728 of NZ_CP033361.1, read as the reverse complement.
GCTGGCGCATCTGGCGGTCACCGGTTCGATCGCCGTCGGGGACAGTTTCGTGCAGCAGATCGTTGGCCATGGGCTGGCGGCACGGCTTTCGGCCAAGCTTGGCGAGGGCGTCGTCAACGGCATGATGACGGCGCGCATCGGCATCGCGGCGATGGAAACGGCGCGCCCCCTGCCCTTCAGCGCCGCGAGGCGCCCTGGGTTGGGCGATTTCCTCGCGGCATTGACATCGTTTGCATCGAAGAAGGACACCGAAACGACCGCCCCTGGCAAATAGCATTTTACTCTTCAGGACGGCAACGGAATTGCGGTTTCAAGGCGTCGCAGTGACGAAGCATTAACCAATCTTCTTCATGGTCTAACCGGTTCCAAACAGCCTCTTTGTTGCCGGGTGTCGTCGATGAAAAGTGTAATTCTGTCCAGCGCCCTGCCCGTGGCGCTCGCGATCACAACAGTCGTCGGTGTCGCCTCGGGAGCTTCCGCCACAGAGCCGGACAAGCAGTTCTTCCAGTCGGCCGAAGGCAAATGGGTCGGCCCTGGCGAGATCGTCGCCGGCAAGTACAAGGGCACGAAATTCAATTGCAGCTTCACCGGCTCCACGCCGGACGGCAAGATGGGCATGTCGCTGGACGGCGGCTGCCGGGTCGGCGTGTTCACCCAGCAGATGTCGGCCAAGATCGAGCGCAAGGGCCGGGATTACAGAGGTTCCTTCATGGGTGGCGCTGACGGCGCCGGCCTCGATATCATCGGCGGCAACGTCGTCGATGCCCGCAAGGTCGTCTTCACCATCAACCGCAACCAGTTGCGCGGCGTCATGCAGGCCCGCATTCCCGACGACAATTCGATGACGGTGACGGTTGCCGTGCGTGTCCAGGACCAGTTGGTGCCGGTTATCGGCATGAGCCTGAAGCGCGTCGACGCCGTCGAAGTCGGCTCCATCGCGCCGAACTGAGCGCGTTATCGCGCCTACCCTGACATTATCCCTTAAAAGCAAAGAGGCGGCAGCCCATCGCCACCGCCTCCTTGAACCCGTCGAACCGGACGTCAGCCCTTGATGGCGGCCGTCACCTCGTCATACGCCTTGCAGGCGTCGGCAAGGGTCGTGGTGCCTTGGTACTTGGTTGTCACCGCCTGGACCTTCGCGGTCAGGTCAGCGGCCTTGGACGGATCCTTGGTGATCGCTTCCTGCAGCGCGGCGGCCATGTCCTGCGCCTTCTTGGTCGCGATCTCGGCCGTGCATTCCGGCGCCTTCGAACAGGCCGAACCGGCAAGCACCGCCAGGCCGACGGCAACAAGCAAAAACTTCTTCATGTCAGTCATCTCCTCAAAAGGGCTCGACTTGATCGTCGCTCACCCTCCAATGGCCGAAGCCGAGCGTGCTCTAACCCTCGATTGTGGCAAGATGCAACGCGTTACCGACGTCATATTGTGTAACGCGCATGGAATACCCCCGGCCGCCGGATTCAGGCTGCTGTGTCAGCGGCGGCAAAGCTTAGCTGCGCGGCTGTAGCAGCGCCAAGACGGCTGTAGATGCGGCAAGGATAGCGGTCACAGTCAAAGGCGCTGTAGGGCCGTAGGTGTCCACAACATAGCCGCCGACAACCGCGCCGGTGGTGATGGCCACCTGAAAAGAGGCGACCATCAGGCTGCCGGCTGCTTCCAGGGCGTCAGGCGCCGCGCGAGACAGATTTGTCGGCAGCACCACCGGCGCCATGCCAAAGGCGAAGCCCCACAGCGTGGCAAAGCCGAAGGCAACGCCGATGTGCACGCCCCAAAGCACCAATGCCAGCGCCGCGAATGCCATCAATGCGGCGGTAACCACGAGGGCCACGTGGATATTGGCGTCGGCCATGCGGCCACCGGCAATATTGCCGATCACCGCGGCGATGCCAAATCCGAGCAATGCAAGGGCGATTGGCCCGGTTGCAAGGTGCGTCACATGTTCGAGAAAGGGACGCACATAGACCGAGCCGGCAAAATGACCGGTCATCAGCAAAAGGATGGCAAGCATGCCGAGTTGAATGCCACGCCGCCGCGTGAGCCGAAAGACGTCTGCAAGACTATTGCTTGCCGTTGCAGGCAAGGTCGGCAGGCTAAGCAACTGCAGCAGCATGGCAAGCAAGGCCAAACCAGCCGTCATGGCCATGGCGCTCCGCCAGCCCAGCCAGTCGCTGATCAACGCACCCATCGACGGTGCGGCAATGGTGGCGAGCGAGACGCCGAGGGTGACGATCGCCATGCCCCGCCCCGTCGCGTTGGCGCCAACAAGCCTCGCCACGACGGCAACCGAAAGCGCCCAGAACGCGCTGAGCGCGATCCCCAGCCCGGCCCGGCCTAACAACAGCAGCCAGAAATTGGATGCTAACGCCGCCAGAATGTTGGAACCGACCGCCAAGGCCATGAGGCCAACCAGCACCGTCTTGCGATTCAATCGGCCGATGAGAACATTGCTCAACATGGCCGTGACGGCGCCGACGGAAGCCGTAGCGGTGACGACCTGTCCAGCCGTTCCCTCGCTGATGCCGAGATCGCGCGCCATTGGCGTCAACAGACCTGCCGGCAGAAATTCGGCTGACACCAGGGCAAAGCTGGTGGCGGCCAATGAGATGACCGCGAACCACGTGGTTGCGCTCCACTTGGCCGGTGCGACGGCATCAAGGTCTATCGCCGCGTCTTCAAGCTGTAATGTTGTGTCTGTCACGGAAGTATCTCCAAAGGTTGGAGACATTCATAGACGAGTCTTTCCGGATGATATGTATCTCAAAATCCGAAATTCATGTCCATTCGTCCGGGAATTGTGCGGCGCACAACACCCGGCGAGACATTGGTGATGCGCTTGAACGCGCGAGCGAAGGATGCCTCGGAATCATAACCCAGGCGGGTAGCAACTTCGGCCACCGACAAGCCGTTTTGCCCCAACAACTCGCGGGCAAGCTGCATGCGCAGGCGGGCGAGATAGCGTGCCGCTCCTTCTCCCAATACGGCGCTGAAGCGCTCCGCGAAAATCGAGCGCGATTGGCCTGCCAGCCCGGCGAGGCTTTCCAGGGTCCAGTTATGGCCGGGGTCTCGGTGCATGGCTGCCAGAGCGCGGCCAATATGGGGGTCGCGGATGGCAGCAAGCCAACCGGTGGTCGAAGCGCCCGTGCAATTGACCCAGCAGCGAATAAGCCGGGCTGTCAGCAGGTCCGCCATACGCGACAGAATCGTGGCGCTACCCATCTGCGGCTGCGCGGCCTCCGCGGTCATGGCCGCCAGCAAAGGACCAACGACCGGATCATTGCCGGCAACGTCGCAACCCTTGATGATAGGCGGCATCAACGTGATCAATGGGTTAAGCGCACAGGCGCCCAAGGCCATGGAGCCGCAGAAAAGCGTGCTTGTCGCGCCAGTGCCTTCCCGCACCACTTCGCAGACGTTGCTCCCCAATTTGGTCACCTGACAATCATCGAGCGAGCCGCCTGCAACGTCCGGCGCGCTGGCCAGCCGATGGGCAATGCCTTGCGGCAGCAGCACCAGATCGCCATCGCGCAACTCCTGCCATCCCTGCGCTTCGGTGTGGATCCAGCATGGACCCTGACCTACAAAGTGAAAACGAAGGAGGGGTTGTTCCGGAAAGGCGATACTCCATGGGTGGCGGAGCTCGCAGCGGCCATAGTTGACGCCACTCAAGCGAAAGTCTTGTAGGACTTCGCTGAGCGCATCCATTGGAATATGGTGCGCCGAGGACGGTCGGGACGAATAGTCAGACATCTCGCCTATATAAATACCAATCGTCCGACAGACAAGCGAAGACCGTGATTCCACCAGAGGAATCGCTTCAACGGCAACCCTACCCGTCCTGGCAGGTTCCCCGCCCTTGCCTCTCGCTCCAACAGCATGCAAGGAGTGATGTCGGACACAGGGACAAGAGGCATGGCAGCGGAAGCATCAGGCAGCGATCTCATTCAGGTGGTGGCGCTGCTTGCCGCGGGCGTCGTCGCCGTTCCGATCTTCAAACGCATGGGCCTCGGCTCGATCCTGGGCTATCTGGCCGCCGGCGTGGTGATCGGCCCGTTCGGCATCGGCATCTTTTCCGAATCGGGGGCCATCCTCCATGTCGCCGAACTCGGCGTCGTCATGTTCCTGTTCATCATCGGACTGGAAATGCAGCCGTCGCGGCTTTGGGGCCTGCGTCGCGAGATCTTCGGGCTTGGAGCGCTGCAAGTCGGCGTCTGCGCGGTGCTGTTGACCGGTGTCGGTGTGGCCGGAGGCTTTCCCATCTCGCAATCCTTCGTCGCCGGGGCCGGTTTCGTGCTGACGTCGACGGCGATCGTCATGCAGCTTCTCGAGGAACGCGGCGAGATCGCCTCGCCGAAAGGCCAGCGCATTGTCTCCATCCTGCTGCTGGAGGATCTGGCCATCGTGCCGCTGCTGGCCCTGATCGCGTTCCTGGCGCCGGGCGGCGCCGATACCAGCCTGTCAGAAAGGCTGACTGAGGTCGGCATCGGCCTCGCCGCGATCGTCGGACTGGTGTTGGCCGGACGCTATCTGCTCAATCCATTCTTCCGCATCCTGGCCGATGCCCGTGCCCGTGAGGTGATGACGGCCGCCGCACTTCTGGTCGTGCTCGGGTCGGCGCTCGCCATGCAACTCAGCGGCCTGTCGATGGCGATGGGCGCCTTCCTGGCTGGCGTTCTCTTGTCCGAATCGACCTTCCGCCATCAGTTGGAGGCCGACATCGAGCCCTTCCGCGGCATCCTGCTCGGTCTGTTCTTCCTGGCGGTCGGCATGTCGCTCGACCTGCATGTGGTGGCGGCGAACTGGAGACTGATCGCCATCTATGTCGTCGCCTACATGGTGATGAAGACGGTTGGCATCTACATCGTCGCGCGCGTCCTCAAGACCGGCCATCGCGAAGCGCTGGAACGCGCGGTCTTCATGGCGCAGGGCGGCGAATTCGCCTTTGTCCTCTACTCCGCCGCCGCGGCCGTCGGCATCATCGACAGCCAGGCTAATGCGACACTGACGGCGGTCGTCATCATCTCAATGGTGCTGACGCCGTTGGCGATCATCGGCTTGCGCTATGTCACCCCGCGCGACGAACAGTCGCTCGACGGGGTCGATGTCGCCGACGGCCTGACCGGCAGCGTCCTGATCATCGGTTTCGGCCGCTTCGGCCAGATCGCCAGCCAGCCGCTGCTGCTGCGCGGCATCGACGTCTCGATCATCGACAATGATGTCGAGATGATCCAGGCGGCCGCCGATTTCGGCTTCAAGGTCTACTATGGCGACGGCACGCGGCTGGATATCCTGCACGCCGCCGGCGCCGGTCGGGCACGCGCCGTGCTGATCTGCGTCGACAAGGCCGATGTCGCCGTTCGCATCGCCCAGCTGGTCAAGGCCGAATTTCCGCTGCTCACCGTGCTGGCCCGGGCTTTCGATCGTGGCACCGCGCTGCAGCTCATTCGTGCCGGCGTCGACTATCAGCTGCGCGAGACCTTCGAATCGGCGCTGGTTTTCGGCGGCTCGGCCCTGGAATCGCTAGGCGTTGATCCTGAAGACGTGGCCGAAACGATCGAGGACGTCCGGCGTCGCGACACCGACCGTTTCGAAACCCAGCTCGCCGAAGGCATTCGCGCCGGCCAACGCTTCCTGCGGGGCAATATCGGCACGCCGATTCCGACACCGCTCTCCACGCCACGCCGCCCTGGTCAGGCCCTCAACGAGGAGACGGCCGGTGTTCTGCACAAGTCCGAAACCGCCGACTGAATAGGGAATCATGAATGGAATTGGACGCCAAGGCCCTGTCGGTGACCAAATTCTGGCGTGACGCCGGCGAGGATGCATGGTTCGAGAAGAATGACGCTTTCGATGCCGGTTTCCGCGACCGCTTTCTCGACCTGCATTATGCCGCCGCGCGACGCGAATGCGACGACTGGTCCGAACACGCCGAAGGCTCACTCGCGCTGATGATCCTGCTGGACCAGTTTCCGCGCAATTGTTTTCGCGGCACCGGTCACATGTTCGCCACCGACTCGCTGGCCAAGCATTTTGCTCGGAAGGCGGTCGTCGCCGGGCATGATCTGGCGCTGGAACCCGAACTTCGCGTGTTCCTGTATCTGCCGTTCGAACATTCGGAAGACCTTGCCGACCAGCACGTGTCCGTTGAACTTCACACCGCCAAGGCCGAGCTCAATCTGAAATACGCACTGGAACACCGCGACATCATCCAGCGCTTCGGCCGCTTTCCGCACCGCAACAGGATGCTTGGTCGCGAAACCACGGCGCAGGAACGGGCATTCCTGGATGAAGGCGGCTTCTCCGGCTGATACCTTCCGGTCCAGCACGCCCCGCTCGCGAAGAGGTGAACGGGCGAGCCGTCAAATCAACCACATTCCGGCCGATTGCACGGGCTCATCGCCATCGACATCGCCGGAGAGCCCATGTCCACTGTCGCCGAGACCGCCTCGGATACGCCGTCACCCCGGTATCGACCATCCCAGCGGATCCTGCACTGGCTGATGGCCATCGTCATCATTTCGGCACTCGTGATCGGGCTTTACTGCTCGTATCTCGAGCAGGGAACGGCGCTGCGCCGTGCCCTTCTCGATGTTCACAAATCGCTCGGCATGACGGCGCTTGTCTTGATCGCGATCCGCCTGCCGCTCAGGCTTTCCTTCGGCGAACCGGCAAATCGTCAGGCGTTTGGCACCTTAGTTCACTATGCCGCCCGCTGCACGCACATCCTGCTTTACGTTCTGATGATCCTGATGCCGCTCGCCGGCTACGCAACCTCGGCAGCAGGCGGTCATGACCTGCCATGGTTCGGGCTGTTCCAGTGGCCCGACATCCTGCCGCTCGACGGGCCTCTGGAGCAAGCCGCCGCGCGGATCCACGAATATGGCGCCTATTGCCTGTACGCGATCCTCAGCCTGCATGTGGTCGCAGCCCTTTGGCACCATTTTTTCCGCAGGGATGATGTGCTGGAGCGGATCCTGTAGCCGGCACCGGCGGCCTTGTTGCCGCTCAGTTCCGCCTCAGCCACCAGTCGCGACCGGCCGGCAACCGTTCGATGCCGGCGGCGTCGACTGCGCTGAGGCGCGCCGACACGCTTCGCCCGCCGACGGCAAGGTCCGGTGCGATCTCGGCCAGCGGCGCCAGAACGAAGGCGCGCTCCAGCATGCGCGGATGCGGTACTTCCAGCCCGGTCTCATGGATGATGCGGTCGCCGAACACCAGAATGTCGATGTCGATCAGGCGCGGCCCCCAGCGCTCCTCGCGCACCCGCTTCAGCTTCCGCTCCGCATCGAGGCAGAGATCGAGCAGCGCCCGAGGCGAAAGCCGGGTCGACAGTTCGGCCGCGGCATTGAGGAAATCCGGCTGGTCGAGCTTGCCCCAGGGCGGCGTGCGGTAGAGCGAGGAGACGGCGCTGACGCGCGTCTCCGCGTCGGCATCCAGAAGGCGCAGCGCGGCCGCCATCGAGGCCGCCGGATCGCCCAGATTGCCGCCGAGGCTGAGGTAGACGGTGTTATTCGGGCCAGACAACGGTCACCTCGACATAATCGAGCACGCCGGGTACCGGGGCGTTCGGCTTGCGCACAGTGATTTCGGCCCGCTTGATCTGGGGAAACCGCGCCGTCAGCGCCTTGGCCACTTCCATTGCCAGGGCCTCGATCAGGAAGCGCCGCTGGCCGGTGATGATCTCCTCGATCACCGTGAAGGCAATGCCGTAGTTGACGGTTTCCCCGATGGCGTCGTCGACAAGCGCGCGCCCAGGTTCGACCGACAGCACCGCGTCGACATAGAAACGCTGGCCGAGCGCCTCTTCCTCGTCGAGCACGCCATGCCGGGCAAAGAAGGCGCAGTTCTTCAGGCGGATGACATACATGGCTTAGCGTCCCGGTCCATAGAGCGACGTGCATCCACCTGGACGCACGAAGTACGCTCTAGCACTTTTGAATCTACACATCGTGCTTTCCTAAAACCGATTCCGATTTCCGGGCGGATGCGGCGTTTTCAAGAGCCAGCATAGCATCCGCCACCGCCAGCGCGTCCACGTTGATTGCGACATCGTGGACGCGAAACAGATGCGCGCCCTTGAGCCTCAGAATGACGCTGGTCGCCGCCGTCCCGGCAGCGCGGTCGGCCGCATCACGCCCGGTGACGGTGCCGATGAAGCGTTTTCGCGAGGTGCCTGCCATCAACGGGAAGCCGAGCGCATGAAGCTCGGAGAACCGCGCCATCAGATCGAGATTTTCCTGCGCGGTCTCCTTGGCGAAGCCGAAGCCGGGATCGAGCACGATGCGATCGTCCGCGATGCCGTTGCGACGCGCGATTTCCAACGATTTTTCCAGGAACACAAACTGGTCGGCGATCACGTCGGGCAGTTTCTCACGGTCCCGCCCGGTATGCATGATGATGAGACCGGCGCCGGTTTCGGCTGCGACCCGCGCAATGTCGGGGTCGCGCTGCAGACCCCAGACATCGTTGACGATATGGGCGCCGGCAGCCACCGCAAGCCGCGCGGTTTCGGCACGATAGGTGTCGACCGAAATCAGCGCCTCATTGGCGCTCGCCAGTGCCTCGATCACCGGCAGGATACGCGCCTGTTCCTCGCTGGACGATAGTGTGGCGGCGCCCGGCCGCGTCGATTCTCCGCCGACATCGATGATGCCAGCCCCTTCCCCAACCATGCGGTGCGCCTGGTTCAGCGCCGCTTCGGGCGCATCGAACAGACCACCGTCGGAAAAACTGTCGGGGGTGACATTGAGGATGCCGACGATCACGGCCTTGCCGCCAAGGTCGAGATGGCGTCCATGCGCCAGCTGCCATCGCCTCGCCGTCATTGCGCGTCAACCATGGGTTCATCAACCAAGGGTTCATCAACGATGTGTGATCCGCAAAGGATCAATTCCGTTGCGCCGGCAACGGCCGTAAAGCAAGGTGGTCGAAGAGGCAATATGATGAAACGATCCCTGCTTTGCGCGCTGCTGCTTGCCGTGACCGCCGTTCCGGCGAGCGCGGCCAATCTTGTGAAAACATACAGCTATTTTTCCATCGGCGGCAACACGCTCGAAGACATCGAGCAGCAGCTTTCCACCCATGGACCGCAGGTCAAAAGCACGGGCTCGCGCCACCCCGGCGCCACCCAGATGGCCTTCACCAGCCGTATCAGCTATGCAAAGCAGGCCGGCTCCTGCCGGATCGCCGACGCGGTCGTGACCGTCAAGGTCAAGGTGATCCTTCCGCAATGGCGCCGCCCGCGCAAGGCGGACCCCGACGTGACACTGTTCTGGGATACGCTGGCCGCCGACATCAAGCGCCATGAAGAACGCCATGTCGAGATAGCCAAGAACCATGGCCGCGCGCTGGAAGACGCGCTGAAGGCGACCTATCCGCAGAAGGATTGCGATGCCGCCAAGGCCAAGGCGGCCGAGATCACCGCCGCCATTCTCGCCAAGCACGACCGCGCCCAGGTGCAGTTCGATCGCGTCGAGAGCGTCAATTTCGAAAGCCGTATCCTGCGGCTCATGCGCTATCGCATCCAGCGCATCGAGAACGGCCGGCTGCCGCCGCCAGCCTGAATTACGTCGGCGCACGCAATGCGGCCGATGCAAGCCAACCGGACCGAAGCGTAATGCCAGCTTCGAAAAACTTTTCGAACAGGGGTCGAAATCGGCCTATACGGAACGACATATGACGGGTTGTCAGAGCACACCCCTCGAAACACGGGCATCACGACCGAGCGCGCCGCGCAAGCACCAGACAAGCCCAATCGGTGACCCGACCAGCGCGCAACGCACATGGACAAAAGACTATGGACCAGGCTGTCGACAAGCAGACCATCGCGGCTGCCGCAACACCGCTGAGCGAAAGCGAGAAGAACGCCATTATCGGCGGCGTCCTCCTGTCCATGCTGCTGGCAGCGCTTGACCAGACAATCGTCGCGCCTGCCATGCCGACCATCGGGCGCTCACTCGGCCATGCCGAATACCTGCCATGGATCGTCACCGGCTACCTTCTGACGGCAACCGCCGTGGCGCCGCTTTACGGAAAAATCTCCGATGTCTATGGCCGCCGGCCGACTGTCTATGCGGCAATCCTTATCTTTCTCGCCGGATCGCTGGTCAGTGCACTGGCCCCCAACATGTTCGTCCTGGTCCTCGGACGCGCAATCCAGGGTGCCGGTGGCGGTGGCCTTTTCGCGCTGACGCAGACCGTGGTCGGAGACCTCGTTCCGCCGCGCGAACGCGCGCGCTATGCGGCGTGGTTTTCCGGCACATGGGCCGTCGCCAGCGTCGCCGGACCGCTGCTGGGCGGCACCTTCGCGCAACATCTGCACTGGTCGCTCATCTTCTGGATCAACATCCCGCTGGGCTTCCTGGCGATGGCGATCATCAACAAGCCACTCAAGAAGCTGCCGGTCGCCGCCAAGAACCATAGTATTGATGGCGTCGGCGCGTTGCTGCTCATCGTGGCCACGGCCCTGCTGCTGCTGGCGTTGAACTGGGGCGGCAGCGCCTACCCCTGGATATCGCCGGAAATCATTGGCGTCCTGGCCTGCTCCGCTGTTTTCTGGAGCGCCTTCGCCTTACGCCTTATGCGAGCCGCCGAACCGCTCATCTCGCTCGAGGTGCTTGGCAACCCGATCGTGCTCGCCGGCACTATGTCGATGTTCCTGTTCCAGGCCTCCAGCGTCGGCCTTGCCGTGTACCTGCCTGTCTACCTGCAGTCGATACTTGGCCTCACGGCCAGCCAGTCGGGCATTGCAATGCTTGGCCTTCTGCTTGGTACCGTTGGCGGGGCTGCTTCGAGCGGTCGCCTGATACCGCGTTTCACCCACTACAAGCGCATCGCGATGACCGGCGTCATCTTCGCCTCCCTATGCATGGGCCTGCTGGCCTTTGTCGCCGGCCATGCATCACTGATTGTCGTCGAAGTCCTGACCATCTGTATCGGACTGGGAACCGGAACGACGTTCCCGGTAACCACCGTCTCCGTGCAAAACGCTGTCGACCGCATCCACCTTGGCGTAGCGACGGGCGTACTGACCTTCCTGCGTTCGCTGGGCAGTGCATTGGGTGTCGCGATACTGGGCGCCGTCGCTCTAGGCTATGGGTTGCCGCTGGCGGGCGAAGGCGTGCAGATGGCTGGACATGTCGCATCGGTCCAACCCTTCGTGATGATCTTTCTCGTCGCCGCCGCCACTTTGGTGCTGGGGCTCATAACGCTGACGCTGATGCCCGAGAAAGAGCTTCGCGGCCATGTCGACAATCCGGCGCCAATCCTGGCGGAGTAAGGACCGTGATTTAGGGTATGTTGATACTCAGGTCATGCGGACATCCCCTGAATATCAACATAAGCTAGCCTGAAACACCAAGCTTCTTCTGCAGGCTTGTCGACGAGGTCGTGTACTGGAACACGATCCGCTCGCCAGGGCTGATGACGCGTTTGGCGGCCTGCGCCATCAGCGCCACCTCATGGAAGCCCGACAGGATCAGCTTCAGCTTGCCAGGATACCAGTTGATGTCGCCGACAGCGAAAATGCCGGGGACCGACGTCTGGAACTTCTCGGTGTCGACCGGGATCAGGTTCTCGTGAAGATTGATCCCCCATTCCGCGATCGGCCCGAGTTTCATGGTCAGGCCGAAGAACGGCAGCATACGCGTGCACGGCACTTCGAGATCGCCGTCCGGACCGCCCTTGATGGTGGCCGATGACAGTTGGCCATCGGTCCCGGCGAGACCGGTCACCTGGCCCACCCTGAATTCCAGCTGCTTCGCCTCCTGCATGGCGTACATCTTGTTGACGCTGTCGGGCGCCGCGCGGAATTCGGGGCGCCGATGCACCAGCGTTATGCTCTTTGCCACCGGCTGCAGGTTCAGCGTCCAGTCGAGCGCCGAATCGCCGCCGCCGACGATGACGAGGTCTTGGCCGCGAAAATCCTCCATCCGGCGCACCGAATAGAAGACGCTCTTGCCTTCATAGGGCTCGATGCCCGGGATCGGCGGGCGTTTCGGCTGGAATGAACCGCCGCCGGCTGCGATGACCACCACCTTGGCCTCGAACACCTCGTTCTCGTCGGTGGTGACACGAAAGCTGCCATCTTCAAGTTTCTCGAGGCTGGAGACCATACGGTTGTAGGTGAAGTCGGGCTTGAACGGCGCAATCTGCTCGAGCAGCTTGTCGACCAGCCCTTGCGCCGAGATCGATGGCCAGCCGGGAATATCGTAGATCGGTTTTTCCGGATAGAGTTCCGCGCATTGGCCGCCGGGCTTGTCGAGAATATCGATGAGATGGCATTTCAGGTCGAGCAGGCCGAGTTCGAACACGGCAAACAGGCCGACCGGCCCTGCTCCGACAATGAGGACGTCTGTGCTGATGGTCCCGGTCATGCGCCATGCCTCGCTGCTGAGTTGGCGTGAGACTGCATGACCACCGGCTCGCTGCCAAGCGGCAGCGGGAAAAATCGGCTTTTTCAGCCCTGGCGCTCGGGCACCCTCACCACCAGGCCGTCGAGCGCGTCGCGCACCTTGATCTGGCAAGACAGCCGGGAATTCGGCTGCACGTCATAGGCAAAGTCCAGCATGTCCTCTTCCATCGCTTCCGGCTCGCCGACCTCCGCAGTCCACGCATCATCGACATAGACGTGGCAGGTTGCGCAGGCGCAGGCGCCGCCGCACTCCGCCTCGATCCCTGGCACGGCGTTGCGAATGGCGTTTTCCATGACCGTCGAGCCGTTTTCGGCGTCCACGTCGAAATGGGTGCCGTCATGGGCGATGAAGGTCAGCTTGGTCATTTGTCACCTGAAGGGAGTTTCGCCCGAGATAATCACTCCGGCAGACAAGTCAACTGCCGCGCGAAAACGCCGCTCCGTGACGTTTTTCCGCAAACCAGGATCAGCGATTGATAGCGGCGATGAAATCGCGCACTTCGTCGATCAGCGTACCAAGCCGCTTGAGGGTTTGGCGATCTTCCGGCCGCTGCTCGATCTCGGTGACGCAATCGGCGATAGCGAAGGCGCCGACGCCGCGAGCCGACCCTTTCAAGCCATGCGCCAGCAGCAGCCGATCCTTGACATCGGCATCGACTATTTTGTCGCGCACCGACAGCGCCTGCTGTACAAACAGCGCCAGCACCTCCTGCTCGAGGGCGCGATCGCCCATCGTTTGCCGGGCAAGGTGTGCCAAATCGACCGGTCGGGACTGTCTGGTTCCCGATACGTCGCCCCCGGGCATTGAGAAGGCAATGCCGCTTTCGCCACGCATGAACTCGAACTCCGTTTCTTCGGTCGCCCGAAAAACTAGGCGAATCCAATGGACAACGGGTTAATGAATGGCCGGGAAAAATGTTGCGAAAGCGGCGCCCAAATCACGCTTCCGTTAACCTTATATTTAAAGTTTTACGTATCCCGCGGAATGCATGTTTTCTTTACCCCCCTGTGTCATTACGATACGAGGGTCCATTTTCAGCCTCCTGCGCGGGGTACGACAAAGACAACTATAAGCCCGCGGCAGCTAGTACAGGGTAGCGAAGGCATGGCAAAGAAACCAACGACCACGACGAGAACTCTCGACAGCGACGTGGCCAGGGAACTGGAAAAAGCGCTCGATCTCGACCTCAGCAGCGATGTCGGCAGCGGCGATCTCGACATCGCGGCTTCGATGGAAGATCTGGAAGCGCAGATATCCCAGGCCGCCGATGAACTGGCCCGCGAAGGACGCAACCAGAAGCCGGCACCTGCCGCCAATCAGCCCCTCATTGCCAATCAGCCAGCCAAACCCGCGCCGAAGGCAAAGCCCGCCGAACTGCGCCCTGTGGAGACACGCGGCAACGGCAGTGGCACGCAGCCCACCGGCTTTGCACCGGCCAATGACGATCGCCAGAAGGATTACAAGACACTCCTGCACAGCCTCAACAGGCGCGCTTCCAACACCGTCTACTGGATTGTTGCCTTCGTTTCGCTCGCCTGGATCGCCGGCGCCGGCGGACTGGCCAATCTGCTGTTCGGACCGAGCATCTGGCGGATCCGCACGCTCGACCAGTTCCTTGCCCGTCCCGAGCTGATTGGCCTCGCCATCGCGGCGATCGTGCCGATCATCCTGTTCTGGGCCTTCGCGGCCATGATCCGCCGCGCCCAGGACATGCGCATTGCCGCACAGTCGATGACGGAAGTGGCCTTCCGCCTGACCGAGCCGGAAAACATGGCGCAAGATCGCGTCATGATGATCGGCCAGGCCGTTCGCCGCGAGGTGGCGGCGATGGGCGAAGGCATCGAACGCACGCTTGCCCGCGCCGTGGAGCTGGAAACGCTGGTTCACAGCGAAGTCAACCAGATCGAGCGCTCCTATTCGGAGAACGAAACCCGCATCCGGTCGCTCGTCGACGGGCTCGGCAGCGAGCGCGAGGCTGTCGTCACCCATGCCGAGCGGGTCCGCGCCTCCATTTCGGGTGCGCATGAGACGCTTCGAGACGAGATCGGCGCTGCCAGCGATATCATCCGTGATTCGATCCTCAACGCATCGACCAAGCTGTCGATGACGATCACCAATTCCGGCGACACGTTGATCGACCGTATCAACGAAAGCTCGATGTCGATCTTCGATTCGGTGGAAGGCCGCCTCGACAGCATCACCGACAGGCTGTCGACCTCTGGCGAGGCCTTCGCCAGCCTGCTCGACACGCGCATTGCCAAGCTGACGGACACGACGGATGGCCTGACCCGGTCGCTGACCGATCTGCTCGACGATCGCACCACCGGCATGGTGTCGCTGCTTGGCGGCGCCGCGCGCACTCTCAATTCGGAATTCGAAGCCAGCCTCAACGGCATCGAGCGCACGCTTGCCGAACGCGGACAGGCGCTGATCAGCGAATTCCAGACCCGCGCCGAGGCGCTCGACACCGGCACGCAGAAGCTCAACGCGGCGCTCGAGGCGCGCGCGCGCCAGATCAACGAGACGCTGGTCGAGCGCGCCCGCGAAATCGCCCACACCTTCGCCGAGAGCAAGGACACGCTGGCCGCGATGATCGATCAGGGCAAGACCCAGATCGGCGCCGACATGGCCGACATCGTCACCTCGACTTCAAGCATGCTGGAGGCTCGTGCCAGCGACTTCGCCGGCCGCATGGAAGCGGCGCGCCATGTCGTCTCGCGTTCCTTCGACAGCGACATCCAGCGGCTTGCCGACGCCCGCGTCGGTATCGAGGAAGCCGTCGAGAATCACAGCCGCAAGCTCTCCGAAAGCCGCGAGCGCATGGCCGCCGCCATGGAGGCGGATCTGGCGAAATTCGCCGAGGGCCGCGCCGGCATCGATGCCGCGGTGACCAACCAGGTGCAGAAGCTGGCCGAAGGCCGCACCCTGATCGCGCGCGCCCTCGAAGAGGATCTGCGCAAGGTCAATGAATCGCGCGCCGCCATCGATGCGTCGCTCGGCAGCCACCTCGAAAGACTGGAAGAAGGCCGCAACAGGCTTTCCCTTGCTCTTAACGAAGACTCTGGGAAACTCGTGCAAGCCCGTACGGTCATTGATGAAATGGTCGCCGGTCATGTTGGCAAACTTGCCGAAGGCCGCAACATCCTGTCGCGCGCCCTGGAAGCAGACCTCGGCAAACTGTCCGACAGCCGCGCCAGCATCGACGGTCTGGTCGCCGGCCAGGTCGAGAAGATCGCCGAGGGCCGCGCGGTGCTCGCCAAGGCGTTGGAGAACGACATTGTCGGCATCAAGAGCCTGATCGAAACGCATTCGACGAAGCTGGCGGAAGACCGCAGCCAGCTCGGCCGTTCGCTCGAGAACGACCTTTCGGGCATCAGGAGCCTGCTCGACGATCATTCCGGAAGGCTCGCCAACGACCGCAGCCTGCTCTCGCAGACACTCGAAGCCGACCTTGCCAAGCTGGCCGAAAGCCGCTTGAGCATCGACGGTCTTGTCGCCGGCCAGGTTGAGAAGCTGGCCGAGGGTCGCGACATCCTCAAGCGCGCGCTGGAATCGGACCTCAACACCATCAAGGGCGTCATATCCAGCCAGTCGGAAAAGCTGGCTGAGGATCGCGGGCAACTTTCGCGCGTCCTGGAGGCCGACCTGCAGAATGTGAACAGCGTCATATCAGACCACATGAACAGGCTGGTTCAGGATCGTTCGACCCTGTCGAAGGCGCTCGAGGACGACCTCGCCAAGCTGGCCGAGAGCCGCTCCAGCATCGACGGCCTGGTTGCCGGTCAGGTCGAGAAGTTGTCGGAAGGCCGCGACATCCTGCGGCGCGCCCTCGAAGCCGACCTCAACACGATCAAAAACACCGTTGCCGACCAGTCGCAGAAGCTGGTCGACGACCGCGCCCAGTTCGCCCGGGCGCTGGAAGCCGATCTCGGCAGCGTCAACAGCCTCGTCAACAGCCATGGCGAGAAGTTGGTGCAGGACCGGTCGACGCTGTCCAAGGCGTTGGAGGACGATTTGGCCAAACTGGCTGAGAGCCGGTCCAGCATTGACGGGCTGGTTTCCGGCCAGGTCGAGAAGCTCGCCGAAGGCCGAGATATCCTCAAGCGGGCTTTGGAAACCGACCTCAACACAATCAGAGGTGTAGTAACTGACCATTCGCAGAAGCTGGTCGACGACCGCGCGCAGTTCGCGCGAGCTCTGGAGGCCGACCTCGAAAGCGTCAGCGGCCTGGTCAACAGCCATGCCGAGAGGCTTGTTCAGGAGCGTTCGACCCTGTCGAGGGCACTCGAGGACGATCTTGCCAAGCTGGCCGACAGCCGCTCCAGCATCGACGGCCTGGTCGCAGGCCAGGTGGAAAAGCTGGCCGAAGGCCGCGACGTTCTCAAGCGCGCCCTCGAAGCCGATCTCGCCAAGCTCGCCGAGAGCCGCTCGAGCATCGACGGCCTGGTCGCAGGCCAAGTGGAAAAGCTGGCCGAAGGCCGCGACATTCTCAAGCGCGCGCTGGAATCGGACCTGAACACCATCAAGGACGTGATATCCAGCCAGTCGGAAAAGCTCGTGGAGGATCGCGGGCAGCTTTCGCAGGCTCTCGAGGCCGACCTGCAGAAGCTCAACGAAAGCCGCAGTGAGATCGATAGCATCATCGCCGGTCATGTCGGCAAGCTGGCCGAAGGCCGCAACATGCTGAGCCGCGCACTGGAAGACGATCTCGGCAAGCTCGCCGAGACGCGCAAGGACGTCGACCGCTCGCTGTCTGGACATATCGACCAGATCGCGGCCCGGAGCACCGACATTTCGAGCGCGATCGCGGCCGATGTGGACAAGATCGAGCAGGCGTTCAGCCGTCAGACCGGCATCATCGAGGAACGATCCGGAACCATGGAGCGTGCGCTCTCGACCGGCGTAGACAATGTCCGCAGTGTGCTCGAAAAGAGCGCGGTCTTCGTCGCCGGTGCCTTGCGCGACAAGGTCCTGGAAGTCACCAGCACGCTGCATGAACAGGCCGGTGCGGCCTTCAGCGACGCCGATCGCAAGATCGCCGAGCGCGCCGAGCAGACATCCGCTGCGCTTCTGGCACGGGCTGAAGACATCGCCCGCACCTTCGAGGAGGCCGATCTACGCCTCCACGCCCGTGCGGAAGATACCTCGAACGCCTTGCTCGCCCGTGCCGACGACACCTCCAGCTCACTGCTGGCCCGTGCCCACGAAACCGCCGATCAGCTGGCCGCGCGCGCTGGTGAAATCGCCGGCGCCTTCGATCTCGCCGACCAGACGCTCGCCGCCCGCGCCCAGGCGACCACCGACCAGTTGGCCGCCCGGGCTCAGGATACCGCGGATCATCTGGCCTCCCGAGCAAACGAGATTGCGGGAGCTTTCGACGCCGCCGACCAGAAACTGGTTGCCCGCGCCGTCGAGACGGCACAGTCGCTGGCCGCCCGCGCCGGCGACATCCTGCGCAACTTCGAAAGCGCCGACCAGCGGCTCGGTGTGCGCATCGGCGAATCCGCCGAGGCGCTCGCCGCCCGTGCGTCCGATCTCGGCCGCATCTTTGATGCCGCCGACCAGCAATTGGTCGCGCGCATCGCGGAAGGTTCGGACGCGCTCTCGAACCGCGCCTCGGAGATCGGCCGTATCTTCGACGAGGCCGACCAGCGCCTGGTGTCGCGTATCGCCGACAGCACGTCGACGATCGGCGAACATGCGCAGACGATCGTCGGTGCCTTCGCCAGCACCGAGCAGAGGGTTGCCGACCGTGCGCGCCAGACCGGCCAGGAGATGGCCGTGCATGCTCGCGAAATCGAGCAGGCGCTCGCCAGCGCCGACGAACGTCTTGCATCGAGCGCGGTGGCCGCGGCCGCCCGTGTCGAGGAGCAGATCGCCAGCGTCGAGAGCCGCCTCGCCTACACCACCGAGGCGATGGGCCAAAGGCTCAACGAGCAGGTATCGACCGCCGAGGCGCAGCTCGTTTCGCGTGCCAATGTGATTGCCGAGACCTTCACCGCGGTTGGCCAGCATATCGGCCAGAGCACCAACGACGCCGCCAAGACGATCGGCGCCAACACCCGCGAACTCAACACCATGCTCGCGGCGCGGTCGGCCGAAATGTCTAAGATCCTCGACGAGACCGCGCGGCCCTTGGTTGAGCGCTTCGCCCAGGGCGGCTCCGAACTGCAAAAGAGCATGGAAGAGGTCACCGAACGCGCCACCGAGAAGCTGCGCAGCGAAAATGCAGCGCTCGTCAACGCGCTCGCCAGCCGTACCGCCGAGACCTTGTCGGCTGTCGAGGGCGCCCGCTCGTCGCTGTCCGACAGCGTTGCCGACCTGATCGGCCGCATGACCAAGTCCAGCTCGCAGCTCGGTCAGCTGATCGAACAGGCCGCCGTCAATCTCGGCCAGGTCGACGAGCGCCTGACCGGCAGCACGCAGAGCTTCGCGGCGACCACCGAAAAGGCGGCGCAGACTTTCGCCAGCTCGGCGCGTCTGGTCGATTCGAACACCACAAGGTTGACGGAACTGTCCTCGTCGACCTTGCGCGAAGTGGCCTCGATCGCCACCAAGTTCGATGAACATAGCCGTCTGCTGGCCAGCGCCTCGGACCTGTTGAGCTCGGCCCAGAGCAACCTCGAGCACACACTGGAAAGGCAGTCGTCGCTCGAAGACCTCGCCGTCAGCCTGGTCAAGAAGTCGGAAGATCTCGAAAGGGTCATGCGCTCGTTCGAAAACCTCGTTGGCCAGACGCTGCAGAACGCCGAAGGCAAGACGATGGAGTCGGCCGACAAGATCCGCAACGCCATCACCGACGTCGTCGATTCGGCGACCAAGCGCTTCGCCGATGCGACCGAGGAGATGCGGCGCACGGCGGGCTCGATCAAGAGCGAGCTCGACCTCACCCGCGCCGAGCTCAAGAAAGGTGTCATCGAGATGCCGGAAGAGGCCAAGGAATCGACCTCTGCCATCCGCCGCGCCGTTTCCGAGCAGATCAACGCCCTGAAGGAACTTTCCGACATCGTTGCGAAGTCCGGGCGCGGCGGCGACACCTCGGAGCGCCCGTTGCGCCCGGCGCCACAGGCGCCGGCGGCACGTCCCGCCGAGCCGCCGCGTCGTGCGCCGGCACCCCAGCCGGAGCTCCGCACGCCTCAGGCGCCGCTGGGTGGCGCGGCACTGCGCGGCACGCTCGACCTCGAGCGTCCGGCCGAGGCGGCACCACGCCAGCGTCCTGACGCCAACGCCCGCACGCCGCAGGGCGGCTGGGTGCGCGACCTCCTGAGCGCGGCGTCAACCGATGCGGATCTAAGGCCGGCAGCACCACCTTCGGCGCCCGCGGAAGCACCGCGCGCGGCCCCTGCCCAGCGCTCGCCCCTGCATGTCGTGGAATCGCTGAACTCACTGTCCGTCGACATCGCACGGGCCATCGACCACGATGCCTCGATCGAGTTGTGGAACCGCTATAGGCGCGGCGAGCGGGACGTGTTCACGCGTCGGCTCTATACGCTGAAGGGTCAGCAGACGTTCGACGAGATCCGCCGCAAGTATCAGGGCGAGGCCGAGTTCCGCGCCGCCGTCGACCGTTACTGCGACGACTTCGAGAAGCTGCTCAAGGACGTCTCGCGCAATGACCGCGACAACATCATGGCGCAGACTTACCTGACCTCGGACACCGGCAAGGTCTACACGATGCTGGCCCACGCCAGCGGCCGTCTGCATTAGCCAGTATTAGAACGGGTGGGGCCATGGCCCCGCCCGTCCCTGACTCCGTCAAGCGCTGAACCATCCCCACCGGCGCAGCAAGCCGATGGATGGGTTGGACAAGCCCGCAACGCAAAATCCGATGCCGGCCACGCAAAGACTACGAGTGAACCGGCTGCACCGACCCTCGCCCAAAGGGTGCTGACCGTGAAGACGGCAATCATATTCGACTGCGAATTTCTCTGCCTTGAGGGCTCGCAACGCAGATTCTGGTGCGCGGCCCACGATCCCGACCCGGTCATCGCCCAGATCGGCGCCGTCAGGCTTGGTCTCGAAGACGACTTTCCTCTGCTCGGCAAGCACAAGGCCTATGTCAGGCCGATCGACCGGCTTGGCCAGAGATACGCACTCGACCCGTTCTTCACCAAACTGACCGGCATCACCGAGGACGACATCGACACAATGGGGATCACGCTGGGAGAAGCCCTTGCCGAGGTCGATCGGTTTTCCGGTGGCGCGCGATTCTGGTCCTGGGGCAAGGACGAACTGAACATGATCGCCATCAGCTGCTATGTCGCGGGCATCCAGCCTTCCATCCCGGCCACTCGGTTCGACAATGCCGTCAAGCTGCTGATCGCGGCCGGGATGCCGATCGAGGATTTGGCGAGGACGCCGAGCAACAAGCTCGCGGACTATTATGGCGTCGACCACCCGCCTCTGCAGGGCCACGACGCGCTCGACGATGCTCTGTCCGTCACCTACACCTTGCAGCACCTATTGAAAGGCCGGAAAGCTACGGTCGGATGTTTTCGACCGCCTGTAGCCCGGAAGCGTTGGTGCATCGGGCGCTTCCGCCGCTCAGATCACCGAATCGGTCCAGCGGACGATCTGTCTGGCGGCATCGCCAAACGCGCTGTCTAGGGCGCCGACATAGGCGGCGTTGCCTTTGCCCGAAACGGGTGCGGTCGCGGTAAAGCTCTTGGAAGCCCGCACCTCGCCGTTGCGGTCATTGAGCAATCGGACGAACAGATCGACCTCGGCATGTTCACCGCCAGCGACGCGGACCTCGAACGACCGGATCTCGACGATGACCTGATAATCGATCGCCAGGCCCTCGCCCGGTTTGCCGACGCCGGCAAAGCTGCCCGAGCGCTGGAACGTCTCGCCCAGCCGCGCCTGCACGATCAGCGGCAGCCGGTCGGCCCACTGCGCGCCCTTCAGATACTGGATCGACCGGTCGGAAGGCTTGATGACGATGTTCTGGCTATCCAGCGCCTTGAGCGCCGAGGGTTGCGCGATCAGGATCTGCTTGCGGCTATGGCCATGTGCGTCGACCGAAGGCGCGGACAGCTCAAACGTATCGAGCGGCGCGGGGCCACCGCCGGGCAGCGCCGCACAGCTGGCGAGAGCCAAGGCAAGCAATGCCACGCCCGATCTGGACACAATCGACTTCACGCGCGACCCCTGTAGTCCCCGTTATGTATCGACTTCAAAATTACCTGCATGCGCAGTGCCTGTTTCTGGGGCGCAGAGGCGCCGAAGTCAACGCCGCGCCCTGCCATCGAACTGCCGAACCTCGCCGTCACCACCGGAAAGAATGCGCTGCGGATTGCGGCTGAGATCCGTGACCGCCTCCTCGATGCGGCTGATCGAGCGGCGGCTGTCCTGCACCAGCGCCTCGACATTCGACAGGCCCTGGCCCGAGAAACGCGCCAGATTGTCGGTGATGACGCCAAGCCGCGCATTCAGCGTGTCGGCAACCTGCTTGAATGATTTCAGAGTATCCCTGGCGTCGGCCATCACACCGTCGGCCTGCCCCGAGCCGAGCAAGGTATCGACCCTGGCGAGGATGCCGTCGACGCGCACCGAGGCATCGTTGAGCCGCTGCGCCAGCTGCTTGGCGTCCTTGATCGTCTGGTCGATGTCGTCGGCCCGGCCGGCGATCTTGTCGGTCACTTTGGCAATGTCGGCGGCGGCTTTGTCCGCACTTTCGCTGGCCTTCTGGATGTTGGCGAGCGCCGTTCGCACCTGTGCCGGATCGATGCCGTCAAGCACGCCGTCGACCTTGTTCAGCGTACCCTGCGTCTGTTTGGCGAAATCATTGACCGATCCGACCGCCGTATCGACATTCTTGATCACGCCGTCGAGCTGTTGCGAGGTTTGCTTGAGGTTCGCGGTCACCGTGTCGACATTGGCGACGATGCTCTTGATCTTGTCTCGGTCGACGGCATTGAGCAAGCCTTCCGCCGCCTTCAGCGTGCCATCGAGCTTGCCGGACACGCCCTTCAGTTCGTCGGACAGCGCGCTGACGCTGGACAGGAACTTGTCGATGCCGTCGGCATTCTTCGCCAGCGCATCGGAGAATGTCTGCGCGTTCTGGACCGTCTGCGTCAGCGGCCCGCGAACATCCTTGGTGAAGCCTTCGAGTTCCGAAAGCACCTTGTCGGCACGGGTGAAGATGTTCTGCGCCGTTTGCAGCAGATTGGTCACGGCGGATGGGTTGGCGACGATCTCGGCGACCTTGCCTTCCTTCTCGGCCTGATCGAGGAGTTTCACCTCCTTGGGGTCAGCGCCCTTGAGCTCGATATTCGCCTGACCGGTAAGGTTGGCAAGACCGAGATCGGCCTGCGTCGACTTGGTGATCGGGGTCAGCCGGTCGACTTGAGCGTCGGCGATGGCGACGGTCGGATTGTCGAGGTCGAGATAAACGCGCTTGACCACACCGACCTTGACGCCGTTGAACAGCACCAGACTGCCGGGACCGAGGCCGGAGGCCGAACCCGGAATGCGCACGCGCAGCACCGCGGTCTCGCCCCTGTCACCGATCGCCGCCGTCCAATAGACGAACGCGAAAGCACCCAGGATCGCAACAAGCGTGAAAATGCCGACAATGACGTAGTTGGCTCTGGTTTCCATTGCTTCACTTATGGCTATGCACGTGCGGCAAGATCAAGTTGTCGGGCGCGCTTTCCGCGGAAATAGGATTTTACCCACGGTTCCTCGCTCTTCAGCATGTCGTCTATGGTGCCTTCGACCAGCACTTTCTTGTTGCCGAGCACGGCAACGCGGTCACACGCCGTGAACAGCGTGTCGAGGTCGTGCGTGACCATGTAGACGGTCAGGTCCATCGTATCGCGCAGCTTGACGACCAGTTCGTCGAACTCCGCCGCGCTGATCGGATCGAGGCCCGACGTCGGCTCGTCGAGAAAGACGATGTCCGGATCGAGTGCCAAGGCGCGCGCAAGTGCTACGCGCTTGATCATGCCGCCCGACAGCTCGGAGGGAAATTTCCGCGCCGCATCCGGCGGCAGCCCGACCAGCTCGATCTTCAGCAGAGCCAGCTCGTCCATCAGCTTTTTCGGCAGGTCGAGATATTCGCGCATCGGCACCTGCACGTTCTCCTGCACGGTCAGGGCCGAAAACAGCGCGCCATGCTGGAACAGCACGCCAAGCCGCATGTCGACGCGAAGGCGCTCCATGTCGCTCGCTTTATCGACATCGACGCCGAACAACTTGATCGTTCCGGATTGCTTGCGCAGCAGGCCAAGGATGGTACGCAACAGCACCGATTTGCCAGCACCCGAGGCGCCGACAAAGCCCAGTATCTCGCCGCGCCTGATGTCGAGGGACAGCTTGTCGAGGATGAGCTTGTCGTCAAGGGACACCGTGATGTCGTGCGCGGAAAGCACGATATCGCCCTCGTCCGCGTTGCCGACCGCTGTGCTCGCCAGCTTCCTGTCTCGCAGCTTCATCTCAGAACTCGATCGCTGCGTAGAAGATGGCGAAAAGCCCATCCAGGATGATGACGATAAAGATCGACTTCACCACCGAGGCTGTCACGTGCTGGCCGAGCGATTCGGCGCTGCCGCCGACCTTCATACCCTCGACCGAGGCGATCGTGCCAATGATCATGGCCATGAAGGGCGCCTTGATCAGGCCGGCAAAGATGGTGCTGAGGTCGATGGCGACGCGCAGCCGGTCGATAAACGCCGCCGGTGTGATGCCGGAATAAAGCCAGGCGGCGGCCATACCGCCGCCAAGGGCGGCGAAATTGGCGATGATGGTCAGGCAAGGCAAGGCGATGACAAGCGCGACCAGCCGCGGAAACACCAGAACGCCGATCGGATTGAGGCCGATGACCTTCAGCGCGTCGACCTCCTCGCGCATCTTCATCGAGCCTATCTCGGCGGTGATCGCGCTGCCGGACCGGCCGGCGATCATGATGGCGGTCATCAGCACGCCGAGCTCGCGCAGGATCAGCACGCCGACCAGGTCGACGACCAGCAGGTCGGCGCCGAAATAGCTGAGCTGGTAGGCGCCTTGTTGGGCGACGATGGCTCCAACGATCGCCGACATCAGCACAACCACCGGAATGGCGCCGACCCCCATGCGATCGATCTGGTTGAAGATCGCCGCCGGGTTGACGCCGTGGCCGCGGCCGAGCTTCATCTGCGCGCCGCGAATGGTGGCACCCAGAATATTCATCGAAGCGAGGAAATCGTCACGCATCTCGTAGACGCGTCGGCCGATCAGCTCCAGTGCCCGAATGACGATGTTGGGCGGTCGCTCCGGCCCGGATTCGGGCTCGCGCCGGACAGCTTCGGCGACCGCGTCGAGCAGGATGGAAGCGATCTCGCTTTGGCCCTGCATCCGGACCTCGACGTTCTTCTTCTCGAAGGCGCTGACCAGCCGGTCGATCAACCAAGCACCAGCGGTATCGATCTTCTCGATATGAGAAAGATCCAGCGCCAAGGTCTTGAAGCCGCTTCGTTTCTCGATGCTGCGCATGTCGGCGTCGATCAGCGCCACGGTCCGTGTTGTCCAGATTCCGGAAAACGCGCAGCCGAGAACGCCGCCCTCTTCGCCAACAGCCACACGCGGTTGGTGGTCAGCCTCCGAGGCGGCGGTACCGCTTGCGTCGCGCTTGCCGATGGTCAACATGGCGTCCTGTTTAGCCTGATGGGTCCGACCTTGTCGATTTGCCGACAACCCTATCTCGCACAGCCGGAGCAGAAAAATATGGCGCGTGTCATTTCGGTTGAGGCGGAACGTTTTCCCATAGCCGGCGCCTTTACCATTTCGCGCGGCTCCAAGACGGAGGCCGAGGTCATCACCTGCACGATCAGCCAGGATGGTCATAGCGGTCGCGGCGAATGCGTTCCCTACAAGCGCTACGGCGAGACCATGGACGGCGTGCACGCCGCGATAGAGGCCATGCGCGAGCCGGTCGCCGGCGGCATCGGCCGCACCGCCCTGCTCGGCGCCATGCCGGCGGGAGCCGCCCGCAACGCCGTCGACTGCGCCCTTTGGGACCTCGAAGCCAAGATCAGCGGCATGCCGGTGGCGAACACGGTCTGGCCGGCTTCGCCACGTCCGCTCGAAACCGCCTACACGCTGTCGCTGGGCGAACCCGAGGCGATGGCGGCACAGGCCCGTGCCAACGCTGGCCGACCGCTGCTGAAGGTCAAGATCGGCGGTGACAACGACATCGCCCGTATTCGGGCGGTGAGGCAGGCCGCGCCTCGAAGCCGAATCATCCTCGATGCCAACGAGGGCTGGACCGACGACAACATCGTCGCAAACCTCGCCTTTGCCGCGGAGCAAGGCATTGCACTCGTCGAGCAGCCCCTGCCCGCCGGCCAGGACGAGATCCTGCGCCACATCGCGCATCCGCTGCCGATCTGCGCCGATGAAAGCGTGCATGAGGCGAAGAACCTTGAAACACTGGTCGGCCTTTACGATGCCGTCAACATCAAGCTCGACAAGTCCGGCGGACTGACGGCGGCGCTGGTGCTGCGTGACCGCGCCCGCGAACTGGGGTTTGGCATCATGGTCGGCTGCATGGTCGGCACATCGCTGGCGATGGCGCCGGCGGTGCTGCTCGCCCAGGACGCCGATTTCGTCGACCTCGACGGTCCCCTGCTACTTGCCCGCGACCGTGTGCCGGGTCTCGTCTACCAGGGGTCGCTCGTTTCCCCCCCGGAACGGGAGCTTTGGGGCTGAGCGCGCCGCAAGTCCGATCAGCGCCAGGCCGACGATCGCGATCGGGATCATCGCCCAGAAACCATCGACGCCGAGACGGTCGTAGAGCGGGCCGGACGCAAGCGTAACGGCTGCCATGAAGAAGCCGTTGAAGAAATAGGCGATGCCTTGCGCGGCACCTGTACGCTCCTCGGATACGGTCTCGGCGATCATTTTCTGCAGGCCGATCAGCACCATCGCGACAGACACCGAATGCAGCGACTGGACGGCGAAGAAGCCGGCTATGCCCAGGCCGAGCGGCCATACCAATGGAAAGACTATCCAGCGCACGATCGAGCCGATGCCGGCGATCGCCATCACCTTGACGACGGATACGGAGGCGAAAATACGATTAAAAAACAAAACATGCAGACTTCGGACACGACCCCCCAGGCCCACAGGAGGCCGACCACGGAATCGCTGATGCCGATCGACTTCCAGTAGATGGAAACGAAGCCGTAGAGGAAGGCGTGGCTGGCGGTGATGATGCCGACGCCAAAGGTGAAGTAGAGGAAATAGGCGTTGAACAGGCTCGGCGCCGCGTGCTGGATTTCCGCCGCCGACAACGGCGAGGCCTTGCGCGGCCGCCCCATTCGCGGCGCGAACAGGGCAGCGGCAAGCGCAGCGCCAAGCGCCAGGACTATGATCACCGGCACGGCTTTGGCTCCAGCCGCCGCCAGGATGAAGCCGCCCACGACATTGGCGCAGAGATAGGAGATCGAACCCCATTTGCGCATGGCAGTGTAGTTCGAGCCGAAGCGGCGCACCCCGGACAACGCCAGCGAATCGGCCATTGGCGAATGTGGCGTCCAGACGATCGTCAAAAGCAGCGATACGGCCAGCACGATCGCATAGGTCGCCGGCAGGAAATAGCCGGTCGATATGATCATCGTTGCCGCGACCAGCGCGATATAGACGTTGGCGCGGTCCTTCGCCCGGTCGGCAAGCGCCGTCAACATCGGCGTCGTCACGACGCGCAGGAACATCGGCGCCGCAAGGATCACGGCGATCTGTTCGGCGCCGAAACCTTTCGCCTGCAGCCACAGCGGAAAATAGGGCAGATGCGTACCTTGCGAAACGAACAACGTCGCGAAGATCAGACTCATGCGCAGTTCGAAATGGCGCGGCTTGACGAGCTGTTCTGGCGAAAGCGGCGGCAGGGACATGAATCGATCCAATTACGCCGCGTACGATGGGCCGGCGACGTGGATCGAACCCTTAACATGGCGGAAAACCAGACGAAACCGGCTGGACCAATCGATCAACGTTAAAAACGTCGCGCCTTCCCCTCAGGCTGCCTGCCCAACCCGATCTTCGATGAGCATCGGGATGAAGGGTTCGTCCAGCGACTCCGGCAGCACCTGCGCCCAGGTCAGGATTTCCATCCGGCCATCGAAGTGCTCGACCACGGCCGTGCAGCTTTCCACCCAGTCGCCGGTGTTGATGTAGCGCACGTCATCGAAATTCTCGATCGCGGCATGGTGGATATGGCCGCAGATGACGCCATCGACATGCGATCGGCGGGCCTCTTCGGTCAGCACGGTCTGGAACGAGCCGATGAAATTGACGGCCTTCTTGACCTTGACCTTGGCCCAGGACGAGAACGACCAGTAAGGCAGGCCGAGCAATTGGCGCAACCGCGTCACCACGCGGTTGACGATCATCGCCGTGTCATAGGCATGATCGCCGAGATAGGCGAGCCAGCGTTGATTGTGGACGACGGTGTCGAACTGGTCGCCATGGATGACGAGCATGCGCTTGCCGTCGGCTGTTTCATGGATGGCGCGGTCGGCGACGACGATGCCGCCGAAATGCACGCCCTGGAACTGGCGCGCGAATTCGTCGTGGTTGCCGGCAATATAGGTGATGTTGGCGCCCTTGCGGGCCTTGCGCAGCAATTTCTGCACGACGTCATTGTGGCTTTGCGGCCAGTGCCAGCTCCGCCGCAACCGCCAGCCGTCGACGATGTCACCGACCAGATAGATGATGTCCGCATCGTGGTAGCGCAGGAAATCGATTAGGAATTCGGCCTTCGCCGCCTTCGAGCCGAGATGGACATCGGAAATGAACATGCTGCGGAAAGTGCGGGGCTCTTGGCCTGACATCGCGATTTCACCTTGCTTTCGCGCAGCCTATGCCCCGATTCATGCAACAACCGTATGACGGTTGCGATTGGTCCAGCCTAGGGACTAGCTTGCCGGGCAAATCACAGGAGAAATCGTCATGGATCTCGGTATCCGCGGGAAGAAGGCCATCGTCTGCGCTTCGAGCAAGGGGCTTGGAAAAGGCTGCGCCATGGCGCTGGCCGAGGCCGGTTGCGATATCGTCGTCAACGGCCGCAGCGCCGAGCTGGTGGCGAAAACCGCCGCCGAGCTGCGCCAGCGCTATGGCGTGACGGTGACGGAAGTCGTCGGCGACGTTTCGAAGCCGGAGGTGCAGAAGGCGCTGCTAGCCGCTTGTCCCGAACCCGACATCCTGGTCAACAACAATGGCGGCCCGCCGCTCCGCGATTTCCGCGAGCTCGATCGCGCGAAGATCCTCGAAGGCGTCACCCAGAACATGGTGACGCCGATCGAACTGGTGCAGGCCGTTGTCGACGGCATGGCAAAGCGCGGCTTCGGCCGCATCGTCAACATCACCTCGTTGTCGGTCTACGTCCCTATCCCTGGCCTCGACCTGTCGTCGGGCGCGCGCGCCGGCCTGACCTCGTTTCTTGCCGGTGTGGCGAGAACGGTGATCGACCGCAACGTCACCATCAACAGCCTTCTGCCGGGCAAGCTCGACACCGACCGGCTGCGCGGTCCGCATGAGGCCGGCACCGTGGAAGATCCAGCCGCGGCGGCCGCCCGCAAGACCCGCATCAGCGCCGACGTGCCGGCCAAGCGGCTCGGCACGCCGGAAGAGTTCGGCCAGATCTGCGCCTTCCTGTGTTCGGTTCATGCCGGCTATCTGACGGGCCAGAACATACCGGTCGATGGCGGTCTCTACGTCAGCGCCTTCTGACCATCGCCAGTGGAGACACCGAAGGAACTTCTGCCAAGTAACTGAAATAGATCGGATATTCCTGTCTCGCCAATGTGAAGCGCGGTTGCGTCATTTGGCGTCTCGAAAAACCGCGACCGCATGCTAAGAAGGGTTTTAGACAGAGCGCAGGGAGGGCCGGAATGAGCGGCGAGAACAAGAACACGGCACGTTCGGACCTCGACGAAGCCGCCCTCTACTTCCACAAGCACCCGACACCGGGAAAACTCGAAATCCAGGCAACCAAGCCGCTCGGCAACCAGCGCGACCTGGCGCTGGCCTATTCGCCGGGCGTGGCGGCTCCTTGCCTGGAGATTCGCGACAATCCGGCGACCGCCGCCGACTATACGGCACGCGCCAACCTGGTCGGCGTTGTCTCTAATGGCTCGGCCGTGCTCGGCCTCGGCAATATCGGCCCGCTGGCCTCCAAGCCGGTCATGGAAGGCAAGGCGGTCCTGTTCAAAAAATTCGCCGGCATCGATGTCTTCGACATCGAGATCGACGCTCCTGAGATCGAGCGCATGGTGGAGACCGTCGCCGCTCTCGAACCCACTTTCGGCGGCATTAACCTCGAGGACATCAAGGCGCCCGAGTGCTTCGAGGTCGAGGAAAGGCTGAAAGCCCGTATGAGCATACCGGTGTTCCACGACGACCAGCATGGCACCGCCATCATCGTCGCCGCCGCCGTGCTCAATGGGCTGGAGTTCGCCGGCAAGACCATATCGGACATCAAGGTCGTCACCTCCGGGGCGGGCGCGGCCGCCCTCGCCTGCCTGAACCTGCTGGTTTCGCTCGGCGTGCGGGTCGAGAATATCTGGGTCACCGACCGTTTCGGCGTCGCCTACAAGGGCCGCGTCGAGGAAATGGATCGCTGGAAAGACCCCTATGTGAAGGATACCGAGGCGCGCACGCTGGCCGATGTCATTCCCGGCGCCGACGTCTTCCTCGGCCTCTCGGCGGCCGGCGTCCTGAAGCCGGAACTGCTGCAGCACATGGCGCCAAAACCATTGATCCTGGCGCTGGCCAACCCCAATCCCGAGATCATGCCAGAAGAGGCGCGCGCGGCGCGTCCCGATGCGATGATCTGCACCGGCCGCTCCGATTTTCCCAATCAGGTCAACAATGTCCTGTGCTTTCCCTACATCTTCCGGGGCGCTCTCGATTGCGGTGCCAGCGCCATCAACGAAGAAATGAAGATGGCTGCCGTGCGGGCCATCGCCGCCCTTGCCCGTGAAGAGCCTTCGGACGTCGCCGCGCGCGCCTATTCGGGCGAGACGCCGATCTTCGGGCCCGAATTCCTCATCCCCTCGCCCTTCGATCCCAGGCTCATCCTGCGCATCGCGCCGGCCGTTGCCAAGGCGGCCTGCGACACCGGCGTGGCGACACGGCCGATCACCGATTTCGCCGCCTATATCGACAAGCTCAACCGTTTCGTCTTCCGCTCCGGCCTGGTGATGAAGCCGGTGTTCTCATCCGCCAAGGCATCGAACGCCAAGCGCGTCATCTATGCCGACGGCGAGGACGAGCGCGTCCTGCGCGCCGCCCAGGTGGTGCTTGAGGAAGGCATCGCCGAGCCGATCCTGATCGGCCGTCCGCATGTCATCGAGGTCAGGCTGAAGCGCTACGGGCTGCGCATCAGGCCCGGCGTCGATTTCGGCCTGATAAACCCGGAAGACGATCCGCGCTACCGCCACTACGTCGATCTCCTGATTGAACTCGCCGGCCGCCGCGGTGTCACCACGGAGGCAGCGCGCACCATGGTGCGCACCGACAACACGGTGATCGCCGCCCTGGCGCTGAAGCGCGGTGATGCCGACGCCATGGTCTGCGGGCTTGAAGGGCGCTTCGAGCGGCACCTGCGCAACGTGACGCTGATCATCGGGCCACGTGCCGGCATCAAGGACCATGACCTGTCGACGCTGTCGATGCTGATCTCGCAGCGCGGCATCATCTTCCTCACCGACACCCATGTCTCCGTCGACCCGACGGCCGAGGAGATCGCCGAGATGACCGTGCTGGCGGCCGAGGAAATCCAGCGCTTTGGCATCGAACCGAAGGCGGCCCTTCTGTCACATTCGGATTTCGGCTCGCGCGATTCGCCAAGCGCGCTCAAGATGCGGCATGCAGCGGCTATCCTGGCGCGCATTGCGCCGGAACTGCAGTGCGACGGCGAAATGCATGCTGATTCCGCTTTGTCGGAGCCTCTGCGCCAGCGCGTCTATCCGCATTCGCGGCTGAAGGGCGAAGCCAATCTGCTGGTGTTCCCGAACCTCGATTCGGCCAACATCACGCTGACGGCGCTGCGCGCCATGATGGATGCGCTGCATGTCGGGCCGATCCTGCTCGGCACCGACAAGCCGGCGCACATACTGACGCCGTCGGTCACGTCGCGCGGTGTCGTCAACATGACGGCGCTGGCCGTGGTCGAGGCCGCACACAAGGCGCAAGCGATCGCCAATCTGGACTAAGCCGATCCCTACGTTTCGGCTTGGCCAACAGGGCAGCTTGCCGTCTTGTGCCGGCCCGTTGCAAAGCCGGGGTGTTGCGAACCGGCAACTTGCGATTGCGGAAATTCGGCAGCGGCCGGAAGCGGATTTCGCACGGAAAACCAACCTGATATGGTTGCGCATCTGATCTGACGGCGAGGACGTCGTGAAGGGCCTGTTGCTCGCATCCTCATTGTTGTCGCTGATCGGCGGGCAAGCTCTCGCCGCCGACGCTGTCAGTGTCGAGCCCGCAACCGTACACGACTGGTCGGGCGTCTATATCGGTGGGCAGGTTGGCTACGGTTTCGGCAAGACCGACGCGACTTATAATTTGCCGAACACCCCAACAATTCGGGGTTCACAGGATTACGACACCGGTGGTTTCCTGGGCGGCGTCCAGCTCGGCTACAACTATCAGATGAACTCGGTTGTTCTTGGCGTAGAGGCCGATTTTTCCGGAGCCAACATCAAGGGACACTCCGACGAAATCGATGTTGGCCAAGGTGATACTTACGACACCAAGATTGACTGGTTTGGAACGCTTCGCGCCAGGGCTGGATATGCGTTCGACAATACCCTGATCTATGGAACCGGTGGCCTGGCCTACGGGAGTGTCGAAAACCGGTATCTCGACGGTCCCCTCAATAGCATTTCCGAGAAGAATACCAAGGTCGGCTGGACGATCGGCGCCGGACTGGAGCAAGCGGTCACGGACCATTGGTCAGCAAAGTTCGAATATCAATATGTCGACCTCCGAGACCAGACCATCGACTATGGAGTGAACTCCAACACCACATTCGACAACACGTTCAATGCGGTCAAGATCGGCATGAACTACAAGTTCTGACAACCATCCGAAATAGACGATTAACCGCGAACAGGGTAGCTTGTCGACTACGGGCAAGCGGGATTTCAGGCGGATGACAAGCGCAGGGTTGAAGCGGGCGCATGCTGCGATGCTGCTTGGCCTGCTGCTGTCCGGCGCCACCATCACCGAGCCACAGGCCGCTTCGCGGGTCTGCCGTCAGCTGGAGGCCGATCTTGCCGCGGCTTCTCGTGGCGGTGGCGGTGGCCCAGCCATGATCCGGAAATACGATGCCGCGATCGACCGGCAGCGCGAACAGATCTCTAAGGCCCGCGACCAGGCAAGCAACGCCGGTTGCGGGTTTTCGTTGTTTTCCCGCAACGTCAACCGATGCGCCGGGCTCAACGCCACCATCGATCGCATGAATGCCAATCTCGACGGTCTGCAGGCCAAGCGTGCCCAACTCGCCGGTGGCGGCGGATCGCGCCGCGACCGTGGCCGTATCTTGGCCGCGCTCGATGCCAATGGCTGCCGTGACGACACGGTTGCGCCACGCCGCGAGCCGCTGCAGGAAGCGGATCGCCGAGAAGAAGACGGCACTGCGAACCTGTTCAACCAGCTTTTCGGCAACGACAACCAGCAGAGTGATCCGCTCGACCAGTCAGAGGATTCCGGCGAGGGACGCAATGTCCGTCGCGTGCTGAACCAACCCGGCATTCCGGACTTCCCGAGCAGCGGCGGTGAGTTCCACACCACTTGCGTGCGCACCTGCGACGGCTATTTCTTCCCGATGTCGAACGCCGCCTCGGTCGGCGACTTCGAGCGTGACCAGAAGAATTGCGAATCGAGCTGTCCCGGCACCGAGATGCAGGTCTTCTATTCACGCGGCATGGACGACGATTCGGCCTCGATGGCGTCGTCCACTACTGGCAGGCCTTACGCCGAATTGCCGACCGCCTATCTCTACAAACAGACCAACGTGTCGCGGCCGCCGGCCTGCGGCTGCAATGCCGCGCAGAATTTTCAGATCATTGGCGGCAACCCGCCGCCCCTACAACAGTCACAGCCCGAACCGGACGCGGCGCCATTCGTTCCCGTGCCGGCATCCAAGCCCGATCCGGGTGCCGACCCGGAGACGTTGGCCAACATGGAAGGCGGGCTCGACCGGGAGGCCATCAAGCGGCTCTCCGCCAAGCCGGTGACGCCGCCCGTGTCGGCTGTACCGCCCGAGCAGCGCAAGGTCAGGGTCGTCGGGCCAACGTTCCTTCCCGACCCATCAGCGGCAATAAATCTGCAAGCTCCGGCCCCGAAGGCAGTCCAGTAAGGGCAAGCCTCAGCGGCATGAACAGCCCCTTGCCCTTGCGCCCGGTCGCTTCCCTGATTTTGCCGGTCCAGTCCTTCCAGACCGTGCCGTTCCAGGGCTCCTCCGGCAGCAGATCGAATGCCTGTCCGAGAAACTCACGATCATCATCGGAGAATTCCGGTCTGTCGCGTGCCCCCTCGCGCAGGATGCGCCACCAGCTTGCCGCGTCAGCCAGCCGGTCGAGATTGCCGCGCACCGCCAGCCAGAACGGCTCGGCCTGTTCGCCGGAGATGCCCAACACCATCAGCCTGTCGCGCGCTTCGTCGAACGGCATATGGTGCAACAGCACGCGGTTGAGCACGAACAGTTCGTCGGGATCGAACTTCGCCGATGATTTCGAGGTCGCGGCGGGGTCGAAATGGCCTGCGAGTTCGGTCAGGTCGTGCGCGGCCGCGACATTTTCCGAAGTGCCGACCAGGACGGCCAGCGAAGCAACGGCCATCGGCTCGATGCCGTCCTCACGCAGGCTCTCGATGGAGAGCGCCCCGGTGCGCTTCGACAGCCCCTCGCCCGACACGGTGGTCAAGAGATTGTGGTGGCCGAAGACAGGCGGCTCGGCGCGCAACGCCTTGAACAGCGCGATCTGCACACCCGTGTTGGTGACGTGGTCGTCACCGCGGATGACATGGCTGACGCCCATCTCGATGTCGTCGACGACGGAGGGCAGCGTGTAGAGATAAGTGCCGTCCTCGCGCACCAGCACCGGATCCGAGAGCGAAGCGAGATCGACCGTTTCCTCGCCACGCACCAGATCGTTCCAATGGACCTCGGTGCGTTCGGGCTGCAGCGCATCCCCGGTGAAGTTGGGAAGCAGAAGGCGCCAGTGCGGCCGGCGTCCGTCGGCGTGGTATTCGGCCACCTGCTCATGTGTCAGCGCCAGGGCTTCGCGACCATAGACCGGCGGCAGGCCGCGCGTGCGGCGCACCTTGCGCCGGAGATCGAGTTCTTCCGGCGTTTCGTAACAGGCATAGAGAACGCCCGCCGCCTTCAGCCGTTCGACCGCCGCGTCATAAATCTCGAAGCGCCGCGACTGATATTCGGTGGCGTCCGGAAAAATGCCCAGCCAATGCAGGTCGTAGAGGATGGCATCGGCGAATTCCTGCTTCGAGCGGGCGATGTCGGTGTCGTCGAAGCGCTGGATGAAGCGGCCCTTGTTGTTGAGGGCAAACAGCCAGTTGAACAGAGCGGTGCGCGCATTGCCTATATGGATGCGGCCGGTCGGTGATGGGGCGAAACGAACGGTAACTGTCATGAGCGGGGCGTACCGGATGCCTTTGTGATTGACAAGATGCGCCCCCGCACCGTGCCGCAGACATAGAACATGGCGCGCGCAATGAAAAGACCGGGGGAAATGCGAGACTCCTGTCCGACCGACAAGATCAGATCATTGGAAGCAATCAGCGGCCGAAGTCGTCGGAGCTGAGGCGGGTCCAGCGGTCGCCCATCAATCCGCCGATGAAGATATCGCCGGAGCGAACCGCTTGCGTGACCTCGTGGATGCGCGAGCGCACCATCGTCCCCCCGGCATAGCGGAAGAAAACATTCTTGTAGCTGAAGAGCTGCGGCATGAATCTGCTCTGCGTCTGCCCGATGATGCCGGCGCAACCCATGGTCCACGCGTCCGCGATCAGGCCATCCAGCGTTGCACCCCAGTGAGATCCAGTGGCCTGGATCTGCAAAAGGTTCGCCATGCCGCCAGCCTGTCCGTAGAAAGCGTAGCAACCGAGCATTTTACCGGCTTCGTCGTAGGTCCCGCCGAAGTGAAGCGGGCCATCGGCCCGCTTCTCGGACGCCAGCGCGAGCAGCCGTGGGAGCTCGCCGTCCTGCCAACGCGGTCGGAGCGAGTAGTCGGACACCAGGGTCGGCAACCGCTCCGCAAACTGCGCGGCATCCATAGACTCGCGATGGACCCGGTGTGACGAGGAATGCTGGACGGATGGCTCGAACCTTTTTTTCGTGAAGGCGTCGAATGCCTTGGCGCAAGGATCGAGCGCGAAGCGAGACAGGCTCGGCCATTTGCCGCGCACCACGGCGGAGGCCACCGCGGCCGGCCGGAAAATGCGGGTCCACCCCAGACAATGTGCCGGCAGGAGCTGGTATTTCATCGGACGGGCGAAAGCCAGGGATACCCGGTTGGCTGAATCGGTCAGATACAGATCGAATTCGCCTTGATGCAGGGCACGCAGCAATTGCGGTCCAGCCGAGCCGTGATCGGTGCCGGGATCGGCCATCAGCGGTCCGATGATCGCAGCATCCAACACCGCTCCGTTGAGCTCGTAGCGGGCTTTAAGGACACCGAGGAAGCCACCCAGATCGCCCTGCGGGTTGATCTGGACAAGAGCATTGTTCGCGCCGGACGGGCCGGCAGGGTCGAGATAGATCTTTCGCATATACTCGGCCGTCTCCGCGA
Source organism: Mesorhizobium erdmanii (assembly GCF_013170725.1). Classification (NCBI taxonomy): domain Bacteria; kingdom Pseudomonadati; phylum Pseudomonadota; class Alphaproteobacteria; order Hyphomicrobiales; family Phyllobacteriaceae; genus Mesorhizobium; species Mesorhizobium erdmanii. The sequence continues at coordinate 3,798,526 of NZ_CP033361.1, read as the reverse complement.
TCGCGCGATCGAGGAGACGGCGCCGGCGCCGAAACTTCGTCAGGAAGAGCGCGGCGACGCGCTCGAGATCTTCTGCTGCAAGCGGCCGAACCGAGCCGTGCTGAGTTGCCAGCACGGTCGGCGCAGCCACCGGTTCGGCATTTGTGGAAACAAGAGGCATCGTGAAGCCGAAATCCTGCGCTGGTCAAATCTGATCCCAGGATAGGCACGTACCATCTCTGGATTGCTTTTGAGTAAATGCAGCACAACCCATGGTAGAGGCAACGTGTCACGGCCAACGTCAAACAAGACGTCTCAAAGCTAGGGATGCCGCATGCGCATAGGTCACTCTAGCGGATAGCGCCTGATGGAAATGGCCTCCGGCCGAAACCGGAGGCCGCCCAATTCAGATGACCAGTCCCTTGGTCAGCTCGAGCGCCTGGCGCTCGAACAGGCGACGATAGATGCCGCCCTTCAGCCGGATCAGCTCGTCATGCGAGCCTTCCTCGACGATGTTGCCGCGGTCGAAGACCAGCAGCCTGTCGAGCGCCCGCACCGTCGATAACCGGTGCGCGATGACCAGAGTCGTGCGGCCGACCATCAGGCGTTCCATCGCCTGCTGGATCAGCACCTCCGATTCCGAATCGAGGCTTGAGGTCGCCTCGTCCAGGATCAGGATGCGCGCATCGGCCAGGAAAGCGCGCGCGATTGCCACACGCTGCCGCTCGCCGCCCGACAGTTTGACGCCGCGCTCCCCGACCAGCGTGCCGTAGCCCTTCGGCAGGCTGGTGATGAAGTCATGCGCGCTTGCCAGGCGTGCGGCATGCTCGATCTCCTCCTGCGTCGCGCTGGGCCTGGCATAGGCGATGTTCTCGGCCAGGGACCGGTGGAACAGGATCGGCTCCTGCTGGACGATGGCGATCTGCCCGCGCAGCGACGCCTGCGCCACCTCGGAGATGTCCTGGCCGTCGATCAGGATCTTGCCGGCATTCACGTCATAGAGCCGCTGGATGAGCTTGACGAAGGTCGTCTTGCCTGAACCCGAGTGACCGACGAGCCCGACACGTTCACCCGGCGCGATATCGACCGAAAAGTCGCGGTAGAGCGGCGACCGGTGACTGCCGTAATGAAAGGTGACATTGTCGAAGTGGATGGCCCCTCGTGTGATCCGGATCGGCTGGGCGCCGGGGAGGTCTTCGATGCCAAGCGGTTCGGACTGGAAATCGACCAGTTCCTCCATGTCGTTGATCGAGCGTTGCAAATTGCGGATATGCGTGCCGATATCGCGCAAATAGCCCTGCAGCACGAAGAACGAGGTCAGCACGAAAGCGACGTCGCCGGCGCTCGCCTGCCCCCACGACCAAAGCAGCAGCGCCAGACCGATAACGGCGGCGCGCATGACCAGCAGCAGCACCCCTTGCGTCGTGCCGTTGATGGTGCCGCGCACCCAGGTTCGCCGCGTGCGCGTACGCCATTTGGCGACAACCTTGGCGAGGCGGCGCTCCTCGCGCTCCTCGGCGCCAAAGCCCTTGACCACGGCGTTGCAGCTCACCGCGTCGGCCAGCGAGCCGCCGAGGCGCGTGTCCCAGGTGTTGGCGAGCCGTGCCGCCGGCGCGACATAGCCGAGCGACAGCATCGCCGTCACCATGATGAACAGCACCGAGCCGGCGGCGACGACCACGCCCATCAGCGGCCAGAACCAGCCAAGCAACAGGGTCGAGCCGACGAGCATGACCACCGACGGCAGCAGCGCGATCAGGATGGTGTCGTTGAGCAGATCTAGCGCCCACATGCCGCGCGTCACCTTGCGCACGGTCGAGCCGGCAAACGAGTTGGCGTGCCAATCGGTGGAAAAGCGCTGGACACGATGGAAGGCATCGGCGGCGATGTCGGCCATCATCTTCAGCGTCAGTTCGACGATGCCCATGAAAGCAAGGTTGCGCAGCACCACGCCGGTCAATGCCAAAGCCATCAGGATGAAGAACGCCGTCATCGCGGCATTCCAGGCAATGGCGTCCGCGCCGGCGCTGCTGGCGACGGCATCGACCAGCCGGCCGGAATAGAGCGGCGTCAGGACGTCTGCCAACGTCGACAGCAGGAAACCACCCATGATCAGCGAAAGCCGCCAGGGCTGGCGCCGCCAATGGATGAACGTGAAACCCAGAACGCTGCGAAAGGCGCTCGCGCGCAAATCGATCTTGAAACGAGCCATGATGTCATTCGGGCGCAAACGAGCCCGATCCCAGTAAGGACGAAAATTGAAGAAGCCGCGCAAAGGCTAGCGATTGCCCAGAAGCGGAATGGCATAGTTTGGCGTCACGCCCGTAATCGGGCGGTGATCGGCATCGGCATAGGCCTGTGCTCAATCCGGCGCCGAGACGAAGGATGAACCTTCGCGGAGCGCCTGAGGAGACCTAGGCTTCGCGGCCTCGCATTACCATGTGAAATACTGCCATTCGGACCTCCCGCAAATGAATCGCGGAACGGCCCTTATAAACGCGCCCTGATGCATCGCCAAGATCGAGGCCCGCCCAAAAGCCTATCTGGTCCAAGCACTGATGTTATTTTGCAACAAGGGCGACCTGCGCTTTACCCGCGGTCCCTAAAACGGTTGGTGATGGGATAGCGGCGGTCGCGGCCGAAATTCTTCCGGGTGATCTTTACACCCGGCGCCGCCTGCCGGCGCTTGTACTCGGCGATGTAGAGCAGGTGCTCGATGCGCGTCACCGTTGCCCGGTCATGGCCGCGCGCGACGATGTCGTCGACGCCCATCTCGTTCTCGACCAGGCATTCGAGGATATCATCCAGCACCGGATAGGGCGGCAGCGAATCCTGGTCGGTCTGGTTTTCGCGCAATTCCGCCGACGGCGCCTTGTCGATGATGTTCTTCGGGATGACCTCGCCCGAGGGCCCGAGAGCGCCCGGCGGCACATGGCTGTTGCGCCAGCGCGACAGCGCGTAGACCTGCATCTTGTAGAGATCCTTTATCGGATTGAAGCCGCCATTCATGTCGCCATAGAGCGTGGCGTAGCCGACCGACATCTCGCTCTTGTTGCCCGTGGTGACCACCATCGAGCCGAACTTGTTGGAGATCGCCATCAGGATTGTGCCGCGCGCGCGGCTCTGCAGATTTTCCTCGGTGATGCCTTCCTTGGTGCCTTCGAAAAGCTGCGTCAGCGTATGCAGAAAACCTTCGACCGGCTCGAAGATCGGCACGATGTCGTAGCGGCAGCCGAGCGCGCGGGCGCAGTCCTCGGCGTCCTTCAGCGAATCTTTCGACGTATAGCGGTAGGGCATCATCACCGCGCGCAGTCGCTCCTCGCCGAGCGCATCGACGGCAAGGGCAGCACAAATCGCCGAATCGATGCCGCCCGACAGGCCGAGCACCACATTCTTGAAGCCGTTCTTGTTGACGTAGTCGCGCAGGCCCAGCATGCAGGCGCGATAGTCGGCCTCCTCCCGCTCGGGGATCTTCGACATCGGCCCTTCCGAACAGACCCAATGATCGCCTTGGCGCTTCCAGATGGTGACGTCGACCGCGTCCTCGAACTGGCTCATCTGGAAGGCGAGCGTCCTGTCGGCGCCGATGGCGAAGGAGGCACCGTCGAAGATCAGCTCGTCCTGGCCGCCGAGCTGGTTGGCGTAGATCATCGGCAAGCCGCATTCGATGACTTGCTTGATGACGACCTGATGGCGCACGTCGATCTTGGCGCGATAATAGGGCGAGCCGTTCGGCACCAGCAGCATTTCGGCGCCGCTTTCGGCCAGCGTCTCGCAGACCGCGACGTCACCCCAGATGTCCTCGCAGATCGGAATGCCCAGCCGCACGCCCCGGAAGTTGACCGGCCCCTGCAGTTCCGGCCCGGCCTGGAAGACACGTTTTTCGTCGAACTCACCATAGTTCGGCAGGTCGAGCTTGTAGCGTTCGGCGATGATCTTGCCGCCATCGGCGACGATGATCGAATTGTGCGTGCCGCTCTTGCGCTTCAGGGGCGTGCCGATGATGACGCCAGGGCCGCCATCGGCAGTGTCGGCGGCAAACTCCTGCGCCGCCCGCTCGCATGTCTTCAGGAAGGCCGGCTTCAGCACCAGATCCTCCGGCGGATACCCGGCAAGGAAAAGCTCGGTATAGAGCACGAGATCGGCGCCCTGGCGCGCGGCGTCCGCCCTCGCCTCTCGCGCCTTGGCTAGGTTGCCGGCGACATCGCCGACGGTCGGGTTGAGCTGGGCGATGGCGATGCGCAGGATGTCGGGCTTCTTGGTCATGCCTGCTGACTTAGCGCGGCGGAATTGCCCCCGCAATGGCGTTCGTTTGGACCAATCCAACGTGGTCGATTGAGGTCAATCCCGTCTCGGCCGACAGGCGATCGACGATCAATCCTCGCCCATATACTCGCGCAACGACTGCGGCGAATGGTTCTCGCCGATCGACATCGCCAGGATGCGCGAAATGTGCCGGCGCGGCAGCCTCGTGTCCGCCACCCACTGATTGATCTGGGCCTGGATCTTGTCGAGATCCCTCTTCGAGGTCGGGCTTTCGGCGATGTCGAGGCCCGCGTCACGAAGCGCTGCCGCCATGTCGCTCGAAATGACAAAGGCATCCCAACCCAGCCAGCGCAGGAAATACTGTCCGGTATTGCCACCCAGCCGGCTGCCATGCTTGCCGAGGTAGGCCATCAGCCCGACCTGGTCGTCGGCAGGCCAGTTGGCCAGGAATTCGCCGAAGCCGCCATGTTCCTTGGAGACGCGTTCGACGAAGGCCGCGTTGTCGCGGACGGACTTGATCTTCTCCGGGTTGCGCACGATGCGCTGGTCGGAAGCCAGATCGTGCCAGAAATCGTCAGGCTGGAACAACAGCCGCTTCGGCTCGAAGCGCAGGAACGCCTCCTCGAATCCCGGCCACTTCTGTTCGATGACGCGCCAGACAAAGCCGGCGGCGAATATGCGCTCGGCCATGGTCGAAAGAATGCGGTCGTCCGCGATATCGGCGACGGCGGCATTGTCGGGCACGGGTCCCAGCAGCGACGAAAGCTGCGCCTCGCCGCCCTTGCGTTTTGCCGCGCGCTGGCGAATTTTCTGGAAATCGGTCATGGGTTCCTCACCTTAGCCCCAGATGTAACACTTCCCGTGAGGGCCTGCAGCCTCTACGTCTTATGGCAGGCAAGCCTTGGAGACGGCCATGTACAAGACAATCGACGATCTGGCGAACCGCTGGCTCAAGCGACGGCCGGACGGCCTCAGCCAGTTGGAAAGCCGGGTGCTGCAATCGACACTCGAACGCACCACCATATCGCGGGACACCAACAAGGCGGTCGCTTCCCACCAGACCTTCGGTGACCGCCTCGCCGATACGATCGCTCGCATCGGCGGCTCCTGGTCCTTCATCCTGGGTTTTTTGGCCTTCCTGATCGTCTGGACCGTTGGCAATGTCTGGCTTTTGACGCGCGACGCATTCGACCCCTACCCGTTCATCTTCCTCAACCTGGTGCTGTCGATGGTCGCCGCCCTGCAGGCGCCGGTGATCATGATGGCGCAGAACCGCCAGACCGAGCGCGACCGCATCGACGCCGCCCACGATTACGAGGTCAATCTGAAGGCCGAGATCGAGATCATGGCGCTCCATGAAAAGCTCGACGAACTGCGCCACAGCCAGATCATCGGCATGCGCGACGAGATCGTGCGGCTGGCCGAGACGGTCAAGCGCATCGACGAAAGGCTGACGCGGCAGCAGTCGGCTTCATGACTGACGCGATCCATCATTTCATCGAGCAATATGGGCTCATTGCGGTCTTTCTCGGCTGCGTCGCCGAAGGCGAGAGCGCCGCGATCCTTGGTGGCTTCTTCGCCCACCAGCATGTCTTCGTCCTGTGGCATGCCATGGTCGCCGCGGCCCTCGGCGCCTTCACCGGCGACACCTGCTTCTTCATCCTTGGGCGCAGTTTCGCCGATCATCGCTATGTCAAAAGGCTGCGCCGGCGCCCCGGTTTCAGTCGGGCCTATCGCCTGCTCAACACCCACCCCAACATCTTCGTGCTGTCGAACCGCTATATCTACGGCATGCGGCTGGTCGGCGGCATCGCGGCTGGCCTTTCGACCATACCGATGCCGCGCTTTGTCATCCTCAACGCCATCTCATCGGCAATCTGGGCGGCGCTGTTCATCACCATCGGCTATGTCTTTGGACTTGGCGCCGAACACTTCATCGGTCAGGCGCTATTGCGGCACGAGCGGTTGTTCATCGGGCTAGGCATCGGCTTGACGGTAGCGATCCTTGCCTGGTTCATCGCCGGCCACATCGCCAAGCGGGAACGTCGCCGGGAGCAGTGACGCCGCCGGCCGCCATGGCCGCTCGGAAAGTCAGATGGGAAAGCCGGTGACCCGCTCGATGAGCGCGATACCCCAGACCCCGGCGACGATGACCACCGAAATCAGCACCGCCAGCGAGCCACAGTCCTTGGCCAATTGGATGTCGACATTGAACTCACGGCTGAACGCATCACAGGCCGCCTCGATGCCGGTGTTCAACACCTCGACCATGATCAGGAGCAGCACCGCGCCGATGAGCAGGCCGTAGCCACGCCACGAAACCGAAACGAACCATCCGGCTGGCAAGGCCAACGCCAACAGCATCAACTCCTGCTGGAAAGCTTTCTCATGGGCGGCCAGTTTGCGAAACGCCCGCACCGAATTGATAAATGCATCGATCAGCCGCTGCATGCCCAAGTCCCTTTCCGAGTCACCGGCACGGGATAAAGCAATGGCCCGATCAAGGGAATAAGACAGCCCGCCCAAAATTCATTCGGCAACCGCTATAGAAGGCGTCGATTTCTCAAACTGCGGCAGCCCGTCGTCGATCGAATAATAGTCGCCCTTGTCGCCGACGAAGATATGACAGTCGGCCTTGAGACCCGTCGGTCCGTCGAACGCTCCCGCCATGACCGAAATATAGTCTTGAGTCCTTGGCTTCCAGAAAAGCACGGACCCGCATGTCTTGCAAAAGCCGCGACTGGCGAAAGCGGACGCTTCATACCAGGTGATGCTTTCCGCACCTTCGATCACGATGTCGGCGTCGGCAACATTGGTCGCGGCATAGAAATGCCCGCTTTGCTTCCGGCATTGCGAGCAATGACAGTAGACGACCCCCCGAAGCGGTCCACTTGTGCGGAAGCGAACCGCTCCGCACAGGCATGATCCATGGTGGCTGTCGCTCATTTCGGCACCCCTAGGCAAACCTCGTCCAACTCGATTGCCAGGATTCCAGCTTTGCGGTGGGTGTGCGCAAGCAAATACGACATCGATTGGCGTGGTAAAATCGGTATTTGGTGTCATCTCCAGCAGCGCGCCGCTCGGATTTCGAGTTCAAAGTCGCCAAACCGTGCTCCACTTCGCGATAATGGTGCAGAAACTTACGCATCTACAGCCACAGGTAGAGGGAAACCTGCGGAAGCCGTACGGATTAAGGAAACTTTAGCGCTACCGCATTTATAGTCATGTCAAGCGAAGGTCGCGGGTGGGGACGCGCCTCTTCGCAAGATGTTCCGGACTATCGGGTCGCGCTCCCCAGCTCGGCGATCAATGGAACCCGCAAATTCCGCGTGGGATCCGAGGGGAAGAGTGATTCAGACATGCAGCCGGCAGCAGCCCCAACCGAACGAAGCACCGATATCGCGGCCACGGTTGTGGCGACCATGCGCCAGCTTGGCGTTCTCGGTCTGCCCCGCAACTACGAGATCTTCTACGAGGCCTTGAGCGGCACCAACCGCGAGCTCAGCCTCGCCGTGCTCTCGCTGAGCAACCGGCCGACACAGGACGAGTTGGACAAGATCGGCCGTTCTTTCTTCGCCCAAAACCACGGTCCAGGTATCGTCGAGCATGCTCGGGACGTCATCGCCAGGGAGCTCGAGGAAGTCGCATCGCTGCTGCGCAGCGAACGTAGCCACATTGAGAAATACGGCAGGATCCTCGATGAGACCTCGAGCGGCTTGAGTGGCCGCAGCCTGCTCTCCCAGGATCTTCTGCAGAAGATCGCCAACGCCATGTCGGTCGCCACCAGTTCGACCATCGATCACGGCCGGCAGGTCGCCTCGATGCTGAGCGACAAGACGGCGGAACTCGAGAGCGTCAAGTCGAAGCTCGAGGAATACAAGCGCCTGGCCGACACGGATCCATTGACCCAGATCTGGAACCGCCGCGCCTTCGACAAGGAGATCACTCGGATCTACACGAGCAACAAGGGTATCCTGTTCAATGCCCTGATCCTCGCCGACATCGATCGGTTCAAGGATATCAACGACCGCTACGGCCATCCCGTCGGCGACAAGATCATCCAGATCATCGCCGAGATCTTCCAGACCAGCATTCGCGGCGACATGTTCGTCGCCCGCACGGGCGGCGAGGAATTCGCACTGATCATCGAGGGCGCCAGCGAAGATGCAACCTACGAGATCGCCGAGCGCATTCGCTCGCTGATCGAGCAGACGCCGTTCACCAGCAGCCAGACCGGCACGAATTACGGCACCGTGACGGTATCGATGGGCATCTGCATGGCGTCGGAGGCCGAAGGCCCGGAGGACCTCTACACCAAGGCCGACCGGGCGCTCTACCGTTCGAAGGTGAGCGGACGCAATCGCGTCACCAAGCATTCGACGATGGCCGGTCGCCCCGGCAAGAGCTGGCTACTCTACAAGAAGGATTAAACAGATCACCGCGCGCTGGCGAAGCCGGCGAGGTCAGACATAGGCGAAGCCGGCCGCGATGACGCCCATCGCGCCAAGCGCCAGCGAGCCGATCCAAGGCCAGCGCTTGCCGTGGGTAATGATCGACAAGGTCGCAACGGCGATCGAGATGTGCAACAGAGTCACCGCGAAGGTCAGCACATGGTGGCGATGTTCCCGGACGTCACTATCACGCAGTTTTTCGTCCACCTGATTTTCAAATTCGGTCGCCTTGGCCTGTATTTCCGCGCCGTCGGCCTCGTTGCGCTTGGCGTTGGCCCGGAACTGGTCGGCAACGGGACCGCCCATCGCGGAGGCGATCTCATAGCTGTTCTTCTTGATGCTTTTCGCCTGAAAGAAGCTCCACTGATCGCTGGCCTTGTTCTGGAGGTACGCCGCCTCGCTCTTGTCGTTGATCGCTTCGGCGGTTTCGAGCGACTCGAAACTGCCCACCGTCGCGGCAAGGACCGCCAGCACCGCAATGGTTACCGAGACCGTGGTCAGAAACGGATTGCCCTGCTGCGCGGCATGTTCGGCATGCTCGGCGGCCTCAAGGTGCTCCTGGGTGGCGTCTTCCATTGCCATTGCCGAATCCTAGCCGAATAAGGAAATCTCGGCGGCAAATCTTCGCCTCAATGTTGGTCTGGCAATGGTCGAGCGGGCATAAATTTTCGTAAGGTTTGACGCGGCGACTGTTCGGGCGGCATCGCCACGGAACGAAAAAGGCGCCAGATTCCTCCAGCGCCTTCTAACTCTTTGTTTTGGTACAATTTCAGGAAAACCGCTCACGCTTTTCCTGAAATTGCTCTGAGTCCAACAGAGACCGCGGCAGTCAGCCGTTGGCGACCTGCTTGTGCTGCACCGGATGGCTTTTCTTCAGCAGGTCCGACACCAGGAAGGCCAGTTCGATCGCCTGATCGGCATTGAGGCGCGGGTCGCAATGGGTGTGGTAGCGATCCTGCAGTTCCTCGGCGGTGATGGCGCGCGCACCGCCCGTGCATTCGGTGACGTTCTTGCCTGTCATCTCCACATGGATGCCGCCGGGATGCGTGCCTTCGGCGCGGTGCACCTCGAAGAAGGTCTGCACCTCTTTCAGGATGCGGTCGAACGGCCGCGTCTTGTAGCCGGCGGCCTCGATCGTGTTGCCATGCATCGGGTCCGACGACCAGACCACGCTGCGGCCTTCCTTCTGCACCGCGCGCACCAGCTTAGGCAGATGGTCGGCGACCTTGTCGGAGCCGAAGCGGGCGATCAACGTCAGCCGGCCGGGCTCGTTCTCGGGGTTGAGCAGGTCGATCAGCTCCAGCAAGCCGTCAGCGGTCAGCGATGGGCCGCATTTCAGGCCGAGCGGGTTCTTGATGCCCCGGCAATATTCGACATGCGCATGATCGGGCTGGCGCGTGCGGTCGCCGATCCAGATCATGTGGCCCGAGGTGGCGTACCAGTCGCCCGAGGTCGAATCGACGCGGGTCAGCGCCTCCTCATAACCGAGCAGCAGTGCTTCATGGCTGGTGTAGAAATCGGTCTCGCGCAGCGCATAATTGGTCTCCGAGGTGATGCCGACGGCCTTCATGAAGTCCATCGTTTCGGTGATGCGGTTGGCCAGCGACTCGTATTTCTCGCCCTGCGGGCTGTCGGAGACGAAGCCGAGCATCCAGCGATGCACGTTCTCCAGACTGGCATAGCCGCCCTGGGCGAAGGCGCGCAGAAGATTGAGCGTCGCTGCCGACTGGCGATAGGCCATTTCCTGGCGGGCGGGATCGGGAATGCGCGACTTCTGGTCGAATTCGATGCCGTTGATGATATCGCCGCGATAGCTGGGCAGCGTCACGCCACCCTTGGTCTCGTTGTCGGACGAGCGCGGCTTGGCGAACTGGCCGGCGACGCGGCCGACCTTCACCACCGGCTGCGCGCCGGCAAAGGTCAAGACGACCGACATCTGCAGGAAGACGCGGAAGAAGTCGCGGATGTTGTCGGCGCCATGTTCGGCAAAGCTTTCGGCACAGTCGCCGCCCTGGAGCAGGAAGGCGTCGCCGTTTGCGACCGCCGCCAGCTGCTTCTTCAGCTTGCGTGCCTCGCCGGCAAAGACCAGCGGCGGGAAGGTAGCGAGTTGGGCTTCCGTGTTCTTCAGTGCGGCAAGGTCCGGATAGGCAGGAACCTGCTTGATCGGCTTTGCTCTCCAAGAATTCGGCAACCATTTCGTCATCGCTGCACCCAACGCTCTTTCCGGCGGGTATCATCACCCGCCACTTCCCGCCCCTATATGGGGTGGCGGCTCCATACACGAAGCCGATTTCCTATTCTAGACTGGAATTTCAGTGCTGGCGAATGGGTCGGGTGGGCTACGCCGCCTTCTCCACCAACCGCGCCAACTGCGTCATGACCACGGCAGAACCTGCCAGCCGCTTCTCGGCCGTCGGCCAGTCACGGGTGAAGACGACGCTGTGATCCGGCCGGATCTTGGCCAACGCCCCCTGTTCGCCGATGAACTTGACCAGCCCGACCGGGTTGGGGAACTCACGCTTGCGGAAATGGATGACGACGCCCTTCGGCCCGGCATCGAGCTTCTCGACATTGGCCTTGCGGCAAAGCGCCTTGATGAAGACGATCTTCAACAGATGCTTCACCTCGTCCGGGAGCGAGCCGAAGCGATCGATCAGCTCGGCGCCGAAAGCGTCGATCTCCTCGGTGTTTTCGAGATCGCCGAGACGGCGGTAGAGCGCCAGCCTGAGCTGCAGGTCGGGCACATAGCTTTCCGGGATCATCACCGCCGTGCCGACGGCGATCTGCGGCGACCAGCCGCCATCCAGCACCTCGCCGGAATCCTTCACCTCGGCAACGGCCTCCTCCAGCATCTGCTGGTAGAGCTCGAAACCGACCTCCTTGATATGGCCGGACTGCTCCTCGCCCAGAAGATTGCCGGCGCCCCTGATGTCCAGATCATGGCTGGCGAGCTGGAAGCCGGCGCCCAGCGTGTCGAGCGACTGCAGCACCTTCAGCCGGCGCTCTGCGGTGTCGGTCAGCTTGCGGTTCGCCGGCAGCGTGAACAGCGCATAAGCGCGCACCTTGGAACGGCCGACGCGACCACGCAGCTGGTAGAGCTGCGACAGGCCGAACATGTCGGCGCGGTGGATGATCAGCGTGTTGGCGGTCGGGATGTCGAGACCGGATTCCACGATGGTCGTCGACAGAAGCACGTCGTACTGGCCGTCATAGAAGGCATTCATTATGTCGTCGAGTTCGCCCGGCGGCATCTGGCCATGGGCCACCGCAACTTTCAGTTCGGGGACGGATTCTTTCAGGAAATCATGGATTTCGGCGAGATCGCTGATGCGTGGCACGACATAGAAGGAATGGCCGCCACGGTAGCGTTCGCGCAGCAGCGTCTCGCGGATGACCAGCGGATCGAACGGCGAGATGAAGGTGCGCACCGCCATGCGGTCGACCGGCGGCGTGGCGATCAGCGACAGTTCGCGCACGCCCGTCAGCGCCAGTTGCAGCGTGCGCGGGATCGGCGTCGCCGACAGCGTCAGCACATGGACGTCAGTCTTCAGGTCCTTCAGCCGCTCCTTGTGCTTGACGCCAAAGTGCTGCTCCTCGTCGATGATCAGCAGGCCGAGGTTCTTGAACGAGATCGACGATCCGAGCAGCGCATGGGTGCCGACGACGATGTCGACCTGGCCTTCGGCCAGAGCCTTCTTCGTCTCCGCCAGTTCCTTGGCACCGACCAGCCGCGAGGCCTGGGCAACACGGATGGGAAGGCCGGAAAAGCGCTGCGAAAACGTCTTGAAATGCTGGCGCGACAACAGCGTCGTCGGCACCACCACGGCGACCTGGAAGCCTTCCATGGCTGCGATGAAGGCGGCGCGCAACGCCACTTCGGTCTTGCCGAAACCGACATCGCCGCAGATGAGCCGGTCCATCGGCTTGCCGGCGCCGAGGTCGTCCCGGACCGAGTCGATCGCCGTCTGCTGGTCGTCTGTTTCCTCATAGGGGAAACGCGCGGCAAATTCGTCGTACAGGCCTTCGGCCGGCACCAGCGCCGGCGCGGCGCGCATCTGGCGTTCGGCGGCGATGCGGATCAGCTGCCCGGCCATATCGAGCAGGCGCCGCTTCAGCTTTGCCTTGCGTGACTGCCAGGCGCCGCCGCCGAGCTTGTCCAGCGTCGCCTCGGCTGTGTCAGAGCCGTAGCGTGACAGAAGCTCGATGTTTTCCACTGGCAGGAACAGCCGGTCGTCGCCGGCATAGTGGATTTCCAGGCAGTCATGCGGCGCACCGACCGCTTCGATGGTGCGCAAACCGATGAAGCGGCCGATGCCGTGGTCGGCATGGACGACGATATCGCCGGCCGACAAGGCCGAGGCCTCGGCAATGAAGTCAGATGCGCGCTTCTTGCGCTTCGAGCGCCGGATCAACCGGTCGCCCAGAATGTCCTGTTCGGCGACGACGACCAGCTTTTCGGTCTCGAAGCCGGATTCGAGCGGCAGAACGGCAAGCGCCGCCTGCCCCGGCTCGAGCTTTTCGGCCTCGGCAAGCGTTTCGACCTGCTTGAGATTGCCCAGATGATGCTCGGCGAGGATCTGGCCGAGCCGGTCGAGCGAGCCTTCGGTCCAGCCGGCGATGACGACGCGGCGGCGCGCCGCGCGTTCGTCGGCGATGTGCCTGACGACGACGTCGAAGACATTCACGTTGGGATCGGCGCGTTCCTCGACGAAGCTGCGGCCATGTCGCGAGCCGGCGTGGTAGACCTTTTTCGCACCGGCATCCGGCGCGTCGAACGGCGTGAAGTCGATCGCTTCGCGCGGCCCGAGCGAGGCAATCAGGTTTTCCGGCGACAGGTAAAGCAGATCCGGCGCCACCGGCTTGTAGGGCACCGCATCCTTCAGCGCGGCGTCGGCCTGCTTCCGGCGCGCCTCGTAGTGGTCGAGGATCAGCGTATGGCGTTCAGCCAGCGCCTCATGCGCCAGATGGTCGAAAACAACCGGCGTATCCGGCAGATAATCGAACACCGTCTCCAGCCGCTCGTAGAAGAACGGCAGCCAGTGCTCCATGCCGGCGAAGCGCCTGCCCTCGCTGACCGCCGCGTAAAGCCCGTCATCGCGCTGCGGCGCGCCAAAGGCTTCGATATAGGAGCGGCGGAAGCGGCTTATGGTTTCTGGTGTCAGCGCCACTTCGCTCATCGCCTGCAGCGCCATCGATTTGCGCTGTCCGGTGGTGCGCTGGGTGGCGGCGTCGAAGACGCGGATCGATTCCAGCGTATCACCGAAGAAATCGAGCCTCAGCGCCTCGGTCCAGCCCGGGGCGAACAGGTCGAGAATGCCGCCTCGCACGGCGAACTCGCCGATGCCGCGCACCGTCGGCACGCGCTCGAAGCCTGATGTTTCCAGTCGCGCGATCAGCGCATTCATGTCGATCTGGTTGCCGGGCCTGGCGTGAAACGTCTGCGCTTCGACAAGATCGGCCGGTGGAATGCGCTGCAGCAGTGCATTGGCGGTGGTGAGGATGACGGCGCGATGCGGTTTCTTCGCCAGCGCGATCATGGCGGTGAGCGCGTCGAGACGCTTGGCCGCGGCGTCCGAACCGGGCGAAACGCGATCGTAGGGCAGGCAATCCCAGGCCGGCAGTTCCAACACCGGTAGGTCTGGTGCGGCGAAGGCCAATCCCTCGACGATTGCCGGCAGGCGCTGGCCGTCTCGCGCCACGAACAGCACCGGCTTGTCGGGCGCGATTTCGAGTGCGGCCTGCACCAGCGCGAAGGCTTCGTAGCCGTCGGCAACCCCGTCGACGATAAACTGGCCGGCACGGCCTTTCGGCAGACCTATGGTGGGAACAAGGCTCATCAAATCACGGTCTTGATTATCGCAATTCCCGTGGGAAACCGCTTTGCGCTTTTCCTGGAATTGCTTGTGTTCAGAATGTCATGGTCCGGCGGGACGCCAAGATTTTTTGCAGGACCGCACAATCGATATCCTGGGGGATCGGGCGTTCGCCAGTGATCAACGGCAGGAATTCGGTGTCGGGAATATCGAGGAGCCTTTCATATTGGTCGATTTCCCCGCCGGTCAAGGCACCGATCTCGGCGTCGGCAAAGGTGCCGAGGATGAGATCCATCTCGCGCATGCCACGATGCCAGGAGCGGAACAAGAGCTTGCGGCGGTGGGCGTCCAGCGCCTCGCTCGATCGTTTCGTTCCGGTCATTGTGCCGCATCCTCACTTGCTGCGGCGCATATAGCGTGGATAGAAGGTGCTGTCAGCCTTGCGCTGAGGCCGTCGCAACATAAGCTGACATTATGCGTCCTTCCATCCTCGATCCGCTGTTCGTCCCGATCACTTCGCTTGCCGGTGTCGGGCCGAAGGTTGGCGCGTTGATCGAGAAGGTCGTCACGGCTGATCTCGGTGATCGCGCGGCCCGTGCGGGCGACCTTCTGTTTGTGCTGCCGCATACCGTCATCGACCGCCGCAGCCGGCCAGGAATCGCAGGTGCCGCGGAAGGGCAGATCGTCACCCTCGACCTGCGCATCGACCGCCATCAGCCGCCGCCGCGCGGCAACAGGGCGGTGCCGTACCGGGTCTACGCCCATGACGACACCGGCGAAATCGGCCTGACTTTTTTCCATGCCCACGCGGCCTATCTCGAAAAAGCTATGCCCGTTGGCGAGCATGTCGTGGTCTCCGGCCGCATGGAATGGTTCAACGGCCGCCCGACCATGGTCCACCCCGACCATATCGCCCTGGCCAGCGAGGCGGAAAACCTGCCGCTGGTCGAACCGGTCTATCCGCTCACCGCAGGCCTCTCCGGCAAGGTGCTACGCCGCGCGATCGGCCAAGCGTTGGCGCGCCTGCCCGAATTGCCGCAATGGCAGGATGCCGCTTTCATGCGCCGGCATGCCTTTCCCACCTTTGCCGATGCGCTTACCCGCATCCACAATCCGGCCGACCCGATCGACGTTTCCATTGATGGCGCTGCCTGGCGCCGCCTTGCCTATGACGAGTTGCTGGCCGGCCAGGTCTCGCTGGCGCTGGTGCGGTCAAAGGTCCGCCGCCTGTCCGGGCGTCCCCTGGTTGGCGACGGCCGCATTGTCGAGAGACTGCGCGCCGCCCTTCCCTATTCGCTGACCGCGAGCCAGGAATTCGCGCTGGCCGAAATCAATGCCGACCTTGCCGATCCCGAGCGCATGCTGCGGCTGCTGCAGGGCGATGTCGGGTCCGGCAAGACGGTGGTGGCGCTGCTCGCCATGGCGCGCGCCGTCGAGGCCGGCGGCCAGGCGGCACTGATGGCGCCGACCGAAATCCTGGCGCGTCAGCACTTGGCGACCATCGCGCCACTAGCCGCCAAGGTCGGGCTGCGTGTCGCCATCCTGACCGGCCGCGAGAAAGGCCGCGAACGCACCGACACGCTGGCCGGCCTGGCGAACGGCGAGATCGACATCGTCGTCGGCACCCACGCGCTGTTCCAGGAGACGGTCACCTTCCACGATCTTGTGCTCGCCGTCATCGACGAGCAGCATCGCTTCGGCGTCCACCAGCGGCTTGCCATCACCGCCAAGGGCGATGCGCCCGACATGCTGGTGATGACGGCGACCCCGATCCCGCGCACGCTGGTGCTGACCGCCTTTGGCGACATGGATGTGTCGAAACTGACGGAGAAACCGGCTGGCCGCCAGCCGATCCGCACCGTCACGTTGCCGCTTGAGCGGCTGGACGAACTGGTCGCTCGCATGGAGGACGCCGTCGCCGGCGGCCAGAAGATCTACTGGATCTGTCCGCTGGTCGAAGAGTCAGAAGAGATCAAGCTGATGTCGGCCGAAGACCGCTTTGCTTCACTGAAGCCGCTGTTCGGCGACCGCATCGGCCTTGTCCACGGCCGCATGAAGGGAGCCGAGAAAGACGAGGCGATGCGCGCCTTCAAACAGGGCGAGACCCGCATCCTGATCGCCACCACGGTCATCGAGGTCGGCGTCGACGTGCCTGACGCCACGGTCATGGTCATCGAACATGCCGAGCGTTTTGGCCTCGCGCAACTGCACCAGCTGCGCGGCCGGGTCGGGCGCGGCGACAAGCCTTCCTCGTGCGTGCTGCTTTACAAGGATCCGCTCGGCGAGACCGCAAAACGCCGACTTTCTGTCATGCGCGAGACCGAGGACGGCTTCTTGATCGCTGAGGAAGACCTGAAATTGCGCGGCGAAGGCGAGCTTTTGGGAACCCGCCAGTCCGGCACACCGGGCTTCCAGGTGGCGCGGATCGAGGCGCATGCCGATCTGCTGGAGGCTGCCCGCGACGACGCCAGGCTGATCCTGTCACGCGACCCGGAGCTGCAATCCGACCGGGGCGAAGCGCTGCGCCTGTTGCTCTATTTGTTCGGCCGCGACGAGGCGGTACGGCTCTTGCGCGCCGGATGAGGCCCCAGTGGCGGATTGGCCACCATTCCATTGATAGGTTCGCCGTTCAGCGTCACCATCTTTGTCTTCACCTCGGGCGCCACCAGCCCTGCGGAAACGATCAGCTTGGCGCCGTCCTCGATCGTCATGTCGAGCAGCACGATGTCCGACTTCAGCACATACATAAGAAAGCCCGTCGTCGGGTTCGGCGTGCAAGGCATGAACACGGCGATCAACGGGTCGCCTTCCTGGTCGAGCTTCTGGTTGATCTCGGTTTCCTTCTCGCTGGCGACGAACACCAGCGACCACACGCCCTTGCGCGGATATTCGACCAGCCCGACCTGCCGGAACATGTCGCCCTTGTTCGACAGCACGGTCTCGAAAATCTGCTTCAGCGAGCCATAGATGCCGCGCACCAGCGGCATGCGGCCAAGCAGGCGCTCGCCGAACCCGACAATGGCGCGGCCGACGATGTTGGCGGTGAGAAAACCGATCAGCGTGATCAGGATCAAGGCGACGATCAGCCCAAACCCCGGGACCGGGAACGGCAAATAGGTGTCTGGACTATAACGCGCCGGAATATAGGGTTTTACCCAGGAATCGACCCAGCCGATGAACGACCAGGCGATGTAGGCGGTGATCGCCAGCGGCGCGCAGACGATGAAACCTGTGAGGAAATAGTTCCTCAGCCGGGTCATGCCGGAGGTCTTGGGAGCGTCGGACATGGTTCACCGGGGCGCGGGTTGCAGCGCAACATTAATGAACCGCCGCGAGCTTTGGAACTGCGAAGTTTTTAAAAAAGTGCCTTTGCAACCGCGTCGAGCGGGAGGCCCAAACGGAGCCGTTTCCGTCGACCACCAGCCGAAAACAATCGCCCTTTCTCGGGTCCGCGCAGGAGCTTGGCTCTTGCTTCGCCCGTGGATGACGAAGGTATGGGGCGAACTTACTCCACCGTCACCGACTTCGCCAGATTGCGCGGCTGGTCGACGTCGGTGCCCATGAACACGGCGGCGAAATAGGCCAGCATCTGGATCGGCAGCGCGTAGATGATCGGCGAGATGATTTCCGGCACGTCCGGCAGGATGATCGTCTCCATGGTCTTAACGCTTACCTGTGCGGCGCCCTTGGCGTCGGTGATCAGGATGATCTTGCCGCCGCGAGCCGCTACTTCCTGCATGTTGGACACGGTTTTCTCGAAAATGCGGTCATGCGGCGCAATGACGATCACCGGCATGTTCTCGTCGATCAGTGCGATCGGTCCGTGCTTCAACTCGCCCGCGGCATAGCCTTCGGCATGGATGTAGGAGATTTCCTTGAGCTTCAGCGCGCCTTCCATGGCCAGCGGGAAATTGGTGTCGCGGCCGAGATAGAGCACGTCCTTGTAGCGCGAGAGTTCTCGCGCGATGCGTTCGATCTGCTCTTCGAGCTTGAGCACCTGGTTGGCATAGCGCGGCGCTTCCGAGAGCGCGCGCACCAGGTTTTTTTCCTGTTCTTTCGAAATCGTGCCGCGCGCCACGCCGGCGCGTACGGCAAGCGACGCCAGCACCGACAGCTGGCAGGTAAAAGCCTTGGTCGAGGCGACGCCGATCTCGGGCCCGGCCAATGTCGGCAGCACCACGTCGGATTCGCGCGCCATGGTCGATTCCCGCACATTCACGACGGCGCCGATCTTCATGCCGGCCTTGCGGCAGTAGCGCAGCGAGGCCAGCGTGTCGGCGGTCTCGCCCGATTGCGAGATGAAGAAGGCGGCATCGTTGGCCGACAGCGGCATCTCGCGATAGCGGAACTCCGAGGCGACATCGATGTCGACCGGCAGCCGGGCATAGCGCTCGAACCAGTATTTGCCGATCAGGCCGGCGAGATAGGCGGTGCCGCAGGCGGAGATCGCCAGCCGGCCGATTTTGGCGAAGTCGAATGGCAGATCGAGCGGCTTCGACACGCCGGAGACGAAGTCCACATAATGGGCCAGCGTGTGCGAGATCACCTCGGGCTGTTCATGGATTTCCTTCTCCATGAAATGGCGCCGGTTGCCCTTGTCGACCATGAAGGAGGTCGACAACGATTGTTGCCGCCTGCGCTCGACCTTTTTGCCGTCGATATCGAAAATGGCGACGCCGTCGCGGCGCACCACGGCCCAGTCGCCATCTTCGAGATAGGTGATCGAATTGGTGAATGGCGCGAGCGCGATGGCGTCCGATCCCAAAAACATCTCGCCATCGCCGTGGCCGACAGCCAAAGGCGGTCCGTTGCGCGCGCCGACGATCAGGTCTTCGTCACACTTGAACATGATCGCCAGCGCAAAGGCGCCTTCCAGCCGCTTCAGGGCCTTGTGCGCGGCCTCGACCGGCTTCAACCCTTTGGCAAGCTCGCGTGCCACCAGATGGGCGACAACCTCGGTGTCGGTCTGCGATGAGAAAGAATAGCCGTCGCGGATCAGTTCGTCCCGCAGTTCGGCGAAATTCTCGATGATGCCGTTGTGGACGATGGCGACGCCGTCGGAAAAATGCGGATGCGCGTTGGTTTCATTCGGTACGCCATGCGTTGCCCAGCGGGTATGGCCAATGCCGATCGTGCCGCCGAGCGGCTCCTCCTTGAGCCTGCGTTCGAGGTTGATCAGCTTGCCTTCGGCGCGGCGACGGCCAAGTTGACCCTTCTCGATGGTGGCGACGCCTGCCGAGTCATAGCCGCGATATTCGAGCCGCTTCAGCGCGTCGACGATGAGCGGCGCAACCTGCGAATGGCCGACGATTCCAACTATACCGCACATGCAGACAGCCCCCGATTCCCCATGGAAAACCGGCGCTATTTAGGGATGGCCGGCCTGCCATGAAAGTCACATTGCATTTCGCCCGGTGTAACGGACGGTTGCGCATGCATGCACCATGCCAGACCGCTCTTGCAATCCCGTTACTGAAATCGTTTGGTTTCCGGCGGTCCGGTTTTACTTCTTCTTCGCCGCCGCGGCCGACGCTAAGCGCTCTCGCAATTCCTTGCCTTTTCCCGGGATCGTCTTCTGCCGGGCGCGGCCGAAGGCCAGCGCGTCGTCCGGGACGCTTTCGGTGATCACGCTGCCCGACGCAATGTATCCGCCCTTGCCGATCGATATGGGCGCCACCAGCGACGAGTTCGAACCGACAAAAGCGCGTTCGCCGATTTCGGTAAAGAATTTCGAATAGCCGTCATAATTGCAGGTGATGGTGC
This sequence comes from Mesorhizobium erdmanii, assembly GCF_013170725.1. Classification (NCBI taxonomy): domain Bacteria; kingdom Pseudomonadati; phylum Pseudomonadota; class Alphaproteobacteria; order Hyphomicrobiales; family Phyllobacteriaceae; genus Mesorhizobium; species Mesorhizobium erdmanii. Next base: position 3,778,254 of record NZ_CP033361.1, on the reverse strand, counting down.
CGGCGCCGATATTGGCGCCCGCCCCGACCCTGGCATTGCCGATATAGGTCAGATGGTTGATCTTGGCGCCGTCCTCGACGACGGCCTGCTTGACCTCGCAGAAATTGCCCACCTTTGCCTTGTTGCGAAGATCGGCGCCCGGTCGCAGCCGCGCGAATGGCCCGACATCGCAATTCGTGGCGATAGTGGCGCCTTCGATATGGCTGAAGGCGTGGATCTTTGCGCCGTCGGCGATCTTCACGCCCGTACCAAACCAGACATTCGGCTCGACGATCGTATCGGCGCCGATTTCCGTATCGTGCGAGAAATACACGGTCTCCGGCGCGATCAGCGTCACGCCGGACAGCATCGCCTCATGACGCCTGCGTTGTTGCCAGATGCCTTCCGCCTGCGCCAGTTCGGCGCGATTGTTGATACCGAGCGCGCTTTCGAAACTGGCCTCGGTGGCGACGACATCGAGGCCTTGTGCGGTGGCGATCTCGACGATGTCGGTCAGGTAATACTCACCCTTGGCATTCTTGTTGCCGACGGCGTCAAGCAGCATCAGCGCATGGCCACCAGCCACTGCCATCATGCCGGCGTTGCAGAAGCCGATCTTTTTCTCCTCTTCGGAGCAATCCTTTTCCTCACGGATGGCAATCAGCCTCCCATCCTTTTCGATCAGCCGGCCATAGCCGGTCGGGCTGGGCGGCCGAAAGCCGATGACCACGACGGCTGCTCCTTCCGCCAGCCTCGACCGCGCCACTGTCAGCGCATCCGCGTCGATGAGCGGCGTGTCGCCGAACATCACCAGCACATCGTCATATCCCTTTGATATCGCTTCGCGAGCCGCAAGAACCGCATGCGCCGTACCGAGCCGCTTCTCCTGCACGAAGGTCTCTGCCTTCGGCGCAAACTTTGCCGCAGCCTTGCGCATGTCATCCGCGCCATGCCCGATCACCAGCGCCTGGCTGCTCGCCCCCGCGGCTTCTGCCGCCTTCACCACATGGGCGACCATCGGCAGCCCCGCGATCTGATGCAGCACTTTCGGCAGCGCGCTCTTCATGCGCGTGCCTTCGCCGGCGGCGAGGATAACGGACAGGCAGGATCTCTGGCTCATGGATAGGCAACCATCTGAAAAGGGTCGGGAATCAAAATCATGCTAGCAGCGGCGCCATGCTGCACCAATGCGGTTAAATTCCGGTGAGATAGGTATAGCGACCGACTTTTGATCAGTAGGTCAACAGTAAGATCCTGGGTCGCTATCCCAGCCGCCCCAGAACCGGGAAATTCTCCAGCAGCCAATACGACACGCTCTGCACCCCGCCGGTGAGGAAAAACACGCCGGCGACCACCAGCAACGCGCCGATCGCCTTCTCGACCCGGCCGAGATGGACGCGGAATTTGCCGAGGAAACGCATGAAGGCGCCGGAAAACAGCGCCGCGATCAGGAACGGAATGCCGAGCCCGAGCGAATAGGCAGCGAGCAGCAGCGCGCCCTCGCCCACGGTTTCGCGCCCGCCGGCCAGCGTCAGGATCGGCCCCAGCACCGGGCCGATGCAGGGCGTCCAGCCGAAGGCGAAGGCCAGTCCCATGACATAGGCGGCGACGGCACTGGCCGGCTTGCCCTGCGACTGGAAGCGCGCCTCGCGCGACAACAGCGGAATGCGCAATATGCCGAGGAAATTCAGGCCCATCAGTATGATCAGCACGCCGGCGGCCATCGCCAGCGGCTCCTGCCAGACGCGCAGCAGCCGGCCGATGGTCGAGGCACCGGCGCCGAGCGCCACGAACACGGTGGAGAAACCGAGCACGAAGGCGATCGAGGAATAAAGCAGGGCGCCGCGCGCGCCTTGCCTTGCCGTCACACCGGCATTGCCGCGAAAATCGTCGACCGACACACCGGCCATGTAGCAGAGATAGGGCGGCACCAGCGGCAGCACGCAAGGCGACAGGAACGAGATGGCCCCCGCCCCGATCGCGCTGACATAGCCGATGTCCAATGCCATTCCAAAGCTCCGACTGTTCCGCCGATATAGCGACGCTCCGCCATGTTGGCCAATCACCATTCTGTCGCAACCGATCGCCATCTAGGCAATCGGACTGGCCGGGATTCCCGCCGCGCCACACCCGAGTACGGCCGGACAGGGAGAATTGTTACCATCGGCTAAACGCCAAACGTTCCTGTTCGGGAAGAACCGATGGCCGGCGGGCGTTGGCATGTCGAGGCCGCAAATTCCGCGCGTCTCCAGATATCAGCCAGGGAGATTTCCATGAAGACCATAGCCACAGGGCTGGCCGCACTGCTTCTCAGCACCGCCGCATCCTTCGCCGCCGAGGCGTGGAAGGAAGCCGAGGTCAACGGCACCAAGATCTACACCGACGCCATGGGCATGACGCTCTACACCTACGACAAGGACGAAAAGGGCAAGACCAACTGCTACGACAAATGCGCCACCAACTGGCCGCCACTGAAGGCCGAAGCCGGCGCCAAGGCGGATGACGAGTGGAGCGTCGTCGACCGCACCGATGGCACCAAGATGTGGGCCTACGACGGCAAGCCGGTCTACACCTTCATCAAGGACAAGAAAGCCGGCGATGTGACCGGCGACGGCGTCGCAGGCGTCTGGCACATCGCCAAGGCCAACTGAGTCTTCACACCATTCCCGCCTGCTGGCGGGACGTCAGCTGGTCGCCCGCATCCTCCATGCGTCTGGCGACCAGCTTCGTCTGATGGGGCGTTCGAACGGGTCCGGCACGCAACGCAATTCGTCGACTCACCGGAAACGAGTGACCATTTCCGGTGACCGGTGGCCATCATCTCGCCTGAGCGAAATTCTGTGATTTTCTCCATACACTCTTAGAGTGTATTGCTGCGGACAGCCCTGCAATTTGGGCGCTTCCCCTTGACCGGATGGAAAAGCGCGGCCATGTGAGCGACAAACAGAAACGAGATTTCGTCGCGCGCAGCGGAATTCTTCTGGCGCATCACAGCAGATAAGAGACCTCATGGACGTCGTCGTCGTCGAATCGCCGGCCAAGGCGAAGACAATCAACAAATACCTCGGCAGGAACTACAAGGTTCTGGCCTCGTTCGGCCACGTCAGGGATCTGCCGGCCAAGGACGGCTCGGTGCGCCCGGATGAAGACTTCGCCATGTCCTGGGCGGTCGACACCGCGTCCGGCAAGCGCCTCGCCGACATTGCCAAGGCGGTCAAGGACGCCGACGGCCTGATCCTCGCCACCGACCCGGATCGCGAGGGCGAGGCCATCTCCTGGCATGTGCTGGAAGTGCTGAGGCAGAAGCGCGCGCTGAAGGACAAGCCGGTCAGCCGCGTCGTCTTCAACGCCATCACCAAATCGTCGGTGCTGGAAGCGATGGCCAACCCGCGCCAGATCGACGTGCCGCTCGTCGATGCCTACCTCGCGCGGCGGGCGCTCGACTATCTCGTCGGCTTCACGCTGTCGCCGGTGCTGTGGCGCAAATTGCCGGGCGCCCGCTCGGCCGGCCGTGTCCAGTCTGTCGCATTGCGTCTGGTCTGTGACCGCGAATCCGAGATCGAGCGCTTTATCCGCGAGGAATACTGGCAGATATCAGCTCTCCTCGGCACCCCGCGCAACGAGACCTTCGAAGCGCGGCTCACTGCCTTCGAGCGCAAGAAGCTGCAGAAGCTGGACATCGCCAACAAGACGCAGGCCGACGACATCAAGGCGATGCTCGAGGGCGCTGTTTTCAAGGCGTTGTCGGTGGAGGCCAAGCCGACCAAACGCAATCCCGGTCCGCCCTTCACCACCTCGACGCTGCAGCAGGCCGCCTCGTCGGGCCTCGGTTTCTCGGCCACCCGCACCATGCAGGTGGCGCAGCGCCTCTATGAAGGCATGGACATTGGCGGCGAGACCGCCGGCCTCATCACCTATATGCGAACCGACGGCGTCCAGATGGCGCCCGAAGCGATCGACGGTGCCCGCGACGCCATCGCCAAGGAATTCGGCCCAAAATACCTGCCCGAAAAGCCGCGCCAGTACACCGCCAAGGCCAAGAACGCCCAGGAAGCGCACGAAGCCATCCGCCCGACCGATTTCATGCGCACGCCGGCATCGGTCAGGCAATATCTCGATGCCGATCAGGCGCGGCTCTATGAGCTGATCTGGAAGCGCGCCATCGCCAGCCAGATGCAGCCGGCCGAGATCGAACGCACCACCGTCGAGATCGAGGCTGTGAACGGCGCCCGCACCGCCGAGCTTCGCGCCGTTGGTTCCGTGGTTCGCTTCGACGGCTTCATTGCCGCATACACCGACCAGAAGGACGACGACGCCGAAGACGAGGAAAACCGCCGTCTGCCCGAAATCCGCGCCGGCGAGCAGCTTGCCCGCCAGGCGATCAACGCCACCCAGCACACGACCGAGCCGCCGCCGCGCTATTCCGAGGCGTCGCTGATCAAGAAGCTGGAAGAGCTCGGCATCGGCCGGCCCTCGACCTACACGGCGATCCTGAAGACGCTCGAGGACCGCGACTACGTCACGATCGACAAGCGCCGGCTGGTGCCGCAGGCCAAGGGCCGCCTGCTGTCGGCCTTCCTGGAGAGCTTCTTCGAGCGTTACGTCGAATACGACTTCACCGCCTCGCTGGAGGAGAAGCTCGACGAGATTTCGGACGGCAAGCTCGCGTGGAAAGACGTGCTGCGCGATTTCTGGAAGGATTTTTCCGGCGCCGTCGCCGACATCAAGGAACTGCGCGTCACCGACGTGCTCGATGCGCTCAACGAGGAACTGGCGCCGCTGGTGTTTCCCGCGCGGGAGGATGGCTCGAACCCCCGCATCTGCCCGAAATGCGGCACCGGCAACCTGTCGCTCAAGCTCGGCAAGTTCGGCGCCTTCGTCGGCTGCTCGAACTATCCCGAATGTTCGTTCACCCGCCAGCTCGGCGACGCCGCCAACCCGAATGGCGAGAATGGCGGCGGCGAGGACGGCACCAAGGTGCTCGGCAAGGACCCTTATACGGCCGAGGAAATCACGCTGCGCTCGGGCCGTTTCGGCCCCTACCTGCAGCGCGGTGACGGCAAGGAAGCAAAACGCTCGAGCCTGCCCAAGGGCTGGACGCCCGAATCGATCGACCATGAGAAGGCGCTAGCCTTGCTAGGGCTGCCGCGCGACGTGGGAAAACATCCCGAATCCGGCAAGATGATCTCGGCCGGGCTCGGCCGCTACGGCCCGTTCGTGCTGCATGACGGCACCTACGCAAATCTCGACAGCATCGAGGACGTGTTCTCCATCGGCCTCAACCGCGCCGTCACCGTGATCGCCGAGAAGCAGTCGAAGGCCAAGGGCGGCCGCAACGGTGGCACCGCGGCGGCCCTCAAGGAGCTCGGCGACCATCCGGACGGCGGCGGCAAGATCGTCGTGCGCGACGGCAAATACGGACCTTACGTGAACTTCGGCAAGGTCAACGCCACGCTGCCAAAGGGCAAGGATCCGCAATCGGTGACCGTGGAAGATGCGCTGGCGCTGATTGCCGAGAAGGAAGCCAAAGGCGGCGGCGGCAAGAAGCCGTTCCGCAAGGCGGCAGCGGCCAAGGCCCCCGCTGCCAAGAAAACGGCGGCAAAAAAGCCGGCCGCGAAGAAAAAAGGGTAGGACGGCGTGGCGCGCAGGATTTCCGGACGAAGCCACGGCGATCCGCGCACCGCCGACACCAGGGCCAAGGTCAAGGACGACTACCGGCCCTCGCGCGACGAAATCCTGCGCTACATCGCCGAAAACCCCGACCGTGCCGGAAAGCGCGACATCGCCAAGGCGTTCGCGCTGCGCGGCGACGACCGCATCTGGCTGAAAGACATTCTGCGCGACCTGCAGGAGGAAGGTGTGCTCACCAAGGAGCGCAAGCGGCTGGCCCGCGTCGGCGCCCTTCCCCATGTCGCCGTGCTCGACATTTTTGGCCGTGACGGCGACGGCATCCTGCTGGCGCATCCGGCCGAGTCCGTGGGCACCGGCGAACCGCCCGTCGTATCGATCCGCGTGTCGCGCGGCGGCAACGGACCGGCGCCGGGCATCGGCGACCGCGTGCTGGCCAAGACCTTCCCGACCGATGATCCCTCCGGCCCCGCCTACACCGGACGGGTGATGAAGATCTTCGAGAAGCGCAACGATGCCGTTCTCGGCGTCTTCCGCGTGCTGAAGGACGGCACATTCCGCATCGAGCCGGTGGAACGCCGCCAGCCCGAACTGATCGTCGACAAGGAATTCCAGAACGGCGCCAAAAACGGCGACCTGGTCGAGGTCGAACCCGCACGCGCCTCCCGCTATGGGCTGCCGCGGGCAAAAGTACTGAACGTGCTGGGTTCGCTGACCAGCGAAAAGGCGGTCTCGATGATCGCCATCCACGCCCACGACATACCGCACATCTTCCCGGCCGACGTCATCGCCGAATCCGAGGCGGTCAAGCCGGCGACGCTCGATCACCGCGAGGACTGGCGCGACCTGCCGTTGGTTACCATCGATCCCGCCGACGCCAAGGACCATGACGACGCTGTCTTTGCGACGCCCGACCTCGACGAGAAGAACCCGGGAGGCGTTATCGCAACGGTGGCGATCGCCGATGTCGCCGCCTATGTGCGCTACGGCACGGCGCTCGACCGCGAAGCCTTGAAGCGCGGCAATTCGGTGTATTTCCCTGATCGCGTCGTGCCGATGCTGCCCGAACGCATCTCGAACGATCTCTGTTCGCTGCGCGAAGGTCAGGATCGCCCGGCGCTTGCCGTGCGCATGACCTTCTCCGCCGACGGCCACAAAATCAGGCACTCCTTCCACCGCGTGATGATGAAATCCGCGGCGAAGCTTGCCTATCCGCAAGCGCAGGCGGCCATCGACGGCGTGCCGGACGACAAGACCGGCCCGATCCTCGACACGGTGCTGAAGCCGCTCTGGGACGCCTATGCGATCATCAAGCGCGGCCGCGACGATCGCCAGCCGCTCGAACTCGACCTGCCGGAGCGCAAGATCCTGCTGAAGGACGATGGCACGGTCGACCGCGTCATCGTGCCGGAAAGGCTCGATGCCCACAAGCTCATCGAAGAGTTCATGATCCAGGCCAACGTCGCCGCCGCCGAGACGCTGGAGGCGAAGAAGCACGCGTTGGTCTACCGCGTCCACGATGCGCCCTCGCTCGCCAAGCAGGAATCGCTGCGCGAGTTCCTGCAGACGCTCGGCCTGTCGCTGGCGCGCGGCGCGCAGATGCGGCCCAGCCAGTTCAACGGTATTCTGGAGCGCGTGCGCGGCGCCGACAACGAGGCGCTGGTCAATGAAGTGGTGCTGCGCTCGCAGAGCCAGGCCGAATATTCGCCCAAGAACATCGGCCATTTCGGCCTCAACCTCAGGCGCTACGCGCATTTCACCTCACCGATCCGCCGCTACGCCGACCTGATCGTTCATCGCGGCCTTATCGCTGCGCTCGGCCTTGGTCCGGGAGGACTGACGCAGGATGAAGCGGCGCGGCTGGAAGATGTCGCGGTATTGATTTCCGGCACCGAACGGCGTGCCATGGCGGCCGAACGCGATACGGTCGACCGGCTGATATCGGCCTATCTCGCCGAGCGCATCGACGACCGCTTCGATGCCCGCATCTCCGGCGTCACCAAATCAGGACTTTTTGTCCAATTGCCGCAATATGGCGCCGATGGTTTCATCCCCGTGTCAACTCTGGGCGGCGATTACTATATATACGACGAAACGGCTCGCTCCCTATTCGGAGAGCGCTCTGGCAAAGGCTACCAACTGGCGGACCGCGTCGAGGTCCGCCTTGTCGAGGTGGCACCGATGGCCGGAGCGATGCGTTTCGAGATGTTGACCGACCCGAAGCCCCTGCCAGGCTCCAGCAGGTCGTTTCACAAGGCCAAAGGCCGCGCCCGTGCGTCGCAATCGCGACCGGGTTCGCGCGGCAGGAGACGATGATGCAAAAAGAACTAGGGATACAAGAACAGGTTTTCGGCGGCGAACATCATACGGGCCGGGCCGCCCGCCCGTTGTGGACGGCGATGAAGCGTGGCCTTCTGGGCCGCTGCCCGAATTGCGGCGAAGGCAAGCTTTTCCGCGGCTTCACCAAGACCGTCGAAACCTGCAGCGTCTGCGGCGAGGAAATCCATCACCATCGCGCCGACGACCTGCCGGCCTATCTGGTCATCGTCATCGTCGGCCACATCGTGCTTGGCGCCTTCATGGGTGTCGAGGCGACATCCGACCTGTCGACCTGGCAGCACATCGCCATCTGGGTGCCCTTGACCATCCTCTTGTCGGTTGCCCTGCTGCAGCCTGTCAAAGGCGCCGTCATCGGACTGCAATGGGCATTCTATATGCACGGCTTCGGTGGCGAAAAGGATGGGACCGAGACCCATCACGGCGCCTGACGCGCCGCTGGCGCAACACGCCAATCGCTAAGGCCACTTTCGCATGCAAGAAGTTTCCGCTAGGTCCTGCGCATGGAAGCAATGACCAAGGCGGCCGTCGACAAGCTCGACAAGGGTCTTGCCGCGCATCGCGGCCGGCCTCTGCGTCCGCGTGATGCCGCGACCCTGATCCTGCTCGACCGCAAAGGCGACGAGGTGCTGGTGCTGATGGGCCGCCGCCACGCCGGCCACGCCTTCATGCCCGGAAAATTCGTGTTCCCCGGTGGCCGCACCGATCCGGCCGACAGCCGCGTCGCAACGGCGACGGCATTGCATCGCGACGAGGAAGCAAAGCTGCTTGCCGGCCCCGGCCGTACCAGTGCCGCGCGGGCTCGCGCCGTCGCCCTGTCCGCCATCCGTGAGACCTACGAGGAAGCCGGGCTGCTGATCGGCCAGAAGGCAGCCTTTGCGACCGACATGAGTGACTGGCAAGGTTTTGTCGAACACGGCGTCAGGCCTTCACTCGAAACGCTGCGTTACATCGCGCGCGCCATCACCCCGCCCAACCGGGTACGCCGCTTCGACACGCGCTTTTTCAGCGCCTGGCGCAACGATGTCGCCGTCGAACTACCGGGCGGTGGTCCGACCAACGAACTCGAGGAACTGGTCTGGCTGCCGCTTGCCAAGGCCAGGGAAGCCGACATACCCGACATCACTCGAATGATCCTGGACGAGCTGGAAAAGCGCCTCGCCCATGATCCACTGCTGCGTCCAGGAGGTCCCGTCCCCTTCTACCGGCTTGTCCGCAACCGCTTCACCCGCGAACTTCTTTAGAGCAATTCCAGGAAGTGTGACGCGGTTTCCGTCCGGAATTGCGTAAGATAACAGACAGAGTATTCAGCATCCCATGACGGTCGATACCCAACCACAGGGCGACGAACGCGTACACTGGCTGCCGATGGTGGCGGCGATATCGTCGATCAGCGTCGTCGGCATTGCCATTGGCCTCGGCATGCCGCTGCTCAGCGTCATCCTGGAAACGCGTGGCCACTCGGCTTCCATGATCGGCCTCAACACCGCCGTCGCCGGCCTGGCCTCGATTGCCGGTGCGCCCCTCGCCACGCCGCTCGCCATGCGCTTGGGTGTCGCCTGGACCATGATCGCCATGATCGCCGCCGGTGCGCTCGCCTTCGTCGGCTTCCATTTCGCGCCCGACTTCTGGATGTGGTTCCCGCTGCGCATCGTGCTGCACATCGCACTGACGGTGCTGTTCATCCTGTCGGAATTCTGGATCAGCACGTCGGCGCCGCCGCACCGGCGCGGCCTTGTCCTTGGCATCTACGCCACCGTCCTTTCGCTCGGTTTTGCCGCGGGACCGTGGCTGTTCGCCCATCTCGGCAGTTCCGGCTTCAGGCCGTTCGGCGTGATCATCGCGCTGGTGACGCTGGCCGCGATACCGGTGCTGGCAGCGCGGAACGAAAGCCCCTCGATTGTCGCCGATGGCGAAACCAGCAATTTCCTGCGTTACATCTGGCTGGTGCCCTCGGCTACCGCCGCGGTGCTGGTGTTCGGCGCGGTCGAAACCGGCGGCTTTGCGCTGTTCCCTGTCTATGGCAACCGGATCGGCTATTCGGAAGCCGACGCCGCCTTGCTGCTGACCATGATCGGCCTTGGCAACGTGCTGCTGCAGATCCCGATCGGCATGATCAGCGACCGCGTCAGCGATCGCCGTTATCTGCTGCTCGGCTGCGCCACGGTCGGCCTCGTCGGCACGGTGTTCATGCCGTTCTTCGCCCAGAACTGGCATCTGATGGCTGCTCTTTTGTTCGTCTGGGGCGGCGTGGTGGCCGCCATGTACACGATCGGCCTTGCCCATCTCGGCTCGCAGCTTTCCGGCCACGAACTGGCGTCAGCCAACGCCGCCTTCGTGCTCTGCTATGGCGTCGGCATGGTGCTTGGCCCGCAGGCGATCGGGATCGGCATGGATGCTTTCGGACCATCCGGTTTCGGCTGGTCGCTCGGTCTGTTCTTCGGCGCCTATATGGCGCTGGTCGGCGTCAGGCTCGTCCGCAAGATTCTCCTCTGACGCTGCGACGCAGCAACCGCTGCTGACAGAACCGTGTCAGCAGCGCCGGGTTAAAAGAGTGTCCCAAAAACATCGGAAGTCGAGGACACTCCCATGATCGACAGCGGCTTTGAAACAACGTCCCTGCGAATGACGCTCCTGCTGCTCGTAACCTTCCAGGCTCCTGCCGCGGATGTCGACCGCATCATGGACGCGGTGGTTGCGATCGCCCCGCTGGCCATGGGCAAGTATGACCGCAACGCCTATCAGTCCGCCCATGGCGTCGAGCGCTACAGGCCGCTCGAGGGTGCCGCGGCCGGCGCTGAAACCGAATTGCGTCGCCGCCCGGGCACGGTCGAGGTTTCGTTCGAACTGCCGGACGACCAGGCGCTGGCGGCCCGTGTCGTCGAGTCGATTTTCCAGGCGCATTCCTATCAGGAGCCGGTAATCCGCATCCAGCCGATCCTCGCCAGCCGCTCCAAGGGGCTGGATGACCGCGCCAATCCGAATCGCTGGTGGAACACGACTGGAGACTGGAAGAAGGTCGCGGCGCCTGAGGCGGAAATCGCCTGATTTGCGCGTAATGGGCTGCGCGGGCGGATCACTTCGGGTCCGCCGGGCTTGACTTTCCAGGCACGTTCTTTATGTGTCGCGCCAAGTTTCCCGCGTCCGGGTGTTTTCCCCGTGCTCCAGCGGCCAAAACTCCACGAACGAACGGACTGATACCATGGCCAAAGCCGCAAACATCAAGATCAAGCTTCTGTCGACCGCCGACACCGGTTTCTTCTACGTGACCAGCAAGAACAGCCGTACCAAGACCGACAAGCTGTCGTTCCGCAAGTACGACCCGGTCGCCAAGAAGCACGTCGAATTCAAGGAAACCAAGATCAAGTAATCTGGGTTTTCCCTTTGAAATGCCGAAACGCCGCCCCTCGGGCGGCGTTTTTGTTTGCAAGGCAGCTACTTCAGGCTGAACCCCTCAATCCCGGCTCGGTTTTCTTCAGCCCGGACTGAGGCTGCTCAACCGATTCGATCACCGCTTTTCGCATCGAAAAGATGTAGCGACGCGGGATCAGCCGCCAGACCCACAACATCGCCGGGCCTCACGCCGGCGCGGCCCATGGCAAAGACGCAAAGCTGCTGGCCGGCCAGTTTGACGTAGAACTGAGTCGAAAGGCCGAGCGGCTCGACCACACCCACCTCGCCCCGCAGCGCGCCGTCTTCGGCCAATCTTATATGCTCGGGCCGCAGACCGATTGTGATCGCATCGCCATCCCTAAGCGGCAGGTCGTCGGGCAGGCGCAGCGCCTGGCCATCGGCCAGCACCGCTTCCGATCCACTGCCCTTGCGAACCGTCGCCGGCAGGAAATTCATGCCCGGCGAGCCGATGAAGCCGGCGACGAACATGTTGGCCGGGCGGTCGTAGAGATCGAGCGGCGCGCCGACCTGCTGTATCAGCCCGTCATGCATGACGACGATCCGGTCGGCCATGGTCATCGCCTCGATCTGGTCGTGCGTGACGTAGACAGAGGTGGTTTTCAGCTGCTGGTGCAGCGCCTTGATCTCGGCGCGCATATGGACGCGCAACTTGGCGTCGAGGTTCGACAGCGGCTCGTCGAAGAGAAAAACCTTGGGATCACGCACGATGGCGCGGCCCATGGCGACACGCTGGCGCTGGCCCCCGGACAGCTGGCGTGGCAGGCGCTGAAGGTAGGTGTCCAAACCCAGCCGCTTGGCCGCGCCGTCGACCCTGGCGTCAATCGCCGGCTTCTCGGCTTTCCGCAGCATCAGGCTGAAGCCCATGTTCTTCGACACATCCATATGCGGATAAAGCGCATAGGACTGGAACACCATGGCGATGTCGCGGTCCTTGGGCGCCACGTCGTTGACCAGCCGTTCGCCGATGCGGATCTCGCCGCCGGAAGCTTCCTCCAGCCCGGCGATCATGCGCAAAAGCGTGGACTTGCCGCAGCCGGACGGGCCGACCAACACGACGAACTCGCCATCGGCGATCTCAAGGTCGACCGCATGCAGGACGCGGACGGCGCCATAATCCTTGCGGACCTTTTCGAGAGTGACAGAAGCCATCGATCTACCCTTTGACGGCGCCGGCGGTCAGGCCGGTGACGAGATAGCGTTGCAGGAAAGCGAAGAAGATGCAGACCGGGATCAGCGCCAGGATCGACGCCGCCATCATCTGTCCCCAGTCGACGGCGAACTTGCCGATGAACGTGAGCAGGCCGACAGCAAAGGTCTTCTGGCCATCGCTGGAAATCAGCATCAACGCGAACAAAAGCTCGCTCCAGGCGGCGGTGAAGACGAAGCCCAGGGTCGCGCCCATGCCGGGCAGCGTCAACGGCACGATCACGCGGCGCATCGCCTGCGCGCGGGTGCAGCCATCGATCATCGCCGCCTCCTCCAGATCCTTGGGGATGCCGTCGAAGAAGGACTGCATCAGGAAGGTGGCGAAGGCGGTGTTGAAGGCGGTGTAGATGATGATCAGCCCGGTCAGGCTGTTGATCAGGCCGATCTGCCCCATCACGCGGTAGATCGGCGGAATCACCATCACCAGCGGAAAGGTCTGGGTCAAAAGCAGCATCAGGGCCAGTGCCGCCTTGCCGCGAAAGGTGAATCGCGACATGGCGTAGCCGGCGAGCGTGGCAATGACCGTCACCAGTGCAGCTGTCGATACCGAGACGATGACGCTGTTGAGGAAATAGCGCGGGAAATCGGTGGCCTCGAGCACGGTGACGAAATTCTGCAATGTCATGCGCGACGGCCAGAAGGTGATGCCTTCGGAATAGAGAAGCCGCTCCGGCGTGACCGAAATCTTCAGCGTCCAGTAGATTGGGAACAGGGCGAAGACCAGATAGGCCGCGATCGCGGCATAGAGGCCGATGCCGCCGAAAAATCGTTGTGAAGTCGAGCGTCCCGCGATCATCAGACGTGCCTCACCAGGGAGCGGCGGATGGCGATCAGCGCGATCGCATAGGCAATCAGCAGGACAAGCAGCAGCACGGCGACCGCCGAGGCGTAGCCCTTGTCCAGTGACTTGAAAGCGCTGACATAGATGTAGACCGGCACCGTGTTGGTCGAGCCGGCCGGCCCACCCTCGGTCATGACGAAGATCAGGTCGGCGAAGGTGGCGATCCAGATGGTGCGCAGCATGACGGTGATGGCGATCGTCGGCGCCAGGAACGGCAGCGTCACCTTGGTGAAGCGCTGCCAGGGCGAAGCGCCGTCGATCGCCGCCGCCTCGTGCAGTTCGGACGGGATGGATTTCAGCGCCGCCAGAAGCGTGATGGCGAAGAACGGAATGCCGAACCAGACATTGGCGATGATCGGCCCCCACATCGCGGTGGCAGGATCGGAAAGCACATTGGTCGGCTCCGCCTTCAGACCCAATGCGAACAGCCAGTGCGGCAGCGGTCCGACGATCGGGTTGAACAGCCAGGCCCAGGTCAGGCCCGACAGGAAGGACGGCACGGCCCAGGGCAGGAACACCAGCGCCTGCACCACCTTGCGGCCCCAGAACGGCTTGTCGAGCAGCAGCGCCAGGCCAAGACCGAGAAAGAACTGGAAGAACAGGCTGGCGACCGTCCACCACAGCGTGTTGACCAATGCCTGCCCCAGCACTTGATCCGACAGCATCGCCTGGTACTGGCCAAGCCCGACATACTCCGACTTGAAAGCCGAGAATTTGCGGAAGGAGTAGCTGATGCCGATGACCAGCGGCACCAAAAGCACCACGATCAGCAGGATGATCGCCGGGCTGAGATAAAGCCAAGGCTCGAAATTGGCATAGGAGAGCCGCCTCTTTCGCGGCTGTCCTGCGGATCGAATTTCGGACACGGCATAGGTCATTGGCTGAGGAACGGCTCCCTGGAGCGGTGGCGGAGACAGTGTCCTTCGGCCCGTTCAACGGGCGGAAGGTGCCGGTTCACCCCTCCGTAGCAGCGGCGCAGCTGCTGCGAAGGAGGGCAGGCAGATGGGGGGCAGCGCGATCCTACAGAGGCATGGCGCCGCCCCTCATCCGTCACTTCGTGACACCTTCTCCCCATAAACGGGGAGAAGGACGAGGGCGCTGGCGCCTACTTCTTGTTCTTCGCCATCCAGTCCTGCTGTTCCTTGGTCAGGAAGGCAGCCCATTGGTCGGCGACGTCCTTGGCCGTCTTTTGGCCAAGCAGAACTTCCTGGAAGTTCTTGATCGCCACCTGGTCGACGAAATTGCCAAGGTTTTCCAAGTGCGTCGGCGGCGTCACCATTTCATATTTGGAGCTGTCGCTGAGCTCCGTGAACCAGCCCTTGAACTGCTCGGTCTTGAAATGCGGATCCTGGTCGGCGCCCTTGTGGATCGGGACGACGCCGACTTCCTTGGCCCATTCCAGATTGTCCTTGGGTGACAGCAACGTTGCCATCAGCTTCCAGGCATCGTCCTTGTGCTGCGAGTTGGCGAACATCGCCCAGCCGGCATAGCCGAGCGTCGGGTAGGATTTGCCGCTCGGTCCAACGGGCAGCGGCGCCACGGCGAAGTCGTCGGCACTCATCTTGTCGGCGATGCCGAGCAGCGCGTCGGGATCCTGGTTGAGCATGGCACAGGTGCCGGAATAGAAGCCGGTGACGGTTTCGTTGAAGCCCCAGCTCACGGCATCCTTCGGCGCCAGGCCGTCCTTGTACATGTCGGCCAGCATCTGCAGGCCCTTGACCGAGCCCTCGTCATTGATGGTCGAGGTGCCGTCCTCGTTGAAGTAGCCGCCCTTGCCCTGAGCGATGTTCATGAACATGTGCATGCCGTTGAAGGCACCGGGGCCGCCGCGCAAGCAATAGCCGTATTTACCCGGGATGGCCGAAATCTTCTTGGAGTCGGCGACGAACTCGTCGAGTGTCGCCGGCGGGCCGTCGAGGCCGGCTTGCTTGAACAGCTTCTTGTTCCAGAACAACGCGTTCACATAGTAGCCATAAGGGATCATGAACTGGGTGTTGTTGACGGTCGAGCCGAACTGTTTGGCGCGGTCGCCGAGCGTCTTGGCGTCGTCCCATTTGGCCATGTAGGGGCCGAGATCCTCGAGTTGGGCATTGTTGGCATAGAGGCCCATCCAGCGTTCCGGCATTTCCACCACGTCGGGCGTATCGCCGGCCTGCACCATGGTCAGGAACTTTTCGAACGCCTGGCCCCAGGGCAGCGAGATCAATTCGACCTTGATGCCGGGATTGGCGGTTTCGAATTCGGCGATCTGTTTTTTGAGGAATTCGGTGCGCGGCGGGCTGGTGATGACTTCGACCATTTTCAGGGTCGAATCGGCCAGCGCGCTCCCGGCGGAAATCGCCAGCCCCGCGACGGTGGCAAGCATGACGGTCAGTTTCTTCATGTTCAAGACTCCCATTTTGAACCCGCTTGTTATTTTCTGGCTTTTTCGAAGGCCTGGGCGATGTCGGCCCAGAGGTCTTCGACACTTTCCAATCCGACATTGAAGCGGATGGTTCGGGGGCTGACGCCGAAGCGCGCCATCGAATTCAGGCCCGGCGTCTGCTCCAGCGACGCCTTGGCCGGCACGACCAGGCTCTCATGCCCGCCCCAGCTGACGCCGATGCGGAAATATTTGAGCGCGTCGACGAAGACCGGGATGTCGATGTCGTCCGTCACCTCGAAGGAGAACAGGCCGGCATAGCCTGCCAACGTCGCCTTGCCCGGATGGTTCGAATAGACGGGATGGTTGACCCGCTCAACATTGGCATGCGCCTTCAGCCGTTCGGCAATGGTAAGCCCGCTCTTCATGTGGTGCGGCAGGCGCAGCGGCAGCGTGCGCAGGCCGCGCAGCAGCAGCCAGGCCTCGAACGGCGACAGCTTGCCGCCGAGGTAGGAATAGGTCTGTTCGTTGATCTGCTTGATGTGCGCGGCCGAGCCCGCCACCACGCCGGCGACCGTGTCGCTGTGGCCGCCGAGATATTTCGAGGCCGAGTGCAGCACAAGGTCGACGCCATGCGAGATCGGCTTCTGGAACACCGGCGAGGCCCAGGAATTGTCGATCGTGGTGACGATGCCCTGCTCTTTCGCCAACCGCGCCAGATGCGCGATGTCCTGGAGCTCGAACATCATCGAGGTCGGGCTTTCCAGGTAGAGCAGCTTGGCGCCGGGAAGTGCCGCCGCCACCGCATCCGGGTCGGAACCGTCGACATAATCGACCTTGATGTTGAGCCGAGGCAAAAGCCGCTCGAACAGCCGGTAGGCATCGCCATAGCAGTTGCGCACGGCCACGATGCGCTCGCCCGCTCCGACGAAGGCAAGCACGGTCGCGCTGATTGCCGCCATGCCGCTGGAGAAGCCCCGCGCCGCTTGCGCGCCCTCGAGCGCGGCGACGCGCGCTTCGAACTCCATCACTGTCGGATTGTCGCCGCGCGAATAGATCGGCTGTTTTCGTTTGCCGGCAAAGGTGTCGGCCATTTCGGCATAGTTGGCGAAGGTGAACAGCGACGTCTGGTAGATCGGCGGCACCACCGCGCCGCCTGGAAACGGTTCGTCATGCGCCAGGACCGTCGCCGCCTCGGCGAGATAGTCGTGATCGAAACCGGTCGGATGCTCGTTCATGTCTGGCTCGAAAGTTTGAGTTTGGCCGCACCGCGCTTCAAATCGTCCTCGACGGTGGCGATCAGCTTGAGCGCCTCGGCGCGGGCGCCATGCGGATCGCGCGCCGCGATGCACTGGTAGATGGTGCGGTGGTAGGGAAAGCTGGCATGGCCGAAGTCGCGCACGCCGAGGGGGTGCTCCCAGAAGCGGTGGAACAGTTCGTGCATCGCGGCGATGATCTGCTCGAACAGCGGATTGCCGGAGACCCGGTAGATCGCCTGGTGAAATTCCCAGTCTTCTTCCGAAGACATGCCGTCGCGGGTGCGGAACGCCTGTTCCATGATATCGAGCTTGCGCTCGATCTCGGCAATGTCGGCCGGGCTGGCGCGCTCGGCGCAAAGGGCCGCGGCCTCCGCTTCCAGCGCGCGCCGGATTTCAAGCGTGTGCATGAGCGAGGTGAAATCATTACCGCCGGCCAGCGTCAGCGGCATGTGCAACATGCCGGGTGACACAGCCGCCTTGAGATAGGTGCCGCTGCCTTGCCGGCGCTCGACGAGACCGAGCCCCTCCCAGCGCGTCAGCGCCTCGCGCACCGTATTGCGACTGACCTTCAGCCGCTCGGCCAGAATACGCTCGGTCGGAAGCCGCTCGCCGGGCCGCAGGGCCTCGGCGCGAACAAAGCCCACCAAAGCCTTCAGCACGGCGTCATCGCGCGCCGTCGTCTGAATGGGTGGCAGGCTGTTCTGGTCCACATCCCCTCCCCGAAGCGATGCACAAGTGGTCCAATGGTCCAACCAATTCTGCATAGATGAAACCTCCTGTCAATCCGTTGTCAGGAGGACTGCGAGCTTTGCCTCGTCGCAAGCTGTCAAGCGATCGGTCTTCAAGAGGTCAAGTGTGCTCACCTGCACTAACCTGCTGACCAGCAGGCTGCCCGAACCAGGTGGTCAGGGCCTCAGCCAGCCCCTCTTGGGTTCCCACCCCAACCCAAGCCACATAGCCATCGGGCCGGACCAGGACGGCGTCGGGCGCGGTGACCGTCCCGAGGGCCGGAAGCTCCCAGGCACCGGCATACCCGACGTCGATTTGCCAGACCCGATCCGCCCAATACGCGATGTCCAGTCTGTCCGGTTCGCCGAAGTTGAGAAGCAACGGCCGCGCGTCATGCAGCAAGCTGAAGACCCGTAACGGTCCATTGGTGGTGATCAGATCAAGATCGGGCATTCGCCGCCCAAGCAGCTTGTGCCCTTCGCCGAGATCGTACTGAACGCCCAGACCGGACATCTCCGCGGCGATCCGTTTGCGCGGCTCTTCCATGCCAAGCAGCTCGGTAAAGACGTCGCCCAACGCCTTTGTGCGGTCATCCGTACGACGAAGCGCGACCTGTGCCATCGTGTTGCGCAGGACGCGTGCGGCAACCGGGTGGCGCTCGGCGTGGTAGCTGTCGAGCAAGCTTTCCGGCGAGGTCCGCTTGACCACCTGGGCCAGCTTCCAACCCAGATTGACCGCGTCCTGCACGCCGATATTGAGCCCCTGTCCGCCCATCGGCGGATGGATATGCGCTGCGTCGCCGGCCAGCAGGACGCGTCTGTCGCGGTAAGTGGCGGCCTGCCGTGTGATGTCGGTGAAACGGGAAATCCAGGTCGGGCTGTGGACCCCGAAGTCGGTGCCATAGACAGCGACAAGCGCTTCACGGAGATCGCGCAGCGTCGGTTCGCCGCCTATGGTCAGTTGCCTCTCGGTCAGCACGACGCTCACCCGGTCGCTTCCCTCGATCTTGCCCACCGCGTGAAATCCGTAAGCATCGCTGCGAAAGCCCAATGCCGGTTCCCTGGACATTTCGACCTCGGCGATCATCCAGCTCATCGTCGGATCCCATCCGGCGAACGCGATGCCTGCCGCCTTGCGGATCGTGCTGCGTCCTCCGTCGCAGCCGACGAGGTATTGCGCCCTCAGCCGTTGGCCTCCGCACAAATCCAGGTCGACACCGTGATCATCCTGCGCGAAGTCGGTGACCTCCCGTCCGCGATGGATGGGCACCCCCAACTCGTTGACCCAGTCGGCCAATATCCGTTCGATATGGTTTTGTCGCAGCGCCAGCAGATAGCTGTGCCGGCTGGGAAAGTCGCCGATGTCCAAACGGATCATATGGAAGCCGACGGTCGGGAAGCGCTGCCCCTGCGACAGGAACCGCTCGGCAATTCCGCGCTGATCGAGAACCTCGATGGTGCGGGCGTGCAGGCCACCCGCGCGCAAGCCGATCAGTTGCTGATCGGGACGTCGCTCGACAATGGCGACATCGATCCCCGCCAACGCGAGTTCACCCGCCAGCATCAACCCCGTCGGACCACCTCCCGCGATCACCACCGCATGATCCCGACGCATTCCATCCACAGGCGGCACCACACCCATTCTCGTCACTCCCTTTCGCTGGCCAATTCAGGCTCGCGGTTTTACGGGAGCAGGCGGGTCTTGCCGCAAGCCCCTTGTGCGCCATATGTACGAAGTGGAGAGGGTGCTCTCCTGCCCTTGACGAACGACAACCAAACGACGGTCCGCGGTTGCGCAGCCGCAATGACGCCACCTTTGCCCAGGAACCGTTTTCCAGATTTTGCCGCGCACGAAAAAAGCCCCTTTCGGGGCTTTTGCGGAACCTTGAGATAAAGGGGGCCGGTCGGCGTTTGGCAGCGGTACGAGGAGGCCACTATGTGCCAGCGCCGGCCGGCCGACCCCACGGACCCAGGAGATGCGGCGGACCTGAGCATCATGGGGTATTTCAGGGACCGAGCCGGCTATCTACCCTCGTGCCGGCTTCGTCTTGGCTTTCACATTTGCGCAAGAGCTCAAGAAAATCAACAGTTTCTTAACCAAGGCTCGCGAATCGCTTGGGTTAAGGTAAATGGCTAACCCTACCGGGTTGACGGGATATCCGGGCCTGGACGCCTATGCTGCCTTGGCAACCACGCGGTTGCGGCCGCCGCTCTTGGCTTCATAGAGCGCGAGATCGGCGCGCTTCATCATGGCCGCCACCGTATCCACGCCCTTCAGCACAGATGACACGCCGACGCTGACGGTGACCTCGATCGTCTTGCCTTCGGCGCCGATGGCGAACGGCTGTTGGGCGATTTCTGCCCGGATGCGTTCGGCCACTTTCTCGGCCACGGCGCCATCGGTGTCCGGCATGACGACGACGAACTCCTCGCCGCCGAACCGGCAGGCAAGGTCGATACCCCTGACATTCTTGCGCAGCCGCCGCGCGAATTCCCGCAGCACCTCGTCGCCGCCATCATGGCCATGCGCGTCATTGATCGACTTGAAGCGATCGAGATCGGTGATCATCACCGATAGCGGCCGGCGCCGCGCCACGGCGCGGTCGAACAACGTCTGCAGATGGCTGTCGAGATAGCGGCGGTTATGCAGCCCGGTCAGGCCGTCGGTAACCGCCATCTCGATGGTCTGGGTCACACTTGCGCGCAATTGGTCGTTATACCGCTTGCGGCGCACCTGGGTGCGCAGCCGGGCCGTCAGCTCCTGCTGGTCGATCGGTCGCATCAGATAGTCGTTGATGCCGAGCTCGAGGCCACGGATGATGCGCTCCTCCTCGCCCTCCTCCGCCAACAGGATGATCGGCACGAAACGGGTGCGGTCGAGCGAGCGCAATTGCGAGCAAAGCCGGAGCGGATCAAAGTTCGCGAAGGCCGTCGAGATCATCACGCATTCATAGGACGTCTCGGCCGCCTGGAAGAAACCGGCATGCGGATCGCTGGTGACGTCGAGGTCGGCACGGTCGCGCAGCATCTTCTGGATCCGCTCGACCGACGATTTGCGCTCGTCGATCAACAGCACTTTCGGCGTCGTGTCCTCGGACGCGAAATTGCGGCTGAGCAGTTCCTCAATGCCGATATTGCGTGTCGTCGAGGCGCGCAGCCTGAGCTCGTCGGTGAGAGATTTCAGCCGCACCAGGCTCTTGACCCGCGTCATCAGTTGCAGGTCGTTGACCGGCTTGGTCAGGAAATCGTCGGCGCCGGCTTCCAACCCGCGCACGCGGTCGGACACCTGGTCGAGCGCGGTGATCATCACCACCGGGATATGCGACGTGGCCGGATCGCTCTTCAGCCGCCGGCAGACATCGAACCCGTCCATGTCCGGCATCATCACGTCGAGCAGCACGACATCGACCTTGCCGTTCTCGCAGGTCTCGATCGCGTCGGGCCCGTTGGTGGCGGTCAGCACCTCGAAATATTCGGCCAGAAGCCGAACCTCCAGCAGCCTCACATTGGCAGGGATGTCGTCGACGACGAGGATCCGCGCAGTCATTTCACAAGGCTCCGGCTCGGTTGGAAGGGCACATCAGGCATCGCCCAGATAGGATTTGATGGTTTCGATGAAACGCGGCACCGAGATCGGCTTCGAAATATAGGCCTCGCAGCCGCCCTGGCGGATGCGTTCCTCGTCGCCCTTCATGGCAAAGGCAGTCACCGCGATGACCGGGATGACGTGCAAATCGTCATCTTCCTTCAGCCATTTGGTCACCTCCAGCCCCGACACTTCGGGCAACTGGATGTCCATCAGGATGAGATCGGGCCGGTGCTGACGCGCTAGGTCGAGCGCCTCCAGACCGTTGCGGGTGCGCACCGTCTCGTAGCCGCTCGCTTCGATGAGGTCCCGAAAGAGCTTCATGTTGAGCTCATTGTCCTCGACGATCATGACCTTCTTAGGCATCGACATCCCGTCCCGGCCGTCCCTCCGCTCGAAGGCGGCCGTCATGCGCTCGTCCTTGAACGCACCAAACCCTGCTTCACTATACGGCAATATGATTGACGAAACGGAAACCTTCGGGCTGCAAAGCAGCGCGAGTTCCACCTCGCCCGCCAGCGCGTCCAAACGGCGCGCTGCACTGTAAAGGCTTGCCGCGGGCAAATCTTGCCATTACTGCGGAAGAGACTCATTCCACATGCCGAAGGTAGTGATGGCAAACGCGGCGTCAATGCGCGAAGAGGCGGAAACCATTGCCGTAAAGGCGCTGGGCTTCGTCGCCTCCGATCCAGAACTGTTGCCGCGCTTTCTGGCGATCACCGGAATAGAGGCGCATTCGATCCGCAAGGCCGCCGGCGAGCCGGGTTTCTTGGCCGGCGTGCTGCAGTTCATTCTCGCCCATGAGCCGACGCTGATGCGCTTCGCCGAGGAGACCGGCACTCCGCCGGCCGCCGTCGGCAAGGCGTTGCGCGCACTGCCGCTCGGCGATGACAACCATGAGCATTCCATATGAGCGATGATCCGGAAACCGCGCGCCAGATCGAGGAACTTTCGGCCGACGACCGGCCGCTGCTCGTGCTCGACGTCGACGACGTCGTGCTCGAGTTCATCCGCCCCTTCCCGCATTTCCTCAAATCGCGCGGCTACGGGCTGACACTGGCCTCCTTCCGGCTGACTGGCAACATTGCCGAAACGGCCAGCGGCCGGTTGATCGAACAGCCCGAAGTCACGGCACTCCTTGGCGATTTCTTCGACGCGCAAGCCGATTGGCAAAGCGTCACCGACGGCGCCGCGGATGCCCTGGCAAGGCTTGGAGACCGCGCCGAAATCATATTGCTGACGGCCATGCCGCACCGCCATCGCGCCGTGCGCCGCGCCCATCTCGATGGGCTGGGGCTGAACTATCCGCTGCTGACCACCGAAATGGCCAAGGGACCGGCGGTGGCCAGGCTGCGCGGCAACAAGGGCAGGCCGGTGGTCTTCGTCGATGATCAGCCGCACAATTTGGCGTCGGTGCGGGAATCGGTCGCCGACGCCAGCCTTGTCCACTTGATGGCCGACAATGCGCTGCGCGCGTTCCTGCCGCCGGTCCCGGACGAGGTCATCGTCGTCCAGGACTGGCACGAAGCCGCGCCAAAGATCGCGGGCGCGCTGGGGCTGTAGAGCCGAACCCTCAAGGGTTCAGCTTCGCGCCGGCCCCGCCATTGTCGCCGCCGCCACTGTCGGCGCCACCGCCATTATCGCCGCCGCTGCTATCGGCCGCGCCGTCACCGTTGTCGACGCCATCGCCCGCCGCCGGATCGGCGGGCTTCAGCATGACGCCGTTGACGGTGACCGAGCCGTCGGCCTTGGTGTTGACGACCCATTCCAGCCGGCCATCCGGCAGCGTTTTGGCAAAACCCTTCACCATCAGGGCGGCAGGCACGTACTGCCCCACCTCTGGCTCCGACTTTGCCGCGTCCTGCAGATGCGTCATGATCTTGTCGAAACCGGCGACATCGACAGTGAGATTTGCGTCGGGCTTCTCACCGAAGCTTGTCATCTCGCCTTCCAGCGCGATCTCCAGGTCCTTGTTCTTCACCGTGCTGTGGCCGATGACGACCTTCGGCGCCTTGGCCAGGAAATCGGCTTTGAGCTGGTCGCCGAACTCGGGTGACAGCGGCGGATCCTGATTGAGATCAAAGGCTTCGATCGCCTTCTTCGCCATGCTGTCGAGATCGATATTGGCGCCGCCGAAGTTCAGGTCTATGTCTGTGGGCAAGAGCGCCACGCTCCAGCTAGGCAAAAGCTGCTGCGGCACGGTCAGCCCCGAGGCCTTGATGCCGTAGGTGACCTTGCCGTTCTGCGAAACGCCGTCGCTGCCGAACGCGGTGCTGAGCTGCGTCGCCCCGAAAGTGCCGATCGGGCTGTCGACCGCGAAATCCTTGAAGCCATAGTTGCCGTCGATGCGCTCCCACACCGGAAGTGCTGCGAGCAGAAGCGACTTCAGCTGCGCCTGGTTCGCCTTCAGCGTCTTCTCGTCCTCGTTGGCCACGGCGAATGCCAAGAGGTCGAGCAGCGGCCTCGTCTGCACGCCCTTGCCGCTGGCTTCCACCGACAATTCCGGCGACTTCACGGTGACTGGAAAATTTAGCCCCTTCTCGGGATCATTGAACTTTATCGTCTCGACGAAATTCGAGATCTTCTGCGACGTCGTGAAATCGACACCGCCATTGGCGGCCTTGGTGCCGGTAATGGTCGCGGTGCCCGCGCCAGTGCTGGCTTCCGTCTGCTGCTTGGCATCCTTCGATGCCATGGTCATGCCAGCCAATGAACTGGCGCCGCTGATGAAGGCGGCAAGCGCGGGGTCGTAGACGCCGGAACCCTTGCCATCCTTGATCGAAAACTGCGTGCTTTGCAGCCCCTCGGGTCCGTTGAACTCGAAGGACGCGCTCTGCGAAAAGTCCATCGACACATTCCAGGTGCCGTCGCTGCGCGGCTTGACCAGCAGGGCGTAGGGCGCGAAGTCGAATTTCACCTGCCCCTGCTTCGGCAGAATCTCCGCCAGTGCCTTGAAATCAAAAAGAATCTTGTAGGCATCGCCTTCAACCGAAACCTTCAGGATACCCTTGTCGAGCGCCTGTTTGCCGACATAACGGGACAGGTCATCGGACAATTGCTTGGCACCCCGGCTATCGACGGTCTGGCCGAAAGCAGGCGCGCAGAACAGAAGCGCGGTAAAGGCAACTGGCAACATACGGTTCACGGGAATTCTCCGTTGGGTCGAAAGGCAAAAATCAATTTCGTACTTCTGGTAGGAAAATACCATCACAACTGCAAGATGATGACAGTCACGCAATCGGCCTCAGCACCAGCCGCATCAGCGGGCGGCCTGCCTTGCGCTCCACCAGCCGCTCGAAACCGGCCTTCTCGAAAACCCCCGACGAGCCGACGAACAGGCCGATCGAGCGTGAATCGCGCGACAGGTCGATCGGGCAGGCCTCGACAAGCCGTGCTCCGTTGCTGCGGGCGAAATCGATGCCGCCTTCGACGAGGCGATGCGTGATGCCGCGGCCCCGAGCCTTGGCGCGGATGAAGAAGCAGGAAATCGCCCAGACGGCCGGATCGGAAGCATCGGCGGGATCGACAGGCGCCGAGCCCCGGCCCTTGTTGTTCCATTCGGGCACGTCGGCGCGCGGCCCGATCTGCATCCAGCCGACCGCCTTGCCATCCTCGAAGGCCAACAGACCCGGCGGCGGGCCGGCTTCGATGCGCGCCTTGATATGGTCCTTGTTACGCTCGCGGCTGCTCTCACGCCGCGCTACCGGCGCCAGCCGGAAATGCGTGCACCAGCAGCCGTAACAGGCGCCTTGCTTGCCGAAAAGGTCCTCGAAATCCGGCCACAGCTCAGGCGCCAGCGGTACTATGGTCGTGCTCATGCGGTTCTCCCCAGGCCAAGCTTGTCGCTGGCCTTGCACTGTCGTACCATTGCTTTTGTTCTCTTTATGTTCGCAGCGATGGCGGCCCCTGTCAACAATCCCGAACACGGTTTTTGCCGTGACTGCCTTACCTTTCAGCGCAGTGAGACGCGCCGCTGCGAGCGCTGTGGCAGCCCTCGCCTTGCCCGTCATCCTGAGTTGTACCGGCTGCATCTGGCCCATATCGATTGCGATGCCTTTTACGCGGCGATCGAAAAGCGCGACAATCCGGCGCTCAAGGACAAGCCGCTGATCATCGGCGGCGGCAAGCGCGGGGTCGTCTCCACCGCCTGTTACATCGCCCGCATCCGGGGCGTGCGCTCCGCCATGCCGATGTTCAAGGCGCTCGAGGCTTGCCCGGAGGCGGTCGTGATCCCGCCCAACATGGAAAAATATGTGCGTGTCGGCCGCGAGGTGCGCGCCATGATGCAAGCGCTGACGCCGCTGGTCGAGCCGCTGTCGATCGACGAGGCGTTTCTCGACCTCGCCGGCACCGAACGGTTGCACGGCCTGCCGCCGGCCGTGGTGCTGGCGCGCTTTGCGCTGGCGGTGGAGAAGGAAATCGGTATCACCGTTTCATCAGGCCTCTCCTACTGCAAGTTCCTCGCCAAGATAGCGTCCGATTTCCGCAAGCCACGCGGCTTTTCGGTCATCGGCGAAGCCGAGGCGGTCGGCTTCCTGGCGGAGCAGCCGGTGACGATGATCTGGGGTGTCGGCAAGGCGTTCAACGCCACGCTGGAACGCGACGGTATCCGCAGCATCGGCCAGCTTCAGAAGATGGAGCGTGGCGACCTGATGCGCCGCTATGGCACGATGGGCGATCGGCTCTACCGGCTTTCGCGCGGCGAGGACGTCCGCCGCGTCGACCCCGACCAGGACGCCAAGAGCGTATCGGCCGAAACCACCTTCGACACCGACATCGCGTCGCTGGAAGAGCTGGTCTCTGTCCTGAGAGGTCTTTCCGAAAAGGTTTCGGCGCGGTTGAAAAAGTCAGGCATCGCCGGACGCACCGTGGTGCTGAAACTGAAGACACAGGATTTCAAGCTGCGCACCCGCAACCGCCAGCTCGGCGACCCGACAAGGCTCGCGGACCGCATCTTTCAGACCGGGGTGGAGCTTCTTCGCAAGGAAACCGACGGAACGAAATTTCGATTGCTCGGCATCGGCGTCAGTGACCTCTCGGATGACGACAAGGCCGACCCGCCGGATCTGGTCGACGTCCAGTCGCGCAAGCGCGCCATGGCCGAAGGCGCCATCGATGCACTGCGCGACAAGTTCGGCCGCAAGGCGGTGGAAACCGGCTACACGTTCGGCAGGGGCCGCGATGCCCACCCGCCGGAGCCGCTGGAGGACTGACACCGGGTGTGTTGAGATTCAGGTCAGGCCGAATCGAGAATGATGGTTTTCGAGAACCGGCCTTCGCCGGCCGTAGCCTTCATAGAGCGGAGGCCCTTATGGGGCTTCGGCCGGCGAAGGCCGGAGCGGAGCGTATTTGAAGTACGTGAGCACCGGACGCGCAGGAAACCATCGTTCGCAGGTCGGCCTCACCGAAGATCGACACATCCGTCAGGTCCGCGTCAGATCGATCCTGCTCGTCACCACGTTCTTGCCGGTCATCGGATCGGTGTCGATGACCGTCAGCCGGATGCCGTTCTCGCCTCTCTTCTCTACCGTCATCCGCGCCTTCCGATCGCCGTTGACATCCTTCGCCCAGCGTATGCCGAGGTTGATGGCATTGCCCGACCGGCTGCCGTTGAGCTGCGCCGGACCGGTGCGTGATCCCACATAGACGCCGCTGTATTTCGCACCAGTGACCTTCAAGTTGGCGCTGATGGCCCGCGTCACCAGCACGAGACCGCGGCAGTTGCCATCCAGCGAGAGCGAGGTTGAGGTCGCGTTCGACTTGAAGCTGCAAGACACGCTGACGTTCGGCACATCCGTGGTTACCTGGACAGTGCCCTTGCCTGCGAAATTGCCCTTGAACGACTGCAGGAACCTGGTCTCGTCGGCATGTGCCGAGCCCGCCGCGACCAATAAACAGCCTGCAAGCGCAAATGGCGCAAATGATCTCATCGAAGTCTCCTTGTCGGTGCTGGAATGCAAGACGCCCTGCGAAGCACGGCTGAATAGCGGGACTCAACGCCTCTTGCCGTATCAGGTTCCGCCAGCAACGTGACTGTTTCGTAACGCCGTCGCCACAACTGGCCCAGAAGAATACATGAGCTAGCAATTGCGGCAAAAGCCTCGGCCTGCGAGATAAAGACCATGGCACCCACCCCCTCTATTCCCAAGGCAGCCTTCTGGATGGCGCTGTCGATCGCGTCGTTCCTGGCGATGTCGGTCGCCGGCCGCGCCACCACGGCCGAGCTCAATGTCTTCCAGGTGCTGGAACTGCGCTCGGTGATCGGCTTCTTTATCCTCTTGCCGCTGGTGCTGAAGAGCGGCGGCTTTGCGGCGATGCGCACGCAGCGTCCCCTCGCCCATATCGCCCGTAACGTCATCCACTATACGGGGCAGGCCGCATGGCTCTACGCGCTCACCTTGATTCCACTGGCCGTGTTGATTTCGATCGAGTTCACGACGCCAATCTGGACAGCGATCCTGGCGGTGACGTTTCTCGGCGAAAGGCTGAGCCGGCCGAAACTGGCGGCGGTCGTGCTTGGCCTGATCGGCGTCGTCGTCATCGTACGCCCGGGCGTCGGTTCGGTCGATCCGGGACATCTGATCGTGCTGGGCGCCGCGGTCTGCTTCGGCATTTCGGTGGTCCTGGTCAAATCGCTGACGCGTACGGACAGCGTCGTGCGCATCATCTTCTGGATGCTGATCACCCAGTCGGTCGTCGGCCTCGTTCCAGCCCTTTATGAATGGCGCAATCCACCGCTGGAGCTGTGGCCATGGATCGTGCTGATCGCCTTCACCGGCATGTCGTCGCATTTCTGCATGGCCCGCGCGCTCACCTATGCCGACGCGACGGTCATTTCGCCGATGGATTTCCTGCGGGTGCCATTGTCGGCGCTGGTCGGCTGGCTGCTTTATCAGGAACAGATCGACGCCTTCACCGCCGGCGGCGCGCTGCTCATCCTGATGGGCAACCTGCTCAACCTGCAGCGCAAGCCGGCACAGCCAGCTGAAGTGGCTGCATCGTAACGGTCAGATCCCGTCATCCGGTATGTTGAGAACGTGCCCGCAGGCCTTGCAGTGCACCGCATCCGGCTCATGCCGCTGCAGCCCGCATTGGGGACAAGGGAAAAACACCTTGGCCGGCCTGAAGATCGCCTGCGCCAGCCTGACGAACAGCGATATGCCGATGATCATGGTGACGATCGCCGTCAGCTTGCCGGCGATGCCAGGCAGCACGATGTCGCCGAAGCCGGTCGTCGTCACCGTGGCGACGGTGAAGTAAAGCGCGTCGACATAGTTTTCCAGCCCGCGCCGTTGCGGAAGAAGAACGTGTAGACGAAGCCGGTAATGACGAAGAGGAACGTCAAAAGGTTGATGACGGCATGGCTCGCCTCGCGCCAGGGCCTGAGGCCACGCATCTCGAAATGCCGCCAGATCGAACCGCTGCGCGACAGCGACCATAGCCGCAGGATGCGCAAAAAGCCGAGATTGGCGAGCGCTGTTGGCATCAGCAGCGTCAACAGGATGAAGACATCCACCCAGGAGGTCGGCTGCTTCATCAGGCGCAGCATGTCATTGGAGGCCAGCAGCCTGGCAAAGAGATCGGCACCGACGAGAACCGCCACCGCATAGTCCAGCCACAGGAACGAAGCCGATTGCTGGATCACCGGTGTCGCGATGAAGAAAGCGATGATGGCCAGATCGATGACGATTGCCACAACCTGAAACCGAAAGGCCGCCGGCGTGCGCCCGTGGTAGAGCCGGCGCAACTTGTCACGCACCCGCGCCACTGCGGACCTGCCCTGCGGTACGCCCTTCCGCGCGACCTTCATGCCGATCGCGATGACATGGGACAAAGACGCCGGAACCTGCCAAGGGCGGCGATCACACCAATTCCACTTCGACCACGCCGGGCACTGCGCGCATCGCCGAGGCGATCTGCGGCGAGACGCGGAAGCCACCCTGCAGGGCGATCTCGACCTCGCCCTGCGCCTCTTCCTTGATCACGATAATGCTCACTTGGCTTTCGCCGCGCTGGGTGAGCTGGGCTTGGATCATCGAGGCAGGCCCCTCGTTCCTGACGAAGATGCGCAACGCCTTCTGGATGCGGCTTGCCTCGTCTTCCAGCGATTGCACGGAATTGATGCGCAAATTGACGCCCTCGGGCCTGTCCTCCGCCGCGACCGTGATGACGACGGAGCGGCCGGCCTCCAGGAGGTCACGGTACTGGGCCAATGCTTCCGAAAACAGCACCGCCTCGTACTGGCCGGACGTGTCGGAAAAGGCCACAACGCCCATCTTGTTGCCGGTGCGCGTCTTGCGCTCCTGCTTGCTGGTCACCGTGCCGGCAAGGCGGCCGGCGGAAGCGCCGCGTTTGACGGCGGCCGAGAATTCGCCCCAGTTCTGCACGCGCATCTTCTGCAGGGCCGCCTTGTATTCGTCGAGCGGATGGGCAGAGAGATAGAAGCCGACGACCTGGAATTCGCGGTGCAGCCGGTCCGCGGCGAGCCAAGGATCTGTCACCGGCAGGTTGAGCGCCTGCGACTGTGCGCCGAGCGAGGCGCCGAAAATGTCGGCCTGGCCGGAAACCGCGTTCTGCTGGGCCAGCGATGCCAGCCCCATCATCCGTTCGACGCCGGCCATCATCTGGGCGCGGTCGTGGCCGAAACAGTCGAGCGCGCCAGCCATGATCAGGCTTTCGAAGACACGCTTGCCGACGATCTTGGGATCGACCCGCTCGCAGAAATCGGCAAGGTTCTTGAACGGCTTTTCGCCCCGTACCGCAACGATATGCTCGACCGCCGCGTCGCCGACGCCCTTGAGCGCGGCCATCGAATAATAGATGCGGTTCTCACCGACCTCAAAAGGCCGAAAACTGGTCATCACCGACGGCGCCAGAACCTCGATGCCAAGGCGTAGCGCGTCCTGCCGGAAGTCGGCGAGCTTGTCGGTGTTGCCCATGTCGAGCGTCATCGAGGCGGCGAGGAACTCGACCGGATAATGCGCCTTGAGATAGGCGGTCTGGTAGGAGACGACGGCGTAGGCTGCGGCGTGCGATTTGTTGAAACCATAGTCGGCGAACTTGGCCAGCAGGTCGAAAATGAAGTCGGCTTGCGGCTTGCTGACGCCACGCTCCACCGCACCGGTAACGAACCGCTCGCGCTGCTTGTCCATTTCGGCGCGGATCTTCTTGCCCATGGCGCGGCGCAGAAGGTCGGCTTCGCCGAGCGAATAGCCGGACAGTTCCTGCGCGATCTGCATCACCTGTTCCTGGTAGACGATGACGCCCTGCGTCTCCTTCACCAGATGGTCGATCTTGGGATGGATCGAGGCCATCTCCTCCTCGCCATGCTTTCTGGCGTTGTAGGTCGGGATGTTCTCCATCGGGCCCGGCCGATAGAGCGCGACCAGCGCGATGATGTCCTCGATGCAGTCGGGCCGCATGCCGATCAGCGCCTTGCGCATGCCGGCACTTTCCACCTGGAACACGCCGACCACTTCGCCGCGCGACAGCATGGCGTAAGTGTCTGGATCGTCGAGCGGGATCGTTGCCAGATCGATGTCGATGCCTCGCCGGCGGATCAGCTTCACCGCCGTCTCCAGGACTGTCAGCGTCTTCAGGCCGAGGAAGTCGAACTTCACCAGCCCAGCCTGCTCGACATATTTCATGTTGAACTGGGTGACCGGCATGTCCGAGCGCGGATCGCGGTACATCGGCACCAATTCCGACAGCGGCCGGTCGCCGATGACGATGCCGGCGGCGTGCGTCGAGGCGTGGCGGTAAAGGCCTTCCAGCTTCTGCGCCATGTCGAGCAGCGTCTGGACGATCGGCTCCTTCTCGGCCTCCTCGGCAAAGCGCGGTTCGTTGGCGATGGCATCGGCGAGCTTCACCGGATTGGCCGGGTTCTGCGGCACCATCTTCGACAGCTTGTCGACCTGGCCGTAGGGCATCTGCAGAACGCGGCCCACGTCGCGCAGCACGGCGCGAGCCTGCAGCGTACCGAAGGTGATGATCTGGCCGACCTGGTCGCGGCCGTACTTCTGCTGCACGTAGCGGATCACCTCTTCACGGCGATCCTGGCAGAAGTCGATGTCGAAGTCGGGCATCGACACGCGGTCGGGATTGAGGAAGCGCTCGAACAGCAGCGAGAAGCGCAGCGGATCGATATCGGTGATGGTCGTCGAATAGGCGACAAGCGATCCGGCGCCCGAACCACGGCCCGGCCCGACCGGAATGCCTTGTGCCTTGGCCCATTTGATGAAGTCGGCAACGATCAGGAAGTAGCCTGGAAATTTCATCTTCTCGATGATGCCGAGCTCGAATTCGAGCCGCTCGCGATATTGCTCAACCGTATAGCCCGGCGTCGGTCCGTGCAGGGCAAGCCGAGCGTCGAGCCCCTCGCGCGCCTGGCGGGCGAGTTCGGCGGCCTCGGCCTTTTCCGCCGCGTCCTTGTCGGAGGCATCGCCGCCGGTGAAACGCGGCAGGATCGGGCTGCGGTTCTTTGGATAGTAGGAGCAGCGTAAAGCGATCTCGACGGTGTTGTCGATCGCTTCCGGCAGGTCGGCGAACAGCTTTGCCATATCGGCCTGGCTGCGCAGGAAATTGTCCGGCGACAATCGGCGGCGGGTGTCGACGGCGACGACGGAGCCCTCGGCAATGGCGATCAGCGCGTCATGCGCCTCGTAATCGTCGCGCGAGGAAAAAAACGCCTCATTGGTGGCGACCAACGGCAGTTCGTGCGCGTAGGCGAGATCGATCGTCTGATGTTCGACGACCCGGTCATAGCCCGCGACCCGGTCCAACTCGACATAGAGCCGGTCGCCGAACAGTGCTTTGAGCGTCAATAGCCGCGCCTCGGCCAGATCGCGGCGATCCTCCTTCAAGGCGTTGCCGATCGGCCCGCGTGGTCCGCCGCTGAGGCAGATCAACCCATCGGTCTGTCCATTCAGCGTCTCGGTGGTCAGGTGCACCGCCTCGCCCGGCGGTGTTTCCAGATAGACGCCGCTGACCAGCCGGACCAGGTTGGAATAGCCGGTTTCTGTTGCCGCGATCAGCACGACCGGCCGCATCTCCGGCCCTTGCCGCCGGCGGTCGCGTTGGCCGTCGCTGTTTTCACCGGAAAAGGCGAGCGCGATCTGGCAGCCGATGATGGGCTGGATGCCGTCCTTGACCGCCTTCTGCGCGAACTCCAAGGCACCGAACAGATTGTTGGTGTCGGTGACGGCGATGGCCGGTGCCTCGTCCTTCACGGCGTGGCCGACGATCTTGCCGAGCTGGAGGGCCCCCTCGAGCAGAGAATAGGCCGAATGCACGCGCAGATGCACGAACGGCCGCGCCGGCACCTCCGGACGCGCCGCCGCGATCGCGGCTTCGCGCTTCAGGGGATCGCGTGGAAGTCTGTCATCCGCCATGGTTTCTCGCGCTGCCTGAGGGCTTTGAGTCGATGCAGATGTATTGTCCGGGACCGGGCAATGCCAGTCCAGCACAAACGGCTACTGACCACAGGCTTCCAGCCTGCTCAGGCGAATTCCATGATCACGGCGTCCACCGCAAGACTGTCGCCCGGCTTGGCGTTGAGCTTCGACACGACGAGATCGCGTTCGGCGCGAAGCACGTTTTCCATCTTCATCGCCTCGACGACGGCAAGCGTTTCGCCGGCCTTGACCTCCTGCCCCTCGGCAACGGCGATCGACACGACGAGGCCGGGCATCGGGCAGAGCAGCAGTTTGGACGTGTCCGGCGCCACCTTCTCCGGCATCAGGCGCTCGAGCTCGGCGGTGCGCGGCAGCATGGCGCGGGCGGTCACCGACATGCCTTTCCAGGCGATGCGAAGACCGTTGGCGACAGGCCGGATCTGAGCGACAACAGAGCGCTTGCCGACCGTTCCGCGCCAGATCAGGTCGCCTGGCCGCCAGTCGGATGACACGGTCAGCGCCTTGCCGCCATCGATCGACAGGTCGATCTCCATCGGAATGGAAATCATGCCTTCGAGGATGGATGCATGGAGATACTCCTCGCCGATCTTCACCACCCAGTCGCGCTTGAGCGCTCCCGAATGTGGCGCCAGGCGGCCGCCCAGTCGGTCGAGCCGGTCGCGACGCAGCAGTTCCACGGCGGTGGCGATCGAGGCAAGCACGGCTTTTTCCCGGACGTTTGGTACGACAGGCGCAAAGCCGTCGGGGTATTCCTCGGCGATGAATCCCGTCGATATCGCCCCTTCCCGCCAGCGCGGGTGCTGCATCAGGGCAGCCAGGAACGGAATATTGTGCTCGATGCCATCGACGACAAAACTGTCGAGCGCTTCAGACATGGCGTCGATCGCCCCAAGCCGCGTCGGCGCCCAGGTGCACAGTTTGGCGAGCATCGGGTCGTAGAACATCGAAATCTCGGATCCCTCGGTGACGCCGGTGTCGTTGCGGATGACGACATCGCCGAATTGCCCCTCCTCCGGTGGCCGGTAGCGCGTCAGCCGGCCGATCGACGGCAGGAAATTGCGATAGGGATCCTCGGCGTAGAGCCGGCTTTCGACCGCCCAGCCATTCAGCGTGATGTCGCTTTGCTTCAGGCCAAGTTTTTCGCCGGCGGCGACGCGGATCATCTGTTCGACCAGATCGATGCCTGTAACAAGCTCCGTCACCGGGTGCTCGACCTGCAATCGGGTATTCATTTCAAGGAAATAGAAGTTCTTGTCCTTGTCGACGATGAATTCCACCGTGCCGGCACTCTGGTAGTCGACAGCCCGGGCCAGCGCCACCGACTGCTCGCCCATCGCCTTGCGCGTCTTGGCGTCGAGAAACGGCGACGGCGCTTCTTCCGCTACCTTCTGGTTGCGGCGCTGGATCGAGCACTCGCGCTCGCCGAGATAGAGCGCGTTGCCATGCGCGTCAGCCAGCACCTGGATCTCGATATGACGCGGATC
The DNA here is from genome assembly GCF_013170725.1 of Mesorhizobium erdmanii. NCBI lineage: Bacteria > Pseudomonadati > Pseudomonadota > Alphaproteobacteria > Hyphomicrobiales > Phyllobacteriaceae > Mesorhizobium > Mesorhizobium erdmanii. The sequence continues at coordinate 3,744,016 of NZ_CP033361.1, read as the reverse complement.
GACGACGAACTTTTCGATGAACACACGGTCGTCGCCGAACGAGCTCTTGGCCTCCGAGCGCGCCCGGTCGAAACCGTCGCGCACTTCCGACTGGTTCCAGGCGATGCGCATGCCCTTGCCACCGCCCCCGGCCGACGCCTTGATCATCACCGGATAGCCGATCTCGCCGGCGATCTTTTCAGCATGATCGGCGTTCTCGATCACGCCGAGCCAGCCGGGAACCGTCGAAACCTTGGCGGCGTTGGCGAATTTCTTCGATTCGATCTTGTCGCCCATCGCCTTGATCGCCTTGGGCTTCGGGCCGACGAAGACGATGCCTTCCGCTTCCAGCGCCTCGCAGAATGCGGCGCGCTCGGATAGAAAGCCATAGCCGGGATGCACGGCCTGAGCTCCGGTTTCCTTGCAGGCGGCGATGATCTTCTCAGGCAGCAAATAACTCTGTGCCGCGGGCGACGGGCCGATATGCACCGCCTCGTCGGCCATCTCGACATGCACGGCATCGCGATCGGCGTCGGAATAGACGGCGACCGTCGCAATCCCCATCTTGCGCGCCGTCTTGATGACGCGACAGGCGATCTCGCCACGGTTGGCGATCAGGATCTTCTTGAACATTCGGATGTCGTTCCTCCGGCGAAGTGGTCCAGTTCTATGGACAATTCCGGTGCGCCTCAAGTGGCCGGGCGGTTGCAAGCGGCATACGGCGACAACGCCGAAAAACGTCGCAAGGGAAGTTGGACGCCAAGAAGGAAGTCTATAAGGTGGCATGGGCTCACTGCGGAGGGCTGGCGGACATTCGCTTCGCCGGGCAGGCTCGACAAGCCGGCCACATCAAAACAGATTATGTCGATTGCCTTTGGGAGGAACCGCCTGATGAAAACCCGCGCCGCTGTCGCTGTCGCCGCCGGAAAGCCGTTGGAGATCATGGAGGTCGACCTCGACGGTCCGCGCGAGGGCGAGGTGCTGGTCGAGATCAAGGCGACCGGCATCTGCCACACCGATGAGTTCACGCTCTCGGGCGCCGATCCGGAAGGCTTGTTTCCGGCCATTCTTGGCCATGAGGGCGCCGGCGTTGTCGTCGATGTCGGCAAGGGCGTCACCTCGGTCAAGAAGGGCGACCACGTCATTCCGCTCTATACGCCGGAATGCCGCCAGTGCCCGTCCTGCCTGTCCAGGAAGACCAATCTGTGCACCGCCATTCGCGCCACACAGGGGCAAGGGTTGATGCCCGACGGCTCGTCGCGCTTCTCGATCGGCAAGGACAAGATCTTCCACTATATGGGCTGCTCGACCTTCTCGAACTTCACCGTGCTGCCTGAGATCGCGGTGGCCAGGGTCAACCCCGACGCTCCCTTCGACAAGATTTGCTACATCGGCTGCGGCGTCACCACCGGCATCGGCGCCGTCATCAACACCGCCAAGGTCGAACAAGGCGCGACCGCTGTTGTCTTCGGCCTCGGCGGCATCGGCTTGAATGTCATCCAGGGCCTGAAGCTGGCCGGCGCCGATATGATCATCGGCGTCGATCTGAACAACGACAAGAAGGCCTGGGGCGAGAAGTTCGGCATGACGCATTTCGTCAATCCGAAGGAGATCGACGGGGACATCGTCCCTTACCTCGTCAACATGACCAAGCGTGGCGCCGATCAGATCGGCGGCGCCGACTACACGTTCGACTGCACCGGCAACACCAAGGTGATGCGCCAGGCGCTGGAAGCCTCGCATCGCGGCTGGGGCAAGTCGGTTATCATCGGCGTCGCCGGCGCCGGCCAGGAAATCTCGACGCGGCCGTTCCAACTGGTCACCGGACGAACCTGGATGGGCACCGCCTTCGGCGGCGCGCGTGGCCGCACCGACGTGCCGAAAATCGTGGACTGGTACATGGACGGCAAGATCCAGATCGATCCGATGATCACCCATTTGCTGAAGCTGGAAGACATCAACAAGGGGTTCGACCTCATGCATGAGGGCAAGTCGATCCGAAGCGTCGTCGTTTACTGAAGCAAGGCCACACGCCGCCGACCGACCGGCCTGCGACCACTGTGGTTCACAACTGGGAGGAGAAAAGAATGGCGGAGAAACTGCATCCGAAAATCGACAATGGCCTGCCGAAGGAGAGCGCGAGCTTTGCCGGCGGCACGCTGGTCTGCGCTTGCACCAGCAAGCCGGTCAAGGTGAAGGTCAAGGGGCAGATCGCCCACAACCACGCCTGCGGCTGCACCAAATGCTGGAAGCCGGAAGGCGCGGTATTCTCGGTGGTTGCCGTTGCCGGTACCGGCGACGTCACCGTCACTGAGAACGGCGACAAGCTCAAAGTGGTCGACCCCTCAGCGCTGATCCAGCGCCATGCCTGCACCGGCTGCGGCGTCCACATGCACGGTCCGGTCGAACGCGACCATCCGTTCAAGGGCCTGTCCTTCATCCATCCCGAACGCTTCGTCGAGGATGGCTGGTCGCCGCCGGGCTTCACCGCCTTCGTCTCGTCGATCATCGAATCCGGCGTCGATCCGAAGCGGATGGACGGCATCCGGGCGCGGTTGAAGACGATCGGGCTGGAGCCCTATGACTGCCTCAACCCCGGCCTGATGGATTACATCGCCACCTGGACGGCAAAGAGGTCCGGCGCTTTGCCGGCCTGAACATTGTGAGATTTCAGGCAGGGGCCGGACACGTTCCGGCCCCTGCCCGTTTCGGAGAGACAATGCCCGCACCCGCCATCTACGTCGACGCCGATGCCTGCCCGGTCAAAGCCGAAGTGGAGAAAGTCGCCGAACGCCTTGGCGTGGTCGTCACCTACGTCTCCAACGGCGGCCTGCGGCCATCGCGCGATCCGATGATCCGCAATGTCGTCGTCTCCAAGGGCGCTGACGCCGCCGACGACTGGATCGTCGAGAATGCCAAATCCAACGATATCGTGATCACGGCGGATATTCCGCTTGCCGCCCGCGCCGTTGCGCTCGGCGCGCATGTGCTCGGCCCGACCGGGCGCCCGTTCACCCCCGAAACCATCGGCATGGCGGTGGCCATGCGCGACCTCAAGCAGCATCTGCGCGAGACCGGCGAGAGCAAGGGCTACAATGCTTCCTTCGCGCCGCAGGACCGTTCCCGGTTCCTCGGCGAACTCGACCGTATCTTGCGGCGAGCGCTGAAATCCGCCACACCGGGCTAGCAACAAAGCGCCATCCAGGTGGAGACCGCCATGGCCGCCGACCCCCCGATCCAGACCCCCATGCAGCGCCACATGCTGTTCGCAATGTCGGCGTGTTTCGGAGCATTTGCGCTGCTTGTGGCGTTGCTGCTGCACGCCCCGCTCGCCTACTCGATCGGCGCCAACGCATTTTTCGCCGCTTACGTCACTCTCGTCGTCGGTCAGATGCCGAAATTGACTGGCAAGTATCTGAGCAAGAATGCGCGCGCCACCGACATGCCGGTGCTGGTGATCTTCGCCGTGACGCTCGTCGTCGTCATCGTCGCCGTTGTCTCCTTGTTCTTGCTGATCAATCAGAAGGACAGAGGCGATCTCGTCGGACTCGGCTTCGCATTGCTGTCGATCCCGCTCGGCTGGTTCACTATCCACGCCATGGCGGCGCTCCACTATGCCCATGTCTACTGGATGGACGGCGACGAGGTCGACACCAAGACCAAGAAGAATATCCCGGTCGGCGGACTGCTGTTTCCCGGCGACAAGAGGCCGGAAGGCTGGGATTTCCTATACTTCTCGGCCGTTATCGGCATGACGGCACAGACCGCCGACACCAACATCTCGACCACGCATATGCGTTGTGTGGTACTTGTCCATTCGATCCTGTCGTTCTTCTTCAACACTGTCATCGTCGCCGCCGCCGTCAATCTCGCCGTCAGCCTGGGCGGCCCGTAATAAATCCGTGATCGGATGAAACATCGGTTCGGATCGCGACGTATCAGGAGGACAATGGACGCATAGGCCACGTCGCGGGGCCGGGAGACGAGACAAGATGGAATCGATTGCCAGAAGCCAATCCGCCACCGGCCCGGGCGTTCCCGCATCAACGGAGAGGCCGCTGATCTACCGGCAGTCGCGCTGGACACGGCTGACGCATTGGCTATGGGCCATCTCGTTGTTCTTCATGCTGCTTTCCGGCCTGCAGATCTTCAATGCCCGTCCCCAACTCTACATCGGCAAGCAATCCGGTTTCGGCTACCACAACACGATCCTCGAGATAGGCGCCGAGAACACGAGCGCCGGTCCACGCGGCTTCACCGAAATCTTCGGACACCGCTTCGACACGACGGGCGTGCTCGGCTGGTCAGGCCCGGCCGGCAACGAAACGGCGCGCGGCTTTCCGTCCTGGGCGACCATACCGTCCTATTATGATCTCGGCACCGCCCGCGTCATTCATTTCTTCTTCGCCTGGATCCTGACGACGACCTTGCTCGTCTGGCTGGTCGCCAGCCTGATCAACGGCCATATTAGGCGCGATCTCGCACCGCGCCTCGACGACCTCAAACGGCTGCCGCAGGACATCGTCGACCATGCGAAGCTGAAATTCCACCACACGCGCGAATACAACACGCTGCAGAAGATGGCTTATGGCGGAGTGCTGTTCGTGCTGTTGCCGCTAATGATCATCACCGGCCTTGCGATGTCGCCGAGCATGAATTCGGTGCTGCCGTTCCTCAACGAATTGCTCGGCGGCCGGCAGACGGCGCGCACCATCCATTTCACCGTCATGCTGCTGCTCGTCGGCTTCTTCATCATCCACATCCTGATGATCCTGGCAGCCGGCCCGATCAACGAACTGCGCTCCATCATCACCGGCTGGTACCGCACCGACCCTCCCGCGCATAACGACAAGACGAGCGAGGCCTGACATGACGAAGTTCCAGATCAGCCGTAGAAAATTCCTGACTGCCGCCAGCCTCGGTGCCTCCGGCATGATGCTGTCGGGCTGCGACGCTTTCGACAGCCAGTTGAGCATCGGCAGCGGCCTGCGCAGCTTCCTCGAAAACGCCAATGGCCTGACCTATCGCGCGCAACGGCTGCTTGCCGGCCGCGATGCGCTGGCGCCGGAATTCACCGAAGCCGATATCCGCCAGCCACAGCGGCCGAACGGCGTCACCTCTCCTGACGACGACACCTACAAGGGCCTGCTCGCCAACAATTTCGCCGACTGGCGATTGGAAGTTTCGGGCCTGGTCGAAAAGCCGCTGTCGCTGACCCGCGAGCAGTTGCAGAACATGCCGAGCCGTACCCAGATCACCCGCCACGACTGCGTCGAAGGCTGGAGCTGCATCGCCAAATGGACCGGCACACCGCTGTCGCTGCTGCTCGACCAAGCCGTGGTCAAGCCGCAGGCGCGCTATGTCATGTTCCACTGCCTGGACACGATCGACCGCAGTCTGTCGGGCGACATCAAATACTACGGCACCATTGACCTGATCGACGCCCGCCACCCGCAGACCATCCTCGCCTACGGTCTCAACGGCAAGCCGTTGCCAGTCGAGAACGGTGCGCCGCTGCGTGTCCGCGTCGAACGCCAGCTCGGCTACAAGATGCCGAAATACCTCTACAAGATCGAATTGGTCGACGGTTTCGCCAATGTCGGCGGCGGCCGCGGCGGCTATTGGGAAGACAATGGCTATGACTGGTATGGTGGGATTTGATGCCCTCTCGAATAGAGGCTGAGCACGACCTGTCGCCCACCGCACTGGGTGCCTTGGAGGACCGACTGCATAGCGAGAACCGGCGCCTCACACGCCGCGGCGATGACAAAGGATTAGCTTTTGTAGTTCGTGACGACGCAGGACGAACGATTGGTATAGCAGCTGGACATTCGTGGGCAGGCACGTCTGAACTTAAATTGATGTGGGTTGACGAAGCCTATCGAGGTCGAGGCCACGCAAGGCAGTTGCTCGATGCTTTTGTCGCTGAGGCCGCCGGTCGCGGCGTTCGGTGGATATGGGTCTCGACACACGACTTTCAGGCGCCGCGCCTATACGAAAAGGCCGGCTTCGAGCGCGTCGCTGAGCTCGCGGATTGGCCCGAGGGCCATTCCAACATTATTCTGCGCAAAACGATCGCGGCGGATGCCTTGCCTTAGGCCACCTTGTCCAGCAGCGGCTTCAGCGCCGGGTGAATCTCCGGCGACGCGTGCTTGATCAGCGTCAGCAGCGCGCGCTCGTTCTCGTAGAGAGGCCTGTCCACGCCGATATGTCCGACCAGCCACTTGGCTTCGCCGGCATCGATCGTCTCGGCACGGCGGGCGAGTGCTTCGGCCGCCCTGTTCCTGGCTTCCCATTCCGCCTCGATGTCATCAGGTGACCGATAGGCCTCGATGATGCCGGCAAGGCCACCCGAGACCATGCGGCTGAAGAAGCCGCCGATTTCCGGATCGGCGTCGTCGAGGAAGTTTTCCTGGCGCAGCGCCACATCGCGGGTCGGAGCCTCATAGCCGGCGGAGCACATGACGAAATTGGCGATCGCCTTGACGAACAGATCGTTCCAGGAAGGATCGTTCTTGGCGTGCGCCGTCTGTTCATTGATCCTGAACAGCACCTCGGCCTCGCCGCGGGTGACGGCGATGTTGCCGTCACCGCCGTGGGCATGGAGGATGCGTCGCAGCAGCTCGACCTCCGCCTTGGCGATCAGTCCCGGCACCAGGGCGCCGCCCAGCATCAGCGGCCCCTTGCCATCGATGACGGCGTGGGCCACCTGCTCCAGCGCGTAGACGCAAAGCCGGGTCGGCGAGGATCTTGCGCCTTCCAGCACATGAACCAGCAATTCGAGTTCGGTCCGGCTGTCGACCATGCCGTCGCGCGAGATCGTGCGGACCAGCCAGTCGGCATTGGCCTGCGAGATGTAGCCGGACGGCTTTTCCTGATGGACGATGTAATCAGTCACCGCCTCGACGAAGAATGGCGCCCAATCCGCGCATTTGTCCCGCGCCGTCTGGTCGAGCGCGAATAGCGCCTCGGCCTCTCCGCGCGTCACCACGCCATCGGCGAACACGTCGCGGCGCAGCATCACTACATCCTCCGAAGCGATGCGGTTCTTCGAAGTCAGCCCCGCCACCGGCGCGCTCATGATCAATTCGCCCATCTGTCGTCCCCGTTCCGCCCCAAAGCGTTACATGGGCCTCCTATATCAGGAGTGTCTTGAAAAACCGGCAAACGGCTTGGTTAGCGAAGACTTGTCGGCGAGCCGCGCTTCAGGTGTGTTGAGATTCACCTGAATATCACCGCACCTTTGATGTCGCTGGGAGGTGACAAGGTGTCGCCGACGGGCTATGGATGGCGCGTCGAGGGCTCAGGGTTTGAGTCCTACCTGTTTGCGGGAGAGAGCAGCGCGAGCTGCCGCCGAAGGGGAAATCGCCCGAAATCTCTCAGGCAAAAGAACCGTAGACGGGAAAGACACTCTGGAAAGTCGGGGCTTGCCCCCGCGCCGAAGGTGTAAGCGCCGCTGACAGAGTTCCGGCTGCGCGAGTCTCTCAGGCTTCAGACAGAGGGGCACGGACTGGTCGCCATTCGCGGCCGATTGCGTGCGACTCTGGAGACGACATGACGGGCGACGACTCAAGACACCTACCCCTTGAAGATATTCACGCAGCCGCCGGTGCGCGCTTCGGCGCCTTTGCTGGCTGGTCGATGCCCCTGACCTATCCGGCCGGCGTCATGAAGGAACATCTGCATACACGCGAACATGCCGGCCTGTTCGACATCTCGCACATGAAACTGTTCGAGGTCGGCGGGCCCGGCGCGATTTCCCTTCTCAGCCGTGCTTGCCCGCTGGATGCCGGCGCGCTCGAGACCTCGCAGTCCAAGCTGACGTTCTTCCTGAATGAGGCAGGCGGCATTCTCGACGATCTGATCGTCACCCGACTTGGCGACGACCGCTTCATGGTCGTCGCCAATGCCGGCAACGCCATCGCCGACGAAAAGCATCTGCGCGCGCTGGCCGCAGATTTCGATGTGAAGGTCGAGCCGCTCGACCGCGTCTTCCTGGCCATTCAAGGCCCTGAAGCCTGGGCTGCCCTTTCCCGCGCCGGCATCGAAACCGGCTCGCTGCTGTTCATGCACGGCGCCGAGCCACGGAAAAACTGGTTCATGAGCCGTTCTGGCTATACCGGCGAGGACGGTTTCGAGATCGGCCTGCCTGAGGCGGACGCACGGGATCTGGTCGGGAAACTGCTCGAAGACGAGCGTGTGCTCTGGATCGGCCTCGCCGCGCGCGACAGCCTGCGGCTGGAAGCGGGGCTTTGCCTGCATGGCCAGGACATCACGCCGGAGACCGACGCGGCCGCCGCCGCGCTGATGTGGGCGATCCCCAGGGATGTCCGCGCCTCTGGCACCTTCATTGGCGCCGACGCCTTGCGCGCCGCCGTCGAACGCGGCCCGGCGCAAAAGCGTGTCGGGCTCAAGCCGGAAGGCCGCCAGCCGGTGCGCGCCGGTGCCGCGCTGTTCGACGCCGACGGCAATCCCTCCGGCCACGTCACATCGGGCGGCTTCGGCCCCTCGGCCGGCCACCCGGTCGCCATGGGTTATGTCGCCGCGGCGCTGGCAAAGCCCGGTACACGGATTTTCGCCGAGGTGCGCGGCGCCAAGATCCCCGTCGATATCAGTTCCCTGCCCTTCACCCCTCATCGCTACCGCAAAGGATGAATTCCATGGCAACGACCTATTTCACATCGGATCACGAATGGCTCCGCGTCGAAGGCGGCATCGCCACCGTTGGCATCACCGACTACGCGCAGGAACAGCTCGGCGATCTCGTCTTCGTCGAATTGCCGGAAACCGGAAAGAAACTGACCAAGGGCGATGCCGCCGTCGTGGTCGAATCCGTCAAGGCGGCCTCGGATGTCTACGCGCCGGTCGATGGCGAGATCACCGAGGCCAACGGCACGCTGTCGTCCGATCCGTCGCTGGTCAATTCGGCCGCCACCGGCGCCGGCTGGCTGTGGAAGATGAAGCTTGCGGACGAAAGCCAGCTCGCCGGCCTCATGGATGAGGCCGCCTACAAAGCCCATATCGCCTGATAGCAGGATTTCAAAACGATGAGCGCAGCACTTACCCCCTTCTCGGCCCGCCATATCGGTCCTGGCGTCAGCGATGTCAGAGCCATGCTTGCCGTTATCGGCGTTCCCTCCGTCGAGACGCTGATCAGTCAGGCCGTGCCCCAATCGATTCGTCTCGACATGCCGCTGACCTTGCCCGCGCCGGCCAGCGAAGCCGAAGCGTTGGCCGAATTGTCGGCGACGATGGCCGGGAATATCGTGCTGAAGAGCTTCATCGGCGCCGGCTATCACGGGGTCCATGTACCGCCGGTCATCCAGCGCAATCTGTTCGAGAATCCGGCCTGGTATACGGCCTACACCCCCTATCAGGCCGAGATCAGCCAGGGCCGGCTGGAAATGCTGTTTAATTTCCAGACGCTGGTCACCGAACTGACCGGCCTGCCGGTGGCATCGGCCTCGCTGCTCGACGAGGCGACCGCCGTGGCGGAAGCTGTCGGCATCGCGCTTCGCCACCACCGCGACAAGCGCACCAAGGTGGCGTTCGCGGGCACGCCGCACCCGCAGACGCTGGATGTCGTGCGCACCCGCGCCGAACCGCTCGGCATCGAGATCGATGGCGAGACGATCGACGACAATACGGCTGCCCTGCTCGTCTCCTGGCCCGACACCTTTGGCGTCTACGGCGACCACAAGGCCGCGATCGACAAGGCCCGCGCCACCGGTGCAATCGTCGTCTTCATCGCTGATCCGCTTGGTCTGACGCTGACCGATGCGCCGGCAAAACTCGGCGCCGACATCGCTGTCGGCCCCATGCAGCGCTTTGGCGTGCCGATGGGCTTTGGCGGCCCGCATGCCGCCTATTGCGCCGTCTCCGACAAATTGACCCGGCTGATGCCCGGCCGCCTGGTCGGCCAGTCGACCGACAGCAAGGGCAGGCCCGGCTACCGCCTCGCCTTGCAGACGCGCGAACAGCATATCCGCCGCGACAAGGCGACCTCCAACATCTGCACCGCGCAGGCGCTGCTCGCCAACATGGCGACAGCCTACGCCATCTGGCACGGGCCCGCCGGGCTGCAGGCGATCGCCGGGCGTATCCACGCGCTGGCCAACCGCTTGGCAAGCGGCCTCGAGGCCGCTGGGCTTTCGGTGCTTGGCGCCAGCCGCTTCGACACGGTGACGGTGGCGGTGAAGGGCAAGGCGACGCGGATCGCCGAAGCTGCCGAAAAGAGCGGACGGCTGCTGCGCGTCCTCGACGCCGACCATGTCGGCATCGCCTTCGACGAGACCTCGACCGACGCCGATCTCGATGCGATCGCTTCCCTGTTCGGCGCCAAGGCCGCTGCCTCGGCCGACAGCACGGTACCCGGCAAGCCGCGGGGAAAAGAGTTTCTCACCCAGCCGGTCTTCCATGAGAACAAGTCGGAAACCGACATGATGCGCCTGTTGCGCCGGCTGGCCGACAAGGACCTGGCGCTCGACCGCTCGATGATCCCGTTGGGATCCTGCACCATGAAGCTCAACGCGGCGGCCGAAATGATGCCGGTGAGCTGGCCAAGCATCGCCAATCTGCATCCCTTCGCACCGGCCAGCCATTCGGCCGGCTACCGCGCCATGATCGGCGAACTCGAGGGCTGGCTGTCGGAAATCACCGGCTTTGACGCAGTCAGCCTGCAGCCCAATGCCGGCAGCCAGGGCGAATATGCCGGCCTGCTCGCCATCCGCGCCTATCACCGCTCGCGCGGCGAAGGCCATCGCACTATCTGCCTGATCCCCTCCTCCGCGCATGGCACCAACCCGGCAAGCGCGGCGATGGCCGGCATGAGCGTCGTCGTCGTGCGCTGCCTTGAGGACGGCAACATCGACATGGACGACATGCGGGCCAAAGCCAACGAGCATTCCAAAGACCTCGCGGCACTGATGTTCACCTACCCCTCGACGCACGGCGTCTACGAGGAAGGCGCCCGCCACCTCTGCGCCCTCATCCATGAGCATGGCGGCCAGGTCTATTTCGACGGCGCCAATCTCAACGCCCTGGTCGCGCTCGCCCGGCCCGCGGATATCGGCGCCGATGTCTGCCATATGAACCTGCACAAGACCTTCTGCATCCCGCATGGCGGCGGCGGCCCCGGCATCGGCCCGATCGGCGTCAGGGCGCACCTGAAACCCTATCTGCCGGGCCATGTCACCGAAGGCTCGGCGCATGCCGTGTCGGCAGCACCCTTCGGCAGCGCCTCCATCCTGCCGATCACGTGGATGTATATCCGCATGATGGGCGCCGCCGGGCTGAAGCAAGCAACGGAGACCGCCATCATCTCGGCCAACTATGTGGCGACACGGCTCGCGCCGCACTTCCCGCTGCTCTACAAGGGTCGGCACGATCGCATCGCGCATGAATGCATCCTCGACACGCGTGTGCTCAAGGAGAGCGCCGGCATCAGCGTCGACGACATCGCCAAGCGCCTGATCGACTACGGTTTCCACGCGCCGACCATGTCGTTTCCGGTAGCCGGTACGCTGATGGTCGAGCCGACCGAATCCGAACCCAAGCGCGAGCTCGACCGCTTCTGCGAGGCGATGATCGCGATCGCGGGTGAGGCAGCCAAGGTGGCTAAGGGCGAGTGGCCGCTGGCCGACAATCCGCTGGTCAACGCGCCGCACACCGCCGCCGAGGCCCTAGCCGGACCTTGGACCCATCCATACTCGCGCCTGGAAGCGGCCTATCCCGCCGGCGACGCCGACACCGCGGCCAAGTATTGGCCGCCAGTGTCGCGCATCGACAATGTCGCCGGCGACCGCAACCTGGTCTGCTCCTGCCCGCCGCTCTCGGATTATCTCGGTGCAGCGGAATAGCTGTCTCTCAGCCTACGCGGAGCGCAAGGCCGGCTCGACCGGCTCGGCCTTGCTCATTCTCTTGCGGCTGATGACGCAATTGCGGCCGGCGCGCTTGGCCGCGTAGAGCGCGGCGTCGGCTTCGGCCAGCACCACGTCGAGGCTGCGGCCGTCGGCGCCGCCAAAGCCAATGCCGCCACTGACCGTGCTGCGCAACGGACCGAGCGGGGTGGCGACGACCTCGGTGCCGAAGGCAACGCCGATCTTGCTGGCGAGATCATGGGCGCGCTCTTCCGTCATCCGCGACATGACGATGGCAAACTCCTCGCCGCCCAGGCGGAAGGCGTCGACACCGGTTCTGGCATATTTCCGGATGACGGCGGCGAAGCGGCACAGGACCTGGTCTCCGACCGGGTGACCATAAATGTCGTTCGTCCGCTTGAAGTGATCGAGGTCGAACATGACGACCGCCGTGAACGGACCGAAGGGCCGCTCGCCGTGGAGTGACGTCAACCCGCGACGGTTCATCAGCCCGGTCAACGGATCGGTCATCGTCTCGGCCTTCAGCTCGATCTGCGCCTGCAGATGGTGAAGCGAGAGCGTGAGGGCGCCGAGACCAGTCATGCAGGCCACGGCCACGACGGAATTCAGACGTTCGGCCCAATTGTCGGGCGCCGCCCCGAGCGTCCATTGCCCCTTTGCCATCAGAACTACGGCGCAAAGGGCAAAAGACACCGCGCAGGTGCCGCTCAGGAACGAAACCACCAGCAGGATGCGGCGGTCGTGACTGCCATTGATCCAGAACATGACCCCGATCGCCGCAAGCAGCACGGTGGCCGTCGCGTAGGTGACGACAAAGCCGACACCGTCCAGGCCGACGAAGGTGACCGCCGCGCAGACCGCCATGGCGGCAAGTGTCGGCAGGACCGCCCGCCTGTAATCCGGCACGCCGAGATACTGCATGGCCGAAGTACAGATGATCAGGAAGCCCAGGTTGAGCAGCGCCAGCGCGATCTGGCAAAGCAGCGGATCGGGCTCCTTGGTGTATCGCCAGAACAAAACCACATGCGCCACCAGCACGAGAATGCCGCACGCCACGGTCAGTACGAAACGTGCCCGCGGCGCGGTGAGCCAGATAGCAAACATGGTAACGGCGAGGCAGGTGCCCGACAGCGCGGCCGCGAGCAGGAGCGAACTGAAATCCAGCATATCGGGCGGGGGCCTCTCGAGCGTCGGCGGTTGCGCCGCATTCTAGGTCAGCGGCAGCCCTCGGACATGGTTTTCAGCCGATCTTTCGACCCAGGCTGCGGTTAGGGTTTACAAAGCGTCGCCACCACCTGTCCCGAAACCGCACCTGTAGCCCGGCGCGAGGATCAAAGACGCATCAGCCTTTGTTCAGCAACGCTAGATTGGCGTTGACGACAGTGGGATCGGCCATGCCGGCCTTCGCCTCGAGCAGCAGCGCCCTGGCCTTCTTCTTGTTGCCACGCAGCAACTGCGAATAGCCCATATTGTTGACGATCTGCGGCTTGCGCCCGGCGACCTTCAAGAGCTGGCCATAGGCGCGGTCGGCGAAGTCGAAGCGGCCAAGCTCGTCATAGGAGGCGGCCAGTCCCATCCAGGCCTCCGCATTGTCGGCCTTAAGCTCGACGGCCTTGCGGAAATGCTGTTCGGCGAGACCATAGTTGGCGTCGCGAAACTGCGCCTTGCCTTGCGCCAGATCGGACGTGTCGACGTTCTTTGCCGCAGGCGGAATGGCCGTGGTCTTGGTCGTGTCGACGTTGGTGTTCGTCGTGCACCCGGTAATCATCAGGACGGCCACCATCGCGGCCGCCGCCGTAAATCTTGTCTGACGCATGCCCTGCCCCGTCGCCCGATTTGCCGGGTCGTTCTTCAGGCAAGACACTACGGCACAGCGATTAAGCTTCGGTGCCGAAATGCAGCTAAGATTTGGTTTCAAAAATACCGCCAATTAAAAAGACGCGAGCAGCGCTCTCATGGCGGGTCGAGCGCGTTGAGTGCGCGCGGCACCGGATAGCGGCTGCCGTCATAGCGCAGCCGGTAGGTCCGGCTCACGGACTTGCCGGGGTGCGACTGGCACTCGCCATCCTTGTCAGGCAATGGCTCATCCGTGTCCTTCCGCTCGACCGCGATGATGTCGTGGTAGCCGCGATGGATCGTCGGTCCCATCGACAGGTTGACTTGGCTGGAATGAAAGGATCCCGCGCAATTGGTGTCGCTTTCGCCGCCATTCTCGGCAACGACAAGACCATCGAGCACCAAGTTCAGGACATCGCCGGCGACGGCATAGAGCCGCAGGTCGGTTTCACTGAAGGGATTGGGCTGCGAATGGTTGGCCATCTCGATGCGCAGGCCAAAAGCGGTGACACCGGGCGCCAGCCCATAGCGGCCGGTGTCGAGTTCGATCTTGCGGATAGCCACGGCATCGTCGCTCATCAAGCCGGGCTGACGCAGGCGCTGGCGCACCTGCAGCGTCTTCCTGTCGACGACCAGAAGCTCAATATCGCCAGAATGCTGGCCGTCGCCGGACTGGGCGCTGTCGATCAACGGCACCGCGACCAGCAGCAGATCGTCATGGGCGGGCCAGATCTTGCAGACCAGGCCCGGCGTGCCGTCCTGCGGCCCCGGCAACGCTATGCTGGTATGAGGTTCGAGCGTGAACGAGCGGCCGTCGGCGCTTTTCTGTATCTTGGGATAAGCCTGCCGCAACAGTACGGCAACATCGCTGCAATCGTCGGCCGCGGCCTGGGTGGGCGATAGGCTGGCAGCGGCGAAAGCGAGGGCAAGAAACAGCATTCGCATAGGATTCTCACGTCGCAGGGCAGCGCTCGGGCGTGATGACGTTGTTAGCCCCTGATCTAAATTTGTCGACTCTCATTTGCCGCTGCGGACTTCGACGACCTGCAGATTAATATCAATGAAAGCCGCCGGTCGTCATTTTGACGATGATCGGAATGATCGCGATCATCAGCACCACGGGCAGGATGCACACCGTCACCGGTATAGACATCTTGGCCGGCAGAGCGTGCGCCTTCTCCTCGGCCAGCGACATGCGTTTGTGGCGCATTTCGTCCGAGAAGACGCGCAGCGCGCCCGACAGGCTGGTGCCGAGCTCCTTCGACTGCTGCAACAGCGTGGCGAAAGAACGAACCTCGTCCAGGCTGAGACGTTCGGCGAGCGCCTTCAGCGCGTCGTCGAGGCTGCGCCCGGCTCGCAATTCCAGCGAAACCAACTGCAAATTCTGGCTGAGCGCCGGATAGGTCTTGGCGAGTTCCTTGGAAACGCGCTCGATGCCGGCCTCCATGCTCATGCCAGCATCGGAGCAGACGATCATCAGATCCATGAAGTCGGGAAAGCCGTTGCGGTATTCGCGCATTTTTTCCCGCACCTTCTGGGTCAGCACCAGACCGGGCAGGAAATAGCCGGCCACGCCCGACAGGATGACGAAGGCCCAACGGCTGGTCATCGTCGCTTCGGCACTGGCCAGCCAGCGGTTGAGAACAAAGGCACCGATCGCGCAACCGATCAGCGCGGAAAAGCGGATGATGAAGAACGTGCCGACGGCGCGCGGCTCCATATAGCCCGCCTGGATCAGCTTCATGCGCAGCCGGGCGACGTTTTCCGGATCGCTCTTGGCGTAGAATTCCTGCGCCCGCTTCACCGCCTTCTCGCGCACCGCGTTCGTGTTCTTCTTTTGCAGCGGCTCGGATTTCACCGCCACCGCGCCATGATCGAGCTTGAGCCGCCGCTTCACTTCGTTGCGGTCACCCTTCGCCGTCACCATCGGCCAGGCCACCGCGACGCTGCCAAGGGCCAAAAGCAGGACTGCCACCGGCATCAACGAGGTCGGTGCAAGCGAGGCGAGGAACTCGACGAGGCCCTGCATGTCAGAACCTGAAATTCGACATTTTGAACATCATCAGATTGCCCAGCATAAGCCAGGTCACCGACCCGCCGATCATGTACCAGGTTTTCGGTTCGTCCCAGACATCGCGGTAGAAGCCCGGCATCAGCGCCATGATGGCGGCGAACAACAGCGCCGGTATCGCCGTGAGGATGTAGGCCGACATGCGGCCTTCGGTCGAGATGGCGCGCACCTTGCGGCGCAGCTTGCCGCGCTCGCGGATCGTCAACGCCAGACCGTCGAGGATCTCGCGCAGATTGCCACCCGAACTGGACTGGATCGAGACGGCTGTGATGAACAGCGGCAGATCCTCGTGGCCGACCCTGTCGAACAGCGAATTCAAAGCCGAAACCAGATCGGAACCATAGGTCACCTCATCGGCGACGACACCGAATTCGGTGCCGATCGGATCGGGCATCTCGCGCGACACCATGGCGATGGCCACCGGCACGGGGTGACCGGCCTTGAGGCCGCGCGTGATCAGTTCCAGTGCCTCGGGCAGTTGCACGCCGAAGCGCTTGAGCCGGCGCTTGCGCTTGAAGCGCATCACCATCACCGGGACCAACGGCAGCAGCACGACGAACAGCAGAAGCCCCATCAGCAGCGGCAAGCCATACCAGAGGGCAATCAGCGTCATGGCCATCGCCACGCCGGAAGTGATCATCAGGAATTTCGACAGCGGCATGATCATGCCCGACTGCGTACGCAGCGCGCGGAACCGGTCGGGCGAGAACAGCGAGGTGCCCGCATCGAGGCCACGCTCCTTGCGCAACTGGATCAGCACCTGCTCCTGGCTGATCTTGTTTTCCTGCAGCTTCATGCGCCGATTGATGGCCGTGCGCTTGTCGCTGCGGCCGGCGTAGAGGAGATAGCAGGCCTCGGCGATCATGATGCCGGTAAGCGCTGCTCCGGCATAGACGACATAGATCGCGCTCAGCCCGTCGAACACCTCGCTTACTCCTGCGGCCGGCCGGGTTCGAAATAGCGTCCGGGAAACTCGATGCCCATGGCGCGCAGATCCTCGAGGAAGCGCGGCCGGATGCCAGTCGCCTCGAAATAGCCCAGAATGCCGCCGTCGGCATCCATCCCGGTGCGCACGAAGCGGAAGATCTCCTGCATCTGGATGACGTCGCCTTCCATGCCGGTCACCTCGGCGACGCTCGTCACCTTTCGCTTGCCGTCGGAAAGCCGGGTCAGCTGGACGATGATGTCGATGGCGCTGGAAATCTGGCTTCGGATCGACTGCACCGTCATCGGCATGCCGGTCATGCCCAGCATCTGCTCGAGACGCGAAATGGCATCGCGCGGCGTGTTGGCGTGGATGGTCGCCATCGACCCTTCGTGGCCGGTGTTCATCGCCTGCAGCATGTCGAAGGCCTCCTCGCCGCGACACTCGCCGAGGATAACGCGGTCGGGACGCATGCGCAGCGCGTTCTTGACCAGGTCGCGCTGCTTCAGTTCGCCATGGCCCTCTATGTTGGCGGGGCGCGTCTCCATGCGCGCGACATGCGGCTGCTGCAGCTGCAATTCGGCCGCGTCCTCGATGGTGATCAGCCGCTCGTCCTCGGGAATGAAGGCCGACAGCGCGTTGAGCATCGTCGTCTTGCCGGTGCCGGTGCCGCCCGAGATGATCGTCGTCTTGCGGGCGTGGACCGCCGCCGCCAGCACCTCGGCCATGTTCTGGGTAATGGCGCCGAATTCGACCAGCCTGTGCAGGCCGAGCTTGTTCTTGGAGAACTTGCGGATCGATACCAGCGGCCCGTCGACGGCCACCGGACGGATGGCCGCGTTGAAGCGCGAGCCATCCAGCATGCGAGCGTCGACCATCGGCTGCGATTCGTCGACGCGACGGCCGACCGCGGCGACGATCTTGTTGACGATTCTAAGCAGATGCGCCTCATCCTTGAACGGGATGTGGATCTGCTGCAGCTTGCCTTTCTTTTCGATGAAGCAGTTCTGGTGGCCGTTGATCAGGATGTCGTTGATGTCCGGATCCTTGAGCAACGGCTCGAGCGGACCAAGGCCGACCATTTCGTCGACGATATCATCGACCAGCGCTTCAAGTTCGACCGTGTTGATCGCCATGCGCTCCTGGCGGGTCTTTTCGGAGACGAAATCATGCACCTGCCGGCGCATCTCCTCCTTGGGCAAACGCTCTAGCGCCACCAGGTTGATTTCTTCGAGCAGCATCCGGTGAATGCGCACGCGCGCATCGAGCACCTTGTTGGCGTTCTTGGCCGGCGCGACATCCGGCTTTGCCGGCAAGGCCTTTCGGCTGCTCGGGATGACGACCGCATGATGCGCGACCGGCGCTGAGTCCGCCGGACGTTGCGGACGCGCGTCACGGTTCTGCAGGGTTGAAAAACGGCTGGTCATCCGGCCTTCCTCTTCAAGAAGCCCTTGCCGAGACCGAACAGCGACTTCGACTTGGTGCCAGTAGCGGCCGCCTCTTCCGGAAGGATGATCTTCTTCAAATCGTTGACGACGTTGGCATTGGGGTCGATCTCGTGCAGAGGCACTCCACGGTCGACCGCCTCTCGCACCAGCCGGTAATTGTTGGAAATGCCGCCGACGAAATGCTCGCCGAGGATCTCCTGGACATCGGCCTGCTTGATACCGTTGTCGAACATCTTCTGCTCGAAACGGTTGACGATGACGTTCGGCTTCACTTCCTTGCCGGCGGTCTCATACACCGCCTGGATCAGCCTTTGCGTGTGGCGCAGGCACGGCACCGTCATCTCGGCGACGATATAGAGCTTGTTGGAGCCGAGCAGCACTGTCTCCGTCCAGGGAAACCAGGTGCGCGGCATGTCGATGACGACGTTGTCGAAATAGGCCGAGACGAGATCCAGCATGCGCACCACGACATCGGTCTTGAACGAACGCATCTCCGACGGACGCGTCGGCGCCGCCAGCACGCAAAGTCCGCTGGCATGCTTGGACAGCATCACGTCGAGCAATTGCCGATCGAGGCGTTCAGGCTGGTTCTCGATCTCGGTGATGTCGAAACGTGGCTCCAGGTCGAGATATTCGGCGCAGGCACCCTGCTGGAAATTGAGGTCGACCACGCAGGTCGACGCGCCGCGCGTCACCGAATGATGCAGCTGGAAGGCGGTCTGCAAGGCCAGCGTCGTGGTGCCGACGCCGCCGGCCGCCGGCATGAAGGTGTAGATCTGCGACTCGGTGTTTTCCTCCCGCCCCGGCCCTTGCAGGGTGCGCACCACCGACCGGACCAGGTCGGCGGTGGTGATCGGCTTGACCAGGAAGTCCGCGACCTTGAGCTGCACCAGGATGCGCACGGCGGCGGCGTTGAACTCCTGGGTGACCACGACCACCGGCGCCTTGCCCTCCAGCCGGCGCATGATGCGCTGCAGCGACTCGACCTCTTCCAGCCTCGCCGCGTCCATGTCGACGATGATCGCGCCGAAGTCGGCCTCCTGAATCTCGCCACGCAACTCGGTGACATTCTTCTCCACCGCCGAGAGCTGGATGATCTCCGATGCGGCGAATGCGGTCCGCGTGTCCTGCACGAAGGTCCTGTCCGTCGATACGAGCAGGATTTTTCGTGTCTTGATGCCGTTTGCCATTTTTATCAGCCTGTGGGCTCGATCGCCCTTTGGGGTCAGTTGCCCGTGGTCGTCTGCGATGCTTTCGAAGCGGCGGCCTGATCGGGGGTGACGGGTCCGGCATCGCCACGCTTGGCAGGCACGAGAAGCCTGGTGTTCTGGACACCGTACTTCCACGGATCGACCATCTGCATGACGGTGTTGGCGGCCTGGGCGTTGCCGGCGCCGGTCGTCGGCCCTTCGCTTCGCACATAGTCGTCACTGGTGCAGCCGGCCGCGAAGCCGGCCAAAAGCAAGGCAATGCTCGATCTCAGGATCAGACGCATGGCTTCAGTCCTTCGGCAGGTCGAGGAAATGCCCGACCGTGGTGGCGGGAGTGGCTCGTGCGGCACTGCCATCAGCCAGCGCCAGAGCGCGGCCGCTGTCCGATGCCTTAACTTCCTCGGTGTTGTTGAGGAAATAGTCGACATTGCTGGCCGGCTGCGTGCCGTCAGTCGGCTCGGCCATCTTCTTCGATGGATCGACCGGCTTGACCAGATAGGGCGTGACGATGATGACCAGATCGGTTTCGCGGCGCTGATAGGATTTCGACGAGAACAACGGTCCAAGCACCGGCATCTTGCCCAGGCCGGGAATGCGCGATGTGGTGATGTCGTTTTGCGACTGCAGCAGCCCGGCGATCATGAAGCTCTGGCCATTCTTCAGGTCGACCGACGTCTTGGCGCGGCGGACGATGAAACCGGGCACGGAGATGGTACCGATGTTGTATGAGGCCGACGCATCGATCGAGGACACTTCCGGCGCGATGTCGAGGCTCACCAGCCCGTCCTTGAGCACGGTCGGCGTGAAATCGAGGCTGACGCCGTACTTCTTGTAGCTGACCGAGATCTTGCCGTTGTCCTCGGAAACCGGGATCGGAAATTCGCCGCCGGCGAGGAAGCTCGCCGTCTGCCCCGAACGGGCAATCAGGTTCGGCTCGGCCAGCCGGCGGGCGAGGCCGCGCTCTTCGAGCGCCTTGATGGCAACATCGATCGATACGCCGTTCGACAACAGCCGGCCGATGATCTCGCCCGTTCCGGCCGCCGGCACGGTTCCTGGATCGATGGTGACATCGCGCCCACCGATACCGTAGGCGAAATTGGCGCTGTATTTGGCGCCGAGATCCTGGCTTGCCTGGCGATTGATCTCGACAAAGCGGACATTGAGCTGGACCTGCTGCGACGACGAGATATTGACCGAGTTGATCACCTCCTCGTTGCCGGAAAAGCGGGTGGCGATCTTGTTCGCCTTGTCGGCGGCGACCGCGTCATCCGCCTCTCCCGACAGCACGACACGGCCATTGGCCGAGCCGACCTTGATCTTGGCGTCCGGCACGCTGGCGCGGATGGTGCTGGCCAGTTGATCCGTGTCGAGCGTCACCTCGATGTCGACCGTGCCGACCAACTGCTTCTTCTCGTCAAACAGCGCAATGCCGGTGGTGCCGAGATTGTTGCCGAGCACATAGAAGGATTTGTCGGTCAGCGGATTGACGTTGGCGATCTCCGGGTCGCCGATGACGATTTGGTAGAAGGCGGCACTGGTCACGATCGTCTTGGGCTTGCCCTTGGCGACCTTGATCGATGCATTCTTGGTCGCGGAGACATAGACGATCTCATTGTCCGCCTTGGCAGCGCCGGGCAAGACGAGCATTCCGCCCGCCGCCAGAGCAACCGCCATCGCCAGGGCGCGCAAGCAGCGCAACCGGCCCGTCATTGGATATTGGGTACGCATCAACATTGTCCCGCCCTGCCGGTCCCCACCGGGCTTTACTTCTGGTCCCGCGCGGGAACCTTATATTCCTCGGCCTTCGTGCCGCGCGTCACGATGACCGTCTTGAATTTCGGCTTCTCCGGCTCCTTCGTCATCGCATCGAAGAGCGAACCGGCTGCTGCCTGGGCCTTGCCCGCCACCGATCCACCAAAGGAAGAGATGGTGGTGACGCCGTCCTTGCCGTCACCGCCTTCGCCCGCCGAACGAAGCGACAGCGACAGCGTGCCGACGGTGCGGGCGAGCGCCACTTTCTGCGCGCCTTCGGTCGTCACCTCGATGGTCACGGAATTGGCGATCTGCGGTGTGGTCTGGCGCTCGTCGGCGCCCTGGCCGACGCTCAGCACCTTGGCGTCGGAAACCACGATCTCGGAGGTGATGGTCGAACCGGCCGCGCCTTGCGCGTTCTTGGCGACTTCCTGGATTTCACCGGCATCGCGCGTCAGCATGACATCGACGCGGTCGCCCGGCGTGACGAAGCCGCCGACACCGGCGATCTCGTCGGTGCGGATGGTGACCGCCCGCATTCCCGGCGTCAGCATGTTGGAGAGCGTCGCGCGGCCGTTCGGTCCCGACAGCTTGGTCAGCAGAACCGGTTCGTTGACTTCGATCGGCGACAGCACGATGCGATTGCCTTCGCCGAGCAATCCTTCAATGGTGGCAAAGGCGCCCTGCGGCAGGGAATCCTGCGGCCATGGGATTTGGATCAGCTTGGCGCGGTCGAGTTCCATGCCGTAGCGCAACGGTGCGTTCGCCACCACGATGGTTTTGAATTGGATCTTGGGCGGTGCCGGAGCGGCGATCGACGCCGTCTTTTCCTCGGCATCGGGCTTGGCCTGGCTCTTGACCCAGAAATCCGCGGCAAAGATCGAGATCGCGCCGAAAACGGCGGCGATGCCGATCATCGTTATGGCCTTGCCCCTCACGCCGAAACCCCTGATGCCTGCCGTTTCTTGTTATGTTGGGCTCACGTTAGGCCGCTTTGTTAAAGAATCAGGAATGCGTAACGGCGGTATTGGACCTATTTCCGCCCGCTTGGTTATCGAATGGTTTTAGGATAAGAGGGGTCAAATCCCCGAACGTAACAGGAACCTCCGTCGCTTGGCGCCGAAAAGCGTGCCAGTATCGACGAGTGATTCGCAGCACCGGACGCTATGGCAGGCATGGACGACAACAACGATCTTTTCGGCAACATCGACAAGCAGCCGCAGCCGGTTCGCACACCGGCGCGCCCAGCGGACCCGCTGGTGCAGGCAGCGGCCAAGCGCCCGGCCGCCACCAAGGACGGCAGCGAGGGCTATAGCGCCGCCGACATCGAGGTGCTCGAAGGCCTCGAGCCGGTGCGCCGTCGGCCGGGCATGTATATTGGCGGCACCGACGACAAGGCGATGCACCATCTGTTCGCCGAGGTCATCGACAATTCGATGGACGAGGCGGTCGCCGGCCATGCCACCTTCATCGATGTCGAGCTTTCGGCCGACGGGTTTCTGACCGTTACCGACAATGGCCGCGGCATCCCGGTCGATCCGCATCCGAAATACAAGAAGCCGGCGCTCGAAGTCATCATGACGACGCTGCATTCGGGCGGCAAGTTCGACTCCAAGGTTTATGAGACCTCGGGCGGTCTGCACGGCGTCGGCGTTTCCGTGGTCAATGCGCTGTCCGACCATCTCGAGGTCGAAGTCGCGCGTGGCCGCCAGCTCTACCGTCAAAGATTCTCGCGCGGCATTCCGGTCAGCGGCCTCGAGCACCTCGGCGAGGTCCACAACCGCCGCGGCACCAGGACCCGCTTCCATCCCGACGAGCAGATTTTTGGCAAGGGCTGCGCCTTCGAGCCGGCCCGGCTCTACCGCATGACACGCTCGAAGGCCTATCTGTTCGGCGGCGTCGAAATCCGCTGGACCTGCGATCCGTCGCTGATCAAGGAGAAGGATCCGACACCGGCCAAGGCCGAGTTTCATTTCCCCGGCGGTCTCAAGGACTACCTGAAGGCATCGCTCGGCGACGACTTCCAGGTGACGCGCGAAATCTTCGCCGGAAAAAGCGAAAAGCAGGGCGGCCACGGCTCGCTCGAATGGGCGGTGACCTGGTTCGGCGGCGATGGCTTCATCAATTCCTACTGCAACACCATCCCGACTGGTGAAGGCGGCACCCACGAGGCCGGCTTCCGCAACGTGCTGACCCGGGGCTTGCGCGCCTATGCTGACCTCGTCGGCAACAAGCGCGCCTCTGTCGTCACCTCGGAAGACGTCATGATCTCGGCGGCGGGCATGCTGTCGGTGTTCATCCGCGAGCCGGAATTCGTCGGCCAGACCAAGGACAGGCTGGCGACGATCGAGGCGATCCGCATCGTCGAGACCGCGATCCGCGACCCGTTCGACCATTGGCTGGCCGACAATCCGCAGGAAGCCTCGAAGCTGCTCGAATGGGTGATCGCGCGCGCCGACGAGCGCGTGCGCCGACGCCAGGAAAAGGAAGTGTCGCGCAAAAGCGCGGTGCGCAAATTGCGCCTGCCGGGCAAGCTCGCCGACTGCACGCAGAATGCCGCGGCCGGCGCCGAACTGTTCATCGTCGAAGGTGACTCGGCCGGCGGCTCGGCCAAGCAGGCGCGCGACCGCGCCAGCCAGGCCGTGTTGCCGCTGCGCGGCAAGATCCTCAACGTCGCCAGCGCCGGCAACGACAAGCTGGCCGCCAACCAGCAGATATCGGACCTGATCCAGGCGCTCGGCTGCGGCACGCGCTCAAAGTATCGCGACGAGGATTTGCGCTACGACCGCGTCATCATCATGACCGACGCCGACGTCGACGGCGCCCACATCGCCTCGCTGCTGATCACCTTCTTCTACCAGGAAATGCCGGCGCTGGTGCGTGGCGGCCATCTCTATCTGGCGGTGCCGCCGCTTTACTCGATCCGGCAAGGCGGCAAGGTCGCGTATGCCCGTGACGACGCGCACAAGGACGAACTCCTGCGCACCGAGTTCACAGGGCGCGGCAAGGTCGAACTCGGCCGCTTCAAGGGCCTGGGCGAAATGATGGCCTCGCAGCTCAAGGAGACCACCATGGACCCGAGGAAGCGCACGCTTCTGCGGGTCGATGTGATCGATGCCGAGGCCGCCACCAAGGACGCGGTCGACGCGCTGATGGGCACCAAGCCGGAAGCCCGCTTCCGCTTCATCCAGGAACGCGCCGAGTTCGCCGAAGCGGAAGTGCTGGATATCTAGGCTCCCGCTGCCCTACCTTGTCCGTGCGGATACGGAGTCGAGCATGTGACCTGGGCGCGGCTGAAAGATTATCTCGGGGCACGGTTCGCCGACCTCACTCGACCAACGCGCTCGGACTGGATTTTCGCCCTTAGAACCGTGTCGGCCGGCCTGATCGCCCTTCTGGCTGCCTATGCGCTAAAGCTCGATCATCCGCAGTGGGCGATGATGACCGTGTTCATCGTCGCCCAACCGGTCGCGGGCATGGTGTTGGCCAAGGGTTTCTACCGTTTGCTCGGCACGCTGGCGGGCGGGTTGGCGGCGATCGGCATCACCACAGTCTTCGGTTCCAATCCGTGGTTGTTGGTGACGGTGCTTGCCGTGTGGATCGGCATCAGCACCTTCGTCTCGTCGCTGCTGCGCAATCCCGAGGCCTATGGCGCGGCACTTGCCGGCTATACGGCGATGATCATCGGCCTGCCGGCCTTCGGGCAACCCCATCTGGTCGTCGATCTCGCTGTCGCCCGTTGCGCGGAAATCGTGCTCGGCATCGTCTGCGCCGGCGTGACCAGCCGGCTCATCTTGCCCAAGCTGGCAGGCGAAGCCATCATCGAAAGGCTGAAGCGCAGCATTCTCGACCTTGCCGTCTATGCGGGCGGTGCCTTCTCAGGCCGCGATGCAGCCATACTGGCCGACCTCCACCGAAAATTGATCGCCGAGGCAGAGACACTCGGCGAGATGCGGGTCTATGCCAGGTTGGAGGCGCCGAGCCTGGCAACGCGCGCCCATCCTGTCCGGCGCACCATCGGCCAGTTGCTTTCGGCCCTGTCGGCGGCACGCGCGTTGCATGCACATGCCGCACCGAAAAACGCGGCGCTAATTCCCGTGCGTGCCGACCTGCAGGCTCTGGTTGGTGAACTTGTTGCCAGACCAGCGGCTCTCGACGACACGACGCCGTGGGTGGCGCGCCTCGATGCGATCGCCGCCCGGGCAAGGCAGATGCCCGACATGCCGGACGGACAGGCCGAGGAGAGACTGGGGGCCATCACGCGCCTCACCATCGCCGCCGATTTCGCGGAAGCCTTTAAAGAAGTGCTGCGTGGCCTCGACGCCTTGCGGGCACCCGCGTCGCGCGCGGGGCGCGTGCGCAAGCAGCCTGCACTCATGGTGCACCGCGACTACCATGCGGCCTCGCGCAATGCCGTCCGCGCCGCTCTCGCCACGCTGCTGGTCGCGGCCTTCTGGCTGACGACGAAATGGTCGGAAGCGGCGGGCACGGTCATTCTCGTCTCGGTCGTCTCCAGCCTGTTTGCCGCCCGTCCCGACCCGGTGCAAGTGGCCTGGGGCTTCTTCAAAGGCACATTGCTGGCCCTGCCCTTTGCCTTCCTTGTCGGCCAGATCGCGCTTCCGGCCTTGCCAGGATTCGGCTGGTTCATGGTCTTTGTCGTGCCGATCCTGGTGCCTGCGGCACTGGCGATGGCCAATCCGCGCTATGTCGGCGTCGCCACGGCCTTCGCCATCAATTTCCTGGCCTTTCTGAGCCCGCATCAGGGGATGACCTATGATCCCGGGCCCTTCCTGGCGGGCTGCGCGTCAATCCTGGTCGGCATTCTCCTGGCGATCGGTGTCTTCATCGTCGTGCTTCCCTCCGATCCGTGGGTCTTCGTCAACCGAATCGTGCGCGTGATGCGCGAAGATCTGGCGCGCCTTTGCCTGCACGAGCGCGTGCCCAGGCGCACCGCTTTCGAGAGCCTTGCCTATGACCGCGTCAACCAGCTTATGTCGCAGACACAACGCACCGGAAAGAAGGGCGACTCTGTTCTGGACGGCAGCATAGCGGGTGTCACGGTCGGTATCGAAATCCTGCGCCTGCGCCATGCGCTGCAAAGTTCAACCCTGCCGGCCGAAACGGCTCTCTCGATGTCGAATTTTCTGCGCGGGCTGGCACGCGAGCTGCTTTTCCGGCGTCCCGGCGAGCCGCGGACGTCGACAGTAACTGTCGCCAGGCAGTATGCCGGCACGATTGCCCAGCGAAGTAGCGCCGGTGAAACGCTGCAGGTAGCAGCTTCGCTGCGCATCATCGCAGCGGCGATCGAAGATTTTCCGGACTTCTTTGCGAAGGATCGAGGTTAGTGCATGTCGCCCAGAAGTGTGCAGCGGTTCTGGACAACGACATGCATCAAAACAAAGGCTTAAAGCGCGTCGCGTGAGTCCGTTTCAGGACGACGCGCTTTAGGCAGCGGCAATCGCCAGTGCGTGCCCCCGCGCATTCTCGCGCAGTGCGTCGAGATGGATCGACTTGACCAGGGCGGCGAGATCGCCTTCGGCGGATTGGCCGCCCAATTCCTTGAGCATCAGCCAGCTGACTTCCTGCACGCCGGCGACGCGTTTGCCATTGGCGACCTCCCGCCAGATTTTCAGCGCGCGCAGGATGACCGGATGGGTGGCGGCCGCCAGCCCCGCGCTGCGGAACAATGCCTGCAAGGCCACATCGTGCCCACCGGCCAGCAGCGCCCTCACCCGCGGTTCGGACTGCTGGCCGAGCGCCACCAGCGTGGAGCCGAAGAAGTCGACCTTGCCATGCGCGATGGTGCGGATGAGGAAGCTCGCGGTGAGATCGCCACGCAGCCTGAGATGCTCGATCAGTGCTGCGTGTTCTTCCTGGCGCGTGCCCTCGATGAGCGTCACCGAGGCTTTGACGCAGGCGTCCCGCATGACACGGTCGGCACGCGCGGCGCCCATCAACGCCATCACCAGCGGCGATGTCTTCAATGTCTCGCCAAGCTTGATCAGCAGCATATGCCGGCAGTCGGCAGGCAGCCTGATATCCGATATCAGCGCCTCGCGCACCATAGGCAGATGCCCGTGGCGTTCGGCCATGCGGCGAAAACTCAGCGAGGCGATGTCGGCGCCGCAATTGCCCAGCAGCACGGCGCAGGCTTCCGCCTCGCCGATCTCGGCGATAGCCGCCGACAGCGCCATCGAGACGAACGGCCGGTCGGCGATCAGCTTCTGCGTGGCCTTCTGGCTCGCCGCCACGCGATTGATCAGGTCGGCGTCGGTGAGCAGCGGCGAGCGCGCCAGCACGACGCCGGCGACCTCGGGCTGGTCGGAGGCCAGCGCACTGATGATCTGCAGCGGCGCCAGGGGGCTCATCGAGAGCGCTTCCGCCATTGCCAGCCGCACCTTCGACGAGGCGTCGTCGAGCAGCAGGGTGAGCGCCGCCTCCGCCGCGCAGCGATCCTCGAACGGCAATTCGGAATTCACATAGGCCCGGGCCAGCGCATTGGCCGCGGCGGCGCGCTCCGACACCCTTGCCGTGTAGATCCATTTCAGGAAATGCGAAACAACAACCATGCCCGTCCGCTTATGCCCCTCTCCGGAAGGTTTCCAGCCCCGCTCACGACGGTAGGCAGAAATGGTTTACGAACGGTTCACCATGTTCATTAACTGGCTTGCGAGCGCTGGATGCAGCGCCTATCAACCGTCAATCAGCGCAGGAGACTGAAAATGGCCGGGCTATATCTCGAGGAGTTTGTCGTCGGCCATGTCTTCCAGCATACACTGCGCAAGACAGTGACCGAGAGCGACAACATGCTGTTTTCGGTGATGACGCTGAACCCGCAACCGTTGCATATCGACTTTGATTTCGCCTCCAGGAGCGAATGGGGCAAGCCGCTGGTCAACTCGCTGTTCACGCTCGGCCTGATGATCGGCATTTCGGTCAATGACATCACCGTCGGCACGACGGTCGCCAATCTCGGCATGAAGGAAACCACCTTTCCGCATCCGGTCTTCCACGGCGACACCATTCGCGTCGAGACCACGGTCATCTCGGTTCGGGAGTCCAAGTCGAAGCCTGATCGCGGCATCGTCGAATTCGAACACCGCGCCTACAACGAGAATGGCGACCTCGTTGCCAAATGTACCAGGCAAGCGATGATGCTGAAAAAGGCCGCCTGATGCGCTCGCTGCTCTTCGTTCCCGGCGATTCCGAGCGCAAGCTCGAAAAAGGATTTGCCGCCGGCGCCGACGTGGTGATCATCGACCTCGAAGATTCCGTGGCGCCGCAGAACAAGGCGACGGCGCGCGGCGTCGCGGCACGCTTCATTGCCGACCACAGGGCACAGACCAGCTCAGCAATCTACATCAGGGTCAACGACCTCTCGACCGGGTTGACGGACGACGATCTTGCCGCGCTCGTTCCGGCAAAGCCGGACGGCATCATGCTGCCCAAATCCAACAGCGGCCAGGACGTCCAGCAGCTCTCGGCAAAGCTCAGGGTTCGGGAGGCCGAGAATGGCCTGCCCGACGGCGCGGTAAAGATTCTGCCGATCATCACCGAAACCCCGGCCGGTGTGCTCGCCGCCGCCACCTATGCCGGCGCGAGCGCGCGGCTCACCGGTCTCACCTGGGGCGCGGAGGACCTTTCGGCGGCGATCGGCGCACGCGCTGCCCGCGACGAGAGCGGCCGCTACACCGACGTGTTCCGCCACGCTCGCTTGACGACCATCCTCGCCGCCGGTGCAGCCGAGGTCGCGGCGATCGACACCGTATTCCCGAACTTTCGCGACATGGCGGCCTTCGCCGCCGAATGCGCGGAGGCCGAGCGCGACGGCTTCACCGGCAAGATGGCGATCCACCCTGATCAGGTACCCGTCATCAACGCTGCTTTCACACCCTCGGCCGAGGCCGTGAGACAGTCGGCGGCGATCGTCGCGGCGTTCGAGGCTGCCGGAAATCCCGGCGTCGTCGGCATCGACGGTAAGATGTTCGACCGTCCGCATCTGCGGCTGGCCGAACGGCTGCTGGCGCGCGCGAGAGCGGCAGGGATTTCGGCTTAGTCCCGCGCCAGCACGATGATCCGGTGTTCCGGCAGATAGGCCAGCGCTTCCGACTTCAGCGGGTTGACGGTGACGCCGCCCAGCGACCGCTGGTCGGCGTCTCCGGCGCGGATGCGCCGGTAACGACTCCCAGAATGCTTCGATCGCCGGTCACTCTTTGCCCCAGCGTGGCCGGCGCATCGAAAAGACCTCGTTGACGCTGGCATAGTCCATGTAGCCGAGACGAGCCACGTTGCCGGCCTTGGTGATGTCGAACAGGCCGTCTTTCAGGAAAGCATCGTCGATGTGCACGCCAACCACTTCGCCGGCGACGACGACCGCGCTCGTCGGGGTTCCGTCCAGCGCCTTCGGACGAAACACCTCCGTCACCCGGCATTCGAGCGCGGCGGGCGCCGCCGCCACGCGCGGCGGCCTGACGAGACGCGAAGGCGCCATGGCGAGATCGGCATAGACGAACTCATTGACGCCACGCGGCGCGTCGACGGACGTATAATTCATCTTCTCCGCAAGATCGCGGCCGACCAGATTGGCGACGAACTCGCCGGTCTCCTGGGCGAATGAAGCGCTGTCCTTCTCTCCCTCCGAGGAGAACCAGACGATGAAGGGCCGCGTCGAAAACGCATTGAAGAACGAGTACGGCGCTAAGTTGATCTCGCCGGCCCCGTTCAGCGTCGATATCCAGCCGATCGGACGCGGCGCCACGATCGCCTTCGACGGATCATGGGGCAACCCGTGCCCCTTGGACGGCTCGTAGAACATTCAGCTCGCCCAGGGTCCTGAGTAATCGGCATAGAGCTTTGCCGGGTCAGGCCGTGGCCGCTCCGGCGCCGGGCCGGCATAAGAGCCGATATGGACGAAACCGACGACGCGCTCCTGCGGCGCCAGTCCGAGGATCGCCCTGCCCTCCGGCACGTCTGAATACCAGTTGCTGATCATGTTGGTGCCATAGCCCAACGCATTGGCTGCGATCATCAGATTCATAGCAGCCATGCCGCCGGACAGGAACATTTCCCATTGCGGAATCTTGGGATTCTCTTTCGGCACCGACACCACGCCGATGACCAGCGGCGCGCGCGAGAAGCGGGCCAGTTCCTGGTTCCGGCGGCCCTCCGCCAGCGGCCCTTCCCGCTGTTCGGCAAGCGCCGCCAGCTTTTTGCCGATCTCGACGCGGACGTCGCCGCGATAGAGGATGAAGCGCCAGGGTTCAAGCCGGCCATGGTCGGGCACGCGCGTGGCGGCTGCAATCATCGTGGCGATATCGGCATCGCCTGGCGCCGGCTCCTTGAGATCCGGAACCGGCGCCGAATTTCGGCTCAGCAGGAAGTCGATGATCGGCGACGCCATGGGCGCAAGTCTCCTGAAACACTCTGTTTGAGCTGAAGCGCGCCATCGGGAATTCGGGCGGCTCGGGCAAAAGGCGCGCAAACGCCGGGCTGAAGAGTCGTCGATTGGACTCTTAAGCCTTGAAATTGCCACCGCCATGGGGTTCAACGCAAGGCATGTTTGAGGGGCGACTGCGTCTTTTCCTGGTCCGGCTTTGCGCCGCGCTGTTCCTGCTGCCGGTATCACTGGCCGCCGCGCAGGAAAAAGACGGCGTCGGCGACCTGAAACTTCCCGGAATCTCGAGCTATGCGACGCCCAAGAGCGAAACCCCGCTGGCACTTGGCGGCGGTGGCGCCATCACTTTGTCGGCCCAGCTGACCGACAAGGGCACCGACATCACCCGCGGACTGGTCTGGCGTGTCTTCAAGCCCGAACCCGTCAACGGCAAATTGCCGATGGTGGCCTCCGCGCATGGCGGCAGCGCCGTTTTCCAGCTCGAGCCCGGCAGCTATCTGGTGCATGCCTCCTATGGCCGCGCCGGCGCCACCAAGCGCATCACCGTCGGCAAGGAAGCCAAGCGCGAAAGCCTCGTGCTCGATGCCGGTGGCTTGAAGCTCGACGCGGTTCTGTCCGGCGGCGTGCGCATCCCGCCGAAGAAGCTGCGCTTCTCGATCTATGAGGGCACCGCCGAGGCCAATGGCGACCGCGCGCTGATCATTCCCGATGTCGAGCCCAACAGCGTCGTGCGGCTCAACGCCGGCATCTACCATGTCGTCTCGACCTATGGAGCCGTCAACGCCGTCATCCGCTCCGATATCCGCGTCGAGGCCGGCAAGTTGACCGAAGCCACAGTCGAGCATCATGCCGCCGAGATCACGATGAAGCTGGTGCGCGAAGCCGGTGGCGAAGCCATCGCCGACACGTCCTGGTCGCTGCTCAACGAATCCGGCGATCCGATCAAGGAGACCGTGGGCGCCTTTGCCTCGATGGTGCTTGCCGAGGGCGACTACACCATCATCGCCAAGAACCGCGACCGCATCTACCAGAAGGACTTTACCGTCGTGGCCGGACAGAACCAGGAAATCGAGGTTCTGGCGACCGAAGCGGCGGCGATGGATCCCGAAGAAGGCGCGGACTAGCCCTAGGCTGCCAGCTTTGTTCGCGCCGGCAGGAATGGCATCCGGCGGCGCGGCGCTGGCGGCGCGAGATCGAACACGCCGCGATAAAGCCGGTCGAGCAATGCCTTGCGGTCGCGCAGCGGCTCCAGTTCGCTCCAGCTCAGTATCTCGCCGACACGCACGTCTATCGCCTTACCTGACAACCGCGCGAACTCGTGGATGAGCATCGAAAGGCGCAGGGTCAGCGAGGCCTTGCCGACGAATTTGGCGACGCGGCCGTCGCGCTCGGCCATGTTCATCGGCCCGCTGACCAGATGGAACAGCCTGCCGTTCTGACCGGAAAAATGCATCGGAATGACGGACGCCTTGGCATCCTGGACGAGGCGAGCCGGAAACATCTTCCATGGCAGGTCGCGCGCCCGGCCAAAGCCTTTCGGCGCGGTGGCCACGCCACCGGCGGGAAACACCACGATGGTGACGCCCTCCTTCAGCAGCCGCACCGCCTCGTGGCGCACGGCCATGTTGTTCTTCAGTGCGTCCTTCGTCTCGGAGAAGTCGATCGGCAGCGAATAGGGCTCCATCTCGCGGATCTTGAGCAAATCCTTGTGGATCATCACCCGGAAAGGTCGCCCGAGCTGCTCCACCAAGGAGAGCACGGCAATGCCGTCGCCGATGCCGAACGGATGGTTGGCCACGATCACCAGCGGTGTGTCCGGCAATGGCGCTGGCGGCCACTGGTCGGCGGTGCGTATCCGCACCTCGATCAGGTCGAGCATGCGGCTGAACACGCGCTCGCCGGTCGGCACCACCTGGCGGCGCCAGAAATCATAGAGCGCGGCATACCGGTCGCGGCCCGACAGGCCTTCTATGGAATGGATGACCCAGCGCGTCAGCGCCGGTTGGCGCGGATTGGCATAGGAAAGCTCTGGAAACGGTTTTTCGCGCAATTTCAGTTTGAGCATCGTTGCTCGTTACAAGGTTGGCGTGACAGGGATATGAAAATGGCGGTGGAGCGCTCCACCGCCATTCCTTGTGACCATGACGATCAGGCGGCGCGTTTGCGCCGGCGATCGGGCGTGATCGCTTCTTCGGTCAGCCGTTCGATCGCCTCGGCAAGGCCAAGCGATTCCTGGTCGCGCGAGCCGAGCCGGCGGATGTTGACCGTCTGCTCCTCCGCCTCGCGCTTGCCGCAGACGAGGATGACCGGCACCTTGGCCAAACTGTGCTCACGGACCTTGTAGTTGATCTTCTCGTTGCGAAGGTCGGCCTCCGCCAACAGGCCTGCGGCCTTCAGCTTTGCCACCACTTCGGTCGCATAGCCGTCCGCCTCGGAGGTGATCGTCGCCACCACGACCTGCAGCGGTGCGAACCACAGCGGGAAATGTCCGGAATAGTTCTCGATGAGGATGCCGAGGAAGCGCTCCATCGAACCGCAAATGGCACGGTGCACCATGACGGGCTGCTTCTTTTCCGAATCCGAGCCGATGTAGAAGGCGCCAAAACGTTCCGGCAGGTTGAAATCGACCTGCGTGGTGCCGCATTGCCATTCACGGCCGATGGCATCCTTCAGCACATATTCGAACTTCGGCCCGTAGAAGGCGCCCTCGCCCGGATTGATCGAGGTCTTGATCCGGTTGCCCGATCTTGTCCTGATCGTCTCCAGCACGTTGCCCATGATCGCCTCGGCGTGGTCCCAGGCCTCATCGGTGCCGACCCGCTTGTCCGGCCGCGTCGACAGCTTGACGCTGACCTCTTCAAAACCGAAATCGGCATAGGTCGACAGGATCAAATCGTTGATGCGCAGGCATTCCGCTGCCAGCTGCTCTTCGGTGCAGAAGATGTGCGCATCATCCTGCGTGAAGCCGCGCACGCGCATCAGACCGTGCAGTGCTCCCGACGGTTCGTAGCGATGCACATTGCCGAATTCAGCAAGTTTTACGGGCAGATCGCGATAGGACTTCAATCCATGCTTGAAAATCTGCACATGTCCGGGGCAGTTCATCGGCTTCAACGCAAAGACACGGTCGTCGTCGGTGTCGTCACCGGCGACCGTCACCTTGAACATGGCGTCGCGATACCAACCCCAGTGGCCCGACGTTTCCCACAGGCTCTTGTCGAGCACCTGAGGGGCATTGACCTCCTGATAGCCCTGCTCGTCGAGGCGACGGCGCATGTAATTGACCAGGTTCTGGAACATCTTCCAGCCCTTGGCGTGCCAGAAGACGACGCCCGGTCCCTCTTCCTGGAAATGGAACAGGTCCATCTCCCGGCCAAGCTTGCGGTGGTCGCGCTTTTCAGCCTCCTCCAGCATCGTCTGGTAGGCTTCTAGCTGCGCCTGGTCGGCCCAGGCCGTGCCGTAGATACGCGTCAGCATCGGATTGTTCGAATCGCCACGCCAATAGGCGCCCGCCACCTTCATCAGCTTGAAGGCGTTGCCAATCTGGCCAGTCGAGGCCATGTGCGGGCCACGGCAAAGATCGAACCAGTCGCCCTGCGCGTAGATCTTGAGATCCTGGTCCTCGGGAATGGCGTCGATCAGCTCGAGCTTGTAGCGCTCGCCCTTGTCGGCGAACACCTTTTTCGCCCTGTCGCGCGACCAGACCTCCTTGGTGAACGGCTTGTTGCGCGCGATGATCTCGCGCATCTTCTTCTCGATGACCGGAAAGTCGTCGGGCGTGAACGGCTCGTTGCGGGCGAAGTCGTAATAGAACCCGTTCTCGATCACCGGTCCGATGGTCACCTGCGTACCCGGCCACAATTCCTGCACGGCTTCCGCCAGCACGTGCGCGGTGTCGTGACGGATAAGCTCGAGAGCGCGCGCATCGTCTCGGGTGATGATCTCGACCTTGCCCGACTTGCCGAGCGGGTCCGAGAGATCGCGCACGGTGCCGTCGATGGCGTAGGCGACAGCTTTCTTGGCGAGCGACTTCGAGATCGATTCGGCAAGGCCGGCGCCGGTCATCGCCGCGTCGTAGTCGCGGACGGAGCCATCGGGAAATGTCAGGGAAACGGAATTCAGCATTGGTATCTCCTATCCAGTCCCGCAAACGAGCGCGGGTGGTCGTGGGAAAAGCCGGAGGCATCCGGCAGCGGCGAGGTTTTAGAGGCAGCATTGCGTCAGGTAAAGAGCGGCAATTGGTGCAACCGTCAGGAAATGTCACCACAGATGTCGCTGACCGATCGCAAATGCTTGCGAAAATGCACGACATAAACTGGAATCACCAGCATGGAAGACGCAACACCCAGCCGAACCGCCCTTGGCGTCGCACGCATGAGGGCTCTGCATCAGTTTTCGCCGCAAGCAGGGCTGTTTCGCGATCCCTATGCCATCGCGATTCTGGGTGAAGCGGCTCCCGCGGCACAGGAGCTTGAGCAGGAAGACGAGCGCGGCCGGCTCATGCGCCTGTTTGTGACCGCGCGCGCCCGGTTCGCCGAGGACTGGCTGGCGGTGGCGGTGCGTCGTGGTGTCCGTCAGCTTGTCGTGCTTGGCGCCGGCCTCGATACGTTTTCGCTGCGCAATCCGTATCCGGATCTCGGCGTGTTCGAAGTCGACCACCCGGCGACGCAAGCCTGGAAGCGCAACTGCATGGCTGATAGCGGTCTTGCCGAGCCACCCGTCACCAGATTCGTGCCGGTCGATTTCGAGCGGCAGAGCCTGGCCGCGGAACTGGATGCGGCCGGTTTGCGGTCGACCGAGCCAAGCTTCTTCATCTGGCTGGGGGTCGTCCCCTATCTGACCAGGGAAGCGATCTTCGGCACACTGTCCTGGATAGCGGCCATCCCCGGCTCGGAGGTCGTGTTCGACTATAGCGAGCCGGCCGAGAACCGCGATGCGGCGGGAAGAGCTGCTCTCGCCTACCATGCGGCGCGCGTCGCGTCTGTCGGCGAGCCATGGATCAGCTTCTTTGTGCCAGCAGAACTGACGAAATCCCTGACCGAGCTCGGCTTCGACGAGATCGAAGATATCCAGAGCGGCGATATTGCCGCGCGCTTTTCCGGGGCACCGAAAGCAATGACGAGCAATTCCGGCGGCCACATCATCCGTGCCCGCCGAACCGCCTGACCAGATTATTTCACCAGCAGCGGCAGATCCTTCAGGAACGCTGCCCGCGTCTTGAGCCCCTTGGGCATATCGGTGCGAGTGGCGTCGACGACCAGGCGCGCAAAGACGATCTGCTGGCCGTCCTTTTTTGCCCAGCCGACGAACCACCCCAGCGAACGCTTGTCCCTGACCTTGTCGGCATCATTGGCCAGCCTTGTGCTGCCGGTCTTGCCTTGCACCGTCCAGCCTCCGGCCTGGAATGTCGGGATGATGGCTGACGTCATGTCGTAGGCCTTGGCCGAGACCGGCAGCTTACGGGCAAGCAGCTTGCGCAGGAAATCGACCTGCTCCACCGGTGTGATCTTGAGCGAGGAGTTCACCCAGGAATGGGTCAGGCCATCATTCTTGCCGGGATTGCCGGAAACGTCATTGTTGCCGTAGTCGAGTTTCGAGACATAGCCGGCAAACTTTTCAGCACCGAGTCGCCGCGTGATCTCCCGCGAGAACCACAGAATCGAATCGCGCTCCCAGATCACCGGATCGACGGTCTTCTGATCCCGCTTCACCGCATTGAACTCGGGTTTGTAATCCCAGCTCGGCGTGTGTTCGTCGCTCAGGATGCCCGCATCATAGCCGATCAGCGAAAGCGGCACCTTGAACGTCGAGGCCGGGCTGAACCGCTGGTCGCAAGTGCCGTCCTGATAGAGCGTCTTGCCGGTCGCCGCATCGGCGATCAGCGTGCACTGCACGTCCCCAAGCGGCGCCGATTGCGCGCGCATCGGGAACCCCAGCAGCCAGGCGAGCAGGAACAGCACTCCAGCCAGGATAAAGGGAAACCGGTCGATGTTACGCATTGATGCTCGCTCCAGAAAGGGTATTCGCGAGCGGGCTTAGCGAGGTCTCTTGTCTCGATTTTGTCTCAAATGCGCAGTCTTTGTGCAGGCTTGCGTTAACCCTACCCGATCGTAAACGCGCGCTTCCATGCGAAGCGTGACCGGTGCATTCATGCCTTGGTTTCGGCACTCTTCTTGCCGATCCGCCAATAGCGCCACGGCATAAACCAGACATAACGATCCGACAGCGCTTCCGGCACCAGGTCGATGCCATGCGTGCCGAAGGGCCCGCAGCGCAGCACACGGAAAAACCCCATCCAGCCGCCGGCCCACAGGCCATGGCGGGCGATCGCCTCATGCGCATATTCGGAACAGGTCGGCAGATGCCGGCAGGAATTGCCGACAAAGCCCGACAGCGTCAGCTGGTAGAAGCGCACGACCGACGTGCCGAGGAGACGGCCAGGCGTCTTGCGCCACGGGCCGGGCCAGTTGCGGCCGCGCCCCGGCGGTCTGGCGGTGTGGGCATGCCCATGCGGGTCGTGCACCGCAATCTCCATCTCGCGTTCTTCCCAGCGATAGATGTGAGCTTCGTCGGAAGAACGCAATCCCCACCCCTGTATGCCCTGCCGTCATGGCCGGAAGCGCCGTAAACGCCGCCTTTCAACCGGATGCGCCCGGCGGCTAGGGATGGCAGGCTCATCGCAACGTTCAGCATGGTGCCTTTCGTCGCGCCATTGGAACGTTGCGATCCGCATGACATCGCCGAAAATGTCCAGGAACTGGATCATGGTCGTGTCTCCTTTGACGCGATTAGACCGCCGCTGGCGTTCGCCTTCAAACGAGTATAATTTCCACTTCGGATGATCCTGGGTTATGCGAAAATGAAGCGCGCGCGCCTGCCGCTGACGGCATTGAGGAGTTTCGAGGCGGCGGGCCGGCATCTGAGCTTCAGCAAGGCCGCCGAGGAGCTTTTCGTCTCGCAGGCTGCAATTAGCCGCCAGATCCGTGAACTCGAAACCTTCCTGCGCCAGCCCTTGTTCGAACGTCACCATCGACGCGTCGAACTGACCGACGCCGGCCGCCGGCTGCTTGATCAGCTTGTAACAAGTTTCGACGCCATCGATCGGCTGCTCTGCGAATTGGCGGCAGCCCCGGGGCAGTCGGTGGTTCGCGTCAGCATCGAGCCGTCGCTTGCCTCCGTCTGGCTGGTCCCCCGGCTCAATCGGTTTCGCCAGTTACGGCCTGACATCGACGTATCACTCGAAGTCGATGTCAGGCTGATCGAATTCCGCAGTGACCAGCCCGAGCTTGCCCTGCGCTTCAGTCCCGCCGCCACCTCCTGGCCACGCAGCCAGGCGGAGCGGCTTGCCTCCACGGTCGACTCGCCGGTTCTGTCGCCGGCACTGCTCGCCTCCGGTCCCCCTCTGGAGAAGCCGGTCGACCTTGCCCGCTACACGCTTTTGCATGAGGAAAATCGCCAGGGTTGGACGCGCTGGTTCGAAGCGGCTGGCGTGCCAGCGGATGCCGTGCCCGCGCGGGGTCCGATGCTGGCGGACGCATCGCTTTCCAAGCAGGCTGCCCTGCTCGGACATGGCGTGGCGCTGGGCGATCTCCTTCAGATCGGCAACGAGGTCAAAACCGGCGCGCTGATCAAGCCCTTCGACATCGATGTTGCCTCGGGCGCGTACTGGCTGGTGGCCAGGGATTTGGGCGGTCTATCGGAACCGGCATCCGCGTTCGCCGACTGGTTAAGAGGCGAATTTGCCGAAAGCAGACACGCGCTGCAGGAGCAGGCTTAAGCCGCTTGTTCGGCGCGCTTCTTCTCGATCTGGCCGATGGCGTCGACCACGGCATCGAAGGTCAGCATGGTCGAGGCATGGCGCGCCTTGTAGTCGCGCACCGGCTCCAGATATTTGAGGTCTGCGAAGCGCCCTTCCGGCGGCTCGCCATTTTCCTTCAGCATTTTCAGCATGGTGTCGCGCACCGCGCGCAATTCCTCGGCACTCGCGCCGACGACATGCTGCGCCATGATCGAGGACGACGCCTGGCCGAGCGCGCAGGCCTTCACGTCATGGGCGAAGTCGGTGACCACGCCATCCTCCATCTTGAGATCGACGGTAACGGTCGAACCGCACAGTTTGGAATGCGCCTTCGCGGTCGCGTCGGGATGATCGAGCCGGCCGATGCGGGCGATGTTTCCGGCAAAGCCGAGAATTTTCGCGTTATAGACGTCGTTGATCATTATTTTCCAATCCGTCGCCGCCAAGCGAACAGCGATTGCCGCTGCCGTATCTTCCTTTCGCTCGCTACGATCTTATATAATGCTCACAGTCCGGTAACGACAAGGCGATGAGCGCCGCTGTCCTGGCCGGGGAGTTCACGCCGCTTACGGGGCTGGAAACGGGGCGAGTTTCCGACACCGAAAGGTCGTGGTCCGTTCAACTCGTTCCTCCTTGGAGAGGAACTACGGGAGACGCCTTTTATGGATGCCGTCATCAAGAAACTCATGCCCCAGTCCGCCTATATGGAAAAGCCGGTCACCGACCGTCCGAGCGAAGCCGAGGTCGAGGCCGCCGTGCGCACGCTTTTGCGCTGGACCGGTGACAATCCGGACCGCGAAGGTCTGATCGACACGCCCAAGCGCGTGGCCAAGGCCTTCCGCGAAATGTTCGGCGGCTATGACATGTGTCCGGCCGAGGAGCTCGGCCGCACCTTCGAAGAGGTCGCCGGCTACGACGATCTCGTCATCGTCAGGGACATCCAGTTCCATTCGCATTGCGAGCACCACATGGTGCCGATCATCGGCAAGGCGCATGTCGGTTATCTGCCGGACGGCAAGGTGGTCGGCCTGTCCAAGATCGCGCGCGTCGTCGATATCTTCGCGCATCGCCTGCAGACGCAGGAAGCGCTGACCGCGCAGATCGCCGGCGTCATCCAGGATGTGCTCAATCCGCGCGGCGTCGCTGTCATGATCGAGGCCGAGCATATGTGCATGGCCATGCGCGGCATTCGCAAGCAGGGTTCGACCACGCTGACCTCCACCTTCACCGGCGTCTTCAAGGACACGCCGGAGGAGCAGGTTCGTTTTGTCACCATGGTGCGCGGCGGGGCGTGAGCCCCTCGCCGGCGTCACGGTCAACAGGAAAATAGACCGGCGATGTCGGCACTGGAATTTCCCAAAGCTTCGTCAGACAAGAAGGCCCTGGAAGAAGGCGCGGTGTTGTCACCGCGCTTCGACGCCGCCGGCCTCGTCACCGTGGTCGTCACCGATGCCGAAGACGGCATGCTGCTGATGGTCGCACACATGAATGCGCAGGCATTGGCTCTGACGCTGGAAACTGGCATCGCCCACTACTGGTCGCGCTCGCGCAACGCGCTGTGGAAAAAGGGCGATACCTCGGGCAATTTCCAACATGTCGTCGAGATGCGCACGGACTGCGACCAGGACGCATTGTGGCTTCGCGTGAAAGTGTTGGGCCACGACGCAACCTGTCACACCGGCCGGCGTTCCTGCTTCTATCGGACGGTGGGGCTGACCGACGGCAAGGCGACGCTTGCCGACGATGGCAGCAAGCCGCTGTTCGATGCGGAAAACACGTATCGGAAGCCTTTGTGAACCATTCCATATTCACAAACCACTCACGTTCACTATTCTCAAACATCCTTCTGATACAAGGGATGTGGGACAAGGGAGATCATGATGCTCGAGTGGGCGTCATTGCGTAACAGACCAGACGTTCGAGAAGCCAACGGCCTCTCCTCGTCCGGCGGCGCACCGGAAACCAAATCTCCAGGAAAAACAGGCATTTCGCTCGCTTTGGGCGGCGGTTGCGCCCGGGGCTGGGCCCATATCGGCGTGCTGCGCGCGTTGGACGAAGCGGGCATCGAAGTTTCGATGATCGCCGGCACCTCGATCGGCGCGCTGGTCGGCGGCTGTTATCTCGCCGGCAAACTGGACGAGTTGGAAGAGTTCGCCCGCGGCCTGACCAAGCGGCGCATTTTCGGCCTGCTAGATCTCAATCTGCGCGGCAGCGGCCTGTTTGGCGGCATGAAGCTGGATGCCCGCCTGCGCGAACATGTGAACGGCGTCCGTTTCGAGGAGCTGCCCAAGCCTTTCGTCTGCGTCGCATCGGAAATCCGCACCGGCCACGAGATCTGGCTGTCGAGCGGCTCGCTGATCACAGCCATGCGCGCGTCCTACGCACTGCCTGGCGTGTTCGAGCCGGTAAACTGCAACGGCCGCGTGCTGGTCGACGGCGCACTGGTCAACCCGGTTCCTGTGTCGGTCTGCCGCGCCTACGAGCAGCCGCTCGTCGTGGCGGTCAACCTTCACTACGACCTGTTCGGCCGCGCCGCCGTGATCAAGCACAGCGCTGGCGAGCTGGTTGTCGAAAAGGACGCAACGCGCGGCGGGCGCGTCGATGCCGAGCACCAGTCGCATCAGACACGCCTCGGCATCACCGGCGTCATGGTCGAGGCCTTCAACATCATCCAGGATCGCATCTCGCGCGCCAGGCTGGCCGGCGATCCGCCCGACATGTCGCTGCAGCCCAAGCTCAGCCATATCGGCCTCACCGAATTCCATCGCGCCGACGAGGCAATCCAGCTCGGCTACCAGGCAACGATGGCGCAGATTGGTGAGCTGAGCCGGCTGCAGACCGTTCTCGCCTGATCAAACCTCACGCGCGCGCCGCATCGACAATGCGGAACTGCACAGTGCGGTTGCCGTTCCAGTAATTGCCCGACAACGAGCCTGCCACATGCACGGTCTTGCCTCGGTTCTTGAACAGGAACTCGCCAAGCACCGTATCGACGGCGCGAAAGGCGATCGCCTGGATGCGGCCACCGCTGTCCGACTGCAATTCGCAGCGTATATGGTTTGTGCCGACCGGCCGTGCGTCGGCCAGCCGATGACGCGGCAGCACGAAAACCGGAGGGACATGGCCGGCGCCGAATGGGCCAGCCTTTTCCAAGGCGTCGAGCAGGTTGAGCGTTGCGCCCTCGGCAGCGAGCGCACCGTCGATCGCCAGGCTTTCCTCGTCCTGCAGCCGGAAAACGTCAGCGGCCGCCCGTTCCTCGAAGAACGCCCTGAGTTCGCCGAGCTTGGCGCGCTCCACGGTTATGCCGGCCGCCATGCCATGGCCGCCGCCCTTGACGATCAGTCCGGCAGCGGCGGCCTCGCGCACCAAACGGCCGAGATCGAAGCCCGACACCGAACGGCCCGAACCGGTACCGATTCCCACGGCATTGAAGGCGATGGCGAAAGCCGGCCGCCGCGCGTGATCCTTGAGCCTCGAGGCGAGCAGGCCGACGATGCCGGGGTGCCAGCTGTTGCTGGCGGTGACGATGATCGCCGGTCCGTTGCCACCGGCAAGCTCCGCATCGGCTTCGGCGCGCGCCTGGGCCAGCATCTCCTGCTCCATCTGTTGCCGTTCCTGGTTCAGCCGGTCGAGCGTCTCGGCGATGGTCCGAGCCTCGACCGGATCGTCCGTTGCAAGCAGCCGGCTGCCAAGCGCCGCATCGCCGATACGCCCGCCGGCATTGATGCGCGGACCGATCAGATAGGCGAGATGAAAGGTGCTGATCGGCTCGCCGATGCGAGAAACCCGCGCCAACGCGGCCAGCCCTTCATTCTTCTGCTGGCGCGCCATTTGCAGCCCTTTGACGACGAAGGCACGATTGACGCCGGTGAGCGGCACCACGTCGCAAACGGTAGCCAATGCAGCGAGATCGAGCAGCGAAAGCAGGTCGGGCGGCGCAAAATCGCTGAGGCCACGCAGGATTTTTGCGGCCTGCACCAGAGCGAGGAAGACCACGCCGGCGGCACACAGATGGCCCTGCCCGGAAAGATCGTCGTCGCGGTTTGGATTGACGACGGCAATCGCCGCCGGCAAGGCTCCGCCGACCTGGTGGTGGTCGAGCACCACGACATCGGCGCCGGCTTCATTGGCCGCATCGACGGAAACGGCGCTGTTGGTGCCGCAGTCGACGGTGACGATCAGCGTCGCGCCGCGCGACACGAGTTCGCGCATGGCATCGGGATTGGGGCCGTAGCCCTCGAAAATGCGATCCGGGATATAGATTTCCGACGGCACCGAGAAATGCGCCAGGAACCGCTTCAGCAAGGCGGACGAGGCGGCGCCGTCGACATCATAGTCGCCAAAGATCGCTACCTTTTCCCTGGCCATCACCGCGGCC
The DNA here is from genome assembly GCF_013170725.1 of Mesorhizobium erdmanii. Classification (NCBI taxonomy): domain Bacteria; kingdom Pseudomonadati; phylum Pseudomonadota; class Alphaproteobacteria; order Hyphomicrobiales; family Phyllobacteriaceae; genus Mesorhizobium; species Mesorhizobium erdmanii. The sequence goes on along the minus strand of NZ_CP033361.1, from coordinate 3,701,345 downwards.
GCGATGCGGGCGGCGGCCTTGTCCATGTCGGTCAGTGACGCAGGATTGGGCAACAGGTCACGGATCGTCGGATCAAGGAAGCGCTCGGTCTCATCGGCGGTGACGCCGCGTCCGGCCAGAACGCGCGCGACGATGTCGGGCACGCCATGGCCCTGCGCGATGGCAAGCGCCGTCATGTCCTGCCGTTCGGTCAGCCGGTGCTCCCACGAGAGACCGGTCGCCGATTGCCTGACATCGAGGAAGAGGCGCCTGTCGCCCATCATGCGTTTTGCCAATTCATTGTTGGCGGCAGGATAGTGCATGTCGCCCAAAAGTGCGCGGCGGTTCTGGGATAGGCACAGCCAGGAAAATTCACTACGCTTTCCGACTTGCGGCCCGACGCCGGATCCATTCGTCGGCCGCATCCCCCATCGCCTTTTCCCGACCGTCCTTGAGCCAGGCCATGAAAGGCCGGTCGAACCTGAACGCATCGCCGCATTCGCGGGTGAGAAAGCGGCGGACATTCTGGGTATTGCGATAGGATTTCGTGACGGGCGTGGCACGCGAAATCGGATCCGCGTGCCAATCGAACGCTTTCATCGTCAATCCTCGCGCGGCCAGGTTCAGATGCGGCCAAGGGCTAACAACTGCGGCGCCGCTTCGCAAGGATGTCTAGAACTTATCCAGATCCTGATGCCGGGCCTTTATCTCCCGCACTGTTCGTGACGAGGAGCGCAGCACGATCGTGTGCGTGGTGATCGTGGTGCGGCCGAACTTGACGCCGGCCAGCATATTGCCGTCGGTGACGCCGGTGGCCGCGAACAGCACGTCGCCGCGCGCCATGTCTTCCGCATGATAGATCCGCTTTGGATCGGAAATGCCCATCTTCGCCGCGCGGGCGATCTTCTCGGGTGTGTCAAGCAGCAGTCGGCCCTGCATCTGGCCGCCGGTACAGCGCAGTGCGGCCGCAGCCAGCACGCCTTCCGGCGCACCGCCGGTGCCGAGATAGATATCGATGCCGGTTTCTTCCGGGTCCGTGGTGTGGATGATGCCGGCCACGTCGCCGTCGCCGATCAGCCGGATCGCTGCTCCCGTGGCGCGCACGGCCTCGATCAGCCTGGCATGGCGCGGACGGTCGAGGATGCAGGTGGTGATTTCGGACACGGCGACACCCTTGGCCCGGGCCAGGCTTGCGATGTTTTCGGCCGCCGGGGCATCGATATCGATGACGCCCTCGGCATAGCCCGGACCAATGGCGATCTTGTCCATGTAGACGTCGGGCGCGAACAGCAGGCTGCCCTTCTCGGCGATGGCGATGACGGCCAGTGCATTGGGCAGGTTCTTGGCGCAGATCGTCGTGCCTTCGAGCGGATCGAGCGCGATATCGACCGCCGGACCTTTGCCGGTGCCGACCTCCTCGCCAATATAGAGCATCGGCGCCTCGTCGCGCTCGCCCTCGCCGATCACCACCGTGCCTTTGATGGCCAGGCGATTGAGCTCCTGGCGCATGGCGTCGACCGCGACCTGGTCGGCAGCCTTCTCATCGCCGCGGCCGCGGAGCCTGGCGGCTGCCACGGCGGCCCGTTCGGTGACGCGCGCCAGTTCCATGGTGAGTATCCGGTCAAGGCCGGCGACGATGTTCTGGGCCACATTCATTTTCGGGAAATCCTCGTTCGCATACCACCTCCCGCCGGAGGCGCGCCTGTTTTGTCAAACGAGCATGACAACGGCAAGACCTGCCGCAAATTTTATCGAAAGACAAGCAATATCAATCGATTGAACCATCTTCCGAAAAGAGTCGCGGCCCGGTCACAAACAACCGGGCCGCCTTTCAAGAGGTATAAATGGTGGCTTCCGCGACCTAGAAAACCGCGAGGTATTTGAGCAGCGAAATGATGCCGATGATGATGACGATGATCTGCACGATCTGCCGCATCCTGGCGTCGAGCGGCAGGCGCTGCACCAGATAAAGAACGAGAATGATGACGAGGAATGTGATCAGGATGCCGATCAACATGGATGAAGCCAAAATGCCCTCCTTGGAAAGGATTTCTGAACGAGGGCCGGCAATGCCGGCTCTCGGCCGACGCGCTCAATACCAGCGGCGCGATGTGTCGTTGTTCATCGACTGGCCAACGGCAATCCCGGCCAGAAAGCCGAGCAGACCGATCACGCCGATCACCGCCGTCGTCGTACCCGGATTTTCACGTGCGACTTCCGAAACCGCCTGGGCCTGGCTGCGCAACTGCTGTGCCGTGCGCGATGCACGCGCCGCGGCCGTGTCGTAGAAATCCGAAGCCTGCTCGCTGGCATCATCGAGCATTTCCGCGCCACGCGCCGAAATGTTGATCTTGGTGATCTCCTTGCGCAGTTCGGCGATCTGCTTTTCCAGCGTCTTCTGGATATCGTCGATCTGAGGGCTGTCGGACTTGTTGGTATCGGCCATGAATCGGCTCCCTTGGTTGCTGACCAAGAGAACGGCGCCGGCGCGGATTCGTTCCGACCTCGGCTGCGCGATGGTGGGACGCAGCTACCCTGCCCGCTCGATGCGGATCACCTGCGGCTTGTCGGTCAGGTGGCCGTCCTTGGTGATGCCGTCGACAGCCTTGCGCACGGCGGCCTCGGTGGTCTCGTGAGTGACGAGGATCACCGTCTTCTGCGCCGCCGCCTCGCCGCTGACCGCGTGCTGGACGATCGATTCCAGCGAAATATCGTTGTCGGCCATGCGCTTGGCGATCGCGGCGAAGACGCCGATGCGATCATGCACCGTCAGCCGGATGAAGTAGCCGCCGGCATGGCTACGCATTTGCGCCTTCTTGTAGGGCTTCAATTCCTTGGCCGGCCGGCCGAAGACCGGGCCATGCTGGAAGCCGGGCCGGCTCTTGGCGATATCAGCGACGTCGCCGATGACGGCCGAGGCGGTGGCGTTGCCGCCGGCCCCGGGGCCTGAAAGCAGCAGCTCGCCGAGGATGTCGGTCTCGATCGCCACCGCATTGGTGACGCCATGCACCTGCGCGATGACGGAGGCCGTCGGCACCATGGTCGGGTGCACGCGCTGCTCGATCCCGCTTTCGGTGCGCTGAGCGACACCGAGCAGCTTGATCCGGTAGCCGAGATCGCCAGCCGCGCGGATGTCGGCCTGGGTGATGTTGGAAATGCCTTCCATGTAGATGTCATTGGCGGCGATTTTCGTGCCGAAGGCAAGGCTGGTCAGGATCGACAGCTTGTGCGCGGTATCGTGGCCCTCGATGTCGAAGGTCGGATCGGCCTCGGCGTAACCCAGCCGCTGCGCGTCCTTCAGCACGACGTCGAACGAGACGCCCTCGGCCTCCATGCGGGTCAGGATATAGTTGCAGGTGCCGTTGAGGATGCCGAACACGCGGGTGACCGAATTGCCGGCCATCGCCTCGCGCATCGTCTTGATAACGGGAATGCCGCCCGCCACCGCCGCCTCGTAGTTGAGCAGCACGCCCTTCTTCTCGGCGATCTCGGCCAACGCCACGCCATGCTTGGCGAGCAGCGCCTTGTTGGCGGTGACGACGTGGCGGCCGGCTTCGAGCGCCGCCTTCACCGACAAACGCGCCGGCCCCTCATCGCCGCCGATCAGTTCGACGAACACGTCGATATCGGCGGTCTGCGCCATCTTGACCGGATCGTCGAACCATTTTGCCGAACTGACATCGACGCCACGGTCGCGCTTCGGATCACGCGCCGAAACCGCCGACACGACGATGTCGCGTCCACATTGCCGGGTCAGTTCCGTTGCTTTGTCGCGCAACACCCGCGCCACCGATGCACCGACCGTGCCCAGTCCGGCAATTCCAACACGCAGAGCTTCAGCCATGGAAGGCGACGTCCCTCAAAATCAGATCGAATTTTGCTTACCGGTGAGCGGACAGCGGCACCACATTGTTGGGCTGCTTGGCGCTGGTCGACAGGAAGCGCTTGATGTTGCGCGCAGCCTGGCGGATCCGGTGCTCGTTCTCCACCAGCGCCACGCGCACGAAATCGTCGCCATGTTCGCCGAAGCCGACACCGGGTGCCACCGCCACGTCGGCGTGCTCGATGAGCAGCTTGGAGAATTCAAGCGAACCGAGATGCTTGAACGGTTCGGGGATCGGCGCCCAGGCGAACATCGAGGCGGCCGGGGCCGGAATGTTCCATCCGGCGCGCCCGAAGGCGTCCACCATGACGTCGCGGCGCTTGTGGTAGATATCGCGCACCTCGGCGATATCGGCGCCGTCGCCATTCAGCGCATGCGCCGCCGCCACCTGGATCGGCGTGAAGGCGCCGTAGTCGAGATAGGACTTCACCCGGGTCAGCGCCGAGATCAGCCGTTCGTTGCCCACCGCGAAGCCCATGCGCCAGCCGGGCATGGAAAAAGTCTTCGACATCGAGGTGAATTCGACGCAGACGTCGATGGCGCCCGGCACCTGCAGCACCGAAGGCGGTGGATTGCCGTCGAAATAAATCTCCGAATAGGCAAGATCGGACAGGATGATGATGTCGTTCTTCTTGGCGAAGGCCACCACGTCCTTGTAGAAATCGAGCGACGCGACCAACGCCGTCGGGTTCGACGGATAGTTGAGGATCAGCGCCAACGGCTTCGGGATCGAATGGCGGATGCCCCGCTCCACCGCCGGGATGAAACCATCATCGGGCTCGACCTGCAGCGAACGGATGACGCCACCGGACATAATGAAACCGAAGGCGTGGATCGGATAGGTCGGGTTCGGGCACAGGATGACGTCGCCCGGAGCGGTGATCGCCTGCGCCATGTTGGCGAAGCCTTCCTTCGAGCCGAGCGTGGCCACAACTTGCGTGTCGGGATTGAGCTTCACGCCGAAGCGGCGCTGATAATAAGCGGCCTGGGCGCGGCGTAGGCCCGGAATGCCGCGCGACGAGGAATAACGATGCGTGCGCGGATCGCGCACGACTTCGCACAATTTGTCGACGATGGCCTTGGGCGTGGGCAGGTCCGGATTGCCCATGCCCAGGTCGATGATGTCGGCGCCGCGTGAACGGGCGCTGGCCTTGAGCCTGTTGACCTGCTCGAACACGTAAGGCGGAAGCCGGCGAACCTTGTGAAACTCTTCCATGGCAGTTCCAGACAGCAAAAGGGGTATTGGGCGCGCGCTATATACTCATTTGCAGGTAGGGTCGAGGGCGGGATCGCATTTGCCTTCGATCTGCTTCAGCGTCTGCGGGCCGTGCTGCTTGGCCAGATCAGTGAGTGCCGCCTGACTGCCGGGTACACCACCGCGTTTGGCGCCCTGCGCGTTCTTGGCGGCCTTGAGCTCGGCGAGCTTGGCCTTGCTCTCGTCGGCGGTGAGTTGTTTGGCCGCCACTTGCGGCGGGATGTTGAGGTTCGGAAATGTGCCGGTATCCTTCGGGCCCGCATCCTCGGCCATGGGCACCGGACCGCCGGTATTGGTGCTGGAACAGCCGGCGACAGCCAGGACGACGATCGCCGCACCGATGCGGCAAAAGCGTGCGGCATCAAAAAAAACAGTCTCGCCAATATTAATCGTCATATTGTTTCCTTGGCAGCCGGGGTAGAGCGAGATTGGACCCTGTCGGATGTCCCATGTTAATATGTCAAGAAAACGCTTCGGGAGGAACCCCGCGAACCATGTCCAAAACACCCGATTCGGGCAAAGCGGAAGATGACGAGCGTTCGACCGTCGAGCAATATCTGGTGAAGGATCCGGAACGCTTCGCGTTGAATATGGCGCGCATGGTTGAGCAGGCGGGCAAGGCGGCATCCGCCTGGGCCGAACCGCGCGAAAAAGGCGAAGTGCGCGACCACGTCGCCGAACCGGTCGTCGACATGGTCAAGACCTTCTCCAAGCTTAGCGAATACTGGCTTGCCGACCCGCAGCGCGCGCTCGAAGCGCAGACGCGGCTGTTCGCCGGCTATATGACCGTGTGGGCGAATGCCATCCAGCGCGTCAGTACCAACGCCGAGGCCCCGGACGACGCAGTCAAGCCGGAGCGCGGCGATAAACGCTTCCAGGATCCGGAATGGGGCCGCAACGCCTTCTTCGATTTCCTCAAGCAGGCTTATCTCGTCACCTCGCGCTGGGCGTCTGAACTGGTCGAGCACGCCGAAGGTCTGGACGAGCACACCCGCCACAAGGCGAGCTTCTACGTCAAGCAGGTGTCCAACGCCATCTCGCCGTCGAATTTCATCCTGACCAATCCGGAGCTGTTTCGCGAAACCGTCGCTTCCAACGGCGAAAACCTGGTGCGCGGCATGAAGATGCTGGCCGAGGACATCGCCGCCGGCAAGGGCGACCTGAAACTGCGCCAAGCCGACTACTCGCCGTTCGAGATCGGCAGGAACATCGCAATGACGCCGGGCAAGGTGGTCGGCCGCAGCGATGTCGCCGAAATCATCCAGTATGATCCGGCTACCGAGACGGTGCTGAAACGCCCTCTGTTGATCTGCCCGCCTTGGATCAACAAGTTCTACATACTCGATCTCAACCCGCAGAAATCCTTCATCCGCTGGGCGATCGAGCAGGGCCACACCGTCTTCGTCATCTCCTGGATCAATCCCGACGAGCGTCACGGCGCCAAGAACTGGGAGGCCTATATCAGGGAGGGCCTGCAATATGGCCTCGACACGATCGAGAAGGCCACCGGCGAGCGCGACGTCAATGCGATCGGCTACTGCGTCGGCGGCACATTGCTGGCCGCGGCATTGGCGCTGATGGCTAGCGAAGGCGACGACCGCATCAAGTCGGCGACCTTCTTCACCACGCAGGTCGACTTCACCTATGCCGGCGACCTGAAAGTATTCGTCGACGAAGAACAGGTCGCGGCGGTGGAAAAGTCGATGAACGAAAAGGGCTATCTCGATGGCACCAAGATGGCGACAGCCTTCAACATGCTGCGTTCCGGCGACCTGATCTGGCCCTATGTCGTCAACAATTATATGCGCGGCAAGGATCCCCTGCCCTTCGACCTGCTTTACTGGAACGCCGATTCGACCCGCATGGCGGCGGCCAACCATTCTTTCTATCTGCGCAACTGCTATCTCGAGAACAACCTCTCGCGTGGCACGATGGAGCTTGCGGGCCACACCGTATCGCTCGGCGACGTCACAATTCCGATCTACAACCTCGCCTCCCGGGAAGATCACATCGCGCCGGCGCTGTCCGTCTTCCTCGGTTCGAAATATTTCGGTGGCAAGGTCGACTATGTGATGGCGGGATCCGGCCATATAGCGGGCGTCGTCAATCCGCCGGCATCCAACAAATATCAGTACTGGACCGGTGGCGCGCCGATCGGCGATTTCGGCGACTGGGTGGCCAAGGCAACCGAGCATCCCGGATCATGGTGGCCGCACTGGCAAAGCTGGATAGAGGCCAAGGACAATACCCGCGTGCCTGCCCGCAAACCCGGCAAGCATATGAAAACCTTGGGCGATGCCCCCGGCACCTATGTGAAGGTGCGTGTGTAACCGGCTGTAATGTGTGGTGAGTTGACGGCCCGGCAAAAGCGGGCGAAATGGTGTCGTCAACCATCAAGCGGCCGCAATTCGGCAATCACTGCAAAAAAACTTCCAGGCTTGCGGATTTGACACAGGTCTCGTTTCCGGATCGGAGACAAGGTGACCTCGGCGCAGACGTCTCAGGGTTGCGCCAAGGACATGCCGACCGGACATCGAGGGGGAATTTGACTTTGAAATCAGCAGGATGGAGCCTCGCAAAGGGAGAACGCCGCGCCATCGTGGCCGCACTCTGCTCCGTGCTCCTGGCCTCCTGCACCTCAGCCGGCGACCCGTCAATGTCGGTCGGGATGCCCGGCTACACCACGTCTTCCTCGGACATCAATGCGGCCGCCACCGGCAAGCCGGTAGCCAGCGCCGATTCGACCGCGCAGACAACAGCCACGCAAACGACCGTGATGAGCGAAGGCGATACGACGCTGCCCGAAAAGGTCGCCTACGTACCAATGGCCAAGCCGCAAGCCGTCTTCCCGCTGACGGCGCCGGCCGGCGCTGAAACGATCGTGGGACAAACGCCGCAGGCCTTGCAGCAACCGACACAGACGGCGCAGCAGACGGACGCGGTCGCCCAGAAGATCGCCGCCGCCGATGCCGCCGTGACGGCGCAAAAGCCGGCCGCGGCACCGGAGATGAACAATCCGGTCTATGTGACCGCAGGTGAGGCGCCCCAGACCGAGGCGCCGAAGAAACGAGGTTTCCTGGCCTCGATGTTTGGCGCCACGCCAGCTTCCGCCACACCGGCTCCACTGATCAACACGCGATCGGGCGGACAGCCGGTGGTACAGGCCAAGCCCGCGCCCGAGGCGGCGGCAAAGCCGATCATCACTTTGGCCTCGGCCAACTCCGTGGCAAAGCCGATACAATTGGCCTCGACCGGTGACGAGGCCGGTCACATCACGGGCAGTGATGCCTTGCCCGGCGTGCGCCAGACCGCCCTGTTCGAGATCAAGCGCAAATCCGGCCTCGACGACGAAAGCGACGTCGACCTCAATGAAGACGAAGGACCAATCGGCGGCAGCTATCAGGTCGCGTCCGCCGCCGGCATGGCCAGGCTCGCGCCCAACGGACTACTGAAGCAGAACGAAAGCGTCGACGTCGCCTGCCTGAAGCCGTCGCTGGTGCGCGTGCTGAAGACGATCGAAGGCCACTACGGCCGCAAGATGATGGTCACCTCGGGCTATCGCGACCCCGCCCGCAACCGCCGCGCCAACGGTGCCAAGAATTCACTGCACATGTACTGCGCCGCAGCCGACATCCAGGTGCCCGGCGTCTCCAAATGGGAACTGGCGAACTACATCAGGACCATGCCCGGACGCGGCGGCGTCGGCACCTACTGCCACACCGAATCGGTCCATGTCGACGTCGGCCCCGAGCGCGACTGGAACTGGCGCTGCCGCCGGCGCAGCGGCGGTGGCGATGACGGCTAGCGCCGTGCGCGCCTGAGTGAAGCAATCCATTCGAGATTGGCCGAAGCACCCCCAAGCTCGTCATCCACGGGCGGAGCAGGAGCGAAGCTCTGTCGCGAAGACTTGAGGATCCATGCCGGGAGTCAACTGAGAAGCGCAGCGGACCCAAATCCTGCACCGCTGCGGGGTTCAAAAGTCGCGGCATGGATTCTAGGGTCTGCGCCGCGTCGCTTCGCTCCTTGCTCCGCCCTGGAATGACGACGCGACGGCGCCGCCGCCGAATGATCAAGCCAGGCGATCGCGATGAACCCTGATTCCATAGCCCGCAAAAAAGTTGTCCAAGGCGGCACCTGACGGGTTGCCGGTTGTGCTCAACGTCAGTATAAGCCGCTTCGTCTGAGCGCGCCCATCGTCTAGCGGTTAGGACACCGCCCTTTCACGGCGGTAACAGGGGTTCGATTCCCCTTGGGCGTACCAGCAATTTCAAGCAATGAGTTCCATCCTCCCGAATTGCTGAGCTTCAGAGCAACCCCTTTAACCAGCTTATTAGCAAGTACTTGTATTCCTCCTGAAGCAGGATCATTATTCAGATCCTAAGGTCGCCGAAGGGGTAGAGCGCCATGGAACTAAGTTGCTATGATCCGAGCGGAAGCATTTTTGCATCACCCGCATTCGTGAACCTCACGGCTGTTTTGATAATCTTGGCTGCATTCGCGGTTGCGCGGCTGATTGCGATGTCACGCACGGATTTTTTCGACCAGCTTCAGCTCGCGCCGATCCAACCCGCAAATTAGAACTGTTGTTTCTTGCCATCAGCGCCCATGCTCTCGACAGAGGGCGCAATAGCGATGTCGTGGGAGCTCCGTCTTGTTCGTTGACTACTACGAACTCCTGGAAATCAGCCCGAATGCTAACTCGGAAACGATAGAACGGGTTTTTCGTTATTTTGCCATGCGCTACCATCCTGACAATCAGGACACCGGCGATGAATCACGCTTCAGCGAAATCCTGGAAGCCCACAATGTGCTCAAGGATCCCGCCAAACGTGCGAGCTATGACATTCAGTACAAAGACCATCTGAACCTGCGAACGGAATTGGCCGGAGAAGCCGGCAACAACACAACGATCGAACGTGACGTAGCCATTCAGGAAAAGCTACTCTCGCTGCTTTATGTCAAACGCCGACAAGACGTAAACAATCCCGGCATTGGTGACACTGAAATCGAACGGTTGTCCGGCTGTCCGCGAGAGCATCTCGAGTTCCATCTCTGGTACCTGAAAGCCAAGGGTTGGATCGGAAGGATCGAAAACGGGACGTTCGCGATCACCGTGGAAGGCATCGATCGCGCCAATGCCGAACATCATCGTGACACCACGACAAGACTACTGGACCATGCAGGCTGAAAGGCGGCAGCTTCGCGTCAGCCTCGTATTGGCTAACCGCCGACCAGCGGCACGGTGACGGTGGTCGCGTAGTTGATTGGGAAGGTGTCGAGATAAGGGAAGTCGACGACAAAGGCATAGGTGGCGGTCAGATGCGCCATACGGAAGCCGCCGCTCGCTGGGTCGATGGTGATCGTCACGTTCACATCCTTCAAGCCCAAGGCCTGCAATTTCTGCGTGGCGATCGATTGGATGTCGGCCTGGGTCAGCGTGTTCTGAAGCTGCAGTGAACGTGACGATGTCTCCAGCGTATAACGAACGCTGGACACGGAGTTCATCGACCAGCCCAAGGCGAAGATGCCGAACAGCACTATGATGAGGAACGGCGCGATCAACGCGAACTCCAGCCCGGCCCCGCCCCATCGATCTCGCCTGAACGTGCCTGCCCCAGGGCAGTTCCAGGAAAAGCATGAAACGGTTGTCGCGGTAAAAGCGCGCAGCGCCTTCCCTTGGCACTTGCGGCCAAACATAGAGTCAGGGCGCTTCGCCGATTCCATAGATTGGTGACCTGCCCTAGCGGACACGGATCACCTCCAGATGGCCGATGACGCTGGGGGCAGCAAAGACGCCGAATGTGAAGGGCGGCGTCCAGGTGGCGGATGCCTGGATCTGAACGTAGACCGATGGCACCTTTGGCCCACTGCACAGGGTGGAAGCGTCGACCACGCTTGTCCCGCACATGTAGATTCGGCTCAATGTGACCTGGCCGTCCACGGGCCGCTTCTCCCAGCTGGAAATGGCGACAGCCTGCGTCGCCGTATCATTGCTCGAGCCTTCCATGACCAGGTTCGCGGCGGTCTTCACGCCGGCACGCATCGACAGCGAGCTCGTCACATAGGACCAGCCATCGATGATACCGAGCAACGCCACGCACAGGAAAGGCAGCACCATGGCGAACTCTACCGCCGCAACGCCGCAATCATCGCCAAGTATCCGGTTTGATCGGCGTTCCAAGTGAGGCTACTCGACCAGTGCCACGGACTGGGTGGCCGGAATGTCGCGCATTCCAAGGCTCGTGCAATCCTGGCTGATGGTTGAGTTGCCCGACCATTGGATCAGGTCCGCGACGACCTGGGTGCAGCCGTTCTGGCCCGAGAAATTGCCGAGATAGTTGACCTGCTGCTTGGGAAAATAGAGCGCGCCGGTCAGCAGCGAGGTCGCGGTGCCGTTGAAGGTGCTCTGTCCGCCGGTGCTCGTTCTGTCGCCATACATCAGCACGCCCGAATAGGTGCCGGACGTCGGCGCGCTCAGGGAAACGGTTGCGTTGCCGTTCATCGAGACACGCGAAGCTCCAGCGAGGTAAATGGTGACGCCGTTGCCAGAGACGTTGGCGTTCGCATTGACTTTGAAATCGCCGCTCTGGATGACATAGACGCCAGGCTGCAGGGTGACATTGCCGCTGAGGCTCAGTCCGTTGCAGTAGGTACCGGGCCCCAACGTCGTTTTGTTGGCGTTCTGACAGGGGTTCGAAGCGGCCGGGGCCGGCAAGTCGGCAAATGGATCGGCGGCAGGCAGCGCCTGGGTTATCGGCGCCGCGCAGACGGTCGTGACGGGATTGCTGAGAGAAACACCACCCCCCGATATCAGGCAATCGGCCTGGAGGCTCGCCGAGCCCTGGAGCTTGATGGCGTCCGAGGCGATCGAATTCGCCATCACCGAGCAGCCGGTGACCTTTACGCTCGTGCTGCCGGAAAACAGCGCCGCCTGCGAGGCGGATGGATCGAGCGCCAGCATGCAGGCCTTAGAAGCGTTGGTGATGAGGGCCACCGCCCTCGCCTGCTCGGGCACCTGGCCTTGCGTGAAGATCGAGGTGAACATCCGGTCGAGCTTCTGGCCGACGATGACCTCTACCGCTTTCTTCGCCGTATTCGGCCCAGACACAGGTGGCGTGTTGACGACGATCGTGCCTGAGCCCAGCCCGTTCGCCGCCGCCGACTGCGTCGCGGCCGCGACGATCGTCGGCGTGTCGGAACCCGAGATTTTCTCCAGTGCGCCGGCATAGGCCGCCGCATCCGCCGTCGCCTGCAGCCTCAGGCTGTTGTAGTACCAGTAGGAGGTCTCCACGCCGAAACCGGCGGCGCCGACAACGATCGGCAGGCTGAGGGCGAAGATCGTGGCAACATTCGCCTTCGTACTCCGGCGTATACCGGTCGCCATGAGCCAAATTCGGGTGAAGTGATTGAAAGCCATAGTTTAAATTAGAAAACATGCATGTATGAAGGAACGGCTAAAAAGATCCGTCCATTTTTGAGCAAGTCTCCGTCTGCTGTCATCGACAGCTGCGAGCAAGCGATCAGCTACGACTTTGGTCCGAGGTTTCGGCGACATACGTCCCATATCTCGCCTTCATCGGTCCTAGTATGTCCTTTACGGGGGAGAACGCAGGAATAATCCAGAAACTGGCCACGTTGCCTCCACGTCAGCAAGGAGGACCATCATGCCAAAATCGACTTCGACCCAGTTCCTCAGTTTCGCACTGCGTGCATCGACAGCGTTGGCGCTCACGATAGCACCCTATCAACTGAACCTTCATGTGGGGGCCAAGATTGGGCCCGCGGCAGCCTACGCCAAAGGCGAAGGCGGTGACGGTGGCGGTGGCGGTGACGGTGGCGGTGGCGGTGGCGGTGGCGGTGGCGGAGAGGGCCATGGCGGCAGCTCGGGTTCTGCTGGCAATTCCGGCTCCGGTGGAGGAGATGACGGCGGTAATTCCGGGTCCGGCACGGGAGGTGACGATGGCAATTCCGGATCCAGCGGTCATGACGATGGGGCGGGCGACAACCATGATGCTAACGAGCATGTGAACCAGACGACCGGCGACAAGGTCGAAGTGGACGGCGACAAGGTCGAGGTCACCCATCCCGATGGAACCAAGGAGGAGGTCGAGAACGGCACGTTCGAGATGAAGGATGCAACCGGCCGCACCATCATTGAGCGCCCGGCCACGCCTGCCGACATTGCCCGCCTGCAGGGCGCATAAGCCCAGATGACTTGAGGCGGGGTTGGTTCATCAAGGCCCCGCCTCTTCAATGTCCCGCTTCGCGGACCAGTTCCTGCGTTGCTACCAGTTCAGCCTGCGTCCGACACCGCCACGGCACTAATTCCTAGCTAATGCAAGCTATCAGGTTGCAGCCGCAATGGGCTTCCCCGAGAACTTCTGGTCCGGATGTGCTTTAGGCAGAAAGAACTGGCGTTACCTCAGAGGTCGCCCCAGCTAGCAATTCTTTCTGTACAGCCAGGAAGAACCTGCGCACTTCATCACCGGCTGCGGATCTATCTCTGCCTGACCTGACAACGAGATCAAGCAGCTCCGCCGCTTTAGCCCTCCAGAACGAAGCCGCGGTCTCGCCATGCAGAGTGTCGAGCTTGGCGGCAACTTCCTTGACCAAGAATAGCTGACGGTCGATCGGGAACGCACGGACTTTTTCTGGCGACATCTTCCAAACCATGAACTGACGCAACGAATCAACCATTGCTGAACAAGCAATGGCGTAGCCGCCAAGGTGGAAACGGAAGCTTAACGCCGCGGCTGATGCGCCGCGTGGTAGGAGATGCACGCGAGATTTTTCTCGTGCGTTCAAGTCAGATTGGTTGGAAGACCCTCAGGCCTGCAACGCGCTTGCCTCGCCGCCACGCTTGCGCGGCGTCATCATGTCGCTGGCCATCAATCCGGTGACTCGGCAGAACACCATGAACGCCCGGCAGGCATCCTCGGTCCTGACCACGTCCACCGTAGCGCCAAAGCAGGCATTGAAGGCTTTCTGATACAACGCTCCCTGCCGGCGTGCCGGCCAGTCCTGGAGAAAATCCAGCGCCTGCTCGACGCTGTAAATCTCCTCTACCGGCAAGCCGGGGCCTTGCGCAATGCGCACCGGCACCTCGAATTGCAATCTATCCATCAGACATCTCCCGAACTGGCGTCGCCCAAGCAACGCCGTTCGTCGTCAAAAGTTGCTTTGACAGGTTTGTGCCAGGCAAATGTGTCGTCACTGCGGAAACGGCCATTCTGCTGCGGAAAACCCAAGGAAAGTGCCGCCCGCACCAGTTGGTCCGCGGCGCTTTCCAAGTTGACGGGACGATTACTGGTTGGCCGGATCTGTCTCCGCCTCGAAGGCCATGCGCACCACCATCAGCAGAACATAGGCCGACGGCAAGGCGAACAAAGCGCCAAGGACTAGCGCTCCGGTCCGCGAGAGATAGAGCGTCTCGGCGACCGCCCAATAGATGGTTCCGATACAGATGAAGGCCTGGACGGACAGAAACGATGCAGCCGAGGCCGCACGCGTCAGGCTTTTGAATGTCTTGATACGTTGTTGCATTGCAATGATCCGGAAATGACGCGCCGCGCCACCCATGCGCGGCTTAAAGCCGCCGCACGGGTGGCGGCGCGAATGACTTGAACTGGAAGGTGAAGTGCGGTGCTGGACCGCTCAGGCCTGCGTGGCCGGCGGCGCACGCGGCTGGTTGGCGCTGGCGCCAGCGGCGAAGACCGCGCCGGATCCGGTAACAGCCACCGCAGGCGATACCGGAGCGAGCCAAAGGAAAACAGCTTGCGGACCCGGCAGGGCCGGATAGCCGCCGGCGAACTTGGCCAGCACTGGCCGGGCGGCGCGAACCTCCAGCGCGTGGACCTTGTTGGTGACGCGCAGCAGCGCCGCGATCTCACCCGACCGTTCGACGCCAACGCTGGCGCCGCCCTCGCCAGGATCCGCGAAGGCGGGCACATCAGGCCGGCCAAGGCACAGCATCGCTAGCAGCACCAGGCCCAAAAGACATGAGCAGGCTGCCGTCAGCGGCGCTTCAAGCGATCTGGGGCGCTTGGCCGTGGGCAGCGAACGCGATCTTGAAAACATCCTCTCGCCCTAGCGCAGGATGGCCGCGAAGGAAAGCCACCGCGCGAAAACCGGCAAGAGACCGCCCGACGTGACGAATATCCGGGCGGCTCTGGCGGCATCGGCCAGTTCTTCCCTGAACCTTTTGCTTGAACCTTTTGCCCCCAAGTGCCAAATCTGGTGGCATATTCACGCCAGCACTCCTGCTGCGCCCACGCTTCCGTACGGACAACATGGTCACCTATCTCGACGCCGCCACGGCTCCCCTTAGAAACACCGGCCAGATCCGCCTTTATGGCGAAGACGGTTTTGCCGGCATGCGCAAGGCATGCGATCTCACCGCACGCTGCCTCGACCAACTGGTGCCGATGGTCGCGCCCGGCGTGACCACGGACACGATCGACCGTTTCGTCTTCGAGTTCGGCATGGACCACGGCGCGCTGCCGGCGACGCTCAACTATCGCGGCTACACGAAATCGTCCTGCACCTCGATCAACCACGTCGTCTGTCACGGCATTCCCGACAACAAGCCGCTGAAGGATGGCGACATCGTCAATATCGACGTCACCTACATCCTCGACGGCTGGCACGGCGATTCCTCGCGCATGTATCCGGTCGGCACCATCAAGCGCGCGGCGGAACGGCTGCTCGAGGTCACCCATGAGTGCCTGATGCGCGGCATCGCGGCGGTCCGGCCCGGCGCGCGCACCGGCGCCATCGGCGCCGCCATCCAGACCTATGCCGAGGCGGAGCGCTGCTCGGTGGTGCGTGACTTCTGCGGCCATGGCGTCGGCCAGCTTTTCCATGACGCCCCGAACATCCTGCACTATGGCAGCGCCAATGAAGGCGTAGAGATGCGGCCCGGCATGATCTTCACCATCGAGCCGATGATCAACCTCGGCCGACCCCATGTGAAAGTGCTGTCGGACGGCTGGACCGCCGTGACGCGCGACCGTTCGCTGTCGGCGCAGTACGAACATACCATCGGCGTGACCGACACCGGCTGCGAGATTTTCACGCTCTCGCCCAGAAATCTCGACCGTCCCGGTCTGCCGGCCTGATATTTTAGGACGTCGGGCGACAGCTTCGCCCGATTGATTGGCCGGATGCGGGGGCAGATGGGGAAAGCCAGCGACGACGACGAGCGGAGTTTCTTCTCCGAGGTGCCAATCCGGCCAGCGGCGAAAGCCAGGCCGGCTCCAGCCGAAAAACCTGGCTATCTCGGCCATCGCGACCGCTTGCGCGAGCGCTTTGCCTCGGCTGGTCCAGACGCCCTGCCCGACTATGAGCTCCTCGAGCTCCTGCTCTTCCGGCTGATCCCGCGCGCCGACACCAAGCCAGCCGCAAAAGCCTTGCTGGCGCGCTTCGGCACATTTGCCGAAGTGCTCGGTGCGCCCGTCAATCTGCTGCAGGAGGTCAAGGGTATCGGGCCTGCGGTAGCGCTCGACCTGAAAATCGTCGCGGCGACAGCGCAGCGCATGGCGCATGGCGAGGTCCATGGCCGCGAGATCCTTTCGTCGTGGACCCAGCTTCTCGCCTATTGTCGCTCGGCCATGGCCTTCGAGGCACGCGAGCAGTTCCGAATCCTCTTCCTCGACAAGAAGAACGCGCTGATCGCTGACGAGGTGCAGCAAACCGGCACTGTCGACCATACGCCCGTCTATCCCCGCGAAGTGGTCAAGCGCGCGCTCGAACTCTCGGCCACGGCGATCATCCTGGTCCACAATCATCCGTCTGGGGATCCGACACCTTCCCGCGCGGACATCGAGATGACCAAAGAGATCATAGACGCGGGCAAGCGGCTGGGCATCGCCGTGCACGACCACATCATCATCGGGCGCAAGGGATACGCCAGCATGAAGGGCCTGTTGCTCATCTAGGCAACGACCGATATCGACGACCAGATCGTGTCCGTCGAGGGGGCAACCAGGGCGATGTCGCGTGATGCATCCGACCAGGCTTTCGTCATCGACTTCCCGTCTTCCAACGCCTTTCCGATAGGCCGCCCGATAATCATTGATCGGCAGGCAGGACCATGGTCTGACCGGCATGGGACTTCAGTACCACAGGCGATTTTTGGCGCTGATTTTCTTGCAATATCAAATTGTTAGGTTTCCAGCGACTCCCAAGCTCGCGTATTGCGACCGCATTTGTCTAAAGTTTACTCCGTGGCATTAGCGGTTTCTCATACTACGCTTGTTCTAGCGGTTGGGCGGAGGTGGCGATTCCCCGAGGAGATACCATGACAAACCGAAAGACTTTGTTTGCGGCACTTGCCGCATTGGCGCTTCTGGCGTCACCCGCGCTCGCCGGAGCCGGCGGCAACGGGCACGGGGGCGGCGGTGGCAATGGCGGCGGCAATAGCGGCGGCAACGGCAACGGTAACGGCGGCAGCAATGCTGGCGGCAATGGCAATGGCAACAGCGGCGCCTCGCACGGCAAGTCGGCATCGGCCCCAGGACACGTTGGCAAGGTTTCGGCGGACACAACGACGTCCACCACAGTCGACACCACGGTCGACACGTCCACTCAGGTTGCATCCGTGCCCACGGAGAAAAACATCCATGCCAAGCTTGGCCGGCTGAACTCTCTGCAGCGCAACATCAACGCCTACATGAACTCCAAGAGCAAGAAGTTCGCCGCCATCCAGGCGTTCGTGACGCAGTCCGCGAAGGCCAAGGTCGCCCAGGCCGCGGCAGACGCGGCAGCCGTCGCAGCGGCGGCCGCCCAAACCCAGTTGGATGCCCTGAATGCGCAGCTGACCGCGCTGCAGGCGGATCCGACCGCTACGCCTGAACAGATCCAGGCTGTGCAAGACCAGATCACGGCTCAGCAGGCCGTTGTCGACGCCGACAACACGGCGGCGGCCCAGGCGGCGGCGGCTGCCGCCGCTGCGACCGTCGGCACCGATCCGGCATCGCTCGACGCAGCGCTGACGGACATGGCGAACAAGCCCGTCGATGCCGAGGTCACGGCCTGGGCTCAGGGCGTCCTCGCCGGCAAGATCGACCAGATGGCCGCCGGAATGACGCCGTAGCGCAACGCGACGCGTTTCGATCAAAGACAATGCCGCCGGGCTCGCCTTGGCGGCATTGCCGTTTCTTGGCATCGGAGAAACCGGTTGTCGTGACGTTTCGTGCCAGACCGATGTCCTGCGGCGAAAGGAAAGCGTCGCGGTTGCCGAAGCGACCGAGGGTCAATTGTGCGTGGGCTTGTTGCCGAACGAACGGGTCTCGGTGCGCGATCTCGTCGATTGCACGAAGGCGATCGCGATTGCCGTCGAGAAATGGTGCCTCTGAACTCGCAGTGGGCTGAAGTCACCCGCCAAATCGCGGCTCGGGAACACCGGTCACGCCGAGGTCGGTGATGGCGAACAGGCTGCCGCGCAGGACGCCGTCGCTGGGAAAGCGCGGCAGCGGCGGCTTGGCCATCGAGGTGACATAGAGCGTGTCGAGCTTCGGCCCGCCGAACATGACGCTGGTGATCTTCTTCACCGGCATGTCGATGATGCGATCGACGCTGCCGTCAGGCGCATAGCGCACCAGCCGGCCGTCATAGACCAGCGCGTTCCACAGATATCCCTGCGAATCGACGGTCGAGCCATCGGCTGCACCGCCCTTGCTGGTGTCGACACGCACGAAGGTGCGGCGGTTGGTGGCGGCCCCCGTGGCGATGTCGTAGTCGTAAGCCCAGATCTCACCGGTCCAGGTGTCGGCGAAATAGAAGGTTCGGTCGTCGGGGCTCCAGCACGGACCATTGGAGCAGATGATGCCGGAATCGATCTTTTTAACCGAGAAATCCGGATCGAGCCGGTAGAGCCCGCCTGAAGGCCCCTCCTCCATCGTGTCCATGGAGCCGGCGAAAAAACGTCCGCGCCGGTCGACCTTGCCGTCATTGAGCCGGTTCATCGGCCTGTCCGGTTCCGGATCGTGGATCAGCGTCACTTCGCCGGTGGCGAAATCGAGCAGATGGAAGCCGCGCTGCAGCGATACGACGGCGCCACTGCCGTCCTTGAGCAGCGCCATCGAGCCGATCTTCATCGGCACGTCCCAGGAGCGGATTTCACGCCCGTCGGCCGTGGCGCGGAACACGCGCCCGTCGAAACTGTCGATCCAGTAAAGCCGCTCCTGTTCGACGTCCCACAGCGGGCCTTCACCCAGTGTCGTCTTCACGTCCACCACGACCTCGATCTTCATGCCATCCTCCTCATCTATTCGATATCGGCGCAGCGATTTGGTCTGGCCGTGTCAGAAGGCGACCTTGTCGCCGCCCTTCAGGGACAGGATCTCGCGCGCCTCGTCCGGCGTCGCCACCTCCATGCCAAGTCCCTCGATGATCTTGCGCGCCAGCACGACCTGCTCGGCGTTCGACTTGGCGAGCTTGCCCTTCCCGGCCCATAGGCTGTCCTCCAAGCCGACGCGGATGTTGCCGCCGAGGGCTGCCGATTGCGCGGCGATGCGCAACTGGCTGGCGCCGGCGCCGAGCACCGACCAGCGGAACTGGTCGCCGAACAGCCGGTCGGCGGTTCGCTTCATATGGGCGACGTCCTCTGGATGGGTACCGATGCCGCCAAGCAGGCCGAACACCGACTGCACGAAGAACGGCGGCTTCACCAGCCCGCGGTCGGCGAAATGGGCGAGGTTGTAGAGGTGGGCGATGTCGTAGCACTCGAACTCGAAGCGCGTGCCATTGTCGTAGCAAGTCGCTAGAATATACTCGATGTCCTTGAACGAATTGCGGAAGACGAGGTCGCGCGTCGCCTCCAGATGCGGCTTTTCCCAGTCGAACTTGAAGGTCTCGTATTTGTCAGCAAGGTGATAGAGCCCGAAATTGATCGAGCCCATGTTGAGCGAAGCCACTTCCGGCTTGAACTGGGCGGCCGGGCGCACGCGCTCCTCGACCTTCATGTAGGGGCTGCCGCCTGTGGTGATGTTGATGGCGGCATCGGTGCCTTGCTTGACACGCGGCAGGAAGCGGGCAAAGGCCTCCGGCGTCTGGTCGGGCTTGCCGGTCTCCGGGTCGCGCGCGTGCAGGTGCAGGATCGCGGCACCGGCCTCCGCCGCCGCGATCGCCTCCGAAGCGATCTGATCCGGCGTGATCGGCAGATAGGGCGACATGGTCGGCGTGTGGATGGCACCCGTCACCGCGCAGGTGATGATGACCTTGCCCCTGGCCGCCGACGCGCCTGATTTGCGGCTGGTTTCTTTCATTGTCCGAACTCCTGATCCGATTTCTTCTTGTGAGCCGCCAGCGCCATCAGCCGGCGATCCCGCCATACCTGCCGCTCACCGAGCCCATCTCTCGGCAAGCGCTTGCTGCGTTCGGCCTCGACGGTTTTCATGACCTCGCCCGCCCAGTCGACCCGGCGCAGCATCTGCGGGAAGATGTTGGAATAGATGCCCTGGTAGCGGTCGACATAATCGCGGACGCCGCCGGGCGCGTTGAGGTCGATGGTCTCGAACGGTCCCATGAACGACCAGCGCAGCGCCAGCCCGTCACGGATGCCGATATCGACGTCCTCGACGCTGGCGTAGCCGTCGGCGACAAGCCGGAAGGCCTCCTCCAGCAAGGCGCCTTGCAGCCGGTTCATGATGAAACCGTCGAGTTCGCGCTTCATCACCAGCGGCGCATGGCCGGCATCGATGAGGAAGGCGCGCGTCCTTTCCAGCGTCTCGGCCGATGTCCACGGCGCCGGCACCACCTCGGCCGCCGGAATGAGATAGGGCGGGTTGATGGGATGCACGACCAGGCAGCGGTGCCGCCCTTGCAGATGGTCGGTGAATTTCGACGGCAACAGCGCCGAGGTGGAACTGGCAATGACCGTTTCAGTGCCTGCAAGGCTATCGATCAGCGGAAACACCTTCCGCTTGACGTCGAGGTTTTCAGGCGTGTTCTCCTGGACATGGACCGCACCGGACAAGGCCTCCTCCAGCTCGGCGGCGATGGCGATGCGGCCAAGCACGGTGTCGACGGACTGCCCGCGCAGCAGGTCGTTTCCGGCCAGATCGCCGAGCACGCCTTCTATGTAATCGCGGGCGCCACCCGTTGCGGCGGGCGACTGGTCCCACATGCGCACCTCATGGCCGGCGCGGGCGAAGCTGATCGCCCAGGCCCGCCCGATGAACCCGCTCCCGACAATCGCGACATTGGCCATGGATCGTTCCTCAAAGTGTTTCGACGTTGCCGTCGACGCCGAGGGACTGCCCCGAAATGTTGATGCCGGCGTCCGACAACAGAAACGCCACCATAGAGGCCACGTCATAAGGACTGGTCATGCGGCGCAGCGAGATGTTCTGCAGATAGCGTCCGGTCATCTCCTCGTGGCTGATGCCGACCTGTTTGGCGCGTGCCGAGATGACGCCCTCTATGCGTGGCCCCTCGATAATGCCGGGCAGGATGGCGTTGACCCTGATGCCGTGCGGTCCAAGCTCCTTGGCAAGGCTCTGCGTGAAGCCGATGACACCGAACTTGGCCGCCGAATAGGGCGTGCGGAACGCGTAGCCATGGCGTCCGGCCGCCGACGACATCGACACGATCGAGCCGCCGCCGGCCGCCTTGATCAGCGGCACGGCGCGCCGCGCGCAGAGGAACTGTCCGGTGAGGCAGATGTCGATGCAGCGCCGCCAATCATCCGGCTCGATCTCGTCGACGCCGCCGGTCGGTCCGGCAATGCCGGCATTGTTGATCAGCGCGTCAAGGCCGCCGAGTTTTTTCTCGACCGCCTCGAACAGCCGATCAACGTCATCATCACGTGAGACGTCCGCCTTGACCGCCGCGACCAGTTCGATCTTGCCCGGAGCCGCGGCCAGCGCCTCTTCGGAAATGTCGCAGACGACGATGCGGGCGCCGAGCCGCGACAGCGTATCGGCGATGGCAAAGCCGATGCCGCCGGCGCCCGCCGTCACCAGCACGCGCTGTCCTTTCAACCCGGCCAGAAATTCGTCCGCCGTTTCGGGTGCTTTTGCGCTCATCGTCCAGTCCTTTTCATTGCAGCCGCCGTTCGCGCAGCGCCATGACGGCGCCCAGAACGACCAATCCGTAAAGAATTGCCCTTGTCGCGTAGGGCAGCGTGGTGCCGGCCAGCAGCATCTGCAGCGCGGTCAAAAGCATCACGCCGCCGAGCATGCCGAGATAGTGGCCGCGTCCACCGGTGATCAGCGCGCCGCCGACCACCACGACCGCGATCGACGGCAAGAGATAGTCATCGCCCATGCCGAGGCTGGCCTGGCCTGAAAAGCCGGTCAGCATGATGCCGACAACAGCCGCACAAACGGCCGACAGCATGTAGACCAGGATCAGCGTGCGCTCGACGTTGATCCCGGACAGGCGCGCCGCGCGTAGCCCATTGCCGATACCGTAGACCCGACGTCCGAACGGCGTGCGTCCAAGCAGCAGCACCGCCAAGACGACGAAGACGACCATCAGCAGGACGATCGGCGTCACGAAACCGAGCCTGGCGGTCATGAACCAGCGCAGCATCGGCGAAGAAAAACCGGCAGGGGTTCCCTGCGAATAGATCAGCGCGAAGCCTTGCAGGATGCCGTTGGTGGCCAGCGTCATGACGATCGGCGAGATGCCGAGATAAGCGATACCGAAGCCGTTGGCGAAACCGATGGCGCAAGCCAACACCAGCGCGACAGGCAAGGCGTAGAGCAGCGCCGCATCGGAGCCATTGACCATGCCGGCCAGGATGATGCCGGAAATGCCGATCGTCCACGGCACGGACAGATCGAGCCCGCCGGTCAGGATGACCGTTCCCTGCCCCAGCGCCAGCACCGCGAGGAAAGACGACAGCACCAGCAGCGAGTTCCAGTAACCCGGATTGAGGATGGCGCGGCCAAGCCAGATCTGGGTAACGATGACGATGACGACCAGGCACACATAGGCGGGCAGCGCATAGCGCAGGGTCTCGGCGTTGCGCAGACGGAAGGCCGGGGGTGGTGATGCCGGACCGCGCTGGCCGTCCGGGGTTCCGGCAAGTTTCAGCCGGCGGTCGACCGCCTCGATCTGTGAGGGTAATATTCCGGCGCGCCAGGCGGCAAGCCGTGCGCGGGCCGCGCGCAGTTGCACGGCAAGCACCGATGCGTGGGACAGGGATCCGGCAAGAGCTGCCAGCACCAGGATGGTGCCTTCCGCGATGGTCGAATAGTAAGCCGACACATTGAGCACCAGCAGGATATTCACCACCATCATCAGGATATAGGCGCCGAAGACGGTGCCCACCGGACCACCCTGCCCGCCGCCAAGGCGCGTTCCGCCGACGACGACCGCCGCGAACATCGACAAAAGCAGGGGATTGCCGACCAGCGGGTCGGCGCTGCCAGTTTGCGCGCTGATGAACACGCCGGCAAGGCCGTAGCAGCCGCCGGCGATCACGTAGACGGCAAAGCGCACCAGCACCACATTGATGCCGACGGCGGCGGCCGAATCCGGATCGCTGCCGACGGCATAGAGCGCCGTGCCGAAACGGGTTCCCTTCAGCCAGAACCAGGCGAGCAGGACGACGCCGATCACCACCAGCGGCATTGGCAGCCAGCCGGTGATCGCATCGCCGAGGTAGAAGGTGCCGAGATCGGGCGAGACGAAACCGCCGGGCTTGTCCATCACCAGCAGTGTCACGCCTTGCAGGATGAACATGGTGGAGAGCGTCACCACGATCGGCTGCATGCGCAGCACCGCGATAAAGAAACCGTTGAAGGCGCCGACCGCCATGCCGACGCCGATGCCGACGGCCGTCCACAAAAGGATGCTTGCGCCTGGCGCCATCGGGTCCATGCTCGATGCCAGCACGACATTGACCAGCGAGATCACCGCGCCGGCGGACAGATCGAAGCCGCCCGACAGGATGACGATGGTCTGGCCGATCGCCGCCAGCGCCGAGGTCGCACCGCCGCTCGACAGGAACGATACATCGAAATAGGTCAGCGGCCCGGCGCTGATCCAGTCGACGATGAAAAGCAGGATCGCAAGCACGGCAGCTGCAATCAGCGCGCCGCGATTGCGCATCAGCGCGCGGCGCAGGCCGAAGCCGGCGGAAAAAGGTGTGAGGCCCGCTGCGCTGTTCATGCGGCGACTTCTCCGGCATGGCCGAGCGCCGGCCGCATGATGGCGGGCTCGGTGATGGCGTCGCCTTCTAGCTCGGCCGCGATGCGCCCGTCATAGAGAACCAGGACCCGGTCGCATTGGTGGACCAGTTCGGGAATTTCGGTCGAGTGCAGCAGGATAGAGCCGCCGGCGGCGACGTAGTTTCGCATCATCACATAGAGCTCATGCTTGGTACCGACATCGATGCCGCGCGTGGGATCGAACAGAAGCAGGATGCGGCTCTGCGCGACCAGCCATTTGGCGATGGCGATCTTCTGCTGGTTGCCGCCGGAAAATGCGCCGGCTCGCGTCCACAGCGCGCGGCGGTCGACCTCGACAGTAGCGAACGCCTCCTCGACGGAGCGGGTCTCGGCCGCGGCGTCGACAAGGCCGAAGCGAGTGAAGCGCGACACCACGGGCAGCGTGGCGTTCTGGCTGCCCGACAATTTCAGGAACAGGCCTTCGGATTTGCGATCCTCCGGCACCAGCCCGATCGCTATGTTGGGCCGCATCGCATCTGTGGGCGAGCCGAGCCAGACCTTACGGCCGTCGACGAGAACGTCGCCGCGGCTGATTTCGGCCATGCCGAAGCAGGCCAGGAACAGATCCTGCTGGCCCATGCCCTGCAGTCCGGCAATGCCGAGGATCTCCCCCCGGCGCAGGTCGAAGCTCGCGCCGTCGAGCTTGCGCCCGACCTTGAGGTCGCGCACGCCCAGCACCGGCGGCCCGAAGGCCTGGGCGCTGTCGGGCTTGGGCGGGAACGTCTGCTCGATGCTGCGGCCGATGATCTTTTCGATGACGTCGGCATCCGAGATATCGCCAACCGGTGCGGTGACGATGTGTCGGCCATTTCGCAGGATGGTCAGCGTGTCACAAAAGGCGCGTACCTCGCGCATGCGATGAGTGATGAAGACGATGGTCGTGCCAGTCGCTTTCAGCTTGGCGATGATGTCACCCAGCCAGTCGACGTCGCGGCCGGCAAGCGTCGAGGTCGGCTCGTCGAGCAAAAGGATGCGCGGCTTGCGGTAGACGGCGCGCGCGATCTCGATCTTCTGGCGCACCGAAAGTTCGAGTTCGCCGACCTCGGCATCGAGATCGACAAAAAAGCCGAGCTCGTCGATATGCCGGCGGACAGCCTTGCGCGCGGCCGTGCGGCGGATCAGGCCGGAGACGCCGACTGGGGCATAGGGCAGCAGCATGTTGTCGAGGACGGAGAGATCGCGCACCAGGGTCATCTCCTGGAACGCCGTCTGCACGCCGAGCGCATGAGCCGCGCGCGGCGCGCCATAAGCGATCTCCTTGCCGAAGACGCGGACATGGCCTTCGCTCGGCCGCACCAGCCCGGACAGCAATTTCACCAGCGTCGACTTGCCGGCGCCGTTTTCGCCCAGCAATGCATGAACGCTGCCGGGCGCGATCTTGAACGACACGCCATCCAGCGCGACGGTCGGGCCGAACGCTTTGCCGATGCCGTCGATCTCGACGGCGGGGAGCGCGGAATGGTCTGTCATATCCTCGATCACAGGCTGAGCACTTTTGGACACCACGCATGAGCGCGGATCGACGATGCACGGAAAAGGGCTCCGTGCATCGTCATGATTTGCCTTGGGAGGCTCAGTTCTCCGGTTGGCCAACCAGGGCGGCGTTGAGGCCGACCTCGGGCGTCTGGTCCGAAAAGATCGACGCGAACCAGCCGGGATTGGAGACCAGCGACGGCTTGAAGGCGTTGCAGCCGGCCTTCATCTCCGCCCAGGTGCCTTCATCGCACAGCTTGATAGTCTCGTTGGTGACGATCGGCAGCGGCAGGATCGTGGTCTTCGGCACGTCCTTGCCTTCGACCGCCTCGACGGCGAGCTTCAGCGCCAGCGCACCGGAATAAGGCGGCGAGGCATAGGAGATACGTTGGGCGCCTGCCGGTGCATAGGGTGGCGCGGCGCCTTCGACCTCGGTTCCCTCAGGCAGCATCTGGATACGGCCGCCATTGGAGCCTTCGCCGGCGCAAGGCAGGAGTTCGCTGGCCTTCTTGCCGGCCTCGAGTTGCATCGAATTGGCGGTGAAGCAGCCGACCTGCATCCACAGCCCGTTTATATCGCCCCAGCTGCGCGTGGCGAGGATCTTGGAGAGTTCGGTGCGGGCGACCGCCTGACTCCACATGCCGACGGCCTCGCCGACAATCTTGATGTCGGGATACTTGGCGAAAACTTCCTTGGCGGCCTTTGTGCGCTGATCGTCGACGGATGTGCCGGGAACACCGGTGATGGCGATGATGTTGCCCTTGCCGTTGAGCTTCTTGACCAGCCATTCGGCGGTCACCCTGCCCGCCTCCAGCTGATCGATATGGACATTGTAGGCGCAAGGCTCGGTGATTTCGGCGTCGTAGGCGAAGACCTTCACCCCCTTGTCGCAGGCATTCTTCACCACCTGGTTGAGCGCGGTCGGCGAGATCGGATAGACGACGATCGCTTCGGCACCGCTTTGCACCATGGCATTGATCTGCTGGATCTGGCGTTGGGCGTTGGGCCCGGCGACCTGGACCTGCAGGTCGACCTTGTCGGAAAGGCTCTTATGCGCGGCCATGGCCTTGACCATGTTTGCCGCCTCGGCCTGCCAGTCATTACCGATATAGCTCATGCTGAGAAAGATCTTGTGCTTTCCGGCTGCCTCGGCGGCCGAGATACCAAAGGCGCAAGCGGCCATGCCGGCCAGCAGCGCGAGCCGCCGGACTTTCGATCCGATACCCATGTGAATTCCTCCCGATACGAACGACCGAATGCCTCCCAAGGGCACGAGACGTGGCCCTTGCCATTCGATATCGATGACCGTATCAGCATTTGATCAAAGATCAATGATAAAATACCTTGACCACAAAGCGACAGGCGCCGACGCTTGACGCGACAGCCGGAACCCTGCATTCCGGATACGGATTGACGCGCATGCCTTTGCGCGGAAAGGTTGACGGGAAATGGCCGGAGCGGCGTTCAGGAAGCCTGGTGTCGAGATCGTGCCCCTGTCGAGGGAGACCTTGCAGGACAGGGTCTATCGCCATGTCACCGAGTTGATCCTCGACGGCAGCATCGTGCCTGGCGAGATGGTGACGGTGCAAAGCCTGGCCGACGCCTTCGGGGTCAGTCCGATGCCGGTCAGGGAGGCGTTGCGACGGCTGACCGCGGCCAACGCCTTGATGGTCGTTTCAGGCCGCTCGATCGGCATTCCCGCACTCAGCCGCGCGCGCCTCGTCGATCTGAGGAACGTCCGCTTCGAGATCGAAGCGATCGCCGCCGCCTGGGCGGCCGAGCGCATCGACGATCATGGCATCGCGCAGCTCGGCCAGCATCTGGCCGCTCTCGAACAGGCCAATGCGGCAGGGGACGTCAAGTCCTATCTGCGCGCCAACTACGCCTTTCACTTCTCCATCTACCGGGCGGCGGGCTCGGAAAACATCCTGAACATCATCGAGAACCTGTGGCTGCAGATCAGCCCCTATTTCAACATGCTGCATGATTCCGGAAACTATTCGACCGCCAACGAGCACCACCAGAAGATGTTCGCGGCGCTGCGCAACCGCGACACCGAAGCCGTCCGCCAGGCGGTTCGCGCCGATATCGACGCCGCCTTCGACGTCCTGGTCGCCCTGCTGAAATAGGCTGCGAAGCCGGCGAAAATTGGCTGGCGCCTCCGGTCACATTCTCCTCGAGCACGGTTCGGAATTCCCGCTCGACGATCATTGCGGCATGGACGAGATCCGAGCTCTGTTTCTGACCATGTCGAGGCTGAAGGTCGCCATCTATGGCTTTACCAGCCAGGGCTTCGCCATCGCCCTTGACTTCACCAAATACCTCACGGATTGGATCGTCCGCGATGAAAAACCGCAAGCGCTGGAAGTCATTTCGGGAAAACGGTTCCGGGGATCAATCTTCAACTGAGCGCCACGAACTGCGATCAGGGCGGGTCCGTCCGGCAAGTCCCGGCGATCTTATCCACCGCCTCATCGAGCCCGGCAAGGTCGAAATCGGCCCGGCCGCGGCCTGATAACAAACCGAACCGCCAGGAAAGCGACAGCCGGCTTGCGGGAACAAGGCGCTTGATGCCGTCGGCGCCGTCGCGCACCAGCATTCGGCCGCGCGACCCGACCGACCAGCTCTCGTCGAACTTGCCGGCGCGGTCGACGGTGACTGACATGGTGATCTTGCGGCTGGCCGAAACCCCGTCATTCAATTGCAGCCATTCGGTCCAGCGCGGTTCGCCGTCTGCCCGGCAGGCAATGGTCAGCACCGGGCTGTAGCCCAGGGCGCCGCCACCCGTGATCAGTTTGTTGGTGCCATGCAGCGAGGCCGTGACGAGACCATTGTCGTCAGTGCCGAAGCGCCACTCGCCGGCAAGCGCGTCGGCTTGGGCGACATCACAGGTGAAGGCCAGAATGAGCGCCAAGGCGACGGCACGCCCCGTTTCGAAGAATAGGCTCAACGCCCCCTCCAGGAACCACACGGTTGCAGCAGCGCAAATAGTGATCAACGCCATCTATCGCCAAGTGCCGCTTTCCGCAAAGCGAATCCGCTGTTGCAGTTTCGCAACGAAAAAGGCCGCCTCAAGGGCGGCCTTCGTCGATTCCATCAACCACGAGAACTTATTGGGCGTCCTTGGCGGCCTTTTTCTTCGGCGCGGCCTTTTTCTTCGGCTCTTCCGCCTCGTCCTCGCCCGCCTTGGCTTCAGCCTTCTTGGCCGCGGCCTTCTTCGACGGCTTCGCCTTGGTCGTGGTTTCCGCTTCCTCGTCGTCGGCCATCAGCTCTTCCTTGCTGACCTTGACGTCGGTGACCGAGATCTGGCCGAGCAGATGGTCTACCACCTTCTCCTCGAACATCGGTGCGCGCAGCGCGTTCAGCGCCTCGGGGTTGTTGCGGTAAAACTCGAAAGCTTCCTGTTGCTGGTTGGCCGGGAAGCGGCGAACCTGCTCGAACAGGCCGCGCTGCAGTTCTTCGTCCGACACGGTGACACCGGCTTTCTCGCCGATCTCGGCCAGCACCAGGCCGAGACGCACGCGACGCTCGGCAAGGCGCAGATATTCAGCGCGGGCTTCTTCCTCTGTCGTCTCTTCGTCGGCGAAGGTGCGGCCGGCCGCTTCCAGGTCACGATTGACCTGCGCCCAGATGTTGTTGAACTCGGCTTCAATGAGCTTCGATGGCGCCTCGAACGAATAGGCCGCATCGAGCTGGTCGAGCAGCTGGCGCTTGACCTTCTGGCGCGTCATCGAGCCGAACTGGTTCTCGATCTGGCCGCGCACGATCTCACGCAGCCGCTCCAGCGATTCCAGGCCGAGGTTCTTGGCGGTCTCGTCGTTGATCTCCAGTTCGCCGGGCTTCGACACTTCCTTGACGGTGACGTCGAAGGTGGCTTCCTTGCCGGCCAGATGAGCCGCTTGGTAGTTTTCCGGGAAAGTCACGGTGACCTGCTTTTCGTCGCCGGCCTTGGCGCCGATGAGCTGATCCTCGAAGCCCGGAATGAACTCCTTGGAGCCCAGCACCAGCGGCTGGTCGGTGCCGGCGCCGCCGGCAAAGGCCTCGCCGTCGATCTTGCCGACATAGTCGATGCTGACGCGGTCGCCTTCGGCGGCTTTGCCCGTCTTCGGCTCGTAGCTGCGCGCGGATTCGGCGACGCGCTTCACCTGATCGTCGATCTCGGCATCAGGCACGTCGAACACCTGACGCGTCACCTTGATGTCGGAGAAGTCCTTGATCTCGATCGCCGGAATGATCTCGTAGTTGAGACGGAACTCGAAGTCGGTGCCGCCGGCCAGGATCTTCTCCGCTTCCTTCTCGTCCTCGGTCATGATGACTTCGGGCTGCATGGCGGCTTTTTCGCCGCGACCGGTAATGATCGAACGGGTCGAATCGTTGAGGATCTCGTTGACGACTTCGGCCATGAACGACTTGCCGTAGACCTTGCGCAGGTGCTGCACCGGAACCTTGCCCGGCCGGAAGCCGTTGATGCGGACCTTGTCGCGGGCGTCCGATAGCCGCGCCATCAGCTTGGCTTCCATGTCACCCGCCGGCACGGTGATCTTGATCTCGCGCTTGAGACCGGAGTTGAGCGTTTCGGTGACCTGCATCGTAAAACCTTTGTTTTCACCAATGAGACTGCCACGGCCTCTGCCGTTTACAGCCTGCCGGTATAATCTTGCCGGGAATGGCTTTTGGTACGGAACCTGGCGATTTGACCGAAATTACGGCTCAAACTCTCCCACACTGCGTTCCAAAATGTGAATAAGTTCTTGTTTTTCCTACTTCTTATCACATTCTGCAGAAGCGGATCGTCGCGTCCCGTCACATTTGACACGCCTTTTGTCACAGGCGAGGCCAATTTTCAACAGTCTTCGCGTTTAGGCGAATAACCAACATTCCGGCTTCGATCCGACATCTTGTCCGTGACATTGACAGAATGATGGCTACATGGGATTGGCCGGGTAACGCGGGTATGGCGGAACTGGTAGACGCACCAGATTTAGGTTCTGGCGAGAGATCGTGGGGGTTCGAGTCCCTCTACCCGCACCACCCTTCGCTCTGACGAGCTTCGGGTGGCAGGCCACCTGAGGCTCGTCAGAGCGAAGGGTGTCCTCCGAAGCCTCGGCGAAGGAGGGCTGGCGCCAGCCAAACTCCCCCCAATTCCTAATACAGCGGCTCCTCGAACAGCGTCTTGTCGCCGTCGACCAGCGCCTTGATCTGAGCGGTGCCGTCGCTGGCGAGCGCCAGCCTTATCCCGAACGGACGCACCCGCATGTCGTTCTGGATCGTCATACCCTCGCCTTCCGGTAGATAGAAGCGCTCGATGCCGTAGTCCGGCGCGATCGTCATGCCCTCGCTGCGCAGATCCCAACCCGCGGCGACATGGCCCAAAATATCCGCCTCATCCGCGGCGGCGGGCGTCGGCGCCTTGCCGAACCATGCGGTGACCGGCGTCCAGTAACCGTCGGCGCCCTTCTTCAGGCGGACGACGATCGCGGTGTCGTCACTGGAGAACGTGCCAGCGGGAATATTGGCGATCATTTTCACCGGTATGCGCGAGATGTCGTAGCCAAGAGTGATATAGTCGCCGCGCAGCAGGTCGCGTGGATCGACGGGTTCGATCTTCAGCAGCACTTCCTTGCCGTTGCGCAGGATAGCCGCCCGGCCGGCGATGATCCAGCTCAGGAAGCCGATCTGGACGAGCGCCAGCACCAGCGCCGAGATCACAAGCCTCTTTCCCGTCATCATGCCGTGGCTCCCTCTGAAGCTGGACCCTTCATGCGTTTCTCGACGCGGATGATGATGATCGCCAGGATGCCGAGCAGCACGGCGGCGGCAAGGAAGAAGCCGGCCGTGTCGAGCATCGATTGCAAGGTCACTACATAGATCATGGCGAGTTCAAAGGCGAAGCCGAGATAGGCCAGCCAGCGCAGGCCACGGCTCTCCCGCCCAGCCAGCACGATTGCGGCAACAATGCCAGCCAGGGCGACGACCGATGCAATGGCGAAACCGCTGTTATAGGTGCTTTCATCGGCCAATTCGAACTGGATGATGGCGAGGCCGGTGAGAAAGCCGAGCAGTGCGTGCAGCGGCAGGCGGCCCCCGAGTTGCACGATCCTATCGACCGGTTCCGGCGCGAAGACGGCGGCAGCGAAGAGCATGGCGGAGACAATCACCAGCGGGATCGCCACCGGCAGCGTCGCGTGATTCCCGGCCAACAGCACGAGATAAAAGAGCAGCGACAGGATGATCAGATGCCGCGCCGGCTGGCTGCGGGTCCAGAACGAGACGACAAACAACACGATCGCCATGACGACGAAGGCATGCGGAAACGCGCTGCGGCTGTAATAATCGAACCCTTTGAGGAACAGCCAGGCGTCGGCGATGCCGACCGCCGCGACGGTCAGCGGATTCGACCGCAGCGCGACTGCCGCCAATGCCGTGCCGGCGCCCCACGTGATCAAGGCGGAAGCCTCGTCGCCCGACAAATGATACATCTGGCCGATCAGCGCGATCGAACCGCCGAAGGCAGCTGCCGCCACGATCCACAGGGCTTCGCCGATCGCCGAATGGTCGCGCGTCTTCAAGACCGCGCCGCCGACATAGCCGCCAAGGATGATGGCAAAGAGCGCGGCGACCCGCGCCAGCCGCGGAATCGCCTCCCAGTTGGCGGCGACGAAGATCAGGATGGCCGCGCCGAACAGCAGGGCCGCCATCATCGCCAGGATCGAACCGAAGCTGAGTGATTTGCGCGCGTTGGCCTCGACGTCACGCGTCAAGGTATCGGCCGTGGCGGCGTCGATCAGCCCTGCCTGCAGCCACCGCGCGATATCGGACCTGACCCGTGTCGAATAACCCGCCATGCCTTGCCTCCCCCGCTAGGTCGTTTTTTCAGCCGAACCAGCCAAACCGTTGACGTCACGGCACTTTCCGATTCTGGCTTCTTTGTGTCAGGTCCGTGAAGGCGCGTTAATGTTGCATTGCACAATTTGCATTGCTGCCATGCAGCCATAGCGCTTTTAAATCGATATGAGCCCGCCTATTTATGGTTCGTACACAAACGGAATGATCCGCAAGAAAGACGAAACGAGAACTACCATGAACCTGATCCGCAACTACCGCAACTGGCGCCGCTACCGGGACACCGTCTCCGAGCTGAGCCGCCTGAGCAACCGTGAACTGACCGACCTCGGCATCAGCCGCAGCGACATTCCTTACGTCGCTCGCAAGGCGGTCTAATCCTTCGGACCGCGAATGGTCCGAACAAGTTTCTGAAAAGAGAACGACAATGAACCTGATCCGCAACTATCGTAACTGGCGCGTATATCGCGAGACGGTTACCGAGCTGGGTCGCCTTTCGAACCGCCAGCTGCATGATCTCGGTATCGTCCGCGACGAAATCAAGATCGTCGCCCGCCGGGCTATCTAACGACGGAATTTCGCTGAGGTCGACCTCCTCCCCGACCTTAGCGAACGGTCAGCCCTTATCCTCCTCCCGAGGGTTGACCACCAAAACGGCGCTCGCCGCACCTCCTCCCGCGGCGGGCGCTGTTCTCCCGGGCGAGACTTCGTCCAAAAGGGTTTTGCCCCTTTTAAAAATGGCAAAAGAGATTTCGTCAAAGCCGACCTCCTCCCCGGCGATGACGAATAGGCCCGACCTTCACCTCCTCCCGAGGGTCAGCCAACCAAACGGCGCCCGCCGCACCTCCTCCCGCGGCGGGCGTTGTTTCCCCGGAGCGAATTTCGTTCCGAAAGGGTTTTGCCCCTTTCAAAAGATAGCAAAAGAGATTTCGTCAAAGCCGACCTCCTCCCCGGCGATGACGAATACGGTCGATCTTCACCTCCTCCCGAGGGTCGACCCCCAAAACGACACCCGCCGGACCTCCTCCCCCGGCGGGTGTTGTTGTTTTCCGGCAGGCTTTCCCGATCAGGCGTTTCTCGTTGTCGGCGCGCGACAATTGCAATCGCCGCGCCAAGCGATTATTCCGGCGCTCATGAGCAAAAATCCAATCCACATCATCGGCGGCGGTCTCGCCGGTTCCGAAGCCGCATGGCAGGCGGCACAAGCCGGCATTCCCGTTGTGCTGCATGAAATGCGCCCGGTTCGCGGCACCGATGCGCACAAGACCGATGGCCTGGCCGAACTCGTCTGTTCCAATTCCTTCCGCTCCGACGACGCCGAAAACAACGCGGTCGGCCTGCTGCATGCCGAAATGCGGCTCGCCGGATCGTTGATCATGAGCGCCGGCGACGCCAACCAAGTGCCGGCCGGCGGCGCGCTAGCCGTCGACCGCGACGGCTTCTCAGACGCCGTGACGAAAAAGCTCGAGGCCCACCCGCTGATCACCATCCAGCGCGAGGAAGTGCCGGGCCTGCCGCCAGCGGAGTGGGACCAGGCGATCATCGCCACCGGTCCGTTGACCGCGCCAGGGCTCGCCCAGTCGATCGCGGAAGCAACCGGCGCCGATGCGCTCGCCTTCTTCGATGCCATCGCACCGATCATCCATTTCGACACGATCGACATGGACACCTGCTGGTTCCAGTCGCGCTACGACAAGGTCGGGCCTGGCGGCACCGGCAAGGACTACATCAACTGTCCGATGGACAAGGAGCAGTACCTTGCCTTCGTGCAGGCGCTGGTCGACGGCCAGAAGACCGAATTCAAGCAATGGGAAGGCACGCCCTATTTCGACGGCTGCCTGCCGATCGAGATCATGGCCGAGCGCGGCGTCGAGACGCTGCGCTACGGGCCGATGAAGCCGATGGGCCTGACCAATGCGCACAATCCGACGGTCAAGGCCTATGCGGTCGTCCAGTTGCGGCAAGACAATGCGCTGGGCACGCTCTACAACATGGTCGGCTTCCAGACCAAGCTCAGGCATGCCGAGCAGGTCCGTGTCTT
The DNA here is from genome assembly GCF_013170725.1 of Mesorhizobium erdmanii. Classification (NCBI taxonomy): domain Bacteria; kingdom Pseudomonadati; phylum Pseudomonadota; class Alphaproteobacteria; order Hyphomicrobiales; family Phyllobacteriaceae; genus Mesorhizobium; species Mesorhizobium erdmanii. Next base: position 3,666,690 of record NZ_CP033361.1, on the reverse strand, counting down.
CCGCACCATTCCGGGCCTCGAAAACGCCGACTTCGCTCGGCTCGGCGGCCTGCACCGCAACACCTACATCAATTCGCCGACCTTGCTCGACGCGTCGCTGCAGTTGAAATCACGCCCCGGCCTGCGCTTCGCCGGGCAGATCACCGGCTGCGAAGGCTATGTCGAGAGCGCCGCGATCGGCCTGCTCGCCGGCCGCTTCGCCGCAGCCGAGCGGCTCGGCCATGCGCCATCGCTGCCGCCGCTGACCACGGCCTTTGGTGCCTTGCTCAACCACATCACGGGCGGGCACATCGTCTCCGACGATGAGCCGGGCAAACGCTCCTTCCAGCCGATGAATGTCAATTTCGGCCTGTTCCCACCGGTGGAAGCGGTGAAGATCGATGGCAAGCGCCTGCGTGGCAAGGACAAGACCGTTGCCAAAAGGCACGCAATCACCTCGCGCGCGCAGGCCGATTGCCGGCAATGGCTGGGGCTGCCGGCACAAGCCGAGGCGGCAGAATAGTCGATGGCAAAACGCTCCAGGCTGTCCCAGCTGGTGTTCTACGATTCGGCAGGCGGATCGTATTAGCTACTCCGCCGGCTCGACACCAGCCATCGGCAGCCCCGGCTTGCCCGCCTCACCCGGGTTGCGCCTGACATAGGCGGCCTTCAAACTCTCCGAAGTGTCACGCGAGCCGTCATGGCTCCAGCCGGGTGGCTTGATCAGGTAGTTGACGCGATCGCCGAGCGAAAGGCCCGGCGAAAACGCATCCCTGAACATGCCGATCCATTCGTGGAACGCCACTTTCAGCGGGTTGAAGGTGCCGAGATTCTTGACGATGCCGTAGCGCGGCCGGTCCTCTTCCAATTCCTCGACGAAGGTGCCGAACATGCGGTCCCAGATGATCAGCGTGCCGGCATAGTTAGCGTCGAGATAGCGCGGGTTGGTGGCGTGGTGGACACGGTGGTGCGAAGGCGTGTTGAAGACGAATTCGAACCAGCCCCACATCTTGCCGATGGTCTCGGTGTGGATCCAGAACTGCCAGACAAGATTGAAGCCGAAGGTGAAGGCAATCACCGCCGGGTGAAAACCGAGCAGCACCAGCGGCGCCTGCAGCACGAACATGAAGGTGAACAGGCCGGTCCAGCTTTGCCTGAGCGCCGTCGACAGATTGTAGTGCTGGCTGGAGTGATGGTTGACGTGCTCGGCCCACACCCAGCGCACCCGGTGCGCAATGCGGTGATAGACGTAGTAGCGCAGATCATCGAGCAGGAAGGCGGCCAGAAAGACCCAGACCGACAGGCCGAGATTGAAAATGCGGAATTGCCACAGCCACAGCAGCGCCCAATAGGACACGACGCCGAGCAGAAGCCCGGCGACGACATTGCCGGTACCCATCATCAGGCTGGTCAGCGTATCACGCGTCTCGAACGAGCCCTTGGCGCGGCCGCTGCGCACAAGCCAAAGCTCGATCAGGATCGCGGCGACGAAGAACGGAATGGCCAGCTGGGTGACCTGCGGAAAATCATAGCTGTCCATCACGCGGCCTCCGCGGTGGAATTTGAATGGTGCGGCCCAAGAGCAGTCAGCAAGGCCTGGGCATCGCCGGCATTGGCGAAGCGGAAGCGGCCGCCCTTCCAGGTGAAGTCCGTCAGCCGCATCAAAATTGTGTTCGCATCGCCGGCATTGGACACCGACACGTCGGCGGCCGTGACGATACGCGTCAAAAAGCAGTCGCCGATGCTGTGAACGATGCCGATGCGCCCTCGCCCGAGCTCCAGAAATGCTGGCCTGGCATCCGCGGTCAGGCGGATTTCTCGCACCATCTCATCCGGAAAATCCTCGGCGAAACGACGCACTGCCTGATCCGGATCGGCCAGCGTGGCTGTCTTGCTGCCGCCGGTGAAATGTACCGCCGTAACCGACAGCGCAATGCCAAGGACGACGATCGCGACCAAAATGGGCAGGCTCATGGATTTCCTCCGGGCCGGCCTGTCGTCTTCGGCGACAGTTCCGGCTCAGCCGAACCCTTAACACGATTGACGTTTACGTCAAAGTGCCGGCCAGCCCTTGCTCGCGCGCCGCAACAGCAGCCAGTGCCGGCGCAAGGCCGACAGCCTCGCGACGCCGTCGAGCGGCGAATGGCGCGCGCCTTCCATCTTGTCGAGATAGGCGCGCGACAGTACCAGCGGAAGGAATGCCGGGCGCAACGACACCGGCAGCGCCGCGGCGCCCCGCTCGAAGGCGGAAAGATGTTCGCGCGCCAGCGCGATCATCGCCGCAACGGCGCGCTGCGCCCCGGGGCCGCCATCGCCAACGACAAACGCTTCCGGCGACGATCCCGCCGCCGCCAGTATCTCGGCCGGGATAAAGCACTGCCCGCGCTTGCGGTGCAGCGGCAACAGCAGCAAGAGGCCGGTCATCGCCTGCGCACAGCCCGCCCTGCCCGCAAGTTCGGCAAACTTTGGCGCCTCGACGGGATCGAGCACCATCGCCGCAAGCTGGATGAGTGCGGCTGCCGTCTCGCCGCAATAGCCTTCGAGGTCGGTGCGCGACGGCATCGGATCGTCGTAGAGATCGAAGATGCGCGCTTCGAGCATGTTGTCGAAGGCCAGCCGGGGCAGGCGATGGGCGGAAATTGTCGCCTTCAGCGCATCGGCGACGGGGTGGCCAACGCCTGCGCTATCATTGTCGGCGGCGATGAGGTCACGCCACCACTGTAACCGCACTTCACCCGGCAATGCCTCATGGATGCGATCACGGATGCCGGCAATTTCGGCGTTGAAGGCATAAAGCGAAAACAGCGCGTCGCGCTTGTCGGCCGGCGCATAGAGCGCCGTGAGGTAGCGATCATGGTCGGCGGCGCGCACCGCGTCCATGACGATTTTGGCATTCTGCGACATATCAATCGACGGCGATGAGCGCGGCGGCGACCGCGCGGTCTTCCGCCAGAAGCACATTGTAGGTGCGCACCGCGGCTCCGGTCGACATCGGGTCGGAGGCAATGCCTGCGGCCTTCAACGCAGTCCGAAGCGCCGCTGGCAGCGGTCTGAGTTCCCTGCCCATGCCGACCAGCAGGATCTCGACCTTGTCGGCCTCGGCCAGCAGTTTGTCGAAATCCGCGACCGTCAGCGCCAGCGGATTTGCCGGCTCCCAGCCATGGATGCCCGATGGCAGGCACAGCAGCGAGCCGCGATGCGACATGTCGGCAAAGCGGAACCCGCCATTGCCATAGGCCTCGATCGGCGCGCGACCAGGGAAATGCGCCTCGCGGATGACGATGCCTTTTCCGGTCACCACTTTGCCACCCCTTCGGGGCCGCGCGTCAGGTCGCGACCGCCTTGCCGCCGCCGACCGGCTTCTCCTCGTCGGCCGAAGCCTGCGGCCGCAACTTGAACAGGATCAGCAGCGGGGCGGCGATGAAGATCGACGAATAGGTGCCGAACACGACGCCGAACAGCATCGCCAGCGTAAAGGAGCGGATCACCTCGCCGCCGAACAGCACCAGGGCCAGCAGTGCCAAGCTGGTCGTCACCGAGGTCAACGTCGTTCGCGACAGCGTTTCGTTGATGGCGTTGTTCAACAGCTGCGGCAGTGGCATTCGCTTGTATTTTCGCAGATCCTCGCGAACGCGGTCATAGACCACGATCGTATCGTTCAGCGAATAGCCGATGATGGTCAGGATCGCCGCCAGCGATGACTGGTTGAACTCGAGCCCGGAGATGACGAAGAACCCGAGCGTCATGACCACGTCGTGCACCGTCGCGACGATGGCGCCGACCGCGAACTGCCATTCGAAGCGGAACCAGACGTAGACCAGGATGCCGACCAGCGCGACGATCATGGCGATGGTGCCTTGCTTGGCCAGTTCGCCGGAAACCGTCGGTCCCACCACTTCGACGCGGCGGAAATCATACTGGTCCTGCAGCTCGCCGCGGACCTTGTCGATGACGGTCTGCTCGGCATTTTCGCCGCCATCCTGCGTTCCGACGCGGATCAGCACGTCGTTCGGCGCGCCGAACTGCTGAACCTGCACTTCGCCGATATTGAGTTCCGACAGCCTGCCGCGGATGTCGGCAAGATTGGCATCACCGCTCTTGGACTGAACCTCGATCAGCGAACCGCCCTTGAAATCGATGCCGTAATTGATGCCGACACTCATGAACGCCACCACGGACAGTATCGACAATGCGCTCGACAGCGCGAACGTCCACCGACGGATGCCCATGAACGGAATTTTCGTGCCGGGCGGCACGAAGGTTATCGGTGCGCGTGGCAACTCCTTCGGGCGGGCACGGCGCAGCCAGATCGACACCAGCAGGCGGGTGAAGGTGAAAGCGGTGAAGACCGTGGTCAGGATGCCGATGGCATAGGTGATGGCGAAGCCCTTAACCGGTCCGGTGCCGAGATAGAACAGCACCACGGTCGCGATCAGCGAAGTGACGTTGGAATCGACGATCGTCGCCAGCGCCTTCGAGAAACCTGTATCGATCGCCTGGATCACGGAGCGCCCGGCGCGTCGCTCCTCGCGGATACGTTCATAGATCAGCACGTTGGAATCGACCGCCATGCCGATGGTCAGCACGATACCGGCGATACCCGGCAAGGTCAGCGTCGCGCCAAGCAGCGACAACAGGCCGACGATCATCGCCACGTGCACCGCCAGCGCGATGTTGGCGAGGAAACCAAGGAAGCCGTAGGCGACGAACATGAAGGCGACGACGAGGATCGAACCGATGATGCCGGCGACCTTGCCGGCATGGATCGAATCCTGGCCGAGGCCCGGGCCCACGGTGCGCTCTTCGATGACCGTCAATGTCGCCGGCAGCGCGCCGGCGCGCAAAAGCACGGCGAGATCGTTGGCGCTCTGGGCGGTGAAATTGCCTGATATCTGGCCGGTGCCGCCGAGGATCGGTTCACGAATCTGCGGCGCCGAGATCACCTGGTTGTCGAGGATGATGGCGAACAGCTTGCCGACATTCTGCGCGGTCGCCTGGCCGAAGCGAGCGGCTCCCTTCGAATCGAAGCGGAATGAAACCACCGGCTCGTTGTTCTGCGAATTGTATGTCGCTTGCGCATCGACCAGGTTTTCGCCCGAAACGATGACGCGGTTTTCGATCAGGTACGGGACCGGCGGATCGTCCTGCGAATAGAGCACCGTCGAGCCTGCCGGCGGGCGCCCCTTGAGCGCGTCCTGCACCGGCATCGACTGGTCGACCATCTGGAAGGTCAGCTTCGCGGTCTGGCCGAGGATTTCCTTCAGCCGCTGCGGGTCCTGCAGGCCTGGCACCTGGACAAGGATGCGGTCGTCGCCCTGCCGCTGCACGATGGGCTCGGTGGTACCGAGTTCGTTGACGCGGCGCTCGACCACTTCGATCGACTGCGCCAATGCGGTCGACGTGCGGTATTTGATGCCGGCATCGGTGACGGTGAACTTGAGCAAACCCGGCTCGGAATCGTCCAGCGCCATTTCCTGGATGGAGCCGCCGGTGAACAGGCCGGCGGCGACCGGATCGGTCAAGGTCTTCAACGCCTTCTTCGCGGCGTCGAGTTGGGCTGGATCAGTGATGCGAACCTGCAAGGTCCGCCCCGTGCCACCAAGTCCGGTGTAGCCGATCTTGGCGTCGCGCAGCAGCGTGCGGATTTCGTCGCGCGTCGTCTCCAGCCGATCCTTGATCAGATCGTTCTGGTTCATCTCGAGCAGGATGTGCGAGCCGCCCTGCAGGTCGAGGCCGAGTGTCATCTGCCGCTTCGGCACCCAGCTGGGCAGCTGGGCCAATGTGCTCGCGGGAATGAGATTGGGCGCGGCGAGGACCACTGTGGCGGCCACGGCCAGCCAGATCAGGATCATCTTGAAGCGCGAAAAGTAAAGCATCAGTTCTTATCCGTTCAGGCGTACAAGCGGCAGTGTTCCGCCATCGGTTTGGTTCGCGGGCACGTTTCTCATTCTGACCACGGCCGGCCCTATCTTGCTTCTTCGGCGATTGTCAATCTCGCTGGCAATGGACCGGTTCGTAGCAGCAAGGCAATGTTTTTCGCTTCTTGAACCGTGAAATTACCTGAAATCTGACCGAAGCCACTGTCGATGGGCTCACGAATGACAGGCGCCGAAATCACGGAGTCATCCAAGATCACGGCAAACGGCTTGCCCACATTCTGCGCTGTAATCTGCCTGAACCAGGCCGTACCTTTGGAATCAAGCCGGAATACGACAACCGGTTCATCGCCTTGCGCATTGTAGCTGGCCTTGGCGTCGAGCACATTTTTGTCGGAGAGGACGACCCGTTTCTCTATCAGATAAGGAATCGGCGGATCATCCTGCGTATACAGCACCAGCGAGCCAACCGGCAGGCGGCCGTTGATAGCATCCATCACTGGCATAGAAAGATCGATCAGTTGGAAGCTCAGGCGGCCAGGCCGGGTCAGGATATTTCCTAAAATTTGCAGATCCGGAACGCCTGCCGTCTGAATAAGTATGCCGTCCTGGTCCGTCGTCTGAACCACCGGACCGGCGACGCCCAATTCCTGGAGACGATTCTTGATAACCTCGATGCACTGCGCGATCGCAATCGAAGTTTGATGCTTCAAACCCTCATCGCTCAGCAAGAAGTTGAGCAACCCGGGCTCACTGCCATCCAGGGTCATCTCCCGAACACCGCCATCCGCGGCGGGGGCAGTTATGGGTGAAAGTGCCGTCTTGGCGGCATCGATCTGCGCCGGATCGGTAATCCGCACTTGCACGGCCTTGCCCGATACAGCAAGGCCATTGAAGCCAATCTTGGCACCCATCAGCAGTGTTCGGATATCGCCGCGCGTGGCCCTCAGCCGACGGTCGATCATATCCGCCATATCCAGACGCAGCAGGATATGCGGACCATCCTGCTGGTTGAGTTGAACGACTGTCGGACCACCGACAGGCTGTGCGGGTCGCACGACTTGGGGACTGGCGGCGAAGAGGCTTGATGCGTCGAACACAATTGCCGTGGCTACGGCAAGCCACGTCAGCATCATCTTCAGGCGCCAGAAGTGGGACATATGCCGTCGCTCGTCAGAGCCTCGTCCGCGGATCGCTCCGCCTTGAATTGGGTTATTTCTTGGCGTTCTGGTTCGCCACCGGTTCGCCCTTGACGCGCACATCGGCGATCGTCGAGCGCAGCGCCGTCACCTTGGTACCACCGCCGAGGTCGATCTCGAGCTCGTTGTCGTCGATCACCTTCGTCACCTTGCCGACGAAACCGCCGCCGGTAACGACCGTGTCGCCGCGACGGACCGCCGCCAGCATCTCGCCACGCTTCTTCAGCTGCGTGCGCTGCGGGCGGATGATCAGAAAATACATGATCACGAAAATCAGGACAAACGGCAAAATGCTGATGAACATATCGGGAGAGGCGCCGCCGATGCCTTGGGCGTATGCCGGTGTCACGAACATCGAGGTACTCCTGAATTTTGAAAAACGGCCGCCAAACGGTCAAACGGGATTTGGCGGCCCTGCGAAATTTGGCCGGAATATAGTCGGTAAAGTTGTCAATGCAACTGCGCGGCCTGGCAAATCGGCTGCTTTTCCGGCCTGTTTACCCGTGTTAGAGCATGATCGCGACAAGCGCGAGCCGGTTTTCGGAAAAGATCACGCTCGAACAAAAGGTTGGAACCGGTTTCGAACCCGACGGATTCGAATGGGTCCCACCTGCCCGCCCCAGGAAACGAACCAAAAGACCTGAAATGACCGACAGCATCGATGCCCTCAACAAGAAACTCGACCGCCTGATCGAGGCGGTCAGCCGCCTCGCCCCACCGCCGGTGCCACAAACGGACCTCGGCGAGGCCGACTGTTTCGTCTGGCAGGCCGATCCCGGCTATCTGGAGCCGGTGCGCAAGGTCAACCGCGTCGATATCGGCCTGATCCGCGGCGTCGACCGTGTCCGCGACATCCTGGTCGACAACACCGAGCGCTTCGCCGCCGGCCATCCGGCCAACAACGTTTTGTTGTGGGGCGCGCGCGGCATGGGCAAATCGTCGCTGGTCAAGGCCGTGCATGCCGAGATCAACGCCAGGGCCAAATCACAAAAGGCCAAATCCGACCTGCCGCTGAAGCTGATCGAAATCCACCGCGAGGACATCGACACGCTGCCGAAACTGATGGCTCTGCTGAAGGCGGCCCCCTTCCGCTTCATCCTGTTTTGCGACGATCTGTCCTTCGATCATGACGACACCTCCTACAAATCGCTGAAGGCGGCGCTCGAAGGCGGCGTCGAGGGCCGCCCGGCCAATGTCATCTTCTACGCCACCTCGAACCGGCGGCACCTCCTGCCGCGCGACATGATCGACAATGAGCGCTCGACCGCCATCAACCCATCCGAAGCGGTCGAGGAGAAAGTCTCGCTGTCCGATCGTTTCGGGCTGTGGCTCGGCTTCCACAAATGCTCGCAGGACGAATATCTCGACATGGTCAACGGCTATGCCGGCCATCATGGCCTCGACATCGACCCCGAGCAGTTGCGCGCCGAAGCGCTGGAATGGGCGACGACGCGCGGCAGCCGTTCGGGCCGTGTCGCCTGGCAGTTCACCCAGGACCTGGCCGGCCGGCTTGGCAAGCCGCTCAAGGATTGAAGCGGCGCTGAACCGAATTGCGGGATGTCATTCGGGCGGCCGCGCCCGTCGCAAGTCACGCGGTGTCTGGCCGATCTCGCGGCGCATCCAGTGTGCCAGGTGTGACTGGTGCGCGAAGCCCGTCAATTCCGCCACCTCGCCTATGCTGAGACCGTCCTGCTGCAGCAGGACGCGCGCGCGTTCCACACGGCGGCGCAGCACGTAGCGATGCAGGGTAACGCCCGTCGCCACCTTGAACCATGTCCGCAGATGCGAGCTGCTGGCGCCTGCAACGCGGCTTAGTCGGTCGATTGAAAGCGGCTCGTGAAGAGCCGCCTCTATATGCTCCAGCACGCGCTTGAGCTGGGTATCCGATAAGCGGCCCGTTCGATCCTGGCTTGTTGGATCCCGGCTTGTTCGATCGATGTCTGGGACATCGAGGCCGAGCAGCCTCACCGCGAGCGCAGCGCCAACGCTGTCGGCAAACAAGGCGCCACTCGGCGCGCCTGCGGTGAGATCGCTCTGGAGTGCCCGGGCAAGATGTTCGATGCGCTTGTCGCGAAGCAAATGGCGTGTATCGAGCCGCACTGTTGGCGCGTTGCCGCCAAGTTCCGCCGCTACCCTTTCCAGCAAGGCCGGCTGCAAGACAATCTCGATCGTCTCGAATGGAGTCTCGGCCTCGAACCCGCCCTCCTCGCCCGCCGGCACTAGGTCGATATCGCCGGCGCGCCTGACGAAATAGCGCCCGACCTGATTGCAGTAAGAGCGGGTCGCCGCACTTGCGTGCACCATGATGCGATGGTGCGGCGCCCGGGATAGACGATGGACGCCCGCCGCAACGTGCAGCGAAGCCATTGTTACGTCGGACGGAGATCGGGGCGGAGCGAACTGCGGACGCATGCTCTCTCGATTCATGGCGAAACCTGTCCAAGATTTGGCAATTCCCGCGCGATTTTCAATGCCGCGAACCTGTACTCACGCCTCTCCATCAAGTTGGGAAGAGAGGTTGCCATGAGTTTCTATGTTGTTGTCGGTGCAGGCCCGGTTGGTCGCGAGACCGCCCGCCTTCTTGGTGAAGAAGGACATGATGTCGTTCTCACCAGCCGAAGCGTCGGTTCGCAGACGCTGCGCAACGTGCGGGCCATACAGGCCGACGCCACCGATGCGGCGGAACTGTCGCGTGTCTGCCAAGGCGCCGAGACCATCTTCATGTGTGCCATGGCCACCTATCACCGGTGGCCGACCGACTTTTTCCCGATCATCGACGGTACTGTGCGCGCCGCGGAAGCGGTTGGCGCGAAACTCATCGTGGTCGGAAACCTCTACGGCTATGGAGAAAATGCCGAGAGTCCGCTTCGCTCCGACCAGGCCCTGAACCCGACTTCGAAAAAAGGAACCGCCAGGACCATCATGTGGCAGCGGGCGGTCCGTGCCGATATACCGGCGATCGAAGTGCGGCCCAGCGATTATCTCGGACATGGCGCGATCAGCTACTTCTCGCTGGTTGCGCTGCCCTCCATCATCGAGGGCAAGCCCACCGCCTTCATTGGAGACCTGGACGCGACGCATGCCTGGACCTTCACCAAGGACGTCGCCCGGACACTCGTCGCGGCGTCCCGTTACACCGGTGAATGGGGACGGGCGTTTCACGTTCCCTCGCAATACGCCTCACCCCGCGAGCTCATCCAGAAAACCGCGGCGATGCTCGGACGAGAAGTCCCAGAGACACGCTCCTACACCGTCGCCGAGATGGAAGCCTTGGGCATGCATGAGCTCATCGAGATGCGCTACCTCTTCGAGCGTCCCTTGCTGGTCGATTCCTCCGACACCGAGGCCCTGCTGGGTGTGAGCGCCAGCAGCCTTGAGGAGATGATCGCCGACACGTTGCGTGATCATCTCTAAAGCGCGTCGCCCTGAAACGGATTCAGGCGACGCGCTTTAAGTCTTTGTTTTGATGCATGTCGTTGTCCTAGAACCGCTGCACACTTCTGGGCGACATGCAGTAAGCCCCGCGGGGCATTTTGCACAAACTGAAAAAGCCCGCTCCTTGCGGAACGGGCTGAGCCGGCGGGCCGGACTGGAGGTCAGACGGCCCGCAAATCGCTTCTTATTCTATTCGAGATAGGTCGAGGGATCGACCGGGGCCGAATTCTTGCGCACCTCGAAGTGCAGCTTCGGTGAGTCCGTCGTGCCGCTCATGCCCGACAGCGCGATCTCCTGGCCGCGCTTGACCTTCTGGCCGCGCTGCACCTCGATCGAGCTGGCATGGCCGTAGACCGTGACCAGGCCGTTCTCGTGGCGTACCAGCACGGTGTTGCCGAACTCCTTGAGCCCGTCGCCGGCGTAGATGACGACACCGTTCTCGGCCGCCTTGATCGGCGTGCCCGACGGCACGGCGATGTCGACGCCATCCTTGCCGGACCCGAAACCGGAGATCACCCGGCCGCGCACCGGCCAGCGCATCTTGCCGATACCCGTGGCATCCGGCGCGACCGCCTCGTCGTCCTCGGCCTGCTGGATGACCTTCGCGTCCTTCTTCGGCGGCGTGTAGGACGCCAGTGTTTCCGAAGGCGTGGTCTTTGCCGGAGCTTGCGTGGTTGCCGTGGTGACCGGATCGACCTTCGCCGGCTTGGCACTGGCAACCGTCGCGGTGCCGCCAGCCGGCACTTTCAGGGTCTGGCCGATCTTGAGCAAGCCGTCCTTCATGCCGTTGGCCTGCTTCAGCGCAACGACGCCGACGCCGGTCTTCCTGGCGATCGAGGACATCGTGTCACCCGACTGGACCGTATAGGTGCCGGCGGCGGTTGCCTTGGCGACCTGCGCGGGCTTGGGCTCCTTGGGCTGGCTGGCGGCGGCCGAAGCGTCGACCTGCGCGGCGGACTTGCCGTCCTTGAGCTTAGGCTGCTGCGGCAGGACGGCGACCTTCTCCGGCGCGGTGGCCGGCAGGTCGTGCTTGCCGTCCTTCGCCGGCTTTGCATCGGCGACCTTGGGTTCGGCCTTGCTCGAATAGGCGTAGGCCGGGATGACGATCTTCTGGCCGGTCTTCAGCCCCTTGGTCGGGCTCAGGCCATTCACTTTCATGATGACGTCGGCCGGCACTTTGTAATGCGCCGCGAGGCCGGAAATGGTCTCGCCATCCCTGACGACGATCTCGGTCGCGTGCGGCCTGCCCGCCTCGGCCACCTTCGGCGCATCAGGTTGGGCATTCTTGAACGGCCTGGCGGCCGGTTCGACGGTGCCGGTTGTCGTCCTGTCGACATGGGGCGCCGGCCGAACCATGGCGGGCGCCGATGCGACACGCACCGGATTGGCGGCAGGCGCGAGCGCCGGCGCCGGCTGCGCCTGGGCCGAAACGGGCGGCGGCAACGGCCGGCTCGAAACCGGCTCGAGGCTCGAGCGAGCGACCGACTGCGTGTGGGTGCCGTCGAGCGGAGCCGCCGACACATCCCCCGGATAGGGTTGCACGGCATCCTGCTTGTTGATGATGGCGCGCTGATTGTTTGTCGAGGAAGTGAAGACGTCGTCGACACTGTTGAACCGCGAAGCCTGGGAACTACACCCGGCGGCCGCGCCTGCAATCATGAGAACGGCGCAACCCCGCGCCAGATTGCGACTGTTTGTCTTCAAAACACTGAGTTGCATCGCACTAACCCGCACAAACTCTGCACCAACTGGACAGGATTAAAGCGCGTTAATGTTACTGGCCGGTTAACCCATTAGAATCCGACGAAAATTTTCTTAAAACATTTTGGGACGGTTGGCGGTGGGCCACAAACCCGAATGGCTGTCCAACGGCCCGTTGGAAAACTAGATTACAGCCGCGACGCTGCGCAGGATCGGCTGCAGCCGGACCAGGCCGATATCCTCGCGCTCGAAACGGCTGCCGACCTTGGTCAGCTTGGCCAGCACCTGCTCGCCTTCCTCCGGCCCGATCGGCGCGATGACGATGCCGCCGCTCGACAATTGGTCCAGCAGGAAGCGCGGCAGGCTGTCGAAGGCCGCCCAGACGACGATGCGGTCGAACGGCCCTTCGGCTGGCAGGCCGCCGGAGCCATCCGTCTGGCGAACGATGACATTGCCGATGCCGAGCGCTTCGAAACGCTGCCTGGCCTGCTCGACCAGCGTCTTGTAGCGGTCGATGGTCACGACGCGCGCTGCCAGCCGCGACATCACCGCCGCCGTGTAACCGGAACCGGTGCCGATCTCGAGCACCCGGTTTCCCGCTTCGATGGCAAGCGCCGCGATCACCGCCGCCTGCATGTCGGCGCCTTCGATCGCCTCGCCGCATTCGATCGGCAGCATGCGATCGGACCAAGCGATCTGGTGGAAGTGGGGCGCCAGGAAACCGCGCCGCGGCGTCGCCTCGAAAGCCGCGATCAGCGCCTTCGGCACGGTTCCCCTGCCGCGCAGGCGCAAAAGGAGAGCGGCAAAACCTTCGCGGTCGTCGATTGGCAGGTTCATGCCAAAACCTTTTTCATGACAACGCCTTGCTCAGCTGATCACGGATCTCATGCGCGGTAAGGTCGAGCTGCAACGGCGTCACCGACACCAGACGATTGCGCAAGGCATGGAGGTCGGTGCCGTGCTTGCCCTCGACCGGCTCGCGGCCAAAGCGCAGCCAGTAATAAGGCAGGCCGCGCCCGTCACGGCGCTCGTCGACCCACAGGCTGTGCACGAGTTTTCCTTGCGTGGTGACCACCGTGCCGGCAACCTCTTCGGGAAGGCAGTTCGGAAAATTGACGTTGAGCAGCACGCCGTCCGGCAGTGGCGTCGCGACAAGCTTCTTCAGGAGTGCCGGCGCCAGCGCCTCGGTCGTCTCATAAGGAACGACGCGGTCCTCGCCGACATAGGAATAGCCCTGGCTGAGCGCGATCGAGCGGATGCCGAGCAGCGCGCCCTCCATGGCACCGGCGACGGTTCCCGAATAGGTCACATCGTCGGCGATGTTGGCGCCGGAATTGATGCCGGACAGGATCAGGTCGGGCGCGCCGGGCAGGATCTTCTTCACCCCCATGATGACGCAATCCGTCGGCGTGCCGCGGACGGCAAAATGCTTCTCGCCGATCTTGCGCAGCCTGAGCGGCTCCGAGATCGACAGCGAATGCGCATAGCCGGACTGGTCCTGCTCCGGCGCCACCACCCAGACATCGTCGGACAGCGTGCGGGCGACGCGTTCGAGCGACGCCAGGCCCTCGGCATGAATGCCATCGTCATTGGTCAGAAGAATGCGCATTATTTCGATTCGATCTTTGCCAGGCTGCCCATGTAAGGCCGCAGCACTTCAGGAATGGTTACGCTGCCATCCTCATTCTGATAGTTTTCGATGACAGCTATGAGCGCGCGGCCGACAGCGGTGCCCGAACCGTTGAGCGTATGGACGAAGCGGTTGCCCTTGCCATCCTTGTCCTTGTAGCGGGCGTCCATGCGACGCGCCTGGAAATCGCCGCAGACCGAGCAGGACGAGATTTCGCGATAGGCGTTCTGGCCGGGAAGCCAGACCTCGATATCGTAGGTCTTGCGGGCGCCAAAACCCATGTCGCCGGTGCACAAGGTCATGGTGCGGAACGGCAGTTCCAGCCGCTTCAGCACTTCCTCGGCGCATTGCGTCATCCGCTCATGCTCGGCGAGCGAGGACTCCTGGTCGGTGATCGACACCAGTTCGACCTTGTAGAACTGGTGCTGGCGCAGCATGCCGCGCGTATCACGCCCTGCCGAGCCGGCCTCGGAACGGAAGCACGGCGTCAGCGCCGTATAGCGCAGCGGCAGCTTTTCATGCGCTGTGATCTCCTCGCGCACCAGATTGGTGAGCGGCACTTCGGCGGTCGGGATCAGGCCAAGCCTGCCCTCCCCGTGCGGTGTGAAGAACAGATCCTCTTCGAATTTCGGCAGCTGGTTCGTGCCGAAAAGCACCTCGTCGCGGACCATCAGCGGCGGAATGACTTCCTCATACCCATGCTCGGTCGTGTGTAGGTCGAGCATGAACTGGCCAATGGCGCGTTCCATCCTCGCCAGCCCGCTTTTCAGCACGGTGAAGCGCGAGCCGGATAATTTCGCTGCCCGCTCGAAATCCATCATGCCGAGCGCTTCGCCGATCTCGAAATGCTCCTTCACCCAGTTCGGCCGCGTCGGCACCGTGCCGACGATGTGTTTGACGACGTTGTCATGTTCATCCTTGCCGACCGGCACATCGTCGAGCGGCACGTTGGGCAGCACCGCCAGCGCGTCGTTCAGCGCCTTGTCGAGCTCGCGCTCGCGCGCCTCGCCATTCTGGATGAAGGTCTTTATCTCGCCGACTTCGGCTTTCAGATTTTCGGCTAGCGCGGCATCGCCTGAACGCATGGCGTTGCCGATCTCCTTGGAGGCGGCGTTGCGGCGCTCCTGCTTCGTCTGCAACTCGGTGACATGCTCACGCCGCGCCTCGTCCCTGGAGATCAGCCCGTCGACCGTGGATTGCGCCTCGGCCGCCGACCACGAGCGCTTCACCAGCGCCTCGACAAGGGCCTTCGGGTTGTCGCGAATCCATTTGATGTCAAGCATGGTCTATCCGTCCTCAGGGAGCATGCCGCCCAAAAGTGCGCGGCGGTTTTGGGACAACGACATGCTCAAAACAAAAACTGAAACGCACCGCCTTAATGGCGATGCGTTTCAGTCAGAGGGCGTAAACCGCATCCATGATTGATGCAAGATAGGCTGGGCAGCGACCGTCTTTTTCCGTCGCCGCCCCTTGCTTTACGAAGCAGCTGGCGTTGGCGGCTCGTCCGGCGTTTTGTCCGCCACGGTCTCTGCGGCATCTTCCTTCTCGCGCGCCACCCGCTGCTTTTCCTGGTCCCGCTCGATCCACCGCGCGGCCCAGATCGAGACCTCGTAGAGAAGGATGGTCGGAATGGCCAGGCCGATCTGGCTCATCGGATCCGGCGGTGTCAGCACGGCGGCAACGATGAAGGCAATGACGATTGCCCATTTTCGTTTTTCCGCCAACGCCTTTGACGACAGCATGCCGACGCGGGTCATCAGGCTGGTCACCACCGGCAACTGGAACACCAGGCCAAAGGAGAAGATCAGCGTCATGATCAGGCTGAGATATTCCGACACTTTCGGCAGCAGTGAAATCTGCACCTGGTCGTCGGTGCCTACCTGCTGCATGGCGAGGAAGAACCACATCACCATCGGCGTGAAGAAGAAATAGACCAGCGAAGCGCCCATCAGGAACAGGATGGGCGACGCGATCAGGAACGGCAGGAAGGCGTTGCGCTCGTTCTTGTAGAGACCGGGCGCGATGAATTTGTAGATCTGCGTGGCGATCAGCGGAAAGGCGATCACCATGCCGCCGAACATGGCGAGCTTGACCTGCGTGAAGAAGAATTCCTGCGGCGCGGTGTAGATCAGCTCGACCTTGTGCGGATCGAGACCAGCCCATTTCGTCGCCCATTTGAACGGCACCACCAGCAGGTTGAACAGCTTCTTGGCAAAGAAGAAGCACACCAGGAAGGCGACGAAGAAGCCGCCGAGCGACCAGATCAGCCGGCGGCGCAACTCGACGAGATGCTCGATCAGCGGCGCCGACGATTTCTCGATCTCATCCTTTTCCTTGTCCGAAACGCTCACTTGGCGGCTCCAGCCGTCTTCTTGGTTGCCGGCTTCTTCACTGGCGCGGGTTTCGGTTCGGCTTTCGCTCCAGTCTTGGCAGAGGTCGCCTTGGGAGCAGTCGCCTTGGCGGCAGTCGCCTTGGCCACAGTCGCCTTCGCCGCGGCAGGCTTTGTAGCAGCGGCAGGTAAGGGCTTTACCGCCTTTGCCTTCGTGGACGTCGACGCCTTGGACTGCACATTTGCGGCCGGTGCCGCCTTGGCGGCCTTCCTGGCCGCGGATGCCTTGGGCGCCACAGCCGGTTCCTTGGCCGCCGCTACCACCGATTCATCGGTCATCGCAGGGAAAATCGGCGTCGGCGCAGCCGCTCCCGCCTCGCTGGCGCCAGGCATTTCCGTTGCGCCATTCTTCAACGGCTCAACCGCCTGCGGCGTTGAAGCGGCAGGCGTTGCCGGATCGGCGGCCGGCTTCGGCTTCAGCGCCGCATCGACACCGGCACGCACATCGGCGGCCGCCTGTTCGAACGGATTGAGCTGCTTCTTGATCTCGGCAACCGGGCTCAGGCCCCTGAGCTCGTCGACCGACTTCTTGACGTCGTCGAGCTCGGCTTCCTTCAGCGCCTCGTTGAACTGTTTCTGGAAGTCGGCCGCCATGGCACGCAGCTTCGCCGTCGTACGGCCGAAGGTGCGCAGCATATTGGGCAAATCCTTCGGCCCGACGACCACGATCATGACGATCGCGATCACCAGCATTTCGGTCCAGCCGACTTCAAACATGGCACTCTGTTCCGACTAGAACTTCTTCAGCTCAGCTCTTGCTGGCTTTTTCCTTCACGGCCGAAACGGTCTCGTCGGCACGGTGTTCGACGGTACGCTTGTCGTCGGCGACGTCGTCGTCCGCCATGCCCTTCTTGAAGCTCTTGATGCCTTTGGCCATGTCGCCCATCAGTTCCGGAATCTTGCCGCGGCCGAAAACCAGCAGCACGATCACCAGCACGATCATCCAGTGCCAAATCGAAAATGAACCCATAGCAAATCTCTCTCGAATGTTTTCCCTGGCGATGATCTATGCGTTTTCGCGTTGGGATTCAAACACAACAGCGACAGAGTTTATGAAAGGGTGACGTATGTCACGCTTTTTCGACTCGCTGGCCCGCTACCAATCGGCGCATCTACGACCTATCGGCTCGCTTGGACAGAGGCCGACCGGTCAATCTTCCGTGACGCGCGGCGTTAACAGGCCGAGCTCCTCGAGGTCGATGTCGGTCAGCGGATCTTCGTCCTCGGTCAGCACGTCGGGGTCGGCCGGCGGCTGCGGGATGGAGAAATTCGACGGCATGCGGCCCGACAGCAGGCCGGCGCCCTTCAGTTCTTCCATGCCGGGAAGATCGCGGATTTCCTCGAGCGCAAAATGGTCGAGGAAGGTTTCGGTGGTGCCGTAGGTGACGGGACGGCCGGGTGTCTTGCGGCGGCCGCGCATGCGCACCCATTCCGTTTCGAGCAGCGTGTCCAGCGTGCCTTTAGACGTCTCGACACCTCGGATGTCCTCGATCTCGGCGCGCGTCACCGGCTGGTGGTAGGCGATGATCGCCAGCACTTCGAGCGCCGCCCGCGACAGCTTGCGCTGCTGCACCGTGTCGCGGCTCATCAGGAAGGCGAGATCGCCGGCGGTGCGGAACGCCCAGCCGTCGCCGACCCGCACCAGATTGACGCCGCGCCGAGCATAGATTTGCTGCAGTTCCGCCATGGCCACGGCGACATTGATGCCGTCGGGAAGGCGTGCCGCAAGCTGCTTTTCGCTGACGGGTTCAGCGCTGGCGAACACGATCGCCTCGGCCATGCGCACGGCTTCGGCCATATGCAGGCGCTCGGCCGGATTCTGCGCCGGATTCTGGGGCGAAGCCTGGTCGAACTCGCCTTCTTCCCGATCATCGTCGACCTTGAAGGGGATAACCGAAGCGTTGGCGCGTTCGCTCATGATGCCACCTCGACTGCCTTGATTGCCGGCGTGCGGCCGCGCAGATAGATCGGCGCGAATGTCTGATCCTGCCGCACGTCCATCGTGCCATCGCGCACGAGTTCCAATGTTGCCGCGAAGGAACTGGCGATGGCCGTGCGCCTTTCCTCGGGACTGGTCATGTACTCGATCAGAAAACTTTCCAGCGTGGTCCAGTCGCTTACGGCCCCGACCAAGCGGGTCAGGATATCGCGCGCGTCCTTCAGCGCCCAGACGCCGCGCCTGGCGATCGTCACATTGTTGATCGCCTGCTTCTGCCGCTGCTGGGCATAGGCGGTCAGGAGATCGTAGAGCGATGCCGAATAGGCGTTACGCTTCTCGATGATGACCATTTCCGGCATGCCGCGCGCGAACACGTCGCGGCCAAGCCGGTTGCGGTTGACCAGACGCGCGGATGCGTCACGCATGGCTTCCAGCCGCTTCAGCCGGAATTGCAGCACCGCCGCCAGTTCCTCGCCGCTTTCACCCTCTTCCCCCGGCTGCTTGGGGATCAAGAGCTTCGACTTCAGGAAGGCGAGCCACGCCGCCATCACCAAATAGTCGGCTGCAAGTTCGAGCCGCAGCGCCCTCGCCGTCTCGACAAACGTCAAATACTGCTCGACCAGCGCCAGGATCGAGATGCGTGCCAGATCGACCTTTTGGGTGCGGGCAAGATGCAGCAACAGATCGAGCGGGCCTTCGAAGCCGGCCACATCGACGACCAGCGAGGGGTCGCCGGTGACGCGTGAATCGTCATTCTCGGCCCACAGGCGGTCCATCGGTGCGGCCTTCGGGGCCTTGCTCTCCAATGTTTCCGCCACAGCCCTGTCACTTCCCTGTCGTTAGGCCACCGCATCGAAATAAGTGGCAAATTCCGCGCGTATCTCGGTTTCTTCAACCGTGTCGCTTTTCCTAATATAGGTCATTGCCCGCTTTGCGCGCTCCAGCGATTTGCCTTCAAGTCCCGTGGTACGCGACGCAATGCCCGCCATCTCCTCGAAAACGCCGTTGCAGTGAAGGACCAGATCGCAGCCCGCCGCAAGGATCGATGCCGCCTTTGTCGGGAAATCCCCAGAAAGTGCCTTCATCGAGGTGTCGTCGCTCATCAGCAGGCCGTCAAAGCCAATGTCGCGCCGGATAATCTCGTCGATCACCTTGCCGGATGTCGTCGCCGGGTTCTTCGGGTCGATGGCGCTATAGACCACATGCGCGGTCATTGCCATCGGCAGGTGGTTGAGCTCGCGGAACGGGGCAAAGTCATGCCGCTGCAGATCGCTGAGCGAGGCATCAACCGTCGGCAACTCGAAATGCGTGTCGGCAAAGGCCCGGCCATGGCCCGGAATATGCTTCATCACCGGCAGCACGCCGCCCGACATCAGGCCTTCGGCGGCGGCGCAGCCGAGTTCGATGACCGCGCGCGGTTCCTTGCCATAGGCACGCGCGCCAATGACGTCGCTGGCGCCCTCGATCGGCACGTCGAGCACCGGCAGGCAATCCGCCGTGATGCCGTAGCGCAGCAGGTCGAAGGCATGCAGGCGCGCCATCAGCCAGGCGGCACGGGTGCCAGCGTCATGATCGTCACGCCACAGCGCGCCAAGCGCGCCGCCGGCCGGATAGTTCGGCGCCAGCGGCGGCCGCAGGCGTTGCACCCTGCCGCCTTCCTGATCGATGAACACCAGCGCGTCCGGGCGCCCGATGCAGTCGCGCATCTCGGCGACCAGATCGCGGATCTGCTCGGTCTCGCCAATGTTGCGGGCAAACAGAATGAAGGCCCACGGGCATTCATTGCGATAGAAATTGATTTCTTCGCGGGTGAGCGATTTCCCGGCACAGCCGAGGATCATGGATTTTGATTCGGTCATATCAGGACTCTAGGGCTTCACGCGGCCAAAGGGAATCGTCTTGGATTACATGCTGTCCAACGCCGGAAATGCTTGCACAAGCCATCTCGGGCACATGAAAAAGCCGGCGCGACCCTGGGCCGCGCCGGCTTTGAATGGTTGAACGTTGCCTAGCGCGAGACGAAGCAGTTGCCGCCGGCGGCCTTGTAGCTGGTGCACAGGTTGATGGCATCGTTGCGCGACTGGGCCGTAACGCGGACGCGGTAGAACGTGCCCTTGCCGGCGATCTCGGCCTTGACGATGTTGGCGGTGCGGCCGGCAAGCACATTGCCGTAGCGGCGCTGCAGATCCTGGTAGGTCGACTGGGCGCTTTCCACCGTTGGCTGCGACGCAACCTGCATCGACCACGAACCACCACCGGTCGCCGTCGTTGCCGGATCGATGGACGCGACCTGATCAGGCTTGACCTCGCCGACGACATCGACGGGCTGGTCCGACGGACGCTGCGGCGCGATCGCGACCTTGGCCGGCGTGTTGGCCGATTGCGCCTTGGCCTCGGCCTTGGTCGGTTTGGCTGCCGGCTTGAGGGCCGGCTCGTCGCCCGACTGGGCTGCGGCGGGCGCCACGGTGCCGGTCTGATCGGCATCGGCCTGGGCCGACGGCGCTACATGCTGCGGCGCCGGATCGGCAGGTTCAACGGCGGCCACCTGCGGCGCGGCCGGTGCCACATCCTCGCGCGGCACCAGCGAGCCGTCCGATTTGACCACCATCGTCCTCACCTTGCGCGGTGCAACGGCGACGACATCTGTGTTGGTGCCCTTGTCGGCATCCTGCAGCACCTGCGCGATGCGATCCTCGGACTTGGGCGCCGGCGCGACATTGGCGACCGGCGCGGCATTGTCAGCCGGCGCGGCACTTGCGGTTGGCGTGGCATTGTTGTCGGCTCCGCCGACGGCAGCGCCCTGGTCAGCGGAAAGATCGGCGGCACGGGCCGGATCCTTGGCCTGCACATCCACCGGAACCTCGGTGTTGGTGACAAGCTTCTGCTGCACGGGCTCGGCAGGCTTCGCGCCCTTGACCACCGCGTCATAGACCTTGTTGTCCTGGTTCGGCACCACGGTGCCGCCTGGATTTTCCGGCTTGACCTTGATCGGCGAATTGTCGGCCTTGACGATGACAGGAGCTTCGCTGCCGCCCTTGCCACCAAACGACAGGGCAAAGGCACCCAGGCCACCCGCGATCGCCACGGCACCAACAATGGCAGCGATGAACAGGCCGCGTCGGCCCGACGGCCTGCCCGCTTCCCGCTCGTCGAGACCCGGAACGGACATCGCCTCGTCCAGTTCGGGATCATAGTCGAGTTCGTCGACGGTGAAATCGTCGGCCTGCGAGACCGGCTGGCTGCCGGGCAAATTGTCGAGATCGAAGCCGGCGGCGTCTGCATAGCCCGTGTTCGTAGCGGCGCGTGGCGGCATTTCCGCCGGACGCGCCACATAGGTCCGCGCTTCCGGCTGATAGGCCGGTTTGACCCCGTCATAACCGTGCGTGGGCTCCTCATACGCCGGCGCCTGATGGCCCGGTTTGAATCCGGCGCTGTAGGATTCATCGGTATAGGAAGCGCTACTCGCCGGAGCGGCGGCAGCCGGCGCCACCTCCACCGAATTCATTTCCGTCAGCAGGCTGGCGAACTCGGCATCGAGATCGTCGTAACCAGGCGTGGCCGGCTCATCTTCCTCGAAATGCAGTTCCGGAATGTCGAGATCGTCCGCCAGTGCCACCACACGCTCCGGCACATCGACCGTCTCGACATCGGGCATTTCTTCATAGCGCGACTGTCGCGGCTGGGGCGCAGATACGGGGGCTGCATAGGGAGCAGCCGCAACCGGCTCGGGCGCGCGGTAGGAAGGCACCACGGCTACGGCCGGGGCCATTTCCGGCGCGGCAGTCCTGGCCGCGATCGAGGCGGAGGGCTGCGCGGCGAATGCCGGCTGCTGCGGAACCGGCGTCACGCGGCTCCACGAGCGGCTCGGCTCCGTCGGCGCGGAGCGTTCGGCCAGCCAATCGAGGGAATCGGCCTGATCGTGCCGGGAAGCAGCCCCGTCGCGCGGTTCAAGATTCCTTGCCAAGGCGGCATCGAACGCATCGTTGTCAAAATCGACATGATCAGCGGCATCAGCGCCGAAATCCTGACCCTGGAGCTCATCGAGCAGCATGTTGTCGAGATCGCCATCAGCGGCGTGAGCAGCGCTGGAGGGATGCGCATCCTCGGCCGCTTGTTCGTCGAGATCCCAGTCGAGATTGCCGACCGGACCGGCGGGTTCCTCGGCAACCCTCGCAGGCGCGGCGTACTGCTGCTGAACAGGAGCAGCAGCCGGCTGAGCCACGAAGGGCTGGGTGACGACAGGCTGTGCCACGACAGGTGGGGTTACGACAGGCTCCTTGACCGACGGCAGCGTGCGCGCGGTCATCGCGCCCAGAAGCGCGTTCAACTCGTCTTCGAGGCTCCGTTCGTCCGCCACGGGGGCCGACACCGGCTCCGCTGGCGCCATTTGCTGAACCGCGGCAGCCGACACCTCGGCAACCGGCTCCTCGGCGGGCTCGACGAACGCATCATCGAAGTTCAGGTCGAAAGCATCATCCGGGACGGCCTCGAAATCCGAAGTCCCGTCATTCGCCTCCACGGCATGGGTGGGCACCTCGTGCGCGTCCGGCTGATCAAACGCCACCGGCTCGTCCGCCTGAGCGTCAAAGTCCACATCGACATCGGCCATGGAGTGGTCGAAGTCACCCGCGAAATCCTCGTCGGAAATCGCCTGCGCTTCATTCGAGGCGGCCAATGCGGGCTCGGGATAGTCGACCGCGGTTGCAGCCGCATGGCGCTGGTCCGCCGAATGGTCGTCAAGCATCAGCTCGTCTTCGAGCGAAAGCGCAACCGCATCATCGAATTCGTGCTCGGGGGCCGGCTCGACAGCCACCGGCACTTCGGCAACGGCATGCTGGGGCTCGACGGCCTCGACCTCGACGGCATGGTCCTCGATGTGGAAATCCCGATCGAGGGACGCGGCAAGCTCGTCCTCCATCGGCAGATCGTCTTCGAACGGCGAAACGTCTTCGAGCGAACTGGCGACGGCGTTGTCGAAATCGGCGTCGAAGGCGGGTTCGACGGCTGGCGCGGCTTCCGCCACAACGGGGTCCGCATGGCTGGCGACCAGCGCCTGATCATCGACACCCGTGAAGTCCAGATGGAAATCGTCGTCGAGCGACAGCGCAAGATCATCGTCGGCCGCATGGGTCGCCGCCGTTTCGAATGCCGGCTGATGAACCTCGACAACCGGAGCGGCGACGCTGTCGTCAGCGTCGAACTCGCCCATCAGTTCCTTTTCCAGGTCGATGTCGAAATCGCCCTCTTGCGCGGGCTGACTGGCGGCGGCCGCCTGTGGCTGGGCCTGCTGCTTGACCGGCTGGCGCGGGTCGAATCCCATGATCCTGGTCAGTTCCGCGAACGGATCATCGTCAGCGATGTCGTTGTTGTCGGCTACTCTCAGCTGGGTTCTGTCTGCCATTATTGTTCCCGAACTCGCACTCATTCGGACGCCATGGACGTCGCGCAGGGTTGGCCCTTACCAGCGCAATGTGGGCAAAAGGTGACAGGTTTTTTAGTCAAACCTAACGCATTTCGGTGGGCGCGGCGGCCCCGATCAGCGTCAGGCCGGACGTCAGAACGTCCGAAACAGCCTGCACCAGCCCTAGTCTGGCATGCGTCAATTGTCGGTCGTTAACCTTAACAAAACGTAAGTCCGGATTATCCGTGCCCCGGTTCCAGTGCCCGTGGAAACTGGAAGCCAGATCATAGAGATAAAATGCCAGCCTATGCGGCTCCAGCGCAAGAGCGGCGGATTCGATCAGGCGCGGATATTCCGCGAGTTTGCGGATCAGGCCGATCTCGCCCTCGTCGGTTAGCGAAGCCGCGGCGGCGGCCAGGCTCTTGCGGTCGAAATTCGCCTCACCCAGTTGCTCGCTTGCCTGCCGGAACACCGAATGGCAGCGCGCCGAGGCGTACTGGACATAAAACACCGGATTGTCCTTGGACTGTTCGGTCACCTTGGCGAAGTCGAAGTCGAGCGGTGCATCACTCTTGCGGTAAAGCATCATGAAGCGGATGGCGTCGCGGCCGACCTCCTCCACCACTTCCCGAAGCGTGACAAAATCGCCGGACCGCTTTGACATGCGGATAGGCTCGCCATCGCGAAACAGCTTGACCAGATTGCAAAGCAGAACGGTGAGCTTCACCTCGTCGCCGGCAATCGCCCGCGCCAGGGCTTCCAGCCGCTTGACGTAGCCGCCATGGTCGGCGCCGAGCACATAGATCAGGTCGACGAAGCCGCGATCGACCTTGTCCTTCAGATACGCCACGTCGGCGGCGAAATAGGTGAACGCGCCGTCCGACTTGACCAGCGCCCGGTCCATGTCGTCGCCGACCGCGGTCGAGCGAAACAGCGTCTGCTCGCGGTCTTCCCAGTCGTCCGGCTTCTCGCCCTTGGGCGGCGGCAGCTTGCCCTTGTAGATATGGCCCTTCAGCGTCAGGTCGTTGATCGCCGAGCGGATCTTTCTGGCATTGTCGGCATGCAGCGTGCGTTCGGAGAAGAACACGTCGTGATGCACGTTGAGCAGCGCCAGATCCTCGCGGATCATCGCCATCATCGCATCGATTGCGCGGTCCTTGACGATGGCTAGCGCCTCATCGTCCGGCATCTGGAGCAGACTGCGCCCGAACTCCTTCGCCAGCGCCTGGCCGAGAGGAACCAGGTAATCGCCGGGATAAAGGCCGGCCGGAATATCACCGATCTCGTCGCCAAGCGCCTCCCGATAGCGGAGGATGACAGAGCGGCCGAGCACGTCGATCTGCCCGCCGGCATCGTTGATGACATATTCCTTGGTCACGTCGTAACCGGCGAACGCCATCAGATTGGCGAGCGCGTCGCCGACAACCGCGCCCCGGCAATGGCCGACATGCATCGGACCCGTCGGGTTGGCCGAGACATATTCGACATTGGTTTTCCGGCCGGCACCGACCTTCGAGCGGCCGTAATCGCGGCCCTCGCCCAGAAGCGCCGTTAGATGAGCCTGCCAGAAGCCGTCCTTGAGCCGCAGATTGACGAAGCCCGGGCCGGCGACTTCGGCGGCGGCGACATCCTCGTCTGCCTGCAGTGCCAGCGCCAGCCTTTCGGCCAGCGCGCGCGGATTCTGGCCGGTGGGCTTGGCCAGCACCATCGCCGCATTGGTCGCGAGGTCGCCATGGCTGGCATCGCGCGGCGGTTCGACGGCAATGCGCGACAGGTCGGGCGAAACGCCGTCCTTGTCTTTCAGGTCAAGCGCTTCGACAGCCTTTGTGACTCGCGCGGTGAAATCGGCGAAGATGTTCATGGGTATTGCTCTGGCGGCTTTATGGCGAATCCGGCTCGCTGGCCGGCAAAATCGCGCCCGCCCTAGCTCAAATCCGGAGTGCGGTCAAACAAACGCCTGTGTTCCTTGAGTGCGTAGGTGTCGGTCATCCCTGCCAGGAAATCGGCCACGCTGCGCGCCTTGATGCGATCTTCGGCCCGGTCCAGGCCCTCGCGCCAGCCGTCCGGCATGGCGCGCGGGTCGGCGAAATAGGCGTCGAACAGGTCCCTGACGATCTGCTCGGCACCAGCGCGCACCCGCATCACCTCCTTGTGCCGGTAGAGATGCTTGTAGAGGAAGGCCTTCAATTCCTTCTCCGCCGCGGCCATCGCGGTGGAAAAGGTCACCATCGTCTCGCCCGCCGCCCTGACCGCATCTGCGCTCCGCGGCCCGACACGCTCCAGATTGGCGGTCGCGGAAACGATGACATCCTCGACCATGGCGGTGATCTGCCGCCGCATCAGTTCGTGCCCGGTGCGCACGTCATCGAGCGTGGGATAGCGCTGGCGCACGCCTGCCAGGATCTTGCCCGGCAGCGAGACGGTTTCCAGCATATCCAGCGTCAGCAGCCCTGCCCGCAGGCCGTCGTCGATGTCATGGGTGTTGTAGGCGATGTCGTCGGCGATCGCCGCGCACTGCGCCTCGATGCCGGCGAACCGGTCGAGTTCGAGGTCCTGCAACTGCGAATAATCACGGATCGCCTGCGGCACCGGCCCGTTCAGGCCCTTGCCACTGCTGTCCGTCAGCGGGCCATTGTGCTTGACCAGGCCCTCCAGCGTTTCCCAGGTCAGGTTCAACCCGTCGAATTCGGCGTAGCGCGCCTCCAGCCGTGTCACGATACGCAACGACTGCGCATTGTGGTCAAAGCCGCCCCAGGCAGCCATCTTGTCGTTCAGCGCGTCCTCGCCGGTATGGCCGAACGGCGTGTGGCCGAAATCATGCACCAGCGCCACCGCCTCGGCGAGATCCTCGTCGCCGCGCAGCGCCCGCGCTAGCGCACGTGCGATCTGCGCCACCTCGATCGAATGGGTCAGCCTTGTGCGATAATGGTCGCCCTCATGGGCGATGAAGACCTGGGTCTTGTGCTTGAGCCGCCGAAACGCGGTCGAATGGATGATGCGGTCACGGTCGCGCTGGAACGGCGTACGGGTCGGGCTTTCGACCTCGTCGAACAGCCGGCCGCGCGAGCGCGCCGGATCGGTGGCATAGGCCGCACGTGGCCGATAGCCGAATCCGATGTCGCCCAACTCGTTGGTCATGGTCGATGCCGCAGGTTGACTGGTCTAGTTGACTTGGCCGCTCGCGCTTCATACCTATCATGTGAAACCGAAAGCAAGGTGACGCCCATGGGCGCTGATGCCAAGACTGCCATGAAAGTCGACATGACCGAGGCTGCGGCCAGGCGGATCGCCAAGATCGTCTCTGGCGAGGCCGGCAAGACGGCACTGCGCGTTTCCGTCGAAGGCGGCGGCTGCTCCGGCTTTTCCTACAAGTTCGATCTGGTCGACACCCGCAACGACGATGACGTCGCCATCGAGAAGGACGGCGCCACCGTTCTGATCGACGATTTGTCGCTGGTCTATATGGGCGGCTCGGTGATCGACTTCGTAGACGATCTGATGGGCCAGTCCTTCCAGATACGCAATCCGAATGCGGTCGCCTCCTGCGGCTGTGGCACCAGTTTCTCCATCTAGCGGCATGCCTGCCATAGGTGCGGTCCGTCAGGTCGCCCTGTCGGCCGGACGCGATCTTGATTCGACGCTCGCCTTCTGGCACGACGTGCTCGGCATGGGCGTTCACGCCCGCTACGATCCCCCCGGCATCGCCTTCATCATGGCGGGCGACGTGCGCCTGCTGTTTACTGACGGCGTTCCGGCCGGGACGGCCTATCTCGACATTAGGGGCCTGGAAACTTTCCACGCCGAGGCGAAAGCCGCGGGCGTTCCCTTCACCGCGCCGCCGGCACTTGTCCATCGCGACGCCGAAGGCACCTTCGGCGCGCCTGGGGAAAGCGAATGGATGGCCTTTCTAAAGGACCCGGCAGGCAATACGATCGGCCTTGTCGAACGCCTTCCGCCGGAACACCCCTGAGGTTGCCATGAAAATCGTCACCTGGAACATCAATGGCGTTCGCGCTCGCATCGGCAACCTCACCCATTGGCTGACCGAGAGCGCGCCCGACATCGTCTGCCTGCAGGAGATCAAGACGGTCGACGAGCAGTTCCCGCGCGCTGAGATCGAGGCGCTGGGCTACAACGTCGAAACCCATGGCCAAAAGGGCTTCAATGGCGTGGCGCTGCTGTCAAAGCTGCGCTTTGACGAAGTCAATCGCGGCTTGCCGGGTGACGACACCGACGAGCAGGCTCGCTTCATCGAAGGCGTGTTCTCGACCGACAAGGGCGCGTTGCGCGTCGCCTCGCTCTATCTGCCGAATGGCAATCCAATCGATGACGATAAGAAATTTCCCTACAAACTGTCCTGGATGGCGCGGCTGGAGCGCTGGGCCGAAGAGCGGTTGAGGCTGGAGGAAGCGCTGGTGCTGGCGGGCGACTACAACGTCATTCCCGAGCCGATCGACGCGCGCTTTCCGGAGAACTGGCTGGGCGACGCGCTGTTCCAGCCGCAGACACGGCAGGCCTTCCGGCGGCTGCTCAACCTCGGTTTCACCGAGGCGGTGCGCGCGGTCACCGATGCACCCGACACCTACACCTTCTGGGACTATCAGGCCGGCGCCTGGCAGAAGAACAACGGCATTCGCATCGACCATCTGCTGTTGTCGCCGGAAGCCGCCAACCGGTTCTCGTCGGCCTCGATCGAAAAGCATGTGCGTGCCTGGGAAAAGCCCTCCGATCACGTGCCGGTGGCGATCGATCTCGCCTTGCTGCCGGCCTGACAGCCGCTTCTCGCGGACCTTCTATCGCCACATTCCGGCGCATGATGGAAAATTCATCATGGCGCCGGGGATTCCATGACCACGCGAAGTCTACTTTGTCCGATCGGTCTGGCACTGGCCATGGCCGCTCCCGCGACGGCACTTGCCGATCAGGAATGCCTGGCCAATGGAAAGTCGTACCAGGTCGGCCAGGTCGCTTGCCTTACTGTTGCCGGCCAAAGCCACCTCGCCCGTTGCGATATGGTGCTCAATAACACATCCTGGACGAAAATCGGCGATACCTGCCCCGCCAACACCATGGCTCCGCATCTGCATGTGACGCCGATTTCGACACCCGCGCCGAGCATGGTGCCGACAGAACCCACCGAGAACTGATTTTCTCATCAAGGCTATCGACCTCGCCGCCGACTATTTTCATCGTTATGTCTTATGTTAAAGACGCAGACCTCGGTTCGGTACAAGGTGCGTCAGTCAGCGGCCAGTTAAATGGGCTCCGCTGCTTGGGAGCGACCATCGCACTCTCGCCCTTGCCGGAGCGCAGAGATGTTTGGACAAGACAGCAGCCAAATTCTGTATCCCGAGGATATCGACCGTCTTTGCGCGATATTTGACGCTGTGTGTGACCGCTACCGGATTTTGCCGGATTCCGAAGCCGCTCTCGACCTAGCCGCGGATTTGGTGCGCTTGTTCCAGTCCGGCATGGCAGGCGAAACGGCCCTCAGAATTGCGGCGGAGGCGCGCCTCACGGAACCCTATCGTCTCGCGGGCTGATCTAGCGTCGGCTGCTGGTGACTTCCATGATCACCGCCCGCCGTTCAGCCTCGATCTGGGCGACGTTGACCAACGTGTCTATGTCCAGCATCTCATGAAGGTGACCGGATTGCACAACCATGTTTCGAACGGTTTTCAGCATTTCGCTGGTGGCTCGAAGCGTCGCGGCGAGCGTAGGCATGTCAGTCATTTGCTACTCCCGGAGAAATCACGCGTGGAGACAAACACTCAACCAGACATAGCGTTCCCCAGCAAAGTTCGACCGCGGGTTTATTGATTATCGGCCAGCGCCAATTTCACAATTCAGCCGCAACCGCTTGCGCAACCGTGCCGCATTCTATTCGCCAAAATTGGCTCTGATATTTACCAGCCCGCGACGAAGCCAGGTCCGCATCGTGTTTATCGGCACGTCATGACGCGCGGCCAATTGCGCGTAAGAGAGGCCCTCGATGTAAGCGCCTCGCACGGCTTCCGCCTTTTCCCTTCCCAGTGCATCGATGCATCGATGCACGCGCTTCGTATCGTCGGCTGCGATTAGCAAAGCTTCGGCCAAAGGGGTCGGATCGGCGACATCGTCCGCGGCAGCGAGGTCGGCGGTAGCTGGCCGGCGCGACCTGACCCGATCTATCGCATGATTGCGAGCGATTGCCGCAAGCCATGAAATGGGACTGAGTTCCGAAATCACGAAGCGGTCTGCTTTGGACCAGATCTTGACGTAAACCTCCTGCAACGCCTCCTCCGCTTCGCACCGATGACCAAGTATCCCCAGGCAAATTCCGAATAGTTTCCCGCTCGTATGCCGATAGAGAAGATCGAACGCGGCGCGGTCTTGCATGCTCGTCCGCAGGATCAGCCTTGATATGTCATCACGATTCATCACGGGAATCGCTCGAGCTCGACCGGAGGTGAAACAACCTTGGATCCGCGCGCGTCGCGAAAATCGCTTGGAAATACCGAGTTTGGAATATTCCTTACAGAAGATCTCCAGAGGTCATCGATTTTAGAGAGAGAGACTCGATCGAAGTCCGAGATACTTTCCCAATACCGCCCACTCTGGACAAAATAGCCAAGCTCACTTTCCAGCCTGATGGCGTTCTCCATCGACGTATTGTCGATCGCCGATCTGAACTTCGCCGTGATGGCATTGATACGGGCGGAGGTAAGCCGCTCGATTAAAGGCAGCGCCACGCGCGGCAAGGCAAGACGGGTTTCCGGAAGCTCAGACAGGTTGAGGCACAGCGTTCCGTGACGCAGGGCTTGGGCGAACAGCCTTGCCGACTTCGCCTTCAGATCCCTCAGCGTTACGTCGTTTCTCAGCGGATCTGCTGTGCCAACGCCATAGAAGTGCGTAGGCGCGTTCGCGGGATACACCATATCGCAGCCTAAAAAGGCTATGATGTCGGGCTTCAGCGCCTTCAGCGCCCAGTAGCCCGCGGTAAATGCCATTGTCCCGCCGGCGTAGACGAATCCACCGAACAGGTTCTGCGCGGGCACGAACTCGGCGGATGTTATGATCGATGCAAACCGCGGGCTCTGGCTATCCGGCAACCGTCCCTCGGGAAAATCGTCTGGGTGGATCAGATAGTCCCAATCGGGCCGCACGGCCCAGGCGTTGTTTATGGCGACGACCTCGGTGAATGCCGAGCGATCCCAGTCCCTGGCCCTGACCGCGTCGGGCGCGCTGCCGATTATCAGCGAGATCTTAGGCATCTCAGGCGGGCTCCTGACTGCTGGTCGCTTGCGAAGCGATTGATTTGTTCTGGATACGGCCCAAGACCCGAATTGGATCACTGCCGATCAAACGAACAAAAATCATTTTGCCTGGGGAATGTGATCCGAACCCGCGCCCAGTTCGTAACCAGACCAACGACCCCAAAGAGCTGCCTGGTCAGCCGGAGCAAGTTTGAGCGTATACTGCAAGGCGATGGTTGAATTCGATCCAGCCTGGTTAATCACTCGCGTTGCGGCAACCCAGGATCGGGATGCTTTCGTGAGCCTATTCGAGCACTACGCGCCACGCGTGAAATCCATGATGATCCGACGCGGCGCAAGCCCCGACCATGCGGAAGACCTCGCGCAGGAAGCCCTGCTCAGGCTCTGGCGAAATGCCAGCCAGTTCGACCCCGGACGCGCTACGGCATCGAGCTGGGTCTATGCCATCGCGCGCAATGTAGGCATCGATCTCGGCCGTCGTGACCTTCGAGCCGCCAGATGGTTGGAAGACGAAGCCGTTCAGGAAGAGGCAGATCCGGACGAACCAGAAGGGCAGCTTCTCGCGGCCGAGCGCGAAGACCTGGTCAGGACCTCGATCGCAACGCTGCCCAGCGACCAATTGCGCGTTGTCCGATTGTCGTTTTTCGACGGCTTGGCGCATGCCGAGATCGCCAAACTGCTTGGAATTCCGCTCGGCACAGTAAAGTCGCGGATGAGGCTGGCTCTGCATCGATTGAGAGGGAAGCTTGGTGAGCTGAGATGACGAACGCCATTACCCACCATCCGAGCGACGAGACTCTGGCCGCCTACGCCTCCGGCACGCTTGATGAAGCGCGTAGCCTGGTCGTCTCGATCCATCGATCCTTGTGCGCCGCCTGTGGCCACGCGGTCGATCAATATGAAGCGATCGGTGGAGCGCTCCTTGAACAGGCATCGCCAGTGTCGATGAGGCCCGGCGCGCTCCAGGCGGCGCTGGGATCGATCGGTACGAGCGCCCAGGGCGCGGAGATTGCATCCGAGCAGCCGCTCGACCGTCA
Source organism: Mesorhizobium erdmanii (assembly GCF_013170725.1). Taxonomy (NCBI): domain Bacteria; kingdom Pseudomonadati; phylum Pseudomonadota; class Alphaproteobacteria; order Hyphomicrobiales; family Phyllobacteriaceae; genus Mesorhizobium; species Mesorhizobium erdmanii. The sequence goes on along the minus strand of NZ_CP033361.1, from coordinate 3,634,848 downwards.
TAAGCTCGGTCCATGGCGCCGGGTGTGGCCCGGTCTGCAGCAACGCGCCGTCTCCGTCGCCGGCGATTCCGATATCAAGGTCTTCATGCTGAAGGCCGCACCCGGAATCACGCTTCCGCACCACAAGCATACCGGTGACGAATGGACGTGTGTGCTGGAGGGCGCTTTTGAACACCAATTCGGCCGTTACGGTCCTGGCGACTTCGACGAGGCGGACGAGACCGTCGACCACAAGCCACGCATTTGCAGTGACGTGCCCTGCGTCTGCATAGTCGCGCTTCAAGGAAGCATCAGGCTTCAAAGCTTTTTGGGCCGGTTGATACAGCCAATCCTCAGGCTCTGATCGCCGCAGGGAGCGCGGCAATCGTTACCGTTCGCGACCTGATGCATGTCGCCCAGAAGTGTGCAGCGGTTCTGGGACAATGACATGCACTTTAAAGCGCGTCGCCTGAATCGGCTTCAGCGCGACGCGCTTTAAAAGCCGGCCTTTGTCGCATCGAACGCAATCGCCACGTTACCGACGAAAGAACCGAAGCAAGGATCAGGAGAATAGGGTGCGGGCGTGCCGCAACGGCGCTCGACAGCTTACCGGGAAGGACAGTAGGACTCAGGTGTCCGGACTGCACCAGAAACAGCACCTTCTGATCGGTCGTCATGCCATTTCCTTCTGCCACCTCTCGAAGTTGCGGATCGCTGAACATGACCATGAGGACACCATTGAGAACTCGATGTCACATAACGTGATCGAGCCTCACGCGTTCCAATCATTTGTGATCTCAGGGAAAGATGTTCGCCAACGTGAACGGAGGGCGCGAAAGGTCGCTACCTCGAGCCAAGACGCGGTCAGCCGCTATTGGTCGGCGTTGGCGGTGCCCTTGGTCAGGATGTCGTCGGCCAGCGAAATCGCCGTGCGTCGGTCGGCTTCGCCGGCGGCGGCGAAGGCCTCTTCCTGCATGCCGCGAATCCAGGGCTGATCGGTCGGCGACGCGCGTTCGAGCGCCGCCGTCATCATTGCCAGGCCGCGAACGATCTTTCCGCTCTGGAACAAGAGATGACCAAGCGTCGCCTGCGCTCCGGCATGACCCTTCTCGGCGGCGAGTTGGAACCAGCGCCCGGCCTGCTTGACGCTGGCCTTCACGCCGCCCTCGCCCTTCAGGAACATCTGTCCCATCTCGAACTGGGCGTTCGGGTTGCGGTAGTTGGCGGCGGCGCGCATGTAATATTCCTGAGCCGCCACCTCGTTCTCGGTGACCGGACTGCCAGGAATGCCCTTGCGCAGATAATCGCCGAGCGCCACCAGCGCATCCGAGACGTAGCTTTCCTCGGGCGAGCCGGGCTCGACATCCTGGTCGACGATCTCGGAGAAGAACTTGAACGCCTCATAGTCGTCGCGCGCCACGCCGTCGCCTTCTGCATACATGCGGGCAAGCTTCCAGGTGGCGCCGATCTGGCCGTTTTCGGCGGCGTATTTATAGGCCTCGGCGGCCTGTTCCTTGTGGCCGTTCTTGTAGGCGGAGAACCCGAACTGGAACACTGCCCAGGGGCTGGACTGCGGCTTCACGCCGGTCTTGTCGTCGAACACCTTGTCGTCGAAGGCCATGGCCTGGCCCACGGCGCCAAAGATCGCAAACGCGACCAGCGCCGAAAGCACAGATGACCTCAACAACTCTGGTGTTGACTTCAACAACTCAGATATCCGCATAACAGTGTGTTTCGTTCGCACCGCCCGGATGGGTGACCGCGCCGTCGCGGGCTGACCCGACCGTCTGTGCGTATTTCCAGATCGCGCCCGACTGGTAGTCGGTCGTGCGCGCCTTCCAGGTCTTGGCCCGCGCCGCCAGTTCACTGTCGGAAAGCGCCACTTCGATCGTACCGTTCACCGCATCGATCGAAATCACGTCACCATCCCGGATAAGACCGATCGGCCCGCCCACGGCTGCTTCCGGCCCGACATGGCCAATGCAGAAGCCGCGCGTCGCGCCCGAGAAGCGGCCGTCGGTGATCAGCGCCACCTTGCCGCCCATGCCCTGGCCGTAGAGTGCCGCCGTCGTCGACAGCATCTCGCGCATGCCAGGACCGCCGCGCGGCCCTTCGTAGCGAATGACGAGAACCTCGCCTTCCCTGTAGTTGCGATGCGTCACCGCCTCGAAACATTCCTCTTCCGAATCGAAGCAGCGCGCCGGGCCGGAGAATTTCAACTCCGCCATGCCCGCGACCTTCACGATCGCGCCTTCAGGGGCGAGGTTTCCCTTCAACCCCACGACACCGCCGGTTTGGGTAATTGGTTTGTTGGCCGGGCGGACCACGTCTTGATGCTCATTCCAGGCAACGTGCTGCATGTTTTCGGCCAAAGTACGGCCAGTCACCGTCAAGCAGTCGCCATGCAGGTAACCATGGTCGAGCAGTGTCTTCATCAGCAACGGAATACCGCCGGCCTCGAACATGTCCTTGGCGACATATTTGCCGCCCGGCTTGAGGTCGGCGATGTAAGGCGTCTTCTCGAAGATTTTCGCCACGTCGAAGAGATCGAACTTTATCCCGGCCTCATGGGCGATCGCCGGCAGATGCAGCGCCGCATTGGTCGAGCCGCCGGTGGCCGAGACCACGGTCGCCGCGTTCTCCAGCGCCTTCAGCGTGACGATGTCACGGGGCCGGATGTTTTTGGCGATCAGCTCCATGATCTTTTCGCCGGAGGCGAAATTGAACCGGTCGCGCATTTCGTAAGGCGCCGGCGCACCGCAGGAATAGGGCAGCGCCAGACCAATCGCCTCGGCGACGGTGGCCATGGTGTTGGCGGTGAACTGGGCGCCGCAGGACCCGGCCGACGGGCACGCCGCCTGCTCGATTTCCAGCAGTTCGGCATCGCCGATCGTGCCCACCGAATGCTGGCCGACCGCTTCGAACACATCCTGCACGGTGATCTGGCGGCCGCGATAGCTGCCTGGCAGGATGGAGCCGCCATAGATGAAGATCGACGGCACGTTGAGGCGCACCATGGCCATCATCATGCCGGGCAGCGACTTGTCGCAGCCGGCGAGACCGACCAGCGCATCGTAGCAATGGCCGCGCATGGTGAGTTCGACCGAATCGGCAATGACTTCGCGCGACACCAGCGACGACTTCATGCCCTGGTGGCCCATGGCGATGCCGTCGGTGACGGTGATGGTGCAGAATTCGCGCGGCGTGCCGTTGGCGGCGGCCACGCCCTTCTTGACCACCTGCGCCTGGCGCATCAGCGAGATGTTGCAGGGGGCGGCCTCGTTCCAGCAGGAAGCGACGCCGACCAGCGGCTGCGCGATCTCGGCGGCGGAAAGCCCCATGGCATAGAGATAGGACCGGTGCGGCGCACGCGCCGGACCGACAGTCACATAGCGGCTAGGGAGCTTAGCCTTTGAGATGACCTTGGCGTCCATTCTCTTCCTTGCCGCGGGCGGTGCGGCCTTGTCCCCTCGCCGAGCCTTTTGGCGCGTGTCCCGAGACCTTTTCGAGGTGCGCCGGGTTTATGGCGGGAAATGGGCAATTTCCTCGGCCTGACTTCTAGCGCAGGGGTTGTTCAGAAAGTGTTGCCGAAACGTCACAATCGCACGAGGCGGCCGCACTGCAGCTTATATGCAACGCAGCTTGAATGACGGGAGCATCGGCGATGCCGGCGCAAACGAAAAAGGCCGGGCGATGCCCGGCCTTTCTCTTTTAATTTCAGCCAGTTACCATTTGACCTTGAATGAAGTCGAAAGTGCCGTGACAAGGTCATTGCCGAAGTCGGCGGTATAGCCATTATCGTAGGTTAGGCCATCCGCCGAGCTCACGGCCGTATGTATCGATCCGCTGGTAAGCACGCCGATCGCTCCACCGACACGGAGTTCAATGTTCTGAGTTGGCGTATAGGCCACGCCACCGCTGAGGGTCCAAGTATCGGTCTGAGCGCTCAGGCCGGTCGACGTTCCACGATCCCAGGTGATAATCGCCGCACCGCTCCACTGATCGTTGAATTTATGGCCGATACCGCCCGAAACCGTCCAGCCATCGCGATAGAGCAAATCAAGCGAAGTAAGCCGCAGTGGGCTTGTTGTGGTGCAGGAAGGCGTGCCGCTGGGGCAAAAGGGAATGCTCTGCAACTCGCTCCAATTCATCCACTTTATGGATCCGAATGCCAGCCAGCCGGGAGCTATGCCTGACTGAAGCTTGAGCTCCAAAGAATCTGGAACCTCCGACGAACCACTAACGTTCGTCACCTTGCCCAAAAACGGATTTAGAGGATTGAGGGCCGAAGGCACCTGAGTCAGATCGAGCGTTCCGTCCAAACTGTCGAGCTTAACCGCCGAATTATAGACCAGGCTGGCGCGCAGGGCGATGTCCGGAATCTCATAGGCAACGCCGGCTCGCCAACCCCATCCATCGCCCTGAAGGTCAAGCCGTCCTATGCCCGCGCCGGGAATGGGAGCCACCAATTGTTCTTTGAAGCCAGAAACATCCTCGTGGAACACGCCGCCGATGAAACGAAGCTGTCCCTTGCCAACATCCATCTTGTAGGAGCAGGTTCCACCCACAGCCTCGCTCTTCACCTGCGTGTTAACATTGCTGTTCGCGCCGGCCCAGTTACGACCCGGGTTGCTGGACGCACCTATCGGTTGGCCATAGTCGACGAGGCAGTCGACGGGGCCCATACCCGCCTTGATACCGACGCTCGGCACCCAATAGCTTTCGGTATCGCGAGCACTATTGGAGAAACCCGGAATGAGGTTGAGGGGCCCGTCAGACGGGTCAGTGTCCTTCACATTCTTGAGATTGCGTTGCGGCATCACATAGGTGCCTGTGACCTCACCCGTAACTGGCGCCGGATCAAACAGCAGATCGATGTCGTAGCCGCCGCGCTCCAGACCGCCGGCATGCGCCGAACTCATCGCCGTCCCGATCAAAGCCAGCGAAAAGCACCCCGCCCCCAGCAGTGCTTTCAGACGCAAATTGTTCATGGATGTCCTCCCCGAATAACTAGTGCATCAAGCTAGAACCAATTCAGGTTAACGGCGCAACAACGAATTCCCGGAGCGTACATGTACACGCTTGCCAAACGCATTTTCGACAAAATGCAGATGGCCACGATGGACCCGAAAAACGGTCCGAGGCGCGCTCATCCGGCCAGAAAATCACGGAAAGCGGCCTCAAATGGATCGAAAACGGCCACTTTTAGGGGTCTTTCGGCCTCATTGTTACATTAAGGCAACAATGGGGCTAAAACTTCCGTTTACGTCAACATTAACGCAACGGAATGCCCGTTTTCGAGGCAAAACGATCACCATTTTAGACGACGCTAAAGCCCATCGAATCTACCTCTCAACCGGCGTCGCGAACCCTGATCAACGCCACCGAAAGCTTATCCTGTGCGTCGCGGTATTCGGCGAGCTTTTCGCGCTCGGCATCGACGATCTCGGCTGGCGCGCTGGCGACGAATCTTTCATTCGACAGCTTCTTGTGCAGGCGCGCGATTTCCTCGGTGACCTTGGCCAGTTCCTTCTGCAGCCGCGCAGCCTCGGCGGCGATGTCGATGAGGTTGCCGAGCGGCAGGCAGATCGTCGCCTCGTTGAGCACGATCTGCGCCGAGCCCTTGGGCGCCGCGTCGGCCAATGAGATGTCGCCGACGCGCGCCAGCCGCTTGATGGCGGACTCTTCGCGAACCAGCCGCTCGCGCGTGACATCGTTGGCGCCGACCACGACCAATGGCGCGATCGCCCCCGGCGGCACGTTCATCTCCGAGCGCACCGAACGGATGCCGGAGACGAGGTCGACCAGCCAGTTGATATCGGCGGCCGCACCCGCGTCCTCGAAGTCCGGCGCCGGCCATGCGGCGTGGCAAAGCAGCGAGGAGCGCTCCTTGCCCTCGCCCGCCGTCTGCGCCCACAGCTCCTCCGTCATGAACGGCATCATTGGATGCAGAAGCTTGTAGACCTCGTCGAGCACGAAGGCGACGCAGGCGCGGCTCTCGGCCTTGGCCGCCTCGTCCGTGCCCATGAACACCGGCTTCAGGAGCTCCAGGTACCAGTCACAGAACAGGTTCCAGACGAAGCGGTAGGCAGCACCGGCCGCCTCGTTGAAGCGGTACGAGGTGATGCCGTCGGTGATCTGACGCGTGGCGCGCGTCAGTTCGGTCAGGATCCAGCGGTTGACGGCAAGCTTGGCATCGTTCAGCCAGAAATCGTCATTGCGGGCGACTTCGTTCATCTCGGCGAAGCGCGTCGCGTTCCACAACTTGGTCCCGAAATTGCGGTAGCCGGCGATGCGCGCCGGGTCGAGCTTCACGTCGCGCCCCTGTGCCGCCATCACCGTCAGCGTGAAGCGCAGCGCATCGGCGCCAAACTCGTCGATCAGGTCGAGCGGGTCGATGACGTTGCCTTTCGACTTCGACATCTTCTGCCCGTTCTTGTCGCGCACCAGCGCATGCACATAGACGGTGTGGAACGGCTCCTCGTCCATGAAATGCAGGCCCATCATCATCATGCGGGCAACCCAGAAGAAGATGATGTCGAAGCCGGTCACCAGCACGTCGGTCTGGTAATAGGTCTTCAGCTCCGGCGTCTGGTCCGGCCAGCCCAAAGTCGAGAACGGCCACAGCGCCGAGGAGAACCAGGTGTCGAGCACATCCTCGTCACGGGTCAGAATCTCGCCCGGCTTGAAGTTTTCCAGCTTGTCCTCGACCCAGGCCTTCCATGGCCCTTCCAGCGCCAGATAATATTCGATCGCCGCGTCCAGCGCCTCTTCCTCTGTCTTCTCGACGAAGACGCGCCCGTCCGGTCCGTACCAGGCCGGGATCTGATGTCCCCACCACAGCTGGCGCGAGATGCACCAGGGCTGGATGTTCTCCATCCAGTCGAAATAGGTCTTTTCCCAGTTCTTTGGCACGAAATTCGTGCGGCCTTCGCGCACCGAGGCGATCGCAGGCTTGGCGAGTTCCGCGGCATTGGCATACCACTGCTCGGTCAGGAACGGCTCGATCGGCACGCCGCCGCGATCGCCATGCGGCACCGCGTGGCGATGCGGCTCGATCTTTTCGAGGAAGCCGCCGGCCTCCATCAGCTCGACGATCTTCTTGCGCGCGACGAAACGGTCGAGCCCGTCGAGCTCGTCCCAGACAGCCTGGCGTTCCGGCATCACGTCGAGGCCGGCGAGGAAATCCTCATTGTCCTTCAACTTGATCGCGGCTTCGACGGTCAGGATGTTGATCGCCGGCAGCTTGTGGCGCTTGCCGACCTCGAAATCGTTGAAATCATGCGCCGGCGTGATCTTGACCGCGCCCGAACCCTTTTCGGGGTCGGAATACTCATCCGCCACGACAGGTATCTTGCGGCCGACGATCGGCAGCACGACGTTCTTGCCGACCAGGTGCCGGTACCGTTCGTCGTCCGGATGCACGGCGACGGCGGTGTCGCCCAGCATCGTTTCCGGCCGCGTCGTCGCCACGGTGATGAAGGTTGTTGGATTTTCCGGATCGAAGGTCTCGCCCCCGACCGGATAGCGGAAGTGCCAGAGGTTGCCATTGACCTCCTGCTGCTCGACCTCGAGATCGGAGATCGCGGTCAACAGCTTCGGATCCCAGTTCACAAGGCGCTTGTCCTTGTAAATCAGGCCTTCCTTGTAGAGGGTGACGAAGACTTCGAGCACGGCCTTGGACAGGCCTTCATCCATGGTGAAGCGTTCGCGCGACCAGTCGGCCGAGGCGCCGAGGCGCTTCAGCTGGTTGAAGATGGCGCCACCGGATTGGGCCTTCCACTCCCAGACCTTCTCGATGAACTGTTCGCGCGTGAGATCGCGGCGGTGGATCTGCTTTTCCATGAGCTGGCGCTCGACCACCATCTGCGTGGCGATGCCGGCATGATCCATGCCTGGCTGCCACAGCACGTTCTTGCCGCGCATGCGCTCGAAGCGGACCAGAATGTCCTGCAGCGTGTTGTTGAGGGCATGGCCCATATGCAACGAGCCGGTGACGTTCGGCGGCGGGATGACGATGGTGAAGGCCTCGGCCCCTTCCTCCGCCCCGGCGCCAGCGCGAAACGCGTCGGCCTCCTCCCACACTTTGGCAATCTTCGGCTCGACGGTCTTGGCGTCGTAGGTCTTTTCAAGCATGGGAAAATGGTCCGCGCTGTCGGGATTTTTGCTGGTTCGGTGTAAATCGGAAGGTCTTGGCCAAGTCAACCGCAAGCGCCGCCCCGGCTCATGAGAAGCAGATAGGCGTGGCCCTGTTCATTTCAACGGCATTGCGCCTGAGCCGCGGGGTGCCCGCGCCTTCATCGTCAGCGATGCCGACGGCAATCTGATCGCGTTCCCGACATCGGCCGAAAGCCGAGCCCAAAAAAAGCGCCACCCGAGGGCGGCGCTTCGATCCGGAATCAGTCGAGAGACTTACTACGCGCCGCGCGCGACGCGCTCGATTTCCTCGCGCACCAGGCGCTCGACCAGCGTCGGCAGATTGTTGTCCAGCCAGTCCTGCAGCATCGGCCGCAGCATCTCCTCGGCCATCTCGTCGAATGTCTTCTTGCTGCGGCTGGCAAAGGCATCGGACAACTCGCCAAAGGCCGCGGCGACCTGCCGGCCCGTGTGTTCGGAAAGAATTGCCGGACGAGCCGAAGGCACTTCGCTTGCCGCCGCAGGTGCCTGCGCAGTGCCTCCCGGAGCATCGCTTGACGAAGGCTGCTCAATCGCGGCCTCCACCATCGGCTCACCGGTCGGCTCCTCGGGCTGGGCGACTGGCTTGCGGATGCCCGGTATCGCTTTTGCCTGCTCTCCGACCGCCGCGATCTCGCGCCGCCAATCGGCAACGATGCTATCGCTCGTCGCAACGGCCTGCGAAGCCCCTGCCTGCGGCACCATTGGCGTGTCGATCCTGGCGGCCGGCGCCGGCTCGGCGGCGACCCTCGCACTAACCTCGGCAAGCGTCATCGACGGCTTGACCGGCACGGGATCGGCGCGCAACTGCTCGTCCATGCGCGCGATCACCGGCTCGGGCGACGGCGTCTGGGGGTCAGCGAGCGCGACCGGCTTTCCGACTTCGGGGACAGCATGCAACTCGGCGCGAAACGCATCGACATCGGCGGCGGCAGCCTCGCTCGGCGACGGCTCCAGATCCTGCCGCAGCTCTTCGGCCTCGCCCGGCTGCTTGCGACCGTTGTCGCTGTCCTCGATAATCCTCCTGATGGAAGCCAGTATCTCTTCCATTGAAGGTTCGCGCTGTGCGCTGCTCGCCGTGGCCATCGTCACATCCGCCGCCTTTGTGACCCCTGTGGACTTCCCCTCCGGCAGAAGCCGGATTCGAATCATGGCGCCAGCGTAACCGACGGAACGCCGCCCGAGAATCCCCAATCTGGGGACATGTGGGATTTCAACAGATTAGAGCACGAAATCGAAGCAGGACCAGTTTCAGGAAAGGTCCCGCTCCACAGGGTCGGCCGCGCCTAGCGGCCGTCCGGCGTGCGCACGCCGATCCACTTGTCCTTGACGGCGTTGTAGTGCTCTTCGGGCTTGTACTTGGTCACCGGCAAGCCGAGCCGGTCGATCGACAGCCGGCCCACCGCCGACAGGATTGCATAGCTCGCCACCACCACATCGTGTTCGGAATTGGCCTGGTTGATCTTGGCGGTGATGACGGTGGCCTGGGCGTTGAGCACGTCGAGCGTGGTGCGCTGGCCGACATTGCGCTCTTCGATGACGCCGTTCAGTGCCAGCTGCGCCGCGTCGATCACCTGCTTGTTGGCGGAAACGCTCTGTTGCGCGGCGGTGTATTGCGACCATGCCGTCGCGACGGCCTGGCGCACTTGGTCGCGGCTGACATCGACCTGGATGCGGGCCTGACCAAGCGATTCCTTGCTCTGCCGCACGACCGCCGAGGTCCGCCCACCCGAATAGATCGGGATGGTCAAGGTCGCGCCGATATTGGCCGAGGTCGAATTGCCGTTCGTTCCGATATTCGGATTGCGATTGAGATAGTCGTCCGAGATGCCGGCCGAGGCGGAAAGCTGCGGCAACAGCGCACCTTCCGCCGACTTCACAGAAAACGCCGCCGCGTCGACCAGATGCTGGGTGGCGAGAATGGCCGGATGTTCGGCCGAACCAATGGCAATCGCCGAATTGAGGCTCGACGGCAACAGCTTCGCCAGCGGCGCGGCGGGCTTGAGCTTGCCCGGCTCGTCGCCGACCACCTGGTGATAGGTTGCGGCGCTGGCCAATGCCTGCGCGCGGGCGGCGCTTAGCGAGGCGACTGCGGAGGCGCGCGACGCATCGGCCTGCGCGACATCCGTACGGGTGCCCTCGCCAACCTCGAAACGCGAGCGCGCGGCGCGCGCCTGTTCGGTCAGGAACTGCAGGTTCTGTTCGGTCAGCACCGCGATCTGCCGGTCGCGAATCACGTCCATATAGGCGGTCGCGGCATTGAAAAGGGTGTTCTCCTCGGTGTTGCGCAGGCTTTCGACCGACGCCTTCACCTGGGATTCCGCTGCCGCCACATTGTTCCTGGTCTGAAAACCATCGAACAGGGTCTGGTTGATGACAATGCCGACACTGGCCGAGCCTGTCTTGGTGTTGGCGCCGCTGGCGCGCGTGTTCACATAATTCGCGTCGGCGGATCCGGTGATGGTTGGGCGCCAACCCGACTTGGCAATGGCCACGCCTTCATCGGTGACGCGCACGCCGGCGCGGGAAGAATTCAGCGACGAATTGTACTGATAAGCCTTGGCGAGCGCGCCCGTGATGGTTTCCGCCGTGGCGGTCAGCGGGGACAGCGCGGTCGCGGAGACGAGGACGGCGGCAAAAAGTGACTTGGATACAGACGGCACGGGTATATCCCTCATTCGTTTTCCATGGGAACCGCGCCGCGCCAGCTTCTCGTCAGAGTAGCCGGAGTGGCGTGTTATGTTCCCTGTCGCTCGGTCCCAAAGTGCCCCCAGTCTGGAATCTGCAACGATTGTTCAAATGCAAGCGACCATGACAAAGCCTTTGCTGCAAGGCCAAATCATTCAGAATTCGAAAGCATGCTCACGTTCGAACCCGGGTAGTGGCTTAATTGCCGCATTAAATGCCCGTCTACCGGTTACAACCCCCCCAGCCTTGAAAAAAAGTCGCGCCACGCCGGAATTGCCCTGCCCTTCGACCGCGACGAGTCGGCCGCCCTCGGCGAGCTGATCGAGCAGCGGCGCCGGCACTTTCTCGACACTGCCGCCGATGAAGATGACGTCATAGGGCGCCTTGGCCGCATGACCTTGCGCCAGCGCGCCCTGGACCACGGTCACATTGCCGCAGCCCAGGCCGGAAAGGGTCGACGCCGCGGTTTGCGCCAGTACCGGATCGCTTTCGAGTGCCACGACGGACCGCGCCAGCCGCGACAGGATGGCCGAGGCGTAGCCGGTGCCGCAGCCGACATCGAGCGCCGAATCTGTCGGGTTGATCTCGGCCAGTTGCATCAGTTTGGCCAGCGGCGAAGCTTCCATGAGATAGCGAGCGCCATTGGCGCCGTCGGCTATGCGGATGTCCTCGTCGATGTAGGCAAGATCACGCTGGCGGTCGCCGACGAAAACCTCGCGCGGCACGGTGAGCATGGCTTCCAGCAGCGGAGCGCTGGTCACATCGGTGGTGCGAACCTGGCCATCGACCATCTTGACGCGAAGCTCGGCAAAATCAGCGCTCATGTCCCAACCAATCCGCTTGCCGCGCCAGAACCGCGGCTCATTTCGATCGGAACGTCAGGCTCCGGCGCTGAGCGCGCGGGAGCCCGGGTATTGGAGGCCTCGCCCGGAATCGAACCGGGGTGCAAGGATTTGCAGTCCTCTGCGTAACCACTCCGCCACGAGGCCTCGTTGCTCCCGGCGTTCCACCCGGTTCCAATAGGTTGCGGCGAAAATGGCGTCAAGCGGCCACCACGCATTCCGCGCGGTTTCCTCTGCAAGAATATAGCCCTACGCATCGAGCGTCGCGGCCACAGCGGTGACCGTGCACATTAGTGGATAATTAGGGATAGCGGCAGGTCACGAGAAACTCCATGCCCCGGCCACCGTTCAGAATAGTAGGAGGACTGCGCCATGCGGCCGGCAAGCCCCGACAACGGAATGAACACCTGGGAGGGCTTGTCGCGATCCGGATGCCAGGAGTTGTTGCGCTACGCCATAGATTGCCTTGCGATAGACGGCACCGCCACGCTTTCACCGCGTGACCGCGCGCGGCTCGCCTCGGCTGCCGCCGTGCTCAAGCAAATCCGCGAGGATCTGCAGAGAAGCGCCGACAGCAAAGCCGATCCACGAAAATCCGAAACCAGAACAAGTGCATAACGCCACGGAAAGACGATGCAGGTCGACCTGATGCCTGTCGCTCAATCCGGCCGCCGCCGCCGCTCCCACCAGACGACGAAGCGGCGCCGGTGGCGGCGTACCATGGCGAATTCATAGGAGAGCACCAGCAATCCGATCGGGATCATCCAGAAGCCGAGAATTGGCAGGAAACCGAGAATACCGCCGATGGTCAAGAGGATGCCGATGGTGATTCTGAGGCCGCGCGACTGCGGCATGGTGAACTCGCGTCCGAAAATCGAGATCTTTCGGGCCGGAGTCCGGTTTTCGCCTGCTGCCGTCATCGCCAATGGCTGCCTGTGTGGTCGCTTGTCTGGTCGTTCGAAAATATCATTTTACGAAAGCCGCGCCCCCCCCTTTTCGGTTCCGCGCCCGTCGCCAGGACGGCTAATATGAGGGCGGACGCCACCGATTGCGAGAAACCGCGCGAAAAAGTCTCGGAAAAAAGCGAAATGCTGCTTTGCAAAGCCGAAAGGTGTTTGCTATAGGCTGCGCCACTTGCTCAAAGAGCCTCCGTTCCCCGGTAGCTCAGTGGTAGAGCAACCGGCTGTTAACCGGTTGGTCGCTGGTTCGAATCCGGCCCGGGGAGCCAAATATTTCCAAGCACTTACCGAAAATGCAAAATCGCCGATTTTGGCGATAGGTACGGTATAGGTACGCAACTCGACTTCGCTAGGCCTTGATCACACGGGGCTCGCTAAGGAGAGAAACGAGCATGGAACGCTTATCTGACGATCTGATTTGCCTCAGTGGAAGCGGCCTCGATGGAATTGGCGCGCCGGCGCGCCAGCTTGGACGCTTCGCCTTGCCGAAAGTTTGGCGATCGGCGTCGTGATCGGTGTAGGCTTAGCGGTCGGAATTGTTCTGGCGAGATGAGATGACTAATCCCGTCGGCCTTAAGCAGGTATCGGCAAAGCTGTGGGAGAGGCCTCAGCCCCTGGGTCATTTTGCTGGCGAACTGCTGAAACGCGGCAGATCCTACTACCAAGCCTTTCAGATCATTGCCGAGCGCCACGACGTAGGCCTCAGTTATCCGGCCTATTTCCTACTCGCCCATGCTGTGGAGGTCATCCTCAAATCGTACCTAGCCTTCAAAGGCGTCTCGAAGCTGGACATGCGCCGCAAGCCTTTCGGTCACGACATCGACTATATCTTCTCGGAATGCGAGCGACGGGGGCTTGTCATCACCGACCAGTTGATGAAGCCGCTGGCCGGGGGGCTCGGCCATATAAATCAAGATTATGACCTCCGATATCCAACTGGCTTCAACCTGTCGATTGCGGGGCCAAAGCATTACATCCCTCCGGTCGACGCCTTGCTTGCCGTTATCGCACCAGTCGTCGAACAGGCCGCCATAATGGCTGACCTTCAGTTTGCCGCTGACACGCGACATCTTCGCGGCAAGGGCAAGATCCGATGGAGCGACTAATAAGTCCCCGGAAGCCTTGCCTTGGCCGCCGCCCAATGAACGTAGCGATATTTAAGAAGGTCGGAAACAAAGCCCCTCCTGCGGCGTTTGACGCTCGTGCAATTGGAGAGGCTTGGATAATGGACCCGGGAACCGCAGCAGTGATGGTTATGCTGTCGTGCAACTCCTCGCTGTGTCAGCCTATGAATTCATCGCCGGTCCCCTACTCGTCCATGGACGATTGCCAGACGGCTCTCGCGGCGCGGTTGGCGCCATGGCCGAACGGCGAGATGGTTGGCCGATGCACAGCAGTCGACATGGCGGAAACTCGCTCAATCCCAGAGGGGTATGCGGCTGTTCAGGTTACGCGGGGCGTCGGCGCCAATGCTGCCACTACCACTTATTTCGTGCCTCACGGGAACTAGGAAAGGCCCGGAAGCCGAAGCCGCCGGCCTTATCGTTTCCGATATTCAATGCTTGGTGGCCGACATCGCTTCCAGCAAATCCCAAGCGGGATCCCTGTTGCGGTGCTTGCTGACCCAACATTGCTTACATGACACGCTGCCTTGAGACAAAGCGCTTGCGGACCGGGCGACCGGCCAGGTTCCAACTTGGGCTGTAGCAGTGGCTCAGCAAGCCCACGCCCCTGTTGGCGGAGGGACGCGGGCCGATCGAGCTGCCCCCTCGATCTTCAGCAAAGGATCATTGCCGCAAGACAGGACTAATGTTCCGTCGCGCGGCACTAATCTCATTATCGAAATTTGTCCGGAGTGATTGGCGGCCGGCGTGCCATCAGCTCGGGAACTTCCTGGCGCTGGCGACGTTCGCTCGCATGGCTCTCGTTACCGGCGTTGCATCTGCACTGGTGATTCTGTCTGTGGTGCTGCTCTTCACGCACGCAGCCCGTGACCTTCAGAGCTCACCTATCTATCATCGGATCCGCCGCCGACTGCGTTGAGCGGTTTAGGGCTTCCGTGATCACGCCATACCTACGTTGCGTCGAATCGGTGATTTTAGTTGTGCGGCGGACCTGGTGTTCGCTCGGCCGGCGCCTTGCTCATAGCCCACCCAGCTCCCAACCTGGTGCCGGCCACCTTTCACCTGAGCGTCGCTTTAAACCTTACAAATCCGTATGTGGTCGATTGAGCCCACGCTGGGTTAGGAATGCCGCTGGCAGCGAAAATGTCCCCGCTGCCCGGTGGGACACCCTACATTTCCCGCTAATGGCCCGCTGCCTCCCCCAAGATCCGCCCTGGCAGCGGGCCTAGCGCCTGAACGTCGGCTTCCAATCCTGATTCCGTGGCCGCTGAATGCCCTCGTAGTCAGGAATGACGGTGAAGTGCACCGAACGCCGATCGCGGCCGGCGGCCTTGCAATCCGAGCAGGTGAAGAGCCCGACCAAATCCTGGTGCATCGAGCCATGAGCAGGCCCAAGCCTGTCGATCAGCGCCTGAACCTGGCCATTGGCGATCTCCGTAGGAGGAGCTCGCCGCAAAGGGGGATTATATTCCTCGCCCCGATCTCGATAGCAAAGTCTGTCCAGGCAAGCTGGGTCGGAATGTGAGTGTGCGACGGCTATGGGCAAGTCGCACCCCCCTATCGGCCTTGGCATTAGCACTGGGATGGCACTGGCCGGTTAAGCCGCACCTGTATCAGTCGTCACCGCCGCCACCGCCGCCACCGCCACCGCCGCCGTCGCCGCCACCGCCGCCGCCGTTGCCGCCGCTCCCACCACCAGCATGCTCGCCGCTCTGATGGTCGCCGCTCTCGCCGCTATCATCACCGGATTTATCACCCTGGTTGTCACCACCCTTTTGCTGGCCGGCGGTCGCGCTATCGTCACCCTGGTGGCCTGTGCTGGCGGTTTCGACCGCATCATCATCGTTCTGGTCGCCGGTAGTCATTGTCGCTGTACCAGCGTGATCGGACACCTGGCTTGCAAAGGCGTTCGCCGCCATGAAAATTCCCAGCGCACCGAGAGAAGCCGCTAACAGCAAGGGGAGCCTTTTCATCGTTTTCTCCAATGTCGGCTTGGCAGCCACAGTGACTGATTCCGGCTTTATCGTTCCGGGCACATTACGGCGCGCTTAAACGCAAAGGAGCAATTTTAGAGACTGCTAATTTTCTCGGTCGAGACTTTACCGATTTCGCATGCATGGACTCAGCCTTAGAGTGGAAGCGCCCTTCGGGGAAGCCTCGCCTGATGGCCTCGGCCAGTTCGGCGAGTTCGGCAGGAGTCTCAGGCAGCGTTCCTATCGAGTCGCCGATTCGAATCCGGCCCGGGAGCCAATATTTCCAAGCGTCCGAAAGTCTCGGTTGAACAGGCTCGAAATGTCGGCGCGTGTTGGCTCGCTGTATCGCGACAGCGCGACCATTGCCGAACCGCATCGCAAGATGCGAACTTCCCAACCAGATGTTTCGTTGGGAAGCCATCATGCTCGTCTGCAAGACCGTCATGCCCATATGCAGGATTGTGCTCTGTGCGGCAGCGATCACGATTGCTGCGGTAAGCTTGGCCAATGCTCGGCCGGACACGCGCAATATGACCTGCGCGCAGACCCAGGCGCTGATCCAGACGCAGCATGCAGCGGTGCTGGCCACTGGGCCGAACACCTATGATCGCTACATCAGACAATTCGGCAACGAGTGCGACGCCCCTTACGTGCCGATGGTAGCCTATGTTCCGACCAGCGACGGTCAATGCATGGTCTACCAATGCGAGGAGCCCTCGCCTCAGGTTGGGTACTGATTGGCGGGTTCACCTCGCAAATCCCGAACGGATTCGCGTTTCCCGAGTTGGAAGTATCCACCCGCGCTCGTGGTGCTTGCGCGCGCACTGCCGGCGCGCGATAGATGCGTCGGTTCAGGGAGGACTCATGCGCAAAATCCTGATATCGGCACTGCTAGCCGCGGCGGCGCTTTACGCGAATTGCGCCCTGGCGCTCGACAGCAACAGCACGCCTGTCGTCGTGACGCCGCTGGCGTCACGCACGACCACCGCTTCCGGCCAGCCGATCACGCTGCCGCAGAAGAACGTGCAGGTGCTGGTGTCGACCTATGACATCGCGGTGGGCGCGACCTTGCCGGTGCACCGCCACCCCTTCCCGCGCTACGCTTATGTCGAGGCCGGAACGCTGAAGGTCACCAATGTCGAGACCGGCAACAGCAACACTTACAAGACAGGCGATTTCATCATCGAAATGATCGGGCAATGGCATCAGGCCACCAACATCGGCGACGGCCCGGTCAAGCTCCTGGTCATCGATCAGGTCGAGGAAGGCGCCAAAAATACGGAGTTGCGCCAGTAACCGCCCATGCTCAGAAAGCCGGAAGGCAATGCCGCCCGCCTTCCGTGCTGATGCAAACGGCACTTGCCCGGAGCGCACTCAGCCCCAGGTTCCGACCATCTGCCGTGTCGTCGCGTTCAGCCGGTTGAATGCGTTGATCAGGGCGATCTGGATGACCAAAACGGCAAGCGCCTTTTCGTCATAGTGCCGGGCGGCTTCCTGCCAGATATCGTCCGGCACCGCGTCCGGGCGATCGGCGAGCCTGGTGCCGGCCTCGGCCAGCGCCAGGGCTGCCCGCTCGGCCTCGGTGAAGTATGGCGTCTCGCGCCATGCCGCGAGCGCAAAGATGCGCTCGTCCTTCTCGCCGGCCGCCTTCAGTTCACGCGCATGCATGTCGACGCAGAGGGCACAGCTGTTGATCTGGCTGGCGCGCAGATGGATGAGCTTGCGCGTCACATAAGGCACGTCGGCCGCCTCCGTCGACTTGTCCAGCGCCAGCAGCGCCTGCAGGGCGCCGGGGATCAGCATCACCGGATTCTTGATTCTCGCTTGCATCGTCTTTCTCCTTTCGAGGACGTGTTTTGCCGTGCCCGTATGCAGCGCATCCAGGTTTTCAGCCGATGGAATTTTCGGCTGCCGCCCCGCCACCAAGTGCCAATCAATAACCATATGGCTATGGTTTATCTCATAACCGCGCAGTTATAAGACTGTCAAGCCGCGAAATGTCACCTGGTCCAAATTGCGGGGCACCGTTCACGCTTTCGCGCCAGCCGCCCGGGTGCTAGGGCTGTCCGAAATATCATGAACTGGATCGCCCCTTGACCACACAAACCCACCCGCCGCTGATCGAAATCTGTGTCGAAGGCATTGATGGCCTGCTCGCCGCGCAGGCTGCCGGCGCCGATCGGGTCGAACTGTGCGCCAGCCTGGTCGAAGGCGGCATCACGCCGAGCCTCGGCACGGTGCGTGCTGCACTGGACCAGGCGAATGTGCCGTTTCATGTCATGGTGCGGCCGCGCGGCGGCGATTTTCTCTACAGCGAAACCGAATACCGCTCGATGCTCGCCGACGTCGCGGCGCTCAGAGATCTCGGCGTGCCCGGCGTCGTGTTTGGCTGCCTGAACGCCGACGGCACTATCGACGAGAAGCGCATGGGCGAACTGACGGAGGCCGCCGGCCCCCTGAACGTCACCTGCCATCGCGCCTTCGACATGACGCGCGATCCCAAGGAGGCGCTGGAAGCACTGATCCGCTGCAAGGTCGGCCGCGTGCTGACCAGCGGCCAGCGCGACACCGCCATCGAAGGCCTGCCGTTGCTGGCGGACCTCGTTCGCCAGGCCGGCGACCGCATCGTCATCCTCGGTTGTGGCGGGCTTGACCGCGCCAACATCGCCGAGGTGCGCGAAAAGACCGGACTGGCCGAAATGCATTTCGCCGCGCTGAAGGACGTGGCGAGCGCCATGCGCTACCGCAACCCCAAGGTTGGCATGGGCGGCTCCGATCTCGACCGCGAGTACCGCAACACATTGACCGACACCCCGCTGGTGGCGGCGACGATCGCGGCGGCCAAGGCATGACCTCATTGATCGACCATATCTCGCAAGGCGACGAAGCGGACATATTGGCGCTCAACAACGAACACGCTGCTGAATTGTCGTGGCTCGAAGCCGAACGGCTGTCGTATCTGCTTGGCGAAGCATTCTATGCGCGCCGCATCGGCGATCTCGAAGCCTTCATCATGACCTTCGACCAGGAAGCCAACTACGACAGCCCGAACTTCATCTGGTTCCGCGAGCGTTATACCAGCTTCATCTATGTCGACCGCGTCGTCGTCGCCGCGCATGCACGGGGCCGGGGGCATGCGCGGCGGCTTTATCAGGACCTGTTCAAGCAGGCAGCGCGCGCCGGCCACGCGCTGGTGACCTGCGAGGTCAACGTCGATCCGCCCAATCCCGCCTCGGATGCCTTCCACGCGGCGCTTGGCTTCGCCGAAGTCGGCGACGCGGTGATCCATGGCGGCAAGAAGGCGGTGCGCTATTACGTCAAGCAGCTCGTCGCCTGACTCTGTGGTGCTGGCCACATCGAGAAGCCATGTCTAATATACGGTTCCGCCATCCGGAGGAACCGCGATGCCAAGCAACGTCTTCCGCTTCGACGAGAGCTGGCAGATTCCCGAAGGCAGGCCACGGCAAGTCTGGGACGTGATCGCCGACGCCGAACTGCTGCCGCTGTGGTGGGGCGACGTCTACAAGGAAGTGGTGCCGCTCGACCGCAAGGGCAAGGCGTCGGTCGGTTCGCGCGCAAGGGCGCGGGCGCGCGGCGCCCTGCCCTATGAGCTGAACTTCATCATCGAGGCCGCCGAACTCGACCCCGGCCGGCTGGTCGTGGTGAAGACCTTTGGCGACTTCGACGGGCTGTGGCGGGCCGAACTATCGCCGTCGGGCACCGGCACCCATGTGCAGCTGACCTGGCAGGTTACGGTCGAGAGGCCGATCCTCAAATTCCTCGCGCCGCTGTTGCGGCCGGCTTTCGCCTGGAACCATCGCTGGACAACGCCACGCGGCGAGGCCGGCCTGCGCCGCTACCTTGTCGAGCAAAAGGGCCGGTCGGCTTAGTTTACCAGTTGCGGTTGAGCCATTCGCGCGCCGGCCGCTCGACGAGGTAGTAGCTGCAGAGCGCGCAGGCAAAGACGGCAGCCAGCATCGGCCACGGGTTGCTGCCTTGCTCGTAGACGAATTTGTAGAACGGCTGCTGCCACAGATAGAGCGAGTATGACCACAGGCCCAACGTCGCCATCGGCCAGGACGACAGCAGATTGGAAAAAATCGGTGTGCTGAAATCGAGCGCGTTGACGGCCAGCGCCAACAGCGGCACCGCCAGGAGATAGTGGATCGGCGTCGGTACGGGATCCATGAACAGGAGGACCGCGCCAGTAGCCGCGGCCAGGGCGACATAGGGCCCCTTCATTACCGCCGGCAGCCGGCCCTCGGCCTTGAGCAGGCAGATCGAAGCCGACAGCAGGATCGAGGCGATGTGCACGTCGGTGCGCCAGTAAGTGGCCTCATAGTCCAGCTTGAACACCCAGTAGGACACCGCCCCATTGGCCATGGCGAGCAACGCCAGCGCCAGCAGCAGCGGAATGACGCGGTTGCGGCTGGTGACGGTGGCGCTGATCAGCGCCAGGATCACATAGGCATGTTCCTCGACGCAGAGCGACCAGATATGATCTAGCGCCCCGGCGCGCGTGACGAGAACGCCGGCGTAATTGTAGGTGAAAGTCAGAGCTGTCAGTGCCGCCTTCCACTTGAAGGCGATGAACGTGCCGGAGAGCGCCATCATGGCAATGACGACGAAAACCAGAAGTGCCGGGTAAATGCGCGAGAAACGGCGCTTGAAGAACTTCTTCAGCGGGTAGCGTTCGATAAACAGGATTTCGGCCATCAGCCGGCCGGAGAGCACGAAGAAGAACTCGACGCCCAGCACGCCGAGATTGATTCCCGGAACGGGGAAAAAATGGCCGATCAGCACCAGGGCGATCGACAGGCCGCGCCAGCCATCGAGATAGGCCAGTCTAGTCCTGGTTGGTCTGTCGGCGACGGCTCGGGACGGAACCATATCGGTCGCGGCAATTTCGGACATGCCGATCCTTTCGCATTGGTTATGCGAAAGGCACGGCGATACACATCCGAACCAGGCTCGCATGCCCGCCCCAATCCATACTGCAGTGCAATATAGATTTGTGCAAGTGCGAGATTGCCGTTATGGCGCGCTGCGGCAATTTCATCGGGAACTGGGTGGCGTCAGGCGGCCACGGACGAAAAAGGGGCCGCGACTGCCCCTTTTCTTATCCTCGGCGGCTCGTGAAGCGCTGAATCTCGCCAGTTTCAGGCGTTGGCAGCTGCCACCGCGCGCTTGGCCATGACCGCGATCAGACTGGCGCGGTAGTCTGATGAAGCGTGGATGTCGCTCATCAGGTTCTTCGCCGGCACTTTCACGCCATTGAGCGAGGCAGCGTCGAAAGTCTTCGCCAGCGCCGCCTCGATCTCCTTCGAGCGGAAGACGCCATCATCCCCGGCGCCGGTCACGGCAACGCTGACACCATCCTTGCCCTTGGCCACGAACACACCGACGATCGCGTAGCGCGAGGCCGGGTTGCGGAATTTTTCGTACGCAGCCTTTGCCGGCGCGGTGAAGGACACCGCCGTGACGATCTCGCCATCCTTCAATGCCGTTTCGAACAGTCCCTTGAAGAATTTGTCGGCCGTGATCTCACGCTTGTTGGTGACGATGGTGGCGCCCAGCGCCAGCAGCGCGGCCGGATAGTCCGCTGCCGGATCGTTGTTGGCGATCGAGCCGCCGATCGTGCCCTTGTGGCGCACCGCCGGATCACCGATCAGCGACGCCAGATGGGCAAGCGCCGGACAGGCCTTTTGCAGCTTCTGGTCGTTAGCGACATCATAGTGGGTGGTGGCGGCGCCGATGGTGACCGTCTTGCCGGATACCTTGACGCCTTGCAGATCCTTGATGCGCGACAAATCAACGAGATCGGACGGGGCGGCCAGCCGCGTCTTCATGGCAGGTATGAGTGTCATGCCGCCGGAGAGCAGCTTGGCGTCGCCGTTTTTCACGAGCTTCGCGGCATCCGCGACCGAGGCGGCACGGTGATAATTGACCGAGTACATGGATGTTCCCCCTCAATGCTTGGCGGCGCGGATCGCGGCCCACACGGTGGACGGCGAGGCCGGCATGGCGATATCGGCAATGCCGATGGCGTCGGTGATGGCGTTGATGACCGCCGGCGGCGAACCGATGGCGCCGGCCTCGCCGCAGCCCTTGATCCCCAACGGATTGCCCGGGCACGGCGTGTTCGAGGTCGAGACCTTGAACGACGGCAGGTCGCCCGCCCGCGGCATGGTGTAATCCATGTAGCTCGCCGTCAGCAGCTGGCCGCTTGCATCGTAATGGGCGCCTTCCAGCAGCGCCTGGCCGATCCCTTGCGCGATGCCGCCATGCACCTGGCCCTCGACGATCATCGGATTGATGATGTTGCCGAAATCGTCGGCCGCCACGAACTGGACGATCTCGGTCGTTCCGGTCTCCGGATCGATCTCGACCTCACAGATGTAGCAGCCTGCCGGGAATGTGAAGTTCGACGGATCGTAGAAGGCCGTCTCCTTCAACCCCGGCTCCATGCCTGCCGGCAGATTGTGGGCGGTATAGGCGGCCAGCGCCACCTGGAACCACGGCACGTTCTTGTCGGTACCGGCGACCTTGAGGGCGCCGTTCTCGATGACGATGTCACCTTCGTCGGCCTCGAGCAGGTGGGCCGCGATCTTCTTGGCCTTGGCCTCGACCTTGTCGAGCGCCTTCGATATCGCCGACATGCCGACCGCGCCCGAGCGCGAACCGTAGGTGCCCATGCCCATCTGCACCTTGTCGGTGTCGCCATGGACGATCGAAACCGAATCGATCGGCACGCCGAACCGCTGGTTGACCAGTTGCGCGAAGGTCGTCTCATGGCCCTGGCCGTGGCTATGCGAGCCCGTCAGCACCTCGATCGTGCCGACGGCATTGACCCGCACTTCGGCCGATTCCCACAGGCCGACGCCGGCGCCGAGCGAGCCGACCGCCGCCGACGGCGCGATGCCGCAGGCCTCGATGTAGCAGCTCATGCCGATGCCGCGCAGCTTGCCCTGCTTTGCCGCCGCGGCCTTGCGCTTGGCAAAGCCGGCATAGTCCGACGCCTTCATCGCCGCATCGAGAGAGGCGCCATAGTCGCCGGCGTCATAGTTCATGATCACCGGGGTCTGGTGCGGGAAGGTGGTGATGAAATTCTTGCGCCGCAACTCAGCCGGCGACACGCCGAGTTCCCGCGCCGCTGCTTCCATCGTGCGTTCAAGCAGATAGGTCGCCTCCGGCCGCCCTGCCCCGCGATAGGCATCGACGGGTGCCGTGTTGGTGTAGACGGTCCGCACATTGGCGTGGATGGTGGGAATGTCGTACTGGCCCGACAAAAGCGTCGCGTAGAGATAGGTCGGCACGCAGGACGAGAACAGCGACATGTAGGCGCCGAGATTGGCGATCGTGTCGACCTTGAAGCCGGTGATCCTGTTGTTCGTGTCGAAAGCCATTTCCACGGTCGAGACGTGATCGCGGCCATGCGCGTCGGTGAGGAAGCTCTCGGTGCGGTCGGCAACCCATTTGACCGGCACGCCGGTCTTCTTGGAGGCCCACAGGCAGACGATCTCTTCCGGATAGATGTAGATCTTGGACCCAAAACCGCCGCCTACGTCAGGCGCGATGACGCGCAGCTTGTTTTCCGGCGCGACATTATAGAAGGCGCTCATCACCAATCGCGCGACATGCGGATTCTGCGATGTCGTCCAGCAGGTGTAGTGATCCTCGGCCTTGTCGTAATGGCCAAGCGCGGCGCGCGGCTCCATGGCGTTCGGCACCAGCCGGTTGTTGACGATCTTCATGCGGGTGACATGCGCCGCTGCCTTGATGGCGGCGTCGGTCGCCTTGGCATCGCCGATCTCCCAGTCGAAGATCAGATTGTTGTCGGCCTCGGGATGGATCTGCGGCGCGCCCTTTTCGAGCGCCTTGGTGGCCTCGACGACGGCCTTCAACTCCTTGTAGGTGATCTCGACCGCCTCGGCCGCGTCGCGCGCCTGGCCCTTGGTCTCGGCGACGACGATGACGACGGCGTCGCCGACATAGCGCACCTTGTCGAAGGCCAGCGGCGACCAGGCACCCATCTTCATCGGCGAACCGTCCTTGGAATGGATCATCCAGCCGCAGATGAGATTGCCGATGCCGTCCGCCTTGAGCTCCTTGCCGGTCAGGACACCGATGACGCCCGGCATGGCTTGCGCCTTCTTGACGTCGATCTTCTTGATCTGCGCATGCGCGTGCGGGCTGCGCACGAAGGCCGCATGCTTCATGCCGGGAACCACCATGTCGTCGACATAGCGGCCGGCGCCGGTGATGAACCTTTTGTCTTCCTTGCGCGCGACCCGAGCGCCAACACCTTCAATACCCATAAGAAATTCCTCCCGAGATTGTAGGGGAGTAGGTGAGTAAAGCAGTACGGCAGTGGGGAAAAATGGCTCTCTTTCCCTACTGCCCTACTGCCTTACTGCCCTACCGCCTCGTTCACGCAGCCTGTTTCGCCTTGCCCTTCGACGCCTTCGCCATCGTCTTCGATGCGGCGAGGATCGCCTTGACGATGTTGTGGTAGCCGGTGCAGCGGCAGATGTTGCCTTCCAGTTCGGCCCGCACCGTCGCCTCGTCGAGGCCTTCGGGATGGCGGCTGATCATGTCGGTTGCGGTCATGATCATGCCCGGCGTGCAGAACCCGCATTGCAGGCCGTGATGTTCCTTGAAGGCTGCCTGCACTGGATGCAGATCGGCGCCGTTGGCGAGACCCTCGATCGTCACTACGCTCGAGCCGGACGCCTGGACCGCAAGCATGGTGCAGGACTTGACCGCCTTGCCGTCGACATGGACCACGCAGGCCCCGCATTGCGAGGTATCGCACCCGACATGAGTGCCTGTAAGGCCGAGGTTATCGCGCAGGAAATGGACCAGAAGCGTTCGATCCTCGGCAACGCCGCTGACTCGCCTCCCGTTCACCATCAAAGAAACGTCCGACATGGTCCCTCCCTGGGTATCAACCTTGGTCATCACCTGCCGACGCGCCGCTGGCACTTCGGCCATGCGTTATTCGTACACCGCACAACGCGCAAAAAACAGCGCGACGGAAAAGGCCGATCATTGTACTTTCGGTCATGGCCCGGGCCGGAGGTGCATTCCCCCTCGCCCCATTGCCAAAACGCCGATTGGAAGCAACAATATCGTTCGACGCCCGCGCGCAAGAAGCTTGAAAAAACAACGCGCATAAAAACAGCGTCGGAGGAAATGCGGGAGAACGCCGCTGACCAGTTCACGGACGCGCTACGCATGCGGCTTGTCGGCGCTGACCACGGATGAGCCCGATCCGGATGTTTTCGCGCGCGCGGTGGCCTCGGAGGCTGCCGCGATCGACGCCGGCTTTGCCTTGCTGTTCTTTTCCCAGCGCCTCGTCGAGGCCGGCGCCCTGTCGCGGGCGCTCTCGGCCCACGCGCCGGGGCTCCACCATGCCGGCTGCTCCACCGCCGGCGAGATTACGCCGCAAGGGCTCGAGGAAGGCCATATGCTGGCCATGCTGCTGCCCTCGGCGTCGTTCACCGCCGTCAGCGCCATGGTCGACAATCTGTCCTCGTCGGGCATGGACAGGATCACCGGCGAGGTCGAGGCCTTGCGGCGCACACTGCGCGGCCGGCGCGGCGGCGAGCAGACCAGCAACACCTTCGCGCTCTGCTTCATCGACGGGCTGTCCTATGCCGAGGAAGCGGTCAGCTCCGCCATTCACTGGGGTCTTGACGACATACCCTTGCTCGGCGGCTCGGCCGGCGACGATCTGAAATTCGAGACGACGCGCCTGATCTCGAACGGCAGGGTCACCTCGGACAGCGCCATCATCGTGCTGATATCTACGGAAATTCCGTTCCATGTCTTCAAGACCGACAATTTCGTTCCGACCGACGAAAAGCTGGTGGTGACGGCGTCCGATGCCGATCACCGCATCGTGCGCGAGTTCAACGCCACCAACGCGGCCGAGGAATATGCCGCCTCCGTCGGCATCGTCCCGCAGACCCTGACGCCGCTGAGCTTCGCCTCGCATCCGGTGGTCGT
This sequence comes from Mesorhizobium erdmanii, assembly GCF_013170725.1. Lineage (NCBI taxonomy): Bacteria > Pseudomonadati > Pseudomonadota > Alphaproteobacteria > Hyphomicrobiales > Phyllobacteriaceae > Mesorhizobium > Mesorhizobium erdmanii. The sequence continues at coordinate 3,609,097 of NZ_CP033361.1, read as the reverse complement.
GAAGGTGGGCGGCGAATATTACTGCCGCTCGATCCAGAGGATGCACGCCGATGGCTCACTGTCGTTCTTCTGCGCCATCGACGACGGTGTCGTGCTGTCGATCGCCCAGCCCAAGGACATGGTGGAATCGACGCGCGCCGCCCTGCGCGAGGTCGAGGAGAGGCTGGGCGGCATTGACCTGATCCTCGGCTTCGACTGCGTGCTGCGCCGGCTTGATGCGCGCAACCGGCAGGTCTTCCGCGACATTTCGGAACTCTACCGGGTCAACAACGTCGTCGGTTTCGGCACTTATGGCGAGCAGTACCGGTCGATGCATTTGAACCAGACCTTCACCGGCATCGCCTTCGGCGAACGGCAGGCGGCGGAATAAGATGCCGCTCAAGGACATAAACGACCTCGAAAAGCTGAAGAGGATCAACGCTGCTTTAGTGAGCCGCGTCGAGCGGTCCATGGACCAGCAGGGCAATGCCTTCTCGCTGTTCCAGACCGCGATCTCGCTTGAAAACCGCGTGCGCACGCGCACCGAGGAGTTGCATTCGACGCTGCGCAGGCTCGAGCAATCCAACATCGATCTCAGCGCCGCCAAGGAAAATGCCGAGTTGGCGAACCTTTCCAAGACAAGGTTCCTCGCCGCCGCCAGCCATGACGTGCTGCAGCCGTTGAACGCGGCCCACCTCTCCGTCTCGGCACTGGCCGAGGTGCAGACCAGCGACGAAGGCAGGAAGCTGGTGCGGCAGGTCGAGCGTTCGCTGGAAACGATGGAGGATCTGCTGCGCACCTTGCTCGACATCTCCAAGCTCGATGCCGGCGTGGTGCAGCCTGACATCGGTGATGTCAGCCTGGAAGCGCTGTTCTCGTCGCTGCGCTCGGATTTCCAGCCCGTTGCGGAAATGAAGGGTTTGTCGCTGAAATTCCGACCGGTCAATGCCGTGGTCCGCTCCGACCGGACGCTGCTGCGCCGCATTTTGCAGAACATCCTCTCCAACGCGCTGGGCTATACCCGCTCGGGTGGCGTTCTTGTCGGCACAAGGCATCGCGGCGACACCATCCGCATCGATGTCGCCGACACGGGCTGCGGCATTCCCGACGACCAGCGCGAGGCGGTGTTCGAGGAGTTCCATCGCGGCACCTTGCCTGCCAACGCCGAACTCGATGGCGGCGGTCTTGGCCTCGGCCTTGCCATTGTCCGCCGCATGGCCGGCGCGCTCGGCCACCCCGTGACCTTCTCGTCGAAGGTCGGGCGCGGCACGATCTTCCACATCGACGTCCCGGTCGGCATAGGTGCCCCCGCCGACGCCATCGCCAGCGCCACCAGCCTGGAGCGGTCGCGCGGCTACGGCCTGTTCGGCACCAGGGTGCTGCTGGTCGAGAACGACATCGAAGTGCTGGAGGCGATGACCTTCCTGCTCGAGCGCTGGCAGTGCCTGGTGCGGTCCGCAACCTCGACCGACGATGCGCTGGGCCTGCTCGGCGACACCGACTGGGTGCCCGACATAGTCATTGCCGACCAGCATCTCGACGGCGGCGACCTCGGCACCGCCACCATCTCGGAGGTCCGCGACTATCTCGGCCGCGCCGTGCCCGCGCTGATCGTCACCGCCGACAGTTCCGAAGCTGTCGCCAAGGCAGCCCGCGCTGGCGGCATCGAACTTATGCGCAAACCGCTGAAGCCGGCGCAGCTCAGAGCGCTGTTGGCGCACTTGCTGGCTTGAGCTCCATGGCCCCCTCATGATGAGAAGGCCAAGAGATCAAAACCCTGCCTGATCGCGAAACAGCTCCGCATTGTCGAGCTTCGACACCTCGATCACCGCCTGCGTGCGGCTATACACGTTGAGCTTGCGCAATATCTCCGAGACATGTGCCTTCACCGTCGTCTCGCCGACCTGCAACTCGTAGGCGATCTGCTTGTTGAGCAGGCCTTGGCGAAGCATCTGCAATACGCGCAGCTGCTGCGGCGTCAGCTTGGACAGGCGCTGGACCATGTCGGCGCGGTCGATGCTGTCGGCGTCCGCCGGCTGGCCTTCATAAGTTTCCGGCACATAGATGGCGCCGTCCATCACCGAGCGGATGGCGACGGCCAGATCGCTCTTGCGCACCGATTTCGGGATGAAGCCGGCGGCGCCGTAGGACAGCGCCTCGGAAATGATCCTCGGCTCCTCATGGCCAGAGACGATCACCACCGGCAGGCGCGGATAACGGGTCCTGAGCTGCAGCAGCCCGTCGAAGCCGTGCACGTCGGGCATCGACAGGTCGAGCAGCGCAAGGTCGAACGGCTTGGCGTCGGCCAGCAGATCGAGTGCCTCGGCGATCGAGCGCGCCTCGACCGTATCGACTTCGGGATAGGCCATCTGCACGGCGCTGTGCAGCGCCTCGCGAAACAGCGGATGATCGTCGATGATCAGGAACCGGGCGCTATCGTTGGCTGCTGTCATGTGGCTCGTCCCGGTTTACCGGCCACACCATAGTCCCGCGACCATGGCCGGATTATTGGCAAATAGTCTATCGCCAGTCGATAGGATGCAGCACTGCAAAAGCAATGCGAACCCTGAATTTCTTATACAGCGCCGGCAAGGCCGTGCTTTATGACAAGCGATGCCTTGCCCGCCCCCCGAAATCGGTCGAAGGTGCCGCCATCATCCCGATATCCAGCGCAGAGACCGCCATGACCGCCTTCGTCCTTCCCGTGCCGCCAACGCCTTCCGTCGCCATTAGCGGGTCGGCCGAGCGTTTTGCCGTGCGGCGCATTTTCTGCGTCGGCCGCAACTATGCGGCGCACGCGCGCGAGTTCGGCAACGATGAACGCGATCCCCCCTTCTTCTTCACCAAGCCGGCCGATGCCGTCGTTGATTCCGGCACGGAGATCCCCTACCCGCCGCTGACGGAAAACCTGCATTTCGAGATAGAACTCGTGGTCGCGATCGGGACGGCCGGTTTTCGCGTTGCCCGCGACAAGGCGTTGGATCATGTCTGGGGCTACGGCGTCGGCATCGACCTGACACGCCGCGACCTGCAGGATGCAGCCAAGAAGGCGGCGCGGCCGTGGGACTGGTCGAAGGCCTTCGACCGTTCCGCGCCTTGCGGCCCGCTTGTTCCGGCGCAGAAATCCGGTCACCCGACGAAGGGGCGCATCTGGCTCGCCGTCGACGGCAAGGTCCGGCAGGACGCCGATCTCGCCGAACTGATCTGGCCAATTGCCGATATCGTCTCGATCTGCAGCGAGGGCGTCGAATTGCAGGCCGGCGACCTGATCTTCACCGGCACACCGGCCGGCGTTGGCGCGGTCAGGCCGGGCGAAACGATATCAGGCGGCGTCGACGGCATCGGCACGATCGAAGTGACCATCGGCCAGCCGTAGTGACCGCATGAGCGACATCGTCCTGCACAATTACTATCGCTCCTCCACCTCCTACAGAGCGCGGATCGCGCTGGAGATGAAAGGACTGAGCTACACCTATGTGCCGCATCATTTGCGCCATGGCGAGCATCTGGAACCGGCCTTTCTCGCGGTCAATCCGCAAGGACTGGTGCCGGCATTGGTGCTCGACGACGGCACGGTTTTGACGCAGTCGCTGGCGATCATCGAATACCTCGATGAGATTCAGCCCGCGCCGCCCCTCCTGCCGAAGGACGCACTTGGCCGGGCGCGTGTGAGGATGCTGGCGCAGATGATCGCCTGCGATATCCACCCGGTGAACAATCTGCGCGTGCTGACCTCGCTGCGCACCTTGTTCGGCGCCGGCGACCAGGACATAACCAACTGGTTCCGCCATTGGGTGAACGAAGGTTTTCAGCCGTTGGAGAAGATTCTGGCGTCCTCGCGTCAGACCGGAACATTCTGCCATGGCGAGGCACCGGGCCTCGCCGACATCTGCCTAGCGGCGCAGATCGCCAGCAACGCCCGCTTCGGTGTCGACCTGGCGCCCTACCCGACGATCGCCCGCATCAACGCCGCCTGCATGGCGCTGCCGGCCTTCCAGAAAGCCGCGCCGCAGAACCAGATCGACGCGGAGTAAGGCACCTACTGACCCACGCGCAGCGTCAGCGCCCAGATCAGCAACGCCAACAGACCGATGCCCGCGCCGAGCAGGCAGACGCCGCTCCAGCCGAAAGCGCCATAGGCCATTGTCGAGGCGATCGAGCCGAGCGCGCTGCCGAGCGAATAGAAGATCATGTAGCCGCCGACCAGGCGGCTGCGCGCGTCCGGACGGCGGCCGAAAATCAGGCTCTGGTTGGTGACATGAATGGCCTGGATCGCCAGGTCCAGCATAACGATGCCGGCGACGAGCAGCCATAGCGAGGAGCCCATGAAGGCGATCGGCAGCCAGGCCGCGATCATCAGAAGCAGCGCGAGGCCGGTGACCAGTTGACCGCGCCCGCGGTCGACGAGGCCGCCTGTCCAACGCGCGCCCAGCGCGCCGGCGACACCGGCAAGGCCGAACAGCCCGATTTCGGTATGCGAAAGCGAAAATGGCGCCGCGCTCAGCGGCAGCACCATCGGCGCCCACAGCACATTGAAGGTGGCGAAGATCAGCATGGCGAGCACGGCGCGTACGCGCAGCAACGGCTCCTGCACGAACAGCAGCACCACTGAGCCGAGCAGGCGCGGATAAGATGTGCGCGGCCGCTCCGCCTCGTGGCGCGGCAGCATGAAATAGAGAACCACCGACATGGCGAGCGTCAGCGCCGCCGAGACAAGATAGACCCAGCGCCAGCCGGCGAAGTCGGCGATGACACCGGCAACGAAGCGGGCAAGTAGGATGCCTGTTATGACGCCGCTGGTGACGGTGCCAACCGCCCGCCCGCGTTGTGACGGCACGGCAAGATCGGCGGCGTAAGCCACCAGCACCTGCACCACCACGGCGAGCAGACCGACGATGGCGAGACTGGCCAGCAGCATCGCGGCGTTCGGCGCGATCCCGACCGCGATCAGCGCCACGGTGGAGAGGACCGCCTGCCCGGCGATCAGCTTGCGCCGGTCGAACAGATCGCCGAGCGGTACGATGAAGAACAGGCCCAGTGCGTAACCGATCTGCGTGACCGTCACCACGATGCCGACCGAGGCCGGCGCGATGGCAAAATCATGCGCCATCGCGTCGAGCAGCGGATGGGCGAAATAGACATTGGCGACGCTCAGGCCACAGGCGATGGCGAAGACCAGCGTGGTCAGTCCCGACAGTCCAGGTAGTGACGGCGTTGTGGCCGGTGTTGGCTCATTCGACCGCTCTGCCTCCGTTGCCGCGCTGTTGGTCACCCACATATTCATGTTCGCCTCCAAAAATGGTTTCAAATTGAAACCTCTTGCTGGATAGACAGAACAGTTTTATGTTGCAACCAGAATGATTGATCTGGACCAACGATTGCCATGGTGAAACGGACGAGCCATCACGAAGCGGATTGCTTCATCGCGCGGCCGCTGGACGCGATCGGCGACTGGTGGTCGCTGCTCATCGTGCGCGACGCATTCGATGGCTTGCGACGTTTTGGCGAGTTCCAGAAGAGCCTTGGCGTCGCCAAGAACATCCTGTCGGCTCGGCTGCGCAATCTGGTCGCGCATGGCATACTGGAAACGGTTCCCGCGCCCGACGGCAGCGCGCATCATGAATATGCGCTGACGCAAAAGGGGCGCGGCCTGTTCTATGTCCTGGTTGCCTTGCGCCAGTGGGGCGAGACCTATTTCTCCGGGCCGGGCGAGCCCTACACCTTCATGGTCGACACTGAGAGCGGCCGGCCGGTCAGGCGCCTGGAGGTGCATGCCGAGGACGGGCGGCTGCTCGTTCCCGGCGACACAAGGCTCGCCGATTTCCGCAACCGGGAAAACAGCTGACCGCTCCGCTGGTTCGGCGGACTGCCGCCTGGCGGAATCGATTTCCGCTTGACCGGCCAGGGAATCGGCTATCGTTTCGCTACATCAGCGTAGAGGGTGGAGTAATCGATGAAAGCCGTCGTCTTCGAGAAGTTCGGTGAAGCGCCGACGATCCAGACCGTGCCCGACCCCAAGCCGGCCGCCGATGGCGTCGTCATCAAGGTCGAGGCGACGGGCCTGTGCCGCAGCGACTGGCATGGCTGGATGGGCCATGATGACGGCATCAAGCTGCCGCACGTCCCGGGACATGAGCTGGCGGGCATCGTCGTCGCCGCCGGCAAGCAGGTGAGCCGCTGGAAGGCCGGCGACCGCGTGACTGTGCCGTTTGCCGTCGGCTGCGGCCGCTGCTTCGAATGCACGTCGGGCAACCATCAGGTCTGCGAGCACCAGACGCAGCCGGGCTTCACCGGCTGGGGCTCGTTCGCCGAATATGTCGGCATCGAGCACGCCGACACCAATCTGGTGCGCCTGCCGGAAGAAATGGACTTCGCCACCGCCGCCAGCCTCGGCTGCCGTTTCGTCACCTCGTTTCGCGCCATCGTCGACCAGGGCCGGGTGACGCCGGGTGAATGGGTGGCGGTGCATGGCTGCGGCGGCGTCGGCCTGTCGGCGATCATGATCGCCAGTTCGATGGGCGCCAATGTCATCGCCATCGATCTCACTGACGAGAAGCTGGAATTCGCCAGAAAGATCGGCGCGGTGGCGACCATCAACGCGTCCACCACGCCGAATGTGGTCAAGGCGGTCAAGCAGATCACCAATGGCGGCGCGCATATGTCGATGGACGCGCTCGGCCATCCCACCACCTCGTTCAACTCGATCGCCAATCTGCGCCGGCGCGGCCGCCATGTGCAGGTCGGCCTCATGCTGGGCGAACATGCCCGCCCGCAGGTGCCGATGGACAAGGTCATCGCCTTCGAGCTCGAAATCCTCGGCAGCCACGGCATGCAGGCCTACCGCTACCAGGCGATGATGGACATGATCCGCAACGGCAAGCTCAAGCCGGAATTGCTGGTCGGCAAGAAGATCAGCCTCGACGAGGCGCCGGCTGCCTTGATGGCGATGGGCGGGTTTGAGGGGATCGGCATTGGGGTGGTGACGAAGTTCTGAACGTGAGAGCGCGGCTCCTGCCTAGCGCGCAAACTTCTTCGCGCCGAACACACAGGCCACCACGCCCAGCGTGACGACCACCATCATCGGGCTGACCTGCTCGTGCAGCAGCGTCGCGGCCAGCGCCAGGCCGAAGAACGGCTGCAGCAGTTGCAACTGACCGACGGCGGCAATGCCGCCTTGCGCCAGGCCGCGATACCAGAAGACGAAACCGATCAGCATCGAGAACAGCGAGACATAGGCAAGACCAACCCAGGCGTGGGCGCCGACCGCGGCAAAGGACGGCGGCAGCGTCGCGACAGTCAGCACCAGCATGATCGGCAGCGACAGCGTCAGCGCCCAGCAGATCACCTGCCAGCCGCCCAGCCTGCGCGACAGCGCGGCGCCCTCGGCATAGCCCAGGCCGCAGACGACGATGGCACCCAGCATCAGGCCATCGCCGACCGGCGAAGCGGTCACGCCCTGCATCAGGGCAAAACCCGCCACGAGCGCGCTGCCGATGCACGAAAACAGCCAGAACGCCGGTCTTGGCCGCTCGCCTCCGCGCAGCACGCCGAAGATCGCGGTTGCCAGCGGCAGCAGCCCGACGAAGATGATCGAGTGGGCTGACGTGACGTGCTTGAGCGCCAACGCGGTCAGCAGGGGAAAGCCGACCACCACGCCAAGCGCCACGATCACCAGCGACAGGAGATCGCCGCGTTCCGGACGTTTCTGCCGGAACAGGAGCAGCATCGCCAAGCCAAGCAGCCCGGCAATCGCGGCGCGTGCCGATGTCACGAAGGTCGGGTCGAAATCCATGACCGCCACGCGCGTCGCCGGCAGCGAGCCGCTGAAGATCAACACGCCGATGAATCCGTTCAGCCAGCCGCTCGCGGTCTTGTCCATTGCAGGCTCCATGTCTTTCGCTCCCTATCGGACAAACGCCCATGGCAGAGCCAGAGACAATGAGGTACAATTTCGCAAAACTGTAATGGCCTAGTGAGCAGTACGGATGGCGGATATCTCTTTCGAGACAGCCCATACAGCTGATGCACCCGCCTTCGTTGCTCCCACTTTGGTCGAAAGCGTGATGGCGACCATCCGCCAGCGCATATTAGCGCGCAGCCTGACTCCGGGAGCGAGACTACCGTCCATCCGCGCTTTCGCCAAATCCATGCGGGTGTCCAAATCCACCGTCGTCGAAGCCTATGAGCGGCTTGCCGCCGAAGGCGCGATCCGCTCCCGGCCGGGCTCCGGCTTCTATGCCGCCGGCTCGCTGGCGCCGCTGTCGCTGGCCGAAATCGGCCCCCGCCTCGACCGTGCCGTCGACCCGCTCTGGGTCTCGCGCCAGTCGCTCGACGCCGGCGACGAGGTCCTGAAGCCCGGCTGCGGCTGGCTACCGGCCTCATGGATGCCGCAGGCCGGGCTGCGCCGCGCGCTCAGAACCGCTGCCCGCACCGACGATGTGGCGCTTGCCGATTACGGCACGCCGCTCGGCCTGCCGCCGCTGCGGCAGTTGCTGGCACGGCGCATGGCCGGGCATGGCATCGAGGTTTCACCTGAACAGATCATACTGACGGAATCGGGCACGCAGGCCATCGACCTTCTGTGCCGATTCCTGATCGAGCCCGGCGACACGGTGCTGGTCGACGATCCCTGCTATTTCAATTTCCACGCTCTGCTGCGCGCCCACCGCGCCAAGGTCGTCAGCGTTCCCTACACGCCGTCGGGACCTGACATCGACCTGTTCGCGCAGGCGCTCGCCGAACACCGGCCGCGCCTCTACATCACCAACTCCGCCATCCACAATCCGACCGGCGCGATCCTGTCGCCGGTCACCGCGCATCGCTTGCTCAAGCTCGCCGACCAGTCGGACCTGACCATCGTCGAGGACGACATCTTCGCCGATTTCGAACATGCCTCAGCCCCTCGCCTGGCGGCCTTCGATGGCCTCAGCCGCGTGGTCCAAATCGGCAGCTTCTCCAAGACGCTGTCGGCCTCGGTGCGCTGCGGGTTCATCGCCGCGCCGCGCGACTGGATCGACGGCCTGACCGATCTCAAGATAGCCACCACATTCGGCGGCGGACGGCTGGCCGCCGAACTGGTGCTGACGCTGCTGAAGGACGGCAGCTACCGCAAGCACATGGATTTGCTGCGCGCCAGGCTCGCGCGCGCCATGGCCGAGACCGGCACGCGGCTGAAGGCGATCGGCATTACGCCTTGGATCGACCAGCCGGCCGGCCTGTTCCTGTGGTGCGGCCTGCCCGATGGCGTCGACGCGGCCGAGGTCGCACGCCGCGCTTTGGCCGACAACGTGGTGCTGGCGCCCGGCAATGCGTTCAGCCTCTCCCAGACGGCCAGCCGTTTCCTGCGCTTCAACGTCGCCCAGTGCGAAGACCCGCGGATTTTCAAGGTTCTCGAGGCGGCGATGGCGCGCTGATCTCAGCGGTTCGCGCAGATCTCGCGCACGCAGTCACGCAACCAGCGTTGTGCCGGATCGGCATCGAGACGCGGATGCCAGAGCATCGAGATGGTGACGTCCATGGTGTCGACCGGCAACGCAAAACTGTGCATGCCGGCGCGCGCGCCTCCCGTATGCCGCTCGGGCACGCTGGCGATCAGCTCCGAGGCGCGCGCCATGGCAAGTGCCGCCGAAAAACCCGAGACCATGCACACGACCGTCCGCTGCAACCCGAGCGCGCTCAGCGCCTCGTCGATCGGTCCTCTCTCGCGGCCGCGCCTGGAAACGCTGATGTGTCGGCCCGCGGCGTAGCGTTCCGGCGTCACGGTGCCCTCGGTAAGTGGATGGCCGGCTCGCACCGCGCCGATGAAGCGATCGCGAAGCAGCGCCTGGATGCGCACTTCGGGTCCGGTTTCGCCGGCAACGCCGATTTCCAGGTCGATCGCCGCGTCGCGCAGCGACATCGCATCCTTGTCGGACTTCGGCGCGAAACGCAGCCGTACATCAGGCGCATCGGCCCCGATCCGGGCGACGAGGCGAGGCCCGAATTCCTCGACGAAGCCCTCATTGGTGCGCAATGTGAAGACCCTGTCCAGGCTCGACGGATCAAGCAATTCGGCGGGACGCAGCAGAGCCTCCGCATCCTGGACCACAGGGCCGACCTGCCGCCGCAATTCCTCCGCGCGCGGCGTCGCCACCAGGCCGCGCCCGGCGCGGACCAGCAGGGGATCGCCCGTTGCCTCGCGCAGCCGTGCCAGCGTCCTGCTCATCGCCGAGGGACTGAGCCGCAATCGGCGCGCCGCGCGGGCCACGCTGCCTTCCGCCAACAGCACGTCCAGAGCAAAAAGCAGGTTGAGATCGGGCGATGTCATCCGCCCATCATACATGATGTGGCGCTCAACGCACGAATATGATGCAAATGCTGCGCCTTCCGCCATATATACCGAAAGGCTAGATCTCCGACAGCTCCGGTCTCGGAGCCAATCAAAAGGAGATCGCCATGCCAGTCGCCGCGCAAAATCGGCTGAAATCAGCGCAACAGGACCAATCGGTCGGCTGGGCACTCGCAAGCCTGTCGCTCGCCACGCTGCTGTCGTCGCTCGGAACCAGCATTGCCAGCGTCGGGCTGCCATCGCTGATGCAGGCGTTCGGGGCGTCGTTCCAGGCCGTGCAATGGGTGGTCCTTGCCTATCTCCTGGCCATCACCACGCTGATCGTCAGCGCCGGGCGGCTGGCCGACATGTTCGGCCGCCGGCCGCTGCTGCTCGGCGGCATCGCGCTGTTCACGGCGGCATCGGTGCTCTGCGGCCTGGCGCCGACGCTCTGGCTGCTGATCGCCGCGCGCGCCGTGCAAGGGCTTGGTGCGGCACTGATGATGGCGCTCACGCTGGCCTTTGTCGCCGAGACGGTGAGCAAGGAGCGGACCGGCAGCGCCATGGGCCTGCTCGGCGCCATGTCGGCGATCGGCACGACGCTCGGCCCCTCGCTCGGCGGTCTGCTGATCGCCGGTCTCAGCTGGCGGGCGATCTTTCTCGTCAATGTCCCACTTGGCATCCTGACCTTCGCCCTCGCCTGGCGTGCCTTGCCTGCCAGCAAAAAGAACGCGCAGACCGCTCAAGGCAAATTCGATGCGATGGGCACTGTCCTGCTGGCTCTGACGCTGGCCGCCTATGCGCTGGCCATGACACTTGGCCGGGGCAATTTCGGTCCGCTCAACATCGGCCTGCTGGCCGCGACCTCTACCGGCATCATTCTGTTCGGCGTCGCACAGAGGAATGCGAAGAGCCCGCTGATCCAGCTTGCCAGCTTCCGTGACCCGCGCCTCAGCATCAGTCTGGCCATGAACGTGATCGTCGCAACGGTAATGATGGCGACGCTGGTGGTTGCACCGTTCTATCTGTCGCGAGGGCTGGGACTCGACGCCGCGATGGTTGGCGTAGTGCTGTCCACCGGCCCGCTTGTCTCGGCACTGTCGGCGCTGCTGGCCGGACGGCTTGCCGATCGCTTCGGAGCTAGCAGGATGATGGTCGCCGGCCTGCTTGGTCTGGCAACGGGCACGTTCCTGCTGTCGCTCGCCATGACACAGCTCGGTATTGCCAGTTATGTCGTTCCCATCACCGTCACCTGCTTCGGCTACGCCTTGTTTCAGACGTCCAACAATGCCGCCGTCATGAGTGGCGTCGGCGCCGGCGAACGCGGCGTCATATCGGGGCTACTCAATCTGTCGCGCAATCTCGGCCTCATCACCGGCGCGTCGATGATGGGCGCCATCTTCGCGATCGCGTCGGCCAAAGAGCAACAAGGGGTTGGTCAGCAGCTTCTGAGTTCCGAGGCAGCTGCCCGTGGAATGCAGGTCACCTTTCAGACAGCAACGGCGCTGGCGCTGGTCGCGCTGGTCCTCGCGCTGCTCTCGGCCCGCGTCGCTGGCCGTTTAGAACCTAATGTTTCGTGAGGCACGATCTGCTTGCGACGGAGGCGTAACGTCCGTTAGACGCCGCGCAGAGACTGTTTCGAAATTCGCTCTGGCGAGTCATATGGTGGTGGTTTCGAGAACCGTAGCGCAGCGGACATTTGGTCCGTGAGCTCAGTTCTACTGCGACGCAGTAGAACGCGAAAGCGCAGAAAACGCCATCAGATGGCCGCCAGAGTAGAATTTCCAAGCAGGCTCTCAGGCCCCTGCCCGTTTGCGGCGCTCATAAAGCATGACCAGCGTTTCCGCCATCAGCGCCGGCTTTTCCTCGCCTTCGATCTCGACCGTGTTGGCGGCCTTCATCAGATACTGGCCGGGCCCCTTGTCCTCCATGGAAAGCAGGACGGTGCGCAGCCTGATGCGTGCGCCGACCTTGACCGGCGCGAGGAAGCGCACCTTGTCGAAGCCATAGTTGAAGGCGGCCTGGGTGTTTTCCGGCACAATACCCATGCCGAGCGCCAGCGCGCCGACGATCGACAATGTCAGGTAGCCATGCGCGATTGTCGTGCGGAACGGGCTTTGACGTCGCGCCCGTTCGGGATCGACATGGATCCATTGATGATCACCGGTGCATTCGGCGAACTGGTTGATGCGGTCCTGGTCGACCGTGGTCCATTCCGAGACGCCGAGCTCCTGCCCGGACATCGTCCTCAACTGCTCGTAGGTCGGCGGCGTTTTAGGCCGTACTTCAGTCATTCCTGCTTTCCCGATCGCGTTCAACGCCTCCGGACCACGAACGGACCACGTCTGTCAATTCGCCCTGCGTGAATCCGTTCCGCTGAATCCCGGCTGAATGACGCCATGCCACCCGTCGCGTGGCGCGAATGCAACTATGCGCGATGCCGGACCTCGCGTCTCGGCTCAAAAGCAAGAGACAAGCCGCGGAAGCCTATTTCTGCCCGTAGCCGGCGCGGATTTCCTCCATCGCCTCCTTGATGCGCGCGCGCAGGATTTCGATCGATTCGGTGCCGGATTTCCTTGCCAGTTCAGCCACTTCCCCGGCATTCTTGAGCGCGGCCTCGAAGGATTTCCTGGCGAACTCCGTCTGCTTGGCCATGATTTCCCCAGGGTTACCCGGCGCGCGATAGCTTTGCGCCACATCGGCGACCTCGCGCAGCGTGTCCTGCAGCATCTCGCGTTGCCTCGACAACAGTGAGGTTGCTCCGGCAGCGCCGGCACGCGCGGATTTCTCCAGCGCTTCGAGGTTCTTGCGATGATGCGCAAGGATCGCCTCGACATCGACACTGGGCACCTTCAGGTCGCGGCCGAACCTGCCGAACATGTCCATGAAGGAATCGGATTCCGGTTGTTTCGCCATGATGTCTTCTCCCCTTTGCCGCGGATGCGGGTGCCCTCGCCTGGAGCATAGCACTCGGATGCCGCGTGTCCATTTCGAAGACACGATCGACACGCATCAATTGACCGGGAGCAGCAGCTCGATCGTGTAAAGCACGATACCCGCCAGCCCGCCGATGATCATGCCGTTGAACCTGATATATTGCAGGTCCCTGCCGATGTTCATCTCGATCAGCCGCGTCAGTTGCGCCAGGTCCCAGCGCTTGACCTGATCGGCGATGAATTTCGACACGCCGCTCTTCTGGTTTTCCACGAACGAAGCCAGCGCCACGACGAACCCCTGGTTCATGTCGGCCCGGATTTGTGGATCGCCGGCAAGATGGCGGCCGACCTCGACGAACATGTTGGCGAGATGCGCGCGGATCACCGAATTCGGCGCCTTGGCGTCCTGCTCGATGAACTGGCTGAGGCTCTCCCACATGTCGCCGGCCAGCGCCCTGACTTCGGGGCGGGCGAGGAAATCATGCTTCATCTTCTCGGCGCGCGTTGCATACTGCTTGGACGTGCGCAGCCGTTCGACGAAGCCTTGCGCGAAACGGTCGACCTCGGCGCGCATCGGATGGTCGGGATCGGCCCGCACCTCGTCGAGCAGGGAACCTGCCGAGGCGACGATCTTCTTCAGGAGATAGGCATCGGCCCTGAACAGGTTGAACAGCGACGGCAGCTCCTCGCGAATCTTCTCGCGCATCGCTGCCAGCGCGTGTTCGTCGTTGAGGAACCTTCCAACCACCTTGATGAACTCGTCGAACAGTTTCTGGTGCCGGCGGTCGTCGGTGAGCGCCGACAGGAGTTCAGCCGCCAGCGGCGCCAGCGGCACCTTTTCGATCTGCTCCAGCATGCGGCTGGTGACGAAGCCGCGCAGGCCGGACTGCTCGACCGCGGCCAGCGTCTGCGGCACCAGTCGCACGACGAAACGCGACAGGCCGGCAGCACGTTCGGCGTCGGACAGCCAGTCGGCCACGAGTGCCGCGAAATCGACTTCGGCAAGTTTTTCCCGCACCGGCTCCGGCGCCAGGAAATTGGCTTCGATGAAGCGGCCGAGATTGTCGGCGATGCGGCTCTGGTTCTCCGGAATGATGGCGGTATGCGGGATCGGCAGTCCGAGCGGCCGCCTGAACAGCGCCACCACCGCGTACCAGTCGGCCAGGCCGCCAATGGTCGCCGCCTCGGCGAAGGCGGCAACGAACCCCAGCCATGGATAGGAGTTCTCGAACGACTTGGCCAAAGCGAACACCAGCACGCAAAGCGCCAGCGCGGCCGTGGCGATAAATTTAGTGCGGCGCAACGCGGAGAGCTTGACCGCCGCGTCGGCATCGAAACGGACTGGTACCAAGGAAGGAGCCGATTGTGACATGGATGAACTGCTCTTCGTCGATCTCAGGTCGACCACCGGGTAGATCCCTGGTCGATCTCGGGGGGCGATCTCGGGTCTATCTAGGGTTTCATCAGCCGAAATGCCCGTGACGAAACGGCTTTCCCCGTATCTTGCCCGGTTGCGCACATAAAGTTGACGAGGATATTCATCTATAATGCGGAGCTAGTCTGGAATTGTTCCAAGGTATAGGCCATATTCGGGCCAAGGCCAGTGCGGCGAATCCGAAAATCCCGGATCGGAGCACGCCAGCAAGGTTCTGGAAGCCGGCGTGGTTACACCGCGCCGGCGCCTGATGAGGACGAAAATGCGGCTTACACGCCAAACCAATTATGCCATGCGCATCTTGATGTATTGTGCCGCCAACAATGACCGGTTGAGCCGCATCCCCGAAATCGCGGCTGCCTATTCGGTGTCGGAACTGTTCCTGTTCAAGATCCTGCAGCCGCTGGTCGAGCATGGTCTGGTCGAGACGGTGCGCGGCAGGAATGGCGGCGTCCGGCTTGGCCGCGCCGCGGAATCCATCAGCCTCTTCGATGTGGTGCGCGTGACGGAAGAGAGCTTCGCCATGGCCGAGTGCTTCGAGAACGACGCCGCCGAATGCCCGCTTGTCGACAGCTGCGCGCTGAATTCGGCGCTGCGCGAGGCACTCAACGCCTTCTTCGCCGTGCTCGCCCGCTACACGGTCGCCGATATGGTGGCGGCGGCAAGGCCGAATGTGCGCAACCTGCTCGGCATCGACATGCTGGAGCGCCGCACTCCGGCCGCCTGAGCTTCTTTCTCCCCGTTCTACGGGGAGTTGAGGAGTGGTCCGCATCGGACGAAAAGCCAACTGCTTGGCTTTTCGAATGACGAATACCCGGCAGGGCAATGAGGGGCGGCGCCGACTTCGACAATTGGCGCGTCAATGCCGTAAGCACAGGCCCCCCGTTCGCAAGCCGGCCTCACCGGAATATCAACCGACCGAGGATTGGGGCAGGACGAACGGCACATTGCCGGCCGGCAGAACGCCGACTCTCAGCCGGCAGTCGAACACTTTCTCGATCAGGTCGTCGCTCAGCACATCCGACGGAGACCCGGTCGCGGCCAACCGGCCGCGATGCATGACGAAGATGCGGTCGGCATACATGGAAGTCAGGTTGAGGTCGTGCAGGATGGCGACCACGCCGCCGCCCCTTCGGGCGAAGTCGCGGGCGATGTTCATGATGATCAGCTGGTGCTTGATGTCGAGGCTGGAAACGGGCTCGTCGAGGAACAGATAGCGCGGCTTGCCGTCGAGCACCGGCGCCCAGACCTGGCAAAGCACGCGCGCAAGCTGGACGCGCTGCTGCTCGCCGCCTGAAAGCTCCTGATAGAAACGCCCGGCGAAACCATCAAGGTCGACACGCGCCAGCGCCCGTTCCGGCAGCCGCGCATCCTCGCCGGGCAAGGCACCCGAGCGGCCGCCGACAAGGCCGAGCTTGACCACCTCGCGCACCGTGAACGGGAAGGACAGTGTCGTCGCCTGCGGCAGCACCGCGCGATGCACGGCAATCTCGACCGGTTTCATCGAAGACAATCTTCGGCCGTTGAGGGTGATGCGCCCGGCATGGACGATCTCACCCGACAAGGCCTTCAGGAACGTCGTCTTACCGGATCCGTTGGGGCCGACGATCGCCGCGACCTCGCCGGGTCGCGCATCGAAATCGACACCGCCGACGATGCGCTTGCCGGCAATATCAACCGAAACGTCCCTTGCCTCGATCATCCCAGCTTCACAATCCCAAATCTCACAGATCGACCACGCCGCGTTTGCGCAGCAATATCCACAGGAAGAACGGCGCCCCTGATATCGCGGTGACGATGCCGATCGGCAATTCGGCCGGCGCGACGATGGTGCGGGCGATCGCGTCGGCCAGCAGCAGCAGCGAAGCGCCGAGCAGGGCGGAGGCCGGCAGCAGATAGCGATTGTCCGGACCGATCAGCAGGCGCAGCAGATGAGGCACGACGATGCCGACAAAGCCGATGCCGCCGCTGACGGCGACGGACGCGCCAACGGCAGCCGAGACACCGATGATCGCCGTATATTTCAGCCGCTGCACCGGAATGCCGAGATGGCCGGCGGTCGCCTCGCCCAGCGCCAGCGCATTGAGGCCCCGCGCCAGGAACGGCATTGCCGCCAGCGCCAGCATGATGATCGGCCCGACGGAACCGATCTTTTGCCATGTTGCGCCGCCGAGCGATCCGAGTTGCCAGAAAGTCAGATCGCGCAACTGGCGATCGTCAGCCACGAAGATGAGGATGCCGGTCAGCGCCATGGCAAGTGCCGCCAGCGCGATGCCGGCGAGCAGCATGGTGGCGACCGAGGTTTGCCCGCGTCGCGTGGCGACCTGATAGAGCACCAGCGTGGTGGCAAGGCCACCGAAGAAGGCGGCCAGCGGCAGCGCGAGCGTCCCGAGCAAGGCCGTCACCGGCGCCAGCGCAGTGGTGCCAAGCACGATGACGGCCACCGCGCCGAGGCTGGAGCCGGCGGAAACGCCGATGAGGCCGGGATCGGCCAGCGGATTGCGAAACAGCCCCTGCATGACCGCGCCCGAAACCGCGAGCGCAGCCCCCACCAGCATGCCGAGGACCATGCGCGGCAACCGGATGTCATAGACGATCAGGCTGTCGCGGGCGCTCAGCGCCGCATCCCGTGGAATGCCGCCAAAAAGCCAGTCCCCCATAACGTTGACGGCGGACGCGTCCGACGCCCCCGACGTCAAGGACAAGAACACAGAAGCCGCCAGCCCCAGCCACAGCAGCAGGATGACGATGCGGGCGCGACCCGAGCGGTCGCCTTCGAATGCATTCGCCATCGCCTTCATCGGCCCGGCGATCGATTGATCGACCATGATATGCCTGCTCAGTCCGTGACCTGCGCGCCATAGAGCGAGACGGCGAGGTCGTGGATGGCTTCGGCCGTGCGCGGCCCGAAGCCAAGCAGATAGCCGCCATCGATACGGATCACCTTGCGCGCGGTCCCAGCCGGCGTCGAGGCAACGGAGGGATTGCCGAACAACTCGTCGTCCGAAACCGGCGGCCCGGCATTGCTCATCATCAGGATGACGTCAGGCCTGGCGGTGATGATCGCCTCGTCGGACATCTGCTTGTAGCCGGAGAAGCCATCCACCGCATTGACCCCGCCCGCCAGCTTGACCATGCCGTCGGCCGCCGTGTCGCTGCCGGCGGCCAGTATCTTGCCGCCCTGTATCGACAGCACGAACAGGATGCGCTTGCGCTGCTTGATCGAGGCGGTCTCCCTTTCAGCTGATATCAGCTTCGCATCGAGCTCCTTGGCCAGCACCGCGGCCTTGGCGTCGACGCCGAGCGCCTTACCGACGATCCGGACCTTTTCGAGGATGCCTTCGTGGCTGTAGTGCTCGGGCACTTCGATGAAGGGTATGCTCGTCTTCTTCAGCACGTCGACCGCTTCTTTGGGGCCGCTGCCATGCAGCGCCAGAATGCCGGTCGGATTGACCGAGAGCACACCTTCCGGCGACAGCGCGCGCATATAGCCGACATCAGGCAGGTCGAGCGCCGCTTTCGGATAGCGGCTGGTGGAATCGCGCGCCACCAGATGTTTTTCCTCGCCAAGCGCATAGACGATTTCCGTAATCGAACCGCCTATGGCGGCGATCTTCGACGTATCGGGAAAGACCGAGACGCCCTCGGTGGCGCTGGCCGGCTGCAGCGCGGTGACAGCCAAGGCGAGGCCGATCATCGGGCCGGCGATGGTCCTGGAAAAACAGCCCATTGTCGTTCGCCTCAGGCCGCCGTCGGGTTTGGCATGCGCGGCAGGTTCTCGGCCAGGAACCGCCAGTCGTCGCGCTCGCTCTCGCCTTCGTGGCGCTTGCCGAAGAATTGGATGATCATCTCGCCATTGGCGGCGTAGACCTCGAGCGAGGTGACATGGCCGTCCTTGGTCGGCTTGCGCACTGCCCAGACCTCATGAATGTGGTCGGTTCGCAGATGCAGATGGAAGGTTTCGTCCAGCACGTTGATCCACGGCCCCATCTGCTTGATCGACTTGATCGGTCCGGAATGGATCTGGATGCAGCCGCGGTTGCCGACGAAGCACATGATCGGCATCTCTCCTTCGGCGGCATGGTGGAACATGGCGCAGACCGCATCATTGTCGAGCAGCCAGGCATAGTCCGTGCCGACCATGCGCACCGCCTGTCGGCGGCTGAGCTTGAGCGTTTTCAGCATACCGAAGAACTGGTGCACGTCGGTCAGCCGGCTCCAGCGGTCGCGCAGATCGTCAAGGTTGGCGGTCGTCGCCGTGGCCTCGCCCTCATCGTCGAAGGCTTGCCCGGAGATGGCGACCGTCGGCTCCTGGTTGGACAATTCCAGCGAGGCGATCAGCTTCTGGTAGGCGTAGAGGCTGGAGGCTGGCCGCAGATGCACCTTGTGCACCGCTTCGCCGGCCGCATCGAAGAACTGCAGGCTGCGGCGGATGTCGTCGCCGTCGCGCTTCTCCACGGCAAAGCCGTGCGCCCAGAGCTTCGGGAAGATGCGCAGGTCGATGTTCTCGCCAAGCACCATGGCATTGTGGTTGCCGGTGACGACCTTGTCGTAGACACCGATCTTTTCGTGCACGGCGCTCTCGTTGCGGGTCAGCGCCATCACCTCGCCGACTGCTTCGAGCCCGGTCAAAAGGTCGTTGACGCGCGGTTCGATGCGGATGACGCCATCGCCGCAATGGGCAGCGACCAACTCGGCTTCCGAAATGCCGAGTTGGGCAGCCAGGTCACGCTCGCGCGTTTTCGGATTCTCCGACCGTGCCCACCGGATTTCGTGTGGGGCGGGTTTTACGCACTGGTCCATGTCTCGTCCCTACTGCCTTGCTTTACTTGTTGAGAATGAGCTTGCCCTGGCGGGTGATCTTCAGCCGGTAGAGGGCACCGTGATGCTCGATGCCGATCTCATGTTCGCCCTGGAAAAGCGCGTTGCTGGAGAGAGTTCGCACCGCCAGCGGGATCCGATCGAAGCGGGCGGAGGCATCGTCGGAACGGCGGACGCGGTAGCGAAAGTCGTTGGGATTGTGGGTGTTCATCTGGGTCGATCCCTTTCCTGTGCCGGGCATCTGGCTAGGCGTTGCGAATTGCCGATTCATTTCTTGACTCGAATAATCATGTTTACTAGTCAGTGCAATACCGGATTAAATGAGTCAACATTTAACACGCCGGATACGATCACAAATGCCAGCGAGCCACGGCCAGCCAGCACGAAACCTGGAAATCTTGGAGTTGGGGCATGAGGGTGGCGATTTGGGAATGGCGTGGCTGGTCGGCCGCGAACGGTACGGCGGCTTTGTTGGCAAGCGTGGCGGCAATCGCCTTGGTCGCGCCGTCGGCCCACGCCCAACAGGCAACGCAGCCGGCGGGCGACCAGACGGATCAGTCGAAAAAGGCTGACCAGGAAGTGGCCGCCCCTGCGGGCGCGACGCTGCTCGACAAGATTCTGGTGCTCAGCCGCACCGGCGAAACGGCGATCGAATCGCTGGCCTCGGCCAGCCATCTCGATCAGGAACAGCTCGACCGACGCATGGCGTCGACACCGAACGAGATGCTGCTGGGCGTCCCCGGTGTCGCCGCGCAGGCCGACGCCCGCCGCGTCAGCACCAGCATCAACATCCGCGGCCTGCAGGATTTCGGCCGCGTCGCGGTCATCGTCGATGGTGCGCGCCAGGATTTCCAGCGTTCCGACCACGGCACGCAGTCGACCTTCTACATCGACCCCGAACTCGTCAAATCCGTCGACGTGATCCGCGGCCCAGTCGCCAACACCTACGGTTCGGGCGCCATCGGCGGCGTCGTCTTCTTCGACACCAAGGACGCCGCCGACTTCCTCAAGCCGGAAGAGACCTGGGGCGCTTCGGTGACGGGACGCTACGAAAGCAACGGCAAGGGCTGGACCACCAGCGCCACCGGCGCCTACCGTTTCAACGAGAACTGGGACGCGCTCGGCAACATCGTCTACCGCAACTATGACAACTACAAGGATGGCGGCGGCGACACTGTCAACGGGACCGGCTTCGACGTGCTGAGCGGCATGCTCAAGACCAGCATCCGGCCGACCGAAAACAGCCAGTTGAAGCTCGGCTGGGTCGGTTCAAGCGATGGCTGGACCGAGATCAGCGGCGGCGTGCCGACAAATGACGTCGACCTGAAATCGAACACCTTCACGGCCCGCTACAACATAACAGACGAAGACAAGAGCTGGCTCGATCTCCACGTCAACACCTCCTACAACAAGACCAATCTCGGTCTGACCAGCCTCATCCCGCAAAACCGCTTCGATCCGGTCACGGGTCTTCCCGTTGTCCTGCCGACGGGCTCGACCTCGACCTTCGATGTCGGCACGACCAGCATCGACATCTGGAACACGTCGAGATTCGAGACGGCCGGCGTCGCGCATGAACTGACCTATGGCGGCGACTGGGTGGGCGATAACGTCGAGACCGGCGGCTCCGCCGGCGGCGATAGTTTCTACACCCCTTCCGGCAAGCGCAACGTGACCGGCGCCTATGTCCAGGACAAGCTGACCTGGAACTGGCTCGAGGTCATAGCCGGGCTGCGCTACGACAATTACAGCCTCAGGGACAGCACCCATGAGACATCGGGAGACCGTCTGTCTCCGCGCATCACTGTCGGCGTCACGCCATTCCAAAGCGCCGGCCTTGATGGGCTGCAGTTCTACGGCACTTATGCGGAAGGCTACCGGTCACCGTCGCTGACCGAAACACTGATCAGCGGCAACCATCCCGCGGGCGTCACCTTCCCGTTCCTGCCCAATCCAAATCTCCGCCCTGAAACCGGCAAGACGACGGAGTTCGGCGTCAACTACAAGCAAAACGATATCCTCGAATCCGGTGACGCGCTCCGCATCAAGGCGGCCTATTTCCACAACGATGTCGACGACTATATCGATGGCGTGACCTTGTCGCCTTTCGCCCCGGGCAGCGGCTGCCCGTTCGGACCTGGCATTCCGATCTGCTTCCAGTATCAGAATTTCGCCCAGGCCAAGATCGACGGGTTTGAACTGGAAGGCGTCTACGATGCCGGATGGGGCTATGCCGGGCTATCGGCATCGATCACCAATGGCCACACCATTTCCTACAAGGGTGTCGAAGCGGACTTGGCCACCCTTCCCTCCTCGCAGGTCACCGCGCAGCTCACCCTGCGCTTCCTCGAGGACAAGCTGACTGTCGGCGGCGAGGTGCAGTACAACGGCAAGCCGAAGGGCAATCCGATCGCCGAGGACTACACGCTGGTCAATGCCTTCGCCAGCTACCAGGCGACTGACAACCTGAAGATTGATTTCCGCGCTGACAATCTGTTCGACGTCAAGTACGCCAACCCTCTCAACGTCACCACGACCGGCCAGCCGGCGCAACCGGTCTTCGCAGCCTATGAGCCCGGCATAACGTTGAAGCTGGCGGCAACCATGCGCTTTGGAGGCTGACAGACCATGACGAGCTTGACGACATCCCTTCGTCTGCTGACCTCGACGCTGGCGGTGTCGCTTGCGACGGTTCCGGCGTGGGCTGAGCAGTCCGCGCCGGTCCTGACCCTCGAACTCAATGCCGCGCAGCCCTCCGACAAGGGCTGCCGGCTGACCTTCCTGGTCAACAACAATCTCGGCGCCGACCTCTCCAAGACGGCATTCGAGATCGCCCTGTTCAACGAGGCCGGCGTCGTTGACCGGCTGACCGTGCTCGACTTCAAGGACTTGCCTGCGGGCAAGACCAAGGTGACGCGCTTCGATCTCGCCGGCGCCGACTGCACCAAGGTCAGCCGCGTCTTGATCAACAGCGCGACGGAATGCGCCGGTACTGGCATCGAACCGAACGCCTGCATGCGCAAATTGAAGACAGATACCAAGACCGGCATCGCCTTCGGCGTCTGAAGTGGGGCTGCATCCCGCATTCCCAGGAAAGACCGTGGCAGGACCGCTGGCCGGTTTCCATTGGCTGCCGTTTGAGGCAACCGATCTTGATTTGACAAGTCTGCGCGCGTCGCTGCAATTTCGCGCCCGCGACATGCAGGAAATCAGTCCCCTCCCCGACGTTGGCAGCGAGCTGGCGATAGCGCCGGCAGAGCGGCTAACCCCGGCGCGCGTATCCGCCGGGAGACGCAAGTGGACAGCGGCGATCGTCATCTCCTGCGTCCTCCATGCCGCCGTGGCGGCGGCCTTTCTGATCTCGCCGTCGGGGACATTCGTCTCCAGTGATGCCATGCAGTCGGAAGGCCGCGATCAGGCGGGCGCAAATGTGGTCGGTAGCGCGCTGGATCGAGACCCGGCGGCGATCGATGTTGCGCTTGTGCCGAACCCGCAACCGACCAAAACACTGCCAGAAAAGCCAGCCAGGCCGGCGTCGCCAACAGAACCTTCACAGCCCGGACAGGAAGCAACGAAGCACCCCCCCAAACCTTTGCTGGAACCTGTCAAACAGCCAGCCGCCACGCCGGACATATTGGTGGCCGGCACCCCACGCCCGGATAACCAGAGCGTCGCTGCCAATACTGAAATGCCGCCACGGCCGACTGCGCAATCCGAAGACACCGAGGCGCCAGCCGCAATCCCAGAACAACCGCCGATCCCCAGCGCGAGGCCGAGTCCAGCGGCTGCCCCGGCAACTGCAAGCGCACCATATGAGAAGCGCGGCACGGCGGATGGTCACGAAATCAACGCAGCAATCGCCAGCAAAGGCGGAAAACAAAAAGATGCCGGCAACGCTGCGGCATCCCGCTATAGTGGCGAGGTAGCCGGCAGGTTGGCTCGCGCCAATCGCCGCGTATCGAAATCTGCGCAAACGACAGCCCGCAACAATGCCATCGTGGCATTTGTGGTGCTGGCCAACGGCAGCATCAGCAACTTGCAACTCGCCAAAAGTTCGGGCTCTCCGGAGCTCGATCAATTTGCCTTGGACCTTGTGCGAAAACAGGCGCCCTTCCCTCCAATCCCCCCGGAGACCGGCCTGTCAAGCTGGCGGTTCAAAGCACCAATCGGTCCGTTCTGAGCCTCTGTCGCGCCGTTCAAGCCATCAATCAATCGCCAAAGTACAAAACCGTTGAAAGGAACCGCATGTACATCGCCATGAACCGCTTCAAGGTGCAGAACGGCTCGGAGACCGATTTCGAGGCCGTCTGGAAGAATCGCGATTCCAGCCTTGCCGAGATGAAGGGTTTTCGGGAATTCCATCTGCTGCGCGGCCCGGTCAACGAGACCGAAGGCTACACGCTGTTTGCGTCGCACACGGTGTGGGCAAGCCAAGACGATTTCGTCGCCTGGACCAAGTCGGAAAACTTTCGCGCCGCGCACAGGAATGTCGGCACGACGAAAGTCCATTATCTCGGCCACCCGCAATTCGAGGGCTTCTCCGTCGTCGAGGGCGCTTAGAGCAATTCCAGGAAAAGTGTGTAACGGTTTCCCGTCCGGAATTGCGTTAAAACAAAGAGTTAGAGCGGCTCGGCGATTCATCAAACGCTGAACCGCTCTAGCTCGGCTCAGGCCGAGGCAAGCAGGCTGGCATTGCCGCCAGCGGCCGTGGTGTCGACGCAGACGGCCCGCTCATGCGCATAGGCGGCGGGGTAGAACACCTCGCTGACCAATGGCACGATAGGCCCGGTCCGGTCGGCAATCACCTTGCGCACGATGCGCGCCGCCTCCGGCGTGCCTGAAAACGCGACGACATCGACGCGCAGCGAACGCGCCTCCACCGGATCGGGCCGACCGTCTATGGCCGACAAAGGAAGGCCTTTGCCAGTCAATGCGGACAGTGCCGCCGGCGCGCCCGGGGCCACGGCCAGCACCGCATTGCCGGCGCCAAGCGCCTGGATGGTCTGGGCAAGCAACGTATCGGCATCCGGCCCCAGGCACAGCACGCGGCCGCGCGGCGACAGCGACAGCGTATTGGCCTCGCCGGTCGGTCCGGGCAGGTCGACCTGGCCGAAATCGATGCCGGCGGCAGCGCCGATCGCCGCGGCGCCCTTGCCGCGCAGATGCTTTCTCAGGATGGCGATGCGGTCCGGCCGCGTCGACCAGCCGCCAAGTGCCGGGTCGGGCAGATTGTCGGCCAGTTCGGTTGCCGTAACCTTGTGGCTTTCGCCAACGTCCGTGCCCGCCTCCGGCCCCTTGCGGAAGCGACGCAGATAGTGCGGGCCGCCGGCCTTCGGCCCGGTGCCCGAGAGCCCCTCGCCGCCAAACGGCTGCGAACCGACGACGGCGCCAATCTGGTTGCGGTTGACGTAGATGTTGCCGGCATGGATGCCGTCGACGAAATGCTGCACCCGGCCTTCTATGCGGGTGTGCAAGCCGAAGGTCAGGCCATAGCCCTTGCGGTTGATGGCGGCGATGACCGCATTGATCCCGTCGGCGTCGAAGGTGGCGACATGCAGCACTGGCCCGAACACTTCGCGGTCCATCTCTTCGATGCCCTTGACCCTGAAGACATGCGGCGCGACGAAGCGACCATCCTTCGGCGCCTCCAGCTTGGCGATCAGCCGGCCCTCAAGGCCCTTCTTCGTGCAATAGTCGCTGATCGAGGCCTGTGCTTCATCATCGATGACCGGACCGACATCGGTCGAAATCCGCCAGGGATCGCCGATGTTGAGCGCCTCCATGGCGCCCTTCAGCATCTCCAGCATCTTCTTCTCGACGTCCTTCTGCACATAGAGCACGCGCAGCGCCGAGCAGCGCTGGCCCGCACTCTGGAAGGCCGAGGCCAGGATATCGCGCACCGCCTGTTCGGGCAGCGCGGTTGAATCGACGATCATGGCATTGAGACCGCCGGTTTCGGCGATCAGCATGGCGTCGGGCGCGGCGGTCTCGGCGAGCTGCTTCTCGATCAGCTTGGCGACCTCGGTCGAGCCGGTGAAGCAGACGCCGGCAATGCGCGGGTCGGCGGTCAGTGGCGCGCCGACCGAGGGCCCGTCGCCTGGCAGCAACTGGATGATGTCTTCCGGCACGCCGGCCTCGCGCAGCAGCTCGACGGCGCGGAAGGCGATAAGCGGCGTCTGCTCGGCCGGCTTGGCGATAACCGAATTGCCGGTGACGAGCGCCGCCGCGATCTGGCCGGTGAAGATGGCGAGTGGGAAATTCCATGGCGAAATGCAGACGATGGCGCCGCGCGCCTGCGTTCCGGCCTCGGCATTCGCGGCCTCGGCGGCGTAGTAGCGCAGGAAGTCGACGGCTTCGCGCACTTCCGCCACACCGTCGGCGAGCGATTTACCGGCCTCGCGGGTGGCCAGCGCGAAGAACTCCACGGCATTGGCCTCATAAAGGTCGGCGGCGCGGTTGAGGATGGCGGCGCGCTCGGCGACAGGCCGCCTGGCCCAGGCGGGTTGCGCTTCCGCTGCGATGCGCACGGCGATCGCGACCTGCTTGGCGGCCGCCTCGTGAACCGTGCCGACCACTTCGTCAGGCTTGGCCGGATTGACGATCGGGCGCTGCTTGCCGTAGCCGGCGGCACGCGTGATTGGCTTGGCATGCCAGCGATCCGGTCCGGCGAAGGCCGCGCGGGCCTTGTCGATCGCTGCCAGCGTCACCGTGTCGGTGATGTCGAAACCTTTCGAGTTACGGCGGCCGGCCCCAAAAATCCGCGAAGGCCGGGCGATCGCCGGATTGGCGGCCGGCCCCTGGTCGTCGACCGTCTCCAGCGGATCGCGCGCGATGTCTTCCGGCTCGACATCCTCGTCGGTCAGTTGGTGCACGAAGGAGGAGTTGGCGCCGTTCTCCAGCAGCCGGCGGACAAGATAGGCCAGCAGGTCGGAATGCGCGCCGACCGGCGCATAGATGCGGCAGCGCGTGCCCTCCGATCGACGCACCGTCTCGTGCAGCGCCTCGCCCATGCCATGCAGACGCTGGAACTCGAAGGAATTGCGGTCGCCTGCCATCGACAGAATGGCGGCGACGGTGTGGGCGTTGTGGGTGGCGAATTGCGGATAGATGCGGTCGGTCATGCCAAGCAGTTTCTTCGCGCAGGCCATGTAGGAAACGTCGGTGTTGGCCTTGCGGGTGAAGACCGGATAGCCTGACAGTCCGAGCGTCTGCGCCCGCTTGATCTCGGTGTCCCAATAGGCGCCCTTGACCAGCCTCACCATGATGGTGCGGTCGTACTTCCTCGCAAGCGCGTAGAGCCAGTCGATGACGAACGCGGCACGCGGCCCATAGGCCTGGACGACGATGCCAAAGCCGTTCCAGCCGGCGAGCTCCGGTTCGGCCAGCACCCGCTCGATGACATCGAGCGACAGATCGAGGCGGTCCGCCTCTTCGGCATCGATGTTGAGGCCCATGCGCGAATGGCGGGCGGCGAGTGCCAACGACAGCAGCCGCTCGGCCATCACAGGCAGCATCTCTTCCTTCTGCGCCACCTCGTAGCGCGGATGCAGCGCCGAGAGCTTGACCGAGATGCCGTGGTTCTGCCTGATGTCTGGGCCGTTGGAGCCGGAATCGAGCGACGAAATGGCGTCGGCATAGGCCTTGTGGTAGCGCAGCGCGTCGGCCTCGGTGCGGGCCGCCTCGCCCAGCATGTCGAAGGAGTAGAGATAGCCCTTCTGAATCATCGGTCGGCCGCGCTTGACGGCTTCGGCGATGGTGCGACCGAGCACGAACTGCTCGCCCATCTCGCGCATGGCGGCGGCCACCGCCTTGCGGATGACCGGCTCGCCCAGTCGCCTTACCATCGAACGCAGCGTCCCTTCGATGCCGCCCTCGCCCTCGTCGAGCACCCGGCCGGTCAGCATCAGCGCCCAGGTCGAGGCATTGACGAAGATTGAGCTCGACCCGCCTGAATGCGCGGACCAGTCGTGCGGCGCGATCTTGTCGGCGATGAGATCGTCCATCGTCTCGGTGTCGGGCACGCGCAGCAGCGCCTCGGCCAGGCACATCAGCGCCACGCCCTCCTTGGTGGAGAGACCGTAGGCGGAGAGAAAAACCTCCATCAGCCGGGGATCGGACGAGCCGCGCACCGCCCGCACCAGATCGGCGGCTCGCGCCGAGATCGCATTGCGATCCCTCACAGAAAGCCCTGTCGCGTCGGCCAGCCGCTTCACGGCCTCGTCTTCGTCGGGCAAATAATTGGCGCGAATCTGCTGGCGGATGGTGTCGAGCGGCATGGCGGGTCCTGTGGAGCAAGCATCAGGGAACGGGCCGGCGGTCACCGGACCGAATGGCGCAAGCTAGCACAGCTCCAAAATTTCAGCCGGTCCGAAGAAATCGACATCACAACCCATTTGATCTA
The DNA here is from genome assembly GCF_013170725.1 of Mesorhizobium erdmanii. Classification (NCBI taxonomy): domain Bacteria; kingdom Pseudomonadati; phylum Pseudomonadota; class Alphaproteobacteria; order Hyphomicrobiales; family Phyllobacteriaceae; genus Mesorhizobium; species Mesorhizobium erdmanii. The sequence continues at coordinate 3,581,219 of NZ_CP033361.1, read as the reverse complement.
TCATAGCAGCCCAAGATGACCGAATGGACTGCAGTTTCCATGACAGAAGACCAATTGGACCGCATCGATCGGAACATCCTGTCGGCGCTCGCAAGCAATGGCCGGCTTTCCATGTCGGAACTGGCGGCAAAGGTCGGCCTGTCGAAGACGCCGGTTCAGGCGCGCGTGAAGCGGCTGGAAAAGGATGGCTATATCAGGGGCTATCAGGCGATCATCGACCGTGAGCGCATGGGCGAAGGCCATGTCGCCTTCGTCCAGGTGAAACTGTCCGACACCCGTTCCGCCGCTCTCGACGCCTTCAACCGCTCGGTGCAGGCGGTTCCGGAGATTGAGCAGTGCCACATGATGGCATCGAGCTTCGACTATCTGCTGAAGGTCCGCACCCGCGACATCGCCGCCTATCGCCGTGTGCTCGGCGAGCGCATCTCCGCCCTCCCCCACGTCGCCCAGACCTCGACCTTCGTGGCGATGGAGACGGTGAAGGATCGATGACAGGATCCCGAAAAGTGGACGCCGGTTTTCGGACGAGATCATGGTCAAACAAGAAAACAGAGCCTACTCCGCAAGCGTCTTCAAAAACGCCACCAGCGCCGCACGCTCCCGATCCGACAGTTCCAGCGGATGGATTTCTGACGTCCCCTCCACGCTTGGCGCTGCCTTGGCATAGTGCGCCACCACCTCGTCGAGCGACGAAAACTGTCCGGCATGCATGTAGGGCGGCCGCGTCGCCGCGCCGCGCAGCGACGGCGTCTTGTAGGCGCGCACCAGTTGCGGCGCATCCTTGACCATGAAGCGGAGTTCGCCGCAGGCGCTCGCGTCGCCGTCGCGATAGGCGCCGAAGCAGTTGAACGGATCAGCCTGAACTTGAGCCACGGCATCGACGCGTCCACGATCCGGCGGCAGACCCGCGACGGGCGGCACGCCGGTATTGTGAAAACTGTTGTCGGTGAAGCGCGGGCCGTTGTGGCAGGTCACGCAGTTGGCCTTGCCGATGAACAGCTTGAGCCCGAGGATTTCTTCGCGTGTAAAGACCGCATCGCCCTTCGGCTCGGCGCCGGTGGCGAGATCCAGCGCAAAGCGGTCGAAACGCGTCTGCGAAGGCTCGATCGAGCGTTCGAAAGCCGCGATCGCCTTGCCGATATTGGCATAGACGCGGTTGATCGCGTCCCGCTGCGCATCGTTCATCGCGTTCCAGGCAGCCCTTTCGACATCGTTTCCGAGCGGGCTGGCATTCAACGGAATGCCGGAAAAGTCGGGCAGAGGCCCGAAAATGCGCTCATAGCGCTCGCCGAAGCGCGCCTTGATGTAGTGTGCATAGGCCGTGCGGTTTCCCGCCTGCTCTAGCGGGTTTTCCAACGGCGTCAGCGCTTGCGCCCACAGGCTGTCGCGGCGACCGTCCCAGAAGAACCAGGGGTCGCGTGCCACGCCCGCCAGCGGCATGGTGCGCCGGTTGGTGCGGCCGACGCCCACCGCTTGCGGCAGGTCGTCCTGGAACTGCCGGTCGATCTTGTGGCAGGTCGAGCACGACACCGTGCCATCGCGGCTCATGCCAAGATCGAAGAACAGCGTCGAGCCTAGGGCCGCGGCGGCCGGCACATCGGCGAAGCGGTTGGTCGTGTCGGGCTTCAGCGACGGCAGCGTGTTCAATGCCAGGGAAGCGATGGTCTTCTTCTCGGCGTCGGAAAAATCGGGTTTGCCGCAGCCGCCAAGGATGACGGCGACACTTAGCGCCAGAAAGCAGAAAAGGCGCTTCATCGATCGCTCACAGCACCACGTTGAACAGCACCGTGTCGGAGCCGGCGCCGGAAGAGATGGCGAAACGAAATTGCCACCAGCCGCTCATCGTGAATTTCACCCCTTCGATGCGGTAACGGCCCTCGCCCAGATAATCGGTCACCTGCGGGCTGGTTGGCAGCCCGTGATTGTGTTGCGGCATGCCGCCTGAGATGGCAATCGCGGCGCGCTCCACGGAAGCGCCGGTCTTTGTCTTCAGCGTCAGCAGCCAGGATTCCAGTTCGCCCTGCAGCACGACGCCGCGTTCCGGGACGAAGCTCGCCACATACAGCCCATTGTCGGTCTTCTTTGTTCGCGAGACATCCGGTCCGACGGTCTGCGCCGATTGCGGAGCGGTCAGATAGACGACCGCCAGAACCCCGACCAGCAGAGCAGCCAGACCCAGACCCGCCAAGAGATAACGCCATAACGATGCCAAACCAGTTCCTCTTCTGCAGACAACGTTCTGCCGGATGGATCGCATCCCGCCAGCCTGTGGGAAAACGCTGTGGCGCAAAAAAGCCTGCTTGCCAAGCATGGCGCTGCCGTCGGCAAAAAGCTACAGCACCGAAATCACTGGAGGATTGCAGATGGCGGGAAACGGCGTCGCATCGATCGGCGAATGCATGCTCGAACTGTCGGGTCAGACCGGCCCGAACTGGCGCATGGGTTTTGCCGGAGACACGTTCAACACGCTGTGGGCGCTGCACGCGTTGAGCGGCGACCGGCCAGCGACCTATGTCTCGGCCTTCGGCGACGACCCCTTCTCGCACAACCAGATCGGCTTCTTCGCCGAAAACGGCATCGGCATCGGTTCCAGTCCGCTGATAGCGGGCGCGCGCCCCGGCCTCTATGCGATCACCTTGACCGGCGCCGAGCGCTCCTTCACCTACTGGCGCGGCGACGCGGCTGCACGGCAGCTTGCCTCTGATCCATCAGCATTGTCGAAAAACCTGGAAAATCAGGCGCTTGTCTACTTTAGCGGAATCACTTTGGCAATTCTTGAAGATTCCGCGCGCAACACACTCCTGGCCGCCGTGGCCGGAGCGCGGGCGGCTGGCTCGCTGATCGCTTTCGACCCCAACTACCGGCCTCGGCTCTGGCGCAACCGCGAGGACGCCCAGGCAGCGATCGTCGAAGCGCTTGCCGTCACCGACATCGCGCTGCCGACCTTCCCCGACGAGCAGATGCTGTTTGGTGACGAGACAGCGCGTGCGACAGCCAAGCGACTTGGACAATGGGTCGGCGAGATCATCGTCAAGAACGGCGAACAGCCGGCTCTGATCTGCGAAAACGGGATGCAGCACGACATGCCGGCGATCCATGTGGCTGCCCCCGTCGACACCACCGGCGCCGGTGATTCCTTCAATGGCGGCTATCTCGCGGCGCGACTTGCCGGCCATGGCCCGCGGGAAGCGGCCCGCCGGGCCCATCGCATCGCCGCCGCCGTGGTTCAGGTCCGTGGCGCACTGGCGCCATTCGAGACGCTACGGGCGGCGTTCGACGGCTGAGGTCTGTCGATCCTAGGGCAGGCGGAAACGGTATTCCGTCACATGATGGTAGATCGCACCGGGCCAAAGTGTCGCTTGCGGAAAATACGGCCGGTTCGGCGCATCGGGCCAAATCTGCGGCTCCAGGCAGAAGCCGGAATATGCCTTGTAGTCCCGACCTTCCAGCCCCTTGCGCGGCGTCACATATTGGCCGGTGTAGAGTTGGACTCCGGGCTCCGTGGTCCAGACTTCCATTTCGACGCCCGAACTTGCCCCTTGCGTCCATGCTGCTTGCAGCAGCGGCCCGCGCGTCGAAGCAAGGCAGAAATTCTGGTCGTAGGGCAGTTGTTCACCCTCGGTCTCCATGCGCAGCGGCCGCGCCTGACGGAAATCGAAGGGTGTGCCGTCGACTGGCTTGACCACACCGGTCGGGATCATGTCGCTGTCGACGGGCAGATAGGCGCCGGCATTCACCATCATCCTGTGGTCGAGAATGTCGGCAGCGCCACCGTCATCGAGGTTGAAATAGGAGTGCTGGGTGAGATTGCACAGCGTCGGCTCCTCGCAAGTCGCCGTCAACTCGACGCTGAGCGTGCCGGGGATCTTCAGCCGATAAGTGCAGGTAACGTCGAGCGCGCCCGGGAAGCCCATCGCGCCGTCGGGATCGTGCAGCGTCAGCGTGACGAAATCCCTGCCGTGCAGCGAAACCGTCCATGGCCGGTGCGAATAGCCTTGCGAGCCGCCATGCAGCGTATGTTTGTCGAGGAAATTCGGCTCGGTCTGATAGCGGTTACCGGCGATCGTGAACCGGCCGTCGCGGATGCGGTTGGCATAGCGGCCGACCACCGCGCCGAAGAAGGCGTTGTCGGCCTCATAGGCCTCCAGAGTGTTATAGCCGAGCACCAGCGGCGCATCGTGCCCGGTCAGGCGTAAATCCTGGATGATGGCGCCCAGCCCGATGATGTTGGCGGTGAGACCGCCGCCCCTGATGGTGAAACGGCGCACCGGCTCGCCCGTCTGCGTCGTGCCGAAAACCTCGCCGTCCTTCATTGCCATGCCCGTAAATGCCAGTTGATCCGGAAGGGTTCGGCCGATTCTCCGACGCGAGACAGGAAGGCCAGCGGCCTCCCTGTCTCAGGGACAGTGTATCAGAGGCCGAGGCCGCCGATGCACACATATTTGGTGTCGAGATAATCCTCGATGCCCTGATGCCCGCCTTCCTTGCCCAGGCCCGATTCCTTAACGCCGCCGAACGGCGCTTCGGGCGTGGTGATGAGGCCTTCATTGACGCCGACCATGCCGTATTTCAGCCCTTCCATGATGCGGAACGCGCGGCCGAGATCGCCAGTATAAAAATAGGCGGCGAGGCCAAATTCGGTATCGTTGGCGAGCGCGATGGCTTCCTCTTCGGTCTCGAACTTGAACACCGGGGCGATCGGGCCAAAGATCTCTTCCTTCATGAAGCGCATCTTGGACGTCGCATTGGCAATGACGGTCGGCTGGAAGAATGAACCGCCGAGCGCATGGCGCTTGCCGCCGGCTACGACCTTGCCACCCTTCGACGTCGCGTCGGCGATGAACTCCTCGACCTTCTCGACAGCCTTCTCGTCGATCAGCGGTCCCTGCTGCACCCCTTCCTCGAGGCCGGAGCCAACCTTCAGCGCGTTGCTGGCGGCGACGAGCTTCTCGACAAACTTGTCGTAGACTCCTGCCTGAACGAGGAAGCGGTTGGTACAGACGCAGGTCTGGCCGGAATTGCGGTACTTGGCGGTGATGGCGCCGGTGACGGCGCGATCGATGTCGGCGTCGTCGAAGACGATGAACGGCGCATTGCCGCCGAGTTCCATCGACACCTTCTTGACCGTGACGGCCGACTTCTGGATCAGCATCTTGCCGATCTCGGTCGAGCCGGTGAAGGTGATCTTCGATATCAGCGGGTTGGCGCAGATCTCATCGCCGATCTCGCTGGCCGAACCGGTCAGGATGTTGACGACACCCTTGGGGAAGCCGACTTCCTCGGCAAGCGCGCCCCAGGCAAGACCCGAATAGGGCGTTTGCGAGGCAGGCTTGACGACCGCGGTGCAGCCGGCGGCGAGTGCTGGGCCGAGCTTGCGGGCCAGCATCGAGGATGGGAAATTCCATGGCGTGATCGCGGCGATGACGCCGACCGGCTCCTTGGTCACCAGAATGCGGCGGTCCGCCCATGGCGACGGCACGACATCGCCATAAGTGCGGCGGCCTTCTTCGGCGAACCAAAGGATGTAGGCCGCGGCCGAGCCGATCTCACCCTTCGATTCGAACAGCGACTTGCCCTGCTCGATGGTCAAGAGTTCGGCCAGCACGTCCTGATTGTCCATCATCGCGTCATGCAGCTTGCGCAAGAGCTTCGAGCGCTCGAGCGCGGTGGTCTTGCGCCAGGTCTTGAAAGCTTCGCTGGCCGCTTCGATGGCGCGGCGCGTCTCGGCCTTGCCCGATTTCGGCACCGTGCCGATCTTGAGGCCGGTGGCCGGGTTGTTGACGTCGACCGTCTGGCCGCTGTCGGCCTGAACCCATTCGCCGTTGATGAGATTGGCCTGCCGCATGAAATGGCTGGTTTTCTGAAGCATGGTCTATCCTCCGTTCGGCGCGCTGACGGGCCGGTCTGTGAATTCTTCGGTGAGCGTGTCCGATGACTTGAGGCCGGCACGCCGGAGCCACTGCTCTTTACCTAGGGCAAGCCCCGCAAGCAATTGCAAGATGGCATATAGGCTTTAGTCCAGCCGAGCGCGAGAAAAATTAACATGTAAATTAATCTTTGGGCCGAACCTGCCCCAGGCCGGACCTACCCAAAGACATGGACCACCACCGTCAGCCAGAAGGCGGTGGTGATGGCGGCGCAGGCCGTGGCGATGGTCATCTGGTTCGATGCTAGCGCCTGGCCGGTGTTGAACTGCACGGCGATGAGATAAGAATTGATGCCGGATGGCAGCGCCGCCACCACGACCGCCACCTTGGCGGTCATCGGCGGCAGGCCGAGCAACCAGACGAAGGCGAGAACCAGCGCCGGCATCAGGAACAGCTTCAGCGCCGAAAGCGCCAGCGCCGGCCGCACATTCCCCGATATCCCGAAGCGGCGCAGGCTGAGCCCCATGGCAAACAGCGCCACCGGCCCTGCCGTCTCGGCAAGCGCATCGACCAGCCGCATGACGAGGCCCGGCAGCGGCACGCCGCTGAGCCGCCACGCCAACCCCAGCAGAATGCCGATGATCAGCGGGTTGAGGAACAGCCGCCGCAGGAAACCGCGCAGCACCCGCAGTGGATGCACCTGCTCACCACCGCTCCGGCCGAACATCTCGAACAGCACGATCGAGGCCATCATCATAATTGGCAGATGCACGGAGACGAGCAGCGACAGCACTTCGAAGCCGCTCGGGCCGAATACGCCCAAAATGAAGGGAGCGCCGAGCAACACGACATTGGAATAGGCCGACGAGACACCGCCGACGACACCGGCGCGTGCGTCGCGCCCGAAGACCCGCGTGGTGACGACATGGCCGGCGGCCCAGGTGATCGCCACCGCCGTGAAATACGCCCCCCACAGCGGCCAAGGCGCCACGCCGTGGAAGTCGGAGTTCACCATCGTCTGGAACAATAGCAGCGGCATCGCCACCGAAACCGCGAAGTCCGATATCCCCTCGCCACTCGCCGGCTTCAAATAACCCGTGAGTCCGGCGAGATAGCCGAGCCCGACAAGACTGAAGACAAACAGGACCGTTTCTGTGAGCGGAGACATTTTTCAGGGATAGGCGAGCCCAGATTGCAGTGCAATCGCCGAGCTCTTCAAACGCACTCGCGCAGTTGAACAGTCGCCTGAATTTGATCACGGTCACGTGACAGGGCTATAGAGCTTGGGATCATCAGCGCGGACAGAAGCGGCAAATGGATTTTGTCGAAGCTTCGAGACAGTATATTTTCAGACAGGCGTGGCTCGTCGCTCTCATCGCCGCGCTGTTTTGTCTTGCCGCAACCGCGCTTGCACTTGCCGAGACGAAAAGTCTCAAGGGCGTGGCGCTGATCATCGGCCAGTCAAATTACCTGCATATCGCCGCCCTGCCCAATCCGGCCAACGACGCGCGCGACATGGCCAAGATGCTGACAGACCTCGGCTTCGACGCCCGCAACGTCACCGATCGCGATGCCGCCAAGCTGAAGCGCGACCTCGAACGTTTCGTCGAGGATGCCGAGGGCGCCGACGTCGCCTTCATCTATTACTCCGGCCATGGCATCGAAGCCGGCGGCGAGAACTATCTGGTTCCCGTCGATGCCGATGTCTCGTCGCTCAAGGACGCGGGCCAGGCCCTGGTGCCGATGTCCTCCGTCATGGACGAGTTGAAGAAGACAGTTCCGGTGACGATCATGCTGCTCGATGCCTGCCGTACCAATCCGTTCCCGCCGGATGCCGTGGTGCGGCGCGCTCCGACCGCCTCGGCCGAACCGATCGGCGCCGGCGGCCTGGAACCTGTGCGTGGCGCCAAGGCACTTGGCAACACACCGGCGACCGACGCGAGCCTGGGCTCGGTGGTCGGCTTCGCCGCCGAACCGGGGCGCCCGGCACTGGATGGCGCGGCCGGTGAAAACAGCCCGTACGCCGCCGCGCTGCTGCGCCACCTAGCGGCCATGAAAGGCACGGAGTTCGGCTTGGTGATGCGCATGGTGACCGAAGAGGTCTATCTCGACACCAAGGCCAGGCAGCGCCCCTGGGTCAATGAAAGCTTGCGCCGGCTGCTTTATTTCGGCGTGGCACCGCCGGAGCCGACCGGCGACGACGGCTTGATCACCGGCGAGAGGCGGCAATTGCTGCTGACGATCTCCGACCTGCCTGATCCCCAGCGGGCGCAGGTGGAAATGGCCTCGCTGCAGGATGGCGTGCCGCTCGACGCGCTCTATGGCGTGCTGAGAGCCCTCGGCACGGACAAGATCCCCGAAGACCCGACCGACTTGCAAAAGGTGCTCGACGCCCAGGCCGAACGCCTGAAGAAGATGATGTCGGAGCGTGCGGCGCTGCGCACCGACGACCCCGAAATCAAGCGCCTCGTCGCATCCGCCGACAAGGCTATCGGCCAGGGCGCCATGGTGGCGGCGCGTAAATTCCTCGACGATGCGGTTGGCAGGGTCGAGCAGAACAGCGGTGCCGTTGACGAGACCGAGGAGTTGGTCAGGCAGAAGCGCATCGCCGACGCCGCCATCTATGCCAAGCGCGCCGATGCCGCCGCACTGGTCTTCGACTATAAATCCGCGGCCAACGATTACGCCAAGGCATTCTCGTTGGTCGAGAAATGGGACGACAAGCTGCGCTGGAACTACAAGAACCAGGAAGCCGAGGCGCTCAACTCCTACGGCTACGCCACCGGTGATCTGGATGCGCTCCAGCACGCGATCGAAGCCTATCGCGTCATCCTGAATTTCATCCCCAATGGCGAGCAGAACCGGGATTGGGCCATCACCCGCAACAACATGGCGGTGGTGCTGCAGACTATCGGCGAGCGCGAGACCGAAACCGCGCATCTCGAAGAGGCAGCCCGGATTTTCAGCGATTCGCTCCTCGTCTTCGAACGCGAGAAGGACGACCGCAACTGGGCGGCAGCGCAGAACAACCTGGCCAACGTGCTCTTGAAGATCGGCGAACGAGAGAGCGACCCGAAACGGCTCAACGACGCGGTGGCGGCGATGCGTGCCACATTGGAAAAGCGCCCGCGCGACAAGCTGCCGCTCGACTGGGCCGCCTCGCAGAACAATCTCGGCCTGGCGCTCTATGCCCTTTCCCAGCGCGACCCCGCCGGCGAGCACCTGAAGGACGCGGAAGCCGCCTACCGGCTGGCGCTGGAGGAATACACGCGCGAGAAAGCGCCCGTGGAATGGGCGATGGTCGAGAACAATCTCGGCAACACGCTGGTCACGCTAGGTATCCAGCTCAACGACAAGGCCAAGATCAACGAGGCTGCCGACGCTTTCCGCGCCGCGCTGAAAGTGCGAACCCGCGAGACCTTCCCGGTCTCGTGGGCGACCAGCCGGCTCAACCTCGGCAACGCGCTGAGCGGTGTTGCCCGCTTCGACATGGGCACGGGCACGCTCGAAGAGGCAGTCACGGCCTATGACGATGCGCTGACGGTGTTTACCCGGCAGCGCTTCCCGATGGATTGGGCGTCCGCGCAAAACAATCTCGGCTCGATCTATCAGACGCTCGGCCAGCGGACCCGTGACGCGGCCAAGCTGGAACAGTCGGCCGCGGCCTTCCAGGCGGCCCGACAGGTCTATGTCAGGCGGAAATTCCCGCAGGATTGGGCGATGAGCTACTACAATCTCGGCAACACACTGCAGCTGCTTGGTGGCGTGACGGACAAGCCTGAGCGGTACAGCGAGGCAGTCAATGCTTACGGCAATGCGTTGCGCGAGTACAAGCGCGAGACCAATCCGCGGCAATGGGCGCTGGCCCAGGCCGGTCTCGGGTCCACGCTGCACTGGCTGAGCATGAGCAATGCCGATCCGAAAACCTTACAAGCGTCGATCGCGGCGCGGCGGGCCGCCCTCGAGGTGCTAACCTTGGAAACCGCGCCCATAGATTGGGCCAATGCCCAGAACGGCATCGGCATGAGCCTGCTCAACCTCGGCAACATCGAAAGGACAGGCAAATATCTCGACGAGGCCGAGGCGGCTTTCACGGCGACGCTGAAAGTGTTCACCAGGGAAAGCCAACCCATGCAGTGGGCCTTCGAACAGAACAATCTTGGCGACATCCACTGGAACCGCGCCAGCTATGGCGGCGGCAAGGCCGAATATCTCAAGGCCATCGAATTCTTCGAGAACGCCAAGCAGGGCTTTGCCGAAGCCGGCTACACCATTCCCATCCCGCTTACCGACCAGAAGATCGATCTGGTAAAAAAACAAATCGCCAAAAAGTGAGGCTGGGACTTCCGCAACGCCCGCTTGTCTTTGTGCCGGCATTCCGATCCCTATATGCGAATGACCGGAACCCGATGTCGGGCTCCTGGAAGGACTGCGATGATCCGATTTGCCCTGGCCTTGCTTCTGCTCGTCGTTCCCGCCGCGGCCCATGCCACGGATGCCGGATGGGCGCTGCTGCGCGATGGCGGGCATGTCGTACTGCTGCGTCATGCCATGGTCACCGGCAACACCGATCCGGCCAATTTTGATATCGACAGCTGTGCCACCCAGATCAATCTCTCGGCGCGCGGCAAGCAGCAGGCGAGCAAGATCGGCGCCTTGTTTGCCGCTCGAGCCGCCCCCATCGAACGCGTCCTGTCCAGCCGCTACTGCCGTTGCCTCGACACCGCGCGCATCGCCTTCGAGGCCGAGCCGGAGCTGTTTGCACCGCTCGATCTCTTGAAGGGCGACGATGCGCAGAAGGCCGCGCAGATCGCCGCCATCATGAAGGAAATCCGCGCCTATTCCGGCTCAGACAATCTGGTCATGGTTACCCATCTGGAAGATATCGTGGCGCTGACCGGCGTATCGCCGCGCGAGGGCGAGGCGGTGGTCGTCGAGCCACAAGGCGACAGCCTGCGCGTGCTCGGCCGCGTCACTTTCTGACCAACCTGGCACTGTTGCCGAAATGCCACCGCCGAAAGAAGCCGCGAATCCGCCACGACAATGCCGCTTGCGACAACCCGTCGCAGGGGCTATAGGCGCGCTCCCGGTCACGAAAACCGAAGCGAGCACAACGGTTGGAGCTTTCGCCTCCGCCCGTGCAGGCGGCTTTGCCGCCCTGTATACGGCGCCGCTTCGGGGGTTGGGATCGCGGATGTAGCTCAACTGGGAGAGCGCCGGATATAATCCGCAGGTTGTGGGTTCGAGTCCCGTCGTCTGCACCACGGATAGCTCAGTTGGGAGAGCATCAGACTCATAATCTGACTGTCGAAGGTTCGAGTCCTTCTCCATTGGCCTGTTAAGCCAGCACCCTGCCACGGTGTTATCTGAAAACGGTCCGGGGACCGGAATGCTGAAGACCTGACGGACGGCACAAGCCCTCGGGCGACGGCCGGCTCGACAGATCTGACGCCATCGGCTCGCGGCCAGGCACGCGGTGATGATCAAGGCGCAGTGTCGCCGGCAAGGGAGGCTTTGGCCTCCAGCGCCCGCGTCCCTGCCCCGCGATCCGCTCCCGAAGGCCCGCCGCGATTTGATGCCACCGGTCCCCGGATCATTCGTGCCGGGACCGAGAAGACGATTGGAAACGAGAAACGAAGGGAAGATCGACGCATGACGTGACGCCTCGCATGGGGCCATGCCCGACAGGAGTAAGACAATGACTATTCTCGATCAGGTTCTTGGACGCGAGCGCGTCCTCGTAAAGGAAAACGAACGTGCCCTCACCCTCTACAAGGGGGAGATCCAGGCTGTCCTGCTGCCGGGCGAGCATTGGCTCGCCAACCGGGGCGGAAGCCTGGAAGTGTCGCGGCACGATCTGAAGAACCAGGAATTCGTTTCGGCATACGAGAAGGCGTTGTTCGACAAGCTCCCGGATGTGGCCGCGCGTCATTTCACCGTCGTTCGCACCGGACGCACGGATGTCGCCGTTATCGAGCATGACGGCAATCTGCATGCCGTGCTGGCCCCGGACCGCAAGCTTGTGCTGTGGACGGATGCCGGTCCGTGGAAGGTGACACTGGTCGACACGTCGGTCGATCTCGCCATCGACCCGGCGCTCATGCGCCGGCTTGGCCAGGCCCGGAAGGCGGAACTGATGTCCGTCCACCCGATCGTCGATGGTCAGGCCGGACTGCTGTTCGTCGACGGTGTGCTGGTGCGCACGCTCGCCGCCGGCGTGCATGCGTTCTGGAGCGTCGGGCGCATGGTGCAGGTGAAGGTCGTCGACCTCAAGCGCCAGTCGCTTGATGTCGCCGGGCAGGAAGTGCTGACCAAGGATCGGGTGACGATCCGCGTCAACATCGCAGCCGAATACCGGGTCGTCGACCCGGTCAAGGCGGTGAGCGCTGTGAAGGACTTCTCCGAAGCCCTCTACCGCGCCCTCCAGTACGCCTTCCGCAAGACGCTGGGCGCACTGACGCTCGACCAGATCCTTGAAAAGAAGGTGACGGTCGATGAGGAAGCCGCGGCCAAGGTCCGTGCCGACATGGCCGGGATCGGTGTCGAGGTCAGCGATATCGCGCTCAAGGATGTCATCCTGCCGGGCGAGATGCGCGAGATCCTCAACCAGGTGGTGTCGGCCGAAAAGCAGGCCGAGGCCAACGTCATCCGCCGCCGCGAGGAGACGAACGCCACGCGTTCGCTCCTCAACACGGCCAAGGTAATGGCGGAGAACCCGGTGATGCTGCGGTTGAAGGAGCTCGAGGCTCTGGAAACCATCGCCGGCAAGGTCGAGCGGCTGACCGTCCACAACGGAACGGGTGGACTGTTGAACGACCTGGTCAAGCTCCGCGACAGCTGATGTACGTCGCCCAAAAGTGGTTCCGGTTTTGGGACAACGACATGCATCGAGAAAAATGGCTGACGTAACGTAATGGGAAGGGCCGCCGGGTTGACCGGCGGCCCTTCTTGCGTTTCTTGGGGCGGCTTCCCATCTGCGCCCGGCTTATCAGGCCTTTTCCTGCCGGGAAAAACCGATTAGACAGCGCCCAAACAAGATGCGGACAGATTCCGCCCGCAAAGAAGGAAAAGCCCCTTGTCTACCACGAACTCCACCACGTTCGACAAAGTCGCCAAGATCATTGCCGACACCAGCGAGATCGACATCGACACGATTACACCCGAGAGCCACACGATCGACGATCTGGGCATCGACAGCCTCGATTTCCTCGACATCGTCTTCGCTATCGACAAGGAATTCGGCATCAAGGTGCCGCTGGAAAAGTGGACCCAGGAAGTCAATGACGGCAAGGCTTCGACCGACGATTACTTCGTCATGAAGAACCTCTGCGCCAAGATCGACGCGCTGGTCGCCGCCAAGACCGCCTGACGTCAGTTGAGCGCGCGACCTTGACGCGCTCTGCCGCCTGACCCACAAAGCCGCCCATGAGCAGCCCCCGCGACGTCGTCATCACTGGTATCGGCCTAGTCTCCTCGCTGGGAGAAGGCCCTGACGCCCACTGGCAGAAACTGGCGCAGCCGGGCCTGCAGCCGGTGCTCGAAGCGGCGCGGTTCGCGCCCTACACCGTCCATCCGCTGCCGGAAATCGACTGGAACCTGCAGATCGCCAAGCGCGGCGACCAGCGGCAGATGGAAACATGGCAGCGGCTCGGCACCTATGTAGCCGGGCTTGCGCTCGACGACGCCGGTATCAAGGGCAATGACGAACTTTGCACGACCATGGACATGGTTGTCGCCGCCGGCGGCGGCGAGCGCGACGAGGCGGTCGATGCCGCCATTCTCGCCGCATCCGAGAGCCGTAACGACCGCGACGTGCTGCTCAATGAGAAGCTGACCACCGAGTTGCGGCCGACCCTGTTTTTGGCGCAGCTTTCCAATCTGCTCGCCGGCAACATCTCCATCGTCCACAAGGTGACGGGCTCGTCGCGCACCTTCATGGGCGAGGAAGGTGCCGGCGTCGCCGCCGTCGAAACGGCCGCCGCGCGCATTCGCTCCGGCCAGTCGACGCACATCCTGGTCGGCGGCGCCTTCCAGACCGAACATTCCGACATGCTGCTCGGTTACGAGCTTGCCGGCTATTTGCATCGCGGCCCCTGGAAACCTGTGTGGCAAAGACAGGGCGCTGAGGGCGGCGGCGTCGTTACTGGATCCGGCGGTGCCTTCCTGGTGCTGGAGCAGCACGAACACGCCATCAGTCGCGGGCGCAAGATTTATGCCGAGCTCGGCCCAGTCGTCTCAGGCCGCGCCAGGCGATCGCGCGGGGAACTCGACACCGAGATCGCCTTGCTGCTCAGCCAGGCGGCGCTGCCAAGCGGCAAGCTGCTGGCGCTTTCGGGCGCCTCGGGCGCGCATGCCGCAACCACCGCCGAGAAGGCTGTGCTCGATGCTAATCCGGCGATTGCCACACGCGGCTTCTCGACGCTGACCGGCCACATGAAGGAAGCACAGTTTCCTTTCGCGGTGGCGCTGGCGGCACTCGCCGTGGAACGCAAGGCCGCTTACCCTGTTTTCGATGCCGCAGCCGAGAAGCCGTTTGAAGGCATTCCCGCAAGTGTCCTTGCAACGGCGATCGGCTATCACCAATTCGAGGGCATGGCGCTGGTCAACGCCGCATAACGCGGCGCTCGCGATCCATGCTGCAACGATAAACGCTCGAGGGCTCCCGGATGGCCAATCTGAACGATCACATGGGCAGGCCAATCGTCGCCGTCACCGGCATCGGCGTGGTCACCTCGCTTGGCGTCGGCAAGACCGACAATTGGGCGGCGTTGACCTCCGGCACGTCGGGCATCCACCCGATCACCCGCTTTCCTATCGATCAACTGAACACCCGCATCTCCGGCATGGTCGATTTCCTGCCGTCGAGTTCGAAAGGTGCCAGCCCGCTTACCTATGAGCTGGCGGAGCTTGCCGGCCTCGAAGCGGTGACCGAAGCCGGCCTTGATTCCAGCGACTTCGGCGGACCGCTTTTCCTCGCATCGCCGCCGGTCGAACTCGACTGGGCCGAGCGCTTCTCGCTCTACAATTCTGACAAGGACAAGGATGACACCGCCGCCGAAAGACTGCTTCGGGTGGCGCGTAGCCTGAAAGAGCTGGATATCTTCGAGACCACCCAGTTCGGTTCGATCGCCGACCGCCTTGCCGACCGTCTTGGCACACGCGGTCTGCCGATCACCCTGTCGACGGCTTGCGCTTCAGGTGCCACCGCGATCCAGCTTGGTGTCGAGGCGATCCGACGCGGCGAATGCGACCGTGCGCTATCGATCGGCGCGGACGGTTCTGCCACCGCCGAGGCATTGATCCGCTTCTCACTGCTTTCGGCACTCTCCACGCACAACGACATTCCCGAAAAGGCATCGAAGCCTTTCTCCAGGGATCGCGACGGCTTCGTATTGGCCGAGGGATCCGGGGCGCTGGTGTTGGAATCGCTTGAGGCGGCATTGGCTCGCGGCGCGACCATTCTCGGCGTCCTTAGCGGTTGCGGCGAGAAGGCCGACGACTTCCATCGCACCCGCTCGAAGCCGGACGCTTCGCCCGCCATCGCCGCGGTTCGCGCCGCCCTCGCCGATGCCGGCCTGAGTGAAGACGAGATCGACTATGTCAACGCCCACGGCACGTCGACCCCCGAAAACGACAAGATGGAACATCTGGCACTGTCGACCGTATTCGGCGAGCGGATCGGCTCGATGCCGGTTTCGTCGAACAAGTCGATGATTGGTCACACGCTGTCGGCGGCGGGTGCCGTCGAGGCGGCGTTCTCGCTGATGACGATGCGCGAAAGCGTCATTCCGCCGACCATCAATTACGACAATCCCGACCCGGCGATCGTGCTCGACGTGGTGCCGAACAAGAAGCGCAATGCGCAGGTTCGCACCGTTCTGTCGAACTCCTTCGGTTTCGGCGGCCAGAACACTTGCCTTGTCATGGCGCGGGAACCGGTCTAAGCGACCTTTTTCAGCCAATGCATGTCGCCCAACAGTGACCTCGGTTTTGCGATAGCGACATGCATAAAACCAAGAACTAGAGCGCGAAGCGCTTTAGAACAGAACCGACAGGCCCAATGCGCGCATTGCAACTTATCGAGGACCGCCGTCTTGAAACGGTGGACCTGCCGCCCCCGCCGCCACCCGCACTCGGCGAAGTCACGCTGCGCATCAAGGCCGTGGCGCTGAACCACATCGACGTCTGGGGCTGGCGCGGCATGGCCTTCGCCAAGCGCAAGCTGCCGCTGGTCGTCGGCGCCGAGGCCTCCGGCGAGGTCGAGGCGGTCGGCCCCGGCGTTTCCAGCCTGCAGCCTGGACAATTGGTGTCGATCTACGGCGCCCGCACCTGCGGCCTTTGCCGGGCCTGCCGCGAAGGCCGCGACAATCTCTGCGAACATGTTTCCGGCGTCCATGGCTTCCATCTCGACGGCTTCGCGCAGGAAAAGATCAACCTGCCGGCGCGCTTGCTGGTCCCCGCCCCGCCCGGCGTGAGCGACATTGGCGCCGCGGTGGCACCTGTCACCTTCGGCACCGTCGAGCACATGCTGTTCGACAATGCCAGGCTGCAGCCCGGCGAAACCATTCTCGTCCATGCCGGCGGCTCCGGCATCGGCTCGGCGGCGATCCAGCTGGCCAAGCGGATGGGCTGCACCATCATCACCACGGTGGGCTCCAACGACAAGATCGACAAGGCCAAGGCGCTCGGCGCCGACCATGTCATCAACTACCGCGACGACCGTTTCGAAGGCGTCGTGCGCAAGCTGACCAAAAAGAAGGGCGTCGACGTCGTCTTCGAACATGTCGGCGCCGACACCTTCGCCGGTTCGATGCTGTGCCTGAAGCGCGGCGGCCGGCTGGTGACCTGCGGCTCGACCTCGGGCGTGTCGACGCAGATCAACCTGATGCAGCTCTTCCAGCAGCAACTGAAGCTGCTCGGCTCCTTCGGCTGCCGCATGGAGAACATGGCGAATGCCATGCAGAAGATGGCGGCGGGACAGGTAGCACCTGTCATCGACACCGAAGTCGGCTTCGACGACATCGGTGCCGCGCTGAAACGCATGGAAGGCCGCGACGTCTTCGGCAAGATCATCCTGCGCGTCGCCTAAGGCTTTGACCTCGGTGCTCAAGAAGTTTCGCCGCGATCTCAAATTTCGCTACGGCAGGCAGCTGCGCCAGCTGAACTACTGGCTGGTTGCCCGCGCGGCGATGATCATCATGTCGATGCTTCGCTTGCTGCCGGCCGACAGCGCGCTGAATTTCGCCGATCGGGTCGCGCGCCTCATTGGTCCCCGGGTCGGCCGCCACCAGGTCGCCGTCGACAATCTGCGCAAGGCCTATCCGGAAAAGAGCGAGGACGAAGTCCAAGCCATCGCCTCCGATATGTGGGGCAACATGGCCCGCCTCGCCGCCGAATACATTTTCCTCGATGCCCTGTTCGACTATGACCCCGCGGCAACCAAGCCTGGCCGCGTCGAGGTCAAGGGCATAGAGCATTTCGTCGAGATCGCCGCTGAAAAACGGCCGCACATCGTCTTCACCGGCCATCTCGGCAATTTCGAACTGCTGCCGGTGGCGGCGGCAACCTTCGGCATGAACATCACCGCGCTGTTTCGCCCGCCCAACAACCCTTACCTGGCCGATTACATCCTCTCGACGCGCCGCTCGACCATGGGATCGCTGCTGCCGTCGATGGCCGGCGCCTCGTTCGCTCTTGCCGGCGTCCTTGAAAACGGCGGCAATATCGGTGTCCTGGTCGACCAGAAATTCTCCAACGGCGTGGATACGACCTTCTTCGGCCGCCCCTGCCAGAGCAACCGCGTGCTCGGCACCCTTGCACGCCACTATGACTGCGACGTCTATCCGGCGCGCTGCATCAGATTGCCGGGCAACCGCTTTCGGCTCGAGATCGAGGACAAGCTGGTCTTGCCGCGCGCCGCCGATGGCAGCGTCGACGTGCCCGCCACCACCCAGATGCTGAACGACGTGGTCGAGCGCTGGGTGCGCGAGGATCCCGGCCAATGGATGTGGTTCCACAAAAGGTGGGAGATCAGCAACTGGCGGCGCAACCGGCGCCGACAGGCAAAGGAAGTCAGCTAAAGCGCGTCGCATGACTCCGTAACGAGGAGCCTTTGGAGCAATTCCAGGAAAAGCGTGCAACGGTTTTCCATCCGGAATTGTATAAAAACAAAGAGTTAGAGCGGCTGGGCGATTCCATCAAACGCTAAACCGCTCTAGACGAAGTAAAGGAAAAAGCCGCGGAGGTTCTCCCCGCGGCTTTTCTACTGCATGTACCTGGCTCTATATCTTCTGGGGGCCGTTCACCCCCCGAACGGCAGGATAATATTCGGCCGATAGGTATCCATCGTGGCGCCGTTGCGGTCTTCGTCCAGCAACGTGTCGGAACCGAAGCTCGCACGCACGCCAATCACATATTTGTGGATGTTCTCGCTTATGCCGCCGGCGGACAGATGATCCAGTTGATAGCGGCCAAACACCGAAAGCGGCGTCCCGGAAAACCGGTACATGGCCTGCAGCGCCCCGGTTACGGTATTGAGATGCTCGCCACCTAGCGAGATCGTGGAATAGCCGAGTTCGCCATCGAAGCGAAGGTTGTCTTGAGCGAAATAGCGCACCACGCCACGACCGCCCCAGGTGTCCAGATGTTCGGACGAACCGCTGGCCCGCAACTGTCCATAGTCAACTTGGCCGTAGAGTGTCACATTGCCGAAATAGGCTTGGGCTTCTGGGCCGACCGTAAAATTGTAGATGTGCTCCCCACTGAAATTGTCGCCGCCATACCCGGTAATCGTGGCGAATCCGCCAAGCGCGTATGAGCTCGGATCGCGCCAGTAGCCGTGAACGGCGCCGCCATATCCGTAAAAATTCTGGCCTTGCACCCAAAGAGAATCGATGAACGCGTCGGTCTGGACGTTCCAGCGGGAGTCGATTGGGAAATTCACGCGACCCGTACCGCCTGCGGTCGTAGCGGACGCATGGTCACCTGGGACGGTCACATACAATCCGCCGAGGTAAGCCTCAACATAACCGGAAATATGCGGCGCGGCGACCTCCTGATCCATGACGATCGGAGCGACGGCGTCGGCCGCGAAAGCCGACGTGGCGGTTGCGGCAATCGCCACACCAAGAATAAATCGATACATCACGCCCCTCATGAGTTTCCCGATGGGTTCTCTATTACCACCACCGGCTGCTCATAGAAATATTAGCTGGACCGAAATAACGCAGCGGCAATTTTTTCCGTGCCAATGCGATATTCCTGCAACGATTGCGGCCGGAAACCGCCAGGAACGCGCCCAGCATCGTGTCGTTTCGGTCTTTGCCACTTAATTGGTGACGACAATGCGCGTGTTGCCGAAGCCCACTTCCCGCACCATCGAATAGAAGGTTGCGGCATTGGCCGTGTGCAGCCGCACGCAGCCATGCGACGCTGGACGACCGAGTTGCCTGACAGCGCCGGTTCCGTGGATGGCATAGCCGCCATGGAAGAATACGGAATAAGGCATCGGCGACATATGATACTTTTTCGAATACCACATCCGGGCGGTCCGCTGCGGCCGGTAGGTGCCGCGTGGCGTGAAATAACCGGGCCGTGCGGTGGACACGGTCCACCGGTAAACCTGCAGGCCATATCTGACCGTCATCGTTTGCGACGACACGTCGATATTCGCTTCCAACATGGCCGCGTGGCTTGCGGCCGGCGCACCAAACAGCGCGGTCATCAGCATCGCTGCTGCGACAAGAAAAGACTTCTTCATGCGACCAAACCCCTTTGATTGCCCTTATCCGTCTGCCCTCACGATGTTTTTCATCTTTTTAACGGCAGGTGAACGGGATAGCACACACTCCTTGATCAATTCGCCAATTCGAAGCAGCGAATTTGAACGATTTCCCGCGATAGTTGCCGCAGCGACACGTCGCACGGACCTGATCGCCGGCGGGCTTGCAATGCATCACCAATCGCTGCTCAACTCTGCCAATGAATGAAAGACTCCTGCGAGCAATCGATGACAGGCGCAACGATGTCGTCGCGCTGACCGCCGACCTGATCCGCTTTCCGACCATAAATCCGCCCGGCGAAGCCTACCGTCCATGCGCCGAATATCTTGGCGCGCGGCTGAGGAAGCGTGGTTTCGAAACCGAATTCATCCGCGCCGAAGGCGCGCCGGGCGACACCGATCGCTACCCGCGCGTCAATGTCGTGGCCCGTTTCGACGGTCGCTCGCCCGGCGCCTGCGTCCACTTCAATTCGCATATAGACGTGGTCGAGGCCGGCGACGGCTGGACCGTCGATCCCTTTGCCGGCATCATCAAGGACGGCAGGGTCTATGGACGCGGCGCCTGCGACATGAAGGGCGGCCTGGCTGCGTCGATCATCGCCGCCGAAGCGTTCATGGACGTCTATCCCGATTTTCCCGGGGCCATCGAAATATCCGGCACCGTCGACGAAGAGTCCGGCGGCTTCGGCGGCGTCGCCCATCTCGCCAGCCTGGGCTATTTCTCCAAGCCCAGGGTCGACCACGTCATCATTCCCGAGCCGTTGAACAAGGACCGCATCTGCCTTGGCCATCGCGGCGTCTGGTGGGCCGAGATCGAGACCAAGGGCGAGATCGCGCATGGTTCGATGCCGTTTCTCGGCGACAATGCGGTGCGCCATATGGGCGCCGTGCTCAGGGCCTTCGAGGACGAACTGTTCCCCGCGCTCGACCGCAAGATGACGCGCATGCCGGTCGTGCCCGAGGGTGCGAAACGTTCGACCATGAACATCAACTCCATCCATGGCGGCCAGACCGAGGATTTCCGGCCCGGCTTGCCCTCGCCCAACGTGCCCGATTCCTGCCGGCTGACCATCGACCGCCGCTTCCTGCTCGAGGAAGACCTTGCTACGGTGAAGGGCGAAGTGACCGGCATTCTCGAGCGGCTGAAGCGCGAGCGCAAAAAGTTCGATTACGAGATCCGCGACCTGATGGAAGTGCTGCCGTTGATGACCGAGCGCGACGCGCCGGTGGTCAAGGCGGTGGCGCAAGGCATTCACGCGATCTTCGACCGCGAGCCGGACTATGTCATCTCGCCCGGCACCTACGACCAGAAGCACATTGCCCGCATCGGCCATCTCTACAACTGCATCGCCTACGGACCCGGCATTCTCGACCTCGCCCACCGGCCGGACGAATGGGTCGGGATTTCGGACATGGTGGAATCGGCCAAGGTGATGGCGATCGGCCTCAACGTGCTGCTGCGCGGCACGGCCGGATGATCGGCCGACGACGCAAAAACATTTCTCCTGGCGCGGCGCGACAGCACGAAACGCAATTTACTCCCGCGCGAAATCACGCTTCTATCCCTGATGCATGTCGCCCAAAAGTGACCTCGGTTCTGGGAAAACGATATGCATAAAAACAAGGACCTGAAGCGCATTGCACGGATCCGTTTCAACGCGACGCGCTTTAGGCTTGAGCATTTGAGCACATGGGGAGTTCAGCGATGAAATTTTGGAGAACCCTTCTGGCCGCTGCCGTTCTGGCGTTCGCAAGCGCCGCTTCGGCGTCTGCCGCCCGGACCGATCTCGTCATCGGCATTCCCCTCGAACCCCCGCATCTCGACCCGACGGCGGGAGC
Organism: Mesorhizobium erdmanii; assembly: GCF_013170725.1. NCBI lineage: Bacteria > Pseudomonadati > Pseudomonadota > Alphaproteobacteria > Hyphomicrobiales > Phyllobacteriaceae > Mesorhizobium > Mesorhizobium erdmanii. Next base: position 3,559,733 of record NZ_CP033361.1, on the reverse strand, counting down.
GGCCGCGGCAATCCGGGAGGTCACCTACGCCAATGTGTTCGAGGGCCTGACCCGGATCGGCCCCAATGGGGAGGTTCTGCCGGATCTCGCCGAGAGCTGGACGATTTCCGATGACGGCAAGGTCTACACTTTCAAGCTGCACACTGGCGTCAAATTCCACGACGGCACCGATTTCAGCGCCGAAGACGCAAAATTCTCGCTCGAGCGTGCGCGCGCTGAAAATTCCATCAATGCGCAAAAACAGCTCTTTGCCGCCATCGACAAGGTCGAAGTAGTCGACCCTGCCACTGTCAAGGTTACGCTCGCCCACCCGCAGGGCTCGTTCCTCTACAATATGGGCTGGGGCGATGCGGTGATGGTGTCGCCGAAATCCGCCGACACCAACAAGGAAAAGCCCATTGGCACCGGCCCCTTCAAGTTCGACAGCTGGGCCAAGGGTTCGTCGATCACCCTGGTGAAATCAGATCATTACTGGGGCGCTCCCGTCTTCCTCGAAAAGGTCGAGTTCCGCGTCGTTCCCGATGCCGCCGCCGCGGTGCCGGCGCTGCTTTCCGGCGACATACAGGCTTTCCCCTTCTTCGATCCCGACAGCGTCGCGCAGATCAAGGATGATCCGCGCTTCAAGGTGGTGGTCGGCGCGACCGAGGGCGAGACCATACTGTCCATCAACAACAAGAAGCCGCCCTTCGACAAATTGCAGGTAAGGCAGGCGATCTCCTACGCGCTCGACCGCAAGGCAATCATCGACGGCGCCTCGGCCGGGCTCGGCCTGCCGATCGGCTCGCATATGTCGCCGGCCAACAAATACTATGTCGACCTCACCGGCCGCTATCCGCACGACGTGGCCAAGGCCAAGGAACTGCTGAAGGAAGCGGGGCTGGAGAACGGCTTCAAGGCCACGTTGAAGCTGCCGCCGACCTCCTATGCGCGGCTCGGCGGCGAGATCATCGCCTCTCAGCTCCGCGACGTCGGCATCAACCTCGAGATCATTCCCGTCGAGTGGGCGCAGTGGCTGGACCAGGTGTTCACCAAGAAGGACTACGACCTGACCATCGTCTCCCATACCGAGCCGAACGACATCGATATCTACGCACGCAAGGACTACTACTTCAATTACGACAACCCCGCCTTCAACAAGGTCATCGCCGATCTCGAGCTGACCCCCGACGAGGCCAAGCGCAAGGAATTGTATGCGCAAGCGCAAACGATACTGGCCGACGATGCGGTGGTCGGCTTCCTCTATGAACTGCCCAAGGTCGGGGTCTGGGACGCCAAGCTGCAAGGGTTGTGGGAAAACGCGCCAATTCCCGCCAATGACCTGACCAAGGTGAAGTGGAGCGACTGAGGTGTTTCGTCATCCCAGGGCGAAGCAGGGAGCGAAGCGACGCGGCGCGACGGAGCTTTGCTCCTGCTTCGCCCGTGAATGACCACGCCGGCGTCGAGCTCCCATGACCGCCTACCTCCTCAAGCGCCTCGCCATCTCCGTAGTCACACTAGCGCTGGCTTCCATCGTAGTCTTCGCCGTGCTGGAGATCCTGCCGGGCGACCCGGCGCGGCTGATGCTGGGCATGAACGCCAGCGCCGACCAGGTGGAACTCCTGCGCAACCAGATGGGGCTCAATGCGCCGCTGATCTGGCGCTACCTGCACTGGGTCGGCGGTCTGCTCAACCTCGACTTCGGCCGCTCCTATACCTATTCGGTGCCGGTCATCGATCTCGTCCGTGAACGGTTGGCCGTCTCGCTGCCGTTGGCGTTGATCGCGCTTGCACTCTCCACCATCATCGCCATACCGGTCGGCCTGTTTTCCGCCAGCCGGCGCGGCCGGGCCGGTGACACGATTGCCATGGGCGCGGCACAGCTCGGCGTCGCCGTGCCCAATTTCTGGTTCGCGCTGATGCTCATTTATGTCTTCGCGGTCTGGCTGCGGCTGGTGCCCGCCGGCGGCTTTTCCGGCTGGGGAGCCGGCGTCTGGCCCGCGCTTAAATCCCTGCTTCTGCCGGCTGTAGCGCTCGCCTTGCCACAGGCGGCAATCCTGGCGCGCGTTACCCGCTCGGCGCTGATCGAGGTGCTGAACGAGGACTATATCCGCACCGCCCGTGCCAAGGGCCTGCCCTACCGTGCCGTGCTGTGGCGGCATGCACTGCGCAACGCCATGATCCCGGTGCTGACCATCCTCGGCCTGCAATTCGCCTTCCTGCTCGCCGGCACCATCATCATCGAGAATGTCTTTTATCTTCCCGGCCTCGGCCGGCTGGTATTCCAGGCCATTACCCAGCGCGACCTGATCGTTGTCGAAAGCGTTGTCATGCTGCTGGTCGCCGCCGTCATTGCCGTCAACCTCGTCGTCGACCTTTCCTATGCGGTCGTCGATCCGCGCCTGAGAAGCCGGCGATGACACTGCATATCGACATCCCTGAAGAATCGTTCGGCAGCATCCTGGCCAAGGCATTCCGGAACACCGCTTTCGTCACCGGCTTCGTCATCACCTTGCTCATCCTGGTAATGGCAATCGTCTCCTATGTCTGGACGCCGTACGATGTGACGAAGCTGGTCATCGCCGACAAGACGCAAGGCCCCTCGCCGGCGCATTGGTTCGGCACCGACCATTTCGGCCGCGACATCCTGTCGATGATCATGGTCGGCGCCCGCAATTCGATCGCCGTGGCGCTGGTCGCGGTCGGCATCGGCATGGGCGTCGGCGTGCCGCTCGGCGCCTTTGCCGCGGCGCGCGGCGGCCTCGTCGACGAGGCGCTGATGCGCGTCAACGATCTGGTCTTCGCCTTTCCCGCACTGCTGTCGGCGATCATGATCACGGCGATTTTCGGGCCGGGCGCCGTCAACGCCATCATCGCCATCGGCATCTTCAACATCCCGGTTTTCGCCCGCGTCGCCCGCGCCGGCGCGCTTGCGATCTGGCCGCGCGAATTCATCTTTGCCGCGCGCGCCGCGGGAAAAAGCAGCACGCAGATATCGATCGAACATGTGCTGCCCAACATCGCCACACTGCTCCTGGTGCAAGGCACCATCCAGTTCGCGCTGGGCATCCTGGCCGAGGCCGGGCTTTCCTATCTCGGCCTCGGGGCGCAGCCGCCAATGCCGAGCTGGGGCCGCATGCTGTTCGACGCCCAGACCCGCATGGTGGTGGCGCCGTGGATGGCGATCTTTCCCGGCATGGCGATCGTGATCACCGTGCTCGGCCTGAACCTCTTGGGCGATGGCATCGCCGACATTCTCGACCCGAAATCGCGGCGGCAGCGATGAGCCTGCTCGACATCGAGAACCTGTCGCTGACCATCGGCAACACGCAGATCCTGAAAGACGTGGAGCTTTCCGTCGCGCCTGGCGAGGTGATGGGGCTGGTCGGCGAATCCGGCTCCGGCAAGTCGATGACCGCGCTGACGGTGATGCGGCTTTTGCCTTATGCCGCGCGCGCCACCGGGCGCGTCACATTCGACGGGATCGATATCCTCACTGCCACCGAGGACCAGATGTGCGCCCTGCGCGGCGACGACACCGGCATGGTGTTCCAGGAGCCGATGACGGCGCTCAACCCGGTCAAGACCATCGGCGAACAGGTCGCCGAAGGCATACGCTGGCACACCAGGGCCACGCGCGCGGCGGCTGAGGAGCGGGCGCGCCAAATGCTCGATCGGGTCGGCCTGCCCTCGGCAAAATTCCCGCTGTCGCGCTATCCGCATGAACTGTCCGGCGGCCAGCGCCAGCGCGTCGTCATTGCCATCGCCTGCGCGCTGAAGCCGAAGCTGCTGATCGCCGACGAACCGACGACCGCGCTCGACGTGGTGCTGCAGGCGCAGATCCTAGACCTCTTGCGCGACCTCGTCGCGGAGAACCGTATGGGCCTGCTTTTGATCTCGCACGACCTCGCCGTCGTGACCGAAATGGCCGACCGCATCACCATCCTGCGGCGCGGCGAGGTGATGGAGGCCGGCGACACGGTGCGCACGCTGTCCGAACAACTCCATCCCTACACGCGCCAGCTGGCGCAGGCCTCCATGCATGTGCCGGCGCGGCCCAGGTCGCATGGCACGAACCCGGGCAACCCCTTGCTCCAGGTCGAAAGCGTGACCCGCGATTACCCCGGCCGCCGCACCTCGCTGTTCCGGCGCGCACCCGCCATCCGCGCCGTCGACGATGTTTCGCTGTCGATAACACCGGGCCAGTCGGTGGCGCTGGTCGGCCGCTCCGGCTGCGGCAAGTCAACGCTTGCTCGCATGATCCTGGCGCTGGACAAGCCGAATTCGGGCACGATCCGGTTTCGCAGCGAAACCGTCACCGGCAAGAGCGAAGCCGACTTGAAGCCCGCCCGGCGCGACATGCAGGTCGTCTTCCAGGATCCTTACGGCTCCTTCGATCCGCGTCAGAAGGTCGAAAAACTGGTCGCCGAACCCTTGCATGTGCTCGACAAGAAGCCGACGCGTGCCGAGCGCCGCGAAATGGTGGCGCATGCACTGCATGAGGTTGGCCTCGACCAGCGCGACATGGACAAATATCCGCACGAATTTTCCGGCGGCCAGCGCCAGCGCCTGTCTATCGCCCGCGCCATCATCACCCGACCCAAGCTGGTCGTCGCCGACGAGCCGGTCTCGGCGCTGGATGTCTCGATCCGTGCCCAGATCCTCGATCTGTTCGCCGAACTGAACCAGAAACTCGGCATCGCCTATCTCTTCATCACCCACGACCTGACCGTCGCCCGCGCCATCACGGACGAGGTGCTAATCATGCATGAAGGCAAGATCGTCGAGCGCGGCAAGACGAGCGAGGTGCTGGGTCACCCGCAATCCGAGGCCGCCAGGGCGCTGGTCATGGCGGCGCCGGACCTGCACAGGGCAATCGCGAAACGAATGCAGGAACAAGGCTGAACTGGCGGCGAGCCTATTCCGGCTTCACCACATCGACCGGGCTGATGTCGAGCAGGTCGAGCGTGCGGCGCAGCAGGCGCACCTCGCTCTCGGCCAGTTGCGAATCCGCCTTGGCGATCTCCGCCATATGCTGCGCCAATTGCTTGCGGCGTTCGACATCGAGATCGCGGAACAGCGCAATCGCCTGCGAGCCGTTGGTCTCGTAGCCGAACTCGTTGAGATATTCGATGACGCTGTCGATGCTGGTCTCCGCAATGCCGAAGGCATCCTTGCAGATACGCCGGAAGGCGACCATCTCGCTCTCGCTGACCGTACCGTCGGCCAGGATCATGCGGAACAGCATCAGAAGCTCCGCCGATAGGACCGGATCGTCCGCGACCTTGCGCACACCCGGGTCGCCATCGAAGATGGAGCGTATCTGGTTCAGCAATGCGAATGCCATCAGGGCTTCTTTCCTGGTTAGCGACACACAATAGAGATGCAAGCGCGATGCGCTTGGATAGACGTAGCGCGGAATCGGCCTTGCGCAAACAGGGCGGTCGTGGTCGAACGCCCTTATCCCGCCGACCAGCGTATCAGATGATCGATCTCACCGCCCAGACAATCGCCATGCTCGCCGTCGCCGCCTTTGCCGCGGGCTTTGTCGATTCGATTGCCGGCGGCGGCGGGCTGATCACCATCCCCGCGCTGCTGCTTGCCGGATTCTCACCGGTCGAGGCGCTTGGAACCAACAAGCTGCAAGGCATGTTCGGTTCCGGATCGGCGACAATCCACTATGCCTCCAAGGGCCATGTCGACCTGCGCCGGCAATTGCCGTCGGCGCTGCTGGCGGGCGCCGGGGGTGTCGTTGGCGCCTTGCTGGCCACCATCGTTCCAGCCGATCTGCTGCGTGCGCTGCTGCCGCTGGTGCTGATCGCCATCGCGCTCTATTTCGCGCTCAAGCCCAACATGAACGACGTCGACCGCGCCGAGCGCCTTTCGCCTTTCCTGTTTGGGCTGACCCTGGTGCCGGCAATCGGCTTCTATGATGGCCTGTTCGGTCCCGGCGCCGGTTCCTTCTACATGCTCGCCTTCGTCGCCCTTGCCGGCTACGGCGTGCTCAAGGCGACGGCCCACACCAAGCTGCTCAACTTGGCCTCCAATATCGGCGGCTTCATCGTCTTCGCCGCTGTCGGCGTCATCTCCTGGAAGATCGGCTTGATGATGGGCGTTGCTCAGTTCCTCGGCGCCCGCCTCGGTGCCAGCCTCGCCATGCGCGTCGGCGCCAGGCTGATCAAGCCGCTACTGGTGGTCGTCTGCGTGGCGCTGGCGGTGAAACTGCTGGCCGATCCGGCCAACCCGCTGCGTGTCATGATTGGTGTGTGATCACGCGCCTGTTACCATGACGCTGTCCGAATCATGTTGGAGGAGCCCAGACATGAATCTCAGCGCGCCTACTCAGATCGTTTTCATCATTTCCCTGGTTATCGCCATCATCGGCATTCTCGCCGCGCTTGGCGTTCTTGCATTTATCCCGCTCGCATCGGTGTGGATCGTTCTCATTGCTTACGTCGTGCTCGCCGCCGGTTGCTTGATGCGCGGCGCCTGACTGATTTCCCATGAAGTGGGGACCGAGAGCGCCCGGCCAAAAGCCGGGCGCTTTTGATTCTGGTCCGCAACCTGCCGGCGCGCCTTCCCGATCCTGCGCTCGAGGGAACCGTCACCGACATTTGTGGCTACCGCGAACCGCTTCAGGCCATTTCCGCAATGTCGAATACGCCTCGCTGACCGTGCCGCTCGTCATCAGCTTCGCCGAGCCATTATCGCATCGAAGACGTCGATGCCGCCTGCGCCAGGGCAAAGAAGGTCGGTGCGACAATCACCGAGCCAGCCCGAAAATCGCGTCACAGTCCAGATGCATTTCCAGCTCCGCCGCGACCTCGTCCAGCGCTCGCTCGACCTCGGCGCGATAGTCGATGCCGCCACCCTTGACGCCAAGGCTTTCCAGGAATTTCCCGCGAAAAACGTCGGCACCGAACAAGCCATGCATGTAGGTGCCGATCACCTTGCCATCGGCCGAGATCGCACCATCCTCCACGCCATTGATGACCGCCGACGGTCGCATGGTGTCGGGGCCGGTGGTGCGGCCGAGATGGATCTCGTAGCCTTCGAGCGGCAGATCGAACGGCACGGAGCGGGCGCTGACATTGCGCACCGTCTTTTCCGGCTCCATCACCGTTTCGATATCGAGCAGGCCAAGCCCTTCGGCCTCGGTGATGCTGCCTTCGATGCCGTCGGGATCGCGCACGGTGCGTCCGAGCATCTGATAGCCGCCGCAAATGCCGACGACGTGGCCGCCCCGCTTGCGGTGCGCGAGAAGGTCACGGTCCCAGCCATTCTCGCGGAATTTGAGGAGATCACCGATCGTCGACTTGGAGCCGGGAATGACCACCAGTCCGGCGTCCTCGGGCAACGGCTTGCCCGGGGGAACGAACACCACTTCGACCTGCGGTTCGGCCTTGAGAGGATCGAGATCGTCGAAATTGGCGATCCGGCCGAGCATCGGCACCGCCACCTTCAGCGCCCGCGCCTCGCCGGATGCCAGCCGTTCCAGCACCACCGAATCCTCCGAGGGCAACCGGGCCGCCGCCTTCAGCCAAGGCACGACGCCAAAGCAGCGCCAGCCGGTGAAGCCTTCGATTGCCTTCAAACCGTCATCGAACAGCGAAACATCGCCGCGGAACTTGTTGATGAGGTAGCCGACGATCATGCGCCGATCCTCTTGCGGCAGAATCAGATGCGTGCCGGCAACCGAAGCGATGACGCCGCCGCGGTCGATGTCGCCGACCAGCACCACCGGCACATTGGCGCGCGTCGCAAAGCCCATATTGGCGATGTCGCGGCTGCGCAAATTGATCTCGGCCGGCGAGCCGGCGCCCTCGACGATCACCAGATCGGCTCCCTCGCCGACCTTGCCCCAAGAATCCAGCACAGCGTCCATCAGTCGGGCCTTGAGCGCCTGGTAGTCGCGCGCCCGCGCCTCACCGAACACCTTGCCCTGGACGATGACCTGCGCGCCGACATCGGTCTGCGGCTTTAGCAGCACCGGGTTCATGTGCACCGACGGTGCCACGCCGCAAGCGATCGCCTGCAGCCATTGCGCGCGGCCGATCTCGCCACCGCCATGGTTGTTGTCGCCGGGAACGTCGGCGACGGCGGCATTGTTCGACATGTTCTGCGGTTTGAACGGCCGCACATTGAGCCCACGCTTTTTCGCGGCGCGGCAAAGGCCGGCGACCAGCACGGTCTTGCCGACATCCGAACCCGTGCCTTGCAGCATGATTGCCTTGGCCATCAGCTGCGGCCCTGCGTGGCGGTTCCGGTGATCGTGGATTTCTGCGCCAACGGCCCGCCGCGCCAGATATAGAGCGCCAGAAGCGGTTCGTTGCCGGTTCGCATGGCATGGTTGACATTGGCGGCATGGTGGATGACCTCGCCGGCCTCCCGCTTGCGAAAACCGCCCTCGCCCATGCGCCATTCCGTACCGCCGGTCAGCGGAATGTAAATCTCCTCAGCGATGTGATGATGGTCCGGATAGACGATCCCGGGCCCCAGGATCAGCAGGCCGGCGGCAACCTCGTCATTGACGAAATGGCCGCGTGTGCCGAACACCTCCACCCAGCCGTAGTTTTCCATAAAGGCCTTGCCGAAGTCCCCCTCGGTGTAGGTCTGCCCCCAACGCAATGCGTTGCGCTGCTGCGCCAGCCTCTGAACCAACGCCTTCGCGGCCGTCGGCGCCAACTCCGCCGCCCGATCGAGATGGCGCAGGCAGGCGAGTGAATGCGGCTCCAGCACGCGGCCCGGCATGTCCCAGCCGATCCGCGCCATCGCATCGCGCACCAGGGCGCTGTCCACGCCAGCGAGATAAGCGTGGAATTGCCCAAGCAGCTCATCGAATTTTGTCGTCACATCTCGCTCCGGGCATGCATTGATGCACAGCCGCTCCGCGGGGGATCGGGTTGCGCGGCGGCATCATTGGTCTAGATTGATGCGCGCGCAAAGCCAAAAACGACAGGCCAGCGGACCATCTGGCCAGCATTCAAGGGAGCACGCCATGGACGCCGCGGTCGATGCGAGCACCAGCCAGTTCGAACTCAACGAGGAACAGCGCGCCATCCAGGAGATGGCGCAGGCCTTCGCCGCCGATAGGATCGCGCCGAGTGCGCTCGACTGGGACCGCAGGAAGTACTTTCCCGCCGATGTGATCCGTGAGACTGGGCCGCTCGGCCTCGGCGGCATCTATGTCAGGGACGATGTCGGCGGCTCGGCGCTCGGCCGCCTCGACGCCGTGCTGATCTTCGAGGCGCTGTCGCACGCCGATCCGGGCTTTTCGTCGTTCATCTCGATCCACAACATGGTGGCCTCGATGATCGACCGCTTCGGCAATGACGAGCAGCGCCAGCGCTTCCTGCCGAAGCTGACCTCGATGGAATGGCTGGCGAGCTACTGCCTGACCGAGCCTGGCTCCGGTTCCGATGCCGCGGCGCTCAAGACGCGCGCGGTGAAGAGCGGCGGCGACTATGTGCTCAACGGCGCCAAGCAGTTCATCTCGGGCGCCGGCGACAGCGATGTCTACGCCGTCATGGTGCGCACGGGGGCCGACGGGCCGAAAGGCATTTCCACCATCGTCGTGCCCAAGGATGCGCCCGGCCTCTCCTTCGGCGCCAACGAACACAAGATGGGCTGGCACATGCAGTCGACCCGCCAGGTCATCTTCGAGGATTGCAAGGTGCCGGCGGAAAACCTCTTGTCGGGTGAAGGCGCCGGCTTCGGCATCGCAATGGCCGGGCTCGACGGCGGCCGGTTGAACATCGCCGCCTGTTCGCTGGGCGGCGCGCAATCGGCGCTCGACAAGGCACTGTCCTACACCGCCGAGCGCAAGGCTTTTGGCTCCAAGATCAACCAGTTCCAGGCCTTGCAGTTCAGGCTGGCCGACATGGAGACCGAGCTGCAGGCGTCGCGGATCTTTCTCTATGCGGCCGCCTCGAAGCTCGACCGGAAGGCGCCCGATGCCGGCAAATGGTCGGCGATGGCCAAGCGCTTCGTCACCGACACCGGCTTCAAGGTCGCCAACGATGCGCTGCAATTGCTCGGCGGCTACGGCTATCTTCACGATTACGGCATCGAAAAACTGGTGCGCGACCTGCGCGTCCACCAGATCCTCGAAGGCACCAACGAGATCATGCGCGTCATCATCGCGCGGGCATTGATCGGCCGGTAACGCCAGCAAACTCCGGGAGTGAGACAATGACGACGATCGCCTTCATCGGCCTTGGCAACATGGGCAATCCAATGGCCTCGAACCTGGTCAAGGCGGGGCATTCGGTGAATGGATTCGATTTGGTGCCGGAGAATCTCACGGTCGCCAAAGAACATGGCGTGACGATCATGGCCAACGCCTCGGCGGCGGTGAAGGATGCCGATGTCGTCATCACCATGCTGCCCGCCGGCAAGCACGTCCTGTCTGTTTACGAGGACATCGCGCCCAAGGCGAAAAATGGGGCTCTGTTCATCGATTCCTCGACCATCGACGTCGAATCGGCACGCAAGGCGCATGGGGTCGCCGCGAAGCACGGCCTCAAGTCGATCGATGCACCCGTCTCGGGCGGCACCGGCGGTGCCACAGCCGGCACCTTGACCTTCATGGCCGGCGGCTCCGACGAAGCCTTCGCCGGCGCCGAGCCGATCCTGAAGTCGATGGCCGGACGCATCGTCCATTGCGGTGGTGACGGCGCTGGCCAAGCGGCGAAGATTTGCAACAACATGATCCTCGGCATCTCGATGATCGGCGTCGCCGAAGCTTTCGTGCTGGCGGAGAAACTCGGCCTCTCGCATCAGGCGCTGTTCGACGTCGCCTCTACTTCGTCGGGCCAGTGCTGGTCCTTGACCACCTATTGCCCGGTGCCCGGGCCGGTGCCCACCTCCCCCGCCAACAGAGATTACAAGCCAGGATTTGCCGCCGCGCTTATGCTGAAAGACCTGAAATTGTCCCAGGAAGCAGCACTTGGCGCGGGCGCCGTGACCCCACTTGGCGCCGAGGCCGCACAAATCTACGCCCTGTTTAATGCCCAGGGGCATGGCGGCGCGGATTTCTCCGGCATAATTAATTTTCTCAGTGGTAACCCCACGTAACCAGCGGATTTGATGAGCTTTTCCGGGACAGCCCGACAGAAAAGCCGCAAATTTAGATTTGCTTAAGCTCTCGATAACTCCGCGGTAACGATGTCCCTATAAAACGGATGGCGAGGCGGACATATCGCGTCCGCCCGGCGCTCCGGATCAGGTCTCGCGTACCGGAGCCCGTAAGTTTCGACAAGTGCCATAAGTTTCGCAAATTGTTTGCGTAGCGAAGCACCATGCGTATCTGGCAAAGCCGCGTTCCCGATGGAGCGCGGTTTTTGCGTTTCTGGAACTATCGCCGGGTCATCCGACTATATCTTGGTTGCCGCATCTGGGCTCGCGAAATGGTCCTCATCGACCAGCACGATTGGTGCGCCTCCCGCCATGACGACAAGCAGGCGCAGGTTCCATTTTCCCGCGCTGCGCACGGAATGCGACATCAGCCAGGCCGATCCATGGCTGCCGTGGATGCGCGTGCTGAGCTGGGCGTCGCCAGACCCGTTACCAAAGGTCTGGACGCTGCCAAGCACCCAATAGCTCGCGTCAATATTCTCACCGAGGGCAGCCTTGACGCGACCATCGGCGCGGACAGCATCCATGGTTAGGCGGTAGGCGTCGCTGTTTTTCAGGAGGCGAGGGACAACGCCGACCATGGCGGCGGCACTGGCGAGCCCGAGCCCAAATGCAACGAAACCGGCAATCGCCCAGTTGCGTTGGACCTTGCGGAAATGCGTGGCATCGCGCCAGGAAACATTCTGCCACGCCCAACGGCTGCCCTTGGCGCCCAGTACGAAGAGCATGACGATGTTGACCAGCGGGACGAACATCAGCAGCGCGATGAACGTGTTGTTGGCGATGCCCCAAATCCAGTTGAAGAAAAACGCGCCCCAGTTCCAACGGTCGAGTTCAGGCGGAATTTCAGCGGGCTGGTTGAGCGGTTGTACGGCCATGATGTCCCCCGTCGGCAAAGACTACCCGATGGATTCTAGCGCAGGCGTCGTAAAAACCGGAATCGGCTTTTTACATCCAGCTGGGATAGAGGCTTGGCGGCCTTGCCTGACCCGACGTCTCAATCAGCCTTTTGAAGAAAGCCGCTGAAAATTCGCCTTCACGGCTTTGCTGGCCGGCTTCAGCGCGGCGCCGATCGAGCGTTCCGCCGCGATGCCGTTGAACAGCGACGGCGTGCGGCCGGAAAGTACCTCGGGCCAGAAACGCGATGCCGATTGCAGGAATGACATTTGCGCCGCGAGCGCTCCTTCGGCCATCGCAACGGTCTTCTCGCTGATCGCCCTTGCCGTCTCGGTGCTCCACGGTTCGCCGCTCCTGGCATCCCTGGCCATCAAGGGCAGGCGCATCATCGCCACCATGGGCGCCAGCATCAGGTCCGCGCCAATGCTGGCCGATTCTCGCACGCGTCGGCTCTGGCCGGTCTTTCTCATGAACACACCCCTTGTCGCAGCCGGAGCGCTGCCGCCTCACAAAACTAAGCGCGGAGAGATTGGTTCCCGACCGTCACGGCATGTTTCCCGACGCCGGGCGTTCCCTTGCAGAAACGCCCGGTCAAGGTACGCGCTCAGCGCTTGCGCAAATCCGCTTGCGCAAGATCCAGCGCCTTGCCGATGCGCTCGCAGGCCATGTCGACCGTGTCGCGGGTCCAGATCAGCGGCGGCGACAGGATCATCGTGTCGCCGGTGGCGCGCAGCATCATGCCGTTGGCGATGGCATGGTCGCGCACCGTCACCGCCGCACTTCCCGACGGCAGGAAGCGTTCCTTGGTCGCCTTGTCCTTGACGATCTCGATGGCGCCCATCAGGCCGATCGAGCGCACCTCGCCGACAAGGTCATGCCCGGCGATCCGCTCCTGCAGGGCCTTGGCGAAATAAGGCCCGGTGTCGTTCCTGACACGGTCGACCAGGCCTTCCTGCTCGATGATCTCCAGGTTCTTCAACGCCACGGCGCAGGCCACGGGGTGCCCGGAATAGGTGTACCCATGGTTGAACTCGCCGCCCTTCTCGACCAGCGACGAGGTGATGCGGTCGCCGACCAGCAGTGCCGAGAGCGGCTGATAGCCCGAGGTCAGCGCCTTGGCCGTGGTGATGGTGTCGGGCTCGATGCCGAAGGTCTGCGCCGCGAACCATTCGCCGGTGCGGCCGTAGCCGGTGATGACTTCGTCCAGCATCAGCAGCACATCGTATTTGCGGCAGATGCGCTGGACCTCGGGCCAATAGCTCGCCGGCGGGATCTTGACGCCGCCAGCGCCCATCACCGGCTCGCCGATGAAGGCCGCGACCTTGTCGGCGCCGGCCTCGAGGATGGCGTCCTCGACCGATTTGGCCGCGCGCAGGCCGAAATCATGATCGCTTTCGCCCGGCAACGCCAGTTCGTAGGCATAAGGCATCATCACATGGACGATGTTGGGCACGGCGCCGTTGAGCTGCTTGTGCATGGCGTCCATGCCGCCGAGCGAAGTGCCGGCGATGGTCGAGCCGTGATAGGCCATCTTGCGCGAGATGACGCGGTTCTTCTCCGGCTTGCCCTCGATCACCCAGTAGTGGCGGACAAGACGCAAGGCGGTGTCGTTGGCCTCCGAGCCGGAGGAACCATAAAATACCTGGTTGACGTTGCGTGGCGCGATCTCGGCCAGCTTCTTGGACAACAGCACCGGCGTCGGCGTCGAGCATTTGAAGAAGGAATTGTAGTAGGGCAGCTCCTTCATCTGCGCATAGGCGGCCTCGGCCAGTTCGTCGCGGCCATAACCGATGTTGACGCACCACAGGCCGGCCATGCCGTCGAGCAGCTCGGCCCCTTCGGAATCGTAGATGAACGGGCCATTGGCGTGGGTGATGATGCGCGAACCCGCCTCGCGCAGTTCCTTGTGGTCGGTGAAGGGATGAAGATGATGCGCGGCGTCGATCTGCTGAAGCTGCTTCAGCGAATAATTCTGATAGGTCATGTCTGGATCTCTCTTCTGGATTCAGTCCGGCGGGCGCCGGGGCGAATGCATCAGAGGCTGGCAGGCGGCGAATAACCGATGCGGGCGCACAGCCGCAAAAGCTCCGCGCGCAGCGTGCGCGGTGACGGTGTCACCGCGACCCCGAACGTGCAGACAAAGGTCATAGCAGGAGCCATGGAGCGCACCTTAGAGCAAAGGCGGGCCGAGGTGAACCACCCTTTGCTTGGCCATGACGGAATACGTCTGGTGCATCCCGCCTGAAAGTGGTCCCGGTTCCAGAACGACACGGACAAGAAACAAAGGCGTAAAGCGCGTAGCGACGCGTTTTACGCGCCAGCGCTGAGTGCCCGTTGCAGGAAGATATATTTCATCGCCGTCTGCGCTGCCTGCGGCCGGCGGTCGCCGCGCCCGCCATGCCCGCCTTCCGTCTCCTCGAAGAACAGGGTCCTGGCATGACCGGTTTCCTGCAAGCGGGCCGCCATCTTGCGGGCATGGCCGGGATGCACGCGGTCGTCGGCGGTCGAGGTGGTCAGCAACACCGGCGGATAGGCGGCGTCGGCCCGGACGTGCTGGTACGGCGAATAGGCGGACAGCCATTTGACGTCTTCCGGCTTCGACGGATCGCCATATTCGGCCATCCATGACGCGCCGGGCGGCAATTCGGTATAGCGCAGCATGTCGAGCAGCGGCACCTCGATGATAACGGCACCGAACAGTTCCGGATGCTGCGTCAAGGAAACGCCGGTCAGCAGGCCGCCATTCGAGCCGCCCTGGATGCCGAGCGATCGAGCTGTCGCGATGCCACGCCTGACAACGTCCTCGGCCACCGCGGCGAAATCGTCAAAACCGTTCTGGCGATTGCCTTTCAGTGCCGCCTGATGCCAGGCGGGGCCGAACTCGCCGCCGCCGCGTATGCAGGCCTGCACATAGGCATTGCCCTTCTCCAGCCACAACCTGCCGCGCACACCGGCATAGCCGGGCAAGAGCGGCACTTCGAACCCGCCATAGCCATAGAGCAGTGTCGGCACCGGCCCCTTCTGGTCGCGCCGCCTGACGACGAAATACGGAATCATCGTGCCGTCCTTCGAGCGCGCCTCGAACTGCTCCGAGATCAGCGGGGAGGCATCGAAACGCGCCGGCTGCGACTTCACCGTCTCCAGCGTCTCGCCATCGTCATCCGACCAGATGATCGAGCTCGGCGTCAGGAAATCCGTGAAGGAGAACGAAACGCTTGAGCCGAAATGCTCGGCATGGCTGATGCCGACGGTGCCGTTCTCAGGCAGCGCGACCGGCTTCTTGGACCATGCACCATCCCTGCGCTCGCAGACGACGACCTTGCCGCGCACATTGTCCATCAGGCTGATGAACAGCCGGTCCTGTGTACGGGCAATGCCGGCGATCGATACGCGATAGGCTGGCGCCAACAGGGTCTCGATGGCGCCGAAACTGCCGGTTTCGATCCAATGCGCGAAATCGAGCGAGTAAAGCCCGTCCGGCTGGCACACAGTGCCGTCCGGCGCCGTCCATGGGCTGCGCACCCCGAACAACAGCTGGTCCTTGAAAAGCGAAGTGTCGGTGGCGTCGTCGGGCAGCGGAACGCGTCTGTTCTCGCCGGACGGGAGATGCAGGAAGCTGTGCGATGTGAAGAAATCGAGTGCCCGCGCCAGAAACACGTGCCGCTTCTCGCCGTCGAACTCGACGCCGGCTCCAGCGGCGAGATCTTCGGTCTTTGCCTCGAAGATCGGCGTTGCGTCTTCGAGCTTCGTGCCGCGCTTCCAAAGCTTGATCACGCGTGGATAGCCGGACTCGGTCTTGTCGGCCTCCTCGAACGCCGCCGAGACGATGACCGTGTCCTTGTCCAGCCAGCTAAAACCCGACTTCGAGGCCGGTGCGTGAAATCCACCCTCGATGAACGATCTGGTTTGGATGTCGAACTCGCGCATCTCGCTGGCGTCGCCGCCGTCCGGCGACATTGACAGCAGGCAGCGGCTGAAATCCGGATAAAGCCGGCTGGCGCCGCTGAACACCCATTTGATCCCCTCTTTCGCCGCAAGCTGGTCGAAGTCGATGATCGTTTCCCAGACAGGCTTCTCGGTCTTGTAGGAGGCGACCGTCGTGCGGCGCCACAGGCCGAGCGCATTGGTCTTGTCCTGCCAGAAATTGTAGACATGCCCGGCGATTGCGGCACCGACGGCGATGTTGTCCTCGGCCGTCATCAGGTCGAGCGCCGTCTGGAAAGACGCCTGATAGGACGGATCGCCCTGCAATTCGCCGACAGTGATCTCGTTCTGGCTATGTACCCAGTCGAGCGACTGCTTGCTGGTCCTGTCCTCCAGCCAGAGGAAGGGGTCCGCGGTGCCGGCTTCCGGCCTGGTGATGGGCTTGGTCATGGAATCTCCGATGGGCAATGCTTCGGCATGCTACATCGACATGCCGTGTCCGATATTCAATAGCTGCGGCGCTAGGCCAAGGATTCGGGTTTCCGTCGACCAGCAACACTCGCGACCGCCAGGACGAGGCACAGCAGGCCAAGCGTGATCGGCAGGCCTTCTGCACCCAGTATGTCCATGACGCTGCCGGCCAGCGGCGGCACGGCTATGCCGCCGACACCCCACATCAGGGAAAAGGCGGCGTTGCCGGCGACCAGGGTCGAGCCGGTGAAGCGCTCGCCAAGCTCGATGATCGACATCGTGTAGATGCCGTAGGAGACCGCGCCCCAGACGAAGATCATCGGCCAGACCAGCGGCGTTTCGATGAGAAACGGCAGCAGCGCGCATCCGAGCACGGTCAAGGAAACACAGGCAAACCGAACGAGGCGCGCGGTCAGCCTCTCCGCCAGCAGCCCAAGCGGCACCTGCATGGCGATATTGCCGGCGATCATCATCGACAGCAGCGCCGACATGCGGACTTCAGCGATGCCGTGATGGTTGCCATAGACCGGCAGCAAGGCCAGCGCCCCCTGTTCGAAACCCGCGGCCACGATGACCGCGAACAGAAGCAGCCACGCCATCGGCACGAAGCCCAGGACGGAAACCTGATGACCGGCCTCGTCCACCTTCGGCAGGCGCGGCAGCACCGACGCCAGGCAGATGCCGCACACTACGAAGGCACAGATGCCGACGAGGAAGGGCGGCCACCCCTGTGTGCCGACGGCAAGCAGGCAAAGCGGCCCGGTCGCGAAGCCGGCCGAGATGATCGTCGAATAGACCCCCATGATGCGGCCGCGCATGGCCGGCGGCGCCAATGCGATGACCCAGATTTCGCTCAAAACATAGAGCGGGTTGGTCACCACGCCGATCAGCAAGCGCAGCGGGAACCAGAGATAGACATTCTGCGTCCAGCCGATCAGCGCCAGCACGACAGCCGAAAGCGCCGCACAGGTAAGCGCCGTGCGCCCCGCCCCGAACCGCCGCGCCAGCCCGGGTATCAGCGGCGACGAGATAATGAAGCCGATCGGTGTCATCGCCGCCGACAGGCCGATCATCGCCGGCGAGACGCCCTGGCGCTGCAGGATGAAGCTCAACAGCGGATAGGACAGCCCCTGCGCGATGGCGAACACCGAGACGGTCGCGATCACGCCGGTGATCGCGGCCCACTGCATTCCCGTTTCACGGGTGCCCGGGTCGATCGAGGTCATGCCTGCACGCTCCGGCGGATCGATGAACGATACAGCGCGAAGATCACCAGCAAGGCATCGAGGCCGGCGATCACGACAGGCAGTCCCAGCGGACCGATGCCTTGCATCAGCAGCCCGGCGCCCGGCGGGCCGACAATGCCGCCGACGCCCCACAGCAAGGCGAAGGCCGCGTTGCCGGTGACGAGCAGCGTCCCCTTGAAGCGGCTGCCGAGTTCGACCAGCGCCATCGTATAGACGCCGTAGCCGACCGCGCCCATCACCAGCAACACACCCCAAATCAAGGGCGTGGTGATCAGCAGCGGCAGCAGCGCCGCGCAGATTGCCGTCGCTACCGCGCAGGCAAGGATCATCGGACGGCCGCCGAACCGTTCAGCGAGCAGGCCGAGCGGGATCTGCAGCAGGATGTTGCCCAGGGACAGCGCCATTACCAGCGCGGCGAGCACGGCTTCGGGCAGGCCATAGCCGGCGCCGAAGACCGGAACCAGCGCATAGGTGCTTTGCTGAACGGCGGCCGAGACCAGCACGGCCAGCAGCAGCGCCGGCGCCAGCCGGGCGAAACCGACAAAGCTGCCGGCGGGCTGCCCGTCATCCTCGAACCCGGTGAGTTTCGAAGACACAAGGCGCAGAATGACCGCGCAAAGCATGAAGCCGCCGATGCCCACGCCAAAGGGCGCCCATCCCGATGTGCCGATAAAGGTCAAGGTGAAGGGTCCGGCGGCATAACCGGCGCCCATCAGCGTGTTGAACACGCCCATAACCCGGCCGCGCCGCGACGGCGGCGCCAGCGATAACGCCCAAACCTCGCCAAGGATATAGAGCGGGTTGATGACGACGCCGATGATGAAGCGGATGATGTACCAGGCCACCCAGTTCTGCAGATAGCCGATCGCCACGAAGCACAGCGCTCCGATCAGCGAGCAGCCGACCGCCAGGTTGCGCGCACCGACCAGCCGCACCGCCGCCGGCACGAATGATGCCGACAGGATCAGCCCGAGCGGCATCATCGCCGCCGACAGGCCGATCAATCCCGGCGACATGCCTTGCTTCTGCATAAGAAGCGTGAACAGCGGCGAACTCAGCCCTTGCGCGGCGCCGAACATGGCAAGTGCGGCGGTGACGCCGGCGAGCGCCGCCCACTGCGTTCCCGCTTCGCCTTCGCTCGAGCCGGTTGCCACCATGCCATCAATCCATCTGGGGTGCCGGCGGATATCCCGGCCGACAACGGTCACTGCTACTGGTCCAATCCGGGGAAAGAAAGGGCCGGCAAGGGAAATCCGCTTGCGCCAAACGGACGGTGATCAGGCGAATGCCGCCCGCCGTGCAACTGCCGTTCGGGCATGTCGCTTCCCTCGCCCTAGTGGTCGCCGCCTCCGCAATGACCAGACTGCCGCCGGTCCATTATGCCGCCCGCTATTCGTACCGCATGAGGACCATCATGACCGCCGCCCTACAATCCTTGGAATCGGCCCAGGCACCCGACCGTGCCCGCCGTGGCGGCCGCGCCGGCAAGCGCGCCGGCGGCTCGGCCGCCTTCGAGCAGCCGGCTTTCCGCCAGTTGAGAAACCCGCTGACGCCGACCAAGCTGGTGTCGGACGACGAGCTGGAATCGATCCACCTTGCCTCGCTACGCGTGCTGAGGGAAATCGGCGTCGACGTCCTGCATGACGAGGCACGGCGTATCATGAAGGCGCATGGCGCCGACGTCCGCGAAGGCTCCGAACGCGTGCGCTTCGACAGCGACATGATCCTCGAGCTTGTCTCGCATTGCCCCTCGGAATTCACGCTGCATGCCCGCAACCCCGCGCACAATCTGCGGTTCGGCGGCAACAACGTTATCCTGTCGATGATGGCTTCGGCACCCAACTGCTCGGATATCGATCGCGGCCGCAGGCCAGGCAACCAGGCCGACTACCGCAATTTCCTGCGCCTGGCGCAGATGCACAACATCCTGAACTGCACGGGCGGCTATCCGGTCGAGCCGACGGACATCCATCCCTCGGTCCGCCACCTCGAATGCATCCGCGACCTCGCCATGCTGACCGACAAGGTGTTCCACATCTATTCGCTCGGCAAGGAGCGCAATGTCGACGGCATCGAGATCACCCGCATCGCACGCGGCATCAGCCACGAGCAGATGCTGGAAGAACCGTCCGTCTTCACCATCATCAACACCAACTCGCCGCTCAAGCTCGACGTGCCGATGATGGAAGGCATCATCCAGATGTCGAGCAAGGGCCAGGTCGTTGTCGTCACGCCCTTCACTCTGTCGGGGGCCATGGCGCCGGTGACCATCGCCGGCGCGCTGGTGCAGCAGAATGCCGAGGCGCTTTCCGGCATCGCCTTTGCCCAGATGGTGCGCAAGGGCGCTCCCGTGGGCTATGGCGGCTTTACCTCCAATGTCGACATGAAGTCCGGTTCACCAGCCTTCGGCACGCCCGAATACATGAAGGCGCAGCTTGTCGGCGGCCAGCTTGCCCGCCGCTACAACATCCCTTACCGCACCTCTAACACCTGCGCCGCCAACACCGTCGACGCACAGGCGGCCTATGAAAGCGTCTTTTCGCTGTGGGGCGCGATCCAGGGCGGTGGCAACATGATGATGCACGGTGCCGGTTGGCTGGAAGGCGGGCTGCGCTGCTCCTACGAAAAGACCATCCTCGACATCGATCTCTTGCAGATGGTGGCCGAATTCCTGACCCCGCTCGACCTGTCCGAGGAAGCGCTCGGCTTCGACGCCATCCAATCGGTCGGCCCGGGCGGCCATTTCTTCGGCACGCAGCACACGCAGGACCGCTACAAGACCGCGTTCTACTCGCCGATCCTTTCCGACTGGCGTAATTACGAGACCTGGGCCGAAGCCGGCTCGCCGACGGCGCTGGAAAAAGCCAACAAGGTCTGGAAGGAGCGGCTGGCATCGTATGACGAGCCCTACATGGATCCGGCGATCCGCGAGGAGCTCAACGCTTTCGTCCAGAAGCGCACGGCCGAAGGCGGTGCGCCGACCGATTTTTGATCAATGTTGGTGATGAACGGTCGACCCCCACTCCGTCGAGCTTCGCTCGACACCTCTCCCCCGATCGACGGGGGAGAGGAAAGGCGCGCGCTTAGCCAGGCTGGCTCCCTTCCTCTCCCTCCGGAGGGGGGAGAGGTGGCGCCGCGAAGCGGCGACGGAGTGGGCGAAGGCCGCCCCGCCACACGCAGCCGCCGCAAAACAGGCACCACCCAGCGAGCCAGAAAACTCAGGCAAGGTGACAACCAGGCCGAAGCACTGCTTTGGCTTGAGTTAAAAGCCCGCAAACTTGGCGGCTACAAGCTCACTCGACAATTCTCTATCGGACCATACTTCGCAGACTTTTGTTGCCGCGAAAAATGGCTGGTCGTCGAAATCGACGGACACCAGCACGCCGACAGTTCATACGATCGCCGCCGCGACGAGTTTATGCGTGCCCAGGGCTATTCAATCCTGCGTCTTTGGAGCCATGACGTTGTAAAACATCGTACTTCCGCCTGTGAAACCATCCTCGCCGCGCTTAACGACAAGCTGACCGAAAACATAGCAGTCTCCGACCTGCGCTTTGTTTTCACGCCGCGCACATCCGATTCAATTTCTCCAAAAACGGACCTATCTTCATGAAATCCCACGTAAAAGCGGTTGTCATAGGCGGCGGCGTCGTCGGCTGCTCGGTTCTCTACCACCTCGCCAAGGCCGGCTGGACCGACATCATGCTGATCGAGCGCTCGGAGCTGACCTCCGGGTCGTCCTGGCACGCGGCGGGCGGCTTCCATACGCTGAATGGCGACCCCAACGTCGCCAAGCTGCAGGCCTACACCGTGCAGCTTTACAAGGAGATCGAGGAGATCTCGGGCCAGTCCTGCTCGCTGCACCTGACCGGCGGCGTCATGATGGCCGACACGCCCGAGCGCATGGATTTCCTGCGCCTTGCCCACGCCAAGGGCCGCTATCTCGGCATGGACACCGAGCTGATCACCCCGTCCGAAGCCAAGGCGATGTTCCCGCTGATGGACGAGACCAACTTCGTCGGCGCCATGTGGGACCCGGTCGAAGGCCATCTCGACCCCTCGGGCACGACCATCGCCTACTCCAAGGCCGCCAAAAAGCTCGGCGCCGAGATCGTGCTGCG
Organism: Mesorhizobium erdmanii; assembly: GCF_013170725.1. Taxonomy (NCBI): domain Bacteria; kingdom Pseudomonadati; phylum Pseudomonadota; class Alphaproteobacteria; order Hyphomicrobiales; family Phyllobacteriaceae; genus Mesorhizobium; species Mesorhizobium erdmanii. The sequence goes on along the minus strand of NZ_CP033361.1, from coordinate 3,537,961 downwards.
CAACCGCGTCGTCGACCTGACGCAGCAGCCTGACGGCACCTGGAATGTCGTCACCGAACAGGGCACGGTCCATGCCGAGCATGTCGTCAATTGCGGCGGCCTGTGGGCGCGCGAGATCGGCCGCATGGTCGGCGTCGAATTGCCGGTGCTGGCGATGGAGCACATGTACCTCTTGACCGAGCCGATGCCGGAGGTCGAGGAGTTCAACAAGTCGACCGGCCGCGAAATGATCGGCGTGCTCGACTTCAAGGGCGAGATCTACACCCGCCAGGAGCGCAACGGCATCCTGCTCGGCACCTATGAAAAGGCCTGCAAGCCGTGGTCGCCGGTCAACACCCCATGGGATTTCGGCCATGAATTGCTGCCGCCTGATCTCGACCGCATCGCGCCGTCGCTGGAAATCGGCTTCAAGCATTTCCCCGGCATCGAAAAAGCCGGTATCAAGCAGATCATCAACGGTCCCTTCACCTTCGCGCTCGACGGCAACCCGCTGGTCGGCCCTGTACAGGGCCTGACCAATTTCTGGTGCGCCTGCGCCGTCATGGCCGGCTTCAGCCAGGGCGGCGGCGTCGGCCTCGCACTATCGAACTGGATGGTGCATGGCGATCCCGGCTTCGACGTCTGGGGCATGGATGTCGCCCGCTTCGGCGAATGGGCCGGCCTGCGCTACACCAACGCCAAGGTGCGCGAAAACTATTCACGTCGTTTCTCCATCCGCTTCCCCAATGAGGAACTGCCGGCGGCTCGCCCGGCGCAGACGACGCCGCTCTACGACACCATGCTGGCCAACAATGCCGTCATGGGCGACTCGTGGGGTCTCGAAACCCCTCTGTGGTTCGCGCCGAAAGGCAAGGAACCGAAGGACATCGTCTCCTTCCACCGCTCCAACGATTTCGGGCCGATCGGCGAGGAAGTCCGCGCCACGCGCGAGCGCGTCGGCGTCACTGAGATCGCCAACTTCGCCAAATACGAAGTGTCGGGACCGGGCGCGGAAGAGTTCCTCAACCGGCTCATGACCAACCGCATGCCGAAGACCGGCCGCATCGTGCTCACCCCGATGATTAACGAATTCGGCAAGCTGATCGGCGACTTCACCATTGCCAAGGCCAGCGAGGACCGCTTCATGATCTGGGGGTCTTCCGCCGCGCAGAAATACCACATGCGCTGGTTCGAAAAGCACCTGCCCAAGGATGGTTCGGTGCGCATCCACCGCTTCGACCAGACGCTGGTCGGCCTCTCGATCGCCGGACCAAGATCGCGCGACCTGTTGCAGAAGCTGGTCGATGTCGACATCTCGACCAAGGCTTTCCGCTTCATGGATTTCCGCGAGATGGCGGTCGGCGGCGCGCCGTGCCTGGTCAACCGCATCACCTATACCGGCGACCTCGGCTACGAGATCTGGATGGCGCCGGCCTACCAGCGGCTGGTTTACAAGGCGATCAAGGACGCCGGCGAAGAATTCGGCCTGGTCGATTTCGGCATGCGCGCCCTGCTGTCGATGCGCCTCGAAAAGAACTTCCCGACCTGGTTCCGCGAGCTCAGGCCGATCTACGGGCCGTTCGAAGGCTCGATGGACCGCTTCATCAAGCTTGAGAAAAACGACTTCATCGGCCGCGAAGCTGCTGCCAAGGAACAAGCCGAAGGTCCAAAACTGCGCCGTGTCTCCTTCATCGTCGACGCTGCCGACGCCGACGTGATGGGCGACGAGCCGATCTGGGCCAAGGTCAGCAAGGATTATGGCTCGGTGGAAAAACCGCATGGCTACGGTGCGCCGCGCTTCGACACATCCGGCAAGGAAGTGCGTGGCTCCAAGGCTGCCGAAGGCGCGTCTGCCGTGCGCGGCATTGTCGATGGCGAATGGCGCGTGGTCGGCTGGGTCACCTCGGGCGGTTATGCCCATTACGTCCAGAAATCGATGGCGCAGGGCTATGTTCCGGCAGCCCTTGCCGAGGATGAAAGTGCCGGCCTGTTCGAGATCGAGATTCTCGGCCACCGGCGCCCTGCCCGCATCAATATCGAGGCGCCATTCGACCCGAGCGGCGAGAAGATGCGGACCTGAGGCTCGGTCATGGACAGCGCGGCGCCAAAAGGAAGCTTCGGCCGCCACCGCAAGATCATGCCATTCAAGCCGGGCTCGATCGAGGCCCTGCGCGACGCCTCCCGCCAGAAGGCGGCGTCACTCAATCAGCATGTGCTGGGTTACGGCGCCCAGGCTGAAGCAGAATGGGCGGCGGCAGGCATTGCCGCCCCCGATCTTCCGGCGATGCGCAAATACCGGCTGGAGCGCATCCGCGCAGAGCTGAAGCGCCGCGGCTATGCCGGCGCCCTGCTCTACGACCCCGTCAACATCCGCTACGCCACCGATTCGACCAACATGCAGCTGTGGGTGGCGCACAATCCGACGCGGCATTGTTTCGTCGCCGCCGACGGGCCGGTGGTGCTGTTCGACTATTTTTCCTGCGAGCATCTGTCCGACCACTCCGGGGTCGTCGACGAGGTGCGCCCCGCGGTGTCGTGGATGTATCTCTATGGCGGCGAATTGACCGAGCAGAAAGTCCGCCGCTGGGCCACCGGCATCGCCGATCTGGTGAGGGACCATGGCGGCGGCAACAGCCGCATCGCTGTCGACCACCTCAATCCCGAAGGCGTCGAGGAACTCGCGCGCCTCGGCATCTCCATCGGCAATGGCGAAGCGGTGATGGAGAATGCGCGGCTGATCAAATCGCCGGATGAAATCCTTGCCATGCGCCGCGCCATCGTCGCTTGCGAAGCTGCGATGGGCGAGATGGAACAGGCGCTGAAGCCGGGCATCTCCGAGAACGAGCTGTGGGCGGAACTGCATCGCGGCAATATCGCGCGCGGCGGCGAATGGATCGAGACCCGGCTGCTGGCGTCGGGGCCGCGCACCAATCCCTGGTTCCAGGAATGCTCGTCGCGCAAAATCGAGGCCGGCGATCTCGTCGCCTTCGACACCGACCTGATCGGCCCCTACGGCTTCTGCGCCGACCTGTCGCGCACCTGGCTGTGCGGCGATACCGAGCCGACCAATGAACAGCGCGATCTGTTCCGTATCGCCGCCGACCAGATCGAACACAACACAGACTTGATGCGGCCCGGCATTTCGTTCCGCGACCTGGTCGAGCGCTCGGCGGTGCCGCCAGGAGACTGCTTCCCGACCCGTTATGGCGTGCTTTACCACGGCGTCGGCCTGGCCGACGAATACCCGACCTTGCCGCATGCCAGCGACTGGACTTCAGACACGCCCGACGGCGTGCTCGAACCAGGCATGGTCCTGTGCGTGGAAAGCTATATCGGCCGGCTCGGTGGGCGCGAAGGCGTCAAGATCGAGGAGCAGATCCTGATCACCGAGACCGGCAACGAGCAGCTTTCAACCTACCCTTTGGATGCGAGGCTGCTGGGCTAGGCCGGCAAGGGCTTCGCGCATGGCTTGAACTGTCTTTTCCGGCGTCGTCCTGGCCGTGATGAACGGCAGGCCCTTGCGCCGTGCCGTCCAGCCGACGATCACCACTTTCCGAGCCGCTGGTTCGAAACGCTGCGCCAGCGCCCAGCTTTCACAGTCGATCGCAGCGACATCCGCCCTGCCCTCAGCCACGGTGACGATGGAGCCGCGATGGCCGCCACTTTCGCCGCGCGATGAGAAGATATCGAGGGTTTCGCCGGCCGCTTTCAGGTCGCGCGTCAGCGCGATGATACCCGACATGGAATCCAGGCTGTTGAAGGTGAAGCGCTTGCCACGGATGCGATCAAGCGGAAGCACGGCCTTGCCATCGGCTGGCGACCGAACCTCGTCACCCTCGCCTGCCCGCATCACCAGCGCGCTGCAATAGAGTTCGCCTTGCCCGCCTTCATAGGCGTCGTAGCTTGGTTGGCCGACCACCTGAACATGCTGCGACAGGCCAAGTTCCATGGGCCCCCAGCAGGTCTGCGCGAACAGCAAAGCCGGATGCAGCCAGAGCTTGTGGAAGTCCAGTTCGTCAGGTGGCAAGGTCGCGGGATCGGGTGCGATCAGGTTTCCGGCGGCGTCATGGATGCCGCCAGGCACGGCAGGCAGGTCACCATTGCGGCGAACGATGGCTTCAGGCGCATCCACGCCCCTCTGCCGGAGGGCATCGCGCAACAGTGCCCATTGCGCGTCGATAGCGTCGCGAACTTCGGGCCAGTCATACATCGGCAACGCCGCAATCAATTCGCTCATGCCGATATCAAATCATCATGTCTGGAGAAAGGATCGCAAAAACGCGCCGTCCAATCAGAATTGGCCGACTCGGGGACCCTGGGTTGCCCGGACTTATTCCTTGGGCGGCTCGGCGGGCACCGGCGCGGTGCCGAGCCCATTGATGCTGTGCGCCCGGATGCGCGGCTTGAAGGCCCGGCCGTGCTCGGGTGCGCGTCGCAGCACCGGGTGCACGATCGGCTCCTTCGCCTTGAAGGCGTAGGCTTTGATCAGCGCGAAATAGTTTGGATAGACATAGCCATTGTTCATCCTCAGCCATTCGTCGCGGCGCTCGCGAAACAGCTTGGGCAGTCTGTACCAGGCCGCCGTCGGGGCTTTGTGATGGACAAAGTGCAGATTGTTGTTGAGGAACAGGAGCGACAGCGGCGAGCGCTCGATGATCACCGTGCGGCCTTCCGGGTGCTCGGACCACTGATGCTCGGCGAAAGTGCGGATCGCGATCAGCGATTGGCCGAGCCATACCGGCACCAGAATGTATAGCCACAGCGGAATGCCGAAGCCGAACTGCACGATCGGCACCACGATGGCGAGGCCGATCGCATGCAGCAGCCAGGCTTTTCGGATCGCCTTGTCGCCGGCCATCATCTGCTTGGCATCGTCGATGAAGAAGCCGATGCAGGACAGCCAGGGGCCGAGGAAGAAACGGCCGGCCATGGTGTTGTTGATGTTGAGCAGGAATTTCATCGTCTGCGGCAACTCGTCATGCTGCCAGAGCGCCTGATAATAGCTCTCGGGATCGTCAAGCGGATCGGTCAGCCGCTCGTCGGCATGGTGGCGCAAATGCAGCGTCTTGAAGCGCCGGAACGGCCACACCAGGCCGATCGGCAGGAAGACGAAGGCCTCGTTGACCAGCGCGCTGCGCGTCGGATGGCCATGCAGCACTTCATGCATGATCGACGACTGCAGTGCCAGGACAAAGCCGAGGAGAAAGAGCGCCACGATGGGATAGGAAGGCCAGAGCAGGAAACCGGTGGCAAGCCAAGTTCCGTAACAGAAGAAAGCGAGAGCCGTGGTCGGCCACTCGATGGCCGGTGTGTTGCGTCGCTTGATGCTCTTGCCTGTCATGCTATCGACCACTGCCCCTCAGTCGCCGGAACCCCCAATGGTTCCTGACAACATAGTGTCAGGAGAAACGATTCCACTCAACGCGACAAAGTATACAAAATGTTGCGATTGCGCATTTTTGACCGCACATGTTACACATTGTAAACAGTCTTAGGGATTCATTTACGCCTAAGACGCCACCCTGGGCCGGTTCGGCGCAAATTTTTCCTCAGGATTCGCGGAGCATGGCGATGGACAAACGGGACCTGTCAGCAATCTTTCGGGAGCGCCTGAAGCTGCTCCTGACACGCTCCGACCTCAACCAGTCGGCATTCGCGTCAGCTGTCGGCATCGATCGTTCGGCACTGTCGCAGCTGATGTCGGGCGCTTCGACGCGTCTGCCGCGCGCCGAGACGCTGCTCAACATGGCAGCCGAATTCAAGGTGTCGCTCGACTGGCTGCTCGGTCTCAGCCAGGATGAAGGCGTTACCGGCGAAATCCGCGAAAGCCTGGAGATCGAGGAAGCGCCCGACGGTTTCGACCGCACCCTGCTCGCCAAGTGGTTCGCCGAGGCCGCGGGCACCAAGATCCGCTATGTGCCGGCCGGCATTCCCGACCTCCTGCGGACCCGCGCGCTGGTCGATTACGAGGCCAACATCACCAACAGGAGTCGCTTGGCCCAGGCCAGCGAGACCCAATACCGCATCGAATACAACCGGCGACCGGAAACCGACATGGAAGTCTGCATGCCGCGCCACACGCTGGAGATTTTTGCGCGCGGCCTCGGCGTATGGGACCGCTTTCCGGAGGCAGACCGCCGCCAGCAGCTCGCCCACATGGCGACACTGCTCGACGATCTCTACCCCACCTTTCGCCTGTTCCTCTATGACGGCCGCATGCGCTATTCGATCCCGCTGACCATCTTCGGCCCCTACCGTGCCGCCATCTATGTCGGCGACATGTATGTGGTGCTGAACGCCACCCAGCCGGTGCAGGCGCTGACCCGGCATTTCGACAATCTTATCCGTGCCGCCGACATCAACCCGCACGAGGCCGCCGCCTTCGCGCGCAATCTCGCCGGCATGTCGTTTCCATCGGGCGCTGTCTGATCGCCGGCAGTCGCCGTATCGACCGGGTCGTCGCCCGCAAATCATTGACTAGACATAAAGACTTCTTTATATCCTTATTCGAATTCGAAACACGAAAGCCAATATGATGACGACGACCAATCCGATTGATGCCCTGCTGGCTGAAAAGGGCGTGCTTTTGGCCGATGGCGCCACCGGCACCAACCTGTTCGCGATGGGCCTGGAGGCCGGCGAGGCGCCGGAACTACTGAACGAGACAGCCCCTGACACCATCACCAGCCTGCACCAGAACTTCGTCGATGCCGGCGCCGACATCATCCTGACCAATTCCTTTGGCGGCACCCGTCATCGGCTGAAACTCCACCATGCGCAGGACCGTGTGCACGCGCTGAACAATCGCGCCGCCGAGATTGCGCGGGCCGTCGCCGACAAGGCCGGGCGCAAGGTGATCGTCGCCGGCTCCGTCGGCCCGACCGGCGAATTGCTGGTGCCGCTCGGCGCCATGACCTATGACGAGGCGGTCGACGCTTTTGCCGAGCAGATCGAGGGCCTCAAGGAAGGCGGAGCCGAAGTCGCCTGGATCGAGACCATGTCGGCGCCCGACGAGATCCGTGCCGCCGCCGAAGCAGCCATACGCGTTGGCCTGCCCTACACCTATACCGGCTCCTTCGACACCGCGGGCCGCACCATGATGGGCCTGCTGCCGAAAGACATCCACGGCGTCGTCGACGGCTTGGCGCAAGCCCCGCTCGGCGTTGGCGCCAATTGCGGCGTCGGCGCCTCGGACATACTGGCATCGCTGCTCGACATGACCGAGGCGAAGCCGCAGGCGACGGTCATCGTCAAGGGCAATTGCGGCATCCCGGAATTCCGCGGCACCGAAATCCATTATTCCGGCACGCCGGAATTGATGGCCGATTATGTGCGTCTGGCCGTCGATGCCGGCGCGAAAATCGTCGGCGGCTGCTGCGGCACCTCGTTCCAGCACCTTGCCGCCATGCGCAAGGCGCTCGATGCCCACACCAAGGCGGATCGTCCGACGGTTGCGGCAATCGTCGAGCGCATCGGTCCGATGCGCAACAAGGTGGCGACGGAAAACACCGCCGAGACAAGCGAAGCCCGCCGCGAACGGCGCCGGGGCCGGGGCTGAAGCTTTTTGATTATTCGCTGTTGTCGGCGTAGCTCGACTGCGCCGACTTGAAATCGACCACGTTGTCGCCGCGCATCGTCATCAGCGCGCCTGATGAAGCCGGATCGGTGATGTGTTCCAGCATGGCGCGGAAGCGGTCGTTGGTCAGGGCCGACATGGCGGTCTTGCGCGCCTGGGCGACGTCATCGCCGATGCGTCTGGTTTCTGCTGACGGGGCTGATGAAACCGCCGAAGTGTCGCGTGCCGGCGATGGCGAGTTGGCGATAGTCGTGATCTGCAATTCCGGCTCCCTCAAGCCTTTAGACATGACCGATGTAGCAACAGGGAGTTGCGATCCGGTACCGGAAATGCCGCGCAATTTAACGATCCCCGCAGATCGCCACAAACCGGCGATCCCACCGTCGTCAGGGCAGCTAAATCAACGGCGGAAAAAGCTTCCGCAGGAAGCCATCGAACCAGGCGGCTTGCGCCGCATCATGCAGACTCAAGAGGCGATCCTGCTCCTCGCGCGTCTGTGCGCCCGGCTTGTCGTAATTCGCTGTCGGGCGGTTCTGCACACGCTGAAATCCGGTTGGGGTTACTTCCGCATGGAACTGCAGGCCGTAGACCTTTTCGCCAATCCGAAAAGCCTGATTGGGAAACAGGGCGCTCGAGGCAAGGTGCTGGGCGCCTTCCGGCAGTTCGAGCCCATGCCAGTGTGACTGCGTCACATGGATCGGCGCAGGCAGGAAATCTTCCGCGCCCTCAGCCGGGTAAATTGGATAACAGCCAAACTCATGCACACCGCTTGCCGGCGGACCGACATGCGCGCCGTGAAGCCAAGCAATCTGCTGCGCGCCCTGGCAGATGCCGAGCAAGGGGATGCCGGCATTCATGCAGAAGTCGATAAACCGGTATTCGTCCAGCAAGAACGGATGCAGCGACGTGTCATATACATTGTACATGCCGCCATAAATCACGCCGCCTGCGACGGTATCGTCAGCATCGAGCGCCTCTCCGGCAAAGGCGCGGCGCAAGACCGGCTCGTAGCCGTTCTGCTGGAGGTAGGCGAACACACGGTCGTCTGCGGGCTCGTCGCTGTGCCGCACAAGGACAATGCGTTTCTTCATAGCTTCGCCTTTCATCTCGCCAGAATGGGTGGTGCAAGGCAGCCGCGCAACGAAAAAAAGCCGGCAAGGGAATGAACCCCTCGCCGGCCTGCCTCACCCGCCCGTAGGCCGGCTCCCGTGTCAGAACGACCGCCGTCTGAAAGGAACCGGCCGTATTGCCACTACCGGTTACCGCCCAGCGCCGAGGCAAGGCGCACAAGCGAAAGGAACTCGGACCTGTACCCAAACGGGTCGGCTCCTCGGGCGGCGGTGGCAATCTCCATGATCTTGTCGTAACCGAACTTCGCGGTGGCATCCTCGTCGCGCAGCTTCTGGCCGAAGGCGGCGACGGCGACGGAGAAACGCTGGTCGGTGCTGGCCTGGTCGAAGGACGACACCTCGTTGGCCGAGGTCACCGGCGTGGTGATCAGCTTCGAGACGTCCTCGTTCGGCAGCTTGTAGCGGATCTTGACGAAGGCATATTCGTCCGCATTGGCGACGCCGCCATTGTTGACTGTGGCCTGGCCGTAGCGCAGCGGGTCGATCTGCTCGCCGCCGCTGCCCTTCGGCGTGATCTCGTAGATCGCGGTGACCGAATGGCCCGAGCCGATATCGCCAGCGTCGACGCGGTCATTGTTGAAATCCTCGCGGTTGAGCGCCCGGGTCTCGTAGCCGATCAGCCGGTACTCCGAGACCTTGTTCGGGTTGAATTCGACCTGGATCTTCACGTCCTTGGCAATCGGGAACAGCGTCGAGGAGGCGTCCTCGACCAGCACCTTTTCGGCCTCGGCCAGCGTGTCGATATAGGCAGCGGTGCCGTTGCCGTTCTGGGCGATGGTCTGCATCATCTGGTCGTTCAGATTGTCGTGGCCGAAACCGAACACGGACAGGAAGACGCCCGACTTGCGCTCCTGTTCGATCAGGCGCTTCAAATCATCGTCGTCGCTCTGCCCGACATTGAAGTCGCCATCGGTGGCCAGCATAACCCGGTTGACGCCGTCCTTGACGAAGGATTTCTGCGCCAGCCTATAGGCTTCCTTGATGCCCGCCTCGCCGGCCGTGCTGCCGCCGGGTGTCAGATTGTCGATAGCATTGAGAATCTTGTCCTTTTCGGAGGCCTTGGTCGGCTCCAGGACCGTGCCCGCTTCGCCGGCATAAGTGACGATGGAAATGGTGTCGTCGGCCTTCAGCTTGCCGACCAGCAGCCGGAATGCCGACTTGAGCAGCGGCAGTTTGTCGGGCTCGTCCATCGAGCCCGAGACGTCGATCAGGAACACCAGATTGGCCTTCGGCTGCTCGGTCGGCTTGATGTCGAAGCCCTTGATGGCGACATGCATCAGCTTCGTGTGCTCGTTCCACGGCGTCGGCATGACGCTGACGGTCGAGTTGAACGGCGTCGAGGCCGAGTCCGGCCCCTTCCAGTCGTAGGGGAAGTAGTTGATCATCTCCTCGACACGGACCGTGTCGGCCTGCGGCACGGAGCCTTCCTTCAGCGAACGGCGCACGAAGGAATAGGAGGCGGTGTCGACATCGATCGAGAAGGTCGAGACCGGATCTTCGAGCGCCGCATGAACCGGATTGGTCTTGAAATCCTGGACGCGGTTGCGGTTCTCCTCCGGCGGCGCCACCTGATCCGCCGGTGCCATGGTCGGCCGCGGCGCCATCAGCTTGGACTCGGCGGCGGGCATGCGGGCGACCCGCGACGTGCTGGGTGCGGCGGTGCCGTCGAGTGCGAACTCACCCGTCGGCGCTGGCGGTGCCGGTTCGGCCACTATGCCGCGCCCGAGCGCATCCTGCTGAGCGGAGCCACCGGCAATCGTTGATTCGGACTTCGGCGGCGCGGTCGGCGCGACCAGAACTTCCGTGGCGTCGCGGCTCTCGACATCCGCGTCGGCCTTCTTGTCCTTTTCCTGCAGGTTGGCCACGGTGGGCTCGTTGACCGTCTGATCTGCCGGCGCCTGCTTGGCCAGCGGCTTCAGCGTCGCCGGCTTGTCGGCCAGCGTCTCCGTGATCTTTTCGTCGCCACCGAATTTGGGCGGCTGTTCCCTCAGCAGATGGAAGGTGGCGTATCCGGCGATCGGCAGGGCGATGAGCCCGGCAAGGGCCGGCGTGGCGATGAACTTCTTTTGCATGATCTCGCTCCAGAGCTTTTGTGCTCGCTCCGTGAGACGAAGGCCGCCGACCGATCCTTGGGTGACGGCGGAAAAATTTTCCTGATCATACGCGCGCAGGGCGGCCTCGAAGGCCCGCGCCTTCGCACTCTCGCCCGGTGCCGGCACCGCCGCGTCGCGCAGTTTGTTGAGTTCGGTGTCGTCGACCATGGTCACACTTCCCCGGCCGAGCGCATCAGCGTCTTCAGCCGTTTCTTCGCTTCATGGATGTGCCAGGAAACCGTCGCCTCCGAGATCGTCATAGCCTCGGCGGCGGCCGCGTGGCTCAAGCCTTCGCCATAAACCAACAGCACGGCGTCGCGCTGCTTGTCCGGCAATTGCCGCACCGCGGCCCACAGCGCCTCTGCCGGATCCTCGCTCTCGGCCGGGGCCTCGCCCGAAATCAGCGCATGGACGCCATAGGCCGCGGTCTTGACCGTCTCGCGCGCGGTCTTTCGCATCGTGTCGCGCGCGGCGTTCATCGTCACGGAATAGAGCCATGTCGTGAAAGCGCCGCCACCACGATAGTCGCGGATCGCCTTGCCGAGCCGGACGCAGACTTCCTGGGCAATGTCTTCGGCATCCGCTTTCTTGCCGCACCAGCGATAGGCGGCGCGATAGACGAAGTCGTAGTGGCGCTCCAGCAATGTGCCGAAGGCCCCCCTGTCTCCGCCCTTCGCCCGCCCAATCAGTTCGGCGTCGGAGGCTTCGCTCTCATCCAGCATCATTGCCATCATTTGCCTGTTGGACGAAGGCTAATGGCTAATCCTTGGGGTGATGCAAAGATTCTTTTGGCAAGCGCTCCTTACCTTATCCCCGTTCATGGGGAGAAGATGCCCCGAAGCGGCGGATGAGGGGCCGCACGACTTTCGAAAGCTTGCTCTACCTCGCTGCCAAGCTGGACTTACTCACAGCACAATCGCTTACCCTAGCGTCTCCGCAAACAGCGCAATCAGCCTTTGCCAATGCCGCTCGGCGCCGGCTTCGTTGTACACGCCGTGGTCCGGCACGCACCAGCCATGCGCCATGCCGACATAATTCTCCAGCACATGGTCGACTTCGGCATTGCGCAGCGCCTCCTCCAGCCGGGTCGACTGCTCCGGAGGGAAACTCCTGTCGACGCCGGCCATGCCGACATAGAGCCGGGCCTTCATGGACGTCGCCTTGCGGTGTGGGCTGTCGGCGGCATCGCTGGCCAGATTGCCGCCATGGAAGCTGGCGGCGGCCTTGATCCTGTCCGGATAGGTCGCGGCGGCGTTCAGCGCCCGCGCGCCACCCATGCAATAGCCGACGGTGCCGATCGGACCCGTAACGCCTTCGCCGGCGAGCGCAGCGAGAAAGGCGGCGCTGTCGCTGATGGTCATCTCCTGCGTCGTACCGGTGACCAGCGCCATCAGCGCCACTTTCGTCTCTTCTACTGTAAAAGCCGTCCTGGCATCGAACGGCCCGTAAGGTGCGTTGCGATGGAAGAGATCCGGTACCAGCACCGCATAGCCTTCGCCCGCCAGCCGCTCGGCCATGCTATCGAGCGCCGGGCGTGGACCGAACGCGTCCTGGTAGAGAATGACACCGGCCTTGACCGGAGAAGCCTTGCGCGAACGGAACAGACCCGCCTTCGCCACGCCGTCACGGGTCTTGATCTGAAGGTCCTGCTTCGTCATTGCCTGCTCCATTGATCAGATGCGCGATACATATCCGCGCGAGCCGCCACGGCAAGGCGTTCCCTGAGCCTGTCGGTCAAGATTTCGTGCAGGATCGCGTGATGCGTTCGCAGGTTTCCGAGGCTGCGACGTGGAAGGGCTTGGATCAGCCGTCCCCCTCGATGCGAATGGTCCTTGCGCCGACATGCAGCGCTCGTCCGGCGCCGAACCCCATGACCGCGACGCCGAGCCCAAGCGCGACGAACAGGTAGGCCGATTCCGAGAAACTGCCTGTCCAGCCGCGGATCAGCCCCACCAGCAGCGGGCCGGCTGCCGCAAGCACATAGCCAACACCTTGCGCCATGCCCGAAAGATGCGCAGCGACATGCGAATCCGGCGACCGCAGCACGATCAGGGTCATGGCGGCGGCGATCAGGCCGCCCTGCCCGATGCCTTGCAACACCGCCCAGAAAAGCACGGTCGAGACCGGCGCGAACAGAATGCCGAGGAACGCAACCACCGCGATGACGACGAGCGCAACGTTGATGCCGCGCTGGTCCTTGAGCCGTACGGCAATGGACGGGACGGCAAGGCAGGTGATGACTTGCGCCATGACCGAGAGCGAGGCGACGGCACCGGCGCTGGCCGCGTCGAAGCCACGCTCGCGCAGGATCGGCGCCAGCCAGCCGAAGATGCAATAGGCAAGCGCCGACTGCAGCCCCATGAACAGCGTCACCTGCCAGGCCAGGCGATCGCGCCACAGGCCGACGACGCGAAAACCGCGATGGCTGACTTGCCGCCGGCTGCCCAGCGCCTGGGGGATCCAGATCAGCAGCACAAGCAATGTCGGCACCGCCCATCCAGCGAGTGCGCCTGACCACGAACCCGTGACAAAATGCTCGATCGGCAGGGTGAGACCGGCGGCAGCGGCCGAACCGGCGCAGAGCGCCATGGTGTAGAGCCCGGTCATGACGGCGGCCCGGTCGGCGAAATCACGCTTGACCAGGCCGGGCAAAAGCACGTTGCCGATGGCAATGGCGCCGCCGGCAAGGAAAGTGGCGACAAACAGCAGTGGCACCGAGCCGAACCAGCGCAGGCCGGTTCCCAGCGCCAGCAGCACAAGCGCACCGAGCAGAGTGCGCTCCGCCCCGTAGCGCTGGGCGAGCCTGGGCGCAAAGGGCGCGAACAGGCCGAGACACAGCACCGGAAGCGTGGTCAGCAGGCTGGCGCCGGTCGTCGAAAGACCGGTCGCCTGCATCACCTCGGGCAACAGCACCGACAGGCTGGAAAACAGCGGCCGCAGATTGAAGGCGATCAGCACGAGGCTTGCACCAAGCACGATGCGCGCGGCGCGGCTGAGTGGCTCGGGTGGCTGCGGCTGCGGCAGGCTATCGGCTTCGGCATCGATGAGCTCCAGTCCCTCGACGGCCTTGGATTGCACCGTCGGGGCGGGCTGACGAAACGTCTGGTTCATTGGGAAAGCAGTCTTTCGAGTTGGGCAAGCACCGGCGCCATGAAAGCGCGAACGGCGGCAACCGCGCGGTCGGGATCGCTTGCGGCGATCGCGTCGACGATTGCCGCGTGCGCCTGTTGATCCGGCTCGGGCAGTTCGCCGTCGATGGTGGCATGGATGGTTTCGGTGATGGCGGCGGTGAAGAAGTCGTAGAGCTCCATCATCGCCCTGTTGCCGGAAGCCGCGACGACCGATTTGTGGAAAGCGAGGTCGCGCCGGATGAAGGCTTCGCTGCCGCCATCGGCGACCGTGCCGCGCTCGGCCAGCAGCCGGCGCATCTGGTCGAGATCGGCGGGCGTGCGGCGCAAGGCGGCCAACCGTGCGGCCTCCAGGTCCAATGCCGCCCGCGCCTCCCATTGATCGCGCAAACCGGTGCGTTTGACCCGGTCGAGAGCCGCGGAAGAATCGACAGTCGAGCGCACGTAGGTGCCCGAGCCCTGGCGCGTATCCAGCAATCCCTGCGAGACAAGCACCCGCACCGCCTCACGCACCGTGCCGCGGCTGACCGACAGAAGATCGCTGAGAGCCGCCTCATTGGGGATGCGCTCGCCGATACCCCAGCGGCCGCCGATGATCTCGGCCCGCAGGCTGTCGGTGGCGCTGTCGGTGAGATTGGTTCTGCTGGCAGGTTGCATCGGCCTATTCATCAAGTCATCAGATGACTTGATGAATAGGCTTGCTTTCGGCACCCGTCAAGGTGTTCATCGGAACGGACACACGCCGCACAATGCCGTCGATCAGCTGGCAGCGCGTGCGAAGCTAGCCATGTGAAAAGCCTGGATTTCAGGCGGATAGCGGTATTCCGTGCCATAGGGACAGGCATTGCGGTCGAGGCAGCCGCCGCTCCGGCACGGTTCGCCATTGGCTCCCCGTACATGCGCCAGGCAGGCCTGGTAGGCGAAACCTGCCCTCGAATAGGCATCGACCGGACAGGATTTCAGGCAAGGTTTGTCGACGCAGCTGTCGCAGAGATGGATCGTCTCGGCCTGCTCCGGAACCGCGATCTCGTCCTCGAACAGCAGCGCGCCGCGATAGGCGTGCCAAAGCCCATATCGCGGATGCATGAGAATGCCGAGCGGCGACGGTTTTAGCCCCTCTGCCCGAACAGCCCATTGCTGGAATGGCAAATAGGGCTTGTCCGAGGGTGACACCGCCCGCGCGCCGAATGCTTCGGCCACATTGCCGATGACCTGTCGAGACCACGTATCCAGCGGATTGGCGATTGTCTGTGGTTGCTGCGCTCGCCAACGCATGAAATGCGGCCAAGGTGCAGCACCCGCCTGCCCCACCAGCAGCACCGACCTTGCCGCGGCGCCATCGGGAGCATTCTCAACATCAGGGAAAACAAAACCGCCGCGCAAGATAAGGCCATCGGCGGCAAGCGCGGCCGTGATCTCCTCGATCATGCCGCGCGCAAGAATCATCCCTTCTTGTCCGGATCGGAGAAGGCGCTCCGCCAGACTTCCTTGTGGATGATGTTGGCGACTTTAGCCCCGCCTGACTCGGGCTCCTTTCAGGTGAAGGCGTCGGGCATCGACCCCTTCTTCCTGGCGATGAAGTCCTTCAGGGCCTCGTCGATCGACGGATCGAGATGCGGCGCCTCATAGCTCTCCAGCCAGCGGCGGGCGAGATCGTTGGCGCGCTGCGGCGCGGTCTTCTCGCCTTCGGCCAGCCACTGTTCGTAGGAATTGTTGTCGGCGATGTTGGAGCGGTAGAAGGCGGTCTGGAAATTGGCCTGGGTGTGGTCGCAGCCGAGATAGTGGCTGCCAGGGCCGACTTGGCGGATCGCGTCCATCGCCTGGCCGTTTTCCGACAGGTCGACGCCTTCGGAGAATTTCTGCTGCATGCCGAGCTGGTCGATATCCATCATGAATTTTTCATAGCAGGAGGCCAACCCGCCCTCGAGCCAGCCGGCCGAGTGGAGGACAAAGTTGGTGCCGGCAAGAATGGTCGAGTTCAGCGTATTGGCGCTTTCATAGGCCGCCTGCGCATCCGGAACCTTGGACGCGCACAGCGATCCCCCTGTGCGGAACGGCAGGCCGAGGCGACGTGCGAGCTGCGCCGCGCCATAGGAAACCAGCGATGGTTCCGGCGTGCCGAAGGTCGGCGCGCCCGACTGCATCGAGATCGACGAGGCAAAAGTGCCGAACAGCACGGGCGCCCCGGGACGGATCAGCTGCGTGAACGATGCGCCGGCCAGCACCTCGGCCAGGACCTGCGTCAGCGTGCCGGCGACCGTTACCGGGCTCATCGCGCCGGCGAGGATGAACGGTGTGACGATGCAGGCCTGATTGTGGCGCGAATAGACCTTCAGCGCACCAAGCATCGTCTCGTCGAACACCATCGGCGAGTTGGCGTTGATCAGGCTGGTCAGCACCGTGTTGTTTTCGACGAAATCGTCGCCGAAGACGAGCTTGGCCATGGCGACGGTGTCTTCGGCGCGTTCAGGCGCGGTCACCGAGCCCATGAACGGCTTGTCCGAATATTTTATGTGCGAATAGATCATGTCGAGATGGCGCTTGTTGACCGGCACGTCGACAGGCTCGCACACCGTGCCGCCGGAATGGTGGATCGAAGGCGCCATATAGGCGAGCTTCACGAAATTCCGGAAATCCTCGATCGTCGCATAGCGCCTGACGCCGTCGAGATCGCGCACGAAGGGCGGGCCATAGACCGGCGCGAAAACCGTGGCGTTGCCGCCGATCTGCACCGAGCGCTCGGAATTGCGGGCATGCTGGGTATAGACGGACGGCGCCGTCTTCAGCAGCGAACGGCAAAGACCCTTCGGGAAATGCACGCGCTCGCCCTTGACATCGGCGCCAGCCTCTTTCCACAGCTGCAGCGCTTCGGCGTCATCGCGGAAGATGATGCCGATCTCTTCGAGCACCGTGTCGGTGTTCTTCTCGATCAGCGCCAGGCCTTCCTCATCGAGCACCTCATAGACGTTGATCTTGCGCTTGATGTAGGTCAGCTGGGTGCCCGGTCCGCCGCCGGAGCGCGCCGCGCGCCTGGCCGCCGCTCCGCCGCTGGCACCGCGCCCACGCCGCGCGTTTGACGCTTCCTGGTCGACTGCCGCGTGTTCGCTCATGATCGCTCTTCCCTGAATATGGCCGGCCTGAATCCGGCCGGTCCGTAACCGTTGCGGCCGCATGGCGCGGCTTTCGCCCGGATCGTAGCCATGCACCCTATTCGAAACGGCCCGTCCGCGCCAACGCCTGTCGCAAAATCGACAAGAAAACCAATAGATTTTCCAGTCGCTTTCCTTTTGCGGGAAGTCGCAAATCAGCTATGGATAGCCGCCCGTTGCGGGTTAGGTATGAACGCCAATATTTTGTGCCTTGCGACACAGTCGCGATGCCGTGAGGAGCTGGATTAAAATGTCCGACGACGAGATCATCCTTTCTGAACTTTCCGACGACGAGTTGGTGCAGCAGATGCACGACGACCTTTATGACGGGTTGAAGGAAGAGATCGAGGAAGGCACCAACATCCTGCTCGAGCGCGGCTGGGTCCCCTACAAGGTGCTAACCGAAGCGCTGGTCGAAGGCATGCGCATCGTCGGCGAGGACTTTCGCGACGGCATTCTTTTCGTTCCCGAAGTGCTGCTCTCGGCCAACGCCATGAAAGCCGGCATGCACATCCTGCGGCCGCTGCTCGCCGCCACCGGCGCGCCCAAGCAGGGCAAGATGGTGATCGGCACCGTCAAGGGCGACATCCACGACATCGGCAAGAACCTGGTCGGCATGATGATGGAGGGTGCTGGCTTCGACGTCATCGACCTCGGCATCAACAACGCGGTCGAGAAATATCTCGATGCCATCGAGCAGCATCAGCCCGACATCATCGGCATGTCGGCGCTGCTCACCACGACCATGCCGTACATGAAGGTCGTCATCGACACTATGAAGGAAAAGGGCATACGCGACGATTACGTCGTCCTCGTCGGCGGCGCGCCGCTCAACGAGGAGTTCGGCAAGGCCGTCGGCGCCGATGCCTATTGCCGCGACGCCGCGGTGGCGGTCGAGACCGCCAAGGACTTCATGAAGCGCAAGCATAACGTGCGCGCGTCGGCCTGATCCGAGGCATCAGGATGGACAGACAGAAAGAGCCGCGCCTTGCAGCGCGGCTTTTTTGTTACCAGATGAGGATATGATTGCCGGCAACGAAAGCCGTTTCAGCTCAGATCATGGCCAAGGTTCAAAAAACACAAGCGAATGAAGCGGACAGGCTGCTGGTCATCGCCTGCGGGATGATTGCGCGCGAGGTATTGGCCGTCAAGGAACGGCTCGGGCTGGATCACCTTGACCTGACCTGTTTGCCGGCGGAGTTTCATTTCTATCCCGACCGCATCGCGCCCGCCATGGACAAGGCGATCGGGAAGGCCAAGGCGGAAGGCTATGAGCACATCTTCGTCGGCTATGCCGATTGCGGCACTGGTGGCCTGCTTGACCGCGTCATCGAGAAACATGGCGTCGAGCGCATGGCCGGCCCGCACTGCTTCGCCTTCTATCAAGGCATGGACGCCTATGCGAAGGTCGCCGACGACGACATGATGTCCTTCTACATGACGGATTTTCTCTGCCGCCAGTTCGATGCCTTCTTCATGAAGCCGCTCGGTCTCGACAAGCACCCGGAACTGATCAAGGACTATTTCGGCAACTATGAGAAGCTGATCTACCTCGCGCAGACCGATGATCCCGAGCTCGACAAGGTCGCGGAAAAGGCCGCAGCCCTGCTTGGCCTCGCCTATGAGCGGCGTTCGACCGGCTATGGCGACCTGACGCCCGAGCTGGCGCGGGTCGCCGCCAACGCGTGAAAACGGCTAGGAAGCTCCTTCTTCCGCCCGTAACTGCGCCAGCACATCGATAAAACTCGTCTTGCAGACGAAGCCCAGCCTGTCCCTTGCCCGCGACGCGTCATAGACCCGGTCGATGGAGGAAAACATCGTCCAGCCTTTCTTCGCATAGAGGGCGGGAAAGTCCGGGAAATAGCGCCCGACAACCGACGGCGCATCCCCGATCAGCGCATCGCAGTCGCCGGGCTGGAACGGTGTCGGCGCACAGACGATGAAAACATCGAAGCCGAGCTGCGGCGCCTTCTCCAACGCAAGGACATGAGCCTCGGCCGCATCCTCCACGGTCAACCGCCGGAACAGCAATTCGTTGGCCTTGGTGTTGGCGTCCGATTGTTCGATCGCATGCGCCATGTCGTCGGCTTCGGGAAAGAAGCGCGCCGTGCGCAGGACGACCACCGGCAGGCCGTGCCGAAGATGATAGAGGCGGCACAGATGTTCGGCCGAAAGCTTGGTGACGCCATAGATGTTGCGCGGCTCGGGCGACATCGCCTCCGTCAGCCAGGCGGCCTTGCGGGCGCCGCCCTTGAAGCCGTCGCGTATCGCCTGCGATATCATCAGTGAAGTCGTCGAGGTGAAGACGAAGCGCTGCACGCCGCTCGCCACCGCCGCGTCGAGCAGGTTCAGTGTGCCCTGCACATTTGTGGCGACGAAATCGCTGTTGGTGCGGCTCTCTATATTGGGCTTGTGCAGCGCGCCGCTGTGAATGATGGCTTCGATACGATTATCGCCCACCGCCCGCATGATCAGATCCCGATCGGCGATCGAGCCGATCACCTGTGTTTCAACAGATGGAGCCGGGTCCAGCCCGATCACCTCATGGCCGAGCGCGCGCAGGCGCGGCGCCAGTGCGCTGCCCAGCCAACCCGATGATCCCGTGAGCAAGATTCGCATGCGTCACACCATGATTTTTGACGGTGACGCTGTTAAGCACGGATGACAGGCGCGGGCGACCCAGTAAACTCAGGCATCGGTCGGCAGTTGCGCCGCTGCAGACATTAACTGCCATTTTTTCGACAGCCATTTTTAGAGACTCAGGGAGTTCCAGATGATCCTTCGTCCCCTTTTCGCCGCCATCGGCCTGCTCTGTTGCACCTTGCCCGCCCTTGCCGACGGCCAGGTGCAGAAGCTGATCACGCCTGCCGACAAGACCCGCCTCGATAAATATGCAGAGACGCGCAAGGCAGCACTCGCCGAGGCGAAGGCGGGTAACGCGGCCGATGTCAAACAGCTCGATGCCTTGCTGGCCAAGCCGCTGGTGTCGTTCTCCGACAAGGACCTGACCGGCACCTGGAAGTGCCGCACGATCAAGGCCGGCGGTTTGAGCCCGCTCGTCATCTATGGCTGGTTCAAGTGCAAGGTGACCGACGATGGCTCCGGCTGGCGGCTGGCGAAAATCACCGGCTCGCAGCGAACCCAGGGCCGCTTCTTCGACGATGGCGAGAAGCGTGCGATCTATCTCGGCTCCGGCTCCGTCAACGACGACCGGGCAAAACCCTATGGCAGCGGTGCACAGACCGATCAGGTCGGCTATGCCTTCCGCACCGGCGCCGGCGAATGGCGCATCGAGCTTCCCGCCCCGTATTACGAATCGAAGCTCGATATCATCGAGTTCAAGCGTTGACGGAGTCCCTTGCCCCAATCGAAGGTTCCCGGCACACCAAGGATTAACCCGCCTGCCCTAAGGTCCGCCGTCTAAGCCGGTCCCTTGGAGCATGGCAAGATCAATGGCAGCGTCGGAATCCAATCCGAAACCGATCGTGGTCGTCACCGGCGGCGGCCAACATGTATGGGCCATGATCAACGCCATCGCCGATCGCGTCGGCCCTGTCAGCGTCGTCCTCGAAACCCCTGAATCCAAGAAGCAATTGCTGCTTGGCCGGGCCCGTCGCCAGGGCTGGGTCTCGGCTATCGGCCAGCTTGGCACGATGGTGCTGAGCCGGTTGGGCAAACGGTTCCTGATCGCTCACGCGGCGCGTTTGATCGCCGAGGAGAAGCTCGAGGTCGAGCCGCGGCCCGGCCAGGAAATCATCCAGGTGGCCTCGGCCAACGGGCCGGAGTGCTTGCAGGCGATCCAGAAGATCCAGCCTGGTGTCGTGCTGCTCAACGGGTGCCGGCTGATCTCGAAGGAGATGCTGAGCAAGATGCCTTGCCCGGTGCTCAACTATCATGCCGGCATCACACCGAAATATCGCGGCATGAATGGCGGCTATTGGGCGCTGACGTCAGGCGACCCGCAGAATTTCGGCACGACCGTCCATCTGGTCGACGCCGGCGTCGACACTGGCGGCGTCCTGAAACAGGCGCGCGGCAAGTCGAAAAAAGGCGATACGATTTCCAGCCACGCGCTGCGCCAGACGGCGTTCTCGCGCGACATCTGCGTCGAGGCCATCCGCGATGCGCTTGCCGGGAACCTCACGACGATCGATCCCGGCCTGCCTTCCAAACAGTGGTACCACCCGACCATCTGGTTCTATGTCTGGACAGGAATCCGAACCGGCATCTGGTAGCGCGTCCTCCGTCCGCGGCAGTATTTCCAGGTTGGCGGGCTCTTCGCCGGCACATGTCGAAATCGAATAAACACGCCTTTCATTTTACGACATTGAAATGCGTCGCTTTTGAATGCGCGCGCGTCGTCCCATAACAAGCGGGTCCATTGCGCTTGCGGCAATGCTCTGACATCGAGGAGCGAGAATTCATGGCCGATCTTATCGTCGTCTACTGGCGCGACATCCCTGCCCAGGTCATCGTCAAGAGGGGCCGGCAGAATGCCAAGCGCGAGCTGCCGCTGCGCTTCACCGAGGCCATCGATATGTGCGCCATGCGCACCGGCGCCGGCGGCACCGACGACTACCTGGCCGAATGGCGCAAGGCGGACCCGGTTCCTGTCGGCGACGATCTCGAAGCCGAAGTCGAAAAGGCTTTCCAGGACCTCGACACGAAATATGACCGTGAGCGGCTCGTCGCTCTGGTCAAGGCGGGCGGCAAAGAAAATGTCTGAGCAACAGCCGGCGGTTACCCAGGCCACCCTGGTCAAGAAGGCAGCGCCGAAATCCGACTACAAACCAGCCGACGTGTCGCCGCAGCGGCGCGTGCAACGCTCCTTTGCGGTCAGGTTGTGGTCGATCCGGCATTCGCGCCTGCTCGAATGGTTCTACAGCAGGTTCGCCGATGCCTTCCTGCTTTTGCATCCGCTCTGGAAAGGCCTCGGCTACGGACGCGTCGAGGCCCCAATCAAGTTCGTCGAAAAACGCGTCAAGGGTTTCATGTTCGACTGCCGCATGTGCGGCCAGTGCATCCTGTCGTCGACCGGCATGTCATGCCCGATGAATTGCCCCAAGCAGTTGCGCAACGGCCCCTGTGGCGGCGTGCGCGCCAACGGCAATTGCGAAGTCGAGCCGAATATGCCCTGCGTCTGGGTCAAGGCCTGGGAAGGTTCGCAGAACATGGTCAACTCCGACAAGATCCTGACGGTACAGAAGCCGGTCGATCAATCGTTGCGTGAGACGTCCGCCTGGCTGCGGGTGACCGCGCAGGCGGCGGCAGCCCGTGAAGCCGCGGCCGCGCCAAAGACCGGAGCCGCCGCATGACCCCCCGTCAGCGCGACGAGAACCCGGCCGGCATTCATCTGCCGCTCGACCCCCTGCCCGGCCACTCCTCGCGCGGCCGGCTGGAACGCGTGTTGCGTCGCGGCGAGTTCGCAGTGACCACGGAGCTCAATCCGCCCGACAGCGCCGACCCGGAAGACGTCTACAACAGGGCCAAGATCTTCGATGGCTGGGTCGACGCCATCAACGCCGTCGATGCATCCGGCGCCAATTGCCACATGTCCTCGGTCGGCATATGCGCGCTGCTGACCCGCATGGGTTATGCCCCGATCATGCAGATCGCCTGCCGTGACAAGAACCGCATCGCCATCCAGGGCGACGTGCTGGGCGGCGCGGCGATGGGGGTCGCCAACATGCTGTGCCTGACCGGCGACGGCGTGCAGGCCGGCGATCAGCCCGGTGCCAAGCCGGTGTTCGACCTCGATTCCATGTCGCTGCTCGAAACCGTCCGCATCATGCGCGACAACGGCAAGTTCCTGTCCGGCCGCAAGCTGACCACGCCGCCGCAGGTCTTCCTGGGCGCCGCCGTCAATCCGTTCGCGCCGCCCTTCGACTTCCGCCCGATCCATCTTGGCAAGAAGATCGCCGCCGGCGCGCAGTTCGTGCAGACGCAGTATTGTTTCGACGTGCCGATGTTCAAGACCTTCATGCAGAAGGCGCGGGACCTGGGGCATACGGAGAAGGTCTTCGTCCTGTGCGGCGTCGGCCCGCTCGCCTCGGCAAAGACGGCCAAGTGGATCCGTTCCAACGTGCCGGGCATCCACATCCCGGATGCCGTCATCAAGCGGCTGGAGGGCGCGCAGGACCAGAAGAAGGAAGGCAAGCAGCTCTGCACCGACATCATCAACGAGGTGAAGGAAATCCCCGGCGTCTCGGGCATCCATGTGATGGCCTACCGCCAGGAAGAATATGTCGCCGAGATCGTCGATGAATCGGGCGTGCTCAAGGGCCGCCAGCCCTGGAAGCGCGAAATCCGTCGCGACGACCAGATGGTTGCCGACCGGCTCGATCACATCCTGCACGACGAGATTACCGAAACCCAGGTGGACATGGTGAAGACCGCGCATTGATCCGCGCGGAGAGCGACCATTCGCTTGATCGACAAGAGATAACGATATAAAGAACTCTTTATATCACGACGGAGAGATTTCATGACCCGGACCATCGTCGCCTCGGCGACACGAGAAATCATCATCGGCTTCGACCAGCCCTTCTGCGTGATTGGCGAGCGCATCAACCCGACCGGCCGCAAGAAGCTTGCCGCCGAAATGGTGGTTGGCAATTTCGAGACCGTCATCAAGGACGCGCTGGAACAGGCCGCCTGCGGTGCCACCATGCTCGACGTCAATGCCGGTGTCACCTCGGTCAACCCCAACGAAACCGAGCCTGGCCTTTTGGTCCAGACGCTGGAGATCGTTCAGGGTCTCGTAGACCTGCCGCTGTCGATCGACTCATCCGTCACCGCCGCCATCGAGGCGGCGCTCAAGGTCGCCAAGGGCCGCCCGCTGGTCAACTCCGTCACCGGTGAGGAAGAAAAGCTCGAGGCCATCCTGCCCCTGGTCAAGAAATACAACGTGCCGGTCGTCGCCATCTCCAACGACGAGACCGGCATTTCGATGGATCCGGACGTACGCTTCGCCGTCGCCAAGAAGATCGTCGAGCGCTGCGCCGATTTCGGCATTCCCGCGCATGACGTCGTCGTCGACCCGCTGGTCATGCCGATCGGCGCGCTGGGCGATGCCGGCCGCCAGGTGTTCGCGCTGCTGCGCCGCCTGCGCGAGGAACTCAAGGTCAACACCACCTGCGGCCTGTCAAACATCTCGTTCGGCCTGCCGCACCGCCACGGCATCAACGCCGCCTTCATCCCGATGGTGATCGGCGCCGGCATGACCTCGGCGATCATGAACCCGGTGCGGCCGCAGGAAATGGAAGCCGTGCGCGGCGCCAACGTGCTGAACGGCACCGACGAGAACTGCACCAACTGGATCCGCACCTACAAGGACTACAAGCCGGCCGAGGGCGGCCATGCGGTTGCAGCCGCGACGCAGGTCAACGCGCCTGGCGATGGCGCTGCCGCTGGCGGGCGCCGCCGTGGCGGCCGTGAAGCCCGCATGGGCCGGGGATAAGCGCGCAATCGTGACCAAAACCGCAAACCAGGCTGGACCGATCGCATCATCGATGCGGTCGGACGGCTCTGCCTTGCGTTCAGGCCATGCCCAATACGACGTCGAACAGCGCCATTCCTGCCCACGATCCGAATATGCCGGTCACGCCGCCTATGATGAAATCATCGTCATAGGCAGGCCAGAACCCGTGCAGCACCAGTACCGCGACGATCGCGCCGAGAATTCCGGTCGCCAGATATTGCGGATTGCGCAGCCATGGCCCCTTGAGCAACCGCACCATGGTAAAAGCGGTGAATATGCCGGACAGCAGGAGATCGGACATGATTGGCCTCTGGACCATCAGACACTCCGCCCAAGACTGAAACGATCCGTTAAACGGTATCGACAATTCGTATCGAGACACGTGAACGCATGAACTCGCCTGCCAATATCACCGATCCACTCGTGCTGTTCATGCCGTCGGGCAAGCGCGGGCGGTTTCCTGTCGGCACGCCGGTGCTCGATGCCGCGCGCCAGCTCGGCGTCTATGTCGAGAGCGTCTGCGGCGGCCGCGCCACGTGCGGGCGCTGCCAGATCGAAGTGCAGGAAGGCAATTTCGCCAAGCACAAGATCGTCTCCTCCAACGACCACATATCGCCCAAGGGCCCCAAGGAAGAGCGCTACGAGCGCGTGCGCGGCCTGCCTGAACGGCGCCGCCTCTCCTGCTCGGCGCAAATCCTCGGCGACCTCGTCATCGACGTGCCGCAGGATACCGTCATCAATGCGCAGACCATCCGCAAGGATGCCGACACCAGGGTGATCGCCCGCGATACGGCTATCCGCATGTGCTACGTCGAAATCGAAGAACCCGACATGCACAAGCCGCTGGGCGACCTCGATCGGCTCAAGATCGCGCTGATGAAGGATTGGGGCTTCAAAAACCTCGAATTCGATTTCTACCTGCTGCCGCAGGTGCAGGGCATATTGCGCAAGGGCAACTGGGCTGCCACCGCCGCCATCCACAAGGATGCCGACAGCGACATCGCGCGGGTCATCGCGCTGTGGCCTGGCCTCAAGAACGAGGCCTATGGGCTGGCCTGCGATATCGGCTCGACCACCATCGCCATGCATCTGGTGTCGCTGCTGTCGGGCCGCGTCGCTGCCTCCTCCGGCACCTCGAACCCGCAGATCCGCTTCGGCGAGGATCTGATGAGCCGCGTCTCCTATGTGATGATGAACCCGGATGGCCGCGAGGGCATGACGGTCGCCGTGCGCGAGGCGATCTCCAGCCTTGTCGACAAGGTGTGCGCGGAAGGCAATGTCCAGCGCAACGACATCCTGGATTCCGTCTTCGTCGGCAATCCGATCATGCACCATCTGTTCCTCGGCATCGACCCGACCGAACTCGGCGGTGCCCCCTTCGCGCTCGCCGTCTCGGGCGCGGTGCGCATCAAGGCCTCCGACATCGGGCTCAAGCTCAACCAGGGAGCTCGCCTCTATATGCTGCCCTGCATCGCCGGCCATGTCGGCGCCGACGCGGCGGCGGTCACGCTGTCGGAAGGCCCGCATCGCCAGGACGAGATGATGCTGATCGTCGACGTCGGCACCAACGCCGAGATCGTGCTTGGCAATCGTGCGCGGGTTGTTGCCGCCTCCTCGCCAACCGGCCCGGCCTTTGAAGGCGCCGAAATCTCCGGCGGCCAGCGCGCGGCGCCGGGCGCCATCGAGCGCGTGCGCATCGATCCTGACACGCTGGAGCCGAAATACCGCGTCATCGGCTCGGAACTCTGGTCCGACGAGCCCGGTTTCCTCGACAGCGTGCAGGCGACCGGCGTCACCGGCATCTGCGGCTCCGGCATCATCGAGATCGTGGCCGAGATGTATCTTGCCGGCATCATTTCCGAAGATGGCGTCGTCGACGGATCGCTCGCCGCGCGTTCGCCGCGTGTCGTCGCCAACGGCCGCACCTTCTCCTATGTGCTGAAGGAAGGTGAGCCCAAGATCACCATTACCCAGACCGACGTGCGCGCCATCCAGCTGGCCAAGGCAGCGCTTTATGCCGGCACCAAGCTTTTGATGGAAAAGCAGAACACCGAGCATGTCGACCGCATCCATTTTGCTGGCGCTTTCGGCTCGTTCATCGATCCGAAATACGCCATGGTGCTGGGCCTGATCCCCGACTGCGACCTCGACAAGGTTTCGGCCGTCGGCAACGCCGCCGGCGCCGGCGCGCGCATGGCACTCTTGAACCGCGGCTATCGCCGCGAGATCGAGGAGACGGTGAGCCAGATCGAGAAGATCGAGACCGCGCTGGAATCGAAATTCCAGGAGCATTTCGTCTACGCCATGGCGCTGCCCAACAAGGTGGATCCGTTCCCGAAACTGTCGGCGGCGGTGAAACTGCCGCCGCGCAAGACGGTCAGCGAAGACGGTGTCGCCGGCGACGCCGCCCCGCGCCGGCGCTCGCGCGAAGGCCACGCGGCAAGGCGCGGCCGCGAGTAAGCGCGACTTTCAGCGGCCGCTTCAAACCTCAAACTCATTTGCATGCAAATGTTTCCGGATCGCCCGATCCGGAAACCGAAACGGCGTTTTCGTGAAATCCGGCCGATACATGCGTGATGCATTTACCCCGGCATAGAACGGCGCTCCAGGGATAATCCCGGCTCGCCGTTGTTCAAGGGAGATGAAAAATGCCGATGTTCGAAAATCTTGGCCGCTTCGGTGCGACCATCAGGAAGACCCATGCCAGGAACAAGGCGATCCGCGCGCTGAACAGCCTTCCGGCGCATGTCCAGAAGGACATCGGCTGGCCGGCCTCGCCGTCCAGTGATCCGCAGGCCGCGCTCATGTCGCTGCTTCTGGGCACGGGGCGCTGATGACCTTCGCCGACAAATGCAAATTGCTCGGCAGACGCCGGGGATCTCGGACATCCCCGGCGGCAACCGGCAACCGGCTGTGCGCCGCACTTTTGCCGCGCCGCTGAACGCGGTGGCGTTGGAACAAACGGCCTTGTGGCACTGCGTAAATCTTGACATTTTCGGCCGAGGTACGATCTTCGCAAGAGAGGGGGAATTCTCTTAGTCGGCTGCCGCCGGAATTCGTGTATCCGTATGCCAAGTTTGAAAAGCCACGTCGTGTCCTTCGTGCTCAGGTACAGCCGCAAAAAGGCCTTTTCCAGCCCGGAAAACCTGCAGCGCTGGATCGCGGCCGCGCGCAAGACCGAGGATCACCATCCGCCGGCCTCGCTGCAGCAGCGTTTCGACATCGAGACGCGCGCCGTCGACGGCTTCCCCGTCTACGAAATTGCCCCAAGAGCCGGCGAGCAGAAGCGGATCCTCTACCTGCATGGCGGCGCCTATGTGTTTGAGATTACGCCCTATCACTGGCATCTGATCGCCGACATGGCCGACCGGCTGGGCTACGGCATCACCGTGCCGATCTATCCCATCGCGCCCGAGCACGATTTCCATGCCATGTTCGGCATGGTCGGCGATGTCTATCGCCAGATGCTCGACGAGACGGAGGCGCAAGACATCATCTTCATGGGCGATTCCGCCGGCGGCAACATGGCCGTGGTGCTAACCATGATGGTAGCCGAAGAAGGCTTGTCCCTGCCGTCGCGCCATGTGCTGATCTCACCCGGCCTCGATATGTCGCTTTCCAACCCAAAGCTGTTCGAGGCAGAGCGGAACGACCCCTGGCTCGGGATTCCGGGCGGCCTCGAGGCGATCCGGATGTACAGTGCAGGCATCGACCGCAGCGACTGGCACATCAGCCCGGTCTATGGCGATCTCTCGGTACTGCCGAAAACGCTGATACTGACCGGCTCGCGCGATCTTCTGACCCCGGACAATCTGATCTTCGCCGAAAAGGCGCGTGCCGCCGGGGTCGAGGTCGATGTCATCCACGAGCAGGGCATGTTCCACGTCTGGCCGCTGATCGACATGCCGGAATCGCGGCGCGCGCGTCAGCACATCGCGGCGTTTCTCAATGAGAGCCCCTCGCCGGTCAGGCAAGACAGAAGCACAAGGTTCGAAGCGCCCTCCGCCGTGGCGGCGGAGTAGCGCTCCTGCTTTCTATCCGCCGGCGGATCAGAACTTGCCGGTTTCCCTGAAAACTTCGAAGGTCGCGCGGATATGGTCGGCCACCGCCTTGACCGGCGCGCTGGCGTCCGGCGCCACCACCATGGCCAGATTGTAGGTGCCGATATCGGGCATGCCATCCTTCGGGCAGAGCTCGACCATGTCGTTGCCGAGGAACGATCGTGGCAGTGGCGCGACCGCGAGGTCGGCCATGATGGCGGCACGCTGGCCTGCCGTATGCGCGCTCATATAGGCGACGCGGTAATTGCGGCCCTCGCGTCCCAGCGCATCGAGCGCGCCGGCCCGCCAGGCGCAACCTTCCTCCCACAGCGACACCGGCAGCGGCTCGCGCAGATGCGCGCAACCCCCCTTGGCGCCAGCCCAGACGATCGGCTCGGTCAAAAGCACTTCGGCGCCGAGCGCGCTGGTCTTGTAGGAATTGGTCAGAAGCGTGATGTCGAGCGCGCGGTCGTCCATGCGGCGGCGCAGATTGCTGCTCTGGTCGATGGTGACGTCGACGGCGATCGCGGGGTGCGACTGCGCGAAGCGCTTCAGCACATGCGGCAGCACGCGCTCGCCATAATCATCCGGTGAACCGAGCCGCACCACGCCGACAATCTCGGGAATGATGAACTTCGACACCACCTCGCGGTTGATCGACAGCAGGCGCCGGGCATAGCCGAGCAGCATCTCGCCATCCGTGGTCAGCGACACGGAACGGGCGTCGCGCGCGAACACCGAGCGGCCCAGGATGTCCTCCAGCTTCTTGATCTGCATGGAGACCGCGGACGGCGTGCGGAAGACGGCATTGGCGGCGGTGGTGAAGCTGCCGGTCTCGGCAATCGCCACGAAAGTGCGCAAAACGTCAAGATCGAGCAGCGGCAGCGGATGATTGAGCGGGGCGTTCATGGGGAACCAGCCTTCAATTTTTCTGATACAAAACATCATTCCATTTCGTTTGATTGAACACCGGATAAGGAGGATAGTCAACTCCATCGGTTGAGGTTGCTGCCACAAGCAGCCACGAGACGACCACGTCGCAGACCTGCAATCGACTTGAAATGGGGTTGAAACACGCCGCGTGTAGGGCCCCAAACATCAAAGGCCGGAATGTTTCTGGCCCGCCACCAAAGGAGAATGAAATGTCTATCCTGTCGTCCCTCGGTCGCATCGCGACTGAATTCAGCGCAGCCCGCGCCCGCTACCAGACCGAGCGCGCCATCCGCTCCCTGCCTATCGAACTGCAGAAGGATATCGGCTGGCCTGAAGCTTCCGACACCAAGACCGGCATTCGCAACGGCGCTGGATCCTGGGCTGGAGCGAAGTAAACCGTGTGTATCAAATGCTGACGGCCTGCCGCGCGCATCCAGCCCGGCAGGCCTTCTCTATTCCCCGTCAGCCCTCTGCACTTTATTTGCATTCAAATGAATTTTGGAGCCATGTCACCAACGCATGGCGCATATGAGCAAGCCGCATAGCGGCTCCATTTCAAATTAATGCCTTGTAAACAATCATAAATTCCGAGCAGCTTGCCCAAATTTGTCGCATTTGGTGTCGCATTTCATATCAAGCGCTTCGCTTTTGCGATTTAGTTTCTGCTCACTCAAGCCTATATGACCACCAGCAAACGAGCTGCCCCACTCCATCAAGCGAAGGCGACCCGTCTGAGCAACCGATTGGAGATGATCATGAAGCTTTTTGCCCGCCTCTTCGCCCGCCGCGAAATGAACCTGACGACCGCTCTCGAGCGTCAGCGCCTTGCCAACACCATGCCCGGCCAGACCGGTGCGATGGCCGCGGCGCGCCTTGGCTTCGTCGCCTGACCATTTTTCCAGGCAGCGCCTCCCTGCCGCTGCTTTAAAACTGTAACGCCGCCCGGCTCCAGCCAACGCGGCGTTTTTGTTTTGCCTTTGCGCATTAGCCCGTCGCGCGAACAGTTGCCGCCGATCCCCTGACCATCTTCCCGATGCATTGGCGCACAGCAATTGCCCATTTGCGACCATGTCGCAAATTTTGTCTCGCCAAGGCAGCGTAGCCGATTGACAGGCAAGGTTTTTCCTGATGTCGCTATGCTATTCGCGACATCCTGTTCGCGCCATGGCCAGATGAGGTTCCCCGTGAACGCCGTCAAGCATCCGATCAAGCGATCGTTTGTGTTCTTCCTTGTCCCCGATTTCACCATGATCGCTTTTGCGACCGCGCTCGATCCGCTGCGCTCGGCCAATCGAATGCTCGGCTACGAGGCCTATTGCTGGCGCCTCGCCAGCATCGACGGCAAGCCCGTGCGCGCCTCGAACGGCGTCGAATGCGCGGTCAACACCTCGCTGGAGGAAGAGCGCAAGAAGATGGCCGGACCCGAGCGGCCGAACATGGCCATCGTCTGCAGCGGCATCAATGTCGAGCGCTACCAGAACAAGTCGGCCTTCGCCTGGCTGCGCGAGGAATATAATCGCGGCGTCGCCGTTGGCGGCCTGTGCACCGGCGCGCACATCCTTGCCGCCGCCGGCCTCTTGTCCAACAAGCGCTGCGCCATCCATTGGGAAAACCTGCCGGGCTTTTCCGAGGCGTTTCCAAAGGCCAACGTCTTTGCCGACCTGTTCGAGATCGACCAGAACGTCTACACCTGCGCCGGCGGCACCGCCGCGCTCGACATGATGCTGAAGCTGATCGGCGACGATTTCGACGAAAGCCTCGTCAACCGGGTCTGCGAGCAGGTGCTGACCGACCGCGTGCGCAGCCCGACCGATCGCCAGCGCCTGCCGCTGCGTGCCCGCCTTGGCGTGCAGAACTCGAAGGTGCTGACCATCATCGAACTGATGGAAGGCAATCTCTCCGAGCCCCTGTCGCTGATCGAGATCGCCGACCATGTCGACCTGTCGCGCCGCCAGATCGAGCGGCTGTTCCGCACCGAGATGGGACGCTCTCCTGCCCGCTACTATCTGGAGATCCGGCTCGACCGCGCCAGGCATCTCTTGATCCAGTCCTCGATGCCGGTGGTCGAGGTGGCGGTTGCCTGCGGCTTCGTCTCGGCCTCGCATTTCTCCAAATGCTACCGCGAGCTCTACGCCCGTTCGCCGCAGCAGGAGCGTGTCGACCGCAAGCAACTGCTGGCGGCCTGATCCGAACGCTCCGGATCAGGCCTCGGCCGGCTGGCCCTGCGCCGTGCGCATCGCCTCGACCCGGATGTCCTCGGTCAGCCGCGCCTTCAGCGCCGAGAATTCCGGACTGGTCTTCAGCGTGTAGTGGCGCGGAT
Source organism: Mesorhizobium erdmanii (assembly GCF_013170725.1). Lineage (NCBI taxonomy): Bacteria > Pseudomonadati > Pseudomonadota > Alphaproteobacteria > Hyphomicrobiales > Phyllobacteriaceae > Mesorhizobium > Mesorhizobium erdmanii. Next base: position 3,506,133 of record NZ_CP033361.1, on the reverse strand, counting down.
GCGGCAGGTCGACGGCGACATCCGATTTGATGCGGCCGGGCCGCGCGGTCATCACGATGACGCGCGAGGCCATGAAGATTGCCTCCTCGATGTCGTGGGTGACGAACAGCACCGTCTTCTTGCGCCGCTCCCAGATGCCGAGCAACAGCTCCTGCATCAGCCCGCGCGTCTGGTTGTCGAGCGCGCCAAACGGTTCGTCCAGCAGCAGGATCTCCGGATCGTTGGCCAGCGCACGGGCAATCGCCGTACGCTGCTGCATGCCGCCGGAAAGCTGCTTTGGCCAATGGTTCTCGAACCCTTTCAGCCCGACAAGATCGACATAGGACGCGACAATGCCGTCCATTTCCTTTTGCGCCATGCCGCGTTCCCGCAGGCCGAAGGCGATGTTTTCCGCGACCGTCAGCCAGGGAAACAGCGTATAGGACTGAAAAACCATGCCGCGGTCCGGTCCTGGCCGGATCACCGCCTTGCCGCCGAGCAGCACGCGGCCCTCGCTCGGCGCTTCGAGACCGGCGACGATCCTCAACAGCGTCGACTTTCCGCAACCGGACGGCCCCAGAATGGTGATGAAATCATTGGCGGCGACCGCCAGGTCGACCGGCATCAGCGCCTTGACCGGCTGCCCCCCACGCACGCCCGCAAAGGTGCGCGATACGCCCTCGATGAGAAGCTTGCTCACGCCAGGCTCCACGGAAAGAGCCAGCGGTTGAAGGCCTTGAAAGCGAAATCGGACAACAGCCCGATCAGGCCGATGACGATGATGCCGAAGATGATCTGTCCGGTCGCCAGCCGCGACTGGCTGTTGATGATCATGTAGCCGATGCCTGACGACGAGCCGATCAGCTCGGCGACGATGACATAGGTCCACGCCCAGCCCAGCACCAGCCGCAGCGTCTCGGCGATTTCGGGCGCATTGGCCGGCATGATCACCCGTTTGACGATGCCGTTGTTGGTCGAGCCCAGCGTATAGGCGGCCTCGACCAGATCGCGCCGAGTGGACCCGACCTTGACGGCGACGATCAGGATGATCTGGAAGACCGAACCGACGAAGATGACCAGCAACTTTTCCAGCTCGCCAATGCCTGCCCACAGGATGAGCAGCGGAATGAAGGCCGAGGCCGGCAGATAGCGGGCAAAGGAGACGAAGGGTTCCAGGAAGGCCTCCACCGGCTTCCAGGCGCCCATGGCGATGCCGATAGGCACCGCGACCACCGACGCCAGCACAAAGCCGCCGAAGACCCGCCAGATCGTGATCAATATGTCGAGCCAGAAACGGTCCTCGACCAGCAGCCTCCAGCCGTCCCTGAGCATCGACAGCGGGTCGGCGAGGAAGATGCGATTGACGTGGCCGCCAAGCGTGATCCAGGCCCAGAAGGCAATAAACAGCACAAAGAAGGAAATGCCGAGCATGGTTCGCATGCCCGGCGAGACTGGATGCAAGGGGCGCATCTTCACATGGTCCCCATCAAATGGTCGCTTGTCCAGGAAAAGGCGGTGGCGCCAGGCACCGCCGCCTGATGGGCAAAAGCCTGCCGGGCGATCAGTTCGCCACCGCGCTGGTGTCGGCCAGCGTGGTGACATCGGGCGCTTGCTTGATCAGCCCCATCTGCAACAGCAGGTCGCCCGCCGTCTTGGAAAAGTCCGGGAATTCCTTGGTGAAGAACTCCTTGTTGGCGGCCTTGTCAGCCCACTTCAGGTACTTCGCCGAATCCTCGAATTCCTTGGCCGACTGTTTCACATCGGCACCCATGATCTCGTAGGATTTTTGCGGATCCTTCTTGATCAGGTCGAGCGCGTCGAAATAGCTGTCGGCGAGCGCCTTGGCGGCGTCGGGATTGGCCTTGAGGAATTCTGGAGTGCAGCCGACCGTGTCGAGCACCATCGGATAGTCGAGCGTGGTCGCCAGGATGTGGCCCTGGTCGGCCTTGTCGCGCACGGCGGAGATGAACGGCTCATAGGTGACCGCCGCGTCGTTCTGACCCGCAAGGAAGGCCTGCGCCGCCGCGTCCGGCTCCAGATTGACGACGGTGACGTCCTTGGTCGACATGCCGTTCTTGTTCAGCACCCAGGCCAGCAGGAAATAGGGCGACGTGCCGGGCGCCGAGGAGGCGACATTCTTGCCCTTGAGATCGGCGACGCTCTTGATGTCGTTGCGCACGACAATGCCGTCGGCCCCATAGGATTTGTCGAGCTGGAAGATCTGCTTGGTCGTCACCCCGCTGGCGTTCCACACCAACCAGGTCTCGACTGTTGTGGCTGCGCATTGCAGGTCGCCGCTGGCGATGGCGAGCGGACGGCTGGCTTGCGGCACCTTCTTCAAGGTCACGTCGAGGCCGTGCTTCTCGAAGAGGCCTGCCTGCTTGGCAAGCGTCAGCGGCGCAAAACCGGTCCAGCCGCTGATGCCGATGGTGACCGAAGTGGCGGCCATCACCGGCGCGGACAGGCCGGCGGCAAGCGTCAAGGTTACGGCAAGTACGGCGATCCTGTTCATGTCGGTTCCCCTTTTGTTTCTCTGGGGGAAATTGTTCACAGACGCCAATCGGCTTGTCAATCAACAGGAACGTGTTCGGCGGCAACGTCGTTGGGCCGCCTTGTCGCCGACGCTTGGCGAGGCTGCAGCCCCGGCGCGGTCAATAACCGTCGCAATAGCACTCGGCCGACGAGATGCGGTCGTTCCAGTCACCGCCCAGCTCGCGAGCCCGGCGCCTGATCTCGATCGATTCACCCCTCATATTCGTATCCTCATAGGCAACGAGCGTGCAGCCGCGGCGAACGAATACAGACGACACGCGGTCGTTCCAGAACTGGCCGCCACGAAAATTCACCGAATCGTCGGGGCCCATTTCGATCGACCGCCCACGAAAATTCACATGCTCGAACATGACGCAGGCAGGCTGGTCGTCATATTGGGCGCTGGCGCCGCCGGTAAAAAGCACGGACGCGACAGCAGTCAGGATGGCAAGGCGTTTCATCTGATGTTTCCTCGGTTCGACCGCGGCCCCCACCGGCTGGATAGCGCGGTCCGGCCGTTTTGCCAATGCTTCGGTCGGACAGGCCAATAACCAGGGGCGACTGAGGCACTTGAAACCCGCAGCGCAGCGGAAGGAGCATCCGGACCGTCACAGAGGCCACGTTGGGACGACCCGTCTCTGGACGTATCCAACCGGCGGTCTTTGTCATGACGCTCCACTCATGTTAGCCGCGTTTTCGCCCGTGAAATGGCTGGCCTGGAACGCTTTCCCAGGCAAGGAACCAGTCCAAAAAAGGTGTCCAGACTGTGACGATATTACTACAGCATTTTCAATGATATACGCCTACAAGCGACCCCATCGCGGGGTCGACACATGTTTAAAATATTCTACGCATCGGTGGCTCTCGTCGCTCTGACAGCACCAGCAGATGCCCAAAACGTTGACTGGACGGGCTATTATGCCGGCGCTGAAATTGGCGCAGGATTTTCGCACCCGGGCTTTAGCGGTGGTAATGTCGTCGGCGGTTCTGACTTCAACGATACTGCGTTTGTCGGCGGTGTCTTCGTCGGTCACGATTGGCAATCTGGCCAGTTTGTTTACGGCGGCGTGGCGAGCTTTGACTTCCTTGGTTTCCACAGCCAGACTGCCGAAGATCCGATATTTGGTGGCAAAACAAATTCGTATACTTATGATCTCGATTGGGTCGCTTCTGCCAGAGCACGCGCTGGCTTGCTAGCTTCGGACCAATTGTTGTTGTACGGAACGGCTGGTGTCGCAGTTACCCGCATCAAGACGTCATCGGATTTGTTTATTGTGGGCGCGGATACCGTGAACAAAACGCGTGTCGGCGGGGCATTTGGAGCGGGTTTTGAGTACGCCTTCGCTCCAAAATGGTCTTTCAAAACGGAATATGTCGAATATCTGTTCGACAAGGTCGAGGTAGCGAATTCAATTGATTTCAAACCGCGTTTCGGAACCCTGAATTTTGGGATTTCCTACCGGTTTTAGTTCTGCTTACGGCCAAACGATCTCGCGGTTTCTCGCACGAACTCCTTGGCAAGGCCGGGTCCTTCGAAAATGGGAAGTTTGGCCGCAACACGCACGCGGCTCTTAAACTCATCGATCGTCAGTGCGAAGATCAGTTGATCGAGCCTTTCTCCCGTCTTGGCGTCTAGACGGTGGGACCGCAATTCGCCCTCTTGGCGTAACATCCCAAGTCGGCAAGCAGTAACCGCCGCTTGATTGCGGGACAGCGGCTCAAACATCAGCTTTTGCAGGCCGCGCTCAGAAAACATGTGCCAGATCGCAAGCGTGACTGCTTCGAACGAAATTTGGAGCCGTCGATGGGCGATGTCCCCAACGATGAGATGCAATGATCCGACGCGGTGCCTTTGATCAATCTCTGCCATGATCAAGCCAATAGGCTCGTCGCTCTTGGTACGGATTGCCAGCAACATGCGCCGCACATTGTCGAAACTCGCGACATACGCTCGAAACGCCTCTGTGCTGAGCACTGTACCGGGCATATTCAACCCGGCTGCTACAGCCGGGTCGGCGAGCCAGCCTTCGATCCGTTTGTTCACCTCGTCTGGCCGTAAGGTGCGTATTCGACAGTATTCGCCGGATCGCTCAACAACTATCGGTTTGTGAGCTACTGCTTTGATCGATGAAAGGTTCAGGCGCTGGCCTGCCTGGGGCATTTTCGGCATAAGCGGACTCGCTCTCCCGGTGTAGAATTCTCAGCACACTACCGCGCCCCGTCAAAGCGCGCCTACCAGCTTCATTGCATAGCAGTGTTGGTCTCCACCGTTTGATATTCTCGCAGCCAACAGGCAAGCTTGAAAGGGACAAAAGGCTTTCGGCAAAGGCCATGCTCGGTGCGCAAAGAGCGTTAGCGGCTGTCCAACATCCAGCTGCGGTTGCGCCACATTTTCTCGCCGATCTGGCAGTCGGCGGGCGGCTTGTCCTGCGCCAGCACCACTGGCGGATGATCCGCCTCCTCCACCGCCCATTGCGGTGACGCCGGACCGGCGAGTTCGAGCACCAGCTTGCGGCGGATGGCTTCGGGAAATTGCGTCCAGTCGTTGACCGGGATCATGAAGGCGCCAGGGCCGCCGATGACGCAGTCGCTGTAGTAGCGGTCGAGATCGTTGACGTCGTACGCGCCGGAAAAGCCGCCCCGGGTCATCAGCGGCAGGCCGTTGATGACGATGCCTTGCCTGACCACGTCATCGCGGGTGAGATTGACCGGCGCACCCTGATTGTTGGGTCCGTCGCCGGAAATGTCGATGACACGCTTGGTTCCCTGGTAGCCGCTTTCGGCGAACAGATCGGCACCGAACTCCATCGCGCCGGAGATCGACGTGCGCCGCGCGCTGTCGGGAGGATGGGCATCGAGTTGCGCCACCACTTTTTCCGCATCGGCCCGGCTGGCAATCACCGTCCATGGCACGATGACCTTCTGCCATGTGGTGCCGGCCCATTCGACATAGGTGACGGCGATCTTGCCATAGGCGCCGTCGGCGATCGCCCGCAGCACATTCTCATGCGTCAGCGCCGCCGCGTAGCCGTGACGCTGGATCTCGAGCTCGTCCGCCGACATCGATAGCGAAACATCGACCGCCAGCACCAGCTCGACATCGACCGGCTCGTCCGCGCGCGATCCCGGCGCCAGCCACAGCATCAACGCCAGCGCGGCGCAGGCGGAAAGGAGATGTCTTGCGCGGGAACAAGCAGACATGCCGTAAGGGTAAGCGAAAACCGCGCGCTTAAAAAGACAAAAGCCCGGCTAGAAGCCAGGCTTTTGCAATCAATCCACTCTCGGCTCAAGATCAGCTGCGGGGCTTCAAATTCTCCGGATCGTAGAGCGGCTTGTAGCCGACACCGGCCACTTCGACCGGATAAGTCTCGCCGAAATACTCGACATTGAGCTTGCGGCCTTCCTGTGCATACGCGTGCGGCAGGTAGGCGAGCGCGATGTTCTTGCCGATGGTCGGGCCATAGGCAACCGAAGTGGTGAAGGAGCGGCGGCCGAGTTCGTCGACCAGCGTCTCTCCAGTGGCGGGATCCAGCACCGGCATGATGCCGACGGGATAACGCGCCACGCCCTTGGAATCGGTGTTCTCCGTCATCACCAGCGTGCACAAGGTCGCCGGTTGGTGCTCACGGGCCCGGTATTCGACATGCTTGGCCTTGCCGCAGAAATCGTTCTCCTTGACCTTCGGACGGGCGAGATCAGCTTCGAGCAGATTGTACTCGGTCAGAAGGTCGGCGTTCTGCAGCCGCAGGCTCTTTTCCATGCGCCGCGTATTGGCATAGGTCTCGACGCCGAACGGCATGACGCCGGTCGAGCGCAGCGCGTCCCATACGGCAAGCCCGTCCTCGTAACGCATATGCAGTTCCCAACCTTGCTCGCCGACATAGGAGATGCGGAACGCTGTGACATCCTTGCCGCCGATCCTGACCGGCTTGATCGCCGCGAAGGGGAAATTCTCGGGCGAAAGGCCCTCGGGGTTTTCGACCACCTTCTGCAAGGTGACGCGGGCATTCGGCCCCCAGATGCCGATCGTGACGTATTTCTCCGTGACGTCGGTGATCGTCGCGTCAAAGCCTTTGTCCTGCGCGGTTCGCTGCATATAGCGGAAATCGCGCGGACCGGCGTCGGCGCCATCGATCACTCGGCAGCGGTCGGCCATGCGGATCACGGTGAAGTCAGCGCGTACCATGCCTTCCTCGTCCAGGAAGTGGGTGTAGATGCCCTTGCCGATGTTGTTGTCGCCGCCGATCTTCGCCGCGCACAGCCACTCCAGCAGCGCCACATGGTCCGGTCCCTCGACGTCATACATCGAGAAGTGCGAGAGGTTGACGATGCCGCAATCCTCGCTCATCGCCAGATGTTCGGCATTGGAGACGCGCCAGAAATGGCGGTTGTCCCACTCGTTCTCGCGCACAGGCACCCGGTTGCCGTACTTTTCCAGCAGGTGCTCGTTGGCGGCGTAACCATGCGCACGCTCCCAGCCGCCAAGTTCCATGAAATAGCCGCCGAGCTCTTTCTCGCGCTCCCAGAACGGCGAGCGCCTGATGTTGCGGCCCTTGGAGAATGGCTCGCGCGGATGCACGGCCGGATTGTAGACCTTCATCGCCGTCTCGGTGCAGCGATCCCAGATGAACTGTTCCTTGGTCTGGTGCGGATAGAAGCGCGCATAGTCGATGGCGTGATGGTCGATCTCCGTGCGGCCGTCGGTCATCCAGTCGGCGATCAGCTTACCCATGCCTGGGCCGTCCTTGACCCAGATGGCGACGGCATACCAGAGGCCCCTCACCTTCTGGCTTTCGCCCATCGACGGGCCGCCATCGGCGGTGACTTGCAACAGGCCGTTGAAGGAATGGCTTTCGTTGTAGCCGAGTTCGCCGAGGATCGGCGTCAGTTCCATCGCGCGTTCGAGCGGCGCCAGGATCTGCTCCATGTCGAGGTCGCGCTGCGACGGCGACAGCCGCGCTTCATTCTTCTCAAGCAGGTCGCGTGGATGGCAGAGGCGCGGGTTGTTTTCTTCGTAATAGCCCCATTCGATCTGGCCGCCCTCGGCGGTCTTGGGATCGCCGGTATCGCGCATATAGGCCGAGTTGCCCTGGTCGCGCAGCAGCGGCCAGCCGATCTCCTTGCCGGTGCCGGCGAACTCATTGTAGGGGCCGAAGAAAGTCAGCGGATGGTCGATCGGCATGACCGGCAGGTCCTCGCCGACCATTTCCGCAATCAGCCGGCCCCAGATGCCGGCGCAGACGATGACATAGTCGGCTTCGATCGTACCGCGATCGGTCACCACGGCGCTGATGCGGCCATCCTTGACCACGAGCGACTTGGCCGGCGTATTGGCGAAGGATTTCAGCTTGCCCGAGGCTTCCGCCTGGTCGACGAGCTTGCCGGCAACGGTCTGCGAGCGCGGAATGACGAGGCCGGCATCCGGATCCCACAGGCCACCCTGCACCATGTCCTGCTCGATCAGCGGGAATTTTTCCTTGATCTCGGCCGGTTCGATCAGGCGCGCGCGTGTGCCGAAGGCCTTCGCCGAAGCGATCTTGCGCTTGATCTCGTCCATGCGGCCGTCGTCGCCGACACGGGCGACTTCGAGGCCGCCGATGCGCGCGTAATGGCCCATCTTCTCATAGAAATCGATGGAATAGAGCGTCGTCCAGCAGGACAGGAAATCGTGGCTGGTAGTGTAACAGAAGTCGGAGGCGTGCGCGGTCGAGCCAATGTCGGTCGGGATACCGGACTTGTCGATGCCGACAATGTCGTCCCAGCCGCGTTCGATCAGGTGATGCGCGATCGATGCGCCGACGATGCCGCCGAGGCCAATGATGACGACCTTCGCTTTTTTCGGAAACTCTGCCATTGCCCGCGACTCCAAGATGATAAAGCGGGCGCGCCGGCGCCCGTTCGAATGGCGCACAATATGCAGAGGACGATGATTGAGCTACCGCCTGTTTGCGACACGCCGCAGGTACGGCGCGACCCAACCCACAAGCGGACCGTCGAACGCGCTTATCTCAGCCGAATGCCCAGATATCCTCGGCCTGGAAGCCGACCTGATAGCCTGCCGTCTTCAGCTTGACCACGACCTGGCCGATCTCCGTGGCGGGCAGCGCGCCAACCTCGACCTTGATCATGCCCGGGCGGTAGCGCTTGAGGTCGAGCTGCTCGAAGACAATCCAGTCCGCGCCTTCGCAATCGACCAGGAATGCGTCGATATGGTCGATGCCGTTGCGGTCGAGCAGCGTCTGCAGCGTTTCCGAAGGCACTTCGATGTCCTTCAGGTGCGGTGCGAATTTGTTGAAGTTGGCGTCGGTCTCGCCCCAGGCATTCTTGCCCGACATCAGATTGGTGTCGGTGACCGAAGAGCAGCCGATGAACTCGATCGGTAGCGTGCCGGCCTCGAGGGCCGCGGCGTCGAAAGTGTGAACGGTGATCGTGCCCTTGGTCCTGGTGACCGCCACCGGCTCGATGATGAAACGGTCGGTATCGGGATAGTTGGCGCGCAGCCGCTTCTGATTGTACGGGATCGGCTCGACCAGCATGGCGCGGGCGCCGGAAATCTTGTGCAGCCACGGTGTGACATCGTCGAACAGCGCACCGTCGCAGGCGCCGACATTGACCATCTGGAACGGTCGCCCTGCTCCACCGAAGCGCGCTGTCAGCGCCGCCTTGGCGAGGAATTTCGTGCCGCGCAGCGACGGCCCGCGATCGAGCAGGCCAGAGGGAAGACCGAGCGACAAGACGGTGCGCGCCAGGCTGGATAGCGAACTCATGGCTTGTCTCCGGGAATGATTTGCAAGGCCACGCTCTGTTGGCCACGAACCGATACTGCCCACAGCGCCATGAACGGCGTCGCCAGCAGCAGGAAGGGCGGGATCAGATGCGGGAAATAGATGCGGGTGTCGTGGATCGGAAACACGGTGAACTTCGCCAGCGCACCCAGCACCAGGGCCGCGAACAGGATACCGGCACGACGGTCGAGACGAACACCGGCTCGGCCGGCGGCGAACCAGCCGGCCAGTGCCAGCACCGAAACGCCGACCCAGCTGTTGAGATTGACAGCGCGCAGCAGCGATGCGGCGAACGCCTTGAGATAGGCGGTGACCGAGAACGCCGGCTCGAACCCGTCCATATTGTAGTGCTGCTCGATGCTGGAGAACCACAGATGCGGCCACCAGCCGGGATGATGCGCCCAATGCGAAATGGCGAAATAGGCGACGAAGGACGCGGCAAAGCCGGCCAGCGCGCCCCATGCCCTCTGCCGGAACACGACCAGAAGCACAGCGAATATGGCAAGGAAAACAATATTGTCCGGCCGCACCATGAAAGCGAGGAAGAGCAGGATCGCGGTTGCCGCGTCGCGGCCACGCATATAGGCGTAGAGCCCGCCGAGCAGCAGTGCCGACGTCAGCAAATCCGGCGTCGCGGCACGCGCCGCATCGCCGAAATCAGCCATGATCAGCACCGCGCCGATCACCGGTGCCAAGGCCAAGGCCTTTGCCCAGCGCAGCCAGAGCAGCGTGATCACGCCGAACAGCAGCGCCGAGAACACCTGCACCAGGCGCATCGTCTCGACCGGCGACATCACGGCGCTCAGCGTCGACAGGATTTCGGCATAGAGGAACTTGATCCGGTACATGCCGAGCAGCGAATGGAAATCGGCGGCATTGTCCGTCATGTGGCTGCGGAAGCCGCCGCCATCATCGGTCAGCGTCTTGTACTCTGCGGCCGACACGCCCGCTTTGACCGTGCTGTAGGCGTAATCATGCAGCGCCTGCGCATCGGGATAGGTGCCCTCTTCGGCAATGGCGAGATAAGGCAGCATGTCCCAATTAGCGTCGGGCATTACCCATGCCGTGAACGCGGTCAGAAGCACGTAGAGGGCGAACGCCGCCGCGCCGATCGGTGCCGCCAGCCGCGCATAGGTCCCCTCGCCCCACGCCAGGCCGGTGTCGGCGAGCCGGTCGAGCGGGTTTTGCGGACTGGGCGACTTGGTCAGCATGAGGATGCTCAACGGACTTTGCGTTTAACGAACCTGGCTTTTGACGAAGTCCTTCACGATCGAAACGATGCCGCGCGACAACAGGCTGTCGAGAGCATCGACGAAGCGGTCGACATGCTCGCGCTGGCAGATCAGCGGCGGCTCGAGCCGGATGACGTTGCGATTGTACTCGGTGAAGGCGACGAGCACGTCGTAGTCGCGCAACAGCAGCGCGCCGACGAAACCCGACAGCGAGCCCTTCAGCTTGTCGTCGAGCACACTGACGATCGGGCGCAGCACCATCGGCAAGGTCTGCGAGAAGTCATGGAACTCCAGCCCGATCATGAAGCCTTTGCCGCGCACATCCTTGATGATCTTGGGATATTTGTCCTTGAGCGCCTGGAGGCGGGCGAGCAGATAGTCACCGGTGACGGCGGCATTGTCGATCAGCCCCTCGTCATAGAGCACGTTTAGGCCTTCGATCGAGGTGACGCAGGCCTCGCCCATGCCGCCAAAGGTCGCCATGGCATGGATCATCGCTGTCTTCGGCGTGCCATAGGCCTTCATGTAGACCTCGCGGCGCGCGATCATCGCGCCGACCGCCGCCTTGCCGGCGCCGAGCGACTTGGCCAACGCCGTCACGTCGGGAACGACGCCGTAATGCTCGAAGGCATAGAAGCGGCCGGAGCGGCCATAGCCGCACTGCACTTCGTCGGCGACCCACAGAACGCCATGCTGATCGCACAGCGCCCGCAGCTTCTGCCAGTATTGCGCCTCTGCCTGGATGATGCCGCCGCCACCCTGGATGGTTTCGAGCACGATGACGCCGACCTCTGGATCGCTGCGGAACAGGCGCTCGACCGCCTCGATGTCACCGAAGGGAATGCGCACCGTATTGTCGGCCACCTTGAAGTCGGCGCGGTAGAGCTGGCCATCGGTAATGCCGAGCACGCCCTTGGTCTTGCCGTGGAAGGAATTCTCGGCATAGACGATCTTCGGCCGCTTCGGACCGGCGGCGCGTTCGGCAAGCTTCACCGCCGCCTCCATCGCTTCGGAGCCGGACGACCCCAAAAACACCATGTCGAGATCGCCGGGTGAGCATTTGGCGATGTTGTGGGCGAGCGCAGCCGCGTATTGCGACATGAAGGCGATGGCGATCTCCTGGCGCTTCTCCTCCTGGAACTTCTTGCGTGCTTCGAGGATGCGCGGATGGTTGTGGCCGAAGGCCAACGAACCGAAGCCGCCGAAGAAATCGAGGATCTTGCGGCCGTTCTGGTCGATGTAGAACATGCCCTCGGCACGCTCGATCTTGATCTTGTGGAAGCCGAGCAACTTCATGAAATGCAACTGGCCGGGGTTGAGATGCGCCTTGAACAAATCGGTCATGCGGGCAACGTCCATCGCCTTGGCCTGCTCGACGCTGATCAGATCGGGTTTGGCGATGGTGGCGGGCGACAGCGCCGGCGCGCTGACCAGGGTGCGCGCATTCGCCTGTTCGGGCTTGGCCATGACGGTCATTTCAATCTCCTGTCCGCGCTGACGACCAGCGTCGTGCGCCGTGAACTGCTTGGCGAACCCGCTATTCGGCGGGCACATGTTTGGCGGCGACGGCGGGACCGGCCTTGTTGGCGCGGTATTCGCTGTAGGCGGCGATCAGCATGTCCTCGTCGCGATATTGCGGCACCCAGCCGAGCTGACGCTCGGCCTTGAACACGTCGAGCACGCACTCCTCGTCGGCGATCAGATATTGCTCCGGGTCCATGATCGGCATGTTCATCAGGTCGAGCAAATCGAGCGTGCGCTTGACCGCCCAGCCGGGCGTCGGGATCAGCAGCGACTTCGACCCGGCATGCCGGATCAGGTCGCCGAGCAGCTTCTTCACCGGCGGCGGATTGAGCGAGCCGAGATTATAGGCCTCATCAGGTACCCCGGCCTTCCAGGCCGCGCGCGCGGCTTCGGCGCAGTCGAACACCGAGATGAACTGATAGGGGTTTTTGCCCGAGCCGATCATCGGCACCGGAAGGTTCCAGTCGATCAGCTTGAACAGCTTTTCGAGGATGCCGAGCCGGCCGGGGCCGATGATCAGGCGCGGCCGGAACAGCGAGATCGACATGCCGCGCTGGCGCCATTCGGCGGCCAGTTCCTCGGTCTTCTGCTTCGACCAGCCATATTCGCCGAGCGGCGCGACCGGATGGTCCTCGGTCATCGGCTGGGTGATCGTGTGGCCGTAGATCATGTCGGTCGTGTAGTGGACAAGTTTTGGGGCACCTGCCTTGTCCATGGCCTGCATGATGTGCTCGGTGCCATGGAAGTTGACCGGGAAGAAGAAATCGTGCCGCTTGGCGCGCACCTGGATCGGCGACAGCATCTTGGCCGACAGATTGTAGACCATGTCGTCGGCCTTCAGCCCGACGGCGGCGACCGAGGCAGGATCGGTGACGTCGCAACGGGCGAACCGGACGTTGCGGTAATGCGGCAGGTCGCTCTTGACGATATCGGCGACGACGACCTCTTCGCCATCGGCCACGAGCTTCGGGGCAAGGTGACGACCGACGAAGCCGTCACCGCCGAAAATCACATGTCTCATCGAACGGTCTCGTTTGCAGGGATCTTGATGGAAGCGGTCTGGTCTTCATGCCCTCGCCCGCTTTGCGCAATCAGCACCGTGCCGACGCAGATGAAGGCGATGCCGGCGATGCGCCATCCATTGAGATCCTCGCGGAAGACGAAATAGGCGAAGACGGCGACAGCGACATAAGCCAGGCTGAGGAACGGATAGGCGAAGGAAAGCTCGACCTTGGACAGCACATAGAGGTGCGACGCCATGGAAATGACGAAGGTGCAAAGGCCGAGGAACACCCAGGGGCTGAAGACGATCTGTAGGAGCTTGACGAGCGGATTGACGCCCTCGAACGAGATCGGCCCAAGCGACATCATGCCTTGCTTCAGCATAAGCTGCGCAGCGGCATTGGTCATGACCGTAAAGAGTATGAAGACGATATATTTCATGCCAAATCACCCGCCCGTATCGTCGACTAATACAAACCTGAAAAGATTTCGTGAACTCACGATAGTGTTTTGAGTAAACTTCAGATTTAACTATTTGCTAACCACGATTTATTCCAATTTTATCTATTCGGCTGCTTCGGCGCCACGCCGTCTGAGGTCGATGCTGCCGGCCGTACGCGCCCAGAAATCGGACATGAAGGCGGGGTCGCGCAGCGCCTCCAGCCTCGGCCAGTCCGCGAAGGAGGCGGCGAAGGTCGCAGCGCTCATGCGCGCATCCTTGTAGGGGTTGACCGCCCCGCCCGCCTCGACCGTGATGCGGTCGAGCACGGCAAGCAGCCTCAACGTCTTTTCGCCTCGGTTGGGGAAATCCAGCGTCAGCGTATAACCTGGCCTGGGGAACGACAGCAGCGCCGGCGAGCGGATCGAACCGAAGCGTTTCAGTACGGTGAGGAACGACGCCTGCCCGACCTGCCGGGCAGCCGCGAGCAATTCCGGCACGACGATGCGCGCAGCCTGTTCCGGCACCACGCTCTGGTGCTGGAACAGCCCCTTGGGGCCATAAAGCCGGTTCCAGTCGCGCATACCGTCGAGCGGAAAGAAAAAACCGTGGTAGCTGGTCTGGCGCGGCACGGTCGCCCGGCCCTTCTTCCACCGGTAGGCGGCATTGAAAGCGGCCAGGAACGGCCGGTTGAGCACATTGAACGGCGGCTGGAACGGCACGGAAAGATTGCGGCCGGCGCGCGAGGCCACATGTGAACCATGCTCGGCGTGATTGCCGGTAAACAGCAGCCCGCGCCCGCTGCCGCGGCCGCCGGCGAGCTGGTCGATCCAGGCGACCGCATATTCATTGGCCAGATCCGCCGCAGCGGCCAGATCGAAAAATTCGCCGAGATCGCGGAACGGCGTCGCCTTCTCGACGATGTCGAGCGACTGCACCCGCATCAGCCGGATCGAGGCCGACAGGATCAGGCCGGTCAGCCCCATGCCGCCAATGGTCGCCGCAAACAGGCGCGGATTGTCCGCGGCCGAGCAGCGGTAGGTCTTGCCGTCGGAGCGCAGCAGCGTGAAGCTCTCGACGTGGCAGCCGAACGTACCGCGCCGGTGGTGGTTCTTGCCGTGCACGTCATTGGCGATGGCGCCGCCGAGCGTGACGAATTGCGTACCCGGGACCACCGCTGGAAAGAAGCCATGGGGTGCTGCATGCGCGATGATATCCGAAAGCAGCACGCCCGCGTCCGCTTCGAGCACACCGGTCTCGGCGTCGAAGGCGCGGATATGATCCAGGCTCCGCATGTCGACGACCACGCCGACATGGTTCTGGCAGGAATCGCCATAGGAACGACCATTGCCATAAGCGAGCAGCGATCCGTCCTTCGCCTGGCCGCCCTTCAGCAGCGCGATGGCATCGTCGGCGTGGATCGCTCGTGGTGTCGGCGGCGTGACGAGGCCGAAGCTCCGAAAATGTTCGGTCATGCCTACCAGCCTCCGATGACCAGCAGCACCGCGCCGATCAGAACCACGATCTGGCTGCGCCAGTCGCGGATGATGAAGACGACCGGGTCGTCATGCATCTCGTCGCGGCGTGCCAGGATCCAGACACGCATGGTGAGGTAAAGCACGATCGGCGGCAGAGGCCAGATCAGCCACGGATGCGGATAGAGTTCGCGCACCGCGACACTGTCCATATAGAGCGCCAGCACCAGCGCCGAGGAGAAGGCCGACGCCATGCCGGCCTGGGCGACGATCTCCTGGTCTTCGGTGCGATAGCCGCGGCCGGCAATGCGTTCGCCGGGCGGGATGGCGGTGGTTCTAAGTTCGACGAAGCGCTTCACCAGCGCCAATGACAGGAAAAAGAAGATCGAGAAGGCGAGCAGCCAGAACGAGACGTCGACGCCGGTCGCCGCCGCGCCGGCGATCACGCGGATCGTGTAGAGCCCGGCCAGCGTCAACACGTCGACCAGCAGCATGCGCTTGAACGACAGCGAATAGGCCGTGGTGACGACCATGTAGCCGCCAAGCACCGCCAGGAATTCGGGCGACAGGAAGAGCCCGGTGGCGATGCCGATCGCCAGCAGAACCGCGATCGCGCCGAGACCGAACGGGATCGACAGCGCGCCGCTGGCGAACGGCCGGTTGCGCTTGGTAACGTGCTTGCGGTCGAGCGCGAGGTCGAAGAAATCATTGAGGATGTAGATCGCCGACGCCACCGCGCTGAACGAGATGAACGCCAGCAGGCATTCCCAGATCATGTTGGAATTGAAATATTCGTGCGACAGCACCATCGGCACGGCGATCAGCGAGTTCTTCAGCCATTGGTGCACGCGCAGCATCTTGACGATGGTCCGCGTGGTCAGCTTTGGCGCCGGCATTGTTTCGGCGCCATGCGCCGCCTGCCAGCGCGCGGCATGGCGGTCGGGCGCGACAACGATTGCATTGCGCGCGGCGTCGAAGACCTGGAGGTCGTGGTGGCTGTTGCCGGCATAATCGAAGCCGCCATCGCCATAGGCAGCGACCAGCGAGGCGCGCTTCTTGCCCGAGGTGAGATTGTCGAGACCATCGGTCGCCAGCACCCGGTCGAAGATCCCGAGGTGGCAGGCAATGGCGTCGGCGAACTTACGCGGCGTGCCGGTTGCCAGCACGATCTTGCGGCCCTCGGCGTGCTCAGTGCGGAGCCGATCGAGCAGCGGCGCGCGATAAGGCAGCGACGCGGGGTCGATATCGATGTGCTGCGCGATGGCCTGCTTCAGCCGCGCCGGCCCGGCGGCCGCCCAGAACGGCACCAGCAAGATGTAGAGCGGATTCTTCTTGAGCAGAAGGAACAAGCCCTCCCACAACAGGTCGGTCGCGATCAGCGTGCCGTCGAGATCGACCGCAAGCGGTATTGCGTTCCTGTCCGACCGCGCATCCATCTACGTCCTGCCCCTGCCGCCGTTTTCCGGTAAACCGGAATCTCGTTGCGCACCGTGTTTCGGCGTCTTGGGGCTGGTATAGCGGGGTATAGCGTAGCGAACGTTAAAACGCCTGGTTGCAGGCGGCTGCCGCACAGGTATTTCCGGCGCCATTGTTAAGTAACTGCTACCGGAAACGATAAAAGGCCGAGCAAATGCCCGGCCTTTCCAACTATGCCCTTGTTATTACTTGATGCGGGCGACGCCGCCGGAAATCTCGAGGATTTCCGAACCCGTCAGGGCTTCAAGATCACCATTGGGCAAGGTAACGAAGCAGCCGCTCTGGCAGAACTCGACGGTTTCACCGGCGGCCAGCGCGAGTTCGGTCTTGCTGCCGCCCTCCGTCACGACCAGCGTGCGGGTCTCGGCGTCCTTGTTGACCGCGCTGGCGGCATGGGCCGAGCCGCTCACGGCGAGCATGGCGACGGCAGCGACGAGAGACTTCCACATTTTGCAATATCGGTGTTCCCACCGCCTCTGTTGCATTTCGCAAGGCATTTTCGCCCTTTGCATGGAGCTTATATGAGATGGAAGCTGAACCGCAACTGAATGCCGCATTCATGCCGCAATTGGCTTTGGGTTGTGCGCAGGCACGTCCAAGCCTGTTAATTTCGCCGACCGGCACGATATGATGCAGGAGGCGGCCAACGCGAAGAAATGACCATGCACGACAACTGGCTGGAAACGATCGGCGTTGCGGTTGAGTCGCGAAGGATTACCGCAGGTGTAACCCACTATGTGCCCGCATCCATCAACCATCGGCTTGGAGTCCATGTTGGAGCAGCAGTCAATGCGTCGTGCAACTGCGACGGCAAACATCACCGTCGGGTTCAGTCGGACGGCGACATCGACATCGTGCCCGCCGGGCTCGATGGCGACTGGCAGGATGACGCGGATTGCACCATCCTGCGACTGTGGGTCAGCCCGGCGCTGATCCGCCGTGCCGCCGAGGATCTCGAAATCGATCCGGACCGGGTCGTTATTCGTCCGCAGTTCCAGCGCCGCGACCCAAGGATCGAACATATCGCCCGTGCATTGGCGACCGGGCTGAGCCCGGACGTGCCATCCGACCGGGTGTATTTCGAAAGCCTCGCCAGGGCGTTGGCGGTGCGGGTCATCCAGGGTGCTGCATCAAGACCGGACGTTCGAGCCATGCAAGCGCTTTCCCCCGGCCAGAAGCACCGGCTGGCAGATTTCATCGAAGCCAAGCTCGATCAGGATCTTTCGCTGGATGAACTGGCGCAGGTGGCAGCCATTAGTGTCTCGCATCTGAAAGTGCTGTTTCGCCGCACCTTCGGCATGCCGCCCCACCGATATGTCATCCATCGCCGGGTCGAGCGGGCCAAAACGTTGCTGCACCAGGGGAAAATGCCGCTGAGCGAAATCGCGCTCGAAGCAGGTTTCGCACATCAGAGCCATATGGCCCAAAGCATGAAGCGCATCCTCGGCGTCACGCCGGGCGTCCTGATCCGCATGCGGCGCTAGCCGGCTGTCCGGCATTTTTTTCCCAGGTTTGTCAGTTTTCAGAACCGATCATCCGTTTTTGTCTTCCACCGTCCATATCTGGGCGACCTCAGCCCTCGGATCCGGCATTCCTGACCTCCCTTGTTGAGCATGAAGGATAAGGGCATGTTTGTCATTTTGGGTGCGGCAGGAAAAATCGGACGGGCCACTATCGGTGCGCTGCGTAGACATGACGTTCCGGTCAGAGCCGTGGTACGAAATTCCTCGCGCGGCGAAGAGTTCCGTGTCCTCGGCTGCGAGGTGGAAATTGCCGATCTGCGCGACGCCGCGGCCTTGGCGCGGGCAACAAAGGGCGCCACCGCCGTCCAAGTCATCTGCCCGACCGGTGTCCGGGCCGAAGATGCATCGGCGGAGATGGACGACACCATCAAATCCGTCGTCGACGCACTCGGTCAGACCCGGCCGCAGAGCATTCTGGCGATCTCGGACTATGGCGCCGAGCTCGCCGCCGGCACCGGCATCACGCTCGCCTTCCATCATCTGGAATCGCAACTGAAGACCATACCGGCGGCGCTCACGGTGCTGCGCTCAGCCGAGCACATGCAGAACTGGAACCGGCTGGTCGGCCGCGCGATCCAGACCGGCGTGCTGCCGAGCTTGCATCATCCCATCTCCAAACTGTTCCCGACGGTGTCGGCCGGCGATGTCGGCCTGTTGTCGGCCGATCTTCTCCTTTCCGGCAGCGGCGAGGCGCTGCGCGTGGTCCATGCCGAGGGACCCGATCGTTACAGCGCAACCGATGTGGCGCGGACGATTGGCGAGATAGCCGGCCGGGAGATCGTCGCACGCCAATTGCCGAGGCAGGACTGGGTTCCCGCGCTCGTCGGCGGCGGCATCAGCGCGAGTTACGCCGAACTGGTGGCGACGATGTTCGATGCTCACAATGCCGGCCGCATCGACATCGAACACGGCGTCGGCGAGATCAGGCGCGGCAAGACCGATCTGCGTACGGCATTGGCCGCCCTGATCGAGGGCCGCCAACCAGCCTAATGTGGATCGGGCTTACGCGGCTTCCGCCCCGCTTTGGTGAGCTTTTTCGCCTCGGCCGCGGCGTCCGCCTTCGCCTGCTCCTGTTCGGCGAAGTCGGCCTCGATCTTGTCATCGTCGGTCGGCCAGGCCTTGGGCTTGTACACCTCGACGACGGCGCGCGGCGTCGAGGGGATTTCGATGTGCTGGTCGCTGAATTTTTCCAGTACGGCGAAGCGGATGTCGTTCTGCACGCCACTGCCGTTCATGATGTCGGCCAGGAACACGCGGATTTCGAATTCCAGCGCGGCCGCGCCAAAATTGGCAAACAGCACGAAAGGCTCGGGGTTCTTCAGCACCATCGGATGGCTGCGCGCGATCTCGAGCAGGATGGCGTGCACCTGCTTGACGTCGCTGCCATAGGCGACGCCGACCCTGATCTCGACACGGCCAAGCTTGTTGCGGTGGGTCCAGTTGCCGACGGCGTTGTTGATCAGGTTCGAATTGGGCAGGATCACCGACTGCCGCTGGAACGTCTCGATCTCGGTGGCGCGCACGCTGATCTTCTTGACCGTGCCGCTGACGTCGCCGGCGACGATCCAGTCACCGACCTTGAACGGCCGCTCGGCCAAAAGGATCAGGCCGGAGACGAAATTAGACACCACATTCTGCAGGCCAAAGCCGATACCGAGAGAGAGGGCACCGGCGACCAGCGCAAGGCTGGAAAGATCGATGCCCGCCGCCGAGATGCCAACCAGCCCCGCCAGCGCCACGCCGGCATAGCCGACCGCCAGCCGGATCGAGTTGCGCACACCGGTATCGACCTTGCCGCGCGCCATCACCGAGCCATCGAGCCAGCCCTGGAACCAGCGCGTCAGGAAATAGCCGATGATGAAGACGACGATGCCCGAAAGGATACCGGTGACCGAAATCGTCACCGAGCCGATGGCGATCCCGGTCGCCAGCTTGTAGGCCCAGGCCTGGATATCGCCCGGCTGGAAACCCCACATCAAAAGGATAAGCGGCAGGAAAACCAGCACGATCAACAGGTTGATGGCAACGCTGACGACGAGGCCGAGCTGGTCGAGTGCGGTGTCCTCGTAGCTGGAATTGGCCGATAGCCAGCGCCCGACGGACGTGTTGGCGAACGCGCCTTCCTCGCCGATGGCACGCGCCGAGAGGAAGCCGATATAGGCGGTGATCAGCGCCGTGCCGGTGACCACGACCTGCAGCGAAACGAACAGCGCCAGGCCGATATAGCCAAGCAAGGCGGCGATGATGGTGAACAGGCCAAGCGCCAGCGCCAAATAGCGCAGCCATGCCGGCCATGGCCGCCAGCTGCCGTCCCGCGCCTTGAACGGCCGCAACATCGCCATCAGGATCAGGATGATGCCGACGACGATGGTGGCGACGAAACTGCGCGCGATGGTCAGCGACAGCGGCGATCCCATCTTGTCATTGATGATCGACAGGAACGTGTTGACGGAGATGACTACAGCCATGGCGGTGGCAAGGCGCACCAACCAGCGCGCCGGCACGGTTTCAACTGGGATCAGGCGCCAGTTCGGCAGCCGCGGCTCCAGCGCCGCATTGGTCAGCCGGTTGACGCAGAATATCACCCCGATGGCCGTCGCCAGCGCGTTGAGAAACAGACCAATATCGCCACGCAAAACGTTGTAATAGTTGAAAAAGAAGATGGTGGAGCCGAGAAACGCGGCGACCGCCAGCGTCGGCAGCAAGGTCGACCAGAAGGCCACCGAAAGGCGGCTGAGATACGACGGGTCTTCGTTGGCGGGGTCCGCTTCGAACACGCGCCCGAACAGCCGCCTACCGCCGACCAGCAGCACCAGCGCCAGCCCGAGCGCCACGAAGGTTGCCGCGAGGATGGCTTGGAACTTGAACTTGAAGGCGAAGCTCAGCCAGGACGACACCGCATTGTAGAAACTGGCGTATTCCTCCTGGGCGTCGGAAAAGACCTGCGGGCTCAGCGCATCGGACAACACGTAGCGCTTGGTCAAAAGGTTGCGGAACAAAGCGCTGCGCATATTGCCGATCCTGTCGATCAGCCCGCTGATGCGGATCGACAGGTTCTGTGCGCTGGCGACGACCGAATTGATCTCGGCCTTTTCCGAGGCAAGCGCCTGGCGCTCGCCGGTCACGATGTCGGGCTCTTGCGGCTGGCCCGCTGCTGGCGGCGGCCCAAGCACCTCGATGCGATTGTTGATGTCGGTGAGCCGCGTACGGAACGCCAGCGCACTGGTCAGTGCCGCCCGCGACAGATCCTCCAGTTGCAGGCGGATATCCACGAGCGAGGCATCATCCTCGCCGTCCTGCTGTATCTTCTTCTCGAGGTCGTCGGTCTTGGCCGTCAGGCCCTGGATGACTTTCTGCTGGTCGGTGACCAATCCGGCGGCGCCCTGGCCGAGCGCTTGCGCCATCGCCTCGAACGAAGGCGACGCCGAAACAACGAGCGCAAAGACCAGGATGAGGCGAAGCAATCTCAAAAGCATGACGTATTGGCGACTCACGGGCGGCAAGGCATTCAAAAGCCTGTCCTTGATAAAGACGGCCATATCGTGGGGCAAGCCGTCGCATCCGATCGCGCTTGGATCGCGATCCGAGCGTCGGCCAGTCGAAAGGCCATGGCGCAATATTGGCTTTGCGCATGCGGCCTGCTCTATAGTCTGCCGCATCGCCCGAACCGGATGACAATGATGGCAGAGTACTCGGCCTTTTCGCTGCTCGCGAACGCGCTCAAGGGAAACAAGGACTGGAAACCGGCCTGGCGCAAGCCGGACCCGAAGGCATCCTATGACGTCATCATCATCGGCGGCGGCGGGCATGGGCTGGCGACGGCCTATTATCTGGCCAAGGAACACGGCATCACCAATGTCGCCGTACTGGAAAAGGGCTGGCTCGGCTCCGGCAATGTCGGCCGCAACACCACGGCCGTGCGCTCGAACTATCTGCTGCCCGCCAACACCCGCTTCTACGAACATTCGATGAAGTTGTGGGAGGGCCTGTCGCACGAACTCAATTACAACGTCATGTTCTCGCAGCGCGGCTGCCTGAACCTGGCGCACACGCCGGCCCAGTTCGACGATTATGCCAGGCGCGGTAACGCCATGCGCCATCTCGGCGTCGACGCCGAATTGATGACGCCGGCCGAGATCAAGCGCCTGATCCCGGCACTCGACATCTCCAGCAACGCACGCTTTCCCGTGGTCGGCGGCCTGATGCAGCGGCGCGCCGGCACCGCCCGCCACGATGCCGTGGCCTGGGGTTATGCGCGCGGCGCCGACCGGCGCGGCGTCGACATCATCGAGAATTGCGAGGTCACCGGCTTCCTGCGCGATGGCGACCGCGTCACCGGCGTCACCACCTCACGTGGCGACATCCGGGCCAGGAAGGTCGCGGTCGCGGTAGCTGGCAGCACCGGGCGCGTCATGCAGCTTGCCGGTATCGCGACGATGCCGATCGAGAGCCATGTGCTGCAAGCCTTCGTCACCGAATCGCTAAAACCCTTCATCGACACGGTGGTGACCTTCGGCATGGGGCATTTCTACATGTCGCAGTCCGACAAAGGCGGCCTTGTCTATGGCGGCGATATCGACGGCTACAACAGCTACGCCCAACGCGGCAACCTGCCCATCGTCGACGAGGTGATGAGCGAGATGCTGGCGCTGTTCCCGGGCCTTGCGCGTGTGCGCATGCTGCGCTCCTGGGGTGGTGTGTGCGACATGTCGATGGACGGCTCGCCGATCATCACCGCCGGCCCCCTGCCCGGCATGTATCTCAATTGCGGCTGGTGCTATGGCGGCTTCAAGGCGACGCCGGCTTCGGGATGGACCTTCGCCTGGACCATCGCCAAGGACGAGCCGCACGAGTTCAACGCGCCCTTCACGCTCGACCGCTTCCACCGCGGCCTCGTCATCGACGACAAGGGCCAGGGCGCCAACCCGCGGCTCCATTAGACCATGATCCGGAAAAGTGGCTACCGGTTTTCCGACAAGATCATGGTCAAATAGAAAGACATAGTCCTGTGCTGATCACTTGCCCCTATTGCGGCCCGCGCGACGTCATCGAGTTCACCTATCAGGGTGACGGCAACCGCGAGCGCCCCGATCCCGCCTCGCAGAATTTCGAAGCATGGAACGCCTATGTCTACGACCGGCTGAACCCGGCCGGCGACCACAATGAGATCTGGCAGCATTCCGGGGGTTGCCGCGCGCATCTGAGGGTCGTACGCAACACGCTGACGCATGAGATTTTGAGCGTCGCCTTCGTACGCGGCGATCATGGCTCGACCGCGCGCCGCAAGGCGGAGGACAAGGCATGAGCCCGCGCCGCACCGACACTGGCGGCCGCATCGACAGGCTGAAGACGATCCGCTTCACCTTCGACGGCGTTGCCTATACCGGCCATGCCGGCGACACGCTGGCCTCCGCGCTATTGGCCAAGGGCGTCACGCTTTTCGGGCGGTCGTTCAAATACCATCGCCCGCGCGGCCTTCTCACGGCGGGCGTCGAGGAACCCAACGCACTGGTGACGGTGCTGAAGGGCGAGGTGCGAGAACCCAACATTCCGGCGACCATGGTCGAAATCCATGACGGGCTGGTCGCAATCAGCCAGAACCGCTTTCCCTCGCTCGCCTGGGACATCAACGCCGTCAACCAGCTCGGCGGCAAGATCCTGTCCGCCGGCTTCTACTACAAGACCTTCATGGGGCCGGTGATCGGTCCGCTGAAAGGCACGCGTTTCTGGATGTTCTGCGAGCATTTCATACGCCGCGCAGCCGGTCTCGGCAGCGCCGGATCGGCCAGGGACCCGGCCCGCTACGAGCGCATGAATGCCTTCTGCGACGTGCTTGTGGTCGGCTCCGGTCCTGCCGGCCTGATGGCTGCCAAGGCCGCCGCCGATCAGGGCGCCCGCGTCATCCTGGCCGATCTCGAGCCGCGTTTCGGCGGCTCGACCAACTGGTCGGATGAAACAATCGATGGCGCGCCGGCGGCCGATTGGGCGCGGCGCACCGTCACCCAGCTCGAAGGCCGCGACAATGTCCGGCTTCTGCCGCGCACCACGGTGTGGGGCTATTACGATAACAACACGCTTGCCGCGTTGGAACGGGTCAGCGACCACAAGGAGCAGCCCGCCAAGGGGGAGCCGCGCCATCGCTACTGGGCAATCCGCGCCAAATCCGTGGTGCTGGCCACCGGCGCCTTCGAGCGGCCTCTGGTCTTCCCGGGCAATGACAGGCCGGGCGTGATGCTGGCCCATGCCGCTGAGCGCTACGCCAACGAGTTCGGCGTGCTGCCCGGCGAGCGGATTGCGCTGTTCACCAACAATGACAGCGCCTATCGCGCGGCCATCGCTCTTAAGAAAGCCGGCGCCGCGATTGTCGCCATCGCCGACGTCAGGTCCGAGCTTTCAGCGGAGATGCGCAAGCTCGCCACCGAAGCCGAGGCCGAAATCTTTGCCGGTCACGCCGTCGTCGCCACCGAAGGCGGCAAGGCGCTGTCCGGCATCAAGGTCCAGCGTTTCGACATGGTCACCGGGGCGCTCACCGGCGAAGAGCGCAGCATCCATGCCGACTGCCTGCTGATGTCCGGGGGCTGGTCGCCGACCATCCATCTCGCCAGCCAGGCAGGCGCCAAGGCGGAATGGAATGCCGCACGGCAAGCCTTTCTGCCACCCAAGCCGACGCAACAATGGATCGGCGCCGGCGCCTTTACCGGCAGTTTTTCCACCGTCGAGGCGATCGCCGAAGGCCGTGCCGCCGGCCTTGCGGCGGCCGGTGGAACAGGCACGCCGGCGGCATTGCCAACTGTCGAAGCGGTAGCAGGCGATCCCGATCCGGCGCCCGTCTTCGAGATCAGGGCCAAGGGCAAGAGCTTTGTCGATTTCCAGCATGACGTGACATCGGAAGATGTCCGCCTGGCGCATCGCGAAGGTTTTGTCTCGGTCGAGCACCTGAAGCGCTACACCACGCTCGGCATGGCGACCGACCAGGGCAAGAGCTCCAATGTCCCCGGCCTTGCCATCATGGCCGAGGCGCTGGGCAAGCCGATCCCCGAAGTCGGCACGACCCGCTTCCGGCCACCCTTCGCGCCGGTATCGATCGGTTCGCTGGCGGCGGAGCGCTTTGGCGACCTGAGGCCGGAACGGCTGACGCCGATGCATGACTGGCACCTCGCCAATGGCGCGACCATGTACTCCGCCGGCCTCTGGTACAGGCCGATGATCTATGGCCATGCAGGCGAAACGGTCGAACAGGCCTATGTACGCGAAGCCAAGGCGACTCGCGAAAGCGCGGGGATTGTCGATGTCTCGACGCTCGGCAAGATCGCCGTGCAAGGCCCTGACGCCGCCGCCTTCCTCGACCGCGTCTACACCAACATGTTTTCGACGCTCGCCGTCGGCAAGGCGCGTTACGGGCTGATGCTGCGCGAGGACGGCCTTGCCTTCGACGACGGCACCACCTGGCGCCTTGGCGAACAGGACTTCCTGATGACCACCACCACCGCCAATGCCGGCAAGGTGATGCAGCATTTGGAATACTTCCTCGACGTGATCTGGCCGGAGCTGAAAGTCCACGTCACCTCGGTCACCGACGAATGGGCGGGGGCGGCGATCGGCGGGCCGAAGGCCAGGCAGATCCTCGCCGCCTGTGTCACCGGCACCGCTGTCGACAATGCGACACTGCCCTTCATGGGCATCGTGCGTGGCGAAATTGCCGGCGTGCCGGTGATGATATGCCGGCTTTCCTTCTCCGGTGAGATGGCCTTCGAGGTCTATTCCGGCGCCGGTCATGGCACCCATGTCTGGGAAGCGCTGGTCGAAGCCGGCAAGCCGTTCGGGCTGGTCACCTACGGACTCGAGGCTTTGGGCACGATGCGCATCGAAAAGGGCCACGTTACCGGCGCCGAGATCGACGGCCGCACCACGGCGCGGGACCTGCATCTCGACTGGATGCTGTCGAAGAAGAAGCCGTTCATCGGCTCGGCAATGATGGATCGCGAAGGCCTGATCGCGTCCGACCGGCTGGAGCTGGTCGGCCTGATCGCGCTCGACAACCGGCCGCTCAACGGCGGCGCGCACATTGTCGAGGCATTGGACGAAGCCAATCCGCACGGCTCGATCGGGCACATCACCGCCTGCTGCTATTCGCCGGCGCTCGGCAAGCACATCGCACTGGCCCTGGTCGAGGGCGGCAAGGCAAGGCATGGCACCCGCGCCCATGTTTCCGATCCCTTGCGCAACCGCTTCGGGCCGGTCGAGATCGTCTCCAACCATTTCTACGATCCGGAAGGGACCCGCATGCATGGTTGAGCGCCAATCCCCTCTCGAGCCGGAATTTCATGTCGGCTCGCATGGCAATTTCGAGCATGGCGTCGAGATCCTCCTGACCGAAACGCGGCCAGGCTCGATCGTGCAGCTCGCCGCCTGGCCGGGCGAAGAGAAGAGACTGATCGCGGCCATCCACACCGTCACCGGGCTTGCGCTGCCCGACGGTGCCGGGGGTGGCGTGAGCGACGGCGTCAAATCGGTTTTCGGCTTCGCGCCGGGAAAGTTCACCGTGGCCGATGACGCCGAAGGGCTCGCGGCGGCTTTTGCCAAGGCGGTGACGCCGGAAATCGGCACTGTGACCGACCTGTCGCATGGCCGCACCGCCATCCGTATCGCCGGACCGAAGGCTGAATGGGTGCTGGCGAAATTCTTCGCCATCGACTTCGCGCTGCCGGCCTTCCCGGTCGGCGCTGGCCGCTCGACCGCCCATCACGACGTCTTCGCCCAGATCCAGCGCACCGGCGCCGACCAGTTCGACATCTATGTCTTCCGCTCCTTCGCGCGTTCATTCTGGAAGGCGCTTTGCCATGCCAGCGAGGAAGTCGGCTACGAGGTGCAATAGGTCACCTCGCCCGGCTAGACTAGGATTGCTGCGCAACGACGTGCCAGTCGGCGTTCTGCAGCACAACGCGATAGCCGTCGCAATCCTCGAAGGTTACGCCCTGCCTGTCCCAATAGGGATTGAAGGACGCCACGGTGGCGTAGCCTTGGCTTTTCATGCGCTGGATGGCCGCTTCCCAGGCGTCACGGTCCGGCATGTAGAAGACGACCAGATTGTCCGCCGTGGGTGCCCTGCCGGCATCGTGACCATGGGCGTGGGTGAATTCGAAATGATAGGCCTCGCCGGGCAGCCCGAGCATGACGCCATCGAAGCCATCGTGGTCACTGAAGCGAAACAGCTCCTGAAGACCGAGACCATCCCGGTAGAAATGGATGACGGCCGCCAGGTCGTTCGTCGGGCGCGCCACACGCAGGACGAGATGAGGTTTCATTCACTGTCTCCTTTTTGGCTCTGATTGAAGTCGGATTGGGCCGGCTTTGGCGCAATCGTGCTTGCCCATTGCGTCACGACGAGGCCGCCGATGATCAGCGCAAGTCCGGCCAAACGAGCTGTTGTCGCGGGCCGATGGGCAAAGCCCATCAAGGCGAAGTGATCAATGAGCAGCGACGCGGCCATCTGGCCGGCAATGACGGCAACGATGAAGCTGGCAGCGCCGAGCCTGGGCGCCAGAAGCAGTGCGGCCGTGATGTAGACCACGCCAGCCGCGCCGCCGATCCACACCCACCACGGACCTTTGAGCGCCATCCCGACAGAGGGGACCGGCAGCCTGAAGGCGATCATGACCGGGACGATCAACACGGCGCTGACGCCCAGCGAGACCAAAGTAGCCCAGAGCGGATGGCCAAGCAGGCGGCCAAGCATTGCGTTTGCTCCTGCCTGGAAGGGCACCACGCCCCCGGCCAGCAAGGCGGCGACAAGAAAGGAAAAGCTGCTGGGCATGAGATTGTCTCCTTATCGATCATGCCGGATTAGACCATCAGGTTTTCGTATTGAAATTCGATTTTCGTACGATCAATATGCATGAAATGAATAATCTCGCCGGTATCGACCTGAACCTGCTCGTCGTGCTCGAGGCCTTGCTGGCCGAACGCCACGTCTCGCGAGCGGCAATCCGACTGAACAAGAGCCAGCCC
Organism: Mesorhizobium erdmanii; assembly: GCF_013170725.1. Lineage (NCBI taxonomy): Bacteria > Pseudomonadati > Pseudomonadota > Alphaproteobacteria > Hyphomicrobiales > Phyllobacteriaceae > Mesorhizobium > Mesorhizobium erdmanii. The sequence continues at coordinate 3,478,158 of NZ_CP033361.1, read as the reverse complement.
GCCGTCAGCCATGCGCTCGCCAGGCTGCGCCACCTTCTCGACGACCCGCTGCTGGTCAGACGGCAAGGTGGCCTTGAGCCGACTGCGCGCGCCATAGAAATCACCCCTGCGCTCACCGAGGCGCTCGATCGCATGCGGCACCTTCTGGCGCCGGCTGGCTTCGACCCGGCGACGGCGCGCCGGACGTTTCGGCTCGCCATGTCGGACTATGGCGCGGCGGTCATCCTGCCGGCCCTGCTGCCGCTCGTGCGGGCGCAGGCGCCGCAAGTCGATCTGGTGGTCAGCCAGGCGAGCCGCGAGGTGATGGTTTCGCAAATCATCGACGGCGAGATCGATCTTGCCTTTGGCGTCTTCCCCGGCCTGGATCGGTCCGTTCGCTCGCATCGCCTGTTCGACGAGCGCTTCGCCTGTCTCGCCGACGCGGCGAGCCTCGGTGGCAGACAGGCGATGGATCTGGCGACCTATCTCGAACGGCCGCATGCGCTGGTCGATTTGCGGCCCGAGCGCCAGAGCGAGGTCGACAAGGCCCTGGCCGAATTGGGCCGCACGCGGCGGCTCTGCCTCGTCATCCCGCATTGGGGCGTGGCGCCGCGCCTGATCGCCGACACCGACCTGGTGCTTACCGTCGCCAGCCGGATCCTGCCGTCACCGGACGAACGGCTTTGCGTGTTCGCCCCACCTTTCGAAATCCCAGCCTTTCCATTCACCCAGGTCTGGCACGAGCGACGCGAAAGCGATCCCGCGCACCAGTGGTTGCGCTCGCGGCTACAGCATCTGTTCGACGACTGAACGTCCGAAGCGCGTCGGCACGCGAAGAAGACGAAGTCAGCCGCACACAGGTGCTTCTGGCCTCAATGCCGGCCGGTTCTGCCGCTAGAGAATCGCGCCGCTGGCGGCCATGATGCAAAGACGTGGCCGCCCAATCGGCCCAAAGGGTATGAAAACCCGTCTCAGACTCGGCACATTCGTTTGGTTCGAACATCCCCATGACCGCAGAACTATCCGCCGGCGCCACGGATCGCGCCGATGTGTCGGCCAGAGCCTTGCTCCTGCTGCCGCTGACGGTCGCCTGCGGCGTGTTCATGACCAGCCTCGACCAGAATGTCGTGGTGACGGCGCTGCCCGGCATCGGCGAAAGCCTCGCCCGCCCGCCGAGCCAGCTCGGCCTGTTGATCACGGTCTATGTCGCCAGCCTGATCATCTCGATGCCGCTCGGCGGCTGGGCTGCCGACCGCTTCGGCCTGCGCAACGTCTACTGCTTCGCCTTGCTAGTGTTCGCCGCCTCGTCGGCGCTCTGCGGCCTTTCTGATAACATCTGGACGCTGGTTGGCGCCCGCGCCCTGCAAGGCTTCGGCGGTGCGCTGATGGGCACGCTCGGCCAGGTCGTCATCCTGTCGAGCTTTCCGCGCAACCGGACGCTGAAGATCAACATGTACATCTCGGTCGCCAGCCAGACCGGACCGCTGGTTGGGCCGCTCGTCGGCGGCGCGCTGACCACCTACATTTCCTGGCGGTGGATCTTCTTCATCAATGTGCCGTTCGCACTGGCGGCGGCGATCCTTGCCGCCTCGCTGTTTCCGACGGTGACGAAACCGGTTCGCACGCGGTTCGATTTTCCTGGCTTCCTGCTGGTGGGCAGCGGCATGATCCTGCTGGTTTTCGGCATGGACTCGCTTGCTGCCAAGGACGCCGCCGGCAGCATGATTGCCGGTGAACTGGTGCTGGCCGTCGTCATCCTGTCGATCGCCTCGCTCTACTGCCTGCGCGTGCCCAACCCCCTGCTCGACCTCAAGCTCCTGCGCATCCGCACCTTCCGCATCTCGTTCCTCACCGGCGGCGGCCTGGACACGATCGGGCTGAGTTCCGTCGCCTTCCTGCTGCCACTGATGTTCCAGCTCGGCTTCGGCATGAGCGCGGTGCAGGCGGGATCGCTGACATTCATTGCCGCGCTCGGCTCGGTGGTCATGCGGTTCTTCATGCCGCGCGTTCTCAACCGGTTCGGCTTCCGCCGCGTGCTGGTCTTCAACACGCCGGTCGTTGCCGTCATGGTTGCCGGTTTCGCCTTGATGCAGGCTACAATGCCGGTCTGGATCGTGCTGACCTACATCTTCGCTTTCGGCGTTTTCCGTTCCATCCAATGGGCCTCGACCGGAAACCTCGCCTATTCCGACATCGCGCCCGAACAGCTCGCCCGCTTCAGTGCGCTCTACTACATTCTCTGGCAGCTGGCGGTCGCCATCAGCGTCGGCCTGGCGGCGGCCATGCTGTCATTCCTGGCCGGCGGCGGGCCCGCCGTGACCAATGATTTCCGGATCCTGTTCGCGATCGAGGGCGTCATCACGCTGTGCGCGCTGCTCGCCTATCTCAAGCTGACGCCACAGGACGGCGCCCATGTCAGCGGCCATGGCATGCGGATGAACACGGAATGATGCATATCGCCCGGGCCGTGCACCGGTGTCGAGGCAGACACGCATGAGAGAAAAATCAGTCGCCGGCGAAGCTATTCGCTGAACGTCACCCACTCTTCCAGCGGCACACGGTCGGTGCGGAAGGCGTTTTCCGGCTTGGACGTGTCCTCATGGCCCAGCGCCATACCACAGACGACGATCTCCTCGTCTGGAATGTTGAGCACCGGCCGGATCTGACGGTGATAGGGCGCGAACGCGGCCTGCGGGCACGTGTGCAGACCCCTGCCCCGCGCCGCGACCATGATGTTCTGCAGGAACATGCCGTAGTCGATCCACGAACCCTGGTTGAGCCGGCGATCGATGGTGAAGATCATGCCGACCGGCGCGTCGAAGAAGACGAAGTTGCGGTCGTGCTGTGCGCGCATCTTGTCGACCTCGCGGCGGCCGATGCCGAGCGCGCCATAGAGGCCGAAGCCATTGGCGCGGCGGCGGGTAAGATATGGCTCGAAGAACTGGGTGGGATAGTAGCGGTACTCGTCCCAGTCGGCCTTTTCGGCGCGGATACCGGAATTCAGGATAGCATCCGATATCTGTCGCTTGGTCTCGCCCTTGGTGACGTAGACCCGCCATGGCTGCATGTTGGTGCCCGACGGCGCACGCGCCGCAACCGCAAGAATGTCGCGGATGGTGTCGTCGTCGATCATGTCGGGCAGAAATGCGCGCACCGAACGGCGCGACATGATCGCCTCGTCGACGATCGCGGCCTCGTCAGCGATTCGAGCCTTCTTTTCCAACATGGGCCGTCCCTTAGCCATTGTGCCGATCGGACGTCCCCACTCGCCGCTCGCGGCGGAGCCTTTGCATGAACCGTCAAATTCCTGCAAGCAAATCTTGAGCATTGGTGAAAATCTACTTGATTTTTTCATGAGCCTGACCTCTCATGAAATTCAGATGGAATTTTTCATGAATGAGCGTTTTGCCCTCCACTAGCGCACGAACATTACAGGGACCTGACGAACGCGTGCTGGCCAGCGATATCCGCGCGCTGCGTCGCGCGCGCGGGCTGACGCTCGCCGAGATCGCCCTGAAACTCGGCCGTTCGGTCGGGTGGGTAAGCCAGGTCGAGCGCGGCCTGTCGACACCATCGGTCGGCGATCTCAGGGCCTTCGCCGAGCTGTTCGGCGTGCCGATCAGCCTGTTCTTCAGCCATGACGTGCCGGTCGAGAGCGAGCGCGGCGTGGTGGTGCGGGCCGGCAGGCGCCGCACGCTTGGCACCAGCGAATCCGGCCTGGTGGAAGAACTCCTGTCGCCCGATCTCGGTGGTAGCTTCGAGATGGTGCGTTCGATCTTCGCGCCGGGCGCGGAGATGAAGGCCGCGCAGCTGCGGCCGACCGAGGAAGCCGGCTATATCGCCTCGGGTATTTTCGAGATCGAGATAGAAGGCGTCTGGCACCGGCTCGGCGAAGGCGATTCCTTCCGCTTCGAAGGCAAGCCCTACCGCTGGCGCAATCCAGGCACCGAGCCGGCGGTTGTCATTTGGGTGGTTTCACCACCCGTCTATTGAAATGCGGATCGCCCAAAAGCGTGCAGCGCTCTTGGGAGACCTGCATCAAAACAAAAAATGGAAGCGCGATGCGCTTCAGTTTGGGAGAACAACATGGCGGGTTTGCCAAGCACGGCGCGCGTGGTGATCATCGGAGGTGGTGTCGTCGGCACCTCCTCGCTCTATCATCTCGCCAAGGCGGGCTGGACTGACTGCGTGCTTCTGGAAAAGAACGAGCTGACCTCGGGCTCGACCTGGCATGCCGCCGGCAATGTGCCGACCTTCTCCTCATCCTGGTCGCTGATGAACATGCAGCGCTATTCTACCGAGCTGTACCGTGGCCTCGCCGATGCTGTCGACTACCCCATGAACTATCACGTCACCGGATCGCTGCGGCTCGCTCACTCGAATGAGCGCATGCAGGAATTCCAGCGCGCCAAGGGCATGGGCCGCTACCAGGGCATGGACATCGACGTGGTCGGCGTCGACGAGATCAAGCGCCGCTACCCCTTCATCGAAACGCATGATTTGAAGGGCGCCCTCTACGACCCGAGCGACGGCGACATCGACCCGGCACAGTTGACGCAGGCGCTGGCAAAGGGCGCGCGCGATCTTGGCGCGAAAATCATCCGCTTCTGCCCGGTGTCAGGCGTACGCCGCGACAAGGACGAATGGGTGGTCGAGACCCCGCAAGGCGAGATCCGCTGCGAGATCGTCGTCAATGCCGCCGGTTATCGAGCGGCCGAAGTCGGCAAGATGTTCGGCCGCGAGGTGCCGATGATGGTGATGAGCCACCAGTACATTCTGTTCGAGGAGATCCCCGAACTCGCCGCCTGGTCGAAGGAACAGGGCAAGAAACTGCCGCTGCTGCGCGATGTCGACACCTCCTACTATCTGCGTCAGGAAAAATCCGGCATGAACCTCGGCCCCTATGAGCGCAATTGCCGCGCGCATTGGGCCACACCTGGCGATCCGATGCCGGACGATTTCTCCTTCCAGCTCTTCCCCGACGATCTCGACCGGCTGGAGCATTACCTAGCCGACGCCGTCGCCCGCGTCCCCATCCTGGGCACGGCCGGCCTGTCCAAGGTCATCAACGGCCCGATCCCCTATGCGCCGGACGGCAATCCGCTGATCGGCCCGATGCCCGGCGTTCCCAATGCCTTCGAGGCCTGCGTCTTCACCTTCGGCATCGCCCAGGGCGGCGGCGCCGGCAAAGTGCTGGCCGAATGGGTCACGCAAGGCCAGACCGAATGGGACATGTGGTCCTGCGATCCACGCCGCTTCACGTCCTTTGCCTCGGCACCGGACTATTGCGTCGCCAAGGGCCTTGAAATCTACGGCAACGAATACGCCATCCAGTTCCCCCGCCATGCCTGGCCGGAAGGGCGCGACAGAAAACTATCGCCGATCCACGACCGCACCAAGGCGCTCGGCGGCCGCTTCGATGCCTATAATGGCTGGGAGCGGGCCACCTGGTACGCGCAACCCGGCGACGACATCTCAGAGGAAGCCACGCTGACCTTCCGCCGTGAAGGCCCCTGGCAGCATCGCGTCCGCGAGGAATGCCTCGCCGTCCGCGACGCCGCCGGCATCCTCGATCTGCCCGGTTTCTCGCGCTTCAATCTCGAAGGCCCCGGTGCCGCCGAATGGTTGAGCCTGCAAGTCACGGGACTTGTGCCGAAGCCCGGCCGCATCGGGCTGGTCTATTTCGCCGACGACAAGGGCCGCATCGTCACCGAAATGTCGGTCGTGCGCCATGGCGAGGAGCAGATGACGCTGATCACCGCGGCGGTCGCGCAATGGCACGATTTCGAATGGCTGAAGTCGCGCATGCCAGGGGATGCACCCTTCACCTTGACCGACCGCACCGAGGACTACTCCACCCAGATCCTGGCCGGCCCCAACTCTCGCAAAATCCTCGCGGACGTCTGCGCCGCCGACCTTACTCTGCCCTGGCTGACGCATCAGGAAACCGAGATCGCCGGCCGCTGGGCAAAGCTGGTGCGCGTCTCCTTCGCCGGCGAACTCGGCTGGGAAATCCACACCAAGGTCGGCGACACATCAGCCATTTTCGACGCCATCTGGGCGGCCGGGCAAAAACACGGACTGAAACCGTTCGGCATGTACGCGCTGGATTCGCTCAGGCTCGAAAAAGGTTACCGCGCCTGGAAGGGTGATCTCTCGACCGACTATTCCATCCTGCAAGGCGGGCTCGAGCGCTTCGTCAAATGGGAAAAGCCCGACTTCCGTGGCAAGGCCGCGCTGCAGAACGAGAAGCAGCAAGGCGTGAAGAAGCGCTTCGTCACGCTGGTCGTCGAGAACCCCGGCGATTGCGACGCGCCCTATATGTCGACGCTGTGGCACGGCGGTCAGATCGTCGGCGAGACCACGTCGGGCGGCTGGGGCCATCGCATCGACAAGTCGATCGCGCTCGGCATGCTGCGCATGGATTTGACCGAGCCCGGTACTTCCGTCGAGGTCGAAATCTTCGGCGACCGGTTCAAGGCGGTCGTACAGAACGACGAACCGCTCTGGGATCCCAGAAACGAGAGGCTGCGCGCATGAAGACGGTCATCCTCACCGATGGCGGCATGGGCCAGGAGCTGGTCCGCCGCAGCAAATCCGAGCCGACGCCGTTGTGGTCGGCCAAGGTGCTGATCGACGAACCAGACCTGGTACGCGGCCTGCATGCCGAGTTCATCCGCGCTGGCGCCCGCGTCATCACCATCAACACCTATTCGGCAACGCCCGAACGCCTGGCGCGCGAGGGCGCCGAGGAGTTGTTCAAGCCGCTGCAGAAGCGTGGCATCGAACTGGCAAGGCAAGCTTGTGACGAGGCCGGCGACGCGGCCATTGCCGGCTGCCTGTCGCCGCTGTTCGGCAGCTATGCCCCGGCGCTGACCATTTCCTACCAGGAGACGCTCGACATCTACCGCCGCATCGTCGCCGAGCAGGCCGATGGCGTCGATCTCTTCCTGTGCGAGACCATGGCGTCAGCCGATGAAGCACGCGCGGCGGTCACCGCGGCCTCCGAGAGCGGCAAGCCGGTCTGGGTGTCGTGGACGCTCGCCGATCACGGAACGCCGCGGCTGCGCAGCGGCGAGACGATCGCGGCGGCGGTTGGAGCGCTCGACGATCTGCCCGTGGCGGCGCGGCTGCTCAACTGCTGCCGGCCGGAAGCAATCGCCGCCGCCCTACCCGAACTGATCGAGTTCGGCGGCCCGGTTGGCGCCTATGCCAATGGCTTCACATCCACCGAAGCGCTGAAGCATGGCGGCACCGTGGATGTATTGCATGCCCGCCACGACCTTGGCCCTGACGCCTACGCCGACCAGGCCATCGGCTGGGTCGAAGCCGGCGCCCGCATCGTCGGCGGCTGCTGCGAAGTCGGCCCCGCCCATATCGCAGCCCTGCGTGAAAAACTCGAACAGGCCGGCTACCAGATATCGGGAGTTCAGTGATGCCCAGACCATCATCGCGCATTTCCGGCATCGTGCCTTCCGGAAAGGATGGCTGGGAAGTCCACTCGGCCGCCTGGGCCCGCAAGGCGGCTGGCGAGGACATCATCATGCTGTCGGTTGGCGACCACGACTTCGACACGCCTTCGCAGACGATCGAAGCCTGCGTGAGGGCGGTTCGCGGCAGCAACCACCACTATACGCCGTTGCCCGGCCTGCCGCGCCTGCGCCAGGCGATGGCGGCAGCCTCCAGCGCCTGCACCGGCGTCGAGACGACACCGGACCAGGTCATCGCCACGCCGGGCGGCCAGGCGGCGCTCTACGCAGCCGTGCAGGCCGTGCTCGACCAGGGCGACCACGCCATCGTCGTTGCCCCCTATTACGCCACCTACCCCAATACGTTCAGCGCTGCCGGTGCCAGCTTCACCGTCGTCGAGACACCGGCCGAGGATGGCTTCCAACCGCGTGCGGACATGATCCGCGCAGCACTGAAGCCCAACACGCGCGCCATCCTGATCAACACGCCGAACAACCCGACAGGCGCCGTCTATTCGCGCGAGCGGCTTGAACAGGTGGCGCAAATCTGCCGCGAGCATGACCTTTGGCTGCTCTCCGACGAGGTCTACTGGACGCTGGGCGGCGGCGAGCATGTCTCGCCGCGCTCGCTGCCCGGCATGGCCGAACGCACATTGGTCATCAATTCCATGTCCAAGAGCCACGGCATGACCGGCTGGCGCATGGGCTGGCTGACCGGCCCGCAAGACATGATCACGCTGCTCGTCAATCTCAATCTGGTGACGACCTATGGCCTGCCGGCCTTCATCTCGATCGCCTGCGCCGAGGCGCTCGAAAACCACTACGGTGTCAAGGACATCGCCGAGCGCTACGCGGCGCGCCGCACCATCTTCCTCGATGCCGTGCGCGGCATGAACGACGTCACCGTGCGTGGCTCCGAAGGCGGCATGTACGTCATGCTCGACATATCCGAGGTCGAACCGGACGACGAGAAATTCGCCTGGGCCCTTCTCGACAAGGAGAATGTCGGCGTAATGCCCGGCTCCAGCTTCGGCGAAGCCGCCGCCGGCCATATCCGCATCAGCCTCTGCCAGCCGGAGCCGGTGCTGCAAGACGCGGCGGCTCGGCTGCGCCGCTTTGCTTCCACCTATCGCCGCGAGGCCGCATGACCAAGACCATCCCCACAAAGGCCATCCCTGCCAAAGCAAGGGCGGTGATCATCGGCGGCGGCGTTTCCGGCTGCTCGGTCGCCTACCATCTGGCCAAGCTCGGCTGGACCGACATCGTGCTTCTGGAACGCAAGCAGCTGACGTCGGGCACGACCTGGCACGCCGCCGGCCTGATCGGCCAATTGCGCGGCTCGCAGAACATGACGCGGCTGGCGAAATACTCGGCCGACCTCTACGTCAAGCTGGAGGCCGAAACCGAGGTCGGCACCGGCATGCGCCAGGTCGGCTCGATCACCGTCGCGCTGACCGAGGAGCGCAAGCACGAGATCTACCGGCAGGCGTCGCTCGCCCGCGCCTTCGACGTCGACGTGCGCGAGATTTCTCCCAGGGAAGTCAAGGAGATGTACCCGCATCTCAATGTCTCCGACGTGGTCGGCGCCGTGCATCTGCCGCTCGATGGCCAGTGCGACCCCGCCAACATCGCCATGGCGCTGGCCAAGGGCGCGCGCCAGCGCGGCGCCACCATCGTCGAGAATGTGAAGGTGACGAAAGTCCATGCCAAAGCCGGCCGCGTCACCGGCGTGTCCTGGGCACAGGGCGAGGACCAAGGCACCATCGAGGCCGACATCGTCGTCAACTGCGCCGGCATGTGGGCGCGCGAATTGGGCGCCCGGAACGGCGTCACCATCCCCCTGCACGCTTGCGAGCATTTCTACCTCGTCACCGAGCCGATCCCCGGCCTCTCTCGCCTGCCGGTGCTGCGTGTGCCGGACGAGTGCGCCTACTACAAGGAAGATGCCGGCAAGATGATGCTCGGCGCCTTCGAACCGGTGGCCAAGCCCTGGGGCATGGACGGCATTCGCGAGGACTTCTGCTTCGACCAGTTGCCCGAGGACATGGATCACTTCGAACCCATCCTCGAAATGGGTGTCAACCGCATGCCGATGCTGGCGACCGCCGGCATCCATACCTTCTTCAATGGTCCTGAAAGCTTTACCCCCGACGACCGCTACTATCTCGGCGAGGCGCCGGAATTGTCCGGCTACTGGATGGCGACCGGCTACAACTCGATCGGCATCGTCTCCTCCGGCGGCGCCGGCATGGCGCTGGCGCAATGGATCAACGACGGTGAGGCGCCCTTCGATCTCTGGGAAGTCGACATTCGCCGCGCCCAGCCTTTCCAGAAGAACCGCCGCTATCTCAAGGAGCGAGTCTCCGAAACGCTCGGCCTGCTCTATGCCGACCATTTCCCCTATCGGCAAATGGCGACTTCGAGGAATGTCAGGCGCTCGCCGCTGCATGAGCATTTGAAAGCGCGCGGGGCCGTGTTCGGCGAGGTCGCCGGCTGGGAGCGCGCCAACTGGTTCGCCCGCGAAGGACAGGAGCGCGAATACCGCTATTCCTGGAAGCGGCAGAACTGGTTCGACAACCAGCGCGAGGAGCATCTGGCCGTCCGCAACAAGGTCGGCCTGTTCGACATGACCTCGTTCGGCAAGATCCGTGTCGAGGGCCGCGACGCCTGCGCCTTCCTGCAAAGGCTGTGCGCCAACGACATGGACGTGGTACCGGGCAAGATCGTCTACACCCAGATGCTCAACCAGCGCGGTGGCATCGAGAGCGATCTCACCGTGTCCAGGCTCTCGGAGACGGCCTATTTCCTCGTCGTGCCCGGAGCGACGTTGCAGCGCGACCTGGCGTGGCTGCGCCGGCATGTCGGCGAGAAGTTCGTTGTCGTCACCGACGTGACGGCTGCCGAAAGCGTGCTTTGCCTGATGGGGCCGGATGCGCGAAAGCTGATCCAGAAAGTCAGCCCGAACGATTTCTCCAACGAGAACAATCCGTTCGGCACGTTCCAGGAGATCGAGATCGGCATGGGCCTCGCCCGCGCCCACCGCGTCACCTATGTCGGCGAACTCGGCTGGGAGCTCTATGTCTCGACCGACCAGGCCGCCCACGTCTTCGAGGCGATCGACGAGGCCGGCGCCGATGTCGGGTTGAAACTCTGCGGCCTGCACACGCTCGATTCCTGCCGCATCGAAAAGGCTTTCCGCCATTTCGGCCACGACATCACCGACGAGGACAATGTGCTGGAAGCCGGCCTCGGCTTCGCCGTGAAGACGGTCAAGGGCGATTTTCTCGGCCGCGATGCGGTGCTGAAGAAGAAGGACGCCGGATTAAGCCGCCGGCTGGTTCAGTTCCGCCTGAAGGACCCGCAACCCTTGCTCTTCCACAACGAGGCGATCCTGCGCGATGGCAAGATCGTCGGCCCCATCACCTCGGGCAATTACGGCCACCACCTCGGCGGCGCGATCGGGCTGGGCTATGTGCCGTGCCAGGGTGAAGGCGAGGCTGACGTTCTAGCCTCGTCCTACGAGATCGAAATCGCCGGCGAGCGTTTCGCGGCGGAGGCATCGGTGAAACCGATGTATGATCCGAAGGCGGAGCGGGTGAAGATGTAGCGCCTCTTCCTTCTCCCCGTTCAACGGGGAGAAGGACGCTGATCGCTTAAAACCGCTCCAGCTTCGCCCTTACCTTGACCAGGAACGCGGCCCTTGTCCGTGGCGTCGAGGCATCCATCAGATAATGCGCCAGGAAGAAGGTCCGGCAGCGCGTCGCGCAGAGCGCCCGCATGCCGCGCAGCAACGTCTTGCGTCCGGGCTGGCCGACGACGACGCTCCACCAGGTCGGCGCGCCGCAAGTCGTGATGACGCCGACCTTGGTGACATGCGTCATCAGCGACTTGATGCCTCCCTTGCCCACCGGCAGCTTGAAAGCGATGTCGGTTGCCCAGACGCGGTCGAGCCAGCCCTTCAGCATCGCCGGCAGCCCATACCACCAGGTCGGATAGACGAAGAGGATCGCCTCGGCCCAGCCGAGCAGTTCGAAATGTGGCTTCAGCGCCGGATCCTGCGGCGCCTGGTTGTTGTAACTGCGCCGCTCCTCGCAGCTCATCACCGGATCGAACTTTTCCGCGTAGAGGTCGAGCAACCGCACCTCCCAGCCCCTTGCCTTCAGCACCTCTACGGCCGTGTCGCGTATCGAAGCGCAAAAACTCTCCGGCACCGGATGGCAGTAGACCACGAGCGCGCGCATCAGAAACTGTCCATGCTGGCCGCGACCTTTGTCGTGAAAGCCTTGCGCGTTTCATCGGTCGACAAGTTCATCGAATAATGCGCGAGATAGCTCACCGGTGCGCCCGGTTTGACGGTGGCGCGCAGCATGCGTTTCACCACCTTACGCGGCGGATCCCCCATCAGGATGGCGCGAAACCGGCTGCCGCCATAGGTAGTGACGGCAGCGACTTTGCCGATGTTGTGCAGCGTCGGCCGCACCTTGCCGTCGACCAGCTTGAACGACACGCCGGGCAGGAAGACACGGTCGAAAAACCCCTTCAGGATTGCCGGATAGCCGTAATTCCAGACTGGAAACGACAGCACCAGCGCCTCAGCCTTTTGCAGCCTTTCGACATAGCCGGCAACGGCATCTCCCGGCCCACGCTGATCATGATAGCCGAGCCGTTCGGCGCGCGTCAGCCTGGGGTCGAAATCCTCGGCATAGAGATCGCAGTCATCGACACTATGGCCCGCCGCCGTCAGCCGCTCGACAATCGTCCGGTGCAGGCCGGCATTGAAGCTGGTTTCGACCGGATGAGCGTAGAGGACGAGGATGTTCATCAGCCGGCCTTTTGCAGCCCCTTGAACAAAAAAGTTCGGCCAGAGCGATAATCATAGTCCGGATTTTCCCAGGCGATCATCTTGCCCGGGTTGAGCAAGCCTTGCGGGTCGGTCTCGCGCTTGAAGGCGAGTTGTACGGCATCCGTCTGCTTCATGCCGCCCTCTTCCAGCGTGTAGCGGTGCGGATTGAAAATCGGGCAGCCATTCTGCTCGTGCAGGCGCACGATCTCGTCGAGCCGCGCTTCGGTGGTGAACTTAACCAATGGCAGGCCGAAGCAGGTGATGTTGCCGTCCAGCCGCACGAATTCGAGATGCGAGAACACTTCGCCGGGAAACATCGCATCCATCTTCTCGACCAGCGCCAGCTGGTTGGGAAAGGGATAGAGCGACTGCAGATAGGTGATCGCAGGGTCGACGCGCAACGCTCTTAGCGTGGTGTGGTTCCAGGCCAGTTCATAGGCCGGCGGCAGGCCCTTTTTGTCCTCCGGCGTCGCTGTGGCGGCGTTGAAGATCACTTCCCCGCCGGCGCGTCGGGTGAAGGCGAGGAACGCATCCAGCCCATGCCGCGCCACCATGACGACGCAGATGCTCTGCCCCTCCCTGAAGAACTTCTGATGCCGCTTGAAATAGAGCTGCGGCACGGGTGCGGCAATCGGCGTGATCAGCTTGGTCAGGATGCCATCCTGGCAGGCCAGCGCGTTGCCGTAGCGCGCCGCACCCATGAAGGCATCGAAGCCGACGATGACGTCGACCCACTCATAGGCCGCGGTCAGCGGCATCTCGACTTCGGTGATGATGCCGTTGGTGCCATAGGCGTGGGTTACCTTGTGCAGATCCTCGCCGGTGAGTTCGAGCACCTTCGGCTCGGCCTCCATGGTCACCACGCGCAGGCGCAGCACATTGCCGAAATCGCGCAAACCGCCGAAATTGATCGAACCGACACCACCCGAGCCGCCGGCGATGAAGCCGCCGATCGAGGCGGTGTTGTAGGTCGAGGGAGAGAGCCGCAGTTCTTGCCCGGAATGCGCCCGCGTCGCCTTGTCGATATCGGCCAGGATCGCCCCCGGCCCGGTCACCACGCGTCCTGGCCCGATCGATTTGACCTCGTTCATTTCGGCGAGGTTGAGCACCACGCCGCCCGACAGCGGCATCGCCTGGCCATAATTGCCGGTGCCGCTGCCTCGCGGGGTCACCGGCACGCCATGCCGGTGGCAGGCGGCCAGCACGCGGATCAGTTCGGCCTCGGTCTTCGGCGTTACGATCAGGTCGCCGGTAACATTGTCGAGCTGCTGTTTCAGCACCGGGCTGTACCAGTAAAAGTCGCGGCTCTTCTGCTGGACGATGGCTGGATTGTCGTCGAGCTTCAGCCCGTCGAGATCGCGCTTGAGCGCCGAGACATCCATCATTCCACCATCAGTCCGTCGAGTTCGGCATAGTCGGGCAATTGCCGGTCGATCGCCAGCCCGCCACGCACGACGATGCGATCCGATTCGGGCCGCGACAGCAATTCCGTCCAGCTTCGACCTTTGAACAGGATGAAATCGGCATCGCCACCGGCGGCAAGCGTGCCGAAACCGTCGAGCCGCATCACCTTGGCTGGCGTCGCGGCAACCGTCTGCGGCCAGTCGGCGACCGGATGGTCGAAATGCAGGATGCGCGTCGCCATGCGGTAGACTTCCAGCATGTCGAGATCGCCGTAGGCGTAGAACGGGTCACGGGTATTGTCCGAAGCGACGGCGACCGCAATGCCCCTCGCCTTCATCTCATGCAGCAGCGTCACGCCGCGCCAGCGCGGCGTGGTGTGGTCCGAGCGGCGGTCCTGCAGATAGAGATTACACATCGGCAACGACACCACTGCCAGCCCGGCTTTCGCCACCTTGTCCAGCGTATCGAGCACCTCGAGATCGGGTTGCCGTGCCAGCGAGCAGCAATGGCCGACGAGGATATTGCCCTCGAAGCCGCTCCACAGGGCCGCCTCGGCGATCTTCTTCAACGAGATGGCGGCGATATCGTCGGTCTCGTCGGCATGGAAATCAAGGTCGAGCCCATGCTTGATCGCTTGCGCGAACACATGGTCGAGCAGTTCTTCCAGATCCGGCACCATATAGGTAACGACGCCGAGCACGCCCTTGGCGGCAGCCACCCGTTTCGCCAGCCTGTCGAACCATTTCTTGTCGCGCACGCCCTCGATGCCGAGCAGACAGGCGCCCTGCAACTCGATGCGGCCGCGCCATGTCTCGCGCATCGTTTCGAACACCGGCCAGGAGATTTCCTCCTGCGGCGCGACGCTGTCGAGATGGGTGCGCAGCGCCTTGGTGCCATGCGCGTAGGCCGATCGCAGCGAGAAATCCATGCGCTTGGCGAGGTCCTCGGCGCTCCAGCGCGCGACGCGGTCGGCGCCGGCGGCATTGAGCGCGCCCGTGAAGGTGCCATCAGGATTGGGCTTTCGCGGCCAGATATGCCCTTTGTCGATATGCGTGTGGCAATCGACGAAGCAGGGCAGCACGATACGGCCGGCGAGATCGACAGCACCGCTGGATATGGCTGCACGATCATGCGCTGCGACGGCGGAAATCTTGCCATCTGCCACAGCGATATCAGCGAGCGCAAAGCCGTCGCTGTCATAAGTCGCGGCGAGCCCTGGCGTCAGGGACGCGTGAAGCCGGGCTTTGGCGAGCCGGTATGAGACTGCATTGGGAATCAAGGGCCTACCGCTCCTGCTTCAGCGCGCTCTCGTGCCAGCGCCGCAAGATGAGATGCGAAATCAGCGACAGCACGAGGAAGATCAGGATGCCGGTCAGCGAGATCAGGAACAGCGCCGCGAACAGCCGGGGCGCGTTGAGCCGGTAACCGGCCTCGATGATGCGCGAGGCCAGCCCCGAGGACTGGCCGGTGGCGCCGGCGACGAACTCGGCCACCACGGCGCCGATCAGCGACAGGCCGCCGGCGATCTTCAAACCGCCGAGGAAATACGGCATCGCCGCCGGCAGTCTGAGATAGCGCAACTGCTGCCAGCGCGTCGCGCCATTGAGCTTGAACAGGTCGCGCAGATTGCGGTCGACGGAGTTGAGGCCGAGCGTGGTGTTGGACAGGATCGGAAAGAAGGCGACGATCCAGGCGCACAGCAGAAGCTTGGTCGTCTGGTTGTTCACATAGATGTTGATCAGCGGAAAGATCGCCACGATCGGCGTCACCTGCAGCACGATGGCGAACGGAAAGAACGACATCTCCACCCACTTCGATTGCGCGAACAGCACCGACAGGCCGACGCCGCCGATGACCGCCAAAGCCAGACTGAGGAAGGTGATGCGCAAGGTGACCAGCAGCGAGGAGAACAAAAGACCGGCGTCGTTGAAGAGTGTTTGCAGCACCACGCCGGGACGCGGCAGGATATATTGCGGGATCTCGTTCCACACGCAGATGCGGTCCCACAGGCAGATCGCCAGGATCATGATCGCCAGCGGCAACAGCCATCGGCCGATGCGCTCGAAGCGCTCCTGGCGCACCCGGCGCGCTTCCTCCGGGTCGAGTTTGAGAACCCCTTCGTCAATGACCGTCATGATGCGGTCCCGCTGTCTGGTTGATGGCACCGATCAGGACATCGGACGCTTGCCGGCACAAGGCCGCATAGTCCGGCGAGGTACGAAACGCCTCGTCCCGTGGGTAGGAGGCGTCGATGGCGAGCTCGTCGAACACCCGGCCAGGCCGCGCCGCCATGACGACGACGCGGTTGGAGAGAAACACGCTTTCAAACACGCTGTGGGTGACGAAGACGACGGTGAAGCGTTCGTCCTGCCAAAGCTCCAGCAGATCGTTGTTGAGCTTGAAGCGGGTGATCTCATCAAGTGCCGCGAACGGCTCGTCCATCAGCAGCACCCGCGGCTTGGTCACCATGGCGCGCGCGATCGAAACGCGCATCTTCATGCCGCCCGAAAGTTCGCGCGGCACCGCGTCCTCGAAGCCGGTCAGATGCACCCGCGCCAGCATCTGCGTGATCGCCGGGGCGGCCTTGGCGCGGGAAATGCCTTTCAGCCTGAGCGGCAGCCAGACATTGTCGAAGACGCTGGCCCAGGGCAGCAGTGTCGGCTCCTGGAAGACGAAGCCGATATTGGCGCGGTCGAGCGAACCGCCGCCGCGCCAGTCGAGCACGCCGGAGGTCGGCGTCGACAGGCCAGCGATCAGCCGCAGCGCCGTTGACTTGCCGCAGCCCGACGGCCCCAGCAGGCTGAGGAAATCGCCTTCCCGGATCGTAAGGTCGACAGAACTCAGCGCCGTCACGCCGTTGGAAAACACCTTGCCGACGCCGCGCAGCGCCAGCAAGGTCGGAGCGACGTCCGATGCCGGCGCTTGCGCCACCTTTTCCCTTATCATGCCGGGACCGGCCTATTTCTTCAGGTCCAGCCCGACGCCCTTGTTGACGAAGGCAAGCGTGTAGGCCTTCGAGATGTCGATGCCGTCAGGCGTGACCTTGGCCTTGACCATCTTGTCGTAAAAACTCTTGATCCGCGCATCGGTCATGGCGCCGATGCCGAGCTTCTCGGTGTCGCCGGAATCGGCAAGGCCGAACTTCTTCATCTGCTCGATCGAGAAAGCGATTTGCTCATCGCTCATGTCGGGATTGTCTTTCTTGATCATGTCGTTGGCGGCCTTGTTGTCGCCGTAGAGGTACTTGTACCAGCCCTTGGCCGAGCCATCGACGAAGCACTGGACCACCTCCGGCTTCTTGTCGATCGTGTCCTGCATTACCTCGATCGTCGTCGAATAGGTGTCCCAGCCATAGTCGGCGAGCAGGAACTGGTTCGGCACGAAGCCGCCTTCCTTCTTGACCGCGAACGGTTCCGAAGTGACGTAGCCCTGTTGGATCGACTTCTTGTTGGCGAGGAAGGGAGCGGTGTTGTAGGTGTAGGGCGCGCGCTTGGCGGCGTCGAAGCCGAGTGCCGTGACCATCCACTGGAAGAAGGTCTGCACGCCTTCGTCGCCCAGAATGTACTGGTCGGCGTTCTTCAGATCCTCCCATTTGTCGAGCCCCTCTCCGGGGTGGGACATGATGACCTGCGGATCCTTCTGGAAGTCGGCGGCCACCACGCGCATCGGAATGCCTTGCTGGACGGCATCGAAGGCCGACAGCAGATTGCCGCCCATGTAGAAATCGATCTTGCCGGCCAGGAGCATCGGCCGGCCGCTGACCTGCGGACCGCCCTGCATGATGGTGACGTCGAGGCCGCAGGCGGCATAGGTGCCGTCCGCCACGGCCTGGTAATAGCCACCATGTTCCGGTTCGGCCAACCAGTTGGTGCCGAAGGTGACTTTCTCGTTCGCCGCGGCACCCAGCGTGCTCGCCGCCATGAGCGCCACCACCGCCACCGAAATCTTCTGTTTTGCGTACATAGACACCGCCCTTTGTTTGCTCCGGCGCCGCGCGCCAGGCTTCGACACCAGAGATTCAAGAAGCAAGACACATGCCACCGGCGTCTCGCGCCGGGACCCGCCCGCCTGCACCACAGCCATCTGCGAAAGCCGGAAAGGTCGTGCTGCACCGGAGAGCATCGTGCCTATTTTTTGAACGCATGTCCACAATCGCACCGGCGACATCCCACGCCATCTTGAAGCTGTAGTGAATCCGGTCTTAGGCTGGCGGCATCCAGGAGATTGCCATGTTCAAGTTCCTCACCCCCAAGTCGATCAAGCCGCCCTTTGCCCGGTACAGCCACGGCGTCGAAGTGCCCCCTGGCAAGCGACTGGTGCTGTGCTCCGGCCAGGTTGCGATCACGGCGCACGACCAGATTCCGGAGGATGCCGGCGCGCAGGCCGAGCTCTGCTTCCGCAACATCGAGGCAATCCTTGCGGAAGCGGGGCTGGGGCTCGGGGATATCGTGCGAATCAACGCCTATGTCACCGATCGCGCACATCTGCGGCCCTATATGGATGTCCGCGACCGGCTGTTTTCAAGCCCGGCGCCGGCTTCGACGCTGATGATCGTTTCCGGCTTTGCCCGCCCCGAATTCAAGGTCGAGGTGGAGGTCATCGCGGCCGGGTGATCGACAGCAGGCCCTTCCCGCGCTAGGTCTCACCGATCACCGAGAGGCATGACATGACTGTTGCGAAAAGACGCGTGTGGTGGGGCGATTACCGGACCACCGAATATGCCTCGATCGATCCGGAGGCGACGATCGCCGTGCTGCCGTTGGCGGCGATCGAGCAGCATGGACCGCATCTGCCAGTCTCGACCGACACCTCGATCATGAACGGCATGCTCGACACCGTGATCGCCCGCCTACCCGACGATCTCGATATCCGTATCCTGCCTGTGCAGGCGGTGGGCAAGTCGAACGAGCATCTGCACGCGCCGGGCACGCTCACTCTGCCGGCAACGACGCTGGTCGACGCGTGGACCGAGCTTGGCCTGTCGATCGCGCGCGCCAGCGTGCGTAAGCTCGTCGTCGTCAACTCGCATGGCGGCAACGAAGAGATCATGGGCATCATCACGCGCGAATTGCGCGTGCGCGAAAAGATGCTTGCCGTGAAGACCAGCTGGCAGCGCTTTGGCCGCCCGGCTGGCATGTACACCGAACTCGAGGACCGCCACGGCATCCATGGCGGCGATGTCGAGACGTCGCTGATGCTGCATTTCCGACCTGAACTGGTCGACATGGCCAAGGCGGACAATTTCGTTTCCAACGTCGCCAGGGCCGAAAAGGAATTCTCGCTGCTGCGCCACACCGGCACCCACGCCTTCGCCTGGATCGCCAGCGACTTGAACCCGAACGGCGTGGTCGGCGATGCCAGCATCGCGACAGCGGAGAAAGGCCGGCTGACGGCAGAACATCAGGCCGACGGTTTTATCAGCCTGCTCAGGGACGTGCGCAAGGCGAAGCTCGCAGAGTGGCTGAAGTAGGCCCTACCCTTCGAGCTTCAGCGCGAACGGCGTGCCTTCGAAGGCATCGGCGCCACGGCCGATCGACTGGATCGCCTCGATCATGCGGCCGTTGCGATCAAGCAGCGCATCGGCCACCGCGATCAGTCGGGGGTTGGGCGTTGCCGAAGGCGACAATGCCCTCAACGTTTGCGCCAATTCCATCTCATCGCGTTGCGGCGCCAGCGCCGCGGCGATGATGTAGGCCGAAGCGGTCGAGCGGCTGATGCCGGCGTAGCAATGCACCACCATCGGCTTGGCCCGATCCCAGCCGCGGGCAAAATCGAGCAGGCTGCGCACATGTTCCTCGCCCGGCATGGTCATGCCGTCCTGCGCCACGGCGATGTCGTGCATGACCAGATGCAGATGATTTTCCCTCGCAATCGAGGCCGGACGCGTCACATCGGTTCCGACCGAGAGCAGCGACAGCATGCGGTCGGCGCCGGTCCGGGCCACCGTTTCCTCGATCTTCGCCAGGGAGCAGACATGGATCATTGTTCGCAACCTTTCGACCGATCCTCGCGCCGCGCGGCCCATCCGGCAAGAGCGGATTCGAGCCGCTGCCATTCCTCCTGACATCCCGGCAAGCCGGCACGCAGGACATGCGGCCGGTCGGGAAAATGCCGCAGCAGGACGCCGCGCTCGCCAAGCGCTGAAAACAGGCCGGCGGCATCCGGCAGTTGAAGGTAGCGGAACAACGTCGTGCCCCCTGCAACGGGAACGCCGAAACGGCCGAACAGTCCGTCGAGCCGCGCCGCTGCCTCGGTTAGCGATGCCCGCATCGCATCCTGCCAGCCAATGTCGGCAAGCGCGCGGATGCCGTATTCCAGCGCCGGTCCGGCGACGGCCCAGGGCCCGAATTGCGTTTCCAGAAATTCCACCGTCGCTGCATCCGAAAGCGCGAAGCCAAGCCGCACCCCGGCCAGGCCGAAGAATTTGCCGAACGAGCGCAGCACGACAATGCCGCCTCGATCGACATCGCCAGCGAGGCTGTGCTGGCGCGGGCCGACATCCATGAACGCCTCGTCGACGACAAGCCGCCCGCCCCTGGCGCGCAGTCCGGCGGCCAGCGCCAGCAGCCGGTCGCGCTCGATGACGCGTCCATCGGGATTGTTCGGATTGACCACGATGGCAAGATCGGCCTCTGCCAATGCCGCGAAATCCCCGACTTCGCTCACCTCATGCCCGGCAATCGCCGCGGCGCGGGCATGTTCGGCATAGGTCGGGCCCAGAACAAGTGCCTTGCCGGGTCGGACCAGCGATGCCACGCGCGGCAACAGTATCTGCGTGCCGGGCGCCGCGACGACATTGGCCGGCGATGGCGCGCTATAGGTTCTGGCGGCGATCTCTGTCAGTTCGCGCCCGCGCGCGGCTTCCGGCAATCGCGCCAACGAGGTGGCGGGCAGGTCGAAAAGCGGGTAGGAGTGCGGATTGATACCGGTCGAGAGGTCGACGAAAGGCAGCAAGGCGTTGGGAAAAAGCGCCCTCGCCCGGCCGAGACTTCCACCATGGTCCACCGCTCCTTCAAGAAGCC
Organism: Mesorhizobium erdmanii; assembly: GCF_013170725.1. NCBI lineage: Bacteria > Pseudomonadati > Pseudomonadota > Alphaproteobacteria > Hyphomicrobiales > Phyllobacteriaceae > Mesorhizobium > Mesorhizobium erdmanii. Next base: position 3,457,441 of record NZ_CP033361.1, on the reverse strand, counting down.
TCATGTCAGTCCTTATCGCTTTCCTGTCACTGGCCGTCGAATCGGTCCTGGGTTATCCGGACTGGCTGTTCCGAGCCATCGGCCATCCGGTGACGTGGTTCGGCAGGCTGATATCCTTTCTCGACATCAGGCTCAACCGCGCCACCGATCCCGATGCGCTGCGTCGCCAACGCGGCGTCCAGGCGCTGCTGGTCATCGTGCTTGTGCCGGCGGTGATCGGCCTCTGCATACAGCTTGTCCTCATCTGGTTCGTTCCCCTGGGACTGGTTGTCGCGGCTCTCCTGGCGACATCGCTGCTGTCGCAGAAGAGCCTTTACGAACATGTCGAGGCGGTGGCCGACGCCCTCGACTCGGGCGGCCTCGCCATGGGCCGTGTCGCCGTCTCGCGCATCGTCGGCCGCGACCCCGAAGCGCTCGACCGCGCCGCCGTCTGCCGCGCGGCGATCGAAAGCCTGGCCGAGAACTTTTCCGACGGTATCGTCGCCCCTGCCTTCTGGACCGGTGTCGGCGGACTGGCCGGCGGCGCTGCCTACAAGGCCGCCAACACCGCCGATTCGATGATCGGCCACCGCACCCCGCGCCACGAGGCTTTCGGCTGGGCGGCGGCGCGTTTCGACGACTGGATCAACCTGCCGGCATCGCGGCTGACGGCGCTGCTGATCGTGCTGGCGGCTTTCCTGGTCAAGGGCGCTGATCCCGGCAGCGCCAGGCAGGCCGTGTGGCGCGATGCCAAGAAGCACCGCTCGCCCAATGCCGGCTGGCCAGAAGCGGCTATGGCCGGCGCGCTTGGTCTAGCACTTGCCGGGCCACGAAGCTATGGCGGCATCGTCGTCGACGACGTCTTCATGGGCGAAGGCGGCCGCCGCGACGTCGACAGCGGCGACATCAGGCGGGCGCTGAAGCTCTACCGCGTCGCCGACTATCTGCTGATCGCGTTGTTTGGCGTGGTTTCGGCAATCGCCGTTCTTGCGTTTTAAAGCGCGTCGCGCGGCAAGGGATTCAGGCGGCGCGCTTTAAGTCTTTGTCTTGATGCATGTCGTTGTCCCAGAACCGCTGCACACTTCTGGGCGACATGCATTAGAACTCTATTCCCTGCTGCGCCTTCACGCCCGCCGAAAAATGATGCTTGGTCACGCCCATCTCGGTGACCAGGTCGGCTGCCTCGACCAATGCCGGCTTGGCATTGCGGCCGGTGACGACGACATGCAGGTCCTCGCGGCGGCTCTTCAGCCCCGCAACCACCTTGTCGAGATCGAGATAATCGTAGCGCAGGGCGATGTTGAGCTCGTCGAGCACGACGAGGCTGATCGAGGGGTCGGCGATCAGCTCCAGCGCCTTGGCCCAGGCAGCTTCCGCCGCCGCGATGTCGCGCTTCAGATCCTGCGTCTCCCAGGTAAAACCCTCGCCCATCGCATGCCAGACGACACGGTCGCCGAAGGCAGCAAACGCATCCTTCTCGCCCGTATGCCACTTGCCCTTGATGAACTGGACGACGCCGACACGCTTGCCGTAGCCGAGCATGCGAAGCGCGAGGCCGAAGGCGGCAGTGGTCTTGCCCTTGCCGGGTCCGGTGTTGACGATGAGCAGCCCTTTTTCGATCGTCTTGGCCGCCACCTCGGCGTCCTGCACCGCCTTGCGCTTGGCCATCTTGGCGCGGTGGCGCTCTTCGTCCCGGTCTTCTGTGGGCTCGTTGTCCAGGTCGGTCATCTCATTTCACCTTGAGCGGCAGTCCCGCCACCATCAGCAGCACCGTGTCGGCAATCGCCGCAATCTGCTGGTTGAGCCGTCCGGCGTCATCGCGAAAACGGCGCGCCAGCGCATTGTCAGGCACGATGCCTTGCCCGACCTCGTTGGAGACAACGAACCAAGGCCCGCGCGTCCGCGACAGCACATCCGCCAGCCGCCGGCACTCGGCGCCAACGTCGTGATCGGCCAGCATGTGATTGGTCAGCCACAGCGTCAGGCAGTCGACCAGCACCGGCTGGTTGTCGGGCAAGGCCTCGAGCGCGCCGGCAAGGTCTAGCGGTGCGTCGATGGTCGTCCAGCCCTCGCCACGCCGCGAGCGGTGCAATGCGATACGCTCACGCATCTCGTCGTCATAGGCTTGGGCCGTGGCGATATAGGTCCAGGGCGACGCCAACGCCGTCGCCAGGGCTTCGGCATGCGCGCTCTTGCCGGAGCGCGCACCGCCGACGATGAAGGTCAGCTTGCCTTGATCAGGCAAAGCTGTCGCGCAGGCTGGTCGCGCTGCCGGTGAAGCGTCCGCGTACCACGCCGACGACAGCGCCAAGCACCAGCCAGAACACCAGATTGGTCACGGTCACCGCCACCACGAACTGGTGGTGCAAGCCTTCCGGGATCGGCGTCTCGAAGCTGTCCGGCTGCGGCGCGCCGACGATGTGCGGGGCAACGATCAGCGCCACGCCGAGAATGGCCAGCGGCAGCGACTTGCGGAACGCGATCAGGCCGAGCCCGATGGCGGTCGCGACGACGGTTGCCACCCACCAGATCTGTCGCTGCGTCAGGTCGGCGGCAGGCATGGCCGGCAGTTCCGGCGGCAGGCCGAGCCCAGGCGCCAGCGTGAACACGGCAAAGCCGGCCAGCCCCCAAAACACGCCCTGGCGCCAATTGCCGATGCCGCCGGCGAATTCCGAAACCGCGACCAGGATCAATGCGAAGCCGATGCCCGTGACGACGTTGGAGACGACGTTGAACGCAAAGCGCTCGAAGCCGTCGGCCGGCGCCCAGCCCTCGTCTTCGGCCGGAGCGGCAGCTTCGGCCGGTGCCGGCGTGGCAGTGCTCATGGTATTTGATGCCGCCGGTGCGGCGGAGCTCATTGCGTTGCCGCTGGCGGCATCAGCCGGCGCCGCGGCGTGTTCATGCTTGTGGCCGCCTTCAGCCTGTTCGTAGACTTCCGCCTTGAGGATCAGCGGCACGGTGGCATAGGCCTGCATGCAGGCAAGAGCGACGCCGGCCACGAGCCCTGCGATCGCCGCGATGAACACGACGTTGCGAAACAGATTCATGATGTCAGACCCTCGTCAGTGGCAGGGAAACGCCATCGAATGCCGGTTGTCATGACCGGCATTGTGGACCGCATCGATATGCGAGAAGCCGACAAAGCCGATGATGAACGTGCCGAGCAGCGCGGCGAGCGCCAGCTGCATGAAGCGCGACTGCGAGGAGACGGAAGCGCCGAGGGAGACGGAAGCGGTATTCATGTCTTGTCCTTTCACCCTCCACCCGAGGGCCTGTCAGTTTTGCCGTCGTCGGCAGGTCTCCTGGCTCACGGATCAGCGCCCTTCTCCACCTTCCCGAAGACGAGTCTTCAGTGGCATATGGAGAGGACTACCGCACACAGTTGCGGGGGCAGCCGCGGCATTGGGCAAGACTTTTGCCCGCACCACATTCCCTCTTGGCTCCAAAGTGGAACCGACGACCGGATGACTATAGGGAAAATCACGAGACGCGGCAAACCAAATTCCGCCGGCGAACAGCGAGATTGCGCCATGCCGTCTCCAGGCACGACAATTGACAATTCGCCCGGCCAGGTGTCGGCTGGCGCCTTCACAGGAAGCCAGCCATGCATCCCACTGCCAGCGAGCGCGATCCCTATAATGGCCTGACCCAGGCCGAACCGACCCTGCCCTCATCTGCCTATTGGGACGGTGCGAGCTACCAGCGCGACCTCGATGCCATCTGGTACAAGAGCTGGCTGCTCGTCTGCCGAGAGGCCGATCTGGCCCAGCCGCTGGCCTTCCGCCGATTCCGCATCGGTACGCAGGACATTGTCGTGCTGCGTGACGACACCGGCGAACTGCGCGCCTTCCACAACACCTGCCGCCATCGCGGCTCGCAGCTTTGCCAGGAAAGCGAGGGCCGGCTGAAGGCGCGGCTGATCACGTGCCCCTATCATGCCTGGTCCTATTCGCTGCGCGGCGACCTCGTGCGGGTGCCGTCGAAATCGCTGCCGGACGGCTTCGACAAATCAGACCATCCGCTCTACCGCGTCGCGCTCTCGGTCTGGCGCGGCTTCGTGTTCATCAATCTGCAGGAGGGCGCGGCGGGCTCCGCGCAGGCATCCTTCGACCCCACCTCCGGCAATCTCGGCAACTGGCCGCTGGAAACGCTGGTGACCGGCCATGTGCTGCGCAAGGTGATGCACTGCAATTGGAAGATATTTTGGGAAAACTTCAACGAGTGCCTGCACTGTCCGGGCGTCCACAAGGACCTGTCGCGGCTGGTGCCGATCTATGGCCGCGGCCTGATGAGCCGGCATGACGACCCCGAATGGACGCGCCACGCCGACAATGACGCGCCCGAGTTTTCCGGCGGCCTGCGCGCCGGGGCCGAGACCTGGTCGCGCGACGGCCAGACGCATGGGCCGGTCTTTCCGGGGCTGACACCAACCGAACGCGCCTCCGGCCAGACCTACGCCACCAGCCTGCCCTCGATGTTCATCGTTGGTCATGTCGACTATGTCAGGACCGTGCGCCTGGTGCCGCTCGACCCCGAACAGACGGAGCTTGTCGCCGAATGGCTGTTCGCGCCCGAGGCGCTGGCCACGACCGACATCGACAATATCGTCGCCTTCGGCACACAGGTGCTGGAAGAGGATGCAGCGATCTGCGAGGTCAACCAGAGGGGCCTGCGTTCGATGCGGCACGAAGCCGGCGTGCTGATGCCCGAGGAATATGAGCTGCACCGCTTCCACAATTGGGTGCGCGAAGGGCATGCGACGCTTTCGCCGTGATCCTCACAGCGACTTCGGCAGATACCGCCATGTCACGAAGCCGCATACGGCCGCCAGCAGGCCGAGCGTGACGAACACCGAGCCCAGGCCGAAGAAGATCAGCACGACGGAGTAGACCAGCGGCGGGGTCAGCTCGGAAAAATCGAGATAGGTGCGGTAGACCGCCGCCATCTGCGCCCGTTCATAGGAGCGCACCGAGCGCATGAAGGCGGTCGAACCCAGCGCGTCGAGCGCGATGGTGAAGAACGCGCCGCCAAGCAGGAAAGCCCCGGTCAGCAACGGTGCGCTCGCTCCCACCGTGCCCGCGGCCAGCAGCATTGCCGACATGGCGAAATAGGCAAATGTCATGGTGCGGCGGCCGCCGAAGCGCTTCCCGGCCTTGCCCCAGAAGATGGCCATGAACAAAAGCGCGTTGCCGGCCGAGACCAGCAGGCCGCCGGCCAGCTTGCCCTCGCCCGTGATGACCATGAACAGTGGCCCGTAGACGAAGAAGGTCGTCCAGAAGCAGGAGCGCCCGAAGGCGATCAGCCAGGCCAGCCTCAATCTGGGCTGTGCGATGAAGCGACCGATATTGGCGAGCGGATTGGCCGGCCGGGTCTTGCCTGGCCGTATCGACTGGTTGTCGCCCAGCCGATAGGTCCAGAACAGCGCCAGCAGGGCCAGCGCGAAAACCGCCACCGCACCATGCGCGGCGTAGATGCCGAAGCGCGTGTAGAGGAAGATGCCGAGCGTCGGCCCGCCGGTCCAGGCGAGCATCGACCACGCCATGCGCAGCGATTCGGCCTGCATGAAGTCGGTCTTGCGGATGTGGTCCATGATGTAGAGGTTGAGCGTGATCGACAGCGCGCTGGCGCCCATCACCCGGCACAACATGCCCGCCAATTGTCCGGCAAGCGTATGGGTGACGAAGAACAGCGAGCCGATGGCGAGCAGGCAGGCGCCGGCGGTATAGACCCAGCGCCGGGCAAAGCGGCGGATCAGCAGCGGCATGAATAAGGTCACAGACAGGCCGAGCAGCGCCACGATCGTGTAGAGGATCGAGACGATCTGCTCGTTATGCAGGATCTCGTAGGCCTGGATCGGAATGACGCTCGACACCGTGGCGCGGGCGAAGGATTCGACCGCGTAGAGCGAGGCGAAGGTGCGCGCATCCGCGGCCTTGAGGGCCGGGAGCCAGATCGGGTGGCGCACATGGGTGGACATTGCTTCCCCAAAGCAGAATCACCGGTCGAATCTGCCGTGGTCAGTCCCGGTCCGATAAGAGGAAACCGACGCCTACCCGGCCAAAAGCGAAGCCGGTCAATGTCTTCCCGGCTCTGGCCTAAAGCGTCGCTTGATCCGATGGGCCGGCCTTCATCTGTCCCGTCCAACCGTGATAGTCCTCACGCAGGGCTGAATCAGATCGCGAGCACATGACCATCCAAACGCCGACCGCACCCGTTCCGGGCCAAACCAGGCGCATCGTCGCCATCGATGTCGTGCGCGGCATCGCGCTGCTGGCCATGGCGAGCTACCATTTCACCTGGGATCTGGAGAATTTCCACTACACCGATCCGGGCTTGACCGCGTTCGGCTGGTGGAAATTCTACGCGCGCTGCATCGCCTCGACCTTCCTGTTCCTGGTCGGCGTCAGCCTGTTTCTTGCCCACGGCAAACAGATCCGCTGGACCGGCTTCTGGAAGCGTTTCGCCATGGTCGCGGCGGCGGCGATCGCCATATCGGTCGTCACCTGGTTCGTCACGCCGGGCGGCTTCATCTTCTTCGGCATCCTGCATGAGATCGCGATCGCCAGCCTGCTCGGCCTCGCCTTCCTGCGCTTGCCGGCACTGCTTACCTTGCTGGTCGCGGCGGTGGTTATAGCTGTTCCCTTCTATGTCAGCCTGGAGTCCTTCGACCATCCCTGGCTGTGGTGGGTCGGCCTTTCCGCAATCAACCCGCGTTCCAACGACTACGTGCCGTTGTTCCCGTGGTTTGGCGTGGTGCTGGCCGGTCTTGGGGCGGCCAAGCTTGCCTCCACATCGGGTCTGCTGGGGCGGCTGGCCAGCCTTACGCCCGGCCGCTGGGCCAATCCCCTGCTCTTCATCGGCCGGCACAGTCTTGCTTTCTACCTGATCCACCAGCCGCTGCTGTTCGGCTGCGTCTGGCTGTTTTCGCAAGTGATGCCCGCACCCGCCGAAACCCCTCAGGTGGAATTCCTGAAAACCTGCCAGGTTTCATGCGAGCAGACGCGCAACGCGACCTTCTGTTCGAGCTATTGCGGCTGCATGCTCCAGACGCTTCAAGGCGAAGGCTCTCTTGATCGGCTCTACAACAACGACCAGACTGCGGATTTCAGGGCGCATCTGGGCGATCTGGCCGGCAGTTGCACGGCCCAGACCGACGAGAAGCTGGACGAGGGAGGAACGCAGTGACCGAAAAGCAGCCGAAGCCCGGGCTGATACCCTGGCCGCCGGTGATCTACACCGCGGCGATCGCCATCAGCGTCATCCTCGGCCTGGTCTATCCCCTGCCCTGGATCGGCGACCTTCTGGGCGACGTCCTGTTCGCTGCCGGCTGGGTGGCCCTGTTCGGTGTCGCCGCACTCTGGTTTACCGCCATCCGCACCATGATGCGGGCCAGGACGACGCTGAACCCCAACGGGGTGCCGGACCACCTCGTCACCACGGGTCCCTTCGGCATCACCCGCAACCCCATGTATCTCGCCAACACGCTGCTGCTGATCGGCGTCGCCTTTGTCACCGGCATCGTCTGGTTCCTGCCGCTAGCCTTCATCGCGGCGTTCCTCACCCAGAAACTGGCGATCGAGGGCGAAGAAAAGATACTGGCGACGAAATTCGGTAAGAAATACCGGGACTACGCCAAGAGGGTGCGACGCTGGATTTGAACGGCGTCAGGTATTCACGCCGAGTTCCACCAGCCGCTCGACACAGGATTCCTCGGCCTGGTCGAGTTCGGCCAGCGTCTCTTCGAGGTCGCGGCGTTTCTGCCTGAGATCCTCGCGCTTTTCCTCGATGCGCTTGATCATCAGCTTGAGCTGCCCGACCTCGCCCGGCGGCTCTTTGTACATCTGGATGATTTCGCGGATCTCGTTGATCGAGAAGCCGAGCCTTTTGCCGCGCATGATCTGCCGGATGAGATGCCGGTCGGACGGACGAAACAGTCGCGTGCGGCCGCGCCGCACCGGCTGCACCAGCCCCTCGTCCTCATAGAAACGCAGTGTTCGCGTCGACACGTCGAATTCGCGGGTCAGTTCGGTGATCGAATAATATTCCCGCATTGTCACTCCATGCCGAAATCCCGGGCAACGCCACGTGGCGCCGCCTCCCCGTCCCGAACCAACCTTTGCCCGTCGGAATCGACACGGCCCCCGCGCGAGCCTCGCACGGCATTTACGTAAAAGTCAATTGAGACCGATCACCGGACGCTGAACCACCAGGTTGCCAGGCCGAGGAAGGCAAAGAAGCCGACGACATCGGTGACTGTGGTGACGAAGACCGCCGACGCCACCGCCGGATCGATCTTGAACCGGTCGAGCAGCAGCGGGATCAGGATGCCGGCAAGTGCGGCGACGAACATGTTGATGATCATCGCCGCCGCGATGATGCCGCCCAGATTGGGATCATGGAACCAGACTGACGCGACAATGCCGATCAGGATGGCAAAGACAATGCCGTTGATGAAACCGACGCCCATCTCGCGGCGGATGATGCGGCCGGCATTGTAGATGTCGAGGTCTTTCGTCGCCAGCGCGCGCACGGTGACGGTCATGGTCTGCGACCCCGCATTGCCGCCCATGCCGGCCACGATCGGCATCAGCACGGCGAGCGCCACGATGCGCTCGATCGTGTGGTCGAACAGGCCGATCACCGATGCCGCCAGGAATGCGGTCAAGAGATTGATCAGCAACCAGGGGACACGCGAGCGCGATGTCGAAAGAATGCTGTCGGAGAGCTCTTCGTCGCCGACGCCGCCCATGCGCAGCAGATCTTCCTCTGCTTCCTGCTGGATGACGTCGACGACGTCGTCGATGGTCAGCACGCCGACCAGCCGCTCATTCTCGTCGACGACGGCGGCTGAAAGCAGATCGTACTGCTCGAATTCGCGCGCGGCCTCTTCCTGATCCATGGTGGCCGGGATGAGATGCCGCGTCTCATGCATGACATCCTCGACCTTGACGGCGCGCTTGGTGCGCAGGATCTGGTCGAGATCGATGGCCCCTAACAGCTTGAAGGTCGGGTCGATGACGAAGATCTGGCTGAAGCGGTCGGGAAGGTTCTTGTCCTCGCGCATATAGTCGATGGTCTGGCCGATGGTCCAGAACGGCGGCACCGCGACGAACTCCGTCTGCATGCGCCGCCCGGCGGTCTCTTCGGGATAGTCGAGCGAGCGGCGCAGCCTGATTCGTTCGGTGAACGGCAGCTGCGACAGGATCTCGTCCTGGTCTTCCTTTTCGAGATCTTCGAGAATGTAGACCGCGTCGTCGGAATCGAGTTCCTGCACCGCCTGCGCGATCTGCGCATTGGGCATATGATCGACGATCTCCATGCGGATCGCCTCGTCGACCTCGGTCAGCGCGGAAAGGTCGAAATCGGCGCCCAGGAGTTCGACCAGGGCCTGCCGCTGCTCGGGATGCAGCGCCTCGATCAGGTCGCCGAGTTCCGACTGGTGCAGATCGTCGACTTCCTGCTTGAGGGTCAGCGGATCGCGGTCGGCGATCGCAGCCCCGATCTGGGCAAGGAAGGACGAGAGGACCGCACCGTCCTCGCCATAGATATCGGCGTGGGCGTCGTCGGTCGCTTTGGCGGAGGCCGTCTGCTTGTCCTCCACCGCCGCCTCCCGCCATCCCGGAAAAAATTGCGTCTCAGATTCAGAGCATCGGACGTTAACGCGGAAACCGGTTTCGCGGAAATCCGATGCATCTCGCGTGCAGGCGCGATTCGATTTGAGAACTTATCGCCCTAAGGCACGGGATATCAAACGAAACGCTTGTTGCACGCCACACGGCGAACGCATCGCGGATGCCTGACTCTGCGATGTCTGACCCATCAAGAACCGGCGAACCCCTGCTTCAGACGGCGCGACAGCCGATGTCGCTGGGGAAAGAGCACCCCGGCGCGATTGGGGCAGAATTGTCATGATACGGGTCCAGGCCTGAAGCCTGGCCCTTGAGTTGCGGCACAATCAGCTCAGGACAAAAACGGCCCTTGAACAGCAAGCCCGGGAAAACGAGCAATGCAGTTGGCGACCGGCGCATGCGCATTGTCGTCGCCGAGCGCAATCCGTTCGTCATATCGGCGCTGCGCGAAATGCTCGAATGCGACGGCCGTTTCGACTTGCTGAGCACCGTTCAGAGCGGCAAACAATTCCTGGATCTAGCGGCGACGGGCGGATTCGACGTCGCGGTCATCGGCTGGAAGCTCGCCGACATGGACGGGGCCGATGTGCTGGCCGAGGTCCAGAGCCGCAAGCTCGATGTGCGCATCACCGTCTTTTCCAACGACCATGACATCGGCATCCTGAAGCAATGCGTGCGGCTGGGGGCCCAGGGCTATTGCTTCCAGTTCGACGACCCGGCCATCATCTTCGACACCATCCTGGCAGTCGCGCATGGCCGCATCTGCATCCCCTATATCGACATCAACAAGGTCAACGACACGCCCCTGGCGCAGCTCACGGTGCGTGAGCGCGAGCTGCTGGCGGTGCTTTCCGACGGCTGGACCAATCTGCAGATCGCGACGCGGACGGGCATTTCCGAGAACACGGTGAAGTACCACCTGAAGAATCTCTACGACAAGCTCGACGTCCGCAACCGGGCGATGGCCGTCGCGCTCTATTCCCGAGAGAGGCGCACCCAGAAGCAGCCCTTCGGGTAGGCCGACCGGGTAGGCTTCTCCCACCCGCGCGCGGCGAGATGTTACCCGCTGAGGTGTTGTTGGCTTTGGCCGTAGAAACGAAACTCCCCTCACCGCTTTGCTGGATCAGGAGGAGTTCGCATCATGGCCGGTTTCACCCATCTTTTCATTCCCGGACCGACCAACATTCCCGAACAGGTCCGGCAGGCGATGAACCTGCCGATGGAGGACATGCGCGCCGCGTCCTTCCCCGATCTCACGCTGCCGCTGTTCGAGGACATCAAAAAAGTCTTCAAGAACGAGACCGGCCGCGTCTTCATCTACCCGTCGTCGGGCACCGGCGCCTGGGAAGCGGCGATGACCAATGTACTCAGCCCCGGCGACAGCGTGCTGATGTCGCGCTTCGGCCAGTTCTCGCATCTGTGGGTCGACATGGCCGAGCGCCTCGGCTTCGAGGTCGAAGTCATCGACTGCGAATGGGGAACCGGCGTCCCGCTCGAGCTCTATGCCGAGCGGCTGAAGGCTGACAAGGCGCACCGCATCAAGGCCGTCTTCTGCACGCAGAACGAGACAGCGACCGGCGTGACCAGCGACGTCGCGGGCTGCCGCGCCGTCCTCGACGAGGCAAACCACCCTGCCCTGCTCTTCGTCGACGGCGTGTCGTCGATCGGTTCGATCGACTTCCGCCAGGAAGAATGGGGCGTCGACTGCGCCGTCTCGGGTTCGCAGAAAGGTTTCATGCTGCCCGCCGGCCTCGGCTTCCTCTCGGTCAGCAAGAAGGCGCTCGTCGCTTCGAGGAGCGCCACCCACCGGCGCTGCTTCTTCTCCTTCGAGGACATGATCCGCGCCAACGATGCGGGCTATTTCCCTTATACGCCGGCTACCCAGTTGCTGCGCGGCCTGCGCGCTTCGCTCGACCTCATCGCCGAGGAAGGGCTCGAAAACATCTTCGTCCGCCATCATCGCCTGGCCGAAGGCGTGCGCAAGGCGGTCGACGCCTGGGGCCTAAAGCTCTGCGCCAGGGCGCCGAAATGGCACTCCGATACGGTCAGCGCCATCCTGGTGCCGGACGGCATCGACAGTGGCGACGTCGTCAAGCGCGCCTACCGCAGCTACCAGACCTCGCTCGGCGGCGGCCTCAACAAGGTGTTCGGCAAGGTCTTCCGCATCGGCCATCTCGGCTGGCTGAACGAGGTGATGGTGCTGGCCTCGCTGTCGGCCGCCGAAATGGCGCTGCTCGATTGCGGCGTCAGGCTGGCGCCCGGCTCCGGCGTCGGCGCCGCCATCCAGCATTTCCGCGCGTCGGCCGCCCTGCCGGTCGCCGAAGCCGCCTGACGGAGCCGACGATGAGCCACACCATCAACCATTTGAAGAAACTGCGGCTGCAGCGCAGCGAGCTGGCGGTTCCCGGATCCAGCCCGGAGATGATCGACAAGGCGGCAAACAGCGCCGCCGACTTCGTCTTCCTCGACATCGAGGACGCGGTCGCGCCACCGGACAAGGAGCGCGCCCGCAAGAACATCATCCAGGCGCTCAACGACATCGACTGGCGCGCCAAGGGCAAGACCGTGTCGGTGCGCATCAACGGCCTCGACACCCACTACATGTACCGCGACGTGGTCGACGTGATGGAGCAGGCCGGGGATCGGCTCGACACCATCCTGGTGCCGAAAGTCGGCGTGCCGGCCGACCTTTACATGGTCGAGGCCATGGTCAACCAGATCGAGATGGCCAAAGGATACAAGACCCGCGTCGGGCTGGAAGCGCTGATCGAGACCGCGCTCGGCATGGCCAATGTCGAGGCTATCGCGGCAACCCCGGGCCGACTGGAAGCCATGCATTTCGGCGTCGCCGACTATGCGGCAAGCTGCAAGGCGCGCACCGTCAACATCGGCGGCCTCAATCCCGACTATCCCGGCGACCAGTGGCATTTCGCCCTGTCGCGGATGACCGTCGCCTGCCGCGCCTACGGCCTGCGCGCCATTGACGGCCCGTTCGGCGATTTCTCCGATCCGGAAGGGTATATCGCCGGTGCCAGGCGCGCCGCGGCCCTCGGCATCGAAGGCAAATGGGCGATCCACCCCTCGCAGATAGCGCTCGCCAACGACGTCTTCTCGCCGCCGGAGAAAGAGGTGACGCGCGCCAGGCGCATCCTCGAAGTGCTGAAGGAGGCCGAGGCGGCGGGCAAGGGAGCGGCAGCCCTCGACGGCAAGATGATCGACGCCGCGTCGGAGCGCATGGCGAGGAATGTTCTGGTGGTCAACGAGGCCATCGAACGCGCCGGCCAACTTGATAACAAAAAAGAGCCGCGCGTCGCGGCGCACTGACAATATCCGGGAGGACAACAATGGACATCCACGAATATCAGGCCAAGGAACTGCTCGCCCGGCACGGCGTGCATGTGCCGCGCGGCGGGCTGGCCTACAGCCCCGAGCAGGCAACCTACAGGGCGCGCGAGATCGGCGGCGGCAAATGGGTGCTGAAGGCGCAGGTTCACTCCGGCGCCCGCGGCAAGGCCGGCGGCATCAAGCTATGCACGAACGACGACGAGATTTCCAACGCCGCGGAAGCCATGCTCGGCCGCAAGCTGGTGACCAGTCAGACCGGCCCGCGTGGCAAGCTGATCTCGCGCCTCTATCTCGAGGAAGCGGTCGACATCGCCCAGGAACTTTATCTCGGCTTTGTCCTCGACCGTAAGGAAGAGCGCGTCATGATCGTGGCATCGGCCGCCGGCGGCATGGAGATCGAGGAGATCGCCGAGACGGCCCCGGATTCGATCATTCGCGCGGCGGTCGATCCTGGCGTCGGCATGCAGCGCTTCCAGGCGCGCGAGATCGCTTTCGGGCTTGGGCTCGAGGACAATCTGATCGGCAAGGCGACCGAAACCATCTTCAGCTGCTACCAGGTGTTCCGCGACTACGACGCCTCGATGCTGGAGATCAATCCGCTGGTCGTCACTCGCGACGGCAATCTGATCGCGCTCGACGCAAAAATGTCGTTCGATGAGAACGCGCTGTTCCGGCGCCCGGAAATCTCCGAACTGCGCGACAAGAGCCAGGAAGATCCGCGCGAAACCTTCGCCAGCGACCGCGGCCTCTCCTATGTCGGCCTCGACGGCAACATCGGCTGCATCATCAATGGCGCGGGCTTGGCCATGGCGACGATGGACATGATCAAGATCGCCGGCGGCGAGCCGGCCAACTTCCTCGACATTGGCGGTGGCGCTTCGCCCGAGCGGGTGGCGAAATCGTTCCGTGCCGTGCTTGGCGACAAGAATGTCGAGACCATCCTCGTCAACATCTTCGCCGGCATCAACCGCTGCGACTGGGTGGCCGAAGGCGTCGTCAAGGCGATCCGCGAGGTCGGCGTCACCGTGCCGCTGGTGGTGCGCCTCTCAGGCACCAAGGCCGAGGAAGGACGCCGCATCCTGGCCGATTCCGGGGAAGCGGTGATCGTCGCCGACACGCTGGCCGAAGCCGCCGAAAAAGCCGTCGCCGCCTGGCACGCGGCCGCCAAGAAAAAAGCAGCCTAGAGCCGAATGATTTCAGGTCGAACGGCCTGAAATCTGAATCCGTCTCTAAAATCAAACAGATAGAGCATGATGCCTGGACAGACGGAAACCTTTGTCCGCGAAAACCGCTTCACACTTTTCGGCATCATGCGCTAGGGAGGTCTAAAAAATGGCAATCCTGCTCAACCGCAGCACCCGCGTTATCGTCCAGGGTTTCACCGGCAAGATCGGCAGTTTCCACGCCGAGGACATGAAGCGCTACGGCACCAAGCTGGTCGGCGGTGTCACGCCCGGCAAGGGCGGCCAGACACATCTCGGCCTGCCCGTCTTCAACACGGTCAAGGGCGCGGTGCGCGAGACCCGCGCCGAGGCGAGCATCGTCTTCGTGCCGCCGCCCTTCGCCGCCGATTCGATCATGGAAGCGGCGGACGCCGGGATAAAACTCTGCGTTTGCATCACCGACGGCATCCCCTCGCAGGACATGATGCAGGTCAAGCGCTACATGCGCCGCTACCGCTTCGAGGACCGCATGCGGCTGATCGGGCCAAACTGCGCCGGCGTCATCACGCCCGGACAGGCGCTGATGGGCATCATGCCGGGCAGCATCTACCTGCCTGGACGCGTCGGCATCGTCGGCCGTTCCGGCACGCTGGGCTACGAGGCCGCCTCGCAGATGAAGGCGCTGGGCATCGGCGTTTCGACCAGCGTCGGCATCGGCGGCGACCCGATCAACGGCTCGTCCTTCAAGGACATACTGCAGCTCTTCGAGCGCGACGAGGATACCGACGCCGTGGTGATGATCGGCGAGATCGGCGGACCGCAGGAAGCCGAAGCCGCGATCTGGGCGCGCGACAACATGCGCAAGCCGCTGATCGCCTACATCGCCGGCCTTTCCGCCCCCAAAGGCCGCCGCATGGGCCATGCCGGAGCCATCATCTCGGCCTTCGGCGAGTCGGCGCAGGAGAAGGTCGAGATCCTGAAGGAGGCCGGCGTCGTGATCGTGCCGACACCGTCGTCCTTCGGCGAAGTGGTGGCGGATACGTTGGCGCGGATGAAGAAGGCTGCGTGATTTCCGCGCCTCTCCGCGTTGGGAGGCCGTCACATACGCCCGCGCGAACCTTCCGGGTCATAGGGAGAGCCGGCGATCACCCTTGCCGGGCGCCGCTCGCCGAGAATTGAAACTCCAGCGCCGTACCGGGCGTGCCAAGCCCGGCGGCAGTGCCAATGTTATGTCATGGCCCAAATGCGTGGGCGTAACCTGTCGCCTGAGGCGTCACCATGAGCTTAGTGCGCGCATTCGCGTAGCAGGGTTGTGATTTTCGCATCAAGATCGCGAGCGACGGCAAGAGCCTCCAAACTGCCATAAGGAAGCAGACAACTCTCCATTTTGTCGTAGGAGACATGAACGCCATCGAGACGTTCATCAACAAGGACTGTGACCGGAGCGTAAGATCCAGCATCGGGAACGTGCTTGACCATTTCTTTCATGATCAGTGGATTGCCCACCAGGAAGCGCATGCTCTTGGGAGTCTCGGTTCCAGTTTCGCGGCGCAGAATGGCGCCCAAGTCGAATTCCGCGAAAAGCATGAGACCTGTTCGACCTAGGCCGCTTTGCACAACGCGCTCCAAATCCGAGAAGGAATTTGCAGCCCTCGTCGCCTTGAAAAATTTCGACCATGGCAGGTTGCCCGACCGCTGACTTGAGCGCGGCCACAACGGCGTCGAATGGTTTGGAACACGTCAGGCTGAAACGCTCAACCTCGACCTTTGCGATTGTCATTTCTTTCTCCGCAACAGCTCTCAAGAAGAAAGGCGCGACCGATCGCGCCGGGATTGTGCACCGCCGATTAGGCTTCCAGGAAGGTCCGGACGTGGCTGACGAACAATTCGTGGTACTGAAACAGGGCGCCGTGGCTGGAATCGGGATAGAGGATCAGCTGGGCGCTGCTTAGCGCCTTGAACATTGCGTAGGCGTTGTCCGCCGGCAGCATCGTGTCGTGGTTGCCGCTCACCACAAGGGCGGGCTGGTGGATGGCGCGCAGAATGGTGTGCTCGGGATCAGGTGTGGCGCACCAGGTAATAAGCGCCTTGGCCTGTGGATCCGTCACCGCGCCGCCATTATCGGTGTCCCGATCTTCCTTACGCACCTTCGCCCGTTTCAGGAACGCCAGGCCGGCCGACTGGCTGGCGGACGACTTCGTGAAGAACAGCGGCAGGCGAACGTCCGGCGCCTCGGTTTGGGAAAACGCGTCTTGCAGAACCGCCAATAGGTGTTCCTCTCCGCCCTTCGGAGCGGTGCCGACGAGGATGAGCTTGCGGACCAGCGTTCCATGCTCGGCGGCGATCTGCTGCGCGACGCAGCCGCCGAGGGAAAAGCCCAGCAGGTCGACTTGGGAGAGGCCGAGCAGGTTGATAAAAGCGACCGCGTCTCGAGCCATTGCCCCGATATTGTCCGGCGTTTGGCCTGTAGAGCGGCCGACGCCGGCGTTGTCAAAAGCGATCACCGGGCGATCGGCGGCCAGGACATTCACGACGGCGGGATCCCATGCATCGATGTTGCCCGAGAAATGCTGCAGGAGAACCAGCGGCGTTCCGGTCGATGGGCCAAGGCGGCGATATGCGAAACGGATTCCGCCGCCTTCGATGTATCGGGTGGGCGCCGTTTCTAGCGTGGCGGCGTCATGGCTCCCAGGGTCGGACTCAGTCATGTCATCCTCCGGATGCTTGGCATCAAATAATTGAATGGGAGTAGCTGGCGGGGTTTTGGCTAGGTCTGAGCCGCTCGCGGTCCAAGCCATTCCGTGGTCCGTCGAGCACGCGTGGTGCTCCCGGCACGAAGGTGCCGGGAGCGGTATCGTCACTTCACGAGTGCGGCCTTTTCAATCACCGCGGCGACTTCCTTGGCGTGGACGACCAGGGAGGCATGGCTGCCGGCGACCTCCGTCGTCTGGGCCTTCATCCTTTCGGCGAATATGTTCTGGACCTCGGGTGCGATGACCTTGTCCTTCGTGCTGATCACATAGAACGTTGGCTTGTCGTGCCAGGCTGCCGTATCGACCGGAGCCTCGAACGCTGTGTGGTTCAACGGGAGCTGATGGTTTGCCAGGGATTCGGCGATCTCCGGAGGAAGGTCAGCCGCGACTGCCGAAGGGAACACTTTGGGATCGATGTAGAGGTTGCCCTTTTCGTCGGGATGAATCGCCGCGCCGCCTTCGGTTGCCGGACCACTCTGTGCCAGGATCGCCAGTGATTGCCCTACGTCGGGAGCGAATGCGGAGACATATACGAGCGCCGAGACTTTCGGATCGTCACCTGCTTGCGTAATGACAACGCCGCCCCAGGAGTGGCCAACGAGAACGGTCTTGCCGTTCAGTTTGGCGAGCGCCTGTTTGGTGGCATCGACGTCCGCTGCGAGGGAGGTGAGCGGGTTTTCGACGAGCGTGACGTTATACCCCTTCTTCGTGAGGATATCGGCAACCGGCTGCCAGCTCGTCTGGTCGACGAATGCACCATGGACGAGCACGATATTGTGAGCCGCCCCCTTCGGCAGTTGAGCCGATTGGGCGGGGGCCGCAACTGCTGCTCCGGCCATGAGGACGGTGGCGACCGAGAGTAGAAGATTTCGCATTGATTGCTCCTGTTGAGATCACGGACGACGCGGTCCGGGGAAGGCGTGTAGGCAGAGTTCCGGATCTTCCATCTGCCGATTTGCGAAATGGTTTGCCGCGCGACCTGTCGCCTCGCCTTGAGATCACCTAGTACGTGGAGCTCTCGGACGTTAGGCCTCAATCGTCCGAATATTGTGTCTGATCGTCCGTCGTATTAAGATCGGGAGGATGGACATCCTCGCTGAAGTGCTCGATCGAGTTCGTCTCGGCGGAACCTTGCTGTTCCACTTCGAGCTCGGCCATCCTTGGAATCTGGCGTTGCCACAGCGCCCCTACGCCCTGTTCCACTATCTCAGCCGTGGCTCGGCTACCCTCGCGCTCGAACAGGGACGAGAGCTCCACATGAACGAGGGCGACTTTGTTGTCGTCACGCGTGGCGAGCCCCATGTGATCTACTCGGACAGCCGGGCGGAGCCGTTACCGATTTTCGACATCGATCGATTAGCCGGGCGTCTTGGCCTCGTTCGTCACGGAGGCGGAGAGCAGCCGCTCGCGACGATGATCTGTGGTAATTTCGCTGTGGCACGGCCCTCGCGCGGCAGCGTTTTGGAATTGCTTCCGCCAGTTCTTCTCCTGAAGCCGACGGAAGATGGCGGATGGCTCGAGGCGATTCTGCAACGCATGGTGAGCGAGGCGGCGCTCGAGCGTCCCGGACAAGGCGTCGCGCTCTCACGCCTGACCGAAGTGCTCTTCGTTGAGGTGTTGCGAAGCTGGATCAAGTCGCTCCGCCCCGGAGAAGGCGGGTGGCTGGGGGCGATGGCGGACCCGCACATAGGACCGGCGCTTCAGTTGATTCACGAACGACCGGACCGGCCCTGGACCCTTGGCGAGCTCGGGCAAAGCGTGGGACTTGGCCGGTCGGCGTTTTCGGCTCGCTTCACCAAGCTCGTTGGCGAATCCATGTACCGTTATCTGATCTCGCGCCGGATGTCGGAGGCCGCATTTCTGCTCGAAACAAGCGACGAGGGGATTGCACGGATTGCGGCCCGTGTCGGCTATGAGACCGCAACCGCATTTTCGAAGCTGTTCCATCGACATCACGGCCTATCGCCTGGCCGCTACCGAGAATTTCGCCGCTCTGACGGCGGCCGGAGGCAAGGGGATGATCTGGAAGGAGAAGTCGTCGATTGACCTCCCGCGGTTGTGGCCGCGCGGTGATCGACAACGTCGACGTTGGACGGCACGGAAATCTGTACTCTCGGAAGGCAGACGGTTCTGGAAATCTGGTGATGGGCGGCAAGATCGAATTGTGACCGTCGATCTGCCGAATGGACCGAAGGTGCAGCCCTTGTTGGAGGGCCAGCAGTTGCACGAGCGTCTGATGACCGACAGATTGCCGGCGGGGCGTCCGAAGGCTTGCTTCAGAAAGATGTTGGTGCGGTCGAGAAGACTCGAACTTCCACGGGTTGCCCCACAGCGACCTCAACGCTGCGCGTCTACCAATTCCGCCACGACCGCACGTGGTAGGAGCCGGAACCGACCGGCTCGCGGCGTGTAGCAAATCGTTTCCGGCGAAACAAGTGCGCGGCACGCAATAATCTCAGGGCGATTGGCACAATGGTCCACAGGATAGGAAAGCAGGGCAGGAACTGGACGTTTGCGCCCGATATCGCCATATGGAAGGCGATGCATGTCGCCCAGAACAGCGAAACGGTTTCGGGACCGTGACGTGCACGAACGAAAAAACGAAAATCATGACAGAACGCAGCCAGATTGCCACGTCGTTCCTGCCTATGCCCGGCTCGGCGCCGGTCGAGTGGCGCATCGAGCCTGGCATTACGGCTTACCCCGATGCGCTGGCCTTCATGGAGGCGCGCGCCGAGGCGATCCGCGGCGGGGCCGCCGGCGAGATGGTCTGGCTGGTCGAACATCCCCCGCTCTACACCGCCGGTACCAGCGCCCGCATCGAGGACCTGATCGAGCCTGACCGCTTTCCGGTCTTCGCGGCCGGGCGCGGCGGCGAATACACCTATCATGGGCCTGGCCAGCGGATCGCCTATGTCATGCTCGACCTGAAGCGGCGGCGCGAGGATGTGCGCGCTTTCGTCGCCGCGCTCGAACAGTGGATTATCGGCACCCTCGCCGCCTTCAACGTCCATGGCGAGCGCCGCGAGGACCGGGTTGGCGTCTGGGTGGTGCGGCCGGATCGCCCTGCTCTGCCGGATGGATCGCGGGCCGAGGACAAGATCGCGGCAATCGGCATTCGGCTGCGGCGCTGGGTGAGCTTTCACGGTATCGCCATCAATGTTGAGCCGGATCTCTCCCATTTCGGCGGCATCGTGCCGTGCGGCGTCCAGGATCACGGCGTCACCAGCCTCGTCGACCTTGGCCTTCCCGTCGGCATGGCCGACCTTGATCTGGCGCTGAAATCAGCCTTCGAGGATGTGTTCGGTCCCGCGGCGGCCTTGCCTGCCGAGGTCGCTCGCAAGACCGGTTGAACCTTCCAGGTTCAACTCAAGCCAAAAACAATTGCGCCGACGCCCACAAAACTCCGCAACCATGGATGACGAACACTGCCAGCAGCGCACCGGCGATGGCGAAGCGGTCGACTGTGCGGATCGGCTCCAGCTCGTGTCGCGGCTTCACCCCGCTGCCCATCGTCAGCAGGCTGAGGACTGAAAAGACCGCGCCCGTCGCGAGCAGAAAGCTGGATGAAAAGCCGGCCCGCCAGCCCACCGCCAGGAACGCCGAAAGCAGGAAGAACGAGGCCAGCGCCAGCGCCACCGGCCCCGGGCAAATCTGGCGCAGCACCTGGCCGCCGTCGAACTTCCACACAGGCACCAGATTGGCGATGTTGAAAAGGGCCGCACAGCCTGCCAGCGCCGCCAGCAGAGCGGCCGCGGCCTTGTGCCCCTCGCCGCTCGCAAACGCGCTGGCGGCAATAACGATCGGCACCAGGAAGGCGGAGAAGCCCGCCCCCATCAGAGCCACGAAGGCTACCTCGAAGCGGCTGTTGTAGGGCCGGCCGCCAATGGCGATGCCGCCGAGCAGCGGGATGAAGATCATCCGCGCCTTGCGGTGGCCCATCAGCCGGAACGCCGCCATGTGGCCGAGCTCGTGCAGCGCGACCACCGAGGTCAGGATCGCGGCCAGCGCCAGGCCGCCGAGATGGAGACCGAAGAACGGCCACAGGATCAGTGCCGACAGCACCGCAAAGCCGACCTGGCTCAGCGGATGCTCGAACCAGCCGCCCTTGCGATACTGCCCGGTCACAGCCCAGCGCTGCAGCTTGGACAGTTCGCGGCGCATGGCGAAATAACGGAACACCAGAAAGGCAACACCGCGGTAACGATCCGTCTGGCCCAGCGTCACGCGTGTGCCGCTGCCTTCGGAGACGAGTTCGGCCGTTTCGCGATAGTCTTTCCAGAACGAGACATCGAGCGCGGTATCATCGAGGACGCGCATCGAGAAGCGGCTGCCCTCAACGACATCGTCAAAACGAGCCCGGCGCTCGATCGGCTTGCCGTCGCGGCCTTCCCACGACAGCATGATACGGGCCACACCATCCCCGTCCAGCGGCTGCGCCGAGAGGATCTCGCCGGACCATCCGGCATCGCTGCCAAGCGGCCACAACGCCTGCCAGAGGCGCTCACGGTCCATGGCGATCAAGCGGTTCATCCTGACCGTGCGCAAACCAAGCGGCGCGGTCATCAAGAGAAAGATCAGCCCGAGATTGCTGGCCACCAGAATGGCCGTGACGATGGGCGACACCTGGACCTTGCTCCCTGCCTCGGAAACGCACCCTAGCGTCACGGCGGCAAGAAAGACTTAACGGCGGAGCGGTTTTCGCCGGCGGAAACCAAGGCGGCGAGAGCCGCCAAATCACATCGCTCCGATCCAGATCGCCATGGAAACCAGAAACGCGCTCATGCAAACCAGTGAGATGACATCCTGAACCAGATCGGTCATAACTCTCTCCTGTTGTTGATATGTTCGCAATTTGTTCTAATTTTGTTTCAATGTCAACGAACAGAATCCAGGCGCAGCCGGAATCTGCGGGCGATCAGATCCGCAAGGTTAAGAAAAGGTTGACGGCTCGGCGCCTATCAACAGGTCAGGAAGATGTCGGGCGACGCCATCGTCCCGTTGCGCCTGGTTGCACTCAACCGAGCAATGGACGTGGGGCAACACGAGGCGCCAATCAAGCTGATCGCTGGCGAAAGCGCATGAGACAGGGCCGCCAGTGGCGCCTCTCTCGCAACTTTGTAACCTGGCTGCTCATCCTAGGGATGATCGCGATCTCTTCCGCCCTGATCGCACTGAATTCTCACTGGCGGTTCTAAGCCTGAGTGGCTCTCGGAGAGACGGGCCTACAGCGGCACCACCTTGCCGTCGGCGAGCGTGACACGCCGGTCCATGCGTGATGCCAGCTCGTGATTGTGGGTGGCGATCAGCGCCGCGAGACCCGATTGCCGAACCAGTGCCTCCAACGCCTCGAACACATAGGAAGCGGTGACCGGATCGAGATTGCCAGTCGGCTCATCGGCCAGCAGCACCAGCGGTGCGTTGGCAACCGCACGAGCGATGGCAACGCGTTGCTGCTCACCACCGGAGAGTTCCGACGGCCGGTGCGAAGCGCGCTTGCCGATCTGCATGTAGTCGAGCAACTGCGCCGCGCGCTCGGTCGCCTCCTTACGTGGCAGCCCCTTGATCAGCTGCGGCATCATGATGTTTTCCAGCGCCGTGAATTCCGGCAGGAGATGATGGAACTGGTAGACGAAGCCGACATCGTTGCGGCGTATCGACGTGCGTTCATCGTCGGATAGCCGCCCGCAGGCGCGGCCGGACAGGATCACGTCGCCGGCGTCGGGGCGTTCCAGCAGGCCGGCCGTGTGCAGCAGCGTCGACTTGCCGGTGCCGGAGGGCGCCACCAGCGCCACCATCTCGCCGCGTCTCAGCGAAAAATCGGCGCCGTTCAGGATGGTGAGCTTGCGCGGCCCCTGGACATAGTGCCGCTCGACGCTCTTCAGCTCGATAATGACCTCAGCCACTACTCGTACCTCAAGGCTTCGACCGGATCGAGGCGGGCGGCCCGCCATGCCGGAAATACCGTTGCCAGGAAGGATAGGCCGAGCGCCATGATGATGACATAGGTCGTCTCGCGCGGATCCATCTTCGCCGGCAGCTGGCTGAGGAAATAGAGCTCCGGATTGAACAGCACCTTGCCGGTCATCCAGGAGAAGAACTGCCGGATCGATTCGATGTTGGTGCAGATGACGACGCCGAGCAGCACACCGGCAAGCGTGCCGGTGACGCCGATCGCCGCCCCTGTCATAAGGAAGATGCGCAGGATGGCGCCGCGCGACGCGCCCATGGTGCGCAGGATGGCAATGTCGTGCCCCTTGTCCTTCACCAGCATGATCAGTCCGGAAATGATGTTGAGCGCCGCAACCAGCACGATCAGCGTCAGGATCATGAACATGACGTTGCGCTCGACCTGCAGGGCGGAAAAGAAGGTCTCGTTGCGCTGGCGCCAGTCGACCATGTCGATCGGACGCTGTGCCGCCTCCTCCACCTTCGGTTTCAGCGCGTCGACATTGTCGGGATTGTCGACATAGATCTCGATCGTCTGGGCGCGGCCGTCCATGTTGAAATAGAGCTGCGCTTCGGAGAACGGCATGTAGACGATGGACGTGTCATATTCCGACATGCCGACCTCGAAGATCGCGGAGATCTTGTAGCCCTTCATGCGCGGCGTCGTGCCGATCGGCGTCACGTCGCCGTCGGGCGAGATGAGCGTAATGGTGTCGCCGAGCGTCAGGCCGAGATTCTCGGCCATGCGCTTGCCGATGGCGACACCCTCACCGCTATCGAAATTGGCGAGCGAGCCCTGCTTGATGTTGTTGGCGACGATAGCGATCTTTCCGAGATCCTCACCGCGTATGCCGCGCACCAGCGCGCCGGTGCCGCCGCCGACATTGCCTTGCGCCAGCACCTGGCCGTCGATCAGCGGGATGGCGTATTTGACGCCGGGCACCCCGTTGATGCGGCCGGCGACCTGGGCGTAATCCTCGAGCGGCGAATCGAGCGGCTGCACGATCAAATGGCCGTTGACGCCGAGAATGCGTGTCAAAAGCTCCGCGCGAAACCCGTTCATCACGGCCATGACGACGATCAGCGTCGCCACGCCAAGCATGATTCCGAGGAAGGAGATGGAGGCGATGACCGAGATCACCGTCTCCTTGCGCCGCGAACGCAAATAGCGCCACGCTACCGTGCGTTCGAAGATGGAGAACGGGCCGGCGCCCGCCGATCTTGCCGCCGCCACTTCGCTCATGTGGCAGCACCGAAGCGTTTTTTCGCATCGGCCACCGGAAGCGTTTCGCGCTCGCCGGTCTTGCGATTCTTGATCTCGATCTCGCCGGCAGCCACGCCGCGCGGCCCGACGATCACCTGCCAGGGCAAGCCGATCAGGTCGGCGGTAGCGAATTTGCCGCCCGGCCGCTGGTCGGTATCGTCGTAAAGCACATCCTTGCCGCTGGCTGCGAAGGCGGCATAAAGCTCGTCGCAGACGCGGTCGCAGTCGGTGTCGCCCACCTTCATGTTGATCAGGCCGATGTCGAACGGCGCCACGGCGTCGGGCCAGATGATGCCGTTCTCGTCATGGCTGGCTTCGATGATCGCCGCGACAAGCCGTGACGGGCCGATACCGTAGGAGCCGCCGGAAACGAAATGATCCTTGCCGTCGGGCCCGGTCACCTTGGCACCCATCGGCTTGGAATATTTGTCGCCGAAATGGAAGATGTGGCCGACTTCAATGCCCCGCGCCGAGACCCGGTCGGTTTCGCCAAGCTTGTCCCACGCCGCCTCGTCATGCATCTCGTCGGTGGCGGCGTAAGGCGTCGTCCACGTCTTGACGATGTCCGATATCTCGGCGTCATTGGCGAAGTCGGTGTTTTCGCCAGGCACCTCGAGCGACAGATAATTGCGATCGCAATAGACCTGGCTCTCGCCGGTGTCGGCTAGAATGATGAATTCGTGGCTGAGATCGCCGCCGATCGGCCCGGTATCGGCCCGCATCGGTATCGCCTGCAGGCCCATGCGCGTGAACGTCCTGAGGTAGGACACGAACATTCTGTTATAGGCCGCCCTGGCGCCTTCGAAATCGAGGTCGAAGGAATAGGCGTCCTTCATCAGGAATTCGCGCGAGCGCATGACGCCGAAGCGCGGCCGCACCTCGTCACGGAACTTCCACTGGATGTGGTAGAGATTGAGCGGCAGGTCCTTGTAGGACTTGACGTAAGCGCGGACGATTTCGGTGACCACTTCCTCGTTGGTTGGACCGTAGAGCATGTCGCGATCTTGTCGATCCTTGATGCGCAGCATCTCCTTGCCGTAATCGTCATAGCGACCGCTTTCGCGCCACAGGTCGGCCGACTGGATTGTCGGCATCAGGATCTCCAGCGCGCCGGCTCGATTCTGCTCCTCGCGAATGATCTGGCAGACCTTGTCCAGCACCCGCTTGCCTAGTGGCAGCCAGGAAAAACTGCCCTGCCCCTGCTGGCGGATCATGCCGGCACGCAGCATCAGCCGGTGCGAGACGATCTCGGCCTCGCGAGGATTTTCTTTGAGTATGGGCAGGAAATAGCGCGACAAACGCATGGACTGGTCCGTGAATGAGAACGGCCACGCCAGAATCGGCGCGACGCAGGCTTGCTTGACCCGGCTTCATAGCCATTTCATGACGGAATGGGAACCCGGCCATGGCGGCACATTGACGCCTTCATGCCCGGAATCCTTGAGTTTCTGGATCATTTCGCGCCGGCTTGCCTGAGTTGAAAAGCCGTGGGACGCTGTGCGCTTGGGGCGGATCGGTCATTGCGGTTTTTCCTGTCGATCATCCTGGCGATCTTTTTCGTCTCGGCGGCACATGCCGAGCGGCGGGTCGCGCTCATCATCGCGGCCGACGAATACCGCAATGTGCGCCCATTGAAGAATGCGGTAAACGACAGCCGCACGATCGAATCCGCCCTGCAAAAGCTCGGCTTCGACGTCACCACCGAAGCGAACCGCGACCTGAAGCGCATGCGCCGCGCCCTGGAGGATTTCCGCAACGACGCGGCCGGCGCGGATGTCGCGCTGATCTACTTCTCCGGCCATGGCGTCGAGATCGCCGGCGACAACCGTCTTCTGCCGGTCGATGCCGATCCGTCTTCGCTGAACCGGCTGAAGGCCACCACCCTTCCGCTCGAAGAGGTGCGCGAGACAGTGACCGCGGTCGGCAAGATCGGTCTTGTCGTGCTTGATGCTTGCCGCAACGATCCTTTCGGCCAATCCGAGGGTGGCGAATCCGCGGTCGGCAAATCCGGCGAAGGGCGCGGCGTGATCTCCATCGCGCCAGAGGTGAAAGCCGAGGCCAAGCCGGGGCTCGGACGCATGGGCCGCGCGGAAAACGTGCTGTTCGCCTTTTCCGCGGCGCCCGGACAGACAGCCTCTGACGGCGCGTCCGGCAACTCCGAATTCTCCGCCGCACTGGCTAGGTTCCTGCCCACTGACGGGTTGGAAATACGCTCCGTGCTGACGCTGGTGCAGCAGCAGGTCTACGACCTCTCGCGCGGCAAGCAGCTTCCTTATGTCGAGAGCGGCTTGCCGCGGCTTTTCTTCGCCGCGCAAGCCAGCAAGGACGCCCTGCCCGAGCGCGATCGGCTGCTGCTCGCCATGGCCGATGTCACGCCGGACCTGCGCGTCGAGGTCGAGACGGTGGCGGCCAATGCCGACATGCCGCTGGCGCCACTCTACGCCGCGCTCATCACTTCCGACGGCAAGGCGATGGCACCAAGGCAGCGCCAGCAAAAACTCCAGGAAGCGGCCGACGCGTTCATCAAGGTGCGGGCCGATTTGCGCAACTTCGCCTCCTCCGATCCGGAAGTGACGGCGCTGCGCCAACAGGCCGAGGCGCAATTGGCACTCGGCTCGTTCGACGAGGCCCGCGCGTTGCTTGGCAAGGCGGCTGATATCGACGGCAAATCGCGCGACGATCTGAAAAACCGCTTCATCGAACGTACGCTGTCGGAGGCGACGACGCATTATCTTGCCGGCGGTGCCTCGCAGGCGCAATTGCGCTACGACCTCGCCATCGAGGACTACCGCAAGGCCGTGGCGCTCTACGCCGATGTCGAGGGTTTCCAAATACCGGACGAGGCGCGCTACCAGCAGACACTGTCCTGGGAGTTTATCGGCACCCTGGAAACGACCGTCGGTCATTTGCAGGAAGCCGGAAGAGCCTATGATTCGATGGTCCGGTCGGCTGAGAAACGCGCGGCCGCCGAGCCTGGCAAGATCGACCATCAGCGCGATCTTGTCGTGGCTCAGAACAAGGTCGCCGACGTCAGGAAGGCGATGGGGGATACAGCCGGCGCGATCGCGCTTTACCAGCAGGCGCTCGCCACGATGAAAGCGATCCTCGAAAAGGAGCCTACGTTTGGCTATCTGCGCGACTACGCCGTCGGCTTCAACCGCATCGGCGACGCCATGCGGATTTCGGGCGACGGCCCCGGCGCGCTGGCGAATTACCGTTCGGCGCTCAAGGTCGCCGAATTCCTGGCCGAGAAAGCACCGGACGATGACGGCTTTCGGCGCGACCTTTCCGTCAGCCATTCCAAGGTCGGGCTGGCGCTCAGGCTGACCAACGATCTGCAGGGTTCGATCGCCGAATATGAAGTCGCCTTGCGGATCACCGAGGCGCTGGCGAAGAAGAAGCCCGACGACAGTGAGCTCCAGCGCGACATCAGCGTCAGCTTGAACGCCATCGGCGATGTGCAGCGGCTGTCCGGGCACAATGACAGGGCTTTCGACCCCTACCAGCGCAGCGTCGAGATCGCGAAGACGCTGGTGGCACGAGATCCTGGGAACACCTTGTGGCGGCGTGACCTCGAGCTCGCGCTGGGCAAGGTGGCCGATGCCATGAACGAGGCCGGCAACTCGGATGGGGCACTTGCCAACCACCGTTCCGCGCAGGCCATTGCCGAATATCTGGCCGAACTCGACCCCGATAATGCCGAATGGCAGCGCGACCTTGCAGTCGGCCACAACCGGATCGGCGATGTGCTGATGAGCAAGGGGGACAAAAGCGGCGCGGCTGCCGAGTACCGGGCCGGTTTCGTGATCGCCGACACGCAATTGCACGCCGACCCGGGCAATGCGCAGCGAACGGTGGACGCCGCCTACAGCCGATACAAGCTGGCCGTTGCTGGCGTTGATTCGTCGACAAACTTCAAAGCCGCGCTAGCCATGCTGACGGGCCTGAAATCGCAGGGACGACTGCCGGGTGCCAACGAAGGCTGGATCGGCATGGTCGAGAAAGCGATGGCCGAGGCCGGTGTCGCAAAATAGGGTCCAGCCGACTGCGCGGAGAGCAGAACGTCTTCGGATTTGGCCGCCAATTCTTTGCGCGCGTCAATTCAAGATATGCCGCGAAGGCTCCGCCGCACCTGGCTGGCCGTTTCAAAAGCAAAGCATGCCATACTATTGTGCAGTGCAGCACGAGAATGCCTGTTTCGAGGCAAAATTCTTCGTGACATTGTCATTTGGCTTAGGCTAATGTGCCGCGATAACCGAGAGGGCGGAGAAAAATCTGCTCTCCTACGCGGTCAAAGTCTTGGGAGGATGCGATCTAGGCGCGGTAACTCGCTGCCGCCGGATACCGGAAACAGATCGGACGCGTTTAATTGCAAGGCCTCGTGCCTTGCATTTTTTTTGTGCAATCATCTGGTTAGCGCGGTGAGGTGCCAAGCTGCATGACGTTGCGTCAGCAGCGCGCGATCACGAAAGATGGCAGCCTCTCGACCGCCTCCGCACCCAGGTCGTCAGAGCACCCTGTCGAAAATCTACTTTGCCGGGCTGAAATCCGGCATGACGCGCGAGAGGTCGTCGATGCTGTATCCCAGCCCGTGCGTCAGGCCATAGAAAATGCCCATGAGGATCGCCGTGACGATGGTGGTACGGATCACGGCGCGCAGCATGTGCGGCCCGCGCGGCGCGCTCGCCACCGTGCCCAGCGTCACGTCGTGATCGTCGTCCTGCGTCCTGACGCTGAACGGCAGCACGACGAACAGCACCACCCACCAGGTCGCGAAAAACAGGGCGGTGAACGAAATCCAGCTCATGATTGTTCCAGTTCGATCAGCGTGCCGAAGAAATCCTTCGGATGCAGGAACAGCACCGGCTTGCCATGCGCGCCGAGCTTCGGGTTGCCGTCACCCAGCACGCGGGCACCGGCGGCCTTGAGCTGGTCGCGCGCGGCCAGGATATCGCCGACCTCGTAGCAGAGATGATGCATGCCGCCGGACGGGTTCTTCACGAGGAACGCGGCGATCGGCGAGCCCTCGCCCAAGGGCTCCAGAAGTTCGATCTTGGTGTTGCCGACATTGACGAACACGACCGTGACACCATGCTCCGGCAAAGCCTGCGGCTCAGTCACCTCGGCGCCGAGCGTATTGCGGTAAGCAGCAGCGGCCGCGGCCAGATCCGGCACAGCAAGCGCGACATGGTTGAGGCGTCCAAGCATAGAGCACTCCGCTTCAGGGGAGTAAGGGAGTAGGCAGTATGGGAGTAGGGACAACAAGACAGAAGAAAAGCAACCGCTCACCCCCCTACTGCCTACTCCCTTACTCCCCTATTTCCCTGTTCGTCACCTCGTGACAAACACAGTCACCAGCGGCTTCTTGCCCCAGGCTTCGTTGGCTGCACCGCGCACCGCGCGACGCACCGCCTCTTGCACGAGGTCGAGATCTTTTCGCCGCTGACGGGGAATGGATTCCACAGCGCCAACTGCGGCATCGATCATCAGGTCCTCAAGCGTCTCGCCACTGGCGTCCGCCTCGGCGACGCCGATCGCGACCAAATCGGGATCCCCGGCCAACTCATACTTGTCGTCGAGCACGACATTGACCGCGACGTGGCCGGCAAAGGAGAGCTTGCGCCGGTCGCGAATGCCCATCGCCTGGTCGGTGCCGATCAGATTGCCATCCTTGTAAATGCGGCCGAACGGCACCTGGTCGATGATGGTGGCGGGACCAGGCGCAAGCCTCAGCATGTCGCCGTCGCGCACCTGCGCCACTTGGCCAATGCCGGAGGTCGACATCAGCGACCCCTGCCCCACCAGATGCGCCGCCTCGCCATGCACGGGTACGCCGATCTGCGGGCGCACCCATTCGTACATCTTGCGCAACTCGCTGCGGCGGGGGTGGCCGGAGACGTGCACGAGCGCGTCGCCATCCTCGATGATCTTGATGCCGAGATCGATGAGACGATTCTTGATCTCGAGGATCGCCTTCTCGTTGCCGGGGATGGTGCGCGAGGAAAACACCACCGTGTCGCCCGCCGTCAGCGACACCGACTTCATCTCGTCGCGCGACAGTTTCGCCAGCGCCGCCAGCGGCTCTCCCTGGCTGCCGGTGCAGATGATGACCAGGTTCTCGCGCGGGATGAAGCCGAAATCTTCCTCGGCGATAAATTCCGGCAGCCCATCCATATAGCCGAGTTCGTCGGCGACATCGATGACGCGCTTCAACGACCGGCCAAGCACCAGGCACTGGCGCCCGGCATCGCGCGCCGCCCTGGCGATGGAGACGATACGCCCGACATTGGAGGAGAAAGTGGTGACGGCGACGCGGCCCTTGGCTGACTGGATGACGCCCTTGAGTCCTTCGCCGACGGCGACTTCCGAAGGCGACTCCCCTTCCCGCAACGCGTTGGTCGAATCGCAGATCAGCGCCAGCACGCCCTTGTCGCCATAGGCCCGGAAGCGCGCCTCGTCGGTCTTGGGTCCGATCGTCGGTTCCGGATCGATCTTCCAGTCGCCGGTGTGAATGACGGTACCGGCCGGCGAGGTGATCGCCAGCGACATCGGCTCCGGTATCGAGTGAGCCACCGGAATGGCTTCGATCTCAAACGGGCCGACGGTGAATTTCTCGCCCGCCCGGTAGATCGTCAGCGGGATTTTCGCTGCCCCCTGCTCCCCCTGCCGCTTGGCTTCCAAGAGCCCGGCGCTGAACGGTGTCATCCACACCGGCGCCTTCAGCTTCGGCCAGATGTCGAGCAATGCGCCATAGTGGTCTTCATGCGCGTGGGTGATGATGATGCCGCGCAGATTGGCGAGGTTCTCCTCGATGAAGCGTGTGTCGGGCAGGATCAGGTCGACGCCCGGATGCGCCGCGTCGGGAAAGGTGACGCCGACATCGATGACGATCCATTCGCGCGCGCTCGGCGGGCCGTAGCCGTAGAGGGCGAAGTTCATGCCGATCTCGCCGACGCCGCCGAGCGGCACGAAGACGAGTTCGGCGTTTTCCGCTTTCGCCATTATTCTTTCCTTCCTGACCCTCGGGCCAAGTCCACTACTAGGCTCTGGCCGAAGCGACCGCACCGAAATGCACGTCGCCAGCCGCGATCGTCAGAACCGACCCCTCATCGTCGCGGATCACGAAACGGCAGTCCTCGTCAATGGTCTCGAACACTCCACGCACCACATTACCGTCAATTCTGACGGCAACCTCGCCGCCAAGCCCCGCCGCGAGCGCCAGCCAGCGCCGTCTGACGGCGGCAAGGCCGCGGCCCTCATCCCAAAGGCGGGCATTCTCGCTCCAGGCATCCGACAGCGCCAGGAACAGCGTCTCGGCATCGCATGTCGCACCCAGAGCTTGCAGCGATGTCGCGGGATAAGGCAAATCGCTGGGGTGCGCCACCACATTGACGCCGATGCCGACCGCGACCGCGAAACGGCCGCCCTCCAGTATCGCCGACTCGAGCAGGATGCCGGCGAGCTTCGCTCCGGAAGCTAGCACGTCGTTCGGCCATTTCAGCTCGAAGCGGTTTTGTCCCTGGCTCGCGCCATCGAGGCCGATTGATATCCGGCCCTTCGGCACCACCGCGTCGAGCGCATCGGCAAGCGACAGGCCGGCGACGAAACCCAGCGTCGCGGCAAGGCGAAGTTCACCGCCGGTGATGACGAGCAAGGTCGCCGCCAGATTGCCTTCGGGCGACACCCAGGCGCGACCGCGCCGGCCACGCCCGCTTTCCTGCTTTTTGGAAACGACCCAGAGCCTGCCCGTGTCGCCGGCCCGGGCGTGGTCGAGCGCCACCGTATTGGTGGAACCGATGCTGTCATGGGCCTCGAGCCGGAACCCTTCCGACGCCGAGGTTGGGGCCAGTCGAAACGCCATCCCGTCAGAAAAATGTCTTGGCCGCGGCTTCGGCATAGGTGCCGATCGGCCCGCCGATCAGCACATAGAACAGCACGAAGGCGCCACAGACGCCGAGCACGACACGCAGTTCGCTCGCCATCGGCACGAAGCCGCCGACCGGTTCGTCGAACCACATAATCTTGATGATGCGCAGATAGTAGTAGGCGCCCACCACCGAGGCCAGCACGCCGATGATCGCCAGCGCGTAGAGGTTGGCATTGATGGCGGCGAGGAAGACGTACCACTTCCCCCAGAAGCCGGCGAGCGGCGGAATGCCGGCCAGCGAGAACATCAGGATGGTGAGAATGGTCGCCATGATCGGATTGGTCGAGGACAGCCCGGCCAGGTCACTGATCTGCTCGACATTGCCTTCCTTGCGCCGCATGGCGAGGATGAAGGCGAAGGTGCCGAGCGTCATTACCAGGTAGATCAGCATGTAGATGGCGACACCACGCACGCCGGCCTGGCTGTTGGCGGCAAGGCCGACCAGCGCGTAGCCCATATGACCGATCGAGGAATAGGCCATCAGCCGCTTGATGTTGGTCTGGCCGATCGCGGCGAAGGCGCCGAGCGCCATCGAGGCGATCGAGATGAAGACGACGATCTGCTGCCAGTCGGCGGCGATCGGTTTGAAGGCGCCCATGGTGACGCGCACGATCAGCGCCATCGCCGCCATCTTGGGGGCCGCCGCCAGGAAGGCCGTCACCGGCGTCGGCGCGCCCTCATAGACGTCGGGCGTCCACATGTGGAACGGCACCGCCGAGATCTTGAAGGCAAGGCCGGCCAGCACGAAGACGAGGCCGAAAACCAGGCCAAGCTGGCGCTCGCCGCTGCCCAGCGCCGTGGCGATCTCCTGGAAACCGGTATTGCCGGTGTAGCCATAGACCAGGCTGATGCCGTAGAGCAGCATGCCCGACGACAGAGCGCCGAGGACGAAGTACTTCAGGCCAGCTTCTGTCGAACGCAGATTGTCACGGTTGATCGCCGCCAGCACGTAGATCGCCAGTGACTGCAGCTCGAGGCCGAGATAGAGCCCGATCATGCCGTTGGCCGAGATCATCAGCATCATGCCCAGCGTGCAGAGCAGGATCAGCACCGGATATTCGAACTTGTCGAAACGCTCGGCCTTGGCAAAACGCATCGACATGACGAGCGTCACCGCGGAGCCGACCAGGGCCAGCACCTTCATGAAGCGGGCGAAGGGATCCTGGATGAAGGCGTTGCCATAGGCGCTGCCCTGCCCGGTGTGAAAGATCAGCCAGGCGCCGGCGACCACCAGCACGGCAACCGCGAGGCCGGTCACGGTGTTGGCGGTGTTGGCGCGCGAATAGGCGCCGACCATCAGCAGCGCGAGCGCGCCGATGGCAAGGATCAGCTCGGGCGTCGAGAGCGACAGGCTGGAGAGAAGGTCCGGCGTCATGGTTCGCAAAACCCCTGGGTCAGTTCGCCGCCGCGGTCTGCGCGGCGCCGATGGATGCGGTGACATTGGTGACGAGCGATTTGACCGATTGGGCCGTCGCGTCGAAGACGGGAGCGGGATAGACGCCGAAGAAGATGACGAGGATCACCAGCGGATAGATGATGACCTTCTCACGCGGCGACAGGTCCAGCAGCCCCTTGAGGCTGTCCTTGGTCAGCGCGCCGAAGATCACCCGGCGGTACAGCCAAAGCGCATAGGCAGCCGACAGGATGACGCCGGTGGCGGCGAAGAACGCCACCCAGGTGTTGACCCGGAAGACGCCCAGCATGGTCAGGAACTCGCCGATGAAGCCCGATGTGCCCGGCAGGCCGACATTGGCCATCGTGAAGATCAGGAACACCGTGGCGTATTTCGGCATGTTGTTGACGAGGCCGCCATAGGCCGCGATCTCACGCGTATGCATGCGGTCGTAGATGACGCCGACGCACAGGAACAGAGCGCCCGAGACGAGGCCGTGGCTCAGCATCTGGAAGATCGCGCCCTGCACGCCTTCCTGGTTCATGGCGAAGATACCCATGGTGACGAAGCCCATATGGGCGACGGACGAATAGGCGATCAGCTTCTTCATGTCCTCCTGCATCAGCGCCACCAGTGAAGTGTAGATGATGGCGACGACCGAGAGCGTGAACACCAGCGGCGCGAACATTTCGGACGCCAGCGGGAACATCGGCAAGGAGAAGCGCAGGAAACCGTATCCGCCCATCTTCAAGAGGATGCCGGCCAGGATGACCGAACCCGCCGTCGGCGCCTCGACGTGGGCATCCGGCAGCCAGGTATGCACCGGCCACATCGGCATCTTCACCGCGAAGGAGGCGAAGAAGGCAAGCCATAGCCAGGTCTGCATGTTGGCCGGGAAGCTGTGCGTCAACAGCGTCGGAATGTCGGTCGTGCCGGACTGATAGAACATCGCCATGATGGCGAGCAGCATCAGCACCGAGCCGGCCAGCGTGTAGAGGAAGAACTTGAACGAGGCGTAGACGCGCCGCTTGCCGCCCCACACGCCGATGATGATGAACATCGGGATCAGACCGGCTTCGAAGAAGACGTAGAACAGCACGATGTCGAGCGCGCAGAACACGCCGATCATCAGCGTCTCGAGCAGCAGGAAGGCGATCATATAGGCCTTGACGCGCTTCTCGATCGATTCCCACGACGCCAGGATGCAGAGCGGCATCAGGAACGTCGTCAGGATGACGAACAGCATCGAAATGCCGTCGACGCCCATATGGTAGGAAATGCCGGAATCGAGCCAGGCGAATTTCTCGACGAACTGGAAGCCGGCCTGCGAATTGTCGAAGCCGGTCCAGATGAACAACGAGACGATGAAGGTGAACGTCGTCGTCAATAGCGCGATGGCGCGGATGTTGCGGCGTGCGTTTT
This sequence comes from Mesorhizobium erdmanii, assembly GCF_013170725.1. Classification (NCBI taxonomy): domain Bacteria; kingdom Pseudomonadati; phylum Pseudomonadota; class Alphaproteobacteria; order Hyphomicrobiales; family Phyllobacteriaceae; genus Mesorhizobium; species Mesorhizobium erdmanii. The sequence goes on along the minus strand of NZ_CP033361.1, from coordinate 3,422,617 downwards.
CGCTGTCGTCCCTGATGAACAGGATCAGCAGCACACCAACCAGCGGCAGGAAGGTGACCAGCGAGAGGATTGGCCAGGCGGTCATCAGAGCATCATCCAGGTGACGAGTGCGGCAACGCCGATCAGCATGGCGAAGGCATAATGATAGAGGTAGCCGGTCTGCAGCTTGACGACTCGGTTGGTGACATCGACGACGCGCGCCGAAATGCCGTCCGGCCCGAGCCCGTCGATGATTGTGCCGTCACCGGTCTTCCACAGGAAATGGCCAAGGCGCTTGGCGGGCCGCACGAACAGGAAGTCGTAGAGCTCGTCGAAATACCATTTGTTGAGCAGGAAGGCGTAGAGCCCGCGATTCTGCTGCGCAAGGTTCACCGGCATCTCCGGCGAGCGGATGTAGAACTTCCAGGCCAGCGCGAACCCGATCAGCATGGCGATGAAGGGCGACAGTTCGACCCACAGCGGCAGTTCATGGATCTCGTGCAGGATATGGTTGTCCGGCAGCGTGAACAGCGACGCCTTCCAGAACTCGGCGTAGCCCTCGCCGATGAAGGAATTATGGAAGATGATGCCGGCAAACAGCGCACCGGCGGCCAGCACGAACAACGGCACCAGCATCACCGGCGGCGATTCATGGACATGGTGCATCACGTCATGGCTCGCCCGCGGCTTGCCGTGGAAGGTCATGAAGATCAGCCGCCAGGAATAGAAGGCCGTGAAGCAGGCGGCGATGACCAGCAGTATGAAGGCAAGGCCGGCGACTGAATTGTGGCTGGCAAAGGCGCTCTCGATGATGGCGTCCTTGGAGAAGAAGCCGGCGGTGCCGATGACGGTCACCGGAATGCCGACGCCGGTCAGCGCCAGCGTGCCGATCACCATCATCCAGTAGGTGGTCGGGATCAACTTTCGCAGACCGCCCATCTTGCGCATATCCTGCTCATCGGAGACGGCATGGATGACCGAGCCCGAGCCGAGGAACAGCAGCGCCTTGAAGAAGGCATGCGTGAACAGGTGGAAGATTGCCGCGCCGTAGGCGCCGACGCCGAGTGCCACGAACATGTAGCCGAGCTGTGAGCAGGTCGAATAGGCGATGACGCGCTTGATGTCGTTCTGGACCAGACCGACGGTGGCGGCGAAGAAGGCGGTGAAGGCGCCAATGAAGGTCACCACGGTCAGCGCGGAATGCGACAGTTCGAACAGCGGTGACAGCCGCGCCAGCATGAAGACGCCCGCCGTCACCATGGTGGCGGCATGGATGAGCGCGGAGACCGGCGTCGGGCCTTCCATGGCGTCTGGCAGCCAGGTGTGCAGCGGCACCTGCGCCGACTTGCCCATGGCGCCCATGAAGAGCAGCAGGCAGACGACGGTCATGGCCGACTGCTTGTCCAGCGCATGGCCGAGGAAGGTCAGCACGGCAGCACCCTGCGGCGCGCCTTCAGCCGGAATGAACGTTGCCGCGTTGGCGAAGATGGTGCCGAGATTGACCGAGCCGAACAGCACGAACACGCCGAAAATGCCAAGCGCAAAACCGAAATCGCCGACACGGTTGACGACAAAGGCCTTGATGGCGGCGGCATTGGCCGAAGGCTTCTTGTACCAGAAGCCGATCAGCAGGTAGGACGCGAGACCGACCCCTTCCCAGCCGAAGAACATCTGCACCAGATTGTCGGCCGTCACCAGCATCAGCATGGCGAAGGTGAACAGCGACAGATAGGCGAAGAAACGCGGCCGGTTCGGATCGTGATGCATGTAGCCGATCGAATAGATGTGGACCAGCGCCGACACGGTGTTGACCACCACCAGCATCACCACCGTCAGCGTGTCGATGCGCAGCGCCCAGGAAACGTCCAGCCCGCCGGACTGGATCCAGTGCAGCACCGGCACGGTGAACACCTCGCCACGGCCGAAGCCGACGCTGAAGAAGGCAACCCACGACAGCACCGCCGAAATCACCAGGAAGCCGGAGGTGATGTACTCGGAAGCCTTGGCGCCGAGCGACGTGCCGAACAGGCCGACGATCAGGAAGCCGAGCAGTGGAAGGAAGACGATGGCCTGATACATGGTGGTTCCGTCAACCCTTCATCATGTTCACGTCTTCGACCGCGATCGAGCCGCGGTTGCGGAAGAAGACGACGAGAATGGCAAGTCCGATGGCGGCCTCTGCCGCCGCGACCGTCAGCACGAACAGCGCGAACACCTGGCCGACCAGATCGCCGAGTGCCGCCGAAAAGGCGACGAAGTTGATGTTGACCGCAAGCAGGATCAACTCGACCGACATCAGGATGACGATGACGTTCTTGCGGTTCAGGAAGATGCCGAACACGCCGAGCGTGAACAGGATCGCCGATACGGTCAGATAATGTGCGATGCCGACGACCATCTCAGACTCCTTCGCCCGACTTGACCTTGCGGATTTCCATGCCGGTGGCCGGCGTGCGGCCGACCTGGGCTGCGATCGACTGCCGCTTGACCCCTTCCTTGTGGCGCAGCGTCAAAACGATGGCGCCGATCATGGCAACCAGCAGGATGAGGCCCGAAATCTGGAAGTAGTAGAGGTAGTCGGTATAGAGGATGTCGCCGAGCGCGGCCGTGTTCGAACGCGCGGCGAGATCGGGAATGGGCTTGGCCACCGTCGAGGCGAGTTTCGGCGCGAATGTGTAGCCGCCCAGCACGACGATCAGTTCCGCCGCCAGGATCAGCCCGACCAGCGCGCCGATCGGTGCGTATTGCAAGGCGCCGCTCTTCAATTCGGCGAAGTCGACGTCGAGCATCATGACCACGAACAGGAACAGCACCATGACCGCGCCGACATAGACGACGAGCAGGATCATCGCCAGGAACTCGGCGCCGGTCAGCATGAACAGGCCGGCGGCATTGAAGAAGGTCAGGATCAGGAACAGCACCGAATGCACGGGGTTGCGCGACGAAATGACCATGAACGCCGATGCCACGGCGACAAAGGCGAAGAGGTAGAAGAAGGCCGCCTCTAGTCCACTCAGCATTGGGGATCCCCCGGGTTCCAAATTTCGACTCCGACCCGCCTCCGGTTCGAAATCGCGTGTTCCATAGACGGGCGACGTTGCGCCGTCCACTTTCTTGTTCCTTCTCCCCGTTTACGGGGAGAAGCGCGCCAACTACCGGTACGGCGCATCCAGCGAGATGTTGCGTGCCAGTTCGCGCTCCCACCGGTCGCCATTCGCCAGCAGCTTGTCCTTGTCGTAGTAGAGTTCCTCGCGGGTCTCCGTCGCGAACTCGAAATTCGGTCCCTCGACGATGGCGTCGACCGGGCAGGCTTCCTGGCAGAAGCCGCAATAAATGCACTTCACCATGTCGATGTCGTAACGCACCGTCCGGCGCGTGCCGTCGTTGCGGCGCGGGCCGGCCTCGATGGTGATGGCCTGCGCCGGGCAGATCGCCTCGCACAATTTGCAGGCGATGCAGCGTTCCTCGCCATTGGGATAGCGACGCAACGCATGCTCGCCACGGAAGCGCGGGCTGGTCGGCCCCTTCTCGTGCGGATAGTTGATCGTCTCCTTCGGCGCGAAGAACTGGCGCATCGACAGGAAGAAGGCGCTGACGAAATCCTGCAGCAGCAGGGATTTTGCGGCCTGGGACAGAGCGGACATCACGCAAACCCCGTGATCTTGAGGAAGGCTGCGGTGGCGACCACCATGAACAGCGAGATCGGCAGGAATACTTTCCAGCCCAGCCGCATCAACTGGTCGTAGCGGTAGCGCGGCACGAAGGCCTTCACCATGGAGATGCCGAAAAACACGAAGCACACCTTCAGCACGAACCAGATGACCCCGGGAACCCAGGTGAACGGGGCGAAGTCGAAGGGCGGCAGCCAACCGCCGAGGAACAGGATGGTGGCCAGCGCGCACATCAGGACGATGGCGACATATTCGCCGAGGAAGAACAGCAGGAACGGCGTCGATGAATACTCGACCATGTGGCCGGCGACGAGTTCCGATTCAGCTTCGACCAGGTCGAAAGGCGGCCGGTTCGTCTCGGCCAGTGCCGAGATGAAGAAGATGATGAACATCGGGAACAGCGCCAGCCAGTTCCAGTCGAGGAAGGTGTTGGGCAGGCCAAGCCGCGTGCCAAGTCCACCTTGCTGCGACAACACGATGTCGCTGAGGTTGAGCGAACCGGCGGTGAGCAGCACGGTGACGATGACGAAGCCGATCGAGACTTCGTAGGACACCATCTGCGCCGCCGAGCGCAGCGCGCCGAGGAACGGATATTTCGAGTTGGATGCCCAGCCGCCCATGATAACGCCATAGACCTCGAGAGAGGAGATGGCGAAGACATAGAGGATGCCTACATTGACGTTGGCGATCGCCCAGCCCTGGTTGACGGGAATGACCGCCCAGGCCGAGATCGCAAGCACCGCCGACACCAGCGGCGCCAACAGGAAGACGCCCTTGTTGGCGCCGGACGGGATGACCGGTTCCTTGAAGACGAACTTCAACAGATCGGCGAAGGCCTGCAGCGTGCCCCAGGGCCCGACGACGTTCGGGCCACGGCGCAACTGAACCGCCGCCCAGATCTTGCGGTCAGCGTAGAGGATGTAGGCGACGAAGACCAGAAGCACGACGATCAGCACGACCGACTTCAGGAGGATCAGCAGCGCCGGCAGCACGTAGAAGGAGAAGAAGGTATCCATGCTTATTCCGCCGCCTGCTTGAAGCCGCTCTTGGCCAATGCCGAACATTCCGCCATCACGGCCGATGCCCGCGCGATCGGGTTGGTCAGGTAGAAATCCTTGACCGGCGAAGTGAAGGTGCCCTTGTTCAGCCGCCCGCCGAGCTTCGCCACGCGGGCGATATCCCCGGCATTGCCGGCCGCGACCTGGTCGATGCGCGCCAGATGCGGATATTCGCCATAAAGTTTCGCGCGCAGTTGCGGCAGCGAATCGAACGGCAGCTTCTTGCCCAGCACGTCGGAAAGAGCCCTGAGAATCGCCCAGTCCTCGCGCGCGTCGCCCGGGGCGAAACCGGCGCGGTTGGTCTGCTGGACGCGCCCTTCGGTGTTGACGTAGGTGCCCGACTTTTCCGTGTAGGCGGCGCCCGGCAGGATGACATTGGCGCGGTGCGCGCCGGCATCACCATGGGTGCCGACATAGACGACGAAGGCGCCGCCGGTCTCGCTCATGTCGATCTCGTCGGCGCCGAGCAGGAACAGCACGTCCGTCTCGCCCAGCATGCCGGAGACGTCCTTGCCGCCCTCGCCCGGCACGAAGCCGAGATCAAGGCCGCCGACACGCGCCGCCGCATTGTGCAGCACGGCAAAGCCGTTCCAGTCGGCGCGAGCGGCGTTCACGGCACCAGCGAGCTTGGCAGCCTGGCCGAGCACCGCCGCGCCATCGGCGCGCGCCAGCGCGCCCTGGCCGACGATAACAAGCGGATGCGTCGCCTTCTTCAGCGTCTGGAAGAACTTGCCATTGCCGTCAGCCAGATCCTTCAGCGACTCCGGCCCGGCGCCCAGCAATTCATACTCGTAGCGCGTATCGCCGACATCGCCGACGACGCCGACCGGCAGATTGCCGACCCGCCAGCGCTTGCGGATGCGAGCATTGAGCACCGAGGCTTCGAAGCGCGGATTGGCGCCGATGATCAGCACCGCGTCGGCCTGCTCGATGCCTTCGATGGTCGGGTTGAAGATGTAGCTTGCGCGGCCGAGCGCCGGATCGAGTGCGGCGCCATCCTGGCGGCAATCGGTGTTCCTGGAGCCGAGCGAAGCCATCAGCAGCTTCAGCGCGTAGATTTCCTCGACCGCCGCGAGATCGCCTGATATGGCGCCGATCTTCTCGGGCGTCGTCTTCGACACCGCATCCTTGATTGCGGCGAACGCTTCGGCCCAGCTCGCCGGAACCAGCTTGCCGTCCTTGCGCACATAGGGGCGGTCGAGGCGCTGCGTGCGCAGGCCGTCCCAGATGAAACGGGTCTTGTCGGAGATCCACTCCTCGTTCACCTGCTCGTTGACGCGCGGCAGGATGCGCATCACTTCGCGGCCGCGGCTGTCGATGCGGATCGCCGAGCCGACCGCGTCCATCACGTCGATGGATTCGGTCTTGGTCAGTTCCCACGGCCGCGCCTGGAAGGCGAAGGGCTTGGAGGTCAGCGCGCCGACGGGGCACAGGTCGATGACGTTGCCCTGCAGTTCCGAGGTCATCGCTTGTTCGAGATAGGTGGTGATCTCGGCGTCCTCGCCGCGACCGATCAGGCCGAGTTCGGAGATGCCGGCGACTTCGGTGGTGAAGCGGACGCAACGCGTGCAGTGGATGCAGCGGTTCATCACCGTCTTCACCAGCGGGCCGATATACTTGTCTTCGACAGCGCGCTTGTTCTCATGATAGCGCGAGGAATCGACGCCGAAAGCCATCGCCTGGTCCTGCAGGTCGCACTCGCCGCCCTGGTCGCAGATCGGACAGTCCAGCGGATGATTGATCAGCAGGAACTCCATCACGCCTTCCCGGGCCTTCTTGACCATCGGCGTGTTGGTGAAGATTTCAGGCGGTTCGCCATTCGGGCCGGGGCGCAGGTCGCGCACGCCCATAGCGCAGGAAGCTTGCGGCTTGGGCGGCCCGCCCTTCACCTCGATCAGGCACATGCGGCAATTGCCGGCGATCGACAGCCGCTCATGGAAGCAGAAGCGCGGCACTTCCGCGCCCGCGTCTTCCGCCGCCTGCAGCAGCGTGTAGTGGTCGGGTACAGTGATCTCTTTCCCGTCGACCTTGAGCTTTGCCATTCGCCTCAAACCTCTGCGGATTTCCCGCAATCTCATTTCCCGGGCGCGACAGACGCGGCGCCCGGCATTTCATTCACTTCTTCTTCGTTGCCAGCACGGCGGCTTGGGCAGTCCAGTCGTCGCGGCCGATGCGGCCGTTGAACGACAGATAGTCGTCGACCCAGGCGATCTCCTGCGGCGACCAGGCGGCGATCTGGGCATAGGTCCAGATACCAAGCCCGTTCAGAACCTTTTCCAGCTTCGGGCCGATGCCCGAGATCGCCTTGAGGTCGGACGGCTTCACCGGCTTGTCGATTGCCTTGGGCTGCCTGAAGTCCTCGGGCAGCAGCATATCGGCGGCCTCGCCGGCTGCCGGCGCCACATTCACCGCCGGCGCCGTGATGGCGGCTTCCTTGGCGGCGATGTCGGTGACCTCCTGGGCGAAGGACTGCGCCTCGGCAATCAAGGTCTTGGCCGTCACCCGCGCCTTGGTCGACGACGAGTTCGCGTCCTCGAACTGCTCGACGCGCGCCTCGAACTCCTCGATCAGCGGCTGTATCAGCCGCTGCGACGCCTCGGCGGCTCCCGAAAGTGCCCCCATCCAGACGCCGAATGCATGGTTGGCGAGCCCGACGCCAAGCGCCGACATCGCTGCCGCCCCGGCGACAGGATGCACGAAAAGGTTGACGGCGCTGGCCATCTCCTTCGGCATCATCCTGGTCAGGTCCTGGTTCATCTTCTCGAGCTGGTCCAAATTGGGCATCATTGGGTAGGGTGTCGAATACGGCGCCATAGAGTTCTCCTGGTCGTTTCTTCGTTCGCCCCGCCCCGTTATTCCGCAGTCACAAATCGGTCTATTCCGCCGCCACCATCGCTGGTTCGGCCCGGTGCGCGTTGCGCGAAAACTCGTCGATGCGGCGCTCCACCTCGCCGCGGAAATGCCGCATCAAGCCCTGGATCGGCCACGCCGCCGCATCACCCAGCGCACAGATCGTATGGCCCTCGACCTGCTTGGTGACGTCGAGCAGCATGTCGATCTCGCGCTTCTGCGCCTCGCCGCGCACCAGCCGCTCCATCACCCTCCACATCCAGCCGGTGCCTTCGCGGCACGGCGTGCACTGACCGCAGCTCTCATGTTTGTAGAAGTAGGACAGCCGCGCGATCGCCTTCACGACGTCAGTCGACTTGTCCATGACGATGACGGCCGCCGTGCCGAGGCCTGATTTCAGGTCGCGCAGTGCGTCGAAATCCATCGGCGTGTCGATGATCTGCTCGGCCGGCACCAGCGGCACCGAGGCACCGCCCGGAATCACCGCCAGGAGATTGTCCCAGCCGCCGCGAATACCGCCGCAATGCGTCTCGATCAGCTCGCGGAACGGGATCGACATCGCCTCTTCGACGGTGCACGGATTGTTGACGTGGCCGGAGACGCAGAACAGCTTTGTGCCGACATTGTTGGGCCGGCCGAAGGACGAGAACCACGCCGCACCCCGGCGCAGGATGGTCGGTGCCACTGCGATCGATTCGACATTGTTGACGGTGGTCGGGCAGCCATAGAGGCCGACATTGGCCGGGAATGGCGGCTTCAGCCTGGGCTGGCCCTTCTTGCCTTCAAGGCTTTCCAGCAGCGCTGTTTCCTCGCCGCAGATGTAGGCGCCGGCACCGTGATGCATGTAGACGTCGAAATCATAGCCCGAAGTGTTGTTCTTGCCGATCAGCTTGGCCTCATAGGCTTCCTCGATCGCGCGCTGCAGCGCCTCGCGCTCGCGGATGAACTCGCCGCGCACATAGATGTAGGCCGCGATAGCGCCCATGGCGAAACCGGCGAGCAACGCGCCCTCGACCAGCGTGTGCGGGTCATTGCGCAGGATGTCGCGGTCCTTGCAGGTGCCGGGCTCGGATTCGTCGGCATTGATGACGAGGTAGCTCGGCCGGCCGTCGCTCTGCTTCGGCATGAAAGACCATTTGAGGCCGGTCGGGAAGCCGGCGCCGCCACGGCCGCGCAGGCCCGACGCCTTCATCTCGTTGACAATCCACTCGCGCCCCTTGGCGACGAGGCCGGGCGTGTTGTCCCAGGCGCCGCGGGCCATCGCGCCGGCCAGCGACTTGTCGAAGAGGCCGTAGATGTTGGTGAAGATGCGGTCTTTGTCCTGAAGCATTTTTTGTATCCTCAGACCGGCTTCTTGCCGAAAACGCGGATGTATTCGGCGACGCCGCCCTTGGCGAGCGCCTTGGCCTGTTTGACCCAGTCGTCGCGCTCGATGCGTCCCTGGAAGGAGAGATAGCCGTCCACCCATTCACGCTCGGCCTTCTTCCAGGATGCGACCTGCGCGAAGGTGAAGATGCCCAGCTCGTGCAAAATGCCCTGGATCTTCGGGCCGACGCCGGAGATCAGCTTGAGGTCGTCGACCGCGGCCGGCCTGTCGATACCGGCCGGACGGTTCTTGTCCTCCAGCGACGGTTTCGCCGGCTTTGCCACCGGCACCTTGGCTTCCGGCGCCTTGAAGGCAGCAGCCGGCTCGGCCTTGGCCGTCGGCCCATTGCGTTGCTTGGCGACCTTCTCGACTTCCGGAGCCGCCTTGTTGGCGTTGGCGGCCGAATGCAGCGGCGCAGAAACGCTCGCGGCGTTCTCCGCAGCTGGTGCCACCTTGGCTTTCGAAGGCGTTTTCAAGGCAGGGCTGGTTTCCGGCGCATCGGTCTTCGGCTTGCTGGCATTGGACGGCGCGACGGGAGCGGCGGCGGGTGCCGGAACGGGCGCGGCGATGATCGCGTCAGGCGCCGCCTTGGCTGCCTTGGCTGCTTCCCTTGCTTCCCTGTCACGGGTCGACTTGAGAATCGCTTTTTCGCTCTTCAGCGTCGTCAGGCCGGAGGCCGGCTCCGAGCCGGTGCGGCCGTTTTGCGGCCCCGGCGCCACCGAAGCGCCCTTGCCGGCGTCATAGAGGTCGATGATTTCGGCCAGACGCTCCGGCGTCAGATCCTCGAACGTATCCTTGAACACCATGACCATCGGCGCATTGACGCAAGCGCCGAGACATTCGACCTCTTCCCACGACAAGGTGCCCTTGTCGTTGGTGTGGAACTGGTCGTGATGGATTTTGGAGCGGCACACATCCATCAGCGCTTCCGAGCCGCGCAGCATGCAGGGCGTGGTACCGCAGACCTGGATGTGCGCCCTAGTGCCCACCGGGTTGAGCTGGTATTGCGTGTAGAACGTCGCGACCTCGAGCCCGCGGATACGCGGCATGCCGAGCATATCGGAAATCGTCTCGATCGCCGCCTTGGTAACCCAGCCTTCCTGCTCCTGCGCAATCATCAGCAACGGTATGATCGCCGACTGCTCGCGGCCTTTCGGGTACTTCTTGATCCACTGCTTCGCAGCCGCGGCGTTCGCCCGGTTGAAGGCGAAGGACGCTGGCTGGACGCTGGCTTCTGCGAGACGGCGGACTGACATTTAGCGATCGACCTCACCAAACACGATGTCGAGGGAGCCGAGAACGGCGGTGACGTCGGCCAGCATGTGGCCGCGGCAGAGGAAATCCATGGCTTGCAGATGCGCGAAACCTGGTGCGCGCAGCTTGCAGCGGTAGGGCTTGTTGGAACCGTCGGAGACCAGATAGACGCCGAACTCGCCTTTCGGCGCCTCGACGGCGGCATAGACCTCGCCGGCCGGCACGCGATAGCCCTCGGTGTAGAGCTTGAAATGATGGATCAGCGCTTCCATCGAGCGCTTCATCGCCGCGCGCTTCGGCGGCACCACCTTGCCGTCGAGGTTCGACACCGGGCCGGTGCTTTCCTTACCGAGCAAGAGATCGACGCACTGGCGCATGATCCGCGCCGACTGGCGCATTTCTTCCATGCGCACGAGATAACGGTCGTAGCAGTCGCCGTTCTTGCCGATGGGGATGTCGAAATCCATTTCCGAATAGCATTCATAGGGCTGCGACTTGCGCAGATCCCACGGCGAGCCGGAACCGCGCACCATGACGCCCGAAAAACCCCAGGCCCAGGCATCGGCCAGCGATACGATGCCGATATCGACATTGCGCTGCTTGAAGATGCGGTTGCCGGTCAGCAACTTGTCCAGGTCGTCGATCGACTTGAGGAACGGGTCGATCCACTTGCCGATGTCCTCGACCAGCTGGCGCGGCAGGTCCTGGTGGACGCCGCCGGGGCGGAAATAGGCGGCATGCATGCGCGAGCCGGAGGCGCGCTCATAGAACACCATCAGCTTTTCGCGTTCGACGAAGCCCCATAGCGGCGGCGTCAGCGCGCCGACGTCCATGGCCTGCGTCGTCACATTGAGGATGTGCGACATGATGCGGCCGATTTCGCAATAGAGCACGCGGATCAGCTGGCCGCGCTTCGGCACCTCGATGCCGAGCAGGCGCTCGGCGGCGAGCGCGAAGGCATGCTCCTGGTTCATCGGCGCGCAATAGTCGAGCCGGTCGAGGTAAGGCACCGCCTGCAGATAGGTTTTTGCCTCGATCAGCTTTTCGGTGCCGCGATGCAAAAGTCCGATATGCGGATCGACGCGATCGACGACTTCGCCGTCCAGCTCCAGCACCAGGCGCAAAACGCCGTGCGCCGCAGGGTGTTGCGGGCCAAAGTTGATGTTGAAATTGCGGACGGAGGTTTCAGCCATTGTGGCGCCTCAATTCGTCTTGGCTTTTTCGTCCCCGGGCAGCACGTAGTCGGTGCCTTCCCAAGGGGAAAGAAAATCGAAATTGCGGAATTCCTGCTTGAGCTCGACCGGCTCATAGATGACGCGCTTGGCTTCGTCGTCGTAGCGCACCTCGACGAAACCGGTCAGCGGGAAATCCTTGCGCAGCGGATGGCCTTCGAAACCGTAGTCGGTCAAAAGCCGGCGCAGGTCGGGATGGCCCGAGAACAGCACGCCATAGAGATCGTAAGTCTCGCGCTCGAACCAGTCGGCACCCGGGAAAACGCCGGTGATCGACGGCACCATCGTGTCTTCGTCGGCCTGCACCTTGACGCGGATGCGCACGTTCTGCTTCGGCGACAGCAGGTGGTAGACGACGTCGAAGCGCTTGGCCCGCGACGGATAGTCGGCGCCGCAGACATCGATGATGGAGATGAACTGGCAGCGCGCGTCGTCACGCAGGAAGGTCACCACTTCGATGAGGTCGCCCGGGTCGACATGGATGGTGAGTTCGCCATAGGCCAGCACCGCGTCATTGACGCGGTCGATCAGCTTCTCGCCGAGATAAGTCGACAGTTCGCTTAGGGAAGCAGCCATGGATTTACCGTTCGATCGTGCCGGTGCGGCGGATTTTCTTCTGCAGGAGAAGAATGCCGTAGAGCAAAGCTTCGGCGCTCGGCGGGCAGCCGGGCACATAGATGTCGACCGGCACGACGCGGTCGCAGCCGCGCACCACCGAATAGGAATAGTGGTAATAGCCGCCGCCATTGGCGCACGAGCCCATCGAGATGACGTAGCGCGGCTCCGGCATCTGGTCGTAGACCTTGCGCAGCGCTGGCGCCATCTTGTTGGTAAGCGTGCCGGCGACGATCATGATGTCGGACTGGCGCGGGGACGCGCGCGGCGCGACGCCGAAGCGCTCCGAATCGTAGCGCGGCATCGAGGTGTGGATCATTTCGACCGCGCAGCACGCCAGACCGAAGGTCATGAACATCAGCGAGCCGCTACGCGCCCAGGTGATCAGCGCCTCGGTCGAGGTGACCAGGAACCCCTTGTCGGCGAGCTCATTGTTGATTTCGAGGAAGAAGGGATCGTCCTCCCCCACCGGCCGGCCGGTGTTGGGATCGATAATGCCCTTCGGCTTCGGCGCGACGAGGGTGCCTGAACTGTCGTTCAATCCCATTCCAGCGCTCCTTTTTTCCATTCATAGGCAAAGCCGATGGTCAGCACTGCCAAAAACACCATCATCGACCAGAAGCCGAGCATGCCTATCTTCGAGAAGGACACCGCCCAGGGAAACAGGAAGGCCACTTCGAGGTCGAAGATGATGAACAGGATCGACACCAGGTAGAAGCGGATGTCGAATTTCATGCGGGCGTCGTCGAACGAGTTGAAACCGCACTCGTAGGCGGAAAGCTTTTCGGGATCGGGATTGCGGTAGGCCACCAGGAACGGTGCGGCCAGCAGCGCCAGGCCGACGACCAGTGCCACGCCGATGAACAGGACGATGGGCAGGTACGAACTGAGGAGTGCGTTCATGCAGCGGCTTTCCGTTGGCGCCAATCCACTTTGATTACAGCACCGGACCTTAATGCGGAAGCGTGACAGTTTAACCGCTGAACCGTTTTAAGGGCCTATGCTGCAACGCGGCGAGGGTTAGCGCAGCACTTCCAGCGAAGCAAGTCAAACCTTGTTCAAAACACCGAGCTGGACGGCATTACAGGAGAAACTGGTACGATCGGCTCCTGTTTGATTTCCTTCATTTTTTACTCCACTTTTCTCTCCTGACAGGATAGCCGCCAAAACCCTGCTAGCATGGGCTGGAATCACCATCCAAATCACCCGCAGAGTGACGTTTGCATGAAGGAAAAGATCTCGCTCGCCACCGCCCGGCGCATCGCGCTTGCCGCCCAGGGGTTTCTCGATCCCCGCCCAAGTGGCACACCCGACCGCCGCCACTTCGCCCGGGTGCTCTCGCGCACCGGCCTGCTGCAGATCGATTCCGTCAGCGCCGTGGTGCGCGCTCACTACATGCCGCTCTACTCGCGGCTCGGCCCCTACCCGCTCGCTCTGCTCGACAATGCCGCCGTGACGCGCAAGCGCACGGTTTTCGAATACTGGGCGCACGAAGCCTCGTTCCTGCCGGTCGAGACCTACCCGCTGATGCGCTGGCGCATGAAGCGTGCCGAGCAGGGCGACGAGATGTATCTGGGGCTGGCCAAATGGGGCCGCGAGCACGCCGCGTATATAGAAGAGATCTACCGCGAGGTCGTCGCGCGCGGCCCGATCGCCGCTTCGGCGCTGGAAGGCCAGAAAGGTTCGGGCGGCTGGTGGGGCTGGAGCCATGCCAAGCATGCCTTCGAATGGCTGTTCTGGGCCGGCCGCATCACCACCGCGCACCGCCGCGGCTTCGAGCGCTTCTATGATCTGCCCGAGCGCGTGCTGCCGCAGGCGATCCTCGATCTGCCGGTGCCGGCAGCCGAGGACGCGCACCGCGAACTGCTGCGAATTTCCGCCCGCGCCCACGGCATCGCGACATCGGGCGATTTGCGCGACTATTTCCGCCTGTCGCCGGCCGACATGAAGGGCCGGCTGGAGGAGTTGGTCGAGTTGGGCGAGTTGCTGCCGGTGCGTGTCGAAGGCTGGGACAAGCCGGCTTACCTTCACAAGGACGCCCGTCTGCCCCGGAAAGTCGAAGCTCGTGCCCTTCTCGCCCCCTTCGATCCCGTCGTCTTCGAACGCTCGCGCTCGGAGCGGCTGTTCGACTTCCACTACCGCATCGAGATCTACACGCCCGCCGAGAAACGCCAATACGGCTACTACGTCCTGCCCTTCCTGCTCGGCGACCGGATCGTCGCGCGCGTCGATCTCAAGGCCGACCGGCCAGCGAGCGTGCTGCGCGTCCACGCCGCCTACGCCGAGCCCGGCGCACCGCCCGAAACGGCGGCTCCGCTGTTCGAGGAACTGAAGCAGATGCAGGACTGGCTTGGCCTTGAGCGTATGGAAGTGACGCCGGCCGGCGATCTGGGCCCGGCGCTGGCCGACATCGCAGTGTCGTAAGCCCGCGTTGACACCGCCACCCGCAAAAGCCTAAATCCGATCCAGACGGTCCCTTGCCCGCAACGGCAAGGGCTAAGAGGGAATGCGGTGCGGGATGAAAATCTCAAATCCGTGGCTGTCCCCGCAACTGTAAGCGAAGAGCCAAGGCCGAAAGCCACTGGGAGGTTCCCGGGAAGGCGGCACCAAGGCGATGACCCGCGAGCCAGGAGACCTGCCGTCTGCGACAAAAGAATCCGATCGCCCGGCGGGTTTCCGGGCAAGGAGCCCGGCTTTTTGGACCAGAACAGCAGTTTTTCGGCTGGCACAGCGGATATCCGGTCCGCCAACGGCGACGCCTTGGCCGAGGTCACGGTCATTGTCTGTGCTTCCTGCCGTGACGAAACCGGCTCGGATGCCCATCCTCGCGCCGGCGAACTGCTGGCTGATGACACACGGCGAGCCGCATCGGGCGAAGTCCGCGTCCGCACCGTCGAGTGTCTCGGCAATTGCAAGCGAAGGCTTAGTGCCGCGATCCTTCGCGACGGTTGCTGGAGCTATGTCTTCGGCGACCTGACCGCGGCCAGCGGCGCCGACCTCGTCACCGGCGCCAAACTTTTCGCCACGTCGACCGACGGCCTCATCCCTTGGCGCGGCCGGCCCGATTCCCTCAAGCGCGGCCTCGTGGCCCGCATTCCTCCCCTCGACCTGTTGAAGGATTGATCATGAGCGCCTCCCTATCCCGCGTCCCGTGCACCGTCGTCACCGGCTTCCTCGGCGCCGGCAAGACGACGCTGGTCCGCCATCTCCTGGAGAACGCCGGCGGCAAGCGCATTGCCATCATCGTCAACGAGTTCGGAGACATCGGCATCGACGGCGAAATCCTCAAAGGTTGCGGCATCGACACCTGCCCGGAGGAAAATATCGTCGAACTGGCCAATGGCTGCATCTGCTGCACCGTCGCCGACGATTTCGTGCCGGCGCTCGACCAGATCCTGTCGCTGACGCCGAAGGTTGACCACATCCTGATCGAGACCTCGGGCCTGGCTTTGCCCAAGCCCCTGGTCCAGGCTTTCCAGTGGCCGACGGTGAAGAGCCGCGTGACCGTCGACGGCGTCATTGCCGTGGTCGATGGTCCCGCACTTGCCGAAGGCCGTGTCGCCAACGACATGGACGCCCTGCAGGCGCAGCGTGCCGGAGATGACAGCCTCGACCATGACGACCCGGTGGAGGAAGTGTTCGAAGATCAGATCGCCTGCGCCGACCTGATCATCCTGTCTAAAAGCGACCTTATGGACGCCGCCGGCTCGGCCCGCGCCAACGCCATTATCGGCGAACATTCCGCCCGCGCCGTGCAGGTCGTGCCGACCTCGCACGGCAAGGTCGATCCTTCGGTTCTGCTTGGGCTCGGTCTCGCCGTCGAGGATGACATCGAGAACCGCAAGTCGCATCACGACGGCGCATTCGACCATGAGCATGACGATTTCGACACCTTCATCGTCGACATCCCCTCGATCGCCAATCCGGACGAACTGGCCAAGCGCGTCGCCACTGCGGCCGAACAGGAAAACGTTCTGCGCGTGAAAGGCTTCGTAGAGGTCGGCGGCAAGCCGATGAGGCTCCTGCTGCAGGCCGTCGGCCCACGCGTCAATCACTATTACGACCGCGCCTGGACGGCCGAGGACGACCGGCGGTCGCGCCTCGTCGTCATCGGCCTCAAGGGGCTGAACCGCCCGGCGATCGAGCGTATACTCGCCGGCTGATTTTCAGGCACGGGCCGCGATGCACATTCTCACCACGACATCCGCCTCGCTCGACGATCTCGCCGAGCCGGTCGATCTGCGGCAGACCCCGGCGGATATCGTGGCGCTGTCCTTCACCGACAGCGACCTCGCCGGCCTGGCGACAGCGTGGAAGGCGGATGCCGGCCGCTTGCCGTCTATGCGGCTCGCGGCATTGCGCGACCTGCGCCATCCCATGTCGGTCGACCTCTGGATCGACAGCGTCGCCCGTCACGCCAAGATCATCCTGGTGCGCATTCTCGGCGGCTACGACTGGTGGCGCTATGGATGCGACCAGCTTGCATCGATCGCCCACGAACGCGGCATAAAACTGGCGTTGCTTCCCGGTGAAAGCCACGACGAGGATGTCAGGCTGATCGAGGCCTCGACGCTGCCGCGCGAGGAATTGGACGGTCTGCTCAGCTATTTTCGCGAGGGCGGCCCGGCTAATATGGCAGCGCTGATGCAGCGGCTGGCGGGGCTGGCCGGGTCGCAAGTGGATATCGTCGAGCCCGTCGCAGTACCAAAAGCTGGTTACTACGAGCCCAACCGCGGCGTCATCCCCCTCCCCCTTGAGGGGAGGGTCCGGCCGCAGGCCGGGGGTGGGGTCCTCTCCGAGGCGCGCCTGCCTAAAGGAGCGCCGAACCCGGTCGCACCGACCCCACCCGGCCCTGCGGGCCACCCTCCCCTCGAGGGGGAGGGAAAGGTCGTGCCGATCCTCTTTTATCGCTCGATGCTGTTGGCCGCCGACGTCGCGCCGATCGACGCCCTCGTTGAAGCGCTGCGCCAACGCGGCATGCGCGCCGTCCCCATCTTCGTCTCCAGCCTGAAGGACCCGGCGTCACTCGCCGTCGTGGAAACAGCCCTCGCCACGCTTCAGCCCGCCGCCATCATTACAGCCACGGCCTTCGCCTCAGGCGCCGAACCGGGCGTCGAAACCCTGTTCGACCGGGCCGGCGTGCCTGTCTTCCAGGTCATCGTCGCCACCACCCGCCGCGATGCCTGGGAAAACAACCAGCGCGGCCTGGCGCCAGCCGACCTCGCCATGCATGTCGTGCTGCCCGAGCTCGACGGCCGCATCCTGGCCGGCGCCATTTCCTTCAAGGGCGAGAGCGATGTCGATCCAGCCCTTGGGCACCGCGCCTTCGCCAACCGGCCGGAACCGGATCGCGTGGCGCAGGTGGCGGACCGCGTCGCGGCGTTCATCAAGTTGCGGGAGACGGCCCGGGCGTCGCGCAAGCTGGCCATCCTTATCCCAGATTATCCGAGCGCGCCGGGGCGAACCGGCTACGCCGTCGGATTGGATGTGCCGTCCAGCGTGCTGGCCATGCTGCAAGACCTCCGCGAACATGGTTATGCGGTTGAGGGGATTCCGGAGACGCCGCGTGAGTTGCTGGGGTTGCTGGGTGTGGGCGATCAGGGTTTGAGCCTGGACGACTATATCGAGTTCTCGAAAGGCTTGCCGCCTGAGGCTAGTGCTGCGGTAGAAGCCGCTTGGGGCAAGGCAGAAGAGACACAAAGCTTCCCCTTCCGCGCCGCCACCTTCGGTAACATCACTGTCGCCCTGGCCCCCGATCGTGGCCGATCCGCCGATCGCCGCGCCGATTACCATGATCCAACGCTCCCCCCGCGCCATGCCTTGCTTGCCTTCGGCCTGTGGCTGCGCAAATCGCTCGGCATCCATGCGCTGATCCATGTCGGCGCCCATGGCACGCTGGAATGGCTTCCGGGAAAGACCGTTGCGCTGTCGCAAGCCTGCTTCCCCGAGATCGTCACCGGTGCCGTGCCGGTCATCTATCCCTTCATTGTCTCCAATCCCGGCGAGGCGGCACAGGCGAAGCGCCGCATCGCCGCCGTCACCCTCGGCCATCTGCCGCCTTCGCTGACCGGCGCCGGGCTCGACGAGGATCAGCACAAGCTCGAACGCCTGGTCGACGAATATGCCCAGGCCGATGGCCTCGACCGCCGTCGCCGCGACCGCTTGGCGAAACTGATCGTCGACACGGCGCAGAAAACCGGCCTCGCCTCCGAAGCCGGTGTCGCCACAACCGACGCGCCGGACGAGGCGCTGCGCCGCATCGATGCCTGGCTCTGCGACCTCAAGGATTTCGCCATCAAGGACGGGCTGCATGTCTATGGCCGCGCGGCCGAAGGCGAACCCGACGCCATGCGCCGGCAAAGCGCGGAGGTCGAGAAGGCGGCGCTGCTTGCCGCGCTCGATGGCCGTCACGTCAAGGCCGGCCCGGCCGGCGCCCCGGCGCGTGGACGCTCCGACGTGCTGCCGACGGGCCGCAACCTGTTCACCTCGGACCCGCGCACCATGCCGACGCCGACCGCCTATGATCTCGGCAGGGCCGCGGCGGAGGAAGTGGTGCGCGGCTACATGCAATCGCATGGTGACTGGCCGCGTTCGCTGGTCATCGACCTCTGGGGGTCGGCCTCGCTGCGCACCGGCGGCGAGGAGATCGCGCAAGGCCTGGCGCTGATGGGCTGCCGGCCGCAGTGGGATGCCGCCACCGGCCGCGTCACCGGCATCGAGGTACTGCCGCCGGCCACGCTCGGCCGCCCGCGCGTCGACGTCACGTGGCGCATATCGGGCCTGTTCCGCGACATGTTTCCGACCCAGATCGCGCTGATCGATGCCGCCGCCAACGCCGTTGCCGCGCGCGACGAGGACGATTCGGAAAACCCGCTGGCGGCAAAAACCCGCGCCGACGGCAAGGTAAGCCCGCGTATCTTCGGCACCTCGCCCGGGACCTATGGCGCGGGCGTCGAGGATCTCCTGTCGAGTGGCGATTGGGGCGCGCGCGAAGAGATCGGTCGCGCCTATCTCGACGCGACATCGCATGCCTATGGTGGCGCCGGCGGTGAAGGCATCCCCGCGCCTGGCGCTTTCGAAGGGCGCCTCGCCGAGGCCGACCTGCTTGTCCACACCGGCGACGATCCCGGCCGCGACATCCTGGAAGGCTCCGCCGACGTCGCCTTCATCGGCGGTTTTTCGGCAGCACTCGTCGCGCTGGGCCGCAATGCCGACGTCATCGTGCTCGACACGACGGACCCGCAAAAGCCGAAACCGCGCTCGGTCGGCGAGGCCGTGTCGCGCGTCGTGCGCGCCCGCGCCGTCAATGCCCGCTTCATATCGGGCCAGATGCGCCACGGCCCGCGCGGCGCCTCCGAATTCGCCGAGACGGTCGACCGCCTGGTAGGCTTCGCCGAAACCACTCACGCTATTTCGGGCGCGCTGATCGAGGCCGTGCACGATGCCTATGTCGGGGATCCCGAGGTGCGCGCCTTCATCCTGCGCGAAAACCCTGCCGCCGCGAAAGTCATTGCCGAGCGTTTCCTGTCGGCGCGCCGGCGCGGCCTCTGGCACCCCTTGCGCAATTCCATCGACGACGATCTGGCCGCGCTGATTGCCGAGGCCGAGGCACTGGGAGTGGCGGCATGAATGCCTTCTCGCGCCGTGGCGCCTGCCCCGCTTTGTCAGCGCCTATGCAGACCGGGGACGGGCTGCTGGTGCGGCTCAACCCAGTCGATGGAGGCTTCACGGCGAAGCTGTTGATCGCACTGGCCGAATCCGCCCTGCGGCACGGCAACGGCATCATGGAAGTCACCGCGCGCGGCAGTTTGCAGATACGTGGCCTCACAGCGCAGACCGCGCCGCTCTTGGCGGCGGAAGTCGATGCGCTGGGCATTGCGGTGCGGACCGGCGTGCCGGTGGAGACAGGGCCGCTGGCGGGTATCGACCCGCGGGAGATCGCCAATCCACGACCCGTGGCTGAGCGGATCAGGGCGGCGATCGAGGAAGCGGGGCTGACGCAACGGCTCGGGCCGAAAGTGTCGGTGGTTGTCGACGGCGGCGGGCAACTCACGCTCGATGAGGTGACGGCCGATGTACGGCTCTTGGCGGTTCGCGCCGACAAAGACACCGTTTGGCGCGTGTCGGTTGCCGGCGACGGTCGAAACGCGACGCTTCTGGCAATGGTCGATGCGGGTGCTGCTAGGGATATCGCCGTTGCTGCGCTCAGGATGATCGCTGAAAAAGGCCGTGAAGCGCATGCGAGGGACTTGTCGGAGAGGCAGATGATGTCTCTGGCGGGTTGGCTACGCTTGACAGGTTTGCGCGAGGCGCCCCCCTCTGTCCTGCCGGACATCTCCCCCACAAGGGGGGAGATTGCTCATTCCCGCTCGCCTTCGCCAATTTCCATGGCTGAGGAGGAAAAGCCGACGCCGGAACTGCCGATCTCCCCCCAAGTGGGGGAGATGTCCGGCAGGACAGAGGGGGGCGCCTCGCGCAGCCCTATCGGCCTTTTCAACTTAGCAGGCCACGCCCTAGCCCTCGGCATAGCCCTGCCCTTCGGTAGCATGCCTGCGCAGAAGATGATCGCTCTCGCAAAAAGTGCCCTCACCCTCGGCACGACCGAAATCCGCCTCGCCCCGGGCCGCGCCTTGCTCTTCCTCGGCCAGCCGCCGCATGCCAACCAGTCCCTCCAGGACACAGCCGCCGCCCTCGGCTTCGTCACCTCCCCCACCGACCCGCGAACCCGCGTCGCCGCTTGCCCCGGCACGCCCGCCTGCGCTTCCGGCCGTATCGCAACGCGCGACCTCGCCGAAACCATCGCCGCCGAAAACGCCGATATTCTCGACTTCATTTTGCACATTTCCGGCTGCGCCAAGGGCTGCGCCCACCCCGGCCCGGCACCGCTGACAATCGTCGGCGGCGAAAATGGAGCCGGACTTGTCGTGAACGCGACGGCAAAGGCCCTTCCTGCGGGCTACAGGCCGGGCTATGACGCCGCGCGCGGCATAAGCCGCGTCGCGGCGATGATCAGCAGCGCACGATTTCAGGGCGAAACCGCCGCCGCTTGCCTGACAAGGCTCGGGCCGGCGGCAATCGCCAAAACTTACCAGCAGGAATGAGCATGGCCGCCTACGACTACATCCATGACGGTACGGCGATCTACGAGCGCTCTTTCGCCATCATCCGCGCCGAGGCGGACCTCAAGCGTTTTTCCGAAGCCGAGGCCGATGTCGCGATCCGCATGATCCATGCCTGCGGCCAGGTCGAAGCATCGAGCCATTTCGTTTTCTCGTCTGATTTTGTCACCGCCGCGCGCAAGGCGCTCGCCGCCGGCGCGCCGATCTTCTGCGATGCGGAGATGGTCTCGCATGGCGTCACCCGCGCCAGGCTGCCGGCCGGCAACGAAGTGATCTGCACGCTGCGCGACCCGCGCACGCATGACATCGCCAGGGAGATCTGCAACACCCGCTCGGCCGCCGCGATCGACCTGTGGGGCGAGCGCATGGCCGGCTCCGTCGTCGCCATCGGCAATGCGCCGACAGCGCTGTTCTATCTCCTGGAAAAGCTGCGCGACGGCGCGCCGAAGCCGGCGGCCATCATCGGCATGCCAGTGGGCTTTGTCGGCGCCGCCGAATCCAAGGATGCGCTGGCCGAGAATTCTTATGGTGTCCCCTATGCCATCGTGCGCGGCCGGCTTGGCGGCAGCGCCATGACCGCCGCCGCGCTCAATTCGCTGGCGAGGCCCGGCCTGTGAACGCGTATGCCAAAGGAAAGCTTGTCGGCGTCGGCACCGGTCCCGGCGATCCCGAATTGTTGACGCTGAAGGGCGCGCGGGCCCTGGCTGAGGCCGATGTCGTCGCCTACTTCGCCAAGCGCGGCAACAACAGCAACGCCCGCGCCATCGTCGAAACGCGCTTCCGGCCGGACATGCTGGAACTGCCGCTGCTCTATCCAGTGACGACGGAAATCGACAAGGATCACGAGGACTACCGCTCGCAGATCACCGGTTTCTACGAGGAGTCGGCCGAAAAGGTCGCCGAACACCTCGAAGCCGGCAGGATGGTTGCCGTCTTGTCCGAAGGCGATCCGCTGTTCTACGGCTCCTACATGCATCTGCATGTGCGCCTCGCCCATCGCTTCCCGACCGAAGTCATTCCAGGCGTCACAGCCATGTCCGGCTGCTGGTCGCAGACCGGTGTGCCGATCGTCCAGGGCGATGACGTGCTGACGGTTTTGCCCGGCACGATGAGCGAGTTCGAGCTGACCCGCCGGCTGGCGGACACCGATGCAGCCGTCATCATGAAGGTCGGCCGCAACCTGCCCAAGATCAGGCGCGCACTGGAAGCCACCGGCAAGCTGACGCGTGCCGTCTATGTCGAGCGCGGCACGATGGCCGGCAGCATCTCGATGAAGCTCGCCGACAAACAGGACGACAAGGCGCCCTATTTCGCCATCGTGCTGGTTGCCGGCTGGTCCGGCCGGCCCGGCGCGCTGGGGGCGCAGGCATGAGCGGCCGTCTCACCGTCATCGGCCTCGGGCCTGGCAATGCCGACCAGGTCACGCCTGAAGCCAGCCGCGCCGTTGCCGAGGCGAAATTCTTCTATGGCTACAAACCCTATCTCGATCGGCTGGAGCTGCGCCCGGACCAGACCCGCGTCGCCTCCGACAATCGCGAGGAACTCGCCCGCTCCAAGGATGCCTTGATCAAAGCCGCCGAGGGTCATGACGTGGCCGTGGTTTCCGGTGGCGATCCCGGCGTCTTTGCCATGGCGGCCGCCGTCTGCGAGGCGATCGAGGCCGGGCCGGCCGAATGGCGCGCGGTCGATATCGCCGTCGTGCCCGGCATTACCGCAATGCTCGCGGTCGCCGCCCGTATCGGCGCCCCGCTCGGCCATGATTTCTGCGCCATCTCGCTATCCGACAATCTCAAGCCCTGGGACCTGATAGAATTGCGCCTCCTGGCGGCGGCTGGCGCCGGCTTCGTCATCGCGCTCTACAACCCGATCAGCAAAGCCCGCCCCTGGCAGCTTGGCCGCGCCTTCGAGTGCCTGACCGCGATCCTGCCCGGCACCACGCCTGTCATTTTCGGCCGCGCCGCCGGCCGCCCGGACGAACGCATCGAGGTTTATCTGCTGGCCGACGTCGACGCGCAAAAGGCCGACATGGCGACCTGCATCATCATCGGCTCGCCGGAGACCCGCATCATCAAGCGCTCAGACAAGCCGGCGCTGGTCTACACGCCGCGTTCGGTGTCGGGCCCAAGAAAATGACCGGCGACGAAATGATCGACCATCGCGGTCAGCTCATCGATGGTTCCGGCCGAGGGCACGTTTGGCAAAGCCGGCCTGCGGACCACGACCACCTCGATGCCAAGCGCCCTGGCAGCGGCAATCTTGCCGTAGGTGGCGGCACCACCGCTGTTCTTGGACACGACAACATCGATGCTGTGTCTTTCCAGCAGCGCGCGCTCGTCCGATTCATGGAACGGGCCGCGCGCCAGCAGGTAGTCAGCGTCGGGCACAGACAGTTTCGGCTCGACAGGATCGACGCTGCGGATGAGATAGTGATGCTGCGGTGCCGCTTCGAAAGCAGCGACTTCTTGCCGCCCGAGCGCCAGGAAAACTCGGCGCGGTGCGGGTCCAAGCGCTTGCACGGCATCGCCGACCGTGTCGACTTCAGTCCAGCGCTCGCCCTCGACAAGCTCCCAGCCCGGACGACGCAAAGCAAGGATCGGCACGCCGGTGAGCCGTGCGGCTTGCGCGGCATTGGCGGAAATGCGCGCCGCATAGGGGTGCGTGGCGTCGATCAAAAGATCGGTGCCGGTCTCCCGGAGATAAACGGCCAGGCCGTCGGCGCCGCCAAAGCCTCCGCTTCGCACCGGGACCCCTTGCGCGACCGGGCTTTCGGTGCGGCCGGCCAGCGACAGCGTGATCGCGCAATCGGCGCGCGTGGCCAGCTTCCCGGCCAGTTGCCGGGCTTCCGTGGTGCCGCCGAGGATCAGAATGCGGTGGGTCATCATGCCTGCTGAGAGTCCGCGCGGTGCCAAGCTCAACTCACCATGGCTGACGGTCATTGGCATCGGCGAGGACGGTTTAGCGGGTCTCGGCGACCAGGCCAAGCAGCGGATCGCGGAGGCGGAATTCATTTTCGGCGGCAAGCGCCATCTGGCGCTCGTTGCCCCCTTCGCCAAGGGCAAGCCGTGCCCCTGGCCGATACCTTTCGATGCGGGAATGGGCGACGTGCTGGCACTTGCCGGCAACAAAGTCTGCGTGCTCGCTTCAGGCGATCCTTTCTTCCACGGCGTCGGCGCCACCCTCGCCCGCAAGGTCGAGCCACAGGCGATGCATGTCATTCCCGCACCGTCGGCCATTTCGCTGGCGGCCGCCCGTCTTGGCTGGGCGCTGCAGGACATCGAGACCGTCTCGCTGCATGGCCGGCCGCTCGACCTGATCCGGCCGCTGCTGCAGCCCAACGCGCGCATCCTGGCGCTGACCTCGGATGCCAAAGCGCCGTCGGCAATTGCCCGCCTGCTCACGGAACTCGATTTCGGCGCATCACAGCTGACGATCCTCGAGGCTTTGGGTGGACCGAACGAGAAACAGCGCATGGCCCGCGCCGACGCCTTCGACCTCGAAAACGTCAATCCGCTCAACGTGCTGGCCATCGGAATTGATTCGGCACCGCAGGCGCGCGTGCTGCCGCTCACGGTTGGCCTGGCCGATCATCTGTTCGAGCATGACGGTCAGATCACCAAACGCGAGATCCGTGC
The DNA here is from genome assembly GCF_013170725.1 of Mesorhizobium erdmanii. Classification (NCBI taxonomy): domain Bacteria; kingdom Pseudomonadati; phylum Pseudomonadota; class Alphaproteobacteria; order Hyphomicrobiales; family Phyllobacteriaceae; genus Mesorhizobium; species Mesorhizobium erdmanii. The sequence goes on along the minus strand of NZ_CP033361.1, from coordinate 3,397,841 downwards.
CGTCACCCTGTCGTCGCTGGCGCCGAGGCGTGGCGAATTGCTGTGGGACATCGGCGCCGGCTCGGGATCCATCGCCGTCGAATGGATGCTCGCCCACCCCTTGATGCGCGCTATAGCCATCGAGGCCGACCCTGACCGCGCAGCCCGCATCGGCCGCAATGCCGCTGCCTGCGGCGTTCCCGGACTGGTCGTGATCGAAGGCAGCGCACCCAAGGCGCTGGCCAAGCTGAAGACCCCCGACGCGATCTTCATCGGCGGCGGCGGCAGTGATGCCGGCGTGCTAAGCGCCGCCATCAAGGCGCTGCGCACGGGCGGCCGTCTCGTCGTCAATGCGGTGACGCTGGAGATGGAGGCCCTGCTTCTCGCCCAGCACACAAAACTGGGCGGCGATCTTACCCGGATGAACATTTCGCGCGCCTCGCCGGTCGGTTCGATGCAGGCATGGCGGCCGGCGATGCCGGTCACGCAATGGAGCTGGGTGAAGCCATGATGGTCGCGGGCATAGGCAGCCGCAAAGGCGTTAGCGTCGAAGACGTGCTTGCCGCGATTGAAACCGCGCTCGAAGCCCACGGGCTGACGATGACGGCGCTTTCGGCACTGGCCACCGCCGTGCTCAAGAAGGATGACGACGCAATCGCAGCCGCTGGCCGCGCACTGAATCTTCCGGTCATCATCGTCGATGATACAGCGCTTCAAGCCGCCGCGCCGGGGACGCTCAGCCATTCCGAGCTTTCGCAGGAATTGGCCGGCACACCCTCGGTTTCCGAAGCATCGGCCCTCGCCGTCGCCGGCGCCGGGGCAAAACTTCTCGGCCCCCGCACCGTGCTCGGCCCGGTCACCTGCGCCATCGCCGTCAGCGGAGATGCTGAATGACCGTCCATTTCATCGGCGCCGGTCCGGGCGCAGCCGACCTCATCACGTTGCGTGGCGCGAAACTCCTGGCAAGCTGCCCGGTCTGCCTGCATGCCGGCTCGATCGTCGCGCCCGAATTGCTGCAGCATTGCGCGCCGGGGACGAAGCTGATCGATACCGCGCCGATGTCGCTCGACGAGATCGAGGCCGCCTATCTCGATGCCCACAAGGCCGGCCACGATGTCGCGCGGCTGCATTCGGGCGACCTGTCGGTGTGGAGCGCCGTCGCCGAGCAGATCCGCCGGTTGGAAAAGCACGGCATCCCCTACACGCTGACACCGGGCGTGCCCTCCTTTGCCGCCGCTGCCGCGGCACTGCGTCGCGAACTGACCATTCCCGAGATCGCGCAGAGCCTGGTGCTGACGCGCGTCTCAGGCCGCGCCTCAAAAATGCCGCCAGGCGAAACGCTGGCCGGCTTCGGCCGCACTGGGGCCACGCTGGCCATTCATCTCGCCATCCACGCCATCGACCGCGTCGTCGCCGAACTCACGCCGCATTATGGCGGCGATTGCCCGGTGGCGATCGTCTTCCGCGCCTCCTGGCCGGACGAGCGCGTGCTGACGGGGACGCTGGCAACCATCGAGGCGCAGCTAGCCGCCGATCCGATGGAGCGCACCGCGATTATCTTTGTCGGCAGCTCGCTGGCGGCGGAAGGATTTGGCGAGAGTTCATTGTACGACGCCCACTATCAGCGGCGTTTTCGCGGACGGGACGGATTGTGAGCGGCAGCACTAAAAACAAGGGCGACAACGCCACGCTCGAACAGGCCCTTTCGCGGCTGAACTTCAAGCCGCGCCCTTTGGAGCCGGGCCATGTCTGGCTGGCCGGCGCCGGCCCCGGCGACCCCGGTTGCCTGACCCTGGAGGTGCTGGCGGCCTTGGCCGAGGCGGACGCGCTGGTCTATGACGCGCTGGTCTCATCAGATGTTGTCGCCGTTGCCGCGAATGCCGAGCTGTTCTTTGCGGGAAAACGCGGCGGCAAGCCGTCGATGAAGCAGGACGACATCACCGCTTTGCTGGTACGGCTGGCACGTGAGGGCCGCCGCGTCGTCAGGCTGAAGGGCGGCGACCCCTATATTTTCGGCCGGGGCGGCGAAGAAGCCTTGGCATTGGCGCGTGAAAACATCCCGTTCCGCGTGCTGCCCGGCCTGACCTCGGGCCTCAGCGCGCTGGCCGCCACCGGCATCCCGGCCACCATGCGCGGCATCAACAAGGCGGTGATCCTGGCGACCGGTCACGCCGCCGGCACCGACGACGACATCGACTGGGCAGCGATCGCCCGCACCGGCCAGCCTGTCGTGGTGTATATGGGCATGGCCAATCTGCCGCTGATCGCGGCGGCTCTGCTCGATGGCGGGCTGGCGCCGTCGACGCCGGCGGCGGTGATCGTCGCCGCCACCATGCCGCAGGAACGCACCGTGGTTGCCACGCTGGCCACCATCGCCGAGGCGGCAGCCGCCGCCGGCCTGGCCTCGCCGGCGCTGATCGTCGTCGGCGGCATCGTCGCCATGCGCGCGGCATTGATGGGGCAAGCATGACCGCCCGCGCCATCATCATCGGCGCGCCGCGCTCAGGCTCGGGCAAGACCAGCGTCACCATTGGCATTTTGCGCGCGCTGACCCGGCGCGGCCTAAAAGTGCGCGGTGCCAAATCCGGCCCCGACTATATCGACCCCGGTTTCCACACTGCTGCCACGGGCCTGTCCGGGGTCAACCTCGACAGCTGGGCGATGCCGCCATCGCTGCTCAATGCGCTCGCGGCACGACAGGCCGACGACACCGATTTCGTCATCCTCGAAAGCGCCATGGGCCTGTTCGACGGCATTCCGGCCGCGCCGGGGCGCACCGGCTCGGCCGCCGATCTCGCCCGCCTCTACGGCCTGCCAGTGTTGCTGGTGCTCGACGTGTCCGGCCAGTCGACAACGGCGGCGGCTGTAGCCAAGGGCTTTGCCACCTACGATCCGGACGTGCGCATGGCCGGCGTCGTGCTCAACCGGCTGGGCAGCGAACGCCACCGTCGGCTCTCCGGCGACGCCATCGAAGCCATCGGCCTGCCCGTCGTCGGCGCCATCCTGCGCGATCCCACGCTCAATTTGCCCGAACGCCATCTCGGCCTCGTCCAGGCCGGCGAGTATGATGATCTGATGGCGCATCTCGACCGGCTGGCGGACATGGCGGAGAAATCGCTCGACCTCGACGCGGTCATGGCGCTGGCAACGCCCCTCGCCCCGGCGGAAGGCGACTTCGCCGACGCACTGCAGCCGCCCGGCCAACGCATCGCGCTGGCCGAGGACGCCGCCTTCACTTTCCTCTACCCACATGTCGTCGCCTATTGGCGCAAGGCCGGCGTGGAAATTGTACCGTTCTCGCCGCTTGCCGACGAAGCGCCCGACGACAGCTGCGATGTCTGCTGGCTGCCCGGCGGCTATCCCGAGCTTCACGCCGGCCGGCTCGCGGCATCGGAGACTTTCAAAACCGGAATGGCGCGTTTTGCCGCGACAAAGCCCGTCCATGGCGAGTGCGGCGGCTTCATGGTGCTTGGCGAAGCGCTCGAGGATGCTTCGGGCGAAACGCACGGAATGCTCGGCCTGCTTGGCCATTCCACGAGTTTTGCAAAGCGCAAGATGAACCTCGGCTATCGCGAGGCGCGGCTGCGCGCCGATTGCCCGCTGGGCGCGCAAGGCGCGCTGGTCCGCGGCCACGAATTCCACTATGCGCAGATGACGGCCACCGGCAATGACGAGCCGCTGGCCGACCTTGCCGACGGCCAGGGCAATCCGATCGGCGCCTCCGGCTATCGGCGCGGCCATGTCAGCGGTACCTTCTTCCATGCGATAGCAAAGGCCGGCGCATGAAACTCCCGAACATCACCCTGTCGCCCAGGCAAGTCCTCGACGACATCGCGCTCTGCCTGGTCTTCTTCACACGCCTGCCCTTGCCCGAACTCGACTTTCGCGGCCGCAGCCTCGCCGCCGCGATCTGGGCCGCACCGGTCGCCGGCCTCGTCGTCGGCCTGATCGGCGCAATCGTCTTTGCTACGGCGGAACGGTTTGGCCTTGCCATGGGGCCGGCGGCCGCCCTCGCCCTGGTAGCAACGGTGGTCACCACCGGCTGCCTGCACGAGGACGGATTGTCCGACGTCGCCGACGGTTTTGGCGGCGGCAAATCGCGCGGCCGCAAACTCGACATCATGCGCGACAGCCGCATCGGCGCTTACGGCGCCATGGCGCTGGTGCTGTCGCTGTTGATCCGCTGGAACGTGCTTTCGGAACTGGTGGACCCCACTCAGGCGCTGTTTGCCCTTGTTGCCGCGCATGCGGCCTCGCGCGGCGTGCTGGGCGCCTTCATGCACCTCTTGCCCCCGGCGCGTTCCGATGGCCTCTCGGCCGGTGCTGGTACCGTCTCGCTGGAAACAGCGATTGCCGGCGCGGTGCTTGGCGCGATCCCGCTCCTGCTGCTTGGGCTCGGCGGCGCCATCGCCGCGCTGATCCTGCTTGGCCTGCTGTTTGCCGCCTTCCACGCCCTTTGCCTCAACCAGATCGGTGGCCAGACCGGCGACACGATCGGCGCCTTGCAGCAGGTCAGCGAAATCGCCGTGCTTCTAGTCGCTTCCGTAGCGCTTTCCTGATTCCCTCTAGCTGAATCCCTTCCGGAGACCTTGCCCCCATGCCCTTCAAATCCCTCCAAGAATTGCGCGCCGCCTGCCTCGATCTTCCGGCCGGCAGCGATACCGCCGCGAAGGCCGTTGCCAGCCGCCAGGACACGCTGACCAAGCCGCAAGGCAGTCTCGGCCGGCTGGAGACCATCGCCGCCTGGCTAGCGCGCTGGCAGGGCCGCGACATGCCGAAACTCGATCGGGTGAAAGTGTTCGTCTTCGCCGGCAACCATGGCGTCACCGCGCAAGGCGTGTCGGCCTATCCGTCAGAGGTCACCGTGCAGATGGTGGCGAATTTCGCCGGCGGCGGGGCGGCCATCAACCAACTCGCCCGCATCGCCGGCGCCGAACTGGATGTCATACCGCTCGATCTCGACCATCCCACCGGCGATTTCACGCAAGTCCCGGCAATGGGTGAGAAGGCGTTCCTTGCCGCCGTCTCAGGCGGCTACGATGCCGTGACCAAAGACCTCGACCTCGTCTGCTTCGGCGAAATGGGCATCGGCAACACCACGCCGGCGGCCGCCATTTCAGCCGCCCTGTTCGGCGGCGGTGCCGAAAGATGGACGGGGCGCGGCACCGGCGTCGACGATGCCGGCCTGAAGCGCAAGGTGGTCGCCATCGAAGCCGGCCTCAAGCGTCACGCCGCCGCCCTTGCCGACCCGCTCGGCATTGCCGCAGCGCTCGGCGGGCGCGAACTCGCCGCCATCTTCGGCGCGACGCTTGCCGCCCGTCACCTCGGCATACCCGTGCTGCTCGACGGCTTCGTGTGTACCGCGGCGGCCGCCCCGCTGGCCAAACTGCACCCGACAGGCCTCGCCCACACCATCGCCGCGCATGTGTCGGCCGAATCAGGCCATCGCGGCCTGCTCGAAGCGCTCGGCATGCCGCCGCTGCTCGATCTCGGCATGCGGCTCGGCGAAGGCTCCGGCGCCTGCCTTGCCGTCAACATCGTCCGCTCAGCGCTGGAGTGCCATGCAAGGATGGCAAGTTTTGCCGAGGCTGGGGTGTCGGAGAAGTAGTGCGCGGATCGCCTTGATATACAAACCCGCATAGATGTTCGGGGTCCCCGAAAGGGGGCTCGCTATGGCCCTGCTTGGACCGCTTGAAATTTCGACCGCGAAAGGAGGCACCGGGGGCATTTCGGCCTTTCAGCTCCTGCGGCGGCAACATATTAGAAAAGAAGAATATATTAACGGCTGTGATGCAGAATTCCAGGCGAGGATGAGAAATGCATCCTCATCGGACGTTCCAAACGCGCGCATTCGAGCGTCGGGACGCTCGACCAATGCGGAGCAAACGCATGAACATCGGAGCAACTGTCCAACTATTGCTGCGGTTGATTCAAAACCGAGCCATGAAGCTGGCGGCATTGCCGGAGGATGAAAGGGATATACACTACGATCTCATCCGCCGCTCATGTTGCGAAGCCGCCGAGCACATCGGGCAAAATCCCGATGTGGCAGCCATCACGGCAAACGATATGGTTGCGTTTGTTCGCGCACTGGTGGGGATCATCGAAGTGGGCTGTGGAACAAACGACGGGCCAAGCGTCGATCGTCCGCCGCCAGCGCAACATTTTGGCAGCCGGGAGAACGGCATGACGCGCATCTAGAGGCGGATGAGTGTCGCAAGCCTCAAACTTCCGCGGAGGCCGACCGGGCTTTTGGTCGAATTGAGCGGGAAAGAAATCCAGTACCCGATTTCGGTGCTGGCCCAAATACTTTGGACCCTAAATACTTGGACATAGCGCGGACACGGACTTCCGCCTGCATCCGTCAGGGTCCTCACCTCGTCCAACAAATTGATTTTGTTAGAATTTGGTGGGTGCGCACAGGATTGAACTGTGGACCCGCTGATTAAGAGTCAGCTGCTCTACCAACTGAGCTACGCACCCACTCGGCCGGCAAAAACCGGCGTTGGCGGGCATATAGCCGCCACCGTCGGTCCTGTCCAGCCCTGCTGGAATCATTTCCCGACAAATCGCATCATGGCTTGTCGTGCCGGGAAAGAATGCGGAGGCGATCAGACGAAAATCTTGCCTTCCGCCACCTTCACCGCATGGCCGCCAATGCGCGCCGAGGCCAGTTTTCCGCCTTCCACGTTGAGTTCCAGGCGGATGCGCGACGGCCGGCCCATCTCCAGCCCCTGCTCGATCCACAGCTGTGAAATGCCGTCCGTCGGGCCGTCGAAATGCATGATGGCGCCGGCGAAGGCCGCTGCGGCCGAGCCGGTCGCCGGGTCTTCATAGGAAGGCGTGCCGGGCACGATCATGCGGACATGGAACGCGCTTTCATGGTTCACCGTCTCGCGGCAATAGACGTACGGACTGGCGAAGGCCCATTCGCTCTTGCGCGGCGCCAGTTCCGACCACGCCTGGTTGTCCAGCCGGATCCGGCCCGCCGCTTCGAGATTGGCGACCGGAATGGTGACATAGGGCACGCCCGCCGACCAAAAGGCGACGCGGTGATTCTCGAAGCCGATCTCATGCGGCGCCAAGCCAAGTGCGGCTCCGATCGCCTGCGGGTCGGCCTCCAGCTTCAGCGGTTCCGGCAGCTTCGCCAGGTCGAATTCGGCGAAGGTGGCGCCATCATGCGTGCTGACCGCGCAACGCACCGGGCCGATGTTCTCCTCCAGCACGAAAATGCCGGCGCCGCCCTCGCCCGCGAGTTCGGCCAGCGCGATAGCCGAACCCACCGTCGGGTGACCGGCGAACGGCATTTCATAGTCGGGCGTGAAGATGCGGATGCGGTTCTTGTGTTTGGGGTTGTCCGGCGGCAGCACAAAAACCGATTCGGACAGGTTGAATTCGCGCGCGATGGCCTGCATCGCGGCCGTGTCCAGACCTTTGCAATCCAACACGACGGCCAGCGGGTTGCCGGCCAGTCGCTCGGTCGTAAACACATCGTAAAGCAAGTAATTCCGGGTTTTCATTCCTGCCTCAATCCCAACATGGGCGAAATTTAATTTGATATTCGAACCATCAAGCCTGATCTGTCTACAGATAGGGACATTGCGCATCATAGGGGTCTGGCGTGGACCAGATTGTCAATCTGCCAAAGACGGAATCGGATTCCGCCATCGAGACGGCACTTGGGCTCGATAAAAAGGGGCGGAGCAAGACGCGCCGGCGTGGCTGGCTCTATGCGCTGCTGACCCTGATCGTTCTTGCCGCCTGCCTCGGCGCCTATCAATGGTATGCGGGCACCCCGGCCAGGATCGACTACACCACCGTGCCGGCCGCCAAGGCCGACCTCACCGTCCAGGTGTCGGCGACAGGCACGCTGCAGCCGCTCACCCAGGTCGATATTTCCAGCCAGCTCTCCGGCATTATCCGCTCGGTCTCGGTCAACGAGAACCAGCAGGTGAAGAAAGGCGATGTGCTGGCGGCCCTCGACACCACCAAGCTGCAGGTCCAGATCGAGCGGGCCGAGGCGTCCGCCAAGGGCGCGGCGGCGAATGTCGAGGATGCCACGGTGACACTGGCGGAGAACGAGAGCGCGCTGGTGCGCGCCGCCGCCTTGACCAAGCGCGGCATGGCGACCGACCAGTCGCTCGAGGCTGCAACCGCGACGCGCGACCGCTCCAAGGCGGCGCTTGATAGTGCGCAAGCCAATCTCGCCATCGCCAATGCCGATCTCAAATCGCAGCAGACCGACCTAGCCAACAGCACCATCTACGCGCCGATCGACGGCATCGTGCTGACGCGCTCGGTCGATCCCGGCCAGACGGTCGCCTCTTCGCTGCAGGCGCCGGTGCTGTTCATCATCGCCGCTGATTTGAGAAACATGGAACTGGTGGCGGCGGTCGACGAGGCCGACATCGGCGCGGTCAAGCCAGGCCAGCATGCGCGTTTCACCGTCGACGCTTTCCCGGACCGCCCGTTCGATGCCGCGATCCGCGACATCTCCTATGCCTCGGTCACCACGGATGGCGTCGTCACCTACAATGCGCGGCTGGAAGTCGATAATAGCGAACTGTTGCTGCGCCCCGGCATGACCGCCACCGTTTCGGTCGTCACCAGGCAAGCCAAGGATGTGCTCACCGTGCCGGCCAGCGCCTTCCGCTACCGCCCGGCGCAACAGCCGGCGCGGGCATGGAGCTTCAGCGACCTGTTCACCGGCCGCATGGGGCGTCCCGGCGGCAATCGCCAGCGCCAGGCCGCAACGGCCCCCACCGACGGCTCGCGCACGCTCTATGTGCTGGAGAACGGCCGGCCGCATCCGGTCAACGTCAAGATCGGTTCGACCGACGGTGAAATGACCGAGATCACTTCCGGCCTGGAGGAAGGCGCGCAGGTCATCACCGCATCGCAGTTGCGGAGCTGAGGCGGTGGCCGCGGGCGCGCCTCTCATCACCTTCGACAAGGTCTGGAAGAGCTATGGCCAGGGCGAAGCCAAGGTCCATGCGCTGGCCGGCGTCGACCTTGCCATCCGGCGGGGCGAGTTCGTCGCCATCATGGGTCCGTCGGGCTCCGGCAAATCGACGGCGATGAACATCATCGGCTGCCTCGACACGCCGACGGCCGGCACCTACTCCTTCATGGGTGTCGATGCCGGCCGGCTCGACCGCAACCGCCGCGCCATGTTGCGCAACCTCTATGTCGGCTTCGTCTTCCAGGGCTACAATCTCCTGGCGCGCACCACCGCGGCCGAAAATGTCGAACTGCCGCTGATCTACCGCGGCGTGGCCAGCCGCGAGCGCCGCGACCTCGCCATGCAGGCGCTCGCCCAGGTCGGCCTGGTGGGCCGCGAACACCATACGCCGGCCGAACTCTCCGGCGGCCAGCAGCAGCGCGTGGCGATCGCGCGCGCCATCGTCACCCGGCCGACGCTGCTCGTCGCCGACGAGCCGACCGGCAATCTCGACACCGCCCGCACGCACGAGATCATGGAGTTGCTGACAAAACTCAACAAGGAGCTCGGCCTGACCGTCACCATGGTCACCCACGAGGCGGACGTCGCCGAATATGCCGGGCGCACCATCCGCTTCCTCGACGGCCATGTCGCGTCTGATTCCATGAATGTCGAGGTGGCCTGACAATGATCTGGGAAACCGTCCGCCTCTCGCTGCGTTCGATCCGCCGCAACGTGCTGCGCTCGTTCCTGACGCTGCTTGGCATCGTCATCGGCGTCGCCGCCGTCATTGCCATGCTGACCATCGGCTCCGGCACGACCGAGAAGGTCAAAGCCGACATTTCCAAGCTTGGCAGCAACCTGCTGGTTGTCAGGTCCGGTCGCCCCGCCGGTCCCGGTGGCCCGGGCGGGCTCGACCAGGTGGTGCGCCCGCTGGCAGAAAAGGATCTTGCGGCGCTTGTCGCGCATTTGACCGGTGCGCGCGCCATTTCGCCGGCCTCGCAAAAGCAGGTCCGCGTCATCTTCGGCACCGAAAGCCTGACCTCGGGCGTCACCGGCACGGACAGCGCCTATCTCGATGCACGCGACTGGAAGCTGGTCTCCGGCCGTCCGTTCAGCGATTCCGAAACCCGCTCAGGCACCGGCGTCTGCCTGATCGGCGAGACGGTGCGCCAGCAATTCTTCGGTGCCGGCGATCCCGAAGGCGAGATCATCCGCGTCAACCGCACCTCCTGCAAGATCATCGGCCTGCTCGAGCCCAAGGGCTATACCGGCTTCGGCCAGGATCAGGACAATGTCGTCCTGATGCCCCTTCACGCCTATCAGCGCCGCATCGCCGGCAACCGCGACATCGACAACATCTACATCGCCGCCGACGACCGCACGCCGACCAGCGAGTTGCAGCCGCGTGTCGAGGACATTTTGCGCGATGCGCGCCGCATGACGCCCGACCGTGAAAGCGATTTCGCCATCCGCGACATGACGCAGATCGCCGACGCCATGGCCAGCGCCACCACCACAATGACCGGCATGCTGGGCGCGGTCGCCGGCGTCAGCCTTTTGGTCGGCGGCATCGGCATCATGAACATCATGCTGGTCTCGGTCACCGAGCGGACGCGCGAGATCGGCATCAGGCTCGCCATCGGCGCGCATGAAAAGCACATCCTCATCCAGTTCCTGGTCGAGGCGACGGTGCTGTCGCTGCTCGGCGGCATCATCGGCATCCTGATCGGCCTGGCACTGGCCGGCCTCGCCTCGGTGACGCTGACGATCCCCTTCGCGCCGAGCCCGGCGGTCATCCTGCTCGCCGTCGGCTTTTCGGCGCTGATCGGCATGGTGTTCGGCTTCTTCCCGGCCCTGCGCGGCGCCAGGCTCGACCCGATCGACGCGCTGCGGCACGAGTAAGCGCCGGCTCCATCCGGCACCGAGTCGCTTCTGCACAAGTTTGTGTTTCGGCGTGCAAGTTTGACCCCGTCAACTTTGAAGCCATTTGGGATACTCAAACTTCGCCCCGAGCGATTCGGTACCGAGCCGTCACGCCATCTAGGATCCTCACATGGACAAAGCGACGACCATCCTTGGAATAGACTGCAGCCCACGCGCGTCCAGTAACTCAGCGCGGATGCTCGGCGAGGTTCTTCGGTCGCTCGAGAGTGATCGGCTGGTGACGGTCGTGGAACAGGTGCGTCTGGCCGATGAGCGTATCGACTGTCTCGGGTGCGAACAGTGCTATCAAACGTTCGGATACCACTGCGACGGGATCGATCGTGTTCTGTCACTCATCAGAGAGTCGGACATGATTCTGATGGCTACCCCCACCTGCTTCGGAATGCCGCCGGCCCTGGGCGTCGTCTTGCTCGACAGATCGGATCCCCTGTGGCGCGACGGACAACAGCTCAAGGGAAAACTCGGAGCGGTCATCGTCAACGGCGCCTCCGATCCCGCTGACGATCCGAGTGTGCGCCTATGCGCGGACAACATCATGAAGTTTTTCGTCCAGCACGAGATGCCCTGCGCCCAGCCCGTCCATCTAGGGGGAACGCTCGCATATCCGGAGCAACGGTTTCCAGACCCTCTCCCCGCCGCCACGACGGTCGCTCTCGAGCAACTGGCTGCCGAGATCCGGCAATGGGTCGGGAGCAGGTGACGCCGGCCCATATCTTGCCCCTCGCGCGATGACACACGAGGCGGCAAACGGTCTCTGGTCAAGGAAGTGCGAATGAGCAAGAAGACGCGCCTGATCCTGACAATGGTGGTCATGGAAGCCGCCCTTGCCAGCATCTGGTGGTACCTCGCCCGCTACGGCTTGGACAATCCCGACCGCGTCACCCCGGATTTCCAGGCGATTGTCGGCCAGACGATGGGAATGGCCATGGGTGCCTTGCTGGGCGTCGGCGTGGTCTTGTTATTCTTCGCCGCCGGCAAAGACCGCAAGGCGATGGCCGACAAAATCCGTCGCTAACCCTCCCCGGCGAAATGCCACTCGACCAGCGGCTTCATATGCGGCGACAGCCCTTCCGGAAGGTCGGCGGCATGGCGGATGATCACCGGCCCTTCGATCTCCGGATCGGTTTCGCTGGTGACGAAGGACGAGATTCGGCGTGCTATCTCATCGGCCGGCGCATCGACATGATAGCGGCGGAAAATGACCGTGCCGCTCGGAATCGAAAGAGCATGCCAGCGCACGCCGCGTCTGGCAGCCGACAGGTCGAGGCCCGTTTCCTCGCGCACCTCGCGGATCATGTTGAAGTCGACATCGACCAACCCGTCGCGGAAATCGATCGGCTCGAACGAGCCGGCGGCAAAATAGACGCTGCCGGCACCCACCGTATGCGAGCCCATGCGGATCGCCACCAGCGCATTGTCGCCGGCCACCAGCATGGCATGAGCATAGGCATGCTCGGCGCCGGAATTTTCGCGCCGCTTCCGCCACAGCATGAAGGTTGAGTAGTTGACCGCATGACAGCGGCCGATCAGGCGACTGTTCCGGTAAGCAAGCTGCGAGAGCAGCACCACGGTTCCGTCGAACAGCGCCGGATTGGCTGCTGTCTCCTGTTGCCAGTTCTCGGCGATCGCCTCTGCATTATCCCTGGCGAAAGGATGCGGGCCGGGATCAAGCCGGACGTCTATGGCATCGACCGGCAAGATGACATTGCGCGGCAGGTCGAAACTCATGCGGTTCAAGCTCCAATCCTGCTTATCGAGCCCAGCCCTGCTTATCGAGCCATGTCCAGCGTGATCGCCACCGGGCAATGGTCCGATGCTTTCGGCCGGTCCCAGCCAGCGCGCGGGAAGCGCTCGACCTCCTGTCCCGCCGGAAAGATCGTGCGCCACGGCTGGCCGTTGCGGATGATGTCGGGGACCGCGGTGGCGTTCCTGGCCGCCAATCCCTTGGACAGCAGGATATAGTCGAGTTGGCAGAGATGCCGCTCCGCGGGTCCACGTGTGTGATAGAAGGTCCAGCGATTCATTTCCGGCCGCCGTTCGACGACGTTCTCGCAGAACCCGCCCGCCGTCAGCACGTCGATGCAGGACTGGGCCTCGTCGACCACATCGAAGCGGTAGCCGTCGACATCGTCGCCGGCGATCTTCACGCGCTGGCGGTAGTCGTTCATGTCACCGCAGATCGCCCAGCGCTTGTCGGCGGCATGCTCCTTGCCGAAGCGCTCCTCGATGATGCGGCGCACGGCCAGCGCCTCGGCGACGCGCACTGGCATCGTCGCCTCGCGCCCGTCAAGCCCGTTTCGGGGTGAGCCCATCGACTTGAAGTGCACGAGGTAGAGCGTCAGCGGCACGCCGCCGACGGTGAGGTCGACTTCCAGGCAGTCGCGGCGGAAGATGCGCTCATTGGCCTGGTTGCCGAGATCGGCCAGCTCCGCTGTGTGCAGCCCGAACTGTTCATAGGTGACATAGGCGTGGCTGGTCATGCGCACGAATTCGATCGGCTGTCCCTGCGCGGTCTCGTTGCGCATCATCACGGCGACGTCGATGCCGCGTGAATCATTGCCGGACGTGGTGTATTTCTGCCGGTAGCCCTGCCCCACCATCTTGAACAGATAGCCGTATTCGAAGGCCTTCAGCGCCTCGATGTTGTCCACCTCCTGCATGCAGATGATGTCGGCGCGTGTGGCGGCGATGGCCAGCGCGGTCAACTGCCGCGTGTCGTCGGACTGCGCGATGGCGCGGGCCTGCTCCAGCATCTTGTACTCGGCCTCGCTCTGGATCTCGAACAGCGCCAGCGTCCGATCCTCGTTGAGCTGATTGCGATAGCCGGAAAAATCGAACCTGTTCATCAGGTTCTCGACATTGAAGGTGGCTAGGCGCAGCGACATGCCCTGACCTTTGCCCGCAAGTGCCGCAGAAAACAAGATCGCAGGACCACAAGCAGGGATCGATTGGTCCTAGGGGCATTCGCGCCATGGTTGACGGAACCTTTCCGTTCATGCGCCGTTCAGACGCAAACCCCCACAGTGTGCCCATTCCAGGGTAGGCGTGGGGCCTGTAACTCTTGGAGAGTGCAATGAATTCGCTCTTTTCTTCCACCATCAAGTCCGGGCTGATTGCGCTCGGCATTGTCTCCGGCGTCACGGCACCGTCTGCCGCCGGCCCGATCCTGCAACCGGATCTGTCAGTGCCGGCCGGCACGGTCGCGCCGACGGTCACGCCGGTCCGCGACGGCTGGGCAGGCGGCAATGACCGCCAGTTCAACAATGACAATTGGAGATGGCGCCGGTCGGGCAATTGGAATGGAAACCGGCATTGGAACGGTGGGGGTGGCGGCGACTGGCGCTGGCGTCATGGCCGCCGCCACTATCACGGCGGCTACTACGACGATGGCGCCGCCGCGGTCCTCGGCCTTGGCCTGGGTCTCGGCCTTGGCAGCATGTACAATAACTACAACAACTACGACTACTATGCGCCGCCGCCGCGCCGCTATTACCGCGCCGGCCGGCTGTCGAACGCCCATGTGCAATGGTGCTACAACCGCTACCGGTCGTATCGAGCCTGGGACAATACGTTCCAGCCCTATAACGGCCCGCGCCAGCAATGCTGGTCGCCTTACAGCTGAGATCCAAGTCAGGGCGAAAAAGAAACGGCGCCTCGCGGCGCCGTTTCTATTGGTGAGCGTGAAACGCTCAGTTTTTGGCCTTGTCGACCAGCTTGTTCTTGGAAATCCACGGCATCATCGCGCGCAGCTTGGCACCGACTTCCTCGATCTGGTGGCTGTCATTCATGCGGCGGATGCCCTTGAAGCGCGACAGGCCGGCACGGTATTCCTGCATCCATTCCGACGTGAACTTGCCGGTCTGGATGTCCTTCAGCACGCGCTTCATCTCGGCCTTGGTCTCGGCGGTGATGATGCGCGGGCCCGAAACGTATTCGCCCCATTCGGCGGTGTTGGAGATCGAATAGTTCATGTTGGCGATGCCGCCTTCATAGATCAGGTCGACGATCAGCTTGACCTCGTGCAGGCACTCGAAATAGGCCATTTCGGGCGCGTAGCCGGCTTCCACCAGCGTCTCGAAGCCGGCGCGGATCAGTTCGACCAGGCCGCCGCACAGCACGACCTGCTCGCCGAACAGATCGGTCTCGCATTCCTCGCGGAAATTGGTCTCGATGATGCCCGAACGGCCGCCGCCGACGCCGCAGGCGTAGGACAGCGCCAGGTCGAGCGCATTGCCCGAGGCATCCTGGTTGACGGCGACCAGGCACGGCACGCCGCCGCCCTTCTGGTACTCGCCGCGCACCGTGTGGCCCGGGCCCTTCGGCGCGATCATGACGACGTCGACGGTCGACTTCGGCTCGATCAGGCCGAAATGCACGTTGAGGCCGTGCGCGAAGGCGATCGCCGCACCGTCGCGGATGTTCGGCGCGATCTCGTTCTTGTAGATATCGGCCTGCAGTTCGTCGGGCGTTGCCATCATCATCAGGTCGGCCCATTTGGCGGCGTCCGCCACGCTCATCACCTTGAGCCCGTCGGCCTCGACCTTCTTGGCGGTCGCCGAGCCGGCCTTGAGGCCGATGGCGATCTCCTTGGCGCCGGAATCTTTGAGGTTGAGCGCATGCGCCCTGCCTTGGCTGCCATAGCCGATGATGGCGACCTTCTTGCCCTTGATCAGGTTCAGATCGGCATCACGATCGTAATAAACACGCATTTTGTCTTCCTTCCCGTTTTAGAAATCAGAGGCCTTGCGGCCGGTTTTTGCTCCATGAAGAGCGAGAAACTGCTGCGTCGCCCGCGCGGCATCGCCGCCGATCGCCGCCTCAGTCAATTCCAGCCGGTCACCCAACAGCAGACGGATCTGCACGTCTCGGGCGACCAGCCCGAAAAAAGTGCGGAACGCCGTCTCGGCATCCGCGAAATCGAGAAGCCCGGCCCGGCGCCCGGCCTCGAGCACCGGCTTCAGCCGCCTTGCCAACGCGAAACGGCCATTTTCCAGCACGACGGCGCCGAGATTATCCTTGCCCTCTTTGCGCCTAGTTGGCCCGGCATGGCCGACCGCGACCCGGTTGAGCGCAATGGAGGTGTCGCTGGAGATCACCTTGAGCCAGTCGGAAGCGAAGCGCTGGAGGCTTGCCGCCAGCGAGGCAAGGTCGAGCCCCTTTCCGTCGACCGGAGCCACCCGCACCTTGGAGGCTTGCCACTGCACGGTTGCCGTCAACAGCCCGTCGCGGTCGCCGAACCATTTGTAGAGCGTTTCCTTGGAACAGCTGGCGCGCCTCGCTACGGCGGTCATGGTCAGCTGATCACCCTCCTCGACCAACAGCCGTAGCACTGCGTCCAGAACGGCTTTCTGCCGTTCCGTCAGCGCTTCGCTGTTGTCGATGTCGGCGGCTGCCAGCAACACGTTCGGTTCCCGTTGGATGGGTACGGTCGCCGTCAAAGCGAGGCGTACCGTACGTTACGGTTCGGCATATTGCGCAATCCGGCAACCGGCGCAAGGGCAAAAGTAGAAATACCGCACTGCAAAAAGGCGATGGTGCGCAAAGGCCGCTTGGTGCTGGCCAGCTTCAATCGTCCGCCGGCGGATGGCGCAGCCGGCCAAGCAACGCCGACACCGTGTTCAGCTCGTCCGTCGAGAGTTTGGCGCCAACCAATTCCTCGATCGACCGCCCATAGACGGCCCACATCCGGCGGCGTGTCTCGCGGCCCTTGGTCGAGATGCGGATGGTTTGCCCGCGGCCATCATCGGCCACCGGCAGTTTTTCGACCAGCCCATCGGCCTCGAGCCGGGCCAGCAGCCGCGAGATGTTGTATTGCGCGAACAGAGTGCGCTCGATCAATTGAAACGGCCGCAACCCGCCCTCGCCTGCCTCGGCAAGCTCATGCAGCACGTCGTACCAGGCCAGCGGCGGCAGGCCGCCCTCTTTCAGCGCATCTTCCGTGCTCTCCACCAGCTGGCGCGACACGCGCATCAGGCGAGCCCAGGCCTTGATGGCTTCCGGCGAAGGCGTGGCTTTTTCGGTCATGAGCCATTCTAGGCGATAGATGCATATGCATCAAGCTTGACGACTAATGCGAATGCATCTACATAGATGCAACTGCATCGATAATCGAGGAGCAAACCCCATGAAGCTCATTCTCGTGAGCCACCCTCTCTGCCCCTATGTCCAGCGCGCGGCGATCTCGTTGACCGAGAAAGGCGTGCCGTTCGAGCGCGTCGACATCGACCTCGCCGACAAGCCGGACTGGTTCAAGGCGATCTCGCCGCTCGGCAAGGTGCCGCTGCTGCGCGTATGGCGGAACGGCGAGGAAACGACGATCTTCGAATCCGCCGTCATCCTCGAATTCCTCGAAGAGACACACGCCGATCCGCTGCACCCCACGGATCCCTATGCCCGTGCCCGGCATCGGGCCTGGATCGAGTTCGGCTCGGCCATTCTCAACGCCATCGGCCGATTCTATTCAGCGTCGACCGAGGCTGGATTTCTCGCCGAGTCCCGCGCGCTGTCGGGGATGTTCGATCGCATCGAGGCCGAACTGGCTGACGGCACCGATCGGAGCGGTCCATGGTTCGGCGGCGCCAGCTTCTCGCTCGTCGACGCGGTCTACGGGCCTATTTTCAGATACATGGACGCCATCGACAAGATCGGCGATTTCGGCATCCTCGACAACAAGCCGGGCGTAAAGGCCTGGCGGCAGGCGTTGGGTGATCGTGTATCGATCCGGGACGCCGTGGCGCCGGACTATCCGCACCGTCTGCACGCTTTCTTGCAAGCGAAGGGCTCATTTCTGTCGACCCTCATGCATCGCAACGATCAAGCCGGGTCATTTGCGTTGGCGCGGTCGGCCTGAGGGCGCGCGGGTCGCGAACCAGAGGCGCTTGAACGGCCTCAGTTCTCGAACATGACAAAGGCGGCCCAGACCCGCGGGTCCTGCGCACCCGATATCTTGCCGTCGCGAGCATCGCGGCGGGTCTGGCGCAGCGCTTCCGGATAAGTCTGCCCTGCGGCAAGCTGACGGTAGAACCCGACCATGAAGGCTGCGGTGCCGGCGTCGTCCACCGGCCACAATGTCAGCAGCGAGCGTTTGGCGCCGGCAATGTCGATCGCCGTCGGCAGGCCGCGCAAACCGCCGACGAATGTCTCCTGGCCACGGGCGGTCTCGCAAGCCGACAGGACAAGCAGGTCGAGGCCCGACAGATCCCAGTTCATCAGTTCCATGCCATAGAGCCGGCCGTCATCATCGTCCCGTTTCATCGACTGCCGGTCTCCCGACTGCGACAGCACGACCTGGCTCTGCCAAAGCGCGTTCACGGCGCCCAGGCCACCCTCTTTCTCGTCACGGTAAGCGCCGTGGGTGGCCAGATGCGCGACCGTCGCCTGCTCCATATCCTGGCGCAGCGTCCGCTCGCTCGCCGCCGTTCCGGTCAGCACTTCGACCGAATAGTCATCGCCGCGCAGGATCGAGGCGATCGCGTCGACCTCCTTGCGGGTACCCGGCAGCGGCTCCGCCCCCTTTTCCGGACCTCGTGCATAGTCAAGACCGCCGGCCAGCAAGGCTTTGCCGGTCCTGGGAAAACTCTGATCGACGCCAGCATTCAACAGCGATTCCGGCCGCGTCAGCATGCGCACCACGAAACGGTCGTCGAGCGACGCGCCCTTGCTGTCCTGCAGCAGCGGGAACGGCACGGAAAACAGCTTTCCGTCCGGCACCACGAAAAGCGTGTCGGCACCGCCAAGCGACGGCTCCAAAGGCGCGATCAGGCCGGCGTAAAGCCCGGTGAAGGTGGCGTGCAGGTCGATCAAGGTCACGGCGCCGCGTTCCTGTGAGGAACGCGTCGACCTCAGACCTGCCATGCGTGTCTCGCGAGCCGCAGGGATGAGTCGGCGCGGATCGCCGAGATCGTAGAGACGCGGCGGCTGGTCCTTGCGGGTGACGATCGCATAGAGGCGCTCGTCTTCCAAAGGATCGGCGCTCTCCCGATCCGCCCGCCACTTGCGGGTGATGAAATAGGCGATCAGGGCTTCGTTGGACTTCAGCAGAGTGTTGGCCGATGGCAGCGGTTTGTCCACCAGGCTCTGGCTGAAACTGTACTTGGCCATGACTTTGGCGGTGTCCTTTTGGTAAGCCGCCTCGACCTGTTCGGGCTGTACCGCGCCCGGATCGTCGGAGCTGTAGCCGCTGGACGACGCCTCCTGATAGGCCAGGGACAGCCGTATTCCGGTCTGGATCAATGACCGTGTCTCGACATCGCTCGGATCGATCAGGCGGGCGAGCCTTCGCAGCAGATCGCGTTTCTCGTTTTCAAGCGTCGGCCAGCGGCGTACGGCTTCAGCAAACGCCGGCACCACCGACGCATTGTCTTTTGCCAGGCGCGCATAGTCGTACAGCATGTCGTCGGCCAGGGCACGGCTGGCCTCGGCGACAACGGGATTGCCCGATGTGCTGACCTGGAACCAATTCCAGCGCAGCATGTCATCGTCAAGAGTGGCGAAATCGGCGGCCGCCGCCTCCGGCTTCGTCTTCGCCTTGAGATTGGCCATCGCCTGACGCGCTGCAAACGTCAGCGGGTGCACGGAGCCGTAGGTCGATCCGGCGACGCGGTAGGCTCGGTCGAGTTGGGCCATGCTGCTTTCGGTGTCACCCAAGGTTGCGAAATGCGCTGCGAGCAGGTTGGCGATCTTGATTGCCAGTATTTCGGGATAGTTCGGGTCGGTGGTCAGTAGTTGCAGCCGTGCCATCGTCGGCTGATCGAGCGGCTGCGCACCGGAGAGCGCCTTGGTGTACAGGAGCCAGGCGTCGGCCTGTTCGACCAGATTGCCTTCCTGCTTCAGAACGACGGCAATGTCGCGGTTCTGCTGAAAGTGGCGCAAGGCCTCGTCGTATTGGCCAAGGTCCAGATAATCCTGCGCGGCGTTGTTGGCGCTGACCAGAACATTGAAATGATTTGCGCCGTAGTAGCCAGTCCGCTTCTCCAGCACGGCCAGGTCGTACTGCAAGGCGCGAGTTGGAGCCCCCATCTGGCGCAGCATGTCGGCCAGATTGTTCTGCAGCTTCCAGATGAAACGATCATCCGTGCCGGTCACCTGCCCGGCCAACTTCAGATTGCGCTGCTCGATATTGATGGCGGAAGCGATCTGACCGAATGCCGCGACCCCGGTCGCAAGCACATCGTTGGCATATAGGAGCTCCTGCGACTCCTTGCCGTGGTAGCGGGCGTATAAATTGGTGGCTGTCGCGCACATAGACACGAACCCCTGATAGTCCTTCTCGGCCTGCTTCAGCATCGCATAGTTGAGATAGAAGTCGGCGCGCTTGGCGACATCCTGCTGCATCGCTCGGGTTTTCAGGCCTTCGGCAAAAATCTCTTCGGCGTCGTCGAGGATCTGGTTGTTGAGGAAGGTCGCGCCGGCGTTCGAATAACTCTCCACGGTGAATTCGTAGAGGTCGCTTCTGGCGGCATCGAGCAGCGTTGCCCGCAACTGTGCGTAGCCTTCATCGAAGCGCCCGGCATCCATCATCAGTCTGTAGGCCGCGTCGATGCGGGCTCTCAGGGTCTCCTCGCTGTCCGCCGGCGCCTGCTGGCTGGTCTGACCTGGTGTCTGGGCTTGCGCTTGCAGTGAAGGAAACGCCACCGCCAGCATCAACAGGACAGATGCGACGACGCGCATCAGATGTTGCGATTTTCGCGCTTTGAACATGGTGTGCATTCGGAGCCGGCCTGAGCGAAAACTGTCATGCGTTCGTATCATGGCCAGGATCTCGTCCGAAATCCCATCGCACCTCGGCAAGCCCCGCCCGCTTGAACGGGTCGATCGCCGTGCCGGCCACCATCGACGCGAGGAACTGTGGTGCCGGCGGGATTTTTGCGATGGTCGCCACCAGCCTGTCGCGGATGAAGGGCAGCGCCACGGAATCCGACTGGTAGAACGGCGTGAACGCCAGCGACAGCGCCTGGAAGACACGCACGTGCCAACGTCGCGCCTTGGCATAGGTTTCCAGCGCTGCCTCGATAGTTTCCGCGCACGCCAGCGCATGGCTGAGCGCAGCCGCGTCGAGCAGCGCCATGTTGGCCCCTTGTCCGAGCTGCGGGCTGGTCGAATGCGCGGCATCGCCGATGACGGCGAGCCTGCGGCCAATCGGGAGCTTCATCGTGTGGTGGCCGTAGCGGGCCAGCGACAATTGGTCGAAACTGTCGATCTGGCTGGCGTACGCCTCGCTTTGCGGCCAAAGCCGCACCACCCTCTCCTTCCAGGCCTCCAGGCCCCGGGCGCGCACCCTCTCGGCATCATCGGGCTTCAGGCTCCAGAAGAAGGCCGCCATCTTCCCGGCACCGGGCTCGGGCCTGCCGATCGGCAGCACGCCGATCATCACGCTGGCCTTGTCATAGCGCTGCGAAAGCGCGTGCTCATCAAAGCCCTCGCCGCGCCAATCGAGCGACGCCCAGAACGCGCCATAGGTTAGTGGCCGTGGCGCGCCTGCACTGCCCACACTCTGCCGCAGTTTCGAGCGCGAACCGCTGGCGTCGACGACCAGGTCGAACGGCCCAATCCTTCGTCCATTACCAGAGACCAACACCGCGCGTTCGCCGGTTCCCACCGTCTCGATCTCGACGCCGGTCTCGATGGAAATGGCCTCGCGCCGGGCAGCGCGAAACAGCACCCCGAACAGTGCCGCCCGGTGTACGGCCAAGCCGAAACGCCCGCCCCGTTGGGCGTCATAGCGGACGTCGAGCACGGTGCGCCCGGTCGAGGCATCGGCGCCATGCAGCCGGTCGATGCGAGCGCCGAGCGCCAGTATGTCGTCGAGCAGGTCGAGATCGGCGAGAACCGTCAAGCCGGTCGGTTGCAGGATCAGGCCGGAGCCGACCGGCTTCGGCGCCTCGAAGCGCTCGAAGATGGTGACCCGGTGCCCGGCGCGCTTGAGATAGAGCGCCATGGCCAACCCCGCCGGACCGGCGCCCGCAATTGCGATGTCGTAGGAAATGTCGATGCCCCCGCGCCAAACGGCGGCACAATCCCTTATGGATGCCACAGGCAAGCTGGCGCTTTGACGCTTCAATGGTGCAAGCCAGGCTCAGGCTTGGGCCGTATCAAACTCCTTGCGCGCCTCGCGCACCGCATCGTGGTTGAGCTCGGCCCACTGAAGCAAATGCTGCAAGGCGCCAAACATCGACCGCCCGAGGTCGGTGAGGCTGTATTCGACGCTCGGCGGCTTGGTCGGGAAGACTTCGCGATGCACGTAACCATCGCGCTGCAACTCATGGAGCGTCTGGGTCAGCATGCGCTGCGAAATATCGGGGACCAGCCGCCGCAACTCACCGAAGCGATAGGGCTGCTCGGCAAGTGCCGCCGTCAACAGCGAACTCCATTTGCCGTTCAACCCCTGGATCACGTCGCGAACCGGGCAGTCGGCGAGATTTCCGCCGCCGGTCATCGCTTTGTAGATTTCGAGCTTGGACTTCAGATTGATGACAGTGCTGTCCATGGCCGCTTCCCGGTGGTTCCCTGCGTGTGCCTACCTCCCGAAAAACTGCCTTCTTTACGGCATCGGGTCAATTCTTATTTTAGTGCTGGTCTCTTTTTGAGACCGACACCCGAACCGCCCTTTCGGCGCAACGTCAGGATCTCCCATGACCGCAACCCTCCTCGTCACCGGCGCGTCCGGCCAGCTCGGCCGAAGCGTCATCAACCATCTGCTCGACACCTTCAAGGAGCCGGCGTCCCGTATTATCGCCACCACCCGCACGCCGGCCAGCCTCGCTGATCTCGCCGCGCGCGGTGTTACTGTCCGCGAGGCGGATTTCGACGATCAGGCTTCGCTCGCCAAGGCCTTCGCGGGCGCCGATCGGGCGCTCATCATTTCAACCAACGAGTTGGCGATCCAGGGAAAGCGGCGAGAGCAGCAGCTGGCGGCAGTCGCCGCGGCCAGCAAGGCAGGCGTCGGCCACCTGCTTTACACCTCGATGCCCAACACGGAGCCCGGTTCCCCTGTCCTCTTCGCGCCCGACCATTACGACACCGAACAGGCGATCAAGGCGAGCGGCATCCCCTTCACGATCTTCCGCAATGGCTGGTACGGCGAGAACCTGTTCATGGCGATGCCGCAGGTCCTGGCGTCGGGCCAATGGTACACATCGGCCGGCGATGGCACCATTTCCTATGGCGCGCGTGACGACTATGCGGCGGCGATTGCTGCGGGTCTGGCGTCGGACACCAGCGAAAGCAAGACTTATACGCTGACTGGCCCCAAGGCCTACAAGACCGCCGAAGTTGCGGCGATCGTCACCGAACTCACCGGCAAGCCGATCCAGGTCATCCAGCTTTCCGACGAGGCCCTGACCGAGGGCATGAAGGGAGCCGGCCTGCCGGAGGGCATCGCCAAGGTTCTGGTGTCCTTCGACGCCGCCACACGCGCCGGCGACCTCGGCATGGTTACGGATTCGGTGGAGACGCTTTCCGGCCGAAAGTCGGCACCGTTGAAGCAGTTCCTGGAAGCCAACAAAGCCGCCCTGGCCGGCTGATATCCGCGCGGCGGGAGGTCGCCTTCCCGCCGCGCTACTTCGATGCCTTGACCAGGCCGAGCCGGACCAGGCTCTCGCCGGTCGCGGCCAGTGCGTCTTGCCGCGAGCGCGGCGCCCAGCCGAGCACACGCACCGCCTTGGCGTTGGTGGCATTCTTGACCTTGCCCAATTCCGTTACCAGCTGTGCGGCTTCCGGATTGAACAGTCCGACGACCCGCACCAGCCAATCGGGAAGCTCACGCGTCTTGACGCGTGCCGCCGCATCGCCGAGCCGCGTTTTCAGGGTCTGCGCGATCTCCCGCACGGTCATGAAATCGCCTGATACCGCCAGGAAGCGCTCGCCCGCGGCGGCCGGGTTGGTCATGGCACGCACATGCAGGTCCGCCACGTCGCGCGCATCGACGACGCCGAAGGACAGGCGCGGCAGCCCAGGCATGGCGCCGTTCATCATGCGCTGGACAAATTCGGTCGAGGTCGAATGGTCGGACCCCAGCACCGGGCCGAAAATGCCGACCGGATTGACGACCGACAGTTCCAGCCTGCCGCCCTCGGCGGCGATGAAATCCCAGGCGGCGCGCTCGGCAAGGGTCTTCGACTTCACATAGGCGCTGACCTTGGCGCTCGGATCGGTCCAGCTCTCCTCGGTGAAAGGCCGGCCGTCGGGCGGCATCTTGCCGTAGCCGATGGCCGCGAAGGACGAGGTCAGCACGACGCGTTTCACGCCTGCGTCCCGTACGGCCCGCAGCACCCGCAATGCACCCTCACGAGCCGGGATGATCAAATCGTCCTCATGCTTCGGCACGCCGGGCGGAAATGGCGAGGCGACATGGAGCACATAGTCGCAGCCGGCGACCGCCTGCGGCCAGCCGGCGTCGTTCATGAGGTCGGCCACGGCAAAGGACAGCCTGTCGCCCGGCCCGACGCCGCCCACCTTCAGCATAGCCAGCACATCGGCTTCACGCCTGGCGGAGCGCACCGTAGTGCGCACGCGGTAGCCCGCCTTCAGGAGTTCAAGGACACAGTGGGCGCCGAGGAAACCTGATCCGCCGGTGACAAGCACCAATTCGCCGCTCATGCCCGCCTCCCCAACTTCGTCAGGTCAGGTGTTCGTTCGACGCTTAGATCGCCACCTGCGTGCCGATCTCTACCACACGTCCGGTGGGGATCTGGAAATATTCGGTCGCGTCGGCCGCCGTTCTGGCCAGGCCGATGAACAGCCGATCCTGCCACATCGGCATGCCCGAATTGGGCGAAGCCTTGAGCGAGCGCCGTGACAGGAAGAAGGAGGTCGTCATGATGTCGAACTTCCAGCCTTGCTTGCGGCAAATCGCCAGCGCGCGTGGAATATTGGGCTGTTCCATATAGCCGAAGGTCAGCGTCACCCGCATGAACAGCTCGTTGACCATCTCCATCTTGACCCGGTCGCTGTCGGGCACCACCGGCTGCGGCGCCGTCACCACGGAAAGGATGACGTTCTGCTCATGCAGCACCTTGTAGTGCTTCAGGCTGTGCATCAGCGCTGTCGGCGCACTGAGCGGGTCGCTGGTCAGGAACACCGCGGTGCCCGACACCAGCTGCGGTTTCTTCTTCAGCAGATTGCCGGCCAGGAAATCGAGCGGGATCTCGTTGCGGCGGGTCTTGTCGAACAGATAGCGGCTGCCGCGCACCCAGGTCCACATGCCCAGCACGATGGTGAACGCCACCAGCAGCGACGCCCAGCCGCCTTCGAACACCTTGACGATGTTGGAGGCGAAGAAGCCTATATCGATGAGAGCGAATAGTACCGTCAGCGGGATCGCCAGCGACAGCTTCCACTTCCAGATGCGCGTCATGACGACGTAGAGCAGCACCGTCGTCACCAGCATGTTGCCGGTCACCGAAATGCCATAGGCCGACGCGAGCTTGCTGGATTCGCCGAAGCCAACCACCAGCATCATCACCACCAATGCCAGCAACAGGTTGACGCGCGGCATGTAGATCTGGCCGGACTGCTTTTCCGAAGTATGCAGGATTTCCAGCCGGGGCAGCATGTTGAGCTGCACCGCCTGGCGGGTTAGCGAAAAAGCCCCTGAAATGACCGCCTGGCTGGCGATGACTGTAGCCGCTGTCGCCAGCACCACCATCGGAATCAGCGCCCAGCCTTCGTTCATCTCGAAGAACGGATGGCCGACAACGCCATTCTTCGCCAGCACGAAGGCGCCCTGCCCGGCATAGTTCAAAAGCAGGCAGGGGAACACGATCGCCAGCCAGGCCAGCACGATCGGCTTGCGGCCG
This sequence comes from Mesorhizobium erdmanii, assembly GCF_013170725.1. Lineage (NCBI taxonomy): Bacteria > Pseudomonadati > Pseudomonadota > Alphaproteobacteria > Hyphomicrobiales > Phyllobacteriaceae > Mesorhizobium > Mesorhizobium erdmanii. The sequence goes on along the minus strand of NZ_CP033361.1, from coordinate 3,372,179 downwards.
AAATGGCCGAGATCGGCATAGAGCGCCTCGGCACCGGTGACCGCAAGGAAGATGGCGCCGATGGTGACGAAGGCGACGTCGGGCGAATGGATCAGGAAGGCGACGATATAGTGCGGGCTGATCGCCCACAGGATTTCCGGATCGGCGACGATATGGTTCAGGCCGGAAAGGCCGATGGCCAGGAACCAGACCGCGGTTACCGGACCGAAAACCATTCCCACGCCGCCGGTGCCGAAACGTTGCACCGCGAACACCATGGCGAGAATGACCAGCGTCAGCGGCACGACATAGGGTTGGAAGGTGGGCGTGACGACATTCATCCCCTCGACTGCCGACAGGACCGAAATTGCCGGCGTGATGACCGCGTCGCCGAAAAACAGCGAGGCGCCGACGATACCAACGCCGAGCATCAGCGCCGAGCGCTTCGGAAAACTGCCGCGCGCCAGCGCCATCAGCGACAGCACACCGCCCTCGCCGCGATTGTCGGCGCGCAGCACGAACATGATGTATTTGATGGTGACGATGATCGTCAGCGACCAGATGATGAGCGACAGCACACCGAGAATATCTTCGCGTTGCGCAATGCTGCCGTGCGACGACGCCACCAGCGCCTCGCGAAAGGCATAGATCGGGCTGGTGCCGATATCGCCATAGACCACGCCCAGCGCGCCCAGCATCAGCACCTTGGTGCTATGCTGTTCGATTTCCGGATGGCTCGACTGTTCGACGGGTTCTGCCTCACTACCAGTGTTGGCAAGGGCCATGGACGACACTCCGATAAGCGCGCGGTGCTCTACGCTTGCTGCAATGCAATATCAAGTGCCGTCACGTGATATCTCCCCTGCAGGCAACGCTAGGCTCCTTGGGAAATGGCCTGAAATCCAATGGCCGCGGGCTGAATTCGCGGCTGAGGGACATGGCTGGCCCGCCCATAAGACCTGCCGCATCCGCCTTAAATAGCGACTTGTGTGCCGATTTCCACGACCCGTCCGGTCGGGATCTGGAAATATTCGGTCGCGTCGGCCGCTGTTCTGGCCAGACCGATGAACAACCGGTCCTGCCACACCGGCATGCCCGAATTGGGCGAGGCCTTGAGCGAGCGCCGTGACAGGAAGAAGGAGGTCGTCATGATGTCGAACTTCCAGCCTTGCTTGCGGCAAATCGCCAGAGCGCGGGGGACGTTGGGCTGTTCCATATAGCCGAAGGTCAGCGTCACCCGCATGAACAGCTCGTTGACCGTCTCCATCTTGACCCTGTCGCTGTCCGGCACCACCGGTTGCGGCGCCGTCACCACGGAAAGGATGACGTTGTGCTCGTGCAGCACCTTGTAGTGCTTCAGACTGTGCATCAGCGCCGTCGGTGCACTGAGCGGATCGCTGGTCAGGAACACCGCGGTGCCCGCCACCAGATGCGGCTTCTTCTTCAAAAGGTTGGCGGCGAGGAAATCGAGCGGAATCTCGTTGCGGCGAGTCTTGTCGAACAGATAGCGGGTGCCGCGTATCCAGGTCCACATGATCAGCCCCATCAGGCAGGCAACCGTGATCGAGACCCAGCCGCCTTCGAAGATCTTCACGATGTTTGCCAGGAAGAAGCCGCTGTCGATGATGCCGAACAGCAAGGTCAGAGGCAGGGCGACCGCCAACGTCCATTTCCACAGCTTGCGCATGACGACGAACAGCAGGATCGTCGTCATCAGCATTTCGCCGGTCACCGAGATGCCATAGGCGGAAGCCAGCGAACTCGAGCTGCCGAAACCGACGACCAGCAACATCACTCCCAAGGCGATGAGCAGATTGACGCGGGGCATGTAGATCTGGCCGAGTTGCATTTCGGAAGTATGCTGTACCTCGATGCGTGGCAGAAGGTTGAGCTGCACAGCCTGGCGGGTCAGCGAAAAAGCACCCGATATGACTGCCTGGCTGGCGATGACCGTCGCGGCCGTCGCCAGCCCCACCATCGGCATCAGTGCCCATTCAGGCAGCATCTGGAAGAATGGATTGGTCGGCCTTCCGCCATTGGCCAGCACAAATGCACCCTGCCCGAAATAGTTGAGCAGCAGGCAGGGGAAGACCACGGAAAACCACGCCAACACGATAGGCCTGCGCCCAAAATGGCCGAGATCGACATAGAGCGCCTCGGCCCCGGTCACCGCCAGGAACACCGCGCCGACAGTGACGAAGGCGGCCGTGGGCGTGCTGGCGAGATAGGCGACCGCGTAATACGGATTGATGGCCAGCAGGATCGATGGATCGTCCATCAGGTGATAAAGCCCCGCTACGCCGATAGCCACGAACCACAGCGCGGTCACCGGCCCGAACACGGCCGCCACCTTTCCAGTGCCGAAACGTTGCACCGAGAACAGGATGGCCAGGATGATCAGCGTGATCGGCACGACGTAAGCGTCCAGTGTCGGCGTCACCACCCTGAGGCCCTCGACCGCCGACAGCACCGAGATGGCCGGCGTGATGATCGAATCACCGAAGAACAACGCCGCGCCGCAAAGGCCGATCGCCAGGATCAGCCGCGCGCCTTTGGGATAGGCGCTGCGCGCCAGCGACATCAGCGACAGCGTGCCGCCTTCGCCCTTGTTGTCGGCCCGAAGCACGAAGGCGACATATTTTATGGTCACGATGATGGTCAGCGCCCAGACGATCAGTGACAACACGCCAAGCACGTGAGCGCGCGTATCGATGCCTGGCGAAGCGTGAAGCGCCTCACGAAAGGCGTAGATCGGACTGGTCCCGATATCGCCATAGACAACGCCAAGCGCACCCAGCATCAAAACCTTGGTGCTTTGCTTTTCGGCCTCGGAATGGCTCGATTGCTCGGCGGTTTCGGCCTCGCTACCGCGACTGGCAAGGTCCATGGACCACTCCCCGACAAGCGCGCGGTGCTTCACGCATGCCGCAACGCGATGTCAATTGCACGCCATGGCTGCCATACCTGCAAGGCGAAGCTCTACCCCTACCAGCCGCAGGCCTTGAGAAACCGACCCACCGTGCCGGCCATGCCATACTCCAACGCGTCGGCTGTCAACCCATGCCCGATCGACACTTCAGCCAATGCCGGAATGCGCCTTGCCAGAGCGGGCAGGTTGCCCACCGTCAGATCGTGGCCGGCATTGACCTGCAGACCGACGGCAAATGCCGCGTCGGCTGTTTTCCCCAATCTTTCCAGCTCATTGGCCGCCTTTGCGGAATCGGAATGGTAGCTTCCATAAGGGCCGGTATAAAGCTCGATCCGGTCGGCCCCGGTATCGCGCGCGGCCGTCATGCCGGCAGGGTCGGCGTCCGAAAAGAGCGACACCCTGAACCCGCCCTTCTTCAGACGTTTGACGATCGGCGCCAGGAATGCCGCATCGGCGACGAAGTTCCAGCCATGGTCGGAAGTTGCCTGTGCCGGATCATCGGGAACCAGCGTCACCTGTTCGGGCTGGTGCTTTTCGACAAGCGCCAGGAAATCCTCGCTCGGGTAGCCCTCGATGTTGAATTCGGCCTGCGGAAACTCATCGTCGATCAGCGCCCGGATCTCGGGCAGGTCGGAATGCCGTGTGTGACGCTCATCGGGACGCGGGTGGACGGTCAGCCCATGTGCCCCAGCGGCAAGCGCCAGCCGGCCTGTACCGATCACGCTGGGCCATGGCAGGTCGCGCCGGTTGCGCAGCATGGCGATGGCGTTGAGGTTGACGGAAAGCTTGGCGGGCATGGTCTGGCGTCCGTGAAATCAGGCGGTTAAGGCGCGCCACTGTTCAGCCGCGGTGCGCTTGAGACAGGGCATCTATAGCGTCTTTGACGGGAACAGATAGGGGTTTCGGGTGTTCCAGAAGACCAACGCTATTGCGCAAAAGGAGGCATCCGCCGTGAATTTCCTGCAATCCGTGCCGGCGATCCGTCGCATCGACACCGCTCGCGAGGACCTGTTCGCCATCGACGTGGTCGGTCATGTCTCGGCGGCAGATGCGGAAAACCTGTTCGGCCTGCTGGAAGCGGCCTATGCGCTCCACAAGCGAATCGACGTGGCCGTGCGCATGGTCGATCACGATGGCGTCGACTGGACCGACATATCCGACGACACGCTCAAGCAGGGCGCCGTCCACGCGCTGGAGCATATAGGCCGTTGCGCGGCGATCGGCGCGCCGGACTGGACGCCGGATGCGCGGCACGCTTTGCCCGCGTCGTCGCCCATCGAATTCCGCCATTTCAAAGCCGAGGATGAAGACGAGGCCTGGAAATGGCTCGAGGCCCGGCAAGTCGGCGCGCGAGAAAAGCCGTCGTCATAACTCTATCTGACAATGGTCAATCGTTCGGCAGCGCGAGTGATCGCGGTATAAAGCCAGCGCTGGCGGGTCTCCTTGAAGGCCCAGCTTTCATCGAACAGTACGATCTCGTTCCACTGCGAACCCTGCGCCTTGTGCACGGTCAACGCATAGCCATAGTCGAAATCGTCGAAGCGCTTCTTCTGCTGCCAGGGGATGTCGGCGTCGGGATCCTCGAACGCCGCCTTGAGCAGCTTGATCTTGGCTACGCCGCGGTCGGGATCGTCCTCTTCGGGCGAAACCAGCAGGTTAATGCCTGGCTTTATGGTCTCGCGCGACGAGGTCATCACCTTCCACAGCGAACCATTGAGCAGCCCCTTGGCGGGATCGTTGCGCAGGCAAACCAGCTTGTCACCGGCCTGCGGATAGTCGGCATTGAAGCCCTTGAGCTCGCGCAGACGCTGATTGTAGCGGCGACGCGTCCGGTTGGTGCCGACCAGCACCTGGTCGGCTTTCAGCACCAGCTCCTGATTGACGTCTTCCTTGCCGATCACCTGCGCGGTGCCATAGTCGCCGCGCATGAATTCGCGCCCTTCGCGCACATCGAGCGCCAGCCGCAGGATCGGGTTGTCACGCGCCTGCCGGTGGATTTCGGTGAGCAGGAAGTCTGGCTCGTGATCGGTGAAGAAGCCGCCGCCCGAAATCGGCGGCAACTGGCCGGGATCGCCCAGCACCAAGATCGGCGTGCCGAAACTCATCAAGTCGCGGCCGAGCTGCTCGTCGACCATCGAGCATTCGTCGATGACGACCAGTTTTGCGCGCGAGATCGGGCTTTGCCGGTTGAGCGAAAAAGTCGGCGACATCGAGGTCTTGCCGGTGACCTCGTCTTCCACCGATTCCTCGCCCTTGGGCCTGTAGATCAGCGAATGGATGGTGCGGGCATTGACCGCCCCCTTGGAGCGCAGCACCTGCGCCGCCTTGCCGGTAAAGGCGGCGAACTGTACCTGGCCGTCGACATGTTCGGCGAAATAGCGCGCCAGCGTCGTCTTGCCGGTGCCGGCATAGCCGAACAGCCGGAACAACTGCGGCTTACCTGCCTGCAGCCAGCGGGCGACGGCCTGCAGTGCCTCGTCCTGTTGGGGTGAAAATTCCATCTGATCGTGTGACCGGATTCGCGAGGGAAAGACAAGACAGCTGCCACCACCATCAATGTCGGCCGTAGCGAACTCCCCTACACTTCAGGCTATCAGCCGCCGACGAGAACGTAAAGGGAACACGCGCCGTTCGCGATCGCTTGGTGGCGTCGCGATCATCCAGTGATGTGCGGATCATTCTCCAGCAGGATCGGCTTGCCGTGCGGCGTGGCATGCGCAGCACGTTCCCAGGCCTGCGCCATTGCGTCGACATCTGGCTTGGCGGCCAGCCCCTTGGAGGCAAGCAGTGCTTCCAGCGCCGCCAGCCAGTGCTCGTAATAATCATGGCCATCGGCAGCCGCACCTGGCTTCTTCACTTCCGCCGACAGCGCATCCGCCCATTCGCCCCACGAAAACAGACCCTTGTCGTGCAGTGCCACGGTCATGGCGAAGGCTTCGGCCTGCCAGGGCTCGGCGAAAACCGGCGCATCGACGCCGGCAGGCAAATCGGCGACGATCCCGTCAGGCCGGCTCAAGATAGCTCTCCCAGGCATCGATCGAGACAACAACCGTCGGATCGGCGCCCTCGCCCCAGATCTCCGTGCCATCGAAAACCACCGTATAGACCCATTGCGGGTTCTCGCCCTGCCCGTGCGCATTGGTGTCGGGAAAGACGAAGCCGTCACGCACCGCCTCGATCGTGCCCCGCTTGCCGCGGGCGTAACGCGGCAGCCTCGTGTGGCCGGTCGGGTTGAAGTTCTTGGTCCGCACGGGATCGCCGGCCTTGAAGCGCGCCGGCTCCGCCATCGGCCGGTCGCAGGGACCGCCCTTGGCCAGCACGGCCGGAACGTTTTCGGCCTTCAGCACCCGTTTCGGGGTGGCCGCCGGGTCGATCGCCTCGCCCGCCTCGAGATCGCGTTCGCTGACGAAACCATGCCGCTTGAGCAGGGTCTCCAGCGCCTTGATCCAGATCTGATAGTAACTGGAGGAATAATAGTCGGCCGGATGCAGCGATTCCCGTGCGTGCCGGCTCTCGTCGATGTTCCAGGCGCCCATGGAGCCGGCCGTCAGCGTCACGCCGAGCGCTCGCCTCTCCCAGTCTGCGTGGAAATAGGGCTCGTCCTTTTCGGGCGCGACCGGGCCGAACCCCATCTGCCCGCCGAGATCCTGCGGTCCGTTCATGCCGCCTCCCCTTTAATCCGGTGCTTTGGCCAGCGCAGTGCCGATCATGGCATCGCGGCTCACCAACTCGGCCAGTTGCTCCTCGCTCCAGCCTTCGGTTCCCTCCGGCCGCATCGGCACCACGAGATAGCGCAATTCCGCCGTCGAATCCCAGACGCGCACCTTCGTCGAAGGCGACAGCGTCAGGCCGAATTCCTCGAGCACGCCGCGCGGATCGATCACCGCGCGCGACCGATAGGGCGGCGCCTTGTACCAGACCGGCGGCAGGCCGAGCACCGACCACGGATAGCAGGAGCACAGCGTGCAGACGACGAGGTTGTGGGTATCCACGCTGTTGAACACCGCCTGCATGTGCTCGCCCTGGCGGCCGGTATAGCTCAGCGATTCGATCGCCGCCGTCGCGTCGCGCTTCAGCCACTCGGCATAAGCGGGATCGCTCCAGGCCTTGGCCACCACCCTGGCGCCGTTGCGCGGGCCGATCTTGGTCTCGTAGGTGTCGACGATGACGTCGATCGCCGCCGGATCGATAAGCCCCTTGCGGGTGAGAATGGTTTCCAGCGCCCGCACCCGCGCCGCAAATGGATCGAGCTCGTTGTCGTGGTCATGATCATGGGACATGGCCGCAAATTACGTTTCCCATCCACCGGCCGCAAGCATGAGGGCTTGGGCCAGCGGAAAACCGCGTCTGCCGGCTATTCGGCGGCCGTCTTCTGCGGCTCGGCGGGGATGTCGTCGTTGATACCGAACAGCGAGGGCTGTTCGGCACTGTCGACCGCAGCCAACTCGGCCTTGCGCTTCGGCATCAGCCCGACCAGCCAGCCCGAGAAATTCTCCATGTAGACATAGACCACCGGTGTGACGAACAGGGTCAGCGCCTGCGAGGCGAGCAGGCCGCCGACCACGGCGACGCCCAGCGGCTGGCGCAACTCGGCGCTGGCGCCGGTGCCGAGCGCGATCGGGAACGTGCCCATCAGGGCGGCCAGCGTCGTCATCATGATCGGCCTGAAACGCATCAGGCAGGCCTTGTGGATGGACTCCTTGGCGGACATGCCCTCTCGTCGCAATTCGAGCGCGACGTCGACCATCATGATGCCGTTCTTCTTGACGATGCCGATCAGCATCAGGATGCCGATCACCGCGATGACGGACAGATCCATGCCGGCGAACCGCAAGGCAACGACCGCGCCGAGCACCGCCGACGGCAGGCCGGTGAGGATGGTGAGCGGGTGGATGAAGCTCTCGTAGAGAATGCCGAGCACGATATAGATGGTCAGGATCGCGCCGCCGACCAGCAGCCCCTGGTTGGCCAGCGAATCCTGGAAGGTCTTGGCCGTGCCGGCGAAGCTGGTCGAGATCGCCGTCGGCATGCCGATCTGCTCCTTGAGCGCGTTGATGCGGGTCACGCTGGCACCCAGCGCCACGCCTTGCGGCAGGTTGTAGGAGATAGTCACCGCCGGTAGCTGGCCGAGCTGGTTGACCGTCAACGCGCCCGCCGTGCGGTCGACCCGGGCGAAGGCGCCAAGCGGAACAAGGGAGCCGCTTGCCGTCCGCATCTGGATGGCGAGCATCCGCTCGGGCGACCACTCGATCTTGGGATCGAGCTCGGTAATGACTGCGTAGCTGTCGGCCGAACCGAAGATCGTCGAAACCTGGTCGGTGCCGAACCCGCCATAAAGGGCAGAGCGCAGCGTGTCGGTATCGATGCCAAGCTGTGCGGCCTTGTCGCGGTCAATGACCAGCGATGCCTGCAGGGCATTGTTCTGCAGGTCGCTGGTGACGTCGGTGAAGTTAGTATGGTCGGCCGCCATCGCATCGTTCAGTTTCTGCGCCCAAATGTCCGTCTGGCCCGTATCGAGGCCCTGCACGACGAGTTGGTAGGCGCTGGCCGACGAACGCGAACCAAGCCTGAGGTTCTGCACCGGCTGCATATAGGTCTCGATGCCGGCCACGCCGGCCAGTTGCTTGCGCAGATCCGCCTGCACCTTCTCGATGTCGGGGCGCAGGCTCTTGTCCTTCAATTGAACATAAAGCCGGCCCTGGTTGAGCGCGCTGCCCCCACCGCCCGCTGACCATGCGACATGCGTCACGTAGGGTGAATGCCTGAAAACGTCGGCGACCTTGTCCTGCAGCTTGACCATGGCGTCGAACGAAATATCCTGGCGGGCGATAGTCGTCACCGAAATCTGGCCGATATCCTCTTGCGGGAAGAAGCCCTTCGGCGAGATCTCAATCAGCCATACCGACGCCGCCGCCGTGCCGACAAAGACGAGGAATACCAGGAAAGTGTGCCGCAGGCAGAAGGTCAGAACCCGGTCGTAGCCGCGCGTGATCAGGTCCTGCTTGTGGCCAGGGCTGTGCTTGTCGCGGTCGGCCTTGGTCACCGACAGCAGCCGCGAGCACAGCATCGGCGTCAGCGTCAGCGACACGAACATCGACGCCAGGATGGCGACCGTCACCACGACGGCGAATTCGTTGAAGATGCGCCCGATGACGCCGCCCATCAGGAGCACGGGGATGAACACGGCGACCAGCGAGATCGAGATCGAAATGATGGTGAAGCCGATTTCGCGCGCGCCCTTCAGCGACGCATCGAAGGCCGACAATCCATCCTCTTCCATGTGCCGGAAGATGTTTTCCAGCATGACGATGGCATCGTCGACGACGAGGCCGACGGCGAGCGTCAGCCCCATCAGCGATATGTTGTCGATGGAAAAGCCGAACAGGAACATCGCACCGAGCGTGGCGATCAGCGAGATCGGCACCGCCACGGCCGGGATGATGGTCGCCGTGACCCGGCGCAGGAACACGAAGATCACCATCACCACCAGCGCGATGGTCAACAGCAGCGTGAACTGCACGTCATTGACAGCCTGGCGGATCGAGGTCGAGCGATCATTGAGCAGTTTGATGTTGGCCGCGGCCGGCATCTGATCCGTGAAGGACGGCAGCATCGCCTTGACGCGGTCAACGACGTCGACCGTGTTGGCGTCGGGCTGGCGCTGCACCGCCAGGATGATGGCGCGCGTACCGTCATACCAGCTTGCAGTCGTCGTGGTTTCGACTGAATCGATTACACGTGTGACCTCGCCCAGCCGTACCGGGTGCCCGTTCTTGGTGGCAATGATGAGATCCGAAAATCCCGCAGCATTGTTGAGTTGGGTGTTCGCCGTGATGGTGAGCTGCTGCTTGTTGTTCTGCAGCACGCCGAGCGGCGTGTTGCTGTTGGCCGACGCGATCGCTGCCTGCAACTGGTCGATCGAGATGCCGCGCGCGGCAAGCGCGGTCGGATCGATCTCGATGCGCACCGCGTATTTCTGCTGGCCGAAGATCGAGACCTGCGCCACCCCGTCGATGGTCGACAGCGACGGCGAGATGACGTTTTCTGCGAACGCATCGAGGTCGGTCAGCGGAACCGTGTCGCTGACCAGCGACATCAGCAGGATCGGCGCATCGGCCGGGTTGACCTTGCGATAGCTCGGCGGCGACGTCATTTGCGGCGGCAGCGATTTCTGCGTGCGCGCTATCGCCGCCTGCACGTCGGCCGCCGCGGCGTCGATATCACGGTTGAGCACGAACTGGATGGCGATCGAGGTCTGGCCGAGCGAGTTGGTGGTCGAGATGGAATCGATGCCGGCGATGGTGGCGAACTGCTTGATCAGTGGCGTCGCCACCGATGTCGCCATCGTCTCCGGCGAAGCGCCGGGCAGCGAGGCCGAAACGTTGACGACCGGGAATTCGGCGCTGGGGAGTGCCGCCACCGGCAGGAATTTGTAGGCAAACAGCCCGCCCAGCACGAGGGCGAACGACATCAGCAGCGTGGCGACAGGTCTACGGATACAAAATTCGGAGATCATTTGGCCGCCCCGCTTGCCTGGCCGGCTTCCGCGACCTTGGGGTTGGCCTGGTCACCGGCGCTGGCCGCTGCCTTGCCTTCATGCACGGCAGCTCCGTCCTTCAGCCTCGTCTGGCCTTCGGTGACGACCTTCTCACCGCTTTTCAGTCCCTGGCTGATGGCGCTGTTCTCGCCTTCGGTCAGCGCCACCTGCACCGGCCGCATCTCGACCGTGTTGTCCGGCTTGACGACATAGACGAACGGCCCCTTCTGGCTGGGCTGCACCGCGACGGTCGGAACGGAGGTCATTTGCGGCATGATGCCGGCCTCGAGGATGACATTCACATACTGGCCGGGCCACAACGAAAGATCGGCATTCGGAATGCTGGCCCGCGTGGCGATCGTGCCCGAGGCGGTGTCGACGCTGGAATCGACGAAATCGAGCGTGCCCTTGCCGACCGGCGTCGGGTCGCCGTCCTTGGTCAAGGTCACTGCCCCCTGTTGCGGATTGGCAAGCGCCTTGTGCAGCAGCGCTAGGTTGCTTTCGGGCAGATTGAAGTTCACCTGCAGCGGGTCCATCTGGGTGATGGTGACCAACGGGGTCGCCGTGCTGCTGTTGCCATTGCTGACGGTGACGAGGTCGCCCACGGCAACGTTGACCGCACCCAGCCTGCCGGCAATCGGCGCCTGTATGGTGGCAAAACCAAGCTGGACATTGTCGGCGTCGATTGTTGCCTTGTCGGCATCCACGGTGGCCGCCGCTGCCTTCTGCGCGGCAACGGCCTGATCATAGGTCTGCTGCGTACCGGCCTGCTTGGCAACGAGGTCCTTGGCGCGCTGAAGATCCGAATTCGAACTGGCAAGCAGCGCCTGGTCCTTGGCGAGCGTCGCCTGGTCCTTGGCGAGCTGCGCCTTGAGCGCGCGGTCGTCGAGCGAGAACAGCACGTCGCCGGCCTTCACCATCTGCCCGTCCTTGACGTCGATGGACACGATCTGGCTGGAGACCCGCGCGTTGATATTGACGACTGCCGGCGAAGAGACGAAGCCGATGGCGTAGCGCCGGATCGGGAAGTCGGCGGTCGTTGCCGCCGCCGAGACGATCGAGGCGGAGCGAGCGCCACCTGCGCCCTTGCCGCCACCCGCCTGCTTGTCGCCTGCCGATTTATCCGACGCAACCACCTGCTTTGCGCCGATGAGTTGCTGAGCCTTGCTCAGCGTATCGGGCGACATATAAAGCCAGGCCGCAGCGCCCGCACAGGCGACGGCAAGCAATGAAAGAACGACTTTTCCACGCATCGACAAAAGGCCCTCTCTGTCCGACACGCCATTGCGAGGTGGTCGTATTCTAGCGCAATTCACGGCTGACTGCCGCGATTTCGCCGAATAGATAGGACACGCCTTTGTCGGAAAAGGGCCAAAACACGGCATTACGAAGATTTAATGTGCACTGCACAATCGGTGAGCAGCCCGCCATGGCCTCCGGCCGAGGCCCCTCGTCGGCTCGAAAAGCTGGGCTCTAAGCCTTGCCCAGATGCTTCGGCCAGAAGGCCTGATGCACCTCGGCGGCTTCATCTTCGAGGTTCGGGCCAACCACGGTGACGAAGCGCGCGCCGGTTTGCAGCACCGCTCGGCTCGGCACGTTCAACCCGATCCCGGCGATCTCGCCAAGCCGCGCTTCGGAACACGCAAACACCATACGTCCGATGCCCGACCAGTAGATCGCCCCGGCGCACATCGCGCACGGCTCGGTACTGGTGTAGAGCGTGCAGTCGGCGAAAAAAGCGGTGTCGTAGTGTTGTGCCGCCAGTTTGACCAAGTTCATCTCGGCGTGGTTCGTCATATCGTGGCCCGTGAAGACGCTGTTTTCGGCGCGCAGGATTACGACGCCGTCCTTCACCAGCACCGCGCCAAACGGTTCGTCGCCGCGCTCCACTGCGGATTTCGAGAGCGCAATCGCCTCGCGTAAAAACAGCTCGTGGCTTTCCATCGGACACCCTCCCAAGAGGCTAATGCATGTCGCCCAGAAGTGTGCAGCGGTTCTGGGACAACGACATGCATCAAAGCAAAAGGCCTAAAGCGTGTCGCCTGAATCCGTTTCAGCGCGACGCGCTTTAGGCGGGATGATGTCTTTAAGCGGAGCGATTTCCAAGGGGCTGCAGATCAGATTCAAGGCACCGATCGGCATCCGGCCCCAATTAATGAGTCCCGCCCCCTATTTCAGCATCGGCCAAAGCGTCGCCGCCAAAAGCACACCCATGGCGATGTTGAACCATTTCAGCCGCACCTGATCCGACAGGAAACCGCGCAGCGCCGTGCCGAATCCGGCCCATATCGAAACGCTCGGCAGGTTGACGACGGCAAAGGCGATCGAGATGAGCGCTACCGAGATGAACGGGTGATCGGGGTTCGTGTAGACGGCCATGGCGTACAGCGCCATCACCCAAGCCTTTGGATTGACCCACTGGAACGCCGCCGCATCGATGAAACGCATCGGCTTGGCGGCCACCTCGCCCTTGGTGCTCAGCGAGCGCGACATGGCGATCTTCCAGGCAAGGTAGAGCAGATAGGCGGCGCCGGCGATCTTGAGGGCATTGTGCAGCGCCGGAAACGCCGTCAGCACCGCCCCAAGCCCGAAGCCGACGGCCAGCAACAGGATGAGAAAGCCGATGCTGATGCCCAGCATGTGCGGCACCGTCCTGGCAATGCCGAAATTGACGCCGGAGGCCAGCAGCATGAGGTTGTTGGGGCCCGGCGTGATCGAGGTCACGAAGGCATAGACGAGCAGTGCGAGGAATGCGTCGAGTGACATGATATCCTCCCAGATACGTCAGCATTATTGTCCTTTCCTGGTGGGCGCGCAAAAACCACCCGTAGACAAATGCCGGGCCAGAAATCTGGATTCGAGTGCGTGAGCGGCTTTACATCCCTTGCGGGCCGCGATTCATCGCCGCCACGCCGGTGCGGCAGATTTCGACCAGGCCAAGCGGCTTCATGATGGCGATGAACTGATCGAGCTTGGAACCCTTGCCGGTGATCTCGAAGATGAAATGCTCGGTGTTTGCGTCAATGACCGAAGCGCGGAAGGCGTCCGCCAGGCGTAGCGCCTCGACCCGGGCCTCGCCGGTGCCGGCGACCTTGACCAGCGCGAGTTCCCGCTCCAGCGGCCGCTCTTGCCCCAGTTCATGCGAACGCACGGTGAGGTCGACCACGCGATGCACCGGCACGATGCGCTCGAGCTGATGCTTGATCTGCTCCATCACATGCGGCGTGCCTCGCGTGACGATGGTGATGCGCGACAAGTGCTTTTCATGCTCTGTCTCGGAGACGGTCAGGCTCTCGATGTTGTAGCCGCGGCCGGAAAACAGGCCGATGACCCGGGCAAGCACGCCCGGCTCGTTGTCGACCAGTACCGACAGGGTATGCGTTTCCGGCTTTTCGGTTTCCTTGGCGATGAAGTAGGCGGAACCGGTCGGTTGAAGCTGTGCGTTCATAACATGAATCTCGATTTCAAACTTTTGATCTAACGCGTTGGCCAGGCAGGGCTTTTGACAAGCCCTGCCACATCCGCCTACACCAGTTCCCTACCTTTGGCGTCGATGGCGTTGGCCACGGCCTCGTCGGTGGCCTCGTCCGGCAGGAGCATCTCGTTATGCGCCTTGCCTGAAGGGATCATCGGGAAGCAGTTGGCGAGCGTCGCGACGCGGCAGTCGAACAGCACCGGCTTCTTGACCGCGATCATCTCCTTGATGGCGTCGTCGAGCTCGTCCGGCTTTTCGCAGCGTATGCCATGGCCGCCATAGGCCTCGGCCAGCTTGACGAAGTCGGGCATCGCCTCGGTGTACGAATGAGACAGCCGGTTGCCGTGCAGAAGCTGCTGCCACTGCCGCACCATGCCCATATACTGGTTGTTGAGGATGAAGATCTTGATCGGCGCGTTGTACTGCACCGCCGCGCTCATCTCCTGCATCGTCATCTGCACCGAAGCGTCGCCGGCGATATCGATGACCAGCGCGTTCGGATGCGCGATCTGCACGCCAAGCGCGGCCGGCAAGCCGTAGCCCATCGTACCCAGGCCACCCGATGTCATCCAGCGGTTCGGCTTGTCGAAATGATAATGCTGCGCCGCCCACATCTGGTGCTGGCCGACCTCGGTGGTGATGTAGGTGTCCTTGTCCTTGGTCAGTTCGTAGAGCCGCTGGATGGCGTATTGCGGCATGATCACGTCGTTGTTCATCTTGTAGGCGAGTGAATCGCGCGCGCGCCATTTGGCGATCTGCTCCCACCAGGGGTAGAGCGCCTTCTTGTCGGCCTTGGCGGTTGCCCGCCACAGCCGCACCATGTCCTCGAGCACCCGGCCGACGTCGCCGATGATCGGCACGTCGGTATGGACGTTCTTGTTGATCGACGACGGATCGATGTCGATGTGGATCTTCTTCGAGTTCGGCGAGAACGCGGTCAGCCTGCCGGTGATGCGGTCGTCGAAACGGGCGCCGATGCAGATCATCACGTCGCAGTCGTGCATGGCCATGTTGGCCTCATAGGTGCCGTGCATGCCCAGCATGCCCAGCCAGTTCTTGCCCGATGCCGGATAGGCGCCCAGCCCCATCAGCGTCGAGGTGATGGGAAAGCCGGTCAGATCCACCAGCTCGCGCAGCAGATGGCTCGCTTCCGGGCCGGAATTGATGACACCGCCACCCGAATAGATGATCGGCTTCTTGGCGGTGGCCATCAGTTCGACCGCGGCCTTCACCTTCTCCAGGTCGCCCTGCACTTTCGGCTGGTAGCTGGTGCGCGGCGCGATCTGCGGCGAGACATAGAACCCCTTGGCGAACTGCACGTCCTTGGGAATGTCGACCACCACCGGTCCGGGACGGCCGGTCGTGGCGACATGGAAGGCCTCGTGGATGGTCGCGGCGAGCTCGTTGACGTCCTTCACCAGCCAGTTGTGCTTGGTGCAGGGACGCGTGATGCCGACCGTGTCGCATTCCTGGAACGCGTCGGAGCCGATGAGCGAGGTCGGCACCTGTCCGGTCAGGCAGACCAGCGGGATCGAATCCATCAGCGCGTCCTGCAGCGGCGTCACCGCATTGGTGGCGCCGGGACCGGAGGTCACCAGCATGACGCCGGCCCTGCCGGTAGAGCGCGCATAACCTTCGGCCGCATGACCCGCGCCCTGCTCGTGGCGAACCAGAATGTGCTCGACCTCGTCCTGCTGGAAGATTTCGTCATAGATCGGGAGAACGGCGCCGCCCGGATAGCCGAAGACATGCTTGACGCCGTTGTCCTTCAGCGCCTGCACCACCATTTCGGCGCCCGTCATTTCGCGCCGTTCACTCTGTCCGTTGCTCATCGGTCTGGTCCCGTACTGTCGCCACCTGGGCGCTTGCCACTTGGGCGTTGTTGGTCGTTTAATCGTGTTTCAGGCAATAAAAAAGGCCCCCGAGGGAGCCTGTGTGTTGCGCATGGGAGGTTTTCGCCCGGCGGTTACACCGCCTTGCCCACGCGCCTTCCTACGAGAATGAGTGCCTTTTTCATGGTGGCGGACCATAAAGGCGGAATCGCGGGCTCGTCAATGGGGATAATGCGAATTCACTCGGCTGTGAGATCGGCGCCGTCTTGCGGTACCGCGATCAAGCCGCGCGCTACCATAGTACAGTTGAGCCGATGCCGCCGGCGCACCACTATGCCAGGCTAGAACGTTGCCTTGGGAGGAGGACGCGTGGCTGGCGAACGGGAGCATATCCGGGAGATAGAGCAGGTCCTGTCCGGCAGGACATCGGCCCGCGACGATGTCGTGGTCAAATCCTGGCTACGCTGTGTCGACACCCACCGGCTCGACCCGGCCCGGCCGACGGAAGCCTATATCGTCCCCGATACCCAATTGCGCGAACATCGCGAACAGTCCGAGCGGCTGATCGCGATCGCCCGCAGCGGCCTGGAAACCCTCTTCAAGCAGGTGGCGGGCCAGAACTACGTGCTGCTGCTGGCAAACGCCAAGGGCGTCACCGTCGACTTCCTCGGTGATCCCCTGTTCATGGACCAGTTGCGCACGGCAGGGCTTTATCTCGGCTCAGAATGGTCGGAAAGCCGCACCGGGACTTGCGGTGTCGGCTCCTGCATCGTCACCGGCGAGGCGATGACGATCCACCAGACCGACCATTTCGACACGACCCACACGCCGCTCTCCTGCACCGCCGCGCCGATCTTCGACACCAATGGCGAGCTCGCCGCCGTGCTCGACATTTCCCTGCTACGCTCACCACAACCGAAAATCAGCCAGAACCTGGCGCTGCATCTGGTGACGGCTTCCGCGCGGCGCATCGAGCTCGCCAATCTGATGGCACAGATGCACTCCGAATGGGTGCTGCGTTTTTCCCGTTCGCCAGAATTCCTCGACGTCGACCCCGAGGCAGCCATCGCCCTCGATGCCTCGGGCCGCATCCTTGGCACGACGCACGGCGGAGCGCTGCTTCTGGCGCAGGCCGGAGGCGTCGACTGGCGGCACGCGCCCTCCCCCATTGGCCAGTCGATCTCGCGCTATCTCGATGTCAGCGTCGACGATTTGCCGAGCCTGACACGCGGCCGCCCGACCGAGGAGCGGCTGGTGTTCGGCCGCAGCGGCAGCGCGCTGTTCGCGCACGCCATCGAGCCGCAGCCGACGACCGGACGCCGCGCGCCGGTCGAGGCGGTACCGAAGCCGATCGGCGACCTTTCCGGCGGCGATCCGGCGATGGCCGCCACGCAACTGCGTGCCGCCAAGCTGGCGCGCACGACCATGCCCATCCTGATTCATGGCGAGACCGGCTCCGGCAAGGAGTATCTCGCCCGCGCGATCCACGATTGCGCGCGGCGGCCCGGCCCGTTTGTCGCCATCAACTGCGCGGCCATTCCCGAGCATCTGATCGAGAGCGAACTTTTTGGCCATGTCGCCGGTGCTTTTACCGGAGCCGCCGCCAAGGGGCGCAAGGGACTGATCGAGGCTGCGAACGGCGGCACGCTGTTCCTCGACGAGATCGGCGACATGCCCTACCCCCTGCAATCGCGGCTGCTGCGCGTGATCGCCGAACGCGAACTGGTCCCGGTCGGCGGCATTGAGCCGCGGCAGGTCGACATCAAGATCATTTCGGCCTCGCACCATGATCTGCGTAAGCTGGTCGACGAGGGACATTTCCGCGAGGATCTGTTCTACCGGCTGAACGCGGCCTCGCTGAACTTGCCGGCGCTGCGCGAACGTACCGATTTCGAATGGCTGCTGGACCGGCTGGTGGATCAGCGCGCCCACCTTGCCGGCCGTACGGCGAGGCTCTCGCCCGCGGCGCGCCTGGCGCTGATTCGTCACCGCTGGCCCGGCAACATCCGCGAACTCGCAAACGCCATCGATCTGGCGGTGACGCTTTGCGAGGGCGGGATGATCGAGCCCGCCGACCTGCCCGACTTCGCATTGCCATACCTGACGCCACTTGCTTCGCCCGCCAGGCTGGTTGCCCTGCGTGCTCCGTCGCCCGAGGACGAGCGCGCCGCACTGCTGGATGCTCTCGTGGCCGCGGGCTGGAACATCTCCGAGGCCGCGCGGCGTCTGGGTGTCGACCGCACGACGGTGCATCGCCGCATGAAGCGGCTGCGGCTGGACGCGCCCAATTAGTGTTGCGTCCGCTGTGGCGCCGTGGCGCGCGCAACACCGCCGCCACAGTTTATGACAGCAGAAACCGCCACACGATGCTGATTTTATGATGATTTCTGATTCATCCGTATGGTTGGCATGCTGCTTGCTCCCTGTTCCAGGTACCCACATGGAACTTGGAGGAGAAGCCATGACACAGAACGCGGTCGATCGCGCAGCCACGGCGCGGAGCATGCAGGCCCTGCGCTTTCATGCCGCCAGGGATCTGCGCATCGAGGACATTCCCAGGCCGGCAAAGCCGGGGCCGGGACAGGTTGTTCTGCGCAACAGGTTTGTCGGAATCTGCGGGACCGACCTGCATGAATACAGTTACGGGCCGATCTTCATACCGACGAAGCCGCATCCGTTCACCGGCTCCAGCGGTGTGCAGGTGCTTGGACATGAATTCGGCGGCGTGATCGAGGCCGTCGGCGAAGGCGTGACGTCGGTCTCGGTTGGCGACCGCGTGGCCGTGCAGCCGCTGATCATGCCGCGCTCGGGCGATTATTATGCCGCGCGCGGCCTGTACCATCTGTCCGACAAGCTTGCCCTGGCGGGTCTGAGCTGGGTCGGCGGCGGCATGGCGGAAGCCGCCTTGCTCAACGACTACAATGTCGAGCGCATTCCAGATGAAATGTCCGATGAGGAAGCTGCATTGGTCGAGCCGACCGCGGTCGCCGTCTATGCCTGCGACCGTGGTGGGGTAAGCGCCGGGAGCTCGGTGCTGATCACCGGCGCCGGCCCCATCGGCATTCTGACGATGCTGGCCGCGCGCGCCGCGGGTGCAACGCAACTGTTTATCTCGGACCTGAACGACACCAGGCTGGAGATGGCGCGTTCGATCCTGCCTGGCGTGGTGACCCTCAATCCGAAGCGGGACGAAGTGGATGAGGCAGTGCGCGCCGCCAGCGAAGGCGGCGTCGGTTGCGATGTCGCGATCGAATGTGTCGGCAACGAGCATGCGCTGAAGGCCTGCCTCGCGGCTGTGCGCAAGCAAGGTGTCGTCGTTCAAACTGGCCTGCATCCGCACGAGAACCCGCTCGACTGGTTCCAGGTCACGTTCAAGGACGTCGATATCCGAGGCTCCTGGGCCTATCCGACGCATCTATGGCCGCGTGTCATCCGTCTCATCAGTTCGGGACAGTTGCCTGCCTCCAAGGTGGTCACGAGGCGCATACGTCTTCGGGAGGCGGTATCCGACGGTTTCGATGCTCTGCTCGATCCCGCCGGAACCCAGCTGAAAATCCTGATCGACCTTTCCTGATCAACTTAACAACCGGAGGAGAAACCATGCTTGAGAGAACTCCCACCACGAAGGCGCAGGCGCTGCTCGACAAGTTCGGCAAGGCGCTTGCGGACGGCGACATCGACGCGGCCGTCAACTGTTTCCAGGCGGATTGCTACTGGCGCGACCTCGTCACCTTTACCTGGAACCTGAAGACGATGGAGGGCCAGGACCAGATCCGCGACATGCTGAGCGCAACCTTGGCTGATACCGGACCGAGCGACTGGAAGGTTGCCGAAGGCGAGGAAGCGAGCGAGGCGGACGGCGTCACCACCGCCTGGATCACCTTCGAGACCAAGGCGGCGCGCGGCTTTGGCCTGGTGCGCTTCAAGGGCGACCTCATCTGGACCTTGCTAACCACCATGGCTGAGTTGAAGGGACACGAGGAGAAGTCCGGCTTCACGCGACCGCTCGGTGCCAAGCATGGTCACGGCAAGGACAGGAAATCCTGGCGCGAGGAGCGTGACGACGAGGTCGCCGAACTCGGCCACAGCCGACAGCCCTATGTCGTGATCATCGGCGGCGGCCAGGGCGGCATTGCGCTGGGTGCGCGCCTGCGCCAGCTCGGCGTGTCGGCCATCATCATCGAAAAGAACGAACGTCCGGGCGATTCCTGGCGCAAGCGTTACAAGTCGCTCTGCCTGCATGATCCGGTCTGGTACGACCATCTGCCCTATATCGACTTTCCCAAGAACTGGCCGGTCTTCGCGCCGAAGGACAAGATCGGCGACTGGCTCGAGATGTACACGAAGGTGATGGAGTTGAACTACTGGAGTTCGACCACGGCCAAGAGAGCAAGCTACGATGAGAAGGCCAAGGAATGGACCGTCGTCGTCGAGCGCGACGGCGAGGAGATCGTGCTCAAGCCCAAGCAGCTCGTGCTGGCCACCGGCATGTCCGGCAAAGCGAACTGGCCGAAATACAAGGGCCAGGACATCTTCAAGGGCGAGCAGCAGCATTCCTCGAACCATCCAGGCCCCGACAAGTACCGAGGCAAGAAGGTCGTGGTCATCGGCTCAAACAACTCCGCCCACGACATCTGCGCGGCACTGTGGGAGGGAGGCGCCGACGTCACCATGGTGCAGCGTTCCTCCACCCATATCGTCAGGTCCGACACGCTCATGGATATCGGTCTGGGCTCGCTCTATTCGGAGCAAGCGGTCGAGAATGGCATGACGACGCGCAAGGCCGACCTGATCTTCGCCTCCCTGCCCTACCGCATCCTGCACGAGTTCCAGATCCCGCTTTACCAGCAGATGAAGGAACGCGACGCGAAATTCTACGCGGACTTGGAAAAGGCCGGCTTCCTGCTCGACTGGGGCGATGACGGTTCGGGCCTGTTCATGAAATACCTGCGCCGTGGTTCGGGCTACTATATCGACGTCGGCGCCTGCGACCTGGTCATTGACGGCTCGATCAAGCTGAAGAGTGGTCCGGGTGCGGCGGTTCAGGAGCTGACCGAGGGCGGCGTGAAATTCGTGGATGGCACCGAATTGCCAGCCGATCTCATCATCTATGCCACAGGCTACGGCTCGATGAACGGCTGGGCAGCAGATCTCATCTCGCAGGAGGTGGCGGACAAGGTCGGCAAGGTCTGGGGTCTGGGCTCCGACACCGCCAAGGACCCTGGTCCCTGGGAAGGCGAGCAGCGCAACATGTGGAAGCCGACCCAGCAGGAGGCGCTGTGGTTCCATGGCGGCAACCTCCATCAATCGCGGCACTATTCGCAATATCTGGCGCTGCAGCTGAAAGCCCGGCAAGTCGGCTTGCCGACCCCGGTCTATGGGCTGCAACAGGTTCACCACAAGGCCTAGCTGCCAATCCCCAGGAGTTCCCTCCTCTCCTGGACCAGCAAGGCCGGCCCCGCGCGGCATATCCGCCGCGCGGGCACTTCGTTTCAGCCGCGGAGCATCACGCCCCTTGCCTTGGCCCAGCGCTCGATGATCTTGCGCTCGTCGGGCAAGGCGAGGCGATTGGAGAATCCACGCACCTGCACCGCACGGTTCTGCGGATCGAGTTCGATCGTCAGCAGCCGCTCGATCTTTCCAAGTGCCGTGCGCCGCAGAACCCAGATCGAGGCATTGCCGGCGATGCATTTGGCCGCGTAGGTCGAGACGCAATGATGCATTGCCCTGGATTCGCCGACCAGGTCCTCGGCGGTTTTCAACTGGCGGACGAAGAAGCGCTCACCAGGCGCCCTCGCTTCCTTGGCCGAAGGCTGCCAATCCCAGTCCTCAAGGCGCGAGCCATCCCACACGCCCTTTACCGTCGAACCCCGGCCGGCGACACGGCGGCGCATGGCCTCGATGCGCTCGACGGCCGCAATGTCGCGGTGCCACTCCGACATCTGCTTGCGCAGCGAGGCGAGCGTGCGCCCCTTCAGGCTGTAGGCTCGGTCATGCCGGTACATGGCGCCGATGTAGTCGCTGAGATCATCGGTCTCTTCCTTGGACGTCGGATGTGTGCAGAAGAACCGCGCCACTTCGCGCCAGAAGGTCAGATCGGCACGTGGCATGCGCGATATCTTCGTGCGGGCAAGGCTGGCCGCCAATCCGAAATCATCCGTGTAGGACCGGATGATCGCAACCCAGAACGCCTCGTCGAAGGTCAAGTCGCCCGACAGGTTCAGGAAGCAATGCACCTCCTTGCGCGACAGCCACGCATTGGCTCCTGCCTTGTAGAGCGAGTCACCACGCGCAACCGCGACATACCATGCCTTGCGGAGCGCAATCTCGCCGGCATCCAGCCCCGAACCATCGCGCCAGATGGCCTCGAGCGCGGCCGAGACCGGATAGCGAGCATAAAGATGACGTGCAGCAGCCAGCCGCAGCCGCGCAGGATCGCGCGTCTTCAGCTTTGGACGCCACAACGCGCCATCGCGGATCGCCATGCCGGCATAGCCCCGGCGTACCTCATCGAGCGCCCGCTCGAAATCCGGAGCGGGACGCGGCTTGGGAGAAACCCTCCGCAGCGTCGCGGTATATGCTTCAATTCGTTCGCGCTCGGCGTCCTGCCTGCGCTGGATCATGGACCTGGCCATGGCCGTTCTTCCCGATTGGAACCCTGTCAGCCGCACGCAATTCCAGCGTCGGCACGGAATGTGTCGATCTGGGTTGGCTTGACATTGACAGGTCTCCTCTGGGGTGACGGGTTGGAATGGGCGGGCTCTCTAGGCTCACGAGCAGTTGAGAGCAAGAGACATTCATTCAATGTTTACAACGACCTGAGGGAGTGTTGCGAAAGCGCATCTCAGGCCTCCGGGCAGCCATGATCGTCGGCCGGAAGCCTGTCGGCTCCCACCGTCTCATGGATATCGGCGGCGGCTAGGGCGCTGCTGCGCACGGAGAACAACCGCCGCAATGCAACGCTGCTTGGCCTTCGTCAGATCGTCAGGAAACTGGAATCCGCCGTAGCGCGGCTCAGCTCGTCCGACCGCCGTGGAGGCGCGAAATGCGTGAACAATAACTCATCATGCCTCCTTCAAGAGTGGGGGTCGATACGGGTGCGGCGAATAAAAGCCGCATGCCGGGCGTGGCTGATACTGCGAAACCATCCCGACAGCAATATGGTGAAGGTAGGCAGCATCGGTCGATTCGAACGAACCGGCCGCGCCGAACTGGCTTGGCTCCCATTGGGAAGCGGTCGGCCGTTCGGCGCGAATGCCGGCACCGGGCAAGCGTTCGCGGCAGTTCTCCGGTCGAAACGCAACCACCGCGCTTTCGCCATCGAAGCAGAAACACATGGGCTGTCTCCTCCCGGTGACGGGTTACGTCAGGCGCGATTGGCGAAGTCGTGCACGACGCGCTGCAGCAGCGGAACGTAGTCGCGAAACGCCCGCGTCTCCATGTTGGCGACCTTGCCGCCCTCGTCCCAGATGCGGACCCGTACCGCTTCCTCGTGGAATGGGTTCTCGCGGAACTCCGCCACCTCTTCCGCGCTCATCGGCCCGCCCTGCAGCGACAGCGTATGCACCGATGCCGGCGACAGCTTGGAGAAATAGGTCGGATCGGTGGCGCATAGATAGCGCTTGGCCGCGACATGCAGCCTGACGCATTCGACGATGACGGGTGGGAAGAACGGCGCCAGCACGTCGCCGCCGGCCTCGTCATGATGCTTGTCCTCGACATCGTCGGGCGAATAGGTGCCGAACTCGCTGGTATAGTGGCCGATGTCGTGCAAAAGGGCCGCGGCCACCAGCGCTTCGGGCGCGCCGTCCTGTTCCGCCAGCCAGGCGCCCTGCAGCATATGCTCGGACATCGTCACCGGCTCGCCGAGATAGGATTCCGCGCCCCGCCGCTCGAAAATGTCGGCGATGAACTCGACAATGTTGTCCGCGTTCAAATCCTGGCCGCTCATTCCGCGGCCTCCTTGAAGCTGTGCTCGATCGCCGCAAGCGTCGACAGCAAGCCATCCTTGTCGGCGTAGCAGCCCTGCAGCCAGCGTGTGCCGGTGCCGGAGAATGCCTTGCGGGCATGCATGACGCGGGTGTTGTCGACGATGAAGGCCTGCCCTGCCTCCAGCTTGAACGTGACTTCGAAGGACGGATGCTCGATCAGTTCAGCGAACCGGCGATAGGCGGCATAATAGGCGTCCATGTCGGCGAACGGCACGTCGACGACAGGCGCCAGCGAGCGGTTGTTGAAGCGGATGCAGATCAGCTCGCCATCCGGCCCGAGCTCGATCATCGGGCGCTTCGCCTGCAGCCGCACGCCGGATGAACCGGCATATTCGAAACGCGCCGGGCAGCAACTCAACAGCCGGAAGCCTTCCGGGTTCTCGGCCTGCAGCGCGGCCGCGACGGCAAATCCGTCGACGACACTGGACTCGCCACCCTCCACCGTATTCTCGATGCAGGACAGGATCTGCAGCGTCGGCACCGGATCGCGATAGGGATTGTCGGTGTGCGCCTGAAGGCCGAGATTGGTGTAGGCGAGATTGTTCGGATTGACCTCGGCCCGCACGTCGAACCAGCGGCCGTAATTGGTCTCCCTGATATAGCCGAACAGGTCGGACACCTTGCACAGCGAACCGGATTCGGCCGGCAGTCCGTCCATCACCGCAAAGCCATAGGTCCGCACCGACGAGAGCCATTCGCGCAGGACGCCGCGGCTATGAAATGCCGCCCGGTAGCCGGCGCGCGGCACCGAATTCTGCATCGTCACCTTGGTCCAGCGCTGGACGATATCGGCTGTCCAGCCGGGCTGGCGGTGTTCGTCTCGATCATAGGCATTGGCGCTCAACCATTGCGCTGGAAAGCTGACCGTTTTTCCTTCCGGCATGAAATTGACCTCCAGCGCGCCGGCCTTGATCGAAGCCGCCCCGATCCTGGTGTCGCGTGGAATGTCAAGGATGGTGACGAGGCGCTGGCCATTGCCGGCACTGCGTGTCTTGTCGTCGAGCGCATTGTCGCGCAGCCACATTGCGTGAAAGCGGGTGCGCCTCCCGTCCTGCCACCCAAGTTCGATTGTTCTGCCTTCGTCGCCGATCAGCGCGTGGGTGAGCATGGAGATCCGTTCCTGTCCGCTTCGCCCCACGGCTCTATCCATGGGTTTCGGTTGCATGTTGGTCTCGCGACAGGCATAACTCAAATTATCATTTTTTGGCCAAAGATCATAAATAACTAATGGCTCGAAGAACCATCCCCGCGCTGCCGCCACTCGACTGGCTGCGCAGTTTCGAGGCCGCGGCGCGGCTGTCGAATTTCACCGCGGCCGCTGCCGAACTCGGCCTGACCCAGGCCGCCGTCAGCCAGCACATACGATCTCTGGAGGAACGGTTGAAGACGCGCTTGTTCTCGCGGCTGGCGCGTGGCGTGGCGTTGTCGCCGGAGGGGGCCGCCTACCTGCCGCACATCCAGTCGGCCTTCGCCACTATCTCCAGCAGCACGGCGGAGCTGTTCGAGCCACGCGCCATCCAGACCGTCTCGATCCGGGTGCCGATCTCCTTCGCCCTGCTGATCCTGGTACCGGCGCTGCCCGATCTCGCCGAAGCATTGCCACGCATCCAGCTCGATCTGGTGACGATCCACCGGCCAACCGACTACGACCTGCCGGGCTCGGCGCTCGACATCCGCTTCGGCAACGGGTCCTTTCCCGGTCGCGAGGCCGACATGCTGACAGCCGAGCGGCTTGTGCCCGTGGCAAGTCCGGCGCTCGCCGACGCCGCCGACTGGACAGCGCTGCCGCTGCTTCTGGTCGCCGGCGCGCGCGAAATGTGGGCGGAATGGTTCGCCGCGGCCGGATTGGCCGGTCACCCCCAGCGATCGCATCGCTTCGACAGTTTCGTTGCCGCGATGGAGGCGGCAAGCGCTGGCGCTGGCGTGCTTCTCGGCTCGCGGCCGCTTGTCGACGCGGCACTCACGAGCAGGACCCTGGTGCCACTCTCGGGCTTCGAGCTATCCAGCACGTCAGGCCATTTCCTGACCCGAGCGTCGACGGCGCGCCTGACCAGCGCCGAAGAGGATTTCCGCCAATGGCTGCTGAGCTATCTGTCCAGGGAAACCTCTGCGTGACCGGCGTGAGCTATCGCGACGAAGCGCCGATGCGCTTCCAGTAGATCAGCGTGCCGGTCAGCCCGCCATGCGGTTTCAGCGCATAGTCGGGTATTTCCCCAGCCAGGGTGAAACCGAGTCTTTCGTAAAGGCCCGAAGCCCCCTCGTCCGTCGCCGTGTCAAGAACCAGAAGCGTGCGCCCCTTGTCCACGGCAAGACGCTCGGCGGCCCGCATCAGCCGCGTCCCGACACCCCTGCCCCGGTATTCAACCGACGTCATAAGCTTGGCGATCTCGGCCCGGTGCGGCTGGTTGGGCGGGCAATCGAGCAGCAGGGTCACGGTACCGACCAGGACCGTGCCATCCCATGCGCCGAGCACCATTCGCTCCCCTCTGGCCGCTGCCGCCAGCGACTTCTCCCAGAACGCGCTCGCCGCTCCCGGCGCCAGCGGATGCATGAAGCTGACCGATCCGCCGGCCGCAACCGTCTCGACCAGCAGATCAGCCAGATCAGCCAGCGTTTCGGAACTGGCGCTCAGGGCTCCGATTTCGATGGAATTCATGGCCAGTCCTTTGGAAACGATGAATGGATTCAATGCTGTATCAGTCGAGATGGCGCACCCGGCGTCGCTTGCGCGCGGCCTTGATGGCGCTGATGCGCTCGGTGTCTCCTTCCCTGAGATGCCGCCCGCGCTCGAGGATCTCGAGCGTGTACTCCTCATAGGTCAGGCCCAGCCGTTCGGCCTTGTCCATGCGCATCAGCATGACCTCTCGGCTTGGCGCCTTCCACGCCTTGGCGTGCGCGGCCTGCCAGGCGAGGAAAATATAGGGATCGCCCTTGCCCCATGGCGGTCCCCTGTATTCGTCAAGCGGCGGCCCCCCATTGTGGGAGCGCTTGGGTCGTCTGGCCATGATGTCAGCCCCTGACCAGCGCGACGAGATAGTCGGCGTCCGCCTCTGGAGCATGGAAGGTGCAG
The DNA here is from genome assembly GCF_013170725.1 of Mesorhizobium erdmanii. NCBI lineage: Bacteria > Pseudomonadati > Pseudomonadota > Alphaproteobacteria > Hyphomicrobiales > Phyllobacteriaceae > Mesorhizobium > Mesorhizobium erdmanii. Next base: position 3,345,366 of record NZ_CP033361.1, on the reverse strand, counting down.
TCCGACGGCGCGCCGAGCGCCAGGCAGTCGCCGGGCGCCAGCCTGTGTACTTGCTCGCCCTCGGTGAATTCGAGCTGCCCGGAAATCAGCCATATCTGTTGCTTGATGAAGGCATAGGAGGCCGCCGGCAGGCTGACCCTGGCGCCCGCCGGCAGATGCACCTTGATCAGTTCGAGCGGCATGTCGCTGGCCGGCGACAAATGTCGCCTGATATAGCCCGTATCGGGATCGCGCCAAACCGGCTGGTCGGCCTCGCGCAGCAGCCCGCCGCCCTGCAGCTCTGCCCGCGCGATGAGCGTCGACAGCGTCATGCCGAAGGCCGCCGCGATGCGCACCAGAAGGGTTGCCGTCGGACTGGTCATGCCGCGCTCGATCGTGCTCAGCATCGCCTTGGAAACACCGGATCGATCTGCGAGCTCGGCCAGCGACCAGTCCCGCAGGGTTCTTTCGGTGTGTATCCGCTTGCCGATGGTCGAGGAAATGTCGTTCGCTATATCATCCATTCGTCCATTATAGCGAAGGGATGCGATTGGAAAAGAGCGATCTTGTAACAATTTTTGTCAGGCTCTTAATCCTCTCTACACCATCCGACCTCATCCGACCTTAACCCCATCCCTGTAGGGTCCGATCTCCAGGAAAATGGGGATTGGCCTGTCCATGTATGTCGAACGCGAAGCTTCCGTCGGAGAACCGACATCGCAGGAGCGCCGCAACGCAGAGCAGAACGACAGACGCATCCTGGGCAATGTCGTACAATGCGACGGCGCGCGCGCCACCATCAGCGCCTATGCCGACGATGTCGACGGCGCCGTCACCGGCCTGTGGACGGTCGGCAAGATGATCTCCATCAATCTGGGCACGACGCGAACCGTCGGCCTGGTCTATGCCATCGGCAAGTCGGACCGCGCCTGGAGCAGTGAAGGCCAGAACGCCATCGAGGTCAGCATCGAGCTGGTCGGCGAAGTGCGCGACGGTATTGAGCCCGGCGCCAAGCCGATCTTCGATCGCGGCATCACCACCTATCCGCATATCGGCGCAATAGCGCACCGTATCCGCACCCGCGATCTGCAGGCCGTCTACGACCTTGCCGGGCGTCATTCGATCACCGTCGGTTCGCTGGCGCAGGACGAAGCCATCGCCGCCAACATCGCCATCGACGACACTCTCGCGCGCCATTTCGCCATTGTCGGCACCACCGGCGTCGGCAAATCCACGGCCGTCTCGCTGCTGCTGCGCAAGTCGATCGAGGCGCGGCCCGATCTGCGCATCCTGATCCTCGATCCGCACAATGAATTTGCCTCGTCTCTGCCCGAATATTGCGTCAAGGTCGATTCCAAGACGCTCGATCTGCCATTCTGGATGTTCAAGCTCGAGGAATTCGCCGAGGTGCTGTTTCGCGGGCGCGAAACGGACGCCGAAGAAATCGACGCCCTGCGCGACCTCATCCCGCTTGCCAAGAACCTCTACCGCAACCCGAACTCAGGCGCCTATCTCAGGCGCGGCAACGATGCGCTGACCGCCGATACGCCGGTGCCTTACCGCATCGCGGACCTGCTCAAGCAGATCGACGAGCGTATGGGCATGCTGGAAAGCAAGAACGATCGCCCGACACTGAAATCGCTGAAGACGCGCATCGAATCGGCGGCCGCCGATCCGCGCTACCGCTTCATGTTCAGTTCGCGCCTGATCGAGGACACCATTCACGAGACGATCGGCAACATTTTCCGCGTGCCGCATCACGGCCGCCCGGTGACGTGCTTCGAGATGGCCGGCATGCCCTCCGAAGTGGTCAATTCCGTCTGTTCGGTGTTGGCGCGCCTGGCCTTCGATCTCGCTCTGTGGAGCGAGGGCAAGCTGCAGCTGCTGTTTCTGTGCGAGGAAGCGCACCGTTACATGCCGGCCGATCCGCGCCTCGGCTTCGCGCCAACCAGGCACGCGCTGTCGCGCATCGCCAAGGAAGGCCGCAAATATGGCTGCTATCTCGGCGTCGTCACCCAGCGTCCAGGCGAGCTTGACCCCACCATCCTGTCACAGTGCTCGACCTTCTTTGCCATGCGGCTGGCCAACGAGCAGGACCAGGCGATCATCCGTTCGGCCATCGCCGACTCGTCGGCCTCGACGCTTGCCTTCCTGTCGTCGATGGGCCAGCGCGAAGCCATTGCCTTCGGCGAAGGCGTGGCGACGACCATGCGGCTGAAGTTCGAAAGATTGCCCAGCCACCTGCTTCCCGGTACGGCCAAGCGCGAAGAGGCCGAGTCGCCAAACGCAGGCAACGATGTCGATCTGGTGGCGATCGTCGAGCGGCTGCGCAACGTGCCGAAACCGACGCCGCAGGCGATGGCTTTCGCCGAGGTGGTCGATTCCGGGCGGCAGGCAGGCGACCCCGACTACCGCAAGCCCGCGACCACCCGCGTGCAGGCGGACGACGATTTCGACACCCGTTACGGCCTGAAGCCCGCGACCTTCGGCCTGCGCCCGCAGAACGATTGAGCCCAGAGCGTCACGCCCATTTGCCGGCAGTTCTGAGAAGCCGCGCCAGGCTTACATGGCTCTTCTTCGCTCGAAAGCTTGGGTAAATCCCGTCAGGGAATTCGTCAGGCCGAGTCGGCTGGTTGCTGTTTTCGAGAACCGGAGCGGAGCGGACTTTTGGTCCGTGAGCACCGGAAGCGCAGAAAATGGCGGCAGACGGCCGGCCTCACGAATTCAATGATGGGATTTTAGGCGCAGACGCGATTGCGGCCTTGCCGCTTGGCTTCATAGAGTTGCCTATCCGCCCGGCGGTAGAACGCCTCGGCCGTTTCCTGGCGGTCCCAGACGGCAAGACCGACGCTGGTCGTGATCTTGAGCCGGACATTGCCCGAGAGTATCGACATGTTGGCGATCGCCTTGCGGATGCGCTCGGCGAATTTGGCCAGCAGTTCCGCCTCCATGTTGGGCGTAACGACGGCGAACTCCTCGCCGCCCAGCCGCGCCACCACGTCGTGGTAGCGCGTCATGTCCTTGAGGCAACTGGCGACAGCCTTGAGCACCTCGTCGCCGACATCGTGGCCATGAGTGTCGTTGACCTGCTTGAAATGATCGAGATCGAGGATCATCAGCCCGACCGGCTTTTCGATGCGCCGGAACTCCTCGAGATATTCCTTGAGCGCATCGTCGAAATAGCGCCGGTTCTGCATGCCGGTCAGGCCATCTGTCAGTGCCGCGTGCTCGAACGTTTCGGAGCGGGCGCTGAGCGAAACCGTCATGGCGCGCAGCTTGCCTTCCTCCGTCGCCTGTTTGCGGATCAGCGGGTAGATGAAGAAGATGCCGAAAAACAGCGCGGTCGCCAGCAGAACGCCCGTCGCGAACAACAGCTTGTTGAGGTAGATGACCTTGTCCAGGCCCGACTGCGTCTGGAGTTCCGTGGCGAAGGATTGCAAGAGACCATAGGCGTGCAGCGTCACCAAGCCAGCGGCCAGGATCACGAAAATAAAGACGAAAAAAGCGGATTCCGCCTTATGGAAACGCATCTGCTCCCCAATGGAAAGTGCCCATCGACCTTATGGCACGGGCCGCCTTACGGAGCGTTAATCCCGACAACTTCGGCGGGAACCCTTCCCTCAAGGTCAACTTTTTAAGTTGCATTAGCAACAAGTGTTTGGATCGTGGTTTCGAGATCGTCACCCGCGCGCAGCCTTTGCCATTCCGGCCCCAGCTGATGCCGAAACCAGGTCGACTGCCGCTTGGCATATTGCCGGGTTGCGATCTTGGCGCGCTCGATCGCTTCGGGATAGCCCAGCTGTCCGGCCATCGCGGCCTGCAGTTCACGAACCCCGATCGCCTTCATCGCCGGCAGATCCGGATCGAGGCGAAGGGCCGCTATTTGCCTGACCTCCTCCAGCGCGCCCTTGTCCAGCATCTGATCGAAGCGCCGCTCGATGCGACCGACCAGCGCGGAACGGTCCGGCTCGATGACCAGGAAACGCGCCGTCTGCCTGTCGATGAGCGGCCGGCCGCGCTCTGCCTGCCATTCCAGGATCGATCGTCCGGAGGCGTCCAGCACCTCGAGCGCCCGCACGATCCGCTGGCTGTCGGTTGGCTTCAACTGCATGGCGACCTTCGAATCCTCGCGCAGCAAAAGGGCGTGCAGCTTGACCGCGCCTTGCTCCTTCAACTCGTAGCGCCAGCGGTCGCGGATGCGCGATGGAATGTCGGGCATTTCCGAAATACCCTCGGCCAGCGCGCGAAAGTAGAGCCCGGTACCACCGACGAAGACCGGCCGACGCGACAGCGTTCCGTCAGGCCGCTCGAAAAACGCGCCTTCGTCGATGAGTTTCATCACATCGCGCAGCCATGCGCCCGTCGAATAGGCGGTACCGGGATGGACATGGCCGTAGAGAAAATGCGGCACCCGAGCGAGGTCGGCCGCCTCCGGCCGGGCGGTCAGCACATCGAGGACCGAATAGCCCTGCATGGAATCGGTGTTGACGATGACGCCGCCTGTGCGTTCGGCGAGATCGAGCGCCAGTGCCGACTTGCCGCTGGCGGTCGGCCCGGCTATCAGGATCGCGTTCTTCACGCGGCCTTCGCCCGCATCCGCGCCGGAATTCTCCATGCCGCTCATTGCCACGCTTGTTTCCCGTCCCGCCGACCGCGCTCTGTCGCCGTCGCTTGCGACTATGGCCTCACGGTCGGTCGGCGCAAGCACTGTCGTCTGGCTGGCCGAAGGCATTGCCTGCGATCTTGCCTTGCCGCAAGAGGCCGACGCCGCCGATATAATGAATGCCCTGCGCGCCGCACTGGCCACGGAGCCGGTCGACGTCATCGTCCAGCAGACCGAGACGCGTCGCAAGAAAATCCTCATCGCCGACATGGATTCGACCATGATCGACCAGGAATGCATCGACGAACTGGCCGACGAGATCGGCGTCAAGGATCGCGTTGCGGCGATCACCGCGCGTTCCATGAATGGCGAGATCGCCTTCGAGCCGGCGCTGCGCGAGCGCGTCGCGCTGTTGAAGGGGCTCGATGCCGCCGTTGTCGATAGCATCGTTGCCAACCGGCTGACCTTGGCTTCGGGCGGCCGCGCACTGGTCCGGACCATGCGCGCCAACGGCGCCTGGACGGCCCTGGTCTCGGGCGGCTTCGAGGTCTTCACGACGCGCATCGCCGCCATGCTGGGCTTTCAGGAAAACCGGGCCAATCGTCTGCTCGAACAGGACGGACGCTTCACTGGCCTGGTCGGCGAACCGATCCTCGGCCGCGCCGCCAAGGCTGACGCTCTGATCGGGATTTCGGCGCGTCTTGGATTGACGCCGGACGATGCCATCGCCGTCGGCGACGGCGCCAATGATCTCGACATGATCCGCCTCGCCGGCACTGGTGTGGCGCTGCATGCCAAGCCGACCGTGGCGGCGCAGGCAAAGGTTCGCATCGACCATGGCGACCTCACCGCATTGCTCTACCTTCAGGGCTACCGGAGTGAGGAAATCGTCCAATGAAACCCATGCGAACCGAGCGCCTCATCCTGCGTAACTGGGAAGAGCGCGACCGCGAGCTCTTCCATCGCATCAATTCCGATGACCGTGTCATGGAATTCTTCCCGTTCCGTCGCGACCGTGCCGCCGCTGACGCCAAGATGGACGAGGTCCGCGCCTGGATCGATAAGGATGGCTATGGCTTTGCCGCGGCCGAAATTGCCGCCACGGGCGAGTGCATCGGCTTTGTCGGGCTATCGGGAACAGAGGATATCGACGTCCTTCCGGCCGGCACGATCGAGATCGGCTGGCGGCTGGCGCCCGAATTCTGGGGCAAGGGCTACGTCACCGAAGCCTCTGAAGCCTGGCTGGCCTACGGCTTCGAGACATTGGCCGTCGACGAGATCGTCTCCTTCGCCGTCGCGGAAAACCACCGCTCGACCGCCGTCATGAAACGCCTCGGAATGATGGCCGATCCCTCGGCCGATTTCGATCATACCGGCATTCCCGACAGCCATCCGAAGCTCAAGCGGCATGTGCTCTACCGGCTCGCTGCAGCGGATTGGCGGGGGGTTCGTCGCTGATCAGTGCCTGTCAGGTGGAAGCTCATCGCCGGGTTGCGGCGACCTGTCTGCGACCTGCTCAAGCATCTGTGCGAAATCGCCGGTTGACGCATTACCAGCCCGGCGACGCAAGAAGGCGGCTGCCGTTTCCATTGCCCCTACCTTCTGTGCCACAGCCGATGCAATCCATTGATTGAGCGACACGCCATCAGCCTTCGCGAAGCGCGCTGCTGCTTCCTTGACCGAAAGCGGGAGTTTCAACGGATAAGTCGCCTTGCTCATGTTCGAAGTCCTTCCAGGAACTCGGCCGGGCTTACAACTCGAACGTCGAACCGGCCTGCCACGGCGGAAAAATCCCGGCGATTGTGAGTCACCAGCGCATCTGCTCGACCGTTGATCGCAGCTTCAAGCACCATCTCATCCTTCGGATCGCTCAACTGCGGGCGCCAAAGAAAGTGTAACTCGACAGGCGCCCCCAAAGTGGCGAAGCCAGCAAGCAAGCGATCGAGATCCGCGGTGGACAATCCGTGAGCTGCCATCTGCTCGGGTCTGGTCAGTACGGTCTCGTATTCAAGAAACAGCGCTGTCGTCACCAATGGGCAAATCTGTTGATCCGCAACCAATTGCAGGATGGCAAACGATGCGCCATTCCTGCTTCGCAAACCTGCCGTCAGAACGTTTGTATCCAGTACGATCCGCTTCACAAGTCAAAATAGTACATCCCATGGGATGTTACAACATGCCTGTTCGCTCAATCCATCCGGATCGTCACGAAGCGCAACTCGCCTGTCTTCGAGGCCAGCATCAGGAGCGCGTTCTTGCGGCCCTGCTCCTTCAGCGCGCCGATCCTGTCCATGACATCCTTCGGCGTGGCGACCGATTCCTGCGCGATTTCGGTGATCACTTCGCCGGGCTGGATACCACGTTCGGCGGCGGCCGAGTCCTTGGCCACATCGGTGACGACGACGCCGGAGACATCGGCGGCGATGCTGAACTTCTTGCGCGTCTCGTCATTCAGTTCGCCGACGGTCATGCCGAGCACCGAAGCGGTCGAGACCGCCGGTGCCTTGTCCCCCTTTTGCTGGTCCGTGTTGCCATTCTCGCCACTGGCGAGCTTCTCGCCATCTTCGAGCCGGCCGAGCGTCACCTTTACCGTCTGCTCGACGCCCTTGCGCACGATCAGCACGTCGACCGCCTTGCCGACCGGGCTTTCGGCAACGACACGCGGCAGGTCGCGCATTTCATGGATGTCCTTGCCGTCGAACTTGAGGATGACGTCGCCCGCCTGGATGGTGCCGTTGTCGACCGGTCCGCCCTTGATGACGCCGGCCACCAGCGCGCCCTTGGCGGTCGCCATGCCGAGGCTCTCGGCTATATCGTCCGTCACCGGCTGGATACGCACGCCGAGCCAGCCGCGCCGTGTCTCGCCATACTGGCGCAACTGGTCGACGACGCCCGAGGCGAGTTGCGAGGGAATGGAGAAGCCGATGCCGATCGAACCGCCGGACGGCGAAATGATCGCCGTGTTCATGCCGATAACTTCACCAGCGCTGTTGAACAGCGGTCCGCCCGAATTGCCGCGATTGATCGCCGCATCGGTCTGAATGAAATCATCATAGGGACCGGAGTTGATGTCGCGGTTGCGGGCCGAGACGATGCCGACCGTAACCGTGCCGCCAAGGCCGAACGGATTGCCGACCGCCATCACCCAGTCGCCGACGCGCATCTTGGTGGAATCACCGAACTTCACCGCTGTAAGCTTGTGGCCTTTCGGATCGACCTTCAGCACCGCGACATCGGTCTTGGTGTCGGTGCCGACCAGCGTCGCCTTCAAGGTGACGCCATCGGAGAAATTGACCTCGATGTCGTCGGCGTCCGCGATCACGTGGTTGTTGGTGACGACGATGCCTTGCTCGGCGTCGATGACGAAGCCGGAGCCCAGCGACTGGACCTTCTGCGAGCCGGCATCCTTGTCGCCGCCTTTGTTCTTGAAGAAATCATCGAAGAAATCCTGGAACGGCGAACCTTCGGGCAGCTGCGGCATCGGCACCGCGCCTGGGCCTTCCGTGCCCTTCACGGTCTGCGAGGTCGAGATGTTGACCACCGCGCCGAGCACACGCTCCGCCAGATCGGCCACCGACGCAGGCCCATCGGCGGCGAAGGCCGGCGACGTGAAGGACGGGACGGCAGCCGCGCCGACAAGAAGCGCCGCCGTGCCGGCGATGAACGTCCGCCGTGCCGCGCGCAAAATGGATGTGGATGTCATCGAGAAGCCTCCCGGTCTTTCCTAGAGAGAAAGCGCTACGGCGAAAACACCGCGTTGCGCCATGTTGGCAAAAAATACGGCACGTTTGCGGCTACGACTACCGGCTGAGGATAAATCCTTCATTATGCCGGAGATCAAAACCTAGCGTTCTCATCCGCCCCGGACCAGCCAGACGATGCCGACACCGATGCCGATCGCGACCAGCCCGGCGATCCGCAACGCATTCTCCGGCATTGACAGCACCTCGCTCGCGAATTTCCTCGCCAAGCTCGGAAAGCCGCCATAGACCAAGCCCTCTATCACGAGGACCAGGCCTATCGCCGCGAAGAAATCCTGCACCGGCTATTGCTGGCCAGTGCTGGGTTGTGTCGCCGGCGCGGCAGGCGCCGCCGCTGGAGCGACGGGCGCAGCGGGCGTCGGTTTGGCCGGCCCTTCCTTGCCGTCCGAATCACGGAAGAAACGGAAGAACTCCGAACTCGGCGACAGCACCATGGTCGTCCCGGTGTTGTCCAGCGCTGTGCCATAGGCATTCATCGACCGGTAGAAATCGAAGAAGGCCGGGTCGCGCTTGTACGCGTCGGCGAAGGTGGCACTGCGCTGGGCTTCGCCCTCGCCGCGCAGGATCTCGGACTCCTTCTGCGCTTCGGCAACGATCTCGACCACTTCGCGATCGGCGCGTGCCGTAATGCGCTGGGCCGCTTCGTTGCCGCGTGCCCGAAGCCGAGCGGCCTCGGCCAGACGTTCGGCCTTCATGCGGTCGTAGGTCTGCTGAGAAACCTCGGCCGTGAGGTCGGTGCGGCGGATGCGGACATCCTCGATCTGCAGGCCGAGCGACGTGGCGTCGGGCCGCAGCTGATCGCGCACTTCGCGCATCATCACAGCGCGCTCTTCCGAGAGCGCCGCCTCGAAGTCGCGCAGACCGTAGACACGGCGCAAGGCAGCGTCGAGACGTGTGCGCAGCCGCTGTTCGGCCAGATCGATGCTGCCAGACACGGCTGCACGGAAGACGCGTGGATCCGAGATGCGGTAGGCGATGAAGGCGTCGACCTCATAGAACTTGCCGCCCGACACCTGCACACGGATGTTGTCGAGATCGAAACGCAGCACCCTGTTCTCGATCAGTTGCACCGTATCGGCGTCGAAGAACGAGAACGGCGCCTTGAAGTAGATGCCGGGCTCACTCTTGACGTCGACGATCTCGCCGAAGCGCAGCACCAACGCCTGCTGGCGGGCATTGACCACGAAGACCGAGGAATAGATCAGGAAGAGGATGACCGCCGCGATGACGACGAAGATGGGAAGACGGTTGGCCATCACTGTGCAGCTCCCGTGTTCGCGGCAGGCGCGGCCGCAGCCGGCGGTTTCGGCTGCAACGCCGGCAGCGGCAGATAAGGCACGACACCTTGTCCGTTGCCCTGCTCGACGATGACCTTGCTCGAGTCCTTCAGAACCTTCTCCATGGTTTCCAGATAGAGGCGTTTGCGCGTGACGTCGGGTGCCTTGGCATATTCGTCATAGACCGAGATGAAGCGCTGGGCTTCGCCTTCGGCTTCCTGCACGACGCGGTTCTTGTAGGCGGCGGCGTCTTCGCGGATCTGTGCCGCCTCGCCGCGCGCCTGGCCAAGCTTCTGGTTGGAATACTGGTTGGCCTGCTCGACGAACTTGTCCTCGTCCTGCTCGGCGCGCTGCACCTCGTCGAACGCATCGGCGACTTCGCGCGGCGGAGCCGCATCCTCGATGGAGACGGCGTTGATGTTGAGGCCGGCCTTGTAGCCGTCCAGCGTCGTCTGGATGATCTCGCGCACCGAGGCCGCTATGCCCTGGCGGTCATCGCGAAAAATGTCCTGTGCCGGCCGGCGGCCGACGGCTTCGCGCATGGCGCTTTCGGCAACCTGCCGCAGCATGCCGTCCGGGTCGGAGACATCGAACAGATAGGCGCGCGGATCGGAGACCTGATAAGCCACCGAAAACTGCACGTTGACGATGTTCTGGTCGCCCGACAGCATCAGGCCGTTGCCGCTGGTGTTGCCGCCGCCAATGTCGACGAGCTGCTCGGAAATCTTGGCCGTCTCGACGGTTTCAAGCGGCCACCAATGGAAATGCAGGCCTGGCTGGGAGAGTTCGGGCTTCGGCTTGCCGAAGCGCAGTTCGACCGCGACCTCGTCGGGCTGCACCGTATAGACCGCCTGGAATGCCCAGAGAACGACCAGCACCGCGCCGATCAACCCGAACACCGCCGGGCTGGCGCCGCCGCCACCGGGCAGCGCGCGCCGCAGCCGGTCCTGGCCGCGGCGGATGATGTCTTCGAGGTCGGGAGGCGACCCCTGCGGGCCGCTTGGCCCCTTCGGCCCCTGCCCCCAGGGTCCCTGATTGTTACCGCCGCCGCCCCACGGGCCGCCGCCTCCGCCACTCTTGTCGTTCCAGGGCATGAATGTCCTTTCGCTTGGAATTCCCTCAAGCGCCGGAGTTACGGCGCAAATCCAGTGTCGTTCTTCTATAGGGACGCCATGGCACGCTTTCAACGCGATGCGCCGCCGAGTTCATCCGTTTTGGGTCGGTAGCGACCCTTTGTCGTCCTTCAATGCACTTTTTGTCTATCAATGCATCTGGCGGCGGCGCTCGTAAACCGAATAGCGCGTCGCTTGGCTGTCCTTTTCCCCGGCCGGAAACTCCTGCGAACCGACCACGCGCCATGTCTGAGGGTCGATCGGCGGGAAATGCGCGTCGCCCTCGACGGTGGCCAGCACATGCGTGACGTGCAGCCGGTCGGCCAGCGGCAGCGCCTGCGCGTAGATCTCGCCGCCGCCGATGACGCAGATCTCGTCCACGCCGGTCATGCAGCGTCCGCGCACCGTAGCCAGCTGAATTGCCGCCTCCAGCGTATGCGCCACTTCGACGCCATCGGCGCGCCAGGCCTTGTCGCGGGTGACGACGATATTCAGCCGGCCCGGCAACGGGCGGCCGATGCCTTCATAGGTCTTGCGGCCCATGATGATGGGCTTGCCCATCGTATCGGCCTTGAAACGCTTGAGATCGGTGGACAGCCGCCAGGGCAGCTCCCCGTCCCGCCCGATCACGCCGTTCTCGGCGATGGCGACATAGATCGCGACATGCATCAGTTCGCGTCCCCGCCATTGTTGTCCGACGGTTCGAGCAGCAGGATATCGATGTCGTGCTCCGGGTAGAAATCGTTGGCGGTCATCTCGAAGGTTGTCGGCCCGACCTTCTTGACATTGTCGCCACAGAACGAGACCAGGGCTTTTGCGCTGCCCTTGTCGATGGTCAGCTTGAACTTGCCGATCGTGCCGGCCGCCCAGTTGCCCCCGGTGGTCAGGATATAGGCGATGCGGCTTTCGTAGAATTTGGGATAGCCGTCGGCATTGTCCTTCGCTGCCTTGCGCACAGCGTTCTCGAACGTGCCGTCCATGCAATAGCGGGTCTTGTAGGCCGCGTACGAGCCTTGAAACTGGCCCTCGCTGAAAAAACTGACCGACGACGTGCCGCCGACGCTCGGCTTGTAATGGTGCGAGACTCGGACGTCCTTGTTGGCCGGAAAAGTCGAGCGCCACCAATAGGTCGAGCGCAGCTGCCACCATGGCGCATAAGCTGATTTCATGCCGTCGCCATTATCGGCTGTGTCTTCGATGATGATGCCGCGGTTGACCCAGTCCTCGGCCACTGCCTTTGGCAGCTTTGCCAATGCCGCCTTGGCCGCGTCGCCGAACGGATTGAACGGCACATTCTGCGCCTTCAAATCGGCGCTGATGTCGATGCCAAGCGCGAACACCTTCTGCTCGAGTTGCGGCTTTGCCGCGACGCCGTCAATCGTCACCTCGAAGCCTAGGAAATTGTCGTTCTGGTTTTCCGGGATAGCCGGCATCTCCTCGGGATTACCCGAAATGTCGGGCAACGGGAACGCGACGATCGCGTCGACATCCTTGTCGGTGTTGTTGTGGAAGACGTAGTCGACCGTGACCTTTTCGGGCGAGATGAAGAGGTCCTCGCTTTGCATCGCGACCGCATCGCTGCGCGACAGGATCAGGCCGCCGGTGCCGAGTTCGGCGACCGAGTCGTTGGCTGATGCGGATGCCGCCGACAGGGCCAGCACGGTGGTCAGAACATATCGCAGCATGAAAGCCCCCTCGGCGAGAATGCCGGCAGGACCCTAGCCGTTTCAATGCGGCGTTCAAAGCCCTTGCGTGACCAACCCACACTGGTCGGGCTGGACTAAAAGTTTCCGATCGGGCAGGAGTTCGCCCCATGCGCAAGCTTCTCGTCATCGGCATCGGCGCCGGCAATCCCGACCACATGACGGTTCAGGCCATATCAGGCCTGAACCGCGCCGACGTGCTGTTCATCCCCGATAAGGGCGCTGGGAAAACCGACCTTGCGGAATTGCGGCGCGAAATCTGCGACCGCTTCGTCACCAACCCGAAATCGCGTCGCGTCGAGTTCGACGTGCCGGTACGCGCCGAGCCGGCGCCGTCCTACCGCTCGACCGTCGACGACTGGCACGAAGCGATCGCCGCAATCTATGAAGGGCTGATCCGCGACGAGATTGCCGAGGATGGCTGCGGCGCCTTCCTGATCTGGGGCGATCCCTCGCTCTATGACAGCGCGCTGCGCATCCTGGAGCGGGTGCGTCTGAGGGGCAATATCGCCTTCGAGCTGGAGGTCATCCCCGGAATCACCGCTATCCAGGCACTTGCCGCCAGTCACAAAATGGCGCTGAACCGCATCGGCGATTCCATCCTGATCACCACCGGCCGCAGGCTTACCGAAGAGGGTTTGGCCGGAAATGCCGGCAGCACCGTCGTCATGCTCGATGGCAAATGCGCCTTCAACAAGCTGGATGACAGGGATGTCGTCATCCATTGGGGGGCCTATCTCGGCACGCCGGACGAGATCATCCTCTCCGGCCTTCTCGGCGACGTCGGCGCCGAGATCGAAAAGGTCCGCGAGGAAGCCCGTCGCGACAAGGGCTGGATCATGGACACCTATTTGCTGCGCAAGCCCGGCGAGCCCCAAGGCGACTAGAGCCTGACACAGACACGAATCGGGTTGTTACCGCTGCCAGCCTCCAAGACCGTGGTAGGCGGGCTGGGCGACATGTAGCCATGGCTTGAATTCTGTACCGTCAGGCTGAACAGGGACGCCTCCCCGGCGGCGGGATCACACAGTCGACGGTATAGAAAGATGCTTTGAAAAATGCAATAAATCCAGCATATTGATCAGTCCATGCGGCCATTATCACCGTCCTTGCCGCATATGGTCGGGAAGAAATCACAAACATTGACGTTAAAATCACACCATTGTATGGTCGATTGCGTAGCTTGGTACGCGCATCGCAGTTTTCGTTTGGCCGCCGTTTCAGTTCGTTGCCCATAAGTTCATGGGACGCCGGCGAGGGTAATTTCCATGTCCAGCCTGCTTGGGATCGACAACGGCCTGACGGTCACGAAGGCGGTGATCTTTGATGCCGATGGGTCGCAACTGGCGGTGGCCAGGCGCCGGGTACCGCAATCGATGCCGCATCCGCGCTGGGTCGAACGCGATATGCTGGGCCTCTGGCAAGCGACCGCCGAGGCGATCAGGGAAGCCATCGCTCTGAGCGGCAGGCCGGCTAGCGACATCAAGGCGGCGGCGGCTACCGCGCATGGCGACGGGCTGTATCTGCTCGACAGGAATCGCAGGCCGCTCGGTCCCGGAATATTGTCGCTCGACAGCCGCGCCGGCGAGATCGTCGATGAATGGGAAAAGGGTTCTGTTTTTGCCGAGGCCCTCGCCCTGACCGGACAGGTTCCGCACGCTTCGGCACCATCGGCGATACTGGCCTGGCTGAGAAAGCACGCCCCGGAAGACTTCAGCCGGATCGGCCATATCATAGGCTGCAAAGACTGGCTCCGCTTTTGCCTGACGGGCACGGTCGGCACCGATTTGACCGAGGCGAGCACCTCGTTCACCGACGTGCGCACGCAGGCCTACGCACCGGAAGCGATGCGTATCTTTGGGCTGGGGGAGCTGTTCGCGGCCTTGCCTCTGGCCACGCATTCGGCCGACATTGTCGGCTACACGACCGCTGACGCGGCAGCCCTGACCGGGCTTGTGGAAGGCACGCCGGTCGCTTGCGGCCTGCATGACGTCACCGCTTCGGCGCTTGGCATCGGAGGCCACCAGGATGGCGTCGTCAGCATCGTCGCCGGCACCTACTCGATCAATGAAGTGGTCTCCACCGAACCGCGTACCGACCCGCGCTGGTTCTGCCGCAACGCCATCGACCTCGGCCGCTGGAACAACATGTCGATCTCGCCGGCCTCGACGGCGAATTATGACTGGTTCCTCGACACGCTCTGCCGCGCCGAACAGGAAGAAGCCAAAAGGACCGGCGGCTCGATCCACGAGATGCTGGCGGCGGAGATCGACAGCGCGCTGAAGAAGCAGTCGACCTTGCTCTTCCACCCCTATCTGTTCGGTTCGCCCTACGGCAATGCCGCGAGCGCCAGCTTCGTCGGCTTGCGCGGCTGGCATGACCGCGGCGATATGCTGAAGGCGGTGCTGGAAGGCATCGCCTTCAACCACCGCACCCACGTTGAAGCCCTGCGCGATAGCTTTGCGGTTCGCGAGGTTCGGCTGACCGGCGGCGCCTCCCGCAATCCTGCATTCGCGCAGATGTTCGCCGACGTGCTCGGCGTGCCGGTCATTGTGACCTCGACCGACGAAGCGGCCGCCTACGGCGCCGCTCTGTGCGCTGGCGCGGCGGTCGGCCTGTTCGCCTCGCCGCAAGAAGGCGCGCGCGCCACCTGCACCGTGAGCCGCCAATACCGGCCGGACCCGTTGCGTAGTGCCGTCCTTGACGAGCGCTATTCCATCTATGGCCGCGTTGCCGAGCAGCTCAGGCCGAAATGGGTGGAGATCGAAAGCCTTGCAGGGCAAGAAATGGGGGGCGCGACATGATCAAGGCAGACGAACGGCGTGAAGAAATCGCCGAGTACGTGATAAAACTCGGCCAGGTGCGCATCGACGATCTGGTCGAGCATTTCGGCGTGTCGCGCATGACCATCCACCGCCATATCGATCAGCTGGCGCATCAAGGCGTGCTCCGCAAGCTGCATGGCGCCGTCACCGTGCAGCCATCCGGCCTCTACGAAAGTACTTTCCGCTACCGGGTAACGGTTGGGCGCGCGGAGAAGGACGCGCTGGCCCGCGCCGCGATGGATTATGTCGAGCCCGGCCAGGCGGTGATCTTGGACGATTCGACCACGGCGAATGCCGTTGCGCCGCTGCTGCTTGACGTCACGCCGCTGACCGTCATCACCAACAGTGTGTCGACGGCGGCATTGCTGACCAATGTCGACGACATCGACTTTATCTGCCTCGGTGGCCAGTACCATCGCACCTACAACGCCTATATCGGCATCGTTTGCGAGAACGCGATCTCGCGCTTGCGCGCCAATCTGCTGATCTGCTCGGCATCCGCGATCAGCGGCACCACGGCCTTCATCCAGGACCAGCATGTGGTGCGGGTCAAGCAGGCGATGATGGCGGCGGCGATCAAGCGCGTGCTCCTGGTCGACCATTCCAAGTTCGACAAAGTGGCCTTGCACGTGCTCGACGATTTGGTCAGCTTCGAGGCGGTGCTGATCACCGACGGCATCAGTGACAAGCATGCGCAAAAGCTGGAGCAGGCCGGGGTACAGTTGCGCGTCGTCAAGACGGCGAAGCCATGAATTTAACCGCCGAAAGCCATCACGGCTCCGAGCGGCGCTCCGGCATCCCCGGTGACGGCGATGTCGATGTCATTATCCTCGGCGCCGGCATCAATGGAGCCGGCCTGTTTCGCGATCTCTGCGCGCAAGGCGTCAGTTGTTGCATCGTCGACAAGGCGGATTTCGGCTCCGGCACGAGTGCGGCGCCCTCGCGCCTGATCCATGGCGGGCTGAAATATCTGGAGACCGGCGAGTTCGGGCTGGTGGCGCAGTCGACGCTGGAGCGCAACCTGCTCCTCAAAAACGCACCGCACTATGTCAGCCCGCTGCCGACGGTCATCCCGATCTTCTCCTGGGGCAAGGGCATGTGGGCCGCGCTGCGCACCCTCCTGGGCTCGACCAGCGCGCCGCGCAGCCGAGGCGCCATCCTCATCAAGATCGGCCTGATGATCTACGATTTCTACGGATCGCGGCACCGCGTGATGCCGCGCCACCGCCTCGTCGGACGACGCCAGGCTCTGCGCGACATGCCGGCGCTAACCGGGTCGATCGTCGCCACCGGCACCTATTACGACGCCAAGATCAGCCATCCCGAGCGGCTGGTGCTAGAGCTCATCGCCGATGGCCTCGCGGCCAATCCCAGCTCCAGCGCGGCCAACTACACCGCGCTGGTCTCCTCCTCGAACGGAGTGCTGGCGTTCAGGCGGGAGAACGGCGGACGCGAGTTCTCGCTGCGGCCGAAATTGGTCATCAACGCCGCCGGCCCATGGATCGACCATGTCAACGCCGCGCTCGGCGCTCCTTCCAGGATGATCGGCGGCACCAAGGGCTCGCACATCGTCCTGAAGCACGACGCGCTGGTGCAAAGCCTGGCCGGGCGCATGCTGTACTTCGAGGCCGACGACGGCCGCATCTGCCTCGTCTACGACTATCTCGGCAAGGCGCTCGTCGGCTCGACGGATCTTGCGGCCGACAACCCGGATACGGTTCGCTGCGAGCCGGACGAAATCGATTATCTGCTGGAAAGCGTGCGCACGCTGTTGCCGGGCATGAGCTTCGAACGCGACCAGATCGTCTATGCCTATAGCGGCATCAGGCCCCTGCCCTCGTCCGACGCCGCTGTCCCCGGCCTGATCAGCCGGGACCATTCGGCGCCCGTGGCGGAACCGGCGCCTTCGCGCCCCTTCCCGATCATCTCGCTGATCGGCGGCAAATGGACGACGTTTCGCGGTTTCGCCGAGGAGGTCGCCGACACCGTGCTCGATCGCCTCGGCCGCGACCGCAAGGTGACTACGCGCACGATGCCGATTGGCGGCGGCAAGGACTTTCCGGCCGACACGGCGGCACGGGCGAGCTGGCTGGCCAATGCCGCATCAGCTTCAGGCATCGACGAGGCCCGCCTCGACCAACTTTTGTCGCGCTACGGCACCAATGCATTGCGGATAGCCAGCCACCAGAGCCCGTCGAACAACGAAGATCGCTTGCCGGACTCGCATGACTACAGCCTGTCGGAGATCGACTACATCGCCCGCAACGAATTGGTCGAGCATCTGGCCGATATCGTCATGCGGCGCACGACGCTGGCCATCAGCGGCGAACTGACGAGCAGCGACTTGCAGCGGATCGCCATGGTTGCGGGCCAGGCGCTTGGCTGGAACCCGCAAAGGACAAGCGATGAGATCGATGCGGTTGTCGCGCGGCTCAACGGCACCAATTTGATGGGACTGCAGTCGGAGCGACACCCGCGAACCGCGAGCGAGTGCGCCAAACAGGCTTGAGCACGGAAAGACCCCTTGCCGTCTTGAAAACAAGCGTATCACAGTCTCTGTGAGATATTAATCGCCTAAAAAAGACAGCAAAATCAATTGCATTGCTCGATTTATATCAGCCATACGGTCACATGAATGTTACATTCTTGCCAAAGTATCACACTCATTGACGGTAATTTCACATCGATGTATGGTCGATTACACTGGAGGAGCACGCTGCCGGAGGGGTCGATGCAAGCGAACCGCCCGTACAGCGGCTTGTGCGGCGCTGCGCGCCGACAAAACGAAATCGCTACCATTACACAGGTCGTCACAGCATGAGTTCGCACCCAGCAACCACCACGATGAATCGGCGAGGATCGCCAGGCGTCCGTTGGGTGATCGTCGCGGTCGCGATCCTGGTCCTGCTCGGCGCGATGATCCTCGATACCAAGGTCGTCACCATCGGCTCGGCCGAAGATACCCGCAAGGCCGCCTTCTCTCCGGAAGCGTTCGGCAAGGCTGAGTTTCCGAACGTGCAGTCCGCCGTGGAACAGCGTGCCGTCGATGCCCCGACGCTGGCGTCGGCCATCGCCAAGGACAAAGCGGCCGCGGAGAAACAATATGGCGTGCCGGCCAATGTCGGCACCGAATTCTCGGTCAAGTTCACGGGCGTCGTCGGTGAGGGAAAGTCCGGCATCTACACCATCAAGGTCGCTGACGTCCCCGATGCGCTGGTCGTTCGCGTCCAGACCGGGCCGGCGATCAACGGCACCGAGTTGCGCGACGCAACCGGTACGATCACGTTCGGCCAGTTTACCAACCAGATAGAATATCAGAACGCAGGATCCGCGCTGAACAACGAGATGAAGAAGCAGGTGCTGTCGACGATCGACAGCACGCAGCTCACGGGAAAGACCATCTCGGTCGTCGGCGTCTTCAAGCTGATCAATCCCAAAGGCTGGCTGGTCACGCCGGTGAAGCTGAGCGTCCAATGAATGCGGCGCCTGAATTCGAGCCGGCCGCCGGCGACACCGTGCTTGCGGCCCGCCACATCGTAAAGACCTATGGCGGCACGCACGCCCTCAAGGGCGTCAATTTCGACATCCGTCGCGGCAAGGTCACCACGCTGTTCGGCGAGAACGGCGCCGGCAAATCGACATTGATGAAGATCCTGTCCGGCGTCACCACGCCGACATCGGGAAGCATCGAGCTCGATGGTCAATCCGTCAGCTTTTCCTCCGCGTCCGACGCCCGCGATCGCGGCATCTCGATCATCCATCAGGAGCTCAGCCTCGCGCCCAATCTGAACGTGCGCGACAACATCTTCATGGGCCGGGAAATACGCGGCGCGACCGGGGTCGATTTTGCCGAGGAAGCCCGGCAGACGCGGCTGCTGATGGCAGATCTCGAGGAAGACATCGATCCGCTTACACTGGTCCAGGATCTGCGCCTGGGGCAGCAGCAGATCGTCGAGATCGCCCGTGCGCTTTCGGTCGATTCGCGCATCCTGATCATGGATGAGCCCACTTCGGCGCTTAGCGCCACCGAGGTGGAGGTGCTGTTCAACGTGATCCGCGACCTGACGGCCCGCGGCGTCTCGATCGTCTACATTTCGCACCACCTCGAGGAGGCGCTGCAGATCACCGACTACGCCGTGGTGCTCAGGGACGGAGCGATCACCGCGACGGCCAACGCCAGGCACATCAACCTCGAATGGATCGTCCGCAACATGGTCGGCGAGAACTTCGACCTCGGCTCGCCGCCCGTGGGATACGCCTTCGGTGAGGTCGCCTTGTCGGTCGAGGACGTCAGCATCGCCGACGCGTCGAGTTCGGAACGGTCGGTCGTCGACAGGCTCTCGCTTGAAGTACGCAGCGGCGAGATCGTCTGCATCTACGGGCTAATGGGCGCCGGGCGCACCGAACTGCTGGAATGCATCGCCGGGCGCCTGCAGCCGTCGGGCGGACGCATTTTGCTCGGCGGCAACGACATCTCCCGCCTCAGCATCGCCGAACGCATCGCCCGGGGGCTCGTCCTGGTGCCCGAGGACCGCCAGCGTGACGGTCTGGTTCAGACGATGTCGGTAGGCGCCAACCTGTCGCTCGCCAGCATCGGCTCCTTCGTCAGGGGAATGCTGTTGTCGCGGTCGCAGGAGCGGTCGCTGGTCCACGCGTCGATCCGCGACGTGCACGTCAAGAGCGCTGGCGGCAACGCGCCCATCGGATCGCTGTCCGGCGGCAACCAGCAAAAGGTCGTCATCGGCAAGATGCTGACCACCAATCCAAAGGTCATGCTGCTCGACGAGCCGAGCCGCGGCATCGACATCGGCGCCAAGGCGGAGGTGTTCCGCCTGCTTGGCGAACGGGCGACACGTGGGCTCGCCGTCGTCTTCTCGACTTCGGAAGTCGCCGAGTGCCTGAGCATCGCGCATCGGATCATTGTCATGCATCGCGGCAGGATCTCGGCCGAGTTCGGCGCCGATGCCACGAAGGAGGAGATCATGACGGCTTCCGGCGAGGCCGTGGTCTCCGACCATGAGGAACACAGGAGCCACCATCGTGACCGACGCTAGCCCAGACCGCAGCCGCTCCCGTCCAAGAGTTTCGGCCGACGGCTTCAGCCTAGCCAAGCTTTTGCTGGAGGGCCGCGCGTTTTTCGCGCTGATCGCGATCATCATCGTCTTCTCGCTTCTCTCTCCTTATTACTTCTCGGTCGGCAATTTCCTGACCATGGCCTCGCATGTCGCTATCTTCGGCATCCTGGCGGTCGGCATGCTGCTGGTCATCCTCAATGGTGGTATCGACCTGTCGGTCGGCTCGACGCTCGGTTTCTCTGGCGTGATCGCCGGCTTCCTGATGCAGGGCGTGCAGTTGTCCACCTTCGGCGTCATTCTCTATCCGCCGGTCTGGGTCGTCGCGGTGCTGGTCTGCGTGCTCGGCGCCCTGGTCGGCCTGATCAACGGCGTGCTCATCGCCTGGCTGAAGGTGCCGGCCTTCGTCGCCACGCTCGGCATGCTCTACGTCGTGCGCGGCGCCGCGCTCCTGATGACCAACGGCCTGACCTACAACGATCTCGGCGGCAAGCCGGAACTCGGCAACACCGGCTTTGAATGGCTGGGCTTCAACCGCCTGCTCGACATCCCGATCGGCGTGCTGGTCATGGCGGTCATCGCCCTCATCGGCAGCATCATCCTCAACCGTACCGCCTTCGGCCGCTGGCTCTATGCGTCCGGCGGCAACGAGCGCGCCGCCGAACTCTCCGGTGTGCCGGTGAAGCAGGTGCAGGTCTCGGTCTATATGCTCTCCGGTATATGTGCGGCGGTGGCGGGCCTCATTCTGTCCTCCGAACTGACCTCGGCGGGCCCGACCGCCGGAACCTCATACGAACTGACCGCCATTGCCGCCGTCGTCATCGGCGGCGCCGCCCTGACCGGTGGCCGAGGCAATATACGCGGCACGCTGGTCGGCGCCTTCGTTATCGGCTTCCTGTCCGATGGTCTGGTGATCATCGGCGTCTCTGCCTACTGGCAAACAGTGTTCACCGGCGCGGTCATCGTGTTGGCGGTGCTGCTCAACGCCATCCAGTATCGCCGCCGCGTCAAGCTTCCGAGCCCGGCCGGCAGCCCCCCGACTTCTCCACAAAAGGACAAGGCCCAAACGGCCGATCCCGCTCTCGAGAAGACTGCCGGTTGACCGGCGCAATTGTAAACAATGGAGGAACTCTATGTATCGCAGTGCCAGAATTCTGATGCTCTCGGCCTTCGCCCTGGCCGCTCCGATTGTCGCGGCAACCGCGGCATCGGCCGGAGGCCTTATCTCGATCATCGTCATCGATCCGGCCAATCCCTACTGGCTGACCGAAGGCAATGTCGCCAAGGCCGAAGCCGAGAAGCTCGGCTACACCGCGACCGTCGGCGCCTCGAAGGCCGACACCAACACCGAAAGCAAGTTGATCGATACGGCGATCACCAACAAATCCGTGGCCATCATCCTTGACCCGGCCGATGCCAGCGGTTCGATCGGTGCGGTGAAGAAGGCGATCGCCGCCAACATCCCGGTCTTCCTCGTCAATGCCGAGATCAACCAGGAGGGCCTCGCCAAGGCGCAGCTTGTCTCCAACAACGCGCAGGGCGCCGCACTCGGCGGCCAGCAATGGGTGACGGCCATCGGCGAGAAGGGCAACTACGTCGAACTGCTCGGCGCCCCGTCAGACAACAACGCCGCCACCCGCTCGAACGGCTACGAGACCGTCATCAGCCAGTATCCGGACCTCAAGAAGGTCGGCTCGGAAGTCGCCAACTGGGACCGCACCCAGGGCCACGACAAGATGCAGAGTCTGCTTCAGGCCCATCCCGACATCATCGGCGTGACCAGCGGTAATGACGAAATGGCGCTCGGCGCGATCGCTGCCCTGAAAGAGGCCGGAAAACTTGCGAGCATCAAGGTCGGCGGCTTCGATGGCTCGCCGGACGCTGTCGCCGCCATCAAGGCCGGCGACCTGCAATACACCGTGCTGCAGCCGGTGGCCGTCTACTCGGCCAAGGCCGTGCAGCAGGCCGATTCCTTCATCAAGACCGGCAAGACCGGTGCCGCGACCGAGAAGCAGCTGTTCGACTGCCTTCTCATCACCAAGGACAATGTAGACAAGTACACGGCCCCGTTCACACTCTCGGAGTAATGCTGATGAGGGGCGACCTTCGGGTCGTCCCTCACCTATTCCCGCCCGGTCAACTCAGCCCGCATCGATCTCCGCCTGCAACGCATCCATATGCGTCGTAGCCGCGGCGGTTGCGGCGCGCTCGATGGCGCGAAAGCGGCTGACCACCGCCAGGCCGATGGCGGTCAGTTGCGCGCCGCCGCCCTTGCGGCCGCCGGTCTGCGCCGCGACCAGCGGCTTGCCGAACACCCTGTTCATGTCCTCGACCAGGTCCCAGGCGTGCTTGTAGGACATCTCCATGCCGCGGGCGGCGGCCGAGATCGAACCGAAGGTGGCGATGTGCTCCAGAAGCTCGATCTTGCCCGGACCGATCCGCCCGTCCGGATCGAGATTTATCCGCAAGCTCAGCGATGGCATCTCTGCTCCTCCGCGGTCATCGGGACTCCTATCGAAGCCACTTCGGAAAAACCGCTATTCCAAAACAATATAGCGGCGATCGCCGCACCTGTCAGCCATCCACCACGAACGGCAGGCCGGCGCCAGTATTCGCCCCGTCGAAGCTCACTGTCTTGACCACCGCGAAAACCTTCCCTCCGAGCCGCAGCTTCAGCGCATGCCGCGACTGTTCGGTGATGCGGGCCAGCACCGTTGCGCCATTGCAGTCGATGCCAAGCTCGACCGCCGGCCCCTCGCCTGGGCGGATAGCGACGATCGTGCCGGGCAGGATGTTGAGCGCGCTGAGGCCTGTCGGTTTCTCCGTCGCGATCATCACATCGCGGGCACGGATGCGGATACGCACGGGGGCCCCGGTCTTCACCGCAAGCCGCGGCACGCGGATCTCGCCGCCGGCCGAGCCCAGCACGGTCATGCCGAACACTTCGTCGTGGCGCAGCACTCTCGTATCCAGCACCGCCCCGCCCTCGCCGCGCTCCTCAGCCGGCAGCAGGTCGAGCCTTTGCATGACCGCTTCGGTCGGTCCGGTGGCAACGACCTTGCCTTGCGCCAGCATCACCACGTCGCTCGCCAGCCGCGCCACCTCGGCGACCGAATGGCTGACATAGACGATCGGGATCTTCGTCTCGTCACGCAGCCGCTCGATATAAGGCAGGATCTCAGCCTTTCGCGCTTCGTCGAGCGAGGCCAGCGGCTCATCCATGAGCAGAATTTTCGGGCTGGCCAGCAGCGCCCGGCCGATCGCCACGCGCTGCTTCTCGCCGCCAGACAGCTTTGCCGGCCGCCTGTTCAGCAGCGGTCCGATGCCGAGCAATTCGACAACCGAATCCGTCTCCACGTAACGCTCCGCCGGCGGCGTGAACCAGCGGCCATAACGCAGATTGCCGGCCACGCTCATATGCGGAAACAGGCGTGCGTCCTGGAACACCATGCCGATGCGGCGCCTGTGCTTCGGCACGAAAACGTCCTTGGCCGTGTCGACCAGCACCCGGCCGTCGACCTCGATGCAGCCCTTGTCGGGCCGGATCAGTCCGGCGATCAGGTTGATGAGCGTCGTCTTGCCGGAGCCGGACGGCCCGAACAACGCCGTCAGCCGCCCGGCGCTGTCGAAACGCGCCTCGATGGCGAAATCGCCGAGCCGGTGGCCGATGTCGACGAGGACGCTCATTCGATGTCCATCCGCCGGCCGACGCGGCGCGCCAGCACTTCCGAAGCAACCAGTGCCGCCATCGAGATGACGATCGAGATCAGCGTCAGCCGCAGCGCGCTTTCGTCACCGCCCGGCACCTGCGTGAACGTGTAGATCGCCGAGGGCAGCGTCTGCGTCTCGTTGGGAATGTTGGAGACGAAGGTGATCGTCGCGCCGAACTCGCCCATCGCCTTGGCGAAGGCCAGGATGGAGCCGGCGATCAGCCCGGGCACGATCAGCGGTAGCGTGATGGTGGCGAACACCCACAGGGGATTGGCGCCGAGCGTGCCCGCCGCCGCCTCCATCTTGCGGTCGACCGCTTCGATCGACAGCCGGATCGCCCGCACCATCAGGGGAAACCCCATGACCCCGCAGGCGAGTGCCGCACCCGTCCAGCGAAACGAGAAGACGATGCCGAAATGCTCGGCCAGGAAGGCGCCGGCCGGGCCGCGCTTGCCGAACGTCAGAAGCAGGAGATAGCCGGTCACGACAGGCGGCAGGATCAGCGGCAGGTGCACCAAACCGTTGAGCAGCGTCTTGCCCCAGAATTGTCCGCGGGCAAGCAGCAGCGCGATCAGTATGCCCGGCGGCAGGCTGAAAAGCATCGCCACCGTCGCCACCTTGATGGACAGCCGGACCGCATTCCATTCGTCGGGAGTGAGGTCCAGCAGCCAGGTCATATTGCTTTATCGGGCCCTTTTCAGTTGCTCGGCGCGA
The DNA here is from genome assembly GCF_013170725.1 of Mesorhizobium erdmanii. Lineage (NCBI taxonomy): Bacteria > Pseudomonadati > Pseudomonadota > Alphaproteobacteria > Hyphomicrobiales > Phyllobacteriaceae > Mesorhizobium > Mesorhizobium erdmanii. The sequence continues at coordinate 3,320,609 of NZ_CP033361.1, read as the reverse complement.
GCACGGTAAAACCCTGTTCCTTGAACAGCGCGCCGGCCTTGGCGGACTGCAGGCATTTCAGGAAAGCCGGCGTATCCTTGTCCTTCGAATCGGCGGTCTGGGCAACCGGATAGACGATCGGCGGATGCGAATCCTCCGGGAAGGTGCCGACCACCTTGACGCCCTTTTCGGCATGCGCGTCGGTGGCGTAGACGATGCCGAGAGCGGCCTCGCCTGTCGAAACCAGCTTGAGCGCCGCACGGACGTTCTCGGCTTGCGCCACCTTGCCCTCGACCGAGGACCAGACGCCGAGCGATTCAAGCGCCGCCTTGCCGTATTTGCCGGCCGGCACCGCCTTGAAGTCGCCCATGGCGAGCTTGCCGTCGCCGATCAGCTTGGCGAGGTCGAAACCCTTCTCGATCTTGGTTTCAACCGTCGAATCCTTCGGCGCCACCAGCACGATCTCGTTGCCGAGCAGCTTCACCTCGGTGTCGGACTTGGTCAGCTTCTTGTCGGAGAGATAGTTCATCCAGTCGAGGTCGGCCGAGATGAAGACGTCGGCCGGCGCTCCGCCCTCGATCTGCTTGGCCAGCGCCGAGCTCGCGGCATAGGAAACGGTCGCGGCCTCGCCGACATCGGCCTCGCAGGCCTTGTTCACCGCGTCGAGCGCGTCCTTGAGGCTGGCAGCCGCAAACACCACGACCTTGTCTTCCGCGTGCGCGGCCGGCGCCGCCGCCAGCAAAGCCGCCGCGAAGCCGCCAATGGCCATCGCCCTCAACCCGAAACCTTTGCGCGTCATCGAAACTCTCCCTGGTTTGAAATCCGTGCGGCGCGAAGCCTGCCGATCGATATATCCGCATGAATATAACAAGGGAAGGCCCAGCACCAGAAGTGACCTCGGTTTTGGGAGAACGACATGCAGAAAAGCAAGGGAGAGCCCACTGAAGATCCACGCCCGCAACGTCCTCGAGGGGACGATCACCGAGATCGTCAAGGAAGCCACCACCTCGCATGTAAGGATCGACATTGGCGGCGGCGCCATCGTCACCGCCTCGATCACCAACGAGGCGATCGCCGATCTCATCTCGAAAAGGGCCAGCAGGCCTATGCCGTGGTCAAGGCCTCGGACGTGATGGTCGGCATCGATTGAACCCGTCTGTGGCTCAGACCGCTATCGGCGCCTTGATCGAGGCATCGGCGAGGTAGTTTTCCAGCCGGAAATCCTCGAAGCGGAAGGCGAACAGATCCTTCACCTCCGGATTGATCCACATCGTCGGCAGCACCCTCGGCGTGCGCCGCAATTGTTCGCGCGCCTGTTCGAAATGGTTCGAATAGAGATGCGCATCACCCAACGTGTGGACGAAATCGCCCGGCTTCAGCCCGGTCACCTGCGCCACCATCAGTGTCAGCAGCGCGTAGGACGCGATGTTGAACGGCACGCCGAGGAAGATGTCGGCCGAACGCTGGTAGAGCTGGCAGGAAAGCCGGCCCTCGGACACGTAGAACTGGAACAGGCAGTGGCAGGGCGGCAGCGCCATCGCTTCCACCTCGGCCGGGTTCCACGCCGAAACGATCAGCCGCCGCGATTGAGGATTGCGGCGTATCTCCTTCAGAAGATTGGCGATCTGGTCGATCGATCCGCCATGGCCATCCGGCCAGGAGCGCCATTGCTTGCCGTAGACCGGGCCAAGGTCGCCATTCTCGTCGGCCCATTCATCCCAGATCGTAACGCCGTGGTCGGTGAGATATTTAATGTTGGTGTCGCCGGCCAGGAACCACAGGAGTTCGTGGATGATCGACTTCAGATGCAGCTTCTTGGTCGTGGTGACCGGAAAGCCACGCGCCAGATCGAAGCGCATCTGGTAGCCGAAGACGGAGCGCGTGCCGGTGCCGGTGCGGTCACCGCGATCGGCGCCGTTTTCCAGCACGTGCTGCAAGAGGTCGAGATACTGGCGCATCGGTTCCGGCTCGATTCGAGATTTCACCAATCATAGCGCAAGTGCGCGCCGACGCCACGCCTGTCTGAAGTCTTTCCTACCCAGATCGGGGGCAGAGCCTCTTCAGAACTCACTCTGGCGAGCCGGAGGCGCAGTAACCCGCGCCAGCCGGCGGCCAGAGTAGCATCGTCAGAGGTCTCAGAGCGAGCCGAGTTTGCCCAGATCCTTGGCCACCAGATAGTAGAAAGTCACGCGGCCCTTGCTGTGATCGGCCGCCATCGCCTTGCAGGTCTTCTCGATCGCGGCATCGGCCTTGGCCCCGTCACTGACGCCGAGTTTCTTGGCCACCCAGCTCTCCTTGACGCGCTCGAGTTCCTTCGGGTCGGTGCAGGACACCAGCGAGGAGTCGCGGTTCCTGAGCGCAATACCCAGATGCTTGACGATCTTTTCGACCGCATCGGCGCTGGCGCCCGCATCGTACTTCTTCACGTCTGCAAGATAGTCGGCCATTAAAATTCCCCTCGTCGGCGCCACGGATCCGATCGATGAGGGCTGTGGCGCGCTTCGCAACCTGTGCGCTAGGTCGGTAACGCCTCACCGTCCGCAAAGCTTCCGTTGAGACCGCGTCCAAGTCAACCCTTGCCGTCGCAATTTGACACAGGGACAAAGCCCCATTGCGGCCTTTCATTTCTCACGCTGGCCCCCTATATTCGTTTTGTCGGCTTGACCGACTATGGCGATAAATGGGCGATGAAATAAGCCGTTCGGACCCGGGGGCGGTACCCGGCGCCTCCACCAAAAGCCGCTGTCGACGACAGAGCGGTTTTTGCTGGGGGCGAAATAGGATCGACGAAGGTGTAAAGATCGTACTTTTGCCCGGCATTGTACCACCGTCATCGGGCTAAACTTATAGTTGCCAACGACAACTATGCGGAAGCACGTCTCGCTGCTTAATGCAGTGCGATAGCTTCAAATCAAGCCCTAGGGGTTCGCACTTCTAGGCGGGGTTCGGAGGTACCTGGCAACAGAAACCTCCACTTCTCCCCTCCTCCAATCCGCCTCATGCGCAACGGCAGCTTTTTGCCGTCCAGACTTCGCTCGGCCCGTCGGCCGCGAAGTGACCGCATCACGTATCTCCTTCCCAGTAGGCAAAGAAATGCAAAACGATTCCGATCGATTCTTCGTGCTGACCGGTGGCCCGGGCTCCGGCAAGACCACACTGATCGAGGCGCTGCGCCAGGCCGGCTTTGCGACGGCGCCGGAGGCCGGGCGCGGCATCATCCGGCACCAGGTGGCGATCGGCGGCCCTGCCCTTCCCTGGCACGACCGCGCGCTCTTCGCCGAACTGATGCTGTCATGGGAGTTGCGTTCCTGGCATGCCGCGCATGCTGAGCGCGGCCCAGTCTTCTTCGATCGCGGCGCGCCTGACGCGATAGGCTACCTCAGGCTTTGCAGCCTGCCAGTGCCGGATCATGCCATTAGCGCGGCCAAGACATTCCGCTATGCGCGCCGTGTCTTCATCGCTCCGCCCTGGCCGGAAATTTTCGCGCAGGATGAAGAACGCAGACAGACGATCGACGAGGCTATGCGCACCCATGATTCGGTGGCTGGCGTCTATGCCGAGCTCGGCTATGAACTCGTCCCCCTGCCGCTCGCCCCGGTCGAAGAACGCGTCCGCTTCATTCTGGACGAGACCGGCCCGCGGGCATGAAAAAGGCCGGGGCAAGCCCGGCCTTTCCCAGGTATTTGCGATCGCCTACTCAGCGGGCGCCTCGACGGCTTCGCGCGAACGGCCAAGCGTGACCTTGGCCAGCGTGAACGAGATCACCGCACAGAGCGTGATGCCGGCGACCATCGGCAGCGGCGTGCCGTCGAAGAACACGCCGGCGACGCCCATGGCGAGCGCGCCGATGGCGAAGTGCAGCGTGCCCATCAGAGCCGAGGCCGTGCCGGCGATTTCGCCATGTTCTTCCATGGCCAGCACCGAGGTGGTGGGGATGACAAGGCCGAGGAAGCCGTAGCCGACGAACAGCAGCGCCGCCATCACGTCGAGCCGGTCGACGCCTGTCGCCATGATCGCAAACAGCACCACCATCGTCGAGGCATAGCCGGTCACCGCGACGCGCACCACGCGCCGAAGCCCGAAACGCTCGGCCAGCAACCCCGTCAGCTGCGACATGCCGATGAAGGCCACCGCATTGATCGAGAAGAACACGCTGTAGACCGAAGGCGACAGCCCGTAATGGTCGATCAGGATGAAGGACGAGCTCGACAGATAGACGAAGAAGCTTGCAATGCCGAAGCCGGCGATCGCCACCAGGCCAAGGAAATTGCGGTCACCCATCAGGAAGCGGTAGCCGGCAAGCGCGGTTCCGAAGGAGGAACCGACGCGTTCTTCCGCCGGCCGCGTCTCCTTGAGCGAGGTGGCGAGCAGGATGGTGGCAAGGGCTGCCGCCGCGGTGACCGTCCAGAACACGGCGCGCCAGCCGAAATTCTCGATGATCTGGCTGCCGGTCAGCGGCGCCAGGATCGGCGACACCGAAAACACCAGCATCAGCAAGGACATCAGCTTGGCCGCCTCGTTGCCGGTGTGCAGGTCGCGCACGATGGCGCGCGGCACGGCCATGCCGGCGCTGGCGCCAAGGCCCTGTAGGAAGCGGAACGCGATCAGCCACTCGATGGTCGGCGCCATCGCCGAACCGATGCCGCCGACCATGAACAGCGCAAGGCCGCCATAGAGCGGCAGCTTGCGGCCGACCATGTCGGAGATCGGCCCGACGACGATCTGGCCAAAACCCATCGACAGGAAGAAAATCAGCAGGCTCATCTGCACGGCGGCGGTGCCGGCGTGAAGATCCGCGCCGATTGACGGCAAAGCAGGAAGATACATGTCGATCGCGAAAGGACCGATGGCGGACAACAGGCCGAGCACGACCGCGATGCGGAGGAATTTGGGACTCATGATATTGGCTTCTTTCGAATCTGGCTGCCGCCGCCAGGCGGCGTCTAACCCCAGGACGTTCCATCCCATGAGGTTCCGACACTCCAAGGGCAAATTCTATTCGCCCCCCGGCGCGAAATCTCTTTATCGTATGTCCACAAATTTAGACACCCTTGTCCAAATCGTCAATCGCCTCTATATAGATTTTCATGAGAGCAAGCGTTTCTCCTGACATTTTCCCGCCACGTGGCCATGAGGCCAAGCGCCTGTCGATCGTCGACGCCGCGGCGAGCGTGTTTTGCCGCGAGGGCTACGCCGGCGCCAACATCGACCTGATCGCCGCCGAGGCCGGGGTGTCGCGCCAGACCGTCTATAACCACCATGGCGACAAGGAAAAGCTCTTCATGGCCGTGGTGCGCGACCTGACCGAGCGCTGCAATGTCGGCATTTTCGCCACCATCGCCACCTTCCCAGACCAACCCGGCGATCTCGAAGCCGATCTGATCGGCTTTGCCGTGCGCCTCAACCAAAACTGCATCTGCAACCGCGACGGAAAATTCCTGCGCAAGCTTATCCAGACCGAAGGCGAGCGCTATCCCGAGTTGTTTGCCGAGTGGCGCGAACAGGGTCCGGGCCGGACATGGCCGGCAATCGCCGCCCGCTTCGCCCGCCTCGCCTATGGCGGCTACCTCGCCATCGACGACCCCGACGTCGCGGCACGACAGTTTCTTGGCCTGGTCAACGCCGAATTGCAGACCACCTTCATGCTTGGCGGCTCGCCAAGCGAAGACGAGGTGGTGCAATCGGCGAAGAATGGCGTGCGCACCTTCCTGCGGGCTTTCGGCAGGCGCCCTCCCCCGGGCGGCATCAAGAAGCACACTGCGCTGGCTAACGCCTGACATTTGCGCTTGCCGCCATCCCGCCTTGCCGAAACAAGCCGCCTTGCCGATCAAATCATTCGCAATAGTCCTCGTCTCGGTGCGGCGGTGGGCTATATCAGGTTTACGCCGCGCTCAAGCTTGATTACAGCTATGCGGACGATTCAACGGAACCCGACCACCCCATGGCCGACGACCACATCCGCTACGACATTCTGGCCCAGGAGGCGTTGCGCGGCGTCATGCGCAAGGTCCTGGCCGAGGTCGCACGCACCGGCCTCCCCGGCAACCATCATTTCTTCATCACCTTCCTGACCGGCGCGCCCGGCGTGCGCGTTTCCTCGCGCCTGCGCGAGCGCTACCCCGAGCAGATGACCATCGTCATCCAGTTCCAGTACTGGGACCTCAAGGTGACCGACACCGGCTTCGAGGTCGGGCTGTCCTTCTCCGACGTGCCGGAAAAACTCGAGATCCCGTTCTCGGCCGTGCGCGGCTTCTATGATCCCTCGGTCAATTTCGAACTGGAGTTCGACGTCAAGACCGACGCGCAGGTCGAAGAGGAAGCGGCCCAGCCTGCGCCCGAGCCACTGACCATCGTTACCGAGAAGAAGCCTAAGGCCGAGAAGAAGGCTGCCGCCGAAGCGGAGAAGAAGCCCGCTGCGGCCGAAGCCGGCGCCAAGGGCGCCGAAGTGGTTTCGCTCGACGCCTTCCGCAAAAAATAGCTCGGCCGTTCGCGCCATGGCCGACATCGTCAACCTCCGCCAGGCCCGCAAGCAGAAGGCGCGGGATGATAAGACGCGCGTCGCCGAACAGAACCGTGCCTTGCATGGCCGTTCCAAGGCGCAGAAGCAACGCGACCAGCTTATTGCCGACAAGGCCGAGAGATTTGTCGGCGGCCATCGCCTCGATCCATCCGGCAAGGACGAGCAGTGAGTGTTCGGCCATGAGGGTCTGGCCATGAGCGTCGTCGAAAAACGCTCGGTGACCATTCGTGGCCATCGTACCAGCTATTCCCTCGAAAAGCCCTTCTATGACGATCTCGTCGCCATCGCGGCGGCGAAAGAGCGGACGCTCGCCGCCCTTGTGGCCGAAATCGACGAGACCCGGCCCCGCGACACCAATTTGTCCTCGGCGCTGCGGCTTTATGTGCTGGAGTGGGCGAAGCGCGGCAGGAGCGACTAGAGGCTTTCTACCGCGTCCGTCCTTTTCCCCCGCCTGGTGCCAAAGCCAAGCAAGGTCGAGCGATCACGCTCTTCGGCCTGTTTGCGCGACCGGACGCGCATCAAATCCTTCCAGCCGACATAGCCGACCAGCCTTCCGTCATCGCGGGTCACGACCGGCAGATGCGAGACGTTGGCCATCAACAGCTTGTCCGACAGGCCTTCCAGATATTCGTCGGGATAGGCCAGCGTCACCTTGCTTCCGGCAAGCAGTTCGCCGAGCGTTGTCGTCCGGTGCGTGCCGGCGCGGCGCCAGCGCAGGATCGCCGGCGGGTCGATGAGGCCGAGCACCTGCCTGTTCTCGTCGACCACCGGAAAGCTCGGGTGCCGGGTTTCCGGCGCGGTCAGGAAGGCTGCCGCGCCATGCAGCGTCATCGTCGCCGGCACGCTCTCGACCTGCGACGTCATCACCTCGCGCACCCTGGTCAGGGCGAACGGATCGACGCGATATTCGCGCACCAGGTGATGCCCTCGCCTGGCGATCTTCTCGGTCAGGATGGAACGCTTCATCAAGAGCACGGTGACGGCATGCGCCGCGGCACAGGCCGCGATCAGCGGCACCAGCACATGCGTGTTGCCGGTCAGTTCGACGGCGAAGAACGTCGCCGTCAGCGGCGCCCGCATCGTGCCGCCCATCGTCGCCGCCATCCCCAGCAGCGCCCAGAAACCGGCATCGGCTGGCGGCAGGAATCCGCCGAGCACGGCGCCCATCGCGCCGCCCATGATCAACAGCGGCGCCAGCACGCCGCCAGACGTCCCCGAACCGAGCGCCACCGACCAGATGATGGCCTTGACCACCAGCAGCATCAGCGCGGCGGTGGCGAGCGTGCGGCCATCGAGCATGTCGGCGATGTTGTCGTAGCCGACGCCAAGCGCCTGCGGCTCGATCAAGCCGCCCAGGCCGACCACCAGGCCGCCGATCATCGGCCACCACATCCAGTGGATGGGCAATTTCTGGAAGGCGTCCTCGCAGGCATAGACCATCTGGGTGAGCAACCCCGACAGCAGGCCGGCGCAGATGCCAACCAGAACCCAGCCGCCAAGCCCGACGAACGACACCGCCATGCTGCCCTGAAACGGAAAGATCGGCCCGGGCAGGTGCAGCACGGTACGCTCGACCTCCGCCACGATGGCCGCCACCGCCACGGGAATGAAACTGCGCGGCGTCCATTCGAACAGCAGCAACTCCACCGCCAGCATGATGGCGGCGATCGGCGTGCCGAACACGGTGGTCATGCCGGCCGCGGCACCCGCCACCAGCAGCGTCTTGCGTTCGTTGTCGGTGACCGGCAGCATCTGCGCGATCAGCGAACCGATGGCGCCGCCGGTCATGATGATCGGTCCTTCGGCGCCGAACGGCCCGCCGGAGCCGATCGAGATCGCCGACGACAACGGCTTCAGGATCGCCACCTTGAGCCCAAGCTTCGAACGCCCGAGCAGGATCGCCTCGATCGCCTCGGGAATGCCGTGGCCGCGTATCTTCTCACTGCCATATCTGGCCATCAGGCCGATGATCAGCGCACCGATGACCGGCACCATCACCGCGGCAAGCCCAAGCGGCGTGTCCTGCAATTTCAGATCGGCGAGCGTGAACTGGCCGAAATAAGCAATGTTGGTGGCAAGCCGGATCAGCTTCAGCAGCGAGATGCCGGCGAACAGGCCCGCCGTGGCGACCACCACGGCTATGGTGGCAATGGTCAGCACGCGCGCGTCGGTGGTGAAATCGCGCAGATGATCGTTTTCGGAATGATGAGGCTTCATGTCAGGCTTTCTGGCGGCGGCCGATCTCGGATATGCCGGCTTTATCGGCTCGCTATGTATCGTAACACGATATAAATTCAAGCGGGTCTTGCAGCAAAACCGTTTGAGCCTTTTGCCGGAATGGAACACATGTCTGGAATGACGCAGCCCAAGAAACCTCGCCCCGCCATCAAACAGGCCGACTACCAGCGGCTTTCCGAGTTCCGCTACCTGATCCGCCGCTTCCTCGAATTCAGCCAGGTGCAGGCGGAAGACGCCGGCCTGACGCCGCGCCAGCACCAGGCGCTGCTGGCGATCAAGGGCTATCCGGGTGGCGGACCGGTGACAGTCGGCGATCTGGCGGCGCGCCTGCGCATCCGCCATCACAGTGCCGTCGAACTGGTCAATCGCCTGTGCGAGGCCGGACTGGTCGTGCGGGATCAGGATAAGGACGATCATCGCCGCGTGCTGCTTCGGCTGACCGATCGCGCGGACGATTGCCTTGCCGAGCTGTCGGCGGCGCATCTCGATGAGCTTTCGCGCATCGAGCCCATGCTGAGGCGCTTGCTCGATCAGGGCCGCGAGTGACGCTTCGGCGTCTTGGCGGCAAAAAGCTCATCCTTTGAAACAGTGCCGGAACGAGAAGGCTGCCCTGCTGCCTACTGCAGCGACTTCAACAAATTGTCGATCGTGAACGGATTGGCCTTGGGCTTGGCGGGCGGCGGATTGTCGTTGGCCTCCGGCGGCGGCGCGCGCTCCACTTTCGGCGCCTGTTGCGCCGCCTTGCGCTCAGCTTCCAGCCTGGCCTTTTCCTGCGTGGCGATGCGCATCGCCTCTTCCGCCTTTTGCCGCTCTTGCTCGGCCTGCGCCTTGGCGGCTTCGTCGGCGGCCTGCTGTTCCGCCGCGGCCTTTGCATCGGCATCGGCCTTCGCCTTTGCGTCGGCGTCCGCCTGGGCCTTCGCTTCGGCATCGGCTTTGGCCTTCGCTTCGGCCTCAGCCTGAGCTTTGGCATCGGCATCGGCTTTCGCCTGGGCGTCAGCCTCGGCTTTCGCCTTGGCATCCGCCTCCGCCTTCAGCCGCGCCGCCTCTTCCTGCTGGCGCAGTTCCTCTGCCGCCCTGTCACGTGCATCCTGCAAGGCCGCGTAATAGCGCACCTCGCGCCGCAGCCGCTGCTTTTCGAGCAGCGCGGCCTGCATCGCCTCGACCCGCTGCTGTTCTTTTTCCAGCGCGCGCTGGGTCAGGAACTGCGCCAGCGGCTCGCTGTCGAACTGCCGTTTGACGGCACCGAAGGGCCCTTCGGCGGTGAAATTGATGACGGGTTCGGAGCCAACCAAAGCCTCGTCACCTGGCTTGTAGGTGATCGCGCCCTTGGCTGACACCGTGCTCGCGTTGAGATCGGCGGTGATGTCGGCGGATAAGGTCGCCGCCGGATTTTCGAGACTGATCGGCGGCGCCCGCAGCGTACCGCCGGCAATCGTGAAGGCGACGTCGGCATCCCCGGCGGCAAAGCTGCCATCAGCGGCAATGGCGGGTGCGAACTCCGCGGTCTTGGCCGCGTCGATGTCGCGCCCGATCGCATCCGCCTTGGCCAGCAAGGCGCCGAACGCATCGGGATTGACGCCGTCGATCCGTAAGCCCTTGAGCGTCGCCGTGCCGGACCCCGACAGGGCGGCGATCATCGCGTCGACCGACTTGCCGCTGGTCGACAGCGTCGTCGAGAAATCGCCCAAGCCGTTGATGCCGGCGTCCGGCAGCACATTTGTCAGATCGGCACCCGCCAGTTTCATCTGGCCGGTGAAAAGCCCGGTGCCCTCATTGTTCTTCAACTCGAACAGGCCGGTCAGCGCCCCGCCGAGAAGTTTCGCCTTGAGGTCCGAAACACGGATGCCTTCCTGGTCGACTTCCAGCGAAAAAGAAGCACCATAGGCGGTGGCGAAAGGCCCGGCGGCAAGGGCTGCCGTCGTCAGGTCGAGATCGGCGGTGAACGGCAGGCCGGACTTCTGGCTGAACGGAGCGGCGGGCCACGCGCCAGCCTTGTCGCTCGCACTCTTGTCTGCCCCATTCTTGTCGGCCAGAAAGGCGGAATCGCCGAACAGCGCCACCGCCATCGGATCGAAGTCGAGTTCGTCGAGCGCCAGCGCGCCAGCCAGATGCGGCACACCGTTCTTGGCGTCGATGTTGACGTCGCCCGAGACGGCCGCCTCGTTGATCGCACCGCTGACATTGTTGAGCACCAGCAGGCCGTTGCCATAGTCACCCTGCGCTGAGAGTGAGGTCGACATGCCCGCCCCCATGCCCGGCAAGCCGATGCCCGATGTCATCAGCCAGGGTTCGATGTCGGCGGCATCGAGGTTGATCTTGCCCTTGGCGGCGGGACCTTGCGGCGTATCGGCGATCGTGCCTTCGAAGCCGGCCTTGAAGTCATTGCCGGCAAGGCTGAAAGTCGTCGCCATGCCACCGCCAAGCGTGCCCTTGGCCTGAATATCTGTGGTCGCCTCACCCAACATGCCGAGCGGCAGCGCCGGCAGGCCGTAAAGCGCCAGCAGCGCGGTGGCGTCCGGGTTCCTGGCGTTGAATGTCACCGTCACCGGCGCGTCGAGCAGCTTGTCCGGCGCGCCCTTTCCCGACAGCGAGGCGGAGAAGGCCGAGCCACCGGCCTTGCCCTGTCCGCTTACCGCCAGGCCCGTGGTGCCATCGCCATTGTCGGCGGCACTGGCCACGACATCGACGCGCGCATCCTGGAACAGGTCCGGATAGGCGGCGACACGGCTGGCAAGCCCCTTCAGCACCGCATTGTCGGGATAATGCTGCGCGGCAACGTCGATCAGCGGCTTCAAGTCGACCGCGACAACCGACGCATCGAGCTTGCCGGTCGGGCTCGCCGGAAAATCCTTGACCCGGCCCGTGGCGCTGATCGAGGCGCCGGCAAGTCCGCCGATCGACAGCCTGTCGACCTCCAGCAGCCCGTCGCGCAGCCTGAGCGCGGTATCGACCGTGTCGGCGGTCAGCCCGCCGGCGCTGACCGGGCCGGCCTTGATCTGAAAATCGAGATCGCTGTCGGCAAACCGGTTGGCGCCCTTGTCGCTGACGAAGATCGAGGCGAAGGCCGCCAGCCCGTCGACGTCGAGTTCGCCGCCTTCGAGCCGCATCAGCACCGATGGCCTGGCCTCGTCGGGCTGGCTGGCATCGATGCGGCCGGAAAACTTCGCCTTGCCCAGGATCAGTTCGAGATCGCTGAAGGATTGATGGTTTTGCGAGAGATCGACCTTGGCCTTGAAGCCGGCGGCAGGCAGACGGCGGATCGCCTCGTCGACATCTTTCGACAGCCACGCCGCAAAACCCGAAGGTTGCGCCACGGCCAGCAGCAGCGAGCCGGTGAAGTCGAAATGGCTCTGTACGTTGAGCACCAGCATGCCATCGGCTTCCAGCGTGGTGCGGCCGGGCAGCGTCGCGGCAAGCGACTTTATCTTCCAGCCGCCTTCGACCGGTTCGGCGGAGAGATGCACGTCGCGCACCGTGGTGTCGCCGGCCACCACCGCCGGCAACTTGACCTCGACCGTTCCGGGTATCGTCGGCTTCGGCAGGTCGAGCAGCGTCTGCTCCAGCCCGGCAATGCGCTGGTCGAGCGTCAGGCCGGCGCCGGCCTCGGCGCCCACCGCCTCGTCGAACTGCACCTGCGCGCCATTGGCCTCGATGGCAAAGCTCGGTTGCTGGCCAAGATCGACCGAGGCCTTGCCGTCGGCGGTATAGGGATTGTCGAGTGGTCCGGTCTCGAAACGGAATTCGTCGACACCAAGCTTCTGGTGGTCGAGCGAGAACTTGCCATTCAGCCGAAAGCCCGGATCGGGCTTGCCGGTGCTGACCTTCACCGTCTCGCCATCGGTGCCGCGCAATTCGGCGCTGTTCTTGTCGGCGCCGGAGATCTTGAACTGGCCGGAATAGAGAGCGGCGCCGTTGACGATGCCGGCATTGCCGTCGGTTTCGATAACCAGCGGATAGGCATCGGGATCGGCGCGCACCCGAAGCCGTATCTGTCCCGAGGGTTCGGCCTTGCCGGTCGATGCCGCGACCGTGGTGCGCAAACCGTCCAGCCGCAACGTGCCATCCATCCGCCAGGGACCGGCCAGCGATTTCGCCGAAATGGTCGAGTTGATCTCGGAAAAAATATGGCTGCGGCCGCCGGCGGCGTGGCGCAGTTCGATCTGCCCTTCCGTCACCGTCAGCTTCTCGATCGAGATCTGGCCGGGATCGACGGGCGTGGACGGCCGCATCGCCCAATCGACGGTTCCGTCGGCGGCAATGTCGATCGTGGCCTTCGGCCGCACCAGCCGCATGTCGAAGATCAGCACCTCGCCACGCAGGAAAGGCGCCAGTTCCGCGTCCATCGAAAACGTTTCGACCGTCATCGCCGGCTGGCCGTTGGGGCCGCCGGCGACCGCGACATTGGAGAAGGTTACCGACGGGAACGGCAGCAGCCGCGCCGTCGCATCGCCCTGCACGGTCACCTTGCGACCGAGGATGGCGCTTGCCTCGCGCTCGAACTCGGCGCGGTAGCCGGTCCAGTCGACGAAATACGGCACCACCAGCGCCGCGCACAGCACCAGCACGAACAAGCCACCGAAGATCACGAACAGGCGTGCGAGCATCAGCTCCGAACGGGTTGATTGAATTTCTGCCGCACTCTACCTGCATCCGCGTGTCGATAAAGAGGCAATTCATCCTGTATTGCGTCATCCCGGGCTATCTGAAACAAATCCGGGAAAAGCGGAGATTCTCGGATGTCGGGCAAGAACTGGGACCGCGTGCCGATCGACGCGCAGAGCGTCGATGCTCCGCTCTCGCAGTCGGCGATTTTCCTGGTCGTCACCGTCGCCGCGGATCAGCCGGCCCTGGCCAAGGTTTGTTCGGTGCTGGGCGAGCTTGACGATCTGGTCAAGACCGTCGGGTTCCGCGACCTTGGCGGCCGCCTGTCGTGCATTTCGGGCATCGGCCGCGATCTCTGGGATCGTCTCAGCCCCGGTCGGCACCCGCTGGAGTTGAAGCCATTCGCGCCGATCAAGGGGGCGGCCCATTCGGCGCCATCGACCCCGGGCGACCTCCTCTTCCACATCCGCGCCGAACGGCCCGATATGTGCTTCGAGCTCGAGCGTATCCTGCTCGACAGGCTCGGTCCTGATGTGACCGTCGTCGACGAAGTGACCGGCTTTCGCTATTTCGATGCCCGTGACCTGCTCGGCTTCGTCGACGGCACCGCCAATCCCACCGGCCTCGACCTGCCCGCCTCGGCGCTGGTCGGCGACGAGGATGCCGACTTTGCCGGCGGCAGCTACGTCGTCGTCCAGAAATATCTGCACGATATGCAGGCCTGGGCGCGCATTCCGACGCCCGAGCAGGAGGCGATCATCGGCCGCACCAAGATCGACAACATCGAAATCGACGACGACGCGCCGCGCAAATCGCACAAGTCGCTGGCCACCATCGAGGATGCCGACGGCAACGAATACGACATATTGCGCGACAACATGCCGTTCGGCCGGCCCGGGCAGAATGAGTTCGGCACCTATTTCATCGGCTATTCCAGATATCTCTGGGTCACCGAAAAGATGCTGCAGCGCATGTATGTCGGCGACCCGCCGGGCGCCTATGACCGGCTTCTCGATTTCTCCACGCCGCACACGGGCACAACCTTCTTCGCGCCGACCCGCCCCATGCTGCAGGCCCTTGTCGAGGGCGCGCAGAGGCAGCTTCCCGCCGCACGGTAATCGGCGACTGACCACACTTATCCGCTGAACCTCAGCGTGCGTCGCGCTTGGCCTGCGCCACCTTGCCCGCCTTGCGCTGCCGGCCGAGTTCCGCCGGCCGCACCAGCTTCGGCGCCCGCTCGTTGGCGACCGCCCGCATGCCCTTGTGAGCCGTCCGTGAATTGAGCGCGGGACCGTCAGCCGGCGCATTTTGCTTCAAGGCCAGTGCCTTGCGCGCATTGCCGACCAGCGAAATGCGGGCCGCCAGTTGCCGCCGCCGTTCGGCCTCGCCATTCAGCCGTCGCATCGCGTTCGCCAGCACCGCGAGCTTCATCTGCGAACCGCCATCAGCCTTCGAGGGCGCAGCGCCCTTCGCCGCGCCCTTGCCGCGTATTTCACGCCGGCGGCGATGCGCTTCGGTCTGCGCCTTGTCGCGCCGCTCGCGCAGCAGCTTGACCAGGCCGGAAAGGTCGGCGTCGGAAAGCTCCTGCACTGCCGGATGGTGCGATTTCTCGACCAGTTCCTTCTCATCGGCGCCCAGCGCGCGCGCTTCTTCCTTGCGTGAAATGGCCATGACAGTCCTCCTCGGCTGGCAAACCTCTCTGTTACAGGCTTGCTGCCGGAGGAGCGTCGGCCCGAATGGCGGCGTGGTCAAGGCGGCGAGAATCCCCCGAGGGATCAATTGCGTCGCCAAAGCCTGTCGAGAAAACGGGCCTGTCTGACGCGCTGCATTGGGAGGCTGTGTCCAACAGTCTCCATGAGCACGGTCAAAAGCGCCCCCTCGTGGAGGTTGATCGAGAAACGCTCTGCAATGAACTCAAGTGTCGAATCATGGAACGTCAGGATGAAATGCCGATAGCCTGCAAACAGTTCAGACGTGTGGGACGAATGAACCCGATTTGCCTTTTCCAGGGATGCGATCCACGACGAGTTGAGGATTTCAAATGCCTCGTAAGGCCGCAGGCCCAGCGCATAGAGACGGTGGCCGCTGATAGCCTCATCGTTCGGCGGGCCGAACTGAAATGCCAGATAGGGCTCTGCCGTCAGGATCGCGACCGACTGCTTGCCTGTTAGTAGCGAAACCGAGCGCGGATTTGTACCGTCAAATGACGGATCCGGAGCATTGGCGATGTAGGCAACGAGCAGCTTGCCTTCATCCGCAAACACATGAGGAAGTGGCGCGCCCGCCGACGACGGCGGGATGTCGATCGGCTGCAGGGTCTCGCCGGTCGACATCTAATGGCCGGCGCCCGGCAAAATCTTCCCCGGATTCATGATATCAAGCGGGTCTAGCGCCTGCTTGATGGTGCGCATGATGTCGACGCCGTGGCCTAGTTCGCTACGCAGGAAACCGATCTTGCCCTGGCCGATGCCGTGCTCGCCGGTGCAGGTGCCGTCCATGGCGATCGCCCGCATGTTGAGCCGCGCGACGAATTTTTCCGACAGTGCTATCTCCTTGGGATCGTTGACGTCCATCAGCACCAGCACGTGGAAATTGCCGTCGCCGGCATGGCCGACGATCGGCGCGATCAGACCCATCTCGGTGATATCGGCCTCGGTTTCGGTGACGCATTCGGCAAAGCGAGAGATCGGAACGCAGACATCGGTCGACAGTCCCTTGGCGCCCGGCCGCAGCGTCAGCGACGACCAATAGGCGTCGTGCCTCGCCTTCCACAGCTTCGTCCGTTCCTCGGCGACACTGGTCCACAGGAACGGCCCGCCGCCGTTTTCCTCGGCGATCATGCCAAAAGTTTCGGCCTGCTCGGCAACGCCGGCGTCGCTGCCATGGAATTCGACGAACAGGCACGGGCTCTCAGGGTAGTCGAGCTTGGAATAGGTCTTCATCGCCCGCATCTGCAACGCGTTGACCAGTTCGATGCGCGCCACCGGAATGCCCATCTGGATCGTCGCGATGACGGCGTTGCAGGCCGCCTCGACGCTTGGGAACGGACAGACGCCGCCGGAGATCGCCTGCGGGATGCCTTGCAGCTTCAGCGTCAGCGAGGTGATGATGCCGAGCGTACCCTCCGAGCCGACCAGCAGCCGGGTCAGATCGTAGCCGGCCGAGCTCTTCTTCGCCCGCTTGCCGGTCGTTACCGTCTCGCCATCGGCCATGACGGCCGTCAGCGACAGCACGTTCTCGCGCATCGTGCCGTAGCGCACCGCATTGGTGCCGGAGGCCCGGGTCGCCGCCATGCCGCCGAGCGAGGCATTGGCGCCGGGATCGATCGGGAAGAACAGGCCGGTGTCGCGCAGATGCCGGTTCAGATCCTCGCGCGTCACGCCTGGCTCGACCGTGCAGTCGAGATCCTGCGGATTGACCGCAAGGATGCGGTTCATGCGCGAGGTGTCGACCGAGATGCCGCCGCCCGGCGCGTTGGTGTGGCCTTCCAGCGAGGAGCCCACGCCAAAAGCGATGACCGGCACGCGATGCGCCGCGCAGGCGCGCACAATGTCCTGCACCTCGGCGGTCGTCTCGGGGAAAGCGACGCCATCGGGCGCCTGCGTCGGGATATAGGTGGTGGTGTGGGCATGCTGCGAGCGAATGGCCTGGCCGGTTTGAAAACGCTCGCCCAGTCGTTGCTTGAGGATGCCGAGCACCGCGGCGATGCCTTCCTCGTTGCGTTCGACCGGATTGAGGTCGCTCAGGGCCATGAATTCCTCCGCGAATGGACCAGCGTCCACGCTTGTCATGCAGCTATGGATGATGCCTAAAGCAATTCCAGGAAAAGTGTGAAGCGGTTTTCCCTCCGGAATTGCGCCACAACAAAGGACCTCAGCAGCCACGCCCTGTCCAGCGCCAGAAGGAAGTTTCGATGCCCATCCCCGCCCCCTTCGTCTCCAAGCCCATGGACATCGAGAAGGACTGGATCGATTACAATGGCCATCTCAACATGGCCTACTACAACGTGCTGTTCGACCGCTGCTCGGACGAGGCCTTCGAGGCGATGGGCATGGGACTGGACTACGTGAAGAACCGCCGCCTCACCATCTACACCGCCGAAGTCCATGTCTGCTACGTCCAGGAACTGCATCTGGACCACAAGGTCGTTGTCTCCTTCCAACTCATCGACCATGACGAGAAGCGGCTCAGGGCCTATCAGGAAATCCGCCATGTCGATGGCTGGCTCGCCGCCACTTCGGAAACCCTGTCGCTGCACGTCGACATGTCGGGGCCGAAGGTAGCGCCCTTCCCCGGCGATGTGCTGGCCAAGGTCGAAGCCATGCGCGCTGCACATTCGGTGCTGCCGATGCCGGAGCGGGCCGGCCGCTCGATCGGCATCAAACGCAAATAAGCCGACGCCCGTCTCTCCCCCGTCGACAGCGACGGCCGGACCTCAAAGCCACACCGGCAATTCAAAATCGCCAAACGCTGAAATCCGCCGGCACCGGTGCTTGAAGCCGCCTCGCCCCCGCATTAACCTTACCGAGGTTTTAACGGGAACAAGCCAATTGAGCCGTTGAACGACTCAGCGGAGCGGTCGAAAACGTCCGCACTGGGTTGTTTTACGGGCGGCAGGGCGAAGCCGGTTCGAGGGACGTGCATGAAAACCGACATCAAGGTCGAGGTGGACAGGCTGGCCGCTGATCCGCGCATATCGGACTATGATTTCTGGCGTTCGCTCAAGAACGTCGACAACGAGATCTTTCACATCGCCAACAACAACGAGCCGATCCCGTTCGACATGATCCGCTGGCGCAGCATCTTGAAGCGCGCCCGCCTGAAGCGCGGCCACGCCTGATCATCGGGCAACCAATCAAATCGCGCCGTTCACACCGATCGCTTCACCGCCGATAGCGGCGAGCGCGCCATCACCGGTGACGACTGGATGATGGCCGTGTTGGTCATCGCATAGGGGATGATCCGGTCGATCACCCGTTCGAGTTCGGTCATCGAGCCGACATGCGCCAGCGCGATGAAGCAGTCCTCGCCTGTCACCCGGTCGCATTGCACGATCTCCGGCAACTCACGGATGATCCCGGCCACCACGGACAGTTGCCCCGGCACCGGCCGGATGCGCAGCCACGCCGATAGCGTAAGGCCGAGGGTCGCGGGGTTGATCCTGACGCAATAGGCTTCGATCACGCCGTTTTCCTGCAGCCGCTTGATGCGCTCGGCGACACTCGGCGCCGACAGGCCGACCGCACGCGCAAGCTCCGCCGTACTGGCGCGCGCATCCTTTTCCAGCAGACGCAGGATCTTCATATCAGCCGCATCGAGGTCGGCTTTTTCTGTTCGAAGGCGTTTCAATGAAAACTCCTTGCTTCTGATAGCGGAATTGTCACAGCGTCTGGCCATCTTCCATATGAAGCGGGGAAATCGCCTGCGATACTGGTCCGATGAACGATCAGACGCAAGCATCTGATCTCTACCCTGCGCCCGCATCCGCCAGCCCGGCGGCAAGATGGCCGCTCCATGTCTGGTTCGGGCTCGGCGCCATCTTCTATCTCGGCCGGCCTGTGCCGTGATGCTGTTCCCGCATCTCGGCGCACCCATGAGGAGGCTGCGCATAGCAACCGCGCCACAGATGTTCGCGTCGTGCGGCGCCAATTGCAGGCCTGACCGATTGACCCGGCATCGCACTGGTCATCGCGGGCGTTGCCCTCCACAAGCCGGCGGCTGCCGGCAGAAGCCAGGAAGTTCCTTTCCCCTCAATCTCTTGCAAAAGTCGCCCGTTGGTTCCCCGCCTGCGACGAACTGCGACAGGGCATTCGAGATTGAACCAAATCCGCCTCCGAGCCGTTTTCCCCCCACGAAAAAAGGCTTGGAGCGACGCGATGGATTGGAAAAGAACCAGGGAACCGGCCGGCGCATGGCACATGACCGACGACCTTCATGCCGAGCAAGGCAAGGGCGACCCCTTCGCGGCGGCCATCCGCGCAACGCGCATGTCGATGATCATCACCGATCCGCGCCGACCCGATAACCCGATCGTCTTCGCCAATGACGCCTTCCTGCGGCTGACGGGCTATGAGCGCCACGAGGTCATCGGGAAGAACTGCCGCTTTCTGCAGGGGCCGAAAACCGATAAGTCCGCCATCGCGCAGATACGCGATGCGATCTCGGGCGAAGCCGATCTCAGCGTCGACATCCTGAACTATCGCAAGGACGGATCGACATTCTGGAACGCGCTCTACATCAGCCCGGTCTCCAACGACAAAGGCGAACTGCAGTTCTTTTTCGCCTCACAGCTCGATGTCTCGGACCGCAAGCGCTCGGAGCATCGCATTACCGCGGACAAGGACCGCTTCGAAAAGGCGGTGAAAGAACGCACGGCGGAACTCGAAGCAGCGCTCGAGGCGCAGACCACGCTTCTGCACGAGGTCGATCATCGCGTGAAGAACAACTTGCAGATGATCTCTTCCCTCATCCTGATGCAAAGCCGCACCGCAAGCGACAAGAACCTGAAACGCTCTTTGAGCACGATGCTTGAACGCATCGAGGCACTCAGCACCGTGCACCGTCGGCTCTACCAGTCCAAGGATGTCAGCAAGTTCGACGTCTCGGACTTCGCCAGGGATCTCATCTCCGACCTGCTCACGGCTTCAGGGCGTTCGGAAATCAGCCCGACACTCGATCTCGAGCCGATCGTCATCCCGGCCGAGAAGGCGACGCCTGTAGCGCTGATGGTCAACGAACTCGTTACCAACGCGCTGAAGCATGCCTTCAAGGAAAAGCCGGATGGAACGAGGTCAGGCAGGATTGGCATCAAGATGAGCCAGCCTGACGGCCACTTGAACATCGAGGTCTCCGATGACGGCGTCGGCATGGCCGATGCCAATGGTGACGCCTCCTTTGGCATGCGGCTTATCAAGTCGCTTGCCCGCCAACTGCGCGCCGACATCGAGTGGCGCGATGCCGGTCCCGGCACCCGTGTGGTCATCTCGATGCCCAACGGCCCTCAGCAAAAAGGCAACCAGTCATGATTGAACCACTCAAGGTCTTGATCGTCGAGGACGAGGCGCTGCTGGCCATGGAGTTGGAAAGCCTTGTCGAGGACGCCGGGCACAGTGTCGTCGGCTGGGCGACATCGCTTGCCGAGGCAAAGGACATGGTCGATTCCACGCGGGCCGACATCGCCTTCGTCGACATCCATCTCACCGACGGCCCGACCGGCGTCGACGTCGCCGAATATATCGGCGACAGGAAGAACTCGATGGTCGTCTTCATGACCGCCAATCCGAAGCGCATTCCCGATCATTTCGCCGGCGCGATCGGCGTCATTGCCAAACCGTACACAATGAACGGATTCACCTCCGCCTTGCGCTATTTGCAGGAAGGGGTGCGGCGCCCGCCGCCTACGTCGGAACGCCCGGCGGGCTTCACCTTGTCGCCGGCCTTCGAGACGGTCTGGGCACCAGCCACCTGACGGTGATCCTCAAGCAAGTTTTTCCTTGAGGAACGCTATCGTCCGGCCCCAGGCGAGGTCGGCAGCCTTCTTGTCGTAGCGCGCCGCCGACGTGTCGTTGTTGAAGGCATGGTTGGCGCCTTCATAGACATAGACGGTGTATTCGACATGCGCGGCATCGAGTTCCTTCTTGAAGGCGTCGATGCCCGCATTGGTGCGATCGTCGAGGCCGGCATAGTGCAACAGCAAGGCGGCCTTGATCTTCGACGCGTCGGCGGCCTTTGGCTGCATGCCGTAATAGGCGACGCTGGCGGCGAGGTCTGGTGCGTTGACGGCCAGCATGTTGGCCGTGCCGCCGCCCCAGCAGAAGCCGATGGCGCCAACCTTGCCGTTGCCGTCCTTGTCGGCCTTGAGGAAGGCGACTGTCGCCACGGCGTTGGCGACAGTCTGCGCCGGATCGAGTTTCGTGAACATGTCGCGCGCCTTGTCCTCGTCATCAGGCGTGCCGCCGAGCGGCGACAGGAAATCCGGTGCAAGCGCCACGAACCCCTCCAGCGCCACGCGTCGGGCGACATCGCGTATGTGCGGGTTGAGCCCTCTGTTTTCGTGGATAACGATGACGGTGCCGAGCTTGCCGGTCTGGTCCGCCGGTTTGACCAGGTAGCCCTTCATCTCGCCGCCGCTGCCAGCATAGCTGATGTCCTCGCCTTTCACCCGGGCATCGCTTTCCGCGACGATCGCCGCCTGGGCGGAATTCGCCGCCAGCATCGGCGCGATCGCCGCCGCCGCCGCACCCGATCCGGCAAGCCTGGTCAGCTGTTCCATGAAGCGGCGACGATCGAGCGTCAGATGCGTGTATTCGTCATAGGCGTCGATCATCGCCTGGGTGATGACCGGTTTTCCAGTCCATTTCGACATGGCGCACTCCTCGATCGCGGTGTCTCGACGTTTATCCTTGCCGCTCGCAAGATAGGGGCGAGCCTCGCATGGTCCAGTCACGGGTCGGTGAGGCTCGCCTTCCCTTGACGAGCGGCGGCCGTCATCATCACATTTAAGTCATCGGCGACAAATCTTGATGGCGCTGCCACAATAGTAGCGGAAACTGATTGCCGGCCTGCTCCATGGCGCGGCCACGGCCTTGAAAAGCTTGATATGAAAGGAATAGTGCCGATGACGATGACGTCGCCGATCCTGGCAACCGCCTTCATGGTCGCCGCGGCCGCCATTCTGGCGATGCGCGCGAGTGTTCTCGCCGTGAGCCGGAAGTCCATGGTCAAGGTCCCCAGCCGCCAGGCTAGCAGCCGCCAGCGCCATCCGGCAAACACGAAAACCCAAGGTTGAGGTGAAGTCATGGACGTACAGGATATCGTGAACACGGTTTCGCAGAAGGCCGGCCTCGACCAGGCAACGACGGAAAAAGTCGTCGGCACCATTTTCTCGGTGCTCGAGCACGAGGCGGACGGCACCAGCGCCTCATCCTTCTTCGCCAAGATTCCGGGCGCCGATGCGCTGGCGCAGAAATATGACGTCATGGCCGCCGCCCCTGCCGGCGGTGGCGGCGGCTTCCTGTCTTCGCTGCAAGGCGCGCTTGGCGGCGTTCTCGGCGAAAAGGCGGGCGCCCTGGTCAACGGCCTCGCCGCCCTCAAGGCATCCGGTCTGGACATGGCGCAAATCCAGAAAGCCGGCGCCACACTGGTCCAGCAGGCCGAAGCAGCCGCCGGCCCCGATCTGACCAACCAGGTCCTCGGCTCCGTGCCGAGCCTGAAGAGCCATCTGGGGCTTGGCTGATCGACAATTTGCCTCCAGGCAACGCCACCCTTTATTTGGGCAGCGCGTAAGCCATCACGTAATCCCCCGGCTTAGTGCCGACCGAGCCGTGGCCGCCGGCGACGATGACCACGAACTGGCGCCCGTCGGCGACCGTATAGGTCATCGGCGTCGATTGCCCGCCAGCCGGAAGCCGCGCCCGCCAGAGCTGCTTGCCCGTCGTCAGGTCATAGGCGCGCAGATAGTCGTCGACCGCAGCTGCCAGGAAAGCGACGCCACCGGCGGTGATCATCGGCCCGCCAATGCCGGGCACACCGACCTTCAACGGCAGCGGTAGAGGTGTCATGTCGTAGACGGTGCCGTTGCGGTGCTTGTAGGCGATTTCGCCGGTCCTGAGATCGACACCGGCGACATAACCCCAGGGCGGTGCCTGGCAAGGGATGCCGAGCGGCGACAGGAACGGTCCCATCACCACCGCATAGGGAGCGCCTTCGTTGCGGTTGAGGCCCTGCTCGCTGCCGCGCCCCTCGTCCGGCGGCGGCACCTGATCACGCGGAATGAGTTGCGACTTGAACGCCAGATAGGTCGGCATGCCGAACATCACCTGCCGGACCGGATCAACCGCCACGCCACCCCAGTTGAACGTCCCGAAATTGCCGGGATAGATCAGCGAGCCCTGTACGGAAGGCGGCGTATAGCGACCCTCATAACGCAGGCCTTGGAATTCGATCCGGCACGCCAGCTGGTCGAACATGGTGATGCCCCACATGTCGGCACCTGTCAGTGGCTTCGGATTGAAGGAGAGGTCCGACGCCGGCTGGGTCGGCGACGTGTGGTCGCCTTCGATGGCGCCGCCGGGCGCCGGCACTTCCTTGACCGCGATCACCGGCTCGCCGGTACGCCGGTCGAGCACATAGAGATCGCCCTGCTTGGTCGGCCCGACCAGAGCGGGCACGACGGAGCCGTCGGCCCTGGTGATGTCGATCAGGCTCGGCTGCGCCGGCACGTCCATGTCCCAAAGGTCGTGATGCACGGTCTGCCGCACCCATTTCAACTGCCCGGTATTGAGGTCGAGCGCGGTGATCGAGGACGAGAATTTCTCGACATTGGCGCTGCGGCCCATGCCAAGCTGGTCCGGGGTTTGGTTGCCGAGCGGCACGTAGAGCAGGCCCAGCTTCTCGTCGGCGCTCGGCGTCGACCACATGTTGGGCGAGTTGGCGGTGTAGGTCTGGCCGGCCGGCAGCGGGGTCGTCTGGTCTGGATTGCCGGAATCCCAGTTCCAAAGCAGTTTGCCGCTGCTCGCATCATAGGCACGGATGACGCCGGACGGCTCCTGCGTCGAATAATTGTCGTTGACCGCGCCGCCGACGATGATTTTTCCGCCGGCGATCAGCGGCGCCGAGGTCGAGTAATAATAGCCCGACTTCGGATAGGGCATGTTGGTCAAAAGGTTGAGCGTGCCGGCCTCGGCGAAGGCCCGACAGACCTGCCCGCTGGCGGCATCGAGCGCGATCAGCCGCGCATCCGAGGTCGGCAGATAGACGCGGGTTGCGCAGGGCTGCCCGGCGGCGCCGGCGGCATCGGCATAGTAGGATACGCCACGGCAGGTCTGGTGCTGGCGATCCTTGTCGAGCTTGATCTTGGGATCGTAACGCCATTTTTCCTTGCCGGTGGCTGCATCCACGGCAATGGCGAAATTGTGCGGCGTGCAGATATAGAGCGTGTCGCCGATCTTGAGTGGCGTCACCTGGTAGGTGGTCTCGCCGACGTCGTCCGGCCCTTTCACGTCGCCGGTGCGGTAGGTCCAGGCAGGCTGTAGGTTGGCGACATTGTCCGGCGTGATCTGGTCGAGCGGCGAATAGCGTTGGCCGAACTGTGTGCGGCCATAGAAGTGCCATTCGCCCGCCGGTACGTCGTTGCCGAGATTGGCGTTGGGGATCACCTTGTCGGTGTCGAGCGCGCCGGCGATGTCCTTCGGGTCCGTGGTCATCGAATAGCCGGCCACCGCCACCGATGCCAGCACAGCCAGGATCAGCGGCGCGCGCCCGTCGGGACCGGCAAGGCCTCGCCTCGCCCACGGCGTCAGCAGCCACAGCGCCACCAGCACGATGATGCCGCCGCGCGGACCGAGCTCCCACCAGTCGAAGCCGGTTTCCCACACCGCCCAGGCCAGCGTGCCGATCACGATCGCCGCGTAGAGCCACAGTGCCGTGGAACGGCGGCGATAGAGCAGCCAGGCGGCTATCAGGAACGCCAGGCCGACGATCATGTAGTACCAGCTGCCACCCAGCGAAGCCAACCAGACACCGCCGGCGCCGAGCGCCAGGCCGATGAGGCAAAGGATCAGGGAGGTGATGGTGACAGCCAAGATGATACTCCTTCGACTGTTGCGCGCTCACGCGGCCATAGGCGGCCGATGCACCGTTGCCGCCCGGCGCACAGCTTTCTCCCGCCTGCCTCGCCTGTCAAGCTTGGGCCACGAGCCGAGGATGCGGCTGCCGGTCCGCCGCAAATGCGCGGCGGCCTGATCATCATGCGTGCCAAGGTGGCCGGATAAGCCACTTTACCGGGAACAAAACGTAGACGCTTCTGGTCTTTCCCTCCCGAATCACTACATTCGGGGGGAAGATGTCCGGCTTTTCCGAAGACATGCCCTTTTTCGACGAACCCAATGCGCGGCTCACGGCCCCGTCGGGCATCGCCGCGCGCGCCATGGCTGCCCGCGGCGGCAATAACGGCGCGCCGGATTATCTGAAGGGGCTCAACCCCGAGCAGCGGCTGGCGGTGGAGACCACCGAAGGCCCGGTTCTGGTACTGGCCGGCGCCGGCACCGGCAAGACCCGTGTGCTCACCACCCGCATCGCTCACATCCTCGCCACCGGCAAGGCCTTCCCCTCGCAGATCCTGGCCGTAACCTTCACCAACAAGGCCGCGCGCGAGATGAAGCAGCGCATCGGTATCCTGATCGGCGAAGGCAATGTCGAAGGCATGCCCTGGCTGGGCACCTTCCACTCGATCGGTGTCAAGCTGCTGCGCCGTCATGCCGAGCTTGCCGGTTTGAGATCCGACTTCACCATCCTCGACACCGACGACGTCGTGCGGCTGATCAAGCAGTTGATCCAGGCCGAAGGCCTGGACGACAAGCGCTGGCCGGCCAAGCAGTTCGCGCAGATGATCGACGGCTGGAAGAACAAGGGCCAGGGACCAGCCGACATCGCCGAGGGCGACGCCCGCAGTTTCGCCAACGGCAAGGGCCGCGAGCTCTACAAAGCCTATCAGGAGCGGCTGCGGACGCTGAACGCCTGCGATTTCGGCGACCTGCTGTGCCACCCCATCCGCATCTTCCGCGCCAATCCGGACGTGCTGAAGGACTACCACCGGCGGTTCAAATACATCCTCGTCGACGAATACCAGGACACCAACACCGCCCAGTACATGTGGCTGCGCCTGCTCGCGCAACGGCCGGATTCAGGACGTAACAACTCGACGTCGACAGATGTGCGCACGGCCGAAGGCCGCAAGCCCGACCGGGCGCCCGAACCCTTGCGAGGCCCGCGCGGAGGGCCCGCGCCGGCAGGCGCGGAACAGCCCGTGAGCGAAAACAAGGTCAACATTTGCTGCGTCGGCGACGACGACCAGTCGATCTATGGCTGGCGCGGCGCCGAGGTCGACAACATCCTGCGCTTCGACAAGGATTTTCCCGGCGCCACCATCATCCGGCTGGAGCGCAACTACCGTTCCACCGCGCACATACTGGGCGCCGCCTCCCACCTCATCGCCCACAATGAGGGCCGTTTCGGCAAGACGCTGTTCACCGACCGCAACGACCCCGAGGATGGCAAGGTCAATGTCCACGCCGCCTGGGATTCCGAGGAGGAAGCCCGAGCCATCGGCGAGACCATCGAGGCGTATCAGCGCCAGAAGCATAATCTCAACGACATGGCGATCCTCGTGCGTGCGTCTTTCCAGATGCGCGCCTTCGAGGATCGCTTCATCACGCTCGGCCTCAACTACCGCGTCATCGGCGGCCCGCGTTTCTACGAGCGCTTGGAAATTCGCGACGCGCTGGCCTTTTTCCGCGTCGTCGCCAACGGCACCGACGACCTTGCCTTCGAGCGTATCGTCAATGTGCCGAAGCGCGGCCTGGGCGAAGCCACCATCCGCCAGATCCACGACACCGCGCGCGCCCTGCGCATCCCGATGCTGGAGGCTGCCGCCAACCTCGCCGAAAGCGATGAACTGAAGCCGAAGCCGCGCGCCGCGCTGCGCGAAGTGGCTGCCAATTTCGAACGTTGGCAAAAGGCGCTGGAAACCAAGCCGCACACCGAGCTTGCCGAGACCATTCTCGAGGAGAGCGGCTACACCGACATGTGGAAGAACGACCGTTCGGCCGAGGCGCCGGGACGGCTGGAGAACCTCAAGGAACTGATCCGCTCGATGGAGGAGTACGAATCGCTGCGCTCCTTCCTCGAACATGTGGCGCTGGTCATGGACGCCGAGCAGAATGCCGGACAGGACGCCGTCTCGATCATGACGCTGCATTCGGCGAAAGGCCTCGAATTCGAAACCGTCTTCCTGCCCGGCTGGGAGGAAGGCCTGTTCCCGCATCAGCGCGCGCTCGATGAAGGCGGCCGCTCCGGGCTGGAGGAAGAGCGCCGGCTGGCCTATGTCGGCCTGACCCGCGCCAAGAAGAACCTGCATCTGTGGTTCGTCTCCAACCGCCTCATCCACGGCCTCTGGCAGTCGACCATCCCGTCGCGCTTCCTTGAGGAACTGCCGGAATCGCATGTCGAGATCGCCGAAAGCGGCAATTCCTATGGCGGCTACGGCAATTCCTATGGCGGCGGCTCCTTCGCCTCCGGTCGTGGCGGGCGGCAGAACCCGTATGGCGCCTCGCGCTTCGACAATGTCGGTGCTGAAAGCGAAAAATCCGGCGCCTTCTCCAACACCTATTCGACGCCGGGCTGGCAGCGCGCGCAGGCCAACCGCACCGAAGCGACCGATCGAAACTGGGGCACGCGCTCCGGCCACCAGGTCGAGCGCATCGGCTATGGCGAGACCGACTCCGGATACGGCGCCGGCCGCACGAGCGTGAAAGGCCGCACCATCGACGGCGAACTGGTCGCCAAATCCGTCTCCGACACGCCTTCGGCCTTCACTGTCGGCGACCGCGTCTTCCACCAGAAATTCGGCAACGGCAACATTTCGGCCATCGAAGGCAACAAGCTGACCATCGACTTCGACAAAGCCGGCCAGAAGCGTGTGCTGGACGGGTTTGTCGCGGCAGTGTGAGTCAGCCTTTAGTGGCTGCCCCTCACCTGTACCGCGCCTGGTTCCATTTGTGCCCCAGCAGCGACAGGATGATGATCAGGCCGTTGAAGAACTGCACGTAGAAGCCGCTGAGGCCCGCCGCTACCACGCCGGTCTGGATGAATGACACGGTGACCGCGCCGATGGCTCCGCCGGCCACGGTGCCGATGCCGCCCCAGGTCGGGGTGCCGCCGACGAACACCGAGGCCAGCACCGGCAGCAGATAGCCGTCGCCCGCCGTCGGCCACCAGGTGAAGTTGATCATCACCGAGAAGCAGCCGGCGATGGCCGCACCGATGCCGACGAAGACGAACACTTTCACCCGCACCCGTTTGACGTCGATGCCCATCTGACTGGCGCTGTCGGGATTGTCGCCGACCACCTTCACCTGCGCACCGAAACGGTGCCTGTTGTAGAGCATCGCCGACAGCACGACGAAGGCGATGGCCCAGAAGATCTGCACCGGAACGCCGTAAACCTGGCTGGAGAAGATCTTGTAGGCCGGGCTGTTGGCAAGGCCGGTCAGGGCCATCGACTTGCCCTCGTTGATGATCTGGATCAGGCCGCGCAGCAGGAAATTCATGCCGAGCGTGGCGATCAGCGACGACAGCCCGCCATAGACGACCAGCGATCCCACGAGGAAGCCGAGCAGAATGCCGGTGAGAACAGCCGCCGCGATGCCGAGGAACGGATCGTAGCCTGCCTGCACCACGAGCGCGAACACCCAGGACGCAAAACCCATCGTCGCCGGAAACGACAGATCGATCTCGCCGCAGGTGACGACGAAGACCAGCGGCACCACCACGAACAGCGCAACGGGAAGCGTCGTCAGCACGGAGCTGTAGAGATACCAGGTGGTGAACACGGTCGGGTTGGCGATCATGAACACCGCCATCATGACGATGAACACGGCGAGCGTGCCGAGCGAGGCGCGGTTGTCGAGGACGAAGCCGCGCAGCCCGTGACTGGCGGGATGTCTCCATTCCTTGCCCTCCACTGCCGCGCGCACGTCTCCGAAGGGATTTTGCAGATCGGGTTCCATGGCCTTGCTCATCGTGCTCCCTGCTCCGCTGCGCTCGCTTCGCGCAGGCCGGGCAAGCCGCCGGGATGCGCGATGTCCTCCATGAAGTGAATGAGGTCTTCCGCCGACTTGACCGCGCTGCGGTCGGTGGTCAACGCCACCTTGCCGCGGTCGAGCACGACGAAACGGTCGGCGATTTCGAAGACATGATGGATGTTGTGCCCGATGAACAGGATCGAGCGGCCGCTCGCCCGCACCTGGCGCACGAAATGGAACACCTTGGCGGTCTCGGTCAGCGACAGCGCCGTCGTCGGCTCGTCGAGGATGATCAGCTCGGCCTGCTTGTAGATGGCGCGCGCGATGGCCACGCCCTGGCGCTCGCCGCCGGAGAGCTGGCCGACGATCGAGTGCGGCGTGAACACTTTCGAGGTGAAGCCGATCTCGCGCATCAGCCGGCTCGCCTCCTCGATCTCCTTGTTGACCTTCAGCCAGCCCATGAAGCCGGTCAGTTCGCGGCCCATGAAGATGTTGCGCACGATGGTCTGCTGCACGGCAAGCGCCCGGTCCTGGAACACCGTTTCGATGCCGGCATCGCGCGAGCGCGCCGCGCTCCAACCGCTCACCGGTCTGCCGCGCACGAGGATGTCGCCGCTGGTCGGCCTGACGACGCCGGACAGGATCTTGATCAGCGTCGACTTGCCGGCGCCATTGTCGCCGATCAGGCCCACCACCTCGCCGCGGTCAACCGAGAGATCGACGCCGCCCAGAGCATAGACTTGACCGTAGGACTTCTTGATGTCGCGCAGTTCGATGATGCGTTCGGCCATCGGATCCTCGCTTTTCATTGTCGCTTGCCGGCATGTTCGCCGGCGGTCCTGCCGGCCGGGCCTGGCCCGACCGGCAGCCTTGGGAGGTCAGCGCAACGCCTGCTTGGCGAGCTCTGAGACGATCTCGTAATTCTGCGGCGTGACGAAGCCGGCGCCCGTGTCGACATTCATCGGCGACAGGCCCAGAACCACTTGCTGGCAAAGGCTGAGGATCGGCAGATAGCCTTGCATGAACGGTTGCTGGTCGGCGGTCAGTTGCACCCACCCGCCCTTGAAGGCCTCGACGATCTGCGGACTGGTATCGAAGCCGAAGTTGAAGATATCGCCGGGCTTGCGCCCCGCGGCCTGCATATAGGTCGGCACATTGCCGAGCATCTGCCCACCGGGATAACCGACCGCCTTGACGCCGGGATTGTTGAGCAGTGCGGCGGTGATCAATGGGATCGCCAAATTCGGATCGGCAGCCCACTCGGTTTGGGAATTGATTTGGACGACATCGATGCCGGCCTCTTTCAATGCCGCGACGGTCCCACGCTCGCGTGCGCCTCGGCTTTCGTTCTCGAACGGGCCGATCATGATCGCCTTGTCGCCAGATTTCAGCCCGGCCAGCTTGAACGCCTCGGCGCCGAGCGCGCGGCCTTGCTGTTCCTGCTGGGCGCCGACATAGCCGCCGCCAAACGCCGCCGTGACCGTCGGCACCGGCACGTTCTGATACATCATCTTGATGCCGTCCTTATGCGCCTGTTCGGCCAGCGGCATGATCGCGGCGTCGCCGGGATGGCCCATCATGGCAATGCCGTTGGGCTTGACGGCGACCGCCTCACGCAATTGCTGGACCATCTTTTCGACGTCCCAGCCCGAGAAGATGTAGTCGACCTTCGGCCCGAGATCGGCCGCCGCCTGCTTGGCGCCATTATAGACGATGGTGCCGAAAGCGTCGCCCTCGGCGCCGCCCACGAAGAACCTGATATGGACATCCTTGCACCATTGGGCGTCGAGCGCCCGTGCCGGCAAGGTCGAGACGGCGGCGCAAAGCGCCGTGGTGGCCGCCATGACGGTCGTGCGCACAAATGTCGTTCTGATCGCGATGCTCATGCACTTGTCCTCCCATTGTTTCCCTCGTCAGCCGAGGGGGCTGTTGACGATTGCTGGCATTGGCATGTGACGGCCGGCTCCTCCCGCCGGCCGCTTCTCACGTCGAATCTGGCCTCAATTCGGGTTTGGCAGGTAGCTCGCACCTCCCCGGCATTGCTTGAGATACTCCAGCCCCCGCACCTGGCCCGTAATTTCGAGATCGCCGCGATAGACCGGGTCGTGCCAGCCCTCGATATCGATGGCGCCCTTGTAGCCGGCCAGCCGCAATTCGCTGATCACCCGCGTCCAGTCGCTGTCGCCGAAGCCCGGCGTGCGCATCTGCACGAAAGGCAGCCGGCCGAACACGCCGTGCTCGCGGATGACATCCCAGCGCACCGTCGCGTCCTTGCCGTGGACGTGGAAGATTCGCGGCGCCCATTTGCGGATCTGCGGCATCGGATCGATGAGATAGACCAGCTGATGGCAGGGCTCCCATTCCAACCCGAGATTGTCGTCGGGCAATTCGTTGAACATCAGCTCCCAGGCATCCGGATTGTGGGCGATGTTCCAGTCGCCGGCGGCCCAATTGCCGTCCATGGCGCAGTTCTCGAAGGCGATGCGCACGCCCTTGTCGGCGGCGCGCTTGGCCAGCGGCCCCCACACCTCGCGGAAGCGCGGCAAGCTGTCGGTCAATGGTTTGCCGCGGATACGGCCGGTGAAGCCGCTGACCGTGGAAGCGCCGAACAGATGCGCATTGTCGATCACCGTCTCCCACGCCGCGAGCACGCCGCGATCGACCTCGCCGCTCTCCAGCGGGTTGCCGAACACGCCGAGCGAGGACACGATGACGTCGGCATCGCCGATCGCCTCGCGAATCTGGCCAGCAAGTCGCGGCAAATCCTTGCCATCCAACGTCTGCCAGAAGAAGGGCTGGATGCTCTCGAAACCGAGCGGCAGTATCTGTTTGATGTAGGCGGCCGGATCGTCGAGATTGGCCCGCACCATGGTGCCGATACGGATGTCGAGAAGCGGGTTTGGCATCATGGTTCTTCCCTTGCAATCGCCACGCGCCGGCCGGTCTCGGCGCTTTCGATGGCGCCGAAAACCATGGCCAGGCTTTTGATGTTGTCGGCACCGCGCGTCTCCGGCTCGGTGCCGGTCTCGATGGCGTGGATGAAATCCCTGATGAGGCCGAGATGGCCGCCGACGCGATCGGCAGGATCGAGCGGCGGCACCTCGATCGGTTGGGTTTTGTCGAAAATCCCGTCGCGGCCAGGCACCACGACCTCCGCCTTCAACGCATCATGGCCATCCCAGAGGAGGCTGCCGCGCTCGGCGACGATGCGCCAGCTGCCTTCCCAACTGGTGCGGAAGCCGTCGGCGCACCAGGAGCCGGCATAGGTGAAGACCTTGCCGCCTCCGAGATCGAAGACGGCACTTGCCGACGATCCCTGCCGGTACCAGGAACCGGCCGGTTCCCATTCCTGGCAAAAGACACCGGCCGGCTCTCCATCGGCCATGTAGCGGGCGGCATCGAATGTGTGGATCGCCATGTCGAGCAACAGCACATGCGCCATCTCCTCGCGGAAGCCGCCGAAATGCGGCGCCACGAAGAAGTCGGCGTGGATGCTGGTCGCCCTGCCAATGGCGCCGGAGTCGAGAAAGCGGCGGATGCGCCGGACATTGGCGACATAGCGCCGGTTCTGGACGACGGCATGCAAGCGACCTGCGCTTCGCGCAGCCTCCACGATGGCGCGTGCATTCTCCGGACTGTCGGCCAGCGGCTTCTCGGTCAAGAGATGGCAATTATGGGCAAAGGCCGAAAGCGCGACCTCACGGCGGGCGGCCGGAACCACGACATCGAACACCATGTCAGGCCTGGTCTGGTCGAGCACCGCGTCGAGGCTGGTGCCGACGACGGCGTCGGTGAGATTGTATTCGAGCGCCCTCGTCTTCGCCCGTTCGCGGTCGAGGTCGACGAGCCCGACGATGGCGAGACCGTCGATCTGCCTCGCGGCATCGAGCCACTGCCTGCTCATCGCGCCGCAGCCGACGAGGACGACTTTCATCATCCGGCGTTCCTCCCGTCCGGCCCCTCCCGGCCGAATGTCACGGCATTCACGGCATCGCCGTAAACGTTTTTCCGTAAACGTTTACGAGAACACACCCGATAGCGTAGAATGTCAATTGGCTGCCTTGAAAAATCGTCTGTAAGTCTTGGCCTGAGTGGCAGCCGGTGCTAGCCAGAGGTCGGGGGAGAACTGTCCTTGGCGTCCACCATCCATGACCTCGCGCGTCACCTGAACATCTCGATCGGCACCGTATCACGGGCGCTGAATGGCCGCGCCGACGTCAACGCCGACACCCGCCAGCGCGTGCTCGACGCCGCCAAAAAGCTGAACTACTCACCCAACCAGTCCGGCCGCAGTCTCAGGCAGGGCGCCACCCACTCCATTGCCTTCATGCTGCAGCCGCACCCCGGCGACCAGCAATATGGCGAACCGTTCTTCATCCCCTTCCTGATCGGGCTACAGGCGAAGCTTGCCGAGCACGGCCTCGATCTGATGGTCGTCATGGGTGAGCCCGGCCAATATCAGCAGGAGCGGTTGCGCCGCGTGGTTGAGACACGATTGGTCGATGCCGTCGTGTTGGCCAACACGCGACGAGCGGACGATCGGATTGACTATCTCAGCAAGGCCGGCTTTCCCTTCGCCACGCTTGGCAGAAGTCAGTCCGGCGACGACACCTATCCTTCGCTCGATATCGATTTCGAGGGGGCGGGTGATGAAGCCGTCGACCGCCTGGTGGCGCGCGGACACCGCCGCATTGCCGCCATTCGCCCTTCGAACGATCTCAACTTCGGTTATCTGTTCCTCGACGGCTATCGCAAGGCCTTGCGGCGGCACGGCATCGAGGTCGACCCCTCGCTGATCGCCGATGGCTTCATCAACGAGGCCGGCGGCTACGAGGTGACGCCGGAGGTCATGCGCTCGCAGGACCCACCGACGGCAATCATCTTCAACAATGACGCCATGGCGCTTGGCGGCTGCAAGGCCCTGGCCGAGATGGGCATCAAGCCTGGCCATGACATGGCCGTGATTGTCATCGTCGACACGCCGCTCTGTCGTTATTTTTCCCCGGCGCTGACTGCCTTTCGCCCGGCGCTGGAGCCGATGGGCCGGCGGCTGGCCGAAATGCTGCTGGCCTCGCTGCCGGCCTTCGCCGGCCCCGAAGGCACGCGCATAATCCGCGAAGTCTGGCCGCTTGAGTTGGTCGCGCGCGACAGCGATTGATGGGGCCGGCGTGAGCCGATCAATCCACCTTCTTCTCGCCCCGCTCGCCGGCCTTGACGATGTCGCCCGTCGTGAACAGGATCTCCTTCAGTTCCGCCCGCCAATCCTTCTTCTGGCGCAGCAGGAATTCAAGATCCATGCCGAAATGCTTGAACTCCTCGCTCTGCGCATTCTTCATGATCGCGCGGGCCTGAGGATCCTTTTCCACCGAGATGCGCTGTTCGTACCAGCCGATCGCTTCCGCCTCCTCGATCAGCGAGGTGATCATGCGGGCAAAGGTCCGCACCTTCTGCGACAGTTCCTCAGGCGGTTCGTGATACTGGTCGAAACCCATGTCGTCCTCCGTGGTTGATTCCCATGAATGCTTTGGGATGTGGCCGGTTCCTCGTCATCGCTGCAATTCCACGAGCGCCCGCTGCAGCGGCAACTGGGAAATCTGGATCGGACCAGAGAACGGCACGTCCATGTCCAGGATCAGATAGATCGCCCCGGCAATCAGCGCGGCCGACACCAGCAGGGTTGTGGCGGTGATGGCATTCCTGGGTGCCCTGAATCCGAAACTGGCAAAGATCAGCGCCAGCCACGCGACCAGCATCGCAATCAGCGGCCAAGGGATCGCCCCCTCCGACTGCTCGACCAGGATCCAGCGCAGTTCCAGCACCTTCTGCAGACGCTGGCGTCCATCCTGCAGAAGAAAACCATGGACGGCATTGGGGGCGGTCAGCCCGTTGAGCCGCAAGCCAATTTCCGTCAGCAGACGTTCGGACAGCTGGTTGGCGACGATGGTCGTCTCGGTGGTTTGTGACGAGGTCGCCACCACTCTCTCCATATAGGCGACCAGAGGTTGTCGCACTGCGTCGGTTTCCGGACCATACTGGCGCAAGGCCCGGTCGAGCAGGATCAGCTCCGTCGCATAGGCATGCAAATTGTGATCGATCGATTCGAAGGTATTCTTGGCCGAGTTGATCATCAGGCCGAGTATCAGCGAGGTCATGACCGCGAACAAATTGGCGGTGAGCCGGACCACGGTGTTCGTGTCGTCATCACGATGTTTGGCAGGCAATCTCGGCCAGATCGTCATGCTGGCGAACGCCGATGACGCCAGGCACAGGAAGATCACCATTGCGATCAAGGCTTCACGCATGAGGCTCATCTCTGCACGCCATGCGCCGATTGCCAATGGCAAGACTACCTGCGGGCGGCGAAAGTTCGGTCATGCCGGCGGCTATGCGCCTTGCCGCCTCAAAAAACGGCGCGGTAATGTCCTTCCCGTTCTGGCCATCAGCGAGGGTCGCTTGTTCCCAAGATCATCCATGCCCCTCCTCTGGCGCCGGCCGCTGCTGCCGGCGCTGCTCGTGCTGCTGGCGGCGGCGATCTTCCTTGCCGACACGATCACCAATCTCGAGATCGCCGTCGCGGTCTTCTATGTCGCCATAGTCCTGATCGCGGTTCGCTATCTCGACCGCCGCGGCGTGGCAATGGTAGCGGCGGCCTGCATGGCGCTCACCGTGCTGAGTTTTTTCCTCACGCGGGCGGGTTCCGTGCCGGCGGGCGTGATCAACTGCGCCATCAGCCTGGTGGCAATCGCCGTCACCGCCTATCTGGCGCTGCGCACCGCCACAGCCGAGGCGACCGCGCGCGAGGCACAGGCGCAGCTCGCTCACATCACGCGGGTGACCATGCTGGGCGAATTGACCGCCTCGATCGCCCACGAGCTCAACCAGCCGCTGGCGGCGATCGTGCTGAACGGCAATGCCGCCCAACGCTGGCTGGCGGGCGGCAATCGCGATGAGGCCGGCAAGGCGGCCGAGCGCATCGTCAGGGATGCCGAGCGCGCCAGCGAACTGATCAAGCGGCTGCGCGGCCTCACCAGGAAAGTCGCCGGCAAGGCAGTCTGGCTCGACGTCAACCAGACGATCGTCGAGACGTTGCCGCTGGTCCAGAACGAGGCCGGCCGCAATCACGCCGCCTTGCGGACCGAACTGGCCAGGGACCTTCCCCGGATCCAGGTCGACCCGGTGCAGGTCCAGCAGGTCATTCTCAACCTGATCCTCAATGCCCTGGAAGCGGTGAAGGATGAGCGTGTGCGCGACGTGACAGTGCAGACCAGCCTCGGCAAACCAGGCGAGGTTGTCATTGCTGTCCGCGATTCCGGCCGTGGATTGAAGGGCGTCCAGCTCGACCATGTCTTCGACGCCTTCTACACCACCAGGCCGGACGGTATGGGCATGGGGCTTGCCATCAGCCGCTCGATCGTCGAGAGCCATGGCGGACGCATCTGGGCGGAGCCGACGGTGCCGCACGGCGCCATCTTCCGCTTCTCGCTGCCGTCCGGCAGGACAGGCCTGCGCCAACCAGACCGGTGAAGCCAATGAATGAGCCAGATCAGATCGTTTTCGTCATCGACGACGATCCCGCCATGCGCGAGGCGCTCGACAGCCTGCTGCGCTCGGTCGGGCTGGCGGTGCGTTGCTTCGGCTCGGTCGCCGAATTCCTCGGCGCGCCCAGGCCCGACATCCCCTCTTGCCTGGTGCTGGACGTGCGCCTGCCGGGCAAGAGCGGCATGGATTTCCACAAGGAGCTCGCTCATTCCGAGACGTCGCTGCCGGTCATCGTCATGACCGGCCATGGCGACATCGCCATGTCGGTGCAGGCGATGAAGGCCGGAGCCGTCGATTTCCTGCCAAAGCCGTTTCGCGAACAGGACCTGCTCGATGCCATCACGGCCGCCCTGGACAAGGACCGGCAGCAGCGGGCGCGGTCGGCGGAACTCGACACCTTGCGCGAACGCCAGGCGACGCTGAGCGAAGGCGAACGCGGCGTCGTGGCGCTGGTCGTGCAGGGACGCCTCAACAAGCAGATCGCCGGCGAGCTCGGCGTCAGCGAGATCACCGTCAAGGTCCGCCGGGCGCGAGCCATGCGCAAGATGCAGGCCGGCTCGCTCGCCGAGTTGATCAAGATGTTTGGCCGGCTGGAGTCGTAGCCGGCGAAAGCCGGCAATGCCTGCTCTTCAAGGCATTGCCCGTGCACCCCTAACCGGCTGATCCGGACGGCCATACGTTGGCGGTATGCGTGGGTATCAGGCCATATACTTAAGATTCCCGCGGCCGCGTTGACACGACGTGAGCGGCGGGCGTAAGGCGGCGTGGCTTCGGCTGATCGAAGCATCAACTCGAGATCGAACAGGTTATGGACAGCTACCCTAGTCGCTGTCCGGATACGGCCCCAGGCACGGTCCGGACACTGGCCCCGTCAACAACTATCGTTTCCGGCATGTGGCGCCGGTCGGGCCTCGGCAGGGCATAACCCGCCTGCGGCTCGCCTTGCCGTCCCGCCGGACCGCAAGAGGTGAGCCATGAACACCAAAATCATTCCTTTCCGCACGCGCGCTGTCAGGCGCCTAGCGTCAACCACACGGCCGTCCGTCGCAACGACGCGTGGCCTGGCGGGGAAGGCCGGTTTCACCACGCCGCCGACCCGGCTCGTCTGCGTCTGGCGCCACGGCTTGGTGAGCGGCCGCCTGGAATGCCGCTGGATGCAGGAACGGCAGCCCGTTTCCGAAGAGGGCGTCAGTCGTCGATCGGCCCTCCCACGGCGCGCTGCCTGAGTCCCTCTTCGACGCGGCACAAGACTCCGCGAAAATCTCCGCATTGACAGCCGAGCCTTGGCGTCCGGCGCGACCGCCTCCCGGCCGCTCCCTTTCGCATGTCCGCAATCTCCCAAGCCATTCCGAAAACGGCCCATCTTCCGGAGGCCCGCCATGATCTTCCTGCCCCACAACCGCAATTCCCTCGGCGAGGCAGCCGCCCTCGCGCGCGGACGCATCGCCCCCAACATCTACGACACCATCGCCTTTGCCCTGCTGGTGGCGTTGCTGGTGCTTTTGGCGCATGGCGCCGCCGGCATGCACGCACCGAGCACCTTGCTCACCACCTCGCCGGTGACGCTCGACCTCGCCAAACTGCCGGAATACGCGCTGCGCACGACGCTGCGCATGTTCGCGGCCATCATCTTCTCGCTGATCTTCACCTTCACGGTGGCGACGCTCGCCGCAAAGAGTCGCCGCGCCGAGATGGTGATCATTCCGGCGCTCGACATCCTGCAATCGGTGCCGGTGCTGGGTTTCCTGA
Source organism: Mesorhizobium erdmanii (assembly GCF_013170725.1). Taxonomy (NCBI): domain Bacteria; kingdom Pseudomonadati; phylum Pseudomonadota; class Alphaproteobacteria; order Hyphomicrobiales; family Phyllobacteriaceae; genus Mesorhizobium; species Mesorhizobium erdmanii. The sequence continues at coordinate 3,282,401 of NZ_CP033361.1, read as the reverse complement.
CCTTCACCGTGACCTTCTTCATGGGCCTGTTTCCCGGCAGCCAGCTCGGCGCCGAATGCGCGGCGATCTTCGCCATTTTCACCAGCCAGGCCTGGAACATGGCGTTCTCGTTCTACCAGTCGCTGCGCACCATTCCGGGCGACCTCGACGAGGTCAGCCGTGGCTTCGGGCTCACGGCCTGGCAAAGGTTCTGGCGGCTGGAGGCCCCGTTCGCGGCACCAGGCCTGGTATGGAATACGATGATGTCGATGTCCGGCGGCTGGTTCTTCGTTGTCGCTTCGGAAGCCATCACCGTCGGCAATACCACGGCGCAGCTGCCCGGCATCGGCTCCTGGCTGGCGCTGGCCATCGACAAGCAGGATTTCAGGGCCGTCGCCTGGGCCGTGCTGGCGATGGGCATGCTCATCCTGCTCTACGACCAGCTGCTGTTTCGCCCCGTTGTCGCCTGGGCCGACAAGTTCCGCTTCGAACAGACCGCCGGACAGGAAAAGCCCCGCTCCTGGGTCTACGACATCTTGCGCCGCGCCCGGCTGCTGCACACCGTGGGGCTGCCGATCGCCTGGCTCTGGCAGCGCGCCATGCTGTTTCGCCTGGCCAAGCGGGCCATGCCGGCAGCCTCCACCAACGCGTCGCGCCGGTTGTCGCGGGCGCTCGACATCGTTTGGCTGGGCCTGGTGCTGCTTATCGCCCTGTGGAGCGCTGTCGAGACGGTCCTGTATCTGCGCCAAACCCTTGGCTGGAACGACGTCGTCGAAGCGTTCGAAGGCGGCCTTCTCACCTTGCTGCGCGTCGTCGTGCTGATCGCCGTGGCCAGCGTGATCTGGGTGCCGATCGGCGTCTGGATCGGCCTGCGGCCCGCTGTCGCGGAGCGCGTTCAGCCGCTGGCGCAGTTCCTCGCCGCCTTCCCCGCCAACGTGCTGTTTCCGTTCGCGGTGATCGCCATCGTCGCCACCGGCGCCAGCCCGAGCATCTGGCTGTCGCCGCTGATGGTGCTGGGCACGCAATGGTACATCCTGTTCAACGTCATCGCCGGCGCCAGCGCCTTCCCTTCCGATCTCAAGGAGGCGGCCAGGGTCTTCAAGATACGGTCTTGGTCGTGGTGGAAGAACGTCATGCTGCCGGGGATCTTCCCCTACTATATCACCGGCGCGCTGACCGCCTCCGGCGGCTCGTGGAACGCCTCCATCGTCGCCGAACTGGCAAGCTGGGGCAACACCAGGCTCGAAGCCTTCGGCCTCGGCTCCTACATCGCCAAGGCAACCGAAGCCGGCGATTTCCCGCGCGTCATCCTCGGCATCGCAGTGATGTCGCTGTTCGTCACTTTGTTCAACCGCACCCTTTGGCGCCCCCTCTACGTCTTTGCCGAACGCCGCATGCGGCTCGACTGACCCCCATCCATCAGGAGACCGATCATGAACCAAGCTCTCATCACCCAAGCCGTAATCACGAAGACCCTCCCGCTCGTCGAAGTCCACGGCGTCTGCCAGACCTATGACAAGGGCAGCGCCGGCAAGCTCGTCGTCCTCGACCAGGTCGGGCTGACGCTCGTCTCCGGCGAGATCGTCGGCCTGCTCGGCCGCTCGGGATCCGGCAAGTCCACTTTGCTGCGCTCCATCGCCGGCCTGATCCGGCCGAGCGAAGGTGCCATCACCTTCGAGGGCAAGGCCGTGTCCGGCACGCCGGACGGCATCGCCATGGTCTTTCAGAGTTTCGCGCTGTTTCCCTGGCTGACCGTGCTGCAGAACGTCGAACTCGGGCTTGAGGCACAGGGCGTCTCGCCCGCCGAGCGCCGCAGACGGGCGCTGTCGGCCATCGACCTGATCGGCCTTGACGGCTTTGAGAACGCCTATCCCAAGGAACTGTCCGGCGGCATGCGCCAGCGTGTCGGCCTCGCCCGCGCGTTGGTCGTGCACCCGAAGGTGCTGTTGATGGACGAGCCGTTCTCGGCGCTCGACGTGCTGACGGCCGAGACGCTGCGCACCGACCTGCTCGACCTCTGGTCGGAAGGCCGCATGCCGATCGAATCGATCCTGATGGTGACGCACAACATCGAGGAAGCGGTGTTAATGTGCGATCGCGTGCTGATCTTTTCGTCCAACCCGGGCCGCGTCGTCGCCGAGCTCAAGATCGATCTGCCGCAGCCGCGCAATCGACTGGACCCGGCCTTCCGCGCCTTGGTCGAGGACATCTACGCCCGCATGACCGCCAGGAAGGAAACCGGCGCTCCTGCCCGCGACGGGGTCTTCCCTGGTTCGGGCATCGCCATGGTGCTGCCGCGCGTCTCGACCAATCTGCTGGCCGGCCTGATCGAGGCCGTCGCCGCCCCGCCTTACAACGGCCATGCCGACCTGCCGCCGCTGGCGGCCAGCCTGCAACTCGAGATTGACGATCTGTTCCCGATCGCCGAGACGCTACAATTGCTGCGCTTTGCCGAACTGGCCGAAGGCGACATCCAGCTGACCCCAGCGGGAAGACGCTTCGCCGAGAGCGAGGTCGATACGCGCAAGCAATTGTTCGCACAGCAGCTGGCAACTTATGTGCCGCTGGCCGGCCATATCCGCCATGTGCTGGATGAGCGCGCCAATCACAAGGCGCCGGCCCGCCGCTTTCGCGACGAGCTGGAGGACCACATGTCCGAGGACTATGCCGACCAGACGGTGCGGGCCGTCATCAGTTGGGCCCGCTACGCCGAGTATTTCGCCTATGACGAGGAGAGCGATCTCTTCACGCTCGATAACCCGACATAGCGGGTTTGTCCGGCCGACGAGTCAGTCCGCCTTGACCGACCTCGTCACGATATCGGCGCGGCGCCACCCTCTTCGGTGCGCCGCGCGATGAATTCGTCGAGCACGCCTGATGTCCCGGCAGCCGACGCCGGCGGCTCGAAATCGGCCAGGACCCGCTTCCAGATACCCGTGGCACGTTCGGTCGCGGTCTTCGATCCGCTTTGCGTCCAGTTGCCGAAATTCGACCAGTCGGCGACCAGCGGCTCGTAGAAGGCGGTGCGGTAGCGCGCCATCGTGTGGCCGGCGGAGAAGAAATGCCCGCCAGGCTGCACCTCCGCGATCGCCTCGAAGCCGATCGAATCCTCGTCACCCGGCGTCGCGGCGCACAATTCCGCAAGCGTCTGCACCGCCTCGATGTCGGTGATCAGCTTTTCATAGGAGACGCTCAAGCCACCTTCCAGCCAGCCGGCGGCGTGGATGCACATCGTCGCGCCGGCCAACACCGAACCCCAAAGCGCGAACTGCGACTCATGGGCTGCCTGGACGTCAGAAATGTTGGCGGCACTGCCGGCGCCCGAACGCCAGGGAAGGCCGATGAAGCGCGCCAGCTGGCCGGCCCCCAGCGTTGCCTTGACATGCTCGGGCGTGCCGAAGGCCGGCGCTCCCGACTTCATATCGACATTGGAGGAGAAGGAGCCGTAGAGCACCGGTGTGCCCGGGCGCACGATCTGCGCCAGCGCCAGACCGGCCAGCGCCTCGGCATGCTGCAGCGTCAGCGCGCCGGCGACAGTGATCGGCGCCATGGCCCCGGCTAGGCAGAACGGCGTGATGACCAGGATCTGTCCCGCGCGGGCGAAGTCGATGATGCCTTGCGCCATCGGTATGTCGAGCTGGCGCGGCGAATTGGTGTTGATGATGGTGTAGCAATGGGCGCCGGCGCGGAATTCATCCTCCGACAGCCGGCGTGCCAGCCGGATCATCTCGAACCCATCCTCGACCTGCGGCGTGCCGCGCGCGAACACGAACGGAAACTTGTCGGACAGCGTCAGTTGCGCGCGGTTGACGGCATAGTGGCGCAACCGGTTATCGACATCCTGTGGCTCGATGGCGGGGCAAAGCATGTGCAGCACGTCGAAATGCTGGATGAGCTTGGTGAGCTCCTCGAAGGCGGCGAGCGTTCCCGGCCGCCGGCCGCGTTCGAGATCGGTGACGTTGGGCGCCCCGGCGCCGGCGAGGAAGGTCATCGAGCCGAGTTCAAGCGTCAGATCGCGGCTGCGGTCGCCCGCCAGCGCTGGAATTGATTTTGGCGCCGAGGCCAATGCCGCGACGACGATGTCGCGGCCGATGCGCACCATCTGGCTGTCCTCGTCGACCAGCGCGCCGGCTCGGGCGAAGATCTCCCGCGCCTGCGGCAGCAGCACCTTGATGCCGAGTTCCTCCAGCACGCGCAGCGCCGTGTCGTGGATCGCCGCGACCTGGTCGTCCGAAAAGACCGGCTGCGGCAGGAACGGGTTCTTCAGCGAGCGGTAATTGGGCCGGCGGCTGCTTTCGCTGCCAGCCTCGCCCGTGCGCCCACGCCGGCGTTCGCGCCTCGAGTCTCGTGCCGCGTCATCGACCATCGAAAATCCTCCTCATTGCCGCATCGCCTCGCCCGAGGGATCGTAGGGCGAGGCCGCGATGACCCGCGCCGGCCGTTCGACGCCGACAATGTGCACCGAAAGCGCCGTCCCCTCCTCGGCAAAATCGTCGTCCACCAACGCCAGCGCGACGCTCTTGCCGATCGTGTAGCCAAAGCCGCCCGAGGTGACGAAGCCGACGCGCCTGCCCTCGTGCCAAACCGGCTCGAAGCCGCTCGCGTCGGCATCGATGGCGTCGATCTCGAGCGTCACGATCCTTTGCGAGACGCCTGCCTGGCGTTCCCTGAACGCTGCTTCGCGGCCGACGAAATCGCCCTTGTCGAATGCGATGAAACGGTCGAGGCCGGTCTGGCCCGGCGTATAACCCTGGGTGAATTCGCGCGACCAGATGCCAAAGCTCTTCTCCAGCCTGAGCGCATTGAGCGCGTAATAGCCGATCTCGGCCAGGCCGAGATCCTCGCCGGCGGCAAGCAGTGTATCGCGCAGTGCGGCATGCATGGTTGCCGGGCAGCTGATCTCGAAGCCGAGCTCGCCGGCGATGGAGACCCGGGCAACTCGCGCTGGCACCATGCCGATGTCGAACCCGCCGCAGGCCATGAATGGCAGTGCCGCGGCGGACACGTCCTGATGCGTCGTGCGCTCCAGGATCCTGCGCGCGTTCGGCCCGGTCAGCAGGAAGCCGCCCGTCGTGTCGGAAACGTCGGCGACCGTGACGCCTTCCGCCGCGTGGCTTTCGAACCAGCGCATGTGGAATTCCCTGAGATAGTAGGAGCCCATCAGCCAATGGTCGCCACCGCCCCAGTTGATCGCGGTGAGGTCGCCCTTCAGCCGCCCGTCAGGCCCCAGCATCGGCGCCAGCCGCGCCTGCCCTGCCTTCGGCAGCTTGCAGGCAAGCAGCCGGTTGAGCCATGCCTCGGCGCCGGGCCCGGACACCGCATAGCGTGAATAGGCCGAGATATCGACGAGGCCGGCGGCCCGCCGGACCTGCAGCGCCTCGTCGCCGACGATGTCGAAGGCATTGGAACGCTTGAGCGTGGTGTTCTCGCGAAAACCCATCGGCGCGAAATAGGCCGGGATTTCCAGCCCCCACGACGCCATCCATTCGCAACCCGCGGCACTCATGCCGTCATAGGCGCCGGGGCGTTTCAAGGGCCTGCCCGCCGGCAGCCGCTCATTGGGAAATGTCATGACGAAACGGCGCGAATAGAATTGTCGCGTCGTTTGCCTCAAATACTCACGGTTGGCGGCGAAGGCGCCATAGCGGGCGATGTCCATGCCGAAAATGTCGGCCTGCGGCTCGCCGTATATCATCCATTCGGCCAGCGATTTGCCCACGCCACCGCCCTGGCTGAAGCCGGCCATGACGCCGCAGGCGACCCAGTAGTTCTTCACGCCACGCACCGGCCCGACGATCGGGTTGCCGTCAGGGGTAAAGGTGAAGGCGCCGTTGACCCATTTGCGGATGCCGGCACTCGCCAGGCAGGGAAAGCGCTCATGCGCCTTGGCGAGTTCGGGACTGATGCGGTCGATGTCTTCCGGGATCAGCTCTATGCCGTAGTCCCATGGCGCACCATCCATGTTCCAGTGCTTCGGGTTCTGCTCGTAGACGCCGAGCAGCACGCCCTTGCGCTCCTGGCGCAGGTAGGAAAAGCCGTCGAGATCGACGGCGATGCCGATCTCCCGGTCGAGTGCGGCGATCTCCGGAATGTCCTCGGTGATGAAATAATGGTGCTCCATCGGCGTTACCGGCAGATCGATGCCGGCCATGCGGCCAAGCTGCTTCGCCCACAACCCGCCGGCGTTGACGACATGCTCGGCGACGATGGTGCCTTGCTCGGTGACGACGTCCCAATGGCCGTCGGCGCGGGACTTCAACTCGACCACACGATTGCGCAGGATGATTTCAGCCCCACGCTTCTTCGCGGCGCCGGCATAGGCGTGCGTGGTGCCGTAGGGATCGAGATGGCCTTCGTTGGCATCATGCAGGCCGCCGAGCACGCCGGTGACATCGACAATCGGGCAGATCGCCTTGATCTCTGCCGGGGTCACTAGGCGCGCCGTCTCGATGCCGACCGACTGGAACACCGCCCAGGCCGATTTCAGCCATTCCCAGCGCTGGGGATCGCTGGCGATGTTGACGCCGCCGGTCATGTGCAGGCCGATATTCTGGCCGGATTCGGCCTCGATCTCGCGGTAGAGGTTGATGGTGTAGTCCTGCAGCGCCGCTACGTTGGGATCGGCGTTGAGCGCATGGAAGCCGGCCGCCGCATGCCAGGTCGAACCGGCGGTCAATTCGGCGCGCTCGATCAGCGCCACATCGGACCAGCCGAACCGCGTCAGATGGTAGAGCACCGAGGCGCCGACCACCCCACCCCCGATAACCACTGCGCGATAATGCGGCTTCAAGGTTCCCTCCCGGTCTGCCTGAAGCGGCACCTTATACACACTGGACATAAGTGTCTAGTACTCTGCGAATGCACGATGCCTTGTCGACCTGGGACTTGACAGACCATCAATTCCTTCGCCCGAGCGCATGTCCTTGTCGGCGCGCGAAACAGGCCAGCAGCCATCCATCCCGCACTTGTCACGCAAGCATCATGTTCGCGCCGTAGACCGCTTTGGGGGGCGCGCGGCGTCATCGATGTGCCGCCTCCTTTCAGCTTTTTCGTCTTTCGGCCGCTCCGGCACATCCGTCACAAAGAGGATTATCCATGAAACACCTGTACCGAACCGCGTCGCTCGGCGTCGCGCTGGCCGTGTTCACAGCCTTGACACCGGCGCTGGCCGACGGCGCCGCGACCGTCGGCGGCCTCGTCAACAAAGGCCTGGTCGGCGTCGGCCGGATCCCGGCCGCCCAGCGCGACAAGTTCGGCGAGACGTTCGGTTCAGGCTCCGGCATGGCGATCGATACCGCCAGTTGGACGCATGATGCCGGCACCTACAAGGGTTCGCTCTGGCTGCTCCCGGATCGCGGCTACAATGTCGCCGGCACCACCGATTACCGGGCGCGCGTCAACACCATAGGCATCGAATTCACCCCGGCGGCACCAGGCGCGGTCGGCCAGGAGCAGACCGAAGTCAAGGCGACGCTTGCCGACACCATGCTGCTCACCGACGACAAGGGCGCCGACACCACCGGCCTCGATCCCCTGTCGGATGTGCGCGCCGCCGCCGGCGACATGCCGATGCTGCCCGTCGCCACCAACGGCAAGCTCGCCCTCGACGACGAGGCGATCGTGCGGCTGCCCGACGGCTCGATGTTCATTTCAGATGAATACGGCCCCAACATCTACCGGTTCTCGGCGCAAGGCCGACTGCTGTCGGCGACCCAGCCGCCGGCGGCCCTGGTGCCGATGCGCAAGGGCGCGCCGAACTTCTCCTCCGACAATCCTGGTCCGGGTGCGTCAGAGCCCGATCCGAAGGATCCCGATACCGGCCGCCAGAACAACCAGGGCCTGGAAGGCATGGCGATGACGCCGGATGGCAAATTCCTGATCGCCGTGCTGCAGTCGGCGACGAGGCAGGACGGCGGCGATTCCCCTGCGACGCGGCAGAACACCAGGGCCCTGGTCTATGACGCCTCCGACCTCGCCCATCTCAAGCTGGCGCATGAATATGTCGTGCCGCTGCCGGTGTTCAAGGATGCCAAGGGCAAGACCAAGATCGCCGCGCAAAGCGAGATCGTGGCGCTGTCGGACACGTCCTTCCTGATGCTGGCGCGCGACAGCGGCAACGGCCAGGGCCTGAAGGGCGACACATCGCTGCTGCGCCAGATCTTCGTCGTCGACGTTTCAACCGCGACCGACATCGCCGGCGGCGCCTTTGATGCCGCCAACAAGCCGGTCGCTCCCAAGGGCGTGCTCGATCCGTCGGTGACGCCGGCCAGGCTGACGCCGTTCATCGACATCAACGACAATGCGCAACTCAATCGCTTCGGCCTGCACAATGGCGCGCCGAACGACCACAACAATCTCTCCGAGAAGTGGGAGGCGATGTCGCTGGCCAGTGTCCTGGACCCGAATCTGCCCGACGACTACTTCCTGTTCGTCGCCAATGACAACGACTTTCTCGCCCAGGACGGCTTCCAGGTCGGCGCGCCCTACAAGGCCGACGACGGCGCCAATGTCGACACCATGTTCCTGGTCTACCAGGTCACGCTGCCCGGCCTCGCCAAGAAGTAGTCGCCACTTCCAGGCGGACGCGCATGACGTGTCCGCCTGGAGAGGCCGTGAAGGCTACTTCAAGAATTCCGCATCCTTCGGCACGCCCGCATCGATCGGCTCGGCGGTCCTGCTCGACACGGCCATGATCTTGCCGGCAGCCGACAGGTTGGGACGCACGTAGACCTGGGCGGGGCCGTTGACCCGGCTGTAGAGGTCGATGATGTCCTGGTTCATGAAGCGCACGCAGCCCGACGATGCGTTCTTGCCGATGGAATCCCACTCCGGCGTGCCGTGCAGCCGGTACATCGTGTCCTTGCCGTCGCGGAACAGATAGAGCGCGCGGGCACCGAGCGGGCTCTGCGGGCCGGGCGGCATGCCGTCCTTGTATTTCGCCAGTTCCGGCCGGCGCTGGATCATTTCCGGCGGCGGCGTCCACACCGGCCACTTCTTGCGCGCCTGGACCACGGCGTTGCCGGTCCATCCGAACCCGGCCTTGCCGAGGCTGACGCCATAACGGATGGCCTTGCCGCCGTCGCGCACCAGATAGAGGAAGTGCTCGGAGACATCGACGACGATCGTGCCGGGTTTCTCTCCGGTCGGATCGGCCACGATCTGGCGCACGAACTTCGGATCGAGCTTGGCGACCGGGATGGCCGGCAGCTGAAAGCCCTCATCGGTGCGCGCGGTGTACATGCTGGCGGCATCGCCGAGAGCGGGCTCGCTCGGGCCCGACGGTGGCGCCGGCGCCACTGTCGGCGGTGCCACTTCGGTCGTGGTGCAGGCGGAAAGAGCCAGCGAAGTGGCACCCAAAGCGGAAGCGCCAAGAAACGCACGCCGGCTCAGGCGCTCGGAAAACTGCGAGATATCGGACATGAACCCCCCGGCTCTAATAGAAACGCGGTCCCGCGCGGGGAGGATCAATATCCCATTCCTGATGCTTTGAGAACATGCCGGGATCAAGGATGCCGGGACTGAAGCGGCGCGGCATGGACCTCTCCGCTTGAATCGGCGATCATCGGCGGCGGGCCGCAGAGAAGCTTTACCGAGTAGCAAGCCATGGACGAGAAAATGCCGGCGCGCCGGCGTACCGGCGACCTGACCAGCGGCCCGATCCCGCGCACGCTGCTTATGTTTGCCTTGCCTGTGCTGGGCTCCAACGTGCTGCAGTCACTCAACGGCTCGATCAATGCCGTCTGGGTCGGCCGTTTCCTAGGTGAATCGGCGTTGACCGCCACTTCCAACGCCAACTTAGTACTGTTCCTGATCCTGGGCACGGTATTCGGCATCGGCATGGCGGCGACCATCCTGGTAGCGCAGTCGGTCGGCGCCCGCGACCTGCCCGAGGCGCGTCAAATCGTCGGCACCAGCGCCACCTTCTTCTTCCTCGTCTCGGTGGTGTTTGCCGTCTGCGGCTGGATCTGGGTCGACGCCATCCTCAACTCCCTTGGTACGCCAGCGGACGCCTTGCCGCTGGCGCGCTCCTACCTGCGCATCATCTTCGTCGCCGTGCCGATGATGAACCTCCTGTCCTTCGTCATGACCGTGCTGCGCGGTGCCGGCGATTCACGCACGCCCTTCATCTTCATGGCGTTGGCGGTCGTCCTCGATATCGTGCTCAACCCGCTGCTCATCCGCGGCATCGGCCCCTTCCCGGAACTCGGTATCGCCGGCTCCGCCACCTCGACGCTGATTGGCCAGACGGTGAGCGTCATCGCCATCCTCATCGTGCTTTATGCGCGCAAGCATCCCTTGCGGCTGGCGGGCGCCAACCTCGCGCTGCTACGCCCCGACCCGGCGCTGCTGCGCATCGTCGTCTTCAAAGGCGTGCCGATGGGGCTGCAGATGATCGTCATCTCGGTGGCGGCACTGACGGTGATGGGCATCGTCAATTCCTACGGTTCCCAGGTCGCCGCCGCCTACGGCATCGCCGCGCAGTTGTGGACCTACATCCAGATGCCGGCGCTCGCCATCGGTGCCGCGGTCTCCTCCATGGCGGCACAGAATGTCGGCGCCGGCCGCTGGGACCGGATCGGCCGCATCGCCGCCTCCGGCGTCGGCTTCAACCTCGTCCTGACCGGCGCCCTGGTCGCGCTGCTGTGGCTCTTCGACCGTTCGATCCTCAGCCTGTTCCTGAGCAGCGACAGCGCGGCGATCGACGTCGCCGCCCACATCAACACGGCCGCGTCCTGGTCATTCATCCTGTTCGGCATCACCATCGTGCTGTTCGCCACGGTGCGCGCCACCGGAGCCGTCATGCCGCCACTGGTCATCCTGGTGATTTCGGTGCTGATCGTGCGCACCGGCTTTGCCTACTTCATGCGCGGCGTCATCGGCGAGGAAGCGCTGTGGTGGAGTTTTCCGGCCGGCTCGATCACCTCGCTGGTTCTGGCCGCGGCCTACTACCGCTTCGGCGGCTGGCGCAGCTTGCACATGATCGAGAACAGGCCGGCCGCCGGCGAACCGCCGGATACCGGCCTCGGCGTGCCGCGTGGGCGCGCCAACATGGCTCCTGAAACGCCGAACGGTTGAGAACCGACATTCAGGCCTTTCCCGACTCCGTTCGGCTCATCTAGATTGGCAGCCTAGAGCAATTCCAGGAAAAGTGTGCAACGGTTTTCCGTTCGGAATTGCGTAAAAACAAAGAGTTAGAGCAGTTCAGCGATTCAATCAAACGCTGAACCGCGCTAACGGCGGGAGGTTCCATGGGCAAAGGCAGGGTCGAGGCATTCACCGATGGCGTGGTGGCCATCATCATCACCATCATGGTGCTGGACCTGAAAGTGCCGGAGGGTGAGGATTTTTCGACACTGCTGCCGCAGTGGCCGATCTTCCTGTGCTACGTGCTGTCGTTCATCAATGTCGGCATCTACTGGAACAACCTGCACAACATGTTCCACACCGTGCAGCGCGTCGACGGCCGGGTGCTTTGGGCGAACCTGCATCTCTTGTTCTGGCTGTCGCTGATGCCGGTGACGACCGCTTTCATGGGCGAGAACCATTTCGCCACGGTTCCGGTCGCCGTCTACGGTTTCGTCCTCGCAATGTGTGCGACCGCTTACACCATCCTGGTCCTGGCTCTGCACCAGTTGCATGGACAAGATACCGCCTTTGCCAAGGCAGTTGGCAATGACCGCAAGGGAAGGATTTCGCTTGCCGTCTACATTGCGGCCGTTCCGCTGACCTTCCTCGACCGGTGGATCGGTGTGGCGCTCTATGTCGCCGTCGCCCTGGTGTGGCTGGTGCCCGACACGCGTTTTTCGCGCGTCCTGGAGAAGTAGTTCATCTACGCATCGCTTTCAGCTTTTCCGCCACCGACGCGGCAAGGTCGGCATAGCGTTCCTCCAGCCGTTCGGCCGCCTTGATGATCGAGAAATCATGGCCGAACTTCTCCAGCGCCATGCGCAGTTTCTCGACGAACTCGGCCTGTTTTTCCAGCGCCGAGAACAGCGTCTTCACCTGAGCTTCGCTGATGTCGGGATTGGCCAGCATCTGCGGCACCTCGCGCCCCATCTGGTCGCCGGTGGCGGTCTGCTCCTTCAGAATTGCGACCCAGTCCGTCAATCGCGAAATCTCCTTTTACCCCCAGGGCAAAAGTTTCCTTTTGTCCCAGAAAAAGTCTCCTTTGCCCCGGCAAAAATCTCTTTTGTCCCGGCAACATGCGCAGCCACGGCCCGACTGGTCAACCCGGACACGTGCCGACGGAGGCTTGCACAAGCCTGTTCCAGCGCTAAGGTCTGCGCGATCGAGAAAAGGATCCCATTGCTCATGATTACCGACGCCGAAATCCAGACCGCCCTGCCCGCGCTCAAGCCCGGCAACGCCGCCGTCATCACCGGCGCCGCCAGCGGCATTGGCCTGGCGGCAGCCAAGCGGCTAGCGCTGATGGGCATGAAAATCGTGCTCGCCGACATTGGCGGCACCCGCCTTGACGATGCGTTCCGGGCCGTCTCGGCCATTGCCGGCGAAGACGCCGTGCTTGCCGTTGCCTCGGACGTTTCGAAGGCCGATGAGGTCGATCGTCTCGCCGACCGGGCATTCGGCGCCTTCGGCGAAGTCTCGCTGCTGATGAACAATGCCGGCGTCGGCGACAACCCCGGGAAACCCTGGGAAAACCGTGATGCCTGGAAACGGCTGCTCGACATCAATTTCTGGGGGGTCGTGCATGGCGTCGAAGCCTTCGCGCCGCGGATGCTGGCGTCGGCCAGGCCGGGCCTGATCGTCAACACCGGCTCCAAGCAAGGCATCACCACGCCGCCTGGCAACCTTGCCTACAACGTCTCCAAGGCGGGCGTTAAAACATTCACCGAAGGCCTCGCGCATGCGCTGCGAAACGAGCCTGGCGCTCGCCTGTCGGCGCATCTCTTGATCCCCGGCTTCACCTATACCGGCCTCACCGAAGGTGCGACGGAAAAGCCGGCCGGCGCCTGGACCGGCGAACAGGTCGTCGATTTCATGCTGGAATCCCTGGTCAGGGGCGACTTCTATATCCTTTGCCCGGACAATGATGTGGCACGCTCCATGGATGAAAAGCGCATGGCCTGGGCGATCGGCGACATCATCGAGAACCGTCCTGCCTTGTCGCGTTGGCACGCCGATCACAAGGACGCGTTCGCGGCCTTCATGAAGGGCTAATTTTCCAGGTCTTCAAGCCGCCCTCTTCTTCGGAGCCCGCTTCTGCGCCACGGCCTTCTTCGCCGCCATGGCAGCGATCTTCTTGTCATGGCGCAATGCCGCGCGCTCGCACTTGTCGCGGATTTCCTCGACTTCGGATTCGGTCAGGTGCTCGATGCCGATGAAATGGTTGTGGCCCTCGCTGACCCGGATCAGCTCATCGAGCTTGGCCTGGATCGCCGCGCCATCGCGGTTCTGGGTGTTCTGGATGAGGAACACCATCAGGAAGGTGATGATGGTGGTGCCGGTGTTGATCACCAATTGCCAGGTGTCAGAGAACCCGAAGAACGGCCCGCTCACCGCCCAGACGATGACAATCAGGCAGCAGCCGGCAAAGGTCAGCGGCAGGCCCGTTATGTGGGCGACCGAGTTGGCGACCTTGGTGAAAAGCTTTTCCATCTATCGAGATCCTCAATGGCTGCCGCGATGAGAAACAACCGTCGCCCGTCTCGGGTTCCCACCGGCAACAAATACGTCAGGTGCAATTGGATACACGCGACGCGCGCATGGGATGGAAAACACGCTTTATGGGTTTAGTGTCATGGTAGCCGTGCAGGCAGAGAGCCTGTTCCTTCCGCTTCACAGCGGTTTACCTCCAGCCCCTTCCGCCGCGCCACCCCCGCATGGCGGAAGGGGTTTCAGTCCGGAGCTTGCCTCGCAAGCGTGTGCGGGCTCTAACCGGCGTCGTTTTCCCAACGATCGAGGAAGGCCTCGATTGGCATCACCTGGATGTCGGGAACCGCCCTGGCGAGTTTAGCGACCGGCCAGTCCCACCAGGCGAGCGCTTCGATCCGCGCCGCTGTGTCAGGCGCAAAGCGCGGCCTGAGCGGCTTCGCCGGCACGCCGGCGACGATCGTGTAGGATGGCACGTCCTGCGTCACCACCGCATTGGCGCCGATGACCGCGCCATTGCCGATGGTGATGCCGGGCATGACCACCGCGCCATGGCCGATCCAGACATCATGGCCGATGGTCACGGCTTTCGCCTGCCGCCGCTCGCGGAACGCCGCATCGACGCCCAGCCAGCGAAAATATTCGTTTGGCCGATAGCTGACCTTATGCTGGGTCAGCCTTTCGATCGGATGTTCCAGCGCGTTGATGCGGCTGTCGGCGGCGATCGAGCAGAATTTGCCGATGCTCGTATAGATCGCCTCGGCATGACGCTCGAAATAGGAGAAGTCGCCGACGCTCACCTCGCGCAGCACCACCCGCTCGCCGATCGAAGCGTAGCGGCCGAGCCTGCACGCCTTCAACTCCGCGGTCGGGTGGATGCGCGGCTCTGGATCTTTCAGGACGAGATTTTCGGAACGGTCCATGCCGGCGGCTTTACCTCCGAGCGATTGGTCCCGCAAGCGGGACCAATCGTCCGCCAAGCCAGTTCCAGTAAAGAGCCCCCTATTTCGGCTTGCCGTTGGTCCACACCACGCTCTGGCCGTAGAGCGGCACGGTTGTGACCGACATTTTGGCCGAGCCGTTCTGTACCTGGCGCGAATGCGAGAGATAGATCAGCGTCTCGTTGGTCTTGTCGTAGATGCGGTTCACTACCTGCTTCTTCCAGATCAGGCTTATGCCTTGCTTGAAAACCTCCTCGCCGCCCTCGCTCATGTCGATGTCGCCGATGGTGATCGGACCGGTCTGACGGCAGGAGATCGAGGAGTCGGAGGGATCCTCGAACCAGTTGCCCTTGTGCAGGCGATCGATGACGCTGCGGTCGAAATAGGAGACATGGCAGGTCACCCCCTCCACCTTCGGGTCCTTGATCGCCTCGACGATGATGTCGTTGCCGACCCAGTCGACGCCGACCTTGCCGACTTCCTCGGCGACGGCGCTGCCCGCGCCGAGCGCAACGCACGCGGCGAGCGCGCCGCCGATCAGTTTTCGCCCAATCCGTTCGCGCCCAATCAATTCGAGCAAAGGAGCCTCCTGCGGTTCGAGTTGCCGGTCTCAGGTGGGACGCGTTGTGCGGCTTTGCAAGCGGAAGCGTCAACACAACGGTTGCGGCAACGCGGCACTTTGCCTGCACGGGGCCGAACCGCTAAGAGTGTCGCACCGGCGCGGCATCGAGCCGGCGCGATGATTTCAGCGGACGGACTTTTCTGATGATGCGTTCTATCCTGGTCGGCATTCTCGTCTTGATGGCGGCCGGCATCGGCTGGCTGACCTTCGATTGGTATCGCGGCCATTATGGCGGCGAACCGTTCGGCGCTCCCTTCACGCTGGTCGACCAGAAAGGCGCGCCGATCACCGAGGCGGCGTTCCGCGGGCAGCCCAGCGTCGTCTTCTTCGGCTTCACCCACTGCCCCGAGGTCTGCCCGACCACGCTGTTCGAGCTCTCCGGCTGGCTGAAGACGCTGGGCGACGACGGCAAGAACCTGCATGCCTACTTCGTCTCGATCGACCCGGCCCGCGACACGCCGGCGGTGATGAACGCCTATGTCAGCAATTTCTCCGACCGCATCACCGGCATATCCGGCGACCCGGACAAGGTATACGCCATGGCCAAGTCGTTCGGCATCTACTGGAAGAAGGTCGATACCGGTGACGGCGACTACACGATGGACCACACCGCCTCGGTGCTGCTGCTCAACTCCAAGGGCGACTTTGCCGGCACCATCGCCTATGGCGAAAGCGCCAGCACCGCCGTGGAAAAGCTGAAGCGGCTCGCGGCCAAGGGTTGATCCGGACAACATGACCCAGACGCGGCTCCATTTCACCAGCGGAAAGATCGAGGCTGAGCGCATATTCGCGGCGCTCGAGCTGGCTTTCGAGGAAGAAGGCCTGCCGATCGCCGTGCTGGAAGTCGACGAGGACCGGGACATCCACGAAGTCTCGCTCTATACCGATGGCGACGTCGACGCGGTCGAGGCGCGGGTAAAGGACGTTCTAACCGGTCTAGCTCTGTCAAAACCGATCGAGCGTGAGGCGCTGCCCGACATCGACTGGGTGGCGCGCTCGCTGGAGGGCCTGAAGCCGGTGCGCGCCGGCCGTTTCTTCGTCCATGGCGCGCATGACCGCAGGAAGCGCCACAGCGGCGAACTCGCCATCGAGATCGAGGCCGGCCTTGCCTTCGGCACCGGTCACCACGGCACCACATCAGGCTGCCTGGAAATGCTGGAGAAGGTGGTGCGGCGCGAGCATCCGCGCAACGCGCTCGACCTCGGCACCGGCAGCGCCGTGCTGGCGATCGCCGTCGCCAAGCTGGCGCATATTCCGGTGCTCGCCACCGATATCGATCCGGTGGCGGTGAAGGTCGCCGCCGCCAATGCGCGGCTCAACCACGTCAAGGCATCGATCGAAACGGTGACCGCACCGGGCTTCCATCACCCGATCTTCGGCAAGCGTGCCCCCTTCGATCTGATCGTCGCCAACATATTGGCGCGGCCGCTCATGCGGCTGGCGCCGCAGATGGCCCGGCATATCTCACTCGGCGGCTCGATCGTGCTGTCAGGCATCCTCGAGCGCCAGCGCGACCCCGTCATCTCGGCCTATGTCGGCCAGAACTTTCGCCACGTGCGCACGCTCCACCGCGAAGGCTGGGTGACGATCCATCTCAAGCATTGAGGCCGGCAAGCAGCGCCGGTCCTCTGACGCTTGCCAATTCTTAGAACTTGATGCCCAGATTGGCCTTGAAGCCATTTTCGAAGGCATCCGGCCCGAACTGTCCGGCATAGGACAGGCCAAGCGTGGCGTTCCGCGCCAATTGCACCTCGAAGCCGGCTTCGACCAGCATCGCGTCCCTGGCGATCGGCACGCCGGCAATGGTGAAGTCGTCGCCGCCGGCAAACGCGACGGTCGATAGCGGTGTCACGTCGCCGAAGGCATGGCGCCAGCCGAACATGCCGCGCGCGGTCGCCGCAACGCCACCGATGGTGATGTCGGTGGAAGCCCTGACGCCGAGCGTGGTAAAGGTCACGTCTGACGTCGAGCTGGCGCTGGTCAGCGCAGCGGCGCCGCCGCTCTCGGCAAAACCATCCGTGTGCAGATTGACATAGGCGAGATTGGCGAAGGGCTCGAAGGCAAAAGGCCCGGCATCGGTCTTGTAGGCCACCTCGCCGAAGGCCTGCGCGGTCGCGGCATCGTAATCGGCCGACAGATTGTCGGTGAAGCCCTGGAAAGCCACGGAGCGCGATGTCGAGATCCGGTGCCAGGTGTAGGCGGCACCGGTCCGTAAGGCGACGGCGCCCCAATTGGTCCCGCCATAGAGACCGAGATGATAATTGTCACTGTCGCCGGACGAGTTCCTGTCGTCGGCATTGAAGCTGGTGCGGCTGTAGCCGCCAACCACGCCGATCCGCCAGTCGCCGGCCATGCCGTCGGCGCCGATCAGCAGGCCGCCAGTGGAACGGTCGAACGCGGCCGCATTGCCGTCGCTGTCGGTACCGCCCCAGGAGCCGAAACCCTGCGACCAGACGGCGAAGCGGTCCGTGTCGGCGGCTACGGGCTGAACGCCGTCCTCGCCATAGGCCATGACCGGCAGCGAGGCGGTCTTGCCGCTGTCGCCGAAGGCGGCGCGCAGGCGCGCCGTAACCGCGTCCCGCAGGAAGTGGCTGTCCTGGAGAATCATACCCTTGGCCGAGGCATGGATTTCGCCCGAAAGCTGGTCGAAAGCCGCCTGCGCGGCCGCGTCGCTCGGCAAGCCAAGCACCGCGCTGACCAAGGCACTGCTGGCCGCACTGTCGAGCCCTTCGCCGGTGGCGGTCTGGTTCGGCGTCAGGCCGGCTGAACCGAAGGTCTTTGTCTGGCTGACGTCGACATAGGCGTGGGTTGCGTCGGATGTGGTGCTCAGGCTGGCGAAGGCGGAGACCTGCGGATCGCCCACCAGGGTGAACGTTCCGCTCACGCTGCCTGCCCGGAGCACCGTGTAGCGGGTACCCGCGACCAGGCCACTCAGCCCGATATTGGTCACCGTCAAGCCGGCGCCATTGGTTACGGTAGCGGCACCGGATGCGTCGATCAGATCCGAAAGACCAGCCGAATTGAGTTCCACCGCATAGGTCGAGCCGGACTCGAACTTGGCGGCGCCGTTGACGGTCAGCGTGCCGATCGCATTGTTGCCGGGCGCGACCGTGCCGGAAGCATCGAACGAGCCAACCGTGCCGCCGCTGGCGAGCGTGGCGCCACTGTCGACTGTAACGGCAGAACTGGCCAGCGAGCCTGAGACCAGCAAGGTACCGGCCTTCACGTCGGTCCCGCCCGACAACGCGTTGACACCCGACAGCTCGAAGGTTCCAGTCCCGTCCTTGATAAGTCCGTTGGTACCGGTGATGGCGCCCGAAAATACCGTCGAGCCATTGTTGCCTCCGGTTGTCAGCTTGCCTGTGCCGCTGGTAACCGCTCCCGCGCCGGCAAGCGAGCCGATCGCCTGGTCGAAATTGTTGAGGTCAAGCGTTGCGCCGCTTGCCACCGTATAGGCGCTGTTCGCGCTGAAGATGTTGGTCGTGGCCGCCTTCAGCGTGCCTTGGGCCACGTCCGTGGCCGTAGCGTAAGTGTTGTTGCCGGCGAAACCGTCGGCCGTCAGCGTCCCCGCGCCGGTTTTGGTGAATGTCCCGCTTGGCGTATCATTGTCACCCATGCTGGCGTTCGTGCTGACGTCGAAGCCATTCGTGTCGATGGTGCCGCCGGCAGTTCCGAACAGGATCGAGACGTTCGCAAGGTTGAGGTTTGCGCCCGCCTGCCACGTGCCGCCATCCAGCGTGATCGGGCCCGAACCCAACGCATGATCGGCCGTGACCCGGATCGTGCCCTCCTCGATCCTGGCGCCGGAGCTGAAACTGTTGCTGTCGTTGGTCAAAACGAGCGTGCCGGCGCCGGTCTTGGCGATCGCGGTTGGATCGCTGAATTCCGAAATCTGACCGGCATAGGTTCCGGTTGCCCCCGAGCCGACATTCAGATTCATGCCGGCATACATGATCAGGTCATTGTTGATCGTGATGCCGTTCTGGATGTCGATGGTCGTGCCGCCGTTGGCGTAGACAGCCCCCGTCCCAAGCGCCGCATCGTTGCCAAGGCTGAGCGTGCCGCCATAGAGGTTGGTGCCGCCCGTGTAGGTGTTTGCACCATTCAAGGTCAGCAAGCCGTCACCGCTCTTGGTGAGGCTTGCGCCTGAGATCACTCCATCGGCCGTAAAATGAGCACCGGCATCGACCGTGACGACAGTGTCGGAGACGAAATTGAAGCTGGCGCCGGCGTCCAGGTCGGAAATGAAATTGTTCGTCTGCACGTTGATCGAGGCCTGCCCAGAGGCCTGGAAATTCAAAACGCCGCTTGAAAACCGGTAACCGCCGGAGGTGCTCGTGGCATTCAAGTTCAGCGTGCCGACCGTATAGGGTCCACCAGTCAGGAAAACGGTATAGCCGAGCCCCTGGTCCGGCGCATCATGGTTGAAGTTCACGACCGCATCGACGCTGTTGGGAACCGTTGCGGGAGTCCAGTTCGCAGCCGAACCCCAATCGCCGCTGTTGTGAGCGAAATCCTCGGCCGAGGCGCCACCTGACATGATCGGCGTTACAGCGGTCGCAATCAGCCCGGCTATCAGCAGAGCCGGAAGCGACGTCGACGACCGAAGCGAGCCCGCAAGCCGCGCATTCACCTCGCCATCGCCTTTGGCACGCGCTGCGGAAACAGAATATCTCATCCAAAATCCCCCCGACCAACCATCCTTAAGCCCGTGTCGACGCTACGAAACCCGCTGCCGAGAGACAAGCGAATGGAAGCCGTATAGATTACCGGAACCAAGCAACACGGAGCCCAGACAAGAAATCAGAGCAAATCCGTTGCGAATTTGCATCGATCAATAGTTGGCCACACCAGACGCCAGGCCGCGAACAAGCACGGTTGTTGCCGACTGAATGGCTCAAGACGTAGTCCTCACTTTCAACATCGACCCTGCAAACGGCAAGCGGCCAGCATCATCGCTTTCAACAGCGTGCCGGAACTGGCCGCCGACACCAACCACCGGAAGGCCCCGCCCCCGGCTGTCAAGAAAAGAAAACCCGAACCAGATAACTTGCCATGCGAAGTGACGCACGCTCAAAAAGCAGGCGTTGCTGACTTTTTCTGGTTACAATTCCCGTGTGCTGGCGGGCAGCGCAGCAAAGCCGCGTTGTGTCGGGGATGAACAACGACACCCAGCCCTCGTACTGCGGCTGGACCAGCCCCATCTGGTTGTCAGCCAGGCGGCACTGTAGCAGGTTGCGCCAGCTGGAAATCGATTCCGATTTCCAGGGCCGTGAGCTACGGTTGCGTCAGTGCAAGGGAGGCCCATCATGTTCCAGACCTTCGATTCCGCGGGCGACCCTTCGGTCGGCAAGCCGCGCGTGGCGCTGCTGCGCCAATGGCTGGCCGCTAATGGCCTCGACGGTTTCATCGTTCCGCGTGCCGACGAGCATCAGGGCGAATATGTCGCCGATCGTTCGGCACGGCTTAAATGGCTGACCGGCTTCAGCGGCTCTGCAGGCGTCGCCATCGTGCTGCGGGACCGCGCCTTCATCTTTGTCGACGGGCGCTACACGCTGCAGGTGCGCAGTGAGGTCGATCTCGACATCTTTTCGGTCGAAAGCCTGGTCGACAACCCGCCCGCGGTCTGGCTCAAGGATCATCTGGGCAAAGGCGCGCGGTTAGGCTTCGACCCCTGGCTGCACACGATCGGCGAGGTCAAGGCGCTGCGGGCCGCGGCCGACAAGACCGGCGCCGTGCTGGTGCCTCTCGAGAAAAACCCGATCGACATCATCTGGAAGGATCAGCCCGCCGCGCCGGTGACGCCGGTCGAGCTGCATCCGATCGGTTTTGCCGGCGAACTCGCCAAGGACAAGCTGGCGCGGCTGGCAACGGCGATCGGCAAGGACGGCGCGACCCATGCGGTGCTGACCGACCCCTCCTCCATCGCCTGGGCCTTCAACATCCGTGGCGGTGACGTGCCGCATACGCCGCTGGCGCTCGGCTTCGCCATTCTCGCCGCCGACGGCTCGCATCAGTTGTTCATGGACAGCAAGAAATTCTCGCGCCAGGTCGCGGCCTATCTCACGCAGCTTGCCGATCCGCACGAGCCCGGCGAATTCGAGGCGGCGATCGCCGCCCTCGCCAAGGGCGGCGCCAAAATCGCGCTCGACCCGATGCTGGCCGCCGACAGGCTGCGCATGCTGGTCGAGGACAATGGCGGCACGGTGATCGCAGCACCCGATCCCGCCCGCATCCCGCGCGCCACCAAGAACCAGGCCGAGATCAACGGCTCGCGCGCAGCGCATCGCCGCGACGGTGCCGCGGTGGCGAAGCTTTTGTGCTGGCTGGAGCGGCAAAAACCCGGCTCGCTTGACGAGATAGCGGTCGTCACCAGGCTGGAAGAAAGCCGCCGGCAGACCGGCGAGGAAACCCAGATGCCGCTACGCGATGTCTCCTTCGACACCATTTCCGGCGCCGGCCCGAACGGCGCCATCATGCATTACCGCGTGTCGCGCGCCACCAGCCGCAAGCTCAATGCCGGCGAGCTGTTCCTGCTCGATTCCGGCGCGCAGTACCAGGACGGCACCACCGACATCACCCGCACCGTGCCGATCGGCGAGCCGACGCGGGAGATGCGCGAGCGCTTCACGCTGGTTCTGAAGGGCATGATCGGCATTTCGACACTGCGCTTCCCCGCCGGCACACGCGGCTCGGAGATCGACGCCGTCGCCCGCATGGCGCTGTGGAAGCATGGCTGCGACTTCGCCCATGGCACCGGCCATGGCGTCGGCTCGTATCTGGCCGTGCATGAAGGCCCGCAACGCATTGCCCGCACCGGTACCGAAAAGCTGCTCGAAGGCATGATGCTGTCCAACGAACCCGGCTACTACAAGGAAGGTTCTTACGGCATCCGCATCGAAAACCTCATCCTGGTGACGCCGGCCGAACAGATCGAGGGCGGCGACATCGCCATGCATGGCTTCGAGACGCTGACGCTGGCGCCGATCGACATCAGGCTGGTGCGGTCGGACCTGTTGACGCGCGAAGAGTTGCACTGGCTCGACGCCTACCACGCCCGCGTGCTGGCCGAGATCGGACCAATGCTCGACGGCGAAACGCTGGCCTGGCTGGAAAAGGCGACAGCGCCACTGCCGCACGACGCGAAGATTTAGATTTTCCGAGACGCAGGGCGTGTCGAGATTCAGGTCAGGACGAGCCGAGAATGGTGGTTTCCGAGAACCGGAACGGAGCGTACTTTTGGGTACGTGAGCACAGTTCTACTGCGACGCAGTAGAACGGGGAAGCGCAGGAAGCCGCCGTTTGCAGGCCGTCATCACCTGAATATCGAGATGCCCTACCCCACGAACTGCCGCGCTACGATCAGCACCGCCGCGCCGGCCAAAAACATCGCCATCAGTCCGCCGCGCAGCGAAACCACGGCGGTGACGACAAGTGCTAGCCATTCCGCCGGTCCGGCATTCAACAGTTCCGGCGCCACCAGCGTCGTCAACACCGCCGCCGGCACGGCGTTAAGGCCGGCCTCGACGCGCGGATGGATGTTGTCGAAGCGGGAGATGACCAGATGTCCGCCGATGCGCGTCAGGTAAGTGGCGATGGCGCCGGCGATGATGATCCAGAATGTCGTGCTCATGGCCGCTCTCCCACGCCGCTATGGTGCGGCGGCAGGATGACCGCAAGCAGCACGCCGGCAATGGCGCCGATCGAAACATGCCAGGGAGAACCCACCGTCTTGTAGGCGATGATCGAGGCGCAGCCACTGGCCACGACCACCGGCAGCCACAGCGGCCGCTTTCGGAAGCCCATCACGAGGCCGAGAAAGTAGATCGGCAGCAGGAAATCGATGCCCAGCGCATGCGTGTCGGGAATGAGCTTGCCGAAGAGAGCGCCGAGCCCGCTCTCTACAATCCAGAACACATAGACTGGCAGGCCAAGCCCCAGATACCAGGCGAAGCCGACCGTCTGGCCCGATTGTGCCCGCGCTTCGGCCACCGCGAATTGCGGATCGGTAAGAATGAAATAGCCAAGCGCCTGCTGCACGATCGGCCAGTGCGCGATGCGCCGGCCGATGCCGGCGGAGTAGAGCACATGGCGGAAATTGACGGCGAAGATCGACAGCACGATCAGCCACGGCGCGACATGCTGGCCGAACAGCTGGATGCCGACCATCTGGCTGGCGCCGCCGTACACCAGTGCGCTCATCAGGAATGCTTCGAGTACCGAGAAGCCCTGATCGACGGCAAGCGCTCCGAACAGCACCGCGAACGGCGCCGACGCCACCACCACCGGCATGGAGAGCCGCACGCCCTGCCAGAAGTCGCTTTTGCCGCCGCTCTGTGAGATCACGTCCGTCGCCATAGGCCGCTCCTGATGGAAACCGCCGATTTAGGAAGTGCGGCCCGCCTTGTCACACGAATTCGCTTGAGCCAAATGATCAGCGGAAATGATCGTCGCCAGCATGCGCGCGATATCGTGCATAGATACTGCTCAACAACGTTGCCTTTGCGCCGTCTGCGCCCCTATTGTCCTGTCATCGCGAATTTGCGGACGGGGCTCAGATGATCGCTTATGATTTCACCGGCAGGCATGCGGTCGTCACCGGAGCGGGCGGCGGCATGGGCGAGGCGATCACGCTGGCGCTGCTCGATGCCGGTGCCTCGGTCACCGCCATCGACATCAAGCCCCGCCCGGCCTCGCTTGCTTCCTATGACGACAGGCTTACCTTCGCCCAGGGCGACCTTACCGACGCCGCTTTCGTCGAGCGGACCATCGGCGCCGCCGGCCGCGAACGCGGCGGCATAGACTACCTCGCCAATGTCGCAGGGGTGCTCTGGTTCGGCCGCGACAAATCGGCTCTTGAGATGGACCTCGATGTCTGGGACCAGGTCTTCAACATAAACCTGAAGTCCTTCGTGCATACGGCGCGCGCGGTCGTTCCCCAGATGCGCGCCGGCGGCCGTGGCGGCGCCATGGTGCATTTCTCGACCATCCAGTGGTATCGCGGCGACCTGAAGCCGCAGGATGCCTATCAGGCGTCGAAAGCGGGCGTCTGCGCACTCTCGAAGTCGCTGGCCATGCAACTTGCCGGCGAACGCATCCGCTCGAATGCGATCTGCCCCGGCATGGCGCTGACGCCGCTCCAGGCGCGCTGGGACACCGAGGAGAAGCGCGCCGCGGTGGCCGACTACACCCCGCTCGGCCGCATCGGCACGCCGCAGGACATGGCCAATGCCGCGCTGTTCCTGCTCTCGGACGCGGCGAGCTATATCACCGGCATCGAGCTTGCCGTCGACGGCGGACTGTTGATGCGAATGTAGCCATCGCATCCCAAGTGCTGGAAATTTAACACTCCGGCACGTTGCCCTCGATCGCCCTGCCCCAGTCGAGCAGCGGCTTGGCGCGAAGGGTGAAATCAACGAGCTCATCGACAAGCGCAACCGTTTGGATCCCAGCCGGATCGATGGCGTGGCGGACGGCGAAATGACGGCTGCGGATGGCGCCGACGAGGTCTTTGTCCGTAACGTGCTCGAAGCCGCGTGGCGTGCGTTTCATGGCGCCTTCGGCATCGAGTTCGAGGCCGTTCTTCTTCAACGCCTTCACCATGGCGCGAAACCTGTCGGGCCACGTCTCGATGGCGCGCCGCATCGCCAGCAGCAGCGCTGCCTCCGGCTGCCACCAGGCGACGCCGGCAAAGCAGCCCTCGAGCCCGATGTGAATGTAGAAGACGCCCTGCACGGCCTTGCTGCCATCAGGCGACAGGATCGCCGAGACATGCCGGTTGTAGGGGCGCTTGTCCTTGGCAAAGCGCACGTCGCGATTGATGCGGAACAGTGATTTCTTGCGGTCACCGCGCAAGCCGAGCCCGGCATCCGTGAACCGTTGCGTCAGCGTGTCGACGAGATCGCCCAGGGGATCGCGCAACTCCTGTTCGAACAGATCGCGATTTTCCAGGAACCATTCGCGGCTCTGGTGGAAATCGAGTGCCTTCAGGAATGGAATGGCCTTTGGGCCGAAGCCTTTGAACGCGCCGTCCGTCACGACTTGCCGACCCGCTGCAGCCAGGTGTCCTCGTCAATGACTTCGACGCCGAGTTCGCTGGCAAGCTTGAGCTTGGAGCCGGCACCCGGCCCCGCCACCAAGAGGTCGGTCTTGGCCGAAACCGAGCCGGCCACCTTGGCGCCGAGACGCTCGGCCATCGCCTTGGCTTCCGATCGCGTCATCTTCTCCAGCGTGCCGGTGAAGACGATGGTCTTGCCGGCGACCTCGCTGTCGGCCGAAACGGTGACGACATACGGCTTCGGCTTGACCTGCTCGAGCAGCTTGTCGAGCACGTCGTCATTGCGCTCATTGCCGAAGAAATCGCGCAAAGCACCGATCACCGTGTCGCCAATGCCGTTGACCGACGGAAAGACGGTGTGCGGATCCGCCGCCGCCGCGGTCTCCTTGCCGACGCGGATCAGCTCTTCGATGGTCGAGAAGGTCTTGGCGAGCACGGCGGCCGTCGTCTCTCCGATATGGCGGATGCCGAGCGCGAAGATGAAGCGGTCGAGTTCCGGCTCGCGGCGCGAATCGATGGCCGCAAACAGCTTGTCGAGGCCTTCATAGTTGCGGTCCTCGACACTGCGCACATTCTTGCGCGTCTTGCCGGACACCGCCTCGCGCTGCCTGGCCTGCTCCTCGCGCCGCTCGGCAAGTGCCTTGGTGACTGCGGGGCGGCGATCCCGAAGCGTAAAAATATCGGCGGCCGTCTTGATCAGCCCGGCATTGAAGAATGTGTCGATGTTTTCGGCACCCAGGCCCTCGATATCCAGCGCTCCGCGCGAAACGAAATGGCGCAATCTTTCCACGGCCTGTGCGCCGCAGATCAGCTCGCCGGTGCAGCGCCGGCGCGAGTCCTCCTTGCCGGACTTCTCGTTGATCTCGCGCGTGGCGGGCGAGCCGCAGACAGGACAAATATGCGGGAATTCGTAAGGCACGGCATCGGCCGGGCGCTTGTCGATGACGACGCTGACGATCTGCGGAATGACATCCCCTGCCCGCTGGATCACCACCGTGTCGCCGATGCGAACGTCGATGCCGTCGCGGATCGGCTGGCCGTTGCTGTCGAAACCCTTGATGTAGTCCTCATTGTGCAGCGTGACATTCTCGACCACGACACCGCCGACGGTGACGGGTGCAAGCCGCGCGACCGGCGCCAGCGTACCGGTGCGTCCGACCTGGATGTCGATCTTCTGAACTGATGTCATTGCCTGTTCGGCCGGGAATTTATGCGCAACGGCCCAGCGCGGCTCGCCGGTAACAAAGCCCCATCGGCGCTGCAGTTCCAACTGGTCGACCTTGTAGACGACGCCATCTATGTCATAGCCGAGCGAGGAGCGCTGCTCCTCGATCAGATGGTAATGCGCAATAAGGTCCTCGACCGACTTCGCCCGCACCATCAAAGGACTGACCTTGAAGCCCCATTCGGCGAATTTCTGCACGGCATCGTACTGGGTTGGCGCCGGATCCGCTGTCGTGAAGCCCCAGGCATAGGCGAAGAATTTGAGGTTGCGAGCGGCGGTGACGGAGGCATCCTTCTGGCGCAGCGAACCGGCCGCCGTGTTGCGTGGATTGACGTAATCCTGGCCGCCGGCCGCCGCCGAGCGCGCCTTCAGCGCCTCGAACTCGGCATAGGTCATGTAGACCTCGCCGCGTATCTCGATGACATCAGGCCAGCCAGAGCCTTTCAGCCTGGCGGGGATGTCGGCGATGGTCCGGAGATTGGCGGTGATGTCTTCGCCCACAGTGCCGTCGCCGCGCGTTGCGCCCTGCACGAACACGCCAT
The DNA here is from genome assembly GCF_013170725.1 of Mesorhizobium erdmanii. Taxonomy (NCBI): domain Bacteria; kingdom Pseudomonadati; phylum Pseudomonadota; class Alphaproteobacteria; order Hyphomicrobiales; family Phyllobacteriaceae; genus Mesorhizobium; species Mesorhizobium erdmanii. Next base: position 3,255,424 of record NZ_CP033361.1, on the reverse strand, counting down.
TCTCATAGCGCAGCGAAGCCGACAGTCCGTCGATCTTCGGCTCGGCGGTGAAAGCGATGTCGAGGTCCCTATCGCGATCGAAGAAGCGCCGGCCGCGCTCGATGAAATCAGCGACGTCCTCGTCGGTATAGGCCTTGGCGAGGCTGAGCATCGGCACGGCATGGCGCACCTTGGCGAAACCTTCCGCCGGCGCGGCACCCACCCTGCGCGACGGCGAATCGTCGCGCACCAGGTCGGGAAAGCGCGCCTCGATGGCGAGGTTGCGCTGCCGCAGCGCGTCATATTCCGCGTCCGTGATCGTGGGCGCGTCTTCGGCGTGGTAGCGCACATCGTGCACGGCGATCTCTTCGGCCAGCCGCCGGAGCTCGGCTTCAGCCTCGCTTTCGCTGAGCGAATCGACAGGTTTTTCGGCCATGCTTTTCTCCCCCGAACGGTGGCGCGTCACAATAGAGCATGATCCCGAAAAGAGGGAACCAGTTTTCGGGAAAGATCATTCCTGAACAGCAGGATGGAGCCATATCCTGACTCGCCTCATGACGCAGTATGTCTTACGCCGCGCTTGTATTTTCACGCAGCAGCCGCTCGGCGGCGGCACGTGCCTCATCGGTGATGGTGGCGCCGGCCAGCATGCGGGCGATCTCCTCTTGCCGGGCCGTCCTGTCCATCTCGGCGATGCCGGTCGCCACGCGGTCGGTGCTGCCCGATTTGGAGATCAGGAAATGCGTCGCCGCGCGCGCCGCCACCTGCGGCGCATGGGTGACAGACAGCACCTGCACGCGCTTCGACAGCCGCGCCAGCCGCTGCCCGATCGCGTCCGCCACTGCGCCGCCCACACCGGTGTCGATTTCGTCAAAGACCAGCGTCGGCGCCGAGCCGCGATCGGCCAGCGCCACTTTGAGCGCCAGCAGGAAGCGCGACAGCTCGCCGCCGGAGGCCACCTTCATCATCGGCCCCGGCCGTGTGCCGGGGTTGGTGCGCACCCAGAACTCGATCTGGTCGATGCCCTCTTCCATGCGCGTCTCGGCCTCGCTCTTCATCTCGACGATGAAAGCCGCGCGCTCGAGCTTCAACGCCGGCAGTTCGGCCATCACGGCCTTGGTCAGGCCGACTGCCGCGGCGTGGCGAAGCGAGGAAAGCTGCACTGCCGCGATGTCATAGGCCTCGCGTGCCGCGGCCGCCTGTTTTTCCAGTCCATGCAGGCGTTCCTCGCCGGCGTCGAGATCGGCGAGATCGGCAACCATCGTGTCACGCAGTTGCGCCAGGTCGTCGACGGCGACGCTGTGCTTGCGTGACGCCGCGCGCAGCGAAAACAGCCGCTCTTCCGCCTTCTCCAGCCGCTGTGGATCATACTCGGTCGCGCGAAGGGCAGCCTCGACGCCCGATTGCGCCGCGTCGAGCGACAGCATCGCTTCATCCAGCGATTTGACGACGTCCTCGAGCAGACCGGGCGCCTCCGTCGCCTTGCGCTGCAGCCGCCTCAACAGGCTGGCGAGTTGCGGCAAGGGCGAGGATGGGCCGGACAGCACATCCTGCGCATCATGGATTTCCGAAGCGATCTTTTCGGCGCGCATCATATGGGCGCGCAGTTCTGCCAGTTCCGTCTCCTCGCCGGGCTGCGGATCGAGCTTGGTCAGTTCCGCCACCGCGGCGCGCAGATAGTCCGCCTCGCGCGCTGCGGCCGCCACCTTGGCGCGGTGGCGCGTAAGCTCCTGCTCACCGGCGCGCCAGTGCCGCCAGGCCTCGCCGGTCGAGCGAACGGCGCCGAGATGGCCGCCGAAAGCGTCGAGCACGTCACGGTGAGCGCCGGGATCGACCAAGGCGCGCTCGTCATGCTGGCCGTGGATCTCGACTAGCGCGCGGCCGACATCGCGCATCAGGGTCACGCTGGATGGTTGGTCGTTGACGAACACGCGGGTGCGGCCGTCCGCCGTCTGCACGCGGCGCAGGATGACGTCGCCGTCATCCTCGATGGCGTTTTCGGCAAGCAGCGCGCGCACCGGATGGTTGCGCGGCACATCGAACACGGCGATGACCTGGCCTTGTGGCGCGCCATGGCGCACCAGCGAGGCGTCGCCACGCGCGCCGAGTGCCAGCGACAGGGCATCGAGAAGGATGGATTTGCCGGCGCCGGTTTCGCCGGTCAGCACGGAAAGGCCCGGCTGGAAGTCAATATCCAGCTTCTCGATCAGGACGATATCGCGGATCGACAGTCTGGAAAGCATCAGAACCCGGACCTCAGGCAATTCCAGGAAAAGTGCGTAGCGGTTTCCCACCGGAATTGCGTCAACAACGAGACAGGACGGTTCAGCGCTTCAATCAAATCGCTGAACCGCTTTGGAAGCGGCATGCGACCAATCAGAGTCGCAGCGCCGCACTATCTTTTTGTTTCAGCATCGGATCAATCCGAAAAAGCGCGTCGCTGCGACGCGCTTTGGATGTCAGGCGCCGGTGATCAGCTTCCCGGCCTTGGATATCCACGAGCCGGCATTCTCGCGCGGCGCCAGGCCGTTGCTCTGCAACAGCTTATAGGAATCCTTGTACCACGGGCTGTCGGGGTAGTTGGTGCCGAGCACCGCGGCGGCCGTCTGGGCCTCGGACGTCAGCCCCAGCGCGTAATAGCTTTCAGTCAGGCGGGCCAATGCTTCCTCGACGTGACGTGTGTTGGAATAGCTTTCGACCACGGTGCGGAAGCGCTTGACGGCGGCAATGTACTCGCGGCGCTCCAGATAATAGCGGCCGATCTGCATTTCCTTGCCGGCGAGTTGGTCGTTTGCGAAGCGGATTTTCTCCTTGGCGTCGTCGACATATTCCGACGTCGGCCAGCGGGTGACCAGATCCTGCATCGTCTGCAGCGTCTGGCGCGCTTCCTTCTGATCCTGCGTCACATCCTTGATCTGGCGATAGTAGCTCAGGCCGATGATGTACTGCGCATAGGGCGCGTCCTCAGTGGACGGATAAAGCGCCAGATAGCGTTTGGCCGAAGAGATCGCGTCGTCGTAGCTGCCCTTCCGATAGTCAGCGAAGGCGCCCATCACCATCGATTTGCGGGCCCATTCCGAATAGGGATGCTGACGGTCGACGGCGTCGAACTTCTTGCTCGCCTCATCGAGGCGTCCCGCATTCATGTTGGCGAGGCCCTGATTGTAGAGGACATCGGCCGGTTCGGTCTGGTCGACATAGGTCGACAGGTTGATGTCTTTTTCCGGCGACGACATGCAGGCCGACAGAAAGAGCGATGGAACAACCAGCGAAAGCCCCAGGAGAACAGACCGCTGTGGCGCTTTCGATTGACCGACTCGCGTGAAGAACATGATTGGATTGCGCCCTTTCGGCGTTATTTTAATGCCTCTTGCATGCAGTTGTCCCAAAACTGGTCCCCACTTTTGAGCGACATGCACTAATCGACGGCAGCAGCCATAAACCATAACCGCCTTGCCCGGCAACGCTATCTCCGGGCAATCGCGCATTTTTGTGGCGGCGAAGCGCGGCTTGCTCGTCCACGCCATTTCGCTGGCCGATGATGCATTCATGCAACACCCGCACGGCCATCCTATCAGAGAAAAATGAACAGAATCAGATCATCCAAGGAGCGTAGAGCGGCGCATTGACGGCGCTCATCTCCGCCGCACGGCCACGCTCGCGGCGTGTCGTCTCGACGATCTCGAAGGCCGTGCGGTCCGACAGCAGGCGCCGCAGCGCCGCAGCGTTCAGCCTGTGGCCGCCGCGATAGGAACGGAAACAGCCGATGAAGCGGGCACCGGCCAGCGCCAGGTCGCCCATGGCGTCGAGCGTCTTGTGGCGCACGAATTCATTGGGATAACGCAAGCCGCCCATATTGATGACCCGGTTGTCGTCGCCGATCACCAGCGAGTTTTCGAGCGAGGATCCCAGTGCATAGCCGGCGGCCCACAGCCGCTCGACATCCTTCATGAAACCGAAGGTACGGGCCCGCGCGATGTCGCGGCGGAAAATGTCGGCATTGATATCAGAGGCGAAGAGCTGACGGCCGATGGCCGGGCTTTCAAAATCGATCTCGACCTCGAAGCGGGTGCCGTCGTAAGGCCTGAACTCCGCCCAGGAAGCGCCGTTCTCGATGCGGACCGGCTTGACGACCCTGATATAGCGCCGCTTGACCGGCAACGTCTCGATTCCCGCGTGGTCGATGGCTTCCACGAAGGCCATGGCGCTGCCGTCGAGAATCGGCACCTCGTGGCCGTCGATCTCGATGAGAACATTGTCGATGCCGAGCCCGAACAGGGCGGCCATGATGTGCTCGACCGTGGCGATATGCTCGCCTGCGGGATCGCCAAGCATGGTGCACAAATCGGTGGCGCCGATTTCGGAAAACAGGGCACGGAACTCGCGGCCCGGCCCTTCCTCATTGAGCAGCTGGAACACGATACCGGTATCGGCATCCGCGGGCAGGAAACTGATGGAAACTTCTTTGCCACTGTGAACGCCGGTGCCCGTAAGCGACGCGCGCGTCTTCACTGTCGTCTGATGGTCGTGCAAGACAATCCCCATAAGCCCGAAATGCCTAGGTCCGCTTCTCCAGCCCGAGGGCGCGGCTCTTGTTAAATCGGCAGGCAGGGGCACTTCCCCCGAAATCCCGGCGCACCGACCATGGTAGGCAGCGAAGATAGTGTCCCGGCAGGGAGACTCCAAATCACGGTTTCTTACCCTTTGTAACCGCGAGCCGGAGCGAGCTCGACATCGTAACCTTTTGATTTTGCGCCATTTAAAACGTTAACAGGCAAGCAATTCCTTGCCTGCCTGTTAACAATTGTTACAGTCCGTTAACCGTTCAGTTGGCTTGGCGGCGCAGGAACGCCGGAATCTCCAGCTGATCGTCATCCTGAGTCGCCCTGGTCTGCGGCGTCAGGCGGCCCTGGTCGTCGAGCTGGCCGCGGCGCGGCGCGTAGAGCTGGGCGTCCTGGCTGGCGAGACGGCGCACTTCGGGGGCAGCCTGGCGCAGCTTGGGCTCGCGCGGCTGTGCCGGCTGCAGCCTTGCAGGCTCCTCCTCGCGACGGGTCAGGCCGTTGGTCAGGCGCTTCAGGAGGCCCATCGGCCCGCTGTTGTTTTCGTGGTCCACCGGGCGGCTCTTGGCGTCGACTTCCGCCTTCACCACCGGCGGAAAGTCCTCGACTCGCGGCATGCGCTGCGGCGCCATCGCCACCGGCTGCTGGACCTCGCGCAGCATTTCACGCGGCTGCGGGGCCGGCTGCATCATCTGCTGGACGACCGGCTGCGGCATCGGCTGCTGCGGCGGCGCCTGGAAGATCTTGCTCTGCGGGCGGAAATCGTCGGCATGGGCGACCGGAGCCGGACGGGCCTGCGCCATCGCCGCGGCATTTGCCTCGGCGAGCTGGATCGCCTCGGCGACCGGGTCGGCGGCACGCGGCTCGTAGACAGGCTGCTGGACCGGCGCCGGGCGGCTTTCCACGGCGGCGATGGCCGGGCGGGCGGCCGGCTTCTGCTGCGGCGGCGCGGCACGGATCGAGATCGGCGCGGCGGCGATGTCGGCCGCCGACTTGTCGATACCCGTGGCAACCACCGAGACCCGGATGACGCCTTCGAGTTCTTCGTCGAAGGTAGCGCCGAGGATGATGTTGGCGTCCTGGTCGACTTCCTCGCGGATGCGGGTCGCCGCCTCGTCGACTTCGAACAGGGTGAGGTCGCGGCCGCCGGTGATCGAGATCAGCAGGCCCTTGGCGCCCTTCATCGAGGTCTCGTCGAGCAGCGGGTTGGCGATCGCAGCCTCGGCGGCGGCCATCGCACGCCCCTCGCCCGAAGCTTCGCCGGTGCCCATCATCGCCTTGCCCATCTCGCGCATCACCGAACGCACGTCGGCGAAGTCGAGGTTGATCAGGCCTTCCTTGACCATCAGGTCGGTGATGCAGGCAACACCGGAATAGAGCACCTGGTCGGCCATGGCGAAGGCGTCGGCGAAGGTGGTCTTGTCATTGGCCAGCCGGAACAGGTTCTGGTTGGGAATGACGATCAGGGTGTCGACGCATTTCTGCAGTTCCTCGATGCCCATGTCGGCCGTCTTCATGCGGCGTTGGCCTTCGAAGTGGAACGGCTTGGTGACGACGCCGACGGTGAGGATGCCCTTTTCGCGCGCGGCGCGGGCAACGACCGGAGCAGCACCGGTGCCGGTGCCGCCGCCCATGCCGGCGGTGACGAAGCACATATGGGTGTTGGTGAGATGGTCGAGGATCTCGTCGATGCACTCTTCCGCCGCTGCGCGGCCGACTTCCGGCTGCGAGCCGGCGCCGAGGCCTTCGGTGACATGCGCGCCAAGCTGGATCAGCCGGTCGGCCTTCGACATGGTCAGCGCCTGCGCGTCGGTGTTCGCCACGACGAACTCGACACCGCGCAGACCGGCGGTGATCATGTTGTTCACGGCATTGCCGCCGCCGCCGCCGACACCGAACACGGTGATGCGCGGCTTAAGCTCGGTGATGTCCGGCTTTTGCAGATTGATGGTCATTGTCTCCGTCCTTTGCCTTTCACGCCGCTTCGCCGCCGCGGCCGCCTATGGGGCTGTCCCCGTCAATTAGAAACTGTCTCTCAACCACTGACTCATGCGATGCAGTTTTCCACCCGTTCCGGTCATCCTGAGACCGGAAATGCCTTTCGCCGGATGGCTCTCGAAGCTCGCCATCTGCGGATAGATCAGAAGCCCGACAGCGGCCGAGAAGGCCGGTCCCTTCGCGGCTTCGGGCAGGCCGGCCACGCCGAGCGGGCGGCCGATGCGCACATTGCGCCCCAGGATGCGGCGCGCCGCCTCCGGCAGGCCGGCCAGCTGGCTGGCGCCACCGGTGAGCACGACGCGCTTGCCGACCGCATTGCCGTAGCCGGACTTGTTCAGCCGGTCGCGCAGGAGTTCGAGCGTTTCGTCGATGCGGGCACGCACGATGCGCGTCATCACCGAGCGCGGGATCTGCAGTGGCACGTCGCCATCGTCACCGATCGGCTGGATCGAAACCAGGTCGCGGTCGTCGGCACTGCCCGGCAGCGCCGAACCATGCATGACCTTGAGCCGTTCGGCGGCATCGAGCGAGGTCGAAAGCCCCTTGGCCATGTCGAGCGTGACATGATTGCCGCCGATGGCGATGGCGTCGCCATGAACGAACTTGCCTTCCGAAAACACCGAAATGGTCGTCGTGCCGCCGCCCATGTCGATACAGGCCGCGCCCAGTTCCAACTCGTCGTCGACCAGAGCCGCCAGCCCGCTGGCATAGGGCGTCGCCACCATGCGCTCGACCGACAGATGTGAGCGATTGATGGAAAGCTCCAGATTGCGCATCGGGGCGGCGTCGCCGGTCAGTACGTGCATGTCGACACCGAGCGCATCGCCGACCATGCCGCGCGGATCGCGCACGCCGCGTTCGGCATCGAGCGAGAAGCCGACGGGCAGCGAATGGATCACCTCTCGCTCGGCTTTCAGCGCCTGCTTGGCGCCCGCGCCGAGCACGCGCTTGATGTCGGCCTCGTCGGCCTCGTGGCCGCCAAGATTGATGGTTGCCGAGAAGCTTTCGCTCTTCAGCCGGCCGGCGGTCATGTTGACGATCAGCGAATCGACCGTCAGCCCCGCCATGCGCTCGGCGGCGTCGACGGACAGGCGGATGGCATGCTCGGCGCGGTCGAGATCGACGACCACGCCCGACTTCACGCCTTGCGACTTCTGATGGCCGATGCCGATCACCTGGATGCGGTGCGAGCGGCCGCGCAAAAGCTTGCCGTCATCGTTCGGCTTGAGCTTGGCCACCATGCAGCAGACCTTGTTCGAGCCGACATCCAGCACCGTGAGAGTGCCGGACCGGCGCGACGAGGCATCGCCTGAACCGCCAAGCCAGCTCATATCTTCGTCTCCGGCTTGCGCTTGAGGGTTTTCGGTTTTTCGTTGAGCGCGGCTTCGCGCTGCGTCGCCGCTTCGGGCGTCAGCTCCACGACCAGCCGGTCGGTCAGGCGCATGTCGACAGCGGCGATGTCGCGCGACAGCAACCCTTTTTCCTTGTCCATCGTGACGAGTTCGGCCAGCGCCTGGTCTTCCGCGCCCTCGGGCAGCTTGACGGTGATGCCATTGTCCAGCTTCAGGTCCCAGCGCCGATCGCCAACGCGAATATAGCCTTTGACCCGGCTCGCCAGAGCAGGATACTTTTCGATCTTGGCGAGGAAATCCGGCGCCTTGGCCGGCGCGCCGTCGCCGATCAGCAGCGGCAACAGCACCTGCTTGCCGCCGGAGAACGGCGCGATGACAGCGCCATCCTTCTCGATGACCGAAAGATCATTGCCCTGCTGCCACAGCGCGAAAGCCTCACGCTCCTCGACGCGCACTTCCAGCGTGTGCGGATAGACCTTGCGCACCGCCGCCATCTCGACCCACGGCAGGCCGGAGATGCGCTCGCGCGCCGCTTCCGCGTCGAAGCCGATCAGCGAAGTCCAACCGTCGAGTTCGAGCCTGTCGAGAATGTCGATCTCGGAGGTCTGGCGGTTGCCGACCACCTTGACCTGATCGACGGCAAAGCCGGTGCGGGCGGTGATGCTCTGAATGATGCCGTCGGCATGGCCGCCGAGATAGGAACCGTAGACACCGCTCGAAGCAAGCAGCACGGCCGACATGATCGCGGCGGAGAAGCGCGGCGCCTCGAAGTCACCATCGCCCAGGCGCGCCAGGATGCGAACCGGGCGGCGAAGCACGCGCGGCAGCACGAAATGGCCTGATGGCAGCGACAAGCCGAACAGCGACGGCCCTGCCGCGCCCTTCCCCTTGCCCTGCCCCCATTTCAACGCAGACACGAAGCGTCCTCCACCATCCAACTTAACAATTCACCAAACGAATGCCCGGCATGGGCAGCGATTTCAGGCACCAAAGACGTCGGCGTCATGCCCGGCTGAGTGTTGACCTCGAGCCATACAACCTCGCCATTTTCGGAGTGACGATCGTCATAACGGAAGTCCGACCGGGAAACGCCCCGACAGCCGACAGCTTGGTGAGCCTTGAGCGCCAGTGTCTGTATTTTTTGGTAAATATTCGGTGAAACTTTTGCGGGGCATTCGTGTTTTGATCCGCCCGCGACATATTTTGAATCGTAATCGTAGAAGGAATGGCCCGTCGGGATGATCTCGCAGACACCGAGCGCCACATCGCCCATGACGGCACAGGTCAGCTCGCGCCCGTGGATGTAACGCTCGACCATGACGGTATCGCCATATTTCCACTCGGACGAACCGACGACCTGCGGCGGATGCGACTGCCCCTCCGACACGATGACGACGCCGAAGCTCGACCCCTCATTGACCGGCTTGATCACGTAGGGCGGCTTCATCGGGTGCTTGTTCTGGATGGCGAAGCGATTGGCGACCTTCGATTCGGCGACAGGAACGCCGACCGATTTGACGACCCTCTTCGCCTGCTCCTTGTTCATGGCGAGGGCCGAGGCGAGCACGCCAGAATGCGTGTAGGGAATGCCGAGATATTCGAGGATGCCCTGGATGGTACCGTCTTCGCCGAACGGGCCGTGCAACGCATTGAAAGCGACGTCAGGCCTGAGCTCGGCAAGCACGGAGCCGACATCGCGCCCGACATCGACGCGGGCGACTTGATAGCCTTCGTTCTCCAGCGCATCGGCGCAGGCCTTTCCGGAGGACAGGGACACGGGCCGCTCGGACGAAAAACCTCCCAGCAGGACGGCCACATGCTTACTTTTCATTCCCCGTCATCCCCTCTCATGGCGGACCAGAAACCAGATTTCCGCAACATTGAGTCCGAGTCTCCCGGCAGGTTGCCCCCCCAGACGGAAAACGCGGGTAACGCGTCGAACGACTCAAATCAGGAAACGCTTTAAGTGCAGAGAATCAGAGAGTTGATTCACTGGCAAGTATTTATGATTCCGAGAGATTCACTTTCTGAGAAAATGGCTGCGAAAACCGCGCGGCTGAGTCTTTGCGGCAACGGTGTCGCGCGTTTCGTGAGCCCGTTGAAGTTCATCCATCACATGAACTTCGGCAGCGGCTGGCTGACGGATCGACCGAGCCTGCACTGACAGACCGCATGCCTTGGCGATCGGAGCAATTCCAGGAAAACTGTAAGCGGTTTTCCGTTAGGAATTGCGTCAAATAAAGGGTTGGAAGCGCCCCTCACTTCGTCATCCTGGGGCGAAGCAAGGAGCGAAGCGACGCGGCGCAGACCCCAGGATCCATGCCGGGACGCGGAAGCGTTGCTACGGTGCGGAATTCTGCTCCGCCGCACTCCATGGCCAGGGTCACGGAAGGGATCCTCGGGTCTCCGCGACGGAGCTTCGCTCCTGCTCCGCCCGTGGATGACGAATTTGGAGAGGCATCTGCCAATCTCCAAGGTCTGCGATCACTCGTGCTCGCCGGCGGACTGTAAACCCGCCAAAATCCGCGGAACGGCGCCCCTAAAGCAACTGCCCCAAAAACTCCTGGACGGCATGTCCAGGCCGGAAATTGCCTATGCGCTTGATCTCCCAGTGCAGCCTGATGCCCGAATGTTCCAGCACGCGGGCGCGCACCGTCTCGCCGAGATACTCAAGGTCGTAGCCGGTCGCGGTGCCGGTGTTGATCATGAAGTTGCAATGCATCGGCGACATCTGCGCGCCGCCGATCATCAGGCCACGGCAACCCGCCTTGTCGATCTCCTTCCAGGCCGACGTGCCTTCGGGATTCTTGAAGGTCGAGCCGCCGGTCTTCTCGCGGATCGGCTGCACCGTCTCGCGATGGTTCTGCACTGCGTCCATCGCCGCCTTGATGGTGGCCTTGTCCTCGGCAAAGCCTTCGAACACCGCCGAGGTAAAGATCAGGCCGGCAGGGGCGGACGAATGGCGATAGGCGTAGCCCATGTCAGCGTTGAGCAAGGTATGGACATTGCCCTTGCGGTCAAGAGCGCGCACCTCGACAACGCGCTCGCGCGTCTCGACGCCATTGGCGCCGGCGTTCATCCGCAGCGCGCCACCGATGGCACCGGGAATGCCGTGATAGAAATGGAAGCCGCCAATGCCTGCCTCATAGGCGGCGGCTGCCACGCGCTTGTCTGGCGTGGCGGCCCCTGCCTTGATCCTTATCGGCGAAACAATCTCAGCCTCGCCGAAACCTTTGGCCGAAAGCCTGACGACGAAGCCTGGAATACCGCCGTCTCGGACCAGAAGGTTCGAGCCGACACCGACTATGGTCAGCGGGATCTCTTCGGGAACCGCGCGCAGGAATGCGGCAAGATCTTCCTCGTCCGCCGGCTGGAACAACGCCTCGGCCAGGCCACCGGCGCGGAACCAGGTGATCTTGTCCATCTCGGCATTCGGCGTCAGGCGGCCGCGCAGGCCGGCAAGCCGGTCGCCGAGTTTGTCGATCAGGGCCTGGCCGTGCATCATGAGGCGGCAAGCTCCTTGGGCAAGGCATAGGCCCATTGGGTGATGTTGCCGGCGCCGAGGAAGACGACGAAATCGCCGGGCTTGGCCAGATCACGGACGATTGGCGCGATAGCGGCCGGCCCCTCTATGTAGCGCGCGTCGCGATGGCCGCCGGCGCGGATGCGCGAAACCAGCTCATCCGAGGTGACACCGTCGATCGGATCTTCGCCGGCCGCGTAGACCGGCGCCACCATGACGGTATCGGCGTCGTTGAAGCAGGCGGAGAACTCGTTGAACAGGTCGTGCAGCCGGGTAAAACGATGCGGCTGCGCAATGGCGATGACGCGGCCCTTGGTGGCGCTGCGCGCCGCCTTCAGCACCGCCGAAATCTCGACCGGATGATGGCCGTAATCGTCGAACACATCGACGCCGTTCCATGAACCGGTCTGGGTGAAACGGCGCTTGACGCCGGCGAAAGACGACAGGCCCTTCTTGATGGCTTCTCCCGATAGGCCGAGCTCATGCGCGACGGCGATGGCGGCGGTGGCGTTGGAGACATTGTGGCGGCCGGGCATCGGCAGCCGCAGGTCCGCTATCGTCTTCTGGCTGCCGGTCTTGCGGTCGCGGATCACCACGTCGAATTCCGAAATGGCACCGGCCATGCGGTGGTTGGTAAAGCGCACATCGGCCTGCGCGTTTTCGCCATAGGTGATGACGCGGCGGTCCTCGATGCGGCTGACCAGCGCCTGCACTTCCGGATGGTCGGTGCACATCACGCCGAAACCGTAGAACGGCACGTTCTCGACGAACTGGCGGAACGCCTCGCGCACCTTGTCGAAGCTGCCATAGTGATCGAGATGCTCGGGATCGATGTTGGTGACGACGGCGATATCGGCCGGCAGCTTGAGGAATGTGCCGTCGCTCTCGTCGGCTTCGACCACCATCCATTCGCCGTCGCCCATGCGGGCATTGGTGCCATAAGCGTTGATGATGCCGCCATTGATGACGGTCGGGTCGAGCCCGCCCGCTTCGAGCAGTGTCGCGACCATCGAGGTGGTCGTCGTCTTGCCATGCGTACCGCCTATCGCCACCGCCTGGCGGAAGCGCATCAGCTCGGCCAGCATCTCGGCGCGGCGCACGATGGGCAGCAATTTTTCGCGCGCGGCCTTCAGTTCCGGGTTGGATTTCTTGATCGCCGTCGAAACGACCACCACCTCGGCATCGCCGAGATTCTCGGCCCTGTGGCCGACGAAGCATTCGATGCCCTTGTCGCGCAGCCGCTGGACATTGGCGCTGTCGGCCTGGTCCGACCCTTGCACCTTGTAACCGAGATTGTGCAGCACTTCGGCGATGCCGCTCATGCCGATGCCGCCAATCCCGATGAAATGCACAAGGCCGATGGTCTGCGGCATCTTCATGCGTCCGTCCCCTTCCTGAAATCCGATATCGTTTTGCGGGACGCAATAGCCTCTGTGAGATCGGCGAGCAACCTTGCCGCGTCCGGCCTGCCGGCCGACTTCGCGCCGGCGGCCATCGCCGCCAGCCGCTCGGGATTGTCCATCAGCCCACCAAGGAGAGCCGCGATGCTCTCGGGCGACAACGAGGATTGCGGGTGCACTTCGCCGCCGCCGGCGGCGGCAAGCGCCGCCGCGTTGGCCGCCTGGTCATGGTCGAGCGCATAGGGATAGGGCACCAGCAGCGCGGGCCTGCCGATGACGGCAATCTCCGAGACGGTCGAGGCACCGGAACGCGAAATCACCAGATGCGCCGCCGCCATGCGCGCGGCCATGTCGGTGAAGAAGGGCGAGATCTCGACGGCGACGCCAAGGGCGGCATAGGCCGCCTTCACCCGCGCCACGTCGTCGGCGCGCGCCTGCTGGGTGATCACCAGGCGCCGGCGCTGCGCATCGGAAAGCAGCGCGATGGCGCCCGGCATGGCATCGGAAAAGAACTGTGCGCCCTGGCTGCCGCCGAACACCAGCAGGCGGAAAGGCTCCTGCCCCGTCGACACGGCGTAAGGCGTCTTGGCCGCCTCGAGCACCGCGGGCCTGACCGGGTTGCCTGTCGTCACCGTCTTGGCGCCGGCGGCACTCGTATCCTGCGGCAGGAAGCCACCGGCGATGGCGTCGACACGGGCGGCCAGCGCCCGGTTGGCGCGCCCCATCACCGCGTTCTGCTCATGGATCAGCGTCGGCACCTTGCGCCGCGTCGCCGCATAGAGCGGCGGCAGGGTCGGGTAGCCGCCAAAGCCGACAACCGCGTCCGGCTTGATCCTGCCGATGATGGCGGAGGCCTGGCGCACGCCGCGCCAGATTTTCCAGAAGGCGCCAAGCACGGCGATGGGATTTTTCGAACCCATCGTCGCCGACTGGATCGGATGAATGGCGACAGCCGGGAAATGACCGGCAAACCGCTCGGCGCGGTCGTCGGTGGCCAGTTGCACCGTCCAGCCGCGCTCGATCAGCTCATGCGCCAGCGCCTCGGCCGGAAACAGATGTCCGCCGGTTCCGCCCGCCGCGAGAAGGATGACACCCCTCGCCATGTCACTCCGCCGGCATGGCGCGCTGCGGCAGGGCGAAGCCCATCTGCTTGCGCTTTTCCGGCCGCTTGCGCGTCAGCGCCAGCACCATGCCCATCGAAATGGCGATGGCGATCTGCGAGGAGCCGCCATAGGAGATGAAGGGGAGCGTCATGCCCTTGGCCGGCACCAGCTGCAGGTTGACGCACATGTTGATGACGGCCTGCAAACCGAACACGGTGACGAGGCCGCCAACGGCATAGCGGGTGAAATCGTCATGTTCCTTGAGTGCCGTGTTGAGGCCGCGCAGCACGATGAAGGCGAAGATCGACATGATGAAGAAGCACATGATCAGCCCGAATTCCTCGCCCGCGACCGAGAAGACGAAGTCGGCGTGGCTATCGGGGATGACCCGTTTGACGGTGCCCTCGCCCGGTCCGACGCCGAACCAGCCGCCATTGATCAGTGCGTCGCGCCCCATGTCGACCTGGAAGGTGTCGCCTTCGCCGGTGAGGAACTTGTCGATGCGCAACGCAACGTGCGGAAACACCGTGTAGGCGGCAAAGACGCCGCCGACGCCGGCGGCGCCGAGCACGATGATCCACAGCCAGGGCAGCCCAGCCATGAAGAACATGATGCCCCAGGTGCCGGTCGTCAGCATGGTCTGGCCGAGATCCGGCTGCGCCACCAGCAGCGACACGACAAGCACCAGGAGCAGCATGGCGAACAGATTGCCCGGGATGTCGGGCTGGCGCTTGTGCTCGGCGAACAGCCAGGCGCACATGATGACGAAAGCCGGCTTCAGGAATTCCGACGGCTGGATAGACAGGCCGGCGAGCGAGACCCAGCGCCGCGCGCCCTTCACCTCGACGCCGACATAGAGCACCGCCACCATCAGCACCAGCATCAGGCACAGCATGATCAGCGACATGCGCCGGATCTGCCGGGAATCGAGGAACGAGACGGCCAGCATCACGCCGAGCGCCGGCACGGTGAAGATGATCTGCCTGGTGGCGAAATGGAAACTGTCGAGGCCGATGCGCTCGGCCACCGCCGGGCTGGCGGCGAAGGACAGCACGATGCCGAGTCCCATCAGCGACAGGAACGCCGCCAGGAACCAGCGATCGATCGTCCACCACCAGGTTGCGACAGGACTTTTATCGAGACGGCTCTGCATTATCGTGCCCCTCCGATGGGTTTCACACCCTCGATAGCATTCGCAGCTTGCCTGAAGGCTTCGCCGCGAACTTCGAAATTCTTGAACTGGTCGAAACTGGCGCAGGCCGGCGACAACAGCACCACTACCTCGCCGCTGTCGTCGCTACCCGCGTCCCGCGCGGCATGCTCGACGGCGGCTGCCAGCGTGCCCGATATCTCGTAAGGCACCGCTTCGCCCAGCGTCGCCGAAAAGGCGGGTGCCGCCTCGCCGATCAGATAGGCCTTGGCGATGCGCGGGAAGAAGCCGCGCAGGGGTTCGATGCCGCCTTCCTTGGGCAGGCCGCCGGCGATCCAGTAGATGCGCGGAAAGCTCGACAGCGCCGGTGCCGCCGCATCGGCATTGGTCGCCTTGGAATCGTTGACGAACAGCACATGATCCTTGCGGCCGACCTGCTCCATGCGGTGGGCGAGGCCGGGGAAGCTTTCAAGCCCCGTCTGGATCTCGCCGAGGTCGAGCCCGACTTTCAGGCAAGCGGCGACAGCGGCAAGCGCGTTCTGCGCATTGTGCTGGCCACGCAGAGAGCCGATGCCTTCGAGGAAGGCGACCTTGCTGTAACGGCCGTGCACGGCTTCCATCAGATTGGTGCCGTCGGCGAAATAGCCGTCAGTCAGCGGCAGCCGCTTGGAAATGCGGATGACCTGCCGCCCTGCCCGCTCCAGCCGCTCGGCGATCTGCGCGCACCAGGAATCGTCGATGCCGATGATCGCCGTCTCGCTGCCCGCCACCAGCCGCTCCTTGATCGAGGCGTAGTGCTGCATGGTGCCGTGGCGGTCGAGATGGTCCGGCGTCAGGTTGAGCAGGATGCCGGCCGTCGGGTCGATCGAGGGCGCGAGGTCGATCTGGTAGGACGAGCACTCGACGACATAATGGCGATCGGGCTTCGGCGGATCGAGCGTCATCACCGCGCGGCCGATATTGCCGCCCATCTGGGTGTCGCGGCCCGCCGATTTGAGGATATGCGCCGTCAGCGCCGTCGTCGTCGACTTGCCGTTGGTGCCGGTAATGGCGATGAAAGGCGCCGTTGGCGCCTGCAAAATCCGCTCGCGGCAGAAAAGCTCGATGTCGCCGATCACCTCGACACCGGCGCCCTTCGCCAGTTCCACCGTCCAGTGCGGCTTGGGATGGGTCAGAGGCACGCCTGGCGACAGCACGAAGGCAGAAAACTTCGCCCAGTCGGCACCGCGCAGATCGGCGGTCGCGATGCCCGTCGCGGCCGCCTTGGCGACGCTATCGGGGTTGTCGTCCCAGGCCAGCACCTCAGCGCCGCCCTCGATCAATGCGCGCGCGGTCGCGATCCCCGAGCCACCGAGCCCGAAGAGCGAAACGTGCTTGCCTGCGAAGGATGCGGCGGGGATCAAGGAGGTTTCCTATCTCAGCTTCAGGGTCGACAGGCCGACCAGCGCCAGGATGACGGCGATGATCCAGAATCGGATCACCACCTGGCTTTCGGTCCAGCCGAGCTTTTCGAAATGATGGTGGATCGGCGCCATCAGGAACACGCGCTTGCCGGTCATCTTGAAGTAACCGACCTGGATGATGACGGAGAAGATCTCGACCACGAACAGGCCGCCGACGATGACCAGCACGATCTCGTGCTTGGTGGCGACCGCGACGGTGCCGATCAGGCCGCCCATGGCCAGCGAGCCGGTGTCGCCCATGAAGATGGCCGCCGGCGGCGCATTGAACCAGAGGAAGCCGAGGCCGGCGCCGATCACCGCGCCGAGCACCACCGCCAGTTCACCGGTGCCGGGAACGAAATGGATTTGCAGATATTCGGCGAACACCGCATTGCCCGAGAGATAGGCGATGACGCCGAAGGAGGCCGCCGCAATCATGATCGGCACGATCGCCAGCCCGTCGAGGCCGTCTGTCAGGTTCACCGCGTTGCCGGCGCCAACGATGACGAAGCAGGAGAACGGAATGAAGAACCAGCCGAGGTTGATGATGAATTCCTTGGCGAAGGGGAATGTCAGCGATGACGAGAACGGCGCCTGGCCGTTGTGCATGATCACCCACGCGGCGATGCCGGCGATGACGAATTCGAGCGCCAGCCGCGCCTTGCCGGAGAAGCCGAGATGCGACTGCTTGGTCACCTTCAGATAGTCGTCATAGAAGCCGATCGAACCGAAGCCCAGCGTCACCAGAAGCACCACCCAGACATAGATGCTCGACAGGTTCGCCCATAAAAGCGATGAGCCGATGATGCCCGACAGGATCATCAGCCCGCCCATGGTCGGCGTGCCGGCCTTCTTGAAATGCGTCTGCGGTCCGTCGGCACGGATCGGCTGGCCCTTGCCTTGCCTGAGCCGCAGCGAATTGATGATGGTCGGTCCGAAGATGAAGACGATCAGTGCCGAGGTGATCAACGCTCCGCCGGTGCGGAACGTGATGTAGCGGAAGACATTGAAGACCGAGATCTTGTCCGCGAAATCGACCAGCAGTGTAAACATGCGCTCTCGTCCCCCGACTTGACCTAGGTCAGTTTGCTGGTTGTCGTTTCAGCCGGGAACTTGCCCAGCAGCGCATCGACCAGTTTTGCAAAACCGATGCCCTTCGACGATTTGATCATCACCACGTCGCCCGGCTTCAGCGCAGCAAGCAGCACCGGCTTCAACTCCTCGGCACCGCTGCGGTATTCCGTCTTGATATCGCCCGGCAGCGCTTCCGCCAGTGCCCGCATTTCCGGACCGCCGAGAAAAACCGTCCGCGTGCCGGTGCCGACGATGAGATCGGCAAGGGCGGCATGCAGCTTGGCCGAATGGTCGCCGAGTTCGAGCATGTCGCCAAGCACCGCGATGCGGCGCCCCTCGCCCGTCACCGGCGTCGCGTTGAGCAGCGCCATGGCGGCGCCCATCGAAGCCGGATTGGCGTTATAGCTCTCGTCGATCAGCGTGATCGGCCCGGGGTGGCTTGAAGTCGAGCCACCGGGATGGCGCAGCACATGGCGTTTGCCGCGGCCGCGCTCGGCCGAGAGATCGACCAGCGCCAATGCCACCTTGTCGAGATTAGCGCCCACCAGTTGCGCCGCGCCCAGCACCGCCAGCACGTTCTGCACCATGTGCCGGCCGGGCGCGCCGATACGGGCGATCATGTCATGGCCGCCGATCCGCGCCGCGATATCGGAATGGTCGGCATGCAATTCGCATTTGGTGAGCTTGAAGGTCGCGCGCGCATTCTCGCCAAAGCCGTAGACATGCTCGACGCCGGCGGCATGCGCCATCTTGTCGAGAAGCTTGAAACGCGCATCGTCGCGGTTGAGGACGGCAGCGCCTCCAGGTTCCAGCCCTTCGAAAATCTCGGCCTTGGCCTTGGCGATCTCGTCGAGATTGCGGAAGAAGCCGAGATGCGCGGCCGCGATCATGGTGACGATGGCGACATGCGGCCTAACCATCTTCACCAGCGGCCGGATCTCGTCGGGATGGTTCATGCCGATCTCGAACACCGCATAATCGCAATGATCCGGCATGCGCGCCAGCGTCAGCGGCACGCCCCAATGGTTGTTGAACGACTGGGCCGAGGCATGCACCTTGCCGACCGCCGACAGCACATGGCGCAGCGCTTCCTTGGTGGTGGTCTTGCCGGCCGAACCGGTCACCGCGATGATCTTGGCCTGGGAGCGCGTCCGTGCCGCGACGCCCAGCTTTTCCAATGCCACCAGCACATCCTCGACGACGATGATCGGCGCCGTCAGCCGGCCAAGCGACGGCAATTTGCCCTCGGCGACGACCAGCACGCCGGCGCCTGCCTTGATGGCCGCGGTGACGAAGTCGTGGCCGTCCATCGCCTCGCCCTTGATGGCGAAGAAGGCATCACCCGGCTGCAGGCTGCGGCTGTCGATCGAAATGCCGGATATGCCCTCGGGCATAGGACCGAGCGGCCGCCCATCCATGGCGGCAACCAGCGCCTCGGAGGTCCACAGCAAACTCATGCGGCACGCTCCCTGAGCGCGGCGCGAACTTCCTCGTGGTCGGAAAAATGCAGGGTCTCGGCGCCGATGGTCTGGCCCTCCTCATGACCCTTGCCAGCCACGATCAGCGTGTCGCCGGCATGCAGCATGCCGACAGCCTCATGGATCGCCTTGCGCCGGTCGCCGATCTCGATGGCGCGGGGAGCCGCGGCCATGATGGCGGCGCGGATCGTCTCCGGCGCTTCGGAGCGCGGATTGTCGTCGGTGACGATGACGACATCGGCAAGCCGGGTCGCGATCTCGCCCATGATCGGCCTTTTGCCCCGATCGCGGTCGCCGCCGCAGCCGAACACGACCATGACGCGGCCGGTGGTGAACGGCCGCACCGAGGCCAGCACATTTTCCAGCGCGTCCGGCTTGTGGGCGTAGTCGACATAGACCGGAGCACCGCCGGCCGTGGTGCCGACGAGGTCGAGCCTGCCCGGCGCGCCCTTCAGTTTCTCCAATGCCATCAGGGCCTTGGCGACGGATGTTCCCGTCGAAATAGCAAGACCCGCCGAAACCAGCGCATTCGAAATCTGGAAATCGCCGGCCAGAGGCAGGTCGATTTCGTAAAGCACGCCCTCGGCCTCGACTTCCGCGCGCTGGCGATGGCGTTCGTGCTCCACCCGCTTCAGCGTGAGGAAATCGCCATGCCGTCCGACCGTCAGCACCTTGAGCCTGGCTGCCTTCGCCGCCTGGATCGTCGGCGCCGACCACGGATCGTCCGCAAAAATGACCGCCGGCGCGCCTTTCGGCAGCAGCGTGTCGAACAGGCGCAGTTTGGCGCGATGATAGTCCTCGACCGTCGGATGGTAGTCCATGTGGTCGCGGCCAAGGTTGGTGAAGCCGCCGGCGGCGAGTTTCACGCCGTCGAGCCGGCGTTGGTCGAGCCCGTGGCTCGAAGCTTCCATCGAGGCGTGGGTCACGCCGGCATCGGCCAGTTCGCTCAGCAACTGGTGCAAGGCGACCGGATCGGGCGTGGTCAGCGAGCCGTACTCGTTGCGGCCTGGCGCGACCACGCCGGTGGTGCCGATGGAGGCCGCGGCATAACCCACCTGCTCCCAGATCTGCCTGGTGAAGGCCGCGACCGAGGTCTTGCCGCTGGTGCCGGTGACCGCGACCATGGTCCGCGGCTGCTTGCCGAAATAACGGGCGGCACTCAACGCCAGCGCCAGGCGCGGATCATCGACCGCCAGCACCGGAACCTGCAGCCCGCCAACCGCACTGCCCTTGCCTGTCACGATCGCAAGCGCGCCACGCCTGGCGGCGTCGGCGGCATATGCCGCGCCATCGGCCTTGGTTCCGGCAAGCGCAAAAAAGACGACGCCAGGTTTTACCTGGCGGGAATCGGATGAAATACCCGCAACCTCCAGATCGGCGGAAGCTGTTCCTTCGACTGGCAGGATACCGGCTAGATCTCTGAGCTTCATCGAGTCCCGTTCACCGCAACAAAATAGCGCGCAGTTGCCGGCGCGCCCCAAGAATCACTGATAGGAAACCAGCGTTGCACCATTTTCATGGCTGAAATCTGGCTTCACGCCAAGCATGGCGGCGGACCGCCTGATGATATTGCCGGCCATGACCCCCGCATTGTTGGCCGCGACGTCGGTCATCCCGGGCTTTTCCGGATGCGGGGCGTCGGCGATCGTAAACACCAGATATTGCGGATCGTCCATCGGGAAGGCGGCGACGAAAGTGTTGAAATTCAAGTCCTTGGAGTAGCGGCCGTTGATGACCTTTTCGGCCGTTCCGGTCTTGCCGCCGACGCGGTAGCCGGGGACCCTGGCGTTTCTCGCGGAGCCCTTCTCGGCGTTGAGCGAATAGAGGTAGCGCATGCCCTCGACAGTCTTTTCGCTGACCACTTTCTTGGCAATCGCCATCGCTTCCTCCTGCGTGCGCACCAGGAAGGTCGGATTCATCAGATAGCCGCCATTCATCAACGCCGCGCAGCCGACAGCTGCCTGCAGCGGCGTCGTCGATACGCCATGGCCGAAGGCGATCGTGAACGAGTTGACCTGTTTCCAGACCTTCGGTTCGGTCGGGCGCGCGACTTCCGGCAGTTCGGTCTGCATCCTCTCCAGGATGCCAAGGCGATGCAGGAATTCCCGGTGTCCCTCGATGCCGACCAGTTCGGCCTCCCTGGCCGACCCGATGTTGGACGAATAGAGGAACACCTCCGGCAGCGACAGCACCCGGTTCTTGCCGTGGAAATCGTGAATGGCCTGATGACCGACCCGGATCGGATGCGAGGCATCGAAGCGGCTGTTCATCGTCGCCTTGCCGGAATCGAGCGCCATGGCCGAGGTGAAGCTCTTGAAGGTCGAGCCCATCTCATAGAGGCCCGCCGACATCCGGTTCAGCCGGTCCTTTTCCTGTGCATTGTAAGGATTGTTCGGATCAAAATCCGGGACAGAGGCCATGGCCACCACTTCCCCGGTCTTGACGTTGATCACGACGGCGCCGGCACCGATGGCGCGATAGCGCTCCAGGCCGGCGGCGATCTCGTCGCGCACCACATGCTGGACGCGCAGATCGATCGACAGCTTCACCGGCTTGAGATCCTTGGCCACCGCCAGGCCCGACGCCTGCAGGTCGCTCAGGCCCTGCTCGTCGATATACTTCTCCATGCCGGAGATGCCTTGGTTGTCGATGTTGGTCAGCCCGACAATGTAGGACGAGGTTTCGCCGCTCGGATAGAAGCGGCGCTTCTCCGTGCGGAACCCGAAGCCGGGAATGCCGAGTTGCATGATGTCGGCCTGCTGCTTGGGCGTCAGCTGACGCTGCAGCCAGACGAAGCCGGCGCCGCTCTTCAGCTTGTGGTAGGTCTGCTCGTAATCGATCTCGGGCAGCACGGTCTGCAGCTTCTCGATCGCTTCGTCGGCATCGACGATGCGGCGCGGCTCCGCGAACAGCGATGCCGTCTTGATATCGGTCGCCAGCACTTCGCCGTTGCGGTCGACAATGTCGGGTCGCGAGGCGGTGATCCGGCTCTGCGGGCCGCCCGACAGATCAGGCGTCTGGAAGCCGAGATAGACCAGCCGCCCCGAAATGGTCGAGAAGATGCCGAAGAACACGGCCATCGTCATCACGATGCGCGCCTTGCCCTTGCCGCCGGTCGCCTTGCGGGCGCCTTCGACGACGATCGACCCGTCTTCAGCTGTCCTGGCGCGGCGCTTCAGCAGTTTGCCGATCATTGGGCGATGCCTCCGGTCACCACGGGATCCTTGTCGCCAGACGGCGCCTTGTCGGAATTGTCGGCCATGCTGTCCTGGCGTCCCTTCAGTATGTCCTGAATATCCAGGGCCTTGGCCGGCAGGTCCCCCAGGCCGACGATCTGGCGCCCACTGACCGGTTCCAGCGCGAGCTGCGACTTGTAGAGTTCGGCGAGCTTCTGCAGCCGCGATGGCTGGGTGAGCAGGCTCCAGTCGGCCTTGAGCAGGTCGATCGTCTCCTCCTCATAGCGTATCTGGTTGTGGATCTTCTGCACCGCCGCCAACTGGTCCTCGGCCTCGCGCTTGGTCTTGTAGGTCAGGGCCGCCGCCGAAACCATGACGGCGATCAGGACAATGTCGCTGGTACGGAACACGTGCTTACCTCTCCCCCGGCAGATCGATGCCGGGAAGCTTTGGGAGACCGAAAATCGAAAAATCGCCGGCGCGCGCCGGTGCCTCGGTGCGGATCGCCGCGCGCAGCCTGGCCGAGCGGGAACGCGGATTGGCGGCGACCTCGGCATCGCCTGCCGTCACGCCGCCGCCAGCCTTGCGAAAGGTCGCGGTGCGCGCCTGCGCCTCGGGCATGTGGCGCGAACCGGTCATGGCGTCGGCACGGTCGGCAATGAAGCGCTTGACGATGCGGTCTTCCAGCGAATGGAACGTCACCACCACGAGCCGTCCGCCCGGCTTCAGCGCGCGTTCGGCCGCAAACAGCGCCTTGGCCAGTTCGCCAAGCTCGTCGTTGACGTAGATGCGCAGCGCCTGGAAAACGCGGGTCGCCGGATGGATCTTGTCCTTCGGCGCGCGGCCGATATGCGTCTCGATGGCGTCCGCCAGTTCGAGCGTGCGCTCGAACGGCTTCTTTTCGCGGCGCGCCTCGATCATGCGGGCGATGCGCCCGGCGTGGCGCTCCTCGCCGAGGAAGCCGAAGATGCGGGCAAGATCGCCCGGCTTGAAGCTGTTGACGACGTCGGCGGCGCTCAAGCCCGCCTGCGCCATGCGCATGTCCAGCGGCCCATCATTGCGGAACGAGAACCCGCGCTCGGCCTGGTCCAGCTGCATCGACGACACGCCAATGTCGAGCACGACGCCATCAGCGCCTTCGACATGCTCGTCCAGCGTCGAGAACGGCGCCTGCACCAGCTTCAGCCGGCCGCCCGATTGGGCCTCGAGATCGCGCCCGGCGGTGATGGCGTCGGGATCGCGATCGATGGCGACGACGGAAGCGCCGGCCGCCAGGATGGCCCTGGTGTAGCCGCCGGCGCCGAACGTACCGTCGATGATGATATCGCCCGCCGCCGGCGCCAGCGCCTCGATCACTTCGCCAAGGAGGACCGGAATGTGGCGGACCGGTCCGCCAACGGCGTTGATGTCATCGCCGTGGCCCGCCGTCATTCCGGTCGCTCCCCAGCCTTGGCCTCGTGAGCCTTCGTCCCCTGCCGAAGCTGCAACAGCCTGGCCCGCGCCTGCGCCCCATAGGCCGCAAGCCGTCCCGGCTCCCAGATCTGAAAGAAATTGCCGCGCCCGACAAAGGCCACCTCCGCCGAGATGCCGGTATGTTCGCGAATGAAATCGCTCATCGTGATGCGGCCGTCCTGGTCGAGTTTCAGGAAGGTTCCATCGCCATGGCAGAAGAACGACATGTCGTCCGCCGTCTGCAGGAACGGGTCCTCGAGCGCGATGCGCTGCTCGTAGCGGTCGAGCAGGTCGAGCCCGCCGACATCCATCGCCGGCAGGTCCAGGCAACGCAGCGCATAGAGTTCCGAATAGCCGCGCTTCTGCACGACGGCGCGGAAATGCGCCGGAACGGACACGCGCCCCTTCGCATCGATCCTGCTCACCGTGTTCGACAGAAACCGGTCCATTAAACGCTACAGCCGCTTGCGCCGCCGCACCCCTCTTCATCGTCGTGCACGCGCCGCCGCAGCGCGTTCCCTGCCCCGCATCAGCCCCGCCCGCATGGGCAAAAACCGGCAAACGCGCAGCCGCCGCGGCTGCCCGATTGGCGTACGCTTTACCCTGACGCGGAACGAAGGCTTTGATGTCGAAATGGGATATCATGGGGCACTATGGGCGTCAACGGGAATGGGCTTCACAAACACACGCACCGCGACCAATCGGAGCAGCCGTTACGGCACGTCTCGTCTTTATGATCCATTAAGCCTAACGAAGCGTTTAGAGCCCTCTGGCCCAAAAGACCCGGCTTGCCGCCGATCACCCGCGCGCATAGCGTCGAGCGACGTCTTCCGCTGAGATAACAAGGATCGAGCTCATGTCCGAGACGGCAAAGTCACGCGCCGCCGAACTTTCCCATTTGCGCAGCCGCGATTTCGCCAATGGCGACCCGATCCCCTTGCCGCTGACCATGGCCTCGATCTTTCACACGCCGGGCGTCGAGAGCGGGATCGACCAATATGGCCGTTACGACAACCCCACCTGGCGCGCCGTGGAACATGTGCTCGGCCATCTGGAAGACGCGCAATGCGTGAGCTTTCCCTCTGGAATGGGTGCAATTTCCGCGGTGTTTTTCGCGCTCCTGAAATCGGGCGACCGCGTGCTCCTGCCTGCGGACGGTTATCATGCCACGCGCGCAATGGCCGAACGCTTCCTGAAACCGTTCGGCATAGTGTGCGAAACCAGGCCGACGCCGACCCTCCTTGATGGCGGCTTCGAAGGCTATTCGCTGGTTTTCGTCGAAACCCCGTCCAACCCGCGTCTGGACATCTGTGATATCGCGGCCGTCGCCAAGGCTGTCCACGAACAGGGCGGGATTCTTGTCGTGGATAACACGACGATGACGCCATTCGGCCAGCGTCCGCTCGATTTCGGCGCCGATGTCGTCGTCTCCGCCGACACCAAGGCGGTCAACGGCCACTCGGACGTGCTGTTCGGCCATGTCGCCAGCCGCAATGCCGACATCATCACCAAGGTGACGGACTGGCGCGCAATGGCCGGCGGCATTCCCGGGCCGTTCGAAGCCTGGCTGGTGCATCGTGGCCTCGAAACGCTGGAGGTCCGCTTTGACCGCATGTGCTCGTCGGCCGACACGGTCGCGCAACGGCTGAAGGAGCATCGCGCGGTCACTGGCCTGCGTTTTCCCGGCCTGAATGGCGACCCGTCGCACAACCTCGCCCGCGTCCAGATGGAGCGCTTCGGCTTTCTCATCTCCTTCGAGCTCGCCTCGGAGCAGAAGGCCGAGGACTTCATCAACAATTGCCAACTGATAGAGGCCGCGACCTCCTTTGGCGGTGTCCACACTTCGGCCGAGCGGCGCATGAAGCGAGGCGATGCGGTTGCACCCGGATTTGTGCGCCTTTCGATCGGCTGCGAACCGGTGGAAGAGCTTTGGAGAGCCATCGAGAAGTCGCTGGACAAGATCAGCGGCTGACCGGGCCGATCACGGCCCGAGATCGTCCAAAGCGATGCAACGTCAATAAATCCCACCGTCGTTCAAGCGCTTCCACGAGGCGAACTGCCGCTCGCGGATCATGGCTGGCAATATAGTCACCGATGCTTTCGAGATCGGCCACCGCCTGTGGAACCAGGCGGTATTTCACTCGTGAAAGCCTTTGGTGCCGGCCATCGTCAGATATTTGGCGCGCAACCTGTCCATGATCGGCTGGCCGTCGTGCCCCGGCCCGCTGTCGATGCCTTCCTGCACCAGCTTGCGCAGTTCCTCGAGCGTATAGCCGAAGAGATCGCGCCGGTCCTTCCATTGCCTGAGCGCATCGCGGATCACCTCGCTCGCCGAGGCATATTCGCCGGCGGCGACCACATCGTCCACCGCTTGCGCCAGTTCCGGCGACAGCGTGATGCTGCGTTTGTCGACCTGTCCCATGATAGGCTCCCGATAGTGATTTGGAACCATGGTACGATTTAATCGCACCAGCTTCAAGCAACGAACGACTACCGGCCTATGGTGCGGAGCGGCTGAACCAGCCTGAATCCACAGGTGCGCCCAAGGGCGCAACCTGCTGATCCCAAAGGATTTCGCTATCGCGGAGAAACTGCCAGCTGGCCTGTAAGCCGGGTTCTGTATGGCCCTCGCCCCTTGCGGCACGAGAACGTGGCGGCCATTCATCTTGGGCGCATGTTGCCATGCGCCTCACGCAACCTACCCGGACGGTGAGCCGGAAACAGCCCTCGAGGGTTTCCCCTCGCACCGCCCCTATTCGGTTTTGCTCCCGGTGGGGTTTACCGTGCCGCTCCTGTTGCCAGTCGCGCGGTGGGCTCTTACCCCACCCTTTCACCCTTACCCCGACAAAGTCGTGGCGGTTTGCTTTCTGTGGCACTTTCCCTGGGGTCGCCCCCGCCGGCCATTAACCGGCACCGTGTCTCCATGGAGCCCGGACTTTCCTCACTCGCGGCCTTTCGGCGTTTGCGAGTGCGGCCGCCCAGCCAGCTGGCAAGGCGTATAAAGGGGTTCAGCCGAGAAAACGCAAATGAAAAAGCCGGCTTGTCCGCCGGCTCTCACAACATGCGATCAAAGCGCCGCCATCTGCACCTTGACCTTGCTGCAATAGGCGGCGGACACCGGGT
Source organism: Mesorhizobium erdmanii (assembly GCF_013170725.1). Lineage (NCBI taxonomy): Bacteria > Pseudomonadati > Pseudomonadota > Alphaproteobacteria > Hyphomicrobiales > Phyllobacteriaceae > Mesorhizobium > Mesorhizobium erdmanii. Next base: position 3,228,615 of record NZ_CP033361.1, on the reverse strand, counting down.
TCATCCGTGTCGCGCCGTGGCCGGCATTATATTTCAGGATCGTACCGCAGGTGGTGCCGCCGCCCAGATCCCGCGCCATGGCAAGATACTTCATGCCATATTTGATGTTGGTGTCGGGGTCGAACAGACCCTTGGCCGAACCGTTGTAGCCCATCATCCGCGCCGTCGCCGGCTTGATCTGCATCAGTCCGATCTCGCCGGCGCCGCCGACCATGTTCGGCCGATAGTTGCTCTCGATCTTGATAACCGCATTAGCCAGCGAGATTGGTACGCCGTAGCTTGCCGCATAGCGGGCAACGATCGCGGAATACTGGCCGCTGCTGGCCACCGCCGCGGTTGACGCGGCAACATTCCTGAGGCCGATAGATGCCGTTGTCGTCATGTCGACGGTCTTGCGGCCGCGCTTTGTCTGCCTCTTGGATTTCGTCGCCTTGGTCCAGCTGGCCTTTTCCACCTTCGCTGAAGCCTGCTTCGTCGCCTTCGCACTCCTGCTGCTTTTGGCCGAAATGGCCTTGCCCTTGGCGGTCGCCACGACGAGCCCCTGGTCGGCCCGGGGGCTCAACGATGCGGCGTCAGCCACACTGAAGGCAAAAGTCATTACGCCGGCAGCAAGAGCTGCCGTTACAACGGTCAATTTCTGCATGTGATCCTGTTCTGTCTGGGCCGCGCGAAGATTTTCGCGCGGTGCGGCTTAATCAATATCGAAACATCCGGGGGGCTGGATGTCCGACAAACTGTACGGATTGCCCTTTGAAGTTCGAATTGGCGCCAATGAAGGCGAGGCAAGTCACTTTGAGTGACAGTTTGTAACCTGACAGCGAAAAAACATTACTTGAGCAGCGCCTTGACCCTGGGTCAGCGGCTCACCGAGGCAAGCAATCCTTGCAGCGTGCGCATCGTCGAGCCGTCGGCCAGCCCGTCGACCCGGCGGGGCCGGAAATGCCGTTGGAAAGCCTCGACGACGATCCGTGTCTGATCGTCGAAAATCCCCGTTATCTCGACACCATAGCCGTAGAGCGCCAGCATCGACTGCAGTGCTTCGACATCGGCGCCATTGTCACCGGGCCTCAGCGCGGCTCCGCGCCGGACGGGCGCGGCCGGTACGAGATGACCGACGCCGGACTCGAACAGTGCCGCCCACGGGAACTTCTCGCCCGGATCGATCTTGCGCCCCGGTGCGACGTCGGAATGCGCCAGCACGCGCGTAGCGAGGATCTCATGCCGACCGGCAATCCCCTTGCATAGGCCGATCACCGCATCGATCTGGCGCCGGGGGAAGCCGGGATAGCCCAGCGAATGGCCGGGATTGACGATCTCGATCCCGACCGAGCAGGAATTGATGTCGGTGCGTCCGAACCAGGAACTCTTGCCGGCGTGCCAGGCGCGGTCGCTCTCCCTGACCATCTGCACGATGTGGCCATTCTCATGAACCAGATAGTGCGACGAGACTTCGCTCGACGGATCGCACAGCCACGCCTCCGCCCCGGTGCCCGTCGCCATGCCAGTATAGTGCAGCACGATCATGTCGGGCTTCAGCGTGTCGCGCCTTGGCCCGAAATTGGGCGATACCCTGACCTCGGCGCTCGGCTCGTCGGGCAGGAAGCCGCTCATGCGTGCCGCAGGCCCCGCTCGATCATCTCATAGGCGGCGTTGATCGCCGCGACCCTGGTCGTCGCGATCTTGATGAATTCCTGCGGCAGGCCGCGCGCGATCAGCCGGTCCGGATGGTTGTCGGACACCAGCTTGCGATACCGCTTCTTCACCTCTTCGAACGGCTTGCCGCGCTCGATGCCGAGCACGACATAGGGGTCGCCGGCGCCGAGGTTGACGTGCCGTGCCAAGATGGCTTCGTAATGCGCCTCGTCGATGCGGAAGATCTCTGCGATGCGATGCAGGAAGATGCCTTCGCCCTCATGCACCACCCCGTCGGCCTTGGCGATGTGGAACAGCCCGTCGAGTATGTCTTCCAGCATCACACAGTTCGAATGCCCGGAGCCGCACATCTGCGCCATGCGCTCGGCATAGGTCTCGAACCCGGCGACATCCCGCTGGGCGAGATCGAACAACCGGGCCACGTTGCGTCTCTCTCTCGGCGGCACCTCGAATATTTCCTGGAAAGCGCGCACCTCGTCCTGGGTGACGATGCCGTCGGCCTTGGCCATCTTGGCCGAAAGCGCGATCATCGCCACCGAGAAAGCGACGCGGCGGCGCAGGTCCGCATCGCCCGAGAAAACCGTGCGCACGGCCTCAACGACTTCGGCAACGCCCGACGTCGCCGAAGATGATACCCGTGTGATAAACTCGCCGAGGCGGTCCCAAATCGACATGGCCCGCTTCATAGAGCCAACCGGTCCCCGCTATCAAGCCAATAACGGCCGCCGCGGTGCGCGAACGGTCTCCATGATCGCCATGCAAGAAAGGGCCGGCGAGACGCCAGCCCTTTCCTCTCAAGACACTCTTACTGCTTTACAAACTACTGCGCGGGCGCAGGAGCGGGCGTTGCCGGAGCCGGCTCGGCAGGCTTGGTCGAATTGTTGGCAGGTGCGGCAGGCTTCATCGGCTGCTCCGCGGCCGGCGGATTGGTGCTCTGCGTGGTGGTCTTGTCAGTGCCCGAACCACTGTCGCTGCAGGCCGCGACGCCGAGCAGGGCAAGAGCTGACACGGAAGCCAGAATGAGCTTTTTCATAACATCTCTCCTTCAACACACGCTCACGTTGCAGTGAACGATCGAAAGGAAAATGCACCAAGCGGTCATGAGTTTCGTAACGTTGCGTTTCCGCATGTAACATCAACGGGATACGTTGCTGCCGGCGCGGCGGCGCATTAACAACGGAACCGGAAACGAAAAATGCCGGAGACATCAGCCATGGCCGCGAAATGGGATTTCTGGATCGACCGCGGCGGCACCTTCACCGATGTCATCGGCCGTGACCCGCAAGGCGAACTGCATCCGCGCAAGCTGCTTTCGGAGAACCCCGAAGCCTATGCAGATGCCGCCATCCAAGGCATCCGCGACCTGCTCGGCCTGGAACCGGGCGCTGCCATCCCGTCCGGGCTGATCGGCGACATCAAGATGGGCACCACGGTCGCCACCAACGCGCTTCTCGAGCGCAAGGGCGACCGCGTGCTCCTGCTCATCACCAAGGGGTTTCGCGATGCGCTGAAGCTCGCCTACCAGGCGCGGCCCGACATTTTCGCCAAGGAGATCATCCTTCCCGAGCAGCTCTATGAGCGCGTCATCGAAATCGACGAGCGCGTGCTCGCCGATGGCTGCGTCGAACGGCTGCTCGACATCGCCGCATGCCGGCCGGCGATCGAGCAGGCGAAGGCCGACGGCATCGATGCCGTCGCCATCGTCTTCATGCATGCCTGGAAATACCCCGACCACGAGAAGGCGGTGGCGAAAGTCTGCCGCAAGCTCGGTTTTGGCCAGGTCTCGGTCAGCCACGAGGTCTCGCCGCTGATCAAGCTGGTCGGCCGCGGCGATACGACCGTGGTCGACAGCTATCTCTCGCCCATCCTGTCGCGCTATGTACAAAGGGTTGGCCAAGAACTTGGCGTCCTCTCCCCCCTCGAGGGGGGTGAGGAGCGGTTGGCCGAAGGCCAAGAAAAAGCCAACGATTTGGCTTTTTCAGCGACGAACGCCAGGAGCGATAGCGAAAGGCAGGCCGCAAAACCGACAGAGGGGGTCATCTCGGAAGGCACCGCCAGAACGTCGCACCCAGTCGAACCGACCCCACCCGGCGGCTTCGCCGCCACCCTCCCCTCGAGGGGGAGGGAAAGTCCCCATCTCATGTTCATGATGTCCTCCGGCGGCCTCACCGCCGCCGACATGTTCCAGGGCAAGGATGCGCTGCTGTCAGGTCCGGCCGGCGGCGTCGTCGGCATGGTCGAGACGGCGAAGCTCGCCGGTTTCGACAAGGTCATCGGCTTTGACATGGGCGGCACCTCTACCGATGTCGCCCACTATGATGGCGAGTACGAGCGCGCCTTCGACACGGAAGTCGCCGGTGTGCGCGTGCGCGCCCCGATGATGCGCATCCACACCGTCGCCGCCGGTGGCGGCTCGATCCTGCATTACGAGGCCGGCCGTTTTCGCGCCGGGCCGGACTCCGCCGGCGCCAACCCAGGCCCCGCCGCCTACCGGCGTGGCGGCCCGCTGGCCGTCACCGACGCCAACGTGATGCTCGGCAAGCTGCAGCCCGATTTCTTCCCGGCGATCTTCGGTCACGGCCAGGACCAGCCGCTCGACGTCGCGACCGTGCGCGCAAAATTCGCGGCACTGGCCGACCAGATCGGCGACGGCCGCTCGCCGGAAGCGGTTGCCGAGGGCTTCATCACCATCGCCGTCGAGAACATGGCCAACGCCATCAAGAAGATTTCCGTGCAGCGCGGCTACGACGTCACCGAATATCTGCTCAATTGCTTCGGCGGTGCCGGCGGCCAGCACGCATGTCTGGTCGCCGATGCGCTCGGCATGGAAGCTGTGCTGATCCATCCCTTCTCAGGCCTGCTTTCGGCCTATGGCATCGGGCTTGCCTCTGTCTTTGCCTCGCGCCAGCAGGCGCTGCTCAAGCCGCTTGCCGAAGGATCCAGAGCCGAGATCGACAGCCTCATCGCCATCTTGAAAAAAGCCGTTATCGCCGAACTCTCGGCGCAGGGCATCGCCGAGGACGCGGTCGCCACCAAGCCAGTGCTGCACATCCGCTACGACGGCACTGACACGACCCTGCCGGTGAATTTCGAAAGCGACTCGATTTTCCAGGCAAAGCGCGATTTCGAAATCGCCCACAAGGCGCAATTCGGCTTCGTCTATGACGACAAGCCGATGATCGTCGAGACGGTCGGCGTCGAAGGCATCGAAACCGGCGAAAGCAGCGCCGAAGCCCATGCGCCCGCCGGACCCGCCAGGATTGAAGCCGGCGCTTCCGGGACACGGCGCATCTACACCGAAGGCCGGTGGCATGAAGCGGGCATCCATCGTCGCGAGAACCTGCGCCCATCCAATCTGATCGGGGGCCCCGCTCTCATCATCGAGCCCAACCAGACCATCGTCGTCGAGCCGGGTTGGCAGGCCGAAATCACGAACCTTAACCACGTCGTGATCCGCCGAACGGCAAGGAAAGCGCGCACTGCCGCCCTCGGCACATCAGCCGATCCGGTCATGCTCGAAGTCTTCAACAACCTCTTCATGTCGATCGCCGAGCAGATGGGCGTGACGCTGCAGAACACCGCCTACTCCGTCAACATCAAGGAAAGGCTGGATTTTTCCTGCGCCGTCTTCGACCACACCGGGGCGCTGGTGGCCAACGCCCCGCACATGCCGGTACACCTCGGCTCGATGGACCGCTCGGTCGAAACCATCATCCGGCTGAACTCCGGCGACATCCATCCAGGCGACGTCTTCGCCTTGAACGCCCCCTACAATGGCGGCACGCATCTGCCTGACATTACGGTCGTGACGCCGGTCTTTTCCCTCCCCCCTGAGGGGAGGGTGGCCGCGCAGCGGCCGGGTGGGGTCCTCTCGGAAGGCACCGCAAGAGCGTCGAGCCCGGTCGACCCGACCCCCTCCGGCGGCTTGGCCGCCACCTCCCCCTCAAGGGGGGAGGAAATTCTCTTCTACGTGGCCTCGCGCGGCCACCACGCGGATATTGGCGGCACTGCTCCCGGCTCGATGACGCCGCTTGCCACCACGGTCGACGAGGAAGGCGTGCTCTTCGACAATTTCCGCATCGTCGACCGCGGCAAATTTCGGGAAAAAGAGCTGCATGCGCTGCTCACCGACCATCGCTACCCGGCCCGCAACCCGCATCAGAACATTGCCGACCTCAAGGCGCAGATCGCCGCCAATGAGAAAGGCGTCGCCGAATTGCGCAAGATGGTCACGCATTTCGGTCTCGATGTCGTCGAGGCCTATATGGGTCACGTCCAGGACAACGCCGCCGAAAGCGTGCGGCGCGTGATCGAACGGCTGCCGGACACATCGGCTTATGAATATCCCACCGATACCGGCCAGGTGATCAAGGTGAAGATATCGGTCGATCGGCAAAAACGCGAGGCGACGGTCGACTTCACCGGCACGTCGCCTGTCATGAAGAACAATTTCAACGCGCCGGAGCCCGTAGCCCGTGCGGCAGTGCTCTACGCCTTCCGCGTCATGGTCGAGGACATGATCCCGATGAATGCCGGGTGCCTCAGGCCAATCAACATCATCATTCCCGACGGCTGCATGCTGAAGCCCGCCTACCCTGCCGCCGTCGTTGCCGGCAATGTCGAGACCTCGCAGCATGTCACCAATGCGCTGTTCGGCGCCATGGCCGCCATGGCCAATGCGCAGGGAACGATGAACAATCTGACCTTCGGCAACAGCAAGTACCAGTACTACGAGACGATCTGCTCCGGCTCGCCGGCCGGCCGCATGAACTCCGGCCGCGGCTTTGCCGGCACCTCCGGCGTCCACACCCACATGACCAATTCGCGCCTCACCGATCCCGAAGTGCTGGAACTGCGCTTTCCCGTGGTGCTCGAGGATTTCCACATCCGCCAGGGATCCGGCGGCAAGGGCCGCTGGAATGCCGGCGACGGCACCAAACGCACCATCCGGTTCCTCGAAAAGATGGAATGCGCGATCCTCTCCTCGCATCGCAACCGCCCGCCGCAGGGGCTGGACGGCGGCGGCGACGGCGAGGTCGGCTCGACCAAGGTCCGCCGCAAGGACGGGGCGGTCGAGGTGCTGAAGGCCTGCGACCAGACGGTACTCGATGCCGGTGAAGCGGTGATCCTGACGACGCCGACGCCAGGCGGGTTTGGACACGCCTGAGGAGGCTCGAGAATTTGCTGCGGCGAGTAAGGTTACGTGGCTTTCGAGAAACGGAGCGGAGCGGACAGTGAACTCCGTGAGCACCGGAAGCGCAGCAAGCCGCGTCAGATGACCGCCGCAGTAGAATTATCGGTGCCTCCGACTGTCACCGGCCTGTCATGACCCTGGGTTACCCGCTTGCGGCAAAGCAAATGGGGAATCACTTTGTCATGACGGACGTCTCCTCGGATCTGGTTTTTCGCCGCGGCAAGGAAGTTGGAAAGGCGGTCTATCAGAACCGCGCGCTTTCGAAAGCCGGCATCTCGGAGCGGCTGTTCGCTTTCCTGTTTTCCGGCCTCGTCTATCCGCAGATCTGGGAAGATCCCGATGTCGACATGGAGGCCATGCAGCTTGGCGAAGCCCACCGCATCGTCACCATCGCTTCGGGCGGCTGCAACATCCTGGCCTATCTCACCCGCTCGCCGGCGCGGATCGACGCCGTCGACCTCAACGCCGCGCACATCGCGCTGAACCGCATGAAGCTGGAGGCGGTGCGCCGCCTGCCATCGCAGGGCGACCTGTTCCGCTTCTTCGGCGCCGCCGACACCAGCCACAATTCGCAAGCCTACGACCGCTTCATCGCGCCGCATCTCGATCCGGTCAGCCGCCACTATTGGGAGCGCCGCAACTGGCGCGGCCGCCGGCGCATCGGCGTCTTCGACCGCAACTTCTACCAGACCGGCCTGCTCGGCCTGTTCATCGCCATGGGCCACCGCGCGGGCAAGTTCTTCGGCGTCAACCCGGCCCGCATGATGGAGGCCAGGAACATCGGCGAGCAGCGCCGTTTCTTCAACGAAGAGCTGGCGCCGGTCTTCGACAAGAAGCTCTTGAAATGGGCGACCTCGCGCAAGGCTTCGCTGTTTGGCCTCGGCATTCCGCCGGCGCAGTACGATTCGCTGATCACCTCCGGCGACGGCACCATGGCCAGCGTGCTGAAGGCCCGGCTGGAAAAGCTCGCCTGCGATTTTCCCTTGGAAAACAATTACTTCGCCTGGCAGGCGTTTGCCCGCCGCTATCCCGAGCCCGGTGAAGCCGCCCTGCCCGCGTATCTGGAAAAGCAGAACTACGACACCATCCGGGGCAATATCGACCGCGTTGCCATCCACCATGCCAATCTGATCGAGTTCCTCGCCGGCAAGGATGCCGGCACCGTCGACCGCTTCATCCTGCTCGACGCGCAGGACTGGATGACCGATGACCAGCTCAACGCACTGTGGTCGGAAATCAGCCGCACCGCCTCGGCCGGCGCCCGCGTCATCTTCCGCACCGCCGCCGAGCCAAGCCTGCTGCCGGGCCGTGTCTCGACCTCGCTGCTCGACCAGTGGGACTATCACAAGGAGGCATCGCGCGAATTCTCGGCCCGCGACCGCTCGGCAATCTATGGCGGCTTCCACCTCTATGAGAAGCGCGCCGCATGAGCACGACCGAGCTGCCGGCCAGCCCCGAATTCAAGGCCAACCATGCCGAACTGATGGACGGCGTCTACCGCTGGCAGCGCCACATCTACGACCTGACCCGCAAATACTATCTGCTTGGCCGCGACCGATTGATCGAGGGGCTGGATGTGCCGCCCGGCAGCACGGTGCTGGAACTCGGTTGCGGCACCGGCCGCAACATCGTGCTCGCCGCCCGCCGCTACCCCGACATCAGCTTCTTCGGCCTCGACATCTCGGCCGAAATGCTGGAGACGGCCGCCAAGGCGATCGACCGCGAAGGCCTGTCCGGCCATGTACTCCTGGCAAGGGGCGACGCCACCGACTTCAACGCCAAGGCGCTGTTCGGCCGTGACGGCTTTGACCGCGTGTTCGTGTCCTACTCGCTGTCGATGATCCCGGGTTGGGAAAAGACCGTCTCGGCGGCATTGGCCTCGTTGTCGCCGGGCGGGTCGCTGCACATCGTAGACTTCGGCCAACAGGAAGGCCTGCCGCGCTGGTTCCGCTCCCTGCTGCGCGGCTGGCTCAAAAAATTCCACGTCGCACCGCGCTCAACCCTACGCGAAGTTCTTGAATCGGAATCCCGGAGAACCGGCGCAACCTTCCGTTTCCGCACACTTTATCGGGGCTATGCCTGGCTGGCCGTGCTCGGACAGCCTGGCCGTCAGTGAAGCGCCTTCACCAGCGCGCCGACCATCGTCTGCGGACGGTAGCCGAGCTTGGCCGGCGTCAGGCCAAGCCGCACAATGACCAATTGCTCCGAGGGAATGATGGCGACCGTCTGTCCGTCATGTCCCTCCATCCAGTAGGTGTCCCTGGGCAAGCCGGCGGCCACGCCGGCGCCGGGATTGCCCTCGTCGCCCGGCGCTTCGATCCACAGCTGGCCCTTGCCATATACCTTTGACGCCGGCGCCGGCTCGCGCATCCAGTCGACGAAGCCCACGGGCAGGATCTGGTTGCCGTTCCAGACCCCGCCTTGCAGCAGGAACTGGCCGAAGCGCGCCCAGTCATGCGCCGTGGCGTAGAGATAGGATGAGCCGACGAAGGTGCCCTGCTCGTCGGTTTCGAGCACGGCGCTGTGCATGCCGAGCGGTTCGAACAGTGCCGAGCGCGGCCATGTCAGCGCCTTGGCCTTGTCGCCGATCGCATCCTGCCAGAGGCGTGACAGCATCACCGCCGTACCGCTCGAATAGGAAAACACCTTGCCGACCTCGGCCGCCAGCGGTTTTGATTCGGCAAAACCCGCCATGTCGGGTTCGAGATAGAGCATGCGCGTGACATCGGCTACGTCGCCATAGTCCTCGTTGAATTCCAGCCCGCTCGACATCGCCATCATGTCGGCAAGGCTGATCGATGCGCGGCCGTCCGCCTTCCACGGCGCGAACAGTCCCTTGTTGTCGACCGCCATCTTGCCGTCCTTGACCAGCGTGCCGATGATGGCGGCGTTCACCGTCTTGGTCATCGACCAGCCGAGCAACGGCGTCTTGGCGGAGAAGCCATCGCCATAGCGTTCGGCGACGACGCGGCCGTTCTTGACCACGACCACCGCGCGCATGCCGGAACCGGTCAGCGCCGCGTCGTCAAGCAATTTGGCAATCACCGGATCCTGAGAAGCGTCGACCCGCTCGCCTTCGGGCCACAGCGTATCCTGACTGGTTGCCAATGGCTCGGCATGGACCGCCGTGCGCCGCGCCTTGCCGACATCACCGTCGGGAACCGAGGCGCAGCCCAGCCCGTCGCGCGAAACCGCTTCGCTCTTGCCGAGGAAACCGAGCAGCCCGGCCGAGACCGTCCCCCTGTTCTTGTCGACCGAGACTCGCATCAGCCGCAGCAGCGGGTGTCCGGGCGCTTGCACGTCGACGGCAAGCACCTCGTTGGCATCGCGCCCGGCAATGAAGACGTTGGAGCAGACGATCTTGGCCGAATAGCCCGAACCGACACGGATCAGTTCGGGCGGCGCGATGTAGAGCCAGGCGAAGACCGCGGCGACCGCCAGCACGATCAGGCCAAGCAGCCATTTGACGATCTTGACCACGAACCGCATCTGTTTCCTCCCAATGCATGTCGCGCAAAAGTGACCGCGGTTTTGCGAGAACGACATGCATAAAATTGAGAAACCTAAACGCGTCGCGCCAATCCGTTTCAATGCGACGCGCTTTAGGCTTTCGCTCGAACCTTATGTCATCGAATTGCCGCCATTGCTTCCGCAAAATCGGGGTACTTGTCGAGCGCCGTCAACCGATTATCAACCATGATCGGCGATCACATGATGCATGTGCCCAAAAGTGCTCAGCGATTTTGGGACAACGACATGCACGAAAAATGCCGGACGATGCGTGGGGCGATCGTTCGGAGGGGGCCGAACCGGCCATCGATGCACAGACCCATCAGCGACCGGCTGATTCCGGCTTGGAAGTTGTGATGCGCCGTCTTGCGGTTCTTTTCATGCTGACGCTGCTTGGCGCCTGCTCGACCGTCGACGATCTGTCGCCGTCCGCTTCCAGCAGCCCGACGGTCGCGGTGCGCGCGCCGCGCTTCGCCGATTCCAAGCCGCATGAATGGGACAGCGGCGCGCCGTGGAACTATGCCGTCCACGGCACCGATGTTTCCAAGTACCAGACCTCGGTCGACTGGCCGACGGCCAAGTCGAACGGCATTTCCTTCGCCTTCATCAAGGCCACCGAAGGCGGCGACCGCTTCGATGAGTATTTCAACGAGCACTGGGCGCGCACGAAAGCCGCCGGCGTGCCGCGCGCTGCCTATCATTTCTTCTATTTTTGCACCCCGGCCGCCCAGCAGGCACGCTGGTTCATCCAGAACGTGCCCGTCGACCGCTCATCCATGCCTCCCGTCCTCGACATGGAATGGAACCCGAAATCGCCGACCTGCCGACTGCGCCCCGACCCTGCCACGGTGCGCAGCGAAATGACCACCTTCCTCGAAATCGTCGAACGGCATTACGGCAAGAAGCCGATCATCTACACCTCCGTCGACTTCTTCGACGACAATCAACTGTCGACCTTCCGTGGCTACCCCTACTGGCTGCGCTCCGTCGCCGGCCACCCGCGTGAAAAATACGGCAGCCACCCCTTTACCTTCTGGCAGTACACCGGAACCGGCATCGTTCCCGGCATGACCGGCAAGTCCGACATCAATGTCTTCAACGGCTCGGAAGCTGCATGGAACAAGTGGCTGCGGCAGAACTCCCGCTGACGTCAGTTCAACGGCCGCACCACATCGACTAAATCACTCCGGGAGAGTTCCCCTTGAACCGGGTTCAGCGGCAGCGAACCGTCTTCAACGACAGGCTGCCGCAGAAGAACCGTTGACACCGGGCCTGTCGCCTGCTTTTCGACACAGCCAGCGGTGAAGAGTGCAACCGCCGGTAATTCAGGGCGTTGGGGTTTCAGCCAAGCACGACAATGCCCTCTTCGTTTCGAAAGGAAGCTGATGCGACTGCGTTCTCAAGCCCTCGCGGCGCTATTCCTGTGCGCCACGGCCTTGCCGGCGATGGCGCAGGAATGCGGCGGCGACTTCGAAACCTGGAAACAGGGCGTGGCGGCGGAAGCCAAGGCAGCCGGTGTCGGCGCCGTCGGTCTCGACGCGCTGGAAGATGCCAGGATCGACGAGCGGGCTTTGGCACGCGACCGTGCCCAGGGCGTGTTCACGCAGACTTTTGTCCAATTCTCGAACCGCATGATCTCGGCCTATCGGCTGAAGCAAGGTGCGGCGAACATGAAGAAATACGCCGATATCTTCGCGCGCGCCGACCAGCAGTTCGGCGTCCAGGCACCTGTCATCACCGCTTTCTGGGCGCTGGAAACGGATTTTGGCGCGGTGCAAGGCGACTTCCACACACTGAGCGCGCTGGTGACGCTCTCGCACGACTGCCGCCGGCCGCAACTGTTTCGCCAGCAACTGGTGCCGCTCCTGGAACTGATCGATCGCGGCGTGCTGCCGGCCGATGTCACCGGCGCCTGGGCCGGCGAGATCGGCCAGACGCAGATCCTGCCTTCGGACTATCTCGCGCGCGGCGTCGACGGCGACGGCGACGGCAAGATCGACCTGCGGGGCAGCGTGCCCGACGTGATCATGACCACGGCAAACAAAGTGCTGTCGCGCGGCTGGAAGCGCGACGAGCCCTGGATCCAGGAAGTGCGCGTACCCGACGAGATGCCGTGGGACCAGACCGGGCGCACCAACAAATTGCCGCTGACGCAGTGGGCTGAATGGGGCGTCACCAATCGCGACGGCTCGCCGCTGGTCGACAAGGGCCTGAAGGCCGGCCTGGCGCTGCCCATGGGGCGCAAGGGGCCAGCCTTCCTGACCTACGAGAATTTCGACGTCTATCTCGAATGGAACCAGTCCTTCACCTACGCCCTGACCGCGGCCAACCTCGCCGCGCGGCTGGCCGGCGCACCGCCGCTTGACCCGCGCGATCCGGAACCCGGCCTCAACAACGACCAGATGAAAGAGTTGCAGACCAAGCTCGAAGCCCGGGGCTACGATGTCGGCACCGTCGACGGCATTCTCGGCACCAACACCCGCGAAGCGATCCGCAAGGAACAGATGCGATTGGGATTGCCGGTGGATGGCTGGCCGACACCGGAGCTGTTGGGGAAATTGTGAAATGATCCACAAAGCTTTTCGCCCTACCACAAGCAGAGAATTTACGGGAAAATACCTATCCTGTGAGCAGATTGAAGCGGTTTTGCAGGCTCATCTTGCTCAATACCCAGATGCAATTGATCGTATGCATCTAATCATGAAACATCCCCATCGTGACAACAAAGAAGCAACCAATCGAACAATTTTGGAAATAAGCAAAACATTGGAATCAATGTCATTTTATCAAGAGTATTTGAAAAGTGCTCCTAGCCGTTCGTTTCACGAAGCTTTCCGTGATGTAGCAGATTTCGTAGGGAATATGCTCGGCCCGGTTGGATCACGCAGGGTCGAGGAATAGAAGACCCCGAAGTCGCGGTAGCTGCCCTAATCCGCCATCGTCTCCAAACTGGCAAATCCCTGCGGCGCGTCGCCTTCGTCGAACGGCGTCGTGACCTCGACGAACGTATCGGGATAAAAGCCGTTGAAGCGGGTCCGGAGCGACAGCGAATACGCGCCGATATGGCCGATCTCGATCCAGTCGCCGGTGTCCACAGTCTCCGGAAGCCAGAATGGCCTGGACAGGATGTCGACGGAATCGCAGGTGGCGCCGCAGACCTTGAACGGCACGATGTTCTTTTCATCGCCGTTGCGGGTCCTGATCGCAGGATCGGGAATGAAACGGGCCGGCAGCGTGATCTTGCCGGTCCACGAATCCGACAGCGACGCCCAGATGCCGTCATTGATGTAGAGCCGCTTGCCCTTGCGCAACAGCACGCGCACGATCAGCGACAGGCAGCGCGCCACGATCACCCTGCCCGGCTCGGCCACCAGCGGTATCTGGTCGAACTGATATTCCTTCAGGTCGCCCGACAGCCGCGACATGATCTGGCCGAGCGACGGCATCTCGACCTGCTTGCGGTTGGGATCGTGGCCGTATTCGGCTGGAAAGCCGCCGCCGACGTCGAGCCCGGCGAGGTCGAACGTCAGGCGGTTGCGCACCCAGTCGGCCGAGGCCAGCGCCCGCTCATAGGTGTCGGGATCCTCGATCTGGCTGCCGACATGGAAACACAGGCCGACCTTGTAGCCGGTGCGGTTCAGCCGCTCCGCCAGTTCCACGGCATAGGCCGGCCCGGCGCCGAACTTCTTCGACAATTCATAGGCCGCGTGGCCCTTTGTCTGCACCCGCACGAATACGCTGACCGCGCCCGGATCGATATCCAGCGCCCGAACCACCCGGGTCAACTTGGTGATCTCGTCCTCATGGTCGAGCGAGATGACGCGGATGCTGTATTTCTCCAGCGCCAGCTTGATATCCGACTGCGCCTTGACCGGGTGCATGTAGAGCATCTCGGCATCGGCGGACACGGCGCGCACAGCGGCGAACTCGCCGGGCGAAGCGACGTCGAAGGCGGTGACGCCGGCCTCGACCAGGGTTTTCAGCACGATCTGCTCGCCATTGGTCTTGACCGCATAGGCGGTCTTGCCGGGGAACATGCCCATGAACTGCCGGGCGTCGGCCTTCAGCACCTGCGGGCGGAAGCAATAGACCGGTTCGTCGGGACGAAGCGCCAGGGCCGCCTCGCCGGCATTCTCGAATCGCTGCATTGACGAATCCTCGACTTCAGCCTGCGCACAATTAATCCAAGCTAGCGGCTAATGAAAACAATTCTGTGTCTCGTGCCGCTCACGCCGCGGCGCTAGTTTTTAGCGATGTTGTCAGCCATCAGGTTTCGGGTGGCCCTTGTCGCCGGACCGGATATGCCTGTGTCTGACCGGCTGGCATTCGGGCCGGCATGTCGGTCATCGGGGGGGACATGGGCATGGCAATAGCCGCGACTTCAACGCCACGCGGACCGATGACGCTCACCGACTGGGGGCAGTTGCTGCTGCTCGGCGCGATCTGGGGTGGCTCGTTCTTCTTCGCCCGCATCGCGGTGGCGGAGCTTCACCCGCTGGTGCTGGTTTTGTTTCGCGTCGCCATCGCAGCGATCGCGCTGCAGCTCTACCTGGCCATTCGCGGCCCTTCCTTCCGTCTCGCCTTTCCCCATGCCGGCCTGTTCTTCCTGCTGGCCTTCACCAACAATGTCGTCCCCTTCTCGCTGATCTTCGCCGGCCAGACCCAACTTGGCGCCGGCGTCGCCTCGGTGCTCAACGCGACCACGCCGTTCTGGACGCTGATCCTCGCCAACGCGCTGACATCGGACGAAAAGCTGTCCTGGAACAAGCTCGCCGGCATTGGGCTCGGCGTCGCCGGCACCGCGGTGATGATCGGCCCCGGCCTGCTCGCCGGGCTTGGCGGCCCTGTCTGGGCGAAATTCGCGTTGATCGGCGCGTCTTTGTCCTATGGCATCGCGCTGATGGTCGCCCGCCGCTTCAAGGGCGTGCCCTCGCCGGTCATCGCCACCGGACAACTGACCGCTTCGACCATCATCATGATTCCTGTCGTGCTGCTGGCGCACGGCCCCGCCGGCCTGTTCTCGGCCTCACCGCCCGTCTGGGCGGCGGTGCTGGCGCTGGCGCTGCTCTCCACCGCCTTCGCCTATATCCTCTATTTCAACCTGGTCGCCTCGGCCGGCGCCACCAACGCCTCCCTGGTCACGCTCATCGTGCCGGCCAGCGCCATGCTGCTTGGCTTTCTTTTCCTCGGAGAACGGCTCGAACTGTTCGAGATCGGCGGCGTGGTGCTGATCGGGCTCGGTCTTCTCACAATTGACGGGCGCGTCCTTGGAAGGCGGTAGACTGAACCCGCCTTGGCGCGAGAGTCGAAGTCGGGTTTCGCGGTGGTAGCGCTGCCATGACACAGGATCGACATGCCGTCGCCATAATTTATTCACAGGTCCGAAGCGGGTTTTTGCCGAGAAGTTTCAACGGCTAACGGCAGAAATCGGGTCGCTATTTTCACAATCACGTCGCAATGCAGCACATTTTCCGCTTGCCTGTGGCACAAATGAACCTAGACTCCAGGCATAGCTCTTTAAGAGGAGGCTATGTCATGGGACTTACGAGGCCAATCAACGCATTGATGATTTGTGCTGCGTTCGCTTTCATCGGCGCCCTCATTATGGGCGTCCTTCCCTGAACCCGCCAACACGGGGAAGACCAGCACCAGATAGTCTAAGCAATTCGAAAGGCCGGGTTTTTACCCGGCCTTTTGCCTTTCTGGCTAAACCTTACGCTGCGGCCGAGCCTGCCACCTCCGCCTCGTGGGAGCGGATGCCGATCATGTGGCAGATGGCAAAGACAAGGTCGGCGCGGTTCATCGTGTAGAAGTGGAAGTCGCCCACGCCGCGCTCGACCAGGTCCAGCACCTGCTCGGCAGCGACGGCGGAAGCCACCAGCGCATGCGTCTGCGGGTCGTTCTGCAGGCCCTCGAAGCGCTCGGCCAGCCATGCCGGCACCAGCGCGCCGCAGCGCGCCGAGAAATTGGCGACCTGGATGAAATTGTGCACCGGCAGGATGCCCGGCACGATCGGGATGTAGATGCCGGCGCGGCGCGCCCGCTCGACATAGCGCTCATAGAGATCATTATCGAAGAAGAACTGGGTGATTGCCCGCGTCGCGCCATTGTCGACCTTGCGCTTCAGCATGTCGATGTCGGTGGCGAAATCGGGGCTTTCAGGATGCTTCTCCGGATAGGCCGAGACCGAGATGTCGAAATCGCCGGCATCTTTCAGAGCGCCGACCAGTTCGGCACCGTTGGCATAGCCCTCCGGATGCGGACGGTAGGCGGTGCCGACGCCGGCGGCCGGGTCGCCGCGCAAGGCAACGAAGCGCTTCACGCCCATATCGGCGAATTCCTGGATTACCGCGTCGACCTCATGGCGGGCGGCGTCGACGCAGGTCATGTGCGCGGCCGGCGTCAGGCTGGTCTCGTTCAGGATGCGGCTGATGGTCCGCGCCGTGCGTTCACGCGTCGAGCCGCCGGCGCCATAGGTCACTGAGACGAATTTCGGCTTCAACGGCTCCAGCCGGGTGACCGTGTCCCATAGCCGTGCCTCCATCTCATCGGTCTTGGGCGGGAAGAATTCGAAGGAAACCTTGACCTTGTCGCCAATGTCGGGGCGGCGGGAAAAGCGGAACTGGTTCATCAGGCGATTTCCCCTATCGAGTTTACTTTGGTCTGCTCACTGGCCGGATCGGCGATCAAAAGCCGCCGGTCGCGGCCAAGCCAGAGTTTTACCGTGAGCCTTGCCTCGTTGCCGCCGCGCGGCTCGAATTCCTGGGCATCCTCGAGGTCGAGGCCGGCCTCGGCGAACCACTCGCTGATCTGCCGGTCGGAAAAGCCGAGCCTGACATGAGCATGCTCGTCGCGCAGGAATTCCAGCGCGTGCGGTGCGAAGTCGACGATGACCAGCCGGCCGGCCGGGCGCAAAAGCCGCGCCGCCTCGTGGATGGCGCGGGCCGGATCGTCGAGATAGTGCAGCACCTGGTGGATGGTGACGAGATCGAAGGCATCGCGCTCGACTGGCGGCGAGAATATATCGCCCTGCCGCACCTGCGCGTTCGAAACGCCGGCCTTGTCGAGATTGGCGCGCGCCACGGTCAGCATTTCGCGCGACATGTCGATGCCGACGCCGCGCCGGTAGAGCGGCGAGAAGATCTCGAGCAGCCGCCCGGTGCCGGTGCCGAGGTCGAGCATCGACTGGAACGGCCGCTTGCCGACCAGCTTCAGCATCGCCGCCTCGACGGCACGGTCCGGTACATGCAGTGAACGGATATGGTCCCAGCTTGCCGCGTTCACCGAAAAATACTCCGTCGCCCGGTCCTGCCGCTTGCGCTTGACCGAGGCCAGGCGCTCGAGATCGCGCTCGACCTGGGGATCGGCCCCGCGAATGCTGGAAACCAGCCCCATGACGAAGTCACGCGCGGAATCGGCATCCGACAGGCGGAAGAAGGCCCACGACCCCTCCTGATAACGGCCGATCAGCCCAGCCTCGAGCAAAAGCTTCAGGTGCCGCGAGACACGCGGCTGCGACTGGCCGAGGATTTCGGTGAGGTCGGAAACAGTGAGGTCGCCGCGCGACAACAATGCCAATATGCGCAGACGGCTGGATTCGGCCGCCGCCTTCAGCGTATCCACCATGGTGTCGAGCGAGACATGCATCAGCGTATTCTCATTTCAGTGCGTTCACTTTGAAAAAGATATAAACATATGTTTATGTCGGTTTTGACAGCCTTGCAAGCGCTATGTCGTTTCCGGACCAGAAAATGCCGCATGCGTGATTTTCCGGTGCGTGCCGCCCCAAAATGTGGTGCGGTCGGTTGATGACAGACACCAAACAAGAGATGGGCAGAATGAGCGGGCTACGCGAAATGTTCGAGGCACGCGAAGGCGAGCAGAGGCTGGAACACGATCCTGCAAAGATGACGGCGGATGCCGGCGTCGTCTTCATCGGCCGCATCGCTTCGCCTTGGGCGACGCGCGAGAGCTGCCCGAAAAACATGCGCGAGGCCCGCGAGACCGGGCAACCGGCGGTGCTGACCATCGACGCGCCCTATCGCGAAGGCTTGCGCGGTCTGGAGCGCGCCAGCCATGTCGTCATCCTGTCTTGGCTGCATCACGCGCCGCGGAATCTGATTGTGCAGAAACCCCGCCATGCGGCTGAAGCCAAAGGCGTATTCGGCCTGCGCTCCCCTGCCCGGCCGAACCCGGTCGGCCTTCATGTGGCCAGACTCGTGGGGCTGGACATCGCCACTGGACGCATCGACATTGACGCCATCGACGTGCTCGACGGCACGCCGGTCATCGACATCAAGCCTTACTTTGCCTCGACCGATGCCATTGCCGAGGCGACCGTCGCGGGGCGCGAAGAGCCCAGGCAGGTTCGACAATGACGGCGCCAACCGGCCGCCGCCGCGCCATCGCCAAGGCGCTGACAGCTCTTTTGCCGCTGGCGCCCTATGCCGACATGGAAAAGATCCGTGCTGATGCCGGCGCGGTGCATATGAAGACCTTGCCGCCGACGATCGCGGTGTGGCTGGCAACAATCGCCCATATCCGTCACATGCACACCGACTACGAAAAGCTGCTGGCCGAGGGCTATGACCGCGACTCGGCGCGCTTCTTCGTCATCGAGCAGACCAACACCGTGCTCACCCGCTGGCGCGCGACACGTCTGCTCGACGCAGACGACGAGGAAGAATAAGACGCTACTGCCGCGTCAGCACGGCGATGGCATTATAGGGCTGGCCGTCGGCCTGGCCGACCCAGGTCCACGACAGATTTCCCTTGAAGAACCGGACGGTGACATCGCCACCATCGATGCACTTGTCCTGGCCGTAGGTGATGGTCTCGTGGAATTCGGCCGACGTCTCGTCCCTGGACGTCTGCGACAGCGACCCCCCACAGCCAAGTGAGGGATAATCGATCGACGCGCCGTCATCCCTGATCGTCATCGTGATCGACCAGTCGGCGCCGGCGTCACCCGCCGGGCTCTGGTGGCCGCTGCCAACCCAGGCGCCAGTCAGAGACGGTGCCGGCGCATTCACCGCGCAAGGCACGTTCTGGAAGATCGGCGTCAACTCGCTGCCGGTCTTCTCGCAGCGATAGGTCTGGCCGTTCTGGCAGAGGTCTTCGCCCTCCTTGGTGCACAGCGTGCCGGCTTCGCCGGCGGTGGCGAAGATCATCATGGCTGCGATGACGGTCCCAAGCCTGCCCATGTCCCCTCCCGTTCCGAGCTGTCCGATCATAAGGCAAGTCCAATCCAATGTATCGGCCGGATCGTGGAGGACGAACGGCACCTCTCGGGTGGCTCTACATCTTCTGTCCAGCACCGATAGCCTGCTGCTCCGCTCTGTGCGCGAGGAGGCTGCGATGGACCAGACGACGGCACCAAAGGCTTCAAAGCCGCTGCCTGCGGTCGGCGACCGCCACGTCGACCCGCATTCCTATCCCGACGGCATCGCCTTCCTCGACGGCCAGTATCTGCCGATGTCGCAAGCCAAGGTGTCGGTGCTGGATTGGGGGTTCCTGCATTCCGACGCCACCTACGACACGGTGCATGTCTGGGACGGACGCTTCTTCCGCCTCGACCTGCATCTCGACCGCTTCTTCGGCGGGCTGGAAAAGCTGCGCATGACCATCCCCTTCGACAGGGACGGCGTGGCCGAGATCCTGTACAATTGCGTGGTGCTTTCGGGTCATCGCGCCGCCTATGTCGAGATGCTGTGCACGCGCGGCGCCTCGCCGACCTTCAGCCGTGATCCACGCCAGGCGATCAACCGCTTCATGGCCTTCGCCGTCCCCTTCGGCTCGGTCGCCAATGCCGAGCAGTTGCAGCGCGGCCTGCATGTCGCCATCAGCGACAAGGTGCGCATTCCGCCGGCTTCGATCGATCCGGCGATCAAGAACTACCACTGGCTCGACCTCGTGCGCGGTCTGTACGACGCCTATGACGGCGGCGCCGAAACCGCTCTCATCCTCGACTTCAACGGCAATGTCGCCGAGGGCCCGGGCTTCAACGTCTTCTGCGTCAAGGATGGCAAACTGTCGACGCCGGCCATCGGCGTCCTGCCCGGCATCACAAGGCGCACCGTCTTCGATCTTTGCGCCGAAGAAGGTCTCGTCGCCGCCGCCACCGATGTCAGCGTTGCCGCGCTCAAGGCAGCCGACGAGGTCTTCATCACCTCGACCGCCGGCGGCATCATGCCGGTGACGAGGATCGACCGCGCGGCGATCGCCGACGGCAAGGTCGGGCCGATCACCGGCCGGCTGATGGCGCTCTATTGGCAAAAGCACGACGACCCGGCGTGGTCGTCTCAGGTGAACTACCCCTGATCAAAGGGCGACCTTGTTCAAAAAGATTTCCCCTCGCCTCTGGAAAATCAGGGCATAGGCCGTATATGCCCGAAAGCGGAGAAGCCTCCGCTTTCACCAAAATTGCGCCCGCAGGGGCAAGGATTTCACATCATGACATCAAAGGTTTGGTTCATCACCGGATCGTCGAAGGGCTTTGGCCGCGTCTGGGCCGAGGCCGCATTGGCGCGCGGCGACCGCGTTGCCGCGACCGCCCGTGACACCGGCACTCTCGCCGATTTGGTCGCGAAGTATGGCGACAACATCGCCGCGATAAAGCTCGACGTCACCGACAAGAAAGCCGTCGATGCCGCGATCGCCGAGGCACACAAGCGCTTCGGCCGGCTCGACGTCGTCATCAACAATGCCGGCTACGGCCATTTCGGCGCCATCGAGGAAATCAGCGAACAGGAAGCCCGCGACCAGATCGAAACCAATGTGTTCGGTGCGCTCTGGGTCACCCAGGCCGCCCTGCCGATCATGCGGGCGCAGCGGTCCGGCCACATCATCCAGATCTCGTCGATCGGCGGCGTCAATGCCTTTGCCTCGCTCGGCCTGTACCACGCCTCGAAATGGGCGCTGGAAGCCTTCAGCCAGTCGCTGAGTATCGAGGTCGCGGAATTCGGCATCCATGTCACGCTGGTCGAGCCCGGCGGCTTCGCCACCGACTGGTCCGGCGCCTCCGCCAAGGTCTCCAAGCCGATCGAGGCCTACGCACCCGCCCGCGCCAAGATGGCCGAGCGCCGCGCCAATTCGGTCGCCGGCGATCCCGAGGCCACAGGCCCGGCGATGCTGGCCATTGTCGACGCCGCCGAGCCGCCGTTGCGCGTGTTCTTCGGCGACGGCGGCCTGCCGATGATCCGCCAGGAATACGCCAACCGCCTCGCCACCTGGGACAAGTGGGACCACGTGTCCGTCATGGCGCAAGGCGCGAAGAAGAACCGCAAGGGCTGAGCCCCGGCGCTAATGCTACGCCGCCGCTAGGGCGGCGTAGCCTTTCGGCCACGATGCGAACGCGCGGCTAGGCCTGATAGATCCACTGCTCCGGCACCCGCGCCGAAATCTCTTCGCCGACCCTGATCGTTCCCGGTTTCTCGACCCAGGCAACGACGCCACGCAGCCGCTTCGCCATCTTGGGGAACAACAGGGCACCGGCCTCGATGTCGGCCATTCCCGCATTTTCAGCGATCGATCGGCCGGCGATGCGGCAAGGTCCGTTCTGGGCGTCAACCTTGAGCGTGACACCATCCCTGAAGAACAGCAGCGTGCCGGCGGGCAGCATCGACAGCTGCGGCACGCCTTCTATGACCAGATTGGCGCCGATCCATTCCGGCTTGATCTGGGCCAAGCCCATCCGCTCGGCAACTATGGCCAGTTCGTCCGCGGCGACGATCGACAGCTGCCGCTCGTTGCGCATTTCGGTGCCGCGCGGATACCAGGGTTCGCGCCCGCCCGAGCGCCGTGTCGGCCCGGCATGGAAATCGCCTGAAATGCCGTCGAAGCCCAGCCGCAATTCGTCCACCGGACGCGTCTGGAAATGATCCGCCGGCGCGACATAGAGCGCCGCCGCGCGGGCCGGAAGCTTCTTTGCCGGGATGATTTCGACCGGCTTCTCGGCCTCGGGAAAGAGATCCAGCATGGCGTTCCGTCCTTGAATCACGCTTCCCGTTTTTGCCCCTCGGCAGGCATGGCCGCAAGAGCGGTTAGGGCCAAAACGCGTAACTCTTCGGCCGATGCGCCGTCCCGCGCCTGGATCGACATGCCATTCATGACGCCGGCAATGTATTTGGCAAGGCTCTCGACGGAGAGCTCTTCCGGCAGCTCGCCCGCCGCCCTGCCCTTAGCCAGCCGGTCCGCGATCGCCGCTTCACTCGCCTTGCGATAGGCCCTGAGTTCATCGGCAATGGCTTGCGCCTGCGGCGAGGCCGCCAGCGCGCCGCTGACGAACAGGCAGCCACCCGGCTTGCCGGGCCTGGAATAAGCCTGCGCCGCCCCCAGCAGCAACCGCGATATCGCCTCCCGCACCGGCACCTGCGCGCTGAGCGCGTCCAGCGCAAAGCCGATCTCGGTCTCATGATAGCGTGCCAGCGCCTTGCGGAACAAAGTCTCCTTGTCGGTGAAGGCATTGTAGATCTGCGGCGGCGTCAGCCCCATCGCCTCGCGCAGCATGGCCAGCGACGTCGCCTCATAGCCATGCTCCCAGAACAGATGCATCGCCGCATCCAATGCCCGGTCGAGGTCGAACGCGCGCGGCCGGCCGCCACGTGGCTTTTCCAAACTATCCATAGCGATCGATACGAAACCTGTTGACTTGCTCGTTACCGATAACGTAACAATTGATACGAAACATGGCAAGCCGGAAGCATCCGGCAAAGCCGTGCAACCCGAGGAGAGCCCAAATGCCAATCACCGTGACCGCGCCGGAAGGCGTGCTGACAGAGGCCGGAGAGCGCGAAATCCTGCCGCGTCTCAGCGCGGCGCTCATAGATGCCTCCGGCGCGTCAGGCAATTCCTTCTTCAGCGCGATCGTCGGCGGCACGGTCCACGTCCTGCCGCCGCGCCACATCTATGCCGGCGGTGCCAACCGGCCCGTCGTTATGGTCGAGTTGAAATTGCCCAATATCGGCCTCGGCTCGATCGAAACCCGCAAAGCCTTCATCGCGACCGCAGCCGCAATTGTCGCCGAACTCTGCGTGCCCGGGCATAAGGCCGAAAACACCTGGATCAACATCGTCAACGCGCCAGACGGCGGCTGGGGCATAGGCGATCGGCAATATACCGGCGATGCGCTCGTCGCAGCCGCCGTGGCCGCGCATTAGGATGCGGCTCTCCCCTTCGCTGTTCTTCACCACCAATTGCGAGCCGGCGCTGACCTTCTACGAACAGTGCGGCCTTGGCCTGAAAACAATCCTGCTGCGCTGGGGCGACAACGACATGCAGGTGCGAACCGAAGCCATGCGCGGAAAAGTGCTACATGCGCGGTTCGAGGGCCCGGGCGTCTTGTTCCATGCCTCCGACAATGACGATGCGGAGCCGATGAAGGGCTCCGCCATGATGCTGGAGTTCGACGATCTGGCCGCCATGCGCGAGCTTTTCGCCCGCATGACAGCGGGCGGCCGCATCACCGTGCCGCTGGCGCGGCAATATTGGGGCACCAGCTTCGGCATGCTTGTCGATGCCTTTGGCGTGCAGTGGATGTTCAGTTCCTCAAGTGATTGAGCAGGGATCACGATCTTCTTACCGGAACAGCCGCCGGTTCCTGATACTGCCGCATTGTTGCCGCGTTGCCCCCGCTTCATGGTGATCCGGACAGTCGGCGGAGGTCCTCATGCGACCGGTGACGGCAATCACGCTGCTTTGGTTGATCTGGGCGGTGAGTTGGGCCGCCGCCGCTTTGTGGGCCGACCCTGCCCAGAAGCGCGTCGGATTCAAAGCGGAGGCCCGCTACAGGGTTCTTTGGTTGGCGGGTGCGATCCTGTTGTTTATTCCAGCGCATGGCTATGAGGGCCGGCTCAGGCTGTGGATGCCTAATCTCGCCGAAGCTTGGATCTGCGTCGCCCTGATTGCCGTCGGCATTGCCATTGCCTGGTGGGCGCGGCTGCATCTCGGCAGGCTTTGGTCCGGCACGGTCACCGCCAAGGCCGATCACCATGTCGTCGACACCGGTCCTTACGGCCTCGTCCGCCACCCGATCTACACCGGACTGCTGCTCTCCATCCTCGCCACCATGGCGGCCAAGGGCACGGTATGGGGCATTGCGGGCACCGTGCTGCTCATCATTGGCATCGTCGTCAAGGCAAGGCTCGAGGAGAGCTTCCTGCGTGGCGAACTCGGCAGCACCTACGACGATTATGCCGGGCGAGTTCCGATGCTGATCCCCTTCACATCAGCCTGACCTGCAAGATGCGGCGAACGCCAGGTCAACTCGATTTCGCCGCCACGCTGCCTCGCCAAAAATGGTCTGCAGCATCGTCGATCTGGACCCAATCATGTTTCGACTGCTCGAAAATCGACTTGACGGGAGGCGGGTATTTCGGGTCGGCCAGCGCGCCGACGGCCACGCCGATCATCGATGGCAGCCTGTCGGCCTTCCAATAAACCGTCGAGCCGCAGTCTGGACAAAAGTAGCTGTGCACCTTGCCGCCGCTTGCCGCGTCGCGGGTGAATTCTTTCGGCGTTCCAGAGATGACCACAGCGTCGGCCGGATAAAACGCGCCGACGCCGAAGGGCGCTCCGGTTCGGCGCTGGCAGTCAGAACAATGGCAGGCGACAACCAGTCTTGATGGTCCTGGAAGCGTCAGCGTGAGAGCGCCGCAACTGCATCGGGCATCAACCATTGGAAAGCTCTCCTTTCTCAAACGAAGGCGCGTTGGTTGAAGCTGAGCCCTCGACACGGCTGTGCAGGGGTCAGGTCAGGCCAAACGGGAGGGAAGACAGGCGCGAAGCGGCCTGGGTGGGCGGATTTCGAAATCCCAGACGACCCTTACAGGCCAGGTCACCTCGATATCAATATGCCTAAAGCATTCTGATGAGCGCGCCGCCTATCGAATAGCCCGCGCCGAACGCACAGATCAGGCCGAAATCGCCGGACTTCATGTCGGCATGGTTCTCCGACAACGCAACGATGGCGCCGGCACCCGCCGTATTGCCCAGCCGTTCCAGCACCATCGGCGCCCGATCGTGATCGACATCATGGCCGAACGATAGTTTCAGGATCATCGCATTCATGCGCGCATTGGCCTGATGCAGCCAGAAGCGCCTGATCGCCTGCGGCGTCAGCCCGTGCTCGGCCAGGAATTCGACGATGAATTTTTGCCCGGCGACGGTGACTTCCTTGAACACCTTGTTGCCGACCTGCTTGATCAGGTTGCCTTCGAGGTTGATCATGTAAGGATCATCCTGGGCGGTGCGGGTGTGATAGCCGAGATTGGTGCGGATGTTGTTCGACATCTGCGTCCACAGCCGCGTGTCCAGCACCTCGAAACGCCCCGGCCGCTTGTCGCCCTGGGCAAGTCCTTCCACCACCAGGGACACCGAGGCGTCGCCGAAGATGAAATGCGTCTGCCGGTCGCGGAAATTGAGATGGCCGGTGATGATCTCCGGCGTGGTCACCAGGATGCGCTTGTGCGCGCCCGAGCGCACCAGATTGACCGCCAAGTGCAGACCGGCCGCGGCGGACGAACAGCCGAGCCCCATGTCGAAGCCGGCGCCCCTTGTCCCCAGCGCCTCTTGCATTTCGATGGCGATCGCCGGATAGGGCCGCTGATGGTGCGAGGCCGAGCAGATGATCAGATCGATCTGGGACGGGTCCAGCCCGGCGTGATCGAGCGCCTTCCTGGCCGAGGCGATGCCGAACTCAGCCTCCAGCGATAGCGCGTCGTCGGGCCGCGCCGGAATGCGCGGCGTCATCCGGGTCGGATCGAGAATGCCTTCGCGCTCGATCACGTGACGGGATTTCACACCCGAGGCATGGACGATGAAGTCGCTGTCGGATTTCTGCAGCAGCGGCTCGCCGGAGCCCTGTCGCCGCGCATTCTCCATGTCGACCCAGCTGTTGAAGCTCTCGACCAGTTCTTCATTGGTGATAACAGGTTCAGGAATTTCAGCGCCGATGCCGCTGATGATGACGCGATGCATGTTTCAGTCCGTCCCATCCGCGGGCGTTGCGGCTTCATGTGGGCGCCGAAACGCTTCGGCGCAACACTTTTCTCATCAGGCCGGTTTACGCCGGCTTAAACCAAAGTTCAGACTAGCTTGAACCTGGTTCAACATGATCATTCATCCCTCTGCCACTCGGTCATGACGCCACACATGAATTGCGCATGACGGAATTTTTCTAACCGGCGCGTTTTGCGACGATGAAGAAGCGGGGGAAACGCAGCAGTACCTTGCCGCTTGCGGTCTTCGGATAGGCCTTGGCGATCCTGGCCGTGTAGCTGTCGAGGAAGATCTTGCGCTCGTCGGCCTCCAGCGGATCGAGGAAAGGCTTCAGCCCGGTCGACTTCACCCACTCCACTATCGCCTCGGCACTGGCTAGCGGATGATTGTAGACCGTGTGCCAGATGTCGAGCCGGTCGGAGAGTGGCGACAGCAGGTCATAGTAGAACGACACCGGTGGCAGCGGCGCACGCGCCGCGCCCTTTATCTTGGCCGCAAACGGCATTGCGGCGGCGGTCTCGCGCATCAGCCTGTGCGAATCCTCGGCCATGTTGTCGGGCATCTGGACGGCGAGCGCGCCGCCGGGCGCGAGGAAGCTCATCAGCCGCTGAAACACCGCAGGGTGCTCAGGCAACCACTGGAAAACCGCATTGGCGAAGATGACATTGACCGGCTCGGCCGGCTGCCATGTCGAAGCATCGGCGAGGTCGAAGCTGACGTTGGGCAGGCGCGCCCTCGCCTTTTCGATCATGTCGGGAGAGGTGTCGAAGCCGCTCACCTGCGCATCGGGCCAGCGCTCGACCAGGAGTTCGGTCGAATTGCCCGGCCCGCAGCCGATGTCGACGACCCGGCGCGGGAAATCGACCGGCACTTGGGCCGCGAGATCACGCGCGGGCCGCGTGCGCTCGTCCTCGAACTTCAGATATTGGGCGGCGGACCAGTCGTTAGTCAAATTCTTACTGATCATAAGCCGAACCCCTGTTTCGATACGATCCAGTCTAGATGCCGAAAAGCCACTTTGCTAAAGCCGCAACGGCAGCGGTTGCTGCCTTCCCCATCGCTGCATCTGTAAATTTTTTGGCTATGAATTTCATCGGGGCGTAGAGGCCTTCTAAGATTGCCTTTCTACTGGGCATACCGGACTTTAGTGACTGAAGGCTACCTTTCATTGACTCAACAATAGAATTCCGTTCACCGGGTTCGCTGTCAGCGTATCCGTTGCTCGCCTCAATAACGGCAATCGCTTCCTCAGATAAGGAAATGGCCTCTTCTAAATTCGGATCGGCAAGATCTACGGGAAGTGGCTGCCATTCATGGCGATCACTCGACGCTGTCTCGGCATCAACAATCAGCTCGGCTTCCTGGTTTTCCAAGTAACTCGATGCCCTGTTATTTATTTTAACCAACGCAGAGGCAAGCCAAGAATGTCCGTTGTCTCCGAGCATATATAGGCGCTGAAACGGCGTATTTTCAACCATAGAATCAAACAAAGACTGGGGATTTTCAATATAGATTATTGTTTCCGCTATATCATCCTCCCAAACCTCGACAAAGCCACCTTCCGAAAGAGCTCTCAACGCACCTTTCAACATCAAATCATTTGACAATAGAGTACGGCTATCGAGGATAGTCCTTATCGAGTAATGGTTTAGAATCCTAGAAATTGGCAAGGCGCATGCGCCGTCGGCCCGTGTCCCCTCGTTTTGGGTTTGCTCAATCCCATCGACGAGCGCTGCGACATAGTAGTCGATCGGCTCAGCCATGGCTACCGCGTCAGCCGCTTGTGTGTCATGCGGTGCGGGGCTGCCGCTTCGGCGCCGAGGCGCCGCAGCTTGTCCTTCTCGTATTCCTCGAAATTGCCTTCGAACCATTCGACATGCGCATCACCTTCGAAGGCAAGCATGTGCGTGGCCATGCGGTCGAGGAACATGCGATCGTGGCTGATGATGACGGCGCAGCCGGCATAGGCCTCCAGCGCGTCTTCCAGCGCACCGAGCGTTTCGGTGTCGAGGTCGTTGGTCGGTTCGTCGAGCAGCAGCACATTGCCGCCGTTCTTCAGCATCTTGGCCAGGTGCACGCGGTTGCGCTGGCCGCCCGACAGATTGCCGACTTTCTGCTGCTGGTCGCCGCCACGGAAGTTGAAGGACGAGCAATAGGCCCGGCTGTTGATCTCGTGCTTGCCGAGCTTGATGATCTCGGCGCCGCCGGAGATTTCTTCCCACACCGTCTTGTTGCCATCGAGCGCGTCGCGGCTCTGGTCGACGTAACCGAGCTTCACCGTCTCGCCGATGCGCACCGTACCTGCATCCGGCTTTTCCTGGCCGGTGAACATCTTGAACAGCGTGGTCTTGCCGGCGCCGTTCGGGCCGATGACACCGACGATGCCGCCTGGCGGCAGCCGGAACGACAGGTTCTCGATCAACAGCTCGTCGCCAAAACCCTTGGTGAGGCCGTCGACCTCGATGACGACGTTGCCGAGGCGCTCGCTCGACGGGATGACGATCTGGGTGTCGGTCGGCTTGCGGTTCTGCGACTGTTCGAGCAGTTCCTCGTAGGCCTTGATACGCGCCTTCGACTTGGTCTGGCGTGCCTTGGGCGACGACTGGATCCACTCGCGCTCGCGCCAGATCGACTTCTGGCGGGCGTCGTCCTCGCGGCCTTCCTGGATCAGGCGCTTGGCCTTGGCATCGAGATATCTGGTGTAGTTGCCCTCATAGGGAATGCCGCGGCCGCGATCGAGCTCGAGAATCCAGCCGGTGACGTTGTCGAGAAAGTAGCGGTCGTGGGTGATGATCAGCACCGAGCCGGGATAGTCGCGCAGGTGCTTTTCCAGCCACGCCGTGGTCTCGGCATCGAGATGGTTGGTCGGTTCGTCGAGCAACAGCAGGTCAGGCTGGCGCAGCAGGAGCTGGCAAAGCGCGACGCGGCGGCGCTCGCCGCCCGACAAATTGGTCACTTCGGAATCGCCTGGCGGGCACTGCAGCGCATCCATCGCCATCTCGACCTGCTGCTCGAGATCCCACAGATTGAGCCGGTCCATCTCGTCCTGGAGCTTGCCGGACTCGTCCGCCGTCTCGTCGGAATAATTCATCATCAGCTCGTTGTAGCGCTCGATGATGGCGGTCTTCCTGGCGACGCCTTCCATGACGTTTTCCATCACGGTCTTGTTGGGGTCGAGCTGCGGCTCCTGCGGGAGATAGCCGACGGTGGCGCCCTCGGCCAGCCACGCCTCGCCCTGGAACTCCTTGTCGAGCCCGGCCATGATGCGCAGGATGGTCGACTTACCCGAACCGTTGGGGCCGAGAATGCCGATCTTGGCGTCCGGATAGAAGGACAGATGAACGTTATCGAGCACCTTCTTGGTGCCATAGGCCTTCGACAGGCCCGACATGTGATAGATGAACTGGCGTGCCACGCGCGCTTTCCCTGAAAAACTGACTGGATTTGCCGATTTGAATGAGGTTGGCCGCTATGTAGGCGATGCGGCGGCGAACGGCAATCGCTTTTGCCAGTTCAAGCTGAACACACGGACAAGTGTGTGCTGACCGCCAAAGTTTTCCACCAGTCACCAGGTGCGCTGAAATCTCTGGTTAACCCTTGCGCGTCAAAACAGGATCGGGGTGGAGTCGCCGGCTGGTCGCGATTCCTGGCGCGAAAGAGCGGATCGACGGCATTGCTGAACAGTTGCCTGCTCCTTGCCGAAGCGATCGTCTACTTCAGCGTCATGGTGACGCTTTTCCGCTTCCGCAAGCGCATTGGTCTCGGCGTCTTCGTCTGCGCGCTCGGCGTCATGCATTTCCTGGAAACCTATCTCGCCAGCGTCTTTTACGTCGCCTTGCCGTTCGGCATGGTCTCGCCGGGCTCGGCGGTGCTGTTTTCAGGCAAGCTGGTGATGTTGCTCCTGCTCTACATCAAGGAGGACGCCGCCACCGTGCGCCAGCCGATCTACGGCCTGCTGCTCGGCAATGCGCTGATGATCGGGCTGGTGCTGCTGTTGCGCCTGCACGTTATCGCACCGCTGCCCGACGGCAAGCTGCCCGACATCGGCTTCATCGACGAGATGGGCTGGCTGATGGTCTGGGGCACGACGCTTTTGTTCATCGACGCCATCCTGATCATCCTGCTCTATGAAAAGCTTGGGCGATACCTGCGCAGGGCGCAGTTCGCGCGCATCCTGACTTGTGTCGCCTGCGTGCTCACCTTCGACCAGGCGGGTTTCTTCACCGCGCTGCATTTCGTCGCCGGCGCGCCAGTCGCGGTCTTTTTCGGCGGCTGGTTCGCCAAGATGGTGGCGGCGCTGACCTTCAGCGCCATGCTCGTCGCCTACCTCAAATGGTTCGAGGCCCGCGACATCCAGATACCGCGTGGGCTGACCGATATTTTCGAAACCCTGACCTATCGCGAGCGCTATGAAGCGCTGGTCGAGCATGTCGGCCGCGACGGCCTGACCGGCCTTTTGCATCGCGGCCGCTTCGACGCCGACGGTGAGGCCGCCGTCAAGGTCAGCCTGCGCACGGCAAGGCCGCTCAGTCTGCTCATCATCGATGTCGACCATTTCAAGTCGATCAACGACCGTTTCGGCCATGCCGAGGGCGACAAGGTACTGAAAGCGGTTGCTGTCCTGCTGCGCGAAGTGGCCGGCGCCGAAGACCAGGTTTTCCGGATCGGCGGCGAGGAATTCGCCATCCTGAGTTCGCGCCCGCATTCGGTCGCCAGGCTGTTTGGCGAAAGCATCCGCCACGCGCTCAAGGCATCGGCCGTCACCAGCCGCTTCGAGCTGACCGTCAGCGCCGGCGTTTCCACCGTCGGCGAAACGACGCGCTGCCTTGCCGACCTGTTCGCGCTCGCCGACCAGCGCCTCTACAAGGCCAAGTCGACCGGGCGCGATCGCGTCGTCGGCGAACCGGGCGGCCCCGAGGCCGATATGGCGGTAGCTTGGACCAAGTCGGCGCAGATCTAGCGCCGGTCTGGGATCTTCTCTGGCGTCGAATCCACGACAACGTCGAGACCGCCATCAACGTGATCGCCAGCCATTTCAACGCAGGGCTTCACGGGCGGTCGACAGCCGTTCGCGCGTGCTTACTGGAACCCGATCGCGTCGACGGTGCCTGTCGGGCAACCGGCCTTGTTGGTCGGCACGGAGGCCAGCAACAGGTCCTTGAGCGAGCTGTTCGGGCCGATCGGCCCGGCAAGGCCGAGCGTCAGTTCGCCGATCAGCCGCCGGCCGTTCGAAGGATCGATGACGCAGGACACGCGCACGCGATCCCCCGCCCCCGCGCCGAAAGCGGTGTCGAAGGCGCCGCGGATCTGGTCAGCCGTCAGCTTGCCGCCAATGTTCTTGGTGAAGAGATCGCGCACGGGCGAGGCGTTCACCTGCCGCATCAGGCCGAGCGCGTCGGAGAAGTATTCCTGCTGGGTCTTGCCGTAGCAGGTGCCGTGCTTGATCCACTCATGCCGCTCGAGCTGGGAGGCCGTGCCCGGCATCACCTGATCGAGCTCCTTGCGGGTGCCGGCGTCGAGATTGACCGGCGGCAGGTCTTTCCAGTGGGCGGGATTGTCGTTGGCCTTGTCGCCCGCCGCCACCTGGCAATAGAAATTGCCGTTCGGCTGCGGCCACAGGCCGTGCAAGGTGAAGTTGGTGGCATCGAACTCGTTCGGGTTCTGCGCCCTGCATTCAGCCTTGCTCGACTTGGTCTCGCAGAAGGCCGGCTGCCAGCTTAGCGCGAACACATATTCGGGCTTTCCCGAGGTGGCGGGCTTGCCCTGTCCGCCCGGCGCCGCCGGCACCGTGGCGGCGCCGCTGCCCGACAGATGGCCGCAACTGACCTTCACCCAGCGGCGCTCCGGATCGGCGCCCGGCACCTGGATGAGATAATGCGTCGGCGTGTCCTTGTTGCCGGCCAGCAGCTGGTAGCTCTGTCCGGCATCGGTCGAGACATTGCCGGGGTTCTTGCCGTTCTTGATGGCCTGCGTTGCCGGACAGGCAGCGTCGGCAACGAAGGTGCCGCTCATCTTGACTTCGGCATGCGCCGCGCCAGCCAGCGACACCGCCAGCATGGCCAATCCGAAAACGACACCAATGCGCATGAGCAAATCCCCGGCTGAAGAAGTGGGCGACAGACTGAAGCTGTCTCCATGTCAGAATTGCGATATTTTGCTGGCCAAACGCAAGAAACATCGTCACGCAAAAGCAGGCATGACGGATTGACGCATAATCGGCGGCGGCGCAAACAAAGCCAACAAAAAATAAGCAAGGGGGATCAGGCGCCATGTCATTCAGCCAGCAGCGCGTGGTCCGCTCGCCGACTGGCGCCGATCTCAATCTCTTCGTCAGGCAGGCTGACGGCAAGCCACGCGCCGTCGTCCAGATCAATCATGGGCTGGCCGAGCATGCCGCACGCTATTCCCGCTTTGCCGATTTTCTCTCCACACGCGGCTTCCACGTCTATGTCCACGACCATCGCGGCCATGGCGCGACCAAGGCGCCGGACGCACCACTCGGCCAATTCGCCGACAGGGATGGCCCGGCCAGGGTGATCGCCGATGTCGACGCCATCCACGATCTCATCGCCCGCGAACAGCCAAACCTGCCGGTCATCCTCTTCGGCCACTCGATGGGCGCGTCGGTGGCGCTGAACTACCTGCTGGGCCATTCACCCCGCATCCATGCCGCCGCGATCTGGAACGGCAATTTTTCACAAGGCCTGCTTGGGCAGGTGGCGCTCGCCATCCTCGCCTGGGAACGCATGCGGATGGGCTCCGACGTCCCGTCGCGCCTGCTGCCGAAACTCACCTTCCAGGCCTGGGGCAAGGCGGTGCCCAACCACCGCACGCCGTTCGACTGGCTGTCGCGCGACGAGGCCGAAGTGGCGAAGTACATCGCCGATCCGCTGTGCGGCTGGGATGCCTCGGTGTCGATGTGGCGCGACGTGGTTTCGATGGCGCTCAACGGCGGCAGGGATGCCGCCTTCGCCGGCGTCCGGCGCGACCTTCCGGTCGCCGTCGTCGGCGGCGAGAAAGACCCCGCCTCGGACTATGGCAAGGGCATCACCCACCTTGCCGAGCGCATGCGCAAGATGGGCTTTTCGAATCTGCTTTCAAAGGTTTACGCCGACACCCGCCACGAAAGCCTGAACGAGGTGAACCGTGACGTGATCATGGGTGATTTTGCCGCCTGGGCCGACGGTGTGCTGAAGAGGTGACGGGATTGGCCCATCGCAAGAGCCGTGACAGCAGCACAAGGTGTTGATAGAGGCTGCGCTTCCGACCAATTTCTGGTGATTTATGGCCGAACCTCCGTTGAAAGGCGTCCGCGTCGTCGAACTCGCCCGCATCCTTGCCGGACCTTGGGCCGGGCAATTGCTTGCCGATCTCGGTGCCGATGTCATCAAGGTCGAAAGCCCCGACGGCGGCGACGACACCCGCAAATGGGGGCCTCCCTTCGTCATGAGCCATGACGGGGAGAACCTGTCGGCCGCATACTACCATTCCTGCAATCGCGGAAAGCGCTCCATCGCCATCGACTTCTCGACGCCGGAAGGCGCCGAAACGGTGCGCCGGCTGGTTGCGACGTCCGACGTCCTGATCGAGAACTTCAAGCTTGGCGGCCTGAAAAAGTACGGGCTCGACTATGACAGCCTGCGCAAGATCAATCCGCGTCTCGTCTATTGCTCGATCACCGGCTTCGGCCAGGACGGCCCCTACGCGCCGCGTGCCGGCTACGACTTCATCATCCAGGCCATGGCCGGCATGATGTCGATCACCGGCGAGCCCGGGCGCGAGCCGCAAAAGGCCGGCGTCGCCATCTCCGATATCTTCACCGGCCTCTATTCCGTCATCGCCATCCAGGCCGCATTGCGCCATGCCGAGCAGACCGGTGACGGCCAGCACATCGACATGGCGCTGTTCGATACGCAGATATCGGCGCTCGGCAACCAGAATCTCAACTATCTCGTGTCCGGAAAGTCGCCGGTGCAGATGGGCAATGCGCATATGAACATCGCGCCTTACGAGGTGGTGCCGGTCCGCGACGGCCACATCATCCTGGCGGTCGGCAATGACGGCCAGTTCGCCAAATTCTGCGCCGCCGTCGGCTTGGATGAATTGTCGACCAACCCCGACTTCGCCACCAATCCGGCCCGGGTCGCCAACCGGGTGAAGCTGCGCGAGCACGTCATCGAGGCGCTGAAGACCCATGACCGCGATCCGTTGCTGGCAAAGCTGGAGGCGGCGAGCGTGCCGGCGAGCCCGATCAACACGATCGGCCAGATGTTCGCCGACCCGCAGACGATCGCGCGCGGCATGCGGCTCGACCTCGACGACGGCCACGGCAACCGTCTGCCCTCGGTGCGCGCGCCGATGGTGATGTCCGGAACGCCTTTGGTCTATGACCGCCCCTCGCCGCGCCTTGGCGAACACACTGACGAAATCCTTGCTGAAGTGGCAAGACTGGCCGAACTGGAGAGATCAGCGAAATGAAGACCGGTGGACAACTGATCGTCGAAGCGCTGGAAGCGAACGGCACCGACCGCATCTTCTGCGTGCCGGGCGAATCTTATCTGGCCGTGCTCGACGCGCTACATGACTCGGCGATCCGCACCTTCGTCTGCCGCCAGGAAGGCGGTGCCGCGATGATGGCCGACTGCCAGGGTCGCCTGACCGGCCAGCCCGGCATCTGCTTCGTTACGCGCGGCCCCGGCGCCACCAACGCGTCGGCCGGCGTGCACATCGCCATGCAGGATTCGGTGCC
The DNA here is from genome assembly GCF_013170725.1 of Mesorhizobium erdmanii. NCBI lineage: Bacteria > Pseudomonadati > Pseudomonadota > Alphaproteobacteria > Hyphomicrobiales > Phyllobacteriaceae > Mesorhizobium > Mesorhizobium erdmanii. Next base: position 3,193,513 of record NZ_CP033361.1, on the reverse strand, counting down.
GATGATCCTGTTCATCGGCCAGGTCGCCAGCCACGCCAAGGAGCGCGAGGCGTTCCAGGAGGTGGACTATGTCAGGTTCTTCGGCGACATTGCAAAATGGGTGGTCGAGATCGAAGACGCCTCGCGCATCCCGGAATTCGTCACCCGCGCCTTCGCCGTGGCGACGTCCGGCCGGCCTGGCCCGGTCGTCATCTCCCTGCCGGAGGACATGCTGACCAGCGAGGTCGAGGCGCCGCAAGCCCTTCCCCACACGCCGGTCGAGACTTATCCCGGCGGGGCCGAACTCGACGCGCTGGAAATGCTGCTCAACGGCGCCAAGCGACCGTTCGTCATCCTGGGCGGTACACGCTGGAATGAGGAAGCGGTGACGCGCATGCGCGCCATATCGGAGGCATGGTCGCTGCCCGTCGGTTGCTCGTTCCGCCGCCAGATGCTGTTCGACCATCTTCATGCGAATTACGCCGGCGACGTCGGCATCGGCATCAACCCCAAGCTGGCGGCTCGGATCAAGGCGGCCGACGTCGTGCTCTTGATCGGCGGCCGCATGGGCGAGATGCCCTCCTCGGACTATACGCTGCTGAAAAGCCCCTACCCCGACCAGGCGCTGGTGCATGTCCACGCCGATGCCGGCGAACTTGGCCGCGTCTACCGGCCGACGCTGGCGATCAATGCCTCGCCCTCGGCTTTCGTCGAGGCTTTCGCCAAGCGCAAGCCCACAGCCAAGCCATCCTGGGCCGATGAGACGGCGAAGACACACGCCGCCTATCTCGAATGGTCGACGCCGCCGGAAACCGGGCCGGGCGCCGTCCAGATGGGGCCGATCATGAACTATCTGGAAAAGGTGCTGCCTGACGACGCTATCCTCACCAACGGCGCCGGCAATTACGCCACCTGGGTGCATCGCTTCCACCGCTCCCGCCGCTTCGCCACGCAGGCGGCGCCGACCTCCGGCTCGATGGGCTACGGCACGCCGGCCGCCGTTGCCGCCAAGGCGCTGTTTCCCGAGCGTACCGTGGTTGCTTTCGCAGGGGACGGGTGCTTCCTGATGAACGGGCAGGAATTCGCGACCGCTATCCAGTACGACCTGCCAATCATTGTGATCGTGGTCAACAACGGCATTTACGGCACGATCCGCATGCATCAGGAGCGGGAGTACCCAAGCCGCGTCGTCGCCACCGATCTCAAGAATCCCGACTTCGCGTCGCTCGCCCGCGCCTATGGCGGCCATGGCGAGACGGTCGAGAAGACGGCGGATTTCGCGCCAGCCTTCGAGCGGGCGCGCGCCAGCGGCAAGCCGGCGATCATCGAGATCAAGCTCGATCCCGAAGCGATCACGCCGACACGGACGATGACCCAGATACGCGACAAGGCGTGATCCAACAAAAAAGGGACGGTTGCCCGCCCCTTTTGTCGACGTGGTTTGCGCCTACTTCGCGGCCTCGATCTGGCCGCGAATCTCGCCATCCTTGTTGGCAGCGGTGTGGACGTTGACGTAATAGTTGCCGGCCGCCAGGTCCGCGGCCTGCGCGTCCGTCAACGTTGCCGACCCTTTGATCGGGCTCTTGAGCTTGCCCTTGAACGGGATGACGGGAGCGGCATTCGCACCCATCGCCGCCGGGCCGTGAATGTGCGCTGCCGTCGCGGGTCCGCTGAGGCCGGAATATTTGACGTTCCAGCTGAGCTTCTTCTTGGTGGTGTCGAATGTGAGCGTGGCGCTGCCCTTGCCCTTGGTGGTGACGGGCGGGTTCTGCTGGCTGCCATCGAGCGTCGCCTTGTACTTCACCACCTCGGCCATGGCCGGGGATGCAAGCAGGAAAGCGGTCGAAACGGCCAGGGCCGAAAGCACCGGCAGGAAGGAGTGTGTGCGCATGAAGAACCTCCGATTGGCTTGTCGCATACGTCGTTGCCCCCGGCACGCGCATACCTCACCGGAACGGTTGGGCAGCGCAATGTTTCCCGACACACGTTTTTGTGAAGAGGACAGCATCAGAAGGGCCGATCGCTCACCCTGCCATTGTCCGCAGGTGCTCTCAGACCGCCGCCAGCGCCTGCGTCAGGTCGGCGATCAGGTCGTCGGGATGCTCGACGCCGATAGACAGCCTGACCGTCGTTTCCAACACGCCGATGCGCTGGCGCACCTCGAAGGGAATGCCTGAGTGGGTCATGGCGGCTGGATGGCTGGCGAGCGATTCCGTGCCGCCGAGGCTTACCGCCAGCTTGAAGATCTGCAGGTTGTTTAGAAAGGCGAAAGCCGCCTTCTCTCCGCCCTTGATGTCGAAAGAGAAGGTCGAGCCGGCGCCGCTGCATTGCCTGAGATAGGCGCGCCCCGCCGGCGTATCCTCGCCGAGGAACGGAAGATAATGCACCTTGTCGACCTTGGCATGGTCGCGCAGGAATTCGGCGACCTGGCGTGCATTGTCGTTGGCTCGCTCCATGCGGATCGACAGCGTCTCCAGCGAGCGGCCAAGCATCCAGCAGGAATGCGGATCGAGCTGCGTGCCGATCGCGCCGCGCAGCGCCTTGATCGGCTTGGTGACCGCCTTGCTGCCCATGGCAGCACCCGCGATCAGGTCGGAATGTCCGCCGACATATTTGGTCAGCGAATAGACGGAGACATCGGCGCCATGCTCGATCGGCCGCTGGAAGACCGGGCCGAGCAGCGTGTTGTCGCAGACGATGATCGGTGCGGAGCCTTGGCCAGTGCCGATCTTGTCGGCGATCGTCCGCATCAAAGCGACATCGACCAGGCTGTTGGTCGGGTTCGACGGTGTCTCGATCAGAATGACCGAAACGCGCCCCTTCGCAACCGCCGCATCGGCGGCTGCCCGCACCGCCTTCTCGTCGACACCGTCGGCGAAGCCGACGGCGCCGATGCCGAAGCCGGCAAGCGTGCGTGTCAACAGCGTCTCGGTACCGCCGTAGAGCGGCTGCGAATGCAGGATGACATCGCCCGGGCGGGCATAGGCGAGCAGCGTCGTGGCAATCGCCGACATGCCCGACGAGAACAGGATGCAGGCGTCCGTTCCCTCATAGATCGCCAGCCGGTCCTCGACGATCTCTGAGTTGGGATGGTTGAAGCGCGAATAGACCAGGCCGGACGCCGTGCCGCTCGGCGGTTCCTTGCGGCCGGAGGTGTAGTCGAAGAAATCGCGCCCCTCCTCCGCCGATTTGAACACGAAGGTCGAGGTCAGGAACACCGGCGGTTTGACGGCACCCTCGGAAAGCTGTGGATCGAAGCCGTAGCTCAGCATCAGCGTCTCCGGATGGAGCTTGTGGTTGCCGATATGGGTTTTCGAAGGGCGCGGCGCGGTCATGGCTTTTCCTGCTTTTCGAGGGGTATTCCGCCGCAATTTATGCGATCCCGATCAGCCAGTCCTTGCTATTCTTGGGCTCGCATGGCTGCATGCCGGCAACAAATTGCCGCGAGAGGGCGAAAGTGCAGCAGAAGATAGCGGATGATTTTGACCTGAGGATTCTGCATGAATTGCGGGCGGACGCCCGCATCACCAACAACGAGCTCGCCGAGCGCATCGGCCTGTCTCCGTCGCCCTGCCTGCGGCGCGTGCGCAGGCTGGAGGAGACCGGTGTCATCCGGGGCTATACGACGCTGGTCGATCCCGCCGCCTTCGGCTGGAGCATGGTGGCCATCGCCACCATCCGGCTCAGCCGGCAGAACGAGGACGAGATCGTCATGTTCGAGGACGCGATCCGCGGCTGGGAAGAGGTGCTGGAATGCCACCTCGTTACCGGTTCGCGCGACTATGTGCTGAAGGTGGTGACAGGCAGCCTGGAGCAGTATGAGCGCTTCATCAAGGAAAAGATCGCGAGGCTGAAATGCGTCGCCTCGATCGAGACCAGCTTCGTCATGAACACCATAAAGGAACGGCGCCTCTGACACTGGCAGAGGCGCCGTTTTCGCGACGTTGGTCGCTGACTGGGTTTACTTCACAACCAGGGTTTACTTGATCGCCTTGTCGGTGATCGCGGTCGTGTAGGCGCCTTTCGGCTCCTTGGTGATGATCTTCTGGTCGAGCAGCGCCTTGGCGGTGCGCTCGTAGGTCGCCGGGTCGAGCTTGCCATCGGCATTGTCGATCAGCTTGGCGACTTCGCTCATCATCCGCTTCTGGTGGTTCTCGTCCTGGCCACCGCCGTCCATGACGATGCCTGCGGCTTCGTCATTGTTGTCGACGGCGTATTTCCAGCCCTTCATCGAGGCACGCACGAAACGCACCATCTTGTCCTCGAAGGCCGGGTCCTTGAGCTTGTCTTCCGAGGCATAGAGGCCGTCCTCGAGCAGGTCGTTGCCCATCGCCGAATAGTTGAACACGGTCAGCTGTTCCGGCTTGTAGCCGGCATCGATGAGCTGCCAGTACTCGTTGTAGGTCATCACCGAGATGCAATCGGCCTGCTTCTGGATCAGCGGCTGCACGTCGAAGCTCTGCTTCAAGACGGTGACGCCATCCGGTCCGCCATCGGTCTTCAGCCCAAGCTTGTTCATCCAGGCATAGAACGGATATTCATTGCCGAAGAACCAAACGCCCAGCGTATGCCCCTTGAAGTCGGCCTCGGTCTTGATCGGGCCATCCTTCGGGCAGACCAGCTCCATGCCGGCCTTCTTGAACGGCTGGGCGATGTTGACCAGCGGCACGCCCTTTTCGCGCGCGGCCAGCGCGCCGCCCATCCAGTCGACGATGACGTCGGCGCCGCCGCCGGCAATCACCTGCTCGGGCGCGATATCGGGGCCGCCCGGCTTGATATCGACGTCGAGCCCCTCGGCCTCATAGAAACCCTTGGCCTTGGCGACATAGTAGCCGGCAAACTGGGCCTGCGTGACCCATTTCAGCTGCAACGTCACCTTGTCGGCGGCCATTGCCTGGAAAGCGGCCAGCGACATCGCGCCGGCCAGAACGGGAATAATCAGTTTTTTCATTCTTTTACCCTCTGAAGTTAGTGCCCTAAACCCACCGCCCCTATCCACCACGGACAGAGGGATGCCAAAACGTGACGGCTCTTTCGACAAGAGCGACCACGCCATAAAAGACCGAACCCGCAAGTGCTGCAACTGCGATTTCGGCCCAGACCATGTCGATGTTCATCCGCCCGACCTCGGTCGAGATGCGGAAGCCCATGCCGACCACGGGCGTGCCGAAGAACTCGGCGACGATGGCGCCGATCAGCGCCAGCGTCGAGTTGATCTTCAGCGCGTTGAAGATGAAGGGAGCGGCGGCCGGCAGCCTGAGCTTGATCAGTGTCGGCCAGTAGCCCGACGCATAGGTGCGCATCAGGTCGCGCTCCATATGGCCTGACGCGGCGAGCCCGGCGACCGTGTTCACTAGCATCGGGAAGAAGGTCATGATGATGACGACGGCCGCCTTGGACTGCCAGTCGAAACCGAACCACATGACCATGATCGGCGCGACGCCGATGATCGGCAGCGCCGAGACCATGTTGCCGATCGGCAAGAGCCCGCGCCGCAGGAACGGCACGCGGTCGGCCAGGATCGCGGTGATGAAGCCGGCGCCACTGCCGACGACATAGCCGAACAGCACCGCCTTGAAGATCGTCTGCCGGACGTCGGCGCCGAGCACCGGCAGCGAACTTGCGATGCGCACGCCGATCGCGCTCGGCGGCGGCAACAGGATGAAGGGAATGCCGGCACCGCGCGTCACCGCTTCCCAGATGATCAGGATCCAGGCGCCGAAAATGGCGGGGATGATCAGGCGCAGCGCGTTGCGGGCCGAGTTCGCCATCGGGCGAAGGCTGGACAGCACCGCCACGCAGCGCCAGCCGAGCAGCCACGCGGCGGTGAGCAGCAGGAAATACGGTGCCAGTGCCGTGCCCTCGAAACCTGTAATGCCCGAGATCAGCAGCCAGGCGACGAGGTGGGCGCCGACAAACAGCACGACGGCTTCCGCAAGCGAAGGGATCCTGATCATCGAGATCAGTGCCGCCACGATCGCCAGGGCGAGCATCAAACCCTTGGTTCCGAGATAGGGATAGTTGACGCTGGTGGTCGGGTCCGCAAGCGCTGCCGCTTCCGGCTTCGACATCGCGCCAAGGGCGACCGCGATCAGGCAGAGCACGATCGCCAGCACCGCTTGCCAGGAGGGCTTCAGCCAGTTCATGCCGGCCTCCCGCCCATGGCGCGGTCGACGATGCGTCCGGCAATGCCCACCACCACGACCAGGAGGGCCGCGACGATGGAACCGGCAACCAGCGCCGACCAGATGTCGATCGACTGGCTGTAATAGGCGCCGGCAAGCAGCTTGGCGCCGATGCCGGCGACGGCACCGGTCGGCAGTTCGCCGACGATGGCGCCGACCAGGCTTGCGGCCACCGCCACCTTCATCGAGGTGAACAGGAACGGCACCGAGGCCGGCACGCGCAGTTTCCAGAAGGACTGCGAGGCGCTGGCATTATACGTGTGCATCAGGTCGAGATGCATGATTTCGGGCGAGCGCAGGCCTTTCACCATGCCGACCGTCACCGGGAAGAACGACAGATAGGTCGAGATCATCGCTTTCGGCACAAGCCCGGTGATGCCGACAGCCGCCAGCACGACGATGATCATCGGCGCCACCGCCAGGATGGGAATCGTCTGCGAGGCGATGATCCATGGCATCAGGCTGCGGTCGAGCGTCGCCACATGCACGATGCCCACCGCAATGACGATGCCGAGCGCGGTGCCGAAGGCAAAGCCAAGCAGCGTCGACGACAGTGTCACCCAGGCATTGTAGACCAGGCTGCGGTTCGAATTGATCGGCCGCAGGAAAGTGTTCTCGAAGAAATTCACCGCCACCTGGTGCGGCGCCGGCAGCGTCGGCTTGGGCTGCGCCAGCGTCTTGCCGATGAACTCGACGGTGCCGGGGGTTTCGTTGGCCCGGGTGTCGAGATCGCGCTGGAACGGCGCGTTGAGGATGACGGCGAAGACGTACCAGAGCACGACCACGCCGGCGAGGATCGAGGTCACGGGGATGAGCTTGTCACGGAAGGTGTCCATCTAGCAGCGCCCTTCTCCTCTCCCCATTGGGGAGCGGGTGGCCGGAGCGAAGCGAAGGCCGAGCACCTTCGAGTGGGGTACTGCGGCGTTCGTTCTTTTCGTCATACTAGGGCGAAGCAAGGAGCGAAGCGACGCGGCGCAGACCCTAGGATCCATGCCGTGAACTCGACGCTCGGCAACGGTGCTGAACATGGCTCCCTGTGCCTCGCACTGCTTGGCGGGTATTCTCAGCCGCTTGCGCCCTCCGACCAACGTCACGGAATGGATCCTAGGGTCTGCGCGACGCTTCGCGTCGCTCCGCCCTAGGATGACGAAGGCGTGGAGCGTTCTCTGACGAGGGTGCTCAATCGTCATAGCTATGCCCTGCCCGCAACCCGTCGCGCACGCGCGCGGCGATCGCCAGAAACTCCGGCGTTTCGCGGATGTCGAGCGGCCGCTCCTTCGGCAGCGTCGATTCGATGATGTCGCTGACCCGGCCAGGCCGCGGCGACATCACCACGATGCGCGTCGACAGATACACGGCTTCGGGAATGGAGTGAGTGACGAAGCAGATGGTCTTGTTCGTCCGCGCCCACAATTGCAGCAATTGCTCGTTGAGGTGGTCGCGAACGATCTCGTCCAGCGCCCCGAACGGCTCGTCCATCAACAAGAGGTCGGCATCGAAAGCCAGCGCACGCGCGATCGAGGCGCGCTGCTGCATGCCGCCGGAAAGCTGCCAGGGGTATTTCTTTTCGAAGCCGGAGAGGTTGACGAGGTCCAGCGTGCGCTTGATGCGCTCCGCCTGTTCCGCCCTCGACAGGCCCATGATCTCCAGCGGCAGCGCGACATTGCGCTCGATGGTGCGCCAGGGGAAAAGCGCGGCGGCCTGGAAGACATAGCCATAGGCACGCTTCTCGCGCGCCTGCTCCGCCGTCATGCCGTTGACCGAAATCGTTCCCGAGGTCGGCTTCTCCAGGTCGGCGATGACGCGCAGCAGCGTGGTCTTGCCGCAACCCGACGGCCCGATGAAGGAGACGAACTCGCCCTTGCCGATGGTCAGGTCGACATTGGACAGCGCCTGCACCGGCCCGTCATTGGTCTGGAACGTGAGGCCTAGTTTGCTTGCCGCGACGACGGCTGGCGAAGTTCCCGTCATCGGCCGAAGCCTGCCTGTTTCCGCCCCTGCCGCGCCGGCCGGATTCCGATTGCTTTTATCGCGATGTTGTTTTCCACTCGCCCAGTCCCATTGACCCTGTTCCACTCAATCGACGCCCGGAGTTCCCCGATGTCGCCCAATTCAACTTGTCATCTTATCCGCCCCGAAAGCACTTATGAAGGCAAGCAGGGACTGACCTATTTCGCCGGCATCGCCGCCGAGTCAGTCGGCTCCTCCGGCATCTGCATGCACGTGCTCACCATGCCGCCCGGCGCCCGCGCCAAGGCGCATCTGCACGAGAGCCATGAAACGGCGATCTACGTACTCTCCGGCGAGGTCCATACCTGGTATGGCGACCGGCTCGAACATCATATCGTCGTCAAGGCCGGCGACCTCTTCTACATTCCGGCCGGCGTTCCGCATCTGCCGGCCAATTTGAGCAACGCCCCCTCTTCGGCGGTCATTGCCCGCACCGACCCCAACGAACAGGAAAGCGTCGTCCTGCTGCCGGAACTGGACGCGCTGGTCGCCTGAGGCAGGGGCAAAAATTCTCGCCGTCATTTGCACCGTGAGACTTCGCCCATGACGTTGCCGTCCTCGTCGACGACAGACAGTTTCTTGGCGTTCTTGGCGCTGCGCTTGATGGTGAAGGTCGCCGGCGACTTGCCGTCCTCACCTTCGGCTTCGCACTCCGCCTTCACCGTCAGCGAACCGTCGGCCTGAGCCTTCGTCTCGGTGAAGGTGCAGGCGCTGGCCGCCGTGATCAGCTCCTTGTCGGTCAAAAGCAGCATCTGATCGGCCGCGACCTCCTGGCCGTTCTTGTTGATGCAGCCATACTTGTCGCCATAAGGCTTGGACAGGTCGATGGCCGCGGCCGAGACCTGTCCGGCGGTCAGCACAGCCACCGCCGTAAGGGCGAGAAAAACAGTCCGCACCTCAGACCCCCGTCGCCGGGATGCCGGTGCGTTCCACCTTGCGCGGCGCTGTGATGTCTTTCCATGTCGACAGCGCCCGGTTGACCGCGGCGTTCGGCTCGCGGCCGACGAACTGGCCATGGCCGAGCTTGGCCTTGACCTCAGCTTCCTCGATCGACAGCTCGCCGCGCGAGAAGACGAAGCGCGGCAGGCCGGTCACCTCGACACCCTCGAAGACGTTGTAGTCGATGACCGACTGCTGCTTCTTCGAAGTGATGGTTTTCTTTCGCTTCGGATCCCAGACGATGATGTCGGCGTCAGCACCTTCGACGATGGCGCCCTTCCTCGGATACATGTTCAGGATTTTTGCGATGTTGGTCGAGGTCACCGCGACGAACTCGTTCATCGTCAGCCGTCCGGTGTTGACGCCCCGGGTCCACAGCACCGGCAGGCGATCCTCGAGACCGCCGGTGCCGTTGGGGATCTTGGTGAAATCGCCGACACCGAAACGCTTCTGCTTGGTGGTGAAGGCGCAATGGTCAGTCGCCACCACCTGCAACGACCCGGCCTGCAGGCCGGCCCACAGCGAATCCTGGTGCAGCTTGTTGCGGAAGGGCGGGCTCATCACGCGGCGTGCCGCATGGTCCCAGTCCTTGTCGAAGTACTCGCTCTCATCCAGCGTCAGGTGCTGGATCAGCGGCTCGCCGAACACCCGCATGCCCTTCTGCCGCGCCCGGCGGATGGCCTCGTGGCTCTGCTCGCAGGAGACATGCACGACATAGAGCGGCACGCCGGCCATGTCGGCGATCATGATGGCGCGGTTGGTCGCCTCGCCTTCCACTTCAGGCGGGCGCGAATAGGCGTGACCCTCGGGTCCGTTGTTGCCGGCGGCGAGCAGCTTCTGGGAAAGTGCGGCGACCACATCGCCATTTTCGGCATGCACCAGAGGCAGCGCGCCGAGATCGGCGCAGCGCTGGAACGACGCATACATCTCGTCGTCATCCACCATCAGCGCGCCCTTGTAGGCCATGAAGTGCTTGAACGAAGTGATGCCCTTGTCGACGACGGTGGCCATCTCGTCGAACACCTGCTTGCCCCACCAGGTGATCGCCATGTGGAAGGAGTAGTCGCAGGCGGCCTTCGACGTCTTGTTGTCCCACATCTGCAAGGCTTCGAGCAGCGATTGCTGCGGCGCCGGCAGGCAGAAATCGACCACCATCGTCGTGCCGCCGGCGAGCGCGGCCCGCGTGCCGGATTCGAAATCGTCGGCCGAATAGGTGCCCATGAACGGCATTTCAAGATGGGTGTGCGGATCGATGCCGCCGGGCATGACATAGCAGCCGGTGGCGTCGTACTCGTGATCGCCGTGCAGGTCCGAACCGATGGCGACGATCTTGCCGTGGCTGAACAGCACGTCGGCCTTCCAGCTGCGGTCGGCGGTGACGACGGTGCCGTTCTTGATGACTTTGGTCATTTTCTTGTTCCCTTGTTCTTTTCGCGCTTCTTTACGAGCGGCGTTTGAAAGGTAGACCTGTAAATTCACTCCACGATGACGGCCGTCTCCACCACCGCATGGAACAGCACGTCGGCGCCGGCCGATGCCCATTCCTTGGTGATCTCTTCAGCCTCGTTGTGTGACAACCCATCGACGCAGGGACACATCACCATAGCGGTCGGCGCGACGCGGTTGATCCAGCAGGCGTCGTGGCCTGCGCCGGAGACGATGTTGCGGTGCGTGTAACCGAGCCGGTCGGCGGCATCGCGGATCGCCTTCACGCAACCGGCATCGAAGGTCACCGGGTCGAAGGCGCCGACTTGCTCGACCTTGTACTGGATGTCGAGCGCGTCGCAGATCGTGTCGATGCCCTCGCGGATGCGGCCATCCATGGCGTCCAGCACTTCCTTTTCCGGCGACCGGATATCGATGGTGAAGACGGTGCGCCCGGCGATGATGTTGCGCGAGTTCGGAAACACTTCCATATGGCCGACCGCGCCGACGGCGTCCGGCTGGTAGTCCATGGCGATCTCGTGCACCAGTTCGATCACGCGAGCCATGCCGAGGCCGGCATTGCGGCGCTTGGGCATCGGCGTCGAGCCGGTATGCGCTTCCTTGCCGGTCAGCGTCACCTGCAGCCATTTCAGTCCCTGGCCATGGGTGACGACACCGATATCGATGTCTTCGTCCTCCAGGATCGGCCCCTGCTCGATATGCAGTTCGAAAAAGGCGTGGATCTTGCGATCGCCGACCTTCTCGGTGCCCTTCCAGCCGATACGTTCGAGTTCCTCGCCGAATTTCTTGCCCTGCTTGTCAGTATGTTCGTAGACATCGGCCTGCTCGAGCACGCCGGCGAACACACCCGACGCCATCATCGCCGGGGCGAAGCGCGAGCCCTCTTCATTCGTCCAGTTGGTAACGACGATCGGATGTTTCGTCTTGATGCCGAGATCGTTGAGCGAGCGCACCACTTCCAGCCCGCCGAGCACGCCGAGCACGCCGTCATACTTGCCGCCTGTCGGCTGGGTGTCGAGATGGCTGCCGACATAGACCGGGGGCAGGCTGGGATCGGTGCCTTCGCGGCGTGCAAACATGGTGCCCATTTCGTCAAGGCCCATTTCGAGACCGGCGGCCTCGCACCAGCGCTTGAACAGATGTCGGCCCTCGCCATCCTCGTCGGTCACCGTCTGGCGGTTGTTGCCGCCGGCAATGCCGGGGCCGATCTTCGCCATCTCCATCAGCGAATCCCACAAACGGTCTGAATTGATTCGCAGATTTTCGCCGGGTGCGGCCATTCTCTAAAACCTCATGGATTGCGGAGCGCCGACGTCCCCCTCCCCCTCGAGGGGAGGGTGGCCGCGAAGCGGTCGGGTGGGGTCGCCTGACATGAGCTCGACCTTCCCTTTGACCACCTGCGCAACATGCCACGCGCTGTTTATGACATCGGGCTCGTCAACACGAAAGATATCGAACCCGAGTGAACGCAGATATGCGTCACGGACAGCGTCGTGCCGTTTGCCTTTCTCATGCTCGTGCAGATCGCCATCCACCTCGACCACCAGCTTCACACCGAAGCAGGCAAAGTCGACGATGTACGGCCCGATCGGGCACTGACGGCGAAATTTTATTCCGATCGATTTGAGATCGCGCAACTCATACCAGAGCAAGGATTCGCCCTTGGTCGCGTGAACTCGGAGAGCGCGCGCCTTCTCGCGCATTTCGTAGCTCACGCGGGTGCGGGGCATCAGGAGCGACCTCGCGGCAAAAGATCAGGTCGGCGCCCAGTCGCACCGACCCCACCCGACCGCTTCGCGGCCACCCTCCCCTCGAGGGGGAGGGATATCCGCGCCCAGATCTTCAATCGATAGACCTCAAAACTTCACGCACATGGTCGATCAGTTCGTTGATCTGGCCCTTGGTGATGATCAGCGGCGGCGACAGCGCGATGATATCGCCGGTAGTGCGGATCAGCGCACCGCGCTCGAACGCCTTGACGAAGGCCGAGAAGGCCCGCTTCGTTGGGCTGCCGGCGATCGGCGCCAGCTCGATAGCCCCGATCAGGCCGATATTCCTGATGTCGATGACATGCGGCTCGCCCTTCAGCGAATGCAGCGCGTCTTCCCAATAGGGCGCCAGTTCTTCGCCACGCGTCAGCAGGCCCTCTTCCTTGTAGGTGTCGAGCGTGCCGAGTGCCGCCGCGCAGGCAATCGGATTGCCCGAATAGGTATAGCCGTGGAAGAACTCGATCATGTGCTCGGGGCCGGTCATGAAGGCGTCGTGGATCTCCTTCTTCACGAACACCGCGCCCATCGGGATGACGCCGTTGGAGACGCCCTTGGCGGTGGTCATGATGTCGGGCGTGACGCCGAAATAATCGGCCGCGAATGGCGCGCCGAGACGGCCGAAACCTGTGATGACCTCGTCGAAGATCAAAAGGATGCCGTGCTTGGTGCAGATTTCGCGCAGCTTCTCGAGATAACCCTTGGGCGGCAAGATGACGCCGGTGGAGCCGGCGACCGGCTCGACGATGACGGCGGCGATGGTCGACGCATCATGCAGGGCGACGATGCGCTCCAGCTCGTTGGCGAGCTCCGCGCCATATTCCGGCACGCCCTTGGAGAAAGCATTCTTCTCCGGCAAATGCGTGTGCGGCATATGGTCGACGCCGCCCAGCAGCGTGCCGAACATCTTGCGGTTGGTGACGATGCCGCCGACCGAGATGCCGCCGAAATTGACGCCGTGATAGCCGCGCTCGCGGCCGATCAGACGGGTGCGCGAGCCCTCGCCCTTCACCCGGTGATAGGCGATCGCCATTTTCAGCGCGGTCTCGACCGATTCCGAACCGGAATTGGTGAAGAAGACATGGTCCATGCCCTTGGGCGCGATGTCGACCAGCCGATTGGCCAGCTCGAACACGATCGGGTGCCCCATCTGGAAGGCCGGCGCATAGTCGAGCTCGGCGGCCTGGTGCTGGATCGCCTCGGTGATCTTGGGCCGGCAGTGGCCGGCATTGACGCACCACAGGCCGGCGGTGCCGTCCAGCACCTTGCGGCCGTCGCTGGTGGTGTAATGCATGTCCTTGGCGGACACGAACATGCGTGGCGCCTGTTTGAACTGCCGGTTTGCCGTGAACGGCATCCAGAATGCGCTGAGATCGTTCGGCGTGACTTTCAGCCGGTTGGACATGACCAAGACTTCCCCTTGTAATCTGTTTCGGTGCGTCCAACGCTTGGTCTTTGCGCTGTTTTCATGCTACGCAAATTTTTGACCGATTGGACAAACGTTAGCACCGCCCTGTCGGCGGTCAAGGGATTACTAGCGGAAATGCGGCTCCTGAAGTGCGTTCCACAGCCCGGAGAAAAACTGGTCCAGAGAATTGGTCCAGATGACCTTGAACGCCGGATCTGGCAATGGGAGGGCTGGCAACGGTGAACACCGGCACGGACGCCCCTCGCCGCACGCGCATCCAGCAGGAAAAGCGCGAGCTGATCCTGGAGGCGGCGCTCGAAGTGTTCTCCACCAACGGCTTCCGCGGCTCGACCATCGACCAGATCGCCGAAGCCGCCGGCATGTCGAAGCCGAACCTGCTCTATTACTTCCGCCGCAAGGAAGACATTCACGAGACATTGATGCAGCGCCTGCTCGACACCTGGCTGGCGCCGCTCAGGGAACTCGACGACATCGGCGATCCGATGACCGAACTCAGGAGCTACATCAGGCGCAAGCTGGAGATGGCGCGCGATTTCCCGCGCGAGAGCCGGCTGTTCGCCAACGAGATCCTGCAAGGCGCGCCGCGCATCATGCCGCTCTTGGCCGGCGAACTGAAGACGCTGGTCGACGAGAAGGCCGCGGTCATCAAGGGCTGGATGCGAGCCGGTAAGATCGCCCGCACCGACCCCTGGCATCTGATCTTCTCGATCTGGGCAACGACGCAGCATTATGCCGATTTTGACGTCCAGGTCCGCGCCGTGCTCGGACCAAACCGAGGCGGCGACGGCCGTTTCGAAGATGCGGCGCGGTTTCTGGAGCAGTTGTTTCTGGATGGGTTGAAGCCGAAGGGGTAGCGGCTCGTCAAGGCAGCTCGGGTTTGGCAGTTAGGACGATTGGTCGAGGGGCCCATCACTTCGTCATTCTAGGGCGAAGCGGAGTGCTGCGGCCAATATCGTCACGCGCTGCGTCGCTCGCCCGGAAGCTCGTCCAGCAATGTCCTCAACTTGGCAACCGAGTTCTGCTCGGCGAGCGGCGTGTAGACGATCAGTTTCATGTCCAAGCCGTCGTCGATCGACAGGCTCATATGCTCGAACACCATCGCGCCGGCGATCGGGTGACGCAGATGCTTCAGGCCGGACAGGCGGTGCACGACATCGCGCTGCGGCCACCATTCGTGGAATTCGGGGCTTGAGCGCATCATCAGCGCGATCAGCCGCTCGAAATCCGGATCGCCGACATATTTCGCGCTTTCGGCGCGGAAGGCGGCGAGAGTGGCGCGGGCCACCTGCTCCCAGTCGACCAGCAGATGCCGCCGGTGCGGATCGGTGAACACGCCGTGGATGATGTTGCGGGCATCGCCCTCGAGCAGGCCGTAATCGCCGAAAATGGCAACGGCCGCGTCGTTCCAGGCCAGCACATCCCAGCGCGGCCCGACGACATAGGCGGGCTGCAGGACCAGGCTCTGCAACATATGCAGCAAAGGCCCCTCGACCTTTGACGGCACGATGCGCCGCCGCTCCGGCTGCTGGCGGCCGGCGAGCGTGAAGAGATGCCGCTTCTCCGCCGGATCCAGCCGCAGTGCCTCGCTAAGCGCGGTCAACACCTCCACGGAAGGCCTGACATCCCTGCCCTGCTCCAGCCAGGTGTACCAGGTGGTGCCGACGCCGGCGATCATCGCCACCTCTTCGCGACGCAGGCCGGGCGTGCGGCGCCTGAGACCGGTCGTGATGCCGGTTGCCGCAGGCGTCAGCCTTTCGCGGCGCGAACGCAGGAAAGCGCCGAGTTCGCGTCGGCGGCTGTCTTCAGCGGAGTGAGTGGGAGCATCCATGATGGTTATTATAGCAGTATTGATACCAGGATAAAGTTTGAACTGTTTGAGATCAATCGGACGTCCCATCTTGCGTTCGGAGCAACAGACAGGAGGCTCCGGACATGGACCTGAAAGACAAGACAATCCTCATCACCGGCTCGACCGACGGCGTCGGCCGCGTCGTGGCACTTAGGCTGGGTGCCGCCGGCGCCCGCGTGCTGGTGCATGGCCGCGACGCTGCGCGCGGCAAGGCTGCCGTCGCCGAAATCGAAGCCGCCGGCGGCAAGGCCGAGTTCTTCGCCGCCGACCTCGCCGCCCTGGCCGAGGTGCGCCGCCTCGCCGGGGCCGTGCGCGCCCGAACGGACCGGCTCGACATCCTCATCAACAATGCCGGCATCGGCACGGCTGGCGCCAAACGACAGATCAGCGCCGATGGCTATGAACTGCGCTTCGCCGTCAATTATCTCGCCGGCTTCCTGCTGACCTCGGAGCTACTCCCGCTGCTGAAGGCCAGCGTACCGGCGCGCGTCGTCAATGTCGCCTCGGCCGGCCAGCAGGCGATCGACTTTAGCGATGTCATGCTGACCCATGGCTATAGCGGCGTGCGCGCCTACTGCCAGAGCAAGCTGGCGCAGATCCTGTTCACCGTCGATCTGGCCGAACTGTTGAAAGGCACCGGGGTCACCGTCAACGCGTTGCATCCGGCCAGCTACATGAACACCACCATGGTCAGGCAGGCCGGCGTGACACCATGGAGTTCGGTCGAAACCGGCGCCGAAGCCATCGTCAACCTCGCCACCTCATCCGCCCTCGAAGGGCGCAGTGGCCTCTATTTCGATGGCCTGCGCGAATCCCGCGCCGACGCCCAGGCTTACGACGCCGGGGCACGACAGCAATTGCGAAGCCTGAGCCTCGACCTTGTCGGGCTGGTTTCATCAAGATCGAAGGAACAACACTCATGAGCGACAAAACGGAACACACGGTCATCATCGGCGGCTCATCCGGCATCGGCCTCGCGACCGCGCGAAAACTGCTTGGTCCCGGCATGAAGGTGACGATCACCGGCCGCAGCCAGGACAAGCTCAACAGCGCCTGGAAGGGCCTTGGCGGCGCCGCCGACAAGGCAGCCTTCGATGCGTCGAAGCCGGATGAGGCGCGCCAGTTCTTCGAGCGTCTCGGTCCGTTCGACCACCTGGTTCTGGCGGCGAGCGGTGGCAAGGGCCTTGGCCCGTTCGAGACCCTCGACCTTGCCGACATCGGCAGCGGCGTGGAGGAGAAAGTACGGCCGCAACTGTCCTGCCTGCAACTGGCCCTGCCGACGCTCAACAGATCGGGCTCCGTCACCTTCATATCGGCGGTGTCGGCGCAGGCCGCCATGCCCGGTATCGCTGGCATCGGCGCCATCAACGGCATGCTGCTGACGGTGGCTCCCATCCTGGCGGTCGAACTGAAGCCGTTGCGCGTCAATGTCGTGGCGCCCGGCGTCATCGACACGCCATGGTGGGACTTTTTACCCGAAGGGCAGCGTCAGGCGGTGTTTGCCGAATATGCCGACAAAACCCCGGTCGGCCGCATCGGCCGCGCCGAGGACGTCGCATCGGCGATAGCCTTCCTCGTCTCCAACGGCTTCATGACCGGCCAGGTTTTGACCTGTGATGGCGGCCTGCGGTTCGCCGCCTGACTGCGACCTTCAGAGCGACTGCGCGATCAGCGTCAAAAACCCACCGCCCAGCGCGACATTGCCGACGAAGCCGTTGATGCGTGCTGCCCGGTCGGGGCCCTGATGGTCCCAGAAATTGTGGAACATCGGCGTGGCGGCGATGAGGAACAGCACCAGCACCGCGCAGGCCAGCGCGGTCCACAGGCCGGCCATGACCATGGCGCCGGCAATGACCTGGAGCACGATGCCGGCCCCCAGCGCCAGCCGCGCCCGCGGCACGCCGCGCGCAGCCATCAGCCCGGTGAGGAAAGCCGCGTTCTGGATGTTGCGCAGGCCGGCGACGACGAAAGCACCACCGAGCAGCAGGCGGCCGAGAAACAACAAGGTCCAAGGCAAATCGACAGGCACAAAACGCTCCCTTGAAAAGGAAAGCGCCGCCTCCTCGGCGGCGCTCCCATCGCGATGGAAAATCAGGCCGCCTTGGCCGCCGGCATCGGATGAATGGCGTGGAACGGAATGCAGAGCCGGTTCCAGGTGTTGATCATGCCGAGCGCAACCGACAGCTTGACCAGTTCCTCTTCCGAGAAATGCTCCAGCGTGCGCGCATAGAGCTCATCCGACACGCCATTGTTGGCGATCAAGGTCACCGCCTCGGTCCAGGCCAGGGCGGCGCGCTCACGCTCCGAAAACAGCGGCGATTCCTTCCAGGCCGCGACGAGATAAAGCCGCTGCTCGGTCTCGCCGTCGCGCCTCGCCTCGCGGCTGTGCATCTCGACGCAATAGGAACAGCCATTGATCTGCGAGGCCCGGAGCTTGATCAAATGCAGCAGGCCGACCTCCAGCCCGCATTCGTCGACCGCCTTGTTGAGTGCCGACACCGCCTTCATGATTTCGGGGGCCTTGGCGAAAAATTGCATCCTCTGTTGCATCGCTTTTCCTTTCATGTCTGCTTTGGGTTTCGCGGGTTCGAACTGGATTTCTGCGGCCGTTGGTGGCGCGCAACGAAGGCGCAGCTCGCGGCAAAGGATCTGGGATCGCCCTCCGCCGCGTATTCCGCGACGATGTCGGACAATCTGGTTTCGGCCAGCGCTGCACGATAAGCGCGCTCGGCCCTGAGCATCGCTGCATTGATGCCGCAGGGTTTGACATAGGCCGAGGCATCGATCTTGACTGGACCGTTGCGGCGTATCTCGCCGCAGCGAAATGCCGGCTCGCGCCCTTCCACGGCGAGCACGAGATCGAGCAGCGTTATGCGTTCGGCAGGCTTTGCCAGCCTGTAGCCACCCGCCGGCCCCGGCACCGATTCCAGGATGCGCGCTGTCGTCAGCATATTGAGATGCTTCAACAGATAGCTCGGTGACAGGCCGAAGGATTCCGCCAGCGCGGCGCCTGGCATGGTGCTGTTGCCGTCGACGCTGGCCAGCGTGGCCGCGCAGTGGATGGCCGCTTCAACGCCCTCGCCCAGCTTCATGGTGCCGATCTCCCATTCATGGATATGAATTATCATGGATAAACAATATCCGCAATAAAGGAATGCGGCATTCGCCAGCGGTCGGAGCGACAATACGTTGACGATTGGCGAAATCGGCGAGATAGCGTCTTTCTCCCCGTCCCTATACGGGGAGAAATGCCCGGCAGGGCAATGAGGGGCAGCGCGAACTTATGCCGTCGTGGCCGCCATGCAACATCGCCCAGTATGGACATACAGGGCGATTGAGCTAAATCGGCGACGACAACGCCTACTCCGCCGCCATCTCCGTCAGACGGACGGCTCCCACGCACCAATCAGATGCGACGCTTCATGATGCCCCGGCCACGGAGGCATTGAGATGCAGATGAACTTGAAGGGCGTGTCACCGACGTTTCTGTATTGAAAGGCGGTGCCAACCGGTATGTCGACAGACACTCCGGGCACGAGCGCCGTCACACGCTCTTCCGTCTCGTCCCTTCGCCAGATTTCTCCCGCTCCCTCCAACACATACCAGAACTCGCTGACCGTCGCGTGAACCGTTGCCTTGTTGATCTGACGAGGCGGCACGGTGCTGTGGATCATGTTCCCAGCAGTGCCGTCCATGATGAAACGGATATCTGCCCCTGCGGGTGATTTTGCGTCAGGCGCGGAAGAAAGAGTGGTTTCTTTCACGGGACATTCCTCAAGTTGAACAGGTTGGAAGTGCGTCCGTTGTTGGCACATTTCGGCGGTCTATCCGACGGACGTCACGAACCGCCCCACCGCCTAAATCGTCGACAACAAATCCTACTCCGCCGCCACCTTGGCCATCGGGTTGTTCGGATGTGTCGTCCAGTTGGCGTAGACCGGCGACACCGGCTTGCCGGTGCGTTCATCCATCGCGCCGGCGGCCAGCGGCTCCATGGTGATGCAATTGTCGACGGGGCAGACGTTGACGCACAAATTGCAGCCGACGCACTCGGCCTCGATCACCTCGAAATGCCTGACGCCGTTGACCATGTTGGTTATCGCCTGATGCGAGGTGTCCTCGCAGGCGATGTGGCAGCGGCCGCATTTGATGCAGGCGTCCTGGTCGATATGCGCCTTGGCGACATAGTTGAGGTTGAGATACTGCCAGTCGGTGACGTTGGGAGTGGCGCGGCCGATGACGTCGTCGAGCGTGCGGTGGCCCTTCTCGTCCATCCAGTTTTCGAGGCCAGCGATCATCTCCTGCACGATCTTGAAGCCGTAGGTCATCGCCGCCGTGCACACCTGCACATTGCCGGCGCCAAGCGCCAGGAATTCGGCCGCGTCGCGCCAGGTGGTGATGCCGCCAATACCCGAGATCGGCAGGCTGCGTGTTTCCGGATCGCGCGCGATCTCGGCCACCATGTTCATGGCGATCGGCTTCACCGCCGGACCGCAATAGCCGCCATGCGAGCCCTTGCCGTCGATGGTCGGCATCGGCGCGAAACTGTCGAGGTCGACGCCGGTGATCGAATTGATGGTGTTGATCAGCGACACGGCATCCGTTCCGCCCGCGTGCGCGGCCCGCGCGGGCTTGCGGATGTCAGTGATGTTGGGCGTCAGCTTGGTGATGACAGGCATGCGCGTATACTGCTTGCACCAGCGCACCACCATTTCGATATATTCCGGCACCTGGCCGACGGCCGCGCCCATCCCGCGTTCCGACATGCCGTGGGGGCAGCCGAAATTGAGCTCGATGCCGTCGGCGCCGGTCTCCTCGACCAGCGGCAGGATGGCTTTCCAGCTCGCCTCTTCGCAGGGAACCATGATCGAAGCGATCAGCGCGCGGTCGGGCCAGTCCATCTTGACCTGCTTCATCTCGCGCAGATTGGTCTGCAGGTCGCGATCGGTGATCAGCTCGATATTGTTGAGGCCGAGCAGCCGGCGGTCGGCGCCCCAGATCGCGCCGTAGCGCGGGCCGTTGACGTTGACGACCGGCGGGCCTTCCTCGCCCAGCGTCTTCCATACCACACCGCCCCACCCTGCCTTGAAGGCTCGGATGACGTTGTAGGCCTTGTCGGTCGGCGGCGCCGAGGCCAGCCAGAACGGATTTGGCGATTTGATGCCGACGAAATTGTTGCGGATATCTGCCATGACAGGTCCCTTTCAGCCGAGACGAAGAAGCAGTTCGACGGGTGCGAGAATGCCGCCTTCAAGCGCGGCGGTGAGATTGGCGATCTTGGTGCGGGCATCCTCGCCCATGACGAGGCCGACGCCGGGCGGCGGCTTTCGGCCGTCGGCCTGCGCGGCAGCCATCCGCGCTCGCATCGTGGCGAAGAACTCGACGGCAAAGGCGCCACGCGGCCGCTCCGATGTCACCGAGAAGCCCGCCGCGGTGGCGGCCGATCGATAGTCGTCGGGCGTAGCGACGAAAGACATGGTTTCGTCAGAGGCCCATGGCAGTGGATAGGTCAGCGCGCCGGCCTTCAGCCGCATCACATCGTAGACGGCAAAGACGCCGCCCGGCCGCAACACGCGCGCGGCCTCGCTCATCAGCTTCGCCTTGTCGGGCAGGTTCATGCCGACATGCAGGATCATGGCCGCATCGAAACTGGCATCGCCGAACGGCATGTCCAGCGCGCTGCCTTGCACGAAGTGGGTCCTGTCCGCCATTCCCGTGCGCTTCGACAGGCTGGTCGCGACATCGACATAGCTTTGCGTCAGGTCGATGCCGGTGACATCGGCCTCGGCACTGTTGGCGACAAACCGGGCTGGACCGCCAATGCCCGATCCGATGTCAAGCAGCCTGGCTGTCGGCTTCAAACCCATCTGGTCAAGCAGTTCCCTGGTGGCGGCGACGCCGCCAATGTGGAATTCGTCGACTGCTTCGAGATCGCTGACGCGCAGATGGGCAACGTCCACGCCAGTATCGGCGAGTGCGGCAAGTATCCGCTCTTCAAGCCCCGATATGTCGTAGTGACGGGCAATGCCCGGTTCCACCGTGCTCATGACCCTTATCCCTGCGTCAGACTCCTGTGGATGCTCTCGGCCGCGTCGCGCCCCTGCGCCACTGCCGACACGGTCAGGTCGTCGCCGCCAAAGATGCAGTCGCCGCCGGCCCAGACCTTGGCCAGCGAGGTGCGCCCTTCCCCGTCGACCTTGATGCGGCCGGCATCAAGCTCGATCGACGCGCCGCTGCCGTTGAGGGCGGCCGGAACAAAACTCTGGCCGATCGCCTTGAACACCTGGTCGGCGGTGAGCGTCAGCGTCTCGCCCGTGCCGGCAAGCTTGTCGCCGTTGAGTGCCGTGTATTCGAGTTCGATGGCGCTGACCTTGCCGCCTTCGGCAATTACCCGCTTCGGCTGCAGCCAGTGGCGGATGGTGACGCCGTTAGCGGCGGCAAGATCCTGCTCGAACTCCGACGCGTTCATGTGCTCCTGGCCACGCCGGTAGCAGATCGTCACCTCCTCGGCACCGAGCAGCTTCGATTGCACGGCGGCGTCGATCGCCGTCATGCCGCCGCCGATGACGACGACGCGCCGGCCGACCGGCAGGCCGGAAAGATCGCTGGCCTGGCGCAGCTCGGCGATGAACTCCACCGCGTTGGTGACGCCGTCGGCATCCTCGCCATCGGCGCGCAGCGCGTTGACGCCGCCAAGCCCCATGCCGAGGAACACGGCGTCGTAATTGCGCATCAGGTCGGAGAGCTGGTAATCGCGGCCAAGCGCCTTGCCATTCTGGATGTCGATGCCGCCGATCGCCGTGACATAGTCGACCTCCGCCTGGGCAAAATTGTCGACGCTCTTATAGGCGGCGATGCCATATTCGTTGAGGCCGCCCGCCTTGGGCCGCGCCTCCAGTATGGTCACGTCATGGCCATGGCGGGCGAGCCGATGAGCGGCGGCAAGGCCGGCCGGACCGGCGCCGACCACGGCGACCGTCTTGCCCGTCGGCGCGGCGCGCGGATAGAACTGCTTGTTCTCGGCCATGGCGACATCGGTGGCGTAGCGCTGCAGGCGGCCGATCTGCACCGGCTTGCCTTCCGCCACCTCGCGCACGCAGACTTCTTCGCAGAGCGTCTCTGTCGGACAGACGCGGGCGCACATGCCGCCAAGGATATTCTGGTCGAAGATGGTCTTGGCCGAACCGATCGGATTGCCGGTCGAAATCTGCCGGATGAACAGCGGGATGTCGATCGAGGTCGGGCAGGCATTCATGCACGGCGCGTCGTAGCAGAAATAGCAGCGGTCGGATTCGACCAGCGCCTCGTGATGATCGAGCGGCGGATGCAGGTCGGAAAAATTGTCCGCGTACTGTTCGGCCGCAAGCCGGCCGCCGACGATACCTTCCTTGAACTGGCCTTCTGGCATTGTCAGTTCCCCATGTTTTCGTTTTGGGGAAGGCTAGCACGTTTTATTTTTTTATCAATTGGTCAATTTTCGGCGCAAGTCCCTGAAAAGGCTAGATAAAAATATGATTTTTTTACTCATGTTATGCGACGGTCGACCGCTCCTGCCGGGACGGGAAGTTCTCGTCGACCGGCCGGCCATGAAGGGCGCGAACTTCATCCGCCACCAGTTGCTGCAGCCGCCACAGATTGCGGTCGCGGATGCCGAACGCTTCGAGATGGCTGACCGTGTTGTAGAGATATTCGGCGCCGGAGCCGATATGGCCGCAGGCCCTGGCCAATATGCTGGCCACCTTGTCCAGCGGCTGGCCCGGTGACGTTCCCCGCCCTTTAACCCCGACCCAGAAGCCGAGCGCCCGCAGCGCGCCCTGCGTGGTATGCACCGGCAGCCATCTGACCGAGCTGATGCTCTCATGGTCGCTGATCTCGCGCCGCAGCAGCCTTTCGACCTGAGCCGGCTTTTCGCCCTCCGGCAAGCGGTAGATCACGCCGTTGCAGCGTCCGCCGCGTTCGAGCGCCATCATCAATCCCGGCTGCGCGGCAGTGCCGCGCCAGCGCACCATGTCGAGGCAGAAGGAGCGGTGCCAGCCGAAGGCTGTGGCGAGCCGTTGCTCGACCGAATCGAATTCCGGCTTCCAGATCAGCGAGCCATACGCAAACACCCAGAGCGGTCCCTCGTCGGCTTCACCGGCGAGCCTCACGGCCAGCGCCTTGAAATCCTCATCGTTCAGCTCCGTCCAGCTTGGGTCCGGGCCGGGATCGACCTCTTCCCTGTGGCACAGTGCGACAAGCTCCGGCGTGAGCGACATAAGGCGCATGAAACGACCCCCTTGCCGTACAGAAATCGAAAACAGCGGAGCACGCAACCGGCTAACGCATGTCATGGACAGACATTATTGTTCGGGCGCTTGTCGGATTTCCGCCGCCCGGATCGTCCTGGGGTGGATCGGACAACGATCGATGCTTGAACGGTGAGGAGACCGACCATGCCGAAATCCCCGATGCCCTTTTTCTGGTACGAGCTGATGACGTCAGACCTCGACGCCGCCGAGGCCTTCTACACCAAGGTTGTCGGCTGGACGGCGCAGCCCTTCGACAAGTCGCCCGGTATGCCGCGCTACGTCGTCATGAATGTCGGCGAGCGTGGCGTCGGCGGCCTGATGACGATGCCCGACGATGTCAAGAAGATGGGCGCACCGCCGGCGTGGCTCGGCTATATCCATACCAAGGACGTGGACGCCGCGACGAAATCGTTGAAAGCGGCCGGCGGTGGCGTCCACTGCGAACCCAGCGACATTCCGGGCGTCGGCCGCTTTGCCGTCGTCGCCGATCCGCAAGGTGCGACCTTCATGTTCCTGCAACCGAACGGCCCCGACCAGCCCGGCGTGCCGGCCAGCACACCTGGCCATATCGGCTGGCATGAGCTCTACACCACCGATTGGAAGGCCGCGTTCGACTTCTATTCCGGCCAGTTCGGCTGGGCCAATGCCGGCGATTTCGACATGGGCCCGATGGGCATCTACCAGACCTTCACCGCAGGCGCCGAATCCGGCGGCGGCATCATGAACAAGCCCGCGCAGATTCCAGTGCCGGTCTGGCAGTTCTATTTCAACGTCACCGGCATCGACGCTGCCGCGAAACGCGTCACCGACAATGGCGGCAAGATCCTGATGGGACCGATGGAGGTCCCCGGCGGCAGCTGGATTGTGCAATGCCAGGATCCTCAAGGCGCGCATTTCGCCTTGATGGCGCCGGTGCGGTAAGCGCCTCCAGAAAACTTGAAGCTGGCGATCCTTGGCGCCCCCCTCTGTCCTGCCGGACATCTCCCCCACTTGGGGGGAGATTGGCTGTCCTGCAGACTTTCGCCAATCTCCACGTTGAAAAGAAGGCGGCAGCGCCAAAGCTGCCAATCTCCCCCCTTGTGGGGGAGATGGCCGGTAGGCCAGAGGGGGGCGCTGTCCCGCTGACCTTTGCTTTTTTGAACGATGTCTCGTGAGGCTATTCCGGCGTCAGCACCGCGACCTTCAGCTCAGCCTTTTTCGCGCCGCTGAACTGCACGGTGGCCGGGCCGGCCGCAAGCTTGAAGCGCACGCTCTTGCGGATGCCGGGGCAGGTCTTCACACCGCTATAACCGGCCGATTTCACGGCCTTGCCATCCTGGATGACATCAATCCAGGCCTCGCCCGACAGGCTGATCTGGATGGCGCCTTCGCTCGGCACCTCAACGCTGGCGACGGCACCGAACGTGCCCTCCGCCGGTGCGCGCTCGGGCGGCATCGCAAAACCGGCTTTCTCGGCCGGCACCAGGGCCAGATCAGCGGCGGCCCCCACCGCCAGTGTCGCTCCAGCCGGCGTTGCGGGCGCCGCGACAAACAGCGCCTGTTCCCGCGTCACCGGCCATTTGAAGGCCTCGCAACCGGCGTCCTCGGCCACGGCCAAGCCGGTGCCTGCAAGCAATGCAAAGAGGCTGACAATGACTTTTTTCATAACAACAAGACTTTCATGGCAAGGGAACCGAAAGGTTTAGAGCGTCCATATTTATACAACCATGGCGATATTAATGCAACCCTGACGAGAACAATATGAGAGGGCATACTGGGGAACATTTCCAATCACCGATTGTTGATGGTCAGCCACGGGAAGTGAATGGTCCATCGCCGGGCGATAATCTATCGCCGAGCCGAGGGGGTGAAAATTGGAGTTTTAGATGAAGCTTTTTGAGGGCCTTGTCAGATACCAGCCGCAGGCGCTCGGCGTGCTGCGCATCATGACCGCGCTGCAGTTCATCGAGCATGGCAGCCAGAAACTGTTCAACTTCCCCGTCAGCGCCCAGCCTCACGCCCTCACCGGGCTGACGACGGCCGCCGGCATCCTCGAATTCGCCGGCGGCATCCTCTTGGCGCTTGGCCTGTTCACGCGGCCCGTCGCGTTCCTGCTGGCCGGCGAAATGGCTATCGCCTATTTCATGGCGCACATGCCGCGTGACTTCTTCCCGGTCAACAACAGCGGCGACGCGGCGATCTCGTTCTGCTTCATTTTCCTCTATCTGGTGTTCGCCGGCGCCGGTGCGTTTGCGCTCGACAGCCGCGACAAGGCTTGATGCAGGATGCGGGGGTGAGAGTTCACCCCCGCATCCGTTCGAAATTCGCGTCGAACAGCGGCGTCGACTGGATCCGCGCCACGTGGCGCTTGCCCAGCAACTCGATTTCGAAGCCCTCACTCTCGTCGGCGATTTCCTTCGGCACATAGCCGACGGCGACGGATTTCTTCGAATGATGAGCGTAGCCGCCTGACGTCACCCAGCCACGCACCGCGCCATCGAACCAGATCGGTTCGTCGCCGATGACATCGGCATCGTCGGCGTCGACAATGAAGGTACGCAGCCGCAGCTTTCCGCCCTGCTTGCGCTCGGCCAATGCCGCCGACTTGCCGATAAAGTCCGCATCCTTGCCATAGGCGACGAAACGGTCGAGCCCGGCTTCGAGCGGCCCGTAGATCGGCCGGTATTCGCGTCCCCATGAGCCGTAGTTCTTCTCCAGCCGCAGCGCATTGAGCGCGCGCGAGCCGAACAGGCCGATGCCGAATTCCTCGCCCGCCGCCATCAGCGCGTTGAATGCCGCACGCTGGTATTCCGGCGCCACCCAGATCTCGTAACCGAGATCGCCGGTGTAGCTGACGCGGCCGACAAGGCACGGCGCCATGCCGATATCCATCTTCGCCACCGCCATGAACGGGAAGGCGGCGTTGGAAACGTCGGCGCGGCTGACCTTGGCCAGCACCTCGCGCGCCTTCGGCCCGGCAATGGCAAGACCTGTGAGCCTCGCCCCCAGCGCCTCGATATGGACCGAGCCGTCCTTGGGCAGATGCGCCTCGAACCAGCGCATGTGATACTGCTCGGCAATGCCGGAGCCGGCGACAAACCATTCATGGTCATCGATGTTGGCAAGCGTGAAATCGCCGATCAGCTTGCCGTCGTCCTTCAGCATCGGCGTCAAGGTCATACGGCCGCGTTTGGGCAGCTTGCAGGCAAGCATGCGGTCGAGCCATCCGGCCGCCCCCTCGCCCGTCACCTTGTATTTGGCGAAGCTCGAAATCTCCGCCAGGCCGACACGCTCGCGAACCGTCGCGACCTCTTTTGCGACATGGGAAAAATCGCTGGAACGCCGCCAGGAGAACTCGTCCTTGATGCCTTCCGGCGCATACCACAGCGGTACTTCCAGCCCATAGGCGACGCCCCACTGCGCGCCCCTGGCCGATAGAAGGTCGTAGACCGGGGTGGTCTTCAGCGGCCGCCCGGCGGGCAATTCCTCATTGGGGAAGCGGATCGAGAAGCGCCTGGAATAGTTCTCGCGCACCTTGGCGTTGGTGTAGGCCATCGTTGCCCAGTCGCCATAGCGCGCCACGTCCATCGCCCAGATATCGGCGCCCGGATCGCCTTCGATCATCCAGTTGGACAGCGCCAGCCCGACGCCGCCGCCCTGGCTGAAACCAGCCATGACGCCGCAAGCGACCCAGAAGCCAGGCAGGCCGCGCACCGGGCCGACCAGCGGGTTGCCGTCCGGCGCGAAGGTGAAGGGCCCGTTGATGATCTGCTTGATGCCGGTCTTCTCGAAGGCCGGGAAATGGCGGAAGCCGACTTCCAGTGACGGCGCGATGCGGTCGATATCGGGCGCCAGCAGTTCATGGCCGAAATTCCACGGCGTCTGGAACTCGGACCAGACCTTGTTGGCCTTTTCGTAGGTGCCCATCAGCATGCCGCCGCGCTCCTGGCGCAGATAGAGTTCGCCATCGAAATCGACCGCATGGATGATCTCGGTGCCGGTCTTGGCATTCCAGGCCGCGACCTCCGGCATGTCCTCGGTGATCAGGTACATGTGCTCCATGGCCAGCACAGGCAGTTCCAACCCCACCATGCGGCCGACCTCGCGCGCCCACAGGCCGCCGGCATTGACGACATGCTCGGCCACCACCTCGCCCTTGTTGGTGATGACGCGCCACATGCCGTCGGGCCGACGCACGATGTCCTCGACCTTGGTGAAGCGCTCCACCTCGGCCCCAAGCTTGCGCGCGGCCTTGGCATAGGCATGGGTGACCCCGGATGGATCGAGATGGCCGTCCTCCTTGTTGCGCACCGCGCCGACGAATTGGCTGGGATCGATCAGCGGCATCAGTTCGGCCGCCTCCTTGGCCGAGATCACCTCCAGGTCGATGCCGAGATAGCGTCCCTTGGCGACGACGCCGCGCAACCAGTCCAGCCGCGCCTCGGTCGCCGCCAGCAGCACGCCGCCGGTCAGGTGCACGCCTGTCGCCTGGCCCGACAGTTCCTCGATCTCCTTGTAGAGGCTGATCGTGTATTTCTGCAGCTTGGCGACGTTGGGGTCGCCATTGATCGTGTGCATGCCGCCGGCCGCGTGCCAGGTCGAGCCCGAGGTCAGTTCGTCGCGCTCCAGAAGCACCACGTCGGTCCAGCCATGGCGGGCGAGATGGAACAGCACGGAACACCCGACGACACCGCCGCCAATGACCACGACCTTTGCATGCGATTTCATCAGTTTTTCTCGTCAGTTCAGTGAGTTAGGGAGATGAAGTGAATCGAAAAAGCAGCGCCAGGCACGCCTCTCTGGGCGCCTCGCGTCACGGCTCGCCCTGCCCGATGGCTTCCTTGCGCCTGGCGACATAGGCCTCCAGCGCCTCGCGCACGGCGATGTCCATCGCCGGTTCGACATAATCTTCCAGCGCCTTCTTCCACAGCCGTGTCGCGCGCGCGGTCGTATCAAGGCCGCCGGCCTCCTGCCACGCCTCGAAATTCTGCCAGTTGGAGAGCATCGGCTGGTAGAATGCGGTGGCGTAACGTTCCAGCGTGTGCGGCTCGCCGAAGAAATGGCCGCCGGTCGGCACCGCGCCCAGCGCCTCGACGGCAAGCTCGGCTTCGTCGACCACGATCGGCCGCAGGAACTCCATCATGTGCTGGATCATCTCGACATCGATGATGAGCTTTTCGAACGACGCCGTCAGCCCGCCTTCCTGCCAGCCGGCGGCATGATAGACCAGATTGCCGTGGCCAAGCACCGCGCCCCACAGCGCCATCAGCGTCTCATAGGCGCCTTGCGCGTCCGCCACGTTGGAGGCCGAGCCTGGCGTCGTCCGGTAAGGCAGGCCATAGCGCCGCGCCAATTGTCCCGAGGCGATGTTGGCCTTGGTGTTTTCAGGCGTGCCGAAGGCCGGCGCGCCCGACTTCATGTCGACATTGGAAGTGAAGGCACCATACATCACCGGCGCCCCCGGCCGCACCAGTTGCGTCAGCACGACGCCGAACAGCGCCTCGGCATTCTGCTGCGCCAGCGCGCCCGCCAGCGTCACCGGGCTCATCGCTCCCATCAGCGTGAACGGCGTCACCGCCACCGATTGGCCGAATTCGGCCATGGTCATCAGCCCCTCGGCCATCATCTCGTCGAAGCGGCGCGGCGAGTTGACCGAGATGATGGTGGCGATGCCCGGATCGTCGCGCAACTGGTCCAGCGTCAGCCCGCGCGCGATCGCCATCATCTCGACGCCGTCCAGCGCCCTGCCCCGGCCGATCGCCGAGACATGGAAGCTCTTGTCGGTCAGCGTCAGATTGGTGAAATAGGTGTCGAGATGACGGGAATTGGCCGGCAGCTCGACCGGCGCGCAGACCTGGTTGCCGAGCATGTGGACGCAGTTGAAATGCTGCGCCAGCCGGGTGAGATCGGCATAGTCGCGCAAATTGCCGGCACGGCGGCCGCGCTCCATGTCATGCACATTGGGCGGCCCGGCAACGAGCGTGAAGTTGATGGTGTTGCCGCCGAGATGGATCGTGTTGGCCGGGTTGCGTGGCGTCAGCGTATAGCTGGACCGCGTCGTCTTCAGCGCCTCGTCGACCATGCCGCGATCGATGCGGACATTGGCCGAGGCATGATCGACCACGGCACCCGCCCTCTCGAACAGCGACAGCGCCCGCGGGCTCATCACCTCGATGCCGAAATTCTCCAATATATGCATCGACGCCTGGTGGATCGCGTCGATCTGGTCGGGCGCTAGCAACGCCATCGGCGGATAGGGATTGGTCACGCGCCTGGTCGGCAGCTGCGGGATGGGCGCTGGACCCCTGTTGCTGGTGCGCTCGGCGCCGCGCTTGCGTCTTGGTTCGTTCATGGCGGGCATCAAAGCCTCGGCAAACCGGCCAAGCTGTCAGAAATACGCCGTCGCCAGGCGTGATTTTAGCCAAGGCGGCATTTCTCGAATATCAATTTATAAAAACCGACAAACCGCGTCGGATTATCAATACGGCTTTTTCCCGAACATTCGAGCCGATGCAGCATTAACGAACACAGCAAGATTCCTTTTATGATTTCGGCCTATTGCTCATCCGATGCGTAGGTCGAGTTTTAGTAAAATTGTAGCGGTTGGCGTGCTTCTGGCTCTTTCGGCCTGCGCGACCGCGCCCAGCCACATCAACAATGTCTGTGCCGTCTTTGACCAGAATGACGGCTGGTTCGACAACTGGCAGTCGGCGGCCGAGCGCACGCAACAGAAATACGGCATACCCGTGCCAGTGCTGATGGCGACGGTACGCAAGGAATCCGGCTTCAAGAGCAATGCCCGGCCGCCGCGCACCAAACTGCTCGGCTTCATTCCGTGGAAGCACGTCTCGTCGGCCACCGGCTTCTCGCAGGCGCTCGACGGCACCTGGTCGCAATATCAACGCGAAACCGGCAACTGGGCGGCGCGGCGCACGAAATTCGCCGACGCCGTCGATTTCGTCGGCTGGTACCATTCCAAGACCGCGGAAACATACGGCGTCGCCCGCAACGACACCTACAATCTCTATCTCGCCTACTATCTCGGCTGGACCGCCTATGGCCGCGGCAACCGTGGCGACGCCGGCGTACAAGGCTACGCCCGGGCTACCGACAAGATGGCCCGCGATTATGATGCGCAGCTAAGGCAGTGCGGGGGCTAAGTCCCTGCCTGGCTCAATGCCGCCTAGTTGTATCCTTCGGCTTTGAAACGCCGGTTTCCGAACTCTCATCGCGGACTTCGTGACGACGGGCGCGCATGCCGGCCTGGCTCTCCTCGACATCCTCGCCGAGCTGGTCAGCCTTCAAATTTCCCTTTTTGCCGCGCGGCCGATTGGGCGGCGTTCCGACAAGGCCAGGCCCGGTCCCATGCGGTGCATCGGCCGGCACGCCTTCATGCGCGGCATGGTCCTTGTCGAACTTGATCACCGGCTCCATCTTCGCCAGCACGTCGTCGGCCAGCCAGCACAGGCTCATATGGCCGTCGCCGAGGTTCTTGACCGGCGGCACCTTGGTCTCGCACAGATTGTCCGGAACCAGCTTCTTGTAGCCGCAGCGTGTCTGGAACGGGCAGCCGGATGGCGGGTTCATAGCCGAGGGGATATCGCCCTCCAGCACGATATGTTTCTTGATCACGCTGGTGTCGGCGATCGGGATCGCCGACAAAAGCGCCTCGGTGTAGGGGTGATAGGGCGGCGCGAAGATCTGGTCGGTCGTGCCCTGCTCGACGATATAGCCGAGATACATGACGACGACGCGGTCGGCGATGTAGCGGACAACAGACAGATCGTGGCTGATGAACAGCATCGTCGTCTTGTTCTTGCGCTGGATGTCCATCAACAATTCGGTCACCGCCGCCTGCACCGACACGTCGAGTGCCGAGACCGGCTCGTCGGCCACCACCACCTTGGCGTCGCCGGCAAAGGCCCGCGCCACGCCGATGCGCTGCTTCTGGCCACCGGAGAGCTGGCGCGGCTTGCGCGTTTCGAAGGCGCGCGGCAGCTTCACCAGGTCGAGCAGCTCCAGCATGCGCTTGCGTCGGTCGGCGACCGTCTTGCCGACATTGAATTTCTCGAGCGTGCGGATGATCTGCGCCCCGACCGAATGGCTGGGGTTCAGCGTATCGAAGGGGTTCTGGAACACCATCTGGATCGACGACACCGTGTCGACGCTACGGCTTTCGATGCCCGTCGACTGGATTTCCTTGTTGCCCAGCGAAACTTTGCCGGAGCTTGCCGTCTCCAGCCCGAGCAGCACCTTGGCCAGCGTCGACTTCCCGCAGCCGGATTCGCCGACGATGGCCACGGTCTCGGATTCGCGCGCCATGAAGGAGATGGTCTCGTTGGCCTTGACGACACGGCCTTCGCTCGAACCGAACACCTCGCTGCCGCCGACCTTGTAGTACTTCCGCAGGTCCTCGATCTTGAGCACCGGCGCGCCGGGCACGACCTTCTCGTTGACCTTCTTGGCCCCGGGCGGCAGCGCCTCCCAGTCGATCTCGTTGAAGCGCACGCAGCGCGAGAAGTGACCTTCGTGGCCGGCGACCTCGACCATCGGGATTTCGGCGGCGTTGCAGACGCCCTCGACGAAATGGTGGCAGCGCGGACCGAAATTGCAGCCCTTCGGCCGCTCATGCGGCAGCGGCAACTGGCCCGGAATGGCAATCAGCGGCCGCGAATTCTTGTCGGCGCCCGGAAGCGGGATCGAACGGAACAGCCCTTGCGTGTACGGATGGCGCATCCGGTCGAAGACGTCCTTGATCTTGCCGGTCTCGACCGCCTCGCCCGAATACATCACCGTGATCTTGTCGCAGGTCTCGAGGATGAGGCCGAGATTGTGCGACACGAAGATCATCGAGGTGCCGAACTTCTCGCCGAGCCCCTTGACCAGTTCGACGATACCGGCTTCCACCGTCACGTCGAGCGCCGTTGTCGGCTCGTCGAGCAGAAGCAGTGCCGGCTTCGACAGCAGCGCCATGGCGATGACGATGCGCTGCTGCTGGCCGCCGGAGAGCTGGTGCGGATAGGAGCGCATCATGCGCTCTGGATCGGGCAGCTTGACCGAGCGCACCATTTCCAGCGCCCTCGAACGGGCCTCTTCCTTCGACACCTTGTCGTGGATCAGCGGCACTTCCATCAATTGCTGGCCGATCTTCATCGCCGGATTCAGGCTCGCCATCGGCTCCTGGTAGATCATGGCGATCTTGTTGCCGCGGATGCTACGCAGCTCCTCTTCGGAGAGCTCGCCCATGTCCTTGCCCTGGAACTTGATCTTGCCGCCGACGATCTTCCCGATGTTGGAGAGGTCGCGCATGATGCCGAGCGACACGGTCGACTTGCCGCAGCCGGATTCGCCGACGATGCCCATCGCCTCGCCCGGCATGACCGTGCAGGAAAAATCCATGACGGCAGGGATTTCGCCCTTGCGGGTGAAGAAGGAGATCGACAGGTTTTCGATCTCGATGATCGGCCCGTTGGTCGGCTTGGCCGGATTTCGAACTGCCTCGTTCATGGGTCGCTCCAATCCTAGTTCTTAGCCAAGTGGGGTCTGGGACCCCACCGTCAATCCTTCATCGATTGCTCGCGCAGGGAATCGGCGAGCAGGTTCAAGCCCAGCACGAAACTCATCAGCGCGATCGTCGGCGGCAGCGCCGGATGGATGAAGGAACGCAGCAAGCGGCTTGCGTCCTTGATCGCCGTGCCCCAGTCGGGACTTTCCGGTGCCAGGCCGAGGCCGAAATAACCCAGCGTCCCCAGCAGGATGGTGGTGTAGCCGATGCGCAGGCAGGCATCGACGATCAGCGGTCCGCGCGCATTGGGCAGGATCTCCCATAGCATGATGTACCAGGGCGATTCACCGCGCGTCTGGGCCGCCGCCACATAGTCGCGCGTCTTGATGTCCATCACCAGGCCGCGCACGATGCGGAACACGCCGGGGCTGGAGGCGAACACCACCGCCACGAAGATGTTGAGCTGGTTGGGATCGATGTGGACGATGTGCAGCGGGTCCCTGTCGAAGACAAGGCCGAGATAGATCCAGCCGCCTATGATCAACGTCAGGCCGAGCAGGATGTAGATGCGGTCCGGCCGGTTCTTGAAGCGCGTCCAGAACAGAACGCAGAAGAAGATGATCGGAAACAGGAAGAAGACGCCGGCCAGCGCATAGGGGATCGGCGTGTCCATGATCCCCGGCGTCACCAGCAGGTAGAACAGCAGGATCACCGGGAAAGCCAGCACCAGATTGGCCAGGAACGACAGGATGGAATCGATCTTGCCGCCGTAATAGCCGGCCGGCAGGCCGAGCGTGATGCCGACCATGAGAGCGAAACCGGTCGCCGCCGGCGCGATGATCAGCACGATCTGGCTGCCATAGACCATGCGCGAAAACACGTCGCGCGCCAGCTTGTCGCCGCCGAACAGGTAGACCAGCCCCGATTGCGGCTCGATGGCGCCGGGCAGCGTGTCCTTCATGATCGGGATCTGGCCGAGCGGATCGAAAGGCGAGATGGTCGAGGCGAAGATCGCCGTGAACAGCCAGAACAGGCAGATGAACACGCCCGCTATGCCGACGCCGCTGTCGAACAACTGGCCGTAGAGCGCCAGCTTCTTCTTGTAGAGGAAGCTCGCCCCCATGACGATGGCGAGCGCGACCCAGACCGGCCAGAAGCGCCAGAGCACTTCGAGGATGATGGTGGAGGCGCCGATATATTGAGCTTGCATGCGCCTTCTCCCCTACTGGACCCGGATGCGCGGATTGAGGAACGCGTAACCGACATCGGAAATGAGCTGGGTGATCAGCACGATGAACACCGAGACCAGCGAACAGCCGAGCAGAAGATCGATGTCGTTGTTGCCCGCGGCCTCGACCAGCGTGTAGCCGAAGCCCTGGTAGCGGAACATCACCTCGACGATGACGACGCCGGTGAGCAGCCAGGGAAACTGCAGCATGATGACGGTGAAGGGCGCGATCAGCGCATTGCGCAGCGCGTGCTTGACCACCACGCCGCGGAAGGAAAGGCCCTTCAACCGCGCCGTGCGGATATATTGCTGCGTCATCACCTCGACCATCGAGGCGCGCGTCATGCGGGCGATATAGCCGATGCCGTAGATCGCCAGCGTGATCACCGGCAGGGTGAAATTGTAGAAGG
Organism: Mesorhizobium erdmanii; assembly: GCF_013170725.1. Lineage (NCBI taxonomy): Bacteria > Pseudomonadati > Pseudomonadota > Alphaproteobacteria > Hyphomicrobiales > Phyllobacteriaceae > Mesorhizobium > Mesorhizobium erdmanii. The sequence goes on along the minus strand of NZ_CP033361.1, from coordinate 3,158,500 downwards.
TGATGCCCTGGCTCGCCGAGGCGGCCGAGCCGTTCAGCCAGCCGAGCCATGAAGCGAAGACGACGGTGAATATGACGCCCGACACATATTCAGGCGTTGCCGTCGAGGCGATGGATGCGACGGAAAGCACCCGGTCGGTTCGTGACCCCTCGCGCATGCCGGCGAGAATGCCGACCAGCAGCGAGACCGGCACCATCACCCCCAGCACGCACAGCATCAGGATGCCTGTGGCGCCGAGGGCCGGGAACAGCTTGGCCGCAACGGTGGTCTTGAATTTGGTCGAACAGCCGAAATCACCCTCGAGCACACCGGAGAATGTCGGCACGGTCGGGTCGTTGCAGAAGGTGAAACGCTGCGTCGTCTTTCCGGTCGCCGGATCGGTGATCGGCTGCTTGGGCACGACGCCGAGCCACTGGCCGTAGCGCGAGAAGAAATTCTGGCGGTAGCCGTGGTTGACCAGCCAGCTTTCGAGCTGATCGGCCGAGGTGTGCATTTCGGTCTGGCTGATCGCCAGCTTCTTCAGATTGGGTTCGAGATTGACTAGGAAGAAGACGACCAGCGTCAGGCACAGCATCGTGAGCAGAATTGTGCCGATGCGTCTGATGATGAATGAGAACATGCGTGCCCCCTGCCGGCCGGGTTGGGGTCAGATATAGTCAACCCTGTGACGAAAACCTTGTGACGTCACGCCGCCGCTGCATCTCATGCAACGGCGGCGATCCTGCGAATGCGAAGGGCCGTGCGCCCCTCGCATTCTTCAAGCTGTGGGTCACGCCTGATCGAGCCAGACCTTGCCGAAATCGTGCTCGTAGGTCGGGTGCATCGAGTGGTTCTTCACCTCGGGCTTGATGTTGATGTAGAGCTTGCGCCAGTACGGCTGGATGATGATGCCGGACTCCTGCAGCATCGTCTCGATGTCCTTCATCACCACCTTGCGCTTCTCCGCATCGGCGATGCCGAGCGCCTCGTTGACCTTCTTGTCGAAGTCCGGATTGGCGTAAGCGGTCTCGTTCCAGGCTTCGCCCGTGCGGTAGGCGATGGCGATGACCTGGATACCAAGCGGACGCATGTTCCAGTTGGTTTCCGAGAACGGATATTTCGTCCAGTCATTCCAGAAGGTCGAGCTCGGCAGCACGGTGCGCTTCACCTTGATGCCGGCTTCGCGCAACTGGGCCGCGATCGCGTCCGTGGTGTTCTTGTGATAATCCTCGTCGTTGCTGATCAGTTCGTGCTCGAAATCGATCACGCCGGCTTCCGTCAGCATCTGCTTGGCCTTGGCCATGTCGCGCTTGATCTTCGGCAGTTCGACATATTCAGGATGGATCGGCGCGACATGGTGGTTCTCGGCCGGCGTGCCGGCATTGCCGTAGCCAAGCTGCAGCACCACCGAATTGTCGACGGCCAGAGCCATTGCCTGGCGCACCTTCTGGTCGCCATAGGGCTTGGCGTTGACGTTGAAACGCGAGACCACGGTGGCCGCGGTCACGACTTCCGAGGGCGGCGCGCCGACGCCTGCGATGATCTTGACGTAGTCGGCGGTCGTCTCGTGGTTGGTCTGCACTTCGCCCGATTCGAAGGCGGAGACAGTCGCGGCCGGATCGGTGCCGTAGTCGATGAACTCGACGCCATCGAGGAAGGCCTCGCCCTGCCACCATTTGCCGGTGGTGCGGCGCTTGTAGACGACCTTCTGGCCGACATCGTAGGACACGAGTTCGAACGGACCGGTGCCGATCGGGCAGTTCTTGAAGTTCGCGCCCTTCTCGTCGAAGGTCTTGTGGACGATGAGGCCGGGATAGTCGCACAGGTTCGGGATGATGGCGATATCGGGCTTGGTCAGCTTGAGCTTGACCGTCATGTCGTCGACCTTGACGACCGAGCCTGCGCGCAGCTTCTTGGTCGTCTCATCGACGAGGCTGCCAAGGCGGCCCGGCATCGAGTTGCCTGCCGCCGACTTGTCGGCCCAGCGGGTGAAATTGTAGATCACGTCGTCGGCCGTGAACTTGTCGCCATTGTTCCATTCGACGCCCGGCCGCACATGCAGCGTGTATTCGGTGGCGTCGTCATTGATGTCCCAGCTCGCCAGCAGATACGGCGCGAAGGTGTACTCCTTGGTGTATTTCACCAGGGGCTCGAGCGCCTGGCGTTCGGCGTTGGAAATCTCCGACCAGTCGGCGGTACGGGGATCCTTGGGATCCTTGACCGACATGGCGACTTTCAGAACGCCGCCCTTCTTGCCCTTCACGTCCTCGGCTCTGGCCGGCGTCGGCGCGGCAAGGCCGAGCAGTCCGTAGGCCATGGCCGTCGATGCGCCAAAAACGCTGGCAAGCGCCAGGAATTCGCGGCGATCTACCGCTCCTGCCTTGGCTTCTTTGGCCATGGCCAGGATGTGATCCGGAACGCTGTCGCCGTTGCTCTTATAAATCGTCATGACTAACTCCCATTGTTGGCTTTCCGCCGATTAACATTCCGCATCCAGGCCATGATGTCAAAGACGGCGTGGAATGGGAACATGTTAGCGAATGTGCAACTTTGAAAAGGGAGCGGTTCGCGCGATAGCGACAGTCTTGGCGCAAAAGTGCTAGTGCGCCCAGATTTCGCCAAAATCTCTTTTGGCCATTAAACTGAGACATTTGCACGGCTTGCGACAGCGCCAGTTCCAGCCATCGCAGGGGCCAGCCCTCAATATTCCTTTTCGTAGAAGATGCCGCCCTTGGCCTCGCCGGCGTCGGTCGCCTCGCCGCGCAATTTGACGCCGCGCCCGACATTGAGGTCGATGGTCGCCTTGCCCGAACCCGGCTTGTCGCCCTTCTGGATGGTCACATAGGTGCGGTCGTTGAGGTACTTGCCGGCCGACACCGCCGTGCCGCCCTGGCTATCGGTGGTGACGTCGAGATCGTCGACGCCAATGGCGCTGCGCAGGTTCTCCAGCAATGACGTCGAGCCACCGACGCCGGCCAGCTGCCCGGCTGCTTCGGCCAGTTGCGCGATCTGCAGTGGCGACAGGTTCGACATCGAGCGGCCGAAGATCAGTTGCGCCAGCACCTCGTCCTCGGGCAACGCCGGCACCGAGGAGAAGGTGAATTTCGGATTGGTCGCCTCGCCCGACACAACGATGGTGACGGTGGCGCTGGTCGTCGTCGTCGTCGCGGTCAGGTTGAGGTAGGGCACCAGCGAGCCGGAGAAGCCGACCGTGCCATCGGTGAAGGTCAGCCGCTTGCCGAGGATCGACAGCCGGCCGCGCTGCAGGGTGAAGGTGCCGACCGCCTGGGGCGACGAGGCGGGGCCGGTCAGCCTGAGGGAGCCGCCCAGTTCGGCGTCGACACCCCTGCCCTGGATGAAGATCTGGTTCGGCGCATTGACGGTGACGTCGAGCGCGAGCCCGCTGCCGCCGCTCTTGCCGCTGGTCGTCGCCGGCCGCAGTGCCTTGTCCTGCGCCCTGACGGCACCAGGCGCATTCTTGTGCTTGACGTCGAGCGCCGAGAGCGAGCCCGGCAATTTATCCGGAACGGTGATGACGGTCTTGGCGAGATTGACGGTTCCGGCAATCGCCGGCGCCGATGTCAGCGGCCCCTTGATCGTCAGGTCGCCACCGAGATTGGCGGTCACCACGCGCCCATCCGTATAGCGCCCGTCGGTAAGCTTGATTGACAGATCGGCCGGAAAACCTTGCGCCGGGTTGATGCCGACCGTGCCGCTGGCCGACAGGCTGCCGCGTGTTGACAATGTTCCGGTCAGCCGGTTGATCCTGGCGACGCCGCCGCCGATCGAGACATCGGCCGTGAGGTCGTTGACGGCCAGCCCCGAGCGCGCATCGACCAGCCGCGCCCCCGAAGTGCTGACGCTGCCGCCGATGACGGGCGAAGTCGCCGGCCCGCGCACCTGGACATTGACATTGGCGGTCCCCGTCAACGCCAAGCCTTGCGCGGCAAGCTTCTGGCTGAGGATGCCGAACGGCACGGCGCCGTTGAAGTCGAGCACCAGTGCCGGCGTGCCCGCCGTGGTCACCGTGCCGCCGCCCTTCAGGCCAAGGCCGGCGCCGTCGCTGACATTGGCGTTGAAGGTCAGCTTTTTGCCGGCAAAAGTGCCGGACGAGGACACGCTCACCGCGCCGACGCCGGCACCCCGGGTCTGCGATGTCTGCACACCGGCCGCGTCGATGTTGAACGCGACGGCGGGACTGGCCGGCGCGCCCGTCACCTTCACCGTACCGGAGATCGAGCCGGCGGCATCGAGGCCAGGCGAAAAACTGTTGGCGAGCGACATCGGCACCTTGGCGAGCGTCGCATTGATGTCGAGCGCTTGCCCGACCTTGCCGGTGACCGTTGCCGTGCCGCCGCCAAGGTTGAGGACCAGCCTGTCCAGCGTCGTCGTACCGTTGGCGATGCTGACCGTCGAGGCCTGGGCGATTGCCGCCTTGAAGCCCTGCACGGTCGCCTGGCCGGAGGCGAGTTCGATGGTGGTTGTGCCATTGGCCACCTTCACGCGGCCCGCGGCCTGCGCCGGAATGCCCTTGACCGTGGCGCCACCGGAAAAGCCGGTCCAGTCGCCGTCGCGCTTCAAATCAACGTTGATGCCGCTGATCACGGTACCGCCCGATGTGACGGTATCCGCGCGGATCTTGCCCGAGATCACCGGCGCGGCGAGGTAGTTGGCGATCAGCGCATCGATGGAAACGGCCTTTGCCTGCAGGTCGCCGCGGGTGATCGAGGCGGTGGCAGCCTTGATGGCGACTTGCGGCGCTGCCCCGTTCCTCGTGAAGGCGATCGTGCCGCGCACGTCGCCCTCGGCCTTTTCCAGCGCTAGCGCCGCAAGCGGCCCGATATCGGGCAGATCGAGCGAGATGGTTCCCTCGGGCACGAACTTGTCGTCCAGCGCCAGATCGCCGGAGATCTTGTTCTTGCCCAGCGACAGCAGCAGGCCGTTGATGGCGCTCTTGCCGTCAGCCGTCGCCAGCACCGCGCTGCCTTGCAAGGCTTGTCCCGCGACATTGCCGGTGAGCTGCACATTCGCCGCCGGGTTGGCGGCATCCGCCTTGCCGGTGGCGGTGAGCCTCAGCCCGGTGATCTCGCGCTCCGCAACCAGCAGGCGATCACTGTTGACCGTCAGCGACAGATCGGGCGCGACGGCCGGTCCCTGTGCGCTTAGCGCAAAGGCAATGGCGCCTTTGGCGTCCTTCGACAGCGGCGAGATATCGGCAAGGGCGCCTGTGATGTCGGCCGCCACCTTGTTGTCGGCAAGGCTCGCCTGCCCCTGTGCGGTCAGTCCACCCGATGCCAGCTTCAGTCCATCGACATTGATACTGCCGTTGGGATCGCGCTTCAGTGTGGCGCTGATCCGCGCGCGTTCGCCGAGCATGCCACGCGCTGCGGCCGGCAAGGCCGACGACGGTGCGTCCGCGCTCAGCGTAAGGTCGATGGCGCCGTCGCGCAGCGATACCTGGCCGGCGACCTGGCTGTTCAGCGCTTCGCTCTTGAGCGAGCCACTTTCGATGGCGACGGAGTTGGGCGTCAGCCGGGCGTTGAGTGCGGCCGTGACCTTGCCGGCGATCAGCGGCGCGATCGCGGCATTGTCGAGACCGACCTTGTCGACCGACACCGTGCCGGAAACCGGCCCGGCGCGATTCCTGAGATCGAACGCATCCGAATGCAACGCCAGGACAAGCCCGTCCACCTTGGCCGGACTGGTGGTGACCGACGGCAGGATCGCGGAAACGTCCAGGCGGGCCTGCGTGCTCTCGCCCGCCACCTTTGCCGACAGGGACTGGACTTCGATCCTGACCGGGCTCGCGGCGCTGCCGACCGTCAGCGGCAGGCTGGGGCCGGATGAGATGAGATTCAGCACGAAATCGCTGGCGCCATTGGGGTTGATCGTGCCGGAAGCCTTGCCGGAAATCTTCTCGCCCGAGAGCGTCGCATGGTCGAGCGCGACGCCGCCAGCCAAAGTGTAGGCGCCGGCCGCATCGACAGCGAGCGGCCCTAGCCCGGCCTGGCGGGTTTGGCTGGTTTCGACGCCGGCAAGCTGTGCGTCGAACCGAACCTGTGGAGCAGCCGGCGTTCCGGTCACCTGCGCCGTGCCACCCAGCGTACCTACGGCATCGAGCCCAGGTGCAAAATCATTGGCAAGGGCTGCCGGCAGCGCGGAAAACTGTGCCGCGAGATCGAGCGTCTGGCCGACGCTGCCCGACAACGTCACCGCGCCGCCGCCAATGTCCAGCGCCAGTCTCTCGATGCTGGTCGTGCCATTGGCGATGGTAAGTGTCGAGGCTTCAGCGATAGCCGCCTTGATGCCGCGAACCGTCGCCTCGCCCGAGGCGATCTCGACGCTGGTGGTCCCCTCGGCGATCTTGACCCGGCCGGCGGCTGTCGCCGGAATGCCTGCAATCGTCGCGCCGCCGGTGAAATTGGTCCAGTCGCCGTCGCGCTTCAGGTCGACACCGATGCCGCTGATCTCGGTGGCGCCCGCCGTGACAGCGTCAGCCTTGATGGTGCCCGAGATCGCCGGCGCCTTGAGATAGTTGGCGATCAGCGCGTTGACGGCGATCGTCTTGGCCGTCACCTCGCCACGCGCGATCGACGTGCTTTTCGCATCGATGGTGACGGACGGTGCCTCGCCATCCCGAGCAAAGAGGATGGTGCCGTTGATGTCGCCGGTCACCGCCTGGCCGGCGAGTGCCGCCAACTGGTCGATTGCCGGTGCGGCGAGCGTCAACGTGCCGAGCGGCATGAACTTGTCGTCAAGCGCGAGGTCGCCAGAAACCTTGTTGTCGCCCAGCGAGACGAGGAAACCGTTGATCGAGCGCTTGCCCTCGCTGGTCACCAGCGCCGCCTTGACGTCGAGCGGCTGGTCGTTGACGGCGCCGGTCAGCGAGACATCGGCGGAAGGGCTTGCAATGTCGGCCTTGCCGCTCGCCGTCAACTTGATCGCCTTCACGGTGCGGCCTGACGCCGTCAGGCTATCGCTGTCGGCGGAGACGGTGAAATCCGGCGCCGTCCGGGCGCCGCTGGCCGACAGCGAGAAATTGACGCCGCCGGCAACCGGCACGCCGACCATTGGCGACAGCACCGAAACGTCGCCCAGCGTGCCCTTGATGTCGGCCTGGATGTCCGTTCCTTGCGCACTGGCGGTGCCGCTGGCGCTGAGCGAACCGGACGTCAACGAGATCGAATTGGCGGCAAAGGCGCCTTGCGGATCGCGCGTCGCGGCGGCCGAGAATTTCACCCGGTCGCCGAGCACCGAGCTGATCTGCGGCGGCAAGGCGGTCGACACCGCATCGGCGTTCATCTTGAGCTGCATCGAGAGATCGGCAAGCGCCACCGTCATCGTCAGCGAGGCGTTGAGCGCATCGGAGCGCATTGTGCCCTGGTCGATAGTGATGGCATCCTTGCTCAGCGATCCCGCCAGGTCGACATCGACCTTGCCGGTGACCAGCGGCGCCAGCGTCGCCACATCGGTCTTCAACCCGCCCGCCGTCAGCTTGACGGCAACCGGACCGGCGCGGTTCTGGATGTCGAAGCCGTCGGAATGGATTTGTGCCGCCAGATCGTTCAGTTGCGTGCCGCCCGCCACCACCGAAGCCAGCGAAGCACCGATATCGACGATCGGCGCCTTGCCGTCGCCGAACGCACGGGCGGTGGCGTTCCTGATCGCCAGCGTTATCGGTTGCGCCGCACTTCCCACCGTGATCTGCACAGGCGCGCCCTTGGCGGCAATTTGAACCGATAGATCGCTGGCGCCGGCCGGGTCGGCGATGCCGGTCGCGGTGCCATGGATGGCATCGCTTTCGATGCTGGCCCGGTCGATACTGATGCCGCCGGCCGATGTGGCGGTGCCGGCGACATCGAAGCTGGTCTTGCCGGCAAACAGCGGCCTCAGATTCTCCGGCAGGAAGGGCGCGAACTCACCATCGCCCTTGGCCTCCACGTGATTGCCCTTGTCGGTGAGCTGATGACGGCCCGTCAATTGCGTGACGATCTTGCCGTCGACCGTGAACGTGGCGATGCCGTTCCAGTTGGCGAGCGGCCCCGTGCCCGAGACGGTTATGTCGACCGGCGGCGCGTCCGGCAGCTTGAGCAGATTGGCGATGATGCCGCCTGCCGGCTCCGAAGCCTTGAGGTCGAGGTCGAGCCTGTTGTCACCAGGCGCGAAGTGAATCTTGGCGTCGACATTGCCTTGCTTGCCGTCGTGGCGGGTGACGGCGAGCGTCGTTTCGACCGCCAGCGGCGCGGCGTCGGCCTTGAGCATCCCCTTGGCGGCAAGTTCGGCGATGCCGCTGCCGGCCAGTTGCGGGCCAAGCGCGATTTCGGGAAGGTCTATCTGCTTGACGTCGATGGCAACCGGCAGCGTCGTTGCGCCGCCACTCGGCGCCGGCGGCTGCGTGCCGGCGATCGGCAGGCGTGCGAGTTCAATGCGCTCGGCGGCGATGCGGTCGGCACTGAAGCTTTTCGACAGAAGCGCCAGCGGCGACCAGTCGACGGCCACCTTGCGGGCAACCAACCAGGCGCCCTGGCGGTCTTCCAGCACGACATGATCGACGCTGAGGTTACCCGACCAGATGCCATCGATGCCGCTGACCGTGATCTTGCGGTCGTCGTTCGAGGCCAATCGCGAAACGATGCCGGCGAGATTGTCGCGTCCGCGCTCGGTCTTGGTCAGCACGACAAGCGCGCCGATCACGCCCGCAACCACGATCAGCAGCGTGTAGAGGACAATGCGGAGGATGCGCCAGACGATCTTCATGTCAAAACGCCTGCCCGATGCCGGCATAGATGCCGAAATGCGGATCACTGGGGTCGCGGTTGAGCGGCACGGCCGCATCGATGCGCAGCGGCCCGAACGGCGTGACATAGCGCAGGCCGACACCGGCGCCGACCTTGACGTCGGAGAAGTTCGGAACCGACTTCGTCGACACCGTGCCGGCATCGACGAAAGGCACGATGCCGATCGTGTCGGTGACGGCGATGCGCATCTCGACTGAGGTCTCGAAGAAGGACAGGCCGCCGATCGGCTGGCCGTTGAAATCCTTGGGGCCGATGCCCTGATAGGCATAGCCACGCACCGAACCGCCGCCGCCGGAGTAGAAGCGCCTGTCGGCAGGCACGTTCTGCAGTCCAGTGCCGACGATCGAACCTACGGCGACGCGCTCGGCCAGCACGAACTTCGAGGCCGTGTCCAGCGACTGATAGGCCGAGCCCTCGCCCTTCAGCTTGAGGAAGGCCGCGCCACTCATGATGTCGTAGCTCGGCTCGGCATAGGCCAGGACCCGGAAGCCGCTGGTCGGGTTCAGCCTGCTATCCCTGTTGTCATAGACATATTGCAGCGGGACACTGGCGATAAGGTAGGTGTGTTTGCCGAACGCATCCGTGATCCTGGAATAGTCGAGCGCCACCTCCGCCGAGACGGTCTGCTTCTTGTCGAGTTCATAGGACAGGCCTGTGCTGCCCTTGACCGAGAAATGGTCATACGCGTCCGGATGCTCGAGCACGGTCTTCACGCCGGCAAAGAACTTCGACGCCGGTCCGATCACGCCGGGTTTCTCGAACATGATGCCGGCATTGTAGTTCAGTTCCGAGAGATTGTTGCTGCCGATGCCCGAGATGGCGCCGTCGATGCGCAGCTTTTCCGCGTGGCCAAACAGGTTGCGATGCCCCCAATAGCCTTCCAGGCCCAGCCCCTCGGTGTTCGAGAAGGTACCGCCGAGGCCGAAATAGCGCGGCTTGCGTTCGCTGACCTGAACGCCGATCGGAAGGTTGCCGTCGGCGTCGAGCTTGTCGGCTTCCTTGAAGGTCACGCTGTTGAAGACCTCGAGCGCCAGCAGCCTGTCGCGCGCGTCGCTGATCTCCTGCGGCGAGTACTGCTTGCCGCGCTTCAGCCCGGTCATGTATTCGGTGAAGTCGCGGTCGACCTTCTCGGTGCCTTCGACCGTCGTCGCGCCATAACCGGCGACCGGCCCGGCCGCCACCGTCAGCGTCACGTCGAGCGTCGAGTTGGCATGGTCGGCGACGATCTGCCGGTCGGTCACCTTGGCCAGCGGCCTGCCCTGCTCCTTCAGCGTCCGCACGATCAGCGCCTCGGCCTTGAGCACGGCGCCCGACCCGGCGTCGCCGCCCGATATCAGGCCGTAATCGGCGCTCATCAGCCCGGCGGCGTCGCCTTCCAACCTGATGTTACCGAGGGTGAATTTGGGGCCGGTGGCAATATTGATCGACACCGGGATCGGCTGCGGGCCCTTGAATTCGGCGTCCGGCGGCAAGTCGTCGAGCGGCTTGCCGTCTATGGTGATGGTGACCACGCCTTCATAGCGGGCATCGGCGTAAAGGGCGGCGACCAGTTGCTCACGGTCGCTACGCGCCTTGGCCATGAGCCCGAGGGAACCCGAAACCGGGCGATCCTCGTCGCCCTTTAGCGCCGAGGCGTTTTCAAGCTTCTTGGTGAGGTCCTTGTCCGCGTCGGGCGCGTTGAGCGTCACGGCGTAGCGCAGGGGATCGACGATGTCGGCGTCCTGGTCGTTGGAGGATCCCCACAGCTTGATGCCGAAAAGCTCGAAAGCAGCGGCGGTCCTTGATTCGGCGACCAGCGCGCTCGTGCACATCACGGCCAAAAGCAGGGCGCGCGGAAGGGCGCGCCCTGGCGCGTTCCTTCCTGACATCTGCTTTTCATGCGCCGGCATTAAGACAACCTAGGTTACAAAACTAAAATTGGAATGAAGTTCTGAAGCGCTCGTAAAGGGGCCACAATCCAATTGTCTGAAATAGGACGGGCTTGGAATTCACACCTTCTGCGTGTCCGCAAGAATGCGTGATCCCCTGTCCTATGGAGGTTACTGTCCGCATACCGGTCCTTGGCCGGAAAATAAACCGTTGGCAGGCGGCACCTGCCGCGTCCGCGCGTTGACAAGCTCGACTGAAGCTTGAACATGCCCGGACGTCTGCAATTGTCTGGAGGGTGTTATGACAATGCGCGCGGCTCGTGGTCTGTCGATCCTGATCCTTTTTTTCTTCGCTTGGGGAACTGTCGCGCAAGCGGCCGAGGCCCGGCGAATCGCAACGACCGACAATTCCGACTATTTCGGCTTTGACCTCAGATCCGACCAGAATGTCACCCTCGACCAGTGCAAGACGACATGCCTTGGCGATCCGGCCTGCCGCGCCTTCACTTACAACACTAAGGCCAAATGGTGCTTTCTCAAATCCGACTACAACCAACTGAAGCCGTTCAACGGCGCGGTCGCCGGCAAGATCGTCAAAATTGACGGCGATCCCGATATCGGCGCCCCGCCGGAACTCGCCTTCTTCCCCAACTGGATGGCCGACCAGGCCCAGCAATACCGCAACAGGCTGCTTGGCCCGGCCTTTGACAAGCCGACCGAAGGCATGGCCGCCTTGATCAACTCGGCCGAGCAGGCCGTACAGACCGGCGACCATCGCTCCGCCATGCAGAAATACGAATCCGCTGTCTCGGTAATGCCCGACGATGGCAAGCTTTGGCTCAACCTGGCACGCGAAACGCTGGCCGTGCAGCCCACGGCCGGCACCGTGGAAGTCTCCACTTTCCCGATGAACGGCACTTCGGCTGCTTTCAACGCCTATAAGCTCTTGCGCACCACCAAGACGCGCGCCGACGCGCTGGCCCTGCTCGGTGCCGGTCTCGACAAGCGCGATCTCTACCGGCCGGCCCTGCAGGCATATGAGGCGAGCCTGGCGCTGGTAACGTCACCGGCCGTGCAGGCCGACTATGCCGATCTGAAAGCCCGCAAGGGTTTCCGCGTCATCGACCACAGCGTCGACGCCGACACCAGCGCGCCGCGCATCTGCGCGCAATTCTCCGAGGACCTGGTCAAGACCGGTGTCGATTATGCGCAGTTCGTGACAGTCGACAACGCGCCGCCGAAGGGCGTCGAGGCCAAGGGCAAGCAGATCTGCGTCGAAGGGCTCGAACACGGCCAGCATTATGACGTCACCTTCCGCGCTGGCCTGCCTGCGGCGATCGGCGAAGTGACCGCCGCTCCCGTGGTGCTGTCGATCTACGTGCAGGATCGCGCCCCGTCCGCCCGCTTCACCGGCGACAGCTTCGTGTTGCCGGCTGGCGCGCGCCGCGGCATTCCGGTGGTCACCGTCAACATGAATGCAGCCGAGATGAAGCTCTACCGCATCGGCGACCGTTCGCTGGCGCAGCTGCTGTCGGGCTACCAGTTCCTTCACCAGCTCGACGGCTATGACATCTCCAACATTTCCGAGCAGATGGGCGCGCCGGTCTGGCAGGGCCAGCTCGACATCGTCAACGACCTCAACAAGGAGGTCACCACCTCCTTCCCGGTCGACGAAGCGCTGCCGCAGCGCAAGCCCGGCGTCTATGTGCTGACCGCCCAGTCCGTCAACGGCAAGGGCGACGACTACAATTCGATGGCCACCCAGTGGTTCGTCGTCTCCGACATCGGACTGTCGACCTATACCGGCCAGGACGGGCTCAACGTCTTTGCCCGTTCGCTTGGCTCGGCCAAGCCGATCGCCGGCGCCGAACTGACGCTGGTTGCCCGTAACAACGAGATTCTCGGCACCGCGACCTCGGATGCCGACGGCCACGCCGTCTTCAACCCCGGCCTGACGCGCGGTGACGGCGGCATGGTGCCGGCCGTTCTGATGGCCAAGCAGGGCGACAATGATTTCGTCTTCCTCGACATGTCCAAGGCCGGCTTCGACCTCTCCGACCGTGGCGTTACCGGGCGCGCGGCGCCCGGCGCGCTCGACGTCTATGCCTGGACCGAGCGCGGCATCTACCGCGCCGGCGAGGATATCCATGTCGCCGCTCTTGCCCGCGATGGCGCCGCCAAGGCGGTCGAGAACCTGCCGCTGACCTTCATCTTCTCGCGCCCCGACGGCGTCGAGGACCGCCGCATCGTCAGCGACGGCGCTTCGGCCGGCGGCCATGCCGTCGACCTGCCGCTCGAAGCCAACGCCATGCGCGGCACCTGGTCGGTGTCGATCCATACCGATCCCAAGCAGCCGGCCGTCGCCAGCCAGATGTTCCTGGTCGAGGATTTCGTGCCGGATCGCATCGAATTCGACATGAAGGCCGACAAGCAGGAAATCGAGCGCGGCGAAACCGCCAACATCGACATCGACGGCCGCTTCCTCTATGGCGCGCCAGCGGCGGGCCTGGCACTGGAAGGCGAACTGACGCTGTCGACGTCCCGCGACTGGGACCGCTTCCCCAACTTTTCCTTCGGCCTCGCAGACGAGCAGTCGGCGGAACCGACGGTCACGCCGCTGACCAACCTGCCGGTGGTCGGCGATGACGGCAAGGCGACCTTCCCGATCTCCGTCGACCAGTTGCCCTCGACCACCAAGCTGGTCAACGGCAAGGTGACGGTGCGCATGCGCGAAACCGGTGGCCGCGCCATCGAGCGCTCGCTCAACATCGGCATCCGCCCGCAAGGCCATATGATCGGCATTCGTCCGGACTTCGCCGATGATGAGGTGCCGCAGGGCGGCACGGCCAAGTTCAGCCTGATCGCGGTCGATCCGGCTGGCAAGCGCGAGGCGCTGAAAGGCGCGCAGTGGACGCTGGTCAAGGTCGAACGCAATTACCAATGGTACCGCTCCAACAATTCGTGGAGCTACGAGCCGGTCACCTTGACCAAGTCGATCGCCAACGGCCAGATCGACCTCAGCGCCGATGGTGACGCAACCGTCTCCGTGCCGGTCGATTGGGGCCAGTACAGGCTCGAGGTGGAAACTTCCGATCCCGAGGGTCCTGCCACCAGCTACGAATTCGACGCCGGTTGGTATGTCGCCTCGACCACCACCGAAACGCCCGACGGCCTGGAGATCGCTCTCGACAAGGACAATTATGCCGCCGGCGAAGTGGCGAAGCTGAAAGTCTCGCCGCATTTTGCCGGCGAACTTCTGATCAATATCGGTTCCGACAAGCTGTTGAAGACCGTCACGGCGACGGTGCCGGCCGGCGGCAGCACCGTCGACATCCCGGTCGGCGACGATTGGGGCGCCGGCGCCTATGTCACGGCAACCCTGTTCAGGCCGGGCGACGCCCAGGAAACACGCATGCCGGCCCGCGCCATCGGCGTAAAATGGCTGACGGTCGATCCGGGATCGAAGAAGCTCGCCGTAACGCTGACGCCGCCGGGCAAGACGACGCCGCGCCAGCAACTGTCGATCCCGGTTGCCGTGGCTGGCGTGCAGCCGGGCACCAACGCCTATGTCATGGTGGCCGCCGTCGATGTCGGCATCCTCAATTTGACCAACTACAAGGCGCCGGACCCGGAGAACTGGTTCTTCGGCCAGCGCATGCTGGGCATGGAGATCCGCGACATCTACGGCCGCCTGATCGACGGCTCGCTCGGCACCACCGGCAAGCTCAGGACCGGCGGTGACGGCGCCAACATGCAGGCGCAGGGCAGCCCGCCGACCGAAAAGCTGGTCGCCTTCTTCTCCGGCCCGGTCCAGCTCGACGCTGACGGCAAGGCACGCATCGACTTCGATATTCCGCAGTTCAACGGCACCGTGCGCGTCATGGCCGTCGCCTGGACCAAGGAAGCGGTCGGCCATGCCCAGTCGGATGTCATCGTGCGTGACCCGGTGGTCATCACCGCCGGCCTGCCGCGCTTCCTGGCGCCCGGCGACGCCGCCGTCATGCGGCTCGACGTCGCCGACACCGATGGCCCCGCCGGCGATTATGCCTTCTCGATCGACACGACAGGCGACCTGTCGACGGGCGACAAGCCCCTGCCGCAGAAGCTGACGCTCGCCCAGGGCAAGCGCCAGACGCTGACCGTGCCGCTGATCGCGAAGACGCCGGGCAATGCCTCGCTCACCATCAAACTGGCGCATGCCGACGGCACCAAGGTCGAGCAGACGCTGTACGTACCGGTGCGCCCAGCGCAGTTGCCGGTCACCACGCGCCTTGTGGTCGACCTCAAGGGCAATGGCGGCGCGCTCCGCGTCGACAAGGAGCTCTTGGCGGCAAGCCTGCTCGACGGTGCTTCCGTCAGCGTCGGCGTTTCGCAGGCGGCGGCCTTCGACGTGCCCTCGCTCCTGATGACGCTCGACCGCTACCCCTATGGCTGCGCCGAGCAGACCACCAGCCGCGCCATGCCGCTTCTCTATGTCAACGAGATGGCCTCGGGCATCGGCATGGAAAGCGACCCCGACCTGCATGGCCGCATCCAGGACGCCATCTACAAGGTCCTGAGCTACCAGTCCTCGAGCGGCAGCTTCGGCCTGTGGGGTCCGGGTTCCGGCGATCTGTGGCTCGATGCCTATGTCAGCGAGTTCCTGACCAGGGCGCGCGAGCAGAAATACGAGGTGCCGGCGCTGGCCATGAACCAGGCGCTGGGCAATCTGCAGAACTCGCTCGGCTACGACCAGAGCGTACAGGACCGCGGCAGCGAGATCGCCTACGCCCTCTACGTTCTGGCCCGCAACAAGAAGGCCTCGATCGGCGACTTGCGCTACTATGCCGACACCCAGCTCGAAGCCTTCTCGAGCCCGATGGCCGTTGCCCAACTGGCGGCGAGCCTTGCGCTCTACGGCGACACACAGCGCTCGGAGGCGACGTTCAAGACCGCATTGCAGCTGGCCAAGTCGCAGACCGACTACGACTGGTACCGCTCCGACTACGGTTCGGCGCTGCGTGACGGCGCGGCGATGCTGTCGCTGGCGGCGGAATCGAAGCCGGTGTCGACGATCGTGCCCGAGCTGATCAAGCTGGTGACCAGGGAACGCGCCGAAGTCCGCTGGACTAGCACCCAGGACGATTCCTGGATGCTGCTGGCGGCCCGCGCGCTGAAGGAGGGCAACGACTCGATCACGCTGACCGTCAACGGCGCGCCGCATTCGGGCGGCTATTCCAGCCAGGTCAACGGCTCCGAATTGGTCGACAGCCCGCTCGAAATCGCCAACACCGGCAAGACCCCACTGCAGGCCGTCGTCACCACAGTGGCATCGCCGATCCAGCCCTTGCCGGCCGGCGGCGACGGCTTCACCATCGACCGCACCTACTACAAGCTCGACGGCACCGAAGCCAATGTGACGGAGGCTACCCAGAACGAACGCTATGTCGTCGTGCTCAAGGTCACCGAGCAGAACAGCTGGCCGTCTCGCCTTCTGGTCACCGACCTCTTGCCGGCCGGCTTCGAGATCGACAATCCCGGCCTGGTCTCCAGCGCCCAATTGACCAACTTCTTCTGGCTGGCACAGACCGACGCCGCGCATCTTGAATTCCGCGACGACCGTTTCGTCGCGGCGTTCAACCCGGCCGATGGCGACCACGACCACAATCTGACGCTTGCCTATGTCGTGCGCGCCGTGACGCCGGGCACCTACGCACATCCGGCGGCAACGGTGGAGGACATGTACCGGCCGCAATTTTCGGCCCGCACCGCCACCGGCATGATGGAGATCAAGGCGCCGTAAGGCGCCTTGGCGAAGATGAACACGCCGATATCCGCGACAGTTGCCTTCTCCCCGATCAACGGGGAGAAGGTGCCGGCAGGCGGGTGAGGGGCAGCGCCATGCTCTCCAGAAAATTTCTCCGTCGAACAGGCATCGCCGCCGCCTCCCTGGTGGGTTTTGCGGCAATAGCCGTCGCCGCGCTGTGGGAACTCGACCGCGCCTTCCCGCCGCCCCTGCCGGCGGAACTCACCGTCTCGACCGAGGTCCAGGACCGCGATGGCCAGCTGTTGCGCGCCTTCGCCGCGCCGGACGGCTACTGGCGGCTCGAAACCCGGCTCGACCAGGTCGACAAGCAGTTCGTCGACATGCTGGTCACCTATGAGGACAAGCGTTTCTGGGACCATGAGGGCGTCGACGTGCTGGCGCTGGGCCGTGCCGCCGGCCAGCTCGTCACCAGCGGCCACATCGTTTCCGGCGGCTCGACCCTGTCGATGCAGCTTGCACGCCTGATCGAGCCGCGCGAAAGCCGCAGCCTCGGCTCCAAGATCAAGCAGATGCTGCGCGCCATCCAGATCGAGCGGCGACTGTCCAAGCGCGAGATCCTCGAACGCTATCTGACGCTGGCGCCTTATGGTGGCAATCTGGAAGGCGTGCGCGCCGCTTCGCTTGCCTATTTCGGCAAGGAGCCGAAACGGCTTACCGTGTCGGAAGCCGCCTTGCTCGTCGCCTTGCCCCAACTGCCGGAAAAGCGCCGGCCCGACCGCAACCTCGAAATCGCCCACGCCGCCCGCGACCGTGTGCTGAGCCGTATGGTCTCGTCGGGCTTGATCGGCGAACGCGAGGCGGCACGCGCCGCCCTCGACGATGTGTCGGGCCTGCGCCGTACCTTGCCGGCGCTCGCCGCGCACGCCGCCTATGCGATGCTGCCCAAGGCTGTTCCAGGCCAGCCCTTGCAGTTGACGATCCGCAAAAGCGTCCAGGAAGGGCTGGAAAAGGTGGCACGCGACGCCGCGATCAGGCTTGGGCCGCGTCTGTCCGTCGCCATGGTGCTGGCCGATTCCCGCACCGGCGACATTCTGGGCGAAGTCGGCTCGGCCAACTTCTTCGACGCCAGCCGTTCCGGCTGGATCGACATGACCAAGATCGTCCGCTCGCCCGGCTCGACGCTGAAGCCGTTCATCTATGGCCTCGCCTTCGAACAGGGACTGGTGGCGCAGGAAACGCTGATCGAGGACAGCCCGGTCGATTTCGGCGGCTACCGGCCAAAGAATTTCGACATGGGCTACCAGGGCGATGTCTCGATCCGCCAGGCGCTGCAGCTGTCGCTCAACGTGCCGGCGATCCGCGTGCTCGACGCCGTCGGCCCGGCGCGGCTGACGGCGCGCTTCCGCCAGGCCGGCGTCAACCCGATCCTGCCGATCAACGAGGCGCCCGGCCTGGCCATCGGCCTTGGCGGCGTCGGCGTGACGCTGCGCGACCTCGTCCAGCTCTATACGGGGCTCGCCAATGGCGGCAAGACGCACACGCTGCATGACGGCACCGAGCCGGCCAATGCCGAGCGCACCACCGCCACCATCCTCAACGACCAGGCGAACTGGCAGATCATCGACATCTTGTCGGGGGTCAAGCCGCCGGAAGGCGCCTTGCAGCGCGGCATCGCTTACAAGACCGGCACCTCATACGGCTATCGCGACGCCTGGTCGGTCGGCTTCGACGGCCGCTATGTCTTGGGTGTCTGGGTCGGACGTCCCGATGCCAGTGCGGTGCCGGGCCTTTCCGGCTATGTCTCGGCCGCTCCCATCCTGTTCGAGGGCTTTGTCCGCTCGGGTCTCGCCACCGTACCGCTGCCGGGTAAGCCGCCGGGCGCCTTCACCCCCAAGCGCGAGGACCTGCCGGTGACGCTTGCCCGTTTCGGCGCCGGCGCCGATGGCTTGGTGCAGGCAGCGCCGACCGAGCCCGCACCAACCATCATCTTCCCGCCGGACGGCGCCCGCGTCGACCTCGCCACCAATTCGGCCGATGCGTTGCCGCTGGTGCTCAAGCTGCAAGGCGGCCGTGCGCCATTCCGCTGGCTGGCCAACGGCAAGCCTTTGGCCGGCATCGACCGTCGCCGCACCGCGACCTGGCAACCCGACGGCGCCGGCTATTCGACGCTGACGGTGATCGACGCGGCCGGACGGGCGGCCAGCGTGAAAGTGTTCGTTGAATAGAGCGCGCCAGGCGATTCAGCGCGTTGGTTTTTGCGCGCTGACGCTTGCCACGTCCGCTCTGCCGGCACATGCAGACCCCCTGCCCGCCGGCTTCGTTCGCCTTGCCGACATCGCCCCTTCGATCCGCCAGGACATCCGCTACGCCGGATCGGACAATTTCCTGCATCGCAGGGTGAACGGCTATGACGCGCCGGTCTGCATTCTCACCTTGCAGGCGGCGCAAGCTCTTGCAGGCGTGCAGAAGACGATGACCGCCAAAGGTCTCACGCTCGTCGTGTTCGACTGCTATCGCCCTGCCCGTGCCGTAGCCGACATGGGCGAATGGACGCAAGAGGGCGGACCACCCGATCGGCAATGGTATCCGAAAGTTCGGCGTGGCGACCTCATCGCCAAGGGTTATGTCGGCGAACTGTCAACCCACTCGCGCGGCTCGACCGTCGATGTCGCGGTCGCGCGGGCCGGCGATCCATCCGTCTCCAGACCCGCCTGTGGCGCCGTCGATGCTGACACGCTCGATTTCGGCACCGGTTTCGACTGTTTCGATCCGACGAGCAAGACGGCGCACCGTCCGCTTGGCAATGAAGCGGCTGCAGACCGCAAGCTGCTGGTCGACGCCATGCGTGGAGCCGGCTTCAAGAACTACGCCCGCGAATGGTGGCATTTTACGCTCGGGCACGAGCCCTTTCCTAGCCGGCGCTTCGATTTTCCGGTGAGCGCCAACTGATTGCCGCACCAAGCGGTCTTGTCGTGGAACCGTGTGTCTCCAGATAGGACGTCGAGTCCGTCCAGGGCCTCCGCGAGGAAAATATTTCGCGAGGCGGCGGAAGATCATCGAAGATTTTCTTCAGGAGGGCAAAAAAGGCAACATTCGATGCATCTAAATTCTATCACTTCGCTAGATTTAACGCAGGTTCAACGGAGGCAGAAATGACCAAACCTCATTTCCGGAAACTGCTCGGCGCACTGGTCGCCACATCTGTCCAGTTCGGGACGCTCGGTTTCGCGTTCGCCGACACCACCATCCTCAACGTTTCCTACGATCCGACCCGTGAGCTCTACAAAGCCTATGACGAGGCCTTCGCCGCGCATTGGAAGGCCGAAACCGGCGAGACGGTCACCATCCGGCAGTCGCATGGCGGATCGGGCGCCCAGGCGCGTGCCGTGATCGATGGCCTCGACGCCGATGTGGTGACGCTGGCGCTTGAGGGCGACATCAATGCCATCGTCTCGAAGTCGAAGAAGATCAATCCCGACTGGCGCAAGAAATTCGAAAACAATTCAGCGCCTTACACCTCGACAATCGTCTTCCTGGTGCGCAAGGGCAATCCCAAGGGGATTCACGACTGGAGCGACCTCGTCAAGGACGGCACCCAGGTGATCACGCCCAATCCCAAGACCTCGGGCGGCGCCCGCTGGAACTATCTGGCAGCCTGGGCCTACGCCAACGCCAACGATGGCGGCGATGAGGCCAAGACCAAGGAGTTCGTCGGCAAGCTCTACGCCAATGCCCCGGTGCTCGACACCGGCGCGCGCGGCTCTACCGTCACCTTCGCGCAAAAGGGCATTGGCGACGTGCTGATCGGCTGGGAGAACGACGCCTATCTGGCACTCGACGAATTCGGCGCCGACAATTTCGAGATCGTCTATCCGCCGACATCGATCCTGGCCGAGCCGCCGGTGGCGATCGTCGACGCCAATGTCGATGCCAGGGGCACGCGCAAGGTGGCCGAAGCCTACCTCGGCTGGCTCTACTCCAAGGAAGGCCAGACGATCATCGCCAAGAACCATTACCGTCCGGCCAAGCCCGAACTGGTGGCGTCGGCGGATCTGCCCAAGACCCCCGACATCAAGTTGATCTCCATCGACGACCCGCTTTTTGGTGGCTGGAAGAAGGCACAACCTTATCATTTCGGCGACGGTGGTATATTCGACCAGATCTACAAGCCTGCCCAGTGAGGTTCGATACTGGGGGTCCGCCAATGGGCTTCTTCGGCAAAGTCTGCTTGAGCAAGAAGGGACAATCCAGAACTCCATGACCACAACACCCGCGCAGGCGGGGTGGCGTTTCAGGCAGCCGAGTGTCATTCCGGGTTTCGGATTGACGCTCGGTTTCTCGCTTGCCTACCTCACCCTCATCATCCTCATTCCGCTGTCCGGGCTGATCTGGCGCTCGGCCTCTCTCGGCTGGGTCGACTTCTGGGCGATCGCCAGCGACCGCCGCACCATCAATGCGCTGAAAATCAGCTTCGGCACCGCTTTCGTCGCGGCTGCCGTCAATGTCGTCTTCGGCACGCTGGTCGCCTGGGTGCTGGTGCGCTACCGCTTTCCCGGCCGCCGCATCGTCGACGCCATGGTCGACCTGCCCTTCGCCCTGCCGACGGCGGTGGCCGGCATAGCGCTTACCACGCTCTACGCACCGAACGGCTGGATCGGCAACTTGCTGATGCCGCTCGGCATCAAGGTCGCCTACACGCCGCTCGGCATCGTCGTTGCACTCGTCTTCATCGGCCTGCCCTTCGTCGTGCGCACCGTGCAGCCGATCATGGAAGAGATCGACAAGGAGGTGGAGGAAGCAGCAGCCACGCTAGGCGCCAGCCGCTTCCAGATCATCACCCGCGTGCTGTTCCCAGGCCTGGCGCCAGCCATCATCACCGGCTTTTCGCTGGCCTTCGCGCGCGGCGTCGGTGAATACGGCTCTGTCATCTTCATCGCCGGCAATCTGCCGTACAAATCCGAGATCGCGCCGCTTTTGATCGTCATCCGGCTGGAGGAATACAATTATCCGGCGGCGACCGCGATCGCGGCAATCATGCTCGCTCTGTCGTTCGTCATGCTGTTGGTCGTCAATCTTGTCCAGACATGGAGCCGCAAGCGCTATGGCTGATCCCGAGATCAAATCCTATGAACCCTACCATGAGAGCCGCTCGGCGGCGGTGACCGAAAGCCGCCCCGCGCAAGCCGTGTTGATGGCGATCGCCTTTGCCTTCCTCGGCGTCTTTCTGCTTTTGCCGCTGATCATCGTCTTCCATGAGGCGCTGGCGAAAGGCATTGGCGCCTATGTGCAGGCATTGAGTGAGCCCGACGCACGCTCGGCCATCCACCTGACATTGCTTGTCGCGGCGATCTCGGTGCCGCTCAACGTCGTCTTCGGCATCTCCGCCGCCTGGGCCATCGCCAAGTTCGAGTTCAAGGGCAAGGCGTTTTTGACCACGCTGATCGATCTGCCCTTCTCGGTCTCGCCGGTCATTTCGGGCCTGGTCTATGTGCTTTTGTTCGGTGCGCAAGGGCTGCTCGGCGACTGGCTGAAGGGACATGGCATCCAGATCCTGTTTGCGGTGCCCGGCATTGTGCTCGCCACCGTCTTCGTCACCTTCCCTTTCGTCGCCCGCGAACTGATCCCGCTGATGCAGGAACAGGGCAATGGCGATGAGGAGGCGGCGCTTTCGCTGGGCGCCAATGGCTGGCAGACCTTCTGGTATGTGACCTTGCCCAACATCAAATGGGGCCTGCTCTACGGCGTCCTGTTGTGCAACGCGCGTGCCATGGGTGAGTTCGGTGCGGTGTCCGTGGTATCGGGCCATATACGCGGCCTGACCAACACCATGCCTTTGCATGTCGAAATCCTCTACAACGAGTACAACGCCGTCGGCGCCTTTGCCGTCGCCTCACTGCTGGCCGGGCTGGCGCTCGTCACCCTGGTCTTGAAAACACTGCTCGAGATGCGCTACGGCGCCGAACTCGCCGCGACGCGCGGGCACTGATGCATGTCGCCCAAAAGTGGAGGCCGGTTTTGGGCCAACTACTTGCATGAAACAAAGAAGTGCATGTCGCCCAAAAGTGGACGCCGGTTTTGGGATAACGACATTCATCCACCAAAAAAGGTTGTTTAAATGGAAGTTCGCGTTGCCAGTGTGCGCAAGGAATTCGAGCGGTTTCCCGCGCTCCACGACGTCTCGCTCGACATCAAGTCGGGTGAGCTGATCGCGTTGCTGGGACCGTCCGGCTCCGGCAAGACGACGCTGCTCAGGCTGATCGCCGGGCTGGAGCGGCCGACGCGTGGAAAGATCTTCTTCGGCGACGACGACGCCTCGCAGAAATCGATCCAGGAGCGCAATGTCGGCTTCGTCTTCCAGCACTATGCCCTGTTCCGGCACATGACGGTCGCTGACAATATCGGCTTCGGCCCGAAAGTCCGGCATGGATCCTCGCGGCCACCGGCCCAGGAAATCCGTCGCCGCGCCTCCGAGCTTCTCGACCTCGTCCAGCTTTCGGGGCTTGAGAAACGCTATCCGGCGCAGCTCTCGGGCGGCCAGCGCCAACGGGTCGCGCTGGCGCGCGCCATGGCGATCGAACCCAAGGTGCTGTTGCTCGACGAGCCGTTCGGCGCGCTCGACGCGCAGGTACGCCGCGAACTGCGCCGCTGGCTGCGCGAGATCCATGACCGCACCGGCCACACCACCGTCTTCGTCACCCATGACCAGGAAGAGGCGCTGGAGCTTGCCGACCGCGTCGTGGTGATGAGCCAGGGCCGCATCGAGCAGGTCGGCACTGCCGACGACATTTACGACACGCCGAACTCGCCCTTCGTCTACGGCTTCATCGGCGAATCGAGCTCGCTTCCCGTCAAGGTCGAGAATGGCGAGATCTGGCTCGCGGACCGTCCCATCGGGCTGTTGGCGCCGCACGCGCCGGAGGGCGAGGCAACGCTCTATTTCCGCCCGCACGATGTCGAACTGCTCGACGGCTGCAGCGGCTGCATCGCTGGCACGGTCGCCGCCAGCCGCCGCGTCGCCGGCACCAGGCGCGTCGAACTCGAGATCGGCGGCGAGCGCCAGCGGGTCGAAATCGAACTGCCGGTCGGCCATCCCGCGGCGCAGAAGAGCCGTGTGGCGTTCCGTCCGGGACGCTGGAAGCTGTTTCCGGCGGCCTAATATTCGGGTCGAGCGCTAAATTATTCCAGCCAATTCTCGACCTTCAGCTTCCGTAGCCGGGTGAACTCCCCCATGTTGGCCGTCACCAACGTGGCCCCCAATACGCAGGCGTGAGCGGCAATATAAAGGTCACTGTGGCCAACGGCCCCGAGTTCGGCGCGAAGCGCGCCGTACTCAGCATCGACCGGCACATCGAGCTGCAAGACAGGGATCTCGGCCAGCAGGTCCTCGACCTTCTTGCGCAGCTTGGCCGATCCTTTCCTGGCGCAACCATATCGCAATTCCGAGGCGACTATGATGCTGGTGCAGACGGCGGCGTCCCCCTCACGCACCATTGCATTGGCCGCCCTGCAAGCCGGCGGCAGACTGGAATAGAATTCTAACGACAGACGTTCGCGACGCCGTCTTTTCTCACGATGACACCATGCAACCGCCGCGCGTACCTCGTCGCACATCACCCATTACCGCTATGTTGAACTCATAAACGCATTGCATCCGGAGCCTTTTCATGAAGCGATTTTTCCTGGCCACCGCCGCCCTTGCCGGCCTTCTCCTCGCATCCTCCCAAGCCTGGTCGGCCGACAAGCTGCTCAACGCCTCCTATGACGTCGGCCGCGAACTTTTCGTTCAGGTCAACAAGGCTTTCATCGCCGGCCATCCTGGCGTGACCATCGACCAGTCGCATGCCGGCACCTCGGCGCAGGCGCGCGCTATCGCCGAGGGCCTTGGCGCCGATGTCGTCACCTTCAACCAGGTCACCGACATCGATTTCCTGGTCAAGAAGGGCTTTGTCTCGGCCGATTGGCAGAAGGATTTCGCCGACAACGCGTCACCCTTCTATTCGCTGCCTTCGTTCCTTGTCCGCGCCGGCAACCCCAAGCACATCAAGGACTGGAACGACCTGGTGCGCGACGACGTGCAGGTGATCTTCCCCAATCCAAAGACGTCGGGCAATGCGCGCTACACCTATCTGGCGGCCACCGCCTACGCCAAGGAAGCCTTCAAGGGCGACGATGCCAAGGTGAAGGAGTTCATCACCAAGCTATTCAACAACGTGCCGATCTTCGACACCGGCGGGCGTGCGGCGACCACCACTTTCGTGCAACGCGAGATCGGCGACGTGCTGATCACCTTCGAATCCGAGACGCGCGGCATCCGCAAGGAATATGGCGACGACAAGTTCGAGCAGGTCACGCCCTCGGTCAGCCTGCTCGCCGAATTCCCGGTGGCGATCGTCGACAAGGTCGCCGACGAGCACGGCACGCGTGATCTGGCCAAGACCTATCTCGACTTCCTCTACACGCCTGAAGGCCAGGATATCCTCGCCCAGAATGGCAACCGGGTGCGCGACGCGGCTGTCGCCGCCAAATACAAGGCTGACTTCCCGGACGTACGCCTGCTGACGGTGGAAGACGTCTTCGGCGGCTGGGACAAGATCCAGAAAGAGCATTTCGCCGCCGGCGGTTTGCTCGACCAGGCCTATGGCAGCCGCTGACCGCTACCGCATGCGAAGAACAGGCAATTGAAAGCCGGCAATGAGCCGGCTTTCATCGACTTTGCCATCGGTCACGACAAATACGGCGCCATTTCCTGTAAAGCGTTACAAAGAATCAACGCGTTTGTGCCTAATGTACCATTCGGCGTCTTGTTTTCGCGAAACACCATCGCACGGCAATATCGTCATCATTTGCACACAAACAGCCGCCAGATGCGATGTGGTTGGGGCTTCAACGGGTTATCAGGGCATGCTGACGAAAAAAGGCAAATACGGCCTCAAGGCCCTTGTGCATCTTTCAAGTCTTCCGGTCGGCCAACTGGCCTTTGTCAACGACATCGCCGTCGCCAACAACATCCCGAAGAAATTCCTCGACGCCATCCTCGGCGAATTGCGCAATGCCGGCTTCGTCCAGAGCCGCAAGGGCAAGGAAGGCGGCTATCGCCTCGCCCGGCCTGCCTCCGAGATCAAGATCGGCCATGTCGTGCGCGTGCTCGACGGGCCGCTGGCGCCGATTCCCTGTGCCAGCCGCACGCAGTACCAGCGCTGCGAGGATTGCGACGAGGCGACCTGCCAGGTCCGGCACATGATGCTGGAAGTGCGCCAGGCCATCGCCGAGGTGCTGGACAACAGAAGCCTCGCCGCCATGCGCGATGCCGACAACGACGATTTCCCGGTCGAGCTGTCCTCGCAGATCTAAGCCCCCGCGCCACAAGGTTGCACGGCCCGTGCCAACGCAGTAAAGCGGTCTTGGACAACAGGCTGGACCGATGAGGCTGTCGTGGTTCGCAAAATCCCGCAAGCCGCCATCCGCGGCAACCTTCCACACTGAAATCATCGCCGACGTCCCGGTGCCGGAAAGGGCCGAGGACGTGCGCTTCTTCAGCCGCAAGCTGGTCCAGCCCGGCAGGGTGCGCCGGTTCTCGAACCAGGACCTGCGCGAAAGCGCGATGGCCCTGTTCTATCTTGTGGTGGCGGCTTCAATGCCAGTGCGCTGGTGGGCGTCGATCTGCGACCGGATGTCCAGGCTCCGCCTGAAGCGCCATGTCCGCAAGCAATTTCCAGCCTATGCCGCCGCCACGCGCGCAGTGCTTGGCGGCGGTCTCGACGCGCGCAAGCTGTTCGAGGCATTGCTCGCGGCGCGCCACCGCCGCCGGCTGCAGCTTGCCGCGCACCTCACTGGCTTCCGATGGGCGCCCACAATCCGGCTGGACGGTCAGGAAGGACTGCAGGCGGCCTTGCTGCGCGGCCACGGCGCCATTGTCTGGTGCGATCAGTTCACCTCCCAGACCATCCTCGGCAAGCGAGCCCTGCACGAGGCGGGCGTCGAGGCGCATCAGGTCAGCGTCAATTCCCACGGCGTCTCGGAATCGATGTTCGGCCTGCGTTTCCTGAACTGGCCGCTGGTCGAGGTCGAGAACCGCTACCTGAAGAGCCGCATCGTCTTCGAGCGCGACGATGCCTATCAGGTCACCATTCGCATCCAGAAGATCCTGAAGAGCAATGGCGTGGTGCTGATGACCAACACGATCCACGCAGGCTCGACCTTCACGGAGGTTGCCATCGGCGAAAGCGGCTGGACGCATCTTGCCTCGGCACCGGCGAATTTCGCCGCAAGGGGCAAGGCGGCGCTGTTTGCCATGTCGACCTTCGAAACCGTTCCCTTCCGCGAATACCGGGCCGTCATCAGCCCGGAACTGTTGCCGGCTGAAGCGGAGATGGGACGGGACGGAGCCAAGGATATGGTGCTGCAGGCACGCTATATCCTGCTCAAGCGCGACCGGCTGCTCGAAGCGCTGAAATTGTTTCCCGAACAGATGCTGACCTGGTCCCGCAACGGGCGGTTGACCGAAGCTTCCGCCGATCCCATGACAGAGGACGATCCCGGTTCATGACCTAGAGCGGTTCGCCGTTTCACGAAAACGGCGAACCGCTCTAACTCTTTGTTTTGACGCAATTCCCAAAGGGAAGCGCTATGCGCTTCTCCCGGGAAAACCGTTCACACTCTTCCTGGAATTACTCTAGCCAGCAGCCGCGTCGCATCGGCAACGGCATCGGTGACGGGGCGCGTCGCGTCAATTGTCAGGGCCCGCTCATCCGTCCCCGGCGGCTCCAGTATGGCGAACTGGCTGTCGACCAGGCTTGCCGGCATGAAATGGCCCTTGCGGCCGGCGACCCGCTCACGAGCAGTCGCCGGGTCGATCTCCAGATAGAGGAAGACGATGTCAGGGCAAAAACCGCGCAGGCGTTCGCGATAGCCGCGCTTCAGCGCCGAGCAGGCCGCGACCACGCTTTGCCCGTTCCCAACCGATGCAGCGATGCGCCTGCCGATGGCGTCGAGCCACCCCTCGCGTAACTGGTCGGTGAGCGGCTCGCCACTTGCCATGCGGGCGACGTTCTCCGGCGGATGCAGCCTGTCGCCTTCGATGAAGATGGCGCCGAGTGCAGCCGCCAGCGCGATGCCGACGGCCGACTTGCCGCAGCCGGCGACGCCCATCACCACGATGGCCGGGGGCACTGAGCCGGGAACGCGCGCCGGCGCCTGCGCTGCTTCTTCGTCCACGGCTAGAACGTGATGCCGAAAAGTGTGAAGCGGTTTTCGGACGACATCATGCTCTATCTCCTTGATTTAGATCTGGATTGAGATTTCAGGGCGATTCGACCTGAAATCATCCGGCTCTAGCGGCTTGCCGGCGCGCGGCCGTAGAGCAAAAGCATGGCGACGATGACGACACCATAGATGATCTGCCGTCCCGCTTCCGGCATCTGCATCACCGACAGGATGGATTGCAGCAGCGTGATCAAGATGACGCCGGCGACGGTGCCGAGATAGGAGCCACGCCCGCCGAGGATCGAGGTACCGCCGAGCACCACCGCGGCGATGGACGGCAACAGATAGGCATCGCCCATCGACTGCGCCGCCTTGGAGGCGTAGCCGGCGAGCAGCACGCCGCCAAAGGCCGAAAGCCCGCCGGAGGCGGCGAAAGCGATCATCACCACGCGCCTTGTGTCGATGCCGGAAAGATAGGCGGCGCGCTCGCGGTTGCCGATGCCATAAACGATGCGGCCAAAGCCGGTACGGGTCAGCACGAACACCATCGCGGCCCCAATCAGTGCCCAGATGATGACCGCGTTGGGGACGCCCGGAATGGCAAAGCCGGTGGCGACGTAGCGCATGGCGCCGGTGGCCGAATCCTGTGGTGAGAAGCCGCCAGTATAGACCACCATCAGCCCTTGCGCGACGGCGTTGGTGGCCAGCGTGATGATCATCGAGGGGATGCGCAGATAGGCGACGCCGATGCCGTTGACGACGCCGATCAGCACGCCGCAAAGGATGCCGAAGGGAATGGCCAGCGCCACGCCGGCCGGACCGTATGCCGCTGCCGCGCAGGCCATCATGGCGCCGGCCGCGACCGACCAGGGCACCGACAGGTCGATCTGGCCGAGCAGGATGACCAGCATCATGCCGGTGGCGATGACGCCGAGGAACGACGCCACCTTGAGCTGCTGCAGCAGATATTCAGGCGACAGGAAGCTTCTGGAATAGAGGCTGCCAAGGAATAGCAAAAGCACGATGCAGGCAAAGGCCGTCAGCACCGCCGGATCGGCGCGGCGGAGGAATTTAGGCATGCGGCTGGCAATGCCGCCGTCGCTCTTCCCAACCATCGGCGTCGTTTCGCTCACAGGAACCACTCCAGCCGGTTGCGGACCCGAAACAGGGCGAAGGCGCCGA
Organism: Mesorhizobium erdmanii; assembly: GCF_013170725.1. NCBI lineage: Bacteria > Pseudomonadati > Pseudomonadota > Alphaproteobacteria > Hyphomicrobiales > Phyllobacteriaceae > Mesorhizobium > Mesorhizobium erdmanii. The sequence continues at coordinate 3,129,725 of NZ_CP033361.1, read as the reverse complement.
GACTGACGGCGACCAGCAGGATGACGCCCTGAAACAGGGGTTGCCAGAGCGGATCGAAATCGAACACGAACAACAGATCGCCAATGGTCCGGAAGGCGAGCGCGCCGAAGATTGCACCGATGGCGCTGCCCTTGCCGCCGAACAGCGAGACGCCGCCCAGCACGACGGCGGCGATCGAGAACAGCGTGTAGGCGTTGCCGCTGGCATAGGCCGCGTCGCCCGTATAGGTGAAGAAGGTCAGGAACAGCCCGCCGATCGCGGCAAGCAGCCCGGCCAGCGTATAGGCGGCGAATTTGCCGCGTCGTATCGGCACACCGGACATGTAGGCCGCCGTCTCCGACGAGCCCGCCGCATAGGCTGCTCGGCCGAGCACCGAGCGGCTGAATGGCACCCAGATCACCAGCACGATTGCCGCCAGCACGACGAGGCTCGCCGGCACGACGCCGAACACTCGGCCTGTCAGCGCGTCGGCCAGGTCCTCATTGACCGAGCCGCCCGGGAATGGCCGAAGCAGAAGGCCGATGCCGTAATAAACCGCACCCGTGGCGATGGTGGCGACGATCGGCTGCAGCCGCCCATAAATGACAATGGCGCCGTTGATGGCGCCGCACAAAAGCCCGACCACCAGCACGGCAATCAGACCCAGCGTCGTCTGCATCGGCGTTCCCACCACCAGCCAGGAGGCCAGGCAGTTGGTGAGCAGGAAGATCATGCCGATAGAAAGGTCGATGCCTGCGGTGATCACAACCAGCGTCTGCGCCATGGCGACAAAGGCAAGCAATACGCCTTTGTTCGCCGCCGTCTGCACGACATTGGCGGTGAACCCGGCCGGATGGTTCGAGGTGTAGATGGTAAACATGACGATGAAGATGCCGAGCGCCAGCAGCGTTCCGCGCTGCTCGGCCAGCCAGTAGCGCCAATCCTTCACGCGCTCGCTCCCAGGCCCACCGGGCTCTCCTTGCCATCGATGTTGAGCGCGCTCGATATCAGCGCCCGCTCGGTGATCTCGGCGCCGACCAGCTCGCGCTTGACCGCTCCGTCATAGAGCACCAGCACCCGGTCGCAGCAGCCGATAAGCTCGTCATAGTCGGTCGAATAGAACAGGATCGCCGCACCGGCCTCCGCCAGCTTGCGCATCAGCTGGTAGATTTCCTGTTTGGTCCCGACATCGATGCCGCGCGTCGGATCGTTGAGCAGGATGATGCGCGGCTGGCGCATCAGCCATTTGGCGATCACAACCTTCTGCTGGTTGCCGCCCGACAACGCCCCGACCGGTATGTCGAGACCAGCAGTCTTGATCGCCAGCAGGCCGACCATGTCGTCGATCAGCCGCTGCTCGGCGGCGCGGTCGATGATGCCGCCTTTGGACAGCCGGTCGAGCGCGGCGAACGACAGGTTCTCGCGCACCGTCATCGGCAGCATGAGGCCTTCGGTCTTGCGGTCCTCAGGGATCAGCGCCATGCCGATGCCGTCCTGTCGTGCCTTGGCGGGGCTGCCGATCGCCACCGGCTTGCCGTCGATCAGAACCTCGCCGCTGAGGCCGCGCAGCACGCCGAAGAAGGCCAGCAGCAACTCGCGCTGGCCCTGGCCATCGAGACCACCGAGACCGACCACCTCGCCCGCCCTGACGGTCAGCGAGATGTTATCCAACCGATCGGCCCAGGAGAGCTTGCGGGCTTCCAGAACCGGCACAGTGCCGGCTGGTGCTGCAGCCGGCTTGGGCGGAAAGATATGGCTGTATTCGCGGCCGATCATCAGCTCGACAACCTCATTGTCGCTCTTCGAGCCGGCCTTGTAGCTGGCGACGTTGCGGCCGTTGCGGAACACCGTGCACTGGTCGGCAAGCTCGGCGATCTCGTTCATGCGGTGCGAGATGTAGAGCAGCGCAAGCCCTTCCGAACGCAGCCGCTTCAAGACGCCGAATATCTTCGAGACATCCGCTGCCGTCAGCGCCGACGTCGCCTCGTCGAGAATGAGGATGCGCGGCTTGCGCGCCAAGGCCTTGGCGATCTCCACCATCTGCCGTCTTGAAAGGGGAAGATCCTTGACCAGCGCCAGCGGATGGATGTCCGAGGCGCCCGCGCGAGCAAGGGCTTCCTCGGCAATGCGCCTTTGCGCTCCGCGATCGATCATGCCGAAGCGTTTGGGTGGATCTGATATGACGATGTTGTCGGCGACACTGAGTTCGGGGATCAGCGACAATTCCTGGAAGATGCAGACGATGCCGGCCTTGTTCGCCGCACCGGGCGAGGCGAAGGTCACGTCGCGCCCGTCCAGCATCATGCGGCCCTCGTCGGGCGCCACGACACCGGCCATGACCTTGATCAGCGTCGATTTGCCCGCGCCGTTTTCACCGAGAACGGCGTGGATGCTGCCGGATATGACCGAAAGTTCGGCCTTTTCCAGCGCCCGCACACCGCCATAACGTTTGGATATGCCTTCCATCTGGAAGAGCGGTACCGCACCGTCCATCGGCCCTCCCCAGGCACTTTGACGACTGAGAATATCGGTTGGCCGGCGCCGCGGCGGTGCCGTGGCGCCGAGTGTGCAACTATTGGTCCGCCTTGGTCTGGCCCATGATTTCCTGCGCGGTGAAGTTGATGCCGCAGGTCGGGAAGGAATTGCCGACGAAGAAATTGTCGGACTGGTCGGGGAAGAAATCCTGACCGGCCTTGAAGTTCGGATCCTCGACGATGGCAAGCGGCAGCTTGACCGACTGCGGGACGACGTTGCCTTCAAGCGCCGCGATCGCGGTCTTGATGGCGACAGCCACCTGCGCCGGACCGGTACCGGCCGAGGAACATTTCAAACCGTCGGCGGCATGGGCTGCGCAGAATTTGCGGAAACCGTTCTCGGTCTCGCCACCAAACGGCACGAAAGGATGCTTGGCATCGATCATCGCCTGCACGATGCCGGTGTCGCCGCCTTGTCCGGTGACGCCGTCGAAGGGGCCGTTGGTGGCGATTGCGTCGGCCGAAGCCTTTTGCGCAACGCCGTCATCCCACTTGCCGACGACCTCGGTGACGGCCCATTTCTTGCCGGACGCATCGAGAACCTCGTGGATGCCATTGTGGCGGTCGGTGTCGACCGAAGTACCGGCAACGCCGCGCACTTCGAGCACCTTGCCGCCGTTCGGCACATGCGAGACCAACCATTTGCCCCACAGCGCGCCGAGGCCTTTCTGGTCGACGTTGACGTTGATGGCGTCCTTCGTGTCGAGAATATTGTCGAAGGCAACCAGCACGACGCCTGCTTCCTTGGCGCGCTTGATCACCGGCCCGAATGCGGTCGGGTTCTGCGCGTTGACGACGATCGCGTCATAACCGGAATCGATGAAGTTGTTGATCGCCGAAATCTGCGCCGGCACATCCTCGCCGGTCGAGACGACCTTGAATTCCTTCAGCTTCGCGGCGACATCCTTCTGTGCCGCATAAGCCTTCGCCGTCTGCACCATCTGGATGCGCCAAGTGTTGGCGATGTAGCCATTGGCAAGCGCAATGCGGTATGGGCCGGCCTTCTTGGGGAACTTGAAGAATTGCGTATCCGCCGCCCAGGGCGCGAAACAGTCCGGCTCGGCGGCCGGCCCCTTCACGATTTCGGGACCCGCAGCCATGGCGGCTGAGTTGAGCATGACAAATGCAGTGGCGGCAACGATGCCACCAACCAGTGACTTGATCATCGATAATCCTCCCATTTGTAGTTCTGATTGTCGTTTTTACGTCTTGAAATTTGGCACGTCCGGCCAGGCACCTCCCGCCTTGCTTTCAGCGCCACTCAGGCGGCCGAATGCCGACCCGATCCCTCCCCCGTTTCCTGCTCGGAGCAACAAAAAACTATCATATTATCCATAATAAACAAGTATCAGCTGTCACTTATGTATAATAAACAAATTTCCCGGCGTGTTCCGAGCGTTCTTTCGAGGCGCATGGTAGCGCTACCATTACGTTGAGTAAAGCGGCATTTGCAGGCCGATGAATGCCGGTTCAGCGGGCCGTGCTCTCGCGGCGCCTGAGCTCGAAGCCGAGGTCTACGATCCGCTCCTGCGGCCTGTCCCCGGCGATCGCCGCGAGCGCCATGGCGACCGCGCGCCGGCCGATTTCGTAGCGATAGGTGCGGATACTGGTGATCGAAGGGAACGCCACCTGCATCATGTCGAGATCGTTGAAGCCGACGATGCCGATCGTCTTCGGCACATCGATCGCGGCGCGATGGCATTCGAACAGCACGCCGAGCGCGATATCGTCATTGTTGCAGAACACGCCGTCGAGCGTCGGCATCTTGGCGAGAGCATCGCGAAACAGTTCACGGCCAAGCGAAACGCTGGACAGCAGCGGTGTCGTGGTGACCAGGCGCGGGTCGAATAGGCCGGCCTTCTCCACCGCCGCGCGGTAACCGGCCAGGCGCCGCTGCGAGCGCGGGTCCATGCGCGCGCCGATGAAGCCGATGCGGCGATACCCCATCTCGATCAGGTGCTCGGTTGCCCTCCGGCCGCCGTCGAGATGCGAGAAGCCAACCATCATGTCGACGGGATCGGGTCCGGTCTCCATCACCTGCACCACCGGACAGCCGGCATTTTCGAGCAGTTTGCGCGAGGTCGGCGTCTGGTCGATGCCGGCTACGATGAGTGCTGCCGGCCGCTGCGAGCCGAACACCTGCAACAGCCGCTCTTCCTCCAGCCCGGAATAGTGCGTGTTGCCGAGCTGGATGCGAAACGGGGTGTCCGACAGGCTGTCATAGATGCCGCGCACCACTTCGGCGAAGACGTTGTTGGTGAGCGACGGCACCAGAACCCCGAACACTTCGGCACGCGCCGAGGCCAGCGCCCGCGCATTGGGGTCCGGCACATAACCGAGCTCGTCGACAGCAAGCAGGATCTGGCGGCGCAGATCCTGGCTGACGCGCTCCGGTTCTCGCAGCGCACGCGACACTGTGATGGCGCCAACGCCGGCCTTGCGCGCGACATCCGCAATGGTCGGGCGGCCGCCGCCCCGGCGTGAGCGCGGCTTGATCAAGGCCGCGCCTCCTGCGCGTGGCCGTTGAACCACGTCCTTAGTATGATCATCCGAGCTGTCGCCATCCGACCGGCCTGTTGCCGCACCCCTTGGCCTCTGGGGTCGCGCAGTGCCTGCCCATTGTCAAGCCGACGCACTTGGCGGGCTCTTCCCCGCCGCCTGCCTCAGGCTGCCATGACGGGCCTTTGCCTGGCCTTCCACATGAACAGACTGATCGCCAATATGTTCAGCAAATTCCAGGCGATACCGTTCAGGAACGCAGCGGCGTAGGAACCGGTCAGGTCGTAGATCCACCCGGACATCCAGCCGCCGATCGCCATGCCGAAAATCGTCGCCATCATGACGAGGCCGATGCGCTGGCCGGCCTCCTTGGCGGGCAGATATTCGCGCACGATGATCGCATAGCAAGGCACGATGCCGCCCTGCGACAGGCCGAACACCAGGGACACGACATAGAGCGAGGCAAGCCCATCGAACGGAATGTAGAACAGCAACGACAGGCTTTGCAGCACCGAACCGATGATCAGGGTTTTCGCGCCGCCGATGCGATCGGCGATAAAGCCGGAGGCAAGCCGGCTGACGACCCCCGCCGCCATCATGATCGACAGCATGTCGGCGCCATGCGCCATGCCGTAGCCTAGATCCATGCAGTAGGCGACGATGTGCACTTGCGGCATCGACATCGCCACGCAGCAACCGAGGCCGGCGATGATGAGCAGCACCTGCAATGCTGCCGGCGACATTGGCATCGGCTGCACCGGCCGGCTACCCGGCGAGCCTGCGGTGACCTCCGGGGCGCCGCGCCGCAGCAACAGCACCAGCGGCACCATGGTCACCAGGCAGAAGATGCCGATCGCCGCATAGGTGAACCGCCAGCCTTCCGCCTTGATCAGCGTCGGCATGATGGTCGGCCATAGCGCGCCGGCGAGATAATTGCCGGCTGCCGCCGCAGTGACGGCAACGCCACGCCGGCGGTTGAACCAGTGCGAGATGTCGGCGATCAGCGGCCCGAAGATCACCGACGTGCCGACACCGATCAGCACGCCCTGGGCAAGAGTGAATTGCAGGATCGAGGTCGAAAGTGCGGCAAGCAAGAGGCCGGCTGAAAGCGCCACGGAAGAAACCAGCGCCGGGATCCAATAGCCCATGCGGTCGATGGCGCGGCCGACCAGCACATTGCCGGCGGCGAAGCCGACCATGGTCGCGGTGTAGGGCATGGACGCCGCCGCACGGTCGACGCCGAACTCCGCCTGCACGGCGGGCAATACGACGACAACAGCCCACATGCCGACCGCGCCGATCGTCGCCAGCACCATCGAGATGGCCAGCCGCATCCAGGCGTAGGAGCTGTCGATGCCGGGGCTGGGCCGGCTCAAATCGGTTCGGGTCAAAGGCGTTTCCTGTCGGCGGTCTCGAAAACCGGCCGCCGTTTGCACCACTATCGGCGCATTCTCGGCGCACAGCAGCGCCACGACCGGCAAATCCGTGGCTCCAGAGCGGACAGCAAGGCGGGAACCGACGCCAATGCCTGGAGTTTTCCGATCAGCAAAACCGCAAAGGAGACCCGCATGACCGCTGCCAGGCAAAAATGGTCGGCCGAGGTGACCGAGCACAGCGACGCGATGGATCTTGAAGACCACATCTTCGAATCCGACGACGCCAAGAAGATCGCAGCCTCGCTAAAATGGTCGGCCGAACACAGCCACCGTCGCAAGGCCGAACCTTTCCAATCCGCCATGTCGATGCTGAATTTCTACATCAACCGCGCCGGCAAGAACCTGCCGCCGCGCGCAAACGAGTGCTCGAGCACGCCAAAGACGAACTGCGCGTGGCCTTCGGACGCGAGAAGGACGATTAGGTTGGCCCTATCGTGATCTGATCACGCCATCGGTATTGGCCAGCAGTTTGCGCACTGCGGCGCGCGCCGCGTCGGGCCGTTGCAGGCGGATGTTCTTCTCGATCGCCTCATGCAGCTTCTGCGCATGATTGAGATCGTCCACGGCCCGCGTCGTAAAAGTGAAGAGATGGTCGAAAGCGGATTCGATCAGCACGCCGAGCGGCACCAGCAGATCGTTGCCCGAGGCGCGCAGGATGGCGAGGTGAAAGCGCGTGTCGGCACGTGTGCGCTCCTGCAGGCTGGCCGCCTCCCCCATCTCGCGGCAGGCCTGGCTGATTTCGGCCATCTGCTCGTCGGTCCGCCGCATGGCGGCGAAGGCCGTCGCTTCCGGCTCGATGATGTGGCGGAATTCCTGCACGGTCTTCAGGAACACCTCGCGGTCGGGCGAGGTCGCGTACCAGGCAAGCACGTCGCGGTCGAGCAGGTTCCAGCGCTCCTTCGGCTCGACCCAGCTGCCGATCTTGGGGCGTGAGGCAAGCAGACTCTTGGCCATCAGCATCTTGATCGCCTCGCGCACCGCCGAGCGGCTGACGCTGAAGGTCTCCGACCATTTCGCCTCATTGGGCAGGATGGTGCCGGGCGGATAGTCGCCGCGCACGATGCGCAAACCAATTTCGCTCGCCAGCGACGTGTGCACGCTGGCGCCGGGAATGCGCGCCGCGTCGGGCCGGCGAACTCCGGAGGGGCGCTCGGCGGCATCAGCCTTTTTCGGCGATTTTTCCTTGTTCGGCTTTGCGTCCCGCATACCCTTCAAAAAGGCCGGTTTGCGCAAGCTGTCAAGCGCCACGCAAGGGTTGGCCCGCAAAGCGCACCGCTATACACAAGCCAACCCCGTCTATCCGCTCCCTCAGGCGGTTTTCACGTATTGGCGCCAGCTGTGCTCCGGGCGGAAGCCGAGCATGTCGCGCGCCTTGCGGTTCGACAGCAGCGTCTCGTATTCGCCGAGTTCGGCCTTGACCGGCACGTTGGGATAGAACCGCTTCAAGAGTTCCGCCGTCGGCAGGTCGGACGAGGTGTCGTCATTGGCAGCGTTGAAGACCTGGTAGCCGAGCCCGTCCTTTTCGACGGCACGCAGCGTGATCTGGCCGAGATCGCGCGCGTCGACATAGCTCCAGGCGATGCGCTTGCGGAAACCGGCATCGGCGAACCATTTCGGGAACAGCGAATACTCGTGCGGCTCGATGACATTGCCGATGCGCAAGGCATAGATATCGATGCCGTTGCGCTGCGCGAAGGCGCGCGCGGTCTGCTCGTTGACGATCTTGGACAGCGCATAGCTGTCCATCGGATCGACGTCATACGCCTCGTCGAGGGGGAAATACTTGGGATCGCGCGGCTCGTTGGCGAAGACCAGGCCGTAGGTCGTCTCCGAGGAGGCGATGATGACCTTCCGGATGCCGAGCTTCACGGCTGCCTCGATGACGTTGTAGGTGCCCATCGCATTGATGCGGAACACCTCATTGTCCGGCGTGATCATGATGCGCGGGATGGCGGCGAAATGCACCACCGCGTCGACCGGCTGCGGGCGAAGCGACGGGTCGAATTCGTGCAGGCCCATATAGCTCGACAGTGCGTTGAAAACCTGTCCGCTATCCGTGATGTCGGTGATCAGCGTGCGCACCTTGGGATTGTCGAGCGGCTTGGTGTCGATGTTCAGCACCTGGCAGCCCTGCTCGACAAGATATTGCACGACATGGCGCCCAGCCTTGCCGCTGCCGCCGGTGAACATGATCCGCTTCGTCATTCTGGTCTCCACAACAGGCTCTGGAATAACCGTCTATTGTCAGACAATATTGCTTTCCGCAACCGTATACGGCTAAAACGGCATCGCAATTATCGATAATCCGGGACAGGACCGACGACATGAGCACCACCACCGCGCGCGAAAAGATCGGCTTCATCGGCCTTGGCCTGATGGGGCACGGAATCGCCAAGAACATCGTCGACAAGGGCTATCCCCTGACATTTCTCGGCCGCAAGAACCGCAAGCCGGCGGAAGATTTGCTGGGCCGGGGCGCCAAGGAAGCCGCCACCTCGCGCGACGTCGCGGCGGCATCCGATATAATCTTCATCTGCGTCACCGGGTCGCGCGAAGTGGAAGCCATCATCCGCGGCCCAGCCGGCCTCAAGGAAGGCTTGAAGAAGGGCTCGGTCGTCGTCGACTGCTCGACCTCCGACCCGGTTTCGACCGTGGCGCTCGCGACCGAACTCAAGGCGCTCGGTATCGACTATGTCGACGCGCCGCTGAGCCGCACGCCGAAGGAAGCATGGGAAGGCACGCTCGACGCCATGGTCGGCGCCCCCGACGCTCTCTTTGCCAGGGTCAAGCCGGTGATCGAAACCTGGGCCGGGCGCATCGTCCATATCGGCGACACCGGCGACGGCCACCGCATGAAATTGCTCAACAATTTCATCTCGCTCGGCTACGCCGCCATCTATTCCGAAGCCCTGGCGCTGGCCGAAAAGGTTGGCATCTCGCCACCGCGTTTCGACAGCGTCATCCGCAACGGCCGCATGGATTGCGGCTTCTACCAGACTTTCATGCGTTGGACGCTGGAAGGCGACCGCGACGCCCACAAATTCACCATTGCCAACGCCTTCAAGGACCTGACCTACCTGGAGTCCATGGCGGGCGCCGCCGGCATCGCCAACCCCCTCGGCAACGCCACCAAGAATTCCTTCGCCGGCGCCCATGCCACCGGCCCGGCCGAACAGTTCGTGCCGATGCTGGCGACCCATATCGGCAAGGTTAACGGGGTGGACCTCATGCCGTCGAAGGACGGCAAGAAGCAGACGATCTGAGAACCAGCCGGCCGCTACCGCCGCGACCGCTCGATGACCTCGTCGGTATTGGCGAGCAATTTGTGCACCGCGCTCCTGGCGGCGGCCGGCCGTTGCAGGCGGATGTTCTTCTCGATCGCCTCATGCAGCGCCTGGGCGCGCCGCTGGTCGCTGTGCTCGCGCGTGACGAAAACGAACAGATGGTCGAGCGCGGATTCGATCAGCACGCCGAGCGGCACCAGCAGGTCGTTGCCCGAAGCCCGCAGGATGGCGAGATGGAAACGCGTGTCGGCGCGGGTGCGTTCCTGCAGGTTTGTCGCCGCACCCATCTCGCGGCAGGCCTGGCTGATCTCGGCCATCTGCTCGTCGCTGCGCCGCATGGCGGCAAAGGCGGAAGCTTCCGGCTCGATGATATGGCGGAACTCCTGCACGGTGCGCAGGAACACCTCGCGGTCGGGCGAGGTCGCGTACCAGGCGAGCACGTCTCGATCGAGCAGATTCCAGCGTTCTTTGGGCTCCACCCAACTGCCGATCTTGGGACGTGATGCCAAGAGGCTCTTGGCCATCAGCATCTTGATCGCCTCACGCACCGCCGAACGGCTGACGTTGAAGGTTTCCGACCATTTGGCTTCATTGGGCAGGATGGTGCCAGGCGGATAGTCGCCACGCACGATCCGGAGGCCGATTTCACCGGCCAGCGAGGCATGCACGCTCGACCCCGGGTTCCACGCCATGTCAGGCCGGCGAACAGTGGCGGCGGGCGAGCTGGGCGTCGCTTCGACTCCAGCGGATCGCTTTCTAGACTTGTCGTCCGGCATCTTCGTTCCGGCGTCGGCAAATTGTCTGGGAAACTGTCCGGAATTGTCCGTCCCCGCATTGTCCATGCCGAATGGCAAGACGCACGAACACGTCAAGCCGGAACCTGCGCCCCGACAATGCTGCCTGTCCTTGTCACTGAGGGAATGGGCGGGGCGCCCGGGAAAGGCGCCCCGCCATTGCGGTTACTTCTGGATGCAGGTGTCGACCGTATCCTTGGTGCATTCGTCGAGACCGGTGAAGACCGGATCGTCGACCTTCTTGCCCGTGATCAGGTCGATCATCACCGATGGCGCCTTGTAGCCCATTTCGAAGGGCCGCTGGCCGACCAATGCGGTGACCAGGCCATCCCGGGCGATCGCCACCTCGTCGCCGATCGTGTCGGCGGCACCGATGACGAAGTCGTTCTTGGCCAGACGGTCCTTCAACGGTCCGACCAGGTCACGGTAAGGCTGCGGCGCGCCGAACAGTGGCCAGCCACCCATGATGCCGAATGCATCGAGCTTGGGGTTGGCGGCGAGGATGTCGGTCATCGCCTGCACGCCCTTGGCGCCATCGTCATTGGTGAACACCGGGCAGCCTGCGACTTCCGTCCAGCCGCCTTCGCCGGCAAGTGCCGCGAGGCCTTCCTTGCCCGTCAGCGCGTCGCGCATGCCCTGCGCGCGGCGCAGGATGTTGTCGGCCGCCGGGTTGCCCTCGATGGTGCAGATCGTGCCGCCATTCGGCTTGGCCTTCTTGATGTACTCACCGATCTTCTTGCCCATCAGGTAGTTGTCGGTGCCGAGATAGGTCTTGCGCAGAGCCGAGTCGGCCTTGGCCAGGTCGGCATCGACGGTCATGATCGGGATCGTCGGATTGGCGGTCTTGATCGTCTGCGCGATCAGCGGCGCGTTGGACGGCGAAATCGCCATCGCCACCGTGTCGGCCTTGCTCAGCATATCCTGGACGATCTGCGCCTCGCCGGCTTCGTCGGATGTCGACGCCGGGCCGGTGTAGAAGCATTCATATTCCGAGCTGGCGTTTTCCTTGTTCCACTTCTCGCAGCCCTGGTGGATGGCCTCGAAGAACGGATTGTCGAGACCCTTCACCACGATGACGAGCTGCTTCTTGGCCAAAGCCGGCCCGGCGCCCAGCGCCATGGCGGCGACGGCGGCGAGCAAAACGGTTTTCCTCATATCAGTCCTCCCTTGAAACAGACGGACACGGCGTGCCCGCCACACAAATCGGCCAGAATGCGAGATGGCAGGGCAAACGCTCGTGCCGCCAGGCAAAGCCGATAAGCATTTTCAGATGCGACCAGACCGGCGGAGCCGGCACGATCGATGATCTCTCACCGGTCCAGCCCTTGTCATGGCTTGAGGACCGGCAAATCTTCCTCCGACCATCAGCTAATAACGGCGCGCGGCCAACGTCAATTGCTATTTGTCCTACAAAACGGATTTTTCGGAACCGCATGCGACTATTCGTCCGACAAATAGCCTTTTCCTATCCATCCGACAATTGACGCCCGTGCGGGCATTTGCGTAAATGCCCGTCATCGTTGTTTCCGGGAGGAGCTGGGAAGAGCGATGCAAGGCAGCATCCCGTCATGGGCATGCAGCAGGCATGGGGAGGCGATAGGCTGGTGGCGGTTCTCGAACTCACCAATATTTCGAAGCATTTCGGGGCCATCCAGGCGGTCAACGACGTGTCGCTGTCGATCGAACCCGGCCAGGTCGTCGGCTTGATGGGCGACAATGGCGCGGGCAAGTCGACGCTGGTCAAGATGATCGCCGGCAATTTCCACGCGAGCCATGGCACCATGCGCATGGACGGCAAGGAATTGATCCTGAACAAGCCGGCTGAGGCCCGCCAGCACGGTATCGAGATCGTCCACCAGGATCTGGCGCTCTGCAACAATCTGACGGCCGCGGCCAATGTCTATCTCGGCCGCGAATTGCGGCGCGGCGTCGGCCCATTCCGCATCCTCGACTACGCCGCCATGTACAAACGCGCCGGCCAGCTCTTTGCCGAACTGAAATCCGAGACCCGGCCGCGCGATCTCGTCAAGCAGATGTCGGGCGGCCAACGCCAGGCGGTGGCCATCGCCCGGACCATGCTGTCGCAGGCCAAGATCGTGCTGATGGACGAACCGACGGCGGCGATCTCGGTCAGGCAGGTCGCCGAAGTGCTCAACCTCATCCGCCATCTGCGCGACCAGGGTATCGCGGTGGTGCTGATCAGCCACCGCATGCCCGACGTGTTCGACGTCGCCGACCGCGTCATCGTCATGCGGCGCGGACGCAAGGTCGCCGACAAGACGATCGCATCGAGCTCGCCCGAGGAGGTCACCGGGCTCATCACCGGCGCCATCGAGCAGGTCTCGTGAGCGCGGCTAATCCGGATTTCACCACGCTGGCGCGTATCGCCGCCGGCAGGAAAGGTCGATAATGGCAGTCACCCTTGACCAGACGATCGCACAGAAGCAGCACAGTTTCCTGTCGCGGCTGTTCTCCACCCAGACCTTCTGGGTGGTGATCGCCGTCATTCTTGCCTGCATTTTCCTGTCGTTCGCCACCGACGCCTTCGCCACGTCGAAGAACCTCTACAACATCACCCGCAACATCACCTTTGTCGCCATCGTCGCGCTCGGCATGACCTTCGTCATCATTACCGGCGGCATCGATTTGTCGGTCGGCTCGGTGCTTTGTCTGTGCTCGATGGTGCTGGCCGTCACCATGCATGCCGGTTATTCGATCGAGATCGGCATCCTGGCCGCGATCATCACCGCGCTCGTCATAGGCGGCTTCAACGGGGTCCTGATCGCCTACCTCGGCTTTCCGCCCTTCGTGGTGACGCTCGGCATGCTGTCGATCGCCCGCAGCCTGGCGATGGTCGCTTCAAACAACACCGTGGTCTTCCAGTTCGGGCCGGATCACGACAAGCTGCTGGCGCTCGGCGGCGGCGCCTGGGTGTTCGGCATCGCCAATCCGGTGCTGTACATGATCATTCTGGCGCTGATCACCGGCTTCATCCTGCGCTGGACCAAGTTCGGCCGGCACATCTTCGCCATTGGCGGCAACGAGCACGCGGCGACGCTGACCGGCGTTCCCGTGAAGCAGATCAAGGTCGCCGTCTACATGATCTCGGCGCTGTCGGCCGGCATTGCCGGCATCATCCAGACCGGATGGCTGGGCGCCGTCACCACCAATCTCGGCACCGGCATGGAGTTGCAGGTCATCGCCGCGACCGTCATCGGCGGCGCCAATCTCGCCGGCGGCATCGGCACCGCTTTCGGCGCCATTGTCGGCGCGGCCCTCATCGAGGTCATCCGCAACAGCCTCGGCCTGCTCGGCATCAATGCCTTCTGGCAAGGTGTCTTCATCGGCGGCGCCATCCTGATGGCCGTGCTGTTCGACCGCATCCGCAATTTCAGGCGCAGCGACTGACATTCAAGCGCCTTTCCTTCACCGCTTGTGGGGGAAGGAAAGTGCCGAAGCGCTATTCGCTCGGGGTGCCTATCGCTCAGTCTGAAAATCGGCCGGGGCTGTCGGTCACGGGCACCGGCCGACAGCCAATGCCTTGACGGAAACCAGAAACCGGTCGCACAATCCTCGATGCAGGCGAAGGGAGGCCAGTCGCCTGCGGGAGGATATACCCATGACGGAAGCGATCAGGCTCTACTGGGGCCGGTTCGGACATGTTTCTGTCCTGAATGTCGCAAGCGACTTCGTCACCCATGCCCATGTCGAGGCGCATCTGATCATCTGGCTCGAAGGCACCGCCGGCGAGATGACAATCGGCCGCGAGACGGTCAAGCTTGGACCCTGCACCGCTGCCGGCATCAATTCCTTCCAGCCGCACAGCCACGTCCTGTCGCAGAACGGCAGGCCGGGCCTGTTCCTCGCTTTCTACATCGATCCCGACTGGGCGCGCCGGCGCCGCGACCTGCCCTCTTCCGCGCCGCTGTTTACCCAGGCGGCCATCACGCTGGAACCTTGGCTGCACCAGGCCGCCGCCAGCCTGCTCGACCATCTGACCGACAATGAAAGCGTCGACGACGTCGCCAATTACGAGATCGAGCGCTTCATCGATTCCGTGCTCGATGCCGCCGATGCGTCGGCGCCGCAGGAGGCGCGCACGCACATCAACACCATGCAGGATTTCCGCGTCCGCAAGGCGATCCAGCTGATGAAGGCCAATGTCTGCGAGCGCATCTCCTTCGACGACGTGGCGCGCAGCGTCGGCCTGTCGCGGCCGCATTTCTTCGCCCTGTTCAAGGAACAGACCAATCTGACGCCCAATGTCTACTGGAACACGCTGCGCATGGAAGAAGCGGTACGGCAGCTGCAATGGTCGCAGGAGCCGCTGATCTCGGTCGCCTGCAATCTCGGCTTCACCACGCAGGGCAATTTCTCGCGCTTCTTCCGTGACCATGTCGGCGTACCGCCGACGCTCTATCGCGAGGCCGCACGGGCGACCGCCTGAGCCGGCCTGCCGAGTCCGCTTTTTCAGACTCCTTGATATGCGCATAAGACGCTTTGATAAGCGTCGCCGCAACCAGCGTCCTACCCTTGCCCAGCTGTCGCATTGGCAAGGGAACGTCCTATGGCAAAAGTCACCATCTCCAGCGTCATCGACGCGCCGGTCGAAAAGGTCTGGGCACGCATACGCGACTTCAACGACCTGCCGGGCTGGCATCCGCGCATGGTCGAGAGCCATATCGAGGGCGGCAAGGATGCCGGAACGATCGGCTGCGTGCGCAATTTCGAACTCGCCAGCGGCGCGCGCATCCGTGAAAAGCTGCTCGACTTCTCCGACGAGAACTTCCTCGTCAGCTATTCCATCCTGGAAACGCCGCAGCCGCTCACCAACCACAAGGCGACGCTGCAATTGCGCCGCGTCACCGATGGCGACCGCACCTATGCCGAATGGACCGCCAGCTTCGACGCCGCCCCCGAAGAGGCCGACAAGATCGCCGCCGGCATGGGCGCCAATGTCTTCCAGGGCGGCTTCAACGCCCTGAAGAGCCATTTTGCCGAGCAGAGCTGAGGGAGCGGGCGATGGCGCTGGCACTGCAGACTTTTGCAACGGTGAGGGACGCCAATGCGGCGCTGAAGGCCCAGGGCACCCGTTATCTCGGCGGCGGCACGCTGGTCGTCCGCGCCGCCAATGAAGGCGATGTCGCGGTTTCCGGCCTTGTCAGGTCGACAGACCCAGCCTTGTCGGCCATCGCTGCCGCCGCCGGCAAGGTCCGCATCGGCGCCTCGGAAACCATGGCGGCGGTCGCCCGTCATCCGGAGCTCGGCGCCCTCGCCAAGGCCGCGCACGCCGTCGGTGGTCCGGCGGTCCGCAACATGGCGACCGTTGGCGGCAATCTGTTCGCGCCAGCGCCCTATGGCGACTTCGCCGTGGCCTTGCTGGCGCTCGACGCCACCATCCGCACGGACGACGGCGAATTGCCCATGGAGGCCTTTCTCTCCGGACGGGACAGCAGTCGTGCCATCGTCACGTCAGTCAGCTTCACGCTTTCCAAGGCCGACGGCTTCCGCTTCCTGAAAGTGTCGCGCATCAAGCCCAAGGGCGTCTCGGTGCTCAGCATCGCCGCCGTCCTGGAACAGGCTGCCGACGGCACCGTGTCCTCGGCGCGGATCGCGCTTGGCTGCATGGCAGATCGGCCGGTGCGCGCCAGGGCGGCGGAAAAGGCGCTGCTGGGCAACAAGCTCGACCAAAACGGCATCGCAGCGGCGCTGGCCGCAGCCGGTGAAGGCACCGCGCCGATAACCGATCCGATCGCCAGCGCCTGGTACCGCGCCGAAGTCCTGCCGGTCCATCTTGGCCGGCTGTTGCTGAGCTAATGCTTGTCGCCCAAAAGTGCGCGGCGGTTTTGGGATAACGACAAGCACAAAAAGTCCATCGGGGGGCGCGCGTCTGTCCGATCCGTCGGGCAGGCGCGCAAGGAGGAAACATGGCGAAGGTCCCGGTTCAATTCACGCTCAACGGCTCCGAAAAAGCCGAATTCATCGACAGCGGCACGACGCTGCTCAATGCCTTGCGCGACAAGATCGGCGACACCTCGCCGAAGGGCGGCTGCCAGCAAGGCACTTGCGGCGCCTGCTCGGTCATCGTCGACGGCGAACTGAGGCTCTCCTGCCTGACGCTCGCCGAGACCTGCAACGGCACCGCCATCACCACGACATCGGGCCTCGCCGAAGGCGGCGTGCTGCATCCGCTGCAGCGCGCTTTTCTCGACACTTTCGCCACGCAATGCGGCTTCTGCACGCCAGGCATGATCATGGCCGCCAAGGTGCTGCTCGACCACACGCCCAACCCCAGCCGCGACGAGGTGGTCGAGGCGCTGTCGGGCAACATCTGCCGCTGCACCGGCTACGAGCCGATCATCCAGGCGGTGCTGACCGCTGCCCGAGCCAATTCGCAGAACGCGGCCTGAGGGGGCAAAGAATGGAATTGCGCAAGAATTACTTCGCCGATGTCCGCAAGGACGATCTGCACGAGATCGGCCAGCCACGGCCGCGTTCGGACTCACCTGGCCATGTCACCGGCAAGACCGCCTATTTCGCCGACCGCAACTTTCCCGGCATGCTGCACCTGAAGATGGTGCGCAGCCCGCATCACCATGCCCGCATCCGCTCGATCGACACCTCGGAGGCGGAAAAGCATCCGGGCGTGGTTCGAGTGCTGACCGCCAAGGACGTGCCGCACAATGTCTACACCATCCTGATCCTGATCCAGATCGGCCCGGAGGACGAGACGGTGCTGGCCGACGGCAAGGTGCGCTGGAAGGGCGAGGCCGTGGTGGCGGTGCTGGCCGAAACCGAGCGCGCCGCGCAAGAGGCCGCCGCCAAGGTCAAGGTCGACTATGAAGTGCTGCCGGCCGTCTTCGACATGGAGGAAGCGCTGAAGCCCGGCGCACCGCTGGTCAACGAATATCACGGCCAGAACTACTATCTCTATGACAGCGGCGAGTGCCGCAAGGTGCGCTTCGGCGATGTCGAGGCGGGCTTTGCCGGCGCCGACCACGTGCTGGAGCAAAGCTACCAATCCTCGCCGATCGAGCACGCGCCGACCGAGACGACCGGTTGTGTCGTCGCCCCGGAGGGCAATGACCGCTTCACCTGCTACACCAACACGCAGGCGATGTTCTTCACCCTCGACAACGCCTCGATCATCCTGCAGATGCCGGGCTCGAAACTGCATTTCGTTGGCGGCACCGTCGGCGGCGGCTTTGGCGGCAAGGTCGACGTGATCGTCGAGCCGATCGCCATTCTTGGTGCCAAGCTCACCGGCCGGCCCGTCTCCTTCGTCTACAGCCGCGAGGAAGAGATGCAGATCTCTTCGCCCCGCGCCGCGGAACAGGTCGTCATCAAGGACGGTGTCATGAAGGACGGCCGCATCGTCGCGCGAAAAGTCACCGGCTATACCGATGCCGGCGCTTATTCGCGCCATTCGCCTTATGGCGCGCAGAAGGGCGCCGGCCATTATCCCGGCCCTTACACCATCCCCAATGTCTGGATCGACACCTACTGCGTCTACACCAACCGCACTCCTTCCTCCGCCATGCGCGGCTTCGGCGTCACCATCGGCGACTTCGCGCTGGAGGTGCAGATGGACAAGCTGGCCCGGCTGATCGGCATGGACCCGCTCGAATTCCGCTTCATCAACGCCTATCGCGACGGCGATATGAAGGCGCATCGGCAGCCGACCGAGGGGGCGGCATTGATCGAATGCATGCAGGAAGCCTCGCGCGCCGCCAACTGGCCGGTGGCGGAAAAATACATGGCAATGTCCTCCTACAGGAAGGGAGCTTGAGATGGCGATCCGGCGCGGGCGCGGCGTCGCCGCGATCAACTATCCGACGGGCATGAATCTCGGCGGCGACCCGACGCAGGCGCTGGTGCATTCGACGCCCACCGGCAATTTCATGGTGACCCTGTCCTCGGTCGATCTCGGCCAGGGCATGAAGCAGATCATGGCGCAGATTTGCGCCGAGACGATCGGCGTGCCGACCGACCGCGTCGTTGTCGACACCGCCGACACCGACACCGGCCCGCACTGCATGGGCACCTTCGCCTCGCGCGGCACGCACCGCGCCGGCAACGCCGTCATCCAGGCCGCCAGGGAAGCCCGCCAGGTGATGCTGGAAGTGGCGGCCGAGGAACTGGAGGTGAACGCCTCCGATCTCGAGACCGACGGCCAGGGCAACATACTGGTCAAGGGCGCGCCGCAAAAGTCGATCTCGATCTTCGATGTCGCGCTGTCGGCCCACTTCAAGCGCGGCCGCTCGATCTCCGGCCGCGGCATGTTCCTCATCCCGCGCTCCTATCCGGAAAAGGAAACCGGCGCGATGAAGCCTTCGACCTGCTACGCGCACGCCTGCACGGTGGCCGAGGTCGAGGTCGACGACGAGACCGGCGAGGTCACCGTGTTGACGGTGAAGAACGTGTTCGAGATCGGCCGGGCGCTGAACCCGAAAATGGTCGAGCAGCAATTGGTCGGCGGCTCCTGGATGGGCATCAGCCACGCGCTCTACGAGACGACAGAGCCCTATTATCCCAACCGCGACCATGGCGGCACGGACTTCAACCAGTACCTGATGCCGGGTCCCGGCGACCTCGCCGAGACCGAGATCATCGTGCTGGAGCGGCCTTCCGCGGATGGCCCTTACGGCGCCAAGGGGCCTGGCGAGATGTGTGCCAACCCGCAAATACCGGCGGTCGCCAATGCCGTCTTCGACGCCGTCGGGGTACGCATCGATACGCTGCCGATCACGCCGGAACGCATTTTGCGCGCGCTCAAGGCGCAAGCGAACTGACATGTCCGAGCTGAACGCCGGGACAGTCGCATCCTCGCCGGAGGCGGTGGCGGCGCATCTCGCTGCCTCGCGCTATCTGGCCGATGACAGCCTTGCCACGGCGATCTTCCTGGCGATCCAGCTCGGCAAACCGCTGCTGCTGGAAGGCGCGCCGGGCGTCGGCAAGACGGAAGCAGCGAAAGCAATCGCCGACCTGCTCGGCCGCGAGCTGGTACGGTTGCAATGCTATGAAGGCATCGACGCGGGGCACGCGCTTTACGAGTGGAATTACCAACGCCAGTTGCTTGCCATCCGCCATGCCGGCGAGCACGAGATCGATATCTATGACGACCGCTTCCTGATCGCCCGGCCGCTGCTGCAAGTGCTGAAGGCGCCCGAACAGCGCGTGCTGCTGGTCGACGAGATCGACCGTTCCGACCATGAGTTCGAAGCGCTGCTGCTGGAGTTCCTCTCCGATTTCCAGATCAGTATCCCCGAGCGCGGCACCATCCGCGCTGCCGCCCAGCCGATCGTCATCCTGACCTCGAACCGCACCCGCGAACTCGCCGAAGCCCTGCGCCGTCGCTGCGTCTATCACTGGATCGGCTATCCCGACGCAGGTCGCGAGGCAGCCATCATCATGCTTCGTGCCGGCGATGTTGCAGAAAGCACGGCGCGCGCCGTTGCTGCAGCCGTGCAGACCATCCGTGCCCGCCCGCTGGCCAAGCCGCCCGGCATCGCCGAGGCGGTCGAGTGGGCCAATGCCGCGACCATTCTGGAAAAAGGCGGTAGTCCGTGGCCGGAAGCCTTCCGCCGCGCCATCGGCGTGCTGATCAAGGACGAGGAGGATTTGTCATATATCGCGCCGGAGCTCGGGCAGATCGTAGAGGAGGCGCTGGGGTGATGGACAACGCGCCTATCTCGCAAGGCTGGCGGGACAGCGCCCCCCTCTGGCCTGCCGGCCATCTCCCCCACGAGGGGGGAGATTGGCGGTTTTGGCGCTCCGCTCGGTCCTGCAACGTTGGAGATTGGCGAAAGCCGGAGCGACAGCTGATATCCCCCCTAGTGGGGGAGATGTCCGGCAGGACAGAGGGGGGCGCGAAGGAATGAGGCGTCCGGAAAAGCTGCCCCGCGCCGCCGCACCCTTGCTCGGCTTCGGGCGGCTGCTGCGCCGCTACGGCTTTGCCGTCGCCCCCGAACAGGTCATCAGCTTCATGCAGGCGGTGGCCCTGCTCGGCCCGCGTTCGATGGGCGACATCCGCGAGGCCGCCCTTGCCACGCTGGCGCCGCCGCCCGACCGCCGCGACGAATTCGAAGCGCATTTCCAGAGCCATTTCTACGGCAACAATTCGGCCGTCATCGAAGGCGACCCCGACGAGGAAACCCGCATCAAGGACGATGGCGGCGCCGACGACGAGCGCATCGCGGCCGAGAACAGCCAGGAAGGCGGCGAATTGTCCTCGGCCCTGGAACAATTGAGCAGCCGCGACTTCCAGCGCGACGACGACAGGCTGGCCGCCTTCCGCCGGAAGCTGTCAGCCGCCCTGCCCGCCCGCCGCTCCTTCCGCACCGTGCGCACGCATTCGCGCGGCAAGCTCGACCTGCGCCGGTCGCTGCGCGAAATCGTCAGCGCCGATGGCGATGTGCCGTCGCCTCTGCTGCGCCGCCGCCAGACCGTGCCGCGCAAGCTGCTGCTCTTGATCGACGTCTCCGGCTCGATGAAGCTGCACACAGCGGACTATCTCAAGCTTGCGCACGCCGCCGTGCATGGCGCGGACCGTGCCGAGATCTTCACCTTCGGCACGCGGCTCACCCGCATCACCTCGGCATTGCGCATCCGCGACCGCGACCGCGACCAGGCACTGGCACGCGCAGCGGCCCAGGTCGACGATTGGGACGGCGGCACCCGCATGGGACCGACACTGCTCGCTTTCCTCTCCGTTCCCCGCTTCTCATCCTTCGCGCGCGGTGCGGCGGTTGTGATCCTGTCGGACGCGCTGGAGCGTGGCGATCATGCCGAACTGGAGACGGCGATGCGCCGGCTGAGCGCCCGTGCCTTCCGGCTGTCGCTGGCAACGCCGCTTGCCGGCGACCCGCGCTTCCGGCCGGCCACCGCGGCACTGCGCGCCATCCTGCCTGACCTCGATGATCTCATCGACGGGTCGTCGGTGAAAAGCCTAGCCGATTTCATCCTGTCGCTCGCCCACCCCGCCCCTTCGGCCGCGACAATCTGGAAGAGGGTTTCCTGATGCATAAAGCCATCGACGCGCATTTCCACATCTGGCGCCAGAAGGACCAGCCTTGGCTGGTCGGGCCGATGGTGCCACGTATCTTCGGTCCCTACGAGCCGATCCGCCGCGACTATCCGATCGGCGAGTTCCTCGAGGACCAGCACGGCGCCGGCGTCGAGAAGGCCGTCTACGTCCAGACCAACTGGGCGAAGGAGGATTTCGAGAAGGAAGTCGCCTTCCTGCAGAAGACGGCTGACGAGACCGGCTGGCCGCATGCCATCGTCGGCTATGCCGACATGACGGTGGACGATGTCAGGCCGCAGATCGACCGGCTGATGAAATACAGGCTGCTGCGCGGCGTGCGCATGCAACTGCACTGGCACGAGACGCCGGCCTTCCGCTTTGCTACCTCGGCCGATCAGGTGATCGACCCTAAAGTGCGCGCCAATGTCGGAAGGCTGAAAGACTATGGTCTGTCCTTCGACCTGCAGCTTTTCCCAGCCCAGATGAAAGACGGTCTGACACTGGTCGGGGAGAATCCCGAGACCAACTTCATCCTCACCCATGCCGGAATGCTGACCGGCATGGACAAGGAAACCACCGAGGGGTGGAAGGCCGGGTTGCGCACGCTCTCAGCCGCACCGAATTCCTATGCCAAGCTGTCGGGTCTCGGCACCTTCGTCCACCGCAACGACCCGGCGCTCATCGCCTATATTGTCGACAACGCGATCGATATTCTAGGCTCGGATCATCTGATGTTCGGTTCGAACTTCCCGATCGAGAAGCTCTGGACCAGCCACGCCGAGCTGATCAAGGCGCACCGCGAGGCTGTAACTAAGCACGGCGCGGCCGCCGAGGCCGATATCTTCTGGAACACAGCCGAGAAGGTCTACCGGCCGGTTTAATGCAGCTCCTACCTTCCCCCTTGTGGGGGAAGGTAGGAGCCATCACAATCCTCACTGCGTCGGCAGCATGCCTTCGACGTCGCTCGCCGCGTCCGTGAGCGCTTCCTTGGGCGAGGCCGACTGGTCGACGATGCGCGACAGATTGTCGACGATGGTCTGCGTCACCTTGACCCCGTTGGTACCCGGGAAGGCATACCACGGAACCATCAACGGCATCTGGCTGAGCCCGGCCTGGAACAGCGGGTTCTTCTTGTAGAAATCGCCGAGATAGTCTGGTGATTTCGCCGCCAGTTCATTGTTGGGAACATAGCCCGTGCCCGGCACGACGACCGAAGCGCCATAGGGGCCAGCGGCGAATTTCGCGAACTTCCAGGCAGCTTCCTGCTTGGCGGCGTCCTTGGTCAGGATGACCACCGCATTGCCACCGGTCGGCAGATGGCCGTTGACCGGATCGATCAGCGGGATCTTGGCGGTGCGCAGCGTGAACTTGTCGCCGACATTCTTGATGGTGTTGACGAGAGCACCGGTGGTCTGGAATTCGAAGCCGACCTTGCCGGCCGCGAAAGCCTGCTCGCCCGCCGGCTTGGTGAAGACCGGCATGCCGCCCTCCTTGACCATCCTCTCCAGTATCTCCGCCGCCTTCTCGCCTTCCGGCCCGTTGAAGGCGACCTTGCTTTCGTCCTCGTTCAGCATCTTGCCGCCGGCGCCGAACAGCAGCGCCGAGAACATCCAGTCGTCGCCCTGCCAGCGGAAGTCGATGCCGTCGACGCCGTTGCCGAGAGCCTTGATCTTGCCGCCGAGCGCGATCACCTCGTCCCAGGTCTTGGGCGGATTGTCCGGATCGCCGCCGGCCGCCTTCACCAGGTCGGCGTTGTAGTACATGATCGGGTTGGAGGTGGCGAAGGCGAGGCCGACCTGCTTGCCGTTGACCTGCGCCAGCTTCAGGATCGTGTCGGAGAAGCCGAGCTCCGCCATCTTGCCCTCCTTCTTGACCAGCGGGCCGAGATCGACGGCAACGTTGCGTTCGTTGAGCATGCGCAGGCGGTTGAGGCCGATGAAGGTAATGTCAGGCATTTCGTCGGTGCCGGCCTGGCGAAGAATGGTCTGGATGCCTTCCTCGTAGGTCGCCGACGGGCTGGCGAACTGGATCTTGATGTCGGGGTTTTCCTCCATGAACTTCTTCGAGATCGTGTCCATCACGTTCTTGAAGAAGCCCGGCATCGGGTAGTGCACCGTCAGCGTCGTTTCGGCATGGGCCGGAAGGGCCGCCGCCAGCGACACCGCCGCCGCGGCAAAGATCCTGGAAAAATGCTTCATCGTTCGTGCTCCTTGTTGGCCAGTCGGTCTTGACCGGTCAGCCTTTGAGACCGGTCATGGTGATGCCCTCGACGAAGCGCTTCTGCGCGAGCAGGAAAGCGGCGACGAGAGGAAGGGTGATGATCAGCGTGGCCGCCATCAGCGCGCCGTAGTCGTCACCGGCCTCGGCGGCGCGGAAATACATCAGGCCGAGCGGCGGCGTGGCGTAGGCCTGCTTGCTGACGACGATGAGCGGCCAGTAGAGGTCGTTCCAATGCGCGACGACGGAAAAGATCGCGAAGGCGGTGACCGCTGGCCACGCATTGGGCACGATGACGCGCGCGATGATGCCGAGCTCGGACATGCCGTCGAGCCGCGCGGCGTGCAAGAGGTCGTCGGGCATGGCGCGGAAGAACTGCAGGAACATGAAGATCGCGAACACCGATATGGTGAACGGCGCCACCAGCGAGGTGTAGCTGTTCAAGAGCGACATCCGGTCGAAGGCGACATAGAGCGGCAGCGCCGTGGCATGGATCGGCACCAGCAGGCCGAGCATGACCAGCACCATCATCAGCCGCGCGGCACGGAACTTCAGCTTGGCCATCGCATAGGCGCAAGGGATCGCGACCACGACCTGGAAGAAGAAGATCAGGCCGCAGACGACGACGCCGTTCCACAGCAGCGTCGCCATCGACACCTTGGCGAGCGCCTTGGCGAAATTCTCGGCGAAATAGAAATGTTGCGGGATGAGCGCCAGCGAAGAGGTGAAGATGTCGCTCTGCGTCTTGCCCGCCGTCGAGATCATGAAGATGTAGGGCGCAAGGATCATCAGCGCGCCAAGCGAAAGCAGCGCGAAGCGGATGATGCGGCCGGCCGGGATGCTCGTCATGTGTAGTGCACCCGCCGGTCGAGCACGCGGTATTGCAGGAGCATCAGAACGACGAGGATCGCCAGGAAGACCACCGTCATCGCCGAGGCGTAGCCGACGCGCAGATAGACGAAACCTTCCTGGTAGATCGTGAAAAGCAGCACTTCGGAGGCCTTGTTGGGGCCGCCGTCGGTCAGCATCTTCACCGTCTCGAAGACCTTCACCGCGTTGGTGATGCTGATGGTGACGACGAACAGCGTCGTCGGCCCGAGCATCGGCCAGGTGACGAGGAAGAACCGGTCCAGCGCCGATTTCGCGCCGTCGACGTGAGCGGCGGCATAGAGCTCGCGCGGTATCGCCGTCAGGCCGGCCAGGAACAGCACCATGTTGAAGCCGACCGACTGCCAGATACCGATGATCGAAAGGCTGTAAAGCACGGTATTCGAGGCGCCGAGCCAGTTCGGGCCGGGAATGCCAACGAGCGAAAGCAGCGCATTGAGCGGCCCGATCGTCGGGTGGAAGATGTATTGCCAGACCGTCGCCATGGCGACGATCAGCGAGGCGACGGGCAGGAAATATACGGTGCGAAAAAAGCCGCGCGCCCGCCCCTCGCCTTCGATCAGCAGGGCAACACCCAGGCCAAGAAGGATCGAGACCGGCGCGACGATCGCCGTATAGACCGACGTGTTCCACAGCGACCGGCGGAAGGTGCGGTCGGAAATGATATGCGCGTAATTCTCGAAGCCGACGAAGCGGAACTTGCCGTAGCCAAGCTCGAAATCGGTGAAGCCGAGAAAGATGACGGCAGCCACCGGCAACAGCACGAACAGCAGCAACAGCACGATGGCCGGCGCCGCCAGCAACCAGGCGGTCCGGTCTTCGCTACGCGCACGAAGTGCCGCGGCGCTCGGGATATTGCCCGCCAGCGAGACGCTAGACATAGGCCGGCTCCTGCCGCGCGCTCGCTGTGTCCGCGACGCGCAGCCGCCGTCCCTCCGGCGCGAAGATCATCGCCTGTTCGGCAGGCAGAAGCACGCCCACCGGCATTCCGGCGATCAGGTCCCTCGCCTCGTGCGGCGCCAGCTTGGCAATGACGATCTCGCCGGAGGCGTCGAGCCGGCAATGGGCGATGACTTCCGAGCCGAGGAATTCGAGGCGCTCGATCCGACCGGCAAGGCCGCTGCGTCCGCTGGGGGACAGTTTGACGAATTCAGGCCGGATGCCGAGGCTGACAGGGCCGTTCGCCACCTTCTCCAGCAAAGCCAGACGGATGCCCTCGAACCCGACACGGCCATGTTCGGCCTGCGCCTGGAGGATGTTGATCCGCGGCTGGCCGACGAAACGCGCGACCTCGATATGGGCGGGATCGTTGTAGATCACATCGGGCGGGGCGAGCTGCAGCAGATTGCCGCCGATCATCACCGCCACGCGATCGGCCATCGAAAGCGCCTCGGCCTGGTCGTGCGTCACATAGAGCGTCGGCACGCCCGCGCGCCGATGCAGCTCGACGATCTCGCCGCGCGCATGGACGCGCAGATTGGCATCGAGATTGGAGAGCGGCTCGTCCATCAGGAAGATCGACGGCTGCCGCACCATGGCGCGCGCCAGCGCCACGCGCTGCCGCTGGCCGCCCGACATCTGCCCCGGCTTGCGGTCGAGCAGATGGTCGATCTTGAGCAACGCCGCCATCTCGCGGACGTCGCGCGCTATGCCGGTGCGGATTTCCCTCTGGCCGGGCAGCAGGGAACCAACCAGCGGCAGCCGCTGCGAGTGGCTCAGCCGTTTCATGGCAAGCGGCACGGCAATGTTCTGGCCGGCCGTCAAATGCGGGTAGAGCGCGTAGGACTGGAAGACCATGGCGATGTTGCGGTCGGCCGCGGCAACCGGCGACATGTCCCTGCCGCCGACGAAGATGTCACCGCTGTCGGCATGGTCGAGCCCCGCCAGGACGCGCAGCAAGGTGCTCTTGCCGCAGCCGGAAGGGCCGACGAGTGCAATGAATTCGTCCTGCTCGACATCGAGGCTGATGCCGTTCAGGACAACACTGCCGCCAAAGGACTTGTTCAGGTCCCGCAGTGACAGCGCGCTCATGACGCAACCTTCTTGCGGACCTTGTGTGCCTCGTGCGGGTAGACGTCCTCGACTACGTCATCGAGGACGTGGACGGTCATGCCGGGTATGGCGACGATCTCGCTTGCAACCGCGTCGCCGAATTCATGGATCACCGCGCCAAGCAGGCGCTCGCCCGGCATCTCGCGCTCCATGTCGCCGACCACGAAGGCCGCCGACGGACCCCATACCAGCGACGTGTCTTCGTAATGGCCTTGCCAGGCTCGGTGCAGGTGGCCGCTGGCAAACAGCGCGACATCGTGGGCGCCGATCAGTTCATAAAGACGCTGCCGCTGCGCCGGCCTGACGCTCCAATAACCCGTGTCGCCCTCGCCGGGCTCGTCGATGAAGAGCGGCTTGTGGGCAAAGAGCGCGACGCGCCGGCCGCCGCGGCTTTCCAGCGCCGCCTGCAGCCATTCGAACTGGGTGTGCTCCTCGGCGTCGTCGAAACCCATCAGCAGGCTGTCGAGCCCGATGAGGCGCCAGGTGCCAGTGTCCTCCATCCAGTAATCTGGACCGACCAGCCGGCGCCAACGCTCGAGACGACCGGCATTGACCGGCTGCAGCGAACTCGGCAGATGGCCGACATCGTGATTGCCGGGCACCAGCAGCATCGGCTTGGAGATTTCGCGCATCAGATCCATGCAGAAGGAGATGTCGTCGTCCTTGTCGGCGCCGTCGACGCTGAGATCACCGGTGTGAATGACAAGGTCGGCGCCGCTCTGTTCGATCCAGGCGACGAGCGGCTGCCAATTGCCGTTGAAGTGCGGCTTGGTCGGGCTGAAGTGGGTATCTGTGATCTGAACGATTTTCATGCCGGCTCCACCATGCGAGCCGGGCCCCCAGGCGAGCGGCATCGCATGGGGCTTCCTTAGTGCCGTTCCATGTCACTTCCTTAACAGCGGCGGGGATAAACCCATGCAATTGCGGATATAGGCCCGCCGAAGAACGTCATAGACGCCCGACGCAGCGCGGAAATCTAAAATATTTCAGACGCTTACTATAATCCTGTGACGTCAGGCAGAAGGACAGCTCACTTCACCTCGAACTGCGGATCGACCGGGATCTGCATCGCCGTCACCAGATGATTGGTCTGGCCGGCCAGCCCGATGATCGAGACCAGCTCGCCATGCTGCGCGTCGGTCATGCCCTTGGCGCGTGCCGCCGCCGTGTGCGAATGAACGCAGTAGGAACAGCCATTGGCGGTCGAGATGGCGATGTAGATCATTTCCTTGGTCAGCGGATCGATGGCGCTGTCAGTCACCATCACCGCCTTGAGCTGTTCCCACACCCGCTTCAGCGACACTGGATCATTGGCCAGCCCGCGCCAGAAATTGTTGACGAAGTCGGATTTGCGCGTCGCCCTAATGTCGTCGAACACCGCCTTCGCCGCCGGGATTTTTTCGACCTCGGCATCGCTGAGGAGTTTGGTGGTGGCCATGGTGTTCTTCCTTCATTGGATCGTCGGGTGGATTGAATCAGATGTTGAGCAAACGGGACTAATCGGTTTGTCCGATTCACTTTTTTGGCGCGAGAAAGCACGCGACCGCGGAGTTCGGCCGAAGTACCTCTCCTTCGTCATCCTAGGGCGAAGCAGGAGCGAAGCTCCGTCGCGGAGACCCTGGGATCCATTCCGTGACCTTGGCCATAGAGTGCAGCGGAGCAGAATTCTGCGCCGTGGCGGCGCTTCCGAGTCCCTGCATGGATCCTCGGGTCTGCGCCGCGTCGCTGCGCTCCTTGCTCCGCCCGTGGATGACGAATGGATGAGCGCTCTAGTCAATTGTCGAAGTACGCACCAGCCCGCACGCTAATGCACCGCCGCGTACATGATCTTCTCCTCCGTCGCCTCCGCCGGCGAAAACTCCTCGACGATGCGGCCCTGGCGACACACCAGAATCCGGTCCGACAGGTTCATGATCTCCGGCAGGTAGGACGAAATGACGACGACGGCGAGACCTTCATCGGCGAGTCGGTTGATGATCTGGTGGATTTCGGCGATGGCGCCGACATCGACGCCGCGCGTCGGCTCGTCGAAGATGACGATGCGTGGCTGCTGCACCAGTCCCTTGCCGATCACCACCTTCTGCTGGTTGCCGCCGGAGAGCTCGACCACGCGGGCATTGTCGTTGATTGCCTTGATGTTCAGCGTCTTCGTCCATTCGGCCGAGAGCTGCCGCATCTCCTGCTGGTTGATCACCCAGGCCTTTTCGCGGCCCGCCGCCAACAGCCCGCCGAACAGGTTTTCGGCAATACCCATCGTCTCGAAGATGCCTTCGCTCTTGCGGTCCTCGGTGACATAGACGATGCCGTCGGCCACCGCCTCGCTCGGCACGAGATAGCGCACGGGCTTATCATCAAGTTCGATCGTCCCACCGCGCAAAAAATCGCGCTTGTAGATGCCAGACACGATCTTGAAGGTTTCAGTGCGACCCGAGCCGATCAGCCCGAACACGCCGGTGATCTGGCCCTCGAAGATCGAGAAGGAATTGTTGCGCACGACATTGCTCATCGAAATGTCCTGCACCGACAGCACCTTCTTGCCCGCCTTGCGCAGTTTCGCCTCGTCGCGCTGGCCGTAGATCTGGCCCGACAGCGTGCGCCCGACCATTGCGGCGACAATTCTGTCTCGGTCGAAGGCCGACGTGTCGTCGGTAATGACCAGTTCGCCGTCGCGCAGGATGGTGATGCGGTCGGCGATGGCAAGCGCCTCTTCCAACGCATGGCTGATGAAGACGATGGAGACGCCATTCGCCTTCAGCCTTCGGATCAGGGCGAAGAAGTGGCGCTTTTCTTCCGGCGTCAGCGTCGCCGTCGGTTCGTCGAAGATGATGATCTCGGCATTGTGATGCACCGCGCGCGCGATCTCGACCATCTGCCGCTTGGCCGCCCCCAGCGTCGCCACCATGGCGTTCGGATCGACCGGGAAATTCAGCGACTGCAGGAATTGCTGTGCTGAAATATACGTGCCGCGCAGCCGGTTGAGGAATTTTTCAGTACCGAGATAAAGGTTCTGCGCCACTGTCATCGACGGCACCAGGCTGGTCTCCTGGAACACCATGGCAATGCCGGCTTCCAATGCGGCATGCGGCGACGCGTAGGCGATCTCCCGCCCCTTGTGGAACATCTTGCCCGAAGTCGCGTCGACAACGCCGGCGATGATCTTGGTCAGCGTCGATTTCCCGGCGCCGTTCTCGCCGAGCAGCGCGTGGATCTCGCCCTTGCGCAACTCGAAGGTGACGTTCTTGACCGCAGGCACGCCACGATAGTTTTTGGTGACGTTTTCCAGGCGAACGATCGGCTCCATCAGAAACCTCCCGAAGCGATGTCGATGGCCAGCACGCAGTCGCCGCCCCTGGAAGCGATGAACAGGCGACCTTCGTTCTCGGCCACGCTGCAGATGCCGTGGCGTGTGCCGTTGGCGCGGCTATGCAGGCTGAATTGCGGCTGCAGATTCTGGTCCAGCCTGACCACCAGCCCGTAGGAGCGGCTCGGCGACCACGGCTTGTGAATGCCCATGGTGCGGATAGCGCCACATTGCAGCGGTTCGAGGAAGCTGCGACTGGAAGCCAGCGCCGGCGCGATCCAGTAAGCCGGCGGCACCTGGTCGATCATGTCCTGGCGGTAGTGCGTTTCCTGCAGCACGAATTCGATCAGCCGGTTGCGCGGCGC
This sequence comes from Mesorhizobium erdmanii, assembly GCF_013170725.1. NCBI lineage: Bacteria > Pseudomonadati > Pseudomonadota > Alphaproteobacteria > Hyphomicrobiales > Phyllobacteriaceae > Mesorhizobium > Mesorhizobium erdmanii. The sequence continues at coordinate 3,099,350 of NZ_CP033361.1, read as the reverse complement.
GAACAGGCTCAACCATGCCCCGCCATCGCCAGACGGCGAAAGCCGCGCCGGATAGCCAGGCAGGTGCGTCAGCACTGTGGTCCGATTGCCTGTCACACCGTCGAAACGGACGAGCTGATGACGCCAGCTCTCGCTGACCAGCACGTCCCCACCGAGAGGATGGAGCCCATAGGGAAAGGCAACGTCGCCGGCCACCTTGCGGAACTCGCCGCCCGTCGCGTCCCGTCTCCAAAGCGAACCGGATGCGCCCTTCTTCATCAGATCGGCGGCCCATTGCGACGGCGCATGCTCGGCCGAGCCGTTGGCCAGCCACAGCGTGCCGTCCCCGGCATAGGCAAGCGCGGTTATGCAGCTGACGCCAGCCGGTAGCGAAACCTCCCTGCCGGCAACCAGCAGCTTGCCGCTTTCCAGTCCGACCGTCAGTTCACCCGACGGCGACAGCGCCTGCGCCGTGATGGGCGAGGCAAAGGTCTCGACCACCTTGGGCTCGGCTCCGGCGGCGATCGAATAAATGGCGTTGCCACTGGCGGCGAGCAGCCGGCCATCGCGGACCAGCAGATTGTCCGGCTCGCTCAACTCTGCGAAAGCTGGTGCCTCATCCAGCCGCGTGTTCGGCCGGAAGGCACCGTCGAGCGGCGGGATGGTGACGGCCTTGCCGCGAAACATGTCCAGGATCGGATCGAGGATCATGAGGTCGCTCCCCAACAGGAAGCGGGGCTGGTCCAGTTCGGGTCGGCGCCAGAAATCTTGTAGCGGCCGATGCGGTTGTTGAGGATGCCGCCGACGAACAGGAAACCCTTGTGCTCGCGCATCGAGGTGACCATCGGGTGCGCGCCGCCGGAGAGGTCGCCCATAGCCTCGACGATGCCGCCCTTCTCGTTGAATTTCACCACGCCGCCGGTGTTGATGTTGGGGAACAGCCACTCGTCTTGCGGCAGCCGGCGCGTCATGCGCTTGCGCATGTCGGGATGGCGCAGCGACAGGTCGAAGCTCGGTGTGCGCATGCCGAGCCACGCCATCCAGTAATTGCCGTCCGACGCCCTGTTGATGTTGTCGGGATAGCCCGGCATGTCGCGGATGACGCATTCGGCGGTGCCGGCCTTCGGCCCTTCGAGCCAATAGCGATGCACGCGGCAGGCCCAGCTTTCGGCGAAGAACAGCGACTTGCCGTCATGCGCCATGCAGACACCATTGGTGTAGCGGTAGCCGTCGAGCAGCGTCTTCGTCGAACCATCCTTCGGGTCGTAGACCAGCAGCCGGCCGGTGGCGCGGTTCTCGATGGAGTCCAGCGCCCAGTCATGCGCGTCGTAACGCTTGGTCGAGTCGGTGAAATAAATGCGGCCGTCAGGCGCGATGTCGCAGTCGTTGGGATCACGCAGCCGCGCATCGTCGACGATCGAGGTCCAGGAGCGCGCTGTCTCCGCCGAAAGCCGTTTCACCTCGCGCTGCGGCGAGACGGAATAGAGACCCATGGCGCCGACGCAGCTGATCAGATTGCCTGATTTGTCGAAGGCGAGCCCAAGCGGAAAACCCCCGATATGGGCAAACACTTCCGACCTGACATAGTCCGGCGCGAAAAAGCGGACGATCTCGCCATGGCGAGTGCCGCAATAGAGATTGTCGTCGCGATCGAGAATGACGTCTTCCGGTCCTTCCAGTTCGCCAAGCCCGATATGGTCCGCCTCTGACAATCGATTGTCGAGTTCGTAAGGCGTGCCGGAACCCGGCACCGCCGACTGTGTCTCGCCCATCTTGAGATAGACCGGCGCGACATAGACTTCGTTGAGCACCTTGTGGCGGTTCTTCAGCCAGCGGATGTCGATCGTCACCGCCACGGCCAGCATGATGCCCAGCACCATCTGGTTGGTGCCGGTGCCATAGCCCAGCCGGATCAGCCCGTTGGTCATGGTCAAGACGATGATGGCGCCCATCAGGCCCTTGATCACCGAGCCACGCCCGCCGCCAAGGCTGACGCCGCCGACCACCGCCGCCGTCAGCGCCATGATTTCGAGGTTGAGGCCGGTGCCCGGCCCTGCCCCGCTCAACCGGCAGGCAATGAGGAAGCCGCCGATCGAGGCGCAGAAGCCGGAGAAGACATAGGTCATGAACACGGTGCGGCGTACGCGGATGCCGGCATTGTGCGCCGAGCGCCGCGAGCCGCCGACCGCCAGAACATGCCATCCCGGCCGCGAGCGCGTCAGCGCGATATGGGTGACGATGGCGAGGATAATCGCCAGCCACACCGAGACCGAGAGCCCCCAGAAGGTACTGTCGCCGATGAAGTCGAGCACATCCGACGTGGCCTGGGAAAGCTGCACGTCGGCGGCATAGGTCGTGACCAGTATATCGAAAAGTGCCCTGCCGAAAATGAACGTCACCAGCGTGGTGAGGAAGGCACGCAGCCTGAGGTAGCCGACGAGGTAGCCGTTTATGGCGCCGAAGACCAGGCCAGTGGCGAGCGAGGCGGCCAGCGCCAGCCAGATCGATTGTTCGAGGATGAAGAAGACATAGACGGCCGAGAAGCAGGAAAGCGCGAAGATCGAGCCCACTGAGAGGTCGATGCCGCCGCCCAGCATGACCACCGTCATGCCGGTCACGACCATGGAGAACTCGCCGAGCTGGCGGGTCGATTCCTGCAGCGCGTTCAGCTTGAAGAAGCCCGGAATGATCGAACCGAAGGTCGCCAACGTCACCACCAGCGCCAGGAACGGAATGGCGTTGTCGGTCCAGCGTTTGGTCAGGATTTCACCGACCAGATGGTCGGGCACGAGATTGTAGCGCCAGGACTGGAGGCGTTCGCGAAAGGACATCGGCTGCCATTGCTCAAGAGAAAGAGGTGGCCGAACTGATCCGGCCACCTCGTGGAATTTCGACGGCGTGGCTTACTTCGCCGCCGCCTCGGCCTGCAGCGCCTTCAGATCCCAGCAGCTGTCGGGCTTGAGGTCGGCCTTGGTCGTCGCCTTCTCCAGCGTGTAGATGTAGGTGTGCGAGGTGCCGGCCGGCTGGCCGCTCTGCAGCAGGAACTTGATGATGGCGTTCATGTCGCCCGATTGGCGGGCGAGATCGGTCATCACGACAGCGCCGTAGGTGCCATCGTTAAGCTTGTCGCAGTCGGCCGCCTTCTCGCCGCCGCCGGTGGTGACCAGAAACACCTTGCCGTCGAGCTTGGCGTCGCGGATCGCGGCCGAGGCACCGGTGGCGTCACCATCCCAGAAATCGATGATCGAGCAGATGTCCGGGTTCTGCTGCAGCATCGTCGTTGTCACGTTGCGCGAGGTCGTCGCGTCCCAGTTGGAGTCAGGCTTGGCGACGACCTTGAAGTCGGGATGCTTGTCCAGCACCTTCATGATGCCGGCATACTGGTAGAGGCTGGACGAATTCGCCTGGTCGCCCTGCACCAGGCCGATCTTCTTCGACGAGTTCTCGCCGCAGCCCTTGATGGCGGCCTCGGCCTCGAGCTGGCCAAGCCGGTCCCAGTCGCTGCCCACAAAGGCGTCGGCCGGGAAGTTGGCGGGGTTGTCGACCAGGATCACATAGGTGCCGGCGGCCTGCGCCTTCTTCATCAGCTTGGAATAGGAGTTGAGGTCCGGCGCGTGGATGATCAGCACGTCGGGCCTGGTATCCGACGAGATCGCGTCGGTGATTGCCTGTGCGCCGGCATCGACCACCCAGTTCGGGTCGCGCGTCTCGAAGGTGCCGCCCCAGGCCTCGACTTCCTTCTTCAGATAGTGCGCCCAGCCCTGCGCCAGGTCGAAGCCCATGGCCAGCGGCACCAGCATGACGCGCTTGCCCTTGAGCGCCTGTGCATAGGCGGCCGGCCCCGGATCGTCGGCGGCGAAGGTCGGTGCCACGAAGGCGGTGATGGCGAGCGCCGTAGCGGCGGCCATAAGTGTCTTGATCAGTCTCATGTCACGTCCTCTGGTTCGGTTTTCATTGCCGGCCGATCATCGCGATCGCGCCGGGTACCCCCGAGCAAGATGGGCTAGCCCATCTGCTCTAAATGTCGCCCTGTTGTGCGGTCTGTTCGTCGCGCGGATTGATGATGCCGTCGACGATGATGGCCCCTAACAGGATCGCCGCCTTGATCAGGTTCTGGTAGAGCAGCGGAATGTCGATGATGGTCATGGCGTTGAGCAGGATGCCGATCAGCGCGGCGCCAACCAGCACGTTGCGCACCCCGCCCCTGCCGCCGGACAGGCCGATGCCGCCGATCACCGCCACCAGGACGATGTCGTAGAGCAGCGTCGAGTTGACGACACGGGTGTTGATCGAGTGCAGGCTGGCCGCCGTCAAAAGGCCGGCGATCAGCGCCACGAAAGCCGAGAGCACATAACGCAGCACCAGCATCGGCCGTACCGGAATGCCGATGTTGCGGGCGGCGCCCGGATTGTCGCCGGCGAAATAGATATAGCGGCCCCATTTGGTGTAGCGCAGGAACAGGAAGAACAGGAAGGCCAGGCCGGCGAACACGAACACCTCGATCGGGATATCGAGGAAGCGCAGGCCGCCGAGCAGTTCGACCCAATGGCCCTGCGGCACCGGCACGGCATCCTGCGTGATCAATTGCGAGCGCACATAGCCGAAGACGAAGGAGCCGGTGGCCAGCGTCACGAAGATCGCCGGCACATCGGCATAGGCGACGAGAAAGCCGTTGAGCAGCCCGATGGCGAGCACGCCTGCCAGCACATAGGCGAAGGCCAATCCGTCCGAAGTCCCCGAGTTGAGCAGTTGCAGATACCAGGCGACCGACATCGCCATGATCGCCACCGCCGACAGATCGATGCCGCGGCCGATGATGACGACCGCCATGCCAAGCGCCAATATGCCCAGCACCGACACGGATCTGACGATGGCGACGAGGTTGTTGGGGTCGATGAAACCCGGCAGACCTATGGCGGCGGCAACGAACAGCACCACCGCGATGGCAAAGACAATGCCTTCCTGATTCAGGCTCTTTAGGTTTAGCCAGCCAATCGCGTTCATCTCTGCATTTGCCCCGATGACAGCGCTGTCATCCCGAAAGCAAAGCTAAGCGGCTCGGCGCCGGTTCGTCAAATGAATCCGCGTTCAGAACAGGCGTTGGCGCCGATATTCGTGGAGTGGACGCATCGATTGCCAAAACTGGCGCAATGCCCGGAAACTCCTGCATTTTTGGCAATTGATTGCGCCATCCCGGCCATTCGCGAAAGTGCGGCATCAAGGCGAAAGGATGAGGCGGAATTTATCTCCGCCTCGGACGCGAAAACTCGATCTCAGTTCCCCGCTGCGTGGCCGGAAACCTCTGCCCCGGCAGCGGGCGGCAGGACCAGGAAACGCAGCGCCGCGACCAGCCCGATGGCGCCGATCACGAAAAAGGCGATTCGAAAATCGACGAGGTCGAGCGCCGGCCGGGCTCTCGCGCTCTGCGACAGGTTGAGGATCGCCGCCGCCACGGCGACGCCGAACAGCATCGCCATCTGCTGCAGCATGGACGACAGCGTCGCCGCCGAGCTGCGATGCGCCGCCTCGATGTCGGCGAAGGCCAGCGTGTTGAGCGCCGTGAACTGCATCGAGCGCGACAGGCCGGCAATCAGCATCAGCGCCACCACCAGGGCTTGCGGCGTCTGCGGCGAGATCGCTCCGCAAGCCATGATCGCCGCAGAGGCGATGATGCCGTTGACCACCATCACCGTGCGAAAACCGAAACGCCGCAGCGTCGGCGTCGTCACCGTCTTCATGCCGAGATTGCCGAGGAAATAGGCCAGGATCATCAAGCCGGCATCGACGGGCGAGAGGCCGAAGCCGACCTGGAACAAGAGCGGCAGCAGGAACGGCGTCGCATTGATCGCCACCCGGAATATGGTGCCGGCGGCAAGCGTCGAGATGGCGAAAGTCTGCACCCTGAAAGAAGAGAGGTCGAGCAGCGGATGGGCCACGCGCCCGAGATGCCGCACCGCCAGCCAGCCGATGACGACGCCCGCCGTGATCAGCAGCACGGTCGGCAGCACGCCATCCTCGGGATGCGCGATGCGCTCGAGGCCGTAGAGCAGGCAGGCCAGCCCGAGCGAGGTCAGGAAAAATCCCGGCCAGTCGAGCGGCTTGGGGTCGGCCTCGCGGTCGCCTGGAATGAAGCGTGCGACCAGCGCCAGGCCGATCAGCCCAAGCGGGATGTTGATGAAGAAATTCCAATGCCAGGACAGATAGGTGGTGATGAAGCCGCCGAGCACCGGCCCGACGACCGGCGCGAACAGCGCCGGCCAGGTGATCAGCGCGGTGGCGTTGAGCAGTTCGGATTTCGACGCATTGCGCAGCACGAGAATGCGGCCGACCGGCGTCATCAGCGCACTGCCCAGCCCCTGCACGGCACGTGCGGCGACGAATTGGGTCAAGTTCTGGGAGAAGCCGCAGGCGAGTGATGCCAGCGTGAACAAAGCGATTGCCACGAGAAAGACGTTGCGCGCGCCGAAGCGGTCGGCGAGCCAGCCCGACAGCGGCACGAACACCGCCATGGTCAGCATGTAGACAGTGATGCCGATGCTCATCGCCACCGCCGGCACGCCGAATGAGGCGCCCATCTGCGGCAGCGACGTCGAGATGATCGTCGAATCCAGCAACTGCATGAAGAAGGCGATTGCAACGATCAGCGCCACGCGCCGTGCATTGGTAACCGTTTCGGATGAGGTTTCAGTCTCGGGAATGGCCGTCATGTCGGTACGGGTTTGAACAACATTTGGCTGGTGCAGTCCATAGTCAGCGCAACAAACTTTCGTGTCGCGCCGCGGCCTGCTATGGGATGGGCGGGGTGACCGAGGAAAGTGCGCGCATAAGATGAAGCCCATCTATATCGACTATCTCAATGCCCTCGACATCGAAGCGCTCGCCATGACCGATGGCGAGATCATTGCAGCCGTCGAAGCTGGCCTTGTCGCCCAGGGCAAGGGCCAGACGGTGATCGAGCCGCGCGTCCATCTCGAGCCCGATCCCGCTTTCCACGGCCATTTCAACGTGCTGCGCGGCTATGTGGCGCCGCTCGACGCAGCGGGCGTGAAGATCGTCGGCGACTATGTCGACAATTATCTGCACGGCCTGCCCTCGGAATTCGGTATTCTCAACCTGTTCGATCCGCGCACCGGCACGCCGCGCGCCATCCTCGATGCCACCGTCATCACCGACATGCGCACCGGCGCCGTCACCGCCATCGGCGCCAGGCATCTGGCGCGCAGGAACTCGAAGGTACTCGCCCATATCGGGGCGCGCGGCACCGCCTACTGGAACGTGCGGCTGCTCGACCATCTCTTCGACTTCGACGAGATCCGCGTCCATTCGCGCCGGCCGGAAAGCCGGGACGGCTTTGCCGCCAAACTGTCCGCCGACCTCGGCAAGAAGGTCACCGCCGTGGCCGACTGGAAGAGCTGCGTCGAAGGCGCCGACATCGTCGTCGAGGCCTCGCGCCTGCCGGAGCCGCAACCACTGCTCAAGACCGAATGGATCAAGCCCGGCGCCCTGGTCGTGCCCTACGGCACGATGAGCGCGGTCGAGCTGTCGCTGACCGACATCATGCAGAAGATGGTCGTCGACGACTGGGGCCAGTGCAAGGGCGGCAAGTTCGGCTCGCTGCGCGCCCATGTCGAGACCGGGCGACTGAACGAGACGACGCTCCATGCCGAGCTCGGCCAGATCGCCGCCGGCCTCAAGCCAGGACGTCAGAGCGACGACGAGACCATCCTGTTCTGGCATCGCGGCCTGTCGCTGTCCGACATCGCGCTCGGCAAGGCGATGCTCGCCAAGGCAGGGGAAAAAGGCATCGGCCAGAGGCTGCGTTTCGCATGAGCGCGCTCATCCTCACCGGAGCTGGCGTCAGTGTCGGCGATGTCGCCACAGTGGCCCGCCAGGCGCGCAAGGTGGAGATCGGACCCGAAATCATCGGCAGGCTGGAGAGGGCGCGGAAAGTGCTGGACCAGGCCGCAGCAGCCGGCCAGCAGATCTACGGCCTGAACACCGGCCTCGGCGCCAATCTCGGCACATCAGTCGAGGGTGACGCCAGCGCCTTCCAGCGCCAGCTTCTGGAAGGTCGCAGCAGTGCGGTCGGCCAAGCGCTGCCGGTTGAAACGGTGCGGGCCACCATGCTCGCCCGTGCCTCGATGCTTTCGGCCGGCGGCTCCGGCCTGTCGCCTGCCGTGTTCATCGCTTTGGTCGAGGCCCTCAATGCCGGTGTCCATCCGGTGATGCCGTCGCTCGGCTCGATCGGCGCCGGCGACCTCGTGCTGATGACGGCGCTTGCCCGCCTGCTGATCGGCGAAGGCGAGGCCGATTATCAGGGCCGGCGTATGCCGGCGGCCAAGGCACTGATGATGGCCCGCCTTGCACCCATCAGCCTGGCACCGAAAGATGGGCTGTCCCTGATCAACGCCTCGGCCGTCTCTTGCGGCAGCGGCGCCCTCGCGATGACGGATGCCCTGTCGGCACTGGCCCAGCAGCAGCAGGCCGGCGCGCTGACCATGGAAGGTTTCGGTGCCAACCGCACCATCCTCGATCCGCGCCTGCAGATGGCACGGCCGGCCGCCGGACAAGGCGAAGCCGCCAAGGCGCTGCACGATCTTCTCGCTCGCGACGAAGCGCCGGCGCCGACCACTATCCAGGATCCGCTGTCGATCCGCTGCATGCCGTCGATCCACGGTGCGCTGATCGAGGCGATCGGCCAGGCAAAACGAGCCGTCGAGATCGAACTCAACGCCGCCGCCGACAACCCGCTGGTGCTCGCCGATGACGGCGTGGTGATGTCGACCGGCAATTTCCACACCGCCGGGCTCTCGCTTGCCTTCGAGACGCTCGGCCTGGCGATCGCGCAATGCGCCGCAGCCAGCGTCGCCCGCTTCATCCAGCTCACCGGTTCGGGCCGCAACGGCCTGACCAAATATCTGTCGCCCATCGGCGGCGCTTCGGCCGGTTTCGTGCCGCTGCAGAAGACGGCGACATCGATCCTCGCCGCCATCCGCCACAAGGCCAATCCGGTGATGCTCGACTTCCTTCCAGTCTCGGAAGGCGTCGAGGACCACGCGACCCAGTCGCTTTTCGCCGTTTCGAAATGCGCCGGGATGATCGCGCTGTGGCGGCGGCTGATCGCCTTCGAGCTGATGGCCGCCGCCCAGGCCGTCGACCTGCGTGAAAGGTTGACGCTGGCGCCACGCACGGGCGCGATCTACGCGGCGGTGCGAGCACATGTTTCGATGCTGAAAAACGACCGGCCGCTGGGGTCCGACGCCGAGGTGCTCCACGCCATGCTCGCCGATGGAACGTGGCAAGCCGCAGCGGCCATCGGCAAAGAACCCGATTAATCAGCGCTTTGCGTCGACCCTGTTGATGAACAGGCCGAGCTCGGCGGGGTCCATGTGCACGATGTGCCTGTCCTCGGGATAGGCGCCGCTGTTGACGTCGGCGACATATTCGGAGAACGCCGCCACCCGCTCCGCCTGTAGCCGGTCATACTCGGCGGCGAAGTTGCGGTAGACCTTGGAGTGGCGTGGCATGTGGCCCCGGTTCTGGCCGAGGATGTCGTCGGCGAACAGATATTGCGCGTCGCAGCCGGTGCCCGCCCCCATCGACAGCATGATCAGTGAGGTGCGCTCCGAGATCACCTTGGCCACCTCGACCGGCACCACTTCTATCTCGGCGCCGATGGCACCGGCCGCCTCCAGTTGCTTCACCGCCTCGAAGATCTGGATGGCGGTGTCGGCGGTCTTGCCCACCGCCTTGAAGCCGCCGGTCCAGGTCGCGCGTGATGGGATGAGGCCGACATGGCCGATGACGGGAATGGCATCGTCCGCCATCCGCTTGATCGTGGCATAGCCTGCGCTGCAATAGACCGCGTCGGCGCTTGCCTTGTAGAGCCGGAACGCCCAGCGCACGAAATCGTCCGCTGTGCCGATCTCGAAGAAGTTTTCGCCCGGCATGGTGAACAGGCTGGGCGCGGCATCGCGGTACTGCGGGTTGAGCACCAGTTCAGGCGGCACCGAAACGATGTCGACCCCTGCCCGTTCGGCCGCCTCCGCCTCGTCCAAGTTGAGCACGCGCAGCATGGTCAGCTGGCGCTTGCCCTTCATCGCGCGCAGGTCAGCGACGGTCGGTCTCTTGCGGCTCATTCAAACGTCCCCTCTGTGCTTGCCTAGTACTGGATCAGATCTGGATCATCACCTTACCGGCCTCGATCTTCACCGGATAGGTCGCGAGATTGACGCAGACCGGTGCGCCCTTGGCCTGGCCTGTCTTGTAGTTGAAGCGGCCATTGTGCTTGGGGCATTCGATGATGTCGTCCATCACCAGCCCGTCGGCCAGATGCGCCTTCTCGTGCGTGCAATAGCCATCGGTGACGAAGAACTTGTCATCGGGCGACCGGTAGACGGCGAAGGTCCGGCCGCCACGGTCGAAGCGGATGACATCCTCTTTCTCGACATCGTCCACCGCGCACGCTTCGGCCCAATCGGCCATCCCGATCTCCTCCAATCCGTTACCGCTATTCAGCCGCCGCCGACATATCGACCTCGTGGAATTCGCCGCGATAGGGACTGGCCGTCGGCGGCAGTTCGCGCTTGAGATAAAAATCCTCGTATTTCAGCTGCCTGAGCAGAACCGGCCAGACCTCGCGATAGGCATGCCACATCGACGGGTTCGGCTCCGGCAGATCGTGCTTGATCAGCTCATGCAGCCTGGGCAACGCGTGATACGGCACCATCGGGAACATGTGGTGTTCGACATGGTAGTTCATGTTCCAGTAGATGAAGCGGCTGACCGGGTTCATGTAGACGGTGCGGCTGTTGAGCCGGTGATCGGTGACGTTGTCGGCCAACCCGATATGTTGCAGCAGGCCGGTCGTCACCATGTGCCAGGTGCCGTAGAGGCGCGGCAGGCCGATCAGCACCAGCGGTATCCACGACCGCAGCGCGATCGCAAGCGCGATCGTCGCGACATAGATGGCGACATGCCAGCGGGCGACGACCACGGCCTTGTGCTGCTCCATCTGCGGGATGTAGCTCTTCTCGTCCTCCGACAGCGTGCCGAAGGCCTGGCGCACCAAAGTCGGCAGCGAATAGCGGAAATCGAGAATACCGGTGAAGGCGAGCGCTGCCTTCACCAGGTCCGGCGGACGCATGACCGCGATCTCGGCGTCGCGGCCGACGATGATGGTGTCGGTGTGGTGGCGCGCATGGCTCCAGCGCCATTGCACGGGATTACGCATCAGCATGAAGGAGGCGATGTGGTAGACGACGTCGTTCATCCAGCGCGTGCGAAAAGCTGTGCCGTGGCCGCATTCGTGCCAGCGCGAGTCGCTCGATGAGCCGTAGAGCACGCCATAGACGAACAGGAACGGCACCACCCACCACGACCCCCAGAACCAGACGATGCCGGCGGCGGAGCCGAGGATGACGGCGAGCCAGATGACGGTGTCGCGGATCGCTGGCCCGTCGGAGCGCTGCATCAGCTCCTTCATCGCCTTGCGCGGCACGTCGGTATGGTACCACTCGGCCGAGGCCAGCCCGGTCTCGATCGCGGTCCGCGTGCTTTCGCCGACCAGGCTGTAGTCGCGCTTTCTTGCTGTCGTCATATCTGCCTCCGATCCTCGCGCAGCGCTGGCAATCCGGTCCGCGGGCCGGAGGGGTTGCCATGGATAGATGTCGCGCTCATGTCCTGCCTGCCAGTTTCGGGAAGTTGCCGGAGGGCTGAGGATAATCCTGCTCGGGCTGGCGGGCGATGGCCGCGATCCTGCCTTCGGCAGCGGCAATAGCATCCTGACCGTCGAGCACGCGGAACACCGCATCATAGGAGCGGCTTTCGCCATGCTCAAGCCAGATCATCTCGCCGCGCTCACGCGCGGCGAGATCGCCGAGCACATGATGCGTCGACGGCTCCATGCCCAGCGCATACTGGCCGGCCTGGAAATTCTGCCATTGATAGGTGCAGGGCAGCTGGTCCTTGCGCGTCACCACTTCGAAGCCGAGGCCGAGCCGGTCGTTGACCACCGCCATCGGCACCTCGCCCTTTGCGCCGGCGCCCATCTCATGCTGCCAGACCTGTTCGCTGAACGCCATTTGCGGTTCCGGCACGGTGCGGTAGCCGACGTTCTGCGCCTCATAGCGCGCGCCGGCATGGCCGGCCCAAACCACGTCGCGGATCGGCGCCAGGTAGCGAGAGCCGCGGTCGAGCAAAGGGTGGCTGACATTGACGTGGTAGAAATACATATGCGGCGTGCTGTTGAAGCCGTGATTGACGACGCGGTCGGACAACCGGATCTCGTTGCCGCCGACATCGGCCTCGATACGGCGGATGAGGTGCAGATCCTCGCCAAACACCGCCGATTGCTGGACGATGCCCTCGGCCCACAGCACGCACCGGTCGCCATCCCAGCGCTCGCCATAACCGGTCAGCCGCGCCGGTATAGTGCCGACGCGGCCATGCAGCGAATGGGTGACGGTCTTCTTGGTGGGATAGTTGTAATTGTCGGCCGGCACGTTTTCGCGGCCCAGAATATGGTCGAGGCCGCAGGTGACGAGCAGGCCGGAGAACGAACGTGCCCAGGCAAGCCCGCTCTCCCCCTCATAATCGTGCAGGCCGGGATGACGAAAACCGCTCGGCGAATGCCAGCCGATCGCCTGGCCCTTGAAGTCGCAATCGGCGATGTCGAGCGCGCGATCGACCAGCGCGGTGAAGCGAAGCCCAGAGCCGGTGCGGAACTCCAGCATCCGGATGCCGCGCTCGACGCCGTCGCCAAGCGTCATCAGCCGCACGCCGGCGAATTGCGACAGCATTCCGGACCGTTCGGCCACTTGCTTCCGCGACAGCGTCTTGCCGTAAAGCTCTACCATGCGGCGCCCTTCACTTTGCCCTCGCCTCCTTGAGCAAGGCCGACATGTCTCCGCCGGTGATGATGCTTTCCACCGTCAGAAGGTCGGTGTCGGCGACCGTCTGCTCGGCGACGATCTCGCCGCGCCGCATGACGATGATGCGGTCGGCGACCTGGAACACGTGGTGGATGTTGTGAGTGATGAGCAGCACCGAATGGCCGGCATCGCGCACCTCCTTGACGAAGCGCAGCACGCCATGGGTTTCCTCGACGCCGAGATTGTTGGTCGGTTCGTCGAGGATGATCACCTTGGCGGCGAACTGCATGGCGCGCGAAATCGCGATCGATTGGCGCTCGCCGCCCGACAGCGTCGAGACCAGTGCATCGGCGTCGAGTTTCTTCGAGATACCGACGCGCTTGAGCAGTTCGGAAGCGGCCTTGCGCAATTTGGCGAGATCGAGCGGCGCGAACACGCCGAGCCAGCCGAAATTGACCGGCTCGCGGCCGAGGAAAAGATTGCGCGCGATGCTGAGATCCGGCGCCAGCGACGTGTCCTGATGGATGGTCTCGATGCCGAGGTCCATCGCGTCGCGGGTCGAACGGATCGAGACCTTCTCGCCGCGTACATAGATGTCGCCGCGGTCGACCGGGAACACGCCTGAGATCGCCTTGATCAGCGTCGACTTGCCGGCGCCATTGTCGCCGAGCAACGCCACCACCTCGCCTTCCCTGAGCGTCAGCGAGGCATTCTTCAGCGCACGGACGCTGCCGAAGGATTTCTGCAAATTCTGCAGCCGAAGCACGTCCATCGTCAACTCCTTGCGGCGTTCTTCTGCAGCAAAGCGTGCAGGATGAGCATGGCGAGGATGATGAGGCCGACGAAGATGTTGTAGGCCAGCCCCGGCACGCCGATCAGCACGATGCCGTTGCGGATGGCGCGCAGCATCAGCGCGCCGACGATGGTGCCCAGGATGGTGCCCCGGCCGCCGGTCAGCGCCGTGCCGCCGACCACCACCATGGCGATGACCTCCAGCTCGTAGCCGGTGCCGGCCACCGGCGAGGCGGCGGAGATGCGGAAGGCGCTGATCATGCCGGCAAGACCCGCCAGCACCGAAGTCGCGATGAACAGCCAGATCTTGACCGCGTCGGCCGGCACGCCGCGTGCCACCGCCGCGTTGCGATTGGAGCCGATGGCGCTGATCCAGTTGCCGAGCTTGGCGTAACGCAGGATGTATATGGCAAACAGCGACAGGCCGATGAACCACCACAGCGAGGTGTAGAAGCGGAACGAACCTACATTGAAGCTGCCGGCGAGCAGCGTGACGAAGAAGCCGGGCTGGTCCCAGGACTTCAGCGGAAAGCCTTGCGTGATGTAGAGCGCCGCCCCGCGCACGACGAGCAGCATCGACAGCGTCACCAGGAAGGAAGAGATGCCGATCTTGGTGACGATCACCCCGTTGATCGCGCCGATCGCGATGCACAGCACAAGCCCGGCCAGCAAGGCCACGCCGATATCCCATCCGCCGTTCTGCACCAGCAGCATCACCACCACCGGCGCCAGCCCGAACACCGCGCCGACGGAGAGGTCGAATTCGCCCGCCGTCAAAAGCAGCGTCATGCCGAGCGCGATGATGCCGAGTTCGGGCAGGAACGCCATCATGTTGGAGATGTTGAGCGGCGACAGAAAATTGGCGTCAGCGAGAGCGAACACCGCCAACAGCACGACGAGGATGATGAAGGAGGAGAATTGCGGCGAGCGCAGCAGGCTGGACCTGCCTTTCGCCCTCGGCGCGTCGTCTTCGGCGGCAATTGTCATGACGGCTTGAACCATGCTTGAAGGACGCCCGCCGCTTTCACGGCGGGCGCCGGCTTCTCATTTCTTGTCGTAGAGCTTCAGGATCGGGTCGACGCTGGAGGCGTCATAGAGGCCGAAAGTGTGGATGTCGTAGCCGATCGGCTCGCCCGAAGCGGCGAGCCCGAGCAGCGCCACCGGCATGAAGCCCTGCGCCGACGGGTACTGCCATGCGGCGGCGTTGACGAAGCCATCCTTGACGGCCTGCGCCGTCTCCTTGGAATTGCCCCAGCCGACGACCGGGATCTTGCCGGCCGGCACGCCCGCGCCGTCGAACACCCGCTTGACGCTGGCCGCCACGGAATCGCCGAGCGCGATGATCGCCGGTGGATTGTTAGCCACCATATAGTCGGTCATCTTGGCGATGATGCCGGCCGGATCGGTGCCGCAATCGACGACGTCATATTTGATGCCAAGCGGATCGAAAACGCTGGCGATGCCTTCCGTTTCCAGCTGCTGATAGCTGGCGCCGGGAACTTCCACTGGCAGGAACACCCTGTCGCCCGGCTTCACCATCTTGTGGTCGACCAGGTACTTCGCCCAGATCGCGCCTGCTTCCTTGAGGTCGGCGCCGACATAGGCCTGGCGGTCGGTCGCCGGATCGTCGGTGTTGAAGAACACGATCGGAATGCCGGCTGCTTTCGCCGCCTTTACTTCCTCCGTCCAAAGTCCCGGCTGCGCCGACGTGGTGGCGATGCCGTCGGGCTTGGCGGCGAGCGCCGAGTTGAACGCCTCTTTCTGCGCCGCAATGTCGCCGCCGCTGAAGGAGATCTTGCAGGTCACCTTGAGCTGGTCGCAGGCTTTGGTCGCGCCGGCATTCCAGTCGATCCAGAACGCATCCGAGGGGCCGCCATGCGACAGGAGATAAAAGGTCTTCTGGCCTTCCGCCGCCTGAGCCGCCGTGCCGAGGGCGACGCCGGCGAGCACTGTCGCGGCGGCCACCAATTTCCAAGCGATTTTCAACATTCTTTCCTCCCTTGTTTGGAGCCGCGCCGCCGCGAACCGGCAGCGCGGAATAATCCTCACAGCCCGTTGGCGCGGAATTTCCCGTCGAGGAATTTCTTGGCGCGCGGCACGTCGTCTTCCGACAGATGCTCGATGATGACAGGGATGTTCGGATGCTTCTCGGCCAGCCGCTTGAGATAGAGGTCGTAGTTCAGCGAGCCGAGGCCCGGCGCTGGCAGTTCGATCTCGCCGACGCCCCGGAACGTATGGCTTTCCATCGCATCGGCGTCGCCGATATCGGCGTGCTTCTCCGACTTGTCGTCGCCCGAGCGCTTGACGTCCTTGGCATGCGCGATCCTGATCTTGTCGGTCAGCGTGTCGAACACCTGGTTCAGGATCTGGTCCATACGGTCGATATTGTGGGTCTCGAAATAGTTGGTCGGGTCCATCAACAGGCCAAGGCCGGGATGGTCGACCTGCGCGAACATCTTCACCGTCTCCTCGACCGAGCCGACGACGTTGTTGACATAGGTTTCGAGCAGGAACACCGCGCCGTGGTCGTAAGCCGTCTGCGCAAGGTCCGCGATCACCTTGCGGCACTCCTCGAACCCTTCCTCGGTCTTGTTCTTGGGGTGATGCACCCAGTCGGATTCGGTGTTGTAGGTGCCGGTTTCCGAGATCACGTAAGGCGAGCCGAAATGGCGGGCGTTGCGGATGATCTCCTTGAGGTAGCCGACGCGCTTCTCGCGTTCGGCCTTGTCCGGATGGATGATGTTGGTATAGCCCGACACGCAGCAGACCGGCAGATTGTGGTCGCGGAAGACATCGCGCACCTTCTTGGCCTTGTCCTTGGTGATCTGGCCAGCCGACAGGTCGACATCCTTGAAATGCAGGTCGAGCTGCACCGTGTTGAAACCGAGGCCGCGGATCTTCTGTGCCGTCTCTTCGAGGCCGTACGGGAAATAGCCCGTGAAAATACCTGCCTGCATCATGGTGTGAATTCCTCCCTGTAAGCGATTCAGTTGTCTGGTGTTTCGGTTGCGTTGATGGCGATCTCGGAAAGCCTGACCGTGCGGCCGGATGCCATCGACCGGTAGCCCGCCTCGACCAGCGCCATGGTCTTGACGTTGTCGGCGACGGAGAGCGCCGGCGGCGTGCCGGTCTTCACCGCGTGCTGCAGCTGCTCCATGACGCCGATGAAGGCATGCGGGAACCACATCGTCTCCCAGCTCGGGCTGACCCATTCGCCGCCGGTCGTCTCGGCCGAGGCATAGGTCAGCGTCGAGGCCGCACCTGTCGGCCAGCCGATCGTGCCCTTGGCGACACCCCTGGTGCCGTCGACGCGCCAGTTGATGTGCTGGTCGTCCTTGTAGCCCTCCTGGCGCGGACCGGACCAGACATCCTCCAGCGACACGGCGAGCACGCCCGTGGGGAAGCGCAGCGTCGAGACCGTGATGCCGTCCAGATGGTCGAATGTCGTGCGCGGATCCTTGCGCGTCAGCGTGGTGATCTCATCGGGATCGCCGAACAGGAAGCGCAGCACGTCGAGATGGTGCACGCTCATATTGGCGAGCGTCAGCCGGTCGTAATCCTCGAGGAAGGTTTGCCAATGCGGGATGGCGTGCATGTCGATCTGCGCGAAGACGATGTCGCCGAGCGCGCCGCTGTCGATGATCTGCTTCAACACGCGCATCGACTGGTCGTAACGCATGTTCTGGTTGACCGAGAGGATCTTGCCGGCTTTCGCCGCCTCGTCGCGCAGCTTGACCGCTTCCTCGACCGACAGCGCCAGGGGCTTCTGCGCCAAGATCGCCTTGATGTGCTTCTGCTTCAGCGCATGGCGGATCAGCGCCGGCTGCTGGTCCGGCGGGAAGGCAAGGTCGATGATCTCGACAGTTTCGTCCTCGATCAGCTGTTCCGGCGTGTCGTGCACGGTCGGGATGCCCCAGCGCGTGGCGACCTTTTGCGCATTCGCGGGGGTACGCGAAGCGATCGCCACGACTGGAAAGCCGGCCTCCTTGTAGGCAGCCAGATGGCACTCGGCCATGATCATGCCGGCGCCGACGCAGCCGATCCTGAATTCTTTTGCACGAACCTTCACGTCCGGCTCGAAGCCTTTGCCTGCCATGTCGTCCTCCCGAAATTCTGTCCTCGCGGCCGCAATCATCTCGCCAACGCGCCTCCGCTCTGCCCGAAATAATGCACGCGCGCCGGCTCGCAGGATATCGCCACCATCGCATCGGGCCTGATGTCAGGCTGGCCGCGCAGCAGCGCCTTCAGCCGCGCCTGCCCGGCGGAGAGTGTCACCACGGTATAGCCGCCAAGCGGCTCGACCTCGAACACCCGCGCCGGGCGGCCCTGGCCACCATCCGCCCACGGACTGACCTTAATATCTTCCGGCCTCAGCCCGATCTCGATTGCATCGACGGGGGCAGCCTTGTCGGCAATCCGAATCGTGCCTTCAGCGGCTTCGATACCGCCCTCGCCCCGGATGGATTTCAGGATGTTCATCATCGGCGAGCCAAGCAGCCGCGCCACATAGGTGCTGGCCGGACGGTCATAGATTTCGGCCGGGGCGCCGACCTGCCTGATCTTGCCATTGTCCAGGATGGCGATGCGGTCGGCGATCGACATTGCCTCCTCCTGGTCATGGGTGACATAGATCAGCGTCTTGCCGAGCTCGCGCTGGATGCGCTTCAGCTCGACCCGCGTTTCCTCGCGCAGCCGCGCATCGAGTGCCGAGATCGGATCGTCCATCAGATAGGCGTTGGGATCGCGCACCAGCGCACGCGCGATCGCCACGCGCTGCCGCTCGCCGCCCGAAAGCTGCGCCGGCGGCTTGTGCAGGATATGGCCGATATGCAGCTTGGCCGCGACATCGGCGACCCGCTTTTTAATCTGGAGCTCGGCGACCCCGCGTTCGACCAGGGGGAAGCGCACATTGTCGAGCGCACTCATATGCGGGAACAGCGCCAGGTTCTGGAACACCATGGCGACGTTGCGCTCGGCCGGCGACACCATGTTGACCGGTCTGCCGCCGATCAGGATCTCGCCGGCGTCCGGCGATTCCAGCCCGAGCACCAGGCGCAGGATCGTCGACTTGCCCGACAGCGGCGGCCCGAAGAAGCAAAAAAACTCATTGTCGTTCACCGTGAACGAGGCGTCGTCGACGGCGAGTGTAGTGCCGTAGCGCTTGGTCACGTTGCGAAAGACGATGTCAGCCATCTCGACCTGCCTTCATCGCGACACCGGAGGCGGCGTCGAAGACGCGCACCGACGCCGCTATTGGCGCGACGACCGCGGTTTGCCCGATCGCGAGCCCGACATCATTGTCAAAGACCGCTTTCACGGCGCCCTCGCCCTGGCCGAGATGGACGATGGTGCGCGCGCCGATGCGCTCGACGAAGGTGACAGGCATGGCAAGCTCGCGCCCCTCCGGCGCCAAGGCCACCTGCTCCGGCCGGAAGCCGTAGAGCACATCGCCGCGTGCGGCACGCAAGGTGGCCGCCAACTCATCCGGCAGCGGCGGCGTGATGCCCAGCGGGCCGAGATCGATGACAAGGCCGCGATCGCTCTCCGTCGGCTTGCCCTTGAGCAGGTTCATGCCCGGTGCGCCGATGAACCGGGCGACGAAGACATTGGCCGGATTGTTGTAGACATCGAGCGGCGTGCCGACCTGCTGCAGCACGCCATGATCCATGACGGCGATGCGGTCGGCCATCGTCATCGCCTCGAGCTGGTCATGGGTGACATAGACCATGGTCTGTCCGAACTGGCGCTGCAGTTGTTTCAGCTCGGTGCGCATCACCGCCCGGAACGCCGCGTCGACATTGGATAGCGGCTCGTCGAGCAGGAAGATCGCCGGCTCCATGATCGCCGAGCGGCCGATCGCCACCCGCTGCAGGATATTGACCGACAGCCGGTCCGCCTTGCGGTCGAGCAGCGGCGTCAATTGCAGCAGCTCGGCGATGGCGCCGACGCGGCGGTCGATCTCGGCCTTGGCGGCGCCGCGCATCCTCGGCCCGTAGGCGAGGTTCTGGCGCACCGTCATATGGGTAAAGATGGCATAGTTCTGGAACACGAAGCCGACGCCGCGCCGCCCCATCGGCACGCCGGCCATGTCGCGCTCGCCGAACAGGATATTGCCGCTGCTCGGCTCTTCCATGCCGGCGATCATGTTCATCGTCGTCGACTTGCCGCAACCTGATGGCCCGAGCAGCGCCATGAACTCGCCGTCCGCTATATCGAGGTCCATCGTCTTCAGCGCGGTGAAGTCGCCGAATGTCTTGGTGAGATGCCTGAGCTGGATCGCGCTCATGCCGCCACCTGTTTTGTCCGCGCCATGCGCTTCATGGCGAACACGGCGACGATAGAGAGGACGACCAGGATGGCGAGCGCGATCGCCGCGACATAGCCCCAGATCAGATCCTGCGTGGTGACCTTGTAGATGTAGACGGAGATCGTTTCCGTGGCGACGCCGGGGCCACCGCCAGTCATGATGTAGAGCGTGTCGAAGATCTTGAAGTTCTCGATCACGCGGATCGCCAGCGCGATGATGATGATGGTCTTCATCTTCGGCAGCACGATGGTGGTGAAGCGCTGCCAGGGATTGGCGCCGAGCAAGGTCGCGGCCTTGATCTGATCCTCCGGCACGCCGACCAGGCCGGCAAGCAGGATGAGGAACATCAGCGGCGTCCACTGCCAGATATCGGCGATCATCACCGCGATCAGCGCCAGCGTCGGGTCCGACAGCCAGGCGATGGTGACCGGAGAACCTGTTAGCGACGACAGGATGTCGTTCACCGGGCCGCCCGACTGGAACAGCATGAAGAACATGTAGCCAGCCACCGCCGGCACCACCATCATCGGCATCAGCAGGATCGAATAAAAGATGCGCTTGCCGGGAAAATTGTCGGCGAACAGCGTCGCCAGCGCGAGGCCCAGCAGGAACTCAGCCGGCACACAGACGACCATGACGATCGCCGTGCGTTTCAGCGCGCTCCAGAAACGGGCATCGGCGGCGAGATCGGTGTAGTTGGCGAAACTGTTCCACATCTCCCAGGCATTCCACCAGCCGAGACCCGAGAGCGGCGACCAGTCGGTGACGCTGATGTAGAGCTGCATCAAAAGCGGAAAGGCCGAGATGAACAGCACCAGGATCTGCGCCGGCAGCGTCAGCCGGAAGCCCAGCCGGGCGCCTTCGTCACGCAGCGCCGGCTTTGTCCGCGCGTCCATCTCGCCCTCCGAAATCGTCGTCATCACCACGCTCATTGCTTGAGCGCCCCGAAGGTGAGCCCACGCACCAGATGGCGCTGGATGGCGATGCCCATGATCACCGGCGGCACCGCGGCGATGAGCCCGAGCGCTGCCTTGGCGCCGTAGAGCTGGCCCGTCATCGAGGACGACAGCGAGGCCATGTAGACGGGGATGGTCACCCATTCGCGCGTCGTCAGAAGCAGTGCGATCAGATAATCCGACCAGTTGAGGATGAAGACGAAGAGGGCGGCGCTGGCCAGCGGCGCGCGCATCATCGGCAGCGTGATGCGGGTGAAGACGCGCAGCCGCGAACAGCCTTCGACAAGGGCGGCCTCCTCGATCTCGCGCGGCATGTCGTCGAAGAAGGTCTTCATCAGCCAGAAGGCGAACGGCAAGGTGACGATACCATAGATCAGCGCCAGGCCCCACCAGCTGTCGGTGAAGTTCAGGAACGACCACATGATCATCACCGGGATCATCACCGCCATCGGCGGGAACAGCCTCAGTTGGATCAGCGCCAGCGGCAGGTTCTGGCCCGAGCCGAAGCGCGACAGCCCATAGGCCGCCGCCGTGCCGGCCGACATGGCGATGGCGGTGCCGAACACCGCCGACAAGAGCGACGACAGGATCGGCTTCAGCGCGGTGCGGTCGAGCGCGACGATCAGGCTGTTGGTGGATTCGCCGAACACGAAGCGGAAGTTGCTGAGCGTCGGGTTCTTCGGCCACCATGTCAGGTCGGCGCCGGTCGCCGACCATTCGGCGATCGGCTTGAAGGCCATCGATACCATCCACAGGATCGGCACCAGCGTCACCGCCATCGCCGCGAGGATCGCGGCGTAGCGGAATATCTCGAAAGGAACGGAACGCTTCATCTGGCTGCTTTTGCTGGTGGCGTTGAGTGCTGAGGGGAAGAGCTTTCGCTCTTCCCCTCAGCTTGTTTGGACCGGAGACAGCTCTGATCCAGGGAGACGGATCAGCTGATCGGATCGAGAACGGTCGGCCAGGCCTCCTTGTTGGTTCTGATGGCTTCGAGCAATTTGTCCTCGCCGATGCGCCGGGCGATCTTCTTCCACTCGGCCTCGGTGTCGGCCATCGCCTGCTCCGATGTCTTGGCCTTGGTCAGCGAGGCCATGAGGTTTTCGTCGAGCGCATTGTGGAAGGCGGTGGCGCCGGGATAGTTGATGGTCGGCACCGTGCGGGCGACCGTCTCTCGCACCACGTCCATGTGGTAGGCGTGGTAGGTCTGCCGCACCAGCGGATCGGAGAAGTCCGAAAGGCGGAACGGATCGAGATAGCCGCCGGGGTTGGCGCTCATCCAGGCGTAGATGCGGGCCGAGCCCAGCCATTGCAGCAGGAGGTAGGCGACCTCCTGGTTTTTCGACTGCGACGAGACCATGCCGGTCAGCGAGAACCACAGAACGGAGCGGCTGATCAGCTTGCCGTCGATCTCTCGGCCCGGCGGCAGCATCGAGCCGATCTTGCCGGTGACGGCCGAATCCTTGTTGCCGGCATTGTCGAGGAATTTCGGCAGGTTGGAGAAGGCACAGGTCATCGCCGCCCCGCCCTTGGCGAAATTGCCGTACTGCTCCGGCCAGCCCCACGAGATCGCATCCGGCGAATGGTGGACGAGCGATTCCACATATTCGTTGGTGGCGGCGATGCCATGCTCGGAATTGATCAGCGGCTTGCCGTCGTCGCCGAACGGGAACTGGTTGGGCGAGGCCATCGATACATAGCGCTGATACCAGTTGGTGTAGCCCCAGCCCTGGTTGCGCAGATCGGTCGAGCCGAACAGGCCCTTGTCCGGGCGCTGGAAGAAGGCGGCGATATCGCCATGCTGTTTCCAGGTTTTCGGCGGCGCTAGATCGTAGCCGTATTTGTCCTTGAACGCCTTCTGCTCGGCCGCGTCGCCAAACAGGTCGGTGCGATAGACCCAGGTCTGGAAGTCGCCGTCGAGCGACACGCCATAGTTCGAGCCGCGATATTTGTTGAGCAGCGACACGCCCTTGGCGCCGTCGACATAACCGGTCTTGGGGTCGTCCCATTCAGGCTTGTACTGGGCCACGAAGTCGTCGAGCTTGGCGATGCCGCCGGTTTCGGCGAGATCGCCAAGGCGGTTCCATTCGGTGGAATAGATGTCGTAGGCCCCACCCTTGGTGGAGATGTCCTGCATCGTCTTGGTGAATTCCTGGCCGTTCGGCAAGCCGACGATCTCGATCGGAATGCCGGTTTCCTTTTCCCACAGTTCCTTGATCGATGGCGCGCCGGCCGGGAAAGGCTGCGTGAGCTGGCCGATCGAGCCGTCAGACAGGCCGAGCACGATCTTGGCCGGCGCCTTGCCTGCCCCCTTCAGCGCCTTGGCCGCCTCGATGGCGCGGCCTTCCGGCGTGTCGGCGCCATATTGGTAACGCTCGGCGCCCTCGAAGCCGGTCGGGCCGCCGATCATGCCCGGCGCCAGTGCGTCGGCGGCAAAGGCGCGGCCGGGGCGGATGAACTGCGGTGCAATACCGGCCGCGGCCACGAACGCCGCCGCCTTTCCTCCGGACGCCAACAATCGGCGCCGCGATATGCGGATCAGATCAGACATTGGAATTCCTCCCTCAGGGCCAAGGTTTCCTCCACGAGCCCATGAGGGATATTGACGGCAGTATCGGAAGGCTGTCAACATCATAAATAATCAAAACACCTCACAACATCGCAATGGGCGAGGAAATGCGTCATACCGGGATTCATATACCGCTCCTTATGCCTCGATTTGATGGGAAATGTGTCTTCCCGTCCTGGAACAGCAGTGCCGGGCGACCTGATTTAGTCCGAAGGCTTGCGCTTCGACCAAGGCCGGATACATCATTTCCCATCAGAATCGCCGATGGCTGGCAGCCGTCGCCGTCAGACGGGCCGCCGGCATTGCGTGATCCTGATGCGTTGAGGAGATGAAAGACGGTGCGTTCCACCCTGACCGACATAGCCCGGGAAGCCGGCGTTTCCGCCGCCACCGTCGACCGCGTGCTGAACAACCGTCCCGGCGTGCGGGCGCGCACGCGCGAGATCGTGCTCGAAATGGCGCAGCGCCTCGGCTACATCGCCGAAAGCCCAAACGGGGCGCCGCCACGGCCCTTACCCGGCGAGGTCATCCGGCTCGACTTCGCGCTGCCGGCCGGCACCAATTCCTTCATCAAGATGCTGCATCGTCACATCGAGGCGCAGGCCGTGGCGCGCCCCGATCTTGATGTCCACATCGCCACCATAGAGGGCTTCAACCCCGACCGGCTCGCTCGCCTGCTGCAGGATTTGCGCGGACAGACGCAAGGCGTCGGCGTCATCGCGCTCGATCATCCGACGGTGCGCGAGGCGCTCCGCTCGCTGTCGGCCAACGATGTCAAGGTGGTGACCATCGCCTCCGACATCCTGCATGTGCCCAGGGTCGCCTATATCGGCATCGACAACCGAGCCGCCGGGCGGTTGGCCGGTTATCTGCTCAACCGTTTCATGGGGCCGGAGCGCCCCGGCAAGGTGGCGCTATTCGCCGGCTCGCTGTCTTATCGCGGCCATGAGGAACGCGAGATGGGGTTCCGGCACATATTGACCGAGGAATCCCCCAATCTCGAGATCGTCGAGATGCGCGAAATGCTCGACGACCGTGAGAAGGCCTATTCGGAAGCGTCGGCACTTCTGGACCGCCATCCCGACCTTGCCGCCATCTACAATGTCGGTGCCGGCAACACCGGCATCGCCCGCGCGCTCAAGGAACGCGGCCGCGCGCAATCCATGGTTTTCCTCGGCCACGAGGTGACTGACGGCACCAAGGACCTTCTGCTCGACGGCACGCTCGATGCCGTCATCGACCAGAACCCGCGCGTCGAGGCGCGCGAGGCGCTCAACACGCTGACCCACGCGGTCCGCGGGCTGCCCTATGAGTTGCACCAGCCGAGGCTGCAGGTGATCTTCAAGGAGAATATCCCGGAGATCTGAGCGGTTAGCTTTTTGCTTTAACTCTTATCATCGCCCCACCATCCTCACCCGCACCGATCGCGATCCGGTCGCTGGAGACAATGCCGGAAATGTCGCAGACCACCAGCGGCATATGGATGTCATAGAGAAACTCGGCAACGATGGCGCCCACTGCCAGGATCGGGTCCGGACGCTCCAGAAGAATTCCGGCAGGCGCCGTTCCCCTGCGGATCGCTTCGGCCAGCACCGAGGACGAGGATGACGAGCCGCGCCCGCTCGGCATCACCAGAATCTTGCCGGCGACGCTCTGGCCAAGCCCTGGATGCGAGTGGTCGATGATGTCGCCAGTCTCGGCGTCGATGCCGCCCCAGAAGCTGAGCGGTTGCGAGAAAACCAGAGCCAGGCCATCGGCCTCACCGGACAGCTGGAAGGTGCCGGGCCGCTCCGCCGGCCGCTTCATGAGACACCTCGCACGACATGGCCGACGGCGGCGGAACGGATGCAGTCCTCCATGTCGGCGAAGGCGACGGTCACGCCGATATTGCCCGGCGCGTAATGCGCCCATTTGCCGGAATTGGTCATCACCACGCCGTCGAGCCGCTCGAGGATCGCGGTGACATAGGTGCAGGTGTCGGCGACCGGAACCAGGCCGAAGGCCTCCATGCCGGCCAGTGCGCCCTCCTCCTGCAGCCGCGTCAGCGTCGCGCGCCCGGTATTGACGTAGATCGGGATGCCTTTGCCGGGTGCCGCCTCCCGCAGCATCGGCAACAGGCGCATCCACTCCTCGTGCGAGAAATGCGGCGTGCCCAGCGACACGGCTGCAAGCGACGCACCGTCGGGCACCCCCGACAGCCTGGCCAGCGCCTGATCGATGTCGGCCCGGGCGATGCGTATAGTCTCTTCAGGAAGATGGCCCTGGAACGCCTCATCCAGCGTCCGCGCTTCCGGGGTGATCCCGACCGCATGGAACAGCGCCACCGCACCTGTCGTCGCGGCTGCGGCACCCAGCGCCTTCAACTGGTCTTCGTCGCGCGGCTTCGGCAGGCCTGAGATCACCGGAATGCGGTCGCCGCTGGCTTGGCCGATGATCAGCCCGACCCCGACGAACAGGCTGTCGTTTGGTTCGGCTTGGGCAATGTCCAGTTCGAACAGGATGCGGCCGCGCCGGTTTTCGCTGAGATGCAGGCCCCAGGCCGGCGCGCGTCCGGTCATCGCGCAGCACAAATCGATGAAGTCGCCATAGCGGTTGGTGCGGGCGCCGATAACGGAATTGGCAAAGACGATGGCGTTGGATTCGCCCCAGGCGATCTGCTGTCCGAAGTCAGGCCGGAAGCGCGTCTGATAGGGCGCGCAGGTGAAGGTCGCCTGGCAGCCAAGCTCCAGATGCGCCTTCATCAGACGCCGCGCCGGCGCCTCTTCCGCCGCCGGCATCTTCACCATGCCGGGGTGGATGAGATCGAACGAGCCGACATTGAGCGTCGTCGGCACCTGCACGCGGCCGCCGCCCACGACCAGCCGTTCGACGAAATCGAGCCCGGCCTTGCCATGATAAAGGCAACCATCGATATGGGCGCCCGATATGTCGAGCAGGCCGCGCGCGCCGATCGCGTTGGAAAAGGCGACGAGGATTTTCATCGCGGCGGCCGCGGACGGGCCTTGTCCGCCGTCGAGCATGGAGCGGTCCCGTGCGGTTAATTCCAAAGTCATTGCAGCTCCCGGCTCGTTGTCGGAAAGGACGGAGGGACAGCGCCCCCCTCTGCCCTGCCGGGCATCTCCCCCACAAGGGGGGGGAGATTGGCAGCTTCGTCCCTGGCGCTCATTCTTGCAATGCAGGACATTTGCGAAATCGGTGGCGACAGCCAATCTCCCCCCTTGTGGGGGAGACGTCCGGCGGGACAGAGGGGGGCGCCACGGAACGCCAACAGTCCCAGCTATCGAACCGCGCTACCTACCCAGCCGCGATCAACACCGTGCTCTCCGGCGACCAGCGCAGCACCACATCCTGCCCCTCCGCCAGCCTGTCGGCGCCGGTGTTCTGCACGATGACTTTCAGCGTCTGGCCGGCGCGCTCGACGAAATAGGTGCTGTTGTTGCCGGCGAAGATACGCTTGGAGACCTTGCCCTTGAGCATATTCGCATCGGCTGCATCCGAAACCACGGCGTCCGTCGCAATCCTTATGCGCTCGGGCCGCACGGCGCAGCTGGCCTTGGCGCCGCCGGCAAGCCGGTCGCCCACCTTTGCCGCGATTGCCGTGCCGTCCGGAAGGCGGATGCCGTTGCCGGTCGCATCGCCGCGAAAGATGTTGGCGTCGCCGAGGAAGGTGGCGGCGAATTCGCTTTTCGGCCGGTCGTAGATTTCCTCCGGCGGCCCTTCCTGCACCAGCCTGCCGTCGCGCAGAATGCCGATGCGGTCGCTCATCGTCAGCGCCTCTTCCTGGTCGTGGGTGACGAAGATGGTGGTGATGCCGATCTCGCGCTGGATGCGCTTCAACTCTATCTGCATGTCGACGCGCAGCGCCTTGTCGAGCGCGCCCAGCGGCTCGTCGAGCAACAGCACGCGCGGCTTGGTGACGATGGCGCGCGCCAGCGCGACACGCTGGCGCTGGCCGCCGGACAGCTGGTGCGGACGCCGTCCGCCAAGCTTGCCCAATTGCACGAGGTCGAGTGCGCGCTGCACTTCGGTGGCAATCACCGCCTTGTTCTCGCCGCGCACCGACAGGCCGAAGGCGACATTGTCGGCGACGCTCATATTGGGGAACAGCGCATAGTTCTGGAACACCATGCCGATGCGCCGCTTCTCGACCGGCACGCGCTCCACACTTTCACCGCCGATGGAAATGCGGCCGGAGTCGGGAAAATCGAAACCCGCTATCTGGCGCAGCAGCGTGGTCTTGCCGCTGCCGGACGGTCCGAGCAGCGCGTAGAAGCCGCCATCGGCGAAATCGATCGACACGTCGTCCAGCGCCTTGTGCGCGCCGAAGCTGCGGGAGACGTTCGCTACCTGCACGCCGGCCATTATTTCTCTCCGCCGAATTTGAAGAAGCGCGCCGTCAGCAGCATGAGCGCCATCGACACGACGATGATGATGGTCGAGACCGCATTGATCTCGGGTGTGAAACCCTTGCGAATCGCGGCGTAGATTTCGACCGGCAACGTCGTTTGGCCGGGCGTCGCCAGGAAATAGGAGACGACGAACTGGTCGAACGACACCGCGAAGGCGAACAGCCCGCCGGCAATGACGCCCGGCATGATCCAGGGCAGCGTGACACGCATCGTGACCTGCCACTGGTTGGCGCCAAGCGAACGAGCCGCTTCTTCCAGTTCCGGCGCGAAGGTCTGCAGCCGCGCCGAGACCACGACGATGACATAGGGCAGCGCCAGCGCGACATGGCCGAGCAGGATAGCGAACAGGCCGCGCCCGATGCCGACGCCGAAGAAGAAGATCAGCATCGCGGTGCCGGTGATCAGCCACGGAATGGCGATCGGCGGGAAGAGCAGCGCCTGCAGCACCTTCTTGCCGCGAAACTCATAGCGATAAAGCGCCAGCGACGCGGCCGAGCCGAGCACCACGCAGATGACGGTGGTGACGATTGCGATCTCGAGGCTGTTCCAGGTGGCCGCGATAAGCTGGTCGTTGTGCCACAGCGACGCATACCATTCCGTCGTCCACTCGAACGGCAGCTGGTAGAAGGGCGAGACGTTGAACGACATGAGCGCCATGATGACGATAGGCAGATAGAGGAAGGCGAGCAGCAGCCCGATGTAGAAGCGGCCAAGCCCTTCGAGGATGCGGGTGGTCATCATCAGGCAGCCCTCCTGAGCACCGGCGAGGCGACCGCCAGGATGACAAGCACGACGGCGAGCAGGATGAAGGAGAGCGCGGCACCAAGTGGCCAGTTGAACACGGCCACGAACTGGTCCTCGATGACCGTGCCGTAGAAGGTGCCTGTGCGTCCGCCGAGAATGCGCGGCTCCATGAAGGAACCGACGACCGGCACGAAGATCAGCGCCGCGCCCGCCACCAGGCCGGGCAAGGACAGCGGGATGATCACCCGCTTCAGCACCTGCAGTCGCGAGGCGCCGAGCGAGCGCCCGGCCTCGATCAGCGAGTCGTCGATCGCCTGCAGCGTGAGATAGCAGGTCAGCACCATGTAGGGGACGTAGGAGTGCACGAGGCCGATGATGACGGCCGGGTAGGAATACATCAGATCGATGTTGATCTTGAACGGCAGCACCGCATTGAGCGCGGTGTCCAGGATGCCGCCCTCGCGCAAAACCATCGCCCAGGAAAAAATGCGCACCAGCCCGTTCGACCAGAACGGCAGGATGACAAGCAGGAAGATTGCCTCGCGGCTGCGCCCCTTCAGCACCTTGGCGAGCACGTAAGCGGCGGGATAGCCGATGACGATGCACCACAGGGTCACTTCGAGGCCAAGGCGCAGCGAGGCGAGCAGCAGTGTCAGGTAGAGGCTTTGCGAGAAGAAGGCGGCGTAATTGCCCAGCGTGAATGCCCACGGCTTTCCGGACAGCGGCAGGTCAGTCATGAAGGAGAAGAAGACCATGGCCGAGAGCGGCAGGAAGATCGCCACCGTCAGCCAGAGATAGGCCGGCGCCAGCAGCGGCAGGGCCGATCTCTGCCCGCTGCGCGATGCGGTCGCGCCTGGTACTGCCATGCCATCCTCCTCCTCCCGAGGATTGAAAGAGCCAGCCGGCACGAACCGACGGCTGGTCCGGACGTGATCTTAGAGACCGTTTCGAAATTCGCTGTGGCGAGTCATATGGTGGTGGTTTCGAGAACCGGAGCGCAGCGGACATTTGGGTCCGTGAGCACCGGAAGCGCAGAAAACGCCATCAGATGGCCGCCACAGTAGAATTTCCAAGCGGTCTCTACTTCACGTCGACCTTGAGCTGCTGCCACAGCGCCAGATAGGCCTCGCGCTGGGCATCGGTAATCGGCGCCTGGAACTGGATGCGCTTGGCGACCTCGGGGTCGCCCATCACCTTGCGGTTGAAGGCATCCTCGGGCAGCGCCTCCACCGCCTTGGTGTTGGCCGAGACCGGAGCGCCGACCTTGGTGACCCATTCGACATAAAATTTCGGGTCGATCATCCAGTTGATGAAGGCCTGCGCGCCTTCGACATTCTTCGAACCGGCCGGGATCGAGAACGCGTCGAGCCAGGCGACCGCGCCTTCCTTGGGAATGACCAGCGACACCGGAAGCTTGAAGTGGGTCTTGGCGCGGTCGGCCGAGCCGCTCCAATAGGTGCCGATGTCGATCTGGTTGGAGGCGACCATCTGGTTCCAGTCGTTCTCCGAGCTCCAGAAAGTCTTGATCTGCGGCATCAGCGAGGTAAGCTTCGTCTTGACCGCATCCATATCCTTGATGTCGTTGATGTTCTGGCCGGTGGCGATGGCGCCGAACTGCACCGCCTCAACGGCGTCGTCGCGGATGATGACACGACCCTTATGCGCGGGATCCCACATTTCGGCGATCGACGTCGGTGGCTTGTCGAAGGATTTTTCATTGATGGCGAGCGCCGTCAGGCCCCACACCCACGGCACGCCATAGACCTTGCCGTCATGATCTAACATCGGCGAGCCGGCCTTGTCCTTGCTGATGTCGGCATAGTTCGGCAGCTTCGACACGTCGATCGGCTGGATCAGCTTCTCGGCCATCGCCTGGTTGTTGAAGGCGGCGTTGATCATGACGACGTCGTAGAGGCCCGGATTGGTCCGGATCTTGGTCAGCATTTCCTGTTCGGAATTGAAGAAGTCGTTGACGACCTTGTTGCCGGTGGCTTTTTCGAAGGCCTGGATGGCCCATGGCTCGTCGGCGCCGTAGCCCTTCCAGTTGAGCACATGCACTTCGGCGGCACTGGCGGCCAGCGTGAAGGCGGTGGTGAGGACGGCGGTCGCCGTCAACAGAGCAGTCAGTCTTGGCATGCGCATGTCGGTTCCTCTCTTTGTTTGCCCGCTTCGGCGGGGCTTGTCAGGCTGTCTGATGGGCCTTCTGGTTCTGGCCCGGCGCGCCGGTCGCGGCGGCCTGGCTCAGGAAAGTCTGGATCTCGGCATCGGTCGGCGCCGATGAACCGCCATGGCGGGTGACCGAAATGGCCGCCGCCGCATTGGCGTAGCGCGCTGCTTCGAAAGGCGGCGCGCCACGCGCCAAGGCGCTGACGAAAGCGCCGATATGGGTGTCGCCGGCGCCGTTGGTGTCGACGGGATCGACCTTGAACCCGGCAACGGTTTGCGCCGTACCGTCGGCCAGCGTGACATGGCAGCCCTTGGCGGCGGAGCGGATGACGACACCGGCCGCCTGCGGGCAATGCTCGGCAAGCAACCGCACCGCGAGGTCCTCGACATCACCACGACCGGCGATCTCCGCGGCTTCCGTCGCGTTGCAACTCAGCCAGGTGGTGCGGGCAAGCACACGCGACAGGATCGAGCGCGGAATGTCTGAAATGATCGGTGTCGGGTCGAAGACGAAGGGAATGTTTCCCGGCAGCGCTTCGATCCAGTCGGTAAGCGCGTCGCGGCTGCCCGCATAGCTCAGCGTATAGCCCGAGGCGAACACCCAATCACCAGGCGCCACCGATACCGGCGCCATCATGTCGAGGCTGAGCACACTTTCGGCTCCGGGCCACGAGACGAAGGTGCGTTCGGCATCGCTCGATATCATGGCGACGCAATTGCCGCTGTCCATGGCGGGCGCTGGCGGCGTTAGCGTCTCGATGCCTGCGGCTGCGAAGGCGGCGCGCAGGAAATCGCCGTTCGGCCCACTGCCGAGCTGGCCGCCGAACACGACTTTCGTGCCGGTGCGGGCCGCGGCAACCATCATGTTGAAGCCACCGCCGGCTACCTGGGCGAAGCTCGATGCGGTCTTTTCCATTCCGGGCGCCGGCAAGGCATCGATGCGGTAGACATAATCCACCACCGCGCTGCCGATATGGACGAGACGGCCGCTCACGCAGCCGCGTCCTTGCCGGACCCGGCTCTCGCCACCCTTGCCGCGACGAGGTCGGCGGCCAACACGCGTACGTCGACCATGTCGATGCCCTTCAGCCGCGCGACATGCTGCTGCGGCAGCCGCGAAAAGCCCGTGCAGGCGCCGGCCATGCCTGCCGCGATGGCGCCAATCGTGTCGGTGTCGCCGCCGAGATTGGCGCTGATGACCGCCGCTTGCCAAGGATCGCCATCGGCGACTTCCAGCACAGCGAAGGCCGCCGGAACCGATTCCTGGCTGGCGACGCCGGTGCCGACCAGATCGGTGATCAGCCGGATGGCGTCCCTCGTGACCTTGCCACGCACCAGGTCCTGCGCCCAGACAATGCGCGCGGCGATGTCGCCGCCGGTCACCCAATGGCCAAGCGTCGCCCCTCGCCTCGCCGCCGCCACGGCACTGTCGGACGCGGCGCGCCAGTCACCCCCGGCAACGCCGCGGCTGACGGCGGCCGCGACCGCCGCTGCCGATGCTATGGCGATCGAGGTGTTGTGTGTCGCCCGGCAGGTCTCCGCCACCTTGGCCACGAATGTATCGAGCGGCTCCAGCGGCATCATGATGCCGACTGGCGCGATGCGCATGGCCGCTCCATTGGTGTCGCCGCCGCGCCCCGCTTCCTCGGCCGGCACGCCATTGTTGATGGCGTCGATGGCGCGCTTAGTCGAAGGACCCAGAAGATCGTAGCTGCCGCGCGCCTTGACCTCGCGCTCCCAGTCGAGCAGCGCGTTGACCCAGCGCGCATGATCGAAACGCTCGCCGGATTCGACCAATATACGGCCGAGCAGCAGCGCCTGTTCGGTATCGTCGGTGATGGTGCCGGCCAGAAGTCCCTTGGACACCGGATGGTCGGCGAAGGGCGCGATGAAATCCTCGACATGGCCATGAAGTTCGGCAATGCGCGCCGGCGACAAAAGCTGCGTCGGCATGCCGAGCGCGTCTCCCAGCGCTCCGCCAACAAGCGCGCCCATGGCGCGATCAAGCATGTCCGGCATCGCTCAGAACCTCATATGCAGCGCGAAATGCGCGGGATTGAGCAGGCTGGTGACATATTCGATCGGCCGGTCGTCGGCCGCCCGCGTCAGCCGGCGGCCGCGCAGGAAGGGCGTCCCTAGCGGGCAGCCAAGGATCGCCGCGTCCTCGGCGTTGAGCATCTCTATGCCGACCCATTCCTCGCCATGGTCGGGAATGAGGCCGGCGGCGCGCAGCGTCTGGTGCAGCGAGCCTTCGCGCAGGCCACGGAGCGGCACATCCTCCAGCTCCGGCGACAGGGGCAGCCGGCTGCGCTCGATGGAAATCGCGTGGCCATCGCTGGCATTGGTGCGCACCCGGTCGACGGCGATGAAGAACGGGCTTTCGATCTCCAGCAAGGCAGCGAGATCGGCGTCTTCGATGACCTCCAGCCGCAGCGTCCTTGTCTCGGCATTGGCACCGGCGTTGGCCAGCGCACGCGACCAGCCGATGGCGTCGTCGACCGGCTTGCCGTCAAAGGTGACGAAAGAGCCAATGCCCACCTTGGTGGTGATCAGGCCGCGGCTGGACAGCTCCTCAAGGCCCTTGCGGACCGTGTTGCGGCTGACGGAGAAGCGTTGGACGAGCTCGTTCTCGCTTTGCAGGCGATCGCCGAAGCCAAGCACGCCGGAGCGGATTTCATGCTCCAGGACAGTGGCGATCTGCTCGGGCTTGCCCGTGCCGGGAGACAGTTGAACCGCGCGCCGCTTCATATTCATACCTGTTCAGTGAACCTGTATAGTCCTGTTCAATATATGGCCGAGACAAGCCTGTCAACGATCGCTGGAAGATCAGAGGGCACTGACTGACGGTGCACGGCGGTCAAGCCGGAATGCTCGTCGTCGATGAAGGGCCGGCGCGGCGAGCCTTCAAAACAATTGCCTTGGAAAGAAGAAAGCCCGCTCCGGGATACCGGGGCGGGCCTTGGAGGAGGATGAAGGGGTGGGACCCTGTCCTCTTGTTTCCACGGGGGGTGTGGACCGAATTAACAATACGAGAGTCGCGAAGAATTTTGGATCACAACGCGGCTTGCCGTCATCACAATCCGGTGCGCCGCGACCCGGAACTGGTCACGAGATCGCGACCATCCGAAGCATTGCGAGCTTCTAAATCCGCCCGAGCACGACAAGGACGATGATGATCAGGAGCACAAGCCCGAGTCCGCCGCCGCCATAGTAACCTGTTCCGTAGAAGGGTCCGCCGCCGAGGCCGCTGAAGCCGCCAAGCAGCGCAATGACAAGAATGATGATGAGTATGGTGCCTAAGCTCATGGTTCCCGCTCCTGTAGGCGCTGACGCGCTGGCTAACATCGTCGCATACGATGTTTCGGAAAAGAGAACGTTCGGGCGGCCTTACCGTTCCGTATGATCGTAGAGTGGTATCCACAAGGAAGAGATTTCGCCGGCAAACCGCTGAAGATGCAGAAAGCCCGCCTGGACGGCGGGCTTTCCGACCGACCGGAGGTCAGGAGAGTGCGGTCAAAGCCTCACGGCTGGTTCCGCACTTCCGATCCCCGCGCTGCTGGCATCAGCGGCGGGCGATCAGCAGGCAGAGCTGACGCAGATCGCGGTCATAGGCACCCTCACTGCTGAGCACGTCGACGCAACGCTTCTTCATGCGTGCGACCTGGCTGTCGGACATCTGAGCTACGACGCCCGGCAGGCGGCCGGGATTGCTGGGGTTCGAGGGATTGCTCGGGTTGGACGGATTGCTGGGATTGGTTCCTCCGATACCCACGCCAACACCGACGCCAGTGCCACCGACATTGGCCCCGAGCCCTGCCGTCACGCCACTGGTGCCGCCGACATTGGCACCAAGACCAGCATTGACGCCGTTGCTGCCCCCGACCGAGGCGCCAAGTCCGGCGCTGACACCGCTCGAGCCGCCCACATTGGCGCCGGCTCCGGCGTTGACGCCACCGCTCCCACCGACGGAGGCACCTGCGCCGGCATTGATACCGCCGCTGCCGCCGACCGATGCGCCCACGCCGGCATTGACGCCGCCGCTACCGCCGACGGAGGCGCCGACACCAACGCCCAGACCCGCCGCATTCGTCGGCATGGAAAGAACAAGAACTAGTGCACTCCCAGCCAACACACTGGCGACTGTTCTGATGATAAAAGCCATAACACTCTCCTGTTGTCGTTGTGCTAAAGCATTCGGCATACAACCGATTGCTACTTCAACTACGAGACAGGCGATATCAAGTTTCAAATCAACACGTAATTACGAGATCGATGGTATTTATTAAAGAAACGAGGGATATATAAGAGTAATAAAATTATAATACAGTTGAAAAGGATATTTCATGATTGAGAACAGTAATATCGATATGCACAACATACCGAAAAGAAAAACGATTTTTATGGCCCTTGCCGAATTGCCGTCAGATAAGGCCGTCTGGCGCGGAGCGCAAAGACCGGACATCGGCTTCCGCCAAGAATTCCGGTAGGACAAAGGGAGGAGGCCGGCATTTGTCTGGAACCGCGACCCGCTTCAACGAAGCGCAGTTGACCAATCCGGGCAGACAGGATCGGCCATTTCGGCCCTACCCTCAGAAAAATCGCGGCAACAGCCTGTAGCGCACCCGTTCCATATAGGCGCGATACTCCGGCTCGGCGGCCAGCAGCGCCTCCTCGCGCAGAATGCGATAGAGCTGCAGATAGGTAATCACGGCGTAGACAAAGAGGTTGGGGAGGGAAAAGGCCGACAGCAAAAAGAGGACATGGCCGGCTAGGTAGCCGGCGTAGATCGGGTGCCGAACCACCCGGTAGGCGCCGCCCGTCATCACGCCGCGGTTTCCGGGCAGGATGGCAAAGGAACGGCCGAGCGAAATCTTCCCCCAGATGACAAACATCAGCGCCAGGAGTTGCAACGGCGCCGCTATATAGACCGGGACAAGCGCCACGCCAGGCTGGAGGCTGACCAAGGCAACACCGAAACTGGCCGTCACGGAGACGACGACGGTAAGCGGATTCCAGTCACGCGTTACCGGACGCCGCGACAGAAGCAGCCAGGTGAAGGTGAGTATCTCGGAAATCGCAACCAACGCGGCGTTGAGCCGGGTCGGATCCTCGACGACCTGATACAAGCCGCGATAGACGAACAGGGCTGCGCAAGCCAGGGCACAGAGGCGGAAGAAGCCCTCGCGTAGGTCGACCAGCATGTCACGCCTTCGCGCGGCCGAGAAAAACCCGCCCTGATTATGCGAAAACGCTTCACTCTTTGACGTGAGCAACGCAAGCACCCCGATGATCCCTCAGGGCGACCTTTGCACGCAACCATTGCCGGGCGGTTAACCGGCAAGATCGAAACGATGCTACCGGAATCCGCCTCGGCATGTTTCGAAGCCTCCTAGCCCAGAGCCGAATTGCTGAAATACTTCGCGAAATCAGGGCGCTGTGCCAGAATTTTACCATCGCCATCGCGCAGAATTCCCGCCGTGAAGAGATAGTCGCCGATCGCGTCCATCTTGGCTGGATCCATCGTGCCGAGAGCGCCGTCTTTTGCGCGCAGATAGTGGCCGTCGATCAGCGACTTCAGCGACGCCTCGATCAATGCCGGATTGGTCAGGGCATCCTTGTTGGCGGCGATCAGCAGCGCGGCGGCTTCCCCGGGATGATCGACCGCGAACTGATAACCGCGCCGCGTTGCCTGGACGAAGGCCGACGCCAGCGCCGGATTTGCCTGGAGATAGGCTTCGCTCGACGAGATCAGCGTCGTGTGCTCGTCAGGCACGCCATAATCGGCATAGACGAAGCTGCGTTGCTTGACACCCTTGAGCTCGGCCTCGATGCCCTCCCAGGTCGAGACCTCGAGCGTGAAGTCGACTGAGCCGTTGGCCAGCGCTTCATAGGCGGAGGTGCCGAGCGTCACCGTTTCGAAATTGCCCTTGCCGCCGTCATGTCGGATGATGGTCGAGATCAGCGCGTTTTCCCAGGCGCTGCCAAAACCGCCATAGATCAGGCCGTCGAGATTCTTCGGGCTCCTGATCTCGCTGCGCGCCGCGTTGAAGACCACGCGGCCGGTTTCGGACTGCACCACGGCATAGACGGCCTTCAGGTCGGCACCGGCGGTCTTCTGGGTGAACAGGCTGATCGTGCCGTTGATGCCGAAGTCGGCAACGCGGTTGGCGACCAGCGTACCGGCGCCGGTGTCGCTGTAGGGTAGAATGTCGACGTCGAGGCCAGCCTCGTGATAAAACCCCTTGTCGCGGGCGACGAAGAGCCCGATGTGGTTGGTGTTGACCGTCCAGTCCAGCGCGACGGAGACCTTTTGCGTTGCCGCGAAGGAGCGGCTAGATCCGGCGATGAGCGGAAGACTGCTGGCAAGGGCGAGCAGCAGGGCTTGTCGACGCGTCAAGTCAATCATGGTCGTGTCCTTTGAATGGTTGAGGGTTGAGCAGAATGTCGAGGATCTCGGCTTCGAGTGCGCCGGCCTGTTGCGCGGCGGCGCCTGCCGGATCGCGCGGGCGGGGCAACGGCACCCTGATTTCACGCACCACACGAGCCGGGTGCGCCGACAACACATAGATGCGATCGGACAGGAACACGGCCTCGCGCACATCATGTGTGATCAGCAGCGCCGTCCAGCGATGGTGCCGCCACATCTGCTCGAGCCAGCGCTGCATGGCCGCGCGTGTCAGCGCGTCGAGAGCGCCGAACGGCTCGTCGAGCAAAAGCATGTCGCGCTCCTGCACCACCGTGCGCAAAAGTGCCGCGCGCTGGCGCATGCCGCCCGAGAGTTGCGCCGGAAAATGCCGCTCGAAACCGGCAAGCCCGAACTCGGCGAACAGCGACGCGACGCGCGCCCGCGCGGCCTTGCGTTTAACGCCTTGCACCTCGAGCCCGAGCGTCGTGTTATCGAGGATGCGCCGCCACGGCATCAGTGCGTCGCGCTGCGGCATGAAGGCAAAATGCCTGCCATGATCGTCGAGCGGCGCGCCGTCGAAAAACATCTCGCCTTCGCCATGCTCGGCGCCGGTCAGAAGCTGGAACAGCGTCGACTTGCCGGCACCCGAAGGTCCCAGGATCGAGACGAATTCGCCGGCACCGACGCTAAGCGAAATGTCCGCGAGCACGTCGAGCCCGTCAAACGCCTTGCGCACATGTCGCAATTCGAGCCGCCTCATTGCCGCGGCACCTTTCCCGCGCGCTGCTGGCCGGCCCGCTCCCAGGGCATGGCGAGGCGCTGCAAGAGCACGGTCAGCCCAAACAGGATAAGCGTCAGCGCGGCGCTGACACCGACGGCGGCCAGCACCAGATCGGGGCGGAAATTGTTCTTGGCGTTGAGCATGTAGATACCCAGCCCCTTCGCGGCGCCGGCATATTCGGCAAAGATGGCGCCGACCACGGCATAGGTGATGGAGATTCTGAGGCCGGCGAAGAAATAGGGCAGCGCCGAAGGCAGGCGCGCCACCACAAAGACTCGCCAGCGCCCTGCCCCCATGGCGCGCAGCATCTGGCTGATCTCAACCTCGGTCGCCTCGTAGCCCTGCACCAAAGCCACCAGCATCGGGAAGAAGGTGACCAGCGCCACCAACATGATCTTCGGGGCCAGCCCGAAACCGAACCACAGCACCACCAGCGGCGCTATCGCCACCAGCGGCAAGGTCTGGCTGACGATGAAGACGGGAAACAGCGCGCGCCGCATCGGCTGGAAAAAGTCGACCAGCATCGACAGCGCGAAGGCGGCGGCGAGCGAGCAGGCAAAGCCGGCCAGCGTGGCGCGGATGGTGGGAACGGCGTTGTCGATCAGCGCGTCACGATTGAGCATCGCCTGTTCGAGGACGCGTGAGGGTGCCGGCAGAATCGTCGGCTTGATGCCGGAATAGGTAGCGTAGAGTTGCCACGCCACGGCGAGCAACCCGACCGAGATGATGGCGGGTATTGCCTTGGCAAGGGAAGCCGAGAGCGGGCGCGGCGCGACTGGTGAGACCACGGGCATAACCTTTGACGAGGGGTCGCGCGCAAGCGCGGTAGGCTCAGACAGCCGACGGGCTGTTGGCCGAAACCGTGACGTCGAGGGTTACGTGGCCGGCGCCCGGCCCGAAGCGGCAGAAAGCCTCGTTCAGCGCCGAAAAGATCGCGCCCGTATCGCCCCGCAGTTTGGTGCAGAAGTTCTTGGAGCGATCATAGACGCCGGATTGTTTCAGGAAATCGATACAGCCATAGATCTCGTCCATGTGGTCGCCTGTGCCCATCACGTAGAGCGAGAACTGCGCCGCCGCCGGCTGGCCGGTGGCAGCAGCATTGCGCACGGCGCTGATGGCGGCTTCCTTGCGTGGGCCGAGCGGCCCGACAGGTCCGCCAAATGCGTCGGAGCGGCAGATCGGATCATCCGGCTCACCTGGACAGCCGCGCGAAATGGCGGCCGACAGCACACAATGCTTGCCGCTCCGCGCCGCCGCCACGAACAGATCGCGCAGCGCCGGGAACAACACTTCCGGTGGCCCGACCAGCAAGGTCGAGATGTCGTCGGTCTCGATCCTCAGCCTGTCCCGATAGGGATCGAGCGCGCCGAGCGCGCCCAGGATAACGCCGACGAAATCGTCGGCCATGGGATATAGGGAAATCTGTGCGCCTGAAAACATCGCCCGCCTCGCTCCGCTGGTATTACCCAGATCAGCTTCTAGGGTCCGTGGGCTTGCCGCCCCCGTCTCAGCCCCGACCGTACGGAGCACCCCTGTGGATGGGCGCGTTAAAGCACCATTCGAACTGAAGGGAAAGACGTTTTTTCAACGCACTGCGCCAAAAGCGTTGCACCAGGCCTGGTCACCAGATGGACGCGAGGAGGTCCTCCCAAGTGACTTTTATCGGGAACCTTCGCCAATCCGCGAGGTTGTCCCACCAGTCGCAAGGCGACGAGTTCACAGAAATGGAGACAGAACCATGTTCATGAAAATCCTCGCAGCTTCGGCGTTTACCGTTGCTCTGGCCACGTCCGCGATGGCGCAGACTGCAGCCGGCACGGATGGATCGTCCGGCAGCGGCAAATCGGTCACCGTAGACCCGAGTACGCCAGCTTCGCCCAATCCGGTCGATCCGGCAACAACCAACAGCACGACCACCGCACCGACCGACATGAACTCCAATGCGGACAAGAATTGCCCGACCAGCCCGCAAGGCGCGCAGTCCGATGCCAACGGCAATGCGACGGCGCCAACCGTGAACGACAAAAACTGCGGCAAGTAATCTATTGATCAAAATCGGAAAGCCGCCGGACACCCGGCGGCTTTCGAAAATCATTCCCCGCAATCACTCCATGGGTCGCGAAGAGGGTGCACAGACCGGATCGACGATCGCGATGTTATCGCCAAACCGTCAGGACGCTGCCTTCTCACGAACCGGCAACTTCCAGCCCGGCCTGACGAAATGGCAGGTGTACCCGTTGGGATATTTCTCCAGATAATCCTGATGCTCGGGCTCCGCCTCCCAGAAGGCACCTGCCGGGGCCACCTCGGTGACGACCTTGCCGGGCCACAGGCCGGATGCATCGACATCGGCGATAGTGTCTTCGGCAACGTGCTTCTGCTCGTCGCTGGTGTAGTAGATCGCCGAACGGTAGCTCATCCCGACATCGTTGCCTTGGCGATTGCGCGTCGTCGGATCATGGATCTGGAAAAAGCGCTCCAGCAGCGTGCGATAGCTGATCACCGCTGGATCGAAATTGATCTCGATGGCTTCGGCATGGGTGCCGTGGTTGCGGTAAGTGGCGTTGGGTACATCACCGCCGCTGTAGCCGACACGGGTGGAAGTGACGCCGGGATAGCGCCGTATCAGGTCCTGCATGCCCCAGAAGCAGCCGCCGGCAAGCACTGCGCGTTCGGTCGAAGTCGCCATGTCACCTCTCCTCAAAGAGCAATTCACGGGAAAACGTTAGCGATTTCCGGCCTGAATTGCACAACAACAAATTTGGTAGCCCATAAATGGGCATTGTCTGCGGCTTCGTCCAGCCGTCTGGAATGGAGGCGACACCCGGCAGAGTGCGTGCGGCCATAATATCACGACGCGGAACGGCAGCGAACCGCCGCTGACCTCAGCCGCGCAGATGCCGGGTCCGGCTGTCGACGGCGACCGGCAGGTTGCGCGTGCCAGGCGGAATGGCGGCAAAACTTATGGCCACAGGCGGCGCCTTGAGCGACCAGCTGAAAAGAACAGTCTTGACCGGGATGTCATGCAGCCATGCCTGCAGCCCCGACGGCACGTCACGGCCTGGCCAAACCATCAGCATGCCGTGGTCACGCAATCGCTGTCTTGTGATCCAGGGCGCGAACCGCATATCGAGGTCAGTGAAGATCGACGGCTTGTCATAGGCATTGAGGCCAGCAAGCATGGCCAGATCCGGATCCCCGCCAACGATGTCGAGCCGACCGGGCGATGCCGAATGCCAGACGGCTTCAGCCTCATCCGAGATCGGTCGCGCAGGCCAGCAGACTGGCTCCATGTGCCCCCACAAATTGCAGTTCGTCCAACGCATCGCCGCATAGGCACCGGACGTGCCGACAATGCAGATCAGCGCGCAAATCGCCAGCCTTCGCATTTCGAGGGTGCCAAGCCGATGGCCCACGAGGGCGAGAACCACGACACCGACAAGATTGTACATCGGCGCGCCCCAGGCTTCGCCGGTACCGGTGAACGGCGAAGCCACCATGATGAGGATCGCTGGTCCAAGCCCCATCCACGCGAGATAGACGAGCGTACCGTGTTCGACAGGCTTATCCGGCGCGGGTGAGCGGCGCAGCAATCCAGATATCGCCAACACCAGAAGAAAGCCGGAAAGGCCAGCCAGCTGAACGCCGATATAATAAAGGCGCGCACGGTGCTCCATCACCCATTGGTCGCGGTCGGCAAAATAGGTCAGCGGTAGAAAATCCATACGGTAGAGATGGATGGCCAGCGGCGCGGCAACCGCAAAAAAAACGGCTAGACCGAGCCAGGGCCAGGGCGTCGCCAGCCGGCTGCGTGCACGCGCATCGGACAAGAGCCAGAGAGCGCCGAAGGCAAGCAGCAGGCCGGTGGAGAACTTGGCGTAGAGCCCGACGCCCGACACCAGTCCGAGCGCCAGCCACCAGCCCGGCCCGCCGCCGCGGACGGCGCGCCAAAGCAGCCAGCAAATGGCTGCCCAGAACGGCATCTGCGCATAGTCGTGATTGAACTGCGGCGTCGGCCAGCCGAAAAAATAGATCGACGGCATCAAAAGCACCGCGGCCAACGCGCGGCTTCGCCCCAACATGTCGCGGCCCAGCAGATAGACCAGAACGAAGGTCGAAGAAATCGTCAGTTGGGCGAGCAGATATTGCGGCCAGCGAAACGATCCCGTGAGAAGATGGCTGGTCTCAAGCAGCCAGCCGGGAAGCTGCGGATGCTTATAAGTCAAAAGCACCCATTC
Organism: Mesorhizobium erdmanii; assembly: GCF_013170725.1. Taxonomy (NCBI): domain Bacteria; kingdom Pseudomonadati; phylum Pseudomonadota; class Alphaproteobacteria; order Hyphomicrobiales; family Phyllobacteriaceae; genus Mesorhizobium; species Mesorhizobium erdmanii. Next base: position 3,057,134 of record NZ_CP033361.1, on the reverse strand, counting down.
GCGACCCCACATAAAGCCTTCGACGACATCGCGAGGCGGAGCTGCGTCGACCAGCGCGGGCACCATCGTCCAGCAGACGATCTGCACCAGGCACAAAAGCGCCAGCAGATACCAGGGATGACGGATGAGACCGGGCCAGATCGATGCACGGTCGATGCCCGCGATAGGCAAGCTGGTCGGCAGCCAACCATCCATGGAGTCGTCAATTCCCGTCATGCGGCGCTTAAATCACACCGACCGGTTTTCCGAATAGTGCCGATATCGAAGCTTACGAAAATGTATACTTCCACCGCCATCGCAAGACCAAGATTGGGCGGGAATTTCGGCGCTCCGTTGCCCTTCCCCGGCAGAACAGCCCGTACATCTGATCCAATCTCCACATCCCGGATATTCGATGCGTCACCCCCATGCCGTCATCCACCACCGCGCGCTCGACTTCTGGCTGGCGCGCGCGGCTGTCCTGGTCATCATCTGTCTGCAACTCCTGGTGATCAACGATCTCTCGTTCGGCCCTCGCTGGCTGGCGCCGGCGCTGGAGGCTGCCCTGCTCGTGCCTCTGTCCGTCGCCACCGCCTGGACACAGGTCGCGACCCAGAAGGCGGTCGAGGAAGAGCACTGGTGGCTGGTCGGCCGGTTTCGCATCATGATCCGCAGGACGGCGCTGGTGATGACCGGCGTCGTCAGCGTCATGAACTGCGGTTCGTTGGTGTTCCTGGTGCGCGCCCTGCTGGCGGGCCATGCCGGCTCCAGCGGAGAGACGCTTCTGATCGACGCGCTCAACATCTGGGTCACCAATGTCATCGTCTTTGCCTTGTGGTTCTGGAGCACAGATCGCGGCGGGCCGCCGACCTGCGGCCTCGTCAACCGAGCCCATTCCGACTTCCTCTTCCCGCAAATGACCTTGAACGACCGCGAGATTCGCGACTGGCTGCCTGGCTTCGTCGACTATTTCTTCCTCGCCTTCACCAACGCGACGGCGTTCTCGCCAACCGACACCTTGCCGCTCTCCCAGCGCGCCAAGCTTTTGATGATGGCCGAAGCAATGATCTCGCTGCTGACGATCGCACTGGTCGCGGCCCGCGCCGTCAACATCCTCGCCTAGGCCCAGAAACGCAAATAGCCCGCCCCGGCGAACCTGGGCGGGCTATTGGATTGTCTGCGCCTGTCCCGAAGCCGAGGCGCGGCGTGGCGGATCCGCACCCTCAATCCGCGCCGAGGTCGCGTTCGAAGATCACCTGGTCGCGCAGCGGAATGCCGTTCACGGCCAAGCCTTCGGGGTAACCGGTCGATGGCCCGAACGCGTCCTGCACGATACGGCACATGCGAAACCCCTGTCGCTGGTAAAATCGCAGATTGCCGATATCGGCAGTTGCGGTCGAGACGATCAGGCGCCGGCCGCCGCGCTCGCGGCAGCGGGTGATTGCCGCCGCGACAAGGGCACGCCCCAAGCCCTCGCTCTGCCTCGCGGGACGGACCGCAAGGCTCTTGAGTTCGAAGACACCGCCCTCGCCCGTCTCGATGACCTGCACATGGCCGACGATCCTGTTGCCGTCGCGCGCGACCAGAACCTCGCCCTTGTCGATATAGGAGGAGATCTGCGTGGGGGAATCGTCCGCCAATTCAAACAGCGGCTGTAAAGCCTTGCGGTCGCCGTCATATCGTTCAATCTGCATCCGTATGCCCGGGCTGGATCGACGCCACCGCGAGTCCGGCGGCCCTGCACCGGGATATACCAGTGGCCGGTCGGGAGCCACAAACGCAAAAAAGCCCGCCTCGGCGTGAGCCGAGGCGGGCTTTGGTTCGATCGAGCGGTCACGTACGGATTTCTCAGACCCTGAGCAAGGCCTGAACCTTATTCCTCGGGACTTGGCCTGAACTTGCGCACGATCACCTCGAACAAAATATCCGAGATCCACATGGCGCAGACGCCGATGAGAAAAGCCGCCGCCAGGGTGGTGGTGTCGTCATTGGCAAGCGGCAGGCCCGTGGCGCGGGAATACTGGACCATGGGCAGCGTCAGATAGGCGGCGGCGAGCGCGCCGCAGATCGGCGACGCCACCATTTCGCGCAGCTTGTAGCGGTGCCGCGACAGGGCGCGCAGCACACCGCCGGCCAGACCGGCGACGACGACCGGTCCCTTGATGCCGAGCAGGTCGAAGAGGTCGTGCATCATTTCATTGCCCTCGCCATGAGGAAGCCGAACACCGATTCGGCGCCGAAAATGACCAGTCCACCGGGCAGCATGGCCGGGTCCAGCGGAAGTGCGACGGCCGTCATGGCTTCCACCCGCACAGTCTTTCGCCCTTGCGGTTGTGCGCCAGCAGCGCCTTGACCTCGGCGTCCGACAGCGCATCGACCGCGGACGCCGACAGGCGCAGCGGGCTGGACACCGCGCAGAACCCGCCTTTGACGGTGGTGCATCCGGCCATCGCGGCCAGGACGGACACCAGCATCAATCCCCTGCCCATGATTTGAGCTCCTTTCGCGCGGTGGCGCCCGGCAGCGCGCCGATGTCGTTCTGGATCTGGTCGGCGATGTCGTGTGCCGCGGCTTCGGCGGCGGCCACCCGGGCACGTTCGCTGCGCTCGCCGGCAAGCCGTTGGCGAACGCCCCAGCCGAGCGCCGCGAGAATGGCCGCTCCGATGCCGAGAAGGGTCGGATTGCCAAGCAGGAATGTGAGAAGCGCGCTCATCGGTTTGGCTCATCCTTGACCAGATAGCCGAAGGCAAAGACCGCGATAGGCAGGAGCGTCGCCCATGCCTCGGCGTCGTACCAGGAAGGCCATACGTTGCGCACGAAGACGCCGGAGACCGACATGGCCGCGGCGGCGATGGTCGCGGCCGTCAGCTTGTTGGTCGGGCGGATGGTCGGTTGGGTGATGGTGGCCATGGTCAGAAGATCCCTTGCAGGGCGACGGCAATGTGATGCCAGGCGGCATAGGCGATGAGCAGGACGGCGGCGAAGATCCCGACTGCCTTGGCGGCAGTCGGCACACCGGAACCGACAGGTGCCGGCAACGCCGGCTCGGCCGCGGGCGCGTTGCCGGCGGGTGTTTCGACCGAGGGCGGCGTCGGGACTGGCCGAGGCACTGGTGTGGCAGGTTGCACGGGTGCGGACACTGTCGCCGGGGCCGACATCAGCAGGGCATCTGTCCGCACCGATCGGACGCGATCGGACCAGCCGCGCCCGAATGTCGCCCAAGTCAACAATCGCTTGAGAAACGCCAGCCGCGCATCGCAAAGCTGGTCGACGACGACGCCGGCCGGTCTTGCCCTGACCGCCGCCAGCGTCGCCGGACCGACGCGCCCGTCCTGCGAGACGCCGACGCTTGCCTGCAGGTATTTGGCCGCCCTGCCCGGCCCGCTGTTCACGGCGAAGTCGAACACGGCATAGTCGACGCCGTCAGGCAGTTCGGCGCCGGCCACGGCGTCCCAATAGAAGCGCCGGTAGACGGTCGCGACCTGACCATCGCCGATCTTGCGCAGATCGGCCTTGCTGGCATCGGCCTTCACATAGCGGCGAAAGTTCGCTAGCGTGACGCCCTTCATAGTGGCGCCGCCAGGGTCGGCCGGATTGTCCGACCAGCCGCCCTCGGATTTCAAGACAAGCGCAAGCGCCCGCGCGAAATTGCGGTCCATGGGGTGTTCCTTTCCACTCGGAGCTCAGGCTGTTAAGACGTTACAGATCTTGGGTATGGTGGGCCGCCTGCGGAAATGCCCGAACGATGGCCACCAACCTATGGCTCAGGACTGATGCGATTTTTTTGAAAACTCGTAATCAAGCTCGGTTTTGGACGAGTTCCACAGCCAGAGCAGCTGCCGCAGCACGCATCTACCGAAGACCAGATCGCGAGCTTGCTCGCTATCCGCTGGTGGGAGTGGAGTGGCGAAAAGATCATGGCTGAACAGCCGAGTTTCTTTGGTCCGATTAACACTTTTATTGCCGCCAATCGCACGTCATAGCGTGCAATCCGGAACTCATCGACCTGGTCATCCCCGATCTTGCGCAGATCGGCCTTTGGTGGCATCGGCCCTCACGCAGCCCGTAGATCGGGCGGTTGTGACGTCAGGAGATGATGGGGATTTAGAGCGCCTTTATGCTGCGAGGATGATGGCCGGATCGAGGGCACTGACAAGGCCGACCGTGTTTTAGCTCCGTAGTCGGAGCAGCCTCATGAACGCTGACAGTGTGTCAGTCAGTTGCTTGTCGGAAGGTCGCAAGCGTTTACGCATGCGGATCGCAACAATTTCATCAAGGTAGATTTCCGGCTTACGCCTGATGCGCCACAGGCGACGAAACCCGGACCTTCGGTAGATGTCTATCGCCCGCTTGTTATCGGCACGCACATGGAGTTGAAGAGATCGGTACCCCCGATTTGTGGCCTCCCGCTCTGCGGCTTCCAACAGCGTTCGGCCCACTCCTTGACGTGCAAAATTCACCAACACCGCGATAGCTTCGAGCACCGCCATCAGTCTTTCAGGCCGATACAAAAGCACGCAGAAGCCCGCAATTTCACCACCTACCTCCGCGACGATCACATTCTCATTGCGTATGAATCCAGCAAGCTTACCGGGTCCCAGCTTCTCAGCGCGCAATTCGGCCATGTCGATTTCGGCAATAGCATCGGTATCACCAACCAGGCCAGGGCGGAGGACCAATGCGCGAGATTGTTCCATGCGTCGTTCCAACAAGTATCGAGATGCCATTTAGATTGAGGGCCAGCGGCGCTTGAAAGAGGTGCGAAGCGCGTCGAGTTCTGCCTGGGTAAGGCGTCGGTTGAACATTGTCAAAGCTGACAGAGCGTGACCCGCAGGTACTTTGGATCCCCCATCTCCGGCAACACCGTAGGTCATAGCGGCAGTTGCACCAGAAGTGGAAAGCGTCGCCGATGCCGTATCGACCTTACTTTCCCAAACCCCATTGATATAGAAGTCGGTGACACGGTTCGTGGTGCTGATCAACTGCCTCCCAACGGCCAGCATCTGCGTCCCAGTAGCCGCGACAGTTTGCACCGTGCCAACCTCCAGAGCGCCGCCTGAAACCCCGCCCACGATCGATGCGAGGAAATTGGCGGTAGTCTTATAGATGTTGGTTCCCACCTGAACAGAATTGCGGGCTCCGCCCTTCGTATTGAGCAACACACCCTCTGATCCGGCTGTAAACCCAGCCGCGATGACCAGAAAAGTGAAGCTGGCTCCAAGTTTGTGCAAAGATTGGACGAATGTGTCGTTTGCTGTCAACTGAAGTATGTCCCCGCCATCGAACGAAAAGAACTCGCCAGAGGATTGTCCGTCAGCCCTGCCGTTGAATGTGGGATCGTCGGTTGATGGCGTCGCCAATGTGCCAAGTGTCATCTGGTAGCCGTTGCCACTTACATCGAAAAACGTTTGTCCGCTTCCGGGATAGCTGAACCTGTCACCTGGGTCGAAGCACATCTGAAGGGACGAGATCAAACCCGCATCCCTTACCAAATCGACGACCTTGCGACGCAAGAGATACAGAGGCTGCGGGTTCACGAACGGGATCATTGCAGCGCCTCGATGTTGCCGGTCACAGCACCGTTGAGCTTGGTGATGTACAAGTTGAACTTGCTGCCATTGGTGGTCGTTAGAGCGCTTCCGCCAAGGGCGACGGCAAATCCGCTGAAAGCGACGGCACCGGCGGTGGCACTGTTGGCGATCTGGATGACCATCGAATAGTCCCCGACCTGGGACGGCGCCGCCAGGGTGAATGCACCGCCGTTGCTGATATAGCGAAGATTGCCACCAAGAGGGGAAGGCGCGTAAGTCCCGGATGACTTGGTGCCATCATTTACTGCGGTCGACGTGAACCCCGCCGTGATGCCGGTATTGTCCGCTGCCTTCTGCATCATCGCCGCAGCAATCTCTGCCAGCGTATCAAATGCCGCCGACACGCCACCCAGCACGAGATCGATCGCCGACTTGACAAATCCCGTCGTCGCCACTTGCGTCGTGTTCGTCCCAGGCGCGGCTGTCGGCGCGGCTGGTGTGCCTGTAAACGTCGGGCTGGCCTTAGGCGCCAGACTGGATACTGCAACGCCGCTGTCCTTGGCGATCTTGCCCGTGGTCCCGTTGAACGTGGCGATGTTATCAGCAACCGCGGAGGCCGGGCCGGCAATCAGATCAGTCGCCTTGATGCCGCTGTCCTTGCCCACCTTCCCCGTTGTTCCGGCAAACGTGACCATATTGTCGGCCACCGAAGAAGCCGGCCCGACGAAATCACCTGCCCCCAGCCCATCCGCCCCCTTGTCGCCTGCCCGATCGAACATCAGCCAGATGCCACTTGCCGCCGTCGGCAAAGAGCCGGCGCCGCTGACATAGGCGAGCGTCAGCTTGCGGTAGCGCGTCGCCGCCATCAGGTCGTCGCGCAACTTCACCACCTGGCCGTCCTTGCGATGGAAAAGCCTGAACTCCTCGAACCAGTCGCCAAGGGTCGAAAACACCTTGAAGCGGCCGGATTGCATTCGGTCGAGCATCTCCATCAGCCCGGCCTCGACAGACACCGAACCATCGGGGAATTGCGCGTGGCGCGACAGCATGTTCAGCCCGTGTGCCTGATATTGCCGGGCGAGCGCCACGCCGGCGCCCTCCAGCGTCTCGCGGCGGCCGTCGCGCGGCCAGGCGAAGGGTAGCCATTCGCCCCAAGGCTTGAGCGTCAGCGCCTGCATGGCCGGCGTCTGCTGCGAGGCTCGCGCCGCCTTGGTGACATAGACGACATCGGCCTCGGTATCCCAGGCGAGCTCTATCGCCGCCGAAGGATGGTCCCAGCCGAAATCCAGCGCCCCGATGCGCGGCCAGTAGCGCGGCAGCCGGAACGGCTCGCAGGCGATCAGCGCCTCGGCCACCGGAAAGATGCGCCCCGAGCCCAGCACCGGAATGCCCCGGGCGCGGGCCTCGCGCTCATGCTCGGGATAGGCGGCAACGATCGCCGCGCGCTGCTCAACCGAATAATGCGCTGCATCGTCGATGGTCATGAAAGTAACGTGTCGGGACATTTCATCTTGCCATAATATTCCGCAGAGCCGAACAACCGCCATTGCTTATACTGTTGATCCGGCGCATGGTTGCTTGGGGATTTGGGGACCATACATGATCCGGATAGCAATTGTCGTGGCCATTGCCGCCAGCACGTCGGCGTGCCAATCGAACGTGCCTTATGATACAAGCAAGCAGACCTGCAAGATCATCGACTATGCCGGGGAGAAGCACAACGTTTGTGCCCCGGACACGCCGTACAAAGTGTGCAATGTTTGGTCCAATCAGAAGGGCGACACAAGGATATGGTGCCAACCGCTGACGCGGAAAGCCACCGATCCCAAGGCCCGCGCGAGACAGCTCGCCGGCAGCCAGTATCCATAGGCTAGCCCTTCACCATCCTTTCCACCTCACCCGCCGACAAGAACAACAACACCACGTCGCTCATCCCGAGCAGCGGCGTGAACGTCACGATCGTAATCCCGCCCGTCGCGTTGGTGCGGGTCAGGCCTTCGGAATAGATGTCGAGCGGCGGTTCCTCGTCGAACCAGACGCCGTGCAGCGTCTCGCCCTGCCATTTCTCGCGGCCTTTCTCGAAGCTCTTGAACGACAGCACGCTCTCGCCGGCCTGCACATCGCCACCGCCGCCATGGCGCACCACGACGCTGTCGAGCGCGCCCGGCGCGCCACGGCCCATGATGGTCTGCAAAATGGCATCGGCCGGGATCATGCCGGTGCCCCAGGCCGCCTGCTGCTGCGGCGGGCCGACCAGCACGCGTTGCGGATTGTCGCGCGTGCCCTCGCCGGTGACGCCGGCGGCCCAGAGCCGCACAGCGCCGTCGAAAACCTTGCCTTGCCACCACGCGGGATAACGCCCGGTCAGGTGCATCGCCCATTCGGCGCCGCCGGCCCTGGTCTTGCCGAGCTGGTTGCCGGCCATGAACAGCCGTTCGCGGTTGACGGAACCTGCCGCATGGAATTCGGCCTGGCGCTGATACGGCGTGTAGGTCGCCAGCAGGTTTGTGCGGCGCCGGCGGTCAAGCTCCGCCAGCAGCGCCAGATATTCCGTCTTCGCCGCCGTCAGCGGGCTCTTCGAGGAACGGCTTGAGCACGGCTTCGAGGCCACGGATACGGCTGCGGATTTCCTCATCGCTCAGCCCGTCCAGTTGGTTAATGGTGCCGAGCACAGGGAAATCCTTGGGCAGCACCGAAAGCACGATCTTCAGATATTGGTCGGGCTTGTCGGCGCGCACCTCGGCGATGACGCCGGCGCCATGCGCGCGAAAATCGGCCCGCACGGCGGCGAGGAAATCGTCGCCCAGCGTTTTCTTCGTGCGCTTCGGGCGGGGCACGGAAGCCGGCGCGGCGGATGGCTTGCGCCCGGCCGGCCGTGTCTTGCGGCGCGCCGGCCTGGTCTCGTCAGTCATGGACATGACCGGGAGCGGCGACATCGCCGGCGGACACTGGCGCCTTAGCCGGTCGCACCGGCTTCTTCGCGCGCGCGGCCTTCTTCTTCACCTTCCGCGTGCGCTTCGTCGCCCGCGACTGCGCCGCGCCGGCAGGTCTGCCGGGCTTTGCCGCAGCGGTTTGCGCCCGAAGCCTCGCCACGACAAGACCGACGGCACGGCCAGCGATGCCTGCCTGCGGGAAACCGAAGCCGCCGCCAGCATCCCGCACCATGCCGATCAGCACGCCGAGCGCGACCTGTTCGATCCGGCCCAGCCGCGCCTGTGGCGCCGGGCCCTCGAACGCGCCAATGGCGCTGACGATTTCGTGGCCGTCATCGTCGGTGATGATCGTGGCGTAGCGGTGGGTCATTGGAGTCTCGCAAAGGTCGCGTTCTGGGCGCCCCCCTCTGCCCTGCCGGGCATCTCCCCCACGAGGGGGGAGATCAGCCGTCATCTCGGCTTTCACCAATCGCCTACGCCGCAAGGATGGCGAGGCGCCCAAGCTGCCAATCTCCCTCCTTGTGGGGGAGATGGCCGGCAGGCCAGAGGGGGGCGCTGTCCCGCCAGCGTTCAAGATCGGCAACCACTGCGATCTCACTGAAAGGATCGCCAGAAACACAAAACCCGCCTCGGCGGCGGGTCATCGGCGCAAATCAGCACCATGGACAAATATGTAGCATGGCTGCCCTCACCCGGTCAACTGATTATAAGAAAAAATTCCTAATTGATCGCGATTTTCTCTCGCCTCAAGGCCAGCAGAGCTTGAAGCACAAGATGAAGCCGAAGCGCACGGTTATTGGTCTTGTCGAGCGTGGCGGCAAAGCCCGCATGGTTCACGTCCAGCACGCCACCAAGGCTGTTGTGCGCGATATCCTGGTCCGCAATGCCGACCGCAAATCGACCCTCTACACGGATCAGTCCAAGCTCTACACCGTGACCGGCGAGGAATACGCCTCACACAAGACGACCAACCATTCCGCTGGCGAATACGTCCGCTATGAGGACGGCGTTTCGATCCATTCGAACACGATTGAAAACTTGTTCTCAGTCTTCAAGCGCGGCATGGTTGACGTCTACCAGCATTGCGGCGAAGCCCATCTTCACCGTTATCTTGCCGAATTCGACTTCCGCTACAATCGCCGCACCGCGCTTAAGGTGACAGACACCGAACGCCACGACCAGTTGCTTGCGATGATCGAAGGCAAGCGCCTTACCTATCGGCGGATTAACGAAGGCGATCTCGCCTAAGCAGAAGGTTCGCCGTCTTCTGGCGCTTCGTCGCCGTCAACGTCGGGACGGGGAATAACGTCCGTGACATCAAGGATGCGGTAAAGAGCCGGGCGGCCGGAGACGGTACGCACGTCCACGTCAACAACGAAAGCGGCCCGGAAGGGGTAGGGCTGGTCGAGAATCATCTGCTTTGCGGCGTGACTGTCAAAACGAAGCGGCACGAGTTTTGGCGATAGGCGCTCTATTGTGCCTTTGTCGCCTATGTTCCCTTTCGTTTCGTCGCTCACTCGACGCAGGTAAAGCACTTCGCCGCGCAAAGTGGCATCCTGTGGTACGCTTGCCGATAGGAAGCGACCAATCTGATTTTGGACGGCGTTTGCGTCGCGGGAATTTATCGTCACTCTCTTGTCCAAATGAAAGTCCCCATTCACTTGGATTATAAATTGCGCCCCACCATCTTTTGCGACCGGCTCAATTATTTGATTTAGCTGTTCAGCCAACTTCTTTGTCGGAGGTTGTGCCGTCGGAAGGGGTAAACCTAGAAAGAACTGGAGAACATCATTTAGGCTGGTTACGAACCCCGCAATGGTCTCAATATTGTCGAAAAAGGCGTGAGCTTGATCGGCTCCAGCCATTAGCTCAGCGATTACGCTACCGGATCTGAGTTCTTTGACATAGAGGCGTACATTGCCTGCGATATGTTCGTGTCCGGCCGAGACGACATAATCTTCGTATGCTTGACCAAGAGCCAAAAAGCTCAGCGTCAAGTCGCGCAGTTCTATTGGGTTTTGGTTCTTTAGCTCTACTAAGAGCGTTCCGTCAGTCTCGACCATGCGCCAATTTTGACTTATTCGTGCTAGTTTTGCCAGCGTTCGCGACTCTTGACTCGGTTTTTCTTTTTACGTCTTGCTCGTGCGGCTTTGGCGGGGTCTTTAGCATCCGCTTCAGCGTCTCGTTGAACTTGGCTTCGTCGGTCTTGTTTGGGTCTGGAGTGTTCATGATACCGAAATCCGTTCATCAGGCAGCCCAACGTCTACTCTCGGCTCAAGACGCCCTAGACGCATTTAAAGCGTCCGACGCGGCGTCCGATGTTGAAGTCGCTCGCCGCCATTGGTGGGGCTTTCTCGTTGGCGTATCTGGAGCCCACTCGAAACTTGAACAAGGGGCAAAGTGCTGCGGGCGATGCACCGCGTGGTTTGGTCGCGTAAAGCATCTGAGAAGGACGGACCCCCTGTTATCTTACCTTCACCATGCGCGCGACTCTGACACGCACGGCTTAGCAGATGTAACTGTCAGTGCGCCGCAAGGTCTTTCGATCAATTCGGGCGGGGCATTGGGGTTGGGTGAGACTGGGATTGATTTCAAATTCAAAAACCAAGACGGTGCCGAGCCAAGGGCCGTCAAGATCACAGTCAAGGACGGGCAAGGGCCAGAGCGAGATGTGACATCAAAGGTTTTGCAGACTTCAATTGACCATCGTTTGAGGCTGGTAACGGTCACCGATGACAGATTCAGTGACAGCTTCAACCCTCCGACCGAACATTTGCAGATGCAACTTGACGATACGTCACCCGGTGCGGTGGGAACCCTAGCTATCGCCTACATGCAAAAACTCTTGGAAGAGGCTGAATCTATCCCTTGCGACGCCCAACGCGCTCCTCCGTGACCATAGCCACGTAACCGGCGCGAGCAATATCTGCTAGCTCGCGCGCTTCGCCCTACTTCAGCTCGTAGACCGCCGCCTCGATCATTTCGGGCGTGATCTCAATTGGCTCAATTTCCTCAATCTTTTCAGTGCCGGGCCTGTCGGCTCGAATCATAGGACATTTTCCAATACTTTCTCAAGTATACAGTTGGGAAAAAATTCCTAATGCAAAACGCTGCCAGCATCGCCCGCGGGATACCCAAAAAACAAAACCCGCCTCGGCGGCGGGTCGGCGGCGCAAATCAGCACCGTGGATGAAATCATAGCACAACAGCCCTCACCGGACAATCGAAGCGGTGCTCGCTGGCCGGAAAACCGCACAATCGCTAGCCGGCTTTTCACAACCCCGCAGTTGTGGGATCATTAGTCGAAGCGCATGGAATGATTCCCGTCACGGCCTTTGTGGGAGAGGACGATGGACAGACCAGCCATGGCATCCGTTTACAGGATGCGGCATGCTCCAGCCACGGTCTCCGGTGTGCGCAGCACCGGCCAGGGCCAGGCAGATCCAGTCATCCGCGTGAACTCGCTGGGCGAAGCGATCCGCTTCCTCGCCAACGCCTTTCCCAACTACGACATCAGCACCGCCGCCGTGGATTGCGGCGACCCGTCGATCCCGCGCCTCGACAGCTTGGACGTCAAGGCGGTGTGGCGCGAATATGGCGAGCAGTTGACGCGGGAATAAGCCGCTTGCCCCTGGGCCCGCACCCGGCCCGGCGCCTCCCTCCGGATCGGAACCACGGCTCGCGCGTTTGAACCTGGATGAACTTGGATCAATCGAGGGAGCAATCTTCATGAACGTCGCCAACCTGCAACTCGAAGGCCTGCTGATGGCCGTCGCATCGATCAACCACGTCCTGGTCCGCAAGGGCGTGCTGACGTCGCAAGAGATCGACATCGCCTTGCGCAAGGCCGAGGCCGGCGAGACCGGCGAGGAGCGATCCGGCGGCATGTCGGCGTCGAGCCGCGACGCCGTCAATTTCCCGATCCGGCTGCTGGAACTCGCCAATCAATGCCAGCCGGAGGCCGACATGCCGTCCTTCTCGAAACTGGCCCGCATGGTCGGCCAGATGAAGGAGCCTTATAACGACCAGCTGTGAGGTTCACGCCCTGCCCGGCCAGCCCGGGTTCAGCGCCAGCACCCGGCCCGGCCCGTGCACGGCGGCGAAAAGCAGGCCCGCGGCGAACGGGAAATGCGACATGAAGGCGCCGAACTCGGCCTGGTTCGCGGCCCAGTGCGAGGGGCCATGGAAGGCAAAGCCGAGAAACGTGACATAGACCGCTCCGACGAGGGCGGCCGGGGTCAGGAAGGCGCCGGTCAGGAAGGCTAGCACCAGCAGCGTCTCGAGGATCGCGGCGCACCAGGCCAGAAACAGCGGAAACGGGAAGCCGGCGGCGGCGATGTAGCCGGCGGTGGCTCCCATATCCATGAACTTGAAGGCCACACCCATGAGGAAGACGGCGGCGAAGATCAGGCGGGCGATGAGAAGGGCCGCGGTCTGCCACGGCGATTGAGTGATATCCGGCATGCTGTCTCTCCAGGGTTTGGAATGGCTTCGACCCAAGGACGCACTGGCGGCGCCGTTTCCGACACGCATCCTCGATTTTTTTCGCCGCGGCCCGCGCGGCAGGCGCCCGGCGCCCGCATTCAGATCCTGAAACTTGTCCGTAACCAGCACCGTGATATTCTTAGCAGGGGCTAATGCACAGGTCTGTCCTGTGCAGCGAATTGGGTGGGTTTTAGTTTTGGGCGCGAGCGTAAAGTTCGGGACGCAGTCCTATCTGGTCCGGTCACCGGTCCTTGAGTGCAACGGCTGCGGCGGCACCGGGCAGGTTTTCCAATGCCCGCGCTGGACAAGGTCCAACGGCCTTTGCTGTCCCGCCGGCACCCATCAGCGCGGCTGTCCCGGCGCCAGCGCGCCCTGCGCCGAATGCGCCGAGACCGGGCAGCACGGCGCCAATCCCGCCGATCCAGCCGCCTGACCGGCGTTTTGCGGTTGGCGTCGGGCGAGCCACGTCCGCCGCCCGCCATGGAACCGCCAGCGCCGATCGCTGTTATGTAGGACCGCGGTATCCTATATACTGGTGTCCGCGTGATCATGCGGCTGACAGAAAGCGAGGCCCGGCATGCCCGACGACAAATCGAAGATCAAGCAGGACCGCAAGCTGGTCTCGAGCGAGGAGACCTATGAGGTCGCCGCGTTCGCGCGCAAATACGGCATCCCGCAGAGCGAAGCGCAGACCATCATCAAGCGCTACGGGCCGTCGCGCAAGAAACTCGACAACCATATGGCCGCGCGCGGCTAGGCGGCGGCGGCCACGAGAAGCCAGACTGGCGACAATGGAGGGCCGCAACCATGTCCGACACCCCACGCAGGACCGGCAGTTGCCTGTGCGGCGGCGTGCATTTCGTCGTCACCGGCCAGCCTAAGCGGGTCGGTCTTTGCCACTGCAAGGACTGCCGCAAGGCGGGCGGTTCGGTCTATTCGGCCTTCGCCATCTTTCCCCGCGACGCTTACGAGGCATCGGGTGAGGTCGCCTCTTACGGCACGCGCAGCTTCTGCCCGACTTGCGGCAGCCGCGTGGCCTGGGTCGACGACACCGAGGTCGAGGTGATGCTCGGCAGCCTCGACGTCGCGCCGACCGACCTTGTCCCCGCCTATGAGTTGTGGATCAACCGCCGCGAAACCTGGCTGCATGCCTTGCCCGGCACCGAGCAGTTCGAGCATGACCGGCCCAGATCGGAAGAGGCTGAACCACCGGCGCCAAGACCTTTGTCGGACGCCGTCGCGCACGATTGAAAATTCATCGTTCGGGCCCGGAACCCTCCCCTGACGGCGACGTTATCCGGCGGCCCTTCAGCGCGCTGTTCTGACGAACAGCCAGTTCGCTCAGGGCCGACATGCCACGGAGACGAGCGTTGAACGACAAGATGTTTCCCCGACCCATCCGCCTGAAATTCGCCCCCGAGCGCGAGCGCCTGGTGCGCAGCGCCTGGGAGGGCTTGGAATGCCTCGGCGACTGGCCCGCCGTCCACGGCCGGCGATACCGGGCGGCACTGCGCAGTTGCCGCGACGCGCTGGATGGCTGGACGCCACCGGCAAAGGCGATGCGGGCGATGATCGACGCCGCGCGCGAAGCCCACATCCTCCAATAGCGGGAACAACAATGGCCGACATCAGGCTGTCGTCACCGATTCGTATCAGGCCGCATGGCTCGGACACGATCCGCGAGCTGACGACGCTTCAGGACGCCAGTGAAATCCTGATCGACTGGCCGCATGCCAGCCGCGGCCCCTTCTACCAGGCCGCTCGCGAAAAGATCGAGGCGGCGCTGCAAGACAAGGCCGGCGCGGCAGAGGCACAGGAGGCTTTCACCGCGCTGTGCGACCACGCCGGCCTTCTGGTTCGGTAGCTTCACTCAAGGAGCCTAAACGAACTTCCAACAAAAAAAGCAGGCGATGGCGTCGCCTGCTTTTTGCGGGAGCCGGGTTCTGATTATTCCGCGGGTAGATCGCCATGCACGATCGGATGGGAAGCATCAAATCCGAAGCCCTTCGGCGCCATCAACATCAGCACGATGGCGATGGCGATAGAGGCAATAAACGTGGCGGTGCCGGCGATATCTCTCACGATCATCTCCCAAATTAGAAGTCGTTAAAGAAACGTTTCATCTGAAGCTGAGTTCCGGCACGGCACGAGATTAACTTGCCGGGCGGCGTCAATTCGCCGGGGGCTGGGCCGGCACCTGGCCCGGTTTGATCACCGGCGTCTTGCCTTCGTCGGGCGCAGGCGCGGCCATGCCCTGGTCGCCGGTCGCCGGCGGCTTCAGCACGCCGCCGCAATCGTTGAGCTTTTCGGTCAGATTGCCGTTGCCGGTCTGCTGTTTGCCGGCTTGATCGGTCTCGACGCGGCATTTGTCGGCCTGGGTCGGGTTCTGCTGCTGATTTGTCTGTGCCGCCGCAGGCACGGCCAGGGCCAGCACCAGCGACGCGATGGCGAGAGGTTTCATCTCGGCCTCCTTGTCTTGCACGACCGCCCGCTGCGGCCTCGCAGGGACAACGCTCGCCGTCCAAAAAGGTTGGCACCAATTCCGGCGGACAAATCCTAGCCGCGCGGACGTTTGGCGGATGCCGATGCGGGTTTCTCCTCGTCCTGGTCTTCCACAAGGCCGGCACGCGGTTGGAGCCGATGCAGAAGCCCCGCGACGATCAAAACGATAAGCGTCGCGAACCCGGCCACCTGCCATAAGCCCAGGCCGCAGGCGACGCCGATCGCGCCGGCGAGCCACATGCCGGCCCCGGTCGTCAGCCCATGGACCTCGCCGCGCGAAAACAGGATCGAGCCGGCGGCGAGAAAGGCGACGCCGGCGGTCACCGCCTCGACCACGCGGATCGGGTCTACCTTGACGGCCTCCTGCGCGAACATCGGCGCATGGACGATCTCGACCGTCAGGATGCCGAACGTGGCGGCGGCGACGCAGACGAGAATATGCGTGCGCAGACCGGCGGGGCGATTGCGCCATTCGCGCTCGAAGCCAATGACGGCCCCGTAAAGCGTCGCCAGCAGCAGCCGCGCCGCGATAACCGGAAACGAGGTGTAGGTGGGATGGCCGAATTCCTCGACGAGCTGTTCCATGATTTCCCCTGGGTTGACGGCCACAACGTGGGCGAAGCACCACGGTTCCGTCGGCGGCATCGAGGTCGGGCGGGCATTCCTGGAGCTGGCACTTTCCCGGCCCGTTCCTAGCGGACTTGCGGCAGTCCGGTTTCCTCGTCGTCGGGCCATGCGGCAGGCGGATCGCTTCTTTGCGGACAGTCGTCATAGCGGTGGTCGCGGCCGCCGCAGAAGGAACAGCACATGGCTTCCGTGCCTTCGCTTCCGGGCCACCATCGCGGCGTTTCGTATGGCTTCCTGCTGTCCATTCGCAGCAATGCGCGACGCGCGATTTGGTTGCGCTGGCGCCCGCCGCGCCGCGCTACGGGCGGCTGTGGTGGAACCTGCGGACAGGTAGCGGGTTTTGTGGAACAATGCATCCCGCATCAGACCGCAGAGAAATCGTCATGTCCGCTCGCCTTCCAGTCCTGCTGATGACCCTGGGCGCCCTCCTTGCGGCGACCACTTTGGCCGAGGCCCGGCCGGACAGCCGCGCCATGAGCTGTGCCGCGATCCAGGCCATGATCCAGAGCCATCGCGCCGTGGTGCTGACCACCGGCCCGAACACCTATGACCGCTACGTCAGGCAGTTCGGAAATGAGTGCGACTGGCCTGATGTGCCGATGTCGGCCTATATCCCGGCGCGCGACGGGCACTGCCCGGTCTACCGCTGCGAGGAACCGGTCGACAACTTCCCGAATTGACGGGCCGCCGCCGCGGCTCCATAACATCCGAGCTTCTCCCGCTTCGTCTAATGGTAGGACAGCGCCCTTTGAAGGCGTGAATCGTGGTTCGAGCCCATGAGCGGGAACCAGCCAAGATCAGTTTGTCGGATGCTTTGATGACAATGGGCCCGAAGAGCGGAGAAGCCTTTGGGCTTGGCTATCAGCAGCCGTTGTTGTCATAGGCCTGCTCCTGGCACATCGGATACCGGCAAATGGCGCAGACGGTTTGAACCCTTCGATTGACGGGCAGGTGACGTTACGTTAACTTTGTATTAGGTATATCTAAAATAGGGGCAACTAATGAAAATCGCCATCGTTTGCGCGGCGCTCATCCTTGCCGCATCAAGTGCTGCCGTGGCGCACGAAAAGAAGAAAGCAACGGTCACAGCCAACGCATGTGCAGGTCTGTCGATCAAGGCCGCCGTGGCAGCAAAACTGGACTGTAGTGCAACTGGCACCCTGGCCACGCCGCGCACTGACACCAAAGCCAATCCCGAGCCCCGCCTCGGGTATGACATGAACCCTTTTCCGCAGTCTTTCGGGCTTTAGAGACCGACCTGCGGCGAGCCCCGATCCCGGCTTCCGTGATCACACCATAGGCTAACGCGGTCATCGGGTTCACAGTACGGCCACAAGCGGTCGATTCCTTCGGGATGTAGCCACTCCGAAAGCCCGCCGCGGGTCGCTCCTGTGGCGGGCTATTCCTATCGGGACCAAGGTCCTATCGTCCTCCGACAAAGGTCCGACGTAACCGCTTTGGTTCCGGTATCGTGCATTGGACGTTCCGTTACTTTATCCAATTGCAATATGGTGTGATCACCTTGGTGAGAGACCCGCCGCCCCATTCACGGCGGCGGCGGGCGCCCCTAGGGATCGCGGGACTTGCCGGGGCGTTGGAACCCCTGCCGCAAAACCAACTCTCAGCGCCACCTGATGTTCCCTGCTCATCCGTGGCTGGCGTCTTCGACGCCTCAAGGCTTCGGTATGATCTCGTCGACCCGCACCTTGTCGCCGATCTCTTTCGCGAGCGCCAAGGCCTTGGTTTTGTCCGTCGTGGTCAGGACCGTACGCCATCTGGATTTTTCAAAGACGCTCACCACGTAGGTTGTGGCCGGCTTTTCAGTCATTGATGGCCGTTATCTCCCTCGTTTGCACGCTTCTATATATTAGCAAATATGCATGTGATTGTCAGCCGGCTCTCGACCCCGGCTGGTCAAGCCCCGGCGCGCTGATTTCCAGACCAGCGGGGCCGCAGCCCTTTGCCCCTTTGCCCGCGCCGGTGAACCGGTCCGCCTGAAACCATTTCATCCACCCTGCGTTGAACTCCGGGCATGGCCAGCACAGGAGACTTCTCATGACCGTCAACTGCCGCATATCCATCGACAACCGGCCGGACGCCACCGACGCTGTTTTCCAGGCGGTGCCGCGGATCGGGGAAAGCGTTTCGCTTTCGGTAGACGGAAGTCCGCAGGATCTGCGGGTGTCGCGCGTGGTGCATGTCCCGGACGGCACATTGGACGGCGCCGCCATCATCGTCGAGGTGACGACCAACATCCTCTGAAGCAATCACAGAAAAGCGTGAGACGCCTTTCCCGGGACCAGACGAAACGCTAGATGCCGAAGCCCAGCGCGGCGGCGTCCTCGGCTTCGGCGCTGGCTTGCGGCACGATGATCGCTGCCAGCGGCGCGCTGAGCCGCCAGCTGAGATAGCCGGGCGAGCGTTCCAGCTCGGCGGAGCCGCCGAGCGACTGCGGCGCCACCCGCTGCAGGACAACGGTGCCGAAGCCCTTGCGCGTATCGTCGGGGCGCGAAATCTCATCGCCCCCGTCGCCCTGAGGAGGCGTCGATATCTCCTTCCAGAGCAACTGGAATTCTCGCTCGGCCGAAGCAGCGGCGCCCCGGGCGCTGGAGGAAACTTGAGTGCCCGAGCCTGTGGTCCAGGTGATCTCGACCCGTCCGCCTTCGCTGCCCAGCGCGCCATATTTGGACGAGTTGGTGCCGAGTTCGTGGAACGCCATGCCGAGGGCCTGCACCGCGTTCGACTGCAGCGTCAGCACCGGGCCGGACAGCAGGATCTGCCCCTCACGGCCAAACGGCTTCAAATGTTCCTGGATCAGGTCGAACAGGCTCGCTCCCGCCCACTCCGAGGTGACGAGCAGATCGTGCGAGCGCGACAGCGCCATGATGCGGGCGCGGATCAGTTCCTCGAATTCGCGCGGGTCGCTGGAGCGCTTGCTCGTCTCCCTGACCATCGACAGGATGACCGCGAACTGGTTCTTGACCCGATGGTTGACCTCCCGCATCAACAGCCGGATCCGGCGCTCGCTCTCCTTGATGGCGGAAATGTCGCGGGCGATCTTCGAGGCGCCGACGATCTCGCCATCGGCGTTCTTGATCGGTGACACCGTCAGCGAGACGGCAATCAGCACGCCGTCCTTGCGCCTTCGTGTCGTCTCGTAGCTCGCCACGCGATCGCCGCTGCGGACGCGGCTGATGATCTCCACCTCCTCGCCCTTGAGGTGGTCGGGAATGAGCATGAGGATCGATTGGCCGATGGCTTCCTCGGCGCTGTAGCCGAACATGCGTTCGGCCGCCTGGTTCCAGCTCTTGATGACGCTGTTCAGATCCTTGCTGATAATGGCATCGAAGGAGGAATCGACTATCGCCGCGAGCCGCGCATCGACGGTTGCATTCTGCCTGGTGTCGTTCCCCTCGTCAGCCATCGGCGCCCGCAATTCCTTCATCGTCATTCAGATAGCGCGAAGGCGGATCGAGGCAAGGCGAAAGCCCCGGGTTCAGGCATCCGGCAGGCAACACCTCAATCCGATGTCTCGTCGGCAGAACCGCGGTTCTCGCTGGCGCCATTGATGACGCCGAAACTCTGCGATTTGAGGCCTTGTTCGGCCGTCAGGAAGCCTTCCGCGGCAAGGCCGCGCCGCAGCAATTCCCGCACGGCCGCCGACCGGCTGGGCATGCGCTTGTCATAGCGCCAGTTCTCCAGCGCCATCAGTTCCTCCGTCGTCAGCATGATCTGCAGGCGTTGCGGACGCTCCAGTTCGGCCATGTTTCCTCGCAATCGGGCCAAAACGCATCGAGTTAGACTATGTCTAACTCGACTAATAATTAGGCAGAGCCCCAGAACGCGTCAAGTGCGGTCGACGTGTAACCGGCGCATTACGCCCATGATGCGCATAAAGCGCCGATAGCACGTTTGCATGTCTATGCTAACTTATTGATTTATTTTGATTTTTTCTAATTATGCGCTTGCCATGACCGACCATTGGGCGCATGGTGCAAACTCAACGAAAAATCGGACCTTTTGGGAGGTTTTCATGCGGTACCAATTTTCCGAGCAATTGCGCAATGACGTGTCATCAGCGGTTCACACGGCCTTCAAGACGGTAGGTATAGTCAACATCACCGCGATAGCCGAACAGGTCAGGGTCTCCAATCTGGCCGAGAATGTCGCTCTGGAAGACGTCGAACATCTGGTCCTGAACGCTGCCCAAGCGCTTGGCGCGGCGATCGAATTCGACGGCCTGGGCGGATCGTGCCTGCTGGAAAGCGGGCTCGCCGCCGATTCCGGCCCAGACTTTCGTAACCGGCCTCACTCCTGATTCCAGGTAAAGTGTGCACCGGTTTTCCCTGCAAAAGCGCGTGGCGCTCTCGCTTGGAACCGGGATAAGATAACCAACCGGTGCGGTTTCGCCTTCATGGCGTGGAACGAGTCCGGTCTTCGGAAATTGCTGCATCGTCTTGACAGAGGAGGATGTCGTGAAAAATCTGCGTGGTCTCCTGGCAGACCTGTCCGCCAGCTGGCTCAAGCGCCGCAAGGCGCAACCACCGGCCACTGTGAAACCGATCAGGACGGCGCCCCACGTCGCTCACCAGACGACAAGGCAACTGCCGGCGCATAAACCCAAGCCGGTCGCGGCGCGCGACATCACCTCGCATATGTGAGCTTGGTTCCAAAGATCACCAATTTGTCAGCTATCGGTCGTGGGAATCGAGCAGGCGGACGCTATATTCCCTGCAGTCCCGCCGGAGAACCTCATCCATGACCCTGAAAACGCGCAAGCTCGGCAGCCAGGGGCTGCGGGTCTCGGCCATCGGCCTCGGCTGCATGGGCATGAGCCAGTCCTACGGTCCCGCCGACGAGACCGAATCCATCGCCACGCTGCACCGCGCCATCGAGCTTGGCTGCACCTTCCTCGACACCGCCGAGGTCTATGGCCCGCACACTAACGAGGCATTGCTGGGCCGGGCGCTGAAGGGCAAGCGCGGTGAGGTAACGATCGCCACCAAATTCGGCTTCCGCATCGAAGACGGCAAGCAGACCGGGGTCGACAGCCGGCCGCAACACATCCGCGAGGTTGTGGAAGCCTCGCTCCGCCGGCTCGCCACCGACCATATCGACCTGCTTTACCAGCACCGTGTCGACCCTGACGTGCCGATGGAGGATGTCGCCGGCGCCGTCGGCAAGCTGGTCGCCGAGGGCAAGGTGCGCTTCTTCGGCCTGTCGGAGGCAGGCGCCGCCAACATCCGCCGGGCGCACGCCGCCTTTCCGGTCTCGGCGGTGCAAAGCGAATATTCGCTGTGGGAGCGCAATCTGGAACCCGAGATCAACCCATTGCTCAAGGAACTCGGCATCGGCCTGGTGCCGTTCTCGCCGCTCGGTCGCGGTTTCCTGACCGGCGACGTCAAGCGTGCCGAGGATTATCCCAAGAGCGACTACCGCCGCAACGACCCACGCTACCAGGGCCAAAACTACGACGCCAATGTCAAGGCCGCAGCCAAGGTGCGCGACATCGCGGCGGCGCGAGGCGTCAAGCCAGGCCAGGTCGCACTTGCCTGGCTGCTGCACAAGGGCACCGGTTTTGGCGTCGACATCGTGCCGATCCCCGGCACCAAGCGCAGACAATATCTGGAAGAGAATGTCGCCGCCGCCTCGCTGAAACTCGACGCCGCCGAAATGGCGGCACTCGACGAGGCGCTGGCACCAGGAAAGATCTCCGGGCCTCGCTATAATGAGCGCGGCATGGCGATGGTGGATCGCTAGCGCACTCCGTCGAAAGCAATCTTTGTTGGGCGGATGGCTAACAGCCTACCGGTCTTGCATCGCGTTGTTCGCCAACAGTGACGATCCGATGTTCACGTCGAGCGCAAAACGCTCGCAGCGCTCGCCGTCGAACTCATCGATGAAGCTCTCGACATGTTTGAAGCCGAGCTTCGCCAGCATCCGCAGCGACGCGAAATTGCGCGCCGTTGCCTCGGCCGTGACCTGTTCAAGCGTCAGAGTCTCAAAAGCGTGGCACAGGATTTCGCGCGCCGCCTCGCTGCCCAGCCCGCGCCCCCAATGCGCACGCGCCAGGACAAATCCCAATGCGGCCGTCTTGGCGCCGGCTGCACCAAACGACAGGGTTATCGTCCCGATCGCGTCCGATACCCCTACCCGGTCTATCGACCACTGGATCGCCCTGCCGTCGGCGAAACGCTGGCGCGAACGGGCGAGCCATCGCTCGCCAGCGCTTGTGTCGTCTGGAACAGGATCGCCGGCCAAGGATGCGGATTCGACATCCGTTGCGCGCGCAAACCAAGCCGGGATATCACGCTCGCTCGGCGCCCGAAGCACAAGCCTTTGTGTGGTGAGCTTGGGAACTTCCTCCATGGAAGCACTATCGACCTGAGGCAGCGGCAACGCAACGTGCCTGGAAATCTTGGGAGCAAATGGGCCGCGGCTCAGATTGTCGAAGACATAGGGATCGGCAAGCTTCGGATCCCGGACGGCAGATGACGGCTGCTCCACGAGAGCTGTACGCCGTCGGCGGCTGCTTTTGACAGCACAAAGTGGAGGACGATCTGATTGGAGTGGGAAGAGTATATTAGACGAATGTGAAATAACCGCGATAAGTTGTGATGAGACAATATTCAGCTGCATTCATTTTGGACAAGTGAGGCTAAAATACCACAGTAATATATCGCACCCTGACATATTCTCCCAGTTGAGGGTTTTAGGGAACGGGAGAAGTCAGTGTACAAATTTCTTGCAATTCTTGCGGTTGCTGGGCTCGGCGTAAGCAGCGCGTCGGCAGCCGATATGGTGAGCCCCATCGTCGGCTCGACTTACGACTGGAGCGGTTTCTACGCGGGCGCGCATCTTGGTGTGGCGAACGGCGACATCAACGCGACCGACGTGACGCAACCTGACGGTGGCTTTTTTACAGATGCGGTGCCTGCGGGCACGGAAGGCTTCGACTTCAACAAGGCCGGCGTTGCCGGCGGTGCTCACATCGGTGCGCAGTATCAGTGGAACCAGTTTGTTTTCGGTGGCGAAGCGAGTTGGACCGCCACGGGGATAAAGAAGACCATCGTCAGCCCCTACTTCCCGGACAGCGACACGGAAACCGGCAAGATCTCCAACTACGTCACGGCCGTCGGGCGCATCGGCTATGCCTTTGATCGGGTCCTGATCTATGCCAAGGCCGGTTACGCCGGCGGCAAGGTAAAGTTCACGGCGCGCGACAATAATGCCTTGGTTACATATGAAAAGAACGATTGGCAAAGCGGCTACGCGCTCGGCGCCGGTCTCGATTATGCCATAACCGACAACATATCGCTGGGCGTGGATTACACCCACATCGATCTTGGCTCCAAGACCAGTACCGGCAACAACGTGTTTGATAATGGCAACCTTGGAGCAAATCCGGAGACCTACCGCACCGATGCCAAGATTGACGCAGTGATGGCGCGCGTCACATACAAATTCGGGATGGGGCAGTAACCTCTCGAACTGACCTTGAGTGCGCGGAGATTCTTCGCCGCCGCAATCGTCGTCCGCGCCGAGCCTCAAGAGGAAAGCCTTAAATGCATGGAGCCCGCCGGCTAAAGCCGGCGGGCTCCATGTTATTTCCGTACGAGACGATCAGGCTTGGTTGTTCGTCGGCGACACAGGGACGGCTTGCGCCGTGATCGACGGGAGTCTCTGACGCTTGGTCAGGACCGGCTTTTCGTAAGTCTTCTTCATATTGATATTGTCCTCGCTTTGTTCCCTCGACCGGAATGTGTTGAAGCTGCCGTTTCCTGTCAACCCAGCGATTTCGCCAGTTGCCGGCAATCGCGACGCCGCGGATATGGCCGCGCCGGACGAGGCGCTCGCGCTGTGAAAAATCCTAGGGCCGCGCTGTGGTGGGCGGGACATGGCGATGGTGGATAGGTAGGCGACGAGAGCTTGACCCCGAAAACCGGCGTCCGACTGTGCCCGGCGAGCCACAAGGATCAAGCAGGGACGTAGGTCAACCTGATCACATCCCCGTCAATCCGATCATGAGACATGAGACGGAGCGGCGGTCGCGGTCCGGCGAAATACGGCTTGCCGCGACCAAGCACGACGGGATGCAGGTAGATCCTATACTCGTCGATCAGACCAAGGTCCGTGAGGCTTCGCGCCAGGCCGGGGCCAGCAACTTCGATCTCCCCATCGCGCTCGGCCTTGAGCGCCCGGATCGCGCTCTCCAGATCAGCTTGGACAAGCCGCGCGTTGGGGCCGACCGATTTCAACGTGCGCGAAACGACCCATTTCGGCTGCTTGCGCCACGCCGCCGCGAAGGCGTGCTCATCTGCCTTCCATTCAGCATGATCGTCATCCCAGTAACGCATGATCTCATAGATTTGGCGACCGTACACACTGCCCGCCTGCCGCTCCGCCTCCTCGATGAAGTGGCGAAACAGCACAGGGCCTGGCGCAAAGCCGGTATGGTCGACATAGCCGTCCAGCGACTGGTTCATTCCGAAGACAAGCCTGGCCATACTGATTCCTCTTCCCTTGAGCCGTATCCGAACGAAATTCCGATTGCATTGTGCAATCAGTTTCAAGGTAAATCGGCTGATTTGATATTGCAATCGGGTTTTTGGAGCGTGCGGCAACGGCCGGTCGGCCATCGCGATTGGCTCTTCAGGAGAATGGGACCGAACGCCGAGCATGCCTTCCAGCCAACTCACTTCAATTCGCCTGGCTTTGCCGGCTCCTCATAAGGTCAAGGTCGGCGAGGTCCCAGCAGAAAGGCCGTAATCGTCGCGCTTGCGCACGCCGTCGCGACAACCGCCAAAACACCACCGGCACCCGCCTTGCGTGTTGTGCGAGATGCCAGCTGGTCTTCGGTGACAGCATCTTCTGGGGCGTCAGGGACCAAGCGACCCAGATCGGACCTGCTGCCATGTCGAATCGAAAATGCGCGAGTGAACTCGGCTCCGAGCAGAAAAATCTCGGACGAGTAATATACCCACAGCAGGATCACCAGGAGCCCGCCGGCGGCGCCATACGAGGAGGCGACCGCGCTTGTGCCGAGATACCAGCCGATCAGCGACTTCCCGATCGTGAACAGGGCAGCTGTTACTACGGCACCGATAGCGACGTCCCGCCATTCAAGCGTTCGATCCGGCAAGACTTTGTAGATGGCGGCAAACATCACGGAGATCAGGACAAACGACACGGCGGTGTTGACTATGCTCAGCACGAACGTGCCGAACGGCAACTGAGCGTTGATGAACTGGCTGAGTGTGGAGATCGCCGCGCTTGCCGCCAGGGATACGAGCAGCATGAAACCGAGTGCGGCCACGAGTCCGAGGCTTGCTGCCCGAGCGCGCAAGAGGCGCGACAGCGAGCTTCCCTTCGGTTCAACCTTCCATATTCGGTTGAGCGACTGCTGCATTTCACCAAACACGCCGGAGGCGGTAACGAACAGGGTAGCCATGCCGACGATCGCCGCCACGGTTCCCGATGACTTGGCGGATGCCCCTTCCAGCGCGGTTTGCAGAAGACCGGCGCTTTCCGCTCCCATTAGACCCGAAATCTGGGCGGACAGCGCCAGCTGCGCGGCCTCGTGACCGAACGCCAGACCAGCGATTGCGACGACGATCAGCAGGACCGGCGCCAGCGACGTGGCGGCGTAGAAGGCCATCGCGGCGCCGTGACTAAGGGCGTCATCGTCGACAAAGCCGATCACGGCTTCTCTGACGAGGTCCCATAGCTCCTTCAATGAGAGTCGCATTTTAAGCCGCAAGTTGGAAACGAGTTGGCGGTTCCAGTGACGTCCAGTAGCAATGCTCCAGAACTTCCTATGTTCCGTCTGCATTGCAGGACAACGATCGCCCCTCTGCGGGTCAAACGTTGTCGCTCCAAAGTAAACGAGCTTGCTTCCTATCCCGCCGCCGTTTTCTTCGCCCCCAGCCGTGGCCGGCGCCGTTTGGCGACCAGCTTCAGCGCCACCGCCTGCTCCTTCGACAGCGCGCCCGTCACCGCATCGACCATGCCATGCGCCACGAAATCCGCGTTTATTTCATGGGCGAGGCTGGCGGCCGCTTGACTGTCGTCGTTGCCTGCTTCGGACCAGAATACGATGCCCACCCGCAGCCCCGCTTTCGCGCGCTTCAGCCGGCGGACCAGGAAGCGGGCGTGCTTGACCGAATCCCGGTTGAGGAAGCCGACCACCACGGTGTCGATCGCCCCGAGGTCGAGGCGGCGGATGCTCGACGGCTCCATCTCGGCAAAGCCCGCCTTCGACGCGGCCGCGCCTTGTACTTCCAGCACCTGCGCCAGCATCGCGGCGGCGGCGTCGTCGAGTTCCCCTCGCCCGCCAGCGCACAGCACCGACAGGCCGGTGCCGTCGGGCAGATCGGCCGCGTCCTCGTCGCCGGCTTCGCCGTTCTCGTCCGCCTCCCCGCTCACTTCAGGCGCATCCTCCTCGTCCGCCTCCTCCTTCGCATCCTCATCGAGATTGGCCACCAGCGTCAGCGCGCTGGCCGCCACTTGCCGTCTCTGCATATCGCCCATGACGCCGCGCACGCGGTCGCGCTCGCCCAAGAGCAGGGCCGGAATGGCCACCTTGTCGTAGAAGTCGACCAGATATTTTTCCTCGAGCATCTCCTCGGCATGATCGGTGGCTTCGTCCGGGTCGCCGGCCAGGAGCCGCTGGTAGAGACGTGCGTGAGGTTCCAGCACCGGCTCATTGCCGAACAGCACGTCGAGGAACTCGAACTGCGGCACGTGCCTGCCCAGCACCACCAGGCAGACGGTGAGCGGCGTCGACAGCACAAGCCCGAGCGGTCCCCACAGCCACGTCCAGAAGATCGCCGCGACGATGATCGCCAGCGGCGACAGCCCGGTTCGCGACCCATAAAGCCAGGGTTCGACGACGTTGCCGGTGATGAGCTCCATCACCACGAACAAAGCGGCCGTCCACGCGACGAGCGCCCAGCCGGGCGCCACTGCGAGCGCCAGGAACAGCGGCAGAAGCATGCCGATGGCCGGGCCGATATAGGGAACGAAGCGCAGCGCCAGCGCCAGCATCCCCCACAGCAGGGCATTGGGAATGCCGAGCACCCACAGCCCGATGGCGATCGGTATGGCGTAGACGATGTTGACCACCAATTGCATCAGCAGATAGAGGCCGACCCTTTTTCCCGCGTCGCGAAGCGCCTCGGTGGTGCGGTGAAGGTCGCCATAGCCGACAAGCCGGATGAAGCGGTCGCGCAGATCCTCCCGTTCGAGCAGCATGAAGATGACGACGACGATGATCAGGCCGGCCGACCCGAGCGGGCTGATCAGCGGACCGACGATGTTCTGCAGGACCTCGAGCGGCTTTTCGCGCGAGACGATCTCGACGGGCACCGGCTCGCGCGGCGGCTTCTCCGGCGTGGCGGCCGGCAGCGTGGCGTCCTGCTTGTCGATCTCCTGGCCGACACGCTCGACCACGCGACTCAATCTCGAAATGATCCCGCCGCCAACGCCGGTTTCCTTGAGTGAGCGGATCTTGGCCAGGATGTTGGTCTGGTAGACCGGAATGTTCTGCGCCAGTTCGCTGACCTGGGTCGCGACGATGAAGCTGAACAAGGCCAGGGCAGCAAAGGCGGCCAACACACTGGCGATAACGGCGGCGATCCGGGGAATGCCGACCCGTCTGAGCGCCGAGACGAGCGGCGCCAGCGCGAAGGTCAAAAGCAGCGCGATAGCGATCGGCAGGAACACTTCGCGCCCGAAATACAGCGCCGCCACCGTGGTTACGGTGGTCGCCACATTGGGCAAGGCGGTTCGCGGATGAGGCGCGGCGGGCGAAAGAATATCGTCCAGCCCCTGAGGCGTCGACGCCGCGCCGTTTCGACGATTGGCCACCATTGATGTCCCCCCTGCCGATTAGCATCGTCTGATATATTGAGCCGGCGCGCAACTTTGGCGGCAATGGGATGTCTCGCGGGACTTGGTCGGTGTCATGCGGCCGGGCGCGGCCCGATTGCCTGGCCCCACTCAGCGCTTCCTGGCGAAGAGCACAATACCGGCGGCGTTGGCGACCTTCAGCACTTTGCCCAGCTCGAGTGTCGGCTTGCCGTTCTCCAGCTCAGACAGAAAACGCCGGCCAACCCCGGCGAGATCGGCGAACTTTTGTTGCGAGAAATTCCCTCGTTTGCGGGCTTCGCGCACCAGCCGGCCGATATCCGCCGATGACGTTATGGTACTCGTCTGCTGGCGCCCTGTGGAAACCTGCGGGGTGGATTGCCCTGCGGTGTCGCCGCCATCGCTCATGGCCGAAGGGAGCCGGCGCGGCGGCGATACCGCGACAGGCTTTGCATCATTCAGGGTCAGCGTGTCTTCCAGGTCCTCATCGTTTGAGACGCCGTGAGCCGGAGCAATCGGTGTCAGCGGCCCGAACAAGTCACCCTGTTCGGTGACATGGGCAATTCGAGGAACGGACCCTGCGGCGCGGCGGGCGATTTCGATCGCGCTCGGCGGCGCGGCGGTCGGAACAGGCGTGGTCGTCTTCGGCATAGGCTTGATCCCGGACGGGAACATAGCAAGCTTGGGATCGAGATTCAAGCTGGACTGCCCCCGATCGGGATCAGGATTTGCAGGCCAGACACCGTACGGGAGCAAATTTCAAGTCAAGTCTTTGCACGATGCTCTGTTCCCGAACAGGAGCAGAGCGCGAGAGACGTGGAGCCCGCTCAGCGTGCCGCATGCCTGGCCAGCGCGTGCTCGATCAGCGCGTCGATCACCTCGCCATAGCCGATGCCGATCGCCGCCAGTGCCTTGGCGTACATGGAAATGTCGGTGAAGCCGGGCAGCGTGTTGACCTCGTTGACCAGCAGCGAACCGTCGGCGCGCAGGAAGAAGTCGACGCGCGCCATGGCCTCGCAGCCGAGCGCCCGGAAAGCCCGCGCGGCCATCTCCTTCGCTCTGTCGGCGACACCGGCCGGGACATCGGCGGGCACCTTGACCAGCGCGCCGTCGGCATCGAGATATTTGGCCTCATAGGTGTAGAACCCATGCTTGCCTGCCGGGATGATCTCGCCGGGCAGCGAAACCGTCAGCGAACCATCGGCCCGCTCCAGCACTGAACACTCGATTTCGCGGCCGTCGACGAATTCCTCGATCAGCGCCTTGCTGTCATAGCGCAAGGCCGTTTCGACGGCCTCGTCGAAGCCATCCCTGTCGTTCACCTTGCTCACCCCGAAGGACGAACCCTGGCGCGCCGGCTTGGCGAAGAAAGGCAGCCCCAGCGCCCCGGCGACCTCCTGGAAGGAACCGACATCGCCTCTAAGCACGGTGACGGAGCGGGCAACCGAAAGGCCGGCCTCGCGCAGCAGCCGCTTGGCGACATCCTTGTCCATGGCGGCTGCGGAAGCCAGGATGCCGCAGCCGACATAGGCGACATCGGCAATTTCGGCATAGCCTTGCACCGAACCGTCCTCGCCGAACGGCCCGTGCAGCACGGGAAAGACGACATCGACCGGCGGCAGGTCAGTGTGCGCACCGTCATGCGGCGCGGCCACCAGCCTTCCCTTGCCGCCAGGCAACAGGGCAACCTCGATGCCATCCTCGGATACCGGAGCCCCTGCTCCGTCGCCGCCAGCCCCGGACGATCTTTGCAGCCGCCATCTGCCATCCCTGGAGATGGCGATCGGCACCACCTCGTAGCGCGTCCGGTCGATCGCCTTCAGCACATTGGCGGCCGAAAGGCGCGACACGTCATGCTCGGCCGAGCGCCCGCCATAGAGGATGGCTACTCTTGTCTTCCCGGTCATTGAAACCCCTCAAAGAATCAAATGGTGACGGCAATGCCGCGATTGGCAAAGAAGCGGTCGAAATCGGCAGGCGCCAACACTGCGTTTGTCTGTGTGGCGCTGGTATGGCCGGATGGGTTGTGAAAGCGAAAACCGTCATCGGACGCCGCCGTCAACAGCACCAGATGCCCACCCTTCGACGGCGGCTCGCGCTCGGGCCAGCGGATCGAACTGCTGACCGAAGCGATGAAGAAGGATGACCGGCCAAGAATCGCCGGAATGTCCGCCGTCGCGACATTGGTCATCACCTGCACCTGCAGGCCGAATTCCGCCTGCACGAAGCTGACGAAAGGCGCGTAGATCAGCCCCTTGATCGAGCCGTCATTGACGACATAGCCGCCATATGCGCTGCAGCGCCTCGCCAGTTCGATCGTCGGTACGATCTCGCCGCGCGTCGCCAGGATCATTTTCAGGCACGCCATGCCGCAGATGTTGGCGGCCCAGACCGCGTATTCGTCCAGCGTTTCCGCGCCTGAGCCGCGCCACAGCGGATCGCGCCTGAGCGCGGCCTCCGCGCCATCCGCGAGCACCGCCAACGTCATGTCGGGCGTTTCCCACTGGCTGAAAAACGGCACGGCTTCAGGCAATGGACTCATGCGGCTCCTCGAGGCAGATCAATCCAATCTCGTATACGAGGATACGAGAAATGAAAAGCCACTTGGAAGGGTGATCTCCCCTGAAGCCGCGTTCCGGCTAGCCGGTCCGTGTGGACGGCGTCGACGGAGATCAAGCTCCGGGACTGTGTCCGCCGCGCTCGCCCCTTACTTCGTGTTGATCACCGAAGCGGCCCCGTGGGTGTCCATTGTCGCGCCGTTGCGGTCTTCGTCGAACAGCGTCTCGCTGCCGAAGCTGGCGCGCAGCCCGATGACGAACTTATTGGCCTTGATGCCCTCGGTGGACGTTCCGAACTTCCTCTGTTCGAATTCGTAGCGTCCGAACACCGCCCATGGCGTTTCGTCGAACCGGTACATCGCCTGGACGGCGGCACCGACCACGTTCTCGCTGGTGCCGTCATAGTCTGTTTGGTTGAAGTCGAGCTCCGCATCGAGCCGAAGGTTCTTCTGGACGAAATAGCGCGCCACGCCGCGCACGCCCCACTGGTCGCCATGAAAGTCGTTGATGGTGAGCTGGCCGACGCTGGCCTGGCCGTAAAGGGTAAGATTGCCGAGATAGAGCTGGGCTTCCGGGCCGATTGCATAGTTATTTACGGTCACGCCGGTTTGGCCAATCGATGCGTAGGAGGCGAAAAGGCCGGCGGCGAACGTGTCGGGATCGCGATAGTAGCCATGGATCGCGCCGCGCGTGTCGTCCAGGGGGTCATAGTGACCCCATATGCGGTCGTAGGTCAGGTCGCCCTGCAGGTTCCAGCGCTGGGCAAAGGCGATATTGACGCGGGCGGCGCCGCCACCGGCCCGGGTCGTGTAGTCGTCGCCGACAAAGCGGAGGCCGCCGAGATAGAGTTCGCCGTAACCCGAAATATGCGGCGTCGCCACCGTCTCGCCGGAGAACGACGGCAAGGCGTCGGCGGCAAAAGCCGATGTCGTGGCGGCCAGCGACGCGACGACGAGTGAAAAGCGATGCATTGGAAGCCCCCGAAGATGAACCCCGGACCCCACGTCCGGTCGAAGATGACGGTGAACCGGCCCGGCGCGATCGCCGGCCTGTCCACCCCTTGGTGTTGCATTGTTCGCCGTCCGGCGTCTTGGGCTGGACCGCATGCGAATTGTCCTGGAATGCGCTGCCGCGCTTGGCGCGTCGCCGGTGTGGCCGTTCGGCATCGGCCGGAACCCTGGCCGGCGGGACGGTCCCGCTCAGAATTTGTAGGCGATGCCGAGCCGGATATCGTGCGTCCTCAATTCGATCGCATCGGGATTTATGGGAGCCCCATCGAAGGTCGAGTGCCGTATGGAGACATGGCGGCCGAAATCGGCAAAGCGATATTCGCCCCGGACCACCCAATTGTCGGTGACGGCATATTCGGCGCCGGCGCCCAGCGCATAGCCCGCGATGGTGTCCTCGACATCGGCATAGACATCCTCGCTCGGAAGGAAGACGGTGCTGTGCTTGTAGTGCGCCATCGCCACGCCGGCGGTGACGAAGGGAAGCCACCGATCCATCGCGTAGCCGGCCCTCAGGCGAGCGGACCCGATCGCGTTCAGTTCGAGCACGCCGCCGAAGCCGGGATCATCGACCCCCAGCGCCTGATAGACGGTCGTATCCTTGCGATTTGCGAAACTGTAGTCGCCCTCGATGCCAAGCACCAGGCCGCCGTCGAACTGCTTCATATAGCCGGCGTAGAGGCCGCCGAAGCCGCCCGACATGCTGCCGTAGCCCCAGCCGTAGCCCTCAAAACTGTCAGGCGCGAAAGTCTGGCCAACCCTTGCGTCGCCCCATCCGTACCCGGCCTGTGCCCCTATATAGGCGCCGGACCAGTTGTAGGCGGCGGCAGGCAAGGTCGCGCCGGCATCAGCGGCTGAAGCCATGCCGGCGGATCCAAGCAGGAAGGCTGTGGCGAGAAGAAACGTTTTCATTGCTTGTCCGAGGCCCCCGACATGTTCGCCGCCGCGGAGATGTTCCACGCCGATACATCGCGGTGTTGCATTGTTCGCCGTCCCGCGTCTTGGGCTGGAACGCACCGGACTTGTCTCCAGGCGCGCCGTGATGTTTTCCCGTCCGGTGTGGCCGTTGCGCACACCGGACGAGGCAGACTCTCGGATGCCTTATCTGGCGCCGCTCGGCGTCGAGCCGAAGCGGCGACGGAAGCAGCGGTTGAAATAGGAAACATCGGAGAAGCCGCTCAGCAACGCGATCTCGCTGATCCGCATGCGGTCGTTGCGCCTGTCGCTGAGCATCCGGTGGGCCCTTTGCAGGCGCAGTTCGAGAATGCGTTCGGCGAAGCTGGCACCGCTTTCCTGCAGCAGATCATGGACATAACGCACGGAGAGCCGCAACTGTTGGGCGACCTGCTGGGCCGAGACGGCGGGATCGGCGAAGTTGTCACGGATCTTGTCCAGTATGGCCTGCAGCCGTGCCGCGCGCAGGCCGCGCATGCCGGCAAGTTCGGCTGGATCGCCCTTGGCGCCGATCGCCAGGCCGATCAGGTCGACAATCGTTTCGGTGGCATGGGTGATGAGGTCAGGTGAAACCAGGACCGGACCTGCTTCCAGGAAGCTGCAATAGCGCCTGAGCATGCCCAGCGCCTCATTGTCGGCCGCCACGGTCAGTGCCAGCCGGTCGTCGGCATGGGCGAAAGCATTTTCCAGGATCTCGCGCGGGACGACGATGTTGGCCCAGACATTGCTGTCGCCGCCACTCATTTCCAGCGCTTCGGAGGCCGATACCAGTGCGGCCTCCCCCTTGGCCACGCTGTAGTCGCGGCCGATTTGGGCGCCGCTCAGCCTGGTGTCGCCATTGTTGATCAACAGGAGATAGCCGTCACGGCCATCGTCGGCGATGTTGCGAGTCTTGCGGCTGGCATGCTGGATCGTTCCGGCCATCTGCCCGAGCACCAGCGGCCCCACCGGCATGGCCTCGATGGCCGCGGCGAATGACCGGTTGGCCGAGATGGCATATTCGACCGACCAGATCTCGGCGACATGGATATCCTGCCAGAGCGCGAACCGCGCGCGATCGTCCAGATATGACGGCAGATCGACTGAGGAGAAGACGTTCTTTTTCAGTGTAACCGCCCCTTCCCGCACCTTCCAGAGACCACACCCTATGGAACTTGCTTATGTCTTGTCCAGAGTCGGTAATATCTGTGCTTTGCAAGACAATTTCATTGCCGTCCCGGTCAAGAATGTGCCGAAAATCGGCGTTCGAGATTTCAGAAATGCTCGGAAATATCCAAGAGCACGGGAATCATCTGGGTTGTCGAACCGCCAGCTAGGCGCGATGCTTGACCGAGCCTGTCCGTGCGGATCGGCGGCTATTCGTCTAGGTTAAATCTGCGCCTGCGGCACGGCTTCTGGCAGCGGGTTCATAGGGTTCTCGGACAGCTCGCATCAAAAAATGCAAGACACGTTAGGCCCTGTCTCGAAATGCGCTTCCAACACCCGCTTCGTCATCCTATGGCGGAGCAAGGAGCGAAGCGACGCCGCGCAGACCATAGGATCCTGTGTGTTTGTTCAGTGTTATGGTCGAAGTGGGAAGGAAACCGAAGGGATCCTGGTCGCCCATTTCTGGACAGGCCGTGGCATGGCTCGGTTCCTTCCCACCGGTGAACCATCAACCTGAACAGTTGCACGGGGCTGTTAGCTGCAGACCCCGCACCACAGGAAGAGGCGTGGACATGATAATGCAGAACTATGTCGGCTGCGACATCTCCAAGCAGTGGCTCGATTTTTTTGATGAGGCAAGCGGTCGTTGTCAGCGCATAGACAACCATGCCGATGCGATAGCTGCTCATGTGGCAGGCCTTCACCCCGGCCAGGATTTTGTGGTCATGGAAGCGACAGGCGTCCATGACCGGCTGCTGCGCCATGCCCTGGCCAAGGCAGGTGTGGCGTTCTCGCGGCACAACCCGACACACACCCACAATTATGCGAAGTCGACGGCGCGACGCGCCAAGACCGATCCTCTCGACGCCAGGATGCTGAGCGGCTATGGCCGCCGCTATCACCCTGAAGCCGAGCCGGCGCCGCGTGAGGAAGACGAACATCTTCAATCGCTTGCCCGCTACCGCGATCAGCTGGTCGATACCAGGGCAAACTTGAAGAAGCAGCTCAGTGAGGCTTTTGATGAGATCGTCATCGCCGGGTTCGAAGAGATGATCACTGACTTCAACACACGCATCAAGGCGCTCGAGGCCCGGATCGCACAAGTCATTCGTCAGAACGAGGGCACTGCCCGCGACAACGCTCTGATGGTCTCCGTGCCCGGGGTCTCCAAGGTCACCGCGCTCTCGCTCCTGGCGCTCCTGCCCGAGCTCGGCCAGCGCTCACCCAAGTCGATCGCCGCACTCGTCGGCCTTGCCCCGTTCGACAACAAGAGCGGCAAGCTCAGGCGCAGGAGCCAAATCCAGGGTGGCCGAGCACGCGTGCGCCGCGCCCTCTACATGGCAGCTCTCGGCGCTATTCGAGCCTGTGACCGGTTCAAAGCGTTCTACAGCACCATCGCTGCACGATCCGGCTCCAAGAAACTCGCCATCATCGCCGTCGCCAGGAAGCTTCTCGTCGTCCTCAACGCTATCATCCGAGATCAAAAAGCTTTCGCTTGAACACAGTTGCCATGCCGCGACTTTCGAGAGCTACAGCGGTGCGGAATTCTGCTCAGCTGCGCCCTTCGTTCGAGGTCGCGGCATTGATCCCAGGGTCTCCGCGACGGAGCTGCGCTCCTGCTTCGCCCAGGGATGACGAACGTAGCGAGCTACGCCAACCCTGAATGAACGCTACCGGCGCATCGCGCGCGGCCTACTCGACCTTCGTCCAGCCGAAGACCAGCCAGGCGTATTTCGACTTTTCATCGGGTTCGGCGGTGTAGGTCATCTGGATATCGCCGTCCTTGGCGTAGATATCGAGCCGAGGCGCCGTGTCCAGCTTGAGCCACAGCGAACTCTTGCTGAAGGACCATGTTCCGCACCAGACGCAAGGCGCCGAGGTCGGATCGCCGGGCTGATGAAAATTGTAGCGGCCGTCCGCCGTGATCTCGAGATAGTCGAAGGCTGTGTAGAAATTGGTCACCGTCTGCTGGAACTCATTGGCCGCCGCTTCCTGTTCCGGCGTCGGCGCATCCTTCATGTCGCGCGGTGGCCGGATGGCTCCGCCGTTGAGCTTCCATTTGCCGACGAAGTCCTTCTGCGTCGGAAGATATTCCTCCTGGGCCTGTACCACTGATGTATAAGTAATAGATAATATATTGGCCAGAGCCGTGGTTCCAATCACAAGGAACAGCGTGGCGGCACAGATCGCCCTGGTTGACTTTTGCATGAAATATATTTCTCCACGATGGGGTAATGATGTTTCTGTCAGGCGTTTTATTGAGAAATTGGCGACGTTCCTTGCTTACGCGCCGATTCCTGTCGCCATTCGCACGGTTAGCATTGGCGCCGTCAATCTGGCAACGCAAGGATACCAACGTGCACGCCGTTGGATCGGGGCGCACGTCGCCGGATGGCTGCCAGACCAAGCTTCCGGGCAGTCTCCTGGCCAGGCAGTGTCCTAAAAGGTGATCTTGACCGACGCGGCACTGCGCCGGTGCGGACCGTGATAGACGGCCTCGATGTTGTTGCCGTCCGGATCGAGCAGGAAGGCGGCGTAGTAGCCGGGATGATAGGGCCGCTCGCCCGGCGCGCCATTGTCCTTGCCGCCGGCCGCCAGCCCTGCCTTGTGGAAGGCATCGACCATGGCGTGATCTCTGGCCTGGAAAGCCAGATGGTGACGGCCGGTGAGCTCTCCCTGTGCGGCTCGACTGTCGGCGCTGGAGATGAACAGCTCATCGCACCAGAAATAATCCTCGCCGGTGCCGCCGATCGGCACGTCGAGCGCCTGGAATACGGCCTCGTAGAAACGCCGGCTGGCGGCGAGGTCCCTCACCACCAGCTGGATGTGATCGATAAGCCGGCCGCGATGCAGTTCCTGCGTTTCCATGAAAGTTCCTCCTCGCAAGGGGCGAATTTAGGCCCCGACTGAACACCGTCAATGTAGAGGACCCGGTGCGGAGCCGCCGGCACATCGATCTGCTGACAACCGCCGACAATTCTCAGGCCTCAAGGGAACCTTCCGGCCCAGATGAAGTTTCGTGGCGCGGCGGGAGGAACAGCGATTGGACAGTTTTCAGAGACTCGAGGCGCTCATCGACAGCGCCGGTGTCGGTGACGTCGAGGAGGCAACCGCCTTGCTGCGGCGGTTCAAGGGCAAGTCGCAGACGCTCACCACCGCCATCGACGAGTTCATGCTCGACTTCATGACATTGGTCTTCGTCGTCGAAACCGGCGAGGACAAGTTCGAAAAGCCGATCCGCAAGCTGGCGCGCGCCAGGCTTGCGAAGCTCAGGCAGCTGGTCAACGTGACAGCTTAGGGGTGCCGCCTTTCGAAGAGGGTTTCAGCCCTTGAGCAGCGCCGCCAGCCGCGGAATGCCCTCGGCCACCGCGCGGCGGTCGGCCAGCGTGAAGGAGAGCCGCAGCGTGTTGCGCCCGCTGCCGTCGGCGTAGAAGGCGTTGCCGGGGACGAAGGCGACGCGCGCCTCCTTCACCGATCGTGCCAACAGCGCGGTGGCGTCGGCCCCTTCCGGCAGCGTCACCCAGACGAACATGCCGCCTTCCGGGCGGCTCCAGGTCACGCCATCCGGCATGTTGGCCTCTAGCGCGCCAAGCAGGTTGTCGCGGCGCTCGCGATAGGCGCCGATCAGCTTGTCGACCTGGCGATCGAACACGGATTCGGCGACGCGGTGCATGACCATCTGGTTGATCGACGGGCTGTGCAGATCGGAGGCCTGCTTCATCAGCACCAGTTTCTCCACCACGTGGCGCGGCGCGCACACCCAGCCGACCCTCATGCCCGGCGACAGGATTTTCGAGAACGAGCCGCAATAGAGCGTGCGCGCTTTGTCGATGCCGCCGGATCTCGCGCAGTCGAGCGCCAGGATCGGCGGCACGCCCTCGCCGTCATAGCGCAGCGCCCGATACGCGGCGTCCTCGATGACGGCGATGTCGAGTTCGCCGGCAAGGTCGAGCACCGCTTCGCGCTGCTTTCGGTCCAGCGTGTTGCCGGTCGGGTTGGCGAAATCAGGCACCAGATAGGCGAATTTCACCCGGCCGCCATTCGCGGCGGCAGCGGCGTGATAGGCCGCCGGCGTCATGTTGCCGCCTTCGGGCCGCAGCCGGTCGTAGCGCGGCTCATAGGCATTGAACGCCTGCAGCGCGCCGAGATAGGTCGGCCAGGTCACCAGCGCGGTGTCGCCCGGCGACAGGAACAGCTTGCCGAGATAATCCAGCGCCTGCTGCGAGCCGGAGGTGATGAAGATGTTGGCCTCGTCACAGGCGACGCCGAGCTTGCCCATCTGCCCGGCGATCCAGCGCCGCAGCGGCAGATAGCCTTCCGAGACCTGATACTGCAGCGCCGCGCCGGCTTCGGCGCCGCCGAGCACATCGGCATAGGCGTCGCGGATGGCGTCGGCCGGAAACAGCGAAGGGTCGGGAATGCCGCCGGCGAACGAAATGATATCAGGCTGGTCGAGCAGCTTCAAAAGCTCGCGGATTTCGGAGGCTTTCATGCGCGAAGAGCGCGAAGCCAGGAGGTTCAAAAGGGTCAAGCACGCCTCCCCAGACGATTTTCATATAGGTCAACCTAGCTGACCTATATCCGCTTTGCCGGCCAATTTGAATAGGGCCTGAAGGCCTAGCGATATACGCCAGTCGCCGCTAGGGCGAAACGCCTACAAGGTCTTCTTGTAACCAATATGGCTGCCGGTGAAGCCGAGGCTGTCATAAAAGCGGTGCGCATCCGCACGCCCCTTGTCGGTGGTCAGCTGGACGACACTACAGCCACGCGCCCGGCATTGATCGATCGCCCATTCGAACATTTTCTTGCCGATGCCGCCCGAGCGCCTGTCGCTGGCGACACGGACCGCCTCGATCTGCCCGCGCCAGGCGCCTTTTCGCGAAAGCCCGGCCAGGAAGGTGATCTGCAACGTGCCGATCACCTCCGCCCCATCCACGGCCACCGCCAGCATCTGGTTCGGGTCGGCATCGATGGCGGCGAAGGCATCGACATAGCCCTGCGCCAACGGCAAAGAGGCGTCCTCGCGGCCGGCCCCCAGCGGATCGTCGGCCAGCATGGCGACGATGGCAGGCAGGTCGGAGGCAACAGCCTTGCGGAAGGTGATCATGGTGACGGGATAGCGCGAGGCGGTGGTGGCGGCAATAGATCAAGAGCGAGCCTTTGGGTGCGAGGCCGATAGTGGATAAAGTGGCAAAGGCCGGCGCTGCCCCTCATTGTCCTGCCGGGCACTTCTCCCCGTATAGTGACGGGGAGAAGGAAGCTGTGTCCGAACCGGATAGATAGGTAACAGAATGGACTGATTAGATGGGTGACAGTTTTCTTGTCCGCCGGGAGGACCGGCGATGGTTTGGCGAGAGACTGGCATCATGGATGAGCGGCTCCGGTTTGTTGTGGACTGCCTTTCTGGCGAGGAGACGATGACGCAGCTGTGTGCGGCCTACGGCATCTCGCGCAAGAGCGGCTACAAATGGCTAGGGCGTTATCGGGAGTTTGGTCCGGAAGGTTTGCACGATCGGCCGCGAGCGCCGCTCAATCACGGCCGGGCGACGGCCGAGGATTTGGTGGGGCGGATCGTGGCTATGAAGGAGATCCACCCGCTGTGGGGGGCCAAGAAGATCATGGCCAGGCTCAAGCGAGCGGAGCCCTGCTGCGGCTGGCCTGCGGTCTCGACGGCCGGTGAGATTCTGAGGCGGCATGGACTTGTGGGGCGTAGGCGCAAACGCTGGAAGGCGGCAGGCAATGGGCCATGGCCGGAAGCTTCGGAGCCGAACGCGGTGTGGACCGGGGACCACAAGGGTTGGTTCCGGACCCGCGACGGATGGCGTTGCGAACCGCTGACGGTGATGGATGTGTCGAGCCGCTACCTATTGGGGCTCGAGGCAACAAGCTCGACGGCGGATGAAGAAGCCTGGCCTGTGTTTGAGCGGTTGTTTGAGGAGAACGGCCTGCCGGATCGGTTCAGAAGCGACAATGGCTCGCCATTTGCGTCGGCCGGCGTCGCCGGGCTGACGCCGCTTGCGGCGCGCTTCATCAAGCTCGGCATCGCCCTTGAGCGCATCCAACCGGGCAAGCCGCAGCAGAACGGGCGCCATGAGCGTTTCCATTTGACCATGCTGCCGATGGCCAAGGCACCGGAGGCCGACAGGGCGGCTCAAGCCCAGGCCTTCGAGGCCTTCCGGCGCAGCTACAATGAAGAGCGCCCGCACGAGGCGCTTGGCATGGGCACCCCATCACAGCATTATTGTCCCTCAACCCGTCCCATGCCCAGGAAGCCCCCCGAGCCGGATTATCCGGCCGAGGCGGCGGTGCGCAGCGTGCGCCAGAACGGCGCCGTCAAATGGCAGGGCGCCGAAATCTACGTCTCGGCCACGCTGGCAGGCGAGCCGATTGCCATCGAAGAGACTGAGAACGGCGAATGGGCGATGCGCTTCTATGCCCATCCGCTCGGCTTCATCGACCACAAGCACATGAAACTGGTTCGCCGAAGCGCCACACCAACCAAACCGCCTGGCGCGGCGGCGAACCCATCATAAGGGGGAGAACTGTTACCCATGTATCCGGTTCAAACTGGTACCCATCTATCGGCTGGACAAGCTGCAACGCCGCGCTGTTGCAACGCTGGCGATTGGCGAAATCCCCGACAACAGGCCCTTTCGCCCCGTTTACGGGGAGAAATGTCCGGCAGGACAATGAGGGGCGGCGCCAGCCTTGGTGTTTATCGCACCAGAAACTACACCCCGCCCTCATAAGCCTTCTGCGCCTCCGTCAGCGCCCGGTCCAGCCGCTCGCCCTCCGCATACCCAGCCAGGTTCCCCGGCCGCTCGATACCAGGCAGCAGCCTGGGGCACGGCTCGGCCGCGCCGATCACCATGCGCACCGGGATGACGCCAGCCCAGACCGGATGGCCATAATCCTCCTCGTCGTCGGCGACACCCTTGGCGCGCACCTTCGCCGATGCTTCCTCGATGCGCATGCCGATCACCATCGTCGCCTTGGCTTCCTGCGCCGAGATCGGCCGCAAGGTCTCGCTGCGGCCGGGATAGAAACGATCGACGACGCCGGCCAGCGCCTTCATCTTCTCCTCCGGCTCGTCGACGATCCCAGCGGTGCCGAAGCACATCGCCGAGCGGTAGTTGGCGGAATGGTTGAAGCCGGTGCGCGCCAGCACCAGCCCGTCGAGATGCGACACGGTGAGGCAGGCCGGCGTACCGCCGCGCAGCTGGCGCAGCATGCGGCTGGCGGATGAACCGTGCCAATATAGCATGTCGCCCTCGCGCCAGTGGATCGTCGGCGTGCAGTAGGGCTGGCCGTCGAAATTGTAGGCAACATGGCACATCAGCCCGGCATCCAGCACCGCGAAGACCGCCGCATGGTCGTAGCTGCCGCGCTCGTGCAGGCGCTTGACGCGGTTGCGGCTGGTGGTCGGAAAACTGGCGGCGACGTCGTTCACAGCTTGCATCCTCAACTATTGTCTGCCAACCATGCGCCATGCCATTGGTCGAAAAAAGAACCAATCAAGATGATAAAATTCAGACCAATTTGCCGGATTGGTCGGCACTGATCCCGGTCCTGCCGGGCGACGGCCCGCGCAGCCGCGAGCTCTATGCG
The DNA here is from genome assembly GCF_013170725.1 of Mesorhizobium erdmanii. NCBI lineage: Bacteria > Pseudomonadati > Pseudomonadota > Alphaproteobacteria > Hyphomicrobiales > Phyllobacteriaceae > Mesorhizobium > Mesorhizobium erdmanii. The sequence goes on along the minus strand of NZ_CP033361.1, from coordinate 3,015,936 downwards.
GCTCTCCGGCGGCTGATCGAGACCGGCGCCCTGGCCGCCGGCGCCAAATTGCCGACCACCCGCGATCTGGCGGGGCGCTTTGGCCTGTCGCGCTCGGCGGCGGTCGCCTGTTTCGAAATGCTCATCTCTGAAGGCTTTGCGGTCGCCAAGGTCGGCGCCGGCACCTTCGTCGCGCGCGACGTACCGTATCTGCCGACGACACTGGCCAAGGCGCGCCCGCCGGAGATCGACGTCGCCGCCTCGCTGCCTTGCGACCTTGGCGTGGCGGTGTCCGACTCGCGCACGCTCGACCTGTTCCGCATCCTGCTGTCGCGCCACTTAGCCCGCCCCGGTCCAGAGCATTTCCGCTATGGCGACCCGCGCGGCGGCATCGCGCTGCGCACCGCGATTGCCAAGTATCTCAGGACCGCTCGCGGCGTACGCTGCGACGCCGGCCAGATCGTGCTGACCTCGGGCACGCAACAGGGGCTCGACCTCCTGGTACGAGCCGCGATCCGCCCAGGTGACGCCGTATGGATCGAAAACCCCTGTTACCCCATGGCCCATGCCGCGCTGGCCGGCAGCGGCGCCAGGGTCGCCGGCGTGCCAGTGGACAGCGAGGGGCTTGATCCCGAGATCGGCGAGCGCCTGTGTCCGAAGGCACGCGCAGCCTATGTCACGCCCTCGCACCAATATCCACTCGGCGTGACGATGACGATGCGCCGCCGCCTCGCCTTGCTCGACTGGGCGCGGCGCAACGACGCCTGGATCTTCGAGGACGATTACGACAGCGAATTCCGTTATGCCGGGCCACCGCTGACCTCGCTGCAAGGCATGGACGGCGCCGACCGCGTCGCCTATCTCGGCACGTTTTCGAAAGTGCTCTTCCCCGGCCTCCGCATCGGCTATGTCGTGGTGCCGGAGCCGCTGCTAGATGCCGTGATGGCGGTGCGGGCGCGCGCCGACCGCTACCCCTCGATACTCGCCGAAGGCGCGCTGACCGATCTCTTGAACGAAGGCCACTTCGCCGCGCATCTCAGGCGCGTGCGCCGCCGCGTGCAAGCCGCGCGCGACGCGCTGGTCGCCGGCCTCGAGGCGCATTGCGGCGATATGCTTGATGTCACGGTGCCCGAACAGGGGCTGCATCTGATGGCGATGCTGAAGGGCGGCCCGGACACGGCGATCGTCGAGGCGGCGAAGGCCGTGGGCGTCGGCGCCCGGGCACTGTCCTCGATGTTCATCGACGGGGTACCGAGGCACGGGCTGGTGCTGGGATTTTCGGGATTCTCGGATCAGGAGTTGAGGGCGGCGACGGCAAGGTTGGGTGGGGTGACGGGGCATTGAGAAACAATGGCGGGGTCGGCGCCGCCCCTCATCTGCCTGCCGGCATCTTCTCCCCGTATAGTGACGGGGAGAAGGACACGGTCACCAATGATTTCGCCAATCGCCGACGTTTGCACAAAGGGCGCCAGCGTTGCGGCTGACCCTTTCTCCCCGTCACTATACGGGGAGAAATGTCCGGCAGGACAATGAGGGGCGGCACCGACGTTCGATGCTCAGCGACCCAACGCCTCGCCCGGCTGTCGCTCTCCAATCAATCCGCATCACCCGCGGGTTTGGCCTTGCCGCACTGCGCCAGCACCTTGCCGATGGCGCCGCTCGATCCCTTCAGAGGAAAGCTGATCGAACCATACTTGGCCGCGCTGACCGAAATATCGCCCTTCCCGCGCAACAGGTCGAGCAGCGGGTCGGCCTTCGCCAGGTCGACCACGAAATAATTGTACATGGCCTCGAGCTGCAGCGTCTTGGTCACCGTCTTGCCGTCGGCCTTGAAGTCGAACGAGCCGCTTATGCCAGGCTCCATCTGCTGGCCGCTGGCGCCCAGATCGTAGCTCAGCACCGGATTGTCGAAACAGTTCAGCATCAGGTACGCGTCGCCCTTCGGCCCGCCGCAGACCGAGGCGGTCAGCACCTTGCCGCCCTCGTCTTCCTCCATCTTGGCGGTCCAGCCGCTGCACGATGCGGCAAAAGCCGGCGGCGCGGTCTGCAGCGCAAGCACGGCACCGGCGACGACGAGAACTCCCGCTTTCATGATTTCCCCCTGACAATTGCGGCACCCGCCGCCAGCATATAGGAAAAGCGATCCCGTGGCATTGCCTGTTCGGCAAGATCGGGTGGTTCGCGTGGAGAGCGTCGTGTCGAGAGTTCGCCTGTGTCTTCTGCTGGCCGCCCTGGTGGCCTCGCCGCCTGCCGCCCATGCCGAATGGAAGCCGGTCGAGAAGGTCGAGACCTACGCCATTTCAGGCCAGTCCGGGCCGGAGCTCTACCGGTCGATCGGCGAGAACGGGCCGAATGTCGGCGCTGCCCGCGCCATCGCCCATACCAATTTCAAGCTGACCTGGACCAGGGACTATCAGGCCCGGGCCGGCGCCTGCGTGCTGGTCTCGGCCAAGCCCAAGCTGATCATCACCTACACCTTGCCCAGCCCCTCCGCGCCGCTGCCCCCAGCCATCCAGAAGAACTGGGAGGTCTTCCTCGCCGGCGTCAGCGCCCATGAAAAGGTGCATGGCGCCACCATTGTCGACATGGTGCGCAAGATCGAGGCGGCGACCGTTGGCCTGACGGTCGCCGATGACCCCAAATGCAGCAAGATCCGCACCGAGATGACCAAGCGCCTGTCCGCGCTCTCGCAGGCTCAACGACAGGCCAGCCGCGATTTCGACCGTGTCGAACTCGGCCAGGGCGGCAATCTGCAGAAGCTGATCCTCGCTTTGGTGAATGGCGGCTGACGGGGCCATCGCACCGGCGTGGCCCTTTCCGCGCCGCCCCGCTCTACCGGCTCAAATCGAGCGCCGCGCTCAGGTCGCCCATCGGCGGCTCGCCATTGCCGGCAAGCGCCTTGTCGCGGGCGACGATGCCTGAAAGCACCGGTAGATCGTAGCGCGCGGTGATGAAGCGCAGGATCGACGTCGTGTCGTATTGCGTGTGGTCGACCGTACCCATCTTCGCATAGGGGGAGATGATGAAGGCCGGGACGCGGTTGCCGGGGCCCCAGCGATCCGCCCTGGGCGGCGCGACATGGTCCCAGAAGCCGCCATTCTCGTCATAGGTGACGACGACCAGCATGTGGCTCCATTGCGGGCTTTTCTCCAGATGCGAAACGAGGTCGGCCAGATGTTGGTCGCCCGATGTCACGTCGGTATAGCCGCCATGCTCGTTGAGATTGCCCTGCGGCTTGTAGAAGCTGACAGAAGGCAGCTTGCCGTCGTCGATCGCCTTGATGAACTCGGTGCCGTCCAGGCCGCCATCCCTGAGATGTTCGGTGCGCGCGGCAGTGCCGGGCGCGTAGGCGGCGAAATAGTTGAACGGCTGGTGGTGGAACTGGAAGTTCGGTACCGGCGTCGCGTTCTTGCCGTCGAGCGTCGCCTGCCAGGCGCCGGCATACCAGGCCCAGTCGACCCCTTTCAGCGACAGGAGGTCGCCGATGGTGATGTCGTGCTGCGGCGGCAGTGTGGTGGGCTGCGCCGGATCGGCCAGTGCCTTGTCGCCGCCCTCGACCGGCTTGTTGGCGCTCGGCTGATAGGGCGGCTGCATGGTGTTGACGGCGTAGAAATCCGGCGTGATGGCGCCGTCATTGACGAATTTCGGCACGCCGCCAAGTGCCGAGGCCGGCGAATTGTCGGCGACCTTCAGCGTCTTGCCGTCAGCCTCGACGACGGCGATCTGCCCTTTCACCGGGCTGGTGTCGGCATGCGGATAGACCGGCGCGCAGGCGCAGGCGAGCATGATATGGTTGAGGAAGGACCCGCCGAAGGCGCCCTGGAAGAAATTGTCGGCCAGAACGTATTTCTTCGCCACCGCCCACATCGGCAGGCCGGAGCCGTCATAATGGCCCATGACGAGACCGCCGGAATCGGCCCAGGCGGCGAACTTGTCGTTCTTGCCGCCGTCGATCTGCATCTGCTCCTGGTAGAAGCGATGCCACAGGTCGCGGGTGACCACGGATGTCTTCTCGTTGAAGCCGCTGGCGTCGTCGATGGCGAAGCTGGCATTGGCAAGATGCGCCGACTGCGCCTCGGTCACGACAGGCGTCACCCCCTTGCCGGTCAGCCCGCCCCAGGCCGGCGGCAGTTCTGAAAGCGGCTTGCCGTCGCGGTCGAGCTGGCGTGCCTGGTCGGCCGAGACATTGGCCAGCCCGTTGGCGCCGGGAAAGCCTCCATAGAGATTATCGAAGCTGCGGTTCTCGGCATAGATGACGACGAGAGTGTCGATCTTGTCGTAGCCGGGAGGAGCGGCGTGGGCCGTGAAAGGAACCAGGGCCGAACCGGCCAGACAGAAGGACGTGAGGAGCTTGAGCCTCGTCATGGAAAAACCTCGTGGCTTGACTGTGGCTGGAGGGCGCGGGAACGACGAACCATGAGATGCAACTAACGTCGACGCCTTGTCACCTTTGTGACACTTCCTGTCGCTGCGAACACGGTTTCGTGAGCGCCTGGAGCGGTCATCAATCCGTTGCACTCCCTTCTTATTTCCGGGCCAAAGCGGACCATGCCCTTTATAGCGACACGACAGCGACATGACAGCGACACGATGGAACAGCCGGACGGTCGCTATTGCCGCGATAGCGGCAGTCGGCTTTGCCGCGCCCGCCAACACGGCGGGCCCTGATGGCGTTCACCCCGGTCCGCTGTCGCGCGCCGAGGCTTTCGCGCGCGCCGAAGCGCTGACCGCGCTTGGTAAAAAGATGTTCTTCGACCCGCGACTGTCGGCGTCGGGAAAGCAGGCATGCTCGTCCTGCCATGACCCGCGCCACGCCTTCGGCCCGGCTTCGGCGACGCCGGTCGAGATGGGCGGGCCGAACCTCGACCAGCCGGGCCTTCGCGCGGTTCCCTCGCTGCGCTATCTGCAAGCCTCGCCCGCCTTCACCGAGCATTTCTACGATTCCGAGGACGAGGGCGACGAGAGCGTCGACAACGGACCGACTGGCGGCCTGACCTGGGACGGCCGAGCCGACCATGGCAAGGACCAGGCAAAGATCCCCCTGCTCTCGCCCTTCGAGATGGCCAACAGGGACGCCGCCGCCGTCACGTCAGCCCTGAGCAAGGCGGCCTATGCCGGCGACTTCAAGGCGGCCTTCGGCGCCGACGTGTTCGACCACGCCGGTGACGCCTTCGACGCCGCCGCCGAGGCGCTTGGCACCTTCGAGCAGAGCGCTGCCGACTTCTATCCCTATTCCAGCCGTTACGATGCCTTCCTCGCCGGCAAGGCGACCCTTTCAATGCAGGAAATGCGCGGCCGCGCGCTGTTCGAGGACGAAGCGAAAGGCAATTGCGCCAGTTGCCACCTCAGCGAACCGGCCAATGACGGCGAGCCACCGCAATTCACCGATTTCGGCCTGATCGCCATCGCCGTGCCGCGCAACGCGGCAATTCCGGCCAATGCCGATCCCGCCTATGCCGATCTCGGCCTGTGCGGCCCGCTGCGCACCGACCTCAAGGGACGGAGCGAGTATTGCGGCCTGTTCAAGACGCCGACGCTGCGCAACGTCGCGCTGCGCAAAAGCTTCTTCCACAATGGCGCCTTCCACACACTGCGCGACGCCGTCGCCTTCTACGCCAGCCGCGATACCGACCCCGGCCATTGGTACCCCAAAAACGCCGACGGCTCGGTCAGGCAATATGACGATCTGCCAAAGGCTTACTGGGGAAACTTGAATCAAGACCCGCCCTTTAACGGCAAGAGACCGGGCGATAAGCCGGCGCTGAACGATGCGGAGATCGACGATATCGTCGCGTTTCTCGGCACGCTCACCGACGCCGACCAGCAGGCGGCGCCAGCGAACTGAACCGCCTCGCCCGGCCTGGTCTGCCCGCCCGCGAAAAATTGGGTTCTCGATCTCCAGGATTTGATGCGCGGCAACGATGGCTAATCGTAAAGAAGGACCTATCCCATTAGCGCTTCCTAAACCGCCATACGGTATCCCTTGCCATTCGAGGATGGGATGTCGATGAACGCATTCAGGCGAGCGGCCGGATTTGTGGTGATCCTGTTGACCGGCGCGGTGATGCTGGTGGCGCTGCGCATCGACAGCCAGCGCGACTACGCGCTGGCCAGGCAACGCTATGTCGAAAACTCCCAGGCGGCGGCCAAGGCGACAGCCAAAACGGTGGAAGACGCCTTGCGGGCCATCTACGAGAATGTGCGCACGCTGAGCTACCTGCCAAGCGTCCGCAACCTCGACCGGCATGGCACGAACCTTGGCGACGAGGGCCGCGCGACGATCCAGCAGATCTACAACAACCTCGCCAACAACGTCTCGATTTCCGAGGTCTACTTCCTGCCGCTGGATTTCGACCCGGACCGGTTCGATGCCGAAACAGGCAAGCTCGAGGAGCCGATCCTCCAGTTCGATCAGCTGATCGTGAATGCCAAAGCGAGATCCGACGCCGTCGGCGGCGCCAGGCACGCGAAGCTCGACGACAAAGCGCTGACCCGCCCCGCGGAAGAGGTCGAAACCTATGAATACCATGAACTGGCCAAGCAGCTTGCCTGGCTGAAGGCGAACTATCCGAATTCAAGCGCCATCGACGGGCTCAACTTGCCGATCATCGGCACCAAGGAGCTCATCACCTGCGACAACACCGATTTCATCCATACCGGCAATGATGCGGATCGCTCCGGCTTCATCCTCTCGGTCCCGGTGTTCGGCCAGGACGGCAGCCTGCGCGGCTCGGTCTCGGCGATCATGCTCACCTCGGCGCTGCGCAAACTCTTGCCGAGCACCGACTACGTCATCGTCAATTCGGGCTACGGCTTCGAATCCGACCAGCACAAGATGTCGACTTCGCTCGCGGCCGATTCCCGTGCCTTCACGGCCGCCGACCCCAACCTGATCTATTCCGAAGTCATCCCGCTCTCGCTCAACGATCCCAGAAGCGCATGGCGTCTTTGGGCTGGTTTTCCCAACAGCCGCTTCGACGCCAATATGGACGCCCAGTCCGTGCGGGAATTCGAGCTAGCCGGCTATGCGGCGGTCGCCGTGGTCACGCTGCTGGCGCTGGCCTGCTGGTATGCGATCGGACGCGCGATGATGATGCAGGCGAATGCCGCCTCGACGTTGGAACTGCGGGTCGAGGAGCGCACCGCCGAGATCCAGCACCTTGCCACGCATGACATTCTCACCGGCCTGCCCAACCGGGGCCTCTTGGCGGACACCATGGACGAGGCGTTGAGAAGCCTCAGGCACGGCGAGAAGCTGGCCGTCCATTGCGTCGATCTCGACCGTTTCAAGCCGGTCAATGACACGCTTGGCCATCCGGTCGGCGACGAGCTTCTCGGGGCGGTGGCGAAGCGGTTGAAGCATCATGCCGGCGAAACCGCCATGGTGGCGCGAATAGGCGGGGACGAGTTCGTCATCCTTCAGCTCCTGCTCGACGGCAACGACGAGGCCGGCGTGCTGGCAAGCCGTGTCATTCATGCCCTGTCAGACGAATTCTCCATCCAGGGCCACAAGATCAACATCGGCGGCAGCATCGGTATCGCCGTCTTCCCCGACGACGGGCAACGTTCGGAAACCCTTATCCGCAATGCCGACCTTGCTCTGTACAAGGCCAAGATGGAGGGGCGTGGCACCTGCAGGTCGTTCGAGCCGGGAATGGATGCAAGACTGCAGGAGCGGCGCCTGCTGGAATCCGAACTGACTCTTGGCGTGACAAAAGAGCAATTCGTTCTGCACTATCAACCGCTGCACGATGCAAAGACCTCGAAGCTCACAGGCTTCGAAGCGCTGGTGCGTTGGAACCATCCGCGGCTCGGTCTGCTGGCGCCTTCGGAGTTCATCCAGTTGGCCGAGGAGACGGCTGTCATCGATGCGCTTGGCGAATGGATCATGCGGCGGGCCTGCGCCGACGCCGCGAAATGGCCCGTGCCCGTCAAGGTCGCGGTCAATCTCTCGCCGGCCCAGTTCAAGCAGCAGGGGCTATCGCTTCAGGTTGCCTCGGCGCTCGCGGCTTCGGGCCTGCTGCCGTCGCGGCTCGAACTGGAGATCACCGAGTCGGTGCTGCTGGCGAACAACGAAAACACGGTGAGAACGCTGCACAGCCTGCGCGACCTCGGCATCTCCATAGCCATGGACGATTTCGGCACCGGCTATTCCTCGCTGAGCTATCTCAGGTCATTCCCGTTCAACCGCATCAAGATCGACCGCAGCTTCGTCAGCCTGATGTGCGAGAGCAGCGAAAGCCGGGCGATCGTCAAGGCCGTCGCCGAACTCGGCACCACGCTCGGCATGACGACGACCGCCGAAGGCGTCGAGACCGAAGACCAGTATCGCCTGGTCAGGGAGAACGGCTGCACGGATGTGCAGGGCTGGTTGTTTGGACGCCCAATGCCGGTCTCCGAGCTTCATGCGCTTTTCGAACAGCCAGTGGCTTTGACGGCTTAAGCCCGGTGGCTCCTCGCCAGCCTCACAGCGCCCGTATAACGCCCCCATCCACGCGGATGTTCTGCCCGGTGATGTAGCCGGCGCCTTCCGACGCCAGGAACGCAATCGTCGCGGCGATCTCCTCGCTCGTCCCATAGCGCTGCATCGGCACGTTGTCGCGGCGCTCCTCGGTGGCCGGCAGGCTGTCGATCCAGCCGGGCAGCACGTTGTTCATGCGGACATTGTCGGCGGCGTAAGTGTTGGCGAAGATTTTGGTGTAGGCGGCAAGGCCGGCGCGAAAGACCGCCGATGTCGGGAACATCGCGTTCGGCTCGGCCACCCAGGCCGTCGAGATGTTGATGATGGCGCCGCCCTTCTGCTTGACCATTTGCGGCGCCACGATGCGCACCGGCCTGACGACGTTGAGCAGGTAGACATCCATGCCGGTGTGCCACTGCTCATCCGTGATCTCGAGGATCGGCGCGCGCGGCCCGTGGCCGCCGCTGTTCACCAGCACGTCCATGCGGCCAAACCGCTCTAGCGTCAGGTCGGCGAGGCGCTGCAGATCGTCGTTCGACTGGTTGGAGCCGGTGACGCCCAGCCCGCCCAATTCCTTGGCCAGCGCCTCGCCCTTGCCGGAGGAAGAGAGGATGGCGACCTTGAAGCCGTCCGCCGCCAGGCGCTTCGCCGCCGCTGCCCCCATGCCACTGCCACCGGCCACCACGACAGCCACTTTTTCTACACTCATTGGGTTCTCCTTTTAGCGGGCACCGCGAGCGGTGTTTTCGGGATTTGAACGGTGATATAGCTGGTTTCTCCGCCCGGTTCGAACCAGAATGGCTGAAATCAACCTGTAGAAAAACTCCTGCATGCCCGAAGCCTTCCTCAGCCTGCCGCCGTTGAATGCGCTACGCGCCTTCGAGGCCTCGGCGCGCCATCTCAACTTCCGCATCGCCGCCGAGGAACTGAATGTAACCCAAGGGGCGGTCGCCCAGCACATTCGCGGCCTGGAGACCCATCTCGGCACCAAGCTGTTCGAGCGCCTGCCGCGCGGCCTGGCACTGACTGACGGAGGCCGCGCCTATGTCCCCAACATCCGCCGCGCCTTCGACCTGATCTCAGAGGCGACGCTTTTGCTGCGCCCCGAGCCGGCGCGGCTGACGATCAGCGTGACGCCGAGTTTTGCCACCAAATGGCTGATCCCCAGGCTGCAGCATTTCATGGCCGGCAATCCGCTGGTCGACCTGCGCGTGCTGGCAAGCGAAAGCCTGTCGAGCTTCCAGGCCGACGGCGTCGACATCGCGGTCAGGCAAGGTCGGCCGCCCTTCGGCGCCGGCCTCATCGTCGACCTGTTGTTTCCCCAGCAGATCATCGCCATCTGCAGCCCGGCCCTGCTGCCCGCCGGCACGACCGAAATCGCCGCTGCCGACATCCAGCATCACGTCCTGCTCCACGACGCGCACAATCTGTGGCCGGAATTCATGGAAAAGGCCGTCGGCCTGAAGATGACGGTCGAGCTCAAACGCATGCGCTTCAACCAGACCGGGCTCGCCATTGACGCGGCCCTCGCCGGCCAGGGCATCGCACTGGCCAGCCGCTTTCTGGTTGAACCCGATCTTGCCGCCGGGCGGTTGGTCCAGCCGGTCCGTGGCGAGATGCGCGGCACCCAGGATTTCCATGTCGTGATGCCGAGAAAACAGCGCCACCCCGAGCCGACGCAGGCCGTGCGGCAATGGCTGCTGGATGCGGGGGAAGCGCCGCCAGCCCAAAGCCCTTCGCCCTGAAACGGATTCCTGCGACGCGCATCATGAGGCAGTTCGGCGAGGATTGGGGCGGGCCATGGCATTGTAGGGGCGGCTGCCGATTGGGAAAGACCGCGCGGTTTGACTGGATGCGAAATCATTTTTACGAGTAACGGATGCAGTCGAACTTCTCCCCAAAAATCGTTGTCATCGGCGGCGGCATTGCCGGCCTGTCGCTGGCCGCCGCCGTGCGCGCCTGGGCAGCGGTCACCGTCATCGAGCGCGAGCCGCATCTGGGCTACCACGCCAGCGGCCGCTCCGCCGCTTTGTTCACCGAGACCTACGGAAACCGGCTGGTGCGCGGCCTGACGCTGGCCAGCCGGCAGGCCATCGTTGAGGGCGGGTTCGCCACCCATCGGCGCGGCGCGTTGCATGTCGGCTGGCGCGGCGACGATGCGGCGATCGACAAGCTGGCCGGCGAATTGCACGCGCTGGTGCCGAGCGTACGCCGCCTGTCGGCGGCTGAACTTCACGCGCTGGTTCCGGTCATCGCCACCGAAGCCACCTGCGGCGGCGTCTATGAGCCGGACGCGATGGATGTCGACACGGCCAGGATGCTGGCGTCCTGCGCTTCGGCGGTGAAATCCAGCGGCGGCCTGATCCGCACCGGCGAGGAGGTTCGCGCCGTCTCGCCCGACGGCGACGGCCTGCGGGTGGAAACGAGCGCCGGCCCCTATCACGCCGACATCGTAGTCAACGCCGCTGGCGCCTGGGTCGATGTCGTTGCCAGCCTGGCGGGGCTCGCCGGCCTCGGCTTCCGGCCGAAACGCCGCACTGCCTTCCTGTTCGATCCGCCCGCCGGCATGGACATATCCGGTTGGCCGCTGGTGGTCGACCTGCACGAACAGTTCTATTTCAAACCCGATGCCGGCCGGCTGATCGGCTCGCTCGCCGACGAAACGGACTCCGAGCCTTGTGACGCCTGGCCGGAAGATATCGACGTCGCCATCGCCGTCGACCGCATCGAACAGGCGACGTCGATGCGCATTGGCCGGCCTTCGACGCCATGGGCGGGCCTGCGGACCTTTTCGCCCGACCGCACACCGGTCGCCGGCTTCGATCCGCGCCTGCCCGGCTTCTTCTGGCTCGGCGGCCAGGGCGGCTACGGTTTCCAGGTATCGCTGACGCTCGCGAGGCTGAGCTCGGCGCTGATGCGCGGCCTGCCCTTGCCGCGGGACGTCACCGCGCTCGGCGTCACCGCCGCGGCGCTGGCGCCCGACCGTTTCCTGGTCCCGGCGACGCCATGAATTTCAGGCCTTAGCCCGCTCAGCCGCCCTGCCCGGACGATGGGTCGGGCAGGCCCGGTACCATCTGGCTCAGCACGCGATCACGTAGGAAGACATGATGGAAGATGGCCGCGGCCGCATGCAGGCCGGCGAGCCACATGATAATATCGCCGAGCGTGCCATGGATTTCCGCCAGCGGCGCACCCCAGGCGCCTGAAAACGGACCGATCGCTCCGAGGCCGTAGATCGTCACCGGGTGGCCGTCGAACAAGGCGCCTATAATGGCCGTCGCAGGGACCGCGAACAGCAGCGCGTAAAGCGCCCAATGCGTTGCTTTCGAAGCAAGCTCCATCCAGCCAGGCATCGCTGGAGCGTCGGGAATGCGGTCGAAAAGGCGCCAGACCAAGCGAATGACCAACAAACAGAGAACCGAGAAGCCAAGCGACTCGTGCAGCAGCAATGTCGATGCCCTCGCCGTGGAATAGACGCGTTCGGGCGGCCCGCCAGCGGACACCAGGAATGCGGCGAGCACCAGCAAAGCAGTCAGCCAATGGAGAGCCTGGGCAAGGCGCCCAAAACGGGTTGTCGAGCCGGAAAGCGACATGCGAAGACTCCTGTCGAGGTGAGAAAACCCTGGCGAGGGTGAACGTGCGGCTATTTTCCTGGTTCCTCAAGTAACATGAGTTTTACGGGGCATATCGGTCGGTTTCGCTGGCGGCGCTTCCTGCGGCACGAAACCCCTACCCTTCCTCCGTCCAGATCAGGCGCAGCAGGCGCAGCAGCGTCGCCCGCTCCTTTTCCGTCAGCCGATGCAGGAACCGGTCCTCGTGCCGGCGCACCTGTCGCCGCCACCCGGGCATGGCCTCGCTTGCGGCTCGCGTCAGCGTCAGCACCCGCACTCGCTTGTCCTGCGCATGGTCGTCGCGTTCGACCAGCCCGCGCTCTTCAAGCTCGGCCAGCAGCGGCACCATGTTGGCGCTCTTCATGCCGAGCAGACGGCCGAGCTCGGCCGCGCTGATGCCGGGCCGCTCGTCGATCAGCGCCAGCATGCCGTAGGTGACCGGGCGCAGCGCCGCATCGGCCAGCTCGACCGCGAAATCGTTGAGCGCGAAGGTCGAGGCGCGCCTCAGATTGTAGCCGATCTGTGCGTCGAGCGCGTCCTCGGCCATCGCACCTCGCGCGGCGGTACCGGCGTGAACCTCTGCATCATCCATGCTGCAACCGATCGCCGCGATGCCCCCTCTTGTCAAGCGAAAAACACTATGCAACATAGCAATTAGGATAGCTATGCTCCATAGCAAATTTCACCAACGCCAATAGGGAGCGGGAGGATACCGACCATGACCGAAGAAACCGTTGCCTTCGACGTCGAGAACGGCATCGCCTGGGTGCGCTTCAACCGGCCGGACAAGCGCAACTGCATGAACCCGGCGCTCAACCGGCGCATGATGGAGGTTCTCGACGAGCTCGAATTCCGCGACGATGTCGGCGTGCTGGTGCTGTCTGGCGAAGGCAGCGCCTGGTCGGCGGGCATGGACCTCAAGGAGTATTTTCGCGAGACCGAGGCCAAGGGTCTTGGCGCCATCCGCAAGGCGCAAGCGGAAGCCTATGGCTGGTGGCGACGCCTGCGCTGGTACGGCAAGCCGACCATCGCCATGGTCAATGGATGGTGCTTTGGCGGCGGCTATGGCCCGCTCTTCGCCTGCGACCTCGCCTTTGCCGCCGACGAGGCGCAATTCGCTCTGTCCGAGATCAACTGGGGCATCCTGCCCGGCGGCGGCGCTACCAAGGTGGTGGTAGACCTCCTGTCGATGCGTGACGCCATGTACCACGCACTGACCGGCGAGCTCATCGACGGCAGGAAGGCCGCCGCCTGGAAGCTGGTCAATGAAAGCCTGCCGCTGGCCGAACTCAAGGCGCGCGTCACCGAGGTCGCGAACATTTTGCTGAAGAAGAACCCAATTGCGCTCAAGGCAACCAAGGACGCCATCCGCCGCGTTGCCGAAATGACCTACGACAATGCCGAGGACTATCTGGTGCGGGCACAGGAGGCGGCAAACTCATTCGACAATCAGGGCCGCAAGGAAGGCATCCGCCAGTTCATCGACGAAAAGAGCTACAAGCCCGGCCTCGGCGCCTACGACAAGGCCAGATGACACCCCGGAAGACACCATAGACCACCACCGACGCAATCTGGGAGGAGATGCGAATGCCGGCCTTCACGACATCGGATCCGGTGGCCCTGCATGCAGGCCTGCAGCCGGATCGCGTTGCCTGCGTCGACCTGGCATCCGGCAGGCGCTGGACTTACGCTGCGCTTGACGAGGCCATCCAGCGCGCCGTCGGGGTGCTTGAAACCGGCTACGGCATCGAACCGGGGCAGCGGATCGCCGCGCTTGCCCGCAACAGCGCCGATCTCCTGATCCTGCAGCAGGCCGCAATGCGGCTCGGCGCCATTTTCGTGCCGGTCAACTGGCGGCTCGCAAGCGCGGAGCAGAAGGTGATCCTTGCCGATTGCGATCCGGCGCTGCTGGTGCACGACACCGCCCTCGAGACGGTGCTGCCCAAGGACTGCAAAGCAATCGAAGTCGGCGCCTTCGCTAAAGCGGTCGCGGCGCGGGCGCCGGCGCCGCGCCGTCCCTTGCCGGCCAGCGATGCGCCGTCGATCATCCTCTATACGTCCGGCACATCGGGCCGGCCAAAAGGCGTCATCGTCACTGAACGCAATGCATTGGCCACGGCGGTCAATTTCGGCGTGCTCGGACGGGTCGGCAATGCCAGCGTCTTCCTCTGCGACGCGCCGATGTTCCATGTCATCGGCCTCATCACCAATCTGCGTCCGCCGCTGCTCCAGGGCGGTACGGTGCTGATCTCGCCCGGCTTCGATGCCGGCGCCACCAATCGTCGCCTCGCCGATCAAGCACTTGGCGTCACCCACTATTTCTGCGTGCCGCAAATGGCCAGGATGCTGCGCGACCATCCGGATTTCGCGCCGGCGCGCTGGGCCTCGCTCACCGCCATCTTCACCGGCGGCGCCCCCAACCCGGCCGCTGATATCAAATGGTGGCTGGCGCAAGGCATCCGCATGGCCGACGGTTTCGGCATGACGGAGGCAGGCACGGTGCTCGGCATGCCGGTCGAGGCCGACCGGATCGCCGGCAAGGCGGGTTCCGCCGGCCTTGCCGCGCCGACGATCGGCCTGCGCATCGTCGACGACGATGGCCGCGACGTCGCCATCGGCGAGCCGGGCGAGATATGGCTGTCCGGCCCCTCGATCACCTCAGGCTACTGGAACCGGCCGGAAGAAACCGAGCATGCCTTCACTACCGATGGCTGGTTCCGCACCGGCGACATCGCGCGGCAGGACGAAGACGGCTTCGTCACCCTCGTCGATCGCCGCAAGGACATGTTCATCTCCGGCGGCGAGAATGTTTTTCCGGTCGAGATCGAAATGGTGCTGCTCGATCATCCCGACATCGCCGAAGCAGCCGTGATCGGCGTCGCCGACGCGCGCTGGGGCGAAGTTGGGCGCGCTTTTGTCGTAATGAAGCCTGGCCGCATTCTCGATCAGGCCGGTCTGGCAAGCCACTGCGGTGCCCGCATCGCCCGCTACAAGGTACCGAAGGAGTTCGTGTCCGCCGATGCGCTGCCGCGCACCGGCTCCGGCAAGATCCAGAAACACATCCTTCGCGGCTGGACAGGCGGCGGTCGGGACTGAACCATCCAGCTAATGCATGTCGCCCAGACGTGACCTCGGTTCTGGGAGAACGACATGCATAAAAACAAAGGCCTAAAGCGCGCCGCATGAATCCGTTTCGACGCGACGCGCTTTAGCCGGCAGCGAGCGAAAGATCGCCACGGCCGCCGCGACGATCTCGGCATTGTCCTTTGCCACGGTTCCATCGGCCAGCGTCTTGCCGTCTTCCAGCCCGACGCGCGTCGACCAGCGTTTCTGGTGCGCGAGCTCGACGAAGGGCCAGACGGTGGCGTCGACGCCGTGCAGCAGGATCGGTCGCCGCGCTTCGGCGCGCTTGAGCACAGCGGCGATGCCGTGCGCCTCGTCGAGCGCGGCTGACAAATCCTGGATGTCGATCTCGATCAGGATGCGCAGCACCTGGCCATGATCGGCAAGGGCGACGAAGCGCTCGGCATCTTGCATCGTCGCAAGTCCGGCCTCGATGCCGACGCCGCGCCGGCGCAACAGATCCATCACGGCGGGTGCGTCGGCCTCCGACAGATTGACCGATGCGTAGTCGGGCAGCTCGCGCCAGCCGGCTATCGCCGCGCGGGTGCGGGTCACATCGTTCTCGATCCAGGCGCCCGTCGACACACCGATCAGCGTGCCCGGGCACGCCTGGCGCACGGCAAGCACCGTCGCGTCGACGGCGGCCAGGCTTTCGCGCCCGTCGGCACCGCGCGGATGGATATGCAGTTCGGCCGCACCGGCGGCAACGCAGGCCGCGGCGTCGCCGGCCATGGCCTGTGCCGTCAGCGGCAGCTTCGGGTGGAAATCACGCGGACGCGCGCCGTTGATGCAGGCCTGGACAATCATGGATGTCACCTCGGACAAGGGAGGTGGCAGTCTAGCCGCCCCGCAATACATGGCAAAGTCTCGGCAGACGTCACTCCTGACAGCGCGGCCAGGACGCTGCTAATCTCCCCCTAGTGGGGGAGATGTCCGGCAGGACAGAGGGGGGCGCTGTCCCGCCGACCAGCCAAATTTCAACCTGCTTCGGGTTCGGCAGCGGTTGATGAAGTTGAGTATCGGAAAGGTCAGCGATCTGTCACGCCCCCCTCTGCCCTGCCGGGCATCTCCCCCACTTGGGGGGAGATAGGCAGCGTCCCGGTCGCGCCTTTCCTGGTCGCGATCCCCGGCATTTAAATAAAAACCGCCTGTGGATATTTACCCGGCATTCCGCCCGGCGGGGCAAAAGACATTAGGGCGGGATCATGGAGGGTACCATTGACCAGCGATTTTTCAGCAGCCCGCATCCATCTCGAACGCGCCTACGACTATCTGCGCGGCAATGACGAGACGAGCCGCTCGACATGCGAGGCCCTCGACCTCTTGATCGAGATGGTGGCGGAAGCACAGCACAGGCGGCCCGAGGCCGGCGTCGTGGATTTTCCGCACCAGACGATGCGGCAAATCTATTGAGACCTGTAGAGTTTCGGGTGAGGTCCGCCTCACCCGAAACTCTACCGATCACGATGCCTTGCGGGCCGTCGCCACCTCGCCCGCACGCGCGACAATCCGCTCCAGCGGCTCGGGCCGGTGCAGCAGAAAACCCTGGCCGAAGGCGACCCCCATATCGTCGAGCATGGCCAACGTGTCCTGCCGCTCGATCTTCTCGCCCACCACGTCGCAGCCAAGACTGCGGGCGATACTGGTGATGGCCAGCACGATCTCGCGGTCGAAGCGGCTCTCGGCGATGTGCTCGATGAAGGAGCCGTCGATCTTGATGGCATCGACCGGAAAACGCCTGAGATATTCGAACGAGCTCATGCCGGCGCCGAAATCGTCGAGGCTGACTTTGCAGCGCCGCTCGCGCGCTTTGCGCACGAACGTCTCGGCGGCGTCGAAATTGGTGACGGCGGCGGTTTCAGTGATTTCGAAGCCGATGCCGGAATGCGGCACCCCGGTTTGCTCGATGATGCTGTCGACGAAGTCCCACAGCCCCGGATCGCTCAGCGTCTGCGCCGACAGGTTGAAGCCGAGCGTGATCGCGCCGGACTTCATCGCCGCGCCATGCAGCGAGAGCGCCGTGCGGATGATCCAGCGGTCGAGCCTGGCGGCAATGCCGAAGCGTTCCGCCGCCGGGATGAATTCGCTGGGCGGGATGAGCTTGCCGCTGCGTCCGGCAAGCCGCGCCAACACCTCGACATGGCGGCTTTCCTGCCAGGGCTTGCCCAGCCTGTGGATTTCCTGGCCGAACAGCTTCAGCCGGCCGTCCTCCATGGCGTCGACCGTGTCGGCGGCGAGCCGCGCCGCGTTGAGGCCGCCGGAATTCGCTTCGGCCGAAAACACCGCGAAACGGTCGCGCCCAGCGGCCTTGGCCGCGTAGCAGGCGTCGTCGGCACAGGCCAGCGCGTCGGCCACCGTGGTTGTCCGGTCGCTGACGATGGCGATGCCGATGCTCGCCGCGAGCCGCCGCGAGGTCGCGGCAACACCGAGATCGGCACCGCGCACGGCCGCCAGTATGGCGCCGGCCAGCAGTTCGGCCTGCGCCGCGTCGCAATGGGGCACCAGCAGGGCAAACTCGTCGCCGCCGAGCCGCGCCGCATGCCCCGATGGCGGCAGGCAGCGGCCGATGCCCGCCGCCACGCTCTTCAGCGCCAGATCGCCGGCGGCGTGGCCGGCGAAGTCGTTGAGCGCCTTGAAGTAGTCGAGATCGACATAGAACACCGCCAGCGGCACGCCGCTGGCGATATGGTCGGCCAGCAGCCTGTCGAAGGCGGCGCGGTTCCACAGGCCGGTCAGCGCGTCGTGGCGGGCGGCGAAGGCAAGCTCCTGTTCGCGCAGCTTGTCCTCGGTGATATCGCGCACCGTGCCAAGGACCTGGCCGGCGGCGCCGGCGGCGGCGACGAAGCGCACCAGCGATTCGACATGGCGGATCTCGCCGTCGCGCTTGATGATGCGGTATTGCCAGGCGGTAACCGCATCCGAGCCGGGTGACGGCCGGTGGGCGCGCTCGGTGGCTTCCTTGTCGTCGGGATGCAGAAAGCTGTGCCAGAGGTCGCCCGGCACTTCGTCGGTATCCGCGATGAGGCCGAACATGTCCCTGGTGCGGGCGTCCCAATAGCTTTTGTTGGTGGCGATGTCGTAATGCCAGATGCCGGTGCCGCTCGCCGCCAACGCCAGGCGGAAGCGCACATTGACCTGTTCGAGCGCGGCTTCGGCGGCCTTCTGCTTCGAGATGTCGGTCTGCACGCCCATCAGCCGCAGCGGCTGTCCATCAGCGCCGCGCTCGACGATGCCGCCGCGGTCGAGCACCCACACCCAGTGACCCTCTTTGTGCTTCAGCCGCAGTTCTGTCTCGATGGTATCGGTCAGCCCGGCAATGTGCCGGTCGCCACTGGCCAGTGCCCGCTCTCGGTCGTCGGGATGGGTGAGTCGCAACCACAGATCGCTGGTGTTGGCGAGCTCATCTTCCTCGTAGCCCAGCATTCGCGCCCAGGTCGCCGAATAGAAGCAGTCGCCTGTGCGAAGATCCCAGTCCCAGACACCAAGATGGGCTCGCTCCAGGGCCTTGGCCCAGAACGCTCCATTGCGACTTTTCTTGCCCTGACGCGCCATAGTCTGTTTTCGCCTGCCCACCCGCCGGGCAATCTGCGGCAAAACCAGAGAAGAAACAGTTACCGGAACGCGTCAAAGGTTGCATCCCTGCCTTCTTCCCCGCAGCCGCCGTCTTTCGATTGGCCGGCAAGAACCGGAGTTTTGCGCGGCGCCGATCGTCCTAGTGCTGGCCCGGGTCACACCGATGACCAGCCAAGCACAAAGGACCCTGCCAATGACCAAACAGCAAGACAACAAGGCCGTCGTCGTCAGATGGTTCACCGACTTCTGGGGTGAAACCTGCGACCTGTCCGTCGTCGACGCCATCGCCGCGCCCGACATGCTGCTCAAATATTCCCTGCACGAGCCGCGCCGGGGCCGCGACGACATCAAGGCCTTCATGACCGATTTCCGTGCCGCCTTCCCGGACCTCAACTTCTGGGCCACAGCCGATCTCATCGCCGAGGGCGACTATGTCGTCGGCCAGTGGGAGGGCGGCGGCACGCATACCGGCCCGGCTTTCGGCGATTTCCTAGCCGGTTCGCTGCCCGCCGCCACCGGCCGCGCCATGCGCTTCACCGGCACCACGGTGCTCAAGGTGATCGACGGCAGGATCGTCGAGGAGATCGGTCTCGACGACGGCATCGCGGCACTGACCCAGCTCGGCCTGATCAAGGCTGCCTGATTTTACAGGGCCATCGCCGGCCTGGCGATGGCCCTGCTTCGACCGCGGCCGAAGCTCGGCAACTTTTCGGGATGTTCGCAAACGGCTCCGCTCTCATGAATACTCATGCATTTGACGCCGACATCTTCGTCAACAAATCCTTGATGGAAAAAGAAGAATTATAGATGTATAATATTTGCAGTTATGGTCATTTCCAGAGCGGAACTCAATATTAATACTTAACGAGCGAAAATGCCCTTGATAAGGCATTGGGCTTTTTGGCGGGTTTTTTCAATGCGTGCGCACACCGGTCAGCGCGACGGCGAACGCCGTTCGCTTGCCATTTTTGACCTGGACATCGCCGCGACGAGGAGCGGCTGGCTGCTGACCGCCCTGTGCCTGGCCTATGCCCTGGCCGCGCTTTACCTGCAGCCAAGCCGCTATCTGCACCTGGCCCAATCCTACGCCCAGCCATTCGCCTTCTTCCTGCCCGCGCTTCTTGCCGCCGGCCTCGGCCTAATGGCATTGACATTCGCCAGACATAGCCCGACGCGATTCATGCTCGACATGCTCAGGCAGCGCTGGTTGGGCGCCGCACCGGTGATCCTCCTGTTCTTTCTCGGCATCACCGCCTTCACCACCTTCAAGATCACCATACCGGAGGTCGTCCCATACTATGCCGACCGCATGCTGGCGGAGCTTGATCTTAGGCTGCATGGCACCGATCCCTGGACATGGGCGCACAGCATCGTGCCAGAACCCATCTCGGCCGTCATCTTCATCGGCTACGGATATGGCTGGCACGTGCAATGGTTCGGCACTTTGCTTTTCGTCGCCTTCTGGAACAACCCGGCGGGGCGTTTGCGTTATCTGTGGGCGATCACATTGACCACGATCCTCTGCGGTAGCGTTCTGGCGATGGCGCTGTCCTCCACGGGGCCGCTATTTTATGACCAGTTCTACGGCGGCGACCGGTTTGCCGCATTGCAGACCGCGCTCACGCGGAACGGCTATGCCGCGCCGGTCCATACCTATGCCAGCTATCTGCTGACGGTCTACGCAAGCGGCCGCCCGGAACTCGGTGGCGGCATCTCGGCCATGCCAAGCATGCATGTCGCCTTCGTCACGCTCAACGCGTTCTTCCTGAGCGGTTTCGGCCGCCGCTGGGCCGTCGCCGGCTGGTCCTTCGCGGCACTTATCCTGTTCGGCTCGGTCTACACCGGCTGGCACTATGCGGTGGATGGCTACCTGTCGATCCTGGTCGTATCCGTGCTCTGGTACCTGACCGGGCGTTTCGTCCTGCCGCAAGCGAGCCGGGACACCGCCGGGATCGGACTGCCGTTGCCCGAGCCGGCAACGCGATGATCGCGT
Organism: Mesorhizobium erdmanii; assembly: GCF_013170725.1. Lineage (NCBI taxonomy): Bacteria > Pseudomonadati > Pseudomonadota > Alphaproteobacteria > Hyphomicrobiales > Phyllobacteriaceae > Mesorhizobium > Mesorhizobium erdmanii. The sequence goes on along the minus strand of NZ_CP033361.1, from coordinate 2,995,196 downwards.
CTGGCTGAGGCCCGGCAAACCACCCCACTGCCTTTCGGCCAGGCGGCATTGGCGCCACCTGGCCTTGGCCGCTACTGGCTCGGCGCCATCGCATGCTCGCAAGACACTTTCGGGTTCATGTCGGCGAAAGTGCCGGCCGGGTTGCCCTTCCAGGCCCAGACGTGGAGTTCGTAGAATTCGCCCAGGCCATAGCGATTGGGCGCGCTGTTGAAGTTGAACAGCTGTCCGTCGAGCGATGCCGGTCCCTTCGAGGTGATGTATTCGACCGCCACGAGTTGCAGCTTGCCGTCGGCCATCGGCTCGTACATCACCGCTTCGGGGCGGGCGATGTCGATCTTGTCATCCTTGAGATACTGGCTGTTGACGTAGTGGATGCCCATGGCACCGCCGGTGATGCCGCTGGCGCAGGGAATCGGCGCATAGCCCTCGGCTACCGCCGCCTTGGCGTCCAGGAACCGGCTGTTTGCGGCCCGCACCTTATCGGCCAGCGGACTGGAGCCGGACGCGGCTTCAGCCGCTTGTTGATGCGCCTGTGCGAAGGGGGCGCAGACGGCCAGCACGGCCGCCGCCATGAGCAGCCTGTTGCGAAAGATTGATGTCATCGTCATTCCATTCTTCTTGAAAAGGCACAGCTGGCCGGCCGCCGAAAATACGGAGGCGCGGCAGGCAAGCGCTGTGACCGTTGTTGCTTGGAGATCCCGAAATCGATGTGACGACTGCCGGGAAGGATCATCCCTTCGGCAGATACGAGATCGTTCCGGCCAGATCGGTGTCGTCGATCAGCTGGAAGCGGCTGTCGCTGCCATCCTGACGCGCCGAAACGAAAGGCGCATAGGCCGGATCGTTGGTGAAGGCGCGCGCCGCCGCTTCCGACGGGAACGCCATCAGGGCGATCAGCGTGGTATCGAGCGGCTTGCCCTCGAGCGTCTTCACATTGCCGCTGCGCGACAGATATTTGCCGCCATGCTTGTGAACGATGTCGTGCACCGAGGCGGCGTATTCCGGCACCCATTTCGGGTCCTTCATCTTGATGTCGGCAATTAGGTAAGCAGTCATGGTCGTCTCCTGGTTGCGGCGCACAGGGGTATCCCGTGCAACCGGCCAAAGGGCTCGCATGGCAGGACCCTCGCCAACCAGTCCGCGATCTGTACCAGTGCATGTCGCCCAGAAATGTGCAGCGGTTCTGGGACAGCGACATGCATCAAAACAAAGACTTAAAAGCGCGTCGCCTGAATCCGTTCCAGAGCGACGCGCTTTAGGGTGGTACAGTTTCCGTACTGGCCGCTTCATTCATGAAGGCCTAATGTTCGGCTCGACTTCGAGCGAGGAACACCAGACATGGCCCAGCATGGATACAAGCAGTTCTGCCCGCTATCGATGGCCGCCGAGGTTCTGTGCACCCGCTGGACGATGGTGCTGATGCGCGAACTGGTGGCGGGCTCGACCCGGTTCAACGACTTGCGCCGCGGTGTGCCCAAAATGTCGCCGACCCTTCTGTCGCAACGGCTGAAGGAGCTCGAGCTGGCGGGAATCGTCGAGCGCAAGGAGGTCCAGGGCGAGAAGGGGATTTTCGAATATCGGCTGACGGAAGCCGGCCGGGATTTACGCCCGGTGGTCGAGGCGATGGGTTTCTGGGGGCAGAAATGGGTCGAGTCCCGGCTGTCGCTCAAAAATCTCGATCCGTCGTTGCTGATGTGGGACATGCGGCGCAATCTGAACCCCTCGCCGCTGCCAGAGGGACGCACCGTGATCCAATTTCTGTATCAGGACCTGCCGGCATCCAAACGGTCTTGGTGGCTGATCGTCGAGAAGCACGGCGAGGTCGATCTGTGCTGGTACGATCCGGGCTTCGATGTCGACCTGTACGTCTCGACCGACCTGCACACGATGACGGCGATCTGGATGGGAGTGCTTACGGTCGAAAAGGCTGGTGCGAAAGTTGCCCTGACCGGCGACCAGGCCATCGGCAAGAAGATGCAGACCTGGCTCGGCCTCAGCCCGTTCGCGGTGGAACCCAAGCGCGCGGCGTAGGAGAGCCGGTTCATGCCGCCCCGGAACGCACATCGCTTTGGGGCGATATGCCACAAAAACAAGGGCTTATAGCGTGTCTCTGAACCCGGCTGAATGCGCCCCGTCCACAGGATCGGATGCTTCAATCAGGTAGTGCTTGTTCTCATAAGCCTCGACAAGGGTCGCGAGAACATCGAAGCGGTCACCATCTAGAGAGCCGACCTCCGGCTCATTCTCGAAGTATCTGGTGATCTCGGCGATTGCCCAATCGTAATCGGCTTCGGTCTTAAGGGGTCGAATGTTTTCCATCACACCTTCTCCGGATCAATCTTGTCATATTCCTTGTTGGCAGGAAACGGGTGGCGGGGCCGGCTTTCGGCGGCTTCAATGCGGCCATGTTCATCACCCTGGCCAGAGATCTGAAATCCACGCCGTTGCCCGTCGCCGACGACCCGCGCTGGGCGCGCATCGTCGCGCGCGACAAATCGGCGGACGGGCAACTCTGGTATTCGGTGGCGACGACCGGCGTCTATTGCAGACCCTCCTGCCCGTCGCGGCGGGCCAACCCCGCCAATGTCCAGTTGCACGACACGCTGGCCCAGGCGAAGGCCACCGGCTTTCGCGCCTGCCGGCGCTGCAACCCGGATGGTCCCTCGCTGGACGCCGGCAATGCGGCGATGGTGGCTGACGCCTGCCGCAGGATCGAGCAGAGCGAGGAAGAGCCCTCGCTCGCCGGGCTGGCGCACGCCGCCGGCCGCAGCGCCGGCTATTTCCACCGCGTCTTCAAGGCGATCACCGGGCTGACGCCGAAGGATTATGCCGCCGCGCACCGCGCCGCCCGGGTCCGCCAAGGCCTCGAAGACGGCGCCAGCGTGACGGCGGCGATCTACGATGCCGGCTTCAATTCGAGCGGGCGCTTCTACGAGAAGTCCACCGGCATGCTCGGCATGACGCCGACGCGCTACCGCGCCGGCGGCGCCAACGAGGACATACGCTTCGCCGTCGGCCAGTCCTCGCTTGGCGCCATCCTGGTCGCGTCGAGCAGAAAGGGCGTCGCCTCGATCCTGCTCGGCGACGATCCGGACGCGCTTGTGCGCGACCTGCAGGACCGTTTCCCCAAGGCACGGCTGATCGGCGGCGACCGCGACTACGAGGCGCTGGTCGCCCGCGTCGTCGGCTTCGTCGAGGCCCCGCGGCTCGGTCTCGACCTGCCGCTCGACGTGCGCGGTACCGCATTCCAGCAGCGCGTCTGGCAGGCCTTGCGGGATATACCGGTTGGCGGCACGGTTTCCTATGCCGAGATCGCCCAGCGCATTGGCGCGCCCAAGGCAACGCGCGCCATCGCCGCCGCCTGCGCCGCCAACAGCCATGCCGTGGCCATTCCCTGCCATCGCGTGATCCGCAAGGATGGCGCGCTCTCCGGCTATGCCTGGGGCGCCGAGCGCAAGCGCGCGCTGCTCGACCGCGAGGCGGGCGGGCCGGCGAAGGCCGCCGACAGGACCGACCTGTCCGCGCGGGCCTGACGAGGACCCGCGATGCGAGCGATGGCCAGGTCTTCCGCCGCCGGTGCCAACATCGAGATCGCCAACGGTGTCGCCGTCGACCGGGCGGACGCCAGATCGCTGGTGTTGGCCGCCATCGGCGAACTGGTCGACGCCGGCAACGCCGAATGGAGCCGCACCGGGACGGGTGAGATCGAGCTGCGGCTGTTGTCAGGCGAAGTGTTCGTGCTGGGCGAGATGTCCATCACGCGTGTCGCATAGGTACACTCAACGCTCTACGGCGCCCCCCTCTGTCCTGCCGGACATCTCCCCCACTTGGGGGGAGATTGGCTGTCATCACAGCTTTCGCCAATCTTCGACGTTGCAGGAAAGAACGGGGCGCCAAAGCTGCCAATCTTCCCCCTCGTGGGAGATGTCCGGCAGGACAGAGGGGGCGCCACAGAACTCGGCGATGAAGTGGATGCTCCCGACTTGCGAGTTTGAATTTGAAAGCAAGCATCGGAGTGAGCGCCAACCGGCACATGGCTAGGGTTCAGGCACAGACAAAGGAGTGAAGGCAAATGAACCTCATGCAAGCTCAAATGACCGTATCGACGGCGCACAACGCTCTCGACACCATCGTCTATGCCATCGGCGAATCCGCCATCGGCACCATCCTGGCGGCGCGTAGCGAAATCGGCGTCTGCGCCATCCTGATCGGCTCCGACGCCGAAGCCTTGGAGCAAGACCTCGCCGGCCGTTTTCCCGACAACATGCTGGTCGAAGACGAGGCCTCCTTGCGCGATGATCTCGCCGCGATCGCGCGCTTCGTCGAGACGCCCGGCATCGGTCTCGACCTGCCGCTCGACATGCGCAACGGCACGCCGTTCCAGAAGCGTGTGTGGGACGTGCTGCGCACCATCCCTTGCGGCGCCACCCTCACCTACACCGCGCTTGCCCGGCGTCTCGGCCAGCCGAATGGCGCCCGAGCCGTGGCGACGGCCTGCGCCGCCAACGCGATCGCGCTCGGCATTCCCTGCCACCGCGTTGTCCGCGCCGACGGTACGCCGTCGGGCTATCGCTGGGGTATCGAACGCAAGCGCGTCTTGCTCGACCGGGAGGCACTGATATGAACGCCCACGCCAGGGTTGCCGCATCGGCGGTGGAGGCCGCCGAGATACGCATCGCCGCCTACGACTGGCCGGCATTGGCCGCCGAGCTCGACGGCTTCGGCTGCGCGGTGATGGAAAAGCTGCTGTCGCCGCAGGAGTGCCGGCAGATCGCCGGCCTCTACCCCCAGGAAAGCCATTTTCGCAGTCACATCCACATGGCCAGGCATGGTTTCGGCAAGGGCGAATACCGCTATTTCCGCTATCCCTTGCCCGATCTCATCGGCGGTCTGCGCAGCGCGCTCTATCCCAACCTGGCCGGGCTCGCCAACCGCTGGAACGAGCGCATGGGCATCGCCCTGCGCTACCCCGCGACGCATGCCGAATTCCTCGAACAATGCCATGCCGCCGGCCAGGTCAGGCCAACGCCGCTTCTGCTGCAATATGTGCCCGGCGACTTCAACTGCCTGCACCAGGACCTCTATGGCGACCTCGCCTTCCCGCTGCAGGTCGCCGTCCTGCTGTCCGAGCCGGGCGAGGATTTCACCGGCGGCGAATTCGCGCTGACCGAGCAGCGGCCGCGCATGCAGAGCCGGGTCGAAGTCGTGCCGCTGCGCCAGGGCGATGCGGTGGCCTTCGCCGTCCACAACCGGCCGGTCCAGGGAACGAAAGGCAACTATCGCGTCAATCTGCGCCACGGCGTCAGCCGCCTGCGCTCGGGCATGCGTCACACCGTCGGCATCATTTTTCACGATGCCAAGTGAGCGTTTTCCGGTCTCCCGTTGTTGAGGAAGAGGGGGAAAGCGTGGCGCCCCCATCTTTCGTCGGCGAAGACCATCTCCAGGATCCAAGGACAGGCATAATAGTCGGCGATGCGGTCGATGACCCCGCCGGTCGCTTGAATGCGCACCAGATAGGCCGGCTGCCAGTCCTCGCCGCGCAGCCTGTCGACGACCAGCACGGCCTCCCCTTCGACCACGTCAGGCCGCATGCGCCAGGGCTCGCCGCGCTCATATTCGACGAAATAGGGCGAGCGGGAGAGCAGGCCATTGTAGCAGTCCGAAACCCTGAGCCGCGCATCGGCGCTGGTCAGCGCCCGCACACCGTCCCAGTCCCTGGCATTGAAGAGTTCGACATAGCGGCCGAGCAGCCGCTCGAGTCCCAGGTCATGCACGGGCACTGCGACCGGTTGCGCCGGCAGAGCGGCGAGCTTGGCGCGGCCGCGATTGAGCGCCGACTTGACGCCGCCCGATGTCGAGCCGACCAGCTCGGCGATCTCGTCCAGCGAATGGTCGAAGACATCCTTCAGCAGCACGCAGGCACGCTCCTTCGGCGGCAGGTGCACCACCAGCCGCTCGATGGCGCGGCCAGCACCCGGGCCAGCGGGCTCCACCGGCAGCACGATGTCGTCGCCGGCATAGCCGGCCTCGGCTTTCAGCCGTGTGCGGCGGTTGCGGATGAAGTCGATGCACCTGTTATGGGCGATGCGGAACAGCCACGGCCGCAACGCCTGCGCATCGTCGAGCAGCCCGATCTTGCGATAGGCCTCGAACAGCGCCTCCTGCATGATGTCCTCGCCGTCGAGAGCCGAGCCGGTCATGCGCGCGCAATAGCGGTGGAGGCGGATGCGCATGTGCGAGACCGTCTCCAGGAATGCCCGGTAGCGGATGTCGAACAGGCCTTCCGGGTCGAGGCGCTGCTCGATGCCTTGCCTCGGATCGGGGGATTTGCGGATCTGCTGGTTCATCGCGGCACGTCGCTCAGCCTCGCCGCAGCATTGCGCAAGCGCGACGTGGCCACAAGCGCGAAACTCGACCCGATTAGCCGCTCCATGCTCACGCCGCCTTGTTGTCCGCAACATGGTCGCCGGCGTCCGGCAAGCCAAGCTTCGGCCGCACCCAGGCGGCGAAGCGGCGAACCGCGTCGTCGGCTTCCGGCGCCCTGCCGGCCATCATCTGGAACGAGTGCAGCATGCCGTCGAAGACGTCGAGGCGCGTCTCGACGCCGGCTTGGCCAGCGCGCTCGGCGAACATGCGGCTTTCGTCGACCAGCGTCTCGTCGGCGCCGGCCTGCAGGAAAACAGGCGGAAAGCCGGAAAGATCGGCATAGAGCGCGCTGACCTCCGGATCGAGCCGGTCGCGCTCGCCGATGAAGTTGGTCACCAGCCAGTCGACGGACTCCCTGGCGAAGGCCGGGTCCTTCTCGCGGTTGGTCTCGTAGCTGGCGCCGGTCAGCGCCATGTCGAACCAGCCGGAGATGATCAGCGTGGCGGCCGGCAGCGGCCGCTTTTGCGCGCGCAGCCGCTGCAGCACGCCATAGGTCAGCACCGCGCCGCAGGAATCGCCGGCAATCGCGATGTGCTTGGTGTCGAAACCCTGGTCGATCAGCCAGTTCCAGGCCGCCATCGCCGCCTCGAGCTGGGCCGGATGCTTGGCCTGGTGCGCCAGCGGATAGTCGTAGGACAGGGCCCGGCAGCCGACGGCCTTGGCCAGATGGCCGACCAGCTTGCGGTGCGTATAGATCGAGCCGCCGAGAAAGCCGCCGCCATGGGCGTAGAACAGCACGCGCCGCTCGTCGGCGTCCTTCGGCACGATCCACAGCGCCGGCACGCCGCCCGCATCCACCTCGATATAATCGACGCCGCCGGGTTCGCCGGTCAGCGCCGTCCAGCTGGTGTCGTTGAAATCGTTCATCGCCCGCGGGCTGGTGAACTTGCCGGCATTGGCGACGATCGCCGCGTAATGGTTCCTGTTCGCTTCGCTCTCGATGCTCGCCATGATGGTCTCCGGAGTTGTGGATCGCGGTCCTCGCGACCTTTCGAGAAGCAGAGACGAACGGGCTGATGAAAAGGATACGTCGCGCCGCCCGCTTTTTTCGCCGCCACATTGGCGACCGCACCTTGAAGACGAACAGACGAGGGCAAAGGATTCTGTCCCAACGGTTTTTTGACAGCGACCTTTGGCCGTACCCCGATCACCCGGCCGGGGCGTAACGGTTGACCACCATGCCGCAGGCATAGGCCTTCGAGCCGAGCACCCGCAACGCGGCAAAGCCGCCCTGGTCGAAGGTGCGGCGCCCGGCGCCAAGCACGGCCGGATTGATGAACAGTTGGAACTCGTCGACCAGCCCGGCGGCGATCAGCGCGGAGGCGAAGCCGGCGCCGCCGAAGATGGCGATGTCGCCGCCCTCTCCCGTCTTCAGCGCGTTGACCTCGCGCGGCAGGTCGCCGCTCACCACGGTCGTCCGCTCCCACCGCGAGGCTGCGAGCCTGTCACTCGCCACCACTTTGCTTGCCTCGACGATGCGCTGGGCGAAGGCATAGAACGGATCGCGCGGAAACCTCTTCGCCGCACGGCCCCAATGGCCGAGATAGCCCTCCTCCGCCATCTTGCGGCTGAGCAGGATGGTGTCGATGCCGGAAAAGACGGCGTTGAAATCGCGCTTCAGTTCCTCGTCCCAGCCGATGTCGTCGCCCCATTCCCACAGCTGCCACGGCAGATCGGCGCTGGCGCCGACAAAACCGTCCACCGATATCTGCATCTGCAGGATGAGCTTTTTCATCGTCGTCTCCCTGTCCAGGCTCGGAAGAATTGAGTTACTTTCGGAACCATTGACGCCAGAAAGAAATGGTGTCAATAGTAAAGTGATTTAAAAATGGAACCATAGCAATGTCGACCCGCGAAAAATCCGGCTGCCCGATCAACCTGTCGCTGGAACTGCTCGGCGACCGCTGGACGCTGCTCATCATCCGCGACCTGGCCTTCGCCGGGAAAAGGCATTTTCGCGAATTCCTGCAGTCCGACGAAGGCATCTCCTCGCGCACCCTTGCCGAGCGGCTGCAGACGCTGCAGGACGAAGGCATCCTCACCCGCAGCGACGACCCGAGCCATGGGCTGAAGGCGATCTACCGGCTGACCGAGGCAGGCATCGACCTGTTGCCGGTGCTGGCGACGCTTGGCGCCTGGGGCAGCAAGCACCGCCAGGCGGACGATCATCTCGCCCGCATCGCCGAAGGACTGGCCGCCGGCGGCGAGCCGGCGCTGGACCGGATCAAGGCGGCACTGCGGGCCGAGCATGTTGGATAGGCGGTGGCTTTGAGGTTCGGCCGATGCGGTACCGCCTCGTCCTGCAACGTTGGCGCCGCCCCTCATTGCCCTGCCGGGCATTTCTCCCCGTAAACGGGGCGAAAGAAGCTGGCCGCAACGCCGACGCCATCTTCGCAGCGTTGGTGATTGGCGAAATCATCGATGAGGGCGGCCCTCGCCCCGTTTACGGGGAGAGGATGCCGGCAGGCAGGTGAGGGGCAGCGCTGGCGGTGGATATGGAGCGACGCACTCAAACCGCGATTGTCTCACACGACCGTCCCCCGCTTGACATTGATCCCCATTTGTTCTCTATCTGTTCGTATCTATCAGCAACTGCGGATGAGCGGTCGGGATGGAAACGACAGCCACCATCCTGCATGCCGATCTCGATGCCTTCTATGCCTCGGTCGAGCAGTTGCTCGACCCGTCGCTGCGCGGCAAGCCGATCGCGGTCGGCGGCGGCGTGGTGCTGGCCGCGTCCTACGAAGCCCGCGCCTTCGGCGTGCGCGGCGGCATGCCCGGGCGCAAGGCGCGCGAGCTTTGCCCGCGGTTGATCTTCGTCGGCGGCAATTTCAGCCACTATCAGCGGCTGGGCGACGCCGCGATCAAGGTGCTCGACGATTTCACCCCGGTGGTGGAGCGCATTTCCATCGACGAGGCCTTTGCCGATGTCGCCGGCTGCACGCATCTCTTCGGCTCGCCTCGGGACATTGCCACCACGATCCGCCGTCGCGTGCGGGCCGAACTCGGCCTGCCGATTTCGATCGGCGTCGCCCGCACCAAGCACCTGGCCAAGATCGCCTCGCAGGTCGCCAAGCCGGACGGGCTGGTGGTGGTCGAGCCCGGCACCGAACTGGCCTTCCTGCACGATTTGCCGGTCGGGCTGATGTGGGGCGTCGGCCCGGCGACCAAAGCGCGGCTGGCCGAGATCGGCGTCGAGACCATCGGCCAGCTGGCCAGGACGCATAGCGGCGCGCTGACCCGGCTGCTCGGGCCTGCCGCCAGCGAAAAGCTCGCTGCCCTGTCGTGGAACCGCGACCCGAGGAAACTGGAAACCAGGCGCCGCGCGCATTCGGCCGGCGCCCAGTCGGCGCTTGGCCGCAAGCCTGCCGTGGCTGATGTCATCGTACCCACCTTGCTCCATCTGGCCGACCGTGTCGCCAGCCGGCTGCGCGCCAAGGCGCGGCCCGGCCGCACGGTGACGGTGCGGGTACGCTTTGCCGATCTCAGCGCCGTCACGCGCTCGATCACGCTCGACCAGCCGATCTCGGCGACCACCATGCTGGCCGAGGTCGCCGGCGACCTGGTGCGCGGCGTGCTCGCCGACCATCCCCGGGAGAAAACCATCTCGCTGCTGGCGATTTCAGTCTCGCACCTCTGGGAAAGCACGGAACTGCAGCTCGACCTGCCACTCGGTCTCGCCGACGAAGAGCGTCGACCCGGCAGCCAGAAAGGCCTCGCCCGCTTCGGCGCCGACCGCGCCATCGACAAGATCCGCGAGCGCTTCGGCAAGCAGGCCGTCGGCTACGGCACCGTGGCGCTGGAGGCGGCCCGCTCGGTGCCCGACGAATTCAGGGAATTGGCGGAGAAGGAATTGTGAGCGCGCGGGCTTCGACGCCCTCGCCCTTCCGGATCAACGCCCGGAAGCAGCAGGCGCCGCGGTCACGGCGGACAGCAGTTCGCGCTTCACCAGCACCGGCTTCCGATAGGTCTTCTTCACGGCAAATCCCCCACGCCAAAGCGGCTGTACATCCCAACCATGCATCATACCTGCACTCTCTGCAAATGAGATCCGAGCGCCCATGGCAGCGAGGGACGTCCCTCCACCGGCAAAGCGTATGCGGCGCCCGAAGGGTTCAAAGCCGCGCCGTGCCGAAAACCCGGTCCCAGAACATCGACGTCACGCCGAAATTGGCATTGTCGTCGACATGGTGATGCACCGCGTGGCGGCGCTTGAGCGTGTAGAGATAGCTGGGATGGCCGGGATGCCAGTGATGGATCATGTGGTGGACGCTGATGTACCAGAGATAGCCCAGCATCAGCCCGCAGCCGACCGCGCTCGCCGTGGCGAAATCCGTGATCAGCCAGACGGACAGCGCGATCGCGGCATGCACGCCGAGACTGAGCCAGGTCGGCGTGCCCACCGGGCTGCGCTCCTCGACATGGTGGCGGTCATGCAGATCCCTGACCCAGGGCACGTGATGCAGGACGAAGCGGTGCAGGACGTATTCGATCAAAGTCCACAGGCCGAGACAGACCAGCGCCATGCCGATCCAGTCCGGCGCGCCCTCTTCTCCAGCCTCGATAAGCCCGGCCACCCCCAACAGGGCGATCACCAGCGGATAGACCACGAAGTCGCTGTAGTAACCGATCAGACCCAGTTGCATGCCGGACGCCTCACCTGATTTTCGACGCCGCCCCAGAAACGATGCTATCAGATTGCCGAACTCTCGGGTGAGGTGCAATGCAGATGAATCTGACATAGCGTCGCAATTTCCCGATACAAGATCGGCACCCATGATCCACACGGAATCGGCCGACTTCGCACCAGCGCCGCAAACGGACATGCAAAAGATGGCAAAACGCAGTGCGGGCCTGCTGATTTATCGTCGAAGCAACGGGACTATCCGGGTGCTTCTGGTTCATCCCGGCGGCCCGTTCTGGGCGAAGAAGGACGATGGCGCCTGGTCGATCCCGAAAGGCCTCGTCGAGGAGAATGAGGACGAACTGGCGGCCGCACGACGCGAGACCGGGGAAGAGCTCGGCATCACCGTCGAAGGTCCCTTCGCGCGCCTCGGCGACTACAAGCAGCCGGGCGGCAAGATCGTCATCGCCTGGTCCGTCGAAGCGAGAGCTGGGATCGATGTCGCCACCATCAAGAGCAACAGCTTCACCATGGAATGGCCGCCGCGCTCCCGGTCGATGAAAGAATTTCCGGAGGTCGACAGAGCCGGCTGGTTCACCTTGCCCGAGGCCGAGGTCAAGATTCTTGTCGGGCAACGGCCGATGCTGGCCGACTTGGCTAAGCAATTGGCGGCTGGATGATTGCCGGCGGCTAAAGCTGCCGATCTCCCCGCTCGTGGGGGAGATCACCTATCATCCCACAAACCGCGCCGCCGTCCACGCCCCGCCCGCCGCGTTCGACTCGACGGCAGCGGCAACGAATTTCACGCCGCGCGCGCCGTCGACCACGTCCGGCACTTGCGCCGCGCGTGCCGCATCCACCACTCCACCCGAGCGATGCGCACGGATGATGTCGGCGGCGTCGCGGTAGAAATTGGCGAAGGCTTCGATATAGCCCTCGGGATGCGCCGCCGGCATGCGTGACACGCGCTGGCTCTCGGCGGTCGAGCCATGGCCGCCGCGCACCAGCGTGCGGGTTTCCTCGCCATAGATGGAAAATCGCAGTTCTTCCGGCCGGCCGCCCGACCATTCGAGGCCGGCTTTGTCGCCATAGATGCGCACGGAAAGATCATTGTAGTGGCCGGGCGAGGTCTGGCTGGCCAGGATCGTGCCGCGCGCGCCGCCGGTCCAGCGCACCATCACATGCGCATTGTCGTCGAGCCGGCGTCCCGGTACGGCGGTGAACAGATCCGCCGCGACCGCCTCGGCCTCGCAGCCCGAAATATAGCTTGCCAGGTTGAAGGCATGCACGCCGATATCGGCCAGCACCGCCGACTGCCCTGCCCGCGATGGATCGGTGCGCCATTCCGCCTGCTTCTGGCCGTCGGCGTCGATTGGCCTGGTCAGCCAGTCCTGGATATAGGCGCCATGCACCGAAACGATGCGGCCAAGCTCGCCAGCCATCACCATCTCGCGCGCTTGGCGGACCATGGCGTAGCCGGTGTTGTTGAGGGTGACGACGAAGCGGCGCTTTTTCGCCCGTGCCAGCGCCACCAGCGCCTCGGCGTCGCTGAGCGTCGTCGACAGCGGCTTGTCGCAGATGACGTCGATGCCGGCCTCGAGGAAGGCGGTGGCGATCGGCGCGTGCAGATGATTGGGCGTGACGATGACGACCGCCTCGATGCCATCAGGCCGCCCGCCTTCGGCCGTTGCCATGGCGTGGTAATCGGCATAGCTGCGCTCCGGCGCGATGCCGATCTCGGCGGCCGAGGCGGCGGCGTTCTCCGGGTCGGACGACAGCGCGCCGGCAACCAGCACGATCTGGTCGTCGAGGCGCATGGCCAGCCGATGCACCGCGCCGATGAAGGCGTTGCGGCCGCCGCCGACCATGCCGACCCTCAGCCGCTTGCCCGCCGACCCATCCGATGTTGCGTAGACCATGTTTTCTCCTCCGGGCAGATCGTTGGCGACGCGCCACGCCTCAAGCTCGGCTACCACTTTCGAACAGGATTTCCAATTTTCTTATTGTAATACAATCGTGCCACGCTAGCCTGAAATCATGAGCGGGGCGAAAAAGTCATCCGGACGATCCAGTGCCGACGAGGCGGCGACGCGCAAGCGCGGGCGCTCTCTTGCCGCGTTGGGCTATATCCAGCCGCAGACCTATGAGGAACTGCGCGCGGTGCTGTCCTCCGGTACGGTGCATTTCCCCAAGCGCCTGCGCCAGGTGGCGATCTTCCTGTGGCAGCATCCAAGCGACGTCGCGCTCGGCACCATCGCGCAGGTGGCGGCGCAGGCGGGCGTACAGCCTTCGACCCTGGTGCGCTTCGCCCAGATCTTCGGCTATTCCGGCTTTTCCGATTTCCAGGGCCTGTTCAAGGAGCACGTCAAGGGTTCGTGGCCGGAAGGACGCGGCGAGCCGCGAGCCGACGCCGAACCCAACGCCGCCACGCACTTCCTGCACGGCATGGTCGGCGCTTCGCAGGCCTCGCTTGGCCGCATCGAGGCCGGCTTCGACGTCGAAAGCTTCGAGAAGATGGTGGCCACGCTGGCCGCCGCCGACCTGATCTACGTCATCGGCTCCAAGCGCGCCTTCCCGGTCACCGCCTATCTGTCGCTGACCTTGTCGCAGCAAGGCGTGCGCAACGTGCTGGTCGACAATGTCGGCTCGTCGGCGCTCGACCAGGTCGGCTGCATCGGCGGCAGCGACGCCGTTCTGGCGGTCTCCTTCAGCCCCTACAATTCGATCACGCCCGACCTCGTCGCGGTGGCGCATGAGCGCAAGGCCCGCATCGTCACCATCACCGACAGCACTTTCAGCCCGCTCATCCGATTGTCGGACAGCTGGCTGGAGGTGGTGGAATCAGACTTCGCCGGCTTCCGCTCGCTGGCGGCGTCTCTGGCTGTCGGCATGGCGCTGGTCCAAGGCGTCGCGGCAAAGCGCGGCACATGAGGTGTTGCTGGCACAATTGACTATCGGGAATTATCGTTCCATATTTTAAAAAATAGAAACTTTGTTCCGGGAGGAGGAATGGAGCTTCATCTCAACGGCAAGGTCGTGCTGGTCACCGGCGCGACGCAAGGCATCGGCCGCGCCATTGCCGAGACGCTGGCGCGTTCCGGTGTCGAGGGATTGGTGATTACCGGTCGCGACAAGGCGCGCGGCGACGCCGTGGCGGCGGAGCTGTCGGCGCTGGGCACGCCAACGCTCTTCGTCGCCGCCGACCTCGCTGATGAAGCCACGCCTGCCCTGTTGGCTCAGGCCTGCATCGAGCGCTTCGGCCGCATCGATGGCTTGGTCAACGCCGCCGGCCTGACCGACCGCGCCTCCTTCATCGACGCCAGCCCCGAAGACTGGGCGTCGCTGTTCGCGGTCAATGCGCGCGCGCCATTCTTCCTGATGCAGGCGGCGATTGCCGACATGCGGAAGCGCAAGGCGCCCGGAGCCATCGTCAACATCCTGTCGATCAACGCGCATTGCGGCTCGCCCGAGCTTGCCGTCTATTCCGCCACCAAGGGCGCGCTGTCGACGCTGACCAAGAACGCCGCCAACGCCCACCGCTTCGACCGCATCCGCATCAACGGCATCAATGTCGGCTGGACCGACACGCCGGCCGAGCGCCTGATGCAAGCTGAGACGCTCGGCCACGGCCCGGGCTGGCTCGACGCCGCCAACGCCGCCCAGCCTTTCGGCAGGCTGCTGGCGCCACACGACATCGCCAACCTTGCCGTCTTCCTGCTGTCCGACGCCGCCGGGCCGATGACCGGCGCCGTCATCGACCAGGAACAGTCTGTGATCGGTGCGAACCGGTGAATGCCGCCGAGACCCTTAGCCGTGATCTGCTGGAGAGGCTTCCCGCCTCTGTCCAGACACCATCCTACGACCGGGCGACCCTTGCGCCCGGCATGGCGCATCTCGGCGTCGGCGCCTTCCATCGCTGCCACCAGGCCGAATACACCGATGATCTCTTATCGCTGCGGTTCGATCGTTGGGGCATCGTCGGCATCAACATCCGCCCGCCGACTCTGGCCGATACGCTCGGCCGGCAGAGCGGGCTCTATACGAGGCTGATCCGCGAGAACAGCCACATCGAAGCGCGCGTCATCGGCAGCATCGTCAAGGTGGTCGACAGCCAGGACAGTGCCGCGCCGGCGCTCGCGGTACTGTCCCCGCCGGACATCGAGCTGGTAACGATGACGGTCACGGAAAAAGGCTATTGCCACATCCCGTCGAGCGGCGCGCTCGACCTTAGCCATCCCGACATCGTCCATGACCTTGCCAATCCCGAAAGGCCGCGCAGCGTGCCCGGCATCCTGACGCGAGCGCTGGAGTTGCGCCGCGCCACGCATGGCCGGCCGTTGACGCTGCTCTCCTGCGACAACATCCCGACCAACGGCGTCATCCTCGAAAATGTCGTGCGGACGTTCGCCGAACGGCGCGGCCATGGCCTGGCCGAATGGATCGCGGCCAATGCCGCCTTCCCCTCCGCCATGGTCGACCGCATCGCACCGGCGGTGACGCAGGCGGACCTCGAAAGCGTCGAGCAATGGTTCGGCTACCGCGACGCCGCCGTTGCCGTCGGCGAGCCGTTCCGGCAATGGGTGATAGAGCAGAAATTCGCCGGCCGCATGCCGCGCTGGGATCTCGCCGGCGCGACCTTCGTCGACGATGTGACGCCGTTCGAATATCTCAAGATGCGGGTGCTGAATGGCGCCCAGACGACGCTCGCAACGCTCGGCGTGCTGGCCGGGCTTGAACACACGTTCGATGCCATAGCCGACCCGCTGCTGTCGGTCTTCGTCAGGCGCATGCTGGTCGAGGAAACGTTGCCGACGCTGATGCCGGTGCCCGGCATGGAGCCATCAGCCTATGTCGAGCAAAGCCTCGCACGGCTGAAGAACACGGCGATCCGTCACCGCAACCACCAGATCGCCACCGATGGCTCACAGAAGATCGTCCAGCGCCTGCTCAACCCGATCCGCGACCGGCTGAGCCAGGGCGCCAGCATCGGCCTGCTGTCGGTGCCGGTCGCCGCCTGGATGGCCTACCTCATCCAGGCGTCGACAAGGTTCGGCAAGCGCTGGTCGGTCTCCGATCCCTATGCCGGAAAGGTCGCAGGGATCGCCGACGCGACCGGCCGCGATGCGCCGGCGCTGGCCTCCGCCATCCTTGCCATCGACACGATTTTCGACCCCGGCCTCGCCGCGAACCAGACGTTTCGCGCGGCTGTCATTTCGGCGCTCGGCGAACTGCTTTCGGACGATCCGATGGCGGCCGTGCAGCACAGTCTCGAACAAGATGAGATCGCAAGGTTGAAGCGATCCAAACAATCGGCATTATAGGTATCGGCCGTGAAGACACGGCCAGGGGAGGCACTATGAAACTTGGACTGCTCACCGCGCCGTTTGCGCAGACGCCGCTTGCCGAAGTTGCCGGCTGGGCGAGTTCTGTCGGCTTCGAGGCGCTGGAAATTGCCTGCTGGCCGAAAACGTCGGGCGCGACCCGCCGCTATGCCGGCACCAGCCATATCGATGCGGATGGCACCTCGCCCGCGCAGGCCAAGCAAATCGTCGCCGCGCTGGCGGAAAAGAACATTTCCGTCTCCGGCCTCGGCTACTATCCCAACCCGCTGCATCCCGATGCCGCGCATCGCGAGGCGGTCATCGGCCACCTGAAGAAGGTGATCTTGCTGGCCGCCAATATGGGTGTGCCGGTGGTCAACACCTTCTGCGGCGGCGATGCCTCGAAGACGGTCGACGTCAACTGGCAGGACGCGCTGAAAGTCTGGCCCGAGATCGTCGCTTTTGCACGCGGCCATGGCGTCAAGCTCGCCTTCGAGAACTGCCCGATGATCTTCAGCTATGACGAATGGCCGGGCGGACACAACATCGCCTATTCGCCGCTTGTCTGGCGCCGCATCCTGGAAACCTGGGGCGCCGATGTCGGCATGAATTTCGACCCCTCGCACCTGGTCTGGCAGATGATCGACCAGGCCCGCTTCATCAGGGAGTTCGGCCCCTACATGCTGCACGTCCACGCCAAGGACCTGATGATTGATCATGATGGTTTGTACGAGCGCGGAATTCTGTCAGCCGGGATAGGCTGGCAGGTGCCGCGCATGCCGGGGCTGGGCGATGTCGACTGGAGCGGCTTCTTCTCCGGCCTCTACCGCGCCGGCTATGACGGATCCGTCATCATCGAACACGAGGACAGGCGATTTGAAGGCAGCGACGATCAGGTGAAGCGTGGTTTCCTGCTTGCCCGCGACGTGCTGCGTCCCCTGGTCAAGTGAATTCGGGCCCGCCGCTGACTCAGTCTGTCAGCGGCAGGCTCTAACGGGTTGGAACTGAAACTGAAAAACAATGTGGAGGAGTACTGAAATGAAGAAAATCCTGACCATGGTCCCGCTGCTCGCGGGCGCTGCCTTGCTGGCCTCGGTCGGCGTCTCTGCCGCCGCCGGCAAATACACGATCGGCATTTCCAACACCGTGCAGGGCAATGGCTGGCGCGAGGAAATGGTCTGCGCCATGAAGGCTCAGGCGCTCGCCTCCGGCGAGGTGGCAAAGCTCAACATCGCCCACCGCAACACCGATGCCGCCGGCCAGTTGGAAGACATCCGCAACCTGATCAGCGCCAAGGTCAACGCCATCGTCGTCAACCCGGCAGATCCGGCCGGCATCAAGGCGGGCCTGGAAGAAGCCACCAAGGCCGGCATCGTCGTCGTCGCCGTCGACCAGGCGGTCACCGAACCGTCGGCCTACATCATCTCCAACAACCAGGAGGAATATGCCTATCTCGGCGCCAAATGGCTGTTCCAGCAGATGGGTGGCAAGGGCGAGGTGTTCTACATGCGCGGCGCCGCCGGCGCTTCGGCCGATAGTGATCGCGACAAGGGGTTCAAGAAGGCGCTGGCCGAATTCCCCAACGTGAAGGTGGCGCAGGAAGTCTTCACCGGCTGGCAGCAGGACCAGGCCAAGCAGCAGATGCTGTCGTTCCTGGCAACCGGCACGCCGTTCAACGGCGTCTGGACCTCGGGCATCGACAACGTCATCGTCGACGCGCTGGTTGAATCGCAGGCGCCGCTGGTGCCGGTGGTCGGCGCCGACAATGCCGGCTTCGTCGGCCAGCTGAGCTCGGTCAAGGGCCTGGTCGGCGCCGCCGTCACCAACCCTGGCTCGATCGGCGGCGCTGGCGTTACGCTCGCACTGCAGATCCTCGACGGCAAGAAGCCGGCCCAGCAAACCGTGCTGGTGCAGCCGCAACTGTGGGAAAACGCCACCGAGGAAGGCAAGGCCAAGCTCAAGGCCGCCGCCGACCCGTCGCTCAGCCCCGAATGGCCGGTGTCGATCTCGATCCCGGACTGGACGACCTACACGAAGGACCAGATCGTCGCCTGCAAGGGCCCGGGCGAGTAAGCTTGGTTTCGCTGTCCATCCGTCGGCGCTGCCCCTCACTGTCCTGCCGGACATCTCTCCCCGTGAACGGGGAGAGAGAAGCTGGCCGCAACGCCGGCGACTAGCCCCCTCTCCCCGTCTCTATACGGGGAGAGGATGCCGACAGGCAGGTGAGGGGCGGCGCCGACGTTCCTAATTATCGATCGCACAAACCGAGACCCGAACCATTTGACCACCAGCCCCCTCCTCGACGCCACCGGCGTCGCCAAGAATTACGGCGCTGTCGCTGCCTTGCGCAACGCGTCGCTCTCAGTCCTGCCGGGCGAGGTGCATGCGCTGATGGGCGCCAATGGCGCCGGCAAGTCGACGCTGGTGAAAATCCTGACCGGTGCTATCCAGGCCAATGCCGGGCGCTTCCTGATCCGGGGCGAGGCACGCGACATACGCTCGCCCGCCGCCGCGCGCCGCGCCGGGCTGCTGCCGGTCTACCAGGAACCGTCGCTGATCCCCGACCTCGACGTTCTGTCCAATCTCAGGCTGACCGGCACGCCGGTGGAGCCGTTCCGCGCCTGGGTACGTGAACTCGGCATAGCCGACCTCGATTTGCGCGACACCGCGCGCGACATTCCGCTGGCCGTGCTGCGCGTGCTCGATCTGGCCCGCGCGCTGGCCGTCGAGCCCGACGTGCTGCTGCTCGACGAGATGACGGCGGCACTGCCGGCCAACCTGGCCGAAAAGGTTCTCGAAGTGGTGCGCCGCCAGGGCGATGCCGGCCGCGCCGTGATCTTCATCTCCCACCGTTTCGTCGAAATCTCGGCGCTCTGCGACCGCGCCACCGTGCTGCGCGACGGCGAGACCGTCGGCGTCGTCGACATCGTGCCGGGCGTCGAGGAAAAGATAGTCGAGCTGATGCTCGGCACCCGCATCGTCAAGACCCATGTCGCCGCCCGCGGTGCCGCCGAAAAGGCTGCGCCCGCCCCTGCCCGGCCACGCATCGCCGTGAAAAACCTGCGCGTCGGCACCAAGCTCAACGACGTCTCCTTCGATCTAAGGGATGGCGAGGTGGCCGGCGTCGTCGCGCTGGAGGGCCAGGGCCAGGACGAATTGTTCGCCGCCCTTGCCGGCTCGATCCGGCCCTCCGGCGGCACGATCGAGGTCGATGGCCAGCAAGCGAAATTCGCCCACCCGATCGACGCCATCCGGGCAGGGATCGCCTATGTGCCGGGCGACCGTTCCGAGGCGCTCGCCATGCAGCGCTCGGTGCGCGAGAACATTGCCCTCCCCTTCAGCGCCGCGCTGCGCAATTGGGGGCCGATCAACATGCGCAAGGAGCGCGATACGGTGCTTGGCGCCATCAAGCGCCTGCAGATCGACACCCGCGCGCAAGGCGAGGTGCAGCGCCTGTCCGGCGGCAACCAGCAGAAGGTGACGATTGCCCGCTGGATTGCCGCGGACGCCCGCACCATTCTGTGCTTCGACCCGACGCGCGGCATCGATGTCGGCACCAAGCAGGAGATCTACAAGCTGTTGCGCGAGCTTGCCGGCCACGGCAAGTCGGTGCTGTTCTACACCTCGGAGCTGGAAGAGGTGCAGCGCGTCTGCGACCGCGTCATCGTCATCTTCGGCGGCCGCCTGGTCGATATCTTCCCGGTCGAGGAGGCGGACGAGCCGGCGCTGATGCGCGCCGCTTACGGCCTGCCGCGCGGCGCCAAGGCCGATGTCGGCATACTGGCCGCTCCCAATGCTTCCGAGCCGGGAGCCACGCCATGAGCCATTTCCTGCGTCGCCACGGCTGGGTTGTCGGCCTGTTCGCCCTCCTCATCGTGCTGTTCATCGCCACCAGGATCATCCAGCCCGGCTATGACAGCGGCGACTTCGGCTCCTTGGCGCGGGCGGTGCTGCCCTACGCCTTTGCGGTGGCCGCGCAGACGGTCGTCGTCATTGCCGGCGGCATCGACCTGTCGGTCGCCGCCATGATGGCGCTGACCAGCGTCACCGCCGCCTCGATGATGGCAGGCGCCTCCGAAGAATATGCACTGTTCGTCGTGCCCTTCGTGCTTGCCATGGGCTTTGTCCTCGGCGCGCTCAACGGCCTGTTGATCGTCGTCACCCGCGTGCCCGACATCGTCGTCACGCTCGCCATGCTGTTCGTGCTGCAAGGCGCGGCGCTTCTGGTGCTCGACGCACCGGGCGGCGGTGCGGCCGAATGGCTGAAGGCGCTGATATCAGGCACCGTGCCCATACCCGGCCTGCCCGACGCCATCGACGCCTGGCTGCCCAAGGTGCTGCTGGTGCTGATCGTCTGCGTCTGCGTCATCTGGATACCGCTCAGGCGCTCGCGCCTCGGCCTCTCCATCTACGCCATCGGCTCGAGCGAGCTGGCGGCGTTCCGCTCAGGAGTGCCGGTCAAGCGCACCCGCATCATCGCCTATGCACTGTCGGGCCTGTTCGCTGCCTTCGGCGGCCTGGCGCTGACCATGAGCACCGGCATCGGCGCCCCTATTCCTGGCCCCTATCTCCTGGCCAGCGTCGCCGCCGTGGTGCTGGGCGGCGTCGCGCTCGGCGGCGGCAAGGGCGGCTTGCTTGGGCCCATCGTCGCCGTCTTCGTGCTGCGCCTGGTGCGCACCGATCTCACGCTGCTCGCCATCGACCCTAACGTCACCGCCATCATCGAAGGCCTGATCATGGTCGCCGTGGTGATGTTCGGCGCGTTCATCACGATGCGGGGGCGGCAATGAGCGAAAGTAGCACCCTACGGCGCCCCCCTCCGTCCTGCCGGACATCTCCCCCACTAGGGGGGAGATTGGCTGTCATCGCGGCCTTCGCCAACCTCCAAAGACGCAAGAAGAGTGCCGGCGCCGAAGCTGCTGATCTCCCCCCTAGTGGGGGAGATGGCCGGCAGGCCAGAGGGGGGCGCCGTAGAGCGCCATCCTCGCACAACACCCAGCGAGCCACCCCATGAGCACATCAGCGATCACCCCTGTCCCTTTCGGCCGTCGTGTAAAACGCTTCATGGCCGACCGGCCGCTCGTTCCGCTGATCATCCTGCTGGTCATCTTGGTGGTGATCCTGCAGATCCTGCGCCCCGGCATCGTCAACGAGCGCTGGATCGCCAACACCATCAAATTCGCCATTCCGCTGGCGATCCTCGCCGGCTGCCAGACCATGACCATGCTCACCGGCGGCATAGACCTGTCGGTCGGCACGGTGGCGACGATGAGCGCCTTCATCATGGCGACGCAGATCGTCAACCAGGACCCGGCCATCGCCTTCCTGCTGGCGATGATGCCGGCGGTGCTGATCGGCCTCGTCAACGGCATCGGCGTCGGCGTCTTCCGCGTCCACCCGCTGATCATGACGCTGGGCACCAGCCTGATCGGCACCGGCTGCCTGCAGGTCTACCAGCGCACGGTGATCGCATCGGGCGCCAAGATCCCCGACTTCCTCGCCTGGCTCGGCACCGGCGTCACCCCCATAGTCGGCTTTGCCTTCCCCAACGCCCTGCTTTTGTTCGTGCCGCTGGCGGCGCTCATCGTCTTCACGCTCGCCCGCACCGGCTTCGGCCGCCTGCTCTACGCCGTCGGCGACAATGAGCGCGCGACGCGCCTGTCGGGCGTCCAGTACTGGCAGGTCATCACGGCGCTCTACGTCACATCGAGCGTTCTCGCCGGCATCACCGGCCTGCTCTATATCGGCCTGATCAAGGCCCCGTCGCTGTCGCTCGCCGAACCGCTGGTGCTGCCCTCGGTCGCCGCCGCCGTGATCGGCGGCACCTCCATCTTCGGCGGCCGCGGCGGCTACACCGGCACCATCATCGGCGCGCTGATCCTGACCGTGCTGACGACGCTCTTGACCATCCTGCAGATGCCGGAGGGAGCACGGCGGATATTGTTCGGGCTGATCGTGCTGTTCGTGACAGCGGCGTATCTGCGGATTGTCGAGGAGCGGTGAGAGTTCAGAAAACCGGCTGGATCCGCTGTCACTGGCGGTCGTCGGTTAGAGCAATTCCAGGAAAAGTGTGTAACGGTTTTCCGTCCGGAATTGCGTAAAAACAAAGCGTTAGAGCGGTTCGGCGATTCCATCAAACGCTGAACCGCTCTAGACTACCCCGAAGACGGAGGGGCGCGCATGTCGGGGCAGTTCACAATCGGCGTCATCGGCTACGTCTTGGCGGTAAACTTGCTGGCGTACGCCGCCATGGCATCCGACAAGTCCAGGGCCAGGAACAGTCTGCAACGCATTCCCGAGTCGACGCTTCTGACCCTTGCCATGATCGGCGGCAGCATCGGAACTGTGATCGCGCAGCAAACGATCCGCCACAAGACGCGCAAGGAGCCGTTCCGCTCCACGCTCGTTGGCATCGTCCTGCTCCAACTCCTCGCCCTGATCGCGCTCATAGTCGGATTGCTCACGACGGGATCGCCCGAAGCGCTCTGGCAATTTCTTGCATCATGACGGCGGCTTATCCGCGCATTGTCGAGGAGCGGCAGGAACCTGCCGCGCGTCGCATATCCCGTTCGACGCGATGCGCTTCAGCCTTCTCGCGTACCGCGATACATTTCCAAGGCACGGTCCCTGGCCATGGCGTGGTCCACGATCGGTGACGGATAGTCCTTTCCGAGCGAAAATCCGCAATCCCTCAGCACGGCTGCCGGCGCTTCAAAGGGGCGATGGATGTAGCGGTCGGGCAGCTTGGCCAGTTCGGGAACATAGCGCCTGATGTAGCTGCCCTGCGGATCGAACTTTTCGCCCTGCAGCACGGGATTGAAGATGCGGAAATAGGGCGCGGCGTCGGCGCCCGATCCGGCCACCCATTGCCAGCTTGCCGGATTGCTGGCGGCGTCCGCGTCCACCAGCGTATCCCAGAACCAATCCTCGCCTGTGCGCCAGTCGATCAGCAGGTCCTTGACCAGGAACGATGCCGCGATCATGCGCACGCGGTTGTGCATCCAGCCGGTCCGCCAGAGCTCACGCATGCCGGCATCGACGATCGGATAGCCTGTCAGTCCACGCTGCCAGGCCTTCAGCGCGGCAGGCGCCTCCTGCCATTCGAAGGCTTCGAAGGCCGGGCGGAAATTCTCCCTGTGCAGTCGCGGCCGGTTGAACAGCAGGTGATAGGAGAACTCGCGCCAGCCGAGTTCCTTGCGGAAGGTCTCGGCGTCCTTGCCGCGCCTGCGGCGCAGTGCGGCCATGATCTGGAAAGGCGTGATCTCGCCATGCGCCAGATGCGGCGACAGGCCCGATGTGCCATCGATGCCGGGCAGGTCGCGATTCTCGGCATAATTGTCGAGGCCATCCTCGACAAACCGCGCCAGCCTCTCCCGCGCGCCCTGTTCGCCGGGCTGCCAGCGTTGTGCAAGGCCCGACGACCAATCCGGATGTGTCGGCAGAAACTCGAACGCGTCGAGCCTGTCGGAGGCAAGCTTGCCCTTCCATCCCGCCAGCGAGGCCGGCGCGTCGATCGGATCGCGCACATCGTCCTCGGCCAGCCTTCTGTAGAAGGGCGTGAACACCTTGTAGAAATCGCCGGATTGCGTGGCGATGCGCGACGGCTCGTGCAGCAGGAACCCGTCATGGCTTTTCGCCTCCAGCCCTTGCGCGCGCAGGCCGGACTTCAGCGCCTTGTCGGCGGCGATGCCGGCTGGCGAGTACCGACGGTTCCAGAACACGGCGCCCGCCCCCGTCTCCTTGACGGCCTCGGCAACGATCTTCTGCGTCTCTCCCCGCCGCAGGAAAAGCCTGCCGCCAAGCATCTCCAGCGACCGCTCCAGCGCCGCGAGCGAATGGTGCAGCCACCAACGGCTGGCGGCGCCCAGCGGACGCGCGTCATTGCCGCCCTCGTCCAAGATGAAAAGCGGCACGACCGGCCTGCCCGTAGCGCCCGCCGCCGCCAGCGCCCCATTATCCGCAACACGCAAATCGTCCCGGAACAGGACGATTATCGGGCTACCCCCAGCTTGATCCCGCTCCAAATCCGCTCCTTCCCGACAAAAGAAATGGCAGCCAGCGATGCGAGGCAGCCTTGGACGGATAGCGACTTGAAAAAACGCCGGCACCGTCGATGTCCCTCATCATCTAGAGTGCCGGCCTGTCGGTGACCAGCGCGATTGAGGTGAGTGAGGTTTGGGCGGAGAAGGTCGTGATCCGCGGCGCGTCCACATTCGGTGGCTACACCGGCACCATCATCGGCGCGCTCATCCTGACCGTGCTGACGACGCTGTTGACCATCCTGCAGATGCCGGAGGGGGCCGTGACGGATATTGTTCGGGCTGATCGTGCTGTTCGTGACGGCGGCTTATCTGCGGATTGTAGAGGAGCGGTAGGGGATGCGCTAGGGTAACTAGCACGGCTGCTTCTTGGAGGTGGGTGGGACGAAGAACGCTCGTGTTCCGATCGCAGATATGAACCATCAAGATTTTAGCAGAGTTTTGATGAAGGTCCTACGTAGATAGCTTCCACCCTCTTGCTTGCTTGCGCTCGCAAGCTGCAATGGCCATGATTGTGCAGATAAATCATCAAACGAATCGACATTCACTGAATGACTGATCCCACCTCCTTCCGGCTGCTTCACTTGAGCGACCTCCATGCGGGAATGTCTGGACAAAGTTTGCTATGGCCTAACGTCAAGGAAGTGTTCTTTAGAGATCTCACAACACTGAAGAATCAAGTAGGCGAATGGGATGCAGTCCTGTTTAGCGGAGACTTCGCTCAGAAGGGCGCGAATGAGGAATTCGACGAAGTCATCGTCAGGTTGCTGGATATCTGGCGTCACTTCGAAAGCCTAGGCTTCAAGCCGACTTTGATCTGCATACCCGGCAATCATGACATTCAGCGACCCGATGCCAGAAGAGCCGAAGTCAGAGTACTTAAGAAGTGGTTCGAAGAACGTGAGATTTGGGATGACTTTTTTCGAGATAACAATGACACGTACCGCCACATAATTACCGGGGCGCTGTCGGGATATGAGCGTTTCGTCGCGAATCTAGCATCTACCTCGATTCCGCTCGCGAGGGCGCAAATCGGTCTCTTGCCAGGAGACCAACTAATAAGTTTCCACGATAAGCAAATCACGCTTGGCGTGATGGGTCTGAATTCAACGTGGCTTCAAATTACGGGCGATGAATACAAGGGAACGCTGAGTGTCGACCTACGACAGGTTAACGCGCTGCAGCCAGAAGTTGGAAAATGGTGCGGCGCCAATCACTTCAATATCGTAGTTACACATCATCCCCTCGACTGGCTGCATCCATCTAGTCTCGACACATGGTATAGCGAAATCAATCCTCCTGGTCGCTTCGATCTGCATTTGTTCGGACATATGCACGAACCATTCTCAATGACGCTTGGGATAAGTGGCGCCGCTAATCGTCACTCCCTGCAGGCACCGTCGCTCTTTGGAATGGAAATGCTTGCGGACGGTAAGACGAACCGCATCCACGGCTATTCGCTTCTGTCTTTCGAGACGTTGGACAATGCCAGGCGAATTCGAATATGGCCGCGGCGACTCCTCGGTCACAAAAGTGGCCAACAGAGGTTCGTGGCTGACAACGAATTCGTTTTAGAGGACGACAAGTACTTCACGATCAACCTACAAACGCGTCTGGATTCTGCACCCGCGCCTGTCAATGGCTCCCCTAGCAAGACTTTGCAGGCTGCCGACGTTGAGCATCAGGAGCGCGACGTCCTGCGGCCGCTCAACTACCACCTTGCCCTTCCCTCTGCCCACCGACGCGTCCGACGCGCGGAGCAACAGCAATGCCTGGAGACCCTTGAAAGCGCTCGAGCGCTATGGCTCACCTCAGAATGGGGCATGGGCAGCGATGAGTTCTTGGCCAGCGTGATGGCGCAAAGGTCGACGCAGTCTAAGTCCTTCCGGCTTGACGCGTGCGAATATTCCGACAAAGACACCTTTAGCGCCGAGGTTGCCAGGAAACTGGGCTGCAGCTTTGCCCAGTTCTGCGACGCGCTGAGCTCAGAGTCAGCATTTCTTATACTTGATGACATTCCAACCGGCGTCGAGCCACCCATTGGCTCTGTTGCACTCGAGAACGACATCGAGAGCTTCGTTGAGGTTCTCGTCGACGCGTGCCCCAATCTATGGGTCGCACTGCGGTCTCTCAAGAAGCCAACGGGAAATACGCTCGTGTCCCTTCAACTGGCTCCATTGGATGAGGCGGACATAAAGCTGTACGTAGGTGACCATGAGCGCGGAGGACCTAAGCTCACCACAATCGACGCAATCGCGATTCTTTATCGTCACACGGACGGCTATCCTACGAGGCTGGATGCGCGCCTAAAGGAGTTGACGGTCGTCTCGATCGAAGAGCTCTCGAGCAGCGGCGAAGATACGTACAGCGGTGACGGTTCACAATCCGATGCACCGTTGCTGCTAAAACGTGCCGTCCATGAACTCTCGGAGGCGGGCGACAAGCCAACAAGGCGCATGTTCGATATGCTTAAGGCGCTTTTGGTGTTTCCCCAGGGCGCGGAACTTAGCCGCATCAAGCGTTTCAACGGCGTCAATCCGTTTTATCCTGCTGACGCATTAGGCTTGATGGACAGGGCCTTGATTACAGTTTCTGAAACCCCCGAAGTTGGAAACTCTGAAACGAATTCATCCCAGAAAATACTCGTGGTACCACGCCCGATTCGGGATTATCTGCGGACCCTTGTCAACGAAGAAGCGCTCGACAGCTTGAACATGAGGGCCGCGATCTTACTCTTCGGTCCCGACTGGATGTCGGGCTCAAAGGACTGGCCTCCACATCTCGACTACTCAAGCTCATGGTGTGGCAGTGCGGACATCGCGAATGCAAGCGCCCTGCTTATACGACTATTCAGGCTCCACAGAGAAAATCCCGCATCGAGAGAAGCTGTTGCCCTGGTTTTGTTGGCGGCCTCATTCGCCGAGGCGCTTTGTGACGGATCTCACTACACGAGTGCTGCGAATTTCTGCCGGGATTTTCACGCTCTTATGGGACCGGATGATTCTGCAGAAAAGCGGGCTGGCCTCATTCGTCAACAGGGCTATGCCCTGCGGATGTTAGGGGATCGAGTCCGTGCGAAAACACTATTGAAGGAGGTACTCGATTTTCCGTTCCCTAAGGTTACGCGACAGAGCGTCCTTATCGATCTGGCGCTCTGCCATAAAGCAGACAGGGAATCTGACGCCATGGAATATGCAAAAGAGATACTGCGGATTAATCGCAATAACAGCCACGGTTACCAAGCTCAGCAAATCATCATCGAGTTGGAGCCCGCAAGCTCCGATCGAACTAGGAAACTAACCGAGCTTGAAAGAAAGGCTCGAAAGAACAAATTCTACGTGGTTGCAGAAAATATTGCCCTTACACGGGCCAAAGAAGCAGCAAGCGACGATGCTGCTGCAGCCATACTCGACAGTGTCTTGAAAGGACCAGAAAATGGAGATCTCTATAACAAGAGTAGAGCGGCTCTTGAGTTAATTAACTGAAAAATTCAATCTGGTGCTAATATTACTGACTTTGAGGTATTAAAACTAATTAGTTGCTACCAATTTGTTCTTAACGAGAGAGTTCCTTGGATGTTTAACTCCAGTCATAGGGCTCTGTGGCACGTTTTTACTACGCGGGGAGACTGGGGCAACCTCCTCACACTTTTTCGCTATAGCTCGATGATTTGGAGGCTTCGTGGAGAAGAGTCAAACGAACAAGAATTCCTCTCAAAACTGGAGAGCATTATTGGTAGCGTCCCCGGGGAAACGGTGCGCCGGAACAAAGTATCGCATTATTATTATGCACGATCTTGGCACTACAGAGCATCGAAAGCCATCACTGAGTTAAGATGATTAACCCCATCCCGACCCCCAACCGTCCTCTTCAACCGCTACTCGCTCCGCCACCGCCTCGCTTCACAAATCGTCGCCAAATTACGGTGACAATGCACTCTACACCTCACCCTTGCCAGCTGATCACCCACCCCGCATCATCCCCCCAATCCCCTCCAGCAACCCCCCTGCTCGCGCTCCCAGAACCAGTGATCCTTCCCCTCGACCTCGACAAACCGTGCCTCCCGAATCCCTGCCGCCAGATACCGCCCGGCTTCCACCCTCGCCGCCCGGTCACCCCTGCAGTGCAGGACAATCGTCTTGGCCGAGACTGTTGACAGCAGCAGGCACACATCAGCGTCACGCAGCACCCGCAGCAGGCCTGCCACCGCACCGGGGCTGGAGGCGGCCCTGCAGCAGGCCGGCCCACCAGGCGCGCCAGGCGGTCGGCGGCGAGGCCGGGCGCGAAGGTTTCGAATACCCGCCTTGCCAGTCCTGCCAATTCGAAAGTCCGGCATGCTGCCCGCGCCAGGTCTTGACGAAAATCGGTGCGCCTGACACGAGGGCAAATGGGGCATTCGCGCCATGATGGATGAGCAGGCGGTGTGCTGGTTGTGAAGCGCTTTTTTCGATTGCTTGCCGCTGTGGTCATGGCGGCCGGCGTGGCCGGGTGCACCAGCGTCTCCTACTACGCGCAGTCGCTGGAAGGCCATGTGCGGATAATGGCCGCGCGGAAAAGTGTCGGAAAGCTCATCCACGATCCCTCGACGCCGAAGGCATTGCGCACGAAGTTGACGTCGGCGAGCGCCATACGTCGCTTTGCCACCGATGAGCTGGCACTCCCCGATAACAGCAGCTACCGCAGCTATGTCGACATCGGTCGAGACAACGTGACCTTTGCCGTTTTTGCCGCCCCGAAATTCTCGCTCACGCCGATAACATGGTGCTTTCCGGTCTTCGGCTGCGTTCCGTACCGGGGTTACTTTTCCCAGAAATCCGCGATCGAAACCGCCGCCGAACTCAAGGGCCGAGGCCTGGACGTCTACATCTCGGGCGTCACCGCCTATTCCACGCTGGGCTGGTTCAGCGACCCGCTGCTCAGCACCATGCTGCGTCAGGACGACACCTATCTCGCAAGCCTCATCTTCCATGAACTGGCGCATCAGAAAATCTATGTGAACGGCGACTCCGCGTTCAACGAAGCTTTCGCGGTCTCTGTCGAAACAAGCGGCGTGAGGAAATGGCTGCGCGAAGCCGGCGATCGCGCCGGTTTGCGACGCTATGAAGCCAATCGCAAACGCAGTGCCGACTTTCTCGGGCTGATAGCGCAAACGCGCGACGAGCTGAGGCAGATCTATGGGAGTCCTCGCGCCTCGCAGCAGATGGCTGCCGCCAAAACAGCCGCGATCGACAGGCTGCGAGTGCGCTACCGGCAAATGCGCGACAGGCGCTGGGCCGGATATCGCGGATACGACGCCTGGTTCAACAGCCCCATCAACAACGCAAAGCTCGCCGCGACTTCCGTCTACGGCGAACAGGTTCCAGCGTTTCTTCGCCTCTATGACTTGTGCTCGGGCGACTATCCGAGATTCTATGCTTCCGTACGGCGGATCGCGGCATTGCCCCAGCCTTCCCGGGCGGAGGCGCTGAGGAACGCGACGATTTGTAATTGACGTTGACCTCCTGACCAATGCCGGTTCTGGCCGACAGGGGCCTGCCTCAATGTCCGCTTGTCATCGCCCCGATCCCCTCCAGCAACGCCCCCTGCTCGCCCACCCAGAACCAGTGGTCTTCCCCTTCCACCTCGACGAACCGTGCCCCCGGTATCCTTCCCGCCAGATAACGCCCGGCCTCGACCCGCACGGCGCGGTCGCGGGTGCGGTGCAGGACCAGCGTCGGCGCCCTCACTTTCGAAAGCAGCGGGCGCACGTCGGTGTCGCGCAGCGCTTGCAGCAGGCCGGCGACGGCGCCCGGGCTGGAGGCGGCCCTGAGCAGGCCGGCCCACCAGGCGCGCGCCTGGCGGTCCTGGGCGACGCTCGGCGCGAAGGTTTCGATTTCCGCCGGGCCGCCCCAGCCGGCGAGCAGGCGCTGCTGCCACAGGTCGTATTGCGCCGATGTCAGCGCGAAGGGATAGTCGGGCGCGTGGCTGCCCTTGGCCAGAGAGCCCCACAGCACGAGGCCGCTCAACCGGTCGGGATGGTCGACGGCGAAGCGGATGCAGCCCGGGCCGCCCTCCGAGGCCCCGACGAGCACGGCTTTGCGACTGCCGGCGGCATCCATCACCGCCAGTATGTCGCGCGCGGTCGCCTCGACGGTCGGGCGGGCGCCGACGCGGTCGGACAGGCCCATGCCGCGCCGGTCGAACAGGATCAGCCGGCCGAACCGTGACACCGCGCTCAGCCAGGCACGGCAGCTCCGGTCTTCCCAGATGCGCTCGACATGCGAGATGAAGCCGGGAACGAGCACGATGTCGGCGGGGCCGCTGCCTATGGTCTGGTAGGCGATATGGATGCCGTCCACCTGGATATAGCGGGTCCTCGGCACCTCGGCACCCGGCGCACGCAGCAGGGCCAGCGTCGCGGGGTCCGGCGCCACGCCGAGTTCGTCGCGCAGCAGCCGCGCAGAGGTTTCGCCCTGGCGCTCGGCCGCCGCCCGGTCGCCCGCCGCCAGATGGGCGCGGATCAGGTGGCGGTGCGCGCTTTCGCTCAAGGGGTCGAGGGCCGCAAGCCGCGTTGCGTGGACGACGGCGCCGCGCGCATCGCCGCCGGCGATCCTGGCCTCCACCAGCCGCTCCAGCGCCTGCACCAGCCGGCTGCGCAAGGCCTCGCGGCGGAAGAACACCCATTCCTCGAACTCTGGACAGTCCGGCAGCGAGAAGCCGGCGAGATAGTCGCCTCTGTAGAGGTCGGCCGCCGCGTCGAGATTGCCGGCGTCGCAGGCCTGCTCGTAGGCGCCCGCGTCGGCCTCGACGGCGAGCCCCGGCCGCAGGTTGAGCGATGCCGCGCCGGCGGCGATGATCTCCGTGCCGAAGGCATTGCGGATCTTGTACAGCGTGCGCCGCAGGCGGGCGCGTGCGGCCTCCGTGTCGGCCTCGGGCCACAGCAGCGTGGCGGCGACGTCGCGCGCCACCGGTCCGCCGGCCTCGGCCAGGGTGATCACGAGCGCTGCCGCCTTGCGCAGGGCGAGCTCTATCGGCCGCCCGTTCAGCCGGAACTCCGGAAAGCCGAGAAGTCGCAGTTGCAAGCGATCCATCGATCCGCACGCGGCCGGGCCAAGGGTTTCGAGAGGACGTTGAGGGGACGCCGGCCTTCTATCCATCCCCGCGAATTCGGGCCAATCGGGCCCGATCAAACCCTTGGAGCGAGAAATGTCACCGGTCAATACATCAAGCCATAGCACACTTGCCGGCGGCGGTGCCCTTGCCGTCATCACCGGACATGGAGGCTGAACCATGTGCCAGACCTGCCTCTCCTGGTATGCGCGCTGCGTTGCCCCTTATTTCGTCCATGCCGGCTGCTCGGCCGGCGCCTTTTCGCGGATGCGCGGGCGCGTCATCCCGCGCGCGCAAGGCGTCGTCGTCGAGGTCGGCTTCGGCTCGGGCCTCAACCTTCCCTATTACGACGCCGCCAGGGTCGAGCGGCTGATCGGCATCGATCCCGACGGCACCATGCTCGGCCTCGCCGCACCGAAGAGCCGTGCCGCGCCATTTCCCCGTCGAATGCATCCGCGCCGGCGGCGAAAGCCTGCCCTTGGCCGACGGCTGCGCCGACACGGTGGTCGTCACCTATGCCTTCTGCACCATTCCGGACCCCGAGATGGCGCTGGGCGAAATCCGCCGCATCCTGAAACCGACGGGCCGGCTTATCTTCATCGAGCACGGCCAGGCCGAGGGGCCGCGCCGCCGGCGGTGGCAGGAACGCCTGAACCGGCTGTGGGGATCGCTCGCTGGCGGCTGCCACCTCAACCGCGATCCGCTCGGCCTGATCGGCGGGGCGGGCTTCCGCCTCATCGAAGTGCAGCACGGGCGGTTCCCGCTACCCCTCTGGCAGTTGGGCAGCCACCACGCCGGCATCGCGGCGGCAGGATGACCGGCTTCACCAGAAGCCGACGAGCGACCTCAGCATCGCCGTCGGGCCGACCGCCTCGCCGCAGGTCTGACGGAACCCTGCCCGTCCCGTTGCGTCGAGTACGTCGTCGTCGATGCCGCGCAGGATGGCGCTGGCATTGCGCCAGCCGATCCTGGCCAGCGCCGAGGCGAGCTCCGCGCGGGCGCGATCGAAGATCTTTTCATCCCGCCGGTCCGCGGCCTGGTCGATGTCATTGCTCGCGTCGAGCGTATGGCGTGGAATTTCCACCTGGCAGCGGACATCGAAAGGCCAGGGGCGGTCCAGAAAATGAGAGAGCATATGCAGCGACAAGGCCGGTTCTGAAACGAGCTCCTCATAGCGCACGAAATGCACCGGAGCACCGGTGCGGCGAAGCGCGTCCATGGCGAAATAGAACTGGTTCCAGTAATCGGCCGGCGATCGGAACCTGTATTCCATTCGCTTTGCTCCGGTAAAATCCTGCCTGACATCGAACGGGTCTTTGACAAACGAGCCGAGATTTCCGTTCGGCTTGAAGATCGTGTCGTTCCTGGCAAGGCGATACCACGACAGAATCTGGCTGACGGGATCCTTGCTCATGACGACGATTGGCAAGTCGCCATGATCGACCTCGCGCCCGCTCATCAGCGCCGGGAAAACTCCGTGTTTCCAGAACCCCCGATCGAAGACGACCGGGATTTCGAGGTAACGTTCGATGAGATGCTTGGCGAGGTTCGTGCCCGAGCGCGGCGTCCCCATTACCCTGACGGCACCGGGGCCAGCCCGCGCACCAGTGAGCGTCGACATGTCCACGATCGTTCCCATCACGCCTCGCGAAAAAACCGTTGATCGGTCGCCAACGCGCCGGACTGCCTGGCCGCCGCTGGAAGCGGCCCGTAAATACTGGGCGCGCAGCCGTCCGGAGCGATCCCCGCGACAGGGTCGACTTTCGCCTCGGCCTCCGCGACGGCGTCGATTGCCGCGACATGGTCGACTATGGTCGCGAAAAACTCCCGCTCCTTGATCGGGCGGTATCGAGACGTGATCGTGTGGCGCAATTCCGCCAGCCAGACCGGGTCGGTGCAGGCCTTGGCGATCGCGGCGCACCAGGCCTCGATATCGCGGGCGGGAATGGTCGGCATCAGCCCTTGCGTCGCCTCGGTCAGCGACGGCGCGTCCGAAATCAGCACCGGCAGCCCGAAATCGAGGCACTCGGCGGCGCCCAGGCCCCAGCCTTCGACCGCCGACGGATAGACGCTGAATTCGGCGTCGCGGTAGAGTTCGGCCAGCTCCCGGTCGCTGAGATTGGAGCGGAACTCGACATGCGCGGCAAGCTCCGGATGTGCGTCCATGAAGGCGGTGAGTTCCTCATACATCCAGCCCCATCGGCCGCACAGCACCAGTGTCGGCAGCCGCTCTCCCAGCAGCGGCAAGAGCCGGTGCCAGACCTTGAGCAGCAGGATGTGGTTTTTGCGGATCTCGATCGTCGAGCAATAAAGCACGAACTTGCGGTCCCGGTTTTGCCGATCAGCGGACATTTCCCGGTCGGTGATGGCTTCCCTCAGGAAGGCGCCGGGCGATGAAACCGCGACCTGCGGAATCCGGGCAACGTCGGAGGACTTGGCATGAGCTTTCACCCTGTCGGCGGTGTATTTCGACACGCAGACGAGCAGATGCGCATTGTCCAGCTGCCATGCCGTGTTCCGCACGAATCCGCGTGCGTGATGCGGACCGACGAATTGCGGAAAGTCAACCGGAATGAGGTCGTGCATCACGGTGAAGATGCTGCATCTGGCTTTTTTGCCCGCGAGCCGGGCCGAAGCAAGCTCGTGCACGCTTGCACTGGACAGGAAGCAGATGGCGTTTTCGTCCTTCAGCGGATCGCCGGTGTCGAGCCTGCTTGGGCGCAGGGCCGATTTCACGATCTTAAACAGCCGGACGACCGTCTTCGACAGCTGAAACTTGACGCCGCGCCGCTTCTCGGATCCGGAGAGGAAGATCGCCGCCACGCGGTCGAATTCGCGCCCGCAGGCGATGGGTGCCGCCCTTATGATCGACAGCACTTTCCACAGCCGCGCCAGATAGGAGCTGCCCTCGCCGCCAGTCGGCTGCGGCAGGTCACCGTCGACGAGCCGCCGGAGATAGCGAAGCTCCGCCTCATCGAGCCTCTGACCGTTTCCCCACGCGTCGACGACAAAGAAGCCGACCGGCGAGGACTTCCAACGAAGCGCCTGACGAATGAGTGCTGTCTCGACGCGCGGGATGCCCACTGGCGGATGCGGCCCCCAGCGAAATGGCAGGGAGGCATCAATATATAGTGTCTTCAATGGTTTACCTTCGATTTTGCTGCACCGACATCAAATCAGTCCGCAGGCAACAGAAATCCGTGGCGGTCAAAGCCGCATCATTTCGGATTGATTTGCCTTGCTCCGAGGCCCGAGGGTTTGATCGTCCTCAGATGTCGATCTCATGTATGTGGGAAATTTACCCACGTCAAGAGTAGACAGTTGACTTGTGGGTAAATTTCCCACAGATTGGGTCCGTCAGCCGAGAAAAAGGCGCGAGGAAACTTCGATTGGAATTTTCCGCGGACCGTCCGCCCCCCGCATGGTCCGCGGGAAGCAGCCGTACCCAAAAAGCTCAAGGCCCTACCCACGAGCCCCCCGTACGGCTGCACCGGCCGGTTCCGTCTATCGCAAAGGACGGACCGGCCGGATTATCGTTGTTCTCTGGAGCGCTGGCGGAGCGCGAGGGGCTCCCGTACGATATCACGCGAGCTAGGAAATGAGAGTGTTCAGCGTTTCGTGGAACGATGAACAGCTCCAATCCCGCTTTGTCATAACCATCATAATGACCAGCCGTCAGCGCTGCCCCTCACCTGCCTGCCGGCATCCTCTCCCCGTATAGTGACGGGGAGAGGGACGCCGTCATCGGCGATTTCGCCAATCTCCAACGTTGTGGGAAGAACGCCGGCTTCGCGGCCGGCCACTCTCGCCCCGTTTACGGGGGTGAGGCGTGGTCCGCGTAGCGGACGAAAAGCCAATTGCTTGGCTTTTCGAACAACGAACGCCCGAAGGGCCATCATGTCCGGCAGGACAGTGAGGGGCGCCGACCGTTCAAGGCTACCGCGTTCGACCAAAAATCATGACGCGGGAGGACTAAGGCGCGCCCGGTCCGCCTGGCCCGCCTGGCCCGCCCGGTCCGCCGGGTCCGCCCGGCCCGCCTGGCCCGCCAGGTCCACCCGGCCCAGCCGGTCCGCCGGGGGGCGGGCCGGGCGGCATGCCAGGCTGGTTCGGCGACGGCCCGCCGGCACCCTGCCCGCGCGATGCCGATATGATCTTGCCCTCGCGGTCGAAGCCGACGTCGAGGAACACGCGGACGGCAGCCGTCGATTTCACATCGCCATTGTGATCGTCGACAGTGACGCCCAGACCCGATTCCAGCCGCTGTCCGCGGCGCTGCAGGAACGTCTCGTAGAGAACATCGGCGACATAGGCCTGCGGCACCGGCGCTTCCGCCTCCAGATGCACGATCCTGTACCCGCCCGCGGCCTTGGCGAGGGTCAGTTGAACGCGCCGATTTGCCAGCGGCGACGATCCCTGTCCGATCTTGAGCCGTCCGACCAGCAACGCACCCGCCCTGACAACCGCAAGGCCGCGAACCAGATAGTGCGTTTCATCCGGCCGAGTCTCCACCAGGCTGGCGACGACCTTCCCGTCCGGCCGGCGAATGCCATGGACGGCGACGATATCGCCGGTCTGGACCTTCAGCCCGCCTTGAACGCCGCCAATGTCGATCTGCTGTCCCGCGACCCGCATCCAGCCGGCGATTACGCGTTCGACAGGCCCGACCACCTCGCTGGTCACATGTATCCCTGACGTGACGATGCCGTCGGTCTTTTGGACCACCGCGACACGCACGACATGTCCGATCTTCAGGCTGGTCGGGTCAACGCGGACGCCGTCGATCCAGACCGGCACATCAGGCTGATACTGAACCCGCACGCCATTGACGAAAATGCTGCCGAAGCGCTGTATCGTTCCGACGATGCCGGTGCCGCCGATGCCCTGGTCGCCATCTGTCCCCGCCGTCCAGCCGGTACCGCCGATGCCCCGGTCTTTCGACGCTTCGTCCGCCCTCGCGAGCAGACTGCAAAACACCGTCGGCAAGGCGGTTGCAAGCGTCAGGAAACCCCGTCTCGTCGGCCTCCCGCTCATGCAGTCTCTCCGCCGGCATTCTTGTTTTCAGGCGTTTCCTCGGCAACGAGCGAGGTGGCGTCGGAGGTAAGGATATAGACACCCCAGTTCCACCGACTGCTGCCGCCGGGATCGTTCTGGATAGCCTGGTTGGCGTATTTGTTGAGACGCAGGAGCGTCTCCACCGCGATCTCGCGGCTGTAGGCCTCTAGCGACCTGGCAAGCTCCTCCGACAGACCGTCATAGTGAACGGCGCGCTCGAGGAAGGGCGGCGCGTCGGCGAGCACGTTTTCGACCGAGGCGGCCGCATGATCGCCGAGATTGCGGGCAAAATAGTAGAGCCGGACCTCGCCATCGCCGCGCGGCACCATTGCCCCTTCCATCAGCACGATCCGGTCCTCGTCGTCGATCTCGACCAGCTTTCGGTCGAGCCAGTCGTCGAGAACGGCTCGCGGCCGCAGGTCTCGGGTCACCGATTCCACAAGGCCGGCAAAGGATGGCTCTCCCGCCTCGCTCGTCCGCGCCAGCGGCAACGGCGTGCCCCTGGCGTCGACGAACTGCGGATCGGCAAGCCAGCGCGCGACGATGGCGCTCGTCCTCGAAACGGAATCGGGCACCACCCGCACCGGCGCGCCCGCCCCTCTCAGCCGGCTGACTTCCTTCCTGTGGACGCCTGTCAGCAGGCTGACCCTGGAGTCGGTCTGTTGTTTGTCCGGCAAGGCGAATTCATGCTCCGCCACATTGACGTAGAGCTGGCGCAGCAGATCGACGAAGGCCGGAAAGGTCACGCCGCATTTGATGGCGAGCCGCACCAAAGGGCGCAGCACCCGGTTCAACGCGCTCTGGACCCCGGCGGCATCCAGATATTGTCCCGCCGATTTGCTCATCGTCGTCCTTCACTTGCCAATCGTGAAATCGGTCATCCATCCCTCGGAAATTCCTGCCGAAAATAGCTTGTGGGAAATGCTTCCACAATAGGGAGCCAATTGCGCCAGTTGACACGTGAGAAATTTTCCCACAAAAATGCGGCAATAGCCACACTGTATTCGTCAAGGAGAAACCTTTTGAAGAAGCCTTATGTCAGACCGGCCATAGTCAGGGCCGGAGCGATGTTCGAAGAGACGCCGATTGAAGTCACCAGCCGTGCCGACACATACCCCGCGAACGGAAAGCATATCGATCCCATCATTTCCATAACCGCCGACATTGTCTCGTCCTATGTCTCGAACAACCCCGTCCCGGCCGCCGAACTCCCTGACTTCATAGGCAAGATACACGCCTCGATCCGGAATATTTCGGATGGCTTTGCCGATGGCGGACCCGACGAGATCAGATATGCCGTCCCCGTGAAAAAATCCGTCACGCCCGATTTCATCATCTGCCTGGAGGATGGCAAGCGCTTCAAATCGTTGAAGCGGCATATCGAGACGAATTATGGCCTGACGCCGGACCAGTATCGAAAGAAGTGGAAACTGCCTTCCAGCTACCCGATGGTCGCGCCGAACTATTCAGCGACCCGCTCGACACTCGCCAAATCTATGGGCCTGGGGCGAAAGGCGAAATAGTTTGCTTCGAGGTGGCAAGGCCATCTCGGCGGCTTGTCACGGCGCCAGGCTTTCCCTCTCCATCGTCTTGGCATGGGGTCGCCTGATGCCGTGGCCCACGGAAGCTCGACAAACGGCTGAACATCCCGACTTGTTGGCCCTCACTACAAGATGGCGCGACGCCCTGAAATCGGGCAGGAGTATCGCATGCCCCTGTCCAGTCGTAGCCTTGTTCGCTTCACCTCCGCCGCCTTGCTGATCGGGTTTCTTGCCCTGACAGCCATCGTCGCCATGAATTTTTGGCTGGGCGAGCGGGCGCAATCCTATTTTGACGACGCGCTGGCGGCACGCGACACACGAATTGCGGCGGTCGAGTTGAGAAACGCCATGCAGACCGCCGAGGCCAGCCAGCGGGGCTTCATCATTACCGGAAACGAAATCTATCTCGCGCCCTATCAATCGGCCAAGGCGCAGGCGGAGCGGCGCTTGCTCGCGCTCGAGACACTTCTGCCGGCGTCTTCCGACTCCGACGCGACCTTGCAGCGCCTGTCCACGATCATCGCCAGCAAATTCGACGAGATGGACCAGACGGTAGCGCTCAAACGCAGCCAACGCGACGAGGACGTGCTGGCCATCTTTCGCACCAACAAGGGCAAGGCACTGACCGACGAGGCCAATGTGTTCTTCTCCGGCATCATCGTAAGGGCTGACGACAGGCTGACATCGGGCGTTGCCGAACAACGGGCAAACACCGCATTGCTCCGGCTCGTTTCCGCAATCGGTGCGTTCGTCATCGTGGCGGTCGTCAGCGGCGCGGCCTTCGGCGTGGCGCGCTACACCAAGGAACTTCGCGTCACACGCGACGAAGTCAATACACTCAATCGAAACCTCGAACAACGCGTGGCTACCCGGACCATCGATCTTGCGCATGCACGCGACCGCGCCGAAGTGCTGTTGTCCGAGGTCAATCACCGTGTTGCCAACAGCCTTGCCCTTGTCTCGTCGCTGGTGAAGCTCCAGTCGAAGGCGCTCGATGATCCGGCCGCCAAGGATGCCCTTGCGGAAACACAAGACCGCATCTTCGCGATCTCGCTCGTGCACAAACGCCTCTATGGCTCGGGCGGCGTGCGTTCGGTTGCGCTTGACGAGTATTTGAGCGGGCTGCTGGACCATCTGCGCACCTCGCTGCGCGGCCAGGTTCATGGCGTCAACCTGACCTACGACATAGACCCGATAGAGCTCGAAACCGATACCAGCATCAATCTCGGCGTCGTCGTCACCGAGCTTGTCACCAATGCGTTCAAATACGCCTATCCCGACGCTGTTGGCGAAGTCCGGGTTCATCTCAGGAAGTTGGCGGACGAGCAGGCGGAACTGGTCGTGGAAGACGATGGCGTCGGCCGTGCCGAGGGCGCGCCCGCCAAGGGCACCGGCGTCGGCAGCGGATCGTCAATGCCATGAGCATCAGCCTGGGTGCCAAGATAGCGTATCAACAGCGCCATCCCGGAACGTCTGCCCGGCTGCTGTTCTCGACCAAACCCCGCAAGGGTGAGCGGGCGGCATAGGAGGCAGAGCCGCGACAAACTCTGCTGCTCGCCGGTTCAAGGGACCGCTTGCGGAATAAGCCGCTCCCTGCTTTACCTCTGGCGGAAACGGGGAGGATCTTTCAATGCCTTTCGATGGAAGGAGGGCCGGGAGAAGCTGGCCGGCGTCATTGCGCTTTTTTCTCTTCATGGCGATCCTGTCGATCGGTGGCCTTAACGTCGCAAGAGCGCAGGATGGTCCGCCAGGTATCACACAGCGTACCGTATTCCCCGCGTTCGACCCGGGTGCGCCGGCGTGCACGCCCCCAACTGGTCTCAACAAGGTGCTGGCCCACATTCAGGAGAACGATCGAGATTTCCTGCAGGGTGTCGATCACGGCCTGGCCATGGCTGCCAGCGATCGCGGGCTGAAATATCGCAGGCTGCTGATCCAGAACGATACGGCAAAGGCCATCGAGCAGATAAGATCCCTGCTCGCGGACAAGGCCGGTGCTCTGGTGGCGACCTCCTCCGATCCCGCGGCGATCAGCCACGACCTTCAGAAAATGATCTGGTCGGGAGCGTTCGTCGGCACCATTGTTCCGCCGCCGGCCACCTTGCTGCTCAACGCCCCACAATACGCGACCGGCAAGGTGCTGACGGACGCGGCCATCGCTCATATCAACGCCAAGCTGGGCGGCAAGGCGAATGTGGTGCTGCTGACGCAAGACTCCATGGAGTTTTTGGCGCCCAGGTTCGAAGTCATGCGGGACGGCTTCAATGCAATGCCTGGCGTGACGATCGTCGCCGATATCGCTCCCAAGCCGGTGACGAAAGAGGGCGGCTTTGAGACGATGAAGACGATTCTTCTGGCCAATCCGAAAATCGACGTGGTGCTTGGCAGCGATGCGGTGGTGACAGGCGCGCTCAAGGCCTTGCGCGCGGCTGGGAAGGACCGGCCTGACCAGTTTCTTGGCGGTATTGACGGCGAGCCCGAGGCTGTGGCCGAAATCACAAAGGGCGACAGTCCCTATAAGGCAAGCATCTCCCTCTCGTCCCCTGTCTTCGGCTATGCGATGGGGCAGTTCGCCGCCGATTGGCTCGAGGGCAAGAGCATACCGCAAGCCATGGATATCCTGCCCATCGCGCTGACCAGCAACAACATCGCCCAGTACGAGGCGGATCTCGCAAATCCGGCGCCTGTCTACGCCGATCCGGCGCGCAGGAACGGCTATCTCAAAATGTATGGCAACATTTGCTACGACACGCGCGATCGCTACGTGAATTTCCCGTGGTCGTCGGAGCGGAAATAAGGCCGCTGCTCCCTTCCACTATCCCCCTCACAGCGCCAGGCTCCCCTGCTCGACCTCCTCGGCATTGGGGTCGCCGGGCGCCGTGGCCCAGGCAAGTTCGACCAACGTCACCGTGCGCTTTCCCGTACCGTCGAGTTGGCAGACGATGAGGCCCTGCTCCTCGATATAGGTCAAGAGGCGGCGGGCGCGGCGCAGCGAGTGGGAGCCATAGGCGCGCGCGATCGCGGCGTCGCTCGGGCACGGCCAGCCCTCCTTCGCCGCCCGGGCGATCATCATGAACACGCCCTGCATGTCGTCGGGCAGCAGCGAGGCGCGGACGGAAACGTCCCGCCAGGCGTCATCCTGCGTCGTCTCGGAGCCGAGGCCGGCACGGGCGCGCGTCAGCATGCGGCGGAACCCCGGCAAGTCGGGCACCACCGAGGCCAGGCCCTCGATGCGGCAGCGCACCACGAATTCCTGGTAGAGCACGCCGATGACGCGAAAACCCGCATCGGGCTGCGCCAGGATGGCGCGCAGCACACGGTCGACCCGCTCGCGCCGCTCGGCCAGATCCTCGGCGCTGATTTCTGGTTCCGCCGGTTCGGGGCGGATTTCCAGCGCCGCCGACTTCGCCGCCATCAACTGGTCGAGCAGGTCCGGTGACGCCACCCGGCGCGGCGCGCGCACCGTCTCGGGCGGCGGCGCCGCCAGGATGATGGCGCGCGCGTCCTCCAGGGCCGCCTGCGGCATCGCCATCAGCCGCGGCGTGCCGTTGCGCGGGCTGGTGTCGGTCGGGCCGATGCGCAGGCCCAGCGGCCGGCGCGACAGCGCCGGGCCGAGCGCCATGAACTGCCCGCGCTCCAGGTCGCGAAACGCTTCCGCCTGCCGACGCTCCATGCCCAGCAGATCGGCGGCGCGCGCCATGTCGATGTCGAGGAAGGTGCGGCCCATGAGGAAATTGGAAGCTTCCGCCGCGACATTCTTGGCCAGCTTGGCCAGCCGCTGCGTGGCGATGATGCCGGCAAGCCCGCGCTTGCGGCCACGGCACATCAGGTTGGTCATGGCGCCGAGCGAAAGTTTTCGCGCTTCGTCGGATACCTCGCCGGCCACCGCCGGCGCGAACAGCTGCGCTTCGTCCACCACCACCAGCATTGGATACCAATGGTCGCGAGCAACCTCGAACAGCCCGCCGAGGAAGGCGGCGGCGCGCCGCATCTGGTTCTCGGCATCGAGCCCTTCGAGGTTGAGCACGGTCGAGACGCGGTGGATGCGTGCCCGTTCGCCGGCCGCCTGCAGGCCGCGCTCGGTATGTTCCTCGGCATCGATCACCAGATGGCCGTAACGCTCGCCGAGCGAGACGAAATCGCCTTCGGGATCGACGATCGTCTGCTGCACCCAGGGTGCGCTCTGTTCCAGCAGCCGGCGCAACAGATGCGACTTGCCGGAGCCCGAATTGCCCTGCACCAGAAGGCGGGTCGCCAGCAGTTCCTCGAGATCGAGGTTCGCTGGGGCGCCCGCCGTGGTCTGTCCCATCTCGATCGCTACGGTCATGTCTCGACTCAAAAAGGTCTCCTGCGCGGCATGGGGCTTACCAACCCGGGCGCCGCCCGTCGAGCGTCGATGGCCTGATGCGCCGTGTTGCGCACAGATGTCGCCGACAAGGAGACGCGCCGCCGGCTTTGGCCCTGCTGGAGTGGTCGCCTTAATCTGGCCTGTGGATAGTAACCACTTGTTCACCATGAGCCGGCGTTCCGATTGAAGGCGCCCTGGATCCGCTTAGCCTGACCCTTGCATCGCGCCCCAACGGGATGCACCCCAACGCCCCAAATGGCGGCCGGCGTCTTCAAGTTTCGTTTGTGTATGCGCCGGTCGTCAGTTTTCCGCCAGTAGGCAAGCCCCATTCGT
Organism: Mesorhizobium erdmanii; assembly: GCF_013170725.1. Lineage (NCBI taxonomy): Bacteria > Pseudomonadati > Pseudomonadota > Alphaproteobacteria > Hyphomicrobiales > Phyllobacteriaceae > Mesorhizobium > Mesorhizobium erdmanii. Next base: position 2,952,423 of record NZ_CP033361.1, on the reverse strand, counting down.
CATTGAGCCGCCACTTTAAGCCGGTTAGCATGGGGTGGGCTTATCCGGGGTTGTGCATGGCGGGTTGGCATCGCTTTGCTTTTTGCGCTGCATTGCTGCTGGCGCTGCAGGCCGTCGTGCTTGCATGGCCGTCACGGGCCGATGACGCCAGGCCGTTGCGCGGCGTGGCGCTGGTCATCGGTGAATCGCAATACCGTTCCCTGCCGGCGCTTGCCAATCCAGCCAACGACGCGCGCGCCGTCGCCCAGCTTTTGACGAGCCTAGGCTTTGAGGTCAGCTCCATCCCCGATGGCGACGGCTCTCGCCTGGGGCGCGGCCTCAAGCATTTCGTCGAGGATGCGGCCGGCGCCGACGTTGCCCTGCTCTACTATTCCGGCCACGGCATCGAGGCCGCCGGCGAGAACTATCTGGTGCCGGTCGAGGCGGATGCCTCCTCGCTGTCCGATCCCGCCAACCGGCTGGTGCCGGTCTCCGCCTTGCTGGCGCAGCTCAAGGCCAGCGTTCCCGTGGCGATCGTGTTGCTCGATGCCTGCCGCTCCAACCCGTTTCCACAAGGCGCAACGCTGGCGGCACCGTCCGGCCCGACGCCCGTGGCCGCCGCGGGGCTCGATCTTGCCCGGGGGGCCGCGCCCTTGGCCGATGCATCCGGCGCGCCGCAAAGCCTGGGCGAGGTCATCGGGTTTGCCGCCGAGCCTGGACACGCCGCGCTCGACGGCGAGGCCGGCGGCAACAGCCCCTATGCCGCGGCCCTGTTGAAACATCTCGCCGCCGGCGGCTTCGCCTTCGGCGACGTCATGACCATGGTTGCCGAGGAGGTCTATGTGAAGACCGGCGGCCGGCAGCTGCCATGGACCAATGCCAGCCTGCGGCGCCTGCTCTATTTCGGCCAGGCGCCGGAAGAGACCGGCAGCGACGAGGCCTCGATCCGTTCGGCGCGGCGCAAGCTCCTGCTTACCATCGCCGCGACACCGGCCGAGCAGCGCTCGATGGTCGAGACGGTGGCGGCTCAGAACGAAGTGCCGCTCGACCAGCTCTACGGCATGCTCGGCGCCTTGGAGGTCGACACGTCGGCCGGACCGGGGGAATTGCAGGCGCAACTCGCGGCGGGCGCGCAGAAGCTGCGTGAAATCCTCGCCCGGCACGACAGCGAAACCCGGCAGGATCCGCAATTGATTCGGCTTTCCGGCCTTGCCGACCGCGCGCAATCCGAGGGCGCGATCAATCTGGCGCTGACCTTCCGCGCCAAGGCCAGCGCCCGTGCCGAGGCGATCAGCAAAGAGCTCGACGAGGCCGAGGCTGATATCAGGCAGAGGCGGCTGGAACTGGCCGGCACGTTCGCCGACCATGCCCGTACCGCGACCCTCAACTTCGACTACCGCACCGCCGCCGCACGTTACGAGGACGCCTTCAGGCAAACCGAGCGCTGGGATCCGAAGGCCGCCTTCCTCTACAAGGTCTTCGAGGCCGATGCCTTGACCGACCAGGGCATGGTCAAGGGCGAGAACGCGGCACTTCAGCAAGCCGTCGATGTCTATGAAGCGGCAAAGCTTCTGCCCGGCGTCACCGTTTTCAACGGCCCCGCCGGTGTTGCCATCAATGAAGGCATCACACTGACCGCGCTGGCCGAGCGCGAGAACGGCACGGCGCGCGTCGAGCAGGCAATCGGCGTTTATGAAGGTGCGCTCGAGGTTTTTACCCGCAAGCGCAATCCGCAGGAATGGGCAACCGTGCAGATCAATCTCGGCAACGCCTACGATCTGATGGCCCAGCGCGCTGGCGGTATGGCCTACTATAGAAAGGCGATAGAGGCGTATCGGCAGGCCTTGAGGGTCTACAGTAAGCAATTAAGCCCGGACTCCTGGGCGGGGCTGCAAAACAACATCGGCAATGAACTCTCCGAGATGGCCGATGCGGGCGACGCGAAGAAGAACCTGACCGAGGCGATCGAGGCTTTTCATGGCGCGCTGACCGTCTGGACACGCGAGAAAGTGCCGGTGCAATGGGCGATGGCAGAAGCCAATCTCGCCGTTTCGATGCGTCAGCTTGGCGATCTGCAGGACGGCACCGAGATGCTTGAAGCGTCGGTTGCCGCTTTCCATGACGTACTCGAGGTTCGCACGCGCGGCACGCAGCCGGTTGATTGGGCATCGACCGAAAACAATCTTGGCGCGGCCCTGTTGGCGCTTGGCCAGCGCGGCAAGGGTTCGGATTACTTCAAGCAGTCGATTGACGCTTTCGACATGGCGCATGAGGTGGTCACCCGGGCAAGCGATCCCTTCACCTGGGCAACCATCACCTACAATATCGGTCGCGCCTACCGCTTCATGGGGGACGCCGAAGACAGCGTGCCACTCTACCGCAAGGCGCTGGAGCAGATGGACCTGGCGCTCACCGAACTGAAGCGCGACAAGTCACCGGTCATCTGGGGCAAGACCCATTCGGTACGTGGCGAAATCCTGCTCGCCATCGGCACCAGGACGCATGACAAGGCCAGCCTGCTGGCCGCCCGCGACGCCTTCATCGCCGCCCGCGATATCTTTCGCGAGCAGCACTACAGCTCAGGCTTCGAGGGTTTCTACGTCAAAGAAATCGGCCTGGTCGAACAGCAGCTCGCGCAGGCCAAGTAGGCCGGCCAAGCAAACGCAGGCCGATCAGGTGGTCATTGGCACAGCGCGCTTTCTCAAAGCGCCTCAGCGGGTCTGACCGGCGGCAGTTCGGGCGCGTCCAACCGAGCGAACGGGTCGCGCCAGGCGTCGATGGCTTCGAGCCGGGCATACCAGCTGGCGAGCGCGGGATAGTCGCCGAGCGGCAGGCCGGCGACGTCGTTGAAAGGCAGGAAGGTCGCCATGCGGAAATCGGCGTAGGAAACGTCGCCTCCCACGAGCCATTTTCGGCCGGCAAGCACCCCCTCCAGGATCGCCGCAGTCGTGTGAAACAGTTTCAGCCCCTCTTCGACCAGTTGGTGATCGATCGGGCCGATATGATAACGCTGCTTGGTGCCGCGCTCGAAATGCACCATGTCGCACGCCCGGGCGAAATGGTCCTTGCCCCAGCTTATCCAGCGGATCATTTCGGGCTGGTCATCGCCGGCGCGCCAGAAATCCGAGCCCATGTCGCGCGACAGCCGGCAGGCGATGGCGTCGGTCTCCCACAGGCTGCCGCCCGGCCACGTCAGTATCGGTATATAGAGGTTGGGATTGAGCGGCCGGAACCGCTCCGCTTGCCCCGGCGCAAAGGGTGACGCGAATTCGAAGGCCACCCCCGCCTCGAGATGGCGCGCCACCGCGACCGCCAGGCGCGGATTGGGATTGCGGCTGAAATAGAGTTTCATGTCACCAGTAGCCGGCACCGGCTTGCCCTTGTCACGCATGAATGTCTCTCCTTGTCCCGGCGAACATCGCCACACCAAGGACGCAGCCGGCAGCTGCAATCCGACAAAGTGTGGGTTGACCACCATCGATGGCGAGGCGACACTTCACCTCGCATCAAGACTGGAGGAAATGCGATGGACGAGCCCGAACGGTGGCGCCACATGTCGACGGCGCCCAAGGACGGCAGCCGCATCCTGGTCACGGTCCGTCCCTCCGAGCAGGGGCCGGCGGAAGTCGACCTCGCCTACTGGGCGCGCGGCGACCAGTTCGCTGGCGAAGGCTGGCGGGCGTCGGATTCCTCGCCCGGCCGCGTCGTCGAATATGCCGAACCGGAGCTGAAATGCTGGATGCCCCTGCCCTCGGCCAATCTCAGCCGCGGCGCCTCGCTGCCGGCGCCCTGGGAAGGCGAGGACGCGCAGCAATTGGATGGTTCCGGGATTTAGCGAAAAGGCAGACGCTGCCGGCATGGCGTATGAAGCCTAGCCCGCAAAAACATGATACCTCCCTGATCAACTTGCATCAGGAAGGATGCCACCAGCAAACCACCTTTGCCGACATCGCTCGCCGGCGAAGCGGCCAATCTCCCCCCTCGTGGGGGAGATGTCCGGCAGGACAGAGGGGGGCGCCGTAGAGTAGAAGCGTCGATATCCCTACCTCGGATTAGCCTCGGATAATGCCCCACACGCCCCTGCCGCCAAGACAACGCGCCAACGCCAGATCGATGCGCAAGGTGATGACGGGCGCCGAGTTAAAGCTCTGGAACGAGCTTCGCGCCCATCGGCTGATGGGCTTGGGCTTTCGCCGGCAATTTCCAATCGCAGGCTACATTGTCGACTTCGCTTGCCCGGAGAAAAAGCTCATCGTCGAAGTCGATGGCTCACAGCATGGCGACGAAAATCTGGCGATAGCCGACCAGACCAGGACGAAGCGCCTGGAACAGGATGGCTGGATCGTGCTGCGCCTCTGGAATGATGATGTCATTCGCGACATTGGCAATGCTTGCCAGCATATCGTCATTGTGGCGGGTTTGGGCGGGACGGACTGAGAGGTTGGAGGGACAGCGCCCCCCTCTGCCCTGCCGGGCATCTCCCCCACGAGGGGGGAGATTGGCTGCTTCGTCGCCGGCTCCTTTTAAAACAAAAACGCCGCCGTCGCCGGATCTGATCCGTTCCGGCCGTCGGCCGAATCCATCCCCGCGATCGTCTCCAGATCTTGTGCGTCCAGTTCGAAGTCGAAGACATCGAAATTGGCCGCGATGCGGTCCTGGTGGATCGACTTCGGAATAACGATCAAGCCCTGCTGAAGGTGCCAGCGGATAATCGTCTGTGCCACCGACTTGCCGTGCTTGCGGGCAATGGCTGCGATGGCGGGGTCGGCGAGCAACCTGCCGCTGCCCAGTGGGCTCCAGCTTTCGGCGTGGATGCCGTACCGCGCATGGAAATGCCTGAGCTCGCGTTGCTGGAAGCGCGGATGCAGCTCGATCTGGTTGACCACCGGGACCACGCTGGTTTCGCCGATGATGCGCTCCAGATGGTCCTGATTGAAATTCGAGACGCCGATGGACTTGATGCGTCCGGCCTGCTTCAGCTCGACAAGGGTCTTCCAGGCCTCGACATATTTATCCTGGCTGGGCACCGGCCAGTGGATCAGGAACAGGTCGATCTGTTCGATGCCGAGCTTTTGCATCGTGTCGTCGAAGGCGCGCAGGGCGGCATCGCGCTGGTGCGCGCCGTTGCGCAGCTTCGAGGTGATGAACAGCTCGCTTCTCGGCACATCGGCGGCGCGGATCGCCTCGCCGACCCCCTCCTCATTCTGGTAACCCTCGGCGGTATCGATCAGCCGGTAGCCGGCCTTGATCGCCCAGCCGACAACTTGTGCCGTGATGTCGTGGTCGACCTGCCACACGCCAAGGCCAAGCTGGGGAATGGTGGCGCCATCGTTCAACGTGATCTGTTCGGGCATGGTCGGGTCCTTTGCGTGGGAATGTCCGGGCGGGCGCCCGACACAGCCTATCTAGGCACGCACCCGGACGACGGCCAGCCACAAAAGGATATTTGTCTGTCGATGTGATCAGAGGTTGGCGGGACAGAGCCCCCTTGGGCGGCGCACTGCCCGCACCACGCTGGAGGATGTGCTGCCGCAATAGAGGCGGTCGCCGCCATCGGATTCCAGTCCCGATATGCTCATGCCGGCCGGCATGTCGAGCCGCTCCAGGACCTTGCCGGTTTGCGGGTCGACGTGGCGCAGGTCGCTCTCGTCGCCCTCCCAGGTGGCGTGCCACAGCTCGCCATCCACCCAGGTCACCCCGGTGACGTAGCGGCTGGATTCGACGGTGCGCAGGATCTTCCCGGTCTCGGGATCGATCTGGTGGATCTTGCGCTCGCGGTACTGCCCCACCCAGAGCGTGCCCTCTGCCCAGGTCAGCCCCGAATCGCGGCCGCCGCCCGGCGCCGGGATCGTCGACAGCACCGCGCCGGTATCGGGATCGATCTTCTGGATGCGATCGTCGGCGAGCTGGAAGAAATGCCGGCCGTCAAAGGCGGTGCCGGCATGCGCGGCGACATCGATCGAACGCAGCGACTGCCCGCTTTGCGGGTCGAAGGCATTCAGCCTGTCGCCCGAGGCGAACCAGACATTCTCGCCGTCGAAGCTCACCCCATGGATGCGCTCAACGCCAGCGAAGGGTCCGTATTCGCGCAGGATTTCGGCGGTCGAATGTTTCATCTTTTGATCCTCGATGCTGGTCCCAAGGTGTGTTGAGATTCAGGTCAGGCCGCGCCGAAAATGGCGGCTTCCGAGAACCGGAGCGGAACGTACTTAAGTACGTGAGCACCGGAAGCGCAGGAAGCCGCCAGTTGCAGGCCAGCCTCACCTGAATATCGGCACACCTTAACTGTTCGGCAGCGGCGCCGGGAGTAACAAGGTGGTCGTGAATCCGGCCACCGGCGGCGTCATCCAGCGGCGCGCGCGGCCGTGGCCGAAAGATTGCACCTTGCCGGCTTCGGCGAGCGGCTCGAGCGCCCGCTGCACGCTGCGCTGGCCCGTTCCGAGCGCCAGCGCCAGGGCCGAACTCGACCAGGCTTCGCCGTCGGCAAGCAAGGCAAGCACCGCCGCGTGCCGTTCCTCGATCGGCCGCGCCAGCACCATCACCGCGCGTGCCTGTCGCGGCGCCAGCGCAAAACCGCGCTTGGTGGCGTTGATGTCGGCCAGCGCGGCAAGCTCGGCGCGCAACCGCCCGATCTCGACGCGCAGCCGGGCGCGGTGCGATTCATCGGCATGCTTGCCGCCGAAGGCCCGCGCCACGAGCTCCTCGCGCGACACATCGCCGGGCCACGCTTCAGCCAGCGCGCGGGCCAACGCGAACAGCACCGGGCGGCTCGCCAGCGAGACGGTTCCGTCCCCGGCGCGCACGGCATAGCGAAAAGCGTCGACGACCAGCGCCGGCGAGGCCTGCAGCGCCTCGACCTCTTCGAGCAGCAGCGGCCGCTCGGTGCCTTGGCCGATCAGCCGCGCCGCCGGGGTTTCCAGCGCCAGCGATGCGCTGTCGACCTCCGCCATCAGGCCTGGAATGCCGGCCTGCCGTGCAGCGTTGCGCGCCCATTCCAGCGCCGCGCGCGCCGGCCGGGTTCTGAGCCGCCGCATGGCGATGCCGGCGACCGCAAGCTCGTGTGCTGCCCGCGCGGCCGGCGGCAGCGGCGTCGGGTCCAGCCCGGCCAGCACGTGCTCGGCTTCGTCGAGCCGGCCGATCAGCAACAGGCGCCGCACCTTGAGATGGCCGGCATGCGCCGCGTTCAGCCGGTCATCATGCTTTTCCAGCGTGGTGCGCGCCGCGTCGAGCGCCTTGGCCGGCCAGCCGAGATCACGCGAGACCAGCGCGATCTCGGCCTCGGCAACGACGCATCTGGCGCGCGCCACGGCTTCCCTAGGGCTGAAGGCTCGCGCCGCCCGCCGCAACAAGAGCTTGGCGCGGTCGAGGTCGCCGAGCTGCGCCATGGCGATGCCGCGCAGCGCCAGCGCTGGCGCATCCTCGCGCAGCGCGACGCGGTCGAGCGCGCCTAAAGGATCGCCCGCCGCCAACGCCAGCGCTGCCGCCGTGATCAGCGAGTCCATTCAAATCCCGTCACACTTGTAACTCCCACCCCCGCAAAGCACCGCCCTAACTTAAGTCATCGAAGCCAAGCAGCAAGCCGCATCGACGGCGGGCGGCGCAACAACGGAGAAACTGAATGTCCACCGACGCAACCAGCGACAGCACCGGGCGTGCCCAGCGCCATCCCTGCTGTGCCGCCCCCGAGGACGCGGAAGCCATGGCATTTGCACCGCCCATCCCGCGCGGCTCCATCATGGCGCGGAACGCCCAGGCAACGACGGACCGCAACGACACCACCACTGGCAAAGGAGAAGACCAATGACCAAGCACATGACGATGCAGACCCCCCCTATCGTTTCACGGCAGGAATGGGAGGCCGCCCAGGCAAAGATGCTGGTGAAGGAGAAGGCGACGCTGCGCGCCAAGGACGCGCTTGCGGCCGAACGCCGTCGCATGCCGTGGATGGAAGTCGACAAGGCCTATGTGTTCGAAGGTCCAAACGGCAAGGCCAGCCTGCTCGATCTGTTCGAAGGCCGCCGCCAGCTGATCGTCTACCGCGCCTTCTTCGAGCCCGGCGTCTATGGCTGGCCCGATCACGCCTGCCGCGGCTGCTCGCTCGGCGCCGACCAGGTCGGTCACCTCGCCCATCTCAACGCCCGCAACACCACGCTTGCCTACGCCTCGCGCGCACCGCAGGACGACATTGTCAGGCTGAAGGCGCGGATGGGCTGGGAGATGCCGTGGTACACGATCACCGACAGCTTCGACAAGGATTTCGGTGTCGACGAATGGCATGGCCACAACGTCTTCATCCATGACGGCGACCGCGTCTTCCGCACCTACCTCATCAACAGCCGCGGCGACGAGGCGATGGGCACGGTGTGGAGCTATCTCGACGCCACCCCGCTTGGCCGCCAGGAGATCTGGGAGGATTCGCCCGAAGGCTATCCGCAGACCCCGCTCTACAGCTGGTGGAACTGGCACGACAATTACGAAGCCGGCGCCGACAAGAAATGGGCCGAAGTGTCCGCCGCCGGCGAAGCCGCCTTCAGGGATAAGGGAGAGTAGCGCGGTGTAACGACAAAGGCCTTTTGGCGATAGCGTGCATGGCAGCTTGGCGCATGCATTGTCCTGTGCCGCGCTGATCGACCCCCACTCCGTCTCGGCTTCGCCGAGCCACCTCTCCCCCGATCGACGGGGTAGAGGAAGGGCGCCAAGCCTTGCCGTTGACGCTCGTCCAGCAACGCTCCCTTCCTTTCCCTCCGGAGGGGGGAAAGGTGGCGCTGCGAAGCAGCGACGGATTGGGGGAACCACGTAGCAATCAAGCCTCGGGTCGATCATTCCCGCCAATCACAGAAGATGTGTGCATGGCGAGCCACTTTCGTGGGGGCGAGGAACCAAATCCTGGCGGGTCACGACCATCAAGGGAGAAAGATCATGAGCGATATCCATTCCGGCACCGGCAGCGCGGCTCCTGACATCAAGTTCGGCATCGCCGACTGGCTCTGCCTCGCCGCCGCCCCGACCTTCGCGGTGATGGCGCTGCTCTCCTGTCTTCAGGGCGGTGAAGCATCCATGATGTGCATGGGCGCCTCTCCCCTAACCGGCATGTCCGCGATGTACCTGCTGATGAGCGCCTTCCATCTTGCACCCTGGCTGCGGGTGATCTCCGGCCGGCAGGCCCGATAGAGCCGGCGCCCCGCCTCGACAATCCTTATTAGGAGAAGACAATGAAGCTGATCAGGCTGAGAGCGCCCGGTGGCCTGGAAAGGCTCGAACTGGTCGAGGAAGATCCGCCCCGGCCGGGGCGCGGTGACGTGCTGGTCAGGATCCGCGCCTGCTCGTTGAACATGCGTGACGATTTCGCGGTGCAGGGCAAGACACCGCTCGCCGACGGCCGCGTTCCGCTGTCCGACGGCGCCGGCGAGGTGGTCGCCGTCGGCGACGATGTCGACGCGTTCAAGCCCGGCGACAGCGTCGTCAGCACCTTCTACCCCTTCTGGCTGGAGGGCGACATGACACCGTCCACGAGGCGCGATGTGCCGGGTGAGAGTTTCGACGGCTTGGCCAGCGAATATGTCCGCATGCCGGCGCAGGCCTTCACCAGGGCGCCTCGGGGCTACACCCATATGGAAGCCGCAACGCTCACCTGCACCGGCGTCACGGCCTGGCGGGGCCTGGTCGTGCGCGGCAAAGTCAAGCCCGGCGACACCGTGCTGGTCCTCGGCACCGGCAGCGTGTCGCTGTTCGCGCTGCAATTCGCCAAGGCGGCCGGCGCCCGGGTCATCGCCACCTCGTCCGGCGAGGAGAAACTGGAGCGGCTGACGCGCCTCGGCGCCGATGCCACCATCAACTACAAGGCCGTGCCGGAATGGGGCCGCAAGGCCAGGGACTTGACGGACGGACGCGGCGTCGACCATGTGATCGAGGTCGGAGGCCCGGCGACGCTGTCGCAATCCATAGCCGCCTGCCGAACCGGCGGCCACATAGCGCTGATCGGCGTGCTGACCGGCTTTGCGGCTGAAGTGTCGATCCCCGCCCTGTTTTCAAACCAGATCCGCGTCAGCGGCATTTCCATCGGCAGCCGGGCGGACCAGCAGGACATGATCCGAGCGATCGAGGTCAACAGCCTCAAGCCCGTCATCGACCGCCGCTTCCCGCTGCGCGACATCGCCGCCGCCTTCACGCACTACGGAGCGCAAAAGCACTTCGGCAAGGTTTGTCTGGAGCTCTAGGCGCCTCTCTCTGTCGCCTTGTCGGCCAGATACCGGTCGAGAGTGTCCACGAACCGGTCGATGTCGGCCACCGTGGTGCGATGGTTGACGATGGCGCAGCGCACCACCAGCTCGCCATCGAGGGTCGTCCATGACGGCGCGGCCAAACCGGATTCCTGGAGATCCAACACCAGATTGCGCACAAATTCGAAAGTCGCCCCACGAATGCCGAAACAGACGATGTTGAGCGCGACAGGCGCTTTCACCTCAAATGCCGAATGGCATTCCAGCCGTTCGGCAAGATGGCGGGCCAGCATGCATGTATGGGCTATCGAGTTGCCGATGCGATCGGTTCCGAGCGCCTCGATCGTCATCCATGTCTTCAGGGCGCGGAAACCACGCGACAGATCGGGGCCGAGATCGCAAGGCCAGGTCTCGCCGGCGGCAAGCCCGCGATCCGCCCGCTGCAGATAGGCGGCCGGCTGCGCGAATGCACGCTTGTGGGCATCGCCGTCCCGCACAAGCAGGAATCCGGCGTCGTAGGGAACCTGGCCCCATTTGTGAAAATCGAGCGCCACCGATGCGGACTTTTCGATGCCCTTGAACAAACCGCGCATCGAATCGGACAACATGGCAAGGGCGCCGATTGCGCCGTCAACGTGAAACCAGAGATTTTGCTGGAACGCGATTTCAGCGATTTCGGCAAGCGGGTCGATAGCACCGGTGTTCACTGTGCCCGCCGTCCCGACAACCAGGAACGGCAAAAATCCTTTCGCGCGGTCTTCCGCGATCGTCGCGCGCAACGCGTCCGGCGCCATCCTTCCGGCACCATCGACCGCAATGGTCCGCAGATTTGCCGACCCGATACCGGACAGCTGCATCGCCTGCGCGATGCAGGAATGAGCCTCGGCGGATGCATAGGCGACAAGCTCGCGCTCGCAGTTCCTGAGGCCGGTCTCGCGGACGGATTGGCCCAGCGCCGCGGTCCTTGCGATCGTCAAGGCCACGAAGTTTGCCATCGAGGAGCCCGTCAGAAACAGGCCGCTCGCGCCATCTGGATAGCCAAGCGCCTCGCCTATCCAGCGGACGATTTGCTGCTCAACCGCCAGGCCGGCATGGTCGCGGCCGCCGCAGTTCATGTTCAGCCCGCTGGCAACGATTTCCGCGACCATTCCTATCGGCGTGCCCGCACCATGAACCCATCCCATGAACAGCGGATGCAAATTGCCGGTCGCGAACGGCATGATATGCGTGCGCACATCGTTCAGGACATCGCTGAGGTCGCGAGGGTCGTTGGGCAGCGGACGGGTAAACCGTTCGCGCACTTCATCGGTCGGCCGCTGCCATACCGGTCGCTGCCTGATCGTCTCTATGTGGTCGATCATGTCGTCCAGAATGCCGTGCGCGATCTCGCGAAACTGTTCCCAGTTCGCCGGATCAAGGCTGGCGGACGTCCCCGCCGCACCGCTTGCCGGCGCATGCCCCCGCTTGACGGCCGGCGACATCAGGCCCCTCGGAACTGATGAAGGACCGCCGACAATTTCCGGAAGAAGATGTCGAGCCTGGCGTCGATCGGCCTGAACGCCTGATGCAGCGGCTGGCCGGCCGCCATTCTCGCCGAAACGTCGACCACTTCGGCAGCGGAAGCGGCGACGCGCAGAACCGAGCGCGAGCCCAGGCGCACGGCTTGCCCGACATGGCAGATCGGTCCGCCGTCGAGACCGCGCATCAGCACCTGGATAGTCTGGCATTCCTCGAACGAAGCGAAAGAGCCGGCGCCGTTCATGATCGTCAACGGGACCATTGCCCGCGAGCCGAGATGGTCGCCGTCATCATCCTGATGCAGGAAGACGCCTTTCACCGCGTCAATTCGAGAACGCACCCGTCCGACGAACTGTTCCTTGACGAGGCGGTGCTGCGACTCATCGATCGCGGCATAACCGTCGAGATTGGTCAGCGCCGCGACCCACCGCAAACCAAGTCCCAGATTAAACTCCGACTTGAACGCGAAATTCATCCGCTGGCGAAGCATCGCCGGCCAATCCTGGGCAGCACTGTAGTCGGCAAGGCCCGCCGGAATGTCGGCCCGCGCGGCGAACTGCTCGGCCAGTGCCGCGGGGACGAGCAAGGCGCCGGAAAAAGGCGGCCCGGCGATGAATTTGGATCCGGTCAAGGCGACCACGAAACCATCCGCCAGGTCCTGCCGCAGCCGGGAAATCGAACCGCGGAACTGGCAGGCATCGACGACGACATGCACCCGTCCGGGAGCAAGGGCGGCAACATGGCGGGCAGCCTCGCGTGTTACAGCCGGCAAACCTGTCTTCGAGGTATCGAGCACGTGGACAAGGACGTCGCGTTGCCGCCGAAGATCCGTCTCGACGGCGGCGATGACATCGGCATCGATTTCATGTTGATGCCGCGGCTCCCCCGTCTCGTTGCGGATGGCGATCATGCGCACTTCGATGCGGTCCGGCGGCAGGCCCTCAAGCGGCGCACCGGCCTCGACGGCACTGCCAAGCGCGGTCAAATCCGAATAATGGCGCCCAGCGGCTGCCTTGGGAACGCCATTTCCCGTTTCGTCAGGCGCGACAAGCACATTGGTCAAGGGGCGCCCGGAAATGCCGGCGATCATGCACAGAGCAAGAAGCTCGGCATCCGTTCCGGACGCAGCCAGAATGACATGCGCTCCCGCACAGCCAAGAGCGCGGGCGATCCGGGCCCGGATGTCGGCAAACCATCGATCGGATGCGACAGGAGAAGGCGATGCCAGGTCGACGAGGCGTGCGAGTTCCAATCCGGCGGCGAGGAACCCCTCGGCGGAGACGTTGGTCGCGGTCGTCGACGAAAATGAAATCTCATCCTCCGCCGGCGTCGCGCGCGTTCCATAGCGATTGCGCCGGGTGATGGCATCCGGCCAGATGCGTCTGTCGCCGCCTGTTCCAAGCAGGAACGAAACCGAGGCCGGTGAATGGGATTGATGATCGAGGGGAACCGGATGCGCCCTCGCCAGGGTCCCGCGCTGAGTTGCAGGCATGCCAGTCTCCTCGGTCAGGGCAGCGGTGGCGAGACGATCAAAGTGGTTCATTGGTCGCGACGGCGCCGGCCATGTAGGAGATTTGAAGGTCATGACTGATCAGCGGCTGGAGATCGCTCGCCCGCTGCGTGAATTCCAGCCCGCATCGGTCGACATAGGAGCGATCGACGCGCTCGCAGTAACCCGGATCGATGATTTTCTCGCCGTCCCAGAAAACGGCGTGGCCGGTGTTGGGAATGGTCGGCGAAACCACGCCTATGATCGCGGGCTTGGCCCAAAGCATGTAGATGCTGCTCATGAGGACGAAACCGCAACTGTTGGCAACGCCTCGCATGATGGAATGGCTCATCGGACCGCCGAGCGGATATGTCGAATCGCAGTTCCGCGCGATCGCCTCGATGTCCTCGTAGGTTCGGCCCGTGAACATCGCCAGGGCGCAAACCAGGCAGTCGTCCTCGGTCCGCTGGTAGACAGCGGGCTTTCCGGTATGGGCGCAGGTGATCGCCGGCGTCGGCATCATCCGCGCGACGCGCTGAGCCAGCGCTTTTTCGAACCCCGCAAAAAGCTTGCGCATGGCGCCCTTCTTGTAGGGAAAGATGTGTTCCTGATCCATGGAATGCACGATCATCGCGACATCCGCCTCGAACACCAGCAGGCGGCCATCGGCGAGTTCGGCGCAATCGATGGCGAAGTAGTCCAGGCCGAGACGTCGATGAAGAGCATCGAATGAACGCGTGTGACGCACCGCGAAGTCATGGTCGAAATTGGCCATCCACAACGCTTCTTCGACACGCCTGTCTTCGTGCTGGGTCATGCCGGCGTTCAGGTAGTGAACCATCCAATGCTCGGACACCGCGAGATGGCTGGCATACGGCCGCCCATTGATGAACGCGACGCGCTGCTTGCGGAATTTGCCGTCTGTCCCGCTGTAGTCGATGAATGGCGTAATGAAGAATTCGGCTTCGGCTTGCGACTCCAGATAGGTCGAAAGTTCCGATCGTGTGGAGATTTTCTCCATTCCCTTGCCGGCATGCGTGCCGACCGGGCGCACGATCACCGGGAACGAGTTCGCCGAGAGCACCGAGCCGACCTCAATCTCGCCGGAAGCCAGCTGCTCGACCACGGCTCGCAAAACGCGGGCAGCGGCCGGGGCAAGTATCGAAGGCTCGTCCTTGAGGGCCTCCGCGACGCCGTCCCTGGACAGGGCCATGATGCGGCGCGGCGCGTTGTTCATGATCGGGCCTGACCAACCGCGCAGCAATCGGTCGAGGTTCTCCAGCACGGCCAGATTTGCCGCCGACTCGCCGACTGCAACAAAGGCGACATCGTGCTCGGGAACATCCCCGAGGTCAGCGGTGTCGGCGTCGACATAGTGGAGCAGGATGTTGGCGTCGGATGCCTCGAGCAGGAACTCGATCGGCGTGTTGGCCATGAAGTCTCCGGCGGTTACGAAAACAAGGACGCTCGGTCCCGTGCCGCGTCCGTTTCGGATCCGGTACTTGCGGCTGATCTCGAGCGCCGCCTTCTGGCTGAGCACCGCCTTCTCTTCCTCGCCGATCGCATGGAGCAGGATCGATATATCCAGAAACGCCGAGGCATCGGTGACGTCGGCCGAAACGCGTCCGAACAGTGTATCCCACAAGGGGGAAATATCCCGCCCTTCGAAAACGGCCCGCACAATGGGCGCCTTGCCCATGATGAGGCCCGGATCTTCAAACGTCTCGATTTGAACTGCCGCGCTTTTCAAGCCCGAGCCCTCCTGCCACGCGGTGGTTAGGGCCGATTCAGCCTCCACGCCGCCATCTCTGTACGATCTGAGTCTGGCCCCCGGCGCTTGTGCGAGCCTTGTGGCACCGGGTTCGGATCGCCGGTCGGCGGGCTTCGCGAACCCGAAGACCTTGGCCGCGCCAACCAATCCGCCAAAATCCATCAGCAACGGCTAATTGACAGTCCGCCGGAAACGGCGCTCACTCGCATGCACAGGTGGATCGCAGCATCAGGCGGGCGATATCGGCCGCCGGCGTCACCTTGGGAGGATGCCATGCCAACCGTAATCGGCCACCACAACATCACGAAAGACACCAAGCACTGGTTGAGTTCACCCAAGCGCAAGGAGCTTTTCGGCTCGCTTGGGATTACCAACATCCGCACCTTCGTCGATCCGCAGAACCCGAAGCGGGTGGCGGTGATGATGGACGTGCCGGACATGGATAAGATGGCCGCGCTCATGCAGAGCCAGAAAGCCGCCGACGCGATGGCGCATGATGGCGTGGTGCCGGAGTCGCTGGTCATCCTGGTGGAAAGCAAGGCCTAGCCGATTACCAGCCATGGGCGCGGGGTCTCTCCCGCACCCATGCCGCTTGACCCTACCTCAAATTGCACTTCGGCTTATGGCTGTTGCAGGCGTCGACCAGTTCGGTCGGCCGGTCCTTGTGGAAGTGTTCATTCCAGCACGTTGGACTGTACCGCCGGCAAGGACTGGCCATCAACCATAAGGCCTTGCCGGACTGTGGCCGCAAGGCCCGGGAATTGACGGATGAGTCCGAGGTGCCGTCGTGCAGAAGAACGACCTTGGCTCCATCGACGCTTCCCACTATGACCGACGACAACTCAGGCTCGGCTTTTATCGCGCAAGTTCCGACGGCGGGGCCTCTAAATCCGGATTGAGGACAACCTCAATCAGGCTTGACGTTGTTCGGCGGCGGTTCGGCCGTCACCACAGCCAGCGCACCCACCACATGCTCCATCTTCTCGGCCGATTCCTTGATGTCTGAGACCAATTTCCAAAGCGACCACACACCGCCAAAAACCGTTCCCAACCAGGCGATCAGCCCAAGCGTCACCCCAAAGATAGTGAACAGCACGAGTGCCACGACCTGCAGCAAGAGCGCGATCACGCTGGCGATGAACGGCGTGACCAGCGCGCCAAGCACCAGCCGCACGACACCGGAAATGCCGTCGCCGAAAATCTTGCCGATCGGCCAGACGATCGACATGGCGATCGGGAATCCGGCAATCAGCGCGAATGGCAGGATGATGCGGCCCGGCACCCCGGAATCCGACCAGACATCGCCGAGCGTATAGAGCAAAGAGCCCAGGAACCTGCGCGGGTCGATGAACCGCAGTGAGCTGCAATTCACATAGTCGCCGGCATAGCCGTTGACGGTGTCGCAGGCGGCGAGGTTGGCGAAATAGCGGCTGACCATATTGAGTGGTTGGATATTGCCGAGATCCGACACGATCTGGTTGCAGAGCGCCTGCAAAGCCTCAGGCCCGCCCATGAGCTTTCCCAGCGCCGCCAGCACCACAAATACCGCGGCGGCGATGAGATAGCGCTTCTTTGGCAGTTCGGAGAGACGGCGTCTGATTTCTTCGCCCACCCTGGCGATCGAAACATGCTGCATGGCCCAATCCTTCCCCAAGGATATCTCGGCATCATCGCCGATCGAGGCGCCAAGGCAATTCACTTTTTGGCATATGCCCCGGGCAAACTGTCCGGCTTTTCCCCCGCTCAAGCCGCTCTGGCTTGGAACGTTTTGGCCAGGAAGCCGTTTGGGGTGACTTGAGGGAACCCTGACATGTCGCTTCGATCGCCTGCGTTCGTCTGGACGGTTGCCTTTGTTGCAGCGGCTGGTGTGGCAACGTTATGGCTCCTGGCGCCGGGCAGCGATGCCGGCGCACAGTCGAACGACACGCGGGCAGTTCCCGAAGCGGTTCCGGTGACGACCGTCACGGCCAAGGCGGGCTCCATTCCCCGCATCATAGCCGGCATCGGTGTCGTCGCCCCGCTCCAGTCCGTAACCGTGCGGCCGCGTATCGACGGACAGGTCGAAACGATCGGTTTTGCCGAGGGCGACATCGTGAAAGCCGGCGACGTTCTCATCCGCCTCGATCCCCGCGCCCTGCAGGCGACGCTGGATGGAACACGGGCCAAGAAAGCCCAGGACGAGGCCCTGCTGGGCAATGCGCGCGCCGATCTCGACCGATACGCGACGCTCGCGGACAAGAAGGTCGTCTCGTCCCAGGATCTGGACCAGAAGAAGTCGGCCGTCAGCCAGTTGGAGGCAACGATAGCCGCCGACGAGGCATCGATAAGCAGCGCCGAAACCCAGCTCAGCTATGCCACCATCCGGGCACCCATAAGTGGCCTGACCGGGTTCAAGACGGCCAGTGTCGGAAGTATCGTCAGCCAGAGTTCGACGGACGGACTGCTGACGATCACCCAGCTCGACCCGGTGGGTGTCGTGTTTGTCGCCCCCGGCGACCGGTTCCGGGAAATCCGCGGCGCGCTCAAGGACGGCATTGCCGATGTCGAAGCCATCGCGACCGACGGAAGCCGGGTTCTGGCGCGCGGCAAGCTGACCTTGATGGACAATCTCGTGAGCGCCTCGAACGGTTCGATCCGCTTGCGGGCGACGTTCGACAATGGCGCCGGCGCGCTGTGGCCCGGCTTGCCCGTCGCCACGCGTCTTACGATCGCCAACGAAAAAGGCATCGTCGTGCCCGACAAAGCGCTGGCACGCGGCGCCGACGGTCTTGCGGCCTATGTCATAGGCCCGGACGGCAAGGCAACCAGGCACAAGGTGACGGTAACCGTGACGACCGACGGCATGGCCTTGGTCACGGCGGGACTGTCCGACGGCCAGACCATCGTCTTCGACGGGCTCGGCCAAATCGCCGACGGCTCCACGGTGCATGTGCTGGGGCCGGGGAACATCCAACCTCCAGCCGACCAGACGGTGGCGGCGTCGGGATCGGCGGGCGGCCAATGAGCGCCGGGGAAAAGGCCGGACCGACCGCGCGGACGCAATCGGCCGTCAAGGCCGGCGCGCAGGAGCGCCTGTCCGGTGTGTCGGCCTACTTCATCTCACACCCGGTCGCCACGACGCTTCTGATGGTCGGGATCCTGTTCCTCGGTGCTGTGGCCTATCCCCTGTTGCCGGTCTCGGCCTTGCCGGAAATAGCCTTTCCGACCATCCAGGTCGCGGCCAACCTTCCCGGAGCCGCCCCCGATACGATGGCGTCATCGGTCGCCCAGCCGCTCGAAACGCAGCTGGCCAAGGTCAGCGGCGTCACCGAGATGACGTCATCCAGTTCCCTCGGCTCCACCGAGATCACCGTCCAGTTCAATCTCGACCGCGACATCGACCAGGCCGCCAGCGATGTCCAGGCCGCGATAACCGCGGCCAGCGGTCAGCTTCCGAAGGATCTGCCGGCACCTCCGACCTTTCGCAAGGTCAATCCGGCGGATGCTCCCGTGCTGCAACTATCCGCCACGTCCGATACGCTTTCGCTGATCGACGTCGACGAACTGATCGAGACCCGGGTTGCCCAGAAGATCAGCCAGATGCAAGGTGTGGCCCAGGTCAACATCGGCGGACGGCAGAAACCGGCTATTCGCATCTCCGTCGATCCTGGCCGGATCGGCGCGGCCGGTGTCACCCTCGAAGACGTCCGCTCGGCAATATCGGGCCTGAGCGTCTCGAGCCCGAAAGGCAATATCGACGACGCGACCCGGACCTTTCCGATCTACGATAACGATCAGATCACCGATGCCGCCGGCTGGAGCGACACGGTCGTGGCATATCGTGACAGCGGGCCGATCCGCATCCGCGACATCGGCCAGGCGGTGATGGGTCCCGAGGATGCCAAGATGGCCCATTGGACCAATGGTGTGCGCGGCATAGCGGTGGATGTATTCCGCCAACCCGGCGCGAACGTCATCGAGGTCGTCAATCGGGTCAAGCAGGCGCTGCCCGACCTGCAGGCCTCCTTGCCGGCATCGATCAAACTCTCGCTGGTCACCGACAGGACGACGACCATTCGCGCTTCGGTGCGCGATGTCCAGTTCACGCTGATGATCACCATCGCGCTGGTGGTGATGGTCATCTTCATCTTCCTGCGCAATCTCCGGGCTACGTTGATCCCGGCAATCACGCTGCCCGTCGCCTTGCTCGGCGCCGCCGCGCCCATGTATCTGCTTGGGTTCAGCATCGACAATCTGTCGCTGATGGCGTTGGTGGTGGCCGTCGGCTTCGTCGTCGACGACGCCATCGTCATGCTGGAGAACATCAGCCGGCACATCGAGGCCGGCGAGGAGCCGCTTGCGGCGGCCTTTCGCGGTTCGCGCGAGATCGGCTTCACCATCATCTCCATCAGCCTCTCGCTCATCGCGGTGCTCATCCCGATCCTGCTCATGGGCGGTATTGTCGGCCGTCTGTTCCGCGAATTCGCAATGACGCTGACGCTCAGCATCATCCTGTCGACGATCGTGTCGTTGACCCTTACGCCAATGATGGCGGCCCGCATGATCAAGCCGGCGGATCCAACCAGGCAAAGCCGCCTTTTTCGCTGGAGCGAGCGCGCTTTCGTGGGCCTCCAGAACGGCTATGGCCGGGGGCTCGATGCTGCCTTGAAACACAGCGGCCTGACGCTTGCGATCTTTGTCGCCACGCTGGCCGCGACGGCCTGGCTGTTCGTGGAGATCCCCAAGGGGTTTTTCCCCGACCAGGACACCGGCTTCATCGGCGGCCAGTCGCAGGCGGCGCCCGAAGTCTCCTATCCCAAGATGGTCGAACTCCAGGAGCGCATCAGCGCGGTGGTGATGAAGGATCCCGCCGTCTACAGCGTGTTCATGGACATTGGCGGCGGCAATGGCGGCAACGCGCTCAACCAGGGACACGTCAACATCACCTTGAAGCCGCTCGCCCAGCGAGACGTTTCCGCCCAGCAGGTCATCGCCCGGTTGAAACCTGAACTGGCCAAGGTGGAAGGCATCCAGCTTTTCATGCAGGCCGCGCAAGACATCAACATCGGCGCCCGGCCCGCCCGCACGCAATATCAGTTCACGCTCGAGGACAGCGACGTCGCCGAGCTTGGAGCCTGGGCCCCAAAGGTCGTCGAGGCGTTGAAGACCGTTCCGGAGATCACCGACGTTGCCAGCGACCAGCAGAAGGTCGCGCCGACACTTTCGCTGAAGATAGACCGCGCCGCGGCTTCGCTGTTCGGTGTCGCGCCGCAGACGATCGACGACACGCTCTATGATGCTTTCGGCCAGCGCCAGGTGGCGCAGTTCACCACCCAGACCGACACGTTTCATGTCGTGCTCGAAGTGCTGCCCAGGCTGCAACACGACCTGCACACGCTTGACCGGCTGTCGGTCAAGGCGGCTGACGGAACTCTGGTGCCGCTCGGCAATATCGCTCACTGGACCACCGAAACCGTTGCCCCGGTCTCGATCAATCACCAGGGCCAATTTCCGGCGACCACGGTCTCCTTCAACCTGAAGCCCGGCGCCTCTCTAGGTACGGCGACGGCCGCCGCGACCAAAGCGTTCCAGGGCCTCCAACCGCCGACCACATTGACGGGCGCTTTCGCCGGCAGCGCCCAGGCGTTCCAGGATTCCCTGTCCACGGTTCCGCTTCTCATCGGTGCCTCGCTGGTGGTCGTTTATCTCATCCTGGGTGTGCTTTACGAAAGCTTCGTCCATCCGCTGACGATCCTGTCCACCTTGCCTTCGGCGGCGCTGGGCGCATTGGCGGCCTTGATGCTGGCAGGCCTGGACTTCAGCCTCGTCGCCATGATCGGCGTCATCCTTTTGATCGGCATCGTCAAGAAGAACGGAATCATGCTCGTCGACTTCGCCATATCAGCCGAGCAGAACGGCGCGACGAGCCTGGAAGCCATCCGCGAGGCGGCGCTGTTGCGCTTCCGGCCAATCCTGATGACCACGATGGCGGCAATCCTGGGCGGCATCCCGCTCATGCTCGGCCATGGATCGGGCGCCGAAATCCGGCAGCCTCTCGGCTATGCTATCGTCGGCGGCCTGATCGTCAGTCAGATTCTGACCTTGTTCACGACCCCGGTGATCTATCTCACGCTCGACCGGCTGCGCCAGCGCGGGCGGCTGACCCGTCCAGGTCTGGTGAGTGAAACTCCGATTGCGTGATTGAAAGCAGGCATTGACCGCCCACCGCATC
Organism: Mesorhizobium erdmanii; assembly: GCF_013170725.1. Lineage (NCBI taxonomy): Bacteria > Pseudomonadati > Pseudomonadota > Alphaproteobacteria > Hyphomicrobiales > Phyllobacteriaceae > Mesorhizobium > Mesorhizobium erdmanii. The sequence continues at coordinate 2,931,235 of NZ_CP033361.1, read as the reverse complement.
GGTTGCCCGGAGGTTTGCGTCCTACGTGACGACGGCCGTCGCCAAACGGCTTCTTTTCACCGTTCAAGCGCAACGTGCGCTCATCCATCGGTCGCCTGCACCGTCAGGGCCCGCATGACTTCAGCTTCGAACGCGCCAGGCATCTGGCCCGCCTCGGCCAGGTGCCAAGGCTGCCAGTCGCGCGCCATGCGGCCATCGGCCAGGAGGACGGCACGATTGCACAGGCCCGGTACGGACTCCACGACATGGGTCGAGATGATGACGGCATGGCGGCCACTCGAAGCCAGCGCCAGGATGATGCGCTTCACCTCGAAGGCGGCAAGCGGATCGAGGCCGTTCAAAGACTCGTCGAGGATAAGCAGCGGTGGCGCGCCGAGCAGCGCCGCGGCAATCGCGATCTTGGCCCGGGTGCCGAGTGAATAGTGGGCGATTGCCCGGTCGATCCACGGCTTGAGCCCGAGCCGTTCGGCGACATTCACGCCAGGCCAGTCGTCTTCGGCGCAGCCGCGGATCGAACCGACGAGTTGCAGATATTGCCGCCCGGTCAGCGCCACCGGCAGATCGGATGGATCGATGGCAAGGCCGAAGCCGAACTTGGCGCGCTCGGCCGCGCTGGCAAGATCGGCGCCGTTGATGTTCACGGTGCCGCTGAGCGGCGGTATTTGGCCCGTAATTGCCCTGAGCAAGGTGGACTTGCCTGAACCGTTCGCGCCGAGCAGGCCAAGGATGTCGCCCCGGTTGAGCGACAGATTGATACCGCTGACGACCGCGCGCGCCCCATAGCCGGCGCTGAGCCCGCGAACCGCGAGTATCTCGGCAGGATCGACACTGCTATCCATGGCGGTATCTCCGTTGCGCCCGGTACCACAAGAACAGGACAAGGGCGGCAAAGCCGATCACCACCGTGCGCCCATATTCGAGCGACTCGTAGCTGGTGTAGGCGATGGCGCCGAGAAAACTCAGCGCGGCGACGAACGGCGCGGTCATGAAATAGGCTGCGAACACCGCATAGGCGCCGTTCAGCACCATCAGCCAGAAGCCGCTGGCGAGCGGCATTGCCCAGGCCGATGGCTCCGCCGCGAGCGCAGCACCGGCCGGCAGGAGAAAGTAGGCGACCGACAATTGCAGGGGCAGCCGCGCCAGGCGCAACCAGGCCTTGGCAAAGCCGAGCGGAGCCGTGCGCAGCACCGGCGAGCCCAGCGGATGAAAGCGCGCACTCGCCATGAAGACCAGAACGCCGCCGGTCAAAGCGACCATGGCCGCCGGCACCGCATCATGACGAGCCAGACTGATGGAGGCGGCAACGGCCGCCACGAAACCGAACAGCATCGCTGCTCCCACAAGCCGCCATGAAAGTGTTACCTGGCCGGCGGGCAGACCCCAGGCCCAACTGGAGAGCCACGCTGGCGCCGCACGATCGAAGGGGCCTAGCAAGGACTGGCGCCCGCCTGGTTCTCTCGCCAGGTCGCAATTGTCGAAGTGGACGAGGCAGCGAGCGTTTCGCAGACGCAGCAACGCTGTCGCCCAAAAGCCGGCGCCAAACAGGATTGCGGCACCGAGGCCCCAGACAAGTGCCAGTGGCTTGCCGATGACGAAACAGCCAAGGCCCATCGTCGCCGCGACGATCAAGGCAATGGGAATGCCCAGCGCATATGCCGCCACCGTCGCCATCCGCCGGCGCTCTACGAGCGAAAGCGGCAATGCCTTGAGAAAAGGGGCGAAGGCGCGCGACAGGCAAAGCCTCGCGAGCGCGTTACCAGCCAAGCCGCCAAGGCCAAGAAGCGCTCCCGGCAGGCCAAAGGTCCACAGCGGCTGCGCCTGCCGTAGCGTGGCCGCCCCCGCCTGCAAGGCGACAACGATGTCGGCCATGGCGTAGGCAAAAAGGGCACTGCCACCAAGCCCGATCCATGCCAGGTCGCGGCGGCGCATCGAGCGCAAACCAGCCAACAGCTCGCGCCAAAGCAGGGTCAGAACAAGCCTGTCGTGCAGCATTGCTTCAACTTCGCGATCGGGTTTCGCCAAAGGTCGGACATCGACATAGGTCGGCGACGATTGTGCCGCCAGTAGGGCCGTCGCGCCTCAACCTCCCACGGCGGGCTTGGCGTTGACATTCTTCAGCGCGGTCAGGAGATAGTCCTGCATGGTCGCCTGAAGGTTGGTCGTTGCGCTGCGCACGGTTCCCATCGCGTCCTTCACCGCCACTTCGTCAAAGGGTTTGGCTGTTTGTGCCGCCGCCAGATTGGCGCGCGCGCTGCGCAGGTCGCGCAGTGCCTGGAAGGTACGCGCGCGGTTGCCGCGCAGGACGTCGCGGAACTCCTTCCTCACCTCCGGCGGGTAGCTGCTGGCAATCTCCGACAATAGCACACGCGCCGCGGCGCCTTGCCGCAAGCCATGCATGGCGTAACCGACCAGGAAGAAGTTGACGGCCAGCGAAACGGCAAGCAGGCCCAACGTCGCGGCCAATATCCAGGAACGCTTCAAAGCGAGCCCTCCCCTTCCGGATCGGCCACGACACCGCCAGCATCGGCCAGCGATGAACCGGACGCCAGCGCCAGCAGTTCCGTATCCGACGGATCGTCCTGCAGCCGCGCCACCTGGTAGCCCGCCAACGTCGCCGCCACGAGGGCTGCGGCGGCGCAGGCCGCGAGCCCGGTCGGGCTCAAGAGCGGACGCCACAGGAAGAACGGGCGCGCCGAGCCGGCGTCGATACGAGCCAGCACCTTGCGCGCCAGTGCGTGGTCATCCCCGTCGGCCTGCGCCGCCTTGAGCACGAGGCGATCGAGCGCGGCATCCGGATCGTCGTTCTGCTCCTGCGCCATCAGGGCCAGCGCCTGCTGGCGGAAAGGCGCTGGCCACGCCTCGACGGTATCGCCGAAGCGGCGCCTGCATCGTTCGAACTCGTCCCGTGTCATGAGGACTCCCTTCCGCGGCCCGCGGCCGCCATTGCCAAATGATCCCTGAGCGCGCGCCGTCCGCGGACAAGCAATTGCTCGGCCGAGCCGACGCTGCTGCCCATCACCTCGGCGATCGCCGCTATGTCGAGGTCGCCGACGGCCCTCAGCAGCACCGCCATGCGTTGCCGCTCCGGCAGACGTGACAGCCCATCGCGCACGATCGCGAGTTCCTGCCGCGCTGCGGTCGTCGCTTCGGCATCCGCCTCCGGCGAGGCGACCTCGTCCCTTATGTCGTCCAGCCCGATGAACCCGCGTAGCGCCCTGCGTCGACGCTGGTCTATGCAACGGTTGGCAGTGATCCGGTAGAGCCAGGTCGAAGCCCGCCCCTTGACCGGATCGAACCGCGCGGCCTGTTTCCAGACGGTCACGAACACCTCCTGCACCACATCCTCGGCATCGCCTGCATTGCCGAGATAACGCGCCGCGAACATTCGCAACCCGCGGCCATGGCGGGCGATGAGCTCGGACAGCGCGCTTTGGCTACCCGCGGCGATGCGCGCCAGAAGGTCGTCATCGCCTCGGGGCTGGTCAATCGACACGGCGGCGCGCACCCAAGGGCGAGACTGCCGGCGTTACGAATCCGATCCGGGGCGGCACAGAAACGAAGTTCGGGTTCAAATCCATCGCACCAGATTTCAGCGCCGCCAGCGGCGGAAGCCATGGACCGTGTTGCCGTTCGGGCCGGTGAAGCTGCCGGCCGAGCGGCCCCCGAACGGCCCGCGCGCCGACACCCGCTTGCCGGAGAAGGACTGCCCGTTCGGCCCGGTGCCAGAATAGCTTCTGGCACAGCGGTCAACAACGCCTCCCAGGCATTTGGAACTGGACGTGTAGGTGCCGCCATTCGGACCGGTGCGGGTGGTCGAGCCTGTATAGACGTCGCCGTCCTTGCCGACGCTGCGGCTGATCTCGCCGCCATGCACGGTCGGACGCTGCCACTCCTCGGCCGAGGCCGGCGAAACGGCCCACCAGGCAAGCATCGCGCCGATGCAGAGACCCGGGATTTTTACTGAAGACAACATGTCGTACTCCTTGTTTTGTAAAGGAAATGATTGCGGATCAGTTGGCACGCTCGGCTAGCAGCTTGCGGACGGTCGCGATCTCGTCCGCCGAAAGCTTGCCATCGCCGTTGCGATCAACGAGGTCGAACAACGGCATGCTGCTGGCGAATTCCTGTTCTGACACCTTGCCGTCGCCATTGGCATCCATGCGCCGCCAGCGGTTGGCGAGCCGCGCCTGTGCTACCTCGGCACGGTCCTCGATCGCCTGACGGGCACTTTCGATTTCCTTCTCGTCGATGACGCCGTCGCCGTTGCGGTCGAGTCGCTTGAACAGGCGCTCGCGGGCAGCCGTCATCTCGTCCTTGGAGATGGCACCGTCGCCATTGGTGTCGATGCGTTGCAGGATGCGCTGGCCTGGCATGTCCTGTGCCTGCGCCGCGCCGAGCGGTGTAAGCCCCATGAGCAGGGCCGCAATGAGAGCTGAGCGTTTCATGATGATGATCCTTTCGTGGTCAGGTCGGGGACGACTGCTGACCGATACGCAGCACGAGGCCGGACCCTACGCTCGACGCGGAAGATTCTTTGCCGAATCCGCCAATCGCCGGCGGCAGGGATCGGCCATGGCGCCGGCGGCGCCACGAAAAAATCGACACGCACCGCGTAGGAGCGCGGACGGCGCTGCGTAGAAGGCTCTGCAAGGACGGTCCGCGGCGGACCATCCGATTCAATGCGGAGACCAGCATGAACAAGATCGTCATCGCCTTTGCCGGCCTGCTGCTCGGCGCGGGCAGTGCCTGTGCGGCGCAAGGCAGCGACGCCAGGGAACTTTTCCGGCGCATAGACACCAACGGCGACCGCAAGCTCGAATTCAGTGAGATCCGGGCCGCGCGGGCTGTCATGTTCGACCGGATGGATGCCAACCACAATGGCCTGCTCGACGCGGACGAAGTGCGCGCGGCCGTGGAACAGGTCAAGGCGAAGCGCGACTTCCAGGCCGCGCAATTCGCTGGCTTCCAGGCCCAGGCCGGCCGCATTGACCGCAATGGCGACGGCAAGATTTCGCGCGACGAGTTTGCCGCCTTCATTCCCGACCGGCTGCTGCAGGCGGACACGAACGGCGATGGCGCGCTGTCGATCTCCGAACTGCGGGCGCTCCGCCGTCAATAATCCCCAGACCCTTCGACCCCATCCACAGGAGTGAAAAGATGAAACGGACAATCAAGGTATTTTGCGGTTTGATGGTTGGAGCTACGGTGCTGGCCTCGCCGGCCCAGGCCCTGCCGGTCGTGCCGGCCTCCGCCCCGGCATCGGTCACCACCGCGCCGACGCCCGTCTGGTTTCGGCGCGGCTTCTACGTCGTCGGCGGCGGCTATTACTACAACGGCTATCGCGGCTATGTCCGTGTGCGCCCAGGCTACCGGTATTACAACGGTTACTGGTTCCCCGCCGCCGCCTTTGCCGCCCGTGTCGCGGCCGCGACCGTGGCGCCATTGCCGCCTGCTCCCGCCGTCCGTCTGGAAGCCGCGCATGTACGCTGGTGCTATGGGCGCTACGTCTCCTACCGTGCCTGGGACAACAGCTACCAGCCCTATAACGGGCCTCGCCAGCAGTGCTGGTCGCCTTACAGTTGAGGCGGAAGAATCCGTCCTGGATCGCCCCTGCGCGGAATACCATGGAGAATGAGATGATCGCCAATCGCTCGATGCCCCCGGGCGCGGTCATACCCGTGCTGTCCTACCCCGATGTCGAGGCCGCCAGCCGCTGGCTGTGCCAGGTGCTCGGGTTCGAACCTCGACTGATCATCGCCAACCACCGCCACCAACTCGGCTTCGGCGACGGAGCGGTGGTCGTCACCGGATCGAAGCCCGGCGAACCGATGCCGGAGCAGGCCGGCGCGCCGTTCGCGGTGATGGTGCGTGTCGACGATGTCGATGCCCATCACAAACGAGCCGCCCGCCACGGTGCCGTGATCCTGAGCCCGCCGGCCAGCTTTCCCTATGGCGAGCGCCAGTATTCCTGTCGCGACTTCGCCGGCCACCACTGGACGTTCTCACAGTCGATCGCCGACGTCGCGCCCGAGGACTGGGGTGGCGTCGCGATCGGCAATCGAGCAGTTTCGGGATAGGCGTCGGTCCCAATCAGGTTGCAAGCGCGACGTGCGGGCTCGACCTGCCATGGCTAGCGGGTGCACCTTTATGAAAGGTTTTCTCCTGGCTGGCGATCGTGGCCGGGACCGTCAAGCCTTCGCGGATTTCTCAGCTCCGAACCGCAACCCGTCCATCAACAACTTGACCAAGCGCCGCGAACGGTCGCGCCACTCCGGCGTGTCGGGCGCCGAATAGATGCCGGACAGCGCATGCAACACGTCGGAGGCGTCGACGTCGCCGCGGATGGTGCCGTCGGCCACCGCCGCCTCGACCAATTGCCGCAACGCCTGCGACACCCTGCCCGACGTGTCGGAAAACAGCGTCGAATTGGTTGATATGAGGATGCGCAGGCTGGTCGCCAGGCCGCGCTTGGTGGCGATGTAGTCGACGAAGCGCCGCATCCATTCTTCAAGCGCGACATCCGAGGCATGCTTTTTGGCGAGTTCGTCGGCGGCCGCGCACAGCGCCTCCGCCTCGCGGCGGTAGACCACCTCGACCAGGTGTTCGCGTGTCGGGAAATGCCGGTAGAGCGTGCCGATGCCGACGCCAGCGCGGCGCGCGATCTCCTCCAGCGACGCATCGATGCCGCGCTCGGCGAACACCGCCGCCGCCATTTCGACCAGCCGGTCGCGGTTGCGACGCGCATCGGCGCGCAGCGGCTTTTCCACTGCGGCGTTCTCTGCGGCGATACCGGCTGCGGCCAATTTTTTCTCCACGAACGAAATATGGGGGCTTGAACCCGGCCGGGCCAGCTACCAACTAATAAACGGAGGCGCCTCCGCTTTAGTGGAGTGCCTTTATCATATAAGAAGGGGAACGGGTATGTCACGTCTTTCGAACCTGCAAGCCGACATCTCCCCTGCCCGCCTGCCTCTCGGGAAATCCGCCGTCACCTCCACTTCAGCCAACACCTGACCAGAAGGTCACCTTGCCCTTCTCCGGCAAGGCACCAGTTCATTCCCATCCGCCCCATCCGCGTCAAGCAAACTGGAGCCAGACGCCCATGACCAGCCTTCCCATCACGCTCACCATCAACGGCCATAGACACGAATTGGAGGTCGATCCACGCGTCACCTTGCTCGACCTCTTGCGCGAGCGGCTTGATCTTACCGGCACCAAGAAGGGCTGCGACCGCGGCCAGTGCGGCGCCTGCACGGTGCTGGTCGACGGCAAACGCATCAACTCCTGCCTGGCGCTGGCGGTCAGCCATGATGGCGCCGATGTCATGACCATCGAAGGCGTCGCCAACGGCGAAGAACTGCATCCGGTGCAGGCCGCCTTCATCGCCCATGATGGCTTCCAGTGCGGTTTCTGCACGCCCGGCCAGATCATGAGTACCCTCGGCCTGATCGCCGAGGGACAGGCCGGCGACGATCCCGAACGCATCCGCGAGGGGCTGAGCGGCAACATATGCCGCTGCGCCGCTTATGGCGGCATCGTCGAGGCCGTCCTGGAAGCCCAGGAGCAACTTGCCAAAGCCGATCGGAGGACCGCGGCATGAGAGACTTTGATTACATCAGGCCCGCCTCCATCCCCGACGCCATCGCGGCGGCGGCCGAGCCCGGTTCGGCCTATCTCGCCGGCGGCACCAATCTCCTCGACCTGATGAAGGGCGGCGTCACCAGCCCCCAGCGCATCGTCGACATCTCACGGCTGCCGGAACTCAACCGCATCGAAAGGCTCGAGGATGGCGGCCTGCGCATTGGCGCGCTGGTCCGCAATGCCGATCTCGCCCATGACGCGGCATTCGCCAAGGCCTATCCGATGGTGGCGGAAGCGCTGCTGTCGGGTGCCTCCGCGCAGCTTCGCAACGCTGCCACCGTCGGCGGCAACCTGTTGCAGCGCACGCGCTGCAGCTATTTCTACGACACCGCCAGCGCCTGCAACAAGCGTGTATCAGGCGCCGGTTGCGCGGCACTTGGGGGCGAGAACCGCTTGCACGCGGTGCTTGGCTGGAGCGATGCCTGCATTGCCACCCATCCATCGGACTTCTGCGTGCCGCTGGTAGCGCTTGACGCCGTTGTAGAGATCGAGGGCAAGCAGGGTCGGCGCCACGTCACACTGCCGGAATTCCACCTGCTTCCCGGCGAAACGCCGCAACGGGAGAATGCGCTTGAGCCCGGCGATCTGATTGTCGCCGTACGCCTGCCCGCGGAGGCCGCCTCCTTCGCCGCCAATGCCCGCTACCTGAAAGTCCGCGAACGCACCTCCTACGCTTTCGCCGTCGTCTCGGCCGCCGCGGCACTTGTCGTCGATGGCGGCAAGATCCGCGCCGCAAGGCTGGCTCTGGGCGGTGTCGCGCCCAAGCCGTGGCGGGCGCGCGCGGCGGAAGCCATGCTGCTTGGTGCCGACGCCAATGAAGCGACCTTCGCCAGCGCGGCCGATGCCGCTTTGGCCGACGCCAGCCCTTCCGGCGACAATGCGTTCAAGATCGAACTTGCACGCCGCATCGTGGTCAGGGCGCTGACATCCGCGCAGGCGGGAACGCCCGAGCGGCTGCCAGCCCTGCCCGCCTCCCCGTTCTCAAACATTCCCGGAGCGCGCCATGACGCTTGAACTCGGCCTCAACCAGCAACCCGCCCATCTCAGGCAGGGCTCCAGCATCGGCCAGCCGCTGACCCGTCGCGATGGCTTTCTCAAGGTCACCGGGGCGGCGCGTTACGCGGCCGACAACCATCCCCCGGGCATGCTCTATGCCGTGCTGGCCGTCAGCAGCATCGCGCGCGGCCGCGTTGCCTCGCTGGATATCGAGGCAGCCAAGGCACACAAGGGCGTGGTCGAGGTGATGACACCCACGAACCGGCCAGCGCTCGCGATGGATCCGGATGCCAAGGACCATCCCTTCATGTTCCGGCTCGATCTGTTGCAGAACGATCAGGTTCGCTACCCCAACCAGAGCATCGCGGTGGTGATCGCCGAAACGCTGGAAGCGGCGACCGAGGGTGCGGTGCTGCTGTCGCCGCGCTATGAAGAACTGCCGGCACGCGTCGGATTGGACGACGCCGAAAGCTTCGTGCCGCGCGGTGTCGGTGTCGGCAATCCGGCGGTGCAGCACAAGGGCGACGTCGAGGCCGGCCTCAAATCGGCAAGGACGCGGATCGAGGCTACCTACGAGACGCCGGCCCAGTACCACAACGCTATGGAGCCGCACGCCATTGTCGCCGCTTGGGATGGCGACAGACTGTCGATCGACACGCCAAGCCAGGGCCTTGCCATGGCGCAGGGCCGCATAGCCGGCCTGTTCGGCATCGCCCCGCAAAACATCCACATCCGCAGCCCCTTCCTCGGCGGCGGCTTCGGCTCGAAAGGCATGATTTCGGGGCCGCAGGTGCTGGGCGTCCTGGCGGCGCGCCTCGTTGGCCGCCCCGTAAAGCTGGTGCTGCGGCGCGAGCAGATGTACGGCCCGGTCGGTCATCGCGCGCCGACGCGCCAGACCTTGCGCATGGGCATGGATGGTCAGGGGCGGCTGACCGCCGTCGACCACCACGCCAAGACCGCGTCGAGCACCTTCGACGACTTCTTCGAACCGGCGGCCGACGCTTCGCACACGCTCTATGCCAGCCCGGCCATCGCCACCTCGCATGAGGCGGTGCGGCTCGACACCGGCACGCCTCTGTTCATGCGCGCGCCCGGCGAAGCCACCGGTTCGATCGCGCTGGAAAGCGCCATCGACGAGGCGGCTCACGCCTGCGGCATGGACCCGCTGGAATTCAGGCTGCGCAACTATGCCGAGGTCGAGCCGATGACCGGCAAGCCGTTTTCCTCCAAGGCGCTGCGCGAATGCTACAGTCAGGCCGCGAAGGCGTTCGGCTGGGCGAGCCGCCCGCTTCAGCCTCGGTTGATGCGCGACGCCGACGGTTTCCTCACCGGCTGGGGCGTGGGCACGGCGACATTCCCGGCCCTCATGTTCCAGGCCGAAGCGCGTGCTGTACTGAGGGCCGATGGCAGCGGCCTGATGGAGACCGGCGCCCAGGATATGGGGCAAGGCGCCTGGACCGCCTTTGCCCAGATCGCCGCCGACGGGCTTGGGCTCGACATCGATCAGGTCAACTTCAGGGCCGGCAGCTCCGACCTGCCCAATGCGGGTATTGCCGGCGGCTCCGGCCACACGGCGACGGCCGGCATGGCGATCCACAATGCGGGTGCCGCCGTCGTCGCCAAGCTTGCCGACCTTGCCACCGAGAACAAGGCCTCGCCATTGTTCGGCGCCGGCAATGAGGGCGTGGTGGCGCGCGGCGGCCGGCTGTATCGCCGCGACGATGAGAACCGGAGCGAAAGCTATGCCGAGATCCTGACCCGCGCCGGTCTCACCGAGGTCGAAGGCCGTGGCAAGGGCGCTCCGGATCCCGCGTCCCAGGAGACCTATGCCAAGCACGCGCATGGCGCCGTCTTCGCCGAGGTGAAGGTCGATCCCGATTTCGGGCAGATCCGCGTCACCAGGCTGGTCGGCGCCTTCGCCGCCGGCCGGGTCATCAATCCCAGGCTGGTTCGGAGCCAGTATTATGGCGGCATGATCTGGGGCGTCTCCTTCGCGCTGCACGAGGAAGCCGTCACCGACCGGCGCTCGGGCCGGATCCAGAACGCCAACCTCGCCGAATACCATGTCCCGGTAAATGCCGACGTGCCGTCGGTGGAGGCGCTTCTGGTCCATGAGGACGACCCTCACATCAACGCGCTCGGTATCAAGGGCGTCGGCGAAATCGGCGTTACCGGTAGCGCCGGCGCGGTTGCCAACGCCGTATGGCATGCAACCGGCGTGCGGCCTCGCCGCTTTCCGATCCGCATCGAGGACCTGCTGGCCTGACAAGCGGTCCGCGCGGCGACGGGAAGCCGATAACGTGGCCTCCGAACTGACAAGCGCCCGGAGCGAAAGCGCCGGGCGGACAGTTGGGCTCGATCTGTCCAACATGAATTAACCCCACCCGCGTCAAGCAACTGGAGCCAGACGCCCATGACCAAAATCCCCGTTCATCTCGACATCAACGGCCAGCATCATGAATTGCAGCTCGAGCCGCGCGTCACGCTGCTCGATGCGTTGCGCGAGCGGCTCGGCCTGACCGGCACCAAGAAAGGCTGCGACCATGGCCAGTGCGGGGCCTGCACCGTGCATATCGACGGCGAGCGCGTGCTGGCCTGCCTGACGCTGGCGGCGCAGGCCGAGGGCCGCGCCATCACCACCATAGAGGGGCTGGCACGGGAGGGCGCAATGCATCCCGTGCAGGCTGCCTTCCTCGAGCAGGACGCCTTCCAGTGCGGCTATTGCACATCCGGCCAGATCATGTCGGCGGTGGCCTGCATCCGCGAGGGCCATGCCGGCTCGGATGAAGAGATCCGCGAATACATGGCCGGCAATCTCTGCCGCTGCGGCGCCTACCCGCACATCGTCGCCGCCGTGCGCCAGGCAGCCCAGGAGTACGCATCATGAGGGACTTTTCCTACATTCGCGCCACCTCGACCGATGCCGCGCGCCAGGCGGCCGCCCTGCCCGGCGCCATGCTCTTGGCCGGCGGCACGACGCTGATCGATCTCGCCAAATGCGGCGTCGCCCAGCCCGACACGCTGGTCGACATCACCCATCTCAAGGGGCTCGACCGGATCGAAATCGGTGAGCACGGCGCCACCATCGGCGCGCTCGCCAGAATGAGCCATGTCGCCGACCACGCCGAGATCAAGAGCCGCTTCCCCGCGATCTCCGAGGCGCTATGGCAGGCAGCCTCGGCGCAGATCCGCAACATGGCGACCATCGGCGGCAATCTGATGCAGCGCACGCGCTGCCCCTATTTCCGCGATCCGGCGAATTTTTCGGCCTGCAACAAGCGCCAACCCGGCTCCGGCTGTTCGGCGATCGGCGGCGTCACCAGGGGCCATGCGGTGCTCGGCACCAGCGACGCCTGCATCGCCATGTATCCCGGCGACCTCGCCACGGCACTCGTCGCCTTCGACGCGATTGTTCATCTCGGCGGGCGCAAGCTTCTGGTGGACGACTTCTTCCTGCTCCCCGGCAGCACGCCCGACAAGGAGCATGCGATCGAACCCGGCGAGATGATCACCGCCATCGAAATCCCCGGGCCCGCCGCCGCCCGCCGCTCGACTTACCTCAAGATCCGCGATCGGCAATCCTATGAATTCGCCGCCGCAAGCGCCGCCGTCGGGCTGGAACTGGAAGCCGATGGCCGCACCATCCGCGACCTGCGCGTGGCGCTCGGCGGCGTCGCGACAAAGCCGTGGCGGGCCCGTGCCGTCGAAGACGCTCTGAAGGGCAAGATGCTGGAGCCGGAAACCGTCCGCGCCGCCAGCCTGCTTGCCGTCGAAGGCGCCGTCGACCATGGCGCCAACCACTACAAGATCGAGCTCGCGCCGCGCGTCGTCGCCAGGGCCATCCTCAAATTGGGAGAGACGGCATGACCGTTCACAACATCGGAATTGGTGAATCAAAACGAGGCGACGCCTCCGATGGCACGCTGGCGCAAGCCGTCGGCGGCCGGTTGTCGCGCGTCGACGGCCCGGCCAAGATCACCGGTGCGGCCAAATACGCCGTCGAACAGCAGCTCGAAGGCCTCGTCCACGCCGTGCTGGTCGAAAGCACGATCGCCTCCGGCAGGGTGCGCGCCATCGACACCGCCGCCGCTGAAGCAGCGCCCGGTGTGCTGCAAGTGCTGACACCGGACACCATCATCAGCCTGAAAACCGCGGCGGACTGGTTCGGCACGCCGCCGCCCGACAAGCCTTACTGCCCGCTGGCGCGCGACATCACCTTCTCGGGCCAGCATGTCGCCGCTGTCGTGGCCGAGACCTTCGAGCAGGCGGTCGCCGCGGCGGCCCTGGTCAAGGTCAGCTATGACGAGACGCCTTCCATCGTCGACCTCAGCGACGGCAAGGCCGGCGACGGCATTCCGATCGACGCCATGACCAAGGAATGGGGCGATGCCTCGACCGCCTTCGCCTCGGCGCCGGTGCGCATCTGCGCCGCCTACAACACGCCGCGCGAATACCAGGCGCCGATGGAGCCGCATGGCCTGGTCGCGCGTTGGGAAGGCGATCATCTCACCGTCTGGGAGCCGAGCCAGTGGCTGGACGGCATGGCCCGCACCTATGCCGAATGGTTCGGCATACCGTTCGGGAATGTGCGGCTGGTCTCGCCCTATGTTGGCGGCGGCTTCGGCTCCAAGGCGTTGGCGCTGAGCCATGGCGCGGTTGCCGCGAGTGCCGCCAGAATGCTCGGACGGCCGGTGAAGCTGGTTATGACCCGACCGCAGACCTTTACCGGCTATGGCGGCCGTGCCGCGACCCGGCAGACGGTCACCATCGGCGCCGACCGTGACGGCGTGATCCAGTCGATCGTGCATCGCGGCGTCAACGAGACGTCCATGGACGGTATGTGGGTCGAGCCGCTGGGCTCGGTCACCTCGATCATGTACGCGACGCCGAATTTCTCCTCGAAGCAGAACGTCGTGCGGGTCAATTCCGTGGTGCCGGGCGCCATGCGCGCGCCGGGCGAAAACCCCTCGGCCTTCGGCATAGAGAGCGCCATCGACGAGCTCGCCTATGAGGTCGGCATCGATCCGCTGGAAATCCGGCTGCGCAACTATGCCGAACAGGACCCGCACGCCAAAAAAGCCTGGTCGACCCGGCAGTTGCGCGAGGCTTTTGCAGCAGGCGCGGAGCGCTTCGGCTGGGCCAGGCGCTCGCCAGAACCGCGCTCGATGCGCGACGGCAACCAGTTGATCGGCTGGGGCGTGGCCGCCGGCACCTATCCGGTGCGGCGCGCCTATGGCGAGGCGGTTGTCCGCATCCTTGCTGACGGCTCCGTCGAGGTCGAAAGCTCCTCGATCGACATGGGCCAGGGCACCTATACCATCCTGGCGCAGACCGCCGCCGAGACGGTCGGCGTGCCGGCCGACAATGTCGTGGTGAAACTCGGCGATTCCCGCTTTCCCCGCGCCGGCGTCACTGGCGGTTCGCGGCTGGCCGGCGTCATGACCGGTGCGGTCTTCAAGGCCGCGACATCGGCACTCGACCAGTTGGTGGGTCTGGCGATCGGCGATCCGCGCTCGCCCTTCCATGCGCTGCAGGCCAATACGCTGGTCGTCGCCAACGGCCGCATCGCTTCGCCGCGCGGCGACGGCCCCGATGTCTCGATCGCCGAACTGCTCGACAGCGTCGGCCGCGACCATATCGAAGCAACCGGCGACACCATGCCGGCCAATTCAACGGCCGAGGACCGCTACAAGAACTACACCACCATCGCCATGTCGGTGCCGCACACCGAGGGCGACTATTCCCGCCACTCCTGGTGCGCACATTTCGTCGAGGTGCGCGTCGACGAGGATTTCGGCACGGTGCGTGTATCGCGCGTGGTGTCGGCGCTGGATTCCGGCCGGCTCTACAACCCCAAGCTCGCCGAGAGCCAGTGGAAGGGCGGCATCATCATGGGCATCGGCCAGGCGCTGCTGGAAGAAGGCATCGTCGACCGCCGCCACGGCCGCATCGTCAACAACAACCTCGCCGACTATCTCGTGCCGACCAATGCCGACATTCCCGATATCGAGGTGATCTCGGTGGGGATACCCGACCTGCACTCCTCGGTGCTTGGCGGCAAGGGCGTCGGCGAACTCGCCATCGTCGGCATCGCTCCGGCGATCGCCAACGCGGTGTTCCACGCGACAGGCAAGCGGATACGGGATCTGCCGATCACGCTGGAGAAGCTGATCTAAGCGCCTAATCTCCCCCCTCGAGGGGGAGATGTCGCCGAAGGCGACAGAGGGGGTCGTCTCGCGTGAAGCGCTAACCTCGATCGTCGCAAGAAAGTCGCGCCCAGTCGAACCGACCCCCTCTGGCCTGCCGGCCATCTCCCCCTCGAGGGGGGAGATCAGTTTCCTCACCACTCCAATGCGAACGCCAGCTTGCCGAAATGCAGGCCGCCGGCGGCCATGTGGGCATAGGCTTCGGCCGCTTCGTCAGGTGAAAACACCTTGTCGACGACCGGCTCGATCCCCGCTGCGCCGATGGCGCGGGCGGCGTCGCGAAGGTCGGAGACCGATCCGGTGTTGTTGCCGATCACCTTCAGCGCCTTGATGATGATCGGCAGCAGGTTGATCGTGGCCTCGGCGCCAGTGACGAAGCCGATGGTGAACAGCGTGCCGCCGGGCGCGGTGGCGTTGACGGCGCGGGCGAAAGTGGCGGTGCCGCCGGTCTCGACGACGAGGTCGGCGCCAAGGCCACCGGTCAGCTCCAGCACCTTGCCGTCCCAGTCTGATGTCGCCCGGTAATTGATGAGATGGTCGGCGCCGAGTGCCCTCGCCCGCTCAAGCTTCTCGTCCGAAGACGAGGTGATGATGACGGTGGCGCCGGCGGCCTTGGCAAGCTGCAGGGTGAGGATCGAGACGCCGCCGGTGCCAAGCAGCACGACGACCGAGCCCGGCCCGACATTGGCGGCGCGGATGGCGTTCCATGCCGTGGTGCCGGCAATCGGCAGCGTCGATGCCGCCTCGAAGGAAAGATGCGCCGGGACCGGCACGAGCGAATTGGCCGGCAGCGCGACATATTCAGCCAGCGACCCCGGCAGCGAGACGCCGCGCATCTGCGTCATCTCGTGGGGTCGCGGCGGGCCGCCGATCCAGCGTGGCTTGGCATGGGCGATGACCCGATCGCCGGTGTTGAATCTCGTGACGTCCTCACCCAGCGCGACGATCTCGCCGGCACCGTCGGCGACGGGGATCAACGGAAAGCTCGGTCCCGGATAATTGCCGCTCGCCACCGCGACATCGACGAAATTGAGGCTCGCCGCACGCTGGCGGATCAGCACTTCGCCGCGTTGCGGCTCCGGCGTTGCAATGGTGGCGGCGC
Organism: Mesorhizobium erdmanii; assembly: GCF_013170725.1. Taxonomy (NCBI): domain Bacteria; kingdom Pseudomonadati; phylum Pseudomonadota; class Alphaproteobacteria; order Hyphomicrobiales; family Phyllobacteriaceae; genus Mesorhizobium; species Mesorhizobium erdmanii. The sequence goes on along the minus strand of NZ_CP033361.1, from coordinate 2,915,290 downwards.
GGAAGGCGTCCAGCCTGGGCTGGCTTAATTCGATGGCTTTCATGGTTTCACTCCGTTGGGACGATTGATGGGTTGAGTGAACCTAGTTGCTGCGTTATTTCTTGATAATCATGAGCCATCACATTTGAGTATTGCAAATCATGCAGCAATCCCATGAGCCGGCGGCCCTAGCCGAAATGACGGCCTTCGCGGCTATTGCCGAGGCCCGCTCCTTCACCCGGGCGGCGGCGCGCATCGGGCGCGACGCCACCATCCTGTCGCGGCGCCTGCAATCGCTGGAGGAGCGGCTGGGGGTAAGGTTGCTCTCCCGCACGACGCGCAGCGTGTCGCTGACCGAGGCGGGCACCGAATTCCTGTTGCGCGTGCGCGCCATCCTCGCTTCCGTCGACGAGGCCGAGGCCGCCGCGTCGGCACATGCCGGCGGCGGCCCGCGCGGCCTGCTGAGGCTGGCGCTGCCCGGCACGTTCGGGCGCATGTGGATCGGGCCGCTGCTGCCTCAATTCCTTGCCGAATTTCCCGATGTCCGCATCGAGGCCGAATTCTCCAACCGCTTCGCCGATCTGGTCGCCGAGAATTTCGACGTCGCCGTGCGGCTCGGCGCGCTGGAGGATTCACGCCTGGTGGCGCGCAAGGTGGCGACGCGGCGCCGGCTGCTCTGCGCGGCGCCCTCCTATCTCGCCCGAAGAGGCAGGCCGGACACACCGCAGGCGCTGCTTAGACATTCCTGCCTGGGCTTCAGCGGTTTCCAGACCTTTCCGGCCTGGGAGATGACCGACCGCGAGGGCCGGCGCGCGCGCGTCGAGGTGTCCGGGCCGTTGGTCAGCGACGATGCCGAGGTGCTGGTCGAGGCCGCCGTGCAAGGCGTCGGCCTGATGATGAGCACCGACTGGCTGGTCGGCCGCGAACTCGCCGACGGACGGCTGGTGCCCGTGCTGGAGGAGTGGACGCTGGCCGACGAAGGCGCGGTCTATGTCGTCATGCCCTCGGCCAAGGGACAAGCCGCCAAGACCCGCGCCTTCGCCGACTGGATCGGCAAGCGCTTCGCGCCGGAGCCGCCGTGGAGGGGGTGAAGGGTCTCGCGCACATCCCTTACTTCCCCTGCCCCTTCATGAACTGGCTGAGCAGGTCCACCGGCAGCGGGAACACCACCGTCGACGAGCGTTCGCCGGCGATGTCGTGCAAAGCCTCGAAATAGCGCAACTGCATGGCCTGCGGCTCGGCCGCCAGCATGCGGCCCGCCTCGACCAGTTTCGCCGCCGCCTGCTGCTCGCCCTCGGCGTTGATCACCTTGGCGCGCCGCAGCCGCTCGGCTTCGGCCTGCTTGGCGATGGCGCGGATCATGTTCTCGTTGAGGTCGACATGCTTGATCTCGACATTGGACACCTTGATGCCCCACGCATCGGTGCGCTGGTCGAGGATCTCCTGGATGTCGCTGTTGAGCTTGTCGCGCTCGGCCAGCATCTCGTCCAGCTCATGCTTGCCGAGCACCGAGCGCAGCGTGGTCTGCGCCAGCTGGTTGGTGGCGGCCATGTAGTCTTCGACCTGGATGACCGCCCGCTCGGCATCGACGATGCGGAAATAGAGCACGGCGTTGACCTTGACCGAGACATTGTCGCGCGAAATCACATCCTGCGGCGGCACATCCTGCACCACCACCCGCAGGTCGACCTTCACCATCTGCTGCACGAAGGGAACGAGGATGATGAGACCCGGACCCTTGACCCCGGTGAAGCGGCCGAGCGTGAAGACCACGCCGCGCTGATATTCCCTGAGGATGCGGATGGCCGCGGACAGGAACATGATCACGACCAGTGCGACGACCAGATAGGCGACATAACCAATCATCATTGTGTTGCTCCATTCCTTGCCGCATCGCGCCGCCGCACCGTGAGCACGAGGTCGCTGATATCGGTGATCTCGACACTGTCGCCGGCCGCGATCGGTTCGTCGGCCTTCGCCCGCCAGCGCTCGCCCAGGGCCAGGACATGGCCCTCCGCGCCTTGCCAGTCGAGGATCTCGGCCGGCTGGCCGCGCATGGCTTCGCCGCCGACGCGCGGCGGGTTCTTGCGCGCCGCCCAGACATAGCTGCCGGTCAGCAGCGCCAGTCCGAGCGTCAACGCCGCGGCAGGACCGATGACGGCCCATGACATGGCAAAGCCCGGTCCTTCTATTCTCATCAGCATGGCGGCGCCGAACAGAAAGGCGGCCACGCCGCCGAGCCCGAGCACGACAGTGGGATTGAAGGCCTCGACGACGAGGAAGGCGATGCCGAGCAGCATCAGCGCAAGGCCGGCATAGTTGATCGGCAGGAAGTCGAGCGCATAGAGGCCGAGCACGAGGCAGACCGTGCCGATGACGCCGGGCGCCACCGCTCCGGGACTGGTGAACTCGAAGACGATGCCATAGACGCCGGCCAGCATCAGGATGACGGCGACGTTCGGATCGGTGATGACGGCGAGCAGCCGGATGAACCAGCCGGGCTCCAGCGTCTCGACCGGCAGCCCCTTGGTCGCCAGCACCACTTTCTTGCCGGCGACATCGACGGTGCGCCCGTTCGCCAGTTGCAAGAGCTCGGTTGTGTCATGGGCGACGAAGTCGATGACATGCTCCTGCAGCGCCGCATTGGCCGACAGGCTCGCCGCCTCGCGCACCGCCTTCTCGCCCCAGTCGCCGTTGCGCCCGCGCAGTTCGGCGAGCGAACGGATCAGGGCGACGGCGTCATTGGTCACCTTGGCCATCATCGCGTCGCCGGCCGGCCGGCCGCCCTGGCCCTTCTGGTCGCCCTGGCTCTTCTGATCGTCCTTCTCGCCGCCCGGCAGCGACGGCAGCCCGCCGATCTCGACCGGCGTCGCGGCGCCGAGATTGGTGCCTGGCGCCATCGCCGCGACATGGGTGGCGTAGAGGATGTAGGTGCCGGCACTCGCCGCATGGCCGCCGGCTGGCGCAACATAGCCGATGACGGGCACCGGCGAAGCCAGGATATCGGCGATCATCTCGCGCATCGAGGTGACCAGTCCGCCGGGCGTGTCGATTTGAAGGATAACAACCTCGGCGTCCCGCTTGGCGGCGACATCGAGCGCTTCCTCGAGCTGCCTGCTGCTTGCCGGCCCGATGGCGCCGTCGATGGCGACGCTCAGCGCCACCCTCTCGCTCCCGGCTGAAGAGAAGGGAGAAAAGACAGCCACGGCAACGAAGGCCGCGGCAAGAAGGGCCACCCGCGCGAAGGTCACGCTCAAAGCTCCATGGACTCAATATGGGTTGTATTTTGGCGAGTCCAAGAGGAGAGCGTTGGCGATTGGCGGCGACCACCGCCAAAGTCGAAAATCGTGGCGAAGCCACCCTACTCCGGCGAAGGCACCGGCGGCTTCGACGTCAGCGCGGTGCCGGCCGCAGCCACGATAACGGCAACCACGCCGGCCAGTTGCGGCATGGTAAGCTTCTCATGCAGGAACAAAAAACCGGCCAGCGCGCCGAGCCCCGGCTCCAGGCAGGTCAGCGTGCCGTAGATGCGGGCCGGCATGCGGGTCAGCGCCACCATCTCCAGGAAGAACGGCAGCGCGCTCGAAAAAAGGCCGACGAGCAGCGCGCTGACCAGGATCGACGGCGCGAGCAGGCCGGTCCCGGCCTCGGCGATGCCGAAGGGCAGTACCAGCACGGCGGCGATCGCCATGCCATAGGCGGTGGTGCGGGTGCCTAGCTCCGCGCCCGCCTTCTGCGCCAGCACGATGTAGAGCGCCCAGAAGCCACCGGCCGCCAGCGCCAGCATAACCCCTGTCGGATCGAGCGGCTGCAGCGACTGGATGAAGGGCGACAACAGGATGATGCCGGCGACCGCAAGCGCGATCCAGGCAAAATCGCCGGCGCGCCGCGAGGTCAGCGTCGCCACCAGCAGCGGCCCGGAAAATTCGAGCGCCACCGCGACGCCGAGCGGGATCCTGGCAAGGGCCGCGTAGAACAGAAGGTTGAGGGCGCAGAGCGTCACGCCATAGGCAACCAGCCAGGGCAGCGTGGCGCGCGTCGGCCGCATCTGCAAGGGCCGCAGCACCGCGATCAGCATCAGCGCGCCGATGACCAGCCTGAGCGTCGTCGTGCCTTGCGCGCCGATCACCGGAAACAGCGTCTTGGCAAAGGTGGCGCCGATCTGGATCGACACCATGGCCCCCATCAGCGCCGCCACGGGCAATGGCGCTGCTTCGCGGCCGGCAACCGGCATCGATGTCAACTGGTTCTTCCTCCATGCCGCGGAATGTGCGACCGCGTGGAGATAGGGGTAATCGCCCCTTCTGTCGTGAGGCAGCGTCGGCCGTTTGATAGGGCACAGGCAAGCGCGGCTGTGCCTGCCTCATTCGCGCCGAGGTGCCGGCATCAGCCAGTCGGTCCGGTCGAAAAGCAACCGCACGCTCTCGCGGACTATGACGTAACCTGCATGTTCCGGCGCAGTCGCCGTCTGTGCGTGGCGCGCACGGAGTCCGCCACGGGGATCTCGACTACATTGTTGTCGCGGGTCCTGGCAGCCGTGACCTTGTGCAGGCGTTCGTAGGGGAGAAGCTCCTTGATGCGGGCGTTGAGGCTCGCGACCTCCGCGCGCAGGTCCTCGCATTCCTGCTTCTGGATATCGAACTCGATCTGCTCCGAGGCCTGCTGGAGCGACAGCTGCGAGAGATTGGCGGTGACACTCGACAGGCTCATCTTGCCGCTCTCGTTCTCGCTCCTCAATGCCGACAGTTGCTCATCGGCGATCTGCCTTTCGGCTAGCGCGTCATCCAGTTGCAGCTTGAGCCTGGCGATCTCGACCGCGGCTTCGCCGTTCTCGATGATGGTTTGCTCCATCCGAGCCTGCAGGTTCTGGGTTTCCGAGCGCAAGCCCTGCATTTCCAAGCGGGTGCGGGCAAGCTCGGCGTCGCGGTCAGCCTCCATGAGGCTGGTCGCCTCGGCCATTTCCCGAAGGTTCGCCTGGGCGCTCTCGAGCGACTTGCGCAGCCGCGCCTCCTCCTTCTCGCTCTTGCCGAGCGCGGCCATCAGATCCGCGATCCGTGCTGTATCGGTGGAATGGATAGCGGAAACTTCGTCGAGCTTGTGCCGTGCCTCGGCTTCCCGATGCAGTGACCGATCGAGGTCAACCGACAGGCTGACCTGCTTTTCCCGCAGCACCTTGCTCTCGTTCGCGCTGCGGTTGGCATCGATGGTCCTTGCCGAAAGCTGGTTCGCGATGTCGCCGAACTCAGCTTCGCGCTTGGCGGCCGCGTTGGCGGCCTCCACCAGTTTCAGTCTGGCGGCGGCGAGTGCGGCGCGTAGCGCCTCCCGCTCCTGCACCAGGCTCGCCTCGCGCTGCTGAAGAGTGTCGAAGGCGCCGTCGCGCTCGGTCTGTCTTTTCACCGCTTCGGCGAACTGGTCCGAGAGCGCTTTGTGCTCGGTCGCAAGCCCGGCATTGACGAGTTCCATCTCGTTGGCCCGCATGACGTCGCCATGCAGGATGCCGAGGAATTCGCGCGTCAGGTGGTGCGAGGACGCGAGTTCCGACAGTTTTCCGCCGATCTCGTCGAGATGCCCCTGCGCGTCGCGGAACAGCCCGTCGAGGGCTCCGAGCGCGGCGAGCCTGGTCTGCGTATGCGGGGTCAGCCTTGGCAGGCTTTGCGGATCGTCCACACCGGCTTCGGACGGACCACCATCGTCGGGCTCGCCGACATCGACGCTGGCGTCCTGCAAAACCGGCTCTTCGTCGAGACACGCCTCGATCGTTTCCGCCAATTCCGTCTGGAGCTCCTCGAACGCCCTGTCCACATCATCGGCACGCTTGATCAGATTCTTGAGATTCATGACCGAACACCTTCTACGCAAACGCTGTTCACATACTTAATGAAGTTCTAATATTCCCTTTTACATCCGCTCCTTGCGTATGGGAAGCCCCTGACGGAAGGGGGGTGCCTGGCCGATCGATATGGCGGCGCGGACGGGTTTTCGGTGCCGGGCCGTTCAGTTCAGCGATTTTCGCCGTGGCGGCGGTGCCGGGTGGCGCTGCTCGAGCTGTGCCGCTGCCGCCGCGCGGCCCGTCCGGCGCAGCCTTTCGAGATAGGCCGGCAGCTCGCCGAGGCAATGGAAAGGCCCCCCTTCCCTGATCACCGTCAGCAGCGGGTCGACATCGCTGTCGCTCCGCACGGCCATGGCACTGCGCCAGTCCTCGAGTAGGCGGCTGGCGTGATCCACGATCTCGGCCCGGGAACCGGAAAGATCATGGTGCTCATGCGGGTCCTCGCTCAAATTGAACAGGCTGACGGGACGGTGCGCCGTCGCCCGCCGTGGCTTCAGCCGGAGAAGGACACGCCCCTGCGGCGCATCCCCGACTGCACCCCGCGCACGATCAGCCTGGACAGGATTTCCATGTCCCAGGGCATTCCAGGGCGCCAGACATCGAGCAGCAGCGCTATGCGGGCCTCGTCGGAATTGTTTATCACCTCATGCTGGTAGGTGTCGTCCCACAGCAGGCCTTCGCCGTCGGTGATGCGCCTCTCCTGATGATTGATCATCATGATGGTTGCCGGGCGGCCATCGGGCTGCCGCGGGATGACCAGGCCAAGGTGGAACCGCATGATGCCGCGGAAAGGTCCGCGATGGGCCGGGATGTGCTTGCGCGGCGCCAGGAACGAAACCGCCGCCGATTTGACCTCCGGGCATTCGGCGAGCAACCGGCTGAGAACCGGCATTCGTGCGAGGTTCTCCGGCACCGTGACGTCGTAGGCCTTGAGCACGAACATGCGCCAGTCCAACCCGTCATTGGCCGAGATCTCGGCCTGCTCCGGCATGATGTCGTGGAAACGGGGAGCCTTGCCGAGACGCACGCCAAGCGCCTCGTCGCGGATGCCTTGCCAGGCCTTGGTGAATTTCACCGCGTTCGGAAAATCAGTCGCGGCATCGAGGATCGCCGGCGCCTCTATGCGCTTTTCATAGATGCGCCGGACCACACCGGATGCAAGATCGTAGACGTGGGACATCTCATGGCCTCTGGGAGACTATAACCCGACACCGTCGGCGTGAATCGCACTTTTTGTTCACTGCTTCGCGAGCTTCACCGCCAGCCGCGGCCCGGCCTTGACGTCGACGATTTCGGGTTTTGTGCTGTCGACCGCGCCGTCCCAGCCGCCGCCGAGCGCCTTGTTGAGGGCGATGTAGTTGGTTGCCAGGAGCACGCGGCTTTGCAGGAGCGAATCTTCAGCCGTATAGAGCGAGCGCTGCGCGTCGAGCACGTCGAGCAGGCTGGTCTCACCGGCCTTGTAGAGTGTGCCCTCGAGACTTGCCGCCTCGCCATAGGATTTCGCCGACGAGGCAAGCTTGCCGATCCGGATGCGCTCCTGCGCCATCAGCACCAGCGCGTTCTCGACATCCTCGAGCGCGGTAAGCACCGAGGCGCGGTAAGCGATGAAATACTGGTCGCGCTGCGCGCGGGCGACATCGGCCGCCGCCTGCAACTGCCCGGCATTGAAGAGCGGCACGCTGAGCGTCGGTCCGAACGACCAGCCGATCGACGAATTCTTGCCGAGATCGCCGATGTTGAGCGCTGCCGTGCTGATGTTTCCCGTCAGGCTGACCGAGGGATAGCGCGCCGCTTCCGCCTGCCCGACCTTGGCGGTGTATTGCGCGTATTGCCGCTCGGCCATGAGCACGTCCGGGCGCGACAAAAGGATGTTGGCGGGAATCCCGGTCGGTATCGGCAGGCGCGGTGACGGGATCGGCTTGCCGCGTTTCAAGCGCTCGCTGAGTGCCGCCGGCGGCTGGCCGGTGAGCACCGACAGACGATGCACCGCCTCGGCATAGCTTGCCTCCAGCGTCGGCACCGTAGCCTCGGTGCTGGCCGCCTGCCCCATCGCCTTGGCGACATCGGCCGCCGTCGCCGATCCCGCCAGAGCCATGGTGCGGGTTAATTCGGCGGTCTGCCGTTGCGACGCGGCCGAACGCCGGGCGAGCGCGATGCGGGCCTGGTAGCCGCGCGCCTGGGTGTAATAGGACGCGACGTCGCCGACCAGGGTCAGGAGTGTCGAGCGCAACTCCTCTTGCGACGCCTCCACGCCGTAGCGCGCCGCCTCCACGCCCCTGCGGTTGGCGCCGAACAGGTCGAGCTCCCAGCTGGCGTCGAAGCCGGACTGGTATTCGCTGTAGATGGAATTGGTCCCCGATGTGGTCGCGGCCGACTTGTTGCGGGTGACCGAGCCGGAACCGTCCACCGACGGCAGCAACGCGCCGGCGCTCTGGCGATAGTTGGCGCGCGCCTCGCGGACCTTGGCTTTCGCGGTGGCGACATCGAGATTGCCGGCAACCGCCTCGTCGACGAGCGTATCGAGTTGCGGATCGCGCAAGCGCTGCCACCATTGCGACAGCTGCGCCGGCTCGACGGATTTCGTCGGATTCTCACCACTCCAGTATGCCGGCATCGGCAGGATGGGCGTCCGATAATCCGGGCCGACGACGCATCCAGCGAGCAGAACAGCCGTGATCATGGGCGCAATGAGCCGCCCCGCGGCGGCCGGGCCACGTTCGAAACCTGTCATTGGAACTTTCCTTATTGCTGGTTGGCTGTCGCTGGCTTCTCGCCCGTGTCTTGCCCGATATCCGGCCCGATATCGGGCTTCGCCACCCTGCCCTTGAAGATACGCCGCACCGTGACGAACAAGAGCGGCACCAGGAAGACGCCGATCACCGTCGCCGCGATCATGCCGCCCATCACGCCGATGCCGACCGAATTCTGCGCGCCGGAGCCGGCGCCGCTGGCGATGGCGAGCGGCGTGACGCCGAGGATGAAGGCCAGCGACGTCATCAGGATTGGCCGCAAGCGTTGCCGCGCCGCCTCCAGCGTCGCCTCGACCAGCCCCATCCCGGCCGCCTGCCGCTCGATGGCGAACTCGACGATGAGGATGGCGTTCTTGGCGGCGAGGCCGATCGTGGTCAAAAGGCCGACCTTGAAATAGACGTCGTTGGTCTGGCCGAAAAGCGTTGCCGCCGCGAGCGCGCCAAAAATGCCGATCGGCACCGACAGCATGACCGCGAACGGGATCGACCAGCTCTCATAGAGTGCCGCGAGACACAGGAACACCACCAGCGCCGAAATCGCGTAGAGCGACAGCGCCTGGTTGCCCGAAAGCCGTTCCTGATGCGACAGCCCGGTCCATTCGTGCGAGTATCCGGCCGGCAGTTGCGCCACCAGCCTGTCGATCTCGTCCATGGCCGCGCCGGAGCTGACGCCCGTGGCCGCCGCGCCCTGGATCTCGACCGCCGCCGAGCCATTGTAGCGTTCAAGCCGGGGCGAGCCGAAGGTCCAGTGGCTGGAGGCGAAGGCCGAGAACGGCACCATGGCGCCGCTGGCATTGCGCACCTGCCATTTGTCCAGATCCTCCGGCTGCATGCGGAAGTTCGCGTCCGACTGCATATAGACCGGCTTCACCCGCCCGCGATCGATGAAATCGTTGACGTAGTCGCTGCCCCAGGCACTTGACAGCGTGTTGTTGATGTCGGCGAGGCTGACGCCCAGCGCGCTGGCCTTTTCCTGGTCGATGTCGATTGCGAATTGCGGCTGGTCCTCCTGGCCGTTGGGGCGCGTGTTGGCGAGCAGTTTGCTCTGCGCGGCAAGCCCCAGAAGCTGGTTGCGCGTCTGGATCAGTGCATCATGGCCGGCGCCGTTGACGTCCTGCAGGTAGAAATCGAAACCGTTGGTGTTGCCGAAGCCCTGGATGGCCGGAGGGGCAAGCGCGAAGACCTGCGCATCCCTGATCTTGCGGAAGGCACCCATTGCGCGGCCAGCGACCGCCTGCGCCGCCAGCGCCGGCGACGAGCGCTGGCTGAATTCCTTCAGCGGCACGAATGCAATGCCGACATTCTGCCCGGCGCCACCGAAGCCGAAACCGGAAGCGGTGAAGACGCCCTGGACGGCATCCTTCTCTTCCTTGAGATAGTGGTCGGTCACCTCGGCCAGCACACGCTCGGTACGGTCTTGCGTCGCGCCGACCGGCAGCGACACGCTGGTGATCAGGATGCCCTGGTCCTCTTCCGGCAGGAACGAGCTCGGCAGCCGGGCAAACATCCAGCCCACGCCGATGACGATGGCGAGGAAGACGGCGAGGAAGCGCCAGGACCGGTTGATGATGCCGTGCGAGCCGTCTCGATAGGCCGTCGTGCCGCGATCGAACACGCGGTTGAACCAGCCGAACGGACCGGTCTGCGTGGCATGGTCCTTGGGCCGCCGCAGGATGGTGGCGCACAGCGCCGGGGTCAGCACCAGCGCCACCAGAACGGACAGCACCATGGCCGAGACGATGGTCACCGAGAACTGCCGGTAGATGATGCCGGTCGAACCGCCGAAGAACGCCATCGGCACGAACACCGCCGACAGCACGGTGGCGATGCCGACCAGCGCGCCGGTGATCTCGCCCATCGATTTTCGCGTCGCCTCTTTCGGCGACAGATCTTCCTCCTGCATGACGCGCTCGACATTCTCGACGACGACGATGGCGTCGTCGACCAGCAGGCCGATGGCCAGCACCATGGCGAACATGGTCAGCGTGTTGACGGAATAGCCGAACAGCGACAGCACCCCGAACGTGCCGAGCAGCACCACCGGGACGGCGATGGTCGGGATGATCGTTGCCCGCAGATTCTGCAGGAAGATGAACATCACCAGGAACACCAGCACGATCGCCTCGGCCAGCGTCTTGACCACTTCCTCGATCGACAGCCGCACGAAGGGCGAGGTGTCGTAGGGGTAAACGACCTCGACCCCTTGCGGGAAGGTCGAACTCAGCCGGTTGATCGTCGTGCGCACGGCTTCCGCCGTGCTGATGGCATTGGCGCCGGTCGCAAGGTTGATTGCGACGCCGGCCGCCGGTTGGCCGTTGTATCTGGCCTGCGTGGTGTAGCTTTTGGCGCCGAGTTCGACGGTGGCGACGTCGTTGAGGCGAACCAGCGAGCCGTCCGTCTGGCTCTTGAGGATGATGTTGCGGAACTGTTCGGCGGTCTGCAGCCGGCTCTTGGCGGTCACCGTGGCGTTGAGCTGCTGGCCTTTGCGTTGCGGCATGCCGCCGAGCTGGCCGGCTGAGACCTGCGTGTTCTGCGCCTCGATCGCCGAGGCCACGTCGCTCGGCATCAGCGTATATTTGGCGAGCTTGTCCGGATCGAGCCAGATGCGCATGGCATAGCCGGAGCCGAAGAGCTGCGTCGAGCCGACGCCTTCGACACGCTTCAACGTGTCGTTGATGGTCGAGTCGACATAGTCGGCGAGATCGGTCGAGTTCATCTTGCCGTCGCTGGAGACGAAGCCGATGACCATCAGGAAGCCGGTCGAGGATTTGGAGACGGTGATGCCGTTGCTCTGCACCACCTGCGGCAGCTGCGACTGCACCAGCTGCAGCTTGTTTTGCGTCTGCACCTGTGCGGTGTCGGGATCGGCCGCACTGGTGAAGGTCAGCGTGATCGTGGCCGCACCGGTCGAGGTCGAAGTCGCCGTCATGTAGTCGAGATTGTCGATGCCGGTCATGCCTTGCTCGATGACCTTGGTCACCGAATTCTCGACCGTCTGGGCGTCGGCGCCGGGATAGGTGGCGCTGATGTTGACCGTGGTCGGCGCGATCTGCGGATATTGCGAGATCGGCAGCGTGGTCAGCGCGAGCAGGCCGCCCAGCATGATCACGATGGCGATCACCCAGGCGAAGATCGGCCGGTTGATGAAGAATACCGACATGGCTCAGTTCCCGGTCTGCTGGCCGTTGGCGGCCATCTTGGCGGGAGCTGGCGCGGCCGAAGAGGTCTGCGCCCTGTCCTTCACCTCGCCGGTCGTCTCGTCGATCGTCACCTCGACGCCCGTCGCGTCGCCGCCGGGGCGCACCAGTTGCAGCCCTTCGACGATGACCCGGTCGCCGTCGCCGACACCTGAATCCACCAGCCAGTTGTTGCCGACGCTGTTGCGGACAGTGAGCACACGCGTTTCGACCTTGCCCTGCGCATTGATGACCATTGCAGTCGCCTCGCCCTTGGTGTTGCGGGTGACGCCGCGCTGCGGCACCAGGAAGCTGTTCTGGGCGACGCCCTCCTCCACCAGCGCGCGCACATACATGCCCGGCAAAAGCAGGCGGTCGGGATTGGGGAACTCGGCCCTCAAGGCGAATGTGCCGGTCGTCTGGTCGACATTGGCGCCGGCGAATTCCAGCTTGCCGGTCTGGTTGTAGATGGTGCCGTTCTCGAGCTTCAGCTTGACCGAGACATTGGGGCCGCTGAACTTCAGCCGGCCCTCATTGATCGCCTGGCGCAAGTTGAGCAGATTGGTGCTCGACTGCGTGACGTCGACATTGATCGGATCGAGCGACCGGATGGTGGTGAGCAAGGTGTCCTGATTGGCGGTGACCAGGGCGCCTGGCGTCAGCGATGACTTGTCGATGCGACCGGCGATTGGCGCGGTGATCTTGGTATAGTCGAGATTGATGCGCGCGGTTTCGACACTGGCCTTGGCCGACGCCACGTCGGCATTGGCCTGGGCGAGCGTTGCGGCGGCATCGTCGTAATCCTGTTTGGAAACAACGTTCTGCTTCAACAAGCCGGCATAGCGGTCGAACTTGGCCTGCGCCGTCGGCACCGCCGCTTCGGCCTTCTGCTGGGCTGCCTGCGCGCTGTCATAGGCTGCCTGGTAGCTCGCCGGGTCGATGAGGTAGAGCGGCTGCCCGACCACAACCTCGCTGCCCTCCTTGAACAACCGTGCCTGGATGATGCCGTTGACCTGCGGACGCACATCGGCGGTGAGCGAGGCCGACGTGCGTCCCGGCAGCTCGGCCGTGATCGCCACCGATTGCGGATGCAGCGTGACGACGCCGACCTCCGGCTTGCTTGCGCCGGCCATTCCGGCGGGAGCCTTGCTCCCCTCCTGCGAACAGGCCGCCAGAAGAACCGTGGCGGCGAGTATTGCCGCCCAGGGCGCGAGCCGGCGTCGATGGTCCGACAAGACGGATTGGCTAGGCGTGAAAGGCATGGCCTGGATCTTTCCCTGGAGTTGCGGCGGCCTGGCACCGGAAGCGAGGCCAGGCTGGATCGATGAAATACGCTCGACGACGATCGATATCGTGAAAATGGCGCGCGCCCGTGCGAGGGCTGCGTCGAGCAATGCCTCGAAGCGGCTCATGTCGCGCTCCTTCTCCGCGGCCGGATCGAACCCGACGATCGAGTTCCGGGCCGCGATGCCCATCGCGCTCATTTATGCCGATTGGCGGCGGCATGCCAAGCCTTGCCTGCATCCTATGCGGTCTTGCGGTCATGATGATCGTGAAGCTGCCGTGCAACCGGGAGCGACAGGCGCCAGGCCGCGAAGCTCAACCGCACCGCGCCCTGCAACGTGTCGGCAGGCAGCGCCGCCGGCATGGCGGCATCACTGGCGCGCTGGCCGAGCGAGAGCCTCGGGCTCACCGACGCGATCAGCCGCAGCATCATCATGGCTTCCCACATCGGCGTGCTTCCATCTGGGCGAATTGAGGGTGGGATGACAGGACATGCCTGCCATCCCACGACACCGGCCGGCCCGAGAACGGGTTGGGCACCGGGCCGGCCGGCGCAACCGGTCGGAGTATCAGCCATTCCCGGGCTGGGGTGGCGGAAGCTGCCCGCCCAGGTCGGGCGAACCTCCAGGTCCGGCTGCATCTTCCGGCGGGCCGCCCCAGGGACCGGGGGGTGGTCCGTGGGGGTGTTCCGCCGAAGCGAGGATTTCGAGCTGTTCAGGCGAGAGCTTGGTGCGCAGCTCGGCGATCGCGTCCTTCAGCTTGGCGGCCGAGGCCGCGCGCGCCGTGACCTCGTCGGCCAGCCTCTCCTGGAAGGCGAAGGGATCGGGTTTGCCGCCCGGACCGGCATCGGGGACCTTGGCCTCGGGCGCATCGGGACCACCCGGGCCGCCGGTGCCGCCGGGACCACGATCATGCCGCGGCGGCGCGAGCACCGCCTGCAACGCGCTGGTGTAGTCGCGCCAGGCGTCGAGCTGCTCGCTGCGAATGCCGACGCGCGTCTCCAACACCGCCAGCCGGGCGGCCAGCATGAACTCCGGCGGCGGTCCCATGTGGTGCGGGCCAAAGCCTTGCGGTCCAAAGCGATGCAGGCCAAAGCCCTGGGGACCCCAACCTTGCGGGCCATGCCCCATCGGTCCGAGCGGACCGCTCTGGCCAAACCGGGGCATCGGGCCGTGGTCCGGTCCATCCTGAGCGATGACCGGCAGCTCGCCGGGCGCCGCGCCGGCATCGGGCTCGGCCGCCAGCACGGGGTGGATCGCGGCGACGGAAAACAGGCCGAGCGCAAGAAGTCTGCTTCGCATGACGGGGTTCCTTTCATCCATGCTTCGGACAGCCATGAGGATAGGAAGCTTGTTTGTCCGCTTCGCGTCGGCGTGTTGCCGAAGGTTTCCGCAAAGGGGCAATTTGTTTCCGAATGTTTCCCGCCGCCGGCCAGAAACATTGCGTTGCAATTTTCCATGCCGCTCGCGCGTCCGGCCCCTATAATCACGGCAAGCAAGGGCATGATCATGCAGTCACAACCCCATATCCTCGTCGTCGATGACGACCGCGAAATCAGGACGCTGCTCGGCCGCTATCTCGACGGCCAGGGTTTTCGCGTCTCGGTGGCGGCCGACCGGCGCGAATGCGAGCAGAAGCTGGGCGCCGGCCAGTTCGACCTCGTCGTGCTCGACGTCATGCTGCCGGACGGTTCGGGCCTCGACATCTGCCGGGGCATGCGTGATCGCAAGCCGCACGTCCCGGTCATCCTGCTGACCGCGCTGAAGGAAGATGTCGACCGCATCATCGGCCTGGAACTCGGCGCCGACGACTATCTCGGCAAGCCCTTCAATCCGCGCGAACTCACCGCCCGCATCCGCGCCGTGCTGCGGCGCGCCGCCCCGGAAGAAGCGCCGGCTCCCCGCGCCCGCATCTACCGCTTCGCCGGCTACCGCCTGGAGCCCGACACCCGCAAGGTGACGGATGGGCGCGGCGAGCTCATCGACCTCACCGGCGCCGAGTTCGACCTTTTGCAGGTGTTCCTCGACCGCCCCGGCCGGCTCTTGTCGCGCGACCAGTTGCTCGATCTGGCGCAAGGCCGCGAGCGCGACCCGCTCGAACGCTCGGTCGACGTGTTGATGAGCCGGCTGCGCCGCAAATTCTCCGGCACCGGCGACGGCCCGCTGTTCAAGACCGTGCGCAATGGCGGCTACCAGCTCACCGCGCGCGTCGAGGCGGTGGAGGTCGAGGCGTGAACTCGCTGCGCCGCCGCCTCATCCTGCTGCTGGTGATTTCGATCGTCGGCGTCGTCGGCCTGGCGACCGCCGCCGTCATCAGCGTGCGCGGCGGCGGGCCGCCGCCGGAGCTGACCGTGCCCTGGATCGCCCAGCAGATGGAACTCGTGGTGCGGCTGCTGCCGGGGCCGATCCCCGATGTGCTGCGGGTGCAATTCTCGGACCATCCGGCCGCCGGCAAGGTCTCGCGCACGGAAACGGAAATGCTCAACGACATCCTGCAGCGCCGCGGCCTCGATCTGCTGGCGATCATCAGCGAGAAGCCTGGCGAAGCCGGCCAGACTGCCTCGGTGCAACTGCCTGACAGGCGCTGGGCGATCATGGACGTGCCGCATCTCAAGCCGCTGGGGCGCGAATGGCTGGTGCTGGCCGGCTGGATCTCGCTGATCGTCGCCGGCGCCACCGCCGTCTCTGTCTATTTCACCTCGGTGCTGATCCGACCGCTGGAAATGCTGGAGGCCGCCGTCTCCAAGATCGGCTCGGACGGCGTGCTGGCGGCGGTGCCGGAAGTCGGCTCGGCCGAGGTCAAGGCGACGGCCCATGCGCTGAACCAGCTGTCGTCGCGGCTACGCACCGCCATGGAAAGTCGCATGCGCCTCGTCGCCGCCGCCGGCCACGACCTGCGTACGCCGATGACACGCATGCGGCTGCGCGCCGAATTCCTCGACGAGGAGCGCGACAAATGGCTGCACGACCTCGACGAGCTCGACCGCATCGCCGACAGCGCCATCCGCCTGGTGCGCGAGGAGGTCAACCAGGATGCCGTCGAGCCGCTCGACCTCGAAAGGATGGTGCGCGACATTTCGGCCGAGATGGCCACGCTCGGCCATAACGTTTCCATCGGCCATCTGGACAAGGTGTCTGTCCGCGCCGGCGCGCTCGGCCTGCGCCGGGCGCTGCGCAACCTGATCGTCAACGCCGCCACCCATGGCAAGGCCTGCGGCATTGACCTCGCCGTCGCCGACAAGCGCGCCGTGCTGACCATTTCCGACAACGGCCCGGGCATCCCGCCCGACCTCATCAACAAGGCCTTCGAGCCCTTCTTCCGCGTCGACCCCGGGCGCCAGCAATTCATTCCCGGCGCCGGGCTCGGCCTGGCCATCGCCAAGGAAATCATCGAGCGCTATGGCGGCACCGTGACACTTGAGAACCGCAGCGGTGGTGGGTTGGCGCAGACGGTGGTGTTTGAGGCGGTGTGAAAAAAGCAATGCCGGTGGGGCACGCCCCCCTCTGGCCTGCCGGCCATCTCCCCCACTAAGGGGGAGATCAGAAGCCTCTATCTCGCCGCTCGTCTTTCAAGGTAGCCGATTAGCGAAGGCCGCGATGACAGCCAATCTCCCCCCTAGGGGGGAGATGTCCGGCAGGACAGAGGGGGGCGCCTGGCTCGGCATCTGAAATCTCCGCCGCGCAAACCTGACAGAACCTAGCCCCCAAGGGGCGAGGAAGAGCGTCGCCTTTACCCCGCGATCGCCATCGGCACCGCACTCTTGTTCGGTATCTGGATGTCGATCTCCAGCGTCGACATGGTTTCGCCGCGGTCCATCGAGACCTGCAGGTAGTCCTGGTCGATCTGCACGTGCTTGGCGATGACGGCCATGATCTCCTCGCGCAGGATGGAGACGAGATCGGGCTGGCTGCGGTTGCGGCGCTCATAGGCGAGCAGCACTTGCAGCCGCTCGCGCGCCACCGGCGCGCTGGAGCGCCGCCTGAAGAGGTCGAACACGTTCATGCCGCCCTCCTTCCCAACAGACGGTCGAGGAAGCCCTTGCGCTCGAAGGGAACGACGACAGGCAGGTCCTCGCCTTCCAACCGCCTTGCGGCGTCGAGATAGGCCTTGGCCGCGGTGTTGAGCGGCTCCGACAGCGTCACCGGCGAACCTAGATTGGAGGCGCGCAGCACGTCCTGGCTTTCCGGGATGATGCCGAGCAGCGGCACCGACAGGATTTCCAGCACGTCGTCGATGCTGAGCATTTCGCCGCGCGCGGCCCGCGCCGCGTCGTAGCGGGTGACCAGCACGTGCTTGGCGATCTGCTCGCCCTGTTCGGCGCGCATGGTGCGGGCATCGAGCAGGCCGATGATGCGGTCGGAATCGCGCACCGACGAAACTTCCGGATTTGTGACGATGACCGCCTCGTCGGCAAAGCGCATGGCGAGCTGCGCGCCGCGCTCGATACCGGCCGGGCTGTCGCAGAAGACGTAGTCGAACACCGAGCGCAGCTTGTCGATGACCTCGCCGACGCCCTCTTCCGTCAGCGCGTCCTTGTCGCGCGTCTGCGAGGCCGGCAGCAGGAACAGCGTGTCGACCCGCTTGTCGCGGATCAGCGCCTGCGACAGTTTTGCCGTGCCCTGGATGACGTTGACGAGGTCGAACACCACGCGGCGTTCGGCCCCCATGATCAGGTCGAGGTTGCGCAGGCCGACGTCGAAATCGACGAGCGCCACCTTCTTGCCGGTCTTGGCCACGGCGGCACCCAGTGCCGCCGTCGAGGTGGTCTTGCCGACGCCCCCCTTGCCCGAGGTGACCACCACTACCTTGCCCATCAAAAAGCCTCCGTCGTTGTTATCAGTTGTTATCCCGGTCAGCCGCCCTGCCGGCTGTCATTCCAGTCGGCCCTTCAGGGGCGGTCAGCTCAGTGTCTCGACGCGCAGGCCCTCGCCGTCGAGGAAGGCCTGCACCGGCTTGCCGCGCGACACCCCTTCCATCTCTTCGGCGGTGATGTACCAGCCGTCGACCGAAAGAAGCTCGGCCTCGTTGCGGCGGCAGAAGATGCGCGCCCCGGTGTTGCCCAGCGCACCCGCCGAAGCGCGCCCGCGCAGCGTGCCATAGACGTGGATCGAGCCGGCGGCGACGATCTCCGAACCGGACGCGACCGAGCCCAGCACGATGACATCGCCATGCGGATGCATGATCGCCTGGCCCGAGCGGATCGGCGCCTTGATCATCAGCGTCCCCGAATCGTAATGCGAAACCTGCGGCTCGCTTTCCGCGCTCTTGCTTGCGCCAGCCTTGCCCTTACCGGCGGCATCGGTCCGCGCGTCCATGCGGTGGTCCGGCGCCCTGCCCTCGGCGGCCTTGCCCTCCGATGCACTGGAAACCTCTTGCCCAGCCTTGCGGCCAGGCAGCAGCCCATCCGTCGTCGCCTCCTTGGCGCCGACCAGCAAGGGCGGCAGTTCAGGCCCGA
Source organism: Mesorhizobium erdmanii (assembly GCF_013170725.1). Taxonomy (NCBI): domain Bacteria; kingdom Pseudomonadati; phylum Pseudomonadota; class Alphaproteobacteria; order Hyphomicrobiales; family Phyllobacteriaceae; genus Mesorhizobium; species Mesorhizobium erdmanii. The sequence goes on along the minus strand of NZ_CP033361.1, from coordinate 2,896,816 downwards.
GCGAAGCCCCTTCGAGCTCGATGGCATAAATACGGATGCCGCGCGTACCAAGCTCCGCCACCAGTGCCGCGATCTCGCTTGCAGCGGGCTTCAAAATGTTCAGGTCGAGTAGCACCGGCCGCCCGGCAAAATAGCCCGGCGAGTTGCCGATCCAGTGGTCCAGCCCCCGCAGCCACTCCGCCATCGGCGCTTCCGGGGTCAAGGTGAAAGCGACGAAAGAGCGGGCGCGAAAGCGAATGGATTTGGCCTCGAGGGGAGCGGCAAAGGTCACGGCTGGCGAATCCTTACTGAGAGGTAAACGCTAGCGAGGGAATGGTTAACGAATGGTTAATGGGGGTGGGGAACTTGGCAGCACTAGCCTTGTTGCCAACAGCTGCTGGATGCAGCCCGACATAAGGTCCAACACTAGCCTAGGACGGCCCGTGGCACTCGATCCGAACAGTTACGCGCTGAGCTAAACTGGCCAAGTCCGTAATTGGCAGTTCCTTTGCTGCCTGGCCATCAGTCTCATATTCAATAGCGCTGGCCTGTAGAAAATTCTCCAAGACAGATGATTTGATTGCGAAATTCACGTTCTGAGGAATGTCGTCGGTTACGTTGGCCACGGCTATGGCATTCAGCTTTGCGACAACGACACCCATCAGGCGGCCATGACTGTCCAAGACAGGCCCACCGCTGTTGCCCGGTTGGACCGGCGCGGAAATTTGCAACATGCCAGGATCATCTCGAAGCCCAGACAACGCGGCCAGGTTCCCAACTGTAAGGTTTCCATGATCCGAAAGCGTACCTGTGAGCGGAAAACCAAACACCACGACGCTTTCGCCCAGTTTGACAGGGTCACCGCCTCTGAACGCGACCGATGCGCTATCTTTGAGGCCGTCCGATTGAAGCAGCGCAAGATCGCTGAACTCGGATACCTTGATGGTCTTGGCTGCAAGCTTGTTCCCTTGCTGGTCTATAATTCCAATTGAGCTACACCCCTTCGCGACATGGGCGTTCGTGACCACATGTCCGTTGTGATCGACCACAAACCCGGAGCCTGTGGAAACTAAATCCGACTTCGGCGCCTGCTTGTCGGATACATCCGGGGCCGGCGGGCTTGGCACTTCCTGAGACGCCACGACTGGGGCCGGGGTACTCGGCGGTGAGGGCTGGACTTTGCCATAAAGGTTCAAACGATACGCTACGTAGTAGATTGCCGGTCGGTCGAACGGCGCGTTTGGAACGTGAAGCACGTCCGCGTACTGACGATATGCCCTGACGGTCGCGCTACCCGCAATGCCGTCCTCATCGCCAGCGCTGAAGCCACGTTTGTTAAGTTCTCTCTGGAGGCGCTTTATAAAGTCTGTACCTCCAATAAATGGTGCCGGCTTGGGCGTCTTCTTACGCCAGCCCTTCGCGATTTTTACCGATTTGCGTACCTGTTCCGGTGAAAGCATCGACTGAAGTTCAATCCTTTGCTTCACAACTCCGTCACGAATCTCGCCGGCGTCGACGGTCTTGAGGGCAAGCGTTTGCATGACATAAGCGCTTTGGAAATTCCCGGTCACGCGGTAGACCAACCCTAGATAATACTGAGAAGGGCCATCGCCGAAATCAGACGCTCTCGTGAAGTAGGACTTGGACTTCTCCAAATCGACCGGGACACCCCATCCGAGAGCGTAGGCTCGACCAAGCTGCCGCAGCGCGGGCGCATTGTCCTGAGATGCCGCCCTCTCCCAATAGTGGATCGCCAGGGCATCATCCTTCTGCACTCCAGTTCCTGACGAGTACTGGTCCCCGACTGTTGACAGAGCGATGGTGTCACCTTGGAATGCGGCCATCCTGTACCAGCCGAGAGCGGCAGAGGCATCTTCCTTGAGACCAAACATTCCAGCCGAGAGCGCCAGGCCCATCCAAGCTTGGGCGTTCGGGTTTCCGTCTAGTGCAGCAAGGAGGCATGATGACATCGACGGCGGTTCGTGACTGAGAGACTCGGTCAGGCACATGTCATACTCGGCAGATGGATGACCTGCTGTGGCAGCCTCTGCCCGCATGGCCTCGCCCTCGGGGGTTCCCTTTGGGTTGGTGCTGGCCAAGTAATTTGCGTAAAGATATTTGGCGTCAACGTTGCCCGAGGCGGCATCGGACGCAATAAGGCCGATTTCTTCTTTCGACAAGCGGTTGTAGAAATCTTGTTCGTTATCTGCTCGAGCGTTTGCTGCCGATGACAGCAATACGATTAGACAGACCGAAACGACTGAAAACAACTTTGACACAATCAACTTACCCGACCCAATACGAGATTAGGGTCGCATGCACCTTGGGTCAACTCAAGATGAAACCCACGATCGCCATGCCCCGCCCCATGGAGTTCGAGATCGCAGCTATGCTAGCCTCTATCAAGCCGGCTGAAGCCTGAGGGGCAAGTCATGTTGGATCAATGGACCAATTTCTTCGTCATGGTGGGTGGCGGTGCGGCAGGGCTTGCCGGGTTGATCTTCGTCGCGATATCGATAAATCCCGAACGCATTGTCCGCAACACGACGCATAAGAACCGGGCAATCAATATGCTGTCGGGCTTCAGCGCGATTTTCATGGCTTGCAGCCTGGCACTTCTGGGAGGTCAATATCTTCCGGCACTCGGCTTCGAATGGCTTTTCCTCTGGGTGATAGCGACATTCATCTTTGTCAGGGGCTATACCGTCGCCATCAAGTCGGGGATGAGCTCCATCGGGCTGACCGTGCCCCGGCTCGCGGGCGGCACGGTGTGTTATCTCGCCGAAGTCATCGGCGCGTTTCTGCTGGTTCTCGGACGCGGCATAGGGCTTTACATCGCGGCCCTTGGAACCATCGTTTTGTTCGCCTTCCTCATTTCGGGCGCATGGCTGCTGATCATCGGCATCTACGAAGAGCCGGCCAAGGAATGAGCCGCACGCCCGGCGCTGAAGAGGCAAGCGCCATTAAGCGGAGCGGGCCCGTGTTACCGGGCCCACTCCTGGTCGTCTGGCGTCAATCCGGATGCTCAGGCATTTGTTTCAGATGGTCCCTGGTCCAGTTGGTCACGGCGCGCACGTCGCCATCCTCGTTGCGCACGAAGTCGAGCCCTTTGCAGCGACGGCTACCGGCTTGGCGCCGATGCCGCAGACTCCGCCCTTACGCGTAAGCCGGTTCTGGAAACGCGACGGCTCCGCCACCCCCGCGCCGAGGATACATCACACATGCCGGAGAGGGCGGCGGATCATCGTCGTCATTCGGGCCTGGGCGGCGGAACCACCGGCGGGCAGCGCTGCGTCGGCGGTCGAGCGCTCGGGGCCACGCGATCGCGGGTGGCGTATCGAGGGACTTGAGCGCATCGAGGATATCGTCGATGCCAACGGCGATGCCGCCTTCCAGCTGACGCAACGACGGCGCATCGGCAACGACGTTCGCATCGGAAGCCCAGAACGACAGCATGGCTCGTTTCTCGGCGGTCGAGAGCGCCGCGTCCCTAAGCACGTCGTCAGGGACCAGGAAGCGCCTGCCGGCGCCGAGGCGGCTCGAAAGATTGGTGTTCGGCTTGGTTGATGTGTCGAATTCTCTAGTCATCTCCTGTCTCCGCAATTACGGCCTCCCGGGCCATGCCGGGAGGCGAACCGCAGCTTCTGCTAATTCAGGGTCAGGCGGCCTTGCGCCCCGCGCGGCCATCCCCGGCGATTCGAACGGTGTCGTTCGACGCTTCGGCCGAGGGCGACCCGCCGCCGACGGGGATGCGGCGCGGCTTCAATTCTTCGGGAATTTCCTGGACCAGTTCGATGGACAGAAGCCCATCGCGCAGCGCCGCCGCCTTGACCTTGACGTGGTCGGCGATGCGGAAGACCTGCTTGAAATCGCCGATCGCGAGCCCACGGTGCAGGATCTGGCGCCCTTCATCCTCGGCGTTCTTGTGGCCGGTCACGATGAGTTCGGGGCCATGCTGCGTCAGTTCGATTTCTTGTTCGCTGAATCCGGCCACCGCCATTGTGATGCGATAGTCGTGCTCGCCGATCTTCTCGATGTTGTAAGGAGGCCAGTCCGGGCGCGGGCCGCTGTCGAGCATGTTGAAAAGGCGGTCAAAGCCGACCGTCGTGCGATAGAGGGGTGCGTAGTCAAAGCTTCTCATGTCCATATCCTCCGAAAAGCAACATGGGTTTCAACGTCTACGATATTGAATGTCGAGCCCTGGAGCCTCGACGAAAAACGATTTGGGAGGGGTGAAAATCCTCTTCAAGAGGATGGCGAAAAAAAATTTGAGGCCGTGAAAACGTGCTGCTTCGCCTGGCGGCAGGCGTCCGGGACGCGCCGTCATTCGTCGGCCCGATTGGCGTGTCGCGGCACGTTGCAGCCAACCCGGACGGCATAGACCAACACCGGTGTTTCAGGCGATGACGGCAGCGTGTCGCCCATCGCCGTTTCTAGCGGAGAAGGCAGACAACGCCCCTCAATGCCGCTTGAAATACTGCACCTCGCGCTCGTGCTTCTCGGCGGCCTCACGCGTCTCGAACGTCCCCAGGTTCCGCCGCTTGCCCGTCTTCTCGTCCTTCTTGCGCGAGTAAAGCCGGAACTTACCGTCCTTCAGCTTGCGGATCATCGGTCTCTCCCTTGCAAAAGACGAGGGGCCCGGCCGGGCCCCTCGAACTTTCAGTCGCGGTGTTCGGGCATCTTTTTCAGCTGGTCCTTGGTCCAGTTGGTCACGGCGTGGATGTCGCCATCGTCGTCGCGCATGAAGTCGAGTTCGCTGGCGGCAACGGCGACGGGTTTGGCACCGATGCCGAGGAAGCCGCCGACGTCGATGACGACCTGGCTGCCATGCACATGGTCGACCGAGCCGATCTTCTCGTCGCCGGGGCCATAGATGGTGGCGCCCTCAAGCGTGTCGTTGGTCAGTTCGGCGTTGGTCAGCCTGATGTGGGTGCTGTGGTCCATGGTGCATCTCCTGTGGTTGGGGCAGGAGGAACCTGCGAGACGGGCAAGGGTTCCGAGGAAAACGGCGTGGAGGGCTAGGTCAGCGCTCTAAGGCGCAGAGTTTGCAAGAGAAAACAGTCCACGCCGACACACATTGATGAATCATCTCATCATCGATCCGGCCCAGCGCGTTGTTCTGAAACGCCTTTACAAAGCCGCGCTTCAGCGCTTGCCCACGGGCGCGGCCACCGCCGTGCTCGGCCGGATCAGCTGCGACCTCGGCGCCAAGAACCGTCGAGGAGATCGCCCGTTCGGGCGCGTCGCGATCATGCAGGCGGGCTAACCAAAGGTGGGCGATGCGACATGGAAAGACGTGGGTTAGAGTCCCAGGCGATGATCACCACTTCCAAAATGCTTCACTTCCTCGTCGGCGCGTGGTTGGCGCTGGCACCCATATCGCCTCGCCATGCGCTTGCAGCACCCCAAAACGCCGTTGCGACGAACGACTTTCTCAACAGCATCGGCGTCGTTTCCACATTCCCCGATCGAGGCCAGCCATTGGCCAAGACGATCGAGATGGTCCGCTATTGCGGCTTTCGATGGATAAGGGCGGGAATAGAAGGGCTGAGCGACGACGGCCCCACAACCATCCAGACCTTTCTGGATCTGCATCGCGAAACCGGAGTGCTGCTGAACTGGGGATTGGTCAGCGGTGGGACCGACGTGATGAAACTGGTCGAAACGGGCAAGGTGCTTGCTGAAGCCGGCGCGCTGCTCGCATTCGAGGGCAACAACGAGCCGAACAACTGGGGCGTCACCTATCAGGGCGAGAAAGGCGGCGGCAGGGAGCCTTCGTGGATGCCCGTCGCCAAGCTTCAGCGCGATCTTTACCAGGCTGTCAAAAGTGATCCTGTGCTTGCGAAGTATCCTGTCTGGTCGATCTCGGAACCCGGCGCGCAGCGAGACAATGTCGGTCTTCAGTTCCTGACGATCCCGCCCGGCGCTCAAACCCGGATGCCGGACGGCACGAAATATGCCGACTACGCCAATGTGCACAACTACATCTATCACTCGCATTCGCCGTATCCGGCGGACAACAAAACGTGGCGCGCCGCCGATCCAACCGCCGCATCCGGGGTGGACGGGTTGTTCGGCAACTTCGGCGTCACCTGGGCGAGAGGGTTTTTGGGCTACACCCAGGAGCAACTCGATACGCTGCCGCGGGTCACGACCGAGACCGGGGTGGCAATCGGAGGCACGGTCACGGAGCAAATGCACGGCTTGAACTTGATGAGCATGTACCTTGCTCAGTTCACGCGCGGCTACGCCTACACATCGGTCTATCTGTTGCGGGACCGTACCGACGAAGGCGGCAACCAATCTTTCGGCTTCTACAAGGCTGATTATTCACCCCGCATGGCCGCCTTCTACCTGCACAACCTTACGACGATCTTGGCGGATAAAGGCGCCCTCGCCAAACCCGGCCAGCTCGACTTCACCATCGCGGACCAACCCGAAACCGTTCACGACCTGCTCCTGCAGCACAGCGACGGCACGTTCCAACTTGTCGTGTGGAACGAACGTTTGACCGGTCAAGACCGCTTGACGATCCATTTCGGCGAAAAGCAGACGTCGGTAAAAACCTACGATCCAACAATTGGCGTCGACCCCATCCAAACACTGAGCAATTTGCGTTCGCTGGAAATTACGCTCAGCGACCATCCGATCGTCATCGCGCTTTCGCCCGGCTGAAACGAGCCAGGCGGCGGCAAGCCCGCCGCCTGGCTGTCGGTCGTGCTGGCCGGCTTTGGGGTCAGTGGCCCCAGATGCCCTGGCCATAGCCCGATGCGGGCATGCCGGAGGTCGCATTGGACCCGGCTGCGCTGTCGGTGATGCTCTTGGTGACACCCTGGTCGAGCGCGCCGCCCGACATCATCGCATGGGTGGTGGTCGGGAAGCTGCCGGCGTCAGGCACGAAGTCCGCGCCGAAGTGGTCGCTGCCGGCAAAAGCCATGCCGGCGGCGAACAGGAACGCGGCAGTGGTCAGAATGATCTTCTTCATTTCAAGTCTCCATCTTTCAAAGTCGACATCGACCTCGACGCGTCGCCCGCATCGCTTTCGTGAGGCTGTCTGTTCATAGTCTCGGGCGAAACTGGCCAACCACGACCCTCACTGGATCGTTGCGGTGGCAAGTTTCAGCGCACGACCGTCGCGGGTCGTTGTTGCGCTGTTGGCGGCTTCGATAAGGGGCTGGTGTTTGTGCGAGCGTGGTAGGCGGCGTGGTAAGAACCGCCGCAAGAGTGGAATTTTGCGTGGAATGCGGCGCGAAGCGCCCGCGCACCGCTCAAACCGGCAGCCTTACATCCAGCGTGACCTCGTTCTCCACCGCCAGCAGTGCCGCTAGCATTTCCTTGTCACGCTGGCGCTTTTGCAGGTAGCGGGCCAGCAGCCAGTCCAGCGAAAGACGGCCGGCACCGACGGCGGCCAGCACGAACATGCCGCCTGATATGGCCAGGTCCTTCTCGAAATGCAGCAACTCGTTCTGGTTGGCGAAATTGATGTGGAACAGCAAGGCCGTGGCCAGGCAGAACAGCCCGAGCCCGATGCCGCCCAGCCGCGTCAGCAGGCCCGAAGCCACGGAGAGCCCTGCCCCCAGCTGCAGCGCGATGGTGGCGACGAACAGCGGCAGGCCGACGCCTTGCGCGGCCATCGCCTTGGCGGCGCCGTCGAAATGCGTGGCCAGTGTCACGCCCTCATGCAGGAAGATGAAGGACATAAGCAGGCGGCCGGCAAGCAGGGTCACGTCCCTGATGTGGTATTTCGTGGCGAGGCCAGTGAGCTTCGCGGCGATGTCGTTCGGTGTCATGGTCAGCCTCCAGATTTTGGGCACAGGCCTATTTTGGTAACAGGCAGGCGCCGCCCGCCGTGGGACGCGCGAAAACGGCGCCTGCCGGATGTGATGTTCGAAAAGGCCGGAGCCGGCTCGAGGGAGAGTGCCGGCTCCGGCAACAGGCGCCAGCCACGAGCGCCCGAATGTGATGTGCGGAGAGGTTGGCGCGGCCCTTCGCGGGCAGGCCACCGGCCCCGCCCTGACTGCGTCACCCCTGCCCTTACTGCGTCACTTTGGTGTCGATGGCTTTCTGCAAATCGGAAAGCTCCTCGCAGCCGGCGGGACATAGTTTCTGCAGCGAGGCCAGCTGTTCCTTGGCCTTGCCCATGTCGCCTGTCTCCACATAGAGCTCGCCCAGATATTCGCGGGCCGCCTTGTGGTCGGGCTTCAGCTCCAGCGCCTTGTTGTAGTAGGTCAGCGCGGTGGTGAAATCGCCGGTCTTGCGCAGCGTGAAGCCGAGCAGGTTGTAGACGTCGGCCTGCTGGTTGTCCTGCGCCAGGTCGCGCAGATCGGCCAGCGCGCCCTTGTAGTCCTTGGCGGCGATCTTGGCCTGGACGGCGGTGAGGTCGGGCGCATCGGCGCCCTCGATATCGTCCACCGCATAGGCCGGCATGATCGTCGCGACCGGAACCACGGTCAGCACGGCAATGGCGCCGAGCAGGCCGTAGAGGGCATGCTTGCCCAGATAGGAGTGTTTCATTCTCTTTCTCGCTTGGTTTGAGTGCTAGCGTCGAGAGACCGTTTCGAAATTCGCTCTGGCGAGTCATATGACGGTGGTTTCGAGAACCGGAGCGGAGCGGAGCGGACGTTCGGGTCCGTGAGCTCAGTTCTACTGCGTAGACGCAGTAGAACGGGCAAGCGCAGAAAACGCCTTCAGATGGCCGCCAGAGTAGAGTTTCCAAACGGTCTCAAATCTGAACGGGGGTGAAGCCATAGGCATTGCCGTCCTTGACGAAGACGCCGGTGCCCGGGAACGGGAAGTGCGAGCCGGAAATGCGGATGTTGTCCGCGATCACCCGGTCGATGATCTTGTGGCGCGTGGTGATGGCGGTGGGCCCATCCTGGTCGTAGCTGCCCTGCCACTCCGGATGCGGCGCCAGAAGTGCGGGCACATACATGGTGTCGGCCGAGATCATCAGCTGCTCCTTGCCGGAATTGGCGAGGTACACCGAATGTCCGGGCGTATGGCCCGGTGCGGCGATGATCTGGATGCCGGGCGCCACTTCCGTGCCGTCCTGAACCAGCTTCCAGTTCTTCCATTTCGGAAAATTCTCGGCGATGCGCTTGCCCGCCGGCTTTCGGCCCTCGGGCAGCTTGGCCAACCGGCTCGGGTCGGTCCACCAATTGTATTCGGTGGCGTTGACGATCAGCTCGGCATTGGGGAACACCGGCGTGTTGGTGCCCTTTTCCATCAGGCCCCAGACATGGTCGGGGTGGAAATGCGAGATCATGATGGTGTCGATCGCCTTGTAGTCGATGCCGGCGGCGGCCATGTTGGCCGGCAGGTGTGTGGCATTGGCCTGCCACTGGCCGACGCCGGAGCCCGCATCCATCATGATCAGCTTGCCGCCCATCTTGAGCACGACGACGGTGAGCGGGATGGGCATGAAGTCGGTGGTCAGGCCGGCCTTGGCGAGTGCCGCCTTGGTGTCGTCGACCGAAACATCCTTGATGAAGGCCGGGTCGTGCGGCTTCTTCCAGATGCCGTCATAGATGGCGGTCACCTCGATATCGCCGACCGTGTATTTGTAGAAGCCGACGGCCGGCTCCACCGGCGTTTCAGCGAAAGCGGGGCGGGTGAACTCGAGCTTGCCGGCAAGGCCGAAAGCAGCGGCGGCGGCGGCCGATTGAAGCACTGTGCGGCGTGTCATGCTGAACATGGTGATCTCCTGTGGGTTGCGTGGCGGCGGAGGTAACGGAGGGCCACGCCACATGGCCCTCCGTCCCGATGCGGTCGGGGTCGGGTTCTCGGGGATGGTCCGGACCCCTCGCGAACTCAGCGACCCCAGATGCCCTGGCCGGGTTCGTCCGCATCAGATTTCATCGTCGCCTGCATGCCGTTGCGGACCATGTCCGGCCGGCGGATCGAGGCGGTGTAGGTGTTGTCGATGGTCGCGGCCGCCGGGTTGACGGTGCGGTCGCCAAAATGGTCGCTGCCGGCAAAGGCGCTGGTGGTGGCCACGAGACTGGCGGCGGCGGCAAGAGCGATGTTTTTCATGTCGATGGTTCCTGTTTGTAGAGAGATTGCTTGAGGGCGCTTAGCGGCCCCAGAGGCTGTCGCGATTGTGCTGGTCGATGATGTCCTGAACCGAACCCTGGCTTGGCCCGGTCGTCACCCGCGCGTCGGCGCCGTTCTGCTGCGCGGTATAGGGGATCGAAGCGGTGGCATTGGTGTCGACGGAAGCGACAGGCTGGTTGGCATTGTCGGCGCCGAAATGGTCGCTGCCGGCAAAGGCAGCACTCGAGGCGAGCAGCATCGCAGCCACGCCGAGGGCGAGCTTGGTCATCTTGATAAATCCTTGTTTCGTTTCTTCGGTCGCGGGCCGCTGAATGGCCCCGCTACAGGGAAGACCCGGCGGGGCGGTGCTTTATTCCCGGGGATGCCGAGATTTTTTTGGAAGGTGGAAACTGGCTACGACGGCCGTGCGGATAGAGCGCTCAGACACACTTCAGAAACAAAATTCAACAGTTCGGAAAAACTGACGAAAAGATCGGATGGCATAAGCATGCCTCAACGGCCGGGAATCGGCCGCCGCAATTGCAGCGGCGGCGCAGCCAGAAATGTCTACCGACACGGCGGCATCAACAGCCGGGCGATGCTGGGTCAGGACGAAAGAGTTTGGAAATGGATCACGGTGTCGATATCGCCGCACTCGACAGGGGCACGGCAAGGCTGGATGGAGAGTCCGAAACCGGGCTGGCCGAAAATGGCCTGGCGGCCGTCGATGCGCTCATCAGGGGCGCTCAGCGGCCCCTGGCTGCTCACGACCAGATCCTGACCGGCGCCGACTTCGCCCGGGCAGGTCAGCCGGGCGAGCGGCTCGATGCGGTCTTCGAACAGCTCGCCGAGACATTCGCCACGCTGCCGGCGGTGATCTCCGAAGGACGCACCTGGACCTATCAGGAGCTCGACAGCCGGGCCAACCAGTTCGCCCGCCTGCTGGTCAAGCGCGGCGTGCGTCCGGGCCACCGGGTCGGGCTTATCCTCGACCGGTCGGCGGAAACCTATGTCGCCTTGCTCGCCGTCGTGAAGGCGGGTGCCGCCTTCGTGCCGCTGGCCACCGCCTTTCCGCAAGAGCGCATGGCGCTCATCATCGAAGACGCCAGCGTAAGCCTGATCGTCACCATCGCCGCCTATGCGTCGCGGGCCGACCAGTTGCCGGTACCGCATGTGCTGATCGACAGCGCCGCCGCCGAGATCTCCAAACAGTCCACCGCGCCGCTGAAGCCGACCAATGGGCCGACCGCCACGGCGATCGAAGACATCTGCTACATCCTCTATACCTCCGGCACCACCGGCAGGCCGAAGGGCGTCGCCATCAAGCACCAGAGCTTCGTCAACTTCATCCGCGTCGCCGCCGCATCCTATGGCTACAAGCCTGGCGACCGCGTCTACCAGGGCATGACCATCGCCTTCGACTTTTCCTCCGAGGAGATCTGGGTGCCGTTCGTCGCCGGCGCCACCGTGGTGCCGGCCCCCGGCCAGTTGCCGCTCGTCGGCGAGGAACTGGCGGATTTCCTGCGCCATCATGACATCACCTGCATCGCCTGCAGCCCGACGCTTCTCTCGTCGATGACTTCGGATGTGCCCAGCCTGCGCACGCTGCTGGTCGGCGGCGAGGCCTGCCCGCACAATCTGGTGGTGCGCTGGTCGAAGCCGGGCCGGCAAATCCTCAACACCTATGGCCCGACAGAGGCGACCGTCACGGCAACGATGGGCGCGCTGACGCCGGACAAGCCCGTCACCATTGGCGCGCCGCTGCCCACCTATTCCATCGTCATTCTCGACCCTTCGCTGCCGGAACTTGCCGAGCCTGGCGAACTGGGCGAAATCGGCATCGCCGGCATCGGCCTCGCCGTCGGCTATCTCAACAGGCAAGACCTGACCGAACAGAAGTTCATCCCCGATTTCCTCGGCCTGCCGAACAACCCGTCGAAGCGCATCTATCGCACGGGTGATCTTGGCCGGATCAACGCCGATGGCGAGATCGAATATGCCGGGCGCATCGACACCCAGGTGAAGATCCGCGGCTATCGCATCGAGCTCGGCGAGATCGAGGCGGTGTTGCTGGACCAGCCCGCTATCGCGCAGGCCGCCGTCACCACCTGGGAGATCGAGCCGGGCCGCGTCGAACTCGTCGCCTATTACGCGCCCAAGGCCGGAGCGCCGGCGCTCTCGCGCGCCGACCTAGCCCAGACGATGAAGCGGCGCTTGCCGGATTACATGGTGCCCTCCTACCTGGAGGAACTGCCAGCGATCCCGATGACGGTGTCGAACAAGGTCGATCTGCGCCAACTGCCGAAGCCGACCAGCGTGCGGCTCTCCGGCAATGGGGAGATGATTGCCGCCCGCAATGACGACGAGCGTTTCCTCGCCGACGCGCTGGCCGCGGTGCTGAAATTCGACGCGGTGTCGGTCGAGGACAATTTCTTCGACGATCTCGGCGCCAACTCGCTGCTGATGGCGCATTTCTGCGCCCGCGTGCGCACCCGCAAGGAATGGGCGACGACGTCCATGCGCGACATCTATCTCTATCCGACGGTCGCGCGCCTGGCCAAGCATCTGAGCGTGGCCGAAGAGATGACGACGGCCACCAACGAACCTGTCCTCACCCGCCAGGCCTCGAACCTTGCCTATTGGACCTGCGGAGCGGGCCAGCTTTCGTTCTACCTCGCCTACAGCTACGCCGCGGTGTGGGTGATCGACAATGGCCTCGACTGGGTCTACGACACGCTCGACGAGCCGCTGCAGCTCTATGTCAGGTGCGTGGCGCTGTCCGCCGGCGTGTTCTTCGGCATGTCCGGCTTTGCCGTTGCCATGAAATGGCTGCTTGTCGGCCGCTGGAAGGCCGAGGCGTTTCCCATCTGGGGGTGGCGCTACTATCGCTTCTGGGTGGTCAAGACACTGATCCGCACGGCGCCCGTCGTGCTGTTCCGCGGCAGCCCGCTCTATAGCTTCTATCTCAGGCTTCTCGGCACCAAGCTCGGCCACAACGCCGTCATCGAATCGAAATCCGTGCCCGTCTGCACGGACCTGATATCGATCGGCGCCAACACGATCCTTCGCAAGGAATCGATGATCCTCGGCTATCGCGCCCAGGCCGGCTATATCCACACCGGGCCGCTCAGCATCGGTCGTGATGCCTTTGTCGGCGTCGGCTCGACGCTCGACATCGACACCTCGATCGGCGACGGCGGCCAGCTCGGCCATTCGTCCTCGCTGCAGAGCGGGCAGAGCATTCCCGACGGCGAGCACTGGCATGGATCGCCGGCCGTGCCGACCACGGCCGACTATTGCAAGGTGCGCACCGCGAACCCTTACGAGATCCGGCGCTTCCTGTATGAAGCCGTTCAGCTGGTGCTGCTGTTCGCCGTCATCACCCCGCTGCCGCTCCTGTTCCACAGCTATTGGGAATATGTCGGCGACGACTATCAGGAGACGATCGGTCTCGTCGCGATCGGCACCACGGTCACGCTGTTCGGCTATATCGCCGTGGCCTTTTTCGCCGCCACGGTGGTGCCGCGCCTGTTCAGCCTGATCCTGAAGCCCGGGCGCACCTACACGCTCTACGGCTTCCGCTATTGGCTGCAGACCGTCTCCGAATTCTCCAGCAATTCGCGCGTGCTGGGGCTGCTGTTCGGCGACAGCTCGGCCATCGTCCATTACATGCGCGCCATCGGCTGGAACCTCAACAAGGTGGTGCAGACCGGTTCCAACTTCGGCTCCAACCAGCAGCACGAAAACCCGCTTCTGTGCGAGATCGGCACCGAGACCATGGTGTCGGACGGGCTGTTCATGATCAATGTGCACAAGTCCGCCTCGGCGTTCCGGCTGGAGCCGACCCGCATCGGCGAGCGCAACTATCTCGGCAACAACATCTACTATCCGCCGGATGGGCGCACGGGCGACAATGTCCTGCTCGGCACCAAGGTGATGATCCCCATCGATGGACCGGTGCGCGAGAATGTCGGCCTTCTCGGGTCGCCTGCCTTTGAAATCCCGCGCATGGTCAACCGCGACAAGGAACTCATCGCCGGTGTCGACGAGGCCGACCGGCGCCAGCGCATCCCGTTCAAGAACCGCCACAATCTGGTGACGATCCTTCTGTTCATGGCAACGCAATGGGTCATGCTGTTCGTCACGCTGGCGATCTGGGACCGCGCGCTGAATTATTATACCGAATGGGCGGAGGTCGCTCTCTTCGTCGCCGTGATCCTGACGTCGGCTATCACCATTCCGTTCTACATCCTCGTCGAACGCGCAAGCCTTGGTTTTGGCAAGCTGAAGCCGCGAATGACGACGATCTACGACGTCGACTTCTGGCGCCACGAACGCCATTGGAAGCTGGCCGATTCGCCGATCGTGGGCCTTTTCGGCGGCACGCCGTTCCGGCCGATGATCCTGCGCATGCTGGGCGTCAAGGTCGGCAGCAGAGTCTATGACGGTGGCGCCAACCTGACCGAACGCTCCCTGGTGGAGATCGGCGATGACGTCACGCTCAACGAGGGCTGCGTCCTCCAGGCCCATTCGCTGGAAGAAGGTGCGTTCAAGTCGGACTTCATCCGCATCGGTGACGGTTGCACGCTCGGACCTTCGGCCTTCGTCCATTACGGCGTCGTCATGGGCAAGGGATCGATGGTCGATGCGGACTCCTTCGTGATGAAGGGCGAAGTGCTGGAGCCCAACTCGATCTGGCGCGGCAACCCGGCCAAGCTGCATCGGTTCGTCGAGCCGATCATGGATGACGGCTCCAGGTCGTCGTCCTGACATCGGGTTCCGATAGCATCGGAGGTCACGTGACAGAGCGATCCGGAAGCACGGTCGATATCCGGATCGCCCGGGTGACCCCTGCCAACAGCGCCTTGGTCACCGCGCTGCGGCTGGCCCCGGAGCAGATGGATTTCGTCGCCAGCAACGCGGCCTCGCTGCGCGAAGCCAAATCCGACAGGGACGCGCGGCCGCGCGCAATCATGGCCGGCGATAGCGTCGTCGGCTTCCTGATGTACGAAGCGCCACGCGATGACGACGAGGCGCGCATCTATCGCTTCATGATCGACCGCGCCTGGCAGGGCAGAGGCTACGGCAAGGCCGCGTTGCGCCAGGTGCTGCACGAAATCGGCGCGCTCGGCCACATCAGCCACGTTTCCATCTGCTACGAGCCGGGAAACGACGCCGCGCGCCGGCTCTATCGAGCCGCCGGTTTCGTCGAGGAAGGGCTCGACGAGGATGGCGAAATGATCGCCGACCTCGTCCTGCCGGCGGCCGCTGGCAACCGATGATGCCTCCCACCGATCCGTCCATACCCAACCTGCCCGAGGAAGTCTCTCTGGCGAAGGCACTGGCCGCTATCGCGCCTGGTGGAGTATACGCCGGATGCCGCCTCATACGCGAAGGCGACGAGGCCCATCTGCTGCCGCAGGAAGCGCGGTCCATCCCGGCGCGCCAGCCGGCCCTGCGGCGCGCCAGCGGTGCGGCCCGCTGGATCGCGCACCGGCTGCTGGCCGATATCGGCATCGGCGGCGTCGCCATTCCGCGCGCGCCATCCGGAGCGCCGGTCTGGCCGGAAGGGATAATTGGCTCGCTCGCTCATGACGACGACATGGCCGTGGCGGCGATAGCGCGAATTGCCGATATCGGCGCGCTCGGCATCGACGTCGAGCCGGCGCTGCCCCTGCCCGATGACATTTTCGCGCTCGTCGCAAACGGCCCGGACCGGATGGAGACGGCCGACCAGCCTCTTGCCGGCCGCATCCTCTTTGCCGCCAAGGAAGCGGTCTACAAGGCCGTCTATCCGCTCGATCGCCAAATCCTGGGCTATGAGGATATCGCCGTCGACCTCGACAACGGCCGCGCGACGACCAGCACGGGTCGCAAGGTCAGCCTGGCCTACTGCATTGCCCCGCGCGTGGTGGCGCTGGCGTTTGTTCGGCAATAGCGCAGCTATCCTATTCGCCGACGATCTCCCGATAGTCCCTCACCAGCCCATCCAGTCCGCGTATACGCCAATTCTCCCCGTCCCGTGCCTCGGCATGACAAGGCCCGAGCGGCACCTTGCCGCCGCCTTCCGGCAGATCCAGCACATAGACGGGATTGCAGATACCCGACAGGCGCGCTCGCAATGCCTCGACCAGCGCCTGGCCCTGCGCAATCGTCGTGCGGCGGTGCGCCATGCCGCGCGCCAGGTCGCCATGGTGCAGGTAATAGGGTTTCACCCCCAGCCGGTACATCAGTTCGCGGCAGAGCTCTTCCAGCACATCGACGCTGTCGTTGATGCCTTTCAGGAGAACGCTCTGGTTGAGCAGCACGAAGCCCGCCTGACGCATGGTGCGGCAGGCCGCCTCGGCAGCGTCGGTGATCTCGCGCGCGTGGTTGAAATGGGTGACGATCGTGACCATCAGCCGGCCCTGCAAGGCCTCGACCAGCCCTGACGTTATGCGCGACGGCAGCGCCACCGGCACGCGGGTGTGGATGCGTAGGAGCCGCACATGGGCAATGGCCTCGATACGCGCCCGGATTTCGGCCAGCGTCTTGTCGGGCAGCGACAGCGGGTCGCCGCCGGTCAGGATCACCTCGCGGATTTCGGCATGGTCTGATATATAGGCCAGCGCTGGCTCCAGCGCCTCGCGCGTATAGCCGCGCCCGATCGAGGTCAGCGATTCCTTGCGGAAGCAGAACCGGCAATAGACCGCGCATTGATAGGTCGGGAACAGCAGCACCCGATCGGCATGGCGATGCGTCAATCGCGGCACCGGGCTGAACTCATGGTCGGCGATCGGATCGCCAAGCTCGCCCTCCGTCTCCACCAGTTCGTCCGGCGACGGGATCACCTGCGCGCGGATCGGATCGGCGGGGTCGTTCCAGTCGATCAGGTCGAGATAGGCTTTTGGCGCGCGCACCTTGTGAAGGGTGGCGGCTGCTTGAGCGGCGGCGCGCTCGGCGGGCGACAGCGGCAGGCGGTCGAGGTCACGGACATGGCGCACCCCCTGGCGGACATCGTCCTGCCAGTCGGGGGCGGCTTCGGCATTTTTAAGCGTCGCGGTCATCCAAGGCTCCTTGCACTCGGGCCGCTGGATACAGCATTGGGGCGAAGGGCTGAAGGCCATAAATTGCGAGATGGCCGGACGCTTGGTTTCCTCGCCCCACGGAGTGGGGGAGAGGAACCACATCTCAGTCACTCGAGAAAACCTGAACGCAGGCCAGCTAAGAAAGCCCGGCGAGACAAGACCGTCGCAAGGCTTCGCCCTATGCTTTCGACCCGCCCACCAAGCCCAGCCGCAGCAGGCTCTCGGCCGTCGCGACGATCGCTTCCTCGGCCGGGCGCGGTGTCCAGCCGAGCAGTCGCGTCGCCTTTTCGCTGGTGGCGTCCATCATCACGCCGAGGTGCCTGGCCAGCATCCTGGTCGTCGGATCGCCGCGCAGCGCCAGGAGGCGGATGACCCAATTGGGGATTTCGCGCTTCGGCACCTTGCGTGCCGCCGCGCCCATGCGCTGGCGCAGCACGTCGGCGACTTCGGCCATCCAAAGGCTATGGCCCGAAATGCCGATGAAGCGCTCGCCTTTTGCGACAGGGCTGGTCATTGCCAGCAAATGGAGATCGGCCAGGTCGCGGACGTCGACATAGCCCGAGTTGACCTTCGGGCAGCCGGGCATGCCGTCCATCAACCGCTTGATCAGCCCTATCGAATGCGAGAAGTCGGCGGCCAGCACCGGGCCGAGCACCGCCACCGGATTGACCACGGACAGTTCGAGGCCGCGCCCTTCCCGGGCGATGAAATCCCAGGCGGCGCGTTCCGAAAGTGTCTTCGATTTCTGGTAGGGCGCGATGGCGCCGCCGAGGTCGGTCCAGTCCGTCTCGTTGAAGGGCCTGGTCTGCGGCTTGTGGCCCATGGCGACCGCGCCGATGGCCGAGGTCAGCACCACGCGCTTGACGCCGGCATCGCGCGCGACTTTCAGCACCCGCAGCACGCCGTCGACGGCCGGCCTCACCCAGTCTTCCTCGCGCGTCTGGCTACCGGAGGGCGTCGGCGAGGCGCCATGCATCACATAGGTGCAACCGGCGACAGCCTCCGCCCAGCCGGCGTCGGCGGTCAGGTCCGCGGCGACGAAGGACAGGCGGTCCCCGGGTTCGATGCCGCCTTCCCTCAGCATCGCGCGCACGTCGTCTTCGCGCTTCAACGACCGCACCGTCGTGCGCACGCGGTGGCCGGCGTCGAGCAGCTTAAGGATGCAGTGCGATGCGATGAAGCCGGAGCCGCCGGTCACCAGCACCAATTCGTTATTCATGTCGGTCTCCCCTGGCCCGCCGCTCGCGGCGGCTCGGCCGTTGGCCAATAGTTATGTTCGTTCGCCCTCAGCTATGCGCGCTCATTCGGATTGTGAATGCTTGAAAGTCCAGATAAATTGCGCGAACGTACGAGAATGACCGGCGACCCCTTCTCCGACATCCTCAAATTCACCAGCGCGCAAACCATGGTGACGGGTGGCTTCACCGCCGGCGGGCCGTGGGCGCTGCGCTTTCCAGCGCCGGAAAAGATCAAGTTCTTCGCCGTGGTGAAGGGCGAATGCTGGATCCGCCTCGAAGGCGAGGACGAGCCGGTGCATGCGCTGACCGGCGACGTGCTGCTTCTGGCGTCGCGGCGCTCCTTCATCCTCGCCAGCGACCTGTCGGTGCCGCCGCTCGACGCCATGGCGGTGTTCTCCGGCTGCAAGATCGCGCAGCTCGGCGACGGCAAGGATTTCGCCCATATTGGCGGCCATGTCCTGCTCGACCAGGCAAGCGGGCGGCTGCTGGCGGATGTCCTGCCGCCATGGATCCACATCCAGGCTTCGTCGCCGCAAGCGACGATCCTGCGCTGGATCCTCGATCAGCTGGTGCACGAGCAGGCGGAGGGCCAGCCCGGTGCCAACCTGGCCTCCGCGCAACTTGCGCAATTGCTGTTCATCCAGGTGTTACGCGCGCATCTGCGGACATCGAGCCTGATGCCTGCCGGCTGGCTGCGCGCGCTTGCCGACCCGCGCCTGGCGCCGGCGCTGCGGCTGATGCATGGCGACCCCGGCCGCGACTGGCATCTGGAAGACCTCGCCAGGGCAGCCGCCATGTCGCGCACCAGTTTCGCCTTCCATTTCAAGCGGACCGCCGGCGTCGCGCCACTGACCTATTTGACTGAATGGCGCATGCATCTGGCCGAGCGCGCGCTTCGCGAGGAGGACACGCCGGTCGCCGTGCTTGCCCGCTCGCTCGGCTACGCCTCCGAAAGCGCCTTCAG
This sequence comes from Mesorhizobium erdmanii, assembly GCF_013170725.1. NCBI lineage: Bacteria > Pseudomonadati > Pseudomonadota > Alphaproteobacteria > Hyphomicrobiales > Phyllobacteriaceae > Mesorhizobium > Mesorhizobium erdmanii. Next base: position 2,877,536 of record NZ_CP033361.1, on the reverse strand, counting down.
CAACGCCTTCAAGCGCGCCACCGGCAGCGCGCCCAAGCGCTATCGGACGGCAGGGAAAGCCGAGCGGGTGCGGGATACGGAAGCGCAACCGCTAAGCCTGGTGTCTTGAAAGTCGGGCGAGGCCGAGACAGGTGGACAGCTCGGGGCTGTCCACCTGGCCCCCGCCGGATGCATGTCGCCCCAAAGGGGGCATCCATTTTCAGGGAACGGACATGCAAGGGCCCCGCGGACAGAGTGGACGTTACGGCAGGCGACGACCAGTCGTCATATGACAACTGTCGCGCCGAGCCGGGTCAGTTCCTACCTATTCCTTGGCGCGATAGGCTTTCCGGTATCACGAACACTTCGTCGGCGCGGCCATACCCGCCTGCGCGTCTTCCTCGATTGGGCGGCGCGCATCTTCCCGCAGGCGAACTTGTAGAGCGGCAGCGTTGCCCATCAACGCGATCTGATGCCATTGTCGCATGACGGCGTCTCATAGGGAGATGGGGCGCCGCCAGGGAGGATTTTCATGACCAGGACAGACGCCGGCTTGCCGCGCTACGAGGACGCCGTTGCGACCTTTCGCATCGAGGATGAGATCGCCAGGCTCGACGGCGACCCGGCGACCGGCATCAACGCCTATGCCGAATGCTGCGGCCGCCACACGGGCCAGAACCGGCTGGCGCTGCGCGCGATCTCCATCGGCGGCGAACTCAGGCAATTCAGCTTCGACGACCTCGCCGACATGTCGGGCCGCGTCGCAAACCTGCTCAGGGGTCTCGGTGTCGGCCCCGGCGATGTCGTCGCCGGCATACTGCCGCGCATCCCGGAACTGGTGGCGTTCGTCCTCGGCGCCTGGCGCATCGGCGCCGTCTACCAGCCGCTGTTCACCGCCTTCGGTCCGAAGGCGATCGAACACCGCCTGGGCTATAGCGGCGCCAGGCTGGTTGTGACCAACCCGGCCAATCGTGGCAAGCTCGACGAGGTCGCGAACTGCCCGCGCGTGGCAACCATTCTCGGCCCCGGCGACACCCTGCCCCAAGGCGACGTCGATTTCCACGCCGCGCTGGCCGCCGCTTCGCCCGACTGCGAACCCGTCATGCGTAAGGGCGACGACCTGTTCATGATGATGTCTACTTCGGGAACGACGGGCCTGCCCAAGGGCGTGCCGGTACCGCTGAGAGCCTTGCTCGCTTTCGGCGCCTATATGCGCGACGCGATCGGCCTGCGCCCCGACGACGTCTTCTGGAACATCGCCGATCCCGGCTGGGCCTACGGCCTCTACTACGCCATCACGGGCCCGCTGCTGCTCGGCATCGCCACCACCTTCAACGAAGGCGCCTTCACCGCCAAAAGCACCTATGAAATCATCGAGCGACTCGGCGTCACCAGCCTGGCCGGCTCACCGACCGCCTTCCGCCTGCTGCTTGCCGAAGGACCCGAGGCCGCCGCCCCTGTCAAAGGCCGGCTGCGCGTTGTGAGCAGCGCCGGCGAGCCGCTCAACCCGGAAGTGATCCGCTGGTTCGACGCCCACCTCGATGCGCCCATCCACGACCACTACGGCCAGACCGAGAACGGCATGATGGTCAACAACCATCACGGCCTTGGCCATTCGGTACGCACCGGCTCGGCCGGTTTCGCCATGCCGGGCTATCGCATGGTGGTGCTGGACGACGAGGGCCGGGAACTCGGTCCCAACCAGCCCGGCATCCTCGCCGTCGACATCGCCAACTCGCCGCTGCGCTGGTTCGACGGCTACCACCAGGCCGAAACGCCGGCCATCGTGGGCGGCTATTACCGCACCGGCGACACGGTGGAATACGAACCGGACGGCTCGGTCTCCTTCATCGGCCGCGCCGACGACGTCATCACCTCGTCCGGCTACCGCATCGGCCCCTTCGACGTCGAAAGCGCGCTGATCGAGCACCCCGCCGTCAACGAGGCGGCTGTGGTCGGCGTGCCCGATCCGCAGCGCACCGAGATCGTCAAGGCCTTCGTCATCCTGGCTTCGGCCTACCAGGGCAGCCCCGAGCTTGCCGAGGAACTGGCGCAGCACGTCCGCAAGCGGCTCTCTGCCCACGCCTATCCGCGCGAGATCGATTTCGTCTCGGAGCTGCCGAAGACGCCGAGCGGCAAGATCCAGCGGTTCCTGCTGCGCAAGGCCGAGGTGGAGAAGCGGAAGGGGTGAAGCGACAAGGGTGAGAGCCGCGTTCGAGCCCGCCCGCGCGCGGTCCTACTTCTCGGAGAACGTGACGCTCACGCCGCGCTGCCGAAAATAGGCCTGCATCAACTTGCGGCCGGCGCGGTTGCCCTGCGCCAGCCTGGCCGGATCGAACACCGCCTGCTTTATGCCCTCTCGTGTCAGCGCGGCCTTCAGCGTCGCGATATGCGCGTCGAGGTCGGCATTGTCCGCCCCGAGCGAGGCATAGATAGTTTCGATCGCCTCGGCCACGGTCACTTCGCTCACTGGTCTCGTCCTTTGCTTGGTCGGGCGGCGGCTTTAGCACAGATTCGCGGCGCCGCGATACCGATGAGACTTTTCGTGGACCCACGCGGGTACGATGGCGAACCAGCCCTGCCCGACGAGCGGGCGGCTCTGGATCGCTCGGGCACTGGAACTTGACTGCTTTGGCGCGTTGGCCTCTTGCATCGCGGCGATAATCGACGTGGGCGTCTTCACCACCGAAAAAGCCGACATCCGTGTCGAAACCGTCGGCCGCTGGACCAAGGGCATGACGGTCTGCAATTTCGAGAAAATGGGCGGCATGCACCATTTCGGCGGCACGGCGAGCGAGCAGACCGACTTCCGCTACACCGTGGCGATGAAGCTCGACCATGCGAAGTTCTGCGACCTGATCGTGGATTCGCTGGAGCGGCTGGTGAGGCGGAAGGGGTGAGCAGAGCTTCGTCCGTAGGCGATCGATTTCGTGGCGGGATTGCAAAAAACGCCGAGCGGCAAGATTCGGCGCGCAGCTGGTGCCCATCCGACCCCCAAAGTGACCGCTATGGGGCCGTGAGCGGTTGATCTGCTTGTGGAGTGGTATTGTCGAGAAACGGTCGTTGCTTTGATGAACTTGCAGAAGCCGGTAGAAGCGTCGCTCCTCTCGGAAAGCCCGTGCTATCTGGTCGGCTGTTAAGGCCTCGTGCGAAAGCAAGTGTCCAAGCGGATGATGTCGGAGAAGTGCTTCACCGTCCTGTGGACGCCGGCTGAGCAGTTCGGAGACTTTCCCGCGCCGATATCCGCAGAGGCAAAAGACGGATGATCTCGACGGTAGAATAAAGCCCTCTCGGTCACTGTTTGCCATTACTTTCGTGTGCGATATTACTCAAGAGATTGCCGCTATTTGCCCCTGGCCAAGCTTTCCGCAAGCCAGCCAGATGGCCAGCGCCGCCACGACACCGACAATGCCATCCAAGGCATAGTGCCATCCAAGATGGATCGAGCCGAGAAAGATCAACACAGCATAGACCAGCATGACATGGCCGAGCCTGCGGTTGATGGAGTACGCGACCGCCGCAAACAAGGCCGCCTGCGCGTTGTGCATGCTAGGCATGGCCGAGATACCGCCGGGCAGGTCGACATTGCCAATATAGACCTGCCAAAGGAAATCCTTGGTCAAGGATGATGACAACGGATACGCGGTTGCGACCTCATCAAGATAACGCATGAGATCGGCATATGGCGAGGGCGTGCCCAGCACGATTTCGGAAAAATAGCAGGGTCCCGCAGAAGAGAACATGGCTGCCATCACCAGTCCGATCAGGAGCCAAGAAATCACCGTCGACCGCCAGTATCGGATACGTATCGGCTCAGGCACGCGCGGACTGGCGAACAACCCTCCCCAGAACAGGAAGACCATTGGTACCCATGACGAATACGCAATGTCGAATAATTGGGTGATCCACGGTAGACCGACAACCGGCTGGATGATTTGCCAAGGTTGGTATCCACCCAAGAGATTCGCGTCCCATCGGGCGAAGGTTTCGTCCCATTGGAAGGGAGCCACAACCGGGATCATTGTCTTGTTATAGAGGAAGGCCGCCATGAAGAGCACCAATATGGCGCAAGCGTACAGATACCGCGCAAGCATGCTCGATGTTGCCAAGCTTTTCAGGCGAGCAACCGCAGCGCTGACTGGTGATGCATCACGCCCCTGAACGAGCGCACTTGAACAGGCCCAGATCACAAGGGCCGAACTCAACAGCAGAAAGGCTCGCACCACCCGACCGGCATATTCAAAGACATAGGGCAGGATCGAGTCCCCCCTGATTGTTGCGACCAGAAAGGTCAGGAAGACGAATGCAAAGATGATCCCATAAAGTGTCGCGTTACGGCGCCTCGCATAAGCGAGCCAGGGGCGAACCCGCTTTGCTTGCGAAAGATCTTGTGTGACTTCAGAAGAAGCCATGGACGAATACCGAGTGTTCGAGAGGTTTCGCGCTAGTATTGTAACGCTGGCGGGAGATATTCGCGCACCAGGCGCCCGGTTCCCCACCAGATCACCGAGACCACTATCATCGAGACATAGCCGTCCACCGCGTAGTGCCATCCGGTGTAGACCGACCCGTACATGATCAAGGCTGCGAAGATCCAACCGAGAACACCAAGCCAGCGGTTGAGCGAGGAAAGGAAATAAGCGTTCAGCGTGGCAAGAGCGACGTGCAGGCTGGGCATGGCAGAGATGCCGCCTCCAAGCCCTGCATTTCCTGTCGTGTGCAGGGTCAAAAGATAATCAGCGTATTCTCGGACGATGACGCTTGAGTCCAGAGTAGACATCGCGAGCCTGAAATCCCCGAAGCGATCGCCGCCGACGAAGTGATCGTAGTAAATCGGACCGGCGGATGACAGGAGTAGCGCGAGCAGGCTGCCGACGATCGAGATGGTCAACGCCACCGCCCAGAGATAGCGTATCCGCCCCATCCGATCCGACCACATACCCGCGAAAAGGATTGTGCCAAACCACTGCGCATACCAAAGCACATCGTAGCTTTTGAAGATAAAGAACGCCCATGGATCGTAGTCGAGACGATGCGCCAGTTCCCATGGCGCCACTCCATGTATCCACTCATCCAGATCCGCAAGCCACGGGTCGGCATAGAACGGCACGATCCTCGGGATCACGCTCTTGTGGGTGGAGAACGCGGTCATTCCGGCGAGGAAGAAGAGAAGCACCGGCAAGCAACTCCGCCAACGCGTCCGAAGCAGTTCAACAGCGTACCGCGTCGGGGCCTGCCGGCCGAAAATGAGAGCTGCGGCGCCAACCCCGCCTACCAACAATATCGGAACGGCGATGATGAATTTTTCGGCGTAAATCTGGCTTAGGGCCACGAAAGATTGCGGATCAAGGAAGAAGGCGGAGAGCACATATATACCTACGCAGAATGCCAGTATCACTGACCATTTCGTGGATGGGCTGTACTGTGAGACTTCGGTAATTAATATCATTGTAATTTAGCTGTCCGTAATATTGCGCGACTTCCAAAGTACCTAATCGATACGGAGTCAATATTACTTATATGTTACTTTGACGGATCAAAGTGCGCAGTGTCGAGGCTGGCCGCGTAGGGTCGGCGACGAAACAGGCAGACGCACCGCCCATGATCCACGATGCAAATCTTTCGGACCGCCCCTCCGGCGCATTCGTTGACGATGTCTGCTTCTGCGATCAGGGTTACATGCTGGTTCCTGCGATCGAGACGAGGGGCGCCCGACCGGCGACTTGGGGGCCGTCTACTGACTGTCAGCTAGGAGGTAAGAGGAGTACAGGCGCGGGCGTTCACGCAATGGCAGCTTTTGGGCTCATAAGTCCAGTCGTTGGATGATTGACCTGAGGGGCATTGCCGCCATTCGCGACAAAGAAGATCGGAGCTCGACCGCAGCTCGTTTGCCCAAGATCAATGCGCCACCCCATCCATCGCGTGCAGCAGCCTCCAGGCCGAGCCCACACGCCCATCGAACTGCGCCGCAAAATGCTCGGCCGCCACGTCCTCCAGGCCGTCATCGACCAGCGCCTCGATGCTTCGCCGCATCAGGGCGAGCTGCATCCGCCGGGCGTGTTCGAGGTCGGCCTCTCGCATGATTGCCGTGACGTGGTAGGCAATGACGGGCTGGCCGAGGCACGACAGCAGCGCGTTGGCCTCGGCTGTCACGGCGGTCACTGCGTCTTCGATCTTCATTCTGGCGATCCTCATCAAAAAATGATGCTGACGCCTCCCCGCAAGGCGACGGTGGTACGTCGCTTCTTTTTTAGGTTCAGCCCTCCGCGAATACTGGAAGCCCGCTCCGAAAACAGTATCCGTCAGATTTGATTCAAAGGCGAACGGATAGTTAATCGATGGTTAATGGCAGCGCTTGCCATCCCGCCCCGATCAGGATGTTTCGTCTCGATGGTTCCTGCCGCGCAATCGCCGCAAAGCTGCCTGATGGCTGCCTTGCCTGTTGATCGCCACGAAGAAAGGTTTTGTCATGCGGTTGGTCTGGACGGTCATGTTTGCACTTGCGAGCAGTGCTGCTTTCGCCGCCTCGCCCGAGGACGATTATATCGCCGCGCGCGACAAGGCGATTGCGGAGATCGCGGCCATGGAAAGCACGAACACGCCGGTGGAAACGCTCGATGCGGCCAATGAAAAGGCCCGCGCCGATCTCGAAACGCGTCTCACCGCCCTGCTCGGGCCCTTCACGGTCAAGGATTTCCCGGCAGCCGGCAAGATCAATATCGAAAGCCTCAGTTCCTCCGATGTCGGCTTCGGCATGCTGGACGGGCTGCGCCACGGCACCGAGGATGGCCCCAGCATCGTGGCCTCGACGCGCGGGCTGGTCGAGCGCTGGCTCAAATCGCGCGCCGCCGAGACCGACGCCGATCTCAAACTGCCGACCAGCTTCGACGCGGCGCTGAAGCTCGATGCCTTCTACACCCAGGCGATCGGTAGCGACGCCGCCTTCACCGGCACGCTCGACTTCGCGCTGAAGAAGCCCGAGGGCGCCGACATGGTGATTGCCCGGCTTGGCGGCTGGGCGCAGGATGTCGGGCCGAACTACGACCAGGATGTCGTCGTCACGGTGGTCAAGGGCAACAGCGTCCTCATCGCCGAAGCGCAGGCGACGCCGCCCCTGCCGAAGATCGCGGCCTGCGACGCCGTGTGGAGCGCCGCCGACGCCGCCGCCCAGAAACTGGCTAAGCAGGCCACCGACGAGAGCGACGAAAACACGTCCGATGCCGCCAACGCCGCCTGGACCAAAGGCGACAACGACTTCCGCGCCTGCCTGGGCAAGAGCCTGCCGGCGGACGCGGCCTATCCGGCGCTGCTCGCCCAGGCGCAGTCGCTGGCGGATAAAATGGCGGGGAAGTAGCCGTCGAACGTTGGTGCCGCCCCTCACCTGCCTGCCGGCATCCTCTCCCCGTATAGTGACGGGGAGAGGGCCGCATCGTCGCCGGTTTCGCCACCTACCAGCGTTGCAATAGGGCGTCAGCGTTGCTGCCAGCTTCCTTCTCCCCGTCACTATACGGGGAGAAGTGCCTGCTGTCCGAACCGGATAGATAGGTAACAGAATGGACTGATTAGATGGGTGACAGTTTTCTTGTCCGCCGGGAGGACCGGCGATGGTTTGGCGAGAGACTGGCATCATGGATGAGCGGCTCCGGTTTGTTGTGGACTGCCTTTCTGGCGAGGAGACGATGACGCAGCTGTGTGCGGCCTACGGCATCTCGCGCAAGAGCGGCTACAAATGGCTAGGGCGTTATCGGGAGTTTGGTCCGGAAGGTTTGCACGATCGGCCGCGAGCGCCGCTCAATCACGGCCGGGCGACGGCCGAGGATTTGGTGGGGCGGATCGTGGCTATGAAGGAGATCCACCCGCTGTGGGGGCCCAAGAAGATCATGGCCAGGCTCAAGCGAGCGGAGCCCTGCTGCGGCTGGCCTGCGGTCTCGACGGCCGGTGAGATTCTGAGGCGGCATGGACTTGTGGGGCGTAGGCGCAAACGCTGGAAGGCGGCAGGCAATGGGCCATGGCCGGAAGCTTCGGAGCCGAACGCGGTGTGGACCGGGGACCACAAGGGTTGGTTCCGGACCCGCGACGGATGGCGTTGCGAACCGCTGACGGTGATGGATGTGTCGAGCCGCTACCTATTGGGGCTCGAGGCAACAAGCTCGACGGCGGATGAAGAAGCCTGGCCTGTGTTTGAGCGGTTGTTTGAGGAGAACGGCCTGCCGGATCGGTTCAGAAGCGACAATGGCTCGCCATTTGCGTCGGCCGGCGTCGCCGGGCTGACGCCGCTTGCGGCGCGCTTCATCAAGCTCGGCATCGCCCTTGAGCGCATCCAACCGGGCAAGCCGCAGCAGAACGGGCGCCATGAGCGTTTCCATTTGACCATGCTGCCGATGGCCAAGGCACCGGAGGCCGACAGGGCGGCTCAAGCCCAGGCCTTCGAGGCCTTCCGGCGCAGCTACAATGAAGAGCGCCCGCACGAGGCGCTTGGCATGGGCACCCCATCACAGCATTATTGTCCCTCAACCCGTCCCATGCCCAGGAAGCCCCCCGAGCCGGATTATCCGGCCGAGGCGGCGGTGCGCAGCGTGCGCCAGAACGGCGCCGTCAAATGGCAGGGCGCCGAAATCTACGTCTCGGCCACGCTGGCAGGCGAGCCGATTGCCATCGAAGAGACTGAGAACGGCGAATGGGCGATGCGCTTCTATGCCCATCCGCTCGGCTTCATCGACCACAAGCACATGAAACTGGTTCGCCGAAGCGCCACACCAACCAAACCGCCTGGCGCGGCGGCGAACCCATCATAAGGGGGAGAACTGTTACCCATGTATCCGGTTCAAACTGGTACCCATCTATCGGCTGGACACCGGCAGGGCGATGAGGGGCGGCGCGAAAATCTATAAATTGGCGACTCCGCCTTGTTGCCCTCGCATCCCACCACCATATCGTCGGCGCGCTGGCCTTGCTGAACACGGTTGCCAGCACCGCGAAAAATGGTTGAAAGGAAAGCCCGAACGCGCACGGCGTGGCGGGCGGATGAACAGCGTGGGAAAATCGAAATGACGACGGACACGAAAGCGACGGAAACCAGGGCGTTCGAGGCGGATGTTTCGCGGCTGCTGCACATGATGGTGCATTCGGTCTATTCGGATAAGGACGTCTTCCTGCGCGAACTGATTTCCAACGCCGCCGACGCCTGCGAGAAGCTGCGCTTCGAGGCCGTCAACAGACCCGAACTCCTGGCCGACGACCCCAAGCCGCGGATCTCGATCTCGGCTGATCCCGACAACAAGCAGATCATCGTCGAGGACAACGGCATCGGCATGAGCCGCGACGACATGGCCGAGGCGCTGGGCACCATCGCCCGCTCTGGCACGCGCGCCTTCATCGAGCGCGTCGGCACAGGCACGGAGGACACGCAGCTCATCGGCCAGTTCGGCGTCGGCTTCTATTCCGCCTTCATGGTCGCCGACCGCGTCGACGTCATCAGCCGGCTGGCCGGCAGCGAGGAGGCCTGGCGCTGGTCGTCCGACGGCAAGGGTTCCTATGAGATCGCCCCCGCCCCGCTCGAAGCCGCGCCGAAGCGCGGCACCCGCGTCGTGCTGCATCTGATGGACGACGCCGTCTCCTACACCGGATCCTACCGGCTCGAGCAACTGGCCAAGGCGCAGTCTGGTCATGTGCCGGTGCCGATCACGCTGATCGAAAAACCCGGCGCCGAGGCGCGCGACATCGCCGACGGCACCGCACTCTGGGTCAGGCCGAAGAGCGAGATCAAGCCCGAGGAATACACCGACTTCTATCGTAGCGTCGCCGGCCAGTATGACGAGCCGGCAGCCACCATCCATTTCCGCGCCGAGGGCCGGCAGGAATATTCGGTGCTGGCCTTCGTGCCTGGTTCGCGGCCGTTCGACCTGTTCGACCAGGTCCGCAAGGGCCGCATGAAGCTCTATGTGCGCCGCGTCTTCATCACCGATGATGCCGATCTTCTGCCGCGTTACCTGCGCTTCGTGCGCGGGTTGGTCGATTCCGCCGACCTGCCGCTCAACGTCTCGCGCGAGATGATCCAGGAAAGTCCGCTGCTGGCCTCGATACGCAAGGGCCTGACCAACCGCGTGCTCGGCGACCTCGCCAAGCTTGCGGAGAACGAGGCCGAGGCTTACGCGAAAATCTGGGAGAATTTCGGCGTCGTCCTCAAGGAAGGGCTCTACGAGGACCATGAGCGGCGCGAACAATTGCTGAAGCTCGCCCGCTTCCACTCGTCCGCGTCGGGCGACGGCTGGCGCGGCCTTGCCGACTATGTCGCGGCGATGAAGGAAGGCCAGAAGGCGATCTTCTTCATCGCCGGCGACGACCGCGCCCGGCTCGAAGCCTCGCCGCAGCTCGAAGGGTTCAGGGCGCGCGGCATCGAGGTGCTGCTGCTCACCGACCCCGTCGACAGTTTCTGGGTGACGATGGCGCCAGACTTCGACGGCAAGCCGTTCAAATCGGTCACGCAAGGCGGGGCGGAACTCTCGGACATTCCGTTGCTCGACGATACGAAGAAGCCGGCGACAGCGGCAACGCCGGAGGTCGACGGCTTCCTCGCCTTCGTCAAATCCGCGCTTGGCGACGCCGTCTCCGACGTCAAGGCCTCCGACCGCCTGACCGAGAGCGCGGTCTGCCTTGTCGCGCCCGAACATGGCCCCGACCGGCAGTTCGAGCGGCTGATGAACGCCGCCGGCCGCCTCGACAGAGCGGCAAAGCCGATCCTCGAAATCAACCCGAGGCATGAGCGCGTGCTGGCGCTCGCCGGCCTCGGCGACGACGAACAGGCCTTCAAGGACGATGCCGCCCACCTCCTCTACGACGAGGCGCGCGTGCTCGACGGCGACAAGCCGGCCGATGCCAGGGCGTTCTCGGAACGCTTGGCCCGGTTGATCGCGAGGGGAATTTCGAAGGGCTGAGGCTCGCCAGGCCGCCAAGGCGGTGGTGAATGCAGCTTGGAAGCTATTCCCCGCGCGAGAACAATCGCTAGCGTGCAATGTCGCAATCGAGCGCCAACTCGGCGTATCTCATGGCGACTCTTTTGCCGCGCCGGTACAGATTACTGGTCAGGCCGGTTCTCTCAAGGAGATCTGAATGCGTGGTCATTGCCTATGTGGCGCCATTGCTTTTGAAGTCGATGGCCCGGAACAAGCATGCGTGAGCTGTCATTGTGAAAGCTGTCGGCGGCAATGTTCCGCACCGATGACCACTTACATTGGCGTCTTGGACAGCCAATGGCGATGGCTGGGCAAGCCGCCGAAGATATTCGACTCTTCTCCCGGTGTGGAAAGAACATTTTGCGATCACTGCGGCTCGCCACTCTCCTTCCGTTCGAAGAACATGTCCGGTGTCATGCATTTCTTTGCCGCGGCGATGGAGGAGCCGGAAAAACTCGCACCCACGCTGCATGTCGCCTTCGAGGAGAAGCTGCCTTGGTTGAAGCTCGCCGACGGCCTGCCGACGCGGGTCGGGCCTGACTATACGAAAGACTAGAGCGACTCAGGAAAGCGCGGCGACGCGCCTGATGTCCACTGGCTCAATCGCCTGTTGTAGACATCGGGCCTCCAATCACCCAATCTTGACCCGGGAACAGAACAAGCGCTTCGAAGAGAGCGCACCGGGTGCTCATGAAACGACGATGGACATTGTATGATCCACGGCTGGCCTGGATGCTGGTCGCGCCGGTGCTTGTGCTGCTGATCTTCTTCCTGGTGCTGCCGATCGCCGTGATGGCCGCCTACACCTTCTTCACCTTCGTCACCGCCGGCGTCGAAACCAGCACCCTGACGACAGCGAACTGGCACGAATTCCTCACCGACAGCTATTATTCCGGCTTCCTGTTGAAGACGCTGCGGGTCGGCGCCATCACGGCGACGCTTTGCGGGGTGCTGGGTTATTTTCCCGCCTATTTCATCTGGGCGACGACCTTCAAGCACAAATGGCTGCTGCTGCTCCTGCTCATCGTGCCGTTCTGGATCAGCTTCACCATCCGCACCTTTTCGTGGATCAACATCCTGGGCGAACAGGGCGTCATCAACGTCGCACTGCTGAAATTGGGCATCATCAACGAGCCGCTGCCGATGCTCTACAATGAAGGCGCGGTCATCCTCGGCATGTTGCACTTCCTGCTGCCCTACATGATCCTCAACGTCTATGTCAGCCTCGAGAGCATCGATCGCACCCTGATCGCGGCGGCCCGTTCGATGGGCTGCACCAGCGCGCAAGCGTTCCGCGAGGTGACGCTGCCGCTTTCGTTACCGGGCCTCGCGGCAGGCCTGCTGCTCTGCTTCGTGCTCGCCGCCGGCAGCTATGTAACGCCGCAATTGCTGGGTTCGGGCCGCGACGCGCTGTTCGGCAATCTGATCTACGACACCATCATGGGCGAGCTGAACTGGCCGATGGGCGCCACGCTGTCGATCGTGTTGTTCGTCGTGCTCGGCTTCTTCGCCGCCATCTACACCCGCTACATGGGCATGTCGCAGATCGTCAAAGGCCTTGGTGGATGAAGGGCTTGGGCGAATGAAGGGATTCGGTGCATGAAGTTGGGGCGCAGGCAGGAAGGCAGATGGGCCTGGCGGCTGACCGGCTTCGTCACGCTGTGCGTCTACATCTTCATGTTCGCGCCGATCGTGGCGACGGTGATCCTGTCCTTCAACGCCTCGATGTTCGGCGGCTTCCCGATGACCGGCTTTTCGCTGCAATGGTACGCCAAGCTGATGGCCAACGAGCAGGTGCTGACCGCCTTCCGCACCTCGTTGTGGATCGCGCTGGTCACATCGGCCGTCACCACGGCAATAGGCGTCGTCACGGCGTTTGCACTGGTGCGCTTCGAATTCCCCGGCAAGCAGGCGCTGAGCACGCTCGTGATCCTGCCGGCGCTGGTGCCGGAGACCATCCTCGGCGTCGGTCTTCTGGTGCTGATCAAGGCGATCGACCAGCCGCGGACCATGCTTTTGCTGGTGCTCGGCCATATCCTGCTGGCCGTGCCCTATGTGGTGCTGATCACCCAGGCGCGCATGGTCGGCATCCGCCGCGTCTTTGAGGAAGCGGCACTTTCGCTCGGCGCCTCGCGCTTCTCGTCCTTCCGTGAGATCACGCTGCCGCTGCTCATCCCCGCCGTCGTCGGCGGCGCGCTGCTCGCCTTCACCATCTCGTTCGACAACACGTCGGCCAGCCTGTTCTGGCGCCCGGCCGGCGTCGAAACCATGCCCACCCAGATCCTTTCGATGCTCAAGATCTCGATCAGCCCCGAGATCAACGCGCTCGGCACCGTGATGATACTGGTGACCGTCGGCATCCCGCTTGTCGGCGGCCTGATCCTGCAAAGCCTGACCAGATTGAAACGACGCGACCAACCCAAGGAGGAAACACTATGAAACTTACCAACAGCAAGCGGCTTGAACGGCTGCACGACCGCTACCAGAACGGCGATCTCAGCCGCCGAACGTTCCTGACGCTGACCGCCGCCGCGGCGGCCGCGGCGGGCCTCGACATGCCCTGGATGCGGCAGGCGCTCGCCGCGGTCGAAGAGGTTCGCTTCGACGGCTGGGGCGGCACGGTGCAGGATGCGATCGACAAATATGCCTTCAAGCCCTACACGACCAAGACCAAGATCAAGGTGGTCCAGGGCACGTTCGGCGACGAGGACGAGATCATCACCAAGATCAAGACCGCCAAGCCCGGCGACTACCAGGTCATCCATTCCTCAGGCGTCAACTACTACATCAAATATGTGAATGCCGGCCTGACCTCGGAGATCAACGAGGCCAATATTCCCAACATGGCCAATGTGTTGCAGCCGATGATCGATCCGTTCCGCAAGCTGACGCCGAAGCTTTCGGCCGTGCCTTACGACTACGGCACGACAGGCATCGCCTACAACACCAAGGTGATCTCGCCCGAGGAAGCCAAGGAAAAGGGCGCGGCCCTCCTGCTCGACAAGAAATATGCCGGCAAGGTCGGCGGCTATGACGACATGACCACGCGCGTCTGGTACGCGGCACTGGCCACCGGACAGGACCCCAACAACCTCAAGGACATGGACGCCATCTGGGCCAAGGTGCGCGAGACGCGCGACCTCGCCAAGAAATTCTGGAGTTCCGGCGCCGAGCTGATGGACCTGCTTTCCAAGGGCGAGATCGTGGTGACCGACGCATGGTCGGGCCGCGTCGCCGCCTTGCAGGACCAGGGCGCGCCGATCGGCTATCTCGATCCTGCCGGCTCCTATGCCTGGATGGAGGACATGCTGATCCTGAAGGGCTCGCCGATGGCCGAGTGCGAGGAGCTGATCAATTTCATGCTCGATCCCGCGACCTCCATCGCCGTGGCCGAGGGCCAGAGCTATCCGCCTTCGCTCGACCCGACCAAGGTCAAGCTGACCGAGAAGATCGAGAAGCTGCCGGCTTTCGACAAGACGGGCACGATGAAGGCGCTGACCTTCGCCGATCCTGTCTACTGGGCGACCAACGAGGACGCCTGGACCAAGCAGTGGAACAGGATTTCGAAGGGTGCCTGACAGCCAGGACGCGACATCCAATCCCCGGCCGGCTTCGGCCGGGGCCGCAAATGCGGGCGAGGCCGCCGGGGCGAACAGCCCGGCGGTCGAGTTCCGCGACATCGACATTGCCTATGGCAAGTTCGTCGCCGTGCGCGATTTCTCGCTGTCGATCGCCAAGGGCAGTTTCGTCACCTTGCTGGGGCCTTCGGGCTGCGGCAAGACCACCATCCTGCGCTCCATCGCCGGCCTGGTCGACATTTCGGGCGGCCAGATCATGATCGATGGACGGCGGGTCGACGACGTGCCGATCTACAAGCGCAACATCGGCCTGGTCTTCCAGAGCTATGCGCTGTTCCCGCACAAGACCGTGTTCGACAACGTTGCCTTCGGCCTGAAGTACCGCAACGTGCCGAAGCCCGAGATTGTCCGCAGGGTCGGCAAGGCGCTCGAAATGGTGCGGTTGCCGGGCAGCGAGAAGAAGCTGCCCTCGCAGCTGTCGGGCGGCCAGCAGCAGCGCATCGCGCTCGCCCGCGCCATCGTCTTCGAACCGCAGGTGCTTTTGCTCGACGAGCCGCTGTCGGCGCTGGACGCCAACATGCGCGAGGAGATGCGCGTCGAGATCAAGAAGATCCAGAAGGAAACCGGCATCACCGCCATCTTCGTCACCCACGACCAGGAAGAGGCGCTCTCCATGTCGGACCGCATCGTGGTGATGAACCAGGGCGCGGTGGAGCAGATCGGAACCCCGCAGCAGGTTTATGACACGCCGGCCACCGCCTTTGTCGCCGACTTCCTCGGCAAGGCCAACATGCTCGCCGGGACGGTGAGCGCATCCGGCCAGGCGGTGCTGCTCGCCACCGGCCAGACCGTCAACGTCACCTGTCCACGGCCGCTTGCGCAAGGCAGCAAGGTCACCGTCGTCGTGCGACCGCAGAAACTGTCGGTCGGTGCGGCGGCGGGCGCCAACGTTCTGTCCGGCCGTGTCGTCTCGGCCTCGTATCTGGGCGGCAGCGCGATTTATGAGATCGACGTCGGCGGCAAGGCCAATATCCGCGCCAACGCGCCGATCAGCGGCCGCGTGCTTCGCGAAGGCGAGCCGATCGACCTCGGATTCGATCCGGGGGACTGCGTCCTGCTCGACGAGGCCGGCCAGCGGATTTCGTAGTACCGGCCTTGATCAGCCGCCCGCCGCCGCGCCTGCCATGCGGTTGGGGTGCCTGAGATGGGTTGGCGTGATGCCGGTCTGCTGGCGGAAGACGCGGCTGAAATGGCCGGCATTGGTGAAGCCGCAGCGATAGGCGATGTCGCCGATCTGCAACTCGCTGCCTTCGAGCAGCGACTTCGCATGATGTACCCTGAGAGCGAGATAGGCCGCCATCGGCCCGATGTCGAGTTCGGCCTGGAAAAGCCGCTCGAGCTGGCGGCGCGAAGAGTTCAGGCGGCTGGCGATCTCGGCGACCGGCAGCGTCTCCTGGAGGTTGCTTTCCATCAACAGCAAGGCACGCTTCACCGCGCGGCTCGACGCCGCCGGAAACAGGTCGCCGACTGGCTGCACGTCGCGGCTGCTCCTGATGCGGTCGAGCACCAGGATCTTGGCGGCCTTTTCCGCCGCCTTCTGGCCGATGAACTGGGACACGAAATAGCCGGCAAGGTCGGCCGCCCCCGTGCCGCCGGCGCAGGTCGAGCGGCCCCTGTCGACGGAAAACAGGCTGTCGGCATGGGCGTTGACATCAGGGAACTGGTTGCGGAAATCCTTGATGTGGAACCAGCTGACGGCAGCACTGTAGCCGTCGAGCAGGCCATAGCGCGCCAGCACGAAGCTTCCGGTGCACAGCGCCGTCAGCGGCACGCCCTTCTCGGCCGCCCGCAACAGGAAGGCCTCCTTGTCGGAACTCAAGGCACGGTTGGTGTCTAGCAGGCCGCCGACCACGACGATGTTGTCGAAATCCTCCGGATTGCCGATCGCTTTCGTCGGCAGCAATTCGACGCCGCAACTCGCCCGGATCGGCAGGCCGCGTTCGCCGACGATCTCCCAGTCGAACTCGATCCTGCGGCTGCGGTCGCCCTCGTCGCCCGCCAGCCGCAGCGTGTCGATGAACAGCGACAGCGGCGACAGCGTGAAGTCGCGAACCAAAAGAAACGCAAACCGTCTGGCCATTGTGTTTCCGGAACCGTCCCCTCGCCCATCCCTATCATTGCCGATCCGTATGGTTTGGCACAGGCCCCATCCCCGGGCTTCTCAGGAGCGGCCGCTCGATGTCGGAGATAAGATTGGCGATCTTGGTGAGAAACCGTGTATGGGTAAATTGATCCCGATCGCTTGGCATGCGAAGCCCCGGACTATGCGCCTGTCGGGTGTCCCCTCGCCGCGACCTCCACCCACCACCGGTTGACGACTTCCGGGCTCGTCAGTTGGGTTTGCGCCGACGCCTCCATCTGTTCCCTACGATATTCGCTCGCGGTCGTGCCGAACCGCTGGCGGAACGCTCGGCTGAAATGCGCTTCGCTGTTGAAGCCGAGATCGGCAGCAATTCGTGACAATTTGCGGGTCTCGAGAGGATCGCTCAGCGCTGCCCGCACGGCTATCAGCCGGCGCTCCTGGACGTAGCGCATGATGCCCCCATGCGGTGCGAAAACCCGATAAAGCGAAGCGCGCGAGATCCTGAGCTTCTCCGCCAGGAACTCCGGAGAGAGCTTGCCGATGGCTAGATTGTCGCGAATTGCGGCCTCCGCCAGCGACAGGAGATCATCGTCCGCGTCCTGTGCATTGCGGGATGTAAAGTCGGGCTTGATCAGCAACCGCCTCAGAAAATCCGCGGCGTCGGAAACGGTGCCCTCGACCTCATCCTCCGACATCTGCGTGCTGCGCTCCTGGAGCGAGCGCATGTAAGCGGCGAGGAGGTCGTTGCGCAGCGGATCGAGGCGCGGCTTCAGAGTGCCCGGCACTATGCCGCCCAGCAGCGCGCGGGGGACGATGAGCGACAGAGTGTTGGAGGCATAGGCGCGGGTACGGACCTCATGGGCCAGATCGATCACGGCCACCCTTCCCGGGCCGATCGAGGCCTGCTCTCCCGAAATCATCCCGTTGAAGCCGCCGCTCATATAGAGGTGCAACAAGATGTGATCCGGCGTGACCGCTATGCGCTGCGCATCCCGCACGAACGCCTGCGGTGCGAAAGCCACTTTCGCAATGATCATGTCCCCCAGGATTGCTCCATTGGCCGATCCGGCGGGTAGTTTTTTGCTGCGGGTCCACGGGCGCGGCTCGAAGAGAGGCGACAACACCGCGCTCCATGTCGCGAAAGCCGTTTCAGGGTCCAAGCCAGTCGTTACGTAATAGAGTCTGGGTATAGCCATGCCAGAAGAGTTTTTTCATTCATGTTTGCGCGCCACAGACGGACGTGGCGAAGTCCTATTCAAAATAAAGGCACCCTGAATCAAGAGCGCTACCATGGCGTTAACGCATCTGGTTGCCCAGCGTTCCCGCAGGCGAAGCAGAGCGGATGTTCGATATCTCGCGAAATAATTGATCGAGCGTCTCAAAGCGGCGTTTTCCCGGAAAGTGGCCGGGTCCGCATACTGACATCCTCGCCCAACTCATGTTTCAAGCGACCCCGGTGTGGGGATGCCGCTGCAATCGCGGCGTGTGCTCGGGGTGGGTAAAGTGCATAGTCTTTCGAACGTGACCGTTTCGGCTTCTCGAACCGCGAAGGTGTTCGGGAACTCTCATTCCATCTGGACTGCGGTCCTCCACCAAGCACCTGATCACCGCAGGGTGGTTGCAAACAAAGCTTGGCGTCAAGGCCTGCTCGTCTGCACCGCGCTTGCCGGCGTTGTGCTCATCGCCAACGGCGCTTTCGCGCAATCGACCGGCGGTCGTGGCGGCAACGGAAATGGCAGCAGCCAAGGTGGCTGGGGGCAGACTTTCGGTTTAACCGGCTCGCCAGGCGAGGACACCAATTTCTATGCGGGCGGCGGCGGCGGCGGCGGCGCATCGGCGGTCGGTGGTCAGGGCGGCGCGAGCGGCAACTTTGCCGGTGGTGCCGGCGGTGCAGCAGGGGCGAACGGCAATATCGGCAGTCCGCTTGGCGGGACCGGCGGCAATGGCGGTAACACCAGCTATGGCGGTGCCGGCGGCGGTGGCGGCGGCGGCAACGGCGTTCTTCTCACGTCAGGCGGCGCCCAGGTGATATCGGCCACCGGCGGCAATGGCGGCGCCGGCGGCACCGCGGAAATGGGCGCCGGCGGCGGTGGTGGCTCCGGCGGCTACGGCATCGCCGCGACCGGCGGCCCACTGTTCATCAATTCGCTGGGCACGGTGAGAGGCGGCGATGGCGGCGCCGGCGGCAATGGCGTGAGCGACGGCGGCGGCGGCGGCCATAGCGGCAGCGGCGGCGATGGCGGCGGCGGCGTCTATTTCGGATCGGCCGGGTCGAGACTCAATCTGATGGCTGGCTCGATCACCGGCGGCAATGGCGGCGCCGGAGGTGTCGGCGGATATAGCAACGGCGCCTCGGGCCGTGGCGGCAACGGCGTCGATTTTGCCGGCGCCGGCAGCAATGTTGTCGACATCGCACAAGGCACGACTATCCAGGGCGGCAATGGCGGATCGGGCGCCGCCGGCGGCGCGGGCATTTTCGGAAGCGGTATATCAGTCATCAACCGTGGCACGATCTCGGGCGGCCTCTCGAATCTTGGCGCACCCGGCGCCGTCCGGGCCGACGCCTTGATTTTCACGGGCGGCAGCAACAGCCTGACGCTCGGTGACGCCAACTCGACCGGAACGATCAACGGCAACATCGGCGTCACCGGAACACTCGCCATCGATACCGGCAAGGCGGCCGGGGTGAGCGTAACGCTCGGCAACGTCATCCATGACGCGAGCGGGGCCGGCAACGTCACCAAGGCTGGCACGGGCACATTGGTGCTGACGGGCACGAACACCTATACGGGCGGCACCACCTTCGCCGCGGGCATTCTCAATGCGGGAAGCGCCGGCGCGCTCGCAACATCCGGCGCGCTCAGCTTCACCGGCGGCACGCTGCAGTACAGCGCCTCGAACCAGACCGACTATTCGAGCCGGTTCTCGACCGCCGCCGGCCAGAAAGTCAGCGTCGACACCAACGGGCAGAACGTCACCTGGGCAGGCGACCTGACCTCCTCGGGCGGCAGCCTCACCAAATCGGGCGACGGCACGCTGACGCTTACCGGCAACAACAGCTTTGGCGGTGGCGTGACATTTGCCGGCGGGACGATCAATCTCGGCAGCGCGGGCGCACTGGGAAGCAACGGCACGCTCGCCTTCAGCACGACGGTCGTAAGCAAGCTGCAGTACAGCGCCAACAATCAGACCGACTATTCCAGCCGTATCTCGTCGGCGCCAAACCAGTATATTGGCATCGACACCAATGGCCAGAACGTCACCTTCGCCAGTTCAATAGGCGCGACTGACAGCAGGCTGGCAAAGTTCGGCGCGGGCACGCTCACATTGACCGCGGCGAATGCAACGCGACTGAGAATTGACGGTGGCTCCGTGGTGTTGAAAGGCGATGGAGGCATCGCCGGCGACGTCTACTTCACCGGCGGCGGCCTGTCGTCCGTGCTGGACATTTCGCAGACCACGTCCGGGGCGACGATCGGCGGCCTGTCCCGCCTCGGGCTCGCCGATACGGCTTCCGGAACCGTCAGGCTCGGCAGCAAGACCTTGACGATCGCCGGCTACGGCCTGGCCAGCACCTTTGTCGGCGTCATTGAAGGAACCGGGGGCGTCACATTTGCGGGTGGCGGCGCGACCTTCGGGAACACAAACACCTATACCGGCGCGACCACCGTTCAGAACGGCTATGTGGTGCTTTCCTCGGACAATGCCATCGCCGCTTCGAGCGAGCTCAATCTCACGGATGCCGGGACCGCTGTCCTGGATACGGAAACCGCGACAATTAAGACGCTGCGCGGCGATGCCAGCAGCGCCGTGTACATGCAGGACAAGCTCAAGATCACCAACGGCTCGACCGCCTATGCGGGCGTCCTTGCGGATCTCGGCGATCCCTCGGGCCTGATCGTCGCCGGCGGCAACCAGACGCTCGACGGCATCAACACCTATACCGGCACGACGACGGTCGAGGATGGCGGCACGCTGACGGTCAACGGCTCGATCGCATCGTCATCGATGACGACGGTCGAGGCGGGCGGCAGGCTGGGCGGCACCGGCACGGTCGGCAATGTCACGGTCGACGGCGGCACGCTGGCGCCGGGCAGTTCGACCGGCACGCTGACCGTGCAGGGAGACCTGTCGATGACGTCGCAATCGACCTACCTCGTGGACGTCTCGCCGGCGAATGCCACCCGCGTCGACGTCACCGGCACCGCGAGCCTCAACGGCGCGACGCTGCGGACATCCTACGCGGCCGGCAGCTACGTCGCGCGCCAATATACGATCCTGACGGCCGACGGCAGCGTCAACGGCACCTTCAGCGGGCCGGTCAGCAGCAACATACCTTTGTCGCTTTCGCAGACCGTGAGCTATGATCCCGAAGGCACCAGCATCTATCTCAACACCGAGTTGAATTTCGTCTTGCCCGGTGGCCTCAACGGCAACCAGCAGTCGGTCGCCAATGCGCTGACGGACTATTTCGACAGCACCGGCGGCATTCCGGTGGCCTTCGCGGCGCTTGGCGCGGATGGGCTTTCGCAAGCCTCCGGCGAGACCGCGACAGGCCTGCAGCAGACGACCTTCAGCGCCATGGACCAATTCCTGGGCGTTCTGGGCGACAGTTCGGTTCATGGCCGCTCTCCAGGCGGCGACATCACCGCGTCGGTCGGCGATGCGCCGTCGTCGCGCTGGACCTTATGGGCCGCCCCCTTCGGCTCCTCGCAGACCACTGATGGCGACGCCGGCCAGGGCAGCAGCAGCTTGACCACCCGGCTCTACGGCTTGGCGGGTGGTGCCGACTACCGCCTTTCGCCCGATACACTTGCCGGCTTTGCCTTCGCTGCCGGCGCTACCAACTTCAGTGTCGGCGGGTACGGCTCGGGACGAACCGACCTGTTCCAGGCCGGCGCCTTCATTCGCCACGACATCGGTGCGGGCTTTGTCGACGCATCGCTCGCCTATGGCTGGCAGGACGCGACGACGGAGCGGTCGGTCGGTGCCGACCGGCTCGAGGCGCGCCTTCACCCGCAGTCATTCGCGGGGCGCCTCGAGGGCGGCTATCGTCTCGACACGCCATGGATCGACCTGACGCCCTACGCTGCCGCGCAGTTCACAACCCTGGCGCTGCCAGCCTACGGCGAGACCGTGAAATCCGGGGCGGATACGTTCGCATTGAACTACGACTCCAAGGACATCACCGCGACCCGCGCGGAACTTGGATTGCGAACCAACACGTCCTTTGCCGTCGAGGACAAGGTGTTCACGCTGCGCGGCCGTGTCGCCTGGGCGCATGACTTCAATGCGGACCGCAACGTCACGGCCACTTTCGGCGCTTTACCCGGCGCGACCTTCGTCACCAGCGGCGCGGCGCGAGCGGCCGATGCCTTGCTGACGTCCGCTTCCGCAGAGGTGAAGTTCAACAATGGCTGGACGCTGTCGGGCACAGTCGACGGAGAGTTCTCCAAAACCACGCAGAGCTATGCAGGGCGGGGTGCCGTGCGGTACGCGTGGTAGGGAGAAGGGCGCACTGGGCCGCTTACCTGAGCAGGCGGCCCAGTGTCCCGGCGACCGTCAGCCCAGATCGCGCTTAGGCCGCGCTGCCGCTGCGGGGATCGCGCAATGGCGGCGCCGGATCGAAGATCGCTTCCGCCGCCAGTGACGTGCCGGAACGTTCCGCGTTGAAGGCCAGCGCCTCGGCCATCGGAAGCGCGGCCGAAAAGAGAAACCCTTGCGCGACCTTGCAGCCGAGCGATCGCAGGATCAGGCGATCCGCGTCCGTCTCGACGCCCTCCGCCATCACCTCGATGCCGAGCGTTTGCCCGAGATCGATGACCGCCTTGACCAGGGCTTGGTCCGCCACCGACTTGGCCAGGTCGTGCACGAAGTCCTTGTCGATCTTGATCTTGCGGATGCGGCTGTCCTTCAGCGAAACCAGGTCGAAAAGCCGGTGCCGAAATCGTCTAGCACGATCGATATGCCGGCGTCCGCCAGCCGCCCGACCTTCTCGTCGACCCGGTCGCGATCGACCGGCGCTTCTTCCGTGATCTCTATCTCCAGCATCGCCGCCGGGACGTTTCTGGCCTGCAATATGTCGAGGATCATCTCGTCGACATTGCCGGCTTCGAGCTCGCGCGGCGACAGGTTCATCGCCACGCGGACATCGTGGCGCCCGTTGCGCACCAGCTCCTCGATCATCGAGCAGCAATTGAGGAACACCGTCTCGGTCAACAGCGGCAGCAGGCCGGTCTCGCGCGCGGCGATGACGATCTCGGGCGGGGAAATGGCGCCGTGGATCGGATGGCGCCAGCGCAGCAACGCTTCGAAGCCGACGACAGTGTCGGTGTCCAGGGCAACCAGCGGCTGGAACCAGGAGCAAAGCGTGCCGGCTTCGATGGCGCTACGCAGGTCGCGCTCGATGCAGTGCTTGCGTTCGAGCGCGCTGTCGAGTTCGGCATCGAAGACGCAATATTCGTTCCTGCCGCCGCGCTTGGCCGCGTACAGCGCGAAGTCGGCCCTAAGCAGCATCTCCGTCAGTCGCGGCTTGTCCGACTGATAGATGCCGATCGATGCGCCGACACGCACTGACCTCAACGCCGGATCCGGATTGGCGATGGCCGCGATGATCCGCGATGCGAGCCCGTCAGCCGGATGCGCAGCCCCGCCGGCGGGAAACAGCAGCACGAACTCGTCGCCGCCGATGCGCGCGATCGTCGCCCCTTTCGGCGCGTGGTCCTCTATCCCGCGCGCCACCTTGACCAGCAGCTCGTCGCCGATGTTGTGACCGTAGGTGTCGTTGACGGATTTGAAGCCGTCGAGGTCGATCAGCATGGCGACGAACGGACCGTCGGCCAGTCTGAGCCGGGAGATGGCGTGCTCGAGCCCATGCCTGTTGAGCAGGTTGGTCAGCGGGTCGCGCCTGGAGTTCCGTTCCATCTCGGCGGCGAACGCCCTTGCCTCGTATTTGAGGCGGCTCGTCTCGCGAAAGCGGAACTGTCCCAGAAGCGCGCTTCTGATCATACCGCCAAGAAAGATCACGATCGTGAAGGCGAGCACATAATTTTCGACACCACCTTTCGCCAGCACGCATCCGGCGGCGATCACGAGCGGCAGCGTTATGAAGTTGATCGAGGCCGGCGCGTAGGATGTCCCGTAGGTGACCGAACCGGCCGTCGTGCCCGCGAGCACGATCAGATAGAGCGATGCCTGGGGCGTCGTGTATCCGTTCGTCAGCAGCGCCAGGCAGGACCAGGCGATTCCAGACGCAAGGGCCAGCATGCCATAGCGGGAAAGCCGGGCGGCGACCGCCTTCGGCCGGCTTTGGGCGGTGTCCAGCCGGGCCAGGGGAAGCGCCAGACGCGCACCATTCAGCGCGCTGACAGCGGCGAACCACGGCACCGCCGCAAAACCGCCGCCCGACAGCAAATGCACGGCCAGGATCAGGGCCGACAGCACCGTGCCGATGGGCATGGAGATGAATATGCCCTTGCGCAGATCGGCCAGCTGATCGCGCAGGATGCCGGCTGCCACGGCTTCGCCCTGCCCCTCGGAAGTGGAGCCCGCAACCAGCCGCTCGAAATGCCCTGCCATGACCCAGCGTTAGGGCAGCGGAGTGAAAATCGTGTTAAGGATTTCAGCGGTTTACGGCGCGATTTTCGATTAAAGCCCGTGACGGTGCGTGTCCGAACAAGACGGTCAGTCCGCCGACGATCTATATCAGCTGCCCCGCTTTCGCTTCCGGGCTGTTTTGGCCCGGGCGCGGCTCCCTTCCGTTGAGCAGCCGCCGGATGTTGGCGCGATGGCGCGCGATCACGTAGAGCCCGCCGGCAATCACCAGCAGCCGGTAGGGCAAAGGCTGATCCATGGCACAGACGAGGACGATCGCCGTCAACGCCGCCAGCATCGAACTCAGGGAAACGATCCTCGATACCGCCAGCACGGCGCAAAAGACCGCCCCGGCCCCCAGGCCGATCGGCCACGACAGTGCCAGCAGCACGCCCAGCCCCGTCGCCGCCGATTTGCCGCCGGTGAAATTCAGCCAGATCGAACGGCCATGCCCCAGCAACACCGCAAGTCCGGCGAGGCAGACGGCCCAGGGCACAAGGCTTTGCAGGTCAAGCCCTGCCGGCGGCGTCAGAAACGGCAATGCATAGAGCCAGCGCGCAAACACGATCGCCGCCACGCCTTTCAGCACATCGACCAGCAGCACCGTAAGGGCAGGCCCTTTGCCGAGGGTCCGCAAAACATTGGTTGCGCCGGTCGATCGGGAGCCATGCTCCCGGATATCGATGCCCTTGAGCACTTTGCCCGCCAGATAGCCCGTGGGCGTGGAACCGAGGAGATAGGCGACCGCCAATCCGGCCACGCTCGCCATCCGGAAGATCATCACGTTCACCCTGTTGCGCACCAATCGCCACCCCCTTATATAGCCGCTGTCGGAAAAGGCAGAGTTGGTTCGGTAAGCCCAACTCCTCTCGGTAACGGGAGCTCTGGTCTTTGGCTTCGTGCACGAGATCCCCACGACGAACAGCGGACGCTGACAAGCGTCCAGTCGTTCGTCCGTGTGGCTCCCAACTCGAGGAACGCTCCGGTCGAACATCGGCCAAAGGAGTAGTTCATGCACAACCCGATTCCCTATGATGTCGTCATTGCCGGCGCCGGCCCGGTCGGCCTGTTTCTCGCCTGCGAACTGCGTCTCGCAAACCTTTCCGTCCTGGTGCTGGAGCAGGCCGAGAACCCCAGCTCTGCGTTGAAGCGACTCCCCTTCGGCATGCGCGGCTTGACCGTGCCCAGCATCGAGGCCTTTCATCGTCGCGGCCTGCTGGACGATATTGCGCCGCCCGCCAACGATGGCTCCGGCGACGGCAAACTGGCCGCCGCCCACTGGATGCGGCAGCCGCGCCGCCCGGGCGGCCATTTCGCCGGCATCCAGTTCTACCTCGACGCTGTCGACACCTCGCAATGGCGCTATCGCCTGCCAGGCCCGGCGGGTGCCGGCATGGCGGTCGAGATGGAGTGTTTGGAAATCGTGCTGGCCGCGCGCGCGGTCGCAATGGGCGTCGAGATCAGGCGCGGCCTCGGCGTCGACGGTTTTGGCCAGTCGGACGAGGACGTCACCATCCGCGCCGGTGGCGAGATTTTTCACGCAAGCTGGCTGGTCGGCTGCGATGGCGGCCGCAGTACGGTTCGCAAGCTTGGCGGCTTTGCCTTCACCGGCACCGATGCCGAATTCACCGGCTATTCCGCTGAAGTCGAACTGGCCGATCCGGACACACTCAGCCCAGGCCGCCACTACACGCCGACGGGCATGTACACCTACTCCCGGCCAGGCACGATCGCCATGGTCGAGTTCGACGGCGCCGCTTTCCACCGCACCGCGGCGATCACACCAGAGCATGTGCAAGCGGTGCTGCGCCGCGTGTCCGGCGCGGACGTCACCGTGACCGCCCTCCATCTCGCCACCACCTGGACCGATCGTGCCTACCAGGCGACCGCCTACCGAAATGGCAGAGTGCTGCTCGCCGGCGATGCCGCGCACATCCATTCGCCGCTGGGCGGCCAGGGCCTCAATCTCGGCCTCGGCGATGCGACGAACCTCGGCTGGAAGCTCGCCGCCACCATCCGTGGCGACGCGCCGGCCGGGCTTCTCGACAGCTATTTCGATGAACGACATCCGGTCGGCGCCCAAATCCTCGACTGGTCGCGCGCCCAGGTCGCGCTGATGCGGCCGAACCGCGGTTCGCGCGCGCTCGAAGCCATCATCCGCGACCTCATCGACACGCGTGACGGCGCGACCTACTTCGCCGAACGCGTCTGGGGCGTCACCCTCCGCTACGATCTTGGCGGCAGCCATCCGCTGGTCGGCCGCAGCGCGCCCGATTTCGAACTGGCCGACGGGACGAGGCTCGGCGAACGCCTGAGGAGCGGCCAAGGCCTGCTGCTGGATTTCGATGCCCACCCTCCCCTTCGGGCGCTGGTGAACCGCTGGGGCGGCCGGATCAGCTACGTCGCGGAGAATGCCAAGGACAGGCTCGGCCTGAGCGCCCTGCTCGTGCGTCCGGATGGCGTCGTCGCCTGGGCTGCCGATGCCGAGCCTGATCTTGAGGGATCTGCCGAGGCGGCGTCGAAGTGGTTTGGCGAACGCGACTAGCCGCCCACATGTGCTAGAGGAACCGTTTGAGCATGGTTTCGGTTGTCTGCTGTGAGAACTGTCGTTCCACGAAGGCCACTGATGAGCGAACATGGAAACATGGTAGCCAAGAAGCGCCACTCCCTGCGGAAGATCCTGAGCGGCATCGTTGCGGCAATTGCCGCCGCGCCTGATCGCACATCCGAGCGGGCCGTGAGCACCGCGAAGGCGTCAGTGGTCGCCGAATGGCCGCTGCCGCCATCGGCAACGCTTGGCTCCTCCTTGCGCCTGAAGGGGATCGAACGCGAGATTCGAGCCCGGCTGCCGTGGGCCGTGAGGAAGTTTGCCAAGGCTGATACCGGCCGCATCGTATTGCGCATGTTGAAAACCGAAGCGGATGCGTTCCAGGCCGCCTCTGAAACCATCTCCAGGACACTGGCGGGCATCGAAACGCTGGCCGTGCTTCCGCGGGAGGCAGAAGACATCCTTACCATCTCCGCCCGCGAGCGTCACAAATGGCTGAAGGACGGTCGCCTGAAGAGCATCGGCACGCGCACCGTGAAGATGCGCGGGCGATCCAAGGCCGTCACCTTCCATGTTTTCGATCCACGCCACATCGAGGACATTCTCGATCGTGACCTGGCTAGCGCGTGGCGGGAGGAAGATGTGCGGGAAGCGTCCGAGAACAGGCGGCGCGGTGCCGGCAAAGCCGCGCTGACGCGCGCGGGAAAGCGAGAGCGCAAGTCTCGCAACGCAGGGAATTCGCGAAAGGATGATGCTCCACGGCTGGAGGGCTGGGACAGTTTCGAGGCGGAAGGCCTGCTTCGCTAGAACCCAGGGCGCATTCCTTCGGTTCGGGCCGCGAAATCCAATGGCCGAAAAACGAGATAGCTTGTCGGGAATGAAGCCGACCGTTCGTCCTCTGGGTGCCACCTAGATCCAGACACACCGAACCAGCCACCGGAGCCTTCCATGACCCCCATAATCACTGCCTTTGAACGCTCGCCCGATGGCGGCAAGGGACTGGCGCGCGACACGCGCGTTCGCTGGGCGCTCGAAGAAGTGGGGCAGCCCTATGAGGTTCGTCTCGTTTCGTTCGCACAGATGAAGGCGCCTGGCCATCTGGCCATCCATCCCTTCGGCCAGATCCCCACCTATGAGGAAGGATCTCTATGCCTGTTCGAGACCGGCTCGATCGTCTTCCATCTCGCCGAAAAGCATGCCGGCCTGTTGCCTGGGGACCGCGATGCCCGCGCCCGTGCCATCACCTGGATGTTTGCCGCCCTCAACACCGTCGAGCCGCCGGTCCTCGACTTGACGACGGCACGAATATTCGAAGCCGATAAGCCTTGGAGCGCGGAACGCCTGCCATTGGTGAAGGACCGCGTTCGCGCGACGCTGGACAAGCTCTCGGTCTACCTCGGCGCCGCCGACTGGCTCGATGGTGCGTTCAGCGCCGGCGATCTCTTGATGGTGTCGGTGCTGCTGCGCCTGAGAATGTCGGGCATTCTGGACGAATATGAAAACCTGGCTGCCTATGTGGCGCGCGGTGAAGCCCGGCCCGCTTACGGCAGGGCTTTCGCCGCGCAATTTGCGGTCAATGCCCCATCGGCCAGCTGACACTATCGAAATCAGCGATCCTGCGACCAGGCCCCCAGGCCTGCCATGTCGGTCAGACGGATCGCTGCCAGAGTGTCGAGTTCTTTCGAGATCGGAGTTGGGCGGGTGCTCTGCGGTTCGGGTTCGCTCTTCGCGGTCGTGGGGCGGGCTTGGCCAATCATGGCTCGAACGGCAGTCAGCATGTGCGATGTCCCTTCGCTTGTCCTGATGCCAACAACTTCACCGGCGCATTTACGTTCCAAAGGCTTGGGGACAAAAACGCTCGCCCAGGCCGATCTTCCCGGATGCAGAGCAGCTTGTCGGATACGAGCCGGTTAAACTGCCGCGGTCGCTGCCGGTCGTTCAAGACCTTGCTTGGTTCGAGGAATCCCGCCTGTAGAGCCGATGGAGCGGACATGAATCAGCCGGCCGATCCACTGTCCGATCATCACTGACCGTCCGCATCGTAGGCAGCAACGTGCGCGATCAGAGCTTCTGCCAATGTCTTTGGATCGCGAATGACGAAGTTGACTGTTGCCTCTCCGCATTCGAATGCGAGGATCGTCGGAGTTTCGGGACGGTCAATGCGTTCGACGCTGACCCGTGTCGGCTTCACAGCCAACCAGTTCTGTCTCTCAACGGGGTTGAATTTTTGCGATATTGCAGACCCGAGCAAATTCATCACGAAGTCAGAAATTTCGTTGGGATCGAGGTTTATTCGGTACACGGGTTTGGGGTTTTTCCCGTCTGTGCCTGAGACGCGAACTTTGCCTTCGTTCGTTGAGCTGGAGTAGAGTCTCATCTGTTTCCAACCTTCTCTGACCAACAATCGTAACAGCAGCGCCTGTCACAGTTCGTATCATCGGCGGCAATGTCCGCGATCTATCCAATACCGAGGCGAACCTGCTGCCGGAAGACAGGGAACAGATAGACTGCCAACCAATGCCTACGGATACTTCGCCTTTGCGACCGCCGGGCTCTGATCGTCCTGCAATTCCTCCGGCAGCGGCAGGCTCGAGCATTGCAGGTGCACGTCGCGGGCGAACCGCTTGCGCTGCTTCTGCTCGGCCTCCTTGGTGGCCGCGATAATGCCCAGCCCGTAGGGGCCAAGTGCCGCGAATTCCCAACCCGGGTGAAGTTTTTCACGAGCCTGATAGTCGGAAGCCGCCGTGCGGGCCTGCTGGCATTGCGGCGATGCCCATTTCGGGTCCTGCGGCGAAAGCGACGCGCCATAATCGACCGGGGATGTCGCGCACCCGCCCAATGTCACCGCCAATGCGGACATTGCAATTTCTAGCGCAATTCTCATCCACGAGCCCTGTCGTTACCGTCCCATTCTCCGCTGCCCGGCCGGCATCCGGGCCGCGCCAATCACGTATGCGCGATGTCTGGCTCCAGCGGCTTGCCACACGCCTCGCTTCGTGTCGATCTTCCCGCGGTCGGAATCAGGCCGCGCGCCTGGAACCAAATGACAGGCGAGACAGTTCAGTTGTAACTTTGACACAGCGCTGACGCGCCCGATCGATCGGGCAAACAGTGATTTTGAGGAGCTCCATCATGCAGATTTCGTCCGGATTTCGATCGATCGCGGTTGCCGCCATGGCCATGGCGGGCGTCAGCCTTGCCACCGCCGCGCATGCGGACAGCGGCACGATCCGCTTCTCCGTCTACAAGGCTGCCTTCTTCGTCGGCGGTTCCGGTGGCGAAGGCACGTTCACCTTCCACGGCAAGACCTATCCCATCTCGATCGGCGGCGTGTCGGGTGGCCTCGCCTTCGGCGTTTCCAAGACCTATTTCCATGGCACCGTGCGCCACATTAGGCGCGCTCGGGATGTGACGGGAGTCTATGGCGCGGCGGGCGGCGGCGGCACGATCGGTAAAGGCGCCCAGGTTATCCTCATGACCAATGACAAGGGCGCCCAGCTCGAACTCACCGGCAAGCAGGTGGGCCTGCAGGTCAATGCCGATCTGAGCGGCATGGCCATCTCGCTGCGGTAAAGCTCGACATCCTCAAGGCGCGTCGCGGCGAAACGAATGCACGCGACGCGCTTTCAAGCATGATCCCGGAAAAGTTAGCTCCTTAGCCCCGGCGCTTCCTGCCCCGTCCTCTCCACATATTCCGTGTAGCCGCCGCCATAGGTGTGGATGCCTTCCGGCGTCAGTTCCAGCACGCGGTTCGAAAGTGCTGCCAGGAAATGCCGGTCGTGCGACACGAACAGCATCGTTCCCTCATATTGTAACAGCGCCTCGATCAGCATCTGCTTGGTGGCGATGTCGAGGTGGTTGGTCGGCTCGTCCAGCACCAGCAGATTGGGCGGGTCGAACAGCATCAGCGCCATCACCAGCCGTGCCTTTTCGCCGCCTGACAGGACGCGGCATTTCTTCTCGATCTCGTCGCCGGAAAAGCCGAAGCAGCCGGCGAGCGCCCTGAGCGGCGCTTGGCCTGCCTGCGGGAAATTGTCCTCCAGCGTCTGGAACACGGTGCGCTCGCCTTCGAGCAGTTCCATGGCGTGCTGGGCGAAATAGCCCATTTTCACGCTCGGCCCGCGCGCCACCGTGCCGGTGTCGGGATCGGAAGCACCGGCCACCAGCTTGAGCAGCGTCGACTTGCCCGCGCCGTTGACGCCCATGATGCACCAGCGTTCGCGGCGGCGGACCTGGAAGTCGAGCCCCTCATAGATGCTGCGGCTGCCATAGGCCTTGTGCACGTTCTTCAAGGTGACGACATCCTCGCCGCAGCGCGGCGCCGGCTGGAACTCGAAATTGACGATCTGGCGGCGCTTGGGCGGTTCGACGCGGTCGATCTTGTCGAGCTTCTTCACCCGGCTCTGCACTTGTGCGGCGTGGGAAGCGCGCGCCTTGAAGCGCTCGATGAAGGCGATCTCCTTGGCCAGCATCGCCTGCTGGCGTTCGAACTGCGCCTGCTGCTGCTTGTCGGCGATCGCCCGCTGCTGCTGGTAGAATTCATAATTGCCGGAATAGGCGGCGAGCGAGCCGGCATCGATCTCGACGATCTTGTTGACGATGCGGTTCATGAACTCGCGGTCGTGCGAGGTCATCAGCAGCGCGCCGTCATAGCCTTTCAGGAACTGTTCGAGCCAGATCAGGCTTTCGAGATCGAGATGGTTCGACGGTTCGTCGAGCAGCATCACATCGGGCCGCATCAACAGGATGCGGGCCAGCGCCACGCGCATCTTCCAGCCGCCGGAGAGCTTGCCGACATCGCCGTCCATCATCTCTTGCGAAAAGCCGAGGCCATCCAGCACTTCGCGGGCGCGGCCGTCGAGCGCATAGCCGTCGAGCTCCTCGAAGCGGTGCTGCGCCTCGCCATATTTCTCGATGATCTCGTCCATCCTGTCGGCCTGGTCGGGATCGGCCATCGCCGCTTCCAGTTCCGCCATCTCGGCCGCCACGTCGCTGACCGGCCCGGCGCCGTTCATCACTTCGGCGACGGCGCTATGGCCCGCCATGTCGCCGACATCCTGGCTGAAATAGCCGATGGTGACGCCGCGATCGACCTGCACCTGGCCCTCGTCCGGCTGCTCCTGGCTGGTGATCATGCGAAACAGGGTCGTCTTGCCGGCGCCGTTCGGGCCGACAAGGCCAACCTTCTCGCCCTTCTGCAGCGAGGCCGACGCCTCGATGAAGACAAGCTGACGGCCATTCTGCTTGCTGATGCTTTCAAGTCTGATCATGCGGCTTCCGGCGGAATTGGACCTTTGGGAGGATTTCCCCGGGGCCATACGCGAAGCACCACGGCAAAGGAAGAGGCACAAGCGCCGCAGATAGAGCTGATCTCCCCACTTGTGGGGGAGATGGCCGGGAGGCCAGAGGGGGGCGCTGGCCCGCCGACGTCTCCGTCAATGACAAATCACGGCAGTCCATCGTTTGGTTCCCAGTTCACCCAGGCTAAGCAGGGCCGCGTTCCTTCACGCCCCCCTCTGCCCTGCCGGGCATCTCCCCCACGAGGGGGAAGATCGGCAGCTCGCCCAGACACACTCCAGAAACAAGATTCAACATGCGGGAAAAACTGGCGAAAAGATCCTCAGTCATAACCATCCTCGTAGCAGCCGAACAGCGGCCGCCACAGCAACGCAAAGGGATGCTGCCTCCAATGCAACGACGTTCGACCGGATGGATGGGTGCCCTATCAGGCATTTCGCTCGCCATGATCGCGGTCGCGCAGTCGGGTGCGGAAGCGGCGGTCACCCGGAGCGAATATTGCAGCCGGCTCGGTCTTCAACTCGACGGAGCCATCCGGACCAAAGCCGAACCCGGTGCCAGTGCGAGCCAGATCGCGCAGGCAACGGCACTCCAGGACAAGGCAAACCGGTTCTGTTCCGAGCGCAAGCAGGCGCAAGGCATCCGGACCTACGCCAACGCCCTGAAACTTCTAGGCGTGACACCTGTCGACCTCGACCAGTGACAGCAATTATCAACGTTGAAGGAAAGCCTATCATGAACAAGCCCCTGCTCTCCGCCCTCGGCCTGGCCATTGCGCTTGGTCTGGCCATGCCGGTCGTCGGCGCCAGCACCGCCAACGCGGCGGCCACGACCACCACCACGACGACCGCGCCCGCGACTGCCCCGGCGGCAGCAGCGACGACCCCGGCGGCGACCCCGGCTGCCGTGGATGCGGTGAAGAAGCCGGTCAAGGCCGCGCATAAACACCACAGGCATCACCGCCACCACAACAAGCACCGCAAGCACGGCCACAAGCACGTCGCCAGAAAGCACACCCACAGGCACACCCACAAGCATCACAGGAAGCACGCCCACAAGCACGCCAAGGCGGCTTGAGCTTTCGGAATTTCTTTGACCTCCTTCTCACTTCCTCCCGGGAAAGGCCGCCACTCGCAGAAAGCGAGGGCGGCTTTTTCTTGCGTTCACTCGAGGCCGGACCGACAAGCCGGACGTATGCAAAAACAGGCACTTGCAGCGGTTCCGCGATTCAGATCGCGAACCCCTCACGTCACCTTGAGCGCCGCCCGGCCGGTAGTTTACAGCGATCTCAAATAGGGATATTTCATATCCTTAATAAAGTTCGGTCGGCATCGACCCCGGAACCCGTGGATGATCCTGAAAAGCCAAGTCGAATGGGCGCTGCACTGCTGCGCCATTCTCGCCGGCCTGCCCGAAGGCCGCTATCTCTCGACAAAGGCGCTTGCCGAGTTTCACGGCCTTCCCAAGGAATATCTGTCCAAGGCGCTGCAAAGCCTGTCGCAGGCCGGCCTGGTTCATACGACTCTCGGTCCGTCGGGAGGATACAGGCTGGCGCGCGCGCCCGCCGAGATTACCTTCCTGGAGATTGTCGAAGCGGTGGAAGGCAAGGCGCGGACATTCGTGTGCAACAACATCCGCGCGAACAACCCTTGCCGCCCGAAGGGCTATTGCGAAAGCGGCCCTTGCGCGGTGTCGCGCATCATGTGGGAAGCCGACGAGGCCTGGCGTGCGAAATTGCGGGGCGTCAGGCTTTCCGATCTCACCGAAGCGTTGGCGCAGGAGATTCCGCCGGAGCTTTGGAAGAACAGCTTCGAATGGGTGCTAGAGCGCGCCGGATGAACGTGGACGCACGAGCGTCGCGGGGGGCGGCTCCCTGATCGCGCAGGGCACGCTCGCATAGCTCTGCGGCGGCATTGCCAGCGCAAGGCCGTTCGCCTCGCAATGGCGGTAAACGAGGTCGATCACTTCGTTCCTCGCGGCCAGCCTGTCACCTGGACCGGCCACCCAAAACAGCAGATCGATCCCGATCGCCGTGGCGTCGATGTCCTTGAGCGCGACCAGCGGCGCCGGCTCCCTGACGATCCGTTCGCAACTCCGCAGCGCCGCCTGCATGACCCCCTCGACGACGTGCGGCGCGTGCGCGGCCGCGATGCGCACGGTCAGGCTCATCTGCAGCGTCGCATCCGGACGGCTGAGATTGGTCAGGCTGAGCTTCGCCAGCACGCCGTTGGGAAGGACGACGATGTTGCCGGCGCCAGTGAGCAGATGCGTGGAGCGCCAAGTCGTTTCGACGACGCGCCCTTCCGTGCCGTCGATCAGCATGATCCAGTCTCCGAGCGCGTAGGGTCGGCCCAGTGTCAGCGCGATGCCTGAGAAGACATCGCCAAGCGTGTTCTGCAGCGCAAGCCCGGCGATGACGGCAACCACGCCCGACGTTGCCACGAGCGTTCCGATCGGAGCTCCGAAGACGAAGCCTGTTATCGACAGCGCCACGCCGAGATAGATGGCGGCGACGACAAGGTCCTGGAGCAGGCGCGCTTCCCGCGGCCGGTGTTCCAGGACGACGTAGAGGCGCACAAAGCCGACAAGCGTCCAGGCAAGATGCGTCCACCACAGGACGCGCGCGGACCTCGCCAGATACGCGCCGGCACCCTGGAGATCGGTCTCGACCACCTGGTGCGGCAGGATACCGCTGAGGTAGAGCACGGCGGTCATCCCGGTGAAGAACAGGATCTGGACGATCAGCCGGGCCATCGGACGCCCA
The DNA here is from genome assembly GCF_013170725.1 of Mesorhizobium erdmanii. Taxonomy (NCBI): domain Bacteria; kingdom Pseudomonadati; phylum Pseudomonadota; class Alphaproteobacteria; order Hyphomicrobiales; family Phyllobacteriaceae; genus Mesorhizobium; species Mesorhizobium erdmanii. The sequence goes on along the minus strand of NZ_CP033361.1, from coordinate 2,842,681 downwards.
CGCCCTTGGACAAGCCACACGACGATGCCGGCAAGCCCCAGAAGGTTGATCAGGACCAGAGCCAGGGAATGGTCTTCGCCTAACATGGGCTCACCGACATGATCTAGAGCAAGGGCCGGACGTGGCGCCCGGCTCTTGCCCGTTGCTTGTTGACCGGATAGGTCAGTTACTTCTTGGCCGGATAGGTCAGTTCCTTCTGGGCGGTATCGACCACGAAGACCGCCAGCAGTTTTGCCGGTTCGGTCTTGCTGCCGTTCTCGCTCACGCTGTGACGATCGCCAGGCATTTCGGAAAAGCTCTCGCCGGCCTTGTAGACCTTGACCGGACCATCATTGACCTGGCTGCGGATCGAGCCTTCCAGAACCGTCGCGTAGATGAAGGCGGAACTCGGATGGGTATGCGCCGGCGAGGTACCGCCGGGGCCATACTCGACGAGGATGCCCTTGATGCTCTTGCCCGGCACATTCGGCAATGCATGCTCATAGACAAGGGTGACCTTGGCCGCCTTCTCGCCAGCGCGAGTGGCCTGCGTGGCGCCGGCCGGGTTGGCCATGGCCGCCGTCACGACGAGGGCGGCGACGATCGACTTGATCATTTGAAAGCTCCTTTTTCCATTGAACGGTATCCCGGGCCTAGGCCGCCGCGTTTGCTGGCGGTGATTTCCGTGCCGAGGCGGCGAACCACTGCTCGAACGTGATGTGGCCAAGGCGCGGATTGTTGTCGGAGACCAGCGAAGTGTCGTTCAGCCGCGCGCCGAAATAGAGCGCCTCCGGATCGGCCATGACCTCGCGAGGATCCCCGACAGCCTTGAGGTAGCGGGCGACCAGTTCGCTCATCCGCACACGGTCAGACCCCGAGATCTCGATCATGCCGTTGATCGGCGCGGCGAGCGCGACCTCGGCCATCACGTCGGCGACGTCATCGGATGCGATCGGCTGCACATAGGCTGGCGAAAGATGCACGGCCTCGCCCACCGTGCCCGACTTGGCGATGCCGGCCAGGAACTCCATGAACTGCGTCGAATGAACGATGGTGTAGGGAATGCCGGACGCCCTGATCAGGTTTTCCTGGACAAGCTTGGCGCGGAAATAGCCGCAGTCCTGCAGGCGTTCGGTGCCGACGATCGAAAGCGCGATATGATGCCTGACGCCCGCGGCCTTGCCGGCGGTGAGCAGGTTGCGGCCCGACGTCGTGAAGAAGTCCATCGATGCCTTGTCCTCGAAGGACGGCGAGTTGGCGAGATCAATCACCACTTCGGCGCCTTCGAGTGCCTCCCGCAGGCCTTCGCCGGTGATGGTATTGACGCCGGTATTTGGTGCCGCCGCGATCACCTCGACACCCTGCTTGCGCAGGCGTTCAGTGGTCTTGGAACCGATGAGGCCGGTGCCTCCGATAATGACGATTTTCATGATAGTCTCCGTTTGCGGCCGCGATCTCGCGCCGCATCGTTTGATGGTCAACCGAAAGGAAGGGTTTAGTTCAGGCCAGCCTTGTCGAGGCCGTAGAGCTTGTCCGCGGAGCCGGGCACGGACTTGAAGGCGATGCTGACACGGTTCCAGGCATTGATGGCCATGATCGAGAAGGTCAGGTCGGAGATTTCCTTTTCCGAAAGCTGCCCGCGCACGCGATCGTAGAGTTCGTCCGGGATGCCGCCTTCGGCAAGCCTGGTGACGGCTTCGGTCCAGGCCAGGGCAGCGCGTTCACGCGGAACGAAAAGGGGCGATTCCCGCCAGACGGCGAGATGATGGAGGCGCAACTCGCCCTCGCCGTGGATCTTGGCTTCCTTGACATGCATGTCGAGGCAGAAGGCGCAGCCATTGATCTGCGATGCCCTGATGTGGACGAGGTCGCGGATCTTCTCCTCGATGGCACTGTGTGCCTCGGCCATGCTGAGCTCGGAGAGCTTCTTGAACAGTTCAGGCGATTGCTGGGCGGCGTTAAGGCGCTGTGTCATGGTTTTTCCCTGTTTGAGGATATCTTATGTCCTTAAGGATAATAAATATCCGTAATACCTGGACAGTAAAGCGCTATCCGCGTAGGATGCGGACATAAGGCTTATGTCGAGAAGTATGAGGCGAGGATGGACGTCGTATCGGCGTTGAGGACGTTCCTGCGGGTGGCGCAGACAAAATCCTTCTCAGCTGCTGCGCTCGACCTCAATCTGACGCAGCCGGCGGTATCGCGGCAGGTCTCCGCGCTGGAATCGCATCTCAAGACGCGCCTTCTGCACCGCACGACGAACGCGCTCGCTTTAACGGCGGAGGGTGAACGGATGTTGCCGATGGCGCTGCGCGTCCTCGAAGCGGTCGATGCGCTCGGCGAAGCCAGCGGCGCCGAAGCGGCGACCGTCTCTGGAAAAGTGCGGCTGAGCCTGCCCACGCCGCTCGGCTTGTTCATCGGCGACCGCCTCGCGGGGCTGCTGGAGAGCCACCCGGCGCTGGATGTCGAGCTGATCTTTCGGGACGAGCCTTCGGACCTCATCGCCAATGCGATCGATCTCGAGGTGCGCCTCGGGCCAGCCGGTGACAGCAGCCTGATGTGCCGCAGGATCGGCTGGACAACAGCCTTTCTGGTGGCTTCGCCAGGCTATCTCGAGGGACGCGGCGCACCGCGAACGCCGCAAGACATCAAGGATCATTCCTGCATTTGCTACAGCCGCGCCGGCGATGGCCGTTCATGGTCGTTCTCCAGCGGAGCGGATGACGTTGTCCTGCGCATTGAGCCGCGCCTTGCGGCCAACAATTCGATGGCCGTCCATCGCGCGACACTGGCCGGAGCCGGCCTCGCCGTGCTCTCCCACATCCTGGCCGGGCCGGACATCGAGGCAGGAAGGCTGGTCAAGCTCATGCCGGACTTTCCGCCGGCGCGCCTGCCGATCAATGTCGTCTATCCATCGCGGAACATGCCGCCGCGCGTGACGGCGGTGCTCGACTTCCTTGTTCAGGCCGTGCGCGAGGACGTTCTGATGGCGTCGTCGGCAACCTTGCCGGCCGCTCGCCCCGTCAATGAAGCATCGGCGGAACCGTGCGCCTGAAAGCCTACTTCTTGCCCTGCGGATAGATCGTCTCGCCGCGCTTCAGCATGGCGACGAAGGTCTCGATCTTCTTCTTGCGCCCCGCCTCGGTCTTCATGTTGTGGGTGCGGAAGGCGAGCGAGAAGCGGTTTTGCGCGCTGAGCCTTTCCAGCATCGCCTTGGCCGCCGGCTCGGCATCGATCGCCGCCTGCAGATCGTCGGGGATTTTCATCTCCTTGCCGCTGCCGTAGGCGCGCGCCCAGCGCCCGTCGGCCTTGGCGGCCTCGACCTGGCTCAGCCCATGCCCCGTCATGCGCCCCTCCTCGATGAGCCGCGCGACATTGTCGATGTTGATCTTGCTCCAGATGCTCTTCTTGCCGCGCGGCGTGTAGCGCTGCAGGAAGCTGTTGTCGTCCAGCCCCTTGCGCACCGCGTCGATCCAGCCGAAGCACAGCACGACGTCGATGGCTTCCTTCGGCGTGATCGATTTCAGTCCCGACCCGACCTTGTGCACCTTGATCCACACCTCGGTTTCCGTGGCGTGGTGCTGGCCGAGCCAGGCGTGGAAGCTCGCCGCGTCGGGGAATTCCCGGACCTTGTCGGGATCGACCTTGACCGGTGCCATCAGCGGGTCTGCCCGTTCAGGATTGTTGTCATCGGCATGGCCTCCATCATCGTGCGATTCCGATCATCATGGCATGACCCCACTGTCAGTTTTCGTCAGCAATGGAGCACTCAGCCAGGAAGCATCGGAACGTGCCATCCAGCACCGCGTTGCGGCAAGAGTGCACCGTCCGATGGAGGTTTCCTGTGACAATCGAAACCATTTTCGCCCATGTCAGCTGCTCCGACCTCGAAGCCAGCATTGGCTGGTACGAAAAGCTCTTCGGCAAGCCGCCGCTGCGCCGGCCGATGCCCGGGCTGGCCGAATGGCAATTCACCGACAGTGCCGAAGTGCAGCTGTTCGAGGACAAGGACAAGGCCGGCACCTCGACCCTGACGCTCGGCGTGCTGCCGCTGGCGCCCGAGAGGCAGCGGCTTGCGGATGCCGGTCTCGAACCCGGCCCGATCGAGGAAGCCGACCATTTCTGGATCATGCGCATGCGCGACCCCGACGGGAACCTGGTGGTGTTCGCGAGCGCCGAGCGGGAATAAAGATGCAGGCAAGCGCTCAAGCGCACCTTGGCCAACCTCCCCTTCCCGTGCAGCATCATCGGCATCTCCGATAACACCATCGGTTTCTTCCGTTTCTCCTCGCCGCTTCGACCTGCCATTCCCCTGCCCTTGTCCCTTCAAAACAAAGGCAGAGCGAAATGAGCATTTCGAACCAGAAAATCCTGATCGTCGGTGGCGGTTCCGGCATGGGCCTGGCGCTGGCCAGGCGCTGCGTCGAGGCCGGCGCCGAAGTCGTCATCGCCGGGCGTGGCGAGCAAAGGCTGAGCAAGGCGCGGGAAGCGTTTGGCAATCCCGCCGGTCTGGACGTGGCCGTGGTCGACATCACCAGGGAAGACCAGGTTGCGTCCTTGTTCGCGCGCGTCGGCGGGCTCGACCACATCGTCAGCACGGCGGCCGATATCGAAGGCGCCTACAGGCTGCTGCCGGAGCTTGATCTCGAGGCGGCGCAACGCGTGGTAGACAGCAAGCTGTTCGGCCCACTGCTGCTTGCCAAGCACGGCGCGCCACGGCTCAGCGCGAGCGGTTCGATGACCTTCGTCTCCGGCATCGCCGCCTACCGGCCGGCTCCACGCGGCTCGGTCGTCGCGGCGGTCAATGCAGCGCTCGAAGGGCTGGTGCGGGCGCTGGCCGTCGAACTCGCGCCGATCCGCGTCAACGCCGTCTCGCCCGGCTGGGTCGACACTGAGATTTGGGCGCAGGTTGCCGGCGACCGAAAGGCCGAAACCCTGACCGCGATGGCCGAGCGGCTGCCGGTCGGCAGGATCGGCCAGCCCGGCGACGTCGCCGATGCCATCTTCTTTCTTCTCGGCAATGGTTTTGCCACCGGAACGACGCTGCATGTCGAAGGCGGACACCGGCTTGTCTGAAGTGAACCGGCATCGGGAACTGCTTTCAAAGCAAGACTTTGGAGCGGCTTGTCGATTCAGGTTTTGAACCGGCCCGAGAACGTTCCGGCGCCAGCGTGTCGCGCGCGGCGGCGAGCAAGTGCCGCAGCGCCGGCGGCTGCACGCGCCGGCGCCGCCAGATCATCGTCAGCGGTGCTGCCTGCGCCCGGCCGGGCCATGGCAATTCAATGAGATCGCCACGCGCCAGCGCGTCGCTGACGGCGAGGCGCGGAACGAGGCCCAAGCCGGCGCCGGCCGCCACCAGCCGCGCGATGGCGCCGATGCTGCCGGCCTCGACGACAAGCTTTGGCACCTCGACACCGGCTTCGGCAAAGCCGGTGTCGAACATGTGGCGATAGATGCAGCCGGGTTCCGTCGCGACGAAGCGCGATTTGGCAAGGCCGGCCAGATCGCACTGCGCCATGCCTTGCCCCGGCGCCGCCACCAGCGCCAGCGGTTCGTGCACTATGGTTCGCCTGGCCAGGCGTTCATCGGCCTTCGCGCCATCGCCGCGCTCGAAGCAGAAGGCGACATCGATGTCGCCGTCCTCCAAAAGCCGCAGCAGCGTGCCGCTGTCGGCCACCTTCATCCGCACCGTGATGTCGGGATGGCTGGCCTGGAATTCCGCCAGCCAGGGCGCCAGCCGGGCCGAGGCAATCGTCTCCAGCGCCCCGACGGTCAGCGCCTCGCTCGTCTGCCCCGCTGCCGCCATCACCGCGGCGCGCGCTTCGCCATCGAGCCGCAACAGATCTTCGGCGATCGGCTTCAGCGCCAGCCCCGCCGGCGTCAGCTCGAGACCGGACTTCGAGCGGGTGAACAGCGCGGCACCCAGTTCGGCTTCCAGCGTCTGGATCTGGTCGCTGACGCTCGATTGCGCGAGATGCACCGCCGCGGCGGCGCGCGTGATGTTGCGGCTGCGCGCCACCGCGAGGAAGGTCTTGAGCAGCCTGGGATGCATCGCCTGGCCGATTGGGCCTATTGCAGCTGCGGCTTCTTCAGGAAACTGCCGCGATCGGCGGATTTGACGCGCAGCCAGGTCTCGCGGCCGTCGCGCACCACGCGCATCGGGATCTCGGCGCCGGCCGAGCCGCTCTCCCACAGCTTGCGATAGAAGTCGGCGAGCCCGTCGACGGCGCCGTCGCGCACCTCGGAGATGACGTCGCCCTGACGCAGGCCGGCTTTTGCCGCCGGGCCGCCTTCGGTCACGCTCATCACCACCACCTTGCCGTCGCTCTCTGCCGAGAGCGCGCCAAGCCAAGGACGCGGCGGCCTCGCCACCTGGCCGCGCGTCAGGAGATCGTCGAGGATCGGCGGCAACAGATCGATCGGCACGATCATGTTTATATCGGCGACTTCGCCGGCACGGCTCATCTGCAGGCGCAGCGAGCCGATGCCGAGCAGCGTGCCGTCGGCGCCAAACAGCGGCGCGCCGCCCCAGGAGGGATGCGCCGGCGCGATGAAGATCGCCTCGTCGAGCAGATACTCCCAATAGCCTGCGAATTCCTGCTTGGTGACGATCTTGGCCTCGACCGCACGGCCGATGCCGTCGGCCAGCACCACCGCGTCGCCGATCCGGGCCTTGCCGGCGTCGCCCAGCGCCACGGCCGGCAGCCCGGTCGGCGCCAGCGCCTGGACAAGGCCGAAGCCCGATTCCTGGTCGTAGGCGAGTGCGTGCGCGGGGATGACGCGGCCGTCATGCGCGGTCAGCCAGACCTCTTCGGCCTCGGTGATGAGATAGCCAATGGTCAGCACCAGCCCGTCATCCCTGATGACGACGCCGCTGCCTTCCCTGAGCGTGCCCAGCGCGCCGGCGGTGAATGCATCATCGGGAACGGTCGCGCGCACGGCAACGACGGAGCGCGGATTGGGATTGATGGTCATGCTGTCATTTCCTGGGTAGGTCATATCTGTATAGGTATGCCTTGCCAAAGAGGGTGCAAGGGCCGGAGACCAAGGACCGCGACAATAGTTCAACGCAAGTTGAACTTCTCGCTCCGCAGCCCTAGTTGTAGGTTATCTGCCCAACCCATTCTTCCTCCCCCACCATCCGAGGCCCGCAATGACCGACTACACACCGCCGAAAGTATGGACCTGGAACAAGGCAAATGGCGGCGCCTTTGCCAGCATCAACCGGCCAATCGCCGGACCGACGCATGACAAGGAACTGCCGATCGGCAAGCACCCGCTGCAGCTCTATTCGCTGGCAACGCCGAATGGCGTCAAGGTGACGGTGATGCTGGAAGAGCTTCTGGCGCGCGGCCACAAGGGCGCCGAATACGATGCCTGGCTCATCCGCATCAATGATGGCGATCAGTTCGGCAGCGGCTTCGTCGAGGTCAACCCTAACTCCAAGATCCCCGCCCTGATGGACCGCAGCGGCAAGACCCCTGTGCGCGTCTTCGAATCCGGCGCGATCCTGGTCTATCTCGCCGAAAAATTCGGCGAATTCCTGCCCACCGAACAGCCGGCGCGCGCCGAAGTGCTGTCCTGGCTGTTCTGGCAGATGGGTTCGGCGCCGTATCTGGGCGGAGGTTTCGGCCATTTCTACGCCTACGCGCCGGAAAAATTCGAATATGCAATCGACCGCTTCTCCATGGAGGTGAAGCGGCAGATGGATGTGCTCGACCGCAGGCTGGCCGAGAGCGAATATCTCGGCGGCAAGGATTACACGATCGCCGACATGGCGGTGTGGCCCTGGTATGGCGGGCTGGCGCTCGGCCGCATGTACAATGATTCCGCCGACTTCCTGTCGGTGCAGGAATACACCCATGTGCAGCGCTGGGCGAAGGCGATCGACGAGCGTCCGGCGGTGAAGCGCGGCCGCATGGTCAACCGCGCCTTCGGCGAGCCGGCGATGCAGCTGCACGAGCGCCATGACGCCAGCGACTTCGACACAAGCACGCAGGACAAGCTGGCCGCCGAATAACAGGCAACGGCAAGATAGAAAAAGCCCGTCATGGCCGCGAAGCCGTGACGGGCTTTTCTCAAGACAGGTCGGTCCAACCGACCGCCATTGCCTTGCCAGGGGTCAGTGCAGAACCTCGACGATCTGACGTGTATCCGGATCGACGAGCACGGTCTGGTCGTTGATCACGGCGACGCGATACTTGACGTTGGGCACTTCGCGCAATTCGACCTTGTCCGGTACCGACGAGCCGAGCTTGAGCTCGACGCCCAGAAGGTTCACCGACGCCAGCGGCTGCTTCTTGACGTATTCGCGAACGACCGTCTCCTGTTCCGGCTGAACGACGATTGTGTCAGCCAAGGCCACGCCCACGCTGCCCATCAGGACGATCGCTGCTGCGGCACTTGAAAGATAACGTTTCATAACAAACCTCCATTTTGGATATCTGAATTCCGCCCTGCAGTAAAACTCAGTCACCCTCGTGAGGTTCCAACCAAATTTTCGGGAATAAAGTGGATGGATCGCCTAGTATTATATGCTTCCGGCGACCGGATTCATTCAGGTTTTCTTTGAAACCCGAAACTAAGCATGTCTGGTATTGGCGCTTCCAGTGAATGACGACAGTCGGGCTTCAGACCTGGCGATTCCTGTTCTGAAGGGGAATCGATTTGCCCTTGCTTAGCAACAGCTAACGTGGAGCAGGCAGTGTCGTTCCCGACCACCTCGCCAGGGTCACGAAAAAGGCTCGTCCTGCCGGGAGCAGGACGAGCCTTCGACAGCGCCGGCGGAGGTGGCAGCCTCACCGGTCGCGCCAGGAAAAACGCCGGCGCCGCCACGTTGTTCCAACCGCCTTGCGGCGTGGCCCGCGTCGGATGCAACCATGTCGCGGAGATGACGTTGACCCACGCATTTCCAACCGCCCCACGCATTTCCAACCGCCCCACGCATTTCCAACCACAAGGAGTAATCCCGATATGGCCCCACGACCTTCCGTGACCAAGCATCCCTTTACGTTGATGTTCGTCGTCATCGCGCTGATTGCGCCCTTTGCCGGACTGGCGTGGCGCACGCGCGAATGGATGGGCTGGTAACGCTGGGTACAGCCGAAGGGGCAGGATCGCCGGCCTACGCGCTCACCGAAACGTGACCAGTCAAAGATATTAGCGGTGTCTGAATGGATTGTCGTCGGTGCTACTGTTTGTCGACTGCCGCCGATCCGGCGGCAGGAACAGGGGAGAGAGAACTCATGAACATCAGAACCGTCTGCCTGGGAGTATTGGCCGCAACCGTGATCGGCGGGTCGGCATTGGCCGGTATTCTCGACGAACCGAAGATGATGGCACCCTTCTTCACGGACAAGACCATGAAGACCATGAAGGCCGACGCCGACATGAAGAAGGTCTGGGCAAAGATGTCGAAAAAGCACCAGGCCGCCATGATGAAGGAATGCCAGGACGCTGCGATGAGCAAGCCGCACGCCGAGTTCTGCGCGAAGCTTAATGCACTGGCCGGCAAGGCCTGACATCTTCCACGCGAAGGGATGGCGGGCCACGAGGACTGCCATCCCCGCTACGGCTTAAGGCAAGCTTCAAAACCAGACGCCATCCCGACGCAAGGGCGGCGGCGTGTAGACCGGATCCTGGTTCGTCGTGGCATCGCGTGCGCGCCTGAGGATCAATCCCAGGAATAGCAGGAAATAGCCGGCCTGCAGGATGATCAGGGTCACCGCCGTCCACACCAGTGCCTGCCAGAAAGACCCGGTGGCCATGTAGGTCCAGACCGCGACGACGATGGTCGTCGCCGACATGCCCACGAGAAATCGCCCAAAATACATCGATCCATAAAATCGCCGAACGTCCCGGTTCGAGCGACTCCCTGCCTTTGCATCCCAATACCCGTGCGCAGCGTTCCATTATTTTAGCAATCGCGCAAGTACGTGATCGACGCAGGACCAACCCCGATATTTGTTGCGATCCGGCCCGATCGGGAGCAATTTCATTCTCACGGACTGCGAGAACGAAGAAGACCAGTCCGACAAGGGGTTGGGGACATGACGCTCAAACTGATCGGGGCCGGTTTCGGCCGCACCGGCACGTGGTCGACCTTTGCCGCGCTGAACAGGCTCGGCCTGCCTTCCTACCATATGCAGGAAGTGATCATGAACAAGGCCAACAAAGGCCATCTCGATTTCTGGCGCAAGGTAGCCAACAGCCCACCCGGCACGCAGCACGATTGGAACCGTGTGTTCGCCAACTACACGGCCACCGTCGACAATCCCGGTTGCTGCGTGTGGAAGGAATTGATGGCCGCCTACCCTGATGCCAAGGTGCTGCTGACCCTCCACCCGCGCGGCGCCGAAGCCTGGTACGAAAGCACCATCGACACGATCTACTTCACCGAGAATGTCTGGCAATTCAAGATCCTGGAATGGCTGACGCCGTTCGGCCGGAAATTCGGCGACATGTCGCGCAAGCTGGTGTGGGGCCGCACGCTGAACGGCGTGATGAACGACAGTGCCAAGGCGGTGGCGCGCTATAACAGCTACATCGAGGAAGTGAGGGCGGCGGTACCGCCTGAAAAACTGCTGGTCTACAAGGTGACCGAAGGCTGGGCGCCGCTCTGCGATTTCCTCGGCGTGGCGACGCCCAACGAGCCCTTCCCCAACCTCAACGACCGCGAGACGATCAAGAAGATCATCCGCGACATCATCAAGGGGTCGTACATCATGCTGGGGCTGGCGGTGGCGGCGGTCCTGGCGGTGGTGGCCGCGCTATGGTGGTGGCTGGGGTAAGAAACACCCGCAAGCCCCTGCCCTCACCCGAAAAACGCGCTGGCAAGACAAGAGCCCGTTCGCTTCGCCGTCGAGATTGAACCAGGTTCCACTTATCTGCCTTTCGGGAGCCTTCGACCGGCGAAATGTGGAGACTCGCACATCGCTTTCGGGGGTGTCGGCCAGCCGCAATTTGCCTCTTCCAGCGCCCGAAACCACCTCTCGATACGGCAAGATATTATATCTCATTTAGCTAAAGTAATGGAACGTCCAATGGACATTGCCGGAACCGAACAAGGCCCCTCGGACCTTTGCCCCAGCGATCTAAGACCTTGGTCCTACAAGGAAACGCAAAAGGCCGATGCGGCGCTTCAACGGGAACATCCCGCCGTTTTCGTCGTTTGCCGCAAGGTCTCCGGACTGGACTGAATTTCGGAGGAACAGCATGCGGCATCGGTCCATCATCACCAGGACAGGCCACGGGCCGGGGACGGCGATCGCTGTGTTGATGGTCGGACTCGCGGCGGTCGGGATTGTGTTCCTAGTCCTTGGCGGTGCGCTCTATTTCGGCGAGCAGCCATCCGATCAACACGCCCTCTCCCCGGTCCCTGCCCGATCAGCCCAGGCAGCCGACCGCCGGGCGATAGATTGATGGCCAGAGCGCCACAAGATTTTAATCACAATGGAGGACTCAAAGTGAAAGCCACCCTTCTCAGCGCACTTCTCTTTGTCTCCGTGCTGTCCCCCATCAACTTTGCCTCGACGCAGGCAGCCAGCCTGGTCATCACGACGGACAATGGCGGCATGGGCCGTCACCACTGGCGCGATCATCGCTGGCGCAAACATCACAACCGGCATTGCTTCGTGAAGGTCAGGAAGCATTGGCGCCACCATCACTGGGTCATCGAGAAGGTTCGGGTTTGCGATTTCGATCGCTTCTGAGCCGTGACGAGGATGCAACTGCCAAAGCCGAATCGAAGGATCCGTCTGAACGCGCAAACCTTGGCGGCGGCGGCTGTCTGGGGCGTGGCAGCGTTCGTTCTTGTGCTGATGGTAACGGGCGCGACCGGGTTCTGAAATCCGGCGGAGCTGTCCACAAGGACACCTTGCAAACAAATTAGATACTACTAATGTAAACAATGCCAGCTCCCGCCAGAAGCTGGCGGGGCTTGGCGTGTCTCCCTTGCACTGGCCGCCAGGCCCCTTCCGCCATCCGTCGCCAACCATGGCATCAGCGCGCCAGCACCGTCCCGTTCCGCGCCACCACCTTGCCACGGCGATAGACCGTGCGCTCCTTCGGCACGGCCACCACCGCCTCGGGCACGTGCTGCGCCGGCATGGCGACGAAGTCGGCGCTGGCGCCGACCACGATCCCGTAACTCGCCAACCCCAATGCTTTCGCTCCGGCATGGGTGACCACGTCGAAGGCGGCTTCCAGCTCGTGATCCTCGTAGAAGCCTGAGCGGTAGCCGATCATGTTGGCGCGCGAAAGCATGTCGCCATCGCCATAAGGCCACCAGGAATCGCGGATGTTGTCGGAGCCGCCGAACACGGTGACGCCGGCCTGCCTGAGCGCCGCCACCGGCGGGAAGGCATGGTTTCCGGGCGCGTTGGTCATGATCGCAACGCCGGCCGCCGCCAGCATCGCGCCGGCCTTGTCGAGCGCATCGGCCGGGATGTCGCCCAGCCCATAGGCGTGGCTGACCACGACATGGCCTGCCATGCCGAGCGCCTTTGTCCGCGTGGCGATCTCCTCGACCTGGAACAGCCCGAGCGTGCCGCCATCATGCAGATGGATGTCGACACCGGCGCCATGCTTTTGCGCCAGCCCGAACACCACGTCGAGATGGCCCTTCACATCGCGGTCGAAACTGGCGGGATCGAGCCCGCCGACGAGGTCGCAGCCGAGCTTCAGCGCCTCGTCGAGAAGCTCCGCCGTGCCAGGCGAGGACAAAATGCCGCTTTGCGGGAAGGCGACGAGCTGGATGTCGATCAGGTCGCGGTAATTCTCGCGCACGGCAAGGATGGTCTCGACGTGTTTCAACCCGACCGAGCCGTCGACCATGACATGGCTGCGCATGGTGAGGCTGCCATTGCCGACGCAGAGCTCGAGCTGGTTTTTCGCCCGCTCCGCCATCGGCGCCGCGGCGGCGAGGTTGCGCGCCTGGAAGGCGACGCGCTCGCGCACGTCGAAGCCATTGGTGCAGGGAATGTGCGGACGCCAGGCATCGCCATAAAACGAGGTGTCGAGGTGGATATGCCCCTCGACGAAGGCCGGCACGACGAGCTGGCCGGCAAGATCGACGAAGAGAGGGGCGATGATGGCGGAAGCGACGGCGGCGAAATCAGCCGGCGGCGTCTTGCCGGCCGGCGCAATCGCACTGAAGTGGCCGCCGGTGACGGTGAGGTCGACCAGCGACCCATCGGCCAGTTTGGCATTGCTGAAAATCGTCTGTTCGCTCAAGTTCGTCTGCTCCCTCATGGGCGCCATCCCAGTTGAACCCCCAGTCCTTGCCGCCTGCCCGCCTGAGGTCAATGCGGTGGGCGCGAGAAACTGTTTCTCGCAATTGCCGTTGCGACTCGGCAAATCGGATCCGCGCCGGTGCCTATTCCGCTTTCACGGAAGTTTCGGACATCAGGCAATATGCGATGGTGTTGCTGCGGCGGTACGAGCCGCCCTGGTTGACGCGGGCGCCGAGCACACCCCAACAATGCGCCCCCCCGCCCGCGTCGACCATGGCAACATATGGCATCCGGTCCGGTGTGCCGGCGGGTTACCAGCCTCTTCCACCACTCACCCCGGCGCCCCCGCGAACAACACCACGCCATCGCCGCCTGTCGCCGGCCAGTCCCTGATCGTGCGGTCGTAGCCGCCGGTCAACACCGTGCCGTCGGGGGCGAAGGCCACGGCGTAGACCGGGCCGGTCTGGCTGTCGAACATGGCGATCTGGTTGCCGGTTTCCATGTCCCAAAGCCTTGCCGTGCCGTCGAGTGAGCCTGACAGCAGGCGCTTGCCGTCCGCCGACAGCGCCAGCGTGTAGACCGTGCCTTCATGGCCTTCGAAGCGCTTCATCTCGCGGCCGCTGTCGAGGTCCCAGACCTTGATCGTCAGGTCGCCGCTGCCGGTGATAAGATGATGTCCGTCGGCGGTGAACACGGCGCCATAGGTGCCTTGCTCGTGGCCGTGCCAGCTGCGCAATTGCTTGCCGCTTTCGATGTCCCAGAGTTTCAGCGTGCCGTCGATGCTGCCGCTGACGGCCTGCTTGCCGTCGGGCGAGACGGCGACCGCGCTGATCGACCAGTCGTGCCCGGTCAAGACATGCAGCACGGAATTGCCGACGAGGTCCCAGACGATGACATTGCCGGTGTCGTGGCCGCTGACGGCGCGCTTGCCGTCCGGGCTGATCGCCAGCTTGTTGACGCCGCCATTCTGGCCCGACTGGAAGACATGCAGCACCGCGCCATCGGCAAGTTTGCGCAGCACGATCTCGCCGTCGTCGCCGCCCGTCAGCGCGCTGACGCCGTCGGGCATGTAGAGCGCGGTGCGCGCCATGTCCTTGTGGACGCCGAGATTGCGGATCAGGTGCTTGCCGCCAACATCCCACAGCTTGATCACATGGTCGGTGCTGGCGCTCATGATCGAGCGCCCGTCGGGCGCCACCGCCAGCCAGACGACCGCGTCGCGATGACCGTCGGGCTGCGTCGGCACCGCCGGCGGCGGTGGCGGCAACGGCGCCACTGTGGGCGGTGGGATGACCGCGGCCTCCGGCGGCGATGGGGCGACGGGCGCGGCCACGGGCGGCGCGGGTGCCGGCGGTGGGTTGGCGGCTACCGGTGGCGGAGCTGGCGGCACCGGCGGGGCTGGTGGCGTTGCAGGCTCCGGAGCCGGCGGCGCGCTGGCGACATCCTGGTCCTTCGGCTCGGCGGGTATGGGTTCCACAAGCTTGGGTTCATCGGGCTTGGGTTCGGCCACCTTGGGCTGGCTGGCCACCGCGCCACCGCCTTGATGCCACGGGCCGAACCGGTCGACGGCCAACGCCGCGAGCGCAATCAGCGGCAGAGCGAAAAACACCTTGCGCAGGCCGGGCCTGCCGGTCTCCTGAACCTCCGCCGCGCGGCCGAACAGCGGCGCTCCGGCGGCATGCGCCGGCCGGCCTGGCAGGAGCCCGGCCCAGAACAGCAGGGCGCCGGCCAGGCAGGCGAGTGCCGCCACGGAGAAGCCCAAAAGCCGCAAGAAGGCCGCATGCGCCAGCAGCCAGGAAGCGCCATGCCAGGCAAAGGCGCCGTTGTTGGCGAGCAGATAGACCTGCGCCAGGCAGGCCATGGCAACCGCGGCCAGGACAAGCGCCAGGCCCCTGTCAGCCAACCTGTTCATCGCGCTTCCCCCTCGCCGGACCCTGCGGCCAGACTACCAGCGTCGACGACGAACCGCAAAACGCTTGGTACTCGCATGTGAAGGACAGAAACGTCTGAATTACGAAGAACAGCCATGACCAGCCTCGATCAGGCAAGCAGTTAGAAATGGATCGTGGTCGCCGCCATCGCGGCCAGAGTCTTGATCTCCGTTTTGATCGAAAGGTGCCAAAGGCACGGTGTCCAATCTGCAACAGTCGCTGCCGACATAAACTGGACAATCCAAGCGCAACATTGACAGAAGAAGACGATGTGTCACTATCGCGGTGGGATATAGTGGAGAGATTGCATCATGAAGAAGGTTTATGAGCGGCCCGTCCTGGTCAAGAAGGGCAATTTGAAATCCATCACGGCGGCAGTGCCGTCGGTTCTCCCGCAATAGAAATAATCGTCTCTGCGCCAGGGGTTATCGGCGCTGCCAACGCTATTAGTTGACAGCTACAGATAACGCCATCGCCATTGTAGGAGAGCTTGAAAATGAAAAGAAACTATGAGCGCCCCGCTCTGATCAAGAAGGGCAATTTGAAGTCGATCACCGCCGCGACCAACGGCCCGGTTGTGACTTCGAATCCGGTGCCTTGAAAAGTCAGCCCGCCAGCACCAGGTCGTCCAGCACCATCTGCCAATAGTGTTTTGTCGAAAGACTGACACGGGTCACAGCTGTGAGCATCGGCGCGTAGTGCAGCGGCGTCAGCGCCGACAGCGCCAACTGGTCGCAGGCGACCAGTTGCTCGCCCAGCCAGCACTCGATCAGCGCCATCTCCCCTTCGGATTTCAGCCAGGCAGCACTCAGCAGCACCGAATGGAAGCCGAATGGCGTCTCGCGGCTGAATTCGGCCGGGTAGCCGCTACTGGTATAGGCGACATGGTCGCCCGAAACATTGCCGTTGACATAGCCTTCGCTGCCCTTGGTGTGATCCTGCGCCATGGCGTTGAGATTGCGCCATTGCAGCCCGGCATGGCCGCACGGGATCTTGCGGAAGCCGCGCCCGGTGACGTCGTCGAAACCGATCGTCCGCAGCGGGGCCGCGCTCGAATGGGTTTGCGGCGACAGCAGCCCGAGATCGGTCGGATAGGGCGAAAGCGCAAGCTGCCGGTCAAGGCCGCCGCCGGCGAGCGTCACCGTATCCGCCTCGGCGGTGAGGTCGAGCCGGAAGGGTAAACCTGGCGCCAGCACCAGGCTCTCCAGCACCTGTCCAACCGCCTGCACCGACAGCGTCACCGTGCCATCCGCCGGCATCCTGCCGGCAAGGCTGCGCGCAGGCGCCAAGCCGACCGGCTGGGGCAGGTCCCGCGACGCCAGCCCGGCGGGCGAGCCTGGGGCCAGCCGGAAATCCTGGGACTGCGTTTCGTTGGCACTGGGCGAGCGCCAGCCCGGCGGCATCGAAACCGCGAATTGATAGGCGCCCGGCGCACGGATCGCGGCATCGGCCGAAGACACCGACATGGCGAAGTTGGCGAAGCCGCCATTGTTTGTCCGGGTTGAAGCGACGAAGCCGCCCTCCCCGTCGAACAGCCGCACCATGATGCCGGCCATCGGCCGGTCGCCCACGCCGTATCTTCCGTCGCGGTCGACATCGAAATAGACGAAGGACGAGTAGTTGACTGTGCCGGTGCTGCGCTCCCAATCCCTGCGCACGGCATAGTCGTTGGTCGGATCCGCCCGGCGTTGGGTGCGGCGCCGGGCACGCGCCTTGCGCAACAGCCAGCCAACGCATGCCGCGGCTACAACGACGGCCGCGGCCGCGAGCAGGATTTCGCCGAAGCCGAAATCACGCATGGCGGACGAATTTGGAAGGCCTCCGCTCCAGGCTGTCGGATATGCAATGCATCAAATGCCCCCCAATGCCGATCATCACCAGACTAGATCAATTCGGGGAAAAGTGTGTAGCGCTTTCCCTGCGATGATCACGTCCAACCTGTTTCGCGCGGAGATCGCCTGCACCGGAATGGCCAGGGGATAACGCCCTCACTTCAACTCCACCCAGACCGGCGCGTGGTCGCTGGCGCCGTCCTCGCCGCGTACGTCTCGATCGATGCCTGCCGCTTTCAGCCGCCTGGCGAGTGTCTTCGACAGCAATATGTGGTCGAGCCGCAGGCCCGCATCGCGCGGCCAGCGGTTGCGGCGGTAATCCCAGAACGTATAGAGCGTCTCCTTAGGATAGACCTTGCGCAGCGCGTCGAGCCAGCCCTGCTCGATGAGGGCAGCGAAGGCCGCGCGGCTTTCTGGCTGCACCAGCGCATTGTCGTCATAGGAACGCGTGGCGTAAATGTCGCGCGGCTCGGGCACGATGTTGAAGTCGCCGGCCAGCACGACAGGCAGGCCGGTGTCGAGAAGTTGCCGCGCATGCGCCTCCAGCCGTTTGTGCCAGGCGAGCTTGTAGGCGAATTTCGGCCCCGGCTGGGGATTGCCGTTCGGCGCATAGAGGCAGGCGATGACGATACCATTCACCGCCGCCTCGATGTAACGGCTCTGCCGGTCGGCATCGTCGCCCGGCAGCGCGTCGCGGGTCAGGACGGGTTCGGATCCTCGCGCGAGTATGGCAACGCCGTTCCAGGTCGGCTCGCCCTTCCACACCGCGCCATAGCCGGCATCGGCCAGCGCCGTGCGCGGAAACTGCATGTCGCGCGCCTTCAGCTCCTGCAGGCAGACGACATCGGGCTTCGCCGCCGCCAGCCACGCCAGAAGGTTGTCCAGGCGGCTGTTGATGTTGTTGATGTTGAAGGTGGCGATTTTCATTGCCGGTCATGAAAGCAGGAAGGCGACGCGAGGGGCAAGGGCTAACGAAATGGTACCTGGCTCTCCGCTAATTGCGGATGTTGGCGCTGCCCCTCATTGCCCTGCCGGGCATTTCTCCCCGTAAACGGGGAGAAAGAAGCTGATCGCAGCGCCGCGCCATTTCTGCAACGTTGGCGATTGGCGAAACCGGCGACGAGAGCGTCCTTCGCCCCGTTTACGGGGAGAAGATGGCGGCAGCCAGATGAGGGGCAGCGCCGACAATCGAAAGGAGTTCGAGGCCTACGTGCGCTGGAGCCGCTCCGCCCACCCCCACACCTTTTCCGCAACCATCTTCAGATGATCGCCCGTCGAAAACCCCGAAATGCTCTTGCGCGGCTTGAGATCATGGTCGCCGTCCTCCAGCCAGATCACCTCGATGCTGTCGGCAAGCCCATAGCCGGCCACCTCGTCCGGCGTACCGAACTCGTCACGCGTGCCCTGGAAAATCAGCGTCGGCGTCTTCAGCCCAGCGAGATGCTTTGTCCGCAATTGCTCTGGCTTGCCGGGCGGATGAAAGGGATAACCGAGGCATACGAGGCCCGCGATCTCACCCTTGGCGAACATCTCGTCCGCCACCATCGAGGCGACGCGGCCGCCCATCGACTTGCCGCCGATGATCAGCTTGCCCGCCACGCCCCTGGCCCTGAGGTTGGCGATCGCCTTGATATATTCCGGGTTCACCGTCTCGGCGCGCGGCGGCGGCTTGCGCTGGCCATAGCGGCGGGCCGCCATGTAGTGGAATTCGAACCGCGCGACCTGGAAGCCGGCTGCAGCCAGCGCCTTGGCGGTGGCGGTCATCGAAGGCGAATCCATCGACGCGCCGGCGCCATGGGCAAGCAGGATGGTGACGGGGGCGGTGTCGTCGCCGTCGAAGAGAAAGGTGGTCATGGGGCGGCTTTCAGGCAACAGCTTTCCCTTCAGACATCCCACTGCAAACCTGGGATTGCAGATATTCCACCTGTGCGGCCAGCAATGCAGGCCAGCCAGTTGCATCGATACCGCTTATCCATTTGCAGGCAGCTTCACGCCCATGAACCTGCTCAAGCAAGCAGAAATAGGCGGTGTCTCGCCATGACCCGCACAATTGCGAATTGCCGTCCATCACATCGAGCGCCGACTCCCAGGTGAACCATCGCCTGATCCATGCGCCGACATTGCCGTCGAGATCGGCAATGCACTGAATCACAAAGGCATCTAGGTCTTGTTCGCTGCCGACCCAGAAGAAACCCCGGCTGGAGGGCTGAAAGTCTCCGTCGATGGCATTGAAGCCTTTTAGGAGGAATTGCTTGTTCCGCTGTCTGGAGCTGGAGGTTTTGAACTGAGCCGAACTCGGATCCTTGACTTCATACCAGGCATCGAAGTCCTTCCACAGCTTGGCAAATTTCTTCCACTTGAAGGCAGCGGCAAGCTCGCAGTCATACGCGCCGTAGCGATAGTCCGCAGAGCAATCCAGCTCGATACTGAAATCAGTCAGAAGGTCCGTCGACTCGATGAGCAACTTGGCGCTGCTCGGCTTGAACCATCTCTCGCCAAGGTGAGCATGGAGCGCCTCCGCAACCCTTACTCGAATGGTTTTTGCGTTGAGCACCATGTCCTGCTCTCACCCCGCCGTCCGCGCCAGATGCATATCCACGAACTGCACCCCTTTGGCCGCCACCCCCGCCCATTCGGACTCCGCATCGAGCTCGAGATAGCGCACCCAAAGCCGTCGCGCCTCGGCGAGATTACCCGCGTCGAACTCCAGCCGCGCCAGGTTGAACACCGGATCGGCATAGTTCTTGTCGAGCGCGATCGCCTTCTGCAGATGCTTTCGTGCCGAGGCGTCGCGGCCTTGCTCGCTCATCAGCCCGGCGAGGTTGAACCACGCCTCGACGAAAGCCGGGTCGAGTTTTATGGCGCGTGCATAATCATGCGCGGCGTCGGCAGCGTGGCCGCCGGCGCGCAGGCAGTTGGCGCGGTTGAAGGCGGCGATGGCATCGCTCGGGTCGATGGCGAGGCAGCGCTGGTAGAGTGCCGCGGCACCATCATGGTCGCCGCCCTCCTCCACCGCCTCGGCCTCGGCGAACAAGTCTTCCAGCGTATCGTCGCTTTGCGCCGCGCTGCCGAGATCGAACAGCAACTGCCCGTCGAGTTCGCTCTGGCCGCCTTCGAGATAGATGGCGTCGGAGCGGCGGCCATGCTGGGAGCCGACATTGAGCGACTTGGCGGTGAGCGAGGCCACCGGGCCCGAGCGATGCACCGAACGCGCGATCGCTCCCCATGACGCCCCGCCGGCGATGAGACCGGCATATTTGCGCGCCAGGATCAGGTCGCGGAACGAATAGGGCTCGCCATCATGCTCGAAGGCATCGAACAGCGACAGCATGTCGAGATCGGCGCCTGAAAGCCGCGATTGGTCGATCAGCGATTGCCGGGACAGGGACGAGGCCTCCGGTGCCTTCATCAGGCCGAGCCGCCGCAAAAAGCCATTCTCGCTGATCAGCATGCGCCCAGCCGCGCGCTCGGCGGCGACGTTGCGCTCGATCCCGGCGTCGCCGTTTTTCGTCACCCCAGCCTTGGCAAGAAGGGTCCGGCCGAACACGACGTGCGTGGTGCGCCGGGTGATCCCGCGCCTGAGCTGGCCGTGCTGGCGTTCGACCTCGCGGGTGGCGAGCCTGAGCGGAAACGCCGCCAGCGCGCCGATCGTGCCGAAGACGGCCCCTGCGACCGAGACCGCCGGTGCCGTCATTTCTTGCTCTTGCCGACCG
Organism: Mesorhizobium erdmanii; assembly: GCF_013170725.1. Classification (NCBI taxonomy): domain Bacteria; kingdom Pseudomonadati; phylum Pseudomonadota; class Alphaproteobacteria; order Hyphomicrobiales; family Phyllobacteriaceae; genus Mesorhizobium; species Mesorhizobium erdmanii. The sequence continues at coordinate 2,821,994 of NZ_CP033361.1, read as the reverse complement.
CCTTGAGCAGACTGGCCTTCAGCGGATTTTCAGGTGCGCCGCCCGCTGCCGCCTTCTTGGCGGCGGGCTTTGCCGCCACCTCGTCGGCCTTGCTCTTCGACTTGGCCGGCGGCTTCGACTGCGACAGGCTCGCTTTCAGCGCATCCATGAGGTTGATGACATTGCCGCGCTCGGGCGCGGCCGCGATGATCGGCTTGTGGCCTTTGAGCTTCTCGCGGATCATCGCCATCAGCGCGATCTCGTAGCGGTCCTCGTAGTTCTTCGGGTCGAAGGTGGTTTCCTTCTGCTTGATCAGCGCTTCGGCGAGCTCCAGCATCTCCTGGTCGGGCTTGCCGGCCGGAATGTTGCCGAAATATTCAGCCGTGCCGCGCACTTCGTTCGGGTTCCTCAACGTGCACACGAACATGCCGTTTTCCCGCGCGCCGATCGTCACCACACGCTCGCGGCTGGACAGCACCAGCCGGGCGATGGCCAGCTTGCCAGACTTGCGCATGGCTTCGCGCAGCACGGCGAAGGTCTCCTCCGCCATCGCTCCATCCGGCGCCATGTAATAGGGCGCATCCTGGTAGATGACATCGACCTCGCCCTCGTCGACGAAGGCCTCGATGTTCATCGTGTGGTTGGATTCGATGCGCACCGCGTCGAGATCGGCATCGTCGATGATGATGTACTGCTTGTCCTCATACTCGTAACCCTTGACCAGGTCCGAGCGCTCGACCAGCCCGAGTTCGGGATCGACCGGCTTCATGTTGATGCGGTTATGGGTCTTCTTGTGCAACTGGTTGAACGAGATGCGCTCGCTGGTCGTCGTCGCGGGGTATAGCCGCACCGGACAGCTGACGAGGCTGAGCTTGAGATAACCCTTCCAACTTGCCCTGGGCGCCATGATGAACTCCTACGCGGCCATGCACTGACATTTTAGCTTGAGCATGATCTTGTCCGAAAACCGGTTCCCACTTTTCGGGATCATGCTCTCTGCAGCGCTTTTCGTCCGAAGGACGATCGAGGCTGCGCAAATCCTACACCGACCCAGCACAATACCGGCAAATCCTGACGAAATGTTTTAGGGCACCGGATGGATCGCAGGCCGAGGATAATTCAAATTGTCTGAAGCGTCGATGGCGGCCGAGGCGATGGCGGGACAGCGCCCCCCTCTGTCCTGCCGGAAATCTCCCCCACTTGGGGGGAGATTGGCAGCTTTGATGCTCCGCACCCTTGGCAAAGCTGGAGATTGGCGAAAGCCGGGATGACTCCTGATCTCCCCCCAAGTGGGGGAGATGTCCGGCAGGACAGAGGGGGGCGCCAAGGAACGCGACGCTCTTCTCGCTACCGCGCGCCGCCAATCACCGGCAAATCCCGGGCTGCCTCGTCGATATCCGCCCAGGGATCACCCGATGTCTCCAGCAAGCCCGGCAACGACGAATAATTCAGGTCCTGTGGCGCATCGATCGTCTCCAGATCGTTCCAGCTCACCGGCGTCGAGGCCGGCAGGTTGGTGCGGGCGCGCAGCGAATAGGGCGCCGCCGAGGTGTGGCCGCGCGCGTTGCGGTGATAGTCGATGAAGATGCGCTTCTTGCGGTTCTCCTTGCCCATGGTGGTGGTGAAAATGTCGGGCGCGGTCGCCGCCAGATGGGTGGAGATGGCGCTGGTCGCCTGGTGCAGCTTCTTCCAGTTCTGCTTCGTCGTCACCGGCACGGTGATGTGGATGCCGCTGCCGCCTGACGTCTTGGCGAAGGGTACCAGCCCCAGCCCCTCGAGCTCGCCCCTGATGTGCACGGCGGCCTCGACCACTTCGCGCCAGGAAATCCCCTCGCCCGGGTCGAGGTCGAAGACGATCTGGTCCGGTCTGTCGAGGTTGGTGCGATGCGTGCCCCAGGTGTGGAACTCGACGACGCCGAACTGTGCCAGCGCCAGATAACCTTTTGCTCCCTCGACCGAGAGGTAGGATTTGGTCTCGCCTTCTGAGTTGGTGGCCTCGAACGTCACGACCGAAGGTGGCATTCCGGTGAAGGCGTGGCGCTGGAAGAAGCAGTCCTTGGGCAGGCCGGTCGGGCAGCGCACCAGCGACACCGGGCGGCCGAGAATGTGCGGCAGCATGAAATCGCCGACCAGCGCGTAGTAGACGGCGATGTCGAGCTTGGTCGGGCCGGTCCTGCCGAACAGTCGCCGCCCGGGATTGGTCACCCAGATGGTGGCAAGGTCCGCTTCCGAGATCAGCCGCTTGCGCTTGGCCGAGACCGGCGTCGACAGCCCGACATCCCGGAGACCGCGAAACACGCCATGGCGCAGCGAATTGTCGGCGGTGCGGTTGGCATAGTGGATGCGCGCCGAAAACAGCGGCTTCACCCAGTGCATCTCGCGCATGATTTCGCGCGGCACTCCTTCGGGTGGCGTCGCGCCCGATGTCAACGGCTCCAGCCGGGCAAGCAGGTCCTCGGCCGTGTCGCGGTCGAATCCGGTGCCGACCTTGCCGCGATAGTGCAGTTCGCCGTCCTGCCACTCGGCCATGCCAAGCGCGGCCAAGCCTTCCGCCGCTTGCGAGATCGTGTAACCGGCGATGACGAAATCGTCCTTCTGCAGCGCCTTGCACTTGGTCCAGCTCTTGGTGCGGCCGCTCTGGTAGATCGCGCTGGCGCGCTTGGAGACGACGCCTTCCAGCCCGAGTTCACTGGCCTGGTCATAGAGCCCCTGCCCGGAGCCTTCGACATGATCGGAGTACTGGATGGCGGAGTTGGCGCCGAGACCGCCAAGCAGCTCCGCCAGCAGCGCCTTGCGCGCGATGAGTGGCGCCTTCGTCAAATCCCAGCCGTCGAGATGCAGGAGATCGAAGGCATAGAAATGCAGCTTGCTGCCGGCGCCCTCGGCCAGCGCATCCTGCAACAGCGCGAAGCGGGAAATGCCCCGGCCATCGAGCACGACGATCTCGCCGTCGATGATCGCCTCGCGGCACGGCAGTTTTGCAAACGCATGCGGGAGGTCGCCATAGCGCTTCGTCCAGTCGATGCCGCCACGGGTGATCAGCCGCACCTGCCCGTCGCTCAGATGCGCCATGGTGCGGTAGCCGTCGAATTTGATCTCGTGCAGCCATGTCTCGCGCGTGTCCGCGCCATCGGGCGGCTTTGGCACCTGCGTCGCCAGCTGCGGCTCGATGCGGCTAAGCGCCGGCGCCTTCACCGCGCCCGGCAGCGTGCCGGGTTTCAAGGAACCCGGCTTTGGCGCGGGCTTCGCGACCGGTTTCGCAGCCGCCGCCAGTTCCTCGATGCGCAGGCCGGATTTCACGCTTTCCGGCCGCGCTTCGAGGATATTCAGCACTGTGTCGGCGGCGAGATCGCGCTCCTTGAACAGCAGCCAGTTCTTCTTGTTCTCGTCCTCGCCGGGCTTGGGCTTCAGGCGGGTCAGCATCCAGCCGCCATTGAGCTTGCCGCCGGCGAGGCGAAACTTGAACGCCCCGGTGCGAAGGCTTTTGTCGACATCGTCCATCGGCGCCCAGGTGCCGGTGTCCCAGACGATCATCGGCCCGCCGCCATATTCGCCCTCGGGAATGACGCCTTCGAAGTCGATATATTCGAGCGGATGGTCCTCGGTCTCGACCGCCAGCCTCTTGTCGGCCGGGTCGAGCGAAGGCCCGCGCGGCACCGCCCAGCTTTTCAGCACATCGCCAACCTGCAGGCGCAGATCGTAGTGGTCCGCGGTGGCATGGTGCTTGTGCACGACGAAGCGGTTGCCGTCTCCGGTAACAAGGCCGCCCGCCGGCTCCGGCGTTTTGGTGAACTCGCGCTTGGCGCGATACGATTTGAGTTTGGGAGGGGTGGTCATGCCAGGGATCGAAATATGGTAGCCAATTGCCGAAGCAGCGCTCTACGGCGCCCCCCTCTGTCCTGCCGGACATCTCCCCCACGAGGGGGGAGATTGGCAGCCGTGGCGCAAGCTCTCCCCTTATAATTTTGGCGATTTGCGAAAGCCGTCGCGACATCCGATCTCCCCCCTCGTGGGGGAGATGTCCGGCAGGACAGAGGGGGGCGCCGTAGAGCGCTACCTTTGCACCACTCGCGATTTTTCACGCGCTCAATCGTCGGCAGCCGGCGTCAGCTCGAGCTCGGCCGGGGTCAGTCCCTGCCGCAGCTGGGCGAGCCGGAATTCATCGACCCAATAGGCCTCGCCGTCGACCAGCACGCGTGCCCGGTAGGCGCCGTCCGAAAAGCTTTGCGCGGTGATGTAGACCTTGTGCGCGTCGAGCGCCTTGCGCACCGCTTGGCGCTTGGCATTCTGGCCGGTGACGGGACTGAACATGACGCTGCCCTCGGTCGCCCTGACACTCAACATGGCCGCTTGCACGGCCCGGCGACTGGCCCCAAGGATGACGGAGACGCGCTATCCTGTCAATTTCGCTCCCGCACAGCTTACGATCCGCTGCTGGTGACTCTTGTACCGATCGTCGTGAACTTGGCATTGATCGCATTGCCGAACGCGCCGGCGCCGGTGACGATGGCAAGCCCGATCAGGCCATACTCGATGGCGGTCGCCCCGGTTTCATCCCGCATGAAACGGAAACGATTGCTTGCATTTCAAGCCCCTGGTTTCTGATCCCTCGCACAACCCTAAAGCGCGTCGCGTCGAAACGGATTCATGCGACGCGCTTTAGGTCCTTGTTTTTATGCATGTCGTTCTCCCAGAACCGAGGTCACTTCTGGGCGACATGCATTAGAGACACCGCTGGTTGCGCTTCGGTTAGATTTTGCGAGACTTTTGAAGGTGCTTGCCTGCGGGGCTGAATCAAAACATGAAGCATCCGGCCAGCGGACACGGCTTGATTGCAGGCAGTCCAGGCCGGAGCTGTTTTCAGCTTGCCGGCCTGGAACCGCCCACCCGCCTTGTGTCCTTCCCAAGACAGGAGACCAGATAGGCGCATCGATGCCGATCCACCTTGACATGGATCAAGTGCCAAATGCGCCTACGGGTTTTGCCTTTGTCAGGCGCCAAAATATCTTCAATCGCCGGGGCCATTTCTTGCTGGGTTCCCGACCTCTGTCGAAATCCGCTCCCGACGAACGACATTGGTGCGGCGCCGACGTGGCGCGATCACATCGAACGACAAGGAACACCATCATGGCCAAGATGCTCGTCATCTACAAAACCCCCGCCGATCCGGCGGCCTTCGAGCGCCATTACCACGACATCCACGTGCCGCTGGCCAAGCAATTGCCCGGACTGCGGCGCTACGAGATCAGCCGTTCGCCGATCATGAACGTCCTGCCGGGCGAGACGCCCTACAGGGTGGCGACGCTCTACTTCGACAATTTGGAGACCATTCGCACGGCCTTTGCCAGCGATATCGGCCGGTCCTGCGCGGTGGACCGGCGCAAACTCGCCGGCGATGACGACCTGGTGACGATGCTGCTTTTCGACACCGAGCCGCTGTGAGCCGTCAGACGTCTTCGGTGTCGAAGATCAGCATATCGGCGCCGCCGGTCGCGAAGACCTGGAGATCGGCCGCCGCCGCCTGCCCCTCGGCGCTGGCAAAGGCATTCTGGATGGCGGCGAGGTCGTCGAACCGCAAGATAGCGATCAGATGGGCCTTCGCTGGGCCGGCCGGCGTCATCACCGGGCCGCGGCTGATTTCATAGCGACGCAACCCCGGGATGGTCTTGGCCAGCGGAATGTGCTTTTCGCGATAGTAGGCATCGAACGCCTCGGGATTCTCGGGCGTTCCGTACGTCACCACCAGGCTTGCCATCACTGCCTCCTGCAATCATTGCGCCGCTCGAGCGTGATGGCATTGCCGGGAGCTTGTCAATTCGTCCTTCGCTCAAGGACGAAGCAGTCTCAGTTCTTCAATCGCCGCAATCGGCGCATCACGCCCTGCACGGCCTTGTACAGTCCGGGCTTGGAGCGCACGAAAAGCTCGGTCTTGCCGCGCAGCCTGATATAGGCGGTCGAGCCCCTGCCCTTCAGCGTCACCGCCTCGCATAACTCGGCCAGCACCGCGCCCGAAGCGCCGATATGCTGCTTGTAGCCCTGGCTGCCGACCGACAGGTCGAAATAATCGTGCCCATGTGCGCGCGCCCATATCATCAGCTTGCCGATCGTGGTCAGGCCCGGCGAGACGTTGGGCACCGCGTCCTGGTCGATGCCAAGCAGCAGCGCATGCAAGGTGTCGTTCATGACCAGCACGTAGATGACGGCGAGATAGTCTTGACCGGCACGCAGCCCGAACAGCCGCACCGAACCGTCGGACAGGCCGTGCAGGGCGGCGTCGCGGTAGAACTCGACGACCGGCGCCTGCGTCAACAGGTCGGAGCGCCCGAGCTCACGGAAGCGGTTGAGCCTGAGCTCCAGCAGCGTTGCGAAATGCTGCTCCACCATGTCGGGCGTCGTGGCTTCGACCAGGTCGAGCTTGCCCAACTGTGCGAAGCGACGGCAATGCTTGTGGAAATTCTTGGCGAAGGAGGGTTTGCAGATGCGCTTGATCAGCGTCTCCGGCTCGCCATCGAGGACCAGGCCCGAGGCGATCTGGATGGAGTCGCGCGCTGCCGAAAGCAGCGCCAGCGGATTGGCGATGCCGTGAATCTGTCGCGGGATCCCCGCTATGTGGAAGCGGTCCGCCGGCGGCAGCACGGCGCGCAACGCCGCCCAGGCGGCGTCGGCGCTCTGCCGGGTCCACGGACTGGCATCGGCCAGCAGCGGCGCCGAGTAGTCGCACACGCCGCAGCTCAGCCATTCGATCACATAATGGCCCAGAGCCCGGCGCCGCATCAGCGGCAGCAGCATGACCGGGTCGCCCGTGGCGGCATCGCTGACCTCCACGATGAGCAGTTCCGCGCTCTTGGGCATCAGCCGCCTGGCGATCCCTTCCACCCAGAAAAAGCCCTGATGGCCGGTGCAGATGCCGGTCGCCTCGAGGAACAGCCAGAGCGGTTTGATGGTATCGAAGCTGGTGTGCAGTCGCGCTGAATAGTGCAAGGCCGCGCCCGCGCTGGCGACGACCGGAGATAGTGCTTGACCCGGAACGTCCGCAATCGCGGCCCTTCGCGTCGCCTGGCTTGTCACATGCGCTCCTATTTGTCAGGCTGCCGCTGCAATCCTCCCCGCAGACGCCTGACACGCCGCATCGTTTCCCGGGCTACCTTGAGCAGGCCTGGCCTGGAGCGCACGAAAGCCTCGGTCCGGCTGCGCAGATCAATGGCGGTAGTCGCCGCATTGCCCCGCATTGTGTATCCGTGGCTGAGTTTGACCAGAACCGAACCTTTGGCGCCCATGCGTTCCTTGTAACTCTGGTCTCCGACCGACAGGTCGAAATATCCCAATGCCTGTTCGCGCGCCCAGCCCATCAGCCTGCCCATGATCGCAAGCCCGGGCGAGACATTGGGCACGACGCTTTGGTCCATTGCTATCAGCAGAGCATGAACAGTATCTTGATGGACAAGCAGATATTGGACAGCGATCAGGGCTTCGCCGACGCGCAGCCCGAACAGCCGCACCGATTTGTCCAGCAGGCCCCGCAGGGCGGCGTTGCGGTAGAAATCGACCACTTTCTCCTGCGTCAGCAAGTCGAAGCGGCCAAGCTCACGAAAGCGGCTGAGCCGCATCCTGAGCAGTTCGCCAAAGATCTGCTCCGCCTCGGCCGGCGTGCCGGCCTCCACCAGTTCCACGCTGCCGAGCCGTTCGAGCCGGCGCCAGTCCTTGTTGAATTCCTTGACGAAGGATGGCCTGCACAGGCGCTTGAGGACAGTCTCGGGCTCGCCATCTATGGCCATGCCAAAGGCGGTCTGGAGGGAATCGCGTATTTCCGGAAGCAAGGCCAGCGGATTGGCGACGCCGTTGATCGTGCGTGGTATTCCGGTGATGTGGAAGCGGTCCGCCGGCGGCAGTATGGAACGAACCGCGGTCCATGCGGCCTGCGCGGATTGCGCCGTCCACGGGCTCGCATCCGCCAGCAGCGGCGCCGAATAGTCGCAGACGCCACAGCTCAGCCATTCGATCACCCGATGCTGGAAAGCCTGCCGCCGCATCAGCGGTACCAGCATCCGGTTGGCGCCGGTCGCGGCGTCGTTCACTTCGACGATCAGCAGTTCGGCATCGTCCGGCATCAGCCCGGCGACGATGCCTTCGGCCCAGGCATAGTTCTGGTGGCCGGTGCACACGCCATTTTCCTGGAGGTGCAGCCAAAGCGGCCTGACCGAGTCGAGGCTCGTGTGCAGGCGCACCGTGAACGTATCGTTCGCCGCGACAACACGGGACGCCGGCCCGGCGGGCAGGTCATTCACCACGGTCTGTACTGCCTGGCCTGTCACATCCCGCTCCTATCGTTTCGCCGCGGCGAATGTGATCGCCCGCCGCCACGAACCCAGCCGGCTGTTGCGCTGCTGCTCCGGATGCTCGATGTTCCAGATGCGGTGGTGTGCGAAATACCATGATGCCACGAGCACGAAGGTCTCGGAGACCGCCGACCCCAGGAGTGCCCATGGCGGCGACGCAACCGCCAGCACGATCGCGATCAGCGCCAGCCCGACAATCGCGCCACCCAGCGTGATGAAGGCGACGATGCGGAAATCGCCGAGGATTTCGAGGACGATGCGCGGCATGATGTAGAGCATGATCGGCACGAAATTCACGATCGCGAAAAGCCCGATGGTGCCGATCGAGGCATCCTGGAGAGCCTGGGATTTGATCATCGGCAGCACGAACAGGATGGCGCAGCCATAGGCCAGGCCGCCGAGCCCCATGACCACCGACCAGATCCTCGCCTGCGACCAGACACGGCGTGTCTCGTTGTGCCGCATCAGCTTGGCGAGTTCGGGCTGCGTCATGTTGACGAAGGCAAGACTGATGATGCGCAGCGGCGCAAACAGCACCAGCACCGCCGCCAGCGGTGCGTAAGCCGCCGGGCCGGCAATGCCGGCAACCAGCAGCGCCAGGCACTGCCCCTGGATGTTGGTGGTGGTCGCGCTGAACGCCGACCAGCACAGCTGGCGCCAGAGCCTGGCGTAGCGCCGCCGCGTCGGCATGCGGAAGGAGATGCGAATGGTGCGGCGCGCCAGCCGCACCAGCACGAAGATGCCGATCAGATTTGCCGCGGCGAGGGCATAGAACACGCTCTCCAGCGCGGCCCCGGCGTACCAGATCGCCAGCCCCGCGAACACGGTGCCGGCAATCGTGAAAGCGGCGTCGCTGATGGAGACGATCACTTGATGGCGGCGCGCGAAGAAGGCCGTGCGCATATGGCTGCGCAGCGACCATGCGCCGACGAAGCAGCCGGCGGCAATGCCGCTCGGATCGCCCAGCAGACGCATCAGTACCGCCGTGCCGACCGCCATCAGCAGCGCCACGACCAGCGCCGCCGTTCCGAAAGCCACGTCATAGGCATCGACACCGGCGCTGTTGGTGCTCTTGCTCATCCATATCGAGGCCGGAACCGCGGTCAGCGACCTGATGTAGGACAGGCCGACGCCGCCCATCACCATGCCGATGGCGAAGAGGCCGTAGCCTTGCGCCGACAATAAGTGCAGCAGCGCGATGTTGAGGGCAAAGTGAAAGCCGCTCTGCATCGCCTCGCCGCCGATCATCAGCACCAGGCGCCGCACCAGATGGACCGGGAACTTCACGAGCGTGTCTCCGCCTGGCGCGTGCTTGCCGTCCTGCCAGGCCGTGCCACGGCGGCCTTCAGCTTGTCGGCGGCAATCGCGATGATCGCCGCGGCCGCTACCGGCTCGCTGAACATCGTCTCGCAGCGCTTTCGCCCGGCGTCGACGAAGCCGCGCCAGGCCTCGGGGGCAAGCATGATCTCCCGCAATTTCGCGGCCAGCGCCGCCGCGTCGCCAGGCGGCACATGCCAGCCGGTCTCGCCGTCGGCGACCACCTCGACCAGCCCGCCGATCGCCGACACCAGCGGCGGACGGCCATAGGCCATTGCCTCGATGGCGACGCGGCCGAGCGATTCCGGGCGCCGCGACGGCACCGTGACGATGTCGGCCCAGCGGTAATGCTCCGAAGGGTCCGAAATGAAGGGCAAGGCGCTGACCTGCCCGGCCAGCCCCATGGTCTCGACCAGGTCGGCGAGCGCACGCTCGCGCTCGGTGCTTTCGAAGGCGCCGCCGACCAGCCGCACCTCGATCCTCGACTTCAACTCCGCCGGCAGCGAGGCGATCGCCTCCAACAGCACTTCCTGGCCCTTGATGCGGTTGATGCGGCCAAGCAGCAGCACCCTCAGCGGACGCTTGCCGTCATAGGTCATCGCCTCCGCCGCCGCCGGACCGGCGACGCCGTTGTAAACCACATGGGAGCGCGCCGATTTGGGCTCGCCGAAGGTATCGCGCGTCGCTTTTGAATTGAAGATGAGGTCGGCATGGCTCCAGCGCATCAGCCCGACGAGAACCCGGCGCAGCACACCTTCGGGAATTTCGTGGATGTGCAGCAGTGCCTTGGTTGGCAGCAGGCGCGAAGCCAGCGCATAGTCGGCGACGATAGACGTGTTGACATAGACGAGGTCGCTATCACGCAGGCGCCGCCAGGCCCGCCACAGCGCGACCGGCAGCCGCGCCATCTCGACGGTCGCCAGCCTCAGCATCGCCTGCCGCCGCAGCACCCAGAGCGGTTCGAAGACGATGCGGCTGGCATGGGATTCCAGGATTTCGACGATCGGTCCGCTGCGCGGCAGGACCACCTCGATGTCGGCGGACGGAAACGCGGTGCGCAACGCCGCGACGCTCTCGGCGAAGCTGCGGTCGGAACCGTAGAGTTCGTACCCCTGATGGATGCAGGCAATCCGCATCTTCACGCGCATCTTTCTGTCAGGGTGATGTGACGATTCCGCCGCCTGACGCTATCGGCGGCCGGAAACTTCAAGCCAACACCCCTGGACTTCCCTCGTTGTCGGTGTGGTCGGATCTCCACACCAATGCCCGCACGCCTTCCGCCGATTCCGACGCGCAAAAGTCCATACGCAAGGATTATGCCGTGCTAATATATTCAGATGCAGGCCAGCCGGCCCCGGCATTGCCTCGTTCCGATACACATACGAGCGGAAAGTTGACCGATAATGAAACAACTCGGGCGTTTGGAAGAAATATTTTACAACCCCGATGCGATGATGGCTGAAATCGGGCCTGGCAGGCATCTTGCAGGGGCGCGGTTTTGAGATGAGACAGCCGCGCACCGCGGATCGGGCGGACCTGAAAGTGCCAGCAGCCATGAAATCGGAACAACCCTCCATCCTGATCCTGGGAACGCGCGGCATTCCCGCGGCGCATGGCGGTTTCGAGACGTTCGCCGAGAAGCTGGCGCTGTTTCTGGTCGCACGCGGCTGGAAGGTCGGCGTCTACTGCCAGGACGAGGTCGAGCGGGTCGACCAGAGGGTGCGCACCGAAACCTGGAACGGCATCGACCTCATCCACATCCAGGTTGCCTCGAAAGGTCCGCGCGCGACGCTGGAATTCGACTGGCAATGCGTGCTCGACGCCGCGCGGCGGCCCGGCGTCTGCCTGGTGCTCGGCTACAACGGCGCGGTCTTCCTGACTTGGCTCAGGCTGATGCGGCGCAAGATCATCACCAACATGGACGGCATCGAGTGGCGCCGCCCCAAATGGGGGCGCGCGGCGCGCACCTGGTTCTGGCTCAATGAGTGGATCGGCGCCTGGGCCTCGCACCGCCTGGTCGCCGACCATCCGGTCATTGCCGATCACCTGGCGACGCGCCGGCCGCGCAGCGCCATCTCCACCATCGCCTATGGCGCCGACCCGGTGACATCGGCACCCGAGGCGCCGGTGCGCGCCCTCGGGCTCGAACCTGGAAAATACCTGATCTCGATCGCGCGCATCGAGCCCGACAACAACATCCTGCCCATCGTCGAAGCGTTCTGCAGCCAGAAGCGCGACATGAAGCTGGTGGTGCTGGGAACGCTGTCCGACCAGATCCCCTATCATGTCGCCGTCCGCAAGGCGGCGAACGCCTCCGTGGTCCTGCCGGGCGCCATCTATGACCAGGCGGCGGTGAAGGCGCTGCGCTACCACGCGCGCGCCTATATGCATGGCCACACGGTCGGCGGCACCAACCCGTCGCTGGTCGAGGCGCTGGCCGCCGGCAACATGGTGATCGCCCACGACAATCCCTACAACAGGTGGGTCGCCGGCGCCGCCGCCATCCATTTCACCGACACGCAAAGCTGCGCCGAGCGGATCCGGCAGGCGATGACGGACGACGCGCTGGTCAAGGCCTGCGGCGAAGCTGCCAGGACGCGCGCCCGCGAAAGCTTCCGCTGGGAGGACGTCCTGCTGGCCTACGAGAACGAAGCCTACCGGCTTCTCGGCGTGAGCGCCGCACGGCCGGCCGCGATCGACCGCCCCTCGCCCGGCGCCGTATGACGGGCTGGTCGCGGCGGCGGGTCCTGCGCACCGCGCTGTCGACGGCGCTGGTGCCCGCTGCATCGCTGGCGCCGCTCTCGTCCGCACAGCCCGCGTTTGCCGCCACCGGCGAATGGCGCTTCCGCCGCGGCGTCAATGCCTGGCCCTGGTTTGCTCTGACACGCGAATTTCCCGCCCCGCGCACCGACTATGCCTGGCCGCCATTCCAGTCGCAGCGCCCGGTCCCGACCCCTGACGACCTTGGTCGGCTACGCCGAACCGGGCTCGACTTCATCCGCCTCCCCGTCGATCCCGGCCCGTTCCTTGCCGCCGATGCCACGACCCGCGCAAAATTGTTGGATATGCTGGACGCCGCCGTCGCCGCCACGCTCGATGCCGGCCTCGGCATCATCGTCAACGTCCAGGCCAATGGCGCCACCCACTACTGGAATCCCGACCGCATGGTCTCCAGCACCGCCGCGCCCGAATTCGAGGCCTATCGCGCCCTCGTCGGCGAGCTTGCCGGCCGGCTGAAGCGGTTCACGCCCGGCATGGTGGCGCTGGAGCCGGTCAACGAACCGCCGCAGTCCTGCGATTCCAACGTCTGGTCGAACGTCCAGGCAGCCCTGCTTACGGCGGCCAGGGCGTCATCCCCGACCTTGCCGCTGGTCGTCACCGGCGGCTGCGGCTCGATGGTGAGCGGGCTGGCGGCACTCGATCCGGCGCCGCTGGCGGCCTTCGAGCCGATCCTGTTCACCTTCCATTTCTACGAACCTTATCTGTTCAGCCACCAGGGCGCGCCATGGATGCGCGAGCCGGTCTATCGCGCGCTGAACAATGTGCCGTGGCCGGCCTCCGCCGGCTCGCTCGAACAGACGCTGGCCTCGGTCCGGGCGCGTATGGCTGGGGATACCGAAACCTCCGAAGCCGACAAAAAGGCCGCCTATGCGGAGACCGAGCGTGTGCTCAAGGTTTATTTCGACGCCAAGCCCGACCGCTGGTTCATCGACAAATATCTCGGCCAGGCGCGCGCCTGGGCCGATGCCCACGGCATTGCGCCGGAGCGCATCATCATGGGCGAATTCGGCGCCCTGCGCACCGACGCGCGCTACACCGCCGCCCCCAACCCCGACCGCGCCCGCTACATTGCCGATGTCCGGCAGAGCGCCGAGGCGGCAGGCTTTCCCTGGGCCTTCTGGGACCTCTTCGACGGCATGGGCATGATGGACGACACCACACGCGCGCTCGACCCGGCCATGGTGGAAGCGCTCGGGTTGAGGATGCCGGGGTAAGCACCGTTCCTTATAGGCAATCGTCGAGTTCCTTCGCGCCCCCCTCTGTCCTGCCGGACATCTCCCCCACGAGGGGGGAGATCGGATGTCGCATCGGCCTTCGCCAATCGCCTATGCCGCAAAGGAGAGCCGGCGCCAAAGCTGCCAATCTCCCCACCTGTGGGGGAGATGTCCGGCAGGACAGAGGGGGGCGCCGTAGAGCGCTACCTTCGCGCCCCCTGCGCCACCCTTCGCTGCATCACCGCCGGCCTATAAAGCACCAGCGCGATCACCACGAATTTGGTCATCAGCGTCGTCTTCGACGCCAGGCTCTCGGACGTATTGAGCAGGATCAGCCAGCCGAGCATCGTCAGCCAGATGCCGGAATGGCAGCGGCGTGCCACCTCGTGCATGAACAGGGCGAAGCCGACGAACAACAGCAGGGTGAAGAAGGCGCCCTGGTAGAGGATCAGTCGGATGATCGGGTTTTCGATGCCCTGCTCGAGGCCGCTGATGCGGCGCAGGCTCTCGATGAGATCGATGTCGGGCCCGATGATCAGGTCACGCAGGTCGAAATGCTGGAACAGATCGAACATTTCGACACGGGCATTGGCGCTGCCGCTATCCGACACGAAGCGCTCGAGCAGCGCGTCGAAGAAGCCGTATGAGGCAGCGAGCACGATGACCACCGGCACCAGCGCCGCCAGGATGAGGCCTAGCGCGGCGCCAAGCAGGTTGACGCGCCCCGTGCGCAGGCCGCGCAGCCCCTGGATGAGCAGGTAGCAGCCGCCGAGCACGACCGTCAGCACCATCGCCGAGCGGCCGCCGAAAGCAACGAGAGCCGCGAATTGCAGGCCGATCAGGCCGAGCCGCAGCGGCATGGACAGCGATTTCGAACCGGAGAGCAGCGCCAGCACATAGATCGAGGTGACCGTGGCATTGGACAGCGGATGGCCCTGAAGCGCCGTCGAGCGCAAATCGGCCATGAACACCACGCCGTCGAGGCGATAGGGAAAGATCAGCGTCTTGGTGGCGAACTCGAACAAAGCGAGCAGTGCGTTCACGGTCATGATGGCGTGAACGACGGTCTGCATCCGGACGAATGTCTTGTCGTCGTCCTCGCCCAGCATCATCACCAGCAGCGCCGGCGTCACGAACGTGTCGATCATGCCGGCCATGCCCGGGCGCTGGCGCGCGATGACGACGACCAGGAGCATGATCGAGATGACCGCCATCAGCGTGCTGGCCGGCCGCCGGTCGGCGACGGCAACCATGTAGCCGACCGGATTGCCGAAGGTGCAGGCGCGCCAGGCAAACACCAGCACGAGCAGATAGGTGGACGGATGGATCTTGGTCGCCGGGTTGCCGGTTAGGCCATCGTAATTGTAGCCCACCAGCCACAGCATGCCGCCGGAAATGGCGAACAGCAGCACC
This sequence comes from Mesorhizobium erdmanii, assembly GCF_013170725.1. Lineage (NCBI taxonomy): Bacteria > Pseudomonadati > Pseudomonadota > Alphaproteobacteria > Hyphomicrobiales > Phyllobacteriaceae > Mesorhizobium > Mesorhizobium erdmanii. The sequence continues at coordinate 2,806,954 of NZ_CP033361.1, read as the reverse complement.
ACGACCGCGACCAGCCCGAAGCGTGTCACCGCGTCGACGGACCCGACGCGCGGTGCGGTGGCGGCCTGTCCCGAACCGGCCCAGCCGGCTGCCGGGCTGCTGGCCCGGGCGGCGGCCCGAACGGTGGCCATGTCAGGCCGCCTCGTCGACCAGCAACGCGCCGGTCGGCAGCCGCCCCATGACGGAAATGGCCTGCGATGCCACCGTGACATCGCGCATCGGCGTCGAGTTGAGCGTCGCGACCATGACGATCTCGTCGACCATGGCGACCAGCGGTGAGGCGTTGAGATTGTCGGCCAGCGCGCCGCCGTCGACGACGACGAGGTCGAAATTGCGGCCTGCCTGGGCCAGCATGTGCTGCGTGAAATAGACGCCCTGCGCCTCGGAGAAGACGGCCTTTTGCCGGCCCCTGCCCAGCACCGCGACATTGCTGCCGGCCGTATGCTGGCTCACCGCCTCGAAGGCGTATTCGCCGCGCAGCACGTCGAGCAGGCCGGGCTGCGGCTCCTTCTTGCCGCCGCCGGCGGCATTGGTGTCGATGAACAGCACACGGCTGCCCCTGGCGGCCGCGGCATTGGCGAGAAGGCGCGCCACGCGGCCCCGATGCGCCGCGTCCTCAGGCGGCGACGTCAAGAGGACGGACGGCACCAGCGGCCAGTTCGGCGGGCGCCGGCTGGAGGCGAACAGGCGCCTCAGCGCCAGCCCCGCGACCGCATCCGTCTTCTGCCCGGCGGCAGTGGCCCCTCCGCCGAAAGGCCACCAGCGGCGGCCGCCGCCGGACTTTGCCGGCAGCACGCCAAACACCGGCGCGTCGATGGCCGATTGCATCTGCGCGCTGGAAAGCACGGTCGGCGATGAATATTCCGCGATCAGCGCCAGCGCGGTGCCCAGTCCCAGCCCGCCGAAGAGCGCGCCGAACAGCAGCAGCGGCAAGGGCGGCCAGCTCTTCTTCAAGGCGGGCATGGCCTGCGAGATGATGCGCGCATTGGTGCTGTCGACATTGATCTGCTCGCGCGTTTCCTGCGCCCGCTGCAGATAGGTAGCATAAACGGACCGCACGGCCTCCAGGTCGCGCTGCAATTCGCGCAGCTTGACCGAAGCCTGGTCGGTGTCGAGCGATTTGCTCTTCATGCCGGCGACCTTGGCCTCCAGCGCCTGCTGGTTGGCCAGCGCCCGCTCGTAGTCGGTTTCGGCGGCGGCGCTGATGCGGCCGAGTTCGCGCACGATGAGCGCGCGCGTGTCGCGCAGCTGCTGATGCGCCGCGATCATCGAGGGATGGCGTGGCCCGAGTTCGGTGCCGAGCTGCGAGACCTGGTCGACAAGCGTCGCCTCCTGCGCCCGCAGGCTCGAAATCACCGATGAGCGCATGGCTTCCGAGGTGGCGTCCGGCACGCCGCCGGACCGGCGCAGCTGGTCGACCTGCGCCTTCAGCGCCGCGGTGCGGCTCTGCGCGGCCGAGAGCTGCGTGTTGATCTCGGTCAGTTCCTGGTCGCTGACCAGATTGCCTGCCGCCATCACCATGTTGTGGGCGGATTTGTAGGCCTCCACCGCGTTCTCGGCCTGCTGGACGCGCTTGCGCTGCTCGTCCAGCCGTGCGGTGATGGAATCGGAAGCGTCGGTGGCCATCTTCGCGCGCGCGCTCGCCTGGTCGGCCAGGTACGCCTGTGCGATGGCGTTGGCGAGCTTGGCCGCCTTGTCGGCGCTCTTGGCGGTGACGATCACGTCGAGGACCAGCACCTTGTCGGCCCTCTTCACCGCCAGCACCCGGCGCAGTGCATCGAGTGTCTTGCCCGTTCTGTCGGTTTCGGCCGAGCCGGAGCCCAGCAAGCCGCCGAGCAGGCGGCTCACCAGCCCGCCCTGCCCGTTGAATTCCGGATCCTCGGTCAGGTTGGTCGCCTGGATGGCCTTGAGCAGCACGCCGCTCGACTGGACGACGCTGACCTGGCTCTCCACCATGGTGATGCCGCCATCGGGCGGAACACGGCTCGGATTGACGTCGTTGGTGACCACCTGGAGGTCCTGCGGGTCGACGAGGATTTCCGCCACCGAGCTATAGAGCGCCGGCGTGAGCAATCCGTAGGCGAGCGTCCCGAGCGTCAGCAGCGCGGCGGTCATGAGGATCAGGAAACGGCGGCGCACCAATATGCGCTTCAGGTCGCCCAGCTCGACGGTCGAGGATGCATGGGACGTCATAGGCACTGGCTCCGGGGCATATTGAATTGCCTCCGGAGCGTCTTGTTGCGGCAACGAGAGCAGGGATGATTGCAACGGTCGCTCCGACAACACTCCATGTGCCTGCAAGTCTAAATTGCAGCTTCGACCTAGCTATGCCTCCAACTGTTAAAACACTGTTAATTATGTTGGGAGCTCTTCCGAATTTCGGCCCGGCGTTTACGCATTCTTGGCACGGAGTTTGCGTAATTAGGCACAGGCGTGCCAACACGGGCGCGAGCGAGCAGGAGACGAATGGAAATGGGGCAGCACTTCAATCCGGCCCCGCCGTGTTGTCATCTCCCCTGCCCCGATATCGAACACCGGTCAGCTACAAGACGTCGCGATGCCAGGGGTGCGACATGCAAGTGAGCCTGCGCCTGGACGGCGAGTGCGTCCGAGCTTTTCACCTGCTGTTGCTGCAGCGCCTGGCGGCGCTGGCGCAGGTCGAGGTTCGCGTCGACGCACGCCCGGCCGGAGGCGGCATTCCAGCCAGCGCCGCCGCACTCTTCCAGCTCGAAACGGTCATCCATGGCCTGCCGGCCGACGGGCTGGCCAAGCGCCTGCCGCTGTCGGCGCTCGCGCCCTATCGCACGCAGCCGCCGCCCTCGCCCGATCTGGTCATCGACCTCTGCGGCGACGTGGCAGCGGAAGGGACGCGGGTCTGGCGTGTGACCTATGACGGCGCCGCCGGCGAAGCCGCCTTGCTGGCGCCGATCCTTGACGGCCGCACCCCGATTGCCCGCATCGAGGAAAACGGCATCACGGTCGCCGAAGGACGCCTGGGCACCGAATATGGCGGCATCGCGCTGGCCTCCTTCCAGGACATGCTGGCGCGCACCGCGAGCCTGATCGTCGCGGCCCTGAACCCCACGGCAATGGAAGGCGCGGCGCGCACGCTGCCCGCGCTGCCCGAGCCGGCGCCGGTCGGTGCCCCGTCGGCGATACCCTCCGCCGCCAAGCTCGGCATCCGAGGCGGCAAGGCGCTGGCGCGGCGCATCGTCCAGAAGATCTACCATCTCTGCTACAATGCCCCGCACTGGAAGGTCGGCTGGCGCCAGACCGATGGCCGCGACCTTTACGACCTGCGCGCCCATCCGGCGACGGGCTGGCAGGTGCTGCCCGACGATGGCAGCCGCTTCTACGCCGATCCGTTCCCGATCCTGTATCGGGGCCAGGTGACCCTGTTCGTCGAGGACTATATCCACCGCCTGGGCCGGGCCATCATCTCCGCCGTCCCGTTCGGTCCGGCTGGGCCGATCGGCCGCCCGGAGCCGGTGCTCGACCTGCCCTATCACCTCTCCTATCCCTTTGTCTTCGAGCGCGACGGCGAGGTCTGGATGGTGCCGGAAAGCTGCGCCAACCGCACGGTCGACCTCTATCGCGCCACCGCCTTCCCCGGCGGATGGGTCAAGGAAGCGACGCTGTTGTCCGATGTCGTCGCCAGCGACGCCACGCTGGTCGAGCATGGCGGCCGCTGGTGGATGTTCGCCACTGTCCGCGACGGCGGCGGCGCCTTCTCCGATGCGCTGCATTTGTGGTCGGCGCCGGACTTCCGCGGCCCGTGGACGCCGCATCCCAAAAATCCCGTGCTGGTCGACATCGCCTCGGCGCGGCCGGCCGGACGCATGGTCGAGCGCGACGGCCAGTTGCTGCGGCCGGTGCAGGATTGCCGCAGGAGCTATGGCGCCGCCCTCGGCATCGCTCGCGTCGCTCAGCTCGATGTGAACGGCATGGAGCAGGTCGTCGAGACGATCTTAACTCCTGGCGCGCTATGGAATGGGCGCAAGCTGCATACGCTCAATGAGGCGGGCGGCCTGGAGTTCATCGATGGCTCGGCGATCGCGCCGCGCTGGAAACAAAGGCCACCGTGATTAACCTAAACAAGCGTTACTACCAGCCACGCGCGCTGGTTGCTTGAGGTTGATGAAGGTCCGAAAGATATTTCGACCACGGATTGTGGAGACGGAAGATGACTAGCAGGAAGGGCAGCGAGACCCCCGCCGCCGCCGAGGCTGCCCCGGCCGAAGTCGACGTGGCGATCATTGGTGCCGGGATGGCCGGAATTACCCTGGGTGCATTGCTGGGAAAGGCCGGCCGCAAGGTCGCGCTGATCGATCCGCACCGCATTCATCACGAAGAGTTCCGGGCCGAGAAGATCGGCGCAAATCAGATGCAGCTGTTCGAAAAGCTCGGCCTCGACAAGATGGTGATGCCTCTCGTCACGCCGTTTACCGACGTTGACGTTTTCCGCCTCGGCCAGTTCTTCGCCAGGGAAAAGAAGTGGGAATACGCTTTTTCGTATGGCGCGCTGATCAACGGCCTGCGCGATGCCTTGCCGCCGCAAGTGCCGATCACGGTCGGCAAGGTAACCGAGGTCTCGACCGGACCGGACCGGCAGCGGCTCGTGCTGGCCGACGGTAGCGTCGTCAATGCCCGCCTGCTGGTGGTGGCAACCGGCCACAGCGAAGCGATCCGGCGCGCCATCGGTGTCGAGCGCGTCGAATTGTCGAAGGCGCATTCGCTGTCGATGGGATTCGACCTTGCCATCTCGCGGCGCGATTGCGCCTTTCACGCGGTCACCAGCTATGGCAAGCGGGCCTCGGACCGCGTCGCCTACCTCACCGTCTTTCCCATCGGCGACAGGATGCGGGCGAACATGTTCGTCTATCGCACCGTCGCCGACCAATGGACGCGGGACTTCCGCGCCGAACCGCAAAAGATGCTTCGCGAACTGATGCCCGAAATCGCGGCGCAGTGCGGCAACTTCGAAGTGGCAAGCCCCGTCGAGGTCAGGCAGGTCAGCCTGACCACGACGAAAGGCCATCGCCGCGACGGCGTCGTCTTCATTGGCGATGCATTCGTGACGACATGCCCGACGCCGGGCGTCGGCATCGGGCGGGTCATGATCGATGTCGATCAGCTCCATTCGGTTCACATTCCGCGCTGGCTGGAAACGCCAGGCATGGCGGCCGACAAGATCGGCACCTTCTATGACGACCCGGTCAAGGTGGCCTCCGATGAAGACGGCATGCGGGTGAGCATCTATGCCAAACGGATCACCACTGAAACCGGACTGGAATGGCGCGTACGGCGTCTGCGCAACAACACCGCGCGCCAGCTGATGATCATCGGCCGCAAGATGCGCCATCTGGGACCGCGGCGCGAGCCCGGCCTGGCGTGAGGGGACCTTCCCCGCTTTGCGGGGGAGCAACCAAAGCCTTGAACCTCACCCCAGTTGCAGCCCCGCCTTGCGCGCTTCCTCGCGCAGGAATGGCAACCCGACGCTGATGACATCGTCCGGGTTCTCCGCCACCGGCCGCCACACCGCCAGCCCGCCGGCGATGTCGACATCGACATGGTTCATGCTTTCGAGCGTGATCGGACCGGTGTAGCCGATGTCAGCCATGGCCTTCATGCAGGCCGCCCAGTTCAGCATGCCGCGGCCCGGCACGCCGCGATTGGCCTCCGAGACATGGACATAGCCGAGATAGGGCGCCGCCGCCCTGAAGCCGGCCGCGAAGCTCTCCTCCTCGATATGCATGTGGTAGGTGTCGAGATGGATGAAGATGTTGTCGGCGCCGACGCGTTCGATGATCCGCGCCGCGTCGATGCCGCGATTGATCAGATGCGTCTCATAGCGGTTGCAGGGCTCGATGCCGAGCTTCAGCCCATATGCCTTGGCGGCTTTGGCCGCGCGCGCCAAAAAGCGGCACATGCCGTCGATCTCGTCGGCCGTCGGCGCGCGTCCGGACGTCTTGCCGATCGTGCCGTAGGTGACGCCGCCGAGTGCCGCGCTGCCCACCGCTTCGCAGACGCCGAAGGCCGGTTCGAGGAAGGCCAGCGCCTCGTCGGGCCGCGCCACCACATCGAGTGAAGCCGGCAGGCCAAGCGACGGAATGAGCTCGACATTCCACCGCTCGGCGAAAGCGCGCGTGCGTTTCGTGTCGATCTCTTCAGGGCGCAGCAGCGGGATTTCCAGGAGGCCGATGCCGAGCCCCTTGAGCCGCTCCATCTGCGGCTCGATCAGGTCGAGGTTCCAGACCGGGGCAATGGCAAAAGTGTGCAGTCCAAAAATATTCATCTCGACCTCTCTGTTCGTGCGCCGCCAAGGCGCTGGTGCCGCCGCCGACGATGTGGGCTATCGTCTGCTTCCGGAGCCGTTGGCCGGCGAGCCGACGGATTCCCGCATAAAGACCTGGCAAGGCTCGAGCCGCGCGGTCGGCGGCCCCGCCTCGCCTTCGATCCTGGCAAACAGCGCCTCCATCGCGTGGCTGGCGATCTGCCGCACCGGCTGCACCACGGCGGCGATGGCCGGCCACGTCACCTGCATCCATTCGGCGTCGTCGAAGCCGACCAGCGAAATGTCGTTGGGGCAGTGCCAGCCGCGCCGGCGAAATTCCGACAGCGCCACCAGCGTGCCCTTGAGAAACAGCGAATAGACCGCCGTCGGCCGTTCGCCTTTCGCGAAATAGTGGCGCAGTTGTGCCCTGAGCGGCTCGACATCGGTCTCGGCTAGCACGACATCGATGCGCACATCCGGCGCCAGTTCGAGCGCGGTGGCGCGAAACCCGTCGAGGCGGGCGCGCACCGTCGCCGCCTGTTCGCCGAGGCCGACCACCAATATGTGGCGGTGGCCTTTGCCGATCAGTTGGCGCGCCACCTCGGCGCTGGCCGCGGAACTGTCGGCCGACACCGTGTCGAAGGCGTCGTCGGACAGCACGCGATCGATCAGCACGCCGGTCATGCCGTTGGTCTTCATGAAGGAGGCCGCCGGGCCGTGCTCGTTGCGCACCGGCGCCAGCACCACGCCGGCCACCCGCCAGTCATGCATGCGGGCCAGGATCTCCGTTTCGCGGGCTTCGGATTCGCGGCTCGACGCCGCCACCAGCGTGTAGCCGCGCTGCTCGGCGAGGCTTTCCAGCTGGCTCACCATCTGGCCGAAGAATTCGCTTTCGAACTCCGGCATGATGGCGCCGATGATGCGGCGCTTGGCCCGGCGCATGTCGGAGGCCAGCGGATCGACGCGGTAGCCCAGCTGCTCGATGGCATCAAGCACGCGTTGCGCATTCTCGGGCTTGACCGTGGTGACGCCGGCCATGACCTTGGAGACGGTGGCGGCCGACACGCCGGCACGGCTGGCCACGTCGTGGATCGACGCACGCCGCTGCTGGTCCTGCCTGTGCGCCATTGCTCCTCCTCCCGAGGCGCGGACAGAGCATTTCTGTCCGCCGAAGAAACGAGTAAATCGATTTTTCGCGGTTGTAAATCGGTTCATCGGCGGTATTTTAGCCGCCGAGCCAGATGTCCTCCGCAAGTCCACGGCGATTTCGGGATAACGACATGGGCAAAGCAAAAACGCGCCTGTAGCATCGCGCCGGGAGGAATCGTCATGTCAGACAAGGATTTGCCGCTTGTCATCAGCGCGCCGGAACCGCGCTCGCTGGAGCTGATCTTCACGCCGCCGCAGCTGGCGCGCCTCAAGGCGAAATACCGCATCGTCGAAACCACGGCCGACGGTGTCGCCGGCCTGCCGGCCGATGTGCTGGGAGAGGCGCGCTATATCGTCGGCCAGCCGCCGATCTCGCCCGAAACGCTGGAGCGGATGAAGGCGCTGCGCTGCGTCTTCAACGTCGAGAGCAACCTCCTGAACAACATGCCTTACGAGACGCTGTTTTCACGCGGCATCCATGTCGTAACCACCGGTCTCGTCTTCGCCGAGCCGGTGGCCGAGCTCGGCCTCGCCATGGCGCTCAACCTTGCCCGCGGCATCGTCGACGCCGACCTCGCCTTCCGCAAGGGCGAGGAGCTGTGGGGCGGCGACGGCAACCAGACGGCGCGGCTTTTGTCGGGCGCCGATGTCGGCATCATCGGCTTCGGCGACCTCGGCCGCGCGCTGAACCGCCTGCTGGGCGGGTTCCGCACCCGCACCAAAGTCTTCGACCCCTGGCTGCCGCCGTCGATCCTGATCGACAATGGCGTTGAACCGGCCTCGCTTGACGAGGTCCTGACATCGAGCGATTTCGTCTTCGTCGTCGCCTCGGTGACCTCGGAGAACCAGGGCTTTCTCGGCGCCGACGCCTTCGCCTCGATGCGCAAGGGCGCCGCCTTCATCCTGCTCAGCCGCGCCGGAATCGTCGATTTCCCCGCTCTGATGGCGGCAGTGAAAAGCCGCCACATCGTCGCCGCAAGCGACGTCTTCCCGGAAGAACCGCTGGCGGGCGACCATCCGGTTCGCGCCCTGCCCGGCTTCCTGCGCTCGGCCCACCGCGCCGGCGCGCTCGACATCGCCTTCAAGCGCATGGGCGACATGGTGCTGGAGGACATGGACCTGATCGACCGCGGCCTGCCGCCGCTGCGCTCCAAGCGCGCCGAGCGCGAGACGGTATCGAGGATGCGCTCCAGGCCGTCTGACAGGAATTGAAAGCCTAGAGCGGTTCAGCGTTTGATGGAATCGCCGAACCGCTCTAACTCGTTGTTTTACGCAATTCCGGACGGAAACCGTTACACACTTTTCCTGGAATTGCTCTAGGTTTGTGGGCGTCCCGGATAAGCTGAGCAGCCTCTTGAATGGTGATCCCGCACTCCAATGCGGGCGCATAATAGCCGCGCCTCTCCGCTACAGCAGATACCCGACCACCAGCCGCGTCGCCTCGTCGACCAGCGCCCGCACAGTGTCGCGGCCGAGCTTTTGCGGCCCATTCAGCACCGCCGTGTGCGCCAAGGCCTCGATCGAGGTCACCGACACGAACGCCGCCATGTTGAGGTCGGCCATGCGCAACTCGTCACGATGGGCCTCGAGATAGGCGCTGAACATTGCATAGGTTTGCCGGCCGAAGGCTTCGACATCGGCCAGCCGTCCGGTGCGCGGGATCTGTTCGGCGAGCACCCTGTGCAGCCTGGGGTCGATCTGGTGCGCCTCGATCGCCACCGCGACCAGCCGGCGCACCGCCTGATCGACTGGCAGCGGCGCGACCTGCGCGAAGGCGGCGGTCACGACTTTCATGATCTCGTCATTGTGGCGATCGATGACGGCGGCAACCAGCGCCTCCTTGCTCGGATAATATTGATAGAGCGAACCGACGCTGACACCCGCCTCTTCGGCGATCCGGTTGGTGCTCGCTTTGTCGAACCCTTCCTTGACCAAAATGCGAGCGGTTGCTTCGACCAGCGCGTCGACCGTCACGCGCGCGCGCTCCTGGGTGGCGGTCTTCCTGGGTTTGGTCAGCGGCTTTCGCGCCATGGCCTGCGGTCCGAATGCGAGTAGGAGAATACGAGCAATCGCTCGTATTATAGCTGCCGACGGCGGCGAATGGCCAGACGCCATGATCCGCCAAGCACGCAATCAACCGAATTCGGACAGGCCATGGCAATGAGCATCGGCAAGCTATCTTCAGAGCACGAACGGCGCACGGGCGTCCCATGCGACATAACCCCGGACGATACGCCACCAAGTTGGCGGAGCCGTTGTATCTGCGCCATGCTGCGCCTTCTGCGCGTGAAGAAGCGGTTGGCCACCGCGGCGGCCGTGCGCGATGCCACCCACCGGCTGGCGCTGCGCCCGGCCTCGCACAGGCCGAAGGGCCTTGGCGGCGGCCTCAAGGTAACGTTGATGCATGGGGCGGGCTGGCCCGTCTATCACACGGCGTCGCGCATCAGGCCGGATGGCGGCAACATCGTGGTGTTCCTGCATGGCGGTGGCTACATCCACGAGATCGCGCGCGCGCATTGGCGTTTTATTGGCCTTCTCACCCGCGACGGCAGTCGCTGTGTCGTCCCCATCTATCCGCTGGCGCCGGCCGCCACCGCCGGCGATGTCGTGCCGGCGACCGGCCTGCTGCTGCGCAAGGTTCTGCGGGAGGCCGAACATGCCAAGGTGATCGTGATCGGCAATTCGGCGGGTGCCGGGCTGGCGCTGGCAGCGGCGCAATGGCTACGCGACCATGGATACCGTCAACCCGATGGACTGGTGCTGATTTCGCCCGGTGTGAATGCTTCGCTGGACAGCCCGGAGCGGAAAGCGATCGCCGCCCGCGATCCCCTGCTGGATATTCCTGGAACCGTCGAAGGCGCTCGTCTCTATGCCGGTGGCCTGGATGTCACCCATCCCTATGTCAGCCCGCTGAATGGCGATTTCCGAGACCTGCCGCCGATGCTCGTCTTCTCCGGCACGCGCGACATGCTCTATCCCGACAGCATCGAGTTGGCCGCAAAGGCGCGCGCGGCGGGCGTGCCGGTCGAGTTTCACCTGCGAAAGGGCCAGCCGCACAATTATCCCGGTCTGCCCACGCCCGAAGGCCGGCAGGCGCGTGCGATCATCCTGCGCGCCGCTACACGCGGACTGCGATAATCCGGTCACCAACGAGCGGAACTTCCGCGCGTCGTTTGCGTTTATGATCTGGATCGTCTCCCATTCGATCCATTACTCCTCCAATCAAAGCCCCGCCAGGCGCATCGCCGGCGGGGTTCTTTTGTGCGGAATAGCCATTTTGTAGTTCGGTTGACAAAATTCGCCGGCATGCGCTTACCTCTGGTGGGGTCACACAACGGGGGAATGCATGAAAAAGACCTACCACAAGCCGACACTTTTCAAGCGTCAGAAGCTGTCGGCGGTTACCGCGGGCACCTGCACCTCGGTTTGCGTCTGAATCGAAGGCCTGTCGAATAATTGAAGCTCGAGGATCGAGGTCCGCGAGGCCCGCCGAGATGGCGGGCTTTTTGTTGTGATGGAACGATCGTCCCGCTGACAGGTTTGTGAAATGGCCGGGCGGTGGGACGCCCAGCCTACTCCAGAAGGCCCGTCACGAGTCGCGTCGGTGGCGGGCCTTTTCGTTGCCTGTGCTTTCCCCGCATGCGGAACCTTCCAGACAAGGCGACGTTGGTGCTTGCCGGTCAGGCAACAATCCGCGAAAGGAATAACTCCATGGGAAGCACCAGCGACAAAGCATCGGGTCTCGCCAATCAGGCTGTCGGCAAGGCCAAGGAAGGTGTCGGCAAGGCCGTCGGCAATGACCGCCTGCGCGCCGAAGGCGCCGCACAGGAAGCCAAGGGCAAGGTCCAGAAGGCCGTCGGCGACGCCAAGTCCGCCGTCAAGGACGCCACCAACAAGACCGCCGCCGCGATCAACAAAAACCTCTGAGTTTTTTCGTGTTCGAAGACAGGCAAAGGCCGCCGTGCGACCCGGCGGCCTTCTTCATGTCAGGATTTGAAATCGGCAGGGAACGCATCGCCATTCCAGAGATTGAGGAGCCAGCGCAGCCCGCGCATTTGACCCTCGAGGAATTTCAGTCATGGCGAAGCAAGCATCCAAACCGGCCGGCACCGCCGCCACCATCCACGATCAGAAACTGCTACGCGGCGAAGGCGGCGAACTGCACCAGACCGCGGCCGGGCCAACACCGGTACTGACCACCGCCCAGGGCGGGCCGGTGTCCGACGATCAGAACTCGCTGAAGATCGGCGCCCGTGGACCGACCGTGCTCGAAGACTTCCATTTTCGCGAAAAGATCTTCCATTTCGATCACGAGCGCATCCCGGAGCGCGTCGTCCATGCGCGCGGCTATGGCGCGCACGGATATTTCGAAACCTATGAATCGCTGGCCAAATATACGCGCGCCGACATCTTCCAGCGCGCCGGCGAAAAAACGCCGGCATTCGTGCGCTTCTCCACGGTCGCCGGCAACAAGGGTTCCTTCGACCTGGCGCGTGACGTGCGCGGCTTTGCCGTCAAGCTCTACACACAGGAGGGCAACTGGGACATTGTCGGCAACAACATACCGGTCTTCTTCATCCAGGATGCGATCAAGTTCCCCGACATGGTGCATGCGGTGAAGGAGGAGCCGGACCGCGCCTTCCCGCAGGCGCAATCGGCGCATGACAATTTCTGGGATTTCATTTCGCTGACGCCCGAGTCCATGCACATGATCATGTGGGTGATGTCCGACCGGGCGATCCCGCGCTCCTTCCGCTTCATGGAGGGATTCGGCGTCCACACTTTCCGGCTGCTCAACGCCAAGGACGAGTCCACCTTCGTCAAATTCCACTGGAAGCCGAAGCTCGGGCTGCAATCCGTGGCCTGGAACGAGGCGGTGAAGATCAACGGCGCTGACCCCGATTTCCACCGCCGCGATCTCTGGGAATCGATCCAGGCCGGCAACTTTCCGGAGTGGGAACTGCAGCTGCAATTGTTCGACCAGGCATTCGCCGACAGTTTCGACTTCGACGTGCTCGATGCCACCAAGCTCATCCCGGAAGAAATCCTGCCACCAATAGCCGTCGGCCGTCTGGTGCTCGATCGCATGCCCGACAATTTCTTTGCCGAGACCGAGCAGGTCGCGTTCATGACACAGAACGTGCCGCCCGGCGTCGACTTCTCCAACGATCCGCTGCTGCAGGGCCGCAACTTTTCCTATCTCGACACGCAGATCAAACGACTGGGCAGCACCAACTTCACTCATATCCCGATCAACGCGCCGAAATGTCCCTTCCACCACTTCCAGCAGGATGGGCACATGGCGATGCGCAATCCGGTTGGCCGCGCCAACTACCAGCCCAATTCATGGGACGAGGGTCCGCGTGAATCCCCGTCGAAAGGCTTCCGCTCATTCACCGAAGTCGAAGCCGGACCGAAGGCGCGTTTGCGGTCGGAGACCTTTGCCGATCACTACAGCCAGGCGCGCCAGTTCTACATCAGCCAGGACCCCGTGGAACAAGGCCACATCGCCGCCGCGCTGACCTTCGAACTGAGCAAGGTGCAGACGCCCGTCATCCGCGAGCGCATCGTATCGCATCTTCTCAACATCGATGACGGCCTGGCCCGCAAGGTGGCGGATGGGCTCGGCCTGAAGGCGATGCCGAATCCCGCCGACGCGGCGGTGCCGACGCGCAGGGATGTCGCTGCATCGGATGCGCTCAGCATCCTGAAGAACGGCCCCGGCCGTTTCGAGGGCCGCAAGCTCGGCATATTGGTGACCGAGGGAACCGACGCGGCCTTGCTGAATGCCCTGAAGCAGGCGCTGGCAAAGGCCGGCGCCAGTTTCGAGATCATCGCGCCGAAGGTCGGCGGCGCCAAGGCCAGCGACGGCAGCTGGATCGAGGCCCACCAGATGATCGCGGGCGCGCCGTCGGTGCTCTATGACGCGGTCGCGCTGTTGCCGGGAAAAGCTGCAATGGCAGATCTGCTCAGGGAATCCACCGCCCGCGACTTCGTCGCCGACGCCTTCGCCCACTGCAAGTTCATCGGCTTCGTCGAGGCGGCGGCGCCGCTGCTGACGAAGGCTGGCGTGGCCGAGGACGAAGCGGTCATCGCGCTGACATCCGCCAAGGACGCATCGGGCTTCGTCGCCAGGCTCGGCGACCTGCGCTTCTGGGCGCGAGAACCGAAGGTGAAGCTGGGATAGGTCCGGTCTTTATTTCCGACCGGCCGGAACCTGTCGCTTTCGCGGAGGTTACGTCAGCCAGTGCGATCGGCTGCCCCAGGCAGGGGTGCGATCGCGAACGAGCCCGCCGCCTACCTCGGATGGCGGGCTCTTTCATCGTCGGCGGAGATTTGGGTGGATAGACCATTATATGCCCTCGCCGAATTCTTCTCCAAGCCGCCGGGCTTCTACGTGATGCTGGTCGCCGCCCTCGTCTGTGCGCTGTTCACCAGCACGACCCTTGGAACCTACATCATATCGATTTCGGCGATGTGCCTGACGGGCGTGGTGCTCATCCAGAACTACCGCGACACCGCGGCCATGCAGGCAAAGCTCAACGAGATAATCGTCGCCCTGGACACCGCCCGCAATGAGGTGGTCGGATTGGAACATGCTTCGCCCAACGCCATCGATGCGGAGCTGAAAAACATAGAAAAGCGGGCTTCGTCCGTCTCGACGAACGAGGCGCCCCTGGCTGCAACAAACGCCGGGAAAAGCGCGAAACGGTCTTCCCACCGGCCTGCGGCGAAGGCGCTCAAAGCCGGCCGGACTGCTTCGAAAGTGCTCTAGGGGTTCGTTGACGCCGCCGTCTTGGCTCGCTCGCACAGCGAGCGAAACTCCTCCACCTCCCTCTCCGTGAGGTGCTCGATACCGATAAAGTCGTTCTTTGCCTGACCGGACCGTATGAGTTCGTCGAGCTTGGCCTGGATGGCCGCGCCGTCCCTGTTCTGGGTGTTCTGGATGAGAAAGACCATCAGGAAGGTGATGATCGTGGTTCCAGTGTTGATGATGAGCTGCCAGGTTTCGGAATAGTGGAAGACCGGACCGGTAGCCGCCCAGATCAACACGGATCCAAGGCATAGGCCGAAAGCCGACGGCCTTCCGGTGGCATGAGCAACGGCGCCAGCCATGCGGTTGAAGGTTTTTTCCATGAACGTGCTTTCGAGAAATTGGAGGCCTGCCTCAACTTCCGTATCGATGCCGGGTTCCGGCTGCTCTATCCATTTTGGAGAGATGGTCGATCGGCTCGAAGCATTGGTGCCGCAAGCGCCTGCGACCGACATCAGTGTTCCTCGGGATCGCTGTCGTAGCTATATTCGAAAACACTGCCCTCGGCCTCATCAACCACGCGAAACCAGTGTTTCTGCAACGCTCGGAGAGATATCGGCCCGCTGGTGACTTTTTTCACGGCATCGAGCGCGGTGTCACCACTGGCAATGTGAGATGCGGTCAGCGAGTCGCCCTGCATCTCGTCGATCTGGTATCTTGGCATGGCTTTTCTCCTGTGAGCCAACTTGGCAAGGCCGACATTGGTTCCGGAACTCAATCTCCACACGGGACTTGATCCACATGTGCAACGATTATGAACAGCATGTAGCCTGGGCCGAATATTGCCGGATGATGGAATCCCTGGCGTTGCGTGTGCCGGTCCAGCAGAGCGAACTCGATCTGCCCCAGGCCGATGACATCCGCATCAACGACCCGGCTCCCATCATGCGCGCCGCCGCCGGTGGCGACGCGATCGAATTGGCCACGATGACATTCGGATTCCCGCCGGCCGGCCCCAAGGGCGGGCCGGTGTTCAACTTCCGCTCCGAAGGCCGGCAATTCGCAAACAGCAAACGGTGTCTGGTTCCGGCGTCCGGCTTCTTCGAATTCACCGGCACCAAATATCCGAAGGCGAAGCATCGGTTCTCGCTCAACGGTTCTCCCTTCCTCGCCATAGCCGGGCTCTGGCGGGACGGCGCGGGCAACAAACCGCCCACCTTCACCATGCTGACGACGGATCCGGGCCCCGATGTCGCGCCCTACCACAATCGCCAGGTCGTCGTGCTCGAGCCCGAGAATTGGGCGGCCTGGATCGACCTGACAAAGCCGGAAACCGAACTGCTGCGCCCGCTTCCAGCTGGGTCACTCCTGGTGGAGACCGTGCGTCCTGAAAGCGTGTAACGACAATGCCTGCAGGGCCTGTGGCTGCGGTGCCGGTGGCAGGCGAAATCGGGTAGGTTTCCACTTCAGGCTCTTGACGAATGAGGAATATTTTCCTCATTTAAGCCATGCCTGATCAACCTGACAGATGGCCGAAGGGCGTCCCATGGACGCTGATGCATGCCCATGACGCAGGGCAGATTGCGCGCATCCGATGCGGGCATTGCAACATCAAGCGCTTCTACAAGCCCAGGGAGCTCAGAGAGATCATCGGCAATGTGAGCATCGACGACGTCAGGGCGAGAGTTCGCTGCGAAAAATGCGGCAGCAAGGAATCCATCAATGCCGAGCTGTTCCACGCGGTGGGTCAGGAGGCGGTCACCATTCGGTTCCGGCGCCTGGTCGAGATCAGGTGGGTAAAGCGGGTCATCTGGAGAGACGAGTGAGTGGCGCGCGTTCTGTCCGGCACTGTTGCCGGGCAATAGCGTGTCGATTCGCTGTGGAACGTTGGCACCGCTTCAGGGTTGTAAGCAAAGGAGGGCCTGACCGTGTCGGAACAACCCAACATTGTAGAGACCTTGCGGATCGTCAGGGGCTGCCTGACCGTCGCCCGAAAAGCGGTCATCGATGCGCGCCATATCGAGGCACTGACCGAAATCGATACGCTCATGCAGGTCGCGCAATTGGAGGCCGAAAGGCGGATTGCCGTGCTCGAACGTGCACTGCCTTGAAAGGCATCAAAAGCATGTTGGCAGATGGCGATTGGCAGGCGCCGCCCGGCTTATTGGCCAAAGGTCCCATTCGCCAAATCCTCGTGATGTGCGAGATTGCCGCAATATAAGTATCTGCTTTAATAAGGTTCGTACGTCTGTCGCGAGGGGCGATGTCGTGCCAATTCGCAAGAATCTTTCCGCCAACCTAAGACGGCTGGTCAGCAGCCATGCATCGGTGGCGGCCGTATGCCGCGGCCTGCCCATGAATCGCTCTCAATTCGAGCGCTACCTGCAGGGCAAGAGTGTGCCCAACCAGGCGACCGCCAAGCTGATATGCGACTATTTCCGGGTCGGCGAGGATGAGTTGTATCGCGCGCCGCCAGTCCCCGAAACCGCACCGCCGGCGCTAATGCCGATCCACCAGACGCTTTACGAGAACATGGTGCGCGGTCCAGCGCCGGCCATCGCCGGCGGCACCTATTTCACCTATTTCGCGGTTCCCGACCGCCCCGACCTGGTCATGCGGTCGGTCACCTTCGTCCGGCGCGAGGCCGAACTGGTGACCTTCAGGCGCGTGACCCGTTGGGCCGAAGGCCACCGCCAGGGCGGAGCACGGGCATTGGGCTGGCACTATGGCGTGGCCATCTCGCGGCTGAACTGGATCTATTTCGCCGGCATCAACCGCCGCCAGACCGGCGAGCCGTCGATCATGGCCGTGCAGTGGGCGCCGTTCTCGGAGCCGGTCCTGGTCGGCAACGCCTACGTCCTAACCCAAGCGGGACCGGCCTGCGTCAAGGTCATCATGCGCCAGGAGGTCGGCAGGATCAGCCTGAGACAGGCGATGCGGATGTCCGGCGTCGTCAGCCTCGACGACCCGCACCTCGACCAGCTTGTGGCCAGCCTCGTGCGCGAAGGCTAGAGTGCTGCTCCCGGGGCCAGCAAGCAGTGGCCCTGAGCCAGAGGGATTCGAGATGCTCAACAGCTTCGACTATGGCGGCAAGGAAGCCGATACGGTGCGTGTGCTGGAGGAGGACATCATCTTCGGCCGGCTGGCGCCCGGCACGCGCCTGGTCGAGGACGTGCTGCTCGCCCGCTTCCCGGTCTCGCGCCACACCATACGTCAGGCGCTCTACCAGCTGGAGAGGCTGGGCATCGTCACCCGCGAGCGCAACAAGGGTGCCATGGTGCGCCGGCTCTCGCCGCGGGAGGTGCGCCAGATCTATGAAGTGCGCGAAATGCTGCAGCGCCAGGCGGCGCTGATGATCCCGTTGCCCGTCAGCGAGGCGCTGATCGCCGAACTGACCGACATTCAACGCATCTACAGCTTCCATGTCGACGCGGGCTTCCTGCGCGGCATCCACGAGGCCAATGACCGTTTCCACCTCACCATGTTCTCGGCCTGCGGCAACGCCTATCTGGTCTCCTCGATCGAACACTACATGCGCCTCAGCCTGCCGGTACGGGCGAATTCACTCGCCGACCGGGAAAAGCTCGACGTCTCGCGCCAGCACCACGCCATGATGATCGAAGCGCTGAAGCGTCGGGACAATTGGGTGCTGGCGCAGCTCTGCGTCGACCATCTGCAGCCGAGCAAGGATTTTTATCTCAGGGAGATCGAGGCGGAGCCGGCGGGCGGCTAGCCGAAGCAACGGCTTTCCAGCGCAATCCGCTGAAAAAACAGAGAGATCGGGCGCCTCGCTGAAGACTAGACCTATCTGACCTTGATGACGACCTTGCCCTTGGCACGCCCGGTTTCGACATAGGCCAATGCCTCGTTGGTCTTCTCGAACGGAAAAGTCCGGTCCATGACGGGGCGTATGACGCCGGATTCGATGAGCGACGTGATTTTGCCCAGCTGATCGCCCTGCGCCCACATGAACAGGAACGAATAGTCGACACCGGCGCGCCTGGCCTTGCCGCGTATGCCGCGGCTCAGCAGGCGCATGATCAGTTTGAGAACCATGTTCAGCCCCTGCTTGCTGGCAAATGCGGGATCCGGCGGACCGGAAATGGAGATGAGTTTGCCGCCCGGCTTCAGCAGATTCAGGGATTTTTCCAGCGTCTTGGCGTCCTGGCTGTTCAGCACGACGTCGTAGCCTTTCAGGACCTTTTCGAAATCGTCTTTCTTGTAGTCGACGACGATATCGGCTCCGAGAGCATTCAGCAGACCGGTATTCGCCGCACTGGCCGTCGTCGCGACGGTGGCACCGAGATGCTTCGCCAGCTGGATGGCGAAGGTCCCCACGCCGCCGGAGCCAGCCTGGATGAACACCTTCTGGCCTTTCTTCAGCCCGGCCGTCTCGACCAGCACCTGCCATGCGGTCAGGCCCACGAGCGGAATGGAGGCGGCTTCTTCCATGCTGAGGTTTTTTGGCTTCAGCGCCACGTCGGCTTCATCGATGGCGATGAATTCGGCGAACGTCCCGATCCGGCCATCGCGCGGCCGCGCATAGACCTCGTCACCGGGCTTGAATTTGCGGACTTTCGAACCGGCCCGCACGACGATCCCCGCCACGTCATGGCCCAGGATGAAGGGCGTGCGATAGGGCACTATCAGCTTGAACTCCCCATCCCGGAGCTTGGAATCGACAAGGTTGACACCGGCGGCGTGAATTTCGACCAGGACATCATTGTCCCGCAATTCAGGTTCCGGCATTTCGGCAAGGCGCAAGGCGCCCTTCTTCTGATATTTGTCGACGACGAAGGCTTTCATCATATTCGCTTTCTAGAATGGTCTCGATGGCGGCCCGAAACCTGGCCGCAAGGCGTCATGCCTCGGGAAAAATTCCCGCTTCGTTCAGGCCGGCAGGCGGAACTGCTTGCGCAAGGTCTTGTCGAACATCGCGGCGGGCGCGAACCGCCGCAATATGCTCACCTGCCGGGCTGCCTTGCCGGCCGTGTAGCGCCGGCGCGGGTGCCTGTCGGTAGCGGCCGTGAGAACCACCTTCGCCACCACTTCCGGGGGATCGGCCTTCGGCATCACGTCGCGGAGCAATGCGTCGACCCCGGCTCGCGCCTCATCGTATTCCTTGATGACGGAGTCGGGCTCGAACCCGTTCTGGTCGAACACGGTGCGCACGAACGCCGGTTCGATGACCGAGACACGTATGTTGAAGGCACGTACCTCGTGGTCGAGCGATTCCGAATAGCCTTCGAGCGCGTGCTTGACGGCGGAATAATGGGCCGAGTACGGCGCGGGAACCAGGCCCAGGATCGATCCGATATTGACGATGCGCCCTTCGCCGCGCCGCCGCATCGACGGCAGCACCGCATTGGTCATCCGCATCACGCCGAACAGATTGACGTCGAACAGGGCCTTTGACTGCGAGACCGAGGATTCTTCCGCGCCGCCCAGCAGCCCGATGCCGGCATTGTTGACCAAGAGGTCTATCCGGCCGGTCTTGCCAAGGACGGCCGAAACCAGGGACGCGACGGACGCGTCGTCGGTCACGTCGCAAACCAGCATCGACGCTCCTTCCGGGCTTTGGCTGGTGGGTTTGCGGCTCGTCCCGAAAACAGTGAAGCCGGCCCGCGCCAAGGCTTCGGCACTGGCGCGGCCGATACCCGAGGACGCTCCGGTCACGATCGCGGTCTTCCCGGAATTCCGGTTCATCTGATAACTCCAAACTCGAGTGGTATTGCCTGTCGGCGATTATTAAATTACGATCGTAATATCACATTACACTCATAATTCAATGAGAAAAATGAGAAGGAGCCATCATGCGCTACGACAAGGGCCGGAAGGACGCATCACGCAGCCGCATCATGGAGGTCGCCGCGCAACGCTTCCGAAGCGACGGCATCGCCGCGTCCGGACTGGCCAGCATCATGAGCGACGCCGGAATGACGAACGGCGCCTTCTATCCACACTTCCAGTCCAAGGCCGACCTTGTCCGCGAGAGCATCGCATCGGCGCTGGAGACCCAATCGCGGCAATTGCAGGAGGCATTGGCCGCCGGCGGGCTGGAACTGGCCATGGCCATGTATCTGTCATCAGAGCATCGCGATCATCCGGAGACGGGCTGCGCATCAGCGGCGCTGTTGCCGGAAATCGCGCGCCAGCCGGCCGAAACGCGCCACCTCTACACCGAAGGCCTGATGAAGCTGGTGCGCCAGTTGGCAGAAGACATGCCGCCGCACACCCGTGATCCGGAAGGCGTGGCGCTGGGCATCTTCGCGGCGCTCATCGGCGCTCTTCAATTGGCCCGCGCGCTGGAAGGAACAGAATTGTCCGACCGCATCCTGGCGGCGGGAGCGGACGCCGCGCGCACGCTGATCCAGCAGCGCCAAGGTGGAGAGGTTTCGTAGAAACGACGAGCGGCGGCCTCAGGCCGTCGTGGTGCGGTTCCTCGCGGCCACGCCCGGGTTGGGGCCGGCTTCGATATCACCGGGCACCGCAGAAACTTTTCGCCCGCCGTTCTCGTTGCTGCCGGCATCGCCTTCCCAAGGCGATCGCAGACCTCCGTTTATGTCCCCGCCGGCTATGCCGGTGGGGCTTTTTTTGAGGCGGAGTTGTTTGAGGCAGCGTTGGGCGACCGGCACGGAACATTCAGGACGCCGGGAAGTTCTCAAGTCGCCGAACGGTGCGACGTCCGGCTGGTCCTCGCGCTAACCACGGCAGGCGGCGGCGGTTATTGCGCGGCCATCTGAAGATATCAAAGCTTTCGTCGGGAATACGATGAAGGTGTGAAAGGATTTCAGGATTTTTCCTGATATATTTTGGAAATTTTAGCGTAACACACGGAAAGAGCCGGAACTTTTACCCAAATCTTCCCGTTACGCTTTTGATCGTTGCTTCGACGGTCATAAGCAACAGGGAAGGAACCTACCATGAATATCAAGATGATCTGTCTTGGCGCCATGGCGCTTTCAATGGCCGCAGGCTCGGCTCTGGCGGGTGGCAACACTGGCACATCAGCACTCGACGACCCGGCCAAGATGCAGCCCTTCTACACCGACTCCAGCATGAAGACGCTGCGCGGCAATGACGATTTCGTCAAAGCCTGGAAGGCTCTGACGCCCGACGACCAGACCGCGATGAAGACGGCCTGCGCCGACGAGGCCAAGAACGCCAACCCCACCAACACCCATCCGGAATTCTGCAGCAGTGTGAAGTTGAACGGCGGCAGCTAGGCAATTCCAGCAAGTGTGTAACGGTTCTCCCGGGAGAAGCGCATGGCGCTTCCCCTTGGGAATTGCGTAAAGAGTTAGACGCGTCATCGCCCCGGCGATGCGAAACAGCCCGTCGTGCGGGGCTGTTTTGTTGCGGGATGCTCGGCCATAATCCGCCATCTCGCGGAGAATGCCGATGTCGCTCAGCCCTTTGCTTCATGCCTCGCCCGTCATCCAGCTCCATGCGCTGATCGCCATCGCCGCGCTGCTGCTCGGTGCCGTGCAGCTCTGGCGCCGCAAGGGCGACCCGCTGCACCGGGCGCTTGGCCGCGTCTGGGTGGCGCTGATGGCGATGGTCGCCGGCTCCGGCCTGTTCATCTGGACGATCCGGCTGTGGGGACCGTTCAGCCCGATCCACCTTCTGTCGCTGTTGGTCCTGGTGATGCTGTGGCGCGGCGTACGCGCCGCGCGCGGCGGCAACATTGCCGCGCACCGCCGCATCATGCAGGGCACCTACATTTTCGGGATGATCATTACCGGGCTTTTGACCTTCATTCCCGGCCGCACCATGTATGCCGTCGCCTTCGGCCCGCAGGGCGCGACGCCGCAAAAGCTGGCGGTCTTTGCCGCCCTGGTCGTCGCGGCGGCAGCGGCCGGCCTCTATGCCGCGCGCCGTGCGAAGCCGGCAGCCATTCGAGCGTAGACATCTTCCGGCGCTGAACCCGCGCGCAGCATCGATGCCTGACGGCAGGGTCGAGATCGAGAACCCCGACGCCGCCACGGGCCTGGCGATCTTCACCGCCGTGGCGCAGGCGCTCGCCTCCTTCTGGCCATGTTGCACTGCGAAAAACTTGCTGCATTGCGATAGCGGCCAGTCGGGCCTGGAAATGCGTGGCGGGCTGGGCGTAAGGAAGGAGGCCTCGTGGCGGCATCTTTTCGGCCTGATATACAGGGATTGCGCGCGCTGGCGGTTGGCGGCGTCGTTGCCTATCATTTCGGCCTCACGGCACTGCCCGGCGGCTTTGCCGGCGTCGACATCTTCTTCGTCATCTCGGGCTGGCTGATCACGACGCATCTGATGCGCGAGATCACAGAGACCGGCGGGCTCGATCTCTGGCGCTTTTATGCCCGCCGCGCCCGGCGCCTTCTGCCGGCTGCCCTGTTCGTCATCCTGGCGACACTTTGCACGGGTTATTTCATTCTGGCGCCACAGGAGCAGGCGCTCTATTCGCGCGGCGCCATGTATGCCTCGGCCTATGCCATCAATCTGTGGCTGCTGCGCTGGTCGTTCGACTATTTTGCCTCGGATGCCCTGAGCAATCCCTTCATCCATTTCTGGTCGCTGTCGGTGGAGGAGCAGTTCTATCTCGTCTGGCCAACGCTGCTCGTCTTCGCCGCCTGGCTGCATCCGGGCCGGCGCATGGCCATGGTGGTGATCGGCGTCGCCGGCCTCGCCTCCTTCGCCGCCTGCCTGTGGCTGACCAGCCTCTCGCCGGCCTGGGCCTTCTACTTCTCGCCGCTGCGCGCCTGGGAGTTCGCCGCCGGCGGCCTGGCGACGCTGGCGCCGGCGGCCCTGTGGCGGCATCGGCCGTGGCTGCGGGCAGCGCAGGGCTGGCTTGGCCTGGCGCTGATCGCGATCGCCTATCTCTGCCTGAGCGAAGACCTGCCCTTCCCCGGCTGGTACGCAGCGCTCCCGGTCGCCGGCACGGTGCTGGTGCTGCTGGCCGGCACGGGCGATGACAATGTCGCGGCCAGTCCAAGCGGCTGGCAGGCCCTCGTGCCCGCTTCCGTGCTGTCGCTACCGCCTTTGCAATGGGTCGGCGCGCTCTCTTATTCGCTCTATCTCTGGCATTGGCCTGTCATCGTCTATGCCGGCATGCTGGCGCCGGATCTCACCGTCCTCCAGCGCCTCGGCTGTGGCGCGCTGGCGCTGCTGCTGGCGTTCCTCACCTATCACCTGATCGAGAACCCGGGGCGGCGCTTCGGCTGGCTCACGGCGGGCAAATGGGCGCTCGCCCCCGCTTTGGCGCTGACCGGCCTCGGCGTGGCGGTGGCCTATGCCAATGCGCATCTGGCGACGCGCAACATCGACCCGGCCCAGCGCGGCATCGAACAGGCCGCCGAACAGCCCTCCACGGCGCGCACCGCCGATGCGAACTGCCTGCTCGACTTCCACACGGTGACGCCGAAACCCTGCACCTTCGGCCCGGCCGACGCCGCCCACACCATCGTGCTGTTCGGCGATTCGCACGCCGACCATTGGTCGACGCCGCTGGTCGAGGCGGCGAGCCGCAACCACACCAAGGTGGTCACCTATCTCAAATCCTCTTGTCGCGCCTCACGGCTGTCGACCTTCAACACGGTGCTGAAGCGCGACTACACCGAATGCGACGCCTGGCGCGAACAGGCGATAGCCGAAATCATCCGCCGCAAGCCGCGCCTCGTGGTGATCTCGGAATTCTCGATCGGCAACCTGACCCGCGACATGCCCGCCGCCGGCCGCACGCAAGAGACCGCGCGCTGGCGGGCCGGCCTGCGCTCGACCTTGCAGGCCTTCAGCCAGGCCGGCGTCGAGACCGCCGTCATCCGCGACACGCCGATCGGCGACAACTTCGCTGATTCCTGCGTGGCCCGCGCCTTGTGGTGGCGCGAAGCCCCCTCGCGCTGCGACACGCCGAGAGCGCAGGCCGCCAATGACCGCGCCGCCGCGCAAGAGCGCGCCGTGGTCAAGAGCGTCCCCGACACGCTCTACGTCGACCTAACCGACCGCTTCTGCGGCCCGACGCAGTGCCATGTGTTCATCGGCGGAAAGCTGGCGTTTCGTGACAGGCACCATCTGGCGACGGGCTTCGCCGAGACGCTGGAAGGGCCGCTGGAGAAGGCACTGTTTTGAAGAACTAGCTGCCTTCTCCCCGTTCACGGGGAAAAGGTGCCGGCAGGCGGATGAGGGGCGGCGCGGCGTCTGCCTTGCTTCGCATCTTACCCGCCAGCCTCTCTGCATCCAGCGTAGGCTCGCCCTCACTGGCCGCCAGTTCCGCCACATCGCGCTCAGGCGTCACCTTTCCGCGCTCGAGCCGCGTCGACGGCATCCATGGAACGAGACCGCGTCTTGACCGTTATATTAGACAAACCTTGAAAAGGAGGCAGCCATGAAGAAGCTCCTGCTTGTCTCGGTTATCGCCATTGCTTCGGCGGCGGCGATGATCGCGCCTGCCGCCGCCCGCAGTCACGTCTTTATCGGCATCGGCGGCTACAACGACTATTGTGGCAACGATTATTACGACAACTATGGGGACTATGGCGGCCGTTATGTCTATAGCCCCTACGACGCCTACGACAACGGCTACCGGCCCCGCTATTTCCACCGGCGGCACCACCACCGTTGCCACATCGAATTGATCAATCACTGGCGTCATCATCACAGGATCGTCGAGGAAGTCCGCGTCTGCGGATGATCTGGCCTTGTGAACTGATCCGACCGGCATGTGCCGGTCGGATTTCTGCGCCCCTCACCGCCCCATCATCATCCCATAGTGCACCGCGAGCAGATCGAGCCCGACCTTCAGGAGCTTCGTCACCACGTCCCTGCTGTCGCCGGTCTGTTCCGCCACACCCTTCACCGACTCCCCCATGCAGCAGACTTGTCGCGCCACCGCCGCGACCTCCCAGTGCCCTAGCGCCCTGGTCGCGGCGGCATGCGCCCGCCCGGCGTCCAGCACGCTGTCGGCGATGCCGCCACCGTGGCGACCGCCATCGACGCGCTCGGTCCAGCGCATCGGCTTGACATCAGCCTGCTGGCTGCACTGGAAATCCTCGCGGTAGCGCTGGCCGGCCTCGCGTTGCTGGCGCGACAGCGAGGTGATGCCGATGAGCGGATCGACGCTGCGCACCCGCACGATGCCGCCTGTCGAGGTGTAGCCGTCGTTCGACACTTCGTAGACGCGGCGGGCTTCAGCCGTGCCGGTGGCCAGCCGCTTGCGGCCGAAGGCGTCGTCTTTCAGCGCGAAATCATGGCCGACCTCGCGACGGATACGCACCTGTTCGGCCTCCCCCTTGGGCAGTTTCGGCGCCTGCGGCTTGGCGGCTTTGGTCCTTCTGGGCATGGGCTGGCTCCTTCGGTTTTGGTTTGGGGTGACTGGGTGTTAGTTGGAAAGGCTGGCGGGACGGCGCCCCCCTCTGCCCTGCCGGGCATCTCCCCCACGAGGGGGGAGATCGAATATCTCGACGGGTTTCGCCAATCGTCCGGGTTACTGAAAAGGCGCTGCGGGCGAAGTTGCCAATCTCCCCCCTCGTGGGGGAGATGGCCGGCAGGCCAGAGGGGGGCGCTGTCCCGCCGACCTGTCTGAACTGGTCATCCTGTCGCCTGCTTCACCGGCACTTGCATCGCCCTTTTCGCCATCAGCTCGCGCATCACCCGCCGCTCGCGCACCTCGATGCAGAGCTGCGCGCTCGACGGGCAGAACTGGGCGTTGCCGGTCCTCACCTCGCCGCGCACGAAGCGCTGGATGGCTGCCTGCAGATCGGCGAGTTCGGCGTCGCGCACCGCGCCGAGATAGCCGCGCATCTGCATCTCGACATCAGTCAGGGCCGATTGCGGGAAGCATGAGAACATCGCCGCCAGCGCCTTCGTCGCCTGCTGCAGTTCGGCTGCGGTCATGGCGGCGGATCTCCTCGATGATGGCGTTGGCGGCGTCGGTATGGGTTTTCGGCCTGACCCAGCCGGGTCTCTTCCCCGAAGACGCGGCGGCTGTTTTGTTGGCGGGCGAAAAATGCCGCGCGCCTTCAGGGGAAAACACTGCCTCCCCTTGTTCTCCACGAGCCGAAGAATGCGGCGCATTCTCAGGGGAAAAAGCCGAAGCTCTTTCACTCTGGTTTCTGGAGTCTGGAGAATGCCGCGGCAAAGCGCCGGCATTTGGCTCGGCATACGCCTTTGTTTTCAACGCGGTGGCGGCGCCGCCGCGCGCCCCGGCGGCCGCCCTCGCCTCGCTTTTGACCAGCGCCTTGTGCAACTCCCTGGTCAGCCTCTTGTGGCCGATCTCGCCTGCCTCACGCTCGAAAAAGGTCAACAGGTCGCCGCTCAGCGCGCGCCATCTTTTCAGCGACATGCGCGCAACGCGCGCCAGCTTGGCGTCGTCGTCGGGCAGCCGGCCGCCAGCGTTCCACATTGCCATCAGGATCAGCATGTAGGCGCCGATCTGCTCGGTGGAGAGCTGCAACGTATCGCCGACGAAATCGGAGACGTAGAGCTGCATGAAAGGCCGCTCGCTCATGCCTGGCCCTTGCTTACACGCAAGCTAATGGAACCAGCCGCCGGCCAGTACGTTATGACGCGACCATGCAAGAGGGAGGTTTGCCGATGACGGCGTTCATGCCGATTACGCTGCGTTTTTGCGACAACAAGACCATGCTGGTCGGCTCCGTAGCCGACGCCCAGACGGCGCTGCAGCGGCAATGGCCCGACAAGACGGCACCAGCCTATATTGAAGCCGCAAGACTGGTCAGGCTGGCGGTCGAAGGCAATTGCTGTCCGCGCACCGCCTTCGAAGCCTTCAGCAAGGCCGCCCGGCGACAAGGCATTTTGATGGTCAAGAGCAAGAGCCGCGCGTATGATTGGCTCGATGCCGCCGCCAGCCCGTGAAGGCCGCGCGAAGGCGATGCAACCGCCCGAGGGCCTCGCGCGTTTATCAGCAGAGGCTTGAAAGCCGCTGCAACACCGAAGGTGAACGCCGTGGGTACGATGAAAACAGGAGTGCCTCTTAAAGTAAGTCTCGACGGAGAGGTCGAGGAAATCGACAGCGTCAGCGACGCCGCCGATTTCCTGCAGCGCTGGCCGGTCGAGCGGCGCGGCCACGTCTACCGTAGCGCGCTCAACGCTTGCAGCGCCGCGATCGCGGCGCAAATCTCGGAATCCGACGCGATCAAGGTGTTTACCGGCTTTGCCCGCGTCGCCGGCATCCTGGTTGCCGAAGGTGGCCCGGCCATGCGGCTGGAGGCCCGCAGCGTGCAAAGCCGCATGCCCAAGCAGGGCCGGCAAATACCGAAATAGGCTCACACGCAAACTCGCCTCTGAAACCGCGCCTGGTGGTAGCTGCAATAGCTTTTCAGCGCCCGGGTGCGCATGCCGCAGCACAGCATGTCGGCGCCGGGCTGGCTGCCGGGCGCATCGTCCTGCGGGTTCTCTTCCAGCGTCAGGTCGAGCGGTGCGCGGCAGCGGGAGAACAGGCAGTCGATGAAGCGCATCGCCACGCCATGCGGCTGGCGGCCAACGGGTCCGCGCGCCGGCGCCGGCACTTTGAAACGATAGGCCTCGCCATCGGCGATCAGCACGCCCACCTCGCGCACGAACAGGCGCGGCGGCAGCCAGGCCGGCGAAGAGTCGCGCCGGGCTCGGGCCTTGTTCTTGCGCGCGATGTCGTTGTCCGCGAGCTGGCCGGGATGACCATTGGCGACCTTTCTACCCGCGCCCTTGCCGCCGCCGGCCTTGCCCTTTGCCCGCTTCGCCTGGGCCGGCTTGCGCATTGCCGGTTCGCCGGCAGCTTGTCTTGCCACCGGCGGCATCCCACGGCCATTGGCAAAGCCGATGGCGCCCAGCATGGTGTTGCGATGAACGATGCCGATGATGGCGTTGCGTGAGACCGGGCTGCCGCGCAGCGCGCTGAACACCGCCGCGATCCTCGAGGCCGAAAGCCCCTCCTTCAGCCAGCGGGCGATCTCTTGCAATTCGGCGTCGCTATATCCCGCCATCTCCAGGCTCCATCCAAGGGTCGGCCTGCGGCAGCGCTTCAAGGCGCGCCGTCAGGCAAGCGTCGGGGGTTCCGGCTCCGAAAAGCCGCGGTGAGTTGTGGTTTGATGCCGGGCTGGCGCCGGCCTAGCCGGAGCGGACCGAGTGACCGGCGCAAAGCCGCGCCAGCCGCGCCTCCGCCGTCTTCCTGTCGGGGGCGCAAACCGCCCTGCCCGTCATCGGTTCGAACAGGATGACGGTGCCGTCCTGCGTGCGGATGCAGGAGCGCGCGTAGGGACCGGCAGCATGCCGGTCGAATAGAGGGCCGGAGCCGAGGGGAGCGGCGGCTCCGGCCGTTCCGGCCGCCGCTGACGGGCGGGCCGGACCCGAGGCATCAAGGCGCTCGGGCTTCGCCACGGCCGGGGAGGAGGACGGCCGGGACGGAAGGGTGGCGACTTCGGTCGCCTTGTTGGCCTCGCGGGAGGCCGGCGCTACCGCGCCATGAAAGCTGGACAGGTTGTGCATGACCAGATACAAGCATAACTCAAAAATAGATGCAAGCCATTCTTTCATAGACGAGAGCCACTTTCATCGCTCACATGGGCGCCATGGCGAAAACGGAACTGTCGATCAGGGTCGGGGCGGCGATACGCCAGGCGCGCAAGCAGCGCGGCCTGGTGATGCGCCATATTGCCGAGCACAACGACACCGATGTCGCCGCCGTCGGCAATTGGGAGACCGGCCGCAATCTGCCCAAAACCGAGAACCTTCTGAAGACCGCCGCCTTCCTGCGCGTCGACCCTGTCGCGCTCGGCCAGGGGCAGGTCGTCTTCCTCGACGATGCCGGCCCGGTGGCCGACGCCGAGATCGTCACCGATGCCGGCCCGTTGCCCGCCGGATCAATGGATATCGAAGTGCTGGGCGCCGCGGTCGGCGGCGACGACGGCGACTTCACCTTCAACGGCGAGCCTGCCGGTTACGTCCAGCGCCCGCCGGGCGTGCGCAACCTGCCCAAGGTATTCGCGCTGCATGTGCTGTCGGATTCCATGGTGCCGCGTTACGAACCCGGCGACCTCATCTATTGCGGCGGCCGCGACGCGATCCCCGGCGACCATGTGGTGATCGAGACGTTTCCGGAAGAAAACGAGCGCAACGGCAAGGCCTTCATCAAGAAACTGGTCAAGCGCACGGCGGGCGAGCTGGTGGTCGAGCAGTACAATCCGCCGAAGACGCTGACCTTCAACCGCTACGCCATCAAGCATGTCTGGCGGGTGATCCCGCTGAAGGAATTGCTGGGGTATTAGAGGACACAAGGGCCATCATCTGGCTAGCGGCACGTGTGGAAAAGTGTATGATTAAGTCATACACGCTCATTTGATCCAGGGAATCGCGATGCGCAGCACCCAGCCTCTGACCATCACCTTGCCGCTCGAGATGGCGCAAATGGTGAAGAATAAGGTGGCATCCGGCGAGTACGCAACGGAGAGCGAAGTCATCCGCGATGGCCTGAGAACCCTTGCCGCAAGAGACGCTGCCGTCGATCGCTGGTTGCGGGAAGAGGTCGCGCCGACGATGGATGCGTTGCAGAAGGATCCTTCGCTCGTCTCGCCTCTCGAGGAAGTACGCAAGCGACTTCACAACCGCATTGACGCATTGGCGGGCAAGCGTTCCCGCCAAGACGACGCCTTCTGACGCCACTCATCAAGCCCGCCTCGCCCCTTCCACCAGCACCTCGCGCTCGCTCAGCATCTGCGCCTCGCTGTGCACGCGCTGGCGCTCGTCGATGAAGGCCGCCTGGATCGACACCGCCGTGCCCGGCAGCCCGTCGGCACGGCAGGCCGAGCAGACGATTCGGCCGGAAAGCTCCGCCAGCGGCGTGTTGCCCGTCACCCCGAAACGCCGGAGTTCATCAGCCTTCCACCACCTGTTGCGGCCGCAATCGGCGCACTCGACCGATAGCGAGGCGACATGCGCGATGACTGGTTTCCTGCCGGGTAATGCCATTGCCCCTCCACCCCGTTTGTTCCTGATTTGTTCATATATTCCTGCGTTTTCAAGCAGGAGTCGAGTCGCAGTTTCAACACTTCTCCAAAAGTTTCTCTTTTATCGATTTTTGAGTTATACTTTTATAAACTCACAAATGTGAGTCGCCTGCCGCATCAGATCCGGGAGCAATGATGGATGACGCCGATTTCGCCCGCGCCTGCGGTTACACCGGTGACAGCCCTGCCTTGCTCGAAGCGTTCGAGGCGATCCGCCGCAACGGCATCGCCCAAGCCCGCCACGACCATTTCAGGCGCAAGGCAATCATCGATGCGTTGAAGCAGTCGGAGCCGCTGTTCCTGGCCGCGATCGGCCCGGCCTTGTCGGCGGACGAAGCCATCGAGGATGCCACTCATGTCATCGCCGGCTGGCGCAACATGCCGCGCTGGCGCCAGGAACGTCGCCTGCCCGACCTCGTCAGGGCCAGGCAGCAGCGTCTCGTGGCGCGTTTCTTCCGCCGCTACGGCCACCGTCTGTGGGCGCTCGAACCAGCCTGAGGCCGGACAGGGCTGGACCAGCCACATTCGGGTTCCCCAGTTGTCTTCGGGTTCAGTCGTTTTCGGGTTCAGCCGTTTTCGAGTTTCAAAGACCGCTTTTTCTTTCTACATTGCCTGCGGGTGGCTGTTCGTTCGACGCATGATCTGGAATGTTCAAGACCGCCCGCTCAAAAGTTCAGACTTGGATAACGGCCGGCGCGGGAACCATCGCGGCGCTGTTCGTCGCCGGCCTGATGGGTGCCTTCGGCGCCCTGCCCGCCCACGCGCCGCCGCAATTGCCGCCCGGCACTGCCGTCGATGCAGGACGCTGGCGCGTGCAGCCGGTGCGCGCCTATGTTAGCCATGCCCGGGTCCATGGCGTGCTGCTGAAGCCTGGCCAGAAAGCGCTGGTGCTGGAGGCCGACATGACCAACCGCACCGCGCAATCCGACAAGGCCTATTTCGATGTCTTCAAGCCGGACGGCATCGCCCTGCCCGACCCCATGCCGATGATCGCGCTTACCCGCGATGCGACGCTGACGCCGGAACTGCATCCAGGCATGACCGAGCGCATGGCCTATGTCTGGCCGCTCGCCGGTGACGCCGTCGTGCCGGCCAGCGTGAGCTTCGGCATCACCACCGAAATGTTCAAGCCGCGCGACAATCTCTACGGTATGCCCGGCTGGTTCAATCCCTATCGGCTCGGCACCGTCACCTTGCCGGTCGCCGATGGGCAGGCCCAGGGAACCGGCTCATGAAAATCCGTGTCCTCGGCAATCTCGCCATCCTCTGCGCGACCGTGGCGTTGAGCTACGGCATGCAGGTGTCGAAACCGCATTATGCCGACCTCACCGCGCCGATCCCGGTCGATGGCGCCATGCACGACACGCTGCACGCGCGCAGCTTCGATGTCAGGCTGGACAAGGTGGTCTTTGCCCGCGCCTTGAAAACCAGCCAGTTCGGCCAGGAGAAACTCTTGACCACCAGCGGCCTTTGGGCAGTGGTGACGACCAATCTCACCGCCACCGTTGCCTCCACCACGGTCGCCGACGGCACCTGGCAAGGCCCGACCGGGCTGCGCTACCACCAGACGGAGCGGCTGGGCTACAGCCCCGACATGCCGCCGCATGGCGTCGATCCGGGTCTGGAAAAACGCGGCCTGTTCGTGTTCGAAGTGCCGCCCGACCAGATCAGCGGCGCCAGGCTGCTGATCGCCGAACGTCAGTTTGGCCCGCTCGACGCCCAGGCGCGCATCAGCCTCGACGGGGTGCCGACAGGCGCCGACGGCCAGCCAATCGACGTGCTGCCGCAATACGACCTCGACGCGCCGCCACCGCAGGGCAAATCATGACCGACATTTCGTCAGGCCTGGAGCTGGCGGCTGACCGGCAGGCAGAGAAAAAATGGCGCCGGCGTAGCCTTGTCGCCCTCGTCATCCTGCTGCCGCTGACACTGGCCGAGACCGGCTATGACAGCCTGCGCGAATGGCTGCATGGCGAGGACCTCGTCGCCAGGGATGTCGATTTCGGCCGATCGGTGCCGTTCGGCGGCAGCGACTGGAAACTGGCCGATCTGCGCGGCGGCAAGGCCGGCCGCCTGCCCGACCACGCCTTCGCCGTCATCGCCACCTTCTCCGTCACCATTGGCGACCCCGACCTGCAAAAGCAGTGGCTGGGCTGCAAGCTGATGCTGACCGACGCCACTGGGCGCCGCTGGCTGCCGGATTCAATCGTCGGCGTCAGCCTGCCGGGCGGCGTCATGAACTGCGGCGCGGCGATCTTTTCCGGCGCCAAGAAGGGCGATGTCGTTACCGTCGGCGATATTTTCATCATCCCGGAGGATGCCGTGAAAACCATCCGCCCGGCGGTCGGGCTCGGCAGCGAGCGGCCATGGTATCTGCGTTTCCAAAGGCCGCCGAAATGAAGGCGTTCTTCTCCCCGTTCTGCGGGGAGAGGGACGCGCTCCAACACCCCGCCTTATGCCGCCGCCTCCGTCCCTTTCGTCAGCGAAAACGCTGTCTCCAGCACG
Organism: Mesorhizobium erdmanii; assembly: GCF_013170725.1. Lineage (NCBI taxonomy): Bacteria > Pseudomonadati > Pseudomonadota > Alphaproteobacteria > Hyphomicrobiales > Phyllobacteriaceae > Mesorhizobium > Mesorhizobium erdmanii. Next base: position 2,774,304 of record NZ_CP033361.1, on the reverse strand, counting down.
GCGGCGAGAAAACATATCCTTATCGGCTCGATCAAGATGCCGGTGGAAGAATCCTGGAACGGGCTGCCGAACAGCAGCGTCACACCGCGTGAGAAGATCTGCCAGACATCGAGCTCATGCGGGCCGATCAGCCGCGTCGCGCCGAGCCACAGCCAGGCCGCGCCCCAGTCGATGAGGCGGTAGCCGACAATCAGCGTGCACAGAAGCAGAAGGCTCGAACTCACCGTCAGCCGCACGCCATTGGCGATCGGCAAATAGCGCGAGCGGTAGCCGGCGATGAAATGCTCGACGAAATCGCGCAGGAACTTCGGCAGCCCGGCATAGCGCTGGCCGAACCGCTCCACCCGGTTGTGCACGCGTCTCAGCGCGGCATCGTCGCGCACGTCATAGCCGTAGATCAGCGCCGCCATGACCAGCCAGATCAACGGCAACAGCATGTAGAAGAACAGGTTGACGGCAACCGTCGAGGGCGCGATCGAGGTGATCTCGACCGGCACCATGGGGGTGGCCGCGGCCACCGGCACGGGGCTCGCCAGCCCCTCTGCCGCCGCCTGCAGGGTCGACCAGAAACTGCGGCTCATCAGCCATTGCAGCGCCGAGTCCTTCCAGCGGCTGATCACGTAGAGACCGACGAAGATCCAGTTGGTTTCGCAGATCACCACGACGATCTGCCAGAACGACGCGGTTTTTGTCCGGGTCTGCATGAACTTGGCCAGCCGGCGGATCAGCCACGACACCGCCACCGAGACCAGCAGCCAGCGCGAATCGAGCACGTCGAGCACGTTGGCGCTCTGGCCGAAATCGGCTTGGTCGAGCGTTTCGCGCGAATATTGCCGCACGATGTCGCCGAGGAAGCCCCAGGCGGCGTAATAGGCGAAGAAGGGCAACAGCGCGATGGTGATCATGCGCACCAGCCGCGAGCCCTGCCGGTCTGTCGCAGGCTCTTCGGCCTTGTCCGCGCCGCGCTGCGCGGCCAACAGATGCGGAAGGCCGGGCCGCAGCACATGGAACATCGCCACCGTCACCACCAGTTGCGCCAGCGCCACCAGCGTCAGCATGGCGAGCCCGGCGAAATGGTTTGCGAGCGCCACCTTGGCCGCGAGTTGCAGCAGGAGATCGCCGGCCAGCACCCCGGCCAGCACGAGCGCGACGAGCTGCGGCCAGAAGCGGCGCAGCAGCGAAAAACTCAAGCTGATCGGTCTGATGATGTCGGCAACCATGAGGTTCTCTCACGATGCCACCCGCCCTGGGCCTTTCTAGCAAGGCACGATTGTTTTGCAAGCAGTGGACGGCGCGCGCCGTCCTTCCCCTTTGCCGGGAAAGAAGATGCCGCCCGGCCCTGATTCCGTCGGAATGATGCGCTGATTGGAGGACATCGCCGATCGCCCGAAGGACCCGCCATGAAACGCCTTGTTCTCGCCGCCCTGTGGATGATGGCGCTCGCTCTGTCCGCCCATGCCGCCGGCGACACCACATCAGGGCTTGCCGACACCACGGTGCTGATCGTGCGCCACGGCGAAAAGCCCGACAGCGGCCCAGGCCTGTCGCCGCAAGGCCAGGCTCGCGCGCAGGCCTATGTCGCTTATTTCCAGCCCTTCATGCTCGACGGCGTCGCCTTCCGGCCCGACATGCTGGTGGCCAGCACCGATTCCAAGAACAGCGCGCGCGAACGGCTGACGCTGACGCCGCTCTCCGAAGCCTTGAAATTGCCCATCGACCAGCGCTTCGCCGACAGGGAAGTCCAGAACCTGGTCGCAGCGCTGGCGACCGAAAGCCACGGCAAATCGATCCTGATCGCCTGGCATCACGGCCAGCTGGGCAAGCTGATCAAGGCCTTCGGCGCCGACCCCAAGGCGCTGCTGCCGAACGGCACATGGCCCGGCGACGAGTTCAACTGGGTGGTGGTGCTGCGCTTCGACCATCAGGGGCAATTGGTGCCAGGCTCGGCGCGCATCGTCGAGGTGAAGTTGCCCGCGTAGAGTTGACATTCGCCCCAGGTGCACAACGCTGAGAGCGTAACGGACATCGCTGTGGTCCGTTGGCGCGAGCGCGGACCTTCCCGGTCTACCGTCTGACCCGCGACTTCAGCCAGCGATCGAACGCCACCGCCAGGATCAGGATCAGGCCGATGACGATGCTCTGCGTGTAGGACGAGACGTTGTTGAACTGCAGCCCGTTCTGCAGCACGCCGATCAGCGCCGCCCCCACCACCGTGCCGCCGACCGAGCCGATGCCGCCGAACAGCGAGGTGCCGCCGATGACGACGGCGGAGATCACCGTCAGCTCGTAGCCGATGCCGGCGACCGCTTCGGAAGAGTTGAGCCGCGCCGACAGGACGAAGGCGGCGAGCCCGGCGAAGAAGCCGACGATGACATAGACCGAGACCAGGATGCGGTCGACGCGCAGGCCCGACAACCGCGCGGCTTCGGCATTGCCGCCGACGGCATAGACGGCACGGCCGTAACGCGTGTAGCGCAGCACGATATGGCACAGGATTGCGGCGATGGCGAAGATGATTGCCGGCACCGGCACCGGGCCGATCAGGCCGGTGCCGAACCAGCGCATCGAGGCGTCGAAGCCGGAGATCGGGCCGCCATTGGAGATGGTCAGCGTCAGCCCGCGAAACACCGTCAGCCCGCCCAGCGTGACGACGAAGGGCGGCACTTTCAGCCTGGTGATGGCGAGCCCCTGCACGCCGCCGGCGGCCGCACCGACGATGACGGCGGCCAGCAGCGCCGCGAACCAGCCATAGCCCTGCGTTCCGCTCGTCGATAGCGACAGCGTGTTGGCGGCGCCGCCCTTGGCGACGACGGCGGCGACCATGCCGCAGAAAGCGAGCAGCGAGCCGACCGACAGGTCGATGCCGGCGGTTAGGATGACGAAGGTCATGCCGAGCGCGATCAGCCCGGTGATCGAGATCTGGCGGGTGATGTTGAACAGATTGATCGGGTCGATGAAGCTCGGCTTCAGCACGGTGAAGACGACGACCAGCGCCGCCAGGAACAGCAGCGGCCCGAAACTCATCAGCAGCCGCGCGAAATTGATGCCGCCGCCACGCTCGCTCTGTTCCGTCACGCTCATCGTGCCTGCCTCTCTGCGTCCCGGCCCTGCGCGTCTTGCCCAAGTGTATCCTGCTTGTCGAGCGCCATCAGTTCCATCAGTTTCTCCTCGTTCGCCTCGACGCCCGGCATCTCGCCGGTGATGCGGCCACGGCGCATGGTGACGATGCGGTCCGATACAGCCAGCACTTCGGGCAGTTCCGATGAGATCATCATCACCGCGATGCCGCGCGCTGCCAATTGCACCAGGATCTGATGCACCTCGGCCTTGGCGCCGACATCGACGCCGCGCGTCGGCTCGTCGACGATCAGCACCTTTGGATCGCGCGCCAGCCAGCGCGCCAGGATCACCTTCTGCTGGTTGCCGCCCGACAGGCCCTCGATCGCCTGCTCGGCCGAAGCCATGCGGATAGACAGCATCTTGCGGAAGCCGGACAGCGCGTCGCGCTCGCGCCGCTCGGCCATGAAGCCGAAGCCGTTGCTGAAACGCCCGAGCGAGGCGACGGAGAAATTCGGCAATATGCCGAGCGCGGCAAAGATCGCCTGGTGCTTGCGGTCCTCCGGCACCAGCCCGATGCCGAGCGCGATGGCATCGGCCGGCGAGGCCGGCGCGATCGGCTTGCCGTCGAGCGTGATGGTCCCGGCCGCGATGCGGTCGGCGCCGAAAATGGCGCGCGCCAGTTCCGTGCGGCCGGAGCCGACGAGCCCGGCGACACCGAGGATTTCGCCGGCCTTGAGGTCGATGTCGACGCCGTCGAGCACAATGGCATGCGGTGCCTCGGGATCGCGCACGGTGCGCAAGGCCCGCACCGACAGCACCACATCGCCGGCGACCGCGCGCTGGGCCGGCCGCGCGTAAAGTTCGGACGCCGCGCGGCCGACCATTTTCTCGATGATGCGCGGCAGCTGGATCGGCCGTCCCTGGTCGCGGTCGAGATGCCCGGCCAGCCGGCCGTCGCGCAGCACCGTCATGCGGTCGCAGATGGCGGACGCCTCCTCCAGCCGGTGGGTGACGAACATGATGGCGACCTTGTCACGGCGCAGCCGGTCCATGATCGACAAAAGCCGCTGCACCTCGGTCTCGGTCAGCGCCGATGTCGGCTCGTCCATGATGATCAGCCGGCTTTTCAGCGACAGCGCGCGGGCGATCTCGACCAGCTGCTGCTCGGCCACCGAGAGCGCCGAGACCGGCGTCATCGGGTCGATGGAAAGGCCGACGCGGGCGATGATATCGCGGGAGTCCCGCTCCATGCGCTTCCAGCTCACCAATCCCAGCGGCCCGGTCGGCGCGCGGCCGATGAAAATATTCTCCGCCACCGTCAGCGTCGGGATCAGGCTGAGCTCCTGGTAGATGGTGACGATGCCCGCCCGCTTGGCATCCTGCGGGCTGGCAGGCTGGTAGTCGGCGCCGTCGAAAGTGATGTGCCCGCTGGAGGGCGGCATGACGCCCGACAGGATTTTCAGCAGCGTTGATTTTCCGGCGCCATTCTCGCCGAGCAGGCCGAGGATTTCGCCGGGGCGGATGTCGAGCGAGACATCGCTGAGCGCCGTCACGCCGGCGAAATGCTTGGTGAGGCCGTCGACGGCAAGCAGGACGGGTGCGGCTTCAGCTGGCAAGGATGGCTCCCGGATTGCGGCAGGCAGCGGGGCACGCCCCCCTCTGTCCTACCGGACGTCTCCCCCAGGACGGGGGAGATTGGATGTTGTCTCTGCTTTCGCCAGTTATCAACCCGACAGAAGACGCCCTGTCGGCAAGACTGCTAATCTCCCCCCAAGTGGGGGAGATGGCCGGCAGGCCAGAGGGGGTGTGCCCCGCCAGCCTGACCAATCCAGCCCTACTTCGTCTCGCTCAGCCTTTCCGCCTTGTCGAGATTGTCCTTGCCGATGACGATCGGCGTCAAAAGCACCAGCTTCTCCTTCGGCTCGGTCTTGTTCTTGGCGTAGGCGACCGCGATCTGCACGGCGGTGCGCGACTGCTGGCCGGGGAACTGTTCGACCGTACCGGCGAGCTTGCCGTCGCGGACCGCGACCAGCGCTTCCGGCAGCGCGTCGAAGCCGTAGATCTTGACGTCGGTGAAGTTGCGCGCGGCACACGCCTCGAGCGCGCCGAGCGCCATGTCGTCATTGGCGCAGATGATGGCGTCCGGCTTGCCGTTGGCGGCAAGGCCGGCTTCCGTCACCGTCAACGCCTCGGCGCGGGCGAAATTGGCGGTCTGCTCATAGATGATCTGGTACTTGTCCTTCAGCGGATCGAGCACATTGTGCACGCCCTTGTTGCGGTCGATCGCCGGACCGGCACCCGGCTGGCCCTGCAGGTGGAACAGCTTGGCGCCGTTGGGGAACGCCGCCACCATGGCGTTCGCCTCCGCCTCGCCGCCCTTGACGTTGTCGGCGCCGACATGGGCGAGGATGCCCTGGACGCCGTCGACGCGGCGGTCGATCGTCACCACGGGAACGCCGGCCTTGACCGCCTCCTCGATCGCCGGCGCCAGCGCGTTGACGTCGAGCGGCGAAATCACGATGGCGTTGACCTTCTGCACCAGCGCCGCCTCGATGTCGGCCGTCTGCTTGGTGGCCGAGTTCTGGCCGTCGCTCTCGGTCAGGTTGACGCCTTGCGCTTGCGCCTCCGCCTTGATCTCGTTCAGCATGTGCACGAAGAACGGAAAGCCGAGATTGGGCACCGAGCCCAGTATGGTCAGCTTGTCCTCGGCGAATGCCGAACGCGCGGCCAGCACCATCGCGCCCGCGGCCACGGACGTCATCAGGAATTCACGTCTGTTCATGGTTGATCCTCCTCCACGAAAACGCACGGCCCCGGAAACCGGGCCGGTTTCAGGAAGGATCATGCGTCGGTTCAAAGTGTTGGAGCATCCGCGTGCCCGAAGCCGCCTGCCGCTCCAGTTGGCACCGCCTAAACTCCTCCGAGCAGCGTCAACGAGAGGATGCTAACCCGGGGTCAACCATTTGTGCAACATCGATATAACAGTGCTGGGCAGCCAATTATCGGAATTGTCGGAATTTTGGATGCAGGCATCCTGGCCGGCGCGATAAGCGCGGCGCTTCGCCGATCTGGCTGGCGTATTGACCCAGGCCGGCTTTCACATTTTGGTTGAAAGATAACCTATCAGTGTGTATAAATACACATGAATAGCGCTGATATTATCCGCCTGTTGCAAGCTGATGGTTGGTTCGAAGTTGCCCGAAAGGGCAGCCATGCACAATTCAAACACCGCGATAAGCAAGGACGGGTCACTGTTCCTCATCCCAGGCGCGATATCCCAATAGGCACTCTGCGCAGCATCGAAAAGCAATCTGGACTGAAACTGAGGTGACGGACATGAAGCAGTATATCGGACTTATCCATAAGGATGCCGGCAGCGACTTCGGTGTGTCCTTCCCTGATTTCCCAGGCGTGATTACCGCCGGCAAGGATCTGGATGACGCGCGGTCCATGGCAGAAGAGGCCCTCGCCCTCCACGTCGAAGGGCTGGTCGAGGATGGCGATGCTATTCCGGAGCCTTCGAGTCTGGAGGCTGTGATGGCGGACGCCGACAATCGTGACGGTGTTGCGATCTTGGTCGCGGCCAAGACCGACACCAGGAAGGCAGTGCGTATCAACGTGACGTTGCCCGACGACGTCCTGCGGCGGATCGATGCCTTTGCCGAAGCCCATGGCTATACTCGATCCGGGTTTCTCGCGAAGGCGGCTGAGAAAGTGATGGACCTCGAAGTGGCCTGATGAAGCTCAGTAGAGATTGAGCTGGAGAACCCATGAAGCCGCACATCGTCTGCCATATGCTCGCCTCGCTCGACGGCAGCCTTCACCCCAGCCGCTACACCACGAGCCCGGACGGGACACGTGCCGAGTGGTCGAGCCTCTATGAGCAGATCCACGAGGATCTCGAAGGCGATGCCTGGATCGTCGGCCGCGTCACCATGGCCGAGATGAGCAAGACCGGCGCGCACCCGCCGGCGCACGCCGGCAAGGTCGAGCGGCCGCACCATTTCGCCCGACGCGACGCAGGCACCTATGCCGTGGCGCTCGATGCCTCGGGCAAGCTGCACTTTTCCAAACCGGATGTCGGCGGCGACCACGTCGTCGTGCTGCTCGGGCGTGACGTCGCCGACAGCCATCTGGCCGAGCTAGCCGGCGACGGCGTCTCCTACATCGTCTCGGAGACGGCGGAGATCGACCTAGCCGCGATGCTCGATGTGCTCGGGCGCGAGTTCGGCATCCGCCGGCTGCTGCTCGAAGGCGGCGCCGGCATCAACGGCTCATTCTTCGCCGCCGGGCTTGTCGACGAGCTCAGCCTGCTCGTCGCGCCCGCGCTCGATGCGCGGGCCGGCAACCAGGGCTTTGTCGAGTTCGGCGAAAGCGGCCTTGCGGGCAAGATGCGGCTGTCGCTGACATCTTGCCAAACGCTGGCGCATGGGCTGATCCACTTGCGCTATGCGGTTAGCCCTGGAGCATGATCCCCCATCGCCTCGTCATCCACGGGCGGAGCAAGGAGCGAAGCGACGCGCGCAGACCCGAGGATCCATGTCGGGACTCTTGAGCGCCGCAACGGTGCAGGATACTGCTCCGCTGCGCCCTTCGTTCGAGGTCACGGAATGGACCCCGGGTCTCCGCGACGGAGCTTCGCTCCTGCTCCGCCCTGGGATGACGAAGTTTAGAAGCCTCGGCCAATTCCGAACGTTGCCCGGCCCATCAATACCGCATCGCATCCAGATCGGCGATCAGCGTCGGGCCGGTCGGATGCCAGCCGAGCCGGGCCTGGGTCAGCGCGCTGGAGGCAGGCAGATCCATGGGCGCGAAGAGTCCCATCCAGCCGAAATGCTCCGCCGCCTTGTCCGCCGCGATCGAAACCACCGGCAAGTTCAGGCCCCGGCCAAGCGCCTCGGCGATGGCGCGCACCTCGACGCCTTCCTCGCCGACCGCGTGGTAGCGCGCGCCGGCCTGGCGCTTTTCCACGGCCAGCCGATAGAGCCGCGCCGCGTCCAGGACATGCCCCGCCGAATAACGGTTGCGGCCTTCGCCGACATAGGCCGAGACGCCTTTCTGGCGTGCGATTTCGATGAGCGGCGAGATGAGCCCCTGCTTGACCGGATTGTGGACCTGCGGCAGGCGTACGACAGACACATTGACGCCGGCCTCCAGCAAGGCATTGCCAGCCAGTTCCGAGGCGATGCGCGGATTGGGATGGCTGGGGTTGAAGACGTCCTCGACCGCCAGTTCGCCATGTCCGGGGCTGCCCATGCCGACCCCCGAGGTGATTACCAGCGGCCGGTCGGAACCGGTGAGTGCCTGGCCGAGGGCCGCGATGACACGGCTGTCCTTTTCGCAGTTCTCGGCAAAGCGCGAGAAATCGTGGTCGAACGCGGTGTGGATCACGGCATCCGCCTTCTCCGCGCCGCTACGCAGGCTGTCGGGATCCTCCAGCGTTCCGCGATGCACCTCGGCGCCCGTGGCGGTGAGCGCCTCGGCGCCGGCATCGGAGCGGGTGACGCCGACCACCTGATGGCCGGCCTGGATGAGTTCGGGGACGATGGCCGAGCCGATGAAACCGGTCGCGCCGGTGAGAAAGATACGCATGCAAATCTCCTGCGGTTGCCTGCGTAATATCGACGGTCTATTATTCCATTAAAGTAGTGAGCTTATCATGGTATAATTCTTAACAGGATGGTCGACAGGATGCCCACCATTTCCCCCGGCACGCTCGCGGCTTTCCTGAAAGACCGGCGCACCCGGCTCGATCCCGCCTCCTTCGGCCTTTCCGGGCGCCGGCGCACGCCGGGACTGCGCCGCGAGGAGGTCGCCCAGCGCGCCAACATCAGCCCGACCTGGTACACATGGCTGGAACAGGGTCGCGGCGGCGCGCCTTCGGCGGACGTGCTGAACCGCATCGCCAAGGGGCTGCTCCTGACCGAGGCGGAGCGCGAACATCTCTTCATGCTCGGGCTCGGGCGCCCGCCGGAGGTCCGCTACCGGGGCGACGAGGGCGTCAGCCCCCGGCTGCAGCGCCTCATCGACACGCTCGATGCCAGCCCTGCCCTGATCAAGACGGCGACCTGGGACGTCGTTGCCTGGAACCGCGCCGCCGAGATCGTGCTGACCGACTATGGCACCATCCCCGCCGGCCGGCGCAACGTCCTGCGCTTCATGTTCCTCACGCCCCATATCCGCGCCAAACAGCACGATTGGCAAAACCTCGCCCGTTTCGTGGTCGGCGCCTTCCGGGCCGATGCGGCGCGTGCCGGCGCGGTGTCCGAGGTCACACGGCTGGTCGACGAACTGTGTGCCGGCAGCGCCGAGTTCGCCGCCCTGTGGCGGGAAAACGACGTGCTCGCCCATGGCGACGGAACCAAGCGCCTGAAGCACCCGGAACTGGGCGACATCGAGCTGGAATACTCGTCCTTCGCGGTCGACGGCCGGCCGGATTTGAACCTGACCGTCTACAACCCGGTAGACAGCGATGTCGCCGACCGCATTCGCGAGTTGGCCCGGCGAAAAGCAAAGGTCGAGTGACCACCCGCTGCGACAACGGCCGTCTTCAACGCCGTTCGCACACCGCCTTCAGGATCCGCAGGGTCGGCCCCCAGTAGAGATTGGCATGCGGGCGGATCGCCGGTTCGGCGAAGTCGCTGACCGTCAGCGTCAGCAGCGTCCCGCCATCCGCTGGCCCCAACGCAAAGCTGACCAGCGTGTGGTTTTCCGGCACATCCGCCAGGCGCGAGGCGGACAGCGTGCTCCAGTAGCTGTAGGCGAACCGCCTCTCCGGCTCGAACGCCCGCACCGTGCCGTGGTTCTCGAACGCCATGCCGTGCAGCAGCCCGCGCATCACGATCGCGCCACCGGCATGCCCTTCCAGGCTGACGGTAAGTTCCTCGTCCGACATCCATCTCGCAATCATCCCGGGCGTCGTCAGCACCCGCCAGACCGTGGCTGGTTCGGCATCGATGGCGATGCTCTTGACGATCGGCGCGGAAGGATCGGTCACGACCCGCTATCGCGAATGCGGGGGCGAGGCTATCGCCGCTTCCAGGGGCGCCGCATCCAGCACAGTCGTGCCGCTCCTTTCACCCCTGCCGGATCGCCTGCCGATCAGCGCGACGGCGGCGAAGGCCGCGATGCCGAACAGCCCGACCACGACATTGAGCCACAAGGCCGGGAAAACGCCGAGGCCCGATATCATCAAGGTGAGGCCGAACGGGGCGAAGGCGGAGCTGAACTGCCGCGCCGCCGTGATCCAGCCGACATAGGAACCGTAGCGTTCTTGCCCGAACAATTCGAGCGGCAGCGTGCCGCCGACAATGCTCATCAGGCCGGAGCCGAACCCGAACAGCACGGCGAACAGCATGGCGCCGGGTACGGATGGCGCCACCACGAGCAGCACCGCGAGGCCGCCGGCCAGCGCGCCGGTCGCGCCGAGCGCCAGCGATGTTTGCGTGAGGCCGCGGCCAAACAGCATATTGACCAGCCGGCTCGCCACTTGCGACGGGCCAAACAGGCTTGCCACCAGCACGGAGGCCCCGCCAAGCCCGACCAGGGAAAGCAAGGGCACCATCTGCACCAGAACAGCCGAAAGCATGAAGCCTTCTATGGCAAATCCGGCCAGCACCAGGACGAACAGCGGCGACCATCGCCGGCTAGGCGTGGTCGCCGACATGCCTGATGTCGCCGGGATGATCCGCTCGCGGGCCTTGCCGATGCGGCCCGAAAGCCGGGCCAGCCACCAATGGATCGGCAGGCAGACAAAGGCGTTGAGCGCGGCAAAGAGAATGAGAACCTCGCGCCAGCCGAGATGCTGGTGCAGCAGCGTCGTCAACGGCCAGAACAGGGTCGAGGCGAAGCCGGCGATCAAGGTGAGATGGGTGATGCCGCGACGCGCGCCGCCGAGCTGCACGATGGCGACGAAGGCCGTGCTGTAGAGCACGAAGCAGGAAGCGAGTTCCATGGCCAGCACGCCGAGCGCGAAGCCGGCGCGCCCCGGCGCCAGCGCGCAGATGAGCAACGCGCCCGCCGCTGCCAGCGATCCCGGCACCATCAGGCGCCCTGCCCCGATCCGGTCCGCGAGGCTGCCCGCGAACGGCGCCAGGACAGCGCTTGCCAACAGCGATACCGACAGCACGGCGAACACCCATTGCTGCGACCAGGCGAGTTCCGCTGCCATCGCCGGGGCCAGGATGCTGTAGCTGTAGTAGAGGGTGCCGTAGCCGATGATCTGGGTGGCGCCCAGCGCCCAGATGGCGGAGGCGGGAATCTTGGCGTCGTTCACTCGGCCGCTTCCATCTTGCCGACGCAGCCGCAACCGCTTTTGCCGGCAGCCTTGGCGTCGGCATCCGCCACGCAGCAGGCATCGATCGCCGCCGGCGCTGGTCCGCCGCAACAGCCTTGCGAGGCGCGGCCCGCCGGCACCGTGCAGACGCCGGTTTCGGGCAGCACGAGTTGCACCGCATCGGCGGCCGCCATGTCGCCGGCGATCGCCGCCGCGACCGAGCGGACCTGCTCGTAACCGGTCAACAGCAGGAAAGTCGGCGCGCGGCCATAGCTCTTGATGCCGACCGTGTAGAAGCCGGGCTCCGGATGGGCGAGCTCACGGTGGCCGTGCGGCGGCACGTCGCCACAGGAATGCTGGTTGGGATCGATGAGCGGACCGAGCGCCTTGACGCTTTCCAGCCACGGATCGAGATCGAGCCTGAGTTCCCTGGTCAGCGACAGGTCCGGGCGCTGCCCGGTCGCCGCGATGATGCGGTCGACGGGGCCGAGTTGCAGCACCCCCTCCTCGCCTTGCCCCTCGACGATCAGCCGGCCGTCCCGCTCGCTGATGGCAACCGTCGCAAAGCCCGTCACCAGCCTGACGCGGCCGCTTTCGGCGAGGTCGCGCACATCGGCGCCGAGTTCGCCGCGCGCCGGCAGTTGGTCCGCGTCGCCGCCGCCATAGATGCGCACGAGGTCGGTTCCGCGCACCGCCCAGATGAAGGCCGTGCGGGGCTCGGCATCCGCCAGCCTGGCAAGGTCGAGCAAGGCGTTGGCGGCCGAATGGCCGGAACCGGCAACCAGCGTCGTGCGGCCTGCATAAAGCGCGCGGTCGCGGCCCAGAATATCGGGGATGCCGTAGGCGATGCGATCGGCAAAATCCGCCTCGCCCGCCGCCGCGATGCCACCGGCGCCGAGCGGGTTGGGCGTGCGCCACGTCCCCGAAGCGTCGATGACCGCGCGGGCGCTGTCGCGCCTTATGCCATTAGCGGTCTCGACGACAAGCATGAACGGCCTGATGTCGCGCTGTTGACCGCGCACCTTGTCGGCGCCCCAGCGCGATATTGCAACGACACGCGCGCTGGTTTCGATCGCCGGCGAGACTTCCGGCAAGCTGGCGAGCGGCTCGAGATAGTGCGCGACGAGTTCGTCGGCGGTGGGAAACGCCTCCGGATCCGGCATCCGCCAGCCATGGCGTTCGAGCAGCGTTCCGGCGGTGTGGTCGACGCAATAGCGCCATGGCGTGAACACCCGGACATGGCCCCAATCGCGCAGATTGGCCGCGACGCCGCTGCCGGCTTCATAGAGTTTTACCGGCAGACCCCGGGCGATCAGGTGAACGGCGGCGGCCAGGCCAACCGGGCCGGCGCCGATGACGGCGATTGGCAAATCGTTTTGCATGGCCATACTTTCTATCCTTCCGGTATTATCGAAATAACAGGCAAAAGAAATCAGGCGGCCGCGTCGCTCGCGGAGCGATTGCAAGCCGCATCGGCGCAGCATTCGTCGGCCAGGAAGCCGATGAGATCGTTCATGACGGGATAGTTGGCGCGGCAGATCAGCGTCGTTGCCTGCCGCTCCTGGCTGACCAGCCCGGTCAGGATCAGGCGGTGCAGATGGTGCGACAGCGTCGAGGCGGCGATACCGAGGCTCTCCTGCAAAGTGCCGACCGGCCGGCCCGCCGCGCCGGCCCGGACCAGAATGCGATAGAGGTTCAGCCGCGTCGGATTGCCGAGCGCCTCGAGCTGCTTGGCTGCTTGTTCGAGTTTCATGGAAATAGGATGCTGCCAGCGACGGGCGCCGTCAAGCTATATTTCGAAAAATATCGAAATAGCGTCAGATCACCCGCTTGCTACCAGCGTCCACGACCACCTCGCCGTCCTCCTTGGTGAATGGGCCGATATCCGGGTTGGGCAGGATATCGAGCACCGCCTCGGATGGCCGGGCCAGCACGACGCCGAGTGGGCTCACCACGATCGGGCGGTTGATCAGGATCGGATGCGCCAGCATGAAATCGAGGATTTCGTCGTCGCTCCATTTGGCATCGCCAAGGCCGAGCTCGGCATAGGGCGTGCCCTTCTCGCGCAAAAGCTGGCGCGGGGTCATCGCCATTGCCGCGATCAGTTCGACGAGCTTTTCGCGCGACGGTGGCGTCTTCAGATATTCGATCACCTCCGGCTCTTCGCCGGACTGGCGGATGATCGCCAGCGTGTTGCGCGACGTGCCGCAGGCGGGGTTGTGATAGATGGTGATGGTCATTGCGGGGTCCTCCCGATGGATGCGGCGTGGACGGCGGCTCCCCGCTCGTACCAGCCTTTGCTTCGGTTCACGATCCACACCACGGAAAGCATGACGGGAACCTCGATCAGCACGCCCACCACGGTTGCGAGCGCCGCACCGGAATTCAGCCCGAAAAGCGCGATCGCCGCCGCGACCGCCAACTCGAAGAAGTTGGACGCGCCGATCAAGGCCGATGGTCCGGCCACGCAATGCCGCTCACCGGAGAGCCGGTTGAGCATGTAGGCGAGACCGGAGTTGAAATAGACCTGGATCAGGATCGGTACCGCCAGCAGCGCGATAACCATCGGCTGGGCAATGATCTGCTCGCCCTGGAAGCCGAACAACAGCACCAGCGTCGCCAGCAGGGCAATCAGCGACAAGGGCTGCATCGCGGCCAGCAGCGCATCGAGCCCGCCCTGCCCCTTGGCCGCCAGCAGGCGCCCGCGGATAAATTGGGCGAGGAGCACCGGCAGAATGATGTAAAGGGCAACCGACAGCACCAGTGTGCCCCATGGCACGGTGATCGCCGACAGCCCAAGCAGCAGCCCGACGATGGGCGCGAAGGCAACGATCATGATCGCGTCGTTGAGCGCCACCTGCGACAGCGTGAAGTTCGGCTCGCCGCGCGTCAGGTTAGACCAGACGAACACCATGGCCGTGCAAGGCGCGGCCGCGAGTATGATCAGCCCGGCAATGTAGGAATCGATTTGCGTCGCGGGCAACCAGGACCGGAACAGCCAGCCGATGAAGAGCCAGCCCAGCAGCGCCATGGAAAACGGCTTCACCGCCCAGTTTATGAAAAGAGTGACCCCGATCCCTCGCCAATAGGTGCCGACGCTGGCCAGCGAAGCGAAATCGACACGCAGCAGCATGGGCACGATCATCAGCCAGATCAGCACCGCGACGGGCATGTTGACCTTGGCGATCTCGGCGGACGCGATGGCGCCGAACACACCCGGCAGCAAATGACCCAGGGCAACGCCCGCGACGATGCACAGCGCCACCCACACCGTCAGGTATTTCTCGACGAAGCCGATGCTCGGCCGCGCCGTCTCGCCCCCACTCAGAATGTGATCCGACATTGTCACTCCTCTTGGCACGGTCGGCCCTGGGCAGTTTGCGGCCGAACTCGTCCAGCCGCTTCCGCAAGGCGAGCCGCTCACCTCAACATTTGCAGGTCACGGCCTGGATGATCGGCTGGCAAAGCTCCGGCGCGCCGTTGCAGCAATCCTCCATCAGATAGGCCAGGAGATCGCGGAACCCGGTCATGTCGGCCGTGTAGCGGATGCTGCGGCCTTCGCGTTCGGCATGCACCAGTCCGGCTTGGCCGAGGGTCTTCAAATGCGCCGACATGGTGTTCTGCACCGCGCCCAGGCGCGCCGCTATCTCGCCTGCCGGCACACCCTCGGCCCCGGCACGGACCAGCAGCCGGAACACCTCCAGCCGGGTTTCCTGGCCGAGTGCTACGAGCGCCAGCAATGCCGTTGTCTTGTCCATTAATCCATGCATCCAGATTTATGGATTAATAGCAACCGACGATGACATTGATATGACAGCCAGGGCTCACGCTTTGCGATGGGAAGCGCCCGGGCGCGGTTCGCTGAGATGCGGACGCCAGCCATGCACGCGGTCGCGTCCCGCGGCCTTGGCGCCATAGAGCGCCTCGTCGGCGCGCCGCAGCAGATCGGCGATCTCGATCGCGGCGCCGCCGTCGATGGTGCCGACCCCGATGCTGACGGTGACGATACCCTTTTCGCTGCCGGCATGCGCCAGAGCGAGGTCGCGCACCTTGCCTCTGAGGCTTTCGGCGATGACGAAGGCGCCCCGCGCGTCGGTTTCGGGCAGGATGAGCGCGAACTCCTCGCCGCCATAACGCGCCGCCGCGTCGGCTGGCCTCCGTGCCGTCGCCTCGATGCAACGGCTGACCGCGCGCAGGCATGCATCGCCCGCCGGATGGCCGTAAAGGTCGTTGAAGCGCTTGAACCAGTCGACGTCGATCAGCAGCAGGCTGAGCGGCGTCGCGTTGCGCCGGGCGCGGGCGAATTCGCGCGCCAGCGCGTCGTCGAAGGCCCGCCGCGTCAACAGTTCGGTCAGCCCGTCGCGGTGCGCCAGAAGGTTCAGCTTCTGGTTGGCCGAAAGCAATTCAGCCTCCACCTGCTTGGCCTCGGTTATGTCGGAATAGACGCTGAGGCTGCCGCCGTCGCCGGTCGGCCGCGTGCGCACATCGAGCCAGCGTCCGTCGGCGAGCCGGATCTGGCGGTGGCTGGCAATCGTCTGCAGGGCCATGATTTCGGCGATCCACGCCTCGACGGCGTCCGGCGGCGTGACGCTTTCGCCGCGCGCCACGGAAGTGCGCAGGATGTCGCGGTGGTCGGCCCCGGGCACTCTGATGTCGGCCGTCTTCGCAAACATGGCGCGGTACTGGCCGTTGCACAGCACCAGCCTGCCGTCGGGATCGAACATCACCAGGCCGTCGGCCATGTGCGTCAACGCGTCTCCGAGCCTTGCCTGGCTTTCCGCCAGTTCGCTCTCCAATTGCTTGCGCTGCGTGATGTCGCGATTGTGCGTGATCAGTCCGATGACAGTGCCGGCCTTGTCGCGAAACGGCGCCTTCAGCGTCGCCAGCCAGGCATCGGTGCCGTCCTCATGGTGCAGGTGCTGTTCGATGGTGGTGGAGACACCCGACGCCAGCACGGCAAGCTCGTCGTCGCGGAATTCTCGCGCCGTCTCACTGGGATAGAAGTCGAAATCCGTCTTGCCGATCAGCGCCTTGGCATTGGCCGCCTGCATCAATTCGGCCGTTGCCGGATTGGCGGCGATGAAGCGCCCCTCGAGGTCCTTGACGTTGAGGCAATCGGGCAAGGTCTCGACCACCGCCTTGAAGATGCGCCGCGATTGCAATGCCTCGATGCGCCGCCGCTCCTGGTAGAGCGCCAGCCCCGACATCGCCACGGAGACGAAAATCAACAGGCTGGACGGGAACACCACCTCGGGCAGAACCGTCTGGATGACCGGCTGCGGCAGGACGCTAAGGCCAAGCAAGGATCCACAGGCCGCCGCCGCACCCAGGATCATGATATCGGCCATGCCGGGCGAACGGCCCCTCAGCGCGAGATTGCCCACAATGCCGACCAGCATGGTGGCGGCGATCCCCACGGCGCCGGCGAAGGCACCGATGCCGCCCTCGAAGACCCGGAATGCTCCGGCCATGACGCCCGCGACGATACCGGCGACAGGACCGCCGAAGAAGCCGGCAACGGCAATCATCGTCGCCCTCAGATCGACCAGCACGCCCGGCTGCAGCTGCATCGGCGTCAGCATCAGGATGATGGCGCCGGCGCCCATGAGCACGCCGAAGGCCACCGCCTTGACCGGGGCCGGCAGGCGGTCCAGCCACACATGCGTGTGGATCCAGGCCGAAACGAACATCGCCACGACCGCCAGATTGGCCAGCAATTCGGACCAGGGCGAACCCATGCTTCACCTGTCCACGATGCGTCGGCCATGCGCGACGCGGCCTCTCGTGGATACGACCGGCGTGGAAACAAACCGTTACAGATCGCGTTTGGATTGTTCCGATATGGCTTCCCTGGGATAACCAGGATCGCGATCGACAGGTTGCGGTTTGCCGCAACGACATGCATTCCCGTATAAAAACAGGCACTTGCGCACGCCAATTGAATCTATTTCGACCCGGCGTGCTTTCACGATCGCAGCAGGGATTATCCGTCGATCTCAGGCTGCCGGCCGATTTCTGTGCTCCCACCACTCAACAAGATTTCCAAGGGAACGTCGCGGCCGGACGCGAGTTGTACCAGCGCAATCCAATCCCCGGAGGACAGTTTATGGCCAAGCGTCAAGAGCAACAGACGGATCTCACTCCAGCCGAAGCGACTGATCGCATCTGGGAGCTCGCCAAGGAAATCGACATCTGCATGTTTGTGACGTGGGACGGCGAATACAACCGCGCCAGGCCGCTATCCGCGCGTGTGTTCCGCGAAGAAAACGCGATCTATTTTCTCGTGAATGACGACAGCGCCAAGAACAAGCAACTGTCGACCTATCCGAAGGTGACCTTGGCCTGGAGTGACAGCAGCCATTACAAATACGTCACGATCTCTGGCCCCGCCGTGGTGACCAACGACAGACGAAGGATCGCCGAGTTGTGGGAGAAGACCGACGCGGCATGGTGGGACAACGCCGAGGATCCCGACATTCGTCTGATAACGGTCACGCCCGACGAAGGCGAACTGTGGGACAGCCCAGGACTGATCGTGGCATCCGCGAAGATGGTGTTTGCGGCTGTCACCGGCTCCAAGCCGAATGTCGGCGACAATGCCAAGGTCGAGCTCTGACCAAAGACCAATTTCTATCGGAGGCACCCATGTCCAATCCCGCGACGAAATATACGAGCGAGCCATTCAAGGAGCAGCGTCAGGAATGGCCGGCTCTTCAGCGCGCCATGGATCCGGTTCCCGACTGCGGCGAGACGAGCTATCGGGGATCAAACCGGCTGGCAGGCCGCAAGGCTCTTGTGACCGGGGGCGACTCTGGGATCGGACGCGCCGCCGTCATTGCGTTCGCACGGGAAGGTGCCGACGTGGCGATCAACTACTTTCCCAGCGAAGAGCCGGACGCGCAGGACGTGGCCGAGCTGATCCGCGCAGAGGGGAAAAAAGCCGTCCTGATCCCGGGAGACCTGACGGACCAGAAATTCTGCGTTGAGCTCGTCGAGCGGGCGCACCGCGAACTTGGCGGCCTCGACATTCTGGTAAACAACGCCGCCTATCAGCAATCCAAGCCGTCGATCGACGACATCAGTTTCGAGCAGTTCGACCGCACCCTGAAGACCAATCTCTACGCGATGTTCTGGATCACGAAGACAGCAATTCCGCTGATGAAGCCGGGCGCGGCGATCATCAACACCGCGTCCGTCAATTCCTTCAATCCCGGCGAGGAA
Source organism: Mesorhizobium erdmanii (assembly GCF_013170725.1). Taxonomy (NCBI): domain Bacteria; kingdom Pseudomonadati; phylum Pseudomonadota; class Alphaproteobacteria; order Hyphomicrobiales; family Phyllobacteriaceae; genus Mesorhizobium; species Mesorhizobium erdmanii. The sequence continues at coordinate 2,755,748 of NZ_CP033361.1, read as the reverse complement.
TTGCTCGACTACGCGACGACGAAAGGCGGCATTGCCATCTTCACCAAAGGCCTGGCAAAGCAGCTTGCCAAACGGGGCATACGCGTCAACGCCGTCGCGCCGGGGCCAGTGTGGACGCCGTTGCAGGTTGCTGGAGGCCAGTTGCCGGGGAAATTGGAGGAGTTCGGCCAGGATACTCCCCTCGGCCGGGCAGGTCAGCCGGCAGAGCTTGCGGCGCTTTTCGTCCTGCTTGCTTCGGGCGAAATCACCTATACGGACGGAAGCGTGTTTGGCGCCAATGGCGGCACAGGCGCAATCTGAGCGCAGGCAGAATTCGTAGCCCACGAGGCAGCCGACAAGGTCGAGATGATACTTTCGGATCTACGCTTGCACATCGAGGCGCTTCGCTACCAAACCCTCACCCCCACCGCATCCCACCGACGAAATCGATGAACGCCCTGAGCGGCGCCGGCGTCAGGCGGCGGCCGGGATAATAGAGGTATGGGCCGGAGAACTCCTGCCACCAGGGCTCCAGCACCGGCTCCAGCGCACCACTGTCGAAATAGGGGCGCAACCAGTCCTCGAACAGTGAGACGATGCCGCCGCCGGCGACCGACACCTCGAGCGCCAGCGCCATTGCCGTGCCGGTGCTGACCAGCAGCGGGCCGGTCGGTTCGACGCTCACCACCTCGCCGTCGCGTTCGAACTCCCAGGGCGGCGTCAGGCCGCTGGCGAAGCGGCCGCGCAGGCAGGCGTGATCGAGCAGGTCGCGCGGATGCTCGGGCCGGCCGTGCGTGTCGAGATAGGCCGGTGCGGCGGCGGCGGCAAAGCGCTGCCGGCGCGGACCGATCGGCACGGCGATCATGTCCTGCTCCAGCCGTTCGTCATAGCGGATGCCGGCGTCGCAGCCGCTCGCCAGTATGTCGACGAAACTGTCCTCGGCGGTCACCTCCATGCGGATTTCTGGATAGGCGGCGAGGAAGGGCGGCAACAGCCGCGGCAGCACCAGTTTCGCCGCGACGACCGGCACGTTGAGCCGCAGCGTGCCGGCCGGGCGGCCGCGAAAGCCGTTGACCACGTCGAGCGCCGCCTCGACCTCGCCGAGAGCCGGGCCAAGCCGCTCCAGCAGCCGCGCGCCGGCCTCGGTCGGCGCGACGCTGCGCGTGGTGCGGTTGAGGAGCCGCACGCCGAGCCCGGTCTCCAGCCGCCGCACCGTCTCCGACAGGCTGGAAGCGCTGACGCCGCCCGTTCTGGCCGCCTCGCGAAAACCGCCGGCGCGTGCCACCGCCATGAATGCCTGGAGGTCCCCCAGATCCATCGCCATTGTTCGCCTTCCCGCACGGGGTGTGCCGATTACACCATATTATCGCGCAGCCGCGCTATGTCTACATTGGGCCGATCCAAAGGAGATGAGACCATGACCGACATCAGCAAGGCCGGAACCTATAAACTCGGCGACCGCACCGTGAAGCGCCTCGGCTATGGCGCCATGCAGCTGGCTGGACCCGGCGTCTTCGGACCGCCCAAGGACCGCGACGCGGCGCTCGCCGTGCTGCGCGAGGCGATCGCCAGCGGCGTCGACCACATCGACACATCGGATTTCTATGGCCCTCACGTCACCAACCAGATCATCCGCGAGGCGCTGCATCCCTACCCCGCCAACCTCACCATCGTCACCAAGATCAGCGCCAGGCGCGACGACAAGGGCGCATGGCTTCCCGCCATGTCGCCGAAGGAGTTGACGCAGGCCGTGCATGACAATTTGCGAAATCTCGGGCTGGACGTGATGGAGGTGGTGAACCTGCGCTCCATGCATGGCATCCATGGCCCCGCCGAAGGATCGCTCGAGCCGCAATTGAACACGCTTGCCGAATTGCAGCGCCAGGGCCTGGTGCGCCATATCGGCCTGAGCAATGTCACCCGCACCCAGATCGCGCAGGGACGCAACATCGCCGACATCGTCTGCGTGCAGAACCAGTACAACATTGCCCATCGCCAGGATGACGCGCTGATCGACGAGCTGGCCGCCGACGGCATCGCCTATGTGCCGTTCTTCCCGCTCGGCGGCTTCAGCCCGCTGCAGTCGGACACGCTGGCCAATGTCGCGCAAAAGCTTGGCGCGACCCCGATGCAGGTGGCGCTCGCCTGGCTGTTGCGGCGCGCGCCAAACATCCTGCTCATCCCGGGCACCTCCTCGGTCGATCACCTCCGCGAAAACCTGGCGGCGGCGGAGCTGGACCTGCCGGCTAACGCGATCGCCGTGCTGAACGGCATCGCCGGCGAAGCCAGCCAGGCCGCCTGAGGCATTTCAAGCCCCTTTGCCGGGCGACAGCTTCGCCCGGCAAAGGGACGCATCGCGCTCGCAACGCTATAAGCGTCACCCATTGACGTAGTCGCCTGATGCCTTTATAGAACCTGTTAGTTCCAGAACTATATGGTTCCATAATGGTAGCTGAAATCTCCCTCGACGACACATTCGCCGCACTTGCCGACCCGACGCGCCGGGCGATCCTGGCCCGCCTGCTCGACGGCGAAGCCTCGGTTGCCGAACTGGCGCAGCCCTTCGCGCTCACCGTGCGCGCCGTCTCCAAACATGTCGGCGTGCTGGAACAGGCCGGTCTCGTCACCCGCAGCCGGGCGGCGCAGAAGCATCTGAGCCGCATCGAACTCAAGCCGCTGCGCGATATCGACCGCTGGCTCGACGATTACCGCAAACTCTGGGAAGACCGTTTCGACCTCATGGAGGATTTGCTGCGGCGCAACGCGGACAGGCCGGAATGAGCACGCCCGCAACGACCGACCGCAGCTTCGCCATCGAACGGATCTTCAATGCTCCTGTCGAGCGCGTCTTCCGGCTGTGGACCGATCCGGCGCTGGTGGCCGGGTGGTGGGGCATCAAGGACTGCACCATTCCCTTTTGCGCGCTCGACGTGCGCGTCGGCGGCCGCTGGCGCATCGACATGCTGACCGCCAGCGGCACGCTTTATCGCAACCAGGGCAGTTATCTCGAAGTGGTCGAGAATGTCAGGCTGAGCTACCGCGACGAACCGGATCCTGAAATCCGCGAATGGGCCGGCAAACCGCCAGGCCACAGCCGCCATACCGTGACCTTCACGCCGCACGGCAAGCGCACCCATGTCCATTTCGAGGTGACGCTGGCCAGTGCCGCCGACCGCGAGCGCCTGCTGGCGCTCGGCATGGGCGGCGGCTGGATGCAGAGCTTCGAGCGGCTGGAGCAGCTGATAGCCAAGGAGACCAACCATGCTGGCTGAGAACGCGAAACCCACCACGCAGGCCATTTTGTCGGGGGCCGTGCTGTCGCGGGATGGGACGCCGATCGCCTGCGAGCGCCGCGGCCAGGGCCATCCGCTCATTCTCGTCGACGGCGCGCTCTGCTCGCGCACCATGGGTCCGAGTGGCCCGCTGGCCAAGGCGCTGGAAAGCAGCTTCACCGTGTTTCGCTACGACCGCCGCGGCCGTGGCGACAGCGGCGACACCTTGCCCTACGCGGTCGAGCGCGAGGTCGACGACATCGAGGCGGTGCTGATGGCCGCCGGTGGCGAGGCCTATCTCTGGGGCATGTCGTCAGGCGCCATGCTGGCGCTGATGGCCGCAAGCCGCCTGCCCGGCATCAGGAAACTCGCGCTCTACGAAGCGCCGCTGATCGTCGACGACAGCCGGGCGACCACGCAAGGCGACTGGGCAACGATCCGACGGGCGGTCGCCGAAGGCCGGCGCGGCGACGCCGTGGCCGCCTTCCTCAAATCGGTAGGCATGCCCAGCCTGCTCATCGTCCTCATGAAGCTGATGCCGATCTGGCGCAAGCTCAAGGCGGTGGCGCACACGCTGCCTTATGACGGCGCCATCGTCGCCGGCGATCAGCTCGGCAAGCCGCTCGATCCCGCCCGCTGGGCCTCGGTGAAAGTGCAGACGCTGGTGACCGATGGCGGCAAGAGCCCGCCATGGATGCAACACGGCAACGAGGCCTTGGCACAGGCTCTGCCCAATGCCCGCCACCGGACATTGGCGGGCCAGAACCACATGCTGAAACCCGCCGCGCACGCGCCCGTGCTGACGGAGTTCTTCAACGAGCGAGGTTAGGCGCGGTCGATAACCCGAAGTAGAAAAAGGAAATTCTTTGATGCAGCTTCGCCATATCCTCATCAAGGTTGACGACCAGGACAAGGCGCTGGCCTTCTACACCTCGGTCCTCGGCTTTGTGAAAAAGCGCGACTACGATGGTGGCCAGGCCCGCTGGCTGACGGTGGTGTCTCCGGACCAGGCCGACGGCGCTGAACTGGTGCTTGAGCCCAACCGCGATGCGCCAGCGCGTGCCGCGCAGAAAGCGCTCCATGACGCTCACTTCCCGGCGGCCCTGATCACGTGCCGCGATATCCAGGCCGACTACGACCGCCTCGCCGGGCGCGGCGTGAAATTTCTCGGACCGCCGCGGCGGATGGGCCCGGTCAGCGCCGCCTTCTTTGATGACACCTGCGGCAACGTCATCGTGATGGCTGAGCAACCCGGTTAACACGCGAGCGCCTTCACGGTCCGTCGGCACCGCAACCAGCCGGGGTGCCGGGCACGTGATCGGGAACAGGCGGCCTGATTCTGACCTGGATCAACTTCGCTTCGTTAAAGGCTGCTAGAGTCGCGGCGGCCGGAACTCGAAGGCACGATCAGGAGAGAAGCATGAGCCGCCTGCATGTCGAAAACCATCTGGTGTCGCGCATCGGTTGGCTGCGCGCCGCCGTTCTGGGGGCCAATGACGGCATCGTCTCGACCGCGAGCCTGATCGTCGGCGTGGCGTCCGCCGCCGCCCCGACCTCGCAGGTTCTGGTCGCGGGCATCGCCGGGCTGGTCGCGGGCGCCATGTCGATGGCTGCCGGCGAATATGTCTCGGTCAGTTCCCAGTCGGACACCGAGAATGCCGACCTCGCCCGCGAACGCGAGGAACTCAGGACCCAGCCCGAATTCGAGCGCGAGGAACTCGCCCAGATCTACGTCAAGCGCGGTCTGGAGACGGGCCTGGCGCGCCAGGTCGCCGATCAGCTGATGGCTAGGGATGCTCTGGCCGCGCATGCCCATGACGAACTCGGCATTTCGGAAATGACCACGGCGCGGCCGATCCAGGCGGCGCTGACCTCGGCGGCGACCTTCAGCGTGGGCGCGGCGATGCCGCTCATCATGGTGCTGGTCTCGCCTCGCGCCACGCTGGTGCTGGCGGTGTCGGTAGCCTCCCTGCTTTTCCTCGGCTTGCTGGGCGCCATCGGCGCCAAGGCCGGCGGCGCCAACATCCTTCGCGCAACCCTGCGCGTCACCTTCTGGGGCGCCTTGGCCATGGCACTCACCGCCGGCATCGGCGCGCTGGTCGGCACGGCGGTGTGAGCGGCCTGCCAGGGTCCTAAAGCGCGTCGCGTCGAAACGGATTCATGCGACGCGCTTTAGGTCCTTGTTTTTATGCATGTCGTTCTCCCAGAACCGAGGTCACTTCTGGGCGACATGCATTAGAAAGCCGATCCTGATGGCTGCGGCAGGCGGCCTTCGAACAGCGCGCTCTGGTCGCGGACGGCCGCCACCATGTGTTCGCGAAACACCCTGATGCGCTTGGTTCGCTTGAGATCCGGATGGTAGAGCAGCCACAGCCCGAGATCATGGACCGGGTCCGGTTGGCGAAAGCGCTCAAGTTCGCTGGCGCTGTCGCCCATGAAGCAAGGCAGATAGGCGAGGCCCAGCCCCTGTTTCAGCGCGGCGAGCGTCAACAGCGTGTCGTCGACGAAGAAACTATGGCGGTGATCCGGGCAGGCCGCATGGGTCCAGGATTGGTGGAAGGCGCAGCACTCCACCCCGATCCAGAGCGGCTGGGCGCCGCTGGCGCGCAAGCCCCCGAGATAGCGCCGCTCTCCGTAGACGGCCGAGGCGACACTGGTGAGCCGTGTTCCGACCAGCGTGTCGAGCGGCGTGTTGGTCAGCCGGATGGCGATGTCGGCATGGCGTTCCGCCAGGCTGACATATTTGTTGGAAACCTGCACATGCAGCCGGATATCCGGGTAGGCCTCGCTGAAGCCGGCGAAGATCGGCATCAGCACGGATGAAGCCATGTTGTTGATCGCCGACACCCTGAGCTCGCCGGCGACCCGGTCTTCCTGACCGCCGAGCGCGCCTTCGACCTCGAGCACCTCCAGCTCCATCTTGCCGGCCGCCATCCGCAGCTCGTCGCCGGCGGGCGTCAGCTCGTAGCCGGATTTCTTGCGCTCGATCAGCCGGGTTCCGAGTTGCGTCTCCAGCAGCCGGATACGGCGCGACACGGTGGAATGCTGGATGTTCATGCGTTTTGCGGCGCCGCTGATCGAGCCGTCGCGCGCGACGGCCAGGAAAATCCGCAAGTCATCCCAATGCATCCTGGACCCCGATCCGTGCAATTTTGCAAAATGGGCGTCGAGATTTCGAGAATGGCACCAGAATTACGCGATCCCTAGGGTTTCCGGCAAGGCAATAGTGCCTTTAGGGGAGAACGCCATGACCGTGCAGCAACCGATTTTCGATCCAGCAAAGTTCAAGGAAACCACGCGCAAGCAATGGGACAGCGCCGCCGAAGCCTGGAACCGCTGGGGTCCGCTCCTGACCCGCTGGCTCGGACCCGCCACCGAACTGATGCTTGATATGACTGATGTCGGCAAGGGTAGCCGCGTTCTCGATGTCGCCGCCGGCGCCGGCGAACAGACGCTGACCGCCGCACGGCGTGTCGGGCCGACGGGCTATGTGCTGGCCACTGACATCTCGGCGGGCATTCTCGCCTTCGCCGCCGATAACGCGAAGCTGGCCGGTTATGCCAATGTCGATACCGCCGCGGCCGACGGCGAAATGCTGGACGCCATATCGGCCGAACCGTTCGACGCGGTGATCTCGCGCGTCGGGCTGATCTATTTTCCCGACCAGAACCGGGCGCTGGGCGGCATGCGCGGCCATCTCAAGCCAGGCGGCAAGGTTGGCGCCATCGTTTATTCCACCGCCGACAGGAACCTGTTCTTCTCGATTCCGGTCGGCATCATCCGTCGCCGTGCCGCCCTGCCCGCGCCGCTGCCCGGCCAGCCCGGACCGTTCAGCCTGGGTGACCCCGCAGTGCTCGCCAAGCGCCTGACCGATGCCGGTTTCCATGACGTGCGCATCGAGAAGGTAAACGCGCCGGTGCGCCTTCGGTCGGCGCTCGAATGCCTGCAGTTCGAGCAGGAATCCTTCGGCGCGCTGCACCAGATGCTGGCCGGCTTGTCGCCCAGCGAGCAGGATGACGCCTGGGCGGAAATCGAGACCGCGCTTGGCCAGTTCGAACATGATGGACAGTTCGAAGGGCCATGCGAAATGCTGGTCGCCGCCGCCATCAGATAGACCGCCCCTGGAGCTTGAGCAGCATCTGATGCGCATGATAGCCAAGGCAATCCCGGGCGAACAGTTCGCCCCACCCATCAGGCAATGTGCCGGCGGCACGCTCGCCGGCACGCCGCACAAGCGATCCGGAACGACAAAGCAGGACATGACGCGACGCCAGCCACGAAGTACCAGCCTTCCTCCCACTGGCAAGCCCCCCATTGGCAAGTCATTGGGCGTCAGCCTGCACCGCGCGCTGTCGAAACTCGGCTTGTGCTCGCGCACGCAGGCGCAGGTGCTGATCGCGGAGGGCCGCGTGCGCGTAAATGGCAAGGTGGTGCGCGATGTCTCACTGCGCGTCGACCTGGACCGCGACCGCATCGTCGTCGACGACAAACCGGTGGTGGCCGAGCGCAAGGTCTATCTGATGCTGAACAAGCCGCGCGGGCTGGTCACCACCCGCGACGACCCGCAGCAGCGCGACACCGTCTACACCTGCCTGGAAGGGCTCGATCTGCCCTTCGTCTCGCCGGTCGGCCGGTTGGACAAGGCGAGCGAAGGCCTGCTGTTGATGACCAACGACACGCATTTCGCCAACCGGTTGATGGACCCGGCCTCGCATCTGCCCAAGACCTATCATGTCCAGGTCGGCACGGTGCCCGACGCGACGATGCTGGAGGCGCTGCACGCGGGCGTCACCGTCGACGGGGAAACCCTGACGGCCAACTCCATCGCGCTTTTGCGCAGCGGCGGCCGCACCGCCTGGCTGGAGATCGTGCTCGACGAGGGCCGCAACCGCCACATCCGCCGCCTGCTCGCCGCGCACGGCATCGAGGTCAAGCGCCTCATCCGCATCGCCATCGGCCGCCTGCCGCTCGGCGATCTGGCCAAGGGCACGGCGCGGCATTTGACGGCTGAGGAACTGGCGCTGCTCGCGGACTGACCAACCGTCCCGCCCGCCAGGCCCGAAGTGGCCTGGCCATTCATCGCGGAACGCGCGGCCAGAGCGGTCGATCAGGCCTTGTTGGTGATCCACATGCTTGGCGCGCCGACCACGCCGGCGCTCGCCATCGCCTCTTTCAATTTCGGGTTTTGGATGAAGGCTTGCGCCTCGGCGACATTGCCGAAATCATGCGTCACGGTGACGTCGTTGGGATTGTCCGCCGCCTGATAGACGGTCTCGGCCTTCACGCCACCGGCCTTTTGCACCGGAGCGAATCCGTCATAGATTTTGCGCCAGGCCTTGTAGTCGGACACGGTATGTCTCACGAACAAAGTCGTCATCTTCCATTCCTCCCAGGTTGCGCCCAAGAGATCGGCGATGGGCCGTCCAGTCTATCGCTCCGTTCATGTCTTTGACAAATGGTCAAACGAATGAGAGCGCCTTGACTAGCGGACCGAGAATAATTCTTCACCGCGCACCGATGATTTCCGCCCACTCCCGCTGTCCTTATCCATAGGCGCCGGAATCCTCCGGGCCGGAAGAAGCGAGGTGATCCATGGGATCGTTGCAAGGTCAAAAGGTCGTAGTGGTCGGAGGCAGCCGGGGTGTCGGCCGTTCGATCGTGGAAGCTGCTTTGGGCGAGGGAGCAACCGTGCTTGCCGTCGCTCGTGGCACGGAAGCCTTGAAGGAGCTCGCCTGGGAGGCGTCGGGCGTGAAGACGCTTGCCGCCGATGCCACGCAGGACACCGCGCCCGACGCGGTGTTTGCCGCCATGCAGCCGGACGTGCTGGTAGTCTGCGCGGGCGCTTTCGCGCCGTCGGCGTCCATTCAGGACCAGAGCTGGGAAGACTTCTCGACGAATTGGGAGACGGACGTCAAGGCATCGTTCCTGTTCTGCAGGGCCGCCCTCCGGGGCCTGATGAAACCGGGCAGCCGCGTGGTGCTGATCTCCAGCGGCGCGGCATTCAGTGGCGGCCCGCCGAACTCCGGCGGCTATTCCGGCGCCAAGCGCACGCAGATGTTCCTTGCCGCCCACAGCCAGAAAGAAGCCGACCGGCTTGGCCTTGGCCTGCGCTTCATGGCGCTGGCGCCGATGCGCATCATGACCGGGACCGGCGTCGGCCAGCGTGGCATATCCAGCATATCGGCCTATCTCGGCATCAGCCCGGCGGACTTCCTGGCCAGCATGACCGATGTGCAGACGCCCGCCGATGTCGGGCGCGCGGTGGTCGCGCTCGCCGGCGGCAAGGCGCAAGGCACCGCCTTCACGGTCAGCGGCAGCGGCCTTGCCGCGGCGGCATGAGGCGCGCAGGATGCCGGCCGAAATCGACAGCCGAACTGAGCATGGTGGGCTCGACATGACAGACGCTCCCGGCCCGCTTGAGCCGCCGCGCCCGGGAGGCAGGCCGTTCCTCGACCGGCCTGCCTTCGAGCGCCTGACGGCGGCTCATCGCCGCGAGCTCAAGCTGCACTGCTACCGGATGATGGGTTCGCTGCACGAGGCCGACGATCTCGTGCAGGATACGTTCCTCAAGGCATGGCGCGGCCGCGCCCAATATGACGGGCGCGGCTCGCCGCGCGGCTGGCTCTACTCGATAGCCACCAACACCTGCCTCAACGCCATCAAATCCCGTTCATCGGCGCATCGCATTCTCGCGGAGCCCGCACGGCCGCCGACCGAGGGGACGGCCGCCGCCGGACCGGCGGCCGAGCTTTCCTGGCTGGAGCCCTACCCCGACGCCGAATTGCCTGATATCGCCGATGGCGAGCCCGGCCCGGATGCGCGCTACGAGACCGGCGAAGCCGTGCGACTGGCCTTCGTCGCCGCCATCCAGCGTCTGCCGCCAAGGCAGCGCGCAGCCCTTCTGCTGTGCGACGTGCTGGGCTGGTCGGCTGCCGAGACCGCCCAGTTGCTGGGCGGCTCGACCGCCTCGGTCAACAGCGCTTTGCAGCGGGCGCGCGCGACACTCGGCGGGGCCTATCCGCAGGGCCGCCCGTTGCAGCGATCCCAGCCCAGTCCGGAGGAAGGCCTGCTGCTCGAACGCTATATCAGGGCCTGGCAGGCCGCCAACCTCGACGGCTTGATCGCCCTGCTGCGCGAGGACGCCACATACCACATGCCGCCATGGCGCGACTGGTACCAGGGACGCCAGGCGATCCGCTCCTTCTTCCAAACCGTGTGGAGCAATTTCGCCGGCTACCGCGCCGTGCCGACGCGGGCCAATGGCCAGCCTGCCGTCGCGATCTATGCGCGGCGCCACCAGGAGCCGGAATGGCGCGCCCAGTCGCTGCACGTCATCGAGCCAGCCAACGACGCCATCGCCTCGCTGACGGTCTATGTCGGCCCGCTCGGCGCCGGCCTGTTCGCCGCCTTTGGCTTGCCGTCCACATGGTCCGAACCGGAAGCGTGAAGCTCAAATCTCTCTCCTGACAGAAAGCTGGCAGGAGGCCTGGCCTATAGATCGGTCGGGAGCCCGCCGCGGCTTCAGCGATCAAGGAGCCCTGCGATGAATTTCGTCTCTGTCCGCATCATCACCTCGGATGTTCAGCGCCTCGTGCACTTCTATGGCGAGATCACCGGCATGCCGGTGACCGTCTACACGCAGGACTTCGCGGAACTGTCGACGCCTTCCTGCACGCTGGCGATCGGCAGCACGCGCACCTTGATGCTGTTCGGCGGCGACATCGCCCGCCCCGCCGACAACCACACCGCCATCCTCGAATTCCGCGTCGCCGACGTCGATGCCGAATTCGCCCGGCTGTCGGACACGATCAGGAACGTGACCGTGCAGCAGCCGACTACCATGCCCTGGGGCAACCGCTCGCTTTTGTTCCGGGACCCCGACGGCAATCTGGTGAATTTCTTCACGCCGGTGACAGCGGAAGCGATCCGGAAGTTCGACAGATAGAATGCTGGTGTCTCGCAGCCATCGCCAACCGGTCAGCGGGGATTTCCCGTCATGGCGCTCTCCTTGCGCCGGAATGCCCAAAGCGCGAGCGCACCTGGGCGCAGATCATCGGGATAGTCCAGTCGCGCGATGTCCTCGTCTACGGTCCAGGGTGCCGGGAAGTCGGCGGCCACTTCGGCTGCGACGATCCCGGCATCTTCAAAATCCAGATCGGCGGGCTCGCCGTCAAACACGAAGCGAAGCGTGATCCCAACCCCTTCCCAGCGGCAGGTGACCGCCCGAAGCCGGGACGAAACGGCGCCGAGCAGCGCACGCTGCACGGAAAGCAGAAGTTTTGCCTGAATGTCATGCATGCGCGTCCGCCCTACTTCAGGTTCCATTTGCGCACGACCGGCTCGCTCAGGTCATGCTCGTAGCCGAGCACGCTGATGGAGGCCGTGTCGAGCACGAACAGCGCGCCGCCTTCCGGCGGCAGGCCGAGCCAGCGGGCGGTGAGCACACGCAGGAAATGCGCACTGGAAAAGATCAGGATCGAGCCGCCGGCTTCGCGAAGCTGCCTGATGATCCTGTCGGCGCGGGCGCCGACATCGGCGGCCATCTCGCCTTGCGGGCAGCCGTCGCGAAAGACGTTCCAGCCCGGCCGCTCGGCCAGGATTTCATTGGTCGTGCGCCCCTCATAGGCGCCGTAATCCCACTCCTGCAGATCGTCCATTTTGGTGCTTGCCGCACCGAAGCCGGCCAGCACGCTGGTGTTGTAGGCGCGTTGCGAAGGGCTCGACCACACGGCCGAAAACGACAGGCCCTCGAGCCGCTGCGCAACGCCCCGCGCGGCCGCCTCGCCGGCCGGCGTCAGCGGCATGTCGGTGCGGCCGGTGTGCTGCCCCGAAAGGCTCCACGCCGTCTCGCCATGCCGGACCAGATGGATTTGCGGATATGCGTTGCTCATGGGCTGCCTTTCGATGTCTCGGGCCAAGCTGTAACGGGCCGCACCGCACAGTGAAAGGCCCCCGGCTGGCTTACCAATCCGTAAGGTCCCTGACATCGCGTTTTCATGAACCTGTCATGTCCGCACGTCTACGTTTGTCCATCGCGAACTGTGAGACGAGGGACACTTAATGAAAACACTATCTCTGGCGCTGGCGGCGGGCACGCTGACGGCGGCGTTGGCTGGCGCGCTGTCTGATTCCAGCGCGATCGCCGCACCCTACAAGCACGTATTGCTGATCAGCGTCGACGGGCTTCATGCGCTCGATCTGGCGAACTATGTCGCCGCCAATCCGAAAAGCTCGTTCGCCGCGCTGGCCCATACGGGGATTTTCTATCCCAACGCACTCACCAGCGCCCCGTCCGATTCATTCCCCGGCTTTGTCGCACAGGTGACCGGCGGTACGCCCAAATCGACAGGCGTGTTCTACGACGACAGCTATGACCGCACCTATTTCGCGCCGGCTTCGGATTGCAAGGGCGAGGCGGGCGCGGAGGTGGCCTTCGCCGAGAACATCGACGTCGATTCGAAGCGCCTCGATGCCGGCGGCAAGCCAGGCGATTTCCGCAGCCAGATCGACCCGGCAAAGCTGCCGATGACGCTTGTCAACGGCAAGTGCTCGGTGGTCTATCCGCATGATTTCGTGCGGGTCAACAACGTCTTCGAAATCGTGAAAGCTCATGGCGGCCACACGGCCTGGTCCGACAAGCATCCGGCCTACGAATGGCTGAACGGACCTTCGGGCAAAGGCGTCGACGACCTCTACGCCCTGGAACAGGACAGCTTGATTCCTGGCACGAAGGTGAAGACGACCGGCAGCTTCAAGGCCGAGCGCGATTTTGACGAAGCGCGGGTCAAGGCGGTGATCAACGAAATCAGGGGCCTCGACAGCACAGGCGCGCATCCGGCGGCGGTTCCCACGCTTTTCGGGATGAATTTCCAGGCGGTGAGCGTGGGGCAGAAGCTTCCCAAGGCTGGCCCTGGCGACGAGGCCGGCCTGGTCGGCGGCTATCTGGATGCCAGCGGCGCGCCAGGCAATGGTCTCGCCGGTCAACTCGCCTATGTCGATGGCGCTCTTGGCGAACTGATGGTCGCACTCAAGGACAACCACCTCGCCAGTTCGACCCTGATCATCCTTGCCTCGAAGCATGGCCAGTCGCCCATCGACCCGGCGACGTTCCAGCCTTTGGACGATGATCCATACACGAAGACACCGGGCTATGCCTTTCACATCGCCGACGACGCCGCGCTGATCTGGCTCAAACCGCAAGACAGGGTCAAGAACCTCGCGGCGGCGCAGGATTATCTCGAGAAATCGAGCAAGGCCGAAGGCATCGCCCAGATCCAGACGCCGAACGCCCTCGCGCTCGCTTATCAGGATCCGGCCACGGACAGCCGTACGCCGGACTTCATAGCCACGGTCAACCCTGGTGTGGTCTACACATCCGGTTCCAAGATTGCCGAGCATGGCGGCGCCAATGCGAACGATCGTAACGTGGCGCTTCTTATCAGCAGTCCTTCGCTCAAGTCGGCATCGGTGCCAGCCCTGGTGCAGACGACGCAGGTTGCGCCCACCATCCTGCGGGCTCTTGGCTATAACGCGAACGAACTCCAGTCCGTGAAACTCGAAGGCACCCAGGCGCTGCCCGCGACACCGTTCTAATCTACGCTTTGGCGTCATGCCGTTTCAAGATCGGCCGCCGGGCATGCTCGGCGGCCAATCGTTTGTGTCCGGCAATGTTTGCGGACAGGTGACCGCGCGGCTGATGGCAGGCTGCGACTGACTGGCCCATGAGGACCGGCCTGATATCGAGGACTGGCCTGACATCGAGGACTGCCCTGATATCGGCTTGAGTTCCCCCACCCGCGGCCTTTGATCGGCATTGAGGAAGCCGTCGAGGCGCTCAGCTCCGCAATAGCGGCCTGACGGCCTGGCTGACATGACGCGCGATTTCGACCTCGAGGCGCTGACGCTTGCGTACTAGCGCTCGCTTGTTCGGCTTGTAGCCGGCCGGATCGCGTTGAGCCTTCTCGAGGGGCAAGGCATACATCGTTCTACGCACTGGGCGACCCCCGGACTCTGCCCAGAAACTGTCGTAATCGGCTGTGACGCGGCGGCGCAGGGTATAGTCGCTCGAAAAGACGTGGCCAGCGTTCGATGCCGCGACAAGGCCACGGAGTTCGAGCGAGGATGCCAGCGTCTGGGCGACCAGGAGCAGCAGCGTTTTCGGTCGCAGACCTTCCACGGCCTTGGTCAGTATCCGGGAATCCTCGAGACCTTGCGCACCGGTCGACGTCGACTTCAGAGCGCCAATGTAGAGAACCTCGCCACTGCCGCCGAGCTGAAGAAGCGGCCGGTCCACGATCGCGAGACCCATTTCGATAACAGGACGTCCTTGCAGGAAGAGGAGAAGGCGCCACTCCCCCTCTCGGTGCAAACCTGCCTGGCCCGTCAGTTCCACCGTGACCTCACCGGCAACGGTCGGCAGAGCCAAAAGACGATGACCCCGAGTGTGGCTTTCGATCAAGGCGGTATCCGTCAAGAGACGCGCCGCCGCGGTGTAATGACCAACGACGGCAATCGCGCGATGGATACGTTTCAGACTGGTCGCGAGGTACGGGCGAACGGGCTTCAGCGCAATGTTGGGATACTGGGCAAGGATTGGGGCAAACGGCTCAGCACCGAGCGCGGATCGGATGGCGGCAATATCGCGCTGGAACATCCACTGAAGCGCCGACCACTTGGTTGCATGCACCCATCGGTTCAACTGACGCCGAAACCTGGAGGGCGACCGCTTTTGTGAACCCGTTGGCCGTGGTGGCCGCAGAGCGCCTGTGGCAGTCGTCATGCTTGCATTCTCGGTCGGACGCCTCGATCAAAGGCAGCCAATGTCGGATATCCAGCTTACCGCCGCATCGCCACGAACATACAAATTCGTAAGGCAGGACAACCTTTGCCGTGTTCTCCGGTGCGCTGCGGCGTCCCGCGTGCTCGGTCGGCGGGGCTATCCCATGCGCACAGCTGGTTTCATGCGAATGACAGGCGCTAGCGGCGCGGTCCTGCTCTCGGTCCTGACGAACTTTTCGCCGGATTTGCGGGCAATCTGGCGGATCGCCGATCTCTAGGCCAGACCGACTTGTAGCTCATTGCCAGCGGCTCGTCGCGCACGCCATCGTCGGACACTGCTTGGCCACGCGTTGAAGCTATCGCAAAGTCGGCCCTGTTCGTTCGATAATCTTCTTTCTGTACCGACATCCTTTCCTCCCGGTTCGCGGCCTTCATCCCCTCCTTTTCGGCCGAAGGAGAAATTAACTGCCGATCTGTCACCCGAGTCCACCAATTGGGGATTGTATTAAAACGATACACTTCTGGCGCCATAAAAGGCGCCCGATCAGCGATACTGGTCACGGTCGGGCTGGCCCTGATCCGCTTCGCATTGGCACAATGAATGCGCGCGGGACGCACCTATGTTTGGTCTATACTCATCAGGGGTCCGTGCTCAGGCAGCCCGCACAACAGGTCAGGTTATCATGTACAAACATCTGCTCATCGCCACCGACGGATCGGAACTGGCCGACAAGGGCATTGCCCATGGCCTGGCATTGGCAAAAGGCATCGGCGCCACCGTCACTTTCGTCACCGTTTCGGAGCAATTCCCGACGCTGGCATGGGGCGGCGCCATGGCCGGCTACGCGGCTGGCGATGAACTGGCCATCTACCAGGAAGAGGCGCGTAAATACGGCAAGGAGGTGCTCGCCAAATGCAAGGCATCGGCCGACGCCGCCGGCGTGTCCGCCGAGCTTGTACATGTCGAGGACAAACGCCCCGCCGAAGCGATCCTGGAACTGTCGCAGGCGCGAGGTTGCGACCTGATCGTGATGGCCTCGCATGGCCGCCGCGGACTGGGCCGGCTGCTTCTCGGCAGCCAGACGGCGGAAGTGCTGTCCTACACCGCGATCCCGGTACTGGTGGTGCGGTAGAGCTGGAACCGGCTTTCGGAATCGTGCTCAAACACAGTCGAGGGCGCGCCGTGGCGCGGCCGCTAGGCGCAAGCATGCGTTCGATCGTGCCCGGAGGAAAGCCGCGAATGGCGGATGCGGATCGCACCAGGATGATCCCCGGGAGAACGCCGGAATCGGCCGCCATGCTGGCGGATGTCAAACGGGCGATGGCGATCACCGCCCGCCTCAACCGCCTGACGTTCAACGATGCGGACGAAGTCCGCGCCTTGTTCAGCGAACTCATTGGCAGGCAAGTCGACGGCAGCTTTCTGTTGATCCCGCCCTTCTACGCCACGGGCGGGGCCGGCATCCGCGTCGGCCGCAATGTCTTCATCAACCAGAACTGCACTTTTTATGATCTCGGCGGGCTCGACATCGGAGACGACGTGCTGATCGGGCCGAATGTCAGCCTCATCACCTCGGGCCATCCGCTCGAACCGTCGCGGCGGCGCGCCTTCACCACCGCAAGGCCGATCGTCATCGAACGCAATGTCTGGATAGCCGCCGGTGCAACGGTCATCGGCGGCGTGACGGTCGGCGAAAACGCGGTCGTCGCGGCGGGCTCGGTGGTGACCAAGGACGTTCCCCCGAACACGCTTGTCGGCGGAAATCCGGCGAGGGTTATCAGGTCGATCGCCGAGTGAAACCAGCCTCACCGCAGCACCTCCAGCATCAGATACATCCCCAGCGCCAGCAACCCCGAGAAGAACACCGTGCGAAAGGTCTCGACGCTCATCGTCCGGCGCAACGCCTGGCCGATGAACATGCCGGCCAGCGCCGGCACCAGCGCCAGGATAGACCCTGTCAGCTGCGCCGTCGGCGACGCCAGCGCACCCGTCCTGAACAGGCCGATGGCGAGCGCCGCCGTCGAAACGGTGAAGGACAGGCCGAGCGCCTGGATCAGATTCTCCCTCCCCAGCCGCAGCGATTGCAGATAGGGCACGGCCGGGATGACGAAGACACCGGTGGCGCCGGTGACCAGGCCTGTCGCCAAGCCGACCAGCGGTGATGCCCAGGCCTCGTGACGCGCTGGCGTGATGAAGCCAAGCTTGAGCAGGCCGAGAATGGCGTAAAGCACCAGCGCCGCGCCAAGCCCTGCCGAGGCCGCGCCCGAATGTGCGCCGGCGAGCACCCCAGCCCCGGCGACGGTGCCCAGCATGATGCCGGCCATCATCGCCCACAACCGCCTGCACAGGCCCCGGAAGGACGGGCCGATGAACAACTGCCACAGATTGGTGACCAGCGACGGGATCAGGAGCAAAGCGGCCGCCTCCGCCGGAGCCATCGTCACCGCCAGCAACCCCATCGCGACCGTCGGCAGCCCCATGCCGACGACGCCCTTGACCAAGCCGGCGGCAAGGAAGACGGCGCCGATCCAGGCAAGCATGCCGGCGCTCAGCACGAGCACACCTTCATCAGGCAATCAGTCATGCAGCAGCATGTCCGTCGCGTCGGCATCCGGCTTGGGTCTTGCCGGCTTGGGTCTTGCCGGTCTGGGATCGGCACCGGCCGCAGCCGCTATCACAACACATCCGAGGGGCTGCGCCTGCGCCATGGCAAGCGTGGCCACCGCGACCGCCAGCACGATCGCCGCGCTCTCGAGAATGCCGAACCGGCCTGATGTCTTGTCACTCATCGCACACCTCCACCGCAAAGGATTTGACGGACATGTCGGCCGCGCACAATGTGGAAATTGCGCTGTCAGCCTTCGTTCCGGCCGAAGGCTGAGGCCACCACCCGCACGCCTTGCAGGAGCAACAAAGATGCGCTTCGATCTCACTGATCTTCGGCTGTTCCTACTGGTGGCCGAACGCGGCAGCATCACCCATGGCGCCGAACTCGCCGGGCTGGCCCTGGCCTCGGCGAGCGCCCGCATCAAGGGCATGGAGGAGCGGCTCGGCGCACCACTTCTGGAGCGCCGCCGCCGTGGCGTGGTGCCGACGGCCGCCGGCCACGCGCTGCTGCACCATGCGCGCGCGGTGCAGAACCAGATCGAGGCGATGGCGGGCGATCTCGGCGCCTATGCCGGCGGCCTGCGGGCGCGTGTACGGCTGATGGCCAACACCGCCGCGACGGCCGAGATGGTGCGCGACATCCTGCCGGCTTTCCTGGTGGCGCATCCCGGCATCGACATCGATCTCGACGAACGTCCCAGCCATGAGATCGCCGAAGCGGTGGCCAGCGGCGCCGCCGACCTCGGCATCGCCGCGACGTGGGCCGGTCTTTCGCATCTCGAGCAGAAACCGTTCTGCATCGATCGGCTGGTGGTGATCGCCGCGCGGCACTGGCTCAGCCTCGCCGGCCTGCATGCCGCCAACCTCACCGAAATCATGAGCGAATCCTTTGTCGGCCTCGGCCTCGGCCATCCTCTGCAGGAGCACATCACCCGCCAGGCCGCCAGGCTCGGCGGCCATCTGCACATGCGCATCCGCGTGCCCGGCCTCGACAATGTCTGCCGGCTGGTGGCGCAGGGCGCCGGCATCGCCATCGTGCCCGAAAGTGCCGCGCGCCGCTACGCCCGCACGTTGCGCAGCCTGCGGCTGACGGACGACTGGGCGACGCGGCAGCTCAACCTTTGTGCACGCGGCTTCGACGAGTTGACGCCGCAGGCAAAGCTGCTGGCGGCGGCGCTGGTGTGAGGACTAGGGGTTCGTACTGTTGGCGCGCCAAAACCTGCCAAGGCTTGCGTAGTTCTTGCGCGGGCCTTTGACCCGCCACGCCTCGGCCCATTCATCCGGCCCGCGAA
This sequence comes from Mesorhizobium erdmanii, assembly GCF_013170725.1. NCBI lineage: Bacteria > Pseudomonadati > Pseudomonadota > Alphaproteobacteria > Hyphomicrobiales > Phyllobacteriaceae > Mesorhizobium > Mesorhizobium erdmanii. The sequence continues at coordinate 2,736,819 of NZ_CP033361.1, read as the reverse complement.
AGAACAAGCGCCCGACATAGAGATCGGCGCCGCAGAGATGGCGGACGGTCTGCGCCGCCTCCGGTCCGAGCGCGATGAAATCGCGGCCGTCGGCATGAAGGATGCGCATCGCCCCCTCGCCCGGCTCGAGCCGATAGCGCCGGCTTGCCGACATTTCTCGCGAACCGCTCCGCATCGTGCCATGCTCGGTGAAAGCGTCAGCCGTCACAACGGCCTCGCCGCTGAAACGGTAAGTCGCACCGGCGAGGAAATCGATCATGGTGCGGCGGACTTTCCAGTCGCCGACAAGACGGCCTGCCACTGCCGTTCCGCCTTGGACGGCGCGATCGACCACATTTCTTTCGTCAAATGCCACGGGGCGGTGCGTTCTCACGAAGCAATGAACCCTCTCTACGGCGCCTTGCCCATGACATGCAGTGCATTGGTTGCGGCGGTGATTTCGATGAAGTCCCGGGGACAGTCGCGCAACGCCAGCCGGTAGAGCCGCAGGGACTCCTCGTCGCGGTGCTGCAGCCGCAAGAATTCGGCGGTGTTGAAATTCGCCTCGCAGACCTGCTCGTTCTGCTTCGCCGCGTCGGGATTGTCGGCGGCGGCGAGCGCCGCCTCGGGCGTCTCGTCGCCCAGCAGCATGCGTACCAGCGGCGCCGGCCATTTCGTCATGTCGAGCTTGGCGTCGCGTAGAACGCTCGGCTGCCCGTTGCGACGCCGCGCAAGATCCGCCCAGATCGCAAAATAGGCATCCTTCGGCCGCATCCGGGCGCCCATTTCGAGGTCGGCCTGCGCGCTTGCCGGCGACCCGAGATAGAACTGCGCGATGCCCCGGCTCTGATAGGCGCCGGCATATTGCGGGCTGAGGCGCACCGCTTGATCGTAGTCGGCGAAAGCGTCGCTGTAGGCGCTCTTGTAGATATTGGCGAGGCCGCGCGTTTCATAGGCGGTGGCGTAGTTGGCGTCGAGGCGGATCGCCTGATCGCAGTCCGATATGGCGCGGTTGTATCGCGCCTCGTAGATCCAGACGCGGCAGCGGCCGACATAGGCGCTGGCGTAGTCCGGGCTGAGCGTGATCGCCTTGTCATAGTCCGCCATCGCATAGCCGAACTGGCCCTTGCGCGCCCAGGCGGCGCCGCGGTTCCTGTGAGGCCGCGCATAACCGGCATCGATGAGGATCGCCACATTGTAATCGGCAATCGCACGGTCGTACTCACCCTTGTCCATCAGCGACAGGCCGCGATTGTCGTAAGGCTGCGCATATTTGGGATCGATGGCGATCGCCTGGCCGTAGTCCGCTATGGCACGGTCGAGATCGCCCTTGTCGGACCACGCCAGGCCACGATTGTTGTAGGCCCTGGCATAGGACGGATCGATGCCAATCGCCTTGTCGAAATCCGCTATGGCGCGGTCCGGGTCCTTCTTCAGCGACCACGTCCAGCCACGATCATTATAGGCCAAAGCATCCCTGGCATCGATATCGATGGCCTGGCCGTAATCCGCAATGGCGCGATCATAGTCCTTGCGGTCGCGCCAGACACCGCCGCGTTGTCGCAAGGTCTCGCCATCCCTGGGGTCGAGCTTGATGGCCTCGCCATAATCGGCGATGGCGCGATCAGGGTCGCCCTTCCTGGCCCAGGCATCGCCGCGCCGGCGCCAGGCACTGACATGCTTAGGGTCGAGGCTGATCGCCTGGCCATAGTCGGCGATGGCGCGCTCGTCATTGCCCTTGTGCGCCCAGGCGAGTCCAAGGTTGAAATATTGATCGGGGTATTGCGGATCGAGAAAGATCGCCTGGCTGTAACTGGTTATGGCCTGGTCGTAGTCGCCGGTGCGCAGAAAGGCATTGCCGCGGTTGTTGTAGGCGGAGCTGTTTGCCGGGTCGAGGCTGATCGCCTTGTCGAGATCGGCGACGGCTTTGACGTAGTCGCGCTTGATGTCGTTCCAGATCAGGCCCCGGTTGCCGTAGGCGACAGCGAGTTGCGGATTGAGGAGGATGGCCTGGCTGTAATCGGCCAGGGCGCGGTCGTAGTCCTTCTTCTGGCCCCAGGCCAGGCCACGGTTGTTGAAGGCGTCGGCGTCTTTCGGGTCAAGGTTGATCGCCTCGCCATAGTCGGCAATGGCGAGGTCATACGCGCCCATATCCGCCAATGCGTTGGCACGGTTGACAAAGGCCAGGGCCCGGTTGCTCGGGGTCGTCGCCTTGTCGTCGATGACGCTTTTGCAGGCGGCAATCCGCTGGGCGGTGACAAGCTTGTCGTTGGCGCAGTCCTCGAGGCTGCCGGCCAAAGCGGGAACACCGAGTGCAAGCAGAATGGCGAGACTGCCGAGCGCGCGCCGCGCGGGCATGATCAGGCGCCGAAACCTATGAAGCATCATGTCAGCAGAATCTGGATCACACTTGCGGATTGTCAGCCTTATGCCGACTTGATCAGGCAAATTCCTGATCGCCGCAAGTCACCGCGCAAAAGAAATCCGCTCAGGACCCAATTCCGCCACGCAAGCAACGTGGCCGCGCGCCTCATCTCGACCACGGTGCGCGGCGGAAAGTCTCGGCCGGATCGATCGCGTCGGAACACACCGAACCGGCCCCCTGCATGGGAGCCGGCTGCTCTTCTCCTGTGGCAGGCGAACGCCTGTCCCGGATGGACGGCTCAGGCCGCCGTCGGGTAGTCCGTATAGCCCTTGGCGTTGCCGCCATAGAACGTTGCATTGTCCGGAACGTTCAATTCGACATTCTGCTTCAGGCGGCTGACGAGGTCCGGATTGGCGATGAACAGCTTGCCGAACGCGACAAGGTCGGCATAACCGTCGCCGACAGCCTTCTCAGCCAATTGCTTGTCATAGCCATTGTTCACCAGCCAGGCGCCCTGCCCGCCAGCCTTGCGATAGCTGTCCTTGAGCTCGGCATAGGAGAACGGCTTGTCGCCCTGGCTGAAGTCGCGCGCGCCGCCGGTCGCGCCTTCGACGACATGGATAAAGGCCAGGCCGCGGCTGCCGAGGCCCGCCACCACGTGGTTGAACAGCGGCTGCGGATCGGCGTCCGACGTGTCGTTGGCCGGCGTCACCGGCGACAGCCTGATCCCGGTCTTGCCGGCGCCGATCGCGCCAGTGACGGCATCGACCACCTCGAACAGCAAGCGCGTCCGGTTCTCGATGGAGCCGCCATAATCGTCGGTGCGATGGTTGGTGCCCGAACGCAGGAACTGGTCGATGAGATAGCCATTGGCGCCATGGATCTCGACGCCGTCGAAACCCGCCACCTCGATCGCGGCCTTGGCGGCGCGGCGATAGTCATCGATGATGCCGGGGATTTCGGCCGTCTCAAGTGCGCGGGGCTCGGAGGTTTCGACAAACTCGCCGCTGCCATCCGGCTTGACGAGGAAAGTCTTGGATTTTGCCCTGATCGCGGACGCCGACACCGGCTTGCCGCCGCCCGGCTGCAGCGAATCGTGCGAGATGCGCCCGACATGCCAGAGCTGGACCACGATCTTGCCGCCGGCCTTGTGGACGGCGTCTGTGACACGCTTCCAGCCGGCAAGCTGGTCGGCCCCGTAGAGGCCAGGCACGTTGGCATAGCCTTGGCCCTGATGGCTGATGGCGGTCGCCTCGGTGACGATAAGGCCAGCCGTGGCCCGCTGGCTGTAATAGGTTACTGACAGGTCGCCAGGCACCGCATTGGGCGAGCGGTTGCGCGTCAGCGGCGCCATGACGATGCGGTTCGCCAGCGCCAGGTCGCCGACGCGCAGGGGATCAAAAAGGGTAGCCATGAGAAAATGCCTTTCATGCACTTGGGGGGAGGACGGGGAGGATAGTCAGAGACCGGACAGGGCGGCCCGGAAGGCGGCGATGGTTTCTTCGTTGCGTTTGTAGAACACCCATTGGCCGACCCGCCGCGTCGTCACGAGGTCGGCCGAAGCGAGCGTCGCCAGATGCGCCGAGACACTGGACTGCGCCAGGCCCCGATGGTCGAACTGGCTGGCGCAGACGCCCATCTCGAGCGGATGCGCCTGCGCGGCGAAGTGCTTCTCAGGCTCCTTCAGCCACGCCAGCACATCGCGCCGAAACGGATGCGCCAGCGCCTTCAATATGATGTCGTTGTCCATCTTCGCCCTGCATCGATCTTATCAGATATATAGATCGGGGAGAGACGATATGGCAGGAAATCCATGCCATTGTTGAGAGTGATTGGAGAATGCGTTTCCGATCGCACCGGATCGGGATCAGCATTAATACCGCGAAAGCAGCGCTCTACGGCGCCCCCCTCTGTCCTACCGGACATCTCCCCCACAAGGGGGGAGATTAGTTGCCATCCCCGCTTTCGCCAATCTCCAACGTTGAAAGAAGGGGCTGGACGATGAAGCTGCCAATCTCCCCCCTCGTGGGGGAGATGTCCGGCAGGACAGAGGGGGCGCTGCCCCGCCAGCCTCCGGCAACTTCTACAGCGAACTCCGGCTGTGTGCGCAGATGGCCGTGGCAGCTGTCTCAGTCACCGCTGTCGAAGTAGCGACCGAGGTCGGCGCCGATCACACCACCGCCAATACCTTGCCCGTGTCGTGCTGGCGCACGAAATCCACACGGCTGCCGTCCCAATGATAGGAGTAGTGCCGGCCCTGCACCGGGACGGGGATGACGTCGGGCCAGAAGATGCCGATGCATTGCCCGCCGGGCATGCGCACGCTGTTCCAAAGCAGCCCGTCGCTGCCTTGCGCGCGCAGCGCCCGCCCCTCCGCCTGCGAGGCGGTGTAGTCGTCGGGGTCGAGCACGCCGGGCACGGCGTTGACGTCATCGAGGTCGCGGTCGACGCTGCCGATCAGCACGCGAAAGTCAGCCGTCCAGCCTGGATCCTCATTGGTGGCGCGCATGAAATTCTGATGGTGGTGGATGGTCTCGGCCAGCGCCACATCCTCGCTGTCGCCGGCATAATAGAGCCCGTAGCTGCCATCGGAGAAACGGCCGGGCCGCAGGACGGAACAATGCACGAAAGGCGCCATGACGAAGCTGGCGCCCGGGCCGGACACCCGCCTTGCCGCCGCGACCTTGCCGAGGTCGCCGATCTCGAGGCGGATGCGCGGGTTGGTCTTCTCCTCGACGGAAGCCAGCGCCTCCCAGTCGCGCGGATCGGCTATGTCCTCGAACAGGTCGATCGGCGGATGGATGGAGCGGATGATGCGGAAGGTCTGGTGCCAGTGGACGCGGCGCCGCACCGCGAACCCACTCACCATGCACCACGCTCCGCATCGAGCCATTCGCGCATGGCGGCAAGGTCGGAGATTTCGCCGCGCAGCATCAGGTCGAGCGCCGACTGGCCGCCGAAAGTGGCATTGGGCTTGCGGATCCAGGCATAGCCGCGCGCCGGCTCCGTGAAGAGGTAGCGCAGACCCTTGTGGATGCCCATCAGATGCGCCATGCGGGTACGCAGGTCGCGGTCGATCCGACCGATGCCGCCCTCTTTCCAACGAGCCCAGGTGCGCGCCGACATCCCGCCAAGCAGGATGCAGGCTTCGAGGTCGGTGAGGTTCCACGCCTTGAACAGATTGACCGTGGTACGCGCGAGCGCGCCCGCCTCTTCATCCGAAATGGCCGCTCCGACAGTGGCCGGCGTTGTGACGATTGCCTCAAGCTGCATTTTGCTCACCCTATTGGCAGAGATATAGCATGTATTTGCCATTTGGCAAGGAGAAGAGCGACAAACCATGTGCGGTCGCTTCGCTCGATCGCATGATCAAGAACATGAATTTTCCAGCGTCGGCGCCGCCCCTCATCCGCCTGCCGGCACCTTCTCCCCGTAAACGGGGAGAAGACCACTGGCCGCACCGTCGGCGCTCTTCTTTTGACGCCGGTGATTGGCGAAAGCGGCAATGACAGCGTCCTTCGCCCCGTTTACGGGGAGAAGATGGCGGCAGCCAGATGAGGGGCGGCGCCAGCGCCAGAAAGCCTGCCCACGAGCAGAAACAGCCTACGTCGCGCGCCGCTCGTCACGGCGCGCCGTATTGCTCCTTACTCAGCCGCCTCATATCCGGCGATGCCCTTGATCTCCAGGAAATCCTCCAGCCCGTATTCGGCGTATTCGCGGCCGTTGCCGGACTGCTTGTAGCCGCCGAAGGGTAGGCCGGCGTCCCAGGTCGGGTAGTTGATGTAGACATTGCCGGAGCGCATGCGCGCCGCCACGTCGCGGGCCTTCTGGATGTCCTTGGCCTGGATGTAGGAGGCAAGGCCGTAGACCGTGTCGTTGGCCTGCTCGACCGCCTGTTCGACCGTGTCGTAGGGCAGGATCGCCAGCACCGGCCCGAAGATCTCCTCGCGCGCGATGCGCATGTCGTGGGTGACGTCGGCGAACACGGTCGGCCTGACATAATAGCCGCGGTTGAGTTCGGCCGGACGGCCGGGGCCGCCCGCCACCAGCGTCGCGCCTTCATCGATACCGCTCTGGATCAGGTCCTGGATCTTGTCGAACTGGATCTGGCTGACAACGGGGCCGAGCTTGGTGTTGGCGCCGTCGGCCGGGCCGACCACGAACTTCTCCGCTGCCGCCTTGGCATAGCCGGCGGCCTCGTCATGACGGTCGCGCGGCACGAACATGCGGGTCGGCGCATTGCAGGACTGGCCTGAGTTGCTGAAGCAGCCGGCGACGCCCTTGGTGACGGCCTTGGCAAGGTCGACATCCGGGAACAGGATGTTGGCCGACTTGCCGCCCAGTTCCTGGTGCACGCGCTTGACCGTGTCGGCCGCCGCCTTGGCCACCAGGATGCCGGCGCGGGTCGAGCCGGTGAACGACATCATGTCGATGTCGGGGTGGCTGGACAGCGCCTGGCCGACGCCAGGGCCATCGCCGTTGACGAGGTTGAACACCCCCTTCGGCACACCGGCCTCGTCGATGATCTCGGCGAAGATGATGGCGTCGAGCGGCGCGATCTCCGACGGCTTCAGCACCATGGTGCAGCCGGCGGCGAGCGCGGGACCGACCTTGCAGGTGATCTGGTTCAGCGGCCAGTTCCACGGCGTGATCAGGCCGACGACGCCGATCGGCTCCTTGACGATCAGCGAACTGCCCTTGACGTGGCGGAACTGGAACGTCTTCAGCACCTCCGCCATCTTCTGCAGATGCGCAAGACCAACGCCGACCTGGCTGTCGAGCGCCATCTGGCGCGGCGCACCCATCTCGCGCGACACGGCGAGCGCCAGGTCTTTCGAGCGCTTCTTGTAGACTTCGATGATGCGGTTGAGGATATCGAGGCGCTCTTCCACCGAGGTGAAACCGTAGGTGTTGAAGGCGCGCTTGGCGGCGGCCACCGCCTTGTCGACATCGGCCTTGGAGCCGAGCGAGATCTGCGCGAAGGCATCCTCGTTCGACGGATCGATGACATCGAGCGTGTTAGGCACAACAGGATCGACCCACGCGCCATCGATATAGAACTGCAAATTGTGTGACATGGTTTTCTCCTCGGGAGTGCCGCATGGCCGTTTCGGCCGTGATATTCGGTTAGAAATAACGATGCACAAACCGTGCTGTCAAACGCAACCCCCGAACTGGTTGATCCAGCGCGCCAGTGATTGAGCCAGACGCGTTGGGCCAGCAGACCTACCGTATTCGGCGGCAGAAGTCAGGACGAACTACAGCAGCGTATGACCCGCCTCGCCCAACAGCCGTCTCGCCGCATCCTGATCCGCCAATTTCACCAGCAAGTGATCGCCGTCGAAGGTGGACACCAGAAAGATGCCCAGCCCGTTTTCCGACAGCGGCTGGATGACCGACAACACGATGCCGGTTTCGTCGAAAGCAAAGGGTCCCTGCAATTTGAAGGCGACCCAGTCGCGATCATGCTTGACCGTGCCGGGAATGCGATCCTGCAGGCAGGTGACCGAAAGCTCGTCGTCGGTCCTTGTGATGCTGACGAAACCCGGCCCGTCCGCCCAGCCGGGAATGCCGTCGCCCGCCCCGAGCCGTGAAATCGCGTAAAGCCCGGGAAGCTGCTTCAATTTGATCGTGGCAGCCATCGTCGTATGCGCTCCTCCGATTGCCCGCTATCGCGTCAATTTCTTGCTCATATAGACCGTCATGCCACCCATGAACGGCTCCTCCCGGTCGACCGTATAGCCATGGCTTTTGTACAACAACACATTGGCCTCGAAGGCGCCATTGGTCAGCAGGCGCACCTCGGCACGGCCTGCTTCGACCGCCTTTTGCTCGGCCCGCTCCAGCAACATTCGGCCGATGCCTCTGCCCTGTGCCTGCGGCGCGACGCAGACATTCTCGATCCACAGATGGTCGTCTGCCAGCATGGTTTCGATCATCCCGACGATGCGCCCGTCCTCGACAGCGAGCTCGAACGGATGTTCGGCGACGGCCTTGTCGTAATCTGCGCGCATCGGCAGCGGCTCGCGGCCGATCACCGGCACCCATTTGGCATAGGCCGCGCGCACGATGTCCCTGATCGCGGCGGCGTCGGCGGGTTCGGCGGGCCGAAACCGGATGGAATTTCTCGTCATCACAATGCTCCAGGCATGAAAAACCCGCCGGCGGGTGAGGCGGGCGGGCGGGAAACGAACGAACCGGATCGATGATGCCGGGTTATCGTCGCGCAATCAGCCTGCCGCTCCGCGCTGGGCGGGAACGGCGTCGCTTGTTGGCGGGCGCGAAAACGAACATGGCGCCAAGCTGGCGCAGGACGGGCGCCGGTGTCAAGGACGTCTGCACCAATCGCCGATTGCATTATGGTCCCTCGACGCAAACGATCCCTGATGGCGTGCGGGTGCTGGCCGACTGGCGCCGCCCTTCCCCGGCCACCACCTCGATTACCCCACCCGCCGCCAGGCGACGCCGGCTTCTCGCTGCTGGTCGATGCGCTGTCGCGGCTAGAGCATGATCCGAAAAGTGGAACTGCGCCGACAGTCGCTCTATCTTCGCAGCCAGATTTTTACGGAGCCATCGCCGTGACCGTGACCGACCTCTATCGAGCCTATATCGACTGCCTCAACAACCAGGACTGGCAAAGGCTGCATCGCTTCGTCCATGACGAGGTGCACTACAACGGTGATCGTGTCGGCCTGTCAGGCTACCGTGCCATGCTGGAGCGGGATTTCCGCGAAATTCCGGATCTCTATTTCGATGTCCAGCTGCTGATTGCCGAACCGCCCTTCATCGCCAGCCGCCTGCAATTCAATTGCACGCCGAAGGCAACCTTCTTCGGCCTGCCCATCAACGGCAAAAAAATCTCGTTCAGCGAGAACGTGTTTTATGAATTTCTGAACGACCGGATCAGGAACGTCTGGTCGGTGATCGACAAGGCGGCGATCGAGGCGCAGCTTTGACGGCATGTCGCTGCGCTTCTTGAAGTACCATTTTGCAGACGTCGGCGCCGCCCCTCACCTGCCTGGCGGCATCCTCTCCCCGTATAGCGACGGGAGAGGCAGGCTGTCATCGGCGATTTCGCCAATCATCGGCGTTGCAAGAAGGTCGCCGGCATTGCGGCCAGCCCCTCTCGCCCCGTTTACGGGGAGAGATGTCCGGCAGGACAGTGAGGGGCGGCGCTGACTTTCGATAATTGGCGATCGAAGGCCAACGAACAGCATGATGCATGCACCAAGGGTGGCGCCACTGCGTACGCTCGATCGGAGCCAATTGTTCGTAAAAATCGATCATTCTGACCAAAACAATTCGTTGGAAAGATCGGTTCAGGAATGGCATTCTTCAGGGATACTCGCCTGGAGAATTGCATTGTCGTCCTTCACCCACATCACGAACGATATTCCGAAAACCCTGATACAGGCCGATCTGGCCGCGGGCCGCAAGCGGCTCGATTCGGTGTGGAGCGGCGTCATCCCCGGCATCGTGCTGGTGGCGATGATCACGGCCGTCGCCTTCTCGGCGCACAATGTCTCCGGCTTTGCCCTGTTCAGTCCGATGATTCTGGCCGTCGTCGCCGGCATGGTCTATTCCAACGTGCTCGGCACGCCCGCCCACGCCAAGGCCGGCATTGCCTTCTCGCAAAAGCGCCTGCTGCGCTTCGCCATCGTGCTGCTCGGCTTCCAGCTGACGCTCGGCCAGGTCGTCTCGATCGGCGCCGGCGGCGTCGGCATCGTGGCGGCGACGCTTGGCGCGACCTTCCTCTTCACCATCACGCTCGGCCGGCTGATCGGCGTCGACGCCAAGCTGGCGCGGCTGATCGCCGCCGGCACCTCGATCTGCGGTGCCTCGGCCATCGTCGCCACCAACATCGTCACCGATGCGCGCGACGAGGACGTCACCTATGCCGTCGCCTCGATCACGCTGTTCGGCACCGTAGCCATGCTCGGCTTCCCGCTGCTGGCGCCCGTGCTCGGCCTCGACCAGCATGCGTTCGGCCTGTGGGCCGGCGCCTCCATCCATGAGGTGGCCCAGGTCATCGGCGCCGGTTTCCAGAACGGCACCCAGTCCGGCGAGATCGCCACCGTGGCCAAGCTGACGCGCGTCGCCATGCTGGCGCCGATGGTCGTCGCGCTCGGCCTGATGGCGCGCCGCAAGTCGAGCGACGATCGCTCGGCAGCGCGTCCGCCCATGCCGTGGTTCGTTGCAGCCTTCGTCGCCGTCGTGGCGTTGAACAGCCTGGTCACCGTGCCGGCCGAAGTGAAGGCGGCAATCGTGCTCGCCACCACCATCATGCTGACCATGGGGCTGGCAGCCATGGGCCTTCAGGCCGACATTTCGCAACTGCGCTCGCGCGGCCTGCGCCCACTGGCGCTCGCCCTCTGCGCCTTCCTGTTCATCGGCGGATTCAGCCTGATGCTGGTGAAGCTGATCTAAGTACCAGCGTCGCTCATCAGCCCATTCGGGAATCAAAACCACATCGGCTAGAGCCGGATGATTTCAGGTCTGTTCGACCTGAAATCTGAATCCGCCTCTAAACCAAAGAGATAGAGCATGATGCCTGGGCAAACGGGCACCCGTTTGTCCGAGAAAAGTGCTTCATACTTTTCGGCATCATGCTCTAGGGTCCGCCGAACCATCACCGCTCAGCGAACCCATGCCGTTTGTTCCCCTGCCCTTCGTCGTCGCGCTGCTGCTGTTCATCCTGCTTTGGGTCGTCGCCAGGCGGCAGGATGGGGCAGCCCCCAACCTGCCGTTTCTGGGCCTGATCCTGCTCAGCGCGCTGCAGTCGGTGCTCACCGGCCTGCGCTGGGGCTATGGCATCCCGCAGGTCGGCTATATCGCTCCCGTATCGGCCGCCATCATGCCATCGCTGCTCTATGCCGGCGTCTCCAGGCTGGTGCGGACGCCCGACCGCCAATGGCCGGCGCTGCTCGGCATCCACGCGATTCCGGCCGTCGTCATCATCGCGCTGATGATTCTCTGGCGCGAATCAATCGACGTGGCGCTCATCGCGATCGACTTCATTTACGCCACCTCCACGCTCTGGTTGCTGCGGTCCGGCGCCGACGGCCTTCGCCTCGCGCCGTTCGATGGCGCGGTCCCTGCCTACCACGCCATTCTATTGGTGGCGGCGACGCTATGCCTGTCGGGACTGGTCGACATGCTGGTGTCCTTCGAACTGGCGTCCGGACAGGGGGCACGGGCCGCGATGGTGATCGGCATCGCCAATCTTTTCCTCCTCGTCCTTGTCGGCATGGCGGCGGCCGCCGCCAGCCGGAGCCACGTTCCGCCAAACGCGCCCGAACCCGCCGAGATCTCATCTCCAGCCGACGCCGGCGAGGACGCCGCCACGATCGCGGGGATCGCCGAGGTGTTGCGAGAGAAAAAACTCTACCGCGACCCCGATCTGAACCTCAACCGGCTTGCCCGCCGCGCCGGAATTCCGGCACGCCAGATATCGTCGGCCATCAATCGGACGACGGGCAAGAACGTGTCGCAATATGTCAACGAATACCGCATCGCCGAGGCCTGCCGGCTGTTGACGGAAACCGACCAGCCGGTGACCGAGATCATGCTGGCGGCCGGATTCCAGACCAAGTCGAACTTCAACCGCGAATTCCGCCGCGTCACCGACATGACCCCGCTTGCCTGGCGCGAGAAGAACGCGCCGTCGCTTGCGAACGCCATACCTGGCTGAAAAGCCGGCGGCGCCTTTCGGATCGGAGCGGTGCTCGATCGCGATAGTGAACGGCCTCGATCGCGATCGAGGTCTCAGGGCCCGTGCCACTCGGCTCATATCCCCAATCGACACAGCAACTGAGCCGCCAACCGGCCGAGGGACGAAAGCTTCGGCCCCAGCCATGGCGCGTTCACTAAACGGAGACCTCCATGAACTTCAAAACCATGCTTTGTGCCGTCATCGTTTCCACGATGGCGATGCTGGATCAGGCCAATGCCGGCGACGCCGTCGGCGTTCGCCACCTCTCCGCGCCATCGGCGGAGCGCGGCGGCGACCTCGACGTCACGGTCTGGTATCCGGCCCAGCCCGGCGGCGAGACCGTCACGCTTGGCGACAGCGCGCTTTTCAACGGAACAGCCGCGATGCGCGAAGCGCCGATCGCGGACGGAAAATTCCCGCTGATCCTGCTTTCCCACGGCGCCGGCCTCGCCGGAACGCCGGAAGCGCTGAGCTGGATCGCGGCGCCGCTGGCAAGCCGGGGTTTTGTCGTCGCCGCGCCGACGCATCCGGGCAATGGCGGCAAGAACAGGTCGGCGGCAGAGACCATGAAACTATGGCTTCGCCCCGCCGACCTCTCGGCGATGCTGGACGCGATGCCAGAGAACGCCTTCTTCGGCGGCCACCTCCAGCAAGACAGGACGGGCGTCCTTGGCCTGTCCATGGGCGGCAGCACGGCGCTCGCCATTGCCGGCGCGCGCGTCGATCCCAAACGGCTCGCCGCCTATTGCGACACGGACCTCTTCAACGCCTCGCTGTGCGGCTGGGTGCGACAGAGCGGCGTCGATCTCCACGCCATGGACATGCGTCTCGCCGGCCGCGACAACAGCGACAGCCGCATCCGCTTCGCCATGGCGATCGATCCCGCGCCGGTCGATGTCCTCGACAAGGCGAGCTTCGCCGGGATCGGCATTCCCGTCGACATCGTCAATCTTGGCCAGCCGGGTAAGATACCGGCGACCGCCGACGCTTCCGGGATTGCCAAGACAATCCCCAACGCCAGCTACACGGCGATCGCCGATGCCAGCCACTACAGCATGTTCGGCGAATGCAAGCCCGGAGCGCGCGCCCTCATCCTGTCCGAGGAGATCGGCGACCCCGTCTGCGACGACGGAGGTGGGCGGTCACGCGGGGAGATTCATGCGCAGTTGGTTGATATGGCGGCTGAGGCGTTCAGCCGGGCGTTGAAGGCGGGGCTGTAGGCTTGCAAGGGTGGTACTCTACGGCGCCCCCTCTGTCCTGCCGGACATCTCCCCCACTTGGGGGGAGATTGGATGTCGCCACGGCTTTCGCCAATCTCCAACGTTGCAGGACCGCACGGGGCGCCGAAACTGCCAATCTCCTCCCTCGTGGGGGAGATGTCCGGCAGGACAGAGGGGGGCGCCGTGGAACTCGGCCTATGCCACTCAATCCACGAACGAGCTCGACGCGGCATAGATCGCGGCGAGCCTTTCGATGCCGGCCTGGTCTGCCTTGTCGAAGCGGCCGGGCAGCGGGCTGTCGAGATCGAGCACGCCGAAGACGCCTTCATCGTCTTCGAGCAGCACGACCAGCTCCGAGCGCGAATCGGCATCGCAGGCGATGTGGCCGGGAAAATCGTGCACATCCTTGATCAGCATCGAGGTGCCGAGTTCGACCGCCGTTCCGCACACACCCTTGCCGACCGCGATGCGCACGCAGGCCGGCTTGCCCTGGAAGGGTCCCAGAACCAGTTCCTCGTCCGAAGCCAGGAAATAGAAGCCGGCCCAGTTGAGGTCGGGCACCATCTGGAAGATCAGCGCCGCGGTGTTGGCGGCATTGGCGATCGAGTCACTTTCGCCGTCCAGCAGCGCTTTCAGTTGAGCGGCAAGGTCGCTGTAGAACGCGGCCTTGTCCGTACTGTCGATGGCCTTGGCGGCGAACATGGCTTGTCTCCGAACGTAACAATCCCGACTGCTCCGAAACGGTGCCCGGGTGACATGTCGCGGAGCGGACCATATAGCGTGAATTCCATCCCTGACGATAGCCGCGGGATCCGGGCGGCCATCGTCGCCGACACCGGCGGCCAGCCTGCTCCTGGTTCGCAAGCGCGGCACCGGCGCTATTTCAGAGGCAGGAACAGTTCCGTGACCACCTCGTGTGCCGGCACCTCCGCGATGGGGGACAGCCGGCGCTGGCAATAGACCGGAAAGTCGCGCACTTCCTCGCCGCTGGCCGGAAGCCATTCGCGATAAAGGTAGAGTGCGGCGGGTTCGAGATTGTTGGTGTTGCCGGGGTAGCGCAGCACCGCGCAGCGGCCGCCGGGAATCACGCCAGCCTTCATCCGCCCGTCGCTCTCATCGATCGGCCGGTCGGTCCCGACACAGATATCCATGCTGTAATCGGCGGCGACCGCGGGCTCCCTTTCGGAACGGAAGATGTTGAAGGTCGGGCTGGTCGCGGGCGACAGGCCGGCCGCCTTGCGCCAGGCGATGAACCGCTGGATGGTGGCGCCGAGCGTTGCCCGGTCGCCCCGATGCTCCATGATCGCCACCGGTGTTGGTGGCACTTCGCGGATCGTCACGTCGTCGTGGTCGAAGATTATCTGCATGAGCGTGTTCCTTGCTTTGTCGAAAGGCCCGAAGGCCATGAGCCACGCCCCCCAGTCGGGAGATTTCCGGAACGACGAAGGCGATTGTCCGAACCGTTGCCGAAAGGCGCGGGCGAAGGCATCCGGTGCGTCGTAACCGGCATCCATCGCTATGTCGGTGACGCTTTCGGCGTCGCTTCCAGCGAGCCTGTACGAAGCGCGCTTCAAGCGGGCGAGTTGGACATAGCGATGCACGGACACCCCGAAGGTTGACGTGAACTGCCGGTGGAAATGGAATTTCGAGAACGCCGCGACGCCGCTCAATGCTTCCAGATCCAGATCGCCATCCAGATGCCGGTCTATATGGTCCAGCACCCGCTGCATCCTGGCATGGTAGTTTTCAAGCGCCGCCTTCAACGTCCAGTCCTCCGTGGCAGCACCAGTTAGGCGCTACCGGCCATGTCGCGCTCGACCGATCTTGCGGTTTGCCCGGTATGCCCTGATCGAGGTGGCATCGTTCGGCCGAACCGTTGCCGCAGGTGCATTGGCACTCGGCGGACAGGAGTGCTGAAATCTGTCCAGGGCTCGAATAAATATTCAAAAGTATTATTCCGCCGTCCGATTCCATGATGTCATCCGGGAGCCAAATAATTCAAAAATTTGAATTTTATCGGCTGAGCGCCTATCTATGCGACAAGTTCGTTTTCACGATTTGAGCATCAAGGAGAATTTTCGATGGCCGATGGCAATCAGACACTGATGGCGAAAGCCGAAGCCCGCTTCGTCGACAAGCAGAAGAAGACGGCGGAGCGCAACAGGGCGACCGCCGAATATGTGTCCGAGGCGCGGGCCCGGGAAATCAAGACGGCAAAGTTGAGGGAATTGCGGCTGGCCAAGGAAGAGGCGGACCGGATAGCGGCCGCCCAGAACCCGCCGCCGGCGAAGAAGCGGGCGGCGAAAAAGGCGTAGGCCAAACTCCTGCTCCGAGCAACGTTGAGCCGGCCAGGCCGGCTCAACGTCTGTTTGGGAATTTGTGGAGGCCTCGCCTCGGGATCGAACCGAGGCTTCAGAGATTTGCCGTCTCCAGCGTCGCCGCTCCGCCACGAGGCCATCGCTGTCGAATTAACGGGTAAATAATTGCTGAAAGGTTAAGCCCGCGAGTTTGTCCACAGGGGCATCGGCTTGCGCAGTGTTTTGTCGCCATGCGGCCGCTGGGGTGCGCCACCGTCGGCAAGTGAAAGCCGCCGGTCTTCCTGCAAACGGCCGTGAGCCCAGCCAAGGAGTTCCGCCAGGTCGAGTGGAGCCATTTTCAGCGGCCCAGCATTGTATCCAGTACCGGAAGGCTGACGATCGACGCCATGGCGATGAGGCCGTAGCAGGCCCAGCGATAGCCGCGCTCGCTGGTGCGTCCGAACAGGTGCGAGCCGAGATAGAGGCCAAGCCCGTAGAACGGTCCCGTGACTAGCGCCAGCGCAAGCACCGGCAGCGTGATCAGCCCGCCGGCGAGATAGCTGACCCCTGTCAGCGCGCTCGACAGGGCGAAGTACAGGACGATGTTGGCGCGCACGATCTCGCCATTGCCGCCCCCGCCTAGCCAATAGGCCACCACCGGTGGGCCGCCGACCTGGGCTGCGCCGGAGAAGAAGCCGGCAAGCCCGCCGACACCGACCGTCAACGGCGTCGCAGGGCGGCCATGATAGCGCCAGCCCGACATCAAAAGGCCAAGCAGCAGCACCACCAGCGCCACGATGCCCCAGCGCAGCGTGAGCGGGTCCATCCGTGTCAGCGCATAGGTGCCGAGCGGAACGCCGACCAGCGCGCCGAGCGTCATCGTGCCGACACTTCGACGGTCGGCCAGCAGCCAGCCACGCGGCAAAAGGCCAAGGGCCGCGAGCGCATCGATGATCAGCAGCAGCGGCGCCGTCGATTGCGGCCCGATGACCGAGCTTGCCAGCGGCATGAAGATCAAGGCCGCGCCGAAGCCGGAAAATCCGCGCGCCAGGCCGGCGATGAAAGCGACGGCCAGAAGGAACAGCACCGCGCCGTCGGCATGGCCTGACAACAAGGGATCGGCCATGCTCATATTCGAACGAAGCCACGACCGAGGCGACGCTGCGCGGGCCAGCGATGATATTGGCAAGCATGCTCTTCGCGGATCAAGGCGCTTCTCCGGTGATGGACACGGCGACCTTAACGCAGCATTCTCGCAGCTTCATGCTGAAAGATCGCCGCATAGGGCTGCAAGAATGCACGACCTCGACTGGAATGATTTGCGCCATGTGCTGGCGCTGGCCCGCGAAGGGTCCTTCGCCGCCGCCAGCCGCCGCCTTGGGCTGGATGCGACAACGGTGGCGCGGCGTTTGCGGGCGATCGAGCGTGCGCTCGGCGTCCGCCTGTTCGAGCGCGGCGCGGAAGGCGAGATGCGGCCGACGCAGGCCGGCGAGGTCGCCGCCAGCCGGGCGGAAACCGTGGAGGCCGAGATCGGCGGGCTAACGCTCGCGGTCAAGGGCGCCGACAGCGAGATCAGCGGCACGGTGCGGGTCACCGCCGTGCCGATCCTGGTCAACCGCGTGCTGATCCCCGCCACTGCGGACCTTGTCGCCCGCCACCCGGGATTGCGGCTGGAATTGGTCGCCGATCCGCGCGACGTCAGCCTGACCCGGCGCGAGGCGGACATCGCGCTGCGGCTCGCCCGACCCGGCCCGGAGACCGGCAGCCGGATCATCGCCAGGCGCATCGGCACGCTCGCCTATGCCGCTTATACCGCAAACCACCTGCCGGCGCCCGACTTGGTAGGAAACACTGCCGACCTGCCCTGGCTAACCTACGAGGACGGCATGACAGACCTGCCGCAGGCGCGCTGGATTGCCGGCGTCGCCCGCAAGGACGGTTATGCCCCACTCCTCGTCAACGATGCCGAACCGCTGCTGCAGGCAATCCTGGCCGGACTTGGCCGCTCGCTGCTGCCTTGCATTGTCGCCGATCGGCTTGCCGGGCTTGTGCGCATGCCGGAGGACGGCCATCCCTTGCCCACGCGCGAACTGTGGCTGCTCACCCACCCCGACCTTCGCCACCTCGCCCGCATCATGGCGGTCACCGCATGGATCGAAGCAACGATCCAGCGGCTCGAGGCCGGGAAGGTCTAGTCGTTACGCCGCGGCGCTGCGGCCTTTCGCACCGGCTTGCGCCTTGAAGATGCGGAACGTGTTGCGGCCCGCCGCCTTGGCGGCATAGAGCGCGGTGTCGGCTTGTGCGAACAGATCGCAGGGCGAGCCTGGCCCGGCAAACGCAATGCCGACCGAGGCGCCCAGCCTCAGCGACTGGCCGCGCACCGCGACCGGCTTGCCCATCCTCTCGATGATCTCGCGTGCCACGCCCGACACCGCACCCCGGTCGAGATGCGGCCCGAGCAGCACCGCGAACTCGTCGCCGCCGACGCGCGCCACCAGGTCCGCCTCGCCGCAGCCGTCGGCAAGGCGCTCGGCCGCCGCCTTCAGGCATTCGTCGCCGACGACATGGCCGAACGTGTCGTTGACCGCCTTGAAGCCGTCGAGGTCGATCAACAGCAGCGCGCCGAGCGGGCGGCTGGCATCCGCCTGCGCCAGCCGCGCCTGGAAGCGGGCGCGGTTGGCAAGCCCGGTCATGGCATCGAACTCGGCCATGTAGCGCATCCGGTCCGACAGGATCTTTTCCTCGGTGATGTCCTGCTTCATGCCGAAGATGCGCACCGGCACATCGGCCTCGCACTCGACGCTCGCGGTGATGCGGATCCAGCGGCTGTGTCCGGCGAAAGTGGTGATCTCGGCGTCGAGCGTGAAGCCGCTGCGCTCGGCGATCGCCCGGCCGCGCAAACTGTCCAGCGCCATGCGCGATTCCTGCGGGTAGCACTTGACGATCTCCGAGCGGTCGAGCGCAACGCCGCGCGGCAGGTCGAACAGATCATAGACCACATCGGTCCAGTGCAGCTCTTCGCCGGGCAGGCTGCATTCCCACACGCCGATCCGCGCGGCGGCCGAGGCGCGGTCGAAGATCTTGCGGCTGTGCGCCAGCGAAACCTCCTGCCTGGCGATGAGCGCTGCCTGCGCGGCAAGTTCGGCCTTGAGCTTGGAGATGGTGGCGGGATCGCGGCGCTGCTCACCGCCACTGTCCTGCCCGGCCCGCTTGCCGGGCTGCGAGGCCGGACCTTTCGGGGTGTATGAGGCATCGGGCATGGAGGAGCTCCTGGCGGGGGATCACCATGGCGCGAAAGCGATTAAAACTTCGCTGACGGCGAGCTCGGATTTGCTTGGACCAGGCTGGAAAATCGCCGTTGAGTTTTGGTTGAGACCACCAATCGTCCAAAGTCGGCGCTGCCCCTCATCCCCCTGCCAGGACCTTCTCCCCGTGAACGGGGAGAAGAGGGCTGGCGCAAGCTCGGCGCTTTTTTTGCAGCATCGGCGATTGGCGAAACCGTCGACGGCAGCGTCCCTTCGCCCCGTTTACGGGGAGAAGATGGCGGCAGCCAGATAAGGGGCGGCGCCAGCATCGAAAATAGGGTGAGGAAAGAACCCAAAGCGCTTGGCTTGATCCTCACCACTTTTCCCCTTGAACGCTCCCCAAATCTGGCCTAGCCTGAACTGAGAAAAGGTTTTTCCAAACATTTCCGATCGGGCTCGGCCATTGGCCGGGCCTTGTTCCGGCCTATTTGAGAAAACCTTTTCCCAGCTAAGGATTCCTCGGCGCGATGGCATCGGACGATCAGCCTGTCCCGGTCTTTCCCAAGCCCGTCACCTTGCGTGACGTGGCGGCGCGGGCCGGCGTCAGCGTCGCCACCGCCTCGAAGGCGCTGAACGATCAGGGGCGCATGACCGCCGAGACGCGCGAGCGCATCCGCGAGACGGCGCGCAGCCTCGGCTTCCGGCCGAACAGCCTAGCGCAGAGCTTGCTTCGGCGCCGCTCCTTCACCGTCGGCCTGCTCACCAACGATACATATGGCCGCTTCTCGCTGCCGCTGATGTCGGGCATTTCAGACGCGCTGGTCGACAATGGCGTCTCGGTCTTCCTGTGCAATGTCGAGGAGGATCCGCGGCTGGGCCAGTTGCATGTCGAGGCGATGCTCGACAAGCGCGTCGACGGCATTATCGCCACGGGAAAACGCATCGACCGCCATCTGCCCGTCGACCTCGCCGATCTGCGCGTGCCCGTGATCTATGCCTTCACCCAGCCCGATCCCGACGCCGTCGCCTTCGTCTCGGACGACGCCGGCGGCGCGCGGCTGGCGGTGGAACATTTCTGCCGGCTCGGCCGCCGGCGCATCGCCCATGTCAGCGGGCCGGCGAGCTTCGCCGTGGTGCACGCCCGCGCCCAGGCCTACCGCGACGTACTCGCCGAAAACGGCCTGCCGGTGACGGAACCGCTGCTCGGCTCCTGGTCGGAAGCCTGGGGTCACGAGGCGGTAGCACACCTCTTCGACGGCAAGCGCGACAGGCCGGACGCCGTCTTCTGCGGCAACGACCAGATCGCGCGCGGCGTCATCGATGCGTTGCGCGAGAGAGGGCTGGGCGTTCCTAGTGATGTCGGCGTCATCGGTTTCGACAATTGGGAGATTGTCGCCGAGGCGACGCGCCCGCCGCTGACCTCCGTCGACATGAACCTCGTCGCCCTCGGGCGCGAGGCCGGGTTGACCCTGCTGTCGCTTGTCGGCGGCCAGCCCGCCGCGCCGGGCATAAGAAAACTGCCGTGCCGGCTGGTGGTGCGTCAGTCCTGCGGCCGCCTGCCGGACGGCTGAAAAACCAAGAGCCGCGATCGGCGGCAAGCCGCGCAGTGCGGCCAAATGTGGAGGAGGAGAACATGAGGACTTTGATTGCCAGACTGGCCCTGACTGCTGCCGTGCTGGGCAGCGGTCTTGGCGCTGCCGCCGCCGACACCGCCAACATCTGGGTGCGCGCCGACGGCTCGAACTTCATGCCGCGCATCGTCGACGCCTACAACAAGGCGCACAAGGACCAGATCAAGCTCGACATCATCCCCAATGCCGAGATCATCCCGAAATACGGTGCGGCCGCCGCCGGCGGCACGGCGCCCGACGCGCTGTCGCTCGACCTGATCTATACGCCCTCCTTCGCCGCCGCCGGCCAGCTGGAGGACATCACCGACTGGGCCAAGTCCCTGCCCTATTTCGCCAGCCTGTCGCCGGCGCATGTCAAGACCGGCACCTACAAGGACCACATTTACGGCCTGCCCTTCTCGGCCGACGCCTCGGTGCTGATCTGGAACAAGAAGCTGTTCAAGCAGGCAGGCCTCGACCCTGAAAAAGGCCCCACCAACTGGGCCGAGATCGCCGCCGATGCAGAGAAGGTCAACGCGCTTGGCGGCAACATCAAGGGCTTTTATTTCTCGGGCAATTGCGGCGGCTGCAACATCTTCACCTTCACGCCGCTGATCTGGGCCTCGGGCGGCGATATCCTCAGTGAGGACGGCTCCAAGGCGACGCTGGACAGCCCGCAATTGCGCGGCGCCATCGACCTCTACCGCTCCATGGTCAAGAAGGACCTGGTGCCGGCCGGCGCCCAGACCGACACCGGTGCCAATTTCTTCGCCGCATTCGCCGCCGGCAATATCGGCATCTCGCCCTCCGGCGCCTTCGCCATCGGCGCGCTCAACACCCAGTATCCCAATGTCGACTACGGCGTCACCTTCCTGCCGGGCAAGGATGGCGGCTGGTCGTCCTTTGCCGGCGGTGACAATTTCGTCGTCACCAAGGGCACCAAGAAGCTCGCCGTAGTGAAGGAGTTCTTGGACTTCGCCTATTCGCTGGAAGGCCAGACCATCCTCGCTAAATACGGCAGCCTGCCGGTGCGCGGCGACATCGCCAAGGATGCGCTCAAGGATCTCGACCCGCGCTACCAGATCGCCGCCGAGGCCATGGCCAAGGGCAAGACGCCCTATTCGGTGGTGTTCAACGATCTGATCAACTCCGCCAACGGCCCGTGGACGCAGATGATCAACGAGGTGTTCTTCGGCGACGATGTCGACGGCGCGATCGCGAACGCGCAGGAGACCATGCAGTCGATCATCGACCAGGCGCCGCAGAAGTAAAGCGTAACGCCCACCTCCCCCTCGAGGGGAGGTCGGACCGCAGGTCCGGGTGGGGTCGTTGCGGCAGTGCTCGAGCTTTCCTTCTGCCAGCTATTATGTCGGCGCACTGCACGGAGGACCCCACCCCCGGCCCGCGGCCGGACCCTCCCCTCAAGGGGGAGGGGGACGCCCCAACTGGAACAGCCATGACATCAATCACAACCGCCGCCGTCCCGCCCCGCGCCCGCAAACTCGTCGGCGCCGGGCGTCGGCAATGGATCGGGCTGCTCTATGTCTTACCGGCCGTGGCGCTGGTCACCGTCTTCTTCGTCATCCCGCTCGGCATGACGGCGTGGATGTCGCTGCACAACTGGCCGCTGATGGGCGACCACAGCTATATTGGCCTCGACAATTACTGGGCGATCCTGCGCGACACCAGGTTCTGGAACGCGCTCAAGTTCACGGGCTACTACACCGTCGTCGTCACCATCGCGATCTTCGCCGTTGCCTTCCCGCTGGCGATATTCATCGAGCGGCCGCGTCCGTTCACCAACCTCTACCGCACCTTCTTCTTCATGCCGGCGGTGGTCGGCTTCGCCTCGGCGAGCCTTTTGTGGTCATGGCTCTTGAATGTCGATTCCGGCCTGTTCAGCCCCGCCGCCTACGACCTCGGCCTGATCGACAGGAAGTTCAACCTGCTCGCCACCTTCCAGCCGGCCTTCTGGTCGATCATCGCCATGGTGGTGTGGAAAGTCGCCGGCTTCACCATGATCATCCTGATGACCGGCCTGCAATCGATCCCGCAGGATTTGCAGGAGGCCGCCGTCATCGACGGCGCCGGGCCGTTCGCGCGGTTCCGGGCAATCACCCTGCCGCTGATGCGCCGCACGCTGGCACTGGCGCTGATCCTGTCGGTCGCCGGCTCGATCCTTGCCTTCGACCAGTTCTACATCATCCTGCGCGGCGGTCCGCGCAACCAGACGCTGACGGCGGTCTACTGGATCTTCAACCAGTCCTTCGTCTCGTTCAAGCTCGGCTATGGCGCCGCACTCTCGATGGTGCTGCTGGTCATCCTGGTGGCGCTCAGCCTCATCCAGTTGTGGTTGCTGCGCAAGCCGGAGGGGCTCGACTGATGGCGCAGGCGATATCAGCCAGGGGCAAGCTCGCCGCGCGCCTGGCCAGGCACTCCACCGGCATCATCGCCTCGGTGCTGTTCGTCGCGCCGATCGTGTGGACGGCACTGTCGGCCTTCAAGCCGGCGGCCGAAGCGCGCCTGCCGCCGCTGCCGCCCTGGCCGACCACCGGCTTCTCGCTGGAGAACTATGCCACGCTCAATTCCTTCGGCGACGGTCTGTGGGTCTCGGCGCAGAACAGCATCTACGTCTCGGTGATGACCGTCGTGCTGTCGGTGATCGTCAGCGTGCTGGCCGGCTACGGCTTTTCGCGCTTCCGCTTTCCGTTCAAGGACCTGTTCTTCGTCCTCATCTTGTCGACGATCATGATCCCGTTCCAGTCGATCCTGACGCCGATCTTCCTGGTCCTGACCAGGCTTGGCCTGCACAACACGCTGACCGGCCTGGTCGGCGTCTATGTGACGCTGCAATTGCCGTTCTCGATCTTCATGATGCGCAACGCTTTCGACGCGGTGCCGCGCGAGATCGAGGAGGCCGCGCGCATGGACGGCGCCGGCAACGCCACCATGCTGGTCAAGGTGATGCTGCCGCTGGTCTGGCCCGGTGTCGTCACCATCGCGCTGTTTGCCTTCCTCGGCGCCTGGAACGAATTCCTCGCCGCTTTGGTGCTGATGACCGACCAGTCCAAATTCACGCTGCCGGTGATGATGACGGCCCTGCAATCGGGCCGCTTCGGCGCCATCGACTGGGGCGCCGTGCAGGCCGGCGTCACCGTGATGATGGTGCCATGCCTGATCCTGTTCCTCGCTTTGCAGCGCTTCTACATCCGCGGCCTGATGGCCGGGGCCGTCAAATAATAGATCGAATGGAGTGAGTTCATGACCGCATCGCCATCCGCCAAGACCGGAAAGCCGAAGCTCGCCTTCCGCCCGTTGCCGGTGCCGCATGTCGACGTGCACGGCTTCTGGGGCGACCGCGCCGATGCGGTCGCGACGCGCACCGCCGACATCCTTTACGACCGCTGCGTCGAAGCCGGCATGCTGGAGCAGATCGACCCGGACCGCCCCTCGCCGGGCGTGGTTATTCCCTTCCATTCGCCCTCGCCCGATGAAGCCGACCGCCAGGGCGCCGAATTCACCGGCTCGACGGTGACCACGCAGATGTTCTGGGACTCCGATCTCGGCAAGACGATCGAGACCGCGGCCTATTCGCTCTACCGGCGCAAGAACCCCGAGCTGGAGGCCAAGATCGACGCCGTCATCGACATGTATGGCAAATTGCAGCAGGAGGACGGCTATCTCTCCAGCTGGTACCAGCGCATCCAGCCCGGCAAGCGCTGGACAAACCTGCGCGACTGCCATGAGCTCTATTGCGCCGGCCATCTGATCGAGGGCGCCGTCGCCTATTACCAGGCGACCGGCAAGCGCAAGCTTCTCGACATCATGTGCCGCTACGCCGACCACATCGCTTCGGTGCTGGGGCCGGAGCCTGGCAAGAAGAAGGGCTATTGCGGCCATGAGGAGATCGAACTGGCGCTGGTCAAGCTGGCGCGGGTGACCGGCGAGCAGAAATACATGGAGCTGGCGAAGTACTTCATCGACCAGCGCGGCCAGCAACCACATTATTTCGACGAGGAGGCGCGCGCCCGCGGCGCCGACCCGAAGGCCTATCATTTCAAGACCTACGAATACAGCCAGTCGCACATCCCGGTGCGCGACCAGGACAAGGTCGTCGGCCATGCGGTCAGGGCCATGTACCTCTATTCCGGCATGGCCGACATCGCCACCGAATATGGCGACGACTCATTGCGCGTCGCGCTCGACCGGCTGTGGGACGACCTCACCACCAAGAACCTCTACATCACCGGCGGGCTCGGTCCGTCGGCGCATAATGAGGGTTTCACCAGCGATTACGACCTGCCCAATGAGAGCGCCTATGCCGAGACCTGCGCCGCGGTCGGCCTGGTGTTCTGGGCAAGCCGCATGCTCGGCATGGGGCCGAACGCCCGCTACGCCGACATGATGGAGCGCGCGCTCTACAATGGCTCGATTTCCGGCCTGTCTCTCGACGGCTCGCTGTTCTTCTACGAGAACCCGCTGGAAAGCCGGGGCCGGCACGTCAGGTGGAAATGGCACCGCTGCCCCTGCTGCCCGCCCAATATCGGGCGCATGGTCGCCTCGATCGGCAGTTATTTCTACAGCCTGGCGGACGATGCGCTGGCCGTTCACCTCTACGGCGACTCCACCGCCCGCTTCGATATTGCGGGCACGGCGGTGAGCCTGACGCAGGCGAGCCGCTATCCCTGGGATGGCGCCGTCGAGATCACGCTCAAACCGCAAGCCCCTGTGGAATTCACGCTGCATCTGCGCATCCCGGCATGGAGCAGCAGCGCGGCGCTCCAGGTCAATGGCGAAGCGGTCGACCTCGGAGAGATGACCAGCGACGGCTATGCCGCGATCCGGCGGACGTGGAAAAAGGGCGACAGCGTCCGCCTCGACCTCGAAATGCCGATCGAGCGGCTCTACGCCAATCCCGAAGTCCGGCAGGATGCCGGCCGTGTCGCGCTATCGCGCGGGCCGCTCATCTACTGCGTCGAGGCCTCGGACAATGACAGCCGGCTGCATCGGCTGACGCTGCCGCGCACGGCTGAGATAGAGGCGCATGAGGCGCCCGGGCTGCTGGGCGGCGTGGTGACGCTTTCAGCCACGGCGCGGGCCGATGCCGGCGACGGCTGGCAGGACGGGCTCTACCGCTCCGAACCGCCGGCCAGCGTCGAGACACGCATGACCGCCATCCCCTATTTCGCCTGGGACAACCGCGAGCCCGGCGAGATGCTGGTATGGCTGCGCGACGGCTGAGGCCGCAGCCTGATTATGTCCGGCTTGATTGGACGGCGGTGGCAGGCATCGCCGTCTTCGCCGCCGCCTGCGGCGCGCTGGTGTCGACATGCGCCCAGGCCGGCCGTTCGAACAGGAACATTCCGAAGCCGACGCGCTGGATGATGAGGTAGAGCACCACCGGGCTGATGATCGAAACCAGCAGCACCGCCAGGCTGAGCATGCCGGTGTCGGTCAAAAGGCCGCTTGCCAGTGCCGCGCCGCGGAAGAGCGACATCGGGATGGTGAAGGCGACATAGACGACCAGCGAATGTTCGCCGAGCCAGCGCAGCCATTCCATGGCGGCGAATTGCGACAGGAAACCGCCAAGCACGCACAGTACAACCGCACCGGCGACGGCCAAAGTGAGATGCAGCGGCGGCCATGCGGCCAGCCCCATCTGCATGCCGACCGGATGCATTGCATAACCCGGCGAATAGACGAGCAGGCCATTGATGACAGCCCACAAAGCCAGGCCGGCGACGGCCAGCATCGGGCGGGGCTGCGTCCATTCGACGAGCCTGAACACCAGCGGCGCCAGCACGAAGCCAAGGTAGAAGAACACGAAATAGGCCGCGAATTGTTCGAGCGCGTAGCTGTCGGGATGCGGCGCCCACATCTGCAGGGCGGCGGCGATCGGGATGACGATCCAGGCCGGCACGCGGAACTGCCGCAAAAGCTTGGCGACAAGGCCGAACACCGCCAGCATGTAGATGAACCACAGCACGCCGTAAGGCTGGACGACGGCCGTTGCGAGGTCGTGCAGCATGCCGGCGGGATCCCGGCTGAAAATGCCGATCTTCAGCCCGATCGAGATGATCGCCCACAGCACGTAGAAATAGAGATAGTGGACGACGCGCCGGTCGACATAACGCCGCCACGGCCGGTCGATCACCTGCGACAGGAACAGTCCGGAGATCAGGAAGAATTCCGGCATGCGGAACGGTGTCGCGAAGCCGATGACATAGTGCAGGAAGCCGACGCCGCCCGTGTACTCGCCGGTGTTGTAGGCCGAGTACATCATGACCACGAGGATGATCGAGAGACCTTTGGCCGTGTCCACCCACGGCATGCGCATCGGGCTGTTCATGGCGAATCCATCCGGAGCCAGCCAATCCGGCCAGCTATCATTGCGAGATGTCTAGCACCATCAAGCTTCCCAGATCGTAAACGCGGCTGTGCTGGGTCCATCGCTGCGGCGTCGAAGTCGCCGGCAATCTCCACCGCCAGCGCTGCCCCTCACCTGCCTGCCGGCATCCTCTCCCCGTAAACGGGGCGAGGGACGCCCCCATCGCCGATTTCGCCAATCGCCAAAGTCGCAAACAATGCGCCGACGGCGCCGCCAGCCCCTCTCGCCCCGTTTACGGGGAGAGATGTCCGGCAGGACAGTGAGGGGCGGCGCCGACGTTGACATTTATGCGTAGTGGAAATGACGCACGAGAATTACTTCCGGCCCTTCGACGTGTTCAAAGCGATGGCGGCAAGCACCAGCGCCTTGAAAGCCTCTTCGTTGACCTCTTCACCCTGTTGGAAATCGATGGCGCGCCGCGTATTGCCCTCGAGGCTGGAGTTGAACAGCTTCGATGGATCGGGCAGCGCTGCCCCCTTGGCGAAGGTCAGCTTGACGACGCTCTTGTAGGTCTCGCCGGTGCAGATCATGCCGTCATGCTCCCACACCGGCACGCCGCGCCACTTCCATGTCTCGACCACAGCGGGATCGGCCTTATGGATGAGCGCGCGCAGCCGGGCCAGCATGTCGCCGCGCCAGTCGCCGAGTTCTCTGATCCTGCCGTCGATCAGTTCGGAGGGAGATTTGCTCTCCTGCGATCCGGTGGTCGTCATGTGGTTTCTCCTTTCCGACATAGGGCAGCACGAACATATAGAGGCCGCTGAACAGCATAAGGAAGAGCGGCGGCAGTGGCGAATAGACCACCCAGGCGGGCGGCTGTCCAAACGCCATGGTGACGAAATTGGCGACGACGGTCGCCGTGAAGATGATCGACAGCCAGCGATGCGCCTGCCTGATCCATTTGCTCCAGTCCAAAATGACCTCCCTTTGAAATTCGCGTGAAGCCGGGCGCGCTACCAGCGCGCCAACTCCGTGATCTGGATGAGATTGCCGCAGCCATCGTCGAGCTTGGCGATGGTCGATCCGGTCACTTCGGTCGGCGTCATTGCGAACGTGCCGCCATTGGCCGCGATGCGCTGGTGATCGCCCTTGATGTCGTCGGTGAAGAACATCACCGCCGGCTGGCTCTGCGCGAACATCGCCAGCTGGTAGGCCTTGGCCGCCGGATTGTCGTTGAGCGCCAGTTGCAGCTCGGTGCCCTCGGGCTCGTCAGGCGAAGCGACCGTCAGCCAGCGGAACGGCCCGTTGCTGAAATCGGCCTTCTTGGTCAGGCCGAGCACACCGGTGTAGAAGGCAAGCGCTCTCTCCTGGTCGTCGACATAGATGCTGGTCAGTTTGATCTTCATCGTCTTCCTCCATAGGTTTTGCTGGCGGCCAAGCCGCCCGGTGAAATCAGCTGTGGTTTTTATCGACGGATCTCAGTCCGTCCGGTCGAGAAGCTGTACCAGCTTCTCGAGGAATTGCGGCCAGCCGGTTCTGGCGCCGCCATAGGCGCGCCGCTGGTCGGGCCGGAAGCCGGATTGCTCCATGCGCAGATGCGTTCCGGTTGGCGTCGGGGTGAGCGTGAAGGTCACCACGCTCCTGAGATCGAAAGCCGGATCCGGGTGCGCGAGGTTCCAGGTGTAGGACAGCGTCTTGTTCGGCTCCACGGCCAGCACCTCGCAGTCGAGCACGCCACCCCAATCGGCGCTGATGTTGAAGCGGTGGCCGACATCAGGCTTGAAATCGTTCTTCATCAGCCACTCCTCGATCAGGTGCGGTTGCGTCAGCGCGCGCCAGAGCTTTTCCGGCGGATGGGAAATCTGCCGCTCGACGACGACAGTGCGGCTCTGGCTGGCACTATCGTTCACTGGTCCATCCTTTTGAGCAAATCCTCGAGATCGTCGAACCGGCTTTCCCAAAACCCTGCCATCTCGCGTGTCCAGTCCATCAGCGGCGCCAGCGCGCCGAGCTGCGCGCTGTAGTGCGTCTGCCGCCCTTCATGGCGGTCGCGCACCAGCCCGGCCTGCTTGAGCAGGCCGAGATGCTTCGACACCGCCGGTTGCGAGACGCCGGACTGGCTGGTAAGCGCCCCCACCGTCTGCTCGCCCTGGCGGCACAGCCGTTCGAAGATCGCCCGTCTGGTCGGGTCGGCGAGCGTCCTGAAGAGCAGATCATGGGTCTCAGGCATGGCAGATCGATAACTCTCTGGCTATTGGTTGACGTATAACCACACAGATATATGTTCGTCAAGCGCAAGATTGGAATGGGCGAAGCACGAGTGAAGGCCGCGGAGACCCTGGGATCCTGTGTGTTTGTTCAGTGTTATGGTCGAAGTGGGAAGGAAACCGAAGGGATCCTGGTCGCCCATTTCTGGACAGGCCGTGGCATGGCTCGGTTCCTTCCCACCGGTGAACCATCAACCTGAACAGTTGCACGGGGCTGTTAGCTGCAGACCCCGCACCACAGGAAGAGGCGTGGACATGATAATGCAGAACTATGTCGGCTGCGACATCTCCAAGCAGTGGCTCGATTTTTTTGATGAGGCAAGCGGTCGTTGTCAGCGCATAGACAACCATGCCGATGCGATAGCTGCTCATGTGGCAGGCCTTCACCCCGGCCAGGATTTTGTGGTCATGGAAGCGACAGGCGTCCATGACCGGCTGCTGCGCCATGCCCTGGCCAAGGCAGGTGTGGCGTTCTCGCGGCACAACCCGACACACACCCACAATTATGCGAAGTCGACGGCGCGACGCGCCAAGACCGATCCTCTCGACGCCAGGATGCTGAGCGGCTATGGCCGCCGCTATCACCCTGAAGCCGAGCCGGCGCCGCGTGAGGAAGACGAACATCTTCAATCGCTTGCCCGCTACCGCGATCAGCTGGTCGATACCAGGGCAAACTTGAAGAAGCAGCTCAGTGAGGCTTTTGATGAGATCGTCATCGCCGGGTTCGAAGAGATGATCACTGACTTCAACACACGCATCAAGGCGCTCGAGGCCCGGATCGCACAAGTCATTCGTCAGAACGAGGGCACTGCCCGCGACAACGCTCTGATGGTCTCCGTGCCCGGGGTCTCCAAGGTCACCGCGCTCTCGCTCCTGGCGCTCCTGCCCGAGCTCGGCCAGCGCTCACCCAAGTCGATCGCCGCACTCGTCGGCCTTGCCCCGTTCGACAACAAGAGCGGCAAGCTCAGGCGCAGGAGCCAAATCCAGGGTGGCCGAGCACGCGTGCGCCGCGCCCTCTACATGGCAGCTCTCGGCGCCATTCGAGCCTGTGACCGGTTCAAAGCGTTCTACAGCACCATCGCTGCACGATCCGGCTCCAAGAAACTCGCCATCATCGCCGTCGCAAGGAAGCTTCTCGTCGTCCTCAACGCTATCATCCGAGATCAAAAAGCTTTCGCTTGAACACAGTTGCCATGCCGCGACTCCGAAGCGCCGCTACGGTGCAGAATTCTGCCCTGTTACATTCTTCGTCTGACATCACGGAATGGATCCTCGGGTCTGCGCGGTCGCTTCGCGTCCGCTCCGCCCGTGGATGACGAAGTCATGGGTAACGCCACCCATCACCAACGCAGGCGATCCGTCAAAGCGGGCAACCGGTGCCACGCAAACCCACTAGGTTGCAGCGTGGGCGCGGCCGATCTCCCGCGCCACCAGGTCCTGCAGCTGCCACAGATTGCGGTCGCGTATGCCGCAGGCGTCGAGGTGCCGGATCGTTTCGAACAGATATTGCGCGCCGGAGCCCCAATGGCCGACGGCCCTCGCCAGTGTCGCGGCGACCACCTGCTTGTCGAGCTTGCCGGCATAGCGCGGGCTCGCGGGATTGACGACGAAACCGAGCGCCTGACTTGCGCCGCTGTCGGTGCTGACCTGCAGCCAGCGCGGCACGTTGACGGCGGGTAGGATGGTCATCTCGCGGCGCAGCAGCGCTTCTAGATGTTCCGCGACCGGCTCGGCTATCTCGAACATCATGCCCTGGCACTGGCCGCCACGATCGAGTGCCATCATCAGGCCGGGCTGTTCGAGCGTGCCGCGAAAGCGCTGCACCGTGAAGCAGAAAGAACGATGCCAGCCCCGCGCCACGGCCCGCTCACCGCCCCTCACCTCGCCGGCCGGCTTCCACAGCAGCGAGCCATAGGCGAACAGTTTCAGCGGCCCCGCCGACGCCGAGGCTAGGATCTCGTCGCGGAACCGTGCGTAGTCGCCGTCGGTCATATGCACCATGCCCGGCGTCGGCCCGGCATCCTCGACCGCGCGCAGGGTGCGCGCGACCAGTTCCTCGGTCAGCGCCATCGCTGGTTTGCGTGGTGCGGTGGAGATCGGCTTCTTCATGTTAGTCATGTTGCCGAGGGCTCGAAGATTCTCAAGGGGCGCTGGACGCCAGGGCAATCACTTCAGGTGCCGAGTGCTTTCCCGCAAGCGTTTGCGCCGCCCCTCACGTGCCTGCCGGCATCCTCTCCCCGTATAGTGACGGGCCGAGGAACGATGTCATCGGCGCGCCAATATCCAGTGCCGATAGAAAGGCGCCGGCGTTGCAGCCAGCCCCTCTCGCCCCGTTCTACGGCGAGAGATGTCCGGTAGCACAGAGAGGGGCAGCGCTGACGCTGGCAATCGGCGAGTTACAACAGCGAAACCGCCAATTTAGCCGACTCAGACTCTGAGGTATCTAGCCCAAGCCCTTGAAAAGACTCTCCCTGCCCCGCCGTCCCGGCGCCGCACTCGCTTCGCTGCGCCGCCACGAATCGAATGCGGCTTCTGACCTCCTAGCGCGGCGGACGCCAGACCGTGTCATCGCAGCCGTCGATATAAGGGTGGACCGACCAGCGCGAGCCGGGCTTGGCCTGCTGCTCCTTGGTGAGCGGATCTTGGGATTGCGCGTAGCCGTCCTGGTAGCCGCGAATGATCCCGTCGATATCGGGAGGCCAGTCGCCGTCCCACGGCCCTCCCAGAATCTGCGCCTGTTGGACAGGATGCAGTTCGTTGTGGGCTTCATTGAAGCTGTCGTGGATATGGCCGGCATCATAGACCCAGCGGCCGGTCACGCCCAGGATCGTCGCTCCGGTTCCATCGCCCTTGTTGGTTTCGATGCTGGGCAGGCCGGCGTCGCTAGGGCTGGCCGTGTCCGAACTGCTGAAAGCCGCGCCGAACAGCGCCGCGAGCAAGGCCAGGAATGCCAGGATATAGGCAACGACCACGCCGACGCCCGACATGCATATCGCCAGCGCCGCCAACGCCGCGATCAGGGCGAGGATGTTGACGGTCTGGAGGTCGTGGATCGACGCCCCCTCGAACTCCACATGCAGTGCCTCGGACTTTAGCCCGGTCGCCTTGTCCTCTGCCTGGTTGCCAGTGAACATCAACCCTTTCGAGGAGGTGGTGGTGGTTTCCGCCATGAGGTAGCCGAACGGAACGCTGGCGTCGGCATCCGCCTGGCTCACGCCCACCGGGTTGTTCGGCAGCAAGAGATTGAGGCTGTAGTCGGAGTCCAGGCTTCCAGGCCATGTCTTCTCCGACGGCGGCTCGATGCTGATGACCATGCCGACGATGCTTACCGGCTCCTGGTTGCCGAGACAGACCAGCCGATTGTTGAGCCACCAGTCGCAATAGGCGAGAATCCACACGATCCCGGTAACCACCAGCGCGATCGGCAGGCACCATGGCTCGCCCATGGCCACGATAACCACGGCCATCACCGCCGCGAATATACCGCTGGTGATCGCTGCGCTGATATACTGGTTGACCGAGATGACTTTGTCCGCGGTCGTACATTTGGTCCAGGATTTGTCGTCGGTGGCCATCACGCCTCCAAGCTGCTGAGGACGATCAGGGTGACGCCGCCGCTGGCGTGGCCACCTTCGTCGAACGCATTCAGGTTGAGAGCTTGGCGGCCGGTCCAGCCGGCCGGCGGCGTGGCGATCGCCGTGATCGTCACCTGTTCGCCCGGTGTCAGCGACGGCTGGTCGGGCGAGATCTCGACCGTCCAGCCGGGCGGCAGCGGATGCGCGGCCGCCAAATGCGCGGCCAGCCGCCGCTTCTGCTCGGCCTTGGCGGCCTCCTCGGTCGGTCGCCGCTCGTCACGGCAAGGGTTGAGCGGCGGAATGGTGTAGGCGTCGACGCTGAACCGATACCGATGCGGCCGGCGGGTCGCGTTGCGCAGTTCGAACTGGAATGTCGCCGGCGACTGCGCCAGCCCGACATCGGTGTTCTTCTGTCCCAGATTGTTGGCGAAGTTGGCGTCGTCGGCCGGCTCGAGCAAAGCCTGCAGGCAATAGTGGCCCGCTTCCTGAGGCGTACGCCAGTCGAAGGAGACGAACCCAGGCTGGCTGGCGGATCCGATCACCCCGACCGAGACCGGCCTGGTGTCGATCGGATGCGATACGGTTCCCATGCCGAACTACATATAGGACAGGTGAACCGGCATCTTGACGACGACGGCATCCATCGAGGCGTTCCAGACGCGCACGCGCACCTCGTAGTCGGTATCCGCCTGCAACTTGCCGGCGGGCACCGGCACGCCACCCCTGAGCACTTCGATGTCGGGATTGTCCCAGGTGACCGCGAGACCAAGGCCGATCAGATAGTACTGGTCGTAGATCAGCGGGTCGGGCCGGCAGAATGCCGGGTGGTCGATCGGCACGCAATGCGCCCTGGACCCCTTCTGGTCGACGCGGCGATCGCCGTGCAACCGCCAGCGGCGGCAGAAACGCCGAGCCATCTCGACCAGCGCCGGGATCCAGGCGGAGAACAGTGCTCGCAGGACTGCCACTAATCCACGCATCGACTCCCTCTCTGAAGTTAACGCAGGCAAGGGTCTGATTAACAACGGGATTCGCGCGGCAACAGCGCCTGGGCTGATCGACAACCGGTGCCGCCTGGAACTCTGTCTGGCTACTTCCGCGCGAAAAAGCCGCGCGCGAACTGCATGATGCGCTTGTGGAAAACGAGCGCCAATATTGCAACAACGGCAAGCAGATAGAGAGCCTCGGTCGATCCGTCGCCGCTGTCAGGTGAGATACCTAACCACCTTTCGATGAAATCCATGTACAGATTCCCTCCGCGCAAAGAATTGCGATCGAAAATCATCTAGCTCTTTCGCATAGCCAAGTGTCAAGAAGCGATTATGCGTTACATTGGATAAATCGGACAGTGATCCGTTTGAGGCTACGCGCTCCGATTTTATGTATAAGCTGATATTTTTCCTAATGTTTATCTAAAAATTATACTTTCATGACGCGAATGTCAGCTGCCAAACACCTGATTGAATTGAGAAAAGCTGCGGCGCCCGCTTACGGCTGAAGGACTTGGCCTGACCTGTATTGTTGTGCCGGCTCGGCCATCCGTCCGAGTCGCCAATCAAGACACCAGCGGCATCGGCACCTTCAGCCCGTCGATCAGCGTGTCGCGGAAAAGCGCGATCGGCCGGCTGAGCCGTCCTGCCGGCGGGCGGTGCAGCAGCCAGGCGCGCACTTGCGGCTTGAAGTCGGGGCAGTCGATGACCTCCACTTTGTCGCGCCAGCGGCTGTCGGCGAAGGCGCCCGGCGTGACGATGCCGATGCCGTGGCCGCGCGCCACCAGCGACATTCTGAGATCGACGCTGAGCGCCTCCACCCCAACCTGGAACGGCAGCCGCGCCGCCTCGAAACTCTGGCGGATGAAGGCGCGAAAGCCGCAGCCATTTTCGTTCATCACCCAGGAAAAGCGCGACAGGTCGGCAAGGTCCGCCGCCTTCGGCACACCAAGGCTGGGGGACGCGACGAGCAGCACCGACTGCGCGCCGAGATCGTCGCGGACCAGTTCGTCCGGTGGCGCCAGGCCTTCGGCAAGGCACACCGCCACCGCGTCGAGCTCGCTGCGCGCCACCTGCTCCACCAGTCTCGGCGACCAGCCCGAACTGATGCGTAGCGTCAGCCGCGGAAAGGCGGCGCGCAGGCTGTCGAGCGGCAGCGCCAGTGCCGCGTCGGAAAGATAGGGCATGATGCCGAGGCGGAACTCGCCCTTGACCTCGCCTTGCGGCGACACGCCCGCCTTGAGATCCTCCAGCGCGCGCAGCACGCGCCTGCCATGCTCATAGGCCTCGCGCCCGCTGGCCGTTGGCTTCAGCGGCTTTGACTGGCGGTCGAGCAAAGCTGTCGCCAGCCCATCCTCAAGGTTCTGGATGCGGCGGGTGACGCCCGGCTGGGTCAGGTTGAGCCTGGCCGAGGCGCCGACGATCGAGCCGGTTTCCACCACGGCGATGAAGGCTTCGAGGTCATGGATATTCATGCGCATCTCGCATAATCATTATCGAATTGATTGAATTGTAGCATGATAATGCTTCGGCATAAAGTCCCCGCACAATATGCGACATCCTGAGGACTCCATGCCCGATATCCATGACGGTCAATTGTGCGAGCGGCTGCCGAACGCGACCATCACCGGCCCGCAGACGCTGTTGTTTGCCGCCTCCACCGGCATCATCGTCACCAATCTGTTCGCGCCGCAGACACTGGTCGGCCTGATCGGCCCATCGCTCGGCGGCGGTGCGGCGAGCGTCGGCCTCGTCGCCATGGTCACGCTGCTCGGCTATGCCGCTGGCCTGTTCTTCCTGGTGCCGATGGCCGACCTTGCCGAAAACCGCGCCCTGATCCTGCGCATGCTCGTGATGGCCGCCCTTGCGGCCGGCGTCGCCGCCTTCGCGCCCACCATCGCCTCGTTGCTGATCGTCCTGTTCGTGCTGGGCGCCGCCTGCTCGGCGATCCAGATCCTGGTGCCCATCGCCGCCTCGATGGCGCCGCCCGGCGAGGCCGGACGGGTCATCGGCGATGTCATGAGCGGACTGATGATTGGCATCCTGCTGGCGCGGCCACTGGCCAGCCTCATCGCCGATGCCTGGGGCTGGCGCGCTTTCTATGGCCTCAGCGCCACCGCGCTGGTGTTGCTCGGCTGCGTGCTCGCCTTCACCTTGCCCGATCGGCGCCCCGAAGCGAAATCGTCCTATGGCGCGCTGCTCGCCTCATTGTTCGGCCTGCTGCGCGACGAGCCGGTGCTGTGCCGCCGGGCGTTGACGGCCGCGCTGGCGATGGCGGCGTTCAGCCTGTTCTGGACGGCGGCGGCCCTGCGCCTCGCCGAGCCGCCTTTCAGCCTTGGTCAGCGCGGCATTGCGCTGTTCGCGCTCGTCGGCGCGGGCGGTGCCGTGGTCACGCCGCTGTTCGGCCGCGCCGGCGACCATGGCTGGACACGATCAGCCACCATCGCCTGCCATCTCGTGCTGATCGGCGCGATGGCGCTGGCCGCCTGGGCCGGCTCTTTCCTGTCCGGCGTGTCGTGGCAACCGCTGGTGCTGATGGGCGCAAGCGCGGTGCTGCTCGACATCGGCGTCACCGGCGACCAGACTCTTGGCCGCCGCGCCGTCAATCTCTTGCGGCCTGAGGCACGCGGCCGCCTCAACGGCCTGTTCGTCGGCATCTTCTTCATCGGCGGCGCCATCGGTTCATTGCTGGCCGGTGTTGCCTGGACCTGGGGCGGGTGGACTTGTGTCTGTGGCATCGGCGGCGCCTTTGGGCTCGTCGCACTTCTGGTCGACTGGATCGGCGGACCGGAATGACGGCCCGGTCGGCTAGGGCAGTTCCAGGAAAAGCCTGAGACGCCGGGCAGGCCGACCATGGCATCGTTCACATAGCATGGAGCTCGCCCGACGCCTTGGGCTTGATCTCGCCGGTCAACCGCGTGTTCGCGCACTGGCTGTGGATCACCGGCCCGACGGCATTGAGGACATATTCGTCATTGCCGAACCGGCCGACGCGCGACTGGTGAACGAACCGGCGGTCTTTTTCACACAGGCGCGGCATGGCAGCGGAACGACTACGCCTTCAAGGCGTTTCATTCGGTTGGGAGGAAGTCATGAACGATGCGCCGGCAACGCCCATCGGCAGGACGCTTTCGCCAAGCGAACTGGTTACCGTGATGTCGCACTTCCATCGCGCCGAGATTGCCCGCATGGCCGGCTGGCGCGACCGTCTCGATCGGACCAGCAACTGGGCGATCACGGTTGTCGCAGCCATGCTGTCGGTGTCCCTGTCGACGGCCAGCGCCCATCACGGCGTGCTGCTCTTCGCCATGCTGCTGGTGCTGCTGTTGCTTTGGATCGAGGCGCGCCGCTACCGCTTCTTCGATGTCTACCGTGCGCGTGTGCGCCAGTTCGAGCGCCATTATTTCGCACAGATCTTTTCGCCGCAGCCGGACTTCGCCTCCGACTGGCTGCTGGTCGTCGGCGAGAGCCTGCGCACGCCACGGTTCCTGGTCTCGCAGCGCGTGGCGTTGGCACGCCGCCTGCGCCGCAACTACATATATCTCATGCTGATCCTGCTGCTTGCCTGGATCCTGAAACTGTGGACCCCGAGCCTGATCGATCAGCACGTGCCGGTCGGCTTTGTCGGCACCTTGCGAGAAGCGATCGGCGCCGCTGCCCTGGGGCCTGTCCCCGGCGGGGTCATCGTCACGCTGGTGACGCTGCTCTATGCCGGCCTGCTGGCGACCGCCTTCCTGTTGTCCGGCGACGACGGCGAACTCTCCTTCGGCGACGTCCATGTCTAATCTCTGGCCATGTCTAGGCTCTGGCATATCTGGGCTTTGGCATGTCTGAGCTCGGGTATCAGCATCCAGCAACCGCTGGCTGCAACGCAAACGCGGGCCGCGCGTTGTGATGGTCAGCCCGCGTGATGGGCAGCATGCGGCGACGCCTTGAGGGAACCCATGAACCGGCAACCGGCAACGAGGCCACGAAAATTTGTGGCTGCCATTCTGCTGACAGCCCTTGCTTTGGTTCCGGCAAGCCATGTCCTTGCCGCACAGCCGTCCGGCCATGCGTCGGGCATGGGCGGGTCGGCGGAAGGTCTTTTCATCGCCGAGATCGTGCTTCTGCTTCTGGTCGGGCGCGGCCTTGGCGAACTCTTCCAGCGCTATGGCCAGCCGGCGATCATGGGCCAGTTGATCGGCGGCATCCTGCTTGGGCCATCGCTGTTCGGCTGGATATGGCCTGGCGCCCAGCATCTGATCTTCTCGACCGACCCGGCGCAGAAAGGCATGATCGACGCCGTCTCGCAGCTCGGCATCCTGCTGCTCCTGCTTTTGACCGGCATGGAGACGGATTTGCGCCTGGTGCGCCGTGTCGGCGCCGCCTGCTTCTCGATCTCGATCACCGGTGTTGTCGTGCCGTTCGTCCTCGGCTTCGCGCTGGCGCAGTTCCTGCCCGGCACGCTGCTGCCCGATCCCACGCAGCGCGTCGTCGCCGGGCTGTTCCTCGGCACCGCGCTGTCGATCTCTTCGGTCAAGATCGTCGCCATGGTGGTGCGCGAGATGAACTTCATGCGCCGCAATCTCGGCCAGATCATCATTTCCTCGGCCATCATCGAGGACACGATCGGCTGGCTGATCATCGCCGTCACCTTCGGCATCGCAACCAATGGCAGCCTGCAACTGCTGCCGCTCGTCACCACCGTGGCCGAAGTGGCGCTGTTCATGGCGTTCTCCTTCACCATCGGCCGCCGCCTGGTGTTCACGCTGATCCGCTGGAGCAACGATTCCTTCCGCAGCGAATACGCCGTCATCACGGTCATCCTGATCATCATGGGCGTGATGGCGCTGATCACCAATCTGATCGGCGTCCACACCGTGCTCGGCGCCTTCGTCGCCGGCATACTGGTAGGGGAATCGCCGATCCTGTCGGATCATATCGAGGGCCAGTTGCGCGGCGTCATCACCGCGCTGTTCATGCCGGTCTTCTTCGGCATGGCCGGCCTGTCGGCCGACCTCACCGTGCTTGCCGATCCGACGCTCGCCTTGCTCACTCTGGCACTGGTCGCCATCGCCAGCATCGGCAAGTTCGGCGGCGCGTTCATTGGCGGCCGGATGGCCGGCATGTCGCGGAAGGAAGCGATCGCGGTCGGCAGCGCCATGAATGCACGCGGCTCGACCGAGGTCATCGTCGCCTCGATCGGCTTGTCGATGAACATCCTTTCCCACAACCTGTTCACGATGATCGTCACCATGGCCGTCGTCACCACGCTTGCCATGCCACCCATGCTGCGCTGGGCGCTTGGCCGGCTGCCGATCGGCAACGCCGAGAAACAGCGCGTCGACCGCGAACTGCTCGACGAGCGCGGCTTCGTCTCCAGACTGGAACGCCTGCTGCTGCTGGTCGACGACAGCCCGGCCGGCAAGTTCACCGCCTATCTCGCCGGCCTGGTCGGCGGCGGCAGCGGCATGCCGACCACGCTGCTCCACCTCAACGAGGGCAAGCTCGCCGGCCGCGACACGGGTCCGCAGCGGACATCGAAAGAGGTCCAGAAGGGCGCCGCCAAAAGCGCCATGGTCGTCAGCAAGGCCGAGGACACCCCCGTCGACAAGGTCCATCTGACCACCCGCACCGAACTCGAGGCCACCGCCGAGACGATCGCCGCGGAGGCGCGCAAGGGCTATGGCCTGCTGTTTGTCGGGCTGGAGAAAGCACTCACCGAAAAGGGCTCGTTCAGCCCGATGCTGAACGACATCACCAGCGGTTTCGATGGTCCGCTGTGCCTGGCGCTGAACGGCGCCAGATCCACCGGCAAGATGCCGGTGCTGCGCGCCGGCACCACGATACTGGTTCCGGTCAACGGCACGGAAATTGCCCGCCGCGCAGCCGATTTCGCGCTGGCGCTGGCGCGGCCGCACCGTGCCCGCGTCAAAGTGCTCTATGTCTCTCAAGCCAGGCAAGGCAGCCAGCCGGGCTCGGTTTCGCACCGTCGCGAGGAAGCCGTGCTCAAGGATGTCGCCGATCTCGCGGACCGCTACGGCGTCACCGTCGACACCGCGATCCGCGCTCGCGCCACGCCAGACAAAGCGATCGCCAGGGAAGCGGCCAAAGGGGCAGCAATGGTGGTGATGGGGGTCACCCAACGGCCAGGTGATGAACTGTTCTTCGGCGACACCGCGACGGCAGTGCTCGCGGCGGTCGCCTGCCCGGTCGTGCTTCTGGCCACCGAGCGCGTCAAGCAGACCGACGCCGCCGAGCAGACGGCGGCCGACATCGGCGCCTGACGCCTTCGGTTCGGCTATCGGACCCTAGATGCCGAATAACTGTCGCCCGATCATGTATCCCAGCGCTGCCACGACGAGCGGAAACAGCGCCGGCGCAGCCTTGCTGAAGAAGGACACTTTTGTGTCCTTGGGCGGCACATAACGTGCGTTGCCGAGATTCTTGGTCATTGCGTACCCCGCGCCAAACCAGTCGTTCCGCGCATGCCCTTATCCCCAAACCGCGAAGCGATCCCGGTCGACATGCATTAGAAGACGCTGATTAACAGCATGGCCGCATTAACGGGTTACAAAGAAATTCGATCGAATAGCCGGCTTTCCCTCATCAATCCGACAACCCTGCCGAAGGAAAATCGGCGGGCACCGGGAACCGAATGGCGTGTCCGGGGGTTGTGGCGATCGGGGGAGGAAAATCTGTTCACGTCTCGCCAGCGATCTGTCCTCGCGCAAAGTCACGTCAGCGCCACGATGCCGCGCGGCCGAAACACCCGCCCACGACACGGAACCTGACATGTCAGCCAGCACCAATCGACTCTCGAACAACGCCGACCTAGCCGGGACTTCATGCCGCAAACCACCACAGCGACCGTAGGCAACCCGCACCTCGCCTTCCTCTCAGGCGGCGGCGAGCTCGGCTGCCTGATCGCCACCTTCGACTGGTCCTCGACCTCGATCGGGCCGATCTCCGGTTGGCCGCAGAGCCTGAAGACGGCGACCTCGCTGATCCTGCGCTCAAGGGTGCCGATCGTCATGCTGTGGGGCGAGGACGGCGTCATGATCTACAACGACGCCTATTCGGAATTTGCCGGCGGTCGCCATCCGCAATTGCTCGGTTCGAAAGTGCGCGAAGGCTGGCCCGAAGTGGCTGACTTCAACGACAACATCATGAAGGTCTGCCTGGGCGGCGGCACGCTCGCCTATCGCGAGCAGGTGCTGACGCTGAACCGCACCGGCAAGCCCGAGCAGGTGTGGCTCGATCTCGACTATTCGCCGGTGCTGGACGAAAGCGGCGAACCGGCGGGCGTCATCGCCATCGTCATCGAGACGACGGCCAAGGTCGCCGCCGAGCGCTGGCAGGTGGGCGAGCGCGACAGGCAGCGCCAGATGTTCGAGCAGGCGCCGGGCTTCATGGCCATGCTGTCCGGCCCGCAGCATGTCGTCGAACTGACCAATGCCGCCTACATGCAGCTTGTCGGCCATCGCGACATCATCGGCCTGCCGATCCGCCAGGCTTTGCCGGAGATAGAGGGCCAGGGTTTCTTCGAGTTGCTCGACCGGGTATTCACCTCCGGCGAGGCGTTCGTCGGCTATGCATTGAAGGCCGAGTTGCAGCGCACGCCGGGCGCGGCGATCGAGGACCGTTTCATCGATCTCGTCTACCAGCCGGTGCGCAATCCGGCGGGCGAGGTGTTCGGCATCTTCGTCCAAGGCGTCGACGTCACCGACCGGCTGCTGGCCGAACAGGCGCTGCGCCAGAGCGAGACACAGTTCCGCACCTTCGCCGAGGCGATGCCCAACCACGTCTGGACGGCGACGCCAGATGGGATGCTCGACTGGTTCAACCCGCGCGTCTACGATTATTCCGGCGCCAAACCGGGCGAGCTCGATGGCCGTGGCTGGGGTGATATCGTGCACCCCGACGACATTGCCGCGGCGGCGGAAAAGTGGCGCCAGGCGCTGGCCGCCGGCACATTTTACGAGACCGAGTTCCGATTGCGTCGGCATGACGGCGTCTATCGCTGGTTCATCGCGCGCGCCGTTCCGATCCGCGACACCGACGGCGCGATCCTGCGCTGGATCGGCACCAATACCGATATCGACGACCAGAAGCAGGCGGCGCAGGCCCTGCTGCAGAGCGAACGGCGCCTGCAACTGTCGCAAAGTGCAGCGGGCATTGCGGCACTCGAACTCGATATCGCCAGCGGAACGGTGGTCGGCTCCGAGGGATTCTGGGATCTCTGGGGGCTGTCGCCGCGCGACAGCGTGCACATCTCCGTGCTGGAAAACATCGTCATTCCAGAAGACAAGGACGTCCGCTCCAATCCACGGACGCGCGAGCAAGGCACCGCCGTGCCCGCGGTCGAATACCGCATCCGCCGCCCCGACACCGGCGAACTGCGCTGGCTGTCGCGTCATATCGACTTCGTCCATGACGAGACCGGCAAGCCGGTCAAGATGTTCGGCGTCATGCAGGACGTCACCGACCGTCGCGAGGCGCAGGCCAGACAGGAACTGCTGACTCACGAGCTCGAACATCGCATCAAGAATATCCTGGCGATGGTCGCGGCCATCGCCTCGCAAACATTGCGCAACACCGATATCGCAACCGCCAGCGCCACCTTCAACGAGCGCCTGCGGGCGCTGGCCAAAGCGCACGACATCCTGAACAAGACGCGCTGGACCAGCGCCTCGATCCGCGAGGTCGTGCACAACACCATCGCCACCTTCCCGCTGGAGCAGATTTCGATTTCCGGCCCGGCGCTGCCGATCAACCCCAAGATGGCATTGACGCTGGCGCTTGCCGTCAACGAGCTCGCCACCAACGCGCTGAAATACGGCGCGCTGTCGACGTCGGAAGGCAAGGTGGCCATCGACTGGTCGCTGCAGGCGTCGGACGAGGCATCAGGCGAAAAGCGGCTGCTCTGGCGCTGGCGCGAAAGCGGCGGCCCGCCGGTGACGCCGCCGACCCGCCGCGGCTTCGGCCGCTTCCTGATTGAGCGCGTGCTTGGCACCGACTTCGGCGGGTCGGTGCGGATCGATTACCATGGCGACGGGGTCGAATGCGTGTTGAACGCACCGGCACCGCAGTTGCCGACAGCACCTTACTGACTACATAGGGCATGCCATGACCGCTCCGTCCCTTGTCACAGTCCTCGTCGTCGAAGACGAAGCATTTCTGCTGTTCGCCATAGCGGATGAATTGCGCGAGCTGGGTTTCGAAGTGCTGGAGGCCAGCAACGCCGACCAGGCGATCCGCCTGCTGGAGAACCGGCCAGACATCACCATCCTATTCACGGACATCGACATGCCAGGCTCGATGGACGGGCTGCGACTGTCGGCCGCCGTCCGCGACCGCTGGCCTCCGGTGAAGATCATCATCACCTCGGGAAAGCGCCAGCCGGCGGCGGACGCAATGCCGAGTGGCGGTGTCTTCCTGCCCAAGCCCTACGCTCCGGCCGCGGTGGCGGCGACCATTCACGGCTTGCTGGGATAGTTCCCCGGTTTGGCGGGGTTAGGCGATTCCATCGACGCTGGCGCTCCTAGCGCCCGGGAACCGTCGTTCTGTCGACTGCAGCTATTCGGAGCCACGGATTTCCAAAGGGGACGCCTGGGCTTGGAACAAGTCGACCGGGTGGGCGGCGAATGCCCAAGCAC
The DNA here is from genome assembly GCF_013170725.1 of Mesorhizobium erdmanii. Taxonomy (NCBI): domain Bacteria; kingdom Pseudomonadati; phylum Pseudomonadota; class Alphaproteobacteria; order Hyphomicrobiales; family Phyllobacteriaceae; genus Mesorhizobium; species Mesorhizobium erdmanii. Next base: position 2,693,591 of record NZ_CP033361.1, on the reverse strand, counting down.
ACATACCATAGGCCACCACGAAAGAGATCAGCAGGGCGGTCAGGACGGACAAACGGTGCATGGGGAAGTCGGGCCTCTTTGTTGCAGACCCGTGCACAACCTGCTGCAACCCGATCGGTTCGCCATAAAATATTTACCGTCTTGGAATGATTAACGAATGGTTGCGCGATATCGCATTACCGGAATGGAGAGCGATGTCAGGTGCGCCGTGGGCGCTGCGCAGGGGGTGGCCCAGGAAGCCCTACGCCGGCAGCGTCGGCTCGGTGTTGACCTCCAGCGCCTCTTCCGCCTCATGCTCGTCGGGCAGGACATCGCCGTGCACGTCGAGCGGCCGGCCGATCCACACCGGATCGACGAGATGATCGCGCTTGGGGTTGCTGGTGTTGGGGTGGATGAGGATGCTGAGGCCGCTGTGGTTCAGCATCAGCCACGGAACGAGCGAGCCGAAAATCTCGCTGGCGAAGGAGACCTGGTACATCGCCTGGTCGTGCGGGCCGACTTTCCCCTCGTGCCAATTGCCCAGCCGCACGCGAAAACGTTCGCCGATACGAAGCCGCAGCCATTCGGCACGCTGCCGCTCGGCCTGCCCGTCGAAATAGATATGGGCGTGATAGCTGGCGATCTCGCCAAGCGGCCTGACCTCGTTCATCGCGATGCTCCCTCCCCGATGGTCCATTCAGTGGTTCCGGCGCAACTCTAGCCGAGATGCGTGCGCTTTGTCTCCAGGCGCGGCACCTTGAGCGGGACAGCGCCAGCCTACGTGATTGCCCTCCTCCGGCCGGCCACGCTCCTGCTTCACTCACCGGCGCAACTTCCGTCGCCGCAGGCCGCTCGCGACAATGTGTATGGCCGATGTTTCAGTCTTCGCTTATCAACGACGCAGCATGCCATCCATGATTTCCGGGCAGCCCCGCCTGGCGAGGAAAACGTCTTTGTAAACGAGGCAAGGGATGGAGGGGGTTCGAGGGACAGTCCGCTGTTGATCCAACAGGCGGCGCGGCAGCTGGTGCTGGACGGCGTTCCAGACCGGCACGCGCGCCCGAACGGGCGGCGGTTTGTGTCTTCAGATCTGGCAATCAACGCGAACCGTTGAGCGGAGGCCGGTCGAAACGGCAATCCGCGACACCATGGAAGCCGTTCCAGGATTCCGTGGCGTGCTGTTGTTTGTCCCGACCTTCGATTTTGGTGGGGGTTTTGGCATGTCGAATCTTCTGTTCCTACTCGTCCTTGCCTTCATGGCCTGGCGCTGGCTGAGCAAGGCCAGGCGCCGGACAAAGGACATCAGGCCGGATGCCGGCCTCTCCGCGTTGCCGCGATCCAGCGACGATGATGACGGCGACGATGTCGCCGATGGCGACGGTATCGCCAATGTCGCGAAAGTGGTCTCCGGTTTCCTCGGCGAAAAAGGCTTCCTTGGCGAAACCCTGCTCGGCGAGACCGGGCGCGAACTGCTCGGCCAGGCTGTCAGCCGCGCCTTGCAGGAAACCGGCGTCGCCGGCGAGATCGAGCGCAGGGCGGCGGCGGCGATAAGGCCAGCCCGGCAAGCGGCACAGAAAACAGCCGCGCCGCCGCGCGACAAGCGGCGGGTAAAATATCTGCTCGATGGCGACGGAGGCTTCCGGCAGCGCACCGACCGCACCGCCCGGCTTCAGCAATCATTCCGCGGCAAGGGCCTCTGCTCGCCGCGCTAGCCAGTCCAGACGTCAACGCAGGCATCGGGCACAACGCCCATCGGCAACCAGGAGGGAAACATGGCAATCACCAGACAGGTCATCACGTCTTTGCAGCGCGACGGCACGGACGCGCTCGGCACCAGGACCGTGGCGATGAAGATCGTCGACGAGAGCATCGTCTCGGGCTCGCTGCTGACGGTGGAAAGCAACCATTTCTGCATCCTGAAGTCGCGCGGCGCGGTGCTCAACGTCTACGAGACCGGCCAGTATGCGCTGCAGACGCCGGACAAGCCGCTGGTCGGCTCGGTCGTGCAAGGCTTCTTCGGCGGCTCCTCGCCCTGGGTCTACGAGGTCATCTACATCAACCGCTCGAAGCTTCTGGTGCGCAACGAGGGCGTCGCCACCTCGGCCGAGATGGCGGAAATGTCCTATGTCGTCGACTACTACATCCACATCGACAGCAAGGAAGAGGCGCTCGACCTCATCACCCACATGCCGTTCGCAGGGGCCGTGATCGATACCAAGGAGATCGCCGACTATGCCGGGCCGGCGATCGAGCAGGCGATCAACCAGATCATCCAGGTCACCAAGATGGAGAACGTCAACGAGCGCATCAGCGACGTGCGCGAGGCGGTGAAGGCGCACCTCACCGATTTCCTCAAGGTCTACGGCATCATGCTGAACGACCTGAAAGTGCTGATCATGCCGCGCGACGAGCGCATGCGCGAGCTGATCTCGCTGCAGGCGATCGGCCTGACCCCGATCGAGTCGGTGCGCTACTACCTGGCGCTGCGCATGGCCGACAAGGGCCTGGTCTCGGCCCCCAACGCCGCCGCCGGCGTGCCCTTCTTCATTGGCGGCCAGCCGACCGGCTTCTATCCGCTGGGCGACGAGGTGGGCGCCACCAGATGAGCCGCTTCTACGAGGCCGGGCCGCTCGCCAAGGTCGGGATCAACCTGTTCTACGGCTATGGCTACAATTTCTACCGGCAGGAAAACCAGCTCAGGGCCGACGACCAGCGCGTGCGCCAGATGGCGTGCTCGCTGCTCGGCCGGGCGCGGGCCGGCCTCGACGAGGCCGAGGCCCGCTACCGCCGCGACAACATCGCTCCGCCGACCCGCGCCAACCCCTTCCCCGACGCGGCAATCGTCGCCAACGCCCAGGCGCTCGAGCGCCTGGGCCGTGAGGTCGGCGCGCTCGAAGGCCAGATCCGCCACCAGCCGGTGCCGGAAAACGACCGCATGACCCAGCGCTATCGCTCGGAAGCCGGCACGCTCGCGGCGCTGGCGGAGAAGGACGCGGTGCTGGTCGGCCAGGCGGAGCTGCTGCGCTCGATGCTGGAGGGTGCGGAGGCCGAGGCGATCCTTGCCGGCAGGCGCGAGATCGAGGTGGGGATTGCCGCGATCACGGTGACGCTGCGGGAGCGGCAGACATTCTTGCTGTGAGGGTGGGCGACCGATGAAGGCGACAGGCCGGCCAACCATCCGGCCCCAGCCTTCAGCCTTGAACCCGCCCTTCGGCCTGATCGTCGAGATCAGCCTTGCCGTCCACGACGACATTGCCCAGCGGCGCCGAAAGCGTCCAGCGGACAAAGCCGGGCTGCCGTTCGAGCGACGCGCTGCCGGAGAGGCTGCTGGGCACGACACGCAGCAGCACCACATTGCCGAAGCCGCGGTGCGGCTCCGCCTCGGTCGGTTCGGCGCCGCCAGGCTTGTGCTCCTCCCAGACCAGTTCGAAATCGTTGCGCCCCTCGCCATTCGCCGGCACCCGCCAGCTGATCCGCACCGTTCCCGCGTCGCCGGCAAGGGCGCCATATTTCGTCGCGTTGGTGCCGAGCTCGTGCAGCGCCATGCCGATGTTCTGCACCGCGCCGAGCTGCAGCGTGACGTCGGGCCCGGAAAGCTCCAGCCGTTCCTCATGGGCGAAGGGTTTGAGATGCTCGCGCACGAGGTCCGCCAGGCCCGCGCCGCGCCACTCGTTGACCACGAGCAGGTCGTGGGAACGCGACAGCGCCATGATGCGCTCGCGGATCTGGAACTCGAACGCGCGCGGATCGGTCGCCCGCTTGGCTGTCTCGCGGATCATCGACAGGATCACCGCATACTGGTTCTTCACGCGGTGGTTCACCTCGCGCATGAGCAGCCGGATGTGCTGGTCGCTCGCCCGCCTTGAGGTGACATCGGCGGCCATGCCGAACCATTCCTGGATCGTCCCGTCCTCGTCGAGGATCGGGATTGCCCGCGACAGGGTCCAGCCGGCGCTGCCGTCGGCACGCCGCACGCGGTGCTCCAGCTCGAACACACCGCGCTCCGCGATCGCCCGGTCGATCGCCGACTGGATGCCGGGCTGGTCCTCGGCAAACAGGTACTCGTCCTGCCAGCGGATCGCCGCCCGCTCGACGCTGGGCAGGAAACCGCGCCCGTCGAGCTCCTGCATTTCCTGCCAGTCCGGGCTCATCCGGTAGATGACGTCGGAGCTGGCCTTGACCAGCGCCCGGAAGCGCTGCTCGCTCTCGCGCACGCGCGACGCGGCGAGCACCCGCGCCGTGGTTTCCGACACGATGCAAAGCACCGCCTCGACGCTGCCGTCCTGCGCCCGCACCGGCGAATAGGAGATGTCGAAATACACCGTCTCGCCCACCCCGCCCGAGCGCTCGATGTAGAACGGCCGGTCCTTGGCCGAAAACGTTTCCCCTGTTTCGAGCACGCCGCTGAGCAGCGGCTCCAGGTCGTCCCACAGCTCCGCCCAGTTCTCCCGCGCCGGCCGCCCCAGCGCGCGCGGATGCTTGTCGCCGATGGTCGGCGCGTAGGCATCATTGTAGAGCGCGATGAATTCCGGGCCGCAAAACAGCACGATCTCGGCCTGCGCGGCCAGCAGAAGGTCGACGGTCGTGCGAAGGCTGGGCGTCCATCCATCGGGGGGGCCGATCGGGCTCGTATCCCAGCGATAATCGCGCATCAGTGCCGCGACTTCGCCCCCGCCTCGCGGCCATGCCATGGTCATCCGCCCTTCCGCCATAGCCGCAATAACGCACGAAGCGGATTATATATCCGTGGGTTGGCCGGTAAATTTCATGCGAGCTGTCGCGGCAGTGCCTGGCCTCGTTCACCCAGGGGCGGCGGACAAGCGCGCACGGGTCGCGGCGATGCCGGCGAGGCCAACCAGCCGCCTGCTCCGGCGGCCGCGCCACTCGCGGCCGCGAGGCTTTCGGCCTCGCGCACATCGTGTAGTCTGGTGGTCCACTTGGGAAGAATGACCGCATGAACACCGCCGAAACCCTGCCCTACCTGTCGTCGGCGGCTCTCGACCGCCTGGCGATCTCCACGGCCGACATGGTCGGCGAAATCGAACGCCAGATATCAGGCCAGCGGCGCGGCGAAGTCTGGTGCGCGCCGAAGGCGGTGGTGTTGCCGGGCGATGACCGCTACATCATGGCGACGGTGGGCGTTGCCTCCAATCCGCCCGTGCTCGCCACCAAGTCGCTGGTCGTCAACCCGCGCAACGCCGGGCGCGGACTGCCCACGCTCAATTCGCTGATCACCCTGCTCGACGCCGAAACCGGCCTGCCGCTCGCCCTGGTCGACGGCAATTGGGTGACGGAAAAACGCACCGCCGCCTTGAGCGCCGTCGCCGCCAGGCGCATGGCCAGAAGCGATGCGTCCTCCATCGCCTTCATCGGCTGCGGCGTCCAGGCGCGCGGCCACCTCGAAGCCTTCGCCGACCTCTTCCCCTTGCGCGAAATCCGCGCCTACGGCCGCGGCACCGCCAACCGCGACGCGCTGTGCCAGATGGCGCAATCGCGGGGCCTGGAAGCTATCCCATGCGACACGGCAAGGGCAGCGATAGAAGGCGCCGACATCGTGGTGACGACGGTGACCCTGGTGCCCAAACCAGCCCCCTTCCTCGACGCGAACTGGCTGAAACCAGGCAGCTTCGCCGTGATGACCGACCAGGCCCTGCCCTGGCTACCCGAAACCATGCCCCGCTTCGACCGCGTCATCGTCGACGACCTGGAGCAGGAGAAAAACATGGCCAAGCCGATGGTCGATCCTGCCATGGTTGCGGGCGATTTGACGGGGCTGGTGTGCGGGGATTTCGCCGGGCGGGAGGGGCCGAGCGAGGCGACGGCGTTTGTATTCCGGGGGCTGGCTGTGGGGGATTTGGCGGTGGCGGGGTTGGTGTATTTGCGGGCGCAGGCGGCGGGGGTGGTCTGCTAGGAAATGGACAGGATTTCGAGTTCGCGCGGTCCCAGCTGGACAACATCGCCAACGGCCTTGCCAATCAGCGCGATCGCGACCGGAGAACCGTGCGAGATGGAAGCTTGCGCCGGGTTGGCCTCATCCTCACCGACGATGCGGAAGGTCTGGGTGCGGCCATCATCACGCGCGAAGGTAACGGTGTGCCCGAAGGCGATCATCTCATTGGACGTCGGCACCGGCATGAGCTGAGCCGTACGGACGCGTTCGGCATAATAGGTGACATCCCGAACCGGAACCGCCGACTGCCGTCGCCTCTCGTTGATATCTTCCAGCGCGCTGGCGGCCTCGAGAGCCTGCCGGGCGCGAGCCAGTTCATCCCTCAGCATCTCGAGACCCGCCTCGGTGACGAGGTTGATCCGATCGGAGATAGGGCGAGCCGGCAGGATGGTTTCCGACGCCGCCTCAGCACTTTCTTCCTTGGCAAACGCCACGCTCACTTGGTCGCAACTCCGTATCGAATAGTGTTGGTTATGGGATAACCCATGGGCTACGACAAAGCTTCAACAATTCGACGGCTGGCTTCGGCGGAATGTTCACAGGGGTCGGCGGCGGGTCTGCCCTGGTCCTTCGGCTTCGGCGCCAGAGCCAGACCGTCCTCTTCCGGCCATACCATTACATTCCAGATCCGCCACCGGGCGAAAAACGACCGTATGACCCAGCGCTACCGGTCAGAAGCCGTCACGCTCGCCGCGCTGGCGGAGAAGGACGCGGTGCTGGTCGGCCAGGCGGAGCTGCTGCGATCGATGCCGGAAGGTGTGGCGGGGAGGCGATGCTGGCGGGCGGACGAGAGATCGAGATGGGGATTGCGGCGATTACGGCGACGTTGAGGGGAGAGGCAGACGTTTTGTTGTGAGATTGGAGCGGCCGGCTGCGGCCCCGGTCGCTGACCAATCCTGAATAGCTGATTTGCGCCCACACCTCGGCCTATGGATCAGCTTTGCCGTTTCCCATAGCTGACCTCGCAGGCGCACGCGACAAGAGGCCGTTCCAGGCGGAAAGCATGGCCCATGAATTTTGTGGGGAGACTTATTATGCGCCAAAGGCAGTGAGTGGGAGAAGTGGCGGAAGAAGAAGACCGAGCGATCGCAGCTAGCTTTTCAGAGAGTCACATATCGGGTGGGTGATTTGCGCATTTTCAAAATGATTGCCCCCACCCTCACGAATCTGGTGCTTATGGTCAATGTGCATGGAGTTTCTGTGGACCATCGCACCACACAACCCACACTTTGGGGCACCTGCAACAGCGGTGTTGATGAACGCTGCCGATTTGGTGCCCTTGTTGAAGCCAGTCTTTTTCTCTGACTCTTCGCTTGGGCTTCGGAGTAATGGCGGCTTGGCGGGTAGCAGATACTGGAAGTTCGGGTTTTCCGAAAACTGGGCAAGTATCTCCTCTCCGGTTTTTGCGGTCTGGAAGGCGAGCAACACGCTCGACAGGTAGAGCACCAACTGCGGTACGCTTCGTTCGCCGGCACCGAATTTGTGAACAGTAAGACTGACATGCTCTTTGTGGTGAAGTAGGAAGGCCTCGAACTTGGCCCGCGTAGCTAGGAATTCCCTGACCCTCCCTGAACTGATAATGCCGTCGATAAATCGGGAGGTTGCGAAGAACGCGGACGGCTGAAATGCGCCAGTGCGGCTATAGAAGTAAACGACAGGGTGAAGCCCGTATGAGCTGGATTGATCGCCCGTGATTCGCTCGATGAGTTTGTTCGTCTTCTCCAGGTAATGAATGGTCTCGACGCCATCGGTCTCCTCCGGCAAGCCGGGCTCAGACTTTCGTTTACCGTCTGGCACGGTGACCTTGTTGACCTGGTTGATAAGGTCAAAAACGAACGGCAGGGCATTGTAGCCCTTTCCTGCCACCGGCAAATCCAGCGTCCTTACCGGCCCTTCATCGATCGGCGGCTCGTAGAGCGCTTGGTAGATGCTCTTCCCTAGCTCCTTAATTCGTGTTTGTTTGACGGGGTCGAACGGCGACCAATACTGGTGCCCGGTGCCTGCGCGCGTCACCGCTCTTGCCGCGATGGCGCTGGCAGATTTTCTTGACCGCAGTATTTTTTTCTCGGTCGGATTGATGGGTGTCGCGGCTTCATTGATTTTGAAGAACGATTTCTCAGCAACTTCTCTGTCGACGGTGGGCACCCATTGGGCCGTGACATATTGATTGGCGAGGTTGTTGTAGCGAATTTGCATGGGTGGCGGCAGGGCGCTCGGGTTGTTTCTGGCACCAACATACTCCCCATAGCTGCCTACCGACGCCTTCACGAGTTTTCGAGTGCGATCGGCAATGCGCCTTTGGTCGTCGGATACACGCCCCCCAAAATAGTCGAGTGATTTCCGATTATCGCCGTAGTCGTCCAGCACCCACGCCAAGAGCGCGCTGAGGCGGTGGGCGCCGTCGATGACGAAGGAGAAATTGCCTGCCGACCACAGGATAACCGCGGGGATCAGCTCGGCGTCTATGAATGACCTGATGAGGTCCACAACCTTGTCCGGCGTCCAGTCGGCGGTCTCCCGCTGAAAATCTGGTTTCCGCAGCCGCGTGGCAAAAAAGTGGTTGTCGAGGTGGTGGATGTCGATACGTTCCTGGCCGCTTGAACCGGGCCGATCTCCGCCTCCCTCGATGAAGAAGTCCTCGCGCGGAATGAGAGCGTCGAGATTCACAACATTTGTAGCCATCGTTCCCCCAGCAGGCATATTCTGGCGCCTATGCTGTCCTCATAGCATAAATACTTGCCGCGTATTGCCGTTTTCCGGCATCGTCAAATAATTGGAATTCGTCTCGCTCGACAAGACGCCCAATTGTTCCCGGCCAAGGATTACACGCTCAGGCGCCCATTCCGGTACGGGCCATGTCTTTCCCTGCCAGACCTTTAGAAGCGCGTAACCTGCCCAACACCTCGCGGCGAAGAGTCGGCGACCAAGCGCGGCGTGCTCAAGCTTGACGTGGCGATGGAAGGGGCTTGTAAGTGATCCGACCCTGTTTCACTGCGGGTAACCGATGGCAAGCCGACAAATCCAGAGCATTACGGAGCGACTGCCCTACTCTCTGAAAGAGGGTGTGAAGGGCTACGTTGACGCCGTTGCAGCGGTAGTTCCCGATATCGCGAGGGACGCCCGCGTCGAGATCAGCGGCGACAGGCTGGACCAATTCCTGCTCATCGTCGCCATCCGCAGGATCTGGTCCACGGTAAACAGCCAGTTCTGGATCATGAATGACTGCATCAGCGTGGCTACGCGAACACCTCTGGGGCCGGAAGACTCGCCTCAAACACGCGGCTTCCGCATCGGACGGGACGAAATCAGCCAAGATTCCTCGGCATTTGTGGAAGGGAGAGATCTTCGTCAGGAACTCTATAAGTTGATAGTTAAGCTCGACATCGAACACCTCGTTGCGGAAAGCAGCAGCCTGAGTGATGTGGCCGTGAAGATGTTTGTGGGGGAAGGTTGAACGTCGTCGAAATTGAGAAAGAGCTTAAAGCCTTCATCAACAAGCACTCCGTTCAATTCGAGCACCTGGCGGTTAGGGAGACTGCACTTCTAGAGCTGGGCGCCCTCACCATGGCGACCGAACATTACCGGCTGACCGGGTACACGGTCACGGTGGAGAACGCGATCAATGGCCTCTTCGTGGCCAAGTTGTCGTCTCGCGGGTACCCTTATAATTTCTCATGGTTCAAGTGTGTTAAAGGTGGCGAGCTTTTCGAGATACATTCCAACCTCTCGGTGATGGGTGGTCATAAAGACGAGGCAGTCTATGTCGTCGACGTGGCCGTCGTTGTAGGCGACGACAAGGTGCCAAAGGCTAAACCAAAGCAGAAATGGGTGGCGCTGGACAACAAGGCGCTGGCAACGTTCGCTGAAGTGAAAAAGCTGGTCGTATACCCGATGCTACTCGCTCAGTTCATCGGAATTGTGCACGAAATCGCGCCTTCAAGGCTCAAAAAGCTGAAGACCGGCCTGCCAGCCGATGATCACTTCCCGCCTTCTCTGATCACATTAGGGTATCTGACCGCGACCTCAGGCAAGGCCCTGAAGGGGTTTGCGAAACGGAAATTCAGGGTTTGTGTCGTCCACAACTTCGATATGTATCTCTCGCAGATGAGGCGGGGCGAAGCATCGAAGTCGCCTTTCGTGACGGTGCAGACCATCCTGTAATAGAAACCCGCCCGAAGGCGGGGCATGGCAGGTCGACGTGAGGTGGAAGTTTCACGGGGGCACATCGCGCTGCCAGTTGCCTCCATTTTTGGGGCACACACCCCCTCACCCCCCCGCCAACCTCGGCAGCAAAAAAATCTCCGCCCCCTCCGGCAGCTTCTTCCCCCAAGTATCCCGATAAATCACCCCGTCGATCGCCACGGCAATGCCGCGGTCAATCCACGGCTCGAAGCCGGGATACTGTTCAGCCAGTTTCCTGAACAGCTCCCTGATGTCCTTGGCCTCGACCTCAACCTTGCTCTTGCCGCCGGCGAGCTGGCTGAGCGCGCCCCAGAGGGTGACCTCCACCATGGCGCGCTCGCCTCGCCCTAGCCTTCCCGTTCCGCCTCGATCGCCGCCAGGATGCGTGGCGGCGACATCGGGATGTGGGTCATGCGCACGCCCGCCGCGTTCGACACCGCGTTGGCGATCGCCGCCAGCGGCGGCACGATCGAGGTTTCGCCGACGCCGCGCACGCCATAGGGGTGGTTTGGGTTGGGGATTTCCAGGATCTGCGTGTCGATCATCGGCAGGTCGGAGCAGACGGGGATGCGGTAGTCGAGGAAGCCGGCGTTCTGCAGCCTTCCGTCCTTGCCGTAAATATACTCCTCGTTGAGCGCCCAGCCGATGCCTTGCGCCGCACCGCCCTGGTACTGGCCCTCGACATAGGTCGGGTGCACCGCCTTGCCGGCATCCTGCACCACCGTGTAGCGGATCACCCTTGTGGCGCCCGTCTCGGGGTCCACCTCGATGTCGCATATATGGGTGGCGAAGGAGACGCCGGCGCCGTCGGCGACGAGCTCGCTATGGCCGGCGATCGGCCCGCCGGTCGTGCCCGATTTGGCCGCGATCTCCTTCAGCGACAGCTTGCCGAGATTGCCGTGCTTGTCGCCCTTGGCGACCGCATGGCCGTGTTCCCAGACGACGTCGTCGACCGAAATATCCCACATCTGCGCGGCGCGCTCGCGCAGGATCTTGATCGCGTTGCGGGCGGCCGAGATCGTCGCCATGGACGACGAGAAAGTGCCGCGGCTGCCGTCGGTCATGTCGTTGTAACCCAGGGACGACGTGTCGGCGACGACGGCCTTCAGCTGGCTGTAGTCGATGCCGAGCTCTTCGGCCGCCACCAGCGACAGCGAGGCGCGCGAACCGCCGACATCGACCGTGCCGACGGCGAGCGAGACAGAGCCGTCCATGCCGATGTTCAGGTCGACGCAGGTCTGGCCGCCGAAATTGAACCAGAAGCCGCAGGCCATGCCCCTGCCCTGGTTTGCCTTCAGCGGCGCCTTCATGTGCGCGTGGTTCTTCACCGCTTCCAGCGTCGGGCCGATGCCGATCGGGCCGTAGACCGGGCCGTAGGAAGAGCGCGTGCCTTCCTGCGCGGCGTTCTTGATGCGGAACTCGACCGGATCCATGCCGAGCTCCTTGGCGAGCTCGTCGACGGCGCTTTCCACGGCGAACGCCGCCATCGGCGCCGAGGGCGCGCGATAGGCCGCGGTCTTCGGCCGGTTGACCAGCACTTCGTAGCCCACCGTCTTGACGTTATCGAGCTTGTAGCAGGCAAACGCCGTCATGGCGCCGATCTCGGCCCAGGAACCGGCATATGGGCCGCAGGTGTAACGCAGCGTCGCTTCCGCGGCGGTGATGGTGCCATCCTTGCGGGCGCCGATCTTGACGTCGATCGAGGTGGCGCTGGTCGGGCCCGAGGCGCGGAACACCTCGTCGCGGGTCATCACCAGTTTCACCGGGCGGCCGGCCTTGCGCGACAAAGCGAGCGCCACCGGCTCGGCCCAGACATGGGTCTTGCCGCCAAAGCCGCCGCCGATCTCCGACGAGGTGACGCGCAGCTTCGAGGCTTCCATGCCGAGCAGCTGGGCGCAGTGCTGGCGGTAGACGAAATGGCCCTGCGTGCAGACCCACAGCTCCGCCGTGCCGTCGGACGAGACGCTCGCCACGCAGGCATGCGGCTCGATATAGCCCTGATGCGTCTGCTCGGTCTTGAACGAGCGCTCGACGATGAAATCGGCGTGGCCGAAGCCCTGGTGGACGTCGCCATGGCCGAATTGCGAGCGCTTGGTGACGTTGGACGGCTTGACCGGCTTCTGCTCCAGGCCTTCGGTGAAGATCGTGTCGTTGATCAGCGGGGCGTGGTGCTGCATGGCCTCGTCGACATCGGTGACATGCGGCAGGATCTCGTAGTCGACCTCGATCAGCTTCAGCGCCTGCCTGGCGGTGCGGGCGTCGATGGCGGCGACCGCGGCCACCGCATGGCCGTCATAGAGCGCCTTGGTGCGCGCCATGCAATTGTCGAGGATGTCGTACATGGCGGCATCGCCGTCGGTCAGGTCCGGCAGATCCTTCGCCGTGATCACCGCCTTCACGCCCGAAAGCTTTTCCGCCTTCGAAGTGTCGATCTTGCGGATGACCGCATGCGCGTGCGGGCTGCGCAGCACGCGGCCGACCAGCTGGCCAGCCATGTTGAAGTCGGCGCCGTAGCGGGCGCGGCCCGTCACCTTGTCGACGCCGTCGGGACGGACGGGGCGTGTGCCGACGGATGTGAATTTACGCCCGGAAAAACGCGGATCGAAATTCATTGTCAGGCTCCCTTCATCACTTGTGCCGCGTCCTGGACGGCGCGCACGATCTTGTCATAGCCGGTGCAGCGGCACAGGTTCCCGGCCAGGCCGAAGCGGATTTCCTCCTCGCTCGGGTCGGGGTTTTTCGCCAGAAGGTCCTTGGCCGCGATCAGGAAGCCCGGCGTGCAGATGCCGCATTGCAGCGCCGCATGTTCCAGGAACTTCTGCTGCAGCGTATGCAACTGGTCGCCATGCGCCATGCCCTCGACGGTCTCGATGCGCCGCCCTTCCGCCTCCGCGCCCAGCACCAGGCAGGAGCAGACAAGCCGGTTGTCGACGATGACGCTGCAGGCGCCGCAGTCGCCGGTGCCGCAGCCTTCCTTGGCGCCCGTAAGCCCCAGACGGTCGCGCAGCACGTCGAGCAGCGTCTCGTCAGGCTGGCAGAGATATTCGATCGTGTCGCCGTTGATTGTCGTCGAGACTGCTATGCCAGTCATCATTTGCCTCCTGCACGTGCGTAGGCGGTCGTGGCGGCACGTCTGGCCAGCACACCCGCAACCTTGCGTCTGAATTCGATGGTACCGCGCTTGTCGTCGATGGGGCGGCAGGCGCCGGCGCAGACTTTCGCCAGCCGCTCGAGTGCCGCCTCGTCCAGCTTCCGGCCGATAAGCGCCTCGGCGGCTTCCGCCACCAGCAGCACCGTCGGGGCCGCGGCGCCCAGCGCCACGCGGGCGGCGGTGATCACGCCCGCCCCGTCGATCGCCAGATTGACGCCGGCGCTGACCACGGCGATATCCATCTCGGTGCGCGGAATGAAGCGCAGATACGCATCGCCCGAATGCGGCGCGCGCTTGTCGAGCAGGATCGCCTCGATGATCTCGCCCTTGGCGAGCGAGGTCCTGCCCGGCGCGGTCGGCACGGCCTCGACCGGGATGGTGCGCTTGCCCGACGGGCCGGCAACCACGGCCTTGGCACCGGCAGCCACCAGCGCCGGCACGCTGTCCGCCGCCGGCGAGGCGTTGCACAGATTGCCCACGATGGTGCAGCGGCCCTGCACCTGCTTGGAGCCGATCAGCTTGGCCGCCTCGACGACGCCGGGCCATGCCTTCTTCAGCGCCGCGTTCTCGCCCAGCACGGCGCAGGGAACGGTGGCGCCGATGCTGAAGCCCTCGGCGGTTTCGCGGATTTCGCTCAAGGACGCGATCGCCTTGATGTCGATGATCAGGTCGGGTTCGACAAAACCGCCCTTCATCCTCACCAGAAGGTCACTGCCTCCGGCCAGAATGGCGGCCATGCCAGCCGATCCGGCCAGTTGGCCGACGGCGTCTTCGATTGAAAGCGGACGTATGTAGCGCATCGTCTCCCCTTGGATATGGCGATTTCAGCGACCCGTTATAAACACTCTCCTCATAATGGCTATCGGGTTCGTCATTTGCGACGATTGGTCCAGCCGCCAGAAAATCGAGTGCGGGTTCGCAAAAAATCTGCGAGCCAATGTCGGACTGGTCAAGCCCCGTTCGTCCTAGGGACATCGAACAGGCATCATGAAAGGACTTCGATATGCCCGGTACCGTACGTCTGCACCGCGTTCTCACCACCAACCCCGAGAAGGTCTACCGCGCCTTCGTCGAAGCCGACGCGCTGGCCAAGTGGCTGCCGCCGAACGGTTTCACCTGCACGGTCGACCACCTCGAGGCCAAGGTCGGCGGCACGTTCAAGATGTCGTTCCGCAACTTCACCACCGGCGGCAGCCATGCCTTCGGCGGCGAATATCTGGAACTCGTTCCCGGCGAAAGCCTGCGCTACACCGACAGGTTCGACGATCCCAACCTGCCCGGCGAAATCCAGGTCACCATCAAGCTGAAAAAGGTCTCTTGCGGCACCGAGATCGACATCACCCAGGCCGGCATTCCCGACGTCATCCCGGTCGAGGCCTGCTATCTCGGCTGGCAGGACTCGCTCCGCAACCTGGCAAAGCTGGTCGAACCCGAGATCAACCAGTAAGGGCGGGTCCAGAAAATGCGCGGCGCCGCCTTCGATGACATGCTCATCGGGCGGCGTTTGTGCGTCGAGGGCCATGACCGCACGATCGCGACCATCCGACACATCGAGCCGGTGGCCCAACACACCGGTCTCGGTTACTTTCGGATGATGAATCTCCCGCTCCGTCGCATCGTCCTCATCGTCGCGCTGCTCAATCTCGCTTATTTCGGGATCGAGTTCTCCGTGGCGCTCACCATCGGGTCGGTGTCTCTGTTCGCCGACAGTGTCGACTTTCTCGAAGATGCGTCGGTCAACCTCCTGATCCTGCTCGCGCTCGGCTGGTCGTTGCGCGCTCGAGCCCAGGTCGGCATGGCGCTGGCGCTCATCCTGCTGGTGCCGGGCCTGGCAACGCTCTGGACGGCGTGGGAGAAGTTCAACATGCCCGTGCCGCCGCAGCCGGTCGCCTTGACCTTGGCGGGACTGGGCGCGCTCGCCGTCAACCTCTCCTGCGCCTACATGCTCGCCGCCTACCGTCACCACGGCGGCAGCCTCACGAAGGCCGCGTTCCTGTCGGCCCGCAATGACGCCATCGCCAACATAGCCATCATAGCGGCGGGGTTGGCCACGGCCTTTCTCTGGCGTTCCGCGTGGCCGGACCTCATCGTGGGGCTGGGTATCGCCGCGATGAATGCCGATGCGGCACGCGAGGTGTGGCAAGCGGCGCGGGAAGAACACCGGGCCGAAGCGTAGTTCGCGCGGCCCATGCCTTGCCGCTTCTCATAGGGACGTTTCGGTTTGCGGCATTGGAAGCCGTAATCCTCGACAAAGCCATGAGCTTTCTGGCCGTGGCAACCGCGCTGCTCGTGCCCGCGCGCAAGCGCAGCGTACCCAAGCGCCGTGGATGGCTGGACCGTCAACCGCAGCAGCTGCCCTTGGCCGGCGCCGCCATATCCTTGAAAATCACGCAGTCTTGCCCGGGGCCGCCGGCGCAGGCGATGTCGCAGCGGGTGACAAAGCTCTCCAGCCGTCGTTCGAGCACGCGCAGTTCGGCAAGCTTCTGGCGGACCTCGTCAAGATGCGTCTGGGCGATGTCGCGCGTCTCGACGCAATCGCGGTTGGTGCTGATCGACAGCTCCAGCAGCACGCGTACCTGATCGATGCCGAAGCCGAAGTCTCGGCATTGCTTGATGAACGTCAGCCGGCCCAGATCCTCGTCGTCATAGGTGCGTTGACCTCCGGCGGTTCGTGGCGCGGGAGGCAATAGCCCGATCTCCTCATAGTAGCGAATTGTCGGCGTCGAGACACCGGCAGCCTTGGCGAGCGCCCCAATGGTGAACACGCGGATGTGAAGGTTCATCGCGAAAACACTCCTTGAACCTCAAGTTACTTGAAGGAGTACGCTTCCCCTTAGTCATGTGGAAGGAAAATCCTGCCGATGGACCTTTTCGGAAATCGCGTCGCCCTGATCCGTTGGACGTCGGCAATGCTGGCGATATCGGCGCTTCTCTTTGCCGCTGCCGTGTCGGTGGAAGGCAGCGGGCATCGGGAGTCCGCCAGCGTCGTCGCCCATGACGAGGCGGCCGAGTCCCAGGAGCAGGGCGATGAAGCTGGCGAGACCTCCAAACATCAGGACGGCGCCGCGACCAGCGAAACGGGCAGTCGTGCCGAGCCGACGCTTCTTGGCATCAACCTCGAAGATTCTCGCCTGGTGTGGGGGTTCGTGGGTGTTTCAATCTTGCTGGCCGTCGCCGTGATGCGCTTTGGGGTCGTTGCACCGTTTGGCAACGCGGTGCTTTTGCTGGCCATCCTGCTTGCGGGCCTCGCCGCAATTCTCGATGGCCGGGAGATATTCCTGCAACTCGATCGGGCCAACACAACCGTCGCGGGCCTCGCCGGACTGACGGCGCTCGCCCATATTGCGGTTGTCATCCTGGCCGCACTGGCCTGGCGCGCCGCTTCTCCCGCCGGCCCGGCAACAATACGCGATGCACGATGAACATTGGCACGACGCCAGCCTTGTCCTGGTAGCCTGCGCGGCCTGTTGCTCACCACTCCGGAGACGAGGGCCGGCGCAGCCGACGCGTGCTCGAAATTCAGACGGCATGTCTGTTCTTCCGGGCACCTTCCTGACGTTTGCATGTGCTACGATCGCCCGGCATCGCGTTTCTGGCCCGCCAAGGCCAGGGAAATTGGACCGTGGCGGGTAGAGCCGTTTGTCGCTAGCACTTCCATATCGGTTTTCGATGTGCCCGAGCGACCGGGCGTAAGGTGAGAAATCCAGTGGAGGTGCAAAGCATGACCCTGACCAACCGGGACATCGTCGAACTGACCGAGTGGCGGCGCAAACTGCACCGGCAGCCGGAAATCTCCAACGAGGAGGAGAAGACGGCGAAGGAGGTCGTCTCCTTCCTCGCCGACACCGGCCCGGACAAGGTGCTGACCGGGCTGGGTGGGCATGGCGTGGCGGCGGTCTACGACAGCGGCAAGGCCGGCCCGACCGTGCTGTTCCGCTCCGAACTCGACGCGCTGCCGATCGAGGAGCTTTCCGGCGTGCCGCATGCCTCGCAGGTGCCGGGCAAGTCGCATATGTGCGGCCATGACGGGCACACCGCGATCCTGGCCTCGCTTGGCCGCCAGCTCGGCCGCCAGCGGCCGGCCAGCGGCCGCGTCGTGCTGATGTTCCAGCCGGCGGAAGAGACCGGCAATGGCGCCGCCGGCGTCGTCGCCGATCCCCGCTACGGCGAGATCGCGCCTGATTTCGCTTTCTCGCTGCACAATCTGCCCGGCGTGCCGTTCGGCGAGGTGCGGGTAAAACCCGGCGTGGTCAACTGCGCCTCGCGCGGCATGCGCATCATGCTGGAAGGCAAGACCGCGCATTCCTCCATGCCCGAGACCGGCATCTCGCCGATGCCGGCGATCTCGGAGCTGATGCCGGCGCTGCCCGCGCTCGGCCGCTTAACCTTCGCCGACGACGATTTCTCCATGGTCACCGTCACCCATGCGCAAATGGGCGAAGCCGTGTTCGGCATCGCGCCCGCGCACGCCGAGGTCTGGGCGACGCTGCGCACCCGCCGCGACGAACGCATGGCGGATCTGTGCGCCGGAGCCGAAGCGCTGGTCAAGGAAATCGCCGGCCGGCACCGCCTCTCGGCCCGCTTCGACTATCACGAGATTTTCGTCGCCAGCGTCAACGCCCCGGATGCGGTGGAACACCTGCAGCGCGCGCTGGACGAAGAAGGCGTCGCGCATGGGCAGGAAGCCCTGCCGATGCGCGCCTCGGAGGATTTCGGCCTGTTCGGCCACAGCGCCAGATCGGCGATGTTCTTCCTCGGAGCGGGCGAGCGGCACCCTTCCCTGCACAATCCGGATTACGACTTTCCCGACGACCTGATCCCGATCGGCTCGAAAATCTTCATGCGCACGGCGCGCAATCTTTTGGGGTGACCGCGACCGTTACGCGGATCTGAGATATGGGCGTTTGTGGACGGGCTTCTTGGTCTGGTAATTCGCCGCGGGAACCGGACGGCCGACGCGAAAGCCCTGGATCCTGTCGATGCCGAACTCGCGCATGAGCGCGATCTGCTCGTCGGTTTCCACGCCTTCGACCAGGATCTGGTGGCCGCGATTGCGCACAAGGGCGATGATGTCCTGAAGCATCGCCATACCCTTGGGCGTACCGCAGTCGTGCAGGAACGAGCGGTCGATCTTGACCGTGTCGAAATCGATCAGGCGCAGCCACGACAGGCCGGCAAAGCCGGTGCCGAAATCATCGAGCCAGATCTTGATGCCCAACAGCTTCAGGTCGCTGATGCAGCGCAGGATGTCGGAGTGCATCTCCATCTCGAGACCTTCGGTGATTTCGAAGGCCAGCCTGTTACCGGTGACGCCGGTCTCGCCCAGGATGGTCGCGACGGACGCGGCGAAGCCAGGCGTCTTGAGCTGGATCGGCGAGACGTTGACGCTGACGACGCGGACGTGATCGTCCACCAGGAGTTCGTTGCAGACCGTGCGTATCGCCCAGCGTCCCAGTTCCAGGATCGCGCCGGTGCGTTCGGCCACGGGAATGAACAGGCTCGGCGGAACCAGGGTGCCATCCAGCATTTTCAGGCGCATCAGCGCCTCCACCGCTTCGAACCGGCCCGACGCGACATCCTGGATGGGCTGATAGACGAGCGACACCAGGTTCTGGGCAATGGCGATCTTCAGCAATGCCGCGAGGTTCTCGCTCTCGTCGCTGCTTTGTGGATCCGTCGGGTCGAACAGCCGCGCGCAATTGCGGCCGCTGGCCTTGGCCAGATAGAGCGCGCGATCGGCCTCGTGGATGATCTTCTCCAGCTTGGCGCCGGCCTGCGTCCTGGTGAACGCGGCGCCGACGCTCGCCGTGACGATAGAGATGCCGTCGCGCCTGAGCTCGTGGGTAAGCGCCAAATTCTCCACCGTGCGGCAAATGGCTTCCGCCAGTTCCGTCACCTTGTCCTTCTTGTCCATGCGCGCCAGCACGATGAATTCCTCACCGCCATAGCGTCCGATCGAACCATTATAGTCCTTGATCAGGTCGCTGAGCGCATTGGCGACATGGATCAGGCAGCGGTCGCCCTCCTGGTGGCCGTAGCAGTCGTTGAACTTCTTGAAGAAGTCGACGTCGATGAGGATGGCGGCGAAACTCGAGCCGAGCTTCTGCCAGTCGCTCCAGTAGTCGCGCAGCTTCTCGTCGATCGCCCGCCGGTTTTCCAGGCCCGTCAGCGGATCGGTCCGCGACAGTCGCAGAAGGGCCTTGCCGCGCTCGGTGGCCTCCTTGTGCTGGATCTTGGCTTCCAGCGCGTTCAGGAAGACGTTGTAGCGCTCTTCGTTCAGCTTCCAGTTCACATAGGAGGTGAAGGTGAAGCACGAGACGTAGAACGTGCCGAACACCATCTTGTATGTCAGTGTGGCCGGTAGAAAGTAGTTCACCACATACAGGATGCACAGGATGATCGTCGACGTGATGATCGAGACCTTGAAGCTGAACGTGAAAAACAGGTTGGCACTCATCATGAAAATCGTGCCGAAAACCATGTAGAAGGCGACGCTCTCCTTGTTGGCGCCCATCGAGGCGGGCAGCAGCCAGCCGATATAGCCGAAGATGATGGCCGCGGCGCAGGTCACATCGAGCCAGTCCGTCGCCGCGCCCCGGCGCAGCTGCGCTTCCAGGACCAGCAATGCGGTCAGCCCGACCGCGAAGCGCGCGGTGATCGTATAGGCGGCGACGTCGGGGATCAGGATCAGATCCGATACCGAAAACAGCACATAGATGACGACGGCGATCCACAGGCCGGGCCTGGCGTCTTTCCTGCGCTTCGCCTGGGCTTCCTGGCGGTAAAGGATACGCAGTTCGGCCGCTCCCAGTTCCTGGCGCGGGTCGTGCGGCTCCGGCTGCGTATCGGCCTGTCTGGATGACGCGCGTTCGGTCACCAACCCCTGTGACAGGGCGTGCTCCGATCCGAACTCTTTTCCAGCTTCTGCCCCCACGCAGGCCGACTCCTTTTGGGCGCGACACGATTTGCCGTGCAATCAAATGCAATGGTGCAAGACAAGTTTGCGTTAACTCGAACCCGGATTCTTATCTGCAAGATCACTAATGAGCTCAGATGGTTAGCGGGAAATTAATCATACCGATAAAATGCGTCCGGGCCGGCGTTGGCAAATGCGGCATTCTACGCGATAAGTTAACTGACTGTTAACCACGGAGCGTTGGTGTGCAAACTGTCCTTGATGGCCAAAGCCTGATTACCGCCGAGATAATCGCCGCCAGTCTGCATCGGAAGCCCGAGCATCATGGCGAAGCGTTCGAGACCGCTCGTGCCGAGTTGGCGCTCATCCTCCACGCCACGCAGCAGCAGATCGACCAGCAGAAATTTCCCGCCGAGATCGTGCGCCGACTGCTGTCGCAGCTCAACGCGCTGCGTGCCAAGGTGCATCCCGACGTCTGGCAGGCGCTGATACCGGTGGCGCAGGAGCACCCGCTGCTGCAATATTTTCTCCAGGATCCGCTGACGCACTGGTCCTTCACCAAGCCCAGGGGCTATTCGGGCGACGCGCAGCTGCTCGACTTCATCTATTGCGACCCGCACGTGGCCGACAGCGTGGCCAGCGCCTCGGAAATCGGCAAGGCGCTCTACAGCCACACCCAGAACGTTCCCTCCTGCGTGGCGGCCCGCGAACGCCGCGATCTGCTGACCCGCTATGTCGACGAGGCCGCGGCCAAGAACGGCCCCGAGACCGAAGTGCTGGCGATCGCCGCCGGCCATCTGCGCGAAGCCAACCGCTCCGTCGCGCTGGCCGAAGGCGGCCTCAAGCGCTGGGTCGCGCTCGACCAGGACCCGCAGAGCGTCGGCCTGATTGCCCGCGATTTCCAGGGCACCGCGGTCGAGGCCATAGACGGCTCGGTGCGGACCGTACTGACAAGGGGCCACAAGCTCGGCAAGTTCGACCTGATCTACGCCTCGGGCCTTTACGACTACCTCCAGCACAACGTCGCCGTGAAGCTGACGAAAACCTGCCTGCAGATGCTGAAGCCGAACGGCACCTTCCTGTTCGCCAACTACGCCGAAGGCACCCCCGACGCCGGCTACCGCGAAACGTTCATGGACTGGGTGCTTTTGCTGCGCTCGGAAGTCGACATGTGGAACATCGTCAACGCCAGCGTCGACCGCAACACCGTCGAGGCGAAGGTGTTTTTCGGCGAAAACCGCAACGTGCTGTATGCAGTGATCGAGAAGCGCGGATAAGCGCCAGTACCCGGCGAGCGCCTTGCGTGAATTGCTAACTGCAATGAGGCCCAAAGGGGACGGTTGTCTCCTGCGGGGTGAGCCCAGGCGAAGATCGAATCGATACCGCTCGCAAGGAGTAGGCATTCACCTTGACTGATCGATGCACGCGATCGGCGTGCGAAAGGGCCAGCGCGTGCAATCGCGCTGGCCTCGGCGTGTCATGCGTGCCGGATTTCCGTGCCAAGCACTTTCAGGCATTCGCGTATGAATGCGGCAAGGGCCGTCCAGCCTTTGGCCGAAACCATTGTGCCGTCGACATAGGCCTCCGTCGGCGACAGATCGATGTAGGTGCCCCCGGCGAGTGTCACTTCCGGTTCGCATGCCCCTAATGCCCCAACCTTCTTGCCGCGCACGACGCCATCGACAGCGATCAGAATCTGCACGCCGTGGCAGATTGTGAAGATCGGCTTCTGCGCTTCGTGAAAATGGCGCACGATCGCCTGCACGCGCTTGTCGGTTCGAATATATTCGGGGCCACGACCGCCGGCACAGTAGACGGCATGATACTGGTCGAGCTGTCTCTCGGCTTCCGAGAACGTCTTGTTGATCAGCGCATAGTGGCCGAGCTTTTCGGTGTAGGTCTGATCGCCCTCGAAATCATGCAGCGAGGTCTTAATCAGGTCGCCGGCGTTCTTGTCCGGGCAGACCACGTGGATGGTGTGCCCAACGGCTTCCATCGCCTGCTGATAGACGAAGATTTCGTATTCTTCGGTGAACTCACCGGTCAGCATCAGTATCTTTTTACCTGGCATGGTTCTTCCTCTCGGTGTGTTGGGGCTAGGGCAAGGCGCCGATCGCGCCCTGCCTTTCGGTGAAGTCGGATCGGCTCAGAATGGCGAGTCCGGGAAATAGTATTCCTTGGCGTTGGCCTGGGTGATCAGTGGCGCGTTGAGCTTGACGGTGCCACGGACGGGGGCCTGGCCGACCAGGTTCGCGACGGTCATGTAGATGGCCGTCTTGATCATCGATGGCGGGTACGGGGTCTCGACCGGCGTCATCGCGTCGCCATCGATCACCTTCTTGACGATGTCTTTCATGCCGTTGCCACCGAGCGCCAGCTTGATGTCGGTCCGGCCCGATTGCTTCACGGCCTCGAGCACGCCGAGCAGCATGTCGTCGTCATTGGCCCAGACCGCATCGATATGCGGATACTTGGCCAGGTAGTCCTGCATCAGCTTGAACGCCTCGTCGCTGTTCCAGTGGGCATATTGAATGTCCAGCACCTTGAGGCCAGTGCCCTTGATGGTGTCCTGGAAGCCTTTGATGCGTTCGTCATCGATGACAGTCGGAATGCCGCGCAGCACGACGAGATCGCCCTTGCCACCCAGCTTGTCGATCATGAACTTCGCGGTATTGGCGCCCACGGCGATGTTGTCGCCGGCGAGATAGAGGTCCTGGATCGAGGAATCGGTCAGGCCCCGGTCAACGACGGTGATGAAGGTCCCGGCGTCCTTGATGGCCTTGACCGGCTGGGTAAGTTCCTCCGAACTGTACGGCAGGATGACCAAGGCATCCAGTTTGCGGCTGGCGGACAGATCCTCGAGCGCGCTCACCTGCTCCGCGGCCGATGGTGACGTTTTGACGACCACCTCCACGCCCGGGAAAGCCGCATTGATTTCCTTGGCAGCCTGCTGGGCGTGGTAGACGACGCCCGCGGTCCAGCCGTGGTCGGCGGCCGGTATCGACACCGCGATGACCTTCTTGTCTTGTGCCATGGCCTGTCCGGCCAGGAGCAGCGAGCCGAGAGCGGCCGCCGCGATCCATTTTCTACTGAACATAGTCTTCTCCCGTTGGACCTACAAAAACCTGGCTCCCGCGTGGTCCGGACGCGGGGCTATTTCGAATTCGAAAACCGCTGGATGAGCATGGCGATGATGATGATGACGCCCTGAACGGCGGCGACGAGGTACTCGGAGACGAAGTCCGAAAGAACCATCAGGTTGGCGATCAGCTCCAGGATGACCGCGCCGGCGACTGTTCCCCAGACATGGCCCTTGCCGCCGCGCAATGCGGTGCCGCCGATCACCACGGCGGTGATGACCTGCAATTCCCAGAGCTGACCGGTGGTCGGCGTGGCCGCGCCCAGGCGCGGCACGTAGCAGATCGCGGCGATCGCCACGCAAACGCCCTGGACAACGTAGGCGATGGTGCGGGTCTTGACGACGGAGATGCCGGAATAGCGGGCGACATCCTCATTGGCCCCTACAGCCGCGCATTTACGCCCGTATTTCATCTTGTAGAGGATGAAGGATGCGACGGCTGCGACGGCGATGGATATCAGGATCGGGATCGGAATGCCGGCGACCGTACCGAAATAGACAGGCCGGTAGGCGTCGCGCAGCGATCGGTCGATCGGTATCGTGCCGCCGTTGGTCAGATAGGTAATCAGCGCCCGGAAAATTCCCATCGTACCGAGCGTCGCGATGAACGGCTCGATCCGGCCGACGGTGACGATCAGGCCGTTGGCGAGCCCACAGAGCAGCCCGACCACGATCGCAACGAGCATTCCTGCGGGAATGGCCCAGAGACCGGCATGCGGTGCCACCGCGTTCATGAACATGATGGTGATGCCGGTGACGAAAGCGGCCATCGAGCCGACGGAAAGATCGAGCCCTCCCGACGAGATGACGAACGTCGCGCCGACCGCGATGATCGCGATGAAGGCGCTGCGGGTGATCACGTTGGCAAGGTTGGTAGCCGAGAGGAAATCCGGATTGATCAGAAAGCCCGCCACGAGCAGGGCAGCCAATGCCAGGAAAGGTCCGACGTCGGTCCAGGTGAGATTCAAATCGCTGATCCGTCGCGTCGTCGGGGATCCGGTCATGACAGCCATTCTGTTCCTCCCTTGGCCTTTGGCCCCGGCTTCGGACCGCTGGTTGCCAGCAGCGCGACGTTGCTTTCAGTCATTTCGGCTCCGCTGACTTCGCCAGTGACGTGCCCTTCGCGCATCACCAGGATGCGATCGCACAGGCCGATCAGTTCCTGCATCTCGGACGAGATGACGATGCAGGCCTTCCCTCTGGCGACCAGGCCGTGGATGAAGGCGTAGATCTGCGCTTTGTTGGCGATGTCGATGCCGCGTGTCGGCTCATCGATGATGACCACCGACGGGTTGGTCAGAAGGACCTTGGCCAGCAGGAGTTTCTGCTGGTTGCCGCCAGACAGCTGGGCCGCCTTCGCGCCCGGGCTTTTCACCCTGATGTCGTAGGCCTCGATGGCTTTCTCCAAGGCGTCCATTTCGCGGCCGCGGCTCATTGAAAGGCCGGGATGGAACACATCCAGCGCGGACAGCGTCAGGTTGGCCGCCAGGCGCTCCTGCAGCAGCAGACCCTTGCCCTTGCGATCCTCGGTCAGGTAGCCGATGCCGGCGTCGATCGCTGCGCGCTGTGAATGAAAGTGAACCGGCTTGCCCTCGAGTTCGACCGTCGCGGTTGCCGGACGCAGGCCGACGATACCCTCGAACAGCTCGGTGCGGCCGGCGCCGACCATCCCGGCAAAGCCGAGGATTTCGCCCTTGTGGAGGGTGAACGATACGTCCTCGGCATAGCCGGGAACGGTGGCATTGCTGACGCTCAGCATCGGGATATCGGATGATGCCCCGGTCCTTTCGGGATAGAGCGCGGCCAGCTCGCGGCCAACCATGAGGCGCGCCATGTCCGTCTGGTTGAGCATCTTGCCGGGATAGGTGCCGACCATCTTGCCGTCGCGCAGCACGGTCACCTTGTCGGCGACCCTTTGCACCTCGTCCAGCCGGTGGCTGATATAAAGCACGGCGGTGCCGTGGGCCTTGAGTTGCAGCACAATCTCCAACAGCCGCTCGACCTCTCCGCCGGTCAGCACGGCGGTCGGCTCGTCGAAGATCACGACCTTGTAGTCGTCGAGCAGCGCGCGGGCGATCTGCACCATTTGCCGATCGGCCAGGGAAATGTCGCGAACCAGCGCGGTCGGCGATACGAAACAGCCGATCTGCGCCAGCTTCTCGGCCGCGAGCCGCCGCATGGTACGGTCGTCAACGACCGGCCCACGCAAAAGCTCGCGCCCGAGAAACAGATTGTCTGCTACCGTTAGCCCGTCGGCGAGCAGGATCTCCTGGTGCACCAGCGCAATGCCGGCATCCTGTGCCTGGCTCGGTTTGGTGAATTTCACCGGGTGGCCCGCCATCGACAAGGTGCCGCCTGTCGGCTCGACATAGCCGGACAGCAGCCGCATCAACGTCGACTTGCCGGCCCCGTTCTCGCCGATGATGGCGTGGATCTCACCCGGCAGGATATCGAGCATGACATCCGACAGCACCGTCACCGGACCGTATTGCTTCGACAGGCGCTCGGCGCGCACCACCGGTTCAACGGCGCCCGGCACGTCGCCACAAGGCAACGTGCTTCCTCCCTCTCCGGCGATATTGACGGCAATGGACATCGGTTCCGGCCTCAATCAAACGCCGGAAGCAAGCGATCGCGCGAATGCTCGATGTGGACGCGCATCGCCTCTTGGGCGGCGTCGGGATCGGCCGAGCCGAACGCGGCAAGGATCGCCTCGTGTTCGTCGAGCGCTTCCTCGGTCACGCGGGAATGGTACATCAGGCGGAAGATATGGAAATGGGTGTGCTGGTGGCTCAACGTCTGCCGAATGAGTTCGTTTTCGGAAAACTCCATAATCTTGTCGTGGAAGATCGCGTCCTGCCGGGCGAAATTCGAATAGCGCAGCCGATCGTCCTTGCCTTCGCGGCGTGACATCACGCCCGCCGCTGCCAGCAACGTGTTGAGCTTCGCTTCGTCCATGGCAGCGGCGGCTTTCGCCGCTGCATGCGGCTCTAGCAGAAGCCGCATCTCGTACAATTCGTCGAAACGGCGCCGCGTGATTTGCGGTGCCGCGCGGTAACCGATGAGATGCGTCTTCAGCACCAGGCCTTCGCCCTCGAGGCGGCCGAGCGCCTCACGGATCGGCGTGTGCGAGACGTCGAGTTCCTTGACCAGATTATCGACTGTGATGCGTGAACCCGGCGCGATCTTCAGCGCCATAAGCTGCGCGAAGATCGCCTCGTAGACATTCTCGGCCAAGCTGTTGGAACGCTGGATGCGACCGCCCGCGGCGGACATCTCGGCAGTATCGGGTGAGTTCGCGGTCTGCATCTTTTTGCCTCTTGACAGTGAGGATGGCTAACACGATGCTCGAACGGATGCAATCCTATATCCTATACGATTTTAAAGCGGATGCATTTTTGAAGCCTAATGCACCTTTCCTTCCCAGTTCAGCCGCCGTCAAAGGACGCAGACCATCATGAGCCTCTTCGCCGCCCTTCGGCTGCCACGTGAAATCCTGTTCGGAAAGGGGCAGCGCCATGTGCTGCCGACTGTCGCCTGCAAGTTCGGCCGGCGCGCGCTGGTCTGTACGGACGAGCGATTCGCCGGCACCGCGGTGTTCGCGGAGATGGTCAAATCGCTGCGGGACGCCTCGATCGAGGTGCTGGTGCATGACCGCGTCCTTCCCGACGTGCCGCGTGACACCGTCGGCGTCTGCGTCGAGGAGGCCGAGAGTTTCAGGCCGGAGATGGTGATCGGCATCGGCGGCGGCAGCTGCCTCGATTTCGCCAAATGCGCCACCTTGCTGCTTAGTCACGGCGGCAGACTCCAGGACTACTACGGTGAGTTCAAGGTGCCCGGCCCGACGCTGCCGCTGATCGCCGTGCCGACCACCGCGGGCACCGGCTCCGAAGTGACGCCGGTCGCGGTGATCTCCGATCCGGACCGCACGCTCAAGGTCGGCATTTCAAGCGCTTATCTGATCGCCGCGGTTGCCTTGTGCGATCCGGACCTGACGATGACCTGTCCGCCCGGGCTGACCGCGATCGCCGGCGCCGACGCATTGACACACGCAATCGAGGCTTTCACCGCCATGCGGCGCGGCGAGGACCCCGACCTGCCGCAAAAGCACGTGTTCATCGGCAAGACCGCGCTGACCGACCATTTCGCACTGCTGGCCATCAAGCTGCTGGGACGCAGTCTGCAGAAAGCATGCATGGACGGCACCGATGCCGATGCGCGAGCCGATGTGATGATGGGCGCACTGGCGGCGGGTTGCGCGTTCGGCACCGCCGGAACGGCGGCGGCGCATGCAGTGCAGTATCCGGCCGGCGCGCTGACACACACCGCGCATGGGTTGGGCGTGGCAACCATGATGCCCTACGTCATGACCTACAACAGGTGTGCGGCCGCCGTTGAAATGGCCGAGATCGGCCGCGCGCTCGGGCTCTCCGCCAATGGGCGCAGCGAAGACGAGCAAGCCGGCGCCGCCATCGAAGAGATCAGGCGGCTGTTCGCGGCAATCGGCATCACGTCGACATTGGCGGATCTCGGCCTGCCCGCCGATAAACTCGACTGGACCGCCGAGCAGGCACTCGGCATCGAACGCCTCATCAAGAACAATCCGCGCCCATTCGATCTCGCCGCCATGCGACGCCTGGTCCAGGCGGCACACGACGGCGATCTCGCGGCCTGCGCCAATTGAACGAACGGAACAAGATGATGAACCTTGCCCAGCAAATCGATCAGGATGGATATGACATGTGCCGGTTCTCGCACGGGCTTTACATCGACGGCACGTGGCGCCCCTCGTCCGATGGCCGGCTTATCGATGTGGTCGATCCATCCTCTGGGGCCGTCATCGCAGCGGTTCCCGATGCGACGATCGAGGATGCCGCGGCTGCTGTCGAGGCCGCCGCCAGGGCAGCCAAGGGATGGCGGGAGACGGCACCGCGCAAGCGCTCGGAGATCCTCCGGCGCTGTTTCGAACTCATGGTCGAACGATCCGAAACGCTCGCCATGCTGATCTCGCTGGAAAATGGCAAAGCGTTGCGGGACGCGCGTGGCGAGGTGGCGTATGCGGCGGAGTTTTTTCGGTGGAACGCCGAGGAGGCGGTTCGCATCACCGGCGAATTCGGCACGGCGCCATCCGGTACCAACCGGATCGTGGTCGACTATGAGCCGATCGGCATCTGCGTGCTGATCACGCCCTGGAATTTTCCCGCCGCGATGGCGACCCGCAAGATTGCTCCCGCACTGGCTGCAGGCTGTACGGTCATCCTGAAACCAGCCAGCGAAACGCCGCTGACGGCCTACGCCCTGGCAGCGCTTTACAGTGAGGCCGGGGTGCCGCCCGGCGTCGTCAACGTCCTCACCACGACCAGCCCTGGTCCGCTGACATCGGCCATGCTGGCCGATCCGCGTGTCAGGAAGCTCTCCTTCACCGGCTCGACTGGAGTGGGCCGAACCTTGCTCGGCGAAGCGGCCAGGCATGTCATCTCCTGTTCGATGGAACTCGGTGGCAATGCGCCTTTCGTCGTCTTCGACGATGCCGATCTCGATGCGGCGCTCGACGGTGCGATGATCGCCAAGATGCGCAATGCCGGAGAAGCCTGCACCGCCGCCAACCGCATCTATGTCCAGTCAGGCATCCATGAGCGGTTTGCCGACGGGCTTCGCAAACGCATGGCAGCGCTCAAGGTCGGCGCGGGCATCGACGCCGATACCGAGTGCGGCCCCATGATCACAAAAAAGGCAGTGGACAAGATCGACCGTCTCGTCAAAGACGCGGTGGCGCGAGGAGCCAACGTGCTTTGCGGCGGATCGATCCCGGACGGGGAAGGCTTTTTCTATCCGCCGACCGTACTGTCGCAGGTATCGCCCGAAGCCGACATGGCGCATGAGGAGATCTTCGGGCCGGTGGCCCCCATCACCATGTTCGAAACCGAGGAACAGGCCATCGCCTATGCCAATGACACGGAATATGGCCTTGCAGCCTATATCTATACGCGCGACGTGGGACGTGGAATGCGTGTCGCGTCGGGTATCGAGGCCGGCATGATAGGCCTCAACCGCGGGCTGATGTCCG
The DNA here is from genome assembly GCF_013170725.1 of Mesorhizobium erdmanii. Classification (NCBI taxonomy): domain Bacteria; kingdom Pseudomonadati; phylum Pseudomonadota; class Alphaproteobacteria; order Hyphomicrobiales; family Phyllobacteriaceae; genus Mesorhizobium; species Mesorhizobium erdmanii. Next base: position 2,664,207 of record NZ_CP033361.1, on the reverse strand, counting down.
ACCCAGCGGCGCCCTTCGGTGGCGTCAAGCAAAGCGGCCTTGGCCGCGAAGGCGGCCAGCACCACGGCATCGCTGAATTCATGGAGGCGAAATACATCGCCGTCACCTTCTGACCGGACTCCCATGCAGAAAGACCCCTTCCGCACCCGCGACCACGTTGCCGATTTCGATGACATCGTGGCCGATATCGCGGCGCGCAGCGCCGCCACAAGGGCGACGCTGCCCATGGTGGGCGATCTCGCCTATGGCGAACACCCTGCCGAGAAGCTCGACCTGTTCTTTCCGCCGGGCCGGGGCGGCAATCTTCCGGTTCATATCTTCATCCATGGCGGCTATTGGCGCATGTTCTCCAAGAGCGACTATTCCTACGTCGCGGATACCGTGACCAAGGCCGGCGCGATCGCGGTGATCGTCGACTATGCGCTGATGCCCGAGGTCAGGATGGCGGCGATCGTGGAACAGATCCGGCGCGCCAAACAATGGGTGCTGGACAACATCGCCAGCCATGGCGGCGACCCTGGCCGCATAAGTCTCAGCGGCCATTCCGCCGGCGCGCATCTGGCTACCTTCCTGTTCGAAGACACGCCGGCACCGTCACATGTCCATGCAGCGCTGCTGCTGGGAGGCCTCTACGATCTGAAGCCGCTGCAGACGTCCTTCCTCGAGCCTTTGATAGGCATCACCGACGAGGAGGTGGCTGACTTTTCGCCAATGGCCCGCTCGCAAGACCCCCTGACAGCCGTGACCATCCTTGTCGGAGCCCAGGAAACGCCCGCCTTCCACCAGCAGGCCGCCGCGTTCGCAATGCACTTGCGGGAGCAGAGCACGAAGGTGCGCGACGTCTGTCTGGAAGATCGAAATCATATGAACAGCGTTCGGGATCTCGGCATCAGTGGAACACAGGCATGTGGCTGCCTTGTTGAGCTTATCGCAACGGCCGTTGGCTAAAGAAATTCCAGGAAAGTGTGCATCGGTTTTCCCGGGAGAAGCGCATAGCGCTTCCCCTTGGGAATTGCGGGCTCGGCTCCACCATCAGCGCCCGGCACCGCGACCGAAAGATCCGGCATCCTTTGCCAGCACCAGCCCGGCATCGTCGGCGACATAGCCGACATAGCGATAGTCGCGGATGAAACTGATCCGCCCCTCGCGCCACTCCAGCCACATGAAATGGCTCGGTTTGGTCGCGGCCCGGTCCTCGAACACCGCGATCACCTCGCGGCCCTCGACCCAGGCCGGCCGCAGCCACAAGCCTTCGCTCTTGGCATAGATCGTGAAGAACATGCCGACATCGGCGGCGCCCGAGCGCGGCGGATGCATGGACTGCTGCAACCTGACGTCATCTGCAAGCAGCGCCCGCAAGCCGTCCCAGTCGTGCTGGTTGAAGAGGGCGATGTAGCGCACCACGGCGGCCGACGCGATGCGTACATCGGGAAGCGGACCGGCCTCGGCATTGATCTGCCGGAGCCGCGCGCGGCCACGCGCCAGATGTGCCTTCACCGCATCGACCGAGATGCCGAGAAGGGTGGCGATCCCAGCCAGCGGCTCGTCAAGCACATCCTTCAGGATGATAACGCTGCGCTGGTTGACCGGAAGCTCCGCGAAACGCGACACCGCCGTTTCGATCGCCTCTTTGCGCATCAGCGTCTCCACCGGGCCGGCTTTGCTGTCGTCGGCGATTTCAAGCGCGGCCTCGATCGGTTCGGCGGCGCGGACAGCGCGGCTGCGCAACAGGTCGAGCGCCCGATTGTGGGCGATGCGGAACAGCCAGGGCCTGAGTTGCGGCACCTCGCACAGTTCGTCCAGCGCGACGAAGGCCCGCGCAAACGTGTCCTGCACGACATCCTCGCCGTCGATCACCGAGCCCATCAGCCGCGCGCAATAGCGGTGCAGTTCCGGCCGCAGGGCGGCGGCAAGGGCAAGCAGCCCTTCCCGTCGGTCGCGTTCCACGGCAGGTCCTCCGTCGCTCAAGCAGCCAGGCCCTCCATGATCGTTACCCCCGCGTCGCCATTGAGGCCGAAGACGACCCCTTCTGCATAATTGGGGTCTTCCAGCACCGAAACCACCCTGTCGCCGAACGCCCGGGGCGACATCGGCGCGCCGAAGCGGGTGACGAACTGTTCCGGCGAGATGCCCATGGAGGCTGCATAGGCGCCGGCGCCGGCGTCTCCGACCCCGGTGCCGAGGATCATCTGCCGCGGCACGATCGCCTGGAAGCGGATGCCGAGACCCTTCTCCTGCGCGACGCCATTGGCGTATTTGGCCATGAACCACAGCATGCGCTTGGCGCCGGCATAACCGCCCGACATCTGCGAGCCGGCGACGGCGGCACCGCTCGACCCGACCAGCACCCGGCTGCCGGGCTTCAGCGGCAGGTTCAGCGCCGCCTGTAGCCAGTAGAGCCCGGCCTTGACGTCGGTTTCCCAGGTAGTGGAGAAATCCTCCCACTTCAACTGGTCCAGCCGCCCCGTTCGCGGCGTCGCACCGGCATTCAGCACCACGATGTCAGGCCGCACCTCGCCAAGAATGCGATAGGCCGCATCCTCCTCCGTCACATCGGCCGAGATGGTGGCAACCCCAAGCCGCCGCCCAACCGCCGCCAGGGCCTCGGCGCCACGCGCAACGACGGTCACCGAGGCGCCCTGCGCGACCAGCGCTTCGACCACGCCGAGGCCCAACCCCCGGCTGCCGCCGGTGACCACGATTTTCTTGTCCTTGAGGCTCATTTGACGCTGCTCCAGTGTTGAACTGTAGCTAAGACGTTTGAGGGGCGGGAAAAGAGTCAGGGGGCGCGGGGTAGCGGCCGTCCGCGCGTGACGGCTAGCTAAAAGGCCGGTAGCGGACGGGCGGCTATATGCAATACGTGCGTTGAAGGAGATTGCCACCGACAGTCCTCTTCCCAACCCAAATGGCCACCAGGATAGAATCTCGCTCAGGGTGCTGGACCGAAAACTCTCGCGGGAAACGCCCTCTCCATCACATCCAGGAAAGCGCGAACCTTTGCACCGATAAGACGTCGCGAGCTTTGGAGCGCCCAGATTTCCACAGATGGACCGGCATGAGTTCCCCAGCAAACGATGCGGCCAGCCTCGATATCGCCTGCGACAAGAAGTTTCGGAAGCAAAGCCGCGCCCGCACCCGCCAGAACCGCATCGCGCACCATCAGCAAGGAAGAGAAGCGCAGGATCGGCTCGGGCTTGAAAAGGACTTCGCCCTCGAGATCGGATTTCATCTGCCAGACAACGTTCGGCGAAGTTGCGTTAAGCAAAACCGCCTTTACGGGCCTCGGTCCACCATCCGGCGCCGCCTGTGGGCGCGGCATGTCCGGCAAGGCAACGATCAGGCGCTCGTCAATGAGAAAACGGCGGCCGATGAGACGTTCATCCGGTGAAGGATCGATCCGGATAACAAGGTCGTAGCCATCCTCGACCGGATCGACCTTGCGATCCTCGGCAACAATCTCAAGCTTCACCTCCGGATAGGCGAGCGCAAAACGGGTCCCGATCCTGGGAAGCGCCACATGCGCGAATACCATGGGAGCGCTCACCCGCAGCCTGCCTCTCGGGGTGGACGCACCCAAGACAATCGCCTCCCCCGCTTCCGCAATTTCCGACAGCAAGCCATCAGTGCGCTCGTGCAGCGCTCGCCCTTCGTCTGTCAGTCGCAGACTCTGGGATCCACGCTCGATCAGCCTCACACCAAGGCTGTGTTCCAGTTCGCTCACATGGCGAGACAATGTCGCCTTGGATCTTCCGGACATTCGACCAGCCCGGCCGAAACCGCCATGGGCGGCAACGAGGTTGAAGTCGGCCAGGGCTTCGAGATTCATGACGATGTTCCAAAATTGAGACGAGCCATCTCGATCATGCCATCTCCCGCTCAACGTTGGAACGTATATTTTCCTCGGAGACAGAACAGAAATCACAAGGAGTTTTCACAATGGCTATTTTGGTAACCGGCAGCACCGGGACGATCGGCTCCCAGGTCTTGGCTCACCTGCAGGGGCGCGACGTAGAGGTTCGGGCCCTGACTCGCTCACCTGAGACGGCTCGGCTTCCCGCTGGCGTGACGGCTGTCCGCGGTGATCTCGCTGATCCGGATTCGGTCCGGGCGGCACTGCAAGGCATCAGCACCCTGTTTCTGCTCGCGCCAAACGTCGCCGACGAATTGACCCAGGCGATGCTGACCCTGACGGTCGCCCGCGAGGCCGGCATCAAGGGCATCGTCTATCTCTCGGTATTCGGCGGCGATGCCTACGCCGACGTGCCGCATTTTGCGGGCAAGTACACGGTCGAGCGGATGATCGAGGCGCTCGACCTGCCCGCGACGATCCTGCGCCCCGCCTACTTCATTCAGAACGATCTTCGTCAAAAGGACGCTTTGCTGAATGCCGGCATCTATGGCTCGCCGATCGGCCAGAAAGGCGTCTCGATGGTCGATATACGCGACATCGGCGAGGCCGCCGCAATCGAGCTGGTTCGCCGTGAACAGGCAGCGACGCCACTGATCCGCGAGACCTATCCCCTGGTTGGTCCCGACAGCCTGACCGGCGAAGGTATCGCCGCCATCTGGAGCGAAGCACTCGGCCGCGCGATCCGTCATGGCGGCGACGATCTCATCGTCATGGAGCAGCGCACCAAGGCCGTGCTGCCCGCCTGGCTTGCGCTCGACCTGCGCCTGATGTTCGGCCGCTATCAGACGGAAGGCGCGGTGGCGACCGCTGACGACATCGCCCGACTGACCACGCTTCTCGGCCGCGCCCCTCGCTCCTATGCCGCTTTTGCCTGGGATGCCGCGACCCAGTGGGCGAAGGGCTGAGCCACACCTCACCAACAAAGGAGACCTGCCATGACGACGGTCCATTCCCTCTCGCCCGAAGACGCTCCAGCCGTGGCCGCGATGCGAGAGGCCGCCTCGGCCCACAAGGGCGAAAAGCTGGGCCCCGAGGCGCGGCCGATGTTCGACGCCATGTTTGCCGCTACACCCGCTGCGGCGAATGTGCGGGTTGAACCCGCGACAGTCGGGGGTATTGCCGGCTTCTGGCTTCGGCTGCCGAACCCACGGCCGGGCGCACGCATATTATATCTTCATGGTGGCGGCTATGTGCTCGGCTCAGCCGAGGCACTCACCAACTTCGCGGGCCAGTTCGCCGCACGCGTCGGCGCCGATACGTTCGTCCCGGAATACCGGCTTGCGCCCGAGCACCCTTTTCCAGCCGCGATCGATGATGCGCTCGCCGCTTATCGCGGTCTCGTTGCGGACGGTTGCGAACGGATCGTGGTTGTCGGCGACTCTGCCGGCGGCGGTTTGACGCTGGCGTTGCTCTCGGCTCTCGCCGCCGACGAGACGAAGGAAACCGCGCAGCCGGTCGGGGCGGCGGTGATGTCGCCCTGGACCGACCTTGCACTCACCGGCAACAGCTTCGAGACCAGGGCCGAGGCGGATCCGATCTTCACGCGCGGCGTACTCCAGGCCTTCGCGGACCTGTATCTCCAAGGCCAGGATGCCACGAACTCCAAGGCCTCGCCGCTCTACGCACAGCTCCGCGACCTGCCGCCGATCCGGATCGATGTCGGGGACGACGAATTGCTGCTCGCCGACTCCGTCCGCTACGCCGACCGGGCGAGGGCTGCAGGCGTGGACGTCACACTGTCAGTGTGGGAGGGCATGCCGCATGTCTTCCAGTCTTCCCTCGGCCGCTTTCGCGCGGCCGAGCAGTCGGTGGATGCCATCGGTGCCTTCCTCCGCCATCGGCTAGCCGATGTTTCCCCGTCCAACAGCACACCTTCGGAGGTTTGAAATGAAAATTCTGGTATTGGGCGCCACGGGCGCAACCGGCCGGCTAATCGTCGCTAAGGCCATCGCGCAGGGACACCACGTCGTAGCCCTCGTTCGCTCCAAGGCAAAGGCCGCCGCAGACCTTACCGGCGTCGAGCTCGTCGAGGGCGATGCCCGCGATGCCGCCGCGCTAACCAGGGCCATCGCCGGTTGTGATGCCGTCGTCAGTTCATTGGGCACTGCCATGAGCCCGTTTCGCGAGGTGACCCTGCTCTCGACGGCGACGCGCGCGCTGGTCGGCGTCATGGAGCGCCAGGACATCCGGCGTCTCGTGTGCATCACTGGCCTCGGCGCCGGCGACAGCCGCGGCCATGGCGGCTTCTTCTTCGACCGACTGGTCCTGCCGCTGCTGCTGCGGAAGGTCTATGAAGACAAGAATCGCCAGGAAGATGCAATCCGGGGCAGCACGCTCGACTGGACCATCGTTCGGCCGACCGTGCTCAACGACAAGCCAGCGCGCGGTAGCATCGAGGCGTTGACCGACCTTTCCGGCGTACATGGCGGGACGATCGCGCGAGCCGACGTCGCGGATTTCGTTGTTCAGCAACTCACGGCGGATACCTGGCTGCGCAAAACGCCGCTGATCACATGGTGAAACCGTCATGCGACCATCAGGCCGAGCCCGAGGAGAAGGCGGTGATTGCCATGGCTGATCTGGCCACCGTCGCCGGCGACCAGGTTCCAGACCTGCGCCATGATGGCGTGTAGGAAGACGAAGAACAGCCCTGCTGTCCCTGGTGCCGGTCATAGTGCTAATCCTGCTCAGCGCGCATCGTCGATGCGGCTGGCGAGACGTTGAAGGCGAAAAAAGCAGGGACCATGCGCACAGTCATCGTTGCCGGCCATGTCAACCACGACCAGGTCTGGCCGCTGTCCTCGCCGCTCGCTTCGGGCGCCCGCATCACCTATCTGGATCGCCGCGTCAGGCTCGGCGGCGGCGGCTTCCACACCTCCACCCAGCTGGCGAAGCTCGGCAACCGTGTCCGGCTGATCAGCAATCTGATGGACGATCACCATGGCCGGGCAGCGCTCGCCACGCTGCAGGCGAGCCGCATAGATACCGGCTACGTCACCCTGTGGCCCGGCGAAACCGGGTTCACCGAAATCCTGCTCGAGCCGAGCGGCGAGCGCACCATCCTGAGTGCCGGCGGCCAGCCGCGCCCGCCCTTCGTCGCGCCTGAGCCCGTCAGCGGCGATGCCGCCTATCTCAACGCCCTCACGCTCGATGACGGCCTCGTTGCCTCGCTGCGGACGATCCCGCTGGTCATTTCGCAGTTTCCGCTGCGCACCGCGTCGCCGCGCCCGGCCGACATCGTCATCGGGTCGCGCGCCGATTTTCCCGGCGAGGACACGCAAGGGATCTGGCAGCGGGCGTCACGCATTGCCGGACCTCGCCTGAAGACCCTGGTGCTGACCGACGCAACGCGACCGATCTCGCTCTACGACGGCAAGGCGCTCGATCACGTCACGCCGCTGAGACAGGTGTCCGCGCCCGACACGATCGGCGCCGGCGACTGCTTTGCCGGGACCTTCCTGCACGGCCTGCTCCAGGGTCTGAGCCTCGAACTCTGCGCCGAACAGGCCAGCCAGCGAACCGCCGAATGGCTGTCGGAACGAGCCCGCACCGCCTGAGGTAGACGCTCAAGAGCAATTCCAGGAAAAGTGCGCACGGTTTCCGTTCGGAGTTTCGTCAGAACAAAGAGTTGGAGCGGTTCAGCAGGGCCGGCTTTCACGGAAATGCCCGGTCGGGAGGCCTCAGGCTCCCGGACCGAAACGGTGTGGGCGCCGGACAAATCTAAACATCGAGCGCGACCGTCATCCCGCGCGCCTCGGCCATTTCCAGCAGCAGGTCCTGCAGGGTTTCGACGGTCAGTGCCGCACCGGTCATCTCAAGCAGTTCGTTGATGGTCTCGCTCATGGAAATGACCGCGACTCCGGTTTTCTCGGAAAGCAGTCGTCCGATGGCCGCGCGGATCAAGGTATTCTGGTCAGGCATGATTCCCCCTTCATGCTGGATGACGGAATAGTTTTCTTTTATGGTAGGCTTTTACCGCAACTTCTGCGAGCTTTAGCCTACGCTTGCAAGTCGTCTTGGCATGTCCGATCTCTATTATTTGTCTGACAGTTGCTCAGCGACGACAGTGACGGGAGCGCCCAGAGCTCGCCGTGCGCCTCCATGACCGCAATCAGGGCCAACGGTACTTCGTGCCGACTGAGCCCGATCAGGATCTTGTCCTGCACAATTGTCGGCAATTCCGTGGATGTGTCGAAGATGGAATAGGTGCCTGTCGGCTCGAGCAGGATCTCAAAACTGTGCAATGCAAACCTCTCCACCCCCCGAAAGCCTCTAACGCACGCGTCCATCGGAGGTTGCATGGGGGTGGAAGTTTTTTTGCAGAGGTAAACTGGCGGACCGCAATTGCACGCGGGCGATGCCCGTGCAGGCATCGTCAAAATCACTGCGCATCATTTTAAATCTTGACGCGTGTCAATTTTTTATCAAACATGCGCAAACGCTGATGGGGCTAGGTCAGCGCTCTGGGAGGAGAAATGCCTGGCATGGGAAAGGTCCCGATCGGGTCCGTTGTCCGCGAGAAGATCGCTGGGCCGCAGGCCGCGCGCCGTTGCCAATCCCGGCATGGTTCTCGCAGCACCGCCATGCGCGTCCGCGCGCGATGGCTTGCCAATGAGACACATCAAACGAACAAGAAGCGGAGGAACAAATGCGCATCTTCAACGGCCTGACGCTTGGCGCGGGCCTTTTGGCAACCATCGTCTCGATCCCGGCTCATGCGGAGGACGCGGCCAAGGTCGCGGCCATCGTCAAAGGCCTCGACAACCCATTCTTCCAGACCATGCAGAAGGGTATCGAGGAACAGGCCAAGGCTGACGGCGTCGGCGTCACCGTGCAGGCCGCCGCCAACATGGGCGACGCCACCGGCCAGGCCGATCGCCTGACCGCCATGGCGCTGCAGGATTTCGACTGCTACCTGGTCAACCCGATCAGCGTTTCCAACCTCGTCCAGGCGCTGGTGCCGGTCGCTCAGAAGAAGAAGCCGATCGTCAACATCGACTCGACCATCGACGCCGAGCAGGCCAAGGCCGCCGGCTTTGCCGTCTCCACCTATATCGGCACCGACAATGTCGCCGCCGGCGCGCTGGCCGGCGAGGAGATGCTGAAGCTGGTGCCGAAGGGCGGCAAGGTCGCGCTGGTCGCCGGCATCGTCGGCGATGTCGGCTCCAATGCCCGCATCAAGGGCTTCAAGCAGGCCGTCGAAGGCAAGCTCGAGGTGGTGGTGATGGTAAGCGCCGACTGGGATCGTGAGAAGGCGCTGACCGCCGCCACCGACATCCTGGCGGCACACCCCGATCTCGCCGGCTTCTTCGCCGCCAACGATATCATGGCGCTCGGCGTCGAACGCGCCGTGCAGACCTCCGGCAAGGACGTCAAGGTGATCGGCCTCGACGGCATCGTCGACGCCCTCAAATCGGTCGCGGCGGGCGAACTCTCCGCCACCGTCGCCCAATATCCCTATGTCGTCGGCGCCATGGGCGTCGAGGCCTGCAAGGCGGCGGTCAAGGGCAAGCAACTGCCTGCCTACGTCCCCGCCCCCGTGCTCCTGATAAACAAGGACAATGCCGAGGCCTCGCTGAAAAACTTCCCGCGCCCCGGCGGCGAATACCCCGATCCGCTGCGTGAGATGCTGAAGTGAGCAACCCCACCAACAACGCGCCCGCCGCCCATTCGGCGGGCGCGCCGGAGGAGAGCCGTCCCTCCCTGTCGGCTCTCCTCCTCGATCCCTCCTTCTGGGCCGACTGGGCATCCGTCGTCGGCCTGGTCGGTCTCGTCATCATCTTCGGCATTGCCCAGCCGGTCTTCCTCAGCGTCGCCAACCTGCAGGCATTACTGCTGGCATCGGCGATCCTGGTCGTGCTGTCGATCGGCCAGACCTTCGTCGTGGCGACCTCGGGCATCGACCTGTCGCTGGCGGCGGCCGTCATGTTCGGCGCCATCGTGCTTGGCCTCGTCAATGCGGCGGGCTACGGCATCTTCATCGCCTGTGTTCTGGCGGTGCTGGCCACCAGCGCCATCGGCTTCCTCAACGGCCTCATCATCACCGTTGGAAAGATCCCCGACTTCGTGGTGACGCTCGGCACGTTGTCGGCCATCACCGGGCTTGGCCTGATATTGTCGGGCGGCGAGCCGACCATGGTCGGCTCGACCTTCCTGCTGAAGCTCGCCTCGGGCTCGTTCGGACCGTTCGGCTATCCGGTCTGGGTGGCGATATCAGCCGTCATCGTCGCGCACATCGCCCTCTACCACACGCGCTTCGGCGTCCATCTGCTGGCAACCGGCGGCCAGACCGAGAGCGCCGGCGCGCTCGGCATCCGCACCAACCGCGTCAAGATCGCCGCCTACACCATTTCGGGTTTCTGTGCCGGCATCGCGGCGATCCTGCTGGTGGCGCGTATCGGCTCTGCCGAGCCGCTGATCAACACCAGCCTGCTCCTGAATTCGGTGGCGGCGGTGGTGCTGGGTGGCGTCAGCCTGTTCGGCGGTCGCGCCTCGATCCTCGGCCCGGCGATCGGCGCCTTGATGCTTACCGCGCTGGTCAACGGGCTGACGCTGCTCAGCGTCTCGGCCTTCTACCAACCACTCGCCGTGGGCGCCATCGTGGTGCTGGCGGCACTGATCATGCGGTACCAGAAATGAGCGCCGTCAGCCCCTCTTCCGCCTCCGACGCGATCATCGCCTGCGACGGCCTGAGCAAGCATTTCGGCGGCGTGCGCGCCTTCACCGATGTCGCCTTCCGGGCGCGCCGCGGCGAGGTCACCGCCGTCATCGGCGACAACGGCGCCGGCAAGTCGACGTTGATCCGCTGCCTGGTCGGCGTGCATGTGCCGGATGTCGGCTCGATCGTCTTCGACGGCCGCGAGCACCCCTTCTCCAATCCGGACGGCGCGCGCAAGGCCGGCATCGAGACCGTGCACCAGAACCTGGCGCTGATCGACGAACTGACGGTGGCGCAGAACCTGTTCCTCAACCGCGAACTCGTGCGCCACGTCGGCCCCTTCGCTTTCCTCGACCGCAAGGCGATGAAACGCGAGGCGCGCTCGATGCTGTCGCGCCTGTCGATCAACGTGCCGTCGATCAACCAGCGTGTGCGTCGCCTGTCGGGCGGTCAGCGCCAGGCGATCTCGATCTGCCGCGCCGTCGGCTCCGGCGCCAAGCTGGTGGTGATGGACGAGCCGACGGCCGCACTGGGCGTGCAAGAGACCGCCAATGTCGAGGCGCTGATCCGGCGCCTGCGCGAACAGTCGGTCTCGGTCATCCTGGTCAGCCACAATTTCGATCAGGTGCGGCGCCTGTCCGACCAGATCTGGGTGATGCGGGCAGGCAAGATGGCGGCGACCGTGCGCGCCTCGGAAACATCGGGCAACGAGCTCGTCGCATTGGTCACCGGCGCGGCCTGATTGCCGGACGTTGAAACACGTGCTGGCCGTCCTGGCCGGCACAGGCTTGAAGCAGAGGGAGTTTGCGCGTGGCACCATTTCGTGTCGGGCTTGTGGGTCTTGGCGAGGTCGCGCAGTCGATCCATCTGCCTGTGCTGGCGGACCAGCGCGACCGCTGGCAGATAGCGGGCGTTCACGACGTCTCGCCGAGTCTGGTGGCGCTGATAACGTCGCAATATGCAGGGGTACAAGCCTATGACAGCGCCGAGGCGCTGATCAACTCGCCTGATATCGACGTGGTCTTCGTGCTGTCGTCCGACGACACGCACAGCCGCTTCGTGCGCGCCGCCATGCAAGCCGACAAGCACATCCTCTTGGAAAAGCCCGCTTGTCTCACCGTGCGCGAGATCGACGAGTTGCTGGCGCTGATGCCGGCCTACAGGAAGACCCTATTCGTCGGCTATATGCGCCGCTACGCGCCGGCCTATCTCAAGGCCAGGGACGAGTTACCTGCCCATGCCGACATCACCCATGTCCGCATCTTCGACCTGATCTCGGAGGGCCGGCATTTCCTCAAGAAGAGCCAGAATATCCTCTACCCCAACGACATCGACCCTGCCCTCCTGGCGCGCGGCGCCAGGGAGCGCGACGCGCTGATCCGCGAAGTCGTCGGTGCCGATGCGTCCGCCGACCTGATGCGCGCCTATCGCGGGCTGACGGCGCTGTCCTCGCACCACATCTCGGCGATGCGCGGGCTGATCGGCGAACCGGCGGGCGTGGTCGCCGCCCACCGCACCAATGGCGGTGCCAACACCTCGGTTACCTTCGACTATGGCCATTTCGCCTGTCTCTACGACGCGGTGGTCGACGATCTCGGCCTGTTCGACGCCATGATCGAGGTGCGCTCCAACACCAGGCGCGTGCGCATCATCTACGACACGCCCTATATCCGCAGCCTGCCGACGCGGCTGGAAGTCACCGAGGCCGACCCGCTCGGCCCGGTGACGAAAAGCTTCGGCCCACTCTATGGCGACGCCTTCTCCAACGAGCTGGAGATTTTCCACCGCCACATCATCGAGGGCACCAAGCCCCTGACCGACCTCGCCGATTCCCGCCGCGACCTGGCGCTGATGGCAGGCATCATCGAGAAGATGAAGGAGAGCGGCGGGCGTTGAGCACTGCGGGCAAGGTGCCAGCAGGAAAAACACCTGCCGACAAGCACTGCTGATTGGCTCTTGCCGAAGCCGGCGGGCTCGCTCATCCATGGCGTGGAAACAACAGCCTGGAACCAGCGATGACCGATGCCAGCCTTCATCTCGTCGAAGCGACGATCGAGCAACTGCGCCGCGCGCTCGATGACGGCACGGTCACCAGCGTCGAACTGGTCGCCGCCTATCTCAGGCGCATTGCGCATTTCGACCGCCATGGCATCAGCCTCAATGCCGTCCCCGTGCTCAATCCTGACATGTTCGAGGAGGCGGCTGCTTCCGACCGGCGGCGGCGCGATGGCGCCACGCTCGGTCCGCTCGACGGCATCCCCTACACCGCCAAGGACAGCTACAAGGTCAAAGGCCTGACGGTGGCCGCCGGATCGCCGGCCTTCGAGCATCTCGTCGCCAATGAGGATGCCTTCACCATCGCCCGGCTGGGCGCCGGCGGCGCCGTGCTGATCGGCCTCACCAACATGCCGCCAATGGCCAATGGCGGCATGCAGCGTGGCGTCTATGGCCGCGCCGAAAGCCCCTACAATGCCGGCTATCTGACGGCCGCCTTCGCGTCGGGCTCGTCAAACGGCTCGGGCACGGCAACGGCGGCCAGTTTCTGCGCCTTCGGGCTCGGCGAGGAAACCTGGTCGTCCGGGCGCGCGCCGGCCACCAACAACGCGCTGGTTGCCTACACGCCCTCGCGCGGCGTCATTTCGGTGCGCGGCAACTGGCCGCTGGTACCGACCATGGATGTCGTGGTGCCGCACACGCGCAGCGTGCCCGACATGCTCGAACTGCTCGACGTGATCGTCGCCGACGATCCGGAAGCGCGGGGCGATTTCTGGCGCGCGCAGCCCTGGATCGCGCTGCCGAAAAGCGCCGAGTTGCGGCCGCGACGCTACACCGAGCTGGCTCTGGCGGGCTCATTGAAGGGCAAACGGCTCGGCGTGCCTCGCATGTATATCGGTCGCGATAACGGGGCCGATCGGCCGATCGAAACCCGCGCCTCCGTGCTTGCGCTATGGGAACAGGCGGCGGCGGATCTACGCCGGCTTGGCGCCGAATTGGTGGAGGTCGATTTTCCCGTCGTCTCCAACTACGAGCGCGACCGCCCCGGCGCGCGCAGCATGGCCGAGCGCGGACTGGTGCCTCAGGATTTCGCCGATCGCGAAATCTGGGACCTCTGCATCTGGGGCTGGGACGACTTCCTGCGCGCCAATGCCGATCCTGACATCCCCGATCTCGCCTCGGTCGATGGTCCGAAAATCTTTCCGCAGCCGCCAGGCACCTTGCCCGACCGCTACGAAGGCGGCTTCGACCTGGCGGAGTATGTCGAGCGCGCGAAGCTTGGCGTCACGCCCATGACGGATATTCCGACGCTCGAAGACGGCCTGAAGGGGCTGGAAGCGACACGGCGCATCGATTTCGAGGATTGGCTCGACGCGCAAGGCATCGACGCCGTCGTGCTGCCTGCCGCCGCCGATGTCGGCCCGGCCGATGCCGACTTCAACGAGGCGTCGGCCGACCTGGCCTGGCGCAACGGCACCTGGGTCGCCAACGGCAATCTGGTCTGGCGCCATTTCGGCATCCCGACCGTCACCGTACCGATGGGCACCATGGCCGACATCGGCATGCCGGTCGGCCTGACCTTCGCCGGCAAGGCATATGACGACGAAAGGCTGCTTCGCATGGCCGGCGATTTCGAGCGCGCCACCCGCCGCCGCACCAGCCCGCCGCGAACGCCGGAACTGCCCGATGATGTGTTTTTGGTTCGGGACATTCAGCCTATCAAAGCGCCTTCGCCTGCAATCGCGCTGACCGCCGAGGTGCGAACCTTCAGGAATCAGGATGAGATAACCATCACGCTCAACCTGCCCGCTGAGGAAGCCGAAGCCGCGAACGCCGCCATCAAGGTACATGTCAACGGAGCGGCGGTGCCAATGCAGCGAAGCGGCACGCGCTTCAGCGGGAGCGCCTCCGTTCCAGCCGCCGAGCATAAGCGGCTCCACAGCGTCTGGCGCGGCTCCTACGGCTCGATCGTCACAGCGGTGGTACGGCTGGAAGATGGACGCACCGCCGGCGCCTTTGTGGTCACCGGCGGGATAAGATGAGACCGGCCACTAAGAGGGCAGCGAAGCCAGCCATTCTTCCCAAAACTCCTGATGCATCTGCACAAAGACCGGGATCACATCAGGGCCGTCGTCGAATATGTCGACCAGGTCGGTCTTTTGAGGAAGTTGCCCCATCTTCACCTTGCAGGCCATCAATCCACGACTCTTTTCCATCACAGTATTTTCGGGATAAACATTGGCACTCGCTCCGTAACAAAAAGGCAGCAAACCGTCGACTTCGAGCCCCTGACGGATTTGAAACAGAGCTTCGAAAAAGTCCTCCTCTTCGGCCTTGATCACCTTGTCCCGGTAAGCGCATGTCAAGCTGCAGACGGCGCCCTCGAGATGCAGTGTAAATACGGCTTCCTCGTCTCCACCCGTACCCCCTCCAACCAAAAAAACAGTTCGCTGATGATCCATTCCATCCCCCTTTGCCATTGCCGGGATGGTAGTGCGACAGCGGCGGGTTTTCCAGCTACAGCAGGCGCACGGACACCGCCGGGATTGGACGGCGCAATGCATGACCAGTTGGCCGGCCTGTCTGGTTCCGCACCCGTGGGGGCAGCGAAGATCGACGCGGCTTGTGTTACACCGCCACACCACCGACCATGCGGCCTCGTACAAGTCTGGGAACCGGCCATGATCAAAGTCAAGCAGCTCGCCCATGTCTGCATCTTCGCCAATGATCTCGACGAGACACGGCATTTCTACAGAGATGTCCTCGGTATGGACACCCAGTTCAATTTCCTGCGCGACGGCAACGTTTTCGGTTTCTACCTCAATTGCGGCGGCCGCAGCCATGTCGAGGTTTTCCGGAAGGACGGCACGCGGTTCAGCGAGATGGACCAGATCAACCACTTCTGCCTGGAGGTGGAGAATATCGACGCCGCGATCGCGCATATCAAGTCGAAGGGCGTAGCGGTCACCGCCAGGAAACTTGCCTGCGACGACACCTGCCAGGCCTGGCTCAGCGACCCCAATGGCGTGAAGATCGAACTGTTCGAATATACCGCGAAGAGCGCGCAGTTCACCGGCGGCGACCGCGTCGCCGACTGGTAAAGCCCGAGACTTAACGGCTGGCGGCGAAGGCGATGTATGAGCGGATCGTTTCCAGCTTGTCAGGCGATAAGCCGGCAATGAGATCTTCGTCCATGCGCCCTGTGAAAATGAGGCCTGCGAAGACATCGAGAAGTTGGGAATACCGGTAGTCGAACCTCTGGTCGATGTCCCGCCGCTGATCGCGCAACCAATCCTCGACTTCCCACATCTCGGAGGGCGCCGTCGCGGCATTGGCCTTGCGCTTGAACTCGGCCATCGTCTTTGCGAGCGTCGCCTCAAGGGCCGTATCGAAGGCCTGGCGGGCGATCTTCTTCTCGGATGCGGACCAGCTCTCCCTTGAATCCATCTGGCATCTCCATGGTCGTTCCGGCGAATTCAGCCTGAGGCTTTCTTGGAAACCTCGCTTGTGCCTTGCCCCCGCGCGGCCCAGAGCAAACCACGCTCCACGATCAGCGCCATTTCCGGCACCGCGAACTCGTCGGCCGTGTGCCCAAGCGAACTGTAGAACACCTTGCCCGCGCCATAGCGGCGCTTCCACACGACCGGCATGACGACGCCGCCAATGCCGGGAAAATGCGCGTCGGTGAAGGTCGTCGTCGCCAGCACCTCGTTGCTGGGATCGACATGCATGTAATACTGCTCAGACCGGTAGGCGAAATCGCTGATGCCGCCCACGATCGGATCGTCCGGCTGGGTGATGACCACGTCATAGTCGATGATGTTGCCGGGATGCGCCACCCATTGGCCGCCGGTCATGAACTGGTAGTCGGGCTCGTTGCGAAAACTGTCGCCCATCGTGCCGTGAAAGCCGCCGAGCCCGCTTCCCTCGCGCACCGCACGCGTCAGGTTCTGCAGCTCGGCCTTTTCGATCGTCGACATGGTGATGACGGGCACGATGAGATCGAAGGACGACAATCCCGGATCGGCGAATAGCGCCGTGCCTTCGCCCAGCGTGACATCGAACCCGTTGCGCTGGAGCAGCGCGCTGATGATGTTGGCGCTGCGCTCCGGCGTATGGCCTTCCCAGCCGCCCCAGGCAATCAGGGCCTTCTTCGCCATGCCATGAACCTCCTCAAATCGCCCACCGCGATCGATGGTTACATGGCGCGGCCGTCAGCGCCAGCCCAGCGCCGGCGCGACATGGGTGAGGATCGCCTCGAGGACATGGGCGTTGTAATCGACGCCGAGTTGGTTGGGCACGGTGAGCAGCAGCGTGTCGGCCTCGGCGATCGCCTCGTCCTGCGCCAGCTCCTTGATCAGCACGTCCGGCTCGGCGGCATAGCTGCGGCCGAAGATCGCCCGCGTATTCTCCTCGATGAAGCCGATCTGGTCGCGGCTCTCATTGCCGCGCCCGAAATAGGCGCGGTCGCGGTCGTCGACCAGCGCGAAGATGCTGCGGCTGACCGAGACGCGCGGCTCGTGGCTGTGCCCGCCTGCCTTCCAGGCCTCGCGATAGATCCGAATCTGCTCGGCCTGCTGGATGTGGAACGGCTTGCCGCTCTCGTCGAATTTGAGCGTCGAGCTCTGCAGGTTCATGCCGAGCTTGGCCGCCCATTCCGAAGTGGCATTGGTCGCCGCACCCCACCAGATGCGCTCACGCAAACCTTCCGAATGCGGCTCGAGCCTGAGCAGCCCCGGAGGGTTGGGGAACATCGGCCGTGGATTGGGCTGGCCGAAGCCCTCGCCGCGCAGCGTGTCGAGGAAAACCTCGGCATGATGCCGCGCCATGTCGGCGTCGGTCTTGCCTTCCTGCGGCTGGTAGCCGAAATAGCGCCAGCCATCGATCACCTGTTCGGGCGAGCCACGGCTGATGCCGAGCTGCAGCCGGCCGCCGGCGATGATGTCGGCGGCGCCCGCATCCTCGGCCATGTAGAGTGGATTCTCATAGCGCATGTCGATGACGGCGGTGCCGATCTCGATACGGCTGGTCTTGGCGCCCACCGCCGCCAAAAGCGGGAATGGCGAGGCAAGCTGGCGGGCAAAGTGATGCACCCGGAAATAGGCGCCGTCGGCACCGAGCTGCTCGGCCGCGACCGCGAGATCGATGGATTGGAGCAGCGCGTCCGAAGCCGAGCGCACTTGCGATTGCGACGAGGGCGTCCAGTGCCCGAATGACAGGAAACCGATTTTTTTCATGGCCCTGAAGTATATGCGAGCGGCACATGCTTCAATGCCAAAACAGCGCGGTTACACACTGTCGCCCCGGGCGCATCAAAAGTGCGCGAGACCAAACGGATCTGACGCCATGGAGCGTGGAATGCTGAAGGGCACCCGTATCATCGAGATAGAGGCGCTGGGGCCGGCGCCCTTCGCCGGCATGCTGCTCGCCGATCTCGGCGCCGATGTGATCGTCGTCCACCGCAAGCAGGCGTCGATGCCGGGCCTGCCCGAACGCTCGCTGCTCGATCGCGGCAAGCGTTCCATCGCGCTCGACCTCAAGGATGCGGAAGACGTCGCCGTGCTGATGCGCCTGATTGCCACCGCCGATGGCTTGATCGAGGGGTTTCGGCCTGGTGTCATGGAGCGTCTCGGGCTCGGCCCGGATGCCTGCCGCGCCGTCAACAAACGCTTGGTCTATGGCCGCATGACCGGCTGGGGCCAGGACGGCCCGCTCGCCCGCACCGCCGGCCACGACATGAACTATACCGGCGTGTCGGGCGCGCTCTGGTATGCCTCCTTGCCAGGCGAACCGCCCATGGCGCCGCCGACCTTGGTCGGCGACATAGGCGGCGGCGCGCTCTATCTGGTGATCGGCATGCTGGCCGGCATCATGAACGCGCGAACGAGCGGTGAAGGCAGTGTGGTCGACGCGGCGATCGTCGATGGCTCGGCGCACATGATGAACCTGCTGATGTCGCTCGCCCAATCCGGCGCGCTCGTCGCCGAGCGCGGCACCAGCCTTCTCGACGGACCGCATTGGTGCCGGGTCTACCGCGCATCGGATGGCGGCTTCATCAGCGTCCAGTGCGTCGAGCCGAAATTCTATGCGCTGTTTCTCGACCGGCTCGGCCTCGCCGCCGATCCGCAATTCGCCAGGCAATTCGATCGCGATCTCTGGCCGGCGCTCGGCAACCGGCTGGCAACGATTTTTGCCGCGAAACCGCGCGACGCATGGATGAAGCTGTTCGCAGGCTCTGACGCCTGCGTCTCCCCGGTGCTCAGCCCGCAAGAGGCGGCGCGGCATCCGCACATGGCGGCGCGCGGCTCGTGGCTGACGGTGGAAGGCGTCCTTCAGGCCGCCGCCGCCCCACGCTTTTCCGGACAAGCGCAAAAGACGCCGGCGAAAAGTCCGGCCCGCGACGAACACGGCGCGGAGATTCGCGCGGAAGCGTGCAAGCCGCCTTCTATTTCCCGCAATGGTGATCGTTGATCTTGTTCACCGCGTTCGCGTCCGGGCTCACCCGGTGGTAGGAACAGGCGCCTGCCGCCGTGGTGAACAGCTGCTGGTCGTAGTAGCGCGGACCGCCGAACAGGAAGTCGACGAGATCGTCATTGGCGGGAACGTAGCGTTCCGGCTCGGCCTGATGATGGCGATGCTTGGCTCCGGCGAATGCCGGCGCGGACACGCCACAGGCCATAGCCAGGGCAAGAGCGCAGATCGCAAAGCGTTTCGTCGTCATCGGCAACACCCTCCTGGCCGTTCGCATTTTCCTATATAGGCAAAAATCACCAGCCCGACAAAGGTTCCCTGGCAGCGGGTTGCCTGCCCCACGATTGTCGGCCGCCGGAGCGAACTGCACAGCGCATCAGAAAATCGAAATTGCCCCTGCCGCCTCGAGCCGCAATGGTCCTCGGGGAGGCAGCCTCGAGGCTGTGGAGGAAACGTCGGAGCGGCAAGGCCCTTGGGCATGGCCGCTCGGGCAAGCAGCCGCTTGCGCTGCATTTTTCCGACTGACGTAACGGAATGGATACTAGGCTCTGCGCGCGTCGCTTCGCCCCTTGCTTCGCCCTAGGATAACGAAGGCGGGGGCGTCCGCGTAGCCGTCATTCGCAGGCCGCCCTCACCTGATCGATACGGCCCTCAGTCGGTCTGGATCCAGACCGACTTGGTCTCCAAATACTCATGCAGGTGCTCGAGGCCGCCCTCGCGGCCGTAGCCGGACATCTTCATGCCGCCGAACGGCACCGCCGGGTCGATGGCGTGGTACATGTTGACCCAGACCGAGCCGGCCTTGATGCGGCGCGCCAGTTTGTGCGCGGTGCCGAGATGCGTAGTGAAGACGCCGGCGGCAAGTCCGTAAGGCGTTGCATTGGCGCGGGCCACGGTTTCGTCGAGCGTGTCGAAGGGCATCGCCGAAATGACCGGCCCAAAGATTTCTTCCCGCGCGATGGTCATCTTGTCCGACACCTTGCCGAAGACGGTCGGCGCGATGAAGTTGCCGCCATCATAGAGTTCGCCGGTCAAACGCGAGCCTCCAGCGACCAGTTCGGCACCCTCGTCGCTGCCGGCCTTGATGTAGACTTCGACCTTGCCGGCCTGCCTGGCATTGATGAGCGGCCCGATCTCCGTCTCTGCCTCGATGCCATGGCCGATGCGCAGCTTGCCGGCGAATTCGGCAAGCCGGCGCACGAACTCGTCATGGATTTCGCGCGCCACGAACAGCCGCGAGCCGGCAATGCAGATCTGGCCCGAATGCACGAACACCGCCATCGCCGCGACCGGAACGGCCTTGTCGATATCGGCGTCGCGGCAGACGATGACAGGCGACTTGCCGCCGAGTTCCAGCGAAACGCGCTTGAGGTTGGTGACCCCCGCCCGCGCGATCGCTTGCCCGGTAAGCGTCGAGCCGGTGAAGACGATCTTGTTGACGTCGGGATGTTCGGCCAGCCGCGCGCCGGCCTCGGCGCCAGTGCCGGTGACGATATTGACGACGCCGTCGGGCACACCGGCCTCCTGCATAAGACGCGCGATCAGCAGCGGCGTCAGCGAGGCCTCCTCCGAAGGCTTCAGCACGATGGTGCAGCCGGTGGCCAGCGCCGGCGCGATCTTCCAGATCGAGGCGGCGGTCGGCGCATTCCAGGGGATGATCGCGCCCACGACACCCACCGGCTCGCGCCGGGTGAAGGAGACGATCTCGCCGGGGATGGAATTGTCGATCGTCTCGCCATGCAGCGCCGTCGCCATGCCGGCATAGAAGCGCAGCATGCCGATGACGCGGCGCCGGTTGGCGAGCGTGCGGATGATGGGCAACCCCATGTCGAGCGTGTCGGAAACGCTGAGCTCTTCCCAATGCGTCTCGAACAGGTCGGCGATCCTGAGCAGCACGCATTGCCGCTCGTAAGGCGAGAATTTCGACCATGGCCCTTCGAAGGCCGCGCGCGCGGCGGCCACCGCGGCATCGATATCGGCGGCCCCGCCGCGCGGCACGGTCGCCAGCACTTCGCCCGTCGCCGGGTTGAGCGCCTGCATCACCTCGCCGGACTGCGCCGCAACCCATTTGCCGCCGATGAACATCGGCCGGAATTCGCCGTGATAGAGCGTCGAGGCCTTCGCCCGCGGGTCGAAATTCAGCGTCATCGCGTCCTCCTCACGAATTCCGTGGCGACTATTACTCCCGCTGCCGGCGACCTCAAACAAGGAAAGCTAAAAGGGCGTTCAGATGATCGGACTGTGCAATGGGAGCGACGTCCCCGATGGCGCCGGCAACGGAGGAATAGATATGAGACTTGCTGGCAAGGTCGCCATCGTCACCGGTGTCGGTTCGGGATTTGGCGAAGGCATCGTCAGGAAATTCGTCACCGAGGGCGCGCTGGTCGTGCTCATGGACCGTGACGGTGCGGCCGACTCCCGCGTCGCCTGCCCCGAAAACTTGGGGCATTGCGTTCTGCGATTTCAGTGAATATGCTTGTTGTACGATCGTTCAACAAGACTGTTTGCAAAGCCCCGATGACCTGCAATCCCCGCTATGAAATCCTGTTCGAGCCGATGCCTATCGGGCCGGTCACCGCGCCGAACCGCTTCTACCAGGTTCCGCATGCCAGCGGCATGACCAACGCCTTGCCTAGGGTGCGCGCCGCCTTTCGCGAAGCCAAGGCGGAGGGCGGATGGGGCGTGATCTGCACCGGCGCCTGTTCGATCGACCCGAGCTCCGACGACGCGCCGCTGCCCTTCGCCACCCTATGGGACGACAATGACATCCGCGCCCATGCGTTGATGACAGAGGCCGTGCATCGCCATGGCTCGCTTGCCGGCGTGGAGCTCTGGCACGGCGGCGCGTCCGTCATGAACAGGGCAAGCCGCCTGCCGCCGCTGTCGCCGTCGGGAATTCCCTGGATGGCCACGCATGTCGGCTTCATGGGCAATCTGCGGCCAAAGACGATGGACAAGGCCGACATAAAAGAAGTGCTGAGATGCCAGGCCGAGGCGGCGCGCAAGGCGCGCACCGCCGGTTTCGACATCGTCTATGTCTATGCCGGCATGGGCTATCTCGGCTACGAATTCCTGCTGCCCGAATACAATCATCGCGCAGACGAATACGGCGGATCGATCGAGAACCGGGTGCGTTTCGTGCGCGAGATGATCGAGGTCACCAAGGATGCCGTCGGCAAGGTTTGCGGCGTGGCACTTCGCGTCAGCCTCGAGGAACTGCGCGGCCGGCCCGGCCGCAACCAGCCCTCGGAAGCGCATGAGCTGATCGAACTCTTGGCCGACCTGCCCGACCTGTTCGACGTCAAGATGGATTCCAGCCCGACCGACTGTTCGGCCTCGCGTTTCACCGGCGAAGGCAGCCATGAGCCGGTGATCGATTTCGTCAAGTCGCTGACAAAAAAGCCGGTGGTCGGCGTCGGCCGCTTCACCTCGCCCGACACCATGGTGTCGCAGATCAGGCGCGGCGTGCTCGACTTCATCGGCGGCGCACGGCCTTCCATCGCCGATCCCTTCCTGCCGGCCAAGATCCGCGAGGGCCGCGAAGCCGAAATCCGCGAATGCATCGGCTGCAACATCTGCATTTCGAGCTGGCATGATGGCGTGCCGGTGCGCTGTACCCAGAACCCGACCGCCGGCGAGGAATGGCGGCGCGGCTGGCACCCGGAGCGGGTCGTGCGTGCCGACAGGCCAGAGCGCATCCTGATTGTCGGCGGCGGGCCCGCTGGGCTCGAATGCGCGCTGACCCTAGGCCGACGCGGCCATGAGGTGACGCTCGCCGACTCCAGCCGCGGCTTCGGCGGGCGGCTGACCTTCGAGAAGACGCTGCCTGGCCTGTCGGCCTGGAACCGCGTCGTCGACTACCGCCTCGGCCGCCTCGGCGAGATGAGCAATGTCTCGCTCTATCCCGAAAGCACGCTTGGCGTGGACGAGATCATCGATCTGGCGCCGGAGCGCGTGGTGCTGGCGACCGGCGCGCGCTGGACCGACATGCTCTATTCCTCGATGGAGATACCGGTCGGCCGGCTCGACCATCCGGCTGTGTTCACGCCCGACGACATTGCCGCCGGCAGGCTCCCGCAAGGACCAACCCTCGTCTTCGATTTCGATAATTATTACATGGGCGGCGTGCTGACCGAGCATCTGGCCGCGCAAGGCGTTCCGGTCAGCTACGTCACCCCAGCCGGCCAGGCATCCGCCTGGACGATCATGACCAACGAATTGCCGCTGGTGCATCGCGCGTTGGCAAGGCGCAAGGTGCCGGTGGCGACACTGCATCTGTTGAAGGCCTTCGACGGCGAAACGGCGACGCTGGCGCATCTGTTCACCGGCGAGGAAAGCCGCATTGCCTGCCGCTCGGTGCTGATCGTCGGCCTGCGGCTGCCGCGCAACGCGCTGTTCGAGGCGCTGAGCGCGCGGACAAACGATCTTACCACTGCCGGTATCAAAAGCGTCGATCGCATCGGCGACGCGCTGGCGCCGGGCGCGATCGCGCATGCGGTCCACAGCGGCCACAAGCTCGCCCAGGAAATCGGCGCGGAGACCCGAAGGTCACCCTACCGCCGCGACACGCCGATCGTCGATGCGGTGGCGGACTTCGAGTTGCGAACGGCAGCCGAATAGGAGCAATTCCAGGAAAAGTGTGAAGCGGTTTTCCGCCCGGAATTGCGTCAAACAAGGAGTGAGGAAGCCATGGAGCGCATCGCCGCACGTCGCAGACCCGGCCGTCCGCAGCGCGAGATCGGCGGCATCGAGCAGCGGCCGTGGAAGCAGCTGACGCGGCCCTACGCGCCGATCGAGATCCTGTCGGCCGATCAGGTGCGGACAATCCACGAAATGGGCCTGACCATTCTCGAAGAGATCGGCATGCGCGTGCTGCAACCACAAGCGCGGCAGCTTTATCGCTCGGCCGGCTGCGATGTCGACGAAGGCGCGATGCGGGTCCGCTTCGACCGCGCGATGGTCATGGAGCGCGTCGCCATGGCGCCGTCGTCGTTCGAGTTGCGCGCCCGCAATCCGCAAAAGAACGTCAAGGTCGGCGGGCGGCACTGCATCCTGTCGTCGGTCGGCGGGCCTGCCTATGTCATGGACAATGATCGCGGCCGCCGGCCCGGCACCTATGCCGAAATGTGCGACTATCTGAAACTCATCCAGTCGTTCAATGTCCTGCACCAGGAAGGCGGCGGCCCGTTCGAGCCGCTCGACCTGCACCAGAACACTAGGCATCTCGACCTCTACTATGCCGAGATCACACTGCTCGACAAGAACTGGCAGCCGCAAACCCTAGGTCAGGGTCGCGCCATCGACGCGCTGGAAATGGTGGCGATTTCGCTCGGCACGACGCGCGACAACCTCGCGCGGGAAATGCCGGTCTTTACCGGCATCATCAACACCAATTCGCCGCTGCAGCTCGACGAGCCGATGGCCGAAGGGCTGATCACGCTGGCCGAGCACGGCCAGGTCAACGTCATCACGCCGTTCACGCTGGCTGGCGCGATGAGCCCGGTGACGCTTGCCGGCGCGCTGTCGCAGCAGCATGCCGAGGCGCTGGCCGGCATCGTGCTTACCCAGATCGTGCGGCCGGGCGTGCCGGTGATGTATGGCGGCTTCACGTCCAATGTCGACATGAAGACCGGCGCGCCGGCCTTCGGCACGCCCGAATACACGCAGGCCGCGCAGATCACCGGGCAGCTCTGCCGGCTGATCGGCGTGCCATTCCGCTCCAGCAACGTCACCGCCGCGAATTCCGTCGACGCGCAGGCCGCCTATGAAAGCGCCATGTCGCTGTGGGGCTGCCTGATGGGCGGCGCCAACCTGGTGCTGCACGCGGCCGGCTGGCTCGGCGGCGGGCTGACCGCATCGTTCGAGAAACTGGTCATCGATGCCGAGATGCTTCAGATGATGTCGGCTTACTTCGACCCGCCGGTGGTCGACATCGATACGCTGGCGCTGGAAGCGGTGCGCGAGGTCGGTCCGGCCGGGCATTTCTTCGGCGCCGCGCACACCATGCAGCGCTACGAGCGCGCCTTCTATTCGCCGCTGGTGTCCAACTGGGACAATTACGACACGTGGGTCGAGCGCGGCCAGGTGACGGCGCGCGAGCGCGCCAATGTCGTGTGGAAACGCATGGTCGCCGAATACGAGCAACCGCCGATCGATCCCGGCATCGACGAAGCGCTGCGCGACTATATGGAAAGGCGCAAACGCGAGGGCGGTTCGCCGCTGAATTGAGGCGGGGCACGACACCGACTCTCGAAGTCGGCGCCAGTACAGCGCCGACCTGAAATCGTTACACTCCCCGCAACGGCCCCACCTGCCCTTCAAGCATCTCGAACCCCGCCGCCTCCGCCGCCTCCGGCGTCACCACGCTTTCGTCGAGGCACCATTCCAGCCACAGCCCGTCGACCAAAGCGATGAAATTGCGCGCCAGCGCGGGCGCGTCGACTTGCCTGCCGCGCAGCACCGCGACCGCCGCGATATCCTCCGCCAGTTCAGCCCGGTAGGCATCGTAGAGTTCGCGATGCGCTTCCTTGAGGCGCGGGTTGACGGCGATCTCGCCCCACAGAGACAGCCAGATCAAAAGGTTCTCGCGGCTGAAATATTCGGGCGAGAAATTGGATCGCACCAGGGCTGCCAGCGATGCCTCCGGTGGCCAATCCGATGCCTCGGCGCGGCGGCGCTTGGCTTCGGCGATCTGGTTGTTGACGCTGGCATAGAGCGAGGATTTGTAGACCTCGACCAGCAACCCGTCGAGGCTTTCGAAATGGTGGTTGATGAGGCCACGCGAAACCCCGGCCTCCTTGCAGATGCGGTCGATGGTGAAGGCGCCGATGCCGCCGACCGACAGGCAGCGCGTCGCCGCCTCGATCAGCATGGAACGGCGCACATCGGCCTGTTCGCGGCTGAAGCGCGGCGGCGATTTCTTGGCGCCGCGCTTGCGTTTTTCAGGGGCTGGTCCTGCTTCCGTCATGGACTCCAGCTAATCGATTGCGCCCTTCCTGTCCACGGAAGCGTTCACGCCTTCTTCTTGAACAGCACGGGATTGGGGTGACCATCAGGATAGATGACCGGATCGAACGCGGTCTTGTGGATGGCGACCAGCGGCTGGTGGCAGATGAAGACGAAGCCGCCGGACTGTTCCATCAGATCCTCCATGCGGTTCGACAGCGCGATGCGCTTGGCCTCGTCGCTTTCGGCCACCAATTGCTGGTAGCTGGTCTCGAATTCGGCACTGTCGAAACCCGACCAGTTGTACGCGCCGATCTGGTCGGGGCGGAACCAGACCAGGTTTTCCGACGGATCGATGCCGCCGGCGAAATCCATCAGCGCAAGGTCGATGTTCTTGTAGCCGTCGCCCTGCGTCTTGTCGCCGACGCCCCAGAAGGCGGCTTCGTCATAGGGCTGGATCTCGACCTTGATGCCGGCCTGTTCGAGGCTGGCCTGGATGATCTGCGCGGTCGCGGTGCGGATGGAATCGTTCATCACCGTCAAGGTCAGCGACAGGTCGCTGACGCCGGCCTCCTTGAGCAGCGCGGCCGACTTCTCATAGTCCGGCGCGGCGATCAGATTCGAGGCCCGCGCGAATTTGGTGCCGGGCTGGACGACGCCGGTGGAGCGCTTGGTGAGGTCGTCATAGACGCCGGTGAGGATTTGCCCGACATCGACGCCGTACTGCACCGCCTGTCGGACTTTCAGATCCTTGAGCCGCGGGCTCAACTGGTTGACGGTCAGCCAGACATAGCGCGTCGATTGCGCCTCGATCAGGATTGTATCCGCCGGCGGCTTCTCCTTGACCGCCTTGGTCGCCGAGATGGCGATCTTGGTATAATCGAAGGCATCGGCTTCATAGGCGAGCTGCGCCGCCTGATCATCCGACACGACATAGATCTCGACCTTTGAGAAATCCGGCTTCGGTCCCGGCCAGTCCGGGTTGGCGGTCAGCGTCACCTTCTGCTTCTGCTGCCAGTCCGAGAAGAGATAGGGACCGCAGGTCGCCGGCGGCTGGGTGGTGAATTTGCCGCCGGCCTTCTCGGTGCCGGCGCGGCTGATGATGTGGCCACCATAGTAAGGCAGGCTGGTGACGAAGATCGGCTGATAGGGCTCCTTCAGATGAATGATGCCATTGCGGGCATCGGCGACTTCGACGCGATCAAGCTTCTCGAACTGATAGGCCCAGGGCGATGCGAGCGCCTTGTCGGCGATGCGCTCGAACGAGAATTTCACGTCGTCGGCTGTCACCGCGCCAAAACCACCAGACCATTTCAGCCCGTCGATTAGGGTGAAGGCGATGGTCTTGGGGTCTTTCTGCTCGAGCTTTTCAGCTCCCCACAGCGACCAGGGCGAGCCTTTCCTGATGTCGCCGAAATGGTTGAGCGAGACATAGATGCCGCGCATCATGACATCCTCGATACCGCCATTCATGAAGGCCGGGTCGAGGCACTGCAGATCGCCTTCCATGCGGATGCGCAACGTATCGCCGGCGGCCGACCAGGCAAAGTCGGGCTTCATCGCCAGGCCGGCGCCGAGCACGCCAGCCGCTTTCAGGAATGCACGTCTGTCCAAGGACCATTGTTTCATCTCAGTTTCCCCTTTGGTTTGCGGAAGCGCGTGAGAAGGCTTCCCGTTCTTGCCCGCCGGTCTTCAGCGGGAAATGGCAACGCACCATGCGACCGGCATCCATCGGCCGGTAGGCCGGCGCCTCGGTCCTGCAGCGATCTTGTGCGATGGGACAGCGCGTGTGGAACTCGCAGCCCGAAGGCCGCCGGAACACGCTCGGGATCTCGCCGGTGACGGCGGGGTTATGGCTGCGCCGGCGCGGGTCGGGTATCGGCTCGGACTGGATCAGCGTCGCGGTGTAGGGATGCATGGGCGCGGAAAACACGTCCTGCGTCGGACCTGTCTCGACCAGCCGGCCGAGATACATGATCGCCAGCCGGTCGCTGACATGGCGGATCATTGCCAGATTATGGGTGACGATCATGGCGGCGAAACCGAGTTCGCGCTTCAGCTCGCCGATCAGGTTCAGCACATCGCCCTGCACCGAGACATCGAGACCCGCGGTCGGCTCGTCGGCGAGCAGCAGATGCGGCTTCATCGCCAGGGCTCGCGCAACGCCGACGCGGCGCGCCTGTCCGCCCGACAGCTCATGCGGGAAGCGGTCGACGAAGGAGGCGGGCAAACCGACCAGCGCCAGCAGCGCTTTTGCCGCGGCGCGGCGGTCCGGCATCGGCAACCCCTGGATGATCTGCGGTTCGGTGAGCAGCGTGCCGATGCGCAGCCGCGGGCTGAGCGAGGCGACAGGGTCTTGGAACATCATCGCCGAGCGCCGGCGCATGGCGCGGAAATCGGCCGGCGTCCGCACCTCCCTGCCCTCGAAGACGATGCGGCCGGCGGCGGCTCGGATGAGCCCGAGAATGGTGCGGGCAAGCGTCGTCTTGCCGGAACCGGATTCGCCGACAAGCCCGAGCGTCTCGCCCGGCATCAGCGACAGCGTCACACCGTCGATGACGTTGAAGCCCGGCAGCGGGAACGGATTGATCAGCCGGTTGAGCAAGCCGCCGCGAACGAAGCTGACGGAGAGATCCTCGACGGCAAGCAACGGGCTCATGGCATCACCGCATGGCAGCGCGCGACATGAGACGCGACGAGGTTCACCAGCGGTGGCGCGACGGTCGCGCACGGCGCGAAGGCACGGTCGCAGCGCGGAGCGTAGACGCATCCGGACGGTGGCTGAGTGAGGTTGGGCAGCGAGCCCGGAATGGTCGGCAGCCGGTCCAGGCGCTCATGGAAGCGGGCGGGGTCGCAGGCGAGCAGCGCCTGCGTGTAGGGATGCCTGGCGTCGTGGAAGATCGCGTCGACCTCGCCGCCTTCCACCACCTCGCCCGCATACATGACATAGACCCGGTCGCAGAGTTCGGCGATGACGCCGAGATGGTGCGAGACGACGATGATGATGCCGTTGTAGTCGCGGCGGAGTTCGCGCAGCAGATGGATGATCTGCGCCTCCATGGTGACGTCGAGCGCCGTCGTCGGTTCGTCGGCGATGAGCAGGCCCGGATCGGTCAGCAGCGCGGCGGCGATGGCGACGCGCTGGCGCATGCCGCCGGAGAGTTCATGCGGATAGCTCTGCATGCGCCGCTCGGCGTCGGCGATGCCGACGCGGCCGAGCATGGCCGCGATGCGCGCCCGCTTTTGCGCCCGGCCAAGGTCCTTGCGGTGGTGCTGGAAATCGACGAGTTGATCGCCGATGGTCAGCACCGGGTTGAACGCCGTCATCGGATCCTGGCTGACCAGTGCGATCTCGTCGCCGCGCAGCAGGCGCTGGTGGTACGCATCGAGCTTGGCCAGGTCGACGCCATTGTAGGAGATCGACCCGTCGATGCGGGCATTGGCCGGCAGCAGATTGGCCAGGGCAGTGACCAGCGTGGACTTGCCGCAACCGCTCTCGCCGACAATGCCGATCACCTCGCCCGGATGCGCCTCGATATCGACATGGCGCAGCGCGTACACCGAGCCATGCGGCGTCTCGTAGCGGACGCTGAGATCGCTGGCGCAGAGCGAGCCGGTCATGCCGGCCTCCGCAGTTGCAGGCGCGGATCGAGATAGTCGCGCAGGCCTTCGCCCAGAAAGGTGAAGCCAAGCGTCGCCAGCACCAGCGGCAAGCCGCCGAAGATCACCATGAAGGGTGCCGAGCGGATCGAGGTGTAGCCGTCATAAAGGATCGAGCCCCAGGACGGAGTCGGCGGGCGCACGCCGAGGCCGAGGAAACTCAAACCAGCCTCGACCATGATGACGACCGGAATGTCCATCGACAAAAGGATGATCAGCGGGCCGACGACATTGGGCAGGATATGGACGAAGATAATGCGCGCGGCACTGGCATCGATCAGGCGCTCGGCGAGGATGTAGTCGCTGTTCTTCAGCGCCAGCGTCAGCGCCCGGATCAGCCTGGCGTAGCTTGGGAATGAGGTCGCGGCGATGACGATGATCAGCGTGCCGGTGCCGGCGCCGAGCACGGTGATGATGGCGAGCGCGAACATGATCATCGGCAGCGAATTCAGGCTGTCGAAGCTCAGCACCAGGATGGCGTCGAGCCAGCGCGGGCCGTAGCCGGCGATGAGGCCGAGCAGCAGGCCGATGGCGCCGGCGATGGCGACGGAAACCATGGCGATGGTGAGCGCGGTGCGCGCGCCGAAAATGACGCGAGACAGGAGATCGCGGCCGAGATGATCAGTGCCGAACCAGTGTTCGGCCGATGGCGGCTGCAGCTTGTGCAGCACGTCGATCTTGACCGGCGAATAGGGCGCCAGCCATGGCGCGAAGAGAGCTGTGACGAGGAAGCCGGTGACCAGGATCAGCGCCACGCAGGTGAACGGATCGGCAAGCAGGGCGCGCAGCAGGACGAACCGCTGTCGGCCGGGCGTGGACAAGGAGGCGTCAGCCACGGAAGACATCGCGCACCCTCGGATCGAGCCGCGCGATCAACAGATCGGCGGCAATGGTGATGGAGACATAGATGGCGGTCATGATCAGCACCGTGCCCATGACGACCGGGTAGTTGCGGGTGTTGACGGCGTCGGTGATCAGCTTGCCGATGCCGGGCCGGGCAAACACCGCCTCGACGAAGACGGCGCTGGACAGGATCGAGCCAAGGCCGACGGCGACCAGCGAGATGGTCGGGATGATGGCGATGCGCAACGCGTACTTTGAAACGATCTTCCACTCGGGCAGACCAAACGAGCGCGCGGTGCGGATGTGCGGCTCGCCCATCACCTCCATCATCGAGGCGCGCACCATGCGGGCGATGTAGCCGATCCAGCCGAGCGCGATGGCCGCAGCCGGCATGACCAGCGCCTTGGCCTGGCTGACGAAGTCCCCGGCCTCGCCGGCGCCGATGGCCGGCAGCCAACGCAGCGTGACGGCGAACAGCAGCAGCGAATAGATGGCGACGACGAAGGACGGCACGGCGATGACGCCGACCGAGAGCACGCCGATGACCGCGTCGGCCGCCGTACCGCGCCGCATCACCGACAGGCAGCCGAGCGGCACGCCGATGAGGAGCGCGACTGTAAGCGCCGTTAGCCCGAGGATCAGCGTGTTCGGCAGCGCCTCCAGCACCAGCGTCGAGACGGGCCGGTTCGACCAGACGTCGTAGCCGAGATTGCCGGTCAGCGCGTTGCGGAAGAATTCGATGATCTGCCACCAGACCGGCTGGTCGAGCCCCATGCGCTCGATCAGCAGCCGCTTCAGCTCCGGCGTGGCGCGCGGACCGAGCGCGACGGTTGCCGGATCACCGGGTACCAGGAAGACGGCCGCGTACATGGCGACCATGACGAGGACGAGGATCAGGAGGCCGAGACCGATGCGCTTCACTGCATATGCGAGCATGGCCGCCTCCCTCTCCTCAGGCGAAATCGCGCCTGATGCGCCGGCTTGCCGAGGCGCTGTGGACGATCGCGCCCCGTTCTCGCGCCTCGAGCCGCCAACTCAGGTTGAAATGGGTTTCGTCAGCCGTCAGCTCGGTGATCGCGATCGCCTCGGTGTCGGCATCGCCGCTGGCGATCGCCCAGCGATATTCGGTGACGAGTTTCGCCGACAGCGGATCGCCGCCGCTGATGCTCATCGTGTCGCTGTTGGCCGAGGACACGGTAATGGCGCGATCGTCATAGCGCCGGCGGCCGTGGTTCGAAGTCAACGCAATGGTCTGAACGCCCGAGCCGACATCGTCGGTGACGATGCGGCGATCGAAGCCCTCGTCCAGGGTCGTGGTCGGAACCGGCGGGGCGGTTTCCGCCGGCTCGAAGCGAACGTCACGGTCGCGTTCCGATGGCGGGCGGACCGGAAGCATCACCGTGCTGTCGCCGCTCGCGACCGACAGCGTCGACAATCTGGGTTGCGGCCACAGGATCGGCCAGTGCTGGTTGGCCAGCGCCAGCCGGATGCGATGGCCCTTGGGCACAATGCGGGCGAAATCGTTGAGCTTCAGCCGCACACGAAATGGCGTTCCGACCGGACAGGGCGTGGGATGCTGGTGGCTGTCGCGATGGCTGAGGTTGAGCACGCCATAGGTCATCAGCGCCGAAGTACCGTCTGGATAGACGTCGCAAAGCCGGGCCGCGAGATTGACGTGTGGTTGGTCGACACTGACGAGCAGATCCAGTTCCGGCGCGCCGAGCAAGGTCAGGTCGTCGTCCAGCGGCGGCGTATCGAAGCACAGCCCCATGCCGTCCTCGCGGCGCTGGTCGATGGGCATATCGGGACACGAACCGCCATAGCCGCCCCAGCGGCCGCAATCGCGGCCGGCGGTCGCCGGAGAGCGTACCGAAAGCGTCGCGCCAGCAGCGGCTTCGGCTCCGAGGCCCGAGGCGTTCAGATGCAAGCTGCGTCGCTCGATGCGCGGCGACGGCCACTCGTCCTCGGCGGCCCAGCTGCCGGCATGGTCGGGGAGGTAGAAAGGTTGCGGCCGTTCCTCGCCGGTGACCCAGACGCGGTAAAGCGGCTCGGCCATGATGCCGGTGTCTTCGCCGACGAGCCAATGCCGCCACCAGCGCAGCGCCTCCTGCAGATAGCCGATCAGCGGCCCCGGCGCGCCGCGACAGGGATAGGCATGCGACCAGGGCCCGACGATGCCGAGCTTCGGTCCCGGCAGATGTTCGAGCAGGCGCGGCACGAAATTCGAATAGCTGTCCTCCCAGCCGCAGACGGCCATGACGGCGCATTCGATCGCGGAAAAATCCTCGCAGACGGAACCTTGCCGCCAGTAGTCGTCGCGGCGCTGATGCGCGAGCCAGATTTCTGAGAGTGAACTCGTCGCGGCAAGCCGGCTCGTCCACATGGCGCGCCAGACGTCGCCGACGATCTGCGGATCGGGCGCCATCGCCTTCTTCACCAGCATGAAGTTCGACCACATCTCCTGTTCGGTCAGCAGAGCGCCGCCCATATAGTGGATGTCGTCGGCGTAGCGGTCGTCGGTGGCGCAGTTGGTGATGATGGCTTTCAGGGCCGGCGGCCGCCGCGCCGCGACCTGCAGAGCGTTGAAGCCACCCCAGGAAATGCCGGTCATGCCGACATTGCCGTTGCACCAGGCAAGCGCGGCCAGATGGGTGATGATCTCGCAGGCGTCTTCCTGTTCGCGCGGCAGATATTCGTCGGCGAGGTCGCCGTCGGAATCGCCCGAACCCCTGATATCGATGCGGGCGCAGGCAATGCCATGGCCGGCGAGCCACGGATGGATGTCGATGTCGCGCGCCACGGTGCCGTCACGGCGGCGATAAGGCACCATCTCGACGACCACCGGCACCTTGTTCTCGGTACGCGGACGCCACAGCGTCGCGGCAATGCGGGTGCCATCGGCCAGCGTGATCCACAACGGATCGACGGTTTCGACGGCAAACGGAAACTCGGTTCGTACCACGGCAGGTACCCGCAAATGCTCTTGTTGAACGTTCGTATAACAAGAGCATTTGCGGCGCAATCCCGCTTCGCTTTTTTCATGCCGAATGCGAACCGTTCTTCGGCGGCGGCGCTGCCGCCCACAGCGCCCGTTACGCGGTCCTGGCTCAGACGAACCAGCCGCCAGCATATTTTGTTTCGTCCTGAGCGCTGCTATTTGGCGTCGCACGGCAGCGGCAGCGGTGCCGACAATCAGGAATTTCCAATGACGATCCAGAGCAAATTCAGTGGCCTTGGCACCGACGCGGCGCCCGGACAGGAAGTCCGCCAGCTGGCCGGCGGCATTGAACCGTTGTTGCGCGGCGACGCGATCCCCGGGCGGCCGGTGGACTTTTCGCATGGCGACGTCGACGCATTCACCCCGACGCCCGGCTCATTCGAGGTCTTTTCAGCCGGCGTCGAAGCCGGCGGCAAGCAGGCCTACACGGAATATCGCGGCGATTTCGGCATCCGCGAACAACTCGCCGGGCGGCTGGCGGGTTTCACCGGAGCGCCTGTCGATGCAAGCGATGGCCTGATCATCACCCCCGGCACCCAGGGCGCGCTGTTCCTGGCCGTTGCCGCGACCGTGTCGCGGGGCGACAAGGTGGCGATCGTCCAGCCCGATTATTTTGCCAACCGCAAACTGGTGGAGTTCTGCGAAGGCGAAATGTTGCCTGTCCGGATGGACTACGCAACGACCGAAGGCCGTTCGGGCCTCGATCTTGGCCAGTTGGAAGGCGCATTCAGGTCGGGCGCAAAGGTGTTCCTGTTCTCGAACCCAAACAATCCGGCCGGCGTCGTCTACTCCCGCGAAGAGATCGAAGCGATTGTCGCTCTGGCAAGCCGGTACGACGTGACCGTCATCGTCGACCAGCTTTACGCGCGCCTGCTGTACTCAGGCGTCGACTACACCCATTTGCGCGCGCAGAAGTTGGATGCGGAGAAAATCGTCACCATCATGGGACCGTCTAAGACGGAATCGCTCAGCGGCTATCGGCTGGGCGTGGCTTTCGGATCGCGAGAAATCATTGCCCGGATGGAGAAACTGCAGGCAATCGTCTCGCTGCGCGCCGGCGGCTACAGCCAAGCCGTGCTGCGCACTTGGTTCGACGAACCGGCCGGCTGGATGGACCAGCGCATTCGCCAACACCAGGCGATCCGCGACGATCTTTTGAAGGTTTTCCGCGCGATATCAGGCCTCCAGGTCCGCACGACCGAGGCGGGCAGCTACATTTTTCCGGCGCTACCCCGCCTGTCCGTGAGAGGCGGTGATTTTGTCCGCATCCTGCGCCTGCAGGCAGGTGTCATCGTGACGCCTGGAACGGAGTTCAGCCCATTCGCCGAAAACAGCGTACGCCTGAACTTTTCGCAGGACCACGCCGCTGCTGTCGCGGCCTGCGAGCGCCTGGTCGCCCTCGTCGATCGATACCGCGCATGACCGGCGGCATGATCTTCACGATGACCCCGCGCGGAAAGCCGGCGAAGCCGATTTATTCGGTGGCGTAGAGAGCCGCCAATTGAAAGCCGGCATTCGTGCCTGCGGCCGTCTCGGTCAGGACATCCAATGCAAACGCCGCCGAGGCGATGTCGAAGAAAATGTCATAGGCAATCGCGCTGAAACGGTCGAAGCGGGCCACGACCGCATCCAGATGCAAGGCACGGGTCTGGGAGAGATCACCTGGCTTCAGGCTTTCCGGCCTCAGGTCGGCCATCGAGATCCGCCGCATCAGCACGGGCGCAGTCGGACCCGATATCACGAACCACGCCCAGCCCTCGTCGCGATAGGCGTCGTATCCCTTGGCTGCAAGCCCGCTGTCGCGCCACGCCTTGCGCAGCGCGCGCAACCGCGTCCCGCTGCCGCCAGGAGGCGCCGCCAGCAGCACCTCCTGCTGGCCAAGCCGCAGCACCGATGTGCCGCAAGGCAAGGTAAGGGCGGTATTCACTGCCTGCGGCACGGATAGACCTGCTTCACCGAGCCAGTCCATCGTGCCGGGGCCACGCAGCCCGAAGCGCTCGGTTTGCGTGCAATCGAGCACGACGTTCTCATGCGCTCCCGGCAGCCCCTCCCTGCGCGCGAGTCGTTGCGCCAGGGCGTGATGGCGCAGGCTTGCATCGATATGCCCGGCATGACCAGCCGATGCGGAATGGCTACCCGGCAGCATCTACATCTCCTGCCGTTGGTTTTCGGGATCATAGAATGGCGCGGGCACCACGTTTGCCCGGACTTCCCCACCGCACAGCCCCCGTATGTGCAGGCTGGATCCCGGCGTCGCGTCGCGCGGGTCGGCATAGGCAAGGCCGATCCATTTGCCCAGTGTCGGTGAAAAGCAGGTCGACGTGACAAAGCCCACCGGGCGTCCGTCCCGCAAGACGAGGCAGGATTCCGTCAGCCGGATACCGTGGCCCTCGGGCAGTTCGAAGCCGCAAAGCTTGCGCTTGAGGCCGAGCTTGCCGCGCGCCTCGATGGCAGTCTTGCCTAGATAGCGCGGCTTGGCCTTCGACAGCGCCCATCCCATGCTGAGTTCGTCCGGCGTCGACAGCGCGTCGGTATCCTGGCCGATGATGATGTGGCCCTTTTCCAGGCGCAGGATGCGCGATGCTTCCAGCCCATAGGGTTGCAGCCCGTGGGGTGCGCCCACCTCCAGCAGCTTGCGCCACAGCGCCGCGCCGAAGGATTGCGGCACGTGCAGCTCGTAGCTGAGCTCGCCGGTGAAGCCGATGCGCATGACGCGCGCCGGGCATCCGTCGATCACGCCGCTACGGCCGTTGAGATAGGGAAAGCCGTCGGGAGAGAGATCGATGTCGCCGCCCAGCGCCTCAAGCACTTTGCGCGCAAAGGGGCCAGTGACATTGATCGCGGCGAAGGCGGCGGTGACGTTCTGGATATCGACTCGCATGCCCCATTGCGTGTTCAAAAACAGCATGTCGGTGAAGACGCGGGCGACGGCGCCGGTGGTGGCGGTGACGTAGAACTCGGTCTCGGACAGCCGGTAAGCCACGCCGTCATCGATGACCGATCCCATGTCGTTCAGCATCAGGCAGTAGCGCACGCGTCCCACCGGCTGCCGCGCATGCGCCATCGTATAGATGCGGTCGAGGAAAGCGCCGGCATCCGCCCCGCGGATCGCCAGCTTGCCCAGGGTCGAAACGTCGAGCATGCCGACCTTGTCACGCACCAGCCTGACCTCGTCGGCGATCGTCTTGCGGACGTCGCGATCTCCGCCGTAATGCAGCGGTCGCCACCACGCACCGGCAGGTGTCAGTTTCGCGCCGCCGGCGACATGGTCGGCGTGGATCGCCGTATGCCGGTAGGGCACATGGTTCGGGCCGGCCAGCAGTCCCAGTTTCTCCGGACCGAATGGTGGCCGCGATGTGGTGATACCGACCTCTCCCACAGTGCGGCCCGTTTCCGCCGCGACGATCCTGGCCGTCGCCATCGCCGAATGCCGTCCCTGCGACGGCCCCATGCCGACAGTGGAATAGCGCTTTACCAACTCGAGCTCGCTATAGCCGTCGCTGACGGCGTTCCTGATATCCTTGACCTGCAGATCCTCGTCGAAATCCACGAAGTCCCGCCCCTTGGCATGGGCGGACAGCGGCTGAAAATGGTTCATCCCTGCCGCGTTGGCATCCGGGATGATCGCCGGCAGGTCGGCATCGTGCCCCGCCTCCCGTGCCGCCGCAGCGCCGGCGATCTCACCGCTGCGCAGCACCGCTTTCAGCTCGAAATAGCCTGCCGCCGATCCGGCGACATGAAATGCCTGCGGCAGATTGCTCAGCACGAATTGCCGGCTGGCCTCGTCAAATCCGAGCTTCGCGCCGGCATGCAGCGGCAGCTGGTAGGACGGCGTGTAGCCGGCCGCGACCACGAAATGATCGCACTCCAGCAGCTGCGCGCCATGTTCGGGCGTGCTGAAGCGGATAGCTCGGATATGGCGATTGCCTCCTGTCCCCAACGCATCCGTGACAGTGACATTCGGGATGATTCGGACGCCGCGCTCGACAAGGTGTTGCGCCAGGGTGTTGCCGGACACATCGGAATCGGGGGCGAGAACAGCGACCAACGGTACACCGGCATCGAGAAGATCGTGGGCCGCGAGATATCCATCCCGGTTGCCAGCGAAAACCACGGCGCGCCGGCCGGGGCGAACCGCATAGTGGCGCATCAGCCGCTGCGCCGCGGACGACAAAAGGATGCCCGGCAGGTCGTTGTTGCGAAACACCAGGGGCTGCTCATGCGACCCCGCGGCCACCACGACCTGCCTGGCGCGAACGCGGTAGAGCGTCTCGCCCTGCAGCACCGGAAGCCAGTTGTCGGCGAACCATCCATTGCATGTGGCGCCGGTCAGCACCCGCAGATTGCCCAGCTTTCCGGCTGCGTCGCGCAGCGTCTTCAACGTCGCCTCTGCCTCCGCCGTCTCGAGCCCGAAGCGCGCATAGGTCAATGCGCCGCCGAGTTCCCGGTTCAGATCGACCAGCAGCACTTCGGCACCCGCCTCGGCTGCCTTGATGGCGGCCGAAAGCCCGGCCGGGCCAGCGCCGACGACCAGCACGTCGGTGTGCAGGTTTTCCCTGATATAATGGCCATGACCGGCGGTGAGGTCGACCTTGCCGAGGCCGGCCGATCGGCGGATCATCGGCTCCCAGAATTTGAGCCAGCTCTTCGCGCCGGGGCCAAAGAAGCTGCGATAATAGAATCCGACGGGCATGAAACGGCCCAGCCTGTCGAGCACGGCGCCGCGGTCGCGTTCAGCCGACCCGTTGACGTTCTGGGCGGTGACCTTCAGCCCTTCGGCGATCGGGCGCAGATCGGCCCGGACATTCGGCTCGTCGGGCAGTTGCACCAGCGTGTTGGCGTCCTGCCCCGCCATGGTCAGAATGCCGCGCGGGCGGTGGTACTTGAAGGAGCGCGACAGGATCCAGCGATCGCTGCCGGCCATGGCCGAGGCAATGCAGTCGCCGGCGAAACCTTCGAGCGGCCGGCCGTCGAAATCGAAACGGATTTTTTGGGTGCGGTCGAGACGCGATCCCCAGGGAGGCGGCAACCGTTCGGTCATCTCAGGCTGGCTTTCGATTGGGAAGATAGGTGGCGACGATCTCGTCGCTGACAGTGTGGCGTTCGGCGATCAGCACGGTGTTGGACGGCGTGTGCCGCCACCACTCCCGCATCACGCCGAGCGGGTTCTCGGCGTAGAACAGGGCTTCGATCAGTTGCTCGGGCTGTTCGGCGCTGGCGTCGCGGACCGGCCCGAGATACTGAAATTCGGTGATGTTGCGCGGGCCGTTCACCGGGCAGGTCAAAAGCTTCATGGGAGCACCCCGTCAGTGGCTGGCGGCCGTGGCGCCCATCTCGTTCAGCAGCGCGAAGCTGTCGAACCGGCTGAGGTCGAATGGTTTCAGGACATCGGGCACGCGCCCGGTGGCGATGGTCTCGGCCATGCGCTTGCCGGCCACCGGCGTCGCCTTGAAGCCCCAGGTGCCCCAGCCGCAGTCCAGCCAGTAATTCCGCAGCGGCGATGACCCCATGATCGGGCTGTAGTCGGGCGTCATGTCGGTGATCCCGGCCCACTGCCGCAACAGCTTGACCTTGTGCAGGAAGGGGAAGAGGTGCAGCGCGCCTTCGGCCAGATGCTCCTTCTGGTCCAGCGTCGAGCGCGTCGAGGCCAGTTGGTAGGGATCGGAGCCGCCGCCGATGACGACCTCGCCGCGCGAGGATTGCACCAGGTAGGTGTGCAGATTGGCGGATGAGACGAGTATGTCCAGGAATGGTTTCAGCGGCTGCGTCACCATTGCCTGCAGCGGGAAGCAGCGTATCGGCAGCCGGATGCCCGCCATGGCTGCGACCTGGCCGTTGAGCCCGCCGACGGCCTGCAGCACCTGTCCGGCGGCGATCGTGCCGCGGTTCGTCCTGACATGGGTGACCCGGTCGCCCGCCAGTTCGAAGCCGGTCACTTCCGTGCGTTGATGGATTTCCACGCCGCGCCGGCTGGCCTGTTTGGCATAGCCCCAGGCCACGGCGTCATGGCGGGCGGTGCCGCCGTCGGCATGCCAGAGCCCGCCCATCACCTCGTGCTGGCCGCCGAGGTCGAGGTTGAGATGCGGGCAAAGCGCCTTCACCGTCTGGACATCGACCACTTCGATCCTGGTGCCCATATGCTTGCCCATCTCGGCACGCAGGTGGAAACTGCGCATCGTCGCTTCCGAATGCGCGAGCGTCAGCTGCCCGCGCTGCGAAAACATGACGTTGAAGCCGAGATCCCGCGACATCGTCTCGAACAGTTCGACCCCTTCCTTGTAGAAGCGAACCGATTCCTCGGTCATGTAGTTCGAGCGGATCGTGGTGGTGTTGCGCGCCGTATTGCCGCCGGCGAGATAGCCCTTTTCCAGCACGGCGACGTTGCGGATGCCGTGAACGTTGGACAGGTAGTAAGCCGCCGCGAGACCATGGCCGCCGGCGCCGATGATCACCACGTCGTAGGATCGTTTCAGTTCGGGCGTCGAAGGGATGTCGCGAAAGGAAACATGCCTGGCGCGCAGGCCGTATTTCAGCAAAGAGAGAGGCATGATTTCCTGCGGTTCGGCGGCTGGCAATGGACTTCAGAAGACCCCGCCGGGCGGCCATGGCGCAAGAAATCGTTCTTTACCCAGTGACATCGTTTTCGTAATGCATGAGAAACCTGATTGAGGTCTCCATGCGAAATCTCCCTCATCTTAGCTATCTGGAAGCCTTCGAAGCGGCCGCCCGGCATCTGAGCTTCACCCGGGCCGCCGAGGAGTTGAATTGCACCCAGGCGGCGATCAGCCAGCGGGTTCGGGCGCTGGAGCAATTCTTCGCCCGGCCGCTCTTCCATCGGAGGAGCAACGGTTTGGAACTCACCGAAGTCGGCACCGCCTATCTGCCGGGAATAGCCGAGGCTCTGGATCGGGCCGAGGCGGCGACCGAAGGGATGCTGGGCGCACAGGCGCAGACCAGCGTGACGGTTTCAGCTCCGCTCAGCTTCGTCACGCTGTGGCTCGCACAG
The DNA here is from genome assembly GCF_013170725.1 of Mesorhizobium erdmanii. NCBI lineage: Bacteria > Pseudomonadati > Pseudomonadota > Alphaproteobacteria > Hyphomicrobiales > Phyllobacteriaceae > Mesorhizobium > Mesorhizobium erdmanii. Next base: position 2,623,721 of record NZ_CP033361.1, on the reverse strand, counting down.
CACCTGGCCGGTTTTTCTGCCGCCCATCCGCGTATCGAGGTCCGGCTGAACAGCACGATCTGGACAGATCCCAACGTGGAGCTGGCGGATCTGAGCATCCTGGCACTCGATCCGTTGCAGCCGGCATCGGGTGCCGTGCAACTGGGGCAAGAGCGGCTGGTGCTTGTCTGCGACCCAGAAACCGGTCGCCAGGCCGGGGCGAAGCCCGGCGCGACCTGGTTCAACGCCGCCCGGCTCATCTATGTCCAGGGCAGGATGCATCTGCTGGATCTCTGGGCGAAGAAGGAAAACATCGTCATCGCGCCGCAAAAGGCGTCGATCAAGGCCGACAATGCGGCAGCGGCCCTGGAGATCGCGGCATGCGCCGGCGGCATCACGGCCGTCATGTCGACTTATGCGGCAAGCTACCTCAGTTCGGGGCGGCTGGTGGCGCCCTTCGGCGCGGGGGAAATCCTGCCTGTTGCCCTGCATGCGGTGCCCAATCAACAGCGCCGCCTCTCGCGGTCGGCGGCGCTGTTCCTGCAATGGCTGTCGGCGGAGATTCCCCTCCACCGCTAGCTTCAGCGGCGCAGGCTGGCGTAGCGGGCATGCTCGCGGATCTCCGAGCGAGAAATGCCGGCATCCGCCAGCGTGCTGTCCGGAACCCGCCGCAAGCTCGCAACCGTCCGGCGGTAGACAAGCCAGCGGGCGAAACGGTCTCTGAGTTCGTACAACATGATCGTCTCCTTTGCCGCGCGGAATGTCCGCGCGCCTGGGTTGATCGAAAACGCAAAGCATCTGTGCAGAACGCATGCGTGCGCGAAAGGATTGCATTGGCTTCCAGGCCAACCGGGGTGCCCGCCGATGTTTCGGCAAGCAGGGTTTTCCAATATCGCCAACGCCCGCATACTTGCGCATCATGCCGGCTTTGCGCTACAGCCAAGGTCGCAAGGTATTTTTCATTTCTGCAAAATGAATATTGGCTGGGACGATTTAAGGCTGTTTCTCGACGTTGCGCGGCTGGGTGGCCTTAGCGCGGCGACGGCAACCACGCGCCTCAGTGCGGCCACGCTCGGACGGCGCGTCACCGCGCTCGAAAGGCAGATCGGCGAACCCCTGTTCGTGCGCCAGCAGACCGGCTACCGGCTGACCCCGGTCGGCGAGGAACTGCTGCGGCGCGCCGAGGACGTCGAGGCGGCGATGCAATCGCTCACCCGCTGGCGTGAAGGAAGCCTGCCGGATCGCATTGTCCGCGTCTCGGCCGGACCATGGACCTCGGCTTTCATTTCAGGCCATATCGGCGAGGTCTGGACGGTCGATGACGGCATCAGGGTGGAGTTCGTCACCACCACCGACCGGGTCGACATCGGTCGCCGCGCCGCCGACATCGGCATCCGCAGCCAGCGGCCGACCGAGCAGTGGCTGGCTGGCCGCCAGAGCGGCAAGGTCGCCCACGCCATCTATTCCGGACGCCACCTGGTCAACGGCATCGCCGCCGGTCTGTTCGTCGGCGTCACCGGTGAAGGGGCAAACATTGCCTCGGCGCGCTGGCTGCAGGCCCATCACGGCGACCGTATCGCCGTGCGCGGCAACAACACCCATTCGGTGCGCGAACTGGTGGCCGCCGGCGCCGGCCTTTCGGTCTTTCCGTGCTTTGTCGGCGACAGCGATCCGCGGCTGGTCCGTGTCGCCCAGCCCATCCCCGAACTCGAAACCGACCAATGGATCGTCACCCATCACGAGGAACGTCACGCCCCGCCGGTGCGAAAAATCGCCGGCCGGATTGCCGCCCTGATGCAAGCGCACCAGCCGCTGTTTCGCGGCGAGACTCCGATCCGGTAAGTTCTCGGAAGTCGAGGCGAAACGCGCGTCGACGCCCTACGGGTCACCTGTTCTGATGCAGGAACCGGACGCATGCCTGGAACCGCTTCAAGGATCACCGTTCCTGATAGATCGCAGGGCAGCGGCCGCTTTTTCTCGCAGGCCTTAGAATCTGGAACGACCTGATGTCGGCAGGGCACCGGCGCGAACCACCGTCACCTTTCGCTCTGCCGAGCGCAACGATGAAAGCGCGTCCTGGGAGATGCCCTCGTCGGTGATCACCTCGTCGATCTCGGAAATATCCGACAGCGTGCAGAAGCCAGGTGCGGTGAACTTCGAGCTGTCGACGAGCAGGATCGTCTTGCGGGCCGACGAGATCATGGCGCGCTTGAGCGAAGCCACTTCCAGCGATGTCTCCGTCAGCAGCGTGCCGGTGACGGCCGACGCCCCGGTCATGCACAGGTCCGCGTGCAGCGTCTTGATGAAGCTTTCGCCGGGTTCGCCGGCGAGGTGCCGATAGCCGGGACGCACGGTGCCGCCCGGCAGGATGATACGCCAGGATTTGATGTCCGCTGCGAAGTCGGCGATTTCCAGGCTGTTGGTCACCACGGTCAGCGGCAGGTCGCGCTCCGCGGTGGCGCGCACCGCCTCCATGACGGTCGAGGAACTGTCGAAGATGACGCTGTCGCGGGCGCTCAGCCGCCCGGCCGCTTCGCGACCGATGGCGACCTTCTCGGCGTGCTGCAATTCGGCATTGACCGTGGTCTCGCGCTCGAAGGTCGCCCGCATCGGCTGCAGCAGATGCGCGCCGCCATGCGTACGTTCGAGATAGCCTTTTTCGACCAGATGCTCGAGGTCGCGCCGCACCGTCGACTGCGAGCCGCCGATCGTGTCGGCAAGCTCCTGGATCGAGGCCGCGCCATTGACGCGCAGATGCTCCAGGATGAGCGCCTGCCGCTTGGCGGGAACCATATCGACGCGTTTGCTGGGAGTGTCCATGCCTTACCTGTCTGGCTGCCGACGGATCCGGGCCAATCGGCCATCCCTACCAAATCGTATAGCCGCAATCCACAACCACCACGGCGCCGGTCATGGCGCTGGCGGCATCCGAGGCGAGGAACAGGATGGGGGCCGCGATTTCGTCCGGGCCAGCCACGCGCCGCATCGGCGTCATATCCATCCATACCGGCATCAGTGTCTCGTCGGTGAAGCCGCCGCGCGACATCACCGTATCGACATAGGTCGGCGCCACGCAGTTGACCCGGACGCCCCGCTCGGCCCATTCGCCGGCCAGCGAGCGCGTCATGTGGTGGACGGCGGCCTTGGCGGCGTTGTAGTGCGCCTGGCGCTGCGGCTTGTTGGAGATCAGGCCGGACATCGAGCCGAGAGTGACGATCGAGCCGCGGCCGCGCTCCAGCATCGGCCTGCCGAATTCGCGGCACGACCAATAGGCGCCGTTGAGGTCGACATCGACCACCTTCAGCCATACCTCGTCAGTCATCGCCTCGCCGCCGGTGTCCGGCCAGGCGATGCCGGCATTTGCGATCAGGATGTCGACCGCGCCATGGCGCTCGTTGGCGGACAGCGCGGCCGCCGCAACCGCCTTGGAGTCCGTCACGTCGAGTTCCACCGCCTCGACGTCATAGCCCTTCTGCCGCAACGCCTCGCGTCCGGCCGCAAGAATCTGGCTGTCCATGTCCGAGATGATCACCTTGGCGCCGGCTTCAGCCAGCGCTTCGGCCGTCGACAGGCCGATGCCGCGGCCGCCACCGGTGATGAAAGCCGTCTTGCCGTCGAGGCGGAAGCGTTCGAGAAACATGAAAGATGTCCTTCAGGCATGTTGGAGGTTTGCGCCGGCGTCGGCGTGGCGGTTTCGTCCGAGGATGAGCAGGCAACCGGCGGTAAAACTGTCGCCGAGGCCGAGCGTCGTCGCCGGTCTGTCCAGATAGGGAGACGCACAGGCGACGAAAGTCCAGCGTCCCTTGCGCACCGGCGTTTCGAAGGGCAGCGGGTGGAACTCGGCGGCCGGCGCGATCGCGATGGTCTTGGCCGGCGCGCCATTGGCCGCCCTGGCGCTGGCGATGGCGCAGCCGGCCATCAGCGCCAGTTCCTCTTCGACCGGATCGTTGAGCGTCACGGCGGCCGCCCACGTATCGGCGTGTACGCAGACCCGATCGAGGCCGAGCCGCTCGCCAAGCGCGATCAAAGCTTCCATCGGATGATCGGCCGAGGGGTTCATCGCCAGCAGTTCGGAATGGCTCATGCCGAGCGAAGTGATGGCGCCGCCCGCGTGGGAAAGCAATTCCTCGACCGCCTCTTGCGATACGTAGCCCGCCAGCTCGAAATGGATCGTCCCGAGGCCGGCGGCCTTCCAGTCGCGGCCTAACGAAAAGACATGCCGGCTGGCGATGCCGACATTTTCGATTGCCTCGTCGTTCAGTCCTGACAGCAGCCCGGCGGCCGCCGAAGACGCCAGCCGCCGCGACAGAACCTCGAAATCCCCGTCGTGCTGGATCCCGCGATCGAGGAAGCGAACGACAACGCGCGAGGAGCGTGTCGGCACGACGGCGCCGATCGCCCGGCCTGCGGTGAATTCGAAGATGAATATCTCGGGAATGTGCGGACCGGAGGGCTGCACCCTGTCCACCTGTTTGAGCTCGCCCTTCTCCGCCAGCAGAACCCCCGACGGTATCTGCCGCAGCATCAAGGCATGGCGATCCTCGAGCGCGACCAGGGAGGGAACGCCAAGTTCAGCAAGCACCCAGGCCGCCTGCGGTCCTGTTCCGCCCAGCGCATAACGTGGCTGAAGGCGCTCGCGCAGCCATGCCGGGCCTTCGGGCCAGTCGAACCGCACCTCGCCGCCGACGCCGCGTGCGGCGCGCGAAAGCAGTAGGGCGGCAAGCCGCGCCGCCTGCATGTCGGCCGGCGCCTCCAGCAGCGGCTGGATGTCGCTCATCTCGACCCGTGCATCGACACAGGCGCTGATGCCGCACAGGAAGAGCCCCGCCGAGGCCAGGGCATCCACGCCGAGCAGCCCCGATCGTGGATCGATCAGAGCGGCATAGCGCTGTGCGAACGATCCAGTGAAAGCATGATTCATCTTGCGCTTCTCCTCGTCTGGGCGCGCTGCCAATTGCTACCATTATCTTTCAAACCGTCAATGCGATTTTCGCCCTTTGGCATCGATTCCGCCCAAATTCGTCCCCAGAACCGCGAAGCTTTGAAGCCTGCAACGAAGCCTTCCCATCAAAATCGTTAAATTCCATCCGTCATGATTTCTCTCAAATATTTCATTATATAACAGTCGCTTGGCTGCATAAGATCCTTGATCGCCCAATCCTTTGCCATTACGCACTTTCCGTGGAGGACGGGCGAAAATTCAAAAATAGAGAGATTTAGATAGCTATTGACAGATTATGGGAAATATCCGCAAATGGGTGACGCTTGATGCAGCGAAGGCAAAGCGCCCGCCGCCGAACCCCGACAACAGAATTTCTGAGGAATACCCATGGTCACGAGACTCGACAGGAAGCTGGCGAACATTCGCGCGGGCCGCTACACGCGAGCCGATTTCGTCATCGCCGACGCCAAGGACAGCGATGTCGGCGCCGGCGTGACCGCGACGGGCTTCGACTATTCGGTCAAGCCGCCACGCCGCCGCAGCCGCCAGGAGTTCATCGCCCAGATCGAAGCGATCATCAAACAGGACATCGTCGACATCATGCTGGTGTCGCAATCCAACCTCGAGCTTCTCGATGAGCGCGCCGCCTTCTCCGGCAGCGAGATGAAGCCCGCCATCCGCGGCAATCTGGAGACGATGTGCTGGGGTGCCGTGCGCCATGGCACCTACACGCAGACGGCGTCCCTGCCCTTCCGCGACGCGAACCTGACGCGTGCCATCGCCAATTATCCGACGCACGGCACCGACCTCGCGCTTTATTCGGTCTCCTTCAGCAACGATGTCGAGCTCGATCTCCGTGCCTTGAATGCCTTCGCCGAATTCCGCGCCGAGGCGGCCCGCACCGGCTTCAAATATTTCTATGAGGTGTTCAACCCAAGCGTCGATCTCGGCTTCAGCCGCGAGCAGATCGGCGAGTTCGTCAATGACAACATCATCAAGTCGCTGGCGAGCGTGCCGAAGGCCGAGCGGCCGCTGTTCCTGAAGACGCCCTACAACGGACCGAAGGCACTGGACGAGCTCGCCTCCTTCGATAGCGAGCTGATCATCGGCGTGCTCGGCGGCGGCGCCGGCACCACGCGCGACACGTTCGAACTGGTCGCCCAGTCGGAGCGCTACGGCGCCCGCCTGGCACTGTTCGGCCGCAAGATCAATCTCGCCGAGGCGCCGCTGCAGCTGATCGTGCTGATGCGGGCCGTTGCCGACGGCACGATCGCTCCGGAGGAAGCGGTGCGCGCCTATCACGGCGAGTTGCAGAAACTCGGGCTGACGCCGAACCGGCCGCTCGCCGACGATCGGGTGATCACCGAAGAGGTGCTGACATCGGCGGCCGCGAAAGCCGCCTGACGCCGAACCAAGGAGCGATAGCGGCATCGGCCGCTAAGCCGCGATGACGGTAAATGACCGTCATCGCTGGGAATGTGACCCGGTAATGGGTCGCCGCGCCCGCGAGTGGAGGCTCGCGACGCGCTAATCTGGGAGCAAAAAAGGGAGGAATATGATGAGAAAAATGCTGTTTCTTGCGACGACGATGCTCGCCGCCACGCTTTATTCCGCATCCGCCTATGCCGATCAGAAAGAGGTCACCGTCTGGTCCTGGTTCGTCCAGAGCACGATGCAGAAGTCGATCGACGCTTTCGAGAAGGCCCACCCCGACGTCAAGGTGAACTACACCTATTACAACTACTCGCCTGAATACATCACCGCGCTGAAGGCGGCCGCGGCCTCGGGCAGCCTGCCCGACGTCATCGGCCTGCAGCCCGGTTCGCTGACCCAGCAATATCGCGAGAACCTCGAAGCGGTGAACGAACGCGCCGCCAAGCAGTGGGGCGACAAATGGGCGGAGAAGATCTTCCCCGTCAACCGCAAGCAGATGCTGATGGGCAATCCGAAGGGCGACCAAAATTATTACATCATCCCGCAGGAATCGCAGGTTCTGTGCATCTGGTACAACCGCAAGATCTTCGAGAAACTCAACCTTTCGCCGCCGAAGACCTATGCCGATCTGAAGGCGGCGGCCAAGGCCCTGACCGATGGCGGTTATATCCCGATGTTCCAGGGCGCGGCCGATGGCTGGCAGAACGAGAATGTTTTCCTGATGCTCGCCAACCAGTTCTCGGCTGGCATCGTCGACAAGGCACAGGCCGGTGAGACGCCCTGGACCGCGCCGGAACTCGTCGCCGCGATGAAGGCCTGGAAGGGTCTATTCGACGACGGCATCTTCCAGCAGGGCGCGCTTGGCGCGCATGCCTATCCGACCGGCGCGCAGCTCTTCGCGCAGGGCAAGGTCGGTATGATGGCGCTCGGTTCCTGGTGGATGCAGGAAAGCAAGTTCCCGCCGCCGCTGTCGGAATTCGTGCAGAACATGGATGGCTTCGATTTCTTCTACCTCCCCCCGGTCAAGGACGGCAACGCCGCCAGCCCGCCGGTCGGCGGCATCGACATCGGCTACGGCCTGACCAAGAATGGCGGCAAGAACCCGCAAGCCTGGACCTTCCTTGCCGAACTCACCAACGGCGTCGGCCTGCAGGAAGCGCTGAACGACCTCAACGACCTGCCGGCCTTCGACGGAAATTCGCCAAAGGGCGACATCACCGACCACGTCAAGGACATGTCGGCGCGCTTCATGGCCGACCTGCCCAAAGCCGAGAACCAGCGCTTCGCCTCCCCGGCGGTCGCCGAGGCGCTCGACAACGCGCTTGCCGGCGTCGCCGCCGGCAGCATCGAGCCGGAAGCCGCCCTGGCCGCGGTCCAGGCAGCGACCGAGAAAGCTCTCGCGGCGAAATAAACCCAGGACCAACTGCCGGGCGTGGAGACGCGCCCGGCCCTTTTTCGGTATAAGATGGCGAGCATCATGAGCGCAGAGGCCATGCGAGCCGGAGCCGCCGTCGCGGCGGTGAAACGGCGATCGGCATCGAGAGCTTCGATGCTCTATCTCTTTGCCCTGCCGGCAACGCTGCTGTTCGTCGTCTTCGTCGCCTATCCAATTCTATGGGTTGCAGAGCAAAGCTTTTACGCCGGCAGGACGGATGGCGGCGTGGTGTTTGCCGGCCTTGCCAACTACACGACCATTCTGAGCGATCCGACCTTCTGGATCGTGGTGCGCAACATGGCGCTCTGGGGCGCCATCACCATCCCCGTGCAGATGCTGATCGGCGGCCTGCTCGCCTATTTCATCGAGCGCCACACCCATGCGCTGCGCGGCTTCTTCCGCACCATGTTCTTCCTGCCGGTGGTGACCTCGGTTTCGGTCATCAGCCTGGTCTGGGTGCAGATCTACGCCCCTTACTATGGCATCGCCCAGGAATATCTCAGGCATGTCGGCATCGTCATGATGACCTCGCCGATCGGCGATCCGAAGACCGCGATCTACGCGCTGATCGTCGTCAACATCTGGCAATGGACCGGCTTCTCGATGCTGATGTACATCGCCGGCATCGCCAACCTGCCGAACGAGGTGCTCGATGCCGCCCGCATCGATGGCGCCAGGGGCTGGCGGCTTGCCGTGCACGTCATCGTGCCGATGCTGGCGCCGGCGACCAAATCGCTGCTGCTGCTCGGTGTCATCGGCACGCTGCAGACCTTCCCGATCGTGCACCTGATGACCGGCGGCGGCCCAAACCGTGCCAGCGAGGTGTTCGGCACCTTCATCTTCAAGCAGAGTTTCGTGCTCGGCGACACGGGAAGCGGCGCGGCACTGTCCGTCATCGTGCTGGTCGTGGCGCTGGTGCTGTCGCTGGTCCAGATCGCGGTGCTCGGCGCGCGCCTGTCGCCGGCAGGCAGGGACGAGACATGATGGCGCCGCTCGCCCGCAGCCGCATCCGCGGCGTGGTCATCCACGCCGTCCTCTTCATTGTGCTCGGCTTCTGGATGGTGCCGCAGGTCTACATGCTGTCGATCGGCCTGCGCACGCCGGCGCAGGCCTTCGACGCAGCTCTTTTCACCTGGCCGGTGACCTTCGACAATTTCGTCACCGTGATCCGCGACAATCCGCTGGGCGGGATCTTCCTCAACAGCCTGATCATAACCGTCGCGACGGTGGCGATCGTCGTCGCGGTCTCATCGCTGTTTGCCTTTGCCTGCGCGATCCTGCGGCTGAAGGGCTCGATGCTGCTCTATACGACGCTCTTGACCACGCTGATGGTGCCGCTCGCCTCCATGGTGTTGCCGCTCGCCATCCTGCTCAAGAATTTCGGCTGGGTGAACACCTATATCGGCCTCATCCTGCCTTATGCCGCGCTCGGCGTGCCCTTCGCCATGGTCATCCTGAAGGCCTTCATGGAAGACGCGCCGCGCGAGCTTTTCGAGGCCGCGCGTGTCGACGGCTGCAACCCGTGGCAGACCTATTGGCATGTCGCCCTGCCGCTGGTGCGGCCGGCGCTGGTTTTCGTCACCATCTGGCAGTTCATCGTCACCTGGAACGAGTTCTTCCTCGCCCTCATCGTGTTGACCAGGAGCGAGATGAAGACGCTGACCATCGTGCCGATGCAGTATTCCGGCCTCTATATGGCCAACCCCGGCGCGCTCTTCGCCATCCTGACGCTGATCGCGCTCCCCCTCATCCTCCTCTATGTGCTGGTGCAGCGCGCCTTCGTGCGCGGCCTGCTGGCCGGCGCGGTGAAAGGCTAGGCCGATGGCGACGCTCATCATCGACAAGGTCACCAAGGCCTTCGGCCACACCGTGGTCATCCCCGAACTGTCCCTGACCATCGAGGACGGCGAGTTCTGCGTGCTCGTCGGACCGTCGGGCTGCGGCAAGTCGACCTTGCTGCGCATCATCGCCGGGCTTGAGCCGATCAGTTCGGGCCGCATCCTGGTTGACGGCGTCGACATGAGCGGTGCCGAGCCGCCGGAACGGGGCGTGGCCATGGTTTTCCAGTCCTATGCGCTCTATCCGCATATGAATGTCGACCGCAACATCGGCTTCGGGCTGAAGATCGCCCGCACGCCACAGGCCGAGATCGTCGACCGCGTCGGCCGCGCCGCAGAGAAACTGCGGCTCGGCTCCTATCTCAAACGCAAGCCGCGCGAGCTTTCCGGTGGCCAGCGCCAACGCGTCGCCATCGGCCGCGCCATGACGCGCAAGCCGAAGCTTTTCCTGCTCGACGAACCGCTCTCTAATCTCGACGCGGCCCTTCGTGTCGGCATGCGCGTCGAGATCGCGCGGCTGAAGGCCGAGCTTGCCTCGACCATGGTCTATGTCACCCACGATCAGGTCGAGGCGATGACGCTCGCCGACCGCATCGTGGTGATGAATGGTGGCCGCATCGAGCAGGTCGGCGCGCCGCTCGACCTCTATCACCGGCCGGCCAATCTGTTCGTTGCCGGCTTCATCGGTTCACCGGCGATGAATTTCCTGAAGGGCCGTGTCGACAAGGTCGAAGGCAACCGGGCAACGGTCGGGCTGGACCTTGGGCTTTCCCTCGCCATGCCGGTTTCCAACGCACTGACGACGGGCGCCGAAGTCACGCTCGGCATCCGGCCTGAACATATCGTGCTGTCCGCCGAGGGCCAGGCCGATGCTTTCGTCGTGAAGGCAAGCGTGGTCGAGCTTCTGGGCAGCGACACCTTCATTCACGTGCGCGACGGCGAGGAGAGCCTGGTCATCCGCGACAGCGGTGGCCGCATAGTCCGCGCTGGAGATCGCATCGCCATCTCCTTGCCATCCCGCGCCTGCCATCTCTTCAACGAGGCAGGTCAGCGCATTTCCGATCCGGCGGCAGCCACCGAGCCCGCCTGACACGAGTTTGAGGAACAACACGAAGAGGGAACCATGACGGATTTTCAGGGGCGAAACATTCTGGTGACGGGCGGCAGCGGCGGCATTGGCGGCACAACGGTGAGGCATCTGGTCAAGGCCAATGCCAATGTGATCGCCGCCGGACGCTCGCAAGAGGCGCTCGCGGCAATCGCGGAGGAGACGGGTTGCCGGACAGTTGTCTTCGACCTCGCCTCGGAGGATGAGATCCGCGACGCGCTCGAAGGCCTCGACCTGTGGGGCGTCGTCAATTGCGGCGGCTTCGGCGGCGAGATCGCGACGCCGATGGACACCGACATCGCCATCTTCGACAAGGTGATTACCGTCAACGCGCGCGGCGCGCTGCTGGTGACCAAATATGCGACGCGGCAGATGGTGGCGATCGGCAAGGGCGGCGCGATCGTCAACGTCTCCAGCCAGGCGGCGCTGGTCGCGCTCGACGGCCATATCTCCTATGGCTCGTCCAAGGCAGCACTGGAAAACATCACCCGCTGCTCGGCGCTGGAACTGGGCAAATACAACATCCGCGTCAACAGCGTGAACCCGACCGTGGTGATGACGCCGATTTCGTCCGGCCACTGGAGCCAGCCGCATGTCGCCGAGCCGTTCCTGAAACAGATGCCGCTCGGACGCTGGGCGACGGAAGACGAGGTCGCCGGGCCGATCGTCTTCCTGCTCAGCGACGCCGCCTCGATGATAACAGGCATCCACCTTCCCATCGACGGCGGCTACACCTGCCGATAAGGCCGAGACCAGGGATAGGCGTTGCCTGCTAACCGGCTTGTGGTGACGCCGCTTCCTCGACCTTCGCAGCACCGGTCATGATGGCGACGACGTCGGCCATGCTGTGGGTTTTCGGACTGACCACGGCGGCGCGGCGGCCGAGGCGCATGATGTGGATGCGATCGGCGATTTCGAAGACGTTCGGCATGTTGTGGCTGATCAGGACGACCGGCAGTCCACGCTGCCGGATTGCCCGGATCAGGTCGAGGACCTGCCCCGTTTCCCTGACGCCTAGCGCTGCCGTCGGCTCATCCATGATCGCTAGTTTCTTGGCGAACAATGCGGCTCTCGCCACCGCGACGCCCTGGCGCTGTCCGCCAGACAAGGATTCGACTGCGCTGTTGATCGATGGCAGGCGGAATTTCAGGTCCGCCATGCTGCGCTCGGCTTCCGCGCGCATGCCCTTCTTGTCGAGCATGCGCAGGACATTGCCGAGAAAGCCCTGGCGGCGGCGTTCCCGGCCGAGAAACAGATTGCTGGCGATATCGAGCGCCGCCGCGACGGCGAGGTCCTGATAGACAGTCTCGATGCCGAGTTTGCGTGCTTCCAGCGGACCCTTGAAATGGACGGGGTGGCCGTCCAGCAGGATTTCGCCGCTGTCGGGGATGAGCGCGCCGGTCAGTGCCTTGATCAGCGAACTCTTGCCGGCGCCATTGTCGCCGACCACCGCCAGGATTTCGCCGGAGCGCAGCTCGAAATCGACACCGTCGAGGGCGGTGACATGACCGTAGCGTTTGACCAGATTGCGCGCTTCGAGGATGACGCCAGCTGGGGCGGTCGCCTGCGTTCCCGGCTCGACAGGCGCCATCACCGCTTCCCTCTCGTCAACTGATCGAGCGCCACCGCCACGATCACCAGAATGCCCGTGATCAGATCCTGCCAGAGCGGATCGATGCCGGCGAGCGTCAGCCCGTTGCGCAGGACACCGACGATCAGCGCGCCTATCAGGGTGCCCATCAGCCCGCCCCGGCCGCCGAACAGACTGGTGCCGCCGATGACGACGGCGGTGATGGAATCGAGATTGGCGGTCTGCAGCGCATTGGGGTCGGCATTGGGGATTCGGCCCAGCGCCAGCCAGGCCGCGATCCCATAGATGAACGCCGCGAGCACGTAGACCGAAAGCAGAAGCCGACCGACAGGTATGCCGACGAGACGGGCGGCTTCCGGATTGTTGCCGACCGCGTACACATGCCGTCCCCATTGGGTCTGGTTGAGCAGGAACCAGACCAGTCCGTAGAGGAGGAGCATGATGATGACGCCGTAAGTGACGACGAAACCGTGCAGGCGGATGGTGTTTCCCGTCCAGCCGAGAAAGTCGTCGTTGACCGCGAAGGCCCCGCCTGCCGAGATCAGCCGGAGCGCTGCGGTGATGATGCCTAAAATGCCAAGGGTGACGATAAAAGGCGGCAGGCGCAGGCCGCTGATCAGGCTTCCGGCCGCGACACCGGCGGCCGTGCAGGCAAGAACGGCGAGCGCCATGGCCAGGACCGGATCATAGCCGCTGTTCGCCAGCTTCCCGGCAAGGATGGTGCCCAGCACGCATATCGCGCCCACCGCGAGGTCGATGCCGGCGGTCAGGATGATCAAGGTCTGGCCGATGGCCAGGGTGCCGATGATCACCGTCTGCTGGAGAATGATCGACAGGTTTTGCGTGGCGAGAAAACGCGGATTGGTCAGCGAGAAGATCACGCCGAAAGCGAGCAGCACAAGCAGCGGCCCGACCGATGGCGTGCCGATCAACCTCTTGGCAATCGTCAATGGTCTGCCGGAAGAAAGTGCCGATGGCGAATTCATAAGTGCCCCTCTGGAACAGTCGCCTCATTCCCGGCCTCAAGGGTCGGGCCGGAAACGAACGGGACCATGCCGCTACAAAGACCGCCTTGTCGACGGCTTGTCCGGCATGGTCCCGCCGGGAGGGTTCCAAAGCAATTCCGGGAAAAGCGTGAAACGTCTGCCCACAGGAATTGCGTCAAAACAAAAGGGTTAAATCAGTCGCCCCAGCAGTTCTTGAGGCCCCATTCGGTGTCCTTGGACTCAATCCCTGCGATCGGCTTGTCGGTGATCAGGAACGAACCTGTATTGACGAACCCGCTCGGCTTCTTGCCGCTGGCCGCATAGTCCACGACCGCATCGACGCCCATGGCCGCCATCTTGTAGGGGAACTGCATGACGGTCGCGGCGATCTTGCCGGCCTTGACGTCGCGGACGCCGGCGCAACCGCCGTCGATCGAGGTCAGCACGACATCGGCCTCCTTGCCGAAGGATTTCAATGCCGCGTAACCGCCGGCGGCGGCCGGCTCATTGATGGTGTAGACCGCGTTGATGTCGCCGTTCTTGGAAAGCAGGTTTTCCATGCCGACCTGGCCCTTGTCCTGCGCGCCGTTGGTGATGGCCGAGCCGGCGATGGCCGGGTCGCCTTCGGCAAGCCCGAAACCCTTCAGATAGCCATTGTGGCGGAACGTATCGACCGTGCCGCCAGGCGTTCCATCGAGCATCGCCAGCACCGGCTTCTTGTCACCGAGCGCCTTGCGCGCGTAAGTGCCCTGCTGCACGCCGGCCTCGAAATTATCCGTGGCGAAGGTGGCATCGACCGCGTCGGCGGGATCGGTCGCCGTATCCAGCGCGATCACCAGCACGCCTGCATCGCGCGCCTTCTTGATGATGCCTAGCATGCCGGTCGAGTTGTTCGGCGTCACCAATATGCCTTTGGCGCCGGCGCTGATCAGATCCTCGATCGCGGTGACCTGGCCTTCATTGTCGCCGTCGAACTTGCCGGCGCGGGCGATCAGCTTGACGCCCTTGGCCTTGGCCTCCTCTTCGGCGGCTTGGCGCATTTTCACGAAGAACGGATTGACCTCCGTCTTGGTGACGAGGCCGACGATGACTTCATCCGCCGAGGCCTGGCCGGTTACCGCAAAGGCGGTTCCAAGGAGCACAAGACCGGCCGCGGCTGATTTGATCATGGTCCCGGACACGACGCCGGTCGAGATACGCAAAATGGACATGAACTCCTCCCGAGTTGTTGAACCCTTCTCCTCAAAGGCTCAAGGATTAACGCATAAGTTTTGCATATCGTCAAACATTATATAGGAAATTATGTATGCTTTTATACATAATTTCCATGCCTGGCCGCGGGGCATCGATGAGCCCGGAAATCGCCTCACAGATCGCCTCGCTCAGACTACCGATTTCGTTTTCTCCCCCGGCTGGTCGAGCGATGACGGCGCTGCCCTGTTCAGATCGTGCATGGCGTCGCACACGGTGCGGCTGCCGCTGAGCGCCCGATAATTGCCGTAGAGAACGCGGTAGGCGTCGGCACTTTCCGGGCGGGGCTGGCAGGGCGTGAAAGTGCGGGCGCCGTACCGTGCCGTCCCTTCGGCGAAGCCACTCACCAGTTCCGCCGCGACCGCGCCGTGAACCGCCGCGCCGACCGCCGTTGCATGGGCAATGGTTGGCACCTCCACGGTGCGGCCCAGCACGTCGGCCATGACCTGCACCAGCAACGGATTGTTCTGGGCAAGCCCGCTGGTCAGGATCACGCGGTCGATGGCAAAATCACCGGCCTCGAAGAGGTCGACCACCGTGCGTGCGCCGAAACACAAGGACTCGATCAGTGCCCGATAGATGTCGACGCCTGTGGTTTCGGTGGTGAGGCCGATCAGCAGGCCGCTGAGGTTGGAATCCGCAAGCGGCACGCGGTTGCCGTTCCACCAGTCGAGCGCCACCAGATGATTGGCGCCGGGTTCGAGCCTGGCTGCCTCGTGGTTGTAGACGCGGAAACTCTCCGCCTCGTCGGCACCGCGCGGAAAAGCCTTCACGAACCAGGCAAGCGTGTCGCCGAACCCGGCCTGCCCGGCCTCGTAACACCAGAGATCGCGCACCGACCCATCCTTGGCCACGCCTTCGATGCCGGGTGGCAAAGGCCGGAACTGCTCGCTCAAGAACAGATAGACGGCCGACGTGCCGAGCGCGCCGACGAGACAGCCTGACGAGACGGCCCCGACAGCGGGCAGCACGACGTGGGAATCGATGACCGCCACGGCCACGATGGCGCGGCCGCTGATCCCGGTGCGCGTCCGCCACGCCTCCGACAGGCTACCGCCCGGACTGCCGATCCGGTGCGGCACTGACAGCCTTTCGGACAGGCCGGGCACGATCCCCTGCGGATAGCCCTCGGCTTCGGAGTACTGCGCCTTGTAGGCCGCGAAACCCAGGCTGCGCACTTCGTGGCCGGTCAACTGCCAGACAAGCCAATCGCCGGATTCGATGAAGCGGCCGGCCGCGCTCCAGATGTGCGGCGCCTCGTGCGCGATCTCAGCCGCCTTCGGCAGCAGCCACTCGCCTGAGAGCTTGCCGCCGAAATTGCGCAGAAAGGATCCGCCGCGACGGTTGATCGCGTCGGCATAAGGCTGCGCGGCGCGGTGCTTCCACAGTTTGACGTAGGCATGCGGTTCGCCGGGATAAAGTTCGGAAAGGGCGGTGCCGTCGGTGGTCGCCGGCATTGGCGAGCTGGCCGAGAAGCCGAGGCCGATCGACTCGATGATCCGTCCACGGCCCAGTACATCCAGGATTTCTTGTGCCGCTTCGAGATAGTCGGCGGCGTTCTGCAACGCCCATGAACGCGGCAGAAGCGTGCCATCAGGCAGGCTTTGCGTCATGACGTCATGGCGATAGGCATGCGCGTGGCTGGCTATCTGTTCGCCGGTTGCGGCGTCGAGCAGAACGCCGCGCGCCGACCCGGTGCCGTAGTCCAGTCCGATGATATAGGTTGCGATCATCTCGCTGCCTTTTCCAAATCCGGCGACGCATCCCTCTTATTCATCGATATATCTATAAGTCAACGTATTATTGCATATATTTGTACAAAAGATAGACTGCTATCTTGCGGACACGCCTTTATCTCCCTGGGGTTTATGGCTAAATCTCAGGCGAACGGGGACAGCGCAATGATCAGGACAAACGGCACGGCGGAACATCCCGCCCTTGTGAACAGCGGCGAAATCCTCTCGCTGATTGCCACCGGTGCCGCCACATCCCGGTCGGCGCTGCTCGATGCGTCGGGATTGTCGCGCGTGACCGTTACCCAGCGCCTGAATGCGCTGATCGATTCCGGCCTGGTCCGCGAGACGGCCCGCACCATGCCGAGCGGCGGCAGGCCGACGCGCGTGCTGGGCATCAACGAGCGGGCGGGCTTCTTCCTCGTCGCCAACATTGGCGAAACCTACATCCACCTTGCCGCCATGGACCTCGAGCCCGCCATCGTCTCGCAAAGCACGATACCGTTCAACGCTTCGGACGGACCGGCGGTTTCGCTCGCGCGGATCGCCGATGGGTTCGACATCCTCGCGGCAAAGGCCCGAGCCAGCCACGGATCGCTTTTCGGCGTCAGCCTCAGCATGCCCACGCCTGTCGATTTCAAACGCGGCCGCGTCGTCGGTCCTTCGGTCCTTCATGGATGGGACGAGTTCGATATTATCGGCTGGCTGCGCGGCCGTTTCGATGCGCCGATCTATGTCGAAAACGACGTGAACCTGATGGCGATCCACGAACACCGCCAGAATTTCCGGCATGTCGACGACATGTTCTTCATCAAGGCGGGAACCGGTATCGGCAGCGGCATCGTCGCCGGCGGCAAGATCTTCCGTGGCGCTCAAGGTGCCGCCGGCGACATCGGCCATATCCAGTTCAGCTCCGAGAACGCGCCCTTGTGCCGCTGTGGCAAGCTCGGCTGCGTCGAAGCGCGCGCCGGCGGCTGGGCGATTGCCCGCGATCTCTCGAGCAGGGGTTTCAAGGCCGAGAACGCGCGCGATGTCATTTCGCTGGTTGAAATGCAGAAGCCGGAAGCGCTGATGCTGCTGCGCAGTGCCGGCCGGGTGATCGGCGAAGTCGCCTCCGACGTCGTCAGCATACTCAACCCGAGCCTGATCGTGGTCGGCGGCACACTCGCCAGAGGTGGCGAGTTTCTGTTGTCGGGCATCCGCGAACTCGTCTACCAGCGCTGCCTTCCGCTCGCCACGCGCGAACTGCGGATCGTGCTAGCCAACCCGCAGAAGGACAGCGCCCTTTTCGGCGCCGCCTATCTGGCGTTGGACGATGTTTTCAGCCTTGGAAAAGTGGAGCAGCTGATCGATCGACATACCATCGGTCGATAGATTATTCGCCCAACCTATAGGGCATGGTATCGCGGAACCGCTCCAACGATCTGCCCGCACTCCTGCTGCCATTCGACATCAACGGACGTGTCGCGGACGCTTGCTGGCGCTATGAACAACGTCTTGGTGGGGTCGCCCGCGGACGGAGGAGTTCGCCGCAACCCAAATCGGCAAGCAGCCCGGGAAAAGGCGGGAGCGGCACTATTGCCTTCGGCTTGGCAACCGGACCGCAAGAAGCATCTGCGCCGCCTTTTCGGCGATCATGACGGCAGGCGCGTGCGTGTTGCCGGATACAATGGTCGGCATGATCGAACAATCGGCGATGCGCAAGCCCTCTATGCCCCTGACCCTCAGCTCGGGATCGACCACCGCGGTGTCATCGGTTCCCATCCTGGCGGTGCCGACCGGATGAAAGATGGTCGTGGCGATGTCGCCTGCGGCGCGAGCGAGATTCTCAGGTGTCTGGATATGCACGCCTGGCTTGAACTCCTCGGGCTTGAACTGGCCCATCCGCCTCGTCGCCATCAGCTGGCGCGCAGCGGTAATAGAGGCGGCTGCGACTTCGCGGTCACCATCGGTCGAGAGGTAGTTCGGCGCTATGGCCGGGTGGTCGCCGAAGTGCGGCGAGACGATGCGCACGGTCCCACGCGACTCGGGTCTAAGATTGCAGACAGAGACCGTGATGGCCGGAAAATCGTGCAATGGCTGGCCGAATGCTTCCAGCGACAGCGGTTGGACGTGGAACTCGACGTTCGCCGTATCGAAACGCGGATCGGATTTCGTGAAGATGCCGAGCTGGCTTGGGGCCATCGACATCGGGCCAGAGCGCTTGAGGGCGTACTCCAGCGCGATGCGCGCCTTGCCCGACAGCGATGCCTGCCGCTCGTTCAAGGTCCGCGCGCCGCTGATCTTGAACGCGGTCCGTATCTGAAGGTGGTCCTGCAGGTTCTCGCCAACGCCCGCCAGGTCGTGCAGGACGTCGATGCCATGCCGCCGCAACAGCGATCCCGGTCCGATGCCGGAAAGTTGCAGGATCTGTGGCGTGCCTATGGCGCCGGCGGACAAGATCAGTTCGCCCGCCACCGAGACCTTTGTCGGCGCGCCCTTGAGCTGGAACTCCACACCCGTCGCCTTGCGGCCCGTCAACATTACGCGCTCTGCCTGCGCCTCGGTCAGGATGGTGAGGTTCTTGCGATGGCGGATCGGGCGGATGAAGGCGCGAACCGCGTTGAAGCGGAAGCCGGCCTTCTGGTTCACCTCGAAATACGACGACCCGAAATTGTCGCCGGTGTTGAAGTCGTCGACTTTCGGCACGCCGAGTTCCTCGGCAGCCTCGCGCACCGCGTCAAGGATCGGCCACGAGAGCCGCTGGCGTTCGACGCGCAGTTCGCCGCCCCGGGCGCGGCGGTAGCCCGCTCGTTCTCAAATCACTGAGACCAGGGAAGCAGTCCGGTTTCGAACCAGCGTTAGGCTCGCAACCGCAAGCGCTCGGGGAGCCAGATAGAGCAACTTGATCGCGCTCCGTCTCAGCAGAGAAGGTTTACTTTTCGTCGACGGTCGGGGAGCTATCGATAGAGGTGGCCGGGCCTTGGCCAACAGATCAGAAACCTGTTCCAACATCGCTTTCAGGACGGCTTCCACGCTTACGGCGGATCAGTTGCGAAGTCGGTGGAAATCCACGCCCCCAGGGCCAAAATCCTGGCCCGCCCGCCTGTGGGTGCACTACCTCAGAAAGGCCCGCCGCGCCTCCGCAAGCGGGCCAGTGCGCCGAACTATGCGGGACGCGTCTAGTTGTCCGTCACCGTTGGCACGGAAGATGAGGCATCGGGTCCGTCGGTCTCGGTACCGGAACCTGCGCCAGTGCCGGAGTTCTCCGCTTTGTCCCCACCCTGGTCGTCAGCAGATTCCGAGTCGCCATCATGGCCACTAGAGCTTCCGCTGCTGCTGTGGCTATTGCCGCCATCGTGCTCGCCACCGCCACCGCCACCGCCGTCGCCACCGCCACCGCCACCGTTGCCGCCACCGCCACCGCCCTCGGACTCGGCGTGGGCAGCGGCCGGCACGAGCTTGGCAGCGCCATGAAGCGCTAGGTGGTAGGGTGCAATGGTGAGCATCAGCGCCGTCGATGCACGCAGCGTGAGCCAGACGAATCTATTGAAGGAAATCTTGGTCATCTTATCCTCCTCGTGGAGTGCTGTTAGGAAACCAGTTCGGCCGAAGGTGTCGCGGCCGTGCAGCAGGTGCCGGCAGCCAGAACAGCTCCGGCGAAGATGCCCGCGAAGGCGGCTGGAATGAGAGTGCGATACATGAGGTCTCCATTCGGGTGGTTGGGGACGTGGCAATACGATTGGTATTTCAACCTGTAGGCCACAACGGCTTGCGACCGTCACGGTACGGGATAGCGAATCCAACCTGACAACGGGCTGACAGCCAATTTCGGGTGCCGTCGGGCTAGCCGTTAACGACTTTTCGACCACAGGCATGCCCATTTCAGACGCCCGGGTTTGCATAACCTCGGATTTGCGCACGATCTCCTTCGACAGCATGACAAACGCCCACGCGATCTCGACTATTTCGACAGCCACGATCTGGAACTCGAGTGGATTCGTGACACCCCTCCACATGTGGATGACTTTTCAGCTGCTCGTTATCTGAAGGCAAAGAGCGGCGTGCTGGTAACGATCGGCGAGCACGTGAAGGAAGTGCAGCAGATCTGGCAACGGATATACAATGGCCGGTCATCTCGACCCTGTCGGGCTCAAGGATGCGCTCGGCGATCCGGTCTTGGTGTCTGCGCAGGCGCGGCGACGATCGGCTGGGCCTCGGTCAAGAAAGATAGCACGGCGGCGGGTACCATCGCGGAATTGAGCGCATAGATGCCGCAACGCGATATGAGACTTCTCTTGTCGACAAGTTTCCCAAGAAAGTGCCAGACGGTTCGGGTGGCGTAGGGCAGATTGTTGTTTCGCCACGATATCCCCATGGTGACGCCCCGCAGATAGCGCCGCTGGTACGTCTCGAACGGCATGAGGATCGTCTGTCCAAAGGTGGGTGCCTCGCCTCGCGTCAGTTCGGTCACAAAGATGCGCTGGTGCCGATACGCCACGAGCCCCGTGTAGCGTGAACGCTGCACGATGCCGTTTTCGGCATCCTCGATGCGCTCGAGGGTAGAAACCAGAACTTGTCCGCCGTTCTCCCGCAAGTGAGCGCAGGCGCAGACGATCCGATCAGGCCAGGACAGCGACATGTGCCATGTTTGGTAGAATCCGAGATATGGTCCGAGAGCATGCAGGTCACCCGGAAAGGCGTCAGCCAGCGGCCGTGGCAGAGCCGTTTGTCGGCGCCGTTCGCCCAATCTGTTGCGGAAGATGCCCGGGGGAAGATCGAAATCGGCTGGTTCGAGGCCGAAAGCTGCCGCGATCGCCAGGAGATTATGAGCGGAAGGAAGGGTTCCTGCATTGCTACGGTGTGCTCAACCTAGCGCATCGCAACGGCAATGCCGAACCAGAGCCGCTGAAGCCGGGCGAGACGGTCGCAATCGAGTTGGTACTCGATGCCTGCGGCTACCGTTTTACCCCCGGTCACCGTCTGCGTCTGTCGTTGTCCAACGCCTATTGGCCCACGATCTTGCCGCCGCCCCGCGACGCGACGCTGACGATCGATCTCGCCAAGTTGCAATTGGAGTTGCCGTTGCTTGGTGAGCATCGCCGGATCGAAATCCCGCAGCCATCCAATACCGATCCTTTGCCGCGCTACGAGGTCCTGACAGCAGGATCATCCGGCCGCTCCGTTGAACGCGATCTGCAAAACGGCGTGACCCACTACCGGGTGCACGAGGATACGGGTCTTAGCCGCCACCCGGATAACGGACTGTGCATGCGCGACACCCGGCAGGAGGTATGGTCGATCGCGTCTGATGATCCGCTGTCGCTGACAGCCGAGATCTGCTGGACGTGCAGTGCCGAGCGCGAAGGCTGGCGCACGCAAAGCCGTTGCACCACCCATCTCTCCTGCACCGCGACCGAGTGGCTGATTTCGGAGCGGGTTGAAGCACTGGATGACGGCCAGAAGGTGTTCGAGCGCGAGCGTGGCGCTCGCATCCCACGTGACCATATGTAGGTGCGCACAAAAGCCGCTCAAACTCGATGGGTTGGAAGGCTCCAGCTTCCTATTCACGCGAGGCATCTCGGGTTCTTCTGGCGGTACAGGGCATGGATCGCGTCGTGCGGCCCGTGGCCCGCAAGCCGATGCTTGGCGAACCTTTTGGCGAACCTGTTGGAAAACCTACCTGTAAGCCATTGATAGATAAATATAATGGTGGGCCCGGAGGGACTCGAACCCCCAACCAAGCGGTTATGAGCCGCCGGCTCTAACCATTGAGCTACAGGCCCCACGCGGGCTGGATTAATGTTTTTCGCATCGCCGCACAAGGCTTTCCCGACAGGCTTTCGCGGATCGCCCAAATCAACCCATAATCGCGCTCTACGCGACCTTTGCGACTGGATCGCAGACCAAGGAGATTTTCATGACCAAACATCTTTTGCCCCTCGCGCTCGCCGCCGCAATCGCTTTTCCGGCAATGGCCGCAGCCGCCGATTCGCCGACGCCGGCGCGCATCATCGTTTCGGGCGAAGGCGAAGCGACCACCCCTCCCGACCTGGCGCTGCTTTCGCTCAGCGTGATGCGCGAAGCCAAGACGGCGCGCGCCGCGCTCGACGCCAACAACGACGCCATGGCCGCAGTGATCGCGGCGATGAAGGCCGCCGGCATCAAGGATCGCGACCTGCAGACGGCAGGCATCCAGATCAACCCGCGCTATAACTACACCAACAAGCCCGATGGCGGCCAAGAGGCCGAGCTCGTCGCGTATCAGGTGACCAACACCCTTGCGGTGCGCGTACGCGACATCGACAAGACAGGCGAGATCCTCGACAAGGCCGTGTCGCTCGGCGTCAACCAGGGTGGCGGCATCTCCTTCACCAATGACAATCCGGCGGCAACCATCGACGCGGCCCGCAAGAAAGCGGTGGCCAACGCAATCGCCAAGGCCAAGACGCTCGCGGAGGCAGCCGGCGTCAGCATCGGGCGGGTGCTGGAGATTACCGACCAGAACATCGCGCCGCCGCCGATGGCGATCAATGCCAAGGCCTTCGACGCCGCCGCGGGTGCCGCGGTGCCGACGCAAGCCGGTGAGAACGCCTATAACGTCCAGGTCACCGTCACGTTCGAACTGAAATAGGCAAGCCCGGGTTATGCGTGGTCGAGCCTTGCCCGGCCACGCCTTCGGCAAATGCCACGTATGAAAAACCCCGCGGGATCACTCCAGCGGGGTTTTTTTGAGCCGCACCCTTCCGCAAGGGATGGGGGCCCTACCAGCACAGGCTAAGCCGCGTTGAGCGGCTTAGCCGCAAGCCTCAGCGATAGATAACCGGGCAACCGCGCTCGTTGGCGAACACGATAACGACGCGGTCGCCGTCCTGGCGGCCCATGACCTTGACCACGCGACGATTGACGTCGACGATGCGCGCGCGGTACAGGCCCATGCGCTCGGCCTTGTCGAGGGCGCGTTCCGGCGAGCAGCCACGGCGCCAGTCGTCGCGACGCTCGTCACGGCGGTGGCGGTAGCCGTCATCACCGGCATAGACGCCGAAACGCGGGTCGTTGATGTTGCCGAAGCCGAGATAGAGGCTGTCGGCATGGGCAGGAATGGCGGTCAGCGCGCCGAGGCCGACCAGAGCCGAGAGGGCCGCCGTCTTTACCGTGTTGAACATGGTCTTCTCTCCTTGTTGCGGGCTTGCGCCCGTCCTCTTGAAACCGATGATGGGAGAATGCACCAGCCTGTCTGAACTATTTACGAACTCGCCGTTCATCTGCGGTTCATGTCGCAGAGAAGGACATCTGAGCCAGGTTTCGAGCAATGCGTCCCCAAAAACGTCTTGCCCCGTTCCTTGTTCCGAAGCCGGCTGACACGGGCCTCAAGGCTCGTCGTCGAGCAAATAGTCAAAATAATCTTCAGGTTCGGCCAGCTCGGTCTCACTCGCCTTGACTCGGCCGCGCATCGAAATGCCGGCCTCATGCACGGTCTCGGCACTGCCCGACACCAGCCGGTGCCACCAGTAGAGGTCGCGACCCTCGGCCACCAGCCGGTAGGCGCAGGTGCTGGGCAGCCAGCTGATGGTGCGCACATTCTGCGGCGTCAGCCCGACACAGTCGGAAACCCGCGCCAGCCGGTTGGCGTAGTCGGAGCAGCGGCAGGTTTGTGCGTCGAACAGCCGGCAGCCGACGCTGGTCCAGTAAATCTCTCCGGTATCCTCGTCCTCGAGCTTCGACAGGCAGCATTTGCCGCAGCCGTCGCACAGCGATTCCCACTCGGCCGGGCTCATCGCCTCCAGCGTCTTTGTTTTCCAGAACGGCGTTTCCATTTTGGGGATGTGGCCCCAGCGGCCGCCGAGGTCAAGCGCGGCAACGGTTGAAATGAGGCCGCAACTCGGTCGAATGACACGAAGTTGCCTTCAAAAGGCCGGCCAATCGCCCCGTACGGCCCCTACCCATGGGCGGCTGGAACCAATTTGGTTACAAGCGGTTTCGGCAAGGATGGGACCCCACAAGGAGAGTTTTCGATGAAACGCCAACCATGGATTCTGGCAGGCACCGCACTTGGCCTGCTGATGGCGTCCGCGCCGTTGGGCGCGTTCCCGCTTCAGGGAAGTGCCGCGTTCGGCCCCATGCAGCGCGGTGGAACGCCGCTGATTCTGGCGCAGGACGCCCCCACCGACGAGGCACAGCCGAGCGACCAGGAGCAGCGGCGCAAGAAGAAGCACGACCAGCAGCAGCAAAGCGGACAGGCGCCCGCCGAACAGGCAGCACCCGCCGCCGAGGAACAGCAGCCGCGCAAGAAGAAGCGCGATCAGCAGCAGCAGACCGAACAGGCGCCCGCTGGCGAGGCCGCTCCCGCAACCGACCAACAGCAGCCGCGCAAGAAGAAGCGCGACCAGCAGCAGCAGACCGAACAGGCGCCCGCCGAACAGGCAGCCCCTGCCGCCGACGAACAGCAGCCGCGCAGGAAGAAGCGCGATCAGCAGCAACAGACTGAACAGGCACCCGCTGGCGAGGCCGCTCCCGCAACCGACCAACAGCAGCCGCGCAAGAAGAAGCGCGACCAGCAGCAGACCGAGCAGGCGCCTGCCGAGCAGCCGGCCGGGCAGGCAGCGCCCGCAAACGACAACCAGCCAGAGGCCAAACCGCGCAAGAAGAAGCAGGACCAGCAACAGCCGGCTGAGGCGGTGCCTGCCGATCAGACGCCGGCCACTGCGCCAGCGCAAAAGCCGGGCAAGCACAAGAAGCCTGCCGATGTCACCGAACCGGCCGTGACGCCGGAAGCAGCGCCTGAGCCGACCAAGAAGCAGGCGCCTGCCGAACAGCCAGCGCAAAAACTGGCGCCGCTGCCCGTCCCCGGCGAGAACGCGCCGGCTCAGGGCGAACAGCCCCAGGACAAGACGAAGAAGCACGGCAAGAAACCGGCTGGCGAACAGCCCGCGAATGGCCAGCAGCCTGCCACGGGCGAGCAGCCGGCCAATGGCGGGCAGCCGGCAACCGGCGAACAGCCTGCCAACGGCGGCAAGGCCGCGCCTGCCCAGGGCGAAAACCCCGTGCAGGGCGAGGCACCCGCCGACAAGAACGCCGCCCCGATCCTCGACAGCCAGAAGGATGCCGAACGCAAAGGTGGCGGCCGCAAGCATGGCGACAAGAACGGCCAGCAGAATGGCGAGCAGCAGAATGGCGGGCAGCAGAATGGCGGCCAGAACGCCCAGCAGGGCGGCGATCAAGGCGGCAAGCCCGTGGTCGCTCCCGTCGACCAGGGTCCGCCTCCCACCGACGACAAGGCCGCCCAGCAGGAGATCAAGCCCGAGAAGCTCGTCCCGGTGACGGAAGAAAAGGGCAAGCGCCGGGATCGGGCGCCCGACGAGGATATCCGCGACCGCCGCCGCCCCAAGGGCGTCGACGTGCTCAAGGAAATCGGCGACCGCGTCATCATCCAGCTCGGCGGCCAGACGATGGTCCAGAGCAACGACGGTCCGCGCATGAATCGCGGTGCCAAGGATGTCTATTACGAGGACCTGCCGCAAGGCCGCACACGCGAGACGGTCCAACGCGACAATGGCGTCCAGATCGTCACCATCCGCAACCGTTACGGCGATGTCATCCAGCGTTCGCGGATCACGCCTGACGGGCGCGAATATGTGCTGAGCTATGTCGATGAGCGCAGCTACCAGGACGATGGCGACTGGCGCGATCCCGGCGATGACCTGCCGCCGATGCGGCTGACCATTCCGCGCCGGCAATACATCCTCGATTCCGAGGATGTCGAGAGCCCTGACGACTACTACACCTTCCTCGAACAGCCGCCGGTGGAAAAGGTCCAGCGTCTCTATTCGATCGACGAGGTCAAGCGGTCGGCTCGTGTGCGCGACATCGCACGCCGCGTCGACCTCGACACGCTGAACTTCGAATTCGGCTCGTCCTCGATCTCCGACACCGAGGTGCAGAAGCTCCAGGGCGTCGCCGACGCCATGGAGAAACTGTTGAAGAAGAACCCGGCCGAGACCTTCCTGATCGAAGGCCACACCGACGCCGTCGGCACGCCGGAGGCAAACCTTGCTCTGTCCGACCGCCGCGCCGAAGCGGTCGCCGAAGCGCTGACCAACGCCTTCGGCATCCCGCCGGAGAACCTGACCACACAGGGCTATGGCGAGGAGTATCTGAAGGTCAACACATCGGCGCCCAACCGCGAGAACCGGCGTGTCGCCATCCGCCGCATCACCTCGCTGGTGGCACCCGTGGCCAGCAACAATTAGGTCATGATTTCAAAATCATGACCTGGTTTGCGGACTCGATGCGAAAAGCACCCATCCCCGGCTCGACCGGGGATGGGAAGGTTCGGATCGGCATCCCAAGCTCAAGAAGATTTGTACCGGCATTAGAGCCGGTTCATTGAATCATGAGCCCACTCACCCCAGATTCAGGGCTGGGCGTTCCCTGCCCCATCCCGACTCC
Source organism: Mesorhizobium erdmanii (assembly GCF_013170725.1). Lineage (NCBI taxonomy): Bacteria > Pseudomonadati > Pseudomonadota > Alphaproteobacteria > Hyphomicrobiales > Phyllobacteriaceae > Mesorhizobium > Mesorhizobium erdmanii. Next base: position 2,596,996 of record NZ_CP033361.1, on the reverse strand, counting down.
AGCGGGATGCATTGAGCCCCGCCGGCCCCCTCCGGCGGGGTTTTTTGCTCAGAGCAACTCCAGGTCCAGTATCTGTCTTGCAAAGAGCGGCGGCGTGGCCGAAATACGGCCTGACCCCAGACCAGAGAACAACCGGAACCAACCTATGAAGCGTCTCGAACTCGCCGTCGAATCGATCATTCTCGCCTCGCGCTGGCTGCTGGTCGTCTTCTATATCGGGCTCGGCTTGGCTCTGGCCGTCTATGCGCTGTCCTTCGGCAAGAAGCTCTACGAGTTCATCACCACGGTGTTCCTGCTCGGCGACACCGACACCATCCTGAAGATGCTTGGCCTGATCGACGCCGCCCTGGTCGCTTCGCTGGTGGTGATGGTCATCATCTCCGGCTACGAGAACTTCGTCAGCCGCTTCGACGACCAGGATGGCGGCGGCGTGCACTGGCTGGGCACGATCGATGTCGGCTCGCTCAAGGTAAAGGTGGCCTCGACCATCGTCGCCATCTCATCGATCCACCTCTTGCAGGTGTTCTTGAACTCGTCCTCCTATTCGACCGATCAGTTGATGTGGCTGACCATCATCCACCTCGCCTTCGTCGTCTCGGCGCTGATGCTTGCCTATATCGACCGGCTGATGGGCCTGAGCAAAGGCAAGAAGGGCGAGGCGTGACTGCCCCACGTGGTCTCGGTGATCACAGCTTACGGATCACCTCAGGATTCTCACCGCAGACCCTTTGTGACCATCTCGGCAGGCGGATAACCGTAGATGCGTGAGAAGGCGCGCGAGAAGGCGGCAGCACTGCCGAATCCGACACGACGCGCGGTGGCTTTGACGCTGTGCCCCGCGGCAATCTCGGCACGGCCCAGCATAAGACGCCACGACGTCACATAGGCGGCGGGCGTCTTGCCGACGGTCCTGGTGAATTGCTCCATGAAGTGGCTTCGAGACATGCCGGTCAGTTGAGCCAGTGTCTCGGTGCGCCAGCCGAGAGCCGGCTTGTCATGGATCGCCACCAGGCATGGGTGCAGGGTCGGGTGGGCGAGGCCAGCCAGAAGACCCGCGTTGACCCGGCCCATGTCTATCGCACGCCGGACGGCGAGAACGACGATGATTTCGCAGAGGCGCTCCTGAACGGTCCGCCCGCCGCAACGGCTGTTTTCCACCTCCATCGCCAGCGCATCCGCCAGCCCGCGCATCTGCGGCTGCTCCGCCAATGAAAACACCAGTTCCTCGGGCAAGGCGCCGACAAGCGGGTTGGCAACGCCGCCAAAATCGATCCTGGCCGCGACGAGAACGGAAAATGCCCCGTTGCTGGGAACGCCTCCCAGGACCCTGACAACGATGTGCGAAGCGCTGTCGCCGTCATCTCCCGTGACCAGGAAAAGATTTGCCTCCGCATCCGCCTCATTGGTCACCACCGCACGCAGGCCGAACGCCTGAAGGAATGCAGTCAGCCGGTCATGCTTTCGCGGCGAAATCGGACGTTCGATCATGTCATGCTCAATCTTGATGATCGAGATTATGCCAAATTGACCTCCTTTCATAGCGGGAGCCAAAGCGCTCCGGATTGGGACAGTATGTCAATCGATGCCGCCGCCAAGTTCGACCCGTCACGGGCAGCCGAATACGAGACGCAGAGCAGGATTGCGCTTGCCGGCTACGATGCGTGTCACGAACTGGCCGCCTGCATGCTTGCGGCAACGCTTGGCGCCGGCTCGAGCGCACGCATACTCGTCGCTGGTGCCGGTGGCACGGCGCGGGAAGTCATCAGCGTTGCAAGGCTGGAACCTTCCTGGAGTTTCGTCGCCGTCGATCCGTCAAAACCCATGCTGGATCTGGCAATGTCGCGCATTGCAGCTGCCGGGCTCACTGAACGCACGGAACCTGTTTTGGGCGTTGTCGCGGACCTGCCTGAAGACCAGCCATTCGAAGCCGCAACGCTGATCGGCGTCCTGCACCATTTGCCCGGTCATGAAGCCAAGCAGACAATCCTTGGCGACATTGCCGCGAGATTGAAAACGGACGCCCCGCTGATCCTTGCCGGCAATCATCATGCGTATGCCTCGCAACCGCTGATGATGGCGGCCTGGGCTCAGCGCTGGCGCATGCATGGGGCAACCCCGGCCGAGATCGAGATAAAACTGGGCAAAATTCTGCAAGCGGCCGATCCGCCGCAATCGGAAGCCGCCGTCTTCGCCTTGCTTGCAGCAGCGGGTTTCAAGAAGCCGCTGCGCTTTTTCTCGAGCCTGTTCTGGGGCGCCTGGATTGCATTTCGCGCGTGATGCGATCGACGACCTCGCCGGTGTGAGGTCTTCGGCGGAGCGCTAGAACGTTTGCCTGATCTTCGTATCGGAGTTGGCAAACACCTCTTCCGGCACGAAAAAGTCGCCTGCGAGTGGTCCGGTCGCGCCCGGCGCATAGATCGAGAAGTCCGTGACACCCTCGGCGCGCAGCACCTCCTCGTCGATGTAGAAATTGCCTGATGCCTCGCGCGACGGGCGCATGAAGATGGCATGGGCGGCGTCGGCCATGATGTCGGGCGAGCGGCTCATCGCCGCCACCGTCGCGCCACCCAGCAGATTGCGCACCGCCGCCGTGTCGATGGTCGAGATCGGCCACAGCGAATTGACCGCGATCCCGTCCCTGGCGAATTCCGCGCTCATGCCGAGCGTGCACATCGACATGCCGAACTTGGCCATGGTGTAGGCGACATGGTTCTTGAACCACTTGGCCTTCATGTCGAGCGGCGGCGCCAGATTCAGGATGTGAGGATTGCTGGCTAACTTCAGGTGGGGAATGCACATTTTGGACACCAGGAACGTGCCGCGCGTGTTGATCTGGTGCATCAGGTCGTAACGCTTCATGTCGGTCTCCAGCGTGCCGGTGAGCTGGATGGCGCTGGCATTGTTGACGCAGATGTCGATGCCGCCAAATTTTTCGACCGTCCTGGCAACGGCCTCGGCCACCTGCGCCTCCTCGCGGATGTCGCACAACACGGGCAGCGCCTTGCCGCCGGCCTGCTCGATCTCTTCGGCCGCCGTGTAGATCGTGCCCGGCAGCTTGGGATGCGGTTCGGCGGTCTTGGCGGCGATCGTCACATTGGCGCCGTCGCGCGCCGCCCGCAGCGCGATCGCCAGGCCAATGCCGCGCGACCCGCCAGAGATGAACAGCGTCTTTCCCTTGAGCGACATTTTCCCTCCGCTACTCCTGGTTCTTTGCGCGATCCTTGCCTGCACCGCTGCCGGATACAAGGGCTTGCCGCGGGAAGCCGTGGTGACGCTGCGGAGCCTTTCTTGAAGGTCCAAGGAAACGCATTGGATCTGTCCACGAGTTTGGTATATATTCTATACAAACAGGTAGACTATAGAATGGCTCTGTCGATCAAGAACACGGAAGTCGAACAACTCGCGCGGGAACTTGCCCGCCGCCGCCGCGTGTCCGTGACAGAGGCTATCCGTCAGAGCCTTGAGCGCGAGGTTGCACGAGAGCGACTGGTGCCTCGCGAAGACGCTAGTGATCTGTTTCAGCGGTTAATGGCGATTGCTGAGAGCGCCGGAAGAATCCCCAAACGCGAAAATGCGATGACCGAGGACGAAATCCTCGGTTATGACGAGTTCGGAATCCCGACGAAATGATCATCGATTCGTCGGTCTTGGTCGCCATTTTCCGTCTCGAGCCGGGGTACGAACGTTTCGTGCTGGCGCTCACGCAAGCCAAGAGGAAACTGTTGCCAGCGCCAACCTTTCTTGAAACCACAATGGTGCTCGCAGGCGGTTGGCAGGATGAAATTCTGGACCGTCTCGACCGCTTCCTGCGCACCGCCTCAATCGAGACAATTGCCTTCACGGCGGACCATGCAGCCGTCGCCCGTCAGGCCTTCCTGCGTTACGGCAAAGGCCGGCATCCGGCCGCGCTGAACTTCGGTGACTGTATCGCTTACGCCACGGCCCGGCTCGAATCCATGCCGCTGCTGTTCAAGGGCGACGATTTCCGGCTGACCGATATCGAGGCGGCAGTGTAATCGATATCAGACCAGCACGAGCCCCTGCCGCATCGCGATCGCGATGGCGTCGGTGCGGTTGGCGGCACCGAGCTTGATCAGGATCGCGGCGACGTGGAACTTCGCCGTATGCACGGAAATGTTGAGCCGCCGGGCGATCACCTTGTTGGGCGCGCCTTCCGCCAGCAGCGCCAGCACTTCCGCCTCGCGCGGCGACAGCGCCGGCCGGGCAGTGTGCTCGTCCAGGACCTCGTCCTCGAACGGCTCGCTTTCGCCTGCACGGAAATCCTCATGGCGCCCACGGCCGCCATCGCCGGTAACGCGATAGCCGGCCGCGGCCAGCCGCGCCGCGGCGGCGATCAGCATATCGTCGGCGCTCATGGGCATGATGGCAAACACCTCGCCGACAGGCCGCTCGCCGCCGGCGCGTGCGGACAGCAGCACCCGTGGCACCGAGGGCGGCATGGCATCGCCGCTCCTGTCGTCGACGATGGCAACGTCGGCCCTGCCGCCGCCGGCCACCACCGGCAGCAGGTCGTCGCCGGCGGCAAGCGTGGCGGCCAGACGCTCTGCGCGCGCTGCATCGCCAAGCGCGATCAGCACCACCAGCCGCCGCGAAGCAGCGCCGTCAGCCATGATCCGATCATCGGCGAGCGTTTCCATCAATCCCCTCAGCTCAGCGGCTTTTCGCCGATGGTCACTGTCACGTCGCGTTGTTCACCGCCACGCACCACGCCAAGGGTTACAGCAACCCCGGCGCTATCGGGCCCAAGCCTGCGGATCAGGTCGCGCGGGCCATGGACGGCCTCGCCATTCCACGCCACGATGATGTCGCCCAGCGACAGCCCGGCGGCCTTGGCCGGCCCGTTATCGTCAAGGCTCATCACCATCGCTCCACGGGCGTCGCGGTCGCGCACCGGATGCAGGCCGGCGCCGAGATAGCCGCGCGCCACATGGCCTTTCTCTCGCAAAGTCGCGACCGCGCGCTCGATCGTCTCGTAGGGCATGACCAGCGCCCGGCCGCGCGGCCCGAACAACAGCATGCCGATCAGCGCGCCCCTGGCGTCGAGCACCGGGCCGCCCTCGAAGCGCCCGCCGGCGCCGACAGCCAGATTGATGCGCCGGTCGATGGTGCCGCCGCGCATCGAGCGCCAGGCCGGACCGACCTCGCCCACCGAACCCGACACGGCCAGCGCCGAGCCCTGGCTGTTGCCGATGGCAATCGCGATGTTGCCGGGCCGAACGGCATCGGCCCTGGCAAGCGTCGCGGCGTTGGCGACACCCGCCGGCTTCAGCAGGGCGACACCCGTCGACGGATCGCGGCCGACGAGTTCCGCCTTCGCCGTCTCGCCCGTGGCCAGCGTCAATTCGATCTCTTCGCCGGCTTCGACCGCTTCCTCGGCGGTGACGAAATAGCCGTCGCTCCAATGGAAGGCGCTCGCCGTGCGGTGATGATGGGTAGTGAAGCTTGCCGTTGCCGGCGCCGCCTTTTCCGCGAGATCGGCGATCGCCTGCGAAAATACATTCAGATTGAAGTCGCTCATGATGATCTCCTGGGTTTTCTCATGCCCCAGATATCGCTCGGCAACGCGTCCGGAGGTACTCGCCTGACGGCTAGTTGCTGGTTTGACTGGCCATCTGGTCAGGTCGCGGCCGATTGGGCCGCTCCGCACATATAGTGTGTGTCGCCCAAAAGTGCTCGGCTGTTTTGGGGTAACGGCACGCATAGGAAAAAATGACGAAAAAGCCCGAAAACACGGAGCCCGCCAATGGCCCTCGCCGCCGCCAAATTCCAATCTGATGAAACGCTGCTCGACACCTATTCGACCACGGTGGCCGACGCCGTCGACCGCATCGGCCCGGCCGTCTGCCGCATCGAGCGGATCGGCGGACAGGGCGGCCATGGCTCCGGCTTCGTCATCGCGCCGGACGGGCTGGTCGTCACCAATTTCCATGTCGTCGGCGATGCCAAGACGGTGCGCGTCTCGATGCCGGACGGCGCCTCGAGCGAGGGCCGCGTGCTCGGCCGCGATCCCGATACCGATATCGCCCTGGTGCGCGCCGACGGCAGCTTCGCCGACGTGGCACCGCTCGGCGATTCCAAACGGCTGCGGCGCGGTCAGATCGCCATTGCCATCGGCAATCCCCTCGGCTTCGAATGGACGGTCACCTCGGGTGTCGTCTCCGCGCTCGGCCGCTCGATGCGCGCCTCGACCGGCCGGCTGATCGACGATGTCATCCAGACCGATGCCGCGCTCAACCCCGGCAATTCCGGCGGGCCGCTGGTGTCCTCGGCCGGCGAGGTCATCGGCGTCAACACCGCCATGATCCATGGCGCGCAAGGCATTGCCTTCGCGGTCGCTTCCAACACCGCCAATTTCGTGATTTCGGAAATCATCCGCTTCGGCCGCGTGCGCCGCGCCTTCATTGGCGTCTCGGCCGACACCACCAACCTGCCGCGCCGCGCGGCGCTGTTGTCGCAGGTGTCGACCAGCACGGCGGTGCGGCTGCGCAGCGTCGAGAAAAACGGCCCGGCGGCGAAGGCCGGCCTCAAGGAGGGCGACATCATCGCCGCAATAGACGGACGCCCGGTCACCGGCGTCGACGACCTCGTGCGCATGCTCGACGCCGACCGCATCGGCCGCGAGACGTTGTGTACGGTCGTGCGCCGCACCGGCGTCAGCCAGGTGACGGTAACGCCGGTGGCACGAGACTGATCCCAGCCGCTGGCAACGATCGGCGCTCTTCCCAAGCGGCTATTTCGAGTACTTCGCCTTGCAGGCTGGGCTCAGTTCGGAGATGTGCTTCTTAAGGCAAGACGCCGCCTGGCTAACCGGTGTTTTTGAGCAAAGTCGCTTGTAGTCCGGCGCGCAGGGCGAGGTGGCGTGCATACTATGGCCGCCTTTGGCGTCGGCAATGCCGGCGGCAGCGAGGCCGATGAGGACGGCAACGACTGCTGTGGAAATGGTTCTGGACATGGCTTGCCTCTCCTGTGGGAGCAGAGCCAAACATATTAGGAGTATCTAATCAAATTGACCAGAAAGATCGAGCTCCTGCAGAGCACCCATCGCCGATGGTCGCCACTCAAACCCCTGCCGCGCCCTCGGCATACTGTGCCAAAAATTCCTGGCTGGGCGGGATGGGCTTGATGACGTCGATCAGCACGCCGTTGGGATCGCGGGTGATGAAATGGCGCTGGCCGAAGGGTTCGTCGCGCAGCGTTCGCAGCACCGGCAGGCCGGCGGCCAGGATCCGTTCGTAGACCGCGTCGGGATCCCTGACCTCGAAATTGATCAGCAGGCCTGAGGTACGCCCCCGCCCCTCTTCCGGGATCGTCTCGTGGTCGCCCTGGACGATGCCGAGATTGACGCGTTTGTTGTCTACCGATTGCAGGTGCACGTACCAGTCGCTTTCAAACAGCGGCTGGAAGCCGAAATGCCTGACGTAGAAGGCCGCCGTGCCGGCGACGTCGCCGGTCATCAGCACCGGGTAATAGCTTGTGGTCTTCATCTTTCTTTCTCCCTGGACATAACATACAGTCTGTATGTAAATCGAATTAACATACAGGCTGCATGTATGCAACAGGAATCCGCACGCCGTTCCAACCGCGACCGCACCGAGGCGACGCGCGCCGACCTGATCGCGGCGGCGCGCAAGCTGTTTACGGAAAAATCCTATGCCGAGACCGGCACGCCGGAGATCGTCACTGCCGCCGGCGTGACGCGCGGCGCGCTCTATCACCACTTCGCCGACAAGCAGGCGCTGTTTGCCGCCGTGGTCGAGCAGGAGGCGCGGGCGGTGGCACTGGAGATCGACCGCGCTTCGCCACCCTCGCTCGACGCACGCGATGCGCTCATCGCCGGTTCGGATGCCTATCTCGCTGCCATGCGCGTGCCCGGCCGCACGCGGCTGCTTCTGCTCGACGGGCCGGCCGTGCTTGGCCGCGCCGCCATGGATGCTATCGACAACCGCCATGGCAACCGTTCGCTGCGCGAGGGCCTGGTCGCCGCGATGCGGGCGCAGACGATGACGAGATTGCCAGTGGAAGCGCTGACCGCTCTGCTTGCATCGGCCTTCGACCGCGCGGCATTGGCCATCGAGGCCGGCGCCTCGGCGCAGGATTACCGCGCCGTGCTCATGGCGCTGATTGACGGATTGTCTCCGGCTCCTCCTGCCGCATGACCCCGAACCGAAGGTTCGGAAAGGATCATGCGCAAAATCAAAGTGCTACAGCGTCCTTTGCGCGTCCTCAGGGACGCCCGGCGCTGTAGGCACCACGCCCGGTTCGAACTCGTTGAAGCAGCCGAACTGGCGCTTGAACTGGTCGATCAGCCAGGCAGCCGCCGGTTTCGGGCTGGTGCCGTTACGATACATGGCAAACATCGGCGAGCGCACCTCGCTGAAGGGTTCGAGGTCGAGCTCCACCAGCCGGCCGCTGGCCAGATCGTCCGCCATCAGCCAGCGCGGCAGCCCGCCCCAGCCCAAACCCTCGCGCATCAGAATATGCTTGGTGCGCACATCCGTCAGCCGCCAGGTGCGGTAGGCGAAGACGCCAAAGTCGCGCCCCTTGGTGCGCTCGGATTGGTCGGTGACGACAAGCTGCGTGTGTTCGCGCACATCCTCGAGCGCCAACGGCTTCGGCAACAGCGCCAGCGGGTGGCTGGGTGCCGCGGCCAGCACGATCGACATGAAGCCGATGCGCACCAGATGCACGTCGACCTCGCCCAGCAGGCCGCCAATGCCGAGATCGGCCTGGCCGCTGACGACATGATCGGGAATGAGGCCGAGCGTGCCGATATGTAGACGCAGCATCACGGTTGGAAACTGCGCCTCGAACGCCTTCAGCACCCGCACCAGCACCGGCGAAGGCAAGGTCGCGTCGACCGAGAGCGCCACTTCCGCCTCCAGCCCCTGATGGTGGCCGTCGACGCGCGAACGGATGCGCTGCAGCACGCCGATCATGCGCCTTGCATCCTCCAGCATCGCCCGGCCGATTTCGGTCAGTTGCGGTTCGCGTGTCCCCTCGCGTTCGAACAGCTTCAGGCCAAGCTGCGCCTCGAGATTGGCGATGCCGTAGCTGATGACGGACTGGGCCCGGTTCAGCTTGCGGCCGGCGGCTGAGAAACTGCCGGTGTCGGCAACGGCAACGAAGATCTGAAGCTGGTCGAGGGTCGGGTTGGGCTGCATCGCAATATCTATTTTATGGATGGATCGTATAGAAAATATACCAGTTTATCTGATGGATCGATAGACCCATATGTGGCGGGACAATTCATTCCACTGGAGAGACCCGCTGTGTCCATTCTTCTCGTTACCTCGAGCCCGCGCGGCGCTGCCTCGCACTCGACCCGCATCGCCACCGAATTCGCCGAGAAACTCGTCGCCGCCGATCCGTCGAACACGCTTGTCGTGCGCGACCTCGTCGCCAACCCGCTGCCGCACATCGATGCCGATTATTCGACCGGCATCTACACGCCCGCCGAAGCGCGCACCGCGCGCCAGGCTGAAGTCGTCGGCGTCTCCGACGTCGTCCTCGACGAACTGTTCGCCGCCGACACGGTGATCCTGGCCACCGGCTTCATCAATTTCAACATCTCCTCGACGCTGAAGTCGTGGGTCGACCATATCGCCCGCTCCGGCAGGAGCTTTGCCTATGGCGAGGGTGGCCCCAAGGGCCTCGTCACCGGCAAGAAGGTCTATATCGTGCTGGCTTCGGGCGGCATCTATTCGGAAGGCGCCGCGGTACAGTTCGATCACGCCGTTCCCTATCTGCGCGGCGTGCTCGGCTTCCTCGGCATGACCGATGTCGACGTCATCCGCATCGAAGGCGTCGGCATGGGCCCTGAAGCGGTGACATCAGCGCTCGCCAAGGCGACCGCCAAGGTCGATGCGGTTGTGGCCAGCCAGCAGGTTGCCGCAGCGGCGTAAGCACAGACCCTTTCCGAGCCGAATTCAAAAAGGCAGGCGCTCCGGCGCCTGCCTTTTCTTTTGTTCCACGAACGTCAACCGAAACGGAGAAGCGCATGTAGTGAAACGCGCCGCGAGATCGCCACGTAACCGTATGCGCGTTGTCAGGTGAATCCTCTTCACATGCGTTTGATTATTCAGATAAGTTCCATTTTGAGTTTTAAGCCAAGTACAGTGTGCGCAAGTCACATGCGTCATAAATGCCACCTCAAAACCGCTCATGGAGACTTGTTTGTCTGGGTTCCCAATTCTCGGCATTGACCTTGGCACGACCAATTCGTTGGTAGCTCATTTTACCGAAGAAGGCCCCATATTGATCCCCAATGCTATCGGCGCTTTTCTGACGCCTTCTGCCGTGGGGCTTAGCGACAGCGGAGACTTGCTGGTCGGCCAGGCAGCCAAGGACAGGCTCGTTTCCAATCCCGATATAAGCACGGCACGATTCAAGCGTTACATGGGCACGGACCACACGGTTCGTCTCGGCCGCAAGACATTTCGACCGGAAGAGTTGTCCGCGTTCATTCTGCGCTCCTTGAAAGCGGACGCCGAGGCACATCTCCAGCACCCTGTTGTCGATGCGGTTATTTCCGTGCCGGCCTACTTCAACGATGTGCAACGCAAGGCAACGATCGCTGCCGCACAACTCGCGGGCCTTGAGGTAAGCCGGCTGATCAATGAACCGACCGCCGCGGCCTTGGCTTATGGCCTGCACCGCAAGGACGATGAAAGCACCTTTCTTGTCGTGGATCTTGGCGGCGGCACATTCGACGTTTCAATTCTGGAGATGTTTTCCGGCGTCATGGAGGTGCGGGCGTCGGCCGGGGACGCATTTCTGGGCGGAGAAGACTTCACGGATATCCTTGTAGCGTTGCTGAGCAAGGATCTTGGCCGTGACGATTTGGGAAAGGGAGATCTGTCACGGCTGCGTGCGCTGGCTGACGAGGCAAAGCACAAGCTTTCAACCAACAAAGACGCCGATATCCGATATGTCCTGGACGGCGAACAGAAGCATCTTTCTGTCTCCGCAGATCGTTTTGAGGAGGCAACGACGCAGTTAGTCAACCGGATGAGGGCCCCTTTGCAGCGCGCGATGCGCGACGCAAACCTAGGCAACGACCAGATCGACCGGATCATACTCGTTGGCGGCGCAACGAGAATGCCGATCATCAAGTCTGCAATAACCAAGCTTTTCAAGCGTTTTCCGGAACATGATCTCGACCCCGATCATGTCGTGGCCCTGGGCGCGGCGGTACAGGCCGGGCTTACTTCCCGGCATCAGGCGCTCGACGACATCGTCATGACCGATGTTTCGCCCTTCACCTTGGGTATCGAGACAAACCATCAAGCCGAACCGAACGGCCAAACCCTGCCCGGATATTTTGCTCCAATCATTGAGCGCAACACGGTTATTCCGGCGAGCCGGGTTGAGCGTTTCTATGCTGTCGTTCCTGGCCAGAGAAAAGTGGAACTCAATGTCTTTCAGGGCGAGGCGCCGCTTGTACGCGACAATGTGAAGATAGGCACATTGGGCGTTCCTATTCCCGTCAACCGCAACGCAAAAGAAGCGGTCGATGTTCGCTTTACCTACGATACGTCCGGAGTGCTTGAAGTCATCGCAACGGTCGTCACCAATGGCAAGGCACATCGACTTGTCATAGAAGGCAACCCGGGCGCTCTTTCGCAACAAGACATTCTGCAACGCCTGGCGGAACTTGAACGGATCAAGATCCATCCACGCGAAGAAGCGGTTAACGCGGCGCTCGTCGCGCGCATCACGAAAGCTTTTGAAAATGCCTTGGGGCCGCAACGCAATGTGTTGTCGGCACGGCTTGGGGAATTCGAGGCGACCCTTGCCCGGCAACATCCCAAGGAAATCGCCGCCGCGCGATCCCAAATCACGGAAGAACTCGAAGAGTTAGAGCAGTACGATGTTTATTGATGCGTTTTCCATGCTCGGAATATCCGACCGGGAAGACGTCACCGAACGCGAGATCAAGCGCGCCTACGCCACAAAGCTCAAACTGATCAACATCAATGAGGATCGCGACAGCTTCATCGCATTACGTCAGGCATTCGAGCAGGCGCGCGATCAAGTCAACAGGCGGGAGTATTTCAAGGAAATTACTTCCCCTGACGAGACACAGATCGCCGACGACACCGACGCGCCCGCGTTGAAGAACGTGCCGCTATCCAACGAGAGGCCGATTCCCGCTACCCTCGAAGCGCAGGCTTTGCGGGCCATGGAAGATGATATCGAGACGCTCCTTATCGAAAATATCGAACCACCAGCACCGAAAGAAGCGGCTCCTAACCGCACGGTTTCAATTGCCATCGAAGCGCCTGCCTTGCGCGCCATGAAAGCTGTCGAAACGCTTATCACCGAACCATTGAAATGGCAGAGAATAGACAGCTGGCTGGCAATTCTGGATGGCGAGCTCCTACAGACGATTGATGACATTCAAGCGTTCGAAACCCGCATGCGGACCTATGTTTGCGAGCAGTCAGGCTTCGGCGAGCAGCAACGTCCGTTGGCCAAGCCATGGATGATGCCGCGCTTGCTTGGCTTGCTTGACGAACGCTTTGGCTGGACACGCAATCGCGGATCAAACTATTGGGAGCGTCAACAGCTCGACTGGTTGCACGCGCTAATCGATCCTGAGACGGCACCCCAATATCGTATGGCGTCCACGCCGCAACAGGACCCTGAGCCCGAAACGATCGCACCATCGAGCCAAACCACCGGTTCGGCGCGTCAATCACCTATGTCCGGGTGGCTCTGGTTTGTAATCTTCTTTGTGCTTGTTAAACTTGCCGCCGCTCTTTCGGTCTCAAATAAGCCCGTAAAAACATTCCCGCAGCCCATTGCCACACAACAAGTGCCCGCGGGCATTCTTCACGACCTTTGCCGTAATCTGTCGTTTGACGAATGTTCCAAAAAGATGATTGGGATGCCGAAGCCATAAGCCGAAAAATTATCCAACGGAAATCGGGGAAAGATAAACAACCGGTGCAATGTTGGCCACCGTAGGCCCTAGCCTAACATCTTCTCACCCTCGGCATGACCGATGTCGACGTCATCCGCATCGAAGGCGTCGGCATGGGCCCTGACGCGGTGACATCAGCACTCGCCAAGGCGGCCGCCAAGGTCGACGCCGTGGTGGCCAGCCAGCAGGTCGCCGCGGCTGCATAAGGCCGCCGATCATCCAACTGAGAGGCAGGCGCCCGGCGCCTGCCTTTTTTGTTTATCAGACGTCCGTTGCCTGCTCGGTCTTGCCCGTCGCGTCCAGCGCCATTTCCGACATCGGCGGCAGCACGACAGCCGGGTGGCGGCCTTCGCGCAGCATCAGCCCGAGACTGTAATCGACGGCCAGCTTCATCGCACCGAGCGCCGTGCCGCCGTCTTCGAGCGAGCTGACGGCGATGCGTGTCGGCCAGGCGAGGTCCGCCGCGACGTGCTCGACATTTTCCGTCATCAGCGGATTTCTGCCGACGCCGCCGCCAAGCACGATCAGGCCGGGGTCGAGCATGCCGATGCAGCCGGCCGCCAGCCTGCCGATATCGGCGGCATGGCGCGCGACGGCCGCCATCGCGGACGGCGAGCCTTCCAGCGCGCGCGCAAAAAGATCCTTGGCCGAGTCGGGCGGCGCGCCTTCTTGCGCCGGCCAATCGACACGGCAGCGCTCGACCAGCGCCCGCGAGCCCAGATAATGTTCGAGCCCTTCACGATAAGGCCTCTCGCTGGCCGACCACGGAAACGGCATGCGGCCGATTTCACCGGCAGCGCCGCCGGCGCCGCGAAACAAGCGCCCCTCGGTGATGAAGCCAAGGCCGACCCGCACGCCGACCTGCAGAAAGGCGAAGGTCTGGTGGCCTTGCGCGGCGCCAAAATGCATCTCGCCAATGGCCGCGCAGTTGACGTTGTTTTCCAGGATGATCGGCACCTCGATACCGCGGCGCAGCAGGCCAAGCACGGCGGATGGCCCACCGGGCCGATCGAAGCGATCGTTGGAGACGATGCGCGGCACGGCCACCGCGATGGCGCGCGGCGCGCGAAAACTCTTGGCCACCCTGGCCATGGTGGCACGCGCCACCGACAGCACGACGGCACCGACCGCATCCGCATCGCTGGCCATCGATTCCGGGATCGGTTCTTCGGCCGATGCCAGTTTCTGTGCGTCCATCGAATAGGCGACGGCACGCACCTGGGCAGCGCCGACATCGATGCCGATCGCGTAGCCGGCGCCCGGACCGATGCCATAGATCGTCGCCGTGCGGCCGATAGCGCCACGCTCGAGCCCACGCGAGGCGACGAGGCCGAGCGCACTCAACTCCGAGACCGCCGCCGACATGGTCGGCTTCGACAGGTCGAGCATGGCGCCGAGCTTGGGCCGCGTCACCGGCCCGTGCGAAGCGAGCAGGCGCAGTACCGCGCGGGCGCTATCGGTCAGATTGGGGATTTCCGCAGCCGCCATCTCAGCCGTTCGACCTTTGCCTGAAATCCTGTCCCAGTCGGTGGAAGCGCGATCGCCGCCCCGACTCGAAAGCCGCATCCCTCTCTCAATGCCTCATTGCTGGCCGGTTTGGCAATTTCCATGCTGTCCGGACAGGGACGTCAGACTTCCGTCGGCGACCACGGCTTGAGCTTGGTATCGGTCTGGCGATAGCGGAAGGTGATGTCGGTGAGCCCGGCCGCATCCTGCATGTCGCCGACGACAAGCTGGATAGCGATGATTTCCAATATGGCGTCCGCCATGGCGTTGCCCAGGGTTGGAATGGAGATCACCACAAGCCTGTCGGCATCAACGACATCCATGCGCCTCGTCACCAGCACGCAAGGACAGCCGAAGCCGGCCATGTCCTGCGCGATCTTGACCTCGCGGCCGTCGCCGATGGCGATCACGCCGGTGGCCGCATCCTGCGATTCCATCGGCCCATGCAGATAGTTCAGCGTATCCCATCCCGAGGCCGGCACCCGAACGGCTTCACGGATCAGCATGGCTGCCTCGCCGGCGTTGGCGAAGCTGACGTCGGCGCCGACAATATCGATTGACGTTCCGCCCTGCAGCAGCCGCGCCGCTTGCCCCGCGGCCTGTTGCACCCCGGAGAAGACGCTGGAGACAGCACCGGGCAAACGCGTCCAGTCGAAGCTGTTGCCGGCAAGACTGTCGATCAGCATGCCGAGCGCCAGCAAGGTCCCAGTATAGCCGGTCGAGCTGGCCCCATTGTCGGCGCCCGAATCCGCAGCCAGCACCGCGCCGGTCATGTCAGCCAGCGGATTGTCGCTGCCTCGGCAGACCGCCAAGCGCGGCGAGCCCGCTGCCTCGCGCATGACATCGAAGATTTCGCGGCTCTGCCCGGAGGCCGACAGCGCGATAAACGCATCGGCGGCCGCACCCGTGCGGCCATAGAGATCCGTCGGCGTATAGGCGAAGGCCATGATGCCGAAGGCGCGCAGATAAAGCGCTCCGGCAAGCGCCGCCTGATAGCTGGCGCCGATCCCGGCAAGCCCGATCGTCTTGCCGGCAAAAGCGCTGAGATCGAGGCTCTCGAGCGACGCCGCCACCGAGCGTCGGCCGATCTCGAGACTTTCCGTCTGACGCGCCACCGCCTGGCGATAACCGATGCGCTTCTGCATTCAAATGGCTCCAATTTGTGAGGACGATCCTTGGCTGACGAGCAGTCGCCTGGCCAAGGCGACCGCGCCGACCACCGGCGGCTCGCGCAACAGCAGCACCTGGCTCGACGGCGACACTTTCGCCATGGCCTCGACGAATGCCGCCATCAGCATCGGCTGCTCCGAAATGACGCCGCCGCCGGCCACGACCAAGGCAGGATTGGCGCCGCGTTCGATCAGCAGTTCGACCAGCGCGGCAAGCCCTGCCCCACCCTCCCTGATGACCCGGGTCGCCAGTACCGAGCCGGCGATCGCCGCATCGAACACGGCATTGGCGTAGCGGCCCCAGACCGCGGCGCCACGCGTTTCGTTGAGCAGGATGCCGAGCTTGGTCTGGTCATCGGTACCGAGTTCGCGCATCAGCGCGGCAATCAGCGGATCGCCATCCTCACCCCGGTCGAGACTGTGGCGGATCGCCTTCGCGGCCTCGCGCACCAGGGCCGGCGCGCTGCCCTCGTCGCCGAGGATCCAGCCCCAGCCGCCGGCGGCCAGCATCTTGCCGTCGGCCGTGCGCGCCACCGCGATGGAGCCGGTACCGGCAACGACACCGATGCCAGCGAGATGGCCGGCGGCAGGCACCATCAGTTCGGCGTCGTTGACCACCTGCACAGCACCAGCGGTCCGGGCGCGGAGCAGCTCCTGGAAACGCAGGCACTGTTCACCCGTGTCGCAACCATGCGCGCCGACCGCCAGCGCGGCTGGCGCGACGCCACCGCACAATCCGGTCACGATCCCGGCCAGCGTCGTGGCATCGCTCTCCATCTGGCGAATGCGCCAGCTCTCCGTCACCAGCACCTCGTCTGCGATCATGTGCTCGCCCAGATACGCCATGATGCGCGTCTTGGTGCCGCCGATATCCACGCCTGCAATGATTGTCTGGGTCACCGATGTCCACCGCGCACACCGGACGAAGCGGGTTGCCGCGTCCAATTCACATTAGTTAGGAAACTTTACAAACTATCTTTCCAGACGGCAAGAACTATGATTTGATAATCGTCGTAAAAAGCGCATCAAGCGCATTGGGAGATTGCAACATGAGCAGGAGAAGGATGGGTCTGGCCCTCGCGGCCGCGTCTTTCGCATGGGGATTGGCAGCCGGCGTGGCCCATGCCACCGACATCTCGTTCTGGACCTGGCGCCAGGAAGACAAGGCCGCCTACAATGAACTTTTCGCCGATTTCACCAAGGCCAACCCGGACATCCATGTGAAATTCGAGTCGTTCCCGGACGAGAATTATCCGACGATCGTCTCGACGGCGTTGGCCGCCGGTAAGGGCGGCGACGTCATTCACACCCACGCTTACGGCTGGCTCGAGCAGTTCGTGAAGGCAGGCTATTTCGAGCCGCAGGATCTGACCACGGTGCCTTCGCTCGCCAACCAGCCCGCCGATGCGCTGGTGGCCGGCACCTACCGCGCCGACAAGAAGGTCTATTCCCTGCCCTTCGCTTCGCAGACGCTCGGCCTGTTCATCAACAAGGACGTCTTTGCCAAGGCCGGGCTGACACCGCCGACCACCTGGGATGAGTTCACAACCGTCAGCAAGGCGTTGAAGGAAAAGGGCATTTATCCCCTCGCCAACGGCATGGGCACAAGTTGGTTCAACGAGATGTTCGTCGCCATCTTCACCAACCCGTTCCTCGGCCAGGATTTCGTCAGCGACCTGACCTCGGGCAAGACCACCTTCAAGGACCCGCGCTATGTCGCGGCGCTCGGCAAGCTGCTCGAATTGCGCGACTACATGCCGCCCGGCTTCGAAGGCATCGACTACGACACCGCTGGCCAGCTGTTCATCAGCGGCAAGGCGGCGATGCTGGCCGGCGGCAGCTTCGACATCGCCAGCTACCGGACCCAGAACCCGGCCATCAACATGGACTTCGTCGCCCCGCCAATGGCCAAGGCCGGCGACGTGCCGCAGGTGACCAAGTTCTTCGACGGCGGCTATGCCGTCAACGCAAAGTCGGCCAACAAGGCGGCCGCGCTCAAGCTGGTCAACTGGATGGGCACCAAGGAGTTCGGCGACAAGTTCTCCGCTTTGCTCGGCAACATCTCGCCGATCAAGGGCGTCGTCATCAAGGACGAGCTGCTGGCGCACGTCGCCAAGTTGAACGAAACCGCCATGCCGCATATCAATGTCGTCTACTTCCGTTTCGAGAAGCCGACGGGATCGGAGCTGCTGCAGGGCGACATCACCAAGATGATGTCGGGTTCGATCACCCCGGACCAGCTGGCCGCCGACCTGACCGACGGCCTCGCCAAATGGTACAAGCCTTTCCAGGGCAAGTGACATGAACATCGGCCGGCGCCACACCACAAAAGCCTTTCCGTGGCGCCGGTCACTCTGGATCGCGTCCCTGCTGACGCCGGCCCTGGTGGTCATGGTGCTGTTCGTGCTGTGGCCGCTGCTCTCGGCCTTCCGTCTTGCCTTTTATGAGTTCAACGGCCTGCAGCCGACCGGATTCATCGGCTTCGAGAACTTCCGCAAGGTGTTGTTCGAGCAGCCTTATAGCGGCTGGACCTGGAACGCGCTGAAGCACAACATCATCGTCTTCTTCGCCCTGATGGTGTTCGAGAACGGCACCGCCTTCCTGCTTGCCTACGCCTTGCTGAAGGCGCTGCCCGGCCACCGCATCCACCAGGTCATCGTCTTTCTGCCCGTCGTGCTGTCGGCGGTCATCGTCGGCTTCCT
Source organism: Mesorhizobium erdmanii (assembly GCF_013170725.1). Classification (NCBI taxonomy): domain Bacteria; kingdom Pseudomonadati; phylum Pseudomonadota; class Alphaproteobacteria; order Hyphomicrobiales; family Phyllobacteriaceae; genus Mesorhizobium; species Mesorhizobium erdmanii. Next base: position 2,578,673 of record NZ_CP033361.1, on the reverse strand, counting down.
CTGGAAGCTGTTCCTGCATCCGCTGTTCGGGCTGGTGAACCAGACGCTGGCGCTCGTCGGCATCGGCGCCATCCCGTGGCTCGGCAATGAATCGACGGCGCTGGGCAGCATCCTGTTCGCCAACATCTGGCACTGGCTCGGCTTCCCGACCCTGGTGTTGCTGGCCGGCATGCAGCGCGTCGGCAAGGAAGTGATCGAGGCCGCCCGTCTCGACGGCGCCGGCGACTATGTGCTGATGACCAGGATCATCTGGCCGCTGATTGCGCCGAGCGTCACCATCGTCACCATCCTGACCTTCATCGGCAGCTTCAACTGGTTCGAAATCCCCTACGTCATGGCCGGCCTGACCGGTTCGCCGGGCGGCGCCACCGACGTGCTCGGCCTCTATTTCTACCGCACCGCCTTCGGCTCGACGACGACAGGCATCCAGGATTTCGGCCAGGGCAGCGCGCTGGCGGTGATGATGTTCATCATCGTTGCCGGCGTCACCGCAATCGCGCTTCGTTATCTGCGCCGTCGTGAGATCGAACTGTGAGCACCGTGGTCGCCGCCAGGGAACCCGGAGAGCTGTTGAAGAACGGCGCCATCCAGCTGATGCTGGCGATCAACGCCGTCATCATGATCTATCCGCTGTTCGTCATGGTAATGTCGTCGTTCAAGACCAATGCCGAAATCTTCTCTTCGCCCTTCGCCCTGCCGGCGCACTTCTCGCTGGCCAATGCCGAGCGTGTATGGAGCGAAACCAACTTCGTCCGCTACCTCGCCAATTCCGTCGGCATCACCATGGCCGCGGTGGGGCTGATCCTGCTGTTCAGCACCATGGCCGCCTATGCGATTGCCCGCTACCAGTTTCGGCTGAGCGCGCTGGTTCTGATGTTCTTCCTCAGCGGCATGACCGTGCCGCTGAAACTGGCGATCATTCCGCTGTTCATTCAGTTGGACTCGCTGGGCCTTGTCGACAGCTATGCCGGCCTGGTGCTGGTCTACGTCGCCATGGGCATTCCCTCGGCGGTGTTCATCATGACCGGCTTCCTCAGGACCTTGCCGCGCGAACTGGAAGAGTCGGCGCGCATGGACGGCGCCAGTGAATTTCGCATCATGCGCTCGATCATGTTGCCGCTGGCGCGGCCGGCGCTGGTCATCGTCGCCATCCAGAACGCCGTGCCGATCTGGAACGACTTTTTCTTTCCGCTGGTGCTGATCACCTCGGACAATCTCAAGACGCTGCCGCAGGGCCTGACCGTCTTCGTCGGCGAGTTCACCACCGACTGGGGCGTGCTGTTCACCGGGCTGACGCTTGCGGCGCTGCCGATCACCTTGCTCTATATCGTGCTGTCGAAGCAGTTCATCTCCGGCATCACCCAAGGTGCCGTGAAATAGAGCGCGATCAAACAGATAAGGGATTCTTTCAAGTGGCGAACCAGAACAAGATCATCATCACCTGCGCGGTGACCGGCTCGATCCACACGCCATCGATGTCGCCGCATCTGCCGGTGAGCGCACAGGACATCGCCGATGCCGCGATCGGCGCGGCCGAGGCGGGTGCCGCCATCGTCCATCTGCATGCGCGAAATCCCGCCGATGGCCGGCCCGACCAGTCCACCGAGGCCTTTGCCCCCTTCCTGAAGGTGATCAAGCAACGCTCGGACTGCGTCATCAACATCACCACCGGCGGTGCCGCGACGATGAGCGTCGAGGAGCGCGTCAAGCCGGCGGCTACCTTCGCGCCGGAAGTCGCCTCGCTCAACATGGGCTCGATGAATTTCGGCCTCTATCCCATGCTCGAGCGCTTCAAGACCTTCGAACACGATTGGGAACGGCCCTATCTCGAAGGCTCGCGCGACCGCATCTTCCGCAACACCTTTGGCGACATCGAGCACATCCTGCGCACCTGCGCGGAGAACGGCACGCGTTTCGAGATCGAGTGCTACGACATCGGCCATCTCTACACGCTAGCCCATTTCGTCGAGCGCGGCCTGGTCAAGGCGCCGTTCTTCGTCCAGAGCGTGTTCGGCATCCTTGGCGGCATCGGCACCCATCCGGAGGATGTCGCTCATATGAAGCGCACCGCCGACCGCCTGTTCGGACAGGATTACCATTGGTCGGTGCTAGGTGCCGGCCGCAGCCAGCTGCCGATCGCCACCCAGGCCATCGCGCTCGGCGGCAATGTGCGCGTCGGGCTGGAGGACTCGCTTTGGATCGGCAAGGGCCAGCTGGCGAAATCCAACGCGGAGCAAGTTAAGAAGGTGCGCCAGATCATCGAAGGGCTCGGCGCGTCGGTGGCCACCCCAGACGAAGCGCGGCGGATCCTGCAGCTCAAGGGCGGCGACAAGGTCTCTTTCTGAGGAACGACAAATGAGTGCGGTCACCATATCCTGCGTCGAGAAGGCTTACGGCAAGGCAAGGGTCATCCACGGCGTGTCGGTCGATATCGCCTCGGGTGAATTCGTCATCCTGGTCGGCCCGTCCGGTTGCGGCAAGTCGACCTTGCTCAGGATGATCGCCGGGCTGGAAGACATCAGCGCCGGCGAGATCGCGCTCGAGGGCAAGGTCATCAATGACGTCGCGCCGAAATCGCGCGACATCGCCATGGTGTTCCAGAACTATGCGCTCTACCCGCATATGACGGTGCGCGAGAACATGGCTTTCGCGCTGACGCTGAAGAAGACCGACAAAAGCGAGATCGACGCCAAGATCATGCGAGCCGCGACGATCCTCGGGCTACAGGATCTGCTGGACCGCTATCCGCGCCAGTTGTCCGGCGGCCAGCGCCAGCGCGTCGCCATGGGCCGCGCCATCGTGCGCGATCCCAAGGTCTTTCTCTTCGACGAGCCGCTCTCAAACCTCGACGCCAAACTGCGCGTGCAGATGCGCACCGAAATCAAGGCGCTGCACCAGCGCTTGGGAACCACTATCGTCTACGTTACCCATGACCAGGTCGAAGCCATGACCATGGCCGACAAGATCGTCGTCATGAATGGCGGCATCGTCGAACAGGTCGGCGCGCCGCTCGACCTATACGACCGCCCGGCCAATCTGTTCGTCGCCCAGTTCATCGGGTCGCCGTCGATGAACATCCTGCGCGGCCGCACCACGGCTGACGGTTTCACCGCCGGCGACGGTACGGTGTTTCCGCTGCCGGTGCTGGAACAGGGCGAAAGCGCTTTTGCCTGGGGCATCCGCCCCGAACATCTCAGGCTCGCCGAGAGCGGCGTGCCGGCGGTGGTCGAAGTGGTCGAGCCGACCGGCTCGGAAACCCTGGTCATGGCTAAGGCCGGTGACAACACGCTGAGCGCACTGTTGCGCGAGCGGATTGCCGTTATGCCGGGTCAGCGCGTGTTTCTGGCGCCGGACCTGGCCCAACTCCATCTGTTCAACACCGAGGGTCGGCGCATCACGTCCACGCGCCAATAGGAAAGCAGGCGTCCGCCTTGTGTCGCAGCTACCCCAGGAGGTGCCTGAGCAGGCCCGCCGATGCGACCCCGATCAGCACGGTCGGCAGCATGGACAATCTTGTCGCCGCGATAAAGGTGATCGCCAGCGCCAGGAGATCGGCGGGATTGCGCGACACGAAGGCCGGTGCGATGACCGAGATCAGCACACAGCCGGGTGCCGCCTCCATCACCGCTGTGGCACGCGCGCTGAGCACGCGGTTGCGCAGCACGACATAACCGCCGATCCGCGTGAGATAGGTGACGCCGGCCATCAGCACGATGGTGAGAAGGGTTGCCATGTCGATCATGCGTCACCCGCCATCAGCCAGGCGGCAGCGAGCCCCGACACCGCACCCGCCGCGACATACCAGGCGCCGGGAACGACGAGATAGACGAGGGCGGCGACGACCAGGCTGACCAGCCAGGGCCGCGCCGCCACCACGCTCTTCCACATGCCGCGCATCAGCACCAGGAACACGGCCGGGAACGCCATGTCGAAACCATAATGCTGGACATCGCCGAGCATCGGGCCAAGCAAGGCGCCGAGCGTGGTGAAGCCCACCCAGGCCAGGTACATCGCCAGTGCCGCGCCCATGTAGTAGCGCAGGCTGAAGGCTGGGGCGATGCCGGCGTCGGCACGCTGTTTGGCGTCGGCCAAGCCGAGCGCCCAGCTTTCGTCGCACAGGAAGAACAGCACCGGAAACACCTTGCGCGGCGGCAAATGCCCCAGGAATGGCGCCAAGGCTGCCCCCATCAGGAAGTGACGGCTATTGACCAGGAAGGTGATGGCGACGATCAGCACGATGTGCGGCGGCGATGTCCAGAGCTGGATGGCCGCGAATTCCGAACCGCCGGCGAAATTCAATCCGGTCATAAGAGACAGCTCGACGGCGCTGAGGCCTTTCTGCGTCGCCTGCGCGCCCAGCACCAGCGCATAGGGGATCGTGCCGAGCAGGACCGGCACGCACGACACAACGCCGCGCCGGAACTCCGAACTCGATCCACCGTCAATCGTGGACGACGTTGCTTCAGAAACGCTCATGATTTTCCACAGACCAATCTCGCGGAAACCGCGCCCGGTTAAGGGCCGGATGGTGATGATGTCGGCGCAACCATATAAAGTTGGCCCGGCAATTTGGTTGCGAAGATTGTTGCATTTGCCATTATTTTAGCATTCTATATCACGATTGACGGAATAAATGGAATTCCACGCCATGAAGCTCGATGACATCGACAGGCGCATCCTGCGAGCGCTGCAGCGCGACGGCCGCATGGCCAACAACGATCTGGCCAACGAGGTCGGCCTGTCGCCCTCGCCTTGCCTGCGCCGCGTCAAGCTTCTGGAAGAAGCCGGCGTCATCGACCGCTATGTCGCCGTGCTCAACCCGGCCAGCATCGGCAAGGGCCTCACCTTCTTCACCCGCATCTGGCTTAAGACGCAGGACGAGGACACGATCGGGCACTTCGCCACCGAAGTTGCCAAGCTGCCGCAGGTCATGGAATGCTACCTGATGCTGGGTGATTGCGACGCCATGGTGCGAGTGGTGGCGGCCAGCATCGACGACTACCGCCGCTTCCAGTCGGAGCATCTGAGCCGCATCAAGGGCGTCCAGAACGTCAAGACCGACGTTCCCAGCTGGACCATCAAACATACCTCGGAACTGCCGATCTGAGACGATCGCAAACAGCGCCGGAACAGACTGGATAAAAAATGCAACCGGATTGTAGGATCGGTCTCGATGCCGGCGTCCTTCGGACGCAAGCAGCGCGTAGCGCTGCCCTCTGGCTGGGAGAAGAAAGATGAACCTCTCCTATCGTTGGATCATCGTCGCGGCAGGCGCGCTGATGTCCTGTGTCGCCATCGGCACGATGTTTTCGCTGGCGATCTTTCTCGAACCGATGGCGCTCGACACGCAGTGGTCGCGCGCCGGCATTTCGAGCGCCATGACGCTCAACTTCCTGGTGATGGGCCTTGGCGGCTTTGCCTGGGGCGCCCTGTCCGACCGGTTTGGTGCCCGCATCGTCGTGGCGATCGGCGCAGCACTGCTTGGGCTGGCGTTGGTGGTGGCGAGCCGCGCCGGCTCGCTACTGACCTTCCAGGTTAGCTACGGCGTGCTGGTCGGGCTTGCCGCCAGCGCCTTCTTCGCGCCGATGATCGCGCTCACCACGGCCTGGTTCGACACCAATCGCGGCCTTGCCGTTTCGCTGGTCTCGGCCGGCATGGGCGTCGCCCCGATGACGATCTCGCCCTTCGCCCGCTGGCTGATCTCGGCCTATGAATGGCGCACCGCCATGTTCGACATCGGCATCATGGCCTGGGTGCTGCTGTTGCCGGCGGTGCCTCTGGTCCGCCAGCCGCCGAAACCCGCCATGGCCGATGCCGCTTCAGTCCCAGTCGCCGAGGGTGCGGGCATGAGCGTGGCCCAGGCGCTGCGCTCGCCGCAATTCATCGTGCTGGGGTTGACCTTTTTCGCCTGCTGCGCGGCGCATTCCGGGCCGATCTTCCACATGGTCAGCTATGCCATGCTGTGCGGCGTCGCGCCCATGGCGGCGGTCACCATCTACAGCGTCGAGGGTCTCGCCGGCCTGGGCGGCAGGCTTCTCTACGGCGTGCTGGCCGACCGGCTCGGCGTCAAGCCGGTGCTGGTCGCGGGTCTCGCCATCCAGGCGATCGTCATTGCCGCCTATCTCTCGGTCAGCCAGCTCGATCAGTTCTATATGCTGGCCGTCATCTTCGGCGCCACCTATGGCGGCGTCATGCCGCTCTACGCGGTGCTGGCGCGCGAATATTTCGGCCAGCGCATCCTCGGCACCGTGTTCGGCGCCGCCACCATGCTGTCCAGCCTCGGCATGGCGCTCGGACCGCTCGCCGGCGGCATGATCTTCGATGCCTATGCCAGCTACCACTGGCTGTTCATCGGTTCGGCCCTCATCGGCCTCGGTGCCGCAGGCATCGCGATCGCCTTCCCGCCGCTGCCGCGAAGGGCATTGCAGCCGGCTTAACAGCAGGCAGGCGGTCGCCGGCTCGCCGGCGACCGCCTGCCGATATCAGCGCCCGAACCAGCGGGCCTTGCGGCTGGAGCCGAAATTCGCCTTGTCGACCCGAAGGGCCTCCGACGGCTCGTAGAAGGTGCCGGTGGGTTTGGGCCCGGAGAAGAAATCCACATCCACCCTGGCGATCCTGTTGGCCCCGAACTCGATATAGCAGGACCCCGCCCCCGGATTCCTCGCAGTCTGCTCCTCGCCGCGGAGCCTGGCGATCAGGTTCGCTGCCACAGTGCGCGCCGCCCCTTCGGCGAAGACACCCGCCTTCGGTGCCCCGGTATTAGCGAGGTCTCCGAGCGCATAGACGCCGGGAAAGCGGGTTTCCAGCGTGCGCGGATCGATGGTCACCCAGCCGCCTTCGGTCAGGCCAGCCGCGGCGACGACATCGGGCGCCCGGTTCCGCGGCACGCCCAGGAACAGGTCGCAGGGCAGTTCGGCGCCATTGTCGAGCGTAACCACCTTGCGTGCTTCGTCCACGGAAACCACGCGGGTGCTTGCAATGAAGGTGATGCCGCGTTCGGCGAAAGCCGTCAGAAGCGCCTTCGACGTTTCGGGAGACGGCGGCACCGGGCTCGGCAGCGGGTTGACATAGGTGATCCGGCAATCACCCCGCACGCCTCGTTCTGTCAGGTAGTCATGCAGCATGAGGGCGCATTCGCTGGGCGCGGGCGGGCATTTGTAGGGCGCGCCGCAGACGCCGATCACGGCATCGCCCCGGGTAAATTCGGGCAGCACGCTTGCCATGTGGGCGGCGCCCGGAACGGAGTAGAACTCATTGCGGCCAAGCGTGATGCCCGGCGTTGCCGAGACGTCGTAATCGGCGCCAAGCGCGAGCACCAGAATGTCGGCCTCGTGCACGCCCTTGTCGGTGGTCACGCGCCGGCGTTCCGGGTCGATGGCGGTGACGGTCTCGCGCTTCATCGTCACGCCGGCCTTGGCAAAGTCCGCGTAAGGCAGCCGCACGGCAGCTTCCGTCGACCGGCCGAACATCAAGTCGAGCTTGGCGTAGCCGAACACGAAGGCATCCGACTTGTCGATGAGGGTGACAGCGATGCTGTCACCCAGGGCCTCGGACAAGGACGTGCCGAGTTCGAGGCCACCAAATCCGGCGCCTAGGATAAGGATGCGGGTTTTCATCTGTAACCTCCTGTTGCCTGGTGCCTCGAGCAAGGCTCAGGCATTGCCATGAGGCTGCGGGACGATGCGGATATACGGCTTCGGCTGCTTCCAGCCGTCGGGATAGAGCACCTTGGCTTCATCGTTCGAAACCGAACCCGCGATGATCACGTCGTCGCCCTGCTGCCAGTTCACGGGAGTGGCAACGCGATGCCTGGCCGTCAGCTGCATGGAGTCGACGACGCGCAGGATCTCGTCGAAGTTCCGGCCGGTGGTCATCGGATAGGCGATCATCAGCTTGATCTTCTTGTCGGGTCCGATGACGTAGACATGGCGCACCGTCTGGTTGTCGGCGGCCGTGCGCCCCTCGGCGCTGTCGCCTGCCGTTGCCGGCAGCATGTCGTAGAGCTTGGCGACGGCAAGCATCGGGTCGCCGATCATCGGGAAGTTGGGGGCATGGCCCTGGGTTTCGGCGATGTCATCAGCCCATCCGGCATGACGGTCGACGGGGTCGACGGAGAGCCCGATGATTTTGCAGCCACGCTTGTCGAATTCGGGTTTCAACTTGGCCATGTAGCCGAGTTCCGTCGTGCAGACTGGGGTGAAGTCCTTGGGGTGGGAAAACAGGATGCCCCAGGACGTGCCCAGCCAATCGTGGAAGTTGATCGGGCCCTGGGTGGTCTCGGCGGCGAAATCGGGAGCGGTGTCGGCGATACGAAGAGACATTTGATCCTCCTGTGGGAGACGGTTGGAATTGACTACGGGTGCAGACTAGGCAACCTATGTTCCGCCAGCGTTCCCCGCCGTGCAGACGCTTGTGACGGCAGGCTCTGGAGCACGTGCGGGAACCGGGCATCCTGAAAGGGCCTCCCATTGCGCGTTCGCATTCAACTGCTTGGCGGCTTCAGCGTCAGTGTTGACGATCAGGTCGTTCCGGCGGCGGCATGGCGCCGGGACCGGGGCGCCGCATTGGTGAAGCTGCTCGCCGTCAACCGCGCGCACCGCGTTCACCGCGAACAGGTGATGGAGGCGTTCTGGCCCGATCTTGATCCCGAGGCCGCGGGCGCGAACCTGCGCAAGGCCATCCACTTTGCCCGACGAGCGCTCGGCGCTCACGGGCTGATCGAACAAACGGCCGAGATTATCACCCTCGCCCCTGTCGCCGACCTCGAAATCGACGTCGAGACGTTCGAGGCGGCCGCCAGACTTGCCTTGCGCGGCGAGGATATCGCCGCCTGCGAAACGGCCGCCGATCTCTACACGGGAGACCTGCTGCCTGACGACCCCTATGTCGACTGGTTCGATACGCCCCGGCAGGCCCTGCGGCAGCGCCATGCCGCCGTGCTGCGGGCGGGCAAGCTCTGGCAGCGCCTGATTGCGATGGACCCGGCCGACGAGCAGGCGCAGTGCGCCCTGATGCAGGCGGCGCTCGACGCCGGTAACCGGGCCGAGGCGATCAGGCTGTTCAATCAGCTGAGCAATTCCCTCCGTATCGATCTCGGGGTCGGCCCAGGCGTGGAGACCGTGAAGCTCTACGAAAAAGCGCTGGCCGTGCCCTCTGTCGACCCGGTCGGCTTGAGCGACCGCATCCGTGCCTCGCTGGCCTGGGGCCTGTTGCACCTGCAGAGCGGCGACTTCGCCAAGGCCGGCCAGGTTGGCAGGGAAACACGCGAACTGGCGATGGATGCGGGATTGGCCCGCGAGGTCGGTGAAGCCAGCGCCCTGATCGGCCTCGTGGCCCATATGCAGGGCCAGTGGCGAGAATTGTTCCGGGCGGAGTTCATCGAATGGGTGCGGTCCAAGCCAGCCTTTGTCTCCAATGTTTTCGACGGGCATCTGTGCCTGGCCGAATTCTGCCTCTGCAGCGCCAAGGGCCATCACGACATCGCCGCGTCGGCACGGGAACTCCTGTCGGTGGCCGAGGGCGCCGGCTCGGTCGCGGGGCGTGGCCTTGCCTCGCTCGTGCTGGGGGAAGCAGCGCTGTTCTCCGGCCAGTTGGCCGAGGCCGAGCGCATGCTGACCGAAGCCGAAAGGCTCTATGCTCAGGTGGCAGCCGTCGCCGGCCGCGTGCTCGCGCTCCAGCACCTGACGGAACTCGCGCTTGCCCGCCGCCAGAAATGGCAGGCGGGACGGCTGATCCGCCGCGCCACGACGCTTGCCCAGTCCTCCTGGCTCGCGCCGCACCTGCTGATCAGCCTGAAGGGGCTCGAGGTGCGCGCCGCCACGACGCGCGAAAGGATCGCCGAGACGATCCGCGAGGGGGACCGCATGCTGTCGGCGGGTTGCAATTGCCAACCTTGCTCCATGACCTTCCGCACCGCCGCGGCGGTTGCCCTTGCCGAAGCGGGCGAAACCGAACAGGTCAACCGGCGGCTCGACGAGGCCGAACGCGTGGCAGGCATGTGGAACGGCGGCCCATGGGTGGCGGCCGTCTGGGAAGCCCGCGGCGTGCAGCGCCGGGCCGAGCGCAGCGAAACCCGTGCGGTGGCAGCGTTCGAGGAAGCCGCCACGCGCTTCGCCGCGCTCGGCAGGCCGATCGACGAAGTGCGCTGCCGGGAGCGGATTGCAAGTCCGGCCTAGGTCACGCACTCCTTGAGGGATTTACTGGCGTCTTCGGCCCGACACGCCAGGGGGCGAGCGCCACGGCGCGTATACGACAACCGCTTCGTCAGATGGCGCAAGGCGGGCGTATGGAACCGGCATATTCGATGGCGCTTCTTCAGCAAACTCGGGCATTTCCGTGCCGTCGCCACCCGCTTCGACAAGCACGGTGAAAACGACCTTGCTGTCGTCAAACTCGCTTCACACAAAATCTATATGCGCGTCAGGGGTCGGCGAGCTAGCAATGCCCTCTGACGCCCTCGGAGGCGTGCGGACAGGATACCCGACCATGATCAAGATGAGCGTCTACTATCCGGCCGATCGCGGCTCGAAGTTCGATCACGACTACTACCGCACCCACCACCTGCCACTGATCCAGGAACGGCTCGGCCCTGCCTGCCTGCGCTACGAGATCGAGAAGGGCCTTGCGGGTGGCGTGCCCGGAAGCGCGCCAGAGTTCGTCGCGGCGTGTCATATCTACTCGCCGACGCTGGGGACATACCAAGAGGCGTTCGGTCCCCACCGCGCGGAGATTGTCGCGGACGTCGCCAACTACACGGACATCGCGCCCATCGTGCAGTTCAGCGAAATCATTGTAGGATAGGGACTTCGGCGCGTCAGGCGTAGTCGTTGAAGCGAAAACGACCTTGCTCTCGTCAAACGTGCCTCGCCTTTTGAATCGGCAACCTAGATGTTTGATCCCAGGCTTTGATGGGGCATCCTTATCTTCCGAATCAAAGGATGCGCTATGGGCCAGGTTCTGCATGGGAGCGCCACAACGACAGAGGCGGTCCGTCGAGCGATACAGTATAGTCAAGAGAGCCTGAGGGCTCTGGCCAAGCGCTACGGGATCAACCAGAAGACGGTCGCCAAATGGAAGAGGCGAACTTCAGTCGCCGATCTGCCGACTGGTCCGAAGGAACCGAGATCGACAGTGCTCTCGATCGAGGAGGAGGCAATCATCGTCGCCTTCCGGCGCTACACGTTGCTACCGCTCGACGACTGCTTTTATGCCTTGCAGCCAACCATCCCGCACCTGACGCGGTCTTCATTGCATCGCTGCCTGCAACGCCATGGCATCGGCCGCCTGACGGATGTCGAGGGTGACAAACCGGCGAAGAAGAAATTCAAGAGCTACCCGATCGGCTACTTCCACATCGACATTGCCGAGGTGAGGACCGAGCAGGGCAAGCTGCACATGTTCGTCGCCATTGATCGGACCTCGAAGTTCGCCTTCGTCGAGTTGCACGAGAAGGCCCCCACCGCCGTCTCGAGAGACTTTCTACTGCGCCTGATCGCGGCCGTTCCCTACAAGATTCATACCGTGCTTACCGATAACGGCATTCAGTTCACCACGCCCGGTGCCGGTGGCTCGGCGGTGCCGCTGATCAAGGAGGCAATCGCCAATGGCGAGATCTTCCGCGCTCACGCCTTCGAGTACACCTGCGCCAGGAACGACATCGAGCATCGCACGACCAAGGCGAGGCATCCGTGGACCAACGGCCAGGTCGAGAGAATGAACCGAACCATCAAGGACGCCACCGTCAAGCGCTTCTACTATGAGGGCCACGACCAACTACGCACCCATCTCGCCGACTTCGTTGCCGCCTACAATTTCGCTCGCAGGCTCAAGACCCTCAAAGGTCTCACCCCATACGAGTTCATCTGCAAGGCATGGGTCTCACAACCGGAACGCTTCAAACTCAATCCGCTCCAGCAAATGCCGGGACCAAACACCTAGAGCGCGTCGCGTCTGACCGGATTCATGCGACGCGCCTCAGCTCCTTGTTTGCATGCATGTCGTTCTCCCAAAACCGGGGCCAGTTTAGGGCGACATGCTCTATCCCTTTGATCTAGAGCCGGATTCAGATTTCAGGTCGACTGGACCTGAAATCATCCGACTCCAGACTTCGATCTCGGGACCTTGCCCCGATCACCTTGCTCTGGAAAAATGGGTTTGCAGCACGGCGCGAAACTTCTGCATCGTCTTTTCGGTTGTCTGCGCGTCGGCCGCCGCGAAGCCCATGACGAGGCCGTTCTGCGCCGTGCCGTGGCGGTACTGGATCGACAGCGCCGAAACGTTGATGCCCTGCTGGAGCGCCGCTTCGGCAACCGCTGCGTCGCTGCATCCGCCGCGGAAAATGCCGACGACCTGAATACCGGATTCGGTCGTGTGGAAATCCAGCCATTCCCCGAGATGCCTTTGCGCGCTTTCCAGGAAGAACTGCCGTCTCTCCGCATAGAGCCGCCGCATGCGCCTCAGATGGCGCGTGAAATGCCCCTCGTTCATGAAGTCCGCGAGCGCCGCCTGGGTCAGCAAGGGCGCGAACTGGCCGCTGACGCTCAGCGCCGAAACGATCGTATGGTCGATCGCCTTGGGCGCCACCAGGAAGCCGAGGCGCATGGCCGGGAAAAGGATCTTGGCGAAGGTACCGACATAGACCACGCGGTCCGACGCGCCGATGCCCTGCAGCGCCGGAATGGGCTGTCCCTGAAAACGGTACTCGCCGTCATAGTCGTCCTCGATGATCCACGAGCGCCAGCTCTCGGCCATGTGCAGGAGATTGAGCCGCTGTTCCATCGGCATGGTTATGCCGAGCGGATGGTGGCAGGAGGGCGTGACGAAAATCATGCGCGGAATGACCGGCGGTGGATCGAGGGTCCAGCCGGCATTGCTGACGCGCAGCGGCGCCAGCCTCGCCCCGGCCGAGACAAAGGCCGAACCGGCGCCATAATAGCCCGGCTCCTCCATCCACACCGTGTCGCCCTCATCGATCAGTAGCCGGGCCAACAGGTCGAATGCCGACTGCGCGCCATTGGTGACGACGATCTGCTCAGGCGTGCACTTCACGCCGCGCGAGGCGGTGAGATAGCGCGCTATTGCCTCGCAGAGCGGCGGATAGCCCTTGACGTGATAGGTGCCGAAAAGATCGATATGCGCGAATTTGGCGCGGCGGCTGAGCAGTTTCGACCAGGTGTTGAACGGAAAATTGTCCGGGTCCGGCATGCCGGGATGGAAGGCAAGCATGCCCGGCCGGCCATGATGATAGGGTTGGGCAAGCATCGTCTGCCCGCGCCGCGATAGCGGATTGGCGTCCTCGACCGACACATCTTCCGCCGCGGTCGAACGGGTCGGCAGGTCCATCACCACGGAAGGCCTGCGCGGGCGTATCGCCAGATAGCCCTCCAGAGCCAGCTGGTCGCAGGCGGCGATTACCGTGTTGCGGCCGACATTCAGGTCCCGCGCCATGACCCGTGTCGAGGGCAGTGCGTGGCCGCTCGGCAGCACGCGCCGTTCGATCAGGCCGCGCAGCTGGACATAGAGCTGCCGGTGCAGGTTGGCGGGACTGCCACGATCCAAGGCGATGCCGTCGACGGGAAAACTGCTCTTCATCTGGTTCCCAAAAATCAATTGAATCTGGTTCTAACAATGGAACCAAAGCCGTCCTAGGCTCAAGAAAAAAGCGTTCAGGTTCAGATGGGGCTGGCCGATGCGGTGCATAAGGGTAGGAGTGATCGGTGCGGGCGGCGTCGCCCAGGTCGAGCACATTCCGAACCTGCTCAAGCTCTCCCGCCAGTTCAAGATCGTTGGCGTCTATGATCCGTCACCAAAAGTCCGCGCCTTTGTCGGCGAGGAATTCGGCCTCGAGGCATTCTCCGATCTCGACGCGCTTCTCGCCATGCCGCTTGACGCCGTGGTCATCGCCTCGCCGGATGCGCTGCACCGCGAGCAAAGCCTTGCCGCTTTCGCCAGGGGGCTGCATGTCTTCTGCGAAAAGCCACTTTGCTACAGCGCAGCCGACATCGATGAACTGATCGCCGCCAGGGATCGCGCCGGAAAGGTGCTTCAGGTCGGCTACATGAAGCGTTTCGACCCGAGCTACGAGGCGGCGCTGAACATGCTGCCCGGCACGGCGCGCACGCTTCGCTACGTTTCGGTCGAGGTCAACGATCCCGACGCCTGGCCCTTTATCCGGCACGCCTCCACTTGCCGGGGTGACGACGTCGCGGCGGGGTTGATTGCGTCGACCGAATCCAAACAGCGCGAGCAGGTGGACCGCGCGGTGCCCGGCATCGACGACCCCGACGCCTTTCGCGGCTTTGTCGGCGCCTATTGTTCGTCGATCGTCCACGACGTCAACGCCGTCCATGGCTTGCTGGACGCGCTCGGCGTCGCCGATGGCGACATTGTCGGCGCCTCGGTCTTCGCCAAGGGCGAAGGCGGCCAGGGCGCTGTCCGGCTGCTCGGCGGGCAGGCACTGTGGACCATGGCGCATGTCGCCATTCCCAGGCTGCCGGATTACCGCGAGCGCATCACGCTCTATTTCGACGACGCCTCGCTCGAGCTGGAATTCCCCTCGCCCTATCTCAACCATCAGCCGACGCGGCTGACCCTCCATACCGGCGACGGCCACACGCTCTCCAGCCGCGACATCCGCAGCGGCTACGAGGAAGCCTTCGTCGAAGAGCTGAAAGGCTTCTGGTCGGCGATCGTCGAAGGGGCGCCGGTGCGCAACACCGCCGAGCATGCCCGCCGCGACATGACCCTGCTGGCGGGGCTGGCCCGCCATCACCTTGCCCAGTCGAAGCAATCAGGAGTTCGCCCGTGACGGTTCGCATCGGCATCAATCCGATCACCTGGACCAATGACGACGTGCCGGAACTCGGCGGCGACACGCCGCTCGAAGTCTGTTTAAGCGAAACCAGGCAGGCCGGCTATTCCGGCACCGAACTCGGCGGCAAGTTCCCGCGCCGCTCGGCCGAACTGAAGCCGATCATGGATCGCTACGGCCTTGCCGTGATTTCCGGCTGGTATGATGGCCGTTGCGACGAGAAGGATGTCGGCGCGGAGATGGATGCGATCACGCCGCATCTGCAGCTCTTGAAGGATATGGGCTCCACCCATGTCGTCTATGCCGACACATCGCGCGGGCGCCACAACGCCATCTGGGGCCCGATCTCGCAGCGTCCCGGGCTCGGCCCGGAAGAATGGCCGGCCTATGGCCGCAAGCTGACGGCGCTGGCCGAGAAGATGGCTGATTTCGGCGTGCGCATGGCATTCCATCATCACATGGGGACCATCGTCGAGACCGATGCCGAGGTCGGCCTGTTGATGCGGCACACCGGCGAGGCGGTCGGCCTGCTCTACGACACCGGCCATTCGATATTTTCCGGTGGCGACCCGCTGGCGCTCATCAAGGCGCAGGTCAAGCGCGTCGTGCATGTGCATTGCAAGGACGCCCGCAAACCCGTGCTCGAGCGTGCCCGCGCCGAGGACATGAGCTTCATGGGAGCGGTCATGGAGGGGATCTTCACCGTCCCCGGCGACGGCTTCATCGACTATCCCGCCATTTTGCGCGTGCTGGCCGACAATGGTTACAGCGGCTGGCTGGTCGTCGAGGCCGAGCAGGATCCCAACAAGGCCAACCCGCTGACTTATGCGACAATGGGCTTCCAGAACCTGTCTCGCATGGCGAGACAAGCCGGATTTGACGTCATCGAATGATCGGGGCCGTTTGCGGCCTCCAGGGAACCAGTGCTGAGGAATAAGACTGGAATGAAGGGGCAACTGGACCGCCGACCGTAACTGCGGCGGCGGAAAACAAACAGGAGGTTCTATGTTTTCGCTTGCGAAATTAATAAAGCCTGCGCTCGGCCTGCTGGCCGGCTTCACGATGATGGCGGCGGCCACGACCCTTGCGGCCGCCGACGAGACGCGCGTGGTGTTCGTCACCCATGGCCAGAGCGGCGACCCCTATTGGTCGGTGGTCAAGAACGGCATGGACGATGCCGCCAAGACGCTCGGCGTCAAGGCTGAATATCTGGCGCCCGAAACCTTCGACATGGCCAAGATGGCGCAGATGATAGACGCCATCACGGCCTCTAAGCCCGATGGCATGGTTGTCTCGATCCCCGACACGGCCGCCCTTTCGGCTTCCGTCAAGAACGCGGTCGCGGCCGGCATCCCGGTGATCGTCATCGATTCCGGCGGCTCGAAACTGACCCATGACCTTGGCGGCCTGCTGTTCATGGGGCAGGATGAATTCCAGGCGGGCGTCATGGCCGGCGAGCGGATCAAGGCGCTCGGCCTCACCAAGGCGGTCTGCGCCAACCATGAGGTCGGCAATTCGAGCCTCGACGACCGCTGCGCCGGCTTTGCCAAGGGCATGGGCGTCGACGTTCCGGTGATGAACGGCGTCATCGACCCGACCGAAATGAAGAACCGCGTGATCGCCTACATGACCGCTCATGCCGATACACAGTTCATTCTCGCCGTCGGCGCCAGCGGTGCCGAGCCGACGCTGGCCGCGCTCGATGAACTGGGGCTGTCGGGCAAGGTAAAGACCGGCACGTTCGATCTTTCGCCGACGATCCTGCAGGCCGTCGTCGCCGGCAAGATGGAATGGGGCATCGACGCCCAGCAGTATGCCATGGGCTACATCCCGGTCGCCATGTTCGACCTCTGGAAGAAATACAAGATCATGCCGATCGCCGACTATCCGACCGGCCCCGGCTTCGTCACCAAGGACACCGCCGCCTCGGTTATCGAGCTGTCGAAACTCGGCAAGCGCTAACACTGGCGGCCGGGGCCCGCCCCGGCCGCTTCACAAAGCAATTCCAGGAAAAGTGTGAGCGGTTTTCCCGGGGAAACCGAGCAGCGCTTTCCCCAGGGAATTGCGTCAAGGCAAGGAGATGGAGCGGTTCGGCGTTTCCGTGAAACGATGAACGGCTCCATGTGAGGGTTACGTAGCCATGGTTTCAGAGATTCGCGACGAGCGGGTCCGGTCCGTCTCACGCCTCAGCCGCCTGCTTGCGAGGCCGGAGCTTGGCGCGGCCGCCGGCACCGTGCTGGTCTTCGTGTTCTTCGCCGTCACGGCGGGAAGCTCAGGACTGTTCAGTGCCAAGGGTATCATCAACTTCCTCGAAGTCTCGGCCCAGCTTGGCATTCTCGCCGCCCCCGTGGCGCTGTTGATGATCGCCGGCGAGTTCGATCTGTCGGTCGGCTCGATGATCGGCTTTGCCGGCATCCTGATCGCCATCCCCGCAGTGTTCTGGGGCTGGCCGATCTGGCTTTCGTTGCTGTTCACCTTTGCCGTCTGCGGCGGCATTGGCGCGCTCAACGGGCTCGCCGTCGTCAGGACCGGCCTGCCCTCCTTCATCGTCACGCTCGGCAGCCTGTTCATGCTGCGCGGCCTGACCCTTGGCCTGACGCGCGGCATATCGGGGCGGACCCAGGTGTCGGGCGTGCATGAACTGGCCTTGCACGATCCGCTCAACAGCCTGTTTTCGGGACAGGTGCTTTCCGGCCTCATCGCCTGGCTGGCCGATATCGGCTTGATCGGCAAGCGGGCCGACGGCCTGCCGTCGATCTCGGGCATTCCGGTGTCGATCGTCTGGTGGATCGTGCTGACCTTGGCCTGCACCTGGCTGTTGACGCGCAGCCGCTTCGGCAACTGGATCTTCGCCGCCGGCGGCGAAGCCAATGCCGCGCGCAATCTCGGCGTGCCGGTGGCGCGCACCAAGATCACGCTGTTCGTCATGACCGCACTCGCGGCTGCCCTGTTCGCGGCAATCCAGGTGCTGGTCACCGGTTCGGCCGACACGCTGCGCGGCACGCAGAAGGAATTCGAGGCCATCATCGCCGTCGTCATCGGCGGCACGCTGCTGACAGGCGGCTATGGCTCGGCCGTCGGCGCCATGTTCGGCGCCCTGATCTTCGGCGTCGTGCAGATGGGCATCTTCTACACCGGCATCGACACCGACTGGTTCAAGCTGTTCATGGGCGCCATGATGGTCATCGCGGTGTTGTTCAACTCCTATGTGCGCAACCGCGCGATGAGGAGCCGGTGATGGCCGAGCCCTATGTCGAACTGAAATCGGTCAGCAAATATTTCGGCTCGGTCGTCGCCCTGAAGGACGTGTCCTTCGACGTCCGTCCCGGCGAGGTGCACTGCCTGCTCGGCGACAATGGCGCCGGCAAGTCGACGCTGATCAAGACGCTGTCCGGCGTCTACACGCCCGACGAAGGCGAGATCCGCGTCCTGGGCAAGCCGGTACGCTTCGCCTCGCCCGCCGACACGCGCGACAGCGGCATCGCCACCGTCTACCAGGATCTGGCACTAGTGCCGCTGATGAGCGTGGCGCGCAACTTCTTCCTCGGCCGCGAGCCGATGCGCAAATTCGGGCCGATCAGCCAGTTCGACGCCGATTTTGCCAACCGCACCGCCTATGACGAGATGTCGGCGATGGGCATCCAGCTGCGCGATCCCGAACAGCCGGTCGGCACGCTGTCGGGCGGCGAACGGCAATGCCTGGCCATCGCGCGCGCCGTCTATTTCGGCGCAAAGGTGCTGATCCTCGACGAGCCGACATCGGCGCTCGGCGTCCACCAGGCATCCGTCGTCCTGAAGCTCATCGTCCAGTCCAAGGCGCGCGGCATCGGCGTCATCTTCATCTCCCACAACGTCCACCACGC
The DNA here is from genome assembly GCF_013170725.1 of Mesorhizobium erdmanii. Classification (NCBI taxonomy): domain Bacteria; kingdom Pseudomonadati; phylum Pseudomonadota; class Alphaproteobacteria; order Hyphomicrobiales; family Phyllobacteriaceae; genus Mesorhizobium; species Mesorhizobium erdmanii. The sequence goes on along the minus strand of NZ_CP033361.1, from coordinate 2,560,001 downwards.
CTACGTCGTCGGCGACCGCTTCACCCTCCTGAAGCGCGGCCGAAGCACCGGCACCTACGCCAAGGGCGAAATCGACCGCGACCAGCTGCTCAATTTGATGGCCGGCGGCAAGGAGCTGGTGGATCTGGAACAGGAACTGGCGAAGTCGGGCAGGAATGGCGCGGCGTAACGGGGCGGCGCTGATCGAAAATCTTTCGCTGTCCCGCCTAACAGCGCGGCGCCTCTGCCGTGCAGCGGCCAGCCGAGATAGCTGGTTTTTTGGCCCAAAAGCGCCATACGTCACCCAGAGCGAACGGCCGCTTTGCGCTCAAAGGAGCCATCTGACACCGCCCGTTTAGCGCCACTGAGCGGACATTGCGATCCGCCAGTTCGAACGGTCAAACTCCGCGTAACGTCTGACAAGCGCGTCCAACTTATCTCTTGCATGCTGAGCAAGGTCCCAAGAGTCTCCTGCCTGATGAAATCTCTGAATCGCTCGGGATGGTGATTATCGATGACACGAAGCCTATCCATGCAGGCGCTATGCGTGCAACTCGGTCACCTTGCGACGGAGATCGTCAATGTAATCGTCGATCCCTAGCACCTTGCCGGTTGCGGCCTTCAGGATTTCGGCTGGCGTCAGCGACCGGCCGTGACGATGCACCTTATCCGTCAGCCACGTCCTCAGCGGCGCACAGTCGCCGGTCTCCAGGCCGCGCTCAACCTCAGGCATCTTGGTCGCCGCCTTGAACAGTTGTGAGGACATGATGTTGCCCATCGTGTAGGTCGGGAAGGATCCGATCATGCCTGCTGACCAATGCACATCCTGCAACACGCCCAGCGTGTCCGTCGGTACATCGAGGCCAAGATAGCTGCGGACCTTGTCCGCCCAGATCGCCGGAAGGTCGGGGACACGCAGGCTGCCGTCCATCAATCCGGCCTCGATCTCCGAACGTAAGATGATGTGCAGGTCGTAGGTGAGTTCGTCGGCCTCTACCCGGATCAGGCTAGGACGTGGCGCATTCACCGCGCGCCAGAAGTCGGCGACCGAGACGTCGGCGAGTTGGTCGGGGAACTCGGCGCGCAATGTCCCGAAATTCTGCTCCCAGAAGCGCCGAGAGCGGCCGACACGGTTCTCCCACAGGCGTGATTGCGATTCATGCATGCCAAAGCTGGTGCCGCCGACCGCGTAGAGATTGACGAGATCAGTGGTGAAGACCGAGCGCGTGAACTCGGGAGAAATGCCCTGCTCATAGATGCCGTGGCCGGCCTCGTGCCAGACGGCGAAAAGGCCGCCAGGCAGCCAATTCTCACGGAAGCGGCCGGTGATGCGCGCGTCGGCACGCGTGAAGGAAATCTCGAACGGATGAACTGTGTCGTCGAGCCGGCCGCGCTCGAAGTCGTACCCCATGGTGGTGGCCACTGTCTTCGAGAACGCTTTCTGCTTTTCGATCGGATACGTGCGTTCCAGAATATCGACGCGTGCCGGCCGTGCTTGCAGCGCGGCCTGGAGCAATGGCCCGATCGTGGATTTCAGTTCTGCGTAAAGATCCTTGAGCCGCGGCCAGGTTACATCGGGCTCGAACGTGCCGCACGCCGCATCGTAGGGATGGTCGACATAACCAACATGCTCGCTGATCTCGCGCTGCAGTTCCACGGTTCGCTCGAGCACCGGCGCGAAGGCAGCGAAATCGTTCCCGGCACGCGCCTTGATCCAGACTGCCTGACCCTCGGTTCGCCGCTGCGCGGCCTCCTGCACCAGTCGTGCCGGGATGCGGCTGAGCGTGGCGATGGCACTTGCCGCGTCATCGAGCGCGTGCCTTCGAAGATGCTCTCCGGGCATTCCCATGAGTTCCATGCGCGCAGCATCGAGCGCCTTGCGCATAGTATCGCCAGTAGCGATTTCGCGTGCGACCGTCGCCAGCGTGCCCAATTGCTTGCCGCGCGCCTCGGCCGCAGCCGAGGGCATCATGGTACGCGAATCCCAGACAAGCACGTTCACCGCGCACAATATGTCGTTGACCTTGGCGACCTCGGCTTCGAATGCGGCGTAGCTCATCGGCGTCTCTTAGCCATCTGGGAAATTCGGTTCTTCAGCAGGTCATTGTGCAGCGATTGTTGCGGGCGTCGGTTTGCCGAAGTCAGTCAGGTGACAGGCAGCCAAGTGGGCCGGCCCTCGGTTGGACAGGTGCGGCCGCTCGGCAAAGCAACGCTCGAACGCGAACGGGCATCGCGTGTTGAACAGGCAGCCGGCGGGCAGGTCAAGGGGATTGGGGAGCTCGCCTCGTGCCGCCGCCACGCGCGTTCGCCGCGCCGGATCGAGTTCGGGCGCGGCATCGAGCAGCGCCTTCGAATAGGGGTGGCGAGGTGCTGCAAACAGCGCTTCCGTTGGGCTGATCTCGAGCACTTTGCCCAGATACATCACCGCGACGCGGTGCGAGATGTGGCGCACCAGCCTGAGGTCATGCGCGACGAAGACGACCGTAAGCTTCAGCCGTTCCTGCAGGTCCAGTAGAAGGTTGATGACCTGCGCCTGCACCGAGACGTCGAGCGCGGAGACCAGTTCGTCGGCGACCAGCACCTCCGGCTCGACGGCAAGAGCGCGCGCGATGCCGATGCGCTGGCGCTGGCCGCCGGAGAACTCGTGCGGATAGCGGTCGGCGGCGTCCGCCGGAAGGCGGACAAGGCCCAGCAGCTCGGTGATGCGCGCCGGGATATCGGCCTTTTGCCGCATCGCATGCACGCTCAGCGCTTCGGACAGAACCTGTCGCACCGACATGCGCGGGTTGAGCGAGGAGTAGGGATCCTGAAAGATCATCTGGACGCGGCGGTTGAAGGCGCGCCGTTCCGCCGGGCGCAGCAGACTGATGTCCTGGCCGTCGAAGCGCACCAGTCCTTCGTCCGGCTCCAGGAGCCGCACGAGACAACGCGCCAGAGTGGATTTTCCGCAGCCGGATTCGCCAACGACCCCCAGCGTCTCGCCGCGATGCACTTCCAGATCGACATTGTTCAACGCATGGACAGCGACGGGTGGTTTGCCGGTGAGTATGTCGGACGCGGTGCGGGGAAGGCGAAACCGCTTGGAGACGCCTTCAACGGAGATCAGCGGCATTTCCCGCATCAGGCCGCCTCCGCCATCGCGGCCACTGTCCGATGATGGAAGCAGGCGACCTCCCTGCCGGCGGCGAAGCTTTCGAGCGGCGGACGCTCGGCGCGGCAGCGGTCAGTGGCGAAGGAACAGCGTGGATGAAAAGCGCAGCCGTCCGACAAGTCGGTCAGGCCCGGTGGCGTGCCCTCGATCGATAAAAGCATGCTGCGCTCGGCGCCGATGCGCGGCACGGAACCGAGCAGCCCACGCGTATAGGGATGGTGCGGCTCGGCGAACACCCGCGCCACCGTGCCGGTCTCGACGATGCGCCCGGCATACATCACCACCATGCGGTCGCAAGTCGCCGCGACGACGCCGAGATCATGGGTGACGAACACCACGCTCATGCCGAAACGGTCGCGCAGGTCGAGGATAAGCTTCAGGATCTGATCCTGGATGGTCACGTCGAGCGCCGTTGTCGGCTCGTCGGCGAGCAGCAGCTTCGGCGAACTGGCCAGCGCGATCGCAATCATCACCCGCTGGCGCATGCCGCCGGAGAACTGGTGCGGGTATTCGTCGAGCCGCCGTTCGGCGGCTGGAATGCCGACGATGTTCATCAGTTCCAGCGCGCGTTGACGGCGGGCTCGGTGATCGAGCGTGCTGTGGGCGCTGAGATTTTCCTCGATCTGCAGGCGGACCGGCAGCACGGGGTTGAGCGCCGTCATCGGCTCTTGAAAAATCATCGCGATCTCGGCGCCGCGCACCTTTCGAAGATCCGCCTCGCTCATCGCCATCAGGTCGCGGCCCTGCCATTCGACCTGACCGCTCACCTTGCCTGGTTCGCGCACCAGCCGCACGATCGAGCGCAGTGTGATGCTCTTGCCCGATCCCGACTCGCCGACCAGGCCGACGATCTCGCCCGGCGCGACATCGAGATTGATGCCGTCGACGACGGCGGCCGGACCTCGTGGCGTCGCGAAGGTGGTGGTGAGGCCGCGCACCTTGAGCCCACCGCCGGCTGTCTTTCGATCTGGAGACGGCGCTGTCATCGGTTGACCCTCAGCAAATCGGCCAGCGCGTCGCCGGCGAGGCTGAAGCCCAGGCCAGTAATGACGATGGCGATGCCGGGGAAGACGGACACCCACCATGCGGTGGTCATGAAATTCTTGCCGTCGGCGATCAGCACGCCCCATTCCGCGGCCGGCGGCTGCGCGCCGAGGCCGAGATAGCCGAGACTGGAGCCAAGCAGGATGGCGAGCGCCATGTCGGTCATCAAATAGACCACCGCCGGCGTTATCGCGTTGGGCAGCAGATGCCGGAAGATGATGCGCGTATGGCCGTAACCCATGCCACGTGCCGCGTCGGCATAGTCGAGCCGGCGCTGGATCCTGACCTCGGCGGAGACCAGCCTTGCGTAGAACACCCAGTCGACGACACCGACGGCGATGTACATGTTGCGCAGACCGGGGCCGAGCACCGAGACGATGGCGATGACCAGCACGAGGAACGGGAAGGTGATTACCGCTTCGACGACGCGGCCGAACACCGCCTCCACCCAGCCGCCCACATAGCCGACCAGGGCGCCGACGATGCTGCCGAAGACAAACGGACCCGTCGTGGCGAACACCGCGATCTGCATGTCGATGCGATAGGCGTGGATGACACGCGAGAGCATGTCGCGGCCGAAATTGTCGGTGCCGAAAGGGTGCGCCCAACTCGGGCCCTGCAGGATGGCGTTGTAGTCGAAGGCTGTCGGATCGTAGGGCGCGAAGAGACTGGGAAAGAACGCCAGGGCAAGGCTGGCGCCAAGCACTATGACCGCGCCAACCAGCGTGCCTGGCAATGCCCGGCGCCGTTTCGCCGACGGGGCGATTGGGACGGCGCCCGCGCTCATCGGGCGACCCGTGGGTCGAGCCAGGCCTGGACGATGTCGGTCAGGAGAAAGGTGAATGACACGAGCAGCGCCAACGCGATCGTCAGTCCCTGGATGACGGGATAGTCGCGGCCGTAGATGGCCTCGATCATCAGCCGTCCGGCGCCGGGGATCGCGAACACCGTTTCGGTGATGACCGCGCCACCGAGCAGCGTGCCGATCGACAGGCCGAACAGCGTCACCGTCGAAATCAGCGCATTGCGCAGGACATGGCGCGTCATGATCACCCTGGCGCGAAGACCCTTGGCGCGGGCAAAGTCGACATAGTCGGCGCCGACCACCCCAATGATGGCGGCGCGCAGATTGCGCATGAGCACGGCGGAAAGGCTGAGCGCCAGCGTCGTGGCGGGAAGGAAGAGATGATAGAGATCGTCGAGGAAGTTCTGGCCATAGCCACCGACCGGAAACCAGCGCAATTTAGCGGCAAATACGGTCAGCAGCACCAACCCGACATAGAAGACGGGCATCGACAGGCCGATCTGGAAGGTGCCGCGGATGATGGCGTCCGGCGCGCCGCCACGGTTGAGCGCTGCGACGAAGGACAGCGGCACCGCCACCAGCAGCGCGATCAGGGCGGCCATTCCGGTAAGCATCAATGTGACGGGGAGACGGTGCGCGATCAGTTCGATCACCGGCAGCTTCAGGCCGATCGAGTTGCCGAGATCGCCGGTAAAGACCGCCTTGGTGAAGTAGAGGAACTGCACAGGAATCGGCTGGTCGAGCCCGAGCTTGGCATTGATGCGCTGGACGTCGGCATCGATGGCGCGGTCGCCGAGCATGGCGCTGGCCGGGTCGCCCGGCAAAAGCCGGACGAGGATGAAGGTGACCACCAGGATGAAGGCGATGGTCGGGATCGTTTGCAGAACTCGTCGGAAAATGAAGCCCAACAGCGGCAAAGGGTGATCCAGACCTTGTTGAATTGGAGCGAAATGGCGGCGAACGACATACCGTTCGCCGTCTCAGGCGGTTAGCCTACTTCTCCAGCCACGCGGCGCCAAAGATATTGTTGCCGAGCGGGATCTGCACGAAGCCTTGCACCTTCTTGCTCAACGCGACCGGATAGGGGGTCTCGTAGAGCGGGACGATCGGTCCGCTGCTGTTGTAGATGTCCTGCATCTTGGCATATTGGTCTGTACGCTTGGCGACGTCGGTCTCTTTTTGCGAGGCTTCGAAAAGCTTGTCGGCCTCGTCGCTCTTCCAGCCGCTATGCAGCGCCCCGATGGTCGGCGAATAGACGAAGTACGAAGCGATCTCGTTCGGGTCGGCGATGTCGTCGGTCCACGCCGCCTCGCGCATCGTGAACGTGCCGTCGCGGTATTGCTGGGTGCGGCTCGGATTGTCGACCTGTTGCAAGTCGAGCTTGATGCCGATCTGGCCCCACATCTGCTGCAGCGCCGTGGCGATGCCGATCTCGTCCTGGTTGCCGGCAAGCACGAGCAGACTGGTTTGGAAGCCGCTCTCGAAACCGGCGTCCTTCATCAACTGCTTGGCCTTGTCGAGATCATAGGGATAGAGCGGCTTGTCACCCTTGTGCAGCGGCGTCGCCGAGGACATGAACGAGGTCATCTGCGACCCCACGCCATGGGTCACCACCTGGATGATCGCTTCCTTGTTTGTCGCGTAGTTCATCGCTTGGCGTACTTTTTCGTTCGACAGCGGATTGTCCTTGTCGCCGATCTTCGGGCGCACGTTCATGGTGATGTATTCGACGCGGGTCGACGGGTAGAGTTTCATGTCGATGCCGTCGGCCTGCTTCAATTCGTCGACGCGCGCATAGGGGATGAATTCCGCGCCATCGATCTCGCCCGACTGCAATTTCAGGATGCGTGTGGCATCATCGGGGATCACCTCGAAATCGATGCCGTCGAGATAGGGCAGCGGCTTGCCGTCCTCGCCCTTGGCCCAGTAATTCTCGTTGCGGGTCAGCTTCATCGACTGGCCGTGGTCCCATGATTGCAGGACGAACGGACCTGAGCTGATCGGATGCGCCGAGAAGCTCTTCGCCTTTTCCTCGTCGGTCGTCCCTTGCGAGGCTTCGAACGCCTTCATCGGCAGGATCGCGGTGTTGAACACAGTGAGCGCGGCGAGGATTGCTGGATCGGTGTTCTTGAGCTTGATGATGACGGTGTGATCGCCTGCGGTGGTCACGTCTTGGATCGAGCCAACCAGGAAATTCCAGATGCCTTTCTTCGGATCGGCGGCGCGCTTCAGCGACCATTGTACATCGGCTGGGGTGATCGGCGATCCATCGGAGAATTTGATGCCGTCGCGCAATGTCAGCGTGACGGAAAGCCCATCGTCGGCGACCTTCCATTCCGTCGCCAGGCCCGGCTTCAGGCCCTTGCCGTCGTCGGTGGGCTGGATCAGCGTATCGTAGAGATTGGACAGGACCCAGATGTCGACATTGGCATCATTGAGCACCGGATCGAGAAAGAGGCTGTCCGCATAGCGGCCGTATTTCAGCGTGCCGCCGCGTTCGACAGCAAGCGCACTGTAGCTGGTTCCAACGAGAAGTGCCGCGCTCAGCGCAGCCTTGACGAGCATGTTCATGACGGCTCCCGTACCTCCAGAGGAATTTTAAGTGTTCTTGTTGGCCATAACGTTTTCATGCGTGGCCTATCCTGTCAACGGGATCGTCCCATCAAATCCGCTGCTCTGGCGCAAGAACGTGCTTGTCACCCAAGATCGACCGGACTAAGCGTTATAGGTGGATGATACACTTGATTGGACTGATCTGAATGGAGTTCTCGGTTGACCGCGATCTGCCAGTGCCTCTGCGCACGCAGTTGCAGGGATTGATCGAATACGGCATCGCCTGCGGCCAATTGCTGCCAGGAGAACTGCTCCCGTCGGTCAGGGAACTGGCCGAGCGCATCGGCGTGGCCCCAATGACGGTCAGCCAGGTCTATGGCGACCTCAAGGCTTCCGGCATGATCGAAACGCGTCCCGGTTCCGGCTCCTTCGTCACCAGCAGCGGGCATGCACGGCTCGCCGCCCGTCCGGAGGCGATGGAACTGCACAGGCGGATCGACGCGCTGATTGACGCCGGAACCGCCGCGGGGATCCGGCCGGCCGAACTCGTCTCACTGGTCAGCGCGCGCGCCTTCTATCGCGACAGCATAGGTGCCCGGACCAAGATCGTCATGATCGGATTGTTCACCGACGCCACCGCCAGCTACTCGCGCTTCATCGCCGCGCGCCTCGGAAATAGCGTGACCGTCGAGCCGCTGACGATCTCGGCGATTGAACGTGACCCCGCCGCCCGTGCACGCGCCAATTCGGCCGATCTCGCCGTCACCTTCGTCAATCGCCAGCGCGAGGTGATGTCGCTAGTCCCCAACACCAAGGTGGTGTCGATCAGCTTCATCCCTTCGGAAGAAACCCGAAAGGCGCTGGCCGCGCTGGATTCGCTGGCGCGCGTCGCTGTTATCTCCAGGTTCCCGGATTTCTTGCCGATCATGAAGGCCGGCGTCCAGCGCTTCGCCCCCCATGTCGAGCATCTGACAGGCGCTACGCTCGAAACGCCGGATCTGGAGGGTCTGCTCGGCGCGTCCGATGTCGTCGTGTTCGCCAGCGGCGCCGAGGATGTCCTGGCGAAATTGCAGGGGCGTGTCACCGCATTCGAATACCGGCATGCCCCCGACACCGCCGAAATCGAGCGTGTGCTGGTGCCGCTGATCAATGCAACGGACGAGGAAAGGAAGGCGTCGTGAGAATTTCCGAATGCAACTGGCGGCAGGTCGAGCAATTTCTCGGCAAGGATGACCGCGCGATCCTTCCGCTCGGCAGCACGGAGCAACACGCGCATCTCTCGTTGTCGGTCGATTCGATCCTCTCTGAGCGCGTGGCGGCGGAAGCGGCCGAGCCGCTTGGCATTCCGGTGTTCCCGGTCGTCGCCTATGGATTGACGCCCTATTTCATGGCCTATCCTGGTTCGATCAGCCTGCGCATCGAGACCTACATACGCCTCGTCAGGGATATCCTCGACGGCATGCGCGCGCAAGGGTTCCGGCGAATCCTGATCGTCAACGGCCATGGCGGCAACCAGCCGGCCGGCGCCCTGGCAATCGAATGGATGGCCGACAATCCGGATACCGCGATAAAATTCCACAATTGGTGGGCCGCCCCCGCGACGATGGGCAAGGTGCTCGAGATCGATCCGGTCGCCTCCCACGCCTCCTGGATGGAGAATTTCCCCTGGACCCGGCTTGCCGGCGCGAAACCGCCGACGCAGCAGAAGCCGATGATCGACCTTGCCCGCATGCGGTTGATGTCGCCCGAGGCGGTTCGCGACTATCTCGGCGACGGCAATTTCGGTGGTTATTACGAGCGCCCGGACGAGGACATGCAGGCGATCTGGGACATCGCGGTCAAGGAGACGCGCGATCTGCTCGAAGGTCCATGGTCATGAATGAGACCGGACCGATCCTGATTTGGGGCGCCGGAGCGATCGGCGGCACGCTCGGCGCTGCCTTCATCCGCGCCGGCCATGCCGTCACTTTCATCGACAGTGATGTCGGCCACGTCAAGGCGATAAACGCCGATGGCTTGCGCATCGCCGGACCGATCCTTCAGGATGTGGTGAAGGCACCGGCCTTCCTTCCTGCCGCCGTAACTGGCCGTTTCGAGCGGATTTTCCTGTGCGTCAAGGCGCACCATACGCGCATTGCCGCGACTGCGCTGTTGCCTCATCTGGCCGATGGCGGCTGCGTGATCTCGGCGCAGAACGGGTTGAACGAACTCACCATCGCCAAAATCGTCGGCAACCAGCGCACGATCGGCTGTTTCGTCAATTTCGGCGCGGATTACCTGGAGCCGGGCGTGGTCCATTACAGCGGCCATGGCGCGGTGGTGATCGGCGAACTCGACGGCAAGCGAACCCCGCGCATCGCAGAGCTGCACCGCCTGATGCAGGATTTCGAGCCGAAAGCGGTGCTCACCGACAATATCTGGGGCTATCTCTGGGGCAAGATGATCTATGGCGCGCTGCTCTTCGCCACGGCGCTGACGGACGATTCGATAGCCGATGTGTTTGCCGACACGCGCTATCGCGCGGTCCTCTCGGCGGTGGGACTGGAAGTCGGAGCCGTCGCCAAGGCGAATGGGGTCAAGGTCGAAGCGTTCGACGGCTTTGACCCGAGCGCGTTCGCGCCAGGATCACCCAAGGCCGCCACCGATCGTTCCTTCAACGACATGGTGATTCACAACCGTCGGTCGGCGAAATCGCATACCGGCATCTGGCGCGACCTCGCCATCCGCAAGCGCAAGACGGAGGTCGATGCGCAGATTCTCCCGATCGTCGAGATCGGGCGAGAACTCGGTATCGCGACGCCGTTGACGTCGCGCACCGTCGAGATGATCCACGAGATCGAGGACGGTAAGCGGCGGCTCGTTATGAGCAATCTCGATGAACTGGCCAAAGTCATGCCGAGCACTCCGGCAAACGCCCAATGAACATAAGTTTCGACAAGCGAACCGTCATCGTCACCGGCGCGGCGCATGGATTTGGCCGTGCGATCGCCAAAGCATTCGCCGAACGCGGCGCGGCGGTTCATATCCTGGACGTCAACGAAGCCGGCCTTGCGGAAACCCATCAACTCTGCGGCGAAAATTGCCGCCCGCATGTCGTGGATGTCGGCAATCGCGGCGGTGTACAACTGGTCGTCGGCGCGATCGAGGCTGATGCGGGCGCGGTGGATATCCTCATCAACAATGCTGGCGGCGTGCGCGGGCAGGTTGGCCGACCGCTGGAGGACATCTCGCAGACCGACTGGCAGACGATTTTCGACGTCAATCTCTCCGGCGCCTTCTTCATGACGCAGGCCGTGGCGCCCGGCATGAAAATGCGCCGCTATGGGCGCGTCATCAACATCTCCAGCGGCGCCGGGCTCGGCATCAGCCTCACCGGCATCCAGGCCTACGCCAGCGCCAAGGCCGGCCAGATCGGGCTGACACGCCAGCTCGCGCATGAACTCGGACCGTGGAACATCACAGTCAACAACGTCGCGCCGGGTTTCGTGCGCTCCAATCCCAGCACCGAGCGGCAATGGGAGGCGATGGGCGAGGACGGCCAGCAGAAGCTGCTCCAGAATATCGCGATGAAGCGGCTCGGCTCGCCCGACGACATCGCGGCGATGGTGATGTTCTTCGCCTCCGATTTCGCCGGCTGGGTCAGCGGCCAGGTGATCAGCGTGGACGGCGGCAAGTGAGCGCCGTCGAGGCCTATCTCGTCGCCCACGCCGACGAAGCCTTGGAAGACCTGAAGGCGTTCTGCCGGATCCCGAGCGTCAGCACCGATCCGGCCTATCGCGACGGTATCCGTTCGGCCGCAAACTTCGTCGCTCAACGGCTGACGCGTGCCGGGTTCCCGACCGTCGAGATCATCGAGACGGATGGCCATCCGGCCGTGTTCGGTGAAATCATCGGCACCGCCGATGCGCCGACCATTCTCGTCTACGGCCACTACGATGTGCAGCCGCCGGATCCGGTCGAAAAATGGGCGACGCCGCCCTTCGAGCCGACGGTCCGCGACAATCGGCTCTATGCGCGCGGCGTTTCGGACGACAAGGGACCGGTGCTGATCCCGATCCTTGTTGTCGAGGCATTCCTGAAGGCCACCGGGCGCCTGCCGCTCAGCATCAAGATTCTGGTCGAGGGCGAGGAGGAATCGGGCAGCCCGCATTTCTCGCCGCTCGTCGACACAATGCGCCATCGACTGGCCTGCGATCTCGTCGTTTCCGCCGATGGCGCCATGTGGCGCGCCGACAGGCCGTCGATGACGGTGGCCAGCCGCGGCATGGTCGCGCTCGACGTGGTGGTGACGGGCGCGGCGAAGGATCTTCATTCCGGCCGACACGGCGGCAGTGCGCCAAGTCCCATTCGCGCACTCGCCGCCATGCTGGCCAGCCTGCACGACAGGGACGGCGCTGTAACAGTGCCGGGCTTCACGGACGGCGTCATACCGCCCGATCCGGCCATTCTCGACGCGATCGATGCCGCAGGCTTCGATAGCGCCGCCTATTTCGCCGGGATCGGCGCACCGGCGCCCGATCCGCTGCCTAGCGGCCACGACCTCCTGGTTCGTCAGTGGCTGGTGCCAACGCTTGAATTCAACGGCATATTCGGCGGCTATTCGGGACCTGGGACCAAGACGGTCATTCCTTCGTCGGCGGGCGCCAAGATCACATGCCGCCTCGTCGCCGGGCAAGAGCCCGGCAAGGTTGCCGAGGCCATCCGGCGCCACCTCGAAACACACTTGCCGACGGGCTATTCGCTTGACATCACACGCCACGGCCCCGGCACGAAGGCGTTCTCGATCGATCCCGGTCTGCCCGCGCTTGCCATCGCCGAAACGCTGCTCGGCGAAATGATGGGCGCGACATCGCTGCGTGTTGCCATGGGCGCGACGATCCCGATCGGCAGCGTCTTTAAGGAGCATCTGGGCGTCGGCACGATCTTCTTCTCGTTCTCGACATCCGACGAGGACTACCATGCGCCGAACGAATTCTTCCGGCTGGATAATTTCAGCATCGGCCAGATCGCCTGGGCCCGGCTGTTCCAGCGCCTGGGCTTATCGATGGGCGGAAAGTAACCGGGCTCCGTGCATGGCACCGCCTTTCGTGGAGGCACGCCGGGCCGTCATGCTTTCATCAGAGCGGCCGAACGCGCCTGCGCCCCCGCGGCTCGAAGTCACTGATGAGCAAGCTGTGCAATCGGCCGGGAGTATCGACGGCGGAACTCATGGAGCCCAGCTGACGGCGCGCGCCGCGCTGTGGGAAGTATTGCCGGCTGCACGATCTCGTCGTGAAGATCATCGCGCGCAGCGAGTCATGCTGGCGTTTGATGGCCTCCTTTAGCGCGGCCAGAAGGATCGATCTTGTCGAGCCCAGGATGCGGCCGGCTGCGGGAACCGTATCAGGGCGAATGTCACTCCAGCGCCTGCTCTTCGAGGTCCGATGCCCAAAGCGGATGGTCCGCTTGCGGCCCCATTGACGTCATCCGAGAAACTCGCTGCGAACGAGCACTTTGGCGAAACGCAGATTGTCGTCGCTTCGACCAGTTCGCTCTACCCGATCGAGGTGTCGTCGAGCGGTCGGCGCGGATGAATGAATTTGGGTCCCGTCACTTCATGCTTGGAGATGTCGAGGTCCGGCCGATGCTCGGTCCGAACCTCTGCCGGACATCGTCGCCCCCCTTACACCCGCGCCCTGGCCGAGCTCGGATCATAAGGCGAATCCGCGACCACCTCGGCGACTTTCCACTCCCCCAGGATCGCCACGTCCAGCTTCGTACCCGGCTTGCTCAGCCGTTCGGGCAACAGCGCCAGCGCAATGTCGTGCCCAAGCGTGTAGCCATAGCCGCCCGATGTGATGCGCCCGACCAGTTGGCCATCGATATAGAGCCCCTCGCAAGCGAGCGTGCTGGCGCCGTCGGTTTCTATCTTCAGCGTCACCGAGCGCCGCTGGTCGTTCTTGTCCTTGTATTTCAGCACCGCGTCGCGGCCGATGAAATCGCCCTTGTCGAGGCGGATGAAGCGTTCGAGGCCGCTCTCCAGCGCGTTGAGCTCGGGATTCATGTCCCGGTACATGGCGCGGTAGGATTTTTCGAGCCGCAGCGATTCCAGCGCATGCAGGCCGACCAGCCGCATGCCGTGCTTTTCGCCCTCTCTCAGGATCGCGTCGAGCAATTGCCGCTGGTAGGCCATGGGATGATAAAGCTCCCAGCCGAGCTCGCCTTCGTAGTTCACCCGCAGCAGCCGCACATCGCTGGCAAGCGCCACGTTGCCGGTCTTCACGCCGAACCAGGGAAAGGCGGTATTGGAAAGATCGATCTCGGTAAGCGGCTGCAAAACCTTGCGCGCGTTCGGCCCGACGACCGTGAAGCAGCCGCGCTCGTTGGTGACGTTCTTCAGGCTGACGCCGCCGTCGGCGGGAAGCAGTTTCGAGAGATCGTCGAAATTCCAGCGCTCGGCGCGCGGCGTCGAAATGAGGTAGAAGCTGTCTTCGCCAAGCCGCGCCACCATGTATTCGGCCTGCACGCCGCCGCCGGTAGTGAGATGATGCGCCAGCACCGCCCGGCCGCTCGCCGGCAGCCGGTTGGCGAGAATCCTATCGAGCCAGGCAACGGCACCTGGTCCCGACACCTCGAATTTGGTCATCGGCGTCATCTCGACCAGGCCGACGGCGTTGCGCACGGCCTGCACTTCCTCGCCGACGAACACGCCCTTGGCGGTCCAGCGCCAGCTATATTGGTCCCTGGCCTCGACACCCTTCGGCGCGAACCAGTTGGGCATTTCCCAGCCGTTGAGCACGCCCCAGACGGCACCGAGTTCTGTCAGCCTGTTATAGGACGGCGCGGTCTTCTGCGGGCGGGCGGCAGGCATGTCCTGTCCCGGATATTTCTGCTCCGCATGCGTGCCCCAGGCCTCGCGGACCTTTTCGCGCGTCCAGGCCTTGTTGGCGTAGTCGCCGAAGCGGCGAGGGTCGAGATCGGAGGTGTCGAGGCTGTTGCCGCCTTCGACGATGCGCTCCGAAAGATAGTAGCCGATCGTGCCGCCCCACAATATGCCGCCCGGCACGCCCTCGGCCAGCCACACATTGGGCAGGCCCCAGGACGGTCCCATCAGCGGAAGCTCGTCCGCCGTCATCTGGAAGGGGCCGCGCACATTGGCCCTGATGCCGGCGCGTCCCAATGACGGCACGAGCTGCGTTGCCTGCTCCCAGTTCCACGACACCGCCTCGAAATCCTCTTCGACGAGGTCGGCGCCGAACCAGGCGGGAACGCCGTCCTCGGCGAACAGCTTGAGGTGTTCGGTGCGCTCGTAAGGCCCGAACATGAAGCCGTCGCCCTCCTCGCGCAGATAGCCTTCAAAACCCTCGTCGCGCAGGATAGGCATTTCCGCCCGCCCCTGCTTCTTGCGCTCGACGATCTCCGGCACCGGTTCGGTGATCCAGTACTGGTGCAGGATCGGGATGGCGGGAATGTCGAGGCCAAGCAGCGCGCCGGTCTGGCGCGCGTAATTGCCGGTCGCGCAGACCACATGCTCGCAGATGATTTCGCCCTTGTTGGTCTGCACCCGCCATTCGCCGCCGGCGGTCCGCTGAAAGCCGGTGACCTCGGTGTTGAGATAGACCTTGCTGCCGAGATCCCGCGCGCCTTTGGCCATGGCATGGGTCACGTCGGCCGGGGCAATATGGCCGTCATCGGGGTGATAGAGCGCGCCCAGCATATGCTTGTTGTCGAGAAGCGGGCACAGCGCCCTCACTTCCGCCGGCGACAGCAAATGCGCCCGCATGCCCTGAACGTCGGCGACGCTCATATAGCTCTTGTATTCGTCGAGCCGGTCCCGGGAATTGGCGATGCGCAACTGGCCGCATTTGTGCCATCCGACCGGCTGCCCGGTCTCGGCTTCCAGCCCCTCATAGATCTCGATGGTCTTGTTGATCATCCGGCCGATATTGATGTTGCGGGCATAGGATGGAACGAGACCGGCCGCGTGCCAGGTCGAGCCGGCCGTCAGCTGCGTGCGTTCGAGCAGCGCGACGTCGGTCCAACCCCGCTTTGCCAGCCCATACAGGATCCCCGCGCCGACACACCCGCCACCGACAATCACCACCCGCGCATGCGTCTGCATCAACCCACCAAATCCTTAGTGTTTTCAAAGGAGCATCGTCGAAGCTACAGATGGCGAAAGGCCGTGTAACGTCTTCAAAAATTGCGGATGATGATAAGCTGGGTTTATGCAGGCGCGACCTGGCCGCCCCTATCCGAAAATCCGCTCGCCCTGTTCGTCGACCAGCTGCATGCCCTTCTTGATCGAGATGTCGACGGCGTCGTCCAGGCCGGCGAAGCGGTCGGCGCGGATGAATTTGTGTTCCTTCATCACGCCGTCGACCTCCTTGGAGACGATGCCGCAGGTCTGGTACTGGCCATCGTTCTTGTAGGGCGTGGCGCTGATCAGGAAACCCTTGTGCTCGACCTGCTTGGCGGGTGCGGCACTTTTGGGCTCGGCCGCTTCACCGCCGCCGCCACCGCCGAAAAGACGTTTCAGAAAAGACATGGCTCAAATCTCCTTGTTCGTCCTGCAGACCGCGGTCCGTTCGCGATTCACGACGCTGTCGTTCCAGCATGCGCGAATGTGCCGTCGCGTTCCAGCCCCCTGATGAAGACGGCGACCAGCAGCTCGATCTGCTCGTCGATCTCGTCCGCCTGCCGGCGCACGGATCTGGCCGCGTAGCCGCTGGTGACGATGCCGTGCACGCTCGACCACAGCGTGCGTGCGGCGATCCGGCGCGTGTCGTCGTCAAGGTCGAAGTCACCGCCTGCAAGCACACTGGCAATGATCTCGAACAACTGGTCGAGCCGTGCCTCGTAGGCATCCGGCTCGGTCAGCGTCGGGCGACGCCTGTTGAACGCGAGCAGCGCCGGCCAGCTGCCTGGATGCGCCTCGACAAAGCGCACATAGGCGCCGGCCAGCGCCAGCAGGCGCTGGCGCACATCGGTGATGCCGCGCTGGCTAAGATCGGCCATCGCCGCCGCCCCGGCCGCACCCAGCCGGTCGAGCAGCCGCATGTTGACGGCACGGTGCACCCCGTCGAGGTCGGAAAACAAATTGTAGACCGAGCCGACCGAGATGCCTGCCTGCTCGGCGATGGTCCTCGCTTTCAGATTGTCGATGCCGCCCGCGTTGAGCAGCGCCTCGGCAATGGCCAGCACCCGCTCGCCCGTCTCTTCCTTGTCCAGTGCCATATCGATCCTTGTGGCTGCGCATGCCTCGTGCGGCGCGTTCTTCAAACGGCGATTTCCCGCTCTTTACCATATGAAGGGTTTCGTGAACAGCGTTCAAAAAATGACTTGAACAATGTTCATTTCCTGTTACATTGCCGTTGTGAACATTGTTCACGTCGCAATTCGAAGGGAGAAGAACCATGCTTAGCCTGATCAGAACATTGCTCGACGGCGCCAGCGCAAGGGCCGAGGACGGCCTCAAGGATCGCTTCGCTATCGACCTTCTGGCGCAGCGCATCCGCGACGCCGAGGCGGGTCTTGCCGCCGCCAAGCAGACGCTTGCCACGCTGATCCTGCGTCAGCGGGCCGAGCAGGCCGGTCTCGACCAGCTCGACCGCCGTCACGCCGATCTGGAGAGCCGCACCATCAGCGCGCTGGCCGCCGGCAACAGCGGGCTTGCCGAAAGCGGTGCGGCGGCCATCGCCGAACTGGAAAATGAACGCGAGGTCCGCCGCGCCACCGTTCAGAGCCTCGGCGAAAAGACGTTGCGGATGCGCGTTTCGGTCGAGCGGGCGCATCGCCGCATCATCGACCTCAACCAGGGCATGATCTCGGCCCGCGCCATCGATGCCGAGCGCAAGGCGCAATCACGCCTGTTCAGGTCGATCGGCCAGTCGTCGAGCCTCAACGACGCCGAGGAGCTTCTGGCCCGCATCAAGGGCGCCAGCGACCCGTTCGAGGAAGCCGGCATTCTCGACGAGATCGACGGCGAGTTGCGTCACGAAGCGATCCGCGACCGCCTTGCCGACGCCGGGCATGGCCCGGCGGTGAAGGTGCGCGCGAGCGACGTGCTGGATCGCCTCAAGACCGGCGCCTGAGGACCATCAACTGAAAACCAGCCTTCGCAGGCCCGACTTCCATCAGATCCAACATCGTCGAACCAACGGAGAACTCCAATGAACGCCAATCAGACCTACATCATGTTCAACACCGCCTCGGTCGGTGCCGCCTATTTCATGCTCGGCCTGTCGCTGTGGCTGGCGCCGGTCGACCTGGCGACCAAGGGCTACTGGGCCATGGGCATCCTGCTCTTGACCGGCAGCCTGGTGAACCTGGTCAAGTACCGCACCGATGAACGCATCTCCGCCGAAACCACCGCCAAGATCGAGAAGGCCCGCAACGAGAAGCTGATCAGCGAATATGTCGGCAAGGAATGATGCCGGCCTGAACAAACGAAAAAAGCCCGGGCGACCGGGCTTTTTTGTGCCTTGCAGAAGGTGGGTTCTTGCCGGGTCGGTACCCGACCTGCCTCACATCACTTGTGCGCCAGCGCTTCCAGTGCCTCCGCAGCGGATTCGAGCACCTTGATCGCCGCTGCCTGCCGCTCGGCGGGAGCGTCCACGAGGTCGCTTAGGGCGGCCCGCAACCGATGACGCACCGCGCGAAACTCGTCGCGCGCGTCACCACGGCCGCCGCGCCGCTCCTCGCCATCATCGTTCCAGCCGAACCAGTCGCGCGCCTTGGCCATCTTGCGGCCGAAGCGTTCGAGATGGTCGAGCACGCCGTCGATCATCTCGCGATTGTCGGCAAGATGCGCCTGCCCGGCCTCGGTGATGGAAAACACCTTCTTGTTGCCTTCGCTCGACGAGACGGCATAGCCTGCCTCTTCCAGGAAGGTCAGCGTCGGGTAGACCACGCCAGGGCTCGGGCTGTAGATGCCGCTGGTGCGCTCTTCCAGCGCCTTGATGATGTCGTAGCCGTGGCGCGGCGCCTCGGCCAGCAGTGACAGCGTGATCAGCTTGAGGTCGCCGTCGGCCAGCATGCGGCCGGCGCGGAACATGTCGCCCGGGCCGCCACGTCCGCCGCCGCGACCGCCATGGCCGAACGGGCCAAAGCCGCCGCCCCCTCTACCACCAAATTTGGCGGCCATGTGCATGAACATGCGCTCGCCGAAATGACTGTGTCTGTGCATGGATTGCTCCTTGAGTTCTATCTTACGATATATCTCAACTACGTGTCGGCCCTCTTGGAGTCAAGATATATCTTACGATGTATCGGAATGCGGAGCCAGAGCTTGCTTTCGCCGGACACGCGGCTAGTTTAGAAGGCGCTTCGCGGGTCGACGACCACTGCGCAAGCGTCTGACATCAGGCTCGAAGGTACCTTCAAGCCCCTTCGACCTGCGGTGTCGTCAGGTCTATCGTTTCTTGACCGGCTGGCGGATCACCGTTTTCAGTTTTTCTGGTGCCGCCTTGCGGGGGTCACCCAGGTAGATCTCGTGGTGCTTCCCACTTTCGACGAGACCGTTGGCGGGCAGGAATTCCTCATGCAGGCGCAGGATCGTGGGCCTTTCCGCGCTATAGGGTCCGATATGCATGATCTGCACCGCCAGCCCTTCGTGAAAGGACTGCAATCTGAGACTTTCGGGCGGCTGGCCGAGCTTCGCGCGCGCCTTTTCAAGAGCTGCCTCGAACATTTCGGCTGGGATCCAGTCCGGCTGCATGATCATCATGGTCCACGACCAGAGATCCTTATCGCCCGTCAGGAAGCTCGACATGTCCTCGGCCCACCAGAGGCCTTCCAAAGGAGCCACGCCATAATCTTTGCCGAACTCCTTCTTCGACATGAACTTCAGGGGATAGCTCACCGAGAAGAGCCATTCGATCGCATGCCGGTATTCTTCGGAGGTATTCGGGTCACCCTTGCCGTCGATCATCGCAAACTGCTGCTTGGGAACATCGACCAGGGAAAACACACCAGGAGGAGGCTGCCAGAACGCCTTCATGATCTTTTTGAAGTCGATCTTCTCCATCCCAGACCCTCATCAAAAGTGATGGTTCCATAGTCGGTGGTATCGAGCGGGGCAGCATTGATTGAAGTCAAAGCTACGAGAGGCGACATGCAAGACAAGGACTACCAGCGGCCCTTGCGCCGGTTCCAGGCGTAGAGCAGGTCGGCGAACCGGTCATAGGCAAGTCGTGTCAACGGCAAGGCAACCGGATTGCCGAAAAGTGCGGCCAGCCAGCCCTCGCCAGGTGTCGCCCGCCATATGGCAATCGCGACATCGGCGCCGACCAGCAGCCGGCCGGTCGTGTCGGTGGCGTGCAGCCTGCGGCGGATGTCCTCCAGCGATGCGCCGAAACCGCCAAGTGCCGCCGGTTCCAGATTGATGTCGCGAAACTCGGTCCGCCCCGCCTTGACCGCTTCGACCAGCCGCCGCTTTTGCCAGCTGACGCCCGCATCGCAGACAGGGCATCGCGTGTTGTACCAGATGGTCAGTTCAGGCTTGGGTGTTTGCTTGAGCATGATGTTGGCATGCTCAGCCATGGCTATGCCGATGGTGCAGGTCCGGATAATGCGGATGCCGGTGGCGCATCGGCGCATGCCGGTGCCAATGCGAATGCGGCTCGCTCACTGGCCCGTCATGATCGTGCTGGTGGTGCTCGTCATGCACATGGCTGTGCTCATGTTCCAGCGCCTCATGATCGTGCTCGTGCTCATGGCGTTCCGACAGATGCAGCCACAGGCCGACGCCCATCAGAAGTCCCGCGACCAGCAGTTTGAGAGTGACGGCGTCGCCCAGCATGACGATGGCCAGCAGCGCGCCGATGAACGGGGCAAGCGAATAATAGGCGCCAGTGCGCGCCGTCCCGAGATGGCGCAGCGCCAGGATGAACATCGCCAGGCTGACGCCGATACCGAGGAAGCCGACCGCGGCCGTGGCCGCGACAATCGACATCGCGGGAAACCACGCCCCGGCGGCAAGCGCCAATGCGACATTGGCCGCGCCCGCCACCAGGCCTTTCAGCATGGCGATCACCACGGGGTCGGTGGCTGAAATCCTGCGCGTGAAATTGTTGTCCAGCCCCCAGGCCACGCAAGCCCCCGCCACCAGCAGGGCGCCCTGGTTGAAAGCAACGCCACCGCCGTCCCATGACAACAGCACCGCGCCCGCCAGAATGGCGAAGGCGCCAAAAAGCAGACGCCGGTCGACATTCTCGCGATAGACGAGCCAGGCGATCGCCATGGTCGCCAGCCCTTCCAGGTTGAGCAGCAGCGCTGAACTGGATGCCGTGTTGAGGCTGAGACCGAACATCAACAACACCGGCGCGAGGATGCCGCCCATGCCGATCGCCAGCGCCAGCCAAGGGACATCCCTGGCGGCCAGTTGCGCTTCGCCGGCCGCGGCCTGTTTGCCGCGAAGCAGGCGATACACAGCAACGCCAACGCCAGCGCCGAGATAGAGCAGGCCAGCCAGCATGAAGGGACTGATGCTGTTGAGCAGCAGCTTGGAAAGGGGCGGTGTTGCGCCAAACAATGCGGCCGAAAACAGGGCAAGCGGCACGCCGGGCCACAGATGGGAATGCGAGTGCGGCTCTGACATGGTCCTATCCTTGTACCCAGGCGGCGCCGTGGCTGCTATTTGCTGCGCATCGAGGCCCTTGGGCCGACGCATTTGTTGTCGCGAAACAGTGCCCATTCCTCGCAAAGGCGCCCTTTGGGCAGGCGGCAGAAGCCATATTCGTTGCCGGCTCTGTCCTTCCTGATCACCAGGCGTCCCCCGATCTCGCCGCAATGGACGGAAGCCGGATTGGCCATGGCTACCGGTTTTGTCGCGGCGGCGCCGACGTCGATCGGCATCAGCGATATCAAGACAAGAGCACCGGCCAGTATCGAAAAATTGTTCATCGCAATCCTCACGGCCGCATATCTACCACGGCGAGGCATCCTGTCCCGAGGCAACCGTCAATTATGTCGAAATGCGCCCCGGATCAGGTGCCATCAAGGCCGCACCTGATCCGGCTGTCCGGGAATACTATCCGAGCGAAGCGATGATCTCGCGATAAGCGAATTCGGGGAAGGCCTTGAGCGTTCGCGTCCGGATGTTGCCGCTCGCCGCCAGCATCAGCGAGAAACGCGCGAGCACCGCGTCGTCGGGGGCTTCGACCACAGCCACCATGTCGTATTCGCCCATGGTCAGATAGAACGACTTGAACGAGCCGCCCATATCTCCCAACTGCTTCCTGGCGGCGTCGAGCCGCTTGGGTGAATCGCGCACGTTTCTGGCGCCTTGCTCCGTCCAGTTCATCAGCACGATGTAGCTTGTCATGGCTCACCTCCCTCCGGGGCCACGGAGCACGGCGGCTTCGCCGGGGCGGGCATCCGGGTTGTCGCCCAGAAAATGCATCCGATATGAAATTATCCTCCTGCGGCGAACATCTCGCAAGGACCACCGCGCCAGCAACGACCCGCGAAAGCCGGTTTAAAAATCCGCCTGACTGCGGCAGTCTCCATCTTGGCCATCAGCCCCGCAGGAGAACCCATGCGCGAGACGACAGACCTGCCGCCGGATCAGATCGACATCCCTGCCGCTTGGACCGGCGAGGACATGGCCAGGCATCCCGACCGTTGGCTGGTCGAACTGGACCCTCGGGATGTCGCGGAGCTTGAATCGGCAGCCTCCGGCTTCCTCGCCGGCTCGCACGATATCGGCAACCTGACCAAGGCTGATTTCCTCTTGCCCCGGCTCGCCGGCCATCTTGCCGCCCTTCGCGAAAAACTGATCGCCGGCATTGGCTTCGAGGTGCTGCGCGGTCTCCCGGTCGAGGGATATTCCGCTGAAATGGCGGCAACGATCTTCTGCGGTATCGGCGCGCATCTGGGAAGCGCACGGTCGCAGAATGCCCAGGGCCACATTCTCGGCCATGTCCGCGACATCGGCGCCGACGCGAGGGCCGCCACGACACGCATCTACCAGACGGCGGAGCGCCAGACGTTTCACACCGATTCCGCCGATGTCGTCGGGCTGCTGTGCCTGCACGATGCCATGCAGGGCGGCGAATCCCTGCTGGTCAGCACAGTGACGATCTACAACGAGATGCGCAAAAGCCGGCCCGATCTGGTCCGGCTTTTGTTCGATCCGATCGCCACCGACCGGCGCGGCGAGATACCGGAAGGCGAAAAACCCTATTTCGAAATCCCGGTCCTCAACTGGCATGCCGGCTTGCTGACCGGCATCTATCAGCGCCAGTATATCGACAGCGCGCAGCGCTTCCCCGATGCCATGCGGCTGAGCGCGGCGCATATCGAAGCGCTCGACCTCTTCGACAGCCTCGCCAATGATGTCAGGCTGAACCTGTCGATGCGGCTGCGGCCCGGCGACATGCAGTTCGTCTACAATCATTCCCTGCTGCACGATCGCATGGGTTTTCGCGACTGGCCGGATCCGGACAAGCGGCGGCACATGCTGCGCCTGTGGCTGTCGGTTCCCGGCGACCGCCCCCTGCCCGAGTGCTTCAGGCAGCGTTACGGCTCGATCGAGATCGGCGACCGCGGCGGCATCATCGTCAAGGGCACAAGGCTGAACGTGCCGTTGTAGGAGCAAGCCCGCCTGAAATGAAAAGGGCGCCGATCGGCGCCCTTGATTTCGTGACGGATAAAGCGCGCCTCAGCTGTCGAGGAAGCTGCGCAGCTTGCGCGAGCGGCTCGGGTGCTTGAGCTTGCGCAGCGCCTTGGCTTCGATCTGGCGGATACGCTCGCGGGTGACCGAGAACTGCTGGCCGACTTCTTCCAGCGTGTGGTCGGTGTTCATGCCGATGCCGAAGCGCATGCGCAGCACACGCTCCTCGCGCGGTGTCAGCGAGGCCAGAACGCGCGTGGTGGTCTCGCGCAGATTGGCCTGGATCGCCGCATCGATCGGCAGGATCGCCATCTTGTCCTCGATGAAATCGCCCAGATGCGAATCCTCCTCGTCACCCACAGGCGTTTCGAGCGAGATCGGCTCCTTGGCGATCTTCAACACCTTGCGCACTTTTTCGAGCGGCATGGCGAGCTTTTCGGCCAGTTCTTCCGGCGTCGGCTCGCGGCCGATCTCGTGCAGCATCTGGCGCGAGGTGCGCACGATCTTGTTGATCGTCTCGATCATGTGCACCGGGATGCGGATGGTGCGCGCCTGGTCGGCGATCGAACGCGTGATCGCCTGCCGGATCCACCATGTCGCGTAGGTCGAGAACTTGTAGCCGCGACGGTATTCGAATTTGTCGACCGCCTTCATCAGGCCGATATTGCCTTCCTGGATCAGGTCGAGGAACTGCAGGCCGCGATTGGTGTATTTCTTGGCGATCGAGATGACCAGGCGCAGATTGGCCTCGACCATTTCCTTCTTGGCGATCGCGGCTTCGCGCTCGCCTTTCTGCACCTGGTTGACGATCTTTCTGAATTCCAGGATCGAGATCGCCGTTTCGGTGGCCAGGTGCTGGATCTCGGCGCGCAGGTCCTTGATCGCGTCCTTCTCGTTCTTGGTGAATTCCTTCCAGCCGCGCGAGGTCAGATTGGCGATCGAGCGCGTCCAGTTGGGGTCGAGCTCGGAACCCTGATACTCCTTCAGGAACTCCTCACGCCGCACGCCATAGCTTTCGGCGAGGCGCAAGAGCTTGCCCTCGTTCTGCACCAGGCGCTTGTTGATGTCGTAGAGCTGCTCGACCAGCGCCTCGATGCGCGCCGTGTTGAGCGACAGCGACTTCACCGCCTTGATCAGCTGGTCCTTCAGCTCCTTCAGCCGGCGGTCCTGGCTGGGCGACAGCGTGCCGGCGGCGGCCAGGCGGTTCTCGACCTGCTGGTCCTGCAGCTTGCGCAGCTTCTTGTAGGTGTCGGCGATGACGTCGAGCGTCTCCATCACCTGGGGACGCAGTTCCGCTTCCATCGCCGCCAGAGACAGGCTGGCCTCGTCTTCGTCTTCCTCGTCATCGTCCCCGATGCCGCGCGTATCGGCGCCGACATTGGTGATGTCGTCTTCATCGTCGCGTCCGCGGCGCGGCTTTTCCTCGGCCTTGGGCGCTTCCTCGATGCGCTCGACCACCGGCGCCTGCTTGGCCTCGGGACCGGCATAGGTGGCTTCGAGATCGATGATCTCGCGCAACAGGATCTTGGATTCGTTGAGCTCGTCGCGCCAGATGATGATGGCCTGGAAGGTCAGCGGGCTTTCGCACAGGCCCGCGATCATCGTCTCGCGGCCGGCCTCGATGCGCTTGGCGATGGCGATTTCGCCCTCGCGCGACAGAAGCTCGACCGAGCCCATCTCGCGCAGGTACATACGCACCGGATCGTCGGTACGGTCGGTCGGCTCTTTCTTGGTGGTGGTGGCGGCGACCGCCGTGCCGGTCTGTTCGGCCAGTTCGTTGGCGTCTTCCTCGGCATCCGCCGCGGTGTCGCCGGCCTCGGCCTCTTCGCCTTGCTCGTCATCCTCGACGACGTTGATGCCCATGTCGGACAGCATCGCCATCGTGTCCTCGATCTGCTCGGAGGTCACTTCCTCGGAAGGCAGCACCGAATTCAGCTCGTCCATGGTGACATAGCCGCGCTTCTTGGCGGCCTTGATCATCTTCTTGACAGCATCATCGGAAAGGTCGAGCAGAGGGCCATCGGTGGCGCCTTCGCGTTCGGTCTCGACCTCTTCCTTTTCCTTAGTCGCCATAGTTTTTATCTTCTCCTAGCGGCCGGCCATCGGGGCCGCGTAAGCTGTCGGACCAGTCAAATCGGATACGCTCGTTTTTCCAAACGCGCTTCACCCGGGCCACTGACTGCATCCACTCTTTGTTTGGTGCATGTCGTCGCCCCAAACCGGTTCCCACTTTTGGGCGACATGCATTAAGTCCAGATTAACCCTGATATCTGTGGCAGGCTGCCTGCCTGTCCAGTGACCAGTACCTCACATCGCTCATTTCCCGTCGGCGCGGGTGCGGGTTAACGTTTCGAATCGTCCTGATTCCGCCATTCTGTCGGAAGGTCAAGCGCCTCTCGCATGATTCGCATGAAAAAAGCGAATCAATTACCCGACTTAGCGCGACCTGCTCCCTGGGAAAGCCCGGCCACGCTCTCATTCCTGTACGCCGCCGCACTCAGGCTCGCCCGGCCCTGCCCGACGAAACGCCGAATCCTTCGATCAGCGCTTCCGTCGCCTGCACATCCTGAAATTGCGCCTGAATTTCGATCAGATGGCGGAAGTTTTCGTCCGAGGGATCGGCTTCGAGCGCTGCTTCCGCCTGTTTCAGCTCCTTATGTAAGGTGCGCGCGCTGCGCTGCAAGTGCAGGGCCTGGTTCAGAGCGTCGCGGGCGTCGTCAAGTGCCGCCGTCTCCAGCGCCGGCCATTGCCGCGCCCGCCGGATCAGCCCGACCGCGCGCTCCCAGATCTCGGCGCAGCCGGCACGCTCGATCATCGTCACCACGGCGTGGCGGTCATTGGCCATGTCATGCGCCATCGCGTCGAGGATGGCGGCGTGCAGCCGCTGCAACTCGGAATTGGCAAGGTCGAGAAATTCGACATGGGCGAAATTCTCGTCGATCAGCGGCGGATGGTTGACCAGGGCCACGATGATCGTCGCCTCGCGCACCGACATGCCTTCGCCGCCGCGCTTGACCAGCGCCGATTGGCCGAGGCTTTCGGTGATCGCCATGCGGCCGCCACCAGGCTTGGCGAACTGTCCGCCAGGCGGGGCTGCCTTGCCCTGCCCCGGTTTCCAGTCCTGGCGCCCTTGCCGCGTATCGCGCTGGGAGCCGAAGAAGCTCTTCTCCCGCTCACGCATTTCCTGCTGGTAGTGATAGCGCGTGCTTTCGTCGCGGATGCGACTGGTCAATTCCCGCAGCGTCTTTCCCAGTTCCGCCCGCCGCTCCGGCGTGTCGAAGACACCGCCTGCCGTCTCGCGCATCCACAAGAGGTCGACCAGCGGCCGCGCATCGGCAAGCACCGCGCGAAATGCGTCCGGCCCCTCGGCTTTGACCAGGTCGTCGGGATCCTTGCCTTCCGGCAGCAGCGCGAAGCGCGCCGAGCGCCCGGCCTGCACCGAGGGCAATGCCAGATCCGCGGCACGCCATGCCGCCTTCAGTCCAGCCTTGTCGCCGTCGAAGCACAGCATCGGTTCCGGCACCATGCGCCACAGCAATTCGAGCTGGTTCTCCGTGAGCGCCGTGCCCAGCGGCGCCACGGCATTCTCGAAACCGGCCTGGGCCAGCGCGATCACATCCATATAGCCTTCCACGGCAATCACCGTGCCGCCTTTTGCCAAGGCCTTGCGTGCTCGGGCGAAATTGTAGAGCACGTTGCCCTTGTGGAAGAGCTCCGTGTCGGGCGAATTCATGTATTTGGCCAGCGCATCGGGCGCCAGCGCCCGACCGCCAAAGGCGATGATCTTGCCGCGCGAATCCGGGATCGGGAACATGATGCGGTCACGGAACCAGTCGTAGGAAACCGGAATATCGTCGCCATGGCGCACCAGCCCGCAGGCCTCGATATCGGCTTTCGGCACGCCTTTCGCGGCGAGATGCTCCTTCAGCGCATTGCGGCTGTCCGGCGCGAAGCCAAGCCGGAACGACTGCTGCGTCGCCGGCGTCAGCCCGCGATCCCTCAGATACGCGCGGGCTTTGGCTCCCTCAGGCCCCTGCAGCCGCTCCTGGAAGAAGGTTGTCGCCATTTCCATGACGTCGGTCAGGCTGGCACGTTCCTTCTCGCGCCGCTCTTCCTGAACGTCGCGGACCGGCATCGGCACACCGGCCATGTCGGCGATCTTCTCGACTGCTTCGGGGAAACTCAGTCCTTCGAGCTCGGTGAGGAACTTGAAATGGTCGCCCGAAACCGAGCAGCCGAAACAATGGTAGCGGCCTTTCTTGTCCTCGCAGTGGAAGGATGGGCTTTTCTCGCCATGGAACGGGCAGCAGGCCCAGTAGTCGCCCCGCGACGCATTGGTCTTCTTGCGATCCCACGCGACGCGCTGGCCGATGACCTGTGAAATCGGCACGCGGTCGCGTATCTCGTCGAGAAAGGCGGGCGGAAAGCGCATTGAGGGAACTCGTTTCCCCACCATATAATCACGCAAGCGAAATCCGACGACCCCCAATACAGGCCATACCCGGTTTCCACAGGGCAAAAAAGGAAAGGCGGCCATTGCGGGCCGCCCTTCCCTTCAACCCGACGCTATGGCGGGGGCTTACTGCGCGGCAATCGCGCCGAAGATAATGCCGGAGAGGATGCTGACCAGCACATAGTCGTTGCCGACGCGGATCCATTCCTGACCGCGGCCGGGACGGTGCAGGCCGTAGCGGCCATAGTCGCGGATCGGCTGGTGCTGCCGCCAGCCCGAATATTTCTGGCCATTGCGCCAGTGGTTGCGCTTCACGATGACCTTCTTCTGAATGACCCGCTTTTTGATGACACGCTTCTTGACGTCCCGGTTGGTGGGCTTCTGCCAGTCGACCTTGGTGTAATTCGACTGCGGCGCGACCGGCGCATTCATCGGCGCGGCCTGGCCGGTCAGCGACGTGGCGGCCAGCATCGAGACGGCGACGACAGAAAGAACAATGCGTTTCATGAGAAGTCTCCTTGATTGTCGATGCCCCGAGGAATAGCCGCCGACGGATGAACTGAAACTGAACGCCAGCATTACAATTGTGTAATGAAATCCTGTGTTTAATTTCGATATTTGAACATCCTTGCAAAGATGCTGCATCAGCCCATGGCAAGGCTGGCCGTTCTTCTGGCCGCCCGATCACCGGCTGTGCAACCATCTGCGCATCCGTCCATTTTCCGACATGGCCTGTCGCGCCGCGACAGCCCCACGAAATCGACAAAATTTTATTATCCGGCTAAAATATTCCGGTTATATTCCACTGCTGCCATGACCATGATTCGTATCCTTGTCTTCTCACCCGATCGCCGCGCTGCCAGCATCGCGCGCTCCATTCGCATGCAGGCGTCCCAATGAGCGGTTCCGTCGTCCTTCTGCATCTGGCCGGCGCGGTCGCGCTGATGCTGTTTGCCACCCGCATGGTGAAGACCGGCGTCGAGCGCGCCTATGGCGACGTGCTGCGCCACCGGTTGCGCGCCACCATGCGCAATCCGATCATGGCGGTGCTGGCCGGCACCGGCCTTGCTATCGCGCTGCAAAGCTCGACCGCGGTGACGCTGCTGGTCGGCTCCTTCGCCGGGTCCGGCATCGTCTCCGGTGCGGCCGGCCAGTTGGCCGTGCGCGGCGCCGAGATCGGCTCGGCGCTGGTGGTCAAGCTCTTGACCTTCGATCTCACGCTGCTGGTGCCGCTCTGCCTGATCACCGGCACGGTGATGTTCATGGCCACCGAGAGGCGCGACTGGCGCCAGACCGGGCGCATCCTGGTCGGCATCGGCCTCTTGATCCTGTCGCTGGAAATGATCGGCCAGGCCTCCGAGCCGTTGCGCAACAGCCAGCTCCTGCCGGTCATCCTCAACTACTTCTCCGGCGATTCGATCACCGCCTATCTCCTGGCGGCGTTGATCACATGGCTGTTCCAGTCGAGCATCGCGGCGGTCCTTCTGATGGCGACGCTTGCCGGCCGCGGCCTGATCACGCCCGAGCTCGGCGTCGTCCTCATCCTCGGCGTCAATCTCGGCTCCTCGATCATCGCGCCCATGCTGACCCGTTCGTCGCCGCCACAAGTGCGCGTCGTGCCCGTCGGCAATCTGTTGATGCGCGGGCTCGGCTCGCTGCTCATGCTTGTCCTGGTGATGATCTTCAGGCCGCACTTCGCCTTCCTCGGCGCAACGGCGGCCGACCAGATCGTCAACGCGCACATCCTGTTCAATGTATTGGTCCTGCTTGCCGGTCTGCCGCTGGCCGGTTTCGTCTATCGCGCCTCGGAAAAGATCGTGGCGCTCGGCACCAAGCAGGCACCGGCCGCCTCGCTCGACGTCATCGAATTGTCGGCGCTCAACGAGAGCGCGCTCGACGTGCCGAGCCAGGCGCTGGCCAACGCCACGCGCGAGGTGGTGCGGGTGTGCGAGACGGTCGAGATCATGCTGAAGCGCATCATCGAGCTTTATGAGAGCGCCGATGCCGACAAGATCAAGGCGTTGGCCGCGCTCGACGACCGCGTCGACCGCAAGCATGCGGCGATAAAGCTCTACCTCGCCAAGGTCACCAAGAACCCGCTGACCGAGGACGAGGCGCTGCGCTGCCAGGAGTTGATCGGCGCCTGCGTCAAGCTCGAACAGGTCGGCGACATCATCGTGCGCAACATGCTGGTGCATGTGAAGAAGAAGTTCGATCGCGGGCTGGAATTCACCGACGAAGGCTGGAGCGAATTGTGCGCCTTCCACGGCTCGGTTCTGGCCAATGCAAGGCTTGCCTTCAACGTGCTGGTGTCGCGCGATCCCGAAACCGCCCGCCAGCTGGTGCTGGAAAAGGACCAGTTGCGCGACCGCGAGAAGGAAACCAGCGCCAGCCACTTCCTGCGGCTGCGTGAAGGCACCGCCAAAAGCGTCGAAACCAGCTCGATCCACCTCGACACCATCCGCGACCTGAAGCAGATCAATTCGCTCTTGGCATCGATGGCCTATCCGGTGCTGGAAGAGCGCGGCCTGCTGACCGGATCGCGGCTGAAGGCGAGCTGAGCATCAGAAGAATTCGCCGCGCCGCCATCGGTCCGTAAGCACGTTTGCGTCATCCGGGCACGAACCACAAAAATTAGTCTTTGCTCATCCTGCCGTCGGTCGGCTAAGCATCCGGCTCCACCGGAGGGAAATCGATGGACACCCATTCGCGCAGTTTCGCCAAGGCACTGTCCTGGCGTATGACCGGCACCATCGACACGCTGATCATTTCCCTGGTCGTGACGGGAAGCGTCAAGCTGGCCGCCACCATCGGCGTGACCGAGGTCTTCACCAAGTCGCTGCTTTATTATTTCCACGAGCGGGCGTGGCTCAAGATTCCCTATGGCCGCAAGACGCCGGTCAAGAAAAGCTAAAGCGGCGACAAAAATTTCTGGATTGCCGGCGGCGCCCATCCGTGGTTTGAGGCCGTTCCAGCCAAGGCTTTCCCCATGTCGCTTCCGCTCTTCGCCCTGTTCATCGCCGCCTTCGCCTTCGGCACCACCGAATTCGTCATTGCCGGCGTTCTACCGGAGGTGGCGCAAGGGCTTGGCGTCTCGGTTCCATCGGCCGGCTATCTCGTCTCCGGCTATGCCTGCGGCATCGCCATTGGCGGCCCGTTGCTGGCCCTCGCCACCAAGCGCTTGCCGCGCAAGACCTTGCTGCTCGGGCTGGCCGTCGCCTTCACCGTTGGCCAGGCGGCCTGTGCGCTGGCGCCCGATTTCACTGCCATGCTGCTCTTACGCATTGCCGTCGCGGTCGCGCACGGCGCCTATTTCGGCGTCGCAATGGTGGTCGCCGTTGGCCTCGTTCCCGAGGACAAGCGCGGCATGGCGGTCGCGGTCATCCTTTCCGGCCTCACGGTCTCCAACGTCATCGGCGTGCCGGCCGGCACCGCCATCGGCAACATTTGGGGTTGGCGCGCCACCTTCTGGGTGATGTGCGCGCTGGGCGTGGCGGCGACTTCTGCGATGGCCGTACTTCTGCCGCGCACGACAGGATATCAGGCCAAGCCCGCCGGCCTGGCCCGGGAGGTCCGCGTGCTGGCGCGCCAGCAGGTCTGGACCTCGCTGATCCTGATCCTGATGCTGATGCTCGGCCAGTTCTGCCTGTTCACCTACATCACGCCGACCCTGATGGAAGTCACCGGCCTCGACGAGAGCCTGGTGCCCTGGGTGCTGCTGCTCAACGGTGTCGGCGCCACGCTGGGCGTCTTCATTGGCGGCAAGCTGTCCGACTGGAAGCTGATGCCGTCGTTGATCACCATGCTGGCCTTGCAGGCGGTGACGTTGGCGGTCATCTACGCTGTCAGCCCCTACCCCGTGCCGATGGTCGTGGCGATCGTCATCTGGGGCGGTCTCAGCTTCGCCATCGGCACCCCGATCCAGACCCGCATCCTGGCCTGGACGGCCGACGCCTCCAACCTCGCCTCTTCGCTAATCCCGTCCGGCTTCAATGTCGGCATCGCGCTTGCAGCATCACTGGGTGCCGCCATGCTCAATGCCGGCTATGGCTATCGCAGCCTGCCGGTGGTCGGCGCCTTCGCTATGCTGGTGGCGGTGCTCGTCGCTGTCATCTCCCAGGTCTGGGAAGGGCGCAGCAACGCCACGCCGCCGCTGACGGCGCCCGCCGAGTAGACTACGATCCGGAGAAGCCCTCACCCACGCCAGCGCAAGAGGCGCATGGCGTTGGCGGTGACGAGCACGGTGGCGCCGGTGTCGGCCAGGATCGCCGGCCACAGGCCGGTGATGCCGGCAATGGTCGTCACCAGGAACACCGCCTTCAGCCCCAGTGCCACGGTGATGTTCTGGCCGATATTGGCCATCACCGCCCGCGACAGCAGCACCATGCGGGCAACGTCCGTGACGCGGCCATGCAGGATCGCGGCGTCGGCTGTTTCCAGCGCCACGTCGGTGCCACCACCCATGGCGATGCCGATGTCGGCTGCGGCGAGCGCCGGCGCGTCGTTGATGCCGTCGCCGACCTTGGCCACCGTCAGCCCCTCGCGCTGCAATTCGCCGACGATGCGCTGCTTGTCCTGCGGCAGCAATTGCGCCCGCGCCTCGATGCCGAGCGACGTGGCGATGGCCTCGGCGGTGCGGCTGTTGTCGCCTGTCAGCATCACCGCGCGGATGCCTTCCGCCTTCAGCGCCGCGATGCCTGCCGCCGCATCCGGCCTTGGTTCGTCGCGCATGGCGATCAACCCGGCGATCACGCCATCGGCCACCAGCACCGAGACGGTCTTGCCCTGGCCGTTGAGGCTGTCGATGGCAAGGCGCTGGGCTTGCGTCATGCCAGCCCGCTCGCCGGCCGCGGGGCCGGAGCCGAGGAAGACGGCGACGCCGCCGACGCTGCCCTCGACACCCTTGCCCGAGATCGCCTTGGCCGCCAGCGCCGGCGGCACCGGCGCCTTGTCGGCCTTGGCCCTGTCCAGGATTGCCACCGCCAGCGGATGGCTGGAGCCCTGTTCGAGCGCCGCCGCCAGCGCCAGCACGGTGCGCTCATCGCGGCCATAGGCGACGATGTCGGTCACCACCGGCTTGCCTGCGGTCAGCGTGCCGGTCTTGTCGAAGGCGACCGCGGTGATCCGGCGGAAACCTTCCAGCACCGCGCCGCCCTTCATCAACAGCCCGCGCCGCGCACCGGCCGCCAGGCCGGCGGCGATCGCGGCGGGCGTCGAAATGACCAGCGCGCAGGGGCAACCGATCAGCAGGATCGCCAGGCCCTTGTAGATCCATTCGTTCCAGTCGCCGCCGGCGGCCAGCGGCGGCAGCAGCGCCACCAGCGCGCCGACCACCAGCACGCCGGGCGTATAGTATCGTGAAAAGCGGTCGATGAAGCGCTCGGTCGGCGCCTTGGCTTCCTGCGCCTCCTCCACCAGCCGCACGACGCGGGCGATGGTGTTGTCGGAAGCGGCCGCCGTCACCCGCACTTTCAGCACGCCATCGTTGTTGATCGTACCGGCAAAGACTGTGTCGGCGATACCCTTGCGCTTCGGCGTGCTTTCGCCGGTTACCGGCGCCTCGTCGATATCGCTCGACCCCTCTGTTATCTCGCCATCGGCCGGGATGCGGTCGCCCGGCCGCACCACGATGACGTCGCCAACGGCAAGCTGGTCGGCGGGAACTTCAACCGTGCCGCCTCCCCGCTCGACCAGCGCCGTCTTCGGCACCAGGTCGGCCAGGCCCTGGATGCTGGCCCGCGCGCGGCCGGCGGCAACACCTTCCAGAAGTTCGCCGATCAGGAACAGCACCACCACGGCCGCGGCTTCCTCCGTGGCGTTGATCATCACGGCGCCGACAGCGGCGATGGTCATCAGCATCTCGATCGAGAATGGCGTGCCGGCGAACGCCGCCATCAGCGCGCGCCGCGCGATCGGCACCAGGCCGACCAGCAACGCCGCCAGGAAGACCCAGCGCTCGGCCGCCGGAACCAGATGGCCGATGCCGTAGGCGGCCACAAGGGCGGCCGCGCAAGCCAGCGTCAGCGCCGCGCGACGGGAGCGCCACCACGGCTGCCCCAGCTCGGCATCGCCGTGGAGATGAGTCGACGCAGCTGCCTGCCCGGCGACTTCTCCGCCGGCATGGTCATGGTCGTGGCCCGGATGGTCATGGTCTTCGTGGTCGTGGCCTTCATGGTCATGATCGGCATGGTCATGTGGTGCCGGCTCGTCGGTTCTGGTTCCCGCCTTGACGATGCCATAGCCCAGCCGCGCCACCTGCCGCAGCACTTTGTCGTCATTGAGCGGCCCGCCATGGCTGACGGTCATCGAGGCGCCGGTCACCGAAACCGAGACGTCGGCGACGCCGTCGAGGCGGCGCACCGCCGTATCGATCTTGGCCGCGCAGGAGGCGCAATCCATGCCGCCGATCTTGAACCGCGTCTGCTTCAAAGGAGCCGTCATTCCATCACCTGCCTGTTTCTTCACCCGCGCGGCGTGCCGCCGCATGGGGCTTGAACCTTGATGTCAGGCACTTTAATTCCTCTAGTCACTAGAGCTTCAAGAGGCAAAATGCATGTTTTCGATCGGTGATCTCTCCCGCCGCACCGGGGTCAAGGTGCCGACCATCCGTTATTATGAGCAGATGGGACTGGTCGCGGCACCCGAGCGCTCGGAAGGCAACCAGCGCCGCTACTCCAGGCAGGAGCTGGAACGGCTGGCCTTCATCCGCCACGCCCGCGACCTCGGCTTCGCCGTCGAGGACATCCGCGCCCTGATCGAACTCAGCTTCCATCCCGAGCAGCCTTGCGGCCATGCCGACAAGATCGCGCAGGAGCAGCTGATTTCGGTGCGCGAAAAGATCGCCCAGCTGAAGCGGCTGGAAACCGAACTGGAGCGCATCGCCTCCTGCTGCGACGGCAAGACGGTCGGCGACTGCTACGTCATCCGCGCCCTGTCCGACCACGCACTGTGCGCCGACGAGCATGGGTGAGGATGGGGCGCTTCAAAGCTCGATCCGGAACCGTAAACTCTCCACCCCGCCATAGGCGGCGTCCTCGAAGAAGCGCTCGACCAGTCTGCCGCCATTGGCCAGGATCACCTTGTGCGAGGCCGGATTGCCCGGCTTGGCGGTGATCTCGACATAGGGCAGGCCGACCGCCCTCGCCTCGTCGAGCATCAGCCGCAGCGCCTGCGTGGCATAGCCGCGCCGCCGCTTCCATGGCACCACCGCATAACCGATATGGCCAAGCACATGCGACGGCAGGTCCGCCGTGCCGTTCTGCCAGCGAAAGCCGATCGAGCCGGATGCCTCACCATCCCAGATCCAGCGGCGGAACCCCGGCAGGCGCTGCACTTGCGTGCCGTCGGGCAAGGTGATCGGATCCCCCTTGGCCTCGGGGTCGTCGAGGCTGGCCAGGAAGGCCAGGGGATCCTGCTCAATCGCTGCGAGCTGCTCGCGCGTCGCGTCCATGAGCCGGACATTGTCCGGCGACCAGCCGCGCTCGAGCGCGGCCTTGTAGGACGGCAGATATTCAAGCGCGGGTTTGACGATCTCGACCATGTTTCAGGCATAGCCGTGGCAGGGAGCAGGCTCAAGCCGCCTCGAAGCGGATCTCGCCCCTGTTGAGGAAACACGTCTTGCTGAACAGCGACAGATCCAGCGGGTTGGGCAACCTGATGTCGCTGATATCCGGGACCGGCTTCTTCGCCGGGTCGTAGGACCGATCGATCTGCGAGATGAAGACCAGGACCACGCCGCTGTCGCGCGCGAAAGCCTTCAGCGTGCGGACCTGGTCCATCAGGCTAGGGGTTCTCCTGCTTCTGGTCGAGCAGTTGCAGATAGTCGATGACCGCCAGCGTGCCGCGCGGCGCCGATCCCAACCGGGCAACGATGTGGTCGGCGCTGATGCCATCGGACGTGTCGAACTCGAACAGCCGGTCGAACCGGGCCGGCTCGACGCCGATGGCGCGAAACCGATCCAGCACATCCCGTTGCGTATATTCCAGCGTGAAGAACACGCTGCGATGGCCTGACTTCATCGCTTCGACCGCGAGTTCGAGGCTCATCAAGGTCTTGCCGTGGCCCGGCCGCGCACCGAGCAGAACGAGGTCACCCGGCACTAGCCGCGCGAACAATCGGCTGGCGGGCGCCGTCTCGGACAGCTTGGCCGCAAGCAGGCTCCAGCCGGCAAAACCCTGCCGTGCCGCGATACGGTCAAGCGCCTGGTGAAGCGGGATTTTTGCCTCGCGCGACAACAGCCTGGCTTGACGTTTCAGATGATAGACGGGCGCGGACAGCTTCATCGCAAAACCTCCTGGTGCGAGCCGTTTCGCAACCCCTCCTTATGCCTGGCGCTCGAACAGTCGGTTCGGTGATTGGAGTGCGCCCCGCATGAACGAATGCTTTCCCGGCGGAGGGAGGAGGCGTGGGCCACGCCAGAATCAGATCATAGCGCAATCCCAAGGGCTCGAAAATCCGCGGATCGAAAATGGCGCATGTTCGCAAACGCGAGAACGGCTGCCGCAAGCCTCGAGCCAGCGTCCTAGCTCCAGCGCCCAGCCTATGGACAGTGAGGCGCGGTCTCGCGCACACTTGCCGGCGCGCTAAACAAGATGTGTCTCGCCGATAGGCGCGCGGCATTTTATAATCAGTCCCGATGACAGCAGCGCGAGGATTCGCAAGATGGCTTCGGCAGGAGAATTGAACCGGTGCGGTTGAGATCTGTCCCCCTGGGTATTGTCGTTACCCTCAGCCTTCTCGTCATCGTCATTGCCCTGACCGCGGCGGGCCGGTCCATTGCCGCGCCGTCGGCCATTCCGGCCTGGCTGCAGGCGCATGTCGGCGACAGTGACGGCCAGATCTCCCAGGTGGTGCTGGAGCGGGCGCGCGCGCTCTACCTGAAAAAGGTCGCGCAGGGCGCGGTCAGCAACCCCTGTTATTTCGCCATGGACGCCACCCGTCCTGGCGACCTCGGCAATGGCGTGCTGGGCCGCCGGTATTATGTCGTCTGCGAGGCCAGCCAGTCGTTTCGCGCCATCTCGTCGGGTCATGGGGGTGGCAAGAACCTGAAAGGCACCGCCGATTTTTCAAACGGCAGGCGGTGCGCCAAGAACTTCGGCAATGCCATGGATTCGGAATTGACCGCCGGCGGCGCCTATATGACTGGCGAAGCCAAGACCTCGTTCAAGGGCTTTTATCGGACCGCCGCCAAACAGGACGCGGCCTTCGTGCGAACCTTCATCCAGTTCGACGGCGAGGGCGAAGCCGCCAATGCCAGGCAACGCGTGATCGGCGGCCACGCGGCGCAGGTGCTGCGCACCATGTGCATGCGCAAAAACCCGACCAATTCCTACGCCGACCATGATGGCATGGTGCCGTTCGGCAAGCTGGTGGAGTATGCCGGCGGCCGCAGCAATGGCTGCACCAGTTGGTCGCCGACCGATGCGCAGCAGCTCATCTCCATGGTCAAGGGCAACCCGACCACCCTCTACATCTACCCGGAATCACGCGACATCGCCGCCGTCGCGCAGGCGGAAAAAAACCATTCGCCGTCCGGCGAGGCACCCTATTGGAATGCGTCCTGCCTTAAGGAAATCGGCGCGCCGAAATTCTGGCCGCAAAAAGTCCTCGAGCCAATGATCGCCCAGTACAAGAAGGATCATCCGGCACCGCCCGCGCAGCCGCTGCCGATCTGCAACGGGCCGTGAGGCCGCCCGACTATTGGGCGATCCATGGGATCTAGCGCCGGCTTAGCGCAGGAGCAAGGCTGCCATGCGCTGCGCATCACCGGTATCGTCGTAGCCGAAAGCCGGCTGGATCAAGGCGGCGACCAGTGACGGCCGCAGTCTCCGGCCGGCGATCGGCAGCCAAGCGATAGGCACTGTGCCTACTGCAGCAGACCCTTGACGATGCCGCTCGCCTTGCCGAAATCCATCTGGCCGGCATATTTCTGCTTCAGCGCGGCGATCACCTTGCCCATGTCTTTCTGGCTGGCGGCACCCGTCGCCGCGATCGCTTCGCGCGCCGCGGCCGTAACCGCCGCATCATCGAGCTGCGTCGGCAGGAAGCCGCGGATGATCTCCATCTCGCCGCGCTCCTGCGCCGCCAGTTCCGGCCGCTTGCCGTCCTCGAATGCCTTGGCCGATTCCTCGCGCTGCTTAACCATCTTGGCCAGGATCTGCAGGATTTCCTCATCGCTGGCCGGCTCCTTGCCCGAGCCGCGATTGGCGATGTCGCGATCATGAATGGCGGCCTGGATCAGCCGCAATGTCGGCAGCCGGTGCTTGTCCTGCGCCTTCATCGCGCTCTTCAGGGATTCGGCGATTTTCGCGCGCATCATGCTTTCTCCTTCGATCGGCGCGGACAATAGCGCCGGCGCCAAGCCAACGCAAACCCTGATACGGCGGAGCAAGCCCATGATATTGCTTGATGAAATAAATCGCGGCCGCGTTTCGCATGATCATTGACCGCCCTGCCCCCTTCCCCTATGTACTGGGCCTTGCATGAACTGAAGCTTGACTGCGTGGAAGCCGCGAATGCGCCGCTTCGCGCCGTTTGCCGCGCAGATCGCCCGCCGGGTCGGTTGCTACGCGCGGTCCGATAGGAGTGCCGCCATGGCCGAGATGACCGCCCCTTGGGCAACCGAAAAGCCGACCGCCCTGCTGGTGCTGGCCGACGGGACTGTCATAAAGGGTCGCGGCCTCGGCGCCACCGGCTCAGCCGTCGCCGAAGTCTGCTTCAACACCTCGCTCACCGGCTACCAGGAAATCCTCACCGATCCGTCCTATGCCGGACAGATCGTCACCTTCACCTTCCCGCATATCGGCAATATCGGCACCAATGGCGAGGACATTGAGGACCTCAATCCGGCCGCGCGCGCCGGTGCCGTCGGCGCCGTGTTCAAGGCCGATGTCACCAACCCGTCCAACTACCGCGCCGCCGGCGACCTCGACCAGTGGCTGAAGAAGCGCGGTATCGTTGCGCTCTCCGGCATCGACACCCGGGCGCTCACCGCGCTGATCCGCGAAAAAGGCATGCCCAACGCCGTCATCGCCCATGCACCGGACGGCGTCTTCGACCTCGACGATTTGAAGAGCCGCGCCGCCGCGTGGTCGGGGCTGATCGGGCTCGACCTTGCCAAGGAAGTCACCTCTGGCCAGTCCTCGGTCTGGCGCGAAACGCCCTGGGTGTGGAACGAAGGCTTTGGCGAACAGGCCGAGCCTTCCATGCACGTCGTCGCCATCGACTACGGCGTCAAGCGCAACATTTTGCGCCTGCTTGCCGGTCTCGGCGCCAAGGTGACGGTGGTTCCGGCCAGCACAGGTTCGGAAGAAATCCTCGCCATGCAGCCGGACGGCATCTTCCTGTCCAACGGCCCCGGCGATCCGGAAGCCACGGGCGACTATGCCGTGCCAGTCATCCAGGATCTGCTCAAGACCGACATCCCGGTGTTCGGCATCTGCCTCGGCCACCAAATGTTGGCGCTGGCGCTGGGTGGCAGGACCGCCAAGATGCACCAGGGCCACCACGGCGCCAACCATCCGGTCAAGGACCACACCACCGGCAAGGTCGAGATCGTCTCGATGAACCACGGCTTCGCCGTCGATGCCGACTCGCTGCCCGAAGGCGTCGAGGAAACCCACGTCTCGCTGTTCGACGGCTCGAACTGCGGCATCGCGCTCACCGGCCGTCCGGTGTTCTCGGTCCAGCATCACCCCGAGGCCTCGCCCGGCCCGCAGGATTCGCACTATCTGTTCCGCCGCTTCGTCAACCTGATCCGCGAAAAGCGCGGCGAGGAATTGCTGGCCGAGCGGGCTTGACCCGATCCGTTAGCGCTGCCCCTCATCTGCCTGCCGGCATCTTCTCCCCGTGAATGGGGAGAAGATGCTGTGGCGATCCCGGCACTCTTCTTCCAACGTCGAAGATTTGCGAAAGCGGCACTGACCGCGTCTTTCTCCCCGTCACTATACGGGGAGAAATGCCCGGCAGGGCAATGAGGGGCGGCGCAAGCCTCTCATAGCCTCGTACCGGAAGTGCCCCACCCTCACGCCACCGGCCGGCCTTCGCTGGCCTCCAATACGGCGAACCATTGCTGGCGGTCGAGGCTGATCTCCAGCGCCTTGACCATGGCTGCCAGCCGTTCCGGCTTCATCGACCCGAGCACCGGCACCAGCCGGGCCGGGTGGCGCAGCAGCCAGGCGATGGCGACCGTGGCGAGATCGCCGGCACCGATTTCGGCGGCGACAGCCGCCAGCGCTGCCCGCACCCGCGCTTCCC
This sequence comes from Mesorhizobium erdmanii, assembly GCF_013170725.1. Classification (NCBI taxonomy): domain Bacteria; kingdom Pseudomonadati; phylum Pseudomonadota; class Alphaproteobacteria; order Hyphomicrobiales; family Phyllobacteriaceae; genus Mesorhizobium; species Mesorhizobium erdmanii. The sequence continues at coordinate 2,520,165 of NZ_CP033361.1, read as the reverse complement.
GCGCCTCCATGCCCGTGAACAGCGAGCCGCCGCCGAGCGGCGACCAGATCATCGGCGCATAGCCAAGACGCTGCGCATGATCGAGGCTGCCGTCGGTCAGAACGGATGTCTTGAGCACCGACATCTCGATCTGGTTGGTGGCAAGCGCAAACGGCAAGCGCGAGGCGAGCAGATCGAATTGCGACGGGATGAAATTGGAAACGCCGACCGCCCTGACCTTGCCCGCCTTGACCAGCCCAGCCAATGCCGCCGCCGTCTCGTCGGCATCCATCAGCGGGTCCGGCCGGTGCAGCAGCAACAAGTCGAGATAGTCGGTGCCGAGATTGCCAAGCGAACGGTCGACCGAAGCGGCTATGTGGCCGGCGCTGGTGTCGTAGTGCTTCAGCCGGTTTTGCGGCCGGTTGGCCGAGGCCAGCATGATGTCGCATTTCGAGATCAGCTCGATCTCCTCGCGGTTGCCCGCCCAGCGCGACAGCCCGGCGCCGAACGCCGCCTCCACTTCATAATTCCCATAGATGTCGGCATGGTCGAAACTGGTCAGGCCTAGATCGACGGCGCTGCCGATCAGCCGGGCGACCTGATCGGCATCCGGGCGCGCCCCGCCGTCGAGCATGCGCCACGCGCCGAAGACCAGCCGCGACAGAGACACCCCGTCCCGGGTCAGTGCGATCCGGCTGTCATGGCTCATATCCGCGCTCCATCTTCCGCAACGTCGGCGGCGACATTCCTGGCCATGGCCGGTCTCGCCACCTTGGTGACGAAGACGATGACCGCCAGCACCAGGAAGCATGCGCCGACCAGATAGGGCGCGCCGCCGAAGGTCACCGGCGCGCTTGGCCCGGTGAACCAGGAAAAGATCGCCGTATAAAGCAGCGGCGTGATGATCGAGGTGATCGAGAAGATCGAGGTCATCGCGCCCTGCAGCTCGCCTTGCGCCCACGGCGGAACTTTGGCGGCGGCGAGGCTCCTCAGCGGCGGATCGGCCAGCGCTTCCAGGCAACCGACGACGATCACCGCATAGATCATCCATCCCTGCGAGGCGAAGGCGTAGCCGAAGGCGCTGGCCGCCGTGAAGGTCAGGCCGATAACCGCCGTCCTCCACTCGCCGAGCCTGGGGATGACGCGCGGCAGCACCGTGCCCATGACGATCGCGCCGCACAGGCCGAAGGCGCCGAGCGAGAAGCCGATCTGCTGCTCGCTCCAGCCATAGCGGTAGTTGGAGACGAACGACCACACCGCCGGGTACATCATATGGCCGAGCGTCATCAGGAAGAAAACCAGCCCGATCCAGCCAATGCCCTGGTACTGGCGCATTTGCAAAAGCGTGCCGACGGGGTTGGCGCGTTTCCACTCGAACCGGCGGCGATGCCTTCCGTCGAGCGTTTCGGGCAGGAAAAACATCGCAATCAGGAAATTGACGAAGGCGAGCCCGGCGGCGAAAAAGAACGGCACGCGGGGTCCGAACGTACCGAGCAAGCCGCCCAGCACCGGCCCGATGACGAAGCCGACGCCGAAGGCGATGCCGAGCAGGCCGAAATTCTTGGCCCGGTTCTCGTCGTTGGAGATGTCGGCGATGAAGGCCGATGTCGTCGAATAGCTGGCGCCCGAAATGCCGGCCAGCACGCGGCCGATGAACAGCATCGGATAGGACCAGGCGATGGCGCAGATCAGGTTGTCGATGGAGAAGGTCAGCACCGAGGCGAGCAGGATCGGTCGCCGCCCGAAGCGGTCGCTCAGGCCGCCCATGATCGGCGCGAAAAAGAACTGCATGGCCGCATAGACGAAGAACAGCCAGCCGCCCTCGATCGCCGCACCGCTGATGCCGACGCCGGTCAATTCCCTGAGATAGGCCGGCAGCACCGGCATGATCATGCCGAAGCCGATGATATCGAGCAGCAGCGTGGTGAAAACCAGCGCGAGGCCCCGCCTGGCGGTTTTGGGGTCGATCATGATGGTCAGGCTCCTCAGGCTGCCCGGGCGCAGGCGGACGCACCTTATAGGCCAGCGCGCCAAAAGGAACAATCCAAGAACAGCCAGGAATCGTCGATCCTGACTCTCCCTGACGGTGTCGTCGCCGTCAGGGCAATGCCGTGAAACAAGTTCTTACAGCGGGCCGCTCATCGTGTTGCAATCCGACAGCTTGCCGCTCTTGTAGCCGCGCGCCAGCCAGGTCTGCCGCTGCTGCGAGGTGCCGTGGTTGAAGCTTTCCGGCACGACATAGCCCTGCGTCTTCTTCTGCAGCGTGTCGTCGCCTATCTGCTTCGCGGCGTTCAGCGCGCTTTCGATGTCGCCCTGCTCCAATATGCCCTTCTGCGCGGTGTAATGCGCCCACACGCCGGCAAAGCAGTCCGCCTGCAGCTCGATGCGCACCGACAGTTGGTTGGCGTCGGCTTCGCTCATGCCTTGCCGCATCTGGTTGAACTTGCCCATGATGCCGGTGAGGTTCTGCACGTGGTGGCCGACTTCATGCGCGATAACATAGGCGCGGGCGAATTCACCGGAAGCGCCGAACTGCTGGTCGAGTTGCTGGAAGAAGGTCATGTCGAGATAGACCTTGTGGTCGCCAGGGCAATAGAACGGCCCCGCCGCCGCCGAGGCAAAGCCGCAGGCCGAACGGACCTGGCCGGAAAACAGCACCAGCTTCGGGTCCTCGTAGGTCAGGCCTTGCGACTTGAAGATGCCGGTCCAGGTGTCCTCGGTCTCGGCGAGCACTGTCGCGACGAACTGCTTCATCTCGTCATTGGCGGGTGCCGTGCCGCTGTTCTGGCCACTGCCGCCGTTGTCGGTGATCTGGCCACCGCCGCCCGGCAGCAGGCCGCCGTCGCCGCCGCCCAGGATCGCCGATGGATCGAAGCCGAAATACCAACCGGCGATGACCACCAGTATGACCAGGAGGATGCTGCCGCCGCCGCCGGTACGGCCGCCGATCGGGAGTTGGAAGCCGCCGCCGCCGCCACCGATACCGCCACCACCGCCGTCGCTGCGGTCGTCCTCGATATTGTCACTCTGACGACGGCCTCTCCAGAGCATGGCAACTCCCCGTGACAAACTTCCTCGTTGCTCCGGCAAGCCGGCTCAACCCAACAAACAATTATCGCAATGGTTGCGCTAAGTCACAGCATTTTTCGTTGCTGGCACGGTTGCGAAGTGGCTGCTTTCCGATCGTCGGGAAGGCCTGTAGCATCAGGCATAGCGGAAGAATGCGAGGGGCGCTTGCGGATCATCGGCCAATTCCTGCTTTTGCTGATGGCATTGACTTGCCTCGGCATCGGGCCGGCCGGCGCCGTGACACTCGATTCCAGCGTTGCCGTCACCGACCCTGCTACCTTGCAGGCATTGGAGCGCGGCGGCCTGTCGATCAGCCGGCTGCTCGGCCCCGCACTCGGCCTCACCCGCGACGTCGACAATCGCGGCCTGTTTTCCGTGCCGGCGCTGGCCACGGTGCGCGACACGGTCAAGCAGGAGATATCGGACGAGCCGAAGACCAGCCCAGACCCCTATGTCGCCGCCATGGCCAAATCCAGTGACACCAGCCAGAAATTCAATCCGAAATACATCGATGACGACGGCTCGACGCTGGACCTGACCGGCGTCGTCAACCGCATGGATCGCGGCTATCTCGGCCACACCGAATGCGGCGAGATCAGGCTGATCTACCGCTTCCACTATTCGGTTGCCGAAAAGCCGGCCAAGGGCAAGCCAATCGGGGGGAAGACTGGGCAGCGCATCTCTTCGCGCCTGCCGCTGACCATGAGCCTGGTGTTCAATGCCAAGCCTGGACAGGCTCAGGCCCGCGCCGCGAAGGATCTGCCTGGTGCCACCGATGTGTCATGCGCCGAGGTCGCCAAGCGCTGGCTTGCTGCCGGCCAAAAGGACCTGCCGCCCGAGCAGTTGGCCGCCTGGCTGCGTTCCGACGAAGGGCCGCTGTCCGGCGCCATGCTCAATTCCTCGCAGATCATGCGGCTCGAGCTCAACATGCAGGTGCTCAGGCTGTCGGCCTCGACGCGGCGCGATTTCGGCGGCCATGCCGAATATCTCCTGAAAATCTTTAAATGGGATCCGGCGACCTCGGGTTTTTATGAATCCAGGATGGAGAACCAGATCGACCGCGCCACCGTGCTGGCCGACAAGCCTTCCTTCGCCAAATGGCTGCTCACCGACCGCAACATCTACGATCTCGACCACGGCCGGCTGGTCATCGACGAAAAATTCCTGGCCAAGAGCGCCGTTTCCGTCGCACCCGGCGGGTTGAGCCGGTCGCAGAACAACATCGCCTACGGGCTGGTCGACGATGCCGACATCGACAAGGCGCTGAAGGATTATGTCGCCAGGGGCAACACGCTCGCCACCATCAAGTCGGTGGCCGGCTTCGATTTGCGGCTGAACGAGATGAGCTGCACCGGCTGCCACCAGACGCATGGCATTGCCGGTTTCCACTACACCGGCGCCGACCCGGCCAGCGAGCCGCGCCGCAACGCCGTCTTCGTGCCGGGCTCGGCGGTGTTCTTCGCCGACCTGCCGCGCCGCCGCGCCATCGTCGAAGAATTCGCCGCCGGCGGCCATCCCGATTTCACCAGAGGTTTCGCCGCCCGCCCGGACCGGAAATACGCCGAGGCACTAAAAGGCACCGACCTCTACAATGGCTGGGGCTCGATCTGTTATCGTGGTGAAGACGCAAGCTTCAAGGACTGGACCTGCGGCGTCGGCCTGCGCTGCGCCGGCGTCCACGAAAGCGCCATCCATCCGGGGTTTGGCACCTGCGTCAGCGAGAAGGGCACTGAGGTCGGCGATCCCGTCGAGTTCGGCGAGATCAAAATGTCGACATGGGGCAACGACCAGTATTGCCGGCTGTCGCCGGCCACCGCCAAGGCCTGCGCCATAGACCCGGCGCGTGACAAGAAGCCGGTGGTCAAGATCGCTGGTTACGGCGCGGCGCGCCAGCGCTACGACAACCCCGAGCAGAAGACCGGCGGCTTTCCCGGCGGCATGCTGCGCAAGGCGACCTGCGACAAGCTTCCCGACGAAGCGACCTGCGGCCGTCTCGCCAAGACCGGCTTCAACGACTGTATCGCCTCCGGCAAGGACCACAAATTCTGCACAAGGGAATTCACCAAGACCGCCGGCCTGCGTGCCTGCGACAAGGCGCATCCCTGCCGCGAGGATTATATCTGCACCGCCGGCTACGATGATCTGCCCGAAGCCAAACCTGGCGAAGGCACCTGCATTCCGCCCTATTTCATCTTCCAGTTCCGTGTCGACGGCCACCCCAGAAGCTGGATCCAGGATGTCCGCGAGTGAGTGCTGATTGATGCATCCGGGCGCATTCCGGCCGCAGACCTCGGCTGGCCTTAGTCTTTCTGCTTGGCGCCCGCGCTCTTGCCGTCGGAGCTTTTCGAGCGCTCCTCGAACCGCGCGGCACCCTTCTTCAGGGGCTGACCGGTCTCTGCCTCGGTCTTGCGCTCGTCCTTGGCCGCGGCTTGCCGCAATCCCTTGGCTGCCTGCTTGCCTTTCGCGGTCGGTGCCTGTTCGATGCCCATTGCTTCCTCCCTTGGCGCTAAATCAGCGCGATGTCAGGAGCAACGTGCTTGGGGTCGAGCGGTTCCGGCCGTCTTTGCGAAAGCGCCTCAGCGCGGCGCCGTCATCGCCTTGCGGAACGCGTCCAGCGTCTCGGCGCTGACATGGTGCTCGATGCCCTCGGCATCGATGCGCGCCGTCTCGGCGCTGACGCCGAGCGAGCGCAGAAAAGCTTCCACCGTCTGGTGGCGGATGCGGCTTTCCTCCGCCACCTTGCGGCCGGCTTCGGTCAGGAACACGCCGCGATATGGCTTTCTCGAGACCAGCCCGTCGGCGCACAGGCGCGTCAGCATCTTGGCCACTGTCGGCTGGGCGACGCCGAGGCGGGCCGCGATGTCGACCTGGCGCGCCTCGTTGCCATCCTCGATCAAATCGGCGATCAGCTCGACATAATCCTCGACCAGCGCGCTGCGGCGCGCCTGGCGCTGCTGCCGGAACCCCTCCGAATGGACATCGGCGTCCGGCAATGGCTCACGCGGAACCGGTCTGTTCTTCAGCGCCAATGCGCGCTCCTCCTCGGGCGTTCAACCATCGCTGCTTTTATAGCACAGGCTCTGATTCTTCAGGCCGTTTATTTGCATTCCCCCACAGGCGCGACCGCGGTTTCCCGCTAGCCGCTTCGCGAACCCGAATGAGCGCTCGATAAAAAGCACAAACAATAAAATATAGCCTATTGCATAATGTTGAGCCATGGCATAGCTTGACGGCACCTCCCAGGACGTCGCGGAAAGTCTTCCATGTCAGAAACAGAAGCCACAGCTCCCCGCTCCTCATGGCGGTTCGCCAGGCGGGACGAGGACGACCAGCCCAGCTTGCGCGAAGTCAATTCCACCATAGCGGTGCCGAGTTCGGGCGTGTGGTTTCGCCGGCTGTTCGCCTTCATGGGGCCGGGCTACATGGTTTCGGTCGGCTATATGGACCCCGGCAACTGGGCGACCGACCTCGCCGGCGGCGCCCAGTTCGGCTACACGCTGTTGTTCATCATAATGCTGTCCAATCTGATGGCGATCCTGCTGCAGGCGCTGGCCGCCCGGCTCGGCATCGCCACCGGCCGCGACCTCGCCCAGGCCTGCCGCGCCTATTATCCGCGCCCTGTTAATTTCGTGCTGTGGATCGCCTGCGAACTCGCCATCATCGCCTGCGACCTCGCCGAAGTCATCGGCACCGCGATCGCATTGCAGCTTCTGTTCGGCATTCCGCTGATCGGCGGCGCCATTCTGACGGCGCTCGACGCCTTCCTCGTGCTGCTGTTGATGAACAAGGGGTTCCGCTATCTCGAAGCCTTCGTCATTGCGCTCTTGATCATCATCTTCAGCTGCTTTGCCATCCAGATCTTCGTCGCCGCGCCGCCGGCCGGCACCATCCTGCATTCGATGTTCGTGCCGTCGTCGGAGATCGTCACCAACCCGGCGATGCTCTACATCGCCATCGGCATCATCGGCGCCACGGTCATGCCGCACAATCTCTATTTGCATTCCTCGATCGTGCAGACCCGCGCCTATGAGCGCACCGAAAAGGGCAAGCGCGACGCCATCAAATGGGCAACGACAGACTCCACCATCGCCCTGATGCTGGCTCTGTTCGTCAACGCCGCCATCCTGATCGTCTCGGCCGTCGCCTTCCACGACACCGGCCACCAGGACGTCGCCGAGATCGACCAGGCCTTCAAGCTTCTGTCGCCGCTGCTCGGCCTTGGCATCGCCTCGATCCTGTTCGCCGTGGCGCTGCTGGCTTCCGGCTTGAATTCGACGGTGACGGCGACGCTCGCCGGCCAGATCATCATGGAGGGCTTCCTGCGCCTGCGCATCCCCAACTGGGCGCGGCGGCTTTTGACACGCGGCCTCGCCATTGTACCGGTGGTGGTCGTCACCGCGCTCTATGGCGAGAAGGGCACCGGGCAGTTGCTGGTGTTCAGTCAGGTGATCCTGTCGATGCAGCTGCCCTTCGCGGTGGTGCCGCTGGTACAGTTCGTCTCCGACAAGAAGAAGATGGGCAACCTCGCCATTCCGCGCGGTGTCGCAGCCCTGGCCTGGGCGGTCGCGGCGATCATCCTCGTGCTCAACTTCAAGCTGCTCTATGACACGCTCTTCGGGGTCGGCTGAGGTTTCACCGGATCGCGAGACAAACCACCAAATCGCGCTATCTTTCGTCTCGTCATGAGCAACATTGAAGACCTCAGGAAATTCTATGCCCGGCTGATGGCGGCCAATGCCGCCTCATCCGACCCGCGCCTGGAGGAGGTTTTCGCCGAAGTACCGCGCGAAGCCTTTCTCGGTCCCGGACCTTGGACGATCGTCGCTGGCAACAGCAAGGTCACCACGCCCAGCGCCGACCCGGCCCATATCTACCAGAACGTGCTGGTGGCGCTCGATGCCGACAAGGGCATCAACAATGGCGAGCCGTTCCTGCATGCCCAGTGGATCGGCAAACTGACACCGAAACCCGGCGAGGCCGTCACGCATATCGGTGCCGGCACCGGCTATTACTCCGCCGTGCTGGCCCGGCTGGTTTCCCCTGGCGGCACCGTCACCGCCTTCGAACTCGACGGCAGGCTGGCCGAGCTGGCGCGCAAGAATCTCGAAGCCTATGGCAATGCGACTGTCGTCCATGGCGATGCCGTGACGACGCCCTTGCCGCCATCCGACATCGTCTATGTCAACGCCGGCGTCGTCGCCCCGCCGGCCCCATGGCTGAAGGCGCTGCGGCCCGGCGGCCGCATGATCTTCCCCTGGCGCCCGGCCGAGCGCATTCCGCTGGCGGTGCTGGTGACCCGCACCGAAAAGGGCTTTGCCTGCGATCCCTTCATGCGCTCCTGGTTCATCCCTTGCGTCGGAGCATCGACAACAAACGCCGCGGCGAATATCCCGACACGGGAGCAGGCCGCGCTTACGCGCTCGATCTGGCTGACGAGCGACAAGGCGCCGGACCGCACCGCCACCGCCATCTTCGGCGACGTCTGGTTCTCGTCGAAAAATCTCCGCGCCAAAGCCGGCAAATGACGGATTGGTGGGCAGGCTGGTCCAAAATTTGACGACCCCTGTCGGGATGGTCGCGAGCCGTCCGTCCTTGGGCCATGATCCGGCCGCGACGGCATGGATGGAACAAGGGAGAGTACAATGAGAAAGATCATCGCTGCCACCTTCGTCAGCCTCGATGGCGTCATGCAGGCACCGGGCGGACCGGAGGAGGATCCGGTCGGCGGCTTCAAGTTCGGCGGCTGGACCTTCCACTACTTCGACGAGGTGGGCGGCGCGGCAATGGAGGAGCTGTTCTCCAAGCCCTTCGCCCTGCTGCTCGGCCGCAGGACCTACGACATCTTCGCCGCCTACTGGCCGTATCAGAAAGATCCGATCGCCGATGCCTTCAACCCGGCGACCAAATATGTGGCGACGCATCGGTCTGACACCCTCGCCTGGCAGAACACGCAATGGCTTGGCGAAGACATCGTCGCGGCGGTGCGCCGCCTCAGGCAGGAGGATGGACCCGACCTGCTGATCCAGGGATCGGCCGATCTGATCCAGACCTTGCTTGCCGACGGGCTGATCGATGAGATTCGGCTGATGATCTTCCCGCTGCTGCTGGGCAAGGGCAAGCGCCTGTTCGACGATAGCGCGATGCCCGCCGCCTTCAAGCTTATCAAGTCGCAGACCTCCAGCACCGGCGTCATCATCGCGACCTACCAGCGCGCGGGCGAAATCAAGGTCGGCTCCTTTGTCACGGGCGAGCCATCTGGCGCCGAGCTCGAGCGGCGGAAGAACTGGAGGTAACAGAACTTGGGTCCCTCTCCCCCGCCATGGCGGGGGTGAGGAGCCCAGGTTTTGACAATCCCTCAAGCCGCAGCCGGCCGCCGCGCCAGCCCATCCCGGATAAACCTTGCGAATTCCTGCGCCGCCGGGCCGACGCCGTGCCTTGGCAAATGCAGATTGATGGCAAAATTCGGCAGCGGCGGCAGGCCGACATCGAACGGCAATATGTCGAGGTCGGCCGGCACCGTGGAAGCGAGCCAGGTGGTGACGGCAAGGTCGGAGCGCACCGTCGCCGTCGTCGCGTCGATGTTGCCGTTCTCGAACACGGTGCGCCATTCCAGCCCATGCTCGTTGAGCGCCGAGAGCACCGCCGGACGGAAGGCGCAGGTTTCGGCGACGATCGAAACGGGCAGCGGCCGCTTGGCGCGGGCCACTCCGCCCCGGGCGCCGACCCACACCAGCCGGTCGATGGCCAGGCACTCGCCTGATGTCGGGCCGACCCGTTCCTCGATCACCGCAAGGTCAATGGTGCCGGCCGCCAGCGCTGACGACAGTTCCGGCGACGAGGCGCAGGCCAGCGAAATCTCGACCTGTGGATAGGCCTCGGCATAGGCCTTCAAAACCGGCGCCAGCAAGGTGCCCACCAGATCGTAGGGCACGCCGAGCCGCACCTGGCCGGCAACCGCGCTGCCTGCCATCTCGGCCCAGATCTCGTCGTTGAGGCTGAGCAGGCGCCTGGCCTTGTCGAACAGCCGCTCGCCCGCACGCGTCAGGCGCAGGCCGCGCCGGTCGCGCTCGAACAGGCTGCAGCCGAGCGTTTCCTCCAGCCTTTTGACCTGCTGGCTGACGGCGCCCTGGGTGAGGTGCAGCGCATTGGCGGCCGCCGTCATGCTCGCCTTGTCGGCGACGGTGACGAAGGTGCGCACCAATGCGGTATCGAGGTTACGGATCATGTCAGGCATTATAGATGCTAATGCACGATATCACAAACATTGCATTTACTGATGCCAGCTCAAGCCTACCATGGAGCTTCCGACAAAGGACGTCCCATGCTCCAGCCCATCCTGCCGCTCATCCTGTTTGCCTTCGTCGCCACCGCCACGCCCGGCATCGCCACGACCCTGTCCACCGCCTCTGGCGCGCAATTCGGCTTTCGCCGATCGGTGCCATTGATGATCGGCAGCGCCGCCGGCCTCGCGACGGTGACCGGGGCGGCCGCCGCCGGGCTCGCCGGGCTGCTGCTTGCGGTGCCTTCGCTGCAACTGGCCATGAAGATCGCCGGCTCGCTCTATCTTCTGTGGCTGGCGCTCAAGATCGGCCGCGCCGGGCCGCCCAATCTCGATGTGACGATGGCCAGGCCGAACAGTTTTCTCGGCGGCGCCGGCATCCAGTGGATGAACCCCAAGGGCTGGGCGATGGGATTGGGCGCGGCGGCTTCGTTCGCGGCGCTGGCCGACGGACCGGGACAACTCGCTCTGCTGCTCGGCTCGACCTTCGGCCTCACCGCCGCCATCTCGCTGTCCATCTGGTGCGTCGCCGGCATGGTGCTGGCCCGTCTGCTCAAGACCGAATGGCAATGGCGTGCGCTCAACATCATGCTGGCGCTGGTGCTGGCGGCGTCGATCATTCCGATGTGGCGTGGGGCTTAGAACAGACCTGGTTCCTCTCCCCCACATCGGTGGGGGCGAGGAACTCCAGCCTTGCTAGGTCAAGCCGCGTAGCGGGCGGCCGGCTTGTCGGCGTGCAGGCTGCCGTAGAAGGCCTGGCGCGCTCCAAGGAACGTATCCAGCTTGCCTGCATCGACAAGCGCCGGCACGGTGACGGCTTCGCCCTTGGCGAGACCGACAAGGGCGGCATCGACCATATCGTCGGCGGTCATGATGATCTCCTTCGGAAGCTGGTCGATATCGCCACCGGAAAGCTCCCAGAATTCGGTCCGGGTAGCACCCGGCAGCACCGCCTGCACCTTCACACCGGTGCCCGCGACCTCGCGATGCAGAGCTTCGGTGAAGTTGACGACATAGGCCTTGGTACCGCTGTAGATGCCGCCGAACGACGTGTCATAGGCGAGCACCGAGGCGATGTTGACGATGGCGCCGCGGTTGCGCGCCAGAAGCCCCGGCAGCACTGCACGGGTCAGGCGGGTGAGCGCCACGACATTGACTTTGATCATCCGCTCAGCCGCGTCGGCATCGGCCGTCGCCACCACCGGCTGGCCGCCAAGGCCGGCATTGTTGACCAGTAGCGTCACACTGTCGTCGGCTGAAATCACCCGTTCGACACGACGCACATCGTTGTCGTCGGACAGATCGGCGGCGATGAAGCTGACCTTGCGGCCGTAGGCATGGCGCAGTTTCTCGGCCAATTCCTCGAGCCGGTCGGCGCGCCGTGCCACCAGTACCAGGTCATAGCCCTGCCCTGCCAACCGGTCGGCATAGACCGCGCCTATGCCCGATGAAGCGCCGGTGACGACCGCCGTGCCCTTGTTTTCCTGTCCACTCATTGTCCTGTTCCTTCTGTTGCTGCCCGGCGAGACAGGCCGATCTTCCTCGTCCCGCCGCCTGATTTCCAATTAGTGGCATATGCCACTTTCGTGGAAGTAGGTATATGCCACTATCTTGTCAACGGAGGCGACAGAAACTATTTCTGCGGCAGGCCGGCAGCGCTTTGCCGGCGAGGAACCGTGATGATCAAGACTGCGATGCCGGGATTTAGCCCCTGCAACAATGCAACGTTGCGGCGTGCCGCGCGCAAGCTCGGCCGTTTCTATGACGATGTGATCTCGCCTTCGGGGCTGAAGGGCACGCAATACGGCCTGCTATACCAGATTTACGTCAGCAACGAGCCGGCGATGGGCACCATAGCCGAGGCGATGGTCATGGATCTGTCGGCGCTCGGCCACACGCTGAAGCCGCTGATCCGCGACGGCTATGTCGAAGCCTTCGCCGACAAGGACGATCGCCGCGTCAAGCGGGTGCGGCTGACACGCCAGGGCCTCGCCAAGCTCGACGAGGCAACGAAATTATGGAGCATTGCCCAGCAGCGCTTCGAGGCCATGGTCGGCAAGCAACGGGCTGCCGATCTGCGCGCCATGCTGGATGAAGTCGCCGCGCTTGGACTATGATGCACCGGCGGCCGCTCTTCCAGGCTGAAGGGGCGGCCGCCAGTCCGATCCGCGAAACGTTCTATTCGGCCGGCATCGCCACCGGCCGCGCCAGCATCCGCCCAGCCAGCACGATGCCAAGCCCGACGATCGGGAAGGCAGCCGCGATCAGCCCGAGATCGGCCGGCGCGCCGTAGCGCAGCACGCCGCCGCCGACCACGGCACCCAGCGCCACGCCGAGGTAAAGTGCCGAACCGTTGAGCGACAGCACGATCGGCGCGGCGTCCGGCGCTATTTTGATGATGCGGCTGGCCTGCGCCGGCGGGAACGCCCAGCCGACAATGCCCCACGGCACCATCATCGCCATCAGCGCCGGCCCGGCAATGTGCGGCGGCAGGAAGGTCGGCACGACCGACAGCATCACCAGCATGGCCGCGCTCAGCGCCAGCGACCAGCCGACGGTGCGGGTGGCGCCGAACCGGTCCGCCGCCTGGCCGCCGGCAATGTTGCCGATAACGGCGCCGACGCCGAAGGCGAGCAGCATGCCGGGCAACGCGATCTGGCTGAGGCCGGCGCCTTCGATGGCAAGCGGCGCGACATAGGCAAAGACGGTGAAGGCGCCGGTCAGCGCCAGCAATGTCGTCAACAGGATGGGCATGACGCCGGGACGCATGGCCGCGGCAAGCCGGCGCTTCAGCGGCAGCCGGGTGCCGACGATGCCGCGCGGCAGCCGGTACCACAGGATCGCGCCGGCGAGCGCGCCGAGCCCGGCAATGGCATAGAAGGTGCCGCGCCAGCCGGCGAAAGCCGCGACCAGCGCGCCAAGCGGCGCCCCGACGGCGACTGCAACCGTGGTGCCGCCGACCACGACGGCGATGGCACGCGCCCGGTGATGGTCATCGACCAGCGCCACCGCCGTGCCCTGCGCGGTCGCGGCGAACAGGCCCGACGACAGCGCCATGATGATGCGCGCGATCAACAGCACTTCGAAGGACGAGCTGAGCGCGGCGGCAATGTTGCCGACGACGAAGAACACCAGCGTCCACAGGATGACGCGGCGCCGGTCCCATTCGCCGGTCAGCGTCGCCAGGATCGGCGTGCCGATCGCATAGGCGAGCGCGAAAGCGGTGATCAGCGATCCGGCGAGAGGAATGGAAATGCCGGCATCCCTGGCGATGTCGGGCAGAAGGCTGGAGATGACGAAGCCTTCGGTCGAGATCGCGAACGACCCGAGCGCAAGCCAGAATATCCGCTTGTCCATGGCAGCTGTCCTTAGTTCAAAAGTTATTGAACAATTGGACATAACAGGGCATGATGTCAATGAAGCCGGGGGAAAATAGCTGAACCTTCCTGACAGCCCTGTGTCAGCACGGTCGTTCGCTACGGATCGAAATGGGAGGAACGGCGTGTACGGGCAGGCGAGGACGGATGCGTTGAAATCGGCCCGAACTGTGCTTAGGTTCCAGGCATGACGCTACCTCATCCCAATACGGACCAGATCAGCCTGCCCATCGTGCTCGGCGTGCTTGGCGACCCGACACGGCTCGCCATCGTGCGCTACCTTGCCAGCAAGGAAGGCGTGCCGCTGAACTGCAGCCAGTTCCTCGATCTCGGCTCCAAGACCAATCTCAGCTATCACCTTGCCAAACTGCGCGAGGCCGGCGTCACCCGCGCCGAAGTGGTCGGCACCAATCGCATGATCACGCTGCGCCGCGCCGATCTCGACGCTCGCTTCCCCGGCCTGCTCGACAGCGTCATCGCGGCGGCGGTGGACGACCTGCCGGCGGTCGGCGGCCATGACATCGAAGTATCGGCCTGACCTTGAAGTTGGGTTCCTCGGCCAGATGGGATGGCTTACGCGATGCACGCATCTTCTGTGACTGGCGTGACCGGTCAGCCCTAGGCTTGATTGCCACGTGGTTCCCCCAATCCGTCGCTGCTTCGCAGCGCCACCTTTCCCCCCTCCGGAGGGAAAGGAAGGGAGCGTTGCCGGGCAACGGCAAAAATGCTCGGCGCCCTTCCTCTACCCCGTCGATCGGGGGAGAGGTGTCGAGCGAAGCTCGACGGAGTGGGGGGCGACCAGCGCAGCAAAAGACAATGCAGGCGCCAAGCTGTCATGCACGCTATCCCTGAAGACCTGCTGCTTGGAAATGTGTGCATGCCGTAGACGAAAGTGGGGGCGAGGAACCCAAGTCCCGATAGGTTTGCCCCTTTCGCCCAATCATTTGTGAACCACCGGAGCTTTCATGCGTATTGCCGTCCTCGCCGATATCCACGGCAACGTCCTGGCCCTTAACGCCGTGCTCGACGACCTGGCGCGGCGCGGCGGTGCTGAGCTGACAGTCAATCTCGGCGACAGCGTTTCCGGGCCGCTCTGGCCGCGCGAGACGTTTGCGCGGCTCGAGGCGCTGAACCTGCCGACGGTGCGCGGCAATCATGACCGCCGCGTCGCCGCCGATCCGGCCGACGAGACCATGTGGGCGTCCGACGTCTATGCACAGGAGCGGCTGACCGAAGCGCAGCGCGCGGTGCTTTTCGCACAGCCGCTCACCCTGGAGATCGCGCCCGGTATCGTCGCCTTCCACGCCCGCCCCGACCATGACGAGAAATATCTCACCGACGCGGTGGTCGACGGCCAGCTGGTGCGCGCGCCGCTGGCGGCGATCCGGCGGCAGCTGAAGGCGCTCGACCCGGCCTGCCGCATCGCGCTGTGCGGCCACAGCCACCGCGCGGAACTGGTTCGCGTTCCCGATGGTCCCGTCATCTTCAACCCAGGCAGCATCGGCTGCCCCGCCTATGATGACGACACGCCGCCGGCGCATGTCTCCGAGCAGGGCTCGCCGCATGCCCGCTACGGCATTGTCACCTTGGGTGGCGAAGGCCGGCCCGACCGTTTCGAGGCGATTGCCGTCGACTACGACCACGAGGCGGCGGCGCGGCAGGCCGAACAGGCGGGACGCCCGGAATGGGCCCACGCGCTCAGGACTGGTTTCATGCCAGGCTGAATGCGTTTGAATTCATGCCAGGCTGAATGCACTTGCATTCATGCCAGGCTGAATGCCCTTGCATTCATGCCAGGCTGAATGCCCTTGCATTCATGCCAGGCTGAATGCCCTTGCATTCATGCCAGGCTGAGCGTCCCGAATTCGGACGCAAAGCCGCGAGAACATCTCGCTTGTAGACACGGCGGCGCACCGTCGCTTATAAAATCGGCTTCGCGTGCGGCAGCGTTTTCGGGTTCTGGCGGTGCCTTTGGGAATGCAATTGATCGCCGACAGCCAAGTGATGAGGTGCCGGATTACGCTGCGGACAACGCTCTTCGCGCTGATGGCCACACCCTCGCTGCTGACAGTGCTTGCGGCTGCCGTCCCTGCCCATGCCGAAGACACGCCGTTCATCTCCATCGTCACCGGGCTGGCCCCCGACGATCTCCTCAACATCCGTGCCAAGCCATCGCCGATCGGCAAGACCGAGACCCGTCTGGCCGCCGGTGCAAGCGTGAGGAATCTCGGTTGCAACGACATTAACGGGCACCCCTGGTGCAAGGTCGAGTCGGACAACCCCAAGGCCACCGGCTGGGCGCCCGCGCGCTACCTCGTTCCCGTCAATCCGGCTGCCGTGACGGACGCGGGCACCGAAACATCAGGCGATGACGCGGCCGCATTGCCCGACCTGACCAAGCGCCTGGGCGAGGCGGATCAGGCGGTCGATGCCGAAGCCGAGCCGAAATCCACCGATGCAATCGCCAGGACGGCCATCGAGGATGCCTACCGCCTGGCATTCGCGGCCAATGACAGTCCCGACTCGGCATCCGCCCCCGACGCTGCCGGCGGCATTCCCTGCGCGCGCGATGTCGGCCAGCCGATGACCCGCTGCTCGGTCAGCGTCGCGCACAAAGACAGTGACAGCACAGTGACCGTGACCTGGCCGGATGGCGGCACGCGCGTCATCACCTTCCATGGCGGCAAGCCGGCGGGCTCGGACTCATCGGACGAGTTCCGCTTCACCCGCGAAGGCACGCTCAACCTGATCCGTGTCGGGGTTTCCGAACGCTTCGAGATCACGGACACAGTAGCGTTTGGAGATCAGGCAGTGGGCAGTAGGCAGTAGGGAATGGGCAACAGGGGAGATCATGCTCGTTGTTCCCCTATGTTCTCCTAATCCCTACTGCCAAATCCCCACTACCTACCCTCATTTTCGGGGTTACATCTGGCAAAACTCTTCCCTATAAGGCCCTCCTAGCCTGATACCAGAATCGCGAGCACAACCGGCCGGGTCTTCCCGTCCCGGTTTTTTGTGCAAGCCCGCTGCCGAACGGAATTTTCGAACATGCCAAGACGCACCGACATCAAGTCGATCCTGATCATCGGGGCCGGCCCCATCGTCATCGGCCAGGCCTGCGAATTCGACTATTCCGGCACCCAGGCCTGCAAGGCGCTGAAGGAAGAGGGCTTCCGCGTCATCCTGGTCAATTCCAACCCGGCCACCATCATGACCGACCCGGAACTGGCCGACGCCACCTATATCGAGCCGATCACGCCTGAAGTCGTCGCCAAGATCATCGCCAAGGAGCGGCCCGACGCGCTGCTGCCGACCATGGGCGGCCAGACCGCGCTCAACACCGCGCTGTCGCTGCGCCGCATGGGCGTGCTGGAGCGCTATAATGTCGAGATGATCGGCGCCGACGCGCACGCCATCGACAAGGCCGAGGACCGCGCGCTGTTCCGCGAGGCGATGAGCAAGATCGGGCTGGAAACGCCGAAGTCGATGCTGGCCAACGCCACCGATGTCAAGAACGCCGACCGCAAGACGCACGAAGCCGAGCGCGCGGCGCTGAAGGCCGAAAAGCCCGAGAATCTCGACGCCGAGCTGGATGCGCTGGAAACCCGCTGGAACCTCGGCGAAGGCGACCGCAAGCAGCGCTACATCAGCCACGGCATGGCGATCGCCGCCCAGGCGCTCGACCATGTCGGCCTGCCCGCCATCATCCGCCCCTCCTTCACCATGGGCGGCACCGGCGGCGGCATCGCCTACAACCGGGCCGAATTCTACGAAATCGTCCAGTCCGGCCTCGATGCCTCGCCGACCACCGAAGTGCTGATCGAGGAAAGCGTGCTCGGCTGGAAGGAATACGAGATGGAGGTCGTCCGCGACAAAGCGGACAATTGCATCATCGTCTGCTCGATCGAGAACATCGACCCGATGGGCGTGCACACCGGCGATTCCATCACCGTCGCCCCGGCGCTGACCCTTACCGACAAAGAATACCAGATGATGCGCAACGCCTCGCTGGCGGTGCTGCGCGAGATCGGCGTCGAGACTGGCGGCTCCAACGTGCAGTTCGCCGTCAACCCGGCCGATGGCCGCCTCGTCGTCATCGAGATGAACCCGCGCGTCTCGCGCTCGTCGGCTCTGGCTTCGAAGGCCACCGGCTTCCCCATCGCCAAGATCGCCGCCAAGCTTGCCGTCGGCTACACGCTGGACGAGCTGGAGAACGACATCACCGGCGGCGCCACGCCCGCCTCGTTCGAGCCGTCGATCGACTACGTCGTGACAAAAATCCCGCGCTTTGCCTTCGAGAAATTCCCCGGCGCCGAGCCGGTGCTGACCACCGCCATGAAGTCGGTCGGCGAAGTCATGGCCATCGGTCGCACTTTCCAGGAGTCCTTGCAGAAGGCGCTGCGTGGTCTGGAGACGGGCCTCACCGGCCTCGACGAGATCGAGATCCCCGGCCTCGGCCATGGTGGTGGTTCGGGCAACAGCCCCGACGACCGCAACGCCATCCGCGCCGCGCTCGGCACGCCGACGCCCGACCGGCTGCGCATGGTGGCGCAGGCGATCCGCATGGGCACCTCGCTGGAAGACGTGCACGCAATGTGCAAGATCGACCCGTGGTTCCTCGAGCAGATATCAGGCATCCTTGCCATGGAAGCCCGCATCCGCGAGCACGGCATTCCGCAGGATGCCGTCAATCTGCGCATGCTGAAGGCGATGGGTTTCTCCGATGCACGCCTCGCCTCGCTGACGAAGACCGACGCCGAAGTGATTCAGAAGATTCGCGAAAAGCTCGACGTTCATCCAGTTTATAAGCGCATCGACACTTGTGCGGCCGAGTTCGCCTCGCCGACCGCCTACATGTACTCGACCTATGAAGTGCCGTTCGCCGGCGCCCTCGCCAACGAGGCCCAGGTCTCGTCGCGCAAGAAGGTCGTCATCCTCGGCGGCGGCCCCAACCGCATCGGCCAGGGCATCGAGTTCGACTATTGCTGCTGCCATGCCGCCTTCGCGCTGCGCGACGCCGGCTATGAAGCGATCATGATCAACTGCAACCCGGAGACGGTCTCGACCGACTACGACACCTCGGACCGGCTCTATTTCGATCCGCTGACGGCGGAGGACGTGCTGGAGATCCTGCGCGCCGAACAGGTGTCCGGCGAACTGGTCGGCGTCATCGTCCAGTTCGGCGGCCAGACGCCGCTGAAACTGGCGGACGCGCTGGAGAAGGCCGGCATCCCGATCCTCGGCACCTCGCCCGACATGATCGACCTCGCCGAAGACCGCGACCGCTTCCAGAAGCTCTTGCACAAGCTCAACCTCAGCCAGCCGAAGAACGGCATCGCCTATTCGGTCGAGCAGGCCCGCACCGTCGCCGGCGAACTCGGCTTCCCGCTGGTCGTGCGCCCGTCCTATGTGCTGGGCGGCCGCGCCATGCAGATCATCCATGACGAGAGCATGCTGCAGAGCTACCTGCTCGACACCGTGCCCGGCCTGGTGCCGGAGGACATCAAGCAGAAATACCCCAACGACAAGACCGGCCAGATCAACACGCTGCTCGGCAAGAACCCGCTGCTGTTCGACACCTATCTCTCGGGCGCCATCGAGGTCGACGTCGACTGCCTCTGCGACGGCAAGGCGACCTTCGTGTCGGGCATTCTCGAACACATCGAGGAAGCCGGCATCCATTCGGGTGACAGTGCCTGCTCGCTGCCGGTGCACTCGCTGCCTCCCGAACTGGTCGACGAGCTGGAACGCCAGACGTCAGCCCTTGCCCGCGCGCTCAATGTCGGCGGCCTGATGAACGTGCAATACGCGATCAAGGACGGCACGGTCTATGTGCTGGAGGTCAACCCGCGCGCGTCGCGCACCGTGCCCTTCGTCGCCAAGACCGTCGGTCGCCCCATCGCCAAGATCGCCGCCCGCATCATGGCCGGCGAGACGCTGGAAGACGCCTTCGCCCATTACGGCGCCATGCCCGACCCGCGCAATCCAGGCCACATCGCGGTCAAGGAAGCCGTCTTCCCCTTCGCCCGCTTCCCCGGCGTCGACATATTGCTCGGACCGGAAATGCGCTCGACCGGCGAGGTCATGGGCCTCGACCGCGATTTCGCGCTGGCCTTCGCCAAGAGCCAGCTCGGCGCCGGCGTCGACCTGCCTCGCTCCGGCACGCTGTTCGTCTCGGTGCGCGATGAGGACAAGAAAGGCATCCTGCCGGCGGTCAAGCGCCTGGCCGGCCTTGGCTTCAAGGTGCTGGCGACATCAGGCACCGCCCGCTTCCTCGCCGAAAACGGCGTCGACGCGCAGAAGATCAACAAGGTTCTCGAAGGCCGCCCCCACATCGAAGACGCCATCCGCAACCGCCAGGTCCAGATCGTCTTCAACACGACGGACGGCCAGAAGGCGGTGTCGGATTCGAAGTCGCTGCGGCGGGCAACGCTGATGCAGAAGGTGCCGTATTACACGACGCTGTCGGGGGCTGCCGCGGTGGCGGAAGCGATCGCGGCGCTGAAGGCGGGCAGCCTCGAGGTCAGGCCGCTGCAGGAGTATTTTGCTTGAGGTGATTAGCTCCCTTCTCCCCGTTCCACGGGGAGAAGATGCCGGCAGGCAGATGAGGGGAGCGCGACCCCATGGATATGGCATTATGCCTAGCTGGCCTGGCTTCCAAATACTCATCCTCGTGAACAGCCTGGTGAAAATGTACAAGCACGCTTAGACTGGCAAAAATACCAAGCGCATAACTCCCTCCAGGAAGCCGGATAGCGACTACCAAGTCGCACCGATTTCTGCTTATTCTGTCAGATGGGCTGGACCGGACGTATAAATCGCTTCTTCAACAATTTGGAATGGCGATGGTCACTAATCTACTTGGCGATCACAGCCATGGGCAGTTTCGCCCTACCAGCGTGGGCTGTTAGGGCCACAAACGCTTTCGAGGCATACGCTCCTGCATCTTGGGTTGCAGCCGGATTTGCTGGATTTCTGCTATTTGCTGTTGGGTACGCTACGTTTGCGTGGGCTCGATCAAAATTGATTCGAGCTAGGTACGACCAGAACCTTTATAAGCGCACGGGATTTGTCGATCCTATGGCTGCTACATTTGAAAATAAAAGAATATTTCTGGCGGATTTCGTTCTACCTTCTGACCCACATATCGAAGGAAAGACATTTATTAATTGCGATCTGATCGGACCCGCAAATATTTACATTAGGACTGCCAACAGCGTTAACGAGCATAGGCTCCCAAAATGTGATGGAGTGGTAATAGAACCCACGAAGTCCCTTTACAACGTGATATTCATGGATAACTGCACATTTAGAAGATGTTCATTTAAACGAATAACTTTGATCGTTGATCCTGCTATGTACGAGAGCTCAAAGAACGTTGACTGGGTGAACTGGATTAACGCTAAGGAAAACTCTCAGATTGAAATGACTGGGTTGGAACAGCCTGATCAAGCGAAACAGATCGACTCCCAACCTCATTCGGACGCTGAAGTAAAACCACAGCAGTAAATTCGGCTCACCCCTCATCCCACCGCCACACACTCGATCTCGAGATCAAACTCCATCGGCCAAGACGCCACCGGGACGAACGTCCGCGATGGCGGGTTTTCGGGGAAATACCTGGCATAGACCCGGTTGATCGCGCCGTAGAACCCCGAATTGACGGCGTAGATGCGCACCATCACCACGTTGTCCAGCGAGGTGCCAGCCGCTTCCAGGCAATGTTGCAGCGCCTTCAGCGACGCTTCGGTCTGCACCTCGATGTCGCCCTTGACCAGTCTGCCGGTCGCAATATCGAGCGGCGGCGTGCCGGAGACGAAGACCAGCCCGGCAGCCCTGGTCACCAGCGACAACGGCACGCCGAGCGCACGCACCGCCGCCGACAGCACCGGCACTTCGACGATTTCCTTGCTCATGACGATTTCCCTTTGGTTACGGCGAGGCCGCGCTGACATCTCGGATTGGACTCACCAGACGGCCCTATTTCACCGGCTCGAGCGAAAACCCGCCATTCGCCTGCTTGGTCCAGACATACATCGCCACGTCGGGCTCACGCCGATCGCCTTTCGCATCGAAGGTCAAATCGCCGAGCACGGTCGGGATCGGTTTGCCTGAGCGTATGGCGGCGGCGACAAGCCTTGGTGCCTGGACGCCAGCCATCGTGATGCCCCCGGCAATCACCTGCACGGCGGCATAGGACTTCAACGTATAGGCCTCCGGCTCGAAACCCTCTGAGCGAAAGCGTGCGACCACATCCTTCGCGGCTGGATTGGACCGGTCCTCGGGTGAAAATACGATCAGCGTGCCTTCGACGGCCGGCCCTGCGCGCTCGGTCAAATCCCTGACCATGGACGCGTCGCCCGAGATGAATTGCACATGCAGGCCGGCCTCGTCGGTCTGACGAATGAGCGCACCCAACTGATCCCCCAGCCCGGCAAAGAAGACAATCTCGATCTTCGCCGCTTTCATCTTGCCGATCAGGTCACCCAGATTGGTCTGGTCGTATCGGACCTTGGTGGCCAGCTTTTCCGGGTGCCCTTTTGCCCGCAGCGCCTTCCGGGCTTTGTCTGCCAAGCCGTCGCCATAGGGCGTTCCATCACTGACGATGGCCAGATTCCGCTGCGGAAAATGATCCGCCATGTACCCGGCGGCGAACGCCCCCTGGACATCGTCGCGTCCGGCTGTCCGGGCAACATTCCAGAGTTTGAACTCGGTCAGCGCCGGATTTGTCGATGCCGGGCTGACCATCAACGTGTTGTTCTTGGCATAGATTTGCGAAGCGGGAATCGAGGCGCCTGAATTGTAGTGGCCAACGACGAAGCGAACCCTGTCCCTGCCAACAGTCTTGGCAATGGCGACTGCCGTGTCCGGCGTGCCCTGATCGTCAAGGACGGTGAGCGCTAGCTTGCATCCGCCTATCCCGCCCTTGGCATTGATGTCGTCCGCCGCGAGCTTGGCGCCACGGCGCATTTCCTCACCATAAACCGCCCAATCTCCGGTCATCGGGCCAGCCACGGCGATCGGAATATCCGCGCATTCGGCCGCCGCCAAGCGCGGAAATGTCAACGCCGCCAACAATCCCAAGGCCAATAGTGTGAAAACCCGAGGCAGGACAGTCCGCACGTCGCGCATATTTGCCCTCAAAAGTATTTCTGGAGTAACCCTCTGAGGAAAGAACTAACACGCCCATTCGGTAAATTGAAAGCCGCCGCTGACAGGATCGAAGACTTGCGACGCGCGCCTCACGCCACCGCCACGCACTCGATCTCGATATCAAACTCCATCGGCCAAGACGCCACAGGCACGAAACTCCGCGCCGGCGGGTTGGTCGAAAAATACCTGGCATAGACCCGGTTGATGGCGTTGTAGAAGCCGGAATTGACGGCGTAGATGCGCACCATCACCACGTTTTCCAGCGAGGTGCCGGCTGCTTCCAGGCAATGCTTCAGCGCCTTCAGCGACGCCTCGGTCTGCGTTTCGATATCGCCGCGCACCATCTCGCCGGTCACCATGTCCACCGGCGGCGTCGCCGAGATGAAGACGAAACCGTTGGCCTTCACCGCCGTCGAACAGGGAAGGCCGAGCGCCCGCACTTTTGCCGACATGACGGGCACTTCGATGACTTCTTTTTTCATGGTGGTGCTCCCCTTTGATTAGCAATGGTCCGCCCAGCGCACATTCGCCCGGGCAGGCAGGGCTCGCGCCCTTGATCGATCCTTCGAGAGTAGGCGCCTTCCTCTCCCCCGTCGATCGGGGGAGAGGTGTCGAGCGAAGCTCGACGGAGTGGGGGTCGACCCGGCTCGTATTACTATTCAGGTCAAGGCAATCTCCCGCCTTACGGAAGTCTCTGTGCTGAGTTGTGGGCGGCAGCGTATTGAAGAGCCGGCTTCCCCCACTCCGTCCGGCTTCGCCGGCCACCTCTCCCCCCTCCGGAGGGAGAGGAAGGGCGACAGGCGGAGGCGCCGGCCTATCAGCCTGGCCCTCACCCCTGCCCCGGATAAGGCGTGCCGTCCTTGTGCAAAAACCGCCCATCCGAACTGGGGCTCATCATGTCGATGTCGGAGCAGGTGATGACATCGTCCATGTTGCGCGAGCCGACTTCGAGATAGAGCGCGGTCGTCGACGAGCGGTTGATCATGTGGTGACCGTTGCCGCTGTTCCTGGCAAAGGTCGCGCAGTCCCCTGCCTTGAGCAGCGTCTCGCCGCCGTCCTCGACCAGCGTCAGCTCACCTTCCAGCACATAGACGAATTCGTCCTCATGGCTGTGCCAGTGGCGCTGGCTCGACCAGCCACCGGGCGGGAGTGTCATCAGATTGACGCCGAAATCGGTGAGCCCGCCGGCGTCCCCCAGGCGCCGGCGCGTGCGGGCGGCGCAAGGAGCATCGAAGGGCGCGGGGTAGCCGGAGCCTCGGCGCGCGGGGACGGATGGCAGGTCGATCTTGGGCATGGGTTTTCCCCTGGATGGATCGTTGCACAGTAGCAGAGGTGTTCGTGCTCTACGGCGCCCCCCTCTGTCCTGCCGGACATCTCCCCCACTAGGGGGAGATTGGCCGTTATTTTCGCCTTCGCCAATTTTCAAATTTGCAAGAAAGGAGCCGGCGCCAAAGCTGCCAATCTCCCCACCTGTGGGGGAGATGTCCGGCAGGACAGAGGGGGGCGCCGTAGAGCGCAAAAAGCGATGAGGTAGCGTCTTCCCTTCCCTCAACGGCAACACCCTTCCCCATATTGCAGCTGTTCGTACCAGTCCGGCCGGCCCTGCGGCGTGAAATCCATGAGGTTCCACAGGGTCTCGCAGGTGCCGATGGCGCGCGGGTCCTGGCCCGGCTCGGATGGCGCGAAGCCGAGCTCGGACGACCAGAAATGCCTGATCCCGTCGCCATCGCGATGAAAGACCGAGAGCAGCGGCAACTGGGCGCCGGCGGCGTCCTCGGAATTATAGTCGCGCTTGAAACTGTTGGCTGCGGACGATACCAGCCGCATGTTCCGCCACGCCCGGTCTCGGCCGAGCGTCACAAGGTTCTCCAGCGCGGTTTTCGCCACCACGGCGAAATTGAAGCCGGCCGCCTGGAGATGGCCGACGGCGCCGTCGAACTGGTCGAGCAGCGCCGTGCAGGACGGGCATGGCTGGTCTGGCCGGGCGAGCTTCGCCGTGCCGCCGCTCGCCGCCACGTCGCGCGTTTCCTGCGGATGGCGCGGGAACATCATCTGGTAGAGGATGAGGCTGTCCTTGCCGGGCGCGAACAGCTCCGACAGTTTTGTCTTCGCCGGCTTGCCGTCGGCATCGAGCGCATCGAAGACGTAGTCCTGGCGGATCAACCCGCCCGGCGGCAGGGCGCGACGCGCCTCGGCCACCGCTTCCATGGCGCGGCGCAGTTCGATTTCCTTCTTCAGGAGTTTTTCGCGCGCGGTGCGGTATCTGGCGGATTCGTTGGGAAAGGTGATCATGGTCGGCTCCCATGGGTCGGCGCCGGCGTCCCGGCGCGGTTGCTCTGCGACCCAAGGACGGTCCGGCACGATCGGTTCCGACATTTTTGCGCACTGCGCCGAGCGATTGCTTGCCAATGCGCCGGATATCAGATCAGCCCGCCCAGTCCACTTCGAACATGCCGAGCCGTTGGTAGAGCCTGACGGCGGCAGGATTCCCGACGGTATTGGTCTTCAGGTCGACAAGGTCAGCGCCCCGTTCACGAAAACAGGCGAAGGCGTGCCACATCAGCGCTTCGCCGACGCCCTTGCCGCGCGCCTCGGGATGAACGGCGAGATCCTTGACGAAGGCCGACGTCCAGCACAGCGCAGCCGCCGCCAGCCGGCCCTTGGCGTCGATGACCAGGAAACACAGCGCCGGGTCGAACTCCGGATCGCCTGATATGCGCGGCCACCATTGGTCGAACGGGCCGTCGGTGCCGTCGTCGAACACCTCGCTCAGCAGCGCATGCAGAGGCGCTGCATCGCCGGGTTCGAAAGTGCGCATGGCAAAACCGTCCGGCCAGTGCGGTGCAATCAGCGTCTCATCAAGGATCTTGCGCAGCCGGATGTCGTTCAGGGCCGGCGGGCGCGGTTGCGGCATCGCGCTCAGGCGTCGGGCTGCAGGCGGTGCCGCTTGCGGTCGACGCCGAGGCCGGTCGCCTCGAGCAGGCCCTTGCGCTTGGCGTCGAAATAATAGCCGGTCTGGTAGAGCCAGTCGGCCTTCTTGGCGTTGCCGTCGGCCACCAGCCAGGCGCCACGCAGATATTTGACCGCGTATTTGAGGTTGGTCTCGGCGTCGAACAGGCCCTTGGCCGGCCCGTCATAGCCCATGCCACGCGCCGTCGCGTGCTTGATCTGCATCAGCCCCCAATGGCCATTGTTGTAGGCCTTGGGATTGAAGGTGCTTTCGCGGTTGACGACATGGCGCACCAGGTCGACCGGCACCTGGTAGAGGGCAGCGTATTTGACGATCAGCTTGTCGACATCGCCCCGCACGCCCGTGTGCTCTTCCGTGGCGGCCGGATCAACCGGCGCCGACGGGAACTGCACCAGTGCCGCCGGGTTCTGCGGCACGACATAGGCCACCTGCTGCACGCCAGGCAATTTCTGGCCAGCCTTGGCGACCGCCGGCACGATGAGCCCGGCGGTCTTATAGGTTTCGGCCGACTGGATCACCGGCAGGCCTGCCTTGACCGGCTGGGCCGCCTTGGCCGGCGGCGGCGCCTGCCACGCACTGGGGCTAGCGATCATGATGGCGGGTGCGGCCGGCGCCGTAGGCGTTGCGCCGGCAAAGGCCGCGGTCGCGGCGGCGGCAGGCTGCGCGGCGGCATCCAGCGTCGGCGCGGCGGCGGGGCCAGGCGTCAGTTCGGCGGTCTGGACAGGGGCAATGCCGGAGGATTGCGGCAGCACCGAAACCGTCTCCGGCAGCGGAATGGTGAAGCCGGCATCGCTGCCGGCAACGGTCGCTGTTTCGGTCAGGGACGGCGCGGCTTTCATCTGCGAGGTCGAGGTGCAGCCGCTCATTGCGGCTGCCGCCACGATCACGCCGATCGCGATAAGGGTTTGTTTTGCTGGCAAGCCGCGCTCGGGTCCGGTTCGTCGGGTCGTTAAGAAATCCCTTACACCAGCGATTCAGGGCGGGCAATCGGGGCCGTCTGGTGGTTTTCGGGTGGCGAGACTCGGGCCGAACTGCCATATTGTTCCTGATATGTACCGGCAGGAATCCCGGATTTCGCCGCTTTGCGGAAGGGAGCGCATCATGGAAACGACAACTTCGATCACAGCTGGCCACGCAGTGTTAGAAACAGTGATCGGTTTCATGGGCATCGCCTGGAGCGAAAAGGGCCTGATCCGGCTCTGCCTGCCCGAACGCAGCCGCGAAGCCGTGGAGCGGCGGCTGATGCGCCATGCCGCCGTTTCCGCCTCTATCGTGCAACCACCATGGGTGGTCGAGCTCGTCGCCTCGATCAAGGCTTACGCCGCGGGCGAGGATGTCGATTTCACCAATGTTCCGGTCGATCTCGACGGCATCGACGATTTCCGCCTCGCCATCTACGACGCGGCGCGCAAACTCAGCTATGGCCAAACCACCACCTACGGCGAACTCGCCAAGCGCGCCGGCCATGCCGGCCTGCCGCGCGAAACCGGTGCCGCCCTTGGCGCCAATCCAGTGCCGCTGGTCATCCCGTGCCACCGCATCCTTGCCGCCGGCGGCAAGATCGGCGGCTTCTCGGCGCCTGGGGGCTCCGTCACCAAGGAAAAGATGCTGGCCATGGAAGGCGTGCGCGTCGGCCCGCCGCCGCCGGCGCAGGTCTCTTTCGGGTTCTGACCCCTGCCGGCGCGGCCAAACGGCCCGGCTCAGTACATGGGTCGCTTATTGGTCGGGTTGGCTGGCACGGGCTGCATCACGTCCCAATGCTCGGCGATCTTGCCATTTTCAACGCGGAAAATATCCACGATGACGGTTTCCGGCGATTGGCCCTGCTTCGGTTGAACGACCTCGGTCATGACGAGGTCGCCTTCGGCAATCACCCGCTTCAAGTCGACCTTCTGTTTTGGCCAATGAGCGACACCCAGGCTTTCGAGCAGCTGTTTGACCGAGTCGCGACCGTCCGTCATCGTCGGATTGTGCTGGATATAATTTTCCGCCCAGTAACGATCGAGCGCGGTGAGGTCGTGATCGCCGAACAGCGCCTGATAGGCCTTCAGGACAAGCGCCTTGTTCTTTTGCGTCAGCTCATGCTGCTGCACCGCCTCCCTGGCTGGCTTGGAGGTTCCCGCATGTGCGACCGCGGTGAGGGCCACGGCGGCGAAAGCGGCCACCGCGAAGGATTTGAGTAACATCGATTTCTCCTTGGATTGTGGATTAGTCAGGTCAGGGCGCGCGCGACCAGGACCGTATCGACATATTGCCGCATGCGGACGATCTTGCCGTCCCGCAGTTCGTAAAGATGAGCGAACGGTGCCGTCATCGACTTTCCCGTCGCCCTGTAGATGCCGGAATACACGCCAAAGGCCGCTACCCGGTCCCCATCGGCCATGAAGGTGTGCACGTCGGCGTGGTATCCAATCCATTCCGATCCGAGCCTCGTGAAGACGCCCTGCATCAAGGCCTCGACGCCGACATAGGTGCCGGCGTAGGGGAATCCTTCCGCCTCCGTCCATTCGACGTCCGGGGAAAGAACGGCCAGAAGATTGCGGCCGTTCTCCTCGGAAGTCCCCTCGTAGGTGCTCCGGATCAAGTCGAGGTTCGTCGCCATGTCAGCCCCACTTCATCTCGCCCTTGGCGACCTTGGATCCGATGTCGAGGGCGACACCCATGCCGAGGCCGGGGAAGCGGGCCTCCATGGCGGCCTTTAGGGCGGCGCTGTCGGCCGCCTTGCTCAGCTCTTCCTCGAAGGCGAGAAGATAGGACTTGGTGAATTCCACGGCCGAGGGACCAGTAGCGGCATCGGGGGCCATATGGCCCGGCACCACGACGGCGGGCTTGCGGGCGGCAATCGCCTCCAGCGTCTTGACCCAAGCGGCGCGGCTTTCCTTGGTCTGCGTGTCGGCGGTCCAGACGTGAACACCCCCGAAGATCATAACCCCGCCGAATACGGCATTGAGCGAGGGCACGAACAGGTACCGGCGGTTGGCAAGTCCTTGTTCCGCATCGACGATCTCGATCGCCTCGCCATCGACGGTGAGTGTGGGGCCGTCGAATGCCACGGGAAGAACGATGTCGGACAGAGCCTGGGGACCGTTTTCCTTCAATTGCGGACCCCAAACGGCAAGCTTCTTCTCCACATTGCCCTTGATGGCTTCCAGCGTGGCGGAGGCAGCAATCACCTTTGCCTCCGGAAAGGCTTCCCGCACGGGTTTGAGGCTGAAGTAGTAGTCGGGATCGGACTGGCTGACATAGATGGTGGTCAGCTTCTTGCCGGTGGCTTTGATGGCCTCGGCCAGCGCCTTGCCGTCCGGATAGGTGAAGCCGCCATCGATCAACAGGGCTTCGCTAGGTCCGGAAAGCAGTACTGGCGCCCGAAAGAAGCCGTTCGGACCTGTCGGAAAGTGTTTCCAGCCAAGCTTGCTGCCGGCAGCTTGGCCGCCGTTGACAGGGGCGAATACGGCGGTTGCGCCTAGGGCCAATGACGTCTTCATGATCTGTCTCCTCGTGAACATGGAATAACTCCGTTGAATTGGACGGGATCAGCCCGTGGTCGCTATCCGCATGTGCGTGTTTTCATCGATAGAACCCGCGCGGATGGTAAGCCCGCCGGATTAATCGATAAATTACCTATAATGATACAAACTGTGCGCTAAAACATTACAATTAACTCAAGGCATCCCATGGAACCCATCAACCTCAACCGCCTCGCCTATTTTGCCACGGTGGTCGACGCAGGTTCTTTTACCCGCGCAGCCGAGCGACTTGGCATTACGAAAACCGTCGTCAGCCAACAGGTCGCTCGTCTTGAAGCCGAACTGCAGGCCACGCTTCTCGTACGCACGACGCGAAGGCTCGAGCCGACGGAAGCGGGTCGCCGTCTCCATGCACGGTGCGTTCTAATCCTGCGGGATGTCGAAGAGGCGGTTGCCGAGATTGGGGAGGCCAACACTGAAGTGGCCGGCGTACTGCGCGTTTCCGCGCCCAATGATTATGGGACGATCGTGGTTGCCCCGATCGCCGCGCGCTTTCGGCAGAAATTTGCGGCTTGCGGCGTCGAGCTCTCTATTTCCGATGCTAAAATTGATTTGATCGGTAACAAGATAGACCTGTCCATCCGGGTCGGCTGGCTGGAAGACTCCAGCCAGCAGGCGCGTCGCATCGGCACCTTCCAGCAGATGCTGGTCGCCTCGCGGGATTTCGCTGCCAAGGTCACGGTCGGCGAACCAGAAGATCTTTCTCTCTTGCCGCTCGTTGCCAATGCCGTGCTTCGCAAGCCCTTCACCTGGACCTTTGCCCGCGGCGATGGCGAGCGACGGACCATCACGATGCGCGAAGCGTTCTCCATAAATTCGACCCCAGCCGTACTGGAGGCGACGCTCGCCGGCGGCGGACTGGCAATCCTGCCGGACTACCTGGTCATCGATCATCTATCGAAGGGCCGCCTCGTCCATATGCTCCCGAACTGGTCGCTGCCTTCCGGCGGCATTCACGTGGTCTATCCGGCGGCGCGCTTTCGCCCGCAGAAAGTAACGCGATTCGTGTCCATGCTCATGCAGCACATCCAAGATTGAAAGTACTGTTGCTCCAGGCAGCGCGGTTATCGGCTCGACAAACGATTCCGACCCGTTGATGAGCCGTGCTCCGCTAAAGCGCGTCGCGCTGGAACGGATTCAGGCGACGCGCCTAAGTCTTTGTTTCGATGCATGTCGTTGTCCCGGAACCGCCGCACACTTCTGGGCGACATGCATTAGTTGTTGTGGAAGAAGCGCCGGCGGAAATGCCGATCGTTGTCCGGTCGCTTGCAGTTGTACACCGGGCAGGATTTGGTGTCGGCGCTCGGCACATAGGCACGCGTTCTCACCTCGCCCATTGTGCAGAATTGCTGGCTCTGCACATAGCGGTCGTAGAGCGGCAGCCCCGGCACACGCTTCGATTGGTAGCGCAGGATGACCGCGCCTTGCCGCGCTATCGTCGACTGCACCTTGCCGCAGCTCATATGCGTCGGGTCGTAGCGCGAAATCGCCTGCGCCTCGGCGGCCACCAGCGTCAGGCAGGCGGCAAGCACAATGGTTTTCATGGTCTCCTCCCCTGATCCGCGGCCAGACAGCGCGATCTTCCGCAACGATTTCACCACATTGGGGCGGGCGTTGGGCAGTGCCGCGATCACGGTTTTTTCACGCAGTCTTGTTTTTGGAACGAAAGCAGACTATATCAGCCCCATTGATATTTCGGCCGATCGATCCGGGCCTCGCGATCTTCGCGTTTGCTGACGTCTATCTCCAAAATCTCGATGCACACCGGCTGGACGTTGGTCTGGTCAAACTAAAGCAAATGTTGAAGGACTATCTGAAATGGCAACTGGAACGGTCAAGTGGTTCAACGCCACCAAGGGCTTCGGCTTCATCCAGCCTGACGCGGGCGGCGCGGACGTTTTCGTCCACATCTCCGCTGTCGAGCGCGCTGGTCTGTCGACCCTGGTCGAAGGCCAGAAGATCAACTTCGAGATCGAGCAGGACCGCCGTACCGGCAAGTCGTCCGCTGGTTCTCTGAGCAAGGCAGCCTGATTTTGAAAATGGCGCGCGCCGGGCGAGAGCTCGGCGCGCGCGGCAAGTCACGGATGTACTGACGGTCGCGCGAGAAGCGCGCCCGGAGTGGAAAGACCGAAACGCTGGAACAGCAGATAGCTGCCAGCCCGGACCGGATGCTCCCGATCAGGCTACCGAAATGGGAAGGCGGGGTTTATCCCGCCTTTTTATTTGTCTGGAGTTAGGCGAAACCGGCGAAGCGGTGGGACCGCTTATCCCACCCACCCGATCGGCACATGCCCCGGATCCGCCTCCACGCGGCCGAGCCAGGCCACGACAGCCGGATAAGCGTCGAGCTGGAAGCCGCCTTGCTCGGCCGTATGCGTATAGGCATAGAGCGCGATGTCGGCGACGCTGAAGGCGCTGCCGGCGAAGAAGGCATTGTTCTCCAGATATCTGTTCAT
This sequence comes from Mesorhizobium erdmanii, assembly GCF_013170725.1. NCBI lineage: Bacteria > Pseudomonadati > Pseudomonadota > Alphaproteobacteria > Hyphomicrobiales > Phyllobacteriaceae > Mesorhizobium > Mesorhizobium erdmanii. The sequence continues at coordinate 2,488,354 of NZ_CP033361.1, read as the reverse complement.
CACGCAAAGCGCCTTGTTGCCGCGCTCCAGCGTCACCGCCAGCCGCTCGGGCGTCGCATCGCTGGCGCGCTCGGGAAAGGTCAGCAGCGCCTTGCGCACGGCGATGTAGGGTTCGTGGCTGTACTGCTCGAAGAACAGCCACTGATAGGCAAGCCCCCGCTCATACTTGTCCCGCGGCAGGAAGCGCGTGCCTTCGGCGAGGTAGAGCAGGATGGCGTTGGACTCGGCCAGCCGGCGGCCGTCGTCGAGTTCAAGCAGCGGCACCATGGCGTTTGGGTTCTTGGCGACGAAGTCGGCCTTTCGCGTGTCGCCGGTGTGCGAACTCACTTCGATGGCCGTGAAGGCGAGGCCAAGCTTGGCCATCAGCAGGCGCGGCTTGTAGCAATTGCCGCTGTCGATCATGCTGTAGAGTATCATGGACGGTCCCCGGAGCGCTGCCTCGTACAGGCGAGTATCGCAGCGGCGGCGTCCTCCACCAATGATTTGTTTTGGTCGGACAATCAGCGGCGGTGATGAGAGCAACGGCTTTCGCCAATTGCCGACGTGCCTAGCCGAACAACGGCACGACATTGTTCTCCCTGCCCAGCAGCGCGTCGATGGCGATCGGCTCTTCGTCGAAGATGGTGCCGGCCAGCGCCGGCCGGGCGAGCAGAAAGCCCTGGAGGAGGTCGACACCGCCATCGAGCGCGACGCGCAGATGGACCGGTTGCTCGATGCCTTCGACCAGCACCCTGGCGCCGCGATCGTGCAGGCTGGAGACCAGCGGGCGGAAGAAGCGTTCGGCGGCGGCGTGGCGGCAGAACTCCGCGAACCAGCCGCCGTCGATCTTGACGATGTCGGGCTGAAGCAGGCTCACCCGCTCCTCGGTCGAGTGGCCGGTGCCGAAATCGTCGATGGCGATGCGGATGCCGTCGCGCCGCATTTCGCGCACCAGCCGGGCCAGCAGTACGTCGTCCGCCGCCTGTTCAGTGATCTCGCAGACCAGCATGCCCGGGGCAAGGCCGAGCTCGCCGAGATGCCGGCTCATCAGCCGGATCTCCGCCAGCGCTCGCCCGGGATGGTCGTTGATCATCGGATTGTAGTTGAAGAACAGATCGAGCCCGTCGACGCCGATGTTGTGGAAATTCCTTAAATGCAGCACCCGGCACATGGTCTCGACATCAAGCCGGTCCGGCGCGGCGACGCTATCGAAGAATGCCCGCGGCGACCCTGCCCGCCCGACACGATGCGGCTCGATCAGCCCTTCGACCGCCACCGCGTGCAGCGAACGCCCGAGCGGCGCGAAGATCGGCTGGTAGGCGCTGCGCAAGCGGAAGTCGCCATGGATCCCGTATTCGATACCGATCTCGTCGGCGAAGATCGCGTTGCCGACATTGCGCCGCCGCTCGAGCCTCATGGCGCGCCCCGGCGCCCGAAGGCTCTTGCCGGCCGTGGCGTCTGCGGTGAGGCTGGCACCGGTGCGGCGGACGCTACGACGGTCTCTGGCGCGGTTTTGTCGAGAACGCGAAAACTCGTCGGTGCCAGCTCCGGCCGCGCCAGCACGAAGCCCTGGACCATCGAAGCCCCGGACTTCTCGGCCAGCTCCAGTTGCCACCCCTCCTCGATGCCCTCGAACACCGTGCGGATGCCTTGGTCCTCGAAGCTTTTCACCATGGTGGTCAACAGCGCGAAGCCGGCGCCGGACTCCATGAGCTGCGTGATCCAGGTGGCATCGAATTTGACGATGTCGGGCCTCAATTCCTTGACGCGGTTGATGTCGGAATCGTCGGCGCCATAGTCGTCGACGGCGATGCGAAAGCCATTGCCCCGCAGCGCCGCGACGAAGCTGTGCAAGGTCTCCTGCGACGCCGGCCGCTGCTCGGTGACCTCGCACACGACGCGGCCGGGATCGATGCCGGCCTCGTGCAGCACCAGCCGCATTTCGCGCAAGGCATTGTCGGCGATCGATCGCTCGGTGAACACAGAGGGGTCGAAATTCACGAAGATCGACGCCTCCTGCGGCAGGCAGGCGCCGGCATTGAGCAAGTGCAGCGTCCTGGTCAGCGCTTCCACATGCAGGCGGTCGGCGGCCGGACAGGTCGAGAAGAAGGTCATCGGCGATTGCGGCTCACCGTCGCGGAACGGGCGGATCAGCCCTTCAAACGCCGCAACCGCCAGCTTGCCGTCCTTGAAGGTGAAGATCGGCTGGAAGGCACTTTGCAGCGTGTAGATACCCCAGACACCGGACGAGGTGCCGTCATCATGACGGATGATGTGGGCAAGCCCGATGCTGCGCGACACGGTTCCTCGCTCCGCAACCTGGCGGAATTGGATTTACGATCCTGTCATGCAAGCCTCTACCGCGCGTTAATGAATTTAGTGTTGCCGATCACGCCGCATTGACCGTGCCGCCCCACCTGGCCCAGCCGAGAAAGCTTGCGCAAAGGGGAATGATGCGACATGAGAAGCGCCGCGGCCGCTCCTGGCCGCGCCGATCTTCTCAAGGAGAGATATCTGGTCATGGCCTTTCTTGCCGACACCCTTTCCCGCGTAAAGCCTTCCGCCACCATCGCGGTGACGCAGAAAGCGCGCGAGCTGAAAAATGCCGGCCGTGACATTATCGGCCTCGGCGCCGGCGAGCCGGATTTCGACACGCCCGACAACATCAAGAATGCGGCGATCGAGGCGATCCGCCGTGGCGAGACCAAGTATCCGCCGGTCTCGGGCATCGTGCCGCTGCGCGAGGCGATCGCAAAGAAGTTCAAGCGCGAGAACAATCTCGACTACAAGCCCGAGCAGACCATTGTCGGCACCGGCGGCAAGCAGATCCTGTTCAACGCGTTCATGGCGACGCTCAACCCCGGCGACGAGGTCATCATCCCCCGCCCCTACTGGGTCAGCTATCCCGAGATGGTGGCGATCTGCGGCGGCACGTCGGTCTATGCCGACACCTCGATCGACAATGGATTCAAATTGACGGCCGCGGTGCTGGAGAAGGCGATCACACCGAAGACCAAATGGCTCTTGATGAACTCGCCGTCCAACCCGTCGGGCGCGGCCTATACGGAAGCCGAACTGCGCGCGCTGGCCGATGTGCTGCTCAAGCATCCGCATGTCTGGACGCTGACCGACGACATGTACGAACACCTGACCTATGGCGACTTCGTCTTCAAGACCATCGCCGAGGTCGAGCCGAAGCTCTACGAGCGCACGCTGACCATGAACGGCGTCTCGAAGGCCTATGCCATGACCGGCTGGCGCATCGGCTATGCCGCCGGCCCGGTCCAGTTGATCAAGGCAATGGACATGATCCAGGGCCAGCAGACCTCGGGCGCCTGCACCATCGCGCAATGGGCTTCCGTCGAGGCGCTCAACGGCCCGCAGGACTTCATCGCCAAGAACAAGGCGATCTTCCAGGGGCGCCGCGACCTCGTGGTATCGATGCTCAACCAGGCGCGCGGCATTACCTGCCCGTCGCCGGAAGGCGCCTTCTACGTCTATCCGTCCTGCGCCCAGCTGATCGGCAAGAAGACCAAGGCCGGCAAGGTGATCGACACCGACGAAGCCTTCTGCTCGGAACTGCTCGAGGCCGAGGGTGTGGCCGTGGTGTTCGGCTCGGCTTTCGGCCTCGGCCCCAACTTCCGCATCTCCTACGCCACCTCGGATGCGTTGCTGGAGGAAGCCTGCACCCGCATCCAGCGTTTCACGGCATCGCTGACCTGATTGGTTCTGTTTGAAAAATAGAAAAGCCCGGCGTCAGCTCACGACGCCGGGTTTTTTGTTGGCTGCGAAGCAGTTCACGCCCGCTGCTTGGCCTCCTTGGCCGAACGCGCCTCGGCCGGCGCCAGCACCGTGATCAACAGCGCGGCGGTGAGGAACGCGCCAATCGCCGCAGTCAGCATCGCCGCATGGAAGCCGCCGGCATAGGCTGTCGCGAACAGCTCGTGCACGCCGCTCTCGCCGATCGCCGCGTCTGTCGCGAAATCATGCCGTGAGATGGCCGCACGAGCCACTGCTTCGGCATTGGCGATACCAGCGTCGTGGAGATAGCCTGTGAGCAGGCTGGTCGCACGCATGCTCATCAGGGCGCCGAGCAGCGCGATGCCGATGGCCAGCCCGCTCTGGCGGGTGGCATTGACGACCGCCGACACCATGCCGGATCGCTCGCGCGGCGCGTAGGACATGGCGGCCGCGCTGCCGGTCGGAATCGCCAGCGAGTTGCCGAGACCGTTGATGGCAAACAGAGCGCACAGCACCGTGTATGGCGTCGACGGTCCGGCCCAGCACATGCCGAGCAAGGAGAGGCCGATCAGCACATAGCCCGAAATCATCAAGACCGAATGCCCGTAGCGGGCGCTCAGCCGGCCGATCCATGGCGACACCACGATCTGGACGATGAAGGCCGGCGCCATGCGCAGGCCGGTCTGCGTCGGCGACCAGCCCTGCACCTGCTGCAGGAACATCGAGAAGAAGAAGACGCTGGTGTAGGAGGTGAAGCCAAGCGCGAACGAGGCGATATTGGCGACCGCAAAGCGCACGTCGCGGAACAGGCCGAGCGGCAGCATGGGTCGCGCCGTGCGCGCCTCGTAGCCAAGAAACACCGCCAGGCCAACCACACCGGCAATGATGGCCGTGATGGTCCCGGGATCGCTCCAGCCCGCTTCGCCGGCCGAGATCAGCCCGAAGGTCAGCGCGCCGAGCCACAGGACCGAGAGCGCCAGGCCGATCAGGTCGAGATGGGCATGTTCGGGATGCGCCGTCTCCTCGATCGAGGCGGCACCGAGCGCAATGGTGAAAAGGCCGAGCGGCAGGTTGATCAGGAAGATGCTCTGCCAGCCGACACTCTGGACAAGGATGCCGCCGAGCACCGGGCCGACGACCAGTGAAATGGCGGCGAACGAGGCCCAGCCGCCGATGACGCCGGCCCGCTCGCGCGAATCCGGAAAGGCCTGCGTCAGGATCGACAGCGCGCCTGGAATAAGCAGCGAGCCGGCTATGCCCTGCACCACCCGGCCGGCCAGCAGCGCCGGCAAATTGGGCGCGACGGCGCAGATCAGCGAACCGGCCACGAAGATGCCAACGCCGGCCAGCCACGAGCGCTTGCGGCCATAGCGGTCACCGATCAGGCCCGACGACAGCATGAAGGCCGACAGGCACAGCGTGTAGGCGTCTACCACCCATTGCAGGCCGCCGAAATCGGTGTGCAGCGCCTGCTGGATGGTCGGCAGCGCGACATTGACGATGCTGACGTCGAGCAGAGCGACGAACGAGCCGAGATAGACGGCGGCAACGAGCGGCAGGCGGTTCTTCGGCATGGTCTGTCCAGACAGTCAGATTTCGCAGCCATCTACGACGGCATCGAACTCGCCGAAACCCTCTCGGCGCTGTTCCTCAGGATGTTGCGGCCCGAATAGACCCGGCACTCAGCCGCCATATTGCTCGGCGGTCACTGCTTCCAGCCACTCGGCATGGACGCCATCGAGCGCCTCCTGCATGGCGATATGCGTCATTGCCGTCTTCGGCCCGGCACCATGCCAATGCTTCTCGCCCGGCGCGAACGAGATCACGTCGCCGGCCCTGATCACCTGGACCGGCCCGCCCCATGTCTGGGCGAGCCCGGCGCCCGAGGTGACATAGAGCGTCTGGCCGAGCGGATGCGTATGCCAATGGGTGCGCGCACCGGGCTCGAAGGATACCAGCACTGCCCTCAGCCGCGCCGGCGCCTCCGCCTCGATGATCGGCGTCTGCAGAACCCGGCCGGTGAAGTACTTCTCCGGTGCCATGATCGTCGGCACGCTGCCGCAAGCAATAATCTTCATCGTCTGACCCCAAAAGCGAAGCGACCAGCGGCAAGCGCCGCCTCTCATCGAGGCATTCTCGGCCGATATCATGTCGGGCGCAACCGGCGGTTTGCGGTCCGCAGCGCGAAGAAGCGGTTCTTTCTCCTTAACCATGAAGCTCTCGGCTTGGCGACGCGGCGCCAAACAACGGCGAACGCAATGTCTTCTTAACGGCTCGGCACTAGCCGTGAGCCGGTACTGCGGGGGCTGGCGGATGAGCATACTGGCGACGATCAAGGACCATAGCGGCCGGATCTATCGCGGCATCCAGGCCCTGCTTGTGCTCAGCATCGGCGCGTCCGCACTCGGTGCTTTCGACATCTCGCGGAACCTGTCCTCGGCCAGCGCTTTCACCGTCTCGAGTCTGGCGACCGGCCTCGCCTTGCTGGCGCTGATGTATATGCGCAGCAGCGTCGTCCATCGCTTGCGTTCGGCAGCGGCCGCCGAGGCCGAAAAACATCATGTCCTGACCAGGGACGCCATGACCGGGGCGATGACCAGGCGCTATTTCCTCGAAGCGTTGCGCGACAGCCTGGGCACCATGCGCGAACGGCGCGAGGCGACTTTGCTGTTGATCGACGTCGATCACTTCAAGCAGCTCAACGACACCTTCGGGCATCAGTTCGGCGACCTCGCTCTGGCGCACCTGGTCAAGACGTCGGAGCGCATCTTTGCCGGCGGCATGGTCGGACGGCTCGGCGGCGACGAATTCGGCGTCATCATTCCGCATGGCGACCTCGTCGCCATCAACAAGGATATCAGGCAATTGCTCGATGTGATGCGGGCCGGGAAGTCGTATGAAGGCAAGACCATTCCGCTCTCCGTCTCCGTCGGCGTGGCGCTGGCGCCGGTGCATGCTTCGAACACGACGGAGCTGATGCTGGTTGCCGACCTCGCGCTTTATGAAAGCAAGGCGGCGGGCCGTGGCCGCGTCACCGTGTTCGACGAGGAGATGCTGTCCGACAAGCGTTACCGCCGCCTGGTCGAGCGGGAATTGCGCGCGGCGGTCTATCTCGGCGAGCTCGAACTGCACTACCAGCCGATCGTCAATCCAGACGGGTCCACTTATGCCTTCGAAGGCCTGATCCGCTGGCGCCATCCGGTGCGCGGGTTGATCTCGCCGGCCGAGTTCATCCCCATCGCCGAACGCTCGACCCTGATCGACATGCTCGGCGAATGGGTGTTCAAGCGGGCTTGTGCCGATATCAGCCATTTCCCCGGGCGCCGCATCTCGATCAACGTCTCCGGCGAACAGCTGAAGCGCGACGAGATCGTCACCATGTGCGACCGTGTGCTGAAGGAAACCGGCCGTTCCGCGGCACAGTTCATCATCGAGATCACCGAGACGGTGGCGACCGCCGCCACGCCCGAAATCCTGCGCCGCCTCGAAGCCCTGCGCGGCCTCGGCTTCCACATCGCGCTCGACGATTTCGGCACCGGCCATTGCGGCTTCAACTATCTGAAGACCCTGCCCATCGACAGCATCAAGATCGACCGCTCCTATATCAGCAGCCTTGCCCACGACCAGGTGGCGCAGATTTTCGTTTCGGCGCTGGCACAGATCGCCCGCATCCAGGACGTCACCATCGTTGCCGAAGGCGTCGAGACCCAGGAAGAGTTCGCGCTGGCCCAGGCCGCCGGCTGCAACCGCTTCCAGGGCTATTTCCTCGGCAGGCCGGCACCGCGCGACCAGGTGGCCTCCTCGCGCGCCATCGATACTGAACCCATGGCGTTGAGCGCCTGAGGACGCTGAACGGTAGCGAATTTCTATTTTCCTTGCCCTGCCGGCAAACAAGTGGGACGATGCTTTTGGGCAGGTGGCCATCGAAAAGACCCCCGCCCGCGACGGTCGAACAGGCCGGCCGCCGCTCAGGACCGATTGACCACGCCTGAACCATGCATGTCAGTCGGTCCCTAGGGAAACGCCTGAGTGGAGGTCAGCCATGGGTACTCGCGCCGGAGGACGACGCACGGGACCGAAATGCATTGCCATAGTCGGTCCCTTTGCAAGCGGTAAGACGACACTTCTCGAAGCCATATTGGCCCGTACGGGCGCCATTCCCCGCCAGAACCCGGTTTCCTCGGGCAGCACAGTCTCAGATCATTCGCCGGAGGCGCGCGCCCACGCCATGAGCGTCGAGGCGACGATCGCCACCACCGAATTCATGGGTGAGCAGATCACCTTCGTCGATTGTCCCGGCTCGATCGAATTCTCCTTCGAGGCCGAGCCGGTGCTGGCCGCCTGCGACCTCGCGGTGGTCGTTGCCGAGGCCGATGAAAAGAAGATCCCTGCCCTGCAGCTCATCATGCGCAAGCTCGACGATCTCGGCGTGCCGCGCATCCTGTTCCTCAATAAGGTCGACAAGGCGATCGCGGGCGTGCGCGACACGCTGAAGATGCTGCAGCCGGCAAGCTCGGTGCCGCTCCTGCTGCGCCAGATTCCGCTGCGCAAGGACGGCGTCGTCATCGGCTCGATCGATCTGGCGCTGGAGCGCGCCTACATCTACCGCGAATATGCCGAGAGCGAGGTGGCTCAAATACCTGGCGACGACAAGGCTCGCGAACTGGAAGCACGATTTTCCATGCTGGAGACGCTGGCCGACCATGACGACCAGTTGATGGAACAACTGCTCGAGGAGATCGAGCCGCCGAAGGACGCGATCTTCGACGACCTCGCCGCCGATCTGCGCGATGGCGCCGTGACGCCGGTGCTGATCGGCACCGCCGAGAAAGGCAATGGCGTGCTGCGCCTGCTGAAGGCGATCCGCCACGACGCACCCGACATCGAGGCCACCCGCAAGCGGCTCGGCGCCCCGGATGGCAGTGCGACCGTGGTCCAGGTGATGAAGACCATCCACACGCCGCATGGCGGCAAGCTGTCGGTGTCGCGCATCCTGTCCGGCCAGGTCGCCGACGGCCTGGAACTGTGGCTGCCCGGCGGCGACACCGCCAAGGTTTCCGGCATCTACAAGATGCTCGGCAAGGACCAGTTCAAGCTCACCGCAGCCAAGGCCGGCGACACCGTTGCGCTGGGCAAGCTGGACGAGGTCAAGACCGGCCAGACGCTGACTTCGGCCAAGGGCGGCACCAAGCAGTTGTTCGCTTTCGAGCCGCCGCAACCGGTCTTCGCCTTCGCGCTCCGGCCGAAGGAACGCAAGGACGAGGTCAAGATGTCGGCGGCCATCCAGCGGCTGGCCGAGGAGGATCCCTCGCTCAGCCTGCGCCACAACCAGGACTCGGCCGAGACGGTGCTGTCGGGCCATGGCGAGATGCATCTGCGCGTCGTGCGCGAGCGGCTGGAGGGCAAGAACCAGATCCCGGTCGAAGGCCATGCACCGGCCGTGCCCTATCGCGAGACGATCCGCAAACCGGCGCAGCAGCGCGGCCGCCACAAGAAGCAGTCGGGCGGCCATGGCCAGTTCGGCGATGTGGTGATCGAGATCAAACCGCTGCCGCGCGGCTCCGGCTTCCAGTTCACCGACACCATCACCGGCGGCGTCGTGCCCAAGACCTACATCCAGTCGGTGGAGACCGGCATACGCGATTATCTGAAAACAGGCCCGCTCGGCTTCCCCGTCGTCGATGTCGCCGTCAACCTGTCGGACGGCTCCTACCATGCGGTCGATTCCTCCGACATGGCCTTCCAGATGGCGGCAAAGCTGGCGATGAAGGAAGGCATGGCCGCCTGCTCGCCGGTGCTGCTGGAGCCGGTGATGAAGGTGGTGATCGTCACGCCGTCGGACGCGACATCCAAGATCATCGCGCTCATCCCGCAGCGGCGCGGCCAAATCCTCGGCTATGATGCGCGGCCCGACTGGCCGGGCTGGGATGTCGTCGAGGCGACCATGCCGCAGGCCGAGATCGGCGACCTGATCATCGAGCTGCGCTCGGCGACAGCGGGCGTTGCCAGCTATCGCGCCGAATTCGACCATATGGCCGAACTCACCGGCCGCCTCGCCGACGAAGCGATGAACGCCAACGGCAAGGCTGCCTGATTTCGTTACCGTCAGCCGCTCTCTCCCCGTTTTGCGGGGAGAGATGTCCGGCAGGGCAGCGTCAACATCCCGCCCCAAAAACCAAAAACGACGCCCGGGATGCCGGACGCCGTTTTGTTTGCGGACCGATCTCTTGGGAGGGGAAACGGCAGGTCCGCCGCATATGCAGTCGCCGCGCTTTCGGCGAAAAAAGGTTCGGACGCGGTAGCCGCCTGAGCCCGGGCCGTACGAGTGATGCCCCCATCTCCCGTCCGAACCACACCGCGTCCTGGGCTCTACATAGCAGCGCAAGGCATCGTTGTCATGTTACCAGAGGTTACATGACACTGTTACGTGGCAATTCTCGCGAAATCCTCAGCCCTCCCGGTATGGTCCGGGCAACAAAAAAGCCGGATCAACGAAGATCCGGCTGAGTTTGATTGGAAGTGCCTGTTAAGGCTAACCTCCAGAGGGGAACACTCGAGGGCGCTAATGGGAGGAGAACGCGCCCAGGAGATGATCTATATATCTGCTCATCATGCCCAAGAAACAAGCATCTATTTTGCAACACACGCATGCAAAAAGACGCAGGCTGTGGTCTAACCCATACTGAAAGCCAATAGGACCAGCAGAATCGCAGAAATCGAGCCCGTGGCAGGGTGATTGTCGCTGCCACAACGTCAATCCCGGCCGATTTTGCTCCGAAATGCCGAGAAACATCGGATGACCTGGAATCGGGCAGTCGCCGTCCAATTCTAAGGCAACCACGCGAGGACCACCCAATGCGGACGTTTTCGGCGATTGCGGGCAGCGCTATTTTCCTGATCGCGGCACCCGGCGCGGTTGCCGGCCTGATTCCCTGGCTGCTCAGCGATCGCTGGGGCTTGCCGTGGTCCACCGTGCCGGGCTTTGTCCTTGCCGGCGGCGTCCTCATCGTCGCCGCGGCCGCCGTCCTGCTACACGCTTTCGCCCGCTTTGCGCTGGAGGGGTTGGGCACGCCCGCCCCCGTCGCGCCGACGGAGAAGCTCGTGATCGGCGGCATCTACCGGCATGTCCGCAACCCGATGTATGTCGCCGTGTTGTCGATCATCCTCGGCCAGGCCCTGCTGTTCTCGAGCTGGACGCTCGTCGCCTATGCCGTCATCGGCTGCCGTCATGGGCTCCTTCGTCAAGCTCTACGAGGAGCCGACGCTCGCCAGTCGCCACGGCGCCGAATACGAGACCTACCGCCGCAATGTCCCTGGCTGGCTGCCTCGGCTGAAGCCCTGGCGGCGGTGACGTGACCGCGGGAATGAAGGCCGCACCGGCGTCGGCTCAATAAGACCAGCTTCTGGCCTTGGCGATGACGAAGTCGCGAAACACGTGCAGCTTGGCCTGGTTCTTCATCGCGTCGGGATAGGCGAAATAGGTGTCGAAGGACGGCACCTCGGTTTCCGGCAAAAGCTGCACCAGGCCGGAGTCCTTCGAGATCACATAGTCGGGCAGCATGGCGATGCCGGCGCCGCCTTGCACGGCGCGCTTGATCGACAAGATGTCGTTGATCTGTAGCGACGGCACACGCTGGCCGCCCTCGAAATCGCCGACCGTCTCCAGCCAGTTCAACTCCGACAAATGCGACGGCACCGGCAAGCCGAAGGTGACGATGCGATGGTTTCTGAGTTCCGCCACCGAGGCCGGCTTGCCATGCTTGGCAACGTAGGAAGGGGCCGCGTAGAGGTGGAAATGCACGGTGAACAGGCGGCGCTGGATCAAGTCCGGCTGCTGCGGCTGGCGCAGCCGTATGGCGCAGTCGGCCTGGCGCATGGTGAGGTCGAGCTCCTCATTGGCGAGGATCAGCTGCAGGCTGATTTCGGGATAGAGCTCGATGAACTCCTGGACCCGTTCGGTCAGCCAGCCGGCGCCGAGGCCCACTGTCGTCGTCACGCGAAGCACGCCGGACGGCCGGTCCTTGGTCTCGGTCAGCCGCGACTTGATGGTCTCGAGCTTCATCAGCACGTCATGCGCCGTGCGGAACAGCATCTCGCCCTGTTCGGTCAGCACCAGGCCACGCGCATGGCGGTTGAACAGCGGCACGCCGACATCATGCTCGAGCGCGCTGACCTGCCGCGATATCGCCGATTGCGACAGATGCAATGTCTCGGCCGCATGCGTAAACGACCCTGCTTCCGCCGCAGCGTGAAACACGCGTAGCTTGTCCCAGTCCAACGCCATGATTCCCCTCGTTCTGTTTGGCGTCTGAATGAAAAATCAGGCTTTTACACGGCCTTTCTAAGCCGTTTTTTTAACAGTTTTGCAAGCGGCCTATTCCGCTGCTTCGCGATGCACCTCGATGCCGGCCAGATACTTTTCCGCTTCCAGCGCCGCCATGCAGCCTAGCCCCGCCGCCGTCACCGCCTGGCGGTAGACATCGTCGGTCACGTCGCCCGCGGCGAAAACGCCGGGCACGTCGGTGCGGGTCGAATCCGGCGCCGTCCACAGGTAGCCATTCGGCTTCTGCTTCAGCTTGCCGACGAACAGCTCGACCGCCGGCGCATGGCCGATCGCCACGAACACGCCGTCGACCTTGAGCTGGCTTTCGGCGCCGGTCACCGCGTGCTTGAGCTTCAACCCTTCGACCGAAGGCGGCAGCGGCGCCTTGCCGGGACGGCCCGTGATCTCGTCGACCACGGTGTCCCAGATGACGCGGACATTGTGCTTCTGCAGCAGCCGCTCGCGCAGGATGCGCTCGGCGCGGAAGTCCGAGCGCCTGTGGATGACCGTGACGCTCTTGGCGAGGTTCGACAGATAAAGCGCTTCCTCCACCGCCGAATTGCCGCCGCCGATCACCGCGACATCCTTGCCGCGATAGAAGAAGCCGTCGCAGGTGGCACAGGCGGAGACGCCGAAGCCCATGAAATCCTGCTCGGTCGGGATGCCCAGCCACTTGGCTTGCGCGCCGGTGGCGATGATCAGCGAGTCGGCGGTGTAGGTGGTGCCGGAATCGCCCTTGGCGCGGAACGGCCGTACGTTGAGGTCGACCTCGGTGATGATGTCGTTGATGATGTCGGTGCCGACATGCTCGGCCTGCTTGAGCATCTGCTCCATCAGCCACGGCCCCTGGATCGGATCGGCGAAGCCGGGATAGTTTTCGACATCGGTGGTGATCATCAACTGGCCGCCCTGCTGCAGGCCGGCGACCAGCATCGGCTTCAGCATGGCACGGGCGGCATAGACCGCCGCCGTATAGCCGGCGGGGCCGGAACCGATGATCAGGACGGGCGCGTGCTTGGTGGTCATCTAAAACCTCTGCGGGGCAGACAATGCCTTGAATAAGGACATGGGCCTTGGAAAAGACGTGGAATGTCGTCGGTAATGTAAGGGTTGCCAACCACGCCAGCAAGACGAACGGGCCGTCGTCCCCGGAAAGCTTCGGCCCAAGCGGTTATTCGCATGATCGTCGCTTTCGTTACCGTTCAAAAATCGCGTTGACGAGGGCTGGCGCCAACACAAAAGTCGTTTAATTACAAAATCGCGAAAGATTCTTGCGCCGAGCTGAGACCATGCCCCTGAAAGCCGACCTCGACGCCATCGACTGGAAGATCCTGCGCGAACTGCAGGCGGACGGGCGCATGACCAATGTCGAACTGTCGAGCCGCGTCGGCATTTCGGCCCCACCCTGCCTGCGCCGGGTCAAGCGGCTGGAGGAAGCCGGCATCATCCGCGGCTACCGCGCTCTGCTGAATGCCCCGGCGCTTGGCCTCGACGTGGTCGCCTTCTGCCTGGTCGGCCTGCATCATCAGGCCGACGCCGAACTGCGCACCTTCGCCGAACGCACGCGCGGTTGGCCGATCGTGCGCGATGCCTGGATGGTCTCGGGTGAATCCGATTTCCTGCTGCATTGCGTGGCAAGCGACCTCGGCGCCTTCCAGACCTTCGTCATCGAGGAACTGACCTCGACACCGAATGTCGATACGGTGCGCACCGCGCTCACCATCCGCCGGGTCAAGGATGAAGGCTTGGTCTCCTTCGAGCGCCCCTAAGGCCGGATGAACGCCTGTATGCCCGCGAATTCCTGCCCCTTCGCCACACCGCCGCCGCGTTGGTATTCGACAGACGCTGATGTAGAAGGCTGGACGGCTATGCCGGACGTCGCCGCCTGCTTGGTTTCTAAAGCGATTCCTGAAACACTGTGTACCGGTTTCCGCCTGGAATTGCGTAAGAACAAATGAGGCAGGCTGCAGCGCTGTTCGGGAGACGGCCGGCCATCGGAAGGGGACCATGACTCGATTTGCAAGCCCGGTCTCGGCGCTTATCATCTGCATGAACGAGGCCGATATGATCGGCCCGTGCCTGGAAAGCATCGACTTCTGCGCCGAGATCATCATCGTCGATTCCGGCTCGACGGACGGCACCATCGAATGCGTGCAAGGCTACATCGCCAAGGGATACCCGATCAGGCTGTTGCACAATGACTGGCAGGGGTTCCCATATCAGCGGCAATTCTCGCTCGACCATGCCACCCAGCCCTGGTGTCTTTCGATCGATCCGGACGAACGCGTCGACGATCAGCTGCGGCAGTCGATCCTGGCCATCACCCAAGCCGCCGACGACAAGATCAGCGGCTGGTACATCCGCCGACGCGATTGGCTGAAGGGCTACGGCTATGCGCACCGCTGGGTGCTGCACAACAGGTTGATGCGGCTTTTCCGCCGGGAAGGCGCCACCATGGATCTCAGCGCGCGGGTGCACGAGGCTTTCCACGTGCCGGGCGAGACCGGCACGATCGAAGAGGGCGTCCTGCTGCATCGCCGCGAAATATCGGTCGAGGAGGATCTTGCCCGGGCCAACACCTATTCCGGCCTCAAGGCCGTCACGCTGGTCGAGAAGGGCAAGAAGCCCGGCTTGGTGCGGCTGGTGCTCTCGCCGTTCGGCAATTTCCTGAAATTCTACCTGGCCAAGCGCTATTTCCTGTGCGGCCGGCACGGCTTCGTCTACTCGATGTCGGTGATGATCTATTCCTTCGCCACCGAGGCCAAGCTTTACGAAGCCTCGGACCGCAAAGATCCTGCCTAAGCGATCAGGCCCGGTCAGGAAATGTCGTCTCGGCCGAGTATTTCAATGGCTGTGACGAGACCCGCCAGGTCATCGTCGTCTTGCAAGCGTCTGATGGCGAAGCCGGGTTGAACAGCCGCCTCGCCGTCGACCAGCCAGCCCTGTGCCAGACCGGCGCGCCGCCCCGCCTGCATGTCGGCCAGCTTGTCGCCGACGATCAGCGAGCGCTGCAGATCGAGATCGAGGCGTTTGCCCGCTTCGACAAGCATGCCCGGATTGGGCTTGCGCACCGGATGGTCCGATACGGCGAGCGGCCCGGAGCCGGCCTCGTGGTAGGCGCAGGCCAGCACCATGTCGACGAACACGCCCTGATCGCCCAACAGGTCGATCACGCGGCCATTCACCGCCGCAAAGACGCTCCAGCCGAAGTAACCACGCGCGATGCCGGACTGGTTGGTGACCACGACGACCGGGATCCCGGCCCGGTTGGCCGCCGCGATCGCCGGCAGTATCCGCGGCCTGAGCTCGATCTCGGCCGGATCGCTGGGATAGTCGGTATCGACGTTGATGGTGCCGTCACGGTCGAGGAACAGCGCCGGCAGGTGCGACGGGAAAACCCGCCCGTCGATCCGCTCGACCCACAGGCCCGGCTCGGTCAGTTGGTGTGGCGTTCCCGCCTTGTCAGCCATTGCTGAGGCGCGTTTCGACCACTTCACACAGGTAGTGATAGAGGCACAGATGCCCTTGCTGGATGATCGGCGTCGAGGTCGAGGGCACGTTGAGCAGGATATCGCACAGCGGCGCGAGCTTGCCGCCGGTGTCGCCGGTCAGGCCGATCACCGTCATGTCCATCATCCGCGCCTGTTCGGCAGCGGCCAGAATGCTTGGCGAATTGCCGCTGGTCGAGATCGCCAGAAGCACGCCGCCGGACGCGCCATGCGCCTCGACCTGACGCGAGAACACCGTGTCGAAGCCGTAATCATTGCCCCAGGCGGTCAGCACCGCCGCGTTGGCCGGCAGCGCGATGACATTGTAGGCCTTGCGCTCCTTGAGGAAGCGGCCGACGAGCTCGCCGGCGATATGGATGGCATCGCTGGCCGAGCCGCCATTGCCGGCGATCAGCAAGGCTTTCCCGGATGAAAGCGCCGTCACCACCGCGCTCGCCGCGCGCTCCATCTCGCCGGTCAGGTCACGCTCTACCATCGCCGTGATCGCGGCCGCCGAGCGGACCAGATAGTCGTTCAGTTCAGACATCGAAACCTCAGTTTGTCGAGCCGGCGCGCAGTTTGCCGATGGTGCCGGTGGTGCTCTTGCCGGCGACGAGATCGACCAGCACGACGCGGCCGCCGGCCTTCTGCACCACATCGGCGCCGACGACCGTGTCGATCGTATAATCCGCGCCCTTGACCAGAATGTCGGGCAGCAGCGCCTCGATCAGCGCCAGCGGCGTATCCTCCTCGAACACCACGACGGCATCGACCGAGGCCAGGGCCGCGAGCACGCAGGCGCGGTCATGCTGGTCGTTGACAGGGCGGCCCGGCCCTTTCAACCGCCGTACCGAGGCATCGCTGTTCAAACCGAGAACCAGCCGGTCGCACTGGCTGCGCGCCGCGTGCAGCAGACTGACATGGCCGGCATGCAAGATGTCGAAACAGCCATTGGTGAAGCCGACGCTGAGGCCCTCTTCCTTCCAGGCCGCCACCATGCGTGCGGCCGATACGGCATCGAGGATGGCGTCCTTGTGAGCGATCGGTCCGTGCGAGCGGAACAGCGCACCGGTCAGCTCTTCCACCGTCAGCCGCGCGGTGCCGCGTTTTCCGACCACGACGCCGCCGGCGGCATTGGCGATCGAGGCCGCAGCGATCGGATCGGCGCCCGACGCGAGCGCCAGCGCGAAGGTCGCGATCACCGTGTCGCCGGCGCCCGAAACGTCGAACACTTCGCGCGCCTGGGTGGCGATGTGGTGCGCTTCATCGGGGCCGACGACGCTCATGCCTTTTTCGCTGCGTGTGGCGACGACGAACTCAAACCCATGCGCCGAAATCAGTTCACGCGCCGCAGAGACGATCTCGTCATCGCCGAACACCGCATGACCAACCGCCTCGCCAAGTTCCTTGCGGTTGGGCGTGATGGCGGTCGCGCCGGCATAGCGCGCGTAGTCGCGGCCCTTCGGGTCGACCAGCACTGGCTTGCCGGCCTCGCGGCAGATGGCGATCAGTTCGGCGGCGACGCCGTCGAGCAGGATGCCCTTGCCGTAATCGGACAGGATGACGATATCGGCGCCGGCGAGTGCCGCGCGGAAATGCCGGATCAGCCCTGCCCGCTCCGCCTCGTCGAGCGGCTTGATCTCTTCCTCGTCGAAGCGCAGCACTTGCTGGTTGAGCGCGCTGAAACGGCTCTTCGACGAGGTCATACGGCCGCGCTGCTGCGCCAGGCCAGCCGTCTCGGTAGCAAGCTCGCCCAGCATCCGCACCAAGCTGTCCCCGGCCGTGTCCGCGCCGATCACGGAAACCGGAATGGCACGCGCGCCCAGCGAGACGATGTTGGCCACGACATTGCCGGCGCCGCCCATGGCCGAGCTCTCGCCGCGTCCATGCAGCACGGGGATCGGCGCCTCCGGCGAAATCCGTTCGATGACGCCGTTGACGAAGCGATCGAGGATGAGGTCGCCGACCACCAGCACTGTGACGCCGCCAAAGCGTGCAATGGCACGGTGCAGGGGTTCGGGAGAAGGCGGATTGTGCTTGATCATGTCACTGGCAATGCGTGGGAAAGCCGAACTCAGATAGGTCGAAACAGCCGATTTGCGAGGACCGTTGGGTCATGGCGATGCCGATATACCGCAATTCGAGCCAGTGCAACGGCGCCCCCGCTGCGTCAGCTCTTCTGCAGGGCGACATGAACGCCCAGTCCGACCAGCACCGCACCACCCGCCCGCTGCATCAGGCGCTGCGCCCGGCTGGAGCGCTTGAGCCGGCCGATCACCAGGCCAGCGAGGAAGACACAGGCAATGTCGGCCGAGGAGAACATCAGGTTGACGATGGTGCCGAGCACCACGAATTGCAGCCAGACCGGCAAGGCCGCCGAGGCATCGATGAACTGCGGCAGGAACGCCATGAAGAAGATCGCGGTTTTCGGATTGAGCACCTCGACGGTGATGCTCTCGAAAAAGGCGCGCCGCGCCGATTTGCGCTCAAGCGTCGGCAACGCCATCTCGCCATCCCCGCGCTTGCGGAACAGCGAGACGCCAAGCCAGATCAGATAGAGCGCGCCGACCAGCTTGACCGCCATGTAAAGCGGCGGCACGGCATGGAACAGCACCGACAGGCCGGCCGCGGCGGCAAAGACATGCACATAGCCGCCGAGATGGATGCCAAGCGCCGCCGTCAGGCCCGACCAGCGCCCGCGTGCCATCGTCTGCGCCGCGGCATAAAGCATGGCCGGGCCAGGGATGTAGGCGAAGATCGCGGTGGTGGCGAAAAACGCAATGAGCAGTTCGGTCGACGGCATTTTCTTCCCTCTCGATCCCATCCCGGGACGAACCGACTGAAGCGGCGGCTTTGCGTCGCCACTGTGGCTACAACGTACCTGCTTTGTCGACAGCCCGGCTGGCCTCCCTTATAAGGACCGGAATCGCTAGCAACCAGAGGCCTTCATGATCATCGTCACGGGCGGCGCCGGCATGATCGGCTCCAACATCGCCGCCGCGCTCAACGCCGAGGGGCATGACGACATTCTGGTCGTCGACGACCTGACCGACGGCCACAAGATCGCCAATCTCGCCGATCTCAGCATTGCCGACTATCTCGACAAGGACGATTTCTTGGCCCGCATCGAGGCCGGGTCGCTCGGCCGCATCGAGGCTGTGTTCCACCAGGGCGCCTGCTCGACCACCACCGAATGGAACGGCAAGTTCATGATGGAGGTGAATTTTGCCTATTCGAAGCGGCTGCTGCACGCCTGCCAGGCACTGCGCGTGCCCTTCCTCTATGCCTCCTCCGCGTCCGTCTACGGCGGTGGGTCGGAGTTTCGCGAGGAGCCGGCGCTCGAGCGGCCGCTCAATGTCTATGCCTATTCGAAGAAGCTGTTCGACGACTATGTCAGGCGCACGGTGTTCGATACCGATCATTCGCAGGTTGCGGGCCTGCGCTATTTCAACGTCTACGGGCCGCGCGAAGCGCACAAGGGCGCCATGGCCTCGGTCGCCTTCCATCTGTTCAACCAGGTCGAACGCGGCGAAAACCCGAAGCTGTTCGGCGCCTATGACGGCTTCGGACCAGGCGAACAGAGCCGCGACTTCATCCATGTCGGCGATGTCGCCGACGTCAATCTTTGGCTGTGGAAGCGTGGCTCGAGCGGCATTTTCAACTGCGGCACCGGCCGCGCCCAACCCTTCCGCGCCATCGCCGAAACCGTTATCGACACGCTGGGCAAGGGCGAGATCGAGTTCATCCCCTTCCCCGACCACCTCAAGGGCAGCTACCAGAGCTTCACGCAAGCTGATATGTCCCGTTTGCGCACGGCCGGATATAACGGCCAGTTCCGGACAGTCGAAACCGGTGTCAGAGACTATGTCGAATGGCTGAAAGCCCAACGATCCTCGTGATCGGCCCACGCTGGGTGGGCGACATGGTGATGGCGCAGTGCCTGTTCTCGGCGCTGAAAGAGCTCCATCCCAACGCCGCGATCGACGTGCTGGCGCCGGCCTGGGCAGCACCGCTGGTCAAGCGCATGCCCGAGATCCGCCAACAGATCGACTTTCCGCTGACACCGGGCGCGCTGGAATTCACCCATCGCCGCCGCTTCGGCCGCCTGCTGCGCGGCCGCTATGACATGGCCTATGTCTTGCCCGGTAGCTGGAAATCGGCGCTGATCCCGTTCTTCGCCCGCATTCCGCGCCGTTTCGGCCATCTGCGCGAGATGCGCTATGGCCTTTTGACCGACATCGTGCCGCTGCCGGATGCCGTGAAACGGCGCACCGCACAAGCCTATTTCAGCCTCGCCAAGGGCGGCAGTTTCCGCGCGCCCCATCTCACCGTCGATGCCAGCAACCAGGCAGCGTTGCTCGACCGTTTCGGGCTGGCGCCACAGAAATTCGCGGCCCTGATGCCCGGCGCCGAATTCGGCCCGGCCAAGCGCTGGCCGAGCGAAAGCTATGCCGGTCTTGCGCGCGAATTCATGGGCAAAGGCTTGAAGGTCGCCCTGTTCGGTTCGAAGAACGATCGCGAGGTGACGGCGGAGATCGCTGCCCTTGCCCCCGGCACTGTCGACCTCGCTGGCCAGACGCGGCTGGAGGACGCCATCGACCTGATTGCGGCGGCAAGGCTGGCTGTGTCCAATGACAGCGGGCTGATGCATGTCGCGGCGGGCGTCGGCACGCCTGTTGTCGCCGTCTATGGTTCGACCTCGCCCGAAAACACGCCGCCGCTGGCTGAGCGTCGCGAACTGGTCTGGCTTCATCTGTCGTGTTCGCCCTGTCACCAGAAGGTCTGCCCGCTCGGCCATCTCAACTGCCTGAAGACATTGCAAGTCGGGCAGGTCGCGGCGGCGGCCGACCGGCTGCTGGAAATGCCGGCCGCGACATGAAGGTCCTGATCGTCAAGACATCGTCGATGGGCGATGTCATCCACACCTTTCCAGCCGTCGAGGATGCCAGCCTGGCCAGGCCCGACGTATCGTTCGACTGGTGCGTCGAGGAGGCGTTCGCCGGCATCGTCGCGCTGCATCCGGCGATCGGCAGGATCCACACGGTCGCCATCCGGCGCTGGCGCAAGGCGCTGTTCAACGGCGGCACCTGGCGCGAGGCGGCCACCCTGCGCCGCACCCTGCGCGAATGCCGCTACGACCTGGTCATCGATGCGCAAGGGCTGCTGAAATCGGCCCTGGTGGCGCGACAGGCGGGCGCGCCGATCGCCGGCTTCGATCGGTCGAGCGCGCGCGAACCCTCGGCCACGCTGTTCTACGACGTCACCTATGGCGTGCCGCGCGACCTGCACGCCATCGAACGGACGCGCCGGCTCTTCGGGCTGGCGCTTGGCTACCAGCCCGATCTGTCGACGCTCGCGTCAGGCATCGTACCGCCGCCCGGCGGTCTGTCCGGCATTCCCGAAAAGACAGCCTTCCTGCTGCATGGCACCAGCCGCGAGGACAAGAAATGGCCGGTCGACAACTGGATCGGAACCGCCCGCCTGCTGGTCGAGCGCGGCATGACCCCGGTCACCACCTGGTCGAACGAGCGTGAGAAGGCGGTGGCTGAGGCAATCGCCAAGGCGGTGCCGTCAACCGTCGTGGTGCCGAAATCGCCGCTGGCCGATATCGCCGCCATCCTCGGCCGCTCGACGCTGGTGATCGGCGCGGACACCGGCCTGACCCATCTTGCCAGCGCCTTCGGCCTGCCGACGGTCGCGGTGTTTTTGGCGACGGAGCCGGGTTTGACGGGACCACGCGGCCCCTATGCATCGACGCTGCTGGCTGCGGCTGGCGGACGGATTGACCCTGCGGAAGTTGTAGCGGAGGCGGAGAGGCTGCTGGCGCTCAAATTACAGGCACCAACCTAGGACCTTTCAGAATTCGCTCTGGCGAGTCGAATAGCGTGGTTCTTCGAGAACCGGAGCGGAGCGTACTTAAAGTACGTGAGCACCGGAAGCGCAGAAAACCGCGCTAGTCGGCCGCCAGAGTAGAATTATCAAAGGTCCTAGATGAACTGCACCTGGACGATCTCGTACCCCCTGGCACCACCGGGCGCATTGACCTCGATGGCGTCGCCGACTTCCTTGCCGATGAGTGCGCGGGCGATCGGCGAGGAGATCGAGATGCGGCCGGACTTCACGTCGGCTTCCTGGTCGCCGACGATCTGGTAGGTCTTCTTTTCCTCGGTGTCCTCGTCGACCAGCACGACGGTGGCGCCGAACTTGACCTTGTCGCCGCTGAGCTTGGTGACGTCGATGACTTCGGCCCGCGCGATCAGATCCTCGAGTTCGTTGACGCGGCCCTCATTGAGGCTCTGCGCCTCCTTGGCGGCATGATACTCGGCATTTTCGGACAGGTCGCCATGCGAGCGCGCCTCGGAGATCGCCTCGATGATGCGCGGCCGCTCTTCCTGCTGGCGCCAACGCAGTTCTTCCTTCAATGACGCGAACCCCTCGCCTGTCATCGGGACCTTGTTCATGATGCCTGACCTTTCCTGCCGCCACCCCCGCGTTTCGGGGAAAGCCTTGTCGATGGGTACAAAAAGAAAACGGTCCGGCAGCCTCGGGCTAACGGAACCGTTTCACCGCAATTTCCCAAGATATAGCAATCTTTCCGGGTTTTTCACGCCCAAAAATCGGTTTTGCAAAAATCATCCCCGCTTTCACCAGGCGAACGCCAGCTCGCGGGACAGGGGGACAATAAAAAACGGCCGCGATCGCTCACGGCCGCCTTGAGCATTCCCGAGAGCCTGATCAGCTCCGCATGAAATGGTCGATCTGCTCGGACAGCATGCCGTATTCGCGCGAGCCCTTTCCGGTTCGCTTCTCGATTTCCATCAGCTGCTGCTGGGCGCCGGCGAGATCGCCGATCTGCAGGTGCGCCTCGCCGAGATATTCGCGCACCAGCGTGTAATTCGGGTCGATGCGCAACGCTTCCTCGTAGTAGCCGAGACCGACGGTGACGCGGCCGGAATGGCGGTGCGAATAACCGAGGTAGTTGAGAATGCGCGGATCCTGCTTGTTGGCGGCAAGGGTGAGCACCGAGATCGCCTCGTCATAGCGCCCTGCCATCGCCAGCGCATGGCCTGCATCATAGATGCTGTCGTCGTCCAGCATGCCTTCCTGAGGGGCGACGCATTTCTTCTTCTTCTTGTCCCAGACCTCTCCCTTCTTGCACTGGGTGACGGTCTGGTCGCTGCCACCACTGCTACTGCCCGCCGCGAACACCGGGACAGCGAAGAACTGCAACGCGACAAGGGCAGTCGCAGCCTGGATCAGCATTCTTTTATGCATCGAAGCCTCCTTGAGGGGTGAGAATGCAAGACTAACGCGGGACGACGCGGGTTTCATCCCGGAAAAAAGCAAGGCGCAGAACATCAGGTGACGGATGCCTGAAATCCGCTATCATCCGGCAAACGACGGACGGAGACGGCCCGTGCAGCGGCGGCTTGAAAAGGACTGGGATCTGACGATCGGGCCCGACACCGTGCGCCTGTTCATCCTCAAGGCCAAGGCGCTGAGTGCCGCCGTCAACGAGGACTATGCCGACGGCGCCGAACACGAGATCGAGTTCGACGGTGACACGCACGACAATCATCACCATGACGGCCTTGTCGAGGAAAGCTCGGAAAACCTGACCGAGGAAGAGCTGCGCGAGCTGATCAACGACCTCAATGTCGACGAGGCGGCCGAGCTGATTGCGCTGGCCTGGGTCGGCCGCGGCGACTACGACGCCTCGGAATGGTCCGATGCCGTGACGGCGGCGCGCGAACGCGCCAACAAGCGCACGGCGAAATACCTGCTCGGCATGCCGCTGCTCGCCGATTGGCTGGAGGAAGGCCTCGAAGCGATCGGCGCGTAACGCGGCGGTAACCCATTGTGATCGCCCCGAAGCGCCCGTCCAGGCAACTTCGGCATGCCGGCGCCGTTTCGGAGCGATGGCAACGCTGAGCTTTTCCCGACTTTGCACCTTGGCGCTGCCTCTGGCGGCCGCGGCCTTGCTGGCAACGCCGGCCGACGCCAGGCATCGTCACAGGCATCACCAGCCGCTGTCGCCTCGGATGGAGCAGCCGTTGACGCAGCGCCTTGACCAGCCGTTGAGGCCGAGAAGCAAGCAGCGCGTGAGAGCGCGGGGCAAGCAGCACGTCACGCCAAGGCAGACACAACAGGAAACGCCGGACCAGCGGGCTTCACCCGCCGAGGTTCCGGTGCCCGAGCCGCGTCCCGAAGAAGCGCAAAAGGCCGGCACCGCAACGGTGGAGCAAAAGACCGTTGCTCCAAAGGCGCCGGACGCAGCCAACCAGCTCGAGGAAAAGTCCCGTCAGGAGAAGCAGGCACGTCCCGAGCCGCCAGCCCCCGAACCTCCTGCCCGAGAACCGTCAACCGACACCGAAAGCGAACCCGAGCCTCCGGCCGAGGTGCCGGTCCCGACACAAAGGCCCGACACCTCCGAGCCGGAGGCCCAGCCACCTGCCACAGCCCCGCAGCCGCCGCCGAAACCGGCTGATGCCGGCGCGGAGAAAATGCTTCCCGATCCGCGCTCGGCCGACCAGCCCGCGGACAAGATACCCGCCAAGGAAGTAGCCTGCCGCGAGCGGCTGAAGACGCTCGGCGTCGAATTCGAGGAGCACGAGGCGGAAAGCAATCCTGAAATCGGCTGCTCGATCCCCTATCCGATCGTCATCAAGACGCTCGGCAAGTCGGTCGCCATAGGTCCTGCCACCGAGCTGAATTGCTCGATGGCCGAGGCGGCCGCGCGCTTTGCCGCGGATGTCGTCCAGCCGGCCGCCAAGGCGGAGTTCGGCGTCGACCTGAAATCGATTAGCCAGGCCTCGGCCTTTGTCTGCCGCCCGCGCCACGGCACCAGAAAACTATCCGAGCATGCCTTCGGCAACGCCCTCGACATCGGCAGCTTCACACTCTCCGACGGCAACAAGATCGAGATTGGCCCGACGCCGCCGGAGAAGGACGCAAAATTCCTCGACGCCGTGCGCAAGGCGGCCTGCGGCCCGTTCAAGACCGTTCTTGGACCAGGCGCCGATCCCGATCATGCGCTGCATTTCCACCTCGATCTCGAGCCGCGCAAGCATGGCGGCACGTTTTGCCAGTGAGCAAACTCTAAAAGTGCATGCCGCATTTCCGCCGCAAGCGTGAACGCGGGCGCTGAGTTTTCCTTTACCCTTGATCGTTAAAATGCCGGATATCCAGAAGTAGGATTCTGCAAATGGCCGGCAAATTTCACGCCGTGTTTTTCGCCACCGCGCGCCGATCGAAATCCGCGCTGCTTGTTGCCGCCGGCCTGACGCTGGCCGCCGTCTCGGCCTGCAACACCGGCAGCGTGCTGTCCTTGCAGCCGGCCGTCGATGTCGGCGCGCAGACGTCGGCCGTGCCGCAATATACGGGCATGCAGAGGCTTGTCCCTTCCAATCCCTACATGACGCAGGCCGCTTATCCGCGCATGGATGAGCCGATGTCGCCGGTCGAGCAGATACCGGCCAGCGAAACCGATTGCCGCCAGCAACTGAAGCGCCTCGATGTCGCCTACACAGACCTGGCGCCGATCCATGAAGGCCAGTGTGGCATCGACTATCCGGTCAAGGTCACGTCGATCGGCAGCATCCAGATGAAGCCCGCCGCGACGCTGACCTGCGACATGGCCGCCACCTTCGCGGCCTGGACGAAGAACGAACTCGTTCCCTCCGCCCGCTGGCGCTATTTCTCCGGCGTCAGGACGATCCACCAGGGCTCGAGCTATTCCTGCCGCAACATCGCCGGTGAAGGTGTTTTGTCCGAGCACGGCAAGGGCAACGCGCTCGACGTCATGAGCATCGAACTCAACAATGGCGACGACATCGACGTGCGCAAGCCCGGCCTGTTCGCCTTCCGCACGCGCGGCTTCCTCAACAATGTGCGCGCCGACGGCTGCCAGTATTTCACCACCGTGCTCGGCCCCGGCTACAATTACGACCACCGCAACCATTTCCACTTCGACATCAAGAACCGCAAGAACGGCTACCGCGCCTGCCGCTAGAACGCGAGCGAAGGGCAGAGGTTGGAGATTGACGGCAACCTCACTTTCGTCATCCTAAGGCGAAGCAGTCGCGAAGCGACGTCGCGCAGACCCTGGATGACGACCGCACTGTGGCCACGAAAAGCCCATATCGACAATACAATGGCTCACTTGCCTCCGCCCATTTGAGAGTGATTTCTCGTGGGTGAGCGAAGCCTTCGCCGACGTGCGGCAATCTGGTTCCTGGCGATATGCGCCGCCTATCTGGCGCTTGCCTATCTCGCGGCGCCGGAGTTCTGGACGTTTCGGGAGCGCGGCTTTCGCGACCGGCGCTTCGAAATGGTGACGCACACGCCGCAAGGCATTCCGGGCGACCCGATCAATGTCGGACTTGTCGGCACGGAGAGGGAGGTGGTCCATGCCTTCGCCATCGCGGGCTGGGATACCGCCGACGCCGTCACATTGAGGACCGCAATCGATATCGGCGAAAGTGTCCTGTTTTCCCGCCCCTATCCCGACGCGCCGATGAGCCGCCTGCTGTTCGACGGCCGCGCCCAGGATCTCGCTTTCGAAAAGCCGGTCGGCCTCAGTGCCGACCGGCGCCACCACGTCCGTTTCTGGCAGACCGATACGGTCGGCGACGACGGCCGCCCGCTCTGGTTGGGTGCCGCCAGCTTCGATCGCGGCGTCGGTTTCAGCCACGACACCGGCGCGATCACCCATCACATCGGTCCCGACATCGACGCCGAACGCGACTTCCTGATCGGCGACCTGGACGGGGCCGGTTTGCTGGCATCGACCAGCGACATGGGCGGCATCGGCCCCACCAGGACCGGCCGCAATGGCGGTGGCGACGCCTATTTCACCGACGGCAAGGCGGTCATCGGCGTGCTGAAGCAGCCGCAGTAAGATCGGCTTGCGACGAAGACCTGGTTGGAACTGGTTGGCTGCGGCATGCCATGAGGCTGCGTCAGTTCACAAACCAGGACTGTCATTTTCTAAAAATCAAGGCGGACTATTTTCGAGCGGCCCGCCGCAATGCTATTGAGCCCTCATGCTATACGTTGAAATCGCTATCGTGGTCGTCCTCATCTGCGTGAACGGCCTTCTGTCAATGTCCGAACTCGCCATCGTCTCATCGCGCCCGGCACGGCTCAAGGCAATGATCGACCGCGGCGTCACCGGCGCCGGCCGGGCGCTGGAGCTTGGCTCGAATCCCGGCAAGTTCCTGTCCTCCGTGCAGATCGGCATCACGCTGGTCGGCGTCCTGTCCGGCGCCTTCTCCGGCGCCACGCTCGGCGACCGGCTGTCCGTGTTCCTGGCCTCGACCGGTATGCGCGAAAGCGTCGCCGACCCGCTCGGCGTCGGCATTGTCGTTGCCGTCATCACCTATTTCTCGCTGATCATCGGCGAACTCGTGCCCAAGCAGATCGCGCTGCGCGACCCCGAGCGCGTTGCCGCCCGGGCCGCGCCGGCCATGACCATCCTGGCAACCATCTCGGCGCCGCTGGTGTTCCTGCTCGACATTTCAGGCCGCGCCATATTGTGGCTTCTCGGCCAGCGCGGCGAAAGCGAGGAAAAGGTCACCGACGAGGAAATCAAGATGCTGGTCGCCGAGGCCGAGCATCACGGCACCATCGAATCCGACGAGCGGCGCATGATCGCCGGTGTCATGCGGTTGGGCGACCGCGCCGTGCGCGCCGTGATGACGCCGCGCACCGAGGTCGACTGGATCAATCTGCAGTCCGACGACACGGCGATCCGCAAGCTCCTGATGGAAACCCAGCATTCGCGGCTGCCGGCGGGCGACGGCGGCGTCGATGTCATGGTCGGCGTCGTCCAGACGCGCGATGTGCTGGCCGCCATCCTTGCCGGCCGCACGCTGGACCCGCGCAAGCATGTCCGCGCCGCCCCCATCGTCTACGACCAGGCCGACGCGCTCGACGTGCTGCACAAGCTCAAGGAAAGCGACGTGCCGATGGCACTGGTGCACGACGAATACGGCCACTTCGAAGGCATCGTCACCCCGGCCGACATTCTCGAAGCCATCACCGGTGTATTCCGCGCCGACCTCGATGCCGGCGACGAGGAAAACGCCGTCAAGCGCGAAGACGGCTCATGGCTGCTCGCCGGCTATATGCAGGCCGACGAGATGGCCGATATACTGGGCATCGACCTGCCCGAAAATCGCGATTACGAGACCGTCGCCGGCTACGTGCTCTCGCACATGCACCATCTGCCTGCGACCGGCGAATGCGTCGACGCGCAAGGCTGGCGCTTCGAGGTCGTCGATCTCGACGGCCGCCGCATCGACAAGCTGATCGCCACCCGCCTGCCCGGCACCCATCGCGAAGCGGTGCGGTGATCGTCCGACATCGGCTTTCGGGCCGGGCGGACATTGATGGCGGCCGATCGACTGCGCGACGTCCAATGTCTACCGCTCCGTGAAAGCGCGAGCGAAGGAATCGAGCATCGGTCGTGCCAGATATTCGAAGAATGTCCGGTCGCCGGTGTTGATGAATGCCTCGACAGGCGTTCCCGGATAAAGCTGCTCGGGCTTCACGCCCGACGGCAACGCGGCAGCAATCTTCAGCCTGGCGCGGAAATAAGGCTCATGCGTAGCCTGGTCGATGAGCCGGTCCGCGGAAATCTGTGTCACGGTCGCTGAAACCTCTGGGGTAAGCCGCATGTTCAAGGCGGCCAATCGCAGTTTCGCCGGCTGGCCGATACGGACCTGATCGATGTCTTTTGGCCGCAGCCTTGCATCGACGATCAGGCCCGATGCCGTGGGCAGGATCTCCATGATCTTTTCGCCGGGGGCAATAACGCTGCCTTTGGAATTATAGGTCGACGAGACAACGATGCCCGCCGCCGGCGCCTTGATCGTCGTTCGCCGCAGCACCGCCTCGGCCGCCCTGATCTGTTCCTCGATGTCGGCCAGGTTGGCACGAACCTCGTCCAACTTGGTCAGTGCCTCCTCCACGCGCTGCGTGGTAAGGTGCTCGGTCTGCTCCTGGGCTTCGACGATCTGGGTGTTGGCCGCTGCAAGATTGGCCTCCAGCGCCCCAGCCTGCCCGACAAGGTCCGCTTCGCTACGCAAAAGCTGGGAGTATTCGGTACGATTGGTGAGGCCCTTGTCCAGTAGGCTGGTCTTGATGGCGAGCTCCTTCTTCACCACTTCGGCCTGTTGCTGAATGGCCTGTTCCTGGGCCTGCAATCCCACGACCGACTGGCGATGCATGGCGACCCTCTGGACGAGGATCGATTGCTCCGATCGAAACCGGGCGAGCCTGGCGTCGAATTCCTTCTGCTGTTCTCGAACCAGCGTCTCAAAATCATGCTGGAACGGTGCTCGCGCCGCTTCGGTGATTGGCGCGAGCCGGTCCAACCCGTCGCGTTCCGCCTCCAGCCGCGCCGCGCTCGCCCTGAGCGCGATCGACTGTCTCGTCAACCGGTTGAGCTCGGCCCGCGCGGCAGTTGGATCCAGCAGGATCAGATCCTGGGCCTGTTGCACGCGATCGCCTTCATGGACCAGCAATTCCTCGACGATGCCGCCCTCCGGCTGCTGGATCAGGATGTTTCCGCCGGTCGCCGAGATCGTCCCCTGCGTGATCACCGCTCCTGACAAGGGCGCGCTGACGGCCCAATAGCCAAAACAACCCACCAGTAGCACTATCGCGGCGTATCCGGTGGATGCCACACGCCTTATGTCGGTGCGCGGGTTACCTTGCCAGGCGAGGTTCTGCGCTGCCATCGTCTATGGCCCAAAGCGAACGTTGTGCGGGGTGCCGCGAATCGTCGTTCCAAACGACCCCGTCACGGCGGTGGTCTGCTGCGCGGGAACGCCCTTGCCGGCACGCTTGTCGACGATCGACTGCCGCGGCACGTCGCCGCTCGGACCGAGCGCTTCGATCGCGCCCCCGCGCAAGAGCATCACGCGGCCGCAGGCCGCGGCGATGGAAGGGCGATGCGTGATCACGATCAAAGTAACGCCCGCCGCGCGCGCGGCCGAAAGCACCGCCACAAGCGCCGCTTCGCCGCTGACGTCGAGATGGGTGCTCGGCTCGTCCAGGACGAGAATTCTGGGATTGCCGTAGAAGGCGCGCGCCAGCGCGATCCTCTGCCGTTCGCCGCCTGACAAATTTCTGTCCGACGGGCCGATCAATGTCTGGTAGCCGTCCCGCTGTGCCAGGATCAGGTCATGCGCCCCGGCCCGCCTTGCTGCCTCGACGATCGAGGCGTCATCTGCGTCGGGGTCGAAGCGGGCGACGTTTTGCGCGATCGACCCTGGAAAGAGCTCCACCTCCTGCGCGAGGTAGCCGATATGCTTTCCAAGCTGGCTTTCGTCCCAGGTCCTGAGGTCGGCGCCGTCGATCCTGACCGCGCCGCCGGTCGGCCGGGCAGCGCCCGCGAGCAACCGCGCCAGCGTCGATTTGCCGGCGCCGCTCAGGCCGGTGATGGCCAACGCTTCGCCGGCGCCAATTTGAAAATTCAGCCGCTTGAGGATGGGTTCGGTGCCGGGCTGGGCATTCGGCGCCATGAAGAAAACGTCCTGCACGGCAATCGCACCTGCCGGATCGGGCAGGATCAGTTTCCGCCCTTCGGTCGGACGCGCCGCAAGCGCCGTCTCCAGCCGTTTCCACGCTCGCCGGGCGTCGGCGATCTGCCGCCAGGCGCCGATCAACTGGTCGAGCGGCTGCAGCGCGCGCGACGACACCAGCGACGAGGCGAAGATCATGCCTGCCGTCATCTGCCCCTCGAGCACCAGCCATGCGCCGGCGCCGAGGATCGCCAGTTGCAGCATCACGCGCAGCGCTCGCGACGCACCGCTGAAGATCGCATTGGCACTCGAGGAACGGTCATGGAAGGTGAGCGCTGCCGCTACGTGCCCTCCCCAGACCCGCGCGGCGTTCTCCACCATGCCCATGGCGCGCAGCGTCTCCGCATTGCGGGCAAAGGCCTGTTCAGCCTGGCTGGCCAAAGCCGAACGCTCCATGGACACGGAATCGTTCCTGCCGATGGCAAGCTGGTTGGCCACGACCAGCACAAGCAGAAGCGCCGCGCCGGCGACCGTCACCCAGAACAGCACCGGATGGATCAGGTACAGCAGCGCGAGAAAGACAGGGGCGAAAGGTAGATCAAACAACACCGCCACGCCTCGCGACCTGATGAAAGCGCAGACCGAGGCGAGGTCGCGCAGCGGCGACAGGCCGCCTGCATATTTTGCGCCAAGCGAAACGGCGAAGGTGCCGGCACCAAGCTTCCGGTCGAGCGTCGCCGCGACGCGCTGCGTGTAAACGGCGCGGATCGCGTCCAGTAGTCCGAGGAAGGCGAGCGCGAGAACCGCAATGGCCGAAAGATAGACAAGCGTCTCGACGCTGGAGGACGGCAGCACGCGGTCATAGACCTGCAGCAGGTAGAGCGGGATCACCAACAGCAGGATGTTGATCAACAGCGAGAAGACGCCGACATCGGCGATGGCGCGCATGAAGACCGGGCGCAGAGCGGATGGTCCAGTCATTTCCGCATTCCCTGACGCTGCATGATCCCGGGACCTTACGCGTGGCCCCCGAATTCGGAACCGCCATGCAGCGTGCTGCTGGCGATACTGTGCGTGCCAGTGCTGGATGTAGTGCTGCTGGTGATGTTCAGGGCATTAGCCGGAGCACTGTCCAGCGTATAGGCGCGGACGTAGTCGATCTTCATCTCGGCCGGCGTGGCCAAATGATCTGGAGGGGTGCCGGCCAAGCCGCCGACCGCGAGATCTACCAGTATGTACATGGGCTTGTTCATGTCGGACGGCGTCGCCGCCTCCGCGACCTGCACGCCGTCATAGGTCCAGACAAGCTTGTCCGGCGTCCACAGCAGGCCATAGGTGTGGAAGCCGGCGGGGTCCGAGACACTCACGGTCGAGGTGACTTTGGTGTGCGTTCCGGTCTCATTCGAATGCGCCGTCATGATCAACGAGTTCGGGGCTTGGCCGATCGTCTCCACGACATCGAGCTCCGGCGGCCACGAACCGTCTTCCGGGAGCAGCCAGAAGGCCGGCCAGGCGCCGGCGTGCTCTGGCAGGTCGGCCCGCATTTCGAAATAGCCATAGGTCTGCGAGAAGGTGTCGTGGGTCGTCAGAATGCCTGAGGTGTATTCATAATTGTTGATCAGCGGCTTGATGTCCGCCGGCGCTGGCGCCGCGGTGATGGTGAGCACGCCATTGTTCACGCTGAACGGGTGGACCGAACTCGTCGGTGCGTAATTGGCGTCGATATACCATTGCAGCTCGTTGTTGCTGGTCAAGGTGCTGCCGTTCGGCGCTCCCCACCAGAAGTTGGTATCCCACGTGCCGCCCTGGCTATTGTGAAGATTCAGCGTGTTGAAATCGTCGCTGAAGGACAAGGTCATTGCGGACTTGTCGATCGGCAATTCGAACTGGCTGGGCTGCAGCTTGTCGATGGTCGTGTCCTTGAACTCGAGGATCTCGCCGGACCCGAGGTTCAACACCACGTTCGATCCCGCCTGGATCATGCTTGAGTGGATGGCGTCGAACGAAGTGAACCCATAGCCATTCAGGCGGACGGTGTCGGTGGCGGCAAAATTCGCTATCAGGTCGCTTCCATTGCCTTTCGAGACGACGAAAGTATCGTAACCGCCGCCGCCGTCGATCAGCACATCGTTTCCCGCACCGCCGTCCAGCGTCTGGTGCCCGGCCTGGGCGGTGATGATGTTGTCCAACCCGTTTCCGAAAGCATAGTTTTTGGCGTTCGTGACGATGAGGTTCTCGACATTGTCGGGGAGCTTGTAGCTCATCCAGGTGCTGATCGTGTCGATGCCTGCCCCAGCGTCCTCCGCCACCTTGTTGCTCGCCGCATAGAGGTAATAGATGTCATCGCCAGTGCCACCGTGCATGGTGACGTTGGATGATCCGTAGAAGGAGTCGTTTCCAGAGCTGCCGTACAAGTCCGGCCCGGACCCTGCCGCCGAGAACCAATGGTTGGAAGCGCCGCTATAGGGAAGAGGAACGCCCACTGCGTTGACGAAGAAGCTCACCGGATAAATCCTCCTCGTGATGCCTGGCCTGCTTGGATTGTTCGATACGGGTTCCAGGTCACCGCATCCGGACTAATGTCGCTACGCACGACATCGTTCCAGGAGCTTGCCACATAGCGCACCATTACATCGACCATTCAGTGACGTTTTCCGGGCTGGAAGCACAACAACCAGACGAATGGTCTATAGACAGTAATTCGAGCAGCGAAATATTTAATAAAATTGAATGCGTCGACGCGCCGTGGATAGCGCTTCCATGTCGTCGGCCTCGACGGTGGCGGGATCGACAGACTGGCCGGCACCATCGGCACCGGCGCCCAGCGCGAGGCGGCGGGCTGACAATCAAGGCACTTCACGCCGCCGGCGCCTCGTTCCGGGCTGCGGCCGCAGCGGCGATAACTCGTGCGGTAAGAGTTATAACGTCATGCCGTGGCAGACCGGCAGATGGCCGGCGCCCGACGGACCGCAGACCCAATAAGGGACCGGGTGAAGGGTGATCAGGATGACTGCGAAGATCAGGTTCACGCAACTACCCCCAATGTATCATAGCTTCAGCATCGCAACCACTAGCGCCAAGCGCGGCGTCTTGCGAAACCTGATCCAGAAGTCAAACCAAGAGATTTTAACAATTTCAACTGCAAGAAGACTGTCATCACAACGGATACACTCTTGTCAACTTAAAACCCGCCGCACAGCCATGTTCATTTATTTGAAGCGACGCCGCCGCATCCAACTAAACATTAGAGATACCTAATGTATTGCTCGATTGCCGCGACGCGCCGGGCTGCTCCCCGTGCGGGCTGCTCCCCGTGCGTGTGGCAAGGGCAACGGCGCCGGAAGCCTCCGGGGATCCGCCCCCTTAAACCGCGGCTTCGATCGGTTCGGCGAGTTTCGGATTTGAGCGCGCCGCGATCAGGCAACTGGCGACGATAAGGCCGGCGCCGGCCAGCGTGGTCCAGGTCACCGCCTCGTCGAAGAAGAACCACCCAAGCGCCATCGCCCAGATGAAGGCGGAGTATTCGGTCGGGATCAGATATTGCGCTTCGGCACGCGCATAGGCCCAGCTCATCAGGAATTGTCCGGCGAGCGACAGCGCCGTCACCCCGGCGAGCGGAAGCCAGAGATTGCTGGGCAGCGCAACGGCGAGCCAAGGTGCGGCAAGACCGAGGGTGACAGCGACGCCAAGGTTCTGGAACAGCATGATCTCGACTGGCTTGGCCACCAGCGCCTGTTGCCGGGCGAGAATCAGATTGTAGGCATAGAAGACCGTCGACGCGAGCACCGCCGCGGTGCCGAGCAGAGCATCCTCGCCATAGGTTTTCTGCCCGAACTGGCCGGCCACGATGATTGCGACGCCCGCAATGCCGGCCAGCGAGGCCCAGATCGCCTGACGTTGTATCCTTTCGCCCAAAAGCAGCGCGGCCAGTAAGAGCGCAAACAGCGGCGCCACGAAACTGAGCCCGATCGCCTCCGCCAGCGGCAGCCTGGCAAGCCCCCAGAAGAAACACAACAGGACAGTGCTGCCAACCACCGCGCGCAGCGCATGCAGCTTCAGTACCGAGGCACTGGGAAGCGAACGCGGCCCTGCCAGCCAGCCAGTTCCCGCGACCACGGTCGCCAGCATGCTGCGCCACAGCACCGTGTTGTAGACGCCGACCGCGATGACCAGCACCTTCATCGCCGCATCCATGCCGGACAGCAGGAAGATGGCGAACATGCAGACGAGCACCGGGATCGTGGGGGAGATTGCGCCGGCCAGGCTGGATGACTTCACGCTGATTACTCGAGGTGACGGATGCACGCTGACATATCAGGGCAAACCGACAGGGCCAGATGGCAGCCCCGCCGATATGGCGGTCCAACAGCCCAGCTTCTTACCTCAACTCCCTGGCAAACCGGGAATTTGAACTTTTTTGCCATTCGTGTCGATTTCGCCATTGCCCGTTCGTCGTATCATCGAACCAACCCAACCAAGGAGAAAGACCATGCGGTTCATGATGCTGATGATCCCCGGCGGCTACGCGGAGGCGGCGCCCGATGTCAGGCCCGGCGCCGAAGCGGTCGAGGGGATGATGAAATACAATGAGGAGCTGAAGAAGGCCGGCGTCCTGCTGGCGCTCGACGGGCTGCATCCGCCGTCATCCGGCGCGCGGGTCAGCTACAAGGGAGGCAAGCCCGTCGTCACCGACGGGCCCTTCGCCGAGGTCAAGGAAGTGCTGGGCGGCTATTGGGTGATCGACGTGCGCTCGCGTGAGGAAGCCATCGAATGGGCCCGCCGTTGCCCGGCTGGGGAGAACGACGTGATCGAAGTGCGCCGCGTCTTCGAGATGAGCGATTTCCCCGAGGACGTCCAGAAGGTGGCGGAAGGCTTTGACGGGTTGAAGGGTTGACGGCCAACGCGACCATCGAAGCGGTCACCATCGAGGCGGTTTGGCGGATAGAGCAGCCGAAGCTCACCGCCAGGCTCGCCCGTTATCTCAGGGATATCGGGCTGGCCGAGGAGATCGCGCAAGACGCCTTCCTGCTGGCGCTGGAACGCTGGCCCCGGGACGGCATCCCGCGCAACCCGGCCGCGTGGCTGACCGAGGTCGCCAGGAATCGGGCGCTCGACCGGCTGCGCCGCACCACCATGATCGACGGCAAGCATCGCGAGTTAGCCGTCGACCTTGCCGAGCTGGAACGCGAGATGCCCGACATCGAGGCCGCGCTCGACGAGGACATCGACGATGATCTTTTGCGGCTGATCTTCACCGCATGCCATCCTCTGTTGCCGGCCGAGCAACGCGCCGCATTGGCCCTGCGGCTGCTCGGCGGGCTGTCGACGCCTCAGATCGCCCGCGCCTTCCTGGTGTCCGACGCCACCATCGCCCAGCGCATCGTGCGCGCCAAGCGAACCCTTCGCGATGCCGCCATCCCGTTCGAGACGCCGCGCGAAGAGGTGCGGCGTGAACGCCTCGCCGCCGTGCTGGAGGTTGTTTATCTCGTTTTCAACGAGGGTTATGTGGCGACCACGGGGCCGGACTGGCTGCGCGCCGATCTCTGCGGCGAAGCGCTGCGCCTCGGCCGGTCGCTGGCGGCGCTGATGCCTGATGAGCCCGAGGTGCTGGGGCTGGTGGCCCTGATGGAACTCAGCGCCTCGCGCTTCCCCGCCCGCACCGGCAAAGCAGGCGAGCCGATCCTGCTGCTCGACCAGGACCGCGGCCGATGGAACTGGTCGCTCATCCGGCGTGGCCTCGACGGCCTCAACCGGGCGTTGGCCCTCACGGCGACACCGGGGCCCTATCTCCTGCAGGCAATGATCGCCGCCTGCCATGCCCGAGCGGCAACCGCCGCCGACACCGACTGGATCGCGATATCAGCCTATTATCAGGCCCTTGCCTTGGCGGCCCCCTCGCCCATCGTCGAAATCAACCGGGCCGTGGCGGTCGGCATGGCGTTCGGACCCGCCCAGGGGCTGGCCATCGTCGAGGCACTGAAAGACGAGCCGCGACTGAAGGATTCGCATCTCCTGCTCACGGTGCGCGGGGATCTTCTGGAGAGACTGGGACACCAGGCGGAAGCCCGCGCCGCGTTCCGCCAGGCCGCGGAACTGACCGGCAATGACAGGGAACGCGCGCTGCTGCTCGCCCGTGCGGGTGGCTAGGCACCGCTTACCCGGCCACCCACCGCTCGCCGGAGCGGGGACGCGAACGCCACCATTGACGCTGCGCGAGTTTCAGTGTCGGCCTTGTTGGGCCGATGGTCAGCCTGTATCGTCCATGACAGTCTCGGCGGCAGCTCTCGCCTGCAAGAGTAGTGCCGACGACGGGAGGCGAACCGTTGAGTTCGGGCCAGGCACAAGACGTCAACCAGATCATTGCCTTTGGCAGCGGCAGGACCGCGTTGAAATTCATCGCCTTCTCGGCGCTTGTTCTCGTTGTCGGGCTCGCTGTCGCCTTCGGCAGGGATAACTGGCTGTTGGGTGGTCCCTTGGCAGTTGTGGCCGCCGTCACGATTGTCTGGCAAATCAACGGATTGCTGACCGCCGAACCACTGTTGCTGCTATCGCCGGCCGGATTGCGGCTCAATCTCGACGGCTATGTCTTCGCCGACATCCCGTGGCGGGAGGTGGAGGACATTTCCTCACTCACCCTTACCTACGAGGCGTTGAAGAAGCGATGGTACGACATCCAGGGAGACAGGCCAGGATATGTCTTGGACAAAGACCATTACCGGGATGTCACCGCGCTGCAGGTTTCCGAGGCGTTCGCGGATAAGACGATCCTGCCCCTATGGCGGGCCGTCAACCGAAACAGCAGAGGATTAAGGCGGTTCGGCATCGGCATGGCGACCTTCACGCTCGCACAGAACGCCACGGCCTCGCGCCTGAGCAACATTTTCCCCACCCAGGATGGCAAGCGGTTTGTTGCGCTGCCCCACAGCGTGCTTTCGGTCGACCGCGACCGGCTTCGCGTCGAAGTCGAGGCCCGTTGGCGCGCTTTCGGCAAGAAGACGGCGACTGGCTAGCCAGCAGTCTCGGTCGCTTCAGTGGGCCCCCGGAGACAGGGGCTTCGTTGTGACATTGGGCAGGAGCGGCACCAGCGCGGTCGCGACGACGAACGCTGCCATGATCACCAGGAACGCGTCGGCATAGGCCATGGTGGACGCTTCGCGACAGGCGAGCGCCAGAACTGCTCCTGCGAGGCAGTGTGGCCGTCGACGACGGCGCCGGGCAATTGGCCGTAACGCATCGCAACGTTGTCGACGGGCCGCATAACCGCTGTAATTGAAAAGGGCGGCGCAAGCGCCGCCCCATATCCCTGGGAGGATAATCTCGAAAGGCGATCAGGCCGCCTTGACTTCCTCGGTCAGCACGTCGGCATCGCGTGCCTTCTTCAACGCCTTGGCCCACCAGGCCACGTCGTTGACCAGCGCCGTGGCGGCCTGGTTCAGGTGCTCGAGGTCTTCGAGCTTCTTCTCGCCCTGGCGAACGGCGAGGAAGTCGCCCCAGGCGATATGGACCGCCGACTTGACCGGCGCCATCTGCAATTCGACGGCATGGAGACGCAACTGCTCGACGGCACGGGCGCCGCCGACGCTGCCATAGCCGACGAAGCCGGCCGGCTTCTTGTTCCACTCGTTGGCGGCGTAGTCGATGGCGTTTTTCAGCACGGCCGTCGGGCCGTGATTGTATTCGGCGGCGGTGAAGATAAAGCCGTCGAATTCGGCGACCTTCTTCTGCCAGCGCTGCGCCACCTCGTTGGTCGACGGCACCCAGGCGGAAGACGCGACTTCGTCGAAGAAGGGCAGCGGGAAGTCACGCAAGTCGACGATCTCGACATCGATGTCGGCATGCGATTTGGCGATCTTGGCGATCCATTGGGTGGGAACGTCGGCGAAGCGCGCGGCGCGCGTCGAACCGACGATGATGGCGATTTTCGGCTTTGACATGGGGGCTCTCCATTCCAGTAAAAAGCTGGTATCGTTTAGATACCGGCGCTATATGAGATACTGTCAATTGCCGACGCAAGGAGGCACCGTTTTGTTACTGAGGCACTCTCACAACACCGAAGACTGCCGCGCCGTTTCGGAAATCCTGCAGCGCGTCGGCGACAAATGGACCGTGCTCGTGGTCGGCAAGCTGGGCGACGGGCCGCTGCGTTTCAACGAGTTGCGCACCGCTGTCGGCGGCATCTCGCAGAAGATGCTGACCACTACCTTGCGCGGCCTGGAACGCGACGGCTTCGTCACCCGCACCGTGTTCCCGACCATCCCGCCGCGCGTCGACTACGAACTGACCGAGCTCGGCCACGAGCTATTGATCCCGGTCGGCGCGCTTGGCGAATGGGCGCGCAGGAACACGCAGCGCGTGCGCGAGGCGCGCGAAAAATTCGACGACATGCATGGCTGAAGCCCTTGCACGGCAAGGTTTCGGGCATTTCGCGATGGGTGAAGGCGCCTGACGACAGGAAAACGCGTGCCTGCCGAACGAGGCTTGGCAACTTTGTCTTATGGCAAGCGAGGCGGATCGACGCTCGCGCTACTTTGAAGACGACAATCGCGCACCGGAAGCGGCCAATTCAGGTTCTCGTCGCAAGGCTCTCGCAAGCAGCCGGACTGCAAGGGGCGCATATCGCGGCTGGTAGCCTGACGCCCTTCTTGTCTTGCAGGCAAGTGGAGCGCGGAGGTCCTGTTTGACTTCAGCATAGGCGGTTACGCCGAGCAGGCAGACCACGGCGACAAGGGCTGCCACGAGCCAGCCGTTCAGTATGTGTTGACGCATTGTCTCCCCCTCCGCGCCGGCAGAATCGGGCGCGAAGGCAACCATTCGATGTCGCGGAGCGCATCGCCTGCGTCGGCGATGTTACAATGCCCCTGATCGGCACAACGGAGATTGCGGGAACGGCTTGTCAGCCTTCGGCCGGAACCGCCTTCGGCTTGCCCTCGCCGTCCAGCGCCACCATGACGAAATCGGCGTGCGTCACCTTCTCCATCAGGTCGGAAAGATAGCGCTGCGCCCAGGCTTCGACCTTGAGCGTCATCGAGGTGCGGCCGACGCGTTCGACATGGGTGTAGATGCACAGCGTGTCGCCGATCTTCATCGGCTTGGCGAAGGACATCTCCTTGACTGCCGCCGTCACCACGCGGCCCCTGGCGCGCTCGGCGGCGCGAATGCCGCAGGCAAGATCCATCTGCGCCATCACCCAGCCGCCAAAAATGTCGCCGGCGGCATTGGCATCCGAAGGCATGGCCAGCGTGCGCAGCGTCAGGTCTCCGATCGGCCGTCCATCCGCGTAGTGCACCATGCGAAATCCCCTTGAGATCGATTGCCTTCGATCCCGTAGCGGCGCGGCGCCGACCCGTCAACGCGGACGAAAGCCGGCCCGTCCGCTAGAAGTAGCGCGCGAGGTTGGTGCGGATACGGTCGAGAACGGTCTTTCCGGAGACGTCGGGAACGAATTGCTTGCCGGTAATCGCCTCGTAAGCCCGCGCGTAAACACGCGACGCCTGTTCGACGATTTCGACCGGTATCTCGGGGATCGGGTCCTTGTAGGGATCGCAGCGCGCCGCCACCCATGAGCGGATGAAATCCTTGTCGAAACTGTCCGGTCGCGTGCCGCTGGCGAGCGCCTGTTCGTAGCTATCGGCGATCCAGTAGCGGCTGCTGTCCGGCGTATGGATCTCGTCGGCCAGGATGATGGTGCCGTTCTTGTCGGTGCCGAATTCGTATTTCGTGTCGGCGAGGATCAGGCCGCGCTCGGCGGCGCGCGCCTGGCCGCGGGCAAACAGGCGCAAGGCGTAATCCGAGACGGTGTCCCACTGCCCCTGCGTGAGCAATCCCTGTTCGAGGATCTCGGCCCTGGACAGCGGCTCGTCATGGGCGCCATCCGCTGCCTTGCTCGTCGGCGTGATGACGGCCTCGGCCAGCTTTTCATTGTCGCGCAGGCCGTCCGGCAGGCGCATTCCGTACATGTCGCGCTCGCCGCGCTTGTAGCGCGTGAGGATCGAGGTGCTGGTGGTCCCCGCCAGATAACCGCGCACGACGATCTCGACCGGCAGGATCGCGAGCCTTGTGCCGACGACGACATTGGGGTCGGGATATTCGAGCACGTGGTTGGGGCAGATATCTGCGGTCTCCTCGAACCAGTAGCGAGCCGTCTGGGTCAGGATCTCGCCCTTGAACGGGATCGCGGTCAGGATGATGTCGAAGGCGCTGAGCCGGTCGGTGGCGATGATGATGCGCCGCCCGTCGGCCAAATCGTAGTTTTCGCGGACCTTGCCTTTGTAGTAGCCCGGCAGTTCGGGAATGAAAGCATCCGACAGGACACGCATATGATTTCCTGCCTTCCGCAGTTGGCCAGAGCATGATTCAGAAAAACAAGATCACCGCATAGGCTGCCGGGCCGGTGCATATCAAGCGCGATTGTCGGGATTCCCCGCAAACCGGCCAGATATGCCAGTCGCTTTTTTCACAACCGATGCCGGAAGGCCCGGCGACGCGATGAACCCGTGGCGTCTAGGCTGCGGCCGGATTTCAGGAACCGCCCAGACCATCATGCAGACCTATGACTTCATTATCGTCGGCTCCGGCTCGGCCGGCTCGGTGCTCGCCGACAAACTGTCGGCTTCGGGCCGCTTTTCGGTGCTGGTGCTTGAGGCGGGCGGAAGCGACCGCCGCTTCTACGTGCAGATGCCGCTCGGCTACGGCAAGACCTTCTTCGATCCTGCCGTCAACTGGAACTACAAGACCGAAGCCGATCCCGGCCTTGCCGGCAATGTCGACCACTGGCCGCGCGGCAAGCTGCTCGGCGGGTCGAGCTCTATCAACGCCATGGTCTGGATCAGGGGCGCACGCGAGGATTTCGACGACTGGCGCGACGCTGGCAATCCCGGCTGGGGCTATGACGATCTGCTGCCGGCCTTCAAGGCGCTCGAGGACAATGAGGCCGGCGCCGACAGATGGCGCGGCACTGGCGGTCCCCTGCACATCAGCGAAACGACGAACGCCGTCCACCCGCTGACCAGGCGCTATCTCGCCGCCGGCCAGCAGGCCGGCCTGCCGCTCAATCCGGATTTCAACGGTGCCGCCCAGGAAGGCGTCGGCACCTATCAGATCTCGACCAAGAACGGCCGCCGCATGTCGGCGGCACGCGCCTTCCTGCGCCCGGCGATGAAGCGCGGCAATGTCCGCGTCGAGACCAACGCGCTGGCGAGCAAAATCCTGTTCGAAGGCAAGCGTGCCGTCGGCGTCGAATATCTGCAGAACGGTCGGACGAAGACGGTCCGTGCCGGCCGCGAGATCATTCTTTCGGCAGGCTCGATCAACTCGCCGCAGCTGCTGCAATTGTCGGGAGTCGGCCCCTCGGCACTTTTGCAAGGCCTGGGCATCCCGGTCATGCACGCCAACGAAAATGTCGGCGCCAATCTGCAGGACCATGTCGGCATCAACTACACCTTCAAGGGCAAGGTGCCGACGCTGAACCAGATCCTGCGTCCCTGGTGGGGCAAGCTCCTGGTCGGCATGCAATACATCCTGACGCGCTCCGGGCCTCTGTCGCTGTCGATGAACCATGGCGGCGGCTTCTTCCGCACCGACCCGGCCTTCTCACGCCCCAACATGCAGCTCTATTTCCAGGCCTTCTCCACCGTCATCCCGAGGAGCGGCGAACGCCCGATCCTGACGCCCGACCCATGGCCGGGCTTTTCCATCGGCCTGTCCAACTGCCGTCCGTCGAGTCGCGGCGAGATCATGATCCGCTCCAGCAACCCGCTGGATTATCCCAAAATCGTCGCCAACGCCTATTCGACCAACGCCGATGTCGAGGAAATGCTGGCGGCGGTGAAGTTCGTGCGCAAGATCGCCTCGATGCCTGCCATGGCGGAAATCATCAAGGAAGAGGTCCTGCCCGGCCCATCGATCCAGTCGGACGCCGACCTGATCACCGATTTCAGGAAGCGCTCCGGCACCGTCTATCACCCGGTTTCGACCTGCCGCATGGGTCCCGACCCCACGCGCGCCGTCGTCGATCCGCGCCTTAAAGTGCATGGTATTGAAGGCTTGCGCGTCATCGACGCCTCGATCTTTCCCGACAACATCACCGGCAACACCAACGCCGCCTCGGTCATGACCGGGTGGAAGGGCGCCGAACTGGTTCTGGAGGACCACAAATGAAGATCACCGACGTCAAGACCTGGGTTGTCGGCAACCCGCCGCCCGGCATCGGCGGCAAGTATTTCATCTTCGTCAAGCTGACCACCGATGGCGGTGTCGTCGGTTACGGCGAAGCCTACAACGCCACCTTCTCCGCCCACATCACGGCCAAGATGGTCGAGGACATGGCCGAGCGCTATCTCGTCGGCCGCGATCCGCACGACATCGAGAATTTCTTCCGCCGCGCCTATTCCTCGGGCTTCACCCAGCGCCCCGACGTTTCCGGCATGGGCTGTTTTTCGGCGCTCGAAATGGCCTGCTGGGACATTGTCGGCAAGGAAGCGAACAAGCCGGTCTACAAGCTGCTCGGCGGCCAGGTGCACGAGACGCTGCGCTCCTACACCTACCTCTACCCGCACACCGGCAGCGTCCATTCCGAGGACGCGCCGGACGGCAGGAATGTCTACAACGACCCTGAAATGGCGGCGGCCTGCGCGCTCGAATATGTCGAGCAGGGCTTCAATGCCGTCAAGCTCGACCCGGCCGGCCCCTACACCGCCTTCGACGGCCATCAGCCGCGCCTGCTCGACATCGACGTCTCCACCCGCATGATCAAGGCGATCCGCGAGGCGGTCGGCACCCGCGCCGACATATTGTTCGGCACGCACGGCCAGTTCACCGCTTCGGGCGCGCTGCGCATGGCGCGCGCCATCGAGCCCTATGATCCCTTGTGGTTCGAGGAGCCGGTGCCGCCCGACATGCCCGAAGTGATGGCGCAAGTGGCCCGCGCGACTTCGATCCCCATCGCGACCGGCGAGCGGCTAACGACCAAATCCGAATTCGCCCGCGTCATCGAGAACCGCGCCGCGACCATCCTGCAGCCGGACCTTGGCCGCTCCGGCGGCATTCTCGAAACCAAGAAGATCGCCGCGATGGCCGAGGCCTACCACATCCAGGTTGCCCCGCATTGCTATTGCGGGCCGATCGTCGGTGCCGCCAACATCCAACTTGCGGTGACGCTGCCCAACTTCCTCATCCTGGAATCGCTGAAGCAGTGGGACGGTTTCCACGCCACGCTGTTGAAGAACAAGATCGAGTGGCAGGACGGGAATGTCATCCCGTCGAAGGAACCAGGGTTGGGCGTCGAGCTCAACGAAGCGGTCTGCGACGCACATCCCTACACCGGCAAGGATTTGCATCTGCAGATGATGCAGACGCCGCTGATGCCATGAGCGAACGCTACGCCTTCATCGGCCTCGGCCATCTCGGCGGCAACCTTGCCGCCAGCCTGATCCGCAACGGTTTTGCCGTGACGGTCTTCGACCGCGACCCGGCCGCGGTCGAACGCCTCGTCGCGCTCGGCGCCACATCAGCCGACAGCCCGGCCGCGGCCGCCGCCCTCGCCGGCAACGCCGTAACCTGCCTGCCCTCTCCCAAGGTCAGCGAGGCCGTGCTGGCCGGAACCGGCGGCTTGCTCGAAGGCCTCCCCAAGGACGGCACCTGGATCGAGATGTCGACCAATGGCCGCGACGAGATCGTGCGGCTTGCGGCGCTCGCCTCGGCCAAGGGTGTCGAGACATTGGAATGCCCGGTCACCGGCGGCGTG
Source organism: Mesorhizobium erdmanii (assembly GCF_013170725.1). Lineage (NCBI taxonomy): Bacteria > Pseudomonadati > Pseudomonadota > Alphaproteobacteria > Hyphomicrobiales > Phyllobacteriaceae > Mesorhizobium > Mesorhizobium erdmanii. The sequence continues at coordinate 2,444,551 of NZ_CP033361.1, read as the reverse complement.
CATCTGGCGGCGGTCGGCAAGATCACGGCCCTGGTCGGCGGCGATGCGGCACTTTACGAACGCCACCGCCCGGCCATCGAGGCAATGTGTTCGCGCTCCTTCCTGATGGGCCCGATCGGCTCGGCGGCGGTGATCAAGGTGATCACCAACATGCTGGCCTTCATCCATCTCGTCGCCGCCGGCGAGGCGCTGATGCTGGCCAAGCAGGGCGGGCTCGACCTCGCCCAATCCTACCATGCCATCGTTGCCTCCTCCGGCAACAGCTTCGTCCACGAGACCGAGAGCCAGCTCGTCCTCAACGGTTCCTACGACATCGGCTTCACCATGGACCTGGCGCTGAAGGACCTCGGCTTCGCGCTGGGCATGGGCAAGGATCTCGGCGTGCCGCTCGAGCTGGCATCACGCGTCAACGCGATTTTTGAGCAGGGCAAGGCAGCCTATGGCGGCGGCGCCTGGTCGACCCAGATCGTCAAGCTACTGGAAGACACAGTCGGCACCGACCTGCGCGCGCCCGGTTTCCCTGCCAGGCTGGAGATTTAGTCAAGACAACCCAGCGAATGAAATCAAGGCGTTGGGCAGGCATCTGGAATCAAAGCGACAACAACTTGAATCAGAACTGCAGCAACGCCACTTCGTCATCCACGGGCGGAGCGGGCGCGAAGCGCACGCGCAGACCCGAGGATCCATTCCGTGACTTCAGCCGAAAGGCGGAACGGATCAGAACTGCAGCGCCGCGGCGCTTAGGAGTCCCGGCATGGATCCGAGGGTCTCCGCGACGCCGCTGCGGGGCCGCTCCGCCCTTGGATGACGAGGTACGGCTCAGTACCTCAGCGTCAGCGCACCGGGCAGGATCTCGAAAGTCGCCGGTATGCGTCCGGGCGACTCGCCGTCTATATCGACCAGCGCACCATTCTTTTCCACGTCGCCGAGCGGTTCGACCACCACTTTTCGGCCACGCAGGATGGTGATCGCCGGATGGTTGCGGTGGCGGCCGCCATAGAGCAGGCGGATGTCCCAGATCAGCTTCAGCTTGCCCGCCGCGCGCAGGATGACGATGTCGAACTCTCCGTCGGTGAGTTCGGCGTCCGGCGCGATCATCATGCCGCCGCCGAAGAATTTGCCGTTGGCCACCGCCACCAGCGCCATGCGCGCTTCGACCGGCGTGCCGTCATCGACGGTGATGCGCACATCCTGAAAGCGGTAGCGGATGAACTCGACCACGGTGCGCCACAGGAACAGCGCCTTGGCCGACATCTTGCCCTTGCGCTTGTCGGCATTGACGGCCCGGTCCGTCGCCCCCGAGAGGCCAAGGCTGGCGATGTTGATGAAGTGGCGGCTGGCCAGCGCGCCATGGTCGTCGATGTAGCAGATGCGGCCGGCATCGACGGCCCTGGCCTTCGCCCCGGCAATCCGCTCCAGGGTCGCGTCCACAGCCTTCGGCAGGCCGAGCCCGCGCGCGAAATCGATGCCGGTGCCGCATGGCAGCAGGCCAAGTTCGGTCATCCGGCCACTCTCCTCGAAGGCCTGCAACAGGCCATCGGCGACCTCACTCGCCGTGCCGTCACCGCCGGCCGCGATCACCAGGTCGAAGCCACTGGCCGCGAGGTCGATCGCCAGCCGTTCGGCATCGCCCTCGGCTTGCGTCTCACGCAACTCGAAATCGCCGAAGTGCTTCTTCAGCGAAACAGCGACTTCAGGCCAATGCCGTTTCAGCCGGCCGCCACCGGCAATCGGATTGAGAACCACCCCGACTTTCAACACGCACCCTCCCCGGCGCCGAGCCATAGGCGATCCTTTGCCGGCCCAGTTCTTTAACGGCATTGAAGCCCGCGCCCGCCGGCGTAGCAAGGGGCGCTGTCGGTCGGAGCCGTGAAAGCGGGGGCAGGCTGTCTAAGCCAGTCGGCGCCGAAATTCCGGGGCCGTTGGCAAACGGTCCCCGATAATCCCGTTATCCACAGGACCGGGGCCATTCCCGAAATCCCTTACCCGGCGTAGGTTCAACCCATCTCAGGCGGCTACCGATCGCCAAGCCGAAAGGCGGAAGTGAAAGGCGGATTTCCTGAGGCCCGTACGGCCCAGATCGAGAGCAGGCTCGCCTGTTCGAGGGGTGGATGCCGAAACCTACGGGGCCGCGGAAAGCGTGCCAACGCCGACGGCGGACCGATGCTGCCATGAAGGACGGCAAAAACCTTCGATGGCCGCAGGGCAAAACCCGCAAGGGTTGAGACCGGCGAGGTCCCGAACGGACGCTGCCCTCGGGTGGTGACTGGCAGGACCGTCAAAATCAAGGCCGGCATGGCGCGACGACTTTACGGAAGTTGCTGCCGCGACCGTGTCCTGATCTGACAGGGAGGCGCTGGGAGAAATCCCGGCGCCGACTGTCTTTTGTGGCCTATTCCCCGCATTTTTATGGTGTCTTCCGTCGGGGCTGCAACCGGCGGCAAAATCAGCTAACGTTTGAAGGTGTCGGAGCCCGTTTGATAACGCGCTCTGCCGAGGCGCATGGCGTGGATTTCGAGAACCGAAGCGGAGCGGACATAGGTCCGTGAGCATCGGAAGTGCAGAAAACCTCGTCAGGCGACCGGCAGAGTAGCGTTAGCGAATGGACTCCCTTGAAGGGGGATACTTCATGACACTGATCCAGAAGCTTGCCGTTGCCTATGCTTTCCTGTTCTTCGCCGTCGTCGCCATCGGCTACATACCGGCGTTCAACGACGCCAACGGCAATCTGTTCGGCCTGTTCTCGTTGCAATGGTACGACGACCTGCTGCACGCCTTCTCCGGCGTTTGGGCGCTGGCCGCCGCCTTCATCTCGCACCGCCAGGCGGTGTTCTATTTCAAGCTGTTCGGCTCGGTCTATCTGTTCGACGGCGTGCTCGGTCTGGTCACCGGCTCCGGCTGCCTCGATGCCGGCATCTTCATCAACGGCTTCCGCTCCTTGAACGACATCGAGTTTCCCACCCGCTTCTTCGCCAACCTGCCGCATCTCGTCATTGGCGGCTTCGCCGTCTATGTCGGCTTCTGGCTGTCGAAGCGCATATACGACCACTTCGCCACGGCCTGACCGGCCATGTTCCTGTTCCGCTTGATAAGGCGCCTCATCAAGACGATCGTCTGGCTGATCGTCATCGTCGTCCTCATCCCGGTCGTCGGGCTGAGCTACGGCTTCCTGACCACGCCATCGCTCGACAAGACGCCTCTGCCCGGCATTGCCGACGGCGCGCCGCCCAAGGCACTGGCGGACAAGGTGCGCGCCGAAATCCCCGGCTATCAAAGGCCGGAGGAATCGACCTTCCTCACCTATCCGGAATGGGCGATCGTCTACGCCGCGCGCGAATATGCCGGCTTCGTTGCCAAGGACCAGCCGAGCGGCTTTCCCTACTGGTCCTATGTCGGCCGCTTCTGGCAGGACTATGCGACGGTGATCCGCGCCAGTTCTCTCTACAAGTTCAACTATGCCAACCACCAGATGCTGGTCATAATCGGCACCAGCCACTCGATCGAGCATATCTTGCAGTGGGCCTATGAGAACACGGTCGGCCGCATCACCGAGGCGACATCGGCCAAGCGCACCGCCGCCGACATTTATCAGGCCAAGGTGGCGGCGGACTATGCTGCTTTCCTCGACCAGGTGCCGTGGTACCAGTTCCCCTATGCCGAGAAGCGCGCTGGCCTGTTTGCCGTGCAGCCGGCGCCGGGCGACAGTTCCATCCGTACCAGCGAACGCAAGCTCGCCTTCGGTCTCGCCGACACCATCAAGCAGGGCTATGCCGGCCTGATCAAAAAGGCCCTCGCCGCCACCTCCGATCCGGCCTTCCTCGACGTCCATGTCTGGGCCAGGGGACCGGTCGGCGAAGCCACCCGCAACGAGCCCGACACCTTGCTGGAGCGCGATTACGGCGCCGACGGCACCATCTTCGTCACCAGGCGCTACCAGGTCTTCACCGACATGATCCCGCGGCTGATCGACAAGGGTGTTTCCTTCGTCGAGATCGGCGGCAATGACGAGATCATGGTCACCATGCTGTCGACCGACGCGATCGCCATTCCCGAAGGCATGCGCATCCTGTTCAGCTATCCGCTGCCTGCCGACCCCTCGACACGCCGCACCGGCATGGTCGTCGCCGTGCGCAAGCTGCATCTGGTGCTGCCGTCGCTGATGAAGGCCGGCGCCAGGCTCGAACACGTCTACGATTATTGAGGCCTTTCGGCCACGCACGGCCGAGATCGGAGACTTCGCCACGCTCATTCCATAATCGCGGCCAAATCCAGCCTTGTTCGCGCGCGATGGAATGAGGCAGTATTACCTGAATGGGCTGCCGGGGGGCATCTCGAAGGGACGAGACCCGTGATCAAGACCGCCCTTGTCGCCATGACCATTGTCGGCTGCGACTGCGACGCCAAGCTGTGCGAATATATCGGCGAGACGCCGGCCAAATGGTCGACCATCGCCGAGTGCGAGGCCGCGATGAAAAGCCAGATCCTGCACGAGCGCAATTTCGACTATCCGCTGGTGTCCGGCATCTGCCGCACCAAGGGCTCGTCGACCTCCTCGCAACTGGCCGCGATCGCGTCCCGCCCGGACCTGAAGCCCGCCAGCAAGATCGTTCGGACGGAAAGCCCACTGCCGCCGGAACTGAGCCATCGGCCGAGTGTCCCGGTCGGCTCGCCGACGACGGCCGTCGAAGCGGACGCCGCCCGCCCTGTCGCCTATGAACAGGTGGTCGATGGCGGAACCGGCGTGCTCTACCGCACGAAGAACGGCTATGCCGTGGTCAAGACCGATCTCGGCCGCGCCGCCTCCGCGACCGCCGACGCGGCAAAACGGTCTGTGAACTGGCTGGCCGGCTTGGTGCCGACGGGGCTTTAGGCTTCGTCAGCGTCTCGACCGCTGGCCGGTTCTATCCAGCGGTGATAAACCGCCCACTCTCCGTTTGGCCAATTCGACTTGATACATGCTTCGCGGATGCCGTCTCAGTCGCCACGCGTTGAGCAATTTGACCCCCGCAAAACACCCGAACAGTGCAACCAGACCCCAAAAAATTCCAAACCCGTTGATTGAGATAAAAATAGCTAACAAACAAAATGCAGCAACCACGACATAATATAAGATCGAGGCCCAGACATATTTCTCCATTTGGGAGCTACTCATCTATCTGGTCCGGTTTGGCCATTCGCTTCATAGCTCGCCAATGCCGAGCAATTCGTTCTTGAGAATATGTCAATGGAACGAGGCGGCTTCAACCCACAGCCGAAATCCAAACTGAGACACCACCTCGACCCTACATCTTGACCTTCAGGCTCTCCCAGAACTTGTCGATCAGCGGCTGTTCGGTGCCCAGATCCTCGCTGCCGACGCGCGTGATGAACAACAGCCCCTGGTCGGCGAGGCCGTAGCCGACGATCTCGAAATAAGCGATATCGGTGCGCGTCTTCACCTCGGCGCGGATGCCGGTCAGTTTCTTGCCGTCGGGAAGCTTGCGCGTCGTCGGCTGCCGCGTCAGTTCGGCGCCGGCCTGAACCGATTCCTTGGTCATCTCCTGCAGCATCATCTGGTTGAGCGCCACCGGGTTCAGCTTGCCGTATTCCTGCACCACGACGATCGTCCCCAGCGCCGAAGCCATCAGATACTGCGTGATGTTTTCACCAAGATCGGTCTTGGTCACCGAAATGGTGCTTGGATGGTTGAAGGAGAAACTTCCGCCCGAAAACGTGGCGAAATCGTTGCGTTCGAGCGTCACCTTGCTCTTCTTGCCCCCGGGCAGCGTCACGTCGGCGCTCTCGCCGGGATCGATGTCGACGGCGACACCGTCGATCGTCAATTTGAACGCCTTGAGGTCCTCGGCTCTAGCCGGTCCAGCGCACAGCGCGATGAGGGTAAGGGCTGCCGCTGATACCATCCGCATTGACTGTTCTCCTGCTTCCTACGCAACCCCGCTCAGCGCCTTGATGGCACGGTAGAACGTCGAGGAAAACAGTTCCGTCGGGTCATACCGCCGTTTCGCCGCCAGGAACGCAGGCAGTTCGGGATAGGAGGCCAGCAGCTCCTTGGCCGTATAATGCAGTTGGTACGGCAGGAAGAAGCGCCCGCCATGTTTGATCGTCACATCGATCAACGCCCGCGTCAGCGCCCGCATCCCTATATTGCCGCCGGCTTCGGTCGGCTGGTTGATGTAGAGCACCAGCGAATAAGCCGGTTCCGGCGCATAGGTCAGCGCCACATCCTCCTTGTGGACGATGCGCACCGAGGCGTTGAGCACCGGCAGGGACTGATTGCGCAGGATCTCCCGGGCCTCGGCTATGAATGAATTATACGCAGCGCGCGGAATAAAATATTCGTGCAATATGTCCGTCTCGTCCATCAAATCGTTGAACAGGTATGGCACCGAATCGTGCATCGGATTGTTGCGGGTGACGAGGCAGGCCTCGCCCTGGGCCATTGCCGCCGTGCGCGCCACCGTGCAGCTTTCGAACCTCGGCTCCAGCGTCTTCTCGGTGAACCATTTCAGCTCCTGGAAGATGCTGCCCTTCTTGGCAAGGTTCATGATCACCCGCTTCAGGCCGACGCCCTCCGGCTCGCCGATCTCGGGCTGATCGGCTGGCGGCTGCTCGGCCACCTTGTCGTAGCGGTAGACGATCATGTCCTCGAGGAAATTGCCCGGCGCCGTCGACAGATGGCCGTAGAACAGGCCGATATCCTTGTTGGGCTCCAGCACTTCGGCGAAGAATTTCGGAAAATCGTCGGATTTGATGATTTCGCGCGAGGTGCGGTAGACGATGTTGTCGACGATGTCGAGCGTCGCCTCCAGCACCACGCCGAACAGGCCGTAGCCGCCGACGACATGACGGAACAGCTCGGTGTTTAAGGCTGGCGAGCAGGTCGTCACCGACCCATCGGCCAGCATCACCCGCATCGAGCGGATCGAACCCGCCACCGAGCCCGCCTGGTGGTCCATGCCGTGTGCGTTGACCGACAGCGAGCCGCCGACCGAAAAGATGTCGGTCGACTGCATCGCCTTAACCGCGAAGCGCGGATGCAGCATGTTCTGGATGTCATGCCAGCGCGCGCCGGGCTGCAACGTCATGGTCTTCGCCGCCGCATCGACGCTGACCTTGTTGAATTTTTTGAGGTCGAGCACCAGCGCATTGTCGTCGAAGGCATGGCCGCCCATCGAATGGCGGATGGCGGCCAGCGACACTTTCAACCCGTTGGCGCGGGCGAAGGCCAGCGCCCTGGCGATGTGGTCCTCCTCGCTGACCTCGACCACGCCATAGACCGGTGTCCGCGACAGGCCGCTGGCGTCGTTGATGTCGCCGCCCTTGGCCGACCAGGGCAGCAAAGGGTCGAAAGCTGGCGGGCTGGCGAGAGGCTTGAGCGGCAGGGCAATGCCATCGATGTCGGCGATGCGGCCGGCGTTCTTCGGCCCCGAAGGCCCGCGTGCCAGCCGCGCCATGGTGGTTCCGCCCCACAGCACCGCGCCGCCGACCACCGCCGCGCCGAGCACCAGGCGCCGCGACAGGCGGAACCCTTTTTGTTCCTCGGCCATGCACATCCCCCGTTAGCCAAGGGATAGCGCGGCTCTTTGGCAAAAACCATAGGCGGCTGTCGGGGCAGCGTTCCGCCACCCTGGTCGCCTGGCGGTGAGTGATCAGGAGCATGAAAATGGCCGATCCCCAAAGGAACCGGCCAAGACTGGAGCAAGGTCTGAAAGTCCGGTCGGCAGGTCTGCCGACGCATGACGCTCGTGGCTACGAAGCTTTCTTGATGGACGTAACCATGCCGGTCTTGTCATCGACGGTCACCGCCACCTTGGCGCCGACCTTCAGTTTGCCGATCTTCGCGTCCGGCGACAGCTGGTAGATCTTGCCGTCGTCGAGCGTGATCGACTTGGTCGTCGCATCGACCGCCTGGATGGTGCCCTGAACGGACGCGGCATAGGCGGTGCCGAGGAAGGCGAGCAGAGCGGCGGTGGTTGCGAGGGTCTTCTTCATCGGATGCACTCCGTGTTGTTTCGGTTTTCCGGGTAGCCACCGAGACGATGGAGCCGGACGACCCAAAATTGGAATGCAAGTCTTGCTCTTCGCAAATCACGTTGGATGACTTTTTGCAAAGGAAATCATAGGCTTAATTCTGACACATTGTCTGCGCGGCAGGACCTCGACGAGTTGATCCGCCCCCCCAGGGACGGTCCTTTTCAGCGTGAAAAGAGTCACTTGCACGGATTGCGGCGAACCGCCATCGTCTATCACGCGGCCGCCGCAATCCGTCGCTTGCGGCATCACGAAACGCCCGCTTATTTTTCCCCGCCACAAGTTTTGTGTCGTTGATCGGCAGGAACAGCTCCTGAAAAGAATCCGTAATTCCCGTTAAGGTTGCAAACTCAAGACGGATACAGCATTGTCGGGTCGTTGAATAAAGGGGGGACTTCCATGAAACTCGCCGTCCGGGCCATCTTATCCCTGATGCTGACGCTTCTTTCCGGCCTGGCTGGCGCGCAAGGTGCCGATCCCGGCGACGACAAGACGGTCATATTCACTCCGGGCGATCCGGAGATGAAGATGGCGACAGCGAAGGCTCTCGCCCGACTTGATGAATTCCTGTCCCTGGCCGAGGCCCCGCCCTCCGGCGCGGACAGATTCAAATTGAAGGTCAAGGTGCGTGACGGCAACGTCACCGAGCACTTCTGGGTGATCCCCTTTCGCCGGACCGAGACAGGGTTCGTCGGCATATTGGCAAACCAGCCAGACGAGGTGAAAAACGTCGTCCTCGGCCAGAACATAAAGTTTACCAGGGACGACATTTCCGACTGGGGATACACCAGGGATGGGCGGCAGATCGGCAGCTTCACCGTCTGCGTAATGTTCAAGAGAATGCCGAAAGAAGAGGCCGACTATATGCGCGGTAAATACGGCTTCGACTGCTGATCGTGTGCCGGCCGGACTAACGCGCCCCGTCCTTCGCCCCGATCTTGCGCACCAGTGCGGCCGTCGCCAGCATCGCGCCCATGTCCGAGATCATCGGCGCGACATGCCTGGTGTAGTCGAGCGGCACCGATATCTCGGGCAGTTCGAAGAAATTCTTCGCCTGCGGCAACAGCAGGAAACCGTCGCCGCCATTGAGCGCGACGCGAGCCGGATCGTCCGGCCAGGTTTCGCCCAGCCATTTCAGGGCCTGCGCCAGCCGGCCCGTCACCAGCGGCCGCGCCGCCTCGACATTGTCGGTGCGGAATTCGTAGGCCGCATCGAGCAGCGGCTCGCCGGACGACAAGTCCTGCATCCTGCTGGCGAACATGCCGCGGAAGAAGCTGACCACCGCATTGGTGCGCCGCGTCGCCACCAGGATGCCCGGGAACGGCTCGATCGCCTCGAAGGCGACGATGACGCCCTTGAAGGCCGTCGAAGAGCCCTTGCCCGTTCCTTCCCGCAGTTCCGCTTCGTAGAGTTCGAACGGAAAGTCTTCGTAGCGGCCTGAAACGACATCGTCGAAGGCTTGCCGGTTGAACGGCCCGACCGCTTCGCGCGGCAGACGGTCGAACGAGTTCGGCCTGCCGCCATGCTGGTATCGCACGTCGCGGATGAAGCCGAAGATGATCGGCAACAGCGTGTCCCGGAAGGATTGCTGCAGCCGTGTCGCCGGTTTCATGGCCTGGAAATAGAGCAGGATCGAAGCCGCGAAACCGAGGACATAGAGAAACACATGCGGCGTCGAGAACCATTGCTCGTTGGGGTCGGCGACCTTGTTGAACAGCCAGGCGATCAGCGCCACGGCGACCAGGGTCAGCCCGACGAACAGCGGCACCCGCCAGCGCACCTGCCGCACGGCCGAGGCCCGTGCCGCCTCATAGGCCTCGATGTCCCTGCGGATGCCGGCGATGACCGTTTCGCTCGGCATGAAATCCGCTGTTTCCACCATCATCCCCCCGCAAGACGAGTTCATGATAGCTGGTTTTATCCGATGTATCGACTGTGACGCAGTGAGACGGCGCCTGCCTTATAACGCCGGCGCCGTAATTAGGCGATTGGCAAGCAACCCACCCTTCGGCTGCAACACTACCGAAAGATCGCGCCGAGCCGCCCCTCGACCTTCGCCCTCATCGCCCCCGCCAACCCTTCCACCGGCAGCAGCCGCTCATGATCCCCGTCCCGCAACCGCACGAACGGATGCAACCGGTAAGCAGCAACGGCACCGCGCGTCCCTGCATCCGTGCTGACATCGACGACGAAAATCCCGCCAATGCGCCCTGGCCATGGCTGCCGGGCAAGGGCGGTGCCGAGGAAATCGCCGAGCCCATAGGCGACGACCGCATCGCCGATCCGCCCCACCGGCTGCACGACATGAGCGTGATGGCCGGCGATCAGGCCGACGCCCTGCCCGGCCAGACGCCTGGCCAGCGCCCGCGTTCCGGCGCGCGGAAAGTGCCGGAACTCCCAGTCCCAATGCGGCACCGCGCAAAGAAGATCGAGACCACGCGGCCAGTGCTCTGCGTCGCTGTCCATCGACACGCGCCCGGCAAACAGATTCTCATGCGCGTTGCGCCATAGCGTGAAGGCGGCGAAGCCGATAGTCAGCGGTCCGACCTCGACCGGCCGAACCGGGCCATCGCAGGCAAGGCCGATGGTGCCGATGCCAAGGCGCTTCAGTGCCGCCAGCGTCTCGTCGAAACCGGCGATGCCCTGGTCGAGAGCATGGTTGTTGGCCAGCGACAGCACCAGTTTTTCGCGCGCGATGCCGGCCGCGGCAAGCGCCTCTGGCAGGAATCGCTCGCTCATTGCATGATGTGTGCCGAGCTTCGTGCCAAGCACCGCACTTGGCCTGTCCACGACGGGGCTTTCGCAATTGCCGATCACCAGATCGGCACCACCAAGCAGCGCCTGGATCGCCGGATCGCAATCCGGCGCATGGCTGTTGGCCACCGCCGAGATGTCGCCGATGAAGGCAAGCCGCACCGTCCGCTTCGGCGGCGGCTCCATCAGCGTCCCCGCGATTGGCGCAAACCCGCTTGCGTTGCCGCCAAGCGACGGCATCAGGAAACGCGGCAGCCAGGACAATTTGTAGGAAAGCGGATAGTTCGACACGCGATGCCCAATCGTTTGCCCTGTTTAATGCATGCCGCCAAAAAAAGCGCAGCGGTTTTGTGGCAACGACATGCACAAAGCAAGACCTAAGACGCACCGCCTCAAATAGGCGCAAATCTGTGTATGGTCGCTGGTGGCAAATACCTGGGAGGGAAAGAATGACACGAATAGCTGGCCTGCTGGCATCCGCCTTCATCGTGCTTGTGCCCCTATCTTCCGCCAGTGCAACTTCCGCCAGCGCCGCCATGCCCGAAGCGGCGACCGCGCTGTTCGAGGCCAAGACAGTCGCCGCACGCGACAGTGCCCTGTCGACGCTGGAGGCCGCCGGGCCCAAGGATCCGGCATCGGCCTATGCCGCCGGCGCCGGCGAGTTCTTCACCGCACTGGAGTTGCTTGCCAGCGGCCTGCACCGCCACGGTTTCGAAAGCCCGCAATCCTTCATGCTGCCGCTGATGCAGTTGCCGGTGCCGGCCAACCCCAACCCCGAGCCACTGACCTATGACGAGTTCCGCGCCATACTGGTCGCCTTCCGCGACCGGCTGGAAAAGTCAGCCACCACGCTGGGCTCGGTGCCGGCCGATGCCGATATCGGCATGGTCATCGACCTCACCCATGTCGGCATCGACCTCAACGAGGACGGCACCATCGCCCCGGATGAGAGCATGGCGGCGATCATGGCCGCGCTGTCGCGTGGCAGTATCTCGCAAGGCGATAGCGCACCCGCCCTCACCTTCCGCTTCGACCGCGCCGACGGCTACTGGCTGCAGGGCTATGCCGAATTCCTGATGGCGCAGGCCGATTTCTGGCTGGCGCATGATTTCAGGAACACTTTCGACGGCTCCTTCCACATGCTGTTCCCGCGCGCCAAGCTGCCGCTGCAGGACATCCTCGTGCCACCGCCGAGCGAGATGGGCTCGAGCATCTTCTCCTCGGAATGGCGCATCGCCGATTTCATCTCGATGGTGCACATGATCAACTGGCCGGTGGTCGAGCCTGAGCGCCGCAAGGCGGCACGCCGGGAACTCCTGGAAATGATCCGGCTGTCGCGCGAGGACTGGAAGGCGATCCGCGCCGAGACCGACAATGACCGCGAATGGCTGCCCGGTCCGCAACAAAAGGGAGAGAACCCGCTGACGGGCCTCGAAGTCGGCGAGGAACAGGTGCAAGCCTGGCTCGCCGCCTTGACCATGGCCGAGGACCTGCTCGAAGGCCGGGCGCTGCTGCCGCATTTCCGTATCACGGGCAAGGGCATCAACATGAAGCGCTTCTTCGACGAGCCGAAGCGCTTCGACCTCGTGCTGTCGATCACCGGCCCCGGCATCGCGCCCTACCTGGAAACCGGTAGGATCCTGAACAGCCAGGATTTCGACCAGATCCAGCGCGAGTTCGGCGGCGGCGGGTTTTTGACGTTCGCGCTGTGGTTCAACTAGCATCGCCCATCGTCGTCCTGTGGCGTAGCCTGTCGCTTCGTCATCCTATGGCGGAGCAAGGAGCGGAGCGACGCGGCGCAGACCATAGGATCCTGTGTGTTTGTTCAGTGTTATGGTCGAAGTGGGAAGGAAACCGAAGGGATCCTGGTCGCCCATTTCTGGACAGGCCGTGGCATGGCTCGGTTCCTTCCCACCGGTGAACCATCAACCTGAACAGTTGCACGGGGCTGTTAGCTGCAGACCCCGCACCACAGGAAGAGGCGTGGACATGATAATGCAGAACTATGTCGGCTGCGACATCTCCAAGCAGTGGCTCGATTTTTTTGATGAGGCAAGCGGTCGTTGTCAGCGCATAGACAACCATGCCGATGCGATAGCTGCTCATGTGGCAGGCCTTCACCCCGGCCAGGATTTTGTGGTCATGGAAGCGACAGGCGTCCATGACCGGCTGCTGCGCCATGCCCTGGCCAAGGCAGGTGTGGCGTTCTCGCGGCACAACCCGACACACACCCACAATTATGCGAAGTCGACGGCGCGACGCGCCAAGACCGATCCTCTCGACGCCAGGATGCTGAGCGGCTATGGCCGCCGCTATCACCCTGAAGCCGAGCCGGCGCCGCGTGAGGAAGACGAACATCTTCAATCGCTTGCCCGCTACCGCGATCAGCTGGTCGATACCAGGGCAAACTTGAAGAAGCAGCTCAGTGAGGCTTTTGATGAGATCGTCATCGCCGGGTTCGAAGAGATGATCACTGACTTCAACACACGCATCAAGGCGCTCGAGGCCCGGATCGCACAAGTCATTCGTCAGAACGAGGGCACTGCCCGCGACAACGCTCTGATGGTCTCCGTGCCCGGGGTCTCCAAGGTCACCGCGCTCTCGCTCCTGGCGCTCCTGCCCGAGCTCGGCCAGCGCTCACCCAAGTCGATCGCCGCACTCGTCGGCCTTGCCCCGTTCGACAACAAGAGCGGCAAGCTCAGGCGCAGGAGCCAAATCCAGGGTGGCCGAGCACGCGTGCGCCGCGCCCTCTACATGGCAGCTCTCGGCGCTATTCGAGCCTGTGACCGGTTCAAAGCGTTCTACAGCACCATCGCTGCACGATCCGGCTCCAAGAAACTCGCCATCATCGCCGTCGCCAGGAAGCTTCTCGTCGTCCTCAACGCTATCATCCGAGATCAAAAAGCTTTCGCTTGAACACAGTTGCCATGCCGGGACTCCTGAGCGCCGCCACGGTTCGGATTCTGCACCGCTGTGTCTTTCGACTAAGGTCGCGGCATGGATCCTCGGGTCTCCGCGACGGAGCTTCGCTCCTGCTTCGCCCGTGGATGACGACGTCGGGGAGACTTCGGCCGATGGCAGCAACGATGGACAGCACCTCAAAAAATCGCGCCCTGATAGAGCACCGCTTCCGCCTCCTCCGGCGCGAACCGCCTGGCCAGCGTCCGAAACGCGCTGTGCACGCCGTCGCGGTCGATGTTGCAACTCCGAAGGTGGCGCACCGCCAGCGTCGGATCGAAGGCGCTGCGGCCGTGCAGGACGCGCTGATTGTCGAAGACCAGCACTTCGCCGGGCTGCAACTGGTGCTGGAACTGGTTCTGGGGATCGCAGATCAGCCGCGTCAGTTCGGCCAGCGCTTCGATCAACCCATCGATCCGATCCAGGGGCGCCCATTGCGGCGCGAGGCACCGGTCATTGTAGCGGATGCCGGTGACCGCGCCCGCCGCATCGAGGCTGATGACATGCGCCTCGGCGCTGAAGAACACTTCCCCTTCATGCTCGCGGTGGAAGGTCACGCCATGCCGCGTCAACAACTCGAACAGGTCGGACGTGCGCGTCCGCATCCGCTCGGCGACATGAAAACCATCGACCATCAGCGAGGTGCCGCCGCTGCCAGCCCCCGTACGGATGGCGTGGAAGAAGATGAAGCCCGGCGGCGAATACCGAAACGGCTCGTCCGTATGCGGGATCTGCGCCCGCGCCGTCTCGCCCGCCACCCGCGCATCCGGCCGCGAGATGAGATCGAACACCTTGCCGTAGCTGGTTTCGCGGATCGGCCCGTAGCGGCCGGCGACCTGCGCTGTCGCCTCGGTCCCGGCCGGAACGCCGGTCAGCATGGCGATGCCGTGATCCCTTAGCGCCCGGAGCGACTGGAACAGCGCTTCGTCCTCCGCCACCACCGCGCCGAATGCGAAGCGACTGAGCCGTTCGGTGAGGTTGTTGTTCCAAAGTTGCGGCCGGAAACGGGCCGGACCCGAGCCGCCGGCGTGCCCCACCAGGACGGTCGGATCGTAATGCGAGACATGCCCGTCCTGCCAGATGGCCGTGACCTGCCCGGGCACGGAGACGTCGAAACTTTCCGCATGGATTGCCTTGTCGACATCAGCCGGCGTCAGCCACCTCTTGCCCGAGGCGGTGTCGCCGCATTCACCGCATTCGCAGGCCAGCCGCAGCCAGCGCGTCGAGAGTTTTGCCGAGCGGCCATCCGCCAGTTCGACGGCAATACGTGCACCCTCCGCGCGCATCGCGCGGATCGGCGCGGCATCCTGTCTTTCCTGGCCTGATTGTATTGGCGTGTCGAGCATCTGGTATCCCCTGCGGTTGAATTTCTTCGATCAACCTTAGGCAAGGAAAATCCCGCACTCAAACGAGTTCCCTTCTCCAGGTTTTGAGGTAAATTCAAAACATGACGACGTTGAGGGATTTGCCGCTGTCGGGTTTGCGGGCGCTGGTGGCGGCCGCCAGGGCCGGCAGCCTGACGCGCGCCGCCGAGGAATTGGGGGTGACGCCCGGCGCCATCGGCCACCAGATCCGGCAGTTGGAGGAGCGGCTCGGCGTCAAGCTCGTCCGGCGTGAGGGCAATGGCATCGTGCTGACCCGCGCCGGCGAGGCCGCCTTGCCCGACATCGACCGCGGCTTCGACGCGCTTGCCTCCGGCATGCGCCGGCTGCGCTTCGAACGGCAGGCCGAGACCTTCACCATTTCGGCCGATCCGTCCTTCGCCTCGCTTTGGCTGGCACCCCGGCTCGACAGGGTGCGGCCAGCTCTGCGGCGGCTCGAGGTCCGCATCGTCGCTTCCGTCGCGCTCGACGCCATGGCGCAGGAAGGCGTCGACCTGGCGATCAGCTACCGCAAGGGATCGACACCTGATATCGCGGCGCTCGACCTGTTCACCGAACGGGTCATTCCAGCCTGCGCGCCGGCGCTGGTCGAGGGTCATGCCGGGCCGGACAGGGCCGAAGTGCTGGACCGGATGCCGCTGCTGCACATCGACCCTATGATGGGCGACGATGTCTATCCCAACTGGCGGGACTGGTTCAGTGCGGCAACGCGGCAAAGGAAGGACATCGACCAAGGTCCACGCTTCGGATTGACCATCGTCGCGGCACAGGCGGCGATCGCCGGCATGGGCGCCTTGCTGGCCAGCGAACTCGTGTTGCGCCGTCATCTCGACGCGGGCCATCTCGTCGAGATCGCCCGCGACGTCCCGGCCCTGACCATCAAGCGCCGTATCGTCTGGCCCGCACACGGCCCGAAGGCGGGCCGAGCCGCCGCGGTGGCGGCGGCACTCCTGGCAGCGGCCGACAACGGCATTGATGGCGCCCTGCCGCGATGACACTCTGATGCATGTCGCCCGACGCGCTTTAGAAAAACAGCCGCTGTATCCGCAGAAGCGCGGCCAATGCGCCTGCAATGAGCGCGTTCGAGATCACGCCGATCGCAGCGGTCGTCCAGGCGATGTCGCCGGACTGGCCAAAGACCAAAAACGGAAACCCGGCGGCGCTGACGACAATCGCCACCATCAACCCAAGCCAGCCGACGTTTGGCCGCTTGGCCACCCGGCTGAGGAAATAGGCGATCCCTACCAGCAGTATCCTAAGCGGGTCCAATATCTGGGCAATGACGATGGCGATCAAAAGCATGGCCGGGAACTGAAACCTCTAAATCTAGCGCTGGAACCCGTGCAGCCTTGCGAGCAACCACTGCAGCGGATTGCCGACGAAGGCGCGGATTACGAAGCTGTCGTGGGCGGCATCGGACGCAAGCAAGGCGATGGTGCCGGCGTCGAGGCGGCGTGGTGGATCCGAGCTGGGCACGATGCCCTGCCCCGTCAGCAACTGCCTGATCTCGGCGTTGCCTGAGGCCGACGCCTTGCCATAGGCGCTGACGAAGAAACTCTTCCGGTGCCGCGCGATCCAGTTGGCGAAGATGTCTGCGTCATCGAAGACGGCGTCGAGCAGGATAACGCCGAGCAGGCGGCCGTCGATATCGCCATTCCTGAGCACGAAGGCCGCCGGATTGTAGCCGCCGCTATAGGCGACGAGCACCACCGGCATGGCGTCGAATTTTGCCGCCTTGGCGCCGGTCAACCTGGCCAGGCCTTGCGCCGCTTCGGCCATGAATTTCGCGAAAAACTCCGGCGTCCAGAAATTGCCGGCGCTGGAATCCTGCGCATTGCTGGCGAATTGCGGCGCCACCAGCACGGCGTTGAGGCCCGATGCCTCTACCTGCGCGACGACACGCTGGCGGCCGACCACGTCGCGCTGCAAGGTGGCGCCATTGCCGTGGAAGAAAACCACGATGACAACCGGTTTGGCCGGATCGAACCCTTTCGGCACGGCCAGCAGCGTCGAGCGGTCAGAATAGGTCTCGTCTTCCCAATAGATGCCGCCGCGCGGCGAGGTATGGCCGCGCCTGCCATCCGCCGCCGTGACGTCGAGAAACGGCGCCGAGCCATCGGGCAGCTTGCCCCGGTAGGGAAAGGGCGACGCCTTGAATGGCACGATAGTCGACATGGCCTTGTGCAAGCGCGCCCCTTGGCTCGCCACCGGAAACGCCGCCGTGGCCAGCAATCCGGCGACAATGGCGCGCCGGTCGGGCATCAGGCAGCCACCAGCCGCACAGCCGGCGCCTTAGACGGCAGCAGCACGGCGAAGAACGCCGGGATGGCAATGAGATACGCTATCGCCGACCATTGCAGCACGGCGCTTAACCCGAAACTGGTGGCGACGATCGGCACCGCGGCCGAGCCGATGACAGAGAAACAGCCATTAATGCCCCAGGCCCAGACGAACAGATGCTCCTTGCCGAGCCGCGCCAGCCAGGTCATGGCGGTGGCCATCGGCATGCCCATCAGGAAGGCCGGCGGCGACACCAGCAGGAAGCAGAGCAGCAGCCGCACCGCATAGGGATAGGCGCCGATCCAGTCGAGCACCGGCGACAGATAGAAGCCATAGGCCAGAAGCAGCACACAGACCGCCAGCAGCACGATAGGCAGCAGTGTCCTGGCGCGGTCGAAGATGCGTTCGGCAAACAGGCTGCCGAGACCCGAAAACACCAGCATCGAGGAGATCAGCACCGAGGCAGACACAGTCGGATTGGCCAGCGCCACGGTGAAGCGGCTGATCAGCCCGACCTCGACCATGATGTAGCCGAGGCCGAGACAGGCGAAATAGAGGATGGTGCCGAGCTTGCCGCGCGAGCGCGAGAACACGATGCGCCAGCCGAACAGGACCGGCAGCAGCACCAGCGACGCCGCCGTGATGCAGGCAATGCCGAGCGTCGCCCAGATCAAGAGATAACCCCAATCGTCCTGGAACAGGTCGAGCCGGTCGAGCGTGCGCGGCAGGTCGGCGACCTTCACATAGGCGGCGAAATAGGGCTGGTCGTTGCTGAGCGCCCGCGCGTCGAAGACATAATCGCTGGCAAGCTTTTCCCAGCCGCCGGTCAGAAGCGCGTGCCACGTCATGCGTTGCAGCGCCGTCGCCGGCAGCACTTGCGGGCCGGCATCGCTGCCGGCGTCCGCACAGGCATCGAGCGTCGGATCGGCTGGCGCTGTCGGGTCGCAATCGGGATTTGCAGGCGCAGTCGGATCGGCCGGGGCGGTCGCATCGGCGGCCGGTTGCTGCGTCAGCGTCGCATCCTGTCCGCTGCCGAAGATCGAGGCACGGTAATCATCGAGCACCTTTTGGGCGCCCGTGCCGTCATAAACCATTCCGGGATAATAGACCTCTTCCCACGACATCGACTTGGTGTAGTCGCGCAAGGTCTTGATTTCGGCTTCGGTGAAGCCGCCGCGCTTGAACAGCACCGTCGTCGTCGAGAGATAGCTCGACACGGCGAAGATATCGTTGACGGCACCTTGGCTGTCGAAGGCCTTGGCCGCCTCGGCAATGGTCGAATAGAGCTTCAGCACCGATTTCGGCGGCTCTTCCTTGTTCCAAAGGGTCACCGACAGCACGCCGCCATCGGCGAGCGCGTGCATGTAGCTCAGCATCGCCTCGCGCGTGTAGGCGTACTTCTCCGAGATGGCAAAGCCGCCCGGATTGGACAGGCCGACGCTGTCGGCGAGGCTGAAGTCGATGACGTCGTAGCGCTCGCTCGTGTTGGCGAGGAACAGCCGCCCGTCATAGTCGACGACTTTGAGCCGCGGCTCGGCGAGAATGTCGCCGGTAACATCCTTCAAAAGGGGATCGCGGAACGCCCGCAACGTCATCGGGTTGCTCTCGGTGACGGTCACCGAGGTTGAGCCGGCATTGAGCGCGGCCTGCGTGGAGATGCCGCCGCCGAACTGCACGACGAATGTCTTGGGCTTGTCCTTGATGACATAAGGATAGTGCATCGGCAAATAGCGGAAATAGACCTGCTCGGCCGGCGCCAGATTGCGCATGATGCCTTCCGGCCCGTCGCCGTCGCGATACATGCCGACATAGGTGTTTTCAGGCACTTCGGGCATGCCGAAGGCGGCGTTGTCGCTCAGGCCCGGCGCGAAATGCATGTAGGAGCTGGCATAGACCTGCAGGTCGCCGAAGGGCGAGACGCTGCGATAGATGCGCTTGCCGTCCGGGAAGTTGCGGGCATAGGCGACACCCTTGTACTGCGACACGGCAATGTCGGGAACGCCTGTAAGCCCGGGCAGCATGAGGTAGCCTGATATCGACAGCGCCGCCACGACAACGCCGGCGACAGCGCTCTTCCAGGCGCCGAAAGCAAGGAACCACAGCAGCGAGCCGGCGGCCCACAAAAGCAGCGGCACGACGATGATGGTTTCCGGTGCGAACAGATACAGCGACACCAGCACGACGAGGCCGGCGAGCCCCGAACCGGTGAGGTCGGCGAAATAGACGCGACCGAAGGCGGTGCGGCTTTTCAGGAAGACGATGCCGAGAAAGAACGCGCCGGCCAGGAACGGCAGGAGATAAAGCAGGAAATTGGCGAGCAGTCGCCATTTCTGCGCGGGATCCGAGACCAGGAAGATGGCGTTGAACGGCACCGTCTGGGCAACCAGGTTGGAGCCGACGGCAAGCGGGCCGATCAGCAGCAGGGCCGCGGTGGCGGCACCTTGCCAATGGCGGTCGAACCAGCCCTTGCCGGCGAAGATGACGACGCTGGACAGCGAGAAGCCGAGCATGGCGAGGCTGACCACCAGCGAACCGAAATGCGACCAACTGCCGACGGCGAACACCCGCATGACCGCGATCTGCAGCGCGATGATGGCGCCGGCGATCAGTCCCACCGCCAGGTAATGCGCGAGCCGTGGCGCCTCCAGCGAGGCCATGCTTGGTCGAGAGGTCGATACGACAGCCGTCATTCAGCCCCCTTGATGCGGCGGTTCGGCTCGGCGGCCTTGGACTGGCGCCCAAACTCAGCCGTTATGCGTGCCGACGATCTGGTCGCCTTCCAGCTTGGTGAACGGCACGAACGGCACCACCTTGCCATTGTAGATGTCCGAGCGGACGATGTTGAACGTGCCATCGGCGAGCTGCTGCTTGATCACCTTGAGCACGTGCTGGGCGCCCGGCGGGCCGACAGGAATGACCATGACGCCATTGGGCTTCAACTGCTGCAGCAGCGACGGCGGGATGTGGTCGATGCCGCAGGTGACGATGATCTTGTCGAACGGACCGACGCTCTCCCAGCCATAATAGCCGTCGGCGTTGCGGCTGGTGACCGAGCCGAACACGCTGTAGCCGCGACCGATCAGCGCGTCATAGGTGCGCCGCGTGCGCTGCGCCAGCGGATTGATGATCTCGATCGTATGCACCTTGTCGGTGAGGTTGGCGAGATAGGCCGACTGGTAGCCGGAGCCGGTGCCGATCTCGAGCACGGCCTCGCCGAACTGTACGTCGATCGCCGTCGTCATGCGCCCGACCAGATGCGGACCCGAGATGGTCACCCCATAGCCGATGTCGAGGAAGGCGTGGTCGTAGGCGCGCCCCAGATTCTGCGGCAGCACGAATTCCTCACGCGGCGTGGAAAGGAAGGCGCGCTTGTTGCGGTCGTCCAGCACGTCCTTGTTGTAGACCATGATCTGGAAGCGATCGAATCGCTCGGCCAGAAACTTCGGGTCCTCGCCGCGATTGGCGACCATCCAGTCGATGAACGACTTTTTATCCTTAAACGGGACTTCAGCGTTGCGGTCGTAAGGCGCCGGCAGGGCAGCCCTGACGGTGGCCGGAAGAATGGAAAACGCCGCCGCACCTGCCGACAGCGCCAAGAAATCCCGACGCTTCATGCAAAAAGCCTCCAAAAGTGGCCTTTGCCACCCCCAAACCAACCACTTCAACCGATTGCACCGCCTCCCAAAACGAGTCAATGGCCGTCGGGAGGCGGCCGTCCGGGCCGAAATTTTGTGGCAAGCGGGCAACAGTTTTGCGGATGCCATCGGCTTTTTCAGCACCGTGAAATGGCGCGCCGCATTGCCGCAGGGCCCGCTGGAGTGCCTTTGCCTTGTATTAGAGACGGCTGTTTTGCTTGACTCGGTCACCAAAAACAGGCAGCAAACCTGCATCGGAAGGGCTGAAATACCGCGTGCATGATCGTGGACGAGCCTTTTTTGGCACAAAGTCCACGTCTCAAAGTTGGATTTGAGAGGGATTGGTTAACCAACTTTGTCCATATTTTGAAGCAATCGGCAATCAACGACAGACGCGGCAAACGCGTCGGGGACCACCCTGGGATCACTCGCAGAATGGTCGTCGCGGCTGACAAGGCCACGTACGGGGAAAACCGATTGGAGCGAGATTGGTTGCATGGCGTTGTCGAGTAAACACAAAATAAGCTGGGACCAGCGCGAGGGCGGCGAGTTCGTCGATGCGCAGCGTGCCCCTTTCCTCAACCCGAAACGGATCGTCCGCTGGGTCGCGGTGCCCGGCGCCGGCGCTGCCGTCGGCCTTTGGCTGATCGGCACCATGGCTGGCCTCAGCTCCGTCGGCGCCTCGCTATCGGCAACGTCTGGCGGTCTGCCGCAGACGCTGGCCATGCCGGGCTCGCTGGCAATGGCCGACCCGCTGAAGCAGCATTTCCTCAGGTCCTCGGCGCCATTCGTGCTGGCCAATGCCCATGGCGGTGCACAGGCCCTGCACGATCATGCCGTGCAATGCGGTGCGAACTGTTTCAAGCTGGCCAGTGTCAGCCCGCTGGCGGAGAAATCCTCCCGCCTCGTGGCGCGGGCAAGGCCGGAACAGCCAATCCTGAAGTCGAAGGCGCAGGAGCGTTTCGAACGTATGGAAGCGTCGCTGTCGCCGACCAGACTGGCCGCCGCCTTTGCCGGCGCAGGCAAGCCTGTCACCACGGCCGATGCCCGTCCGGTTATTTCCAGCATCGGAGCACAGATTACCCAGGCATCGCTGGTGCCGTCCGTCGAGGTCGTGGCCAGCCTGTCCGACGCCATGCCGGCTCCGGCGGCGGAACGCTTCGCCCGCGTCGATGCCGGGTCCGCTGTCGTGCAGACCGCGCCGGCCCCGCAGGGCTTCGCCCAATCCCAGACACCTGACAACACCCAGCTGGCGTTGGCCCTCGTCGAGTCGATGCCGGTCGAGGACGAGGCATTCGCCGCGCCGCTGCCGATGCAGGACTCCTCGGCCGATGTCGCGGTTGCGTCAGTCGAGACCCAGCCGGAACAGCCCGGCGATGCCGCTTCGCTACCGGACGCACTGACCGACGACGTGCCGTTGCCGAGCCGCCGCCCGCAATATGACGCGCCACGACAGCCCAAGGCCGTGGAACAGGATGAACCGGCTCCGCAGCCCAAGATTGCTCAGCCCAAGATTGCTCAGCCCAAGCTCGCCCAGCAGAAACCGGCGCCGCAGGCGAAGCCGGTTCAGCAAGCCCAGCCGGCAAGACCGGCGCGGCAAGGTCGATCTGGCGAAGGCGGTGACGTGCTGGCCTATGCCAAGCCGGACACGCCTTCGGGCGGCCTTGGCCAGGCCTTCAGGAACCTGTTCAACGGCCCGAGCGGCGGAAGCGGCGCCGGCCATGGCGTCGCCGTCTATGACATCAGCGCCAAGACCGTCTACATGCCGGACGGCCAGCGGCTCGAGGCGCATTCCGGTCTCGGCTCCATGGTCGATCAGCCGCGCTATGTCCACGTGAAGGATCGTGGCCCGACGCCGCCCAACACCTACAATCTGTCGCTGCGCGAATCCCGCTTCCACGGCGTCGAGGCTTTGCGCCTTACCCCGGTCAGCGGCGGCAACAAGTACAACCGCAACGGCCTGCTCGCCCACACCTATATGCTGCGCGGCGGCCGCGCCGAGTCCAATGGCTGCGTCGTCTTCAGGGACTACGCCCGCTTCCTCGCGGCTTTCAAGAAGGGCAAGGTTACACGCCTCGTCGTGGTGGATCGCCTTAACGGATCGCTGACCCGGGTCGCGTCGAACGGAAACGGCGCCTGAGACAAGGCGCCCCACCTCCTGACAGCCTTCTGTCAGGAGCATCGCCGGGCCGCCGGCGCGCCCTCATCGCGCTCTTTCCATTTTGGCTGAGAGATCCCATATTTGGGGCATGGCCAAATCCCCCGACAAGAGAACGCCGCCGACGGCGAATGACGACCGCGCCGCGCCGAAGCGGCGCAGTCCGCTGACCGATTTCCTCGACGCCTCGGAGCCGTTGCACAAGGGCGGCTTCGCCGAGATGCCGCAGCCCGAACTGTCGGGCACGCCGCTGACCGGTTCGATCGCCGACTGGGCCGAGCAGATCGAACAGGAGGCGGAGCGCGAAGGCCGCCAGGCCGGCAGGGGCGACGGCGGCAAAGCGGCAAAGCCGTCGAAGAAGATTCCAGAGCGTTCCGCCGCGCCCGGCCGCACGGCACGCGGCACCTCGATGGGCGGCGCGGCCACCGCGCGTGAACGCACGGCAGCCGGCCTCAACCCGGTCGCCGGCCTAGACATCTCGCTGGAAGAAGCCGAGACGATGACGTCGAGCGGCGTCACCGCTACGGTCGCCGCGCTGTCGGCGCTGATCGAATCCGGCAATCCGCTGCACAAGGATGGCGTGCTGTGGACGCCACACCGCCCTGCCCGTCCGGAAAAGTCAGAAGGCGGCATCACCATCAAGATGGTGTCCGACTTCGAACCGGCCGGCGACCAGCCGACCGCCATCAAGGATCTTGTCGAAGGCGTCGACAACAACGACCGCACCCAGGTGCTGCTTGGCGTCACCGGTTCGGGCAAAACCTTCACCATGGCCAAGGTGATCGAGGAAACGCAGCGCCCCGCTTTGATCCTGGCGCCCAACAAGACGCTGGCGGCACAGCTCTATTCCGAGTTCAAGAAATTCTTCCCCGAAAATGCGGTGGAGTATTTCGTCTCCTATTACGACTATTACCAGCCGGAAGCCTACGTCCCGCGCACCGACACCTTCATCGAGAAGGAATCCTCGATCAACGAACAGATCGACCGCATGCGCCATTCGGCGACGCGCTCGCTGCTCGAACGCGACGATGTCATCATCGTCGCCTCGGTGTCCTGCATCTACGGTATCGGCTCGGTCGAGACCTATACGGCGATGACCTTCCAGATGCAGATCGGCGACCGGCTCGACCAGCGCGCGCTGCTCGCCGACCTCGTCGCCCAGCAGTATAAGCGCCAGGACATCAATTTTGTGCGCGGCTCCTTCCGCGTGCGCGGCGACACGATCGAGATTTTCCCGGCCCACCTGGAAGACCGCGCCTGGCGCATCTCGATGTTCGGCGACGAGATCGAGCAGATCACCGAATTCGATCCGCTGACCGGCCAGAAGACAGGCGAGTTGAAGAGCGTCAAGATCTACGCCAACTCACACTATGTGACGCCGCGCCCGACGCTGAACCAGGCGATCAAGTCGATTAAGGAAGAGCTCAAGCAGCGTCTGGTGGAACTGGAGCGGGCCGGCCGCCTGCTGGAGGCGCAGCGCCTGGAGCAGCGCACCCGCTTCGACCTCGAAATGCTGGAAGCCACCGGCTCCTGCGCCGGTATCGAGAACTATTCGCGCTATCTCACCGGCCGCCAGCCGGGCGATCCGCCGCCTACCTTGTTCGAATACATTCCCGACAATGCGCTGGTGTTCATCGACGAAAGCCACGTCACCGTGCCGCAGATTGGCGGCATGTATCGCGGCGACTTCCGGCGCAAGGCGACGCTGGCCGAATACGGCTTCCGCCTGCCCTCCTGCATGGACAACCGGCCGCTGCGCTTCGAGGAATGGGACGCGATGCGCCCGCTCTCGGTCGCGGTGTCGGCAACGCCGGGCGGCTGGGAGATGGAGCAGTCCGGCGGCGTCTTCGCCGAGCAAGTCATCCGTCCGACCGGGCTGATCGACCCGCCTGTCGAGGTGCGCCCGGCGAAAAGCCAAGTCGACGATGTGGTCGGCGAGATCCGCGAGACCACGGCCGCCGGCTACCGCACCCTGGTCACCGTGCTGACCAAGCGCATGGCCGAGGACCTGACCGAGTACCTGCACGAACAGGGCGTGCGCGTGCGCTACATGCATTCCGACATCGATACGCTGGAGCGCATCGAGATCCTGCGCGATCTGCGCCTCGGCGCCTTCGACGTGCTGGTCGGCATCAACCTGCTGCGCGAAGGCCTCGATATTCCCGAATGCGGCTTCGTCGCCATTCTCGACGCCGACAAGGAAGGTTTCCTGCGCTCCGAGACGTCGCTGATCCAGACCATCGGCCGCGCCGCCAGAAATGTCGACGGCAAGGTCATCCTCTATGCCGACCAGGTCACCGGCTCGATGGAACGGGCGATGGCCGAGACCAACCGTCGCCGCGAAAAGCAGATGGAGTGGAACGCCGCCAACGGCATCACCCCGGAATCGGTCAAGTCGCGCATTTCCGACATTCTGGACTCGGTCTACGAGAAAGACCACGTCCGCGCCGACATCTCGCAGTTCACCGATAGCGCCGGCGCCATGATGGGCAACAATTTCAAGGCCCATCTCGATGCGCTGGACAAGCAGATGCGCGACGCCGCCGCCAATCTCGACTTCGAGAAGGCGGCCCGCATCCGCGACGAGATCAAGCGACTGCGCGAGATGGAGCTGTCGATCTCCGACGATCCGCTGGCGCGCGAGGTGGAAGGCCAAAGTCCCGCGTCGGGCCGTGAAAAGGGCAAGCACAACAAGGGCGTGGCCAAGCATCGAACGGCAGAGGAACAGGAGCGTTTCCGCAAGCTCGACGAAGCGCGCGCCGCCGAAGAAGCGGCCAAGGCCGCCCGGCCCAACCTCTTCCGCAAGCCTGCGCTCGACGAAATGGGCGCCGACGGCGCCGTGCCTGTGAAGAAGCCGTTATTCGCCAAGCCCTCGATTGACGATATGGGCCCCGGCACCGATATGCCGACGCCGGCGGGTGCTGTGTCGCGTTCGCTGTTCAAGAAACAGTCGGCATCCGAAGCGCATGGCTCCGACTTCGGCATTCCGGGCGAGCCGGTCAAACCGCTGTTCAAGAAGAACTCCCTCGACGAGATGACGGTGCGGCGGACGGAAAAGCCGGTCGAAGGAAAGGTGCCGACGAAGCCGCAGCCGATCTCCCCCCAAGTGGGAGAGATACCCGGCAGGGCAGAGGGCGCGAAAGATCGCGATGGCAAGCCCATCGTTCGCCAGCGCGCCGGCATCGGTTCTTACGAGGATCCAGGCGACGCGCGTCGGGAGAAGCGTCGGCCGGGCAAGACCGGCAGACCGGGGCGGTAGCGATCCTTCGCCATCTCTATCGCTCCAACATAAAGCTCGTCTTCGACCAACTTCACCGGCAACCGCTTCTGGACCACGCACCCGTCCTTGCCAGCCGCCGGTGGAATCTGTACGGGCCTTGCAGTCCTGCCCTTCCGCTCCGGAAACAAACCGCCGCCGGCCGCCCGTTCATGAAACCCAGGGATATTGCCGCCTACATCTTCCTGGCCGTCACCTGGGGCCTGTCTTTCCTTGTCCTGCTCAAGGTCGTACATGCCTTCGGCTGGGTCGGCGCGGTGACCTTGCGGTCGCTGATGGCGGGCTGCACGCTCTTCGTGCTCGCCGCCGCGATGCGGCGACGGCTCGATTTCAGCGCCGGCTTGCAGCACTTCGCCGTGGTTGGCGCGACGACGGTCGCGGCGCAGCTGATCGGCCTGTCCTACGCCACCCCGCGCATCGGCACGGCGATGGCCGCGATCCTGGTCGCCGCCATCCCGCTGTTCTCGATGATCCTTGGCCAGCTATGGGGGCTTGAACGCATCACCCTTCGCGGGTTGGCCGGCCTGCTGCTCGGCGCCTCCGGCATCATCGTTCTGGTCGGCTTCCCCGCCGTGCCAATCACGCCCTCCTTCGCGTTCGGCTGTGCCGCCTCGCTGTTCAGCTCGTTCTCCGCCGCTTTCGGCAGCAACTACGCCAACCGCCATCTGCGCTCGGCCGGTTCGCTCGAACTCACCAGCGCCGCCTTCCTGTTCGGCGGGCTGATGACGCTGCCGCTGCTTTTCGCCGTGCCGGTGCCGGCCATGCCGAACGCCATGGACTTCCTCTATCTCGTCCTCCTCGCCTGCGTTATGAGCGCGCTGACCTATGTCGTCTATTTCCGGTTGGTGGCCAGCATCGGCGCGACCCGGACGATCAGCGTCGAATTCGCCGTGACCACTATCGCGGTGCTGGTTGGCACGGTGCTGCTTGGCGAGTCGCTTACCGTCATCCAGGGCTTCGGCGCGGTGGCGATCATCGGCGGTTGCATATTGGTGCTGGACCCGTTCCCCCGCCGCGTGGAAGCCGCACTCTTGCCATCGGCCCCGCCTTTGGTGTAGCCAGTTCCCAACACTCGAACGTCTTGAAAGGAGGGCTCACGTGTTTGCGTTTTTTCGTCACCACCGTCAGCGTGGCCCGATTTCTGCCCTGCAGGTGAGCTTGCAGGGCTGACCAGGACGGTCCGGGTTTTTCCCGCTTCGATTTTTTGGTCTGCCCTTCGTGGTGCGCAACGCCTGTTCTGATGGCGCGCACCGTCAAAGTGCATTGAGCCGGTTCCCGGCAAGACCAGAGAAATCAAAAATGGCCCTTCTCAGCCTCAAATCCCTAGGCGTCAGCATGAGTGCGCCGCTGTTCTTCAACCTCGATCTTACCATCGGCAGCGGCGACCGCCTCGGCATCGTTGCCGCCAACGGCCGCGGCAAGACGACCTTGCTCAAATGCCTGACCGGCGGGATGGAGCCGACATCAGGCGACATCACCCGCACGCGCGGCCTGCGCGTCGGCCATGTCGAACAATCCGTTCCCCCTGCTTTGCTCGGCCGCAGCTTCCATCAGGTAGTGGCCGATGCCTTGCCGGCCGAACAGGCCGACAGCGAGATGTGGCGCGTCGACGTGGTACTGGACTCACTCGACGTGCCGGAGGCGATGCGCGAGCGGAAAATGCAGGCGCTGAGCGGCGGCTGGCAGAGGCTGGCGCTGATCGCCCGCGTCTGGGTCACCGATCCCGACGTTCTGCTGCTCGACGAACCGACCAACCATCTCGACCTTGCCCGCATCAGCCAGTTGGAAAGCTGGCTGAACGCGCTGCCGCGCGAGGTGCCCGTCGTCATTGCCAGCCATGACCGCGCCTTCCTCGACGCCACCACCAACCGGACGCTGTTCCTGCGCCCGGAACAATCGCCGGTGTTTGCATTGCCCTACTCCCGTGCCAGGCAGGCGCTCGACGAGCTCGATGCCTCGATGGCGCGCAAGTTCGAGCGCGACATGAAGGTCGCCCAGCAGCTGCGCAAGCAGGCCGCCAAGCTCAACAACATCGGCATCAATTCCGGCAGCGACCTTTTGACGGTGAAGACCAAGCAGCTCAGGGACAGGGCCGAAAAGCTGGAGGACGCCGCCGTATCGGCGCATCGCGAGCGCTCCGCCGGAGCGATCCGGCTGGCCAACCGCGGGACCCACGCCAAGGTGCTGATCACGCTCGAGGACGCGGCGGTGGAAACGCCCGACGGCACGCTGCTGTTCAGGACCGGCAAACGCCATATCTGCCAGGGCGATCGCATCGTCCTGCTCGGCCGCAACGGCGTCGGCAAGTCGCGCTTCGTCAGCCTGATCCGCAACGCCATCCTCGAGCCGGATACGGTGCCTGATGTGAAGGTGACGCCGTCGACGGTGCTTGGCTACAGCGACCAGGAGCTGTCCGGCATCAGCGGCGACGACACGCCGCTGGCGATGCTGTCGCGCCACTACGATGTCGGCGAACAGCGCGCCCGCTCGCTGCTTGCCGGCGCCGGCGTGGTCATCGAAATGCAGGAGAAGAAGATCGGCGCGCTGTCGGGCGGCCAGAAAGCACGGTTGATGATGCTCGCACTGAGGCTCGCCAATCCCAACTTCTACCTGCTCGACGAGCCGACCAACCATCTCGACATAGACGGCCAGGAAGCGCTGGAAGAGGAGTTGCTCAAGCACCAGGCAAGCTCGGTCCTCGCCTCGCACGACCGCTCCTTCATCCGCGCCATCGGTAATCGCTTCTGGCTGATCGAGAAGCGGCGGCTGACTGAAGTCGAGGATCCCGAGGACTTTTTCCGCGAGGTGGCCGACGGCGCCAGTTAAGCTGCGTCCAGAATTCCGGCCTGCCGTCGGCAGGTCGGAGTCTCGTATCATTTCATGAGACGTTTGGTTGATTTCAGAAACGTATCATGCGATGGTACGTCCATTGGATTCGGCAGATGATACGCTCGTTCAAGGACAAGACCACCGAGGCCGTTTCGAACGGCAAGGCTCCAAAGGGGTTCCCATCGGACCTTCTCCGATCAGCCCAACGGAAACTGTTCATGATCGACAACGCGACCGAGTTGTCGGACCTTAAGACGCCTCCCGGCAACAGGCTTGAGCCCCTGAAAGGCAGCCGTGCCGGTCAGCATTCGATCCGCATCAACGATCAGTTTCGCATCTGCTTTCGCTGGTTGGACGGACAAGCCGAGAATGTCGAAATAACCGACTACCATTGAAGGACAGGTGTAAAATGCTTGATATCAACCCGCCTATCCATCCCGGAGAAATCCTTCGAGAGGAATACCTCGTCCCGCTTGGCATGAAGCCCTATTCACTGGCCAAAAGACTGCATGTGCCACGCACACGCATCGAGCGCTTGGCCAGCGAGGCAACACCGGTGACGCCGGACACCGCGCTACGCCTTGCCAAGTTTTTCGGAACCACGCCGCAGTTCTGGATGAACATGCAGGCGAGCTACGACCTTGCCGTCGAGGGCGAGGCCAAGAAGGCCGACCTTGATGCGATCGAACGCATGGAGGCCGCGGCTTGAAGCAAGCGGCCCAGTAGTCCGCACTTTCCCACGTGTCGGAAAAGGCGCATTCTCAGGGTTCGCGAACCGAGGGAGGAAACCGGTCATGCGCGGGGTGGATCTCGTCAAGAACCTTTATGAGGCCTATGCAAAACGTGACATCGCGGGCGCGTTGGCGCACTGCTCCGACGATGTCGTCTTTCGCTGGGTCGCAGAACCGCAGGCACCGTTCATAGCAGCCGGCAACGGCAAGGAAGAGTTCCTGGCCCGCCTCGTGGCGCTTGACCGTGATTTCGAATACCGCAGCTTCGTTCCGGTGGACTTGGTCGACGGCGGCGACAAGATCGCGGCGCAGGTCGAAATCCATCTGACGCGCAGAACCACCGGCCAGGAGCTTGTCATGCGCACCGCCGATTTCTGGACGGTTCGCGACGGCAAGATCACCGAGATGGTGGAGTATTATGACACGGCGCTCGCCGCCGCGGTCATCTGAAATAATTTCGACGGTCTGTCGGATCGCCTGAACCGGCCGCGTCCTTGGGATGCCGACATGATGATGCCGGCACCAACCCAGGGAGAACTTGTCATGTCCGTCCTTTCATCCATCGGTCGCATCGCAACCCGGTATGCGGCGGCACGTGCCCGCCATCGCAGCGAGCGCATCCTGCTTTCCCTGCCCGCCGAGCTACGCAAGGACATCGGCTTTCCGGAAATCTTCGACGCGCAAGACCGCCGTCGTGCAACCACCTTCACGGCCAAGGTCATATGACCGCGACCAGCCGGTCCATGCGATTGTCGCGCAAAACCGCCGGTCGCCCGGCCTGTCCGGCCCGTCTTTGAAAAAAGTCCCGGCGATGTAGGATTGCCGTCACCTCGTGCGTCCTTTGGTTCGCAAGGCCAGCAAACGCAAAGAGGAGCAAGACATGACTGACCAGACCCCCGTTCAGCCAAGGGCAGAAGTGCTTGGCGGATTGACCTCCTATCTTCAGGTCGATGGCGCCTTCAAGGCTGCCGAATTTTACAAGAAGGCCTTCGGCGCCAAGCAGGTGTTTGCCTATCCGGCCGACGAAAAAGGCCGCACCATGCACATCCATCTCCACGTCAACGGCTCGACGCTGATGCTGGGCGACGCCTACCCCGAGCATGGCCATCCGCACAAGGCGGCGCAAGGCTATACGCTGCAGCTCCATCTCGACGATGGCGAGATCGACAGCTGGTGGCAGCGCGCCGTCGACGCCGGCTGCGAAGTGGCCACGCCGTTGCAGGTGATGTTCTGGGGCGACCGCTGGGGCCAGCTGAACGATCCGTTCGGTGTCGCCTGGGCGATGAACGCGCCGGTCAAGTAGATTTCCTGGCGAGCGGCCGTCGCCGGCCAATGGCAGGGCTGACGCGCTCACCGCGCCGGGTCGTATCCCCGCCGACCCGGCGCTTCTTTCTCATCAGAAGGAGAACCACCATGTCCTATGTCGATGGTTTCGTGCTGGCCGTGCCCAAGGCCAAACTCGATGACTACAAAAAGCTCGCCAACCTCGCAGGTCCCATATGGAAGGAACACGGTGCGCTCGCCTATGTCGAATGTATCGGCGACGACGTGCCTTATGGCGAGCTGACCTCGTTCCCGCGCGCCGTTCAGGCCAAAGACGACGAGACCGTCGTCTTCGCCTGGGCGGTCTACGAATCCAGGCAAAGCCGCGACGCGGTGATGGCCAAGGTGATGGCCGACCCGAGACTGACACCCGATTGGGGACCCATGCCCTTCGATATGAAGCGCATGATCTTCGGCGGCTTCCAGCCCTTCATCGAACTTTGAACCGCTGGTCCATCGCTTCGTCATCCCATGGCGAAGCAAGGAGCGAAGCGACGCGGCGCAGACCATAGGATGACGAAGCTGAGAGGCTTCGGCTATCCGCGACCTCTATGCTAATCCAGCCTATCCAGCAGCGGCTTCAACCGGTCTCCATAGCGCTTCCACAAATCGACCGAGCCTTGATACATCGGCTGGCGCACCTGCGCGGCGGACGCCGTGCGCACCGGCCGGTCGGTCTGGTGGAAGGACAGCACGGCATCGTCCCACGGCAGGCCGAGATAGTCGATGAGCGTCCGGCTCTGGCCTTCCTGATCGGCGACGAAATCCTCGTAGCGCACATCGTGCACGACGCCGGGCAGCACCTTGTGCCAATGTGCCATGATGTCGGTGTAGAGATTGTGGAAGTCTGCGAGTTCGCCGAGGTCATAGCCATAGCGGTGGCTGTCGCCTCGGAAATGCACCTTGTAGATCGACAGGCAGGTTGCCGCCGCGTCGCGGGCGCAGTGGATGATCTTTGCCTTGGGCATCATCATGTGAATGAAGCCGACAAGCAGGAAGTTGCCCGGCATCTTGTCGGTGACGTGGCTGATATGCGGATAGCGGGCATGCAGCATGTCGAGATAGGCCTGGCCTGCCTCGGCAAAATCCCCATCGTCCGTATCCGACACGCCCCAGGGAAAGCCGCCAGGCATGTTGGCCGGAAACTGCTTGCCGACTACCTTCTTCAGGATGCTGAGCTCGCCGGCGCCATAGACCTTGGGATGGCTGGCGATGATCTGCTCGACCAGAGTCGTGCCCGAACGCGGCATGCCGACGACGAAGATCGGCGCGTCATCGGTGATCGGGCTAGGCCTGTGCCTTTCGAAAAAGCCGGCATCGAACACCGTCTTCATCGCCTCGAATTCGGCGCGTGTCCGGACGGGATCATAGTTGATCCACTTGCGGCGGATGGCATTGCCTTCGGCGAAATAGTCGAAGGCCCTGTTGTAATCTTTCAAATCGTCATTGGCCTTGCCGAGGCCGAAGGACAGCTGCATGCGGGCAAGGCTGTCCTGCGGCGCCTTGGCATGCTGGGCTTCCATGCCGGCCAATTCCGTGTCGCGCTCCTTCTGGCGCTTGACCTGTGTCAGCATCAGCCAGGCCGTTGCCATGCCGGGATTGATCGCCAACGCCTGCCGGAACAGATCGGCCGCCTCGTCGAGCTTGCCCTTTTCCATCAGCCCGACGCCGAGCCCGTGCAACAGGTCGGCATCCTTCGGCCGAATGGCCAGCGCCTCGCGAAAAACCGCCAGCGCCTCGTCCAGCCGTCCGGCTTCCTGCAGGGTTTCGGCAAGCCCGGTGCGGGCGCGCACGTGAAAGGGATTGCGCGCGACCGTGCCGCGATAGATCTCTTCGGCCTCCTCGAACTGGCCGAGTTGCTTCAACGACGAGCCAAGATTGTCGCGCGCGGCGAGTTGCTCCGGCCGCAGATCCACCGCGCCACGGAAGAAGTCGATTGCCGCCGCGACACGGCCGAGGTCGCGCATCACCGTGCCGAAATTGTTGAGGAAATCGGCGTTCGACGGCTGCAGGCTCACCGACTGCTCGAGGAGGTCCAGCCCTTCTTCGCTGCGTCCGGTCTGATGCAGCAGCAGCCCCAGGAAATGGGCAGCCGCCGCGTGTTTGGGCTGGCGCGCCAGGACTTGCCGGTAGATCGCCTCTGCCTCTTGCCGGCGTCCGGCCTGGTGCAGCTGCAGTGCCTGCTGCACATACTGGTCGAGGCCCAGCGGCGGCTGTCCCCCCGCGCCAGACCTGGCTCCAGCACCCGCTGCTCTTCTCTGATCTCTGTTGATGGGACACCTGCCGTGTTTGTGCGCCTGCGGGACCTAAGCCATGGCGAGGAGAGATTCAAGAGTGTGGACTGGCGCGCGAACGGTCAAGGCCGCCCGGGAAGTGCGCAACCAGAAGCATCTCGCGACGTTGAGTCCGCACAGCCAAATGCAGGAGTCGACCCATGCCCCTCACCGCCTTTGCCATCAACTGTTCCCTGAAAGCCTCCGGTGACAAGGAAAAATCCTCTACCGACAAGATCATCGCCGATCTGCTTTCGGCGCTTAAGCCGCATGGGGTGCGGGGTGAGGTCGTGCGCGCCCTCGATCACGACATCAAGGCCGGTGTGCTCTCCGATATGGGCAAGGGCGACGACTGGCCCGACCTGCGCGAGAAAATCATCTCCGCCGATATCTTTATTCTCGGCCTGCCGATCTGGATGGGCCAACCCTCCAGCGTCGCCAAGCGCGTCATGGAGCGCATGGACGCTTTCCTTTCCGAAACCGACGACAAGGGCCGCATGCCGGCCGCCGGCAAGGTGGCGCTGGTGGCGATCGTCGGCAACGAGGACGGCGCGCACCATTGCCATGCCGAATGCTTCCAGGCGCTCAACGATGTGGGCTTCACCATACCGGCCAATGGCGGCGTCTACTGGGTGGGCGAAGCCATGGGCGACGTCAACTACGTCGACCTGCCGGCGACCCCCGAAGAGGTCGACGGAATGATCGACATGGCCGCGTCAAATGCGGCACATCTGGCTACCCTGTTGAAAGGCAAAGCCTATATCGGCGTGGACAAGTAACGGAGTTCCTGCCTCCTCAGCACGGCCCGTCGCCGACAATGCGGTAATCCGCGGCGCGCGCCTCGCAGGCATTGGGGAAGCTGCGCGTCTCGCCGTGGCGGCGGGCGCAGACCGGAGCGTATTCGCGGGTGCAGAACGTCTGCTGCTCACCGCCACCGCCGCTTTCGCGGCAAGGACCGTCGCGCACGATGCGGTAGCCGGCACGGTCGGCAAGGCAGGCATTGGCGAAGGTCTGGCGGTCGCCGCCACGCCGGGCGCAGACCGGCTCGTATTGCCTGGTGCAATATTGCGGTTCAGGGCGCGGCGGACGCGGGCGCGGCCCCGGCCCCTCATCGACGACAACAGTGCAGGCGGCAAGAAGTGCCGACAGGAACAGGATTGTAAAGATTTGCCGTGAAAAGACTGCCCCCAGAAACTTCATGATCATCTCCCTCGATATCCCCAGCCATGCATCTCGCTCAAGAGCGTGCAGTGTTCGCGGACAATGAAACCCGTTAAAAACAAAGCTTAAATCAGTTCCCTGCGGTGCGATCCTCGCCATTCCACTGCCAATTGCAACCCCCGCTCGCGGGAGCGGCGGGAAGATGACGGATGGACCTGCCGCGACGCCGGGCGGGTCGGCGGGCAATCATCGCCTCTGGCCCATGCGTGACCTGCTCTGTGGGCCGATGACCCCCTGGGCAACGAGGCCTATCTGCGGCCGGTCGACGCCTCGATTTGTCGATTCTTGCGTCGGGATGCGCCCCAATGTGGCCGCCCGCGGCGCTATCTTGCAACCTTCACGTTTCCGTGCGATAAATTCCGTGTTCGGGCATTTGCGACCCGGAGAGCGGAACGTTTTGGACGACCTTTCCCCGATACTGTGAATCTCTGACGGCCCCGTTTTCGGCGGGGGGTTTGACCATGCGCCAATGCATGACTGCCGAAGCAACCACCGGGAACTGCCCTCGACGCCAGGTGGCGGGCAGGACCACCAAAGACTGAACGGGTGAAGGAGTTTCCCCAATGGCCCAGACCGGCACCGTTAAATTCTTCAACGCGACCAAAGGCTTCGGTTTCATCACGCCCGACGGCGGCGCCAAGGACGTGTTCGTCCATATTTCCGCGATCGAGGCATCGGGCCTGCGCACGCTCGTCGATGGCCAGAAGGTCACCTTCGACGTCGAGCCGGACCGCATGGGCAAGGGCCCGAAGGCCGTTAATCTCCGCGCGGCCTGAGGCATCCGCGCTCCGCGCGTCCTCGGTGGCGTGCGAAGGAGGCTTCAGTCCCAAACGGCGGCTGGAGCACTGACGAATTCCGAAGGCGCGGCGATTTTCGTCGCGCCTTTATTCATGTCGGAACTTTTTTCATATCCGCTGCTTTTCCAAGGCACTGACGCTGCGTAAGTGCCCGCAAAACTTTCTCTTGCCGATGACGCTAAAATAAAGGACAAATTTCCTCTCGGGCATTTGCCGGCCCGAGACTGGAGTTTATGGGATCAAAGGAGCTTCCCATGCCGCAGACCGGCACCGTCAAATTCTTCAACCATGCCAAGGGCTTCGGCTTCATCACGCCGGACGATGGCGCGAAGGATGTCTTCGTCCACATTTCGGCCGTGCAGGCGTCGGGTCTTCCCGGTCTCGAAGATGGGCAGAAAGTAACTTTCGACACCGAGCCGGACAAGCGCGGCAAGGGACCCAAGGCCGTCAATCTGTCGGTCGGCTGAGCCGGCTTCAGACAAGGCAGGCCACCGGCGGCACTTCCGCTCATTGAGCGGCGTGCGATGTCTCGGCGCCTTTTTTAGATAGACATGTCGAAATCCGTTCAGCCCCCGTTCAGCCACGGTCGCATATTAGTCTTGGGTAAAGCCGGACCGCATCCCCTGCAAAACTGCAAGGCCCGGTACGAAGGAGACGCAAGATGAACCGAATTTTCAAGACTGCCGTGCTGTCCGCCGCCGTGGCCGCCACCATGCTTGTGGCCTTGCCCGCGGCCAACGCCGATGACTGGCGTCATCACCGCCACCACGGTAATGGCGATGCCATTGCCGCTGGCGTGCTTGGCCTCGCCGCCGGCGCGCTGATCGGTGGCGCGTTGGCCAATGATCAGCCCCCGCCCTACGCTGACCGCTACTATGATGACGGCTACGATCGTGACGTCGTGGTGCGCCCGGCCCCGGTCCGTCGCTATTACGCCGAGCCACAGGTCGTCTATGCCGATCGCTATGCCGAGCCGTGGACCCGTGGCTGGTACGAGTACTGCTCGGACCGCTACCGCACCTTCAATAGCCGCACCGGCACATTCACCGGCAATGACGGCGAGCAGCATTTCTGCACTGCCAATTGAGGCTTCCCTGCCCCAAAAAGCGCTGACCGCGAGGCCAGCGCTTTTTTATTTTATCGACAGCCTCGGGCCTTCACAGGCCGGCACTGCTCGATCCCGGAATTCAAGTCAGGAACGGATTGGTCCTTCGCTCATCGCCGAAACGGCTGCCAGGGCCGTGGCCGCAGATGAAGCCGATATCGTCTCCGAGCGGCAAAAGCTTTTCCTTGATCGAGGCGATCAGCGTCGCGTGGTCGCCGCCCGGCAGGTCGGTGCGGCCGACCGAGCCGCGAAACAGCACGTCGCCGACATGGGCGAACTTGGCCGCGCGGTTGTAGTAGACGACGTGGCCCGGCGCATGGCCGGGGCAATGCAGAACTTCGAAGACATGCGCGCCGAACGACACGGTCTCGCCTTCGGTGAGGAACCGGTCGGGCACGCAGTTGCGCGAGCCTGATAGGCCGTAGCGCCTGCCCTGGTTCTCCAGATTGTCGAGCAAGGCTTTGTCGGCTTCATGCGGGCCGATAATCTCGATACCGAGCGCTTCCTTCAGTTCCATGGCGCCGCCGGCATGGTCGATATGGCCATGGGTGATCCAGATTGCCCCGGCCGTGATCGCATTGTCCTTCAGCGCTGCCAGCACCTTGTCAATATCGCCACCCGGATCGACGACGACGCCATGCTTGTCGTCCATGTCGAACAGGATGGTGCAGTTCTGCTGAAACGGAGTGACCGGCACGATGCCTGCATTGAGCTGACCCATGATCGTCCTTTCGATGTTCACGGGTGATGTAGAGGCGCGGGCGAAACGCGTCCACCCCCCGAAAGACGAACAGTCAGTCATCCCATAAATGGAAATGGGCGGCCGAAGCCGCCCATCTGAACAACCTTGGACCGTCCAGGTCTACTTCTTCATGGCACCCATGACCGCACCGATGATGCCGGTCAGGATCGCGCCGCCGCCGGCACCACCGACGATGTTCTGCAGGTTGAGCGAACTGCCGAGGCCACTCGTTGCCGCGGCGGCCGCGGCCGGATCGATCCCGTGGCCGAGCAGGCTGCCCAGAATCGCCGCGCCGCCGACGCCGCCAATGGCTCCGCCCAGGATTTTGGGAAGCTGCCCCATCGCCGCCGTCTTGATTGCCGCGCCGACCGCCTGACCGCCGATGATGCCTGTAATGATCTGAACGATGATCGGAAGAAGCGTGTTCATGTCCATATGATGAGTCCCTCCATAGCTGCCAGCCTCCCGGGCCGACACGATCATGAGACGCCGAACTGGATGAAAGTCAAATGCAGAAACGCTTAAATAAAAGGGGCGGCTCGAAAACCGCCCCTGCTTGCGTGAAAAGCTGTGACTATCGTTATTCTGCGGCGATGGCGTGCTTGGGTTGAACCGCGGCAGAATAGTCGTTCATAAGGTTCTTGGCGATCTCGCCGACCTCGAATCGGTAAGGGCCGATCTCCGAAACCGGCGTTACTTCCGCTGCCGTCCCGGTCAGGAAGCATTGTTCGAAGCCTTCGAGTTCTTCCGGCAGGATGGCCCGTTCGATGACTTCCAGGCCGCGATCCCTGGCCAGCCCGATAACCGTGCGGCGGGTGATGCCGTCGAGGAAGCAGTCGGGCTTCGGCGTGTGAATCTTGCCGTCCTTGACGAAGAAGATGTTGGCGCCCGTAGCCTCCGCCACTTGCCCGCGCCAGTCTAGCATCATGGCGTCGGCATAGCCTTTCGCTTCGGCGGCGTGCTTGGACATGGTGCAGATCATGTAGAGGCCGGCGGCCTTCGACCGTGATGGCGCCGTACGCGGGTCGGGCCGGCGCCATTCGGCGATGTCGAGGCGGATGCCCTTCAGCTTCTGTGCCGGGTCGAAATAGCTCGGCCACTGCCAGATGGCGATGGCGCAGTTGATGCGGTTGTTCTGCGCCGAAACGCCCATCTGTTCGCTGCCGCGCCAAGCGATCGGCCTGACATACGCATCCTGGAAACCCTGCTTCTTCAACAACGTGGTCGAGGCGTCGTTGAGCTCGGCGACCGAATAGGGAATCTTGAAGCCGAGCAGGCGCGCCGACTCATGCAGGCGCTCAGTATGCTCGTTGAGCTTGAAGATCTCGCCGCCATAGGCGCGCTCACCCTCGAAGACCGCGCTGGCGTAGTGCAGACCGTGCGTCAGCACATGGACCTTGGCATCGCCCCATGGAACGAACTCGCCATTCATCCAGATGAAGCCGTCCAGTTGATCGAAGGGAACGGATGCCATGGTAACCTCCCGCGGGCCGCGGCCCGCATGTCCTTGTGTCGTTGCTTGTTCTTTTTGACCGCGCCGGATGATTGGCGACGCCGGCCGGGTTGCAAAGCGTAAGCGGATAATCGCGCTCTGGCAAACTCAGGAAGTTCCGGAAAAACCGGCCTGCCTTGCCTTTTCGTTCGCAATCCGCCCAAAAGCTTGTCAAAAATTACCATTGCGGGGAAATTACGTCAATAGTACTGACATAATCTCCCGTTCCCATGGAGAAATGATGACGGATCGAAGCTCAGCCGCCGGAAAACCGATCAGGACCGCGATGTCAGTCGAGGACGGCATCGACTTCGCCATCATCGAACTGTTTTTCTTCGCCTACCGCGACTTCACCTCCGATCCCGACCAGATCCTGGCCGACTATGGCTTCGGCCGTGCCCACCACCGGGTGCTGCATTTCGTCAACCGCCGGCCGGGACTGACGGTTGCCGAATTGCTCGACGTGCTGAAGATCACCAAGCAGAGCCTGGCGCGCGTGCTCAAGCAGCTGATCGACACCGACCATGTCGTGCAGTTGCAAGGTCCGCGCGACCGTCGCCAGCGCGAACTCTACCCGACGGCCAAGGGCCGCGCGCTGGCCTTGGCCCTGGCACGGCCACAGTCGCGCCGCATCCGTGCTGCATTGGAGGATTCCGGCGCCACCGAACG
This sequence comes from Mesorhizobium erdmanii, assembly GCF_013170725.1. NCBI lineage: Bacteria > Pseudomonadati > Pseudomonadota > Alphaproteobacteria > Hyphomicrobiales > Phyllobacteriaceae > Mesorhizobium > Mesorhizobium erdmanii. Next base: position 2,404,894 of record NZ_CP033361.1, on the reverse strand, counting down.
GACCTTGGTGGAACGCTTCCTCGAAGCGATGGTCAATCCGGAACTGAGAGATCAGATCGACGTTGGGTCCGCGAAAATGTCAGGGAAAAGCCATGGAGAGCACTGAGAGGGTCGATCAGGCAGCCGCACCGGACGATGACGCGCCGCATCTGCTCGTGGTCGATGACGACACCCGCATCCGTAATCTTCTCAAACAGTATCTGACGGAGAACGGCTTTCGCGTCACCGTCGCCGGCAACGCCGGCGAGGCCAGGCGCAAGCTCATCGGCCTCGATTTCGACCTCCTCGTGCTCGATGTCATGATGCCTGGCGAAAGCGGCGTCGACCTCACCAAATCGCTGCGCGCCGAAAAGAATGTGCCGATCCTGATGCTGACGGCGCTGTCGGAAACCGACAGCCGCATCTTGGGGCTCGAGGCCGGCGCCGACGACTATCTGCCCAAACCCTTCGACCCGCGCGAGCTGATCCTGCGCATCAACAACATCTTGCGCCGCGGCGGCCCGGCGACGACGCCCAAGGTCGAACAGCTGGTCTTCGGCCCCTACACCTTCCAGATCGCCAGGCGCGAACTGAAGCGTGGCGGCGAGGCGCTGAAGCTGACCGACCGCGAGCAGGAGATCCTGGCGATCTTTGCCGCGCGCGCCGGCGAGACCATACCGCGTCACGAGCTGGTCGGCGACGATTCGGAGGTCGGCGAGCGCACCATCGACGTCCAGATCAACCGGCTGCGCCGCAAGATCGAGCGCGATCCGTCCAACCCCGTCTGGCTGCAGACGGTGCGCGGTATTGGGTATCGGCTCAGCGTGGAATAGAGTAGCGGACGCGGCGCTAGAGCATGATCCCGAAAAGCGGGAACCGGCTTTCGAAAAAAGTCATGCTCCATCTAGTGCTGCGGACGAAATGAAAAGAGCCAATGGCGACCACGGAACTGGAACAGCCGGGAAATGACGGCTTGAGCGCACGCGCCACGCGAACGCTCAAGGCGGTGTCGCGCATCTGGAACCGATTCTGGCGCCTCGTTTCGCTCTATATGCCAAAGCGCCTCTATGCGCGCTCGCTGATCATCGTCATCGCCCCGATGATCCTTTTGCAATCGGTCGTCGCCTTCGTCTTCATGGAACGCCATTGGGCGACGGTGACGCAGCGCCTGTCGCAAGCCACCGTGCGCGACATCGCCGCCATCATCGACCTGATCGAGACCTACCCGCACGACGCCGACTACGCCAACATCATCCGCATCGCCCAGGACCGCATGCAGCTGAAGGTCGATCTGCTGCCGCCCGATCCCTTGCCGCCGCCCGGTCCAAAACCGTTCTTCTCGATCCTCGACGACGTTCTGTCTGCCGAGATCACCCGCCAGATCAACCGGCCTTTCTGGATCGACACGGTCGGCAATTCCAACATCGTCGAGGTGCGCGTCCAGCTCGAGAACAAGGTGCTGCGCGTCTTCGTACGCCGCAGTCAGGCCTATGCCTCGAACACCCACATCTTCCTGATCTGGATGGTCGGCACCTCGCTGGTGCTCCTGATGATCGCCATCCCTTTCCTGCGCAACCAGATCCGGCCGATCCTGACGCTGGCCGAGGCCGCCGAAAGCTTCGGCAAGGGCCGGCCGATGCCGCGCGATTTTCGCCCGCGCGGCGCCGAGGAGGTTCGCCGCGCCGGCTTTGCCTTCATCCAGATGCGCGAGCGCATCGAGCGCCAGATCGAACAGCGCACCGCCATGCTGACTGGCGTCAGCCATGATCTGCGAACCATCCTCACCCGCTTCAAGCTGCAGCTGGCGCTGGCCGGCGGCAAGACCGAGACCAAGGCGGCGCTGAACCAGGACATCGACGACATGCAGTCGATGCTCGAGGGATACCTCGCCTTTGCCCGCGGCGAGGCTTCGGAAGACCCGGGTCGTTTCGACCTCGAAGCATATTTCCAGAAGCTCAGTGAAGAAGCGGCCTTGCGCAAATGCAAGCTGTCGACGACGCTTTCCGGCGATCCTACCGTGCATGTCAGGCCGAACGCCTTCGCCCGGCTGCTGTCCAACGTCATCGGCAATGCCTTCCGCTACGCCAGGACGGTGGAGGTCAGCGCCAATCATGGCCGAGGATCGCTGGTGGTCACCGTCGACGATAACGGTCCCGGCATCCCGGACGACAAACGCGAGGATGTGTTCAAGCCGTTCGTGCGGCTCGACGAGGCCCGCAACCTCGATGCCAGCGGCACCGGGCTCGGCCTGTCGATCGCCCGCGACATCGCCCGCAGCCATGGCGGCGACATCACCCTCGACGACAGCCCGCTCGGTGGCCTGCGGGCCATCATCAAGGTTCCGGCCTAGGCAAGGCCAGATATCAAGCTTCATCCGCTCGTCATGAAATCATGGTGAAGAGCGCGCATGAAACGCGCGACTACAGTTGATTCGGCCTTGCCGCCTCACTTCGACGCCGTACCGGCGCGGGTGCGTTGGAGCGAAGCGAGGGCATCCGGCTGGTCGCCGTTCCGGCATCGTCTCAAGGCAACCGTCGACCTCCGGAGCAAAGGGCCGCCATGCGCATATTGATGGTCACCGACGCCTGGCGCCCGCAAGTCAATGGCGTCGTCCACACGCTGGAGCGGCTCACCGAAACGCTGAAATCCTTCGACGTCGCGGTGGACTTCCTGACCCCCAACATCTTTCGCACGCTGCCCCTGCCGACCTACCCCGACATCCGCCTGGCGCTGACCACGCCCGGCCATGTCGCGCGGCTGATCGACGGCTACAAGGCCGACCACGTCCACATCGTCACCGAAGGCCCGCTCGGCATCATGGCGCGGCGCTATTGCCGCAATGCCGGCCGGCCGTTCACCACCAGCTATCACACGCGCTTTCCCGAATATCTGAGCGCCCGCCTGCCGGTGCCGGAAAGCTGGGCCTATCGCTGGCTGCGCGATTTCCACAATTCCGGCCAGGGCACGCTGGTCGCCACCCAGTCGCTCGCCGACGATCTTTCGGCGCGTGGCTTCAACAAATTGCGGCCATGGACGCGCGGCGTCGACACCGACCATTTCCGCCCGGACAAGAGAAAGGACCTCGGCTTCCCCGGCCCGGTGTTCCTCTGTGTCGGCCGCGTCGCCATTGAAAAGAACCTTCCCGCCTTCCTCGACCTCGACCTTCCCGGCAGCAAGGTGATCGTCGGCGAAGGGCCCGAGCTTGCCAAGCTCAAGGCAAAATATCCCAAGGCGAATTTCCTCGGCCACCGTCCGAATGATGAACTGGCGGAGATCTATGCCTCGGCCGACGTCTTCGTCTTCCCCAGCCGCACCGACACGTTCGGCAACGTCATCATCGAGGCGCTGGCCAGCGGCACACCGGTCGCCGCCTATCCGGTGACCGGGCCGATCGACATTGTCGGCGACGGCTTTGGCGGCGCGGTCTCTAACGATTTGCGTGAGGCCTCTCTAACCGCCCTCAAGGTCGACCGCGCCGATGCCCGCGAACGCGCCATGCGCTACAGCTGGAAGGCTTGCGCCGAGATGTTTCTTGACACGGTCGAGGAGGCGCTTGGCAGGACGCGGAAGCTGGCGGCCTAACGCCTGGCGCGCAGGATGGCGGGCCTCCCTCCTTCGTCATCCACGGGCGGAGCGTCGGCGAAGCCGGCGCGCAGACCCGAGGATCCATTCCGTGACCTGCGAGCGGCTTCGCGGTGCAGAATCTGCGGACCGACCGCAAAGTCGTATATGCTTGTGAAGACGACCTTTCCGGATCGCCCCGTTCTTCGGCAGCTGTCGCGGCATGGATCCTCGGGTCTGCGCGCGCGCTCCGCGCCCGCTACGCCCGTGGATGACGAAAATTAAAACAATCTTCCGCCGTCCGGCACCTTGCGCTCGATGGCGCCGAGTACCACCGCGCCCTCCTCGTCGGGAAAGCCGAGCGTCAGCACTTCCGACATGAACGGCCCGATCTGGCGTGGCGGGAAATTGACCACCGCGAACACCTGCCGCCCGACCAGCGTCTCGGGCGCATAATATTTGGTAATCTGCGCCGACGATTTCTTGACGCCGATGTCGGGTCCGAAATCGATCTTCAACTTGAACGCAGGCTTGCGCGCTTCCGGGAAAGGCTCGGCCTCGACGATCGTGCCGGCGCGGATGTCGACACGATCGAAATCGGCAAAACTGATCTCGGGCTTACGCTCTTTGCTTGCACTCATTAGCGTACCGCTCAGGCGTTGCCGTAGGTCTCGAACAGCACGCCGGCCAGTGCATCCTTGGCCGAAGTTCCCGACCAGACGACGAACTGGAAAGCCTGGAAATAGCATTCGCAGGCTTCCAGCGCCGAGGACAAGAGTACCTCGACCTGCTGGCTCGACGGCTCGACCCCGCCGGCTAGAAGCAGCGACTGGCGGAACATGATCGCGCCTTCCTGCTCCCAGAGATCGAAATGCCCGAACAGCATCTGTTCGTTGATCAGCGACAACAGCCGCATCACTTCCAGCGCGCGCGTCTCCGGCACCTTGATGTCAAACGCGCAGGCCAGATGCAGCGCCTCGAAATCCTCCATCCAGGAGAAGGAGACGTGATAATCGGTCCAGCTACCGGCGACCGAGATCGAAATTTCGTCATCGCCGGCCCGTTCGAAGGACCAGTCATTGTTGTGAGCCACCTGCTCGATCACATCCACCGGATGGATTTCGCGGGAGAATTCGAGTTCGAGAAGTTCCATGGAATGCTTCCTGTCGTTCTGAGGAGCGCCGCCACACGCTCCGCGGGAGGGCACACACAACGAACAATCTGATCTAGAACTCGGACGGCCAGGACTTCCTTCGCGCAAAGACTACTTCTCGACGCAACGACCCCAGACCGGACCCCACCGCCCGGCCGCATGACCCTGCTCCGAATCATGCAACAAATTCAGTCTATTGATCGGGAGTCGCGTGAACAGCCCAATTTTTCGCACTGCGTCATTCGCATGTGGAAAGGCGCTGTCACAAAGATTCATGCAATGCCGTTAAGCGATTCACGACAAAGCGCTTTTCAGGCTTCGACTATGTGGAAAAGTTTAACTATTATTTTTTTGCGCGCGGCTTCGCCGCCGCCACTGGTGCGGTATCGCCGGCCAGTTCGGCGAGCTTGGCTTCGAGCGCTTCGATGCGGGCGGCAAGCCTGGCATTCTCGTCTCGGGCCTTGGCGGCCATTTCGCGCGCTGCCTCGAATTCCTCGCGCTGCACCACGTCCATCGAATTGAGGATGCGCTCCGCCTGCCCCTTGAAGGCGGTCTCCACCTCGCGGCGCACACCTTGCGCGGCACCGGCGGCGTCGGTCATCAGCTTGGCGAATTCATCGAGAATGCGGTTCGGTCCTGTCGACATGGCAAATCCTCGCTTGCTTGAAATGACGTAGTGGCGCTGCGCGCCGAATGCAAGAACGTTGAGGGCCTGGTGCGGCATCTGCGTTGCTATGGCGCACGGCTCGCAAAGCTATACTCGGGCGCGCCAAATCGCGTATTGTGTTTCGTCGCGTCTCGTGTCCCGGCACCAGTCGCCTCCAACCCAGGATCACTCAATGGCAACGCCTCCACGCCGACCGACAAATCCGTTCGCAGCCGCCGAAGCTGCCTTCAAGCCGGTCAAGAAACCGGCGGCAGCCCCGCCTCGCGGGCCTTCCACCGCGCCTGATGTCCGCGAGCTTGTCTCGATCCGGATCGACCGGGCCGTGCTCGACCACTTCCAGGAGGATGGCCCCGGCTGGCAGGACAGGATCAACGACGCATTGCGACAGTTGGTGGCCGCCAAGGGGTGAGTTCCCCCACGTCGCGACGGCTCGCGGCGAGGGTCCGTCGCGACACTTGACGGCAGTCAGCTTGCCTTGACCCTGCCAAAACCCTGCCGCATGGTCCGCGCGCAAAACGCGTTTCGCAACCGAGAGCTCCCCGTTGAACGAATATTTCCTGCTGCCGCTGGCCTCGCTGCCGTTTCCCAACATCAACCCGATCCTGATCCAGATCGGGCCGCTGGCGGTGCACTGGTACGGCGTCGGTTACATCGTCGGCATCCTGTTTGCCTGGTGGTATGCCAAGCGGCTCGCCGCCAATCCGAAATTGTGGCCCGACGGCGTCCTGCCGATGAAGCCGGAGGACCTCGACGATTTCATCGTCTGGGCGGCGATCGGCGTCGTGCTCGGCGGCCGCACCGGTTACGTGCTGTTCTATGACCTGCCGCGCTATATCCAGCATCCGCTCGACATCTTCGCCGTCTGGCAGGGCGGCATGTCGTTCCATGGCGGCCTGCTCGGCGTCATCCTCGCCATGACGCTGTTTTCCATCAAGCGCGGCATCCGCACCTGGTCGCTGTTCGATGTCGTGGCCGCCGGCGTGCCGGTTGGGCTCGGCCTGGTGCGCGTCGCCAATTTCATCAACTCGGAGCTTTGGGGCCGGCCGACCGACGTACCGTGGGCAATGGAATTCCCAAATGGCGGCCCGTTCACCCGCCATCCTAGCCAGCTCTACGAAGCGTTTCTCGAAGGCATCGTGCTGTTCCTCGTGCTGCGCATCCTCACCCATTCGCGCTTCAAGCTGAAGACACCGCGCTTCGTCGGCGGCGCCTTCATCTGCGGCTACGGCCTGTCGCGGATCTTTGTCGAATTCTTCCGCGAGCCTGACCAGCAACTCGGCTATCTCCTCGGCACCAACTGGCTGACCATGGGCATGATCCTGTCGACGCCGATGGTGCTGGCCGGAATCTGGGCGATGGCGACCGCCAAGCCGGTGACGCAAATGCAGCCGCGGGCGACATGACGCGGCTGAAGACCCGCATCGTCGACCTGATCGAGGCGCTTGGGCCGCTTCCCGTCAACGAATACATGGCGCTGTGCCTGTTCGATCCCGCCGACGGCTACTACACCACACGCGAGCCCTTTGGTGCGGCTGGCGACTTCGTCACCGCGCCGGAGATCAGCCAGATGTTCGGTGAACTCGTCGCCGTCTGGCTTTACCAGGCCTGGGCAGCGATTGGCCGGCCGATGCCGGTCACCGTCGCCGAGATCGGCCCCGGCCGCGGCACGTTGATGAAGGACATGCTGCGCACGTTGTCGCGGCTCGATCCTGACCTGGCCAACGGCGCCGCCTTCGTCATGGTCGAGACCAGCCCCCGCCTGGCCGAAATCCAGAAGCAGACGCTCGGCGCGACACCTTTTACGGTTCAATGGCACGAGACCATCGAGACCTTGCCCCATCAGCCGCTGCTCATCGTCGGCAACGAGTTGTTCGACGCCATCCCGATCCGCCAGTTCGTCCGCGCCGGCACCGGCTGGCGCGAGCGCATGGTCGGCCTCGACGACGACAACGCCCTTTCTTTCTTCGCCGGCGCCGGTTCGGTCGACGCAACGCTTCTGCCCGTCGACGCGGCCGAAGCGCCGCAAGGCGCGATCGTCGAGGTCGCGCCCGCCCGCACCGCCCTGATGGCGGCCATCGCCGAACGGATGGCCCGAAACGGTGGCGCCGGCCTGTTTCTCGACTATGGCCATCTGCAACCGGGGGTCGGCGACACGCTGCAGGCCTTGCGCCGGCACCATCACGAAGATGTGCTGGCCAATCCCGGCGAAGCCGACATCACCTCGCATGTCGATTTCGCCGCCCTTGCCGCGGTCGCGCGCGGGCATGGCCTCGACGTCCATCTGTCGACGCAAGGCTATTTCCTGCTCGGCATGGGCATTCTCGAGCGCGCCGGTCGGCTTGGCGCCGATGCCGGTCAGGCGGCTCGCGACGAGATATCATCTGCTGTCGAGCGGCTTGCCGGGCCGCAAGCCATGGGCGAGCTGTTCAAGGTGCTTGCCGTCATGCCGCGCTCCGTCTCCGTCAGGCCCTTTGCGACGGCGGATTGACTTTTCACCGCTGCCCCTCCCAATCTCCCGTCCGGTAAAAGAGCGGCCGGACCGCCGGCCGCTTTTTCTTGACGAAACCGCCCACACGGACAACAACGCCCGCATGCTCAATCAGACCAAACCGGATCCCGTTCGGTCGCCTCGGCTGGACAAGGCGCAGGCACAAGGCATCCGCCACGGCTATTTCACCCGCACGGGCGGCGTCTCGACCGGCATCTACCAGGGCCTCAACATCGGCACCGGGTCGGATGACGACAAGGCGCTGGTGGCCGAGAACCGCGCCCGTGTCGCCGCCTGGATGGGCGTGCCGGCGAACCACCTGTTGACCGCGTGGCAGATCCATTCGCCCGATGTCGTCATCGCCAGGGAGCCCTTTGCCGGCGAGCGGCCCAAGGCCGACGCCCTCGTCACCGACCGGCCGGGCATCGCCATCGGCGCCTCGACCGCCGATTGCGGCCCGGTTCTGTTCGCCGATGCCGGGGCGCGCATCATCGGCGCGGCGCATGCCGGCTGGAAAGGCGCCTTCACGGGCGTGCTGGAAAACACCATTGCCGCCATGGAAAGCCTTGGCGCCCGCCGCGAAAACATCGTCGCCGTGCTCGGCCCCTCGATCGGCCCCGACAATTACGAGGTCGGGCCGGAATTCGTCGCCCGCTTCGTCGAGGCCGACGCCGAAAACATCGGCTATTTCGCGCCTTCGGCAAAGGCCGGCCACGCCATGTTCGACCTCGTCAGTTACACGGTCGACCGTCTGGCCAGGGCCGGCGTGACCGCCGAGGGCCTCGGCCGCTGCACCTATGCCGAGGAAGATTTGTTTTACTCCTACCGGCGCACCACGCACCGCAAGGAGCCCGATTACGGCCGGCAGGTTTCGGCCATCGTTTTGGAGCATGAATAATGGCTTTGCATTTTGAACGATCGGAATTTGACGCGCGGCGCGACCGGCTGATGATCGAGATGGCCGAGAAGAAGCTCGACGCCATCCTGCTGTTCGCGCAGGAAAGCATGTACTGGCTGACCGGCTACGACACGTTCGGCTTCTGCTTCTTCCAGTGCCTGGTGGTGAAGGCCGACGGCTCAATGGTGCTTTTGACCCGCTCTGCCGACCTGCGCCAGGCGCGCCACACCTCGATCATCGACAACATCGTGCTGTGGACCGACCGCGACGGCGCCAACCCGGCGGTCGACCTGCGCAACCTGCTCAACGACCTCGACCTGCTCGGCGCCCGCATCGGCGTCGAATACGACACCCATGGCCTGACGGCCTATAATGGCCGCCGGCTGGACGAGCAGTTGCAGACCTTCGGCCAGATCGCCGACGCCTCCGGCATTGTCGGCCGGCTGCGCCTGTTCAAGAGCCCGGCCGAGGTCGCCAAGGCCGAGAAGGCCGCCAACCTCTCCGACGACGCGCTGGACGCCGCACTTCCGCTGATCAAGCAGGGTGGCGACGAAGCGCTGATCCTTGCCGCCATGCAAGGCGCGATCTTTGCCGGCGGCGGCGATTACCCGGCCAACGAGTTCATCATCGGCTCCGGGGTCGATGCGCTGCTCTGCCGTTACAAGGCCGGCCGCCGCAAGCTCACCAAGAACGACCAGCTGACGCTCGAATGGGCGGGTGTCTTCCATCATTACCATGCGCCGATGATGCGCACGGTGCTGACCGGCAAGGCGTCGAGGCGCCATCAGGAACTGTTCGACGCCGCGCGTGCCGCGCTGCTCGCGGTGGAGAAAGCGATGACGCCGGGCAATACATTCGGCGATGTCTTCGACGCGCACGCCCGCACCATGGAAGCGCACGGCCTGACCAAGCATCGGCTGAACGCCTGCGGCTATTCGGTCGGCGCGCGCTTCACGCCGTCCTGGATGGACATGCCGATGTTCTATCAGGGCAACCCCGAGCCGATCGCGCCCAACATGACGCTCTTCGCCCACATGATCATCATGGATTCCGAGACCGAGACGGCAATGACGCTTGGCCGCACCTACCTGACCACCGAATCCCAGCCGAAGCCGCTCTCCCGCCATGATCTCGACTTGATCGTGCAGTGAATCCATAATGGGAGGCGTTCTTCGCCAAGGAGTTAGAAGGCAAATGAGACGATCGCATGTGACGACCGTGTCATTGCTTGTGGCATTGGCTGTTGCTGCCTGCACCAACGCAAAGGACGTTCTCGAACCTTCCGCCATCACCCCGCCGGCGGCCTCCGCACAGACGACGGCGCCGGGCAGCACGGCGGCCACGGTTCCCGCAACGTCACCAGCGCCTGCCGCCACCACGGCTGGGGCGCCCGAAACCACCACCACGCCACTCACCTCGGCCCAGAGCGCTGCCGTCCTGTCCAAGACCCGGCTGCAGATTGCGCCGATCGTCGGCGCTTCGGTGGAGGCCGCGACACCGTTGACGGCGGAATTGCAGGCGCGCGCCAAGCAGCGCGGCATCACGCTGGCCGGCAGCCAGGACCAGACCGCTACCCATGTGCTGAAAGGCTACTTCTCGGCGATTTCGGAGGGCAAGGACACCACCGTCATCTATGTCTGGGACGTCTACGACCCCTCGGGCAACCGCCTGCACCGCATCAACGGCCAGATGAAGGCGCCGTCGGTTGGCAAAGGCGGGGGCGCCGACAGCTGGAAGGATGTCGCGCCGGCCACCATGCAGGCGATCGCCGACCAGACCATAGACCAGTTCGCGGCGTTTCTCGGCGGCAAGGCGGGCTAGCAAGGGGTGCTGGAGTGTTGCCTCTCGGCGATGGCACCAACCTTTCTTGAGTTTAGCCGGCGGATTCCCGATCTCGGCGCTTGCAATACCGGCGCGGGCCGCTAAAAGCCCGGTTAACGGGCGCAGGCGAGTCCGTGAGGTCTCGCCATCCTCCACCAGGAACGGTGCATGAAACTCTTCGCGGGCAATTCCAACAGGGTGCTGGCCGAAGCGGTCGCCCGCTATCTCAACATCCCGCTGGGCAAGGCCAGTGTCAGGCGCTTCGCCGACCAGGAAATCTTCGTCGAAATCCAGGAAAACGTGCGCGGCGAGGATGTTTTCATCCTGCAGTCGACGTCGTTCCCGACCAACGATCACCTGATGGAACTGCTCATCATGATCGACGCCTTCATGCGCTCCTCGGCCAAGCGCATCACCGCGGTGATTCCCTATTTCGGCTACGCCAGGCAGGACCGCCGGGCGTCGGGCCGCACGCCTATCTCGGCCAAGCTGGTCGCCAACATGATCACCCGCGCCGGCGTCGACCGGGTTCTGACGCTCGACCTGCATGCCGGCCAGATCCAGGGCTTCTTCGACATTCCGACCGACAATCTGTTCTCGGTGCCGGTGATGGCCCGCGACGTGAAGGCGAAGTACAAGCAGCTCGGCAACGTCGTGGTGGTGTCGCCCGACATTGGCGGCGTGGTGCGGGCGCGCGCGCTGGCCAAGCGCTTCGACGCACAGCTCGCCATCGTCGACAAACGCCGCGAGCGGCCAGGCGAATCGGAAGTCATGAACATCATCGGCGCGGTGGCCGGCAAGGATTGCCTGCTGATCGACGACATCGTCGATTCCGGCGGCACGCTGTGCAATGCCGCCGATGCGCTGTTGGCAAACGGTGCCACCAGCGTCACCGCCTATATCACCCATGGCGTGCTGTCGGGCGGCGCGGTCGCCCGCATCAGCGGCTCGAAGCTGCAGGAACTGGTGATCACCGATTCCATCCAGCCGACGCAAGGCGTGCTCGACGCCCCCAACATCCGCGTCATCTCGATCGCCGACCTGATGGGCGAGGCGATCTCGCGCACGGCGACCGAGGAATCGGTGTCGAGCCTTTTCGACTAACGCTCTAGAGCAATTCCAGGAAAAGTGTATAACGGTTTTCCGTCCGGAATTGCGTAAAAACAAAGCATTAGAGCGGTTCGGCTATTCCATCAAACGCTGAACCGCTCTAGGCCACCGGCCCCTCCAGCCGCGCTGGCACGCTGGGCCGACGAACACCTTCCCCGCGCATATAGCCGCGCGGCGAGGAGCCCAGCATGCGCTTGAACATGGTGATGAAGGCCGGCACGCTGTCATAGCCGAGATCGAGCGCCACCCTGGTGATCGGTTCGCCATCGGCGAGCCGCGGGAGTGCCGCGAACAGGCAGGCCTGCTGGCGCCATGTCGACAGCGACAGGCCGGTCTGGCGCTGGAAGGCGCGCGTGAAGGAGCGCCGGCTCATACCCGCGGCGTCGGCCCATTCGTCGATCGTCGCGTGCGGCGACGGTGCCGCGACAAAGCGCCGGCACAGCGCCGCCAGCCGCGGATCGGACGGGAACGGCAGGCCGAGCGGCCTCTCCGGCAAGGTCGGGATTTCATGCAGCAACAGGTTCATGATCAACCCGCCGCGCCCTTCCAACTCGCCGCCTTGCGGCAGTTTCTCCGATTCCACGATCAGGCTGTGCATCAGTTCGGTGATGCCGACCACACGCAAGCCATCCGGCAGCCCCGGGATCGCGCCCGGCATGACATAGACCGAGCGCATCGAGACATCGCCCAGCATCTCGACGGAATGTTCGATGCCGGCCGGAATCCACATCGCGTGGTCCGGCGGCACCATCCAGCGCCCGTGCCGCGTCGTCACCAGCACGACGCCGACCAGCGCATGCAGCAACTGGCTGCGGCTGTGGCGGTGTTGCGGCACGTGGTAGCCGTCGGGATATTCGGTCGGCAACGCCACCGCCGGCCCGGCGACCTCCTCCAGCCATTGCCAGCGGCTCTGGTGCAATTCGCCGAGATCGGCATTGCCGGCGCGGAAGATTTCCCTGCCATGTGGCATAGGCTATGGCCCACTTGCGAAACTATTGGACCAAACCACGAAAGAAGTCGCGCCGCAAGCGGCATATAAGGCAACCGTCCCTAAGGCGGCCGCAGCGGCGTCCGCCATCTGGCCTGCGGACGTACCCGCCAAAAAGACCACGGAGCCTGCCTTGACCGATACGACAGCCGCCAGTGTCGCGCCACCAGCGACCGCCAGTCACGCCTCAGCCCAGGCGACGGCCTTCACCGTCATCCTGGCTGTGAGCTTCTGCCACTGCATCAACGACATCATGCAGTCGCTGCTATCGGCCATCTATCCCTTGCTCAAACAGAATTACGGCCTCGATTTCTGGCAGATCGGCCTGCTGACCTTCACCTTCCAGGTGACGGCGTCGCTGCTGCAGCCGGTGATCGGCATTATCACCGACAAGCGGCCGATGCCCTATTCCCTGCCCTACGGCATGGCCTCGTCGCTGATCGGCCTGGTCGTGCTGGCCTATGCCGGTCACTACTATCTGTTGCTGCTCGGCGCCTCGCTGATCGGCATCGGCTCGGCGATCTTCCATCCGGAATCCTCGCGCATCGCCCGCTTCGCCTCCGGCGGCCGCTTCGGCCTGGCGCAGTCGCTGTTCCAGGTCGGCGGCAATTTCGGCCAATCCATGGGCCCGCTTCTGGCTGCCTTCATCGTCGTGCCTTTCGGCCAGACCAGCATCGCCTGGTTCGCCGTCGGCTCGCTGATCGGCATCTTCGTGCTGTGGCAGGTGGGCGGCTGGTACAGCCGGCTGCGCGCCGCGCAGGGCACCCGCAAAGCGGTAAGCTTCGTCTCGCCCTTCCCGCGCCGCAAGGTGATGAATGCATTGATCGTGCTGACCTTGCTGGTGCTGAGCAAGAACGCCTATATCGCCAGCCTCGCCAGCTACTACACCTTCTACTCCATCCATAAGTTCGGCGTGTCGGTGCAGATGAGCCAGGTGATGCTGTTCCTGTTCCTCGGCGCCTCGGCGCTCGGCATCCTGCTCGGCGGTCCGTTCGGCGACCGCTACGGGCAGAAGGCGATGATCTGGTTCTCGATCGTCGGCGTGCTGCCCTTCACGCTGGCGCTCCCCTACGCCAACCTGGAATGGACGATGGTGCTGACCGTCCTGATTGGCCTCATCCTGTCGTCGGCTTTCTCCAACATCGTCGTCTTTGCGCAGGAACTGGTGCCCGGCCGCGTCGGCATGATCGCCGGCATCTTCTTCGGCTTCGCCTTCGGCATGGGCGGCATTGCTGCGGCCGTGCTCGGCGTCGTCGCCGACATGAAGGGCATCGATTTCGTCTTCCAGATCTGCTCGTACCTGCCGTTCCTGGGCCTGTTGACGGTGTTCCTGCCCAACATGAAGGAAGCGCGCAAGGCCCAGGCAGCAGCCTGAACCCGGCAGATCTCAATCCAGATGAAAAGGCACCCGCCTGGCGGCGGGTGCCTTTGACATTTCAAAGAGAACTCAGGCCTTGAAGAAGGCCAGCAGGTCGGCGTTGATGGCATCGGCGTGGGTGGTCGCCATGCCGTGTGGAAAACCCTTGTAGATCTTGAGCTCGCCCTTCTTGAGCAGCTTGATCGACAGCAGCGCCGAGTCGGCGATCGGCACGATCTGGTCGTCGTCGCCATGCATGACCAGCACCGGCACGTCGATCGCCTTCAAATCCTCGGTGAAATCGGTTTCCGAGAAGGCCTTGATGCAATCATAGTGCGCCTTGGTGCCGCCCATCATGCCCTGGCGCCACCAATTGTCGACGACGCCTTGCGAGACCTCGGCGCCCGGACGGTTGAAGCCATAGAACGGGCCGGCCGGAACATCCCGGTAGAGCTGGGCGCGGTTGGCCGCGACGCCGGAACGGAAGCCGTCAAAGACTTCGATCGGCAGGCCGCCGGGATTGGCTGGGGTCTTGAGCATGATGGGCGGCACCGCCCCGATCAAAACCGCCTTGGCGACGCGGCCGCCCGAGCCGTCTTTGGCGACATAGCGCGCTACCTCGCCGCCGCCGGTCGAATGGCCGACATGGATGGCGTCCTTGAGGTCGAGATGTGCGACAAGCGCCGCGACGTCGGCGGCATAGGTGTCCATCTCGTTGCCGGTATCCGTCTGCGTCGAGCGCCCATGGCCGCGACGGTCATGGGCGACAACGCGGTAGCCCTGGGCCAGGAAGAACAGCATCTGGGCATCCCAGTCGTCGCTGCTCAACGGCCAGCCATGATGGAAGACGATGGGCTGCCCGGTTCCCCAGTCCTTGTAGTAGATTTGCGTGCCGTCCTTGGTGGTGATCGTGCCGCTGCCGGAGCCGGACTTTGTCTGCGAGGCCATCTCAATCTCCTATGATTGTTACCGCGATAATAAATATCACGACACTTATATCGCTAGCGCAGCTCCGAACCCTTGTCTACAAAAAATGTATCGCGATATTATTTTTCGTAGTATATGTTTCGTGATTAATCGGCAAAGGAATGCATCGTGCCTCTTCCGTTGGACAATCAGCTCTGCTTCACGCTCTACGCCACCTCGATGGCGATCAACCGCACCTACAAGCCGATGCTGGACGAGATGGGGATCACCTATCCGCAATATCTCGTGCTCAACGCGCTGGGTGAGGCCGACGGCATGTCGGTCGGCACCGTTGCGCACCGGCTTGCCCTGGAATCGAGCACCATCACACCGCTGGTGAAGCGCATGGAACAGGCCGGTCTTGTCACCCGCCAGCGCAGCCAGGCCGACGAGCGCCAGGTGCAGGTCGATCTGACCGCTGCCGGGCGCGCGCTGCTTGTCCAGTGCAACTGCCTGAACGAGACGTTGATCGAGCGCTCCGGCATGACGTTGGCTGAACTCGACGCGCTGAACCGGCAGATCCAGGCACTGCGCAATGCGCTCAATGGCAAACAATAGCCTGATCTCCATATGCCCGCCCGTGAAATGCCGGGCATCATCTGGGGGTAAGTCGTTGGCGGCGGCAATTATTCTTCGTTGATCGACGCGAATCTCCTAGCTTTGCCATCATGGACTCCCTCAACACAGCCTGTGTCCGTCCATTGCCGCGGCTGCCTGCCCTTCTCGTTGGAGAGGGTGAACGGCCTCGAGGGTTTGCACGATCAGCCCTGAAGGCAGCTGCAATGATGTCGGTTGCGGTGCTGGCCGGCTGTGCCGGGCCAGCGCCGATCGTCAACCCATCCGGAACGAGCCTTGCTTCTGCCGAGACAGCCTTCGCGTTCCCGCCTCCAGGTGGCCCCGCAATCACCGCCATTCTCGAGCGGCGCTTCACCAATGCCACCCAGCAGGACATCCTGCTTTCGACCTCGGCGCACACACCAGGCCAGAATACGCTGCGCGTGCAGTTGTTTGGACCGGTGGACACTTCGTTGGCTGGACAAGGCCGGCTTCGGGACGGATACTTGCCGATCGGCGACCTCGGCTCTGAAATGCGGCAGATGCTACCGGGTATTCGCATGCAGCGCTCGCCCTACTACGTCCAGAACAAATATGGCCCGTTCGGCTACGCCGTGGGCCGGGCGGCATCAGGTGACACCTGTCTCTATGGCTGGCAGCGCATCAGCTCGACCGGCGTGACGCAAACCTGGATCGGCAACAAGGGATCGGTCCAGGTGCGGTTGCGTCTGTGCGACCAGGGCGCGTCCGAGCAGAAGCTGCTCGACATCATGTATGGCTACACGATCACGTCCTACTTCAAGTCGCGCAACTGGAACCCTTATGGCGAGCCTGTCGCCCCCGACGAGTCCCTGGGCAAGCCGGGTCATCCCATCTACCCGGTCGGCGTCACGCGGTTTGAAACGGTGACGGCGCCGGCTTCGGCCAAGCCAGCACCTCGCATTGTCCGGCGGCGTGACGCGGCGGGGCAGCAGCCGGTGCAATCGCTGGCACAGCCTGTCGGACCGCTCGTGCCTGCCCCACCTGGAGGGCGGACGGCGCAAACGCTCCAGCCCGCTGCAAGTCAACCGGCCGCGACGGGCAATGCAGTGGTTGGCAGCGGCCCGATCACGATTGTTCCTTCGCCGCCTTGCGCGCAAACCAGCGCCGCAGCTGGCTGCGGCAAGCAGGAGGATACAGCTCGCTAACCATAGTTGCAGGCAAAACAGGTCACGGCCAGAAAACAGGACGATATTCCGTGTGCGACGTGATGTCGGAAACAGGCAGCGGCTATCCGATGATTTGACGGATCGCTTTCTGTCAGCCGGCTTCACGATATGACGACCTAAACCGGGCGGGGGTCGCGGAGGCGCATTGGATGCGGAAGTTGCTGATTGTAGTGCAATGGGCGCTGGCGTCGGTTTGCGTGATCACGCTCGTCACGCTGCCGATCAGCCTCGAAACGCAGCTGGTGGCCGGCATGTGTGTGCTCGTCGCCATGATGCTGCTCAAGCTCGTGCGCCCGGATGGTATCTGGCGGCTGGTCGCTCTTGCCTTCGGTACCGCCATCGTCATGCGTTACGTCTACTGGCGCACGACCAGCACGCTGCCGCCCTTCAACCAGCTGGAAAACTTCATTCCCGGTTTCATGCTCTATCTGGCCGAGATGTACAGCGTGATGATGCTGGCGCTCAGCCTGTTCGTGGTTGCCTTGCCGCTTCCCTCACGCCCCTCGCGAGCCAACTCCAACGACCGAATGCCGACGGTCGATGTGTTTATTCCGACCTACAATGAGGACCCCGAGCTTCTGGCCAACACCATGGCAGCAGCCAGAGGCATGGATTATCCGGCAGGCAAAGTGACCGTCTGGCTGCTCGACGATGGCGGCACGCTGCAGAAGCGCAACTCCGACAAGATCGTTGACGCCAACAACGCCGAGCGGCGCCACGCCCAGTTGCAGAAGCTGTGCGCCGATCTCGGCGTCAACTATCTGACGCGCGATCGCAATGAGCATGCCAAGGCCGGCAATCTCAACAACGGCCTGGCGCGGTCGGGCGGCGAATTGGTCGCCGTGTTCGACGCGGATCATGCCCCCGCCCGCGATTTCCTGAGGGAGACCGTTGGCTATTTCGACGAGGATCCACGGCTGTTCCTTGTCCAGACACCGCATTTCTTCCTCAATCCGGACCCGGTTGAGCGAAACCTGCGAACGTTCGAGAAGATGCCGTCCGAGAACGAGATGTTCTACGGCATCATCCAGCGTGGTCTCGACAAGTGGAATGCATCGTTCTTCTGCGGTTCGGCGGCGGTGCTGCGGCGCTCGGCGCTCGTGGAAACGAACGGGTTCAGCGGCGTCAGCATCACCGAGGATTGCGAAACGGCGATCGAACTGCATGCCCGCGGCTGGCACAGCGTCTATGTCGACAAGCCGCTGATCGCCGGGCTGCAGCCGGCGACCTTCGCCTCGTTCATCGGACAGCGCAGCCGCTGGGCGCAAGGCATGATGCAGATTCTGCGTTTTCGTTTCCCGCCATTGAAGCGCGGGCTCTCGGTTCCGCAACGCCTCTGCTACATGTCGTCGACGCTGTTCTGGCTGTTCCCGTTTCCGCGCGCGATATTCCTGGTCGCGCCGCTGTTCTACCTGTTCTTCGACCTGCAGATATTCACCGCTTCTGGCGGCGAGTTCATGGCGTACACGCTCACCTACATGATCGTGAACCTGATGATGCAGAACTATCTCTATGGCGCCTTCCGCTGGCCGTGGGTGTCGGAACTCTACGAATATGTGCAGACGGTGCATCTGCTGCCCGCGGTCATTTCCGTGATTCTCAATCCTCGCAAGCCGACCTTCAAGGTCACCGCCAAGGACGAGTCGATCGCCACGAGCAGGCTCTCCGAAATAGCAAGGCCGTTCTTCGTGATATTCGGGATTCTGCTGCTCGGCGTCGCCATGACCGTGTACAAGGTCTACGCAGAGCCGTTCAAGGCCGACGTCACGCTGGTCGTGGGCGGCTGGAATCTGCTCAACCTCATTATGGCGGGTTGCGCGCTCGGTGTCGTGTCGGAGCGCGGAGAGCGCGCCGCCACGCGACGCGTCAAGGTCTACCGACGCTGCGATTTTGAAATCAACGGCAAATGGCACCAAGGCACGATCGAGGACGTCTCGGCGCACGGCGCACGGATCACGGTCCTCGGTGCACAACTGGAGGATCTCGCCAAGGATGCAAGGGCGGGCATCCGCTTCAAGCTGTTCGCGGACGGCACGGAGGCGGTGCTGCCGGTCACCATCCGCAATTTCGAGCGAACATCGGATGGCATTGCCGTCGGTTGCCTCTACCAGGCGAGCGAAGCCGTTCACCACCGGCTGGTCGCCGACCTGATTTTCGCGAACTCCAAGCAATGGGAGCAGTTCCAGCTTTCGCGTCGCGGAAACCCCGGCCTGCTGCGAGGGACAGCCTGGTTTCTGCGCCTGGCGATTTTTCAGACATATCGGGGTCTGGTCTATTTCTGGCGCGACATGCGCGGCAGAACCTCCATGACCGCGGCGCAGCTTGCGGAGAAGCAGCGATGAGAGCCGGACTTGCAACGCTGACCCTGCTTCTACTGGCCGTCACGCCAGCGTGCCCGCAGGCAGGCGTGAGCCCGTTCGACATGTCCACGGAACGACCGGTGACAGCCGCCCCGGTCGCACCCCAACAAAAAAATAGTGCCACGCCCGCCCAGGCCGCTTCCGATGCCGGCAAAGCCGCCCGGCAAGCCCAGTCGCCGGCAAGGCGATATCTGGTACCGTTTTCGGAACTGGTATTGTCGGGCGAATATTCACGGCGCGCCTGGTCCGTTTTTCTCACGCCGGAACAGGCGGCCGCCGCGACCGATCTGCATCTGGGCTACCAGAATGCCGTTGTCGTCGCGCCTGAAGCATCGCGTCTCGAATTGTCCGTCAACGGCAGCAGTATCGTCGGTATACCGATCGCCTCTTCGGACAGGGCCTCCGAAATCTCCGTGCGCATTCCCGCCGGCGTGCTTCATGCCGGCCTGAACGACATCGTCATGTCGGCGATTCAGCGGCACCGCACGGACTGCACGATCGAGTCGACCTACGAACTGTGGACGCAGATCGACCCATCGCGGACGTTCTTCACGTTCGAAGGAAATCAGGCAGGACTTTGGAAAAGGGTCGAGGACCTTCGCGCCATCGGCGTGGACGAGACCGGAGAGACCAAGTTCAATCTCATCGTTCCGTCTATGGGGCAGGCTGCTTCCACCGCTCCGGTTGTGCGCCTGGGCGAAGCGCTGGCGCTGATGGCCAATATGCCGAACCAGGCCTTCGAGGTCAGCGAGACAGGCTCGAAGGCATCCGGTCCCGGCATGGCCAACATCGTCGTAGGCCCGGCGGCCGACCTGTCCAAGGTGCTGGCCTCCGTGCCGGCAAACGCTGAGGCCGGACCGATAGCCACACTGATCGATGACACCACCCTCGGTCCATCCACCCTGCTTGTCAGCGGCCCGAACTGGCAGGCGGTCAACCTGGCGATAGACGACATCGCCAAGCAGGTAGACCGCCCCGCGGGCAGCCTGCGCACCAGTCTTGCGACCCGGACATGGCGAACCCCCGACGTTCCCATGCTGCTCGATGCCAACACGTTGAAGTTCTCCGGCCTGGGCGTGAACACGCTTGAGTTTTCAGGACGCAGGGTCCGCACCGATTTTGCCGTGGGCGTGCCGTCGGACTTCTACGCTGAAGCCTATGGTCATGCGACCATCCTGCTGGATGCAGCCTATTCACAAGAGGTTCTGCCGGGCAGCCACATCGACGTCTATGTCAACGACAACATCGCTGCAACGGTGCCAATCACGACCGCCGGTGGTGAAATCCTTCGCCATCTGCCAATTAAGGTGACGATGCGTCATTTTAGGCCGGGCGACAACACGATCGCCATCGAAGCCGTGTTGCTGACCCGGGCCGACGCGGTCTGCGCTCCTGGCGCCGCGTCGTCCGACAGCAAGCGCTTCGCGCTTTTCGACAGCTCGGAATTCGTGATGCCGGATTTCGCCCGCATCGCCCGGACGCCCGACCTTGGCGCGATCAGCGGAACCGGCTTCCCGTATGGGAGGGCCCAGTACGCCTTGCCGTTGATCATGGACCGCGCCCAGCCGGAAATCGTTTCGGCCGGAGTGACGCTCATGGCGCGCATGTCGGTCGCGGCCGGGCGATTGATCGCGGTCGATTCCTCGACCGCTGCCAGTGCGGTCGCCGACCGGAACGCGCTGTTCATCAGCGCGATTTCCCAGGTCCCGCCCGCCGTTCTGGCCCAGGTAGGGATTTCGAGCGACAGCAGCTCGACCTGGGGCGAAACCGTTTCTTCCATCCGGCCAGACACCGAAACGACGTTCGACGAATGGCGCCAGCAACTGCGCGGCAGCGGTTGGCGCGGACAGATCAGCTCGTTCGAGGACTGGATGAGGCAGACCTTCAACATATCCGCGAGCTCGCTTCGTGTATTCCCCGGGCCAGTTGCACTGTACAAGCCACAAGGCAATGCCAGCCTCGTCGTTGCACAGGAAGCAAGCCCGACCGAGGGCGGGACCTGGACCGTCATCACCGCACCAAACGCGAGCGCGCTTCTGGATGGTGCGCGTGCCTTGACCGCCCAGGAGACCTGGCGCCAGCTTGGAGGGCATGTCACAACGGTCGAGACAGGTGGCGACAAGGTGCAAACGGTCCCCGTGACGCGTTTCGACTTTGTCGAGACGCAGCCCTTTTCCCTCGCGAACTACCGTCTCGTCGTCGCCAACTGGCTTTCCGCCAATGCGCTCTCCTACGCGGTCGTGCTGACCTTGTTCTCGATCTTGCTCGGCCTTGCGACGGCAGGACTGCTCGGCTCGTTGGGGCGACGAAAATGAGGCTGAGGGGGCGCTTGATCCTAGTTCTGGCCGCAGGAATGCTCGCTGTCCCTTGGCTATCGCAACAGGCCAGCTCGGCCGAGGCCGTCACCACGGCGGAATGGGCGCTTTACAAGGACAAGTTCCTCGACCCAGCCGGCAGAATCATCGACACTGCGAATGAAGGGATCAGCCACAGTGAAGGTCAGGGGTACGGACTGTTGTTGTCCTATCTTGCTGGAAACCAAGGCGATTTTGATCGTATCTGGGCGTTCACGCGGACGGAAATGATGGTGCGCGACGACGGTCTGGCGGCATGGAAATGGGACCCGGCTACCGTTCCCCACATTAGTGACACCAACAACGCTTCCGATGGCGATCTGTTGATAACCTATGGGCTGGCACTTGCCGGCACGGCCTGGCACCGACCCGACCTTACCGCTTCGGCCAAGAGCATCGCGGCGGCGCTTGCCGATGGGGGGCTGGAGACCGTGGGCGATCTTGTCCTTCTCAAACCCGGCAAGTCCGGATTTGCCGCCGCCGACCGCAAGGACGGGCCTGTCGTCAACCTGTCCTACTGGGTCTTCGAGGCGCTTCCGGTTCTGGCGCAACTGATGCCGGACGGGCCATGGACACAATTGGCGGACAGCGGAAGGAGGCTGCTTGTCGCCTCCATGAAAACCGGGCAGGCAAGCTTGCCGCCCGATTGGATTTCGTTGAAAACCGTGCCGGCGCCAGCCGACGGATTTCCCAAGGAATTCAGCTACAACGCCATCCGCATTCCGCTTTACCTCATCCGTGCCGGTGACAGCGATCGGACCTTGCTGGAACCATTCGCTACGCGGATGCCGGATGCCGCAGGGCAAGTCCGTGTCGTCGACATAGCAACCGGCAAGACGCGTCACCTTCTTGCCGACGCGGGCTATCGCATAATCCCCGCACTCGTTTCCTGCGTGTTGAGCGGAGCTCCGATAGACAAGGACATGCAGTCGTTCCAGCCGACCGACTACTACCCTTCGACCTTGCATCTGCTGGCGCTTTCCTATGCGCGGCGCCATCATCCGGAGTGCTTGTGAAACCGCCGCTGATCATAGTCGCGGGAATTGTAGGGGTGGGCGTGATGGCGCTTGCCAATGGCCACTACATCAATGTGCCATCCATCCTTTCCAACATCACAGCCATCGCTCAGCAGGGCAACGCCCTCCAGGGCAACGCGCAGCCTGTCGCGGCGACACAGGCGGCGGCGCAGACAAATCCTCCTGCCCCAACTTCGACTGCGCCGTCGCCAAAGGTGGATGAAACGGCGTTGCGCTACTTTGCCTCCAAGGGCGACACCAAGCGACTGGAAGCGGAAATCGCCCGATTGAAGGCGCTCTACCCGGATTGGACACCACCGGAAGATCCGCTGGCCGCCCGCCCGCAGGGCGATCCTCAACTCGATCAGATGTGGAAACTCTATTCGGAAGGCAAGCTCGCAGAAGTGCGAAAAGCCATTGCCGATAGGCAAGCCACACAGCCGGACTGGCAGCCGCCTTCGGATTTGCTGGACCGGCTGGCTGTTGCGGAGGCCAGAGAGCAGCTGGTGAACGCGTCCGACGTCAAGCAATACGATGCCGTCATCCGCATCGGATCGGCCAATGCCAGCCTCCTGACCTGTGGCGATGTCGACGTGCTGTGGCGCGTCGCCGAGGCCTTCGCGCGTACCAAGCGTGAAGATCGTGCCCGCGACGCCTATCTCTATATCCTCAGGAATTGTGCCAAGCCCGAGGAACGCGTCGCAACCATCCAGAAGGCGCTACCTTTGCTGTCGCGCCAGAATCTCGACCAGCTTCTGGCAACCGAACAGAAGACGGCTGACGGCAAGGGCGAATTCGCCGCCATTCGCGGCGACATCGCCAGGCAGAGCCTTGCCAATGCCGATACCGATCCAAAGCTGGTGATTGCCGATGCCGATCTCGCCGCGGTCCAGGCGCTTGCCAATGATGGCGGCTTGGCGTCGGACGACCTGCTTCTCGGCTGGTACTATGTCCGCCGCGACAATCCCCAATCCGCCGAAAGTTGGTTTCGCAAGGCCCGCCAGAAGGAAAACTCGGCCAAGGCGTCGCAAGGCCTGGCCCTGGCGCTGATCAACCAGAGCCGTCCAGCGGAGGCCGAGGATATTCTCTACCAGTGGCGGGATGCCGACGACGACGTCCGCAAGGTCTATCTTGCAGCGGTCGCGAACCTCCTGGCCATCACGCCGCCGCCACCGCTCGCCGCGCCGGTGCTGCAGAGAATGGTGCAGGAGGTTTATGCCGCCAAGGATGCGGGTTCCGCACAGCAGCTTGGCTGGTATGCCGACGCGCTGAACCAGCCGCAGACGGCAGCGCAATGGTTCAAGCTCGCGCTGGACTGGAAGCCCGATGACGAGCCGTCCGCCTACGGGCTTGCCTTGACCCGATGGAAGATCGGCGACAAGGCTGGGGTACGGGAAATCCAGGCGCAATGGGCCGGACGGTCCGAACGAATACCGACGGTCGGCGAACGCAGCATCCAAACCACCGTTGTTGGCAGAGGCCGATCCGGGCCACGCCAGCGGGCGCCTGCTGCTCAGACGGACGACCAGACCGATGCCGGCGCCGGCAAAGTTCGCCGGAGCGCTGGGCGGGCAAGGCAGCAGAGCAGTGGTTGTTCCAGCAGCGTCGATCCGGTCACACTCTCTCCCGAGGCGGCCTTGTCACGCGGCTGGTGCCTGATGCAGGCAAACAGGCCCGTCGAAGCGGCCGCGGCCTTTGATGTGGCGCTGCATGGGAGGGGAAAGACGCACGCCGATGCCGCCTACGGACAGAGCCTCGCCTATCTGGCGGCAGGTCTGCCCGATATGGCGGCTGTTTCCGCTGCGAAAGCCCCCATGGATGCCGACCGAAGCATCGAAATCAGGACAGCACTGTTGGAATCCCAAGCCGCCAACGCATTCGACCAGGGTCGGTATGTCGAGACGATCATGGCTCTCGACGAGAGGTCGCACATCGCGCCCGAACGCACCGGCCTGATGGTACTGCGCGGCTATGCCTATCTGAAGCTGAGACGTTTCGACGATGCCGAGCAGATATTCCGGGCAGCTGCGGGCACAGGCAGCCACGACGCGCTGAAAGGGCTTAACGACGTCAAGATGGCCCGCGAGTTGAAAGGCTAGAGCAAAGCGATGCCAAGCCGAGCTAAAGCCGCTTCCGCGCTTCGGCTTGCGCCTGTCGCTACCTTCCGCTATAGAGCCGCCACCCGCGTAGACACCCTTGGAGGCAACGCGGCGGAAGGCTGCCTTCCCTTGCGATCCCGAACAAAGCTCCGTCTCAGGGCGGGTGCCCTCATTCGGACATCAGGGTCTGGCGGCTTTCGACGTTTACGGCCGGGGCACGTTGCCCTCCGCAAACGCTCCATAACACGCGAAAGGAAAAGCCATGAGCCACGATACTTACGAGCTCAAGGCCGAAGCGCGCGAACAGGTCGGTAAGGGGTCCGCCCGTGCAGTTCGCCGCAACGGTAAAGTGCCTGCAGTAATTTACGGCGACAAGCAGCCTCCCCTGGCGATTGCGCTCGGCTACAAGGACGTCTTCTACAAGATCCATGGCGGCGGGTTCCTGACCACGATCGCCACGATCGATGTCGACGGCCAGAAAATCCAGGTTCTGCCGAAGGATTTTCAGCTCGACCCGGTCAAGGACTTCCCGATGCATGTCGACTTCCTGCGCATCGGCAAGGACACCGAGGTCAATGTCGACGTGCCTGTCCACTTCATCAATGAAGAAAAGTCGCCCGGCATCAAGCGCGGCGGCGTGCTCAACATCGTGCGTCACGAAGTCGAGTTCCACTGCCCGGCCAATGCGATCCCGGAATTCATCACCGTCGATCTCACCGGCACCAACATCGGCGACTCGATCCACATCTCGGCGGTCAAGCTGCCGGCCGGCGTCAAGCCGGTCATCTCCGATCGCGACTTCACCATCGCGACCATTGCCGGCTCGTCGGCAATGAAGCCGGAGACGGAAGAGACGGCGGAAGCGGCTGCACCTGAAGCGGCTCCTGCCGCCGAAGAGAAGTAACTCTTTCCCGCCCGGAGCCAACGATGCTTGTCTTTGCAGGCCTCGGCAATCCGGGCGCGAAATACGCTGATAACCGGCACAATGTCGGCTTCATGGCGGCGGACGCTATCGCCCGCCGCCATTCCTTTTCGCCCTGGTCGAAGAAATTCCAGGGCCTGATCGCCGAGGGCACGCTCGGCGGCGAAAAAATCATCCTGATCAAGCCGCAGACCTTCATGAACCTGTCCGGCCAGTCGGTCGGCGAAGCGCTGCGCTTCTACAAGCTCGGCCCTGAGGCGCTCACCGTCTTCTATGACGAGATCGACCTCGCCGAGGGCAAATTGCGCATCAAGACCGGCGGCGGCGCCGGCGGCCATAACGGCATCCGCTCGATCGACGGCCATGTCGGCAACGCCTATCGCCGCGTGCGCATCGGCGTCGGCCACCCCGGCGTCAAGGAAATGGTCCAGCATCACGTGCTCGGCGATTTCGCCAAGGCCGACCGCGAATGGCTGGAGCCTTTGCTCGAGGCCATCGCCGACAACGCCGCCATGATCGTCAAGGGCGACGAATCCGGCTTCATGAACAAGGCTGCACTTGCAGTGCAGGGCAAGGCGGCGCCCGAGCCGGAAAAGCCGGAACGCAAGCATGAACCCAAGCAGCAAAGTCACGTCCGCCAGGCGCGTCCGCCGCAGCCGGCGGTCAAATTGCCGGAATCCGGCCCGATGGCCGCCATGCTGAAGAAACTCTTCGGCAAGGACTGAGCGGGAGCCATAAGGCGGTACGGGGCTTGACGTTGATCACCCCTATCGCCCATAGCCCTGATCAAATTTTGCTTTTCCCGATAGGACTGGACGAAAATGGGTTTCAAATGCGGCATCGTTGGCTTGCCCAACGTCGGCAAGTCGACGCTTTTCAACGCGTTGACCAGGACGGCGGCGGCGCAGGCCGCCAACTATCCGTTCTGCACCATCGAACCGAACACCGGCGAGGTGGCGGTGCCAGATCCGCGCCTGCAGAAGATCGCGGCCATCGGCAAGTCGAAGGAGATCATCCCGACCCGCATCTCCTTCGTCGACATTGCCGGCCTGGTGCGAGGCGCCTCCAAGGGCGAAGGGCTGGGCAACCAGTTCCTCGCCAACATCCGCGAGGTCGACGCCATCGTGCACGTGCTGCGCTGCTTCGAGGATGACGACATCACCCATGTCGAGGGCCGCATCGACCCCGTCGCCGACGCCGAGACGGTCGAGACCGAGCTGATGCTCGCCGACCTCGACAGCCTGGAGCGCCGCATCGTCCAGATCCGCAAGCGCGCCGGCAGCAAGGACAAGGAAGCGGTGACGGTGCTGCCGATGATGGAGGCCGCGCTCGAACTGCTGCAGGCCGGCAAACCGACGCGCGTGCTGCTCAAAGGCATCTCGGCCGAAGACTTGCGCATCCTGCAGGGCTTGAACCTTCTGACCTCGCACCCCGTGCTCTATGTCTGCAACGTCGCCGAAGCCGATGCCGCCACCGGCAACGAGCACACCCGGGCCGTGGAGAAGATGGCCACCGCGCAGGGCGCCGGCACGGTGGTGATCTCTGCCGCGATCGAGGCCGAAGTCGCCCAGCTCTCCGACGAGGAAGAGATGGAATTCCTGTCCTCGCTCGGCCTCGACGAGCCGGGCCTCAACAAGGTGATCCGCGCCGGCTATGAGCTTTTGCATCTCATCACCTATTTCACCGTCGGGCCGAAGGAGACGCGCGCCTGGACCATCCACAAGGGCGACAAGGCCCCGCAGGCCGCCGGCGTCATCCACACCGATTTCGAGCGCGGCTTCATCCGCGCCCAGACCATCGCCTACAACGACTTCGTCACGCTGGGCGGCGAAGTGGCCGCCAAGGAAGCCGGCAAGGCGCGCGACGAAGGCAAGGAATATGTCGTCCAGGACGGCGACATCATGCTGTTCAAGTTCAACACTTGATTTGCCTGCGCTCACAACGAGCGCGATGACGTTCCTTGTCAAGGATCGCACGGCCCTGCGCAGCGATTGACCTCGATCGAACGGGCGAAGCGCCGTACCTATTCGTCGTCCTTTTTGTCATCGTCGTCGCAGCAATCGTCGCAGCATTCCTCACAACCGCATTTGTGGTGCTCGTGGCCTTCATGCTTGCAGCCGCATTCGTCCCAGATCGTGTAGGCCATCACGTCCAGCGTCCTCACCGGCATCGTCGGATCGTCGCTGGTGATGATCAGTTCGCAAGCCCGCGGGCAATGCTCGTTTGCTTTGTAGCAAACGGTCAGCGCCAAGCACGAACCCGCTTGCAGCGTCGCCGGGAACGGGTTGTGGACCAGCTTCCAGTGATGGCTCTTGCGCTTGAAGGCAACGCTCGTTACGTGCAGGGCGCATTCGCCGACATTGCAGATCGAGATCACCCGCTCCGTCCGGCAGCACGCCTTGACGCCGCCGAAGCATAGGGAGCCAGTGACGGCGAGCTTGCCGCTTGGTGCTTCGCCCTTGACGAGGATATCGTGCGGGCTGCCGGGATCGGTGCTGGTGACGGTGATCGTCGCTCCCTTGGCGCCAAAACTCTTCGGCGCGAAGCGGATCGGCAGCGGCAGCGACGCGCCGGCCCCGATCAGCAGCGGGTAGAACAGCGCCTCGGGAACCAGGAAGTCCGGCGAGGACGATGTCGCCCCCGTCACTGTCAACCCGCAATGGCTGCCATTGTTGAGGATGAGCGGCTCGTCTCGGAACGAGCCGACGCAGACATGGCCGAAGTTCCCGGTGTCGGCGATCAGGAGGTTGAGCTTTGGCCCTTGCGCCATGCCCGAAACGTGGACCTTGTGCGGCCCGGCCGGATCATTGCTGAACACGGTAATGATTGCCGCCTTGAGGCCGAGGCCGGTGGGCTCGAACCGGATCGGTAGTTCGATGGCATCGCCGACGCCAAGCTTGATCGGGTAGGAAAGCACGCTCGGCGTCAAGAAGTCCGGCGACGACGATGTGATGCTGGTGATCGACAGCATCGCCGTTCCGCCATTGTCGATGGTCAGTTCCTCGTCGGTGAACGAACCCAGGCAGACATGGCCGAAATTCCCCTTGTCAGCGATGCCGGTGACCACCCTGCCGGTTCCCGGCGTGACCTTGAAGAAGAACGGGTCGATGGAGACCGCGACCGGAGTGACATTGTCGGTCGCCAGCAGCGTCTTGGTGGTAAAATTGGCGTTGCGTTGGAATTTCACGCCATTGGGGAAGTTGGCATTGTCTGGCGTGTTGTTGGCGCTGAAAATGCCGTAGAACGAGCGTCCCACCGCCATCATGTAGAGATAATCGCCGATATAGGGCTGGAAGCCGGCGGCAGGCGTGCTGGCAGGCGTGTTAGCCAGCGTGTAGGTCGAGATCGAGCCGAAATCGTTGGTCGTCAGTTCCAGCATCGTCTCCCAGCGCTGGCCGGGAGCAAGGCCGGTGACCTGCTGGTAGACGAAGCCGAGCCGGCCCGCCTCGTTGATGGCTAGCGCGGGATTGGTCGCATTGGCTATGCTGCGCAGGTTGCCAGACCAGGTTGCCCCGGAATCGGTCGACTTGCGAACATACAGCGTATAGGTGCCACCCGTCTGGTCACCCCAGCAGGCGTAGACGACGGCGCTGTTGTTGGGGTCGACCGCGATCGAAAGGTCGCCGCCGATGCGCTGCTGGCCAATGTTGAGACCCAGGAACGGGTTATTGATGCCCGTGGCGATGCGCAGGCCCTGGTTGAGGTCGCCCGGATCGGTCAGCGCGGTGTACGGCGTGGCGCCGCTTGCCCAGTTGTCATCGCGCACGACCACCACGTCGAAGGACGCGAAGCCAGGCAGAACGGCGTAAAACAGCGCGTAGACCGTACCGTTCAGGTGGATGGCCGGCCGAGTCTGGAAGCCATCGCGGGCGACGGTACGGCCTTCAATGACGAAAGTGCTGGTCGCGGGCGCGGCGATTGCCGCGTCGAGCGACTGGTCGACCGTTGCCGGTATGTTGACTGGTGCGTGGTCGTTGCTGCCGACATAGACGCGGTCCTTGCCGGCGCCGGGGCCGGAAGGAACCGTCGCCGCCTGTACGAAGGGCTGGTCGTCGTTCTTGCGCGTCGCCATTCTGAACATCGTCGTGGCGCCGGAAAAGTCGTTGGTCCGCAAGATGTCGAAATTGATCGACGAGATGCCGCCGCCGCCCCACAGCACGCCGGCATAAAGATTGCCGCTCGTCGTCGCGAAGCGCAGCGTCTGGTCACGCACCGGCGTGCCGGCGATGAGGTCCTTCAGGCTCCAGGTGGAGCCGCCATCCTTGGAATAGAAGATGGGAGAGTTCTTGCTGCCGGCATTGGGACTCGGCGTAAAGGCTGTTCCGGCGATCTCCAGCGGATTGGCGGGATTGACCGCCAGATTGGGTTCGCTGTCCTGATTTGTCTCCCCGCTCGACAGGTTGGGGATCATGTTGACGATGGTGAGGACGTCCGACATCTCAGCGGCCTCCTTCATCGGCAAGCCGGCGCACTTCGGCTTCGCGTTCGGCGGACTGGAAGTCGAGCGGATCGATGACCTTGTAAATTGGCCGCGCCATGTCGCGCGGACGCTCGACCTCCTCGTCGTCGTCCCTTGTCACGTGCAGCAGGAATATCCCATGCTTGCCCTCGTGCAGCTTCGGTGATTTGTACCAAGCGACGTCATGGCTGCTGGCGAAGAGGACTTCGACCTCTCCCTTCGGTTTTTTCCCTTTGAGAACAGTTCGCACGGCAACTTTCGCGACGCCCCATTCGGGGTCGTGCTCCGAGCGCGGAGGAAATGGCCGCTCCAGCACCCTTGAGGACGTGACCTCGCCGATAACGATCAGTTCGGCTTGGCGCACGCGCTCGGCCAGCGGACGCGCGGCCGCGATGCGCAACGCCTCTGAAATCTCCTCGCGTGACTGGGAAGTGGCGCGGCGATGGCCGAGTTCACGCACCACTAGCTTATTGCCCAGCGACACGATGTCGGTGAAGAAGACGAATTCCTCGCCGCCTTCGAATGTCGCCTTGTGTTCGGTGATGAGGAATGCGTCGCTGCCGCGCAGGCCGCGCAATTCTGCCGTACTGTGTATCACTTCGTCGATATGGATTCTGATCGTGTTTTCCGCCGCAGCGTCGTTTTGGGCATCGCCTTCATCAGGACTTGGACGATCTTTGTCCGGCACTGCCTTGCCTTGGAATATGAAACCGGCTTCCTCCGGGCGTCGTTCGTCCGTGCTCATGGCGCACTCCTCCCAACGGACGTCACGTCCGCGATGATCCCAAAATCCGCAGTCTGGAAACTAATTTCGTACTGAAGTGTTGGCTGTCCAGCTTCGCCGGAAGTAACGCACCAGGGCAATGCCGATGACGAGACCGAGCCCCGCTTCGCTGAAATCAATCAGGAAATAGAGCCAACTCAACTGTATTTCGCCGCTCAGTATGGTGGCGAAAATGCCTGCCGCCAGGATTGCAAGGACGGCAAGCACGGAACGCATCCAGCCAACCGAGGTGCACCAGACCAGCACGCCCAACACAGCCCCAAGGATTACCGGTACGATTTCGTCCATCAGGCGAATCCTATTGTTTTCCGGCTCTACTAGAGCCGGATCCCGCGAGGGGGTGAGACAGGATCAAAAATCGTGCAATCGATAAAGTATACGCTCATATACATTCGATGTCACTAATGCTTTGACGGCTTTAGTCAATTTTCTTTGGTAACCAATACCTACATATATTATTTTCAAGTTGAACAAAATTAGCTGTAACCTGGAATGGTAAGTTCAGAGCAGCACTAGTAATTACTCGCCGGGCTGCTCGCCCTCAGGCCGGCAACCGAAGATCTTGTCGTCACCCATGGCGATGCCTGCCTGCCGAATTTCATGGCTGCGGAGCGCCGTTTCAGCGGTTTCATCGATTGCGGGCGGCTAGGCGTCGCCGATCGCCACCAGGATCTGGCGCTTGCCTGCTGGAGCATCCGCCATAACATCGACGAGACCTGGATCGGACCTTTTCTCAAACGGTACGGCTTGCCGGAAGCCGAGCCGGCGAAGCTTTCCTGGTACCGGCTGCTCGACGAGTTTTTCTGAGTGGCCAATGTCGATCCGGCTGCCTGGGGCTTGTCTTGATTTTGTCATGGCGCAGGTCTAAGCGGCTGGCACACGGTCAGGGCACGTGACGAAGAGCCTTGCAATCCGAGACGACGCGTCAATCCGAACGCGTCCAGCAGGGGAAATCTGGCGATGATCAAGGCTTTCGTCGTCGACAATGATCGCCTGCGTCTCACCGACGACCTCATAGCCGATGGCGACAGGGTCGTCTGGGCCGACCTGGTCAATCCGACCAAGGATGAAGAGGCCACCATCGAAAGCTGGCTCGGCGTCGCCATTCCGACCCGCGAGGAGATGGAGGAGATCGAGATTTCCAGCCGTCTCTATATCGAGGACGGCGCCTACTTCATGACCGCCACTTTGCCCGCGCAGACCGAGGTCGACGATCCCCTGATGTCGCCGGTCACCTTCGCGCTCGCCGGCAACAGGCTGATCACCATTCGCTATCATGAACCCAAGGCCTTCAAGACCTTCCCGCTGCGCGCCGAGAAGGTGGCGACCGGCTGCACCAGCGGCGACACCATCCTGATCGGCCTTCTGGAAGCGATCGTCGACCGTCTCGCCGACATCCTCGAGCGCGCCGGCCGCGACATCGAGGGGATTTCGCGCGACATC
This sequence comes from Mesorhizobium erdmanii, assembly GCF_013170725.1. Classification (NCBI taxonomy): domain Bacteria; kingdom Pseudomonadati; phylum Pseudomonadota; class Alphaproteobacteria; order Hyphomicrobiales; family Phyllobacteriaceae; genus Mesorhizobium; species Mesorhizobium erdmanii. The sequence goes on along the minus strand of NZ_CP033361.1, from coordinate 2,372,706 downwards.
TTCGAGGCCCGTTCGACCAAGGTGTCGAAGCGCAACCGCGACTTCCAGGAATTGCTTAAAGCCATCGGCCGCAAGGAAGACATCACCTCTTCCGTGCGCGACAGCCTGATCTCGTTGCAGCGTCTGGCCGGTTTCCTCGCCCATGTCGCCACCCAGACCAAGATGAGCAAGGATGTCCGCGCCCGCATCAAGACCTTGTCGCGCGACGTGCTGTCGCTGGCCGACCACGCCACTTTCCTGTCGCAGAAGATCTCCTTCCTGCTCGACGCCACGCTCGGCATGATCTCGATCGAGCAGAACGCCATCATCAAGATCTTCTCGGTCGCAGCCGTCATCTTCCTGCCGCCAACGCTGGTCGCCTCGATCTACGGCATGAATTTCGACATCATTCCCGAACTGAAATGGCAGCTGGGCTATCCCTTCGCCATCGGGCTGATGATCCTGTCGGCGATCCTGCCCTTCTGGTACTTCCGCCGCCGCGGCTGGCTCTGACCGGCGCCCGTGGTGGCGGCTGCTCGCGCTGGCTCACCAGAAAGGACTTGACCAAATCGCGCGGTGCCTGCATCCGGGTTCGCCGATCCATGCGGATCGCGCGTTCCGCAGGGATGTCAGACCATGACCGCAAAGACATGGGCGTATGAGGATTTCGTCGAGGGTGCCTCGTTCGACCTAGGCACGAAACAGGTGAGCGCGGCCGAGATCATCGAATTCGCCAGCGAATTCGATGCCCAGCCGATGCATCTCGACGAGGAGGCCGGCAAGGCCAGCATCCTGGGCGGCCTGTCGGCTTCAGGCTGGCACACCTGCGCCATGTTCATGCGCATGCTGTGCGATGCCTTCCTGCTGGACTCCACCTGCCAGGGCGCGCCCGGCGTCGATCAGGTCAAGTGGAAGAAACCGGTTCTGGCCGGCGATACGCTGAAGGGCAGCCTGGTCGTCCAGGCCAAACGCCTGTCCCGCTCGAAGCCGCAACTTGGCTTCGTCACCATGTGCAGCGAACTGGTCAACCAGCGTGGCGAAAGCGTCTTCGAGCTCGAGAACTCCGTCATGTTCCTGACGCGCGATGCGGCGGGGAATGCCGCATGACCCTGGATGAATTCTTCCGTATCGGCACCACCGTGACGCTGGGCTCGCACACATTCGAACCCGAGGCGATCAAGGCGTTCGCCCGCAAATACGACCCGCAGATCTTCCATATCGATGAGGAGGCGGCGCAGAAGAGCGTGTTGGGCGGGCTCTGCGCCTCCGGCTGGCACACCGCCGCCACCTGGATGAAACTCAACCTCGAAAATCGCCTGGATGCCGAGGACGCCAACTGGAACGGCCCCGGCCCGATGCCCGAATTCGGCCCCTCGCCGGGTTTCAAGAACCTGAAATGGCTGAAGCCGGTCTATGCCGGCGAGACGGTGACCTTCACGCGCATGGCGGTTTCCCATCGCCCGATCTCGTCACGCCCCGGCTGGCGGCTGCTGGCGCTGCTCTGCGCCGCTTCCGATTCGGCCGGCGACAAGGTGCTTGAATTCGAAAGCGCCGTGCTGGTGAAGGTTGAGTAGGTTGTTCCTTCGCCCCGTTTACCGGGAGAAGGTGCCCTAAGGGCGGATAAGGGGCGGCGCCGGCGGTGGTGTTCTCGCGTTGCCTCCCGGCCCTTCGCTGTCGCTCCGGGCGTTCGAGCCCTTTGAAAGGTCACTGGACCTTTCAATTTGCCTTCGGCAAGCCGCCGTCAATGCCCCTCGAACCCGATCAGCGTCCGCACCGGAACACCAAGCGCCTCGAGCTTCTTGCGCCCACCGAGATCCGGCAGGTCGATGACGAAGCACGCCGCCAGGATATCGGCGCCGATCTGGCGCAGGAGCCTGACCGCCGCTTCCGCCGTGCCGCCGGTGGCGATCAGGTCGTCGACCAGGATCACCTTCTCGCCAGGCGCAACGCCGTCCTTGTGCATTTCCATCTCGTCCAGCCCGTATTCCAGGCTGTAGGCGACGCGCACCGTCTCGTAGGGCAGCTTGCCCTTCTTGCGGATCGGCACGAAGCCGGCCGAGAGTTGGTGGGCGACGGCGCCTCCGAGGATGAAGCCGCGCGCCTCGATGCCGGCGATCTTGTCGATCTTCTGGCCGGCATAGGGATGCACCAGCTCGTCGATGGCGCGGCGGAAGGCGCGCGCATTGCCGAGCAGCGTGGTGATGTCGCGAAACAGGATGCCGGGCTTGGGATAGTCCGGAATGGTGCGGATCGCGGCCAGCAGCGTGTCTTCAAGCGAAGGTTTCATGAGGCGGCTCTCCGGATGATCCAGCAGGTGTGAAACGGCGCGGGAGATCAATCGTAACCCGACGCGACGAGCAACGGCTAGCGCGATGTAGCGGCCGAGACAAGCGTGTCCGGCAAAGGATTGATCGCACTTGCCTTGTCCCATGCCTGGGCGGCGATCCGCCATTGCCCGTCGCTTTTTACGAGCAGCAACATTTCGACCGAATGGCTGGTCTCGGCCCCATTCTCGGTCATCTCGGCCCCGACGGCCGCGATCGCGATATTGCCGAAGACCGTGATGTGGACGCCGAGCACGGTCTCATCGAGCGCCTTGAGCGACGTATCCGAAAGGTTGCGCATCCGATCGACGAAATCGGCGACTGCCATCGGCTTGGCCGGACGGGCGGCGGGAAAGAGGCTGGCGCCTGCCAGAAAATCGCCGGTGAACTCATCCCAGCCGGGAGCGTGCTCCTCGCTCCAGCTCAGGCTTGCGAACTGGCGGGCGATGACGGCTCTTATCAAGTCCTCGTCCGTACCCAATCCGTTCGCCATGATCCGCCCCTTTCGTCCGGCTGCCTGCACCGGATATTAGCGCTCGGCACTTGTCCGATCGAGCTGCAGCCCATCAGCTTCATAACTCGTCCGATCTCGATCCGCATCTGTTTGAGCGCCGCGCCGTGCCAAAGGACTGGGTTGCCGAGCTCTCGCATATGAGTGAAAAAGGGGCCTGAAGCGCCCCTTCCCGTCGAACCATGGTCGCTACATGACCCATCTTCTGCGAGGAATGCTGACTGTCATCATGGCAATCTCGCTCCTGAGCTGGGCGCCGGCAGGCGTCTCCGCTGCCGAGCAGGCCAGTTGGACGATCGTGCTGCGCCCAACAGATTTCGTGGTCGGCGACGCGCTTGGACAATTGCATACGCATCGACAATGGATCACTGGATTCGACGAACGGTCCGGCGTGTTCGAGATCGCTCTGCGTAGGAAGGCCATCGCGATTTCGGCGCCGCACTGTCGGATGGACTATCTGATTTTGACGATCCCGGTTTATTACCCTGAAAATCCGAAGCAGGCATCCGTCCGCGAGCGTCGTGTGGTCTATGATGCCCTCGTCGCATTGCAGGCGAAGGGCAAAGGCAGCGCAACTGTTGCCGTTGAAGCACCTGGACCTCTTGCTCGCCCGGGAAAACGAGGCATCGAGCTTCTTGCCTGCAACCTGTACTTTGCGTTTCCAATATCGGTGCAAGTGTCGACGCAATGAGCTGTTGCCGGCTTCTGCTCTATTGGGCACCGCCTCCGGAAAAGCGAAAGGGCGCCTCGAGGCGCCCTTTCGCAATCCTGTTCCGCCTTGGCGCGTTTAATGGGCCACGCCTTCCCACACCTTGCGCTTGACGAGGTAGACCAGCGCACCGAACACCAGCAGGAAGAACAGCACGTTGATGCCGGTATGCTTGCGGGCTTCCATGTGCGGCTCGGCCGCCCACATCAGGAAGGCAGCGACGTCGCGGGAATACTGGTCCACCGTCTGAGGCGAGCCGTCATCATAGGTCACCTGGCCGTCGGAGAGCGGCTTGGGCATTTTCAGCGACACGCCCGACATGAAGTACGGGTTGTAATGCGTGCCCTCGGGGATGACCATTCCGGCAGGCGGCGTCTGGTCGTAGCCGGTCAGCAGCGAATGGATATAGTCGGGGCCGCCCGCGTCATACTGGGTGAAGATGTCGAAGACGAACTGAGGAAAGCCGCGCTCGACGCCGCGCGCCTTGGCCAGCAGCGACATGTCAGGCGGAGCGGCGCCGCCATTGGCGGCCGCGGCCGCTTCGGTGTTCGGGAACGGCGCCGGGAAATAGTCCGACGGCTTGCCGGGACGGTCGAACATGTCGCCGGCATCGTTCGGTCCGTCATGGATGGTGTAGGTCGCCGCCAGCGACTTGATCTGCGCATCCGAATAGCCAAGCCCCGTTGGGCCTTCCAGCGTGCGGAACGCCACCAGGTTCATCGAATGGCAGGCCGAGCAGACCTCCTTGTAGACCTTCAGGCCGCGCTGCAGCTGGCCCTTGTCATAGGTGCCGATCGGGCCCGTGAAGCTCCAGCTCATCTCCTTCGGCTCATTGATCGGGAAATGCGTCGGCGCCGCCGCATTGTGCGCCTCTTCGGCCGCGAAGGCGGCAGTGCCGGCGGCCCCAATGCCACCAGCAATCAGGCCGATCAGCGCCAGCGAGGTGAGAATCTTTTTCATGCCAAATCCCCTTAGATTCTCTACCGCTCAGCCCTTGGTCTCAGGTGCTGCCGTGGCGCCTGCCGGATGCCCACTGCCACCCTTGTTCTTCTCGAGCACCGCCTCGGTGATCGAGTTCGGCAGCCTGCGCGGCGTCTCGATCAGGCCGAGCACCGGCAGCGCGATCAGGAAGAAGGCGAAATAGAACAGCGTGGCCATCTGCGCCATGAACACATAGCTGCCTTCCGCCGGCTGCGAGCCGAGCCAGCCGAGCAGGATCGCGTCGGCCACGAACAGCCAGAAGAACAGCTTGTACCAGGGCCGGTAGACCGCCGAGCGCACCTTGGAGGTGTCGAGCCACGGCACCAGGAACAGCATGACGATGGCGCCGAACATGCACAGCACGCCACCGAGCTTCGAGTTGATCGGGCCGATGTTGAAGGTGATGGCGCGCAGGATCGCGTAGAACGGCAGGAAGTACCATTCCGGCACGATATGGGCCGGCGTCTTCAGCGGGTTGGCGACGATGTAATTGTCGGGATGGCCGAGATAGTTCGGCAGGAAGAAGATGAAATAGGCGAAGATGAACAGGAACACGATCATGCCGAACGCGTCCTTGATGGTCGCGTAAGGGGTGAAGGCGACAGTGTCGGTCTTCGACTTGACCTCGATGCCGGTCGGGTTCGATTGGCCGACGACATGCAGCGCCCAGACGTGCAGCACGACGACGCCGGCGATCATGAACGGCAAGAGATAGTGCAGCGCGAAGAAGCGGTTCAGCGTCGGGTTGTCGACGGCGAAACCGCCGAGCAACAGCTGCTGGATCCAGTCGCCGACCAGCGGAATGGCGCTGAAGAAGCCGGTGATGACGGTGGCGCCCCAGAAGCTCATCTGCCCCCATGGCAGCACGTAGCCCATGAAGCCGGTCGCCATCATCAGAAGGTAGATGATGCAGCCCAGGATCCACAGCAGCTCGCGCGGCGCCTTGTAGGAGCCGTAGTAGAGGCCCCGGAAGATGTGGACATAGACGGCGATGAAGAAGAACGAGGCGCCGTTGGCATGCATGTAGCGCAACAGCCAGCCGGAATTCACGTCACGCATGATCTTCTCGACCGAACCGAAGGCGAGATTGGTGTCGGACGTGTAGTGCATGGCCAGCACGATGCCGGTCAGGATCTGCGAAACCAGCATGATCGACAGGATGCCGCCGAAGGTCCACATGTAGTTGAGGTTGCGCGGCACCGGATAGGCGACGAAGCTGTCATAGACCATCCGCGGCAGCGGCATGCGGGCGTCGAACCAGCGTTCGATACCGGTCTTGGGCGTATAGGTCGAGTGTCCCTCGCTCATCGAAATATCCCCCTGCCTCAACCGATAACGATCTTGGTATCGGAAACGAATTTGAATACCGGCACAGCCATGTTCTCGGGTGCCGGGCCTTTGCGGATGCGGCCGGCGGTGTCGTATTGCGAACCATGGCACGGGCAGAACCAGCCGCCGAAATCGCCTTCCTGGCCAAGCGGGATGCAGCCCAGATGCGTGCAGACCTGAACCATCACCATCCAGGCTTCCTTGCCAGGCGTGGTGCGGTTGGCGTCGGTCGCCGGAGCGTCGGACGGCAGGTTGGCGTTGCGGGCGATCGGATCCTTGAGATCGGCGAGGTTGACGGCCTCGCCGTCCTTCATTTCCTTTTCGGTGCGGTTGCGCACCACGACCGGCTTGCCGCGCCACTTGACGATCAGCGACATGCCGGGCGTCAGCGAAGCGACATCGACTTCGACCGAAGCGAGCGCCAGCGTCGAGGCGTCAGGGCGCATCTGGTCGATGAACGGCCAGGCGACGGCGCCGGCGCCGACCACGGCGGCCATGCCCGTGGCCACATAAAGAAAATCTCGACGATTGGGATCGTGGATGTCGGTTGCGCTCACGGGTGCCTGATCCTTTCGCCTCTTCCGCGCCGGTGGCCGAGCCTTGTTCCCCGCTCAATTACGCCAACCCGACAGCGCATGGCGAACAGGCTAGCGAATTCCTCCGGCATTTGGACTTCGGTTTATGCGTGAAGCCCGTTTTTGTCCAGACGGGTCAAGGCACAAGGGCAGATTGTCGCGGGGACAAAATTCCCTATTGCCCGGTGGGACGGCGAATGGCCGCAAAAGGCGGCTAACAACCGGGAAATATCAGCAAATTAGAGCCCCCAGCTTGCCTCGACACAGGGCGCCGCCGTGATCTATCTTCCCAGGCATGGCGCACGTCATAGACCGCGACGAATGGGCAGTTCGCTCCGACCATTGGAAGGGCGAGCTGCAATGCGGCGTGTACGGCTCCAACTCCTGCCTGATCTTCAACTACCTGCCCGATGTCGGCGGCGGTCCGCGGCTGCACTCCCATCCCTACGCGGAGATCTTCATCATCCGCCAGGGAACCGGCCTGTTCACCGTCGGCGACAAGGAAATCGAGGCTTCCGCCGGCCAGATCGTGATCGTGCCGCCCCACACGCCGCACCAATTCACCAATCTCGGTCCGGGCCCCCTGGAAACCACTGACATTCATGAGAACGGCAAGTTCATCACCGAATGGCTTGAATGATCCTTACATCGCTCCCAACCGGACAAGCACCGCCTTGGGTATGCCATACTCGCGGATGACGGCCTCGTGCCTGCGCAGGCCGCAAAGTTCGCGCTGGATGAAATAGGCGTGCACGGCCGTGGCGGCCTCCTTGAGAAGCCGGGGACGCATCTCCTCGTCCGCATTGTCGCTTAGCCGAGCCAGCGTTTCCTCGACCCGCTGTCCGGCCCGGCCGAGTGCCGCCGCCTTCTCGGCCAGGATTTCATGGCCAAGCGCGTCGAAGGCGGCTTCAGCGGCCGAAGCGTCGGCAAGATGAGATGGCGGACGCAGGGACATGTCAGCTGCCTTTCCCGAACATCATGCGATGGGTGACGAATTCTTCGCCCTCCACGCGCTGAAAGCCAAGCCGTTCGTAGAAAACGAAGGCTTGCGGCGGCGCGCGGGTGTTCAACATGGTGAAATAGCGGCGTGCCCGGTCGATGACGGTCTCGACCAGCATGCGGCCAAGGCCGGCGCGGCGGTGAGGCGCGCTCACGAACAGGTGCCGGACACGACCCTGGTCCCCGCCCTCGACATAAGGATCGATGTTCAACCCGCACACGCCGGCAAGCTCGCGGCCATGCCATGCCCCGTAGAGTGCCTCGCCACGCTTGCGGAAGGAGTTACGCCCGCTTGCCCAGCCATCCGCTAGCCGCACCAGCATCCAGTAGCCTTCCAGCCGGCTCTCGTCCTTCAGCCTGTCGAAGGCCAGCGTGGTCGGCCGCAGCCGCTTGAGCAGATAGGCGACTTCCGGCAACCCGCTCATCCCACCTACTCCGCCGGCCGCGTTTCTTCGAGCACGCTGTCCTCATGATAGAGGAAGCCGCCGGACTGCCGCTTCCACAGCCGCGCATAAAGCCCGTCGAGCGCCACCAGTTCGTCATGGGTGCCTTGCTCGACGATGCGGCCGCCGTCGAGCACCACCAGCCGGTCGAGAGCGGCGATCGTCGACAGCCGGTGGGCGATGGCGATGACGGTCTTGTTTTCCATCAGCCGGGTGAGATTTTCCTGGATCGCGGCCTCGATGTCGGAATCGAGCGCCGAGGTCGCCTCGTCGAGGATCAGGATCGGCGCGTCCTTGAGGAAGACGCGCGCGATCGCCACGCGCTGGCGCTGGCCGCCGGACAGTTTCACGCCGCGCTCGCCGACAAAGGCTTCGTAGCCGGCGCGGTCGCGGTTGTCGCGCAGGCCCAGGATGAATTCGTGCGCCTCGGCTTTCTTCGCCGCGGCGATCACCTCGGCGTCGGTCGCGTCCGGCATGCCAAGCTTGATGTTGTCGCGCAGCGAACGGTGGAACAAGGCCGTATCCTGGCTGACGACGCCGATATTGGCGCGCAGCGAGTTCTGCGTCACCTCGGCAACGTTCTGGCCATCGATGGTGATCGACCCGCCTTCCAGATCGTAGAGGCGCAGGATCAGATTGGCGAGCGTCGTCTTGCCGGCACCCGATGGCCCGACCAGCCCGACCTTCTCGCCCGGCTTGACGACGAGGTCGATGCCGTTCAGCACGCCGAAGCCCTTGCCGTAGTGGAACTCGACACCCTTGACGTCGATGCGGCCGCCGGCGACGACAAGCTCCCTGGCGTCAGGCGCATCGATGAGGCCGAGCGGCTGCGAGATCAGCGCCTTGGAATTCTCCAGCACGCCAAGGTTCCGCAAGATGCCGTTCATCTGCATCATCAGCCGGCCGAGCAGCATGTTGAGCCGCAGCACCAGCGACAACGTGAAGGCGACCGCGCCGACGGTGATCGAGCCCTCGACCCAGAGATAGACGGCAAAGCAGCCGATCGCCGTGATCATGATGCCCGACAGCGTCGTCAGCGCCATGCGCACGCCGGTCAGCCGGCGGGTGAACGGGCGCAGCGCATCGAGATAGATGTCGAAGCCGTTCCTGATGTAACGGTCGTCGCCATCGGCCGAGAACAGCTTCAGCGTCTGCACGTTGGAATAGGAATCGACGATGCGGCCATTGATCATCGAGCCCGCCTCGGCGGTTGCCTCGGCATGCTTGCGGATCGCCGGCAGGTAAAGCCTGGCCAGAAAGCCGAAAGCAGTGATCCAGATCACCACCAGCGCCGCCAGCCTGAGATCGAGACCGGCAACCAGCGCCAGCGTCGTCACCGTATAGACGACCATGAACCAGACGACCTCGATGAAGCTTTCCATCAAATCGCCGGTCGCCTGCCCCGCCTGCCAGACTTTTGTGGCGATGCGGCCGGCGAAATCGTTCTGGAAGAAGGCATAGGACTGGCGCGACACATGCCGGTGCGCCTGCCAGCGCACCAGATTGTAGAAGCCGGGCGTGATGGTCTGCTCGTCGACCAGCGCCGAGAGGCCGACGACGACGGTGCGGATGACCAGCACCACCGCGATCATGAACACCAGTTCAGGGCCGGCGGCGGCCCACAGCGCGTGCCAGCTGCGCTCGGCCGGAAGCTGATCGAGGATGTCGACCAGCCGCCCGACGAAGTAGAACAGGCCGGCCTCGACCAGCGGCGCGATGCCGCCGATGACCAGCATGGCGAAGAAGGCGAACTTCGCCTGGCCGACATAGTGCCAGAGAAAGCCGCCGACGCTTGCCGGTGGCCGAAGATTCGCCGGCTCCCTGAACGGATAGACCCAGTTCTCGAACCAGCGATAGATGGCTGTCATCATGCGGCGGCCATCATTCTGCGGCTTGCCCCTTTGCGATCACGTCGTTGGCGACATCGGCCGGGACGTCCTCTAGCAGGAACCCGCCCGATTGCCGCTGCCACAGCTGGGCATAGAGCCCGCCCTTCGCGACCAGTTCCTCGTGCGAACCTTCCTCGATGACCCGACCCTGGTCCATCACCACAAGCCTGTCCATCGCCGCGATGGTCGACAGCCGGTGGGCGATGGCGATGACGGTCTTGCCTTGCATGAGCTTGTAGAGGTTCTCCTGGATGGCCGCTTCCGCCTCGGAATCCAGCGCCGACGTCGCCTCGTCAAGGATAAGTATCGGTGCATCCTTCAACATAACGCGAGCAATGGCGATGCGTTGCCGCTGGCCGCCGGACAATTTGACGCCACGGTCGCCGACATAGGCGTCGAACCCCTTGCGGCCATTGTGATCCGAAAGCCCTGATATGAAGTCCAGCGCCTCGGCCCGCCGTGCCGCCTCGACAAGCATTTCGTCTGAAGCATCAGGCCGGCCATAGAGGATGTTCTCGCGCACCGAGCGATGCAAAAGCGATGTGTCCTGCGTGACCATGCCGATCTGGGCTCGCAGCGAGTCCTGTCTCACCCCGGCGATCTCCTGGCCGTCGATCAGGATCCGGCCGCTCTCCAGGTCGTAGAAGCGCAGCAAGAGATTGACCAGCGTCGACTTGCCGGCGCCCGAGCGGCCGACAATGCCAACCTTTTCGCCCGGCTTCACCGTCAGCGACAGGTTTTCGATCACGCCTTTCTGCTTGCCGTAATGGAAGCCGATATCCTCGAAGCGGATCTCACCCCTGGAAACGGCGATCTCCTTCGCATCCGGCCTGTCCTCGACAAGACGCGGCAGCGAGATCGAGGCGATGCCGTCCTGCACCGTGCCGATGTTCTCGAACAGGCCCGACATTTCCCACATGATCCACTGCGACATGCCCCACATCCTGAGCACAAGGCCGATGACCACGGCGACCGCGCCGATCGTCACCACTTGCCCCATCCACAGCCACAGCGAAATGGCGGTGACCGAGAACAGGAGCAGTGCGTTCAGAATGTAGAGCGTGCCGAAAAGCACGGTCACCAGCCGCATCGACCGATAGACCGTGTCGAGGAAACCCATCATGCCTTCCCTGGCGAAAGTGGCCTCGCGGCGCGCATGGGAAAACAGCTTGACCGTCTGGATGTTGGAGTAACTGTCGACGACGCGACCGGTCATCACCGAGCGCGCATTGGCCTGTTCCTCGCCGACCTTGCCCAGCCGCGGGATGAAAAAGCGCAGCAACAGGATGTAGCCGACCAGCCAGACCGCCAGCGGCGCGGCCAGCCGCCAGTCGGCCGAGCCGACGATGAGCAGCATGCCGAGGAAATAGACGATGACGTAGTTGAGGACGTCGATCACCTTGATGACGCATTCGCGCACGGCCAGCGCCGTCTGCATCAGCTTGGTGGCGATGCGCCCGGCGAATTCGTCCTGGTAGAAGCTCATCGACTGCTTGAGCAGGTAGCGGTGCACCTGCCAGCGGATGCGCATGGGATAGTTGCCCATCAGCGTCTGCTGGTTGAGCAGCGAATGCAGCCACACCGTGCCCGGCAGCGCGAACAGCACGATGAAGGCCATGGCTGCGAGCTTCCAGCCCTCCGTCTGCAGGAAGGTTTCGCGATTCTGCGCCGACAGCCAGTCGACGATGCGGCCAAGGAAGCCGAACATCCACACTTCCGCGATGGCGATCGCCGTCACCAGCACCGCGTCGACAAGGATATAGTGCCATGCGCCGCGCGTATAATGCAGGCAGAAGGCCACCAGCGTCTTGGGCGGCTCGACCGGCTCCGCTGCCGGGAACGGATCGAGCCTTCTTTCAAACCAGCTAAACACCAACATCGGTCATGCCTGTGAAATCTGTTTTCCGCTTACGCGGCTTGGCGACGTACGAAGTCCCGGGGCCGCATGGCGCCGAGGGCCGACGCTCCGGAATCATCCGGACCGTCGGCCCTGCTTCGCGCAATATAGGGGTTCGCGGGCTTTTCGCCGACAGGCTCGTTTGCCGATCCTGACGGTGCGGTGTCGACAAGCCGGATTTTCGCGCCGGGCCGGATCAGCCGGATGATTCGCCGCACCAGCGACGGCCGGCTCGGATCCGGAACCGCGCACGAGAAATCGACATCCGGCAGCATGCCGCGATGCGGCCGGCGGCGGACTTCGGCATGAACCGCCGACGAATAGGTCTCGCCGATCAACAGCGCCCAGGTCGGCAGTCGGTGGATATGCAGGCTCCTCGAGCCCGGTATTCTGTAGGGATCGAACATCGGTCCGTCCTCCGTATGAAAATAGAGATGAAAAGGCGAAGCAAGGTCGTCCGCCGGCGTTCGGCCGGAGGGATGGATTGCGTCGGTCTGGACACGACGCCAAGCATCGGTCTGGACACGACGCCAGGCATCGGTCTGGACACGCTCAGATTGGGCGTTCAGCCCTTTTGACTTTTTGAAAAACATCGCAGGATTCCTTCGAGAGCCGAAAAGGTGTTTCGGCGGGAATCGGTGCGATCAAGTCTTAGAGAGTCAGGAGAATTGTCGTACCGAAGCCGCCGGCAGGCGTACTAGCCCACGAGAGGGGCGCTGGATGTGCATGGTCATCATGAAATACCCCTCCATCGGTTCGGGTTGACAATGCCGGTCGTATACCCGACTTCGCAGAATATGGCCACCCGCAGGTCCAGGAATTTCCGAAACCGCGAGCGCGCTGTGGCCGATCTGCCACTTATTAGAAGGATGCGGAAATGAACTGTCGTCTCCGCATCGCGCTCTACCAGCCGGACATTGCCGGCAATACCGGGACAATCCTGCGCTTCGCCGCCTGCCTCGGCCTTGGCGTCGACATCATCGAACCGGCCGGCTTTCCGCTTTCCGACAAGGCGCTCAAGCGCGCCGGCATGGACTATCTCGAAATGGCTTCCCTGACCCGGCATGTTGACTGGAACGCCTTCGAGGACTGGCGCAAGGCCCGCGCGGAGCGGCTGGTGCTTCTGTCGACCAAGGCTGCGCTCTCCTACACCAGCTTCAGCTTCGCCGACGGCGACATCCTGCTGTTCGGCCGCGAATCCGCAGGCGTGCCGGATCTTGTCCATCAGGCGGCGGATGCGCGGCTGACCATCCCGATGCAAGGCACCGCGCGCTCGATCAACGTCGCGCTGTCGGTCGCCATGGTGGCGGGTGAAGCCGTCCGGCAGCTCGGATAGGATCCGCGGCTCATCGGCCGCACCGCCCTCACCGTCACCGAAGGCAGCGGCTTTGCCAGTCATTCTCACCCAGGCGCACATCGCCTTCTCCTGTCATTTGCCCAATCGGCATTTCTTCGCTACAAGCTCAACTTAACTTGAGGTCAAGCGGAAAATGGGACATGGCTCCAGTAACGGAATTGACGGTCGGCCAGGTGGCCATGCGCAGCGGCGTCGCGGTGTCGGCGCTACATTTCTATGAGACGCGCGGACTGATCCGCAGCCACCGCACATCAGGCAACCAGCGCCGCTACGGCCGCGACGTGCTGCGGCGGGTGGCGATCATCAAGGTCGCGCAGGAGGTCGGCATTTCGCTGGCCGAGATCGGCGAGGCACTTGAAGCATTACCTGAAGGCCGTACGCCGACGCGTGAGGATTGGAATCTGCTTTCAACGGCCTGGCGCGATAGCCTCGACCAGAAGATCAGCCAGCTAAAGAAGCTGCGCGACGGATTGACCGATTGCATCGGCTGCGGCTGCATGTCGATCGACAAATGTCCGCTCAGGAACAAGGGCGACCGGCTGGCGAGGGAAGGTGTTGGCGCGAGGCGGCTGGTTCTTCCTTCTCCCCGTTCATTGGAAGAAGGTACTTGAAAGGCGGATAAGGGGCAGCGCTGGCATTCAAAGGTTTGGGCCACCCCTCACCTGCCGGCCGGCATCCTTTCCCCTTATGGTGACAGGGCGAGGAAATGCTAATCCGCCACGGGCAGCCGCCTGATGGTGAACTCGATCAGATCTCCCGGGCGCTCGAACCAGCTTTCGATCTCGGTCCAGTAGGCCTGCTTGGGAAAGCGCTCGAACCATTCCTTAGCTTTGAGGCGCGCATCGGAGCGCGGCAGGACGAAGGTTTCGCGCAAAAAGCCGTCGCGTGGCATGCGTGAACGCTCGGCACGGCTTTGGTCGAGCCTTTTCTTCAGGCCATCCAGCGGCGGTCTTGCCGGGGTGCGCACGAAACAACTCCTTGCCCTGGCGCATGACCCCGAAACCGCAATCGGTTCCGCAAAGGATCATGCGCAAAACCAAAGTGACTTGACCCTTCCCGTCAAGAGATTAGGGATCGCGCCGGCAAAAGACGAGTCATTTTGTCCGGGAGGCCGGATGCGATTCGACCACAACCGGAGACGGCACTTGGAACGACCTGAAATACCGGCTGGCCTGCCCGCCGACATCGAAGAAAAGAAGATGAAGGCCCGCCTGTGGTTCGAGGCGCTGCGCGAACGCATTTGCGGCGCCTTCGAGCAGATCGAGCAGGATCTCCAGGGCCCGCTTGCGTCATGGTCGCCCGGCCGCTTCGAAAAGACGCCCTGGGAACGTGACCAGGGCAAGGGCGGCGGCGGCACCATGTCGATGATGCATGGCCGCGTCTTCGAGAAGGTCGGCGTCCACACGTCTACCGTCCATGGCGAGTTCTCGCCCGAATTCAGGAAGCAGATGCCGGGCGCCGAGGAAGACCCGCGCTTCTGGGCCTCCGGCATCTCGCTGATCGCGCACCCCTGGAACCCCAACGTTCCCGCCGTGCATATGAACACGCGCATGGTGGTCACCTCCAGGCACTGGTTCGGCGGTGGCGCCGATCTGACCCCGGTGCTCGACCGCCGCCGCACCCAGGACGATCCCGATACCGTCGCTTTTCACCGCGCCATGCAATTCGCTTGCGAGAAGAATGCCGACGTCGCCGACCATCCGAAATTCAAGACGTGGTGCGACGAGTATTTTTATCTGCCGCATCGCAACGAGCCGCGCGGCACCGGCGGCATCTTCTTCGACTGGCTGCATTCGGAGCAGGACAAAGGCGGCTGGAATGCCGACTTCAACTTCGTCCAGGATGTCGGGCGCTCCTTCCTCGTCGTCTACGGCCACCTCGTACGCGCCAACTTCAACGAGAACTGGACCGACGGCGACCGCGACGAACAGCTCGTCCGGCGTGGCCGCTACGTCGAATTCAACCTGCTTTACGACCGGGGCACCATTTTCGGCCTGAAGACCGGCGGCAATGTCGCCTCGATCCTCTCCAGCCTGCCGCCCGAGGTCCGCTGGCCCTGACATTTGGTGGCGGCGCACGCAGCTTTGATGCAACCAGACCGCCCCCTGCCGTGTTATAGTGTTCGCCCCGCTCACGTCCGGAGGTTCAATCTCCAATGACCGTGAGCCAAGAAAGTGGCGGAGCCTCGACCGGCTCCCCGGAGGAAAAGGAGAAATCCGATGAAGCAATTTCACTGCGGGTCGCTCGTGCCCGGCTGTGAATGGCACACGCGTGCCGACGAGGAGGCCGAAGTCATGCGCCGCGCCGTCGAGCACATGCGCGAGACGCATGGCGAGACCACCATCCGGGAGACGATGGTCGAGGCGATCCGCTCGCGCATCGAGAAGGTTCGCGATGCGGCATAGTCTATCGCGCCCGCCATTGGTGTTCGCGGCCGTGGCGGGCGTGTCGTCCAGATGCAGTGATCTCTTGGGCGACGACTCCCTGAAAACAAAAACGCGACACGCCTGCGCCAGTCCTTTCCGACGCGGCGCGGTCTGGCTCCGCGGGCGCAAAAAATATATTTCTTACAGCTAAAATAAACGCTGCGGTAACCGACCCGTGCGACTGTCCGCCCGATAATCCGGCTACAGGGGGCTGCCAGAGGAGCCCGTCGCCACCAGGCACCTGACCCGGAACGGTGGGGCGAGGTTGTTTCGCGCATGCGCGAAAAGTCCGGCAATCGAGTGCTTTTGTGCACCGCGGCGCTTGTGCTGTCGGCATCCCTCATGGCGTGGTCGGCGATTGCCCAGGAAATGACGACATCGATAGTCGACATCCATCAGGGCTCGCAGCTCAGCGATCGGGCGCGAAGCCTGGGCAGTGGCGGCTACGAACTCCAGAACGGCAGCCGCGTATCGTTCAACCAATGGTACCACGCAAGCTGGGTCGACATGCATGTGGATCTGCTGACCCCGATCACCGAGGATACCGGCATCCTTTGGGGATTTGGAACCGGAGAGGCGGCCGAGAAGTATAGGATCGCGCCCAGCCTGAAGCTAGGGTTCCTCACTCAAATGCATCCGGGTCCGAACAGCACTCTTTCCTTGTCGTTCACAGCAACCATCGGCGGCAAGCTCACCGAAAAGACCTGCCAGGCCGATTATGGCGATCTGGGCAGCTTCAATGTCAATTGCCGTCTCGCGGCCAGCGAGATGGCGCCTGAAGAAACCTTGAAATATCTGGTTAACGCTAAACCTGAGAGCCAGCATCTCTGGCTGAATTATCGTGTTACTTTCTGATCGCGAGGGGCCAAGCGTGAGATGTCACGCCGCCTCGGGTAGTTCGCGATCGTTCGTCGTAGCTGTCGTCTGAACCGGGGTAAGAACATGTCGAATAATCGTTGGAAGTTCGCTATCGCTACCGCCCTCGCCCTTCTGCCGGCATCGATGGCGATGGCGCAGGAAGCCGTCGGTCCCGATCCGCTGTCCACGCTCTGCGCCGGCGGCCAGGCAAACGCTGCAATATGCCTGAGTACCACGCTTGCGACCACCACGACGCCGACCGTCCAAAGCTGGATGAGCCCGGATGTCGGGGCCGCATGGCGCGCCGGGTACGAGGGCCAAGGCGTCACCATCACCATTGTCGACGACTTCTCCAGCACCTCGAAATTCAGCGGCAATTTCGGCATTGGCACGCAGACGCAGCGCCACGGCGAATGGACCCGCGAAGAAGCCAGCATGGTCGCGCCGCTGGCAGCCATCAGGTCGAAGGACTTCTCCACCAGTTCGGCGGTCGCGCTGGCGCCGGGCCTGAACGTGCTCAATCTGAGCTATGGCATGTACGCCAAAGCGGGCTACAGCCCCAGCCAGATCGGGTGGAGCGCCGAGGAAGCCTCCATCATCTCCTACGCCACCAAGGGAACGGCCGTGGTTTCGAAAGCTGCGGGCAACGACGCGGTTGCCGTGGGCGGCGTCACCGGCGGCCAGCAGGACTATCTCGACCTAGCCCTGATCGGAAAGGCATCCGCGATTTTCGTCGGCGCGCTCAACAGCAACGGCACGACGACGAACAAGGCCAGCATGGCCTGGTACTCCAACACCGCGGGCTCGAACACTGCTGTGCAGAGCCATTTCCTGGTCGTGGGGGTCGCCGGAGACAAGACAGGCCTTTACGGCACCTCTTTCGCGGCGCCGATCGTTGCCGGCTACGCCGCGATCGTCGGCAGCAAGTTCACCAAGGCAACGCCGACGCAGATTACCAACCAGCTTCTCAATACGGCGCGCACCGACACTTTGGTCGGCTATAACGCGTCCGTCTATGGCAGGGGCGAAGCAAGCCTTTCACGCGCCCTGGCTCCCTTGGCGATCAGGTAAGCCGCGCGCGATCGGCAGAAATCCAGCGGCTCCAGCCTAAGTTTCGAGTGCCTGCGCGGCGCGTTCCAGCAACGTGCCGCGATCCGGCGCAAATCCGGCATCGATCCATTCCGCCTCGAGATTCCTGAGGATTTCGCCGAGTTTTGGTCCAGGCGTTGCGCCGAGCGCCGCCAGATCGGCGCCTTTCAGCGGAAATACCGGTTTTTCCCATTTGAGCGCGAAGGCCAGCAGGCGCGAAAAGCCGCCCGCTTCGAGGAGCGCGTCATTGTCCTCGACAGCACGCATCCGCGCCGCTGCGAGCGACAGCCGCAGCCGATCGACAAAGCCTTGCCGGTCACCGCGATAGAGCCTTTTCGCCAGTTCGCCCTCGGTCGTCTTCGGCTCGACGGCAGTGGACAGTGCCCATTGGCGCAAGCGATGCGCTTCATCGGTCGAAAACCGGAGCCGCTCGGCAAGCGTTTGCATGCGCGCGGCATCCGGCGGCACGATCGCCTCCAGCCGCAGCAGCGGATCCGCTACCCAGCCGAGATCCTTTTCGGCCTTGGTCAGCCCATGGATGGCATCGATGCCCCACTTCTCGCTTTCGGGCAGCACCGTGGTCAGCACACTTGCCTGCCGCATCCACAGCAGCGCCCGCGACGGGTCGGGTGCCGACAAGAGCTTCTTCAGTTCGGACCAGACACGCTCCGCCGAAAGTCGCGCCAAGCCCTCCTTCAGCCGGGCGCAGGCCTTTAGCCCCTCGGCGTCCGGCCGCCCCTCGCCATACCAGGCGAAGAAACGGAAGAAGCGCAGGATGCGCAGATAATCCTCGCGGATGCGCGCCTCCGGATCGCCGATGAAACGCAGCCGGCGCGCCTCGATGTCGGCGATGCCGCCGACCAGGTCGACGACAGTGCCATCGGCGTCGGCGTAGAGCGCATTTATGGTGAAGTCGCGCCGCTCGGCGTCCAGTTTCCAGTCGCGTCCGAACGACACCTTGGCGCGGCGGCCGTCAGTCTCGACATCGGCGCGCAAGGTCGTGACTTCATGGGGCTTGCCGCCGGCGACAACGGTGATCGTACCGTGCTCGATGCCGGTTGGCACCGGCTTGAAACCTTCCGCCCTGGCGCGGCGGATGGTTTCCTCAGGCAAACAGGTGGTGGCGATGTCGACGTCGGCGACCGATTGGCCCATCAGCGTGTTGCGCACGGCGCCACCCGCGACACGCGCCTCTTCGCCCCCTTCAGCCAGGGCGGCAAGCAGGCGCTGCAAATGCTTGTCGGTGAGCCAGTCGGCCCGGCCCGCGATCGAAACACTCACGCATAAAGCCTTTCATAGAGCGTACGGATGATGCCCGCGGTGACGCCCCAGATGCGGCGGTCGCCATAAGGCATGTCGTAGAAGAACCATTCGATATCGTTCCACATGCGGCTGTCGCGCTTGTGGTTCACCGGATCCATCAGGAAGCGCAGCGGCACTTCGAAGGCGGCATCGACCTCGTCGGCGTTCAAGGTCAGCTGGAAGCCGGGTTGCACGATGCCCAGCACCGGAGCGATGCGGTAGCCGCTGCCGGCGACATAATCGGGCATGCGACCGATGATCGCGATGCGGTCCTGCTCCAGGCCGATCTCCTCGAAGGTCTCGCGCAGCGCCGCCGCCTCCGGGCTGGCGTCGGTGGAATCGATAGTACCGCCGGGAAAGGCCACCTGCCCAGAATGGCTGCGCAGCTTTTCGGCCCGTTTGGTCAAGAGAACCGTCGCCTCGCCATCGTGATCGACCACCGGGATAAGCACCGCGGCATTGCGAAGCGCCTTGCCCTGGTTGAGGCGCGGATGGCCCGGATTGAAGCGATGATCGCCATAATCGTCGCCGGCATGCGCTTGCCGTTGCGCGGCGAAGCGCGCGCGAAAATCCGCCGATGAAAACGGCGGCAGTGATACCTGGTCCATCATGCGCTCAGCCGTTTCAACCGGTCCGCCGGCATGATCGGGAACACCGCGCCCTTGGAGCGCACGGCAAACATCGTCTCGCCGCCGATCTCGATCTCCTCGCCATGCCCGACCAGTTCGTACATGACAGGCCGCCCCACCAGCGCCTCGAGCCTGCCGCGCACCAGCACATAGGGCTTCAGGCCGCCAGTCTCGTTCTCGTCGAGGAAGCGCAGCGGCCGTTCCGGTCCGGCCTCGACCACATCGCCGACATTGGTGCGGAAGGTGATGATCTGGTCGTCGCCGCTGCCCGAAACGTCCATCTCGACGGCAATGAAGGGCGCATCGGCGACGCGGATGCCGACCTTTTCCACAGGCGTCACCAGATAGGTCCTGCCATCCGCGTCCTTGCGCAGCACGGAGGAAAATAGCTGCACCAGCGGCATGCGGCCGATCGGCGTACCGAGATAGAACCAGGTGCCGTCGGCCTTGATCTCCATGTCGAGATCGCCGCAAAAGTCAGGATTCCAGCGCTCGACCGGTGCCGCGCCCTTGCCGGCACGCGCCGCACGCGAGATCAACGCCTCCAGGCCGCGCGCCTCGGTGGCGCTCGTAAGGCTTTGTTCGCGATGTTCGTGGTGTTCCGTCATCGTCACGAAATAGTCACTGTTGTTCCGCTTGTCAGCCTAAGTCTGTGGTTTAAGTTCGACCATAGGCGCTACGCGAGGCCGAATCGCGGCAACCTATGATATGGTGCGGGCCGGTATTTCCAAGCAAAGGGATCGAGCCGAATGAGCGTGATGGTCAAGGAAAGCCCGATCAGCGAAACCGACATGATCGCCGAGGCCGAAAAGGCGCTGGCCGACATTTCCAGGATCCGCGACGGGGTCGGCCGGGTGATCTTCGGCCAGGAGAACGTCGTCGAGCGCACGCTGGTGGCCCTGCTGGCCGGTGGCCACGCGCTTCTGGTCGGTGTTCCCGGCCTTGCCAAGACCAAGCTGGTCGAAACGCTGGGCGTCGTGCTCGGCCTCGATTCGCGCCGCGTCCAGTTCACGCCCGACCTGATGCCGTCCGACATCCTCGGTTCCGAGGTCATGGAGCAGGACGAGGCCGGCAAACGCTCGTTCCGCTTCATCTCCGGGCCGATCTTCGCCCAGTTGCTGATGGCCGATGAGATCAACCGCGCTTCGCCACGCACGCAATCGGCGCTGCTGCAGGCGATGCAGGAATACCACGTAACCATCGCTGGCGCCCGCTACGATCTGCCCGCGCCCTTCCATGTCCTGGCGACGCAGAATCCGTTGGAGCAGGAAGGCACCTATCCGCTGCCCGAAGCCCAGCTCGACCGCTTCCTGATGCAGGTCGACATCCTCTATCCCGAAATCGAGGCCGAACGCCGCATCCTCTTGGAAACCACCGGCATCGAGGACGCGAAGGCCCAGAACGTGCTGCAGCCGGCGCGGCTGAAGGAGATCCAGACGCTGATCCGCCGCATGCCGGTGCCCGAAAGCGTCGTCGAGGCGATCCTGACCCTGGTGCGCTCGGCCCGTCCGGGCCAGGGCAATGCCGAGACCGACAAGCACATCGCTTGGGGCCCCGGCCCCCGCGCCAGCCAGGCGCTGATGCTATGCACGCGCGCCCGCGCGCTCTACGAAGGGCGGCTGGCACCTTCGGTCGACGATGTCAGGGCGCTGGCCGAGCCGGTGCTGCAGCATCGAATGGCACTGACTTTCGCCGCCCGCGCCGAGGGTACAAGTGTCCGCGACGTGGTGGCGAAGCTCGTGAAAGGGATTTGATGGGGCGCATCGGCGAAGTCCAGGCTCCGGCAGCGACGCGCGACGCGCTCGCCCGTGGCCGGTTGCGGGCTTCGCTTGTACCCGACCTGCTGGTCGAGGCGCGCCGCATCGTCAACACGGTGATCGCCGGCTGGCATGGCCGCCGCAAGCGCGGCATCGGCGAGAATTTCTGGCAGTTCCGGCCTTATGTCGAAGGTGATTCCTCGCGCATCGACTGGCGCCGTTCGGCCCGCGACGACCACACCTATGTGCGGGATCGCGAATGGGAAGCCGCCCATACGGTCTGGCTGTGGGCCGATCCCTCGCCGTCAATGCTCTACAAATCGACCGGCGCCAGCGTGTCCAAGCAGTCGCGCGCACTGGTGCTCGCGCTGGCCATGGCCGAATTGTTGTCGCGTAGCGGCGAGCGCATCGCATGGCCGGGCTTGACCGATCCGTTCACCGCCCGCAACGGCGCCGAGCGCATCGCGGCCCAGCTGATGCACGCGGGCGACCTGCCGGCAAAGCCCGATCTCTCCGACATCAGGCGCTTCTGCGACATCGTCATCGCCAGCGATTTCCTCGATCCGGTCGAGGAAACGATGGAATGGCTCGATGTGCTCGCCCGCCACGGCGTGCGCGCTCATCTGATCGAGGTCGCCGACCCGGCCGAGGAAACCTTCCCCTATGCCGGCCGTACCGAGTTCACCGATCCCGAGACCGGCGACAAGCTGACTGCCGGACGCGCCGAAATGCTCGGCGACGAATACCGCCTGCTCTACACCGCCCGCCGCCAGGAGCTGGCCGGCTGGTGCAAGCGGCTCGGCTGGAGCTTTACCGTCAACCACACCGACCGGCTTGCGTCCGACGCGCTGGTGCGCCTGCATATGGCGATGACCGCCGACGGCGGTTACGCCGGTAGCGGCCGCGCCGGCAAGGTGGTCGCATGAGCTGGCTGCCGCTCTCCTTTGGCGCCCCCATGGTGCTGTGGGGCCTGCTGGCTCTGCCGGTGATCTGGTGGCTGCTCAGGCTGACGCCGCCCAAGCCGCAGGCCGAAATCTTCCCGCCGCTGAAGATCCTGGCGCGGGTGCTGAAGCGCGAGGAGACGCCGCATCAGAGCCCCTGGTGGCTGACGCTGCTCAGGCTGCTGATGGCGGGCCTCATCGTCGCCGCCTTGGCCGAACCCGTCTTCAATCCGCGTGAAAAACTGCCGGCCGAGGGTGCGGCCCTTGCGCTGGTCATCGACAATGACTGGGCCAGTGCCGCCGACTGGAACAAGCGCGTCGCTACCGCCGAGCGGCTGATCAAGGACGCCGGCTCGAACGGCGTGCCGGTCATCATCGCCTTCACCGCCGAAAAGGCCAATGCGGAGATCGGCCCCTTCGATGCCGCCGCAGCACTCGACCGGCTGCGCGCCGCCAAGCCGCGGCCGATCCCGACCGACCGGCCCGCCGTCTACGCTCGCGTCGCCGGCGTGCTGGAGACCTTGCCCGGCGCCAGCGTCGCCATACTGGCCGATGGCCTGGCGGCCAAGGGCGACGAGGCCGCCTTCAACACGCTGTTGTCGAAAAACGCCGCCCGCGTCGTCTGGGCAGTTGCCGACCGGCTTTCGCTGACCGGTCTCACCGGCGCCGACAACCAGGTCGACGGCTTTGCGCTCACCGCGATCCGAGCGCCGGGCGATCCGGCGCCAGCGCAGGTCACGGCCGGTGCCTTCGACGACAAGGGGCGCCGCATCGCCGATGCGACGCTGACTTTTGCACCGGGCGAAGCCACCGCCACCGGCACGATGGCGGTGCCATTCGAGCTGCGCAACGACTTCGCCTCGATCGCTCTCGACGGCGAGCGCCAGGCCGGCGCGGTGCGCGTGCTCGACGAAAGCTCCAAGCGCCGCCGTGTCGGACTGCTGTCGCAGGCCGAGGCGGACCAGGCGCAACCGCTTCTGTCGCCGCTCTACTACATCAGGCGCGCGCTGCAGCCCTTCGCCGATCTGGTCGAACCCTCCAGCGCCGATCTCGCCGACGCCATTCCGCAGATCCTCGACCAGAAACCGGCGATGATCATCATGGCCGATATCGGCACCATCCCCGCACAGGTCCGGCAAAGGCTGGTCGACTGGGTCGACAATGGCGGCACGCTGGTGCGCTTCGCCGGCTCGCGGCTGGCGGCCAGCGGCAATGACGACGATCTGCTGCCGGTCCGCCTGCGCACCGGCGAGCGTTCGCTGGGCGGCGCGCTGTCATGGACCTCGCCGCAGCCGGTCACCGAATTCCCCAAGGCCGGTCCCTTCGCCGATCTGGCGCCGCCGACCGAAGTCACGGTGAGCAGGCAGGTGCTGGCCGAGCCGACACCCGATATTGTCGAGCGCACCTGGGCGGCACTCGCCGACGGCACGCCGCTGGTCACTGGGCTGAAGAAAGGCAAGGGCACGCTGGTGCTGTTCCACGTCACACCCGAGGCCACCTGGTCGAACCTGCCGATCTCCGGCAGCTT
Source organism: Mesorhizobium erdmanii (assembly GCF_013170725.1). NCBI lineage: Bacteria > Pseudomonadati > Pseudomonadota > Alphaproteobacteria > Hyphomicrobiales > Phyllobacteriaceae > Mesorhizobium > Mesorhizobium erdmanii. The sequence goes on along the minus strand of NZ_CP033361.1, from coordinate 2,349,183 downwards.
CGTCGAGATGCTGCGCCGCATCGTCCAGCTGTCGCGCAACCAGGGCGCGGCGATCGCCAATGCCGAAGCCACCGCCACATCGCTGGCACCCTACCGCATGATCGCGGCCGATGGCACGCTGGTGCCGCCGACCCCGGATGCAAGGCCGCTGGTGCCGGGCGCTGGCGCGATGCCGGTGACTTTCGACAACCCGCCCGGCCTCTACGGCTCGGAGACCGGCGTCTTCGCCCACAATCTGCTCGACGCCGCAAGTACGTTCGAGCCGCTAGCGCGCCCGCGGGTCACCGTTCCGGTCACAACGATCCAGTATGCCTTCGACGAATCGCGCAATCTGAAGGGTTCGCTGGTCGCGGCGGCGCTGGTGCTGATGTTGCTCGACACGTTGGCGGTGTTCTGGATGGGCGGCCTGTTTTCGCGCCGGCCGCGCCGTGCCGGTGCGGCAGCCACCACCGCGGCGGTCCTGATTGTGTTCGGTGCGTTGTTCGGCCATGCCGATTTCGCCCGCGCCGACGATGCCAAGCCGGGCGACGAGGCGGCAATCGAGGCGATTTCAAAGACCCGCATCGCCTATGTGCTGACCGGCGTGCCGGGCGACGATTCGATCAGCCGCGCCGGGCTCGAGGGCCTGACCCGCTTCCTGATCGAGAAGACCGCGCTGGAACCCGGCGCACCGGCCGGCGTCGACATTTCGAAGGACGAACTGTCCTTCTACCCTTTGATCTACTGGCCGATCGATCCGGCAGCCCCCATGCCGAGCCAGGCCGCGATTGCACGCATCGACGCCTATATGCAGCAGGGCGGCACGGTGCTGTTCGACACGCGCGACCAGTTCGCCAACGGCATCGGTGCCGATTCCACCAGCCCGGCGACCGAGCGGCTGCGCGACATTCTCGGCAACCTCAACGTTCCGCCGCTGGAGCCGGTGCCGTCGGACCACGTGCTGACCAAGTCCTTCTTCATCCTGCCGGAATTTCCCGGGCGCTTTTCCGGCAGCCCGCTCTGGGTCGAGGCATCGCTTGACGCCAGCAATGCCGACAACCGGCCGGTGCGCACCGGCGACGGCGTCTCGCCGATCATGATCACCGCCAACGATTTCGCCGGCGCCTGGGCGGTCGACGAGAATGGCGATCCGCTGCTGCCGACTGTGCCGGCCGACCCCATGCAGCGGATCTATGCGCTGCGCGCCGGCGTCAACATCATGATGTACATGCTGACCGGTAATTATAAATCCGACCAGGTGCATGTGCCGATACTGCTCGAACGGCTGGGGCAGTAGGATGAGGCTCCTCGTTTCGCGACTTGAGTGGATCGACCCTCCCCACAAGGAGGAGGGTAAGGCATGAACTGGTCGATCTCCTTCGAACCGCTGATCTCCTGGCCGCTGCTGGCCCTGGTGCTGGTGCCGCTGGCGCTGCTTGCGCTTGTCGGCCTGTGGTTTCGCCAGCGTGGCGGTGTCCTGCGCTTCGTCGCCCTGCTGGCGCTCGCCGCCGCTTTGTTCAACCCGGTATTCCTCAACGAGGAACGCGAGCCGCTGAAAAGCGTCGTCGCGCTGATCGTCGACCGCAGCCAGAGCCAGGATATCGGCGACCGCACCAGGCAGACCGACGAGGCGCTGGCCGGGTTGCAGGAGCGTCTCGGCCGCTTCAAGCAATTCGACGTCCGCGTCGTCGAGGCCGGCAAGTCCGCCGCCGCCGAGGAGCGTACCGAAACGCGGCTGTTCGGCGCGCTGGAAGGCGCCTTCCGCGACGTGCCGCCGTCACGCATCGGCGGCGCCATCATGATCACCGATGGCGAGGTGCATGACGCGCCCCCCGGCGCGCCTGACTTCAACGCCCCGCTGCATGCGCTGATCACCGGCAATGATCACGAAAAGGATCGTCGCATCCGCTTCGAGAACGCGCCGCGTTTCGGCCTTGTCGGCAAGCCGCTCGACATGACCTATCGCGTCATCTCGACCGAAAACGAGACCGGCCCGGTCGATGTGCGTGTCTCGGTCAATGGCGAACAGGTCTCGGTCGAGCATGCCACCGTCGGCCAGCCCATGCCATTGCAGGTGACCATTCCGGGCGCCGGCCGCAACATCATCGAACTCGCCATCGACCGCGAACCGGGCGAACTGACCGACACCAACAACCGCGCCATCGCGCTGGTCGACGGCATCCGCGAGAATCTGCGCGTGCTGCTCGTTTCGGGCGAACCGCATGCCGGCGAGCGCACCTGGCGCAACCTGTTGAAATCCGACGCCTCGGTCGATCTCGTCCATTTCACCATTCTGCGGCCGCCGGAAAAGCAGGACGGCACGCCGATCAACGAATTGTCGCTGATCGCCTTCCCGACCCGCGAACTTTTCGTCGAGAAGATCAAGGATTTCGACCTCATCATCTTCGACCGCTACCAGCACCGCGACGTGCTGCCGATCCTCTACTACGACTACATCTCCGAATATGTCGACAAGGGCGGCGCCCTGCTGATCGCCGCAGGCCCCGAATACGCCGGCGAGGCTTCGATCGCGCGCACGCCGCTGATGTCGGCGCTGCCGGCCATGCCGACCGGAGAGGTGGTCGAAAAAGCATTCTATCCGCGCCTGACCGACCTCGGCCAGCGTCATCCGGTGACACGCGGCCTCGACGGTTCTGCCACCGAGCCGCCGCACTGGAGCCGCTGGTTCCGCACCATCGGCGTGCAGAATCCGCAAGGCGAAGTGGTGATGAAGGGTGCCGACAACCGGCCCCTGCTGCTGCTCGACCGCAAGGGCGAAGGCCGCGTCGGCATGCTTCTGTCCGACCAGGGCTGGCTGTGGGCGCGCGGCTTCGAGGGCGGCGGCCCGCATGTCCAGCTCTACAGGCGGATCGCCCATTGGCTGATGAAGGAGCCGGAGCTCGAGGAAGAACGGCTGACCGCCGAGGGACGCGGGATGGTGCTGGAGATCCGCCGCCAGACGATGGCCGACGACCCAGGCCCGGCGCAGATCATCACGCCCTCCGGCAAGACAGTGACCGTCAAGCTCGACAAGTCCGAACCCGGCGTCTTCCTTGGCAGCGTCCAGACCAACGAGATCGGCCTGTTCCAGGTCGCCAATGGCGATCTCACCGCGCTTGCGCATGTCGGGCCGGTCAACGCGCCGGAATTCGCCGACGTCGTCTCCACCGAGAACCGGCTGAAGGCGCCGGCGGAAGCCACCGGCGGCAGCGTGCGGCGGCTGGCCTCGTCCACTGCCCCTGGCAGCGACGTGACCCTGCCTTCCATCGTTCCGGTGCGCTCGGCCGGCGAGGCTTCCGGCAGCGACTGGATCGGCCTGCGCACCACCGACGACAGCGTCTTGAAGGCCGTCTCGCGCGTGCCGCTGTTCGGTGGCTTCCTCGGCCTCGGCCTGCTGCTCCTGGCGATGGGTTCGATGTGGTACCGCGAGGGCAGGTAGCGCCTTTTTCCTTCTCCCCGTTTACGGGGTGAGAAGCGGTCCGCGTAGCGGACGAAAAGCCAATTGCTTGGCTTTTCGAGCTTCGAACGCCCTGAGCCTGCGAAGGGCCGGCTCCTACGCTACCTGTTATCTAACTGAGGCGAACCGGCCCCTGCCCTCCGCTATGGCTCCGGGCGTTCTCGCTTCAATCGACAAATCGTTGTCGATTGATCGCCCTGCGGGCGACCGCTCCTCACTCCTCCGGCTCGGTCGTGAACAGCAGCGGATAGCCCTTGGCCTTGCCGGCATCGGTGGCCCGCGTCGCCTTGGTCTCGGCAATATCCTTGGTGAAGACCGCAACCACGCAGACGCCGCGCCGGTGCGCGGTGATCATGATCCGGTGCGCCTGGTCCTCGCTGAGCTTGAACTCGCCCTTCAGCACCGTCACCACGAATTCGCGCGGCGTGAAATCGTCATTGATGAGAATGACCTTGTAGAGCTTTGGCCGCTCGGTTTGCGGCTTGACCTTGGTTCGCGGTTTTGTGGTGATTTCAGGCATTGGAGCCTACAATTTGGGAAGCCGATAGTCTCGCGATCGGACTGTGCCTCGCATTTTGCCACGGGCGGCAGCGATCGTCCATTTTGATTGACGTGCGGGCCGCCGGCGGGCAGCCTGGTCACTCACCCTAATGTGGGAAATCGTCGGACGCGGTTCAACGGCCCTGTCGGCCGAAGACGCGGCGATTTGCTTCGGCATCCGCACGGCGTTCCAGCCATGCCGCGATCGGCCATCCGGCAATGCAGATCAAGGTCACGACGAGCAGCACGATGAGCAGCCACGCCTGCACGGGCGTGATGTAATCCCAATTGCTGGAAATCACCGGCGCGAACAGCGAGGGCTCGGTGCGCCCGCTCGCCGGATCCGGCACCGGGCTGGCGGTGAACAGAATAAGCACCCTGGCGACACCGGTGGCCACGAGGCCGCCGATCACCATGGAACGAAAAATGGACGAAAGCCGCTTCTTCATGCGGGCTGTCCTAAACGGTCGGTGTTGAAAACAGGTGAACTGCGATCAAGGTCAATGGCTGTAAGCCGCTGGTGTTCAGTTCATCGACCATGCACTTGGCAGAAGGCCGCCCCAGCCAGTGCGGCTGGAACGGCCTCGATAGAGCAGCTCTGGATCGATCAGGGCTTCTTCTTGGGAGCCGTGGCCGGAGCAGTGGTGGCCGGAGCAGTGGTTGTGGCAGCCGCCTTCTTGGGGGCCTTCTTGACCGGGCACTTGTGCTTCTTGGTTGCCTTGCAGACGGTCTTCTTGGCGACCTTCTTCGGAGCAGCCTTCATCGGAGCGGTGGTCGTCGCGGCAGCAGCCGGGGCGGTGGTGGTGGTAGCCGCAGCCGGGGCAGCGGTCGTGGTGGCGGCGGCGTTGCCGAGAGCAGGCATCGAGAAGGCGAGAGCAACGGCCAGGCCGAGGGCGGACAGGATGGATTTGTTCATGGCTTCATTTCCTTTTTAGCAGGTCGAATTACGAGCTTCACTGAACCGGGTCGTTCGGTGTCACTCCAAGCAGCTTCAGGGCGTTGGCGAGCATCCGGATGCCCTGTGCCTGTTTCTTGGCGGCGCAGTACCGGTTGCCCTTTCTCTGAAGTGCCTTTGCCGCGGTGACCTGCGTTGCCGTGGCATGGGTTTCGAGGGCTTCATCAAATTGGTGGCTGAGATTGGCGCACCGTTCGCTCCGGGTGAGCGGCGCCTTTGCGTCCGATTGACCGGCAGCGGCAGTGGCCAGGCCGAGACCCAGCAACGCTCCCAATAAGCTGATCGACAATCGTGGCATTGGTTTATCCGTAACCCGGAGACTAGCGTCGCAGCCGATGACCTGACCGCCACGGCACCGTTATGCCGCCCGACCTTTTCAGGAGTTTTTCCCGATTGTAGAATTTTGTTTCTGGATTGTGTCTGGCCAAGCCGGGGCAAGCATTTGTTGCTTTCCATGTGGAGAAGGCCAAATTCCTTCTCCCTTGAAATCCAAGGCACTGGCCAACATATGGCCGGAATTCTATCGTGTGGCTCACCTGCCGGAATATTTGGCCGGCAATCGAGACAGGGCACCTCGTGAAATCCGACACACACATACTGATCGTCGACGACGACAAGGGCATCCGCGACCTGCTTCAGGAGTTCTTCCAGAAGCGCGGCCTGCATACGTCGGTTGCCGCCGACGGCACCGAAATGGAGACCATCCTGCGCCGCGCGCAGGTGGATCTCATCGTGCTCGACGTGATGCTGCCCGGCAAGAGCGGGCTGGAATTGTGCCGCGACCTGCGCGCCCGGTATACGACGCCGATCATCATGCTGACCGCCGTCACCGAAACCACCGACCGCGTGGTCGGCCTGGAGATGGGCGCAGACGACTATGTGCCCAAACCCTTCGATCCGCGCGAACTCCTGGCGCGCATCCGCGCCGTGCTGCGGCGCAATGGTGCAACCGAGCCGAAGCGTACCAACAGCAAGCAGATCTACCATTTCGCCGGCTGGACGATGGACTGTTCGCGGCGCCGGCTGACGGCGCCCGACGATGTCAGGGTCGAGCTGACCATGGCCGAGTTCAACCTGCTGCAGACCTTTGTCAAGAGCGCCCAGCGCGTGCTGACCCGCGACCAGCTCATCGAACTCTCCGGCGGCGACAGCGACTATTCCTTCGACCGCAGCATCGACATCCTGGTCTCCAGGCTGCGGCGCAAGATGGAAGACGACCCCAAATCACCGAAACTGATCCTGACGGTGCGCAGCGGCGGCTACCAGTTCCTGCCCGAGACGACCTCCGAATGAGACGTTTCCTGCCGCAGACCTTGCCTGTCTGGGTGCTGCTGATCGTCATATCAGGCCTTTTGATCAGCCAAGTCGCGACCCTCTACATCGTCTCGCGCGATCGCGCCGCCGCCAACGACGTCGTCGACCTCTACCGCCTCAACGACCGCGCCTTCTCGCTGGTCCAGCTCATGAGCGAGGCTACGCCGGAGCAGCGCAAGGCGACCGCGGCCGGCCTGTTCAACTCGACCTACGCGCTCACCGTCTCCGACACCCCGGCCGTCACCTCCTCGATCGCCGGCGACGACGAACTGGCCGAACTTGAAGACATTCTCGTCGGCCGGCTGTCGAAGTTCGGCGTCACCGACGCGCGCGTGCGCCGCGATCCGGCGACGCGCGAGGCCGACGACGCCAGCGGCGCAGTGTCCGGACCCGACATAGGCCAGGTCGAGCGCGACCTTCTGGTGCTGGCCGCCGATTTCGCCCAGAGCGACAAGCTGACGGCCTCGCTGCGCTTCGCCGACGGCCAGTGGCTGAATTTCACCGAGCCGATCACGCCCGTCGGCCCGATCCTGAGTGTCGACAGCCTGCCGCTCTATTCGCTGATTGCCGGGCTGGTGGTGATCATGTCGATCTGGTCGCTGCGCCGGCTGACGGCGCCCTACCGGATGATGGAAACCGCCGTGAACAGGATCGGCAAGGATTTGAAGAGCCCGCCAATCGCCGAGTCGGGCAGCCGCGAGGTTCAGGCCGCGGCGAGAGCGATCAACGCCATGCAGGCGAGGCTGCGCGAATATGTCGAGGACCGCGAACATCTGGCCGCCGCGCTCGCGCATGATTTGCGCACGCCGATGACACGCATGCGGCTGCGGCTCGAACTGCTGCGCAAATCGCCGGCGCGCGAGGCCCTGACCCACGATCTTGCCGATATCGAAAGCATCGCGAGTTCGGTGATAGACTTCGCCAAGTTCGAGGTGACGGAAGAGAAGGCCGAGCGGATCGATTTCTGGTCGCTCGTCGAATCCATCGCCGACAGCTACGAGACCGTTTCCTTCGACAATGACGACGACCGCTCGCGCGGACTGATCTGCATGGCGCGGCCGGTCGCGCTGAAGCGTTGCGTCACCAATCTGGTGCAGAACGCCGTCACCTACGGCAAGAAGGCGCATCTCAGCCTGCACCGCTCGGACGGCACGATCACGCTCATCATCCGCGACGAAGGTCCTGGTATACCGCAGGCCCAGATCGACGCCGTTTTCGGCTCTTTTGTCCGTCTGGAACAATCCCGCAACCGCCAGACCGGTGGTCTCGGCCTCGGCCTGACCATCGCCCGAAACATCGCGCGAGCCGCCGGCGGCGAGATCCGCCTGTCCAACCATCCCGACGGCGGGCTGCTGACGGAGTTGCGGCTACCGCTGGCGGCGTAAATGCAAATATAGCAAGTCACGACCGGCGATCGCAAAACGCGATGCCCTTTCTAGATCAATCGTCGCTGCCTAGCGCGGCAGCCTCAATTAGCGTTCTCGCCTGATCAAGGTCCGCCGGTGAAGTTTTTCCGTCGCTGGCTATGGAGTAAAGTCTCTGAACGGCCGATTCGAAATCGAGAAAATAATCCAACTCATTCTTCTTCAATGGATAATATACCCCCCTATTACTTGAAGAAACCCATCCTCTGGCGTGATAAAGAAACGACAAGAATTTTCGATCATCAAGGGTGTTGGCTTGAACCCACTCTCGAACCTCCTCGAAATCGCCAGCTTGCGCCCAGCCAAAAAGGAGGCTTAGCATCATTGGCGCGGAAACAACTTCGCCAAACGACGAGCCTCGATATCGAGCAAGCATTGTCTCAAGAACTACATGAAATTCATCATCGCCAAACAACCATTCCCGCTCATCTGTCCGCCTATCCCCATAGTGTCCATGCGAGAACGTCTCGCTTCGAAGTAGCGATGTCAGCCAACCAATAGCCTTTCCCGAGCCAAAGGCTTGCCTAATTGTTGACATTCTGCGCCCTTGATCCAAGCGCCTGAATAAAACCCTAGTAAGTCTTTCCGCTTGTGGCCAAGCCCTAGGCGCTCCGAGGAAACTGTCGTCTCGACGGGAGAGATTTTGGTGATCCAAGAAATTTGCAAGACAAAGGAGAATGTTCGGTATTGCCGCGACATCAACCGTCTCGCTTACGACCTCAATTCGATTGAGCAAAACTTCCGCCATCACCCCGCCTTGCGGACGCGTCTGGTTTACGAAATTCGAAAACGCAACGAGTGTTGCACCTGTGTCAATCGATGCCACATCTATGAACAAGCGGAAAGCCTCATCAGAAAGCACGCCGGCTGGCTCTGACAATGAGAAATAATAGCGATAGTGATAAGGACTGGCTAATCGCTTGTCCCGGACATACTTGGCAAACGATCCCGTATTTATTTTACTGAAGACTCTCCATTTACTCCTGTCGGTTCCAGCCATACCGTCAGATATCCCAGGCAATATCTCCCCAATTTCTGAAATCGATCGGTGAAAATCATCTTTTCGTTTAGAGATTAACTTATCCAGATCTTCAGCATCAATCCTTTCTTGATGATCTGTCGTCGTGGCACCGTTTGCCACGGCGGCAAGAGCGACCACGTAATCCTCTATCCAGCTATAAAGATCAGGATCACTTATTCTAACAAGTTGAAGCCAAACCATATCAGGAATATCTATAAAATCCTGGACCGGTTGCCCTTGAAGGCGTAACGCGTTAAGGCATCTAACAACGTCTCTTGCCGTTTCAAGATACCTACCTCCAAAAAAGTCAACTATATATGAAAGCCGTTTTCGGGCTAAGCGATCCGTTTCGTTTAAATTGTCAACATTGAGTGAAAATATTTTTGACAATTCTTCTTCGAACCATCGCCTCAAATCGAAAGCATCAGGTTTTGGCACTCGAAAACTGACTTGAACAATTTTCTCCAAAAAAGCCTTTCCATCGTCTATTTGAACCGCTTTCGTGAGCGTTTGTGCGACAACGCTGGGATCAAAAGAGAGGACATAAATAATGTTAGGAAAATCTGCTACAGCTCGTATCAATCTAAGAACTTCACTAACTTCTCTAGGCTCAAGTCGGTCAAGATCATCAACAAATACCACAATCGGCCGTGATAGAAGCCGAAGAGCGGATACCAGTCCGGCCTTGCGATTTGAAATTGATGCCTCATTACCAAAATTCTTGATCGCCTCCCCCGCTGCTCCCAAGGCGTTTCCTGCCGGCCCAGCACCAGGCATCCCTATGTCACCAGCGGCCTTAACCGCGCTTCCCAGCCCGCTGGCTAATGTGCCGAACAATCTGAGACCCTTGCCGATACTCGCCTTAAATTGTTCTTTTCTCTTTAGCTGCCAATGTTTGTCGCGGAGAAAAGGTTTTTTTATTCGACCAAAAAGAGTATCGTCACTTACTTCTTCGGCTACTTCAATCGGGTCGATTTTCGTTGCAGCGATCGCCAACTCATCAAAAAGCGTAGTTAGCAATTCTGATCTATTTCCCACCAACCATGGCGAAAACGCAATAATCTCGGGTCCGCCTTCGCCTACCTGCCTAAGAGCCTCAATAGTGAGATTAATGAGGGTCGACTTTCCGGTCCCCCATTTTCCTTCGATTCCAAAAACCAGACCTTCTTGTGCAGTTTGATTTATGATTGCCTTCGCCAGCTTGTCAGCAACGGGTGCAAAGCCAAGGCGGTCAGCCGTCCGCGATAGTATCGGACGATCCCCATCCATCTCAATTCTACTCCACCGTGAATTGAGCTTAAGATCGCATCAATAACTCGATATTGCGAGAATAAAAATACGAGTTCGAGTACGTTGTTTGGTTGTTTTTCGGGACTCGCGCGAACCGCTGGCGGCGAGATCAGCCTATCCGACAAACAGGGCGGCCGCCTGCTGACATAACTGCGTTTGCCGCTGGCTGTGTAGAACCAGGCGCGCTCGATCGAGGCGCCTCGCTTGCCTTGGCATCCTATGGAACTACCGCCGCAGCACCGCGCTCAGCACATCCCTGATGCCGATCGCACCGACGAAGCGCGACTGATCATCGAACAGCGCTACCGGTGCTGTCTGCGAACGGTGCATGGCCAGCATCACGGTTTTCAGCGAGGTGCCGGGATTGGCCCAGAACACTTGCGATGCCTCCTCCGACCGGGCCTCGACATCGGCGCAGGAAACCCATACCGCGGGCTTGCCGTCGCGTTCGGCCGCCGCCACCAGCCCGTGCTCGTCGATCTTGAAGCGTGTCGTCTTGCGCCGGTCGAGCCACACCCAGCCATTGTCGCCATGCTCGAGGTCGCGACTGTCGCGCATCACGTTCCAGGCCGTCAGCACCGAGAGCGGGTTCACATTGGCGATGAAGTCGCGGACATAGTCGTTGGCGGGGCGCAGCACGATGTCTTCCGGCGCGCCGGTCTGCACGATACGCCCGCCTTCCATGATCGTGATGTGGCTACCGATCTTCAGCGCCTCTTCCAGATCGTGGCTGACGAAGATGATGGTCCTCTTCAGCTCGGCCTGCAGCTGCAGCAATTCGTCCTGCAACTTGGTGCGGATCAGCGGATCGAGCGCCGAGAACGGCTCGTCCATCAACAGGATCGGCGCCTCGGTGGCAAAGGCGCGGGCCAGGCCGACACGCTGCTGCATGCCGCCGGACAGTTCGTGCGCGTATTTCTTGGACCACTGGTCGAGATTGACCAGCTTGAGCTGCTTGTGCACGCGTTCCCGGCGTTCGGCGTCCGGCACGCCGGCCAGTTCGAGGCCGAGCCCGACATTTTCCTCCACCGTGCGCCACGGCAAGAGGCCGAACTGCTGGAACACCATCGCCACCTGCTTCTGGCGCAGGCGCCGCAAGGTCGGCTCGTCACAAGTGACGACATCGACGATCTTGTCGCCGTCCTTGACCAGTACCTGGCCGCGCGACACCACGTTGAGACGGTTGACAGCGCGCAGCAATGTCGACTTGCCGGAGCCGGACAGGCCCATCAGCACCGAGATCTCGCCCTCGTGCACGGTCAGGCTGGCGCCGGCGCAGCCCAGCACATTGCCGGTCTTCTCCAGGATTTCGGCGCGCGTGGCGCCCTTGTCGATCATCGCCAGCGAGCCGGCCTGGTCGGCGCCGAAGACGATATCGACGTTCTTGAAGTCGACGGCGACGGTCATTTCTTGCCTCCAACGCCAATGCGGGTCATTCGGTCGAGCACGATCGCAAGCACGACGATGGCGAGGCCCGCCTCGAGCCCGAGATCGATGCGGCGCGAGCCGAGCGCACGGTTGATTTCGGTGCCTAGCCCGCCGGCGCCGATGAGGGCCGCGAACACCACCATCGACAGCGACAGCATGATCGACTGCGTCAGGCCGGCCATGATGGTGGGCAGCGCCGAGGGCAGTTCCACCTTCCACAACAGCTGGCTCTTGGTGGCGCCGAACGCCTCGCCGGCCTCGATGATCGACTTCGGCACCGAAACCACGCCGAGATGGGTGAGCCGGACCGCGGTCGGGATGACGAAGATGATGGTGACGATGAGGCCGGGCGCGTTGCCGAGACCGAACAGGGTCAGCACCGGGATCAGGTAGACGAAGGTCGGCAGCGTCTGCATCAGGTCGAGCACCGGCAGCATGACGCGGTAGACCTTCGGCTTGTGCGCCGCCCAGATGCCGAGCGGCACGCCGATGGCCATAGCCATGGCGGCGGCGGCGACGACCAGCACCAACGTCTGCACGGTCTGCTTCCACAGGTTCTGGTTGATGATGAAGATCAGGCCTAGGAAGACGCCGATGGCCAGCGGCCGCGAGCGTTGCAGCAGCCAGGCGACGAGGGCGATGACCAGCGCCAGCAGCACCGGCGGCACCATCAGCAAAAGCTCGACCAACCCGTCGAGGATGAAATTCAGGCCATTGGAGAACGCCCTGAAGATGGTGTCGAAATTGTCGGTCAGGAACCCGAAAAAGGCCTTTCCCCAGGCACCGATCGGGATTTTGTGATCGACCATGAATTTGGAAATCGGATCCATCTCACCCCTCTTCTGTCAGAGCGCGGCCTTCGGCCCCGTGCTGTCGCTAGGTCATCTTGTCATAGGATATGAAAAAGGGCAGCCCTTTGTTAAGCGGCTGCCCATCTCCATCCGGTCATGCCGGATGCAAAGTCGGCTCAGCTTCCGAGCGCTTTCTTGACCGCGGCCGCGGCGTCGCCGCCATCGAAGGTCGTCACGCCGGCGATCCAGGGCGCGACGGCGTCCGGATGCTTCTTCAGCCAGTCGGTCGCGACCGTCTGGGCGTCGCCGCCCTTGAGGATCGCGTCCATCATCTGGCCTTCCATGTCCAGATTGAACTTGAGGTTGGCGATGAACTTGCCGGCGTTCGGGCACTCGGTGGTGTAGCCCTTGCGCACGTTGGTGAACACGGTGGCGGCGCCGAAGCCGCTGTCGCCCATGCCGTCGAGATAGGTGATCTTCATGGCGCCCATCACCGGATGCGGGGTCCAGCCGAGGAAGGCGATCCACTCATTGCTCTTCATCGACTGCTCGGCCTGTGTCAGCATGCCCGCCTCCGAGGATTCGACCAGCTCGAAGCCGTCGAGATTGTCCTTAGGGTTCTTGATCATGTCGAGGATGATGCGGTTGCCGTCATTGCCGGCCTCGATGCCGTAGATCTTGCCGTTGAACTTGTCCTTGAACTTGCCGAGGTCGGTCAGCGACTTGACGCCGGCGTCGGCGACATAGGTCGGCACGACGATGCCGTAGCCGGCGCCGGTCAGGTTGGTGCTGATGGTCTCGACCGAACCGTCGGCGGTGTAGTCCTTGATGTCGTTGGTCATCGACGGCATCCAGTTGCCGAGGAAGACATCGAGGTCCTTGTTCTTCAACGAAGCCATGGTCACCGGCACCGACAGCTGGATGGTCTTCGGCTCGTAGCCGAGCGCGGTGAGCAGCACCGAGGCCAGGCCCGTGGTGGCCTGGATGTCGGTCCAGCCGACATCGGAGAGACGCACGGTCTTGCAGCTCTCGGCATCGCCGGCAAAGGCAACGCTGGTGGACAGAAAAGCCGCTAGGCCGAGGCCGGCGGCGAAGGAATTCATACGCGACATAGACAGTCTCCTATTGTGATTCTTTGGCGAAGCGTAGTTACGGTTTCTCTGCCCGCCTTGTTTCGTCAGCCAAACACCATTCTGGTGTGGATTCAAGCGTCAAGGCAATCACGATCAACGGCGCGGACTAGCCAATCAGCGACACGGTTGACGCTTTTGTCGTGCCGGACAGTTTTTTCCGCGACTAGACGGTTTGGGACCCGTCTGCTTTTTCAGGGGAGATGCGGCAGCGACCCCTCCCCGCCCCGGGCCAAGTCGGCTTAAAAGAGCGACATGGCGAAGCTCTATTTCAACTACGCGACGATGAATGCCGGCAAGACGACCATGCTCCTGCAGGCGTCGTACAATTATCGCGAACGCGGCATGACGACGATGCTGTTCGTCGCCGGCCACTACCGCAAGGGCGACAGCGGCCTGATCTCGTCGCGCATCGGGCTGGAGACGGAAGCCGAGATGTTCCGCGACGGCGACGACCTGTTCGCCCGTGTCGCCGAGCATCACGACCACACGACGGTGCATTGCGTCTTCGTCGACGAGGCGCAGTTTCTCGAGGAGGAGCAGGTCTGGCAATTGGCCCGCATCGCCGACCGGCTGAACATTCCGGTGATGTGCTACGGCCTGCGCACCGATTTCCAGGGCAAGCTGTTCTCCGGCTCGCGCGCGCTGCTGGCGATCGCCGACGATCTGCGCGAGGTGCGCACCATTTGCCGCTGCGGCCGCAAGGCAACGATGGTCGTGCGCCTCGGCGCCGATGGCAAGGTTGCCCGCCAGGGCGAACAGGTGGAGATCGGCAAGGACGTCTACGTCTCGCTTTGCCGCCGCCATTGGGAAGAAGAGATGGGCCGCGCCACGCCGGACGATTTCATCGGCTTCATGAAATCCTGAATATCCCCTGCCATCGCCGTCAGGCCGCCAGGACTGGCCTTGCCGGGAACCGCCAGCCCAGCCGGACGCCAAGTGTCGCCACGGCGATCAGTGCCATGCCGGCGGCCTGCCGACCGGTCCTACCGTTACACCTACTCCAGCGCCTCGCTGCTTGGCTTGATCGCGGTCGATCGGCTGCATGATTTCCTGCGCCGTGACCTTGCACGGCAGGCCTGACCAGCATGGTCATGCGTCCCGGCGTGGTCCTCGCTGCTACATTGTCCTGAAGTAGGATAGGAAGAGTCGGAGCAATCCTGCCATGATGCAACGTTCGTTAAGGGCTCAGTCCTATCCTGCACCATTCTCGTCCCAGCCAGAGTTCTCCGGGTCAGCCATGCTTCGAGCCGTTTCCTCCGCCAGCCTCTTCCTCCTTGTGGCCACTGTTGGCGCTCATGCCGGTGGCGATCCGGCGCTCGGAAAGAAAGTCTTCAACCGCTGCATCGCCTGCCATGAGGCAGCCACCGACCGCGACAAGGTCGGCCCGCATCTCTTGGGTGTGGTCGGCCGCACCGCCGGCACGGCCGAGAGCTTCCTTGGCCATTATTCCGAAGCGATGAAGGCCGCGGGCGCGGCCGGTCTCGTCTGGGACGAGGCAAATCTTGCCGAATATCTCAAGGCCCCGAAGCTGAAAGTACCGGGCAACAGGATGGCGTTTGGCGGCCTGACCAATGATGACGACATCGCCAATGTCATCGCCTATCTGAAGGCCGATCCGAAACCCTGAGCGCGCATGGCAGGACAGCGATGGCTTTGCCAGCAACCGGTTCAATTGCCTGCGAATTCAACATCTCCGCGACGCTGGCGCCGGTGATTTGCCGATATAAAGGTTCAATGACAGTTGAACCAGGCCAAGCCGGCCGGCTAATCACGTCATGACCCCACCTGCATTGTCTTTCAAGGCCTTGGCGGATTCTTTTGTTTTCACGCTGCCACTGTCTTCACGTCTTTCAATCCCCGGATGCCCCACATATATTCGCCGCTGTTCGCAACCAGCGACCGGAAGCCGAAGCGGGAGGCCCCTATGGCGACATTGCAGAATTTCGATGCCGAAATTGCCAAGACCAAGCAGGTCGTCCAGGACATGCGCGCCAAGATCGAGCAGTCCGGCACCGTGCTCGACACGCTTGCCACCGCCGACAAGAAGATCGGCGACGCCAATTTCGACATCGAGAACGCCCGCATCGAGGATGTGCTGAAGCAGCAGAAGGTGATGGAAGGCAACATTGCCGACCTCATCATCGGCCTCGAGGACGCCACCAACGTCTTCGGTGCCGAGTTCGAGAGCATGAAGAACTACACCGGCTGGGAGAACTTCGTCGGCGTCTTCTCCAGCCAGCGCAAGCAGCGCATGCGCACCGATCGCGTCCGCAACATGTCGCTGGCCGGCAATCTGCAGGAACTGCTGGCCAAGTCCGACACCATCGTCGGCATCCTGAAGGCGCAGAAGGAGGTCCTCGACCAGCGCTACAAAACCTCCGAGAACAGCCTGTCGCAGGTGATCGAGCGCCGCAAGACCACCATGACCAACCTCGAAGCCGTGCAGAAGCGCATCGAGGAGCTCAACCCGATGCTGCTCGACATCGAGAACAAGATCGCCGCCTCGACCAGCCAGAAGGACCGCACGCAGCTTGAGGGCGAGCGCTCCAAGCTCGCCACCGAATACAATGAGAAGCAGGCCAAGGAACAGGAACTGCTGGCCGAAAGCCAGACGCTCGAACGCTACACCTCGATGTTCCAGACCTTCGTCGATTCGCTCAACAACCAGATCGCCGCTCAGTCGACGCTGATCAACAAGCTGACCATCGATACCGAGCAGCGTATCGTGCTCTACAAGGCGCTGGAAGATTCGCTGAAAACTGCCGCCCAGCAGGACGTCGCCCACAAGATCAACACGCTCGGCAGCCAGGTCGACAACACGGCGGAAGAAACCATGGCCGGCATCGGCGCCGCGTCGCAGAAGCACATTGGCGATCTGCTCGAGATGCATGAGAAGAACATGGTCGCCAGCGCCGATATCCAGCGCCGCAAGAAGCTGGCCGACGATGCCTTCGCGCGCCGCTTCGACGAAGTGCTGAAGAAGCACAATTCGGCCAACTACGTGCAGTCATAATTGCCGCGCGCACCGGTGCGACGATCCCAGGGCTGACACAATGACCCCCGAAAACGACGCGGCGGCGCGGTATTTCTCGGCAATCACGGCCGCGCTCAGCGGCCTTGAAGTGTTCATGCGCGACGACCGCTCGCCGCTCTACCGGCACGGCATCGTCGCCAGGATCGTTGCCGAGTACATCGCCCGGCTCGACAAGTCTTTCGGCTGCTGGCGCAACCGCCTGGGCTTCATGGACACGTTCCGCATTTCGCGCGCCGAGAGCGGCTTTCCGGTGTTCCAGAACCTGCTCGAACTGGAAAACGACCGCCGCCAGGCCGACAGCCGGCTTGCCAACATCCCGAAGGCCGGCGAATTGCGGGACGAGATGGCCGACTTCATCCTGCGCCACAAGGAATTCCCCGAGGCGCTGCAGAAGTCGATGGCCGAGCGGCTCTACCTCGAGGACGTCAAGAGCGAGCAGACCTTTGGGCCGTTCACGCTGGCGCAAACCGCCAAGGTCTCGGTCAATCCGAAAACAGCGCGGCCCTACTATCTCGTCCATTGGGCGACCTTCGACGGCAGTGCCAACCTGCCGCTGGTCTACATGGTCACGGTGGAGGATTCCTCCGAGAGCATGATCCGCCAGCTCGTCGACCGGGACGGCAAGTTCAACGAGAAAGTAGACATCCCCCTGCCGGTCGACGGCCTGCTCAATCCCGAGCTGGCGCATCGTTTCGACGATTTCACCGAGAAGAACTCCGCCTATACGTTGTCTCCGGCGACGATCGCGGTCAATCTCGACAAGGATTTCGAGCCGCTCCACCCCAAACAATTGCGCCGCGTCGTGCTCGGCCCGTTCTATTCCGCGGGTATTACCGACAACAATTCGACGGTGGCGGAAGTGCTGGCCAAGGTGCGCAAGCCGGAAAACGCCTGGCTTTTGACCTGGACCATCCAGGAGGTCTACTCCAAGGGCGAGAAACCCGGCCGCAAGGGGCTGTTTTCCAGCGAAAAGACGACGCAGGAATTCTTCATCAACACCGATGACCTGGAAGCCGCGCGCCAGGGCGTGTCGAGCTACGAGAACCACGCGCTGATCCCGCACGAGGCCTACCAAGCGCTCTACGCCGCCGGCGAGGCACAGAAGATCTTCGGCGGCTACAAGGTGCACATCCTGTCCAACGGACAGGTCATCTCAGACGTCTGACCGTCACACCACGGAGCATCCTTCATGGACACCGGCCTGACCACCATTGCGGAAGCGGCGATCGAAAAGCACCGCGCCACCGCGCAGAGCTTCATCACCCGCATCGTCGTGCTGGAGGATCCGTCGCGCGAATCCGGCACGGCACTGGCCGGCACCAACCGCCGTTTCGTCTCCACGGTCTCGGTCGGCTCGGTGCGCCGCACGCGCGAGGTCGAACTCACGAAGACCGTCGGCGCCGTCCATCCCGACGATCAGTTGCTGACCATTGCACAGCACACGCTTCTGTTTCGGGCCCGGCGCGGCACGGCGATTGCGCTCGCCGTGTCGGATGTCTTCGCCGAAGGCTCCGACCTCGAAAGCCTGCAGGCGAAAAACACCCGTGCGCCGCTCGAGGGCGACGAGGCTTCAGCCTTCAAGAAGCTTCTCTCTGCCTCAGCCTACATCTCGGCTTTCAGCCTTGCGTCCTATCTGTTCCAGCTGATCGACAGCGACGGCGAGGCGCCCAACGATATTCCCGAGCCGGATTTCCTGTTCGACACGCCGCAGGATGCGGTGAAGTCGATCCTAGCCGGCCTCGACAAGGCGATTGCGGGCTCGAAGGACGATGCCGACCTGGCCACCAGGGCACGCGCTTTCGCCCGCGTCGCCATCGACGGGCTGTTGGCCAGAAAAGGCCGCTTCGACGGCATCGGCCCGTTCGAGAACGCCCATATCCGCATCGATGCCGATGATTTCACCCTCGATGGCTTCGACGTCGCGCCCGGCAAGCGCTCCAAGCCGCTGGTGATGACCTTCAAGAAACCCGAAGAGGTCGTCGGCAACCACATCGCCAAATACCAGTCGGTCAAGCTCGCCAAGATGCTGATGGCCTATGATTTCGAGCGCGAGCTGAACCCGTTCGTCGAGCTCGGCGGCTTCCTGTTCACCTTCATCGGCGACGGCGCGCCCGGCACCGGCAAGACGACGCTGATCCAGATGATCGCCGGCCTCGTCAACGGCTACTGCCAGGTCGCCGGCTATCCCTTCGCCTATGAGAATTTCGGTGTCGACCAGATCTCGTCCTATCAGGGCAAGTCCGGCCAGAACTGCCGCCAGTTCATCAACAATGTGCTGAACCCGCGTGTCATCGGCTTCGGCACCATCGACGACATCGACCAGGTGGCGGCGCGCCGCTCCGACGACCGCGCCTCGGCTGGCCAGCAGGAGATCACCGGCGTTTTGATGGATGCCTTCGCCGGCGCCGCCACCGTGGTGCGCGGCAACTGCTCGTTCGGCATGTTTTCCAACTATCCCGAGAATGTCGACGACGCGCTGCGCCAGCGCGCCGGCGCCCGTTGGCTGGTCGACGGACCGCAGACCCGCGACGACTATATCGACATCTTCGTGCTGCTCGCCGGCAAGAACCACGAGATCCCCCTGGGCAAGCACGAGCTCTATGCGGCGCAGGAAATCCAGCGCGCCGTGACCGAAGCCTATGAGGAGCACGAAAAGCCGCAAGAGGACGGCCTGATGAAAGTCTACGAGCGCTACATGAAGGAGAACGGCGCGCCCAAGACCATGGCCGATATCGGCACCTATCTCCACCTGATCAAGGATGCCGAGCCCCGCTTCACCGGCCGCGCCATCAAGAACGTCACCGACGCCATCAAGATGCGCGCCATGGACATCGAGCTGCCCGACGACTGGTTCGAGAAGCCGGAAGCCTTCATGCACAAGGGGTATGACGAGAAGAAAGCCATGATCGAGGATCTGCGCGGGCCGTTCTCGCTTGACATGGTCATGCAGGAGATCAACCGCTACGCCGATTCCGAGTTCCGCTATTCCGACAAGTCCGACGACGCCGCGGTGGGAAAACTCCTGCGCGACGCAAGACTGCGCGAAAGGGCAGCGCGCGAGATGGAGGTGATGAAGCAGAAGGGCAGTTGGAATGCGTGAGGTCCGGCCGTCGCGTCAATGGACAGTCCTTCGCGCCGTCGAAGGACAAGGAGCCAGCGCTGACGCCCCCCTCTCCCCGTTCTTCACGGGGAGAGGGTACGGGTGAGGGGCAGCGCATGCGTGGACCAGAAATCGAAACAACAGGGCGGGCGAGACGTCTACGCCAGTCGGACAACGACGCCGAGAACGCGCTTTGGATGGAGTTGCGCGGACGCAGGCTGAACGGCCACAAATTTGTCCGACAGTTTCCGATAGGCAGCTACTTTGCTGATTTTGCTTGCAGGGACTGCCAGTTGGTCGTCGAGGTCGACGGCAGTCAGCATGTCGACAGCAAGTACGATCAGACGAGAGATCGCTTCATGGTTTCAAATGGTTGGTCTCTACTCCGCTTCTGGAACGTCGACGTATTAAAGGAGCGAGAAGCGGTGCTTGAGACGATACTGGCGGCTATCGAACAGCGCCTCGATCGTCATATCGAAACGAGTGACCTTCGATTCATCGCTGCAAAAAGCTATGGGGAGACATATCCTTGACTGTCGGCGCCGCCCCTCACCCTTACCCTCTCCCCGTGAAGAACGGGGAGAGGGGGACGCCAGCGTTGGCGCTTCATCTTGTCAGGCAAAACCTCTCGGACGCTTCGAGATGACCGCCAAAAAACCCGACCTTCTGCGCGATAACGAGCTGATCTACGGCCGCTTGCTCACCATCGACGAGCCGCATCTGATCGATCGCTACAACAAGGCGCTTGCCGCCTTCGGCCTCAATCCCACCAAGCTGAAGAGCTTCCAGATCGACCGCACCGGCTTCTCGCCCGAAGTGGCCGAGGAGTGCGGCGACTATGATTATCTCGACCCCAACGAGGTCAATCGCCGCTTCATCATCCTGACACCGTCGCAGATCGACCTGCCGGTGGTGCACACCGCCTTCTCCAATACCTCGCTGCTGATGTTCGAGTTCATGTCCAAGAACCAGCGCGCCATCGACGCGCTGACCATCAAGGACGTCATCTACGGCGAGATCGAGGACTCCGTTCCTAAGGTCAATGACATCGAGGACCTTTTGTCGATCAACCAGGTCGAGTTCAAGGTGCTGTCGGCGGAGGATGTGCTGGGCAAGGCCGCCGAACTCGGCAAGCTCGTCGACCGGCTGAAGCAGGAGCCCGATGCCTGGCGCGACGATACCATGCTGAACCACATGGTGGAGTTGGCGAAGATCTGTGGCGATATCAGAGAGAACGCGCTGGTGCCCGACCAGGTGATCTTCCGCCACAATGCTTATTGGACCAGCCATTTCGGCGGTCTCTACGTGTTCGTCGACCCCGACATGACGACGGTGATCAGCGATCCGGCCGCCCCCGGCTTTCGCCGCTCGCGGCCGTGGCAGGTCAGCTATCTCTCGATCAAGGACGCCGACAAGGTGTTCAAATTCCTGGCCTCGACTGGCCGCATCGAGCTGCCGCGCGCCTCCTGGATCGAGGCATCAGGCTATCTCGAGCACCGGGCCGAGATGGTGGTGCGCGCGCTGATCCGCGACGCCGAGCCGGACCGCAATCTGACCGATGTCGACAAGGTCTGGCTGCAGACCTGGATCCAGAGCCATGCCGACCTGATCACCAGGGACGGCAATTTTCCCTTCCTCAACGCCGCCAAGCGCGAGATCGCCCAGCTTGGCCACCTCAAGATCGAGGACGTGTTTCCCCAGCAGCGCTTCCTGGTGATCCGCGCCAAGCCGGACCATCCCGACGCCTGGCTGACCAATCGGCTGATCTCGGATTTCGTACCGTCGGACTTCGTCTCGCGCTACATTTTCAACAAGGACGGCTTCTACAAGGATTATGACGGCTTCAGCGACGCCTGGCGATCGCATGTTGTGGACGTTCTGAAAACCACATATTTGAAGGACAAGGTGGCGTTTCGCACACGCCTCTACGGCCTGACTGACTAGACCGAAATGAACCATGATTTCGTTCTGATTTATTGTTTTGACGCATGGTGTTGCCCAGAAAGTCTGCAACTTTTTGGCATCATGCTTGAGGGGTGACGAGAGCCATGCTTGATCCGATCGTGAACTTCTTCGTCAGGGTTTTCCAATGGATCGGCCGCGGCATCGGTCTTCTGATCGGCGTCATCGTGTGGCCGTTCCTGTGGGCCGGACGCTGGTACGCGCAGCGTGGCTGGATCCTCAAGGCCGTGGTCGGCCTTGCCCTGCTGGTGCTGATCGGCCTCTACGCCAACTTCTTCTACGCCACCCAATGGTGGAACAAATTCGACCCGAACTATCCGGACACCTACACCTTCGAGAAGCGCAATGTTTCGGCCGGTGAGCAGGTCGCCGCCGGCACCGGCACCGATACTGCCAAGACCTGCGGAAACTCCGGCATTGCCCAGGTGGCCGCCGACCTGACCGATTTCAATGTCAATCAGAATGCCTGGATCTCGTCGATGATCCTCTACAAGCTCGGCCTGTTCGGCATCAACTGGGACGACACACCATGGATGGACAACAAGGCGTCGTTCCAGCGCGGCATCAACCAGGCGGTGCGGCGCACGGCGACCGAACTCGCCGATAATCTCGGCCGCGTCCGCACGACCTCACAGATCGATGCCGACCTGCAGGACGCGCGCGGAAATCTGCAGTTCGACGAATACACCTGGTACTTCGGCGTCAGCCCGTTTGGCCCCAAGACGCCGACGCCGAGCTATTATCGTGATGCGGTGCGCAAGCTGCGCTCGTTCAACGCCCGCCTCGCCACCTGTCAGGCCACGTTCGATGCCCGTGCCGACAACCTCAAGCAGTATATCGATCGCATTGCATCGGATATCGGCTCGACCTCGGCCATCCTCAAGGAGCGCGCCGAGAACCATAACAATGGCTGGTTCGACACCCGCGCCGACGACCGCTACTGGTTCGCCTATGGCCAGCTCTATGCCTATTACGGCCTGATGAAGGGCGCCCAGGCCGACTTCGAGGACGTCCTCAAGGAAAAGCACCTGCAGAGCCTGTGGGACACGATGGACGCGCAATTCGTCTCGGCGCTGCGCATCCAGCCCTTCATCATCGCCAATGGCCGCGAGGACGGCTGGCTGCTGCCGACGCACCTGACGACGATGGGCTTCTATATCTTGCGCGTGCGCTCCAACATGGTCGAAATCAGCAACGTGCTGACGCAGTGACACTTTGAGCTTCGGCCCAGGCGATGGCGGATTTGCGCCGTCGCCTCTGTCGCATTCCGTGCATTGTGCGGCTGTTTTGAGACGGCGGAAACGCCGTCGCTCTGGCTTCTATACGGCGCGGCAAGCGGAGCCAGCAAGAACCGAGGACAGGTCGGCCGGCCGCAGAGGAATTTTCTCTAGAGGAAACATAGTTGCATGAAAGTTGACGTCACGGCAGCGACAGGGTTAGATGCCCGCGCTCCCGGTTCCAACCTGCTTGCGATAGAGATCAACCCCATCGTCCCCTCCACCGTCCAATCCAGAGGAAAGCCGTCATGGCCGAAGTGAAGTCCGACATCGAGATCGCGCGTGGCGCCAAGAAAAAGCAGATCCAGGAGATCGGCCAGAAGATCGGCATCCCGACCGAGCATCTGCTGCCCTATGGCCACGACAAGGCGAAGGTATCAGCCGAGTTCATCAAGTCGGTGAAGGGCAACAAGGACGGCAAGCTGATCCTGGTCACCGCCATCAACCCGACACCGGCCGGCGAAGGCAAGACGACCACCACCGTCGGCCTCGGCGATGGCCTGAACCGCATCGGCAAGAAGGCGATCGTCTGCATCCGCGAAGCCTCGCTCGGCCCGAATTTCGGCGTCAAGGGCGGAGCCGCCGGCGGTGGCTATGCGCAGGTCGTGCCGATGGAGGACATGAACCTCCATTTCACCGGCGACTTCCACGCCATCACCACCGCGCACAATCTGCTTTCGGCGCTGATCGACAACCACATCTACTGGGGCAATGAACTCGGCATCGACACCCGCCGTGTCGCCTGGCGCCGCGTCATGGACATGAACGACCGGGCGTTGCGCGAAATCATCTGCTCGCTCGGCGGCGTCGCCAACGGCTATCCGCGCGAAGCCGGCTTCGACATCACCGTCGCCTCGGAAGTGATGGCGATCCTGTGCCTGTCCACCGACCTGAAGGACCTGGAAAAGCGCCTCGGCGACATCATCGTCGCCTATCGCCGCGACAAGACGCCGGTCTTTGCCCGCGACCTCAAGGCCGACGGCGCCATGGCCGTGCTGTTGAAGGACGCCATGCAGCCGAACCTCGTGCAGACGCTGGAGAACAACCCGGCCTTCGTCCATGGCGGCCCGTTCGCCAACATCGCGCATGGCTGCAACTCGGTCGTCGCTACCACGACGGCACTGAAGTTGGCGGACTATGTCGTCACCGAAGCTGGCTTCGGCGCCGACCTCGGTGCCGAGAAATTCTTCGACATCAAGTGCCGCAAGGCGGGCCTCAAGCCGGCGGCCACCGTCATCGTCGCCACCGTGCGCGCCATGAAGATGAATGGTGGCGTCAAGAAGGAAGATCTCGGCAAGGAAAACGTCGAGGCGGTGAAGAAGGGCTGCGCCAATCTCGGCCGCCACATCGAGAACATCAGGCAGTTCGGCGTGCCGGCGGTGGTTGCCATCAACCACTTCTATTCCGACACCGACGCCGAGATTCAGGCGATGAAGGACTATGTCGCCTCGATGGGCGAAGAGGCGATCCTGTGCAAGCATTGGGCCAAGGGCTCGGCCGGCATCGAGGAACTCGCCAACAAGGTGGTGGCGCTGGCCGAATCCGGCGCCTCGCAATTCGCGCCGCTCTACCCCGACGCAATGCCGCTGTTCGAGAAGGTCAACACCATCGTCCAGCGCATCTACCGCGGCTCGGAAGCGATCGCCGACAAGTCGGTGCGCGACCAGCTCAAAGCCTGGGAAGACGCCGGCTACGGCAATCTGCCGGTATGCATGGCCAAGACCCAGTACTCCTTCTCGACCGACCCGAACCTGCGCGGCGCGCCGACCGGCCATACCGTCCCGGTGCGCGAGGTCAGGCTTTCGGCGGGTGCCGGCTTCGTCGTCATCATCTGCGGCGAGGTCATGACCATGCCCGGCCTGCCGAGCAAGCCGTCTTCGGAAAAGATCTTCCTCAACGAGGCCGGCCAGATCGAAGGCCTGTTCTAAAATCCTTTAACTCTCGAAATACCAAAGGGCGCCGCAACGATGCGGCGCCCTTTCTGTTTCCAAAAATGTTATGCCGCGTTGCGCGCCAGCGCCCGCTGGTTGGATGCATGGATCGTGTCGCGCTCCGGCAAGGCGCCGGTCTTGAGGCACTCGGCCCATTCGGCGGTCTTCAGCACCGCGGCGAAGCGCGACTGCAGGATAATGGTCACCACGCGGTGGATCTCCTCGGCCGAGGCATAGCCGGCGCTGTTGGCGTAGGGCACAGAACCGGTCGCATCCGACAGGAACTCGACGGCAAAGCCCATATGCACGGCGTGGATAATCGTCGACAGGTCGCAATTATGCGTCATGTAGCCGACGACCGTGAGCGTATCGACGGCGTTGGCGCGCAGCCATTCTTCAAGGTTGGTGCCGGTAAAGGCGGAAGGCAGCATCTTCTCGACATAATGGTCACGGCCACGCTTGGCGATTTCCGGATGCAGTTCTCCGCCATGGCTGCCCTTGGCGAAGATCGGTGACGTCTCCGGCGCCATCTGCTTGACGACCACGACCTTGATGCCCGCGGCCGCCGCGGCATCCATGGCGCGCGCCACATTGACGACGCTGTCGCGGAACGGCGGATGCTGGATGGCCAGGTTGCCGCCATCATAGTCGTTCTGGACATCGATCACGATCAGCGCACGGCGCGGCGTGGTGTTGGCTCTGTCAGACATGGTGTTTTCCTTTCCGGATAGAATGCAATGGGCCGAAGATAGACCGGTCGATGATCCATCAAAAGTGGCCCGATTGACATCGTTCGAAAGAATTGGGACAATTCGTTTTCTCGCCACGGGAAGCAGCCCATGACCGCTCCAATCATTGCCGTCCTCGCCTTCGACGGCATCAGCCCGTTCCACCTCTCCGTACCCTGCCTTGTCTTCGGCGCCGACCGCACCAGGCTCGGCCTGCCGCGCTTCGACTTCCGTGTCTGCGGGGTCGAACAAGGCATGATCCAGACCGATGCCGGGCTGAGCATCCTTGTCCCGCACGGGCTATCCGCGCTCGACGATGCCGACATCGTCATCATCCCGAGCTGGAGGGATCTCGACGCCCCTCTGGCCAGGCCACTCGACGAAGCGCTCGGCCGCGCGCACCGGCGCGGCGCGCTGGTCGTCGGGCTCTGCCTCGGCACCTTTGCCATCGCCGCCGCCGGCCTGCTTTCGGGCCGCAAGGCGACTACGCATTGGGCTTATACGGACCGGCTGCAGGCCCTGCACCCCGACATTTCGGTCGATCCCGGTGTGCTCTATGTCGACAATGGCGACATCGTCACCTCGGCCGGCGTCGCCGCCGGACTGGACTGCTGCCTGCATATCGTGCGCACCCGCTATGGCGCGGAAGTGGCATTGCGGCTCGCCCGGCACGTCGTGCTCTCGCCGCACCGCCAGGGAGGTCAGGCGCAGTTCATCGAGCGCCCCGTGGCAAAGAGCGCCGACGCCGACCGTTTCACCCAGGCGCTCGACGCCGTGCGCGCCGCGCTCGGCGAAACGCACAGCCTCGACAGCGTCGCCGAGGCCGCCGGCCTGACCCGGCGCACCTTTACCCGCCGCTTCCAGAAATCGATCGGCACCAGTTTCGGCGACTGGCTGACCAACCAGAGGATCGAACTGGCACAGCGCCTGCTGGAAGCGACGGAGAAATCGATGGACATCGTGGCCTTCGAGGCCGGCTTCGGCAGCGCTACCTCGCTGCGCCAGCATTTCGCCGCACGGCTCCGGACATCGCCGGCGCGGTACCGGCGCGAATTTTCCAGGCGGGCCGATCAGGACACGCGCGTGGCGCACACCTGATCGCTTGGAATGGAAACTGAGTCCCGCTTGACCGGTCGCGCCGGATTGCCGACCACTGTGGTGTTCGCGGCCACGTCTCGCGTCACCACCGCGCCGGCGCCGACGATGGCGCCATCGCCGATGCTGATGCCGCCAAGGATGACCGCGCTGCCGCCGATCCAGGCATGGGCGCCGATCTCGACGGGTCTCGCGATCTCCAGTCCCGCCTGCCGGCCTGCCATCTCCTTATGATGCTCTGCGCAATAGATCTGCACATTGGGACCAAGCAGCGTTCCCTTGCCGATGCGCACGCTTGCCGTATCGAGGATGGTGCAGCCTGCATTGAGGAAAACGCCATCGCCAACAAAGATGTTGAAGCCGTAGGCGCAATGGAACGGCGCCTCGATGCGGGCGCCCTCGCCGACGCCGCCGAGCAATGCCTTCAGGCCCGGTCCGAGATTGCCGCGCTCGCGCGGCGACAACATGTTGTGCTCGAACACCGCGTCGCGCGCCGTGACACGCAACGCCTCCAGCTCGTCATCGAGGCAAGAGTACCATTCCCCGGCCGCCATTTTCGAGCGCTCGCTTCCAGCCATGGCGGGGTCTCCAAATCGACGTCGTTGCAAAGCATAGTCGCGGACAGCACAAAAGCGCCAATCCAAGTACTGGTCAAATATCGGACCTATGGTAGCCTGCCATCTTGAGGCCGTTCTGGCCTGGTGATCGAGGGGGATCTTCCATGCTTTACATTCTCGCACTTCTGATAGGCGTGATTGCCGGCCTGCGCGCCATGACCGCGCCGGCGACCGTCGCCTGGGGCGCCTGGCTCGGCTGGCTGCCGGTTGCCGGCACCTGGGCGAGCTTCATGAGCCATTGGGCCGCCGTCGGCATCTTCACCATCCTCGCCATCGTCGAACTCGTCACCGACCAGCTGCCCTCGACACCAAGCCGTAAAGTGCCGCAGCAGTTCGGCGCCCGCATCATCATGGGCGCCTTCGCCGGTGCCGTGATCGGCGCGGCAGGCGGCGCCACCATCGTCTGCCTGATCGCAGGCGCCATCGGCGCCGTTATCGGCACGCTGGGTGGGGCCGAAGCGCGTGGCCGGCTGGCGGCCGCCTTTGGCAAGGACCCGCCCGCCGCCTTCATCGAGGACGCCGTGGCGATCATCGGCGGCCTGCTGATCGTGGCGGCGGTGGCATGACGGCAAGAACCTTCGACGCCATCATCATCGGCGCCGGCCAAGCCGGGTCGCCATTGGCCGGCCGGCTGACATCGGCCGGCATGAGCGTGGCGCTGATCGAGCGCAAGCTGGTCGGCGGCACCTGCGTCAACACCGGCTGCATGCCGACCAAGACCATGGTCGCCAGCGCCTATGCCGCGCATCTGGCGCGGCGCGCCGCCGACTATGGCGTGACGTTCTCCGGCCCCGTTGGCGTCGACTACGCCAGGATCAAGGCGCGCAAGGACAAGGTCACCAACGACGCCCGCGGCAATCTCGAGACATGGATCGCCGGCATGAAGGGCTGCACGCTTTATCGCGGCCATGCGCGCTTCGAATCCGCCAATACGGTGCGCGTCAGCGACGACCTTTTGACCGCCGAAAAGATCTTCCTCAACACCGGCGGCCGTGCCTCCGTGCCCGATTTGCCCGGCATCCATGACATCGACTACCTGACCAATTCCTCGATGATGGATCTCGACGTCCTGCCGCGCCACCTCATAGTCGTCGGCGGCAGCTACATCTCGCTCGAATTCGCGCAGATGTTCCGCCGCTTCGGCTCGGACGTCACCGTCATCGAGAAGAGCCCGCGCCTCACCGGCCGCGAGGACGAGGACGTCTCGGCCACCATCAAGTCGATCCTGGAGAACGAAGGCATCGCCGTCCATGTCGGCGCCGACGACATCGCTTTCGCCAGACATGGCAAGGACATCGCGGTGACCTTCTCGGCCGGCAAAGCGCCGGTGGTCGGTTCGCATGTGCTCTTGGCGCTCGGCCGAACGCTCAACACCGACGATCTCGGCCTCGACAGAGCCGGCGTCGAAGTCGACAAACGTGGCGCCGTTATTGTCGATGACCAGTTGCGCACCAACGTTCCCGGCATCTGGGCGATGGGCGACTGCAACGGCAAGGGCGCCTTCACCCACACCTCCTACAACGACTACGAGATCGTCGCCGCCAATCTGCTTGACAATGATCCGCGCAAGGTCAGCGACCGCATCGAGGCCTATGCGCTTTACATCGACCCGCCGCTCGGCCGCTGCGGTATGACCGAGGCGGCGGTGAAAAAGTCCGGACGCCGGGCGCTGGTCGGCCAGCGGCCGATGACCCGCGTCGGCCGCGCCGTCGAAAAGGGTGAGACGCAAGGCTTCATGAAGATCCTCGTCGATGCCGAAAGCAGGGAGATCCTTGGCTGCTCGGTGCTCGGCCCCGGCGGCGACGAGGCGGTGCATTGTGTGCTCGATCTGATGTACGCCAAGGCGCCGGTCGACACGCTCGCGCGAGCCGTGCACATCCATCCCACCGTCTCGGAACTGTTGCCCACCATCGCCCAGGAGCTGAAGCCGTTGGTCTAATGCATGTCGCCCAGAAGTGACCTCGGTTCTGGGAGAACGACATGCATAAAAACAAAGACCTAAAGCGCGCCGCATGAATCCGTTTCGACGCGACGCGCTTTAGCGGCTTGCCGGCAAGCTCCTGACTTTCTGCATTGCTCCATTGCGGCAATGGCGCTTGTGCGCCGTTGCGTGCTTCGTTCAATCTTCAGATTGAACCGATTCAGTCTGGACGCTCCATGCCCTTGCCGATCCTTGCGCTTGCCATTGCGTCCTTCTGCATCGGCACCACCGAATTCGTCATCATGGGCCTGTTGCCGGAGGTCGCCGGCGACCTTGGCGTGTCGATCCCGTCGGCCGGCCTGCTGGTCACCGGCTATGCGCTCGGCGTCGTCTTCGGCGCGCCGGTCGTCGCCATGGCCACGGCGCATCTGCCGCGCAAGCCGGTGCTGATTGGGCTGACCGCGTCGTTCGTCGTCGGCAATCTGTTCTGCGCCATCGCGCCTGACTATTGGACACTGATGGCGGCGCGCGTTTTTACCGCCTTTGGCCACGGCGCCTTCTTCGGCATCGGTTCGGTCGTCGCCGCCAGCCTGGTGCCGCGCAACAAGCGCGCCAGCGCCATGGCGCTGATGTTCGCCGGACTGACGCTGTCCAACATTCTGGGCGTTCCCGCCGGCACGGCCCTTGGCGAAGCTTTCGGCTGGCGCGCCACATTCGTCGCCGTTGTCGGCATCGGCCTGATCTCGGTCGCCGCGATCGCCTGGCTGGTGCCATCGGACGTTGCCGAGCCGAGCGGCGGCGGCCTGCGCGGCGAGCTGCGCGTGCTGGGCAAGCTCCAGGTCTGGCTGGCGATGCTGATCGCCTCGCTCGCCTCGGCCAGCCTGTTTGCCGTCTTCACCTACATAAAACCCTATCTGACCGATGTGTCCGGTTTGTCCACATCTGATGTCACCTGGGTGCTCCTGCTGTTCGGCGCCGGCATGACCATCGGCAACATCATCGGCGGCCGGCTGGCCGACTGGAAGCTGATGCCGACCGTCATTGGCACGCTGCTTTTAATGGCGGTGCTGTTTGTCGGTTTCATGCAATTCGGCGCCATCGCCGGCGTCGCCATCGGCATCGTCTTCCTGTGGGGCCTGCTCATCTTCGTCGTCGTGCCGCCGCTGCAGATCCGCGTCGTCGAGGCTGCCTCGGAAGGGCCGAACCTTGCCGCCACGCTCAACCAGGGCGCCTTCAATGTCGGCAATGCCAGCGGCGCCTGGATCGGCGGCGTCGCCCTGTCCGCCGGCGTGTCCTATGCCCATCTGCCCTTGGTCGGCGCGATGCTCGCCTTGCTGGCGGTTGCCGTCGCGGTGCTGTCGCAAACGCTTGACCGGCGGGCACCCGTTCCGCTTCAGGCGGCGGCCGAATAGACGACCATTCGCCAAGCGACGGAAATCTTGCGCCCATAGCGCGGCAGGCTGGACCAATCGACATCGGCACCCTCAAATGGGCATGTCTGGTGACCGTTGAGGGAGGATGTCATGCAGAAATCGATCGAACGCATCGCCGGTGACAGCGACGGCGTCTCTTACGAATTCCCGGTGCTGCGCTTCGCAGGTAGCGACAAGGCGGCGCCCTCGGCCTATCTGCAGGCGGCCCTCCACGCCGGCGAACTCCCGGGCGTCGTCGCCATCGACGCGCTGATGCCGGCGCTGAACAAGGCGCAGGCCGAAGGCCGCGTCAAGGGCAACATCACCATCGTGCCCTGGGCCAATCCGATCGGCCGCGCGCAATATCATTTTGGCGAGCACCAGGGCCGCTTTCACCTGGGCACCCGCACCAATTTCAACCGCGGCTTCCCGCTGCTTGCCGCCCCCGATGCCAAGCTGTTGCCCGACACGACCTTCGGCGGCGCCGACCAGCGGCTGAAGTCACGCCTGGTGCAGCTGTCGCTCGGCCACGACATCGTGCTCGACCTGCACTGCGACGACGAGGGCCTTGCCTATCTCTACATCCACACCAGCCTGTGGCCGGCCATGGCCGATTGCGCCGCCGCCATGGGCGTCGATGCCGTGGTGTTGTGGGGTGAGGACACCGACGGCACCTTCGAGGGTGCCTCGATCATGCCCTACCAGAACGTGCCGGCCGAGGTAGTGAAGTTCGATCGTCGCGTCGCCACCACCGTCGAATATCGCGGTATCCTCGATGTCGATGGCGCGCTGGCCAAAGCCGACGCCGAAGGCCTCTACCGGCTTCTGGTCGGGCGCGGCGTGATATCGGACAACGCGCTTACCGCACCTGGCCCTTTCAAGGGTGTCGTCGCCCCCCTGGAAAACATCGACATGATGCCGGCGCCCCGCGCGGGTGCCGTGCTCTACGACGTCAAGCCGGGTGACCGCGTCGTCAGGGGCGATCGCCTCGCCACCATCGTCCACGCGCCAGGCGAGACCGATGGCCGCGCGGAAGTGTTCGCGCCGCAGGACGGCATCATCCTGACCCGCCGCTCGCGCCGCATCATCCGTGTCGGCGAGGACCTGCTGAAACTGGTCGGCGACAGCAAGAGTGCCGATGCCCGGTCGGGGACGCTGGAGGATTGAGGCCTATGATTTCGTCATTCTAGGGCGAAGCAAGCGAAGCGACGCGGCGCAGACCCTAGAATCCATGCCGCGACCTCAACGCACCGCTGCGGTGCAGAATCTGCTCCGCTGCACCCGCAAGGAAGGTCACGGAATGGATTCCAGGGTCTCCGCGACGGAGCTTCGCTCCTGCTCCGCCCAGGAATGACGAAATCGGGAGGTCTGCGCGTCATCCCTTACCGGCTGCCCGTGCAGAACCACTTACCCAGAAATCGCCTGCCGCGCCTTGGCCTCCAGCCACTCCGCCATCTGCCGGTAAGGCACAGGGCCATAGCTGATGCGGGCGACGCCGAGTTCGGCCAGCCGCTGGCGCGGCGGCACATGCGCCAGCGCGATGATGTTGACCGGCAGCGCAACTGCCTTGCACAGCGCCTCGATCAGCCGCTCGTCGCCGAGTCCCGGGGCAAAGAAGCCGCTTACCCCGGCCTTTTGATAGGCATGCGCCCGTTCGATCGCCTGGTCGAGCAGCACGCCGTCATGCGCATCGGGCTTGGCCTTGAGGAAGATGTCGGTGCGGGCATTGAGGAAGGCCGGTATGCCCGACGCCTTGACGGCGGCCGCCGCCGCTTCGACCCGCCTCACCTGTGCGCCGATGTCGTGCAGGCCGGTGCCGCCAACGATCTGATCTTCGAAATTGAAGCCGATGGCGCCGGCCTGCAAGGCGCGTGTCACCGTCTTGGCGACGACCTCCGGCTCGACGCCATAGCCGCCTTCGAGGTCCATGGTCACCGGCAGGTCGACTGCCGCCACGATGCGCTTGATGTTGTCGAGTGCCAGCTCCAGCGGGATTTTCTCTCCATCGGCATAGCCGAAGGCGGCCGCGACCGGCCAGCTGCCGGTGGCGATGGCCTTGGCGCCCGCTTTCTCGACGATCTTGGCCGAGCCCGGATCCCAGGCATTGTAGAGAACGATCGGATTGCCCTTGACGTGAAGGGAATGGAACGTCCGCGCGCGCTCGGCCTGATCGGTCATTGGTGTTTTCCCGTTCTCTGGATGTTGAAGGCATAGTCTAGGCAACGCCACCGGCGGTGGCGATGTGCCAGAGACCGGGAAGCGGCAGCCACTGAAGAGACTTTTCAAACCTGTTGCGCATCCGGTCTTTCGCCGCTATGGATTTCGCCATGAACATGCGTTCGACCAAGACCATTTGGTGGTGGGCCTGCTGACAGCGGCCTGTTCGAACGCGCGTGCGTGAAAAGAGAGGGTGGCCGCAACGGAAAGTCCGGGCGGCCATTTGTTTTTTAAAAGCCAGTCCCGGGTCCGTTGCCCAACAAGCTGATGGAGACGGCAATGACGATGAAGGTTCTGGAAAACGGCGCTGAAAGCTTCGTGACCGCGGGTGGCATCACCATTACGCGTGAGCGCCACGACCGGCCCTATGCGGGCGCGATCGACGCCTATGTCGATGGCTTGAACTCGCGCCGGGGTGCGGTTTTTTCCTCGAATTACGAATATCCCGGCCGCTACACGCGCTGGGACACCGCCATCATCGATCCGCCGCTGGTGATCTCGGCGCGTGGCCGCGCCATGCGCATCGAAGCGCTGAACCGGCGCGGCGAGGCGCTGTTGCCGGTTATCGGCAAGGCCCTTGGCGGCCTGACCGACGTGACGATCGCCGAGATGTCGAAGACGCTGATCCGCCTCGACGTCGCCAAGCCGGGCCGTGTCTTCACCGAAGAGGAGCGCAGCCGCGTCCCTTCCGTCTTCACCGTGCTGCGCGCCATCACGGCCCTGTTCAAGACCGAGGAGGACGCCAATCTCGGCCTCTATGGCGCCTTCGGCTACGACCTCGCCTTCCAGTTTGATCCGGTCGACTACACGCTCGTTCGCAAGGAAAGCCAGCGCGACCTCGTCCTGTTCCTGCCCGACGAGATCCTTGTCGTCGACCATTATTCGGCCAAGGCCTGGACCGACCGCTACGACTATTCCGGCGTGGGGTTTTCGACCGAAGGCTTGGCCCGCGACGAGATCGCCGAGCCTTTCAAGACCGCCGACCGCATCCCGCCACGCGGCGACCACGAGCCGGGCGAATATGCCAATCTGGTGCGGCGCGCCATGGATTCGTTCAAGCGCGGTGACCTGTTCGAGGTCGTGCCCGGCCAGATGTTCTACGAACGCTGCGAGACCCAGCCCTCCGAGATTTCGCGCAAGCTGAAGTCGATCAACCCCTCGCCCTATTCCTTCTTCATCAATCTCGGCGAAAACGAGTATCTGATCGGCGCCTCGCCCGAAATGTTCGTGCGCGTCAATGGCCGCCGTGTCGAGACCTGCCCGATCTCCGGCACCATCAAGCGCGGCGACGACGCCATTTCCGACAGCGAGCAGATCCTGAAACTGCTGAATTCGAAGAAGGACGAATCCGAGCTGACAATGTGCTCGGACGTCGACCGCAACGACAAGTCGCGGGTCTGCGAGCCCGGTTCGGTGCGCGTCATCGGCCGCCGCCAGATCGAGATGTATTCACGCCTGATCCACACCGTCGACCACATCGAAGGGCGGCTGCGCGAAGGCATGGATGCCTTCGACGCCTTCCTGTCGCACGCCTGGGCGGTCACCGTCACCGGCGCGCCGAAACTGTGGGCAATGCGCTTCATCGAGCAGAACGAGAAGAGCCCGCGCGCCTGGTATGGCGGGGCGATCGGCATGGTCAATTTCAACGGCGACATGAACACCGGCCTGACCTTGCGCACCATCCGCATCAAGGATGGCATCGCCGAGGTGCGCGCCGGCGCCACATTGCTGTTCGACAGCATTCCCGAGGAAGAAGAAGCCGAAACCGAACTGAAGGCATCCGCCATGCTCTCCGCCATCCGCGACGCCAAGTCGGGCAATTCCGCCAGCACCGAGCGTACCACCGCGCGCGTCGGCGACGGCGTCAACATCCTGCTCGTCGACCATGAGGATAGTTTCGTCCATACGCTGGCCAACTACTTCCGCCAGACCGGCGCCAACGTCTCGACCGTGCGCACGCCAGTGCCGGAGGAAGTGTTCGAGCGGCTGAAGCCGGACCTCGTCGTGCTGTCGCCCGGGCCTGGCACGCCGAAGGATTTCGACTGCGCCGCGACGATCAAAAAGGCACGTGCCCGCGAATTGCCGATCTTCGGCGTCTGCCTTGGCCTGCAGGCTCTGGCCGAAGCCTATGGCGGCGAACTGCGCCAGCTGCATATTCCCATGCACGGCAAGCCGTCGCGCATCCGCGTTTCCAAGCCCGGCATCATCTTCTCCGGCCTGCCCAAGGAAGTAACCGTTGGCCGCTATCACTCGATCTTCGCCGATCCAGTGCGGCTGCCCGATGACTTCATCGTCACTGCCGAGACGGAGGACGGTATCATCATGGCCTTCGAGCACCGCAAGGAGCCGATCGCCGCTGTCCAGTTCCATCCGGAATCGATCATGACGCTCGGCCATAATGCCGGCATGCGCATCATCGAGAACATCGTCGCCCATTTGCCGCGCAAGGCCAAGGAAAAGGCAGCCTGACCGATATGGCAGAAGTCGAGAACACGATGGCGACCACGGCCAGGGCGGCCGCGAAGCGCAAGGTTGCCAACCTTGCCTTCTGGTCGATCATCATTGCCGCTGTCGTGCTCGGCCTGAAGCTTGCCGCCTGGTATATCACCGGCTCTGTCGCGCTCTATTCCGACGCGCTGGAATCGATCGTCAATGTCATTGCCTCGGTCGCTGCCTTCTGGGCGATCCAGGTCAGCCACAAGCCGGCCGACCAGGATCATCCGTTCGGTCACCACAAGGCCGAGTATTTCTCGGCCGTGCTCGAAGGCGTGTTGATCGTCGTCGCCGCACTGTTGATCCTCAACGAGGTCTGGCGCTCCTGGCAAGCCCCGGCGCCGCTGGAAAAGCCCTGGAACGGCCTTGCCGTCAACGGCATCGCCACGGTCATCAATGCCTTCTGGGCGTGGACGTTGATCCGCGCCGGCCGGGCCGAGAAATCGCCGGCGCTGGTCGCCGATGGCAACCACATCATGACCGATGTCGTGACCTCGATCGGCGTCTTCGGCGGCCTGGTCGGAGCAATCCTGACCGGCTGGCAGATCCTTGATCCGGCGCTCGCCGTCATCGTCGCGCTCAACATCCTGTGGCAGGGCTGGCACGTCATCGGCTCGTCGATGAACGGGCTGATGGACCGCGCCGTCGATACCCACGAACACATGCGCATCCGCGACATCATCTCGGCCAACTGCAAGGGCGCGCTGGAGGTGCATGACCTGAAAACCCGCATCGCCGGCCGCGCCACCTTCATCGAGTTTCATCTGGTCGTCGACGCCGACATGTCGGTCGGCGCCAGCCACGTCATCTGCGACCGCATCGAGGACGCGCTGAAGGCCGAAATCCCCTCGGTGCGGGTGACCATCCATGTAGAGCCCGACGATGAGGCTAAGCTGCCCAAGGGCACGACCGCCGTGCCTTTCGCGTGAGCCGGTTCGCCGTCACGACCCTAGAAAATTAGCTGAAACCTCTCGACTTCGTCATCCACGGGCGGAGCAGGAGCGAAGCTCCGTCGCGGAGACCCGAGGATCCATGCCGCGACCTAGAGCAATTCCAGGAAAAGTGTGTAACGGTTTTCCGTCCGGAATTGCGTAAAAATAAAGAGTTAGAGCGGTTCGGCGATTCCATCAAACGCTGAACCGCTCTAGGACGACGCATGCAGCCGTGCAGAATTCTGCACCGCAACAGCGCTCAGTAGTCTCGGCATGGATCCTATGGTCTGCGCCGCGTCGCTTCGCTCCTGCTACACCCTAGGATGACGAAGCGTTGGGTGCCTCAGGGCGCACAAGCCGATTGCGGCATTGGTTCGAGCCGATAAACCTTGTCGTCCGACTTCGTCTTGCCGTTGGCGGCCTTCGAGCAGAGGTCGACGATCGCCACGCTGCTGTTGGGATTGGCCAGCATCATCGTGCCGTTGGCGCCGCGCTTGAGGAAGATTTCCTTCTGCGCGATGTCGCAGGAGAAATCGCTCATCTTGGAGCTGGCAGCACAACGCCACTGGTCGGCTTCGCCCTGGCAGGAATAGGTCTGCGTGACCTTGGCTGCCTTCTGCCGCGTCGTGACCGAGACGGCGATGTCGGCGCCATCCGGCCAGTTGGCGGCGTCGCCACCCGAGGCGAAGGAAGCCAGTTCCACCGGCCCGCGGAAAACCCGGATCGACTGCGCCAGCTGATCGGGATGCGAACCCATATGCGCCGCATCGTAATCGCGGCCGTAGCAGAAGGCCTGGTCGGGCTTCAACCGCACGCGCAACGGATCACCGAGCGCCGGATCGATCGGATCGATGCGCGCGAACTCGGCCTGGCAGGTTGCGGCCGGCATCGGGTCGAGGCGGAAATTGTCATCATCCGAGCCAAGCGCCTGCCTGTTGTATTCCGCCTTGCCGAGCTCATCCTCCGCGTCTGGATCGAGGTAGATATCGGACGACAGGTCCGACAGGATCAGCCGGCCCTTGTCGTCGACCTTCAGCGACGCCAGCGTACGGTCGCAATCCATCCCGCAACGGATCGCGCCGGTCGTGCCGTCTTCGGATTCGTGATTGCACCAGCCGCCGGCCCATTGCGGCGCCTTGGCGCCGCGCACCGTGGTGGTGAGAAAGCCATTGTAGGATGTGTCGGAAGGCGTCGGCTCCTCGTTCGGCCGGCTGACCGGATCATGGCCATAATAGAAGAAGATCCGCGCCACCTTCTGCTTCGGATGCGCCTTGAGATGGGCCGCGTCATAGACCCGGCCGAAACAAGCGTCCGCCCCTTTCGGGCTGAGCTCCGTCAGCTTCAGCGCATTATCGGCCAAGGCCGAACCCGCGAGCCCGCCAAGCAGCACTGCGCCAAATCCGGCACCGGTGAGTGTCTTCCACCCCTGGAACGCCATGTGATCCTCCTCCGCATCGACAGGACGTAACGTCAATTTATGCTAGTATTGCGGCCACAGCCACGCAAATCGCGGTGAGCCGACACCAGGGAGGATGCCATGCGCCGACGCGACATGTTCCACGCGGTTGTTGCCGGGGCCGGCGCGCTGATCGGACTGAAGGCAACTCAGGCAGCGGCCACGGAGCCTGCCCGGCTGAAGGTCGCCTATCACCTGAGCGATCTCGACAAGGTCAATTTCGTGCTCGGCAACATCAAGAACCATTATGAGGGGACCGGCGGCAATGTCGACATCACGCTGGTGGTGCATGGTCCGGCCCTTGCCGCCTTCAAGTCGAAAGGCATATCGGCCGCCGTCTCCGGCCGCTTCGCCGGCCTTCTGAGCCATGGACTTGAGCCGCAGGCCTGCGCCAACACCATGCAAGGCATGGACATCACGCTTGCCGACCTGCTGGCCGGCTTTCATGCCGCCGACAAGGGTGGCGTGGTCAAGCTCGCGGAACTGCAAAGCCAGGGCTATGTCTATCTCAGGCCTTGAAGCGCCGTGGCGTTGAATGCAAGGGTGGCGATGCCCGCGACAACAGGCGGCCCCCGGAGGACGAAAATGCCAGCGACGACGACCACGCCCTCTGGGCTCAGCATACCTGATCTCGCCGGCAAGGCGGTGCTGGTCACCGGCGCCTCGACCGGCATAGGCGCGGCGTTGGCGCTGGCCTATGCCGCGCAGAAATGCCGCGTCGCGCTGCACTACAATTCGAGCCGCGACGCCGCCGAGAAATTGGCCAAGACCATTCGCGACGGCGGCGGCGAGGTGTTCCTCG
Organism: Mesorhizobium erdmanii; assembly: GCF_013170725.1. Classification (NCBI taxonomy): domain Bacteria; kingdom Pseudomonadati; phylum Pseudomonadota; class Alphaproteobacteria; order Hyphomicrobiales; family Phyllobacteriaceae; genus Mesorhizobium; species Mesorhizobium erdmanii. The sequence continues at coordinate 2,310,874 of NZ_CP033361.1, read as the reverse complement.
TCCAGGGCGATTTTTCCCTGGCCGCCGATGTCGAACGCGTCGTCGAGGACAGCGCGCAACATTTCGGCCGCCTCGACGGGCTGGTCAACAATGCCGGCGGCATGCTCGGCCGCGTGCCCTATGCCGACCAGACCGAGGCGCATTACGACGCCGTGATGGATCTCAATGCGCGCTCTGTGCTTACTGCTTCGCGCAAGGCTATGCCCTGGCTGAAGAAGCAAGGCGGCTTTATCGTCAACACGTCGTCGATCGCGGCCCGCAACGGCGCCGCCGGCGGCGCTGGCCTGTACGGCTCCGCCAAGGCCTTCGTATCCAACGTGACGCGCGGCATGGCCAAGGAACTGATCGGCTTCGGTATCCGTGTCAACGCAGTGGCGCCCGGCGTAATCCTCACCCCGTTCCACGAACGATATTCGACCGACGAGCAGATCAAGGGCATGGTCGCCACCATCCCGCAGGGCCGGGCCGGCACGGCGCAAGACTGCGTCGGCGCCTATCTCTTCCTCTCGTCCGATCTGCTGAGCGGCTACATCACCGGCCAGGTGATCGAGGTGAATGGCGGCCAGTTGATGCCGTGAGCGGCTATCTGCATACTGACTGCATACTCCTTTCGCGCCAACCCCCAGGGGAGACAAGGAATGTACGGACTGATCGGCAAGATGCGGGCGTCGCGCGGCCAGCGCGACGCGGTCATGGACGTGCTGCGTACCAGCACCGGCGCCCTGCCCGGCTGCCTGAGCTATATCATCGCCACCGACCCCGTCGACGCCGACGCCATCTGGGTGACCGAAGTTTGGACCGACGCTGAAAGCCACAAGGCCTCGCTGCAGCTTCCCGAAGTCCAGGCGGCCATAGCCAAGGCGCGCCCCTTCATCGCCGGCTTCGAATTCCAGGTGGAAACCCATCCTGTAGGCGGCTTCGGTCTGGTTGACGGCAAGACTGGCTGACCCGGAGGCTCGATGCCCACACGGTGGCAGTCTTTGAGGAACAACCTTTGACGCGAACGGTAAACATTCGTGATGCGAAAGCCCATCTGTCGCGCCTCGTTCGACAGGTAGCCAAAGGTGAGTCGTTCATTATCACCAATGCCGGCAAGCCGTTGGCCAGAATCGTGCCTATCGATCAGCCCGAAACGCAGACGCGGCGGGTCGGTTTTATGACCGGGCTTCTCATTCCCGAAGATTTCGACCGCATGGGTAGCCACGAGATCGAGCAACGGTTCGACGCGGATATATGAAACCTGTTACTCGATATCTGAACGCGTGAACCTTCATTTTTTCGGCGGACCGCGGTTCGCATCTTCACGCTCCAGGTCTAAGACCGAAAAATGGATACGTCGGCCGAACAGCCATCTCCCGACCAGCCCGCCGCCGAGCGCATGGCGCGGATAGGCAGGCCTTGGCAATGGCTGATCCTGCTCACCATCTCGGCCCTGTTCGCTGGTGCGCTGGAGCTCGCCGCCCTGCCGGCGGCACTGCTGATCGGCCCGATGCTGGCGGCGATCGTCGCCGGCACCAATGGCGCCACGGTGCGGGTGCCGCGCCTGCTTTTCGGCTCCGCCCAGGCCATTGTCGGCTGTCTCGTCGCCGCTTCGATCTCGGCCGACATCTTTCCGGTCTTCTACCGGGAATGGCCGTTGTTGCTCGGCGTGGTGATCGCCACGGTCGCGGCCTCCAGCCTGCTTGGCTGGCTGATCAGCCGCTGGCGCATCCTGCCCGGCACCACCGCCGTCTGGGGTTCATCGCCGGGTGCGGCCACCGCCATGGTGCTGATGGCCGGTGCATTCGGCGCCGACCAGCGGCTTGTCGCCTTCATGCAGTATCTGCGCGTCATCTTCGTGTCGATGACGGCGGCCGTCGTCGCCAAGATGTGGGTCGACACATCAGGCATCGAAATCCCGCCCATCATCTGGTTTCCGCCGATCGATGCCCAGGCCTTCACCGCAACCATCGGCATCGCGCTGGTCGGTGGCCTGGTGGGAAAACTGTGCCGGCTGCCTTCGCCTTTCTTTCTCGGCACCTTCATCTTCGGCAGCGTCATCCATCTTGGCCTTGGCGTCGAGATGCAGTTGCCGCAATGGCTGCTGGCGGTCAGCTACGCCATGGTCGGCTGGTCGATCGGTCTGAACTTCACCAGGCCGATCCTGCGCCATGCGACGCGCGCTTTGCCACAGATCATCGCCTCGATCATGGCGCTGATCGCCTTTTGCGGCGGGCTCGCTTTCCTGATCAGCCATCTCCTGGGCATCGATCCGCTGACCGCCTATCTGGCGACCAGCCCCGGCGGCATGGACAGTGTCGCCATCATCGCCGCCGCGGCACAGAACGTCGACATTTCCTTCGTCATGGCGCTGCAATCGGCACGTTTCCTGATCGTGCTGCTCGTCGGCCCGAGCGTCGCGCGGCTGGTGGCCAGAAGCATCCGCGACTGACCTGCTTCGGCGTCTTATTCGTCGCCGCCGCCGTTTTCGCCTGGCGCGCCGCGGCGCCAATAGGCGGTGACCAGATGTTGGTCGCGCGGCAAGCCCCACTCCTTGCGCACGATCTTGCGTATCTCGCGGAAGTCGGCGAATTCGCATCCGGCCCAGACAAAGAGGCCGTCCGCCAGTGCCATGTGGCCGCGTTCGCGCAAAGCGGCCGGCAGCAAGCCGGCGGCGCCAGCTGCCCGGCCATGCCGGAAGAGCCAGGTAACGTCGATATTGTCCCCTCGCGGCAGTGCGATCCGGTCGCTAGGACCGTCGACCTCGATGATTGCCTCGGCCCGGGTTGACGGCGGCAGATGCTCGAGGATCCTGCAGATGGCGGGCAGCGCGGTGTCGTCGCCGATGAGAAGCAAGGTCTGCGCCTCCGGCGCATCGCCGCCACCCGGCCCGATCATGCCGATCACGTCTCCCGCCCGGGCGTTCTGCGCGAAGGCGGCGGCCGGCGTATCCTGGCCCGGATGCAGCACGAAATCGACATCGAGCCATCCGCTTGCCGCATCGATCGCCCGGATCGTGTAGACCCGGATGGTCAGCGCATCCTCGCCCGAGGGCCAGACAAGCAGGCCATCAGAGCCTATCGTCGGCCAGACCGGCCGCCGGCCGCGCGGCGGCAACAGCAGCCGCATATGCAGGCCGCCATGGCTGAAGCGGCCGAGGTCCGTGCCGGCCAGGCGCAGGCGCAGCATGTGCTGAGAAATCCGCGTCGACGACATGACGGTTATCTCGCGGAAGAAGACCGGCGTGCCGGCATCGCTGCCGTCGCCTTGCCAACGCAATCCATTGGCCGTGCCGAGATGCCGCGCGACGTGGCCGGCGACCGTCATCTTCATGTAGGACAGGCAGGTTTCATCGATCGCGGCGACACGGATCAACATGGCATCGCCGTCGATCGTCGCGCTCAACGACCCGTAATACAGGCGAAGCTCCCATCGGTCGACGGCGCCGGTTTCGATCTCGAACTCGCCATGCTCGGCGCGCAGACGCTCGATCGCCGACCTTATTGCCTCATCGCTGATGCGGGTCTGCGCGCTCAACTGATCCATGGCTCAAATCCTTCGATGGCGGTTCAGACGAAGCCGCCAGGACAGCAAGGCTCCGTCACCGTTTGGCCATGCCACAGGCGCGCCGGAGTTTCCACAAAAACTTGAATGCATTTATCATATTATAACTGGCCAGCGGTGCCAGGCTCATCCATCGACCGGCAAGTTGCCGCCATTGAAGCGCCCGAACAGGCGCGCCATCACCACGCCCACGAGAAGGACGCCCAGGCCCAGAGCGGCGACATGGCCCGTGGCGCGAAGATCGAAACTACCGACACGCATCACCAGGAGGTAGCCGATCGCCGGAAGGCCCAGAGCACGCTCACCGTGGACGAGACTGCCCTGGCCATGCGGTTTGGCGAAGGGGTTTGAAAGGGCCTTCCCGTCACTCCGTCGACGAAATGCGGCACGCCATTGGTCAGCACGGCGCCACCGGCCAGATCAGACAAATGGTCGATCCATTGCATCGTCAGGCCGGAGCGGAGCGTACTTTTCGTACGTGAGCACCGGAAGCGCAGGTATCAGCCATTTGCAGGCCGGCCTCACCTGAATATTAGCATACCTTAGTCCAGCCTGTGCATCAGGTCATCATCCAGCCAGCGGCCGAAGAAATAGACCAGCTGCTTGTGCCACCATGGCCAGTCATGGCTGACGTCACCGCCCCAATAGTCGACCCAGGCCGGAATGGACTTGTCGCGCAGGATCTGTTCCAGCTGGCGCGTCTCGACCAGCATGCGCTCTTCCCAGGCGCCCTGCCCGCAGCAGAAAATCAGCCTGAGCGCCTTCAGCCGAGCCAGCAATTTCGGGTCGACGATGCCGGGCAGATAGTCGAGCGGCGAGTTGTAGAAGATGTCGCCGTCCAGCGTCTTGCCGAAGAAATCGCGCGCCGAATAGACCCCCGACAACGCGATGACGCCGCTGGCGAGTTCGGGAAAGCGGAACACGAAGTTCGAAGAATGGTAGCCTCCCATCGAACAGCCCGAGAAGAGCGGCTTCAGCTTGCGTCCGCCATTGGCCGCCGATGCGGTGGACAAGATCTCCGGCAGCGCCTCCTCGCGCACATAGCGGAAATAGGCCTCGTGGCGGCCGATGCGATGCGCTGGGTCGGCACGCTTGTCGAAGAAGGATTCCGAATCGATGCCGTCGACCGTGAACAGCTGGATGCGGCCGGTGTCGATGAACTCGCCAAGCGCGCCCACCCCGCCGGAATCCTCGAACTGGTAGAACCGTCCCTGCGAGGTCGGGAACACCACCACCGGACGGCCGGCATGGCCGTAGCGCTTGTATTCCATGTCGCGGCCGAGATTGCGGGCGAAGGCCTTGTGATAGGAGATGTCCATGGCCTCAAGCCTTTTCCGCGTGGATATAGGCGACCGCCTCGCGCAGCTCAGCCTGGTCCTTCGAGCGCATCTGGTAGGCGTAGTTTCCCATGGCGCGGCTGAAAACCTCTTCTATCGCCTGATGGTGGACGATCTTGTCCTTGTGCGCGGCTAGCACGTCCTCATGGCTGTGCAAATAGTCGAGGTGCCGCTTGCGGCTGGCATAGGCGGTGAAATACTTGCCCTCATGGGGTCCGCCGGCGGCATCCTTGACCACCATGTCGGCCCATGCGGCGTAGACATCGATGTCGAACGTGTAGTTGATGGCGTCGGTCATCCAGGCGCCCGGTGGCCGCATGTTGACCTCGAGCGCGATGATGCGGTCGTCCCTGGTCTCGAACAGTTCGATATGGAAGAAGCGCTCGCGCACGTCGAACGCCTTCAGGATCTTGCGGCCGGCCTCCTCGACCACGGGCCTGATATGGGGAAAGCAGGTGTAGCTCATGTGGCGGTCCTTGTTGACCACCTCCATGACGCTCTGGTCGTAGCGGTGGCTGGCCGCCAGCACCACCTCGCCGTCGCGGTTGACCAGCCCGTCATAGGTCACCACCAGCCCCTCGATGAACTGCTCCATGACGAAGGTCACATCCTCGGGCTTGTCCCTGAAGAACTGGTCGAGCTCTCTGGCGTTGGATATCTTGAAGGTATTGGAAGCCCCGGACCCGCTGTCGGGTTTCACCACCACGGGGTAGCCGACGCGGCGGATGAACGTCATGGCCCCCGCCCTGTCGGAGCATTTGCGCTGTGCGATGGTTTCGACGCCGCTCTTGCGGAAGAAGGCGCGCATGCGGCTCTTGCGCTTCAGGTTCTTCACGAAGTCGAGCTTGGTGCCGTAGATGTTGAAATCGGTGCGGATGTTGGCTTCCAGCTCCAGCCAGTGCTCGTTGAGCGATTCGAAGCGGTCGATGCGGCCCCATTTGTGGATGAAGTGCCCCATCGCCCGGAACACCGGATCGTAGTCCTCCATGTCGGCGACCCGGTAGTACTCCGAAAGTGCTGCCTTCAGCCTGCCGTCCAGCGCCTCATAGGGCGCATCGCCAATCCCGAGTACGGTGGCGCCGGCCCTCTTCAGCCGGTCACAGAAATCGGCGCCGTTGACGGGAAAATGCGGCGAGAAGAACACGAAATTCATGGACAACCCCCTCCCGGCGACGGCGCAGCGCAGCCCCGCCATCGTCCAAGTCTGGCGCATTTGCGGCGCATGGGGAAGAGCATCCGCACCAGGGATAATGCGCGACAGGCACAGCCCCTGCTTGCCTCGCACAAGCCGCTCCTGTATGAGAGCCCGCATGAGCACGCGCGCCACCACCGCTTCCCGTCAGACCGGCTTTGCCGGCGAGACCGTTCGCGCGCTTGCCTCAACCCTGCTTCTTCTCGGCCTTATCGGCGATCGCCGGGTTCGCTGAAGGAGCGCCCGGCGGTCGAACCGCCGCGCAAGCGCATGCTCCTTGGCAATTCCATCAAGCGAACGAAAATCTTATAAGGCGCCGCTCGCCCTAAATCCGTCCGAAGACCGATCAGCGAGCCGCCGGGAGAACAAGACGATGAACGCACGAGAAGACATCCGATCTGGCGAACCCGAGGGCGTAAAACGCGCGGCCGGCCACATGCCGGAAGCCGCCCGCAAATACCAACCCTACCCAACCGTCGGCCTCACCGACCGCACTTGGCCCAACAAGGTCATCGACAAGGCGCCGATCTGGTGTTCGGTCGACCTGCGCGACGGCAACCAGGCGCTGATCGACCCAATGGGCCATGAGCGCAAGGCGCGCATGTTCGGCCTGCTGCTCGATATGGGCTTCAAGGAAATCGAGATCGGCTTCCCCTCGGCCTCGCAGACCGATTTCGACTTTGCCCGTTGGTGCATCGAGGAAGGCAACGTGCCTGCCGACGTCTCGCTGCAGGTGCTGGTGCAGTGCCGGCCGGAACTGATCACCCGCACCTTCGAGGCCCTGAAGGGCGCCACCAATCCGATCGTGCATTTCTACAATTCGACCAGCGAATTGCAGCGCCGCGTCGTCTTCGAAAAGGATGTCGGCGGCATCAAGCGCATCGCCACCGACGCCGCCAAGATGATCACCGACATGGCGGCCAAGGCCGGCGGCGGCTACCGCTTCGAATATTCGCCGGAGAGCTTTACCGGCACCGAGCTCGAAGTCGCGCTAGAGATCTGCAACGCCGTCACCGAGATCGTCAAGCCGACACCGGACAACAAGCTGATCATCAATTTGCCGTCGACGGTCGAGATGTCGACGCCCAACATCTATGCCGACCGCATCGAATGGATGTGCCGCAATCTCGACGCCAGGGAGAACCTGATCATTTCGCTGCATCCGCACAATGACCGCGGCACCGGCATCGCCACCACCGAACTCGGCCTGATGGCGGGCGCCGACCGCGTCGAAGGCACGCTGTTCGGTAATGGCGAGCGCACCGGCAATGTCGACATCGTCACGCTGGCGCTCAACATGTACACGCAAGGCGTCGATCCGGGCATCGACTGCTCCGACATCAACCGGATGAAGGACGTCTACGAGTACTCGAACCAGCTGAAGATTCCCGAGCGCCACCCCTATGTCGGCGAACTCGTCTACACCGCCTTTTCCGGCTCGCATCAGGACGCCATCAACAAAGGCATGAAGGCGCTGAAGAAGGCCAACACCAGCCTGTGGGAAGTGCCCTATCTGCCGATCGACCCGGCCGATGTCGGCCGCAGCTACGAGGCCATCATCCGCATCAACTCGCAGTCGGGCAAGGGCGGCATCGCCTATGTGCTGCAGGCCGACTACGGTCTCAATCTGCCGCGCAATCTGCAGATCGAGTTCAGCCAGGCGATCCAGGCGATCACCGATGCCGAAGGCAAGGAAGTGCCGGCCAGGCGCATTTATGAGCGCTTCCTCGAAGCCTATGTCGACCAGCCCGGCGCGCGGCTGAAATTCCTCGACCATCACACCTATCCCGATACCGTGGTCAAGGGCCGGCGTGTGATCGAGGCGATCATCCTCGACAACGGCAAGGAAGTGACCATTACCGGCACCGGCACCGGCCCGATCGACGGCTTTGTCGATGCGCTCTCACGCCATGTCGGCGTCGAGATGTCCGTGCTCGACTATTCCGAACACTCGATGCAGCGCGGCTCGAATGCCTCGGCTATTTCCTATGTCGAAATGGAGTACCCCGGCGGCAAGCTGTTCGGCGCCGGCATCAACACCAACATCGTCGCCGCCTCGCTTGAAGCGGTGACTTCGGCCGCCAACCGCATCATCGGCGGCAAGGCGCGGTAGCGTTTACAAAGGATTGGCGCGAGAAATCGGACAACTCGCGCCAGTCATTTTTTGAAGCCCGAACAAGGCTTTGGCCTCGAGTGGCCAACTCGTTCTGTCGCCGGCATTGGGGCGGCTATTAACCACCGGAAAATTATCCGGTTAGGTACGCGATCACATAATGGCTGTACACTTGCGTGGCGTTGCTGGCATTATATGATCGCGTCCTAACCTGTGCCGACTTCGAGAGGATCGACACTTGCAGCATGCCACGCCTGCCGCCCCCGCAGTGCGCGAAACATTGGAGCGACTGCTTGCCAGCGAAACGTTCGGACGATCCGAGCGCGCGCGCAAGCTGATCCGTTATCTCGTCGAACGCGAACAGGCCGGCGAAGGCGACAGGCTCAAGGGCTTTTCCATCGCCATGGACGTCTTTGGCAAGGACGGCGATTTCGATCCGTCGACCGATGCCGTGGTGCGGGTGCAGGCAGGCAGGCTGCGCGAGTTGCTGCAGCAATATTTCGCCAATGAAGGCATCGCCGAGCCTGTCCGCATCGCCATTCCACGCGGCGGCTACGTGCCGGCCTACGAGCTCAACGCGATCCGCTTGCCGGAAGCCGCAAAACCTGCCGGAGAGACCGAAGCGGCTACGGGTCCGTCCGAGCACTCCGGCGTGGCCGACGATGCCGTTCCAGCCGCATTGCTGGTGCCGTCGGCAGCACCCGCACCTTCGGTGGCCCGCCATCTCCGGTTCTTCTGGATGGCGATCGCCGTGGTCATCGCCATGCTCGGCGTGCTGATCCTGCGTCAGGGCAGCGGCGCGCTGCTGGCCGGCGGCGAGATACCGGCCACGTTCGAGAGCGCCGGCCTCACCAGCACCATTGCCCCCTCGGCGATGTCCGAGGCGCTGCCGCTCGTTTACATCGACAACAAGGCTGACGGCACTGCTGCCAGCCGTGTCGGCGCGTCGCTGCGTGCCGGCCTGAGCGGCTTCGATACGATCGACTTCATCGGCCGAGACGCAAGGCAAGATTCCGCCGACGAGGCCACCAGCTTCATCTTCGACATCCTGCCTGGCCCGAACGCCGGCGACATCACGATCGAACTGCAAAGCGCGGCATCGGGGCGGGTGCTTCTTTCCCGCAATCTCGCGCCGGCCGACAGCGCTCCTGGCGCGGTCGAGGACCGGATTGCCGACCTGCTGAGTTCGGCGCTCCCCGCCTCGGGCACGATCTACAATTACATCGAGCAGACGGGCACACCGGACGGCCTGACCGAATGCCTGCTGCTCAACGACAAATATTATCTCGACCAGAATGCCAAAACCCATGAGGCCGCTTATCGCTGCCTCGAAACCTTGGCCAATTCCGGGGCAAAGTCCTCGCTCGTCTATTCGGAACTTGCGTCTCTACAGGTTGAGGCAGTTTCCGATCACTATGCCTACCCGCCCAATGCAACGATCGAAAAGGCGGTCGAATTTGCCCATCGCGGCGTGCAGATGGGACCGACCAGCCCTTATGCGCATCGCGCCTACGGCTACGTCAGTGCGCGGCTCGGCAATACCGACGAAGCGATCCGCTGGATGCGCAAGGCTTCCGAACTCAACCCCTATGATCTCGGCATGGCCGCGGCCTACGGCTATGGGCTTATCTTCGCCGGCCGATACGCCGAGGGAACGCCGATCCTCGCCCATGCGGCCCAGACGTTCAGCGGTCATTCGACATGGTGGGATTACGGGCTGTTCGTCGGCCAGTTCATGCTCGGCGACATGAACAAGGCTGTCGCGGCCAGCATGGCACTGCGCACGACCGCGACGAAGTCGCATTATCTGGCGGCGCGACTGATCGGCGCCAAGGCCGCTGGCCAGGACGATTTGGTGAGGATGCTGCTGGACGAATTAAACACAAAGTTTCCGAAATTCGCGGCCGATCCTCGCGCGACCTTTGTCGAGCGGAAATATCCAGCCGATCTGACCGAGCGGCTGGTCGGCGCCTTGCGCTCCGCAGGCCTCGGCAGCGCCAGCTGATCTGCGACAGGCCGGGACTGTTTGGACTAATGGAATTGCACGGCGTTGGCGATGGAGGGCGAAGCGCCGAAATGCCTGATTTGCCGGCTTTTGCAAGGCGATCCCCTGAATGACACGCATTGCTCGCAAAATAATCGCGAAAACTTTACTGGCCATCGCGCCGGACGAAGAGCAATCCAGCCATATTCAGGCTTTCTCGCAATTCGACCCCTTTCCGCGTTCATGATCTCATCGCTCCATGTTGCCGAACAGGGCGTTGGCTCGAAGACCATCGCCCTGCTGCACGGTTTTGGCGGTTGCCACGATGTCTGGCGCGACGTGATCGCCCTGCTCGGCCCCTCCGCGCGCACCCTTGCCTATGACCTGCCGGGGCACGGCCTCTCGCTCGACTTTCCGGGCGCCGGCCCTGCAAAGGTTGCGGCACGGGCCGTTCTTGCCGATCTCTCCGCCCGAGGGCTGAAACGTGTTCATCTCGTCGGCCATTCGATGGGCGGCGCGGTGGCGGTGCTGACAGCGCTGGCCGGGCCTGAGAAAGTGGCCTCGCTGACGCTTCTGGCGCCCGGCGGTTTCGGCCCGGAAATCAACGGGCCATTGTTGCGCCGCTATGCCGGCGCGGAGAGCCTTTCCGAGATCCTCGCCTGCCTTGCCGCCATGTCGGGGCCACGGGCGCGGCCTTTCGATCACACCGCCGATAGGCTCCGCGACATGCGCAAGCGGCCCGGGCAACTGGAAAAACTCGTCGAAATCGCCGCCGCCATGACAAGGGACGACCGGCAAGGCGTCATCCCGCGCGACCAGTTGGACAGGCTGGCCATGCCGGTGATGGTGGTGTGGGGCAGTAATGACGCGGTGCTGCCCTTCACCCAGGCGGATGACCTGCCGGCACGCTTTCATGTCCATCACGTGCTGGAGGCCGGCCATATGCTGATCGAGGAAGCGCCGGATCTGATCGCCGGCATTATCCTGCGCAACATGAACCGCCGCACCAGGTCCGTCCGCCCGAAACTCGCCGCCGCCACCGGTTAAGTTCCTGCCAACGCGCCAGCGCCAGCGCCCCGCTCCACCTCGCCAGTGCATTTTGCCGGCGGCTGTGTTAACCCGGTGTTAACCAAACCCCGCGAGGCAGACGCCGATGAAGGACGCAGGCGAAAAGATCGATCCGTCAAGGAAACTGTCCGATGCCATCCGTGATGTGAAGAATGCCTTCGCCGACCGCGACGATGTCGTCGTCGACATGCGCGAAGCGCATCGCATGCGCCTCGATCTTCTGGCCGCCGAACTCGCACCCGTCTTTGCCGACGTGCCCGCGGACATGGACAATTTCGACTTCGTCGTGTCCTCTGGCCTGCAGCCGCGTCTGTGGATCGATGCCGTCAGCCATGTCGCGATGGGGCGCGACCGCCGTACCTACCGCTTCCTCAAGGACACTCGCATCGGCCGCGTGGTGCTTGCCGAATCGACCGACATGAAACCGGTTGCCGATTCCGTGACCCGCTACGTCGCCGAACGCATCGTCGAGCGCCAGAGGATGATGGAGGGCGGGGCGGAACCGGCCGTCGCCGGCATGAAGCGCGCCGCGGTGGCGGAAGCCGAGCCGCCGCTGCGGTCAGCGCAACGCGGGAAGGGCTGGTCGGCCTTCATGTCGGGCCTTGGCCTGGTCGCCGCCGGCGCGCTGGTCGGCCTGGCGGTGTCGGTCGCCCTGTTCTGGGACCGCATCGTGGCGATGGGGCTCAGCCTGCGGCCATAGCGGCTTCCGCGCCGATCTCCAGCGTCTGCAGATCGGCGGGCGGCATCGCCGGCCCGGTCAGGCCGCGCCGCGTCAGGCGGATGCGCCAATTGCCCTTTTCGCCATCGATGTCGAACAGATTGTACTGCGCCGGCGGATGCTTGCCGCCCGGCGCCTGGCCGGCGGCGGCGACGCCGACCACCGGAACCCTGGCGCCGCGCGGACCGATCTGGAACAGCGACGGCAGATGCGAATGTCCGTGCAGGACAAGCTCCGCGCCATGCTTGCGGATGACCTTTTGGAAGCGGGCGATCCCGAACAGCCGCTTGTGCTGCGAAACGGCACCGCGCACCGGCGGATGGTGAATCATGATCGCGCGAAACAGACCTTGCCCGCCGCTGTCGCGCAGGATCTTGCCGAGCCGCTCCGCCTGCCCTTCCATGAAGAAGCCATTGGCCATGAAGGGTGCCGTGGCGCGCGCCGTCGAGACGCCGATCAGCGCGACATTGCCACGCACGCGCAGATAGGGGAACGCGTTGCGGTCGACCGGCGTATTGACGCCGTCGCCGCTCATCCAGGCCGCCCACGACCGGCAGACCTTGTCGAAGGCGCCCGGCACATAGGCGTCGTGGTTTCCCGGAACGACGGAGACGTCGTGCGGCGATCCCAGCGTTTCCAGCCAGTGCTTGGCCATCTCGATCTCGCCGTCGAGCGCCAGATTGACCAGGTCGCCTGTGACGGCGAGATGGTCGGGGCTCTGCGCCTTGATATCGGCGGTGATGGCGTCGATGACGGCGTCATGCATGTGGCGGCGGCGATTGCGCTGCCAATTGACGTAGCCGAGCACGCGCTTGGAGGCGAGATCGCGATAGGATACATCGGGTAATGGCCCCAGATGGACATCGGAAATATGCGCGAGCCTGAACATGCATCCTTCATAGGCGACGCGCGCGCGCCTTGCTACAAAAGCTTGGCTTTCCACCCACGGTTTTGCTGCCGATGACGACCGATGCCGAAGCCGCCTTCCGCCAGACCGGCTGGGCGGGGCTGCGAGCCAGGCTGTTCCATCTCTATTTCGTGCTGCGGCGGCCGATGACGCTGGGCGTGCGTGGCCTCGTCCATGACGCCGCCACGAATTCCGTCTTTCTCATTCGGCATACCTATGTACCCGGCTGGCAGTTGCCCGGGGGCGGCGTCGAAGTCGGCGAAACGCTGGCCGAAGCGCTGGCGCGCGAGCTCGCCGAGGAAGGCAATATTGCGCTGGCCGCACCGCCGGTGCTGAAGTCGATGCATTTCAACCGCCGCTCCAGCCGCCGCGACCATGTCGGCTTCTATCTCATCGGGCAGTTCAACCAGACCACGCCGAAGCTGCCCGACCATGAGATCGCCGAGGCCGGCTTCTTCCCGCTCGACCGCTTGCCGCAGGGCACGACGCCGGCAACGCTGCGGCGCATCGCCGAGGTTTTTGGGGACGAACCCGCGTCACCCTATTGGTAAGCTTGCCTCAGCTGTTAAAATAGGTCCGAGCTGTATTGATCAAGAAAAATACGTTGGGGCGATTCTATGGATGTGGGACAAGTAAAATCAGTGAACGTTTGGCCCTATGTCGGCTTTTATAGTCTGATGATGGTGGGCTTGACCGCCGTGTTTATCGCCATAGCAATGATGTTTCGGTCGCTGCCGGACAGCTTCGGCAATGCAAGCGGCTTCGCCATCACGTTCGGGTCAACCTCTTTCGCCTCTTACAAATTCGTCAAGAGGAACCTTCGGCTTTTCAATCGAGACGAATATTGGAAGATAACGCTTCTTTCGTCTCTGGCCTCGTGCCTGCTTTCATTGGTATTCGTGGGCCTCGCTGTCGCGGGCGGGGCCATGCCGGGAAGCGATACCATGCCTGCTCTCGTCTGGGTTTTCGTCCTGCTGTTTGCCGGGCTTGTGGTTTTCGGCATCAATGCCCTGGGCTACTCCAGCCGCATGGGCAAGAGTTTCCTGAAAGCGGAGCTTGCCAGGCAGGCTCGCCTCAACACGGAAACCTTCCGATAGCCACTTGCCCGCCGGGGAGATCTCAGATCGCGAACCGCGCCCGGTCATGCGGCGCGGTATAGTCCAGTTCCGGCCCAACCGGCACGATCCGTGTCGGATTGATCGTCTCGTGGCTGGCGTAATAGTGCGCCTTGATGTGATGCAGGTTCACGGTCCCGGCGACGCCTGGCACCCGGTAGAGGTCGCGCAGATAGTTCGACAGGTTGGGATAGTCGGCGATGCGGCGCAGATTGCATTTGAAATGGCCGACATAGACCGGGTCGAAACGAACCAGCGTGGTGAACAGCCGCCAGTCGGCCTCGGTGATGCGGTCACCGACGAGATAGCGCTGTTTTGACAGCCGCTCCTCCAGCGTATCCAGCGCCGCGAACAATTCGCCGAACGCCTCCTCATAGGCGCGCTGCGTGGTGGCGAAGCCGGCGCGGTAGACGCCGTTGTTGACCGCGGGATAGACCATCGCATTGACGCGGTCGATCTCGCGCCGCAGGTCCTGCGGATAGAAGTCGAGGCTTGCATCGCCCCATGCGTCGAACGCCGTGTTGAGCATCCGGATGATCTCGGAAGACTCGTTGGAGACGATCGTCTGCTGCTTCTTGTCCCACAACACGGGCACCGTCACCCGGCCGGAATAGGCTGGATTGGCCTTGGCATAGATCTGGTGCAGGAAATCGAGACCGTAAAGCGTGTCGCCAGTGGCGCCATCCTCGGCCAGGAATGTCCAGCCGTTGGCGCCCATGAAATGATGCACGACCGAGACGGAGATGGTGTCTTCCAGTTTCTTCAGCGCGCGAAAAATCAGCGTCCGGTGCGCCCATGGGCAAGCGAGCGATACATAGAGGTGATAGCGCCCGGGCTCCGCCTTGAAGCCGCGCGCGCGGCCTTCAGCCGGCGCTCCCTCGACGGTGATCCAGTCGCGCCATTGCGATTGCGTCCTGACGAACCTGCCGCCATTGTCCGCCGTGTCGTACCAGCGATCCTGCCACCTGCCTTCGACCAGCAATCCCATGCGAATCTCCTTGCATCCTTGGGTGCCATGTAGGCGCAAGCTTGCGTTGTCGAAGACGTCAGCCGCTGAACAGACCGTCACTTGACGAAGACGGCGGACGTATCAGGCCAATTGCAGCGGCCGAAAATTGATGCTAGCGGACACTCCGCATGTTCGATTTTGCTTTGATCCGGTTTGACCGACGACGAAAGGGCGCCCGCGCTTGATGAAGCGCTGACTGGCGAATGCTGCCGTTTGCAGCAAACCTTTCCTCCTTACCGGAACGCAAAGACCATGAGCCTTGCCGACGTGAAATACCTGCCGGAAACTCCGGCGCATGACCCTGAAATCGAAGCCATCAATGACGAGGCCTTCGGCCCCGGCCGTTTCGTACTGGCCGCCTACAAGATCCGCGAAGCCGGCGGCCACGAGCGGGCGCTGTCCTTTGTCGCGGTCGACGGCGACATTGTCGTCGCCTCGGTGCGCATGACCCGCATCGCCGCTGGCGCCGGCCGCGCGCTGATGCTCGGGCCGCTTGCCGTGCGGCCGGCCTTCAAGAACCTGGGCATCGGCCGCCGGCTGGTGGCGATCGCGCTCGAAGCGGCCGCAAAGGCCGGCTCACCAGCCGTCATCCTGGTCGGCGACGAACCCTATTACGGGCCGCTCGGCTTCAAGCGCATCCCGCGCGGCCAGATCTCGATGCCACGCCCTGTCGATCTCGACCGCCTTCTGTCGCACGAGATCACGCCGGGCGCGGTTGCCAGGCTCACCGGCGAGGTCGGCCACGCCAGCCGGGCCAGGGTCGCCGAGCACGTCTAGATGTTTGATCCCAGGCTTTGATGGGGCATCCTTATCTTCCGAATCAAAGGATGCGCTATGGGCCAGGTTCTGCATGGGAGCGCCACAACGACAGAGGCGGTCCGTCGAGCGATACAGTATAGTCAAGAGAGCCTGAGGGCTCTGGCCAAGCGCTACGGGATCAACCAGAAGACGGTCGCCAAATGGAAGAGGCGAACTTCAGTCGCCGATCTGCCGACTGGTCCGAAGGAACCGAGATCGACAGTGCTCTCGATCGAGGAGGAGGCAATCATCGTCGCCTTCCGGCGCTACACGTTGCTACCGCTCGACGACTGCTTTTATGCCTTGCAGCCAACCATCCCGCACCTGACGCGGTCTTCATTGCATCGCTGCCTGCAACGCCATGGCATCGGCCGCCTGACGGATGTCGAGGGTGACAAACCGGCGAAGAAGAAATTCAAGAGCTACCCGATCGGCTACTTCCACATCGACATTGCCGAGGTGAGGACCGAGCAGGGCAAGCTGCACATGTTCGTCGCCATTGATCGGACCTCGAAGTTCGCCTTCGTCGAGTTGCACGAGAAGGCCCCCACCGCCGTCTCGAGAGACTTTCTACTGCGCCTGATCGCGGCCGTTCCCTACAAGATTCATACCGTGCTTACCGATAACGGCATTCAGTTCACCACGCCCGGTGCCGGTGGCTCGGCGGTGCCGCTGATCAAGGAGGCAATCGCCAATGGCGAGATCTTCCGCGCTCACGCCTTCGAGTACACCTGCGCCAGGAACGACATCGAGCATCGCACGACCAAGGCGAGGCATCCGTGGACCAACGGCCAGGTCGAGAGAATGAACCGAACCATCAAGGACGCCACCGTCAAGCGCTTCTACTATGAGGGCCACGACCAACTACGCACCCATCTCGCCGACTTCGTTGCCGCCTACAATTTCGCTCGCAGGCTCAAGACCCTCAAAGGTCTCACCCCATACGAGTTCATCTGCAAGGCATGGGTCTCACAACCGGAACGCTTCAAACTCAATCCGCTCCAGCAAATGCCGGGACCAAACATTTAGAGCAATTCCAGGAAAAGTGTGAAACGGTTTTCCAGGGACCGCGTAGCGCTCCCCCTTGGGAGTTACGTCAAGGCAGAGAGTTAGACGGCTTGACCTGGCCCGCCGATCCGGGCCTGATCCGTCCCTGTTTCAGAGGAGAGGATGACGCCATGAACCCGAACGGCCAGATCGCGATCGTGACCGGCGGCGGCTCCGGCCTGGGCGAGGCGACGGCGCGTGCCCTTGCCGCCAAGGGGGCCCGCGTCGCCATCTTCGATGTCGGCATCGACCGCGCCGCCAAGGTCGCGGCCGAGATCGGCGGCATTGCCGTCCAATGCGATGTCAGCAGCGCCGACAGTGGCGCCGCCGCCCTCGCCGTGACGGCAAGCAAGCTGGGCGAGCCACGCATCCTGGTCAATTGCGCCGGCATCGCCATTGGCATGAAGACCGTCGGCAAGGACGGGCCGCATCCGCTCGATCAATACCGCAAGGTGATCGAGGTCAATCTGATCGGCACCTTCAACATGATCCGCCTCGTCGCCGACCGCGCCTCCAGGCTCGAGCCGCTGCAGGGCGGCGAGCGAGGCGTCATCGTCAACACCGCTTCGGTCGCCGCCTATGACGGCCAGATCGGCCAGGCAGCCTATTCCGCCTCCAAGGGCGGCGTGGTCGGCATGACGCTGCCGGTAGCGCGCGACCTTGCCCGTTCCGGCATTCGCGTCTGCACCATCGCACCCGGCATCTTCAAGACACCGATGATGGCCGGCATGCCGCAGGAGGTACAGGATTCGCTCGGCGCCGCGGTGCCCTTCCCGTCCCGCCTCGGCGAACCGTCCGAATATGCCGCGCTTGCGTTGCACATCATCGAAAACCAGATGCTGAACGGCGAAACCATCCGCCTCGACGGCGCCATTCGCATGGCGCCGAAGTAATGAATGTCGCCCGGAACCGCAGAGCGGCTTTGGGGCAACGACATGCATCGATCACCTGCCCGGCCGGCATCGTCGTTTTATAAGTGGAACAGGAAATCAACGTAGCAGAGCGAGACCCTTGGACGAAAAAAAGAAGGACGTGATCCGCGAGACGGACGCCGAGGCGGTCCGGCTGGCGAAGACGCTTCTGCGCAGCGCCCGCTTCGGCGCCCTGGCGGTGCTGGAGCCGCAGACCGGCTCGCCGTTGGCAAGCCGGGTCGGCGTCGCCACCGACATCGACGGCGCGCCGCTGATCCTGGTCTCGATGCTGTCGGCGCATACGCCCGCCATGCTTGCCGATCCACGCTGCTCCCTGCTGCTCGGCGAGCCCGGCAAGGGCGACCCGCTGGCGCATCCGCGCCTGACGTTGACCTGCCAGGCGTCGCGGCTCGAGCGTGGCTCGGACGCGCATGGCCGTGCCGAGCGCCGTTATCTCAACCGCAATCCCAAGGCGAGCCTTTATGCCGGGCTCGGCGATTTCTCGATCTTTCGCCTCGAGCCACAACGTGCCAGCCTCAATGGCGGCTTCGGCAAGGCCTATTTGCTCGATCGCTCCGATCTCGTGACCGGCGGCCCCATCGTCGAAGAGCTTGCGGCGGGCGAACAATCCGCCATCGAACACATGAACACGGACCATCTCGACGCGATCGCTGTTTATGCGTATCGTTATGGCGGGGCATCTGGCGACGGCTGGCGCATCGCTGGTTTGGACGCCGATGGTATGGATCTGGTGGCGAGAGACATTGTTTGCCGGGTATTTTTTCCACAACCTCTGATATCGGCGCGGGAATTGCGACCCGTTCTGGTCGAGATGGCGAGGAGCGGCCGGGCTGCAGGGCAGGCAAATAGTGAAACTTAATTGCATTTGATCAAAAGCAACACTTGAGATTTGAAAGAAATGTTCTACCTTTCAGAGATGGCGCTGACTCGTCGGTTGCCTTTCGCAAGTGACTTTATGGATTCAGGCGCCATTGCCCCCATGGTGCCTCGATGAGCAAACAGCATGGGGCATTCATGGTCTCGACAAAGCTAATCGCCAACGCAGAATCTGCTGCCGAATTTCTGATGCTGATGGGCAGCGAAAAACGGCTGTTGATCATGAGCTATCTGATCGACGGTGAAATGTCGGTCGGCGCGATCGCCGAAAAGGTGATGCTCAGCCAATCCGCTCTCTCGCAGCATCTGGCCAAGTTGCGGGCGCTCGACCTGGTGGATACCCGCCGTGACCGTCAGATGATCTACTACTCCTGCAAATCCGATGCGGTGCGCGAGTTACTCGTCGTTCTGGATGGTATTTTCGGCACCGGCAGGGAAGACCTGTCCCAGATGGCACAGAGATTGCGCCGCGCAGGGACTTGACCGGACGCGCCTGCCGCCGTTTACCTCGCTAACGATTTCCGGAGCGTGGCTTGTGTGTCTCTTTCGATGCATGGCCGCGCTCTCGATTTTTGAGCGGAGGATATGGACCCAATTCGCATTGAGGACCCGCGCGATCCCAGGGTCGCCGGCTATCTCGATATCCGCGAACGCGATCTCGCCGGCCGGCAAGGCCGTTTCGTCGCCGAAGGCAAGGTGGTGCTCGACCTGCTTCTGTCGTCCGGCCGGCTCAGTGCCGAATCCGTTCTTGTCCTGGAGAACCGGCTCAGCGGCCTGACGGAGATCCTGCGCAAGGCGCCGGCGGACCTGCCGGTCTACGTCGTCACCAGCACGCTGATGGACGCGATCGCCGGCTTCCACATGCATCGCGGCATCCTCGCCATCGGCCGCAAGGAGACACCACAAGCGGCCGGGCCATTACTGGATGCCTTGCCCGCTCAGGCCTTGGTTGTAGTGCTCATCGGCATCGCCAACCACGACAATATGGGCTCGATCTTTCGCAATGCCGCCGCCTTCGGCGCGGATGCGGTGCTGATGGACGCGACATGCTGCGATCCACTGTACCGCAAGGCGATCCGCGTTTCGGTCGGCGCCGCGCTCAAGATCCCGTTCGCATCCTTCACCGATAGCGCTGGCTTTACCGCGATGCTCGCCGAACGCGGTTTTGAGCAATTCGCCCTGTCGCCGCGCGGACGAACCGAGATACGCGACGCAGACCCGGCCGCACGCCTGGCGCTCTATCTCGGCACCGAGGGCGAAGGCCTCCCCGAAAGCCTGCTCGACCGGCTGCACACGGTGCGGATCACCATGTCGGAAGGCTTCGACAGCTTGAACGTGGCGGCCGCGTCAGCCATCGCACTGCATCATTTCTCGAACCGCTGACTTGCTTTGGACAGTTCGACGATGCGCGTCGTACCGGCCGCGCTCGGCGCGACATCCATCCTTCAGTTGGCGTCGGCCTTCTGCAGCGCCCGCACGCGATCTGCAAGGCTGCGGTCACCGGACCGTGAATCCTGAGGTGCCGCCAGCGCCTTGGCGATCGGTGAATCCGGGCCCTCGAGCTTGGCCGTCAGGTGGACGACTTCCGCCGCAAGCTCGTTCATCTGCTCGCGTAGCGCGGCACTGCCATTCGCTGAGCCCGACGATGCCATGGCGCCGAGATCGGCCTTCAGCCGCTTGTTCTCGCGCGCCAGTGCCGTCAGCCTGGCCTCCAGCCGCTCGCGATCGTTGTCGAGCTTGGCGATCGCCTGATCCAGATCATCGCGCTGCCTAGCCTCGTCATTCTTGGCCTCGCCATTCCTGCCCTCGTCATGCCTGACCATCTCATCTGGCTTGCCGACCAGCCGCAAGGCCGTTACACCGTCCTCGGCCTTCACCTTTTCGCGCATACGCGCCAGCTCCTTTTCGCGGCGATCGAGCTTGTCCTCGCGATCAGCCAGCGTTGCCAGCAGCCGCTCGACCTTCTTGTCGAGTTCGGCCACCCGTTTCTTCTCGACCTTTAACGCATCGCGTGCCGCCTTGCTTTCGGCCGCGATCTCCTGATGGCGCCGATCCGTCTCCTTGCGCTGGCCGCGCAGCAGCGAGATGTCGCTCGCAAGCTTCTGCAGCTCAGATTCCCGCGCCACGAGCTCGATCTGCCGGCTGGAGGAGGAAAAACTGGCATCGTCGTACATGTGCTCCAGCTTTTCGAGCTCGAGCGCCCGCTTCTCCAGTTTGCGTTCGGTTTCCTTGAGCCGCTCCGAAAGCTGGTGCAACTCCTCTTCGCGCTGCCGCAGCGCCTCGTTCTTGGCGCCGAGTTCAGCGAGCGCGTGGTTCTTGTCCGTGCGCTCGACCGCCAGCCCCTTCAACGCCTCGCGGCCACGATTGATCTCGACCAGTTGTTCGGCCGCCTTTTCGCGCAGCGCCTTGACGTTCATTTCGAGGCGGCGCGTGGCCATGGCGTACTCGGCCCGGATGCGGTCCTTGTCGGCCTGAATTTCGGTCTGCGTCAACGGGATGGAGGCCTCGATCCGCCTGCGGGTCAGCGCGACGGCACGCCGCCAGACGGCTGGAGCAACCATCAGCGCCAGAAAGCCGGCGCACAGAAAGCCAAGGGCAAAGAACAGGACCGACTGAACCAAAGGACAACCCGCTATCGGCGGCAACCGCTTGGACTGAACCGCATCATACTGGCATGGCGGAAATCCGGCGCTGCGGCAAGAGCTTGCCACAGCGCGTGGAGGGTCACAGGTCTACAATTCCCATGGAAAAGTTGGCATTGCGGTCAGGATGGATGGGAATCAGAACGGATTCCAGGTCGCCCGCTCGGTCAGCTTCAAATAGCCGAGATTGACTCCGAGCCGCGCGCCGACGCCGGTGCGGATCGGCACCAGGAGCACGTTGTTGTTCTTCAGCACATTGAAGCCGACGCCCGCCACCACATAGGCCGAGCCGGCGACGCCGCCATAGCGGTTGTAGAGGTTGCTGACATCATCGAGATTGTAGACCAGCATCATCACCCGAGACCCCTCGCCGCCGAAATCCCAGCCCAGCGACGGGCCTTGCCAGAACACTTTGTGGTCGCCGGCATTCTTGGTGTAGAGCGTGCCTTCGCCATAGGTCAGGCCACCGATCAGCGCGCCCGACCCCTCCTCGCCGAGTAGATAGCCATTGGGCAGGCCGTAGGAGGCGAAGATCTTCTCGACGACGGTGGCAAGCCCACCCGATGTCGCGCCGAAGAACTTGTGACCGGAATCGATAATCTCCTGAGCGGTATATTCCTGGGCCCGCAGGGCTGAAGTCGAAAAGACGAGAACGCCCATGAGCGTGATCGCCATTGAGAGGACGCGGAGGAAACTCCGGTCATAGAATCGGGAAAACATGCTTCCAATCTCCGTCATGAAGCACTTTCGCCGACGCCTCGCATCCGGTCCGGCTCTTTAGGCGGCCGTTAAGGATGACTGTTAGGGGCAAACTATGCCGTAATCCTTTTTCAACCATTAACTCCCACAGGAAGATGGCGGTTCGAAGGCTGGCTTTTGGGATCACGCGGCGCCGGAGCCTGCGCGAACGCGCCATTTGCCCCAACGAAAATTTTGGTTTTGTTGCTGTACGTACGAGTGCTGTGTATTCAGAAAGCGTCGGGTTGGAGCATGATTCGTGTTGGGCGGGCACGACAATCAATCGCTTGGCCACGAATTGTGGAATTTTGCAGGGATTTTCACCGATGGCCGATCTGTTCACCCTTTCCGCGCCTGATCTCGCGGCGCTTCTGTGCAGCCGCGTCTGCCACGATATCATCTCGCCGGTCGGCGCGATCAACAACGGGCTCGAACTGCTTGACGAGGGCGGCGCCGATGAAGACGCCATGCGGCTCATCCGCCAGAGCGCCAGGAACGCCTCGGCCCGGTTGCAGTTCGCCCGCATAGCCTTCGGCGCGGCGGGCTCCGCCGGCATGCTGATCGACACAGGCGACGCGGAAGCGGTGGCCATTGCCTTCCTCAAGAATGAAAAGCCGGAACTGACCTGGAACGGAGCTCGCGCGCTGCTGCCCAAGAACAAGGTCAAGCTGCTGCTCAATCTGATCCTGGTCGCCAACGCCGCCATCCCGCGCGGCGGCAAGCTGGCCGTCACCCTCGAGAATCTCGACACCGAGCCGCGCATCTCCCTTTCGGCGAGCGGCCCGATGCTGCGCGTGCCGCCGAAATTCCTCGAACTGCATTCCGGCCACAAGCCGGAAGAGCCGATCGATGCGCATTCGGTGCAGCCATACTACACGCTGCTTCTGGCCCGAGAGGCCGGCATGACGATATCGATCCATGCGACAGCGGAAGAAATCGTGCTTTCGGCGGCCTGAGCATCCGGCCGATTTGCCGGGAGCGCAAAGTATTTCAACATCGTAATATTGCCGTGATGGCTTGATCGGACGCGTTGAGCTTCTCTCGGTCGGCTGCGTCGAAGCAGATGCGAAGAAAAGCCTTCCCGGCGTCTTGTTGACAAAAATTTTACCTAATGGATTTTCGGGTTCTTTACCAGATCGGTCTAGGGTGCTCGGCAGATGCCCGCACGACCGGATTGCCCAAGGGCAAAGAGGACCCGGAAATGAAACGCTGCATGTTCGTCGACGATTCAAGCGTCATCAGGAAGGTTGCAAAACGCATCCTGGGCGGTTCCGACATGATGATCATCGAGGCAGCCAGCGGGCTTGATGCACTGGAGATGTGCGCCGCCGACATGCCCGACATCATCGTCGTCGACGGCGCCTTGCCGGACGTGCAGGCTGTTGACCTCATCCGCCGCGTGCGCGCCATGGAAAGCCCGATAAGGCCGCAGATTCTGATCTCGCTGGTCGAACTCGATATCGCCTCGATCATGCGGGCCAAGCGCGCCGGCGCCCAGGGCTATCTTCTGAAGCCGTTCAATCGCCCGCAGCTGCTCGAGCGCTTTCGCGCGCTGAAAATCGCCGCCTGAAAACGGCGGCAGCCCATTCTCACTGCAGATCCATGACGCGAAAAACCCGGCCGAGGCCGGGTTCTTTGTCGTGGATGACGAAAATCGGGCGGCGCTCGCCACTCAGGCGCTGACACGGATATCCTCGGGTTCGCGCAGCACATAGCCGCGGCCCCAGACCGTCTCGATATAGTTCTGACCACCGGACGCGGCGTCGAGCTTCTTGCGCAGCTTGCAGATGAAGACGTCGATGATCTTCAGTTCCGGCTCGTCCATGCCGCCATAGAGGTGGTTGAGGAACATTTCCTTGGTGAGCGTGGTGCCCTTGCGCAGCGAGAGCAGCTCCAGCATCTGGTATTCCTTGCCGGTGAGATGCACACGCTGGCCGCCGACTTCAACGGTCTTGGCGTCGAGGTTGACCACCAGGTCACCGGTGGTGATGACCGACTGGGCGTGACCCTTGGAGCGTCGCACGATGGCATGGATGCGCGCCACCAGCTCGTCCTTGTGGAACGGCTTGGTCATGTAGTCGTCGGCGCCGAAGCCAAGGCCGCGTACCTTGTCCTCGATGCCGGCCATGCCCGAGAGGATGAGGATAGGCGTCTTTACCTTGGACAGGCGAAGCGTTCTCAACACCTCATAGCCGGACATGTCGGGCAGGTTGAGATCGAGAAGGATGATGTCGTAATCGTAGAGCTTGCCCAGATTGACACCCTCTTCGCCGAGGTCGGTCGTATAGACATTGAAACTTTCCGATTTCAGCATCAGTTCGATGCTCTGTGCGGTTGCACTGTCATCTTCTATCAGCAGAACACGCATTTAATTCCCCTTTTCTGCTGCCGGACCATTTCACGACCCGTCCGGAACCGGAGCAGTGGTTGCCTTGTGCAGAGGCTGCCATGAAATGGTTAACAAAATCTAATTTCCCGCCCACGACGGTACCAGATTTTTTAACCTCTTTCTACACCCTCTTGAATCTAATAACGAATCCCAGACCCAAATCCCTAATGCAACACATTAACAACCTGGACTAAGCGACTCCAGGGACTCATCGACGCGCCTTCGCTTCGGCGGCCGGAATTTTTACCCGGCCTTAAGTCCTGACCCGTATGATTAACAATGCCCGTAAACGAATGGTTACCGCCGGCAAAAAACTTTAGGGTTTTGTTTCCCATAGTAGGGGGAAAGCCGGTGGACACGGGCAGTGCCTGGGCCTTTCCAGGTGGTTTGGACGATATGTGCGGGTGTGCGTTTCCGGGAGTACCGAATCATGAAGTCACGTGAACACCTCGTTCGGCTGAAACAGTTTCAGGTGAATGAGAAGCGGCGGCAGCTGCTGCAGCTCGACATGATGATTGCCGAGTTCGAACGCATGGCCGTCGAACTGGAGCTTCAGATCACCGCCGAGGAAAAGAAAGCCGGCATCACCGACATCAATCATTTCGCCTATCCGACCTTCGCCAAGGCGGCACGCTTGCGCCGCGACAACCTCAGAAATTCGCAAAGCGACCTCGCCCAACAGCGAAGCGCTGCCGAATCATTACTCGGCGAAGCTGAAGCGGAGCTTTCCAAGGCCGAAATGCTGGAATCGCGCGACACCAAGGTTCGCGAGGCCGAAACCGGCGGCCGCAGCGCCATGATCGGCTGACACCGAGATACAGATAGTGCGCTTGCCATTTGGGCGGGCGCGATATGCCGACTTCCAGTCAGGCCCCCGGCCAAGCCGGTTGAGTAGGGCCAAGCTCGCTCGAGCAGGAAGCATCCGCCTTCAGGCGGCCCACTCCCCTTCATTCGCGGCGGTTGCCCGCGCCCGGGCATCCTTGATGTCCGGCGCGTGCTGTTCCGCCCATGACCTGATCTGGGTAAGCAGTCCCGCCAGGTTCTGGCCGAGTTCGGTCAATTCATATTCGACGCGCGGCGGAATGACCGGGAAGACCTCGCGCCGCACCAGGCCGTCGCGTTCCAGCACACGCAATGTCTGCGTCAGCATCTTGGGCGTGATGCCCTCGAGCTTGCGGGCAAGCTCGCCATTGCGCAACCGGCCTTTGCGCAGCGCGCAGACGACCAGATAGACCCACTTGCTGGCCAGCATCTCCAGCACGGTGTGCGACGGACATGTCCGCCGGAACGCGTCGTAGCCAAAGGAGGAGTTATCTTCACTATCCATGGGGTACCTATATATCGATGAGGTACATACTGGACAAGGGAATATTACTATCCAAATGATAGCGGCACTCACCAATCAGGAGACCTCGCCATGCGTGCCGTTACTCAGGCTTCCGTCGGTGGACCCGACGTTCTCGTCCTTGCCGATCAGCCCGACCCTTCGCCCAAAGACGGCGAGGTGCTGATTCGCGTCCGGGCAGCCGGCGTCAACCCGGTCGATGGCGCTGTCCGCGCCGGCTATTATCCACTGCTTGGTGAGCCTCCCTTCATCCTTGGCTGGGATATGTCGGGAACCGTCGTAGCGTTGGGCGCCGGCGTCGGTGGCCTCAAGGTCGGCGACGAAGTGTTCGGCATGCCGCACTTCCCCAAGCAGGCGGCGGCTTACGCCGAGTTGGCCGCGGTGCCAGCCGACGAGATCGCGCTGAAGCCGAAGGCGGCGGACCACATCCACGCAGGCGCATTGCCGCTGGCCGGGCTGACCGCCTGGCAAGGCCTTGTCAGGCACGGCGCGTTGCGATCGGGCCAGCGCGTGCTGGTGCATGCGGCGGCTGGCGGCGTCGGCCATCTGGCGGTGCAGATCGCCAAGGCGCGGGGCGCTTACGTCATTGCCACCGCCAGCCCGAACAAGCTCGATTTCGTGCGCAAGCTCGGCGCCGACGAGGTCATCGACTACACCAGGGGCGACTTTACCAGCCAGGTCAGCGATATCGACTTGGTGCTGGAGCCGGTGGGCGGCGAGCATGCCGATCGCTCGCTGCGGGTCATCAGGAACGGCGGTGTGCTGGTGTCCTTGCTGAACGTGAACGATGCCACCAGGGCGCAGGCCAGCGCACGCGGCATCAGGGTCGAGCGCATGTCCGTCGTGCCTGATCGCGAAGGCCTGGTGGAACTTGGCCGGCTGATCGACCAGAACAAGCTCATCGTCCACGTGGCGAAGAGCTTTCCGCTCGAACAAGCGGGGGCCGCCCATGCGTTTCTCGCCACCAGGCCGATCGGCAAGGTGGTGCTGACGGCCTGACCGCCGACGGTTGCTTAGAAAACTTAAGGGCGCGGCATGCGGCGCCCTTTGATGCAATTTAGACCGGCTCTAGTGCCGGTATTGCTGGATGCGCGTTGTGCGCAGTCCGGCAAGGCCATATTCGTCGATAGACGCCTGCCAGGACAGGAATTCCTCGGTGGTCAGCTTATAGCGCTGGCATGCCTCTTCGAGGCTCAAAAGCCCGCCCCGCACCGCCGCGACCACTTCCGCCTTGCGCCGGATAACCCAGCGACGCGTGTTCGTCGGCGGCAGATCGGCAATCGTAAGTGGGCTGCCGTCAGGCCCGATAACATACTTCACTCTAGGTCTAACCAGATCGGTCATCGTACTCTCTACAAAAAACTCAAAGACCCAATCCCCGCCACGTTACCGCCACAGCTTTAAAAATTGCCTAAGCAGACCCTAATGACTAGGTAAGGATCGTGAATGCCGCGTTAGTCTTTTCGCGGGCATTTGATTCATCGGCCCTGAAGCCGTGATTTAGCGCGAAGAAATACACTGGCTTGCGAAAATCCGAGGCTATGAGGGAATGGGTCCGCAAGCTGGCGCCGCCGCAAAGCTTGACCTATATTCTCGACATTGGCATTCAGACGCCACGCAGAATGAAAGCATCATGAACAGTCTCGACCTTCCCGGACGTCCCGAAAACACCCGCATCGTCGTCGCCATGTCGGGCGGCGTAGATTCGTCCGTGGTCGCCGGCCTGCTGAAGCGCGAAGGCTATGATGTCGTCGGCGTCACCTTGCAACTCTACGATCACGGTGCGGCAACGCACCGGGCCGGCTCATGCTGCGCCGGACAGGACATCGACGATGCGCGCCGCGTCTCCGAGACGCTGGGCATTCCCCACTATGTGCTCGATTACGAGGAGCGCTTCCGCAAGGCGGTCATCGACCCCTTCGCCGAGAGCTATGTCGCCGGCGAGACCCCCATCCCTTGCGTCTCGTGTAACCAGACGGTGAAGTTCGCCGATCTCCTGGCCACCGCCAAGGACCTGGGCGCCGATGCCCTTGCCACCGGTCACTATATCCGTTCCGGCGCCAATGGCGCCCACCGCGCGCTCTACCGGCCGGTCGATGCCGACCGCGATCAGAGCTATTTCCTCTTCGCCACCACGCAGGCGCAGATCGACTATCTGCGCTTTCCCCTGGGCGGCCTTTCGAAGCCGCAGGTCCGCGCCATTGCCGAGGAGATGGGACTGACGGTTGCCGCCAAGCAGGACAGCCAGGACATCTGCTTCGTGCCGCAGGGCAAATATTCCGACATCATTGCCAAGCTAAAGCCGGCCGCCGCCAATCCGGGCGACATCGTCCACATCGACGGCCGCGTGCTCGGCCGCCATGAGGGCATATTGCGCTACACGATCGGCCAGCGCCGCGGCATCGGCATCGCGTCGGGCGAGCCGCTCTATGTCGTCCATCTCGACGCCGAACGGGCCCGCGTCGTTGTCGGCCCGCGCGAGGCGCTGGAGACGCACAAGATCTATCTGCGCAACATGAACTGGCTTGGTGACCGACCGCTTGCCGATGTTCCCGCCGGCGGCCTCGAGCTGTTCGCCAAGGTGCGCTCGACCCGGCCGCCGCGTCCGGCGGTGCTGCGTCACATCGCAGGCGTGACGACGGTCGAACTGGCCGACGGCGAGTCCGGCATCGCCCCTGGACAGGCCTGCGTGCTCTATTCCGACGACGGCAACGAGGCCCGTGTCTTCGGCGGCGGCTTCATCGAGCGCTCCGAGCGCGGCGCCGAAGCCGAGGCCATGCTGAGCCGGCTTGCCGCTCGGCCGGCGCAGGTTCCCGCCGAGTAGATCCTCGGCGCTGTTCGAAATCCACTCTGGCGATGGCCGCCGGAGCAGAGCTTCCAAACGTCTCAGGACTTCGTGTGGGTGACCGTGCCCGCCGTCAGGATGCGCAGCACCCTGATCGCTTCCTCGCCGCTGGTGCGCGGTTCGGCCCGCGTCTCGATGCACTGGATGAAATGCTCCAGTTCGCGCGTCAGCGGCATGCCTTGCGCGACGGCGACATAGGACGGCTCGTTGGTGGTGAAAGCCCACTGGCCGCTGTCCTGCCAGACCGCGTGGCGGTAGACGGCAAGCTTGCGCTCCCACGGCTCGACATCGTCGAACACCGCCATCGCCTTGGTGCCGACCACGGTCAGCCGACGTTCGCGGTATGGATTGAGCCGCGACGCGAAGAGATGGCTGCGCAGGCCGTTGGGGAAGCGCATGTGCAGATGCGCGAAATCGCTGAGGCTGTCGAGCAGCGCCGCCCCCTCGCCGCGTACCTCGATCGGCTCGGTGCCGGTAATGGCCAGGATCATCGACAGATCGTGCGGCGCCAGATCCCACAGCGCATCGTTCTCGGTGTGGAACTTGCCGAGGCCAAGCCGGTGCGAATGGATGTAGCGGACCTCGCCGAGTTCGCCCTTGTCGATCAGCCCCTTCAGCGTCTCGAAGGCGGGATGGAAACGCAGGACGTGGCCGACCATGAAGACGCGGCCATTGTCCTTGGCTGCCTGCACCGCGCGCTCGGCATCCGGCACCGTCAGCGCGATCGGCTTTTCAACCAGCACGTCCTTGCCGCTTTCAGCGGCGCGTACGGCAAGGTCGGCATGGAACTGCGGCGGCAAGGCCATGACGATGGCGTCGATATCGTCCCGGCCAAACAAATGGTCAGGCTCGATCGCCAGGCAATCCTGTTCGCTGGCAAAACCTTCGGCTCGCGCCCGGTTGGCGTCGGAAACCGCATGCAGCGCGCCGAGCGCCTTGAGGGTGCGGATGTGGTTTGAGCCCCAGTATCCGCAACCGAGGACTGCAATGCGCGGCTTCATCTGTTTCAAACTCTAAAAACTCGTGGCCGAGACATAGCGACGTGCCCGTTCGAACTCAACCCCGGCGGTTGCAACCAGATGTCGGCGCGGCAAAGCTTTTTCGGCAATGAGAATATGCGGTGATATGGAATGCTTCGAAGCTTGACAGGCTCGCCCTCCCAACCTTATATCCGCGCGACCTTGGCGAACGCCTCGAAATGCCTTTTGATCTAAGGCGGATTTCGGGCCTGTCGCCGCCCTGGCGGGGTAGCTCAGTTGGTTAGAGCACGGGAATCATAATCCTGGGGTCGGGGGTTCAAGTCCCTCTCCCGCTACCACTTCAAACCCACTCCTTTGACGTCGTGCGGGAAGGCACGCTCGCCAAGAGTGCCGTCAGCCGAGCAGCGATTTCACGTTCAACCCGGTCGGTTCTCGACGGACCTCGAAACACCGTGACAGTTTCGACCAAGTCCCGCATTGCCTCTGCACGTTCGGGATCGCCAGAAGCAATGCCCTCGGCCGCACTCCAAACACCTTATCTCGGTGTCCACGAAACCGGCAACAAGCCAGCCGCATCCCGCACAAAACAGTGCGAAACGCCAGTTTCCGGCGGGGGCGCTTCAAAAAATGATGGTTGAGCGTTGCTCACAAAGGCAGCGCTCAAGTTGTATGCCTGGCTTGGGCTTTTACAGGAAATGCGGCATCGGCGGTCATCGTTGGCTGAAACCACGATCGGTGAGACGACGCTGGACTCGACAGCGATGGCGCCCGGATCGCGCTCGGAATTATCTTTGCGATCGGACAAACATGTTCTTGGTCTCGAATTATAAGGTGCGCGCGATTGTTGACGAAATGTTATTGTAGCATCCCCGACTTCGGCGGCGCGCCTCCTAAACTCGAAAGGCACATCGATGCCAGCACGGGACATCCCAGGATTTCAGGGGCGCTTGCTTCAGGCTGCGTTCTCGCGTCGCTTTGAGGGCCTCAATGGGTATCTGCTTGCGGTGGCCGCGGTGGTCGCCATGTTCGCCGTCAGATTTGCATTGACGGGTGTTCTAGGCACCACCCTTGCCTTCATACTTTTCATTCCGGTCATCCTGCTGGCGGCGATCCTGGGCGGTATCGGTCCCGGCTTGGCTGCGGTCCTTCTTTCATTCGCTTCGGCCGCCTATTTCACCGGTTTCGATCAAGTCAGTTGGCTGCAGGCTGTCGTCTTCGGCCTTGTCGGGCTCACCATCGCCTGGATGGGAGAGATGCTGCATCACGCGCGCCGTGCGCTGGACAGGACAGAGGTAGAACTGAAGTCGCGCGAAGCGCATCTGCGCTCGATTTTGGACACGGTTCCCGACGCAACCGTCGTGATTGACGAGCAAGGGCTCATCACCTCTTTCAGCGCGGCGGCCGTTCGCCAGTTCGGCTACACCGAGGCGGAGGTTCTGAATATCAATGTCCGCATACTGATGCCGGAGCCGTATAACAGCCAGCATGACGGCTACATTCAACGATATAAGGCGACCGGTGAGAAACGTATTATTGGGATCGACCGCGTGGTCGTCGGACGCAGGAAGGACGGATCGACCTTCCCAATGAAGCTCTCTGTCGGAGAGATGCAATCCGGTGAGGGAAGGTTCTTCACGGGCTTCATCCAGGACCTGACCGAACGCGAGGAATCCGAAGCACGGTTGCAGGAACTCCAAAGCGAACTGGCCCGGCTCGCCCGTCTGAACGAACTTGGCGAAATGGCCTCGACGCTTGCGCACGAGCTCAACCAGCCTCTCTCGGCCATTGCAAACTATTCGCAAGGATGCGTTCGATTCCTGAAGGCTCTCGATAACAAGACGGCCGAGCCATTGAGGGACGCGCTGGAGGAGATAGCAAAGCAATCGCTTCGAGCAGGCGGCATTATTCGCCACCTGCGCGAATTCGTCACGCGCGGCGAGACAGATAAGTCGTCGGAAGATCTGCACAGGCTGATCGAGGAGGCTGGGGCGCTGGCGCTGGTCGGGTCTCGCGAGCAAGGCGTGCGGTCAGTGTTTGATTTCGCTCAGCACACCGAGAATGTTCTCGTCGACCGCGTGCAGATTCAGCAAGTCCTGATCAACCTGATGCGCAATGCCATGGAGGCCATGCGCGAAAGCGCCAGGCGCGAGCTGATCGTCAGCACGGCCCGCGACGACGGCGACATGCTGATCGAAGTCGCCGATACGGGTCCAGGAATTTCGGACGAGATCGCCGCCAATTTGTTTCAGCCTTTCGTCACAAGCAAAGCCAGCGGGATGGGTATCGGGCTTTCAATCTCCAAGCGCATCATCGAAGCGCATGGCGGCAAGATAGCAGCCCGCCGAAACGGAAACGGCGGGGCGACGTTCCGACTGTCCCTGCCCATCGCGCCAGAAGGGGTGTCGGATGCAACCTGACACCTATTTGGTCCACATCGTGGACGATGAAGAGCCGGTCCGCAGGTCCCTTGGTTTTCTGCTGAGCGTGATGGGTTTTAACGTACAAATCCATGAGTCAGCTGAGAGTTTCCTTGCTGCAACTCCCTATAGTGGCAACGCCTGTCTCATCACCGACTTGGGCATGCCCGACATGAGCGGCGTGGAACTCCTGGAGCGGTTGAACAAAACGGGGGCAATGATGCCCTCGATCGTCATCACAGGCCGCGGCGATGTCCCCATGGCGGTGGCCGCCATGAGAGCCGGGGCGGTCGATTTCATCGAAAAGCCGTTCGAGGACGAAGTGCTGGTCGACGCGATCAAGCGGGCCGTAAGCAAATTCGACGAAGCAACGAAAGATGAGGACTTGTCAGCACTACACACCAGGCTCGAGCAATTGTCGGACCGAGAACGCGAAGTCCTGTCGGGCGTGATCGCGGGGCTGGCGAATAAGACGATCGCCTACGATCTCAACATCAACCCGCGAACGGTCGAGATCCATCGCGCCAACGTCATGGCGAAGATGCAGGCCAGGAGCCTGCCAGAACTTGTTAGGATGGCAATCGCCGTGAATTTGCTCGATAAGCGCGGGTGATTTCGGCGAATTCCGGAGTTGTTAAGCGCCACTTTGCAGACGGCCGCCCTCCCAACACCCGATGAGGCGCTGTTGCACTTCTGGCTATGGCCGTGTTTCGCGCCGCTCCGGGCAGCCAACCTTCGGACATTGAGACCATCGTGCCTTTGCGGCCTCGGCAGGATCACGCCATCGATTGGCGCTCTTGGAACTGATCTCCAATGAGCATCGATACAAGCGAACAGCACTCGATCTCGGCGTCTATCGCTTGCTGCTGTTGTATTGACCAATTTGGCTAACCAACCTCCGGGGAGACTGCTCACGGGACAAATGATTTAAATCAAGGTGTGGTTGGGTCCTGGCTGGTTAAAGCGTGAACCACCTTACTACAGGTTCGAGGGATTGAGGTCGTGCGCGTGCTGGTCCCAATGCTGGTTTTGCTTTTCGCATTGTGGCGACCGGCCGCAGGCATTGCAGCCGAGCTTGGCATTCTCGTCGATCTTTCAGATCAAACGATGACGGTATCCCTTGACGGACGACCTACATATAGTTGGCTGGTGTCGACCGCTCGCCGTGGCTACCGAACTCCCGTGGGGAGGTTTCATCCAGGCTGGCTCGCTCGGGTCTGGTATTCCAGCAAGTACGAGAATGCTCCCATGCCGCACTCGATCTTCTTCTATGGCGGCTACGCCATTCACGGCACGACGGAGATTAAGCGATTGGGCCGTCCAGTTTCTCACGGCTGCATCCGTCTCCATCCCAACAATGCCAGAATCCTATTTGATCTGGTGCAGGCATATGGCTTGAAATCGACCTCGATCGTCATCAGACGTTGAGACCGATCTGGAGCTCCCATCTGCTACTTTGGCCCCCATGCTCACATGTAGCACGGCGGTGATCGGGCAAGGGATAGACGCAGGCCCGTTGCCCGTCATTGTTTCGTTTTCATGCCGATGAGGCTTGCGGTCTGATCCGTAGCCCGAGAGTTTCGCGCCAAAGTCTCACCCTGGCCCCGGCCCCCGCGTTTCGCAAGTAGCTTCCCCCCGTGCGGCGGCAGGCATTCCTTGATGTAAGTCAAGGCAGGAGAACCCCCTTCTTCATTAGATGGGCAAACTGATTGGGGTTTGGGGCGTGTCTGAATGAATCAGGTGATAACTCTGGTTACCGGAGGAGCGGGTTTTATTGGCTTCCACTTATGCAGGCGCCTCCTCGACGAAGGAGACGCCGTTATCTGTTTAGATGATATGAGCACCGGCACGCAGGAGCATGTCGATCGCCTGGCGGTTCATAGGAATCTTCGTTTCATCCGCCATGACGTCACGCGACCCATCAACCTTCATGTGCATCGCATCTTCAATCTAGCCTGTCCGGCCTCGCCAGCGGCTTACGAGGCGGATCCGATCAAGACCACCCTCACGAATGTGCTCGGCACCCGAAACATGCTTGAACTGGCACGCTCCAACGGGGCGCGCTTCGTCCAAGCGTCAACGTCGGAGGTTTATGGCGATCCCGAGGTCCATCCGCAGCCCGAGGGTTATCGCGGCAACGTCTCTACTACGGGTCCTCGCTCTTGCTACGACGAGGGTAAACGCTGCGCCGAAAGTCTCGTGTTCGACTACGAGCGAGTGCACAGGCTGAATGTGCGCGTCGCACGGATCTTCAACACCTATGGACCCGGAATGCGCGAAGATGACGGGCGTGTTGTGTCGAACTTTGTGGTGCAGGCTCTCCGGGGTCGGGATCTCACAGTGTACGGCGATGGGTCCAATACCCGATCCATGTGCTACGTCGACGACATGGTCGAGGGCTTGGCGCGGCTAATGAAGGCAGACTCTCCTGTCGCCGGCCCGATCAATCTCGGCAACCCACGCGAAATCAGCATTCTGGATCTCGCCCGAATGGTCAGCACCATGGTTGGCTCTGCCTCTACTATCGTTCACCTCCCCGCGGTCGTCGATGATCCTCGGGTGCGTTGCCCAGATATCACTCGCGCCAAAGCCAAGCTCGACTGGGAGCCAAGGATCGCACTTGAAGAGGGACTTCGCAGGACGATCGGCTTTTTCGCCGAAAGGCTAGTCGTACAATCGCCATCGGCCGGGCCGGATCGAGGCAGAGGCTCTCTCGGTGTCGTCGAGGATTCGGCGGCCTCATTGTGCTAGATTCGATTGATTCCTACGAAAGCATCTTGGGTCTGCCCAATCAGACGACGCCCGATCCAAGTCGGGCGAGCAGCGAAGGCTCGCTGTTCGAAGCGGTTTTTGCTGGCCGCCGGAAGGCAATCAATTTGCTGGGTATAGGAGTTTGGGTTCTGAGCCTAGCCTACTTCTGGCTTTGGTGGTTGCAGCCCGAGCATATCGCTTCGACAGGCAGATACATAGTCATCACCATTGTCCTGCTTTGGGTCACGCTGATCCCGGCGTATTTCATTTTCATATTCGCCAACGCCCGCATTCCCGCTGGCTCAGGCGTGTTGCCGAGCGACTGGCGGGTAGCGATAATTGTCACCAAGACGCCGTCGG
Source organism: Mesorhizobium erdmanii (assembly GCF_013170725.1). Classification (NCBI taxonomy): domain Bacteria; kingdom Pseudomonadati; phylum Pseudomonadota; class Alphaproteobacteria; order Hyphomicrobiales; family Phyllobacteriaceae; genus Mesorhizobium; species Mesorhizobium erdmanii. Next base: position 2,275,768 of record NZ_CP033361.1, on the reverse strand, counting down.
AGCCGTTTTCCCTGGTGAGGAAAACCCTCGGCGGCGCACTTGCTCAGCGCGACATCGGTCACGACACCTGGCTCGCCGACGAAGATCCCGCGCCGGAAACACTCGAATGGTGTCGCAAACATGGGGTTCGTGTTTCAAGCCGAAAGGACGTGCCGGACTATCACCGGCAAAGCTGGCCTCGGCGTACCCGCTGCAAAGAGGGGAACCTGGCCTATTTCTATGATCACTTCGGGTATGAACAATATGACTTCGTTTCGCAATTCGATGCCGATCACGTCCCGTCGCCGGATTATCTCAGGCACGCGCTCGCCCCCTTTGCCGATCCGGCCGTTGGTTATGTCTCAGCTCCCAGCATCTGCGACGCCAATGCCGACAAGAGCTGGTCCGCGCGCGGGCGGCTGTACGCAGAAGCAAGTCTACACGGTGCCCTGCAATCCGGGTACAATTCCGGATGGGCGCCGCTTTGCATCGGATCCCATTACACGGTTCGCACAGCCGCGCTGCGTGCCGTGGGCGGTCTCGGCCCGGAGCTAGCTGAAGATCATTCAACGGCACTGCTGATGAATTCAGGGGGGTGGAGGGGCGTCCACGCCGTCAATGCCATCGCGCATGGAGAAGGCCCGGAAACATTCGCGGATCTGGCCGTCCAGGAGTTTCAGTGGTCGCGAAGCCTGATGACCATCCTGCTTCAGTACATGCCGCGATACATTTCAGGCCTACACGGGCGAATCCGTTTCCAGTTCCTCTTTTCCGAACTGTGGTACCCGATGTTCTCGGGCATGATGGCGACGATGTTCTTCATGCCGATCCTTGCCCTGGCGACGGGCAGACATTTCGCGAACGTCACCTATATCGACTTCCAGATCCACATTTTGCCGCTTTCCCTGACGCTGCTCGTCCTGGCTTACTGGTGGCGCTCGACTGGCCTCTTCCGTCCGGGCGATGCGAAGATCCTGAGCTGGGAAGGTGTAGCGTTCCTCTTCCTGCGCTGGCCGTGGGCTCTTTCTGGATCACTCGCCGCTGTCTGGGACCGGTTGAGCGGCAAGGTTGTCGATTTTCGCATCACCCCGAAGGGAGTGGCCCATACGGATTCCCTGCCCTATCGGGTGACGACACCCTATGTCGTCCTTGCCCTCATATCCGCATTCACCGCATGGCACGTCGAGGATCCCGGCACGGCCGGAGGCTTCTATATCTTCAACCTGATAACGGCGGCCCTCTACGGCTTACTCACATTGCTTGTCCTTTACCGCCACGCCCGCGAAAATGGGCTGCCGGTCATCCCGAGGTCCCTGCTTGGCCTGTGCAGGGCGCTTACGCTGGTGCTTATCGCGCTCACGATTTTCGGGGCCGCCTTCGTGAACGGACCGAAGGGGCTCGCGGCGATGAACGAAGGCATCGCTGCGTTCACGCTGACAAAGACCGTCTATGCGCCCGCTGGAGCCGGCGCCGGCAAACCCGGCCGCCAGATCATCCGCTTCGAACCGAAATGGCATGGCTTCGATGACGGCACTCCAAATGATTGAAACAACGAGGATCATGAAATGGAAAACCCGAAACGAATAGCCGTCATCGGTACAGGATATGTCGGGCTGGTCGCCGGCGCGTGCTTTGCCGACTGGGGGCACAGGGTGACATGCGTAGACCTTGACGCGGGCCGCATCGATTTGCTCAACCGCGGTGGCATTCCAATATACGAGCCCGGCCTTGCTGAAGTCGTCGAACGGGCCGTCAAGGCTGGGAATCTATCTTTCACGACCAAAGTTGCCGATGCCGTTGCCGGCTGCGACGCGGCCTACATCGCGGTCGGAACACCACCCAGCAAGACAGATGGTGAGGCCGATCTTTCCTTCGTTTTTGAATGCGCGCGGCAGATCGCGAGAGTGATCCGTCCGGGGGCAGTCATCGTCACCAAATCGACCGTGCCGGTCGGGACCGGAGACATCGTCGAACGCATTGTCGAAGACGCTCGCCCAGGCGAGCATATCCCCGTCGTCTCGAATCCGGAGTTTCTTCGGGAAGGCTCGGCTATCAACGATTTCACGAATCCGGACAGGGTGGTGATCGGAACCGAAGACGAGGGTGCAAAGGCCACACTGCTCGCCATCTATCAGCCACTCAAGGCGCGCGGCCACGCAGTTGTTGTCACTCGCCGCCGCAGCGCCGAGCTGATCAAGTACGCGTCGAATGCATTCCTGGCGGCCAAGATCACCTTCATCAACGAAATGGCCGATCTGTGCGAGGCCGTCGAAGCCGACGTGGCCGATATCGCGTTGGGTGTCGGGCTGGATAGCCGCATCGGTCCGCATTTCCTGCACGCCGGGCCAGGCTATGGAGGGTCATGCTTTCCAAAGGATACGCTGGCTTTGATCCGCACAGCTCAGGAGCATGGCGTCTCACTGCGGATCGTCGAAGAGACAGTTCAGGCCAATAGCGCCAGGAAGCGGCGAATGGCAATGAAGGTCCGCCATGTTCTGCACGGGAATGTCGAAGGCAAGAAGATTGCAATCCTCGGACTGACCTTCAAGGCGGATACCGACGATATGCGGGACTCGCCAGCCATCCCGATGATCGAACTGCTGCAGCGCTCCGGCGCCGAAATACACGCCTATGATCCGCAGGGTGAGGCGAACGCCAAAACTCTGTTCGAAGACGTGACCTTCCATGAAGATCCCTATGGGTGCGCGGCACAGGCCGATGCGGTCGTCTTCATGACGGACTGGGAGGTCCTCAAGCATCTGGATCTCGCCCGCCTGGCCTCAATCATGGAGTCACCTGTGATGATCGACTTGCGTCGGATCTATCCGCCGGAGGCAGCGGCGCGACAGGGCTTTGTCGTCGAAACGATCGGCAGGCTTGGTTCCGAACCCCATCCGGTCGATGCCTATGCCCCAACATTCCTGGCTCAGGACATTGCCGCGGGTACCCATAGAGGCAGGTCACTTCCCGCATACCAAAAGCAAGGCGGCTTGCCATCTCAATATGTCAACCAAGAGGAACAGCTTTTCGGCGAATTGATCGAGCGCAAGGATGAGAATTTTGAGATCGCCTAAAGGAATATGAGACGCACCATTTACGATGCGCCAGATCAACAACGCTCCAAGGGAATCGTCGTGAACAGAAAGCCATATCTTGCATCAAGGAGAGTCTTTCTCCTGACTTCGGCTGTCACTGCGGCTGTCATGCCACTTCTGTCATTCGGGCCGGCAGCCGCTCAGGACGCGTTAGCAGGACGCGACCTGACGAAGGACAAGAGGCCAGTAATACACGCGGACGGCCCAAAATTCGGATCCTACGATCCGTATGGTGACTTCAGCCAAGACAAGACTGTTGTGACCGAACATCTCTTCCTCCCTTGGCAGGATGTCGAGCTCAAGGGCTTGGGCGCTGCGGACGAGTATGCCAGCGCGCGCGGCAGGAAGGTCCTAATCACGATCGAGCCCTGGTCTTGGGCGAAGGATTGGAACATCAGCACGGCAGAACTGCGCAACGGTATTCTGTCGGGCAAATACGACGCCAACATGCGCGCGGTCCTGAACGCCGTGTCGGGCTTCAAGAGCCCGATCGTCATTCGTTGGGCACAGGAAATGGACAACCCGTCCGGCCGCTTCACCTGGGCCAACTGGAAACCTGCCGACTACATCAAGGCGTTTAGGCGCATGCACGGCATTATCCGCGAGATCTTGCCTCAGGCGCAGGTCATGTGGTCGCCCAAGGGAGAGAAGAACCTGCCCAAGTATTATCCGGGCAGCGAATATGTCGACATTGTCGGCCTGTCGGTGTTTGGCTACGACGAATACGACAAGATCGCCTATGGCAAGCCGCGCTCCTTCGCCGAAGCGTTGAAGCAAGGCTATGACCTGACGGTTGGCTACGGCAAGCCCATCTGGGTCGCCGAGCTCGGGTACGAAGGCAATCTCGATTACGTTACCAAATGGGCCCAGGACGTGACGCAGAACTTCCCGCAGTATCCGCAACTGAAGGAAGTCGTATATTTCAACGACCGGGAAATTTGGGCCTGGCCGCATGGTCTTGGCTATCCGAACTGGCGCGTCGTGCGGAATCAGGCCGGCTATCCCGTGAGGCAGGCACCTCAATGAAATCTGCCATGCGAATAGTTGTTGCCGCGCTGACGTTCTTTGTCGCGGCCGGGGCCTCATCGGTGAGTTCGGTCGCTGCAGGGCCATCCGATGAAAGCGCATCGGCAGCCGAGCGTGCACGCGTCCTGACCACGAATGAACTCCATTCTCTATACGGGAATAGATCGTGGATGTGGAAAGATGGTGCGGCATATTTCAAGGTATCGAAACGCGAATTCACCTCCTCGGTCAATTCGGGTCTGAAGGCTTCATACGCCGACGGGGTGTGGTTTCTGACCGACCAAGGACGACTATGCTTCCGCGCAACTTGGACTGCTGTCGGCGGCAGCAGCATATCCCTGAAATGCTTCGAGCATCGGACGGACGGCAAAAATATATACCAGCGCAAGGTGCCCGACGGGACCTGGTATGTTTTCAGCCATCGTCCGATCGCGCGTGATGACGAGATAACGAAGCTGAAGGTGGGTGACCATGTTTCCGCCCGCTATCGGCGAAACAAGCGCTTTGTCACGGAGAATGCGCCGACACCGAAATGCTCTACGAACGGCACAGTACCCCTCCTGTGCCATCTGTTTGGCCGCTGAGGGTCAGCCGGATGCGATCCGGCGATAAGACAGCTGGAACCAAAGGCTGAGGGGGCGGCTCCTTGTCATCGACGATACAAGGAGCCGCAGTTCCTCTTGAACCTAAAGCCGGCGCCGCGACGGTCCTTGAAAAAGCTAAAGCAAGATCGACAAAAAGACGTCGTGCGTCCAATGCTCCACAGGGACTGTACCAATGACTAACATTCTGGTCACCGGGAGCGCGGGTTACGTCGGCTCGCACACCTGCAAGGCGCTTGCATCGTCCGGCTATTGCCGGTCGTCTATGACAATCTCGTCAATGGCCACAGATGGGCGTTGCGCTGGGGTCCTTTCGAACACGGCGATATTCTCGACCGGAGGCGATTGAACGAAGTCATCGTAAAGTACCAGCCGCGGGCGGTCATTCATTTCGCTGCCTACGCCTATGTCGGAGAATCCGTCATCGATCCTGGCAGATATTACCGCAACAACGTCGCTGGCAGTCTTTCGGTCATCGAAGCCATGCGAGACCACGCAATCGGCAAGATCGTATTTTCCAGTAGTTGCGCTATCTACGGCATTCCGGACAAAGTTCCGATTGTCGAAGAGACGCCGAAGAACCCGATCAATCCCTACGGCATGTCGAAGCTGGTCGTCGAACGAATGCTGCAGGATTTCGAATTGGCGCATTCTCTGAAATGGGTAGCGCTGCGCTACTTCAACGCGGCAGGTGACGACCTCGGGGGCGAGATCGGCGAAGACCATGCTCCGGAGACACACATCGTCCCCCTGGCGCTCGACGCTGCCGCCGGTCACCGCGATAAGCTGGTCATTTTTGGCGATGACTACGACACGCCAGATGGCACCTGCATTCGCGACTACATTCATGTAAGCGACTTAGCCGACGCCCATGTCAGAGCGCTGCAGGGACTTGAAGAAGGCATGCCATCAGGTGCCTTCAATTTGGGAACGGGAACAGGCTATTCCGTCCAACAGATTGTCGAGGCCGTGGAGCGTGTGACAGGCCTCAGAGTTCCTATTCAGATCAGCGCACGCAGGCCGGGAGATCCGCCAATTCTGGTCAGTGACGCCACTCGAGCGCGAGAAGTGCTGGGTTGGGAACCAGCGATCCTCGCATTGGACGATATCGTGCGCACAGCCTGGAACTGGCACAGGCTGCAGCAGGCTTCCACATAGCGCTGCTGGCCGTCGTTGGTGAATTGCTCACGACGGCCGATCGACCACGTCGACAGAAGATACAATGATACCGGTTGCAGTCAGGCGTTCTTAATTGAATTGCCGCAATCTGGTGGCATTTCGGCTAGACTGATTCGGATTCTCTCACGGAGCGAACATGGATAGGCAGGAAATGGCCGGCATGAATTTCAAACGCGTTCACAGGCTGGGACGGCAACTGATTGCTGCGGCAGCATTGGCAAACGCCATCGGCTTTGTCTCGCAGGGTCAGGCCCATGAGACGCCCTTCCTCCCAACCGTCACCATAAAACATCCCAACGCACCAGTGACCACCAAATCTTCGGTGGCAACTTCGAAGTATGCATATTTGGGAAGTGCCCCATACATCTGCACGTATAGCGGTTTTGGCAAGACAGCGAGCTGCTTCCTTCGCGCAAGCCTGCAAAACTCGAAATAACGACGGATCACGCTTTGATTTCGCGGCGCTGATCAGGATCGGTGCTCGCGTCTCCTTCGTCTTGGTCGGACTAATCGCCCGCGTAAGAGCCCTGCTTTAGGTAAGCGTCTGGCAGACACTCCTTAGCTTTCGCCAAAGCCTGGTCGGCGACTGCCTTAGATCCGTAGGCACCGACGACGACTACCAGATAGCCAGCCTTAAAATTGCTGAACTTGCTCGAGAAGTCTTCGAACGGATCCAATCCGCAGCGGCGAGCGGCAACTGCGATACGACCGACGGCGACTTCTGATGCAGCGGTGATGGCGTTGCCCGGCGACGGGACGGAACCCACTACAACCCACCAGCCACGGTCGCTTTGAGCTTCAGCCAAATTGCAAAATGAAACAACGCCCAGTGACAGCATGAGTCCTATCACGCGTTCCGGCCGGAGCATGCTGGTAGCGCTCCTGTTCCTCATCATGCCGGCTGCCTCCTTTTGGGCACGACCCTGAACGCACGACGATTGATCAAACAATGCTCCCGCACTGCACTAGCCTTGAATTCGTCGACGAAATCCAATGTCAATCTTGGAGCTGCAAGGGATCATGACGTGGCTAGCGCCTTCTTGACGCAGATCAACGCCGCTCCGAAATTATGTGATCTGATTATTCTATTATTTTGTGGGCGGCTGATATGATGAGCAGGGTCATTCGATTGTTCGGTGCGGCAGCCGTTCTGACAATCGCCATATCTGGCCCAGCGATGGCTGACTGCTACGACATTCTTGGTTGTTCAGATCGGAATTTGTTCTCAAGACATTTCGATGATTATCTTGCCGTCCCCGAACCCGACGGTCCGAATTGCCAGTTCCTGTGGGAAATTCGCAACCGAATTTTGGCAGAGCGCAAATACTGTTTCCACACAGCCCAGGGCAAAGCGTTTTTCGGCAACGAGGGTTGTCGATACGAGGACGCCAACAGGGTACCGCTGTCTTCTATCGAACGATCCAATATCACGGCCATCGCACGCGCTGAGCGAATAAAGGGTTGCCATTGACATCCAGCGGCTCGGCCTCTCTGCGCGTGTCTGCGGGTGACAATTGCGATAAATTTGAATCATATCAACGCAGATTGACGAGGAAACAGCATAAAAGAGTGCCGCGAGAAGATTTCCTTGGTCCCGGTCCGTGGCCGATCTTCCGAATGCGCCGCAAGGAGGCCGTCGAGAAGGCTTCCGCCGGCGCCGGCGATCGCGACACCATTCTGGTCAAGATCGAAGTGGCGATGGAGTCGAGAGATCCGGAAGTCGAGGGGCGGAAGCGCTTACGCGATCGGACGGCAGCTCATCGCATAACGATTGTGCTGCTGAATGACGAGATTGAAGGCGCAAAGCCGCCGTGTCGCGTCGTGGGCAGTTTTCGGATCTGACCCCCTCATTCCTACCGGTCTTTGCAGCCCGCTTTCGTTCGAGTCGATTCAATTCACATAGTCCTAGGCGGGTCGCCATCCCCCATGCCTATCGATTTGAAGATTGCCTCCATAACGGTCCATCGTTTCACGGAAACGACGAACCGCTATATCTCGTTTAGTGCCTGACCATTCCAGCGTCGACATTCAGTGTCTGGCCGGTGATCCAGCGGGCGTCTTCGCTCGCCAGGAACGATACGACATCGGCGATATGTTCGGGCTGGCCTTTGCCCTTCATCGCCTGCAGCATCTCGACGAAACCGAACGCCTCGTTGTGCGGGCTCGCCTTGACACCGTCGCTTTCGATCAGGCCCGGCGTCACCGCGTTCGCCGTGATGTTGTACTTGCCAAGCTCGGTGGCCAGCGCCCTGGTGAAGCCGATGACGCCGCCCTTGGCCGCGACATAGGCCGCCATGTTGGGCGTACCGGCGAAGAAAGTGTTGGAGGCGATGCTGATCACGCGTCCAGCCTTGTTCATCGCCCGCATCTGGTCCGTCGCCGCGCGGGTAACGATGAAAGTACCCGTCAAGTTGACGTCGATGATCTTGCGCCAATGGTCGAGGTCGACGTCGTCCCAGGCGATGAACGGCACGATGCTGGCGTTGTTGACCAGGATATCGACGCCGCCGGTCAGTGCCTGTATTTCGGCAAACAGTGCCTTGACCGATGCCGGATCGGAAATGTCGGCGGCGATCGCCTTCGCCTTGCCGCCGATCGATGCGGCTGCCGCCTTGCTCCCCTCCGCATTGATATCGCTGACGATGACGGTCGCGCCGTCGGCCGCCAGCCGCGTCGCGATCGCCTTGCCGATGCCCTGTGCGGCGCCAGTAACCAAGGCCGTCTTTCCCGCAAGCCGTTCAGTCATGAAATTTCTCCCTCAATGCGCATCTGATGATTTGTATTCAGGCGTCGGCGTCGATGACGGCCAGCGCCGCGTCGATGCCCTTGCCGACCGCAAGTCTCTGTCCGGCAGCGTTCATGGCGCCGCCAAGCGCCGTCAGCGCCGCGATCGCATAGATCGGCTGGGCGGTCGGTCCCATGTGGCCAATGCGCGTCAGCTTGCCCAATGTCTCGCCGCGCCCCGACGAGAAGACCACGCCGTAGCGCGCCCGCGCGGCTTGGCGAAGCGCCTTCTCGTCGACGCCTTCAGGCGTGCGGACAGCGGTCGTGGTTGGCGACGCGATCGTGTCGCTGGCCGCCCAGATCGACAGGCCCATCGCGGCGACGCCCGCGCGCATGGCCTTGGCGGTGAGCGCGTGGCGCGCCCACACCGCCTCCGGCCCCTCACCAAGGTAGAGGTCGAGCGCGACGTCGAGGCCGCTCATCTCGGAGACGGACGGCGTGAACGGAAACGGTTCATCCCTCGACCACGCATTTTCCCAGTCGACGATGCTCAGCATCGATGCGCGCGGCGCCAGGGGATTGGCCTTCATCTTGGCCCAGGCCCGCTCGCTGACGCCCATCATCGTGAGGCCCGGAGGCGCGCCGAGGCATTTGTTGGGACCGGTGACATAGATATCGGCCTTGCAATCCTCGGGATGCGTCTTCATGCCGCCGAAGGAAGAAACGGCGTCGACGATGAGATAACCGCCATGCGCCGAAACCAGGGCGCCGATGGCGTCGATCGGATTGATGGTGCCGGACGGCGTGTCGTGGTGGCAGACGGAAACGACGGTGATTTCGGGATGCGCCTTCAGCATTGCAGCGACCGCCAGCGGGTCGATCGCCTCGTTGTAGGGCACTTCGATCTCGAGCAGGTGTGGCGAATAGCGTTTCGCCCAATAGCCAAACCCTTTGCCGTAGACGCCTGAGGCCAGGTTGAGCACGACGTCGTCGGGCGCGATCAGCGAGGCGGCGGCGGCCTCCAGGCCAAGCACCGGCTCGCCATGCAGGATGACCGGCCTGTTCGACAGCCGCATGGCCTTCTGCGCCTTGCCGATCACCTTCTCGTAGAAGAGCTGGAACGCTGGGTCGTAGTCGTAGAGCACGGTGCGGCCGAGGCCGCGCAGTACGTCAGGATAGGCGTTCACCGGCCCTGCGGTCAGCGTGATGACCGGTTCGGCATGGTCGGAATAGCGCATGGTCTTGTCTCCCCATTGGTGACGGTCAGCCGTAGAATTGCGTGCCTGTCCGGTAGGTCTTGAAGTTGTCCATGTCGTGCGAATACATCAGCTCGGCGCCATGGTCCTCGGCGAGTTTCTTCACCTTGCGCATCGAATTGACGCCCGCCACCGGATCGATGTGGAAGGCCGCCTGGCACAGCGTTTCAAGGCTCTTCTGCGTGTAGGCGGCATCGATCGTGAACATGATCGGCTTGCGCTTGGGGAACTCCACGAGCAGGCTGTAATGACCGATCGAATGGCCGGGCGTCGAGATCAGCTTGACGCCCCTGGCAAGGTCGACGTCGCCGTCGATACCCTCGAAGGTCGAATTCGCCCGTGTCGTTCCCGCAAGCAATTGCCCGGTCGCTCCACGCGCTTCGGCCGCCTCCGCCGAAAAGCTCAGGTCGGAATAGCCCAGATGTTCGAAGGGCTGCGGATTGCAGGCCTGCGGCACCTCGGTCCGGTGGCAGATCTTCTTGGCGTGCGGAAAATACTTGTTGCCGCCGCAATGGTCGAAGTGGAAATGCGAATTGACGACGACGTCGATGTCCTTCGGCTCGAGGCCGAGCAGCGCCAGGGCGCCGGGAATGGTCTGGTGCTTTTCCTGAATCGGCTTTTCGAACGGCAGCACCTTCATCACATGATCGTAGTCGTAGCCTGTGTCGATGAGGAAACGGCCCTCGGCATGTTCGATCAGGATCGAATAGACGGGGAAGCGCACCTCGCCGCCAGGGCCGCGATTCCAGAACACATGATACCCGTCGAGAACGAGCGAGCCGCCGTCGAGCAGGTAGACCTTGGTATCCGACATTCTTGCCTCCTGTTTTGGCGCGGGTCCCGTCCGCGCATCTGATTGTTGTCAGCGCGCGCCGCGCTCGTATGGAATGCCAAGTGCTGCCGGCAGGCTGGCCCGCCGGCCGAACAGCACCAGCATGATCATCACCGCCAGGAATGGCAGCATCTGGATGACGTCGGTCGGTATGTTGATGCCGGCCACCTGCATGGCCGTCGTCAGCGACAGGCAGACGCCGAACAGCAACGCACCGAAGAGCACCCAGACTGGACGGCCGCGTGCCAGCATGGCCAGCACAATGCCGAGGAAGCCGGCGCCATTGGTGATGAATGGTATGAACAGGCCCGCCCCGACATTGGCGAGATAGGCGCCACCAAGCCCGGCCAGCGTGCCGGTTGCCAGCACGGCGATGGTGCGGGTCCTGATGACGTCGATGCCGGCAACGTCGAGCGCGGCCGGTTTGTCACCAGCGGCCTGCAGGTTGAGGCCGAGTTGCGTGCGCCGGTAGAGGTAGCCCATGCCGAAGACCAGGGCGACCGCGAGATAGGCGATCAGATGATGCTTGAAGAACGCAGGCCCAATGACCGGAATGTCCGAAAGCAGCGGAATGACGGTTGCATCCGCCGCCGGCAAGCGGGGGTAGCTACGTGAGAACTGGAAGTGGTGGAGCAGTGCCGTCAGACCTTCAAGTCCGAGCGTCAGCGCAATGCCGATGACGATCTGGTTCAGCCCGATGCGCACGCAGAGCAACGCCATGACTAGCGCCACCGCGGCGCCGCCCGCGGCACCGGTGAGAAAGCCCAGCCACAGCGATCCGGAATAGAAAGCGCCTACAAAACCGAGATAGGCGCCGGCCAGCATCATACCCTCGATGCCGATATTGAGCACGCCAGCTTTCTCGGAGATCTGCTCTCCGAGCCCGGCAAGCAGCAGTGGGATGGCGGCAGTGACGGCACCGAACAGGAGCGCGCTGAGAAAGACTTCGCTGAAGAGCCCGGTCATGCCTCAGGCCTTTTTCGACTGGTTGAAACGATGGTCGACATATTCGGCAAGAGCGAGCACGATCAGCACGATCGAGACCAGCACCAGCGTGAAATGATTGGGCACGCCAAGCCGCCGCGCGGCACTCTCGCCGCCGATCGACAACACCGAAAGCAGGAACACGAAGCCGATCGCGGCAAAGCCGTTCATGCGGGCGAGGAACACTGCGGGGATCACGGCAAGCCCGTAGGCCGGGTTCCAGTCGGCGCGGACATTGCCCTGGACGCCTATGATGTCGACGGCGCCAGCGAGCCCGGCCAGCCCCGCCGAAATGGCGAAGACAGCGACGGTCAGGCCAGGGACGCCGAGTCCTGAGTGAACCGCGGCGCGTGGATTGGCGCCGACGATCCGCAACTTCAAGCCGAACGCCGTGCGCGTCATCACCAGATGCACGATGATGATCGCCGCCAGCCCAAGCAGCAGTCCGCTGGTGATGGTGGTTTCGAACAGTCGCGGCAGCCTGTCTTCCACCGGCAGCGTGCGGGTCTGCGGCACGGTCGTGCCGGGATCGCGGAACGCCAGCTTGACCAGCACATTGGCGAGCGACGTGCCGAGGAACGTCATCATCAACGTGGTGATGATCTCGTTGACCCCCTGGTAAGCGCGCAGCAGCGCGGGCACCAGCGACCAGACCACCGCCACCACCATGGCGATGAGGAACGAGCAGAACAGCGCCAGCCAGGCTGGCATGATCTCCACCAGCACGGGAGCGCTGGCGGCCGCCGTCACCGCGCCGAGCAGAAACTGGCCGTCGCCGCCGAGATTCCACATGCCGGCGCGAAACGCCACGATCAGCCCGGCGGCGAGAAACAAGAGCGGCGCCATGCGCGTCAGCGTCTGCTGGATGCCGAGCGGCGAGAACAGCCCCTTCTCCAGCACATAGCCGTAGTAAGCGAGCGGGTCGACACCGACGGCAAGCAGGATGCAGCCGGCGATGACGAGAGCGACGAGGATCGGCCCAAGCGTCATCAGCAGCCGGCGCAGGATATCGCGGCGGGTGGCAGCGCCGCTCGTGGCATCGAGTGCGGTAGCGCTGGCGCTGGGTGCGGTATCGATGCTCATGCGGCAAGTCCGATCATCAGGCGGCCGACCTTGGTGCGGGCGTCGTCTGCATTGGCGACGGTGCCGACGAGCGCGCCGTTGGCGATGACGGCGATGCGGTCGCACATGCTGAGCAACTCCTCGAGGTCGGTGGAGATCAGCAGCACGGCCAGACCACGCGCCGCCGTGTCGCGGATGCGCTGGCGCGACGCCAGCGTGTTGGCGAGATCGAGCCCGTAGGTCGGCTTGTTGAAGATCACCACCTTGGCCCCTTCGGCGAGTTCTCGCGCCAGCAGCACCTTCTGGATGTTGCCACCGGAAAGCCGGGCGACGGGCGTCTTCAGGCTCGGCGTTCGCACATCATATTCGCGCACGAGCTCGGCCGCACGCCTGTCGATCTCGGAGCGCTGCTCGACGCCGTGTCGCCAGAACGGCGCCGCGCCGATCTGCTTGAGGAAGAAATTAATCGAGACCGGGAAGGTGCCGACGGTGCCTTCGCCGAGCCGGTCGTCGGTCAGGTAGCGAAGGCCGTGCCGGCGGCGTTCGCCGACGCTCAGCGTCTCGATGGCAACGCCTTCGAGCCACACCGATCCGCCGGTCGCCATGCGCTGCCCGGCCAGGGCCTCCGCCAGCTGTTTCTGGCCGTTGCCGTCGATGCCGGCGATGCCAAGAATCTCGCCTGGGCGGATGTCGAAGGAGATCGATGTCAGGCCGGGCGCGTTTTCGGTCGAAGCTACCGCCAGGCCGGCGACCTGAAGCAGCGGCACGGCCTCGGTGCGAACCGTGCGGGTTGGGCGCTCGACAGCCTCGGGGTCGTCCTTCTGCTTGCCGAACATCAGTTCCACGATTTCGGAAATGATCTCCTGTTCGTCGAGCGCGCGAAGACGCTCGGGCGGGATCTCACCGACCTTGCGGCCGAGCTTCAGCACCGAGATCCGGTCGCCGAAGGCCGCCGCCTCCTTGAGCTTGTGGGTGATGAAGACGATCGCCAGCCCCTGCCCGACAAGACGCCGCATCAGCGCGCCGAGTTCCTCGATGCCCTTCGGCGTCAGCATCGAGGTGGATTCGTCGAGGATCAGCAGCCGGCTGTTGCGCACCATGGCGCGCAGGATTTCGACTTGCTGCTGCTCGCCAAGCGAGAGTTCCGACACCTTGGCATGCAGTTTCACCGTGATACCGAGGCTGCTGGTGATCTCGGCGACGCGCGCCTCGAGTTCATCGGTCCTCGGGCGTTGCCACCAGGGTCCACCGAGCAACAGGTTTTCCGCCACGGTCAGCGTCGGCACCAGCATCATATGCTGGAACACGGTGCCGATGCCCAACGCCAGCGCATGGCGCGGCGAGGTTATCGGGGTCGATTTGCCGTCGACCAGTATGCGCCCCTCGTCCGGCTGCTGCAGGCCCGACAGCATGCCGATCAGAGTGGATTTTCCGGCGCCGTTCTCGCCCAGCAGCACATGCACTTCGCCAGGACGGATCGACAGGTCGATGCTGTCATTGGCGACGATGCCAGGAAAGCGTTTGGTCACGCCTTCGAGCGCGACGATGTCGGGCTTGAAGGCGGACGATGAAGAAACATTGCTCATGAAAGCCCAACACGAAAATGGGAATCGTCTGGAGGGGTGATCAGATCACCCCTCCGACAGTTGACCGTGGTCGCCTTACTGGGCGACGCTGGTCATCAACGCCCTGACGGCCGCCGCGTCATAGACCGGATCGACCTTGATCTTGCCGGAAATGACGTCTTCGCGCAGCGTCTGGATTTCTGCCCAGACATTGTCCGGAATGGCAGCGGTTTTCAGCAGCTTCACGGAGTCGTCCTTGAGGCCGATCGTATAGTGTTTGGTGCCGAAAGTGTCGGCCTTCAGATCGGCGATCATCGCCGCGTAGACCGGCTCGATGTTCCACACCACCGACGACAGCAGGAAGCCCTTGTCGATCGGCGACTTGTCACCGATGACGTCGATGAAATAGACCTTGCCGCCATCCGCGGCCTTGGTCGTCTCGACCGCCTGCAGCATGCCGAAGCTGGAGCCGTTGCCCTGGCCGAAGATGATGTCGGCGCCCGAGGCGATCACGCTTTCGGTGACGCGCTTGCCGCCGGCCGCGTCGCTGTAGGCGGCCGGGCCGATCACCGCATAGGTGATCTTGACGTCCGGGTTCTCCGCCTTCACGCCCTGCGCGAACGCCGCCGACTGCGAGTTCCATGACGGAGGTTCGCCCGACACGACGATGCCCACCGACTTCGAGCGCGACATCTTGGCGGCCAGACGACCGGCGAGATAGGCGCCCTGGTGGCCGCTCAGCGTGTAGTCGGCGACGAGCCCCTTCTCCAGGCCATTCGGCGTATCGACGATCGCCACCGGAACCTTCAATTCCTTGGCGATTTCAGGCGCCGAGGTGTTGTAGCCGCTGGCGTGGGCGATCAACAGGCTGGCGCCGTCCGACGCGAGTTCCCGCAGTGTCGGGCGGACGTCGCCATAGCCGAGGCCCTGGGCCACGACCACTTCGACGCCAGCGGCCTTGCCGGCAGCCTTGGCGGCGTCGATACCCTGCTGGTTCCAGCCGTAGTCCGTGCCTTCTTCGGGCGTCAGGATGGCGATCGACTTGACTTCGCCGGCAAATGCGCCGCCAAGCAAGACACTGGTTAATATAAATGCACTTACACTGCTTTTAAGAAGCTTTAACATTTTACCCTCTCTGGTTGACTACCAATCATTATTCTTATTGTTATTGCGCGGAAGCGAGATAGACTGCCTGCACAAACCCACCCTACGGAGCTCAGGCAAAGTGAAGATTCGTTATATTCTCCCGGTGATGCTGGCGTTCACGTCCTTCGCCAATGCGGTTGAGTTGCACCATGTCACCGTCCGCACCGGAACTGACGGGCTCGACATGATGCCATTGACGATTTCGAATGCTGGCAATGAAGGCCTGTCCTGCAATGCCGACTTCGCCCACTGGTATTCGGCCGGGGTCGCGACGGTCGAGCCGGGCAAGAGCGCCCGCCTCGAACTCTGGTTCGACGCCAAGACGGGCACATTCACCATCCTCAACGACAAGCGAGAAAACCTGCCCGTCGAGCGGTTGTGGTGCGGCCTGTCGGGCCGTGCATATGCCACGCGGGTGCAGATCACGCTCGACCGCGCCGACGCGGCCAAGGGAGCGCGCGCCGTGTCCTGCGGCGCTGAGCAGGACAGCCTGGTATGCCGATAGGCGCTCATCGATCCGTCCGCGCGGGGCATGGCGCACCCTATTCCTTCGCCAGGAACTTGTCGGTGAAGACATCGTCAGCCGAGAGAGCTGTCTTGAGCACGCCCTGATCGGTGAGCGTCTTCAGCGTTTCCTCCCACTGCGTCTTCGTCATCCAGCCGAGGCCGTGCTCCTTGGTGTCCGAGCTGGTGAAGGTCGACGCGATGTCGGCGTTGATCTGGGCCAGCAACACATCCTTCTTGTCGGCATAGCCCGGAGCCGCCTTGGCCGTGATCTCGGCCGCCTCTTCCGGATGGGCAGCGACATAGTCGAAGGCCTCCCTGTAGGCCTTGACGAAGCGGGCGACGACGTCCGGCTTGTCCTTGATCATCTTCTCGGAGGTGAACAGGCCGGAGCCGTAGGCCTTCCAGCCATGGTCGGCGCCCATCATGATGCTGAGCGAACCGGGACCGCCGGCCTTGGCCTCCAGCTCCGGAACCTCGGCGTCGACATAGCCGACCACTGTCTGGACCCGGCCGAGAAGCAGATAGCTCTCATAGGGCGGCGAGACGCTGTTCAGCGTCATGTCCTTTTCCGTCAGGCCATTGGCCGCCAGGAAGCCCTTGAAGAAGAGATAGGTTGAACCGGCTGGGTGAATGCCGATGGTGAGACCCTTGAGGTCTGCCGGCTTGGTGAGCTTCACCGTCTTGGCCAGCGAGATGATGCCCAGCGGCGAGTGCTGGTTGACGGCTGCCACCGCCACGACCGGGACATTTTGCGACCGCGCTACGGCGAGCGTGGGAAGATCGCCGAAACCGAAATCCGCGTTCTCGTTGCCGACCAGACGCATGGCGTCGGGCGAACCGGAACCCTTGCGGATCTCGGCCACGTCGATGTCGTTCTTGGCGAAGAAGCCCTTTTCCTTGCCGACGAAGAACATGGCGTGGTTGCCGCGCACCACCCAGTCGAGCTGGACGTTGACCTTGTCCGCCGCCAGCGCCGCGCCGGAGAAACCAAGCGCGCCGGCAAACGCCGCAAGCGTGGCTACCTTGATGAATGAGCGTCTCAGCATTGATCGATCCTTCCTGTCGTTGACTGGCTGTCCTAGGGACCCTAGGCGCCGCTGAATTTCGGTGCCCATGGCACCATGATGCGTTCGAGAACTTCGGCTGCGTAGTAGAAGGCGATGCCCAGCACCGAAACCAGGAGCAGGGCCGCGAAGACCAGCGCGGTGTCGAGCTGGGTCGAGGCAAACTGAATGACGTAGCCGAGCCCATCCGAGGCGCCGGCGAATTCGCCGACGATGGCGCCGATGACGCTGAGCGTCGCGGCGATCTTGGTTCCCGCCATCAGGTTCGGCAGCGAATGCGGGACGCGGATCCTGAACAAGATCTGCGTGCGGCTGGCGCCGACCGAATTCATCAGCGACAGCAGCGAGCGGTCGACCGACTGCATGCCCGCCAACATCGACAATGTCACCGGGAAGAAGGCGATGACCAGGATCAGGCCGATCTTGGGCGCCAGCCCATAGCCGAACCAGAGGATGAAGATCGGCGCCAGCGCCACCTTGGGCACGTTCTGGAACAGCACCACCAGCGGATAAAGCGCTCGCCCCAGCCAGTCGAAGCGCACGATGACCAGTGCAATGGCAATACCGACCAAGACGGAGACAACGAAACCGAACAGGATCTCGCCTGCCGTCACCAGCGTCGCCTGCAACAGCGTTGGCCATTGCGCGACCAGCGATTGCGCGATCTCGGACGGGGCGGGAATGATGAAGGCGGATATGGCGAAAATCCGCACCACGGCTTCCCACACCATGACCGTTGCCAGCAAAAGGATGACCGCTGGCAGCCAGCTGCCTGTCGCCGCGCCCCAGCCTGAGGCCAGCCGCGGCTCGGAGAGACTGGTGACGGGTTGATCGCTCATGACGCGGCTCCCGGTTGATGGCCTGCACGCAGCATCGTTCGCAACTGGACAGTCAGCCTGACGAACGCCGGATCTTCCGTCACCGAAAGATCGCGCGGATAGGGCAGATCAACGTCTAGGCTCTCGGTGATCCGACCAGGCTTGATCCCCAGCACATGGACATGGCGGGACAGGTGAATGGCCTCGTCTATCGAATGGGTGACGAGCACGATGGTCTTGCCGGTGCGCTGCCAGATCTCCAACAGCGACTGGCCCATCTGGTCGCGGGTAATGGCATCGAGGGCGCCGAACGGCTCATCCATCAGCAGGACCGCCGGATCGAGCGCCAGAGCCCGCGCGATAGCGACACGCTGGCGCATGCCGCCGGACAATTCATGAGGACGCTTGTGGGCGCTGTCGCCCAACCCCACCAGTTCCAGCATCTCCTGCCCGCGCTCCGTCAACTGCGCGCGCGACAGCGACTTGTCGGCGATGCTGAGCAGCATGGAGGCATTGTCGACGGCATTCTTCCAGGGCAGCAGGTTGGCGTCCTGGAAGACGAGGCCGATCATGCGCTTGCGCGCCGCCTCGACCGGCGAAAGTCCGGCGATCGCGACGCTGCCGCTTGTCGGATCCACAAGCCCGGCGAGGACCTTGAGCAGGGTACTCTTGCCGCAGCCGGAAGGGCCGATGAGGGAGACGAACGACCCCTTCGGTATCGCAAGATCGATATTCTGCAGTATCAGTTGCCTGGCCATGACGACCGAAACGCCCTTGGCGGAGATCAGGTCGTCATCGTGGCGGATGTGGGCTGGCCGGCCGCCTGCTGCTCGAATGGGTTCAATGCGCATGGCTACTCCCGGCCTTCCAGGATGCGCCGCACCGCGACGAGTTTGCGCGCCCGTTCGCCTTGAAGCGCCTTTATTTGCTCGGGCGTGTAGGAGAACATGCCCTCCCCCGACTTGATGCCGAACTTCGACGCGTTCGTCTTTTGCAGCACCATGGGTGCGACATCGTCGCGATTGGAAAGATCGGCGTTGAGGAAGGAGGAGACGGACTTGTAGATATCGAGGCCCGCCATATCGAGCAGTGCCATCGGCCCGATAACGGCGATCTTGTAGCCGATGCCCCAGGACACGCAGGTGTCGAGATCTTCCGGATCGATGACGCCGCGCTCGACAAGGTCGACCGCCTCACGCAGCAGCGCATAGAGCACGCGGTTTTCGACGAACCCGGGAACGTCCTTCTTCACCACCACCGGCAGCAGGCCGATCGAGCGGATGAGATCGCGGATCGTCGCCACGGTTTGCGGCGCGGTCTTCTCGCCGGCGATCACCTCGATCATCGGGATGATGTGCGGCGGGTTCGACCAGTGCATGCCCACCATCCGCTCGGGATGCGAGATATGCGCCTGCAGCTTGGTGATCGGGATACCCGACGTGTCCGAAGCCACGAGCGTTTCCGGTCCTATCAGACCATCGATCGCTCGATAGACATCGGCCTTTATCGAGATGTTTTCGGGAACGTTCTCGATGACGAGATCGGCGCCAGACACCGCGTCGGCGATATCATCCGTGAAGCGGACCGTTCCCGCGCCGGACGCGGGCGACGTCACGCCGAGCGAATCGAGGACGCCTTCCGCAATGCCCAGGATGGACCGCGCACGCTCGATCGCTGCCGGGGCGACATCGTAGGCTACGACCTGCAGGCCGCCTCTGGCGAGCCGGGCGGCCATGCCCGGCCCCATCGTCCCCAGACCGATGATGGCGATACGTTGGATCATCACGCTGCCTTGCTTTCCATTGCTGTATTTGACGCTGCGATAAGATCGGCGGCTTTTTCGGCAATCATGATCACCGCAGCGTTGATGTTTCCGCAGACGAGGTCGGGCATGACGGAGGCGTCAACCACCCTCAGGCCAGCGACGCCGCGAACTCGGAGCTGCGGATCGACGACCGATGACTCGTCGGCTCCCATGCGGCACGTCCCGGCCGGATGGTGCACCGTGATGGAGGTCTTGCGGATATGCTCGTCGATCTCATCGTCGCTCTGGCACTTAGGGCCGGGAAAGAACTCCGCCTCGATGAAAGGCTGCATGGAGGGCTGCGCGGCGAGATTTCTCGCCACCCGGAAGCCGGCCCGCAGCGACTCCCAATCCTTCGGCGAGGCGAGGAAATTCTGATGGATCAGAGGTGCCGCTGCGGGATCGGCCGAGGCTAGTTTCACCGCCCCCCGGCTTTCTGGCTGTGTCGCCACGATCCGCGTCGCGAAGCCGTCCGGGAACGGCGCTTTGAACGGCTTGAAATAAGGCCATGCGGCAAGCGGAGCCGCGGTGAAAAGCAATTGCACATCCGGCAATGGCCGCTCCGGGCTGCTTTTCAGAAAGGCGACGACGCCGCCCGGCACGTCGGCCGAAAAACCTCGTCCCGTTAGGTAGGTCTTGGCAAAATCGAGCCCGATCCGATCGGCGCGCATGTTGCGCAGGAACGGGCCGCCCGGAGAGCGGCGACGGTACATGAGGATGACCGAGACATGGTCCTGCAGGTTCTTGCCCACCGCCGGCAGGTTGATCCGTGTCTGGATTCCATGCGCCGCCAATTCTTCCGACGCCCCTATGCCCGACAGCATCATGAGTTGCGGCGTGTTGATCACACCTCCGGAAAGCAGCACTTCCTTGCGGGCAACGACCGTGCGCTCGCCTCCGTTGTGGTTGATGGTGACGCCGGTGGCGCGGGTCCCTTCCAGCACGATCTTCGTCGCGCTGGCTTCCGTCAGCACCGTCAGGTTGGGCCGCTTCAGCGCCGGGCGCAGATAAGCAGACGCGGTCGAGCTGCGCCGGCCTTTCGAGATTGTCATCTGCAGGCGGCCGAACCCTTCCTGCCGCTCGCCATTATAGTCGCTGGTCTGCGCATAGCCGGCCTGGACGCTGGCTTGCGCAAAAGCCTCTATCAACGTGTCCTTGTAACGGCAGAACTGGGTGCTCAACGGACCGTTGCCGCCACGGAACCGGCTCTCGCCGCCTTCCCAGCTTTCCTGCTTGCGGAAATAGGGCAGCACTTTTTCATAAGACCAGTCGCTGAGCCCCGAGGCCGCCCAGCGATCGTAGTCGCCGCGATTGCCGCGCACATAGGCCATGGCGTTGGTCGACGATGATCCGCCAACAACCTTGCCGCGCGCGCACTCGACCCTGCGTCCGCCCACATTGTCTTCAGGCTCGCAGAAATACATCCAGTCGTGGCGACGCTCGGTCAGGATCTTGCCCCAACCAAGCGGAATGTGGATCATGGGATCGCGGTCCCAGCCGCCGGCCTCCAGCAAAAGCACGGAACATTTCGGGTCGGCGCTCAGCCGATTGGCGAGCACGCAACCGGCCGATCCGGCCCCAACGATGACGTAGTCGTAGCTTTCAGCGTGCGGCATAGTGCGTTTCATTGCCTTGGTCCGGCGCATATGCGCCAGGGAACTGTTGAAACCGAGTCTCGATCATCCGAGCCTGGGCTCGGATGATCGAGCTATTCCTGAGGCCGCCGGCGTTACGCCAGGCCAGCCTCCCTCAGACGCTGCGACCAGTGATTCCATCCACGGTCGATCTGAGCGCCGACGAGCTTTCCCGCCGTCTTGATCTCGCCTGGAGACAGATACTTGACCTTGCCGATCTGGAGGCCGGCCGTGAGCGCCTTCGCTTCCTGCTCGAGATAGAAGGCACGGAAGACGACCTCGCGCACGGAGTTGCCGACATTGACGACGCCATGCCGGGCCATGAGGACCACGGTCTGGCCGCCGAGGCTTTCGGCGATATCCGCACAGACGTCGTGGCTGCCGCCGAAGAGATCCGTCTCGTCGCCATGCTTGTCGCGAATCTCGTAGACCGGGACGGACTCGCCGATGAATGCGCCCATGTGGGTGACCGGCCGGAGCGGCGTATCGACGAAGCAGTACGGCAGGACGGCCGGAGAGTGGGTGTGGAGCACGCACTGAACGTCCGGTCGTGCCTTGTAGATCTCGCTGTGGATATAGCGCTCCAGATAGGACGGCCGGTTATCCGACGTCTCGCCGTCAAGATTGAAACGCTGGATGTCGTCGACGGTTATCAGGCTCGGAGCAAGCTTCTGCGCCAGGAAGAAGCTTTCGGGATCCTCGGGGTCACGGGCGCTGATGTGCCCGAACGTATCCATGATGCCTTCGTTCAGCAGGATCTTCGTCGCTGTGACCAGCTCTTCGAAGACCGTCTGGCGCGCGGTGCTGTTGTCTCTCATTTCCAAATTCTCCCATTGCGGCGATGGCGACCATTCTTGTTGTTGTTATCGGTCGCCAAGACCTGCGAAGCTCACTTGTTTTCGTAGAGGCCGACAATCCGGTTCTGCTCGATGATGTTGCCGGCATATTTCTGCAGGAACTCCTCCCGGGTAGGCGTCCCTTCGACCTTGGTGTCGAGCGCATAGACCCAGAAGTAGTAGTGATGTTGCCCGTGGCCGGCGGGCGGCTGCGGTCCGTAATACTGCTTGTGGCCGGCGCCGTTCGGGCCGACACGGAATTTTTCCTGTGCGTCCGAAAGGTCCGTGGTCGAGGGGTCGATGCCATAGACGACCCAATGCGTGAAACCGTTGGCAAGCGGCGCGTCCGGATCGTGGCAGATGACAGCCAGTTCCTTGGTCCCCGCCGGAACGCCGCTGACCTTCAGCCTGGGCAACACGTTGCCCTTGTCACCGGCGTGCTCGTCACGCAACTTCCCGAGTGGCTGGAAATCAACCGATGTGATCTTGAGGTCCTTGATATTCAGGGGCATGGAATTCGTCCTTGAGCGATTTCGATGGAACTAGACACCGGCCTTGAGGTCGGCGACGGATTTGCCGCCGACGCGCTGATGCACGCGCGGACCCGATGCGATGGCGACGCAGATCAGGAGTTCGTCCGGACGCGGCGCGTCCGGTACGGAGAAGGTGACGGCATCGTAATGGGAACGGATGTAGAGCTCGTCCTTGTGGGCAAGCGGGATGTCGATGGTGGTTCCTGCAACGGCGACCTTGCTGACCGACGAAATCCAGGCCTTGCCGCCGCCGACCTGCTGGCGCAACGGATCGCCGAATACGGTGGTGATGCAGGCGACGACATGCTCCTGTTCGCCCGATGTGCCCGCGATGCCGCCCTTGCCATAGCTTTCGACTGGCCTGTTGCCGAGCAGCGCCACGGCGCGCTCGCCAAGCGCATGACCGATAGCCGCACTCGGACCTGTCAGATCGGACAGTTCGGCGACGAATTTTCCCGCGAACGGATTGCGTATCACAACGCCTGTGGCGATCTTGACCAGGGTCTCGCCAGGAGTGCCGCCGTCATGGCGGCTCTCCTGGACCGACGCGTACCACCCCCGGACATCGTAATCCCTTTCGACTGCATTGGAATAATTCATCTTTATCTCCTGAAGGGAGCGCGCATCTTCCGCGCGCGCCGATTAATTCGTTGACCGGGCTACCCGAACCCTACTGCGGCCATGAATAGACACGGCGCAGCGGATCGTAGCGCGCGGCTTCCAGCGCGGCCGGGGTGAACATGTTTCCCTTCGAGAGCGAGCGGTTCGCCGCATAGTCGCCGGACAGGGCCTGGCAGCGATCGGTGATCGGGCGAATGCGCTTTTCCCAAGCGACAAGCGCATCCTCGACCGAGGAGCCTGCTTCCAGATCCTGCGACAGGCTGAAGGCGTTGACCATCGCGCAGCCGGCACCCTGGGCAAGCGCCGGACACATGGCATGCGCGGCATCTCCGACAAGGGCGACCTTGCCTCTTGTCCAGCTGTCCAGCTTGGTCGTCTCGTACTTGTCGTACCTGGCGGTTTTCAGCTTCGCCGCTTCGATCAGGCACGGCTCCAGGAATGGAAACATCTCGACCCAGACTTCGAGATCGATCGGAACGCTTGATCCACGAGGATCGGCGGCCGGAGCCATCAAGCCCAGATAGAGCTCATTCTCGTTGCAGGGCGAATAGAGGATGCGCTGAACACGCGGCCAGAAATTCCACATGTCTATGGTGTTGTCCCACTCGCCGTGACCGAGTTCCTTTTTTTTGCGAGGGACAATCAGCCGGATGAGACCATCTTTCGAAACCCACCGGTCCTGTTTGAAGCCGATGGAGTCCCTGACCTTGGAGCCAACGCCATCGGCGCCGACGATCAGGTCGGCTTCGACAACCTCACCGCTCTGCAGGGTCAGCCGCCCCTCCGGATCGGCGGCGATCGCCTCGGAATTGACCGATATGTCGACACCCACGGCGCGGGCCCGATTGACCAGGGCATCGTGCAGATGGCTGCGCGTCATGATGCGCCAGGGCAGCCCGTTGAACGTCTCCTTGGAAACCGACTTGTTGTGCATCCAGGTTTCGTAGGTCGGAGGCGTGTGCGAGCCCTGGAGAACTTCGTCCAAGGCGCCCAGTCCTTCGAGCACGCGAAGGCCATTGTGCCAGAGATAGATGCCTGCGCCGAATGCCCGCAGTTCGGAGCTCTTTTCGTGCAGCCTGACATCCCAACCATTCTGCCTGAGAGCAATGGCGGCCGTCAGGCCGGCAAAGCCGCCGCCGGCGACCTCGGCACGACGCGCCTTTCCCGAAGTTTTGTTTAGGTTGGACATTTTCTGGATCCTGCTGCGTACAAAAATGACGGTGCGTGTGGCCGTCAGGCGTCTATGAAGTTGGTGATGGCTTTCAGCGTGATCTCGGGAGAGACCTCGTTGACGTAATGGTCGGCGCCCGGAACGACGACGACAGGCAGATCGGGCCGCAGCCGACTTGTCTTCGCCAGCGCCGCCGCCGAAACCAGCTTGCTCGTCTCGCCGCGAACGATGAGGACGGGCTTCGTCACGTCCCGGTAGGTGGGCACCAGATCCGATCGCAGGCCTTTGGCGGTCTGCGCCATGGCCGAGGGCGATGCCAGGGGACGCAATCCACCGTCGACCGGCTGGTAGCCGCTTTCGGCCCTGATCTTGATGGCGGGCGCTGGTATGTTCGGATAACGGCCGGCGAGATATGCTTCGACGGCCTCTACATTCTCGAAAAGCTGGTTCCCCGCGTTCACCCGCGCCTCCAGCGCGTCCAACACTTCAACCTCGATATATGGCGTAAAGTCGATGGCGACGACCGACCGCACCAGATCTGGGTATTTCGCCGCGGCAGTGACGGAGTTTCGAGCCCCGAGCGAATGTCCGACGAGGATCGCGGGGCCACGATCGAGCGTGCGTATCAGGCCGGCGATGTCGTCCGCGTAGTCATTCGCCTCGTAGCCGGCTTCCGGCTTGTCGCTGCGACCATGGCCCCTCTGGTCGACCGCTATGGTCCTAAACCGATCCGACAGCCGAGTCATCAAAGGCGCGAAGACGGCGGAGTTGGAGGTGATGCCATGGAAGAGAAGCATCAATGGCCCGTTGCCTGTCTCACGTACGTTCAAAGTGATGCGGCCAGTGTCGACGCGGTGCGAGACGAAGTGGTCGGAAGGTGTGTCCGCCGCCATGTCCATGATCCTCGCCTCCGCTGCCTGTCTCCAGCAAAAGGATCATATCAGCCGGGGGGGCGTCAAGCAGATTGTCTGACATTCTTGCAATCTTCAGATTTGACAATCTGGCTATCCTTCTGTCAAATTTCCGCGGCGTGGCGTATGACGCTTCAGGATCGCGACCCAAAGGCCCATGTACCGATGCCCACAGATTTGAATTTGCGAATTTCGCCACGGACAGTGCAACGGGAGACCGTCGACAAGTTACGGCTCGCCATCTTCTCCGGAATGTTTCAGCCGGGAAGCCGCCTCATCGAAAGTCAGCTATGCGCACAACTCGGCATCAGCCGCCCCTCGCTAAGGGAGGCTTTGCGCAGTCTTGAGGCCGAGCGCCTCATCGAGATCGTACCCAACCGCGGACCGTCGATACCGGCACTTTCATGGGAGGTGGCAACCGCCATCTACGAGGTTCGAGAGTTGTTGGAAGTCGAGGCGGCGGGACGGTGTGCGTTGAGAATCTCCCCCGGACAGTTGCGGGAACTTGAGAAATCTCTTTCCGCGTTCGAAGAGGCGGCATCCAGCAATGACAGCCTGGCGCAGGTCACGACCGCTGCGGATTTCTATTCGATCATATTGGCGAATTGCGGGAATCCGATCCTGGAGGAAGTCCACCGCGGTCTGGTGGCCAGGATAAGCTTCTTTCGAGGACGATCGATGTCGCTGGAGGGCAGAGCACAAAGCAGTCTGGCGGAGATGCGGGAGATATTCGAATGCATCGCCGCCGGCGACGAGAAAGCCGCTCGCAAGGCCTCCAAACAGCATGTCTTGAAGGCGAAAGCGGCAGCGAAGAGATCCATGGACAGTGAGGTGTGAGTTTTTCGAAAGGGCCTTCACCCCGTCGGGGTCAGACATGCCGGCTGTCGAAGCCAGCAGGCGGCAGATGGAGTGATGATGACCAGTGCCAATGTCGAGCACAAAGCGAATTCCGATATCGTCATTGTCGGCGGCGGGTCGGCTGGCGCGCTGCTTGCCGCGCGACTGAGTGAAGAGCCGGACAGTCGCGTTCTGCTGATCGAGGCAGGCGAAGAGGCGACGGACCCCGACATCTGGAACCCCGCCGCATGGCCGGCGCTTCAGGGCCGCAGCTACGATTGGGACTATCGCACGGAGCCCCAAGCCCGCACGGCGGGCCGGGTGCATCACTGGGCGCGTGGGCGCGTGATCGGCGGCTCGAGTTGCCTGCACGCGATGGGCTACATGCGCGGCCATCCTTCCGACTTCCAGGCTTGGTGCGACGCGACTGGCGATCGCCGATGGAGTTGGGATGAACTGCTGCCCGTTTTCCAGGCTATCGAAAACCACCCGCTTGGTGGCGACGGCATTCACGGCAAGGGTGGGCCGTTGCCGATCCATATGCCGGCGGACGAAGTGAGTCCGCTTGCTCGTGCCTTCATCGAGGCAGGCGCATCGTTGGGTTTGCCTCGCCTCAAGGGCCACAACAGCGGAGAGATGATCGGCGTTACCCCGAACTCCTTGAACATTCGCGACGGGCGGCGGGTTACGGTGGCGGACGCCTGGCTCACAAAAGCCGTTCGAGGCCGCAAGAACCTGACCATCCTTACGGGATCCCGAGCGCGACGGCTTAAGCTGGCAGGCAATCGGGTCCGCTGCATCGAGGTCGTGGGGCGACAGGGTTCGGTCGAAATCTTCGCGGATCAGATTGTACTTTGTGCCGGAGCGCTGGAAAGTCCGGCTTTGCTGATGCGCTCGGGCATCGGCCCGCGGGACATCCTCGACGCCGCGGGCGTCGGCTGTTTGATCGCTATGCCGGAAATCGGTCGAAACCTTCAGGACCACCTGCTTGGCGCGGGCAACCTTTACGCGGCCCGCAAACCGGTCCCTCCCTCGCGCCTCCAACATTCGGAATCGATGGCCTACATGCGCGCCGACGGGTTCGCCGCCACCGGTCGACCCAAAATTGTCGTTGGCTGCGGCGTCGCGCCGATCGTGTCCGAACGCTTTCAGGCGCCCGCCGCCGGCACCGCATATTCGCTCCTATTCGGGATCACCCACCCAACGAGCCGCGGCAGCGTACGGATAAGCGGGCCGGAACTCGATGATCGGTTGATCATCGACCCCGCATACCTGCAAAGCGGTCAGGATCGTGAGCTGTTTCGCCAAGCGCTCGAGGCAGCCCGGACGATCGGACATCGAGATGAACTGGCCGGCTGGCGAGAGCGCGAGCTCCTGCCAAGCACCCTCAACAATACGGCTGAAATGGACAACTTCATCGCGCAGTCGGTCATCACTCACCATCATCCCTGCGGCACTTGCAGGATGGGTAAGGATCCGGACGCCGTCGTTGATGCAGATCTACGGCTCAAGGCGCTCGACAATCTCTTTGTCGTTGACGCTTCGATCATGCCTAGTCTCACCGCGGGACCGATCCACGCCGCGGTTCTTGCGATCGCCGAGACCTTCGCTCGAAGTCGCCCCGAAACTCTACTATCTTGATCCGAGACACCGATCACGCAGAACTTCCGCCGAGCGATTCGGGAAAAATAGCCACCGGACTCCAGCAAGATTACTCGCCCAGTATGATCCCGGACGCCACGATTTGCGCCGTGCGCTCGGTCAGTTTCGCGCGTTTCACAAGCGTCGGTTTGACGTAGGCCTTCTTCATGATCACGGTCCAACTGGCGGTGGTACCGAGACTAAACGGCCATCGGCGCACCAACGTTCCATGGCTCCAGCGACAGCGGGCCGCCTCTGTCATTACCCAGTACCGCAACCGCGTCACGGCCGGAACAAACCCTCCTTCATGAAGTTTTCCCCTTGAAGGGACGTACTTCTCTCAGGGAGATTTCCTATGAAACATGTTCTCATGACCAGCATGCTGGCAATCGGGCTGGGCTGTGGAGCGGCGATGGCTCAGACACAACAGCCGGTCGCGGGCCAATCGGGATCAGACACGAATTGTGCCTCCGGGGCGACCAACTGCCAGACGGACTCGAAGAAGGGCAAACGTGCACAGGACACGAAGTCCCAAACCGATCAACAGGCGCAGGGCAAAGCCAAGGCTGAGACAGATCAGCAAGCCCAGGGTAAGGCCAAGGTCCAGACCGATCAGCAGGCCAAGGGCAAGGCCGGCACTGCCACCGACCAGCAGGCCCAGGGCAAGGCTAAGGTCCAGACCGATCAGCAAGCCCAGGGTAAGGCCGGCGCCACCACGGACCAGCAGGCCCAGGGCAAGGCTAAGGTCCAGACCGATCAGCAAGCCCAGGGTAAGGCCGGCGCCACCACGGACCAGCAGGCCCAAGGCAAGGCCAAGGTCCAGACCGACCAGCAGGCCCAGGGTAAGGCCTCCTCACAGGACAAGACTTCAACCGCCTCCATCACCAATGTGACGGTCGAACAGAAGACCGAAATCACCAATGTGATCAGGCAGACTAAGGTCGAGCCCGTGGCCAGTGTCGATTTCGACATCTCGGTGGGTGTCGATGTTCCCCGCAACCACAAGATAAGGCTGCATCGTCTGCCGGCTCGCATCGTCAAGATCATCCCGGCTTACGAGACTTATGAATATTTCATGCTTGCGGATGGTCGCATCGTCATCGTCGATCCGGACACGCTCAAGATCGTACTCATCCTGACCTAGTCTGAGTGCGAAAGTCTGGTAGCCGCCTTGCCACAGGCAAGGCGGCCCAACTTTCGTCCCGATTCCTGCATCTCGTCGCCTTTGCCGCCTCGCCGATTGACCGAGCGATCCCGGCGGCTCGGCGACGGTGGCTAGCCTCGAACAGAGCCGCCCTTGTTCACCGGGCGCTCAACGCAACCATGCGGTCGAGTGCCGCCGACAGGCCGTTGAGCGACACCGGAAATGTCAGCGGGGTCTCGGCGGCGGTGGTGACGTTGAGCTTCAGCACGGAGCCCACCTTCATCTTTCCGAGCGTCGATCGATCGATCGAAAACACCACGATGCAGCCGTTCGGCAGGCAGGTCCTTAACCGCTGCTGCGAAAGCGGCGGCTGATCGTCGATCTGGAACGTCACGCCCGGGTCGAACAATATGCCGAAGGGCAGCAGCAAGGTTCCCGTCAATCCGCCCTTCTGCCCCACCCGCAACTCCACGGCCAGAAGGCGCTGGCCGTTTTTCTGCGTCTGGTCCTGAGTGACCGTACAGACCCGCGCATTGTCCTGCAGGCTGCAGGCCAGCTGCCAGTCCTGATAGGTTTCCTGGACCGAGGATGCGCCGTTAGGAAGCGACGCTACCTGCTGCTGTTGCTGCGCCAAGGCAGCCGGCATTGTAGCGGCGAAGGCAGCCATGGAGACGACGGCTGCCTTCAGGAGAACATGTCTATGAACCAAGGATTGCGACTTTCTCTTTCCGTCGAGGGGAGCGGCCGTTCAACCGCCTCACGTGCAGACCCATTCGCGGATCTTGCATTTGCTACCCGACGCCTGGCAGGCCTGCAAAGCGAGGTCTTCGGCTTCCCGGCGGGTCTCGGCCGAGTTCACGCCCCAGGGCGTGAAACGGTTCTCGACCTTGTCGGCCATGGCAAGCGCGCCGCAGTGCTTGTAGGGAAAGCCGGTCTCGTCGTCGTCATTCCAATGGCGATGATTGCGGAAGACGACGACGACGTTGCAGGCCTTTCCGCCCGCGTTCTCGCAATATTTCTGCGCGATGTCCTTCGCCTCCTGCCGCTTGTCGGCACCCCAGAAGAAACCGTATTTGGTATCGGTCTGGGAATAGGCGATGGCCGCCCAGATGCCCTTTTCCTCCTGCTGCGGCTCCGCTGGTTCCACCAGATCAGCCGAGATGACGTGGCCGCTCCATAGCAAGGCCATGCCCAGAACTGCCAAAGCCTGCAATCTCATGGTCGGCACCCCTTTCGTTGATCCCATCCGCTTCGCTTTACTTCGCCGCCGAGGCGACCGAGATCACCACGCAGCTGCCACCCGTCGGCAAGAGAAGGGCTTCCCCCGTGTTGCCACCAAGTTCGTACACCTCGACCTGTCCGAGATGATCGGTGATCTTGCTGCCTTGCGGCAGCATGGGCAGGACGTCGGCGCAGGGGCTGGCAAACGGCGCCACCCGCACCATCGCGCCTTCGCAACCCGTTGCCGTGGGGGAAGCGAAAACCACCCCGGCGGCCGGCCCGCTGTACTTCTCCGTGGCATAGTCCATGCCGACAAAGGCCTGTATGACATGCTTGTCGGCGGCCTGGTCGTTCCACAACGATTTGACGCTGTATTTCGCCCCGGTCGTCAGGAGTTGTCCGAGTACCGGATAGACAGTCGAACAAGCCTGCACCCCGGCCTGCCTGACGTGTTCGAGGAATGGCGTGTCGGGCAACCCTGGGGGCGGCGCCGTCCCGGCTTGCGCGGCGGTTGGGCTGCCGATGAGGCCGGCGATTGCGGCATAGTTCGCCGCGGCGAAGCCGACGCCCATCATGGCCACGCTCAACAACGAGAATCCGACGACGCGCGGCCACCGCCGCCGCGGCTCGGCGGCCCTCTTGCGATCTGGCTCGACGATCCTCTTGCGATCCGGCTCGATGGCCGGACTGCCGCGCGTTGGGGAGATGAACGGATCTTGCTGGCTCATGGTGATGCCCCGGTTACTTGATTGGTGCGAGGGCCTCCGACAGCCCCTTGAGCGTTGCGGTCACGGTGACGGTCTGGCCGTCGACGGTCGGGTAGGAGATCGCCGGCGTCGCCTTCTGCGCGATCTGCTGGCGCATGAGCGGCCCCACTGGCAGCATGCCGACACAGACCATTTCGTTACAGCCGTTCAGGTGCACGTCGACAGGCTGGTCGCGCCCGTCGAACTTCAGCGACACCGCGCCATCGCTCCTGGCGTTCGGGGCGGTACGCAGGATCATGTACGGCTTGCCGTCCTGGGTGGCGGCAAGCGACCAGCTGAAGGCCATCTTGCCGGCCCCGTCCTCGATCACCTGCGAAACATTGCAGACCTTCTTGCGGGCCTTCAGGTTCTCGTCGCAGATCAGCGTCCAGTTCTCGAACGGCCGGATGGTGCGCTGATAGGTTCCCAGTTTCACGCCGGGCGGCAGCACCACATCCGAGGGCTTGATCCTGTACGGCGACGCCACCTGCCCGGCGGCCGGCATCAGGCCGCCGGAGAGCGCCAGGCAAGTCAACGCGGCAAGTCCTTTCATTCCCGCCTCAGTTCAGTGTGAAGCTGAGGCCGGCGCCCACACCGACATTTCCACCCGCGGCCGTGCCGGACACATTGCCACGGATACGGCCATCCTCGCTGGTGTAGCCCGCGCCGAAGGCGAAGGCGCTCGAGTCGCGCCAGAAACCGCCGCCCGCCGCCACGCTCAGCTTGCCTGGGCGATCATCGTAGCGGAGCGAGGCCGCGGCCAGTCCGATTGCAGCCGCCTGCCGTGCCTCGTCCCTGATGCCGCTGATGTCGGAATTGAGCTGGCCGAGCTTCTGGTCGGTATAGTTGTTGGCCTGCTGCAACGTGGTCACCGCCACCTGGTCGGTGTAGCTCTTGCTGTTGGCCAGGTTCTGGTTCAGCTGGTTGACGTTGACCGCGTCGGTGCCAGTAACGCCGGGACCGACATTGGAGATGACGACAGGCGCATTCGGATCGCCGCCCTGCAGCGTTATATGATTGGTCTTGGTCGTCGATCCATCCGGATTGGTGACGGTGTCGTATTGCACGGTGTTTTGGACGGTGCCGCCGATGCCGCCGATTGTTTTGGTCAGGTCCTCGATCGCCGTATTGGTTGCGTAGAGCTGCGAACCGTTGATCGCGTCGGTGCTGCCGGAGGAGACGCGCCCGGCGGCGACATTGGTGATCGTCCGCTCGGCGCCGGCATCGCCGACGCTGACGGTTCCGGTCGGGGTCGTGCCGGCAAAGGCGTAGGTCTTCCCGTTGATGGTGGTGCTGGAGGTGCCGACGGCGGTCTGCGACACCGAGCCGGAGCCGAGCGCCACGTCGCTGGCGTTGTTGGCCTTTGCACCCTGGCCGAGCGCCACGGCGCCCTGCCCAGTGGCTGTCGAGCCATTGCCGGCAGCGAGGCTGTTTGTGCCGCTGGCCACGCTCGCCGGTCCGATCGCCACGCTGTCGGTACCGCTGGCGGTGGAGTCGGCCAGCGTCGAATTGGCGTGGAAATACTTGATGCCGCCGCCATTGCTGATGTTGGTGAGCGCATTGTCGACCGCGGTGAAGCCGTCATAGACGGTCGAATAGTTGTTGCCCTGGATGGTGTAGGTCGGGCCGGTGATCGAGCCGTCGGGATTGACCGTGGTGCTGCCGCCGAACAGGTTGGCCACGTTTTGCGACACGCCCTTGAGCTGCGAGACGTTGACGGCATCGGTATTGGCCGAGCCGGCAGCGACATTGGTGAGCTTGCGTTCGGCGCCGGCGGCGCCGATCGAAACCTCGCCGGCCGAGGTCTGCGGGGCGGTCAGGGCAAAGGCCGTGTAGCCTGCTTGCGCGCCGACCGTCGTGATCGACGAGGCACCCAGTGCGACGCTGTTGGCGAAAGTGCTTTGCGCGCCGGCGCCGAGCGCTATCGACTGGACGCCGGAGGCGGTCGAGTCGGTGCCGAGCGCGATGCCGTCGGCCAGCATCACATGGGCGTTCTGGCCGATGGCCGTGCCGCCGGGGGCTGTCTGGTCGACGATGGCGCCATTGCCGATGCCCACGCCATTGTCGCCGTTGACGACCGTGGTCGGGCCGACCGCGACCGACTCGGCGCCCACCGCGAGCGAGTCGCCGGCCGTCGAATTGGCGTGGAAATACTTGGTCGAGGTGGCCGACACGGCAGCGATAGCGCCGGCGAGCTGTCGCACCGTCACCGCGTCCTGATCCTGCGTGCCGTCGGCCACGTTGGTGATCTGCCGGTAGGAAGTGCTGGTGCCGACCGACACGGCGCCGAGCAGTGTCTTATCGGTGGTGTTGTACTGGATGAAGTTCGATGGACCGGCCGCGATCTGCCCGGAAGCGGGAGCGATTGCGCGATCGGAGACCGAACCGGAACCGAGCGCCACGCTACCGTCGATGCTGGCCGCGCTGTCGCGGCCGAGCGCCAGGCCGCTGACGCCGGTCGCGGTCGCCTGGTAGCCGACGGCGGTGGAGCCGACGCCTTGCGCGAAGGAGTCGGTTTGCGCCAGGCCAGCCTCGTTGGTGCGGGCGTAGCGTATGCCCACGCCATTGGCATCGGTATAGACGGTCGACGTGTCGCCGGCGATGTTGTTGATCGTGTTGCCGAGATTGGTCACGCCACTGCCGATATTGGCGATGTCGGTGGTGTTCTGCGTCACCTGCTGGTTGGTGGCGAAGAGCTGCGAGCCGTTGACCGCGTCGGTCGAGCCACCGTTCAGCTGTCCGGCCGCGACATTCTGGATCTGGCGTTCGGCACCGGCCGAGCCGACCGAGAAGGCCCCGGCCGGCGTGCCGCCGGCAAAGGTGTAGTTCACGCCACCGATCGTCGTTCCGCCCACTGCGGTCGTCGCGCCGGAGGTCGAATTCAGACCGATCGCCACATCGCCGGCATTGTTGGCCACGGCATTGGGGCCGACAGCGACGGAATCCGTCCCCAGCGCCTGGGAATCCGGCAAGGTCGAGTTGGCGTGGAAATACTTGATCCCGCCGCCGACGTTGATGTTGTTGAGCGTGGTGCCGATGGCGTCGACCGCTTGGTTGGTGGCGAAGAGTTGCGATCCGTTGACCGCGTCGGTCGAGAGCGCACTGATCCGCCCCGCCGCCAGGTTGGTGAGCGTGCGCTCCGCGCCGGGCGCGCCGATACTGACAGTCGAGGTCGGGTTGGTGCCCTGGAACGCATAGGTCGTGCCGTTGACCACCGCGCTCGCCGTGCCGACCGCCACCGCGGTCACCGAACCCGAACCCAGCGCCACGTCGCCGGAACTCGCCGCCGCCGTCGCGCCGTCGCCCAGCGCGACATTGCCCGCGAGGCCGGCGGCGCCCGCCGTCGAGCCGTTGCCCAGAGCCACCGAACCTTGTCCGATCGCCTTGTTGTTGTTGCCGATGGCGACCGCGCCGTTGGCCATGTTCGCGGCCGTGGCACTAGCCGTACCATCGCTGTTGGCGATGTTGTTGGCGCCTCCGGTAAAGGCGCCGGTGCCGCTCGCATAGCTTGGATCGCCGATGGCGACCGCACCGTCACCATAGGCTTCGTTGCCGGCACCGATCGCGACCGCCTTGCCGCCATCGGCGATCGCGCCCGTGCCGATGGCGACGGAGTCGGCGGAGAGCGCGCCGGCGGAGGTGCCGACGGCGATCGCGTTTACGTCCTGCGCCACCGCGCCCGCTCCAACTGCCGTCGAGGATGCCGCTGTCGAGACGGCTGTCGTGCCGATGGCGATGGAGTCGTCACCGCCGGCAGTGGACGAACGGCCACCCGCGAACGCACGGGCACCAGTGGCTTTGGAGGTGGAGCCAAGCGAAGTGGCGTAGATTCCGCTTGCCGTGGCCCCCAATCCCAGGGCGCTGGCATTTGCGGCGGTCGCCGCGGCGTTGTTGCCGAGGGCGGTGGTCGAGACGTCCGTAGCCTGGGCTCCAGAACCTGCCGCGACCGAACCGACTCCGCTCGAGACCGCCTGATTGCCCAACGCAAGCGCGAAGTTACCCGAAGCTTTGGCAACGTTGCCGAGTGCCTGCGAGTTCAAACCCGCGGCACTGGCCTGGGAGCCTATCGCGATGGCATTCCCTCCCGCAGCGTTGGCGAGATAGCCCATGGCCGCGGTCCCTACGCCAGAGGCGATTGCCCCGTTTCCGATTGCCGTGGACTGGTTCGCCGACGCCGTGGCGGAGGTTCCGAACGCGCTAGACCCGGTCCCGGTCGCGGAAGAACTCGAGCCTACGGCGGCCGACCATGCCCCCGTGGAGGTCGCAGCCGTACCAAGCGCGACGGCCTCGAACGTGAAGCCCGCAGGAGCGGTGCCGCTTGCATTGGCATTCGTGCCAATGGCAACGGGAGAACCGCCGCCAGTTCCGGCGTTTGCCTTGGCGCCGACCCCCATGGCGATGGCGGCGCCGTTTGAAGATGAAGCGTTGGAGGACAAGCCAATCGCCACCGAGGCACCACCCGAAGCGCTGGCTGTTGAGCCGAGGGCAACAGCGTTCGCCCCGTTTGCGGTGCTGTTGACACCAAAGGCCGACGCTCCGTCCACCAGCGCGCGGGCATTCCCGCCTACGGCAAGAGCATTGACGCCGGTGGCGTTTGCGAAGACTCCTATGCCTATGGCATTTAGGCCTGTGGCATTCATCGTATAGCCGATGGCGATCGAAGCATCGCCCGTTGCGGTGATACCGGTGCCCAACGCCACGCCGTTGTTGCCATTCACTTTGGCGCCAGAGCCGATGGCGGTTGAGTTGAAACCCGTGGCGGTGCTGGCACACCCGATAGCTACGCTTTGCCCCCCCGCAGAGGGAGTCGTGCAATTCGCGACATTGGTCATAACCCCATTGCCGATGACGACCTGCGCGAACGCTGCGTGCGGGACCATGATCCCCGTGACGGCCAGCAGTGCTCCCGCCGCCCCGCCGGTTCCCAGCGTGCCCAGCCCCAGCCGATTTCGCTTCAGGCCAAGCACGCGGTGCGCCATGCGCAGCACCGCCATCAGGCGGCGGCGAGCCGAGCGGGAACTGAGATCGGCATTCGCGATCCTGTGGCCGGCAAAATCAGCTACGCGACGCCGAACGGACGTGTCACTCGAAATGCTGATATCGGTCATGGTTCCCTCTCCGCTGGCCGGCACGACAAATGTCTGACAATTTCAACACATCGCAGGAAGACATGATTCACGCCTTCCGTATTTCACGAAATTGCTGTCTTGTGAGAAAAACCCGGAGCAAATCGACGGAGGTTAACGGCTCGTTACCTTAGCAGATGCTTTAAAACAAAGTAATCGAATAATAACGTGAGAGGCGTCTCATCTAACCTTCG
Source organism: Mesorhizobium erdmanii (assembly GCF_013170725.1). Taxonomy (NCBI): domain Bacteria; kingdom Pseudomonadati; phylum Pseudomonadota; class Alphaproteobacteria; order Hyphomicrobiales; family Phyllobacteriaceae; genus Mesorhizobium; species Mesorhizobium erdmanii. Next base: position 2,239,510 of record NZ_CP033361.1, on the reverse strand, counting down.
GGTTAAGCTTGCCCGTTCTCGATTGCATCGGCGTCACGCCCCGGTATTTCTTCATCACCGTTGTAAAATGGCTCTGGCTCGAGAACCCGCTCGCATGAGCGATGTCCGCAATCGTCATGCGGCTGTCGGCAAGCAGCCTTTCGGCGAGATCCAACCGCAGATCGAGAACATATTGATGCGGCGGCATCCCGAACGTCCGCGAGAAAGCCCGCATGAAGTGGTAGGGCGAAAGCCCGCAAACCGCGGCCATCTCGGCAAGCGCCAGCTTGCGCGTAAAGCTCCCGGCCAGGAATTCCTGCACGAGGCGTGTGCTGCGCACGGAAAGTCCGCCCTTCACGTTCGGCTCCGGCTGTCGCAAGGAATTGGCTCCAATGGCCGATCCTGGGGAACCATCATCGCGCCGCATTTTTCGGCCTCCTGAACCTTCCCAAGCGGAGCTCAACCCGAGGCTGCCTTCCCCGTTCCTCCGTAATACAATTCGTGATCGATCGCACTGCGCCCGCATCGCTGATCCATTTCATTCGATCAATCCGGCCAGGGTAGCGAACAATGGCTCCCTGGCATTCCGGATTGTTCCGCCGAGCCTTGGAGCGCAAGCATGGCGACGTATTTTGGAAAACTCCGCAATCTTTGTAGAAAATTCCGATCCTCGGTCGCGAGCTTGCAGGTGTAGCCGCTTCGCCACATCGGCGCCTTTCAATTCCTGGAGGAAGCATGTCCAGCCCTGGTCGGCGTTCTGCCCCTGTATTTCTTCATGGTGGCGGCCAGGTGACTCTGGTCCGAGAAACCGGTGAGATAAGCGACTTCGGCGGTCGCGAGATCGCCACCGGCCAGCAGCTTTTCCGCGAGATCCAGGCGCAGATTGATCAGGTAGCGATGCGGCGGCATGCCAAACGTCCTGGCGAACCTGGCAATGAAATGGTTCGGCGACACACCCGCCAGCGACGCGAGCTCGGCGACCATTACTTTTCGCACGAAGTTTTCATTGAGGTACTCGCGCACGCGTCGGGCGCCAACAGGCGAAAGCCCGCCCCGGGGCGGCACCGGGTGCCTGTGGCTGCTCGTGTAGGTGCGCAGCAGATGCACCCCGAATACCGTGAGCAATGAATCCAGATAAAGTTCGTTTGGAGGCACTTTCGCGGTCAGCTCGGCCGTGATCATCTGGGCTATCGTAAGGGCGCGAAGATCGACCGTGCCAAACGCAGGCGGCTCGAGCTCCACCTCGACGGCATCGAACTCATAAGCGGCCAGTTCCGACAGCGCCTCGGGCGAGATGGAGACGACGGCGTTTTCCCTGGTCTCCGACCAGGCGAAGGTGCTGTCTACCCCTGCGGGGTTGACAATGAGGCATCCGACGGGCGCGTCGTATTCGATGATCCTGTCGCTGCCGAGCGAGGCTCTGAATTTGCGTCCCGGCCTGAGCACAATTCCCGCGGAATGTTCCCTGGCCAGGAATTTCTGCGACCCGGGGCCGCGGACGGAATGGATGACGCTGCCGCGCGCGGTGGCTCTTCTTGGTCCTGCACTTTCAGGAATGATATCCAGGACGTATCGAGCCATCCGGTCGATGCTCTGGGAATCGCCGATTTCCCGAGCCTTCGCATTTTTCATTCGAGTCGCCTCAGCGCCTTGCTGTCGCCTGAATCCCCTTGGCCCGACCCGAAGGCAACGTAACGCACGCGTCTCGGCTAGGGAAGAAGTGCCATGCGCAAAGAAAAATTTTTGTTCGTGAAAAGAAAGAAAAAATGACCGATGGCGTAAGCTGCCGAGTATTTTATTTCAGCCCCCCGTCAGTCTTCGCCATACGAGAGTTCTTGTCGATCAGGCTGGTATGATCGATTCGGCGTTTCGCACTGATATAACGCACCTACATGACGGCGTGGTACGGTCTCCGCGGCCCCACAGCTTGGCTGGCCAGCGGGATCCGTGACACGCAATCATGCGGTATGGACCGGTTGAGATGCACGCCCGCGCGGCTAAAAATCGCCACGCCGCTTCTCGTACAAATCCCAGGTGAGTTCCACAAAAGCCAGAAGCACATCGTCTTTATTCCAGCCGGCCGCGACCGCCGCCTGGACGATTTCACGCACGCGAGGCAGCAACTGGCGCTGACACTCGGCCGACATGTCGCCATCGCCCATAGGAGGTGGCTCGAAGTTGAATGTCATAGTTCGGCGCTCCCCCTCGCCTGTGATTAAAGTGTTATATCGCTAATTTCATTCTTCCTGATATACAATAGATGTGGTACCAAAGTACAGGAAGCCCTGTGGACCAAAGCAGCACCGGACGATGCCGGATCACGCAGGCTCTTTGCTTTACCCAGGGTCAGATTGGTTTTTCCAAACTGAACTCCCGACTTCATCGGCTCGATCCCAGCCTGGAAATAGATTTCCGCACCACGACCGCCATCCGTCGCATGACCGGCTGCATTGCCTTCTGCAATCGCTCGCTGGATAGTCCAGGCAATGTTCGAAATCATTGCGACTCACTGGACCCAAATCCTGGCGATCATCTCGGTGGCGATGGCGACCGTTGGTATCGCGCACGCCGTCATGACCAAGGAGGATGTGCGCGCCGCCACCGGCTGGGTCGGCGTGATGGTGCTGTCGCCGATCCTCGGCGTGCTGATCTACGCCGTGGCCGGCATCAACCGCATTCGCCGCGCCACGATCACCGCGCAGCGGCCGCTTGCCGGTGATTGGGCATCCGCCAGGTATGAGCGCGATGTCGCCGCCGAGGAGGCCCTTATCGTCGAGCGCTACGGTCAACGGTTCACGGGCCTCAGAACGCTGGGCGACAGGGTGGCGCGACGCACGCTCAACCCGGGAAATGCAATCGACGTGCTGGAGACCGGCGACGAGGCCTACGCCGCCATGCGCGCCGCGATCGATGGCGCCGAGCGCAGCGTCCTGCTCGAGACCTATATTTTCGACAATGACGCCGTCGGCCTGCTCTTCGTCGAATCGCTGGCTGGTGCCGTCCAGCGCGGCGTCACCGTGCGCGTGCTGATCGATGCCGTCGGCGCCCGTTACTCAGTGCCCAGCATCCTCGGCCATCTGCGCCGCGCCAACATCCCCGCCGATGTCTTCAACGGCAACATCGTCATGGGCTTGCGCCTGCCCTATGCCAATCTGAGGACCCATCGCAAGATCCTGGTAGTCGACGGGGCGGTCGCCTTCACCGGCGGCATGAACATCCGCAAGGGTTTTTCCGCCGAATACGCTGGCTCCAAAAGCGCCAGGGACACGCATTTCAAGGTCACCGGACCAGTCGTCGCCGACCTGTTCTCGGTCGCTGCCGAAGACTGGCGCTTCGCCACCAACGAGGCATTGAAGGACGATGCATGGCGAATTGCGCCGCTGTCACCCGCACCCGGCTTGCCGATGCTGGTGCGGGCGGTCGCATCCGGGCCGGATGCCAGCAACGAGACCAACCACAAGCTGCTGATCGGCGCCTTCTCGGTCGCCCGCAAGTCGATCCGGCTGATGTCGCCCTATTTCCTGCCGGACCGCGAACTGATCAGCGCACTGATCACCGCCGCCCGGCGCGGCGTCGAAATCGATGTCGTGGTGCCGGCGGTAAACAATCTCTTCCTTGTCGACCGCGCCATGGCCGCGCAATTCGACCAGATCCTGAAGAACTATTGCCGCATTTGGCGAGCGGAGGGCCCATTCGACCATTCCAAGCTGCTGTCGATCGACGGCGTCTGGGCCTATGTCGGCTCGTCAAATCTCGACGCCCGGTCGTTGCGTCTTAACTTCGAGATTGACCTGGAGGTTCTTGACGCCGGCTTTGCCGGCGAGATCGACGCGCGGATCGGATCGGCGATGACGTCCGCCGTTCCGGTGACGCTCGAAGGCTTGCGCGCTCGGCCGTTCCTCGTCAGGCTGTTCGACCGGGTGCTTTGGCTGGGTTCGCCCTATCTCTGATGCATGTCGCCCAAAAGTGGCCCCGGTTTTGGGGGACGACATGCACAAGGACAAGGACTTGAAACGTACCTCCAGCAGGGTCCCCTGCCTTTAACAAAAAGACGTGTTTGGCGGATAGTTTGATGTCGATCATGGAACATAAGCGCAAAGACTCTATTTGAGGTGCATGGTGAAGGCATCTGAACTGGCAGGCGCACGATGCGAATGAACGGGCGCAGCCTGCCGGCAAGCATGCTCTTGACCATCCGTGATCGGCGGATGCGCAAGGCAAACGCCGCCGCGCACAAGGCGACCGCCACCACCGGCACGCTGGTCGCCTCCTACAACGTCCACAAATGCATCGGCGTCGACCGCAAGTTCGACCCCGAGCGGACCAGCCGCGTCATCCGCGAAATCGACCCCGACGTGATCGCCTTGCAGGAGGCGGACAACCGTTTTGGCGACCGTGACGGACTTCTCGACCTGCCCCGTCTCGAACGGGAAACCGGGCTGATCCCGGTCCCGATCTTCGCCACCGGCAAGGGCCATGGCTGGCACGGCAATGTTTTGCTGTTCAAGAAGGGCGTCGTTCGCGACGTGCATCAGATCAGGCTGCCAGGCCTAGAACCACGCGGCGCGGTCGTGGCGGAGATCGAGCTGAACGGAACCGAGACGCTGCGCATCATCGCCGCCCATCTCGGCCTCTTGCGCCGTTCGCGTTCGCAGCAGGCGCGCGTCGTGCTCGATCTGATGAACAGTCCCGACGAAAAACCGACGCTCCTGCTTGGCGACCTCAACGAGTGGCGGCTCGGCAACCGCTCGGCGCTGAACACGCTGCATGCGACGTTCGGCCCGCAGCCGCCGGCGGTTCCGACCTTCCCGTCGAACCTGCCGCTTTTGGCGCTCGACCGGATCATGGGCAACCGGCATGGCATGATCGCCGCCGTCGAGGCACATGACACGCCGCTTTCGCGCGTCGCTTCGGACCACCTGCCGCTGACGGCCTTCGTGCGCCTGCAGCGACTGGACGATAACGTCATGATTTCCCCGGTGTCGCAAAGCGTGTAGATTCAAGGGGAACGCCGGGTTCTGCCGCGAGTTTATATGTAGAGTTCATATGTTTTGAACGCGCAGGAGGACGAAATGAAAAAGTTGATTTTAGCATCCCTGTTGGCATTGGCAGCGAGCGCCGCGGTCATTGCGCCGACGCAAGCGGCAAGTGTGATCATCCAGTCGGACGACGGCAATCGATATTCGCCTGATGATCAAGCCGACAGTGGAATCGTTATTCGCCGTCATCATGACCGGCGCTATGACAACCAGTATGATGGCGACCAGAACGTCCAGTACGACAATAATGGCGAATATCGCCGCCACCACCGCCACCATCGCTGCCACACCGAAACGATCGTCCATTGGCGCCACCACCACAAGGTGATCGAAGACGTTCGCGTCTGCGGCTGACGGAGCGTAACTCCAGACGCCGGGATCGTTCCGCGCGGAGCGTTGGCATAACCACGTCCTTGTAAATGGACGTGGTTATGCCGCATTGCACAATTTCGCGGCCTTGCCCACAATGGAGGCATGGTCCGATCTGCCCTAGCCGTCCTGGTGATCGATGAAAATCGCATCCGCGCTTCGATCATCGAGGCCGGCTTGCGCGAGGCCGGCCATCAGCAGGTCACCGTAATCCACGATGTCACCGGCATCGCTCGGCGGATCGCCGAGATCGAGCCCGACGTCATCGTCATCGATCTCGAAAACCCCAACCGCGACATGCTCGAAAACATGTTCCAGCTGTCGCGCGCGGTGAAGCGCCCGATCGCCATGTTTGTCGACCGCTCCGACCAGGCCTCGATCGAGGCGGCGGTCGATGCCGGCGTGTCGGCCTATGTCGTCGACGGTCTGCGCCAGGAGCGGGTCAAGCCGATCCTCGACATGGCCGTCAGCCGCTTCAATGCTTTCGCGCGCATGGCGCGCGAACTGGATGCGGCACGCAGTGAGCTCGAGAGCCGCAAGGTGGTCGACCGCGCCAAGGGCATTCTCATGAAGTCGCGCGGCCTCTCCGAAGAGGCCGCCTATACGCTGCTGCGCAAGACGGCAATGAACCAGAACCGCAAGATCGGCGACATCGCCCAGAGTCTGGTAACCGCGGCCGGTTTGCTGGGGCCGGCGGAGGACGAATGAGCATGAAGCACCAGATCACCGCCGGTTTCATGCCGCTTTTCGACAGTGCCGTGCTGGTGGCCGCAAGCGAGCTTGGCTTTGCCGCACGCGAAGACATCTGCCTGACGCTCCACCGCGAGACGTCCTGGGCCAACATTCGCGACCGCATCGCCATCGGCCACTTCGATCTGGCGCATATGCTGGGACCAATGCCGCTCGCCTGCAATCTCGGGCTCACGCCGCTCGCTTCCGAGACCATCGTGCCGTTCTCGCTTGGGCTAGGCGGCAATTGCGTCACCATCTCCAACGCCGTCTGGGCCGGCATGGCTGCGCATGGCGCAAAGGCCGATCTCGATCCGGCGCGCGCCGGAGCGGCACTCGGCGCATTCATCCGTGAACGAGCGACCGCGGGCCGCGAGCCGCTTCGCTTTGCCGTGGTGCATCCGCATTCCGGGCACAATTACGAACTGCGCTACTGGCTGGCCGCCTGCGGCATCGATCCCGACCGCGAAATCGAAATCGTCATCGTGCCGCCGCCCTTCATGGCCGATGCGCTGGCAGCCGGACGCATCGACGGCTACTGCGTCGGCGAGCCTTGGAACAGCGCTGCGGTGGCCGCCGGCACCGGCCATATCGTCACCGTCAAGGCACAGATATGGCGCAACAGCCCGGAGAAGGTGATCGGCGTGCGCAAGGCCTGGGCGGACGAGAATCCCGAAGCTCTGGCGGCGCTGCTGCGGGCGCTGCATCATTCGGCGCGCTGGTGCCAGGATCCAGGCAACCACGGCGAACTGGCCGCGGTAATGGCGCAGCCCGGCTTCCTCGGCCTGCCGCCGGCCGTACAGATGCCGATCCTGACCGGTCATCTCCAGTTGGGCAGCGGGGCGGAGTTGGATATAGACGACTTCTTCCTGCCCTTCGACAAGGCGGCGAACTTTCCCTGGAAGAGCCATGCGCTGTGGTTCTACACGCAGATGGTGCGTTGGGGACATGTCGCGCACACACCCGGTAATCTCGCCATCGCCCGCGATTGCTACCGGCCCGACCTCTACCGCTCGGCTCTGAAGCCGCTCGGGGTCGCCCTTCCCGGCGCCAATGCGAAGGTCGAGGGCGCGCTCAAGGTCGCAACCGCCGTCGGCGCGACGGGGGCCGGCCTGGTGCTAGGTCCCGACGGTTTCTTCGACGGCCAGATCTTCGATCCCGATGAGATCGGCGCCTATATTGCCGGTCAGAAATCGGCCCGCGCGGAACCTTGATCATTTACGCGCCAGCCTTGTGCATTGCACAAAAATTGTGCGCACGGTGACGCCAATGAACAATCTTTGGCCTTCTCGTCATGTCGCGTTGCACGCCGGCGACCGGCGCTTATCAATGATTTCATTGATGTTTTCTCATTCTCCGCAAACTGGCACGGTTCCTGCTTTGAAATAACCAGGCCCTTCGCGGGTCACGGAACAGGCGTCCAATGGCGGGCGCCACAGGCAAAGCTGCCGATCAGGTCAAGACGCTATCCGGATTTCCGGGCCGCGCGAGACCTGGCCGGCGGCTTTTTTGTTTTGGCCGATACGCAATCGACGGCGCGGGTCGCGTTCAACCGGAGACGACGATGAAGAAGACGATGAAGAACTGGATCGGGACGGGAACAGCCCTCAAGGATGTGACGCGCCGCGATTTTCTGGTCAGCAGCGCCATGACGGCTGGCCTGTTCATGGCGGCCCGCAAGCTCTTCCCCTCCGGCGCCTATGCCGCCACCGCCGCGCCGGAGGTCACCGGCGCCAAGCTCGGCTTCATTGCTCTGACCGATGCCGCACCCCTGACGATCGCCAAGGAGAAAGGCCTGTTCGCCAAATTCGGCATGCCCGATGTCGAGGTGCTGAAGCAGGCTTCCTGGGGCGCGACGCGCGACAATCTGGTACTGGGCGGCGCGGCCAACGGCATCGACGGCGCCCATATCCTGACACCGCTGCCTTACCTGATGCACACCGGCAAGGTGACACAGAACAACCAGCCGCTGCCGATGGCGATCGTGGCGCGCCTCAATTACGACTGCCAGGGCATTTCGGTCGCGCAGGAATATGCCGGCACCGGCGTCGGCCTCGACGCTTCGAAGCTGAAGGACGCCTTCGCCGCCAAGAAGGCAGCTGGCAAGGACATCAAGGCCGCCATGACCTTCCCGGGCGGCACCCACGACCTCTGGCTGCGTTACTGGCTGGCCGCCGGCGGCATCGATCCCGACAAGGATGTCTCGACCATCGTCGTGCCGCCGCCGCAGATGGTGGCCAATATGAAGGTCGGCAACATGGATGTGTTCTGCGTCGGCGAGCCATGGAACGAACAGCTCGTCCACCAGGGCATCGGCTTCACCGCCGCCACGACGGGCGAATTGTGGAAGGGCCATCCGGAAAAGGCGCTCGGCCTGCGCGCCGAATTCATCGAGAAATACCCGAACGCCACCAGGGCGATCCTGATGGCCGTCATGGAAGCCCAGCAATGGTGCGAAGCCAAGGAGAACAAGGACGAGATGGCCGCCATCATCGGCAAGCGGCAATGGATGAACGTGCCTGTCGCCGACATTATTGGCCGCCTCAAGGGCGACATCAATTACGGCAACGGTCGCGTCGCCAACGGCACCGATCTCTACATGAAATTCTGGAAGGGCGGCGTCTCCTATCCGTTCAAAAGCCATGATGCCTGGTTCCTGGCCGAGAACATCCGCTGGGGTAAGTTCGCGCCGACCACCGACATCAAGGCGCTGGTCGACCAAGTCAACCGCGAGGATCTGTGGCGCGAGGCGGCCAAGGATCTTGGCGTGGCGGCGACCGACATTCCGGCATCCTCATCGCGTGGCGTCGAGACCTTTTTCGACGGCAAGGTCTTCGACCCAGCCAACCCCTCCGCCTATCTCGACAGCCTGAAGATCAAGGCATCTGCGTAGTCGGAGCAAACGGCGCACCGCGCTGTTTGCAGTCGCTGCCCGCACACGGAGTTTTTCCCAGAAATGTCGATCCAGACTATCGAGGACACAAATGTGAAGGCGTTTCCCGCGAAGCCGGCGGAGGTTATCGCCTTCACCGCCAAGGCGCGGCGACGCTTCGAGCCGATGGCGATCGCCGGCAGGCTGGCGAGCACGCTGGTGCCGCCAATTATCGTCATCGCCCTTCTGCTCGTCGTCTGGCAGGTCGCCTGCTCGTCGCCCACTTCGAGCCTGCCGCCGCCAAGCCAGGTGTGGAACGAGGCCCATGACCTGATCGCGCATCCGTTCTTCGACAATGGTCCGCAGGATATCGGGCTGGCCTGGCGGGTGCTGATCTCGCTGCAGCGCGTCGCCATCGGCTTCGGCCTGGCCGCGGTCGTCGGCGTCGCGCTCGGCGCACTGGTCGGCCAGTCGATCTGGGCCATGCGAGGCCTCGATCCGGTATTCCAGATCCTGCGCACCGTGCCGCCGCTTGCCTGGCTGCCGCTGTCGCTGGCGGCGTTCCGCGACTCCAACCCGTCGGCACTGTTCGTCATCTTCATCACCTCGATCTGGCCAATCATCATCAACACCGCCGTCGGCGTCCGCAACATTCCGCAGGATTACCGTAATGTCGCGCTCATCCTGCGGCTCAACCCGTTCGAGTTCTTCGTCAAGATCATGGTGCCAGCGGCGGCGCCCTACATCTTCACCGGCCTCAGGATCGGCATCGGCCTGTCCTGGCTCGCCATCGTCGCCGCCGAAATGCTGACCGGCGGCGTCGGCATCGGTTTCTTCATCTGGGACGCGTGGAACTCGTCGCGGCTGCCCGACATCATCGTCGCGCTCGCCTATATCGGCGTCACCGGCTTCTGCCTCGACCGGCTGGTCGCGGCGGTCGGTGCTTTCGTCACTCGCGGCACAACGGCAAAGTGAGGAAAGCGCGATGACCGCCTATCTGAAACTCGACCATATCGACAAATCCTTCACCCGCGGCGGCCAGGTCAGCGAGGTGCTGAGCGACATCAGGCTGACCATCGACAAGGGCGAATTCGTCTCCATCATCGGCCATTCCGGCTGCGGCAAGTCGACCTTGCTGAACCTAATCGCCGGCCTGACCAAGGTATCCGCCGGCGCAGTGCTGCTTCAGGACAAGGAGGTCGACAGCCCCGGCCCCGAACGCGCCGTGGTGTTCCAGAACCATTCGCTGCTGCCGTGGCTCACCGTCTACGAGAACATCAGCCTCGCGGTGTCGAAAGTCTTCGGCCGTTCGAAAAGCAAGGCCGAACGGCATGAGTGGATCATGCGCAATCTCGACCTCGTGCAAATGGCGCATGCCAGGGACAAGCGCCCGGCCGAGATCTCCGGCGGCATGAAACAGCGCGTCGGCATAGCGCGAGCGCTGGCCATGGAGCCAAAAATCCTGCTGCTCGACGAGCCGTTCGGCGCGCTCGACGCGCTGACGCGTGCCCACCTGCAGGACGCGGTCATGGACATCCATTCCAGGCTCGGCTCGACAACGATCATGATCACCCATGATGTCGACGAGGCGGTGCTGCTCTCCGACCGCATCGTCATGATGACCAACGGTCCGGCGGCAACCATCGGCGAGGTGCTTGCCGTGCCGCTGACGCGGCCGCGCCGACGTGTCGAGCTCGCCTCCGACCGCACCTTCCTGCGCTGCCGCGAGGCCGTGCTGAAATTCCTCTACGAACGCCACCGCTTCGTCGAAGCCGCGGAGTAGCCCAATGGCCGAAAAACTCGTCATCATCGGCAACGGCATGGCTCCCGGGCGCATGCTGGAGCACCTTCTGGAGCAGGCGCCGGGCCGCTACACCGTCACCATCTTCAACGCCGAGCCACGCGTCAATTACGACCGCATCATGCTGTCACCGGTTCTCTCGGGCGAGAAGGGCTATGAGGAAATCATCATCCACGGCGACGGCTGGTACATCAAGCACGGCATCACCCTCTACAAGGGCCACAAGATCGTCGCCATTGACCGCGCGGCAAAGACGGTCACCTCGGACCACGGCGTGAGTGAACCCTACGACAAGCTCGTCATTGCCACCGGCTCGGTGCCGTTCATCATCCCGGTGCCGGGCAACAATCTGCCGGGCGTGCTGACCTATCGCGACCTCGATGACGTTCGCGCCATGATGCTCGCCGCGCAATCCCGGTCCAAGGCCGTGGTCATCGGCGGCGGCCTGCTCGGGCTGGAGGCCGCTGCCGGCCTCAACGCGCAAGGCATGGACGTCACCGTGCTGCACGTCATGCCGACGCTTATGGAGCGCCAGCTCGATCCCGCCGCCGGCTATCTCCTGCAGCGCGCGGTGGAACAACGCGGCATCAAGGTGATCACCAAGGCCAACACGCAGGCGATATCAGGCGACGGCAAGGTCGAGCAGGTGGAACTTGCCGACGGCACCATCATTGCGGCGACGCTGGTGGTCATGGCCGTCGGCATAAGGCCGAATGCGGCACTGGCCAAAGAAGCGGGCATCGCCGTCAACAGGGGCATCGTCGTCGATGCCGGCATGCGCAGCAACGATCCCGACATCTACGCGCTCGGCGAATGCGCCGAGGTCAACGGCATGGTCTACGGGCTGGTGGCGCCACTGTACGAGATGGCACGTGTCGCGGCGAGCCAACTCGCCGGCAACGAGACCGCCGCCTTCGTCCACATGGACACGCCGACCAAGCTCAAAGTCACCGGCATCGACCTGTTCTCGCTCGGCGACTTCGCCGAGGGTGAGGACCGCCAGGAGATCGTGCTGCGCGACGCTTCGGCCGGCGTTTACAAGCGCCTGGTGCTCAGGGATGACCGCATCATCGGCACCGTGCTCTATGGCGAGACAGCAGACGGCGCCTGGTTCAACGATCTCAAGAAGAAGCAGACCGATATTTCGGAAATGCGCGACACGCTTATCTTCGGCCAGTCCTATCAGGGGGGCGCCCCGCTGGACCCTATGGCGGCCGTTGCAGCCTTGCCGGATGATGCGGAAATCTGCGGCTGCAACGGCGTTTGCAAGGGTAGGATCACAGGCGCGATCACGGCCAAGGGCCTGACCTCGCTCGATGATGTGCGTGCCCACACCAAGGCGTCGGCGTCCTGCGGCTCCTGCACTGGGCTCGTCGAGAAGCTGATGGTGCTGACCCTCGGCGACACCTACAACCCGGCCGCCGTGCAGCCGATGTGTTCCTGCACGACACTCGGCCATGACGAGGTGCGCCGGCTGATCAAGGCCAAGCACCTGAAGACCATTCCGGCGGTCATGCAGGAGCTGGAGTGGAAGACCTCCTGCGGCTGCGCAAAATGCCGGCCGGCGCTCAACTACTACCTCGTCTGCGACTGGCCAAACGACTACGCCGACGACTACCAGTCGCGCTTCATCAACGAGCGCGTCCACGCCAACATCCAGAAGGACGGCACCTATTCGGTGGTGCCGCGCATGTGGGGCGGCGTCACCAATGCCGCCGAACTGCGCGCCATCGCCGACGTCGTCGACAAGTTCGAGATCCCGATGGTCAAGGTCACCGGCGGCCAGCGCATCGACATGCTCGGCATCCGCAAGGAAGACCTGCCGGCGGTGTGGGCCGATCTCGGCCAGGCCGGCTTCGTCTCCGGCCATGCCTACGCCAAGGGCCTGCGCACGGTGAAGACCTGCGTCGGCTCTGACTGGTGCCGCTTCGGCACCCAGGATTCGACGGGCCTGGGCATCCGCATCGAGAAGTTCATGTGGGGCTCCTGGACCCCCGCCAAGGTCAAGATGGCGGTGTCGGGTTGCCCTCGCAACTGCGCCGAGGCGACCTGCAAGGATGTCGGCGTCATCTGCGTCGACTCTGGCTACGAGATCCACTTCGCCGGCGCCGCCGGCCTCGACATCAAGGGCACCGAAGTGCTCGGCCTGGTCAAGACCGAGGACGAAGCACTGGAGCACATCGTGGCACTGACGCAGATGTACCGCGAGCAGGGCCGCTATCTCGAACGCATCTACAAATGGGCCAAGCGCATCGGCATTCCCGAGATCAAGCGCCAGATCATGGACGATCAGAGCAAGCGCGGGGCCTATTACGAGCGCTTTGTCTTCAGCCAGAAATTCGCCCAGGTCGACCCATGGTCGGAGCGCGTCTCCGGCAAGGACAAGCACGAGTTCCGGCCGATGGCTTCGGTCGAGTTTGCGCAGGCGGCGGAGTGAGCGCGTGTTCCCGAAAAGTGGAACCCGGTTTTCGGTCAAGAACGTGCAAAAAGGAAATCTAGATGACCTGGATCGCCATCGGCACCCTCTCCGACATCCCCCGCCGTGGCGCGCGCTGCGTGGCCACACCGCAAGGCAAGGTTGCCGTCTTCCGCACCCAGGACGACCAGGTTTATGCCATCGACGATCAATGCCCGCACAAGGGCGGACCGCTCAGCCAGGGCATTGTCCATGGCACGGCGGTGACCTGCCCCTTGCACAATTGGGTGATCTCGCTGGAAACAGGCAAGGCGCTCGGTGCAGATGAGGGCGTGGTGCGCACGATTTCCGTCAAGGTCGAGGGCGAGCGCCTGTTCCTGGCGCTGGAAGCCCTGGCCAGCCGCGCCGCCTGAACATGGAGATCGACGCAGCACGCGAGGTGAGGACCACCTGCCCCTATTGCGGGGTGGGCTGCGGCGTGCTGGCGAAGGTCGCCGCGGACGGGCAAGTGTCCGTCCGCGGCGACCCCGATCATCCCGCGAATTTCGGCCGACTCTGCTCCAAGGGCTCGGCGCTCGCAGAGACCATCGGCCTCGACGGCAGGCTGGTCCATCCCGAAATCCACGACCGCCGGACAGGCTGGAACGAGGCGCTGGATCTTGTCGCCTCGACCTTTTCGCAAACCATCGCCGAGCATGGGCCGGATGCGATCGCCTTCTACGTCTCGGGTCAGTTGCTGACCGAGGATTATTACCTCGCCAACAAGCTGATGAAGGGCTTCATCGGCTCGGCCAACATCGACACCAATTCCCGGCTGTGCATGGCCTCGTCCGTCGCCGGTCACCGCCGCGCCTTCGGCGCCGACACGGTGCCGGGAACCTACGAGGATCTGGAACTCGCCGACCTCATCGTGCTGGTCGGCTCCAACCTCGCCTGGTGCCACCCTGTGCTCTACCAGCGCATTGCGGCGGCCCGCGAAAAGCGGCCGGAGATGAAGGTCGTGCTCATCGACCCGCGCCGCACAATGACATCCGATATCGCCGACATGCACTTGGCGATCGCGCCAGATGGCGACGTCGCCCTGTTCACCGGCCTGCTCGCCTGGCTCGGCCAGCACAACGCGCTCGACCGTGCCTATATCACGGCGCACACGACCGGCTTCGGCCAGGCCCTTTTCGCCGCCTCCGCGCTCGATCTTGCCGGCGTGGCGGCGGCCACGGGCTTGAGCGAAGACGAGCTCAGCCGTTTCTATAGCCTGTTCGCCGCGACCGCGAGGACGGTGACGGTCTACAGCCAGGGTGTGAACCAATCGTCGTCCGGCACCGACAAGGTCAATGCCATCATCAACTGCCATCTCGCCACCGGCCGCATCGGCAAGCCAGGGACAGGACCGTTCTCGGTGACCGGCCAGCCGAACGCCATGGGCGGCCGCGAGGTCGGCGGCATGGCCAACATGCTCGCCGCCCATATGGAGATCGACGACCCTGGGCATCGCGAACGCGTGCAGCGCTTCTGGAGCGCCCCGGCGATTGCCGGAAAGCTAGGCCTGAAGGCGGTTGAGATGTTTCAGGCAGTAGCCGGCGGGCGCATCAAGGCGCTGTGGATCATGGCCACCAACCCGGTCGATTCGATGCCGGACGCCGATGCCGTCGAAGCGGCGATCAAGGCTTGCCCGTTCGTCGTGGTGTCGGACGTGCTGGCCGGCACCGATACCATCCGCCATGCTCATGTCCGGCTGCCCGCCACCGCCTGGGGCGAGAAGGACGGCACCGTAACCAATTCCGAGCGCCGCATCTCGCGCCAGCGTGCCTTCCTGGCAGCGCCCGGCGAGGCGCGGCCCGACTGGTGGATTGTTGCCGAAGTGGCGCGGCGGATGGGGTTTGGCGAGGCGTTTGGACATGTCACGCCGGCGGAGATCTTTGGTGAGCACGCGGCACTGTCCGGCTTCGAGAACGATGGTGCGCGGGATTTCGATATCGGGATTTACGCGGGGATCGATGGGGAGGAATACGAGGCGCTGGCGCCTTTCCAATGGCCGGCGTCGAGCCGAGCCGCCCAATCTCCACGGCGTCCTGAGCAAGGCGCTCGCGCTGTGCGTGGCTCTTCCACCACCCGCTTCTTCGCCAACGGCAACTTCTACACCTCCGATGGCAAAGCCCGCTTCATCCCCATCCGCGCCTCGACCGACACCCGCACCAATCCCGACTTCCCGCTCATCCTCAACACCGGCCGCATCCGCGACCACTGGCACACCATGACGCGCACCGGCAAAAGTGCGCGTCTGTCCCAGCACATCGCCGAGCCTTTCGTCGAGATCCACCCGGCGGATGCGCAGCACCATGGCATCGGTGACGCCGACATCGTGCGTATCTCCAGCACGCGCGGCGAGGTGCTGGTCCGCGCCCTGATCACGCCCCGCCAGCGCCGCGGCAGCGTCTTCGCGCCGATGCACTGGACCGACCAGTTCGCCGCCAGGGGCCGGCTCGATACACTGACCGCGCCGCTCGTCGACCCGGTCTCGGGCCAGCCGGCGTTGAAACACGTCGCGGTTCGCATCGAGAAATTTGCCGCAAAGGCATTTGGCTTCGCCGTGACGCGGCACCGCCCCGAGGCGATCGCCGCCGATTATTGGGCCGTGGCCCGCTGCAAGGGCGGCTGGCGGATCGAGCTGGCCTTTGCCGACGACGCTGCCGACTGGACAGCCTTCGCCAGCCGGCTCTTCGATGCCTCCTCGGTCGAAATGCTCGCCTATCACGATCGCGACACCGGCCAGCACCGGATCGCCGCCTTTGATGGCGAGCGCCTGGTCGGCGCCTTGTTCGTCGCGCCCGGCCCCGTCGCAGTGTCGCGCGGCTGGGCGACAGAACAGCTCGAAGAGGTCCACGCCAGCCAGCGCGAACGCTTCAGGGTCGTCGCTGGCCGAGCCGGTGCCGAACGGCCCGATGCCGGTGCCACCGTCTGCTCCTGTTTCAATGTCGGGGCCAACCAGATCGTGGCCGAGGTGGCGGCCGGCTGCACCACGGTTGAAGCCATCGGCGGCGCGCTGAAGGCCGGCACCAATTGCGGCTCCTGCCGCTCCGAGATCCGCGCCATCATCCAGGCCAACCGCGTTCAGGCCGCCGAGTGAGCCGCACGCAGGGCCATTGACCCGGCCGGGAAAGCCGCGCCAAACCTGTCCAACTGTTAATTCGACTTCGCGCGGGTTCGGCCATATTGGTTGATGGGGGTAAGAGATGCCGCCATGGACCAGCAGTTGGAAATGCCCCTGCCGACGACCGTCGCGCCACGCCGTTCGCATGGCTGGATTCCGTGGCTGATCTTCATTGCCATTGTCGCCGCCACCGGCGCCTATTTCTATCAGCGCCCGCATGTCGAGGCGAGGCAGCCCGGCGGCAGGCGCGGCGCGCAGCCGACGACGATCGGCGCCGCCGCCATCGAAAAGGGCGCGATAGACGTCACCCTCAATGCCCTCGGCACGGTGACCTCGCTCTCCACCGTCACCGTCAAGCCGCAGGTCACCGGTCCGCTCGTCCACGTGAATTTCAAGGAGGGCCAGGACGTCAAGAAGGGCGACCTGCTGGCTGAGATCGATCCCCGCCCCTACCAGGCGGCGCTCGCCCAGGCCCAGGGCCAGCTGGTGCGCGACCAGGCGATGCTCAAGGATGCCCAGCTCGACCTCGTTCGCGACCAGAAGCTGGTGGCCCAGGGGACGGCGACGCCACAGACCCTCGACGCGCAGGTCGCCCTTGTCGCCCAGGACCAGGGTTCCATCCAGGTCGACCAGGCGATGATACAGACCGCCACCCTCAATCTCGATTATTGCCGCATCCTGGCTCCAGTCGACGGACGCGCCGGACTTCGCCAGGTCGATGAGGGCAACTACGTAACCCCCAGCGATGCCAACGGCATCGTCGTCATCACGCAGGTCCAGCCGATCAGCGTGCTGTTCACCGTGCCCGAGGATGAACTGCCCGCGATCGCGCAACGCATGCGGCAGGGCGCCACGCTGCCCACATCAGCCTTCGACCGCGCCGGAGCCAAGAAGCTCGCCGACGGTCAGCTCGAAACCTTCGACAGCCAGATCGATCCGAGCACCGGCACCATCAAGCTGAGGGCGGGCTTCGCCAACGAAGCGCGCGTCCTCTATCCGAACCAGTTCGTCAACGTCGCGCTTCTGGTCGACGAGCACAAGGACGCGGCCATCGCCCCCATCGCGGCGATCCAGCGCGGCCTGCCCGGCACCTTCGTCTACCTGGTCAATCCCGACAGCACGGTCGCCGTGCGCAAGGTCACGCTCGGCGTCACCAATGGCGAACGCGTCGAGATCCTCGCCGGGCTGAATCCCGGCGACCGCGTCGTCGTCGACGGCGCCGACAAGCTCCGCGACGGCGCTCATGTCAACCTTCAGCAGGACGGCCAGGCGCCGGTCTCGCCTCGGGCGACGGCGCCAATCCCGGCGAGCGAGACCCCATCAGCTCAGACCCCTGCCCCGACCCCGCCACAGGCAGCAGCCCCATCGGACGGACAGGCGTCGGATGGGCAGACACCAAGTGGGGAGACAACCAACGGACAGACGCCCGATGGCACGGCACACAAGCATCAGGGCCACAAGCATCGTCGTTCACAGTCAGGGCAGCCGGAGTCCGGACAGCAGCAATGAGCCCGTCGCGAGCCTTCATCCTGAGGCCGGTGGCGACATCGCTGTTCATGGTCGCCATCATGCTGTCAGGCCTGCTGGCCTATCGCTATCTGCCCGTCTCTGCGCTGCCCGAGGTCGACTATCCGACCATCCAGGTGCAGACCTTCTATCCCGGCGCCAGCCCTGACGTCATGACCTCCTCGGTCACGGCACCGCTGGAAGTCCAGCTCGGCCAGATCGCCAACCTCAACCAGATGAACTCTGTAAGCTCGGCCGGCTCCTCCGTCATCACGTTGCAGTTCAGCCTGGCGATCTCGCTCGACGTCGCCGAACAGGAGGTGCAGGCCGCCATCAACGCCGCCGGCAATCTGCTGCCGGCCGACCTG
This sequence comes from Mesorhizobium erdmanii, assembly GCF_013170725.1. Classification (NCBI taxonomy): domain Bacteria; kingdom Pseudomonadati; phylum Pseudomonadota; class Alphaproteobacteria; order Hyphomicrobiales; family Phyllobacteriaceae; genus Mesorhizobium; species Mesorhizobium erdmanii. The sequence continues at coordinate 2,221,280 of NZ_CP033361.1, read as the reverse complement.
CCGGCGCCGCCGATCTATGCCAAGGTCAATCCTGCCGACGCGCCGGTGCTCACCCTCGGCCTGATCTCGGCGACCATCCCGCTGCGCGACGTGCAGCAGCTTGCCGACACCAGGCTGGCGCAGAAGATATCGCAACTGCCGGGCGTCGGCCTGGTCAGCCTCTCGGGCGGCCAGCGCCCCGCCGTACGCGTCCAGGCCGATCCGCGCAAGCTCGCCGCCTACGGCCTCAACCTCGACGATCTGCGCACGACGCTGGGTAGCGCCAACGTCAACACGCCGAAGGGCAATTTCGACGGGCCGTCGCGCGCCTACACCATCAATGCCAACGACCAGCTGAAGAGCGCCGACGAATACCGTTCGCTGATCGTCGCCTACAAGGACGGCGCTCCGGTGCGGCTGAGCGACGTGGCCGACGTGGTCGACGCCACCGAGAACAACCGGCTGGCGGCCTGGATGAACAGCACGCCGGCGATCATCCTCAACATCCAGCGCCAGCCCGGTGCCAACGTCATAGACGTGGTCGACCGCATCAAGGCGCTGCTGCCGCAGCTCCAGGCCTCGCTGCCAAACGCCGTCGACGTCAAGGTGCTTACCGACCGCACCACGACCATCCGCGCTTCCGTGCGCGACGTCGAATACGAGCTGACGCTGTCGATCATCCTGGTCGTGCTGGTCATTTTCGTCTTCCTGCGCAGCGCGCGCGCCACGCTGATCCCGAGCCTTTCGGTTCCCCTGTCGCTGGTCGGCACGCTGGGCGTCATGTACCTGTTCGGCTTCAGCCTCGACAATCTGTCGCTGATGGCGCTGACCATCGCCACCGGCTTCGTCGTCGACGACGCCATCGTCGTCATCGAGAACGTGGCGCGCTACGTCGAAGAGGGCGCCACGCCGCTGCAGGCGGCGCTGAAAGGCTCGCAGCAGACCGGCTTCACCATCATCTCTTTGACCGTTTCGCTGATCGCGGTGCTGATCCCGCTTCTGTTCATGGGCGATGTCGTGGGCAGGCTGTTCCGCGAATTCTCCATCACGCTCGCCACCACCATCCTGATCTCGGCCGTGGTGTCGCTGACGCTGGTGCCGATGGCCTGCGCCAAATTGCTAAAACCGGTGGCGGCGGTGCGCGAGAACGCCCTGCAACGCGCCAGCCGCGACTTCTTCGACTGGGTGATCCGGGGCTACGGCAGGGCTTTGACTTGGGTGCTCGACCGGCAGACGCTGATGCTGGTAGTCGCCGCCGCGACCTTGGTGCTGACGGTGGCCCTGTACGTGGTCATCCCCAAAGGGTTCTTCCCCGTGCAGGACACCGGCGTGATCCAGGCGATATCGGAGGCGCCGCAGTCGATCTCCTATGCCGCCATGGCGGAGCGCCAGCAGCAGCTGGCCGCCATGATTCTCAAAGACCCCGATGTCGACAGCCTGTCGTCCTTCATCGGCGTCGACGGCACCAACACCACGATGAATGTCGGCCGAATCCTGATCAATCTCAAGCCGCATGAGGAGCGCAGCGCCGACATCACCACGGTCATCGCGCGCCTGAAGCAGGAAGCCGCTTCGGTGGCGGGTGTGACGCTCTACATGCAGCCGGTCCAGGACCTGACCATCGACGGCCAGGTCAGCCGCACCCAGTATCAATTCGTGCTGCAGGACGCCAATGCCGACGAGCTCGGGGAATGGACGCCGAAGCTACTCGCCAGATTGAACACGCTGCCGCAGCTCGCCGATGTCGCCAGCGACCTCTCGAACAGCGGCCTTGCCGTCTTTGTCGACATCGACCGCGACCAGGCCGCGCGCTTCGGCATCACGCCGGCGACCGTCGACAACGCGCTTTACGACGCTTTCGGCCAACGCATGGTCTCGACCATCTACACCACGTCGAGCCAGTCCCGCGTCATTCTCGAAGCCGCCCCGTCGGAACAGGATTCACTCAAGGCGCTCTCTTCCGTCTACTTGCCGTCGTCGACGGGCGGCGCCCCGGTGCCGCTGTCGGTGGTGGCGACCACCCATGTCGCCACCACGCCGCTGCAGATCACCCATATGGGTCAATTCCCGGCCACCACCGTCTCGTTCAACCTGGCGCCCGGCGCGTCGCTCGGCGAAGCCGTAACCGCGATCCAGCAGGCGCAGGCCGATATCGGCATGCCGCTCAGCATCATCACCAGTTTCCAGGGCGCGGCGCGCGCCTTCCAGGCTTCGCTCGACAACACGCTCTTCCTGATCCTGGCGGCCGTGGTGACGGTCTACATCGTGTTGGGCGTGCTCTATGAGAGCTTCATCCACCCGATTACCATCCTCTCGACGCTGCCTTCGGCCGGCATCGGCGCGCTGCTGGCGCTGATGATCGCCGGCCAGGACCTGACCATCATCTCGATCATCGGCATCATCCTGCTGATCGGCGTGGTCAAGAAGAACGCCATCATGATGATCGACTTCGCGCTCGACGCTCAGCGCCATGAAGGCAAGGCGCCGCGCGAGGCCATTTACCAGGCCTGCCTGCTGCGCTTCCGCCCGATCCTGATGACGACTCTTGCCGCGATGCTGGGCGCCCTGCCGCTGATGCTCGGCACCGGAGTCGGCTCGGAACTGCGCCATCCGCTGGGTGTCTCCATCGTCGGCGGCCTGCTGCTCAGCCAGTTGCTGACGCTGTTCACCACGCCGGTGATCTACCTCTGGTTCGACCGCCTCGCCGCCCGGTTGCGGGGCATCGAACCCAATCTTCCCCGAACTCCCGATCTTCCCCGCACCACGGGCGCGGACGCCAGGCGATGAACCTGTCGGTTCCCTTCATCCGGCGGCCGGTGGCGACGACGCTGCTGACCTTCGGCCTGCTGGCGGCCGGGCTGGTGGCGTTTCCGCAACTGCCGGTGGCGCCATTGCCCGCGGTCGACTACCCCGTGATCTCGGTGACGGCCTCGCTGCCTGGGGCCAGCCCGCAGGTGGTGGCCAACACCGTCGCCAGCCCGCTCGAGCGGCATCTCGGCGAGATCGCCGACGTCAATGAAATGACCTCGTCGAGCAGCGTCGGCAGCGCCCGCATCACCTTGCAGTTCGGCCTCGACCGCGACATTGACGGCGCCGCGCGTGACGTCCAGGCGGCGATCAACGCCGCCCGCGCCGACCTGCCGTCCGGCCTGCGCTCCAACCCGACCTATCGCAAGGTCAATCCCGCCGACGCCTCGATCCTCATCCTGTCGATGACATCCGACACCCTGTCCAAGGGCCAGCTCTTCGATGCCGCCAGCACCGTGCTGGCGCAGAAGCTTTCGCAGGTCGACGGTATCGGCGAGGTGTCGGTGGGCGGCAGCTCGCTGCCGGCTGTGCGCGTCGAACTCAACCCGCAGGTGCTCTACGATTACGGCATCGGGCTGGAGGACGTGCGCGCCGCCCTTGCCTCCGCCAACGCTCACAGCCCAAAGGGCGCCATCGACGTGGGCCAGCAGCGCTATCAGATCTACGCCAACGACCAGGCCAATCAGGCGGATGCCTATCGCTCGCTGATCGTCGCCTACCGCAACGGCGCGCCGGTCAGGCTTTCAGATGTCGGCCAGGTCAATGATTCCGTCGAGAACATCCGCAATGCCGGTCTCGCCAACGGCAAGCCGGGCGTGCTGATCATCCTCAACCGCTCGCCCAACGCCAACATCATCGCGACGGTCGACCGGGTGAAGGCGATGCTGCCGACGCTGCGCGCCTCGATCTCGCCTGCCGTCGACCTGTCGGTGGCGGTCGACCGCTCGACCACTATCCGCGCTTCACTGAGCGAGGTCGCGCACACGCTGATGATCGCCATCGGCCTGGTGATCCTCGTCGTCTTCGCCTTCCTGCGGGACGTCCGCTCCACCCTGGTGCCGATCGTTGCCGTGCCGGTATCGCTGATCGGTACGCTTGGCGTCATGTACCTGATGGGCTTCAGCATCGACAATCTTTCGCTGATGGCAATGACGGTCGCCACCGGCTTCGTCGTCGACGACGCCATCGTCGTGCTCGAAAACATCACCCGCCACACCGCTTCCGGGATGGGCCGCATGGAGGCGGCGATCAAGGGCTCACAGGAGGTCGGCTTCACCGTGCTGTCGATGAGCCTGTCGCTGATCGCGGTCTTCATCCCGATCCTGCTGATGGGTGGCATTGTCGGCCGGCTGTTCCGCGAATTCGCCATCACGCTGTCGGCGGCGATCCTGGTCTCGCTGGCCATATCGCTGACCACCACGCCGATGATGTGCTCCATCCTGCTGCGGCCCGAGGGACAGCGCCAGCACGGTCGGCTCTACCGCTTCAGTGAGCGCATCTTCGAGGGCATGCTGGGCTTCTATCGCCGCTCATTGTCCTGGGCGCTGAACAACCCCTTGCTGATCATGGCGGTGCTGGCGGCAACGCTCTGCCTCAACGGCTACCTCTATGTCACCATTCCGAAGGGCTTCTTCCCGCAGCAGGATACCGGACGGCTGACCGGCTCGATCCAGGCCGACCAGGCGACCTCCTTCCAGGCAATGTCGCAGAAGCTCAGCCAGTTCGCCGGCATCGTCAGCAAGGATCCGGCCGTCGACACCGCGGTCGGCTTCACCGGCGGCGGTCAGACCAATTCCGGCTTCATGTTCGTATCGTTGAAGCCGCTGGCCGAGCGCAAGATCTCCGCCGACCAAGTTATCGCCAGGCTGCGGCCCAAACTGGCTGGTGTGCCTGGCGCCACGCTCTTCCTGCAGGCGGTGCAGGACATACGCGTCGGCGGGCGCCAGTCGAACGCGCAGTACCAGTACACTCTGCAAGGCGACAGTTTCGACGAGTTGGCGGAGTGGGCGCCCAAGCTCGCCGCCGCGCTGCAGACGGAACCCAAGCTCACTGACGTCAACTCCGATCAGCAGAGCAAGGGCCTGGAAGCCGACGTCACCATCGACCGCGACACGGCGACCCGCCTCGGCATATCAGCCAGCGAGATCGACAACACGCTCTACGACGCCTTCGGCCAGCGCCAGGTGTCCACTATCTATGTCCAGCGCAACCAGTATCACGTCATCATGGAGGTGGCGCCGCAATACTGGCAGAACCCGGACGCGCTGAACAAGGTCTATGTCAGCACGTCGGGCGGCTCGGTGCATGGCTCGCAGGCAAGCAATGCGGTCGCCGGCACATTCGTCACTTCGGGCCAGCGCACCAGCGCCCAGTCGGTCGCCGCCGACGCGGCGCGCAACCAGGCCAACAATTCGATCACCAGCACCGGCAGGAGCGCCGCCTCGACCGGTTCGGCGGTCAGCACCGGAGCCGAGACCATGGTGCCGCTGTCGGCCATCGCGCATTATGGGCCCGGCAGCACGCCGCTCTCGGTCAACCACCAGGGCCTGTTCGTCGCCACCACGCTGTCGTTTAACCTGGCGCCGGGCGTGGCCCTCGGCGAAGGCGTCGCGGCCATCAACGCGGCTGCCGACCGCATCGGCATGCCAACAACCATCCACGGCAGTTTCCAGGGCACGGCGCGCGTGTTCCAGGACTCGCTCTCCGACCAACCGCTGCTGATCCTTGCGGCGCTGATCGCCGTCTATGTCGTGCTTGGCATTCTCTACGAGAGTTACGCCCACCCGCTGACCATTCTCTCGACCTTGCCCTCGGCCGGCGTAGGCGCCCTGCTGGCGCTGACGCTGGTCAACATCGAATTCTCGATCATGGCGCTGATCGGCATCATCCTGTTGATCGGCATCGTCAAGAAGAACGCGATCATGATGATCGACTTCGCGCTGGCCGCGGAGCGCAACGAAGGCAAGCCGGCGCACGACGCCATCTACCAGGCATGCCTGCTGCGCTTCCGCCCGATCATGATGACGACAATGGCGGCGCTGTTCGGCGCCGTGCCGTTGGCGATCGGCCTTGGCGAAGGGGCCGAACTGCGTCAGCCGCTCGGCATCGCCATCGTCGGCGGCCTGATCCTGAGCCAGATCCTAACCCTCTACACGACCCCGGTCATCTACATCTATGTCGACCGCTTCGGTCGCTGGTGCCGGCAATTGCGCCTGGCGATGCCGCGCTTGCGAACGCTGCGCCCGCAAGCTGGAGAATGAACGCCGTCGCGCAGCCTACCGCATCGACCCGGCACCACAGACACATCGAAGCGGCAAGCATGGCGGACCGCCCGCCACGCGCCCCGGACCTGCTGGAAACAGACAAGCCTTCGGCTTGTTGGCCAATCGCGATCTTGCTTCTATACTTCACCCGGCCACTCGTTATTCGAGGTAGTATGCGGACAAGGCTTCGCCGCCGGGCGATCGCAGATCGCTCGTCTTCGCAGCCATTTCTCGAATTCATGTCCGAAAGGCGTGCCCCCGCCGCTCGGATGACGCGGAAACTATGCCCGGCATTTGTGAAGGTCAATTCAACGGACGGCCGTTAGACTGACTATTATTGGGAGGAGTTTTCCCAGCCATAGCAATCAGTTAGCGAATTGGATCATGAGCCCTTCGCCGTGGGTGCTCGTCTCGGCTGGCCCTGTTCTCCGTAATCGGTACGTCTGGACACACGTGTTGAAGGCTGGAAAATGGGGAACGCAACTTCGCTATCCGAGTTGATTCCAAGCACCGGGAGATCAGCGCTGAATCTGGAAGACATAGCGGCCCATCCGGCCTTGCACCGCTCCGTTCAGGAACAGTCTCAGTCCCTGATCCGCATCTATGAGGAAACCCCGCGACTGGCTTCCATCTTTGCCACGCAGCAGCGCTGGCTGTTGGCGCATGTCGGCCTTGCCATGCACTTCAGGCGTGACCCCAACGACCGCCGCAAGGAGCTGACGGTCTCGCGTTTCATCGAGGTCGTGCACAAGAACGCCGTGGCGAGCCGCAACACGGCGGACGCCTTCATCAAGGAGATGCTGCATTACAACATCGCCGAGTATGTGGCCGGCGGCGACGGCCGCACGCATCCCCTGCAACCGACGGCGGCCACCATAGAGAGATTCACAGGCTGGGTAACCGCCCATCTACGCACGCTCGACCATATCGATGGCGGCGACCGGCTGGCCAGATTCCTGGATCGGCCTGACATGCTTGCCACGCTGCAGCCGCTGGTGGCTGACGGCCTGCTTGCCTCAAAGCCGGTGCGCGAACCCAACCAGACTTTTTCCCTGTTCATCTGGCTCAACAATGGCGGCATCGTCATGGATTGGCTGATGTCGGGCATCGATCCCGCCCATGCCGGGCTGGAGCGGATTCCGACCAGTGTCGTTTCGATCGGCGACTTCGCCAAATGGCTCAAGCTGTCGCGGACCCATCTCGGCCGCAAACTGCGCACCGCCGAAGAACTCGGCAGCATTGGCTGGCTGGGCCAGCGTGGCCATTCGGTGATGTGGGTGTCGCAGGGGTTCTACAAGGAATACATGACCGTCCAGGCCGCCAAGCTGGCCGTCGTCGATGGCGCCTTTCAGGCTTGTTTCCCCCCTTCGCAAGGCGACAACTGAGCCGCTCCGCGCACAACCCACGGTACACATTCACCCACTATTGACCCCGGCATCTGGACATGGGCGCCGAAGGCTGAAAATGTGTCCCTGCGTCGTCGCGACAAGGGGGCTTATCGCAGCGGGGGAGAATGACGCTCACATTGGAAGATATTGCCGGCCATCCGGCATTGCATCGCTGTGTCCGCGTCCAGGCGCAGGCGATGAACCGGACCTACGAGACGAACCCGCGGCTTTCCTCGGTGTTCGCCACGCAGCAACGCTGGCTGATGGCCCATATCGGTCTCGCACTGCATTTCAGGCGAGAGCCAGACGACTATCGCAAGGAGCTGACGGCGGCGCGTTTCATCGACGTGATCGGCCAGCATTCCGTGGCCAGCCGCAACACGGCCGACGCCTTCATCAAGGAGATGCTGCACTACGGTTTCATCGAGTATGTGCCCGCGCCACAGGACGGCCGCATCCGCCCGCTGCGGCCGTCGCTGGCCTCGCTGGAGCCGGTTACCCTGTGGCTGTTGGCACATCTGCACACACTGGACAGTCTCGACGGTGCGGACCGCGTGGCCCTGTTCCTGGCACGGCCGGACGCACTCGCCAGGGTGCAGCCTGGGATTGCCGATGGCTTGCTCTCGTCCCATCCGGTGCGCGAGCCCAAACAGACCTTTTCGCTGTTTACCTGGCTCAACAATGGCGGCGTCGTGATGGACTGGCTGTTCTCAGGCGTCGATCCCGACCATGTCGACCGCGATCGGATCCCGACCGGCATCGTCTCGATCGGCGATTTCGCCAATTGGCTGAAATTGTCGCGAACGCACCTAGCGCGCAAACTGCGCGATGCCGAGAACCTCGGCAGTGTCGGCTGGCTCGGCCAGCGCGGCAATTCGGTGATGTGGGTGTCGCGCGATTTCCATCAGGAATACATCACCGCCCAGGCAGTGAAGCTGGCCATCATCGACGCCGCCTTCGCCGAAGCCTTTGGCTCGACGGCAGGCCGTTGAGGGGTGCGGCATCCCCCGCACGGGAGAAGCACGAATCCGTCACGCCCGTTGGCACTCCAATGGCCGCCATGCGCGGCGCCGTGATCGGCGAGGACCCGTATGAAGAGACGCCACGAAAAGCCGACGCTGGACAAGCGTCAGAAGCTGTCCAGCGTCACGGCGGCGTGTACGCCTTCCACCTGTGTCGATTGATGCTCGCTTAGCTTGGTCGACACTGACCTCGGGTAAGCCTGGATCTTCTCAATCGATGTCGAACGAGACGCCCTGGGCAAGCGGCAGCGCCTTGGAATAGTTCACCGTGTTGGTGGCACGGCGCATATAGGCCTTCCAGGCATCGGAGCCGCTCTCACGGCCGCCGCCGGTTTCCTTTTCGCCGCCGAACGCACCACCGATTTCCGCCCCCGAAGTGCCGATATTGACATTGGCGATGCCGCAGTCCGAACCGTCGACACCGAGGAAACGCTCGGATTCCTGCAGGTCGCGGGTGAAGATCGACGAGGACAGGCCGGCACCGACCGCATTGTGCTCGTCGAGCACAGCGTCGAAATCCGAATATTTCATCACATAGAGGATCGGCGCGAAGGTCTCTTCGGTCACCGGTGAAACCTGCTGCGGCATCTCGACCAGCGCCGGATGCACATAATAGGCATCCGTGTGGCCGTTCTCGACCCGCGCGCCGCCGGTCACCTTGCCGCCATGGGCGGTGGCTTCCTTGAGTGCTTTTTGCATGGCGTCGAAGGCGGCCTTGTCGATCAGCGGCCCGACCAGCGACGAGGTCTCGAGTGGATTGCCGACCGAGACGCTCTGATAGGCCTTCTTCAGGCGCGGCAGCAGCGCGTCATAGACACTTTCATGCACGAACAGGCGCCGCAGCGTCGTGCAGCGCTGCCCGGCCGTGCCCATGGCGCCAAAGGCAATGGCGCGCAGCGCCATGTCGAGATCGGCTGTCGGACAGACGATGCCGGCATTGTTGCCGCCCAGTTCCAACACGGCGCGAGCGAAGCGCTTGGCCAGCCGCGGCCCGACATCCCGGCCCATGCGGGTCGAGCCGGTGGCCGAAACCAGCGGCACCTTGGGATGGTCGACCAGGATTTCGCCGACGGCCCGATCGCCGATCAGCACCGGCGCCAAGCCCTGCGGCGCGTCAGTGCCGAAACGCTTCACGGCGCGCTTGAAGATCGCCTCGCAGGCGAGCGCGGTCAGCGGCGTCTTCTCCGACGGCTTCCACACCACCGCGTCGCCACAGACCAGCGCCAGCGCCGCGTTCCACGACCACACCGCGACCGGGAAGTTGAAGGCCGAAATGACGCCGACGACGCCGAGCGGATGCCAGGTTTCCATCATGCGATGGCCAGGACGCTCGGTCGCGATGGTCAGGCCGTACAATTGCCGCGACAGACCGACGGCGAAATCGCAGATGTCGATCATCTCCTGCACTTCGCCCAGACCTTCGGACGGAATCTTGCCGACCTCGATCGACACCAGCCGGCCAAGCTCGGCTTTGTGCGCACGCAACTCCTCGCCGAGAAGCCGGACGAGTTCGCCACGCTTCGGGCCCGGCACCAGCCGCCAGGTCTGGAACGCCTTGTGCGCGGCGTCGATGGCCATGGCCGCATCGGCCGGCGAGATCGTTGTCAGCGCCGCGATCTCTTCGCCCGTCACCGGGCTGCGCACGACAAGGTCGCCGCCGACAAGCGCGTCCTTGGCCACACCCAGTTTCGCCAGAAGCTCGGCCGTTTCCTTCGCTATGGTCATTCTTGTTCCTTTCAAATCCCATCATATGGCGTCGGGTCAAAACCTTCGCCATGCCGCCCGCATGCCGAAAAGGCACTTCAGGCACAATCATGGCGTGGCCTTACTCGTTTCAAGGGAAAATCGCCACCCCGGCATGGTCCAAGGCCAAATGACACGATTGATCCAGGCGACACGCCAGGCAACACGAACGGCCATAGGGGCAAACGTGGCTCAGTTGGCCTTTTTCGCCGGCGTGCGCACGGCACCGTCCTTCATCAAACGGTCGATATGCATGCGGATATGGGCCGCTTCCGCCGCCGTGTTGGCAAGAGCGATAGCGCGGTCGAAGGCGACCCGCGCCTCCTCGCCCCGGTCGAGCTGCATAAGCAGCCCGCCCTTCAGGCCGAAGAAGTGGAAATAGCCGGAAAGCCTAGGCTCCAGCGGCTCGATCATGGCAAGCGCGGCTTCCGGGCCGCGCACCTTGGACACCGCCACCGCGCGGTTGAGTGTGATGACCGGCGACGGCTGCATCTGTTCGAGCAGGCCGTACAGCAAGTCGATCTCCACCCAGTCGGTATCCTCGGCCTTCTCTGCCCGGGCATGCAGCGCGGCGATCGCGGCTTGGATCTGGTAGGGGCCGGGCTTGCGATGGCGCAACGCCTTGTCGACCAGCGCCAATCCCTCGTCGATCATCTTGCGGCTCCACATCGAGCGATCCTGGTCCTCGAGCAGCACGATCTCGCCGTCCTCGTCGAAACGGGCCGATGCGCGGGCATGCTGCAGCAAAAGCAGCGCCGTCAGTCCCATGATCTCCGGCTCGGTCTGGAACAGCCGCAGCAACAGCCGGGCGAGCCGGATCGCCTCCTCGCACAGCGGCGCCCGGGCCGGGGCCTCGCCGCTGTTGGTCGAATAGCCTTCATTGAAGATCAGGTAGACCATGGCGGCGACAGCGGCGAGCCGTTCGGAGCGCTCGACCGCGCCAGGCGTCTCGAACGGCACGCCGGCATCGGCAATGCGCGCCTTCGCGCGGGTGATGCGCTGCTCCATGGCGCTCTCGCCGACCAGGAAGGCGCGCGCGATCTGCTTTACGGTGAGACCGGAGACGATGCGCAGCGCGACCGCTATCTGTTGCGTTGCCGGCAAATCGGGGTGGCAGCAGATGAACAGAAGCCGCAATATGTCGTCGCGATAGTGCGCGCCGTCCAGCCGCTCGGCGATATCGCTCTCGGCATCTTCCAGATCGGAGATCTGGTCCTCTTCCGGCATCGGCGCCTGCTTGGCACGCTTGCGCACCGCGTCGATGCCGCTGTTGCGGCCGACAAAGATCAGCCATGCCGCCGGATCACGCGGCGGCCCGTTCTGCGGCCAGTTCTTCAATGCCCTGAGGCAGGCATCCTGGAAAGCTTCCTCCGCCGTGTCGAGATCGCGGAAATAGCGCAGCAGCGCACCCATCGCCTGCGGGCGGGCGGAGCTGATCGCCGAGCTGATCCAGGCAAGTTCGGTCATACGGCCACCTTGGTGGGGTTGAACACCGAGACCGGCCGGATCTCATAGGAGCCGCCGCTCGGATTGACATCGGAGAGCTCACGGGCGAATTCGACTGCCTCGTCGAGGTCGGCGCATTCCAGCGTGTAGAACCCGAGGAACTGCTCCTTGGTCTCGGCGAATGGTCCGTCGATGACGATCGCCTCACCCTTGACCTTCCGCAGCGTCGTCGCTGCCGTCGTCGGCAAAAGCCGCGCCACGGGACCGAGCCGGCCGGCCTTGGCGTACTTGTCCTGGACGTTGAGGAGATTGGCCATGACTTCGTCGTCCTGCGCCTTGCTCCAGGAGCTGACGACGTCTTCGGAGGCATAGCAGAGGATGGCATAAAGCATGATTGGCCCTTTATCTCAGTCAAAGGACGAAACAGTAGGACCGATCCCGACACGACGTCGACAAAAAAAACCGGATGGGACACCGCCAATTGCTACCAGTCACCGTTCGTGCGTCTGCAGCCACCGCAGCACGAGAACTTCCTCGTCATCGAGACCGTCGATCGACCGTTTGCGCTTGTTGGCTTCCGCCATTTCGGCCAGCAGCCGTCCCTGCGACCAGGCCTCGAAAACGCGCGGGTGGATATAGCATTTGCGGCAGACGGCACGGGTGTTGCCCAGCCGCTCGGCGACCTTGTCGATGACGCTGTTCATCGCCCGCTTTTGCTGTGCCTGGCTTTCCGGCAGCTCCGTCCGCGCGAACAGCGACGCGGCATGGATGGTGCCGCCCCACGTGCGGAAATGCTTGGAGCTGAACGCATCGCCGGCAGCGTCCCTGATGTAGCGATTGACGTCGTCGGAACGGACAGGCCGCCTGTTGCCGCCCTCGTCCAGATACTGGAACAGCTTCTGGCCAGGCAGCTCCTGCGCCCCCCGCACGATCCCGGCAATGCGGCGATCGACCAGCTTCAATTTCCATTCCTTGCCGGATTTGCCCTTGAAGGCGAAGCGCAGGCTCGAGCCCACGATATCGACATGACGGTCTCGCAACGTCGTCAGCCCAAAACTCTTGTTGTCGCGCGCATAGGCGGCATTGCCGACGCGGATCATCGTGTTGTCGAGCAGCCAGACGACTGCGGCGACGACACGCTCGAACGGCAGTCCGCGACGGCGCAGATCGCTGTCAATCATGCCCCGCAAGCCCGGCAGGCTTTCGGCAAAGGCGACAAGGCTAGAATATTTGGCGCCGTCGCGTTCTTCGGCCCATTGCGGATGATAGCGATACTGCTTGCGGCCCCGTTGATCCCGACCGGTCGCCTGGATATGGCCATCGGCATCGGGCGAGATCCAGACATCGGTCCAGGCCGGCGGAATGACGATCGCCTCGATGCGCGCCCTTGCGGCATCCGAGACCGCTTTCCCGTCCGGTCGCTTGTAGGAAAACCCGTTGCCGACCTTCAGCCGGCGTATGCCGGGTTCGGCGTCGCTGACATAGGTCAGTGCGGCGTGTTGGGCCGAGCTGTGCCCATGCCGGCCGAGGCTGTCTTCCTCTGCGGATGACCGTCGAAAATTCACCTTCGGCTTGTCCAGCATGATGTCTCCACCAGATCCGATCCGAAGATAAGCAACGGATACGCCACCGGTTCCGAAGAAGTTGCTGGATTGCCGTTATTCCGTGATGCCGCTCGCAAGGTCGGCCATCCACATCCCGCCATCATCGATATGGATCGGCTGGTAATCACGCCCCGGCGAAATGGTCTCGAACCGGGCATCGGTTTCGTCGGCTAAATAGTCGTAGCCGATATCCTGCATCTCATGATTGGGATCGAGATACTGATACAGTGCCTGTCGGCCGAGACGTCGCCTGGGTTCGATCATCTTCAGATGGTACAGGTTGAGACCGCTATCTCGCTCCTTGAACGCAAGGTCCGCAGGGTACCAAAGTCCATGCAGATCCTTTGCGTGGTAGTGTATCGGATCGTATGCGCTGAAAAGGCGATGTTGCATTTTGTCACCCCACAGGCCGTCAACCCTGTAATCCGTTGAGGAATACATCTCGCGGAACCGGAAGCCCCATGCGGTCCTTCGGCGGCGATCCGTCAGTTGCCCGATGCGCTCGGCCGCTGCGCGCTCCAGCCGTTCGTCAGGGTCGACAGCCAGAATCCAATCGGCTCCCGCATCATTCGCGGCTTCGAGCAGCAATTGCCGTCGCTGCGTCTCGCTGCTGAAAACGCCTTCCGCTTGACGATCGTCGAAGGCTATCCAGCCGTCGACAACGGAATCCAGATTGGCAATCAGATCGGGAACCAGATGCGCATCATAGCGATAGCTGAAGACAGCAATTGTTCGCTGGCGCGTCCATAACAGTCTGCCGCGTCGCCAGCGCCTTGGCTTGATGTGGCTAGAGATCATTCTTGGCTCGCCCCGCCATTTTCAACTGGGCGCGAGCGCCTCGATAAACGCCGAGCGATTTCGCCAACAACGCCAACAGGACGAGCGGCATCGAGCGCCTGGCGAAAGCCAGCTCCGCGCCAGACAGTCCAATCTGCACCAATCTTCGAACCTGACGGCGATCGCTGAAAGTATTGCGGGCAAGCCGAAGAGGTTTGGACGGGGTTGTCCCTGTGTAGTAGGCGCCAGTGCGATAGCCGCGCCCATACTGGTCGACGAGCAAACCAAGCAAGCGCGTTTGGTTGCGATGAATAGTTTTGACCCGTGGATACCAGAGTGGCTCGAGTTCCGGCGGCAGCCGCTTCAAAAAATCGGTGTCCTCGGCAACCCGCATCGATTCGTCGAACACGCCGTACTTTTCAAACAACCGGCGATCGAAGGAGACACCGTAGCGAAGCGCAAGCTCCGCCGGCAGGCCAGGAAGCCGGCGGACGAACAAGGCAAGATATGCGGCACAGGCAAATGGATTTTGAGGATGGCTGTTCAAGATCGCGCTCGACACCATCGGGGCGCCGGACAGATGCTGAGATAACCGCGCCTCTGCCCAATCGGGGCAGGCGAGGCAATCATCCGCAAGAAATGCAACAAATGGCGCCTTAGTGGCGGCAATACCGATATTGCGCGCGGCCCCGACAAATAGCCGGTGGGAAATTTCAATCACCGGCACATCCAAACCCGCCTCAGAGAGAAGCGACTTGGCGTCGCCTCCGCCAGAGTTGACCACCAATATCTCGAGAGCCACGCCTTGATCGAGGAGTGATCTGACCGATCCGATCATGCTTGGTGGCGCACGATAGCCAATCACAACGACCGCCAAATTCGGCTTGGCTGTCATAAAGCACTTTGCAAGGGGATTCTTGGCGCCGAAAACCATCGCCAGCAGGAGACTTTGGCCTTGTAACGCATACAACGCCAAGCATCCGACGGTCGCTTGGGCGCGGCGGCGGCCACGGCCAGGAAGCGCGCGGCCATATCCAGGTTTCCGCGAGCGTAGTGAACACGGGCGATTTTGAGGGCGACGAGCCCTTCCCGGGTCTTGAGCGCCGAGACGGGGATATCGCTGTCGACGAGTTTGCGCAATTCCTTGCGCCACTCCAGGAAGCGTCGCACGGGATTGATCGTGAACCGATTGTCGGAACGTTCAACGGAAACCTCGTAGATCATGACCGGCTGCGGGATCATGCCAAGAGATGCTTTGCTCATCAGCCGTGCCCAGAACAGCGTGTCCTCATCATAGGCAAGGCCGACTGGAAACCGCGTCTCGCCGATCAGGTGCCGGGATGCGAGCACGCTGCCCACGGCGACTGACCTGATATCGCCCTTAACATAGGCCGAGGCATTGGCCAGGCACCCTGTTTGGTAGCCATTGGGCACTTTGATCTGCCGATCCTGGCCATTCACCCGTCGCCGGTAGGCACCAACGATCATGCCGGCTTCCGGCTGGCTCTCCGCCTGCCGCAGCAGCGCGCGCAATCCACCCTGGAGGTGCAAATCGTCGGCGTCGATCAGGTACACCCAGGGATGGAGCGCTTGTGCCAGCGCGACGTTGCGGGCACCTCCGGCATCGCGGCAAACGGTCGGCAGAACGCGCAACGGCAGTCCGAGTTGCGCCGACGTCTCCCGTGCCACATCAGCCGTGTTATCGGTCGATGCGTCGTCTACCAGCAAGACCTCGCCGATGACCTCGGCTTCACTGCCAAGCGACGCCAGCGTTCTCGCAATGGTTGCCGCCGCATTGTGAGCAGGAATAACGACGCTGACCGCTTTCAATTACAAGACCCCGCGTCCGTGCGTTTTACCAGTACAATTGGCTGTCCCTCGAAACGACTATAGATTAGCGGCCCTTTCCGCATTTGAGAAGTCGCTTCGCTCTCCAGAATTGCAGCCGCGGAACGCCTCGCGCATTTCGACCCGCTTTCACGTCTTCTCCAATACAACCGGAATGACGTCGACAGCTTGCTCGCCGACCTGTCCGCCGGTGGTTTTCAGCACCCCAACGATCGGTGCCACGTCGGAATAGTCGCGGCCATAGCCGACGGTTATATGGTCGTTGCTGGCTCGCATGCCGTTGGTCGGGTCGAATTCCTGCCAGCCGGCGTCACGCCCGCACCAGACCTTGACCCAGGCATGCATGGCATCGGCGCCTTCCAGCCGCGGCTTGCCCTTTGGCGGGATGGTGCGCAGGAAGCCGCTGACATAGCCGGCCGGAATGCCGAGCCCGCGCAGCCCGGCGATCATGATGTGCGAAAAATCCTGGCAGACGCCGCGCTTCAGCCTGAAGGCATCGCTGGCGCGGGTCCGCACCGTCGTTGCCTCGCCGTCATAGGTGAAATCGCGATAGATGCGGTTGCACAAATTCATCGCCGTCCCGGCCGCCGAGGTGCCGACGCTGTCCTGCGCATAGGAGGTGATCGCACCGTCGAGGCCGGAATGAGCGCTTCCCGCCAGAAAATGGTGCGGGGACGCGGACGCCAGCGATCGCACCGCGGCCAGTTCCTGCCTCAGACGCCCGATATCAGGCGACACGTCGAGCCCCGGCTCGGGCCGCGACACCGAAACGCGCGCGCTCATCCTTATGTCGAGTTCATCATGCGCATCGCGAAAGGCGATCGAGGTGACGATGTTGCCGAAGAAATCGGAAAAATCCGACCGTTCGTTGGGCGCCGGTGCGAAAGACAGGGATGCCGCGATCACGCGCTGGACCCCTGGTATCGTCGACGGCAGCACACGGATCTGATGGCGGCCGCCGCCCGCCGCCGCCGCATAGTCGTAATGGAGGTGAAGCCTGATGTCGTAAAGCATGCCTACTTTTCTTGTTTTGTCGCAGGTTCTTGCCGCAAAACCGCGCGACACTTTCGCGGACCCTGCTTAGCCGAAATAGGCCTTGGAAAGGCTGTTGTAGAGGCCGCCGATTTCGTAGGCGAGTTCGTCCAGCGCCTCTGCGGTCATGTCCGAAGGCTCCTTGATGGCGATGGCCGTGTTGAGTTGCAGGATCTCCTTCGCCGCCGGCGACATGTGCCCCTCGCCGCCTACCGACGGCAGCAGCCCGATCTCCGCCTTCAGCCTTTCCAACTGGAACAGGATGGAGCGCGGATTGAGCGGATCGAGCGCCAGAAGATCGATCACCGTGCGCCGGCCCGCCTGCACCGGATATTGGCGGCGGTGGGTCATGACGCTGTCGCCGATCTCCAGCATCATGTCGAGCGCGCCGTCCGGCGCCTTGGCGCGGGTCAGGCGGGCAAGCGTACGGGCAATCTGGATGCCGCGCTCCAGCCGCCGGCCGATCTCGAGGAACCGCCAGCCGGCGAAACGGTACATATTCTCGTGCAGCAGACCGGAAAAACCGGCGAGCTTACGCAGGATCACCGTCATGGCCCGCGTCGCATCGTCGCCCGGCGCCACCGTCGTGGCAAACTGATGGATGGTCTTCGACAGGTCCTTGAGCGCCAGCCAGCCATCGGGCGAGAAGCGGTCGCGGATCTGGCCGGCACTGTAGACGGCACTGTCGAGCGTGCCGATCAGCCCCAGCGGGATCGCCGTATCGACATCGATGCCGAACGGTTCGAGATAATCCCTCATGTCGGCCAGCAGCGGCATGTCGGGGTCGGACGTTTCGGCGAGCCGCACGTGATAGGCGCGCAGGATGCGCACCGTGTCTTCCGAGCGTTCGATATAACGGCCGAGCCAGGTCAGGTTTTCCGCCGCGCGGCTGGGCAAGCTGCCCGGCCTGGTGCGGGTGAAACTGTCGCCCTCTTGCGGCAGCAGCGTCTCGCGTTCCACCGGCCGGTCGCTGACCACCCAGACGTCGGCCGCATGGCCGCCGCGCTGCATGGCGAGCGCCGTCGGGTCGAGCGAGAGGCCGACGCGGGCAAAGCCGCCCGGCATCACCGTCCAGCCCGCCGGCGTGCGCGCCAGATAGACGCGCAGGCTTGCCGGCCGCGGCTCCAGCCAGCCGCCGACATAGACGGGTGTCGTCGACAGCGTCACCGCTTCCTGGCCAACGAAGGCGTCGCCGCACTCTTCGATGCGCGCCACCAGTTCCGCCCGCTCTCCGGCCGACAGCGCCG
Organism: Mesorhizobium erdmanii; assembly: GCF_013170725.1. NCBI lineage: Bacteria > Pseudomonadati > Pseudomonadota > Alphaproteobacteria > Hyphomicrobiales > Phyllobacteriaceae > Mesorhizobium > Mesorhizobium erdmanii. The sequence goes on along the minus strand of NZ_CP033361.1, from coordinate 2,203,123 downwards.
AACCGAGCGTGGTCTGGCCATCATCCTCGAAGGCAAGCCTGGTCGACAGCGCCGGGCCGATCACCATGCGGTCGATATTGGCAAGCACATGGGCGCGTTCGGCCGCTTGCCCGCACCACCATGTCGCGACACTCGGCAGCAACAACTCCTCGCCACGCAAGGCGCGTGAAATCTTGGGCAGGAACGCAAGCAGCGCCCGCGTTTCCATTAAGCCGGAGCCCAATGCATTGACCGTGGAAACCGCCCCTTGCCGGATCGCCTCGACCAGCCCCGGCGTGCCGATCTGCGAATCCGAGCGCAATTCGAGTGGATCGGCGAAGGCGGCGTCGAGGCGTCGCCACAGTACGCTGATCGGCATCAGGCCGGAAACGGTGCGCACCATAAGCCTGCCGCCGGAAACGGTCAGATCCTCGCCTTCCAGCAGCATGATCCCGAGATAGCGGGCGATGTAGGCGTGCTCGTAGTAGGTTTCGTTGAGTGGCCCCGGCGTCAATATGGCGACGCGGCCGTCGCTTTCCCTGGCCATGCCGATCAGCGCATCACGGAAACGGCGGAAGAAGCCGGCGAGCCGGTGCACATGCATTTCGCCATAGATGTCGGACAATGCGCGCGTGGTGGCGACGCGGTTTTCCAGCGCGAAGCCGGCCCCCGATGGCGCCTGAGTGCGGTCACCCAGCACCCACCACTGGCCGTCCGGCCCACGGCCAAGTTCGAATGCACAGAAATGCAGATAATGGCCGCCAGCCGGCGTGGTGCCCACGACAGGCCGCAAATATTCGGGGCTGGCCGCGATCAATCCCGCCGGCAAGATGCCTTTTTCGATGAGCCGGTTGGGCCCATAGATATCGGCGATGGTTTCCTCGAACAGCTCGGCGCGCTGGACGAGCCCGGCGCTGATCGCGGCCCATTCTGCATCCTCGATGAGCAGCGGCACATGCGCCAGCGGCCATTCGCGCTCATTGGCGCCGGCCTTGTCATAGACCCGGTAGTAGACGCCGGCATCGCGCAGATACTGGTCGGCGCGAGCAAAGCGCTGGCCGAGCTTTTCAGGCCCCAGTTCGTCGAGCGCCTCGATGAAATGCTTCCAGACCGGGCGGGGATTGCCGGCGGCGTCGACCATCTCGTCGACGACACCGTCGATCGGCCGGTAGTGCTCCAGCAGGCTGTGGACCTGCGGCTTGCCGCGTACCCTTTTGTGATTCCCCTTTGCCATGTCCGATCACAGTCTGGGTGGGCGCCGAAGGTCAAGGGTCATCGGGAAATCTTCCCCCGGCTGTTCCTCGCGCAGCACATAGCCCGATGGTGTGTGGCCACGCGGTTCGAAGCGGGCGAGCCGTCGCGCTTCCGCCTCGTTGCCGTTCACCGGGAAGGTATCGTAGTTGCGCCCACCGGGATGCGCGACATGGTAGACGCAGCCGCCGACCGCCCGGCCTGACCAGCGGTCATAGATGTCGAAGACCAGCGGCGTGTTGACCGGCAGCGCCGGATGCAGGCCCGAAGCCGGCTGCCAGGCCTTGAAGCGCACACCGGCCACCGCCACCTCACGGTTGTCCGTCACCTTCATCGGTACGATGCGGCCGTTGCAGACGATGGCATGACGCTCGGGATTGAGACCTTCGGTCTTGACCTGCAGCCGCTCGACCGAGGAATCGACGAAGCGCACGGTGCCGCCGATCGCGCCCTGCTCGCCCATGACATGCCACGGCTCCAGCGCCTGCCGCAGCTCCAGCTTGATGCCGGCGTGCTGGACCTCGCCGCAGAAGGGAAAGCGGAATTCGAGCTGGGCGTCGAACCATTCGGGCCGGAATTCGAAGCCGTTGAGCTTGAGGTCATCGAGCACGTCGAGAAAATCGGCCCAGACATGATGCGGCAGCATGAAGCGGTCATGCAACGAGGTGCCCCAGCGCACGAAACGGCCGTCGAGCGGGTTCTTCCACGCGCGGGCAATGATCGCCCTGACCAGCAATTGCTGCGCCAGGCTCATGCGCGCATTGGGCGGCATCTCGAAACCACGGAACTCGACCAGTCCCAACCGACCGGTCGGCCCATCCGGCGAGAACAGCTTGTCGATGCAGATTTCCGAGCGATGCGTATTGCCGGTGACGTCGGTCAAAAGATTGCGGAACAGCCGGTCGACCAGCCAAGGCAAAGGGGCGTTGCCTTGATCTGGGTGCGGCACCTGCGCCATCGCGATCTCAAGCTCATACAGCGAATCGTGACGCGCCTCGTCGAAGCGCGGCGCCTGGCTGGTCGGGCCGATGAACAGGCCCGAGAACAGATAGGACAGCGAGGGATGCCGCTGCCATTGCAGCACCAGGCTCTTCAACAGATCGGGCCGGCGCAGGAACGGGCTGTCATTGGGCGTCGCGCCGCCGACCACGACATGGTTGCCGCCGCCGGTGCCCGTGTGGCGGCCATCGATCATGAACTTGTCGGCGCCAAGCCGCGTCCGCCGCGCCTCTTCGTAGATCGCCGTGGTCGTCGCCACGCAATCCTGCCAATTCGACGCCGGATGGATGTTGACCTCGATGACGCCGGGGTCGGGCGCGACGCGGATGACGTTGAGGCGCGGATCGTGCGGCGGACCATAGCCCTCTATGTGCACGGGCAGGCCGATGGCCCTTGCCGCATTCTCGGCGGCGGCGACCAGTTCGAGATAATCTTCCAAAGCTTCCACCGGCGGCATGAACACGCACAGCCGCCCATCGCGCGGCTCGACCGAAAGCGCGGTGCGCACCGCGCCGCCGATCTCGGTGATCTCCTGCTCGACCCGATCCTGCCGACCGGTCGCGGCGGTGAAGGATGCCGCTTGCTGGCGCCTTGCCATTTCGTCGGCACCTTCGAGCTCGGCCGGAGCCGCTGTGGGCAGGATCGCTTCACGCGTCGGCAGCGCCCCACGCGGCAACGACGGATCGACCGGCACGATATAGGGATACTGCGCCGGCGGCACATGGGGCAGCGTTCCGAGTGGCAAGCGATAGCCAACCGGTGAATCGCCAGGGACGAGAAACAGCCGGCCGCGCCGCGTTTTCCACTTTTCCGAGCGCCAGCGCGGCCCCGACGCCTGGCTGTTCCAGCGCTGCACCGGCAGCACATAGCCAGATGGCTTGGTCAGACCGCGTTCGAACACTTTCGCCATGCGGCTGCGTTCTTCCGGGTCTTCCAGCTTCGAATTGGACGGATCGACATTTTCAGGCAGCTTGCCTTCCTTGAGCAACCATTCGGCCGGATCCTCATAGGCTTCGCTGACCATGGCCTGGTCGATACCGAGTTCACCGGCAATCGCGGTGAGCAGGCTTTCAGCCTGTTTTGGACCGATATCAGCCGAACTCTTTTCGCGGGCGATCAGCGACGGATCGCTCCACACCGGCTGGCCGTCGGTCCGCCAGTAGAGCGAGAAGGTCCAGCGGGGCAGGCTTTCGCCCGGATACCACTTGCCCTGGCCGTAGTGGAGAAAGCCGCCCGGCGCGAAACGCTCGCGCAGCCGGCGGATCAGCGCATCGGCCTTTTCGCGCTTGGTCGGGCCGACGGCGGCGGTGTTCCATTCGGCGGATTCGAAATCGTCGATCGACACGAAGGTCGGCTCGCCGCCCATCGTCAGCCGCACGTCGCCTTCGCCAATTGCTGCATCGACCTTGTTGCCGAGCGCGTCGAGCGCCTGCCAGCTTTCATCCGAGAATGGTTTGGTGATGCGCGGATGCTCGGCAATGCGGTCGACCCGCATGTCGAAGCCGAATTCGACATTGGCAAAGCTTGCCATGCCGGAAATCGGTGCCGCGTTGCGGAAATGCGGCGTCGCTGCCAGCGGCACATGGCTTTCGCCGGTCAAGAGGCCCGAGGTCGGGTCGAAACCGATCCAGCCCGCGCCGGGCAGATAAACCTCGCACCAGGCATGCAGGTCGGTGAAATCGACCGATGTCCCGGCTGGCCCATCCAGCGCGACGAGGTCCGGTTTGAGCTGGATCAGATAGCCGGAGACGAAGCGCGCGGCGATGCCGAGATTGCGCAGGATCTGCACCAGCAGCCAGCTCGAATCCCGGCACGAGCCCTTGCCGGCCGCCAAAGTTTCCTCCGGCGAAAACACGCCGGTCTCCATGCGCACTATATAGGCGATCTCGCGTTGCAGACGCGCATTGAGGTCGACGAGGAAATTGACGGTGTTGGGCGCGCTACGGTCGATGGTTTTCAGAAACGCCGAGAGCAGCGGCCCCGCCGGCTCCGGTGTCCGGTAGATGGCGAGATCATCCCTGATCTCTTCCGGATACTCGAACGGAAATGTCTCGGCCGACGGTTCGACGAAAAAATCGAACGGATTATAGACTGTCATGTCGGCGACGAGGTCGACCTCGATCTTCAGTTCGCTTACCGGCTCCGGAAACACGAAACGGGCAAGGAAATTGCCGTAGGGGTCCTGCTGCAAATTGACGAAGTGGTTCGCCGGTTGGACCTTGAGCGAATGGCTGAGCACCTTGGTTCGGGAATGCGGCGCCGGCTGCAGCCTGATGATCTGAGGCCCGAGCACCACCGGCCGGTCGTATTTGTAATGGGTCAGGTGGTAGACGGCTGCCAGAATTGCCATGGGACCCCGGGGATCGCGTTTAACTGGCCGAACCCTGACACAAGTCCCGGGCATTCTCCAAGCACAGATGTTGCGGTGCACCTAAATTAAGCAGCTAAGGACTGTATGGCCGGGTTTGCAGACTGGTTCCACCAGCCTCCAGAATTGGCAAAGGCCTTCGCGTCTTCGTCATCCTTGGGCGAAGCAAGGAGCGCAGCGAGGCAGCGCAGACCCCAGGATCCATTCGGTTAAGCCAGACGTAGAGCGCGTGGGTGCAGGAAACGTTGTGCTCTGTCCTGAAAAATCCTGTACCGCAGTGCCGTCTTGACGTGGCGGCATGGATCCTCGGGTCAATCCCGAGGATGACGAAGCAGAGGGCTCAGAAGAATGCCTGGATACCCGTTTGCGCCCTTCCCAGGATCAGAGCATGCACGTCATGCGTGCCCTCATAGGTGTTGACGGTCTCCAGATTCTGGGCGTGGCGCATGACGTGGTATCCGATCTGGATGCCGTTGCCGCCATGCATGTCGCGGGCCTGGCGGGCGATGTCGAGCGCCTTGCCGCAATTGTTGCGCTTGACGATCGAGATCATTTCCGGTGCCATCTTGCCTTCATCGAGCAAGCGCCCGACGCGCAACGATGCCTGCAGCCCAAGCGCGATCTCGGTCTGCATGTCGGCGAGCTTCTTCTGGTAGAGTTGCGTGCCGGCCAGCGGCTTGCCGAACTGCTTGCGGTCGAGGCCATACTGGCGGGCGCGATGCCAGCAATCCTCAGCCGCCCCCATCGAGCCCCAGGAAATGCCGTAGCGAGCCCGGTTGAGGCAGCCGAACGGACCACCAAGGCCCTTGGCGTTGGGCAGCAGCGCGTCCTCGCCGACCTCGACGCCTTCCATCACCACTTCGCCGGTGATCGACGCCCGCAGCGACAGCTTGCCACCGATCTTCGGCGCCGACAGCCCCTTCATGCCCTTTTCGAGCACGAAGCCGCGGATCTCGTCCTTGCCGTTCTCACCCTTCAGCTTCGCCCAGACCACGAACACGTCGGCGACCGGCGCGTTGGAAATCCACATCTTGGAGCCGGAGAGCTTGTAGCCCTTGGCGGTCTTTTCCGCGCGGGTCTTCATGCCGCCCGGGTCGGAGCCGGCATCCGGCTCGGTCAGGCCGAAACAGCCGATCAACTCGCCGCTGGCGAGCTTGGGTAGATACTTCTTGCGCTGTTCGTCCGAGCCGTAGGCGTAGATCGGATACATCACCAGCGACGACTGCACCGACATCATCGAGCGGTAGCCGGAATCGACGCGCTCGACTTCCCGCGCCACCAGCCCGTAAGTCACATAGCTGGCGCCGAGCCCGCCGAACTCTTCCGGAATGTTGATGCCGAGCAGTCCGGCCTCGCCCATTTCGCGAAAGATCGCCGTGTCGAAGGTCTCGTTGAGATAGGCCTCCTCGATGCGCGGCGCGAGCTTGTCGGCGGAGAAAGCCGCCGCACCGTCTCGCACCATGCGCTCGTCTTCCGAAAGCTGGTCCTCGATCAGGAACGGATCTTCCCAGACGAATGCATTCTTGTCGGCGGCCATGGCTTCTGGTCCTCGAAAACGGGTGAAGCCCGGCTTATCGGCCTCCAGCCTGAAAAAATCAAACGAAATTGCTTCACCAATCAATGAGCGTTAGGAATAGATCATGAGTGTCCAGCGCCGCCTCCTGCCCAACATCAGCGCCCTCGCCGCCTTCGAGGCGGTGGCTCGCCTTGGGTCTTTCACCGCAGCCGCCCAGGAACTGGATCTGACCCAGGGCGCCGTCAGCCGGCAGATCAGCGCCTTGGAAGACCAATTCGGGCGCCGATTGTTCGAGCGCGACAGCCGCAACGTCCGGCTGTCGACGGCAGGGGAAATTTATGCCGAAGCGGTGCGTTCGGCACTTGGCCAACTGCGTGATGCAGCCCTTGGATTGATGAGCAATCAACATGGTGGCATCCTGAATCTGGCCATACTGCCGACCTTCGGCACACGTTGGCTGATGCCGATGATCCCCGACTTCGTCGAAAACAATCCCGATATCACCATAAACTTCGTCACCCGTGTCGGTCGTTTCGACTTCGCCAGGGAACGGCTGGACGCGGCCATCCATTACGGCTTGCCGGACTGGCCGGAAGCGGACTCGACGCTTCTTGTTCGCGAAACCGTGGCGCCGGTGGTGTCGCCGGCATTCCTCGCCGACCGCGCCATCGCCACCCCTGCCGATATCGGCCGCCTGCCCCTGCTGCACATGGCGACGCGCCCTGGCGCCTGGACCGAATGGTTTGAACATCAGGGCCTCAGCGCGCCGACCGGACCGGGCATGCAGTTCGAACAATTCGGCACCGCCGCCCAGGCCTGCATGGCCGGGCTCGGCGTGGCGCTGTTGCCGCTGCTCTTGATCGCCGGCGAATTGCAACGCGGCCAGCTTGTACCTGCGCCCGGCCAGCCGATGCAAAGCCGCAGCGCCTACTACCTCGTCGTCCCGCACGACAAGCGCGGCCATCCGCCCGTCGCCAGTTTTCGCGACTGGCTGCTGGGCCATGTCGAGAAGGACCCCGCGGTCCTGGCTTGGTAGCTACTTCCGCTTCAAGGCATCCGCCAAGGCCGCGCCGAACGCGCCTTGCTGGGCCGGGCGCTCCGGCTGGCGTTGCGGCGCTGGCGAGCGTGGCGCCGGCCTGCCGCCGCCATTGTCGCGCGGCCCGCCTTTCGAGGCACCGCCCTCGCCGCCGTCCTTGCGCATGGAAAGCGCGATGCGCTTGCGCTTGATGTCGACGTCGACGACGCGCACCTTGACCACGTCGCCTGCCTTGACCACCTCATGCGCGTCCTTGATGAACCGGTCGGCCAGTTGCGAGACATGCACCAGCCCATCCTGATGAACGCCGATATCGACGAAGGCGCCGAAGGCGGCGACATTGGTGACCGTGCCTTCGAGCAGCATGCCGGGCTTCAGATCCTTGATGTCGTCGACGCCGTCGGCGAAGGTCGCCGTCTTGAAGCCGGGACGCGGATCGCGGCCGGGTTTTTCCAGTTCGGCAAGAATGTCGCGCACCGTCGGCAGGCCGAAACGCTCGTCGACGAAGACGCGCGGATCGAGCGCCTTGAGGGCCGCGCTGTCGCCCATAAGCGAGCGCACATCGCGGCCGCATGCAGCGACGATCTTCTTGGCCACGCCATAGGCTTCCGGATGCACCGATGAGGCGTCGAGCGGCTCGCTGCCATTGGCGATGCGCAGGAAGCCGGCGGATTGTTCGAACGCACGTGGTCCAAGGCGGGACACCTTCAACAGGTCCTTGCGGCTGGCGAAAGGCCCGGTCGCGTCGCGATGCGCGACGATGGCGTCGGCCAGCGACGCGCCAAGGCCCGAGACGCGCGCCAGCAGCGGCGCCGAAGCGGTGTTGAGATCGACGCCGACCGCATTGACGGCATCCTCAACCACCGCTTCCAGCGAGCGGCCGAGCCGGTACTGGTCGACATCGTGCTGATACTGGCCGACGCCGATCGATTTCGGTTCGATCTTGACCAGTTCGGCCAGCGGATCCTGCAGACGCCGAGCGATCGACACCGCGCCGCGCAGCGACACGTCGAGACCGGGGAATTCCGCCGCTGCCGTCGCCGACGCCGAATAGACCGAAGCGCCGGCCTCGCTGACAATCACCTTGAGCGGCTTCGGGCCACCGTCGGAAGGCATATCGGACAGCATGTCCGCCACCAGCTTTTCGGTTTCACGGCTGCCGGTGCCGTTGCCGATCGAAATCAGCTCCACCTTGTGCTGCCGGATGAGCCTGGCGAGTTCCGCTTGCGTGCCGCGTACATCGTTCTTCGGCGGGAACGGATAGACCGTCGTCGTCGCCACCAGCTTGCCGGTGCCATCGACGATCGCCACCTTGACGCCGGTGCGGATGCCAGGGTCGAGCCCCATCGTCGGACGCGAGCCGGCGGGCGCTGCAAGCAGCAGATCCTTGAGGTTGCGGGCAAAGACGTGGATCGCCTCTTCCTCGGCCCGCTCGCGCAGATCGCGCATCAGATCGAGCGTCAAGTGCAGCGAAAGCTTGATGCGCCAGGTCCAGCCGGCGACGTCCATCAGCCAGCGGTCGCCCGGCAGGCTGGCGCCGATGGCATAGGCGTTGGCGATCATCCGCTCGACCGGCTTCACCGGCGACGCATCGTCGGCATCCACCTCGATGTCGAGCGACAGCACTTCCTCGTTGCGGCCGCGCAGCATCGCCAGCGCGCGATGGCTCGGCACATTGGCCCAGCGCTCGACATGGTCGAAATAGTCGGAGAATTTGGCCCCGGCCTCCTGCTTGCCGTCGACCACCCGGGCGCGCATGAAGGCGCGGTCCTTCATATAAGTCCGCAGCTTGCCGACCAGGTCGGCATTCTCGGCGAACTGTTCCGAGAGGATGTCGCGGGCGCCTTCGAGCGCCGCCTTGGCATCGGCCACCTCCTCGGTGACAAAGGCCAGCGCCGCCTCGGCGGGTACCAGCGACCGGTTCGCAAGAATGGCCTCCGCCAGCGGCCCGAGCCCGCGCTCACGGGCGATCTCGGCCTTGGTCCGGCGCTTCGGCTTGTAGGGCAGGTAGATATCTTCCAGTTCCGCCTTCGTGGCGGCGGCGGCGATCTTGGTCTCAAGCTCCTCGGTCAGCTTGCCCTGCTCGCGGATCGAGCTGAGGATGGTGTCGCGGCGCGCATCGAGTTCGCGCAGATAGGCGAGCCGCTCGGCAAGGTCGCGCAGCTGCGTGTCGTCGAGCCCGCCGGTCACTTCCTTGCGGTAGCGCGCCACGAACGGCACCGTCGCACCCTCGTCGAGCAGTTCGATCGCCGCAGCCGCCTGTTCCGGCCGCGCCTTGATCTCGGTCGCGATGATGGCCGCGATGCGCTTGATGTCGGATGCCATGTCGTTCCTATCGTCACCAAAAGAGCGGCGACCATAGGCGCAGATGACCGCCCCGCCAACCGCGACGTTTTCAGCCATCGCAGGCGGTCCACAGGAAAGCATGCGGCAACGGGATCGCGCCCGACGGGTCAGACCAGCCGAGTCAGCCCTTCGAAGAAGGCGACGATTTCGAGATCAAGTGGATCGTCCACCGGCTCCGGCTGTGACGACATCTTGGCGATCACCACTTCGGTCCTGGGATCGACATAGAGCCACTGCCCATGGATGCCGATGCCGCAATAGGCGCCGTTCGCGAAGCCGGTCTGATACCACTTGTTGCGGTAGCGGCCTTGCGGAAACAGCGGCACCATCGATCCGCGCTGCCATGCCTCGGAACTGCCGCCCGTGACCGTCGTATCGCGTACCCAGGCCTCCGGCACGATGCGGTGTCCATTGACGGTGCCGCCTTGCCGCATCATTTCGCCGACACGCGCCAGGTCGCGCGGTGTCACCGAAATGCCGCCGGCGGTGCGCGCCGTGCCTTCCATGTCGACGCCGATCGAAGCCTCGCTGACGGCGCCGAGCGGCAGCCACAGTCTCTCGCGCATGAGGTCGGTGAAACGCTGGCCGGATGCGCGTTCGAGCAGCAGCCCGAGCAGGTCGGAATTGGGCGAGCGGTAGCGGAAAGTCTGGCCATGCGGCTCGGCCAGCCGCTGCAGGGTCAGGATGAATTCGCGCAGGCTTTCCGTGCCGCCGCCCGGGTTCCACAGCGTCGCGCGGCGATAGCGGGCAAAGGCGCTTTCCGGGTCGAGATATGCCTCCTCGAAGTCGAGGCTGACACTCATGTCGAGCACATGCCGGCAACTCGCATCGCCATAGGCCGAACCGACTGCTTCGGGGATGTACTGCGTCACCGGCGCTTCGGGATCGAACACGCCCTCGCCTTCCAATATGCCGGCAATGATGGCGGTCACCGACTTGCTGATCGAGAAGATGATGTGGCGGGCGCCGAAATCCATATGCGGCGCGAACCAGTCGCCAATGATCTTGCCGCCTTTCATCACCGTCAGCGCGTCGGTGCTCGAGCGCGCGAGGAAGTCGGCCACTGTCTCCGGTGCGCTCCCCACCGAAACCTTTTCGCCGAGCAACCCGCTGAAATCCCGCACGGGTGCCTCGGCACTACCCGATGTAGCGGCCACGCGTGCCGTCGGCACCAGTTCGCCAAGGTTCTGAAACGCCCATCGATTGAACGGATTTTCCCGCCAGTTGGAAAGCAGCACCTCGTTGCGGCGGAAGCCGTAGCGGGTCTCGAACGCGGTCTTGCCGGTCATGGCGTTTCCTTCCAGGTCGTTTCTTATGGGGGCTAGGCCAGTGCGGCGGCGATGGCGTGCACGGCCTTCAGTGTCGCGGCGGAATAGGCGAGGCTGCTGAAATCCGGCCAGGTCGAAAGCTTCACCACGACCATTCCTGTGTTCCAGTCGATGTGGATCATCTGCCCGAACACACCCCGGCACATCAGCGCGCGCGAGCGGGGATTCTCGATCCAGAACTGGTTGCGATAGCTGCCTTCCGGCAGGCTGGGGCTGAAGTCCGGCCCGTGCCTGCCATTGCGCGTCGCCTCGATCCAGTCGGCCGGCACGATGCCGCCACCATTGTCGAGGATCAGCTGGCCAAAGCGGCCATAGTCGCGCAGCGTCGCATTGAAGCCGCCATCGGCCACCGCATAGCCGGCGCTGTCGACGGTGAAGCAGGCGCTTTCATCGGCGCCGAACTTCTGCCAGAGTTCTTCCGAAACCAATTGCGCCAGACGCTTGCCCGTTACCCGCTCCATGAGGAAAGCGAGCACGTCCGTCTCGATCGAGCGGTATTCGAACTGGGCACCATGCGGCCGGACCGTGTCCTTCAAGCCCAGGATCAGCTCATACATATGCGAAGGCCAGCGGAAATCCGGATCGCTGCCAGGCGGCACCGGCTTCCAGCCGGTGGCGACATCGACCTGGCCAATATCGGAATAGCGGTCGGTGTATTCCTCGGAGAAACGCACGCCTGTCGTCATGTCGAGCACATGCTGGACGCTGGCGCCGGCCCAGCCGGTGGCAGCGAGTTCCGGCAAGTAATCGGTCACCGGCCTCGCCGGGTCGATCAGGCCGCGTCCAGCCAGTATGCCGAACACCGAACCGGTGATGGACTTGGCCATCGATTGCGACAGGTGCAGCGTGCGCTCGTCCATACCGTTGAAATAGCGCTCATAGGCAACCTTGCCGTGCTTGAGCACCAGGAAGCCGTCCGTATAGGTCTCGTCGAGCAACCCGGCGAGCGTTGTCGGCTTGCCCTCGCTATCCTCGACCGCCAGCCCGTCGAGATCGACCTCGGCGCGTTCGAGGCGGTGGCGATGGCCGTTGCCGCGCCAGACTTCGGCGGTCGGCAGGATTTCCCTGATGTGCTGGAACGCCCAGCGGTTCCACGGCGGCCGGTCCCAGTCGAGCTTCGGCGGAACCATGGCGGGCGGCGAGCCTTGCATGATCGGCGGCCGCGGATCGCTGTTGCGATAGGAGTCCATGAAAGGCCATTCCCGGAAAAGAAAAAGACCCGGCGTGTACCGCCGGGTCTCTCACGCAGCGATTACTTCTGCAGTTCGGTCCAGATCTTGGTGTAGAGTTCCTGCGTTTCCGGCGCGCACATCTTCTGGAATTCGCCCTTCGGCTTGGCGTCGGCCGGAATGACGACTTCCGGCGCGTCCTTCATGTCGGCCGGCATGTATTTGTCCGAGCCGGTGATGGCGTTGGCATAGCGGTGGAAGGCCGAGAGGCCAGCCGCGTTTTCCGGATCCATGATGAAGTTCTGGAACAGCTTGGCGTTCTCGACGTTCTTGGCTTCCTTGAGGACGACGACGTTGTCGCTCCACAGGCCAAAGCCTTCCTTCGGATAGTTGTAGTGGATGGCCGGGTTGGCCAGCCGCTGGCGCAATGCCGATCCGTTCCAGTCGCTTGTCGCCTTGAAGTCGCCGGCGCCCATCTTTTCGATGGTGTTGTATTCCATCGCGATCCAGTTCGGCTTGGCCGCTACCAGCAGGTCGCGCACCTTCTTCAGCACCGCCTTGTCGTCCGTGCACTGCTCGCCGCCGACATATTTGATCGCCGCGAAGATTACGTCACCCATCTCGGGAACAACGTTGACCTTGCCTTTCAGCTCGTCCGGCGTGTTGAAGACGATACCCCACGTGTTGGCCGGGCCCTTGTAGGCATCGGTGTTGACGACGACGCCGATCGTGCCCCAGGCCCACGGCACGGAATATTTGCGGCCCGGGTCGAATTCAGGATTGGCCCATTCCGGCGCGACGTTCTTGAAGTTCTCCATCTTGCCCGGATCGGTCTCCAGGACGAGGCCCTCCTTGATCCAGATCGGAACATAGGTCTGCGAGGGCACCGCGATGTCGAAACCGGTGCCGCCCTGCCGGACCTTGGCCAGCGCGGTGTCATTGGAATCGTAGTCGGTGATGGTCACCTTGATTTTGTATTTGTCCTCGAACTTCTTGATCACGTCGGGGCTGGTGTAGTTGCCCCAATTGTAGATGTTGAGCACGCCTTCGGCGCGGGCGAGGCCCGTCGAAGCGAGCAGCGCCAACCCCATGGCGGTCGCCGTTGTCTTCCAGTTCATCGTTCTAACTCCCATTGTCGGTTTCAGTCTCTTTTCCTGCTGACAAAGAAAAACAACGTGACGATCGCGACCGAAAGCAGCAGGAAGGCGGTCGATATCGCGTTGATCTCGGGCGTGATGCCGCGGCGGATCTGGCCGAGCATGTAGGTGGGCAGCGTGTCCTGGCCGCCCGATTTGACGAATTCGGTGATGACCACGTCGTCGAGCGAGATGACGAAGGCCAGCATCAGGCCGGCCAGGATGCCGGGCCACAAAAGCGGCAGCGTGATGCGGCGGAATGTCTTCCACGGCGTGGCGTAGAGATCGGCGGCGGCGCGCTCCAGCGTCAGGTCCATATTCTCCAGCCGCGCCCGGATCGGCAGATAGGCGAACGGAATGCAGAACGCCGTGTGCGCGGCGATCAGGTAGCCGAGGCCGGAATAGCCAGTGAAGATCTTGATGCGCGAAAAGAAGATCAGCAGCGCCACCCCGGTGACGATCTCGGGCACCATCAGGGGCTGGTTGATCGCCGCATATTTGAAGGTGAGGCCGGGATACGACGCGGTGCGCGTAGTGGCTAGCGCGGCCATGGTGGCGAAGATCGTCGACAGCACCGCCGCGATGGCGCCGATCTGGAACGAGCGCAGCGTCGCGTCGATGACCTGCGTGTTCTGGTACGCCGACTGGAACCATCGCAGCGATAGGCCGCCCCATTCGGACGTCGAGTTCGCCGCGTTGAAGGCGTAGATGACCAGCACCACGATCGGCAGGTAAAGGACGACGAAACAGGTCGCTGCGATCGCGGTGAAGCCGGGTTGGTGCTTGATGGAGAAGTTGCTAGCCATGACGCACTCCCGACTTGCCGGCATTGCGCACATAGGCAAGCAGCGCCAGCATGACGATGATCATCACCGTGATCGACAGCGCCGAGCCGAGCGGCCAGTTGCGGCCTTGTCCGAACTGCAATTCGATCAGGTTGGAAAGCATCATGTTCTTGCCGCCGCCGAGCACGCTAGGCGTCACATAGGCGCCGAGCGCCGGAATGAAGACAAGGATGGAGCCGGCGATGACGCCCGGCTTGACCAGCGGGAAAATGATCTTCCGCAGCACCTTGAAGCGTGTCGCGTAGAGATCGTAGCCCGCCTCGACGAGGCGAAAGTCGAGCTTCTCCATGCTGGCATAGATCGGCAGCACCATGAGCGGCAGGTAAACATAGGCCATGCCGATCAGGATCGCCGTGTCGGTGTAAAGAATCTGGATCGGCGCCGAGATGATGCCGAGCTTCAGAAGGATGGTGTTGATGATGCCTTCGTTGCGGATGATCTGCAGCACGGCGAAGGTGCGGATCAGGAGGTTGGTCCAGAACGGGATGGTGATCAGGAACAGCCAGAGATCCCTGGTCTTTTCGCTGCGGGTCGCCATGAAATAGGCGGTCGGGAAACCGAGCGCCAATGTCGCCAGCGTCGTCACCACCGCGAGCTTGATCGAGCGCCAGAAGATGGTCACATGCGCCGCCGCGAGCGAAAGCGTGTCGTCGAAAATGTCGCGCTCCAGAAACACCGATGTCCAGGCGTCGGACGAGAACTGCCATTTCACGTCGCCATAGGCGCCGGGCGTCAGGAACGAATAGACGAGCACGATCAGCAGCGGGCCGGTCGCAGCGAGGAAAATGACCAGCAACGCCGGCGCTGACAACAGCCAGCGATCGCGGACATCGCGCCGCTCGGCTGCCTTGGCGACTTCTTCCGCGGTCGCCATGATCAGTCCTTCAACACTTGCGCGGCGTCGTTGCCGATCGCGATGCCGACCTGGCCACCCTGCACGATGCCGTCACCGGCACCGCGGCTGTTCTGGCGCCGCACGATGAAGGGCTCGCCACCAGCAAGGCGTAAATGGAAGTGCGTGTCCGTGCCGAGATAGACGATGTTCTCGACGGTGCCCGACAGTGACGCATTGGGGCTGGCCGCGCTCAACTGCGCATGTTCGGGACGCACGACGATGGTGACCTTGCCGCTGGGGCTGAAACCTTCCGGCAGCGAGGCAGGGATTTCCGTGCCGGACGATAGCTTAACCGTCGCACGGCCGCCGGAGACCCCGACCACATCCGCCTTGAGAAAGTTCGACTCGCCGATGAAGTCGGCGACGAAACGCTCGGCTGGCCGGTCATAGATGTCACGCGGCGAGCCGACCTGCAGGATCTTGCCCGACGACATCACCGCTATGCGGTCCGACATGGTCAAGGCTTCTTCCTGGTCATGGGTCACGAAGATGAAGGTGATGCCGGTCTCATGCTGCAGCCGCTTCAACTCGATCTGCATCTCCTTGCGCAGCTTGTAGTCCAGCGCCGACAAGGGCTCGTCGAGCAACAGCACTTTCGGCTGCGGCGCCAAAGCGCGGGCCAGCGCCACGCGCTGCTGCTGGCCACCGGAAATCTGCGCCGTGCGGCGACCCGCCAGCGCTTCCATCTTGACCAGCTTGAGCATTTCGGCGACCCGCGCCTTGATCTCGGCCTTGGGCTTGCCGAGCATCTCCAGGCCGAAGCCGATATTCTCGGCCACCGTCATGTGCGGGAACAGCGCATAGGACTGGAAGACCGTGTTGACCGGCCGCTTGAAGGGCGGCAGTGGCGCGATGTCCTGGCCGTAGAGCAGGATCTCGCCGGCGGTTGGAAAGTCGAAGCCGGCAATCAGCCGCAGCAAGGTCGTCTTGCCGCAGCCCGATGGTCCTAACAGCGTGAAGAACTCATTCTCGCGGATGGATACCGAGACCGTGTCCAGGGCAGCGACCTGCCCCTCACCCGATCCGAAAATTTTGCTGACGCCTACTACTTCAATCGCATTCCGATCCGGTTTGTCCGGCACGATACGCCTCACTGTTGACCCCGCTCTTGCTGGCGGAGCTGTTCCCCTGTTCGATGTGACCACACGCCCGGAAGGTTGGCAAGTCCGGCATTGAATCACAGTTCAGTAGTCATTTGGCCGGCACGACCCGTGCCAGTGTCAGGCCTGATAGGTGACCTTGCCGCCGCAGATCGCCGTCACCGGGCGCAGTTTGTGCAAGTCGGCCGGCGCCGTCTTCTCGATATCGGCCGACAGGACCACGAGATCCGCCAAGTAGCCTGGTTTCAGCGTACCTTTGCGGTGCTCGGCGAATTCCGCATAAGCGCCTTCGACCGTGTATGCCGCAAGCGATTCATGCAGCGAAAAGCTCTGGTCCGGATCGCTCTCTGCCCATGGTTTGCGCAACAATGCCGCCTGAATGCCCAGGATCGGGTCGATCGGCGATACCGGCCAGTCCGAGGCGAAGACGACATGCGCGCCGGCATTCTTCAAGGTACGCCAAGCATAGCTCAGCGGCCAGCGGGCAGGCCCGATGCGCGACACGGTCGGCTCAAGCGGGAAATCCATTGCACCGGGCGGATGCGGCGGCTGCATCGAGGCGATGACACCAAGTTCGGCGAAACGCGGCACGTCCGATGCGGTGGTGACTTCGATATGTTCGACGCGATGGCGGCTGTCGCGCTTGCCATTGGCCTTTTGCACCGCCTCGTAGCCGTCAAGCACCGCACGCACCGCACCATCGCCGATCGAGTGGACCGCGATCTGCAGGCCGCGCTTGTCGACGGCAACGGCCAGGTCGATGAACTGCTGCGGCGTGAACAGCGGCTCGCCGACCCAATCCGGACGGTCGGCATAGGGCTCGACCATGACAGCGGTCCAGGAATCGAGCACACCGTCGTAGAATACCTTGACCATGCCCGACGAAAGCCACTCGCTGTCATAGCGCTCAGCCATGGCTGACGCTTTGTCGAGCATGTCGAGCGTCATGAAGTTCTTGTAGTGGAAGGGGATCTGCACGCGGCAGGGCAGGCCTTCCTCGGCCTCTATCTCGGCCAGCAGTTCAAGCTGGTAGAGGTTGCCGTCCATGTTCTGGATGGAGGTGATGCCGTGGCGTGCGCACCAGGCGAGCCCGCGCCGCATGATGTCACGGTCGGCGGCGCGTTCGGCTGCCGACGGCATCGGGTCCGGTTCGCCGCCGGTCGCCAGCCCAAGCCGCACCCGGCCTTCACCGGCAAGGTCGAGTACCGGTCCGAAGGCTTCGCCCTCACGCAGCTCGCCCGCTGCCAGGCCATCGTCACCCATGACGATCTCATTGCCCGGACCAAGCGCGCGCCCGTGCAGGATGCCGGCCATCTCCAGCGCTCTGGTGTTGGCCCACATCGTGTGATGATCGGGCGCCGCCATGCAGAAAGGGCGATCGGGCAGGATCGCATCGAGATGGTGACGCGTCACCCGCTCGGCTCCGAGCACGGTGTAGTCGACGCCCTGCGCGACCAGCATCGCGGCATTGGGCCGTATTGATGCATAGTCGCGGATCGCCTTTTGCAGCGCCTCGAATCCGTGGACGCCGCCAAGCTGAAGATGCGCGAGCTCGGCCCCTCCCGAGAACAGATGCATATGGGCTTCAATGAAACCGGGCAGGACCGAACCGCCCTTGGCGTCGATCACCTCCGTGGCCGGTCCCTTGAGTTCTTCGATAGCGGCGCCGCTGCCGATGGCGATGATGGCGCCGTCCTTGACGGCAACGGCCTCGGCGACGGGATTGCCTTCGTCCATGGTCAGCACACGACCATTGATGACGATCAGATCCGCATTACGACCCGCACCCGTAACAGACATCGCGACTCCGCGCTTTTGATGGCCGACTGAAACTGGCAATCGTCTTGTCCGGCAAACTGCCACGTCACCGCGGCTGCGCAATCGGACGAAAATGATGCCAGTGCGCCGTCTTCGAAATTCCCCTTGTGATCTCTTGAAACAGCGTGGATAAAAGAATGCGACTAATTATTCGCGTTTGTCAACGTACCGAATTTCGAATGTATTGTGGACAGCACCCTGCACCTGTGTTGAGGCGCGGCAGGGAACGAGGACGTCGAGCAGTGAAGCGCAGTCTCAGTCGCGAAACCAGGATGGCGCTCGAACCGCGCAAGCAGCCGCGGCAGCAACGCTCGAGCAAGGTGGTGGACAGGATTCTCGACGCCGCGCTGACCTTGACGCGGGAACAGGGAACCAGGACACCGACGACGCTCGCCATTGCACAACGCGCCGGCCTGTCGGTCGGTTCGGTCTACCAATACTTTCCCAACAAGGAGGCCATCCTTCTGGACCTCGCCCGGCGCTGGCTGTCGTCCTTTCCCGAGGTGATCGAGAAGCGCATCAAGGTTCCCCGGCCTACCAACCGCGACGAGTTTCGCCAGGAAGTGCGCAAGCTCTTTATCGACACATCCACGATCTATCTCGACAACGCCACCCTGATGCCGGTGATCGAGGCGATATCCGGCAATGCCGATCTCAGGCCTATCCAGGACGAATACGACGAGCAGATCATCGCGCTTTACGCCGCCTGGCTGCGGCATGTGAATCCTGCGCTCGAAGACAAGATCGCCAAGCGGCTCGGCCTGGTGATGATGGAGGTCGGGCACGCCTGCCGGCTTGTCGGACTGAAGAGAGATCGCAGGACATTCGACCTCATCGAGGACGATGTCGAAGCCATGTGGCTGGCTCTGGTGAACCCCTATCTCAACCTTGACTGATTTCGCATTTCGAGAGGAATTTTATGAAGACTGTCTATTCGCCGCTTCATGCCGGCCATGCCGGCCAGATGGAACTGGTTACATCAGCCATCGTGCCGGGCTTTGAAAAACCTTCGCGCGCCGAATTCATCAAGGCTCGGGTCGAGAGCGAGAAGCTCGGGCCGATCATTCCACCGCTGGAACATGACCTCGCCGCCGCCAAGCGCGTCCACAAATCGGAATACATCGACTTCCTGCCGACCGTCTGGCCGCAATGGGTAGCCGAAGGCCACACGGGCACGGCAATGCCCTTCACCTGGCCGACGCGCGGCCTGCGCGGCGACGTGCCGCCAAAGCGCATCGACGCCCTGCTCGGCTACTATTCCTTCGACGGCGGCGCCACCTTCGTCGAGGGCACATGGGCAGCGATCAAGTCCTCCTACGACGTGGCGCTGACCGCGGCCGGCCTGGTCAAGAGCGGCGAGAACTCGGCGTTCGCGCTCTGCCGGCCGCCCGGCCACCATGCCGGGGCCGGCTTCATGGGCGGCTATTGCTACATCAACAACGCCGCCGTCGCCGCGCAATGGTTCCTCGACCAGGGCGCCAGCCGTGTTTCCATCCTCGACGTCGACTACCATCATGGCAACGGCACGCAGGAGATTTTCTACGACCGCGCCGACGTGCAGGTCCTCAACCTGCATGGCGATCCCATGGTCGAGTATCCGTTCTTCCTCGGCCATGCCGATGAACGCGGCGCCGGCGCCGGCGAAGGTTTCAACATCAACTATCCCATGCCCTTCGGCACCGGCTGGGACGCCTGGAATGCTTCGCTGGAGGATGCGTGCGCCAGGCTCACTGCCTACGCGCCTGACATCGTCGTCGTCTCGCTCGGCGTCGACACTTTCGAGAAGGACCCGATCAGCCAGTTCAAGCTGAAGAGCGCGGACTATCCGAAGATCGGCCGCCGCATCGCAAAGCTCGGCCTGCCGACGCTGTTCGTCCAGGAAGGCGGCTATGCCGTCGAGGAGATCGGCATCAATGCCGTCGGCGTCTTGACCGGCTTTGAAGATCGGTGAGCCAGCAAAGCCGGGACAGATACCAACAGGCGTGAAAAGAGGGCGGGATGACCGCCCTTTTTCTTTTCACCCAGCTACGTCGCGGCACCGGTGCTCGCAGTCCCCATAGGTACGGCCGCTTTGCGTGAGCGACCGGGATAGTCGCCCGCCGGCCCCGCGATCACACCTGCCGCAAAAGCCAGGCAAACGAGGTGCGTGCCCCTTCGGGCGCCTGCGAATCTACCCCGACGGCCCGCATGCCGATATGGGCGGCTTGCGCGGTCCCGGCATTTTCGCGGCGCAACGGTCGCGAGAACCGTCTCCTGAGTCGCACGTGAGTCCATCGGATTCGATTTTGTCAAATCGCGTTTGATGTCGGATTCAACTGCGGGTAGATTAGAACCGAATCAGCCGGTCCTCGGGGGGCGCGGCAACCACCCAAAGTCTCACGTTCCGGAGTTTCCGGCGCCAGACGCGGATGTCGCGTTCCCTGAATGGATTCCGTCTGATTGGCGCGGCCACGCGCCTCGTATGAGTCTCGTGAAAGTAACGCGTTTTCGGTTTCGGCGGCTGGCCTCCAGCATCCGGACAGCAGAAACGATTCCGGCCAAAGCAAAAAATGAGCAGTCCCGCCGCGCTTCTTCAATCCGACACATTGGGCTCGCGCCTGGCGTCGCGCGGTGATCTGACCAGCTTTTTCATGGAACTGACCGCTGAGATCGGCGCCGACAGCTACATGCTGGTTGCCATCGTCCATGACCAGGACCGCAATGACGCGCGCATCGTCTCCTCGAACTGGATCTTCGACGCCATCGAACTGATCGGCAAGCGACTGATCGCCAGCCTTGCCCAGGGGGCGCTCACTGTCGCGCCAGGATTCCGCCCCAGATCGCTGGTGGCCACGCAGGCACCGGATACGGATGGGCTTGTCTCGGGCGAAGAAGCCCGCCTTCTCGATGTACTCGGCCACGCCGAGATCTATTCGCTGCGGCTGAATGTCGGTCGGCAGCGCTTGTTCGCTCTGTTCTCGGCGGCGACGGCTGGCAAGATCGACCAGCCGGCTCTGATGAAGGCGCAGCTGAAATGCTGCTACGCGCTCTCGCATATTCCACAGCTGATCGCCGCCGCGGCGATGCAGGATCCGCTGTCCGACCGCGAGCGCGAATGCCTGTTCTGGGTCTCGGAAGGCAAGACCACCGATGAGGTGGCGGTCATCCTCGGCGTGTCCTCCAACACCGTCAACAGCTACATCACCCACGCCATCCAGAAATTCGCGGCCTCGAACCGCGCGATGGCAATCGCCACGGCGATCAGGAGTGGCATCATTTGAAACACGCTGAAATCAAGGACGCGGCGGAGGCCCTTTTCAACCAGCAGCGCAGCCCCTTCGGTGCCTTCTCGCTCGGCTCCGAAACGCACCACGCCGTCACCGTTCCCGACGCCGTGCGCCGCTGCCGCTGGATATCGGTCGACATCAACGCCTCGGCTTTCGGCTTGTACTTCGTCAGCCCGTCGCCGGAGCGGGCGCGGCTGGTTCCGTGTTTTGATTCCGACTACCCCGGTATTGCCGTGGCGACGAAGTTCATCTCGGGCGCCAATGGCGAGGAGATCGTGCGCCATACCCACAACTCGACGGAGCCACGCTGGTGGACGGATGACGGCATGGCGGCCATGGCCGAAATGTTCGGCAACCTCGCCTGGACCGCACAGATGGCGCCGCTGGCGCCCGGCACCAGCGGCATAGCCTTTCCCGTCCATGCCGATCGCGGCCAGTGCGGGCTCGTCGTCTTCCTGGGATCCGAGATCACGCTGCCGCAGGACGCGCTCTACGAAATCCACGCCCGCTGCTTTTCGCTGTTCGCCGCGGTCGCGCGTATCCGTCCGGGTGATGCCGGCAGGATGCGCGCCATCTCCAAGCGCGAACTCGAATGCCTGAAGCTGACCGCCAACGGCAACACCAGCGAGGAGATCGCGCGGCTCCTGAAGCTGTCGGTGCACACGGCCAATCAGTATCTGACCCAGTCGACCCAGAAGCTCAACGCCACCAACCGCAATCAGGCCGTTGCCAAGGCGCTGCGGCTCGGTCTGATCGAGTAGCCATCTGGTCGAGCAGTCAAGCGACGAGCCTTCGAGGTCTGTTTGGATTCAGGGAGCCGCCATTTGCAGAGCGGCCTCGCCTGCATATCGACAGACCTCAGAAGGCCAGCGGCTCGACCTTGCGGATCCGGGCCTGGTCGATCACCGCCTCCAGCAGCGCGGTGTTGTGCTCGGGATCCTCGCCAGGCTTTTCGAACGACACGTAATTGACCGCGACCGAATTGCCGGCCCCGCAAAGCGTCAGCTGGAAATAGACGGTCACCCCCGGCGGCCGAAGCTCCAGATCGAGCACGATGCGCGGATTGCCGCTCCAGTCGACATGCGCCTCGCCGCCATGGCCGAGCCTGAGCGTGCCCGGCATGAAGAACAGCTCCACCGCTGAATCGACAAGGTCCGACAGGCAGGCGAAATGCTCCAGCCGGATGAAGGCGATGTAGTCGGCGACATCGATCAGCCTCAGTTCGCCGACCACCTGCTCGATGGCCCTGGCGACGATGATCTCACGGGATTTTGCGTGCGGTTGGCGGTTCATGAAATCTGTCTGCGCTCAGCCTTTTTCGAGTAGATGATCCGCACCAGTTCGGCGACGGCCTGGTAGAATTGCGACGGGATCACATTATCGACCGAAACTTGCTTGTACATGGAGCGGGCGAGCGCCACGTCCTCGAAGATCGGGATGTTATGCTCCTTGGCGATCTCGCGGATTTTCAGCGCCACCAGGTCCTGCCCCTTGGCCACCACCAGCGGTGCCGAATCTTCATCGCGCACATATTTCAGCGCGATCGAGTAGTGCGTCGGGTTGGCGATGATCAGCGTCGCGCGCGGCACCGCCGTCATCATCCGCTTGCGCGCCCGGTCGCGCGCCAGCGAGCGCAGCCGCGACTTGACGATCGGGTCGCCCTCGGACTGCTTGAACTCGTCCTTGACCTCCTGCTTGCTCATGCGCAGGTCCTGCTTCCAGTGGAAGCGCGACCAGACGATGTCGATCGCCGCGATCAGCCCCATGACGAAGACGATCGCCACCAGTATGTCGACGGCAATGCCGCGGATGACGAGGCCGAAAGCGACCGGGTTGGTGATCATTCCGGCGAGCAGCTTGCGATGATCCTCCGACAGCGTGAAGGTGAGCACGGCGATGGCGAAGCCCACCTTTGCTAGGGATTTCAGGAACTCGACCCAGCCCTGGGCACCGAACATCCGGCTCCAGCCCTTGGTGATCGAAATGCGCGAAAGCTGCGGCCTGATCCGCTCGCCGACGAATTGCGGCATGTTCTGGAGCACCGAGGCGCCGATGCCCGCGACGGTCAAAAGCACCAGCAGGCTGACGACGGCGCGACCCACTTCCAGCATGACGATCTTGTAAAGCTCGATGACATCGGTCTCGGTGTCCATCGGCCACGCCTCGGGCTTCTCGAGGAACATCGACAGGAACATGCCGAGGTTGACGACCGCATCCTTGGCATAGAAGACGGTGAACACCAGTATGGCGACGAAGGACGCGAGGATCGCGGTTTCCCTCGAATGGGGCAGCTTGCCCTGTTCTATGGTGTCGCGGACTTTCTTTTCCGTCGCCTCTTCGGTTTTGGAGTCCTTGTCGGTGGCGTCGGACATCCCTTAAGCAGCGTTTTGCGTCGAGGGAAGTTCGAATGCGCCTTCGCGCGACAGCCGGATGGTGGTCGTCACGATGGTCTTGCGCGCCGTCATTATATCGGCGGCAGGGACGCCGTCCGACCCCTGTCCGAGTTCGGCTTCGATCATGCGCCGCGACCGCGCGCCGATCGCCGACAGGACCGCTTCGGCGAGCGCCGCCGACGAGCCGCGCAGCGCCAGCGTGACAAGCTCGGTCGACAGCCCGTCGAACAGGAGCACGCGCGCCTTCTGGGTGAGCAGCGGCAGGTCGTCGAAAGCGAAAAGCCGTGCCCGCACCCCGTCCAGGTCGGGCGTGCCGGCGGCTTCCAAGTCCTGCATGACCTCCTCGAGCAGCGGCTTGTCCAGCTCGTTGAGCACGCTGGCGACGCGCGCCTGCCCGGCCGACGTGTCCTTGGTCGAGGTTTCCGACAGCACGCTGGCGCGCAACCGGTTCTCCACGATTCTGGCGGCGGCGTCGGGAACGTTGGCCATCGTCACCATGCGCTTGATGATTTCGCCGCGCATGGACTTGTCCAGCGTCAGAAGCACGCTTGCCGCAGCCTGCGGCCCCAGCTTCGACAGCACCATGGCCGCCGTCTGCGGATGTTCGCCGGCCAGGAAAGTGCCCAGCCGCGAGGGTTCGAGCTTTTCCAGATCGGGCCAGATCGGCGGCGGCCCTTCGGGTGCCGCCTCCGGCTTCTTGTTGCCCATGATGGCGTTCATCTCGTCGGGTGACAGCGATTCGTTGAGGATGGTGTCCATCCTGTCGGCGGAATCGAGCAGGCCGGCGCCTTCGGTGAACTCTGCCTCGAATTCGGCGACGATGCGCTCGAGATCGCTCTGCGGAATGGTCCTCAGCAGCCGGGCGCCCTCGATCAGCGCCTTCAGTTCTTCCTGCTTGAAGAATTTCAACAGGCGGCTGGCGGACGGCTTGCCCAT
Organism: Mesorhizobium erdmanii; assembly: GCF_013170725.1. Taxonomy (NCBI): domain Bacteria; kingdom Pseudomonadati; phylum Pseudomonadota; class Alphaproteobacteria; order Hyphomicrobiales; family Phyllobacteriaceae; genus Mesorhizobium; species Mesorhizobium erdmanii. Next base: position 2,178,742 of record NZ_CP033361.1, on the reverse strand, counting down.
CGCCACCAATATGGCGGCCGCCTTCTGCGCGCGCGTCAGGGTCGTCAGCGGCGTCATGCTGCCTCTCGCCTCCGCTGCAACCGGCAAGCCCCACCAACCATGTCTAGGCGCCCTTCGTGCCGGCGATGATTTCGGTCAGCCTGATACCGAAGCGTGAAGGGTCGCTTTCAAGCACCGTGATCTCGCCACGCGCGATCTTGCGGCCATTGACCACGACGTCGACCGGTTCGCCTATGCGGCGGTTCAGGGCCACTGTCGACCCCTTCTGCAGGGCCATCAGATCGGAAACCGCCATCTCGGTGCTGCCGAGGATGATCTGGACATCGACGGGAATGTTCATGATGACGTTCGAATTGGCGCCAGCGGCCGCCCTGAACGCCGCATCGGGCCGCTGCTCTTCCTCATGCAGGACCCCGCGCAATTCCTCGATGGCGCGATCGAGTTGCTCGTCCGGCTGGTCGAGCTCTGCTTCCACTTTGGTCTTGGCCATGCGTCGTCTCCAAAAGCTCAGGCGCGCCCGGCACCGGCCGGCATGAGCCCATCGATGAAATCCTGCCCGGCATCGAAAGGATGCCTGATTCGGACGGTGTAATTCTGCCCCAGTTTGCCGAACTCGCATACGAACAGCGTCTGGCCCCGGGCGCTGAGACGAGCCCGTGATTGCGCCGTTTCCTCGAAGTCGATGACCTGTCCCACTTCGAGATTGGCAAGGTCGCCAAGCGTCAGCCGTGCCAGCGGCATGGTGGCTTCCAGCGCCACAGTCGAGCGCATCACCTCTTCCGAAAAACGTGCGCGCCAACTGGTGCTGTGATCGTCCTCGCTGGCGCTGGCGGTGCCGTCGCGGCCGGCAAGCACGACACGCTGCGGCATCGTCACGGTGATGGAGCCACTGTCGACCGGTGTCGAGATGCCAAGAACGATACAGATGGCAGCACCGTCGCGCAGTACATGGTGTCTGGCCTCGACGCCGGATATCGCCCGCGGTACCGGCAGCCGCAGATCGAGCGAGCGCCGCCCCGATCCGTTCAAGGCCTGCGCCACCTCCTGGAACACCATGGTCGAAACGTCGGTCTCGATCGGTGACAGGTCGCGCTCGATCGGTGATGTCGGCATGTCCGGATCGCCGCCAAACAGCGTGGAGACCATGATCGCGATCGCGGCAGCGTCGATGACGAGCGTCATCGCATCCGAGGAAGCCGGCGAGCCGACGACGGTCATGGCGAACGTGTCGCCGGCATGCGAGCGCGCCTCGGGGACGCGGCTGACCTCGACGGCCCTGAGGTCGACGATCACGGGGACGCCGAGCTCGCCCGAAAGCCCCTTCTGCAGCAGTGGAACTGCGCGCTCGGCCATGGCTCGGCCGGCATCGATGACCTGATCGGCCTCGCCGCTGTCGCCGACCAGACGCTCGATGATCAGCGAGCGCGCTTGCGCGGGGCTGCCTGGGCTGGTCATGACCGTGTCGGCACCGATCTGTCGTGCATCGCTCAAGCGGCCTTCTTCTCGGCGCCGCCGGTGTTCATCGTGCTCTGTTCGACGGCATCGATGGTCGGCCGTTCATAGGATGAGATGGTCTTGCGGCCGAATTCGATCGCCACCTGCGGCAGCGCGCCGTTCATGTAGGCGAGCAGCGTCTGCTTGACGATGATGTAGAGGCGGTTCTTCTTTTCGCGCACCGTTTTGATCTTGGTGGCCACGGGCCCGACCACGGCGTAGGACAAAAAGATGCCGAGGAAGGTGCCGACCAGGGCCGCGCCGATCAGGCCGCCGAGGATTTCCGGCGACTGGTCGAGCGCGCCCATCGCCTTGACCACGCCGAGCACGGCGGCGACGATGCCAAGCGCCGGCAGGCCGTCGCCGACCGCGACCAGTGCGTGATAGGCCTTCATCTTGTCGGATTTGATGGTCTGGATTTCCTCGTCCATCAGCGCCTCGATCTCGTGCGAGCGGGCATTGCCGATGATGATAATGCGGCAGTAGTCGCAGATGAAACTCATCAGGTCGTGATTCTTCAGTACCGTCGGAAAGGCCTGGAAGATGGCTGATTCTTCCGGATTGTCGATATGCGCCTCGACCTCGCTGCGCGACTTCGAGCGCAGTTCACGCATCAGACTGTGCAGCACGCCGAGCGTTTCCAGATAATCCTGTTCCTTCGGCACCGCCTGCTTGAAGGCTTCGAGAATGCCCCTGCCGGTGTCCTTCACCGTCTTCATCGGGTTGGCGACCAGGAAGGTACCGAGTGCGGCGCCACAGATGACCACGGCTTCCCAAGGCTGGACCAGCACATGCAGATGCCCGCCCATGGCCATGAAGCCGCCAAGGACGCAGCCGAGCGTCACCACAAGTCCAATGAGAATGCCCACGGCATGTCCTTCCGCATTTCACGTCAGTTGAAAGGGATAGTCCCCGTGCCTTGTGTGAGGCTTGAATCCGGGCTGCCTTGGATCCGAATGTCGGCGATTCAGTTTCGCGCAAGGATGTCAGGTTATGGTCGCGATATTAAGCTTCGGCCGGAGGCATGACGTTGCTCAATACCTTTACCAGCTACCAGTTGATCGCCAAAGATATCAACAAGTCGATCGACCGGATCGAGCAACAGCCGACGGTCGATCGCGACACCCAGTATTATCTCGCCAACATCACCAAGGTGAAATCGATCGACGATTTCGTCAACAACGACCGGCTGTTCAAATATGCCATGAAGGCCTTCGGGCTGGGGGACATGGACTATGCCAAGGCCTTCATGGTCAAGGCGCTTAAGGAAGGCGTCACCGATCCCAACAGTTTCGCCAACAAGCTGACCGACAAGCGCTACGCCCAATTCGTGAGCGCCTTCAACTTCGCCGCCAATGGCCCCGATGCGACCATCTATAACAGCGCCCAGCAACTGGTGACGAAGAATTACGCCACGCAGGCGCAGATCGCCGGCCTCGATCCGAACTCCGACTATGTGAAGGGCGAGACGACCTACTACCTCGCCAACATCACCAAGGTGAAGTCCGTCGACGACCTGATGTCGAACAGCCGGCTCTACACCTATGCCCTGGCCGCATACGGTCTCGACTCGGCGACCGAGGACAAGGACCTGATCAAGCAGGTCCTGCAAAGTAAGGTCAGCGACCCTGGCAGCGTCGCCAACACGCAGACGAACCCGGCTTACGCAGGCTTGGCTTTGGCCTTCAATTTCCAAGCCAATGGCGAGAACGCCACCACCATCAATCCGGCGCAGCAGCCGACGGTTGACAAATATCTGCGCCAGACACTGGAAGAGGACGCCGGCCAAACCAACGAAGGTGTTCGGCTGGCGCTCTATTTCCAGCGCAAGGCGCCCGACATCACCAGCTGGTACGACGTGCTGGCCGACACCGCCCTTGCCAGCGTCGTGCGCACTGCGCTGGGGCTCCCGGATTCCTTCGCCACGGCCGACATCGACAAGCAGGCGCAGTTGTTCGAGCAGAAGCTCGACCTCACGGATTTCACCGATCCCGCGAAACTCACCAAGTTCCTGACCCGCTTCACCAGCATGTACGAGATCAACAATCCAACGTCTCCGGCCGTGTCGTCCGTCAGCGTGCTATTCGCCCAGCCGGTCACGTCGGGCATTTCCACCGACCTTATGATGGCCATGCAGAAGTTGAAGTTCTAGTCATGCAGGACAGTCTCTACGTCGCCCTTTCCGCGCAGATGGCGCTCGAGCGCCGGCTCGACACGATCGCCGACAATGTCGCCAACGCCAACACCGTCGGCTTTCGCGCCACCGGTGTGAAATTCGAGGACGTGGTGTCGGGCACCGGGCAGAAATCGGTGTCCTTCGCGTCGTCGGGCAAGACCTATCTTTCGGGCGCCCATGGTTCCCTGAGCGAGACCGGCAACCCGTTCGATTTCGCCATCCAGGGCGATGCCTGGTTCGCCATCGATACGCCGGCCGGCACCGTCATGACCCGCGACGGCCGCTTCTCGATGAACGATAATGGCGAGTTGATGTCGCTCGAAGGCCATCCGGTGCTCGATGCCGGCGGCGCACCGATCCAGCTCGACCCCCGCAACGGCCCGCCCAAGGCCGGCGCCGACGGCTCGCTGCGCCAGAACGACCAGCTTGTCGGCTCGATCGGCCTCTACAATTTCGACCCGGGCGAGAATTTCGTGCGCTACGGCAATTCCGGCATCGTGCCTTCGCGCACCCCCGAGCCGGTCACCGATCGCTCCGATGTCGGCATCGCCCAGGGTTTCGTGGAGGAATCCAACGTCAATCCGGTGATGGAGATGACGCGGCTGATCATGGTCCAGCGCGCCTTCGAGAACACAGCTGCCCTGATGCGCCAAACCGATTCATCCACCGACGAGGCGATCAAGACGCTCGGCTCGAAGTCGTAGTATGACATCAGGCCAGCCCTCCATCCGCGCACCCGAAAGACAGGTCCAGCCGGCGCCGGAGGATCGGCTGGCGGCGTTGGAACGGGTCATCAGGCGCTTCGGCAACGGCGACGGGCTGGTCAAGCGTGGCGGCCTCGTCACCGAAGTCACGCCCACCCACTACAAGGTGCGCGGCCTTTCCGATTTCGCCAGGCTGGGCGACATCGTCGAGCAGCGCGGCCAGGCCGGCGCGCGCCGCGGCGAAATCGTCAAGATCAGCCGCGACGAGGTTGTCGTCGCGCCCTTCGAACGCAGCGCCGATGCCGGCATCGGCGATGCGGTGTTCCGCAGGGGTCCGCTCGCCGTGGCGCCGCACGGCTCATGGCGCGGCCGTACCATCGACGCGCTCACCCGGGCGATCGATGGCGGTCCGCCGTTGATCAGGGGCGACGACCTCTCGGATGGCGTCACCACGCCCGGTGCCATGGCACGGCAGCGCGTCGGCACCGCCTTCATGACCGGCGTCAAGGTCATCGACATCTTCACCCCGCTCTGCTTCGGCCAGCGCATGGGTGTCTTTGCGGGTTCGGGCGTCGGCAAATCGACGCTGCTCGCCATGCTCGCCGGCGCGGACGCGTTCGACACCGTCGTCGTGGCGCTGATCGGCGAACGCGGCCGCGAAGTCCGCGAATTCCTCGAGGACACGATCGGCGACAGCATGGCCAAGACCGTGGCTGTCGTCGCCACCAGCGACGAGAGCGCCATGATGCGCCGCCGCGCGCCCGACACCGCCATGCGCGTCGCCGAGCACTTTCGCGACCAGGGCCAGCGTGTGTTGCTGGTGCTGGATTCGATCACCCGCTTCGCCCATGCGCTGCGCGAGGTGGCGACGGGAACCGGCGAGCCGCCGGTCGCCCGCGGCTATCCCGCCTCGGTTTTCACCGAACTGCCCAAGCTGCTCGAGCGCGCGGGGCCTGGCGCGGAGGGAAAGGGCTCGATCACCGCGATCATTTCGGTGTTGGTCGACGGCGACGATCACAACGATCCGGTCGCCGATTCCGTGCGCGGTATCCTCGACGGCCATGTCGTGCTCGACCGCGCGATCGCCGAACAGGGCCGCTATCCGCCGGTCAATCCTCTGTCGTCCATATCGCGCCTGGCAGGCAAGGCCTGGAGCGCCGAACAGCGCGCCTTGGTGACACGGCTGAAGTCGATGATCTCCCGCTTCGAGGACACGCGCGACATCCGCCTGCTCGGCGCCTATCAGGGCGGCGTCGACGCCGAGCTCGACATCGCCGTGCGCCAGGTGCCGCTGATCTACGAGGCGCTTACGCAATCGCCCAGGGACCGCCCGTCGACCGATCCGTTCTCCGATCTCGCCCGCCATCTCAAGGGAAAGCTGAATGCCGAATCAGGAGACTGAACGCCAATATACCGAGCGCATCCTGAACGAGATGATCGCCGAGGCGAACGCCGCCGAGCGAGCGCGCGCCGAGGAAGAGAGGGGCGCCAAGGCAAAGGCGGCCAGCGCCATGGCCGCCAAGACCGCGGCTGTTCTGGCCAGAGCGGTCAAGCCGGCTCTACCCAGATCAGAGCCTGTTCTGGGTCGGACCGCCGTGCCGGCCACCCACATGATTCCCCGCGTCGATCCTGCCGAGATGACGCAGGCAAGCCGCGAATCGCTGATCGACGGCCTGTTTCCCGTCACCGAATGGCCACAACCGCCAAAGCCGCAATTTCCAAAGTTGAGCAAGAAGCCGGACCGCCGCAGCGACTTCGTCATCGCCGCGCTCGGCGTCACGCTTGGCCTGATCTGTGCACTGTTTCCCTGGTACATCTTCTTCAACCAGGAGCAGTTCGGCGTCCAGGCGATCAAGTTTGGCGGCACGGGCACCAATTCGGGACGCGAGGGTGGCGGCGTGGTCGCCTCGCGCAGCGCGCCGCTGACGGCCAAGGACCTTCCCAATACCAGCATCGACCTGTTCGCCACCGGAGCAGTGCCTAAAGATGCCGCTCCGGCACAGCCGCCCGGCGACCAGCCCTTCCCCGCCGATGTCGCTAAATTCCGCATGGTCCATGTCGCCAACGGCCGCGCCATGATCGAGGACGACACCGGCCTGTGGATCGTCCAGCGCGGCTCGACGCTGCCGGACTCCAGCACGGTGTCGTCGATCGAACAGCGCAACGGCAAATGGGTCATGCTGACCAGCACCAACCAAGTGATCCAGCTTTCCAGGTAGGGCCGTCGCGGTACGACCTTGCGGGCGCCCGCAAGGTCCGCGCAAGACTGGCGGCCTAGTCTTTGGGCACATGCCCGGAGATTCCCATGGAGCCCGTTTCCCTTTTCGATCTTGCCGCCAAGCAAGCGCAGTGGCTTTCGGTGCGCCAGTCGGCGATCGCCGGCAACATCGCCAACGCCAACACGCCGGGCTATACGGCAAACGATGTCGAGCCTTTCGAAAAGGTGCTCGACCGTACCGCGGTGTCGCTGCAGACCACCGAGGCCGGCCACCTCGGCAGCGCGGCCACCAATGCCGGCTTCACCATCAAGCCGCAGGAAGATGACGGCGTCGTCATGCCGTCCAAGAACTCCGTCGTGCTTGAGGACCAGCTTCTCAAGGCCGGCGAGGTGCGCCGCTCCTTCGAGCTCAACACGGCGATCGTCAAGGCCTTCCACTCGATGATGATGATGGCGGTGAAGAGCTGACCATGGACGCGCTGACCGCAGCCCTGAAAGTCGCAGCATCCGGCCTCGGCGCCCAGTCCGAGCGCCTGCGCGTGGTTTCGGAAAACCTCGCCAACGCCCAGTCGACCGGCACCACGCCCGGCGCCGACCCGTATCGTCGCAAGACCATCAGCTTCGTCTCCGAGCTTGACCGGGCCTCCGGCAGCTCGACGGTCCAAGTGAATTCGATCGACCGCGATCCGAGTGATTTTCCCATCGAGTTCCAGCCCGGCAACGAGGCCGCCGACGAGAAGGGCTACGTCAAGATGCCCAACGTCAACGTGCTGATCGAAATGGCCGACATGACCGAGGCCAACCGTTCCTACGAGGCCAACCTGCAAGTCGTGAAGCAGGCGCGCGACCTCATTTCAATGACCATCGACCTGATGAGGAACCAATGATCGTGAACGGCATCGGCGCGCTTAATCTGAAGCCCGGGCTGGGCGATACGGCGACCGACTTGCTGCAGGGCGGTGTCGCGCCGGCGACGTCAGGCAACCTCGGCACCTCCTTCGCCGAAGCGGTCAGCCAGGCCGCCGCCAAGACCGTCAACACGCTGCAGAATGCCGAGCAGGTGTCGCTCCAGGCGCTCAAGGGCGATGCCGACACCCGTCAGGTCGTCGATGCAGTGATGAGCGCCCAGCAGGCGCTTCAGACCGCCGTCGCCATCCGCGACAAGGTCGTTTCGGCCTATCTCGAAGTCAGTCGAATGGGTATCTGAGGAGTAGGCCATGAAAGCACTTGCCATCGCCGCAACCGGCATGAATGCCCAGCAGACAAATCTGGAAGTCATCGCCAACAACATCGCCAACATCAACACCACCGGCTACAAGCGGGCGCGCGCCGAATTCTCCGACCTGCTCTATCAGGTCGACCGCACGCAAGGCGTGCCCAACCGCTCCAACGCCTCGCTGGTGCCGGAGGGCGTTTCGATCGGCCTCGGCGTCAAGACGACGGCGGTGCGCAACGTGCACACACAGGGCGAACTGACCAGCACCGGCAACAGCTTCGACATGGCCCTGACCGGCAGGGGCTGGTTCCAGATCGAGGGCGCCGATGGCGGTACGCTCTATACCCGCGCCGGCGCCTTCAACACCAACGCCACCGGCCAGCTGGTGACGGTGGATGGCGCCAATGTCATTCCGGCCATCACCGTACCGACCAACGCGGTCGAGGTGATCGTCAACAAGACCGGCCAGGTCTTCGCCCGCATCGACGGCCAGACCGCCTTGCAGACGCTTGGCCAGCTTCAGATCGCCAATTTCGCCAACGAGGCCGGTCTAGCACCGCTCGGTGACAATCTGTTCCAGGAAACGACGGCCTCCGGTCCCGCCAATGTCGGCGTGCCCGGCGATCCCGGCTTCGCCACCATCCAGCAAGGCTATCTCGAGGCCTCCAACGTCGACCCGGTCAAGGAAATCACCGAACTGATCTCCGCGCAGCGCGCCTATGAGATGAATTCCAAGGTGATCCAGGCCGCCGACGACATGGCCTCGGTCGTCTCCAAGAACATCAGGTAAGGGATGATGGCCATGCCGATCTCCTGCTCCGCATTCCGCCGCACCGCGCTGATCCTTGCGCTGGTGGCTGGCGGCGTGCCGGCTTTCGCCCAGGAGTCGACAAATCAATCGGCCAATCAATCGGCAACGCAGATCGCCAGCAACCAACCCACCGGCGAGGTCGTGCTGATCCCCAACCGCGTCATCTATCCCGGCGAGAGGATCGAACTCGCCGCCCTGAAACAGGTGACCCTCATCCCCGGCAAGCACAAGCCCGATGCAATGGCGACCCGTATCGAAGAACTCCAGGGCAAGATCGCCAAGCGCACGCTGCTGCCTGGCCGCTACATTCCGTCGTCCGCCATCCGCGAGGCGTGGCTGGTCGAACAGGGTGCTGCCGTGCAGGTCTTCTTCATCGCCGGCGGACTGACGATATCGGCCACCGCCGTGACCTTGCAGCCAGGTGCGGCCGGCGACTTCATCAAGGTTCGCAACAGCGACAGCGGCAAGATCCTCTCCGGCACGGTGATGGCCGACGGAACCATCCAGGTCAGCGCTTCATGATGCGCCTGCTTGCCCTTCTTCTCGCGGCCACGCTCGGCTTGCAGCCGGCGCTGGCCGACGGCCTGACACCCAAGGCCAAGCGCGAGCTCGCCGCCAGGAACGGCGGCGTCGACAACGATCCGGAATATGATCCAGCCACCACCACCCGCATGTTCCGCGTCTCGCCCGGGCCAAGCTCGCTGCCGCCTGGCCAGGTCGCCTCGCGCATCAAGGACATCGCCCAGTTGCAGAGTTCGCGCGACAACCAGCTGGTCGGCTACGGCCTGGTCATCGGCCTCGCCGGCTCGGGTGACAGCCTGCGCAATTCGCCGTTCACCGAACAGTCGATCCGCGCCATGCTCGAAAATCTCGGCATCGCCACCGAAGGCGGCAGCGCGCGCGCCAAGAACGTCGCCGCCGTCATCGTCACCGCCAACATGCCGCCCTACGTGCAGTCGGGCGCTCGCATCGACATCGACGTGTCCTCGATGGGCGATGCCACCTCGCTTGCCGGCGGTACGCTGATCATGACGCCGCTGAAGGCGGCGGATGGCGAAATCTACGCCGTCGGCCAGGGTGCCGTCATCGTCTCCGGCTTCATCGCCCAAGGCCAGGCCCAGCAGCTGACACAAGGTGTGCCGACTGCTGGCCGCGTCCCCAACGGCGCTATTGTCGAGCGCTCGGTGAAGGCCGAATTCGATGATCAATCGACGCTGACGCTGCAATTGCGCAATCCCGATTTCTCGACCGCCATCCGCATCGCCGATGCCATCAACGACTATACCAGCCAGCGCTTCGGCATGCGCGTGGCGGGTGAGCGCGATTCTCGCACCGTGCAGATCAGAAGGCCGAACGGCGTTTCGGCTGCCCGCTTCTATGCCGAGATCGAGAACCTGGTGGTCGAATCCGATACGCCGGCTCGCGTCGTCATTGACGAGCGCACCGGCACCATCGTCATCGGCAACGACGTCAAGATCTCGCGCGTTGCCATCAGCCACGGCACGCTGACCGTGCGCATCACGGAGGCGCCGCGCGTCGTGCAGCCCGAGCCCTTCTCCAAAGGCGAAACCGCTGTCGAACCGTTCACCGCCATCGATGCCAGCCGGCCCAACGGCCGCGTCGCGGTGCTCGACGGGCCCGACCTGCAAACCCTCGTTTCCGGCCTCAACCGCCTCGGCGTCAAGCCGGACGGCATCATTGCCATCCTGCAAGGCATCAAATCGGCCGGCGCCCTGCAAGCCGATCTGGTTCTCCAATAGGCGATGCCGATGATCCCCTCCTTCTCATCCCATGAAAGACGCTCTTCCCGCGCAATCCTGTTTGCGGCCGCGGCCCTCGCGGCTGTCTCCGTTTCCGGCAATGGTGCATATGGCGAGGATGTTGTTCGCCAGGTTCTCCCTGGAGCGCAGCCCGCGGTGGCGCCGCAGCAACTGACGCGGGAGAAGGCGCCCGACCAGAGCGAGATCGAGCGCTTCTGCTCCAACATCGCCGACGCCGCCCGCGACCGCCGTTATGCCTTGCAGGCCGAGGAATTGAAGAAGCTGCAGGCCGGCATCGACGAGCGTATGAAAGCCCTCGACGCAAAAAAGGCCGAATACGAGACCTGGCTGAAGCGGCGTGAAGTCTTCCTGGCCCGAGCCGAGGACGGCGTCGTCAATATCTACGCCGGCATGAAGCCCGATGCGGCGGCCGAACGCCTGGCAATCGTCAACGCCGATCTGGCCGCTGCCATCCTGATGAAGCTCGATCCACGCAAGGCCAGCGTCATTCTCAACGAAATGGACCAGAAGGCGGCGGCGACGCTCACCGGCATCATGGCCAGCGCAGCCCGAAGGGTAGATCCGTCATGATCCGCAAAATGCTCATCCTGTGCGCGGTGGCGGTCCTGACCGGCTGCGGCACCAACCTCAAGGAGGTCGGCAAGGAACCGTCGCTGTCTCCGGTGGGCTCGGGCATCGACGGCGGCAACACCGGATCCCTCTACAAATACCCCCAGACGCCGCGCGCACCGGTCAAGAAATTCTCGCTGTGGGACGACCGCCAGAGCCGGTTGTTCACCGACCCGCGGGCGCTGCAGCAGGGCGACATACTGACCGTCAAGATCAGTATCAACGACCGCGCCAACTTCAAGAACCAGAATGACAGAAGCCGAACCGCCAATCGCAAGCTCGGCTACGACATCAGCGCGCAGTGGGACAAGTTGAGCACTGCGGGCAAGGGTTCCGGAGCGCTCAGCTCGGGTACCGACACAACCGCGGACGGTGAGATCAAGCGATCGGAAACGCTGGAACTCAACGTCGCCGCCATCGTCACCGACGTCTTGCCCAACGGCAATCTGATGATCACGGGATCGCAGGAAGTGCGTGTCAACGCCGAGCTCAGGGTACTGACCATAGCCGGCATCGTGCGCCCGGCCGATATCGGCGCGGAAAACACGATCCCCTACGAACGCATCGCCGAGGCGCGCATCTCCTATGGCGGGCGCGGCCGCATCACCGAGATCCAGCAGCCGGCCTACGGCCAGCAGGTTCTCGACCAGGTTCTTCCGTTCTAGGGATTGGAGACCAAAAGCACCGTGGCCAATGCCGAACAGATCCAGCCTCGCAAAGGCCCTTCCCTTATCGTCCAGGGCGCCATGCTGCTGGTGGTGACGGCGGCCGCCATCGGCATGGGCTGGATGTCCGGCGGCTATCTCAAAGGTGTCGGCGCGCCCTCGTCGGTGCCGGCGGCACCTGAAAATGAGGGCAAGGCTACTCCACCGGCCGCCGCACAACAGCCCGGTACGGGGCCGACGCTCGTCGCGCTGGCGCCGATCACCACCAACATCGCATCCCCCGCCGACACCTGGATCAGGATGGAAGTATCCGTGGTCTACGACGCGCCGCAGCCGCCGGCGATGTCGGAGGACATCCAACAGGACCTTCTGGCCTTCGTTCGCACGCTGAAGATGCATCAGGTCGAGGGCGCCAGCGGTTACCAACACCTGAAAGCCGATCTCGAGGAACGCGCCTCGATCCGCAGCCAGGGGCACGCCAAACAGGTTCTCATCAGGACATTGCTGCTCGAATTAAGAAGCTCCTTCTCGCCGCGGCGCTGATCGGCGCCGCCACCTCCGTCGCGGCGGCGCAGCAGCTGGACCTGGGCGGCATCGGCAAGGCCGACGGCGCCACCGTCGGCTATATCATCCAGATGTTCGGCCTGCTGACCGTGTTGTCGGTGGCGCCGGGACTGCTGATCATGGTGACGAGCTTCACCCGTTTCGTCATCGCCTTCTCGATCCTGCGCGCCGGCATCGGCCTGCAGTCGACGCCGGCCAACCTCATCCTGATTTCGCTATCACTGTTCATGACCTTCTACGTCATGGCGCCGACCTTCGATCAGGCCTGGAACACCGGCGTCAAGCCGCTGATGGACAACCAGATCAGCCAGACCGAGGCCTTCGAGAAGATCTCTGATCCGTTCCGCACCTTCATGCTGCACAATGTGCGCGACAAGGACTTCGACCTTTTCGCCGATCTCGCCCGCGAGCGCGGCCAGGTCGTTGCCAAGGAGACGGTCGACCTGCGCATCCTGGTGCCGGCCTTCATGATCTCCGAGATCCGCCGCGGCTTCGAGATCGGTTTCCTGATCGTGCTGCCTTTCCTGGTCATAGACCTGATCGTCGCCACCATCACCATGGCGATGGGCATGATGATGCTGCCGCCCACCGTGGTGTCGTTGCCGTTCAAGATCCTGTTCTTCGTCCTGATCGACGGCTGGAACCTGCTCGTCGGCAGCCTGGTGCGTTCCTTTACCTGATTTTGTCGTTCCGGCCCGAAGCCTCGACCGCTCGGCAGAACCGGGCGGCGCCGGGGCCGCGTCGAATTTTCCCAAATTATTTTCGATTAACCCTCAGGTTTAGCCCTTTGGTAGGAACTCGGAGCCATAGTCGCTCGCAGATGGCGGGTGACCCAAACGCAACGGTCATTGGCATGATGCCGCTCCGTCATACCGGAAAAGCCGGTATGCAAAAAAACTTGTAAAATCAAGGTATGAGTAGCCATGTCCAGTATCATGACGAACAGCGCTGCATTGACGGCGCTGCAGAGCCTTAACGCCACCCAGAACAACCTCTCCACCACCCAGGCCCGCATCTCGACCGGTTATCGTGTCTCCCAGGCTTCGGACAACGCCGCCTACTGGTCGATCGCCACCACGATGCGCTCCGACAACCAGGCCATGTCCACCGTTTCGGACTCGCTCGGCCTCGGCGCCTCGAAGGTGGACACCGCCTACACCGGCATGAACAGCGCGATCACCACCATCAACTCAATCCAGCAGAAGCTGACCGCTTCCTACGGTCAGACCGACGCCTCCAAGGAAAAGACCCAGGTCGAAATCGCTGCCCTGCAGGCACAGCTGAAGGGTTACGCCGACTCCGCCACCTTCTCCGGCACCAACATGCTTTCGGTGTCCACCGCTTCGGGCACCGCTGCCGACGTTCAGATCGTTTCGGCCTTCAACCGCAGCGCCACCGGCGCGGTTTCGCTTTCGACGATCAATGTCAACGTAGAAAGCATCAAGCTCTATGACTCCGGTGCGGCGCCGACCGCCAAGGGCATCCTCGATGCGGCTCGCCTCGGCACCACTGGCGCTACGACCACCACTGCACAGAACCCGACACTGGGTGCCGCTCCGGCAGCCGGCGATACCTATTCGGTTGCCAGCCTGTCCATCTCTACGGGTGGCACGGCCGCTAGCGACGCTCAGATCTCGCAGATGATGACCGTCGTCGACGCCGCTCTCAAGGACATGACGACCGCGGCCACCAAGCTCGGCGCTGCCAAGAGCTCCATCGACCTGCAGAAGACCTTCACGCAGAGCCTGATGGACTCCATCGACCGCGGCGTTGGCCAGCTCGTCGATGCCGACATGAACAAGGAATCGACCCGCCTCCAGGCCCTGCAGGTTCAGCAGCAGCTTGGCGTCCAGGCGCTGTCGATCGCCAACGGCTCGTCGCAGTCGATCCTGTCGCTCTTCCGCGGCTGATCTTTCTCGAACGGCTAAACCAGACAGAAGGGCCGCGCCAAAAGCGCGGCCCTTTTTTTGCGCTTGCTCCAGCCCGGCGCAACCCTCGTTTCTTACCCCTTGAAAGCGGGCCTTTAACAGGCCGTTAACTATAACGAGCTAGTCATGGTTAACCAAAAGCTTACAACGGATTGACGAATCGGCCCGATTGGCACGACGGCAATCCATGGGCGGGCGAGCGGCTCGCGAGGGCAATGCCGGTTTTTGAGAGACCGGCCCGAAAAAAGGAGCGAGTTTCTTGTCGAGCATCATGACGAACGCCGCGGCGTTGACTGCACTTCAAAGCCTCAACGCCACCAGCAAATCGCTCGAGATGACACAGGCCCGGATCTCGACCGGCTACCGGGTCTCCCAAGCCTCGGACAACGCCGCCTACTGGTCGATCGCCACGACGATGCGCTCCGACAACCAGGCACTGTCGACCGTGCAGGACGCACTAGGGCTCGGCGCCTCGAAAGTCGATACCGCCTACACCGGTATGAACAACGTGCTGACGACCGTCGGCCAGATCAAGACCAAGCTGCTCTCCACCATTGGCCAGACCGATGCCGCCAAGGCAAAGACGCAGACCGAAATCACCGCGCTCCAGGCGCAAATGAAGTCCTTTGCCGATGCCGCCACCTTTTCGGGGTCGAATTACCTTTCAGTGACTTCAACGCAGGTCGCCGCCCCCAATGACGGCGTCCAGGCCGACTCCAAGATCGTCTCGTCCTTCAACCGCTCCTCGTCGGGCGCCATTTCGCTTGGAACGATCGACATCGATGTCGAGAGCACGAAGCTGTTCGATTCGGGTCTCTCCACCGCCGTCAAGAACCAGGGCACGCTCGACCGCCAGACCTCGGTCTATTCCACAGCGGCCGCCCAGAGCCTGTATGACAACGCCTATGCGACCGCGCTCGCCGGCGGCGCCACAGACATCGCCGCCAACACCGCCGGCCAGACCGCCGCAGGAGCGGTTACCAAGGTCGACAACGTTTCCGCTTACAACGTCGACATCACGGCAGCCGGCGTGACCGACGACATCATCACCCAGATGATCGGCAAGATCGACAAGGTCATGAGCCAGCTGACCGACCAGGCCACCATCCTCGGCGCCGCCAAGAGCTCGATCGATCTGCAGAAAACCTTCACGCAGAGCCTGATGGACTCCATCGACCGCGGCGTCGGCCAGCTCGTCGATGCCGACATGAACAAGGAATCGACCCGCCTCCAGGCGCTGCAGGTGCAGCAGCAGCTCGGCATCCAGTCGCTGTCGATCGCCAACAGCTCATCGCAGTCGATCCTGTCGCTGTTCAAGAACGGCTGATCCGGCCGTAACCGAGGAATACATCTACTTCCAATTCACGGGCCGCGCCGCAAGCGCGGCCCGATTTCATTTTCGCACAAGCTTCGGGGGCTAGTGTTCCGGCGGACAATCATGCTGGGAGTCGCTCTATCGTGCCGGAACAGATCCAGAGCATCATCTCGAACCTCCGCGGCTTTGGTGTGAAGCGCCTCGCCATGCTGGCGGGCATCGCCGTTCTGGTGATGGGCGTCATCGGCATCGCCTCGGTCTACCTTAACCGCCCGGCTTACGACACGCTCTACGTCGGCCTCGACCGCTCCGACGTGAACCAGATCGGCCTGGTGCTGGGTGAGGCCGGCATCGGCTTCGACGTCGGCGCCGACGGCACCTCCGTTCTGGTGCCGGCCGGCACCACGGCGCAGGCGCGCATGCTGCTTGCGGAGAAGGGCCTGCCGACCAGCGCCAATGCCGGCTACGAGCTGTTCGACAATGTCGGCGCGATGGGCCTCACCTCGTTCATGCAGCAGATCACCCGCGTGCGTGCGCTCGAAGGCGAGATCGCCCGCACCATCCAATCCATTTCAGGCATCAAGGCGGCGCGCGTCCACATCGTCATGTCCGAACGCGCCAACTTCCGTCGCGACGAACAGCAGCCCTCGGCGTCGGTCGTCATCCGCTATGCCGGCATCGACGCCGAGAAAAGCGCCCAGTCTATCCGCCATCTCGTCGCCGCCGCCGTCCCCGGCCTGTCGGCCGACAAGGTGACGGTGCTCGATTCCAACGGCAACCTCTTGGCCGCCGGCGATGATCCCTCCAACACCAGTGCCGCCCGCACGCTCGGCGTCGAGCAGACCGTGGAGGCGCAGATCGGCGACAATATCCGCCGCGCCCTCACCCCTTATCTCGGTCCGGACAATTTCCGCGCCAGCGTCAAGGCCGAGGTCAACACCGACACTCGTCAGACGGAAGAAACCATTTTCGATCCGAATTCCCGCGTCGAACGCTCGGTGCAGTCGGTGCGCGCCAATGAGAACAGCAACCAGAAGCAGGCCTCCACCCCGTCCAGCGTCGAGCAGAACCTGCCGGAGACCCAGGCGACCAGCACCGAGGGTCCGCAGACCTCTTCGGCGAACGACCGCAAGGAAGAGATCACCAACTACGAGATCAACTCCAAGAAGATCGCCACCGTCTCCAACGGCTACACCGTCACCAAGATGTCGATCGCGGTCGTCGTCAACCAGGATCGCCTTAAGACGATCCTGGGCAAGGACGCGACCCCGGAACAGATCGCCAAGCGCGTCGCCGATATCCAGAAGATGGTCAGCTCCGCCACCGGCCTCGACGACAAGCGTGGCGACGTCATCGACGTCTCGGCGGTCGAATTCATCGACGGGCTGGATGGCGAGGCGATCCCGCAGGCCGGAATGCTTGACTCCATCGGCCAGCATGCGGGCACGCTGATTAACGCCGGCGCTTTCATCGTCGTGGTGTTCCTGGTGGCCTTCTTCGGCCTGCGGCCGATGGCGGCGGCGCTGACGGCAAGGGCAACGCCCGCCTTGTCGGGCCCGAATTTCGATGAAGTCCAGCGTTCGCTGCCGACTCCGGAGGCAGCCGCTTCCGCCGATGCGGGTGCCGCCATCGGCGCCCTGCCCGGCGCACGGCCAGGCACTACCCCGCTCGACGATCTTCGCCAGAAGATCAGGCCGGCGCCACAGGAGCGGCTTGCCCGCATGGTCGACCTCAACGAGGAGCGCACCGCGCAGATCCTGCGCAAATGGGCGGCCCAGGAAGTCGCGGCGTAAACCATGGCCTCCGCAGCCCTTTTCGATCTCCTCCCTGATTTCGGCACGCGCGCGCCACGCGCCAGCCAGCCTCAGGCCGCATCCGAGCACAAACCGGAAGCATCCGCGCCGCAGGCCGACATCGGCACGCTGATCGCCGAGGCGGTCGCCCAGGCGGAGGCAACCTTGGCGGAACGGCTTGTCGCTGCCCATGACGCGGCGCTGGAGGCGGAACGCCGGGCGAACGCCGAGGAAGCAAGGGTTTTCCTCGAGAGCTTCGGCGGCGATATCGGCACGGCGGTCTCGCTGCGCATCGACGCCATGGAGACGCGCGTGACGGACCTCGTCACCGCCACGGTCGCCCGCATCATCGGCGGCGTTGTCAGCGACGATCTGCAGAAGCGCTCGCTTGAGGCGCTTGCCGGCGCGGTTCGCGAAGCCGTCGGCGATAGCGAAGCGGTGCGCGTCGCCGTCCGCGGGCCGCTGTCATTGTTCGAAACCCTGAAGGCATCGCTTGGATCGCGCGCTGCAAATCTCGACTTCATCGAGGCGCCCGGCTTCGACCTGACGGTGACCATTGACGAGGCGGTGTTCGAGACCCGCATCGCCGAATGGTCGGCAACCCTTTCCGAGGTCTTGTCATGAGCGTCGCCGAGGCCGACCACGGCAGGCACGAGATCATCATCGTGCGGCATGCCCATGGTGATCACGACGAGGCACACCACGGTGGCGTCTGGAAGATCGCCTTCGCCGATTTCATGACCGCCATGATGTGCTTCTTCCTGGTCATGTGGCTGATCAACGCCGCCAATGAACAGACCAAGGCAGCCGTCGCCAGCTACTTCAACCCCGTCAAACTGGTTGACCGCAATTCGAGCCGCAAGGGGCTGGAGGATCTCGGCGACGGGCCGAGCGCCATCGGCGCTACGGCCGAAAAACCGCAACAGACGAAAGCCAAACCCGGGCAGGGTGGCAGCGGTGACGCGGGCTCGTCCGACGCCAAGAAGGACAAGCAGCAGGCGCAACAAACCGACGATCACCTCTTCGCCGACCCTTACGCGGTGCTCTCGGAAATCGCGACCGACACCGGCGTCATGCAGAATGTCAGCCAGAAGGGCGACGGTGGCGCGCAAGCCGCCGGCCCGGCGACGGGGGCCTCGGGTGGCGCGTCCTACCGCGACCCCTTCGAGCCGGATTTCTGGTCGCAGCAGGTGGCCACGCCCGTCGCCGAAGCGAGCGCGCAGCGCCCCAAGATCGAGGGCGACCCGCTCAAGCCCGGCGACAAGGCCGCCGAGACGCAGGTGGCCAAGGTCAAGGCCGTGCCACCCGCGCCGCCGATTGAAGACGCTCCGCTCGAGCCGCTTGCGACGGATGGCAAGGAGGCTGCCAAGCCTATCGCCAAGGCCAGTGCGACCAAGGCCAGCGATGCCGAGGCAAAGGATGGCAAAGTCGCCGATGCCAGGTCGGCGGATGGAACCCAGGCGGATGGAACGATCGGCAAGCTAGAGACAGCAAAACCCGAGACCGCGGAAAAGGCGCCCACCGCCGCCGCGTTGAAGGCGGCTGCCGACGTCAAGCAGCAACTGGCTGATGCCTTCAAGCCCGGCGACAAACTGCATGACGGCGTCTCGGTCGAAGCCACCGACAAGGGTGTGGTCATCTCGATCACCGATCAGCTCGACTTCGGCATGTTCGAAGTCGGATCGGCGGTGCCGAGCCGCGAACTGGTGCTGGCGATGGAAAAGATCGGTCGCATCGTCAACAGCCAGAAAGGCACCATCAGCATCAACGGCCACACCGATGCGCGCCCCTTCCGCAGCGCCAGCTACGACAATTGGCGGCTGTCGACGGCGCGCGCGCATTCCGCCTACTACATGCTCGTGCGCGGCGGCGTCGACGAACGCCGCATCACCGAGGTCGCCGGCTTCGCCGACCGGCAGCCGAAGGATGCGGCCGACCCCATGTCGGCGGCCAACCGCCGCATCGAGATCTTGATGACGAGCGGCGGATGAGGGGGGCGGCCGTCACCAGCCGGCTGATGGGCCTGTTGCTGCTGGCAGTCGGATATCCGTCGGCCGGCTTCGCTCAGGACGCGTTGCAGCCTTACCAGTTGGTGCGCTCGCTGCAGCTCGTCCAAGACCGCATCGCCGCCGGCGATCACGCCGCGATGCCGATGCAGGCAAAGCTGCTCGAGATGACCGATGCACGCATGCGCGAGGCGGATGCGGAGGACTTCAAGGATCCCAAGAACTTTCGCGCGCTGCTGGTCTACGGCATGAGCGGCGGCAATCCATCCACCGTCGAGGCGGCGGTCTCTCGCGCCAACTCGCTGGATCCCCAAGACCTCGCAATTGCCAAGGGCGTCATCAACTATCTGGTTGGCCGGCCCGCCGGCGCAATCGAGGTCTTGAAGCCAATCGATCCCATGACGCTGCCTGGCGACCTCGGGGCCTTTCTTGCCCTGGTCAAAGGATCGTTGATGGCGACGGACGACCCGGCGGCGGCGCTCACGCTGCTCGACGAGGCCAAGCTGCTCAGCCCAGGTACGCTGGTCGAGGAAGCGGCCTTGCGGCGCTCGGTCGGCATCGCCGTGACGCAGGGTGACGCGGCGCGTTTCGCGCTTGCCTCCACCCAATATGTCGAGCGCTATCTCTATTCGCCCTATGCCAGCCAGTTCGCCGATTCCTTTGTCTCCGGCGTCATCGCGCTGCACCTGTCGATCAGCCAGGACAAGCTCGCCGACATCACTTTAATGATGGATCCCGAGCGCGAGAAGGTGATTTATCTGCGCATCGCCCGCCGCGCCGCGATCGATGGCCTGAGTGACTTGTCGGCCTTCGCCTCGGCGCGGGCGGAAGAGGGCCGCGACGGCAATACCAACCAGGGCGATCCGCGCGCCCTGCTCTATTCCAGCCTGTCCACGGTGACGTCGGGCACGATCGAGGACGTGCGCACTAAACTCGCCAAGATCGACCGCGGCAAGCTGTCGGATGGCGACCGCGCCCTGCTCGACGCCGCCCAGGCGATCGCCGGCGAGGTGGTGGCGCCGCCTGTTTCCCTTCCCGCCATGAGCCCCGCGACCGTCACGTCGCGGCCCGGACCCGAAGCCGCCGCTACACACGCGGCCGACGAGGCCGGCTTGCCGCCCGTCGAAGGTGCTGTCTCCGAACAGCCAGCGGTCGCCCCCTCCGGCGGCACGGCAGCCGCCGTGCCAAACGCGCCGGCGCCTTCGGCCGCGATCGTGCCGACATCGGCGCCGGCAACTTCCGCCGGTCCCGACACGACCGACCCGACCGATGCCGCCATGATGAAAACCCGTCGACAGCTCGACCTGATCGACCAGATGCTTGGAGCCGCCCCGAAATGACCCCCAGCCTCGGCCCGGCCCTGTCGGGATTTGCCACTGCCCGCACGGCGGAGCAGCCGGCCGCGCCCGGCAAGAAGGATGATGCCGGTTTCGGCAAGATGGTGCATGGCGGCCCCAGCCACCCGGAAAAGCAGCCCGCGACCGAGGCCGGCGCACGCGATCCGCGCTGGAGCAAGCTTGCCGCCGGCCTTGCGGCGCAGGCAGGCGAGGACGAACCGATGCCGCCGAGCAATCCGCGGGCTACGCCGGCCGGATCGACGGCCGCGAAATCCATGAAGGACGGCAAGGATGTCCGAGCGGACAAGGACGCCGATGCCGAAACGCCGACGACCGATGCCGGCGCAACGCCGCTCGACGACCACCTGCCCTTGCTGATGGCGTTTCATGACCTGCGCCATTTCTCGACATCGGCCAAGTCAGCCGGCGCAAACGAGACCGGACAGGAACCGGCGCTCGACGGGCAGGTCCTGCCGAAGGCCTATCGTGCGACATCTGCCGCCGGGCAGGACGACCTCGAACCGATGTCGAAGCCCGAGCGGGTCTCGCTCGTCGACGGTCCGCCGACGAAGCTCGACGGCCACTCCGCCGCCGGTGCTGGCGCCGGCGTGCCGCGGCGTGACAATGCAATCGTTGCCGGCCCGCTGCCCGAGCCGGCGCCGGCCGACGTGCCGCACGTGGAGGCGAAGCAGGCGGCGCCGCAGTTCCAGTCCATCGCCGACGTCCAGTCTTCGTTGCGGTCGGAACCGGGAAAACAGGCGTCGGCGCAGGCGCGCGTCGACGTAGTTTCCGAACGCAGCTTCCCTGCCCCGCCGCAGGCGCCGATCAGCCAGGCGGCGCTCAACGTAATCAATGCCGTAGCGGCCGATGTTAGCCCGCGGCAGGCGTTTTCGGCGGCCTCCGCGACCAGCCAGGTGGCTAGCTCTGTTGCCGTTCCGACACATGTGTTGAAGATCGAACTTCACCCGGCCGAACTGGGCATGGTCACCGCCCATCTTCGCCTCTCCGGAGAACAACTCTCGATTGAACTGAAGCCCGAAACGCACGACGCCTACCGTCGGCTTTCCAGCGACAGCGAGGCAATCGTCAAGTCGCTGCGCGGGCTTGGTTTCGAGGTTGATAAGGTCACCATCATGCAACCTTCAGTAGCTGTTCCGGCTACAACCCGGACAGATACAACCGCCACCCTCACCACCGCACCTGGCCGCGACCAGTCCGCCTTTCAGCCCGGAAACTCCAGCGGCGGCAACAGTGGGGCCGGCGGTCAGCAACCGGGCCAGCAGTCCGCAAGGGGTAACCATGATGACGCGCAAGCACACGGCCGCGCCGCTCCGCCATCTCGCGAGCGCGCTGGCGGCGATATGTTTATCTAGCTTCGCCAACGCCGCCCTCGCCGCCACCAATCCCTGCGAGCCCGAGATCCTGCGCGCCGCCGACCGCTATGGCGTGCCCGCCGGCATTCTCTACGCCGTCGGCCTGACCGAAACAGGCAAGAAAGGCAGCCTGCAGCCCAATGCATTGAATATAGAGGGAAAAGCGGTCTTCCCAAGGAGCCGCGCCGAAGCGCTTGCCACCTTCGCCAATGCCCAGCGCGAGGGCAAGACGCTGATTGATCTCGGCTGCATGCAGATCAACCACCACTATCATTCCTCGCATTTCCGCAGCGTCGAGGACATGCTCGACCCGCGCCAGAACGTCGACTATGCGGCGCGTTTCCTGGCCAGTCTCCACGCCCGCCACGAAACCTGGTCGATGGCCGTCGCCCGCTATCACGCCGGCCCTGACAACGACCCGGCGCAGAAGGTCTATGTCTGCCGGGTGATCGCCAACATGGTTGCCACCGGCTTTGGCAAATGGACAGCCAATGCCCGCTCCTTCTGCAACCCGTAAGCGTATTTTCTGCTCCTAATACGCCAAGTGCACTACTTCTGGCGCGAGGTTTAACTAGCCCACAACTTCCCTCACCGGGCATATCTGGCTGCACGCTAATGCAACCGACGCGATTCCAGACTCCCAAGAAACTAGTTACAAGAAATGACGGTTGTTCAGGATTCCCGCCAGCGGTTACGCCTTTCCCCACGGGGCAGATGTGCTGATTCGGAAGGCGGGGCCGATGATCGTGATCGTTGACGAGCGAGAGCTCGTAACTGAGGGATACAATTCACTTTTTGATCGTGAGGGCGTCGCCTGCGCGGGCTTCGCGCCCGGCGAATTCGGCGAGTGGGTGAACTCGGCCGCCGACACCGACCTGCGTTCGGTGAGGGCCTTCCTGATCGGCGACTGCCGCGACGGCGCCATCTCTCCGCGCCAGATCCGCGACCGCACCGGCGCTCCGGTCATTGCGCTGAGCGAACAGCATTCCCTGGAGAACACGCTGCGGTTGTTCGAGAGTGGCGTCGACGACGTCATCCGCAAGCCCGTTCACATCAGGGAGATCCTGGCTCGCATCACCGCCATCCGCCGTCGCGCCCATGAGGATGTTGCCTACACCGAGATCGGCGCCATGCGCATCTTTATGGACGGCCGCGACCCCGAGATCGACGGCCAGCCATTGCCCTTGCCGCGTCGCGAACGCCGCATCCTCGAATATCTGGCGAGCAACCGTGGTCGCCGCGTCACCAAGACCCAGGTCTTCAACGCGATTTACGGCATCTTCGACGAAGAGGTCGAGGAAAACGTGGTCGAAAGCCACATCAGCAAATTGCGCAAGAAGCTGCGCGAGAAGCTGGGCACCGACCCGATCGACTCCAAACGTTTCCTCGGCTACCGGCTGGTGTTCTGATGCCGCGCCGCGCCAGCCTCGCGCAAGACAGGACGCGTAGCCTCGCTGCCAGTGGCATGGATATTGCGGAGACATCTCGATGAGCCTCTACGGAATGATGCGGACCGGCGTTTCCGGCATGAACGCCCAGGCAAACCGCCTCTCGACGACAGCCGACAACATCGCCAACTCCGATACCACCGGCTACAAGCGGTCCTCCGCCGAATTCTCGACGCTGATCATGCCGTCGACGGGCGGCGCTTACAATTCCGGCGGCGTCACCACGACGATCCGGCAGGCGGTAAGCGATCCCGGCGTGCTGCAGTACACCACCTCGGTGTCCGATCTCGCCGTCAGCGGTGATGGTTTCTTCGTCGTCCAGGACCCGAGCGGCACGCCATTCCTGACCCGCGCCGGCGCCTTCGTTCCGGACGCCCAGGGCAGGCTGGTCAACGCCGCCGGCTTCCAGTTGATGGCCTACAGCTACGCCAACGGTGTGCCGGCAGCGACCGTGAACGGTTTCGAAGGCCTGGAGCCCGTCGTCATCGCCGACCAGGGACTAACCGCAACGCCGAGCACCGAGGGTACCTACAGCGGCAATCTGCCGGCAGGCGCCACGCCGGTCGTCGCCGCCAACCTGCCCTCCACCAACTCGGCAGGCGCGCAATACACCTCGAAATCCTCGATGGTCGCCTACGACAATCTCGGCAACAAGAAACTGCTCGACGTCTATTTCACCAACACGGGAACCGGCACATGGGAAGTGTCGGTCTTCGATCAGTCCAAGGCGACCGCCGGAACATCGTTCCCCTACACGGGCGGTGCGCTGGGCACGGCCAACCTGACCTTCGACACCACCACCGGCAAGCTCACCGGCGCCGTCGACAGCGTCTCGCTTACGGTGCCCGGCGGCAGTGCCTTTTCGCTCGATCTGTCGACGCTGACGCAGCTGGGCGCCGGGTTCACGGTTTCCGACGCCCAGGTCAACGGCAACGCGCCTAGCACCATCGACAAGATCCAGATCAGCAAGGACGGCACCATCTACGCCCAGTACAAGGATGGTTCGACCAAGCCGCTCTACAAGATTCCGCTGGCCGACGTGCAGAGCCCCGACCAGCTCAAGGCGCTGCCCGGCAACGTCTACGCGCAAGGCACCGAGTCGGGCGCGATCCGTGTCGGTTTTGCCAATGAAGGCAGGGCCGGCTCGATCATCTCGGGCGCGCTCGAGAATTCCAACGTCGATATCGCCGAGGAATTGACCGACATGATCGCGGCGCAGCGCAGCTACACCGCCAATTCGAAAGTCTTCCAGACCGGTTCCGACCTGATGGACGTCCTTGTCAACCTGAAGAGATAAACCGGGCGTGGCCCGTGAAAGACCAGCATGTCGTTATCTTCCGCATTGAGCATCGCCCAATCGGCGCTTATGAGTACCTCGCGCCAGACCAGCGTTGTCACGCGCAACGTCTCGGACGCTTCCAATCCGGATTATACGCGCCGCATCGCCGTCGTCACCAGCACGGCGCCCGGCGCGCGTTCGGTTGATATCCAGCGCGTAACCAACGACCTGCTGTTCCGGCAGAATCTCAGCGCCTTGTCGGCCTATAGTGGCCAGAACGCGCTCTACAGCGGCATGGATCAGTTGGACGTGTCGGTCAATGGCGTCGACAACGCCTCCTCGCCCTCGACCGCCATCGCCAATCTGCAGCAGGCGCTGCAGCTCTACGCCACCTCGCCGTCCAACCAGAATCTCGGCTCGAGCGTCATCGACGCGGCCAAGCAGGTCGTTCGCTCCCTGAATGAAGGCTCCCAGGCCATTCAGGATTTCCGTACGCAGACCGATGGCCAAATCGACACGGCGGTGAAGGATCTCAACTCGCTGCTCGGCCAGTTCCAGGATGCCAACCAGGCGGTTATTTCCGGAACCCGCTCCGGGTCGGATGTTTCCGACGCGCTCGACCAGCGCGACGCGCTGCTGAAGAAGATCGCGGACTATGTCCCGATATCGACCTTCACACGCGGCGACAATGACATGGTCATCACCACCGGCGATGGCACCACTTTGTTCGAGACGATCCCGCGCTCGGTGAGCTTCACGCCATCGGCCGGCTACGCCGCCGGGGCCGCCGGCAACACCGTCTATATCGACAACGTGCCGGTCTCGGCGGGAAGCGGCGGCAACACCACCGCCAGCGGCAAGCTCGCCGGCCTGCTGCAGTTGCGCGACGGCGTCGCCTCGACCATGCAGGGCCAGCTCGACGAGACCGCGCGCGGCCTGATCACGGCCTTTGCCGAGACCGCGCCTTCGATGCCCAACGCCGCCGGCCTGTTCACCTGGTCCGGCGCGCCGGCGGTGCCGGCGGCGGGCACGTTGGTCAATGGACTGGCCGGCACGATCAGCATCAATGCGGCGATGGATCCGAGCGCCGGCGGCAATGCGACATTGCTGCGCGACGGCGGCGCCAACGGTGCTGCCTATGTCGCCAACACCAGTGGCGGCGCTTCCTACTCCAGCCTTCTGGTTGCCTATGGCGACCGGCTCGACCAGCCGATGACGTTCGACCCCGCGGCCGGCATTTCAGCTACCTCCAGCGTTTCCAACTACGCTGCCAATTCGATCGGCTGGCTCCAGGGCATGCGCCAGCAAGCTTCGACCGCCGCCGACGCCAAGGAGGCGCTGGCGCAGCGCAGTTCCGAGGCGCTGTCCAACGCGACCGGCGTCAATGTCGACCAGGAAATGTCGCTGATGCTCGACCTCGAACACACCTATCAGGCATCGGCCCGGATGATGAAGACCGTCGATGACATGATGACGGCCCTGTTGAACGCGGTGGGATAATCCATGACCTCAGTCTCCTCGGTCGCCCTCTCCAACGCCATGCGCTATCAGCAGATGCGCATGCAGGCCGACCTCGTCAAAGCCACGAAGGAATCTTCGACCGGCAAGGTCGCCGATGTCGGCCTGGCGCTGGGCGGACGCACCGCCCAGTCCGTCACCTTCCAGCGCGACCTTGACCGGCTGAACGTCATCGTCGATTCCAACGGGCTGGTGACCGCAAGGCTTGCGTCGACCCAGACCTCGCTCGGCCAGCTCTCGGGCGTGGCGCAGACCTTCCTCTCCAGCCTGACCACCGCGTCGTCGGGTGACAACTCCGACAGCCTGACCCAATCAACCGGCCAGACGACTATCCAGCAGCTTACCTCGATCCTCAACACCAGCGTCAACGGCGAATATCTGTTCGCTGGCACCAACACCGACGTCAAGCCGATCAATGATTTCACTGCCGCCGGCTCACCGGCCAAGGCCGCCTTCGACACTTCCTTCGTCGCCAAATTCGGCTTCACGCCCAGCGATCCGGCCGCGGCCAACATCACCACCGCCCAGATGGACGATTTCATCACCAACTATGTCACGCCGCAGTTCCTCGGCGCGGGTTGGCAGACAAACATGTCGAACGCCACCGACCAGCAGATCGTCAGCCGCATCGCGCTCAACGAAACCAGCGACACGTCGACCAGCGCCAACAGCGACGGCATCAAGAAGCTCGCAATGGCGTCCGCAATGGTTTCGAGCCTGATGTCCACCAACATCAGCCAGGCGGCGAAGGACAGCATCATCAGCCACTCGCAGACACTAGTCGGCGAGGCGCTGAGCGGCATCGCCCAGGCCCAGTCGGAGACCGGTATCGTGCAGAAGCGCGTCTCCGATGCCAGCGACCGCATGAAGACGCAGATCGACCTGTTCGAACGCCATATCCTCGATCTCGAAGCCGTCGACCCGGCCACGGCCGCCACCAAGGTCGCCGACCTGACGCAGCATATCGAGACGTCCTTCGCTTTGACAGCGCGCCTGCAGCAGCTCAGCCTGTTGAAATACCTGACCTGACAACTCGAGCGGAACGGTAGAGCCGACGATGTATCAATTTTCCTACGCCGACGTCCAAAGCACCTCCGTCTCGGACGCAAAGGAACGTGAGCGCGAGCTCCTGACCCGCTCGATCGACATGCTGTCGGCGGCCGCCGCGGCCGGTCAGGATTCGATGGAGGCGGTCGAGGCACTTCGATTCACCAACCGCGTCTGGACCGTCTTCGTCGAGGACCTCGGCTCCAGCGACAATGCGCTTCCCAAGGAGTTGCGCGCCAACCTGATTTCCATCGGCCTTTGGTTGCTGCGCGAGGCGGAGGACATCCGCCAGGGCCGTACCAACAATTTCGAAGGGCTGATCGAAGTGTCCCAGATCATCCGCGACGGCATTCAATGACCAACACGCTGAAGATATCGCTGAAGCCCAACGAGAAGATCTACATCAACGGCGCCGTGATCCGGGTCGACCGCAAGGTAACCATTGAACTGATGAACGACGTGCAGTTCCTGCTCGAAAGCCATGTGATCCAGGCCGACGATGCATCGACGCCGCTCAGGCAGCTGTATTTCATCGTGCAGGTCATGCTGATCAACCCGGTCGGCGCCGACGAGGCCCGCGAAATGTTCCGTCGCTCGCTGCCGCTGCTCATCGCAAGTTTCGAGGACGCCGAAATCTGCAGCGCGCTGAAGCAGATCGACCGCATGGTCGGCGAAGATCATATATACGAGGCATTGAAGGCGATACGTTCGCTCTATCCTCTCGAACGCCGCGCACTTGGCGGCAATGACGATGTTCCGGGCGCGCCGCGCCCGCTGGCCGTGGGAGCACGCTACTAATGACCGTGGACATGACGACGACAATACCGGTTGGCGCCAACCAGACCAGCACGCAAACCTCGAAGACAGCGGTCGACTACAACTCGTTCCTGAAGCTTCTGATCGCCGAGATGAAGAACCAGGATCCGACCAAGCCGATGGATTCGACGCAGTATGTCGCCCAGCTCGCCACCTTCTCGCAGGTCGAGCAGTCGGTGCAGACCAACACCAAGCTCGACCAGATCATGCAGTCTTCGGCGTTGTCGCAGGCCGACGCTCTGATAGGCCGCAACATCACCTCGGCCGACGGCAAGACCACCGGCACGGTGGCTTCGGTGACGCTCGGCAGCAACGGACTGATCGCGGTGCTGCAGGATGGCACCACGGTCCCCGTCGGCGCGGGCGTGTCGATCAAGCCGGCTAGCTAGGCCAACCTCTGATATGAACGAGGCCGACGCACTCGACATCGTCCAGTACGCAGTGTGGACGGTCCTGACCGCGTCCGCTCCGGTCGTGCTGGTCGCCATGGCGGTCGGCATCGGCATCGCCCTCATCCAGGCGCTGACGCAGGTCCAGGAAATCACCTTGACCTTCGTGCCGAAGATCGTCGCCATCATGTTGGTGGTGGCGCTCACCGGACCATTCATCGGTGGCCAGATATCGGCCTTTACCAACGTCATCTTCGAGCGCATCCAGAACGGGTTCTGACGCAACGGACGATGAGTGCGGCGATCTCCGTGCCGATGCGTCAGGATGGAACCGCTGCTTGCGGGCAGCTGGGTTGCGGTTAGACTGCCATTGTATCATCCGGCGCATCGCCGGGGCCAGATATCGCGGTATTTGTCTCAATGGCCTCTCATAAATCCCTGGATCAGCACAGGCAGACCGGCGAACCATGTGCGGCATAGCCGGCGTCTGGCGCAAGCGGAACCCGATCGGCGGCGGCGATCTCACCGATGTCGGCCGCATGATGCAGGCACTGGCGCATCGCGGCCCCGACGACCATGCCAGCTGGAACGACAGCCGGCTGGCGCTCGGTCACCGGCGTCTGTCGATCATCGATCTCTCGACACAGGCGCGCGAGCCGATGCTCACCGCCTGCGGCCAGGGCGTGCTGGTCTACAATGGCGAGGTCTACAACTACCGGGCCCTGCGCGCGACACTTGAAACAGAAGGCAGGCGGTTCAGGACGGTTTCGGATGCCGAAGTGGTGCTCGAAGCCTTGCACCATTGGGGACCGGACAAGGCCATCCCGCTGTTCGACGGCATGTTCTCGCTCGCCTATTTCGACGCCCGAGCGACCACGCTCTGGCTGGCGCGCGATCGCCTCGGCATCAAGCCGATGTCGGTGGCCGAGACGCCTGAGCGCATCCTCTTCGCCTCCGAGGACAAGGCGATCCTGGCCTGTGACGACGCCGCCCGCGCCATCGATGCGCGCGAAATCACCTTGCGTCTTGCCTGGCAGAGCCGCGACTCCAGCTCCAGCCTGTTCGAAGGCATAGAGCGGCTGCCGCCGGCGGGACTGTGGAAGATCACCGATGCCGGGATTGAAAAGCGCTGTTTCTGGCATGTCCTCGATGTGCTCGATGCGGCCCGCATTGCCGGCGACACCGCCACCGACGCCGAGCATATGGCATCGCTGGAAGCGCTGATCGAAGACAGCGTCGGGCTGCACTGCGTTGCCGATACCAGGCTGGCTGCGGCCTGCAGCGGCGGCGTCGATTCCGGTCTCGTCACGACGCTGGCAAAGCGGTTCCGGCCGGAGCTGACGGCCTATGTCGTCGATCCGCGCCTCGGCCACAGCGAAGCCGAAGACGCCGAACGCACCGCCCGTCATGCCGGCGTGCCGCTGAACAGGGTGGCCGTCGACAAGGACCGGTTCCTTGAACTCTGGCCAAGAACCATCTGGCATCTCGAAAGCGACGGCTGGCATGCAAGCCATGCCTGCCTGCTGGCGCTTGCCGAGCAGTGCCGCGCCGACGGCATCAAGGTGCTGTTGACCGGGGAAGGCGCCGACGAGCTCTTTGGCGGCTACGACTGGCAGGAAGCCAGCATGCGGCCGTGGCGACCCTGGTCATGGCCGCAGCGGCTGTTTCGCTCCAAGGCCCGGCTTGCCCGCCGGTTCGAGCGCCAGCGTCACGCCCCCTTTCGGACATCGCTCGCCGGTGACCGTGGCTGGGACCGCAACATCGTGCTCAGGGCGTTGTCGCCGGAACTGAATTTCCTTCAGACGAAGATCTTCGACCGCCTCGAGCCTGTCGCATCACTCAGCGATCGCGCCTTCCTGGGATGCTGCCTTCAAGACATGTATGCGCATCTGCAGGACCTGTTGAACAGGCATGACCGGCTCAGCATGGCGGCTTCGGTGGAGCTCAGGGTGCCGTTCCTCGAAAACCGGTTGATCGACTTCGCGATCCACCTGCCGAGGCGGCACAAATACCGCCACAAGCAGGGAAAATGGCTGCTGAAGAAGGTCGCTGAAAAGCACATTCCGCTTCAGAACGTGAATGCTCGCAAGAACGGCTTCCAGGTATCGAACAATTTCACCACGGGTACGGAAGGCCTGCTGCGCGCCGGCTTGCTGCGCGACGTCATGAAGTGGCCGGCGGCTTCGGTCGAGGACCTGATCGGCTTGGCAAGGCGAGACGAGCCGTCGCGGCTGCGGCTGGTCGGCATGGAGCTCTTCCTCCGCCTGCACGCCGACGGCCAGACCACCGGCCAGCTCACCGAAGCGCTGCGTGCCGCGGTCAGGGACGCGCGCTGAGACCATGTCAGCGGCGCCGATACCGGCGTGGCCCTCCTCTATCCCCTGGTTGGACCATGATCTTGCCCGCATGACATTCGCCCTTTCCGGCGTGATGCCATAGTTTCGGCAAACGATGCGGAGAAACCGCAGAAATCAGCACGCCGAGGCAGGAACCCATCGATGATTGACGAGAAACCGGACAGCGAAGGCGTTTCGGCGCTGGCGCCATTCCGGCATGGCATTTTCCGAGCTGTCTGGTCCGCAAGTCTCGTTTCCAATTTCGGTGGCCTGATCCAGGGCGTCGGCGCCGCCTGGATGATGACCACGATCGCCACCTCGTCCTATCAGGTCGCCCTGGTCCAAGCCTCGACCACCCTGCCGATCATGCTGTTCGCGCTCGTCGCTGGCGCCATCGCCGACAGCTTCGACCGGCGCAAGGTGATGCTGGTCGCGCAGACCTTCATGCTGGTCGTTTCGGTGCTTCTGACCGTATTCACTTACTATCACCTGCTCACGCCCTGGACGCTGCTGGCCTTCACCTTCCTGATCGACAGCGGCACGGCGCTCAACAGCCCGTCCTGGCAGGCGTCCGTCGGCGACATGGTGCCCCGCAACAAGGTCCCGGCGGCCGTGGCATTGAACTCGATGGGCTTCAACCTGACGCGCAGCGTCGGCCCGGCGATCGGCGGCATCATCGTCGCGGCCGCCGGTGCCGCCGCGGCCTTCGCGGCGAACGCGGTGAGCTATATCGGCCTCATCATCGTGATGGCGCGCTGGAGGCCTGACGTGCCGGTATCGACCTTGCCGCGCGAGTCGCTGGGTGCCGCCATGGGGGCCGGCCTGCGCTATGTCGCCATGTCGCCCAACATCGGCAAGGTGCTGGTCAGAGGCGCGGCCTTCGGCTTCAGCGCCGGCGCCGTCCTGGCGTTGTTGCCGCTCGTCGCCCGCGATGTCGTCAAGGGTGATGCCTTGACCTACGGCATCATGCTTGGCTCCTTCGGCATCGGCGCCGTCGGCGGCGCGCTGATCAGCGTGCGGCTGCGGCAATTGCTCTCCAGCGAGACGATGGTACGCAGCGCCTTCGCCGGCTTCGCCGTCTGCGCCTTCAACGCAGCGATCAGCCATCACGCCTGGCAGACCTCGCTCGGCCTGCTGGTCGGCGGCGCCTGCTGGGTGATCGCGCTGTCGCACTTCAACGTCACCGTGCAGATGGCGACGCCGCGCTGGGTGGTCGGCCGGGTGCTGTCGGTCTACCAGACCGCGACCTTCGGCGGCATCGCTCTCGGCAGCTGGATCTGGGGCGTCGTCGCCGACGCGCATGGCGCCGAGACCGCGCTGATCGCCGCCGCCATCGCCATGCTGGCCGGCGGCGCCATCGGCCTCGTACTGCCGCTGCCGCAGCAGCAGGTGCTCAACCTCGACCCGCTCAACCGTTTCAAGGAACCGCATCTGGCGCTCGACCTGAAGCCGCGCAGCGGTCCCATCGCCATCATGATCGAGTACATCATTCGCCACGAGGACGAGGCGGAATTCCTCCTCACCATGGCCGAGCGCGGCCGCATCCGCCGCCGTGACGGCGCCCGCAACTGGACGCTGGCGCGCGATCTCGAAAATCCCACAATATGGATCGAGCACTATCACACGCCGACCTGGCTCGAATACGTGCGCCACAATGGCCGCATCACCCACGCCGACGCCATGGTCGGCGAGCGCCTGCGAGCTTTGCACAGCGGCGACGAGCCGCCGCGCGTGCGCCGCGTCATCGAGCGTCCGACCACCGCCGGCACCGCGCTGGTGATGGCCAAGGGACCGATCGAGCACTGATCCGGTGCAGCTGATACCGATCGATCAGCCGGCCGACTGGATCATGTAGAGCTTGCGCGTGGTCTCGCGGATCCGCCATTCGCCCTTCCATCCCTGCGGCAGCACGAGAAGGTCGCCCGGCCCCAGTTCACGCACCTCACCGTCGGCGCGGCTCACTTCCACCCGCCCCGAAATGATGTGGCAGATCTCCGACGATCCCGACCGGTCGGCGGTGAAGCGGCCGGGCGTGCATTCCCAAATGCCGATATCGACGGTTCCGTCCGGTGACTGGAAAAGCGAACGCGCCGCCTCGACCTGATTTCCCTCGATGGAAGTCGGCTTAGGCGAGAACGCACCGATGTCGGTCTCGGCGAGATCGTGGAAGGTCGACAGATCGATCAAATTGGACTCCATTGATCAGTGGCCCGTGAGGCTATCGGCAAGCGCGGCCAGTTTCGATGTGTGCGCAAGGCCAGCGGCTTCACGGCCATCAGCGATGCGATAAAGCTGGTACATCGAATGGACGCCGAGCCAACGGAAAGGCTCCGGCTCCCATGGCCGGACCTTGCGGTTGACCCAGGGCAGGCGCGTCAGCTCCGTCTCCTGGCCAAGGATCAGGTCGGCGAGCGTGCGCCCCGAAAGATTGGAGCTCGATACGCCAAGCCCGACATAGCCGCCGGCCCAGCCGATGCGGGTCGCGGGATCGAGACCGACGGTCGTGCACCAGTCGCGCGGCACGCCGAGCACGCCGCACCAGGCGTGGTCGATGCGGCACCCCGCCGTTTGCGGCAGAAGCGTCGTCAGGATCGTGTGCAACTGGTCGATCGTCGCCTGCTGCGTCTGCCCGTTGACGTCGGTGCGCGAGCCATAGCGGTAGGGCACGCCGCGCCCGCCCATGGTGATGCGCCCCTCGCGCGTGCGCTGGGCATAGCAATAGGCGTGGGCGGCGTTGCCGAGAAGCTCATGGCCCTCCCACCCGATCTGACGCCAAAGCTCCGGCGACAGCGGCTCGGTGACGATCTGCGCGCTGTTGAGCGCCAGCCAGGTCCGCTCCTCGCCGGGGATGCCCGCCGTAAAACCCTCCGTCGCGCGGATGATGGTTTCCGCCCGCACCGTGCCGCGGTCGGTCGTCACGCTGCCCTTGGCGATGGCCGTCACCGTCGTCTTCTCGTAGATCAGCACACCCAGCCGCTCGACGGCGGCGGCAAGCCCGCGCACCAGCTTGGCCGGCTGCACCCGCGCCTGGCCGTGAACGACGAAGCCGCCCATGACATCGCGCACATTGATGCGCGCCCGCGTTGCCGCCTGGTCCAGCATCTCGACGCGGTCCGGGTCGACGTCCCAGGCGCGAATCGTTTCGCACTCCTCGCGCGCGCGTTCGAGCTGCGCGGGATTGGTCGCCACCGTCAGATTGTCGACGCGGCGGATATCGGCATCGATGCCTTCCGCGCTCGCCACCCGGATCACCTCGTCGACGCAGCCCGCCATCGCCGCCTGCATGGCGCTCACGCCTTGCCGGGTCGATGTCTTGAGATATTTTTCGCGCGACCAGCTGAAACCACCCGACAGCCAGCCGCCATTGCGGCCCGAGGCGCCGAAGCCGGCGAACTCGCGCTCGATCAGCGCGATGCGCAACGAAGGCCTGGCCTTCTTCAGATAATAAGCGGTCCACAGCCCGGTATAGCCGGCGCCGACGATCGCGACATCGGCGTCGATATCGCCAGGCAAGGGTGGCCGGAATGCTGGAACCCCTCCCATATCCGCATACCAGAACGATATGTCGCCGTTGCGTTTGGCTTGCATGGAATGACTTCCGCTAGAGCAATTCCAGGAAAAGTGTGAAGCGGTTTTCCGTCCGGAATTGCGTTGAAACAAACATGATCAGGTCAGTGTCGCATCGGCCGTGCTGTCGTCGGCCAGAAGCTTGGCATCGGCACCGTCGAAGCAGAGCTCCACCTCGTCGCCTAGGCCAAAACTGTCGCCGGTCAGCGGCGAGCGCACGATCGCCGTGGAGCCGTCAGCGAGCCTGACTTCATATTTCGATCCCGAGCCTAGATAGATGGCCTCGGCGATCGTCCCCGGCAGCCGGTTGGTGGTGCCTGCCGCGTCCTGGCCGGGCCGGCGGATGGCGAGCTTTTCGGGGCGCAGCAGCATGACCGGACGCGCTTCGCCGGCGATCCGCCGCGGCGCCGTCACCGTCTCGCCGGCAATGGTCAGCGCCGTGCTCGCGCCGTCGCTTCGCCCCTCTCCGCGCAGCACCGTGGAATCGCCGATAAAGCGGCCGACGAACAGCGTCGCCGGTTCATCATAGAGCTCGCGGCCGCTGCCGACCTGCTCGATCCGCCCGCGATTGAACACGGCGATGCGGTCCGACAGAACCAGCGCCTCCTCCTGGTCGTGCGTCACATAGACGAAGGTGGTGCCGAGCTCGCGGTGGATGCGCTTGATCTCGAGCTGCAGCCATTCGCGCAGCTTCTTGTCGAGTGCGCCGAGCGGCTCGTCCATCAGCAGCAGCGGCGGGTCGAAGACGATGGCGCGTGCGAGCGCCACGCGCTGCTGCTGGCCGCCCGACAGTTCGCTGGGATAGCGATGCGCGAAGTCGCCCATCTTGACCATGTCGAGTGCATGGCCGACGCGACGTTCGCGTTCCGCCCCAGTGATGCCACGCAGCGTCAGCGGGTAGGCAACGTTGCGGCCGACGCTCATATGCGGGAACAGCGCGTAGTGCTGGAAGACGACGCCGATGTTGCGCTTGTGCGCCGGCACGCCGACGACGTTCTTGCCGCCGACCAGCAGCTTGCCGCTCGTCAGATCGGTGAAGCCGGCCACGACATTCAGCGTCGTCGTCTTGCCGGAGCCGCTCGGGCCGAGCAGCGTCATGAACTCGCCGGGCTCGATCCGCAGCGACACGCCGTCCAGTGCCTTGAAGCCGCCATAGGCCTTGCTGACCCTATCGAGATCGATCGCCGCGCCCTTGCTCTTTTCTCCCGGCTTCATTGGCGTCCTTTCCGCTCGCGACCAAGAAGAAGCATGCCCCCGCCGATCAGGATCGTGGTGGCGAAAAGTAGGATGGTGCCGACGGCGGCAACGGTCGGGTCGGCGTCTCGGGTGATGGAGGAGAATATCTGCACGGGCAATGTCTTGAGGTAGGGGTTGGTGATGAACAGCGACACGACGATCTCGTCGAAGGACGTGGCGAAGGCGAAGAGCAGGCCGGACAGGATGCCGGGCAGGATGAGCGGCAGCGTTACCGCGCGGAACGCGGTCAGCGCTCCCGCGCCGAGGCTCGCCGCCGCCGTCTCGAGGCGCCTGTCGAACACTTCGAGGCTGGCGGAGACCGCGATCAGCACGAAGGGTAGCGCAAGGATGGTGTGGGCAAGCACGAAGCCCAGCAGCGTGCCGACGAGATGGGTGTCGAGATAGACGGCATAGATGCCGATGGCCAGCACCACGCCCGGCACCACCATCGGCGTCAGCATCAGCATCCGCAACAGATTGGCCGGCCCGGCCCGCATGCGATCGAGGCCGAAGGCCGCGAGCGTGCCGAGCACCGTCGCCAGCACCGCCACCACCGAGGCGACCTTGAGCGAGTTGAGGAAGCTCGACGACCAGTCCGGATTGGTGAAGAAGTTCTGGTACCACTGCCAGGAGAAGCCCTGCGGCGGAAAGGCGAGCGACTTGTTGGCGTTGAACGACATCGGCACGACGACCAGCGTCGGCGCCACGAGCCAGATCGCCACCAGCAGGCAGACGAGGCCGAGGATCGCGCGGGTGAGCGGCTTGATCTCCATCAGTGCCGCCCCGCTTCCCGGTATCGCGAGCGCATCACCGGTGCTGCAAGCGCCAGAAGCACGAACGTGGTGACGAGCAGGACCACGCCCATGGCGCCGCCGCGACCCCATTGCAGCAGGCTGAGCACCTGGGTCTGCACCAGCGTCGACAGCATCGTCGAGCGCGGTCCGCCGAGCAGCGCCGGCGTGATGTAGAAGCCCAGTGCCAGGATGAAGACGATGATCGCGCCGGCATAGACGCCGGGCAGCGACAGCGGCAGGTAGACGGTGAAGACGCGCGTGAAGGTCGTGCACCCAGGCTTTGCGCCGCCCGCATCAGCCTGAGGTCGATGCCCTTCATCACCGAATAGAGCGGCAGGATCATGAAGGGCAGAAGCACCTGTGCCATGCCGATCACCACGCCGGTCTGGGTACGGATCAGCCGGATGCCTTCGAAACCCGCCGACCTCAGCAGCGAATTGATGACGCCTGAATCCTGCAGCAGGATCACCCAGGAAAGCGTGCGCACCACGCCGCTGACCCAGAACGGGATGAGCACGCAAAGCACCAGGACGAGCCGCACGCGCGGTCCGACGGCGGTCATCAGATAGGCGTAGGGATAAGCGCAGATCAAGCAGACGATCGTCACCCAGGCCGAGATGGTGAAAGTGCGCTGGAGCACGATGAGATTGACCGGCGCGCCGAAGAACCAGACATAGTTCTGAACGCCCCATTGCGGCTCCGACAGGCTGCGCAGCACGATGGTAAGCAGCGGGTAGCCGATCACGGCGACCAGCAGGAGGAGCGCCGGCAGCGTGAGCGCGAACGGCCGCCATGCCCATCCTGCCCGGTTCGGGGCGGACGGCGTCGTCGGTTCGAGCGCGCTCACGGGCCTAGCCTCTTTCTCAGCCGGTCAGTTGCCGGCCATCAGCGCCGACCATTTTTCCTGCGCCACCGCGAAGTTCGGGACCCAGAACTTGAAGTTCTGCTTGTAGCCCTGCTTCTGGCGGTCCGCAGTATTGGTCAGGAAGGCGGCGACGGAAGCGTCGACCTTGGGGTGCGCGTCGCTGTTGATCGGCGTGTAGGACGTCTGTTCCGCCAGGACTTCCTGCGCGTGCTTGCCAAGATAGGCATTGAGCAGCGCGTAGGATGCGTCCGTATCCTTGACGCCGACAGGGATCGTCATCTGGTCCATCACCACCAGCCAGTCCTGCCAGGCGGGCGCATATTTGGCGCCGTTCTTGACCGCGGTCATGGCGCGGCCGGTCCACATCATCAGCATGTCCGCCTCGCCGGATTCCGCCAACTGCTGCGATTCAGCACCGGTCTTCCAGAAAATGGTATCCGGGCCGAGCTTGCGGACCACGTCGATCGCCTTGTCGATATCGGCCACCGTCATCGCCTTCGGGTCGCCGCCGGCAACCTTGAACGCCTGTTCGAGCAAGCCGCCGGTCGGGCTGCCGGAGCCGTCGATGCCGCGCACGCCGGGGAATTTCTGCGTGTCGAAGAAGTCGGCCCAGCTCTTGGGTGGGTTATCCTTGTACTTTTCCTTGTTGTACATCAGCACGACGCCGTAGTTCATCGCCGGCACCGAGCATTCGCCGACCTGGCCTTCCGGGATTTTCGAGACGTCGAGCTTGGTCAGATCCAGCTTCTGGAACAGCTTGCCGCAGTAGACGTATGGCGGCAGGTCGTCGATATCGACGACGTCCCAGGTGACATTGCCGGACTCGACCTGCGCCTGCAGCTTGGCGATCTCTGTCGGGCCGTCATTGAGCAGCTTGACGCCGGACTTGTCGACGAATTCCTTCAGCGCCGCCGCCTGGCCGTCCTGGTAGATGCCGCCATAGGAAACGAATGTCAGGGTCTTGCCCTTGAGCGAACCTTCCCTGACCTCGCCCGCCACTGGCTTGTCCTGCGCAAAGGCCGCGCCGGCCACGACGCCAAGCGCCAGAATGGCGCCAAGGCCTGCATATCTCGATTTGAACATCACGCTAACTCTCCCATTCATGCCCGCGTTTTGGATAGGACCTACCTGGCCGCGAGCGGTTTCCAGGTCGTGTATTGGTCGAGTTCGGCGCGCACCGAGGTCGGCGGCGCGATGATCCACATCACTTCGGCCCGGCCACTGCCGATGTTCTCTGAGCGATGCGGTGTCGATGTCGTGTATTCGATGCTGTCGCCCTCTTCGAGCACGTGCCTGGCCTCTCCGAGCGAGACCTCGACGATCCCGCGCAGCACGACGAGCATCTCGTGCGCGTCGCCATGGGTGTAGCGATCTGGCCCGGTCGACCCGCCAATGTCGAATTCCCCGACATAGACTTCCATGTCGCTCAGCGGCGGGCGCGACAACAGCATCTTGCGGCAACCGTCGCTGGGCGGCAGGCTTGGCCGCTCGCTTCGTCTCAGAACGCCATGGTTTTGCGCCGTGCTTTCCTCGAACAGCATGGCGACGCTGACGCCGAGCGCCGAAGCCATCTGGTTGAGTGAGGCGGTGCTGGCGCCGGTCAGGCCGCGTTCAAGCTGGCTGATGAAACTCGCACTCGTCCCGGTCGCCTCCGCAAGCTCCCGAAAGGACAGCCGGCGGGCGAGGCGAAGGCTCTTGAGGCGCATGCCCAGCACTTGATGGGCATGCGTCGCGGCCGATGCATCGCCTGCCTTTACCGAAACCTGGCCGGAAACCTTGCGCATGCGGTCTTCCACTCCACTTAACGGTTTGTACAGTGAGACTGTACAAATGGCAAGACGCGCGCGGACGCAATCACGCTATGTCAGAGCCGGATTGCAAGCAGCGGGATATGTCAGCGACAGCAGGATGTGCCTACCGGTCGACATAGGGAGGTGCAGAAGACTTCCCTAGCCCTCGCCCGACAGGTCGCGGCGGGCCTTTTCGAGTTCTTCGGCATAGCGCCGCATCAGATGGCCCTCGGTCAGCAAACCGAGCACGATGTGGTCGGTGAAATCCTCGACCACCGCCAATTCCTCGGCGCCGGCGCGCTGGAACGTCTCGGCTGCGGTTTGCACGTTCATGCTGGGCACCAGGACGGCATTCTTGTACTGGGCAAGATCGCGCACCGGCACCTCGCCGTCGGACGGATCGCTGTGCAGTTCGGCGACGATCAGCACGCCGACATACTGATCCCCCGGGTCGACGGCGATGACGCGCTGTGCCGAACCGAGCGGGATTTCCTTGCGAAAGGCGGCCAACGTCGTCGAGGCATCGATGGTCTTGATGTCCTCGCGCATCATCGAGCCGACGGTGAGACTGCGCATCCAGCCGACATCGTGGGCACTGCGGATCGTCTCGCCGCGCAGGTGGAAGCGCCATGTCGAGAAC
Source organism: Mesorhizobium erdmanii (assembly GCF_013170725.1). NCBI lineage: Bacteria > Pseudomonadati > Pseudomonadota > Alphaproteobacteria > Hyphomicrobiales > Phyllobacteriaceae > Mesorhizobium > Mesorhizobium erdmanii. Next base: position 2,139,027 of record NZ_CP033361.1, on the reverse strand, counting down.
GAATAGCCGAAGGTTTCACGCACCAGGATCGCCGCCATGATCGAGGCCGCCAGGACGACGCCGGTGAGCGTCAGGTCACGGGTCGATTCCAGTGCCAGGAAGGTCATGGTCAGCGGCCCGCCGACGACACCGACGGCAAGCGAGGTCATGCCGACGACGGCGGCAACCGAGGGGTCGATGCCGGTCGCCGGCGAGAGCAGCGCCATCACACCGGCGAATGACTTGCCAAGCAGAGCCCCGAGAAACAGCGAGGCGAAGAACAGGCCACCGCGAAAGCCCGAGCCCAGCGAGATTGCCGACGCCGCGAGCTTGAGTACGAAGACGCTGGCGACCGCGGCCAGCCCGTAGTTCATGGCGAATTCGCGGTGCAGGGCGCCATGGCCGCTGGACAGGACCTGCGGCGTGATCAGCCCCAGCAGGCCGACGAGGACGCCGCCGATGACCGGGCGCAGCGAGGCATCGACCGAGAGCCTGTTGAAACCGCGTTCGATCAGCGTCACCAGTTGCATGATGGCGATCGAAGCCGCGCCGCCCAGCAGGCCGAGCAGCAGGAACGGCACGTACTGGCTCGCGGTGAGCTGCGGCAATCCTGAAAGTTCGAGCGGAAACGGCACGCCGCCGAACATCTCGGCGGTGAGCGAGGCTGAGATCGCTGCTGTCATGACAGGCGCGACATTGGCGACCGAATAGATGCCGATGACCAGCTCGAAACCGTAGAAGGCGCCGGTCAGCGGCGCGTCGAAAGCGGCCGCGATGGCACCGGCCGCACCACAGCCGACCATGATGCGGACATCGTTGCGGCGCAGCTTGAACAAACGCGCCAGCCGCGAGGCCAGACCGGAGCCGACTTGCGTGTAGCCCGCCTCCAGCCCGACGGAAGCGCCGAAACCGCTGGAGATCATGGTCTGGCTGGCGATGATGAACGTATCGGTCAGCGACATGCGCCCGCCATAGAGCGCGTTGGCCTCGATCGGATCGACCGGCGTGCGGATCCTGCGCTTCCTCAGCCAGATGACGCTTAAACCCAGCAGTATGCCGCCGATCGCAGGCACCAGCGCCTGCAGAGGATTGCCGAGCGAGAACATGCCGGATAGCCGGCCGCCGGGCTGGACCCCAAACAGCAACCCATGCAGGTCCTGCACGATCTGGCTCATCGCGGTGACCAGTATGCCCGCCATGACGCCGACGATTCCGGCCAGGAGGACCACGGCGATGCCGCGCGCCTCGAGCAGGGGAATTGACCTCAGAAGCACCGCGCGTAGCCGGCGGGCGTAGACTTGTGGTTGGTTTCTGGAAAGCACCGGATGGCTCGCCGATAATCGAAAGGCTATGGCAGACCCGCCTGATACGCCGGGCAGCATGACATGACAACCACAATGGCGACATCAAAGGCGCCATTATGGCCGTGAGACCGGCTGATTTCGGTCTTTGCCGCACTGCACGGGTGACGCAACCGGTTCGCCGTCAGTCCGGTATGGTCAGCGGCCCGCAATCGTCGTCGGCGATGAAGGTCGCCAGCAATTCAGCGGGCTCGGTGGTGCTGGCATTCTCGGCAAAGAGATGGACTGTGCCGGGCGGCTCGAACCAGGTCTGCCCCTTTGTGTAGGTGCCGGCGGGACCGCCCTCGAGTTGCGAGCGCAGCGTGCCCTTGAGGACAAAGGCGCTGACCGAGCCTGGATGCCGGTGGCGCGGCGTGAACCCGTTTGGCGGAAATGCCACGATCACCGTGGTGATCGACTTGCCTGGCACGTTGGGCAACTTTTCGCAGGAGATCGGCGTGACGACCGTCTTCGGCCGCGCCCCGGCGGCGCCGTCCGCATTGATGTTTGCCATGTCCATGTGCGTTTCCATGCCATCAGGCACGGTGCCAATGAGACCCGGGCCGGCCCACTTTGCCGTCAGCGTGAACAAAATCCCGACAGCGCTGACGGCGATAAGGGATTGGCCGGCGCGCGAACGAACTTGATTGCCGATCATATCGAAATCTCCGAATTCAGGCAGGCAAACGAAAATCGGCGCGCCAGCCCAACTGCTCGACCGCCTTTTGCGTTGCGACCGCCTGGTTGGGTTCGGCCACGTTGAAGGCGCCCGTCGCGCCCTTGTCGAGTGCGAGCAGCGCTGCATATGCGGCAGCGTCGACATGCACCGGCGATGCGCCGGCAGGCTTCTCGGTTCCCGTTCCCGGCCCATAGAGCTGGCCGTAGCGCAGCACGACACCGGCGAACGGTGCGTTCAGCACTGCCTTTTCCAAGGCGATCACACCGCCGACACTGATGCCGCGATTGCCGCACGCGCCGCCCTCCAGCGGATCGGATTCGGCATGCGGCTCCGGGCCTGGCGCATAGGCCCAGGCGATGCTTTGCGCCACCATGCGCCGGACACCGGACGCGACGGCGGCTGCAACCAGGTTGCGTGTGCCCTCGTCGCGGATACGGGCATTGCGCACGATCGCCTCGCCCATTCGGCTCGGGTCGAGGCCCGATGGCAGGTCGGTCAACTGATGCACGACGATGTCGGGGCGGACGGAACCCATTGCCCGCGACAGCGCCTCGGCATCAAAGACATCCACCACGAACGGTTCGACGCCCAGGGCAAGCAGTCTCTCGGCCTTGTCCGCACTGCGCGTGGTGCCCATCACCTCATGGCCGGCGGCCAGAAGCTGCGGGATCAACCGCTGGCCGATGGCGCCCGCAGCGCCGGCAAGAAAAATACGATGACCCATCGTCATGGACTCCATATCGTCGTAGTATCAGTGCACGAATAACATATAAGAGCTCTTACATCATGCGCAAGCCCAATCAGCATTCGTCCATTCCGGCTCCCGGCGAAGGCAAACGCGGCGAGGAAGGCTATCTCGGTTATCTCCTGCGGCAGGCCGCCGGCGCGCATCGGCTGAGAATGGATCGGGCGCTGGGCGACCTCGGCGTGACGCAGCCGCAATTTGTCACGCTGACCATGCTTGCCGCCTATCCCGGGCTTTCCAACGCCGACCTCGCCCGGCTGGCGCTGCTCACCCCGCAGACGCTCAGCGTCATCGTCGCCAATCTTGAACGGGCCGGCTCGCTGATGCGCAAGCCGCATGCGGTTCACGGCCGCATCCAGCACATCGACCTCAGCGATAGCGGCCGCGCACTCCTGAAAAAATGCCGCGAGCGCGTGCAAGCCATCGAGGCCGAACTGACCGAAGGCCTGTCGGCTGCGGAAGAACGCGCTGTCAGGCGCTGGCTGGTCGGCATCGCCACGGCCGACTCCTGATTGTTTGCCGTTGCCGGCCAGCCAACGGCGACCGCTCAGGTCGGCATCGGCTCGCCGGCCTCATAGAGCACGAGGTTGCGTTCGCCGATGCCAAGCGTCGGCCAGCTCGAACGCCAGTCGGCAATGTGCCGCGAGCGGAAATGCGCGTCGAGCGAAGCCCTGTCGCGCCACACTTCGGTGACCCGGATCAGCCCGGCATCGAGCACGTCGCGCGCATAGGAATATTCGAGGCAGCCGTCCTCGCCCCGGCTGCCCGAGATCATGCGCTCCATCACGGGCTTCGCGTCTTCGAGCCTGTCGGGCGGCAAACGGATCGTGCCGATGATCAAGAGCATGGGTCTTCCTTCTCGCAAGCTGTCGGTCCAGCCACTCTCCCACCCTCGCGCAAGCTTGGCCAGCTACCCTCGCCGGGCTGTCGCATGCGCGGCAATCTATGGTTCGAGGATTTCAATGGCGATCAGCGAAAGCATCCAGCCCGGCGCGGTGGCCAAGAATGGCCGCGACATCTTCTTCGCGCTCGGCATCGTCATCATCCTGGCCGTGCTGTTCCTGCCGATCCCGGCCTTCCTCATCGACATCGGCCTCGCCTTCTCGATCGCGCTGTCGGTGCTGATCCTGATGGTGGCGCTGTGGATCCAGCGGCCGCTCGATTTCTCCTCGTTCCCGACCGTGCTGCTCATCGCCACCATGCTCAGGCTATCCCTCAACATCGCCACCACGCGCATGATCCTGTCGCATGGCAATGAAGGCACGCACGCCGCCGGCTATGTCATTGCCGGCTTCTCCAAGCTGGTGATGGCCAGCGACTTCGTCATCGGCCTCATCGTCTTCATGATCCTGATCGTGGTGAACTTCATCGTCATCACCAAGGGTGCCACCCGTATCGCCGAAGTCGGCGCCCGCTTCACCCTCGATGCCATCCCCGGCAAGCAGATGTCGATCGACGCCGACCTCTCCGCCGGCATGATCGACGACAAGACCGCGCAGTTGCGCCGCCGCGAACTGGAAGAAGAGAGCTCCTTCTTCGGCTCGATGGACGGTGCCTCGAAATTCGTGCGCGGCGACGCCATCGCCGGCCTCATCATCACCGCCATCAACATCGTTGGCGGCATCGCCATCGGCTATATCAGGCACGGAATGGGCATGGGCGAGGCCGCCGACGTGTTCATCAAGCTGTCGGTCGGCGACGGCCTGGTCACCCAGATCCCGGCCCTCATCGTCTCGCTCGCCGCCGGCCTGCTGGTGTCCAAGGGCGGCACCCGCGGCTCGACCAACCAGGCCGTGTTCGGCCAGCTCGGCGCCCACCCGCGCGCGCTCTACGTGGCGGCGGCCCTGCTGGTGCTGCTCGGCTTGATGCCCGGCCTGCCATTGTTCCCATTCTTTGCGCTCGCCGGCGGCATGGCCGGCCTCGGCTACGTCATTCCGCTGCGCGCCAACCGCGCGCTCGCCCAGGCCGAAGCGCTGAAGACCCAGGAAAAGGCGTCCAAGGCGGAAGAGGAGAAGAACTCGGTCAAGGCCTCGCTCGCCACCGCCGAGATCGAACTGCTGATCGGCAAGCAGCTGTCGACAAGGCTCCTGGTCTCGCATCAGGAGCTGGTCTTCCGCATGGGCAAGATGCGCAAGAAATTCGCCCAACAATACGGTTTCGTCGTGCCGGAAGTGCGCGTCGCCGACGACTTCGCCATCCCGCCGAAAAGCTACCAGATCAAGGTGCACGGCACGGTGGTTGCCGAATATTCGATGCGCGTCGGCGAAATCATGGTGCTGCTCGGCAACCGCGACGTGCCCGAAATACCGGGCGAGGAGATCCGCGAGCCGGCCTTTGGCATGCGCGCCTATTCCGTCATGGAAACCTTCGCCGAGGATCTGAAGCGCGAGAACTACACCTTCGCCGACAACATGTCGGTGCTGCTGACCCATCTCTCCGAGGTCATCCGCAACAACCTGCCGCAGCTCCTGTCCTACAAGGACATGAAAGCGCTGCTCGAACGCCAGGACCAGGAATACCGCAAGCTCGCCGACGAGATCTGCACCACGCACATCTCCTATCCCGGCCTGCAGGCGGTGCTGAAGCTGCTGCTGGCCGAGCGCGTCTCGATCCGCAACCTGCACCTGATCATCGAGGCAATCGCGGAGATCGCGCCGCATGTGCGCCGCACCGAGCAGATCGTCGAACATGTCCGCATCCGCATGGCCCAGCAGATATGCGGCGACCTTTCGGAAGGCGGTGTGCTCAAGGTGCTGCGCCTCGGCAACCGCTGGGACCTCGCCTTTCACCAGAGCCTCAAGCGCGACGCCAAGGGCGAGGTGCGCGAGTTCGACATCGATCCGCGCCAGCTTGAGGAATTCGGCCAGGACGCCACCAAGGCGATCAAGAAATTCCTCGAGGCAGGCGAGCGTTTCGTGCTGGTCACCGCGCCCGACGCGCGCCCCTATGTGCGCATGATCATCGAGCGCCTGTTCACCACGCTGCCGGTGCTCTCCCACGTCGAAATCGCCAAGGGCGTCGAGATCAGGGTGCTCGGGACCATATCGTGAGCGTTCTTTCGCAGAGCGTCGTCATCGCGGCGTTCCTCGCCTTCTGCCGCATCGGCTCCTGCTTCATGCTGATGCCTGGCCTGTCCAGCGCCCGCGTTCCGGCACAAGTCAGGCTGTTCGTGGCGATCGCCGCCACCGGGGGCCTGCTCGCCTTCCTGTGGGACAAGATCATTCCCTTCGTCGATCCGCGCCCGCAGATCCTGGTGCCCATGATCATCTCGGAACTCCTGGTCGGCGGGCTGATCGGCGCCATGACCAGGCTTTACATGGAAGCGCTACGCTTCATGGGCTCGGCCATCGCCATGCTGATCGGCTATGGCGGCTCGGGCGGGCCGGCGATCGAGGAGCCGGAACCGCAGGCCGCCCTTGCCGCCATCATCTCGTTCTCGGCGCTGTTGATGCTGTTCGTCTTCGACTTCGACCACGAGATCGTCCGCGCCCTGGTGTCGTCCTACACGGTTGCGCCGGTCAATGTCTTCTTCAACCCGCAGGCCGCCCTCGTCGACATCACCGACACCGTGTCGGACACCTTCTTCCTGGTCATCCGCCTCGGCAGCCCGTTTGTCGCCTATGCCATTCTGGTCAATCTGACGATCGGGTTCGTCAACAAGCTGACCCCGCAGATCCCGATCTATTTCATCTCCCAGCCCTTCGTCATCGCCGGCGGCATGCTCATCTTCTATTTCGCCATCGGCACCATGCTGTCGTTGTTCGTCGATGGCTTCGTCGACCTGACTTTGGCGAGGTGACGATGAGCACGCGCAAGGACCGTCTCAAGAAACTGGTCAAGGTGCAGGAGCAACTGAAGGCATTGCACGAAACCCGTCACGCCACCTTCCTGGCCGAGGCGAACGCCGCCGAGGCCGAGGCCCAGGAACTGGTCGGCCATTTCGACCAGGACAATTCGCTGTCCGGCCTGTTTCCCGATCTCTATCATCGCCGCATCGCCCAGGCGGTGGTGCGCCAGGAGAAGAGCCTGGAAAGCGCCAGGCAGGAGGCCGGCCTCATCGCCACGGCAAACGCGCGCACCAACATGGTCGAGCGCGCCTACAGGGACGTGCGCAACCGCGACGAGCGCGAACGCTCGGACCGTGAACGGCTGGATCTGATCGCGCAGAAGCGAAGCGAAGAGTAGCCGCGCTCGGGTTTATCTGCGGACAGCGACCGGCCGCGGCTCGTTGGGCAAGTTCCGCGCGGGACCTGCAACCGTCGGGCTCGGATGGAAGCGCGCGCCCTTCAGCCAAAGCTTCAGCGCTTCCCAGTGAATGCCGGCGATGATCTTCAACGTCACGAAGGGAAACTTGATCAGGCACGCGCCAAGGTCCGGCGTGGCAAGCGGGCGAGCGGCGCCGGTAAAGGTTGCCGACAGCAACGGCTCGTTATTCTCCGTCTCATGGATACGCAGCCTGACTGTCTTGCCGGGCGGCAGGATGCGGAAATGGTAGCGTGCGTCCATGCCGATGAACGGCGACACGTGGAAGAGCTTGGCTCGTGTCTGGCGTATCCCGGCTGGCCCGAGTTCGCCCGACTTGATCGGCGCCACGTAAAAATGCCGCCCCCCGAACGTATTGCGCACGGCATAAATCAAGGCGATCAGCGCCTCGCTTTCATCGTAGCAGAAATAGACCGAGATCGGATTGAAGACGTAGCCGAAGATGCGGGGATAGGCGAGCAGCAGCACGCGCGCCGCCGGCTTCTCGAGCCCAGCACCGGCGAGCAGCCTGTCGGCGAAGGCCCGCAGGCTTTCGCCCGGGGTTTCCACGTGGTCGCTCTCATGGAACGACGCCAGGCCGGGACGGTTCACTCCCAACAGCCGCGTCATGCGGCCGAGCTCGACAAGCCTGTCTATGTCGACCAGCAAAGAGAACACGCGGTAGACAAAGCGGTGGCCGAACGGCTTCAGCCGCGCATGCATGACCTCACCCGGATAGAGCACCCCCGCCGCCAGTGGCGTTGGACCGTTCTGTTCCAGTGTCGTGATCCGTTCGTCCATTCCGACAGAGGTCCTATTCCGCCGCCAGCAGCGCCTTGGCCGCCTCGCGCCGCCGCCACGGCACGTCCGCACCGAGCGCGATCGCCGCGTCGAGGCCCGAGCGCAAGCCGTCCTCATGAAACCCGTGGCCGGTCCAAGCACCGGCAAAATAGGTGCCGCGCACGCCCTGTATATCATCGAGACGAGCCTGCGCCGACAAGGCACGCGCATCGTATTGCGGGTGGTCGAACATCCACTCGCCGAAGACCAGTTCCGGACGCGGCTCGACTGCCGGATTGAGCGAAACGAAAAGCGGCTTTGCCGCGTCGATCCCCTGCAAACGGTTCATCCAGTACGTGACCGAGACTTCCGGTTCCTCCCCGTCACAGGAACAGCGCAGATAGTTCCACGCCGCCCAGGCGGCGCGCCGCTTCGGCATCAGGCGAGGGTCTCTGTGCAGGACGACCCGATTGGGACGATATGGTATGGCGGACAGGATCGTTTCCTCGACGCTCGTTGCGTCGCCGAGCATGGCCAAGGCCTGGTCGCTGTGACCGGCGATGATGACATTGTCGAAGCGCTCAGGCGCGTCATGGCCCGCCCACACGGTGACGCCGAACGCGTCGCGCACCAGTGTCTTGACCGGCGACGACAGACGCAGCGCCGAGCCGAGCGGCGCCAGCAGCTTTTGCAGGTAGTTGCGAGAGCCACCGCTCACGGTGCGCCAGATTGGTCGCGTATCATTGTCGATCAGGCGATGGTTCTCGAAGAAGCTGATGAAGCTCGCGGCCGGATAGTCCAGCATCTTGGCGCGTGGCGTCGACCAGATCGCCGCCGCCATCGGTATGAGATAATTGTCGCGAAAGCCGGCGGAGAAACCGCGGGTGCGAAGATAGTCGCCGATCGAGACGTTGCCCAGCGTGCCGCTGTCGCGCTCGGCGATGCACGCCTTGTTGAAGCGCAGGATTTCCCGCAGCATCCACAGGAAGCCCGGCGAAAAGACATTGCGCTTCTGGGCGAATATGGTGCGCAGCGTCGAGCCGCACCATTCGAGTTTGCCTCCGTCGAGCGACAGCGAAAAGCCCATGTCGCTCTCATGCGTGGCGACCCCGAGATGAGAAAACAGCGCGGTGAGATCCGGATAGGCCAGCTCGTTGTAGACGATGAAGCCCGTGTCGACCGAGATCGGCGTGCCGTCATAGTCGATGTCGACGGTGGCGGTATGGCCGCCCGGGCGGTGCGAAGCCTCATAGAGGGTAACGTCGGCGTCCGGATGCAAGGCCCATGCGGCAGCCGCGCCGGAGATGCCCGAACCGATGACGGCGATTTTCTTCCTGTCGGCTGGGCGACCACGGCTGATGGGCACGATGTTCATCGACAATCCTTGTTGGAAATCAAGTCTGTAGGGCGCGGGCGGCACCCCAGGACATTGGTAGATACGGGGCGATCGGGCGCGAGTTTCACTGTGGCGGGAGCGATATTTTGTCGTGAGGCGAAGGCGGTCGGACGAGACCTGCCGCGCCCATTGTCAGCGGGCGCGGGACCAGTTCACCGACTTGCAAACCAGTCCGCCGACAACGCAGCCGCGCGTGACAAGGCTCTGCCCGGCCACCTTGAGCTGGATCGCATAGGTCATCGCACGCTTTGCGTCGTAGGCCTTGCCGCTGAGCGTATCGGCGGACTTCGGCTTCAGCGTCATCACAAGCTTGTCGCCGACGGCTTCGCCGCCGCTGGTGTCCTTGATCCAGACATTGGTGGCACAGATGTTCGAGCCGCATGGGGCGATGCGGACTTTCGCATTACCGTCGCCACGATTCCATGTCCCGCTGGGGTCAGGTGCCGATGCGGCAAGCGCCGATCCGCAGAGTGAGACGCAAAGTATCAGGCCTGCCGCCGCTGCCAGTCGGTTCATCATTCGCCCTATCATCCGTTTTGCAGAGCTACGGATGACAGCAAGAGCGAGTTTCGCCCGTTCGAAACTATCGGCGTTGAAAACCGTTTCTGGAGACAACAGCCAACGGAGTTTGGGGCGAAAATGATCAAGACATACGGCATCGCCTATCTGACGACGGCGGTCGTGTTCCTCTGTATCGACGCCGTCTGGCTGACGGTGATGAGCAGCCGCCTTTACAAGCCGCTGCTGGGACCGATCCTGCTCGATGATTTCAACGTCAAGGCGGCAGTGCTTTTCTACGTAATCTATATCGCCGGCGCCGTCTATTTCGCGGTGCAGCCTGCCTTTCAGAGTGGATCGTGGATGACTGCCTTAGTGAACGGCGCGCTGTTCGGCTTTTGCGCCTACGCCACCTACGACCTGACCAACCAGGCAACGCTCAAGAACTGGCCCGTCGCGGTCACAATTGCCGATATCTGCTGGGGGACCGTGCTCACCGCGATCGCGGCGACGGCTGGGTTTCTCGTTTCCAGTGCTTTGTCGCGAACGGCATAGTGGTCGTCAGCGCTTGGCCGGCGAGGCCATCAGGTTCATCACGAGAAGACCGATGAAAGCGGTGAGCGTACCTGCGCTTAGCGAGTTCATTTTCAAGAACCCTGCATATTCCTCGGCCGAATAGAGATGTACCGGGGCGCCGTAACGCCCATGCAGGAACGTGAAGGCCAGCATGCCGACAGCCGCAATGGCGATCGCAATGATGCGTTCGCGCGGCCGAAACAGCACGAAGCCGAGCAGCACGCAGGGCAGCAGAAAGATCTCCACGCCGGAGGCGACGCCGAACACCTTGGCACTGAGTACCGTGTTGCCGATTCCGACCAGGGGCAGCAGAGCACGGCCGGCACGGCCGTTGATGCGGCCAACCGCCGGGACGGCGAGAAAGAACGGCGTCGAAATGAACGTATAGAAAGTCGGCGCAATGACGGGACCGACGGACCAGTAGACGTAGAGCGGATAGAAGGGCTGGTTCCACAGCACGACCAGCGCAACAAGATTGGCGGTGGCGACGAGAGGATCGTCACTCGCGAAATAGGCCTCCGCCGCGCTCCATGACGTCCACAACATTCCCGATCGGACCGGCGTTTCCAATCTTATCTGGCCGCGCGCAGGCGATAGTGGCTGACGCCCCATTCCTCACCGTTCGCGTGTCCGAAGAGACCGGCGGTGGCGAGGAAAAACAGCCGCCAGCGGCGGCGCCAGACCAATGCGTCCTTGCCGTAGACCCCAGCGAGGATGCGGTCGATCTCGGGCAGGTTGGCATCCATATTGGCGAGCCACTGGTTTGCCGTGCGCTGGTAGTTGCGGCCATTCCATCGCCATTCCTGCTCGACGTCGAACAGGCCGGGGAAATGCCGGATCAGATCATGGCTCGGCATGATGCCGCCGGTGAAGAAGTGCTGCGCGATCCAATCGGATTTGTCGCGATGGTCGAAACGGTACGACCGGCTCTTGTGGGTGAAGACATGGATGAAGAGCCGCCCCTCCCGCGTCAGCCAGGATTGCACCCGTTCGAGCAGCTTTTGCCAGTTCGACATATGCTCGAACATCTCGACCGACACGATGCGGTCGAACAGGCCGTTCGGATGGAAACTGTTCATGTCGGCGGTGATGACGCGGATATTTGCGAGGCCCCTCTGCCGAGCCTGCGCTTCGATATACGCCCTTTGCGGCGCCGAGTTGGACACCGCCGTGATCCTGGCGGCGGGAAAGCGCTCGGCCATGAACAGCGTCAGCGAACCCCAACCGCAGCCGAGTTCGAGGATGTCTTGGCCATCGGCCAGATCGGCGTGGGCAACGGTCTCTTCCAGCGCCAAAAGCTCGGCCTGCGCCAGGCTTTCATCGCCACGCCGGTAGAGGCAGGACGAGTATTTGCGGCGTGGCCCTAGCACCAGCCCGAAGAAAGCCGGCGGCAATTCGTAGTGCTGCTCGTTTGCTGCCTGCGTGTGCTCGGCAATCGGATGATCGGCCATGGCGTGGACGAAGGCCTGCTCATGCGTGGCGGGTCTTTCGAGCAGGTTTCGGCGCGTGCGCCCGACCAGGAAGCCTATCCCCGTTCGGGTCACGGGATCGGGCAACGGGCTGCGTTCTACGGTGCGGATGGCGGATGCTATGAGGCTCACAAGGCTCGACCTTTCGAGGTTTGCGGAGAAGTATGGCGGGACGGCCCCGGCCAGAAGGCATTGACGCGCGCCTGGTAGGCACGGAATTTTTCGCCACGCGATTTCAGCATGTGCGCTTCGAGCGGCGGAATGCCGGACACATGAACCAGCAGCCAGTACATGAAAAGCGGGCCGGACACGGCCAACCAGCCCCATGCGTAGGCACCGGTGAAATCCAGCGCGATCGCGACATAGGCCAGCCAGCCGAACCACTCGAAGAAATAGTTGGGATGACGCGAGAGTCCCCACAGCCCGGCGTCGCAGACTTTTCCCCTGTTGGCCGGGTTGTCACGAAACCGCGCAAGCTGGCGGTCGGCCAGGCCCTCGCCGAGGATGGCAATCACCAGAATGGCAATGCCAAGCCAGTCGCCGATTTGCAGGTGCGGTACCGGGTTGCGCGCGGCCACGAAGATGGAAAGCGCTAGCAGCAAGGCAGCGCCGGCCTGCGCCTGCAGAAACCAGAACAGCCGGCGCGCAAAATCTGTGCCCCATTCGCCGCGCAGTTGCGCATAACGCGGATCGTCGCCGCCGCGCAGGGTTCTGACTGCTATGTGCAGGCCAAGCCTGATCGACCAGATCGCCGCGAGCAGGGCGACGATGACGGGCCTCGTCGCCGATTGCTGCCAACCGGATAGTGGAACAAGCGCCATGGCGATGCCGGCGGCACCCGTCGCGAACGACCAGGTAGCATCCACCCAGCCCGACCTGCCGCCTCGAACGACAATCGCCCACGCGATCGACATAACGATGCACAGGCCAATGCCCACACCGACAAACAACACCGCAAACGTCACATCATCGCCCTGCATCATCACGCTGACCTGTTGCGTGAGTTACGGATCGGCGACGCGGCAAGTTTCCGACGGGCCCAGAGTTTTGCCGAACCGGCAATTCTACCGTTGGCGCGGTGGTGTGGCAGACTCGGGATAGAGGCAAGGCAGCCCCGGTTTTATCCGGAGCCGCTTTGTCGTTTCGGCGGTTATTGCGCTCAAGCTTTAGGTGGAGGCGGCGCGTCATCGCCCGGGCCCCGCCCATGCGCGTCGGGGCCGAAATCACGCCAGCCGTGACGCGGGCCGCGAGGATGTGGGGGCCGCAGTTCGTCGACCCGACCGTCGCCATGGATCACCATGCCGGCATGGATAAAGCCTTCATCGTAGCGTCCTTGTACCGTCACCTCTTCGTCTTGCGCCACAAGCTTGGCATTGCTGCCTTCAGGCCCGACATCGACCAGTGTCCGGCCGGTGCCGTCCGAAATAACGAACTTGTTGCCGAAGATCTCGGCAACCTTGCCCTTGACCGCGACCAGGCTGTCATCGGCCATTGCATTGATCGTGACTGGCGGAAGCAATGCCTGACGTTCATCGTGGCGCGACACCTTCATGGCCACCGCACCTGCCACGGCGCCGACCAGAAGCATGCCAACCAAGGCTGAGCCACCGACCATTTTGGCGCCAAGCCGGCGTTTGGACGATTTGTCGGTTGCGGTGCCGCTGGTTTCCGCCGGGCTCGAGGGTCCGATATTGTCTTGGTTCGACATTCCAAAAATCCTTTTATGCGTTGTAGACACCGCATTTCTAGCGGAGCAGGTCGAACCGAAGCTGAACCGGGCCGTTCAGGTTGAGTTAAGCCGGAGCGCCTATCCGGCATGCTGGAAAGGACATGGTCCAACAGATGCGCATCCTGCTCATAGAAGACGACAAGACGCTCTCTGACGGTATCGCCAAGGCGCTCCGATCGGAGAACTTTGCTGTCGATGTGGCGCGTAACGGTGAAGACGGTATGCATCTTGGCGACACCGAGGCTTACGACGCGGCTGTGCTCGACCTTGGTCTGCCCAAAGTCGACGGAATCAGCGTGCTTACATCATGGCGCAAAGCGAACCGGACGATGCCTGTCCTGATCCTAACCGCGCGGGACGGATGGTCGCAAAAGGTCGAGGGCTTCAAGGCCGGTGCCGACGACTACATGACCAAACCATTTCGCGTAGAAGAGCTTGTCATTCGGTTGCGAGCCCTCGTGCGACGCGCGGCAGGTCATTCAGCCCCACTAATCAGCTGCGGTACGCTGAGCTTTGACGCGCAGCTCGGAATGTTTGAAAAGGACGGACTCCCGCTCAAGCTTACGGCGCTGGAATGGCGGGTCCTGCAATGTCTCATCCTGCGCAAGGATACGACAATCGATCGGTCCAACCTGATCGAACGTGTGTATGAAGGCGACGCAGACGTCGATTCGAACTCCATTGAAGTCATCATTGCCAGGCTCCGCCGAAAGATCGGGCATGAGATGATCGCGACAGAGCGTGGCCGAGGGTACCGTCTGGTATCGTCTCCATGATGCCGCTCGGTCGTCTTCGGCGGTTGACCCCAAAATCCATCGCGGCGCGGCTGGCGCTGGGATCAGCCGTCCTGGTTTTGGCCGCTTTGATCGCCACGGGCATCAGCACGGGGATCGTTCTGTCGCGTTTCATCCGCGACCAGATCGACCAGCGCCTCGATACGCAGATCGGCGCCGTGACGAGCGCGCTTGAGAACAGGCCATCATTGCCGGACGTCCTGACGTTGAACGATCCGCCACCGTTCGATCGACATGGGGCTGGCTGGTACTGGATGGCAACGATCGACGGCCATACCTACCGTTCAGCCTCGCTGGATGGCGCCGATATAACCAACCGGGGATCGGATCACTGGTGGGGCGGGTGGCATGACGGGCCAGCGGACGCCAACACACGTCCTCGCCCCTTCAACGGGGTCGGCCCGCGAGGCGAACCGCTCTATCTGCGTGTCCAGGTCGTGCCTACGAACGGTACATGGATGACAATTACGGCTTCCGCACCCGCTCATGCGCTGGTGCGGCCCCTTCGTGATGCGTTGGTGCCGGTCATTTTGGCGATGCTGGCACTAGGGATTCTGCTCGCGGCTGCAAGCGTCTTGCAGATGCGACTGGGGCTTCGGCCCCTCAAGCGCGTGACAAAAGGCCTGGAGGATGTTCGCGCAGGGCGCGCCAGCCACATCGAAGGCAACCAGCCCAGGGAATTGCGTGGATTGGTGGGTGAGCTGAACTCGCTGATCAAGCAGAACGCCGAAGGCCTGAGACGAGCCCGCGGTCACGTCTCGAACCTTGGTCACGCGCTCAATACACCGCTGGCGGCGTTGTCGTTGTCGCTCAGTGGCAGCAGGAGCCGACGCGATGCCGAGCGTCTGAGGCTTGTTGCCGAGATGCAGGAGCGCATACGACATCATCTTGGGCGAGCGCGCGCCGCAGCGCTTAACGGACCCGCCCACATCAGCACTGCGATCAGGCCGCGCGTGCTCGACTTGAACGTTGTTCTTTCAAAAATCAACGCCGAGCGCGGGTTGAACGTGGCCGTCGATATACCGGAGGCTCTTGCCGTCGCCTGCGAACCCCAGGATCTGGATGAGATGCTCGGCAACATGCTGGACAACGCCTTTAAGTGGGCTTCGAGCACAATCTCCATCAAGGCTCGCAATGCCGGCACCCAAGTCTTGATCGAAGTGGCCGACGACGGTCCTGGCATAAGTATGGAGAAAATCCATGAGGTACTGCAGCCCGGCAAAAGGCTTGATGAGAGCATCGTCGGCCATGGCTTCGGTCTGTCGATCACCCGCGAACTCGCAGAGCTCTATGGCGGGGATCTCAATCTCGGCAAATCTTCGCTAGGCGGACTCGAGGTCGTGGTTCGACTGCCAGGCCCGGTCGCGACGAATGGTTAGGCGACCCGCTTGAGCTTGCCCTCCCGCGCAAGCCTGCCACAAGCTTGTTGAGGCATGGTCGCTCCAGGAAACCCGACAAAAGGCGGACTTTCTTGGCGATTTCTCCACCCAGCGACATCGTTATGGATGTCGCCCGCGCTGTCGACCCGACGGACATCGAGGCTGCCCGCGCCGCGCTGGCGAAGCGTGCGAACGGTGTTGCCGGCACGTTCTCGGTCGATACCTCGACCTCGGTCGACACGACCGCGTCCGGCGATGCCGGCTCGATCCTGTCGCGCGCCACCGCCGACAAGGCGGCGGCGACAGCCGACCCGGCCAAAAAATTCAAGAAGTTCGAGGCGATGGTCCTGCAGACCTTCATCCAGAACATGCTGCCCAAGGACACCGAGGGCGTCTACGGCAAGGGTCTGGCCGGCGACATGTGGAAATCGCAGCTCGCAGAACGCGTCGCCGACGTCATGGCCGAGCGCGGCGGCATTGGCATCGCCAAGTCGCTGGTGGCCGACCACTATATGGACGGCAAGCGCAAGGTGCCGATCGGCCCGGTTTCGAATGGACCGGAAAAGACCGAGATCGACCAGCAAACTCGTCTGTCCACTTCGCTCGTCCAGGAATTGCAGCGCAAGGCCGCCAGGTCGATGACCGGCGACGAGACAACCATAAAGACAGACATCAAGATCTAGGACTGGGAAACACCATGGCCGACTCTTCCGAATTCACCGCCAACCTGCCGGCGCGCGCGACAGCGTCGGAATCGCCGATCCCGTTCGCGCGCCCCGGAAATCTCGCCGCCATCATCGGCCGCATCGAGGAGGTGGTCGAGGAAGAGACGGCCGGCATCCGCACCGATACCGGCTACGACCTCAAGGCGTCGAATGCCCGCAAGAGCCGTTACCTCTACGAACTGACGCGCGCCATGAAGGGCGGCAGCGAAGCCGAATTCCTCGAACAGCACCGCGAGGGTCTGATCCGGTTGCGCCAGAAACTGGCAAAAAACGAAGCCGCGATCCTGGCGCATCTGAGCGCCGTCAACGAGGTCGCCAGCCTGCTGCGCAGCGCCATCCAGCGCGCCGAAACCGACGGCACCTACTCCGCCGGCGAATTCGGCCGGCTGAAAGGGTAGAGCGCGATGATGTCGGGCTCGGCCTCTGAATGATCAAGGTCATCGCCATCGCTGTCTGGATCTGCGCCGCCACGCTCGGCGCGGTGTTCTATTCGTTCCAGGCCGCCGGCGAAAAAGGCGTCGGCGAGAAGCCCAAGCCGATGCTGGGCGGGCTGGATTACGTCAAGACCGACGTCATTTCGGTGCCGTTGATCCGGGACTCCGGGATCGGCGGCTACTTCCTGGCCAAGCTCGTCTACACCGTCGAACCGGAGCAGATAAAGAAGCTGTCGATTCCTGCCGAGGCGCTGATCACCGATCAGGTCTACACCTACCTCTATTCCAATCCCCAGATCGACTTCAGCAAGAAGGCAACGATCGACCTCGATGCCTTTCGCGCCGCGATCCGCGATGCCATCAACACCCGCGTCGGCGCGACCCTGGTGCACGAGGTTCTGATCGATCAGGTGAATTTCCTGAGCAAGGACGAAATCCGCGACAATTGGCTGCGCCGTCGGCAGGATTCCACCACCCCCGCGCCCGAGACAGCCAAGCCGGGCGAAACCGAGGCGCCGCCGGCCCACTGACCGGCGGGCTTGTCCCGGCAGCTCGCCAGGTGCGGCGATAGGAACCACTCCGAGCAATTCGCGTTGACGTAAACGTCAACCCGCCGCTATATGCGGCAGCGATTGTAATCGCCTCGAGGCAGCAAGGGCTTCGGCCGGACCGAAATTCCCTGCATGACGGATGCAACCAGACAGGAGAACAGCGTGAGCGTTCAGGAGATTGCCGAGAAGATCAAGTCGCGCGTGGCCAGCAGCGGGTTCGATCGTTCCGTGAAATTCGACACCGGCAGCGACGGCGTCATCGTCATCGACGGCGCAACCGTCTCGAACACCGATGCCCCCACCGACTGCACCATCAAGCTCTCGCTCGACGATCTGGACTCGCTGATATCAGGCGACCTGAACCCGACCATGGCGTTCATGACAGGCAAGATCAAAGTCGAAGGCGACATGACGGTGGCGATGGCGCTCAGCCAGCTGATCGGCTGAGCGGAGGCTGCTGCCCGTTGGGCTCATGAACCGCAAAAAACGCCGCCTTCCGGGCGGCGTTCTTGTTAGGGAGACAGCGGGGCGGCCTCAAGCGGCCATCGTCGCCTGCGCCTTCAGTTTGCGTCCCGCCGCCTTCAGCGTGCCTTGCGCGCCGTCGAGCGCGCCTTCCACCAGTTCCAGTGCCAGCAAGCGGTGCCGCTCATAGGGCCCTGGCATGGCGAGCGAACCGGTCCTGGCGGCTGAGAAGCCGAAGCGTCCGTAATAGGGCGCGTCGCCGACCAGCAGGATCGCCGCGTGGCCCAGCCGCGCGGCTTCCGCGACCGCATGGCGCATCAGCGCCGAGCCGATGCCGGCATTCTTGAGCGACGGATCGACGGCGAGCGGGCCAAGCAGCAACGCCGCCCGACCGCCCTCGCCCAGCCTGACATCCCACAGCCGCACCGTACCGGCGACGCCGCCCGATGCATCGCGCGCGACGAAAGCCAGCCCTTCCGAAGGCCGGCGACCGCGCCGCAGCTTCTCCGACGATTTTTTCCGCCGCATCGGCCCCATGGCACGATCGAGCAAGGCTTCGCGTGCCGCGACGTCGGCACCGGTTTCGGCGACCATTGCGAAGGCCGGCGCATGAGCTACGATTTCAACTGACATTTCCATTTCCGCAATCCTTGGCGAGCGGAGATCTGTTCCACAAGCGAAGCCGGGCGGACGGCAAGCGCCCGCGCCGGATGATCTGATCGGTTCTCAACGCATTTTCAGGCGAAGTGGTGGCCGAAAATGCGCCAAATAAAGAACCGTCAGATCACGTAGGATCGGAGAGGCTCGAAGCCGTTGAACGCCACCGCAGAATAGGTGGTCGTGTAGGCGCCGGTGCCTTCAATCAGCACCTCGTCGCCGATGGTCAGCGACAAGGGCAGCGGATATGGCGTCTTCTCGTACATCACGTCGGCCGAATCGCAGGTCGGGCCGGCCAGCACGCACGGCGCGGTCTCCGAGCCGTCATGGCGGGTAACCAGGGGATAGCGGATCGCCTCGTCCATGGTCTCGGCCAGGCCGCCGAACTTGCCGATATCGAGGAACACCCAGCGCACATTGTCATTGTCGGCTTTCTTCGAGATCAGCACGACTTCCGACTTGATGACGCCGGCATTGCCGACCATGCCACGACCCGGCTCGATGATGGTTTCCGGAATGGCATTGCCGAAATGCTTGCGCAGCGCCGAGAAGATCGCCTGGCCGTAGGCCTGGGCGACCGGCACGTCACGCAGGTAACGCGTCGGGAACCCGCCGCCCATATTGACCATCTTCAGCACGATGCCCTCCTCGGCGAGCGTCGCGAACACCTTCTTGGCGTCGGCCAGCGCACGGTCCCAGGCGGTCAGGTCGGTCTGCTGGGAGCCGACATGGAACGACACGCCATAGGCGTCGAGGCCGAGCCCCTTGGCATGGCGCAGCACGTCGACGGCCATCGCGGGCACGCAGCCGAACTTGCGCGACAGCGGCCATTCGGCGCCCTCGCCGTCGGTCAGCACGCGGCAGAACACGCGCGCCCCCGGAGCGACGCGGGCGACCTTCTCGACCTCCTCGACGCAATCGACCGCGAACAGGCGGATGCCGAGCTGATAGGCACGTGCGATGTCACGCTCCTTCTTGATGGTGTTGCCGAAGGAGATGCGGTCCGCGGGCGCACCCGCGTCCATCGCCATCTCGACTTCGGCAACCGATGCGGTGTCGAAGGACGAGCCCATCGCAGCAAGCAGGCGCAGGATTTCCGGCGCCGGGTTTGCTTTCACCGCATAGTAGATCTTGGAATCGGGCAACGCCTTCTCGAAGGCGCGGAAATTGTCGCGCACGACATCGAGGTCGACGACGAGGCAGGGGCCGGACGGACGTCGGGTGGCGAGGAAGTCGAGGATGCGCTGGGTAGCCATCGGGTTTCTCCATCACGCCTTTCGGCGCGCACAAGGGTGCGGACGCGGGCTGTCGGCCTCGCGAACACGCGGTCAAACAAAGGCGGGACGGAAATTCCATGGAACCAGCCGGTGGAGACCCCGGAACCATGAAACGCCGTCTCGCGGCGATGAACCTCGGCCTTGCCCGGCTTCGGTCCGCTTTGTCTGCCTTGGCTTGGATTGGGAGAACCCCGTTCCGCACTGCCGGCAATGAAGGTGTGCCTCTTCAGTAACCCCGGTCTTTGGACGACCGGCAGAGAACCAGAAAGGCCCGCACCGTCGTTGCTTCAAGGTGTCCTCGGTCTGGCGGTTGGCCGCTAAACCGACTGGAGGGGTTGGCTCCAGTTACCTTACCGATTTCCCTCACCATTCGAGGATCGGCGGACACCCACAGGCACGTGCGACTTTGGGCAAGCGCGATATATGGCCGGTGGCCGTCACAATCAATAAAAATCGTATCCAAGGTTGTAAAATTTCTGGCATCGAACAATGTAGACGCAATCGTATCCGGATATCGAACGATGACAGGCACGCACGGCCCTCTCAACGCCTTTCTCGATCTTCGCCAGATGCCGGTGGCCAACGCCGAGCTCGGCCCGCTCGCCGGCCTGCGTCTGGCCGTCAAGGACATTTACGACGTCGCCGGCTACCGCACCGGCTGCGGCAATTTACGGAAGTTCGCGCACAGCAATGCCGCCTCGCGCACGGCACCCGCCGTGCAGACGATTCTCGATGCCGGCGCGCGCTTCGTCGGCAAGACGCAGACCGACGAGCTTGCCTTCGCGCTGTTCGGCCAGAACGCGCATTTCTCGTTTCCGGTGAACCCCGCCGCACCCGACCGCGTCACCGGTGGCTCGTCGTCGGGGTCGGCGTCCGCAGTGGCCGGCAGGCTGGCCGACATCGCCACGGGCTCCGACACCGGCGGCTCGATCCGCGCGCCGGCTAGCTTTTGCGGGCTGATCGGGCTGCGCACCACCCATGGCCGCATTTCGCTCGATGGCGCCATGAAGCTGGCGCCGAGCTTCGACACGTTCGGCTGGTTCGCCGACGACATCGAGACCTACGAGACCGTCGGCAAGCTGCTGCTTGGCCGCGACCCGCACCAGCATTCCCTCGACCGCCCACTGACGCTCGGCTGGCTGGACGAGATGGTCGCTCGCCCAGCACTTGCCGAATATGCCGGGATGAAGGCACTGGCGAGCGCGGTTTTCGGCGCCCTGGCCACAACGGCGACGCACTTCAGCTCGTCCCCGGATGAACTCTACTGGTGCTTTCGCCGGCTGCAGGCCAAGGAAGCCTGGGGCGTGCATGGCGAATGGATCACCAGCGGCGAGCGCGAACTTGGCCCCGGCGTCGAGGAGCGATTCGGCTTCGGCCGCGCCGTCGATGACCGCACGGCGCAGGCCGAGAAAGTGCGCCGCCTGACGTTCCGCGGCGAACTCGGCGCCCTGCTCGGCACGGACGGCTTCCTCGTCCTGCCGACGGTGCCGGGTCCGGCGCCCTACGTCGACAGCACCCCGGAACAGTTCCAAACTTATCGCGAGCGAGCCCTGCATCTTCTATGCTTGGCGGGGCTGTCCGGCTTTCCACAGATCACCTTGCCCATCGGCTCGGTCGCCGGCGCACCGTTCGGCCTGTCGCTGCTGGGCCCTTCCGGCAGCGACATTGCCCTGATACGGCTCGGCCGAAAACTTCTCGACGCAGCACAAAGGGCCTGAACAACCATGGACACACTGACCCGCATGCGCGCCTTCATCGACGTCGTCGAGGCCGAGGGCTTTTCAGCGGCGGCGCGCAAGATCGGCCGCTCCAAGGCACTGCTGTCGAAATATGTGCGCGAGCTGGAGGACGAACTCGGCGCGCTGCTGCTCAATCGCACGACGCGCCAGTTCTCGATGACCGAGGCCGGCCACACATACTACCGGCGCGCCTCGGAGATCGTGCGCGAGGTCGACAGCCTGGCCGACGCCGTGCGCGAATCCTCCGGCGACGTACGCGGCAGGATCAAGCTGTCGGCGCCGCGCACCTTCGCCGACGCCCCGGTCGGCCAATCGCTGATCGACTTCGCCAAGCAGCACCCCGACATCGTGCTCGACATCCAGCTCGACGATCGCTTCGTCGACCTCGTCGAGGAAGGTTTCGACCTCGCGGTGCGCATCTCCAGGCTGGAAAATTCGTCGTTGATCGCCCGGCGCCTGGCGCCGTTTTCCGTGAAGCTGTGCGCCTCGCCCGAACTGATTGCCAAGCATGGCATGCCGACGCGGCCGCAGGATCTCGGCCACATGCCCTGTATCGTCGACACCAATGGCCGCGGGCTCAACAACTGGGGGTTCAAGGGCGACAACAACGATCAGCTGAGCGTCGCCGTGTCAGGACCGATCGAGGTCAACAGTCCGATGACGGCGCGAGCCGCCGCCCTGTCGGGGCTCGGATTCTGCATGCTGCCGGATTTCATCGCCGCGCCCGACCTCAAGTCCGGCCAGTTGGTGACGGCGCTCGACGACCGCATCCTGTCCGGCGGCGGCATCTTCGCCGTCTATCCGCACCGCCGTTATCTGCCGGCCAAGGTCCGGGTTTTCGTCGACTTCCTGGTGCAGTGGTTCCGGACGCGCGAGATCGCCTGAGTGTTCTTTGCCTCGTCGCGGTCCCAATTTCGCCCCCTTTCTGATAGCCCCTCGCCCTCACCTCCAAAGCCAAGGGAATCGCGACCGGGAATGCAGTTCAAACGGCACGCAATGATGCTGGCTTCGGCCGTGGCGGCGACCTTTGTCGCCACGGGGCCGGCTTACGTGCATCCGCACGTCTTCGCCGAGGCCCGCCTCGACGTGATCCTCTCTGCGGATCACCAAAGTGTGAAAGCGCTGCGTCATCTCTGGCGTTTCGACGACCTGTTTTCGAGTACGGTGATGATGGAGTTCGACAAGAACTCAGACCTGAAGCTTGACGACAAGGAGCTGAAGGATGTCGCCGACACCGTTCATGCCTCGCTGGCCGAATTCAACTATTTCCAGCTCGTCACGCAGAACGGCAAGGATGTGACGATGGTGCCGCCGCCACATTTGATGGCCAATTTCGACAACGACCAGTTGATCATCCTGTTCGAGTCGGAACCCAAGGTGCCGATCAAGCTGACCGGCACGATCGACATCGGCGTCTACGATCCGACTTTCTATACGGCGATCGACTTTACCGAGGATTCCAACATCACGGTCGAAGGCCTGCCGTCGAACTGTACCAAAAAGGTGATCCGTCCAGATCCGGATGAGGCCATCAAGGAAAACCAGAAGACCTTGACCGATGCCTTCTTCAACGACCCGACAGGCACCGACATGAGCAAGATCTTCGCGACCAAGCTCGAACTGACCTGTCAGCCAGAAGGATGAAACCGGTGACGAAACCGTCCCTGCGTTTGGCACTAGGCCTGTTGGCCCTCACCTTTGCCGCGATGCATTTCGCCAATGCCGCCCATGCCCAGTCTTCGCTCGGCATCGGCGTCAATGACGGCATGGCGCCGACCACCGGTCCGTTCGCCCACATCCTGATGTGGATCAATCTCAGGCAGCAGGAATTCTACCGCGCTCTTGCCGGTGCCATGAAGGCCATGCGCCAGGATGGCAGCAAGATCTGGATCCTCATCGGCCTGTCCTTCGCCTACGGCATTTTCCACGCCGCCGGCCCCGGCCACGGCAAGGCGGTGATCTCCTCCTACATGGTCGCCAATGAAGTGGCGCTGCGGCGCGGCATCCTGTTGTCCTTCGTCTCGGCGCTGCTGCAGGGCCTGACGGCGATTGTGGTGATGCTGCTTGCCTATTTCGTCCTGCGCGGCACCACCATCTCGATGACCGACGCGGCGTGGTTCATGGAGATCATGAGCTTTGCCCTCGTCACCCTGTTCGGCGCCTGGCTCTTGTGGCGCAAGCTCGGCCCTTCCATCCTGCGCCTGTTCGGCAGGGCGCCCGCCTACAGCCTGTCGGCGGCCCACGCCGGCCATTCGCACGGTGGCCACTCGCATGCTGGCCACGCGCACGCGGGTCATTCCCACGCCGGCCATTCGCATGCCGCGCACGGCCATTCGGCGCCTGCCCATTCGCACGCGCTGCGGGTCCATGACGACCACGACCATGTGCATGACCATTCGGCGCATGATCATCACGACCACGGCGCGCATGACCATGACCACGGAGCGCACGATCACGCCCATCATGATCACGCCCATCATGACCATGGGGTGGGCGAGGTCTGCGAAACCTGCGGCCACTCGCATGCGCCCGATCCGGCGTTGCTGTCGGGCGACCGCTTCGACTGGCGCACCGCCTGGTCGGCGGTGGCGGCTGTCGGCATCCGCCCCTGCTCCGGCGCGTTGATCGTGCTGAGCTTTGCCCTCCTCAACGGGCTCTGGCTCGGCGGCCTGCTGTCGGTGCTGGCAATGTCGCTGGGAACCGCCATCACCGTCTCGGCGCTGGCGACGCTTGCCGTCACCGCCAAGAACTGGGCGGTGTATTTCGCCGGCGACGGCCGCATGGGCAACCGCATCCATTCGATCGTCGAGATCGGCGGCGCCGCCTTCGTCTTCCTGTTCGGATTGTTGCTGCTGTCGGCCAGCCTGGCCGGCGCTTGAGTGGCGTCAAATGTCTGGGTTCTAAGATTTAGCTGCTGATTTATGAGGCTCTTCGACTTGCCATTTCCGAATGGCGAATAAACTATTTTAACGAGTTGCCGTCTTTCGTGTGGGCGTGTCAGGCTCATGCGGGTATCTCGCGATGAACAAAGACTTCAGGACGTTTTTGTCGCGTATGGCGCTCGGCATCCCCGCCGTCGTTGCAGGAGTGGTATTACGCCCGTTTTGGCTGTCTGAATGGGGAATGCCCACTTTTATTTTTTTGGCATGGCTCGCAACGTCAATAGCGATAATTTGGGCAGGAAAAGGAACCCGAAATTCGTTCCTCATGGGCATCATTGTGGGAGGCAGTTTTGCACTGGCTCTTGTTGTAGTAGCTCTTACCCACAGCGTCCTTGTCGGAATAGGTTTATTGCTGGCTTTGCTTTACGTGGGAGCAAAGACGAGATTCTTCGCGAGGTGGGGCGAACAAGACAATTCTCGTTCGAAAGAGTAGCGGCTTCAGCGGATTTCAGACGCTATGCTTGCCGCCCAGTTCATCCTCGATATGCGCGCGGATAATCTCGTCAAAGCTCTTCTCGGCGCTGAAGCCGAGTTCCCGTGACCGCCGCGCCTCGAACCGGGTCGGCCAGCCCTTGACGATCGCCCAGATCGTTTCGTCCGGCACCTCGCGGATCAGCTTTGCCACCTTCGGCCCAGCGATGCGCTCCAGCGCCTCGATCTGCTCGCCGACGGTGACGGCGACGCCGGGCATCGTCAGGTTGCGGCGCGGCCCGACCGCGGCGCCGTCGATCCCCGCGGCATGGATCAGGAAACCCACCGCCGAGCGCGGACTCGCGTGGGTGTGGACGACGGAGCGCGGCACCGGGAGGATCGCCTCATGGCCGCTCAGCGGCTCGCGGATGATGCCGGAGAAGAAGCCGGAGGCCGCCTTGTTCGGCGCGCCGGGCCGCACGCAGATTGTCGGCAGACGGATGCCGATGCCGTCGAAGAAGCCGCGCCTGGAATAGTCGGCCAGCAGCGCTTCGCTCATCTGCTTCTGCGTGCCGTAGGAGGTCAGCGGCGTCGGATGGAATTCATCGGGAATGACGTCCGGGAACGGCGCACCGAACACCGCGATCGACGAGGTGAAGACGACGCGCGGCGCAAAGCCCGCCAGACGGATGGCATCGAACAGCGCGCGCGTGCCGTCGAGATTGACGCGATAGCCGAGATCGAAATTCGCTTCCGCCTCGCCCGACACGATGCCGGCAAGATGGAAGACAACATCGGGGCGCGACGAGACCAGGCTCTCGGCGGCACCCGGCGCGGCGAGATCGCCGGTATGGGTGCTGATGGTGACGCCAGCCATGGCCGGGGCCTCCGGCGGCACGATATCGTGCAGATCGAGCGCGGTGATCGTCTTGCCGCTGAGCTGTCCATCCTTGGCCAGCCGGGCGATGAGCTTGCGGCCGACCATGCCCGCGGCGCCGGTGATCAGAATGCGCATGTCAGAATTCCCTTACTTGCCCTGATTTTTGCGCTGGGTGCGCGCGCGCAGCCAGAACACGAGGAAGAACGCCAGCACGAAGACGATGCCGAAGATGCCGGCCAAAACGGTCGAAAAACTGCCGAGAGCCAGCATCACCGTCGGCAGGTAGAAGGCCGCAATGCCGAAAAGAAGCATGATCCACAGCGCTGCGATAGCCGCATTCCTGGTGTCGCGGTCCATCAGGCCGCACCGGGGCAGCGGGCATTCGTCGAGCTGACTTTCAAGGCTGTGGAACTCCTGTGACAAGGCCGATCGATAGCAATGGACCGGGCCTAGTGATAGTGGCGGTGATGCGGGGCCGCATCATGTGCATGACCGTGGTCGTCGCTTTCATCGGCGCACTGGCCGAATTCCGGTTCAACCGTGGCATGGCTGATGCCGTGCTCGCTGGCAAGCCGCTTCTTGATCGTGCTCACCGCTTGATGCGCGTCGACGCCCTCGTCGAGGCAGGCATGCAGCGTCGCCATGGTGCTGGCGCCATCGAGCGACCAGATATGCATATGGTGCACCTCGCGCACCCCCTTGACCGCATTCTGGATGTCGGCCGCGATCAGGTCGCGGTCAAGGCTTGGCGGCACGCCTTCGAGCAGCACATGGGCGGCGGCACGCATCAGCGACCAGGCCGTCGACAGGATCAGCAGCGAGACCAGCACCGACAGGATCGGGTCGATCGGCGTCCAGCCGGTTGCCAGGATGACGATGGCCGCCACGATCGCCGCGGCCGATCCGAGCAGATCGCCCAGCACATGCAAGATGGCGCCGCGCATGTTGAGGCTCTCGCGGTCACCGCCATGCAGCACCAGGAAGGAGCCGATATTGACCAGCAGGCCGAGGATCGCCACCACCAGCATCGGTCCGCCCAGCACCGGCGCCGGTGTAAGCAAGCGTCCCCAGGCTTCATAGACGATCCACAGCGCGATGACGAAGATGGCGATGCCGTTGGTATAGGCCACCAGTGTCTTGACCCGGCCGAATCCATAGGTGAGCCGTCCCGTCGCCGGCCGCCCGGCGAGATGGAAGGCGTACCAGGCGAGACCGAGCGCGATGGCGTCGGCAAGCATATGGCCGGCATCCGCCAGCAGCGCCAGCGACCCGGTGAAGAAGCCGCCGAGCGCCTCCGCCACCATGAACCCTGCCGTCAGCCCGGCCGCGATCAGCACGCGCCTCTTGTCGGTCGAACCATGCACATGGCCAGCGCCATGATCGTGCCCGCCGTGATCGTGGGTATCCGCCAATGGCTACTCCCGTTACGCCCCAAATTCCGCGCGAAAATCCTCGAGCCGTCGCTTCTGCTGGCCGGCGCCATCGAAATTGGCCGGATCGAGCCACGCTTCGTAGGCCCTTCGCAAGGCCGGCCATTCCTTGTCGATGACCGAATACCATGCGGTGTCGCGGTTTTCACCCTTGACGATGAGGTGCTGGCGGAAAATGCCCTCGAACTTGAAGCCGAACCGTTCGGCGGCCCGCTTGGATGGCTCGTTGCGGTTGTTGCACTTCCATTCGTAACGGCGGTAGCCGAGCGCCTCGAAGATGTATTTCATGAACAGGAACTGCGCTTCGGTCGCCGCCGCCTTGCGCGAGATCAGCGGGCCCCAATAAATGTTGCCGATCTCGATGACGCCATAGACTGGATCGATGCGCATCAATGTCTGGCGCCCGGCGACCTTGCCGCTGGCCTTGTCGATAATGGCGAAGAACAGCGGATCCTCGCTCGCCTCGGCCTTGTCCAGCCATGGCTGGAAGGCCGCACGGGTTTCCGGCGGATAATCTGGCAGCCAGGCGAAGCGGCCGTCGACATCGGGCACGGAAGACGCTTCATAAAGCCCATCGCCGTGCTTTGCGGCGCTCAGCGGTTCAAGCCGGACATATCGACCGTCGATCGCCTTGCGCTCCGGACGCGGACGTGGCTGCCAATTCGCGAGATTTTCCGACACCGAACACTCCAATCCGTTTGACTTTTGCGGCCCAAGGCTCACAAAAACGCGACCCAACAGTAAGAACCACACGGACGGGAAAAATGCTCCACACGATTTCGGCCTTCGACCGTCTCGGCGAGGAAAATGCCTTCGCGGTGCTCGCGAGGGCAACCGCACTTGCCCAACAGGGCCGCGACATCGTCAACCTCGGCATCGGCCAGCCGGACTTCAAGACGCCGCAGCACATCGTCGAGGCGGCGATCAAGGCACTGCGTGACGGCCACCATGGCTACACGCCGGCCAACGGTCTTCTGGCAACGCGCGAGGCGGTGGTACGCCGCACGCTGACCACCACCGGCGTCGAGGTCTCGCCCGAGACAGTGATGATCCTGCCCGGCGGCAAGCCGACCATGTTCGCCGCGATCCTGATGTTCGGCGAGCCGGGCGCCGAGATTCTCTATCCCGACCCCGGCTTTCCCATCTATCGTTCGATGATCGAGTTCACCGGTGCGGCACCAATACCGGTGCCGATGCGTGAGGAGAACGGCTTTGCCTTCTCGGCCGAGGAGACGCTGGCGCTGATCACCCCGAAGACCAGGCTCTTGATCCTCAACTCGCCGGCCAACCCGACCGGCGGCGTCACGCCGCGCGCCGAGATCGAGAAGCTGGTCAAGGGGTTGGAGAAGCACCCCGACGTCGCCATTATGTCCGACGAGATCTACGACGTGATGACCTATGACGGCGAGACGCATTGCTCGCTGCTCGGCTACCCCGAAATCCGCGACCGGCTGATCGTGCTCAACGGCTGGTCGAAGACCTGGGCGATGACCGGCTGGCGCATGGGCTGGTCGATCTGGCCGAATGGCGACAAGGGCGCGCATCTCTACGACAAGGTGCGCAAGCTGGCGGTCAATTGCTGGTCCTGCGTCAACGCGCCCAGCCAGTTCGCCGGCATCGCGGCCATCGACGGCCCCCAGGACGACGTCGACACGATGATGCGCGCCTTCGACCGCCGCCGGAAGGTCGTGGTCGAGGGCCTGAACGCCTTGCCCAACATTTCCTGCATCACGCCCAAGGGTGCGTTCTACGCCTTCCCCAATGTCTCGAAGACCGGCTGGAAGGCCAAGAAGCTAGCCTCCGCGCTGCTCGACGAAGCCGGCGTGGCGCTGATCGGCGGCCCTGATTTCGGCATTCTCGGCGAAGGCTATGTCAGGCTATCCTACGCCAATTCCGAGGAGAACATTCTGCGCGCGCTGGAGCGGATCGGAGCGTTCCTCGCCAGGTAGATTTCAAAGCAGGCCGGTGCCCTTTCCAGGCAGTTTGCGGCTGGCCGCCATGACGGTGTCATGATCCGTCCGGAGGCTCGAGGCCGAGACTGTGCGTGCGTGTCGGGAAGGGGTACCGTCCCAGAAACAGGATCGAACGGGGACGCCGGATGTTTTATGCAATCCTTGCCTATCACGTGGAAGGTGTGATCCAGGCGATGACGCCGCAGGAAGATGCGGCGTTGATGGCCGACCTGCTTAGGATCAACACCCGGCTTCATGAGGAAGGCACGCTTGGACCGTCGGCGCGTCTGGGGGCGACCGCGGACGCCTGCACGCTACGCGGCCCTGGCGACGGCACGATCATCGACGGCCCTTTCGCCGAGACCAAGGAACAGTTGCTCGGCCTCTATGTCGTCGACTGCGCCAAGCGGGACGAGGCTATCGCGATCGCCCGCGACCTTCGCCGCGTCAATCCGACCGCGGTCTACGAGATCAGGCCTATTGTGCTATTCAAGCCGGGCGTGCCGCTGGCCGGCAAATGAGCCGGCGGCGAAAGCGCGGCCAGCGTCCGCCGCTCACCCGCGTCCCACGAACGGCATCTTGGTCGCCATCACCGTCATGAACAGCACATTGGCGTCGAGCGGCAGGCTGGCCATGTGGACGACGGCATCGGCGACGCGCTGCACATCCATCACCGCTTCAGCTGATATCGAGCCGTTGGCCTGCGGCACGCCGACGGTCATCGGCTGCGCCATGTCGGTCAGCGCGTTGCCGATATCGATCTGGCCGCAGGCGATGTCGTAGGGACGACCGTCGAGCGCCAGCGTCTTGGTCAGCCCGGTAATGGCATGCTTGGTCGCCGTATAGGGCACCGAGCCCGGGCGTGGCGCATAGGCCGATACCGAGCCATTGTTGATGATGCGACCGCCCATCGGACGCTGCTTGCGCATGGCGCCGAACGCGGCGCGGGCGCACAGGAACGAACCGGTGAGATTGACGCCGACGATATCGTTCCACACCTCGACCGGGATCTCGTCGATCGGCGTCGACTTGTAACCCATGCCGGCATTGTTGAAGAGCAGGTCGACGCGGCCAAAGGCTTCCGCCACCGTCTCGAACAGGTCGTCGACCTCGCCGGCCTTGCTGATGTCGCAGGCAACCGCCAGTGCTTTGGCCTCGGTCGGTCCGGCCTCGGCGACGGCGGCATCCAGCACGGATTTGCGGCGGCCGCAGAATACCGTGTTCCAGCCTTCCTTGAGCAATGCCGTGGCGACGCTCTTGCCGATGCCCGTGCCGGCGCCGGTGACGATGGCGGTTCTTTGCTCGGTCATATCTATCCTCCGGCCGCGCCGCGCGTGCCTAACGTATCTTCGGGATCTGGCTCGGGAAGAAGGCATCGCAAATGGCGGTAGCGATGGCAAGCGCAGCCGCCGGCGCATGCCGTCGAAAAGTGGGAGCCGGTTTTTGAAGGAGCCTTGCAAGGGCCGACAAAAAGGGCGGTCATTGGCGACCGCCCTGATCTGAACCGGGCTTGGGAGGAGGAAAGCCGATCCGACTGTGTAGAATCATGCGCTTCCTGAGTTAACGAAAGGTTAACGCCGGAAAGGGCCGCCTGTGCCGATTTGGCCTACCAGCGCGGATTGGGCGAAGTCCCTGCCTTTGCTGCCGGAACCTTGGCCGCCGAAACCGTCGCCTCGACATGGTCGACCAGCGCGTCCGGCAGGCCAAGCCGGCCGGCGAGCAGGTCGAGATAGCCGCGCTCGGCGCGCGTGTCGGGATCGATGGTGAGGCGCGATGCCGTATAGAGTTCAAGCTTCTGCGCGTCAGTGTGGGCGCCCGCCACCAGCGTGTCGAGGTCGAGCGGGCTC
Source organism: Mesorhizobium erdmanii (assembly GCF_013170725.1). NCBI lineage: Bacteria > Pseudomonadati > Pseudomonadota > Alphaproteobacteria > Hyphomicrobiales > Phyllobacteriaceae > Mesorhizobium > Mesorhizobium erdmanii. Next base: position 2,108,114 of record NZ_CP033361.1, on the reverse strand, counting down.
TCCAGTTCCGCCATCAGGAATTTCTCGGCATCGGAGCCGATCCCCGAAAGGCTAAGCTTGCCGGCGATCTTCTTGCGCTCCTCGTCGTCGACATGGCCGTCGGCCTTGGCCGCCGAGATCATCGCCCGCACCAGGGTCAGCGTGAATTCGTCCTCGCCTTGCGGCGCCTGCGAGGGATGGAAGGCGGTGTCCCTGGGGGGCGGCAGCAATTCCGGCTCGCCGGCGGCAGGCGTCTGCTCCGGCGCGTTGCCGGCCTTGTAGTTCTGATAGGCCTTGTAGGCGAGGCCGCCGATCGCTGCCAGGCCACCGAGTTTCACCGCCGCACCGGTCACTTCGCGGCCGGCACCGGTCCCAAGCAGCACCGCCGCCAGGGCACCGGCGGCCAGTGGGTTATCCTTGGCCATCTGCACGGCCTGTCCCGCCTTGTCGCGGACGGTGCCGCTGGTGCCGGGAATTTGCGAGCCGAGGAGATCGTCGAGAAGCTTCTTGGGATCGAACATTCAGTGCCTCCAGCTTTTGCCCGGCCGAACGGGCAGGTTTCGAACGCCGAAGACGTAGGTCCCGAAGCTTGACATTGCAATGACAGGCGGCCGCTTTGCCGGGGGCTCCGATGCCCCGGGGGGTCACGACCCGATATGCGGCCCCTTGCCGCGCGCTTGCGCCAGCTCGACCTGCCGCTGGCGCTCTGCATAGCGCTGGCGGTCCTCGTCGCTACGGGCGTCGAAGCAATGCGGGCAAGAGACACCGGCGGCATATTTTGGCGACGCGAGCTCGCCTGCCGTCAGCGGATGGCGGCAGGCGCGGCAAAGCTCGGCATCGCCCTCGGCGAGGCCGTGCGACACCGAAACCCGTTCGTCGAAGACGAAGCACTCGCCTTGCCACAGGCTCTCTTCGGCCGGAACCTCTTCGAGATATTTGAGGATGCCGCCCTTGAGGTGGAACACGTCCTCGAAGCCGAGCGACTTGACATAGGCGGTGGCCTTTTCGCAGCGTATGCCGCCGGTACAGAACATCGCCACCTTGCGCCCCTCGAGTTCCGCCCGATGCGCCTCCACCCAGGCCGGAAACTCGCGAAAACTCGCGGTCGCCGGATCGACCGCACCCTTGAAGGTGCCGATCGACACCTCGTAGGCGTTGCGCGTGTCGATGACGATCGTGTCGGGCTCGGAAATCAGCGCGTTCCAATCGGCGGGCACGACATAGGTGCCGGCACTGGTCGCCGGGTCGATCGTCTCGACGCCCATGGTGACGATCTCGCGCTTCAGCCGCACCTTCATGCGGTGGAACGGCATTTCCACGGCTCTGCTGTACTTGACCTCGAGGCCCGCCAGCCCGTCGACGGTTTCGATATGACAGATGAGCTCGGCGATCGCCGCTTCGCTGCCGGCGACGGTGCCGTTGATGCCTTCATGCGCCAGAAGCAGCGTGCCCTTGATGCCGCGCCCGCAGCAGAAGGCCGCGAGCGGCGCGCGCAGCGTCTCGAAGGCGTCGAGCCGGGCAAACTTGTAGAGCGCGGCGACGCGGACAGGCTGGGATGGTGCGGACGGTGTCATTGCCAGAGCAACTAGACGCTCGTAAAAGCCGATTCAAGGCGAAACGGCTCGGCGGCTTGTCTTCGGTACCTGTCATGGCGGTGTCGGACAAGAGCCGGTAAGCTGTGCGATGGTGCGTGACATCGCGACGCGACCGGTTTCGTGGACAGGCCAACACCCGTCTGCTAATCGGTTGAAATCACCTTGAGATGGAGAGACAGATGCCAAGCAAGACCGAAAAACTCCTGTCGCTCCTCAACGGCCAGCGGGTCATACCGGTGCTGAAGATCAATGATGTCGCCAACGCGGTGCCATTGGCCCGTGCCCTGGCACGCGGTGGCCTGCCGGCGATCGAGATCACGCTGCGAACCGCGGATGCGCTGGAAGCGATCCGGCGGGTTGCGGCCGAAGTCGAGGAGGCCATCGTCGGCGCCGGCACCATCCTCGACAGCAGGCAGTTCGACGCGGCAGCCAGCGCCGGCTCGCGCTTCATCGTCAGCCCCGGCATCACGCGCGAGCTTCTGGCGGCCGCCGCCGACAGCGAGGTTCCATTGCTGCCCGGCGCGATCACGCCGGGCGAGATCATGGCCGCGCGCGAGGCGGGCCTGCGCTTCCTGAAATTCTTCCCAGCCGAGCAGTCTGGTGGCATCGCTTCGCTGAAGGCCTTCGCCTCGCCGCTCGCCGATGTCAAATTCTGCCCGACGGGCGGCATCACCGGCAAGAACGCCGCCGAGTACCTCAGCTTGCCCAATGTCATCTGCGTCGGCGGCTCCTGGGTCGCACCCGACGACATGGTGAAGGCCGGCAAGTGGGACGAAATCGAAGCGCTCGCACGCGCCGCCAGCCAGCTCAAGAAATAGCCGGTGACCATTCACCAGGGCAACGAACCGTTCTCATCGAAATAGCCACCGGTGGGGCCGCCGGCCTCCAGCGTCGCCAGCTGCACGATGATCCCGGCCGCCTGCTGGACCGTACGGCCGCCCTTGTTCGCATTGAGATCGGTCGCGGTGTAGCCGGGAGCGGCGGCGTTGACCATGATGCCGCGCGAAGAAAGCTCCTTGGCGAAGGCCACCGTGATGGCATTGAGCGCTGTTTTGGAGCTGCCATAACCCATGACATTGGGCGACTGGCCGTTGCCGGCGGCGCGCGCGATCGAACCGAGATAGCTGCTGACCATTACGATTCGGGCGGCGGGCGATGCCAGGAGCAGCGGCAGGAAGGCTTGGGTGACGCGAACCGGGCCGAAGACGTTGACGTCATAGGTGGCCTTCATATCAGCGACATCCTCGCGGCTTGGCGGCCGTTCGTAACGGCCGTTGGGACCGAGCGCGTCGACATAGCCGGGCGCGATGCCGGCATTGTTGACCAGCACGTCGAGGCTGGAGACCCGCGCCGTCAAGGTTCTGGCCGCGGCCGCTACACTGTCGTCGCTGGAGACGTCGAGTTCGAGCCATTCGACATCGAGCCCGTCGTCACGCAGCGCCTTTGCCGCGGCCTCCCCGCGCCCGGCATCGCGGGCGCCGAGCCAGGCCTTGAGGCCCGTGCCCCCCAGCCGGCGAACCGTCTCGAGGCCGATGCCCTTGTTGGCGCCGGTAACCAGCGCATTCATTTGCGTCGTCATTTCCATGTCTCCTTCTGTGAACCCAGAAATGACGTGCGCCCGCCAATTTCGCACGCCGGATACTCGCGCACTCTTGCCTAATCCTCTCAACCGGTTGCGCGGCCCGCATGGATCGGCAATGCTGAAGACATGGAAGAAATCTTGCAGGAATTGATCGCAATCGCTGGGCGCCATGCGCATGGGCGACGCACCAAGACAGCCATCCCGCGTGTCACCATTGGCCGCAGCGAGGTTGCGACCCCGCCGCTGCCCGAGCTTTGCCAACCGACGGTATTGCTCGTGCTGCAGGGGACGAAGGCCGTGCTGATCGGCGACCGCACGCTTGGCTATGGCGCCGGCAGCTATTTCGTCTATGCGGTGGAGACACCCGCCACCAGCCAGTTGATCGAAGCGAGCAGCGCCCGCCCCTATGTGGCCATCGCCTTCGCCCTCGATATCGGGCTGATCGCCAGCCTGCTCATCGACCACAAGCAGGCGGTCGATGGCGACAGCTTCGTGACCAACCGGGCCGATGACGAACTGCTCGATGCATGGCGCCGGATGCTGCGGCTGCTCGATCGGCCAGCCGAGATTCCGGTGCTCGCGCCCATGCTCGAACGCGAGATCGCATTCCGCCTGCTGCAAGGCCCGCAAGGGGCGAAGCTGCGCGAACTCGCACGCGCTGACGGCCGCCTGGCACAGATCCGCCGCGCCACCGCCTGGATACGATCGCACTACAACGAGCCAGTCGACGTGACGGAGCTGGCCGCGCTCGCGCATATGAGCAACGCTTCGTTCCATCGCCACTTCAAGGCGGCGACGGCGATGAGCCCGATCCAGTATCAGAAGCAGGTCCGTCTGCTGGAGGCGCGTCATCTGCTGATCGCGGAGCCGGGCAACGCCACGCGTGTCGCCTTTGCCGTCGGCTATGAGAGCGCCTCCCAGTTCAGCCGCGAATATGCGCGCCATTTCGGGCTGCCGCCGGCGCGCGACGCCGCACGGCTTTTGGCCAGGGGCGAAACAGCGACGCTGGAAATAGACTAACCTAGATCCTGGAGAAGGGTGAAACCGTTGCCCGCCTGGAACATCTGAAACCATCCGAAACAGATCCGGTCCGGCGGTTCCATCAAACGGGCAATCACGAAGCGATCTTGGAAAGCCCGCGATGACTTTCCACCAGCTCGGAGCCAACACGCATGAACCGCGCGAGGCGGCAAACAAAAAACCGGCCGGCTTCCGCCGACCGGTCCTTCAAAATCGACTTTGATCGATCAGTTGCAGACCTTGACCTCTCTGGTCACCTTGTGATGGTGCTTCCAACTCGTGACCACCCTGGTGTGGCAGTGCTTCTTCATCATATGCATATGGTTGTGGGTCTTGACGACAACGGTCTCTGCCTGTGAGGGAGCGATGGCCGCCGAAGTGGTTGCCAGCGCAATGACCGATGCCAATAGAATGTTCTTCATGGATATCCCCGGGGGTTTGAACGTACCCACACCAACCAGGTGATCAGCAAGCCGTTCCGGCCTCACGAGAAGTTCAGCCGCGCGTGATCTTGCGGGATCGAGGCGCCGCATGCATCACGCCTTCGGAAAGCAAGAAGCCGCGCCGGTCGCCCGGCGCGGCTTCTGGCGTTTCTGGCCAGCCGGTTACTTCGTCTGGAAGCGGGCGACCGACATGAACTTGACTGCATTGCCGGTGAAGCGATTCACGTCGGCCACCTCGTTGCTCGCCTGGAAGCCGGCCGTATAGACCTCGCTCGGCGGCGTATGCACGATATTGTAGGCGTAGCCCGGCGCCGTCGTCGCGCTCGAAACGGTGGCGACGTTCTCACCGCTGGTCAGTGCCCAACGGGCCGCCTGCGGTGCCGCGGCGACCACCATGGCCCTGGGGCCGGGCTTCTGGTCGCGGGCGGTGGCCCTGGCTTCCTTGCGGGTCGTCTTCACGCCGGCGCCAATTGCTGCGGCCGGATCGGAACCGGCCGGACGGGCGGCAACAGCCAGACGCGGCGATGCGGCATCGACACCAGACGGATCGTTGAAGGCCGAGCGCGGCTCTTCAGCCAACGACGCGACCTTGTATTCGTCGGCATTGCCGACCTGGGCCCCCACTTGGGCCCCGACTTGGGCATTGGCCTCCTCGAGCACCGCTTTGACGGCGTCGGGCTTGGCCGGCTCCGGCCGCGCCGACGGCAACACCGAGAACGCATCCGTCGCGGTCTTGCCCTGTTCGGCCGTATCCGCCAGCGCCATCAGCACATCCTTGCTGGGCGGCGTCGGTGCGAGTTCCGCGGGCAGCGTGCGTTCGGGACGCCATGTCGGCAAGGGGATGTTGTTGACCGCAACCTGCGCCGGATCGGCGGCGGCGGCAGCCGCCAGCGCCGCAGGGTCGGACTTGCCGAAAGGCATGTTCGCCGGCGCCTGCGCGGTCGCAACGGCTTGTTCAGTAGTCGTCGTCGCATCCGCCATGGCGAAGGGAACATTCTCAGGCTGCGCGCCGACATCCACCTTCGGCCGCGGTGCGAAATCCGGCAGCGGAATTTCCTTGGCCGGCAGCGCGGCAATGATCGTCTCGGGCGTATCCTGTTCCGGCTCCGGCGCCTGTTCGTCGGCGACCTGCGGAATGTCGGCGCGCTGCGCGTTCTCGGGCGCCACGATGGCGATACCCGGCAGGTTGCTGCTCTTGGCGGTCGCGGCCGGCTTCAGGTTCCTGGGCGCCGGAGCAGCCGAAGCGGTCTCTACGTCGGCGCTGTCGTCGGCCTCGTCTGCGCCGCCACCGCCGAAGAGGGCAGAAAGGAATCCGCCGGACTTCTTGCCGCTGCCGCCGGCGCTGGCCAGTTCGATGTTGGGTGTGCCCGAACCTTTGCGCGACTTGTAGGAGGCCAGCGCCTGTTCATAGCCGGGCAACGGCCGGCCGTCGCTCGGCACATGCAGCGTCTTGCCGTTGGGAAACAGGCTGACCAGTTCCTGGCGGCTGATGCCGGGCCAGTGGCGCACATTGCCGACATCCATGTGAACGAACGGCGAACCGGAAGTCGGATAGTAGCCGACGCCACCGCCCTGCATCTTCAGGCCGATATTGCGCAGCTTCTTCAGCGGCACGCCGGGAATATAGAAATCCATCGCCTTGCCGAGCATATGCTGGCTCTTCTCGGCGACACCGCGGCTGCGGCTGCGCAGCATCGAGTTGGTCGACGGCGAACGGTAACCGCAGACGACCTGGATATAGTCGGTGGCGCCGCTTTCGCGATATGCTTCCCAGACCAGGTCGAGCAGGCGCGGATCCATCTTGGTCGGTTCATTGCGGCGCCAGTCGCGCAGGATGATGTTGATCTTGCGCAGGCCCTCGGGAATGTAGCGGCCGTTTCGCTTGTAGACGATCTCGGCCTTTTCGTGCGTGTGGAGGTGATAGAGCTTCAGCGAACGAACTTCGGCCTGGGCGCCGGTGGCGGCCGCGGCAACAAAACCAAAAGCGACGATCACCGCTGCCAGCCATCTCGGCCAGACGCTCAAATGATTATGACGCCCGTTTCTGAATCGTTCGATTCTGTTCAAATCAAAAGGCCTTGCAGGCTGCCGTTTGTCCCCGGATTTGCCCAAACGGACGTGCGGTTTTCACATCCGAATATCGATCCTAATGGTTAATCATCGCTTATTGAAGCCGAAATGCGGTAACACCATGGCGATATCCCGTCAAAAATTGTTCACAAGATTTCTTGGTAAACCGCTGGTTTAGATCAGGATTCCGGTTTTGGCCGAACACGATCTGTTACCGTTAGCCTTAATGCGTGAACAGGCATGTCCACAGCCTCGCCCTATTTCAGCCGAACCGCCCGATACAGGGCCAAATCTGGCATTGCAGGCTGGTCTGGGCCTTGCGTCCGCTTCAGGACGCGAGGCGATCGACGCGTCCGGTTTCCGGGTCGATGCCGTATTCCTTCAGCTTACGGTAAAGCGTCGAACGGCCGATGCCGAGGCGGCGCGCGACTTCGCTCATCTGGCCGTTGTAGTGGTCGATGGCGAGCTTGATCATCTCGAGTTCGACATCGGCCAGCGCCCGCACATTGCCGCGTTCGTCGAGCGCCCGCAGTGTGCCGAACCTGGGCTGAAGCACGGCCGGCCGATCCGGCTCAGCCGTCGGCACCTCCTCGTCGAGCAGTCCAGGCGGCGATGAAAACTGTGGTGTCGCATCGTCCGTTTCGAGGTTGACGGTGCCTTCCACCTGCGCACGAATCTGGGGAAAATCGTCGACATCGAGCACGTCGCCGTCACACAGCACCGAGGCGCGGAAGACGGCGTTTTCCAACTGCCTGATGTTGCCGGGCCAATCATAGGCCTGCAGCACGGCAAGGGCTGCGGCCGAAATGCCCTGCAGGCGGTGGCGCGGGTCGGCGGGCGCTACCTTTTCCATGAAATGCGTGACCAGATGCGCAATGTCGTCACGGCGGTCGCGCAGCGGCGGCACGAAGATCGGGTAGACGTTGAGGCGGTAGAACAGATCCTCACGGAATTTGCCGTCCTTGACCTGCTGCAGGAGGTTGCGGTGCGTCGCCGAAATCAGCCTTATGTCGACCTTGACGGTCGAGCGGCCGCCGACCGGATCGACCTCGCCCTCCTGCACCGCCCGCAACAGCTTGACCTGCACGTCGAGCGGCAGGTCGCCGATCTCGTCGAGAAAAAGCGTGCCCGAATGCGCTTCGACGAACTTGCCGGTGTGCTTGTCGGTAGCCCCGGTGAACGAACCCTTCTCATGGCCGAACAGGATCGATTCGACGAGATTGTCGGGAATGGCGCCACAATTGACGGTGACGAAGGGTTTCGAGCGGCGGTCGCCGCTGCCCTGGATGGCGCGTGCCACCAATTCCTTGCCGACACCGGATTCGCCTTCGATCAGGATCGGGATGTTTGAGGCAGCCGCTTTCTGTCCGAGGCGTATCACCCTGTCCATGGCCGGACTGTGGGTGATCATGTCCTTGAAGGTCAGAAGCCCGCCGCGCTTGCGCGATGTGCGCTTGACCTCGCCTTCGACCGCTTCGACCTTGAGCGCGTTGGCGATCGAGGACTGCAATCTTTCGGGCGAAGCCGGTTTGACGACGAAATCGAAAGCACCATGGCGCATTGCCGAAACCACGGTTTCGATGCCGCCCTGCGCGGTCTGCACGATGACTGGAACGGTGATGTCACGTTCGCGCATCGCCTTCAGCACGCCGATGCCGTCAAGACCGGGCATGACCAGATCGAGAATCACCACCGAGATGTCGCGGGCGCCACGGCCATCGAGCACTTCGAGGCCGGCGGCACCGCCATCGACGACGACTGCCGTGTGGCCGAACCGCGTCACCGCCGCCTCGAGAAGCCGGCGCTGCACCGGATCGTCATCGACTATGAGTATGGAACCTGTCATGACTGTCTTGAACTGCCCGCGCCCGAAATCCCCATGGATCATCTTGGCACAGGGTTCTAAATAAGGTTTCAAAAAACCCGGTGAACGAATTCCTTAGGATTTGACCGGCTTCCCTGTTCCCCCTGATTCTGCTGCTTGATTCCGATCCCATAATTCACAGAAGGTATTGTCGATGCGCATGATGTTTGGTCGGCGGCTTGCGGCACCGGCGTCCGGTCAGGGCGCGGCCGAGCTTGGCGATCTGCCGGAATGGAACCTTGCCGACCTCTATGCCGGCATGGAAGCCCCGGAACTGAAGCGTGACATCGCCAAAGCCGCCGCCAACGCAATCGCCTTCGAGACTCGCTGGAAGGGTACGCTCGCGGCTGAGGCCGGACGCGGCAACGCCGGCCGACTGGGCGAGGCGCTGGTCGCCTACGAGGCACTTGAGGAACTGATCGGCCGCATCGTCTCCTATGCCGGCCTCGTCTATGCCGGCAACACCGCCGATCCGCAGCGCGCCAAGCTCTATGGCGACATCCAGGAGAAGATGACCGATGCCAGCGCGCATCTGCTGTTCTTCGCCCTCGAACTGAACCTGATCGATGACGCCGCGATCGAAAGCGCCCTCGCCGCCGATCCGGCTTTCGGCCACTACCGGCCTTGGGTCCTCGACCTGCGCATGGACAAGCCCTACCAGCTTGAGGACCGCGTCGAGCAGCTTTTCCACGAGAAGTCGATCACCGGACGTGGCGCCTGGAACCGCCTGTTCGACGAGACGATGACCGACCTTCGCTTCGACGTCGATGGCGAGGACATGACGCTGGAGCCGGCGCTCAACCGCCTGCAGGATGCCGATGGCGAGGTGCGCCGGCGCGCCTCCGAGGCGCTGGCCGCGACCTTCCGCAAGAATTTGCGCACCTTTACCCTGATCACCAACACTCTGGCCAAGGACAAGGAAATTTCCGACCGTTGGCGCGGCTTCGAGGACATCGCCGATTCACGCCATCTCGCCAACCGTGTCGAGCGCGGCGTGGTCGATGCGCTGGCCACCGCGGTGCGCGAGGCCTATCCACGCCTGTCGCATCGCTACTACGCGATGAAGGCCCGGTGGCTCGGCATGGAGGTGATGAACCACTGGGACCGCAATGCGCCGCTGCCCGAGACCCCCCAGGCGGTGATCGGCTGGGACGAGGCCAGGAACACCGTGCTCTCCGCCTATCAGCGCTTCTCGCCGGAGATGGCCGAGATCGCGCGCACCTTCTTCGACCGCAAGTGGATCGACGCCCCGGTTCGCCCGGGCAAGTCGCCCGGCGCGTTCGCCCATCCGACCGTGCCGTCGGCGCATCCCTATGTGCTGCTCAATTACATGGGCAAACCGCGCGACGTGATGACGCTGGCGCACGAGCTCGGCCACGGCGTCCATCAGGTGCTGGCCGCCGGCCAGGGCGCGCTGATGGCGTCGACGCCGCTGACGCTGGCCGAGACGGCGTCCGTCTTCGGCGAGATGCTGACGTTCCGTTCGCTGCTCGAGCAGACGACCGACCGGCGCGAGCGCAAGGCCATGCTCGCCCAGAAGGTCGAGGACATGATCAACACGGTCGTGCGCCAGATCGCCTTCTACGAATTCGAGCGCAAGGTGCATGCCGAGCGCCGCAACGGCGAACTGACATCCGACCGGCTCGGCCAGTTCTGGCTGGAAGTGCAGGCCGAAAGCCTCGGCCCCGCGATCAAGCTGCGTGACGGCTACGAAGTGTTCTGGACCTACATCCCGCACTTCATCCACTCGCCCTTCTATGTCTACGCCTATGCGTTCGGCGACTGCCTGGTGAACTCGCTCTATGCCGTCTATCAGAACGCCGAGCGCGGTTTTCAGGACAAGTATTTCGAGATGTTGCGCGCCGGCGGCACCAAGCATCATTCGCAGCTGCTGGCGCCCTTCGGTCTCGACGCCACCGATCCCGCCTTCTGGCAGATCGGGCTCGGCGTCATCGGTGGCCTGATCGACGAACTGGAATCCCTCGACAGCTGAGACACCTCTCGAATGAACAGAACAGTTTAGCCGGAATGCATGTTGGGATCGAACTATTCTTGCGCTAAATATTTGTTCTAGAACAACTCTAGGCGGAAGTTTTTCCCATAGCTTTCCACAAGCCCTATGATAGCCTTCGCTGCAAGCTCAGCCGGAGCGCATGCGGATCGGCGAGGGAAAATCTCGGCCGGCCGTGACGCTCAGGCGAACGCGACAACGGTCGTTGGCCATAGGCAAGCAAAGCCGAGCGCCGACGGCTCGAACCGAAGCCGGCAGTTCCGTGCATCAGCGGAACCATCATCGAGTAGTCCATCGCCGAAGGTCATGACCCACGGCAGACGGATCTGACTGGAGAGAGACAATGGGCACTTTTTTCTACGTGGTCCTGGCGTTCCTGGTAGGCGTGTTGGTCGGTTGGTTCATCTGGGGTCGCCTGCGTGGCGAGCTCGACAGCCTGCGCGGCGACCTCGACCGCACCCGCGGCGAGCGCGACAGGCTGCGTGCCGACAGCGACCGCCTCACCGGCGAACTCAATGCATGCGGCAAGACCCGCGCCGATCTCGAGCGCCAGTTGCGCGATGCGGGAGCCAGCGCGGCAAAGGCCGCCGGCCAGCCGCCGGCAGCGTTGATGTCGACGCCGACCGCGGCCAAATCCGCTCCGGCGGCGGCCAAGCCTGCTCCTGCCAAACCAGCCGCGAAGGCCGCGCCGGCGAAAGCCGCCGCCGCCAAACCCGCGAGCAAACCTGCGGCCTCCACTGCCTCGGCGGCAAAGAGCTCGGCCGCGCCCAAGCCGGCAGCCGCCAAGAAGGCTGCGCCGCCGGCGGCCAAACCGACGGCGGCCAAGCCAGCAACGGCCCAGCCCGACAATCTGCGCCGGCTGATCGGCATCGGCCCGGTCAACGAGAAGCTGCTCAAGGCGCAAGGCGTCACCACTTTCGCCCAGATCGCCGCGTGGACCGCAGCCGACATTAAGCGGATCGAGGATGTGATGAATTTCGACGGCCGCATCGCGCGCGAACGCTGGATCGACCAGGCCAAGCTGCTTGCCGCCGGCGACGAGAAGGAATTCGCCAAGCAGTTTCCGACAGCCGGAACCGCCAGCAACACCTGAGCGGAAGGGCAGATCATCAAGCCGGCGGTGCCAGAAGGTCCGCCGGTTGGTTTTTGCCGGCAGCGCCCGCGCAGGTCGGCCCAAAGGTTGACCCGGAAGGCGGCCCAAAAGGTCGGCCCAAAAGGTCGGCTTTGAGGGGCAAGGTGCCGTTCCCTCGATTGCATGCGGCCGGCCCCCCATATAGAGCGGTCGACGGCTTCATCGATCCCGGTTCCCATGTCCCTGCCCGCCGCCATTTTCCGCAACGACGAAAGCGCGCGCCAGCTCGTTTTCGACCGGCCGGCCGACATCATCGTCGCGCATGCGGCAAAGGACTTTCCTGCGGCATTGGAAGCAGCGCAGGCCGCCCACGACGCCGGCAAGTGGCTAGCCGGCTATTTCTCCTACGAGGCCGGTTATCTGCTGGAACCGAAACTCGTTCCCTTGCTGCCGGGTCGGCGCCGCGCTCCTCTGGTCTGTCTCGGTGTCTTCGATGCTCCGGTCGACGAGCCCGTGCAGCCGCGCGACGCAGCCGCGACCAATGGCCCGATCTTCGACGCAAGGGCAGACTGGTCGTTCGAGGACTACGAGAAACGCTTCTCGCGGCTGCACCAGCACATCAGGCAGGGCGATTGCTACCAGGGTAACCTGACCTTTCCGGTGCGGGCACAATGGTCGGGCGATCCGCTTGCCTCCTTCGATGCGCTGACCGAACGCCAGCCGGTGAAATATGGCGCGCTGGTCGCCCTTGGCGATCCAATCGTACTGTCGCGCTCGCCCGAACTGTTCTTCGAGATCGATGCCGCTGGGATGATCGAGACGCATCCGATGAAGGGCACCGCCCCGCGCGGCGCGACCAGGGACGAGGACGAGCGGCAGAAGAACTTCCTGCGCAATGACGAGAAGAACCAGGCCGAGAACCGGATGATCGTCGACCTCCTGCGCAACGATATCTCGTTGATCAGCGAGGTCGGCACGCTGGAGGTGCCGGAACTGTTTCGCATCGAGAGCTACCCGACGGTCCACCAGATGGTGAGCGACGTCAGGGCGAAGCTGCTGCCGGGACTGTCGATCCGGCAGATCTTTGCAGCGCTCTTTCCTTGTGGCTCGATCACCGGCGCGCCCAAAATCCGCGCGATGGAGATCCTGCACGATCTGGAAGGCACGCCGCGCGACGTCTATTGCGGCGCCATAGGCTGGATCGCGCCCGGCGGCACGATGCGCTTTTCCGTGGCGATCCGCACCATCTCCCTCTTTGCCAGTGGCGAGGCCGTCTACAATGTCGGCGGCGGCATCGTCTTCGATTCGACACCTGAGGAGGAGTATCAGGAGTGTCTGCTCAAAGCCCGCTTCGCGACGGGGACGCCGCCAGTGTCCCGATTCTGAAATTCGTATTCGTTTGATACAGGGGGCAGAGCGAATTTCAGAATCGAAAGGACACTGGCAAACTAATGAGTCCTAGTGTCGTTCTTGATTTCGAAATTCGATGAGAGCGTGATGTCAAATTCAGACGAACTTCGAAATCACGACACTAGTTTCGAGCTGATCGAGACCATGCGCTGGGAGCCCGGTCCGGGCTTCCTGCGCTTCGATCGCCACCTTGCACGCCTTTACAGCTCGGCGGCTGAACTCGGCTTTGCCTGCGACCCGCAAAGGATCGCCGAAGTGCTGAGCGACGCCCTCGACGGCTCCCGAAACGCCATGCGCGCGCGGCTCGCTTTGGCGCGCGACGGCGCAGCCACCGCCTCGGCGCAACCCTACGAACCGCTCGCCGCCGACAAGGTCTGGATGCTGCGGTTGGCGCGAACGAGGCTCGATTCGCACAACACGCTGCTGCGCCACAAGACCAGCTGGCGGCAACTCTACACCCATGCCCGTTCCGAATATCTCGTCACCCAGGCCGACGAGGTGATCCTGGCCAATGAGCGCGGCGAAATCTGCGAAGGCACCATCACCAATGTCTTCGCCGATTTCGGCGACGGCGTGCTGGCAACGCCCCGTCTCGACTGCGGCCTGCTGCCTGGCGTATTGCGCGCCGAGCTTCTGGATGAAGGCCGGGCGCGGGAGGCGATCTATAGCTACGACGAGCTGAAGTCGGCCAAGGCGCTCTTTGTCGGCAATTCGCTGCGCGGCCTCATTCCCGCAAGGCTGGTGTGATCGGGAGTACACCATGTTCGTCGTTTCGCTGAATTACAAGGTGCCATTGACCGAGATCGACCAACTGCAGGCGGCACATGTCGAATGGCTGAAGGCCTGCTATGCGGAGGGCGTCTTTGTTGCGTCCGGGCCGAAGAAGCCGCGGACCGGCGGCATCATCATCGCGCAATGTCCGCGCGACATCCTAGACGCCCGGCTGGCCGCCGACCCCTTCGCCAGGGCAGGTGCCGCGGACTACGAGGTCACTGAATTCCTGGCCAGGATGACCGGCCCCGGTCTCGAAGCTTTCAAGGAAGCATGAACTTGGTCGAGACCCTGCCCACCCACACCCCCTATGACGGCTCGTCGAAGCTGTTCAATATCGGGCTGAAGCCGCTTGACCCCGCAAACTGGATCGAGGTCGACGGCCATCTGCTGCCCTATCTGGCCGAGAAGCGCCGACTCTACGGCGAAATCCCGGAGCGGGTCTTCGTCGAGGAGGCCGGCACGCGCGACGCCCAGCAGGAAGTACTCGACTTGCTCGGCGCGTTTCTGCCGGAGCGGTTTGCGCACACCCACCGCCGCACCGACGCAGGCATCGAGGTGGTGGGGGCCGCGAGCCATCCTGCCTTGCCTGCGGGTCTCGCCGACGCGCCGCTGGTCGCGGCCTCGTTGCTGGTCCAGGAAGACCTGATCCTGATGCGCCGCGACGACAGCGGCTGGCGGCTCGCTGCCGGTTCGCTGTGCTTTCCCTCATCCTGGTCGCTCACCGAGAAATTCGGCAAGCCGCTGCAGCAGATCCACGAGCCCGTGCCGGGCTTCGGACCGGGCACGCGTCCCGCCGCCTTGATCAACCGCATGTTCGATGGCCTGCAGGGCCAGGCGGTAGAACGCTTCAACTGGTCGATCCAGGCCGACAATGCGCTCTATCATCCCCTGTCCAACGTCGAGCGCATCGACCGCGCCACCAACCGTCCGTCGCGGTTTCCCGACGGTGACGTCGAGGCGCACGCCTTCATCCGTGTCGAGCGCCAGACTCTGCGCAAGCTGCCGTCCTCGCGCGACATCCTGTTCACCATCCGCATCCATCTCGACCCGCTCGCCGTGCTGGCGCGCCACCCCGACCGCGCGACGCTTGCCATGTCTTTTGCCGCTCAATTGGAAGCGCTCGATCTCGACCAGCTCGACTACAAGGGCCTGACATCGGATCGCGACCGGCTGATCGAACGATTGAAGACAATGGCCGGCTGAAGCGCCTATAGGCTGCCCGCCAGGAAATCGACGAATGTCCTTGCCCTGGCGCTGGCCTTGCGTCCGGCCGGAAACAGCGCCCACAGTTCGACAGGCGGCAGCGCCCAGTCGACCAGGATCGGCCGCACCACACCGCTGCGCAATTCCTCCTCGAACATCCATTCGGAGCCGACCGTGAAGCCGATGCCGGCAAGTACTGCCTCACGTATCCCTTCGGCGGAAGTCACGCGCAGCCGTCCCTGGCCGGCAAGCGAAACCTCTTCGGCGCCCCGCTGGAACGTCCAGCGGTTGGAAGTGCCTGCTCGGACGAAAAGGATCGCCTCGTGCCGCGACAGCTCATCCGGTGCGATGGGTTCGCCCTCGCGTGCGAGGTAGGAGGGTGCCGCAATCACGAGACGACGGCAGGTGGCGATCTTGCGCCCGATCTGGGCGGGGGCGAAGCTTTCACCCAGACGCAGCATGACATCCACCCCTTCCTCGACGAGGTCGACATTCCTGTCGTCCATCGCCACCTCGACGTTGAGTTTCGGATGAGCGTCCAGGAAGGTCTTCAGCCGGGGCACGACATGCAGGCGGCCGAAAGTCACGGATGTGCCGATGCGCAACAGACCGGTGAGCGCCGCCGACGCCCCCCTTGCCGTGTTTTCGGCTTCGTCCGCTTCGTCGACCGCGCGCTTTGCACCTTCGTAGAAACCCACGCCGGCGTCGGTCGGCGACAGACCTCGGGTGGTACGCGACAGCAGACGCACGCCCAGCCTTTCCTCAAGCTGCGCGATCGCCTTCGAGACTGCGGGCTGCCCGACGCGCAAATGCCGCGCGGCGGCCGAGAACGAACCAGTTTCGACGACCCGTATGAAGGTGCTCATCGCTGCCAGCCGGTCCATTTATTCCTCCCTGGAATTAGTTATATGGCAATTGTTGCCCTACTTGAGCGATTCCGGAATAGCCAATTGCCCGATTGTCAAATCCTTCCAGCCATTCGGAGAAACAAATGGGCAAGCTCACCAACAAGGTCGCCATAGTCACCGGCGCCGCGCGCGGCCATCGGTGCAGGCATCGCCAGACGACTGGCGGCGGAAGGCGCCGCCGTCGTCGTCAGCTACGCCACCAGCCATGAGGCCGCCGAACGCACGGTGAAGGAGATAGTCGCCAGCGGCCGCAAGGCGACCGCGGTTCAGGGCGACGTGGCCGAGGCCGCGGATGTCGAAAAGTTGTTCGAGGCTGCAAGGATCGCGTTCGGCAAGCCAAGCATTCTGGTCAACAATGCCGCCACGGCTGTCTTCGGCGCCTTCGAGGAAGCGAGCGAGGCCGACTATCGCCGATTGTTCGATACCAACGTGCTGGGCACTATCCTGATGATCAAGGCGGCGATACGGCACTTTCCCGAGAGCGGCGGCAGCATCGTGAACATCGGCACGATCAGCAGTTGGAACCCGGTACCGAACACCAGCCTCTATTCCGCGAGCAAGGCGGCAATCGACACGCTGACGCTCAGCCTGTCGAGAGAGCTTGGGTCCCGCAACATCCGGATCAACATCGTGGCGCCCGGCTATACCCACACGGAAATGACCGAGGGCATGGTTGGCACCGATTTCGGCAATATGCTGATTGCCGGCGTCCCGCTTGGCCAGCGCTTCGGCAAGCCCGAGGACATTGCCCCGAGCGTGGCCTTCCTCGCCTCGGATGAGGCAGCCTGGCTGACCGGCGAACGCATCAGCGCATCCGGCGGCGCTCGCTGATACAACGCCGGCTCAACATTCGCCATCGGGCAGGCCCCGGCCTGCCCGATGGCCTCAGCTAGCTCCTCCGACAGCGGGCAGCCGAAGCGTTTTCGCTGCTTTTCCCTTTATTGTGACAATGATCTATGGTTTGTCGCGCGGCGGCCAAGCTGCCGCGGCAAAGCGTTGTCTGAAGGAGTGCTCGATAAAATGGCGAATGAAAACTGGCCCGTTTACGGTGAGATCACCGGCCCCGTGGTGATGATCGGCTTCGGCTCGATCGGACGGGGAACGCTGCCGCTCATCGAACGCCATTTCAAGTTCGACAAGTCGCGCATGACGGTCCTCGACCCTCGCGACACCGACCGCAAGCTGCTCGACGAGCGCGGCATCGCCTTCGTCCAGGAAGCAGTCACCGAGAAGAACTACAAGAAGCTCTTGACGCCGCTGCTGAGCAATGGCGGCGGCCAGGGCTTTTGCGTCAATCTGTCGGTCGATACCGGCTCGGTCGACCTGATGCGGCTCTGCCGCAAGCTTGGCGTGCTCTATATCGACACCGTCGTCGAGCCTTGGCTCGGCTTCTATTTCGACGCCAAGGCCGACAATGCCAGCCGCACCAACTATGCGCTGCGCGAAGCGCTGATCAAGGAAAAGCACGACAAGCCCGGCGGCGCGACGGCCGTCTCCACCTGCGGGGCCAATCCCGGCATGGTTTCATGGTTCGTCAAGCAGGGGCTGGTCAACCTCGCCACCGATCTCGGCCTCGAGTTCTCGGAGCCTGCGCAAGAGGACCGCGAGGGCTGGGCCAAGCTGATGAAAAAGGCCGGCGTCAAGGGCATCCATATCGCCGAGCGCGACACCCAGCGCACCAAGAAGCCGAAGCCGATGGATGTGTTCTGGAACACCTGGTCCGTCGAGGGCTTCATCTCCGAGGGGCTGCAGCCGGCCGAGCTCGGCTGGGGTACGCATGAGAAATGGATGCCCAAGAACGGCAAGAAGCACAAGCACGGCTCCAAGGCCGCGATCTATCTGGAACAGCCCGGCGCCAACACGCGCGTGCGCTCATGGTGCCCGACGCCAGGTCCGCAATACGGTTTGCTGGTGACGCATAATGAGGCGATCTCGATCGCCGATTTCTTTACCGTGCGCTCCAAGAAGGGCAAGGTTCAGTACCGCCCCACCTGCCACTACGCCTACCATCCCTGCAACGACGCGATGCTGTCGCTGGACGAGATGTTCGGCGCCGCCGGCAAGCCGCAGCCGGTGCACCACGTGCTTGACGAGAACGAACTGGTCGACGGTGTCGACGAGCTCGGGGTCCTGCTGTACGGCCACGACAAGAATGCTTACTGGTACGGCTCGCACCTCTCGCTCGCCGAGGCGCGCAAGCTGGCGCCCTATCAGAACGCCACCGGCCTGCAGGTGACCTCGGCGGTTCTGGCCGGCATGGTCTGGGCGCTCGAAAATCCGGATGCCGGCATCGTTGAAGCCGACGAGATGGACTACAAGCGCTGCCTGGAAGTTCAGTCGCCCTATCTCGGACCGGTCGAAGGACACTACACCGACTGGACGCCGCTCGACAGGCGCCCGGGGCTCTTCCCCGAGGACCTCGATCGCAGCGATCCGTGGCAATTCCGCAACATCCTCGTCCGATAGCATCGCGCGCACCATATGCCATTGCCTTGCAATCGCCCGGAAATCGGGCGATTGAAGAAATGCGGCCTGGGGCAGCGTGCGTCTTGCGGGGCGCCCGCCCGTCCCAGCACTTTGGACGTTCGCATCGTGCCTTCCAAAATCGAATCCGATTTTGAGCCGATGTGTTTGGAGAGGATTTCAGATGACTATTGCGCGCAAAGTTCTTTCGATGGGCATGGCGGGTGCCATCGCCACATTGCTCGCGGCCTGTACCACCAGCGGCCCGGAACAACCACCAATGGCGGCAGCCACGCCGAAAGGCGTTGAAGGCTCCTGGATCGATGCCAAAGGCACCGGCCTGTCGACCTTCGCCAACGGCAAATTCACGACTGTCGCCACTGACACCGGGCAGAAGCTCTCCGACGGAAGCTACACCATGGTCGGGCCTACGTCGGTCGAGATCAACGGTACGTCGCTGATCCGCCAGACTGCGGTGAGCTTCAACTGCCTGATGGTCTCTACCAGCCAGCTGAACTGCACCAGCGCATCCGGCCAAAACTTCGTCCTGACCCGGCGCGCCTGAGCCGCCAACTATTGCCTGTTCAAGAGCGGCGGCCAAATGGCCGCCGTCTTTTTGCGCCGTCAGCGACGCGCGCCGTTTCCGCTTGCCTCAGCCCGAACGCGATGGGAACATGACCTAGCCGCTGACTGTTATATCCCAGTCGAGCAAGCGCGTTAAACGCCTCCGATCAGCCCGCCGGGAGACTTAGATGAAGAAGATTGCCGCCATTCTGGCCTTATCCGCATCAACGCTCGGCCTGTCGGCCGGCGCATCCTTTGCCGACTACACATTGAACATTTTGCATTTCAACGATTGGCACAGCCGCATCGAAGGCAACAACAAATACGAGTCGACCTGTTCGGCCGACGAGGAGACCAAGGGCGAATGCATTGGCGGCGCCGGCCGGTTGATCACCGCGATCGCCCAGGAGCGCAAGAAGCTCGAAGGGCAGAACGTGCTGTTGCTCAATGCAGGCGACAGCTTCCAGGGATCGCTGTTCTACACTACCTACAAGGGTGCGGTGGAAGAGGAATTCCTCAACCAGATAAAGCCCGACGCGGTGACGCTCGGCAACCACGAATTCGACGATGGCGAAAGCGCGCTGGTGCCTTACCTCGACAAGGCGAAATTCCCCATCGTCAGCGCCAATGTCGTGCCCAACGACAAGTCCGGCGCGGCGGGCAAGATCAAGCCGTCGATCGTCGTCGAGGTCGGTGGACAGAAGATCGGCATTGTCGGCGCCGTGACCAACGACACGCCCGAACTCGCTTCCCCCGGCCCCAACATCGCGATCGCCGACGACGTCAAGTCTATCACCGCGGAAGTCGAGAAGCTCAAGGCGCAAGGCGTCAACAAGATCATCGCCGTGACCCATATCGGCTACAACAGGGAGCGCGATGTCATCGCCAAGATCCCGGGCATCGACGTTGTCGTCGGCGGCCACAGCCACACGCTTTTGTCGAACACCGATCCGAAGGCGGCGGGCCCCTATCCGACGATGGTCGACAACCCCGGCGGCTACAAGGTGCCGGTCGTGCAGGCGGCCTCCTATTCGAAATATCTCGGCGAGTTCAAGGTCGTGTTCGACGACAATGGCAACGTCAAGTCGGCGAGCGGCGACCCGATCTATCTCGACAAGTCGATCACGCCCGATCCCGCCGTGCTTGCCCGCATCAAGGAACTCGGCGCGCCGATCGAGACCTTGAAGAACAAGGAAGTCGCCGAGACCACCGACGTGATCGACGGCAGCCGCGAGAATTGCCGTACCAAGGAGTGCGCGATGGGCAACCTCGTCTCCGACGCCATACTCGACCGCGTCAAGGGACAGGGCGTCGAGATCGTCATTTCCAATGGCGGCGGCTTGCGTGCCTCCATCGACAAGGGCACCGTCACCATGGGCGAGGTGCTGACCGTGCTGCCGTTCCAGAACACGCTGGCGACCTTCCAGATTTCGGGCAAGGACCTGGTCGCCGGTCTCGAAGGCGGCCTCAGCCAGATCGAGGACGGCGCCGGCCGCTTCCCGCAGGTGGCGGGCCTCAAATATTCCTTCGACAAGTCGGTCGCCCCCAATGCCGGCCGCGTCAAGTCGGTCGAGGTGATGGAGAACGGCGCCTGGACGCCGATCAATCCCGACAAGGACTATCTTGTCGCCACCAACAACTATGTCCGCCAGGGCGGCGACGGCTACAAGGTCTTCGCCGAAAAGGCCAAGAACGCCTATGATTACGGTCCTGGCCTCGAACAGGTCGTGGCCGACTATCTCGGCGCCCACCGGCCCTACACGCCCAAGCTCGACGGCCGCATCACCGAGATTGCCGCGACTGTCGCCGCGGCACCGGCCGCGGAGCCTGCCAAACCAGCCGAAACAGCGCCGGCAACGGCGGCGCCCGCACCGGCCGAGGCCGCGAAACCGGCTGAACCGGCAAAGGCTGCGGAAGCAGCACCGGCAATGCCCGAATTGCCCGCCAACTCAGGCGATATTGCCAACACTCCGCCGGCCATGTCGACGGAGGCTGCACCTGCACCAGCCGAACCAGCAAAGCCGGCCGAAGCTGCTCCGGCACCCGCGCCGGCAGAACCCGCGAAGCCTGCAGAACCGGCAAAGCCCGCTGAAGCCGCTCCCGCTACTACCGGCAGCCATGTCATCGTTGCCGGCGATACCTACTGGGATCTGGCCAAGAAAGCCTATGGCGATGCGACCAAGTGGAAACTGATCTATGAGGCCAACAAGGGTCAAAGACCCCATCAGCTCAAGCTTGGCGCGACGCTGACCATCCCGGCGAAGTAACGCCGCTTCGCCTCTTCCAACACAACCCGCCTGGGAAACCGGGCGGGTTTACCGTTTTCAAGCTAAGGTGCGGCCAGACGCTGCATTGAACGAGCGCGCAAGATGGTTAGGTTCGCGTCTCCTGGAGAACCCTTATGACGCTTTCCACCCCAGTCGATGCCAAAGCCGCGAAGGCCGTCGGCCCGTTACCCGCCGGACATCCGCCGGTCAAGGCCGGCAAGGTCGGCGTCATGCTGGTCAATCTCGGCACGCCTGATGGCACCGAGTTCAAGCCGATGTGGCGCTATCTACGCGAATTCCTGTCCGACCCGCGCGTCATCGAGCTCAACAGGGCGATCTGGTATCCGATCCTCTACGGCCTGGTGCTGACCTCGCGGCCGAAGAAGTCGGGCGCCAACTACGCCAGGATCTGGAACAGTGAGAAGAACGAGTCGCCGCTGCGCACCTACACCCGCGCCCAGGGCGAAAAACTGGCGGAGGCGCTGCGCGACCTGCCCGATGTCACCGTCGACTGGGCAATGCGCTATGGCAACCCTTCAACGGCGAGCGTGGCTGAGAAGCTGGTCGCGCAAGGCTGCGACCGCATTCTGTCGTTTCCGCTCTATCCGCAATATTCCGCGACCACCACCGCGACCGCCAACGACCAGCTGTTTCGCGCCTTGATGAAAATGCGCCGCGCGCCCGCGATCCGCAGCGTGCCGCCCTACTACGACGAACCCGTCTACATCGAGGCGCTGGCGCGTTCGATCGAGCAGCACGTGGCGACGCTGGATTTCGAGCCGGAGGTGGTCATCACCTCCTATCACGGCATTCCCAAACCCTATTTCGAGAAGGGCGATCCCTATCATTGCCACTGCCTGAAGACGACGCGGCTGTTGCGCGACAGGCTTGGCTGGGACGAAAAGAAACTGATCACCACCTTCCAGTCGCGCTTCGGCGCGCAGGAATGGCTGCAGCCTTACACTGACAAGACCGTGGAGAAACTCGGCAAGGACGGCGTCAAGTCGATCGCCATCGTCAATCCCGGCTTTTCCGTCGACTGTATCGAGACGCTGGACGAGATCGGGAGGGAAGCGGCCGAGACCTTCCACCACGCCGGCGGCAAGAATTTCGCCCACATCCCTTGCCTCAACGACAGCGCCGAAGGCATGGCGGTGATCGAGGCGATGGTGCGGCGCGAACTGTCTGGCTGGGTCTAACATCGGAACAACGGCCACTCCGGAGCGTTGAGGCGCGCCTTCGGAGAATTTGATGCCCCGCAAACTCGACCTCAGAACTGGCCGGCCCGTCTGGTCCACCTATCGGGCGCCTGTCGTGCCGACGGCCAGTCTGACAAGGGACGTCAAAACCGATGTGCTGATCATTGGCATGGGCATCAGCGGCGCCATGATGGCCGAGGCGCTGACGGCGGACGGCCATGAGGTGATCTGCATCGACCGGCGCGGGCCGCTGAAAGGCTCGACGCCCGCGACCACCGCGCTTGTGCAGTTCGAAATCGACCAGCCGCTTTCGACCCTCTCGAGGATGATCGGCAAGACATCCGCACGACAGGCCTGGCGACGCTCGCGGCTCGCCGTGACCAATCTTGCTGGCCGCATCGCAGAACTTGGCATCAAATGCCGCCCAACTCGCACGCAGTCGCTCTATCTGGCAGGCACGGTGCTGGGTCCCGCGGAATTGCGGGAGGAGGCCGACGCGCGGCGGCAGGCTGGCATCAAGGCGACCTATCTCACACCGGCCCCGCTGGCCGAGCGATACGGCATCGACCGCGACGGCGCCATCCTCAGCCCGGACAACATCGCGCTCGACCCGCGCAAGCTCACGGCCGGGCTGCTGCTCAAGGCCTTGGAGCGAAATGCCCGCTTCTACGCTCCCGTCGAAGCGACTGCGATCGAGGGCAGTGCCGATGAGGTGGTCGTCGCCACGAAGGATGGCCCGGCCATCACGGCACGGCATGTGGTTCTGGCCACCGGTTACGAACTGGTCGACATCGTGCCGGCGGCGGCGCACCAGGTCATCTCGACCTGGGCGATCGCGACACGCCCGCAGCCGCGGAAACTCTGGCCGGGTGCGGCGTTCATCTGGGAAGCGTCGGATCCCTATCTCTATGTCAGGGCGACGGCCGACGGCCGTGTCATCTGCGGTGGCGAGGACGAGGATTTTGTCGACGAGACGCGGCGCGATGAACTGATCGCCGACAAGAGCGCCCGCATCGCCGCGAAACTCGGTCAGCTGTTTCCCCATCTCGATGTCGACCCCGAATTCGCCTGGACCGGTTCGTTCGGCACCACGACCACCGGCCTACCCTATATCGGTGCCATTCCCAGGCATCCACGCATCCATGCAGTCATGGGTTATGGCGGCAATGGCATCACCTTCTCGCAGATCGCTTCCGAAATTATTTCGGCTTCGATCAAAGGGCTCGCCGACACGGATGCAGAGCTCTTCGCCTTCAACCGGTGAGTGTAGCCCGTAAACAATCCATCATCACCTGATTGTAACGCACCTGAAACACACTTAAGTCTTTGGTGAAGCTGGTTGCGCGGGAATGGCTCGCGTGGCCCGCTTTCGAGGGAGAGCCAAATGGGTTTCAGTGGTTTTGATATTGCGATTGGTGCACTTGCACTTCTGGTACTGGTGCTTCTCATCAAAGGCATCAGGACTATTCCGCAAGGCTACAACTATACGGTGGAGCGTTTTGGCCGTTACACCAAGACACTGAGCCCGGGCCTCAACTTCATCTTCCCGTTCGTCGACCGCATTGGCGCCAAGATGAACATGATGGAGCAGGTGCTCGACGTTCCGAGCCAGGAGATCATCACCCGCGACAACGCCATCGTCGGCGTCGACGGCATCGCCTTCTTCCAGATCCTCAACGCGGCGCAGGCCGCCTACCAGGTTTCCGGCCTGCAGAACGCCATCCTCAACCTGACCATGACCAACATCCGTACCGTCATGGGTTCGATGGACCTCGACGAGTTGCTGTCGAACCGCGACGCCATCAACGAGCGCCTGCTGCGTGTCGTCGACGAGGCGGCGCATCCATGGGGCATCAAGATTACCCGCGTCGAGATCAAGGACATCAACCCGCCGGCCAATCTCATCGAATCGATGGGCCGCCAGATGACCGCCGAGCGTAACAAGCGCGCGCAGATCCTGGCCGCCGAAGGCCTCAAGCAGTCGCAGATCCTCGAAGCCGAAGGCCGCAAGGAAGCCGCCTTCCGCGACGCCGAGGCGCGTGAACGCTCGGCCGAGGCCGAGGCTCGCGCCACCCAGGTGGTGTCGGAAGCGATTTCCAAGGGCGACGTGCAGGCGCTGAACTACTTCGTTGCCCAGAAATACACCGAGGCCCTGACCAGGATCGGTTCGGCCACGAACAGCAAGGTGGTGCTGATGCCACTCGAAGCCTCGTCGCTGATCGGCACGCTTGGCGGTATCGGCGAGATCGCCCGGGAAGTGTTCAAGGGCGACGGTCCGGCCGGTACGCAACGGCAGGCAGCGCGCCCGCCGGTCATCAAGCCAAGCGACAATTAATCCCTATGAGCGGATCAAGATCATGATCGACCGCATCGTTTCCGAACTCGGCCCGTGGAACTGGATGGTTCTGGGCTTCGTGCTGCTGGTGGTAGAGGTCATCGCGCCTGGCTTCTTCATGCTTTGGATCGGCATCGCCGCGCTGATCGTCGGCGCGGTGTCGCTGCTGATCTGGGATGCCACCATCTGGAGCTGGCAGATCCAGGTACTCGCCTTCCTCGTCCTGTCGCTCGTCTCGGCCTTTGTCGGCAAGACACTCATGGGCGGACACGACCAGCCATCGGACCAGCCGCTTCTCAACCGTCGCGGCGCTCAGCTGGTCGGCAAGATGGCGACGCTGGCCGAGCCGATCAAGGATGGCCGTGGCCGTATCAAGCTCGGCGACACGCTATGGCGCGTCTCTGGCCCGGACCTACCGGCCGGCACGCAGGTGCGCGTAACGAGCGCCGCGGATACGGACCTCGAACTGACGGTGGAGCGGGTCTGAATTGCAGACCGGCCTCACCTGAATATCAGCGCGCCCTAGGTGTTTGGTCCCGGCATTTGCTGGAGCGGATTGAGTTTGAAGCGTTCCGGTTGTGAGACCCATGCCTTGCAGATGAACTCGTATGGGGTGAGACCTTTGAGGGTCTTGAGCCTGCGAGCGAAATTGTAGGCGGCAACGAAGTCGGCGAGATGGGTGCGTAGTTGGTCGTGGCCCTCATAGTAGAAGCGCTTGACGGTGGCGTCCTTGATGGTTCGGTTCATTCTCTCGACCTGGCCGTTGGTCCACGGATGCCTCGCCTTGGTCGTGCGATGCTCGATGTCGTTCCTGGCGCAGGTGTACTCGAAGGCGTGAGCGCGGAAGATCTCGCCATTGGCGATTGCCTCCTTGATCAGCGGCACCGCCGAGCCACCGGCACCGGGCGTGGTGAACTGAATGCCGTTATCGGTAAGCACGGTATGAATCTTGTAGGGAACGGCCGCGATCAGGCGCAGTAGAAAGTCTCTCGAGACGGCGGTGGGGGCCTTCTCGTGCAACTCGACGAAGGCGAACTTCGAGGTCCGATCAATGGCGACGAACATGTGCAGCTTGCCCTGCTCGGTCCTCACCTCGGCAATGTCGATGTGGAAGTAGCCGATCGGGTAGCTCTTGAATTTCTTCTTCGCCGGTTTGTCACCCTCGACATCCGTCAGGCGGCCGATGCCATGGCGTTGCAGGCAGCGATGCAATGAAGACCGCGTCAGGTGCGGGATGGTTGGCTGCAAGGCATAAAAGCAGTCGTCGAGCGGTAGCAACGTGTAGCGCCGGAAGGCGACGATGATTGCCTCCTCCTCGATCGAGAGCACTGTCGATCTCGGTTCCTTCGGACCAGTCGGCAGATCGGCGACTGAAGTTCGCCTCTTCCATTTGGCGACCGTCTTCTGGTTGATCCCGTAGCGCTTGGCCAGAGCCCTCAGGCTCTCTTGACTATACTGTATCGCTCGACGGACCGCCTCTGTCGTTGTGGCGCTCCCATGCAGAACCTGGCCCATAGCGCATCCTTTGATTCGGAAGATAAGGATGCCCCATCAAAGCCTGGGATCAAACACCTAGGCGGCGCCGATGCGCAGCAGATCATGGAAATGGACGACGCCGAGCGGCATGTTGTTCCTGGTCACCACCAGGGCGCCGATATTGTGCTCGTTGAGCAGCGCGATCGCGGTGCCGGCTAGCGTCTGCGGGTCGACCGTCTTGGGCGTGCGGGTCATTACCTCGTCGACGATGACGTCGGCCAGATTGCGGTGCAGGTTGCGCGCCACGTCGCCGTCGGTGATGATCCCTGCCAGTTCGCCATTGGCGTCGACGATCAGCACGCAGCCGACCTTCTTCTGCGACAGCGTCATCACCGCTTCCGGCATCTTGGTGCCGAGCGCGGCCAGCGGCATCTGGTCGCCGACCCGCATGATCTCCGAGACCACAGTCAAATTGGCGCCGAGCTGGCCACCTGGATGGAAGGTGCGGAAATGGTCCGGCGTGAAGCCGCGCGCCTCGAGCAGAGCGATCGCCAGCGCATCGCCGATGACCAGTTGCAGCAGCGTCGAGGTCGTCGGCGCCAGGCCGTGCGGGCAGGCTTCCGGGGCGCGCGGCAAAAGCAGCACGATGTCGGCCGCGCGTGCCAGCGCCGATGTTTCGCCTGATGTGACGGCGATGAGCGGAATGGAAAAGCGCCTGGAGTAGGCGACGATGCCCATCATCTCCTTGCTCTCGCCCGACCAGGAGATGGCGATGATGGCATCGTCCCGGGCGATCATGCCGAGATCGCCATGGTTGGCCTCGACGGGATGGACGAAGAAGGCCGGTGTGCCGGTCGAGGCCAGCGTCGCCGCGATCTTCGAGCCGATATGGCCGCTTTTGCCAACGCCGGTGACGATCAACCGCCCTTCGATCTTCGAGATCATCTCGACGGCCTGGGCGAAAGGCGCGGCCAGTCCGTTCTCGAGCGCTTCGGCCAGGGCGGCGATTCCAGCCTGCTCGGTCGCCACCGTTCTCAGTGCCGAATCAATCGACGCTTGCCTGTCCAGGGGCTTCTTATCGAGGGGTCGCGCATGCATGGATGATGCGATTAGCGCTTTGCCGCACGCCTGTCCAACAGAAATGGCACTGATGTCCGGGAGCGGCGGCCTCGCGCACCTGCAAACAGCGGCGCTTTGTCAGGTCAGGCGGCCGCCGCCTCAACCCTCCGTTAACCATCCCCATTTACGGTTCGGTAAGTATGGCGCGCACAGCGCCGCGCAAGCAGTGGTGGCGATGTCCGGGGTCCAGCCAGAAAAATCGACAGGACGACGGGGCAAGGCGGTATGCACCTTGCTGCTGGCGACCAGCATGCTTGGCTTGCTGCGCCCGGGGCAGCTTCATGCCCAGGAAACAGAGCTGCGCGGCGAGGTTTCGGAATCGGCGATCCTGTCCGACCAGCAGCGCAAGGCAAGGCAGCTTGCGCTTGCCGCTCAAGGCCAGCAACAACCGGCCAACGCCGCCCAGGACGATACGCCGCCGCGCACCTATTTGCCGGCCAGCGCCGGCGCCGTTCCCGACGACACGAACACCGATGCGGCCACCGGCAGCATTTTCGACCCGCAGCAGGCGACCGAGGATACCTCGATCGACAATGCGACGCCGCCCAAGCCTCGCCGCCGTCCATCGAGCGCCGGGCAGAAAGCGGCGGATCAGGACAAGGCCAAGCCGGACGCCAAGGCGACCGACAAGTCAAAGAAAAAGAAGAAGGCTGCGACCGCGACCACGGACACCACAGCGGCGGCCGCCAACGACACCGACAACGCCACGACGGACCAGGAAGCGGCCAACCGCCGTGCCCTTACCGTCGACAGTGCCGACAGGCAGAAGCTCGACCCCGGCGCTGAACGGACTGCCGCCATCGAGGGCCAGAACAAGAAAGCCGAGGACGATCCATTCGCCGCCACCGGCGTCAAATGGGGCTCTTTTGTCATCCGGCCGTCGATCGAACAGGGCCTGACCGCCACGACCAACGGCGATTCCAGCAGTGCCGGCACATCGGCGCTGCTGTCGGAGACGGCGTTGCGCTTTACCGCCGTTTCGGACTGGCGCGAAAACTCCGCCACCATCGATGGCTACGGCCTGTTCCGCGAGACCGTATCGGGCTACCGGGTTCACGACGCGCAGGGCCGCATCGAGGGCCAGTTCAATATGGACCTCGACAACGAACTGCGCGCCATCGCCAAGCTCGGCTATGAAGCCGTGCCGGAAACGGCCTCATCGCCCAATGCCATTGCCGGCGTCAGCACTCAGCCCCTGCGGCAGACGATCGACGGAAGCCTCGGCGTCGAAAAGGCCGTCGGCAAGATGCAGTACACCTTGACCGGCGCGGTCTCGCACGACTTCTATGGCGACGCCGAGCTTTCAGACGGCACCTCCTTGTCCCAGAAGGACCAGGACAACACGCTCTATACCGCGACCTTGCGCGCCGGTTACGAAATCTCCCCGGCCCTCACCCCATTCACCGAAATCGAGATCGGCCGCCGAGCCTACGTTCAGCGGGTCGACAATGAAGGCTTCGAGCGTTCCTCGACGCGGCTCGGCGCGCGCGCCGGTCTGCAACTCGACATGGGCGAAAAGCTCTCCGGCGAGTTTTCCGCCGGCTGGCTGCGGGAAGCGATCGATGACAAGAGCCTGGAGGCGGTTTCGGGCGCCACCGTCAACGCCGACCTCAAATGGTCGCCGGAGCGCGGCACCACGATCGGACTGACCGGCAAGACGACCGTCGAGACCACGACCACCGCGGGGGAAAGTGGCGATATCCTCTATTCCGGCCGTCTGACTGGTGAACGCCAGATCCGCGCCAATCTGACCGCCAACGCGGCCCTGGGTCTCGACTGGCGCCACTATGTCGGCATCGATGGCCATGACAGGATCTTGACCGCCGAGACCGGGCTGACCTGGTGGCTGAACCGCTATGCCGGCCTCACCACGCGGGTGAGAACCGAAAAGCTGACCAGCAACCTGCCCGGCCGCGACTACACCGCCAACAGCATCTATCTCGGCCTGAAAGTGCAGCGCTGAAGGCGCCTACTGAAGGCATAGTGCCCTAAAAGGCGGCCCCGCGGCGCTCCGATGGCTTCATCTCGTCGAGCAGCGTTCGGATGACGCCGGCCATGTTCTCGTTCATGTCGCTGCGCCACAGCGCGAAGGCGACATTGGCCTCGACAAAGCCCTCAGGCGAACCGCAATCGAAGGTGCGGCCCTGATAATGGTAACCGTAGAAAGCCTGCTGCTTTTCCAGCTTCAGCATCGCGTCGGTGAGCTGGATTTCGTTGCCGGCGCCCTTTTCCTGGCCTTCGAGAATCCCGAAGATTTCGGGCTGGAGGATGTAGCGGCCGTTGATGTAGAGATTGGACGGCGCTGTGCCGGTCTTCGGCTTCTCCACCATCCCGGTGATGCGGAAGCCGTGATGCGTATCCTCGCCACGGCCGACGATACCGTATTTGTGGGCCTCCGCCGGGTCGCATTCCTGCACGGCGATGATGTTGTTGCCGGTTTCCTCGTAGAGCTCGACCATCGATTTCATGCAGCTCTTTTCCGACTGCATGATCATGTCGGGCAACAACAGTGCGAACGGCTCGTCGCCGACCAGTTCGCGCGCGCACCAGACGGCATGACCGAGCCCCATCGGCACCTGCTGGCGAGTGAAGCTGGTTTGTCCCGGCGCCGGCTGCAGCCGCTGCAGGCGGGCAAGCTGCTCGTCCTTGCCGCGCTGGGCCAGCGTGTCATACAGCTCGAACTGGATATCGAAATGGTCTTCGATGACCGCCTTGTTGCGGCCGGTCACGAAGATGAAATGCTCGATGCCCGCTTCCCGCGCCTCATCCACCACATACTGGATGACCGGCCGGTCCACGACGGTCAGCATCTCCTTGGGGACAGCCTTGGTGGCTGGGAGGAACCGCGTGCCGAGACCGGCGACCGGGAATACTGCCTTGCGAACTCTCTTCATGCTTTCAATTATCCGTTTGCTGGCCGGCTCCGCAATCCCCGTCTCGCGACATTTTCACGCCGGAATCGAAGATTACTGGTGCGGGTGAGGAAAACTACCACCGGTTAAAGCATCGAGGTGTCTTTTCGTTCCAGGCGACACCTATGGTAAACTAATTCCTAACCCGGTTCGGCGATGAATGGTCTTTCCTGAGACAGAGAAGGAGGAAAACATGTCCGTTCGCAATGCCGCAAAAATTTTGACCAGCGTCATGACGGCCGCCAGCCTCTCGCTCGCTGTGCTGATGCCTGCCGGTCCCGCCTTCGCCGATGCCGGTTTCCGGCAATGGGTCGCCGGCTTCCGTGCCACCGCCGTCGCGGGCGGCGTATCCGGCGCTGTGTACGACCAGGCCTTCAGGGACATCAAGGAGCCTGATCCGGTGGTGCTGGAAAAGGCCCGCACGCAGCCCGAATTCACCGCGCCTGCCTGGGATTATTTCGACAACCGCGTCCACGATCAGTCGATCGCCGTCGGCCAGCAGATGGCGAAAAAATGGAAGCCGTGGCTGGACAGGATCGAGGCGCGATTCGGTGTCGATCGCTACATTCTGCTCGCCATCTGGTCGATGGAATCGAACTATGGCGAGATCCTGAAGCGCGACGACATCATGCGCAATGTCATCCGTTCGCTGGCGACCTTGGGTTATGGCGATCCGAAGCGCTCGAAATATGCCCGCACCCAGTTGGTCGCGGCCCTGAAGATCCTGCAGACCGGCGACATCGATGAAAGCCATCTGATGGGCTCCTGGGCCGGCGCCATGGGCCAGACCCAGTTCATCCCCACCAGCTACCAGCACTATGCCGTCGACATGGACGGCAACGGCAAGCGCGACATCTGGAATTCCATCCCCGATGCACTGGCAACATCGGCCAATCTGCTGAAAAAGAATGGCTGGCAGGCCGGCAAGACCTGGGGCTACGAGGTCACCATACCAGCCGGCAAACTGCCGGGAGGCTCGAAGACGCTGGCGCAGTGGCAGGCGCTTGGCGTCGTCAGGGCCAGCGGCAAGCCGTTCAAGACCCTCACCGACAAGGCGACGCTGAAAGTGCCGGATGGCCGTGGTGGGCCGGCCTTCCTGATGATCAGGAATTTCTCGGTCATCAAGGCCTACAACAATGCCGACAAATATGCCCTGGCCGTTGGCCTTCTCGCCGACGAGATCGCCGGCGGCAACGGCCTGGTCCAGGACTGGAAGCGTCCCTTCACCAAGCTCTCCTTCGAGGAAAGACAGGAGCTGCAGAAGCGTCTTTCGCAGCACGGGCTTTACGACGGCAAGTTCGACGGAAAGATCGGTGACGGCTCGAAAACAGCCATCATGGCCTATCAGGCAAAGGTCGGCTTGACCCAGGACGGCTATCCGAGCCTGGAAGTGCTCAAATGGCTCAGGCAAAAATAGAGCCGGCCACGGCGCCTTGTGCGTTTTTGGCGTACATAACCGGCGCCATGGCACTTTGAACTTGCGCCCGGCCGCAAAACCGGGTCCGTTCCGCGGGACCAGGCGCAAGGGGATGGAGGAGTGATTGGTCTCGGCCGCGCGTATCGCGATCCTTGTTCGTCGCACGCCGATGCTTTGTCTGGCGATCGTTCTGTTGGCGATTGCTGCCGCCGGTGCTTTCCATGCGCCAGCCATGGCGCAGGAGCAGCCGCAGCAGAATCGCGGCTGGTCGCTGCGCGACCTTCTGTTTCCGCGCCGCAGCGAGCGTATCGAGCCGCCGCTGGATGTCCAGAAGGCGACGCCCAAGGCCAAGAAGAAACCTCGCGCGCCGCGTCCGCCCGCGGAACCCGAAACCCCGATCGTCGAAAAGGCGCCGGACGCCCGCACCGTGCTCGTGGTCGGCGACTTCATGGCGGCAGGCCTTGCCGAAGGCCTGGACACCGCCTTTGCCGACAATCCTGGCGTCAGGATCGTCGCACGCAGCAATGGCTCGTCAGGGTTCGTGCGCGATGATTTCTACAACTGGCCCGAACAGATCAAATCGCTGATCGAGACCGAGAAACCCGCCGCCGTGGTCGTCATGCTGGGCTCCAACGACCGCCAGCAGATGAAGGTCGGCGATGTGCGCGAACAGCCCCGGTCCGAGAGCTGGACCAAGGAATATGAACGCCGCACCGACGCGCTCGGCAAGGCGATCGCCGCCGCCAAGGTGCCTTTCCTTTGGGTCGGCATGCCGGCCTTCCGGGTGCCGAAGATGACTTCCGACATGCTCGCCTTCAACGACATCTACCATCAGGCCGCCGAAAACAGTGGCGGCGAATTCGTCGATGTCTGGGACGGCTTCGTCGACGAGAACGGCGCCTTCGTCACCACCGGCCCCGACATGAACGGCCAGCCGGTGCGGCTGCGCGCCGATGACGGCATCAATGTCTCCAAGGCCGGCAAGCGCAAACTCGCCTTCTATACCGAAAAGCCGCTGGCCAAGATCCTGGGTCTGGCCGCACCCGGCAGCGTGGCTCCTGCGACAGCACCGGCGGGTGCGCCGGTCGAGGCACCGGCCTCGGCCGCCGCACCCATTGTGATCGACCGCACCGCGCCCATGCTGCTCAGCGACCCGGCACTCGACGGCGGCACCGAACTGCTCGGCGCCGCGCCCCCGGCAAAAGCCGATCCGGCTCTGCCTGGAGAAAGACTGGTGATCGAAGGTAGGGCGCCAGAAGCTTCGCCCGGACGCGCCGACGATTTCGCCTGGCCGCCCAAGGCCGAGCCGCCGGCGACGGCCGCTGCGACCGACACGACGACGGCGATCACCCCTTAGGGCAATTCCAGGAAAAGCGTGAAAAGGTTTTCCCGGGAGAAGCGGATAGCGCTTCCCCTTGGGAATTGCGTCAAAACAGAGAGTTAGAGCGGTTTGCCGTTTCCGTGAAACGGTGAGCTACTCTAACGGGGCAGTACCGTCGACCCCATCAGCGCCTCGTCGATCGAGCGCGCCGCCTGGCGGCCTTCGCGGATCGCCCAGACCACCAGCGACTGGCCACGGCGCACGTCACCCGCCGCATAGAGCCGGTCGACGCTGGTCCGGTAGTCGCGATCATTGGCCTCGACATTCCGGGAGCGGCGGCTGTCGGTGGTGATTTTCATTTCACCCTCGAGTTCCTTCGCCACGCCGGCGGCGGCCGGTCCGGCAAAGCCGATGGCGATGAAAGCAAGATCGGCCCGGATGACGAATTCGGTGCCGGCGATCGGCTTGCGCTTGTCGTCGACCTCGCAGCACTTGACGCCGGTCAGCTGGCCGTCTTCGCCGATGAATTCGAGCGTCGCCACCTGGAATTCGCGCTCGGCGCCCTCGGCCTGCGAGGATGAGGTGCGCATCTTGGTCGCCCAATAGGGCCAGACGGCAAGCTTGTCTTCCTTCTCGGGTGGCTGCGGACGGATGTCGAGCTGGGTGACGCGCACCGCACCCTGGCGGAAGGCGGTGCCGACGCAGTCCGACGCGGTATCGCCGCCGCCGACGACGACGACATGCTGGCCGCCGGCGATGATCGGATGTGACGGCCACGCCACCGACTGGATCGGCTCGCCGCCGACGCGGCGGTTCTGCTGTACCAGATAGGGCATGGCGTCGTGCACGCCGCCGAGATCGTCGCCTGGAATGTTGGCCGCGCGCGGCGTTTCCGAGCCGCCGCAATAGAGCACGGCATCATGCTCGGCGAGCAGTTCGGCGACCTTCTTGTCGACACCGACATTGACGCCGCAATGGAATGTCACGCCCTCGCCCTGCATCTGCTCGATGCGCCGGTCGATATAGTGCTTCTCGATCTTGAAGTCGGGAATGCCGTAGCGCATCAGCCCGCCCGGACGGCTCTCGCGCTCATAGACATGGACGTCATGGCCCGCGCGGCCAAGCTGCTGGGCTGCGGCCATTCCGGCCGGGCCGGAACCGATTATGGCGACCCGCTTGCCGGTCTTCTTCTCCGGCGGATAGGGCCGGATGTGGCCGGTCTCGTAAGCCTTGTCGGCGATCGCCTGCTCCACCGTCTTGATGGCGACCGGAATGTCCTCGAGGTTCAGCGTGCAGGCCTCCTCGCAGGGCGCGGGGCAGATGCGGCCAGTGAATTCCGGGAAATTGTTGGTCGAGTGCAGGTTGCGGATCGCGTTGTCCCAGTCCCGGTTGTAGACGAGGTCGTTCCAGTCCGGGATCTGGTTGTGGATCGGGCAGCCTGTCGGCCCGTGACAGAACGGAATGCCGCAATCCATGCAGCGCGCGGCCTGTTTCTCGACCTCCTTGTCCGACATCGGCAGCGTGAACTCGCGGAAATGCCGGATGCGGTCGGAGGCCGGCTGGTACTTGTGCACCTGCCGGTCGATTTCGAGAAAGCCTGTTACCTTGCCCATAGTCCAGTTCCTGCTGTCCAGAAGGTACGGTTTTCGCCGCACCCGTTAACCTCTTGAGGCAGCCATGGCAACCTTGCGCCAGAGGTCAAACTGTCGATGAAGGGGCCGGGAAGCCTGGGCTCCCCGGCAATTCTCTTAAGCCTACTCGGCCGCGACGCCCATGCGCATGCGTTCCATCTCGATCAGCGCGCGGCGGTATTCGACCGGCATGATCTTGCGGAATTTAGGCCGGAACGTCGTCCAGTCGTCGAGGATCTCGCGGCCGCGCACCGAACCCGTATAGTGGACGTGGTTCGAGATCAGCTGATAGAGCCTTTCCTCGTCATGGCTGGTCATGTCGCCCGACACGTCGACGCGGCCCTTGTGGTCGAGGTCGCCGCCATGGTGCAGCAGCTTTTCCATCAGATCGTCTTCTTCCGGAACCGGCTCCAGCTCGACCATCGCCATGTTGCAGCGCTCGGCGAAATCGCCGGCCTCATCCAGCACATAGGCGACGCCGCCCGACATGCCGGCGGCAAAGTTGCGCCCGGTTTTGCCGATGACGACGACGACACCGCCGGTCATGTATTCGCAGCCATGGTCGCCGACGCCTTCGACGACGGCGGCGACGCCCGAATTGCGAACCGCGAAACGCTCGCCGGCGACACCGGCGAAATAGGCTTCGCCCTCGGTCGCGCCATAGAGCACCGTATTGCCGACGATGATGGAGTCGGCCGCGACGATCCGGGCCTCTTCCGGCGGCCGGATGACGATGCGGCCGCCTGACAGGCCTTTGCCGACATAATCGTTGCCGGCGCCGACGAGCTCGAACGAGACGCCGCGCGCCAGGAAGGCACCGAAGGACTGGCCGGCGGTGCCGGTCAGCTTCACCGAGATGGTGTCCTCGCGCAGGCCCTTGTGCTTGAAGCGCTTGGCCACTTCGCCCGACAGCATGGCGCCCGTCGAACGGTCGACATTGCGGATGTCGACCTCGATCTTGACCGGCTGCTTGGCCTCCAGTGCGGGCTTGGCCAGTTCGATCAGCTTGCGGTCGAGCACGTCGTCGATCGGGTGCTTCTGCCGTTCGGTCCAGTGCACCGCCTCATGCGGCGCATCGGGCTTGTAGAACATCTTCGAGAAGTCGAGGCCCCGCGCTTTCCAATGCTGGATGACGTCACGCTTTTCCAGAAGGTCGCTGTCGCCGATGATCTGGTCGATATGGGTGAAGCCCATGTCGGCCAGCAGCGCCCTCACCTCTTCCGCCACATAGAAGAAGAAGTTGATGACATGCTCGGGCGTACCCTTGAAGCGCTTGCGCAGAACCGGATCCTGGGTGGCGACGCCAACCGGGCAGGTGTTGAGGTGGCACTTGCGCATCATGATGCAGCCGGCCGCGATCAAGGGCGCGGTCGAGAAGCCGAACTCGTCTGCGCCAAGCAACGCGCCGATGATGACATCGCGCCCGGTGCGCAAACCGCCATCGACCTGCAGCGCCACACGTGAGCGCAAGCCGTTCAGCACCAGCGTCTGGTGCGTCTCGGCGAGGCCCATTTCCCAGGGGCTGCCGGCATGCTTGAGCGAAGTCAGCGGCGAGGCGCCCGTGCCGCCGTCATAGCCCGAGATGGTGATGTGGTCGGCTCGCGCCTTGGCGACCCCGGCCGCGACCGTGCCGACACCGACTTCCGACACCAGCTTGACCGAGACGTCGGCCGCCGGATTGACGTTCTTCAGATCGTAGATCAGCTGCGCCAGATCCTCGATTGAATAGATGTCGTGGTGCGGCGGTGGCGAGATCAGGCCGACGCCCGGCGTCGAGTGCCGGACCTTGGCAATGGTCGCGTCGACCTTGTGGCCGGGCAATTGGCCGCCCTCGCCGGGCTTGGCGCCCTGCGCCACCTTGATCTGCATCACATCGGAGTTGACGAGATACTCGGCCGTCACACCGAACCGCCCTGAGGCGACCTGCTTGATCGCCGAGCGTTCCGGGTTCTTGCCGCCGCCGGGCAGCGGCAGGTAGCGGTCGGCCTCTTCGCCGCCCTCGCCGGTGTTCGACTTGCCGCCGATCTGGTTCATGGCGCGCGCCAGCGTGGTGTGCGCCTCACGCGAGATCGAGCCGAACGACATCGCCCCGGTCGAGAAGCGCTTGACGATGTCGGCTGCGGACATGACGTCGTCGAGCGCGACCTTCTTGCGCCCGGTCTCGTCCGCCAGCTTGATCTTGAACAGGCCGCGGATCGCCTGGGCGCGGGCCGTCTCGCTGTCGATCTGCGCCGAATAGTCCTTGAACGTCTCCCACGAGCCCTGGCGCACCGCATGCTGCAAGGTAGCGACCGCGTCGGGCGACCACATATGCGCCTCGCCGCGCATGCGGAACAGATATTCGCCGCCAACCTCCAGA
Source organism: Mesorhizobium erdmanii (assembly GCF_013170725.1). NCBI lineage: Bacteria > Pseudomonadati > Pseudomonadota > Alphaproteobacteria > Hyphomicrobiales > Phyllobacteriaceae > Mesorhizobium > Mesorhizobium erdmanii. The sequence continues at coordinate 2,071,120 of NZ_CP033361.1, read as the reverse complement.
TTGTTGCGCAGCACCGGATCGTTGCCGAAACCGTCCGTGTGACGGCTGACGGTTTCGTCGGCGACCTCGTCCAGCCCGACGCCTTCGATCAGCGTCGCCGTGCCGGTGAAATACTTCTGCACGAAATCGGTCTTCAGCCCGATAGCGTCGAAGATCTGCGCGCCGCAATAGGACTGGTAGGTCGAGATGCCCATCTTGGACATCACCTTGAGGATGCCCTTGCCGATCGACTTGATGTAGCGCGACACGACTTCATAGGCGTCGACCTCTTCCGGCAGCTCGCCGCGCTTGTGCATGTCGAGCAGCGTGTCGAAGGCAAGGTAGGGGTTGATCGCTTCGGCGCCATAGCCGGCGAGGCAGCAGAAATGATGCACTTCGCGCGGCTCGCCGGATTCGACGACGAGGCCGACGGAGGTGCGCAGCCCCTTGCGGATCAGGTGATGATGCACAGCGGCCGTCGCCAGCAGCGCCGGAATGGCGATGCGATCCGGGCCGAGCTGACGGTCGGACAGGATGATGATGTTATAGCCGCCGGCGACCGCCGCTTCCGCGCGCTCGCACAAGCGGTCGATAGCGCCCTGCATGCCGGCAGCGCCTTCGTTCGAACCGTAGGTGATGTCGATCGTCTTGGTGTCGAAACGGTCCTCGGTGTGGCCGATCGAGCGGATCTTTTCGAGATCGCCATTGGTCAGGATCGGCTGGCGCACTTCGAGCCGCTTGCGGCGCGAATTGCCGACAAGGTCGAAAATGTTCGGCCGCGGCCCGATGAAGGACACCAGGCTCATCACCAGTTCCTCGCGGATCGGGTCGATCGGCGGATTGGTGACCTGGGCGAAGTTCTGCTTGAAATAGGTGTAGAGCAGCTTCGACTTGTCCGACATCGCCGAGATCGGCGTGTCGGTGCCCATCGAGCCCACCGCTTCCTGGCCGGTGGTCGCCATTGGCGACATCAACAGCTTGGTGTCTTCCTGGGTGTACCCGAACGCCTGCTGGCGATCGAGCAGGCTGACATCCTTGCGCAGCGCACGCGGTTCGACCGGCTTCAGATCCTCCAGGATGAGCTGCGTGTTGGCGAGCCAGGTTTTGTAGGGATGCTTGGTCGCGATCTCCGACTTGATCTCCTCGTCGGGGACGATGCGGCCCTTGGCGAGGTCGATCAGAAGCATCCGGCCGGGTTGCAGCCGCCACTTCTGGACGATCTTTTCTTCCGGCACCGGCAGCACGCCGGCCTCGGACGCCATGATGACGCGGTCGTCGTCGGTGACGATGTAGCGTGCCGGGCGCAGTCCGTTGCGGTCGAGCGTAGCGCCAATCTGGCGGCCGTCGGTGAAAGCCACCGCCGCCGGCCCGTCCCACGGCTCCATCAGCGCCGCATGGTATTCGTAGAAGGCCTTGCGATCCGCATCCATGAGCTTGTTGCCGGCCCAGGCTTCCGGGATCAGCATCATCATGGCATGGCTGAGGCTGTAGCCGCCCTGGAACAGGAATTCGAGCGCATTGTCGAAACATGCCGTGTCGGACTGGCCGTCATAGGAGATCGGCCAGAGCTTCGAGATGTTGTTGCCGAACAGTTCCGAATCGACAGAAGCCTGTCTGGCCGCCATCCAGTTGTTGTTGCCGCGCACGGTGTTGATCTCGCCATTGTGGGCGACCATGCGGTAGGGATGCGCCAGCTTCCACGACGGGAAGGTGTTGGTCGAGAAACGCTGATGCACGAGGATCAGCGCGGTCTCGAAACGCGGGTCCTTGAGATCCTTGTAGTAGGCGCCAACCTGATAGGCCAGGAACATGCCCTTGTAGACGATGGTGCGCGCCGACAGCGACACGCAATAGGCGCCGATGTCCTTGTTGTCGTTCTCGGAATAGATTCGGCCCGAGATGACCTTGCGCAGCAGATAGAGCCGGGCCTCGTATTCTTCGTCGTCGGGAATGTCGGCCGTGCGGCCGATGAAGACCTGGCGATGGAACGGCTCGGACGCGACGATGTCGGGCGCCTTCGACAGCGAGGAATTGTCGACGGGCACGTCGCGGAAGCCGATGAGCGGGAGCCCTTCGGACTGCGCCGATTCGGCGATGATGTCCTCGATATGGGCGCGCAGGGCCGCGTCCTGCGGCATGAACCAGTGTCCGACGCCGTACTGGCCCGCCGCCGGCAATTCGATGCCCTGGGCCGCCATTTCCTCGCGGAAGAACTGGTCGGGAAGCTGCACCAGCACGCCGGCGCCATCGCCGACCAGCGGGTCGGCGCCGACGGCGCCGCGATGCGTCAGGTTTTCGAGCACGGCAAGCCCGTCCTTGACGATCTGATGCGACTTCACGCCCTTCATGTTGACGATGAAGCCGACGCCGCAGGCGTCATGTTCGTTGCGCGGATCGTAGAGGCCCCGAGGGGCAAACCCGGTTCGGCCAATGTCGGTTCGACCAGTATCGGTTCGCGAAGTATTTTTGACGGCAGCCGCTTTCGTCTGCGCGGCCTGGCCGTTCGTCGCAGAGAGCGTCATGTCCGTCATTGTCTTGTCCTCCGTTCCAGCCCTTCAGGCGCTGGCCATGTCTTCGGTCGCTAATTTGCCTCGGCAAGCGCTTGGCTCACCCTGATCCTTGCGGCACGTCTTGCGAAATCCTTGCCGAACCAGGCGGCTTTCCGCATGGTTCGCATCTGGTATCGTACAGGCCAGCGTCTGGCCGTCCACCTGTCGCTCGCGGCAACAGCCGGAGAGGCCAATATGTTACGCCAATCCAGCCTGTTTTGTGCGACAAAATAAGACAGCACTACTGTCCTAAATTTTTATGGCAGAATTCCCCGACGCGCACAAGACCGATTCACAAAAAACTTGAGCTTTCCGCGACATAAAATTACGCGAAACTGAGAGAAAACGTAAGCTTCAGTCGTCGATCCCTACGCCTGTCGACTGGCTGGCTTTAACGGTTTTCCGGCGTCTGGCCCTTGCGGTTGGCCGCCTAAACCGGTCAACTCCTCGCCATTTCCCCAAGAACCCGATTTCCCCAAACCACAGGCAGATGCATGTTCTTCGCTTCCGACAACTGGGCAGGCGCCCATCCCAACATCGTTGCCGGCCTGTCGGCTGCGGCCGGCGGCTTTGCGACCGCCTATGGCGACAGCGCACTCGACCAGGCAGTCTACCAGCGCTTCGGCGAAATTTTCGAGCGCGAGGTCGCGGTGTTCTTCGTGGCGACCGGCACCGCCGCCAACTCGCTGTCTTTGACCACCTTCAACAAGCCCGGCGGCATTTCCTTCGCCCACCGCGAATCGCATGTCATCGAGGACGAGTGCGGCGCGCCGGAGTATTTTTCCGGCGGCGCGCGGTTGCATGCCATCGACGGCGCGCTCGGCAAGATCGACCCGCACAATCTGGAACGGACCATTGGCCGCTTCGCACCCGAAATCGTCCACTGGGGGCGGCCGATGGCGGTTTCGATCACCCAGTCGACCGAGGTTGGCACCATCTACGGCCTGAATGAGATCGAGGCGATTTCGGCCATCGCCAAAAGTCATTCCGTGCCGCTGCACATGGACGGTGCCCGCTTTGCCAATGCGCTGGTCGCGCTCGACACGACGCCGGCCGAAATGACCTGGAAACGCGGCGTCGACATCCTGTCCTTCGGCGGCACCAAAAATGGCTGCTGGTGCGCCGAGGCGATCGTTCTGTTCGACCTCGACCGCGCCAAGGAATTGGCTTTCCTGCGCAAACGCGCCGCGCAGCTGTTCTCCAAGTCGCGCTTCGTCGCGGCGCAGTTCGAAGCCTATTTCAAGGACGGCCAATGGCTCGACACCGCGCGCCACGCCAACGCCATGGCCGCACGCCTCGCGGCGGCGATCGAGGATTCGGCCCACGCCAAACTGGCCTGGCTGCCGCAGGCCAACGAGGTGTTCGCGGTAATCAAGAAGACCGAAGCCGACAGGCTGCAGGCGGCGGGCGCCGCTTTCTACGACTGGCACAAGCCGCATGGCTTCGACGGCCATATGGGCGAGGACGAACTGCTCTACCGCTTCGTCACCAGTTTTGCCACGACTTCGGAAGACGTCGACCGCTTCGGCCAGCTGATCGCCGGATAACAACCCGTCGCACGGACAACAAGAAAGCGGCGCCTTCCGGCGCCGCTTCCGTCTCGGGAGGAGACGCTTCTGTTCCTGGGCTGCGATTACGCAGCCGTCTTGGCCTCGATCTGCTTGGCCTTGGCCGGAGCCGAGGTGATCGCGATCTTGCGCGGCTTCAACTCCTCGGGAATGTTGCGCTTGAGGTCGACGAAGAGCAGGCCGTTCTTCAGCGCGGCGCCGACGACTTCAACGTGATCGGCAAGCTGGAAGCGGCGCTCGAAGGCCCTGGAGGCAATGCCGCGATAGAGCAGCTCCGAACCTTCGCCCGTGCCCTCGTCCTTGCGCTCACCCTTCACGGTCAGCACGTTGCGGTGGGCTTCGATCGAGATTTCCTCGTCCGAGAAACCAGCGACCGCCATCGAGATCCGGTAGGAATCCTCGCCGGTGCGCTCGATGTTGTAGGGCGGATAGGTCTGCGCGCCATCGGGCTGCGCAAGCGAATCGAGCATGGTGAAGAGACGGTCGAAGCCGACGGTCGAGCGATAGAGCGGGGAAAAATCAACGTGACGCATGAGGTGTTCTCCTGTTGAGCAACATGGTTTGCGTATGGCCGGTTCGAAACCCGTAAGCGGCGTTTCGGAAGGACCAGCGGCCCCGACATTGGCGACCGCAACACACATCTGGGGAGCGCCGGAATGCATTTCAAGTTTCGTCTGGCGGCAAAAGACGCAATGGCCTGCCAGTTGATGAACGGCAGATGAACCGGCGCTTCGGCGCCCGTTCAGACAGCCACCGCTAAAGTGCCTCTCAAGATCGGGATTGGCGGCGCCGGATTATGAGAGGTGCCGCAACGAGGCCGAACCGGGTGTTAACGTCCCTTCCTCCCGGATCGACAGGGGCCGGAAGCACGCCTTCGAGCGGCTTCCGGCCTTCCCCGTTGCAATCCCGGCGTAGCCCAGATTTGCTTTGCTTTTGATGCGTTGGCGTCTATCACCTTGACGGGGCCAGCCGCGACAGGCTGGCACGTGAAGACGCCGAGCACAAAGCGCCGAATGACGGACCTTTTCCACGACACGCCGCTTTTCCACGAAACCGAGGGCAATCCGCGACCGGAAAATGCCACCGGCGGTTTCTTCACCACGCGCGACGGCAAGAAGATCCGCTACGGCCTGTTCGGCGCCGTCGCGCGTCCGCTTCGGGGTACCGTGGTGCTGTTGTCGGGCCGCAACGAATGCATCGAGAAATATTTCGAAACCATCCGCGACCTTGCCGCGCGGGGCTTTGGCGTCGCCACGCTGGACTGGCGCGGTCAGGGCGATTCCGACCGGCTGATCCGCGATCGCCAGCGTGGCTATGTCAGGTCGTTTCGCGACTATACCGCCGACCTCGAGCAGTTCTTCGAGGAGATCGTGCTGCCCGACTGCCGCGGGCCGTATTACATTCTCGCCCATTCCGCCGGCGCCGTGATCGCGCTGCTGGCTTCGCCGTCCATGGTGAACCGGGTGCGCCGCATGGTGCTCATCGCACCCTTCCTGACCTTGCCGGATCTGCCGGTCTCGATATCTACGGTGCGCCGGGTCTGTTCGCTCTTCTGTTTCATGGGTCTGGGCAGGCTCTATGCCGCCATGGGCCCACGGCCGAAAGAGACGCTGCCTTTCGAAGCCAACAAGGTAACGTCGGACCCCGAGCGTTATTGGCGCAACACGCTGCTTTACGAAACCTACCCGCAACTGGCGCTTGGTGGGCCGACCATCCGCTGGCTGCGGGCTGCCGCCAAGGCATCGGAAGCCATCAGCGATCCTGATTTCATGGCAAGGATCCAGGTCCCCCTGTTAATCATCGCTGCCGGTGCCGACCGGGTCGTCTCGACCAAGGCAGTGGAAGCCTATGGCAGGCAGTTGCGTCTCGGCTCGCTGCTGATGATCGATGGCGCGCAGCACGAGATCCTGCAGGAAATCGACCTCTACCGCGAACAATTTCTGGCCGCCTTCGACGCCTTCATTCCCGGCTCCGACGATCCGACGGCCTGACAGCACCGCAGCCCCTTCACGAGCCGGCATAGTTGACACACCGTTGTCAGGATGACCGGGCTGCCATGCCCCGCGGCACTCAAACTGCTAAAGATTCTGACAGCCCGCGCCTGGCCGGAATGCTCATCTGCATGCGTCGAATTTGAACGCCATGGAGATGAGATCATGACCGAGAAAACCTGCGCCGCCTGCGATTGCCAACTCGACGCCAATCCGATCCGCGTCAAGGTCGGCGGCAAGGCCGTCGAGGTCTGCTGTGAGGAATGCGCCTTCGCGCTGAACGAAGCCGGCGCGTCGGCGGTCGCCGCGAGCGAGGACTGAGCCATGCGCCCGCATCATACAGCGGCACAACACCTCGCAGGCGAGGTCCCGACACCGGTCCGCGACGCAACCATCCTGCGGGCCTTGCACAGCCGATGCATTGCGGCGGCGAGATGGCTCACCCGCCAGATGGAGAACCGCCGAAGCCGGCTTGCTTTGCTCGAAATGACCGACGAACAGCTCAAGGACATCGGCCTGTCGCGCGGCCAGGCCTATTCGGAATTCAGGCGCCGCTGGTGAAGCGCCTGTCCAGAAGTCTCCTGACAGGATTGGGCCGGCTGCTTGCGTACACTGTCCATCGCAATGGCGGAATCGGTTTCCGGCATGAGGGATGAGCGCTGCGGTCATGTCGCAATTCACGGTAAGGCCGCTTCTGGACACCGGCACTGTCAGGGTGCGGGATGTCGTGTGCAGCGGCGAATGCCGGCACAGGAGCGAAGAGGAATGCACGGCGGCGACGCATCTTGTGTTTCCCTATCGCGGCGTCTTCGTGCGCCACGTGGGCCGCAATGATGCCGTCGCGGAAGCCAATCAGTTGCTGTTCCTCAATGAGGCCGAGCCCTACCAGGTCAGCCATCCCGTCGAGGGTGGCGATGCGTGCCTCGACCTCGTCATCGAGGAAGGCCAGTTGCGCGAACTGGCGCCGAAAGAGCAGTTGCGCTCCGGCGACCGCCTGGGGTTTCGCCGCCAACGTCGGCGCATCGATCCGCGCGCCCAGGCGCTGGTGGCACTTCTGCGCCACAGCCTGAGCCGCAATGTCGCCGAAACGCTGGAGGCCGAGACGCTGGCGCTGACGCTGGTGCGACGCTCGCTCGGCGACCGCACCTCGCATGTCGCGGGCGCCAGCCCCGGACGGCAGAAACTGGTCGACCGCGCCAAGCTCGTCTTGTCGTCGGACCTGTCGCGGCGCTGGACGCTGGCCGAGATCGCCGCCGAGGTCGGCGTTTCGCCGGTCTATCTGACGCAGGTCTTCCAGCAGGTCGAAGCCATGCCGCTCTATCGCTATCATCTGCGCCTGCGGCTGGCGCGCGCGCTCGACCTGCTTGGCCGCTACGACAATCTGACCACGCTGGGCCTGGATCTCGGCTTCTCCAGCCACAGCCATTTCAGTTCGGCGTTCAGGCAGGTCTACGGGCGAACGCCCGCGGAATTCCAACGCTCGATCCAGCCGCGCTAATGCATGTCGCCCAGAAGTGTGCAGCGGTTCTGGGAAAGCGACATGCATCAGAACAAACTTTTAAAGCGCGTCGCATGAATCCGCTTCAGCGCGACGCGCTTTAAGGCAACCGCTTCAAAGAAAAGCACCGAGATATCAGCCGCGCAGGGCCGCCATGGCCGCGGCATGAAGCTCCGGCGTTGCCGCCGCCAGCACGTCTCCGCCCTTTTCCGCCGGCCCGCCGTCGAAGGTGGTGACGACGCCGCCCGCCTTCTCGATGATCGGGATCAGCGCCACGATGTCGTAGGGCTTCAGGCCGGGATCGGCGACGACGTCGACGCTTCCCGAGGCGATCATGGCGAAGGCGTAGCAATCGGCGCCGTAGCGGGCGAGTTGCACCTGCTTCTCGAACGCGTCGTAGCGCATGCGCGCCTCGCCCTTGAACAGCGCCGGCGTCGTGGTGAACAGCGTCGCCTCGTCGAGCTTTGTCGTCTTGCGGGTCGAAAGTTTGCGCGGTCCGCCCGGCCCTTCATAGTGCGAGCCCGAGGCGTTGGCGTAGAACAGTTCGCCGGTGAAGGGCTGTGCCATCATGCCGGCGACCGCGTCGCCATCGACGGTCAGCCCGACCAGCGTCCCCCATACCGGCAGGCCGGAGATGAAGGCGCGCGTGCCGTCGATCGGGTCGATCACCCAGACATGCCGGCTGGCGATGTTCTCGCTGCCGTGCTCCTCGCCGAGAATGCCATGGTCGGGATACTCAGCCGATATCAGCGCCCGGATGGCGCGTTCCGCCTCGCGGTCGGCTTCCGTAACCGGGTCGAAGCTGCCCTTTTCCTTGTTGGCCACCGCACCTTGGGCGCGGAAGCGCGGCAAGGTTTCCGCCGCCGCCGCCCGCGCGATGCGACGCATGAAATCGATGCTGATGTCCAACTGATTCTCCCGCACTGCCGAGTGTCCAACCGGGCTCTGCCGACACTTTCCGGCCAAAACAAGCCTGTTTATCGATTTATTCGCCGCGACATCTGTTGCCCCAATGTCACATCGACGTCATCGAAACGCAATTTCCACATCACTCTGAATTAAAAAAGGCTGAAGATCGCTTGACATTTGTGCACCGCACAATAGGCTCGACCTCGGACAGGTTTTCCTGTCCATGCCCTCCTTGGGCGTTTCCTCCCTAGACTTCGACCGTATCGTGCAACCGATGCGGTCTTTTTTTACGCCCCGATTTCCGATGCATGTCGCCTAAAAATGCTTAGCGATTTTGGGCAACGACATGCATGAAAACAAAGGCCCGATTTCACTCTGCGGCCAGCGGCAGGTCGATGAAGTGATGGTCTGGCATCGCCATCAGATCCGCTGAAAATCGCGTCAGATCGTCGGCCAGCGCATCGAAGCCGGCGGCCTTTTCGAACGTCCGCTCGTTCATGTAGAGCCCGCGATTGACCTCGATCTGCAACGCATGCAGATGACGCGCCGGGCGGCCATAATGTTCGGTGATGAAGCCGCCGGCATAGGGCTTGTTGTGTGCGACGGTGTAGCCCATCGCACTCAGCAGGCCGATCGCGGTTTCGGTCAGGGCCGCGGTCGCCGAGATGCCGAAGCGGTCGCCGATGATGAAGTCCGGCCGCAGGCCGTTGTCGCCGACGCGGATGCTCGCCGGCATCGAATGGCAGTCGATCAGCACGGCAAAGCCGAAGCGCGCATGGGTTCTGGTCAAAAGCCGTTTCAGCGTTTCGTGATAGGGCTTGTAGACGGCCTCGATGCGGGCAACGGCCTCGGCCAGCGGCAAGCGGCCGGAATATATGTCGAGCCCCTCGCCCACCAGCTTCGGCACGGTGCCAAGTCCGCCCGCCACCCGCGCCGAGCGGATGTTGCAGAAGGACGGCACCGGCTCGGCGAACATGCGCGGGTCGAGTTCCCACGGCTCGCGGTTGACGTCGAGATAGGCGCGCGGGAAATTCGCCGCCAGCATCGGCGCGCCGAGCGCCACGGCGCCGCCGAACAGCTCGTCGACGTAGCAATCCTCCGAGCGGCGGATGGCGTTGCGATCGAGCCTTGCCATGGCAAGGAAACGCTCGGGATAGTAGCGGCCGCTATGCGGTGAGTTGAAGAGGAAGGGGACGCGCTGTTCGGCGCCCGATCGGATTTCGAAGGGTTGAACGACCGAAAAATCCTCGGCTGCCGTCTTCAATTTGCACGAACCCGAAAACACCGATGCATCATGATATGAAAGTGCCACCTTGCTGGCCGCATGTCCAGCATTTCGCCGCGCCGGCCGCCCTGTCGAATGCGGATAATGCTTCCGCGCGTTCACTTGATGTTTACCGTCACCTCCTCATATACAGGATGGTTAACGGGCCTGCCCGACGGCAGTCTCGGGCGGGTGATTCGGACGGGATATCATGGCACGCATTCTTCTGGCGGAAGACGACGACGATATGCGTCGGTTCCTCGTCAAGGCGCTGGAACGCGCCGGCTACCAGGTCAGCGATTTCGACAATGGCGCCAGCGCCTATGAGCGGCTGCGCGAGGAACCGTTCTCGCTGCTGTTGACCGACATCGTCATGCCGGAGATGGACGGCATCGAACTGGCACGGCGCGCCACCGAGATCGATCCCGACCTCAAGGTCATGTTCATCACCGGTTTCGCCGCCGTGGCGCTGAACCCGGATTCCAAGGCGCCGAAAGACGCCAAGGTGCTGTCGAAGCCCTTCCACCTGCGCGATCTCGTCAACGAGGTCGAGAAGATGCTGCAGGCGGCCTGAGCCGCCCTTCCGCTAAGGCATCGCCGCTGCGGCGAGACGACGCCTTTTTCCTTTTTTCCTGCTATTGACGCGCCGGACCAAAAATGGTGTATGCGCGGCTTCGGATGGGCGTGTAGCTCAGCGGGAGAGCACTGCATTGACATTGCAGGGGTCACAGGTTCAATCCCTGTCACGCCCACCATTCGAACCCTCTGAAAACATAAAGAAATTCGGTCTGTAGCTTTCTCGGAAGACTGCTCGAATTCGCTGCTGGTCACACTCTGGTCACAGCAAAGGATTCGTCATGGCCACAATTCGGAAGCACCGCGACAAGTACCAGGTGCAGATTCGCAGGAAGGGCGTTGCCCCCTTAACCAAGACATTCACTCTCCTTGCCGATGCGAAGGAATGGGCGAGGCATCAGGAGAGACTGGCAGACAGGGCAGAGCTTGGACCTGATAGGAAGGAACTGGAGAGAACGACCCTCGCCAAGCTTATCCAACGTTACCTTGATGAAATCGTACCCGCCAAGAAAGGGGCCGAAATCGAAAGGATTGTGCTTGAAGCCTTCCTACGGCATCGGATTTGCAAAAAGCGCCTCTCGGAGCTGACAACAGCCGACTTTGCGACCTATCGAGACGAACGGCTGAAAACGATCACCACCACAACCCTGAAGCGCCAGATCGCTCCTGTCAGCAACATGTTTGAAGTTGCAAGAATGGATTGGAACCTCCCTCTCCGCTGGAATCCGCTTACGGACCTTGCCTTGAAGGTCACCGACAACAAGAGGGAAAGGCGGCTAAGCGAAGGCGAATTCGAGAAGCTGCTGGAGGCAGGCAAGAAGACCCGAAACCCTCTGTTGATCCCAATCGTTCGGTTAGCGCTGGAAACGGCCATGAGACGGGGAGAGATACTTGCCCTGCGGTTCCGTGACGTGGACATTGAACGCTGCACGGCAACAATTCGAGACTCGAAGAACGGCCATTCAAGGACCCTTCCGCTTTCTTCGCTGGCCGTGGCCATCCTTCAAACAGACATTGCCGTGATGAGCGACAAGGACAAAGCGAGGAATGCACCTATCTTCCCGCTTACACCTATCGCGGTTCGTCTCGCATGGGACAAGCTGACAAAGCGGGCAAAGATAGACGATCTACATTTCCACGACCTTCGGCATGAGGCGATTTCCCGGTTTTTCGAGAAAGGTCTAACGGTGCCGGAGGTGGCGTCGATCAGCGGACATCGGGACATTCGCATGCTGATGCGATACGCTCATGCCGACGGAGGGAAGCTTGTACGAAAGCTGAATGGAGCAGCCCTTGTGAATTAGCAGACCGCACCCTCAAAAACATCCCAAATCCTGCTAGGCCCTTGGGGTCCTTCCTTGGGCCTTTTTCTCTCGCCATCGGCTAATTGCTGTGCCTGCGTGTTAGGATATCTGCCTATTTCTTTTTGCAAGCGGAGGAAGGGCTCCATTTTTCACAATTCTGAAACATGCTATCGGTAAGCGGAGCGTCTCCCGTAGCTTCTCCTGAAGCCCCTAGTGCGTCTCCCGTAACTTCACCCAAAGCCCCTAGTGTCCCTGAGCTATCTTTAGGTGCTTTCTCAGGTTGGCTGCATCCCGCGTAGCGGTACACGTTGGAGGGGGCGAGTTCCTCATTCTCCTCAGGGGTAAAGCCGCCTAGCAAGTCCACAGCAAGGCCTCCGTATTTACCTCTGTCGAGCGCGTTCCAATCCGACAAATAAACGTTCTCTCTAAGTGAGGGAATGACAATCATCTCCAGAGATGATTCCTGTGTTTCAACTGTCTCGTATGGCAGCTCAACGGAACCTTTCGACTTCAAAGGAAGGATAATATAGCAGATCGAAATTCCATTTGAGCAGGTAGCCTCGCCATGTGCGACCCAAACAGCCTTGCCATGTCTATATTCCGTTAGTTTGACTGTACCGAAATACCCACCGACGAATTGAAGCTCTTGTTCGGAATTCTTGTCGTTAGCCTCTTTGACGAGAGACCGGTAAAGTCGCGAATTAAGTTCACAATCCGCTTTAGCGTCTGCAGTACCGCATGCCGAAAGCAGCGCAATGCAAACAGTCACCAATCCTAGCCCACGCATCCGTTTTGCCCTACTCGGAAAGATGGAGGTTGCAGACGATTTTTATCAAGGACCATTAATTTTTCAGTGCCTTAACATCCGGCAGCGCAACGTATAGCTCTTGCACCGCCAAGGTAAAATGCGCTAACGGGTGATTTTCGCAGTAATTGAGCAGAAATGCCATTTGCCCTTGAATGGTCACGTCTCCCAGACTCTTAATTGGCTGACCTTGGGCAATTTTATGAGCTTTATTTACCACCCGATCCATGTTCATGCCGCTCATGTAACCTTGAGCCCAAGCCAGCACGACGGCGCCGCCATCGTTACCAAACGCCGGGTGCAGCTGGAGGATCTCCGCGCAAGTTGACGTACCTTCCCCCATCAAGCCAAATTCCGTCGCGTATGAGTGGCTACCGAAAATCAATAGGGCGCCCAGGGCAATCGCGAACCTCACACCCATTCCTCCCACACTCGGACCGTCCCATCATTTGGCTGATCGCTCCAGAAGCAGTAATCGATCTCACGCCCGGATAGCGAACTCGGCTTTTGTTTAATATATCGAGGTGCGCATTTTGAGCAACCGGGTTCGTTTCCGGCATGGACCTACGGGACGTGCTCGCTATAAATTTGCGCCGCTTGAGGCATGCCAAGGAGCTGTCTCAGGACGATCTCGCTTATGAGGCGGAAGTCAGCCGGAGCTACCTGAGCCAGATCGAGAAGGGTAAGTACTACGCTAGCCTCAAGATCATCGAAAAGCTTGCGGGCGTGCTTGAGGTTGAGGCCTGGGAGCTTCTGAAGCTACCGGGAGAGTGACGTAAAGAACCTCCTGCACCGGTGTGGTAGCAGGTGAGGCTTGCATTCTGCTGCTCAACGGCTGGGCTTGGACTCACGGAAAGCCGAAGGACCAGCTATAAAGGCGTGCTACGCAACGCTAATTTTGATACTTACGGATGACAAATCGATTTTCGTTTGGATCACTGCATGTATCTCTTACCTGAAGCGTGTTGTTTCCGATATATGTGACGCATGAATTTGGATGACCTGCCCATTGAATGACAATATCACTCAGATTTGGATTGCTGTCGATTTTTTCCAGCGAGCTATTTAGGGTATTTATATTCGCCTGAAGGCAGGCAATGCGCTTCTTTGCGGAACCTTGACTGCAGTCCTTCAATTGCACTGCAGAAGCACCGGTTACGCCGCTTATAAGTAGGCCGATTGCTAACGGTATTGATTTACGCATTTCCCCCTCCATCTTGAGCGCAGCCGCAAGCTATCTTCGCCAAGTGAAACCGACAATATACATTTCCGTGATATTTGAAATATTCCGCACTACAACAATGGTCGGAATAGCTGAAATTTGCCGACGTATACTCTCCACGACAGCTTTGGCGGAGGCTCTGCACGGTCTCCCCTGCCCTAGCGGATGGACCCCCGAGAGCAACGGCGACTGATGTCAGAGCAACAGCCTGTACCTTGAAGCCGAGACGCATCACTGCCGCCCCTATCCGAGTCTTATGCACTCTACCGATGATAGACAGGAGGTTCCAGTCTCGACCTATGCCGACGGACATCATCCCGCCGGGAAGGCTATTGCACTTTTGCAAGGTTGTTGGGGAGGGTTGGCGGGCTGCCCCCTTACCGACGCGCTAAAAGTGGCTTCGAGCGCCCTGTTTAATGCGTAACAAAAAATCTCTCGTATGGCCTTGAAGGCTGATTTTTCTGGTGCTAGTTAATAACCTGAAAGTTGTGGTGCTGAAGGGTTTTGCCTTAAAGCAGGAATCCGCAGCTTGCGGTGGTGCCGCTTAGTGGAAACCCATTTGTGGTGGGAAATTCCATTTTGGACCGGATGATAATCCTTTCTCTGGTTTGTTGCCCACTCTCAGAACAATAGTCAGCAATTTTTTTCCTATGCTTAAGCACGCGGGCAGATGGCCGCTGTTTATTGTTAATTTCGTGCGTGCATTTTTGAAGAGAATGAAAATGAGTGAGAAGAGAACTGACGAAACTACCAATGGCCAGAATGAACTGCTCCAACGGTGTGGAGGACTTGAGAGACAAACCAACATCATCGAAATCATGGGACAGGAGACAAAAGCCCTCGGATTCGCGGGAAACACAAAACTGCCTCAGCTTGTGTACCTCACACTGCTAACCGGGATGCTTGATCGTCCTGTTTCACTCCTAATCAAAGGACCGTCGGGAGCAGGAAAATCGTTCAGCCTGAAAACGGGGAAATACTTCATCCCTAAAGCTGCGTACGAAGAGTTTGAGGGAATGTCGGAGAAGGCGATTGTCTACCTCCAGAACCTGTCGCTAATAAACCGCCACCTGATAATCGGAGAAGCCTCGGGGATGGCCGATGGGGCCGGAAGAACGCTCCTAAGGCAGCTACTCAGCGAGGGCAAGGTTCGATATGCCACCGTCGAAAGCACGGACAGCGGTCTAAAGGGATCCGAGCTGCCCACCCTGAAAGGCCCTTGCGGGCTGATCATGACAACCACCGCAGTTGGCATCCATCCTGAAGATGAGAACCGCATGCTGTCAGTGAACATGAAGGAATCTCCCGACCAGATCGGAGCGGCTTTGATTGCCCAGGCCGAAGGCATCATCAAACCAGTGAGTGAGCCGAATACCGGCCCTTGGTTCGCGCTATATGAGTACATGCAAACGTTGCCTAAGACTGTCAAAATTCCTTTTGCGAGGGAGATCGCGGTCAGAATGCCCCAGACGCATGACAAAGTTAAAAGGGATTTTCCCCAAATCCTGTCACTCATCAGGGCGTCTGCACTCCTGCACTCCTGTACGAGAGATAAGGACGAGGATGGGGACGTGATCGCAACACTCGACGACTACCGGATCGTCTACGACTCAGCCAACGAAGCAGTGTCACAGGGATTGGCAAAAAGCGTCCCTGAAAGCATCCGCACTTTGGTTGAAGCGGTAGGCAGAAAGCCATATGAAGGGCTCAGCGTCACCCTCTTGGCCGAAAAGCTCGGACGCGACATCTCCGTGATCAGCCGAACCGCAAAGAAGGCTGTTGACGAGGGCTATCTCATAGACACGAATCCCGGTCAGGGCAGAATTTCCAAGCTGACTGTCGGAGACAGGAAGTTACCTTCTGGGTCAGCCATGCCGAGTCCTGAAGAGATCTCGCGAGTTGAGATCAAAGCGCTAGCGATGCGTTCCGCATAGTTCAAAAATCCATGCAAAAGTGCAAAAGTAGCCTGTGTAAACCTTGCGATTTCTATCGCCAATTCGAACTAGGTTTGATGCATATAGACAAAGGTTTACAAATAATTTGACCAAAATTTGGGGGTGTTGATCTACAGTCATCCGTTACCCCCCAGAGGCTCCTCCAGGCCCCCTGAAACAAAGGTTTACAAATTCTCGGGATGGGATTGTGGGGAGCGAACGCCTACCCTTTTAAAGGACAGTACTCGGTGAAGATCACTCCTCCGTCGTCACTCACCTGAAATACCGAAATACCTAGGTACTCGAGTGCTGGTTGCAGCCGCCGAAGGTGCTTGTCAAACCAGTAGGAAGACGGGATGCCAATGGCAAAGCGCTCCCCCGGAATGTCTTTCTGAAACCGCCATCCGGCAGTCATGGAGAACGCTGCACCGACTCTTCCCCACGAGGCGTTGGAATTGTCTAATCCTGAACGCGCGCCGCCCTTTGCCTCAATCAACCAACGCTCACCTGTGGCGTCACGTCTGGCAACGATATCATAACCGCGCGCCCCGGCTACGATGGCTTCGACCTCCGAAAAACCGCTTTCTTTTAGCCATGCCTCAATCGCGTCAACTACACCCTGTTCGCCCAGCGGCATATCAATCCCTCTCTCCCACAGATTGGAACTCGTAGAGGACTGGCGTGCGATTCGTCTAGGCTGCAACCGTCCCGGAATTGGCGCCAAGTGTCGGAATTGCGTTGGATCGATGCTGCTAGGCGTGTTCAAAAAACCCCACGCGAGTTCGGCCTCCCTAGTGCTTGATTTTCACCGCCTTCAAAGAGTCAAGATTGCTGTTCAAAAAAGGGATGTTTTCTGAACGCGGAGGCATCTGTGAAACGCGCAGCTTTATATCTCAGAGTCAGCACCAAAGAGCAGACTACCGAGAACCAGAGGATTGAGTTGGAGAGGGTCGCTAGCGCCAAAGGCTGGTCGATCACCGCCAATTACCAGGACGAAGGAATCAGCGGCGCCAAAGGACGAGACAAGCGCCCTAGTTATGACAGCATGCTAAAAGACGCTATTAGGGCGAAATTCGATGTCGTTATGGCTTGGGACGTGTCCCGGCTTGGACGGAGCCTGATCGGATTGGTTCAGGCCTTGGACGATCTTCATACAAATGGCGTGGACCTTTACCTCCATCAGCAGGCAATTGACACGACGACACCCTCTGGCAAAGCCATGTTTCAAATGACGGGTGTCTTTGCCGAGTTTGAACGCGCGATGATCCGGGAAAGAGTCAAAGCCGGCTTGGAGCGGGTAAAAGGCAAGGGCCTCAAGCTCGGGAGACCACCGCTCCGAATCGACCTACTAGATATCAAGCGAGACACTGCGAACGGAATGTCCGTCAGACAAATCGCCAAGAAATATAACATCTCAACCGGGAGCGCCTTTTCGCTTATCCAGAAAGCATGAATGGCTTGCAGTTCCTAATCTTTTTTCGCAATTCTCCTAGAAAGCCTCAGTTCATCAAGCCTCTGCGCAACCTCAGTTAGTTTACGAGATCGCTTCTCCCCTGTTAGGCCGAGAATGTTAACGTTTAACTCCGCAATTAGACGCCTAAAAGGAGCAACGTATTTCGACTCCATGCCAAATCTCAGAAAGCTATCTCGCAGCTTCCACATCATTGACTCCAACAAGGAATTACTTGACTTGTTGTCACGCGCAAAAGCCTCGACGTCTTTCAAGAAATCCTTCGACCTCATGTCAACCAACATCGACACTCTAATGAAGTCAGAAAATCCCGTGACCTCCAGTGACCTAACCAAGTCAGACAACTTTCCGGATGCTAGGTACATTCTGGAGTACGTGCTAACAAAACCGGGTACATTGGCGACAATTGTACGGATAACGCGAGGATCAGCTAGCCGCCTCACCCCAAAATTAAATTCGTAAGTCCCAATCTTGACTATTCCATTCTCAAACAGAAGGCCCACCACCTGGAATGACAGGCTTGCCACGATACCCCAACCGACCATTATTTGCTGTAGATGTTTCTCCTTTACCTCCTTCGACAGTCGATCCGAGTTCTTTATGCAGACGCTATAGCAGGCAAGAATCTTCACCCATCTGATTAACAAGTTAGTCTTTTCGGGTCGTTTGAAGCTTTGAATAAATTGTGTCGGTTTGTCTTTTCTGCCTTCAACTTTACCATCACGTTGCTCTTCGTCTCCACCTTCACTGTCTGTGACCACACGGTCAGTCAACATCGACATGAATTCGTTGAGATTTTTCGTCTTAGGAAGCTTAAGATCAGCAGCCGCCTCAATGCTCAACAGTGGCCCAAATTCCTTCTCGATTTCCTGCGATACTCTGAGGTATTCGCCGCTTATGAAGGCCAACGCCTCTTCATCTTTTCGATTAATACCAAAATAAATGTCAAGTTCGGGTACGAAATCGAAAATTCTCTCTTCATCAAATACGTATTTCCGGAAATCTACTTCTAGCTCGATCTGCTTAGCAACCAAATAATTGAACACCATCCGATATCTGAAATAGACCCGAGCATTATTTTCCTCAAATATGTTCTTGTCGCAAAAAAACTTCACTATATCGGTAGCTTGACGAGATATCCCTTTCTCAGAATAATAGTGCCGAATTACCGTGTGAAGCTCGTCAGGTGTAAACGAGTCGATATTCCCCCTAACAAGCTTCTCCGCAATGCATGCCAGTAGAGAAACCTGTTCACTATAATCAAAATCACCCTGAAATACGACCGAAGTAACGCCCTTCTCAAGAGTCACTTCAATGAAATTTTCCGTCACCGCAGCCGCGTTTATGGGCGCATAACTTTTCCTCTCTCGTAAGATTGTCAGATACATCGCCACGATAGGACCAGAGAGAGGTATGCCTATGTTCCTAAATTTTGAAATAATATCGTCAACGATCAAATTTTTATCTATGTTGTCAGGGAGACCAAATCTCTTAACGATTGCGCGGACTTCACCGCGATCAAGTGGATAAAGTACCCAAGAGCGATAGCCGAATGGCAAATCTAGGTTAGTTCTAGCATTGGTGCTTTGCGCTGCAAACGGCGACTTTGCACATATTACGAACCTCGCCTTTGGCAGCAATTGATGCGCGGTCTGGAGCCAGGCTACATGTTGCTTGTCGTTTGGGCTATAGTTGTCGACCAACAAGACAAAGGGCTGATCCTCAATACGAGCGCTCCAGCCAAAAAGCGGATCATCAGCTTCGGGGAGAGCCGATTTCACGACACCTTTGACAGCGCTTGGATACGGTTTGCATTCGCGAATGTCGATAAAGATGGGGATTCTAGGCTTGGAACACTCATCCGCTCGCTGACAAAACTGAATGGCAAGATAGGCCAAAAGGCTAGTGGCGCCCGTCTCTGACGGAAGGTGGCAACAGACGTTGTCGTCAATCTCGAGAAAGTCGGCCTCCCGACGAAAAACCTCCAAGGCAGCGCCGCTCGGTCCATCCTTAGATGGATCGACTTCAGCCAAGGTTGGGAAAACATACGTATCCAGAAGGGACTGATCCGAAATCCCCACATTGTAGTTGTCGAGGTAGTACTTAGAAATAGGCCCAGACAAATGGTCAACTAGCTTCTGGTTTGTGTACGATGGCTTCCTGTCGTACCAATACTTTTTTGACAAATCACTATCAAAAAATTCACCTCTGCGCCCCACGTTAGTTGCTTCGTCGAACATCGACCGTTCATCATAATAAGATCTATAGGTGGCTCTGAGATTTCTCGCCTCTTCCTCAATATACGAATATCCTTTGAAATTATCATCTTTGGCGTAGAGAGCCCCTGATTGCAACCTGATTAGCGAGCTGTCGGCGGTTACCAGAGTCGTCGGTCTCGGGTTATGGACATGGCCGAACAAATATAAATGCGATTTGTTCTGAACCTCCCTTTCAATTAACTTAGCATGCGGCTCATTCAAATCAGACAGTGGGAAATGCCCTGTCAATATATCACAATGCCCTGACTGAACTTCGAGAAGCGCTTTAGATAAGGCACTCGCAGGAAAGAACAACTTTCCTCGATCAGCTTTTGAACCGCCTAAGCTACATGAGAAGGCCATGTTCAGTGAGATAGCTACTTGCCCGCCAACTTCATAAACTTTGTAAAAAGGATTATCCCACGGCTGTTCCAAGTACTCGGAAAATTCGAAGAACTGCTCGCAAATGGTTTTGGCATAATCATCTAGTTTTCCGTCTCCATACAACCCATCAATTGACGCTGGGTCATCGCGCATCTTTTCAAGCCCATCTCTAAAAATACTGTTTGCCTTCAGGCTGGTAAAGCTAACATCATGGTTACCTGGACAAAGTATTATATTTTTGGGTGAAATCGACGTTATCTGCTGCAGTGGGTCGATGAACCTCTCAATAACATCGAGGTACACATTCTTTTCGTCCGGATTGTTGACAATATCTCCAGAGAAGACCATTGCAGTTGGCTTCTCATCTTGCGAAAATACCTCTTGCAGGTCTTTGAAGAAGGCGTCCCTTAGGTAGAGGTTCTGTGTTGCATTTTTGTCCGAATAGTGCAGATCGCTGATATGCAATACATTTGATTTCATGATTCTTCTCCGCCTGAAAAGAGACTAGCTTCTCGGGTTAAGAAGCGCAATGAGAAGGCACGTTTGGGCGGGCATCGCCGACTATTGCCCTTGGCCGTATCCACGAGCCGCAAATGGCACCAGATTAACGTGACGCGCTTTTTTTGTTCTCCCGCTCAGTCGGAGCCTGCGATGTCGGCCCGGCCCGGTCACACTCCGGTCACAACGAAAGGCGCAAACCTGCTCTTTTTTGTTGAGGATTGCGTGTAGCCGAGAAAGATCGTAGACTGCGCAAGCAGCTGAATTTATTCAGTCTTTCGACAGGAGCGAACGCGAGTTCAGCGGGAGAGCACTGCATTGACATTGCAGGGGTCACAGGTTCAATCCCTGTCACGCCCACCATTCGAACCCAGACAATCTGATTTTCAGCCGCTGAGCCGTGGCTGCTCAATCAAGAGCCCTACGGCCAGGACGTCATCAGCCGGCCAAGGCGCCATTTTATTCTCGCAAGGCCGGATTTCGGTTTCTTGCCCAACCGCACACGCCGTTTGATTCTCCTGAAGATTCGGTTTGCCGGCTCCATCGTCACCAGCTTCCCAGCCATCTCGACCGCCGCCTTCCTGTCTCCCAAAACTTCAAGAAGGATGTAGGCCGAGCATGCCATGGCGTAGGGATGGCCGGCCCGTGCCGCCGCGAAGAACACCTCGAAATCCCTCACCATTGTAAGCTGATCGCCGACCCGATCGACCAGGATATCCATCATCGGCAAGGGAATCTTGGTGCGAACCCGGGACTGGCTTGTCATCAGGGATTTCAGGATGGCATCGCCGGCCGGATAATTGCCCTCGCGAAAATGAGCCGCTGCCATCTTCAGGTCATAGGCGTCGTTTTCCGGGTCCAGTGCTTGGGCTTTTTCCAGCAACGCCCTTGCCCGCGCCGGACTGATCTCGTCTTCCAGCGACAGGAACGACCACTGATAGCCGAAGGCGGCTTCGAGAGGATGGTAGTCGGCTTGATGCGCCTTCAATTCCTCCACGATGATTTCCGCCGCGCGCGGCTTGCTGAACAGCGCGCTGGCGCCCACGCACGGGACCTCACCCATGACGGACGCGACCGCCGCGTAGATGCTGTTGCCGGCGTGAATCTGCTGGCACCTTGCCATCAGCGCCATCTCGAAGAATGCGCTGAGGGCCTCCTCGCCCCTGAAGTCCGCCACGCCGAAGTCATCGGTCCGCAGCGCTCCGGTTTGTGCGCTGATATAATCGACCGTCGCTCGATCCTGGCCGACAAGCAGCGTCGTCAGGCCTTTCGACGAGAGTTCCGACACGATCGCCTTGGCCAGGGTCGACGGGATGACCTTGTCGGCGAAGACCAGTCTTCTGCGGTGACGGCCGTAGACGATGTCGCCACTGCGAAGATGCAAAGCGGCCATCGGGCCGGGAAAGCGGCATTTGTCGGCGGCATCCAGCGCCTGCCGCACGGCCGGCGCGAACCCGAAGGCCCGCAGCGTTTCGGATCGAGCCGGCGGGACACCCTCGTCACGAAAGAAATCGAGGACATCGAAGTCGTCGCAGATCCAACCGCGCAGCTTTCCCCCTCTTGCAACCGCCTCCAGGTCCGACGGCACGAACGCCGTCCCGCCAAGGACGCCGAAGTCGGCAGCCTTGATTGTCTCGCCCAGCCAATGCTTCTCGATGAAGTCGGCGGAGAATATCTTCCCGACCACATCGACGGTATGGGATTCCTGGTCGACGATATCCCTGCTGTTCCAGGTAAAGCCAAAACGATAGCCGAGCCGGTCTGCAAGGGACTTTGCGTTGGCCATCGCCAGCAGACGGCCACCCAACCCGTCTTCCCGGTTGACGACAATCAGCATCGATTTGTCGTCACCTGGCCCCGAGCCGGACCCCGCCTTTTTCCCGGACATCGCCTTCTTCAATGTGGCGGAGAAACCATGCATATGTCTGTTCCAGTTCATTGCGCAGTTCGAAGCGCCGACCGGGGGCTAGTGCATTTCGCCGTCTCACGGAAACGGCGAAACGCACTATCTCTTTGTTTTTACGCAATTCCGAACGAAAAACCGCTCACGCTTTTTCCTGGAATTGCTCTAGCCTCGCAAGAGCGAGCTGTCATTTGCCGCCGCGGCTGTCCGAACCGCCAGTTCGACGTCCCGGAACAGGCGGTTGGTGGGTTCCGCTTCGAGCGATAGCGTAGCCATTGCCAGGGCGTCCTCGATTCTGCCTGGAGCCGTGCGAAGGATATGGGCCGAGCATGCCGCGGCGTAGGGATGGCCCGCCTTGCCAGCGGCAAAGTAGAGTTCGAAGTCACCGGCCATCATCTGGCGGCGTGACGAAGGGTGCGTCAGAACCTGCAGAATCCGCATGGAATCCTCAACAAGGACATCGATTTCCTTGAGCATGAACGCTTTCAGAACGGCCTCGCCCTCTCGATAATTGCGTTCACGAAAATAGCCTGCAGCCAGCTTCAGCGCATAGGCGGGGTTTTGCGGATCGAGCGCGGCCGCCTTTTCGAGGATCTCCCTCGCCCGCGCCGGGGCAATGCTGTTTTCCGTCAGCACGAAAGCCGCCTGGTAACCGAACGCCGCCTCCAGCGGATGGTAATCGGACTGCCGCGCCTTCAATTCGTCCAGGATGGCTGTCGCCGTTCCGCGTTCGCCGAACACGGCTTTCGGCCTGATAACCCGGATGCCGCCCATCACCGACGCGATCGTCGCGAATACACTGCTTCCCGCGTGGATTTGCCGGCACCGAGCCATCAATGCCATTTCGAAAAACGCCTTGAATGTCTCGTCTTCAAACTGACTGGCGCCGAAATCGTCGGTGACGAAGGCTCCGGTCTCCGATTTCAGATAGTCGAGCGTCGCTCGGTCCTGGCCGATCATCAGCGTCGCCAGGCCTCTCGACGCCAGTTTCATCACGATCGCCTTGGCCAGCGGCGCGGGAATGACCTTGTCACAAAACTCCAGCTCCGAACGGTAGTGCCCGTGGACAATGTCGCCGCTGCGCAGGTGCAACGCGGCCATGGGCCGGGAAAACCGGGGCTTGCCGGCGGCGGCAATAGTTGCTCGCACCGGTTCGGAAAAGCCAAACGTGCCAAACGTCCGATGTCTCGATCGGGCCGACCTGTGGGCGGGCAGCATCGCCTTGAACAAGCCCTGCCGGTACGACTTCAGGATGCGGAAATTATTGCAGATCCAGCCCTCGTATCCGTTCCGACGGCCATCTGCCACCAGGCTGGACCGGGTGAACCGGGTAGCATCGAGGACGGCGAACCGGGCCGTGTCGATCTTTTCGCCCAGCCAGTGTTTTTCGATAAAATCGCCGGCAAAAACTTTGTCGACGGGATCGACGCTATGGAATTGCATGTCGATGGATCGCCGGTTCCAGGTGAAGCCGAAACGGCACCCCATTTCGTCGGCGAGGCATTTTGCATTGACCATGGCCAGCAGGCGCCCGCCAAGACCATCTGTCCTGGTCGCCGCCAATGTCTTCATGGAGAAATCGCTCAAGCGGCGTCAACTTTCAGGCGCTGTCAGCCGGACCTGACCGCCTTCGATATGCCGAAGGAACCAAGCATAGGTTTCGTCCAACCCGCTACGCAGCGAATGCCGGGGGCGCCATCCCATGCCAAACAGCCGCGAAACATCCAGCAACTTGCGCGGTGTGCCGTCCGGTTTGGCCGCATCGAACGTAATCTCCGCGTCCGCGCCAACGACGGAGGCGACCGTCCTGGCCAGCTCGGCGATGGTGATGTCCTGGCCCGAGCCGACATTGACATGACAATCATCGCTGTAGGTTTTCAGGAGGCAGACAAGGGCATCGGCGGCATCGTCGACATACAGAAACTCGCGCATCGGCCTGCCCGATCCCCAGACTTGCAAGGTCTTGTCACCGGCCTGCTTTGCTTCGTGCGCCTTGCGCATAAGTGCGGGTATGACGTGACTGGATTCAAGGTGGAAATTGTCACCTGGACCAAAGAGGTTGGTTGGCATCGCCGAGATGTAGTCGACGCCGTATTGACGCCGGTAGGCCTGGCAAAGTTTCAGCCCGGCGATCTTGGCGATCGCATACCATTCGTTCGTGGGTTCAAGCGGACCAGTCAGCAAGGCGTCCTCGGGAATCGGCTGCGGCGCCAGTTTTGGATAGATGCAGGAGGAGCCGAGGAACAGCAGTTTGCCCACTTCGGTGCGGAAGGCGGCCTCGATGAGATTGGTCTGGACGGTGACATTGTCATACAGGAAATCGGCCGGAAACCGATCATTCGCCAGGATACCGCCGACCTTGGCCGCGGCGATCACCACGGCATCCGGCCGACGGTCGCTCATCCAGCGCCGCACACCGGCCTGATCCAGGAGGTCGAGCTCAGCGCGTGGGGCGGTCAGGATCTCGCAATCCTCGCTCGCCAGCCGGCGCACCACGGCAGACCCCACCATGCCGCGATGCCCGGCCACGAAAACCCGCTTGCCTCTGAGGTCGAAGGTTTGGTCCACGGCTCAGCCTCTCACGAACCGCCGCCAGGCCTGCCATCGGCGTCGATATCTTCCAGATCGGCCCGCACCATCTCGGCCACCAGTTCCTTGAAACCGGTTGTATGCGACCAGCCGAGCTTGGCTTTTGCCTTGGATGCATCCCCGACAAGCAGATCAACGTCGGTCGGCCTAAAATAGCGCGGATCGATCCGCACCAGAACGGCTCCCGAGCTGGCGTCGGCGCCGATTTCGTCGACACCTTGCCCTTGCCAATGAACGGTCCGTCCGGTCTGGGCAAAGGCCAGTTCGACAAATTCGCGCACCGAATGTGCCTCGCCTGTTGCCAGCACGAAATCATCCGCTTCCTGATGCTGCAGTATACGCCACATGCCTTCGACATAGTCGCGCGCATGGCCCCAGTCGCGCTTGGCGTCGATATTGCCGAGGTAGAGCGCGTCCTGCTTGCCGCGATGAATGGAAGCAACCGCCCGCGTGATCTTGCGCGTCACGAAAGTCTCGCCGCGAACCGGGCTCTCATGATTGAACAGGATGCCATTGGATGCGAAAATGCCGTAGGCCTCGCGATAGTTGACCGTCGTCCAATAGGCATAAAGCTTGGCGGCTGCGTAAGGCGACCGGGGACGGAATGGCGTCGTCTCATGCTGTGGGACCTCGAAGGGATTGCCGTAAAGTTCCGAGGTCGAGGCCTGGTAGAAACGCACCTTTTGTTCCAGGCGCAGGATACGGATCGCCTCAAGCAGCCTAAGCGTTCCCAGTGCATCGGCATTGGCCGTGTATTCAGGTGTCTCGAAACTCACCTGGACGTGGCTCTGGGCGCCGAGATTGTAGATCTCGTCCGGCTGTGTCTCCTGCACCAGCCGGATCAGATTGGTGGCGTCCGTGAGATCGCCATAGTGCAGGAACAACCTGACACCGCCTTCATGCGGATCGACATAAATATCGTCGATGCGCTCGGTGTTGAACGAGGATGAACGGCGTTTGATGCCATGGACAACATAACCCTTCTGCAAGAGCAGTCGCGCCAGATAAGCCCCATCCTGACCGGTTACCCCGGTGATGAGCGCCACTTTGTCTGCCATTGCCCGTTGGTCCTCTGATCCTCCCAGACCGAAAGCAATACCGCAAATTCCCCGCGCGGGGGAATCTTCTGGCCATTTTTCGTTTGGATCAGACGCCGGCGACAGCACACAGGCTCTTCATCCGGGATATGGCAAGGTCGGGATCGGCCAGCAATCCCGCCTGGTCAGCAAGGCGGAAGATTTCGGCATAGTGGCGGATGCCGCGCGCCGACTGCATGCCGCCAACCATGGCGAAATGGTCCTGGTGGCCGTTCAGCCAGGCCATGAAGACGATGCCGGCCTTGTAGTATTCCGTCGGCGTCTCGAAGATTTTTCGCGACAGCGGCACCGTCGGCGCCATCAGCGCGTCATAGACGGCCTGATCGCCCTCTGCGAGCTTGGCCAGGGCAGCGTTGGCGACCGGGGCTATGGCGTCGAAAATGCCGAGCAGGGCGTGCGAGTGCCTCTTGCCGTCTCCAGCGATCAACTCGGGATAGTTGAAGTCGTCACCGGTGAACATCACCACGCCATCCGGCAGCCGGTTTCGGAGCGCGACCTCCTTGCCGGCATCGAGCAACGATATCTTTATGCCTTCGACCTTGTTCGCGTGGCGTTCGATGATGGCGACCACAGTATCGAGCGCGGTCTCGAAATCGTCGCTGCCCCAATAACCCTTCAACGCTGGGTCGAACATGTCGCCCAGCCAGTGCAGGATGACTTTTCCGGACGCCTGGCTTAGCATACGGTCGTAGACGCGCGCATAATCATCCGGCCCCTTCGCCACCGCCGCCAGCGCGCGGCTGGCCATCATGATCGCCTTGCCGCCCTCTCCCTCGATGAAAGCGAACTGCTCCTCATAGGCCGCTATCACATCATGCAGCGACTGGACCGACGCCGGCTCCAGATGGTCTGTTCCCACACCCGAGGCGAGATCGGCACCTTCGACGGTGCGGGATTCGGCGATCGACCTGCGGATCAACTCCCGGGCGCTTGTCCAGTCGAAACCCATGCCGCGCTGCGACGTGTCCATCGCCTCGGCGATGCGGAAACCAAGCCGCCACAAATGATGACGGAACGCCATCGTCCTGTCCCAGTCGACCACCGGCCGCGACCATGGATCGGTCATTTCGAAGGGATCGGCAACGACATGCGCGGCGGCATAGGCAATGCGTGAAAACCGCGCGCCGATGTCAGGCCGCACCGGTTGTCCGACGACCGTGTAACGGGTGATGCGGCCACCCTCATCAGGTAAGGCAATGTCCATCGATCGCTCCCTTTTCAGCGCCTATAAATGGAACGTTCCAATAAATCAAGAACCTTTAAGATCCGAAGTCGACCGCCGATGAATGCTGCGATGCAGCACAGAAAGCCTTTGATGGCATGTCATTGGACCACCTACGATCGTATCTCCCTATAGAGGAAAAACCCGATTGACTCATCCATGGCGCAGGGATTAGAACGTTCCAATAGATTTTGCAGAAACCGGGAGGAGATATCTGGATGGCCAGCCGGGCCAAGGCGACGATCTTCGACATCGCCCGCGAGGCTGGCGTGTCCAAATCGACGGTATCGCTCGTGCTCCAGGGCAGCGGGCTGATCCGGCCTGAGACCGCGGTCAAGGTGCGCAAGGCGATCGAGGATGTCGGCTATGTCTACAACCGCGGCGCCGCCAATCTGCGCAAGGCCCATTCCAACGTCATCGGCATGGTCATCAACGATCTCACCAATCCGTTCTTCGCCGAACTGGCGGTCGGCATGGAGCGCGTCTTCCAGTCGGCCGGTATCGTGCCTTTCATCGCCAATACGGCGGAAAATCCGGTGCGCCAGGAAGAGGTGCTGAAATCGCTGATGGAGCAAGGCGTCGCCGGCCTCATCGTCTCGCCAGCGCGCGGCACGATGCCAAGCGCTTTCCGCCGGCTGGAGATGGCGGGCGTGCCGGTCGTCTTTGCCATGCGGCGCCTGCCTGAAAGCCGTGTCCCGGTGATCGCGCCGGACAATCATCGCGGCGCCTATCTTGCCGCTGCCCATCTCATCGGCAAAGGGCATCGACGGCTCGCCTTCTTCGGCGGCTCTTCGGATCTCGTGGTCTACCAAGAGAGGCTCGGTGGTTTTCGCGAAGCCTGCGAGACGCAGGGCATCGCCGCCCGCGATGTGCTCGTGATCGAAGGCGAAACCAGCCGCAGAGGCGGCCTCGCTTGCCTTGAAGCCGCTCTTGCGATGGCCGAACCACCGACCGCGGCGCTTTGCTTCAACGATGCCGTCGCTTTCGGCGTGATGCTAGCGTTGCGCAAGCGCAGGCTTGAACCGGGTGCGGATTTCGCCGTGGTCGGCTTCGACGACGTGGTCGAGGCCGAGCACTACATGCCGGCGCTGACCAGCGTCGCGGTCGACACGGCCGGCCTCGGCGAGCGCGCCGCCCATGTCATGCTGAAGATGATCCAGTCGCGCACGACGCGCGCCGAAGACCATATCGGCGCGGTCAACCTCGTGGTCAGGGAAAGCTGCGGTCCGGACCGCCGCACGCGAAACAGGCCCGCGGGAACGGGAGGCGTCGCGTGAGTGTCAAATGGGGGCTGATCGGCGCCAGCGCGATCGCCAGGCAATTCATGATCAACGCCATTCGTGCGCAGGCCGATGGCAAGATCGCCGCGGTGATGAGTTCCAGCCCGGAGCGGGCCCAGGCGTATGCCGTGGAAAACAACATTCCGCTTGCGGTCTCGACGCTTGATGAACTCCTTGGTGAGGATGTCGACGCCGTCTACATCTCGACCACCAACGAATTGCATCTCGAACAGGCGCTTGCCGCCATCGAAGCGGGAAAGCATGTGCTGTGCGAGAAGCCGCTGGCGCTGGCCAGTGCCGACGCCCGCAGGATGGTCGCGGCCGCCAGGGACGCGGGCATCGTGCTCGGCACCAACCATCATCTGCGCAACGCCGGCGCCCATCGCGCCATGCGTGAGGCCGTCGCGGCCGGCCGCATCGGCAGGCCGATCGCGGCGCGCGTCTTCCATTCCGTCTATCTGCCGGAGAATCTGCAGGGCTGGCGCATCACCAAGCCGGAAGCAGGCGGCGGTGTTGTACTCGACATAACCGTGCACGATGCCGACACGCTGCGCTTCGTACTTGGTGACGATCCAGTCGAGGTCTCGGCCTTCACACAAGCCGCCGGCATGGCCGGCGGCGGCCTGGAAGACGGCGCCATGTGCATATGGCGCTTCAAGTCCGGCCTCATCGCCCAGTCGCATGAAGGTTTCACCACCAAATTCGCCGGCACCGGCTTCGAAGTGCATGGTTCGCAAGGCTCGTTGATCGCCAGCGACGTGATGACCCAGAGGCCGGGCGGCTTGGTGCTGTTGCGCACTGCCGAGGGCGAAGAGCAATTGAGCTTCGACCACGAGGATCTCTACGTCAGATCCGTGCGCCAATTCCATGCCGCGATCCACGGCGGGGGCCAACCTGCCGCCACCGGCGAGGACGGCGTCTGGTCGCTGGCCTCGGCCGAGGCAGCGCTTCAATCGGCCAACTCCGGCAAAGCCGTCAAGATCGACCCGAAACTCGGGAGCATGAAGTGAGCAAGGTCGTTTCCGCAACGCAGGCAGCCAGCCTGATCAAGGACGGCATGACGGTATCCGTGTCGTCGTCGAGTGGGCTTGGCTGTCCGGACGCCGTGCTGGCCGCCATCGGCGAACGCTTCGACAGCGAAGGCCATCCGAAGAATATCACCACGCTGCACCCCATCGCCGCCGGCGACATGTATGGCATCAAGGGCATCGATCATCTCGCCAAGCCCGGCCTGTTGAAGCGCACGCTGTGCGGCTCCTATCCATCCGGCCCCTCCTCGTCCGAGCCGCCGCAAATATGGAAGATGATCGGCGACAATTCGGTCGCCGCCTACAACGTGCCGTCCGGCATCCTCTTCGACATGCACCGCGAGGCCGCCGCCAAGCGGCCAGGCGTGCTGACCAAGGTCGGCCTCGATACGTTTGCCGATCCGCGTCATCAGGGCTGCGCCATGAACGACGCCGCAAACGAGCCCATCGTCTCGGTGCAGCAATTCGATGGCGAGGAATGGCTCTATTTCCGCTCGATCGTGCCGCAGGTTTCGATTATCCGCGCCACCACATCAGACGAGCGCGGCAACCTCACTTATGAACATGAAGGCGCCTATCTCGGCGGCCTCGAACAGGCGCTCGCCGCCCGCAACAATGGCGGCATCGTCATCGCGCAGGTCAAGCGCGTCGTCGAGAACGGCACGCTGAAGCCGCATGACGTGCGCGTGCCGGGCGTGCTGGTTGATCACATCGTGGTTGCGCCTGACCAGTTGCAGACGACGCTGACGCCTTACGACCCGGCGATTTCGGGCGAGATCTTCCGGCCGCTGTCGACCTTCCGCAACGCCGAGATGAACGTCCAGAAGGTGATCGCGCGCCGCGTCGCCATGGAATTGCGCGACGGCATGGCCGTCAACATCGGCTTCGGCATCTCGGCCAATGTGCCGCGCATCCTTCTGGAAGAAGGCCAGCACGGCAAGGTCACCTGGGTGATCGAACAGGGCGCGGTCGGCGGCGTGCCGCTGCTCGACTTCAAGTTCGGCTGCGCCTCCAATGCCGAAGCGATTATGCCCTCGCCGCACCAGTTCATCTATTTCCAGGCAGGCGGCTTCGACGCCTCGCTGCTATCGTTCCTGCAGATCGACCGCCACGGCTCGGTCAACGTCTCGAAACTGTCGGCGCGGCCGCATGTCACCGCCGGCGCCGGCGGCTTCGTCGACATCACATCGCGGGCGAAGAAGATCGTCTTCTCGGGCTTCTTCAATGCCGGCGCAAAACTCTCGCTGGCCGAGGGCGGCATCCGCATCGACCAGGAGGGCAAGGTCAAGAAGGTAGTCAACGAGGTCGAGCACATCTCCTTCTCCGGCAAGCGTGCGGTCGCGCAAGGGCAGGACATCACTTATGTCACCGAGCGCTGCGTGATGAAGCTGACGCCGGACGGTTTGATGGTGACGGAACTGGCGCCCGGCATCGACCTCGAGCGCGATGTGCTGGCGCAGTCCGAGATTCCGCTCGGCGTCGCCAACGACCTCAAGGTGACGCCGGCGGCGCTCTATCAGGACCGTCCGATTGGCCTGTCGCTCAATGGCGGCGCCTCGCTCGGAGGCGCGCATGGCTGAGCGTCTCGTCACCTTCGAAAAGGAGGGCGCCATCGGCGTCGTCTCCTTGCGCCGGCCAGAGAAATTCAACGCGCTCGATATCCCGATGCTGCGCGCGCTGGAGACCGCGCTTGATGAGGCGGAGATGGCCGACGGCGTCCGCGTCGTGCTGCTGCGCGGCGAAGGCAAGGGCTTTTGCGCCGGCGGCGACGTCGAGGCCTGGGGCGCCATGAGCGCCGCCGATTTCCAGGTGCAATGGGTACGATATGGCCATCGTGTCTTCGACCGGCTGGCGCGGCTCAGGCAACCGACCATAGCCGTGCTGTCCGGCCATGCGCTGGGCGGCGGCCTGGAACTGGCGGTCGCCTGCGATTTCCGGGTCGCCGAAACACACATCAAGCTCGGTTTCCCCGAAACTTCGATCGGCGTCGTCCCCGGCTGGTCCGGCACGCAGCGCGCGGTGCGTCGCTTCGGTGCGCAAACGGTGCGCCGCATGGCACTGGGTGGTGAAATACTTCTCGCTCCCGAAGCGCTGGCCCTTGGCGTGGTGGACCGGGTGGCCGAAACGGGTAACGGCTTGGTCGAAGCCACGGCCTGGGCCGAAAAGATCGCAGAACGCGGCCCGCTGGCGACGGAAGCCGCCAAACTGATGATCGCGGTTGCCGAAGGCGAGGAAAGTGCGGCGGCAACGGAAGCGCTCGCCAGCGGGTTCATCGCATTGACCGGCGATCTCAAGGCTGGCGTCGACGCCTTCAAGACCAGGCAGAAGCCGGCATTTTCAAGAACCTAGAGAAGACAATCCTGATGAACGCACCTCTCAACATCGCCATGCCCGCCGAGGCATCAGCCGCGCCAAAGACCTATCGGCTGCTGATCGACGGCAAGCATGTCGATGCCCGCGACGGCCGCACGATTGCGCGCAACAGCCCCGGCCATGGGTTTACCGTTTCGCGCTATGCGCAGGCCGGCGAGGCCGAAGTGGAAGCGGCCGTGCAGGCCGCGCACAAGGCGTTCGAGACCGGCCCATGGCCACGCATGAAGGCCTCCGAACGCGCCGCCGTCCTTTTCAAGGCGGCCGACCTGATCGAGGCGCAACTGGAACAGATCGCCCGGCTCGACGCCCTGGAATCCGGCAAGCCGATCGCCCAGGCGCGCGGCGAGATCGGCGGCGCCGTCGACATCTGGCGCTATGCCGCCTCGCTTGCCCGCACACTGCATGGCGAGAGCTATGCCAATCTCGGCGATGCCATGCTGGGCGTGGTCGTGCGCGAACCGATCGGCGTCGTTTCGATCATCACGCCGTGGAATTTCCCGTTCCTCATCGTCAGCCAGAAACTGCCTTTCGCCCTCGCCGCCGGCTGCACGGCTGTGGTCAAGCCGAGCGAAATGACCTCGGCCTCGACCTTTGTCCTTGGCGACATCCTGATGCAGGCCGGGCTGCCAGCGGGCGTCGTCAACATCCTCGCGGGCCTGGGCGCCGATGTCGGCGCGCCGATGGTCAGCCATCCCCTGGTCGAGATGGTGTCGTTCACCGGCTCGACCCGCGTCGGCAAGATGACCATGGCGTCCGCCGCGCAGTCGCTGAAGAAGGTCTCGATGGAACTCGGCGGCAAGAACGGCCAGATCGTCTTCCCCGATGCCGACCTCGAAGCGGCCGCCGACGCGGCCGTGTTCGGCGGCTTCTTCAATGCGGGCGAATGCTGCAATGCCGGCAGCCGGCTGATCGTGCATGAAGCGATCGCGGACGATTTTCTCAGCGCCGTCAAGGCGCTCACCGCCAAGGTAAAAGTCGGCGATCCACTCCACGACAGCACCAAGGTCGGCGCGATGATTTCGTCCGACCATCTGGCCAAGGTGACCGGTTACGTCACGGCAGCCGCGAGCGGCGGCAGCAATGTCTACAGCGGCGGCAAGCAATTGGCCTCCAATGCCGGCCAATACCTCGATCCAACCATCATCCGCGGCGTCACCGAGGATATGGCCGTCGCACGCGAGGAAGTGTTCGGACCGGTGCTCTCCGTGCTCACTTTTGAAACGATTGAAAAGGCGTTGCACATCGCCAACAACACGCCCTATGGTCTGTCGGCGGGTGTGTGGAGCGCCAGCATCGACACTTGCATGTCGGTGGCGCGCGGGGTGCGCTCGGGGACGGTTTGGGTGAACACATTCATGGAAGGTTATCCCGAGCTGCCTTTCGGAGGCTACAAGCAGTCCGGTCTCGGACGCGAACTCGGCAAACGCGCCGTCGAGGATTATACCGAGGAAAAGACAATCCAGTTTCATCGCGGCCAGCGCACCGGTTGGTGGGTTGGCTGAGTTGGGAAGAACCCGGTGGCCTGCCACCGGTCGTGTAATGCAACAAGGGAGGAAGTACATGTTGCGCAAACTGCTTATCGGAACGGCTCTCGCGACGAGCTTTGCGTTCTCAGCGCATGCTGCGGACGTCAAGGAAGTGCAGATGCTGCATTGGTGGACGTCGGGCGGCGAAGCGGCTGCTCTCAACGTCCTCAAGGGCGATCTGGCCAAGGAAGGCTATGCCTGGAAGGACGTGCCGGTGGCCGGCGGTGGCGGCGACGCTGCCATGACCGCGCTGAAGGCGATGGTCGCGGCCGGCAATTACCCGACCGCGTCGCAGATGCTTGGCTACACCGTGCTCGACTATGCGGCTGCCGGCGTCATGGGCGACCTGACCGAGACGGCGAAGAAGGAAGGCTGGGACAAGTCGGTTCCGGCCGCCCTGCAGAAATTCTCGGTCTATGACGGCAAGTGGGTCGCGGCTCCGGTCAACGTCCACTCGGTCAACTGGCTGTGGATCAACAAGGCCGTCATGGACAAGATCGGCGGCACTGAGCCGAAGACCTTCGACGACTTCGTTGCCCTGCTCGACAAGGCCAAGGCAGCAGGCGTGATCCCGCTCGCTCTCGGCGGCCAGAACTGGCAGGAAGCCACCATGTTCGACTCGGTCGTGCTGTCGACCGGCGGACCTGAGTTCTACAAGAAGGCCTTCAACGACCTCGACGACGCTTCGCTCAAGTCGGACACGATGAAGAAGTCGTTCGACAACCTCGCCAAGCTCGTCACTTATGTCGACCCGAACTTCTCGGGCCGTGACTGGAACCTTGCCACGGCCATGGTCATCAAGGGCGATGCCCTGGTGCAGGTCATGGGCGACTGGGCCAAGGGTGAATTCCACGCCGCCAAGAAGACCCCGGGCACGGACTTCCTGTGCTATCGCTTCCCGGGCACCGATGGCTCCGTGATCTACAACTCCGACATGTTCGGCATGTTCAACGTTCCGGATGACCGCAAGGCCGCCCAGGTCGCACTGGCCACCGCCACACTGTCGAAGAGCTTCCAGTCGGCCTTCAACGTCGTCAAGGGTTCGGTTCCGGCCCGTACCGACGTTCCCGACACCGACTTCGACGCTTGCGGCAAGAAGGGCATCGCCGATTTGAAGGCAGCCAACGAAGGCGGCACGCTGTTCGGCTCGCTCGCCCAGGGCTATGGCGCGCCCCCGGCGGTCGCCAATGCCTACAAGGACGTCGTTTCGAAGTTCGTCCATGGCCAGATCAAGACCTCGGACGAAGCCGTGACCGAACTGGTCAAGGCGATCGACGACGCCAAGTAAGCGCCACCTGAAGACACCTTCCCCGCTTCGGCGGGGGAGGTTCTATCTCAACGATTGGCCGGCCTGAACATCATGCCGACCAAGGACCCGTATGCATGGGCCGCCTTGCCGCCTGACGGCAGAGCACGGACGACCCGAAGCGGGAGGAGCTCATGAGCACGGTAGCAACAACCCAGATCAAGCTGACGCCGGAGCGGTCGCGCCCCACCGTGCGTGCGCGCTTGCAGGACGCCTTGCCGAAGATCGTGCTGGCGCCGAGCTTCGCCATCACCATCGTCTTCGTCTACGGCTTCATCCTGTGGACGATCTATCTGTCCTTCACCAATTCCAAGACCTTTCCGTCCTATGTCATAACCGGGTCGCGCGCCTATCAGCGGCTGTGGGGCTGGACCTTCGACACCGACCCGCCGTCGAGCTGGTACACGTCGATCACCAATATGGGCATTTTCGGCTTTCTCTACATCCTGATCTGCCTGGCGCTCGGCCTGTTCCTGGCCATCCTGCTTGATCAGAAAATCCGCGGCGAAGGCGTGCTGCGGCCGATCTACCTCTATCCCATGGCGCTGTCCTTCATCGTCACCGGCGTCGCCTGGAAATGGTTCCTCGATCCCGGCCTCGGCCTCGAACAGACCCTGCATCAATGGGGCTGGACGAGCTTCCACTTCGACTGGATCAAGAACAAGGATTTCGTCATCTACACGGTGGTCATCGCCGGTGTCTGGCAGGCCTCCGGCTTCATCATGGCGATGTTCCTGGCCGGCCTGCGCGGCATTGACGGCGAGATCATGAAGGCGGCGCAGATCGACGGCGCCACCACCTTCCAGCTCTATCGCCGCATCGTCATTCCGCTGCTGCGGCCGATCTTCTTGTCGGCCTTCATCGTGCTCGCCCACCTCGCCATCAAGTCGTACGATCTGGTGGTGGCGCTGACCAGCGGTGGACCGGGCGGCTCGGCCTGGCTTCCGTCCAACTTCATGTATGAATACACCTTCAAGCGCAACGAGATGGCCGTCGGCTCGGCCAGTGCCGTGATCATGCTGATGACCATCGTCGCCATCATCGTGCCCTATCTCTATTCGGAACTCAGGGAGAAGCCGCGATGAGCGCTATCGCCACCCCTGCCCGCCAAACCGCGTCCCGGCAAAACTCCGGCGGCCTCAGCACCAAGACCATCAACCGCATCGTCATCTACGGGCTTTTGGCGCTGTTCGCCCTGTTCTACCTGATGCCGCTGTTCGTCATGCTGGTCACCTCGTTCAAGACCATGGACGAGATCCAGAACGGCAACATGCTGGCACTGCCCAAGGCGCCGACCTTCGACCCGTGGCTGAAGGCCTGGGGCGAGACCTGCGTCGGCCTCACCTGCGCCGGCATCAAGGGCTATTTCTGGAACTCCATCAAGATGGTGGTTCCGGCCGTGCTGATCTCGACCATGCTCGGCGCGCTCAACGGCTACGTGCTGACCAAATGGCGTTTTCGCGGCGCGACGCTGGTGTTCGGCCTGATGCTGTTCGCCTGCTTCATCCCGTTCCAGTCGGTGCTGCTGCCGATGGCGACCATCCTCGGCAGCCTCGGCCGTTTCGGCGTCTCACTGCAGAACTCGGTCGGCACCAGCTTCGGCCTCGGCAATCCGACGGTCAATCTGGTCTTCGTCCACGTCGTCTACGGCATCGGCTTCACCACCTTGTTCTTCCGCAACTATTACGAAGCCTTCCCGAACGAGCTGATCAAGGCAGCACAAGTCGACGGCGCCTCCTTCTTCCAGATCTTCCGCCGCATCATGCTGCCGAACTCGATGCCGATCTTCGTCGTCACCGTCATCTACCAGTTCACCAACATCTGGAACGACTTCCTGTTCGCCTCGGCCTATGCCGGCACCGGCGACGCCATGCCGATGACCGTGGCGCTCAACAACGTCGTCAACACTTCGACCGGCGTCGTCGAATACAACGTCAACATGGCGGCCGCGATGATCGCGGCGCTGCCCACCCTGATCGTCTATGTCGTCGCCGGGCGCTATTTCGTGCGCGGGCTGATGGCGGGCGCGGTCAAAGGCTGACCTCTTTATCGAAGGAACGACCATGGCTTTTCTGGAAATTGACGGGCTGAAGAAGCGCTTCGGGAATGTTGAGATCCTGAAAGGCATCGATGTCGAACTCGAAAAGGGCGGCTTCCTGGTGCTGGTTGGCCCGTCCGGCTGCGGCAAGTCCACGCTGCTCAACACCATCGCCGGGCTGGAGCAGATCACGGAGGGCGAAATCCGCGTCGACGGGCGCGCCATCAACGATCTTCACCCGTCCAAGCGCGATATCGCCATGGTGTTCCAGAGCTACGCGCTCTACCCCAACATGACGGTGGCCGGGAACATCTCCTTCGGCATGGAGATGCGCGGCGTGCCGGCGGACGAACGCCAGAAGGCGATCGACAAGGTGGCGAAGGTCCTGCAGATCGGCCACTTGCTGCAGCGCAAGCCGAGCCAGCTTTCCGGCGGCCAGCGCCAGCGCGTCGCCATGGGCCGGGCGCTGGTGCGCGACCCCAAACTGTTCCTGTTCGACGAGCCTTTGTCCAACCTCGACGCCAAGCTGCGCGTCGACATGCGCATCGAGATCAAGCGCCTGCACGCCACGACCGGCACGACCATCGTCTACGTCACCCACGACCAGATCGAGGCGATGACGCTGGCGACCAAGATCGCCGTCATGCGCGACGGCGAGGTGCAGCAGTTCGGCACGCCGGCCGAAATCTACAACAACCCGACCAACCTGTTCGTTGCCGACTTCATGGGTTCGCCGGCCATGAACCTGATCCCGGCGACCATCGCCACCTCGGGCAATGCGCTGTCCGTCGTGCTGCAGCGGGAGATGCGCGAGCCGATCACGCTGCCGATGGCCAATGCGCCGGCGGGTCTCTCGGCATTCCAGGGCAAGCCGATCATCTTTGGCGTACGGCCGGAAGCGTTGACCGATCCGGAAGGCGCCGAGCGCAATGCCTCCAACATCGCCACCGCCGACCTGCATATAGAAGTGGTAGAGCCGGCCGGCTCAGACACGTTCGCCGTCACCAATCTCGGCGGCAAGGGCGTTGTGGCGCGATTGCGCGCCGACGCCAACATCCAGCCGGGCACCAACACGCCGCTCGCCTTCAACCTGACCAAGGCGGTGTTCTTCGATCCGGCGACCGAAAACCGCATACGCTGATGCATGTCGCCCAAAAGTGGATTCGGTTTTGGGGCAACGACATGCATCCCTGCAAAAACCTGAAGCGCGTCGGGACGCGATTTAGGCCATGACAAATCCGGACATCGTCATCATCGGCTCCGGCATCGGCGGCGCCACGATCGCTTCCGGTCTGGCCGGCAGCGGCGCCTCGATCCTGATGCTGGAGCGCGGCGAGCCCTTGCCGGCAACGCCGCATGCCCGCGACACGCGCGCGATTTTCCTCGACGGTCACTATCGGCCGAAGGAGATGTGGCGCGAGGCCGGCGGTGCGGCCTTCAACCCGGGCAATTACTACTATGTCGGCGGCAATTCGAAATTCTTCGGCGCGGTGCTGATCCGCTACCGCAAGGAAGATTTCTCCGCCATGGAGCACTTTGGCGGCATCTCGCCGGCCTGGCCGTTTTCCTATGACGAGTTCGAGCCCTGGTATTCGAAGGCCGAGCAGCTGTTTCGCGTGCGCGGCGCGCTGGGCGAGGACCCGACCGAACCGTTCCACTCGATTCCCTATGCCTTCAAGCCAGTGCCCGACGAGGCGCCGATTGCGCGTGCCCGCGCCGAGCTCAGAGGGCTCGGCCTGCATCCGGCCTCGCTGCCGCTCGGCGTCGACATCGACACCTGGCTGAAGGAGGGCAGGACCGGCTGGGACGCGTTTCCGAACACCGGCCATGGCAAGATGGACGCCCAGACGGCACCGCTGGCGGCGGCCCTCAAGGACGAGAACATCCGGCTCGAGACCGGATGCCATGTCGAATACCTCGAAGTCGCACAAGATGGCAAAAGCATCGCCGCCATCCACTACCGGCAGAATGGCGGGCTGAAGAAACTGTCGTCAAAACTGGTCATCCTGTCCGCGGGTGCGGTCAATTCTGCCGTCATCCTGCTGCGCTCGCCTTCACCAGATGGCAAAGGACTCGCCAACCGTTCCGACCAGGTCGGCCGCAATTTCATGAACCACAATTCCAGCGCCATGCTGGCCATCGACCCGCGCCGCAGGAACGACGCCGTCTATCAGAAGACGCTGATGCTAAACGACTACTATCTCACCGACGGCAAGGGCGGCAAACCGCTCGGCAATGTCCAACTGCTCGGCAAGATCGACGGCAACATGCTCAAGGCCAATGTGAAGTCTGTGCCGAAATTCGCGCTCGACTACATGGCCGGCCACGCCGTCGACTGGTACTTGATGTGCGAGGACCTGCCCGATCCCGAAAGCCGCATCATGGTCGACGGCAAGGACATCGTCATGCAGTGGCGCCGCTCCAACATGCAGTCGCTCGACGGGCTGACCAAGGTGATGCGCGAACACTTCCGCGCCTGCGGTTATCCCATCGTTCTGTCGCGCCCCTTCGACAAGCGCACCCCCTCGCACCAGTGCGGCACGGTCAAGATGGGCGACGATCCGGCAACCGCGCCGCTCGACCCCTTCTGCCGGTCGTTCGACCACCGAAACCTGTTCGTCGTCGACGCCAGTTTCCTGCCCAACTCGGCTGCCGTGAACCCGGCGCTATCGATCGCGGCTCAGGCGCTGCGCGTGGCCGACCACATCCGCAAGTCGGACCTCGTGGCATGACCCGCCCGGCGGCCATCGTCACCGGCGGCGCGCGCGGCATCGGGTTGGCCTGCGCCGAGGCGCTGGCCGATTCGGACTTCGACATCCTGGTCGCCGATCTCGCTGAACAAGCGCCGGATAGGCTTGCTGCCGACATCGCCGGGCGTGGCGCGAAGTTCGCCTACATCAAATGCGATATCGCCAACCTCAACGATCACGCTGTGTTGGTCGATGCCGCCATGCGCGCCTTCGGCCGCATAGATTGCCTTGTCAACAATGCCGGCGTCGGCGCCGTGGTGCGCGGCGATCTCCTGGAATTGAAACCCGAGAACTTCGATCGCACGCTCGGCATCAACCTGCGCGGCACGGTGTTCCTCAGCCAAGCTGTCGCCAAGGCGATGCTGGCCACACCCGGCGACCACCCGAAATCGATCATCACCATCACGTCGGTCAGCGCCGAGATGGCCTCGCCGGAACGTCCCGACTACTGCGTCTCCAAGGCCGGGCTTTCCATGTGGGTAAAGAACCTGGCGCTGCGGCTTGCTCCCGAAGACATCGGCGTGTTCGAGCTGCGGCCGGGCATCATCCGCACCGACATGACGGGGGGTGTATCAGCAAAATACGATGCTTTGATCGACAGCGGCCTGGTGCCGGCCAAACGCTGGGGCGAAGCATCCGACATCGGCGCCGTGGTGGCGACGCTTGCAGCCGGCAGGCTCGGCTTTTCGACCGGCTCGATCATCAATGTCGACGGCGCCCTCTCCGTGCCCCGGCTATGAATGGATGAGACTATGACCGACTACATCATCGTGGGCGCCGGCCCGGCCGGGTGTGTTCTGGCCAATCGGCTGAGCGAGGATCCTTCCAATTCGGTGCTGTTGCTCGAAGCCGGCGGCAAGGACTGGCATCCCTATATCCACATGCCGGCGGGCTTCGCCAAGATGACCAAGGGCATTGCCTCCTGGGGTTGGTCGACAGTGCCGCAGAAGAACATGAAGGACCGTGTGTTCTGGTACACGCAGGCCAAGGTCGTCGGCGGCGGCTCCTCCATCAACGCCCAGATCTACACGCGCGGCAATGCCCGCGACTATGATGCCTGGGAGAAGGAAGAAGGGCTGACCGGTTGGGGTTATCGTGACGTGCTGCCCTATTTCAAGCGCGCCGAAAACAACCAGCGATTCGCCAACGATTTCCACGGCGACCAGGGTCCGCTCGGCGTGTCGAACCCGATTTCGCCGCTGCCGATCTGCGAAGCCTATTTCCGCGCCGGCCAGGAGATGGGCATCCCCTTCAACCCGGACTTCAACGGCGCTGCCCAGGAAGGCGTCGGCTACTATCAACTGACGCAGAAGGATGCCCGCCGGTCCTCCGCTTCCGTCGCCTATCTGAAGCCGATCCGCGCCCGCAACAACCTCACCGTCCGGACCGACGCGCTGGTGACCCGTATCGTCGTCGAGAGGGGCCGCGCCGTCGGTGTGGAGGTCGTCGACCGCCCCGGTGGCGAGAAGAAGATCCTGCGCGCCGAACGTGAAGTGATCGTCTCGTCCGGCGCCATCGGCTCGCCGAAACTCTTGATGCAGTCGGGCATCGGCCCCGCCGACCACCTGAAATCTGTCGGCGTCACGCCGGTTCACGACCTGCCGGGCGTCGGCTCCAACATGCAGGACCATCTCGATCTGTTCGTCATCGCCGAGTGCACGGGCGATCACACTTACGACAACTACGCCAAGCTGCACCGCACGGCCTGGGCAGGTCTGCAATATCTGCTGTTGAAGAAAGGGCCGGTCGCCTCCAGCCTGTTCGAGACAGGTGGCTTCTGGTACGCCGATCCGACCGCCGCCTCGCCCGACATCCAGTTTCACCTGGGCCTCGGCTCCGGCATCGAGGCCGGCGTCGAGAAGCTGAACAATCCCGGCGTCACCTTGAACTCGGCCTTCCTGCGGCCGCGCTCGCGCGGCACGGTGCGGCTGAAAAGCGCCGACCCGGCCGATCATCCGCTGATCGACCCGAACTACTGGTCCGATCCCTATGACCGCGGCATGTCGATCAAGGGCCTGCGGCTGGCGCGCGAGATCATGCGGCAGAAGGCGCTTGCCCCTTACGTGCTGCGCGAAGTGCTGCCTGGCCCGTCGCTCGCCAGCGATGACGAGCTGTTCGACTATGCCTGCCGCACCTCCAAGACCGACCATCACCCGGTCGGCACCTGCCGCATGGGCCATGACGAGATGGCCGTGGTGACGCCGGACCTGCGGCTGCGCGGCATCGAGGGGTTGCGCGTCTGCGATGCCTCGGTGATGCCGCGCGTGCCCTCCTCCAACACCAACGCACCGACGATCATGGTTGGCGAAAAGGGTGCCGACCTGATCCTCGGCCGCGAGCCGCTGCCGCCGGCCGTGTTTTCCGGCAACCGGGCCGCTTAGAAGCAATTCCAGGAAAAGCGTGCAGAGGTTTTTCCGGGAAGAGTGCACAGAGCTTTCCCTCGGGAATTGCGTGAAAAGGGGTAAGAAAATGATCAGGCACTGTGTTTTCGTCAGCTTTCGCGGCGATGTGTCCGACGACGAGCGCGCGGCGATCCATGCCGACCTGGAAGCGCTGCGCTCTGTTATCGACGGCATGGACGGCGTCCACTTCAGTGCCAATGTCAGCCCCGAACCTTTCGCGCGCGGCTTCAGCCATGGCTTCACCATCGATTTCCACAATGCCGCGGCGCGCGACGCCTATCTGGTGCATGAGGCGCACCAGCGCGCGGGAGCAAGACTGGTCGCCGCGCTCGAAGGCGGCACCGATGGATTGATGGTCTTCGATCTCGATCTTACGAAAAAGTGACCGCCGGTTCTTCGAAAGCCGGCTGATCGCTGTTCTCTTTTGCGAACAGGGCGACATATCGTTCCTTTGGGGGTACAGAGGAGGACGCCTTGAATCTCACTGCCGAGCAGAAGAAAACCGTTCTGGCTTCATTCCTGGGCTGGACGCTCGACGCTTTTGATTTCTTCCTCCTGACATTCCTGCTCACCGATATTGCGAGTGAATTCCACACGGATGTCCCGGCAGTCTCGAAGGCATTGTTCCTGACCTTGGCGACGCGCTTCATCGGCGCGTTCTTCTTTGGCATGCTCGCCGACAAATATGGGCGCAAGCCCATCCTCATGCTCAACATCGTCAGCTATTCAGTGATCGGCGCGCTCGCCGCCTTCTCGCCCAATCTCGGCATTTTCCTGGCACTGCGGGCTCTGTTCGGCATCGCCATGGGCGGCGAATGGGGGCTCGGCTCCTCGCTCGCCATGGAATCCATCCCGCCGAGCGCGCGCGGCATGGTTTCGGGCATCCTGCAATGCGGCTACCCGGCCGGCTACCTGTTGGCGGCGGTGGTCTATGGCCTGCTCTACCAGCAGACGATCGGCGGCTATACGGTGGGCTGGCGCGCCATGTTCCTGCTCTCTTTCGTGCCGGCGCTGATCGTGCTCTTCATCCGCTCGCACGTGCCGGAATCACCGGCCTTCGTCGAAGCGCGGAAATCGGTGAGACCGGGGCTCCTGGAAACGCTGCAGAAGCACTGGGGCGTCGCGCTCTATGCTGTCGTGCTGATGATGTTCTTCAACTTCTTCAGCCATGGCACGCAGGACCTCTACCCGACATTCCTGAAGAAGCAGCATGGCTTCGACCCGCACACCGTGAGCTGGATCACCATCGTCGCCAATCTCGGCGCTATCGTCGGCGGCCTGGCCTTCGGTGCCCTGTCCGAGAAGATCGGCCGCGTCAACGCCATCACGCTTGCCTGCCTGATCGCCCTGCCGGCGATCCCTCTGTGGGCCTACAGCACCACGCCCTTCATGCTCGCCATTGGCGCCTTCGTCATGCAGATCGCGGTCCAGGGCGCCTGGGGCGTCATCCCCGTGCATCTGAACGAATTGTCGCCCGGGGCGGTGCGCGCGACCTTGCCCGGCTTCATCTACCAGGCCGGTAATCTCGCGGCGTCCTATGGCGGTC
Organism: Mesorhizobium erdmanii; assembly: GCF_013170725.1. Lineage (NCBI taxonomy): Bacteria > Pseudomonadati > Pseudomonadota > Alphaproteobacteria > Hyphomicrobiales > Phyllobacteriaceae > Mesorhizobium > Mesorhizobium erdmanii. Next base: position 2,027,850 of record NZ_CP033361.1, on the reverse strand, counting down.
CGTACCAGGCGGGAATCGCGGAAAGCGTTGGCGGCAGCTACGGCTACGCGCTGGCGCTTTTTGCCGGCGTGGTCGCCGTCTGCATCATCGTCGTCATCCGCTTCAGCCCGGAGCGGCGCGGCCAGGTGATGACGGTGCTGGGCTGAGCGCCCTTTTGAGCATGATCTTCGTCCGAAAAGCCTGCAACTTTTCGGGATCATGCTTTAACCGAGCCGAAGCGCAATAACCCCGGCGACGATGCTGAGCGCGGCCGCACCGCGCCAGCCCGTCATCTTCTCGCCGAGCGCGTAGACCGAGATCAGCAGGGCGAACAGGATCGAGGTTTCGCGCAACGACGCCACGGAAGCGATCGGCGCCTTGGTCATCGCCCACATCACGATCCAGTAGGCAGCACCGCTGAGCACGCCGGTGAACAGTCCGGTCTTCCAGTCGCGCGCCAGCACCGGAAGCGCCTTGGGACCACGGAAGACGAGGCACAGCACCAGCGCGCCAAACGCGTCGCAGATGAACAGCCAGGCCGCATAACTCTGCGCTGTCGCCGCCAGCCGCGCACCGCTGCCGTCGGACAGCGTGTAGCTGGCGATGAAGATCGAGGTGCCCAGCGCAAAGCCGACAGCGCGCAAATTGAGCTTCTCCAGATGCGCGCCGCCGCGAAACGACATCACCAACGTGCCGGCCGACAACAGCAGGATGCCGACAATGGCAAGCGGCGCCGGCACTTCGGCGACGACGAACATGCCGCCGATTGCCGCCAGCAAAGGTGCCGTGCCACGCGCCAGCGGATAGGTCTGGGCGAAGTCGCCGGCCTGGTAGGCGCCGATCAGGAAGGTGCGGTAACCCATATGGAAAATGACGGAGGCGATGATGTAGGGCCACACTTCCGCCTTCGGCACCTCGACGAAGGGCAGCGTCACGAGTGCGGCGGCGCCCATTCCGAGCGTCATCAGCGTGATCGACAGGAAGCGGTCTAGATGCACTTTGACCAGCGCATTCCAGATCGCATGCATGGCGGCCGCGGCAAGCACCGCGAAGAAGACGAAAAGCGTCATTTCGGCCTTATCGACCTCCCGAGCCGAAGGGCGTTTCGAGATCGATGTCGATCCGCACCGGGAAGTGATCGGATGCCACCTCGCCCATGTCCGAGACAACCGAGCGCACCCGTCCGGCCAACATGCCGCCGACGAAACAATGGTCGAGCCGGCGCTTTGCCAGCCTGCCGTCGATGATCTTCTCATGCGTGTGGAAATCGGCTGCCGGTTCGATCGCCACGGCAGCGGCATCGACGAACCCGTCGAGATAGGCCGCGCCGCGATGATAGGGCGTGCTGCCGACGATGCGGCGGTATTCGGCGCTGCCCGGTTCCATGTTGAAATCGCCCATCCAGATCGCCGCCAGCGGATTCTCAGGTTCGGCTTCGCCGCTGGTCCAGTTGCGCATGGGCTCGTCGTCGATACCGCTCCACGGCCCGCCGTCGGAAGGCGCTCGGCGATGTTCGGCCATGAGATAGTCGATCTGCTCCAGCCGCTCTTCAGCCGCGATGTGCGCAAGATGCAAGGACAGCACGCGCACCGGGCCGGCTGGTGTGCGGATCATGCATTCGAGTGCAGCGTTGCGGGTGTTGAGCGGCCGCAAGGTGCGGCGCATCGGCAGCGCATGCAGCCGCGACCAGACGATGGGCAGCTTCGACAGCACCATGGTGCCGAACTGCCGGCGCCGATTGACCAGGCGACCCTCATGCCGCTCGCTGGCATCCATGTCGAATGCCGGGCCGTAGACCCGGTAATAGTCGGGCAGGAGACGCGACAGCAGTTCCGGCTGATCGTCGAAATTGCTGCGCTGCCAGTGCCGCTCCACCTCCTGCAGCGCAATGATGTCGGCGCCGTCGACGATGCGCGCCGCGCGAGCAAGATCGTAGCGGCCGTCACCGCCGAACCCGTACTGGATGTTGTAGCTGACCAGCTTCATTGATTAATCGGCTCAGTTTCGATTTTGGCAGTAACGGTTCGGTCAATCGCTTGCAATGTGCAGGAAGCCCGGCGGAGCTTGGGCCAGCAGAGCGGCCGAAACGCAGGATCTGCTAGTCCGTGGTCAGCGGCTGGAAACGTCCTGCCGGCGACGCCGCCAGTTCCGCCCAGTCGATCTCTTCCTCCAGCCGGTGATAGGCCTCGTCGCCGATCGTGCCGTTGCGGCGCAATTCCTCGAGCGTGTCGCGCTGGCGGTTGATGGCGTAGAGGCGCAGCCAGTCATATTCAGTTGCCGCCTGTGCGTCTTCCGGATTTTCCGCGATCAGCCGTTGAGCCTCATATTGTTCGCGCACGACAGCCGCCGCGGCCGACGTCTTGCGGCTCAACACGTCAAGCGCTGCCTGCATGACGGCGACGCGCGCCTGCGCCACCTCATTGTCGACTGTTCTGTCCGGATCGAAGTTGAGGATGCGCAGCAGAGGCTTCAAGGTCATCCCCTGCAGCACCAGCGTGCCCAGAACCGCGGCGAAGGCGGCAAGCACGATCGGATCGCGACCAGGAAAATTGGCCGGCAGGGCAATCGCCACCACCAGCGTCACCAGCCCGCGCATGCCGCACCAGCCGACGAGCACGGCGCCGCGAAACGTCGGCAGATCTCGCCTCTTGTCTTCGCCACCGAAGCGGGCAAACCACCGGATGATCGCAACATAACTCGCCACCCAGACCAGGCGCGCCACGATCACCACCGCCAACACCGTCGCTGCGAAGAGAAAGGCTTCGCCTTGTCCTTCGCCGGAGAGCCGGCCGACGATCGAGCGGGCCTGCAGGCCCATCAGCACGAACGCCAGCACGTTGAGCACGAACACCGCCGACTCCCAGACCGAATAGGTGCTGACGCGGCGTCTCGCCGAGATGCGGCGTGGCGCCCTGCGCGCGATGGTGATGGCATAGACGACGATGGTGATGATCGCGGAAAGACCAAGCCTGTCGGCCAGGATCCACACGCCGAACGTCCCGGCGAACTGCACCACGGTGCTGCTCGCCGCGTCCTCGATCCGGGTGAGCGTCAATAGCGAGAACCGGCCAAGCACATAACCCGCGACCAGGCTGCCTATGGTTGAGAGCAAGATCGTCGGAACGGCATTGCTCAGCATGATCGAGCCGAGCGCCGCCGAAACCGCCAGCCGGTAGATCAACAGCGCGGTGGCATCGTTGAGCAGGCTCTCGCCCTGCAGGATGGCGGTGATGCGGTGCGGCACCTTGAACTGCCCAAGCACGGCACTTGCCGCCACCGCGTCCGGCGGTGCGACGATGGCGCCAAGCGCGATCGCGGCGGCGATCGGCAGACCGGCCATCTTCCAGCCGACAAAAGCGACGATCACGGTGGTGAAGACAACGGCGCCAAGCGCCAGCAGCAACAGCGACAGCCGGTAGCGCTTGAGGTCGCGCAGCGAGGTGTCGTAGGCGGCATCGAGAAGCACCGGCGCGATGAACAGCGCAAGCGCCAGTTCCGGATCGATCTCGATCACCGGCGCGCCAGGCACGAAGGCAATCGCGACCCCGGCCAGCGCCAGCAGCGACGGATAGGGAATCTCCAGCCTCCGCGACACCGCCGTCAACGCGACGGCGGTCAAAAGCAGGACGAGCGTGAGTTCGAAAAGGGCCATGGGCTTTTACTTCGGTGAGACAGGATTGCCGGCGCGAATATGCCCGCAGGATGCGGTGAATTGGCCATAAAACCAAGCCCCTGGCAGTACGCCTCGATCCGCCTCCTGCCGTAGGACAGCGGCATCATCGGTCAATATGACTCGCCGATCGGGCCGTGAGGCCAACATCCCACTGGTTCGGCGACCGCATCGGTCATGCCGATGTCTCGGTCGCCGCCGTGCTCCGCTTCATCGGCGAGGCGCATCCCGGCTTGGTGTCGCTGGTCGACTTCCCGGCGCTCGACGCCCACGCCGGCCGAATGGAAGCTTGGCGGTCCTTCAGGACATATCGCAGCCCTTCATCGCACCGGCTTGAACGCGGCGCCCGCCGGGCACTTCAATGCAGTACCAGCATGTCGCCCGAGGAGAACGAAATCTCGGCCTTCTCGCCGACGGCGGGCGGCGGCGTGGCGGAATTGTTGAAGGTGTCGAGCGAGACCGTGTTTCCGCCGATACCGACGCGAACCCGGATGACCGAGCCGAGGAAATGCACTTCGGAGATTTCGCCAGAGAGGCTGGAATCGCGGCCGGGTTGGCGTCCCAGCGAAATCGCCTCTGGGCGGAGCGCCAGCGAGAGTGTGTCGCCGGACTTCGAGCCGTTGAGCTTGCCCTTGAGTTCGACTTCCTGTGTGTTGACCTGCACCTTGCCCGACGCGGCGTCGGTGACGGTGCCTTCCAGCACGTTCAGCGTACCGACGAAATTGGCGACGAACTTGGTTGCCGGCCGGTTGTAGATCTCGAACGGCGTGCCGACCTGCTCGGCCTTGCCGCCATACATGACGGCGATGCGGTCGGAGATCGACAGCGCCTCTTCCTGGTCATGCGTGACGAAGATGGTGGTGATGCCGAGCTTTTTCTGGATCGAGCGGATTTCCTCGCGCAGCGACACGCGCACCTTGGCGTCGAGCGCCGACAGCGGTTCGTCGAGCAGCAGCAATTTTGGCTTGGGCGCGATGGCGCGGGCCAGCGCGATGCGCTGCTGCTGACCGCCCGAGAGCTGGTAGGGATAACGGTCAGCCATCTGCGGCAGCTTGATAATGCCCAGCATTTCCGCGACCCGGGCATCGATGTCCGCCCTGGGCATGCCAGCGACCTTCAATCCGAAGCCAATGTTTTGCGCCACGGTCAGGTTCGGAAACAGTGCATAGGCCTGGAACACCATCCCGACATTACGCTGATTGGGCTTCAGCCTCGTAATATCCTTGCCGCCAACGACGATCTTGCCGGCGCTCGGCTCCTCGAAACCCGCGACCATGCGCAACACCGTTGTCTTGCCGCAGCCGGATGGTCCGAGGAAAGAGACGAATTCACCACGTTCGACGTCGAGATTGAAATCCTCAACCACAGTGGTGGCGCCGAAGGATTTCCGAACGTGCTGGATGGAGAGGAACGGGTCGGCCATGGTGTTGTTCTTTCGATCAGTTCGGACGGTTCGCCGATCGCGGCGCGAAGCGGGACAGGACTTGGATCAGCGACATGCAGCCCCAGGTGATGGCGAAGGCGATAATGGCAAGGGCTGCCGGCTCGTAGGCGCGGTTGGCGCCGATGTTCTGCAGATACGGTCCGAAGGCCGGCCGGTTGAGCAAGCTGGCCATGGTGAACTCGCCGATGACGATCGCGAAGGTCAGGAACGCGCCCGACAACACCGCGATCAGCACATTGGGCAGGATAACCCGTGTGATGATAGTCGACCAGCCGGCACCCAGGATCTGCGCTGCTTCTGTCAGCGTCCGCACATCGATGGTGCGCAACCCGGTGTCGACGGCACGGTACATGTAAGGCAGCGACAGCGTCGCATAACCAATCACCAGCAACGCATTGGTGCCGGTGTCGCTTGCCAGGAACGGCAGCGGCGAATTCGAGCCATACATTCTGATGTAGCCGAAGACGATGACGATGGCCGGGATGACCAGCGGCAGCAGCGTGATGAACTCGACGACCGGCCTGAGCTGCGGCAGCCGAAGCCGGATCCAGTAGGCAGCCGGCACCACGATCAGCACGCCGAGGATGATGGTGAAGACGGCGGCGAGCACCGAATAGCCGAACGTCGCCTGGAAGCGTTCGTCACCCAGCACGACCTTGTAGGCGTCGAACGAATAGGCGCCGCGCCGCATGCGCATGGAGAACTCCACCGTCGCGATCAGCGGAATGAAGAAATAGGCCGCGCCCAGCGCGAAGACGACCCAGGCCCAGAACCTGCCAGCCTTCATTTGAGCCACCTCTCGGAACGGGTGCGGAACCAGATGTAGAAGACATTGGCAAGACCGGTGATCAGGATCATGCCGAAAGCGATGGCGTAGCCGAGATGGGCATTGTGCAGCACGTCGCCACGGATCTGGGCATAGAGCAGGATCGGCACGATGTTGAGCGACGAACCGGTCAGCGCATAGGCGGTGGCGATGGCGCCGAAGGCATTGGCGAACAACAGGATCACGGTGCCGAGGAAGCTCGGCCAGATCACCGGAATGACCACCATGCGCCAATACTGGGACATGGTCGCACCCAGCGTTGCGGCGGCCTCGCCCCATTCCTTCTTCAGCCCGTCGATGGCCGGCACGATGATGACCACCATCAGCGGAATCTGGAAGTAGACATAGGTCAGCGTCAGTCCCCAGAACGACAGGATGTTGAAGCCGTGCGCGTAGATGTTGAGACCGAACAGCGTGTTCAGAATCACTGTCGCAAGGCCGAGCCGGCCGAGCGTGGCAAGGAAGGCGAAGGCCAGCGGCACGCCGGCAAAGTTCGAGGCGACACCGGAAAACGTCAGCGTCGCCGAGCGTATCCAGTTCGGCAGGCCGCCACGCACGATGGCAATGGCAATCGCCAACCCCGCAAAGGCGCCAATCAGCGATGAAGCAAGGCTGACCTTGATCGAAATCCAGTAGGCGGCAACGATCGACGGCTGTGCCAATGCAACTATGTTTTCGATTGTGAATTCACCAGCATCGTTCTGGAACGCGCCCAGCATCAGGTAGAGCGTGGGCAAGATCAGGAACATGATGGCGAAGATGAAGAACGGCGCAACCCCGAGCCATTGCGTCGGCAACCTCATGCTGCGCGCCTCTGCGGGGGGCGCGGTCTTGCCGGCAACAGCGTGATCGGAAAATGGGAGATCGGTCATACGCCGGCTACCGTCTTCGAGAGAAAGAACCGGGCAGCCGGAGGCCGCCCGGTGGATTTCAACTGTTACTTGACGTTGGCGCCGACCACGGCGTCCCAGTTCTTGGTGATGGCTTCCTTGGCCTTACCCTGCTCGTCGAGCGTCGGGAACACCGCGGCCGCGTAGGACTCAGCCGGCGGCAGCTTGGCCAGCACGTCCGCCGGGATCTTGCCGTTCTTGGCGAGATCGTTGAAACGGATCGGGTGGCAATAGCCCTTCAGCCAAGCGATCTGGCCTTCGTCGGAATAGAGATATTCCAGCCAGAGCTTGGCCGCATTCGGATGCGGCGCGTAGGCGCTGATCGCCTGCACGTAGACACCGGCGACGACACCTGTCTTCGGCACGACGACGTCGACGGGCGGGTTGCCCTTCAGCGTGTCGCGGCCGGCGAGCGCGTTGTAGTCCCAGGTGACGAGGATCGGGGTCTGGCCCTGGGCCAACGTCGCGGCCTTGCCGATGACCGGCACGAAATTGCCGGCGGCGTTGAGCTTCTTGAAGAAGTCGAGGCCAGCGGTGCCGGCAGCTTCACCAGCAGCCGCACCCGTCGACAGGCCAGCGGCATACACCGCCTGGATGGCCTGGTTCGAGGCGCGCGGGTCACCGGCAAGGGCTACCGAGTTGGCGAATTCCGGCTTCAGCAGGTCCGCCCAGTCGGTCGGCGACGTCTTCACCAGGTCCTTGTTCACCTGGAAGGAGAGCACGCCGTAGTAGTCGCCGGTCCAGAAGCCGTCGGCATCCTTGGCGCTGTCGGGGATCGAGTCCCAGGTCGATACCTTGTAGGCCTGGATCAGACCGTCCTTCTTGGCGGACGGACCGAAGGACAGGCCGACGTCGATGACGTCGGGCGCCTGCGGACCCTTGTTGTCCTTGTTGGCCTTGATCGCCTCGACCTCGTCGCCGGACCCGGCATCGGGGTTGAGCTCGTTGATGGTGATTTCCGGATACTTCGCCTTGAAGCCGGCGATGACATCGCCGTAACCGCACCAGTCATGCGGCAGCGCGATGGTGGTGAGCTGGCCCTCGGCCTTCGCGGCCTTGACGAGATCGTCCATCGAAGCCGCGGACGAAATCACCGACGAAACCATAAGGGTCGCGGCCGAAAGGGAAAGCACCTTCCCCGTGAATTTGAACATGTGTTCTCTCCGTTGAACTGACGCCGTTGGACGCCTGCGATGCGGTATCGTTTTCATGTGACAGCCAGATGAAAGCTTTGTGAAACCGGCTGCTCGCAGTACGAAAAAGTAAACTCTTTTTAACCGGTTGTAGCAATCGCCTCGCGATTCTTTTTCCGGCTAATTAGTTTGTGCCTTGCCCTTCATCCCCTCCCCTTGTTTTTCTACCCCTTTTCCCGATCAATTTCCTATGCGGAAAGCGTCTCAGACCGTGCCGGCGATGGCGTTTTCGAGCAATGTCAGCGCCGCCTTCTTGGTCAGCTTGACCGGGTTGCCGCCGGCCGTCGGATCGACCACCGCCATGTCGGCGATCAGCGCCTTGCGCTTCTTGTCCATGTCGAGCCCCTTGATCAGGCCGGGCAGCGCATGCGGCACCTTCAACTCCTTGCGCAGCTTGATGATCGCCCTTGCAAAGCCGTCAAAGCCGCCCTTGATGCCGCAATAGGCGGCGAGCCGTGCAATGCGCTCCTCGATGGCGTCGCGGTTGAAGGCCAGCACATAGGGCATGAACACGGCATTGGTCATGCCGTGATGGGTGTCGTAGAGCGCGCCGATCGGATGCGACAGCGAGTGGATGGCGCCGAGCCCCTTCTGGAAGGCGGTGGCGCCCATGGCGGCGGCGCTCATCATATGGGCGCGCGCGACGAGGTCCTTGCCGTTGGCATAGGCCTTCGGCAGGTTCTCGAACACCAGGCGAATGCCTTCCACCGCGATGCCGTCGGCCATCGGATGGTAGCCCGGCGCACAGTAGGCCTCGAGGCAGTGGGCAAGCGCATCCATGCCGGTGCCGGCGGTGATGAAGCCCGGCATGCCAACCGACAGTTCCGGATCGGCGATCACGATCGCCGGCAGCAGCTTCGGATGGAAGATGACCTTCTTGGTGTGCGTCTCCTCATTAGTGATGACGCCGGCACGGCCGACTTCCGACCCGGTGCCTGCCGTGGTCGGCACGGCGATGATCGGGGCGATGGCGTCGGAATTGGCGCGCGTCCACCAGTCGCCGACATCCTCGAAATCCCACACCGGCCGCGTCTGGCCCGCCTGGAAGGCGATCAGCTTGCCGAGGTCGAGCGCCGAGCCGCCGCCGAAGGCGATGACGCCGTCATGCTTGCCCTTCTTGAACACGGCAATGCCGGCGGTGAGGTTGGACTCGACCGGGTTCGGCCTCACCTCCGAGAAGACGCCGTAGGGCACCTTGGCGTCGTCGAGGATCTTCAGCGTCGAAGCGACGACCGGCAGCTTGGCCAGACCCGGATCAGTGACGAAGAGCGGCCGCTTGATGCCGGTGGCCGCCAGGACCTCAGGCAATTCCTTGATGCGTCCAGCGCCGAAGCGGACGGTGGTGGGATAGTTCCATTTGGAGATCAGCTTGGACATTCTTTGTCTTTCGAAAATCAGATGGCTTCGCGCAGGTGGAAGGATTTCGGACGAGTGAGATTGTCGTAGCCGAGCGCCGAAAGGGCAACGCCCTTGCCGGTGTCCTTGACGCCGGTCCATACCAACGCCGGATCGAGATAGTCGCAGCGGTTCATGAACACGGTGCCGGTCTCTACACGGTCACCGATGGCGATGGCGTGCTCGGTGTCGCGCGTCCAGATCGAGGCGGTCAGGCCGTAGGGGCTGTCATTCATCAGCGCGATCGCCTCCTCATCGTTGCGCACCTTCATGATGCCGACGATCGGCCCAAAACTTTCCTCGCGCATGACGCTCATCTGATGGTCGACGTCCGTCAGCACTTCCGGTGCCAGATAGGGCGAGCCAGCTTTGTCGTTAGCCACCTTCATGTTGATGTGCGCCTTGGCCCCCTTGCGCAGCGCCTCGGCCCTCTGCTCGCGGATCAAATCGGCGAAACGCGCCTGCGCCATCGGCCCCATCGTCGTCGCCTGTTCCAGCGGATTGCCCACGACATAGTTCTTCGTCTCGGCGATGAAGCCTTCGACGAACTCATCATAGACTTTCTCGTGCACATAGACGCGTTCGATGCCGCAGCAGCACTGGCCGGAATTGTAGAAGGCGCCGTCGACCAGGTTGGCCACCGCATGGTCCATCTTGGCGTCGGACAGCACATAGGCCGGATCCTTGCCGCCCAGTTCGAGGCCGAGCGTCATGAAGGTGCCGGCCGCCGCCTTTTCGATGGCGCGGCCGCCGCCGACCGAGCCGGTGAAGTTGACATGATCGATCTTGCCCGAGCCGAGCAGTTTCTCGGTCTGCGCATGGTTGAGCACGACATTCTGGAACACGCCCTTGGGCAGGCCGGCTTTGTCGAAGGCCTGTTGAAAGCGTTCGCCGACCAGCAGCGTCTGCGCCGCATGCTTGAGGATGACGGCGTTGCCGGCCATCAGCGCCGGCACGATGGTGTTGACAGCGGTCAGATAAGGATAGTTCCACGGCGCGATCACCATGACCACGCCGAGCGGGTCCTTCTTCACATAGCGGCGGAAGCCATCCTTCGGGTTGGACGCCGGAACGGATTTCAGCGCCTGCTCGGCGATCTCGACCATGTAGTTGGTCCGTTCCTTGACGCCGCCGAACTCGCCGCCATAGCGCACGGGGCGCCCCATCTGCCAGGCAATTTCAGGCACGATCTCGTCGGTCATCGCGACCAGAGCTTCGAGCATCGCAAGCATGTACTTGCCGCGCTCGACGATCGGCGTCAGCGCCCACTTTTCCTGCGCGGTTTTTGCACGCTCGACAGCAGCATTGACCGCCTGATCGGTCGCGATCGGCCGCTCGGCATAGATCGAGCCGTCGACGGGAGTTATCAACTTGACCGTTTCGGTCATTCCTTCAGTCCTCGCACTTCATGAAGTCTTGATTTTGGCGTCGCCCACCATTCAGACGATGGCTAGCAAGGGCGACGCCGACAAAGTTTAGTATCGCTCGAACCCTCTGTGCAGTTCCCAATCCGTAATCCGGCGGTCGTATTCGAACTGCTCCCACTTGGCGGTGTGGACATAGTGCTCCAGCACGTCCTCGCCGAGCGCCTCTTTCAGCATCTTCGACTTGGCCAGCGTCTCGGTTGCGTCACGCAACGTTTTGGGGATCTCCGGCAGGCGCGAGGCCTGATAGGCATCGCCGACGAACGGCTTCTGCAGTTCAAGCTTCTCGTCGATGCCGGCAAGGCCCGCGGCGATCAGCGCGGCGAAGGCAAGATAGGGGTTCAGGTCGGCGCCACCGATGCGGCACTCCATGCGGATGCCCTTGGTGCCCTCGCCACACAGGCGGAAGCCGGCGGTACGGTTGTCCTCGCTCCACATGATCTTGGTCGGCGCGAAGGTGCCGGCCTGGAAGCGCTTGTAGGAGTTGATGTAGGGCGCCAGGAACCAGGTGAACTCCTTGGCATATTTCAGCTGCCCCGCCGCCCATTGCTGGCCGAGCGTCGACAGCGTCCAGTCGGCGTTTTTGTCGAAGAACAGCGGCGTCTTGCCGTCGGCGCTCCACAGTGAATTGTGGATGTGGCTGGAGTTACCGGCGAGCCCGTAATTGTATTTCGACATGAACGAGATCGCCTTGCCTTCGGACTCGGCAATCTCCTTGGCGCCGTTCTTCAGGATGACGTGGCGGTCGGCCATGTCGAGCGCCTCGGCATAGCGCACATTGATCTCTTCCTGGCCCGGACCCCACTCACCCTTGGAGTTCTCGATCGGAATGCCGGCCGCTTCCATTTCGTTGCGAAGGCGGCGCATGACGCCTTCTTCCTTGGTGGTGATGCCGATCTGATAGTCGCCGATATAGGGCGAAGCGGTATCGAGACCCTGCCAGTGCTTCTTGCGGGCGGAATCGTAGGTCTCGTTGAACAGGTAGAATTCGAGCTCGGAAGCGAAGTAACCGATATAGCCGCGTTCGGTCAGCCGCTTGACCTGCTTTTTCAGGATGGCGCGCGGCGAGTGCGGCAGGTCGTCATGCGTGTGGTGATCGAGCACGTCGCAGATCACCAGCGCGGTCTTTTCGAGCCATGGAACGCGCCGCAGCGTGGCCAGGTCCGGCTTCATGACGAAATCGCCATAGCCCTTCGACCAGCTGGCCGCCTTGTAGCCGGGCACCGGCTCCATATCGATGTCGGCGGCGAGCAGATAGTTGCAGCCATGCGTTTCGTCATGGGCGGAATCGACGAAGTACTGCGCCAGGAAACGCTTTCCCGCCAAGCGCCCCTGCATGTCGACGATGCAGGCCAGCACCGTGTCGATCTCGCCGCTGGAGACCGCCTTCTTCAACTGATCGAACGAGAAATTTCCAGCCATTCCTTTGGCACTCCAGTGCTTGGTCGTTTCGGGCATGTCATATTGAAGGAGAACAAAAAACCGTGGCGAGAGAACCCGCCACGGTTTGATTGCCGTTCAGGCGGATTCGCCGACGGCCTTTTCTGCCGCTGCGATGGTCGCCCTGCGCTTGGCGATTGCCGCCTCGCCGATAGGCGGTCCCTGGAAGCGGCGGTTTTCAACGGCGAACCACAAAACGACGAGCAGAACGATCAAGCCGATGGCATAGTTGATCAGGATGTCGAAGGGCGGCTGGATGCCGGCATACATCAACACCAGAACACCAAGCACGGTGATGATGGCGAAGGGCTTTGACCAGATGCCGAGCCGGAATGGCCCGAATTCGGTCCAGCTCTTTCCTTCCGCGAGAAGTCCGGCTGCGATCGGCATGGCATAAGAGACGTAAAGGAAGAGAGCGCAACCAGCAGCGAGTGCCGCGAAAGCCGGCGAATAAAGCGTGGCGGCAATCGACAGCACGACGCCGAGCCAGATGGCTGGGACAGGCGTGCGCCAGGTTGGCGAAACCTGCTTCCACAGGGATGACCCCGGCAAACCTCCGTCACGCGAAAAGGCAAAGATCATGCGCGAGGTCGACGTGAGCCCGGCCAGCGCGCACAAATAGTTTGACAGCACGATGGCAACGCCGAGCAAAGCCTTTAGCCAGGTTGGCGCTGGCAGGTTGTTGAACAGGTTGAACCAGGCATTGCCGCCGTCCTTGGCCGTCGCCACGAGATCGGGGCTTGCAAGGACGAAGGAGACTGCCATGACGAAGCCGAAGACGAGAGACCACAGGACCGCGTGGATCATGCCTCTCGGCACGGCGATGCGGGCATTGTGCGTCTCCTCGGCGGTATGAGCCGAGGCGTCGAAGCCAGTGATGGTATAAAGCGGGTAGAGAAGGCCGATAAGGAAGGCCACAAGTGCGGTACGGGCCGTCGGGACATAGCCACCGCCGGCATCGCCGGTCGTGTTGACGAAAGTCGTCAGCCGGGCAAGATCGAAGCCATGCGCCCCCCAGATCAAGAAGGTCAACGTCAGCACGACCGCAACAACGAGGATGAGGTAGCCGGAAAAGTCGGTCAACATCGTCGTTGTCTTGATGCCGAGATGATTGAAGAGACCTTGGGTGACGGTAATCAAGACGACTGCCGCCGTCTGCTGCCAGAACCCCCAGGCCGATGTGTCCCAACCGAAGATCGGACCCGCGACCAGCCCCTGAAACAGCAAGTAGACGCCGACATTCACCGAAGCGACGACGAAGATCAGGCCGAGCAGGTTGATCCAGGCCGTGGCCCAGCCCCAGCCACGTCCGCCGAGGATCGACGACCAGTGATAGAGGCCGCCGGCTGTCGGATAAGCTGATCCAATCTGGCCGAGCGAAGCCGCGACCACGAGCGCGAAGACGCCGCCGATTACCCAGCCGATGGTCGCCTCGAAACCGCTGCCGGTGGCCATGGCCAGCGGGAAAGACGTAATGCCGCCCGCCAGAATACAAATGATCGAGAAGGAAATGGCGAAGTTGGAGAAGCCGCTCATGCGGCGAGCCAATTCCTGGGCGTAGCCCATACTGTGGAGGATTTTTGTGTCCTCCGACTTGTCGGTGTGATCAGGTGTTGTCATGTCAGAGTTCCCCATTGGTTCTTAGCTGGCCGATTGAACTGACTTTCCGACTGCGATTGATCGAGAGCCCCTGGCCTCCTCGGGCTCCAGATTCGAAAAAATGCCTGTGAGCATATCCGCCCATTTCCGCTGCCCGGTCTCGCCGGAGATTTCGTCGTTGCGGATTTCGATCATCGCGCAAGGGAGCCCGCGCGAACGCGCATGCCGCTCCAGCGTGAAATAGACGCGGTCGGCAGGCGAATAGGGTTCGTTGACGCCGACGGTGATGCCGGCAAGCCGCTTCAGCGCCGATATCAACGGCGATGCCAGCCGGCGGTCCTCGTCATGGATGATGCCGATATGCCACGGCCGGTCGTAGCCCTTGTAGACCGGCGTGAAGGAATGGACGGAAACCAGCCGCGTCTCCTGGCCACGCGCCAGCCGCTCCTCGACGATGTGCTCGATGGCACTGTGGAACGGCTGCCACGACAGGGCGACCCGCGCAGCGCGCTGCTTTTCCGTAAGCCCGGTATTGCCCGGTATGGCCGTCGTCTCGCTGACAGGCGGCACCAGGTCCGGCGCGTCGAGCGGCCGGTTGCAGTCGACGACCAGACGCGAGATGCGGGTCTCGATCAGCGTCGCATCGAGCGCCTGCGCCATCCGCGTTGCCACCGGCAGCGCGCCGGGATCCCAGGCGATGTGGCGGGACAGGTCTTCGGCGGCAAGGCCGAGCGTGCCGAATTGGGCGGGCAGGAAATTGGAAGCGTGGTCGCATGTCAGCACGAAGGGGCTTGATCCGAGAGGGTTCGTCACCCTCACGGAATCGGACGATGCATGGCTGGCGGGCCGCGCTGTCTCCATAGTCCTGCCGTCCCCGGGGAGCGCTGTATCGTATGTTACGTATTTTGTCTCATTGCGTCCCTATGGATGATTTCATACAGTTTGTCCGGCTTTGTCAAATGCGATCTCTAAGGCCAAGCCAACGGGTAGGGGAAAAGATGATTTCCAGCATTGCCGAACTGATCGCCGATCGCATCGGCACGATGCCGGCCGGCGAACGGCGCGCGGCGCAGACGCTGATTGCCAGCTATCCGATGATCGGCCTGAAGACGGTCGCTGAATTCTCGACCGCCGCCGGCGTCTCCTCGCCGACCATCCTGCGCTTCGTGGCCCGGCTCGGGTTCCAGAACTATCCGGAATTCCAGTCGAGCCTGCAGGACGAACTGGCGGCGCAACTGCAGTCGCCGGCGATCCGCACGCTCAACCCGCCCTCGCCCGGCGGCGGCACGGCCTCACCGATGCTGGAGGCGACGCTCGACAATATGCGCGAGACCTTCCGCCACCTCTCCGACAAGCAGCTTGCCGACATCGCCGCCCGGCTCGCCGAACGGCGTGGCAAAACATTTCTCGTCGGCGGCCGCTTCACCGACCCGCTGGCGCGCTACATGGCCGCCCACCTCGCCGTCATCCAGCCCGATGTGTTCCACCTCGCCGGACAGGAGAGCATGTGGCGCGACCGGCTGATCGACATGGGCAAGCGCGACGTGCTGGTGATCTTCGACATCAGGCGCTACCAGGATAGCCTCGTCCGCTTCGCCGAGAAGGCGCACCAGCGCGGTGTCCAGATCGTGCTGTTCACGGACCAGTGGCTGTCGCCGATTTCCAGGTTTGCCCGCCATGTCATCGCTGGACGCACGGCGGTGCCGTCGGCATGGGATTCCTCGGCGGCACTTTTCGTCGTCGCCGAAACGCTGATCGGCGCCGTTACGAGGCAGCTCGAGGCCGACGGCGCTCGGCGTATTCGGGAAATGGAAGGGCTGCGTTAAGCGGGCTCCGGGCAAGCGCATCCGCCCCTGATCAAGCGTCCGGCGTTCACGTTACCGAGATTTAATGTGCACGATTGCGTGATAATTGCCATAAACCGATGATATCGGAAGGTGCGGGTGGCCGGTTTTGCCCCCCAGCCCTTGTCGTCGCTACATCCGCTTCCACTTGGAACCGGCAGACGATTCTTGCCGCTGGAGTGTCGATGTCGCGCTGGAAACAGATTGTCCTTGGGCTTGTCGTCGTGGTTGTCGCCGCGGCCGCGTGGGCTCGTTTCCACCCCGGCGCTCCCGAAGTGCTGGCGCGCTGGGGCATGGACTGGGCCTATGGCGCGACGACGAAAGAAACGGCGGCTGACTCCCGGCAGTCGGGGCACGGCGGCGTCCGGATTGCCACCATCGTCGCATCGCCAGCCGCCTCGGCTGTTATCAACGACCGCTTGCAGGCGATCGGCACCGGCCGCGCCAACGCCTCGGTGGCCGTCAATCCCTACAGTTCCGGCCGCCTTGCCGAGCTGCTGGTCGAATCCGGCAGCCACGTCGACAAGGGACAGATCATCGCCACGCTCGATTCCGAGACCGAGATCATCTCTCAGGACCGGGCCAAACTCGCTCTGCAGGATGCGCAATCCAAGCTCGATCGTGTAAAATCGCTTCGTGCTTCCAATGCCGCGACGCCGGTCGCCGTTGCCGACGCCGAGGTAGTTCTGGCAGGCGCCAAGCTGGCGCTTCAGGATGCGGAGCTCGCATTGCAACGTCGGTCTGTCCTGGCACCGATATCGGGCACTGTCGGCATCCTGCCGATCTCGGCCGGCAACTATGTCACCAACCAGTCGGCGATCGCCACGCTCGACGACCGCTCGTCGATCCTCGTCGATTTCCAGGTGCCCGAGCGTTTCGCAGCCGCCGTCAAGGTCGGCGCGCAACTGACGGCGACACCAATCGCCAATCCCAGCAACGCCTATACCGGTACGGTATCGGCCATCGACAATCACATCGACGAGAAGAGCCGCACGCTGCTGGTCAAGGCCAAGATCGCCAATCCCGCGGATTCGCTGCGCGCCGGCATGTCGTTCTCCATCACCATGAAATTCCCCGGCGAGACCTATCCGGCCGTCAGCCCGCTGGCGATCCTGTGGGGCTCGGACGGCGCCTATGTCTGGCAGGTCGAGGGGGGTAAGGCCAGACGCGTGCCGGTGCGCATCATCCAGCGAAACACCGAGACCGTGCTGATCGACGCCGAGATCGACAGCGGCGACATGGTCGTGACCGAAGGCACGCAGAGCGTCAGCGAGGGCGGCGAAGTCCGCATCGCCGGCCAGGACCAGCGCGCAGCCAACACCGCCGAAGGCTCATGACCGCACCCGTCAACGCCGCCAGCGATACCGGCTTCACCGCCCTGTTCATCCGCAGGCCGGTCATGGCCTTCGTGCTGAACGTCCTTATCGCGGTAGCCGGCCTCGCGGCCTTCTACGGCGTCGAGATCCGCGAATTGCCCGACGTCGACCGTGCCGTGGTGACTGTCTCGACCGCCTTCGAGGGCGCCGCCGCCGAAACCGTCGACCGCGAACTGACCGACACGATCGAGGGCGCTGTCGCCCGCGTCTCCGGCGTCAAGTCGATCTCGTCGTCCTCCTCCTTCGGCTCAAGCCGCGTCACCATCGAATTCAACGACGGCGTCGACCTCAATGTCGCCGCCTCCGACGTGCGCGATGCAGTCGGCCGCGTCGCCAACCAGATCCCGGACACCGCCGATCCCCCGCGCATCGTCAAGGCCGACGCCAATTCCGACGCGGTGATGCGGCTGGCGGTGACCTCCGACAACATGTCGATCCAGGACATGACCGTCGTGGTCCAGGACCAGATCGAGGACGAACTGGCCGCCGTGCCCGGCGTCGCCGACGTTCAGGTCTATGGCGACCGCGACAAGATATTCCGCATCGACGTCGACCAGAACAAGCTCGCCAGCCTCGGCTTCACGGTTGCCGATCTCAGGAAAGCCCTGGCCTCCGTCGCCTTCGATTCCCCGGCCGGTTCGATCACCACGACCAACCAGGACCTGATCGTGCGCACCACGGCCGACGTGACCACGCCCGAGGAATTCGAAAACATCATCATCGGCGGCACGACCCGCATCCGCGACGTCGCCACCGTCACGCTCGGCCCCGATGTCGGCCAGACCACGCTGCGCTCCGATGGCAAGACCGGCATCGGCATCGGCATCATCCGCCAGGCGGAATCGAACACGCTGGATATTTCGACCGGTGTCCAGGCCGCCGTCGCCAAGCTGCAGGAGAACCTGCCCAAGGGCATGGCGATCAAGATCACCAGCGACGATGCCGTCTTCGTCAAGGGCGCGGTCCACGAGGTCGAGATCGCCCTCGGCCTGTCGGTAACGATGGTGCTGATCGTCATCTACATCTTCCTGCTCGACTGGCGCGCCACGTTGATCCCGGGCCTGTCGATGCCAGTCGCCATGATCGGCACCATAGCCGCCATCTATCTGGCCGGTTTCTCCGTCAACATCCTAACGCTGCTCGCCATGGTGCTGGCGACCGGACTGGTGGTGGACGATGCCATCGTGGTCCTGGAAAACATCGTGCGGCGGCGCAATGAAGGCATGGGGCCGCGCGCGGCCGCCGTGCTCGGCGCCCAGGAAGTGTTCTTCGCCGTCGTCGCCACGACGCTGACGCTGGTCGCCGTCTTCGTGCCGATCTCCTTCCTGCCCGGACAGACCGGCGGCCTGTTCCGTGAATTCGGCTTCGTGCTTGCCATGTCGGTGCTTCTGTCCTGCGTGGTGGCGCTCACGCTTTGCCCGATGCTCGCCTCGCGCATGCTGACCGGCGCCTCGCTCCACCACGAGGGCGGCCACGGCATCGGCGCGCGTATCGGCGGCGCATTGAATGCAGCCTACAAGCGGACACTGCACGCTTGCCTCGATGCGCCGTGGATCGTGGTTCTGGTCGCGGTACTGTTTGCCGGTACCGCCTTCACCCTGTTCGGCACCATCCGCCAGGAACTGACGCCGACCGAGGACCGTGCGGCCGTGCTGTTGCGCATCAATGCCCCGCAAGGCGTCAGCCTCGATTACACGACGCAGCAGATGCAGAAGATCGAGAAGCTGATCCAGCCGATGCGCGATTCCGGCGAAATCCGCTCGACTTTCGAGAATGCCGGGCAGAACGGCTCCTACAATTCCGGCTTCATGGTGATGACGCTGGCGCCCTGGAACGAGCGCAGCCGCAGCCAGCAGGAGATCATGGCCGAGATCAGCCAACTGACCAGGCAGGTGCCGAGCGTGCGCATCTTCCCGGTGCAGCCCAACAGCCTCGGCATCCGCGGCGCCGGCAACGGCCTGCAATTCGCGCTGGTCGGCAACAACCGCAAGGCGCTCGGCGAGGCGGCGGTCAAGATCATCGCCGAGATGCAGAAAGACCCGCGCTTCCAGACGCCGCGCCTGTCGATCGATCCGACGCAGCCGCAACTGGCCGTCGCCATCGACCGCGAGCGCGCCTCGGACCTTGGCATCGACATTACGGGGCTCGCCAACACCATGCAGGCCATGCTCGACGGCAATGATGTCGTCGACGTCTACATCGCCGACCGCAGCTATGGCGTGAAGCTGGTCTCGACCACCAATCCGATCAACGATCCGACCGATCTGGAAAATGTCTTCCTGAAGACAGGCGACGGCCGCTTCGTGCCGATGTCGACCATCGCCACGCTGACCGAGCGCGCGGTGCCACCATCGCTGTCGCGCGAGCAGCAGCAGCCATCGGTGGCCATCACCTCCAACCTTTCCGGCGATTTCGCGCTTGGCGATGCGCTGAGCCAAGCCGAGGCAATCGCCACGCCGCTGCTGCCGCCGGCCAGCCGCATCCTGCCGCTGGCCGAGGCCGCGACGCTGGGTGAAACCAACAGCGCCATGGTCACCATCTTCGGCTTCGCGCTGGTCATCATCCTTCTGGTGCTGGCCGCCCAGTTCGAAAGCTTCGTCAGCGCCGTCATCATCATGGCGACGGTGCCGCTCGGGCTGGCCTGCGCCATCTTCGCGCTGCTGCTGTCAGGCACCAGCCTCAACGCCTACAGCCAGATCGGCCTGGTGCTCCTGGTTGGCGTCATGGCCAAGAACGGCATCCTGATCGTCGAGTTCGCCAACCAGCTGCGCGATCGCGGGCTTGGTGTCCGCGAGGCGATCGAGCAGGCCTCGACGATCCGGCTGCGGCCGGTGATGATGACGATGATCTGCACCATACTCGGCGGCGTACCGCTGGTGCTGGCGGCGGGCGCCGGCGCCGAGGCACGCGTGGCGCTCGGCTGGGTGATCGTCGGCGGGCTGGGGCTGGCCACCATCTCGACACTGTTCCTGACGCCGGTCGCCTATCTCCTGCTTGGCCGCTTCGTCACCCCCAAGACCCATGAGGAAACGCGCCTCAAGCGCGAACTCGAGGAAGCCGCCTATACCAATATGGAGCCCGCGGAATAGGGTAAAGTCGGGACGCGGAATGGCTGTTTTGCGCCCAATTTTGCAAAGGAAGAGTGCGCTGCTACTTCAGCAGCCGGCCCTCGATCGACCAGCGCGCGGCGAGGAAATTCAGCACCGCCGCCACAATGACACCGCCGATCTTTGCCGGCCACACACCGGCAATACCGGCGAAGAGTTCGATCGACAGGCTGGATACACCGAGCGAAATCAGCGCGCCGAGCGAGACGAAACGCAGGAAGGCATCATGCAGCCGGATGGCTTGGTTGCGCTCGAACGACCAGAAACCATTCGCCACGAAAGAAAAGACGACGGCGATCGACCATGAGATGACGTTGGCCGGCAATGGCGGCAGATGCATCTTGAGCAACAGGAAAAAGCCGGCAAGGTCGATAGCCGTGTTCACCAACCCGACAATGGCAAAGCGAACAATCTTGCTGCCGGTCGAGCGGCGGGGCTGGTCGGCGCCGCTCATCCCTTGCCGTCCATGATCTCGACACCGGCGCGGGCTAGGCTGGCGCCAAATGCGTCCGAGGCCAGGACGGTGAATTCCACTTCGCGCACGCCTTGCATCGGGTCGCGCGCCCGCAGCGTCTCGTCGACATGGCCGGGATGGCACATGAACAGGCCTCGTTCCGGCAGCGCCTCCACGGCGGCCTGCAGAACCGGCGCGAACCGTTCGGGTTGCCGCCAGTCATAGATGCCGGCGAGCGGCCTGAAAATGCTGAAGCCGGCGCGCGCCATCGACTGGTTGAAGCCGGTGGCCAAGGCTGCGATTGCCGCGACTTTCGGCGCCACGGCGGCATGGCCTAGCGCCGGCGCACCGCGCAGCGCCGGCTTGCCCCCAGCGTCGGAGAAATGCCCCCGCAGCCACGTGCGCACGATGGGCAGGAAATGCACGTGCTGGTGTCCGTCGATGAAGTCAGGCTGGCGGCCAAGCGCCTCGACAAAGCGGTTGTATTGCGCGTCGAGCTCGGCATGGACGTCTCGCGCGTCAATGCCGCCGCGCAGGACCGGCAGCGCCAGTGAACGCAGCGGTGGCAGTCGGCCTCCCGGCGCCAGGCCAGACCGGCCGGTGACGGCCGGCTGGTCGGTGAGGGTCAGGTGCAGCCCGACCGCCGCGCGGCCGCACAGCGGCTTTATGCGCGCCGCCGCATCCGGCCATTCCGGAAAGCCGGTCATGCAGCCGGTGCCGGTCAAGCGGCCACGGTCGAGCAGCTCGAGAATCGCTGCGGAGACCCCAGGCGCCAAGCCGTAGTCGTCGGCGATCAGGCGGATGCGTCGCGTCATGCGCCGGGTGCGCCTGGCGGCCGGTCCAAAACATCGCCGCGCACGACATCGCGCACGATATAGACCGGCCGGTCCTTGCTTTCCGAGAGCGTGACCCAGACATACTCGCCGATCAGGCCAAGCAAGGTGAGGTTGAGGCCGCCGAGCAGGACGACGGCGACCATGAGGCTGGGATAACCGGGGACGGCGATGCCGTAGAACATCACCTCGAAGAACACTTTGGCGCCGTAAGCGAGGCCGGCCAACGCCGCCAGCATCCCGCTCAGGCTGATGATGCGCAACGGGATGACGGAAAAGGAGGTAAAACCTTCCAGCGAGAAAGCGATCAGGTTGAGCCGGCTCCATTTCGACGTGCCCGTGGCGCGGTTCTCCGGCGAATATTGTATGGCCTTCTGGCGGAAACCGGCCCAGGCGAACAGACCCTTGTTGAAGCGCCGCTTGTCGCGCAGGCTGGTCAGGGCGCGCACCACGGCACCGCGCATGACGCGAAAATCGCCGGCATTCTCGGGAATGTCGAAACGCTGGCTCGAGTTGATCAGGCTGTAGAAAAGCCGAGCCAGCTGACTGCGCCGCCAGCTGGCCTCGCGGCGATCGTTCTGCGCGTAGACGACATCGATATCCGGGTTCTCCACCAGTTCGGCGATCATCGTCAGGCTGGTGTCCATCGAATGCTGGAGATCGGCGTCCATCACCAGCGCCATGTCGCCGCGCGACCGGTCGAGGCCGGCGAGTACGGCGACCTCCTTGCCGAAATTGCGGCTGAGCCGCACGATCTCCCACGAACCCGACAGCGCCCGCGAGAACCGCTCGGCGCCATCGTCGCGGCTGCCATCGTCGACCAGGATCTTGTGGACGGCGATGCCGAAACGCTGCGACACTTCGGCTTCGAGCTTGTCGAGCAATGCGGCAAAGGCCGATGCCGATGGCGCCTCGTTGAAGAACGGCGCGACGATATCGAGGACGGGCCGCGACTCAGCCATTTGCGACGGGCCTTTCATTCATCACCTTGTCTCGCATCGTCGTGTCTCGCGCCCCCTTGTCGCCTGCTTTCGCCCAGAACCACCAGATCAGGGAACCGGCGATGACGGTGACCGCGACCGGCCTGAACCAGGGGTATGTCAAATCCTGGATATGGCGCTCGACCCCCGTCAATCCGGTCAGGAACAGCATCAAGGACAGCACCGAAGCCAGCACGCCACCTCGTTCCTCGCGCCACAACAAGGCGACAGCGAGACCGGCGGGCACCGCGATCATGGCATAGGTATTGGGCTCGACGCGCGGGTTGAAGACGCACATGTAGAACGTCGCCGTCAGGAAGATGGCGAGACCGGCCGTTCCGCGTTCGAGCTTGCGGTCGAACCAGACCGCCGCGCAAAGCGTGAACAGGGCCATGACCATGCGCACGATCGTGGCACCGAATTCCGGGAGAGGCAGCCCCATTTTGGTAAACGGCGCTGTGAAATCGGTGGGAACGAAATGGTTGGCATTGTCGACGGCCATCGAGGTCAGCATTTCTGCAAAAAGACGATACTGGTCGTTGAGATAGCTGGCGGGAGCAAAGGCGTAGGGCAAAGCGAGCACGAACAGCACCGCCAGCACCAGCACCGGTATCAGCCGGAAACGCAGGGCACCAACCAACAGCAACATGATGACCGCGGTCGGCTTGGCGATGATGGCGACCGAAGCCCAGAAGAAGGTTTCGGCGCGTCGTCCCTCGAGCGCCGACAGGGTGAGAAGCCAGCAGGCGCCGGTCAGAAGGATCGTCGCCTGACCGTTGCGGATCGCCCCCAGCGCCATCGGCAGGGCAAGGAACAGTCCGAAGGACAGCAACCATGGCAATTCCCCGCCGCCGAGCTTGCGCACCTGCCGCATCGCGGCAAAAGTCAGCACCGCGAAGCCGATGATATGCCACAGCAGGCCGCCGAGATGCGGACCGAGCTTTACCAATGGAACATAAAGCGTGGCAAAAGCCGGCGCGTAGAGATAGCCCATCTCGGATTGGAGATTGTAGAGCGGCCGGCGGGCCAGCAGCGCCTCACTGCCGTCTATATAGGCTTGCCAGACCGTCCGCGTGTGGGGAGACCACAGAACCAAGGCAAGAACGATCAGGAACGCCCCGATCCACAGGCCAAGTCCCAAACGGTCGAAAACCGGCTTGGACATCGTCATCAAAGACACCCCACAACACCCGGGACAGGCTCAGTCCAGCACTGCCTCGGCATTCGATGGCGGCGGCATATCACGGACAAAGCGGCGTGGCATAGAGGGCTGAAAGACGCGGCCGTAAGCCCGGCGGGCCATCGGGAGTAGTGGAATGCCGGGGCACCCTGACCTGCAAGGGGCCTCTTGAAAGCCTCGTATTCAGGGCTCTGATACCCTTCGAACTGCATCAAGGCCGGATGAACACCTTGCCGTTGGGCTTGGCCAGTTCGGCCGGTACCCGCGTCATCGCCTCGGCGAACGGCACGACGGCCGTCACGTCGGTTGCCCAGCGCCCGTCGGAAAACCGCTGCTGCGCCTCCAGGATCGCCGGACCCCGCCGCTCCTTGGATTGTCGCATCCATTCGCTCAGCCAGAAACCTTCGATATGTTTGTGCTGGAAGATCAGTTGGCCGGGCTCGCGGATTACCGTGGCTTCAGGATCGAGCCGGCCATAGATGATCCAGCGCGCACGCTTCGGCATCGCATTGAAGATGGCCGAGGCCAGCGGTCCGGTGACCGCATCGAGGAAGATGCGCGGCTGTTCGGCCTTCATCACCTCACGCAGCGTAGCTTCGAAATCCGGCGCCTTCTCATTGAGCACATGGGCAGCGCCGATCTCTTTCAGAAGCTCGATCTGCTCGTCGCGGCGCACCGTGACGATTGGCCGAAACCCTTCCTCGCTGGCCAAGCCGATGATCAGCTTGCAGAGCTGGCTGGCGCCGGCGGTCATCACGAACGCCTTTTCGCCTTCCTGCTTGACGATGTCGAACATGGCGATCGCGGTGAGCGGATTGACGATCATCGCCGCGCCATCCTCGTCGCGCACCGTGTCGAGCAGCGGAATGCAGGCCGCCGCCTCGGCGACGGCGAATTCGGCCCACGACCCCCAGTTGCTGAGGCCGGTGGCGAAGGCGACGCGCTTGCCGACGAGGCTTTGGGGATAGGGCTCGTCACCGCTGGCGACGACGGTGCCGACACCCTCGAAGCCGGCCGGCCGGCCCTTGGCGCGCGGCTGGCCGTACTGGCCCTTGATGAAGGCAACATCGGACGGGTTGATCGACGCCAGGCTGACCTTGATCAGCACCTGGCTCGGTCCGGGCACCGGCACCGCGATGCTGCCCGGCTCGAGATAGGGCTCCATCGCCTCGAGCGCACTGCCGCTCGGCGTCTTGGTGTAGCCGTCGCCGACCAGGAGCAACGCCTTCATTTCGGAGGGAATGGTCATCGGTGACACTCCGTGGTTGTTGACAGAAGGTCCAAAGCGCGGCGGACCGGGCTGCCGCTCAGACCTTCTCCTGCGTGTATTTCCTCAGCTCCGTCCGCGCCACCTGCCGGCGATGCACGGCGTCAGGCCCGTCGGCAAGGCGCAATGTCCTCAGATGTGTCCACGAGCGCGCCAGCGGCGTGTCCTGGCTGATGCCTTGCGCGCCGAACATCTGCACCGCCTCGTCGGTGACCTTGAGGGCGACGCGCGGTGCGATGACCTTGATCTGGCTGATCCAGGGGGCAGCGGCACGCGCGTCGCCCTGGTCGATCATCCACGCCGCCTTGAGGCAGAGCAGCCGCGCCATCTCGATCTCCATGCGGCATTCGGCGATGATGTCGAAATTGGCCCCGAGTTTGGCCAGGGGTTGGCCGAAGGCCTCGCGGCGCACCGAACGCTGGCACAGCAGTTCCAGCGCCATCTCGGCCTGGCCTATGGCGCGCATGCAGTGATGGATGCGGCCGGGCCCGAGCCGCCCTTGCGCGATCTCGAATCCCCTGCCCTCGCCGAGGATCATGTTCGAGGCCGGGACCCGGACATTGTCGAAGCGAAGGTGCATGTGGCCATGCGGCGCGTCATCGTCGCCATAGACCTGCATGGCCCGTACCTTGGTCACTCCCTTGGTGTCGGCAGGAACCAGGATCATCGAATGGCGGCGGTGCTGCGGTGCTGCCTCGCCCCCCGTCCGCACCATCACGATGTAGATGGCGCAGCGCGGATCGCCGGCGCCCGACGCCCACCATTTTTCGCCGTTGAGGACATAGTCGTCGCCTTGCCGCTCGCAGCGCATCGCGATGTTGGTGGCGTCGGATGACGCGACATCCGGCTCGGTCATCAGATAGGCCGAGCGGATTTTCCCATCCAGAAGCGGTTCGAGCCATGTTTTCTTATGGTCGGCCGAGCCATAGCGCTCCAGCACCTCCATATTGCCGGTGTCGGGCGCGGAGCAGTTGAAGGTCTCGGCGCCGAGATGTGCCTTGCCCATTTCCTCGGCGAGATAAGCGTATTCGACGGTTGAGAGGCCGTAACCGCGTTCCGAGCCGGTCAGCCAGAAGTTCCACAGGCCACGCTCACGCGCCGTCGTCTTCAGTCCATCGAGGATCTCGGTTTGACGTTTGCTGTGGACCCAGCGGTCGCCTGCCTTGCCCACCTCACCGAGAAATTCGTGGTCGAGCGGCATGATTTCGTCGCGCACCATGGAAGCGACGCGCGCGTGGATCGGCTTCAGCCGCTCGGTCATGCCGAGATTCATCTCCGTCATCGGTCGCTAACCCTTCATGCAGGCCTGGCATTTTGTCAGTGGCAAGGATGACTGTACTTCGGATAGCCTTGTCAACGCGAACTCTTTGCCCAGGCGAGGCGCGGAGGATTGGAATGGCCTATCTGGACGAGCTGTTTTCGGTGGCCGGCAAGACCGCGCTGGTTACGGGCGCCGCGACCGGCATCGGCCGCATGGCGGCAACCGCCCTGGTCAGGGCCGGCGCCAGCGTGATGATCGCTTCGCGCAAGGGCGAGGACTGCATCAAGGTCGCCGCCGAACTGAACGGGCTGGGCGCGCCGGGCCGGGCCGAGGGCTTCGCCGGCGACGTCTCCAGCGAGGCTGGCATCGCCGCGCTCGTCGCCGAGGTCAAGGCGCGCACCGACAAACTCGAGATTCTGGTCAACAACGCCGGTGTTTCCTGGGGTGCGCCGCTGGAGAGCTTTCCCTATTCGGCATGGGCCAAGGTGTTCGGTGTCAATGTGACCGCTGTCTTCCACCTGACGCGCGAATTGCTGCCGCTGCTCGAGGCGGCCGCCAGCGACGCCGATCCGGCCCGCGTGATCAATCTGGGTTCGGTGATGGGCACGCAGCCGCTGGCCGACGACGCCTATTCCTATACCGCGTCCAAGGCCGCGGTGCATCATCTGACACGCACGCTCGCGCTCGAATTCGCCCCCCGCCGCATCACCGTCAACGCTTTTGCCCCCGGCCCCTTCCAGAGCCGGATGACAGCCTTTGCCACCGGTACGGATGAGCAGGCCAGGCATGTCGGCAGCCATGTTCCGATCGGCCGTATCGGCGCACCGGATGACATTGCCGGCGCAACGCTCTATTTGTGCAGCCGTGCGGGCAGCTATGTCACCGGCGCCATCCTGCCGATCGACGGCGGGCAGTCGGTGCAGCATGGATTGACCTTGTTCAAGGCCTGACCTTATTCAAGAATGACATTTTCCGGCCGTAGAAGCCGGAGGTGAACTGGAGGACATGAGCGTGGAACCGATCAGTCTCGATGTGCTTCTGGCCAGTGTCGGCAAGGAGGTTGGTGTCTCGCCGTGGCGGGTGGTGACGCAGCGCATGATCGACCAGTTCGCCGACGCCACCGACGACCACCAGTTCATTCACTGCGACCCCGAACGAGCCAAGCGCGAGACGCCGTTCGGCGGCACCATCGCGCATGGCTTCCTGTCGCTGTCGCTGCTCTCGGCCATGACCTTCGAGACCATGCCGCCGCTGGAAAACGGCAAGATGGGCGTCAACCACGGCTTCGATTCGCTGCGCTTCCTGGCGCCGGTGAAGACCGGTGCGCGCATCCGCACCCGTTTCGTGCTGGCCGACGTCAAGGTCAGGCCGTCGGGCTGGGTGCAGACGGCGCACGACGTGACGATCGAGATCGAGGGTTCGAAGAAACCGGCGCTGACCGCCCGCTGGCTGACGCTGACGCTGATCGAACGCCAGCCCGAGACCGCATGAACGACCCCAACGCGCTCGACCAGGCAGCGCTCGCGCCTTACCTCGAGGCGGAAATCCCGGGCTTTGCCGGGCTCGCTTCAATCGAAAAATTCAAATCCGGCCAGTCGAACCCGACCTATCTCCTGACGGCGGCCAGCGGCCGCTACGTGCTGCGTGCCAAGCCGCCCGGGCAATTGCTGAAATCGGCGCATCAGGTCGACCGCGAATTCCGCGTGATGAAAGCGCTTGCCGGCACCGCCGTGCCGGTGCCCGAAATGCTGCATCTGTCGGCGGAAGAGTCGCCGATCGGCCGCATGTTCTATGTCATGGATTTCCTCGGCGGCCGCATCTTCTGGGATCCGGCGCTGCCAGAAGCCCGCGACAATGGTGAGCGCGCCGCGATCTACGACGCCATGAACGCCACGCTCGCGGCCCTGCACGATGTCGACGTCGTCGCCGTGGGACTTTCGGATTTCGGCCGGCCGGGCAATTATTTCGAGCGGCAGTTGGCGCGCTGGACCAGCCAGTACCGGGCTTCGGAAACCGGCGGCATTGCCGACATGGACCAACTGATCGCCTGGCTGGAAACGCACATGCCCGCGGACGACGGCCTGATATCGCTTGTCCATGGCGACTACCGGCTGGACAATCTGATCTTCGCACCGGACCGGCCACGGGTCATCGCGGTGCTCGACTGGGAGTTGTCGACCTCAGGCCACCCCTTTGCCGACATCGCGTATCAGTGCATGCAGTGGCGCCTGCCGCATGCCTCCGGCTTTCGCGGCCTCGGCGGCGTCGACCGTGCCGCGCTCGGCCTTCCTTCCGAGGAAGACTATGTCGCCGCCTATTGCCGGCGGCGCGGGCTCACCGGCATCGGCAACTGGACGTTCTTCCTCGCCTTCTCCTTCTTCCGCCTGGCGGCGATCTGCCAGGGCGTCTACAAGCGCGCGCTGGACGGCAACGCCTCCAATCCCGAAAAGGCCAGAACCTATGGCGAGGCGGTGAAGCTGCTTTCGCACCTCGCAGCCAGACTGATCGACAGGCAGGCATGATGGGGAGACATGATGGGCCGCTTTGATGGAGCAACAGTGCTGATCACCGGAGCCGCCGGCGGCCTCGGCAGCAGTGCTGCGAAAGGCTTCGCCTCCGAAGGCGCGCGGCTGGTGCTGTCGGACATCGACGAAAAGGCGCTCGCCGACCTTGCCGGCATGTTGCCGTCCGAAACGGCGATCCTGGCCGGCAACGTAGCCGACGAGAAACTGTCCGGGGATCTGGTCGGGCTGGCGATCGAAAAATTCGGCAGGCTGGATATCGCCGTAAACAATGCCGGCATTGTCCAGAGCTTCGTGCGTCTGCCGCAGGTCCCCTCCGACGAGGCGCGCCGTGTGCTGGAGATCGACCTGCTCGGCGTCTTCTATGCCATGAAGCACCAAATCCCGCAGATGGAGCGGCAGTTCAAGACATCCGGCAAAGGCGGCGCCATCGTCAACATCGCTTCGGCCGCCGGCCTGTCCGGCGCGCCGAAGCTGTCGGTCTATGCCGCCGCCAAGCACGGCGTCGTTGGCCTGACTCGCTCGGCGGCGGTCGAATATGCCAGCAAGGGCCTGCGCATCAACGCCATCTGCCCGGCCCACACCCGAACGGCGATGGTGGACAGCTTCGTGCGCGTCTCCGGCGCGCCGGAGGCCGAGGCCCTGGCTGAACTGACGCGAGGCGTGCCGATGAGGCGGGTTGCCGAAGTGGAAGAAGTCGTCACCGCCATCCTGTTCGCCGCCGACCCGGCCAACTCGTTCATGACCGGTCATGCACTGGCCGTCGACGGGGGCGTCGGCGCGATCTGACTCCCGTTCCGCTTGGGAACTTCCCGTGCCCTTGTCCGTTTTCGTACAGCGTATATAATTTAGCCAGACACCAACCAACCCAGACACCACCGAAAGGCACCGGATTTGCCGCCGAGCGTCCAGAAACGCCGCGAAAAACAGAAGGCCGAACTGCGCTCCGAGCTGGTCGAGGCCGCTCATAAGCTTGTCCAGGAAGAAGGCTATGAAGGCCTGACGATCCGCAAACTGGCCAAGCGGGTCGGCTACGCGCCGATGTCGGTCTATTCCTATTTCGCCGACAAGCAGGACATTCTGTTTGCACTTGCCGAGGACGCCTTCGAGACGCTGGCCCGCCGCATCGAGGAGCACTCGTCAGATGATCCGATCGAAGCCTTGCGGGCGGTGATGACCGAATATGCCGCGTTCGGGCTCGGCAATCCCAATGAATATCGCACTGTCTTCATGACCGAAAAAACCAGGCCCCCGGAAGGCCGGAGTTTTCAAGAGATGCACGAGGCCAACCCGGCGATGAAGGCGCTGATCACCCGGGTCGAAGCCTGTGTCGCCGCTGGCAAGCTGCAGGGCGACCCGCGCGCCATCGCCACCATGCTGTGGGCGGTGGGCCACGGCACGATCTCGCTGCTGATCACCTTCCCTTTCTATCCCTTCGGCGACCCGTATGCCTTCGTGAAGCGGATGTGCGATTTCCAAATGGCCGCGCTTAGCACGCAGAACGTGCCACCACTGACCGAAACACCGGTCAACTGCTGAACGACATCTCCTTCGTTTCCATACTTCCTCGCCACTTTTGCCAGACCGGGGCCTAGCCAGACCGGGGGCAAATTTCTTGGTTAACAAAATGTTTATCGTACGCGTACGATTCTGACTTGAACTTCGCTATCGGCAGTCGTATCTGTACGACACATCGTACATGTACGAAAAAGAATTCAGCCGTCGAAACGGAGACTGACAATGAAAAAGACCCTCCTCACCCTCGCCGCCGTTCTGGCCCTTTCCGGCTCGGCCTTTGCCGCCAACACCACCCATCCGGTAAAGCACCTGCCGGCCGCGACCTGCGTGGACACCAAGGCCAATGTGAAGCTCGATTGCGCCTCGACCGGTTCGGTCGAGAAGAAGGCCACCACGGAAAACACCGCTGAAGGCAAGGGCCCGCGCCTCGGAATCAGCATCAATCCGTGGATCGTGCCGAGCGCGTTCTGATTGTCTTCGGCAGGTCGGTCCTGGCCGGAACAGCCGGCCAGGAGATGATTTCAGCCGATCGAGACCGGCAGCTTGGTTGCTGAACTCTCGAAGGCCGCGTCGATCAGCTTCTGCATGTCGGCGGCGCGCCGGAAGGACGGATCGCCGTTCTGTCTGCTATCCAGCGCGTCGACAAAGCGCCGGGCGTTGCGCTTTACCTCTGGCAGTGTCAGCTCTCGCCAGAGCTGAACATCGACATCCTCTCCCAGGCACGCCGACAGCCGCGCTGCCTTACCGTCGGTCTCGACCTTGAGCGCTCCTTTGGTGCCGTGCAGCGCCAGCGACAGGTCATTGCCGTGGCCGGTCGTGTAGCGGCTCGCCATGATCGTTGCCAGCGCACCGGACTTCAGCCGCGCCGTCATCGCCACGCTGTCGTTGGCGTCCAGCACATAGTCGCCGATCTGGTTGCCCTCGGCCTTCGGAAACGTCACCAGATCGGCATGCAGACTGACAATATCCTGAGCCGCGCCATAGGTAGCGAAGTCCAGGATGTGGATGCCGACATCGCCCAGAACCCCCGTCGAACCGTGCCGGGTGGAAAGGCGCCACAGCCATTTGTCCTCGACACGCCAGTCCCCCCAGGACTTGCTGACCAGCCAGCTCTGCTTGTAGCTCGCCTCGACATGGCGCAATTCGCCGATCGCGCCCGCCAACACTTGACGCCGCGCTTCCTGGATCGCCGGTGAATTGCGGTAGGTGAGATTGACCATGTTGATGACGCCTGCCGCCTCGGCGGCGCGCACCATCTCGAGCGCGTGGGCATGGTTTGGCGCCAGCGGCTTTTCGCAAAAGACATGTTTCCCCGCCGCAAGCAGCGCCAGCGTCGTCGCCTTGTGCACACCGTCCGGCGTCGCGTTGATGGCGGCGTCGAATTCACCCCAGGCGATCGCCGCTTCTAGGCTCTCGAAGGAAACGCCGATCTGGTTGGCAGCGGCAAACGCCGCCGCGCGGCCAGGCAGTTGATCGACACAGGCGACAATGCCGCAGCCAGAAACCTTGGCGAACTCCTCGATATGATGTCCGGCGATCCAGCCGGTGCCGAGCAGGAGCAGTCGATGCATCAGATCAGGTCCCTCATTAACTCAAGCCCCCCATTAACGCAGGCCCCCCATTAACGCAGGCCCCCCATTAACTCAGGCCCTTGTCGCCGTCGGCATGCAGGCGCAGGCCCTTCTGGACGATCTTCTCCTTGGCCTTGTCCGTCGGCACGTTCGGCGCGTTGGTGATGCCGGACCATGCGGGTGCCGGGTTGTGCGCCCAGTGCACCGCATTGCGCAGCACCTGTTGCACGCCCTCATTGTGGTAGATCGGATAGGTCTCGTGGCCGGGTGAGAAATAGAAGATGCGGCCGGCGCCGCGCTGGTAGGTCAGTCCCGACCGGAACACTTCGCCGCCCTCGTACCAGGACACGAACACCGTCTCCAACGGCTCCGGCACCGCGAACGGCTCGCCATACATTTCCGTCTCGCCGATCTCCAGGCATTCGCCGATGCCTTGCGCGATCGGATGGCTGCGGTTGATCGCCCAGACGCGTTCGCGCTCGCCCGCCTCGCGCCATTTCAGCGAACAGGGCGTGCCCATCAGCCGCTTGAAGATCTTCGAGTAGTGGCCCGAATGCAGCACGATCAGCCCCATGCCTTCCCAGACCCGCTTTTGCACGCGTTCGACGATCTCGTCCTTGACCTCGCCATGCGCCGCATGGCCCCACCATATCAGCACGTCGGTGGCCGCCATGCGCTTCTCGCTCAGGCCGTGTTCCGGCTCCTGCAAGGTGGCGGTGGTCGCCTCGATGCCCTTGTCCTGGTTGAGCGCCGCGGCAATCGTGCCGTGCATGGTCAGCGGATAGAGTTCGCGCACGGCGGCATTGGTCTGCTCATGGACGTTCTCGCCCCAGACGACAGCTTTTATCGGCATTTTTCCTCTCCAAAGCGCTTTGAATATCTCATCTGACGATGGCTTGGGAAGACGCGTCTCGATCAAATTTGCTGAAAATCAGGGCTTGCGGGTTTTCCGTCCGGGCACGGTCTTGGCCTTGCCCGGCTTGGCCGGCGCACCGGGGATCGCCGAACTGGTGATGGAGACCGGGTCGCTGGCCGGGAACGTGTCCTCGAGGCCTTCCTCGAGTTCCTCCTCGGCGTCGGCCTCGTGATGCCGCTCATGCTCAAGCGAACGAACAGCCGGCGTCTTTTTCACCGGCGATTTCGGTGCGGATTTTGACGGCATCGGCAGTTCTCCCTCGACCTGTTGCCGCACAACGGGCGCCGGCGGCAAACGTTCCGGGGTCAGCCGGCCGCGTCGCGTGCTCCCTCGGACAGGAAAGTAAAGACATAGTCCGAGAAGGAACGCCAGCACTCGACCCGGAATGCGTCGGCGGCCGTGCGCAACAGCACGATCTCGGCCTTGCCGAGGATGGTGCGCGAGGCCGCTCCCACCGGGAAGGCTTCGAGCGAAAGATCCTGCGGGCAGCCCGAATTGATCGCGGCTTCGGCCGCCGGACCAGCGACGGAGATCGCGATGTTGCGATGCGAGATGCCGACCGCCGAATGCAACGCGGCGACCGTGGCGCAATCGGCGAGCGGGTCTTTGCCGGCATCGTCGATGACCAGCCATTCGTCGGGGCCAAGCCACAGTGCGGTGCGGCCTGCTTTCGATGCCGAGGTTTTGGGCTTTTTCGGCAAGGTCACGCCGAGCGCCTTCGAAAGCGCCGCGGCCGAAGCCTCCGGCGCGCGCAGCGAGATGCGTTCGGCCGGCGGCAGTACTTCGACCTTGACGCCTGTCGCGGACGTGCTGCGCCCAGCCAATGCAGGGCGGCGCTCGACCGAAGGCGATGCGACCGGAGCCGTTTTCTTTGCAGCGGCCTTAGCCATTGAGGCGCCCTCCCGTCTCGTCGAAGAACACCATGCCGGTAACCTCCACTTCGATCACCCCGTTCGGCATCGGCACATAAAGCGTATCGCCCACCCGATCGCGGCCGCCGGCAACCAGTGCCAGCGCGATCGAGCGGCCGCAATTCTGCGACCAGTAGCTCGAGGTGACATGGCCGATCATCTTCATCGGGATCGCTTGTTTGGGATCCTCGACGATCTGCGCGCCCTCTTCCAGCACCACCTTGGGGTCCTTGGTCTTCAGACCAACCAGTTGCTTGCGGTCCTTGGCGACCAGATCCGGCCGCGCCATGCCTCTGATACCGACGAAGTCGGCCTTCTTTTTGCCGACGGCCCAGTCGAGCCCGGCATCGTTCGGCGTCACCGTGCCGTCCGTATCCTGGCCGACGATGATGTAGCCTTTTTCGGCGCGCAGCACGTGCATGGCTTCGGTGCCGTAGGCCGTGGCACCATGCTTTTGGCCTTCGGCCCACAGCGCTTCCCACACGGCCTGGCCGTAATCGGCCGGCACGTTGACCTCGAAGCCGCGCTCGCCGGTGAACGACATGCGGAACAGCCTTGTTGGCACGCCGCAGATCTTGCCTTCACGCACCGACATATGCGGCAGCGCCTCATCCGACATGTCGATGCCTTCGACCAGCGGTGCGATGATGTCCCGCGACTTGGGGCCTTGCACCGCGATGACCGCCCACTGCTCGGTGATCGAGGTCAGCCAGACATTGAGATCCGGGAACTCGGTCTGGAGATAGTCCTCCATATGGTTCATGACGCGCGGCGCGCCGCCGGTCGTCGTCGTCACATGGAAACGATCCGGCGCCAGCCTGCCGACGACGCCGTCATCATAGATGAAGCCGTCCTCGCGCAGCATGATGCCGTATCGGCAACGGCCCGGCTCCAGCTTCTCCCACGGATTGGTGTAGAGCAGTTCCATGAATTTCGCCGCATCCGGCCCGACCACTTCGATCTTGCCGAGCGTCGAGGCATCGAACAGGCCGGCCGTGGTACGAACGGCAACGCATTCGCGGTCGACCGCCGCATGCATGTCTTCGCCGGTTTTCGGGAAATACCAGGCGCGCTTCCACTGCCCGACATCCTCGAACACCGCGCCTTGCGCTTCGGCCCACGGATGCGTCGCCGTCTTGCGCGTCGGATCGAACAGCGGCCCGCGTGCATGGCTGACGATCGCACCGAAGGTGACAGGCGTGTAGGGCGCACGGAAGGTGGTCAGGCCGACTTCGGGGATCGGCTTGCCCAACGTCTCCGCGGCGATCGCCAGGCCGTGCATGTTGGAGGTCTTGCCCTGGTCCGTGGCCATGCCGTTGGTGGTGAAGCGCTTGACGTGCTCGATCGAGCGCATGCCTTCATGCACCGCCTGACGGATGTCCTTGGCGGTAACGTCGTTCTGGAAGTCGACGAACGCCTTCACCGTGGTGTCCGGTCCGGCGCCGGGCGCCGCGCCCAGCATGCCGCGCGACCAGCTCTCCGAGGCATCGACCTTAGGCTTGGTGCCCTTTACGGTTTTGGCACCCGCATCCTTGGCTGCCTTGGCGCCGGCCGCATAGGCTTCGTCCACCGTTGCCGACAGCCCGTCGGTGCCGTTGCAGGCGCCGACCGAGACGCAGTCTTGCGCATAGGTGCCCGGCACGAAGCGCTTGGTCTCGTCGTTGAAGGCGACCTTGCCGCGCGACTGCGAGAACAGATGTACCGACGGCGTCCAGCCCGCCGACATCAGGATCGCGTCGACGGCAATGGTGCGCTCGCCGCCGCCATTCTTCGGCTGCACGGTCATCGACGACACCCGCAATTTGCCGCCGGCGCGGATCACCGCGCGTCCGAAATTGATCTCGATGCCGAGCGCCCGCGCCTCGTCGATCACCGGTCCGGTCGGGTTGTCGCGCAGATCGACGATCGCCGCCACGTTGACGCCGGCCTTCTTCAGGTCGATCGCCGCGGCGTAAGCGGAATCATTGGCAGTGTAGACGCCGACATTCCTGCCGACCGCCACGCCATACTGGTTGAGGAAGGTGCGCGCCGCGCCCGCCAGCATGATGCCCGGCCGGTCGTTGTTGGCGAACACCATGTGGCGCTCGATGGCTCCCGAGGCCAGCACGACACGCTTGGCGCGCACCTGCCACAGCCGCTCGCGCGGCAAGTCATGGCCGGGGGCTTTCAGGTGATCGCTGACGCGCTCGACCAGGCCGACGAAATTCTGCGCGTAATAGCCAAACGCCGTCGTGCGCGAAAGCACGCGGACATTGTCCATCGCGCTCAGCCTGGCGATCGCACCTTTAGCCCAGGCAAAACCGTCCTGGCCGTCGATCCTCGCCCCCGTCTCGAAACGAAGGCTGCCGCCGAACTCGGCCTGCTCGTCTGCCAGGATGACACGCACGTCGGTCTCGGCCGCCGCCAACGCCGCCGCGATGCCGGCGGCACCGCCGCCCAGCACCAGCACGTCGCAATGCGCGTAGCGCGAGGAATAATGGTCGGGATCGGGCTTGTCGGGCGAAACGCCAAGGCCGGCGGCTTCGCGAATCTTGGGCTCGTAAAGGCTCTTCCAGGCCGCCTTCGGCCACATGAAGGTCTTGTAGTAGAAGCCGGCCGAAAATAGCGGTGACGCCAGGTCGTTGACCGCGCTGACGTCGAAGGCCAGCGATGGCCAGCGGTTCTGCGAGTTGGCGACGAGCCCGTCATAGAGTTCCTGCACGGTCGCCCGCACATTCGGCGTCTTGCGTGCGTCGTCGCGCACGATCTGCACCAGCGCATTGGGTTCTTCCGCGCCGGCCGACAGGAAGCCGCGCGGACGGTGGTACTTGAACGAGCGGCCGACCAGATGCACGCCATTGGCAAGCAGCGCGGACGCCAGCGTATCGCCCTCGATTCCGGTATAGGACTGGCCGTCGAACGAGAATCGCGCGGTCTTGGCCTGGCTGAGGCGACCGGCTCTCGGGATGCGGAACGCGCCGCTCATTTGGATGCTCCCGGCAGCTTGGCGGGTTTGGGTTCGCCGGCCTTGTAGGTCATGACGAACTTATCGGTGACGGTGTCGCGCACCGCGTTGAAGAAGCGCGCGCAGCCATGCATGTGGCGCCACCGCTCATAGATGATGCCCTTGGGGTTCGAACGGATGAAGAAGAACTTCTCGAAATCATCATCGCTCTCGCCCGCCATGTTGGCCGAGCGCGCAATATGCGCCTCGCCGGCGTTGCGGAATTCGAGCTCCGGGCGCTCTTCCTCGCAATAGGGGCAGCGGATGAGAAGCATTTTCTTGTTCCCTAA
Source organism: Mesorhizobium erdmanii (assembly GCF_013170725.1). Taxonomy (NCBI): domain Bacteria; kingdom Pseudomonadati; phylum Pseudomonadota; class Alphaproteobacteria; order Hyphomicrobiales; family Phyllobacteriaceae; genus Mesorhizobium; species Mesorhizobium erdmanii. The sequence continues at coordinate 1,990,977 of NZ_CP033361.1, read as the reverse complement.
AATTCGCTGTGGCCAAGTAGTCTGCAGGCCATGATCAATGCGCGACCGCCGCCGCCGCCGCCTCGTCGATGAGGCGGCCGGTACGGAAGCGCTCGATGGTGAAGGGCGCGTTGATCGGGTGCGGATCGTCTTTGGCGATGGTGTGGGCAAAGACATGACCCGAACCCGGCGTCGCCTTGAAGCCACCCGTACCCCAGCCGCAATTGACGTAGAGGCCGGGCACCGGCGTCTTGGCTAGGATCGGCGAGCGGTCGGGCGTGACATCGACGATGCCGCCCCAGGAGCGCAGCATCTTCATGCGCGTGAAGATCGGGAACATCTCGCAGATGGCGTCCAGCGTGTGCTGCAGAATGTGCAGGCCGCCGGTCTGCGAATAGGAGACATACTGGTCGGTGCCGGCGCCGATCACCAACTCGCCCTTGTCGGACTGCGAGATATAGGCGTGCACGGTGTTCGACATCACCACGCAAGGCACGACCGGCTTGATAGGTTCCGACACCAGCGCCTGCAGCGGATAGCTTTCCAGCGGCATGCGCACGCCGGCCATGTTCATGATGACCGAGGAATGGCCGGCGGCGACGACGCCGACCTTCTTGGCGCCGATGAAGCCGCGCGTCGTGTCGACGCCCATGACCGCGCCATTGGCGGCCCGCTTGACGCCGGTAACCTCGCAATTCTGGATGATGTGGACGCCGCGCGCCGAAGCGCCGCGGGCATAGCCCCACGCCACCGCGTCGTGGCGCGCCGTGCCGCCACGCCGCTGCAGGGCAGCACCCACGACCGGATAACGGGCATCCCTGGAGATGTTGAGTGGCGGGCAGAATTCCTTGGCCTGCTCCGGCGACAGCCATTCATTGTCGATGCCGTTCAGCCGGTTGGCGTGGACGTGGCGCTTCAACACCTGGATGTCGTGCACATTGTGGGCGAGCATCATGACGCCGCGCGCCGAATACATGACGTTGTAGTTGAGCTCCTGGGACAGCCCGTCCCACAGCTTCAGCGCATGGTCATAGATGCCGGCGCTCTCGTCATAGAGATAGTTGGAACGAATGATGGTGGTGTTGCGGCCGGTGTTGCCGCCGCCGAGCCAGCCCTTTTCCAGCACCGCGACATTGGTGATGCCGTGTACGGTGGCGAGATAATAGGCGGTGGCCAGGCCGTGGCCGCCGGCGCCGACGATGATGACGTCATATTCCTTCTTGGGCTCCGGCGAGGACCACTGTTCCTCCCAACCCTTGTGGCCGCGCATGGCCTCTCGGGCGATGGCGAATACCGAATATTTTTTCAACGTCGCAACCCTCGCGCCAAAGAGGCATGGCATATGGCGGCAGGGCGTTCACTGGGCCCCGGCCCGCGAGGTGTATCACTAGCGAAACAGCGCTGCCACCCTTGCGCTGTTTGCGACGGCGCTTGCCGTTTTGCGCCACGCCGAAAAAGAGGCATGCTCTCTGGCACCCACGAAGACCTTAAGTCACATTGTCCGTGGCCAAACTCCGGAGGACGATCATGGGCAATGGGTGGAATTTGACGTTGCGCTTCCTATTGGAGCTTGCGGCCTTGCTCGGCCTGGGCATGGCGGGCTGGACTTTCTCGAGCGGATGGGAGCGCTGGGTCCTGGGCCTAGCGTTACCCCTCATTGCGGCTGTCTTGTGGGGCTCCTTCGCGGTACTCGACGATCCAAGCCGGTCAGGCCGTGCGCCAGTACCGGTTCCGGGGGCCGTGCGGCTGGCACTGGAACTCGTCATCCTGTTCGGCGGTGCGGCAGGGTTCTATGCCGCCGGTTATGCGACCACAGGCGTCGTCGTCGCCCTGCTCATCGCCATTAGCTACGCCTTTTCGCTCGACCGCCTCGGTTGGCTGCTGAGGCAATAGTTCGGACTGGCGAGGCATCGCAGGTTTCGGGTGGCTCCGACCTGCTCGGTCTGCGATCAGGCATCCCGATTGCCGGCGACATCGGCGCCAGGAACAGGGATGCAAAAAAATGCTCGCACTCGCCAACAGGATCGCCATCGTCACCGGCGCCAGTTCCGGCATCGGCCGCGCCACGGCAAAGCTTTTCGCCGAGGAAGGCGCCAGGATTGTCGTCTCCGCCCGCCGTCAGGCCGAACTTGATACGCTTGTCGCCGAGATATCGGACGCGGCGGATGGCACGGCCGTCGCACTTGCCGGCGACGTCAGGGACGAGGCCTATGCAAAGGCCCTCGTCGATCTGGCGGTCGAAAGCTTCGGCGGCCTCGACATAGCTTTCAACAATGCCGGGGCCGTCGGCTTGATGGCACCGCTGCCCGACATGATGCCGGCGGCATGGCACGACACGATGGAGACCAACCTGACCAGCGCCTTTCTCGGCGCGAAGTACCAGATACCGGCGATGCTGGAGCGCGGCGGCGGTTCGCTGATCTTCACCTCGAGTTTTGTCGGCTACACCGCCGGCATGCCGGGCATGGCCGCCTACGCCGCCGCCAAGGCCGGCCTGATCGGCCTGACGCAGGTTCTGGCCGCCGAATACGGGCCGCAAGGCCTGCGCGTCAACGCATTGCTGCCCGGCGGCACCGACACGCCCGGCGCGACGACGACCACGCCCGAAGCCCGCGCTTTCGTCGAAGGCATCCATGCCCTGAAACGCATGGCACAGCCGCAAGAGATCGCCCGCTCGGCGCTCTATCTCGCCTCCGATGCCTCGAGTTTCACCACGGGAACCGCGCTGTTTGCCGATGGCGGCGTCTCGATCAACCGGACGTGAAGGTTTTTTGCAGGGGACAGGCGGTCTCGCTGCTTTGACGCAGGCAGCCGGGCTTGCTTTTTCCGCGCGATTTGGCGATTCCGTTTCCTGTCGAAACGGGTCCCGAAACCATGATGCTGATCCGAACCTATGTGGCCGCGAGCGCGATCGAAGGCGTCGGCATGTTCGCCGCCGAGCCGATCCGGAAGGGCGCCTCGATCTGGCGCCTCGACCCGGATTTCGACCGGCTGATCCCGATGGACAAATACGAGGCAGCACCGCAGCCTCTGAAGGAATTGCTCGACCGCTATGCCTATCCGAGCCCGGATCGGCCTGGCTTCATGGTCTATGAAGTCGACAATGGCCGCTTCATGAACCATTCGGCGACGCCGAACACCGACTTTTCCCAATATGGCGGCGCGACCGCGACCCGCGACATCGCGACAGGCGAAGAGATCACCTGCGACTACGGCGAGTTCTTCGAGGATTTCGAGCGGCTGCACCTGGCCACCGCCTAGTTGGCGCCCTATCTCGGGGCGACCGTGGCAATTTGGCTGTTGTCCTGCATTTCGACTGTGGACAGCGCGGCCTGATTCTGCTATCAGCCGCCACAATTCGTGGTGTCGACCGCCGCGGAGGCTAGTGGCTATGGCTGCTTGCCTGTTGATATCAAACCCGAAAGACAGGATTGCCCGTGCAGGTACTCGTCCGCGACAATAACGTTGATCAGGCGCTTCGCGCGCTCAAGAAGAAGATGCAGCGCGAAGGCATTTTCCGCGAAATGAAGATGCGCGGTCACTACGAGAAGCCGTCCGAGAAGCGCGCCCGCGAAAAGGCCGAGGCCGTGCGCCGCGCCCGCAAGCTGGCCCGCAAGCGCGCCCAGCGCGAAGGCCTGCTGCCGATGACGCCGCGTCCGGTGCCTGCTGGCGGTGCTGCCGGTGCAGCGCGTCCGCCGCGCTGATTATCGCCAATATTTCGTCCTTTTCGAAGGATACCAAGGTGGCGCGATGCGGAATCGCCGCCACCTTTTTATTTTGATGTGACCCGGCCCGGAGGGGGGATCCGGGCCTGAACGGCGCGGCTTGAAGTGAGGACAGGGCAGACATGAACGCAACGAGCGTGGAGCGCGGAACCGCATTGCGTGGTTTCGCCCTGACAGCGGCCCTGCTTTCCGGACTGGTGCTTGCCGGCTGCCAGACGTCGGGTCCGACCGGCGAGTTCAACAACATCGACAAGGCGCAAGGCTCGAGCGAGAACATCTCCTCGCTGTCGGCGGTCATCCAGCGCAATCCCCAGGATCCCGAGGGCTACAATGTGCGCGGCTCGGCCTATGGCCGCGGCGGCCAGTACCAGGCGGCGCTCAAGGACTTCAACCAGGCCATCCAGCTCAATCCGAATTTCTTCCAGGCCTATTCGAACCGCGCGCTCATCCAGCGCTTCCTCGGCAACCAGGAAGCGGCTCTCGCCGACTACAACCGCTCGATCCAGATCAACGGCAATTATGACGCCGCCTATATCGGCCGCGGCAATCTCTACCGCAAGGCAGGCCGCACCCAGGATGCCTTCAACGACTTCCAGAAGGCGATCCAGCTCGACACGACGGATGCGCGCGCCTACCACAATCGCGGCCTGATCTATCAGAGCCAGGGCCAGCACAAATTCGCCATCGAGGATTTCTCGACCGCCATCTCGCTGGCGCCGGATGCCGCCGAACCCTACAACGGTCGTGGCCTCTCCTACCTGGCCACGGGCGACGAGGACAACGCCTTCTCCGACTTCAACATGGCCATCAAGCTCGACGGCCAAAACGCCGAGGCCTGGGCCAACCAGGCGCTGATCTACGAGCGGCGCGGCGACAAGGCGAAGGCCGCGAAATCCTATCGCGAAGCCGTGCGCCTCAACCCCAGCTACCAGCCGGCCAAGGACGGCTTGTCGCGTGTCGGCGCCGGCGCCAGCTAATATCGGCTTCAGCAGATCCGGCTGACCATTGCAGCTTGTTTGCGTGTCCAAAAGGACACGCGGCGCTGAAGATCGCTGCCAATCCGACAACCCCGCGTTAACCCCCGCGACAAGCCGTCGACGCTTGCCTTGTTCGCGCCAAGTTTTCGGCGGAACGGTCTGGCCATTGAAGCCGTTGTTCAATGGCAATTACGAAAGGACGCTCCCATGATCAAGAAACTCGCCTGCGCCGCGGCGCTCGCCACGACGGTGTTCGCAGCCGCTCCGGCCAGCGCCGGCAAGCTGCAGCTCGGCACGCTCGACTGCACCATCGACGGCGGCACATCCTTCGTCGTCGGCTCAAACAAGGGCGTGTCCTGCGTCTTCCGTCCCTACCATCACGGGCCGTCGGAGATCTACACCGGCGTCATCTCCAAGCTTGGCGTCGATCTCGGCCAGACGCATCAGGGCCAGCTGATCTGGGCGGTTTTCGCCGCGACCCGCGACCGGGATGCAGGCGATCTCGCCGGCAACTACTATGGCGTCAACGCCGAGGCGAGCGTCGTCACCGGCGGTGGTGCCAACCTGCTGGTCGGTGGCTTCGACAGCGCCTTCATGCTGGAGCCGCTCAGCGTCCAGGCACAGACCGGTGTCAATCTCGCCGTCGCCGTGACCTCGCTGGAGTTGATCCACTCGCTCAAGTAAGTGGATGGAGCCACGCGCTCCACGACCCCTCACCCTGCGGCGCGGAACCAGATAGGATGGTTTCGCGCCGTTTGATTTTGGGGGGAAGAATATGCCGAGAACAGCCATCGCCGCTGCCGTGATTGCAACCCTGCTTGGCGCGACGCAGGCGCAAGCACAGGACCGGGGCATCGAACTCGGCACGCTTGAATGCGCCATATCGGGCGGCACCGGCTTTATCTTCGGCTCGAGCAAGGATCTGAGCTGCACCTTCACGCCGACCGACAAGAGCTTCGCGCCGGAAGCCTATTTCGGCGCCGTCAACAAATACGGCCTCGACATCGGCACGACGAAGCAGGCGGTGATGCAATGGCTGGTGTTGACGCCGCTGAAGAACATCTACGCGCCCGGCGCGCTGGCCGGCGACTATATCGGGGCCAGCGCCGAGGTGACCGCGGCGGTCGGCGCCGGCGCCAATCTTCTGGTCGGCGGCTCCTCGCAGGCCTTCACCCTCCAGCCGCTCAGCCTGCAGACGCAGACCGGCATCAATCTCGCCATCGGCGTCAGCCAGTTCCAGCTGCGCAGCACCGAGAACTGACTGGTGCACCTCACCGGTGAGATGAAGAGGCGCATCCCGAGGCTTCGTCATCCACGGGCGGAGCAGCCGCGTAGCGGCGTCGCGAAGACCCGAGGATGACGAAGTTGGGAAGGCTTCGGCCAATCTCGAACGTTGCGATGGTCCACTGAGACAAACCGCTTGAGCTCAACCGCGGTTGAGGTCCTACAAGCCAGCCCACTGAAGAGCGCCCGCCGCGCATGGTCCTGCCGGAAGGCCTTGCTGGCTTCTGGCGCCACGCGCCGGCATCGCGATATGAAAAACATGGGGTGGACATGACCGACATCGGCAAAAACAGGGTCGACTGGCGCGCATTGTGGGCGAGCGGCGACCTGGCGCGCTTCTGCTTCATCAGCCTTGGCATCCTGCTGCACGCCACCAATGAGACGATGGTGGCGACCGTCATGCCGGCCATGGTCGGCGAACTGGCAGGAGTGCAGCTCGTCGGCTGGTCGCTGGCGATCTACGAGCTCGGCGCCATCGTCGCAGGCGCTGCCGCCGGGCGGCTGGTCAGCTATGTGGCGCTGCGCACGAATATGGTGGTCGCGGCCCTTCTCTACGCCGCCGGGGCGCTGCTCTGCGCCACCTCGCCTTCCATGCAACTGTTCCTGGCCGGCCGCCTCATCGAGGGGCTGGGCGGCGGCGCGCTGGTGTCGCTGGCCTTTGTCTCGGTCGAGCGGCTGTTTTCGCGCGCCATCTGGCCGCAGCTTTTCGGCATCATGTCGGCGATCTGGGGCGTCGCGGCATTCAGCGGCCCTTTGCTGGGCGCGATCATGACCGAATTGCTGTCGTGGCGCTGGGCGTTTGGCGTCTTCACTCTAGGCGGCATCGCCATGGCGCTGGCCAGCTTCCTTGTGCTCGACACGCCGGAGGCGACGCGACCGAGCACAAGCGGGGGCAAGGTACCGCCCTTCCCGTTCGCCGCCCTTGGCTGCCTTGCCGTCGCCGTGGTGCTGATCGCCTCGGCCGGCGTCGACATCGCCGTGCTGCGCTCCTCGCTGCTGATCGTGCTTGGCCTCGCCGGCCTGGCGCTGTTTTTTGCCATCGACGCAAGGAAGCCTCGCTCGCGGCTGTTCCCGTCGCGGCTGTTCTCGTGGCGCACGCCGGTCGGCGCCGGCATGACCATGGTCGCCGCCTTTTCCGTCGCCACCTGTTCCTTCGGCGTCTATGGACCGCTGCTTTTGACCAGCCTGCACGACATTCCGTTGCTGACCACCGGCTACATCATCGCCGCTGAATCGATCGCCTGGTCGATCCTGTCAATCCTCGTCGCCAACGCACCGCCGCGACGCGAACGGCTGATCATCGTCTGCGGCGCGCTGATGATCGCGGCGGGCATTGCCGGCTTCGCCTATACGATACCGCTGGGCTCGATCCCGCTGATCCTGGTCTGCGCCCTGTTGCAGGGCGGCGGCTTCGGCATTGCCTGGCCGTTCCTGACCCGCGTCATCGTCGCCTCCGCCCCTGACGACGAGCAGACCATCGCCTCGGCGGCGGTGCCGACCATGCAACGCATCGGCTATGCCGTGGGTGCGGCGCTTGCCGGCATCGTCGCCAATGCCAGCGGCTTTTCGCAAGGCCTGAACCACGACGCGGCGGCCAATGTCGCGAGCTGGCTGTTCCTTGCCTTTGTGCCGCTTGGCATCCTCGGCTGTCTGGCAGCCTTGCGGGCCTCAGCGGCGCCAAACCGGCCGCTCGGAGCCTTAGGCTGACTCCATCGAGAGGACCCGTTCACTCGACGCGCAGCCGGTAGCCTACACCGGTCTCGGTGGTGATGTAGCGCGGCTGGTCGGGGGTCTTCTCGATCTTCTGCCTGAGCTGCCGCACATAGACCCTGAGATACTGCACGTCGGTCGTATCGCCCCAGATCTGCTTCAGGATGAAATGGTGGGTCAGCACCTTGCCGGCATGCTGCACCAGGATCCGCAGTATGTCGTATTCCTTGGGCGACAGCTTTATCTCCTTGCCCTCGACCTTGACGATGCGCTTGACCAGATCGACGCTGAGGTCGCCGCTCTGGAAGACCGGCTTCTCGCCTTGCTGCTGGAACTTGTGCCGCAGCGCCACGCGGATGCGCGCCACCAGCTCGTTCATGCCGAACGGCTTGGTGACATAGTCGTCGGCGCCGAGTTCCAGCGCCTGGACGATGCCGGCTTCGTCGGTGCGGCTGGAGAGGATGACGACGGGAATGTCGAGACCCTCGTCACGCCATTTGCGCAACAACTCATGGCCACCCATTCCTGGCAGGCCGAGATCGAGCAGCACCAGGTCCGGCCTTTCCTGTTCCATCAGTTCGATCGCCACCTTGGCGTTCGGCGCCTCGCTGATTGCGTAGCCCTGGCTGCCGAGCCCGACCCGAAGCAGCTTGCGGATCGGCGGCTCGTCATCGACGACCAGTATCCTGACATTCAGATTTGTCATCGAAGCTGATCCACGCTGGTCTCTTCGCCGCGATTGTCGATATCGGGCGCTTCCGTAGGCACCGGCATCGTGATGGTGAAGGCGGCACCGGGGCGGTCGGTCCGGTTGGCGGCCGAGATCGTGCCGCCCATCGATTCGACAAAGCCGCGGCAAATCGACAGGCCGAGCCCGGTGCCGGCGCGGACCTGGTCGCCCTTGCGCACCCGGTAGAAAGTGTCGAACACGCGTTCGAGGTCCTGCGCCGGAATGCCCGGCCCCTCATCCATGATCTGCACCATGACGGATCCATTATCGGCCCATCCCTGCACGCGGACCGTCGAGCCGGGCGGCGAATATTTCGATGCATTGTCGAGAAGGTTGAACAGGACCTGTTCGAACAGCACGGGATCGAGCTTCAGCATCGGCAGGTCGGGCGGAATATCGACCTCGATCTTGTGTTCGCCGGTGATCTTGCGGGCACGGTTGAGCGCCGTACCGACGACGTCGCCGACATAATGCAGGGCATAGTTCGGCTCCATCGCCCCGGACTCGATCTTGGTCATGTCGAGCAGATTGGCGATGAAGCGGTTCAGCCGTTCCGATTCGTCGATCACCGTCGATAGAAGCTCCGCCCGGTCCTGCTCGGGCAGATCAGGCGCGAATTCCTTGAGCGTACCGGCCGCTCCCATGATGGCCGAGAGCGGCGTTTTCAGATCATGCGAAATCGAGGTCAGCAGGGCCGAGCGCAGCCGGTCTGCTTCGGCAGCGAGCTTGGCGCGGTCGACATCGGCGACGAGCTGGACGCGTTCGATCGCCACCGCCGCCTGGTCGGCCAGCGCATCGAGCAAGCGCTGTTGCTCGGGCGTCAGCAGCGGGCCCTGCTTGTCATTGTCGAGGCCGACGACACCGATCGCGGTGCGGCCTGTCCGCAAAGGCAGATAAAGACGCTTGGCGCCGGGCAGCGTGTCGGCGCCGCGCCCCGCGGCACGGTTGTGCTCCCAGGCCCAGCGCGCGGCGGCGATATCGGCCTCGGCCAGCGTATCGTCGGGCGGATAGCCGGCCTTTACGGTGATGGTGCCGTTCTCGGGCAGAAGCAGCACCACGCGCAGCTTCAGCATCGAGGCGATCTGGAAGGCGGTGGCCCACAACACATCGTCGAGCGTGCCGGCGCCGGCGAGTTTCTTGGAGAAGAGGTAGATGTCCTCGGTGGCCCGTGCCCGCGAGCGGGCAGCAACTGCCTGGCGTTGCATGCGCGCGGCGAGATTGCTGGCGATGACTGCGACGGCAAGAAAGACGGCGAGCGCGACGATGCTCTCGGGATCGCGGATCGTCAGCGTGTAGCGCGGCTCGAGGAAGAAATAGTTGAAGGCAAGGGCACTGAGGAAGCAGGCATAGAGCGCCGGCCAAAGGCCGCCGGCCACCGCCGACGTCAAAACCCCCAGGAGGAAGACGATGGCCAGATTGCGGACGTCGAGAAACTGGTCGAGGACAGCGCTGAGGGCCAATGATCCCGCGACATAGGTCGTGGCGAGCAGATAGGGCCATATCTGGAACTGCTTCTGCTCGGCCGCCGCCTTGACCCTTCGCGGCGTCGCCTCGGCATCCCTTTCGGTCCCCGAAATGACATGGACGCTGATGTCGCCGGCATTGCGGATCAGGTCGTAGGTGAGCGAACCCTCGATCAATTCGCGCCAGCGCGACCGCGTCGGCCTGCCGACCACGATATGGGTGAAATTGTTCGCAGTCGCATGGCGCACGATGTCTTGCGCGACATTCTGGCCGGGAATGGTCGTCGCCTCGGCGCCGAGTTGTTCGGCAAGGCGCATGAGCGTGGCGAGCCGGTCCTTGTCTTCCTCCGACATGCCGGCCGAACGGGGCGTATCGACATGCAGCGCCGTCCATGGCGCACGCAGCCGGTCGGCCAGCCTGCGTGCGTAGCGGATGCGGGCAGCACCCCCCGGGCGCGGGTCGACGCAGACGAGCACCCTCTCGCCCGCGGCCCAGGGACCCTGGATGGCATGGGACTGCATGTGATTGAGCAATTGCTCGTCGACACGCTGGGCGGTGCGGCGTAGCGCCAGTTCGCGCAGCGCCGTCAGATTGCCCGACGAGAAATAATTCTCGATGGCGCGCTGCGCGGTGTTGGGGAAATAGACCTTTCCCTCTTCCAGCCGCTTGATCAGGTCGTCGGGCGTGAGGTCGATGATTTCGACGTCATCCGCCTGGTCGATAATGGAATCGGGAACCGTCTCGCGCACCCTGACCCGGGTGATCTGCGCGACGACGTCGTTCAGGCTCTCGACATGCTGGATGTTGAGCGTCGTGTAGACGTCGATGCCGCGCGCCAGGATCTCCTGGACGTCGAGATAGCGCTTGGGGTGGCGGCTGCCGGGCGCATTGGTATGGGCGAGTTCATCGACGAGAACCAGCGCCGGGCGCCGGGCGAGGATGGCGTCGATATCCATCTCGTCGAGGATGCGCCCCTTGTAGTCGACCTTGCGGCGCGCAATGACTTCATAACCCTCGACCAGGGCCTGGGTTTCCTTGCGGCCATGGGTCTCGACGACGCCGATCACCACGTCGACGCCGTCGGCCAGCCTGGCACGGCCCGACATCAGCATTTCGTAGGTCTTGCCGACCCCGGGTGCGGCGCCGAGGAATATCCGCAGACGGCCGCGTCCCTCCCGCTCGGCATGCTCGAGCAGCGCGTCGGGGGAAGGTCTGTTTTCGTTGCTTCTGTCTTCCGGCATCAGGATCGATCATGAAGAGGTCCGGGGATGCTGTCGATCCCCGGCCCTTGCCATCGCCTATTTAGCGGCGTCCAGCGCCAGGTTGAGGGCCAGCACGTTGACCACAGGCTCTCCCATGAAGCCGAGTTCCCTGCCCTCGACCTGGCTATCGACAAGCGCCTTGACCTTGGCTTCGTCGATGCCCCTGGCCTTGGCGACGCGCGGAACCTGGAAATAGGCGGCCTCCGGGCTGATCTGCGGATCGAGCCCGCTGCCGGACGTCGTCACCATGTCCATCGGCACGGGCACATTCGGGTTCTCCGCTTTAAGCTTTTCGGCATCGCCCTTGATACGCTCGATCAGCTTGGGGTTGGTCGGGCCGAGATTGGTGCCGCCGGAGGCGGTTGCGTCGTAACCATTGCCGGCCGCGGAAGGCCGGCCATGGAAATACTTGTCGCTGGCGAAGGCCTGGCCGATCAGTTCGGAACCGATGACCTTGCCATCCTTCTCGATCAGGCTGCCATTGGCCTGGCGCGGGAACAGCGCCTGGGCGATGCCGGTCATGCCCAGGGGATAGATCAGGCCGGTCAGGATCGTGAAGAAAACGATCATGATGATCGCGGGTCTAAGTTGTTTGAGCATCGGAATGATCCTTAAGCGAGGCCGAGGGCGGTGACGATCATGTCGATCGCCTTGATGCCGACGAAGGGGACGATGATGCCGCCGAGGCCATAGACCAGAAGGTTGCGGCTGAGCAGCGCGCCGGCGCCGATCGCACGATACTTGACGCCTTTCAGCGACAGCGGGATCAGCGCGATGATGATCAGCGCGTTGAAAATGATGGCCGACAGGATGGCGCTCTGCGGCGTCGACAGATGCATGATGTTGAGCGCCTGCAGCGGGCCGGTGGTCTGTCCGGGCGCAACGTAGAAGACGGCGAACATCGCCGGAATGATGGCGAAGTACTTGGCAACATCGTTGGCGATCGAGAAGGTCGTCAGCGAGCCGCGCGTCATCAGCAGGGCCTTGCCGATCTCGACGATCTCGATGAGCTTGGTCGGATCGCTGTCGAGATCGATCATGTTGCCGGCTTCGCGCGCCGCGACCGTGCCGGTGTTCATGGCGACGCCGACATCGGCCTGGGCAAGCGCGGGCGCATCGTTGGTGCCGTCGCCGCACATGGCGACCAGCTTGCCCTTGGCCTGTTCGTCGCGGATCAGCTTCAGCTTGTCCTCGGGCGTGGCCTGGGCAAGGAAGTCGTCGACGCCTGCTTCCGCCGCGATCGCGGCGGCCGTCAACGGATTGTCGCCGGTGATCATCACCGTGCGGATGCCCATGCGCCGCAGTTCCGTGAAGCGCTCGCTGATGCCGCCCTTGACGATGTCCTTGAGATGGACGACGCCCAGCAGACGCCCGTCACGCTCGACTGCCAGCGGGGTGCCGCCGGACTTGGCGATCTCGTCGGCGACCGCCTGCAGATCCCTGACGGAATCGCTGCTGGGACGTGTGCCGTGGGCGGCTGATGTCGGCTGGTTGACATGGGCAAGCACGGAATCAACAGCGCCCTTGCGCACCGATGAGCCGTCGACGTCGACGCCGCTCATACGGGTCTGCGCGGTGAAGGGAACGAAGGTGGCATGCAGCGTTGCCATGTCACGGGCGCGGATGCCGTACTTCTCCTTGGCCAGGACGACGATCGAGCGCCCCTCCGGCGTTTCGTCGGCGAGCGAGGCAAGCTGGGCCGCATCCGCGAGTTCCTGTTCGGTGACGCCCTTGACCGGACGGAATTCCGTCGCCTGGCGGTTGCCGAGCGTGATCGTGCCGGTCTTGTCGAGCAGCAACGTGTCGACGTCGCCGGCTGCCTCGACGGCGCGGCCCGACATCGCCAGCACATTGAAGCGCACCAGCCGGTCCATGCCGGCGATGCCGATCGCCGACAAAAGCGCGCCGATTGTGGTCGGGATCAGGGTGACGAACAGGGCGACCAGCACGGTCACCGAGATATAGCCGCCAGAATAGGAGGCAAAGCTTGGAATCGTCGCCGTAGCCAGCACGAAGATCAGCGTCATGCCGACGAGCAGGATGTTGAGGGCGATCTCGTTCGGCGTCTTCTGGCGCTCGGCACCTTCGACCAGCGAGATCATGCGGTCGAGGAAGGTATGGCCCGATGCCGCGGTGATGCGCACGCGGATCCAATCGGACAGCACCTGCGTGCCGCCGGTCACCGCCGAACGGTCGCCGCCGGATTCGCGGATGACCGGCGCGGATTCGCCTGTGATCGCCGCCTCGTTGACCGAGGCGACGCCCTCGACCACCTCGCCGTCCGACGGGATGATGTCGCCGGCCTCGACCAGCACGGCATCGCCGACTTTCAGGCTGGTGCCAGGCACCAGTTTGTATTTCGTGCGATCCTCACCGGTCAGAAGCTTGGCCTGGGTCTCGGTGCGCGCCTTGCGCAGCGAGTCGGCTTGCGCCTTGCCGCGGCCTTCGGCGACGGCTTCGGCGAAATTGGCGAAGAGCACCGTGAACCACAGCCAGATGATGATCTGTAGCGTGAACTTGAAGTCGCCGCCGCCGGTGATCAGGTCCCTGACGAACAGCACTGTCGTCAGCGCCGAGACGACGGCGACGACGAACATCACCGGGTTCCTGATCAGCGTGCGCGGGTTGAGCTTCCTGAAGGCTCCGCCGATGGCGGGCCACAGGATGCCGGCATCCATGATGCTGGCGGATTTGGACTGGCTCATTTGTTGGCTCCAGTATCGATATTGTTGGCAGGCACCGATCGATCGGATGCCGAAGGAAGATGCGGCGGCCCGTAGACCAGCAGCCAGACCACGATCATGACTGCCGCTATGCCGAGGAATGTGGACACGGTCGGGAAAGGAGGGGGGATTGTCTCCCCCTCCCTGTCGCTCCGACGCTCGACCTTGCGTCGCATGATGTTGAACCAGCACATGATTTTTACCTAAGACGGGGCGCTCTCAGAATGTCTGCCCATGGATCATGGCCAGGTGTTCGACGATCGGACCGATCGCCAGCGCCGGGAAGAAGGTGAGACCCACGACGATCAGGATGACGCCGACCAGCAGCCCGACGAACAGCGGGCCGTCGGTCGGGAAGGTACCGGCCGACGCCGGCACCGTCTTCTTCGTCGCCAGCGAGCCGGCGATGGCAAGCGCTGGAATGATGACGAAGAAGCGCCCCATCCACATGGTGACCCCGAGCGTGATGTTGTACCAGGGCGTGTTGCCGGAAAGGCCACCAAAGGCCGAGCCGTTGTTTGCGGCCGCCGAAGTGTAAGCATAGAGAACTTCGGAGAAGCCGTGCGGACCGCCATTGGCCATCGAGGCCACGGCGCTTGGCAGCACGACCGCGATGGCTGTGAACGTCAGCATCGCCAGCGGCAGGCAGAGGATGGCGAGCATCGCCATCTTGACCTCCTTGGCCTCGATCTTCTTGCCGAGATATTCGGGCGTGCGGCCAACCATAAGGCCGGCGACGAACACGGCGACGACGATGAACATGATGATGCCGTAGAAGCCGGCGCCGACGCCGCCGACGATGACTTCGCCAAGCTGCATGTTGATCATCGGGATGAAGCCGCCGATGGCGGTGAAACTGTCATGCATGGCGTTGACCGCGCCGCAGGACGCGGCCGTGGTGATGACGGCGAACAGGGCCGACAAGGCAATGCCGAAGCGGCTCTCCTTGCCTTCCATGTTGCCGCCGTCGATGCCCAGCGCATGCACCAGCGGATTGCCCGACGCTTCCGCCCAGTAGCAGATGGCGACACCGGCGATGAACAGCACGCCCATCGTGGCCAGGATCGCCCAGCCCTGGCGCTGATTGCCGACCATGCGGCCGAAGACGTTGGTGAGCGAGGCGCCGAGCGCGAAGATCGTCACCATCTGGATCAGGTTGGAGATCGCATCGGGGTTTTCGAAAGGATGCGCGGCATTGGCGTTGAAGAAGCCGCCGCCATTGGTGCCAAGCATCTTGATGGCGACCTGCGAGGCGACCGGGCCGAGAGCGATCGTCTGCTTGGCGCCTTCGAGCGTGGTGGCGTCGACATAGGGCCCGAGCGTCTGCGGCATGCCGAGCCAGACATAGACAAGGGTGAGCACGATTGAGAGCGGCAACAGGATGTAGAGCGTGCAGCGGGTCATATCGACCCAGAAATTGCCGATCGACTTGACCGAATGCCGGGCGAAGCCGCGGATCAGCGCCACCGCGATGGCGACGCCGACCGCCGCCGACATGAAATTCTGCACCGTCAGGCCGGCCATCTGCACGAGGTAGGACATCGTGCTTTCGCCGCCGTAATTCTGCCAGTTGGTGTTGGTCACGAAGCTGACGGCGGTGTTGAAGGCGAGGTTCTGCTCGACGGCAGGCATCCCTGCCGGATTGTAGGGCAGGACGCCCTGCAGGCGCTGCAGGGCATAGAGCGCCAGGAAGCTGGCCAGGCTGAAGAACATGATGCCTGCCGCATAGGCGGTCCAGTGCTGCTCCTCGCGCTCGCTGGTTCCCGATACTCGATAAAGCCCGCGTTCAATCGGGCCTAGAACCGGCGAAAGGAATGTTCGGTCGCCATTGAAGACGCGGTACATGTAACCGCCGAGCGGCTTCACGAGCAAAACGACGATCCCGCAGTAAACGAGGATCTGTAACCATCCGGTGAGAGTCATTTAAGTAGCTTTCCAGGCCTTGCGCCAGTTGCGGTCAGAAGCGTTCTGGACGAACGAGGGCGTATGTCAGATAGACGAGCAGGAACAAGGTCACGCCGCCACCGAGGATATAGTCGAGAAGCATGTTTCGATCCTCCGGTTCAAAGAATGTCGCAGATTTTAATGTAGGCGATGGAGAAAGCGAAAAACAAAATCTCTAACCCAACAATGACGATATCCATCGTGCATGTTCCTTATATTCGTTCTATTTGCGCTTCGCACTGTACGCCTGCGATCGGCAGGCGAAAACCATATGGAAACACTCCGCCACGATAGATAGTCGCGACCGAGCTGTGTCTTCCCTCGAGAATATGGACCCAATCGCCATAAAGGTTCGAGACGGCGCGGAGCGGAAAGAAATAGGAATTTTATAAAGGTTTTTGCCGGACGGCTCCTCGCGGCAGCTCATTGGCCGAACCGCCGGAACAAATCCTGCGATGCGAGATTGTCGACCCGAGGGACCACCTGAAGGAGACGACAATGGCAAAGCAGAAAATGCTCGATGACCTGTTTCATGACACGCTGAAAGACATCTATTTCGCCGAAAAGAAGATCTTGGCGACGCTGCCGAAAATGGCCAAGGCAACGCAAAGCGCCGAGTTGAAGGCCGCTTTTGAAAAGCACCGCACCGAAACCGAAGGCCATGTCGCAAGGCTGGAGAAAGTCTTCGGCGTGATCGGCAAGAAGCCGGTAGGCAAGACCTGTGCCGCCATCATGGGCATCACCGAGGAAGGCGCCGAGATCATGGACGAGTACAAGGGATCTCCCGCGCTCGATGCCGGCCTGCTGGCCGCTGCTCAGGCGGTCGAGCATTACGAAATCTCGCGTTACGGCACGCTGAGGACCTGGGCCGGCGAACTCGGGCTGAGCGACGCCGTGACACTTCTCGAAGCGACGCTGAAGGAAGAGAAGGCGACCGACGAAGCCCTGACGCAGATTGCGGACTCGGCCGTGAACGTCGCCGCCGAAGCAGCGTAATCTGCTGAATGATCGTCGAGCCGCGTTCGGAAATTAGCTAGCGCGGCTCGCGCGTCATGCTGAGGTAGGTCGGATCGAACTCGGCGATTTCCCGCAGCTTGTGCCAGTCCAGGATGGTGACAGTGTGGTTTGCCCAGCTGACGACACCGACCTTGCGCAAGGCGCCGATGACACGGTTCATATGCACGACGGAAAGGCCAAGCACATCGGCCATTTCGGCTTGCGAGAGCGGCAGGTGAAAGCTCATGCCGTTGGTGCGCTGCACCACCTGCAACCGCACGAAGAGCTCACACACGAGATGGGCCAGATGCGAGGTCTTGGAGCGCCGCCCCATGGCGACGATCCACTCGCGGTGGATGGCGCCGTCGACCAGCGTGTCCAGCCACAACAGCCTTGTCAGGTGGGGCGCCTGCTCGGTGATGGTGCGCAGCCGGGCATGATCGGCGAACATGACATGACAGGGCGACAGGGCGACGATGCCATGATCCATGGTCTTCAGCAGGAAGGCATGGAGATCGACGAAGTCGCCGGGCACCTGCAATGACGTGAACTGCCGGCCACCATTCTCCAGCACCTTGTAGCGCGCCGCCAGCCCGTCGAGGATCAGCGTCGAATACGTCGGCCGCGATCCCGATGCGACGATGTCCTGGCCGATCGAGAAATGCCGCTCGAAGGTCATGGCATCGGCCAGCAGCGCCTTCTCGGCGTCTGACAGTGCATCGTGTTGGCCCAGGTTCAGGTAAAGGGATTCAAGCACCGCAATCTCCGGCGAAAGGGCTTCAGAAGCCGATCGCCAAGTGTTTCTGTAGGAAGCAAGGCGGCTACGGATGCACTAGACCTTTGGCCGCTGATAGGCATTAACATTTGTTGCACCCGCTTGTTCCCCGGCAAATGCCACCGTTGGTGGAACAACTGCCCAGCCCGCGAATTGTCGGTTGAATGTCTCGCAATTTCGCCAGCCTGAGGGTCCAGCCCGTCATGCCTCGATATTATCTTGACCTCTACAATGGCGACGGTCTGACGGTGGATAATGAAGGCCAGGTCTTCGAAACGCCCGAGCGCATGCGGCGCGAAGCGATCCGCATCCTGCCCGACATCGTCCGCGACGAGATCATCGAAAACGACCATACCGCGATCACCGTCAAGGTACGCGACGAGGACGGACGCCAGATCTTCGAGGCGTCGCTCGTCGTCTCTTCGGGATGGTGCGGCTGACAACCCTCCCCTGCGTCGATGACAAAAGTCTTGCGACCATCATTTGTAATCGCCGTCTCCGCCGCAACGCTGCAGCATGCGCGACCGGAAGATCATGGAGGCGGCGAATGTTCCGAAACCGCCGCGCAGAAGGAGTAGCGACCATGAATCGCGCAAAAGTCGACACACAGCGTGACGAGCGCGCCAAGCGTGAATCGGAAATCGTGATTGCCGCGGAGCGGGCAGCTCGCGAGGAAAAGACCGCGAGACTAAGAGCACTGCGCCTTGCGGCACAAGCAGCGGACGAGCCCGATTCGGTGAACCCGAAGCCGAACGGTCGGCACGCATCTCCAAAACGGTGAGTTATCTCAAGCACAGCAACGAAAAAGCCCGGCTAGGAATGGCCAAGCCGGGCTTTGGGTGGTGGCACCAACTGGCCACCATGATGACAGATTCCGACGGTCAGGCGGCGTAGCCGCCATAGCCGCGCGCGACGGCGCGCGCCACGATGACCGGCTCGATCTCGGCCCAGAGAATGCCGGCGGCTTTCGCGAACTCGACGAGCGCATGGCGCGCCTCGTCCCTGGTGATGCAGCCTTCCAGCGCAAGGCCACACGCCTCCACGGCATTGCGATATAGAGGGCCACGGCGCGAGGTCGTCCAATTGGTCAGGAAATCGTGCATTTCGGCCAGCGAGGCAATCTCGCGCTTGAAGCCGAGGCCGACGGTCAGTGCGACCGGTGAATGAAACAGCTTGTCATGCATGAAGCGGGCTCCTGATTGTCGCAGCGCCGGGAGAGTATCCGGGCTGGTCCACGAACGGGACGCGGGGAAACGCGCGGTGCGCCGGGAGGTTCCGGATGGACGCCTTATTCCTGCTTTTCGCACCGACGGCTAGTGGAACTACATCAAATTTTCAGCTGCCGGAGACAGGACGGCCATAGAACCAACTCGGCCGGCAACGAGGCTAGATGGCTGGCTTACTCGCTTTGCCAAACGGACTCGCTGACTTAATCCGGGATCAACTGCCAAGCGTTAGATTGGTCCAAAGGCTGACAGTGCAGCCGCGCAAATTCGAGGCGTGTAAAAGCAATATATTTCAATTATTTAGGCGGGGCTGGCGGAGAGAGCGGGATTCGAACCCGCGTTACGGTCTCCCGTAAACACACTTTCCAGGCGTGCGCCTTCAACCACTCGGCCACCTCTCCGTCCGTGCATTTTTCGCGATGGCCGGTTGCGCCGCGCGGGTTGGGGACAATGCGGTCCCTTCAGGGAGGCCGGCACGCGATTTCCGCGCCGTGGGTGCCGCCAACCAGCAAACACCTTCCCTTCGCACCTGAGCCGTCAAAGCAACAGGCGCGGGGCTCATCTAGTCGATCCCGCGTCGAATGCCAAGCCATAAGCGCAGTCTATTCTCTTTGCCGGCCGCACAGGGTTTGGATAAGCCGCCCGCACACGTGTTTCCGAAGCCTCGCCACCCCGAATGATGTGCACAGGCAAGGCCGCGAGGCCCGGCGCGCTTGACTTCGCAGCCAGCCGCCTGTCGAGTGAGGCAGAGGCTTTGCGGGGGCATCGTCCTGATATGACATCCAGCAGCAACCAACCAGGTAACGGGCAGGCACCGGCCGGCCGCCCCGGCGGCGATCTCTTTTACGTCCCGGTCGGCTGGCTCATCTTCGTCATGGCGTGGTCGGTCTATGGCCTGGCGTCGTCATGGTGGCTGTTCGGCAATTCCAGCCTGCCGGATCGGGTCTTCTACTTCTTCATCGGCGGCCTCGTCACCAATGTCATCACCATCCTGTGGGGACTTTATCTGCTCGGCCTCGCCTTTGGCCGCTCGGGGCGCTTCCCCCGCCATTTCACCATCTGGCAGATCGCCCTCATCGTCTGGGTGCTGGCAAGGCAGGTCTATGTGCTTGCCGTGCCGGATTTCGTCTTCTCCATCAGGGGCGTCGGCATTGCCGCCATCGAGATCGGCATCGGCCTGCTTTGCATCTACCTGCTGCGCCGCGGCTCCGGCGCCGAGGCCGTCTACGCCAGGCCGCAAACCGAGGCGCCGCCTCTCGGCGTTTCCATTCTTGCAGCCTTGCTAGGCATCGTCCTCGGCGCCATCGTCGGTGCCGTGGGCGGCTTCCTCGCCGGTTCGTTGATCGCCGATGTCGCCCAGGTAAGCTGCTTCGAGGGTGGCTGCGGTTATTTCGCCGCCTTCTTCGGCCTGGGCGGGTTGGTGGTCGGCGCCATTGGCGGTGGCATTCTGGCTGTCTGGCTCGTGCATCGGCGCAAGCGCAAGCCGGTGACCTAGGGCAAGCGCGGGCCTTCAAATTCGCGTATCGCGGTTGCGGGCAAGCCATGCGCACTCTATTTCTCGTTTCGGGACAGGTGCCGGAGATTCCTTGGGAACGCATCCAGGATCGGCCGGGGGAGAGCTTGATGTTTCGCTTCGTTTTTCGCCTTGCGGCCATGGTCGCGCTATCGGTTTCAGTCATCATGGCGGTGCTCGACACGACGCGCACGGTGGCGGCTTCGGCGCTTGTGCTGACGCCGCTCAACACCAGCTGGCTCGCCGTCTCGCCGGACACGCGGGCGGCCTTCGAAACCTTTGTCCGTGCCAAGGCCAGCCCGCTGCTGTGGGATGGCGCCATCGCCTGGATACTCAACCAGCCGGGCTTCGCCGTCTTCGCGGTGCTGGCCTTCCTGCTCTACGCCATCGGCTACAGGCGCCAGCGGCGCACAGGCCAATTCGCCGCCAACTGATCCATTTCTTGCGATCCTGCCAGGGAAGGAAGGCCGCCGATGTTCTTTCTCAGCGACATGCTGAACAAGAAGCTCAATCTGCCAAAACCATCCGAGGCGTTGCCGGGCCGTGCCAAGGCCATCGCAACCGCGCCCAGGCATTTCGTTTCGAAACGGCCGCTCAAAGGGCCTTACCCGGAGGAACTGGAGACGGCGATGTTCGGGCTCGGCTGTTTCTGGGGCGCCGAGCGCCTGTTCTGGCAGATCAAAGGCGTCTGGGTGACGGCCGTCGGCTACGCCGGCGGCATCACGCCCAACCCGACCTATCAGGAAACCTGTACCGGCCTCACCGGCCATGCAGAAGTGGTGCTGGTCGTTTTCGACCCCGGGATCGTCTCCTATGGCGACCTTCTGCGGCTGTTCTGGGAAAGCCACGACCCGACGCAAGGCATGCGCCAGGGCAACGACGTCGGCACCACCTACCGTTCCGCGATCTATACATCGGGCGATGCGCAGCACCGGGCGGCGCTCGCCTCGCGCGATGCCTATGACGCCATGCTGCGCGGCGCCGGCCACGGCAGGATCACCACCGAGATCGCGCAGGCACCCGCTTTCTACTTCGCCGAGGCCGGGCACCAGCAATATCTGGCGAAGAACCCTAACGGTTATTGCAACCTCAAGGGCACGGGCATCGCGTGCACCATGCCGGTGGCCATCACCTGACGGCCAGAGCGATTCCGGGGAGAGCAATTCCAGGACGTGTGAAACGGTTTTCCAGGGAAAAGCGCATGGCGCCTTCCCTGCAGGAATTGCGTCAAATCAGAAAGTTAGGGTGGTTCGGCGTTTCCGTGGAAACGATGAACCGTTGTGTAGCGCGCAAGGATCGCATTGCGGCGCGGCTTGCCATCAGCACGCTTTTCCAAAAGGTCAAAATTCCGCGTGAATTTTGTTTCGGGCCGTGCCAGATTGCCCGCGAGCGGGAGGGGAATACACTCCTGGCTGACGTCGCATGCCTGCCGCAGAACCGGGCCGGCAGGCGGGGCGTAACGTAAAAAATAACCGACAGGGTGTGGATCACATGAAACGTATCGTTCTCGGCCTCCTGGCCGCAACCGCAATGGTTCTTCCGGCTTTCGCCGCGGATGTCCAGCCGGCCATCCTCTATGATCTGGGCGGCAAGTTCGACAAATCCTTCAACGAGGCTGCCTTCCATGGCGCCGAGAAGTTCAAGACCGAGACCGGCACGCCCTATGTCGAGTTCGAGGTATCCAACGCCTCGCAGCGCGAGCAGGCGCTGCGCCGCTTCGCCGAGGACGGCCGCAACCCGATCGTCATGGCGGGTTTTGCCTGGGAAGATGCGCTGAAAGCGGTCGCCAAGGATTATCCCGACCTCAACTTCGCCATCATCGACGATGCTGTCGATATGCCTAATGTCCGCTCGCTGGTGTTCAAGGAAAACGAAGGCTCCTATCTCGTCGGCATCATGGCGGCGATGGCATCGAAGTCGAAGAAGGTTTCCTTCATTGGCGGCATGGACATTCCGCTGATCCGCAAGTTCGAATGCGGCTATGTCGGCGGCGCCAAGTCGGCCGGCGCGACGGACGTCATCCAGAACATGACCGGCGACACGCCGGCAGCCTGGAACGACCCGGCCAAGGGCGGCGAGATCGCCAAGACTCAGATCGACCAGGGCTCGGACGTGGTCTACGCGGCCGCCGGCGGCACCGGCGTCGGCGTGCTGCAGGCGGCGGCGGATGCCGGCAAGCTCGGCATCGGCGTCGATTCCAACCAGAACGGCCTGCAGCCCGGCAAGGTGCTGACCTCGATGATGAAGCGTGTCGACGTTGCCGTCTACAACGCCTTCATGGACGGCAAGAAAGGCACCTTCAAGGGCGGCCTGCAGAACCTCGGCCTCAAGGAAGGCGGCGTCGACTACGCCCTGGACGACAATAACAAGGCGCTGGTCACCCCCGAGATGAAAGCCGCCGTCGAAAAGGCCAAGGCCGACATCATCGCCGGCACGATCCAGGTGCACGACTACACGGCCGACAACGCCTGCCCCTATTGATCGGCAGCGCTATACAGCCACGATCTGCAACCGCCGGGCGCAAGTCCGGCGGTTTTGCGTTGGCCTATAATTTGCCGACGAGATAGCCCAGCGCGAAGACCGCGATCAGCACGATGGCGACGACCGCTCCGCGCCGGCCGCCGAGCGAATGCACGCCAACGCCGTATGGTGACTGGGAGAGGTTGCGGATCACCGTTGGAGACCGCGCATCGCCCACTCCGGACGTACGCATCTGCGGCAATTCCGCGATACGCTGGGTGACCAGCTCCCAATGATTGGCTGGCAGGCCACCCGGTTTTTCGGCGCGGTCGAACATATGCATGCGTTCGGCAAGCTGCAGCACGGCGTCGCGGAAGGCGGGGTCGATTTCCAGATCGCGCTCGGCCCGTTCGCGATCGGCATCGTTCATCAGGCCAAGCACATAGTCACCGGCCCTTGCGATGCGGTCGCTCATGATTTGCGCCCTCCCCTTTTGCTCACCAATGTGGCGGCTTGGTTATCGGCACGTCGGGCGCCGCCTGTTCCTCCAGCGCCAAGAAGCGGTCGGTCAGCGCGTCGAGCTTGCGTTGCATGCGTTCGACCACTTTCCATTGCTCGGCGATCTGCCCCGACAGTTCCTCGATGGTCTTCTCCTGCTCGGCGGCGCGGATTTCCAGCGTTGTCAGCCGGTCGTCGGGCATGGTCATTGGCAATCCCTGGCTTTCATCAAGATGCCGATTTCGGCTTCGTCATATTAGCGAATATGGAGGCCGCGGACACGTTGGAAATTGACAAGCGCACCGGGATTTGCCGAGAGTGAATGCTGCTCCGGCCAATTGGCACGGGCGGAGCGTCATGCTAGGCATTTTGACCAAGCGATAAAAAAATAAGAGTGGGACTGGCTGCATGGCGCAAGCCGCAATCGAACTGATCGGCATCAACAAGAGTTTTGGCGCCGTGCGCGCCAACCGCGACATCAACCTGGAGATCGCACGCGGCACTATCCACGGCATCGTCGGCGAAAACGGCGCCGGCAAGTCGACGCTGATGTCGATCCTCTATGGCTTCTACCAGGCCGACAGCGGCGAGATCCGCGTCGGCGGCAAGCCGGCGTCGATCAAGACGCCCAACGATGCCATCGCGCTCGGCATCGGCATGGTGCACCAGCATTTCATGCTGGTCGACAATTTCTCCGTGCTGGAGAATATCATCCTCGGCGCGGAGAGCGATGCGCTGTTGAAGCGCAGTATTGCCAAGGCGCGCTCCGAGCTGGAGCGCCTGGAGCGCGAATACGGGCTCGAGGTCGATCCCGACGCCATCATCGAGGAACTACCGGTCGGCCTGCAGCAGCGCGTCGAAATTCTCAAGGCGCTCTATCGCGGCGCCGAGATCCTGATCCTCGACGAGCCGACAGGCGTGCTGACGCCGGCCGAGGCCGACCACCTCTTCCGCATCCTCAAGCAGTTGAAGGACCAGGGCAAGACCGTGGTGCTGATCACCCATAAGCTGCGCGAGATCATGGCCATCACCGACACCGTCTCGGTCATGCGTCAGGGCACGATGGTGGCGACCAGGGAGACGAGGAAAACCACCGTCGAGGAACTGGCCGAACTGATGGTCGGACGCCGCGTCCTGTTGAGGGTCGAGAAGGGCGAAGCCGAAGCCGGTGCCGTCAAGCTCGCGGTCAAGAACCTGACGGTCAAGGATTCGCGCGGCGTCACCATGGTCGACGACATCTCCTTCGACGTGCGTGGCGGCGAGATCGTCGGCATTGCCGGGGTCGCCGGCAACGGACAATCCGAACTGCTCGAAGCGATTTCCGGCATCAGGCGCGCCGTTTCCGGCTCGGTCATGCTCGACGGCAAGCCGATCGACCTGACCGGGGCCGCCGATCCCGGTGAATTGCGCGACCGCGGGCTCGCCCATGTGCCTGAGGACCGCCATCATGTCGGGCTGGTGCTGGCCTTCGAGGAGAACGAGAATTCCATCCTCGGCTATCACGACGACCCTCGTTACTTGAAAGGGCCGTTCCTCAACCTGGATGCCATCATGGCCGACGCCAAGGACAAGATCGAAAAGTACGATATTCGTCCCGGCAATCCGCGCCTGAAGACCGCCAATTTCTCCGGCGGCAACCAGCAGAAGATCGTACTGGCGCGGGAGATCGAACAGGATCCAGGCGTGCTGATCGTCGGCCAGCCGACGCGCGGCGTCGATGTCGGCGCCATCGAATTCATCCACAAGCGCCTCATCGCCATGCGCGACCAGGGCAAGGCGGTGCTGGTGGTTTCGGTCGAGCTCGACGAGATCCGTTCCCTCTCCGACCGCATCCTGGTGATGTTTGCCGGCCGCATCGTCGGCGAGCGCGGCCCGGAGGCGACAGAGGGCGAGCTTGGCCTGCTGATGGCGGGCGTCGAGCGCCAGGAGGCTGCCGCATGAGCACGCCTTACGCAAAACTGCCGGCCTGGGCCGACTATGGGCTGATTCCGCTGATCAACCTCTCGGTGGCTTTCATCGTCGCCGGCTTCGTCGTGCTTCTGGTTGGCGAAAATCCGTTCCGCGCCGCCGTCATCCTGGTCGAGGGCGCTTTCGGCAAGGGAACGGGCATCGCCTTCACCCTTTTCTATGCCACCACCTTCATCTTCACCGGACTTTCAGTGGCGGTGGCGGCGCATTGCGGCCTGTTCAACATCGGCACCGAGGGGCAGGCCTATATTGCCGGTCTCGGCATCGCCATCGTCTGCCTCTCCTTCGACAGCGTGCTGCCGTGGTGGCTGACCTTCCCGCTGGCCATCGTCGCTTCGGCCGCCGTTGGCGCGCTTTGGGCGCTGATCCCCGCCTATCTGCAGGCCAAGCGCGGTTCGCACATCGTCATCACCACGATCATGTTCAACTTCATCGCCGCTTCGATCATGGTCTATCTGCTGGTCGGAGCGTTGAAGCCGGCAGGATCGCAAGCCCCGCAAACCCGGAACTTCCTCGCCGGGGCCGAGTTGCCGAAACTCAACTGGATCATCGAGCTGTTCGGCGCCAAGATCCGCTCGGCGCCGCTCAACGTCACCTTCCTGCTGGCGCTCGCCATGGCTTTCCTGGTCTGGCTGCTGATCTGGCGCACCAAGCTCGGCTACGAGATGCGCACCTACGGCCACAGCCCGAAGGCGGCGCGCTATGCCGGCATCTCGGAAACCCGCATCATCATCACCGCGATGATGATCTCGGGCGGGCTGGCCGGCATGACGGCGCTCAATCCGGTGATGGGAGACCAGCACAATGTCGCGATCGATTTCGTCTCCGGCGCCGGCTTCGTCGGCATCGCGGTCGCCTTGATGGGGCGCCTGCACCCGGTCGGCATCGTGCTGGCGGCGATCCTGTTCGGCATGCTCTACCAGGGCGGTGCCGAACTCGCCTTCGAGATGCCGGCGATTTCCCGCGACATGATCGTCATCATTCAAGGCTTGGTGATCCTGTTCGCCGGCGCGCTCGAACACATGTTCCGGCCTTACATCCAGGCGCTGTTCGCCTCGTTCAGCCCGCGGTCGGTCGGCATGGAAGCGGTCAAGGGAAAGGGCGCCTGAGATGGATTTCGTCAACGCCATCGTCCAGGTCCTGGACTCCACCATCCGCCTTTCGGTGCCGCTGCTGCTCGCCTGCCTTGCCGGGCTCTTTTCCGAGCGTTCCGGCATCTTCGATATCGGGCTCGAAGGCAAGATGCTGGTCGGTGCCTTCGCCGGCGCCGCCGCGGCCTCGGTCTTCCACTCCGCCTTTATCGGCCTTGGCATGGCCATCCTGATCTCGGTCGCCTTCGCCATGGTGCACGGCTTCGCCTCGATCACCCATCGCGGCAACCAGATCGTTTCGGGCGTGGCGATCAATTTCATCGCCGCCGGCTCGACCATCATTCTGGGCCAGGCCTGGTTCCAGCAGGGCGGGCGCACCCCGGCCTTGCAGCCCGGCGAACGGTTTGAATCGATAACGGCGGATGTGATCTCGAACTTCCTTTCCACATACAGCTTCAGCACCGCGAGCTTCGCCGATTTTCTCGCCTCGATACGCGGGCTCATTCTTTACCTGCCGGCGCTGCTGATCGATGCGCTGGCACGGATTCCCGGCTTCGGCCCGATTTTTGCCGAGCTCGTGCTCGGTCATTCGATTTTGGTCTACTTCGCCTTCGCGATGGTGCCGTTCACCTGGTGGGTGTTGTTCCGCACCCGCTTCGGCCTGCGGCTGCGCGCCGTCGGCGAGAACCCGGCAGCCGTCGACACCGCCGGCATTTCGGTCGCCTGGCTGCGTTATCGGGCGCTGATCTGCACCGGCATCCTCACCGGCGTCGCCGGCGCCTACCTGTCGATGGTGCAGAATGGCGGCTTCGTGAAGGACATGACCGCGGGCAAGGGCTATATCGCGCTGGCCGCGCTGATCTTTGCCAAGTGGAAGCCTGTCAACGCCATGTTCGCTTGCCTGCTGTTCGGCTTCCTCGACGCGGCTTCGATCCGCCTGCAAGGCTCGCCGCTGCCCATTGTTGGCAAAGTGTCGGCACAATTCATGCAGGCCCTGCCCTATGTCCTTACCGTCGTCCTGCTTGCCGGCTTCATCGGCAAGGCCATCCCGCCGCGCGCCGGCGGCGTGCCATACGTCAAGGAACGCTAATGCATGTCGCCCAAAAGTAACCTCGGTTTTGGGAACACGACATGCATAAAACAAAAAGTCAAAGCGCGTCGCCTGTATCCATTTCGGTGCGACGCGCTTTAAGGACCGATGCCTCGGCGCGAAGGACGCGCCGGGTTTTGGACATGATCATCGGAGAGAACAACTGAATGTCGCATGATCTGTTCGAAGCGGCCAAGACCGCCATGGCCAAGGCCTATGCGCCCTATTCCAAGTTTCCGGTGGGCGCCGCCTTGCGCACCGAGGATGGCCGCGTCTTCACCGGCGCCAACATCGAGGTCGCCTCCTATCCGGAGGGCTGGTGCGCCGAGACGACAGCGCTTGGCCACTACATCATGGCCGGCGGCGGCAAGATCGTGGAAATCGCGGTCCTAGCCGAACGCATGGCCAAATGCTCACCCTGCGGCGGCTGCCGTCAGCGGCTGGCCGAATTCTGCCGGCCGGATACGAAACTCTATCTCTGCGACAACACGGGCGTGGCCGAGACCGTGACCATGGGCGAGATGCTGCCCTACGGTTTTCGTGGCGACATCCTCAAATGAAGAATCGGCTCAAAATCAAGTATTGGCTCAAATGACCGGCTGGCTGCAATGACCCAGAAGACCGTGGACCATCTGATCGAGAGGCTGGACGGTCTGGCGCCGTCGACCGCAATGGTGCTCGGCTCGGGGCTCGGCGTCCTCGTCGACCGGATCGAGAACTCGATCCGTGTCCCCTATGCCGACCTGCCCGGTTTTCCGAGCAGCGGCGTCAGCGGCCATGCCGGCGAAGTGGTGGCGGGACTGTTTGCCGGCACGCCGGTGCTGATGCTTTCCGGCCGCGCGCATTACTATGAGCACGGTAACGCCGCGGCGATGCGGCCGGTGCTGGAAGTGCTTGCCGGCATCGGCATTACCAAACTGATCCTCACCAATGCCGCCGGCTCGGTCGATCCGGAGATGCCGCCGGGCTCGATAATGCTGCTCACCGACCACATCAATTTCTCCGGCAGCAATCCGCTGATCGGCGAGCCGAGCGACCGCCGCTTCGTCGGCCTGACCGAAGCCTATGATGCCGGTATCCGCAAGGCGATCGAGCATGCGGCGAAGGCGACCGGCATCGCGCTGCACAAGGGCGTCTATATGTGGTTTTCCGGCCCGTGTTTCGAAACGCCGGCTGAAATCCGCATGGCGCGCATCATGGGCGCCAATGCGGTGGGCATGTCGACGGTGCCGGAAGTCATTCTCGCCAGATTCCTTGGCCTGCGCGTCGCCGCCTGCTCGGTGATCACCAATTTGGCGGCCGGCATGACCGGAGCCGAGCTTTCGCACCAGGAGACCAAGGATATGGCGCCGGTCGGCGGCTCGCGGCTGGCGACGGTGCTGCAGTGTGTGTTCCGCGACAGGCTGCTGGAGAGCTGATGCTTCCGCAGGAAATCATCCGTCACAAACGCGACGGCCACAGGCTCTCGGCTGGTGAAATCGCCGCTTTCATAGACGGCGTGACCTCGGGTGCCGTCACCGACGGCCAGGCCGCGGCCTTTGCCATGGCAGTGTTCTTCAACGGCATGAACCGCGACGAGGCCGTCGCGCTGACGCTGGCCATGCGCGATTCCGGCGACGTGCTCGACTGGTCGGACCTGCCCGGTCCGGTCACCGACAAGCATTCCACGGGCGGTGTCGGCGACAACGTCTCGCTGATGCTGGCGCCGATCGTCGCCGCCTGTGGCGCCTATGTGCCGATGATCTCCGGCCGTGGCCTTGGCCATACCGGCGGCACGCTGGATAAGATGGACGCGATATCAGGCTATGCCAGCCAGCCCGATATCACGCTGTTTCGCCGCGCCGTGCTGGAAACGGGCTGCGCCATCATCGGCCAGACCGCCGATCTGGCGCCGGCCGACCGCCGGCTCTATGCCATCCGCGACGTCACCGGCACCGTGGAATCGGTGCCGCTGATCACCGCCTCGATCCTGTCGAAGAAACTGGCCGCCGGCCTGGGCTCGCTGGTGCTCGACGTCAAGGTCGGCAATGGCGCCTTCATGGAGAAGTCGCGCGACGCCACCGCGCTCGCCAACAGCCTGGTCGAGGTCGCCAGCGGCGCCGGGCTGAAAGTCTCGGCGCTGATCACCGGCATGAACGAGCCGCTGGCCTCGGCGGCCGGCAATGCCGTCGAGGTGCGCAACGCCGTCGATTTCCTCACCGGCCGTCTGCGCGACCGGCGGCTGGAGGATGTGACGCTGGCGCTGGCCGCCGAAATGCTGCAGTCGGCCGGGCTGGTATCGTCAAATCAGGATGGCATGCGGCGCGCCACGGAGACGCTGGCCAGCGGCCGCGCCGCGGCCACCTTCGCCCGCATGGTGGCGGTGCTTGGCGGCCCCGTGGACTTTATCGAAAAGCCGGAAAAATACTTGCCCGAAGCGGCAACGGAATTCGCGGTCAAGGCGACGACCGACGGCTTCGTCACCGGCATCGCCACCCGCGACATTGGCCTTGCGGTGGTTGCTCTGGGAGGCGGCCGCACCCGGCCCGACGACAAAATCGATCCCACGGTCGGCATCACAAGGCTGCTGCCGATAGGCGCGGAAGTACACGTCGGAGATGCTCTGGCGCTGATCCACGCCCGCTCGCCCTCCGACGCCGAAGCGGCGGCCGACGCCGTGCTCTCGGCCTATGCTGTCGGTGCTTCGAAACCACCGGCGGATAAAGCCGTGATCCGGCGGATCCTGCCGCGCGGCTAGCTACTGGACAAGCAGCAGCGTGCCATCCTCGGCCTGGTATTTGCTGAGCCGTTTAAGAAAACTCATGCCGATCAGGTTGGTCTGCAAGGCCTTGTCGTCGAGCACGATGGCCTGCACGTCATCGACGACAACGCTTCCGACCTGCAGGCGATTGATCATCACCACGGCCGCTTTGATCGTACCGTTGGCGGTGCTGACCTCGTGGCTGAAATCCGACGGATTGAGCGACAGCCCGATCCGACGCGCCGTTGACGCGTTGACGGCAACCAGGGTGGCACCGGTATCGATCATGCCGTCAACCTGGCGGCCGTTGAGCCTGAAGATCGACGTGAAGTGCCCGCGGGCGTCCGCATTGATGATCACCTTGCGGCCAGTCGCAAGCGGCGCCACAGGCTTGTCTGGAACCGATGCAAGGTTGATCTTCGGTTGCTGCCCGGCATCAGGCTTGGCAATCGTTGCCGATTTCAGCAGGTTTTCGAAGATCTGCGGATTTGACTGATAGACGACAGGGATCGACGCCGATGTGCCGGCGAAAACGCTGAGGATTAGAAGTTTGCGGAGCATGGACCGGCCTTTGTGACGGCCGATCCTTAAGCACTGATGGTGTTTGCCGCTTTAACGCCCGCCGAAACCAAGGCTTTGCGTAAACGTTTGGTAAATTATTTCGTCCCGTACATGCGGTCGCCGGCGTCGCCGAGGCCGGGCATGATGTAGCCCTTCTCGTTGAGCTGACGGTCGATGGAAGCGGTGAAGACCGGCACGTCCGGATGCGCCTTGGTGAAGCGCTCGATGCCTTCGGGCGCAGCCAAAAGGCAGAGGAACCGGATGTTGGTGGCGCCGCGCCCCTTCAGCTTGTCGATCGCCGCGATCGCCGAATTGGCGGTCGCCAGCATCGGGTCGACGACGATCACCAGACGGTCGGCAAGATCGCTCGGCGCCTTGAAGAAATATTCGACCGCTTCCAGCGTCTCGTGATCGCGGTAGAGGCCGATATGGGCGACGCGCGCCGCCGGCACCAGGTCGAGCAGGCCTTCGAGCAGGCCGTTGCCGGCGCGCAGCACCGAGGCGAAGACCAGTTTCTTGCCCTCCAGCGTCGGCGCTTCCATGGTCTCGATCGGCGTTTCGATCGTCGTCGTCGTCAGTTCGAGATTGCGGGTGACCTCGTAGCCGAGCAGCAGCGATATCTCCCGCAACAGCCGCCTGAAGCCGGCCGTCGAAGTCTCCTTCTTGCGCATGATGGTCAGCTTGTGCTGGACAAGCGGGTGGTCGACGACGGTGACGCCCTTCATGATGGTCTCCTGATGCGTGTCGCCCGAACCGCGCGCATGGATCCCCGGGGACATGTCGCGCTTCAAGCTGCCTGGGCGAACCCTAACGACAATGGGCCGGCCAAGGAACCGCTTGGCCGCCACCGACCACAGCTTTGTCGCCAGAAATCGTCGGTGAAGAAATCAACGCGCCGCGCCGTTCAGCCGGGCGAGAAGTGCCGTCTTGGTCTTTCGATCGACGAAACCGGCCTCGATGGCCGTCCGGGTGACCGTCGCGAGCGCTTTCTCATTCATCGAGAAATGCTCCGCCGCGATGTCGTATTCGCGCTTCAGCGACGTCCAGAAATACGGCGGATCGTCGGAGTTGAGCGTCACCTTGCAGCCGGCGGCCCGCAAGGCCGGGAACGGATGGTCGGCGAAACTGTCGAAGACCTTTAGCGCGATGTTGGAGCCGGGGCAGCATTCCAGCACCACGCCCTCGTCAGCGATGCGCCGGACAAGGTCCGAATTTTCGATCGCACGCACGCCGTGGCCGATGCGCGAGGGGCGGATATGGTCGAGCGCTGCCTGGACAGTCTCCCAGCCCGTCAGCTCGCCAGCATGGATGGTGATGCCAAGCCCCGCCTCGCGCGCGATCTCGACGGCCCTGACATAGTCTTCCATTTCGCCCATGCGTTCATCGCCCGCGACCCCGAAGCCGGTGACCAGCGGATGCCCGCAGCGTGCCGCGAAACGCGCCGCCTTCTCGATCGACTCGACGCCGGCATGGCGCACGCCGGTGACGATCATGCGGCCCTCTATGCCGGTCTTGGCCTTGGCGCGGAGCATGCCTTCGCCGAGCGCGTCGGTGTAGGCCTTGGGCGACAGGCCGGCTTTCGTCGCATGGTCCGGCGAGGTGAAGACCTCGGAATAGATGGCCCCGTCGCGGGCCAGGCTGGTCAGATAATGATCGGCGAGGCGGGCATAATCCTCTTCGGTGCGGAACAGATCGGCGGAAAAATCATAAGCCGCCAGGAAGGAGGTGAAATCGTGCCAGACAAACGAACCGTTCTGGATATAGGGCGAGGTGTCCTTGCCGTATTTCTGCGCCTGGCGGATGACGAGTTCTGGCGCCGCTGCCCCTTCAATGTGGCAGTGCAATTCCGCTTTCAAAGGCATTCAAACATCCCGTCGGTCAGTCCAGGTCTTGAAAACCAACCACCTGGAAGCGCGGCTGAACACCGCGCCTTAAACAATAGCGCCCACAGCATCGATCGGCTATGGTCCCGCCGGTTTTATGACGGATCAAAAAAATGTCAGTTGAGAGAACCACGGCCGCGGGCGGCATGGAAACCTCTTATGGTTTCAAGCGTGTAGGGGAAGGCGAGAAGCAGTCCCTGGTCAACGACGTTTTCCATAAGGTCGCCAACCGCTACGACCTGATGAACGACCTGATGTCGGGTGGCCTGCACCGGCTGTGGAAGGATGCCATGGTGACATGGCTCAATCCGCCGAAGCGGGCGGGCTGGAAAGTCCTGGACGTGGCCGGCGGCACCGGCGACATCGCCTTCCGCATCGTCGACGCCAGCCATGGTAACGCGCACGCCACCGTGCTCGACATCAACGGCTCGATGCTCGCTGTCGGCCGCGACCGGGCCGAGAAGAAAGGCCTGTCCGGCAACATCGATTTCGTCGAGGCCAATGCCGAGGAATTGCCTTTCACCGATGCCACATTCGACGCCTACACCATCGCTTTCGGCATCCGCAACGTACCGCATATCCATGTCGCGCTCAGCGAAGCGTTCCGCGTGCTGAAGCCCGGCGGGCGGTTCCTGTGCCTGGAATTTTCCGAGGTCGAGATGCCGTTGCTCGACAAGGTCTATGAGGCCTGGTCGTTCAACGCCATTCCCAGGATCGGCAAGATGGTCACCGGCGACGGCGAGCCCTACTCCTATCTGGTCGAATCGATCGCCAAATTCCCCAACCAGGCGAACTTTGCGTCCATGATCACCCATGCGGGCTTCGACCGCGTTTCCTTCCGCAACTATTCCGGCGGTATCGCCGCGCTTCATTCGGGCTGGAAGCTTTGAGGCTGCAGCGCATTTCCCATCCCCGATATGGCTCGCACCGGTCGCAAGGACCGGCCTGGGTGCGGCCATGAGCAGCGTCGGCGCTGGTTTCAGGCTCGCACGGGCCGGCTGGGTGCTGGTGCGCGAGGGCGTCATCGCCGCTCTGCCGGGCGAGGAATTGTCCGGCCTGCCGAAATTCGGCTGGCGGCTGGCGCGTCTATTCACCCGCCGCCGCGCGCTGGCCTATGAGCGCAGCGACCGGCTGGCCAAGGCTGTGGTGCGGCTCGGGCCCTCCTACGTCAAGCTCGGCCAGTTCCTGGCGACGCGGCCTGATGTCGTCGGCAACGACATGGCGCTCGATCTCGCCATGCTGCAGGACAAGATGCACACCTTCCCGAGGGCCGAGGCAGTCGCGGCCATCGAAGCCTCGCTCGGGCGCAAGGTGGCCGATCTCTACGCTGAATTCGGCGACCCGGTCGCCGCCGCCTCCATCGCCCAGGTCCATGCCGCCGACACCATCCATGACGGCGCCGCCACCAAGGTCGCGGTCAAGGTCATCCGGCCCGGCGTGCGCCGCCGCTTCTTCCAGGATCTCGAAAGCTATTTCCTCGCCGCCCGCCTCCAGGAGAAGTACATCCCGTCGTCGCGCCGGCTGCGGCCCGTCGAGGTGACCGAGACGCTGGCGCAGACCACCAAGATCGAGATGGACCTGCGCCTCGAGGCGGCGGCGCTCTCTGAACTCGGCGAGAACACCAGGGACGATCCCGGCTTTCGCGTGCCATCCGTCGACTGGGAGCGCACCGGCCGTGACGTGCTGACCATGGAATGGGTCGACGGCGTCAAGATGAACAACATCGCCGGGCTTGAAGCCGCCGGCCACGATCTGAAGGCGATCGCCGCCAATCTCATCCAGTCGTTCCTGCGTCATACGCTGCGCGACGGCTTCTTCCACGCCGACATGCATCCCGGCAATCTGTTCGTCGAGGCCAACGGCACCATCGTCGCCGTCGATCTCGGCATTGCCGGACGGCTCGGCAAGAAGGAGCGCCGCTTCCTCGCCGAAATCCTCTACGGCTTCATCACCCGCGACTATCTGCGCGTCGCCGAAGTGCATTTCGAGGCCGGCTACGTGCCGCGTCAACATAATGTCGCGGCCTTCGCGCAGGCGATCCGCGCCATTGGCGAGCCGATCCACGGCCAGCCGGCCGAAACCATTTCCATGGCCAAGCTGCTGACGCTGCTGTTCGAAGTGACCGAACTCTTCGACATGGCGACAAGGCCGGAACTGATCCTGCTGCAGAAGACCATGGTGGTGGTCGAGGGCGTGGCGCGTACGCTCGACCCTGCCTTCAATATGTGGAAGACGGCCGAACCGGTGGTCGGCGGCTGGATCGCCGGCAACCTTGGCCCGCGCGGCATGATGATCGACGCGCGCGACGGCGCCAAGGCGCTGCTGACGCTCGCCCGCCAGGCGCCCGAGCTTGCCGCGCGCACCGACCGGCTGTCGCGCGAGATCGACCTGATGGCCGAGCACGGCCTGCGCTTCGACGAAAGCACCGCCCGCGCCATCGGCAAGGCCGAAGCCCGCTACAGCCGCTCCGGCCGCGTGGCGTTGTGGGTGATCGCGCTGACGTTGGTCTATATCGCCTGGAAGTTGCTTTGAGCACTTTCAATGACAGCAATGCAGGCATTGCTGTCATTGAAAGCAACGCTTTCATGAACTATGTTGAGGGTAAGGAGCAAAACATGAGCACACTTACTATCCGCAATCTCGACACCAACGTGAAGCAGAAACTGCGTGAGCGAGCTGCCGTGAGGGGAGTCTCAATGGAAGAGGAAGCGCGCAGCGTTCTTGCCAAGAGTGTTCTTTCGGACGGTGTGGATCAAGACCCTCGGGGCGAGTCCCTGTACGCCGCGATTCGTAGGCTGGTTGAGCCCCATGGCGGTTTCGATATCGAGTTGCCGGAGCGCGGCCCCACGCGCGGGCCACTGAAATTTGACTAACCATGTTCGTGCTGGATACGAATGTTATTTCCGAAACCTTCAAACCACGGCCGGATGCAGGGGTGGCTACCTGGATGGATAGCTCGCTCGCGACCCGCTCATATGTCACGGCGATGACCAAGGCAGAGCTGCTCGTTGGACTTGCGAACATGCCGGACGGAAAGCGTAAAGCTGCACTGGGTAGTGTCATCGGGGCCTTTTTCACCACGTGGCTCAAGACCCCAGTGCTCGCGTTTGGAGACCGTGAGGCCGAAGCATATGCAGAGATTGTTTCGAAGAGACGATTTCTGGGACGCCCTATCCGCGAATTTGACGCACAGATCGCCTCGATTGCTCGCTCGCGAGGCTTTGCGGTAGTGACTAGAAATGTTGCTGACTTTTCCGACTGCGGTATCAACATAGTCAATCCTTGGGTGGGTGCATGAGCCTCTCCGGCAAGCGCATCCTGCTCATCATCGGTGGCGGCATCGCCGCCTACAAGGCGCTCGACTTGATCCGCCGGCTGCGCGAGCGCGGAGCTTCGGTGCGGGTGGTGATGACGGCGGCGGCACAGGAATTCATCACCACTCTGACCGCCGGCGCACTGTCGGCCGACCATGTTTTCACCGAATTGTTCGACCGCAATGACGAGCACGATGTCGGCCATATCAGGCTGTCGCGTGAGGCCGACCTTTTGGTGGTGGCGCCCGCCACTGCCGACCTGATGGCCAAGCTCGCCAACGGCCACGCCAACGATCTGGCCTCGACCGTGCTTCTGGCCACCGACAAGCCGGTGCTGATGGCACCTGCCATGAACCCGAGGATGTGGGCGCACGCCGCCACCCGCCGCAACCGTGCGACACTGGGCAAGGACGGCATCGCCTTCATCGGCCCGGGCAGAGGCGAGATGGCCGAGAGCCATGAGGCTGGCGAAGGCCGCATGGCGGAACCGCTGGAGATCGTCGCCGCGGTCGAGGC
The DNA here is from genome assembly GCF_013170725.1 of Mesorhizobium erdmanii. Lineage (NCBI taxonomy): Bacteria > Pseudomonadati > Pseudomonadota > Alphaproteobacteria > Hyphomicrobiales > Phyllobacteriaceae > Mesorhizobium > Mesorhizobium erdmanii. Next base: position 1,954,548 of record NZ_CP033361.1, on the reverse strand, counting down.
GCTGCTCGATGCGGGCCCCAAGCCGCTTGCGGGCCGAAAGATCATCGTCACCTCCGGCCCGACGCATGAGCCGATCGACCCGGTGCGCTATATCGCCAACCGTTCGTCCGGCAAGCAGGGCCATGCCATCGCGGCAGCCCTTGCCAGGCTTGGTGCCGATGTGCGCCTGGTCTCCGGTCCGGTGAGCATTGCCGACCCCGCCGGCGTGACGACCATCCATGTCGAGCGCGCGCGGGAGATGCGCGATGCGGTCGAACAGCTGCTGCCCGCCGACGCCGCGGTGTTCGTCGCCGCCGTCGCCGACTGGCGCAGCGAGAATTCAGCCGGTGAAAAGATCAAGAAGGTAGCGGGCGAAGGTCCGCCGGTGCTGCGCATGGTGGAGAACCCCGACATCCTTGCCGGGGTCGGCCATCACAGCCAGCGCCCCGGCCTGGTCGTCGGTTTCGCCGCCGAAACGCAGGATCTCCTGCGCAATGCGGAGGCCAAGCTCAGGAAGAAAGGCGCCGATTTCATCGTCGCCAACGACGTGTCGCACGAGAGCGGCATCGGCCCCTCGGGCGTCATGGGCGGTGATCGCAACCGGGTGCGGATCGTGTCCAGGGCCGGCGTCGACGAATGGCCCGAAATGACCAAGGACGAGGTGGCAACGCGGCTTGCCGCTCTCATCGCCGAGCGGTTGAAAACAACAGTCGTTTGAAAAGCGCTGGCGGTGGACAGACCACCACCAGCATCCCGCAGGCTGCGTCAGTTGGACAAAAGCTCGGCCGTGCGGGCAAGCGCCCCGCCGAAACCGTTGAGCGGAATGGAGAAGCTCACGGCCTGCCCGGTATCCGCCGCGAAGGCGTCGATCTTGAGCGTGGTGCCGTTCTTGAGCAGCGGCGTCACATTGGCGTCGAACGCCACCGGCACCAGACAGCCGACCACCTGGCAGGTGTTGAACGCCAGGCTACCGTCGAGTTTCTGGTCATCGATGGTCAGCGTGACGCCCTTGGCCAGCGCCAGGCCGAATGGCAGGGCAAGGGTGCCGGTCGCATCGTCACCGGTCTTGCTCGACAGTTCGATCGCCAGCAGACGCTGGTTGTTTTGCTTGTTGAATTGCTGGTGCGACAGGCTGCAGACCTTGTTCGTGCCCGATATCTGGCAATTGACCGTCCAGTCGCCATGCGTCTCGGACAAGGCCGATGCACCGCCGGGCAGCGTTGGCGCGTCGGCGGCGGGAGCCGGTGCCGCAGTCACCTTGTCGCCCTTGGTCTGCGCGGCCACGGCCGGCAGACCGGCAATGCAGGCCGCACCCAGCACCGCAACGAAATACGCGTATTTCCTCATCAAGACTTCTCCCGCCCGGCTCGGTCCCAAGCCAGCCTAGAAACTGACCTTAGGAGAGGCGCTGACTGCATTCTGTTTGACCATTTGCCCGAAGGCGTCGTTATACCCGACAGGCGTGCCGACGCCGTTGACGCCATTCAATTCGAGGCCGGCTCCGACGCGATAGAGCGGCGAATCGACCGCCTCCGTCAAGTGCAATGCGGGGTTGCCGGGCAAATTCTCCGCAGCCGCGAAGCGACCTTCGATCTCCCACTCCTTTGTTGGAGAACTCCACCCCGGCTTTCCATCGAGACGAATGCTGGCGACGTCGCTGAGCCGCAAACCGGAAGGACGTGGCGGAGGCATGATCGACTTCAAGCCGGGTACCGACCATGGCATCGCCGGACAAACGCCCTATATACCGATAATGAGCAGGATTTTTCGCGGGAATGACCGGATGTTTGCGCGGCGACCATCGATGAAACTCGCATCGGCGATGCTGGCCGCGACGATTGTGGTCGGCTTTGCGCTGCCTGCCTCTGCACAGGTGCTCAATTCCACCACCAGCCGCAACGGGCTGATCCAGCGGAACGACCTGCAAATCCTGCAGAACCAGATTCAGCGGCAGCAATTTCAGCAGCAGCAGCAGCAGTATCGTGCCCAGGACCGCGTGATCGTCCAGCCGCCGCCGCCGGTGGTGCCGCAGGCCAGGCCGACCTGCCAGACGCAGATAATCGGCAGCACCGCCGTGAGCACCTGCCGCTGACAGGCGAGCTCCTGCTTTTATTTAGCCGACTTACGTGATAGGGGCGTCCGGGTACCCGTGTGGCAGTTTGGGTTTTGCAAAGGCGCCGCATCACGCTATGGGGCACTGCACGACTGGATTTTTACGCATGGCAGCCACCAGGAAAAAGGCCGTACGCCGAGCCAAGAAGGGCGAACGAATCCGCCAGGTGGCGGCTATCCCCTTTCGGCTGAACGCCGATGGCGGCATCGAGGTGATGCTGGTCACCTCACGGACCACGCAGCGCTTCATCGTCCCCAAGGGATGGCCGATGAAAGGCAAGAGCGGCCGCAAGGCAGCCGCCATCGAGGCGATGGAAGAAGCCGGCGTGCTCGGCAAGACCCTGAAGGAGCCCGCGGGCACCTATTCCTATTGGAAGCGACTGACCAACCGCTTTGTCCGCGTCGACGTGATCGTCTATCTGCTCGACGTGACGGAAGAGCTTGTCAACTGGCAGGAAGCCAAGCGGCGCCAGCGGGCCTGGCTCGCGCCGGCCGACGCCGCAATGCTCATCGACGAGCCCGATCTCTCGACGCTGGTGGCGACCTTGAAGCTTCCCGAACTGGCGCCGCAGGGCCAGGCGTAAGCAATTCCAGGAAAGCCGATAGTGCTTCCCCCAGGAATTGCGCCAGGGCAAATAACTCCGTGCTTCATTCGCCAGCGTCGTCCTCTCCCGGAAACGGCCTCGGCGGCGTGCCAGTATAGGCCCACAGCCATTCGCGTGGCAGCGGCCCCTTGTTGCGCTCGCTCTGCTGCGATTGTTCCCAGGCATGCGCCAAGATGCCGACGGAACGCGACAGCACGAAGAGCCCGCGCGTCAGCGGTGGCGGAAAGCCGAGTTCGCCATAGATGACGGCCGTGGCGCCATCGATATTGAGCGGGATTTTTCTGCCTTTACGCCGCGCGACATCGGCCTCGATCGCCTCGGCGATATCGGCGAACCGGCCACTAACCACGCCCCGCGCGGCAAAGGCGCGGGTCAGTTCGAGCAGCCGCGGTGCGCGCGGATCGATCGGGTGAAAGCGGTGGCCGAGCCCCGGCACATAATCCTTTTCGCCGACAAAGAACCGGTCGAGCCGTGCCGAGACCGCCCCGTCGAGCGTCGCCCCGCCATCGATCGCCACGGCGATATCGCCATAGAACGACAGCGCCTGTTCGCCGGCGCCGCCATGCACGTCGCCGAGCACGTTGATGGCCGAGGCCATGACGCTATTGATGCCAACGCCGCAGGTCGCCGCCATGCGCGCGATGGCGATTGACGGCGCCTGCGGTCCGTGGTCGACGGCGGCACCCAGCGCGATGCCGAGCAAGGAGGCCTGATCCTCGCTGGGCAATTCGCCACGCAGCATCAGCCAGACGACTGCCGGGAAGCTGGCGCGACCGATCAGGTCCTGGATTTCATAGCCGCGCAGCCGGATGATGCCGGGGCTCATCTCGATGATTGCGGTCTGCCACCATTCCTCGCCCAGTTCACGGCCTGACTTCTTCTCCGCGCCGCTCATGCCCGTGCTCCGGCCTTGGCACGCGGCGGCAGACCGGCGAAAATCTCGTCCCTATGCGCGTTGAGCGCTGGTGGCGGCTTCGTCGGCAAAGGCGCCTCACCATCGACCATGAAGCCTCCACGCAGCACGGTCAGCGGCGTATCCATCCCGGCAACATCGTCAAAATTCGCTGTCACCTGACGTTCCAGCACTTGCGGCTCGGCCAGCACTTGCGGGATCGTCAGCACCCTGCCCGCCGGCACGCCGGCGCGGTTGAGCGTCTCTTCCCAGGCAGCCGCCGGCGCGGCCCTCAGGGCGTCCTCGATCTCGGCCTTCAGCGCCGCACGGTTCTTCTTGCGCGTCTCGCGCTCCGCGAAGCGAGGATCGGACGCCAGTTCCGGCCGCCCGATCAGCCGGCAAAGCGTCACGAACTGCTCCTGCTTGTTGGCGGCGATGTTGAGCAACCCATCGCTGGTGCGAAAGGCGCCCGACGGCGCCGCCGTCATGTTCTCATTGCCCATCGGCTTGGGATCGAGCCCTGCCGTCAGATAGTTCGACACCGGCCAACCAAGCGCCGAAAGCGTGCATTCGAGCATCGACACGTCGAGGAAGGCGCCCTCGCCCGATGCCTTCTGCCTGACCAGCGCCGACGCGACCGCGAAGGCGCCGACCAGCCCGCCCAGCGTGTCGGCGACCGGATAACCGACGCGCAGCGGCGCCGTTTCCGGCGTGCCGGTGATGCTCATGATGCCGGAAAGACCCTGGATGATCTGGTCATAGGCGGGATTGTCGCGCATCGGCCCGGTCTGGCCGAAACCCGATATCGCGCAATAGATGAGACCGGGGCGGACCGCCTTCAGCTCGATATAGCCGAGGCCGAGCCGATCCATCACGCCGGGTCGGAAATTCTCCACCAGCGCATCGGCACTGGCGACAAGGTCGAGGAAGCGCTCGCGATCGGCTGCCGTCTTCAGGTCGAGCGTGACAGATCGTTTGCCGGCGTTCTGTGCCAGGAAGGAGGCGCCCATGCCGGCCTGGTTGAGCTTTGGCGAACCGCCGAGCTGGCGCGCCAGGTCGCCGCCTTGCGGCGCCTCGACCTTGATCACGTCAGCCCCCAGCAGCCCCAGCTGATAGGCGCAATAAGGCCCGGCCAGGACATTGGTCAGGTCGAGCACGCGGATACCGGAAAGCAGGTCGGTCATATCTTCTCAAATCGGTCAGGCATCGCCCGGCACATGCTCTGGTCCGTGCCGCCGGCGATGTTCGATGAAGGCCCAGATATGCGGTCCGACCAAGCCGATGAAGGCGAGCGTCAGCAGCGTCAGCGACAGCGGATGCTTGTAGAACACCGACCAATCGCCATTCGAGATGGTCATTGCCCGGCGGAACTGGGTTTCGGCGAGCGGTCCCAGGATCATGCCGATAATGACGGGCGCGGTCGGGAAATCGAAACGCCGCATCAGGAAGCCGGCCGCTCCCAGGAGATAAAGGATGACCAGGTCTATCGGCGATTGCGAGATGCCATAAGTGCCGACGGTCGCGAACACCAGGATGCCGGCATAGAGCTGCGGCGCCGGGATCTTCAGCAGCCGCACCCACAGTCCGATCAATGGCAGGTTGAGGACGACGAGGATGACGTTGGCGATGAACAGGCTGGCGATCAGCCCCCAGACCAGATTGGCCTGCGTCGTCAGAAGCAGCGGTCCCGGGTTGATGCCATAGCTCTGGAACGCCGACAGCATGATCGCCGCCGTTGCCGAGGTCGGCAGGCCGAGCGTCAGCATCGGCACCAGCACGCCGGCGGCGGACGCATTGTTGGCGGCCTCGGGACCCGCAACGCCCTCGATGGCGCCGACCGTGCCGAACTCCTGCTTGTGCTTCGACAGTTTCTTTTCCACGGCGTAGGACAGGAAGGTCGGGATTTCGGCGCCGCCGGCCGGCATGGCGCCGATCGGGAAGCCGATCGCCGCACCGCGCAACCAGGCCTTCCACGAGCGGCCCCATTCGGCCGCTGTCATATAGAGCGAACCCTTGAGCGGTACGATCTCGTCCTTGCCGGCATAGCGGCGCGATGCCATGTAAATCGTCTCGCCGACGGCGAACAGCCCTACGGCGGCGATGATGACGTCGACGCCGTCGAGCAGTTCGGTCGAGCCGAAGGTGAAGCGCGGCTGGCCGGTCTGCAGGTCGACGCCGATCATGCCGATGACGAAGCCGGCAAACAGGCTGGTGAGCCCGCGTACCGACGATGAGCCGAGCACGGCCGAAACCGTGATGAAGGCCAGCACCATCAGCGAGAAATATTCGGCCGGGCCGAAGGCCAGCGCGAACTTGACCACCACCGGCGCCAGGAAGGCGACGCCCAGCGTGCCCAGCGTGCCGGCGACGAAGGAGCCGATCGCCGAGGTGGCGAGGGCCGCGCCGCCACGCCCGGACCGCGCCATCTTGTTGCCTTCCAGGGCGGTGACGATGGTGGCGCTCTCGCCTGGCGTGTTGAGCAGGATCGATGTCGTCGAGCCGCCATACATGGCACCGTAATAGATGCCGGCGAACAGGATGAAGGAGGCTTCCGGCGCCACCTGGTAGGTGATCGGCAGAAGCAGCGCGATGGTCAGTGCCGGCCCGAGGCCGGGCAACACGCCGATGGCGGTGCCGAGCGTGGTGCCGAGCAGGCACCACATCAGGTTCATCGGCGTAAAAGCGACCGAGAAGCCGTGAGCGAGATGGCTAAGCGTTTCCATGGCGTCAGCCTCCCAGCGCGCCGACGATCGTATCGATCGCCGCGTTCAGCTGGTTCTCGATGAAACCGGCGCCGATGTTGACGCCGAGCGCCCTGGCGAAGCCGAAATAGGCCGCCAGCGCCAGGATTAGGCCGGTGAGCGCATCGCGCAGCGTATGCCTGCTGCCGAAGCCGTAGCAGACGAGAACGAACATGATGACCGATGCCGCGGTGAAGCCCAGCGGCCGGATGAGCAGCAAATTGGCCAGAAGGCCGATGATGACGAAACCCATCGCCTTCCAGTCGGTCGGTGTCTCCTTTTCTTCCTCGGGCTGCCAGCCGCCGCGAAACGCCGCGACGATGAGCAGCAGCGAGAGCACCGCCAGGCCGACCATGGTGAGATAGGGGAAGACGGTCGGGCCGACCTTGGAATAGAGCGGCGACACCGGGATCGCCAGCGTCTGCCAGGCCACGGCACCGGCACAGGCGAGAACGCCGATGCCAACAAGCAATTCCGGTACGGCAAGTCGTGATGGCGCCGCCGACTGGTTGATGGTGCTCATGAATGTCCTCCCAAGACAGCCGGCATCCGCCAGCGGCTTCACGTACCTTCACGCGTTGACTGACCGCACTCGCTCCTGCGATCGGCTCGACCTGAAAACTGAGGGACGGCTCGCGCCGCCCCCTTGGGGAAAATCAGGCGAGGCCGAGATCCTTGAGGATGGCTTCGATGCGTGCCGAATCCTCGGCGACGAATTTCGCATAGTCGTCGCCGGTGAGGAGGATGGATGTCCAGTTGCGGTTCTTGCATTCGGTCGCCCAGGCATCGCTCTTGGCCATGGCCTCGACCATCGTGATCATCGCCGCCTTGTCCGCGTCGGACACGCCGGGAGGCGCGAAAACCCCGCGCCAGTTGAACAGTTCTTCATCGATGCCGGCTTCCTTCAGCGTCGGCGCATCGATGCCGTCCTGGCGCTTGTCGGCCGAAATGGCCAGCAGCCTGAGCGCGCCGGCCTTGACCTGTTCGGAGAATTCGCCAAAGCCTGAGATGCCGGCCGCCACCTGATTGCCGAGCAGCGCCGAGAGGGCCTCGCCGCCACCGGCGAACGGCACATAGGACAGATTGGCCGCCGGAACGCCGACCGTCTTGGCGATCAGGCCGAACAGGATGTGATCGGAGCCGCCGGCCGAACCACCGGCGACGGGAACCTTCGTCGGATCGGCCTTGAGCGCGGCGACGAAATCGGCGGCGGTCTTGAATGGCGATTCCGCCGGCACCACCAGGGCCTCGAATTCCCCGGTGAGACGGGCGATCGGCGTCACCTGCGTCAGATTGTTGGCGGCCTTGTTGGCGATGATGGCGCCAACCATGACCATGCCGCCGACCATCAGCGAATTGCCCTTGCCGTTCCACTGGCTGATGAACTGCGGCAGCCCGACCGTGCCGCCGGCACCGCCGACATTGGTGATCTGCGAGCCGGAGATCAGCTTCTCTGAGCGCAGCACCTGATCCATCGTGCGCCCTGTCTGATCCCAGCCGCCGCCGGGAGCGGCCGGCACGAAAATCTGGATCTGCGGTGCGCCTTCGGCGAAAGCGGGCGTGTGATGAAGTCCTGCAAGGCCGGCAGCGCCTGCCGCCGCCGTGCTCATCAAAAATCTGCGTCTGTTCAGCATGGGATTCCTCCAGATCACGACACCTCCTCCGGTGCCTGCCAAACGCGCCTGCATTCACAGACCCGTGATCGAGTTCAAGCAGATGTTACCGAGTTCTGTCAACGGGAACGATATTCTGCTGGACAGAACACCCCTGATGGCGCGACAGAGTGGCTCCGCTCGGGTTTCACCGAACTGGGAACCGCAATGGACTTGCCAGACAGATCGACTGATGTGGAAAACCGGCTCGCGTCGGCCGAAGGTGTTGCGGCCCTGGATCGGGCGATCGCCATCCTCGATGCCTTCACCACGGCTGACCGTTCGCTCAGCCTGGCCGGACTCGCCGCCCGCACCGGCCTTTACAAGAGCACGATCCTGCGGCTGGCGAACTCATTGCTGCGCGGGCAATTGCTCGAGCGCCTGGACGACGGGCGCTACCGGGTCGGGCCGGCTGCATTCCGGTTGGGCGCGCTCTATCAGCGTTCGGTCGTGGCGGTCGACATCCTGCTGCCGATCATGCGCGACCTCTCCGAGCGGAGTTGGGAAAGCGTTGCCTTCTATGTCCGTTCAGGCGATGTCCGCACCTGTCTCTACCGCGTCGAATCCAAACATCCGATCCGCTACACCATTCGCGAGGGCGACGTCTTGCCCTTGCTTGTCGGCTCGGGCGGACGCGTGCTTGCGGCGTTTTCCGGCCAGCCCGGTGAACCCTACGAAACCATCCGAAAAACCTGCCACTGCCTTGCCGTCGGCGATCGCGACCCCGACACGGCGGGTGTCTCGGCGCCGGTATTCGGACCGGGACACATCCTGCTCGGTGCATTGACGCTGGCTGGCCCGAGCACGCGCGTCGATGCCGCCTTCCTTCAACGCATGAAACGTCCGTTGCTCGAGGCGGCGGCCCGCGCCACCCGCGCCTTCGGCGAGGATGCCTCGCTGCTGGAACAGGCAAGTCTTGCCGCGTAGGCTCAGCCCAGCCCGCGTTGTTACGGGCCGGTAAAAGACCGATACGCTTCGAATACAAACCGATTCAACTTTAAGCAGTCACTTGACGTCGCGTAATATTCGGCTGCGCCGGCAAGAAAAGTCGTCTTAGAAAACGAAACCATTTATTTGCTGTTAAGCCCCTCATGATACCCGGTTTGTTGTCGCCATCGAGCGACATGTGGGGAAGAAAATCGTCTCAACCGGCGGATGAAACAGTCGGACAGACGCTGACAGGATCATGGCACGTCCATGAAGTCTATGAAGCTGTCATCGATAGACGCCAGCCCCCGTCTTCTCGGGCTCGTCTGGCCGTTCATCGCCGTCGTCCTGATCCAGGCGCTGGTCGCCAGCCTCAGCCTCTACACCCTTTCGGCGGTTCGCGCCTATGTCGGCGGCGAAAGCCATTGGTCCAAGGGGCAAAAGCACGCCATCTATTTCCTCAGCCTTTACGCGGACACCGGCAATGATCAATTCTTCGGCGAATATCGCCAAGCGATAGCCGTTCCGTTGGCCGACCGCTCGGCCCGCCTGGCGCTCGAGCAGCCCACCCCCGATGCGGAGGCAGCGCGCGCGGGCTTTCTGCAGGGCAGAAATCATCCGGACGACGTCGCCGGGCTGATCTGGCTGTTCCAGAATTTCCGGAATTTCAGCTATCTCGACACAGCCATCCGGGACTGGGCGGCGGCCGATACGATGATCCTCGCCATCCAGCGGCTCGGCGACACGATGCATGCGACGCTGGTGAAGGGGCCGGCGTCGGCGGCGGAGATCAGCGCCTGGAAGGCGGAAATCCATCGGCTCGACCGTCAGGTCACGCCATTGTCCAAGGCCTTCTCGGACAGTCTGGGCGAGGGATCGCGCTTCATCCGGAGGCTACTCACCTTTGCCAATCTCGTCACCGCCGCCTCGTTGATCCTTCTTGCCGTTTGGCGCACGCGCAAGCTCTTGGCGCAACGCCAGGCCTTCCAGTTGGCGCTCAATGCCGAGCGCGAGCGCGCCCAGGTCACGCTTGCTTCGATCGGCCAGGCCGTTATCAGCACCGGCCGTGACGGGCGGCTGGACTACATGAACGCGGTTGCCGAAAAACTGCTGGCCTGCCCGTTCGGCACCGCCAGGGGCAGACCGATCGCATCGCTGTTTCGTCTCGTCGACAAGGACACCAGTGTGGAGGAAACGCAGCTGATTGAGCGTCTCCTGGCCGGCGAAGCGCGCCGTTCCAGCGCCCGTCCGCAATTGCTGCAGCGGCCAGACGGGTCCGTCGTTCCCGTCGCGCTGACCGGCGCGCCGCTGCTTGTTGCCGGTGAGGTCGTCGGCGCCGTGCTCGCCTTCCACGACATGACGCGCGAAGAGGACTATATCGAGCGGCTCTCATGGCAGGCCTCGCATGATGCGTTGACCGGGCTCGCCAACCGGCGCGATTTTGAAAGCCGGCTGGAAAGGGCGATCGTCGATTTGCAGGGCCAGCCCCGGCAGCACGCTTTGATGTATCTCGATCTCGATCAGTTCAAGCTCGTCAACGATACGTGTGGCCATGCCGCGGGCGACCAGTTGCTGCGCCAGATCTCGGCACTGCTGACCCACGAATTGCGGCCGTGTGACGTGTTGGCACGATTGGGCGGCGACGAGTTCGGCGTGCTGCTGGTCGATTGTGAAGCCGATGATGCGGCCGACATCGCCGAACGGCTGCGCGCGGGCGTGCAGGACCTGCATTTCGCCTGGGACGGCAGGCCCTTCAACACCAGCGTCAGCATCGGCATGGTTGAGATCGCCAACGCGCAGGTGACGATAGAGGAGACACTGCGGGCCGCCGATGTCGCCTGCTACATGGCCAAGGAGAAGGGCCGCAACCGCGTCCAGATCCACAGCGACGGCGACATGGCCTTGCGAGAGCGTTTCGGCGAGATGACGTGGGTACAGCGCCTGCACGCCGCTTTGGAGCAAAACCGCTTCAGGCTGCATGCCCAGGAAATCCGGCCGCTCAACGACGACGTCGCCGAGGCGGGCGCGCATATCGAGATCCTGTTGCGGCTGACCGACGAGGACGGCAGCTTCGTCACCCCGCAGAGCTTCATTCCGGCTGCCGAGCGCTACGGCCTGATGCCGTCGATCGACCGCTGGGTGGTGCGCAACACCTTCCGCATCCTGGCCGCCCGGCAGGCGGATCCGGGCACGCCGCCGATCGCCACATGTGCCATTAATCTCTCCGGCGCGACCTTCGGCGACGAGACTTTCCTCGGCTTCCTGCTGGAGCAATTCCTCGTCCACCGCATTTCGCCTGCCATGATCTGCATGGAGATCACTGAAACCAGCGCCATCGCCAATCTCACCAACGCCATGCGCTTCATCGCCGATCTGCGCGGGCTTGGCTGCCGTTTCGCGCTCGACGATTTCGGCTCCGGCATGTCATCCTTCGCCTATTTGAAGCATCTGCCGGTCGACTACCTCAAGATCGACGGCAGCTTCGTCAAGGACATGCTGGACGACCGCATCGACCGCGCCATGGTCGAGATGATCCACCACATCGGCAAGGTCATGGGAAAGCGCACCATCGCCGAATTCGTCGAAAGCGACGGTATCGCCGCCGCGCTGAAGGCGATTGGCGTCGACTATGCCCAGGGCTATGGGATCGCCAGGCCGAAACCATTCGATGCTTCGATGGTGCTGCTTGGCCGTGGCGTCACGCCAGCCGCCGGGAGCGCCGATCCATGGGCCGACGTGGCGCGGAAGCTGCGCCGCAAGGCCGGCTAGCCCGGGAACCGCAACCCAGTTTAGGACAGCCGCTCCAGCAGGACGGTCGGGGCGTCGTGATAAGTGGTTCGCAGCACTTCGCGATAACCGACCTTGCCAGCCACATTCAACGAGGCGATGTTCTCGGGATCGATGATGCAGACGGTTCTCGCCCGTCCGAATGTTTCCTCACCCCAGGCCAGGATACGGCCGACGACCTCGGTGGCAAGGCCGGCACCGTGCACGGCCGGAGCCAATGCCCATCCGGCCTCGGGAATGCCTTCGATCGGCGGCTCGATGTCGCGCTTCAGATCGTGAAACCCGGCCTCGCCGACGAAGCGGCCCGTCGCCTTGTCCTCGATCGCCCAGAAGCCGTAGCCGAGCAGCGACCACAGGCCGGCGTGACGCAGGAAGCGCATCCAGCTTTCCTCGCGCGTACGCGGCTTGCCGCCGATGAAACGGGTGACGGCCGGATCGGCCCACATGGCGACATAGGCATCGAAATCGTCCAGCCGGTGCGCCCGCAGGATGGTTCGTTGCGTCTCGATGACGGGGGCGACGGTCGGTTGGCTGTTGTTCATGGGACTGCCTCGCTGATGGTGCCTGCGCTTAGCAAATCGCCCCTGCGGTGCAAGGGCCAGCGGAAGATGCGCCATCATCCAGGCAAGCAGCGACGGACAACGTTCAGAAGCGGCGAGTCCGTCATGGGAATTCTGCCCGGCGGTGTTAGGTTCCAGGCATGCTGATTCAGCAGCTGCCGGCGTGGGATCTTTCTGACGCCGCTGGTGCTCAAACCCGAGGGAAGAAGCATGGAAACGACCGACCTTGCGCTTGCCATTGTCCATCACCTGCTGGTGTTTTCCCTGGCAGGCATCATCGGCGCCGAATTCGTTCTGATCCGCGGCGACCTGCCCGCGGCGACGCTCAAGCGGCTCGCCGGCATCGACCGTCACTATGGTATCATCGCCGCGCTGATCATCATCGTCGGCATCGGCCGCGTCTTCTGGAGCCTGAAAGGTTGGGAGTTCTATATCCACAACTGGGTGTTCTGGGCCAAGATGGCGGCCTTCGGCGTTGTCGGCCTGCTATCGATCGTCCCGACCGTGCGCTTCATTTCCTGGAACCGGCAGGCTGGCGCCAATCCCTCCTTCGCTGTACCCGCGAGCGAACTGGTCTCGGTCAATGCCTATATCCGCGCCGAGGCCTTCGTCTTCCTGCTGATTCCGGTCTTCGCGGCGGCGATGGCGCGCGGTTACGGCATTTGATTTTCCGCTGAAGCCGTTTCAAGCGAAGCGATCGGCACCAGCGGCGCCGGCACGTCGGTCGTCTTCTCCTCGGCTTTGCAGATATCGGCGATGACGCAGGCCGGGCAGTCCGGCTTGCGCGCCTTGCAGATATAGCGGCCATGCAGGATCAGCCAGTGATGCGCATGGCGCATATATTCGTCCGGGATGATCCTGAGCAGCCCTTGCTCGACCTGCTCAGGCGTCTTGCCAGGCGCCAGGCCCAGCCGGTTGCCGATGCGGAAGATATGCGTGTCGACCGCCATTGTGTGCTGGCCGAAGGCCATGTTGAGCACGACATTGGCGGTCTTGCGCCCGACGCCCGGCAGCTTGACCAGTTCATCGCGGTCATCAGGCACCGCGCCGCCATGGTCGCGTATCAGCGCTTGCGACAGCGCAATCACGTTCTTGGCCTTGTTGCGCCAGAGCCCGATGGTTCTGATGTATTCGCCGACCTTTGCCTCACCCAGCGCCAGCATTTTCTGCGGTGTGTCGGCGACCTTGAACAGCGCCCGTGTCGCCTTATTGACGCCGGCATCCGTCGCCTGCGCCGAAAGCACCACCGCCACCAGCAGGGTGAAGGCGTTGACATGTTCGAGTTCGCCCTTCGGCTCCGGCCGCTGGACGCAGAAGCGCCGGAAGATCTCGTGCACTTCGGCCGGACTGTAGCGCGACGTCCGCCGCACCGGCCGTGCGCGGGGCTTGGCGTTCGAGCCATCGCGTCGGCCGGGCAACAGCTCTTTTTTGGGCATCGGAGACTCTTTGGACTTGGGGCTCGCCATTCCCTTCCTATAATATCCAGTCATGAGCGACACAAACGCCTCATTCCAGGCCGACGAACCCTTCTTCCGCGCATTGCTGACCCCGCACCGGTCGCTGGGCAGGACGGGTTTCCTGGTCCTGATGAGCGCGCTGCTGTTCGGCTGGCTGGTGACAGGTGCATTTTTCCTGTCGCGTGGCGCCTGGCCGGTGTTCGGCTTCTTCGGCCTCGACGTGGTCGCCGTCTACGTCGCCTTCCGCGCCAACTACCGCGCCGCCCGCGCCCGTGAGGAAGTGTCGGTCTCGCGCACCAGCCTCGACATCCGCAAGACAACTCCCTCGGGAAAATCGGAAGCGCACCGCTTCAACCCGTTCTGGGCACGATTCTCGGTCGCCCGGCACGCCGAGATCGGTATCACCAAGATGACGGTCGAAGGGCAAGGCCAGAACGTGCCGATCGGCGGCTTCCTCGATCCTGAGTCCCGCGAGAGCTTTGCCACCGCCTTTTCGCGGGCGCTGGCGACCGCCAAGACGCGCTAGAAGCAATTCCCGGAAAAGTGTGAAGCGGTTCCCTAGAAAAGCGCGCAGCGCTTTCCCTTGGGAATTGCGACAGACAAAGTGCTTAGAACCGATACCGCAAAAGCCTGCCGACCTTGCGCAGCGCCGGAATGTGCTTCCAAAGGCGAACGAACAGTTTGGCGGACCAGCCCATGCGGGCGGCGTGTTCAGGCTTGTAGGCGGAAATGTCCTCGACGAACCGCAGCTTGGGAACCGCCTGCTCCAGCTCGTGCGGATCGTCGATCGCCCAGTGAACTTCTGCGCCCGTCGCCTTGATGGTCGGATTGAGGCGAAGCAACGTCAGGCCGAAACGACTATAGGCGTCGAACATCAACTCGCCGCCGGCAAGATGCGAGACAAGCCGAGAAACCAGACGCAGCCCCTCGTCGGCGGGGAGATAGGGCGTCAGCCCCTCCGCCACGACGATGGCCGGGCGGTTGCGAGGCACTTCAGCCAGCCAGCCGGGCTCGGTCACCGACGAAGCGATGAGGTGGTAATGGTCGCGCGACGGGTAGAGCTTGTGCCTGAGCTCGATAACTTCTGGATAGTCGACATCGAACCAGTCCACGCCCGGTCGCGGATCCACACGGAAGATGCGCGTATCGAGCCCGCAACCCAGATGCAGCACGATGGCGCCGGGATTTCTCGCCAGGAAATCCTCGACACGAACGTCCAGTGTCTTGGCCCGGATCGCCAGGCCGATGCCGAGATTCTCGTCGACCTTGAGCCTGGCAAAATCATAGTCGATCTTGCGCACCGCCTTGTCGGCGAAATGATCACCGAGCAGCGAATCGGGCAGCCGGCTTTCCAACGCCTTGCCGTAGAGCGTCATCAGCAAGGTTTCCCTTGCCCCGGTCAGATGCACTTTCTCGCCGGCCATGAGCGACTCCTCGCAAGAGCATGATCCCGAAATGTGGATGCCGGGTTTCGGAAAAGATCATGCTCGAACACAAAGATAGAGCCCCATCCCGACACGTCGGGATGGAACAGGCTCACGAAACCCGAGTCTATCTGGGTATGCGCGGCAAGAAGGCAAGTTTCGGGTGGCGATCGGCGCCCCAAGGGGCGATATTCCTGGCCAAGGAGACAGTCCGATGAGCACACAGACAGCAGTCCTCAAGAAGGACATCACGCCGCAAGGCAGCGACTATGAGATCGTGCGCCGCGCCATCGAGAAGATCAGCCTCGACTACCGCGACCAGCCCTCGCTCGAGGAGCTTGCCGAGGAGGTCGGCGAGACGCCGACTGGTCTGCAGAAACTTTTCACCCGCTGGGCCGGCCTGTCGCCAAAAGCGTTCCTGCAGGCGGTGACGCTGGATCACGCCCGCCGGCTGCTCGATTCCGGCATGCCGCTGCTCGAAACCTCGTTCGAACTGGGCATGTCCGGTCCCGGCCGGTTGCATGACCTGTTCGTCACCCATGAGGCGATGTCGCCGGGCGACTACAAGACGCGCGGCGCCGGTCTCACCATCCGCTACGGCTACCATCCCTCGCCTTTCGGCACCGCCCTGATCATGGCCACCGACCGTGGCCTTGCAGGCCTCGCCTTCAGCGATCCAGGCGAGGAACGCGCGTCGTTCGCCGACATGTCCAGCCGCTGGCCGAACGCCATCTATGTCGAGGACATGGCGACCGGTCCCTATGCCGCGCGCATCTTCGACCAGACGCTGTGGCGCCCCGACCAGCCGCTGCATGTCGTCATGATCGGCACCGACTTCCAGGTTCGCGTCTGGGAGGCTCTGCTGCGGATTCCGATGGGCAAGGCCCGCACCTATTCCTCGATCGCCGCCAGCATCGGCGCGCCGAGCGCCAGCCGGGCAGTCGGCGCCGCCAATGGCGCCAACCCGCTCTCCTTCGTCGTGCCTTGCCACCGCGCCATCGGCAAGTCCGGCGACCTCACCGGCTATCACTGGGGCCTGACTCGCAAACGCGCCATATTGGGCTGGGAGGCGGGGCAAGTGTCATCCTGAATATCGATTTTTCAATCTTCAGCGAACGAATATATGAATATTCGCATCTCTAAGTATTAGTACGATTTATTCTACGAATTTCGGATTACAACCTGAGACAACCGTCGGTTTATTCACCGGTGTTATTTGGGTGCGTTATTTAAGTTTACGCTAAATTAACCATGATAAAGCGATCATGACTCCTGTTAATTCGGGCAATCCGATTTGATAGGAGGGGCGCGATGAAGTCGTTTGGCACCGCCATCGGTGCAACATTGCTGGTCGCGTGCATGGGCCAGGCCGCGTCGGCGACGACGCAAAATGTCATTTTCAATGGCACAGTCAGCCCGACCTGCACGCTTGTCATCGCCACCAATGGCACGATGACGGTCAGTCCCGATCTCCAGTCCCTCAGCTCCCACAACAGCGGCGGCTCGGCCGGAACCGTCACTCTGACGACGACCGGCGGCGTGTCGCTGAGCGTCGATCCGGTGACCACCACGACGGTGCCGTCGGCCGACACCACGTCGACCACCTGGACACCGACCTATTCGGCCGCGGGCGCGCATTCGATCGTGGAGACAGGCTCGGCCACCGCAATCACCACACCCGGCGCCGATCTCGTCTCGGTCAATCTGGCCGGCACCAAGAGCGGCAGCAACCGCTTCTCCAACGGAAACTATCAGGCAACGGTGACGCTGCGCTGCGAATAGCCCTCAGGAAGGAGGGGTCCTTGACACATGTTCGAACCTTGGCGACGGCAATGGCCGTGGCGCTGATGCCTATTGCCGCCGGCGCCCAGTCGATGTCGCCGATGCGTGGCGAGATCAACAGTTTCACCGACGTCTTCGCCGTCCGTGTCTTCCCGGCCAATCCCTACGACCAGAAGATCAGGGTCGAAATCCACGTCTACGATCAGGACTTTCAGCCGGTTGACGCCAGGATCTCTCCGAGTGTCTTCCAACTCGGCTCCCAGGCCTCCCGACCCGTCCTCGTTGTCGTCCCCTTCGGCGGCGCGGTCGAGCGCAAAGTCCGTATCTGTACCGAAAGCATCCCCTTCCCCAATCAACAGACGCAGATAAAGGCACAGATATGCGGAAAGTTTTTTGGGCATCGCAAGTCCTGACGCTGGCACTTGCAGTTGCTGTGACAAACACCGCTCCATCCCAGGCGCAGGACCAGATCTACAATCTCAACCAGAACGAGAACGGGTTCAATTTGCCCGGTGTCACCTTGCCCCAAGGCCAGGACGAGGTGCATGCCGCGGACGGCACCACTTGCCGTTCCGCAGTCTCCGGTTCAGGTGCCTACGTCGATCTCGGCGTTATCAGGGGTAACGGCCAGACGGACAATGGCGTCGCCACCTATGGCCGGGTGGTGATCCCGATCGGACGTACGCCGAAGCGTCTCGACTGCAGCCGCCTGTACGAACTCGAGGTCCAGCGCCTGCAGTTGGAGTTGAAACTCCTCAAAATGGGTCTCGGCGCCGACGGCCAGACCGGGAGCGTGGCCGCCACCGCTCCCGCCGCTGCCGCGACCGCGTCACCCGGATGGGCCAATGAGGGCTGGAGTCTCAGAACCGGAAATGCCAATGGCAAGAAAAAGAAGAGGAAATAGCCGCACACTGTTCGCGATGGCAGTCCTGGCCGGCTTCTGCCAGCCAGCGCCGGCCGCGATTATCGGCACCTGCACCATCATGGTCGGGACATCGGGAACGATGAAGGCAAATCCCGCCATCAGTATACTGGGCTCCAAACAAGCAGGCGGATCGAGTGCGAACGCCACCATCGTGGCAAGCTCACTGCTGTGTTCCTTGTTCGACTTGCTTGACTGCTATTCGGTTTCGGCGCCTGCCCCTGCCGCATTTTCGTCCGCGCCGAGCGGCGGCGGCACCAACGTGACCTTCGTCTCGGTCTTCCGCCTCGACGGCTCGGGGGTCGACAACAACGGAAGCGTGCCGCAAAGGGTCACCAACGGCACCCACGCCATGCAGGTCGATCTCACCGCTACCAAGTCGAGCGGTATCTTTCCTGCCGGCACCTATCAGGGCACGGTCACGGTGCTCTGCGAATAGGTTGATATAACACAAAACCGACTGGACCCATTGGAGTGGTCTGGCAAGCTGCTGCCTTACAGGTTAGCTTCCCGCGCGATTGGAGCGACGTGCATCTGCCCGGAACGCGCCAACACCTTGAGTTTTTGTACCGACAGGAGGCCTTGCTTGATCATCGTCATCGGCTCGATCAACCTCGACCTCATCGCCAAAGTCGACCGCCTGCCGAGCCCTGGCGAAACGGTGAGCGGCTCCGGTTTCACCACGGCGCCCGGTGGCAAGGGCGCCAACCAGGCGCTGGCCGCTGCACGTGCCGGTGTCCCGGTGCGCATGGTCGGCGCCGTCGGCAGGGACAGTTTCGCCACCGAGGCGCTGGCATTGCTGCGCGAGGCCAAGGTCGACCTGTCAGGCGTGGGGGAAACCTTTGCCTCGACCGGCACGGCGCTGATCATGGTTGGCGACGACGGCGAGAACATCATCGCCGTGGTTCCCGGCGCCAACGCGTCCGTCTTGCCCGGGGACCTGTCCAAAGCCTTTCTGAAAAAGGGCGATGTCGTGCTTTTGCAGCATGAGATCCCGTTGGCGACCGTAGATGCCGCGCTCGACCAGGCCCGCGCGGCCGGCGCCATCACCGTGCTCAACACCGCTCCCTTCCAGGGCGATGCGGCGGCTTTCCTCGGCAAGGCCGATTATGCCGTCGCCAACGAGACCGAATTCGACCTCTATGGCGAGGCGCTGGCTCTGAACGGCCGCGATCGGGCGGCACGCATGCGCGACTTCGCGGCGAAAACCGGCCGCACCATCGTCGTCACGCTCGGCGGCGACGGCGTCATGGCGGCAACGCCTAGCGATTTCCTGACCGTTGCTGCCATGAAGATCACGCCTGTCGACACGGTCGGCGCCGGCGACACCTTCTGCGGCTACTTCGCTGCCAGCCTGTCGTCCGGCCTCGCGCTCGACAAGGCATTGGCGCGCGCCGGTGCGGCCGGTTCGCTGGCTTGCCTGAAGCCTGGCGCCCAGCCGGCGATCCCGCTGGCCAAGGATGTCGACCAGGCATTGCAAGAAGCCAGCTGAAATGACGCGTCCCCGCACCAAACACGCCGTGCCGCCGGCCGGCGACATCTGCCGCCTGTCGGCTGTAGAACTGGCCGAGGCGATCCGTCGCAAGAGCCTTTCCGTACGCGAGGTGGTGACGGCTTTCCTTGACCGCATCGATGCGGTCAACCCGCTGGTCAACGCCATCGTCTCGTTGCGCGAACGCGGCGACGTCCTGCGTGAGGCTGATGCAGCCGATGCCAGACGGGGAGCCGAAACCGGGACGCTCTTTGGCCTGCCGATAGCCATCAAGGACCTCGCCTCGACCACGGGCCTCAGAACCTCCTTCGGCTCGCCGATCTTCGCCGATTTCGTGCCGCAGGAAGACGATTTCTTCGTCGAGCGCATCCGCGACGCCGGCGCCATCATCATCGGCAAGACCAATGTCCCCGAATTCGGGCTGGGATCCAACACCTACAACACTGTCTTCGGGCCGACGCTGAACGCGTTCGACCCCGCGCTCACCGCCGGCGGCTCGAGCGGCGGTGCGGCGGTGGCGCTGGCGCTCGACATGCTACCTGTCGCCGACGGCAGCGATTTCGGCGGCTCGCTGCGCAATCCGGCGGCCTGGAACAATGTCTACGGTTTTCGGCCCTCGCAGGGGCTTGTGCCCGGCGGGCCGGACGTCGAGGTCTTTCATGCGCAGATGGGCGTCGAGGGGCCGATGGGCCGCAACGTCGCCGACATGGCGCTGCTGCTCGACGTGCAGGCTGGCTACCATCCGCAGGCACCGTTGTCCTATGAGAAGCCGGGCTCGTTCCTCGATGGGCTTGCACCGCCCTCGACTGGCGGCCGCATCGCCTGGCTCGGCGACCTCGGCGGCCATCTGCCGCTCGAAGCCGGCATTATCGATCTGTGCGAGGCGGCACTTCATCGGTTCGAGGACGCATCCTTCGTGACAGAGCCGCTGCTGCCGGATTTCGATTTCGAAGCGCTGTGGCAGGCCTTCGTCACACTGCGCCAGGCCAGCAGTGGCTGCGCCCTCAAAGTCCACTATGACGACCCCTCCAGGCGCGGCCTGCTGAAGCCGGAAGCCGTCTGGGAGGTGGAAAATGCGATGCGGCTGACGGCGCCGCAGATCCGTGCTGCCTCGGTCGTCCGCACGTCCTGGCATCGCACGCTGCTGTCGATCTTCGACCGCTTTGCTCTCATCGCGCTGCCGACCGCGCAGGTCTTCCCCTTCGACGTCGGCATCCATTGGCCGCGCGAGGTCGCCGGGCGGCCAATGGACAGCTACCATCGCTGGATGCAGGTTTCCGCCTACGCTACGCTAGGCGGCTGCCCGGCGGTCAACGTGCCGGTCGGCTTCGACGGCCAGGGCCGCCCGATGGGCATGCAGCTGATCGGACGGCCGCGCGGCGACCTCGCGGTGCTGAGGGCGGCAGCCGCTTATGAGGCGACGCTGCCCTGGCCCGTCGGCGCTTGAAGCGCAAGCCAGCGGCGCTTCGCCGATGGCTTGCGCACCCGGCTGCCGCTATGCATTGATTGTTCCCGGTTGCGCCGCATCGGCAGAATTTTTGAGGAAAACCTATGTCGCTGGAACTCTACGCCGCCTATGTCCTCGCCTGCATCGTCATCATCCTGGTGCCCGGACCGACAGTCACGCTGATCATCGCCAACAGCATCCGCCATGGCTCCCGCGCCGGTCTTGCCAATGTCGCCGGCACCCAGGCCGGCCTTGCCATCATGATCGCCATCGTCGGCATCGGCCTCAACACGCTGATCTCGGGCATGGGCCACTGGTTCGAATGGGTCAGGCTGATCGGCGCCGCCTACCTGATCTGGATGGGCGTGCAGATGTTCCGCTCCAAGGGCACGCTGAATGCGGATGGAACGGCGAGAAAGCCGCGTGGCGGCTTTTTCCTGCAGGGCCTGCTGGTGGCGCTGAGCAATCCCAAGACGCTGATCTTCTTCGGCGCCTTCTTCCCGCAGTTCATCGCGCCGCAAGGCAACTATTCGCTGCAGATCGTCGTCATGGGCCTGACCGCCATGATCTTCGCCGCCATGTCGGACTCGACCTATGCGCTGGCCGCCGGCCGCGCCGGCCGAATGCTGTCGGCCCGCCGCGTCAAGCTCCTGTCCAGGATCAGTGGCAGCTTCATGGTCGGCGGCGGCCTGTGGCTGGCTTTTTCACGGTCGAAGTAATAGCGGCCCTTCCCTCGCCCGTGTACGGGCAGAGGTGGTCGCGAAGCGATCGAGCGAGGGGCAGCGCCGAGGATGCAGGCATACTCTCGGCGGTTGCGCTGCCCCTCATCCCCTTGCCGGGACCTTCTCCCCGTGAACGGGGAGAAGGGAGTTTTCACAGCCTTCCCAGCCTCTCCACCAGCAATGCGAAGAAACCGTCATGGTCGATGTCGCGCATCACCATGGCGTTCTTTTCCCTGGCTGTGACACCCCACCAGTCGATGACGGTCATGCCCATGGTCAGCTCCGAGGCGGTCTCGACGGTGACGTTGCAGTTGCGGCCCTTGAACAGCTCCGGCTTCAACAGATAGGCGATGACGCAGGGGTCGTGCAGCGGCCCGCCATCGGTGCCGTACTTGCCCTCGTCGTAACGTTCGAAGAATTCCAGCATCTCGGCGGTCGCGATGCCGACCTTGGTGCCGAGGTCGCGGAAGGCCTTGATGCGTTTCGTGGTGGTCAGTGCCTTGTGGGTGACGTCGAGCGGCATCATCACGATCGGGATGCCGGACTTGAACACCAGATCGGCGGCCTGCGGGTCGACATAGATGTTGAACTCGGCCGCCGGCGTGACGTTGCCGCCCTCGAAGAAGCCGCCGCCCATCAGCACGATCTCCTTGATGCGCGGGGCGATGCGCGGTTCGCGGATCAGCGCCAGCGCGATGTTGGTCAGCGGCCCGAGCGGGCAGAGCGTGATGGTGCCGCTCTCTTCCTTCATCAGCGTCTCGACGATGAAGTCGACGGCATACTGCTCCTGCACCGGCATCGTCGGCTCGGGCAGTTGCGGCCCGTTGAGGCCGGTCTTGCCATGCACTTCCTCGGCGGTGACCAGTGTGCGCGCCAGCGGGCGGATGGCACCGGCATAGACCTTGATGTCAGGCCGGCCGGCCAGTTCGCAGATCCTGCGGGCATTCTTTTCGGTAAGCTTCAGCGGCACGTTCCCGGCGACGGCTGATAGGCCGACGATCTCCAGTTCGCTGCTGCCGAGCGCCAACAGAATGGCGACGGCATCGTCCTGTCCAGGATCGGTGTCGATGATGATCTTGCGTGGTTGGGGCATTTCAATTCCTTGTTTGGCTGGCCGTGAACTCACCGGATCGAGAGCACGCCCGAAGCAGGACCTTGGCGCTTCTCCTTGCATCCAAGCGTCGTTTCAAGCGCCATGTCGATTATTCCTGTGAGTCCAAGGCCTGGTCTTTTTGGGCGGGTCTTCTGGTGGCTTGAACTTGGTCGCGGGGCGGACCATATCAAGAGCATCGGGAAAAATGCCATCCGGGTTTTTCCAGTTTATGTCGCTCTTGAGAGGACAGTGTAACATGAGCCGAATGACGCCTTTTTCCAGCCCGCTTCTCCTTGGTTTCGACGCCATGGAAAAGACCCTGGAGCGCCTGGCGAAATCCGGCGACAGCTACCCTCCCTATAACATCGAACGGCTCAGCGGCGCCGACGGCAAGGCCGAAAGGTTGCGCATCACGCTTGCCGTCGCCGGTTTCGCCGAAAGCGATCTCGATGTGACCACGGAGGAGAACCAGTTGGTCGTGCGCGGCCGTCAAACCGACGACACCGAGCGCGAATTCCTTCATCGCGGCATCGCCGCGCGCCAGTTCCAGCGCTGTTTCGTGCTGGCCGACGGCATGCGGGTGATCGCGGCGGAACTGAAGAACGGCCTGTTGTCGATCGACCTCGATCGGCCGGAGTCCGAACGGCTGGTACGGAAAATAAACATATCGGTGAAAGACTGATCTTCGCCGATGGCTCTATGCGGGACGGCCAATCGTGGCGTCCTCGCGCCAAGGAGGCTTGAAATGACTAGAACTGACGAAACCATCACCATGACCAGCGGCGAATTCGCCCATCTCGGCGAAGGCTCGGTCGCTTACCTCCGCAAGGTCTCGAGCGACGATCTGCTGGGCCGTTTCCCCAACATCGGCGAACTCGCGCCCGGCATGACGCTGTGGGCACTGTTTGCGGCCAATGGCCAGCCGATCCTGCTTTCCGATGCGCGTGACCGCGCGCTGGCCGGCGCCATGGAAAACGACCTGACCACCGTCGCCATTCATTAAGAGCATTCCAACGAAAGCGCTTAGCGTTTCCGTTGCGGACTTGGCGATTGGTTAGCTGAAACTAAGAGGGCCGCTTGACGCGGCCCTTGGCGATCACACCCCAAAATGGCTTCAGGCGGCGTGCGAGGCCTGTGTATCAGACAGCAGCGCGTGGATCGCAGCGGCGTCGCGCGTGCCCCTGATCTTGGCCACCGTGTCGGCGTCGCGCAGCACGCGGGCAATGCGCGACAGGGCCTTCAGATGGTCGGCGCCCGCCCCTTCCGGCGCCAGCAGCAGAAACACCAGATCGACAGGCTGGTCATCCAGCGACTCGAAATCGACCGGCGTTTCCAGCCGGGCGAAAACGCCGGCGATGCGCTTCACGCCGGCGAGCTTGCCATGCGGAATGGCAATGCCGTTGCCGACACCGGTCGAGCCCAACCGTTCACGCTGCAGGATGGTGTCGAACACTTCCCTCTCCGGAATGCCCGAAATCGCCGCTGCCCGTTCGGACAGCAATTGCAGAAGCTGCTTCTTGGAGTTCGCCTTCAACGCCGGCAAAATCGCCGGAACGCTGATAAGATCGCTCAGATCCATGCTTGAAAATCCCTTGTTCGCCTGCCGTCACCAGTCCCCACCCCTCGTGCGGCTGGCTTTATCCCTGTGCGATCTCGGTCGTCACCTGTGCGACGTTGGTCGTCACGCTTGTGCGACCTTGGTCGTGGACGGGTCGATCCAGCCAATGTTTCCGTCGGGCCGGCGATAGACGATATTGAGATGGTCGGTTCCGGCGTTGCGGAAAACGAACACCGGGCTGTCCTTGTTATCGAGCTCGATGACCGCCGAGGCCACCGACATGGTCTTCAGCGTCATGGTTGATTCGGCGACGATGGCCGGTGCGAAATCCTCCGGGATATCCTCGTCGTCATCGGCAAGCGGCGCCATCACCGTATAGGCGATGTCGGTCAGATCGCCGTTGCCGTTGCCGGAGTTGTGCGATTTGAGACGGCGCTTGTAGCGCCGGAGCCGGGTCTCCAGCCGATCGGCCGCGGCCTCGAAGGCCAAGGTTGGGTCCTGGGCATCGCCGGTGGCCTGCAGCGAGGCGCCGGAATCCAGCCGGATCATGCAATCCGCCTGGTAGCGCGAGCCCGATTTGATGACGGTGACGTGTCCCGCAAAGCCGCGATCGAAATATTTGCCGATCGCTTCGCCGACACGATCGTTGATGCGTGTGCGGAACGCATCGCCGATATCCATGTGTTTTCCCGATATGCGCAGATTCATCTGAAAACTGACCTTCCTTGCTCAGGCTTCAAACTGGCCTGAGTTTATACTCGTGATCCGTGCGCACAAGCTTTGCGGCGTCACTCGCGCCGATTTAAATCCGAACTTTCCGGTTGATCGCAAGCCGCCTTTTTGACCGTCCCGAGGCCATTGTCGTGACGGACCATCCGCTAGCGGGCATCGGGCCCGTCTCATGCGGGCGGGCTTCTAGACACTTCCCCGCGGCTTGTCAATGAAGCTCGAAAGCTGTGGAAAATGCCCGAGGCCTGGAGCAGTTCATCGTTTCAGGGAAACGCTGAACCGCTCCATCTCTTTGTCTTGACGCAATTCCTTCTGGAAAACCGCCTTACACTTTGCCAGAGTTGCTTTAACGACCGGCGCTGGCAAGCGCCCGCTTTTCGCGCCGGCGCTGCACGGAAGACGGAATATTCATGCCTTCCCGGTACTTGGCGACCGTGCGCCGGGCGATATCGACGCCGTTTTCCTTGAGCATATCGACGATCGCGTCGTCCGAAAGGACATCGACGGGTTTCTCCTCGTCGATCAACTGCTTGATGCGGTCGCGCACCGCTTCCGAGGAATGCGCGTCGCCGCCGCCCGACGCGGCGATCGAGGCTGTGAAGAAATAGCGCAGCTCGAACACGCCGCGCGGGGTCAGCATGTATTTGTTGGCGGTGACGCGGCTGACGGTCGATTCGTGCATGCCGATGGCGTCGGCCACCGTGCGCAGGTTGAGCGGCTTCAGATGGCGCACGCCATGGACCAGGAACGCATCCTGCTGGCGCACGATTTCCGAGGCCACTTTGAGGATGGTCTTTGCTCGCTGGTCGAGGCTGCGCGTCAGCCAGTTGGCGTTTTGCAGGCATTCGGCCAGAAAATCCTTTTCCACCTGGTTCTTGGCATGCGGCGAGACCTGGGCGAAATAGATATGGTCGACCAGCACGCGCGGCAGCGTTTCGGCGTTGAGTTCGACGGTCCAACTGCCGTCATTGGCCGCGCGCACCTCGACATCGGCAACGATGGCGTCGCTGACGCCGCCCGAAAACGCCATGCCCGGACGCGGATCGAGTGCCCGGATCTCGGCCAGCATGTCGAGCAGGTCCTCCTCGTCGACGCCGCAAATCCGCTTCAGCGTCTGGAAATCGCGCCGCGCCAGGAGTTCGAGATTGGCGACCAGGGCCTTCATCGCCGGATCGAGGCGATCGCGCACCGCAAGCTGCAGTGACAGGCACTCGGCAAGGTCGCGGGCGAACAGACCGGCCGGCTCGAACGTCTGGCACACCGCCAGCACCTTGGCCACGGTGGCAGCGTCGGTGCCAAGCCGTGCGGCGACCTCGGCCGGGTCCGCGCGTAGATAACCGGCCTCGTCGAGCCCGTCGGCAAGGTCGGCCGCGATCAGCCGCGCCACCGGTTCGGCGAAGGCAAGTGCGACCTGCTCGCCGACATGGTCGCGCAAGGTGATGGCGCCCGCTGCCATGTCACCGGCGTCAAGCCCCTCGGACGAGGAGCCGCCGCCATTGCCGGAAGCCGATTTCCATTGCGCCGTCAGGTCGGGTCCGAGCCGCTCGCTGGTGCCGGGATCATCGGGAAACAGGTTCTCAAGCGACGTATCGAGTTTTTCCGAGATCGCCTCGGCGCTCCATCCCGCCTCGTTCTCGAACCAGTCGCCATCGGCCGCCGCCTGCGGCTCCGCCTCGGTCTTCTGCGCCTGGTCGCTGGCGGCGTCGTCCTGCGGCTCGGCGCGCTCCAGAAGCGGGTTGCGCTCGATCTCCTCGTCGATGAAGTGCTCGAGCTCGACATGGGTGAACTGCAGCAGCCGAATCGACTGCATCAGCTGCGGCGTCATCACCAGCGACTGCGACTGTCGGAGCTGTAGTTTCGCCGCCAACGCCATGGTTCGGTTTCAAACGCCTCCTCTAGCGTCCGGACTTGCCGCAAATGAATTTCGCGGCTGGCCATAGAAACTGGCCCGGCTTTTGCTTGTCAAGGCAAAGCCTAGCAAAAGCCGCTTACCGGAGCGTTATCCCGGAGCAAAATCGCCGAAAATCAGGCCGTCACACCCAAAAAATCGTGTCAGGAAACAAATTTCACGCCCAGGGCAAAATCCCGGAAGCAGCGCCGCCGTCCGCAATTGCATGGAAAACTCAGAGCGTAAAACCCTCGCCGAGATAAAGACGCCGCACGTCGGGATTTGCCACCACTTCGTCGGCGCGGCCATGGGTCAGCACCTGACCGGCATGGATGATGTAGGCGCGGTCGATCAGCCCGAGCGTCTCGCGCACATTGTGGTCGGTGATGAGGACACCGATACCGCGCGCCGTCAGGTGACGAACTAGCTGCTGGATATCGGCGACCGCAATCGGATCGATGCCGGCGAAAGGCTCGTCGAGCAGCATGTAGGCCGGGCGCGTCGCCAGCGCGCGCGCGATTTCCAGGCGCCGCCGCTCGCCGCCGGAGAGCGACATGGATGGCGCCTTGCGCAGGTGGCTGATATGGAATTCCTCGAGCAGTTCGTCGAGACTGCGCTCGCGCGCCTTGCGGTCCTTTTCGACCACTTCGAGCACCGCGCGGATATTCTGCTCGACATTGAGGCCGCGAAAGATCGACGCCTCCTGCGGCAGATAGCCGATGCCGAGACGCGCACGGCGGTACATCGGCATCGAGGTGACGTCGAAGCCGTCGATCTCGATCGTGCCTTCATCCACCGGCACCAGGCCGGTGACCATGTAGAAACAGGTCGTCTTGCCGGCACCGTTGGGGCCGAGCAGCCCGACGGCTTCGCCGGCACGCACGCCCAGCGTGACGCCACTGACCACCTTGCGGCCCTTGTAGCTCTTGGTCAGGCCCTTGGCGATCAAGGTTCCCTTGAACTTCGCCTTGTCGACGTTGATCGTGGCCGGAGCCGAAACCTTAGCCGCGGCTCGTCCCGGAAGACGCGCCGTCAGCGATGACAGGCTGGCCATCAGGGGTTCGTCGCTCCCGATTTCGGCGCATCCGATTTCGGCGGCGGCGTGATCGACATCTGGACGCGCTGCCCGGCGCATGGATCAACCTGGGCCAGCCCGCTTTTCATCTGGACGGTCAGCTTGCAACCGACCAGGACGTTGTCGTTTTGCGAAAGAACGACCTTCTTGCCTGAAAGCACCAGCACCTGGCTCTTCATGTCGAAGCTTCCCTGATCCCCGGTAGCTACCTGCTGATCCGACTTGATGTAGACCTTGTCGGAGATCTCCAGATGGTCGATGTTGGCCGATCCGGTCATCGCCGCGCCGGCAGCTTCCGTGCCCTTGGCCGCCGCATTCGGATCCTTGATGTAGTAGACCATCATCTTGCCGGCCTTCATCAGCGTCGGTCCCTGGACGACGGTGACATTGCCCGTGAAGATGGCGACATTTTCGGCCTGCCGGACTTCCAGCTTGTCGCTTTCGATCTGGATCGGCTTGTCGCCCGCCAGTTTGAGGCCCGACACCTGACTGGTGGCGCCGGACTGTGCCAGCGACGGCGCAAGGCCCAGCAGGAGCAACGCCGAAGTTGCGGCCGCAAGCCGTGTCGAACTATTGACCCACATTCGCTTCTTTGCCCTCTGCCTCAGCCGCCTTCAGAGCGGCAGGATCGATGTTGACGCGCACCCTGTTCTCGAACACCAGGACCTTGCCATTGTCCTGGACCGTCAGGGAATTCGCAGTGATCTGTGACCCGCCACGGCTGACATCGACGGGATCATCCGTCTTCATAGTGCCTTTGCCCATGTCGAGGAAGACCGATTTGAACTTGGCTTGCATGCCGTCGGTTGTGGTGATGATGACGTCGCTGGTCATTTTCATCGTATTGCCGTTGCGATCATAGGTACCGCGCGAGGCTTTGATCGCAGCGACATTGTCCGGCCCGACCGGCACCTTGGCATCTATGCCTTCGAGTTCGATGATGCCTTGCGTGCTAACATCCTGTATCGCCCGCAGGGCGGTCATCGAATAGGGCTGCTTCTGCTTGGTGAAACCGTTGAGCTTGGGGTTGGCCATTACCAGCTTGCCGTTGGAAAAGGCGGTGCCTTCCGACTGCACCGCGACGGAGACGGGTGCGGCCAGATAGGAATAGACCGGGAAGGCGACTGCGATCAGCGCCGCGGCCAGCGGCACGGCGAATTTGAGCACGCGCACGCGGCGCGAATGGCGCTGGGCACGGTCGAACGCATCGCCCCGCGTCCAGCCATCCGCCGGGGGAGCCAACTCCGTCTCGGGGCTGGTCGGTTCATTCGATCGCGCTAACATGACTGCTTTCTTCTAGACCCCTGTCCGCCAGGGAGCACCGCCTATAGGTGGTGGGCCGGCGCCTTCAAGCAAGCACAAGCCCACGAAAACCGCAAAAATGTGACAACTGTGGTTGAACAAACGAAAACGAGGTCGGCACAACAACCGGTACTTCATAGCAGAAATGGGCACGCCTGCGCCGTTTTTTCATCGCCGCCTTTCCTCCCTTATCTCGCGTCCCTTGCGCGGGCCAGTCACAAAACAGACAGCGCCGGGATCGCGGCGGGCGGATTGCCACGCCATCGGCAAGACGGAACCGCTTCCCGATGCGTTCATCATGGTCTAAAAGCGTCTCTTCCCGCCGACTGTGAGGCTGACCATGGCATTGAGAGCCGACGACCTGATCGACCGCCGCCGCTTGCGGCGCAAGCTGACATTCTGGCGTGTTGCGGCCATCGGCATCGTCGCGCTCGGAGTGATTGCGCTGTCGGCCTGGTTCTATCGCGACGATCTCGGCGGCTCGTCCGTCGACCATATCGCCAAGGTCAGGATCGAAGGCACGATCACCGAGGACGAGGAACTGATCAAGCGGCTGGAGGACATCCGCAAATCGTCGAAGGTGAAAGGCGTTATCCTGGCGATCGATTCACCCGGCGGTACCACTGTCGGCGGTGAATCGATCTATGAGGAAGTGCGCAAGGTGGCAGCCGACAA
Source organism: Mesorhizobium erdmanii (assembly GCF_013170725.1). Lineage (NCBI taxonomy): Bacteria > Pseudomonadati > Pseudomonadota > Alphaproteobacteria > Hyphomicrobiales > Phyllobacteriaceae > Mesorhizobium > Mesorhizobium erdmanii. The sequence continues at coordinate 1,924,727 of NZ_CP033361.1, read as the reverse complement.
GCCGGTCGTGGCCGAAGTCGGCACGCTCGCCGCGTCGGCGGGTTACATGATCGCCAGCGCCGCCGATCACATCGTCGCCCGCAAGACCTCGATCGTCGGCTCGATCGGCGTGCTGATCCAGTACCCCGACGTCAGCGGCCTGATGGACAAGCTCGGCGTCAAGCTGGAGGAGGTGAAATCCTCGCCGCTCAAGGCCTCGCCCTCTCCCTTCAAGCCGACCAATGACGACGAGCGCGCCATGGTCCGCAAGCTTATCCTCGACAGCTACGACTGGTTTGTCGGCATTGTCGCCGAACGGCGCAAGATGACCCGCGAACAGGCACTGGCGCTTGCTGACGGGTCGATCTTCACCGGCCGCCAGGGTGTCGCCAACGGGCTGATCGACGCCGTCGGCGGCGAGACCGAGGCGATCGACTGGCTGGCGACCAAGGGTGTCGACGCCAAGCTCAAGGTGGTTGAATGGAAGGACACCGACCGGCGCGGCAGCTTCCTGTGGTCGAAAGCCACGGTGAAAATGGTCGGTAGCGCACTCGGCCTGCCGGACTCCAGCGGCGATGTCATCCACGAACTTGGCGCCGACCGCTTGTTTCTTGACGGCCTCGTTTCCGTCTGGCACCCTTGAGTGCGGTTTGGGACAGCTGAAAAAGCCAATAAAATCATCCTCATAATTTTGACCGCACTGCTTTCACGGGGACACGTCTGATGATCAAGTCCGAACTTGTGCAGATTATTGCCACGCGCAATCCGCATCTTTTCCTGCGCGACGTCGAAAACATCGTCGGCGCGATCTTCGACGAGATCACCGACGCCCTTGCCGAAGGCAATCGGGTCGAGTTGCGCGGTTTCGGTGCTTTTTCGGTGAAAAACCGACCCGCCCGCACCGGCCGCAACCCGCGCACCGGAGAATCCGTCGAGGTCGAGGAGAAATGGGTGCCGTTCTTCAAGACCGGCAAGGAACTGCGCGAAAGGCTGAACGGCGGCAAGTAGGCGCGGCTTCAGCGCCGGCTTCCGACGGAAAACATAATGCTCAATCGTTTCATGCTCATCGTGGTCTTCGTGCCTCTTGCGATCATCCTGATCGCGCTCGCCGTCGCCAACCGCGAACTCGTCGCCTTCACGCTGGACCCGTTCAATCCCGGCAATCCGAAGCTGACGCTCACCTTGCCGCTGTTTATCTTCCTGTTCCTGGCGCTCGCCATCGGCATGATCGTCGGCAGCCTGGCGACCTGGGTCAAGCAGGGCCGCTACCGCAAGCTGGCGCGCCAGCGCGGCGTCGAGGCGGAAAATCTGCGTCAGGCGGTCAGCCGCGCGCCGGCGGCGCCACAGGGATCATCTCAGGGATCGGCCCAAGGATCGGCCCGAGGATCGGCATTGCCAAAGCCGACCAATTGATGAGCCGGCTGGCGCCTTTTCTTCCACGGAGCTTGTCATGCTGACCATTTCGGCCGCCGAGGTCGATCATGCGCTGACCTTCCCCGGATTGGTCGAGACGTTGCGCACGGCTTTCCGTGATGGCGCCGTACAGCCCGTCAGGCATCATCACGCGGTCGAGCGGCCGGATGGTGCGGCCTCGACCTTGCTGCTGATGCCGGCATGGACCGATTTCAACGCCGCCGGCAGCTCGGCCGGTGGCCATATCGGCGTCAAGATAGTCACGGTCTCGCCCGACAACAACGCCATCGGCAAGCCGGCGGTGATGGGGCTCTATCTCCTGCTCGATGGCAGCACCGGCGAACCCGAAGCCCTGATCGACGGCCAGCGCCTCACGCAGTGGCGCACCGCCTGCGCTTCGGCGCTGGCGGCGTCCTACCTGGCCCGCGACGATGCCTCGCGGCTGCTTGTGGCCGGCGCCGGCGCGCTGTCGCCGTTCCTCGCCAAGGCGCATTGCGCGGTGCGGCCGATCAAGACCATCCGCATCTGGAACCGTACACCGGCCAACGCCGAGAAAGTCGCGGCCGAGTTGCGCGCCGAGGGCTTCGCGGCCACCGCCGCGACCGATCTCGATGCCGAGCTTGGCGAGGCCGATATCGTTTCCTCGGCGACGATCACCACCACGCCGCTGATCAAGGGAGCGCGGTTGCGGCCGGGGACCCATGTCGACCTGGTCGGCGGCTTTACGCCGACGATGCGCGAAAGCGATGATGACGCGATCACGCGTGCCCGCGTCTATGTCGACACCCGCGCCGGCGCCACCAAGGAGGCCGGCGACATCGTCCAGCCGCTGGCCTCCGGCCTGCTGAAGCCGGACGCCATAGTCGCCGATTTGCACGAACTGGCGCGCGGCCAGAAGAAAGGCCGCCAGAGCCCCAACGAGATCACGCTGTTCAAATCGGTCGGCGCGGCACTCGAGGACCTCGCCGCCGGTATTGCCGTTTATGACGCGCTGAAAGCGTAGTCTAACTCGCCGTCTCCATTCCTGCGCCCATCGCGTCGGCGATCAGGCGAAAATCGCGATCGGTGATTTCGAACAGACCAAGGCGCAGCTGATATCCCCAGTTCGACTTGCCAGCGGTGAAGGCCAGTTGTTGGAGCAGCGGCTTGATCGACGCTTCCTCGGCAAGCGCCCAGTCGACATCGCGCCGGAACGGGGTAAAGCCGCTGCCCATGTCGCCCTGATAGGGTTCGCCTTCCCGCACGGTGCCGATTGCCGTGAAAGCCTGCAGGCCATCCTTTTCCCCCAGAATTGTAGTCGGCGAATAATAGACGATGCCGTCGCCGGGCTTGATGCGACGCAGCGGCGCCGCCTTGCCGTGGTTGACCTGCATGAAGCCGTCCCTGCGGCCGCGCCGGACATGCTCGGCCGATGCGACCGCGACCCAACACGCGCTCATTTCTGTTCCCCATTGGCCTGTTTCCCATCGGACAGCCAGTAGACACGCAGGCGGTGATTGTCAGGATCGAGCGCGACGAAAGTTCGGCCGAAATCCAGATCGGTCGGCGTCTGCAGGATCTTAAGGCCGCGGCCGGACCAGTCGGCATGGGTGGCGTCGACCGCATCAGGCGTCTCCATTGCGAACACGATCTCGCCGCCACCCCCCGTCGCGGCCGCCGCCGGTTCGACCGTATGACGCGACCAGAGGCCGAGCTTGAAGCCGTTGTCGAGCACGAACAGCACGAAGGTCGGCGCGCTTTCGGCCGGCTCGCGTCCGAGCAGGGCGCTGTAGAAGGCACCGCTCCGCAATGGCTGGTCGACATAGAGGATGACGAAATTCGGGGTGGTCATGTCTGCCGTCCAAAGGTCAGCGTTTCGATGTGCTGAACCTAGAGCAGGCTACTGTCAGATTCCGGCAGTAGCCGTCATGACTCACGGGGCTTGTCGAACGTCGCCCGCCATTCCTTGAGCAGCACCTGGCGGCGGCGCGGATAGCGCGTGTCGGTGGCGTTGAGACCGGATATGCGATCGGCGCGAAAATGCCGGAAATCCTGCCGCATCTCGCACCACGCCACCACCACCCGCACCTTGTCGAAGAAACCGAGCGCAAACGGCCAGACCACACGCTGCGACGCGGCACCGCCGGCATCCTGGTAGAGAAAACCGATCTTGCGTTCGTTGCGGATGGCCTGCCGAACGGTGCCGAGATCGATGCCCTCGATGGCTTGCGCCGATGGCCCGACCAGCAGCGTCGAGGCATCAAGATCCTCGCGCAGATCGTCCGGCAGCACGGCCGCGATCTTGGCCAGCGCACTGACGGCGGCGGCGGAAAGACGCCGGTCCGGCTGCCTGGCGACCCAGCGTGAGCCGAGCACGATGGCTTCGATCTCCTCGTCCGAGAACATCAGCGGCGGCAGCATGAAACCGGGCTTCAGCACGTAGCCCAGACCCGCCTCGCCCTCGATCGGCGCGCCCTGCCCCTGCAGCGTGGCGATGTCGCGGTAGAGTGTGCGGATCGAAATCCCTAGCTCAGCGGCCAGCACCTGCCCGCTCACCGGCCGGCGATGCCGGCGCAGGCACTGGATAAGGTCGAACAGGCGTTCGGAGCGGGACATCCAGCAGATTTGCCTGTTTCTTTGACATCGGTCCATCTCTGACCGACATGAGCATTAGAACGGCCGCAGCGGGTAGTGGGTCAGTTTGAAATCTGGCCTTTGAACTGACAGGCCGCAATGCCATATTGCGCTGATGGCAGCACGTGATGGATGGTCGGTTTCGCTCAAATGCCCACGGTGCGGGAAACAAGGCGAAATAACGTTTTCCGAAGATGACCATCCCTACATGAAGGATGACACACTTAGCGTTGAGCGTATGTCGCCTGGGTTCGCAATCCGAACCTACGGCCGGACGTCGGCAGGCACTCTCGTTGAATGCTTGGATTGCAAGGAGTTAGCTAAGTGAGCAATCCAAAACGCCCGCGCGATCCTAACCAGTTGGCAAGTCGATTGTCGCACTTGCCACAGGCGAGGCTGAAGACCCATCAGCTTCGACAAGAGGACGCGAAGGCGGACTAAAAGGCGGGGCAGCCAGAGCTAAGGCACTTGATCCTCAAAAGCGTCGGCAGATCGCTCAAAAAGCGGCAGCCGCACGGTGGGAGAAGAAACCTGAGTAGGCTGCGCCAACAACAAATCTGAGATGATTTGAACGATTGGCTTTGCCGTCTGTGTATCCAGAATGGTCGTAGCCCATTCAGCGCACATCGCTTGCCAAAGCGTTTCGCCCGGCAATGTCAAACTGCTAGCCGCTTGCTTCACCCAATCATGATGATCAGTAAGCGCCATCGCCTTTGTGCAGATATCGGCTACCTCGGCGTATGGCCTTCCGATTCTCTCGCGAAGCTTGCCCCAAGCAAATCGTTGTAGATCGCCGAAAACCACCCGTTCTGGAGCATCACCACCGGGCAAGAGCGTACATCCCGGCGCTTCCGATTGGTCTCCGTCCAGAAACACATATGAGGGGCGCGGGAACCTGTTTTGAGAAACCATTATACCCAACGTTCGACCAACGCTTGCCAGACCAAAAGGGATCATTGAGCAACGCTCGACCAGCCCTTTGGAGTGGGCAACAAGGATCTCCCGCAAAAGCGTTTGAGAGCGTATGTCTTCGACATAAATTTCGCACTCGGGATGGGGGTATTCATCCATCTTGGTCATTGCGAATTCGGGACTAACCCCTGTCATGACGTGCCGACCAGACTGGCCCTGCATTAGATAAATTCTGGCCTCCAGCGGCAGTTCCGCAAGCACATATGGCGAGTGGGTTGTTACGATGATCTGCATATCCCGCTCACGGCACATCTCCGCCAAATCGCGGATAAGACGGCGTTGCGCTCGTGGGTGAAGTGAGGTCTCGATTTCATCAATCAGAAGCAAGCTATGTTGCTCCGGTTCAACGCGCAGAAATTCCGCGATTGTCATCTGTCCGGCGCCCGCGTGATAGCCGGAGTACGTTTGGTCTCTATCTTGGAAAACCGGGACAATGCGCTTGTCGTCGGCATCGGTTAGCGCCATGCGAGTTGCCCCAAACGCGCGGCCCATTATCTGGCTAAGCCTAGCAAGCTTCACCTTGTCGAAAGCTGAGGCGGACATTTCCATAGTGGCGTCCTTAGCTAATTTTGAATAGCCAGTTCGTGCCACAATCGGTTGTAGACGGCGGAGGTCGATGTAGTTCACGCTTCTATCTGGCCGCTCCGGATTGCCGCGCCAGCGATCACCAGGTTTGCGAACCGATCCGATCCTGGAACGTTCCCCCTCGCGAACCGAGAACTTGATCTCGCCGGCCCTCACGTCTTCCCAAATTGTCTTAGGAAGGAAGTCGGAAGCAAACCATCCTTTGCTGTTTTCCGAATCCTCCGATCGGCGAGCGTTAGCGGGTGGCTGGTAGGTTGATGCGGCGCACTGGAGGATTGTGCTCTTCCCAGAACCGTTTTCCCCCACAACTGCGACTATGGGGAAGTTGAACGGGATTCTTTGCCCGACCCACCCTCGAATTCCTTCAATTTCAATCCAGTCGAGCCGCTTCGGCCAGCCTGTGTTTTGTTGCCACTTGGCCTGAAGGCGACGAATTTCGCGGCTATTGCTCATAGCGGCTCTCCAATCTGTCTAAAGCCGGGCTAGCACGGTTCCAAGCCGAGTCCGCTACCGGCCTAATGACAGATTATTGCCATAAAATATTGATTATGGCAACAGATACCCGGTAGTGACCCCATAGTCACTACCGTTAAATTGACCAAAAGGATGAAACCCCTCGATATTAAGGGTATGAACAAGCTCGACACCAAGACCCGCGCGCAAATCCTCCATGCTCTGTGAAGGCCAGTCGATCCGCGCAATAACGCGCGTCATGGGTATGAGCAAAAACACGGTCGCCAAGCTGCTTTCGGACGCGGGCGCTGTATGTGCCTACTATCAAGACGAAACTCTTCGCAACCTGACCAGCAAGCGCATTCAGGACGATGAAATCTGGTCGTTCACCTATGCCAAGGAAAAGAACGTCCGCGCTGCCAAGGCTGCACCGGAATGGGCTGGCGACACTTGGACTTGGACAGCCATTGATGCCGACACCAAGCTTGTCATGTCTTGGCTGGTCGGCGGTCGCGACAGCGAATACGCGATGGCCTTCATTGACGATCTTTCGCGCCGTCTCGCCAATCGCGTCCAGCTGACCAGCAATGGCCATAGGACCTACCTTGAAGCGGCGGAAGGCGCTTTCGGTGGTGACGTTGATTACGCTATGCTGATCAAGATTTACGGCACGTCGCCGGATAGCGCCAAAGGCCGCTATAGCCCCGCCGAATGCACTGGCGCTCGCAAAGAGACCATCGAAGGCAATCCCGAGCACGTCAGCACGTCATTTGCCGAACGCCAGAACCTCACAATGCGGATGCACATGCGCCGCTTCACCCGCCTGACCAACGGCTTCTCAAAGAAGGTGGAAGCCCACGCCAACGCGGTCGCCCTGCACTTCATGTATTCAACTTCGTCCGCATCCATAAGACGCTGCGTGTCACGCCAGCTATGGCCGCTGGCGTGACTGACAAGCTTTGGGAGATTGCGGATGTCGTTGCGCTGATCGAAGCGAAGGAAGATGAAAAGCCAACCATGCGCGGTCCCTACAAAATACGCGCCGAAAGCTAAGCTTTAAGAAAAAGCCGGTAGCGTCTCAATTTAGAAGAACGGCGAGGCGCGCAATGAGCGAAACTTTCCAGTCATTTATGGGCGTCGTCGGAATCCCGACCATAGGCGCCATCTTTTTTTGGGGAATTGGAATCTTCGTCAGGAATTTGCCACTTGGCGTGCGCATCCTGATACTTGTCTTTGCCGCCGTGCTAAGCCTGCCTGGTCTCTTCGCCCTCTATCTTCTGGCGATCTTTTCATCGCTAGGGCATACCTAACGGGCTTGCGATAAGCGCCATCGGAATTTCAAACTGACCCACTACCCAGCGGCGGACTTGGTTGCGAAGCCGGTTGCCCTATGCCAAAAGCGGCACGCCGCTCGGAGATGCTCCCGCTTGAAGTCTTTTCGCGACAAACGCCGCGACAACCGCCCGCCCGCGAAAGGCGGAACCGCGGAATTGCGTCCGAACGAGCCCCGTGGAGCCGCACGACCGGATGCCAGGCCGCGCGAGCGGCATGAGACCAGGACCGATGATCGCGCCGAACCGAAATCCGCACCCCGCATCCTCGCCCGCCGCGAAGGGTCATTGCCCGCCGAGCAGCTTCCGGTAATCCTCGAAGTGGCGCCCAACGCCGATTATGCGCTGCTCGACAGCGGCACCGGCCAGAAACTCGAACAATATGGCCCCTACCGCATCGTGCGGCCCGAGGGCCAGGCAATCTGGCAGAAGGCGCTGCCGGCGAAGGACTGGGAGCGCGTCGACGCCGTCTTTACCGGCGACACCGACGAGGAAGGCATCGGACGCTGGCGCTTTCCCAAAGCGCCGCTCGGCGAAACCTGGCCGATGAAACATGACGGCATCGACTATCTCGGCCGCTTCACCTCGTTTCGCCATGTCGGCGTCTTTCCCGAACAGGCCTCGCACTGGGACCATATGGCGGGCCTGATCGCGGCGGCCAGGCGGCCGGTCAAGGTGCTCAACCTGTTCGGCTATACCGGCCTTGCCTCGCTGGTGGCGGCCCGCGCGGGTGCCGAGGTCACTCATGTCGATGCCTCGAAGAAGGCGATCGGCTGGGCGCGTGAAAACCAGGAGATGGCCGGGCTCGGCGGCAAGCCGATCCGCTGGATCGTCGACGACGCGGTGAAATTCGCCGAGCGCGAGGAGCGCCGCGGCAGCCGCTACGACATCGTGCTCTTCGATCCGCCGGCCTATGGTCGCGGTCCCAAGGGCGAGGTCTGGCAATTGTTCGAGGACCTCCCGGCATTGACCGATCTATGCCGGGCGATCCTGACGCCGAAACCGCTCGCCGTGGTGCTGACCGCCTACTCGATCCGCGCCTCCTTCTTCGCCATCCATGCTCTGATGCGCGACACCTTTGCCGGTATGGGCGGCAGGGTTGAATCGGGTGAGCTGATCATCCGCGAAAAGTCCGCCGGCCGGGCGCTTTCGACCTCACTGTTTTCGCGTTGGTTGGCCTGAATGCCCGGGAGTCCCGAATGAACGAACGGCACGTCGGTGCACCCGGCCAGGTGAAGGAAGTCACCAGCCTCGCCAATCCGCTGATCAAGGACATCAAGGCGCTCGCCCTGAAGAAATTCCGCGACCAGCAGAACGCCTTCATGGCCGAGGGGCTGAAGCTGGTCATCGATGCGCTCGACCTCGGCTGGCAGATCAGGACGCTGGTGTTTGCCAAGGCCGGGCGTGGCAATGCCGCGGTGGAAAAGGTCGCTGCGCGCACGGTTGCCGCCGGCGGCACGGTGCTCGAAGTGTCGGAAAAAGTGCTTGTCGCCATCACCCGCCGCGACAATCCGCAGATGGTGGTCGGTGTCTTTACGCAGAAATTCCTGGCCCTGAAGGACATCCGCGCCGACAATGGCGATGTCTGGGTGGCGCTCGACCGGGTGCGCGATCCCGGTAATCTCGGCACCGTCATCCGTACCGTCGATGCCGTCGGTGCCAAGGGCGTCATCCTGGTCGGCGACACCACCGATCCGTTTTCCGTGGAGACGGTGCGCGCCACCATGGGTTCCATTTTCGCCGTGCCGGTGGCGAGGGCAAATACCGAGGCGTTCCTTGCCTGGCGCGGCGGGTTTTCAGGTCTGGTCGCCGGCACGCATCTGAAAGGAGCCGTCGACTACCGCTCGGTCGATTTTTCCCGTGGGCCGGTGCTGTTGATGATGGGCAATGAGCAGCAAGGCCTGCCCGAAAGCCTGGCGGCGAGCTGCGACAGGTTGCTCAGGATTCCGCAAGCGGGCCGTGCCGATTCGCTCAATCTCGCCGTCGCCACCGGCATCATGCTGTTCGAGATCCGGCGCGGCGCGCTGAAGCTTGAACCGATCGCCGACCAACAATGAAGGTTGCCGCCTTGAGATCATGGTCCCCCTACGCCCTTCTCGTCGTCGCGGCCATCGCGCTCGATCAGTGGATAAAGCATCTGGTCGAGACCGGCCTGCCCTTTCAGGAAAAGCTCGATCTGGTCCCGTTCCTGGCGCTGTTTCGCACCTACAACACCGGCATCGCCTTCTCGATGTTCTCCTCCTTCGGCGACACCGGCCTGGTGGTCATTGCCGCGCTGGTCGTCGCTTTCGTGCTCTACCTTGCCACCCATACGCCGTCAGGCCATGTCTCCGCCCGTATAGGCTTTGCCCTGATCATCGGCGGTGCGCTGGGCAATCTGATCGACCGCGCCGTCTACGGCCACGTCATCGACTACATCCTGTTCCACACGCCGGTCTGGTCCTTTGCCGTCTTCAACCTCGCCGACGCTCTCATTTCCGTGGGCGCGGCTCTTGTCGTCTTCGACGAACTCATCGGCTGGCGGCGCGAGCCCAAACCTTCGAACGCCACGCCCTCCAAAGCCACGCCTTCCAAAGCCAAGCCTTCCAAAGATTGACCGCGCGCGGCCATCGCCGCACAGTCCAGGACGCCAAGCAAGCTCGCGGAGAAAAAGATGTCGCAAACCTTCAAAGCCATTCTCGTCTCGCGCGACGCCGACAAGAAGCAGTCGGTCGCCGTGGCGGATCTCACCGAAGCCGACCTGATGGAGGGTGACGTCACCGTCGCGGTCGAGGCAACGACGGTGAACTACAAGGATGGACTGGCCATATCAGGCAAGGCGCCGGTGGTCCGCCGCTGGCCGCTGGTGCCGGGCATCGACTTTGCTGGCACGGTCATCTCGTCCTCCAATCCCGACTGGCGCAAGGGCGACAAGGTCATCCTCAACGGCTGGGGTGTCGGCGAGACGCATTTTGGCGCCTATGCGGGGCGTGCCCGAGTCAAGGGCGACTGGCTGGTGCCACTGCCGGAGGGCATCAGCGCGCATGACGCCATGGCGGTCGGCACCGCCGGCTACACCGCCATGCTCAGCGTCATGGCGCTGGAGCGTCACGGCATCCTGCCCGATCGCGGTCCGGTCGTGGTGACGGGTGCGGCCGGCGGCGTCGGTTCGGTCGCGGTCTCCATCCTGTCCAGCCTCGGTTACCACGTCATTGCCTCGACCGGGCGCAATGCCGAAAGCCCCTATCTGATCAACCTCGGCGCCGCCGAGGTGATCTCGCGCGACGAACTGAGCCAGCCGGCCAAGCCGCTGGCCAAGGAACGCTGGGCGGGCGGGATCGATTCGGTCGGCAGCCACACACTGGCCAATGTGCTGTCGATGACCTCCTATGGCGGCGCGGTCGCGGCCTGCGGTCTGGCCGGCGGCATGGATTTGCCGTCGAGCGTCGCCCCCTTCATCCTGCGCGGCGTCTCGCTTCTTGGTATCGATTCGGTGATGGCGCCGAAGGCCGTTCGCCTCGAGGCTTGGCGGCGCATCGGCGCCGATCTCGACCTGGAGAAGCTCGCCAGCCTATCCACGACCATTGGTTTCGACGGCATCATCGATGCCGCGCGCGACATCGTCGACGGCAAGATCCGCGGTCGCGTCGTCGTCGACATGTGAGTTCGCCAGGCCGGAAGGTTGGCGGAATTGACACTCTGCGACGACAAATCGGGCGCCGCGGGCAAAAAGAGGCGCATCCGCTAAAATTCGAACGATCCGCCGCAATTTTCCATAATCTCTCTCTGCCAAGGGTTTCGCATGATCGCGGAATCCGACAGCCAGCAGGTGGACAAGGGCGACGACGTCGACGCAGTTGCCGTGCCGGCGCCGGGACGGCGGTTTATCGCCGCGCCGCCGCTGGTGCCCGAGCAGCAATTGGTCAGACGGGAAGGCCTGCCGCCGCTCACCTTCGTTGCCATCATGATCCTGGCGGGCCTTGCGTATCTCACTGGGGCGCCGATCTTCATCAGTCTCGCATTGCTGGCAACCGGCCTTGCCGGCCTGGGAATGCACCTGCATGCCAGACGCCGCGTCCACCGGACCGTGGTGCTGCTCGACGAGACCACCGCTCGCAGCCGCGCCGAGATCGAGACGCTGGCCGACCGCATGTGGGAAATGCAGGAAAGCGAGGAGCGCTTTCGCGGTCTCATCGACGCGCTTGGCGATCTCGTCATCCACCGCGACCGTGACGGTTACATCGTCTATGCCAACAAGGTGTTCGCCGATCTCGTCGAAACCGATCCGCGCGATCTTGCCGGCAAGACCCTGGCCGAACTCGGCATCGAGGTCGGCATCGTTCCCGACGCCGCCTTTTCCGACCACGAGTGCCTGAGTTCCACCGATGTCGCCATCCGCACGCCGGGCGGCTCGCGCTGGTTCTCCTGGATCGAGCTTTCGGTGCGCGAAAAGGACAGCGGTGCGGTTTCGCATCGCGCCATCGCCCGCGACATCACCGCCCGCAAGCGCGCCGAATCCTCGCTGATCACCGCGCGCGAACGGGCCGAATACGCAAGCCAGGCCAAATCGCGCTTTCTCGCCACCGTCAGCCATGAAATCCGCACGCCGATGAACGGCATCATGGGAATGGCGAGGCTGCTCGCCGACACCAGCCTGTCGCCGGAACAGCAGACCTATGTCGGTGCCATCTCGACCTCGGCCAGTGCCTTGCTCGCCCTGATCGAGGACCTGCTCGACTATTCCAAGATCGAGGCCGGTCGCTTCGACCCGGAACCGCAACCGATGTCGGTGCGCGAGATCGCCGACAACATCATCGAATTGCTCGCCGCGCGCGCCTTCGCCAAGGGTATCGGCCTCGGCTGCCACGTCGAACCGGATGTACCGCAATTAATCACCGCCGATCCAGGCCGGGTCCGTCAGGTGCTGCTCAACCTGATCGGCAATGCCATCAAGTTCACCGACGGCGGCGGCGTGCTGGTCAGCGTCGCGCGCGCCCGCACCGAAAACAGCGACCGCATCTGCTTCACCATTACCGACACCGGGCCCGGCCTGCGCGACGAGGACATGGAGCGCATCTTCGAGGAGTTCGAGCAGGCCGACGGCACCTCGACGCGCGCGCATGGCGGAGCGGGGCTGGGGCTTGCCATTTCCAAGCGCCTGGTGGCTGCCATGGGTGGCACGATTTCGGTCTCTAGCCGGCTTGGTCAAGGCTCGGAATTCGTTTTCGAGATCCCGGCCAGGGAGGCCACCGAGGCGCCACAGGGCCGGCAGAACGCGCTTGCCGGCAGGCACGCGGTGATCCTCTCCAGGAATGCCGTCGAGGCCGAGGCCATCGCCCGCACCATCCGTGCCAATGGCGGTACCGCCGGTATTGCCAGCACCATGGCGCAGGCGGCGCCGCTGGCCGAGGGCTGCGACGCGCTTCTCGTCGATGCGGCCATGGAAGAGAGTGACGGAAGGCTGCTCAAGCGGTTGCGCCAAAGCGGTTTTTCCGATTGCGAAGCCATCACCCTGATCGCGCCGACCGACCGCGGCATGCTCGGCGAGTTCCGCGCCAGCGGCTACGCGACTTTCCTGGCTCGACCGGTGCGCGGGGGGACACTTTTGCGTGTGCTTTTGACCAGCCATGCATCGGCCCTTGCCCAGCCGCAGCCGGAGAAGCGCCGTGCCCCGGCCAGTGCCTCGAGCGGCCGCCAGCAGGGCTTGTCCGTGCTGATCGCTGAAGACAACGACATCAATGCCATGCTGGCCCGCGCCACGCTGTTGAAGGCGGGGCACCGCGTCACGGTGGTCGGCAACGGCAAGGCCGCGGTCGAGGCCGTCACCAGTGCCGGGCACAAGCACCGCTTCGACGTGGTGCTGATGGATCTGCATATGCCGGTCATGGACGGTCTGGACGCCATTGCCGCGATCCGCCGCCATGAGGAGGAAATATCCGCGCCGCCGGTGCCGATCATGGTGCTTTCGGCCGACAGCCAGGAAAAGACCCGCCATACGGTGCTTGCCCACGGCGCCTCCGGCTTCGTCACCAAGCCGCTCGACCCCGACGCCCTGGTCAACGCCGTCGAGGGCCAGGCCGCCGCTTGAGCGGCCTGTTTTCAGGTGCAAGTCTGCCGTATGTCGATCAAAAATTGTCGCGGTTTTGCCGCGACGGCACGCATGAAAACGAGAAACTGAAGCGGCTCGTGCGGATCGGTGCAAACGCGACGCGCTTGCTTTTTCCTGACCCAACGTAGCCGGTTGACCGTTTTCGCCAGCCGACGAAGTATTGCCCGAGACGCCGTATCACGGTACTGTCACAATCCTGTTGCACCTACACCGTATCCCCGTGCCAAGAGGGATGGCTCGAAGGAGAATCACTCGTGCATACAGTTATGCCTGAATGTGACACTCGGCCGAACGCCGGCAGCGCCTTGCTTGCCGGACGTAATGTCGATTCCGTCATAAAAGGCGCAGCGCTCGGCCGTATCGGCAATCTCGAAGTGCGGCTCGCCCGCAACGAGGCCGAGATCGCGGCGGCGCAGGAAGTGCGCTACCGGGTATTTTATGACGAGCTTGGCGCCAGGAAGGACCTGTTCCAGGCGCAGGACCGCCGCGACGCCGACCGGTTCGATCCGCTTTGCGACCATCTGCTGGTGCTGGACACGACGCTTTCCGGTCCCGAACACCGCCGTATCGTCGGCACCTATCGCCTGCTGCGGCAAGAAATCGCGGCCACCGCCGGCGGCTTCTATTCAGAAGGCGAATTCGAGCTGACCAAGCTCATCGCCCGCCATCCCGGCCAGCGTTTTCTTGAGCTCGGACGTTCCTGCGTTTTGCCGGAATACCGCTCGAAACGCACCATCGAGGCGCTTTGGCAAGGCATCTGGGCCTACATCAATCACTACGAAATCGGCGTGATGACCGGCTGTGCCTCCTTCCATGGCACCGTGCCGGCGGCGCATGCCGAGGCGCTTACCTATCTCGCTCATCACTGCCGCACCAACTCGGCCTGGGACGTGCGTGCGGTGTCGGGGCGCTATTGTTCCATGGACCTGATGCCGATCGAGGCGGTCAACACCAAGGCGGCGATCGCGGCGATGCCGCCTCTGGTCAAGGGCTATCTGAGGGTTGGTGCCCGCATCGGCGACGGCTGCGTCATCGACCGCGAATTCTCGACCGTCGACGTCTTCGTGGTGATGCCGGTCAAGGAGATCGGTGCCCGCTACGTCAATTATTATGGCGGCGAAGCGCAGCGTTTCGCGGCATAGCGAGTAGCGAGGGCTCCGCGGCAATCCTGTTCTATTCGCTATCCGCTTCCTTTCACGGAATATCTTCCGGACGCCTTCCCGGCCGGCTCTTGTACGACGGAAACGACCAGCCGAAACGCAGCGCGCCGCCGCGCACTGCAAGCGCCATCACGAAGCCGGCCAACCCCGAGACAATCTGCGGCAATCCGGCAACGTCGCCGAATGTGAAGATGGCGGCGCCCGCCAAGGCGGCCGTGACGTAGATTTCGGGCCTCAGCAGTACCGACGGCTCGCCCGCCAGGAGATCGCGCAATATGCCGCCGAAGGTCGCGGTCAGCATGCCTGTGATGATCGAAACCACCGGCGAACCGGTGATTGCCAGCCCCTTGGCCGCGCCCATGACCGAAAACGCGGCGAGGCCGATGGCGTCGAGCCACAAAAGCAGCTTGTAGCGGGATTCGACGCGGTGCGCCGTGAAGAAGACCAGGACCGCCACCACCGCGCAGATCAGCACGTAGTCGCGGTTTCCCACCCAGAAGACAGGCACATTGAGGATGAGATCGCGAAACGTGCCGCCGCCAATACCGGTGACACTGGCCAGGAACAGGAACCCGATAATGTCGAGCTGCTTGCGCGACGCGGCCAACGCCCCGGTCGCCGCAAAAACGGCGACGCCGGCATAGTCGAGAAGGGCGATGGGGTTAAAGGGCATGAGGCAGTAGGGATTAGGAATTAGGAATGGGGCATATGCATAGCACGAAGCCGCGCGATTGATACGACTGCCTATTTCCCTACTGCCTACTGCCTACTGCCTACTGCCTACTGCCTAATCCCTATCAAGCATCCTTCTCCGCCTGCTCATTGACCGGCCCCGGCTCGACCGGCGCCTCGGCGGCAATCTTCGGGCCGCCCTTGGCGACGCCAACCATGGCCGGACGCAGCACGCGCTCTCCGATCGAATAGCCCGGTTGCACCACCTGGATGACAGTGCCGGCGGGAACTTCCGGATTGGGAATCTCGAACATGGCCTGGTGGAAGTTCGGATCGAACTTCTCGCCTTCCGGCGTCAGTTTCTTTACCCCGTGCCGTTCCAACGCCGACAGCATGGCGCGCTCGGTCAGGTCGACGCCTTCGATCAGCGCCTTGAAGCCGGCGTCGCCAGACGCCTTGGCCTCGGCGGGGATGGCGTCCAGCGCGCGGCGCAGATTGTCCGACACCGACAGCATGTCGCGGGCGAAATTCGCAACCGCATAGGTGCGCGCGTCGTGCACGTCGCGCGCGGTCCGGCGCCGCAGGTTCTCCATCTCCGCCGCTACGCGCAGCGCGCGGTCCTTCAGCTCTTCATTTTCCTTCAACAGCCGCACAAGCGCTTCATAATCGCCGTCAATGCCGCCTTCCGTGCGCTCGGCATTGGCCTCGGCCGCCTCGGCTTCACTGGGCGCGCGTTCGTCTTTTGCCTGGTCGCTCATCGCCGTTTCCCGTCATCTTGAATGGTATGGATTTTGTGCCCGATATCGAGGTTTGGCGGTCAAAAATCAAGGGGCAAGCCACCATTGAAGCTTTGACCGGACCTGGAAGGCGATCAATGGGGATGCCTCGATTTTAATTCAAATTTTACCGTGCTTGCCAGCTTGGCTTGCCACGGAAGCGTGATGGGGGAACCATTCCCTTGCTGGAGGAGTTTTGGAGCCGACACAGGATTTTGAAATGATGACTCGCGACAAGGCTGAAAAAGGAGAAAGGCTCGCCGCCGAAGTCAGGCGCCAGTTCGGTGCCGAGGCGATGACGCGCTTTCTGCGCACCTTGCCGGCTTTCCGTGCGGAAGCCGACATTCCCAATCGCTTCAGGGAATTGCTTGACCATCTCGATCGGATGGAGAGCAAAAGCCTTGGCGGCGGTCGCCGATAGGCAGCCGACCGGTCAATCGCCGCCTCTCAGGACGCAAGGAGCGGTTCAAAATCGTCTTTCGCGCGACAATTACGCACAGTAATTTTACGTGATGGTCGCCTTGCGGCGGCCACACGCCCCGCCTATGATTCCTGATGAACATGATTTCCCCCGACGCGGCCGCCAACAGCAAGCGTGCCTGGCTGAAGATTCTGGCACGCTACAAGAAGCCGGACCGGCGACGCAGCGCCGTCGAACTCGCCATCACCCTCATTCCGTTCGCCACGCTCTGGGCCATGTCCGCGGCGGCCTATGCCTATGGCCATTGGTGGGGACTGATCCTGGTTCTTCCGGCGGCCGGGTTCCTGGTGCGCATCTTCATGATCCAGCACGATTGCGGCCATGGCTCCTTCTTCGCCAACCGCTACGCCGACGACTGGATCGGCCGCGCGCTCGGCGTGCTCACACTGACGCCCTACGATTGCTGGCGGCGCGCCCACGCGACACATCATGCCAGCGCCGGCAATCTCGATGAGCGCGGTATGGGCGACATCAGGACGCTGACGGTTGCCGAGTACAGGCAATTGTCCTGGCGCGGGCGCCTTGGCTATCGTCTCTATCGCCACCCGCTGGTGATGTTCGGTCTTGGACCGATCTGGCTGTTCATCTTCTCGCAAAGGCTGCCGATCGGCATGATGCGCGGCGGCTTGACGCCTTGGGTGTCATCGATGACCACCAATCTCGCCATCGCGCTTGCGGCGGCCCTGCTTATCTGGGCCGTCGGCCCGGGTGCGTTCCTGGTCGTCCACTTGCCGATCGTCGTTCTCGCCGGTTCGGCCGGCATCTGGCTGTTCTACGTCCAGCACCAGTTCGAGGAGACGGAATGGGCGAAGGATGACGACTGGGAATTCCAGCATGCCGCCCTGCACGGCTCGTCCTATTACGACCTGCCGCCGGTGCTGAACTGGTTCACCGGCAATATCGGCGTCCACCACGTCCATCACCTCTCCGCCAAGGTGCCGGGCTACCGGCTGCAGGAAGTGCTGCGGGATTATCCGGAACTGCGTGGCATTGGCCGCGTCACGCTGCTCGACAGCCTGCGCTGCGTCAAACTGGCCTTGTGGGACGAAAACCGCCGTAAGCTGGTGTCGTTCCGCGAGGCACACGCCTTGGCGTAGAAAGACTGCCGCGCCATGGCGCGGCAGCTTGCCATCGGATCAAGCCGCCTGGCGCTCGTCACGCATCAGGATTTCGCCGTGACGGATTTCGGTACCCAGCACCTTCAGGCATTCGCGGATGAAGTTGGACAGGCCAGGCCAGCCCTTGGCTGAAACGAGATTGCCGTCGACATGGGCGCCGGTCGGCGCGACGTCGATGTAGATGCCGCCGGCCAGCGTCACTTCCGGCTCGCAATAGTGCAGCGCCGCCACTTCCCTGCCGCGCACCACGCCGTCGACCGCGATCAGGATCTGCACGCCATGGCAGATGGTGAAGATCGGCTTGCCCGCCTCGTGGAAATGCCGCACCAGGGCCTGCACCCGCTTGTCGATGCGGATGTATTCGGGGCCGCGCCCGCCCGCCGCATAGACGGCGTCATATTTGGCCGCGTCCACTTCGGAGAATGTCTTGTTGAGGATGTAGTCGTGGCCGGGCTTTTCCGTGTAGGTCTGGTGGCCTTCGAAATCATGCAGCGAGGTCTTCAGCACCTCGCCCGCCTTCTTGTCCGGGCAGACGACGTGCACGGTGTGGCCGACGGCGTGCATGGCCTGTTCAAAGACGAAAATCTCATACTCCTCGCTGAACTCGCCAACGAGCATCAATATCTTCTTGCCAGCCATTCCCGGTTCCTCCCTTGTGGCCATATTTATTTCTGGTCACGAAATAATACCCGTATCCTAGGGGGCGGATGTCAAAAGGAAAAGCATAAATCGCACAATTGGTCCGACCAGCCTGCTTTGCGATCGGCAAAAGACACCACACAACCCTCCCTGGTGGACGAAAACAGCACCCCCTGGTTCGACCAAATATCAGTCAGGCAGCCGCCTTGATCATGTCGGCCGCCTTTTCGGCGATCATGATCGTCGGCGCATTGGTGTTGCCGCCGATCAGCGTCGGCATCACCGAGGCGTCGACGACCCGCAGCCCTTCAAGCCCGTACACCCTGAGTTCAGGATCGACCACGGCCATGTCGTCGACGCCCATCTTGCAGGTGCCGACGGGGTGATAGATGGTGTCGGCGCGAGCCCTGATATGCGACATCAAATCAGCGTCGCTGGAAACGCCGGCAGTGTAGATTTCCTTGTCGCGATATCTGGCCAGCGCCGGCGCCTCCAGTATGGCGCGCATCATTCTGGCGCCCTTGAGCAGCAGGTCGGCATCGCGCTGGTCGGACAGAAAACGCGGATCGATGCGCGGTGGCGCCAGCGGGTCCGGTGACGACAGCCCCACCTCGCCGCGCGAATGCGGACGCAGCACACAGACATGGCAGGAAAAGCCGTAGCCCATATGCAGCTTGCGACCATGATCGTCGACGATGGCGATGCAGAAATGCAGTTGCAGGTCCGGCCGGTCGATCGCCGGATCGGATTTGAGGAAAGCGCCACCTTCGGCGTAGGGCGTCGCAATCATACCACCGCCATCCTTGCGCCAGCGCAGCATGTGCCGCAACAGGCCGGGCAGGCCGCGCAGGCCGATGCCCATCATGTCGGCATTCCTTGACGTCCAGCCCATGATAAAATCGAGATGATCCTGCAGGTTCTTGCCGACGCCTGGCAGTTCGTGCGCAACCGCAATGCCATGCGCGGCAAGCTCGACCGCCGGACCGATCCCGGACAGCAAAAGCAGCTGAGGCGAGCCGAAGGCTCCGCCACAGACGATGACCTCGCGCCGGGCCTTCGCCATGGCCTCGCTGTTGCCCTTGCTATAGCGCACCCCCGTAGCCCGCTTGCCGTCAAGGACGACGCCGGTGGCACGCGCTCCGGTAATGACGGTGAGGTTCGGCCGGTTCATCGCCGGGTGCAGATAGGCGGCCGCAGCCGAACAGCGCTCGCCATTGCGGCGCTCACCCCAGAATTGCGTGACCTGGTAAAGCCCAGCACCTTCCTGCTCGATGCCGTTGAAATCATCATTGCGGCGTATCTGGTTTTCGCCGCAGGCCTCGACAAAGGCCCTGGAGAGTTCACGCGGATCCTGCTGCTCGGCGACCCGCAACGGCCCATCGTCACCGTGCAGCGCGTCGGCCCCGCGCTGATTGCCTTCTGCGCGGCGGAAATAGGGCAGCACCTCGTCCCACGACCAGCCGTTGCAGCCGAGGCCGGCCCATCCGTCATAGTCGCTGCGATGGCCCCTGACATAAAGCATGGCGTTGATGGCACTGGAACCACCCAGCGCCTTGCCGCGTGGCTGGTAGCCCTTGCGGCCGCCGAGACCTTGCTGCGGCACCGTGTCGAAGGCCCAGTTGTTGATCTTCGGTCGGCCCGGCAGCAGTGCGATCACACCCGCAGGAGCGCGGATCAGCAAATCCTTGCCCTCGCCGCCGGCTTCGATCAGGCAGACCGTCTTCGAAGGGTCTTCGGAAAGCCGTGAAGCAAGCGCGCAACCGGCCGACCCGCCGCCTGCGATGACATAGTCGAAAGCCATGGTTTCCTCCTCGCACCCGGCGGATGTTTCCGTCCGGACAGCCAAGAGAAGGCCTGATCAGAGCTGATGTAAAGACGCGCTCGATTACCGCTGCGTCAGCTCTCGCGAACGCGGCGCCAGGAATATTTCGGACCCTTGGGCTCCGGCACGGCGGTCGGCTGGTAGTAAAGCCCCAGCCCACCGGTACGGCCCTCTTCCAGGCGCTTCAACAACACCGGGTTCGAAATCTCGAACTCGTCGAAGCCCAGCCGCAGCATATGCGGCAACGGGTCGACCAGCACCTGGCCGGTGGCGCGAACGGCGCCTTCGAAATGATAGCGGCTACGCAGCAGCTCAGCCTTGGAGAAGGAGCGGCCGTCGCTGAAGGCCGGGAAAACCAGCGCCACCAGCGACAGCTGATCGAGCAGGTCGGCGATCTTCTCGAGCTGGTCGCCGGGCTGCAGCACCACGCCGAGCCGCTCCTTGGCGGACCGGCGCACCTCCGGATCAAGACCGAGGAATGCCTGCAACGGCAGGATGAAGCGGCCATTGCCCGAAAGCGCGTCCGCACTTTCGGCGTGAGCCCATTCGTCCTCGCGAAAACCCTCCGGGGTCCAGAGCCGGGTCTCTGGTGTCGTCGTTTCAGTCATAAAAGGTCCTAAATATTCAAACGAGCCAAGGACGTGTTGAGATTCAGGTCAGGCTGCGCCGAAAATGGCGGCTTCCGAGAACCGGAGCGGAGCGTACTTGAACTACGTCAGCACCGGAAGCGTAGGAAGCTGCCGTTTGCAGGCCAGCCTCACCTGAATATCAGCACATCCTAGAGGGATGCGTCGGTCAGCGATACTTCCAGTCCCGACAGGTGAATGCCGCACTCGGTCTTGGCATGACCGGCCCAGCGGCCGCTGCGCGCGTCCTCACCCGGCTGCACCGGTTGCGTGCACGGGAAGCAGCCGATCGACAGATAGCCATAGGCGACCAGCGGATTTTCGCGCAGCGCATGCGCGCGCATGTAGTCCGCCTGGTCCGATGTCGTCCAATGCGCCAATGGATTGATGCGGATGCGCGCGCCGACCGCCTCGAACACCGGCAGTGCCGCCCGCGTCGAGGCCTGGAAGCGCTTGCGGCCGGTGAACCAGGCCCGGAACGGCGCAACGCCCCTAGCCAACGGCTCGACCTTGCGCACGTCGCAGCAGGCATCGGTGTTGCTCTGATGCAGATTGCCCGTCGGGTCGATCCGCGCGAGCGCCGCTTCCTCGGGTTTGATGACCTGGATGTTGGTCAGCCCGAAATCCGCGACGAGGGCGTCGCGATAGCCGAGCGTCTCCTCGAAATGCTTGCCTGTGTCGAGGAAGATGACCGGCAGCGTGCGGTCGATCTCCGCGATCATGTGCAGCAGTACCGCCGAGTCCGCCCCGAAGGACGACACGGCGGCGATTTCGTCGTGAAACAGTTCGCGCGCCGAACGTTCGATGATCTCGAGCGGCTTCAGATGGCCATAGAGCGCATCGAGCCCCGCCGCCTTGGCGGCGACGCCGTCATCGACGTCGGCTATATGGTCAAGCGGCCTTGGCTTCGCCAGCATAGAGCGCCTCCTTGAACGGCGCGGGACCGACACGGCGGTAGGCGTCGATGAATTTTTCTTGGGCATTGAGCCGAAGGCCGAGATAGGTCTCGACGATCTGCTCGATGGCGTCGGTGATCTCTTCCGAAGAAAAGCCGCGGCCGATGATCTCGCCGACCGACGTATTCTCGTCGGCCGAACCGCCCAGCGTCACCTGATAGAGCTCGGAGCCCTTCTTCTCGACGCCGAGGATGCCGATATGGCCGACATGGTGATGGCCGCAGGCATTGATGCAGCCGGAGATCTTCAGCTTCAGTTCGCCGATCTCGCGCTGCCTCTCCATCGAAGCGAAGCGCTGCGATATCTCCTGTGCGATCGGGATCGAGCGGGCCGTCGCCAGCGCGCAATAGTCGAGGCCTGGGCACGAGATGATGTCCGATATCAAATTGGAATTAGCCGTCGCCAGTCCGATGTCGACCAGCGCGTCATAGACCGCCTTGAGGTCGGCGCGCGCCACATGCGGCAGGATCAGGTTCTGCTCATGGCTGACGCGCAGCTCGTCGAAAGCGTATTTCTCGGCGATGTCGGCGACCGCTTCCATCTGGCTGTCGGACGCGTCGCCAGGCACCTCGCCGATGCCCTTGAGCGAGATCGTCACCGCCGCGTAGTCGGGATGGCGATGCGTTACCACATTCTGGTCGAGCCAGTCGGAAAAGCCCTTGGAATCGAGGCGCGCCAGCTTGACCGCCTGGTCGCCTTCCGGCCGGTCGGTCTGCGCCGGCGGTGCGAAATAGGCTTCGATGGCGCGGATGTCGGCATCCGGCAGCTTCAGCTCGGCGTCCTTCAATTCCTGCCATTCGGCCTCGACCTGGCGGGTGATCTCCTCGACGCCGGTCTCGTGCACGAGGATCTTGATGCGCGCCTTGTACTTGTTGTCGCGGCGGCCATAGAGGTTGTACACGCGCAGGATCGCCGTGCAGTAGGACAGAAGATCGGCTTCCGGCAGGAAGTCTCGGACCTTCTTCGCCACCATGGGCGTGCGGCCCTGGCCGCCACCGATATACACAGCAAAGCCGAGTTCGCCGGCGGCGCTCTTCTTCAGATGCAACCCGATATCGTGCGTCTGGATGGCGGCGCGATCGCGCTCGGCGCCCGTCACCGCGATCTTGAATTTTCTCGGCAGGAACGAGAATTCCGGATGCACCGATGACCATTGCCGCAGGATTTCCGCATAGGGGCGCGGATCGGCGACCTCATCGGCGGCAGCACCGGCAAAGTGGTCGGCGGTGACGTTGCGGATGCAGTTGCCGCTGGTCTGGATGGCGTGCATCTCGACACTGGCCAGATCGGCGAGGATCGCTGGAATATCCGACAGCGCCGGCCAGTTGAACTGGATGTTCTGGCGCGTGGTGAAATGGCCGTAGCCCTTGTCGTATTTGCGGGCGATGTGGCCAAGCATGCGCAACTGCTTGCCGTTGAGCGTGCCGTATGGCACCGCGATGCGCAGCATGTAAGCGTGCAGCTGCAGGTAGACGCCGTTCATCAGCCTGAGCGGCCGGAACTGCTCCTCAGTGATCTCGCCGGACAGCCGGCGCTGGACCTGGTCGCTGAACTCGGCGACGCGGGCCTGGACAAAATCGTGGTCGAACTCGTCGTAACGGTACATGCTTCGTCTTTCAGGGCGCGTCCGCCCGTTTCACTCAAATCCTGGCTATGCCGCCCGCTCGGCCTGCTTGCCGAGATCGCCGCGGATGGTCGGGCCTGCTGCGCGGATCTTTTCACGCAACCGCACCGGCTCGACGACGCCGTCGACGACGTCCGCGTCGATCAGATTGACATCGACCACTTCATTGTCGGCATAGGCCTTGGCGCCGATTGCCTCCAGGCGGTCCTCGGCAGCCTTGTCATGGGCAAGGTCGGCCTGGCCCACCGTCTCGGCCCAGCCGCCATCGGCGTACCAGACGGCTATGCCATCTGTCAGGCGGTTGGCGGTCAGTATCTTCATGGCTGAACTCCTTCGGCGGCGACGGACGCACTTGCAGTCCTGCATGCCGCGAGCGGCTCGGACCGCTCGAAATTGGCGCCGGCGACGGCATCGCCGATAATGGTCATGACCGGGCCGGAAAGATCGCCACGCGCTTCCAGCGACGGCAGGTCGGCAAGCGTGCCGTGGAAACGGCGCCGGTTGGCAAGGCTGGCATTCTCGACCACGGCGACCGCCGTGTCCGGCGACAGGCCGGCTTCGATCAGCCGGCCGGCGACTTCGGCCGCCACCGAGCGGCCCATGTAGACGGCCACGGTGGCGCCGGAAATGGCGAGCTTGGCCCAGTCCGGCAATGAATTGCCCTTGAGGTCGTGGCCGGTGGTGAAGACCATCGACGACGACACACCGCGCAAGGTCAGCGGCAGTTCGAAATCGGCGGCGGCGGCAAAGGCCGCGGTGACGCCTGGAACCACCTCATAGGCTATGCCGGCATCACGCAGCGCCGCCATCTCCTCGCCGGCGCGGCCGAACACCAGCGGATCGCCCGACTTCAGCCGCACCACACGCTTGCCCTGGCGGCCGAGTTCGACCAACAGCGCATTGATCTCGGCCTGGCTCTTGGTGTGGCAGCCCTTGCGTTTGCCGACCGGCAGGCGCTCGGCGTCGCGGCGGCCCATGGCAACGACCGCCTCCGGCACCAGCGCGTCATGGACGATGACATCGGCTTCCATCAGCAGGCGATGCGCGCGCAGCGTCAAAAGATCCTCGGCGCCAGGACCGGCGCCGACCAGGGCGATGTGGCCGCAAGCCGGTGCGTTCGACAGCAGAAGATCCACCGCGGCGTCATGCGCCCGCGACAGCTGGCCAGCTTCCACGGCATGGGCAGGCGCACCCTGGAAAAAACTGTTCCAGAAGCGGCGGCGGACATTGCCCCTCGGCAGCAATTTCTCGGCCGCACCACGCAACGAGGCGGCAAGCGTCGCCAGCGACCCGAGCGATGGCGGCAGCATCTGGTCGATGCGGCCGCGCAGCATCTGGGCCAGCACCGGGCCCGCGCCCTCTGTGCCGATGGCAATGGCGACCGGCGCGCGGTTGACCAGCGCCGGGGTGAAGAAATCGCAGAGCTCCGGACGGTCGACCGCATTGACGGGAATGCCTGAGTGACGCGCGTCCACGGCTACCTGACGGTCGAGCGTCTCGTCGCCGCTAGCGGCAAACACCATCACCGCGCCGTCGAGCTGCGAGGCATCGTAAGGCGCCGCGACATGGCTGGCTCCGAACTGAGCGATGAAGGCTAGCAGTTCCGGCTCGGCATTTTCGGCGATGATGCGCAGCACCGCACTCGACTGTCCGATCAGCCGCGCCTTGGCCAGCGCTTCCTCGCCGCCGCCGACAATGGCCACGGTTTCGCCTTCGACCCGCACGAAGACGGGGAAGGCATTGAGCTTGGCATTGGCTTGCGGCATGAGAAGTGCAATCCGGGAACAGTTTCGCAGTTTTACGCCCGGGCGCGAAAAACCAGAAGCAAAGCACTCGCGCATCCTGCGATGGCAGGCAATCGCTTTTTCGCAACTGCGAAAGGCAGGAGAAAAATATTCCACATTTGGAGAATGAATGAATTCAAGCCGCTGAACCAAGCCTTGATTTCAGGCCTTTTTAGCCGCTGACCCCTGGTTTCGCAAAACAGATTTTTCTAATTTCTACTAATTCAGTAGATTAAAGCGGCCGCCATGGGGAGTTCCGTTTCGCATGGAATGGCCAGCCGCCCGGCGCGATCCTTCGGTTGGAACATTACCGCTTCAGGGCGCGTTCCCCATCCGTCTGTCGCCTGAAGAGCAACCATCGGGCGAAGCATTCATAAACGCCACCCTGTTGAGAAGGAGCCCGTCATTATGAGCATCAATCTGAGACACGGCATATGGGTCATGGTGGCCGATGGTGAAAAGGCGCTTTTCCTGAAGAATGCGGGCGACAATCTCTATCCCAACCTGGAAGTCGTGCACCAGATGGAGCAGGAGAATCCGCCGACCCGCGAACAAGGCACCGACAGCCCGGGCCGGTACAATGACGGCCCGTCAGTGCACCGCAGCGCGGTCGAGGACACCGACTGGCACCGGATCGGCAAGGAGCGTTTCGCTGACGAAATCGCCGCCTGGCTATACAAGCTGGCCCATCGCGGCGAGTTCGACGAGATCGTGCTCGTCGCACCGCCATTGGTGCTTGGGACGATGCGCAAGAAGCTGCACAAGGAGGTCGGGGACAAGGTCACCGCCGAGATCCCAAAGACACTGACCAATCACGCTGTATTCGAAATCGAGGCATTGCTGAAGGCGGCCTGATCATCAGGCCGATCGGCGCCGATCAAGACGCCGCGCCTTGGTGAAAGACTTTACCGCCGGCCTCGCCGCCGCCGGTAAAGTATTGAGGCCTGACTGTCGATTTTCGCATCCGTGCGGGTTGCATCACCGTCACCCCTTCCACCATATTGCAAACAGGCGGCGGCTTCGGGCGGCGCACATCCGACATCGCAAACTTGAAAGGCGCTCCATAGACAATGCCGCATGACACGCCCCTTATCGCCACCATCGTCGCCGGTCTGGGGCTGGCATTCGTCTTCGGCGCTCTCGCCAATCGTTTCCGCATCCCGCCGCTGGTCGGCTATCTCGTTGCCGGCGTGCTGGTCGGGCCGAACACGCCCGGTTTCGTCGCCGATGCCGGCCTCGCCAATGAACTGGCCGAAATCGGCGTCATCCTGCTGATGTTCGGCGTCGGCCTGCATTTCTCGCTCAAGGACCTGCTATCGGTCCGCGCCATCGCCGTGCCTGGCGCCATCGTCCAGATCGGCTTTGCCACTCTGCTCGGTGTCGGGCTTGCCTGGATGCTCGGCTGGTCCATGGGCGCTGGTGTGGTATTCGGCCTGGCGCTGTCGGTCGCCTCGACCGTGGTGCTGCTGCGCGCGCTTCAGGAACGCCGGTTGATCGAGACCGAACGCGGACGCATCGCCGTCGGCTGGCTGATCGTCGAGGATCTCGCCATGGTGCTGGCGCTGGTGCTTTTGCCGGCTCTTGCCGGCGTGCTCGGCGGCCAGGAACAGGCGGATGTGCACGCAAGCGGCCTGCTGTCGCTGCCGGCTAGCTACGGCATCTGGGGCGTCGTCGGCATTACCCTCGCCAAGGTCGCCGCCTTCGTCGTCGTCATGCTGGTGGTCGGCCGCCGGGTCATTCCCTGGATCCTGCACTACGTCGCCCATACCGGGTCGCGCGAACTGTTCCGCCTTTCCGTGCTCGCCATTGCGCTCGGCGTCGCCTTCGGCGCGGCGAAACTGTTTGGCGTCTCGCTGGCGCTGGGCGCCTTCTTCGCCGGCATGATCATGAGCGAATCCGAGCTCAGCCACCGCGCGGCGGAAGAATCGCTGCCGCTGCGCGATGCCTTCTCGGTGCTGTTCTTCGTCTCGGTCGGCATGCTGTTCGACCCGTTCAGCCTGTTCAGCAACGGCCTGCCGATCCTGGCGACGCTGGCAATCATCGTCATCGGCAAGTCGTTGGCGGCCTTCGTTATCGTCGTCGCCTTCGGCTATCCCGTGGCCACGGCCTTGATGATTTCGGCAAGCCTTGCGCAGATCGGCGAATTCTCCTTCATCCTGGCCGAACTCGGCGTTGGGCTGAAACTTCTGCCCGAGCAGGGCCGCGACCTGATCCTGGCCGGCGCCATTCTGTCGATCGTGCTCAACCCGCTGATGTTCCTGGTTATTGATTGGATGAAGCCGTGGCTTGAGGCCCGTGCCGGCAGGACAGCCCCGCCGGCGGACGCCAAGCCGGTCGGCCCGGCGACGGAACCCGGTCAGGTCGCCTCGGTTGCCGCGACGTCCAAAGAAGATGGCCCGCCGCCGAAGACGGCCCTTGCCGGCCATGCCATCCTGATTGGCTATGGCCGTGTCGGCAGCCTCGTCGGCGCGGCGCTTAAACAAGCGGCGCAGCCCTTCCTCGTCATCGAGGATGCCGACAAGACACTGTCCAGGTTGAAAGCCGACGGTATCGAGACCGTCGCCGGTAACGCGGCCAACGCCGAAGTATTCGCCGCCGCCAATCCCGAAGGCGCCAGGCGGCTGATCCTCGCCATCCCCAATGCGTTCGAGGCCGGCCAGATTGTGTTGCGCGCCCGTGCGGCCAACCCCAACATCAACGTCGTCGCCCGCGCCCATTCCGATGCCGAGGTCGAGCATCTCAAGGGGCTCGGGGCCGACACCGTGATCATGGGCGAGCGTGAGATCGCACGCGGGATCGTGGAAGAGGTGCTCGGTCACAAGCCTTCCGCGACTGAGCCGTCCGCCGCCTGATCACGCCACGAACGCAGAACCGCCATTACGGGCGATGCTGCCGAGATATTGTGCGGGAGGCTTGCCGAGCGCCTTTTTGAACATGGTGATGAAGGCTGTGACGGACCCATAGCCAAGATCGCCGGAAACCCGCTGAACACTTGCGCCCGAAGCCAGCTCCCTGATCGCAACGATCAAGTGCAATTGCTGGCGCCAGCGGCCGAAGCTCAAGCCGGTCTCCTTGACGACGAGACGGGCGAGACTGCTCTCGCTGAGCGCAAGGCGATTGGCCCACTGCGCCAGCGTGCTGCGGTCCGCGGGGTCTTGCGCCAACGCTTCGGCGATCCGCCGCAGGCGCGGCTCGGAAGAGATCGGCAGATGCAATTGCTGGACAGGCATATCAGGCAGTTCGGCGAGCAGAACGCTTCCCAGGAAAGCGCACCGTACGTCATCAGGCGCACACTCCGACAGCTCGATGATGAGTTCGCGCAGCAGCGGCGAGATCCAAAGCGTGCAGCACCGATCCGGCAGTTCGGTCGCCCCAGGCTCGATGTAGACGAAGAATAGCCGGGCATTGGCGGTCGCGATGTTGCTGTGTTCCATGGTGCTCGGCACCCACACGCCGCAATGCGGCGGCACCATCCAGAGGCCACTGGGAACACGGCAGGTGACGCCGCCGCCAAGCGCGAAAACGAGCTGCCCTTTGCGATGCCAATGCTGCGACACCTCGGCCTTGGTCTCGGTGACGTCGACGCGCACGGCGATCGCCGGAGCAAGAACGTCATCGACGTCGAAATTGAGCCATGGGTAGCGAAGAGGCTGTCTCATCATTGCCGATTTTTAGCGATCGATTGCTTCTACATCTAAATTATTCGCTCACACAAATCGATAGGCTTGGGGTCGTTCTCGCCGCAATTGGCAAAGGTGCACCCATGCTCGCCCTCACCATCTCTTCCGAAGATGCAGCCCGATTGAAACGCACCGAGGTCGATGAGCCACGACCTCGCGCGAACGAAGCGCTGATCGCCGTCCACGCGACCTCTTTGAACCGCGGCGAGCTGCGCCTGCTCGCCATACGCCCGGACGGCTGGATACCCGGCCAGGATGTCGTCGGGTTCGTCGAGCGGGCGGCGGCCGACGGCTCCGGACCGGCCGTGGGCACCCGGGTGGCGGCTTTGGTCGACGAGGGTGGCTGGGCCGAACGCGTCGCCATTCCGACCGATCGCCTCGCCATCATGCCGGATGAGGTCGGCTTCGCGTCCGCGGCCACGCTTCCGGTCGCGGGCACGACGGCGCTGAGGACCTTGCGCCACGGTGGTGACCTCGCCGGCCAAAAGGTCCTGATTACCGGCGCAAGCGGTGCGGTCGGCCGTTTCCAGATCCAGATCGCTCGCGAGCAAGGTGCCTCGGTGACCGCGATCGCCGCCGCCCGGCATGAAGAGGATCTCCACGGGCTCGGGGCCGGGCAAGTTGTCGAGGCGATCGATCAGGCCGAGGGGCCGTTTTCGCTGATCACCGAGTCGGTCGGCGGCGAAAGCCTCGCCCGCGCGATCGACCGCATCGCCCCTGGCGGGACGATCGTCATGTTCGGTTCGAGCAGCGGCGAACTGACGCCGGTTGGATTCCGCCAGTTCGTTCCCGACCACGAGGGGGCGAGGCTTCAGACTTTCGCCTACTACACGTCTGGTGCGGGCATCGGCGCAGATATCGCCTCCCTGCTTGCCCTGGTTGCAGCTGGCCGGCTGGAAACCCGCATCGCCTTGACGGTGCCGTGGACGGACATCGCCCAGGCTCTCGGCGCCCTGCGCCAACGCAGCTTCAGCGGCAAGGCTGTCCTCACCATGACCGGATGAGCAAGCCTTGGCCCGAACGGCTCAAACGTGCTGGCCGCCATTGATGTGGATTTCCGAGCCGGTCACGTAGGAGGCCTGCTGCGAGCACAGGAAGAAGATGATGTCGGCGACCTCCGCCGTGGTGCCGAGGCGCCTGAGCGGGATCGTCTCGACGATCTTTTCCGTGCCTGGCGACAGGATTGCCGTGTCGATCTCGCCCGGGGCGATGGCGTTGACGCGGATGCCGTGCGGGCCGAAATCATGCGCCATCTCGCGCGTCAGCGAGCCCAGCGCCGCCTTCGAGGTCGCATAGGCGGTGCCGGCGAAGGGATGCACGCGGGTGCCGGCGATCGAGGTGACGTTGACGATCGAGCCCTTGGCCGCGGCTAACTCTTTAAACAAACCCCGCGCGAGCATGATCGGCGCGAAGAAATTGACCTGGAACACGTCGCGCCAGACATGCATCGGCGTGTCGATCGAATTCATGCGGCCGTTGCCGTCCTTGAGCTTGGGCGAAATGCCGGCATTGTTGACCAGTGCGTTGAGCTGGCCGCCATGTGCTTCCAGCCGATGGCGGATTTCCGAGACGGCGATGCCGACATCTTCCTGGTCGGCGAGGTCGACCTTGATGTGGTCTTCCGGACCGGCCGGCCACGGGCAGTCCTCGGCAAAGGCCTGCCGCGAGCAGGTGATGACGCGCCAGCCCTCGCGCGAAAAACGCTTAACCGTGGCATGGCCGATGCCCCGGCTGGCGCCGGTCAGCACGATGGTTTTTCTGGTGTCGAGTTCAGCCATGTCACGGTCTCCGGCCGGAGATGTAGCCGAACACCGTGGCGCTGGCGAGAGGCGGATTGACGCCGCTGCTGGCCGCCGAGGCGACCGCGATCAGCCGCCGCCCAGAATATCCAGGATCGAAGTCTGCTTCTTCTTCAGCGGACCGCCGACACTGCCCGGAGGCACCGGATGCCCGACTGAGGCGGTCGTGCCATTGTCAGCCGGCATATCGAAACCATCGGCATCGACCGTCTGGGCGGGTCGCACCGGGCGGACCGGCGTTGGCGCTTGAGCAACGGGAGCGGCTCGCGGCGCCGCCGGAGCCTGCTGGCCAACCGACGCGGACGGAACCGGCGCCGGCTGGTTGTTGTCGGCCGAGGGTATGTCGTCGGGCACGATCGTGTCGGCCGGCGTCGATTTCCAGGTGCCGGGCAGCGGCCGCACGGGTACGCCCTCATGTGCCGCGACCATGAATTCGTGCCAGGCCTGTGCCGGCAGCGCGCCGCCGGTGACCTTCTTCATCGCCGTGCCATCATCATTGCCGAACCACACGCCGGTGGTGAGATTGGCGGTGTAGCCGACGAACCAGGCATCGCGTGAATTCTGGCTCGTGCCGGTCTTGCCGGCCGACGGCCAGGCAAAAGCCGCCTTCTTGGCCGAGCCGAACTCGACCGTGCCCATCATCATCGAGTTCATCATGCCGACGATCTCGGGTTTGACGACGCGCGGCGCACTGCCGCTGCCACCGCTGTCATAGAGCACCTTGCCGTCGGCCGAGGTGATGCGGCGGATGAAATGGATGTCGGGCTTGTAGCCGCCATTGGCGAACGGCACATAGGCCGAGGTCAGTTCCAGCGGCGTCACTTCCGAGGTGCCGAGCGCGATCGAGGTGTTGGCCTGCAATTCGGACTGGATGCCCATGCGGTGCGCCGCCTCGACCACGGCGTTCGGCCCGACTTCCATCGCCAGTTGTGCCGCCACCGAATTCAGCGACTTCGCCAGCGCCGTCGCCAGCGTCACCTTGCCGAAATACTTGCCGCCGTAATTGTCCGGCGTCCAGTTGCCGATCTTGATCGGCGCGTCGTTGCGGATGCTGTCGGGCGTGCGGCCGGCTTCGAGCGCCGCCATATAGACGAACGGCTTGAACGCCGAGCCGGGCTGGCGGCGCGCCTCGGAGGCGCGGTCGAACTGGCTGGTCGAATAGTCGTAGCCGCCGACCATGGCGCGCACCGCGCCGGAATCGTCGATCGACACCAGCGCGCCCTGGGTGACGTTGAGCTTCTTGCCGCTCTCGTCGATCAGCCGGCGGATCGACTGCTCGGCGAGCTTCTGCAGATTCAGGTCGACGGTCGAGTCGATGACGATGTCGCCGCGCACGTCGCCGATCAGGTCGGGCAGTTCTTCCATGATGGTGTCGGCGACGTAGTTTTCCGAGCCGGTCCAGTAGGACGGCGCGCGCGTCGCTGGCGCGCTGAGCGCCGTCTTCAGCTCCTTGTCGCTGATCTTGCCCTCCTCGCGCATGGCGGCGAGCACGAGTTGCGAGCGCTCTTCGGCAGCTTTCGGATCACGGGCCGGCGACAATTTCGATGGCGCCTTCAACAGGCCGGCAAGCAGGGCGGCCTCCGACAGCGTGACATCGCGCGCGCTCTTGCCGAAATAGCGCCGCGAAGCCGCCTCGACGCCGTAGGCGCCGGAGCCAAAATAGACCCGATTGAGGTACATTTCGAGGATCTGGTCCTTGGTGTGCTTGTGCTCCAGCCACAGCGCCAGAAGCACCTCCTGCACCTTGCGCTCCAGCGTGCGGTCGGGCTTCAGGAACAGGTTCTTGGCCAATTGCTGCGTCAGCGTCGAACCGCCTTGCGAAAAATGCCCGCCGAGCAGGTTGGTCACCATGGCGCGCGACAGGCCGATCGGATCGACACCGAAATGCGAATAGAACCGGCGGTCCTCGATGGCGATGACGGCTTCCGGAATATAGGGCGACATTTCGTGCAGGCCGACGGCCTCGCCGCCGCTCGTGCCCCTGTTGGCGAGCAACTGGCCATCGACCGAAACGATCTTGATGTTGGGGGCGCGGTCGGGGATCGACCAGGTGGTGGCCGCCGGCATCTTGGCGCCGTAATAGACGACGACGCCAGCCACGGCGATGCCGCCCCAGATGGCGAGCACGAAGCACCAGTAGAACAGCCGGCCGAGCAGGCCGAACAGGCCGCGCCGGCTTCTGCCGCGCCCGCCGCGCGACGATTTCGCCTTCGACGATTTGCGTTTGGCGGAGACTTTGCGGTTGCTCGGCACGACGCGATCCTCCTCGCTCACCGAAAGACCCGCCTGGGATCGCGCCTGTGGCGGTCCCTCGAAACTGGGCTCGATGCGACTGTCTCTGCGGTTCGCCATGCGCTGCGCTTGATGTCCCCGGGGTGCCTATGGCGCTCCGGTTGCAGAGTAGATGCGGCGATTTAAGGGCGGGTTAAAGCAAGGTTTATGCAGCCTTTTGAAATTCCTTACAATTTTCTAAATTCGTCACCGCCATTGCCGTTGTGTCTTGGCCGGGCGCCTCAAGCGGAAGCGGTCCCGCCGTCCGTGAACCGGTCATCGACGCCCGCGAGCAAAACGCCAGCGTCTGGTCCTCACAGGGATCGCGAAATGTCCAACTGCTCCCTGTCATCGACAGCTGCCTGCCCCGCTTCGATGTCGCCGACTAAGCCTGATCACGGCCCCCGACGGTCAAGCGTAATGCAGGAGTTCAGGCCATAACGGTGAGACACCCGCCGCCTTTGCCAGATCGGGCACCAGCGCGTAGGTCACCGTCATATGGTTGATGTCGCCGCGCAATCGGCGGCGGGCTCAGTTCTGCTGGATCGAAATGCCCTTGTCGTCGATCTTCAGTTCGACGCCTTTCGGCTTGGTCTGCTCGCGGTAGACATAGACGCCAAGCGCGATGACCACGACGATGAGCGCGCCAATGATCAGATAGAGCGTATTCTGCTTCATGGCGCGCTCCTTTAAAGCAATTCCCGGAAAAGTGTGAAGCGGTCTTTCCCGGGCAAAGCGCATAGCGCTTTGCCCTTGGGAATTGCGTTGGTTGCAAAGCTCGAGCCTCAGGCTCGTTTCAAGACCTTGACCAGCACCAGCAGGATGATGGCGCCGATCGTGGCATGGATGATGGAGGCGATGATGCCGCCGCCGATGGAGAAGCCGATCCGCGGAAACAGCCAGCCGGCGATGAACGCGCCGACGATACCGACGATGATGTTGCCGATCAGGCCGAAGCCGAAACCGGAAACGATGAGACCGGCGAGCCAGCCGGCGATGGCACCGATGATGATGAAGACGAGCAGGCTTTCGACACCCATGACGATTTCCTCCGAGGAAGAGCACGATCGCGCAGCGGAAGGCTCCGAATCGGCTCCGATATCAACGGCTTCAGGCTATTCGAAAGCAACCGGCCTCGCCAGCTTGGCGCTCACTAACCAATTCCAGGAAAAGTGTGAAGCGGTTTTCCCGGAAAAAGCGCACAGCGCTTTTCCTTGGGATTGCATCAAAACAAGGACTTAGGGCAGCTCGCCGTTTCTGTGAGACGGTGAGCCGCGCTAATCTTCGTCGTCGCTGGAAGCGGGCCGCCAACTGGTCGGCTCGACCTTTTTCTGGGTGTCGCTGTCGGTATAGACCCACCATCCGCCGTCGCGATATTGCGCGATGGATTCGCTGACGACGCCGTCGCTGTTCTTCCACATGACGGAAACCTTGGAGCCATCGGTCGGCGCGGTCGATATCGGCTTTCGATCGGTCATCTCATCCCCTCTTCGAGCCCAACAGAACGCGTCCGCATGCGTCTGGTTCCCTGGCGGCGGACACGGCAGCGGACGCGAGCCGTCAGCTGTGGGCGAAGATATCCTCTTCGGCCCAGCCCATCAAATCGAGTTTGGCGCGCGTCGGCAGGAAGCGGAAGCAGGCATCGGCCTCCTTTGTCCGCCGTTCGCGGGCCAGCCGCCCGGCCAGCACATCGCGCAACCGGTGCAGGTAGAGCACGTCGGAGGCGGCATATTCGAGTTGCTCGGGCGACAGCGTCTCGGCCGCCCAGTCCGACGATTGCTGCGCCTTGGACAGGCCGACGCCGAGAAGCTCGAAGCAGATATCCTTCAGCCCGTGACGGTCGGTGTAGGTGCGGGTCAGCCGTGACGCGATCTTGGTGCAGAACACCGGCTCGGGCATCACCCCGAACGCGTTGTAGAGCACGGCAAGGTCGAAGCGGCCGTAGTGGAACAGCTTCGTCACGCTGCGGTTCCTGAGCAGGCTGACGAGGTTCGGCGCCTTCTTCTGGCCGGGGGCGATCTGGATGACGTCGGCGCTGCCGTCGCCCGGCGAAATCTGCACCACGCATAGCCGGTCGCGATGCGGGTTCAGGCCGAGCGTTTCGGTGTCGATGGCCACCGCCCCGACATTGTAATGGTTGAGGTCGGGCAGATCATGCTTGTGGAAACGGATGTCGGCCATTGTCTTCTCCGGTCGCGGCGTTCCCCGTCCTCGCCGCGATCCGGTGAAAAATCAACAGGAAAACGACTTTCCCGCCGCTCAGCGCGTCAGTGCGTCGAGAATGCGCGCCCAGGAGCGCTGGCCCTTGTGAAAGGAGGAGAGCTCATACTTCTCGTTGGGCGAGTGGATGCGGTCGTCGTCGAGGCCGAAGCCGACCAACAGCGATTCCATACCGAGATAAGTCTGGAAGTCGCCGACCACGGGAATGGAGCCGCCGCTGCCGGTCGTCACCGCCGGCTTCGGCCATTCATCGGAAAGTGCATCCTTGGCTTTGGCGAGGAACGGCGAGTCATAGGAAAGCTGGATTGCCGGCGAGCCACCATGCGGATGGAATTCGACCGAACAGTCGGCGGGAATGCGTTCCTCGACGAATTTCTGGAACGCGTCGCGGATCTTGGCCGGGTCCTGCTTGTGGACGAGACGAAACGATACCTTTGCCGAGGCTTCCGCCGCGATCACCGTCTTGAAGCCCTTGCCGGTATAGCCGCCGATGATGCCGTTGAACTCGGCTGTCGGGCGTGCCCAGGTCAATTCCAGCACCGAGCGGCCCTTTTCACCCGACGGGATCGACAGGCCGACAGGCCCGAGGAACGTCTCGGCGGTTTCGCCTAGCGTCTCCCAGGATTTCAGCACCTGCGAGGGCGTCTCCTCGACGCCGTCATAGAAGCTTGGGATGGTGATGTGGCCATCCTTGTCGTGGATGTCGGCCAGGATCTTGGACAGGATGCGGATCGGGTTGGCGGCCGCGCCGCCGTAGAGGCCCGAATGCAAATCGCGGTCGGCGGCCTTGACCGTTATCTCTTCGCCGACCAGCCCGCGCAGCGTCACGCAGATCGACGGCGTGTCGCGGTCCCACATGCCGGTATCGCAGACCAGCGCGAAATCGGCTTTGAGTTCCTCGGCATTGGCCTCGAGGAACGGCTTCAGCGACGGCGAGCCGGACTCCTCCTCGCCCTCGAACAGGATGGTGACTCGGCACGGCAGACTGCCGTGCACCTGTTTCCAGGCGCGGCAAGCCTCGACGAAGGTCATCAGCTGGCCCTTGTCGTCGGCCGAGCCGCGCCCTGATATCACCTTGTGATCGGGTCCGACCTCCTTGATCGCAGGCGCGAACGGGTCGTTTTCCCACAACTCGATGGGATCGACCGGCTGCACGTCGTAATGGCCGTAGAACAACACATGCGGCGCACCGGCCGGTCCTTGATGATGCGCGACCACCATCGGGTGGCCTGGCGTGTCGCGCACGCTGGCGTCGAAGCCGATCAGCTTGAGTTCCGCCACCAGCCACTCCGCCGCCTTGCGGCAGTCGGCGGCATAGGCCGGATCGGTGGAGATCGACTTGATCCTGAGCAGGCCGAACAGGCGTTCCAGGCTCTGGTCGAGATTCTGGTCGAGGCGGTCGAGGACGGGGGAAACTGCGGACATTTGGCAAGCCTTTCGATTCAGTGCCGGAACCGTAAAGGGAGCGGGCCAAAACGAAAAGCCCGCGATCGTTGGACCACGGGCTGCAAATGCTGTCGCAAGGCAAAAAAAGACCGCCGTGGTGGAGGGGGAACCACGGCGGCCTCATACTCGAAACGATGCGGCAGCCCGGAGAGGGGGGACAGGCTGCCGCAGGTGTCCGGGATAGGCGGGGGACGGGCCTTGCTCCGGACTTCGGCGAAAACTGCCGATGACGTGTATTTGGGTCCGCGAACGTGGCGATTCAAGGGCGTCAACGTTACACTTTTGTAACGTGGGCGTGATCGCAGCCGGTTAGCCAGCGGCGTGTGCGACATTGACCCCAAGTTCATAAACCAGTTGGCCGCCATAGTAGGCGGTGGTCATGACCAGTGCCGCGCCGAGGAATTCCATGGCGGGTACTGCCGCGCCAAGCCGGCCGCTCAAGCGAATGTCGCGCCACCATAGAAAGGCACGCACAGCGGCCCAGATGACAAAGGCAGTCGCGGTGGCCATGCCGAGACTTTCATGAATCTCGGCAATGTCACTTGAGAACCCTCCATTCTCGGCAATTGTGAGTGCCAGATCGCCGAAGAAGTACGCGACGATAGCGGAAAGCCCGGCCAGGAGGGCCAACCCGGTCGAGGCATTTGCCGCGGAAGAACGTCCGGTCACCGCTTTGCCGCGAAATGCTGCGACCATGTCGAACGCTGCGAGCGTGAGAAAGAAAACGATGGGAAAGTGGACGAGAACAGGATGAACATGCTGTAGTGAAATCATATTGTAACCTCGGGTTCCGGTTGTCCGCCGGTTCCGTCTGCGGGACCGGTTACCGGCCCGACTAGCAACGCGGACCTGTCAACTCGCTGTCAGTCGCGACTGCCGTGCGCGAAGCTGGATGGCAGCAAAAAACCAGCCTTGTCAGTGGACGCGATGCCGGCCCCGCGCTATCCCTGCCGACATGAAAAAAGGCGATCATCTCTTCCTTGTCGACGGCTCCGGCTACATCTTCCGTGCCTATCATGCGCTGCCGCCGCTGACCCGCAAATCCGATGGTTTGCCGGTCGGCGCCGTTTCCGGCTTCTGCAACATGCTGTGGAAGCTGATGCTCGATGCCCGCAACACCGATGTAGGCATCGTGCCGACGCATTTCGCGGTCATCTTCGACTATTCCTCCAAAACCTTCCGCAATGACCTCTACCCCGAATACAAGGCCAACCGTTCTGCGCCGCCGGAAGACCTGATCCCGCAATTCGGCCTGATCCGCCAGGCCACCAGGGCGTTCAACCTGCCTTGCATCGAGATGGAGGGCTTCGAGGCCGACGATCTCATCGCCACCTACTGCCGGCTTGCCTGCGAAGCGGGCGGCGATACCACCATCATCTCCTCCGACAAGGACCTGATGCAACTGGTCGGCGACACCGTCGGCATGTACGACCCGATGAAGGACCGTCAGATCGGCATTCCCGAAGTCATCGAGAAATGGGGCGTACCGCCGGAAAAGATGGTCGACCTGCAGGCGCTGACCGGCGATTCCGTCGACAATGTCCCCGGCGTGCCCGGCATCGGGCCAAAGACTGCGGCGCAGTTGCTCGAGCAGTTCGGCGACCTCGACACGCTGCTGGCCCGCGCCGGCGAGATCAAGCAGGACAAGCGACGCGAATCGATCATCGCCAATACCGACAAGGCGCGCATTTCGCGCCAATTGGTGACGCTGAAGAACGACGTGCCGGTGGCCGAGGGGTTGGACGATTTCGTCCTGCATGCCCCGGACGGGCCGAAGCTGATCGGCTTCCTGAAAACCATGGAATTCACCTCGCTGACCCGCCGCGTCGCGGAAGCGACCAGCACCGAGGCCGGCGACGTCCAGGCCGTGGCGGTGGCCGTCGAACGCGCCGACAATGCGCATGGCCCTGACGTCGGTGCCGGAGCGCCGGCCCGCGGCGCTGTCGAGCCCGGTCAGGCCAACGGAGCGGCGCTATCCGCGACGGACGCCCCCAAGCAAGGCGATACCCCTTCCCTGCTCTCAGCCTTGCGGCTGGAGCGCGCGACCACCGGCAAGATCGACACGGCGGCCTATCACTGCATCCGCGATATCGAGACGCTGAAAGCCTGGGTCGCCGAGGCGCGCGAGGCCGGCATCGCCGCCTTCGACGTCAGGGCAACGTCGAGCGATCCGATGCAGGCCGAACTGATCGGCATGGCCATCGCCACGGCACCCGGCCGCGCTGGCTACGTCCCCTTCGCCCACAAGAGCGGCAATGGTGATCTGCTCGGCGGCGGCACGCTCGAAAACCAGATCCCGCTGCGCGAAGCGCTGGCGGTGCTGAAACCGCTGCTCGAGGACAAATCGGTCCTCAAGATCGCGCAGAACCTGAAATACGATCTGGTCATCATGAGCCGTTACGGCATCGATGTCGCGCCTTTCGACGATACCATGCTGATCTCCTACGTGCTCGACGCCGGCACGCCTCACGGTCACGGCATGGACGCGCTGGCCGAGAAATGGCTCGGCCACACCCCGCTCCAGCTCAAGGACGTGACCGGTTCCGGCAAGAGCTCGGTCGGTTTCGACCAGGTCGACATCGACAGGGCGACCGCGCACGCCGCCGAAGACGCCGACGTGACGCTGCGGCTCTGGCTGGTGCTGAAGCCCAGGCTTGCCGCCAAAGGACTGGTCTCGGTCTATGAGCGGCTGGAACGGCCGCTGGTGCCGGTGCTGGCGCGTATGGAACAGCGTGGCATCTCGGTCGACCGCCAGATCCTGTCCAGGCTGTCGGGCGAACTGGCACAAGGTGCCGCCCGGCTCGAAGAGGAAATCTACCAGCTCATCGGCGAGCGCATCAACATCGGCTCGCCCAAGCAACTCGGCGACATCCTGTTCGGCCGCATGGGCCTGCCCGGCGGCTCGAAGACCAAGACAGGCCAGTGGTCGACCTCGGCGCAGCTGCTGGAAGACCTCGCCGCCGAGGGTCACGAACTGCCGCGCAAGATCGTCGACTGGCGCCAGCTGACCAAGCTGAAATCGACCTATACCGACGCGCTGCCCGGCTTCGTCAACCCGGACAGCAAACGCGTCCACACCTCCTACGCGCTGGCCGCGACGACGACCGGCCGACTGTCATCCTCCGACCCGAACCTGCAGAACATTCCGGTGCGCACCGCCGAAGGCCGCAAGATCAGGACAGCCTTCATCGCCGACAAGGGCAACAAGCTGGTTTCGGCCGACTACAGCCAGATCGAACTGCGCGTGCTTGCCCATGTCGCCGAAATTCCACAGCTGCGGCAGGCTTTCGCCGACGGCGCCGACATCCATGCCATCACCGCCTCGGAAATGTTCAACGTACCGGTGGAGGGCATGCCATCGGAGATACGCCGCCGTGCCAAGGCGATCAATTTCGGCATCATCTACGGCATTTCTGCCTTCGGCCTCGCCAACCAGCTGTCGATCCCGCGCGAGGAAGCCAGCAACTACATCAAGAAGTATTTCGAGCGTTTCCCCGGCATCCGCGACTATATCGAGGAGACCAAGGCCTATGCGCGCGAGCACGGTTTCGTTGAAACGATCTTCGGCCGCCGCATCCATTATCCTGATATCCGCTCCTCGAACCCGTCGCTGCGCGCATTCAACGAGCGCGCCTCGATCAACGCCCGCCTGCAAGGCACGGCCGCCGACATCATCCGCCGCGCCATGGTGCGCATGGAGGAAGCGCTGGACGAGGCAAAATTATCGGCCCGCATGCTGCTGCAGGTGCATGACGAACTGATTTTCGAAACGGTGGAAGGGGAAGTCGAGGCGACAATCCCGGTCGTGCGCCACGTCATGGAAAACGCCGCGATGCCGGCGGTATCGATGTCGGTGCCGCTGCACGTCGACGCCCGCGCGGCGAACAACTGGGACGAGGCGCATTGAACGTTCGATGATCGTCTTTGTCGCTGGAAACCTCCTGGCAGCAAGGGAAAGCTACATTGCTCAAGGCGTCGCCGAAGGCAATCAAGAAGGTCTTGGTACCGGACTTGCGCTGAAGATTGCAAAAAGATGGCCAGATGTACAGGCCGCGTTCAAGAAGTACGCACGGACCGGCAGATTTACTGGCGGACAGTTATGGGTGATTACACCAACTGGCGAAAGACCGGGCTTCGTGTATCTGGCCACCCAGCCGGATATGTATCACGCTACGCTTCCGTATCTCCGAAGGCGGTGCGTGAACTTGCCATGTGGGCAAAGAAAAATGAGGTGGAATCTGTAGCCTTGCCCAAAATCGGATCAGGCCTCGGCAAATTGTCGTGGCATGACCAAGTGAAGCCCCTATTGGTCGAGCACCTCACGCCAAGCATTACCCGCTTCGTTGTCTATGAAACGTTCCTGAATGAATTCGAGGGCTTGGAAGACGCCTAGGCCGCTTCAGCCCGGCACTTGGCACATGTCCCGCGAAATTCGATCACCGCCTTCTTGGCGGCGAAGCCCGTCGAATTGACCCAATCGTTCAGCCGGTGGTCGACATCGTGATCGGACATCTCCGTCACTTGCCCGCAAGTGTCGCAGATGGCGAAAGCGGTCATCGAATGGCTGTGGTCGTGCGGCTCGGCGCAGGCGACGAAGGAATTGATGCTTTCCAGCCGGTGCACGAAGCCGGATTTCACCAGCGTGTCCAGCGCCCGGTAAACCTGCAATGGCGCGCGAAAACCGCGCTCGCGCAGCTGGTCGAGCAAGGTGTAGGCACTGAGCGGCCCGCTGGCGGTCTCGAGCTTCTCGAGCACGCACAACTGGTTCTTCGTCAGCACATCCCTTGCCGCCATGGTTCTGTTCCAGTCTGCCCTGCGCCATCCCCAGGCCGTTTGCCCGTGCAAACGGCCTGATCCCATTCAGATAGCGACGAACCGTCGTCTTTGCTACTCTTCTGTTGTTGTCCCGGGCCAATCTGTGAAGTGCCGGCACATTTGATGACGTCTGGCTTAATGGCGCGGCGACATTCAAAATACTGACAAAATCCTCGGCGAGGGTGGTATCGCTTGGGAAATTCGATCGGGCTTGGGGAAGCAGTATGATCAAATTGACACGCCGGACGCTGCTTGTCGGCACGTCCGCGCTGATGGCGGCCGGTACGATTTCGTTCCGGGCATTGGCGGCATCGCGCAGCTACCATGCGCTGCTGGTCGCCTGCACCGAATATCCGGCCCTGCCGCAGAGGAACTGGCTGATCGGGCCGAAGAACGATGCCGGCCTGGTCCACGAATACCTTCTGAAGAACGTGCCCGATCCCGTGCGGTTCAAACCCGAAAACGTCACCTTGCTCGCCAAGGACGTGCCCGGCGCCAGCGGCCTGCCGACCCATGCGGCAATCAAGGCGGCGCTGACCGACCTCGCCGCCAAGGTGCAGCGCGACGACTTCGTCTACCTGCATCTGTCCGGCCACGGCGCGCAGCAGCCGGAAATGGTCAAGGGCGACGAAACCGACGGGCTCGACGAGATCTTCCTGCCCGTCGACATCGAAAAGTGGATCAACCGCGACGCCGGCGTGCCGAACGCGCTGGTCGACAACGAGATCGGCGATGCGCTGGACGCCATCCGCGACAAGGGCGCCTTCGTCTGGGCCGTGTTCGACTGCTGCCATTCCGGCACCGCGACACGCGCCGTCGAGGTCGACGACGAGTTGGAGCGCAAGGTCGAATTCGCCGATCTGGTCGGCGGTGACGAGGCCGCTAGGGCGGCAGCCATCAAGACGTATGAGGACACGGTCGCGGGCGCCTCGCGCGGCCTTGACGAGAATGGCGCGCGCAAGCCAGCCTTCAACCTGACGCCGACCGGCGGCGAGCCGATCACCAAGGGCAAGCTGGTCGCCTTCTACGCCGCGCAGACGGTGGAGACGACGCCGGAGATGCCGCTGCCCAAGGGCACGACGGACGCGCCGCGCTTCGGCCTGTTCACCTTCACCATCCTGTCGAAGCTCGCCGAAAACCCCAACGTCACCTATCGCCAGCTCGGCCAGGCCGTGCTGCAGCAATACTCGGCCGACAGCCGCACGCGGCCGACGCCGCTGTTCGAGGGCGAACTCGACGCGCGCGTCTTCGGCACTGACAAGACCGACGCCGTCATGCAATGGCCGATCGTCGTCAAGGACGGCGAGGCGACGATCGGCGCCGGCCTGCTGCATCGCCTCACGCCCGGTAGCAAGCTCGCCATCCTGCCTTCGGCGCTGTCGTCGCTGTCGGACGCGGTCGGTTATCTCGAGGTGGAGTCGGCAAAGAACCTGGAAAGCCACGTCAAGCCGGTCGAGTTCGAGAAGAAGCCGGCACTCAACCTGGCCGACATTCCCGCCAACGCCTATGCGCGGGTGGCCGAGATCGCCGTCGACTACAAGCTCGCCGTCGCGCGGCCCGCCGCGAGCAAGGGACTGGAGAAGGAAGCCGAACTCGTCAATTCGGTTCTCGACGAACTGGCCACGGCCAAGGAGACCGGCTTCAACATCGAGCTGGTCGACCCGGGCAAAGGCGCCGAGCTGCGCTTCGCGGTGATGCGCGAGAACGCCATTGAAGGCGCCGCCAAGGATGCGACGGACAAGCCGGCGCTGTGGTTCCTGCCGGCATCCGGCGACGTTACCTTGAAGGACGGCACCAAGCCGCCGCTGATCATCATCCACATGGACGACCGCCAGAAGCTGGTCGATGCCGCGACCCGGAACCTGCGCACCATTTTCCGCGCCACCGGCCTGTCGCGGCTGGCGGTGGCCTCGGACTACAAGCCTGAGGATGTCGACGTCCAGTTCCAGGTCAAGCGCCGCGACGCGGACGGGCTCGAGCCGCTGCAGGCTTCGGTGGTGCCGCGCGTCTCGCCGGGCGACGAGGTGCATGTGCTGGCCAAGAACAGCTCGGACCAGCTGGTCGACATCAACGTGCTCTATGTCGGCAGCGATTACTCGATCACCCACATCGTTGCCGAGCGCCTTGCCCCGCAGGCCACGCTCGAGGAGGGGCTGCTAGCCTTCACCGATACCAGCTTCGGCATGGAGCGGATGATCGCGGTGCTGACTGAAGCGCCGCCGGAGAGCGAGAAGGAAGACCTGAGCTTCCTGGCGCAGGACGGCGTCGCGTCGATGACGCGCGGCCTGGGACCCGCCAGTTTCTCCGACATGCTCGCCGATATCGGTGCGGCGCCGCCGACCCGCTCGGTGATGCGGCTTGCCGACAAGAGCGGCCCGAAAGGCGCGGTGATGATCTTCCCGATGGAGACGGTGCCGCGCGCCTGAGTTCCGGCGCCGGGTCGCGCGGCCCGATAACGCCGGCTCTTGCGCGATTGGCGCGATATGAGAACATTCCCGGCCGCAGCCAGGGGCCAGCGGCTGATGAAGCAGATAGGATCGATTGTGCAGATAGGATCGATTGTGAAGAAATCTCTTTTCTCCTGGCGCGGAACAGTTGCCGGACTTGCCGGCGGCCTGTTGCTGATCGCCAATGCCTCGGCGCAGGACATTTGTGGACTTTGCGTCAAGCAGATCGTTACCAATTCGGAACTGGCGACCTGCTTCCTCGACCAGTACGACCAATTCGCCAAGACCAGCAGTAATGCGGTGGT
This sequence comes from Mesorhizobium erdmanii, assembly GCF_013170725.1. Taxonomy (NCBI): domain Bacteria; kingdom Pseudomonadati; phylum Pseudomonadota; class Alphaproteobacteria; order Hyphomicrobiales; family Phyllobacteriaceae; genus Mesorhizobium; species Mesorhizobium erdmanii. Next base: position 1,880,652 of record NZ_CP033361.1, on the reverse strand, counting down.
GGTCGATCTCTCGAGCTGCGCCTCGCGCGGCATTGTCGAGGCATTGCCCTCGCCGAACAAGACGCCTGTGGAGCCGGACGTACAGTTCATTGTTTCGCACCAACAACTGCAGTGCCTCAAGAAGCAGCTCGAAGCGCCCGGCATCGTGCTTGATCCCTCCGCCACCATCGAACTGGACAGCTGCAAATGAAGAAGCCGGGGGGCACGGTAAAGCAGGCAGGGGTGGCGGCGCCGGCCAAGGCGTCGGCGGCGAAGCAGACGCTGCCGGAAACCACCGAAGGTTTCCCGTGGCCGAGCAGCCACGAGATCAAGAAAGAGAGCAATCCCTTCACCGATCGCGACTGGCGCATGCTCGTCTATGCCTGGTCGGGCATGCTGGTGCGTTTTGCTATCATCTTCACCCTGGCATTCTCGGTCTACCAGTTCCTGGCCAACCAAGAGCAGAAGCGCGTCGAGCAAACCATGTCGCTGGTCGAGCTCTGGGAAACCAAGGACTATCAGCAGGCGCAGCGGGCGCTGAAAGATCGTCTCTCGGCCCTCAATGCCAAATACGACAATCTGCTCAGCGCCAACCCCTCGCCGACCGAGGAGCAGGTCTTCCGGCAGCGCATCGGCATCGAGGCGATGAGCGCTTCCGGCGGCGACATGCCGCTTGCCGATTTCAACGAGAATTTCGACCGCATCGTCTATTTCCTCAACCGCCTGTCCTTCTGCATCGATGGCAATTTGTGCTCGCGCAAGGTGACCGACGCCTATTTCCGCGACTACGCCGTTTCCTTCTGGAGCTATTTTGCCGGCTATGTCGACAAGCAGCGCAAGGCCGGTTCGCCGACGTTCGCCACCGCTATCGAAGCCTATGTGCGCAACGGGCAGCCGGCGGCCGAAGCCAAATAGCGATGCGAAGAGCCGGGATCAGCGTCCGCCTCAAATCTGCCTGCCGCTGGCTGGCCATGGCCGCGGCCATGGTCGCGGCCCCGGTCGTCCGTGCCGACGACGCCCCGGACTTCCATCTCGACCTTGACACCGGGGGACATACCGCCCGGATTGCCGACCTCGCCTTTACCCCCGACGGCGAGAACGTCGTCTCGGCATCCGATGACAAGACCATCCGCATCTGGGACTGGCGGAGCGGCGTGACTCTGCGCACCATCCGCGGCTATCTCGGCACGGGAAACGACGGCAAGGTCTTCGCGATCGCGGTCTCGCCGGACGGAAAGACGATCGCCGCCGGCGGCTATTTCGGCCCCGGCCTCGGCGACAAGCCGCCCTATGGCGACATCAGGCTGTTCGACTTCGCCACCGGCAAGATCGAGGCCGTGCTCAAGGCCGCCGACTACGCCACCTATGACCTCGCCTTCTCTCCCGACGGCAAGACACTGGCCTCCGGTGGTGGCGATGGCGTCGTCAATCTGTGGAAGCAGGACGACAAGGCCACGCCTGGCTGGACGCTGGACAAGAAACTCGACGCCGATTCCTGGCACGTCGACAAGCTGGCTTTCGCGGCGGGAGGAACCCGGCTGGCGGCAACGACGACCGACAACGGCATCCGGCTCTGGGATGTCGCCAAGGGCGAGGAGATCGCCTTGCCGGATGAAGCCGAGCCATTGCGGGACATCAGCGTCCTGGCGCTGGCGGTCTCGCAGGACGGCAGCGTGTTTGCCACCGGCAGCAAGGATGGGCAGGTCCAGCTCTGGCATGCTGCTGACGGCACGCTGGCGCGCACAATGCCGAAACAGGATTTCCTCATCGGCTCGCTGGCTTTTGCAAAGGGTGCCCTTCTGGTCGCCTCCTGCGGCTATCGCTGCGCCGACAAGCATCGGTCCGTCGTCTGGAACAGCGACACCGGCGAGAAGCGGCTCGACTATGCCGGCCATGACGGCATCGTCTATGCCAGCGCAGCCAATGCCGACGGCTCGCTCGTGGCGACAGCCGGCGGCACTCGCAACGCCATTCAGGTCTGGGACCCGGCGACCGGCGAACGCAAGGCTCTGCTGCAGGGTTTGGGCGAGCCGGTGACTTCCGTCGGCATCGACGCGGCAAACGGCATCATCGCCTGGGGCAATGCCAACCCTTGCCCGGAGCGCGTGGCTTGCCCCGAACAAATGGGGGCGTTGGACAAAAGGCTGGAACTGCCTACTTCCGAGCGGTTCTTCGATGATCCGCAGCCGCTGACCGGATCCGGCTCGTTTGCGCGCGCCGCGCTGAGCGACGGCCAGTGGTCGCTGCACGCCGCGACAGGCGGCAAGGACGCGCTGGAAAACGCCGTGCTGGAGATCGCCAATGGCGGCAAGGTGGTACGCTCGATCGAGAACGATGCCACCAACGGCTTTGCCCATTCCGCCTTCACGCTGATCGACGATGGGCTTGGCCTGATCACCGGCGGCAATGACGGCACGCTGCTGGAATACAAGGCCGCGACCGCCAGGGTTTCCGGCGAATTCACCGGACATACCGGCGAGATCAACGCCATGGTCGCTTCGCAGAAGGCCGGCCTGCTGGTCACCGGCAGCGCCGACCAGACGCTCAGGCTGTGGAATTTGAAGACGCACGAGCTGATCGTGTCGATGTTCTTTGCCGGCTCGCAATGGATCGCCTGGATGCCGCAGGGCTACTATTATTCCTCCGACGAGGGCGACAAGCTGATCGGCTGGCAGGTCAACCAGGGGCGTGACCATGAAGGCCGCTTCATTCGCGCCGGCCAGTTGAAGAAATATCTCTGGAGCCCGGAAATGGTGCGCCGCGCCATTATCCTGCGCAGCGCCAAACAGGCGGTCAAGGAGATGCGGCCGGGCGTCGACAATGAGTTGCAGAAACTCTTGCAGCGCAAGCCGCCGGAATTCGGCATCCGCCTCGCCGAGGACCAAAGCAAGGCCCGCGACGGCTATGTCGCCGTCGAGATAACAGGCGCCAGGGACGCCGGAACCGATGTATCCGGCTTCTCGATCCTGTCGGACAGCCGCAATGTCGGCGACGTCACCACGCGTTCGGTGGACGGCGACAAGACGATTGTCGAAGTGCCGGTCGAGAATGGCCAAAACACCATCCGCATCACCGGTACCAACGAATTTGGCTATCTGACCGAGCGCAGCGTGACGGCGCTGGCGAGAAAGACCGAAAAGGTCGAGGCCAAGGGCAAGCTCTATGTCGCCGTCATCGGCGTCGACAAATACCCGTTCCTGACCGACGCCTGTTCGGGCCACGCCTGCGACCTGCGCTACCCCGTCGACGACGCCACCGAATTCCTCAAGGTGATTGCGCAGAAATCGGCGCCATTGTTCTCGTCGATGGAAACGCTGGTGCTGGTCAACCGCGAGGCGCTCGACGAAAGCCCCGACAAGGCCCAGCAGACCTACACCGTCGCCAACGCCGGCAACATCATGGAGCCGGACTCGCACACGATCGACGACCAGCTCGCCGACTTCCTCGACAAGCCTGGCGAGCACGACACCACCATCGTCTTCGTCGCCGGCCATGGCATCAACATCGACGAGGATTACTATTTCATCCCCACCGATGGCCGCAAACAGGATGCCGATCGCTGGAAGCGCTCCTCGCTTGTCGATTGGGGTGATATCCAGAAGTCGGTCGAACGGGCCAAGGGCATGCGCTTCATGCTGCTCGATACCTGCCATGCCGCCAACGCCTTCAATCCGCGACTGGAAAAGGACGCGCAGGACGCGCGCATCGTCGTCTTTTCGGCGACCGCCGCCAACAACACCGCCGCCGAATTGCCGGAACTCGGCCATGGCGTGTTCACCTATTCGGTCCTCGAAGGTCTGCGCGGCAAGGCGAAGACCTCGGATGGCGGCGTCACGCTGTTCGGGCTCGCCGATTTCATCTCGCGCGAGGTGGTGCGGCTGACCGCGTCGAAGCAAAAGCCGTTCTATTATGTCGGCGGCGTGGAGAACATCGTGTTGGCCGAGCCGTGAGGAGGCCAGATCCGCGTTCAGGCACCAGCCTCGCGCAGATGTGGCCCGTTATGGCAATAGTGCTATTCCTCCTGTGCATCCTCGGCCTTCCGGGCCCGGCCCAGGCAGCCCCTGTCGTCTGCCCGCCCGGCAACGAAAACTTCCCGCCCTTCTATGACGACGCCACACTGTTCAAGGACGCCATCGCCAGCGTCGCCAACGTCCCTCTCTCCAACCAGCGGCTGACCGGCATCACCGTGCCGCATCATCTCTTGGCCGCCGACCTGGTGGCTCTCGGTTTCCAGGCCGCCTCCGGCTTCCGCTACAAACGCATCGTCATCCTGTCGCCGGACCATTTCCACAAGACGCACATGCTCTATGCCACCACGCTGCGCGGCTTCGACACCGTGCTCGGCCCGGTGGCCGCCGACGGCGATGCCGTGCGCCTGCTGGAAGCACATGGAGACATGGTCGAAGAGTCCTGTCTGTTCGACAAGGAACACGGCGTGCGTGCCATGCTGCCATTCCTGCACCACTATTTCCCCGAGGCGAAGATCGTGCCGGTGGCGATGTCGGTGAAGGCGAAGCGCGGCGACTGGGACAGGCTGGCCGAGGCGCTCAAAGCCATCGTCGACCGGGACACGCTGATCGTCGAATCCACGGACTTCTCGCACTATCTGCCGCAGCATGAGTCCAGGCTTTTCGACCAGCAGACCCTGAACATGCTGGCCGCCGGCTCGCTCGAAGGCATCGCCGCGCTGCGCCAGCCGGACCATGCCGATTCCGTCGGCGCGCTTTACATCCAGACCAGGCTGCAGCGCGAACTGTTCGGCGCCCAGCCGCTGGTCGTCGCCAACGAGAATTCGCAGGAACACACGTCGGACTATGTCGAGCGGACCACCAGCTATGTGGTGGCGCTGTTCGGCGCCTTCGGCCCCGGCTTCAACAACCCGGCGCGACCCAAGGACAGCATCTACTATCTCGCCGGCGACGTTAATTTCGGCCGCGCCATGAGGAAGATCCTGGTCCGCGACGGCGTTGCCGACAGGATCGTCGACAGCGTCCTGGCGCTGACCGGATCGCGGCCGCTGATCGTCAACCTCGAAGGCGTCATCCTGCCCAACGTGCCGGAAGCGATCGACGACATGACGCTGGCCATGCCGCAAGACCTCGCCGCCAGCATGCTGAAGCGGCTGCATGTCGCCGGCGTCAGCCTCGCCAACAATCATGCCTACGATCTCGGCCCGTCGGGCTATGCCGAAACGCTGCGCGCGCTGGACGAGGCCGGCATCCCGCATTTCGGCCAGGGCGAGACGCTGGCTCTCGCCGGTCTTGACCTTGTCGGCCTGACCGACATCGATACAAACGGCTCGAGGAACACCGACCTTTTGACCCCTGCCCTGCTCGACCGGCTGCTGCATGAAAATGCTGAGCGACCGGTTGTCGCCTTCGTCCACTGGGGCCGCGAGTACAAGACCGAACCATCGCCGCGCGAGGAGATGCTTGCCGGCGAGATGCGGCTGCGTGGCGCGTCAGTTATTGTCGGCGGCCATCCGCATGTGTCGAGCGAGGCGATCGTCCCGCTTGCCGGCGGCGATGTTGCGGAAGTCTATTCGCTCGGCAACTTCCTGTTCGACCAGAGTGCCGAGCGCTCGTCAGGATCGATGCTGGAACTGCGCGTCTTTCCCCAGGGCACGATCTTCACCCGCCTCATCCCGCTGCCCAACTATTTCGAGATGGGCAGGAAATAGCCGCCTCTTGGCGGGCGTAGGGAAGGTCGAGATTCAGGTCAGGCCGAGTGGAGAATTGGCGGTTCTTGAGAACGGGGGCGGAGCGTACTGAAGTACGCGAGCACCGGCCTACGCCGGCCGTAGCCTCAATTAGACGCCGCGCCATTCAAAAATGCTTCGGCCGGCGAAGGCCGGAAGCGCAGAGAACTGTCATTCGCTGGCCGGCCTAACTAACGACACACCCTAACCGCAACCGACCATGTCGCGCGGCAGATAGCAGGCCGCCGGCTCGGTTTTGGTCTCGAACAGCGACCGCTTCGGCTTGAAATAGAAGAAGGTCACCGGCTTACTCTCGCGCACGCTGCCATCGGCAAAATGCGCCGCGATGTTGAACCTGTGGATCGACGACATCGCCGACCACATCTTCAGCCGCGCCGTATAGGCGCCGACGTTCTTGTTGCCGCGCACCGGCATGGCGATCGTGTAGTCGTGCTTGCCGATCGGGAATTCGATGTTCTGATAGCGCATCGCTTCCGGGCTGCCGCCACCGCCATCGCCACATTCGGCCATCGATTCCGGGGTCTCGAAAACCGCCATGGTCACAGAGGTGCGGAACGGCTCGCTCTGTTGGTAGACGTGACCTTCGTCATCCGTCCAGGAATAATCGAACTTGCCGATGGCATTCAGCGTCATCGCCTGTTGCATGTTGCCCAGATAGTCGGCGACCTCGCCGAACTTGATCTTATTGGTCAACTGGCTGCGGCAGACATTGAGACTGTCGACCGAAGGACAGGGAAAACGTCCCGTCTCCAGGCTGGCCGTGTCGACGCCGGCCTCGTCGAGCACGCTCTTGATCGACACGTCGGCACCTTCGCCGAAACCGCCGATGTCCTTGGTGAACATCCGGCTAGGCTGGCCGGTGGGGTTGCCATCCTCGTCCACCGTTGTGAACTGGATCGACATCTTCATGTCCTTGGCATCGCCCCAGCCATTGTTGATAATCGAGAAATCCGGCCGGAAGCCGACGCAGCCGAAATGCTCCGATATCGACAGCATCGGCTTGCGGTAGGCTTCGCTCGACGCGACCTTCATTTCCAGTTTGTCGAGCTTGACTTTTGATTGGTCTGTCGTCTTGAGGTCGACCTCGGCGAAGGCCGGCGCGTCGTCCCAGTCCTTGCTGCCAAAGACGTTGTTGGTCGTGATCTGCCCGGTGCCGTTCCAGCTATTATTGTCCTCATCCGCCTGCGGATAGATGGCAATGTCCTCGTCGCGCACCAAATGCTGGTATTGCATGTCGGACTGCTGGGTCATGCGCTGGTCGACCACGACGCCGATCTCCACCTTGTCGGCATCGCCGCTGCCGGCCTGCGCCTTGAGCAGGCCACCGACCCTGGCGTCGGCCAGAACGTCCGGGCGCAAGCCGCCGATCTCCTTGCCCATCACCCATTGCGATGCGTAGACCGTGCCGCCGGCGAGCCGCGTGGTGCCCTTGCCGTTCTTCAGCCCGCCGGTGAATGAGCCGGCAAAGATCTCACCCGTCTTCGACAGCAGCCGGCCCTCGCCGTTCGGAACGCCGGCGACGAACTGGCCTTCATAGCGGTTGCCGTCGGCATCGACATGGATGCCCTGTCCATCGAGTTCACCTGCCAGCCAATGCCCGTCGAAAACCTCGCCGGACCGCAATTCGAGCCGGCCTTGCCCATCGGGGCGGCCGTTCCTGACATCGCCAAAATAGCTGGAGTAGACGGTCTTCGGGTCATAGCTCGCCGAGCCGCGCACCCGCCACACCAGCCTGCCCTTGCCGTTGATGGTGCCGTCCTCGGCGATCGTCTTGTCGGGCGACTGGCCCGCCGCCGGCTCCCAGACGAAATCAAGGTTCTTCTCCGGATGGAAGTCCCAGACGCGGACCGCCCTGCGCAGCACCGAGCGTGTCTCGGCCTGGTAGAGGATCTGCACCCGTTCGGCCCAGGCGCCGCCGACTGGGGCCGGATCGGCAAAAGCCGTTGAAAGCATCAGCGTGGCCAGCATCGATGCGGCCGCGACCCCGAACACTGCCCTTGCCCGCGCCATCCCTTGAATCCCCGTGGAGGCCAACCCCTTGGCTGATCAAGCGTAAAGCAATTCCAGGAAAAGTGTGAGCGGTTTTCCCGGGACGGCGCCTAGCCACGCAGGAAGCGCCGGCATGAAAAAGGCGGCGGGATTGACCCACCGCCTCGCATTCTCTCAGATCCCAGCCTGGATTATTTGTACAGGCTGTTGATCCACTGAACGTTGGCTGCGTTCAGGCGCACGGCGGTGTTCGCCTCGGGGCTTTCCGCCACGTTGACGCCGGTGATGATGCGCTGCTTGGAGCTGTTGTCATAGGCATACACCGAGCTGCCGCTCGACCCCGGGAACGTATCGCAGTCGTACTGGAAATATTCCGGAGCGATGTTTTCGGCATGCACTTCGCAGCTTGTCTTCCACATCGTGCCCATCGGCTTGTCGCCGGGGTAACCAACGAGGTTGGCGGTGAAGTCGCCCAGGTCGTCATAGTTGGCGTAGCCCAGCCAACCGAGGTTGGTGCCGACATCCTGCTTCAACGTGACGATACCCAGGTCCCACGGGATCACCGAGCCGTAATAGCCCTGGTAGTTGTCGATGAAGCCCTGCAACACATAGGCGCTCTCATAGGTGAAGGCGCCGAACGGGGCGTCATCGGCGGTGCTGCCGTTGAGGCCTGGCACGAACAGATAGTCGGACAGCCAGTCCTTATCCTCATGGCTGTAGAGGCAGTGCGCCGCCGTGAGCACCGTGCGCGGGCCGATCAGCGTCGCCGAACAGCTGCCATAGCCGGTCTTCGACTTGGCTTCGAGATAGCCGATCGCCGAGAATGGATAGGTCTTGGTGTTCTTGACCTGCTCGCGATCGTCGGTGCCGAAAACCTGGCGGCCGGCTTCGCCCTCGCCAAGCCCGGGATCCTCGGTCTTGCGCGGGCCACCTTCAGCGCCGTTGGCCGGAGCGTTCAGTTCCTTGATGATGATCTCGCGCAGCGCTTCGCTCGGCTCGATCTTGATCATCTTGCCATCGGCGGACCGTCCGACGATGCCATAGGATTTGACAGCCGTCTTCTCGTCGGTGAGCGGCGCGGCGCGGCTGTCTTCGTCAGTAAGTTTCGGTGTCGTGATCGGTTTTGCCCGACCGGCCTTGAAGTCGCCTGAAGATACGTCCCGCATGCTTTCGCCATTACCGCCACTGGCGGAGCCGGGATCGGCGGCGAAAGCCGGAACAGCCCACATCGCAGAGGACAGCAATGCGGACGCTATAAAGGTGTTTGTCAGTTTCGTCATGGTGAGACTCTCCCAAAAGTCAGCAAGGACTGAATGAAAATACAGAAATATTGTCGGGATCGTGGTGACGGCGAAAAATGATATCTAGCCACCGGCATTCCGCCGAGCGTTGTTCTAAGCGGTCATTTTCAAGGCCCCCGCCAAAAAAAATCCTGCCGTGGTATACTGCCTAAAATAATCCAAGATTGGCAATGACAAATCGCTTCCACGTAGCCCGTGGGGGGCTATAGGATTTTGTGCGGGTTCTGCTCGCGGGCACGGTTGGCAAAAGTGGGATTCGGTTTTGTGACCGATCGCGCGCCGTTTCGATATGGCACGCGTGCGGATCGCCGAACCGGCAACGCCTCCTTGCACGATGCCCGGCGTCGATCCGCGGGAAATTGTCTGAGGAGGGTTCAGGTGCACACCACAAATCAATTCGGGCCAATCGTTGCCGCTTCGCTGCTTGGCATCGCCGCTACGGTCATTTCAATCAACACCGGCCAGGCGGATGAAAGCACCGTCAGGCCGGAAGCGGCGATCTCGCCGATGCAGCGGGTGACCGACGCCAGGGCCAAGGCCGCGGCGGAGAACCCCGACGGCGCCGACCGCGTCTACGGCGGCAACCAGGCCGAAAAAGGCGCCTATCCGTTCCAGGTTGCGCTGCTTACCACCGCCAGGCTGGACGAGAACCCGGCCTCGCAGGCCAATGCGCAATTCTGCGGCGGCAGCCTGATCGCCCCGCAATGGGTGCTGACGGCGGCGCACTGCCTCAACGACAAGGGCAAGCCGATCTCGCCAGACTCGGTCACCGTGCTGACCGGCGCCACCGACCTCAGCGAAGGCAAGCGCCACAAGGTATTGCAGGTCATCGTCAACGAGGGCTACAGCGAACAGACGCTCGACAACGATCTTGGCCTGCTCCGGCTCGCCGAGCCGGCCGACGCGCCGACCATCAAGCTCACCCATGAATCGACCCCCGACACCGGCAAGACCACCGTCACCGGCTGGGGCAAGATGCAGGACGGAACGTTCCCGACCACGCTGATGGTCGCCGACCTCGAGCTGCAGCCGAACAGCGCCTGCAACAGCGGCATCAAGGCCATCTACGCGCATGATCTGAAGGCAGCTCTCGGCGACCTGTCCCATCGCATGCGCTATTCGGAAAAGGGCATCGATGCCGCCGCCAACGCGATCGCCGCCGACATGACCGACCCGCTGACATCAAACATGATCTGCGCCGGCACCACCAGCGGCGTGCGCGATGCCTGCAACGGCGACAGCGGCGGCCCGCTGTTCATGACCGGCGCCGGTAGCCCGGTCCAGGTCGGCGTCGTCAGTTGGGGCGAAGGCCCGGCCGACGGCAGTGCGGCCTGCGGACACAAGGACGCCTATGGCATCTACACGCGGTTGGCCAACTACAGCAGCTGGATTGAGGCGAAGATGAAGACCCCTGCTCCGGCGCCGGAAAAGCCGAAAGCGGGACTGGGCACCGCGCAAAAGCCGAAAACACCCTGAAGCGCGGCATTTTGGGCGCACATGAAAACGGCGGGATGTCCCGCCGTTGCTTGCCGGCTTGTCAAACGGAGTTATTCCCTTGGCAACCCTATTTCCTCGGCGGACCTTTGCGCTCGGCGGAAGCCGCCCACAGATTGATGTCGGATTCGCGCGCGTAGCTGTCGATCTCGGCGAGTTCCGCGTCACTGAAATCGAGCACCTTCAGCGCGCCGACGCAGTCCTCGACCTGCTCCGGCCGGCTGGCGCCGATCAGCGCCGACGTCACCTTGCCCTTGCGCAACACCCAGGCCAGCGCCATCTGCGCCAGGGTCTGGCCACGCTTACCGGCGATGGCGTTGAGCGCCTTGATGTTGGCGATGGTGCGGTCGTTGATGAAGGCGGTCTTCAGCGACTTGCCCTGCGAGGCGCGGCTGCCTTCGGGGATGCCGCCGAGATATTTGTCGGTCAGCATGCCTTGCGCCAGCGGCGAGAACACGATCGAGCCGACGCCGAGCCCTTCCAGCGTATCGAGCAGGCCGTCCTCCTCGACCCAGCGGTTCAGCATCGAATAGCTCGGCTGGTGTATGACGCATGGCGTGCCGAGCTGCCGCAATATGTCGGCGGCCTCGCGGGTGCGCTGCGAATTGTAGGACGAGATGCCGGCATAAAGCGCCTTGCCCGAACGCACCGCATGGTCGAGCGCGCCCATGGTTTCTTCCAGCGGCGTGTCGGGATCGAAGCGGTGCGAATAGAAGATGTCGACATAGTCCAGCCCCATCCGCTTCAGGCTCTGGTCGAGGCTGGCCAGCATGTATTTGCGCCCGCCCCATTCGCCATAGGGACCGGCCCACATTTCATAACCGGCCTTGGTCGAGATGATCAATTCGTCACGATAGGCGGAGAAATCGGTGCGCAGGATTTCACCGAAAGCGGTTTCGGCCGAGCCGGGCGGCGGCCCGTAATTGTTGGCGAGATCGAAATGCGTGATGCCGAGATCGAAGGCCTTGCGGACAATCGCCTGCTTGGTCCGGTGCGGCGTGTCATTGCCGAAATTGTGCCACAGCCCGAGCGAGATCGCCGGCAGCTTGAGACCGGACCGTCCGCAACGGTTGTAGATCATCTTTTCATAGCGATTTTCGGCAGCGACATAGGGCATTGGGAAAAATCCTCGGATGTAAACAGACCGCACGGCTTCATCGCAAACGCGGTGAGCCGGCCCGGCGCCCTTTTACCCTCTCCCCGGCGGTACGGGGAGAGGGGCAGGTCAAAATTATCGATAATCCTGCGCTACTTCTTTTTCGCCAGCAATTCCTTGGCGGCCTTGATGCCAAGCGCGGCCGGCCGCTCGCATGTGGTCTGCATGGCCACGAACTTGCCGGTTTCGCCGGAACGCAGGAGGCCGGTCATGACATCGACGGCATGCAGCGCCAGTTCCATCGAGCAGCGGTGCGGCCGCCCTTCGACGATCGCCAGCGCCATGTCGGCGAGGCCCGATGTACGGTAGTTGGCCATCATGCCCTGGCCGTGCATCTCATTGGGCACGCCAAGCGGGTGCTTCCATTTCGGCAGCTTCTTGACCGGCTTGCCCTCTTCGGTGAAGCGCACGTCGCCACCGAAGAAGTTCGGGTCCGGCACGAAAACCGTGCCCGCCTCGCCATAGAGCTCCATCGGCGCGTGGCCGTGCGCCCATACGTCCCAGCTGGTGTTCAGCGTCACCACGGCGCCATTCTCGAACTCCAGCAGACCGTGGATGGTGGTCGGCGTGTTGACCGGGATTTTTTCACCCGCGCGCGGTTTCGATGAAATCGTCCGCTCCTTGGCCGGGGTCGTGGCAAAAGCCGCCACCTGCTTCACCGGCCCGATCAGCTGGATCAGATTGGTGATGTAGTACGGACCGATATCGAGCACCGGTCCGGCGCCCGGCTGGAAGAAGAAATCCGGATTGGGGTGCCAGTGTTCCATGCCGTGACCCATGACATGGCAGGTGCCGCTGGTGATCTTGCCGAGCTTGCCCTCGTCGATCAGTTCGCGCACCAGCTGGTGCGCGCCGCCGAGGAAAGTGTCGGGTGCCGAGCCAATGCGCAACCCCTTCTTCTCCGCCCGCGCCTTGAGATCCTGGCCCTCCTTGAGCGAGAGCACGAACGGTTTTTCCGAATAGACATGCTTGCCGGCGTCGAGCACCCGCTTCGACACCTCGTAGTGCACGGCCGGTATCGTCAGGTTGACGATGATGTCGATGTCGTCGGCCTCGAGCAATTCCTCGACGGTCTCGGCGCGCAGCTTGAACTCCTTTGCTCGCGCCCTCGCCGCGTCCATGTTGATGTCGGCGCAGGCGCGCATCTCGATGCCGCGAAACAGCGGCGCCAGCGAAAAATACGCCTTCGAGATGTTGCCGCAGCCGATGACGCCAATACCCAGTTTCTTTGCCATGTTGATTGTTCCTAGTAAGCCTTGACGGATGCGATCGAGCGGCGGGCGAAGCGCTCGATATCGTTGGGGTTGTCCTGTTCCATGACAAAGTATTTCGCCGCGCTCTTGGCCCGCAAGACCTTGATCAGGCCAGCCCAGTCGATCGTACCGTGGCCGACATCCGACCAGCCATCCTCGTCCAGTCCTTCGCCCGGCCTGGCAATGTCCTTGACATGCACGGCGACGATGCGCTTGCCGTGCTTCTCGATCCAGGGCAGCGGATCGGCGCCACCGCGCACCACCCAGGCGAGGTCCATCTCCCAGCCGATATCGGGGGCGGCAGACAGGATGTGGTCCTGCGGCACGGAACCGTCGGCGAGTGCCTTGAACTCGAAATCATGGTTGTGCCAGGCAAAGCCGTAGCCCGCCTTCGCGGCAACCTCGCCGACCTTGGCCAGGCGTTCGCCGAAGCCGCGCCAGCCGGCGGCATCGGACGGCCTGTCCTCGGCCATCAGATAGGGGCAGATCAAGAGCTTGATGCCGAGCGCGTCGGCTGTCGTGCGAACGCCGTCGAAATCCTTCTCCAGCGCATCGATCGAGAAATGCCCGGTCGGCATGGCAAGACCGTTCTTGTCGAGTTCGGCGCGGAAGGCCTTGGGATTTTCATAGACGCCGCCGAAGCCTTCGACTTGCGTGTAGCCGAGCTTGCCGAGTGTGGCGAGCACGCCCTCCCAGGGCTGGAAATTGCGGGCGCTGTAAAGTTGGAATGACCAGTTCATCGTCTCTGTCCGTTCTGCTTGGGGATAGTCTTTGGGAAGATGGTTCTCGGGGCCTACATGCGGTTGCCGGATGGTGTCTCGAACAAAGAGGCGCGGGCCGGATCAAAGCCGATCCGTACTGGATCGCCAGTGCGCAGCGTCTTTTCCGCCTCGACACGGAAGGAAAAATTGCGGCCGCCGAGTTTGGTCCACACCAGCGTGTCGGAGCCCATCGGCTCGACGATTTCGACTGCGGACTCGGCCGTGAACGGCATAGCCTTGGCAGCATCTCCAAAGGCAATGTGCTCGGGCCTGATGCCGAACACGCAGGGCTTACCCCCGCCACCGGCATCGTTGTCGAACTCGTAGCGGTCGAGCGGTATCGAAACGCCGTCGGCGGTGAAAGTCGCGGCATTGCCCGCTTCCAGTTGCCCCTCGATGAAATTCATCGCCGGCGAACCGAGAAAGCCGGCGACGAACCGGTTGACCGGACGATTGTAGATGGTCTGCGGCGCGTCTAGCTGCTGGATGACGCCGCCCTTCATCACCGCGATGCGGTCGGCGAGCGTCATCGCCTCGATCTGGTCGTGGGTGACGTAGATCATGGTGTTTTGCAATTTGCGATGCAAAAGCTTGATCTCGACGCGCAGTTCGGATCGTAGCTTGGCGTCAAGATTGGACAGCGGTTCGTCGAACAGGAAGACGTCGACATCGCGCACCAGCGCCCGCCCGATCGCCACGCGCTGCCGTTGACCGCCGGAAAGGGCGGAAGGCTTGCGCTGCAACAGCGGCTCGATCTGCAGGATCTCGGCAGCGCGCGCGATGCGTTTGGCGATCTCGTCCTTGGGCACGCCCGCGACACGCAGGCCGAAGGATAGGTTCTTCTCGACGGTCATTTGCGGATAGAGCGCATAGGACTGGAACACCATGCCGATGCCGCGATCCTTCGGCTCTTCCCAGGTGACGTTCTTGCCCTTGATGAAGATGCGGCCCTTCGAAATGTCGAGCAGCCCGGCAATGCAGTTGAGCAAGGTCGACTTGCCGCAGCCGGAGGGTCCGAGCAGCACGATGAACTCGCCCTCGGCGATGTCGAGATTGAGTGTCTGCAGAACCGACACCGCGCCATAGTTCAGCGACAGGTTCTGGATCGATACGCTGGGACTAGTGATTTCTGCCATTATCACCCTTTCACCGCGCCGGCAGCAATGCCACGCACGAAAAGCCTGCCGGAAATGAAATAGATGACGAGCGGGACCAGCCCGGTCAGGATGGTGGCCGCCATATTGACGTTGTATTCCTTCACGCCCTGCACGGAATTGACGATGTTGTTGAGCTGCACCGTCATCGGGTAGGTGTCAGGACGGGTGTAGACGACGCCGAACAGGAAGTCGTTCCAGATGCCTGTCACCTGCAGGATGACGGCGACGACGAAGATCGGCAGCGACATCGGCAGCATGATGCGCAGATAGATGCCCCAGAAACCGGCACCGTCGACACGCGCCGCCCGGAACAGCTCCTCCGGCATGGAGGTGAAATAGTTGCGGAACAAAAGGGTCAGGATGGGCATGCCGAAAATGGAATGGACGATGACCAGGCCAGTGAGGCTGCCGTAGAGCCCGATCTCGCGCAGGATGATGACGATCGGATAGATCATCACCTGATAGGGGATGAAGGCACCGACGATCAGGATGATGAAGAACGTGTCGGCGCCCTTGAAGCGCCAGTTGGCCAGCGCATAGCCGTTTACCGATGCTATCGCGATCGACAGGATCACCGAGGGCACGGTGATGCGAACGGAGTTCCAGAAGCCGCGCGATAGTCCGTCGCAATTCAGCCCGGTGCAAGCCGTCGACCACGCCTTGACCCAGGGCTCGAAAGTGATCTCGAGCGGTGGCGAGAAGATGTTGCCGAGACGAATTTCCGGCATGCCTTTGAGCGAGGTAACGACCATCACATAGAGCGGCAAGAGATAGTACAACGCCACCAGGATGAGCGTGCCATAGAGGAAGATGTTGCGGCGCGAGAACACGTGACGCGGCTTCGGTCCACTTGGGCCCCAGGCATCGGCATTGATGGAGGGGGACGGTGCGGAAAGGGAAACGGCATGGTCAGACACGCTTCCTGCCTCCGAATTCGAGATAGGCCCACGGCACGATGACGATCATCACCGAGAGCAGCATCATGGTGGAGGCGGCAAAACCCTGGCCGAGATTCTGGGCGAAGAACATGTAGTCATAGACATACTTCGCCGGCACTTCGGAGGCGATGCCGGGGCCTCCGCTGGTCTGGGCGACGACCAGGTCGTAGACCTTGACGATGCCCGATGCGATGATAACGAGCGTGGTGATGAAGACCGGCCGCATCATCGGGATGATGATGAACAGGTAGGTCTTCCACATCGGAATCCCGTCCACCCGGGCCGCCTTCCAGATGTCCTCGTCGATGCCGCGCAGGCCGGCCAGCATCAGGCACATGATCAGCCCGGTGCCTTGCCACAGCGCAGCGATCGATATGCCGTAGATGACGATGCTGGAATTGTAGAGCGGATCGAAGTCGAAGCTTGTCCAGCCAAGGCTTCGAATCACACCCTGGATGCCGAAGTCCGGATTGAGCAGCCATTGCCAGACGAGACCGGTGACGATGAAGGAGAGCGCGAAGGGATAGAGGAAGATCGTGCGGAACGTGTCTTCGAAGCGGATCTTCTGGTCGAGCAGCGCCGCCAGGACGAAACCGATCACCAGCGAGAACACCAGCGAGATCACGCCGTAGATGAGGAGGTTCTCGATCGAGACCAGCCAGCGCGGCGTCGCCCACAACCGGTAGTATTGGTCGAGGCCGACGAAATTCAGCCGCGGCAACAGCTTCGAATTGGTGAAGGAATAGAGCACCGTCCACGCCGTGCCGCCGACGAACACCACCAGAGCGGTGAGGATCATCGGGATCGAGGCGACCTTCGCATTGAGGTTGCGAAACAGTCGGCTGGGGCGTTCGCTCTTGCTCATCGGTACAGCCACGCTGGATCGGGTAAGGGCGGCGCGTTCCCGGCCTGGCGCACCAGGCCGGGAACGAAGGAGGCCTGCGATATCAGTCCGCCGTCGCGATGATGGCGGCGAAGCGCTTCTGCGCCTCTTCCACGGTCATCTCGGGCTTGGCAAAGAACTCGGAGAACAGGTCCTCCTTCTGCTTCTGGCTGTCCTGCGAAAGCAACTGGTCCGTCCATGGAATGACGGCGCCCTTGGCCAGGATGGCGAGACCCTTCTTCATACAATCGTTCGCCGCGTTGAGGTCGACGTCGCCACGCACGGGCAGTGAGCCCTTCTTGAGATTGAAGGCAACCTGGGTCTTGGGATCGAGCAAGGTCTCGGCCAGCACTTCCTGCGCCTTGGCCTTGTCGGCATCCTTGAGCAGCGGGAAGTAGAAGGCATCGCCGCCGGTGGCGATGACCTCGTTCAGGCCAAGGCCAGGAAGACAGGTATAGTCCTTGCCGGCGGTCTTGCCGGCCACTTGGAATTCACCTTGCGCCCAGTCGCCCATGATCTGACCGCCGGCTTTGCCGGTGATGACCATGTTGGTGGCTTGGTTCCAGTCCTGCACATTGGTGTTCTTGGCCATCTTGCGGGCATCGTCGGCCGCCTTGAACACCTTGGCGACTTCGGGACCGGCTGCGAACTTGGCGTCCTTGTCCTTGTAGACCTTGAGGAAGGTGTCGGTGCCGCCGACCGCGGCAAGCAGCACGTCGAAGGCGCCGGACGACTGCCAGGCCTGCCCGCCGACCGCGAGCGGCACGATGCCTGCCTTTTCCAGCGCTGGGGCGGCCGCAACGAGTTCATTCCAGTTCTTCGGCAGCGGCACGCCGGCCTTCTGGAAGGCTTCGTTCGAGAGCCACAGCCACTGCCAGGAATGGATGTTGACCGGCACGCAGTAGATCTTGCCGCCGATGGTGCAGCTGTCGAGCAGGCTCTTCGGCCGCACGACCTCTGTCCATTTGCCCTTGGTGGCGACATCGGTGAGGTCGCGCATCAGGCCGGCCTGCACCAGCTCTTCCGCTTGCCGGCCATGATTGAACTGAGTGGCGCCCATCGGATCGCCGCCCGTGATGCGGCTGATCATGATCGGCCGTGCCGTACCGCCGGACCCGGCAATGGCGCCGTCGACCCAATGATTGCCGGTGGCGTCGAAAGCCTTGGCAAGTTCCGCGACCGCCGCCGCCTCACCGCCGGAGGTCCACCAGTGAGTGACTTCCAGGTCCGTGGCAGTGGCCGGACCGGCGAACTGCAGCGCGGCCGTCGCCGCCAGCACGGCGGTCAAAAGTTTGTATCGCATTTCGGTTCCTCCCAGAATCTGAAACGTTACAGATTTTCGATACGGCAATTGCGCGGATGGTGCAACCCCAGGAGTGAAGGATGTCCGATATTTTTCGAGCCGCGAACAAAATCCATTGGCCGGAGAGTCCATTGTGCGTCGCAATATGAGCTATTGCAGTGCAAAATAAGCAAAAGCCGGCAAAATGGCAGGAAGGATGACGGTTCGCCTTGGATTCTCTGGAGAATTCACGCTCACGTGTTTGCTTCCGCATTCGCCAGTCAGGCCATGAGATTGGCAATCTGTAACGTTTCAGTATATTGACACCCCGACGGGTTAAAATCATGCCACGCCGCCAATCGCGGCGATTGCCGACCAGGCTTGCGGCTGCTATGCGCCTGACGGGCGGGACGAATGGACAGACGGCGAACGGAAAAGAACGACGAGACGTCGGCGCAAGGGCGGCCGACGCTGAAGACGCTTGCCTTCATGACCGGGCTCGGCGTCACCACCGTATCGCGCGCCCTGAAGGATGCCCCCGAGATCGGCGCCGAAACCAGGCGCCGCGTCCAGCTCGTCGCCAAGCAGATCGGCTACCGGCCGAACCGGGCCGGCGTGCGCCTCAGAACCGGCAAGACCAATGTCATCAGCCTCGTGCTCAATACCGAGCAGGAGATCATGAGTTTTGTCTCCGACATCATTTACGGCGTCTCGGAGGTCATTGCCGACACGCCCTACCATTTGATCGTCACGCCTTATTCGCGCTCGCAGGATCCGCTTGACCCAATCCGCTATCTGGTCGAGACCGGCTCTGCCGATGGTGTCATCATCTCGCGAACGCAGCCGAATGATGCCAGGGCCCGCTATATGCTGGAGCACGGCATTCCCTTTGCCACGCATGGCCGCACCGATATGGGGCTGGTCCATCCCTATCATGATTTCGACAATCACGCCTTCGCGGTCGAAGCGGTGCGGCGCCTTGCGAGCATGGGACGCCGCAAGCTCGCTCTGCTGGCGCCACCCGTCGGACTGACCTATCACGGCCATACGGTCAACGGTTTTGCCGACGCCCTGAGCGAGGTCGGCGCCAGCGAGGTCCCGTTCAGCACCGTCTCGATCGACCATTCGATCGAGCAAATCAGGACGAGGACGGCGCAGCTGATGCGCCGCGACATCAGGCCGGACGGTTTCGTCAGCAGCGCCGCGGCGGCGACACTGGCACTGGTTGCCGGCATCGAGGATGCCGGCCTCAAGCTTGGCCGCGATGTCGACATCGTCTCCAAGCAATCATCGGACCTTTTGCACCTGTTCCGGCCCGAACTGCTGATCGTCAACGAGAACTTCCGGCTGGCAGGCTCGGAGCTCGCCCGCTCCGTGCTCGGCTGGATCAGCGGCGCAGCACCTGGCTCGCTGCAAAGTCTCAGCGTGCCAGGCGAGGTTCTTGCCTACCAGCGCTCCACGGACTAACCCGCAGCCCCGCTCCCCCACGGGCCGTGGAACGCGCCCTGCTCGCCGATGCGTTCGAAGCCATGCGCACCGAAGAAGTCGCGCTGCGCCTGGATCAGGTTCGAGGTGCCACGGCCCTGGCGGTAGCTGTCGAAATAGGCAAGAGCCGAAGACAGCGCCGGCACCGGCGAGCCGGCCTCGGAAGCCCTTGCCACGATGCGCCGCAGCGACGGATGCGCCTCCTGCATCAAGGCGATGAAAGCCGGCGCCATCAACAGATTGGTCGCCGCGCCGCCGCTGCTGAAAGCCTCGGCCATCGTATCCAGCATCTGCGAGCGGATGATGCAGCCGGCGCGCCAGATCCTGGCGATTGTCGGCATCGGAAGGTTCCAGTTGAATTCCTTCGAGGCCCCGCTCATCACGGCGAAACCTTGCGCGTAGGCGGCGATCTTGCCGGCGAACAGCGCCAGTTCGAGGTCTTTCAGCAGTGCGTCCTTGTCGCCGGAAATCTTTGTCACGCCGATCGTGCCATAGGCTTTTTCCGCCGCCAGCCGCTCGTCCTTGATCGACGACAGCACGCGTGCCGCCACCGCCGCCTCGATCGCGGTCGCTGGAATGCCGAGCTGCTGCGCCTCGATGACAGACCATTTGCCGGTGCCCTTCTGGCCGGCACGGTCGAGGATGATGTCGACCACCGGCCTGCCGGTCTTGGGATCGTCGGCGGCCAGCACCTTGGCGGTGATCTCGATCAGGTAGGAATTGAGCCGGCCCTTGTTCCAGTTGGAAAACACCGTGCCGATGTCCTTCGGCCCCATGCCCAGGCCATCACGCAGAATGCCGTAGATTTCGGCGATCATCTGCATGTCGGCATATTCGATGCCGTTGTGGATGGTCTTGACGAAATGCCCGGCACCATCGGTACCGAGCCAGGCGGCACAGGGTTCGTCCTTGAATTTTGCCGAGATGGCGGTGAGCACGTTTTCGACACGCTTCCACGACTCTTCGGTACCACCGACCATGATCGACGGCCCGTGCCGCGCGCCCTCCTCGCCGCCGGAGACGCCCATGCCGATGAAGGTGAGGCCCGAGCCGGACAGCTCGGAGAAGCGCCGCATCGTGTCGCGGAAATTGGCGTTGCCGGCATCGATGACGATGTCGTTGTTGGACAGCACGCCGCGCAAGGCTTCGATCTGTTCGTCGACCGGCTTGCCGGCCAGAACCATGATGATGATCGGGCGCGGCGGCCGGATCGCCGCGGCAAGCTCCTCCAGGCTGTAGCAGGGGACAACCATGTTCCTCAGCGCGCCGGCATTCTCGACAAAGGCGTCGGTGCGGGCGCGGGTGCGGTTGAAGACGGCGATGCGGTGCCCGTGTTCGGCGATGTTCAGCGCCAGGTTGGAGCCCATCGTGCCAAGGCCGATCAGGCCGATTTCGGCTTTTTCCATCGTTTCTTCCCTGCTTTCGGATCTTGTTGGTTGGAGCCCGCGATTTGGCGGATGATTGACGAGCGTTCAGTGCCGCGTCAACCGCCTGGCTTCGCAAGCGGCCATATAGACCATCACGGCCTGATGTCCACCGGCGCTTCGATCTTCACGATCTGGAAGTCCGAAATCAGGATGTCGATGCGCACCGTCCAGCGGCCGGGAACCGGAATGACGAGGTTGTCGACACGCCAGCTGCCATCGCCCGGCTTGGTAGCCGCGCGCTTCAGCGGTTCGATGCCGGAATCGGGTTTCGACAGCACCAGCGTCACTTCCTTGGCGTCGAGCGGGCCGAAATCACCGGTCATGATGATCATCGAGGCCCCGACCTGGCCGGCATGGCCTGGTGTGATGCTGAGATCGGCCATCGCCTGTAGCGTATGGATATGGACTGAAACCGGCTGCGCCGCCGCGATCGCCAGCGCCCGCGGCGGCGGCGTGAAGCGCCAGCCGGCGGCCACGCCGAAGATCGCCAGCACGAGCAGCATCTCGACCGAAATCGAGCGGGTCAGCCTGCGTTGCACCTCCGTTGCCCCCGCCTCGACCGAGGCGGTGAGTTTCCAGCGGTTGACGGCGGCCAGCGTGAACAGGAAGACCAGTAGCGCGAGCTTGACCAGAAGCAGCCGGCCATAGGCGGTACCGACCAACGCCGAGGGCGTCTGCACCTGGATGACGGCGAGCACGATGCCGGCCGTCGCAAGCACGGCCACGACAGGCAGGATCGCCAAGGAGAAACGGTGCAGGAAAACGACGGCATCGGCCGTTTGACGCTTCAGCGCAAGGCCGAGCGGCACCAGCGCGCCGGCCCAGAAGCCAATGCCGGCGCCATGCACGAAAACCAACGGCCGCGTCAGCCATTGCGGCTCAGCCGCGCTGGCGTGGCCGCTGGCCGCAAGTGCCGCGCCCACACCGGCCAGTGCGGCCAGCGCAAAGGGCCTGGCGGCCCGGCGCGGGCCAGCCAGCGACAAGAGACCGAACCCCAGCGAAACCAGGGCGACCTGCACCGTCCAGCCGAAACTGGTGCCGAGCCCGGTCCGCCAGATTATCGGCTGCGCCAGATGGGAAAGCGGCGCACCGAGCGCGTCGAGCCCCTGAAAGCCGAGCGACAAGGGTGCCGCCACCAGCCCGCAAAGCACCGCCGCCGAGACAAAACGCTGACCGGGTCGTCGCTCGCCACTCAGCCAGGCCAGCGCGAAGGCGCCGCCGACGCCGATGAAAAGACCGATGTAGAGCAAAACCTTGCCGATCCAGATCGCCGAGCGCAGCGGCCAGTCGACCGCTTCGGATATGGCGGGCGGCTCGCTTGGCGCACCGATGGAAAACAACAGCGAGCCGCCGACCGGATGGCCGTCGGCGGAAATGACACGCCAGCTCAGCACATGGGTGCCGGACTTGAGCGCTTGCGGATTGTCGATCTCGACCGTCTGGTCGGTAAGGCGGAAGGACGTCAGTGGAAGCGGCGTGCCGTCGGGCTTCACCAGAGTGAGCACGAGCGGCGAAACCGGCTCGCTGAAAGTCAACGACAACCGTGTCGGAGCCTGTGCCAGCACGGCACCGTCGGCCGGATCCGTCTTGATCAGCGCGGCATGGGCAAAGGCCTGATCTGTCGATGCCATGACGGTAAAAGCCATGAGCAGGGCCAGTAGCCCACCGGCAAGCCAGCCGGATAGCTTGCTGGTGGTATCGACCATCGGAGACGATATTGCGGTCATGCCATGCCACGGTGACGCGGCGCGCTCCGGCAATCGGAGCGCGCCAAGGAGAAAACTATTTCTTCGGCGTGAGCTTGATGCCGGGCGCCGGGTTCTCCAGCGCGTCTTCATCCTGCCCTGCCGCCGGTATCTCGATCCAGCGGTCGGTGGCATCGCCGCATTCCTGCACCACCGGGAAGTAGAGCTTCTGGCCGGCCGGCAGATCCGCGGTCAGCGTGGCGCGGAAGACGAACTCGTCATAGAATTCATCCGGCAGATTGCCGCCGCTCCAGTCGACTTCCTTGACGCCGTCGGTCACCGCTTGGCCATAGAGCTGGTAGGATTTTTCATATTTGCCCTTCTTGGTCTGTAGCGTCCAGCCCGGCTTCGGCATCGGCTTCACCGCGATCGCCCCTTCCGGGATCTGCACGCGCACGGCGGTCGTTGCCTTGCCGTCGCAACCATGTGGCACGCGCAGCACCGCCTTGTAGGTCGAACCGACAGCCGCTTCCTGCGTTTCGAGCGTGATGTGCGAAAAGGCGACGTTCGTCCCCAGCACCAGAAGCGCTGCGGCCGCCAAAAGATACTTGTTCATGATGGTCCCTCTAGAATCCTGATCGGTACGACGGCCGGTTTATTCGTTGTCTTCTTGGGGTGCCGCGCTGCCAATGGCTTGAACGGCGAATTTGATCGTCACCGTCCCCGCCTTTTCGAAGGTCAGCGTGGCGGCGAACATCTCACCTTGCTTGGGTGGCTGCTTCAAATCCATGAACATCACATGATAGCTGCCGGGACCCAGAACGACCTTGCCGCCGGCCGGAATTTCGAGACCGCCGGTAACCGGCCGCATGGTCATGACGCCGTCCTTGACGCCCATTTCGTGCAGCTCGGCCTTTCCGGAGATATCGGAGCTAATCGACACCAGCCGGTCCGGCGTGCTGCCATTGTTGGTGATGGTGAGATAGCCGCCGGCCACCTTGGCGCCGGCCGGCGTGGCACGCGACCAGGGATGCCCGATCTCGAGATCGCCGACTTTGAATTCATGCGCGAAGACCGTCTGGGCGCCTAAGAACAACACGACAAAGGCCAACACGGCAATGCCGAGACGCTGCTCTAGGGTGCGCCGGACGGATCTGTTGCGGCCGAGCATGGGACGCGGGGCGATTGGGAAGGAATAGGACATGGTTGCTCCATGAAGTAATGATCGCGCCGTCGCCGGTCGCGAGCCGTTTGATCTTTGGATAGGTGGGCCGGCGAAAGGTTTCACCGGACAATCTGGCTCAGGCCGCCAGCGGCGGCGCGCGCGGGTTCGACGGCGTGCGTTCGCGCGCAAAATCGAGGTGAATGCTCGCCGGAAAGACGAAGGCGACCGCTCCAAAGGACAGGCTGGCCAGGGCTAGCCCGGCATCGGGTGGCGGGGCGAAGGCCGATGAAAACATGCTGCAGCCAAGCGTGCAACAAGCCGGCAGGTGCGAAGGGTGCTGGTCGCCGCCAGGAAGCTGGGTGGCGCCATCGTGGCTACAGATGACATTGCCGAAAGCGTCGAGCTGCGCGGCATTCGGCCCCGTGCCGAAGGCAAACGCGCCGAGCGTCGACTGCAGCAGCAGCAGGTAGGCCGCGACCAGCGCGACCGGCATGCTCCAGCGTCTCCCCCGGCTGTTCAAACGATTTCCCTCTTCAGCGACCTGGAAACATCCCTATCATGGTAGCGTCAGGCCGAAAATCGGGAATTCGATGCTGCGGCAACGCGGCGCGACTGGTGCTTGCCGTCGAAAAGTGCGCAGCGGTTTTGGGATAACGACAGGCATAAGACAGAAACTTGAGCCGCGGCGCGGCTCAGGGTTTTTGCGAGGGTCGGTTTTCCGGGATCGACGTCAGCAATGTCTGGCGCGCCGACTTCAGGTGTTTGCGGCAGGCGGCGTCGACCTTGCCGAGGTCGCGCGACTTGAGCGCCTCGATATAGGCAAGATGCTCGCCGACCGCGACTTCGTTGCGCTCGCGTTCCTGCGCCTTGTTCCACTGGTAGTGGTAATGGAAGATCATGGCGATGACATCGTAGAAATCGACGATGAAGCGGTTGCGCGAAGCGCGATGGATGAGCCGATGAAAGCGCTCGTCCAGCTCGGAAAATTCGTTGAAGCGGGTGGCGATCTCGCTGGCCAACAGGCGATGCTCGTCCTCCAGGCGATCGAGATCGGCCCAGACCGCGCTGTCCTGCGGCAGCGCGGCGAAGGCAGCCGCAGAGCGCAGTTCGAACATCTCGCGGATTTCGGTCAGTTCGAGCGCGAAAGCCCGCGTAAAGCCCTTCAGCACCCAATGGCTGTTGCGGCGTTTCTCGATCAGACCGAAGCGCGAGAAGCGGATCAGGAACTCGCGCACGCTGGTGGTACCGACTCCGATCTCGCGCGCCAGTTCGAGCTCGTTGATCTGCATGCCGGCCTCGGCGCCGCCGGCGAGCAGCCGCCGCATGAACGAGCGCTCGATGATCTCGGCCAGCGTGTCGGTCTCCTCCTCGGGGAAGAAATCATCCGGACGCGGGTCTCGCAGTACCGTCTTGGCGCGTTTGTTCCAGGCGATCAGCCCGGTTTCCTCCATGCGCGTCAGGATGCTGCGCACGGTGGTGCGGCTGACGCCGAGCAGCGCGCCCAGTTCCGGTTCCGACGGCAGGCTGCGCGTTTCGTCGAGCAGCCTGAGGCACCTGTTGTAGGCGTCCTTGTAGACGTTGTTGCTCTTCGACATTCCCTGCCCCACTCGTGCCGGCGCTTGCGGTGGCCGGCTTGAAGCGCAATATGACGTTCCCATGACCCTGAAAAGCAGGAAACGCTTTCGCTGGGGTCCCGTCCGTTGTTTGCCGCGCCGCCACTGCCAGAGGCACGCGCGGCGCCTGCGAAAAAACAATTGACGCAAAACTGTTTTTTCACGATAAAAGACATTAACTCTTAACAGGCGCGTGTCAATCCGCGCATCCCAGGATCACCCAGGAAACCGCCCGTGAACGTCTCCAATACCATTCTTCTGTCCCCCGCCGACAATGTCGCCGTTGCCAATGGCCGCATCGAGATCGGCACCGTTCTGCCGGGCGGTGCGTCTGCCACCGCCGTCATCGAGCCCGGCCACAAGGTGGCGATCAAGCCGATTGCCGCCGGCGAAGCCGTGGTCAAATATGCCCAGGCGATTGGCCGCGCCACGCAGGACATCGCGCCGGGCGAGCACGTCCATTCGCACAATCTGGTTTTCGAGGCCGGCCGCCTGCCGGTGGTGCCGCCAAGCGAGGCCGAGCATGCGACCGAAGCCGACCGCGCCCGCACCTTCATGGGTTTTCGACGCGCCGACGGCCGCGCCGGCACGCGCAACTTCATCGGCATCGTCGCCAGCGTCAATTGCTCGGCCACGGTCTGCCATTCCATCGCCGACACCGCCAACCGGACCTTGCTGCCGAAATATCCCGGCATCGACGGCTTCGTGCCCATCGTCCACGGCCAGGGCTGCGGCATGAGCGGCACCGGCGACGGCATGATGGTGCTGCACCGCACGCTCGCCGGCTATGCCCGCCACCCGAATTTCGGCGGCGTGCTGATGGTCGGCCTGGGCTGCGAGGTCAACCAGCTCACCCTCTACGGCCAGAAGGGCGTCGCCGCCGGCAAACGCCATTTCAACATCCAGGACGCCGGCGGGTCGCGCAAATCGGTGGAAAAGGCGATGGGGGTGCTGGCCGAGATCGCCGAGGAAGTCGGCCAGCTGAAGCGCGAGCCGATCCCGGTCTCGGAGATCGTCGTCGGCCTGCAGTGCGGCGGCTCCGACGGCATGTCGGGCATCACGGCCAATCCGGCGCTGGGCGCGGCCGTCGACATTCTGGCCGGCGTCGGCGGCATCGGCATCCTCTCCGAGACCACGGAAATCTATGGCGCCGAGCATCTGCTCGCCTACCGCGCGGCGACGCCCGAGATCGCCAAAAAGCTCGATGGCTATGTGAAGTGGTGGGAAGACCACGTCGCCAAGCATGGCGCCTCGATCGACAACAACCCCTCGCCCGGCAACAAGCGCGGCGGCCTCACCACCATCCTGGAGAAGTCGCTGGGCGCGGTTGCCAAGGGCGGCCAGACGCCCCTCAACGGCGTCTTCGGCTATGCCGAAAAGGTCACCGGCAACGGACTGGTGTTCATGGACACGCCCGGCTACGACCCGGTCTCGGCCACCGGCCAGGTCGCCGGCGGCGCCAATGTCATCGTCTTCACCACCGGCCGCGGATCCTGCTTCGGTTGCCGGCCGACACCGTCGATCAAGGTCGCCACCAACTCGACCATGTATCATCAGATGGAAGAGGACATGGACGTCAATTGCGGCGTCATCGCCTCGGGCGAAAAGACCATCGCCGGCATGGGCCGCGAGATCTTCGAACTGATTGTCGAGACGGCTTCTGGCCGCAAGACCAAAAGCGAGGATTTCGGCTATGGCGACAACGAGTTCGTGCCCTGGCATCTCGGCGCGACGCTCTAATTCTCTGAGCAATTCCTAGGGGATGCGCCATGCGCTTCTCCCGGGAAAACCGCTACTCACCTTTCGTGGAATTGCTCTGAATCCGACTGACATATGGTAGACTGCCGGGCCGGGCAACGGCCGGCAAAGGGGAGGCTTTGCATGGAAAAACGCCGCATCGGCCAGACGGCGCTCGAGGTCACCGAGGTGAGTTTCGGTGGTGCCGCCATCGGCGGCCTCTACCGCGCCTGTTCGCGCGAGGCGGCGATGGAGACGCTGCAAGGCGCCTGGGAGGCGGGCTTGCGCTATTTCGACACCGCGCCCTTCTACGGTTTCGGTCTGTCGGAGCGACGCTTCGGCGATTTCCTGCGCTACAAGCCGCGCGATTCCTATGTGCTGTCGACCAAGGTCGGACGTCTTTTCCGTCCGGTGCCGGAAGACCAGGTGCCCGATCACTCCTATGTCGATCCGCTGCCTTTCGCGGTCGACTACGACTATTCCTATGACGGCATCATGCGGTCGGTCGACTTCAGTTATGCGCGACTTGGCCTGAACAAGATCGATATCCTCTATGTGCACGACATCGGCGCCTACACGCATGGCGTCGAGAAGACCAAGTTGCACTTTCGCCAGCTGATGGATGGCGGGCTCAAGGCACTCGATGAGCTGAAACGCTCCGGCACGATTTCCGCCCATGGGCTCGGCGTCAACGAGGTCCAGATCTGCCTCGACGTGATGCGCCGGGCGCCGCTCGACTGCATCCTGCTCGCCAGCCGCTATTCCTTGCTTGATCGCAGCGCGGAAGTCGAGCTGCTGCCGTTGTGCCTGAAACAACAGACATCGCTCGTCATCGGCGGTGTCTTCAACTCCGGCATATTGGCGACCGGGCCAGTGCAAGGCGCGCATTTCGACTACCAGCCCGCCAGTCGTGATGTGCTCGACCGGGTCGACGCTATGGAGAAGATCGCCGGCGAAGGCGGCTACCCGCTGGCCGCCGCGGCTTTCCAGTTTCCCCTGGATGAGCCAACGGTCGCCACCGTGCTGACCGGGACCGCCAAACTGACGAACCTGACACGCAACCTCGAACTGCTCGAGGTTGACGTGCCGCGGACAGAATACGAAAAATATCGTGCCTACACCGTGGTGCAGACGCTGGCCTGAAGCCGGCAGCAGCGGGGCGCGACTTCACAAAGTCGCGAACCCGCAAAAAGAATGAATGTTCCACATTGACTACGGCATGGAATTAATATTCCATGCCGTAGTGGAACGGAACGGGAGCACTTGGCCGCGTCCAGGGAGGAGCGGCGCCTGAATGTGTCTCTGCCTGCCCAAGGGAGGTCAGGCGCGAAACATCGCTTGCATCGTCCATGTCGATGCACTATCAAAACAGCGTAAATGTTTTTTATTGATAAAGTTCTGTTTAGGGCCCCGCCTATCCTGACGGAGCTTCCGTAACGTTCACCGGGCGACTTAGGGAGGAATCCTATGAAATTCGTGACCAGCATTCTCAACCGCCGTGCCGTGATGGCTCTGGCAGCAGCCTCGATGCTCGCCGGCGTCATGCATACGGCACCGGTTTCCGCTGCCGACGTGACCATTCCGATCATCGTCAAGGACACCACATCGTTCTACTGGCAGATCGTGCTCGCCGGCGCCCGCAAGGCCGGCAAGGATCTCGGCGTCAACGTGCCGGAACTCGGCGCCCAGGCTGAGACCGACGTCAATGGCCAGATCTCGATCCTCGAGAACGCCGTCGCCGGCAATCCGGCCGCCGTCGTCATCGCGCCGACCGAAGCCAAGGCGCTCGGCAAGCCGATCGACGAGGCCGCCGCCAAGGTCAAGATCATCGGCATCGATTCCAGCGCCGACTCCAAGGCCTTCACCTCGTTCCTGACCACCGACAACGTGCAGGGCGGCCGCGTCGCCGCGGACGGCCTTGCCGCTGCCATCGGCGCCGCCAATGGCGGCAAGGTCGAAGGCAAGGTCGCTCTGATCACCGCGCTGCCTGGTGCCGGCTCGCTCGAACAGCGCGCCCAAGGCTTCAAGGAACAGCTCAAGGCCAAGTATCCCGGTCTCGAACTGGTCGCCGACAAATATGCCGACGGCCAGGCCACCACCGGCCTCAACATCGCGACCGACCTGATCACCGCCAACCCGGACCTGAAGGGTATCTTCGCCTCCAACCTGATCATGGCGCAGGGCGTCGGCCAGGCGATCGCCGAGAACAAGCTTGCCGGCAAGGTCGGACTGATCGGCTTCGACAGCGACGAGAAGCTGATCAAGTTCCTGAATGACGGCGTCATTTCCGGCCTCGTCGTCCAGGACCCGTACCGGATGGGCTATGACGGCATCAAGACCGCGCTCGCTGCCTCGAAGGGCGAAAAGGTCGAGGCTAATGTCGACACCGGCGCCAACCTCGTTACCAAGGCCAACATGAAGGATCCAAAGATCGACGCGCTGCTCAATCCGAAGCTCAACTAAGCCTCGGCGCAGCCGCACAGTTTCCGGGGCCTCGTGCCCCGGAAACAGCCATGTCGTTTGGAAATCCGCCGGCCTGGGCTAAACTTGCTCAGACCGGCATCTCAAAGCCTCGCCGCGTGCCAAATCGCGAGGCAATCCGGGAGGCCGATCTGGGAGGATTGTCATGACATCGACGGCACAAAAGCTGCACCCTCACCCCGTGCTGGAGCCCGGCAGGACGATCCTCGAACTGCGCGGGCTCGAGAAGAGATATCCCGGCACCCATGCCTTGAGGCCGGTGAACCTCGCCTTCAAATCCGGCGAAATCCACGCCATCGTCGGCGAGAACGGCGCCGGCAAATCGACGCTGATCAAGCTTCTGACCGGCGTCATGCCGCGCACGTCAGGCGATGTCATCTGGGAAGGCAAGCCGGCGGCGCTGGCAACGCCGCATGAGGCGATGGCGCTCGGCATCAACGCGGTGCATCAGGAAGTCGTGCTCTGCCGTCACCTGACCGTCGCCGCCAACATGTTCCTCGGCGAGGAGAATTCCCGCTTCGGCATCCTGCAGCAGCGCGCCATGGTCAAGGAAGCGCAGAAGATCATCGACGATCTCGGCTTCGACCTGCCGGCGCATGTCGTGCTCGGCGACCTCACCATCGGCCAGCAGCAGCTGATCGCCGCCGCCCGCGCCACCGTGCGCGGCACCAAATTCCTGATCTTCGACGAGCCGACCGCCTACCTCACCCGCAAGGAGGCCGACCAACTCTTCACCCTGATCCGCCGGCTGAAGGGCGAAGGCGTGACCATCATCTATATCAGCCATCGCATGGAGGAAGTCTTCGAGCTGGCCGATCGCGTCTCGGTGCTGCGCGACGGCACGCTGGTCGGCACTAGGAACATCAGTGAGACCAACGACGCCGAACTGGTCAAGCTGATGATCAACCGCTCGATCGAACAGATCTACCACAAGGAGCATTTCACCCCGGGCGCTGCAATCATCGAAGCGAGGGGCCTGTCGGGCAAGGGCTTCGAAAACGTCTCGATGACCGTTCGCGCCGGCGAGATCGTCGGGCTCTACGGGCTGATCGGCGCCGGGCGCAGCGAGTTCGTCACCACGCTTTACGGCCGCCACCGCAAATCAGCGGGCCAGATTCTCTGGGAGGGCAAGGAGGTCCAGGTCAATTCCGAGCACGATGCCATAAAGCTTGGCATGGCGCTGGCGCCGGAGAGCCGCCGCGACCAGGGCCTGTGTCTCAACCTGCCTGTAGGTTTCAATCTCAACCTGCCGATCTACAAGCGCATCTCGAACAATCTTTTGATCTCCGGCTCTCAGGAGAAGACCCAGGCCGACCGCCAGATCGCCGATCTCAGGATCAAGACGCCGACGCGCAACGCGCTGGCCTCCAGCCTGTCCGGCGGCAACCAGCAGAAGATCGTCATCGGCAAATGGCTGGCGCACGGCGCCAAGCTGTTCATCTTCGACGAGCCTACGGTAGGTGTCGATGTCGGCACCAAGGCCGAGATCTACCGCCTGTTCGGCGCGCTGTTGTCGAAGGGCGCAGGCATCATCCTGATCTCGTCCTATTTGCCGGAAGTCTATGAACTTGCCGATACGCTGCATGTGTTCCGTCGCGGCAAGCTGGTGGCGACTCACGGGTTCCGCACCGCCGATCATGAGGAAATTCTCACACAGGCGCTCGCCGAGAAACAAGAAAAGCTGGGAGGAAAGATATGAGCACCGAGGCAGTCCCCGCCGAAAAACCCAAGCGTAATTACAACGCCCTGTTCGGGCTGACGCTGCTGGCGCTGCTGGTGCTGCTCTGGGTCATCCTGTCGCTGGCGACATCGAGCTTCGCCTCGGCCAACAACATCTCGAACCTTTTGCGTCAGGGTTCGATGATCGCCATTCTGGCGGTCGGCCAGACCTTCGTCATCATCACCGGCGGCATCGATCTGTCCGTCGGCGCCGTGGTCGGCTTCGCCACCGTCATCGCCGCGATGCTGATCAATGCCGGCCTGCCGGTTTTCCTCGCCATCCTGATCACGCTTCTGGTCGGCGTCGCCATTGGCCTGTTCCATGGCTTCGGCATCGTCAAGATGGGGCTGCCGCCCTTCATCATCACGCTCGCGACGCTGACGTCGCTGCGCGGCATCGGCCTTCTGATGACGAACGGCAATTCGATCTCGATCAACAACGATGCCTTCCAGGAATTCTCGCGCAACTCCTTCCTCGGTGTCCCCAATCTGTTCTGGATGGTCATCCTGGTCGGCATCCCGGCCTACATCTTCTTGCATCACAGCCGCTGGGGCCGCTATCTCTTTTCGGTCGGCTCCAATGCCGAGGCTTCCCGCCTGTCCGGCGTCAATGTCCAGCGCACCATCTACATGGCCTACACGTTGTCGGGCCTGTGCGCGGCCTTTGTCGGCGTGCTGCTCGCCTCGCGCATCGGCATCGGCAACCCGACCCAGGCCGAGGGCTGGGAGTTGCAGGCGATCGCCTCGTCGGTGATCGGCGGCACCTCGCTGTTCGGCGCGGTCGGCTCGGTGCACGGCCCGCTGCTTGGTGCTTTCATTCTGGCCACCATCAACAACGGCGCCAACTTGCTCAACGTCAACGCCTTCTGGCAGCGCATCATCACCGGCGCGCTGATCATCATCATCGTCTATTTCGACGGGCTGCGGCGCCGCGGCAAATAGGCATCCCCGACCGATCGCCGGTCTGCCGCAACTGGCGGGCCGGTGATTTTCGTGAACAGACTGGACCAGAGAATGAAAGCCGTTGTTTGCCGATCGCCCGGCGACCTTGTCGTCGAAGACCGACCCGCGCCGGGCGCGCCGCCGGCCGGCTGGGCGCTGGTGGCGGTCAGCCATGTCGGCATCTGTGGCACCGACTATCACATTTTCGAGGGCAAGCACCCTTTCCTCGCCTACCCGCGCATCATGGGCCACGAAGTGTCGGGAACGATCGTCGAGACCGGCGACGGCGTCGACCTTGCCATTGGCGAGCCGGTCGTCATCAACCCCTATCTGTCCTGCGGCAAATGCATTGCCTGCCGGCACGGCAAGCCCAACTGCTGCGTCAGGATCGAAGTACTCGGCGTCCATCGTGACGGCGCCATGTGCGAAAGAATTCTGGTCCCGGCGCAAAACCTCTATCCGGCCAACGGCCTGTCGCTGGCCGACGCCGCGGCGGTGGAGTTCCTCGCCATCGGCGCCCATGCAGTGCGCCGCGCCAAGGCCGAAACCGGCGCCCGCACGCTGGTCATCGGCGCCGGCCCGATCGGGTTAGGCACCGCCATCTTCGCCCGCATCGCCGGGCTCGAAGTCAGCCTGCTCGACATGAGCAGCGAGCGGCTCGGCTTTGCCGAAAGCGAGCTAGGCTTCGCCACGCTCGACGGCTCGACGAAAACGGGCGCCGAGTTGGTTCGCGACGCGACCGGCGGTGAAGGTTTCGACGTCGTCTTCGACGCCACCGGCAACACGGCCTCGGTCCAGTCGGCCTTCGCCCATGTCGCGCATGGCGGCGCGCTGGTGCTGGTCAGCGTCGTCAAGGACGACATCGTCTTTTCCGATCCCGAATTCCACAAACGCGAAATGACGCTGATCGGCAGCCGCAATGCGCTGAAGGCCGACTTCGACCACGTCGCCGCCTCGATCCGCAACGGCGCCGTGCCATTGGCGAAACTCGTCACCCACCGCACCACGCTGGAAGACACGCCGCGCGATCTCGCAAGGTGGGCGCATGAGAAATCCGGCCTGATCAAGGCGGTCATCGAGGTCGGGTCATAACATGGCAGACGGTGAACCCGGCCCGAATTGACGCCGCCCTGCGCAGTCGACCCCCACTCCGTCTCGGCTTCGCCGAGCCACCTCTCCCCCGATCGACGGGGTAGAGGAAGGGTGCGAGCCTGTTGCTGCAGCACCTCAACCAGATCGGCTCCTTCTTCCGCCACCAGCGGGCTCCTTTCCTCTCCCTCCGGAGGGGGGAGAGGTGGCTCGGCGAAGCCGAGACGGAGTGGGGGAAGGCGGTCCTCAAATGCCAGGCCGCTGACAAGCGAGCGCGACCGAGCCGGTCTGATATCAGCGTGAGTTAAACAGATCTCGTATCTTCTATAGCGCCGACAGCTTCAGCTCCACCCGCTCGGCCGGAAAGCGCGACTCGGAAAACTGGATCGGCTGTCCATCCGGCGTCACGTTGACGGCCACCGTGACCAGCACGATGGCGCCCGGCTGCAGGTCGAGATCGGCAAGGTCGGCCGCATCGGCATGGCGCGCCGACAGAACGGTCGATTGCCTGAGATAGTCGTCTATGCCGAAGCGGGCCAGCGACGCGGTGATCGAGCCGGTCTCGGCCATCGCCTTGTCGATGCCGGCAAAACGCCTCGCCTCGAACCAGCCGGCAGCGCGCGACACCGGCCGTCCGTCCGCTTCGCCGCGTGTCTCCAACCTGATCACCTCGGTGCCCCTGGCCAGGCCAAGCCCCTCCGCAACGCGCTGGCTGGCCAGCTCGACCGCGGACGAGAGCAGCACGATGTGCCGCTCCGACGTCTGTCCTTGCAAGCCCGTCGAAAAGCGCGTGCGCGCGCCGATCGGATAGGACAGCCGCTTGCGCGACAAAACGAAAGTGCCACGCCCCTGCTCGGCCCGCAGTACCCCTTCCTGGACAAGCGCCGATATGGCGCTGCGCACCGTGTGACGGTTGACGCCGTAGCGCTCGGCCAGTGTCACCTCCGGCGGCAGCGCGGCATTCTCGGCGAAGTCGCCGGTGGCGATCGCTTGCAGGATCCTGTCGGCGATCTGCCGCCACAGCGAGACGCCACTGCGCCGCTCGATGCCGTCGGCCTGCTGTCGTTCGATCATGGATTGCCCCCGCCTTCCATCCGATGTCATCCACCCGTCATGGACTCGCGTTAGGTAATATGTATAATTTGTATAGTTGTCTATATCAATAGACAAATTTAGCAAAGAGGAATGCTGCCTATGCGAGGACAGGAAGCCCGCGACCAGGCCGACCGCAAGGCCGCCATGGCGACGCTGGCGCAATCGAGCGGAGACGATATCGTCCGGCTCTGGAACGAGGCCGGCCTGCCCTCGCAAGCCGAATTGCTGCGCGGTCCCGAGACCGGGCTGGTGACGCTGCGCGGCCGCATCGGCGGCGGCGGCGCCCCGTTCAATGTCGGCGAGGCGACCGTCACCCGCGCCACCGTCCGGTTGCCATCCGGACAGGTCGGCCATTGCTACGCGCTTGGCCGCGACAAGCAGAAGGCGAAGCTGGCGGCGATCGCCGACGCGCTCTGGCAGGACCCTGCCCGCCGCGCCGAGGTTGAGACCAGGCTGATCGCGCCTTTGAGGTCGGCGCTCGCCACTGCCCATGAAAAACGCCGCGCCGAGACAGCGGCGACGAAGGTGGATTTCTTCACCATGGTTCGCGGAGAAGACTGATGGATATTGCGGCACAATCGATCGAGGGCGGTTTCGCCGATCCGGTCTTCAATGCCCAAGCCGTTTTTCGCGCGATCATGGACGCGATGGCGCGGCCGGGCAGCGTGCAGCCTTTGCCCGCCTTGGCCCGCCCGCCTTCGCCGCTCTCGGCAACCGCTGGCGCCGTGGCCCTGGCGCTCTGCGACAACGACACGCCGCTTTGGCTCGACCCGGCCTTGCACGCCTCGGCCGCGATCGTCTCCTGGCTTGGCTTCCACACCGGCGCACCGCTGGCCAACACGGCGGCCGATGCGCATTTCGCCATTGTCGCCGCGCCGGCCGAGATGATGGCGCTCGACGGCTTTTCGCAAGGCACGCAGGACTATCCCGACCGTTCGACCACGCTGATCCTGCAAGTCGGCGACCTGACCTCAGGCGCTCCGCTGCTGCTCGAAGGCCCCGGCATCGAAACCAGCGCCACGATCGCCCCGGCCCAGATGCCGCGTCATTTCATCGAGCAGTGGAAGCAGAACAACAAACGCTTCCCGCGCGGCGTCGACATCATCCTCGCCACCGCGGACGGCATAGCCTGTCTGCCGCGCACCACGCGCATCAAGACG
Source organism: Mesorhizobium erdmanii (assembly GCF_013170725.1). Taxonomy (NCBI): domain Bacteria; kingdom Pseudomonadati; phylum Pseudomonadota; class Alphaproteobacteria; order Hyphomicrobiales; family Phyllobacteriaceae; genus Mesorhizobium; species Mesorhizobium erdmanii. The sequence continues at coordinate 1,845,142 of NZ_CP033361.1, read as the reverse complement.
ATGGAGGCTTGAGATGTATGTCGCGGTAAAAGGCGGCGAGGCCGCGATTGCCAACGCCCACAGCCTGCTCGCCGATCGCCGGCGCGGCGACCGTTCGGTGCCCGCACTTCGTCTCGACCAGATCGTCGAGCAGCTGGCGCTCGGCGTCGACCGGGTGATGAGCGAAGGCTCGCTCTACGACCGTGAGTTGGCCGCGCTCGCCATTGTGCAGGCGCGTGGCGACATGATCGAGGCGATCTTCCTGGTGCGCGCCTATCGCACGACGCTGCCGCGTTTCGGCTACAGCAAACCGATCGACACCGGTACCATGCTGGTCGAGCGGCGTGTCTCGGCAACCTACAAGGACCTGCCCGGCGGCCAGTTGCTCGGCCCGACCTTCGATTACACGCACCGGCTGCTCGATCCCGAGCTTGCCGCGGGCGCCGATGTCGCCGAGCCGTTGCAGCGCGAGACGGAAGCGCAGGCCATGCCGCGCGTCTCGGCGATCCTCGACCGCGAAGGCCTGATCGAACCGGATGGCGAGATGCCTGGGGATCATGTCCCCGGCGACATCACCCGCGAGCCGCTGGAATTCCCGATGGCGCGCGACATCCGCCTGCAGGCTCTGTCGCGGGGCGACGAGGGTTTCCTCCTGGCGCTCGGCTATTCGACCCAGCGCGGCTATGCCCGCAACCATCCCTTCGTCGGTGAGATCCGCATCGGCGAGGTCGAGCTGGAACTCGACGTTCCCGAACTGCCTTTCGCAGCACCCCTTGGCACGGTGCGGGTCACCGAATGCCAGATGGTCAACCAGTTCAAGGGCTCGGCCAAGGCGCCGCCGCAATTCACCCGCGGCTACGGCCTTGTCTTCGGCCAGAGCGAGCGCAAGGCGATGGCCATGGCGCTCTGCGACCGCGCGTTGCGCGCCTCCGAACTCGGCGAGGACATTGTCGCCGCCGCCCAGGACGAGGAGTTCGTCATCTCACACTCCGACAATGTCCAGGCAACCGGCTTCGTCGAACATCTTAAGCTGCCGCACTATGTCGATTTCCAGGCCGAACTTGACCTCGTGCGCCGCATGCGCGCCGAATACGAGGCGCGGGAGAACCCGGCCAAGGCGGAAGAGAAGCGGGAGGCCGCGGAATGATCGAGGGCCTCTCCCACATCACTTTCATCGCCAGGGATCTCGACCGGATGACTGAAATCCTGACCGGAATTTTCGACGCCCGCGAGGTCTATGCCAGCGACGCCGAGCAGTTCTCCCTGTCGCGCGAAAAATTTTTCCTCATCGGCGACCTTTGGATCGCCATCATGGAAGGCGAGGCGCTGCCCGAGCGCAGCTACAACCACATCGCCTTCAAGATCGATGACGCCGACTTCGACCGCTACGCCGAGCGTGTCGCCGAGCTAGGCCTCGACATGCGCCCGCCGCGTCCGCGCGTCGAGGGTGAAGGTCGCTCGATCTATTTCTACGACGACGACAACCACATGTTCGAACTGCACACCGGCACGCTAGCCGAGCGGCTGAAGCGCTACGCCAAGGAACTTGAGGTCGCATCATGACCGACATCGCCACCTACAACTTCGCCTACCTCGACGAACAGACCAAAAGGATGATCCGCCGGGCGATCCTCAAGGGCATCGCCATCCCCGGCTATCAGGTGCCGTTCGCCTCGCGCGAAATGCCGATGCCCTATGGCTGGGGCACCGGCGGCGTCCAGGTCACCGCCTCAATCATCGGCCCTGACGACGTGCTGAAGGTCATCGACCAGGGCGCCGACGACACCACCAACGCCGTCTCCATCCGTGCCTTCTTCAAGAAGGTCGCCAATGTCGCTGTCACCACCGACACCGCCAGCGCCACCATCATCCAGACACGCCACCGCATTCCCGAACATCCGCTGACCGCAAGCCAGGTGCTGGTCTACCAGGTACCGATCCCCGAGCCGCTGCGCTTCCTCGAGCCGCGCGAGACCGAAACGCGCAAAATGCATGCGCTGGAGGAATACGGCCTCATGCATGTCAAGCTCTACGAGGACATCGCCAAGCATGGCCGCATCGCCACCACCTATGCCTATCCGGTCAAGGTCGAGGGCCGTTATGTCATGGATCCGTCGCCGACGCCGAAATTTGACAATCCCAAGATGCACCGCTCGCCGGCCTTGCAGCTGTTCGGCGCCGGCCGCGAAAAGCGCATCTATGCGGTGCCGCCCTTCACCGATGTCGTCAGCCTCGACTTCGAGGACCACCCCTTCGAAGTGCAGACCTTCGACCAGCCCTGCGCGCTGTGCGCGGCGGAGAATGTCTATCTCGACGAGGTCATCCTCGACGACCATGGCGGCCACATGTTCGTCTGCTCCGACACCGACCACTGCGAGAAGCGGCGTGAAGAGGGCCATCGCGGCCATCTTGCTCCGGAAACCCATCCCGCCTCGGAAACCCGTTCTGCTTCAGAAAAAATGGAGCCGGCCCAATGACCGACGAACCGCTGCTGCGCGTCTCGGCGCTGTCCAAATTCTACGGTTCGCGCGTTGGCTGCGACAACGTCTCCTTCGACCTTTGGCCGGGCGAAGTCCTGGCTGTCGTCGGTGAATCCGGTTCCGGCAAGACGACGCTGCTCAACTGCCTGTCGACGCGGCTGCTGCCAAGCTCCGGCACCGCCAGCTACCGCATGCGCGACGGCCAGTTCCGCGAGCTCTACCGCATGAGCGAGGCCGAACGCCGCTTCCTGATGCGAACCGACTGGGGCTTTGTCCACCAGAACCCGGCCGACGGCCTGCGCATGACGGTGTCGGCCGGCGCCAATGTCGGCGAACGTCTGATGGCGGTCGGCGACCGTCACTACGGCAAGATCCGCGCCACTGCCGTCGACTGGCTGTCGCGCGTCGAGATCGAGGAAGACCGCATCGACGACGAGCCGCGCGCCTTTTCCGGCGGCATGCGCCAGCGCCTGCAGATCGCCCGCAACCTCGTCACCGGCCCGCGGCTGGTTTTCATGGATGAGCCGACCGGCGGCCTCGACGTCTCGGTGCAGGCACGCCTGCTCGACCTCTTGCGCGGGCTGGTCACCGACCTCGGCCTCGCGGCCATCGTCGTCACCCACGACCTCGCCGTGGCGCGCCTTCTGTCGCAGCGCATGATGGTGATGAAGGACGGCCGCGTCGTCGAAAGCGGCCTCACCGACCGCGTGCTCGACGACCCGCGCGCGCCTTACACGCAGCTTCTCGTTTCATCGATTTTGCAGGTGTAGCCGCATGATCCCGAAAAGTGGAAGCAGGTTTTCGGATCAGATCATGCGGCAAAGCAAAGGACTTTGACATGCCAACCCCGCTCGTTGTTTCCGACGTCGCCAAGAGCTTCACCATGCATTTGCGCGATGGCATCAAACTGCCCGTTGTCGCGGGGGTTTCCTTCTCCATCAAGGCTGGCGAATGCACTGTGCTCGGCGGCCCCTCCGGTGCCGGCAAGAGCTCGATCCTGAAAATGCTCTACGGCAATTATGCCGTCGATGAAGGCCAGATCATCGTCAATCACGAGGGCGGGCTGATCGACCTCGCCCATGCCAGCCCGCGCGCCGTGCTTTCCATACGCCGGCAAACGATCGGTTATGTCAGCCAGTTTCTGCGTACCGTGCCGCGCGTCTCGGCGCTCGATGTCGTCGCCGAGCCGCTGGTCGAACGCGGCGAGGACCGCGAGGCGGCCAGGGGCAAGGCACGCGCGCTGTTGGCGCAGCTCAATTTGCCGGAAAAACTCTGGGCGCTGCCGCCGGCGACTTTCTCCGGCGGCGAGCAGCAGCGCGTCAACATCGCGCGCGGCTTCATCACCGAGCATCCGATCCTGCTGCTCGACGAGCCGACCGCCTCGCTCGACGCCAAGAACCGCGACGTGGTCATCGAACTCATCGCCGCCAAGAAGACGGCTGACGTTGCCCTGCTCGGCATCTTCCACGACCACGATGTGCGCGAAGCGGTGGCCGACCGCATCATCGACGTCACCGCCTTTGCTCCGGGAAAACTCGCCGCATGACCAGGAAATTGTCGGAGACGCCGCTGGTGCACCCGACGGCGGAAGTGCACAACTCGACGCTCGGCCGCTGGACCGAGATCGCCGACCGCAGCCGAGTTTCGGAGAGCGAGCTCGGCGACTATTCCTACATGATGCAGGATTGCGCCGTCTGGTGTGCGAGGATCGGCAAGTTTGCCAACATCGCGGCAAGCGTGCGCCTCAACGCCACCAACCACCCGACCTGGCGGCCGACACTGCACCATTTCACCTACCGCGCCTCGGACTATTGGGACGACGCCGAGCATGAGAGCGAATTTTTCGCGGAGCGCCGCGCCAAGCGCGTCACCATCGGCCATGACACCTGGCTCGGCCACGGCTCGACGGTGCTGCCCGGCGTCACCATTGGTGATGGCGCGGCGGTCGGCGCCGGTGCGGTGGTTTCAAAGGATGTCGCACCCTACACGATCGTCGCCGGCGTGCCGGCCAAGCCGATCCGCGAGCGCTTCGACCGCCGCACCACCGAGCGCTACCAGGCGCTCGCCTGGTGGGACTGGGACCATGCCAGGCTGCGCGCGTCACTGAACGATTTTCGCGAACTGTCGGCCGGGGCGTTTCTGGAGAAATACGAGGGATAGTCTCTCACATCGTCGTCATAGTAGAGGCCCGTTCATATCCTTGACACAGGACTCGGACAGGACGCCATCTCCCCAAGGAGATTGCCATGCTCGACACCGTCAGACCCTCGCTCGCCGGATTCTTTGCCGGCTCGAACCCCACCACCCCAGTGCATCTCGGCACACGCTACGACACATCAGGCAATTTCCTGACCGAGCCCGGCAACACCGTCGTCAGCCATCTGGTCGGCGGCTCGCCCTCCGAAGCCGTGGTGCTTGCCGTACGTGAGAAGATGCTGGCCATGCCCGACGCCGACCGGCTCGCCTTCACCCCCGTCTCCAGCCTGCACATGACGCTGTTCCAGGGCATCATCGAATATCGCCGCCGCCTGCCCTACTGGCCGCAGGACGTCCCGCTCGACACCAGCATCGATGCCATGACCCGCCTCTATCTGGAGCGCCTGAAAGGCTTCCAGGGTGCCGGCCCATTCAACATCAAGGTGGTCGAAATCGTGCCCACGGGCCTTACCGTCGCCGGCGCGACCGACGACGACGTGCGCGTCATGCGTCAATGGCGCGATGCGCTGGCGGCACCGTTCGGCTACCGGCACCCCGATCACGACGCCTACGTCTTCCACATCACCTTCGCCTATCAGATCCAGCGTCTGGCCGACGACAGGGCCGGCGCGTGGCAGGCCCTCTTCGACGACTGCCTGGCACTGTTCGCAAGGCAGGCTCCGGTGATCGAGATCAAGGCGCCTGCCTTCTGCGCCTTCCGCGACATGAAGCATTTCGAGGAATTGCTGGTGCTCGGCTGAAGCGCGACGCGCTTCAGCCCTCACGCCTGTGGAGCGTAACAAAACTGACATGGTGGCGACATGGCAGGTTCATGTGGCTGCGTTAGGCGAGAGCCTGACGATCAATATGCTCCGCACTGGAACCTGCTCATGTCAGCAAGCTCTGCCACGCTCGAAATCCGCGGCGTCAGCCGACGATTTGGCAAGAACACCGCCGTCAGCGACGTCAACATCTCGATTCCGCAGGGTCAGATGGTCGGCGTCATCGGTCGTTCGGGCGCCGGCAAATCGACCCTTCTTCGCATGATCAACCGTCTCGTCGACCCCAGCCAGGGGTCGATTTTTTTTGACGGCGCCGAGGTCTCCCAGTTGCGAGGCTCGCCGCTGCGGCGCTGGCAACGCGACTGCGCCATGATCTTCCAGCAGTTCAACCTGGTGCCGCGCCTCGACGTGCTGACCAACGTGCTGCTTGGCAAGTTGAACCACCGCTCGACCCTGTCGAACCTTCTCGGCATGTTCTCGCGCGCCGAATGTGCCGAGGCCGTCGCGGCCCTCGAGCGGCTCGACATCGCCCGCACCGCACTTCAGCCCGCCGGCACGCTGTCTGGCGGCCAGCAGCAGCGCGTCGCCATCGCCCGTGCCCTGATGCAGCAGCCCAAAGTGATCCTCGCCGACGAGCCGATCGCCTCGCTCGACCCGCTCAACGCCAAGGTGGTGATGGATTCGCTGCAGGACATCAATCTGCGCGAAGGCATTACCGTCGTCACCAATCTGCATACGCTGGATACCGCCCGCGCCTATTGCAACCGCATCATCGGCATGTCCGCCGGCAAGGTCGTCCTCGACGGCCCGCCCGAAGAACTCAACCGCGAGGCGGTGCGTCTCGTCTATGGCGCCGACGCCAGTGGCAGCGAAATCTCCGAGGCAATCACCTCCACCAGCGCTGCCTTCAGGCAGAAGATTGCAGCATCCGCGGACCGCTCGAACCTGCATTCCCAGGTTACTGAGTTCAAGAAAGAGCGGCCTGGATCGTCCGCCCGCGTCAAGGGCACTTGTTGAGATCAAGAACGCTGCCGGCGCGGGGCCGGAACTTACAGGAGAAATGACAGATGTTCAGGAAGATGGTCTTCAGCGCCGTTTCGGTGCTCGCCATGGCAACCAGCATGGCCCACGCCGCCGACATGAAGGAATTCCGCGTCGGCATTCTCGGCGGTGAAAACGAAACCGACCGGCTGCGCAACTATCAGTGCCTGGCCGACCATCTGAAGGCCGAATTCGGCTTCGAGAAGGTCTCGCTGTTCCCCGCCGCCGACTATGACGGCGTCATCCAGGGCCTGCTCGGCGGCACGCTCGACTTCGCCGAACTCGGCGCCTCCGGCTATGCCAGCGTCTACATCAAGGACCCGAAGGCCGTCACGCCGATCCTCACCACCCAGCAGACCGACGGCGCCACGGGCTATTATTCGATCGGCCTGGCGCTGAAGTCCTCCGGCATCACCGACATCAAGTCGGCCAAGGGCAAGAAGCTCGGTTACGCCGATCCGGATTCGACCTCCGGCTACCTGATCCCGCTGACCCAGATTCCGAAGACCACCGGCGCCTCGAACGAGACCTATTTCGCCTCGACCCAGTTCAATGGCGGCCACGAGAACAACGTCCTGGCCGTGCGCGACGGCAAGGTCGATGTCGCAGTGGACGATTCCTCCGGCATTGGCGACTTCAAGAACGGCTACACCTCCGGCACCTTCCACAAGGAAGTCGCCAAGGGCGCCGTCGACCCCAACGACTTCGTCGAAGTCTGGCGCTCGGGCCTGATCCCGAACGGCCCGCTGGTCGTGCGCGCCGCGCTCGGCGACGAGATGACCGCCAAGCTCGCCGCCTTCTTCACCGACCTCCCCAAGAAGGACAAAGCTTGCTTCGAGGGCGTCGAAGGTGGCGATTTCACCGGCTACGTTCCGGTGAAGCCGGACTTCTACAACGTCATCGTCGAAGCCCGTAAGGCGGCCATCGGCGGCTAACGGCGAAATCGGAAAGGGTGGCGTTACTAAAGCGACGTGCGTCCACTTGGACGCACAAAGTACGCTTTAGCAACTAGGATTGCCGCATCGGACTTTCCGAAAATCGGACTTCGATTTTCGGGCCGATGCGGCGGCACCGCCCTTTTGCATCTCCGATCATGACCCTGTCCGTGACAGCACCCTCTTTGACAACGCCTTCTGTCGCCACCCGCCAGATGGCCGATGCCTGGCGACGCCAGACGTCGCTGCGCCGGTTCTACACGGTGCTCGGCGTCGGACTGCTGCTCGTCGCCATGTTCGCCAGCATGTGGTTCGCCGACGAAGCCAATGCCGGTCATTTCTTCGACCGGCTGCCGCACATCCTGGATTTCCTGAGCTGGCTCATCCCGAAGGACTGGAACGACGTCTGGCGGGCGCTGTTCGACGTTGCCTCGCCGCATGACACCGGCACGCAAGAATTCAACTTTCCGCTCGGCCGCGTCTATGTCTGGGGCGGATTCTACATTCCCGAATATTTCGAGCTCATGATCACGACGGTCAATGTGGCACTGGTCTCGACCTTCGTCGGCTTCGTCTTCGCGGTACCCTTTTCCTTTATCGCGGCGCGCAACCTGACGCCCCACCCCGCTTTGAGGCTGGTCGTCAAGCGCTTCATGGAGCTGCTGCGCGCCTTTCCGGAAATCGTCATCGCCGGTCTCTTCGCGGCCATCGTCTCGACCGGCCCGATCGCCGCCATCATCGCCATCGGCCTGCATTCGATCGGCGCGCTCGGCAAGCTGTTCTACGAAATCAACGAGAACATCGACATGCGCGCCGAGGAAGGCCTTCGCGCGGTCGGAGGCAACTGGTTCGAGCGGGTGCGCTTCGCCGACCTGCCGCAGGTGCTGCCCAATTTCATGTCCTACACGCTGCTGCGCGTCGAGATCAATGTGCGCGCCTCGACCATCATCGGCGCCGTCGGCGGCGGCGGCATCGGCGAAGAACTGAAGCTATCCATCTCGCGAGGATTCGGCGCCAAGACGCTGGCGCTGGTGCTGCTCCTGTTCACCACCATCTTCATCATCGACCAGTTTTCCGCCTGGCTCCGCCGCAAGCTGGTCGGCGAACAGGCCTTTATGATGGGGGCTTAGACCATGACGCCGAATCGAAAGACCATGTTAGCGAAAAGTGGCATCCGGGGTTCTCGGACAAATGGGAACTGTTTTGTCCAAGAGGTCTTGGCCAAATGGAAAGACAAAACATGGCGACCATGACCGCGCAGGAGATGCTGTCGATCGAGGAGCGCTATCCCCAGGTGTTCCGGCGGCCGCTGTACAAGCGCTTTGCTCCGCTCTTCCTGTTCGTCGGTATCCTGACTTACCTCATCTACGTCCTGTGGTTCTTCAGCCTGCCGCAAGTGCTGCGGGAATCGCATTGGGAGCGTCTGCCGCTCTTCCTGACGCAATGGATCAGCTATGATCTGCAGCCGGAGTTCCGCCTCGACCAGCCTCAGATCACGCCCCGATACCCGCGCTTTTCAGCGCTTGGCGAAAGCCCGAACCCTGACTGGGTGATCAGGAACCCGGACGGCAGCTTCACCGTGCTGATCGACGGCGCGGCAAAATCCGTCACCTTCGACAAGGCGCTGGCGACGATCGTGGCCAACGGCCAGACGGTGCCGATGTCGCTGACCAGCGGCAAGCCCGTGGTCGCGGGTCCGGTGCCGGACTGGATCACGGTGCATGACGACGAGGTCGTCGCCAAGATGGGCTTCGTCGGCGAGGTGCGCGTCACCGTCGACCGCGTCAAGGTGCGCAAGCGCTTCCTCGGCTGGGCGAACTTCGTCTTCGACACACGTTCGCCCTTCTTCGGCAAATCGGCGGGAGAAGTGGTCTCGCTGATCGTTTCAGGGCCTGAACTCAAGCCCGGCACATCCAATCTGGCGCTGGCCGGCGACAACATCTGGAACAACGCCCAGTGGCAGCACGGCGATGTCTGGACGAAGCTTTTGCAGACCATCGTCATGGCATTCCTGGGCACGCTGCTCGGCGGCATCGTCGCCTTCCCGCTTGCCTTCTTCGCCGCCCGCAACATCACGCCGAGCGGCGTGCTCAGCCAGGTGCTCAAGCGCTTCTTCGACTTCATGCGCTCGGTCGACATGCTGATCTGGGCGCTGTTCTTCACCCGCGCCTTCGGTCCCGGCCCGCTGGCCGGCAGTGCCGCGATCTTCTTCACCGAGATCGGCACGCTCGGCAAAACCTATTCCGAGGCGCTGGAAAACATCGATGACAAGCCGCGTGAGGGCGTGCTGTCTACCGGCGCCAACGGCTTGCTGGTGCAGCGCTACGGCGTGATGCCGGAAGTGATACCCGTCTTCATCAGTCAGACACTCTATCAGTGGGAATCCAACACCCGCGGTGCCACCATCATCGGCGCCGTCGGTGCCGGCGGCATTGGCCTGAAGCTTTGGGAGGCGATGCGCACCAACTCCAACTGGGCCAACGTCTTCTACATGGTGCTGTTGATCCTGGTGGTTGTCTTCATCTTCGACAACATCTCGAATTTCCTGCGCCGGAGGCTCAGCCGCACCATCCATGACTACAACAGGCTCCAGGCAGAGCAGGGTTAGCCGGCGCAATGTCAGCGCCGCACCGCCTTCGCCATCCAAGGACGAAGCGACGCGACGCAGAGCCGAGGATGACGAAGGACGAGCGGGCTTAAGCCGCCTTCTTCCAGCCGTTCTTGATATGCTTATACCCCTCCCGATAAACCGCTTCCGGCGTTTCGGAAAAGTCGCGCCAAACCTTGGTCGCCGCCGCCAGATCCTTCAGCGAGCGGCCGAAGGACTCGATCGTCAGCCAGTCGTCATAGCCGCTCTTGCGGATCGCCGCGAAGGTCTCTTTCCACGGAATGTTGCCGCGCCCCGGCACGCCACGATCATTCTCCGATATGTGGATATGAACGACATTCCTGCGATGTTTCGTATAGGCGCCGATCGGGTCGGCCTCCTCGATATTGGCATGAAAAGTGTCGTACATCGCCTTGATGTGCGGCCGGCCGACGGCGTCGATGTGCTCGGACAGGTCCGCCATGGTGTTGAAAAGATAACATTCGAAGCGGTTCAGCGCCTCCAGCCCGATGGTGACGTTGCGCTTGCCGGCATGGTCGCCGATGGCGCGTTGCGAGGCGAGGGAACGGTTCTTCTCGGCGGGTGTAGGCCCGCTGCCGGAGAAGGCGCCAAGCGTCGAATGCAACGGTCCGCTCAGCGTCCTCGCGCCAAGCGCATCGGCGCAATCGACGGCCCATTTCATGTACTCGACACCGGCCTTGCGCGTTGCCGCATCGGCCGAGATCAGGTTCATCGAGGGATCGCCCATCGCCGAGACCGCTGTGCGCTCCAAACCGATGCGATCGAGCAGGTCGCCTAGCTTTTTGTAATCGTCAGGTACCCCGACAAAGATCGGTATCTCGACGCCGTCGAAGCCCGTCGCCTTGATGTCGCGAAGCAGCGGCTCGTGCTTCTTCGACACCGCTGTCGTCCACAAGAACATGCACATGCCGATTTTCATCGACGCCCTCCCCCATCACCTTCGGCCAAGGGGTGTCGAGGTTCAGGTCAGGCCGAGCCGAAAATGGTGGATTCCGAGAACCGGAGCGGAGCGTACTTTTGGGTACGTGAGCTCAGTTCTACTGCGACGCAGTAGAACGGGGAAGCGCAGAAAGCCATCGTTTGCAGGCCGGCATCACCTGAAGATCATCACCCCCTAAAGCTTCGTCCACGCCCCGTTCTTCCTCGACGACTTCACGCAGGCTTCGATGAAGGCCATGCCCTCGACGCCATCCTGGATGGTCGGGAAGACGACATCCTTCGCCGGCTTGCCCCCCTTCCTGCGCGCCGCGCGGATTGCGCGTGCCGCCTCCTGGTAAATATTGGCGAAACCTTCGAGATAACCCTCGGGATGGCCCGGCGGCACGCGGCTGACACGGCCCGCCACCGGCAGCGCGCCGGCGCCGTTGCGGGTGATCAACTGCTTCGGCTGGCCGAACGGCGTGTACCAGAGATAGTTCGGATCGGCCTGTACCCATTCCAGCCCGCCCTTCGAGCCATAGATGCGCAGCTTCAGCCCGTTCTCATGGCCGGGCGCTACCTGGCTAGCCCAGATCATACCCTTGGCCGGATGCGTCTTGCCGGTGGGCTTGAAGCGCAGCATGACGTTGACATTGTCATCGAGCAGCCGCCCCGGCACGAAGGCGTCGAGGTCGGCCGAGAGCGAATCGAGTTCCAGCCCGGAGACGAAGCGGGCCAGATTGTAGGCGTGGGTGCCGATGTCGCCCAGCGCACCGCCCGCCCCCGCCTGTTTCGGATCGCCGCGCCATGAAGCCTGTTTCTGGCCGGTGGCGGCGAGGTCTTCGGTCAGCCAGTCCTGCGGATATTCCGACTGCACGATGCGGATGTCGCCGAGCACGCCCTTGGCCACCATCTCGCGCGCCTGCCGTACCATCGGATAGGCAGTGTAGTTGTGGGTCAGCACGAACACCTTGCCGGTCTTCTCGACGATCGCCGCGAGCTTCTTCGCTTCGGCCAACGTCGTTGCCAGCGGCTTGTCGCAGATCACGTGGATGCCGGCCTCGAGAAAGGCCTTGGCAGCCGGCACATGGACATTGTTCGGGGTGACGATGGCCACCGCCTCGATGCCGTCGGGGCGCTTGGCCTCGGCCTTCGCCATCTCGGCATAGGAGGCGTAGCTGCGCTCCGCATCGAGGCCGAGTTCGGCGGCCGATGCCTTGGCGCGCTCGGCATTGGCCGACAGCGCGCCGGCCACCAGCACGAACTCATTGTCCATGCGCGCCGCGATGCGATGCACCGCGCCGATGAAGGCGCCTTGCCCGCCGCCAACCATGCCGTAGCGGATCGGGCCGCCTCCCGTCTCCGATTTCGATGCGCCGACCATTTTGTTCTCCTGGTTGTTCACCTCCCCCTTGAGGGGAGGTCGATCCGCGCAGCGGATCGGGTGGGGTCGCCGGGCGTAGAGCTCGGCATCAACCGACCCCACCCGGCCCTTCGGGCCACCCTCCCCTCGAGGGGGAGGGAAACGTTTTTAGATTCCCATCATGGCCCGCAGCAGCTTCTTGTCGGTCGTACCGCTGGCGAAATCGTCGAATGCCCTCTCGGTCACTCGGATGATGTGGTGCTGGATGAAGGGCGCGCCCTCCGCCGCGCCATCCTCGGGATGCTTCAGGCAACACTCCCATTCCAGCACCGCCCAGGAATCATAATTGTACTGCGTCAGCTTGGAGAAGATGCCGCCGAAATCCACCTGCCCGTCGCCGAGCGAGCGGAAGCGGCCAGCACGATTGGTCCAGCTCTGATAGCCGGAATAGACGCCCTGCCGCCCGGTCGGGTTGAACTCGGCGTCCTTGACGTGGAAGGCCTTGATCCGCTCGTGGTAGATGTCGATGAATTCGAGATAGTCGAGCTGCTGCAACAGGAAGTGCGACGGGTCGTAGTTGATGTTGCAGCGCTTGTGGCCGCCGACCACATCAAGGAACATCTCGAACGTCGCGCCGTCGAACACGTCTTCCGAGGGATGGATTTCGTAGCCGACATCGACCCCATTGTCCTCATAGACATCGAGGATCGGCTTCCAGCGTTTGCCGAGTTCGCCGAAGGCTTCCTCGATCAGCCCGGCCGGCCGCTGCGGGAAGGGATAAAGGTAAGGGAAAGCCAGCGAGCCGGTGAACGACACCGAGGCATTCAGCCCGAGATTGCGCGATGCCTTGGCGCCGAATTTCATCTGCTCGACCGCCCACTTCTGCCGTGCCTTCGGATTGTTGTGCACCGAAGGCGGCGCGAAACCATCCATCTGCGCGTCATAGGCCGGATGCACCGCCACCAGCTGCCCCTGCAGATGCGTCGACAGTTCGGTGATCTCGACGCCGGCATCGGCGCAGATGCCCTTCACCTCGTCGCAATAGGTCTTGGACGAGGCCGCCTTCTCGAGGTCGAACAGGCGAGCGTCCCAGGTCGGGATCTGCACGCCCTTGTAGCCGAGACCGGCGGCCCATTTGGTGATCGAGGCCAGCGAATTGAATGGCGCCGCGTCACCCGCGAACTGCGCCAGAAACAGTCCAGGGCCCTTCATTGTCGTCGGCATCGGCATCCTCCCTCATTGTGTCGCGACCAAGCATAGCGCCGATTGGAAGCAGGGCCAGCCATTTTGGTCTTTTCGCAGCAGGCGCTTCGGTGGCGCTGCCATTCTGGTATTACCAAATAGCGGAATTTGGTCAAGCCTGACAATGGTTCGGCAAAACCCTCGGCATATCCAGATTATTGGCATAAATCGCAATATAATCAATGAAATAATTCTTACAAAAAGTTGCATTGCCGCGCTTCTTGCCGTTCCTCGGAATTTGCTGTAGACCTCACTTAAGGCCCAATTGGTCGAACCAGTTGTAGGAAAAAGGCTGGGGATGCCTTGGGGAGGAACCCTTGCGTCGCCTTTCGGCGATGCATGTCGCAGGCAAACCATACGGACGAATTTGGGAAGGACAGACCATGCATCTTTCGACGCACAACTGGATGCGCGCGGAACCGTTGGAGACGACGCTGAAGCGCATCAAGAAGTTCGGCTATGAGTCGATCGAGATTTCCGGCGAGCCCGAGCAGTACAAGACCAAGGAGACGCGCGCGCTGTTGAAGGAGCACGGCATCCGCTGCTGGGGCGCGGTGACCTTGATGCTGGGTGAACGCAATCTTGCCGCCAGGAACCAGGGCCAGCGCGAGCGCTCCGTTCAATACGTCAAGGACGTGCTGACCATGGTCAGCGAGCTTGATGGCGAGATCATCACGCTCGTCCCCGCGACGGTCGGCAAGGTGGTGCCGGACGGTACCGAGGAAGAGGAATGGAAGTGGGTGGTCGACGCGACCCGAGAGTGCTTCACCCATGCCAAGAAGGTCGGCGTCAAGATCGCCGTCGAGCCGCTCAATCGGTTCGAGACCTATCTGTTCAACCGTGGCGCCCAGGCGCTGGCGCTGGCCGACGCGGTCAGCCCCGAATGCGGCGTCTGCCTCGACGCCTACCACATCCACATGGAGGAATTTAACGTCCATGACGCGATCCGTCAGGTCGGAAAGCGCCTGTTCGACTTCCACGTCGCCGACAACAACCGCTTCGCCGCCGGCCTTGGCCAGATCGACTGGCCCAGGATCGTCGCCACCTTGAAGGAGGTCGGCTACGACGGCGCGCTGACCAACGAGTTCGTCGCCCCGGTCGACCGCACGCCGGCGGCGCCGTATCCGGATATGGTCGAGCGCCACCCGGTCGATATTTCGCCTGAGCAACTGAAGTTCATCCAGGACCACGGCTCCAGCGTGCTCACCGAAAAATTCTACACCGACCAGATGCGCATCACCGCCGAAACGCTGCTGCCGCTGATCAAGTAGTCGACTGCTTCCGGGAAATTTGCCCTTCCGCCCGACCGGCGGCAGGGCTGGGGAAAGACATGCGCATCAAGACCGTCCAAGCCTGGTGGGTCCGCATCCCGATCGAAGCCGCGAAGCAACATCGCAGCGACTTCGGCCAGGTGACGACCTTCGACGCCGCCATCCTGCGCATCGAAACCGATGACGGGCTGGTCGGCTGGGGCGAAGGCAAGAACGCCGCCGGCAGCGCCGGCAGCTACGGCGCCCTTGTCCACATGCTGAACCAGGAGGTCGGGCCGCAGTTGATCGGCCGCGACCCGGCCGACATCGGCATCATCTGGGAAATGCTCTACAATGGCGTGCGCCACGACAGCGCCGCACGCGCCGGCCACGCCATGCCGCAACTGGCGCGGCGCGGCATGAGCATCGCCGCCATCAGCGCCGTCGACATCGCGCTCTGGGATATTTTGGGGAAGTCGCTGGGCCAGCCGGTCTGGCGGCTGCTTGGCGGGCGCAAGGCTGATCGCATCCAGGCCTATGCCTCCGGAGGCTGGGCGTCCGCCGATGCGATCGGCGAACAACTGAAATCCTACATTGCCAGGGGCGGCTTCAAGGCGCTGAAGATGCGCGTCGGCTCCATGGATGGCGCCGCGCACATTTCAGCCGCCCGCGTGCGCGCCGCGCGCCAGGCGCTCGGCCCTGATGTCGAGCTGATGGTCGACGCCCACGGCACCTATACGGTGGCGGAAGCCAAGCGCTTCATCCATCTCGTCAACGACCTCGATCTGGCCTGGTTCGAGGAACCTGTGATCGCCGACGACAAGCCGGGGATGGCGGAAGTGCGCGCCTCCGGCGCCGTGCCCATCGCCACCGGCGAAAGCGAGGCGACACGCTATGCCTTCCGCGACCTCGCCATGCTCAAGGCCGCCGACATCTTCCAGCCCGATCCCGCCTTCTGCGGCGGCATCAGCGAGGCGATGAAGATCGGCACCATCGCCAGCGCCTTCAATCTGCGCTTCGCGCCGCATCTGTGGGCCGGCGCCCCTTGTTTCTTCGCCGGCCTGCATGTCTGCGCCGCCTCGCCATCGAGTTTCACCATCGAATATTCGCTCGGCGCCAACCCGATGATCCACGATCTGATCGAAGAGACTGTCGAAGCAACGGACGGTATGATAGCGATCCCGGAAAAGCCCGGATTGGGATTCACCATTTCGCAGCGATTCCTGGAGGCGCACGCGCAACGCAATTGACGATGAAAGAAAAGAACCTTCTCGCGGAACTCGCCGCCTATCTGTTCTCACACTCGGACAGTGAGACCGGCCGTACGCCGTCGGAGCGTGAACTGGCGGAGCATTTCGGCGTCAGCCGTGGCCAGATCCGCGAGGCGCTGGCCATCCTCGAGGCCATGCGCATCGTCGAGCGCCGCGCCAAGTCAGGCATCTACATCGACACCAAGCAGGCAAGCGTGGAAGCGCTGGCGCTTTTCGCCCGCGCGGGCCTGCCGCTCGATCCCTTGCAGATTTACGAGACGGTCGAATTGCGCAAGATCCACGAGATCAAGGCAGCCGAGCTTGCCTGCTCGCGCGCCACCGAGGAGAATTTCGAACGGCTGCGCGAAATCCTCAAGGCTTCCGAGGAACGCATCGCCGCCGGCGAAGGCCTGGCCAAGGAAGACCGGGAGTTTCACCTCGAAATCGTGCGCGCCACCAAGAACAGCGTCTTCCACAATATCTGCAGCGTCTACTATCTGATGGGCGAGCAGCGCCTGCCGATCTACTTCAACGACCCCGAACGCTCGGTGCGCTCGCATGCCGAGCACGTGCAGATCTACGAGGCGCTGCTGCGTCGCGACGGCAATCTCGCCCAAGCGCTGATGAGCGCCCACCTGCAAGGGGCGGAGAGCTACTGGAAGGGTCTGATCGAGGGCGACAAGGCGGTTGCGTCGCCAAGCCCGGCGCTCGAAAAGGCCTGACCGTGGACCAGCCAAAGATCCTGTCGACCCATCCGCTGCACCCGCGTGCGTCGGCCAAGCTCGCCGGCGCCGGCCAGCTTGTGATCGCATCGGCGCTTGACCCTGCCACCCTGGCCAGGGAAGCCAGGGATGCCGACATCGTCATCGTGCGCGCGCCGCTGCCGCCGGCACTGTTCGAGGGCGCCTGGAAGCTGCGGGCTGCCATCCGCCATGGCGCCGGGCTCGACATGATCCCGATGGAAGCAGCAGCAGCAGCCGGCGTGCTGGTGGCCAATGTGCCGGCGGTCAATGCACGCTCGGTCGCGGAACACGTCATGTTCGCCGCACTCGCGCTGCTGCGGCAATTCCGCCGGGTCGACCGCGACCTGCGCGCCCGGGGCTGGCTTGCCGGGCGCGAGCATGCCAACGCCAATACCGAGCTCGCCGGCAAAACCATCGGCATTGTCGGCCTCGGCGCCGTCGGACAAGCCGTCGGCCATATCGCCGCGCACGGTTTCGACCTGAAAGTGGTGGCAACGACGCGCAGCATGCAGCCGGCGCCTGAAAAAGTCGGCTTCCTGTCGATCGACGCGCTGGTCGAGCAGAGCGACATTATCGTGCTCTGCTGCCCACTGACGCCGGAAACGCGCGGCCTGATCAGCCGCGAGCGTATCGCCCGCATGAAGCCCACCGCGCTGTTGATCAACGTGTCGCGCGGGCCGGTCGTCGATGACGACGCCCTGATCGACGCCTTGCGGGAACGCCGCATCGGCGGTGCCGCACTCGACGTGTTTTCGACGCAGCCGCTGCCGTCAGATCATCCTTATTTCGGCTTCGACAACGTCATCATCACCCCGCATATGGCAGGCATCACCGAGGAATCGATGATGCGCATGGGCGTCGGCGCGGCAGGAGAAGCCTTGCTGGTGCTGGCGGGCAAGCTGCCGGTCAATCTGCGCAATCCCGAAGTGGTCGACCATTACCGCAGGCGGTTTCCGCTCGACATATAGCAATCGCGGTTTCGCCCCAATTCTCCGCGACGTTGCGGCCATGTCCGGTCTTCGCCTCGCATTTCTGACTGTTGTCGCTTCGTCGATCTGCACCCTGCCGGCAGTCGCCGCGGCCGAGAGCAGCTATGTCTACTGCGACAACGGACTGCGCTGCTTCAAAGCGCCCTGCCCCTCGAACAGCGCGCTCGACCTTGTCAACGGCGCAATCATCAAGGGTGTGTCAATCGACACGAGCGGATTGCCGCAATCGGACAAGGCTATAACGGATCAGTCCGACGTGCTTTACAGCGGAAAGATCGTCGTCAGGGCTTCGATAGAGCATCGCACCCAGACCTTCACCGGCAAGGACTACAGCCTGCCATGGCTGGTCGCGACCCGCATCGTGCGCACCACCACGGCTAACGAACGCAAGCACTGTTCGTCGCCCTGATTATCCGCCAATTGCCGATGAGCCACCCAGCAGCCTCTCCACTTCAGCGGCAATCCGCAGAAGACGGCGGTCATGGCCGTTGCGCGCGACCAGCATCAGTCCCGCCGGCAGCGCCATACCGGGCATCGGCAGCGAGATCGCGCAGAGGTCGAACTGGTTGGCAACCTGCGTGTTGCGCAGAAGCAGGCCTTCGACATGGTCGCGCAATTCGGTATCCCCGGCCAGGGAAACAATGGTCGGTGCCGTCACCGGCGTGGTCGGCAGAGCCAGCACGTCCAACGATGCCAACCGCTCGTCCATGGCGGCTGCCAGGGCGGCGCGGCGGCGCAAGGCCCTTATATAGACCGGCGTCGGCAGCATTGCCGCCCGTGACAAGGGGCCGCTGACGTGCGGGTCGACCGGCATCAAGACGCCCGTCGCCAGCCAGTCGGCATGAATCTCGGCTCCTTCCATGGCGGCGATCGAACCCCGCTTGGTGGCCGCGCGCAACTCCGCGATCATATCGTCAATCGATAGATCCGTAATGCGCGCACCAGCCTGTTCGATCTTGCCGAGACAATGCTCGAAGGTCGCCGCAACCTCGCCTTCCATGTTACCGAAAAGAACGCCGCGTGGGATGCCAATGCGAAGTCCCGAGAGGGGAATTGCCGCCAGTTCGCTTGGTGCCTCGCCGACCATCACCGCGTCCGTTGCGGCGCATTGCGCGACGGTTCGGGCAAGCGGCCCGATCGAGTCCAATGTACCCGACAGTGGAAATGCACCGGCCAGCGGCACGCGCCGCGCCGTCGGTTTGAAGCCGACGACGCCATTAAGCGCCGCCGGAATGCGGATCGATCCGCCGGTGTCGGAGCCGATCGAGACGTCGCTCGTGCCCTCGCCAACCGAGACGCCGGCGCCCGAGGATGAACCGCCGGGAATATGGCCGGCGTCGGCGGCATTGCCTGGCGTGCCGTAGTGCATGTTGTCGCCGATCGCCGTGAAGGCGAATTCGGTCATGTTGGTCTTGCCGACGATCACCGCGCCGGCCTGACGAAGCCGGCTGACGATGATGGCATCGCGCACAGCCGGTGCGGCGGTCTTGCGCATCAGTGAGCCGGCCGTCGTCGCCTCGCCGGCGACATCGAACAGATCCTTGATCGAGACCAGGGTGCCGTCGAGCGGTCCGAGCGTCACGCCGGCTCGGCTGCGGGCGTCACTGGCATCAGCCGCGGCCCGTGCGGGTTCGACATAGAGCCTGGTGAAGACCTTCTCGTCGGCCGCACGATTGGCGAGACGTGACAGGATGATTTCGAGACGGTCGCGGATGGATTGCATGTCGATGTCGGACTCCGTCAGGATGCAACGTCTTTAAGGCAAGCAGCCGTTCGGCCTGCGGAAGGGATAACCCGGCCAGCGTGCCTTTGCACCTGCCAGCGATAGGAAGATACTGATGCTGTATAAGGGCAGCTGTCATTGCGGCAACGTCGCATTCGAGGTCGAGGGCGAGCTTGGCGGCGCTGTGCGCTGCAATTGCTCGATCTGCGCCCGCAAGGGTGCGCTGCTGTGGGCCGTGCCGCATGACAGGCTTACCCTCGTCGCCTGGGGCGACGATCTTGGCCGCTACACATTCGGCGAGGCGAAGATCGCGCATCGCTTCTGCCGCGGTTGCGGCATCCACCCTTTCGCCGAGGACGTCCGCGAAGATGGTGAGCGCAACGCCTATATCAACCTCAACTGCGTTGCCGATGTCGACCCTTCCACCTTGTCGGTCTTCGATTTCGACGGGCGTTCGGCCTGAGCGATTCTACATTGCCTTACCGGTAACCCGTCGCGTCGGCGGGCTTGCCGGCGTCCTGCACCTCCGGCACGTAGCGCCAGGCATCGGGCCGCGAACCGTCGAGATCGGTAAAGCCATAGACCTGCGCCAGTCCGCCGCTGGACAGGGACTGGCCGTTCCAGCGCGAGCGACCCGGGTCCGCCGCCAGCGCGGCAACCGCGCGCCCAACAAAGCGCGGCGTCTCCGAAATCACGAAATGCGGTACCGTTGCCGTGGCATCGCGCCAATTCTCCTCGCGCACTCCAAAAGTATCCAGCATTATTTCCGAGCGCATCCAACCGGGCGTCAGCGAGACGGACGTGGCATCGTGTTTCGCAAGGTCCTTTGCGTGAGCCCACGCCATGCGGTTCACCGCGACCTTGGCAAGGTCGTAGAAGGGCGACAGGCGGTAGTGCTCGGCATTGTATTCGGCGGTGCCATCCGTGACTTCGACCAGCAGTGCGCCCGGCTGCCTGATCATGAGGGGCAGCGCATGATGAGCGGTGATCAGATGCGTATCGATGGCCAGACGCAGCATGCGCAAACCATTCTCCAGATTGTGCTCCCAGACCGGCTTGTCCCATTCGAACAGCTTTTCACCGCCCCAGATATCGTTGACGAGGATGTCGAGACGGCCCTGCTCGGCACGGATGCGCTCGACCAGACTGCGCACGTCGTCAGGCACAAGATGGTCGACCTGGACGGCGATGCCCGTGCCACCGTTCGCCGTGACCATTTCCGCCGTCTCCTCGATGGTTTCGGGCCGGGCGTATTCGGATTGCTGGGCACGCGTGCTCCGTCCCGTGACATAGACCGTGGCGCCGGCGGCGCCGAGCTCGACCGCTATGCCGCGCCCGGCGCCTCGTGTTCCGCCGGCGACCAGGGCAACTTTTCCTTGCAACGTCATTGAACTCTCCCAAACGGCACCATTGATGAAATCCGAGCTGGCTTGCGTCACTCGCATCATATATAAATGATCATTCGGTTATATCAGGATGTCAAGGTGACCCGACCCAAAACGCAGTCCGATGAGCAGGTGCTGGAAGCTGCCTTGCGATTGATCCACGAGCATGGCCCCGAGGCGCTCACCTTCGAGCGCCTCGCAAGAGCATGCGGCCTTTCCGGTGCAACCCTGGTGCAACGCTTTGGCAACAAGGCGCGGTTGAAGCAGCGGACCCTGCTGCATGCCTGGGATGGTCTTGACGACAAGACCAGGACGCTGGCGGCCAGCGTCGCCAAAACTCCGGCCGGCGCGGTCGAATTGCTGGTCGCGCTGTCGCAGGGCTATGGCGGCATCGAATCTTATGCCGAAGGTCTGCTCGTTCTGCGCGAAGATCTGCGTGATCCGCTGCTCAGGGCGCGCGGCGCGGCCTGGAAGACAACCCTGTGCAATGCAATCGCGGCTTGCTTCGCGCGAACGCCGAACTCGCCACCGGATATCGGCCTGCTGATGGCGTCGCATTGGCAGGGATCGTTGCTGTGGTGGAGTTTCGATCCGACGATCGCGGTGGCCGTCTATGTCGAGGATAGTCTCGACCGCTTCGTCGCCGCCGTCACGACGGCACCGGCCCGGGGACCATGATGGTTCCCGGACCGAGCGCGCGGCATCAGCCGCATCGCCATCGCCGCCGACGTTGCCCGGACGTCGCCAAGTGCTAAGCCGAGCACGAAGCGAGCAGAAGCCTACGAGCCCGGCCTTCCACACCTGCTGGAGTCCATGGCGCGCGAAGTGACGGTGGAGCGATATTTCGGTCGTTGCCGCGCGCCTCGGCTATGAATCGGATGCCGCCTTCAGCCGCGCCTTCAAGCGCGTCATCGGCTCGGCGCCCAGCAATCTGCGCGCCGAGGAATAGGCCGACATCGGCCAGGCCGGGTAACACGTCTTGGCCGTGACTGACCGGCGGTTCCACGCTAGAAAACCGGTATGGATTTCACGTCATCTGAGAGTGTCTTGCCGGCTTCGGACGGTCCGCTGACCGAAATGCTGCGTGGATTGCGGCTTGACGGCGTCGATTACGGCCGCTGCGAACTTGGCGAGCCGTGGGCCGTGTTCTTTCCAGCCCAGGCGGCGGCGCGGTTTCACTTCATCGGCCGGCATGGATGCTGGCTGTTTTCGCCATCTAGGCAATGGCTGGAACTGAAGGCCGGCGATGCGCTCCTGTTGCCACGCGGCGCCGAGCACATTCTCGCCAGCGCGCCGGGCGTCCCTGCCGTGCCGATCGAGAGCTACAGCGTCAAGCCGTTGGAGGACAACGTCTACGCCGTCTCGAACGGCGGCGATGGCCAGAAGACCCTGCTGTTTTGCGGCAGTATGCGCTTCGATCTGGGTGGATCGCATCCTGTGCTCGCCATGATGCCGGCAATGATGCGCGCGCGGGAATTGATGACGGGTGAGCCGGGCATTCCGCACCTTCTGGACGCCATGGCCAGCGAAGTGACCGGCAATCGCGCTGGCGCCGGCGGCATGCTGGCGCGGCTGGCAGACGTGTTGGCCGCAAGCATCATCCGCTCTTGGATAGAGAACGGTGGCGGCGGCACTACCGGCTGGACCGCGGCGATCAGGGATCGGGACGTTGGCCGCGTGCTGGTGGCTATTCATCGCCAGCCCGACAGGAACTGGACCGTCGAATCCCTCGCCCGCGAAATGGGAGCCTCGCGTTCGGCCTTCGCCGGACGGTTCACCGCCGTCGTCGGCGAGACACCGGCTCGATATGTCGCCAGCGTGCGCATGCACCAGGCGCGACAATGGCTGATCGAAGACCGAATGCGGGTATCGGTGGTGGCCGCCAGACTGGGCTACGAGTCCGAAGCATCGTTCAGCCGCGCGTTCAAGCGGATAGTCGGCAAGGCGCCCAGCCATTTGCGCCCGGTCGACGGCGCCTCCGAAGAACGCTGAGGCCATCCCAGGCTTGCAGAGGTACTTGCCGGATCTGGATGAATTGCCACGTCTTCCGGACGCAATGTCATTGCAGGGTCGACTGCATGCAATAGCTTGCCATTGTCAGCAATGAGGGGCCGGCGGCACGTCGTCTCAAGGAGAGAATCCATGATGAATCATCTGAAGGTCCTGGCGTTCGCCGCCATGTTCGTTGTCCCCGGGCGCGCCTTTGCCCTGGAGGACAGCTACCTGCCGGCCAGCAAGATTCCCTATGTTTCCGAAGCACCGGACCAGCCACAGCGCCTTGGACCACTGTGGGGGGAACGGGCCAGGGGCCCGGCGGGTACGTTGCTGAAAGTTCCAGGCAACTGGCGGGCGCCTGTTCACGCGCATACGGCCGACTACCGCGCCGTGGTTATCCAGGGTCTATGGGCGCATTGGCAGATGGCAGGCGGCGAAGCAACCAAGGTGGAACTGCCTCCGGGATCCTACTGGACCCAGAAGGCTAATGAGATGCATGACGACGCTTGCCTGTCCGACACGGAGTGCGTGATCCTGCTGATCAACGACATGCCCTACGAGACCTACCTGCAGAAATAAGCGAGGGTGCGGCTATGACGCGTGCCGCAAACTCACACCGCTGCCCTTGTCGAACAGCACCACCTTGTCCGGGTTCCAGGCAAAGCGCACAGGCTGTTCGATCTCGACATCGGTCCTGGCCGGCACCGTGGCGCGCAGCGTCGTATCGCCGACCCGCAGCGTCAGGATCTTTTCCACGCCATGGTTCTCGACATCATGGACGCGCGCCTCGACCGGCGCGCCGCTTTCCAGATAGACATCCTCCGGGCGGATGCCGAAGACGAGCGGGCGACCGTCGGTCGCACCGCCCGCCTTGTCTCCCGGAAAAGCCCTGGCTCCCCCTGAAAAGGGCAGTTCGAAATTCAGCGGCGCCATCACCGCGCGGCCATTGACCAGCTTGCCGTCGATGAGGTTCATCGGCGGCGAGCCTACGAAGCTCGCCACATAGGTGTCGCGCGGATTGTTGTAGATCTCGTGCGGCGTGCCGGTCTGCACGATGCGGCCGTGGTTGAGCACGCCGACCTTGTCGCCCATCGACATCGCCTCGATCTGGTCGTGGGTGACGAACAGGAAGGTGGCGCCGAGCTGGATCTGCAGGTTCTTCAGTTCCGTCCGCAGCGCCTCGCGCAGCTTGGCGTCGAGCGCCGACAGCGGCTCGTCCATCAGGAACACGCGCGGCTTGCGCACGATGGCGCGGCCGATCGAGACCCGCTGCATCTCGCCGCCCGACAGCCGGTCGGTCTTGCGGTCGAGCAGATGCTCGATCCGCAGCGTTCGGGCGGCGCGGTCGACGCGGTCCTTGATCTCGGCGTCGGGCAACCGGCGGATCTTCGGCTTCAGCGGGAATTCGAGGTTCTCCCGCACCGTATAGCGCGGATAGAGCGAATATTGTTGCAGCACCAGCGCCACGTCGCGTTCGGCAGCGCCCCAGTCGGCAACATCGACGCCATCGATCACGACCTGCCCCTCACTGGGCCTTTCGAGGCCCGCGATCAGCCGCAGCGTCGTCGTCTTGCCGGCGCCTGTCTCGCCGAGCAGCACGAAGAACTCGCCATCGGCGATGTCGAGATCGAGCCCGGTCAAGGCCGTGTGGTTGCCAAATGTCTTCGAGATGTTCTTGAGCTGGATATGGGCCATGTCTACCGTCTCTATTTCTTTTTCGAGGGCGCCTGCCCTCCGCTATGGCTCCGGGCGTTCAACGGTTCGAAAGGCCAAATCGTTGGCCTTTCGTGTCCTTCGGCCATCACAATCTCACTTCCAGCGACTTGCCGCTTGCCTTGTCGAAGAAATGCGCCTGCGTCGGATCGATCCTGGCGAAAACCTTCTCGCCGGGACCTGAGATGAAGCCGCTCTTGGTGCGGGCCCGCAGCATGTTGGAACCCACTTTCAGATCGACGATGTCGAAGGAGCCGAGCGGTTCGACGATTTGCGTTTCGACGGCCATGAACCCGTCGGCCGCCTCACGGCGAATGAGCACGCCCTCCGGCCGTATGCCGAGCGCAAGCCCGCCGCCGGCGTGGCCGTTGAGTTTTGACAGCAACGTGCTTGGGAACTCGAAGCCGGTGGCCGCGTCGCCGACGGTCACCGATACGGACGAGGCTTTCTCGGCCACCGCCGCATCAGTGACATTCATCACCGGGCTGCCGACGAATTGCGCCACGAACAGATTGGCCGGGCGCGAATAGACCTCGTCGGGCGTGCCCACCTGCTGCAGCACGCCTTCGTGCATGATGACGATGCGGTCGGCGAGGCTCATCGCCTCGATCTGGTCATGCGTGACATAGATGGTGGTGGAGCCCTGCTTGATATGCAGCCGCTTGATCTCGGCCCGCATCTCCTCCCGCAGCTTGGCGTCGAGCGCGCCGATCGGCTCGTCCATCAGCATCGCCTTGGGACGCCGCACCAGCGCCCGGCCGATGGCGACGCGCTGCATGTCGCCGCCCGACAGCGCCGACGGCTTCTTGCCAAGCAGATCCGATATCTGCAGCGTCTTCGCGACCGAGCGCACCTCGCTGTCGATCTCCGCCTTGCTCTTGCGCGTGGCGCGCAAGGGGAAGGCGATGTTCTCGTATACGTTCATATGCGGGTAGAGCGAGAACGACTGGAACACCATGGCGATGTCCCGGTCGGCGGCCTTCAGATGCTGGACCGGCTTGCCGTCGATGAGGATGTCACCCTCGTCGATCGTCTCCAGCCCGGCGATGGCGCGCAACGTCGTCGTCTTGCCGCAGCCCGATTGGCCAAGCAGCACGATGAACTCGTTGTCTGATATCTTGAGGTTGAGGTCCTTGATGACCTGGACGGCGCCGAAGAATTTCTGGACGCTGCGAAGCTCGATCTGGGTCAATGCTGTGCTCCCGGATTTCGCGTGGCGTGACCGGTGCCGGCCTCTTGCTCAGGCGCGATCTTCGAGGTGATGTTGAAGCCGATCAGCCCGATCAGGATGATGGTCAGGCCATATGTGTGCAGCAGCATGTTCCACGGCTGGCAGAGCGCCACGATGCCGAGCACCATGAGCACCTGCGAACCGGGCTCCAGATATTTCTGATTGATGGCGCGAAAGCTCATTTGCGGATCGCTCCGAAGGACATGCCGCGCAACAGATGATTGCGGAGCAGGAAGGTGAAGATGGCGACCGGCAGCAGGAACAGGAAGGTTCCCGCCGCGATCACCGTCCAGTCCGGCAGGCCGGAGCCGACCTGGCTGGGGATGAAGGGCGGTGCCGTCTGCGCACGGCGATTGGTCATGATCAGCGCGAAGGCATATTCGTTCCACGCCGTGATGAAGCAGAACACGGCGGTGGCGGCGATGCCGGTGGCAGCCTCCGGCAGCACGATCTTGAAGAAGGCTTCCATGCGCGTGTAGCCGTCGACGAGGGCCGCTTCCTCATATTCTTTCGGGATCTCGTCCATGAAGCCCTTCATCAGCCAGACCGAGAAGGACAGGTTGAAGGCGGTGTAAAGGATGATCAGCCCGATATGGGTGTCGTTGAGACCGACCGCGCGGTACATCAGGAACATCGGGATCGCCACCACCACCGGCGGCAGCATGCGGGTCGACAGGATGAAGAAGAGCAGATCAGCCTCCCCTTTCACCTTGAAGCGCGAAAAGCCGTAGGCGGTGAACGTACCCATGCCGACCGCCAGCACCGTCGAGGTGATGGCGATGATCAGCGAATTCAGGAAGCGGCTCGGATAGCCCGACCACTGTACCTGGCCCTTGCCGTCACGCACGATCTTTTCGCCGCCGTCGAAAACGACGCGCTCCCACCATGGCGCCGCTGCGTATTCTTCCGGCGATGGCGGGTTGCGCATTTGCGAGCGCTTGGTGAACAGCTTCACGAAAGGCGATATCTCGGGCTGGAAGACGACCGTCGGCGGGATGGTCGTGGCCAGGTTGCGCGGCTTGAACGCCGTCGAGGCGATCCAGTAGATCGGCGCCAGGAAGATGATCGTCACCAGGAGCACGGCGACGATGGCAACGCGGTTGAAGCCGATTTCGGAAGAAGTGCGGACTGCGGCCATCTCAGCGCTCCTTCACCTTGTTGAGGTATTTGACGTAGATGTTGGTGATCGCCAGCACCATGATCAGCACGATGTAGGCCATCGCGCAGGAGCGCCCGGTCTGCCACTCCTGAAACGCCATCTTGTAGAGCCTGATCGAGATCAGTTCGGCCGTCGGCTGACTGGTCAGGATGTAGGCGAGGTCGAAGGTCTTGAATGCTTCCATGGTGCGGAAAATGACCGCGATCATCAGGATCGGCGCGACCAGCGGCAGCGTGATGCGGAAGAAGGTGTAGAACGGCCCGGCGCGATCGATTGCGGCGGCTTCGTAGAGATGTTTCGGCACCGCCGACAGGCCGGCCAGCGACAGCAGCATGACGAACGGCGACCACATCCAGATGTCGGTCAGCGCGACGGCATAGAGCGCCATCTTGGGGTCGGCCAGCCACTCGAAATTGCCGAGCCCGAGCGCATAGTTGATGACACCCCATGACGGGTCGTAAAGCAGTTTCCAGAACAGGCCGACGACAGCCATCGACAGCATCATCGGCAGCAGCAGCAGCGTCGTGATAAGCCCCTTGAGCGGAATATCGCGATTGAGCAGCATCGCCACGCCGAAGCCGACGAGCAGCTGTCCGACGACCGAGACGATCACGTACTTCGCGGTGATGGCGAAGTTCGACCAGACATAGGGGTCGTTGAGCAGATCACGATAGTTCTGCAGCCCGACGAAATTGGCCGGCGCGTTTGTCGACGCGCGGAAATCGGTGAAGGAATAGCCAAGCGAATAGATCAGCGGAAAGATGTTGAAGACGATCAGGAACAGAACCGTCGGGATGATGAAGAGATTGCGGATGGAAATATCGCTCAGACCGCGCGCCGCGGCGCGCGAGGACCTGTCGAGCGTGGTGATCATCGTGGTCGCCAAGACCCTGCTCCCAGTTCAAGAAAAAAACGGAGGAGGCAACACCGCCCCCTCCGTGGGACATCAAGGATTATTGGACGCGGCCGTACTTCTTGAAAGTCGCGTTCCAGTCTCCCGCCAGCGCGTCCAGCGTCTCCTTGGCAGTGCCACTGCCGCCGATCATATAGGGATAGATGCGCTGGTTGAGCTGCTGCAGCAGCTCGGCATATTCCGGCACGGCCCAGAAGTCCTTCACCTTGAACATGGTCTCGTAGAAGGCCTTGTTGTAGGGCGTGGCGTTCTGGAACTCGGGCGACTTGAGGACCGCCTGGCTGCAGGTATAACCGCCAAGTGCCGCCCACTTCTTCTGGGTCTCGTCCTTGATGAACCATTCCAAGAACTTCATCGCCTCGTCCTGCTTCTGCGAGTAGGAGATAACGGAGATGCCCTGCCCGCCGAGTGCGGCGAACTGATCGCCGTTGGGGCCGGGAGGATTGGCGAAGAAGCCAGTGTTCTTGGCGTTGGGGTTGGACGACTCGTTGATCAGCGAGGGAAAGAACGCGAAGAAATTCATGCTCATCGCGGCCAGGTTTTCGGTGATCGCCTGGTTGTCCTCGACGAAGAACGACTTCGCCCAGCCCGGAGGCGTGAACTTGTAAAGTTCCTTGTAGGCATCGAGCGCGGCCACCGCCTTGTCGGAGTTGATGTGGCCGTCGACCTTGTAGGTCGAATAGTCACCCAGTTCGCCGCCATAGGAGAACAGCGCGTTCTCGAAACCCATCGCCATCGCGTCGTAAGAATTGTCGGTGTAGATGGCGATTCCGTATTTCTTCTGATCCGGCCGATAGAAGAATTCGGCGATGTCACGCAGCGCCTTGAAATCCTTCGGCACGTCGAGTTCGTACCCGTATTTGGCCTTGAAGGCTTCTTTTTCCTTGGGGTCTTCGAACCAGTCCTTGCGGTATGACCAGCCGACCGCGTCGCCTTCGAGCGGGATGGCCCAGTACTTACCGCTGTTGCCGGGATATTCGGAGTAATATTTCACCGTCGCCGGCGCCATGACGTTGCCGAGATCATGCTTTTTGAAGAAGTCCGTCAGGTCGACATAGTGGCCGCCGGTCGAGCCGGCGCCGAGCCATTGCGAGTCGCCGACGACCAGGTCATAGGCGTCGCCATGAGCGTTGAACTCGGTGAAGGCCTTCGTCTGGAAGTCGGACCAGGGGGTGGTCTCCACCGTGATCTTGACGCCGGTTTCCTTCTCGTACTCGTTGCCGAGTTCCTGCAGATAGTTGGCCGGATCCCACTCCGCCCAGAAGATGGTGAGCGACTTTTCCTGCGCGTAGACGGACGTTCCGCAGGCAAGCGTTAAGCCGATACCAGCAAGCACGCTGGTCACTAACTTGCGCATAATGATTTCCTCCCTTGTGCGCATTCTACCTGTCATGAGAACCGGCAACGGGGCCGGCTCCGGTAGTTCCTCCCGTGATCGCACCTTTCCGGTTCCGGGCCTCCTCGCCCTGCCGGAAAATGGATCGCAGCCCTCACTTTTGACCCACTTTTCTTTTCTAATCTGGTATTACCAATTTAGCGTCGACGTCAAGCCCTTTCTTGGGAAGGGGACTTGGCCATTCCAGCGGAATTCAAGCTTTATCCGCCTGTTTTCCAATGATTTTCCTACTCAGTGATACGCAGAGGCGTTGTGCAGCCCTGAGCGCCAGAGGTAATATTGATAGTCGGCATGCAAATCTGGTCGAACCAGATAGGGCCTACTCCACAGCCACTCTTGAATCGTCGCCGCCTCCTTCACCGCTCGATTCGGCCACCGCCGCGCGTACCAGCGCACCTGCCGCCCATTGCGCGACAGACTGCGTCCTGCGGCTGTCCAACCCCCATATATCCTTGAGCACGATCAGCACCTCGACGCCGAAAATCAGCGACAGGGCCTGCGCCAGGCGCTTGAAATCGCGCGGCGGCAACTGCCCCTTGAGCGGTGCGATCGCCTCCTGCAGCAAGTCGATACGATGACCGCGCGTGAAGGCCGGTTCGCCGCCCAGCGTGCCGGCCTGGCGCCGCGCCCATTGATCGAGCGACAGCTTCAGCGCCGCCTTGAACGTCGCTTCAAAAGCCTCGATGCGCGGCATCGCCGTGTCGAACAATTCCGCCACCCGGCGCTCGGCGTCCGCCGCGGTCGATTGCCATGTCAGGATTGGTCCCAGCCCCTCGTCGACGACGGCCTGCACCAGTGCCGCCTGGCTCGGGAAATAGCGATAGGCGGTGGCACGGGAAACTTCAGCCGCTTCCGCCACCTCGCTGACCGAAGGCGTGACGCCCGCCTGCATCAGCCGTGTCGCGGTCTCCAGCATCAGCCGTTTTGTCCGCGCCCGCGGTCCACGCTCGGCGGTCGCGCCGCTTCCCAGTTCGGTGCGGCCGCTTGCAGTGGATCGTTGACGTGAGATATCCATATCAATATGATACGCGCGTCTCAAAAATTTGCAATGACCCGGGAACCGCCCATGAAGCGCATTTACGTCGTGGGCACCGCGGACACCAAGGGCGAGGAACTCGCCTTCCTGGCCGATGCCATCGCCGCCACCGGCGCTGCCGTTTGCCGCGTCGATGTCGGAACACGCGATGCCACCGTTCCCATAGACATCCCGGCGAAGGAAATTGCCCCCTATCATCCTGGCGGTAGCGCCGCTGTACTCGGTGGCGATGACCGTGGCGCTGCGGTTGCCGCTATGAGCGTCGCCTTCACCCGCTTCGTCCAATCGCGAAAGGACATTGCCGCCTTGATCGGTATAGGCGGCGGCGGCGGCACTTCGATCATCACCGCAGGCATGCGCGCCC
The DNA here is from genome assembly GCF_013170725.1 of Mesorhizobium erdmanii. Taxonomy (NCBI): domain Bacteria; kingdom Pseudomonadati; phylum Pseudomonadota; class Alphaproteobacteria; order Hyphomicrobiales; family Phyllobacteriaceae; genus Mesorhizobium; species Mesorhizobium erdmanii. The sequence goes on along the minus strand of NZ_CP033361.1, from coordinate 1,814,430 downwards.
TGCCGCTCGGCCTGCCGAAAATCATGGTCTCGACGCTCGCCTCGGGTGACACGGCTCCTTATGTCGACGTCTCTGACATCATCATGATGCCATCGGTTACCGACATGGCCGGCCTGAACCGGCTCTCCCGCGTCGTGCTGCACAATGCCGCCCAGGCGATATCGGGCATGGCGGCGAGGCCCGCGCCGGCGCCCGACGGCAAGCCGTCGATCGGACTGACCATGTTCGGCGTCACCACGCCTTGCGTGACCGCGATCGCTGATCAGCTCCGCACTGAATATGACTGCATGGTCTTCCACGCCACCGGTACCGGCGGCCGCAGCATGGAAAAGCTGGCCGACAGCGGCCTGCTGTCCGGCGTCATCGACATCACCACGACCGAGGTCTGCGATCTGCTGTTCGGCGGCGTGCTGCCGGCGACGCAGGATCGCTTCGGCGCGATCGCTCGCACTAGGCTGCCCTATGTCGGCTCGGTCGGCGCGCTCGACATGGTCAATTTCTGGGCACCCGCGACCATTCCCGAACAGTATCGGGGAAGACTGTTCTACGAGCACAATCCCAACGTCACGCTGATGCGCACCACCGCCGACGAATGTCGCGCAATCGGCGAGTGGATCGGCGGCAGGCTCGCCCTTTGCGAGGGGCCGGTACATTTTCTCATCCCGGAAAAGGGCGTCTCGGCGCTCGACATCGAAGGCGGCGCTTTCTTTGACCCGGAAGCCGACGCCGTACTGTTCGAAGCCATCGAGCGCACCATACAGCCGACTGCCACACGCCGCGTCACACGCCTGCCGCTGCACATCAACGACCCCGAATTCGCCAAGGCCGCGACCGCTGCCTTTCTCGACATCGCCAGACAGTGAGATCCAGAAAATGCCCGCAATACCGCGCAAGGACATACTGAAGAAATTCCGGGGGATGATCGACAAGGGTATGCCGATCGTCGGCGGCGGCGCCGGCACCGGTCTGTCGGCCAAGGCCGAGGAAGCCGGGGGCATCGACCTCATCATCATCTACAATTCCGGCCGCTACCGCATGGCCGGGCGCGGCTCGGCCGCCGGCCTGCTCGCCTATGGCAATGCCAACGAGATCGTCAAGGAGATGGCCTATGAGGTGTTGCCGGTGGTCAGACACACGCCGGTGCTGGCCGGCGTCAACGGCACCGACCCGTTCGTCATCATGCCGCTGCTTCTGGCTGAGTTGAAGACGATGGGCTTTTCCGGCGTGCAGAATTTCCCGACCATCGGCCTGTTCGACGGCACCATGCGGCAGAGCTTCGAGGAGACGGGAATGGGCTTCGGGCTCGAGGTCGACATGATCGCCGAGGCACGCAAGCTCGACCTGTTGACCACGCCCTATGTCTTCAACCCCGACGAGGCGCGCGCCATGACCAAGGCCGGCGCCGACATCGTCGTCGCCCATATGGGCGTGACCACAGGCGGCTCTATCGGCGCCACATCGGCGAAGTCGCTCGACGACTGCGTGGTCGCCATCGATGCCATCGCCGAGGCTGCCCGCTCGGTGCGCAAGGACGTCATCCTGCTTTGCCATGGCGGCCCGATCTCGATGCCGGATGACGCCCGCTACATTCTCGACCGCTGTAAGGGCCTGCACGGCTTCTATGGCGCGAGCTCGATGGAGCGGCTGCCGGCGGAAGCCGCGATCGCCAGACAGACGGCCGATTTCAAGGCCGTCACGCTGGGCGGCGACAAAGCGACCACGAAGAAAAAGAAGGGATGAGGAAATGACCGACAAGAGCAAGGTGTTTGTCTATCCGAAGGACGTCAGCGCCTTCGGCTTCGACTGGGGCAGGCTGGCGCTGACGGTGGCCCCGGAAGTGAACGGCGCGACGCGCTTTTCCGGCGGCGTCGTCGACCTGCCGTCGGGCAAGGGCCATACGCGCCACAACCATCCCGGCGCCGAGGAAATCATCTTCGTTATCTCGGGCCATGGCGAGCAGATGGTCGAGGACGAGAAGGGCAATCCGGTGGTCGAGAAGGTCGGTCCCGGCTGCACCATCTATGTGCCTGAAAGCCGTTTTCACTCGACGCTGAACACCGGCGACGGGCCGATGCAGCTGTTTGTCGTCTATTCGCCGGCGGGTCCGGAGTTGGTGCTAAGGGAGCTTCCGGATTTCAAATTATTGCCGGCTGGGAAGTGATCAACTTATTCCAAGGTGGCGCTGCCCCTCATTGTCCTGCCGGTGTCCAGCCGATAGATGGGTACCAGTTTGAACCGGATACATGGGTAACAGTTCTCCCCCTTATGATGGGTTCGCCGCCGCGCCAGGCGGTTTGGTTGGTGTGGCGCTTCGGCGAACCAGTTTCATGTGCTTGTGGTCGATGAAGCCGAGCGGATGGGCATAGAAGCGCATCGCCCATTCGCCGTTCTCAGTCTCTTCGATGGCAATCGGCTCGCCTGCCAGCGTGGCCGAGACGTAGATTTCGGCGCCCTGCCATTTGACGGCGCCGTTCTGGCGCACGCTGCGCACCGCCGCCTCGGCCGGATAATCCGGCTCGGGGGGCTTCCTGGGCATGGGACGGGTTGAGGGACAATAATGCTGTGATGGGGTGCCCATGCCAAGCGCCTCGTGCGGGCGCTCTTCATTGTAGCTGCGCCGGAAGGCCTCGAAGGCCTGGGCTTGAGCCGCCCTGTCGGCCTCCGGTGCCTTGGCCATCGGCAGCATGGTCAAATGGAAACGCTCATGGCGCCCGTTCTGCTGCGGCTTGCCCGGTTGGATGCGCTCAAGGGCGATGCCGAGCTTGATGAAGCGCGCCGCAAGCGGCGTCAGCCCGGCGACGCCGGCCGACGCAAATGGCGAGCCATTGTCGCTTCTGAACCGATCCGGCAGGCCGTTCTCCTCAAACAACCGCTCAAACACAGGCCAGGCTTCTTCATCCGCCGTCGAGCTTGTTGCCTCGAGCCCCAATAGGTAGCGGCTCGACACATCCATCACCGTCAGCGGTTCGCAACGCCATCCGTCGCGGGTCCGGAACCAACCCTTGTGGTCCCCGGTCCACACCGCGTTCGGCTCCGAAGCTTCCGGCCATGGCCCATTGCCTGCCGCCTTCCAGCGTTTGCGCCTACGCCCCACAAGTCCATGCCGCCTCAGAATCTCACCGGCCGTCGAGACCGCAGGCCAGCCGCAGCAGGGCTCCGCTCGCTTGAGCCTGGCCATGATCTTCTTGGGCCCCCACAGCGGGTGGATCTCCTTCATAGCCACGATCCGCCCCACCAAATCCTCGGCCGTCGCCCGGCCGTGATTGAGCGGCGCTCGCGGCCGATCGTGCAAACCTTCCGGACCAAACTCCCGATAACGCCCTAGCCATTTGTAGCCGCTCTTGCGCGAGATGCCGTAGGCCGCACACAGCTGCGTCATCGTCTCCTCGCCAGAAAGGCAGTCCACAACAAACCGGAGCCGCTCATCCATGATGCCAGTCTCTCGCCAAACCATCGCCGGTCCTCCCGGCGGACAAGAAAACTGTCACCCATCTAATCAGTCCATTCTGTTACCTATCTATCCGGTTCGGACACCGGACATTTCTCCCCGTATAGCGACGGGGAGAAATGCGCTGCCATCGACGCTGCACCCTTCTCCCCGTTCTACGGGGAGAAGATGCCGGCAGGCAGATGAGGGGCCGCGCCAGCCTTCGGTGTTACGAACCTCCACCCCTGTTCCAACCCCGGCCCCGGTCCCCGAACATCACATAGCCGGTATCCGTCACCGCCAGCGTATCTTCCAGCTTGATGAAGCCGCGTGTCGGGTGAAGCATGGTCGTTTCCACCGACAGCACCATGTTTCTTTCCAGCGGCCTAGCCGCGTAGGTGCCTTCATAAGCCACCGGATGGTTGGTCATCAGGAACGGCGCTTCGTGCGTGATCAGGCCCATGCCGTGGGCGAAGAAATCCGTATAGGCCGCGACCTTGGATTTCTTCAGCACGCCCTCGGCATGCGAAATCATGTCGCCGCCCAGCGTGCCCGCCTTGACCTTCGAGAACGCCGCCTGCTGCACCGTCTCCACCTCGGCCAGCAAATCTTCCAGTTCGGCATCCGGTTCCCCCAGAATGCCCATGCGGCAGAGATCGCCGATATAGCCGTGATAATTACCGCCGGAATCGATCGACAGCACCTCGCCCTTCTTCCAGGCCTGCGGTGAAGCGGCACGGTTGTGGCTGGAGCCCAGCGTCAGCAGGCAATATTCGAAATGCGCGCCGCGATTGGTCTCCTCGCGCCTGATCTGCTCGATCATCTCGGCTTTGGTCGTGCCTTCGCGCGCCCAGGCAATGGTCGCCAGCATCGAATCGGTGATCAGTTCCGAGGCCGTGCGCAGCTTCTCCAGTTCCGCGTCGGTCTTGATGGCGCGCATGTTCTCCAGCATGCCGGTCGCGTCGACCAGCCTGGCGTCCGGCAGCGCCTTGCGGATCAGCGTGTAGGCGTCCGACGGCAGGAAGCCGGGCTCGATGCCGATGCGCGCATCCGCCTTGCCGATTTTCTGCAAATGCTCGACGGCAAGGTTGGCGGCATCCAGCGTGCCCCAGCAGGCGGCATGCAACGTCGGCGTCCAGAACGGATTGTTCTGGTGCTCGCCGCCTTCCATGCGGTTGCCGATATAGGCGGCATGGTCCGGTCCGCCCTTCTCATAGACGACGATTGGCAGGTAACGGCTGTGGCCGATTGCATCCATGGCGGCGAAGAAGATGAATTTGTACCCGCCGAGCAGATATTGCGTGTTGTGCTTGGAGGTGGCGAGCAACACATCGATGCCGGCCTCCTCCATCAACCGATCGACCCTTGCCTGGTCGAACGGGATATTGCTGACGGCATTCTTGCCCGGCGCAATGTTCATGTCTCTCTCCCTGAATTGCCTGGGATCAACGCTGTTGCGCGCCGGATCCGTGGCTGTCGATCAAATCTGCACCATTTTTCCCATTCTGGTCTAGCCAGAAATGCATGGTATGCGCGAATTGGCGGTCACCAAGTCGTCATCCGTAGCCAGTTCGCCCGATCTGGTCCTACCAGATATGGTGAATTGAGCCGATCTCCAGAACTGGTCCAGCGGACGAAAACTTCAAAGCCAAGCCAGGATGCGCCAATTCCGTCTCTGGCGAAACCCTCGGCAAGGCCCATAATCGCCGCCGCAAGGATGCCGATGCCGGCATTCGAGAGGTGTTGTCGCGCCCGACCGGTCGCGGAGAGGACGGAGTTCGACCATGTCAGGTTTCACGATTTCCAGACGCGGAATGCTTGCCGGGTCGGCGATGCTGCTCGCCTCCACCACTATGCCGACACTTGGCCGGGCGCAGACGCCGAAGAAGGGTGGACGCCTGGTCCTTGCCGCTGATTCAGAACCGCGCAACCTCAACCCGGCGATCGTCGCTTCCAATGGCGTCTTCTTCATCTCCAGCAAGATCGTCGAAACGCTGGCCGAAGCTTCCTTCGACGGCAAGGACGGGCTTGCCCCCCGTCTGGCGCTGACCTGGGAGGGTGCCGCCGATGGGCTCTCGGCAACGTTCAAGCTGCGCGACGGCGTCAAATGGCATGACGGCAAGCCGTTCACCTCGGCCGACGTCGCCTTCTCGGCGCTGCAGATCTGGAAGCCTCTGCAGAATCTCGGCCGCACCGTTTTCAAGGATCTGGCCAGCGTCGACACCCCGGACGACCTCACCGCCGTGTTCAAATTCGCCAAGCCGACGCCGTTCCAGCTCATCCGCAACGCGCTGCCAGCGCTGTCGAGCGTCGTGCCGAAGCACATCTACGAGGTCGGCAAGATCGAGGACAATCCGGCCAACAACGCTCCCATCGGCACCGGTCCGTTCAAATTCGGCGAGTACAAGGCCGGCCAATACTACCGACTGACGAAGAACACCGATTACTGGGGCAAGGACGAACCCTGGCTCGACGAGATCATCTACCAGGTGCTGCCCGACCGCACGTCGGCCGCGAACGCGCTGGAAGCCGGGGAAATCCAGCTCGCCGCTTTCTCGGCCGTGCCGCTGGCCGACCTCGACCGCATCTCCAAGGTGCCGGGACTGAGGGTGATCTCCAAGGGCTATGAAGGGCTGACATACCAGCTCGTCGTTGAGATCAACCATCGACGCAAGGAACTGGCCGACGTGAAAGTTCGCCAGGCCATCGCGCATGCCATCGACAAGGATTTCGTCGTCAAGACGGTATTCCTCGGCTATGCCGCGACCGCCACCGGCCCGGTGCCGAAGAACGATCCGCAATTCTACACCGCCGACGTGCCGACCTATCCATTCGATGTCGCCAAAGCCAACGCTTTGCTCGACGAGGCCGGCTATAAGAAAGGCCCGGACGGCAAGCGCTTCACGCTCAAACTTTTGCCGGCGCCCTATTTCAACGAGACCAAGCAGTTCGGCGACTATCTGCGCCAGGCGCTGGCGGCAATAGGCATCGACGCGGAACTGGTCAACAACGACTCCGCCGCCCACATCAAGGCCGTCTACACCGACCATGCCTTCGACCTCGCCGTCGGCCCGCCGGTGTTCCGCGGCGACCCGGCGATCTCGACCACCATCCTGGTGCAGAGCGGCATTGCCGACGGCGTGCCGTTCTCCAACCAGGGCGGCTACAAGAACGACGCGCTCGACGCGCTGATCGCCAAGGCCTCCGAGACGCTCGACACCACGGCCCGCACCGACCTCTACAAGAAGTTCCAAAAAGAGGTCGCGGCAGACCTGCCGCTGATCAACGTCGCCGAATGGAGTTTCATCAGCGTCGCCAGTGACAAGGTCGGCAACATCGCCAACAATCCGCGCTGGGCGGTGTCGAACTGGGCGGACACGTATTTGGCTGGCTGATCTTTCCTTGCGGATTGCTTTTCGGGGTGCTCAGCTTTGAGAATGAGAGTTCCTTCGCGCCCCCCTCTGTCCTGCCGGACATCTCCCCCACAAGGGGGGAGATTGGCGGTTTCCACGCCCCGCGCCTCATTGCAACGTTGGAGATTGGCGAAAGCCGCGATGACAGCTGATCTCCCCCCCAGTGGGGGAGATGTCCGGTCCACCCTCCGCAGCTGCAGCGCAGCTGCTGCGGAGGACGGGCAGGACAGAGGGGGGCGCCGTAGAGCGCTACGTTCGTGGCATGGCCTCAGCCGGGCTTCGTCATGACCCGCGCCCTCACCCTCATTCGCCGCCGTCTCGTCGGCAGCATCTTCGTGCTGCTGATTGTCGTGATCGGCACCTTTCTGCTCCTCGAAGCAGCCCCCGGCGATGCCGTCGATGCCTATATCGTCTCCACCGGCGGCGACGCCGGCATGATCGAATTGCTGCGCCATCGCTGGGGCCTCGACCAGTCGGAGCTGACGCGGTTGGCCAACTATCTTTGGGCGCTGCTGCATCTTGATCTCGGCCAGTCGGTGACCTTTTCCAGGCCGATCCGCGACGTCATCCTGGAGCGCCTGCCCAACACGCTGTTGCTGATGGTCAGCGCCACCGCGTTGTCCTTCGGGCTTGGCTCCGCTCTTGGCATCTATGCCGGCGCCCGCCCCGGCAGTTTCCGCGACCGATTCCTCTCGATCGGCTCGCTGGCGCTCTATGCCGTGCCGGGTTTCTGGCTCGGCCTTGTGCTGATCGTCATCTTTGCCGTCGATCTGCGCTGGCTGCCAATCGGCGGCATCGAGACACTCGCCTCGGACAAGACCGGCCTCGCCCGTGCCGCCGACATCGCCATCCATCTGGTGCTGCCGGTCTCCGCGCTGGGCTTCATCTACCTGGCGCTTTATCTGCGCATGATGCGCGCCGGCATGGCCGAGGCCTGGCGCCAGGATTTTGTGCTGGCCGCTCGCGCCAGGGGGCTTTCGCGCCGGCGCATCGTGCTTTCCCATGTCGCCCGCAACGCGCTGCTGCCGCTGGTCACCATGCTTGGCCTCCAATCGGCGCAGATGCTCGGCGGCAGCGTGGTCATCGAAAGCGTCTTTTCCGTGCCCGGCCTTGGCCGGCTGGCGCAGGAAGCGGTGGCTTCGCGCGACACGCCGCTGCTGCTCGGCATCATTCTTGTCAGCGCCGTCCTGGTCATCATCATCAACCTGCTCGTCGACATCGCCTATGCCTTCCTCGACCCCCGCGTCGGCGCCAGCGAGGCCGGCGCATGAGCGCGCTACGCCGCTTTCTGCGCACGCCCGAGGCGGTCGCCGGCGCACTCCTTCTGGCCGCGCTGATTGCGATGGCGCTCATCGCGCCGCTGCTGTTTCCTGGCGATCCGCAAGCCATTGCCGGACCGGCGCTACTGCCGCCCTTCCAGGATTGGTCGCTGCCGCTCGGCACCGATCGGCTTGGCCGCGACGTGCTGGCCGAACTGTTCCACGGCGCCCGCACCTCTTTGGCCGTTGGCCTCGCGGCGGCGGCGGCATCACTTGCCATCGGCGCGGTGGTCGGCACGCTTGCGGGTTTTGCCGGCGGTCTCGTCGACGAGGTGCTGATGCGCATCACCGACGCCTTCCAGACCGTGCCGAGTTTCCTGCTGGCGTTGGCTTTCGTCAGTGTCGTCGGGCCGTCGCTCGTCGTCGTCGTGATTGCCATCGCGCTCGGCACCTGGACGGGGCCCGCTCGCATCGCCCGCGCCGAAGTTCTCTCCATCCGCGAACGCGACTATGTCGCCAGCGCCCGCGCCATCGGCATGCATCCGCTGGAGATCGCCTTTGGCGAGGTCCTGCCCAACGCCTTGCCACCGGTGCTGGCGATGTCGTCGGTGATCGTCGCCGCCGCCATCCTCACCGAGGCGGCGCTGTCCTTCCTTGGCCTCGGCGACCCCAACCGGGTCACCTGGGGCGGCATGATCGCCGAGGGCCGCACTGTTTTGCGCACCGCACCCTTCCTCTCGATCGTCCCGGGCATGGCGCTGGTGCTGACCGTGCTCGGCGTCTATCTCGCTGGTGAAGGCATCGTCGAGACGACGGCCGACAGGAGAGGCCTATCGTGACCGTGCTGGCGTCGATCGGCGAATTGACGGTGACCTACCGCCGCGACGGCGGTAAGGTGACGGCGCTGAGGAGCGTTAGCCTCGATATCATGGCTGGCGAACGTCTCGCCATAATCGGCGAAAGCGGCTCCGGCAAAAGCACGCTGGCGCTGGCGATCGCGGAGCTGTTGCCGTCGTCGTCGGCGGACGGAAGGATTGAATGGCCCGGCCTTGGCCGCACACCCCTCCTCGGCCGCGACATCGGCTTCGTCTTCCAGGATCCGTCCGCCAGCCTCGATCCGGTCATGACCATCGGCAAACAGATCGCCGAAGTCGCACGCACGCATCTCGGCCTCAACTGGTCGCAGGCCTATGCAAAGGCGAGGAACCTGCTCGAACGCGTCCGCCTGCCCGACCCGGACGCGGCCCTGCATGCCTTCCCGCATCAGCTTTCCGGAGGCCAGAAGCAGCGCGTGGCGATCGCCGCGGCCATCGCGGCAGGGCCAAAACTGCTGATCGCCGACGAGGCGACCAGCGCGCTCGACACCATCGTGCAGACCGAGATCGTCGCCTTGATCCGGCAGCTGGTGGCCGAGGACGGCATGACGCTGCTGTTCATCAGCCACGACATCGCGCTGGCGGCCGAACTCGCCGAGCGCATCGCCGTGTTCCGCCACGGCCGGCTGGTCGAGCTTGGTACGACGGCACGGATTGTCGGCGCCCCAACTCAAGCCTACACACGCGCGCTGCTCGACGCCCATATCGGCCTCGACGCCGCGCCATTGCTGGACCTGGCCGGGCGGCGCGCATGAGCCTGCTCGCAGCATCCAACCTCACCAAACGCTACCGTCGCGGCGGCAAGACCGTCATCGCCGTCGACGATGTCTCTTTTCGTATCGAGCCCGGCGAAACACTGGCGCTGGCTGGCCCCTCCGGCAGCGGCAAGTCGACGATCGCCCGGCTGGCGCTGCGCCTGATCGAACCGGACGCCGGGCGCATCGAATTCGAAGGCGATGACTTCCTGGCCTTGCGCGGAGCAGTGCTGAGGGCACGCCGCGCCCGCTTGCAAATGGTGTTCCAGGATCCGCTGGCCGCCTTCAACCCGCGCGCCACCGTGGCGCGTGTCCTCGACGATCCCTTGCGCATCCATGGCATCGCCTCCCGAGCCGAGCGCCCGCGCCGCATCGCCGCCTTGCTCGAACGTGTCGGGCTGGCGGCCGATCTCGCGCGCCGCGCCATCCATGAAATCTCCGGCGGCCAGCGGCAGCGAGTGGCCATCGCCCGCGCGATTGCGACGAAACCGTCCCTCATCGTGCTCGACGAGGCGGTGTCGGCCCTCGATGTCTCGGTGCGCGGCCAAATCCTCCACCTTCTGCTCGACCTGCAGAGGCAGGAACGAATCGCCTATCTCTTCATTTCCCATGATCTCGGCGTCGTGCGCGCCGTCGCCCACCGCATCATCCTTCTCGATGCCGGGCGGATTGCCGAGAGCGGCGATGCCCGTGCCGTCATCGACGCCCCGCAATCGGCCATCGGCAAGGCGCTGGTGGCTGCGGCACCAAGATTGCACACCAAACGGGATGCAGGTTAGAAACTAACCGCCGACCATCAGCTTGACGACTTCATCATGATTGGTCTCGGAGATCTTGCGCTCGCCGGCCTGGACGCCGCGCCGCAGCACGACGATGCGGTCCGAGACCGCGAAGATGTCCTGCAGATTGTGCGAGATGAAGATCACGCCGCGCCCTTGCGCCTTGAGCTGATGGATCAGCGAGATCACCTTGCGCTGTTCCGGCACGCCAAGGGCGGCGGTCGGTTCGTCCATGATCAGAATCTGCGCGTCCCAGTAAACGGCGCGGCCGATGGCGACCGCCTGGCGCTGGCCGCCGGAGAAATTGCTGACCGGAGCCTCGAGCCGGCTGACATGGAAGTCCAGCCGACCCATCGTCTGCTTTGCCGCTTCTGCCATCGCCTTGCGGTCGAGCACGGGCAGGAAGCCGAACGCCTTGCGCATCGGTTCGCGGCCAAGGAAGATGTTGGCGCCGATGGATAGATTGTCGGCGAGCGCGAGATCCTGGTAGATCGTCTCGATGCCCTTTTCGCGCGCCTCTTGCGGTGTCGCGAACGTCACCGGCTGCCCCCTGAACAGGATTTCGCCGCCGGTCGGCTGGAACACGCCCGAGATCGCCTTGATCAGCGTCGTCTTGCCTGCGCCATTGTCGCCGGCCAGCGCCACCACTTCGCCCGGCCGCACGGCCATGGAGAAGTCGTTGAGCGCACGCACGGCGCCGAAATGTTTCGACAGGTTGCGGACTTCCAGCAGGGGGCCGTTCTGGTTGGTGCTATTCATCCTGACGGGCTCCACTGAACCGGCGCTGCGCCTGGTCGATAAGGACGGAAATGATGATGACGACGCCGACGGCGATGAACTGCCAGAACGGCTCGACATTGACGAAGACCAGCCCGTATTGGATGACCGCGATCACCAGCGCGCCGGCGACGGTGCCGAAGATGGTGCCGGAGCCGCCGAACAGGCTGGCGCCGCCGATGACCACCGCAGCGACGCTGTCGAGCAGCAGCGGCTCGCCGGCTTGCGCCGCACCCGCCGTGAAGCGCGCGGCGTAGAGCGCGCCGCCGAGACCGGCGCACATCGCCGACAACACATAGAGCCGCAGGATGTGGCCCCTGATGTCGATGCCGGCGCGACGCGCCGCCTGCACATTGGCGCCGATGGCATAATTGTGCTGGCCAAACCGGGTCTGGCTGAGCAGATAGTGCATCACGATGACGAAGATTGCGGTGATGAGCACCAGGTAGGGCACGCCATAGAACTTGCCGTTGCCGAGCAGCGCGAACCAGGAATTCTGCACTGGCACGGTGGTGCCGCCGGCAAGCAGGAAGGCGGCACCGCGCGCGACGCCGAACATGCCGAGCGTGCCGATGAAGGGCGGCACCTTGAGGCGTGAGATCAGCAGGCCGTTGATGACGCCGGGCACGCCGGCAACGATCACCGAGGCGAGGATGCCCGCCAGCATGGCCAACGGCAGGGGAATGGCGGCGCCCGCCATGTTGGTGGCGTGCGCGGCGATGACGGCGGCCAGCCCCATGATGAAACCGAGCGACAGATCGATGCCGCCCGAAATGATGACGAAGGTCTGGCCGGTCGCCAGTAGCAGCGGCGCCACGGCGAAAATCGCGATGGATTGCAGGTTGAACGGATTGAGCACGAAGGTAGCGCCGAAGGCCACCCGCGACCAGACCTCGAAACAGATGAGCAGCCCGGCCAGGAACAGCCAGGCACGCCCTTCGGCGATACGCGCGACCAGGCTCCTGGCCGGATCGCCGTGATCAGCCTGAGGGGCGACATGCTTCTCGGCAGGCTGGGCTGGTGATGTCGAGGTCATGGATACTCCGCGGCGCCTTCAAACGGTTCTCGATTCGCGAAGACCCGGTGCAGGCTCCTCCCGGTGGACCGGGAGGAGCCAAGCCGGTCTGGACTTACTCGGAGTAGAGATACTTCGAGATGTTCGGATCCGCGATGTTGGACTTGTTCATGATCGTGAAGCCGGTGCCGATGGTGACCGGGATCGAATGGCCGGTCAGATGGGCATAGGCCGAGACGACGCCGTAATAGCCGATCTCGGCCGGATGCTGGGCGATCGCCACGTCGACCAGGCCGGTGTTGATGTTGTCGACGATGCTGGTCGGGGCGTCGAAAGCCACAACCTTGACGGTGCCTGTCTGTCCCGCCTGCTTGACGCCATTGGCCGCGCCCAGCGCGGAGAACAGATTGGCGCCGAACACGCCGACCAGGTCGGGATTGCGGGCGAACACCGCCTGCAGCTGCGAGGCCGCCTTGTTGGCGTCGTCATCGTTGAACTGGGTCTCCAGCACGGTAATGCCCGGATGCTTGGCCATCTCCTTCTTGAAGCCCTCCTCGCGCTGATCCGTGGTCGAGATGCCGGGCTTGACGTTGGAGACGTAGACCTTGCCCTTGTCGCCGATGGATGTCGCCAGGGCCCGCGCCGCGATCTCGCCGCCGAGCACGTTGTCCGAGGCGATGTAGGCCAGCGGGAAATCGGCATCGCCGGCACCGGTCTGGTAGACGCCGCTGCCGATGAACGTGTCGACGGTGATGACCGGAATGCCGGCATCATTGGCCTTGCGCAGCGGCTCGACCAGTTGGACCTTGTCGGTCGGCGCGATCAGGATCGCGTCAGGCTTCTTGGCGATGACCGCGTCGAGCACCGGCACCTGTGTGACCGGGTTGAAGTCCGGCGCGCCCTGGAAGACCAGGGTCACGCCGAGCGCGTCGGCCGCCGCCTGGGCGCCCTTGCGCATGGTGATGTAGAAGCCGTCGGTGGTCAGGCCCGGAATGAGCGCAATGGTGTATTTCTTGTCCTGCGCCTGCGCGGGCGCGATCAGCACCGTCGCACTGACGGCAAGCGCCGCGAGCGCGGCAACAATCTTCTTCATGACATCCTCCTCATTGTTGGCAGATCTGCCGTTGCAAGTGACATTGGAATGGCCGTCATCCGTTTCGGATACCGACGGCCGGGAACGCCTGTTTGCCTTTCGTGGGCAGCTCCTCCCAAGCGCCCTCCAGTCGATATGTCAGCCGGTCAACCGACCGGCGCACCTGGCCACAGCCCGGTTCTTCCGCCTCCGCGAAGCCCGACAAACTGTGCCCGACGCCTCGCCTTGCCGGCGGGCGTTCGAACTTGTAACACTTTGCAGAAATAAATTGCAACTCGGTTTTTCCGAGCTGGCAGCGCCGGGCTTTTCACACCGTACAACATACGACTGCTCCGCGGAGCCCCGGTCAACTATCGCCCGTGGCTTTCGGCGGCACAACTGGTTTTCGTGGCTGCGCCAAGGGCTCCGCCGAGAGCCGCCAATCGCGGCAGTGCTATGCGAGCGCGGCGAGGATGGCCTGCGCTGTCTTGGTATCCGTCACCAGCGTGTTGATGAGCCCGGCGCGAACGGCGGCAATGATTGCCGTCGCCTTTTCCGGCGATGCTGCAAGGCCGATGACAAGCGGCACGGCACGCAACTGCGCCGGCGACATGGCGATCATCCGGCTCTCCCCTTCCCAGGCGATCAGTGTCCCCTCGGCGTCGAAATAATGGCGAAGCACGTCGCCGGCGGCATGAACTAGCGCTTGCTCTGTCGGCGTCGCGGCACTTGCCTCGGGGGCATTGATGGCATGCGGCAGGCCGATGCCGACGATCGCGACATCGGTCCTCTCCCACAAGGCCACGGCATCGCGGATGGCGGCGTCGCGCAGGAAGACCTCGCGCAACTCGGTGGAGGGCAGATAGGGCGCATGGATGAAATGCGGGGTGCCGCCGAACTCCTCGGCGGCGAGCCGCACGAATTCGTTGACCTGAAAATGCGCCGCCTGCTGCTGCATGCCGCCTGTGGCGGCCACGGTCAGCACGCCGGGGATGCGCGGCAAGCCGGCCCGGATCACCTCGCGCACGGCGCGTCCCCAGCCTATGGCGACGACGGAGCCGGCCACCAGCTGCGCCTGCCTGAGGAGACCGCCAAGCGGCGCCGCGAGCGCGGCCAGCGTGCCCGCCGCCGGTGTCTCGACCACGGCGGCATCCCGCAATTTCAAACCTTCGATCAGCTGCCTGGTGATGTCCTCCGGCGTTGCCAGGTCGAGAACCTCGATGCGGACAATGCCCTCGGCCCGCGCCCGCTGCAGCAGACGCGAAATCGTTGCGGTGGAGACACCAAGCCGCCGGGCGATATCGACCTGCGACATCTCTTCCACGTAGTGCAGCTTGGCCACGGTGTGCAGCATCGTCCGTGATGCGGTTGCGTCCTGTATGGGGGAAACAGACAGCTTGCAATTCCTTTCAGCAACGTGTTACACACGTATATGCCGATGGGAGTTATCGCGCAAATCCAGCCAACTCGCAACGTGCGGCCGCTCCCTGGCCGCGAGGTCGACGAGGCGGCTTTCTTCGAGGGCGAAGCGCCGATCACGGCGTCCTGCCGGCAAGGCAGGCAGAACTGAACATCGTTGTTTCCACTGGATCCGCGCCCCTTCGTGAAAGGCGCCAACATCGGATTGAGACCATGACGAAAATGACCACCGCCGAGCTGCGCGGCTATCAGCAGATATGCGGCAAGGATGGGGCCATGGTGGCCATCGCCTGCGACCAGCGCGGCGGTATGCGGACCTTGCTGGCGTCCGACCCCGCGGAACAGGCCAAGATCACCAACGACATGCTCGGCGACACCAAGGCCGATATCACCCGCTACCTCGCCAGTGCGGCGTCTTGCGTGTTGCTCGACCCGCTCTGCGCGGTGCCGCGCATTGTCGACGAGGGTGTCTTGAATCGCGATACGGCGCTGCTCATCGGCCTCGACGCTTCCGGTTTCGACGTCTCGCCCGAGGGCTACCGCCTGTCACGGCTTGTTCCCGGCATCGACGCGCGCCGCGTCCGCGAGCTCGGCGGCACGGGCGGCAAGATCATGGTGTATCTGCGGGCCGACAAGCCTGAAGCCAATGACCACAACATCGCCATCCTGCGCCAGTGCATCGCCGATTTCGGGCAAGAGGACCTGCTGCTGGTCGTCGAGTTCCTGAGCTATCAGCTCGATGGGGAAAGCCCCGAGGATTATGCGGCCAAGACACCATGGCTTGTCGAGGAAGGCACCAGGATCTCGCTGGAGTGCGGGGCCAAGGTGCTGAAGCTTCCCTACCCTGGAACTCCCCAGGCCTGCGCCAACATCACTGAAATGGCCGGCGACGTGCCGTGGGCGGTGCTTTCGGCCGGCGTCAACCACGCGACCTTCCTTGGCCAGGTCGAGATCGCCATGCAGAACGGCGCCTCTGGCGTCATCGCCGGCCGTTCGCTGTGGAAGGACTGCATCTCGCTCGACCGTGACATCCAGCGCGAAAGGCTTAAGACCATCGCAGTGCCGCGATTGCGTGAGATCCAGGCCGTGATCGGGCACTATCGGCAGAAAGCCGCCGCCTGATAATCTAATGCATGTCGTCCAGAAGTGTGGAGCGGTTCCGGGACAACGACATGTATCAAAACAGGGGCTTGAAGCGCGTCGCCTGAACCCGTTCAGCGCAACGCGCTCTAATTCGATCACGCAGGACGCCATGCCTCTCAGCATAGGAATCGACATCGGCGGCACAAATCTGCGTGCCGCACGCATCTCCGCGACCGGTGAAATCCTCAAGCGTGTTTCCGAAAAAAGCGCGCCCGATCCGGAGCTGGTGCTCGGCCGGATCGCCGACATGGTGCGCCTTCTCGACACGCCGGATGTGAAGGCCATCGGCGTCGGCGTTCCCGGCCGCGTCGACGCGCGGCGTGGCGCGGTCCTGTCGGGCGGCTATGTCAACCTCGCCTCGGTTGCGCTGGCGCAACGCCTGGAAGACATGACAGGCAAGCCTGTCGTCATCGACAATGACTGCAACATGGCGCTGGCCGCCGAGATGGCGCTCGGCGCCGGGCGCGGCCACGGCAACATCGTGATGTTCACCATCGGCACCGGCATTGGCGGCGCCGTCGCTCAAGACAGGCGGATCACGCGAGGCTCGGCAACGGCTGGCCAGCTCGGTCACATCACCGTCGACGTCAATGGCGAGGTCTGCGCCTGCGGCCGGCGCGGCTGCGTCGAGACCACCAGTTCGGGCACGGCGCTCGGCCGGCACATTGCACGCGCCGGGCTCGGCGCCGAGATTTCGGTCGATCAGCTCTTTGCCCATGATGCGGCCGGCGACATCCAGGCACGCGACATACTGGACGCCTGGGCGAGGCCGTTGCGGGCCGCCATCGACACAGCCGTTGCCGTGCTTGCTCCTGATCTGGTGCTGCTTGGCGGCGGCCTTGGCCGGGCTGCACATGCGGCCCTCGGCCGCGCGCCGGCGATGGCACCCTGGTATCAGTGCCAGGTCGAAGCCGCGCAGCTTGGCGACGACGCGGGCGTGATCGGCGCCGGCCTGCAGGCACTGGCGGCAGAGCCGCATGCCGGAACGGTTGCGCCCTTGGCCCAGTCCGGCCACGTCAGGCGCGCCGTGCTCGTCAACGGCATTCCTGCCAGCGGAAAGAGCACGGTCTCGCGCGGCGTTGCCGACCGCATGGGCTGGCCGTTGCTGGCGCTCGACACGATCAAGAACCCGTTCCTCGAAGTGCTCGGCGGCGGCGACCGCTTGTTCAACCGCACACTCGGCCGCGCCAGCTACCAGGCGATATGGTCGGTCGTCGGCGAAGCCCCCGCCGGTACGACCGTCATCGTCGACGCCTGGTTCGGCTTCCAGCCGCGCGAGGTTCTGGAGGATCATCTGCGAAAAGCTGGGGTCGAACAGACTGTGGAAATCTGGTGCCACGCGCCCGGCGAAGTGCTCGCAGAGCGCTATGGAGCCCGGCTCGACCAGCGTCCCGCCGGCCATCCCGGCGCCGCCTATATCCCCGAATTGATCGAACTCGCCAAGCGTGCCGAGCCGTTGCGGCGCGGACCACTCTTCGACGTCGACACGACCAAACCAATCGACTTCGATGCCATCACCGCCTGGCTGCGGTCGGTCATGGCTGGCGTTGCATAGGCGAATTCACGCCGGGGGCCGCAGCGCGGTGCGGGCGATCTGCCAGGCGGATTCGACGTGGCGCCGCGCCGCGGCTTCCGCCTCTTCCGGCTTGCGTGCGCGGATCGCATCCATGATCTCGTTCATCTCCGCGATCGCCGCTTCGCGCCGCTTGGCCGAGGCAATGGTCATCGAACGGAGCTGGTTGATGCGGACATTCAGCCCGCTGACGATTTCCCAAGCCACACGCTTGTCGGCGGCCTCGAACAGTGCCTCGTAGAATTTCGTCGTCGCCCGCATCACCGCCGGGGGCATCCCCGACGCCCACGCCGCGAATAGGTCGGCCAGGGCGCGTTCAAGCGTCGCCAATTGTTCACCGGTGGCCGACAGCGCACAGGCGCGCGCCGCGATGCCTTCCAGCAAGGCCCTCAGCTCGTATATCTCGTCGGTGCGGCCGAGATCGGGCCTAGCCACCGCCGGCCCATGCCCAGGGATCATCTGCACCAGCCCCTCGGCCTCCAACTGCCGCAGAACCTCGCGCACGACGGAACGGCTGACGCCAAGCTGGTCGCAGAGCGGCCGCTCGACCAGCCTTTCGCCGGGCTGGAAATGAAAATCCATGATCGCTTCGCGCATACGCTCCAGCGCCAGAGTCCTCAAGGTCTTGGCGCTGCGGTCGATGCGAAGCGTGTCGTCTGGCATGTGTCGTCTCCTGCGCCGTCACGAAAACCGATTCGATACCCGGTTGACAAGGCACTTGGCACTCCATAGCATGGTATACCATAAGATGATACGGGGATCGCACAGCCCTGTAACGTCGCCGATCGAGGATTTCCATGCAGCCTGCCATTCGCAAGATTGTGACCTATACCGAGAACACGCTGATCGAAGGCGGCAAGGCCGCACCCCGGCCGCTTCGCCTGATCGGCGTCGCCGCGGTGCTGACCAACCCCTGGGCAGGACGTGGCTTCACCGAGGATCTGTCGCCAGAGATCCGCGCCTGTGCGCCGGTGCTCGGCGAAATCCTGACCCGCGAGATCATTGCCATCGCCGGTTCAGGCGAGGCGATCGAGGGCTACGGCAAGGCCGCCCTCTGCGGCACATCGGGCGAGATCGAGCACGCTTCGGCACTGATCCACACCCTGCATTTCGGTAATCATTTTCGCCGTGCCGTCGGCGCCAAGACCTATCTCGCCTTCACCAATCTGCGCGGCGGGCCGAACACCCCGATCATGATCCCGCTGATGGACAAGAATGACGAGGGGCGGCGCTCGCATTACCTGACGGTGCACTTTCAGATCGGCGACGCGCCGGCGCCGGACGAACTGGTGGTGGCGCTTGGAGCATCGATCGGCGGCCGCCCGCACCACCGGATCGGCGATCGCTACCAGGACCTCAAGGAACTCGGGGGCCTGCATGACTGACGCTTCGGCATCGGCATGGGCTCGACAGGGCAAGGCCCCCGACGGGACCAGCTTCATCCGCGCCGGCGCGGGCACGCCGGTGCTGTTCATCCATGGCGTCGGCATGAACGCCGCGATCTGGCAGCCGCAGATCGAGCGCATGGCCGACCGCTTCGACGTGATCGCCATCGACATGCTCGGCCATGGCCAATCGCCACTGCCGCCGCGGCATCCGCAACTGGCCGACTACGCCGATCAAGCCATTCGCGTGCTCGATCATCTCGGCCTCGACCAGGCGTCCATCGTCGGCCATTCCATGGGTGCACTTGTTGCCCAGGAGCTCGCGCTGCGCGCACCGGAGCGCGTCCGCCGCATCGTGTCCCTGAATGCCGTGTTCCGTCGCCCGCCTGACCTGGCCGAGGCGGTTCGCGAACGCGCGGCCGCTCTCGACGGGCGTGGCGACGCTGCCGGTGCCGCGCAGACCATCGCGCGCTGGTTCGGAGATCCGGTGCCGGCCGAGCTGGAAACGGCAGCTCGGACGACGGCATCCGCACTGAGTGCGGTCGACCCGGAAGGCTATGCCCGCACCTATCGCCTGTTCGCGCGGGCCGACGGCGATCATGCGGAGCGCCTGCCGACGCTGGCCGTCCCGGCGCTGTTCATGACTGGATCCGAGGACAGGAATTCTTCGCCGGCAATGTCGGCGGCCATGGCACGCCTGGCACCGCATGGCCGCTGCACGGTGTTGCCGGGCGAGAAGCACATGATGGCCGTTGCGGCCCCCGATCTGACAACGCGCCATATCGTCGACTTTCTCGAGGAAGGCGAAGCGGGTCGGCAGGGCAACGGCTCGGAAACCGGTTTCGACAGCGGCGAGTTCCGCCGCGCGCTGGGTTCTTTCCTCACCGGCGTCACCATCGTCACCACGATCGGCCCGGAAGGCGAGCCGCGCGGCTTCACCGCCAACTCCTTCACTTCCGTCTCGCTCGACCCGCCGCTGGTGCTGGTCTGCATCGCTCACAAGGCGCTTGGCCATCCCATCTTCGCCACCGCCAAGAGCTTTGCCATCAACGTGCTCAACGAGGATCAGAAGGCTGCCTCCGGCATCTTCGCCTCCAAGGCGACGGACAAATTCGCCGCCGTCGCCTGGCAGCCGGGCCGGACCGGCAGCCCGGTGCTCGACGGCTCGGTCGCATCCTTCGACTGCGACTTGGAGCGGCTGATCGATGCCGGCGATCATTCCATCCTGATCGGCCGCGTCCGCAATTTCGCGCACAACGCCGCGCAGCCTCTCGGCTACTGCCGCGGCGCCTATGTCACACCCGGCCTCAGCCAGGAGGCGCTCGCCGCGGCCCAGCCCGGCACCGATGTAGGCGCTGTCCTCGAGAATGGCGGCAGGGTCCTTTTCCTCGAAACGGCTGACGGCTTCTACGATTTGCCACGCGGCCGCGGGCTTGGCTCGCCAAGCGACGGCAAAAGCCTGAAAGGCCTTCTTGCAGCGAAGGCCATCGAGGCGCAGCTCGGTTTCCTCTTCGCCGTCTGGGACGACGCCGGCAATGTCGCGCGCACGCATGTCTATTATCGCGGCACATTCGATGTGCCCGCCTCCAGCGATCGCGGCATCCGCCTGATCGACATCGACGCCATCGAAGAACTGAAGATCGCCGATCCGGCGGTTCGTTCGATGCTTGCCCGCTACATCAGAGAATGCAGGGAAGACGCATTCGGCGTTTATGTCGGCAACGAGGTCGAAGGTGAGGTCAGGCCACTCGCCCAGACCGCCCTCTCCGCCGCCAACACAGGTGACCAGGAATGAAGTTCTCGCTCTTCGTGCACATGGAACGGTCGGATCTGGCCAAGCCGCATTCCGAGCTTGTCGCCGAGCTCGAAGAGCTGGTGCTGATGGCCGAGCGAGCCGGCTTCGAAACCGCCTGGATCGGCGAACATCACGGGATGGAATTCACCATCTCGCCCAACCCCTTCATCAACATCGCCTATCTCTCGGCCAGGACCAGCCGCATCCGCCTCGGCACCGGAACGGTGATCGCCCCCTTCTGGCACCCGATCAAGCTTGCCGGCGAGGCGGCGATGGCCGACGTCATCAGCGGCGGACGGCTCGACATCGGCATCGCGCGCGGCGCCTACAGCTATGAATATCAACGCGTCTTCCCGGGGCTCGACGCTTGGGGCGCCGGCCAGCGCATGCGCGAGATCATCCCGGCGATCCGTGGCCTCTGGGACGGCGACTTCGAGCTTTCCGGCGAATTCTGGCAGTTCCCCTCGACCACCTCCGCGCCAAAGCCACTGCAGAAACCCTACCCGCCGGTCTGGGTGGCGGCGCGCGACCCGAACTCGCACGACTTCGCCGTCGCCAATGGCTGCAAGGTCCAGGTGACGCCGCTAGCATCCGGCGACGACGAGGTGACAAGCCTGATGCAGCGCTTCAACACAGCATGCGACGCGCATCCGGACATCCCGCGTCCGGAAATCATGCTCTTGATGCACACATTCGTCGCCGAAGACGCGGCCGATGCCGATCGTCTCACCCGGGACCTGTCGAATTTCTACTGCCAGTTCGGCGCCTGGTTCCAGAACAAGAAGCCGGTGCACCAAGGCATATTGGAGCCGCTCACCCCGGACGAGATCGCGGCCATGCCGCAATACGCGCCGGACAAGATCAGGCAAAACCTGGTGATCGGCGAAGCAGACGAGGTGATCGCCAGACTGAAGACCTATGAGGCGCTCGGCTACGACCAGTATTCGATCTGGATCGACAGCGGCCTTTCGCATGAACGCAAGAAGAAATCGCTGCAACTGTTCATCGACCGGGTGATGCCGGCCTTCCTCTGATCGCGAGCCCTTGACTGACGAGCCAATGACCGACGCTGCATTCAGAAATTTCATCGATGGCCGCTTCGACGAGCCATCGGCTACCTTCGACAGCATCGACCCGTCGACCGGGACAGCCTGGGCGAAATTGCCGGCGGCGGGCGAAGCCGATGTTGATCGCGCCGTCGAGGCGGCGCACCGGGCGCTACGCTCGGGACCGTGGCGAACGACAGCGGCAACGGCGCGCGGAAAACTACTGGTCAAGCTCGGTGACCTCGTCGCCGCCAATGCCGGACACCTCGCCGAACTCGAAACGCGCGACACCGGCAAGATCATCCGCGAGACCCGTGCCCAGATCGCCTATGTCGGCGATTACTACCGGTATTATGGCGGGCTTGCCGACAAGCATGAAGGCGCGCACGTGCCGATCGACAAGCCGGATCTCGACGTCACCATCCGCCGCGAACCGATCGGCGTCGTCGCCGCGGTGGTACCCTGGAATTCGCAGCTCTTCCTCTCGGCCGTCAAGCTCGGCCCGGCGCTCGCCGCCGGCTGCACGGTCGTGCTCAAGGCCTCCGAGGACGGCCCGGCGCCATTGCTCGCCTTTGCCGAATTCGTCCAGGAAGCCGGCTTTCCCGCGGGCGTCGTCAACATCCTCACCGGCTTCGGCCAGGAATGCGGCCGGCGCCTGACCAGTCACCCGTTGGTCTCGCGCGTCGCCTTCACCGGCGGTCCGTCGACCGCGCGCGCCGTCGTCAGGAACACGGCGGAGAACCTTGCCTACACCACGCTCGAGCTCGGCGGCAAAAGCCCGGTTGTCGTTTTTGCCGACGCCGATCTCGACAGCGCCGCCAACGCGGTGGTCGCCGGCATTTTCGCGGCGACCGGCCAGAGCTGCGTCGCCGGCTCGCGGCTGCTGGTCGAGCGCTCGGTCAAGGATGAATTCCTTGGCCGCTTGAAGCGCAAGGCCGAAGCGATCCGCATCGGCGATCCGCAGGACCCGGCGACCGAAATGGGTCCGCTCGCCACACTGCGCCAGCGCGACTGGATCGAGAGGGTCGTCGCCGACAGCCTTGCCGCTGGCGGCAGACTGGTCACCGGCGGAACACGGCCGGCCGGCGACGGCTTCTACTACCCACCGACCATCATCGATGCCGGCAGCAGCGACCTGCCCTGCATGCGCGAGGAATTGTTCGGGCCGGTGCTCAGCGTGCTTGCCTTCGACAGCGAGGCACAAGCGCTGGCGTTCGCCAACGACACGCCCTTCGGCCTGGCTTCGGGTGTGTTCACCAGCAATCTCGGCAAGGCGCACCGCATGGCGCGCGACATCCATGCCGGCGTTGTCTGGGTCAACACCTATCGCGCCGTCTCACCGCTGGTTCCGTTCGGCGGCTACGGCCTGTCGGGGCTCGGCCGCGAGGGCGGGCTCGACGCCATCAGAGACTACACGCGCTCGAAATCGGTCTGGATCAAGACCTCGGACGAGCCGATCCCCGATCCCTTCGTCATGCGCTGAGGAGCGCCGGACGCGGGTGCACTGAGAACAACAAGAACAGACCAACAGAGGAGAATGACATGAAACTGATTTTGACCGGCATTCT
The DNA here is from genome assembly GCF_013170725.1 of Mesorhizobium erdmanii. Lineage (NCBI taxonomy): Bacteria > Pseudomonadati > Pseudomonadota > Alphaproteobacteria > Hyphomicrobiales > Phyllobacteriaceae > Mesorhizobium > Mesorhizobium erdmanii. The sequence continues at coordinate 1,791,129 of NZ_CP033361.1, read as the reverse complement.
GGCCGGGCTGCTCGCGGCAACCGCCGCCAAGGCCGACGAGATGGCGTTCACCAGCTGGGGCGGCACCACACAGGAAGCGCAGACCAAATCCTGGGCAGCGCCTTTCGAGGCCAGCTCCGGCATCAAGGTGCTGCAGGACGGGCCGACCGACTACGGCAAGCTCAAGGCCATGGTCGATGCCAAGAACGTCACCTGGGATGTCGTCGACGTCGAGATGGACTTCGCCATCAAGGCGGCCAAGGACGGGCTGCTGGAGCCGATCGACTATGCGGTCGTGCCGAAAGCCGACCTTGATCCGCGCTTCAGCAATGAGCATGCCGTCGGTAGCTTCTATTATTCCTTCGTGCTCGCCTGGAACAAGGGCGCCGTCCCGGGTGAGCCGAGTGGCTGGGCCGACATGTTCGACACCAAGAAATTCCCAGGCAAGCGGACGTTCTACAAATGGTCGGCGCCCGGCGTCATCGAAATCGCGCTGCTCGCCGACGGCGTGCCGGCCGACAAGCTCTATCCGCTCGACCTCGACCGCGCCTTCAAGAAACTCGACACCATCAAGTCGGACATCGTCTGGTGGGGCGGCGGCGCCGAATCGCAGCAGCTGATCGCCTCTGGTGAGGCCGCCTTCGGCCAACTCTGGAACGGGCGCGTCTTCGCGCTCCAGCAGGATGGCACCGATGTCGGCGTCTCCTGGAACCAGAACCTCACGGCCGCCGACGTGCTCGTCGTGCCGAAGGGCGCCAAGAACAAGGACAGCGCGATGAAGTTCCTAGCCGCTGCCACCAGCCCGACCGGCCAGGCGAAATTCGCCGAAGCGAGCGGCTATGCGCCCATCAACACCAAGGCCAAGGCGCAGATGCCCGCCGACGCGGTCAAGGCACTGCCCGATGCCCATGTCGATGGCCAGATCAACCTCGACATGAACTACTGGGCCGAGCATCGCGACGAGATCGCCACGCGCTGGTACGCTTGGCAGACCAAGTAGCGCCGTTGCAGATCAACGGGGCGCGGCTTTCGCGCCCCGTTTGCAGAGCAATTCCAGGAAAAGTGATAACGGTTTTCCGTCCGGAGTTGCGTAAAAACAAAGAGTTAGAGCGGTTCGGCGATTCCGTCAAACGCTGAACCGCTCTAGACAGGACCACTCGATGCAGGAAAGTTCTCTCAGACGCGGCCCGATCGCCGGCCTCCCGGCCGGCAGCGGCAGCGCCTTGCCTGCCATTCTGCTGGTCGGCCTGTTCTTCATTGTGCCGGTGGTCGCGCTTTTGCTGCGCAGCGTCACCGATCCCGAACCGGGCTTGCAGAATTACGCGGCCCTTTTCGGCAGCGATACCTATGTGCGGGTGTTCCTCAATACCTTCCTGGTCGCATCGGTCGTCACCGCCGTCACCATCGTGGTGGCTTTCCCAGTCGCCTGGATGCTGGCGATCATGCCGCAGGCCATGGGTTCGATCGTCTTCGGCATCATCATCCTGTCGATGTGGACCAACCTTCTCACCCGTACCTATGCCTGGATGGTGCTGCTGCAGCGCACCGGCGTGATCAACAGGGCGCTGATGGCGCTCGGCATCATCCATGAGCCGCTGCCGCTCATCAACAATCTGGCCGGCGTCACCATCGGCATGGTCTATATCATGCTGCCCTTCATGATCCTGCCGCTGGTCGGCACACTGCGCGCCATCGACCCGATGACGCTGCGCGCCGCTGCCCTTTGCGGCGCAAGCCCGTTCGATGCCTTTCGCCGCATTCTTCTGCCGCTGTCGCTTCCCGGTGTCGCCGCCGGCGGCCTGATGGTCTTCGTCATGTCGCTCGGCTACTTCGTCACGCCCGCCTTGCTCGGTGGCACATCCAATATGATGCTGGCCGAAATGATCGCCCAGACCGTGCAGTCCCTGCTCAACTGGGGGCTCGGAAGCGCGGCCGCCTTCGTCCTGCTTGTCGTCACCATGGCGCTTTACGCGATCCAGCTTCGCCTGGTCGGGGCCAGACGCGCTGGCGGAGGGCTCTGACATGCTGCTCGACTATGACCGGCTCGGATGGCTGCGCGTGGCGCTTGTCGGCTTCACGGCGGCAGTCGCAGCATTCCTGCTGCTGCCGGTGGTCTTCATCGTGCTGTTGTCGTTCGGCTCATCGCGCTGGCTGGCCTTTCCGCCACCCGGCTGGACGCTGAAATGGTACCAGCAATTGCTGGCCGACCCAACCTGGATCGACGCGGCCCTGACCAGCGCCAAGATCGCCGCCATGGCCGCCATATCAGCCGTGATCATCGGCCTCTTCGCCTCTTTCAGCCTGGTCAGGGGCGAGTTTCGCGGACGCCAGCTCCTGCGTGGGCTGTTGTTGACGCCGATGGTGCTGCCGGTAGTCGTCTTCGCCATCGCCGTCTACGCCTTCTTCCTGCGCATCGGACTGGCCGGCACCACGATCGGCTTCGTCATCGCCCACACCATTCTGGCGCTGCCCTTCGCCATTATCCCGATCACCGCCGCGCTCGAAGGTTTCGACAAATCCATCGAGGACGCCGCCATCGTCTGCGGAGCCAGCCCGCTGCAGGCGAAGCTGAGGATCACCTTGCCGTCGATCCGCATCGGCATCTTCTCGGCGGCGATCTTTGCCTTCCTGGCCTCCTGGGACGAAGTCGTGGTGGCGATCTTCATGGCGAGCCCGACCTTGCAAACCTTGCCGGTCAAGATCTGGGGTAGCCTGCGCGCCGACCTCAGCCCAGTCGTCGCCGCCGCCTCCAGCCTGCTCGTCGGCCTGACACTGTGCCTGATGATCGTAACCGCACTCCTTCGCAGAAAATTGTCCAGATGACCCGGTCCTTCCTGTCCATAAGCGCGGTGAGAAAGACGTTCGGCGCCTTCGTCGCCGTCCATGACGTCACCATCGACGTGCCCAAGGGCGAGTTCCTGACGTTCCTCGGCCCCTCGGGCTCAGGCAAGTCGACCACGCTCTACGCCATCGCCGGCTTCCAGGATCCGAGCTCCGGTGATGTGCTTCTGGAAGGCAAGTCATTGCTCTCGGTGCCTTCGCACAAGCGCAACATCGGCATGGTGTTCCAACGCTACACGCTGTTTCCGCATCTGAGTGTCGCCGAGAATGTCGCCTTTCCGCTGCGCGTGCGCCGCCGGCCCGACAGCGAGGTCAGGCGCAAGGTCGCCGACATGCTGGCACTGGTGCGCCTCGAGAACTTCGCCGACCGCCAGCCCGGCGCATTGTCGGGCGGCCAGCAGCAGCGCGTGGCGTTGGCCCGCGCGCTCGCCTACGATCCGCCGATCCTGTTGATGGACGAGCCGCTGTCGGCGCTCGACAAGAAATTGCGCCAGGATATCCAGACCGAAATCCGCCGCATCCATCGCGAGACGGGCGTGACCATCCTCTATGTCACCCACGACCAGGAAGAGGCGCTGCATCTTTCGGACCGCATCGCTCTGTTCAGGGAAGGCCGCATCGAACAGATCGGCACCGGCGAGGATCTTTATCTCAGACCGGACAGCGAGTTCGTTGCCGGTTTCATCGGTAATTCGAATTTCCTGCCGGCAGAGCATCTGGAAACCGCAGCCGGCGCGGCGACGGTGCGCCTGGCCGATGGTTCGATCGTCTCCGGCCTGAAAACGGCAAGGCCGTTCGGCAAAGGCCAAAAAGTCCGGCTGATGGTGCGCCCGGAAGCACTGAGCCTGACGCCTGGACCGGCGAGCGCCGCTCTTGCCGTCGAGATCGTCGACACCGCCTTCTTCGGCGACCGCCGCCGCGTCGTGGCGCGCACGGCAGGCGGAGACGAAATCGATGTCAGGCCAACCTCGGACGCGGTGCCGGTCGGTGCCGCCACGGGCCAGCGCATCTATTTCGATCCGGCCTCGGCATTCCTGTTCCCCGTCTGACGGTCGGCGTTCTTTCTGCCGGATACGGATTGCGACTGATCGGCCGCCTTCCGGCATCGGCGCTCAGGCACCGCTGAAGACGCGGAGTTCCGTTCCAGCTGCCTCGATGATGGCGCGCAGCGCCGGCTGCGGCTCCCGATCGGTAACGATGTCGGAGAGCGCGTCGAGTGCGCAGACGCGTTCGAGGCTGTTGCGGCCGAACTTGTCATTGGTCACCACCAGCGCCGTCGACAATGCGCGCGCAATCATCGCCCGCTTGACCGCCGCCGCCCCGGGGATCATGTCGCTAGGCCCGTCCGCGGACAGGCTCGAGGCGCCGATGATGGCAATATCGGCGTTGTAGCGCCTGACGAACTCCACCGTATCCTCCCCGACAACGCTGGCTTCACGGCTGTCGTAGGTGCCTGGGCACAGGATAACCCGGAACGTCGGATTGGCGCCCGCCACCGAGGCAACGCCGATTGAATTGGTGATGACAGTCAGCTCGCGTTTCAGCTGCGAGAGGCTGCGCGCGACCTCATAGGTCGTCGAGCCGCCATCGATCATCACGATCTGGCCTTTCTCGACCAATCCCGCCGCACCGCGCCCGATCCGGGCGCGCTCCTCGATCATGGTCAGGCTGCGCTCGGCGATGACCGGTTCGGATGTCACCAGAGAGATCGTCGCGCCGCCATAGGTGCGGTTGAGCAGTCCCGCATCGCCAAGCTCGATAAGGTCGCGGCGGATGGTCTCGCCGGCGACACCCAGGCGCAGTGCGAGCCTGGAGATACGGATCGAGGCCGAGCGGCGCACCTCCGACAGGATGAGCTGATGCCGCTCCTTCTTCGACAGCCGGCTTTGGTCCATGATCGATCCTTTCCGCGAAATCGACACTATTAACCATGCCGACGCTGATGGGGAAGGAGTCTCGCGAAGCCCAGTTGGCGCCACCGGCGATGAGGTAGCGCTTCACGCCGGAATCGCGCACGGCGGCGATCAGCGTTCCGCAGTGGCTATCCAGGAAATGCACGGCGCTAATCACCACATCATGGCCGCGGATCAGGTCGGTGGGGCCTTGCCTGTCGAAGACATCGCCCTCATCCACATGCCCAAATCCGCTACTCGCCGAGCACTCGCCGTCGTTCCTCGAATTCGACCCTGTCGATTTCGCCGCGCGCAAATCGCTCCTTGAGGGTGTCGAGCGGCGTCCGGCCCGGCCACGCGTGATACGGTGGCATTGCCGGCCCGCTCAGCCAGTGGACCAGAAGCACGACGGTTGCAATCACTGCCACGAGAAAGAGGATCATGAACAGTGGACCGAACATAAGTGGGTACCAGCCTCCACCCCACCACATCATGTGAGACCCCCGAGGGTAACGTTCGGCGTCTAGCGGTAGCTGCGCCCATGCGTGGCTTGAACAGAGGGCCAAAGCGACGCTCGCCGCCAACTTGACCAAGGTTTTCTGCATTGCCTTACTCCGTCATCGATCGAAGCATTTTACCTCGCCGATCGCAGCCCGGCTTTGCGTTAGGTCAACGCCAATTCACCCGACGTTTCTGGATCGCCCCGCGACGGCCCTGGGAGACAAACGCCGAAGCCACCTCGTCGCTGGCTCGGATAAGATCCAGGCCATCCGCCATCGCCGTGAGAGGACTATGCAAGCGCAGCGTCTTACGCTCAGCGAGCCATGATGATCGGCAATCCCGGGTTCTCGATCATCGACCTGGTCACACCTCCGAAGATCCGCTCGCGCAACCGGGAATGACCGTAGGCGCCCATGACCATGAGCTCGGCGCTGGTGTCGACCGCGTGCTGGCGAAGAACTTCGCCGATCGAGTGATTTGAACTCGGCAGACGCTCTACCGTAACCTTCGCGCCATGACGGGAGAGATAGGTCGCCACGTCCGCCCCGGGTTCGTCGCCGTGGTGCCGTTCATCCTCGATCGGGTCGACCATGACCACGCGAACCTCATCGGCCCTTGACAGGATGTCGAGCGATTCCCGCACGGCACGCGCCGCCTCCAGACTGGCGTCCCAGGCGACAAGGACGTGTTTTGGCTTCAACGTTGCGCGCGCTCCTTTCGGGACCAGCAAGACCGGCCTCCCGGACGAGAACAGTGCACCGGCAACGATCTTTTCCTTGAGCATCTGGCTTGCGAGCACTTCCGGTCCGACAATGGTCAAGTCGGCGTAGCGGGCGCGCCGGCCGATGACGTCATCCGCCCAGGACTGCTCGGGGTAATCGCTGCTGAGGTCAGTCGATACGGGGATCGCCGACAGCATTTTGGAAACGGCCGAGGTCCGCTTCTGAAGCATTTCCATTTCGACCTCTCGCTCCGCGAGCCAAGCCGGCGAAACCACCTCGGCATATGCTCCGCCAGCGGGAGGCGCCGCGATGACTAGTACAAGCGCCGAGAGATGGGCATTGATTTCTTCGCACAGGCCGGCGGCAAGCTTCAGATCATCGTCTCCCTGATCGGCTCCTGTAACCGTGAGCAATGTCTTGAATGGCATGGCGGCGTCTCCTAGTTCGGGAAAGATTTCCAGTGGACTTAGCCGTAGCCAGCAGGTCGGATTCCTTCCTTGCGCTAAATCAAATCGATCGCTTAGCAGGATTGATCCCGATCAACGTCCGCGTCGGCGACACGCCTTAGCCTGATCCATTGGCTGGAGGCGGATTCGATGAGATTCTGGACGACGATGGGTCTTTTTACGCTGACGCTGAGCACCGCGGCGGCACAACAGATGAGCAATGGGCAGCAGGAATATCTCAATTCCTGCGCCGTCTGCCACGGCGCGGACGGCAGGGGCGACGGACCAATGGCCGACGTATTGCGGAAGCGCCCCGCGAATTTGACGACGCTTACGAGGGGCAATGGCGGGGAGTTCCCCTACTGGCGGGTCTACGCGACGATCGACGGCCGCGGCCTCGTTCCAGAGCATGGCGCGCGCGACATGCCCGTTTGGGGCAATCAGTTCCTGCCCGACGACGTGAAGAAGTACGGTCCCTATGGCGGCGAGGCCGTAACCACGGAACGCATTCAAAACCTTGCCGGTTACGTCCAGACGCTCCAGCGCTAGCAAGACTTGCAGGGCTTCAGCGGCGAGGCCGAAGAATGATGCAACCAAAATCAGGGGGGAACACCTGGCATAAAATCGATGCGGACGAAATCACCGCCGAGAGGATGGCCTTGGTCGAGGCCGCTGCTTCAACTACTGCCAGCTTCAGAAAGACCGGATGACAGGCCTTGGCGTCGCTTAGATGATCTCCAAAGTCGCAACAGAAAGGCCCGGCTCGCTGGGATGGTGAGCAACCGAGAATCCAAACTCCCGGCACATTGTAAGCATCTTGCTGTTTTCGTTGAGGACTATGCCCTCGATGCGACCGATGCCTTCAGCCTTCGCATAGTCGATGACCTGGTTCAGGAGGTCCCATCCGAGGCCATGGCCCTGCAGGTCCGACCGCACGAGCAGCGCATATTCGCCAGTCCGGTGATCGGGATCGCAGGAAAGCCGGCCGATTCCGGCCAGCGCTCCCGTGTCCTTTTCAAGCGCGACGAAGGCGATGTCGCGATCATAGTCCAGCTGGGTGAGCCGCTTCAGCATCTGGTCCGGAAAGTTCTTCCGCACGGACAGGAATCGCAGCCGTAGATCATCGGGCGAAATCTTGGCCAGGAACGCGGGATAGAGCGCGACGTCAACCGGCTTGATCGGTCTGATGTGGAAGGAGAAACCGTCGGAGACAAAATCGCGACTCCATCCTGACGGATAGGGTCTGATCGCAAGAGCCGGGTTTGGCGCCGCTTCATCCACCCGTCGTGGGTCGATTTCGATACGGGCGTCAAGCGCGATCACACCCTCTGCGTCCGCCAGCAGCGGGTTGATGTCGAGCGACACCAGGCAAGGGAAGTCGACGATCATTTGCGACAGGCCGTTCAGCGCGGCGATGATCGCATCGCGGTTGGCCGGCTTGCGATCGCGATAGCCGGCTAGCAGGCGGCTTACCCTGGTCGCGTCGATCACGTCGCTAGCCAGCACATCGTCCAGCGGCGGCAGGGCGATCGCGGTGTCATTCACAACCTCGACCGCTGTGCCGCCGGCGCCGAACAAAATGACCGGGCCGAACATCGGGTCCAGGTTCATGCCCAAAATGAGCTCCTGTGCATGCTTGCGCACGACCATGGCTTGCACAGTGTAGCCGTCCACCTCTGTCCCTGGTGACTGCGTGCGCAGGCTTGTCTCGATCGACTGGGCGGCCTCCGCAGCCTTGTCGGCGGTCGCAATATCGAGGACCACGCCGCCGACGTCCGACTTGTGCGAAACCACCTTCGACAGCAATTTGACGACCACTCTTTCAGAGTTTTCGAGAAGCTGACCGGCTGCCTGCGCCACTTCAGAGGCAGACCTTCCAACAATGGTTCGCGGCACAGGGATGCCGTAGGCGGCGATTGCCGCTTTTGCTTCCGGCTCCGTCAGCATGCGTCGCCCTTCGCTGGCTACCTGCCTGAAGATGGCATACGCCGCTGCCTTGCCGGCAGCCTGGCCTTCAGTCCAGCTCGAGGGCGTACGCAGGAGCGCCCGCTGAGCCCGCGACCATTCGCTGAGATAGGACGCGGCGATCGCCGCATCCTCCGGCGTTTCGAAGCTTGCAATGCCGGCTTCCGTCAGGATGCGCCTGCCTTCGTTGGCGGTGCGCTCGCCGAGCCAGCACGCCAGCAGCGGCTTTCCTCCGATCTCGCCCTCGTCGCCGAGCTCGGCCACCTTCCTGGCCGCTTCTGCCGAAGAACCAAGCCCGGTGGGGCAGTTCATCACCAGGATGACGTCCGTCCCCCGATCCGCCGCCAAGGCTTCGAGCGCCGCCCCATAGCGCTTCGGTGCCGCGTCCCCGACGATGTCGATCGGGTTCGCACGCGACCAGGTCGGCGGCAGCACACGGTCGAGCTGCGCAATGCTCGAAGGCGCAAGTTCAGCCAACTCGCCACCACGATCGACGAGCTTGTCGACGGCAAGAACGCCGGCGCCGCCGCCATTTGTGACGATGCCGACGCGCGCCCGCTCGAGCGGAGAATAGCGCGCGATCGTTTCAGCGGCATCGAACAACTCAGCGAGATCATCCACACGCAGCACCCCTGCCCGCCGCAGCGCGGCGTCCACCACCCTGTCCGCGCCCGAAAGCGCGCCTGTGTGTGTCGCCGCCGCCCTGGCCGCCTGTTCGTGCCGGCCAGGTTTGATTGCGATAACCGGCTTGAGGCGTGCAGCCGCCCGTGCGGCAGACATGAACTTGCGCGGATTGGGTATGGTTTCGAGATACATCACGATAGCTCGCGTGTGAAAATCGCCCGCCAGCATGTCGAGGCAGTCGCCGACGTCGACGTCCGCCATCTCGCCGAGGGAAATGATCCGGGAAAAGCCGACATTGTTCTCGGCCGCCCAGTCGATCAGCGATGTGGCGATCGCGCCTGACTGCGAGATCAGCGCGATGTTCCCAGGCTTCGCGGCCATATGGGCGAAACTGGCGTTGAGCTTCGCTGGAGGGACTATCAACCCGATCGTGTTTGGCCCGATGATCCGCATAAGCCAAGGTTTGGCTGCATCGAGCATCGCCTGGCGCAGTCCGTTCCCGTGATTGAGCCCCGCCGTGATGACAACGGCGGCACGTGTCCCCTTCTCAGCAAGCTCGCGCACGATCCCGGGAACGGTGTCGGGAGGGGTAACGATCACGGCCAGGTCGGGAATGCCCGGCAGGTCGGCAACACTGCCGTAGCAGCGGTGGCCGGCCACCTGTGAGTGTTTGGGATTAACCGGCCAGATCTCTCCCTCGAAGCCGCCGCTGACAATGTTGTCGAAGACAACGCAACCGACCGAGCCAATGCGCCCGGTCGCGCCGATGACAGCGACGGATTTCGGCGAAACGGCATATTCAAGATTTCGGATTGTCATTCCGGAAAACTCCTCGCCGCCACATTCACCGAAGGCGGCGAACATTCATTGCGCTGGATCAAAGCTTCACCGGCACCCTGCGGCTAGCTAGAGCGACGATGCGACCAAGCTGCTCTGAGGGCGAAGGTATTTCGTTGAAGGAAGATCCGATGAGTTACTATTTCAGCAGAAACCTCGACATGCCGTTTGCCGCGGCGATCGAACATGTCACCAAAAAGCTTGCCGGCAAGGGCTTCGGCATCCTGACAAGGATAGATGTCCAGCACACGATGAAGGTCAAGCTGGGCGTCGATTTCAAGCCCTACATGATCCTTGGCGCCTGCAATCCGCATTTCGCATGGCGCGCACTGCAGGCCGAGGACAAGATCGGCGCGATGCTGCCTTGCAACGTGATCGTGACCGAGATCTCGCCAGGCAAAGTCGAAATTGCCGCGGTCGATCCGGCAGCGGCGATGGGGTCCGTCAAAAATCCAGCACTTGCCGAAACAGCAAAGGATGTCCAGTTGTTGCTGCGGGAATTGATCAGCGAACTTTGACGGCCGACGCCATGGGCGGCACGGTGCTGGAAGACTTTGCTCGCGGCAAGGCGGAACGAAATCTCAAAGCTCTGACCGACACGGCACCCCACCTAGCGCATCGTAGAGCCGCGAATGGTCAGCAGTCCCTCAGTTGGTAGGAGCCAAGTGGTGCCACGCCGTATCCTCGTTGTCATCGGCCATCCCGACCCTTCTCCCGACCGGCTCTGCCGGGCCTTGACTTCTGCGTATACCGAAAGCGCGGAACGCGCTGGCCACACCGTGCGCAAGATCGACCTCGCCTTGCTGGACTTTCCGATGCTCCGGACAATGGAGGAGTTCGAGCATGGCAAGATTCCCGACAGCCTAAGAGAGGCCACAGAGGCAGTCGTCTGGGCGGAGCATTTCGTCTTTGTCTTCCCGCTTTGGCTGGGCACCGTGCCGGCCATGCTGAAGGCTTTCCTGGAGCAGGTGATGCGACCAGGCACGGCATTCGCCTACCCGGCCAAAGGCGAAGGTTTCGCCAAATCCTTGCTGCGCGGCCGCTCCGCCCGCCTGGTGGTGACGATGGGAATGCCGGCGGCCGTTTACCGGATATGGTTCTTCAGCCACGGGATTGCCGGCATGCGGCGCGGCATTCTCAACTTTGTCGGGATCAGGCCGGTGCGCGAAACCTTGTTCGGCATGGTCGCAAGCGCCAGCGACGCGAAACGCGCTAAGTGGATCGGGCGAATGCGCGAGCTGGGCCAGCGAGGGCTTTGAGACGCTGCTCCGGAAGTCGCGAAGGCAATTTGGATTGCCGGCGCGGCAACAAATCCCGGAGCCACTAATCTTGGTATGCGCCCAAACTTCTGGAACCTGTCCGTCCGGGCAGGCAGCGACGATCGCGGATGTCGGCCGACGAGCCTATGGATTGACGGTAAATTCGGCCCACATGCCGGCGCCGTAGTGGCCTGGCACGTTACAGATGAGCAGGTACTTTCCCGCTTGCAGGTCAACGGTCAAAGCGCCTGATTTGCCCGGATCAAGTTCCGAAACCTCCCCCTTGTCGCCCGCCTTGTCTTCGTCGACCCGGTTCTCGGCGTCAATGTAAGGGAGCGGCTTTTTCGGGTCGGCAAGGAACATCACGATCATTTCGTGAACGGTATCCTTGGAATCGTTCTTGACCTTGAAAGTGACCTTTCCGGCCTTCACCGCGCCGGGCGAGACCTTGAGGCCCATGGTAGCTTTTGAGATGTCCAGTCCTGGCGTCGCGTAGGCGAGGCCCATCGGCATCTCCGTACTCGCGCCCTTGTCCCAAAGAGAGACCTGGACAAGCGAAGCAGCCCAGACCGAACCGGTAGTGCCGGCCATCAGCATGGCGACGGCAATTCCCAGCTTGGAAACGGTGTTCATATTGATCCTCCATCAGTACGACAGCACAAGCGCTGACATTATCTATCCACACTGCTCGCGCAGTCGTCCGCTGTCCTTGCGCTAAATCAAACTGGCCGGCGGCAACTCATCCGCGGCATCATGGCGTCAGGACAGCGGCGCCGCTCAGCCTGCCCATCCGCAAATCGTCCAGCGCCTGATTGGCCTGCTCGAGCGGATAGACTTTTGTGTGCGTGCGCACCTGAGCACGCTGTGCCATCGGAAAGAATTCCTCCGCGTCACGGCGAGTGAGATTAGCGACTGACACCAACTCTCGTTCTTCCCAGAGAAGTCGGTAGGGCATCGATGGGACGTCGCTCATGTGGATACCGCCGCAGACCACGCGGCCGCCTTTGCGCACAGCCCGCAACGCCGCGGGCACCAGTTCGCCAACCGGTGCGAAGATGATCGCCGCGTCAAGCTCGGCGGCGGGTAATTCATCGGACGACCCTGCCCAGACAACGCCCAACGAGCGCGCGAATTGCTGGGCCTGGATGTCGCCGGAACGTGTGAAGGCGAATATCTCTCGTCCCTGCCAGATCGCGACCTGGGTGATGATATGTGCTGCGGCACCGAAGCCATAGATGCCCAGTCTTCGGCCGTCGCCCGCCTTCTTGAGGCAGCGCCAGCCGATCAACCCTGCACACAGGAGCGGCGCCAGCGACACCGGGTCCGCCGCGGCGTCGAGCTCGAAAGCGAAATGCTGATCGGCAACGACATGGCTCGCGAAGCCGCCGTCGCGCGTGTAGCCGGTGAAGAGCGGCTCGTCGCAAAGATTTTCGGCGCCAGCGACACAATAGGGGCAATGCCCGCAGGTATGTCCGAGCCAAGGAACGCCTACTCTCTGGCCAAGCCGAGACGGCGACACGCCCTCACCAACCAGATCCACGATGCCGACGATTTCGTGGCCTGGGACAAGCGGCAACTTCGGGCGCGGCAGATCGCCGTCGACGACATGCAGGTCGGTCCGGCATACCGCACAGGCTTCGACCCTGAGCCTTATTTCACCCGGTCGCGGCGTAGGGTCGGGGCGATCGGTGGCCTTCAAAGGAGTGCCCGGCCTCTCCAGCACCATTGCCCTCATGAAACACCTCAGTCCGGAAATGATTGTGGCTAAGTCTGCCGCCCGCTCGGCAAAAAAGGGAAATGCACTACCTGACGGGAAATGGAATTATCGGGAGTGCTTGCTCTCCATCGCGCGCGGCCTGATGCGACCACCGAAGCCATGGCTCGCCGCGACGTGACTGCGCTTCCGAGCGGAAAGCATCTCGAAATAAAGGCCTAAGGCCGCAAGATAGGCAAGGCCGAGCATCCCGGCCCAGATTTCGATGATGTCGGAGGTCATGGCCAAATTCCCTTGTTTGCATGGTTGGTTCTGACCGGATGGTCGCCCAGCCAATTCATGCCGGCCTTGATCGTGGTCAATCGCATGAAGCGCGCGTCTTGCACGGCGGGGGCTGGATAGATCGGGGGCTTTCGAACTCGGCCTAAGTAGTTTCCCGTAGGGACATAACCGAATTTCGGCGTGGCGGGATTTGCGCGATTGCTGTTGTCACAGATTCACCGGGACCACAGCCATGTACGCTCAAGCCTCCGCCAAGATTGAACTGCCGTCATACCTCCTCCAGCAGAACCCGGCTGCCATCTTTGACGGCGCGACCGTGCAGCCGGTGAGCTTCTTCTCGGCAGGCGCCGAGATCTACGCCCAGGGCGAAAAGGCGGGTGCCCTCTACCAGGTCGAGTTCGGCGCGGTCCGCATCTACCGCCTGCTCGCCGACGGCCGCAGGCAGATCAGCGCGTTCCATCTGGCGGGAGAAACCTTCGGCTTCGAGGCCGACCCCACTCACCATTTCTTCGCCGAAGCGATCAACGCAACCGGTGTCCGGGTCTTCCGCGCTCCATCAGGCACGGACATGTCGCGCCAGCTTCTGCCTCTCGCACTCAAAGGCCTGACCCGGGCGCAGGAACATCTTCTGGTACTTGGCCGCCAGAACGCCATCGAGCGCGTAGCGGCATTCTTCATCGAAATGTCGGAGAGTCAGGGCGGACTGCGGCAGGTGGAACTGCCCATGTCGCGAAACGACATCGGCGACTATCTCGGCCTCACAATCGAAACCGTCTCGCGGGTCTTCACCCGCCTGAGAGAGAAGGGTGTGATCCGCCTGCTCAGCCTTCGCAGCATCGAAATCATCAAGCGGGACACGCTGCTGGCGATGGGGGAATGAGGCATTCGAGCCAGTTTCACGCAAAAGTCCTGAGAGGGACGACAATGAAAAGCACGCTCACCACGCACACGGGATTTCGGTTCGAAGTGCGCCGCGCTCGCCCCGACGACGAGCAGCTCGTCGCGGAGTTCTTCAAGCATGTAGTAACGCCAGAGGATTTGCGCTTCCGTTTCCTCGGCGCGTTGCGGGAAGTGTCGCATGAGCGCTTGGTGGCGATGACCCGTTCCGACGATCCCCACATCCATAACTTTCTCGCCTTTTCGACCGACGGAATGCTGATCGCGGTAGCGACGCTCGCAGCCGATCCGGCCGACCGCCGGGGCGAAGTCGCCATTTGCATCCGCGAGGACCGCAAACATCTCGGCGTCGGCTGGGAATTTCTCGGCTATATGGCGCGTTACGCCGACGACCTGACATCGAGACGATCGAGTCGATCGAGAGCCGCGAAAACCGCGCGGCGATCGAACTTGAACGCGACATGGGTTTCACCGTCAAAACCGACCCCGACGACCCGACACTCGTCTTGGTTCAGCGGAAGCTCGGCGCCAAGTTGGCGAGCTAGATACCATCTTGGCTTTCAGTCCTTGGGGAGTCCGCCGTCAGATCTTGAACCGGTAGCGGGCCGACGAATGGCTTCCCCCCCTGAGGGATACCCACGCGTGAGTGGACAACTCTGGCACGTGAGCGGCGCCCCGCCAACTGGCGGCTGTCGTGATCAAACCGCCTCGAACTCGAGCAACTCTGCAGCCACCGCACGCTCTTCGTCCGCTGCGATGACCAGAACATCGACAGGGGAATCCCCGGTGCTGATCAATTCTTCGCTGTCGGCGTTCAGCTCCCTGTCGATCGCAACGCCCAGCCATCCAGCAGCTTCGCAAATCCCCTGTCGGATCACCGGCGCATGCTCGCCGATGCCCGCGGTGAACACGAGCGTGTCGAGGCCTCCGAGCGCCGCTGCGAGCGACCCGACCTCACGGCCGACGCGATAGACGAAGAGATCGACGGCGCGCATCGCCGCCGGATCTCTCGACGCAAGCAGCGTCTGCATATTCCCGGAGATGCCGGATACCCCCAGCAGGCCGGATCGCTCGTAGAGCAAGTCGATCAGTCCATCGGATGACATCTTCCGGTCGTGCAGGAGGTGCAGGAGGACGCCAGGATCGATCGCGCCGCAACGCGTACTCATGACGAGGCCGTCAAGCGTCGAGAAACCCATCGTGGTGGCATGGCTTGCGCCTGCCTTCATCGCACACAGGCTCGCTCCGCTGCCAAGGTGGGCAACGATCGTTCTGCCACCGGCGGCTGCGCCGTAACGGTTGCGGAGCTCGCTCGCGATATGGCTGTAGGACAGCCCATGGAACCCATAGGACACGATGCCTTGCTCCGACATCTCATGCGGCAAGCCATAAAGTCTTGCGAGCTCGGGCTGCGTCGCGTGAAAGGCGGTGTCGAAGCAGCCGACCTGCGTTGCGCCGGGCAGAAGGCGGCTGGCCAAGCCGACCAGTTCCAGGTTGATTGCTTGATGAATCGGGGCGAGCGGCGCGAGCCCGCGCAAGGCGTCGAGCGTGCGCTGATCGAGCGGCGTTGCGCGAGCAAACTCCCGACCGCCATGCACGATGCGGTGTCCGACCTTGCGCACCCGGCGCAACAGGCCACGGTTTGCCAGATAGGACGCAATGGCTTCAAACGCCTTGTCGATGGAGATTGGTTGTTCGCCTAGGCTCCTGTCGAACGGTGGCGTCGTTGCCGTGGGCGCGACGTGAAGCCGGGGCCGCTCGCCCATAGACGAGACACTGCCACGCACCAGCAGATGAAGCTCGTCGCGGCCTTGAAAGGCGGCGAACTTCAGGCTCGACGAGCCGCCATTGAGGACAAGAATTACATCCGTCACGGTCGACTGGCTCCACCCACTGTTGCGGGTCCGATCCTGTCAGCCTGGCGCTTCGCCATCACTACTGCTCCCACTTCCAACCGAGTATCTCGGGCATGTCTTGTCCGTGCTCGCGGATATAGGCCTGGTGCTCGATCAGCTTGCCTTCCATGGCCTGTTTCAGCCGAATATGCGCGCCGGCCGGCTCGGGGATGCGCTCGAGAACGCCGAGCACCAGGTGATAGCGGTCAAGCCCGTTCAGCACGGTCATGTCAAAGGGCGTCGTCGTCGTTCCTTCCTCATTGTAACCGCGTACATGGATGTTGTCGTGATTGGTCCGTCGATAGGTCAGACGATGGATGGTCCATGGATATCCGTGATATGCGAAGATGACGGGCTTGTCCCTGGTGAACAGCGCATCGAACTCCCGATCCGAGAGACCGTGCGGATGATGTTCCTTTGGCTGCAGGGTCATCAAATCGACGATGTTGACGACACGAACCTTGAGGTCGGGAATGTGGTGTCTGAGGATCTGAACAGCAGCCAGCGTCTCGAGCGTCGGCACGTCGCCGGCGCAGGCCATCACCACATCCGGCTCGGCCCCACGGTCGGTCGATGCCCAATCCCATATGCCGATGCCGGCGTTGCAGTGGACCTTCGCCTCATCGATGGACAGCCATTGCCAGGAATTGGCCTTGCCGGCGACGACGACATTGATGCGGTTCCATGTCCGCAGCACATGGTCGGTCACGCAAAGCAGGCTGTTGGCATCCGCCGGCAGATAGACGCGCACGACGTCCGCCTTCTTGTTCAAGGCCACGTCGATGAAGCCCGGATCCTGATGGCTGAACCCATTATGCTCCTGCTGCCAGACATGGCTGGACAACAGATAGTTCAGCGAAGCGATCGGCCGCCGCCAGGCGAGCTTGCGGCAGGCATCTAGCCATTTCGCATGCTGGTTGAACATGGAATCGACGATGTGCGTGAAGGCCTCGTAGCACGAGAAGAAGCCGTGGCGCCCGGTAAGCAGGTAACCTTCCAGCCAGCCCTGGCAGGTGTGCTCGGATAGAATCTCCAGAACCCTGCCTTCCCGCGCCAGGTGCACATCCTCGGGAAGTATCCTTTCCATCCAGGCGCGCTCCGTCACCTCGAATACATCCTGCAAGCGGTTCGAAGCCGTCTCGTCCGGCCCGACGATTCGGAAGTTCCTGCTGCCCTGGTTCAACGTCATAACATCGCGCAGGAAACTACCCATGACCCTGGTCGACTCCGCCTTGACATCCCCGGGCCGCTCGATCGGGACGGCGTGCTCATGCAAGCCAGGCAATTCCAAGGACCGACGCAGCAGGCCGCCATTGGCATGTGGATTGGCGCTCATGCGCCTTTCACCTTCCGGTGCAGTGGCGCGGATCGCGGCCACAGGCGCGCCGGCGCCATCGAAAAGCTCTTCAGGCCGGTAGCTTCTCATCCACTCTTCAAGCATCTTCAGATGCGCGGGGTTTTCGGCGAGGCCGGCAAGTGGAACCTGGTGGGAACGCCAGAAACCCTCGGTCTTCAGTCCATCTACCTCCTTGGGACCAGTCCAGCCCTTCGGGCTTCGAAGCACAATCATCGGCCATTTCGGCCGCGGCTGTGCCGCCTTTAGGCCGCCGCGGGCCGCATCCTGGATTGCCCTGATGTGGTCAAGGGCATCGTCGAGCACAACTGCCATGCGCTCATGCATCAAGGCCGGATCGTCGCCCTCGACAAACAGCGGCTCGTAGCCATAGCCAATGAACAGCGCACGCAGTTCTTCCTCGGGGATGCGAGCCAGAATCGTGGGGTTGGCGATCTTGTAGCCGTTGAGGTGGAGGATGGGCAGCACCGCGCCGTCAAGCGCCGGATTGAGGAACTTGTTGGAATGCCAGGAGGTGGCGAGCGGCCCAGTTTCCGCCTCTCCGTCACCCACGACACAAGCGACGACAAGGTCCGGGTTGTCGAAGGCCGCGCCATAGGCATGCGAAAGCGCATAGCCGAGCTCGCCGCCTTCATGAATCGAGCCGGGAACATCGGGCGCCGCATGACTTGGGATGCCGCCTGGAAATGAGAACTGCCTGAAGAGCTTCTTCATTCCGGCCTCGCCCAACGTAATGTCCGGATTGGTCTCGCTGTAGGTACCCTCAAGATAGGTGTTTGCCACCATCGCCGGTCCGCCATGACCAGGACCGCAGACATAGATGACATTGACATCGCGCTGCCTGATCGCCCGATTGAGATGCGCGTAGATGAAACTGAGGCCAGGTGATGTTCCCCAATGACCCAGCAGCCTCGGCTTGACATGTTCCAGCCGGAGAGGCTCGCGAAGCAGCGGGTTGTCGAGCAGGTAGATCTGTCCGATGGTCAGGTAGTTGGCGGCGCGCCAGTAGGCATCGATGTCATGTAATTCCTGGGCGGACAAGCGACTGGTGCGGGGATGCTCGGTCATTTCTCGTTCCTTCGCTGGTTCCAAACCGACGCGGGCTGAGGCACAACGCGTCGATGCTTGCCACTGGTTCACGACGGGGCGGTGTCAACACCGGTCGCCATCGATCTATCCGGCGAAGGACGACCGAGCCTTGATCCATCGCAAATGCCGAGGCAGGCGGATCTGAACGCGCCCCGAGTTGTCGCTTCATCTCGCGAAGGCAACGCAGGGCCCCTTTGGTTCAACGCAACGAACTTTGGGAAGCCAGGCAGCATCCTGTGTCCGAACCGGATAGATAGGTAACAGAATGGACTGATTAGATGGGTGACAGTTTTCTTGTCCGCCGGGAGGACCGGCGATGGTTTGGCGAGAGACTGGCATCATGGATGAGCGGCTCCGGTTTGTTGTGGACTGCCTTTCTGGCGAGGAGACGATGACGCAGCTGTGTGCGGCCTACGGCATCTCGCGCAAGAGCGGCTACAAATGGCTAGGGCGTTATCGGGAGTTTGGTCCGGAAGGTTTGCACGATCGGCCGCGAGCGCCGCTCAATCACGGCCGGGCGACGGCCGAGGATTTGGTGGGGCGGATCGTGGCTATGAAGGAGATCCACCCGCTGTGGGGGCCCAAGAAGATCATGGCCAGGCTCAAGCGAGCGGAGCCCTGCTGCGGCTGGCCTGCGGTCTCGACGGCCGGTGAGATTCTGAGGCGGCATGGACTTGTGGGGCGTAGGCGCAAACGCTGGAAGGCGGCAGGCAATGGGCCATGGCCGGAAGCTTCGGAGCCGAACGCGGTGTGGACCGGGGACCACAAGGGTTGGTTCCGGACCCGCGACGGATGGCGTTGCGAACCGCTGACGGTGATGGATGTGTCGAGCCGCTACCTATTGGGGCTCGAGGCAACAAGCTCGACGGCGGATGAAGAAGCCTGGCCTGTGTTTGAGCGGTTGTTTGAGGAGAACGGCCTGCCGGATCGGTTCAGAAGCGACAATGGCTCGCCATTTGCGTCGGCCGGCGTCGCCGGGCTGACGCCGCTTGCGGCGCGCTTCATCAAGCTCGGCATCGCCCTTGAGCGCATCCAACCGGGCAAGCCGCAGCAGAACGGGCGCCATGAGCGTTTCCATTTGACCATGCTGCCGATGGCCAAGGCACCGGAGGCCGACAGGGCGGCTCAAGCCCAGGCCTTCGAGGCCTTCCGGCGCAGCTACAATGAAGAGCGCCCGCACGAGGCGCTTGGCATGGGCACCCCATCACAGCATTATTGTCCCTCAACCCGTCCCATGCCCAGGAAGCCCCCCGAGCCGGATTATCCGGCCGAGGCGGCGGTGCGCAGCGTGCGCCAGAACGGCGCCGTCAAATGGCAGGGCGCCGAAATCTACGTCTCGGCCACGCTGGCAGGCGAGCCGATTGCCATCGAAGAGACTGAGAACGGCGAATGGGCGATGCGCTTCTATGCCCATCCGCTCGGCTTCATCGACCACAAGCACATGAAACTGGTTCGCCGAAGCGCCACACCAACCAAACCGCCTGGCGCGGCGGCGAACCCATCATAAGGGGGAGAACTGTTACCCATGTATCCGGTTCAAACTGGTACCCATCTATCGGCTGGACACCTGGTCGTGATTGGAGCCGCTCCACTATAATGGTCTTCACTGTTTGGACCTGAGGACCTTCCGGCTGTGCAGCAATCTTGCAGTTGGTCGATGTGCCCGGCTGCCATGCTCGAAAACCCACCCCTTCGTGAATTCCGAAACAAGGACATAGGCGGCCGAAATTGAAAGAAGGCCTGCAAGTACCGACAGTGGAAGAGGGACAAACCCAAACCAAGCGGCGAACCGCATGTAGGGCATGGTCACGGCGACGATGCCAACCGCGAGCGCGAGGCATGCCAACAACCTGCTCGGACGGCTTAGCCAGAATGTCTTCCGCGTGCGCACGACCAGGAGAATGGAAAGTTGGGTGAGCAGTGATTCCACAAACCAGGCAGTCTGGAATTCTGCGGCTGCGGCATGCACCACGACGAGAAGGAAGGCGAAGGTCGCGAAATCAAATAGGGAGCTCACCAGACCGAAACTTACCATGAAGCGCCTGACGAAACGGATGTCCCAGTGCTGCGGCCTGCGCAGCTGGTCGGCGTCGACATTGTCACTCGCTATCGCTAGGGCCGGGATATCGGAAAGGAAGTTGTTCAGCAGGATCTGCTTGGCCAGCAGCGGTAGGAAAGGCAGGTAGAGCGACGCGGCGGCCATGCTGATCATGTTGCCGAAATTGGCGCTGGTCGTGATGGAGATGTATTTCATCGTATTGGCGAACGTCTTGCGGCCATCGTCGACGCCCCGCACCAGTACACCCAGGTCGCGCTTGAGCAGGATAATGTCGGCGGCCTCCCGAGCCACATCGACAGCCGTATCGACGGAAATGCCAATGTCGGCTTCATGCAGCGCCGGCGCGTCATTGATGCCGTCGCCGAGATAGCCGACGACGTGGCCGCTCCGGCGCAACGCTTCGACAATACGCTCCTTCTGGTTCGGATCGATCTCGACGAAGAGATCGGTATTGCGGACACCGGCCAGAAGGCCATTTTTCGTCATTTTCGACAGGTCTTCGCCGGTCATGATCCTGTCGGACCGCAGACCTACAGCCTCGGCCAGGTGGGCGGCGACATAGCGGTTGTCGCCGGAAATGACCTTTACAGCGATGCCCCTGCTGGCAAGAGCGGACAGCGTTTCACGCACGCCTTCCTTTGGCGGATCGAGAAACAGCAGGAATCCCGCAAATGTCATCGCCGTTTCGTCATCGCGGCTGAAGCCCGCATTGTCCTGGTATCGCCGGATTGCCAGACCCAGAACACGATACCCTTGCCCGCTCCAGCGCCTGAACCTCTCGTCGATGGCTTGGCGTTCCGCCGCGCCCAGGGATTTCTGGCCGTCTGAACCTCGCACAAAGACACAGGCATCGAGAACGTTCTGTACGGCACCTTTGGTGATCAGTATCTGTTCGTCCTTTCCTCCCTTCACGGCGACCGACAACCGCTTGCGAACGAAATCGTATGGGATTTCGTCAAGCTTGGTGAAGCCGCGCAGATCATCCTGTCCTGGCTGGGCATTCGCTATTGCCTCGTCGAGGGGATTCTTCAGCCCGGTCTGCAAAGTCGCGTTCAGCCGTGCCCAGAGCAGAACCTCCTTAGAAGCATTACCCTCGACATCGAAAGATCCGTCGAGGTGAATGACGCCTTCCGTCAGCGTTCCGGTCTTGTCTGTGCACAGCAGGTCCATGCTGCCGAGGTTCTCGATCGCATCGAGGCGACGCACGATCACACCGCTGGCGGCCATCATCCGCGCGCCCCTGGCCAAAGTGACGCTGATGATCGCGGGAAGCAGTTCGGGCGTCAGTCCAACGGCGAGGGCAAGCGAAAACAGCAGCGATTCGATCAAGGGCCGATGCAGCAGCAAGTTGGCGAAGAACACCAGGATGACGATCACAAGCATGATCTCGGTCATCAGATATCCGAACATCCTGATGCCGCGGGCGAACTGGGTCTCGGGAATCCGCCGCTCCAAAGCCTCGGCGATCAGTGCAAACTCGGTGCGCGCTCCCGTGGCCACCGCAAGCACCTTCGCCGTCCCGCTGCGAACCGACGTACCGGTGAAGACGGCATTCGTTCGTTGTGCGATGCCAGCTTCGGGAGCAGACCGGCCAGCGGACTTCACGACGGGGAACGTCTCGCCGGTTAGGACGGATTCGCTGACATTAAAATCCCGGGCCTCCAGGATCACGCCGTCGACGGGAATGAGATTGCCAGCTGACAGGCAGACGACATCGCCTGGGACGATGTCCTCGACATTGATCATGCGTTCGAGGCTATCACGCAGCACGGTTGCCTTGCGGGAAACACGCTGCTGCAGCGCCTCCATCGCGCGAGAGGCACCGTACTCCTGGGTGAAGCTGAGGACGCAGCTAGCCAGTACAATCCCGCCGATAATCGCAGCTTCACGGCCCTCGCCGACAAACATCGACACGGCTGCGGCAAAGACAAGGATCAGCACCAGCGGGCTGCGAAACTGGCGGGCAAAGACTGCCAACGCCGATCCGGCGGAGCGCGACGCCAATGCGTTTGGACCGAATTTCCCGAGCCGGACCGCCGCGTCGACGCTCGAAAGACCAGACGTGGAGGTCTCCAGTTCCGCCACCAACTGATCTGTCCCGAGCGACCAATAGGGGCTCTGGGCATGATCGGGAGAACGACCGATCGAATGGCCTTCGTTTGCCATGGCGTTCAGCCGCTCCGCCTCGTCTGTCGCATGGGTCACCATGGCCATCCCGTCAATTGGACAGGAGGCGATTGACGCTGCCCTCGCGGATCAGCGAGCGTGTAACGCCGCCAAAGGCCCATTCTCTCAGCCGGCTGTGACCATAAGCTCCTGAAACGATCAGATCCGCATGAATCGATCGCGCAAAGGTCAACAACCTGTCGGCGTCAGCATCGCCAGCGACAGTTTCCGTTCGCGCCGTGATGCCGTGTTGCTCCAGAAAGGCCGCGACATCGGCAAGGCTGTCTCGAACATCTTCCGCGGATTCGGATTGCATGGTGGCGACAACAACCTCGTTGGCTGCAACCAGAAACGGCAAGGAATCGGACAAGGCCCTTCGCGCTTCCCGGCTGTCTTTCCAAGCGACAAGCACAGTCTTGCCCAGCACATGTTCGGCATTGGCCGCGGCGACCAGCACTGGTCGACCGGCGCCAAGAACGAGGCTGCCAATATCGACCGCGCGGTAGACATCCCCGCCGCCGTCGGCAGTCACGATTAGATCGGCCGAGCGGGCCACCTGGCCCAAGGCGCGGGTCGGGCCGCAGACATACTGGATCCACTCGCTGCTGACCGCGGCCGGAACGAGCTTTTCGAAAATGCCGTGCATCTCGGCCAGGCGCTTTTCGATTTCGGTGCGTTGGATCTGCATCACCTCGCCTTCGTAGACCAAGCCTTCTCCTGTCGAAACCAGAGGCGGAACATCCGCGGCCGCAAGGCCGACGAGATGAGCATCGAAGCGCTGCGCGAGCTCCGCTGCGAGCTTGACGATCGGTGCGGGGTCTGCGTCCACGGCCAGGTTGACGACAATCGTTTTGTAGGACATGCGAGCACCTCGCTTGAGCAAAGGATAGCCTCTTGATTGCCATCTCGTGGCATGTGATGCCTTGATGTCGGTCAAACGGCGGAGCCTCGTGTTTGCGAATGGATGCATGGGTGCTGAACCAGCGATCGCTAGCGTTCTTCCAGGTGCAGGATGAGATGCGAGCAATGGGGAGCCAGCTTCCGTAGACCCCGTCACAGGGACCGCCGGCTCGTCAGGCCGTCCGTCGAGACGTGACGAGTTGTCGGAACACGAGCTGCCTCCTATGCTCAAAGGAGAGGTGGGCCTGTCTATACCACCAGGGGCAGTCCAGCCAAACATTGCCTATGATCTTGGCAGCCTATCGCATCTGGTGCGCAGGGCATTGGTTGCCGACCCGAAAAGCTAGTTTGGGTCTCGCAGAGCATCCGGATCATTTTCATCCGTGTTCCACGGACGCCAGTGGGTGGGATGGACGTCGACGCGTGCGCCGGTCGCAGCATTTCTCCAACCCATCGGCTCCCTCCTGCAAGGGAATATCAACACGTGCACACCGTCTTGATCAAAGACAGCCAGTTGAAGACTGGGGCCGAGTGGCGCGCTGGCGACAGGATTCCACATCGGATTACCTTGATCCAAGCGATGGTTGGGCGCTTTGATTTGAATCATTTCTCGACAGGCACCGCTTCCCGCAGCATCGTTTCTGTGACGCATGGCGGCCTTGGCGGATCATCTCGCTGTGTATCCGCCGTCGATCAGGTGGTAGCTGCCGGTTATGAAGCTTGCCTGGCTTGATAAAAGGAAACAGGTAAGCGCGGAGACTTCCGTGGGTGTACCCAACCGCCCGACCGGGTGCAATTCTGCCAGACTTTCTATCACGTCCGGATCCAGATTCTTGGTCAGCAACGGCGTGTCTATGAAGGCCGGGCCGATGGCATTGATACGGATGTTTCGCGCGGCGAACTCCATCGCCGCGACCTTCGTCAGCCCCACCAGCGCATGTTTGGTCGCCACATAGGCACAGGCCTTCGGCCTTCCAACTGAACCCAAGACGGACGACATGTTGACGATGGCTCCGCCTTCTCCCGTCTCGAGCATGGCGGCAATCTCGTATTTCAGGCCGTAGAAGACACCGTTGAGATTCACATCGATGATCTTGCGCCAATCCTCCAGCGGATAATCGGCCGTGGTTTCGCTTGGCCCGCCGATACCGGCGTTGTTTACCGCGAGATGCAATCCCCCGAACTCCTTCACGGCGAAGTTGGCCATCTCTCTGACCGACTCGGCGTCGGCGACATCGACCTCGAAGGCGAGCGCACTCCCGACCTCAGACGCGATCCGCGTAACGGTGTCCACCGCTGAAGAATGGTCGATATCCGCGACGACGACATGCGCTCCACGGGTGGCCAGTTCAAGGGCAATGGCTGCGCCAATTCCCGATCCGGCCCCGGTGACGATCGCCGTTTTGCCTTTGAAATCCATGTTCGTAAGACTCCGTTTGATCAGGTAGCCAATAGCGATCGCTGAAGGTCAGTGCCTTGACCGCAGTCAAATCGAGATCGCATTCCTGTGCGGCGTGGCATTGGAGGATGTTTGAGCTGAGTTCGGCTTTCTTCGTCTTATTTGACGCCGATCAAGGATCGCTGCTCATCCCCAGGCTTTGATGACTACCTCGACAGGCCAGTCATGAATTGGCGATGCGACGAGTCCTGCACATGGGAGTCGCGGAAAATTGCCGGTTCATCCCCTGGCGAGCGAGCTCGCTATCACCGCTCCGGTGCCTCCTAGGAGGAGGTGGAAGAGCGGAGGCAGCAACTTGTCCAGAAATCTGTCTAAAGGAGACGAACAATGGCTGAAGCTGCTACCAAACTACCCGTGAAATCCGAGAAGAACGCTCCTGCCGCCCCCAGGTCGGATAACTGGATGGGGCCGTTCGAAAGTCTGCGTCGCGAAGTCGATCGGCTTTTCGACGATTTCCACCCCTTCGATTTCCGTTTGCCCTCCACGCGTTCGCTTTTCAGTCGCGACCTGCCGGCCCTGCGCAGCGATGCCTGGTCGGTGGCGCCGGCCATGGACCTCGTTGAAAAGTCTAACGGATTCGAGATCACCGCTGAACTGCCCGGCATCGACGAGAAGAACGTCGACATCAAGCTCACCAACCGCGTCCTGACGATCAAGGGCGAAAAGAACGAGGAGAAGGAGGAAAAGGAAAAGGACTACTATCTCTCGGAACGCCGCTACGGCTCGTTCCAGCGGTCATTCCAGTTGCCCGAAGGGGTCGACGCCGACAAGATCGACGCCAGCTTCACCAAGGGCGTGCTTACCGTGAAGCTGCCCAAGACCGCCGAAGCGCAGAAGGCCGAAAAGAAGATTGCCGTCAAAGCCGCTTGACCGCGCGAATGTTCGCTTCCTCAGCGCGACCGCACTGAGGAAGCCTTCGTCGAGTCAAGCTGCAGGGTCCTCGATCTTCGAAGGCCCGTCTTGCTCGGTAGCAGTATCAGCCTGATGAATCGCGATTTCGAGCTTGTGCTTTTCACGGGCAAGCAGAGTCTCGACCACCCGTCGCTTTTCCGGGTCGATTTCTCTGGCGAGCAGGTCTTCCAAATGGGCGATATTGGCCCTTGCGATGAACCGGTCCACGACAGTCCCTTCAATTATCGCTCAGACGCATGCGGGCGAGAGGTTACACCCAGCGCCGTCGGTATCCTACCCCATTTGTTCACTTGCAGGACTGGGGGCCTGGTCTAGGCTCGATTGACATTGCAGCGCGCCAGACGGCTTCGGAAAAGTCAAAGTCTGGTGCTCCAACGACGATTTCGGGATGGGCCGGCATCCCCACGTCGCGCGGCAAGGAGCGGCTGCGCATCACACCGCTGCCCTTTCATTCGGATGAGTTAATCGCCGCACGATGCGCTCGTGGAGACCTGGAATGCGCTTGGCAAACCGTTGTGCCCCGCCGGGCCGGCCGGCCGTCGCCAAGGGCGACCGGATTGTCCGGTTGCTGGTGAACAGGGCAGGCGGCTGAAGAACGCAAAAACTTGATCCGGCGCAATGCGCCCGGGTCGCGACAACGCAAGATGCAAACAGATTGAAGGATGACAACCATGACACATTCCGTTTCGCACGCGTCCATCACACATGCCGCCGAGCAGGCGCAGCAATGGGTGAACGAGCTCGCCAAGGATCTGGACTGGAACGAGCAAAGCGCCTTCCGCCTGTTGAAGGCGGTCCTCCACACCGTGCGCGACTGGCTGTCGCCGGAAGAAATGGCTGATCTGTCGGCTCAGTTGCCAACGCTCATAAGAGGCATCTATTTCGAAGGTTGGAACCCGGCCGAGCCGACATGGGAACGCACGAAGCGCGACTTCGCCATCTGCGTTCGCAACAGCTTTGGCTACGAGCCCGAGATCGACGTGGACAAGGCTATAGGAGCGGTGTTCCGGCTCCTCGACCGGCACATCTCCCACGGCGAGATCGTTCAAGTCCGCAATTCGATGAAGAAATCGCTGCGAGAGCTTTGGCCGAAGGATAAGTGATGTTTCGCGATCGTTGCGGCGCGGCGAACCCATGGCCGCCGAAAACCAGCGCACTGTTGACGCTCACGGATATCGACGCGGTCTAGATGGGTTACGGCACCCCGGCGGCCCGGGCGCTGCGCGCGTCGGAGCAACGGAGCTTTTGGGGAAGGATTTCTCCGCTGGCTCGATGGGGCCCAAGATTGGTGCCGCGACCGAGATCGCCAAGCAGCGCCGGGGCACCTGGTTTGAGCCTTGAGACTGACGCGAGCCGATTTCAGGTGATTTTCGCCACGCCGACGACATAGTTCTTGCCATAGGCCGCGGCGCATTTCGGGCAGGTCGTGTAGAAGAAATACACATCGGCAGCCTTGGGATTGCGTTGGCGCGCAAGCTCAAGCATTTCCTCGTGCCAGCCCCTCACCTGCTCGAACGCCCCTTCGAAAACCTTGGTGATGAAGTCGCCCGTGAGCGTGGTCATTTCCTCCCCCGGCACGGCTTTCGATATCGAGAAAAGATGCTCGCTTGTCCACGGCGACAGATCGCGGCTGAGAACGATATACTGGCCCTCGGCGGAGGCGCCGGCGTCGTCGATGTGCTCGCTGGCGCGGGCAAAAACGCTGCCCATGTTCACCGGAACATGCATGACGCTGTGGGTTGTGGCCCTCACGAACGGCTTGTCGGTGAAGTGCAATTCTTGATCGTCCCAGCCGCCCGGGTTGAATTTGGGGCAGCAGCCCGTCGTGTTGACGCTGGCGTCGTAGTGCGGTGTTTCGTTCGTCCGCATGACTACCTCCTGATGTGACCAGGCGGCAGCAGAGCAGCCAAAGACCTTGTCGGCATTGATCCCGGTCAACACGATGTGTCGCCAGTAGCGCTATTGATGCGCATCAAAGCCCATCGGCGATAGCACAGCTATGTGAATAGGTCTGACACCGGGAGACGACCATGGCTCACAAACAGGTACTGTTCCGCTCGGCGGCGCGCGAAAAGATTCTTCGCGGTACGACCCAACTTGCAGACGCCGTGCGAGTAACGCTCGGTCCGCGTTCGAAATCGGTTCTGATCGAAAGGAAATGGGGAGCCCCGATCGTCTGCAACGATGGAGTGACGATCGCCAAGGAAATCGACTTGAAGGACCCAGAAGAAAATCTCGGCGCCCGCATGTTGAGACAGGCAGCCGAGAAAACTGGCGACATGGTCGGCGACGGAACGAGCACAGCAACTATCCTTGCCCACGCGATATTCGCCGACGGCGTTCGCAACGTGGTCGCCGGCGCCAGCGCAATCGACATCAAACGCGGTCTCGACCGCGCGGCGAAGCGCGCGATCGAGACACTCAAACAGATTTCGCGCCCGGTCTCGACGAGGCGCGAGAAGGAACAGGTGGCGACGATCTCCGCTCACAACGATCCTCTCATCGGCCAGCTGATCGGCGAGGCCATGGAGAAGGTCGGGGGCGAAGGGGTCATCACGGTCGAAGAATCGAAGACCACCGAGACCGTTCTCGATGTGGTTGAAGGCATGCAATTCGATCGCGGTTTTCTCTCTCCTTATTTCGTTACTGATGCCGAGAAGATGGAAGCGGTGCTTGAGGATGCGCTCGTGCTCATCGTCGAAAAGAAGATCTCGACGCTCAACGATCTCATCAAGCTGCTCGAGGCCGTGGCCAAGTCAGGCTCGCCTTTGCTGGTGATCGCCGAGGATGTCGACGGCGAGGCTCTGGCGACGCTCATCGTCAATCAGATCCGCGGCACTTTCAAGAATTGTGCCGTGAAAGCGCCCGGCTTCGGCGATCGTCGCAAAGCCATGCTGCAAGACATTGCCATCCTGACGGGCGGGCAGTTGATTTCCGAAGACCTGGGCCTCAAGCTCGAGAACGTTGCAATGGCCCAGCTTGGGCGCGCGAAGCGGGTGGTCGTTGATAAGGACAACACCACCATCATCGGCGGCAGCGGCGACCAGAAGGCCATCAAGGGACGCGTCGAGCAGATTCGGCGAGAGGTCAGCGATACGACCAGCGATTATGACCGTGAGAAGCTCCAGGAGAGGCTTGCGAAGCTCGCCGGCGGCGTGGCCGTCATCAAGGTGGGCGCGCCGACGGAGGCCGAAATGAAGTCCAAGAAGGAAGCGCTCGACGACGCCATCAGCGCCACCAAAGCGGCAGTCGCGGAGGGCATCGTGCCTGGTGGCGGGCTGGCTTTGCTGCGCTGCATTGGCCCGGTCACCGAGGAAGAAGCGCGTTGCGAAGGCGACGAGCGCACCGGTGTCCAGATCCTGAAGCGCGCGCTCGAAGTGCCCGTGCGGCAGATCGCCGAGAATTCCGCCGTCGACGGCGGAGTGGTCATCGCCAGAATGATGGAAGGCAAGGGAAATTTCGGCTTCGACGCCGGCCGCAAGGAATATGTCGACCTGGTCGAGGCCGGTATCATCGACCCGACGAAGGTCGTGCGCATCGCGCTTGAGAACGCCGTCTCGGTCGCCAGCGTGCTGCTCCTGACGGAAGCAACGATGACCGAGATTCCGGAGCCGGCCAAGGAGCGCCCGCTTGAACCCGAAATGTCGATGTAGTTGGTCCGAATGATCTGAGGGACAGGAAGCGAAAACAGAGGCGCCACAACCAAACGGGAATGCAAAATGGCACAGCGAATGGACAAGATCGAGGTCGGCATGGATCTGGCCGTAAGATGCCGCGTTACCGACACCTGGCAAGACAATCTAGGCGACCAATGGGTCAAGGTCCTTATCGAGGGCCATGATAAGCCTGTGAAATTGAAGGCGGTCCACTTCTACCCCTTCGACGATCGCGACTTCGCCGGCGCCTAATGCGACATCAACACCGGCAAGCGCAGATCCGATAGTATCCCCTCGGTTGCCCCACCGAGCACGAAGTCTCGTATACGAGAATGGCCCCACCCACCCATGACAAGGAGGCTGCCATTGATCCTTATGGCATGATCCTCGAGCGCGGAGCCGATTTCGTTGTCGCCGGCGTGGATCGACGCGGCCCTGGCCCGGAGACCTCGTGCCGCGAGACCATTGGCCAGCCTATCCCCAGTATCTTCGCGCGGTAGAGCCTTCTCATCCGTCACGGTGATGATCGATATCGTCGATGCCCGTTCCAGGAACGGCCTGGCATCGGCCACGGCCCTTGCAGCCACGCGGCTGCCGTCCCAGGCGATCACCACATGATCGAGCGCACCGACATCTTCATCGCCCGGAAAAATCAAAGTCGGCCGACCGGAACTGAACACCACTTCCTCCGCGGTCGCGCGGATTGACTCGGTATCGCGTGTCCATCCCACCATGCAGAGATCAAAATAGCGCGCTTCCCTAGCGGCAGCTTCCCGCATGAAGGCTGGCTGAGCTTTCAGTTCCTGACAGGTCAAGGTCACCCTGCGTCGTGCAGCTTCGGCCGCGACTGTCTCCAGCAGGGCCTTGCCCCGATTCCTGCTGGCCGCATTGGCCTCGCGGATCTTCGCCGGGAGATCGAGCAACAAGCCCGACAAGGCGTTCGAGACGTCCGGAATGTCGGCATTGATGACCGCCGCATCCAGAGTGGCACCGAGTTGCTTGGCCACGGCCACCGCATTCGAAGCAACTTTCGGCCCCGGCGGGTCCGGATAAGTCGGCACTAGCAGGGATGTCAACAATTGCATCGGCTTGTCTCTTTCCGGGTTATGGGACAGGCTGCTAGGGCTATTCAGTTCGACAACAGCCTGTGGAACGAGCCCGAATTGAGCAGGGATCGTGTCGCGCCCCCGAAAGCCCATTCGCGGAAACGGCTATGGCCATAACCGCCGGCCACGATGAGATCGGCTCCGATACGATCGGCCTCGACGATGATCGAGTCGCCCACCGAGATTCCCTCGCCTTCGACGAAATGGGACCGGGCTGTCACACCATGCTTCATCAAATAGCGAACCACGTCCGCCACACTATCCCGCGCGGCCACCTTTCCTTCCTCGGCAGCGCTGAAGACAGTCACCTCCTTGGCATTGCTCAGGAAAGGCATCGCGTCGACCACCGCCCGCCGCGATTCACGGCAATCCTTCCAGGCGACCATCACCCTCTCACCCTTGAAGGCCGAGAGGCCGTCGGCTGCGAACAGAACCGGCCGGCCCAGGGACAGCACCAACGCGCCGGGATCGACGGTTCTTTGGTAGTCGCCGGCGGCAGCCGCAGTCGGCGTCCCGGTGATCACCAGATCGGCCGCGCGCGCGTGCATGGCAACGGCACGCGTGGGATCATCGAGTTCAGCGCGCCATGATGCTCGCTCGTCGTTGCCGACGACGGCGAGGAACTCCTCTTTGAGCTTCTTGATGCGCTCCTCGATTTCGTGGGTTCTGACACGCAGAACCTCTGCCACCAGTGGGGCGGATTCGCTCGGCGACACCAATGTGGAAGGCTCGGCCGCCACCAACGCGATCAGATCCGCCTCGAATTTCCTCGCGATCTCCTGCGCGAAAACGAGGCGCGGCCTTGCCGGTGCATCAATGTCGAGCTGGACCAGTATTGTCGTGTAGATCATATCCGGACTCCATCGGAGGCCGGTAGATCAACACGGTCCAGAGCTTTTTGCTTTGATGCGCGTCAAGTCCGGTTCAGTCGGAGCAAGACAGCCCGAGAGCATCGAGCCCTGCCGCAAGATGATCTCCCAGGAGCGGATTGCCGCAGAGATAGCTGGCCGTGTGTCTGTTGTGGGCGTCGGCGGCCTGCTGGCGAAGCTCGTCCCAATCGACCGCCGCACCGCTATCCCTGCCGAGCCACATCAACGCCACCAGGTCGATCTGCTCATCGATGGAGAGTTCAGAGATCAGCGAGACCAACTCTTCATGCACAGGATCATCGTCATGGTCCTGAAGCACCGCGATCTCATTGTCGTCCGTGGGATTCGATCCCGTATCCGGCTCGGTAACGGCGACCTTGACGTCGAATTCATGTGCCTTGGCGATTATGAAGCAGACTTTGCGACCGGGAACTGCCAACTCGCGCGTCTCAGTGTCTTCACTTCCGATTCCGCGTTTCATCCGATACCTCCTCTTCGTCTTCAGGGCCTTGACGTCCGCGAACGATGCGTTGCCCTCGCCACGGTCCCCGTGAGGCGGTGACCACGGTGCATCGGCCCTCCGGCTCTCCATCCTTCTCGTAGTGGATGACGACCCAATCGGACGTCTTGTCGAGCTGGTGCGCGAGTTGGGTGTTTGAGAACAGAGCCGTGAAATGCCAGCCGCCATGGCGGGCATGCAGGATGGGCAGCCAGGCGTCGCCAGTGGGATTGAAACGCTTCGGCGCTATCTTGCGCAGATGTCCTGCGGCGGCGCTGTCCCGATACATCCGGTCAACCTGCAAAAGCAGCGAAACAGGTGGGCGAGCGGCGTTGGCCTGCTGGGAAAATTTCGGCCTGCCGAGGCGTTCCGCGATAGCTGCGGCGATCATGCGCTTGCGGCGCGGTCCGAGGCCTTTCACGTGCAGTTTGCCGAACCGAACGGCATGTTCCAGCTCCTCCAGGTTCTCGATCTGGCCATCGGTGGCAAGCCGGCCTGCGAGCTTCGCGCCGATACCTGGAATACTCCGGAACAGCATCTCGGGGGCAAGTTCTCCCCGCAGGCGATCTAGTTGTGACCATCGCCCGGTGCCGACCATTTCCGCGATCGCGGCTGCGATCCCGGTTCCAACTGTGGGCAGGGAGACCAATCCCTCGCGGCCTTCCTGCAAGAGAATCTGATCGACCGGGCGATAAAGCGTCGAGATGAAATCGGCCGCGCGCCGGAAGGCCCTGGCGCGAAATCCGCCCTCGCCCTGCTGCGTCAAGAGGTCGGCACAGTCACGCAGCCTGCCTGCAACCATCAGATTAATGGCCGGCAGGCTTGGAGATGCCACAGCTGTTGGGGTAACAGCATCAACGCTGGCCTGAGTAGTCATCCTGAACTTCCCCGGCGGATCGATCAAAGAGCTACAATAAGGGAACAACCGCCGCATTCCTTGATGCGCATCAAGGCACGCCGCGCCTTTTGGCCGATCTGTTCGATGTGCTTCACGCGTTCCAATAGTGCATCCAGAGGTAATGTCAGATGATCGACCTGGCGGCAAAGGTGCGCTTCCTGAGCGATGTGAGGTCGTATCCTCGCCCGGCATTTTCCGTCGAGGCTCGGGAAACCCACATGTCATGGGTCTTCCTCACTGATGACCGCGTCTATAAGCTCAAGAAACCGGTCCGATATCCCTTCCTCGACTTCCGCGCGCTTGCTCGGCGGCGCTTCTTCTGCGAGGAGGAATTGCGGCTTAACAAAAAGCTTGCCGCCGACACTTATCGTTCCGTTATTCCGCTACGATGTGACCTGAGCGGACATCTCAATCTCGCGGGAGAAGGCCGGGTCGTCGACTGGTTGGTCAAGATGAAGCGCCTTCCCGAAGCCGACCTGCTTGACGCGAGACTGCGCAATGGACTCGTGACCAGGAGCGACATTCAGAAGCTCGGCGAGCTGATGGCCAGCTTCTATTCGGGTTGTCCGCCACAGATCGAAGACGGTGGTCTCTACCTGAAGAACCTCGCCAAGGAACAGGCTGTCAATCGAGCCATTCTCGGGCAGCCTGCGCTCGGCGTCGCAGATGCTGCCTTGCCCATACTTGACATAGCCGACGCCCGGTTTGAGGAACTTGCCACGAGGATCAAGGCGAGGATCGAGGAAGGCCGCATCGTCGAGGGGCACGGTGACCTCCGGTCCGAGCACGTGTATGTCGGCACACCGATGCAGGTCATTGACTGCCTCGAATTCGACCGCACCATGCGCATCGTCGATCCTTATGACGAAATCAATTATCTGGGTCTCGAATGCGCGATGCTGGGAGCAGGCTGGGTCCGAACCGTACTTCTCGACACGCTGGAGACGCACCTTGGCGCCCGCCCAGACGACGAAGTCCTGGCTTTCTACGGTTCATTTCGAATGTTGCTGCGAGCGCGGCTTTGCGTAGCGCACCTTCTCGATAGCGTTGTCCGGGATCCCAAAAGGTGGCCGGCGCTGGCGCTCGCTTATATAGCCGGGGCGAAGAGAGAACTCACCGCTCCATGCCTGCCAATTCGGAAATCGAACCGTTTACGTGCAGGCGCTTGATCGCCTCGGCAATCAGTGGCGCGATCGAAAGTATCTGCAACTTTGCTTCGTGACCGGATGTCACCTTCGATGGCGACCCCACGCTGTCGGTAGCCACAACGCGCCCGATGGCGGTGTCGGTGAACAAAGCTTCCGCGCCTCTGCTGAACAGGCCGTGCGTGGCTATGGCGTGGACTTCCTTTGCCCCGCGCTCCCGGCAGGCGTGAGCAGCGCGGATCATCGTGCCGCCGGTGCTGATCATGTCGTCGACGAGGAAGACGACTTTTCCGTTCACCTCGCCGGCGAACAGGTCGCCTGAGACGACGCCACGGCTCCGGCGCTTCTCCATGAAACCGAACCCCACCTCGTTGCTCATCGCCGCCTCGCATCTCTCCTTCAAGAGTTGCGCACGCTTCACGCCGCCCCCGTCGGGAGAGAACATCACAATGGGCTCGGCACCGGCCAGTTCGCGAAGCGCGGTCGGAAAGAGAGCTCCCGTATCAAGATGAACCGTTCGGCAACGGAAGGCGTTTTGAAACGCCGCGAAGTTGTGGACATCGAGGGTGACCAGGCAGTCGGTTCCGACAGCTTCGAACAACTGCGCCACATAACGCGTCGAGACGGGGTCGCGCGCTTTGGTTTGCCGCTCCTTGCGCGCATAGGCAAGATAGGGCGTGATCGCCGTAACGCGCGCCGCGCCGTTCTCCCGACATGTGGCGACGTAGAAGAGAAGCTTGAGCAGCTTGTCGTTGGGGGAGGCGCCGGCTTCGCCTGCAAGGCTTTGAATGACGTACACATCTTCGCCACGCACGCTAACGAGAGGTCTGGCCTTGTGCTCGCCGTCCTCGAAATCGCGCTCCTCATGGGGGTCGAGTTCAACTCCCAGGATCCGCGCGACATCGCCACCCAGCCGACCGGTTTCTCTCAAGGCAAACAAGCGCATGTTTTATCTCACCGATGCCACGTGATGCCCACCAGTTCGCCTTTTCATGTCTATCGATACCGTGCCAGCGGTCACCGAACCTTGATTTGGCTCAAACGGCTGAGAGCAAGGTTATCGCTCGAGGACATATGTTCCGGGCGCCGCACAAATCGTCTTCAGTTCGCCTGGAGTGCCGACCCGGTCGGCGGCAATCCCAGCGTTGGAATGGCGCGTTAGCCATTCAACCCAGGCCGGCCACCAGGAGCCATATATTCGGGCCGCGTTGCTCGCCCATTCATCCGCGTCCGGACGGACATCGTCGTGGTGACAACTGAGCCGCCGATAGGAACGGCGCGGATGGCCGGGCTCAGAGACGATGCCCGCATTGTGTCCGCCGCTGGTCAGGACGAAGTCCATGTCCGCGTCGATGAGATAAGTCAGCTTGAATACCGAGCGCCATGGCGCGACGTGGTCAGTCTCTGTCCCGACGGCAAACACCGGCGCTCGAATGTCTTCCAGATGAACAGGCCTGCCCTCGACGCAAAGGCGCCCCTCGACAAGGTCATTGTTCAGATAAAGCTGCCGCAAGTATTGCGACTGCATGCGGAACGGCATGCGGGTGGAGTCGGCGTTCCACGCCATGAGGTCGGTCATCGGAGCGCGCTCGCCGAGCAGATATTCGCGCACGATGCGCGACCATATCAGGTCCTGAGATCGAAGCATCTGGAAAGCGCCGGCCATGCGGCGCTGGTCGAGGGTGCCCTCGACCCACATCATGTCCTCGAGCAGCGTGATCTGGCTCTCGTCCATGAAAAGCCCGAGTTCGCCCGGTTCTTCGAAGTCGACCTGCGCTGCGAAAAGCGACAAGCTGGCGAGCCGCCGATCGCCGTCACGGGCCATCGCCGACGCGGCAATCGACAGCAGCGTCCCGCCCAGGCAGTAGCCCGCTCCATGGATACGACGGCTCCCAGTCGCTTTTCCGACCACATCCATGGCCGCCATGACACCGAGGTGACGGTAGTCGTCCAGGGACAACCCGCTCTGGTCGGCACCCGGATTGCGCCAGGAGATGCAGAAGACCGTGAACCCGCTCTGGACCAGGTAGCGGATCAGCGAATTCCGCGGCGACAGATCGAGAATGTAGTACTTCATGATCCAGGCGGGAACGATGAGGATCGGCTCTTCCATCACCGTGTCCGTCATTGACCCATAGCGGATCAACTCCATCAGTTCATTCTGGAAGATCACTTCGCCCGGTGTGGCGGCGACCTCGATACCCGGCCGGAAGTTTTCCGCACCAACCGGCGGCCTGTCGTCGGCCAGGCGAAGCAGGTCATCAATCAGGTTGTTGGCGCCGTTGACGAAATTGGCGCCTTTTTCCGTAATGGTCTTCTCGATCACCTCCGGATTGAGCGGAGGGAAATTCGACGGCGCGGCCATGTCGAGAATCTGGCGGCTGTAGAACTCGACCAGCCGCTCATGCTTCCTGGCGACTCCCGGAAGGCCTACGGTCGCGTTGTGCCACCATTGTTGGGACAGCAGGAAGGCTTGCTGCATGGCATTGAACGGAAAAACCTGCCAGGTCTGGTGCTGGAACCTTCTGTCTTGGGCCAACGGCGCAATGGTTGGGGCCGCAGTGCCCATTCCGAGTGTGCAGCGGAAAAGGAAGTCATTCAGCCTTGCCGTCTTTTCGATGGCTTTGGCATAGACCTCGCCTTGCTTACCAGGTGACAGGGCAAGATGCAGCATCCAATCCTGCCAAGCCTGCATCAGGCTGATAGGTGAAATGCCCGCGGTTGCAGTGGCCAACAACGCATGCGACAGCCGGTCGACATCTCGATAGATGCCCACGGCTTCATTGTCCGGCCGGGGTGTCTCGGCGAGGACTAACGCGCCCCCGACGGCATCCTGGTCAGACTTTCGCCGCATCCTCTCATGGCCCGCCTTGGGAACACCTGAGGCCGAAGGCCCATCAGCGGCCGATTTCCGCCCGCTCTTTCTTGATCGTAACATTTTAGGTTGCAAGCGTTGCCGCAGCCATATCGTCCATCGTGGTTTCGGCCTCTTGGCGCACCTGGCCGGCCGTCTCCGAAGCGAGCTTGGCGCCTATGGAAGCGAACTTGCCCGCCTCTTTGGCATAGTCGGACGTGGCATTCTGGACGAAGTTTGCGAACACGTCGAAGGCGTCGACGAACTCACCCTCTGTCAGTTTCTCGATCAGCTTCAGGTCATCCTCGAACCGCCGCTTGAGAAACGATACGCCTTCGATCTGGTAGCGCAGCAGCGCACGCATCGAATGCGCTTGCATCGCGGCGGTCGCTCGTATCAATTTTTTGCTGGTATTGGCGAAAGGCGGCAATTCCGGTGCACGAACGTCTTCTGGATACCAGATCATTGATGTCTTTCCTTCTTGCTCTTCGCTTCAATGCCTTTGTGCGGTTGGCGCGAGGGTGAAACGTGCCCAAAGCCTTGGCTTGCCGAGAGGTGTTTGCTTCTCCTGAACGTAGCCAGATCGAAATAGATCGCGGCGCCGGCTATGAAGACGAGGCAGAGCACGGCTCCCAACAGAAGAAAGTCTTGAGCGGACATTAAGACGCCCCTTGTTGATCTGTTTGAAGATCGCAGGGCGCTTTGAAGCGGACATTGATCCAGGTCAATCCAGGCGGATTGCCATCCGGTTCGCGCAATCGCCGGGCCCGCATTCCCAGCTTTGACCCTGATCAAGGCGAAGAACAGCATTGCCGGCGAGAAGGCGACGACAACAGCCCTGTCGAGATGCGAAGGAGGAATGGCTATGAAGGAACTGCCGCTCGCCGATGTCTATCGGCTCATCGAGCCTGGTCCAGTCGTTCTGCTCTCGACGCGATCCAGGCAAGGGCGCTCGAATGTCATGACCATGACCTGGCACATGATGGTGGCATTCACGCCGCCAACGATAGCGTGCATCGTATCGAGCAATGACCTTTCGTTCTTCGCCTTGCGTCAGTCGAAGGAGTGCGTGATCGCAATCCCCGCGGTCGGCCTTGCGGACAAGGTGGTCAAGGTCGGCAACTGCTCTGGCCGGGACACCGACAAGTTCGCAACGGCATGGTTGACGCCACTTCCCGCGGAACAGGTATCGGCGCCGTTGATTGCCGAGTGTTTCGCCAATCTCGAATGCCGCGTCGTCGATACGCGCATGGTCAACAAATACAATCTTTTCGTGCTGGAGGTCCTCAAAGCCTGGGTCGATCCAGGACAGCCGAAGCCGAAAACACTCCATCACATCGGCAACGGTGCTTTCGTGGTCGACGGCGAAGTGATCCACCTGGAGTCCAGCATGCCCTGAGTGTCGACGGACGCGACTTTGATCGGCATCAAGGCGAGCCCTGCCTGCGGTCATAGGGTCACTGATCGAGAACCAATGGGAGCGCTTGCCATGAGCTACAAGTCAATTCTGCTGAACCTGAATATCGATGATCCGATAGAACCGTTGACGCGGCTCGGGATCGATCTTGCCAAGCGTTTTGACGCCCGTCTGATCGGGTTCTGCGCCGCGGACGCTCCACTGCCGGTAACGATGGCGCCCGAGGGCGCGGCGATCGCTGCTGAGATTTGGGAAGAGGCGCGGGATGAAATCCGCCAACGGCTAAAAGATCGGAACAGCGAGTTCGATAGCCTGGTGGCAGGCACGCTAAAGACAGGGTGGCATGGGGCAATCGAAAATCCGGATCGGGCGCTGGCCAGAATTGCTCGCGCCGCCGATCTGGTTGTGATGAGCGCTTCGCAGGGTGTCCTGACGGGTGATTCCTACCGCACGGTTGACCCGGGATCGCTGGTGCTGCGCGCCGGCCGGCCGGTCCTCGTCGCGGCCCATGGCGCGGCGCATTTGCCCGCCCGCAGGATTGTGGTGGCCTGGAAGGACACACGTGAGGCGAGACGTGCGGTGGCGGACGCCGTGCCGCTGATGGTCATGGCTCACGAGGTCATCATTGTGGCGATCGATCGCGACCCGGACGATTGGATCAGGGACGGTGTCAGTGATGTGGCGAGTTTCCTGGCCGGGCACGGCATCAAGGCACGGACCGAAATCATCAAGGCGGACGATGATGAACGAAATCGCCTTGTCGATTTCTTTGCCTCGGTGAATGCCGAGTTGATTGTGTCGGGAGCTTACGGGCATAGCCGGTTGCGGGAATGGGCATTCGGCGGAGTTACCCGGTCGCTGCTGGATGAGGTCTGGCTCAATCGGCTGATGTCAAACTGACGCCCGCGAATCTCAGGTCATCCGATCGAGGGGCACATGAGGAGATCGCAGCGCTGAAAATGTTCCGTTGGGATTCATGGTGCGATCGCCAAGGTCAATGCGTCAACTGCGGGAAGCCCGACGGTGAAGGGACATCGGCACGGCTCATCCGTGCAACCGGGTGAGTTGGGCCGGCTTTGCCTGAAATAGCCCTGGGCCAAGCAATCAAAATTCGCGATCCGGCCGGCTCGGGCAGAGAGCAGTCTTATTCAGTTTGCCCAGGCTTGCCTGCCTCGTCATCAGGTGCTTCCAGCGGGTGGCGTAACTGCTTCCACTCTTCGGCAAGGAGCTCTCTCAAGAGCGTCCGCTGGCCGAGGTCCGTCTCCGTCTCCAAGCGCTTCTCGAAACGGCGGACATTCTCTTCATGCACGAACTTGTTATAGCGCGTAGGCATTACTTGGTCCTCCGCCGGCAGGGCCGGGTACTATTTGGGCTCGTTCAAGATCACGCGAGACATTGGCAGGACCGACCATTCCGGGGCAGCGCACGAGCCTTGATCCTTATGCTGTCGCGCCATCCCGCCCCCATTCTTATGCTTCGCGCGCCGGTCATCGAAGGATTACAAGAATGGCGAACTACCGTCCGCGCGCATTATATGTCTGCCTGCCGTTTCGGGGTGAAGCATGAGCCACTTTCAAGCGTCGGCTTGCTACTGCTTTCGGCGCGGATGGTTGCAATAGCATACGCCCGAAACGAGATGGCTACGAGTCAATTCGATAAGGGCTGAGGCCGATCACCCGAGCTTCAGTCGCAACCTGGAAAGTGGCGAGGCCAATGCCGGCACCTGCTTTTTGAGCTCCTGCGGCGGCGTAGATTTTGGCCTCCGCGGCTGCCGGCCTGGTGTACCGCCCGTAGAAGGCCATGGGCCGGTCCAAACATATCAGCCAATGCCAAGGATCCCCGTTTATGGGAATAATGGTGCTGTCCAGACTGAAAAGGTGCCAGTGCTATAAGCACCGACACCTTGAAGCGACGGGTGGCACGCGCTCTCCCGTCATTTCGCTGTCAACCGATCGTGATCCGGTCTTCAACGGTTTTCACGCCCGCTGCCGACCATGCGGCCCGCTCCGCGGCGCTACGTTCCGACCAGGCGCTTACCCGGCCCTCGAGCCTCACCGCACCATTGTCGAGGACGTTGACCTTGATCGCTTGCGCCTCAATTTCGGCATTGCGCTTCAGGGCACTCTCGATACGCTGTTTGATGTCGTACGTCGAAGGCCGCGGCTTGATCTCGATCTGGTTGGTTACGGTGATCACGCCGGCGAGGTGACGCACGGCGTCCTCCGCCGCGGTCTTCTGATATTGCCATTCGACCTTGCCGGTGAGCTTTACCCAACCATCCTGCACGCGGATCTGCACAGAGCCGTTGGGGATCGATGTGTTCCAGGCGATGGTGTTGACGGCGCGCTTGGCGATCTCGTCATCGGCGGTCTTGTTGGAGCCGAATGGACGCACTTCCATCTCCTGCGCGATGGCCTTGACGCCCTTGACGTTTCGCACCACGTCTTCGACCTTGACCTTTTGGGCATAGGTCGGGACGTGGCCAGTCAGCGTCACGACGCCGTTGTCCACTGCCACACCGATGTCGGCGGCATCGATGCTAGGCTCGAAGTCCAGTTCATCGATGATGTCTTGCTTGAGGGTGCTGTCACTCATTTTTCCACCTCACTGTTCCGGGATACTTCTTGCAACGTCGCAAGTCTGGTCCGTCGGTGGTGCGGTGACGTTGATCTGGGTCAAATACCGATCAGATTTCGTTGGGGACGCTGTAGCGGGCTACGTTTGTTTCCAGTCACGCAGGCTCTGCCGCGACCTTCCTGATCGGGGGAGCAATGGATGGCGCGCGGCGCAAAGGCTGGAAATCGTCAGGTGTGATGGTTTCGCGTTCGAGCAGCAGGCTGGCCCCCGCTTTGAGATCACCCAACCGTGACCTGAGCAATTCCTGCGCCGCGGCAAAGGCTTCGTCCAGCATCTGGCGCACCGCAACATCGACCTCCCGCGCGGTGGCCTCGGAATAGTCGCGCTGGCGCAGCGACCCGTCTCCCAGCCATTGCTGCTTTTGTTCCTCGAGCACCGCCTGCCCCACGGCGGAACTCATGCCGAAGCGTGTAACGCTCTGGCGCGCCACATCCGTGGCCTTGGCGAGATCATCGGCCGCGCCGGTCGAAACCTCACCATAGATGATATCCTCCGCTGCCCTGCCCGCCAGCAGCGCGACCATCCGCTCCTTCAGCTCACTTTCGGTGATCAGAAAGCGATCGTCGGTCGGACGCTGCATGGTGTAGCCGAGCGCGCCGATCGAGCGCGGGATGATTGACACCTTGTGCACGGGGTCTGTCTTGAGAAGCGCGGCCGCGGCAAGCGCATGCCCCATCTCATGGTACGCGACTCTCTCACGTTCTCCCGGATTGAGCAGCCTGCTCTTGCGTTCGGAACCAGCCACGATGCGCTCCACGGCGTTCGTGAAATCATCCATCGTCACCTTGTCGGCATTGCGCCGAGTGGCGAAGATCGCTGCTTCGTTGACCAGATTGGCAAGATCGGCGCCTGTGAACCCCGGCGTGATTGCCGCCACTTCATCGACATTCAAGCCCGGCGCCATCGCGACGCTGCGGACATGGACCTTGAGAATGGCCTCGCGTCCCTTCCGGTCGGGCCTGTCGATCACCACCTGCCGATCGAACCGCCCGGCGCGGGTGAGCGCCGGATCGAGAATTTCCGGACGGTTGGTGGCGGCAAGAAGCACAATGCCGACGCGAGGATCGAAGCCGTCCAACTCCGACAGGAGCTGGTTCAGCGTCTGCTCCTTCTCGTCCGCGCCGCCATAGCCCGCGAAGGGGCTGCGCGCTCGTCCGAGCGCGTCCAGCTCGTCGATGAAGATGATGCATGGCGCGGCCTGTCTAGCCTGCTCGAAGAGATCCCGGACGCGCGCTGCACCCACACCGACGAACATCTCGACGAACTCGGAACCGGAGATCGAGAAGAAGGGCACGCCCGCCTCGCCCGCCACCGCGCGCGCCATCAGCGTCTTGCCGGTGCCGGGTGGCCCGACCAGGAGAGTGCCCTTGGGGATGCGCGCGCCAAGGCGCCCATATTTGTCCTTGTCCTTCAGGAAGGAGACGATCTCCTGCAGCTCGAGCTTGGCCTCGTCGACGCCGGCGACATCGTCGAAGGTCACGCAGGTCTGCCTTTCAAGGTAAACCTTGGCCTTGGACTTG
The DNA here is from genome assembly GCF_013170725.1 of Mesorhizobium erdmanii. Taxonomy (NCBI): domain Bacteria; kingdom Pseudomonadati; phylum Pseudomonadota; class Alphaproteobacteria; order Hyphomicrobiales; family Phyllobacteriaceae; genus Mesorhizobium; species Mesorhizobium erdmanii. The sequence continues at coordinate 1,748,735 of NZ_CP033361.1, read as the reverse complement.
CCGATGTTGATCAGTCCTCCCATGCCTTGCCGCTCGGCGAAGCCGCGGAACAGAAACATCCAGAGCCCGAAGAAAAGCAGTGCCGGCAGGATCCATGAAAGGATGGTGGTCAGCCAGTTGCTGTCGGTGCCGCCCGACACCGTCACGCCGGCCTTCTCGAAGGCTTCGGCTGAGGCCGGGTCAACGCGTGCGGCGAGGAAAAGACCCTTGCCCTCCTGTGGCTCCTTGAATTGACCCTGGATGGTCGTCTCGGTCAGGGTGACCGAGGCCACCTTGCCTTCGCCGACCAGTCGCATGACGTCGCTATAGGAGAGTTGCGCGACATCCCGCCAACCAAGCCAGAGCTGGAACATTCCAACCAGGACCAGGGCGAGGATGAAGTAGCCGACGTTGAAACTGTGCTTCCTGTCCATAGCAGTCTCCAGGGTATCGTCCGGCAGTCTCAACCGGCTTGCCAAAGGTGAAGGGCCCGCTTGTCGGCCGATCGTTTCGCGGGCTGCGCTTGGGAGAGCCTTTCTGATGCGTTCCTTGCCCGTTCGCGAATGGCCAAGGGATCGCATTCGCAAATTGCCCCGGCATCGCCTTCCGAGAAGCCGCAGGCATCCAAAAGGACGATTGCTTCACGCTCGGCAGGACAAAGTGCGCGCAGGAGCGACCTGGCAGCGGTGCTGTCCATACCGCGGATTGGCGAGGGTAGCGTCGCCGGGTGCCTTGGAAGACGAGCTAGAGCTCTGGTGCTCTCATAACCATGAAACTCCCGGTGCATGAGATTGAATAGCCGCATTCGGGTATCGTACCCGGCGACGCGGGGATTGCCCTTGCAGGTGCCGAGAAGCACGATCTCGATCAGCGCGTCCGCGACATTCTGGTCGTCCACCAGGCAAATGGCGAATGCCCTCAGATGGGGAACAACCCCTCGGAGATCGGATGCCGAAGGGGTCATGACGGAACCTTTCATCGCCGAGATTTCAGCGCAGCCTATCGGCGCCGCGATCTCTAGGCTTTGAGCGAAATCAAGGAGTCTCGCATTTGTTGCGCCTACAAGGCCCTGGACTGAACGCCGAGTGACCGATGGACACTTCTCCGCTACCAAAGCCCAATTTCCTGATCGAAACCAAACGGTTGTCGAAGTCCTTCGGTGACCGGCCGGCAGTGGACCAGGTAGACCTTCGGGTCGGCGCCGGCGAGATATTCGGATTGATCGGACCGAACGGCGCGGGCAAGTCGACGCTCATCAAGATGCTGACGACGCTGCTGCCGCCAACCAGCGGCGACGCCTTCATTGCTGGCTTCGACCTGAGGCGGCAATCCAGGGATGTGCGCGCCGCCATCGGATACGTGCCGCAGCTTGTGTCCGCAGACGGCGCGCTCACCGGATATGAAAACCTTCTGCTGTCGGCTCGTCTCTACCTGATACCTCGCTCGGAGCGGGCAGCGCGGATCAAGGAGGCACTCGAGATGACCGGGCTCACGGAAGCCGCGGATCGTCTCGCGCAGCATTATTCAGGTGGGATGCTGCGGCGACTTGAGATTGCACAGAGCACCTTGCACCGACCCCGTCTTCTTGTCATGGACGAGCCTACCGTTGGCCTCGACCCAGTGGCCCGTGACATGGTGTGGGATCACGTGCGCGACCTGCGCGCCCGCCTTGGCACCACCATCCTGTTGACCACGCATGTCATGCAGGAAGTGGACGCGCTCTGCGACAAGGTCGGCATTCTTCATCGTGGCAAGCTGGTTGAAAGTGGCACGCCCGCCGAACTCAAGGCATCGATCGGACCCAAGGCAACCCTCGATGACGTCTTTGCCGCGGTTGCCGGCAAGGAAGCCGATGCGTCCGGGGACTACCGCGATATCCGCCAAACCCGCAGGAGCGCCGTCAGTGGCTGACCCGATCGACTCCCTTATGGGCTTCGCCACGCAAGCCTACGCCGTGGCGGATGCGGAGGTGAGGAAGCTTCGACACGACCCAAGCGAACTCCTTACTCGTGCCATCCAGCCAGCGATATGGCTGGTGTTGTTTGGCGAGGTGATGGCTCAGGTGCGTGGCCTTACCACGGATAACGGCCGTTATCTGGACTTCCTCGCACCAGGTATCCTTGCGCAGAGCGTACTGTTTGCCGCGATCTTCTACGGCATCGCCGCCATCTGGGAACGAGACCTTGGGGTGCTCCATCGCTACATGGTGAGCCCGGCGCCGCGCAGCGCGCTCGTCATCGGCAAGGCGGTATCCTCTGCCGTGCGCGGGCTTTCGCAAGCCGCCATGGTTTACCTGCTCGCCCTCCTGCTGGGCATCTCGGTTGACCTCGATCCCATTCACCTTGCGGCCGCCATCGGGATGATCGCGCTCGGCTCGGGATTGTTCTCGACATTCTCGCTTATCATCGCCTGCATCGTCAGGACTCGCGAGCGCTTCATGGGCATCGGCCAGGTGCTGACCATGCCGATCTTCTTCGCCAGCAACGCGATATATCCCATCGACATCATGCCGCGCTGGTTGAAGGTCGTTTCCCTCGCAAACCCGCTCACCTACGAGGTCGATGCGCTGCGCGCGCTCATGCTTGTTGGCAACACCAGCAGGTACGGGCTCGCGGCTGACTTCATCGTGCTCGCAGCCATCTCAGCAGTGATGATCGTGATTGCTGCGCGTATTTATCCACGCCTGACCATGTAACGCCCGATAACCCTGTCCTCACGATCCGCTGCAATGAACGTCATCGAAGAAGACACCAAGGAGGGCACCCTCTCCACCAGCCGGCCAAGTTTGATCGGCCGGCTGAAAGAGCATCCTCTCGCACGCGTCGGTCCGGGTCTGATCACCGGAGTTGCCGACGACGATCCGAGCGGAATTGCGACCTATTCGCAGGCGGGAGCTCAGTTCGGCCTCAACATGCTCTGGACGATGCCCCTTTGCTTTCCGCTGATGGCGGCGCTCCAGTCGATGTGCGGCCGCATCGGCCGCGTTACAGGCAAGGGACTTGCCGCCAACATAAAGGCGTTCTTCCCGCCGGTCGTACTCAGGGTCGTGGTTGTATTGCTGCTGGCGGCCAACACGCTGAACATCGCTGCCGACATAGCGGCCATGGGCGAGGTCGCGGAACTTGTCACCAGTGTCAACAGGCATCTGGCCACAGTGGGCTTCACTCTCGCTACCCTGATCCTGCAGGTGTTCGTTCCGTACCACCGCTATGTCAGCTTCCTCAAATGGCTGACCCTATCGCTTCTCGCCTACGCCGCCGTGCTTTTCATGGTCCACGTGCCTTGGAGCGAGGTGGCACTTCGCACCGTCTGGCCCAAGCTGCCACTGAACTCCGATACGGCTACGATGGCGGTGGCCATATTCGGCACGACGATCAGCCCCTACCTCTTCTTCTGGCAGGCGTCCGAAGAGGTCGAGGACATGAAAGGCGTCCCTTCTCTCCTCGAAGAAGCGACGCAATCCGATCGCGAACTGCGCCGGCTGCGCTGGGACACATGGAGCGGCATGTTCTACTCGGACCTGACATCCTATTTCATCATATTGGCAACCGCCGTAACGCTCCACGTCGAGGGTGTCACCAACATTGAGACCGCGGCACAAGCGGCCAGTGCACTGCGGCCACTGGCAGGCGATTTCGCCTTCGTCCTTTTTGCGGCCGGCATACTGGGCGTGGGATTGATCGGCGTGCCGGTGCTGGCGGGCTCGGCGGCATACGCGCTGGCGGAAACGATGGGATGGCAAGAGGGCCTCGAGCTGAAAGCCAACGACGCGCGCGGCTTCTACGGCATCATCGCCGTAAGCATCCTGGTGGCGCTAGTCATCCAGTATCTCCCCATCAGCCCAATGAAGGCCTTGTTCTGGAGCGCCGTCATCAATGGCGTTGTCGCGGTACCGCTCATGGTGGTCGTCATAATGCTGGCTTCAAGCCGAACCGTGATGGGGCCTTTCACTTCCGGCCGGCCGATCATCATTCTTGGCTGGATTGCAACGGCCCTGATGGCCGGAGCGTCGATCATGATGTTGTTTCCCAGCTAGACGGGGAGAGCGCGAGGAGATTGCCCACCGGGTCGCGTAGACCGCCGTGAAGCGTCGTCACAACAAGGAAGGGAACGGGTGGGTGCCGTTTTGAGTGACACTTTTCGATGCATTGATCGAGATCAAATGTTTCCCGTCATATTCAGTCATATAACCGCGATGAAGCATTCAGGATAATTGCACTTAATGAAAAACGCTGTTGCGAGGCTTGTCGACACATGCAACGCCGAAAGGACCAAGGGAACGGACTTTCCGACGATCTGGAGGGATATCCTGAAGGCGCATCCCTGCGTTCTTGGACAACCAGTCCAAGGTAGTGGAAAGGACGGCCCGGTTTTGAGCGTTCCTCTGATCACCGGTCAGTCTCTCGTCTTCCGGCGGTCACATTTTTCTCTTGTGTGAGAATTTGCCAGCAAGCGGTCCTTGCTTTGGCTGAGCCTGCCGAGACGGTTGATGCGGATCAAGGCCATTGCGCTTGCGAGCTGCTTTGATGCTGCTAGCAATCAATGGGAGACGCTAAAATGGTCGGTATCACCTTGAGTCCCGAGCAGATTCGAACCGCACCGCCGGAAGTTCGGCAATGGCTGGAAACCGAGATCGCGCATTCTCTGGGATTTGGTCCTGCAACTAAACCGGTGCCGCCGGACGCGCCGCATCTCGTTGCTTGCAGTCCGCAGGAGGCAGCGGCGATCTACGCCTCGATCAGGAGCATGCTGCCCGTCGTCAGCGTCTTCTTCGAATTCGCTCGTAAGGGGACAACGATCCACGATCAGGGCCTCGAGGCCTTCCGGCTTTCCGACATGCTGCGCAACACGCGTCTGCCCGATGCGCGCCACCTGACCGCTTGCCTGGAGGTGATCGACCGCGCCTTTCGCCTGGCGCGCAATGACGATCATGCCGTGCTTTCGGTTCTCGATCCCAGGGGCTACTGCATAATTGCTGAGGCGACCCGGGAAAGCGCCCTGGCTGTGTGGACGCAGGAAATGAACGCGCAGCAATTCCCGGATGGTCCTGTGCCTACCGGCGCCGAGGGTCCGCCGGCGGAGCCTTTCTCGACCTACGGAGCCTTGGCGCCCCAGTCCGTCCACCTTGGCCAGCCCTTCTTGGAACGGTCCGAGCAGAAGAATGGACAACGGAACTAAAGGACGTTCCCTCGATGGCGGCAGCCAAACGGAAGATCAACGGGATTTGACGGCCTTGCGAATGGCCGGATTGCGCCGGTCACCGGTGAGCCGGCCGTCGACCAACTCGATGATGCGGTCGCATTGTGCAGCGAGATCGTGATTGTGGGTTACGATCAGGAAGGTGGTGCCTCGCTCCAGGTTGAAGCGTCGCATCAATTCGAACACTCCCTGGGCGGAAGCCGTGTCGAGGTTTCCAGTCGGCTCGTCCGCCAACACCAGGAATGGGTTCATCGCCAGGGCGCGCGCCACGGCGATACGTTGCTGCTGCCCGCCTGACATGTTCAGGGCGCGGGTGTCGCGCCATTTGATGAGGCCGACCCGATCCAGCAGTTCGTCGGCGCGTCGTTCCATCTGGCCATCCGGCCGGCCGCGGTCGACGAGCATCGGCATGATGACATTCTCGCGGGCGGTGAATGCAGAGATGAGGTGATGATACTGGAACACGAACCCGATCGCGTGTCCGCGCAGGCTGGTCAGCGCCGATTCCGGCAGCGACGTCGTGTCTTCGCCTTGAATCAGCAGTCGGCCCGATGTTGGACGGTCCAGCAGTCCGATGATGTTGAGGAGCGTGCTCTTGCCGCAGCCTGATGGTCCCATCAGCGCCACGAACTCACCTGCCTTCATGGCCAGGTCAATGCCGTGCAGCACCTCGGTCTCGATCGGGGTGCCAACATTGTAGGATTTGCGGATCCCGTCGAGGACGAGGAGGTCAGCCACGGATCGCCTCCACCGGGTCGAGTCTCGCGGCCCGCAGCGCCGGGACCATTCCCGCGAGCACGCCCGTGAGCGTCGCCAGCAGAGCTGACGTCACGAACAGGCTGGGTTCGACAATCATTGGAAAGAGCTCCGCCCCATTGGCCTGACGCGCGTAGAGATGCCAGATAAGCAAGGCCACTCCACCCAGCGCGCTTCCGGCCAGCGACCCCAGAAAGCCCAGAATGCCGCCCTGGATGAGAAAGACCCGCAATATCTTGCCACGGGAGCTGCCCATGGCTCTCAGGATGCCGATGTCCTTGGAGCGCTGAAGCACGGAAACGACCAGGACGGCTGCAATGCCAAAGGCTACGGAGAGGCCGACGAAGCTGCGAATGAGAAGGCTGGAAAGGGTCTGAGCCCAGATCGCGGTGAAGAACTGCGCATTGGTCATGATCCAGCTCTGGGCTTTCACTGGAAGGACCGCGCCGATGTCCTGGGCGATGGTCTCAGCCGCGTAGACATCGTTGACCGTCAGGTCAATGCCTGTGACGCCCCCGATCAGGTTGAGCAGGCTTTGCGCCGTACGCAGTTGGACATAGGTGTTGCGCTCGTTGGCCCCTTTACTGCCAAGGTCGAAAATCCCCCGGATGGTAAGGATGCGGCTGCCTCCGGTTCCTGTTGTGACGTTCAGCTTGTCGCCGACAGTAGCGCCAAGATCATTGGCGAGATCGATACCGACGAGAATGTCGTCGGTCCCCAGGCTGGGCTCGCCGGCGATGATGTAGTCCGGCAGGCGCACGATCCGAAAATAGTCATCCGGCTCTATACCAACGACGCCGATGCTGCGGCTGGCATCGCCGCGCACCGCCAGCGCCGAGCCGGAGACGGAAGGCGTCGCGACGACAATGTCGGACCGGGCCCGCATCCGGGTCAAGATCGTCTGCCATTGGTCGACAGAGAGTACGCGCTGCGTAGGGCGCTGGACGATGGCCGCCTCTATCACCCCCTCCTCCTGCCGCAGCGGGCGCGCTACTTCATCGGGGGGCTGAAGTTCGATCTGTGGCTGCGAAGTAAGCACTCGGTTGGTGAAATTGGTCTGCACACTCGTCAGCATCGCCGACATGAAGACAATCACAGCCACGCCGATCGCTATGCCGCCCAGGATGAACCCGGTCTGCATGCGCCCCTCGCCCAGGAAACGGAGCGCGGCGATCCAGGCGAATGTCAGCCAGCGCCTCATGAACTCACCGGTCGAACGCGCTGGCCAGCACGAACACCGGCCGCGATTGGCACCACGAGATCGCCCCGACCGAGGCCGCTCAAGATCTCGACCTGGTCGCTGGCACGCAGCCCGATTTGCACCGCCTGCTGGCGCGCTCGACCATCGCGCACGACAAGCACCCAAGGCGAGGCCGAGGTGGGATCGTGGACGACGCGCGCCGGAACAATAAGCGTCGATGGGCGACGGTCGACCGCGATATCAACCGATACGGTCATGTCTTGCCGCAGATAGGCCGGCGGGTTCGCGACGGTAAGCTTGACCTCGACCGAAGCCCGCGCGATGTCGACCGATGGATTTATATACGTCACCTTGGCGTCGAAGCGTTGGTCGGGATATGCATCGGCCGATGCCTGAGCGCTTTGGCCCAGAGCGAGAAGTCCCAGGTTCTTTTCGTCGATCTGCAGTACGAGCTGGATGTCACCGGCCGGCGCCAACACAAGGAGCGCCCCTCCCGGCTGGACGACGGCGCCGCGCTCGACGTTGCGAGTGATCAGGACACCGTCGCGCGGCGACGTGATGGTGGCGTAGCCTAGCCGGGCCCGGGCAGTGGCGAGATTTGCTTTGGCCTGATTGAGCTCGGTCTCGGCCATCACGTAGTCGCTTCCGCCAGGCTGAGACGTATAAACCTGCAGTTCGGCGGTGCGCACCTGCGTGTGCGCGACGTCGAGATCCTTGGTGGCCCCGTCCAACGTTTCCTTGGTCCCGAAACCAGACTTGAACAGATCTTCCGCGCGCTGATAGGCGGCTTGCGCATCAGTTAGCGTTGCCTGGGACTGCTTGAGTGCCTCTTGCGCCGCCGGCAGGGTAAGTTCACGCATCTGGCGCACCCTCGCCTCGGCCTGCGCCACCGCGCCCTCGGCGACCACCACGGTTGCCTTGAGCTCGCCGGGTTCAAGCGCGATCAACGGCAGTCCCTCCCTGACACTCTGCCCTTCGTCCACCAGCACATCCTGGACCGTTCCGGTGATCTGGCTGCCGATGTTGACGCGGAACGGCGTCTCGACATGGCCACTGGCCACCACCGTCCTCACCAGATCTCCGCGCATGACGGGATAGACGGCAACTTCGGGGCCGATGAGCCAGCGCGCGAGACCCCACCCTGCCACGGCGATGACAATCAGAAGTCCACCGACAAGCCATCTGTTGGCCGACAGGAAGTCGAGAAGTGTTCGCCGCGCTGATCCCGGCGCGGTAGCGGGATTGAATTGGGTGTTGGTTTGCAGCATCGCGGCCCCGTCCGAAAACGTTCCTTTGAGTACTAGGCCGAATCGCTTCGGATGCTTTGCGCCAAATCAAGAACGTTGTGTGCAAAGGATCCAAGGCACTCCGTAGAAGCGGCTCACCATGCTTGATGACGCCATGCCTGATGACAATGAGCCACGTGTGGAACAGACCGACCTTTCAGGCGGTCGAAACAGCGACCTTGATCGCCTCCACCGAATGCTTGACGTAATCCTTGCTTATTTCGCCCACGAGTTTCGCGCTCAAAGACGCCTGGTAGTGCTTGCGCATTTCACCAAGCGTGCGTGGATCGGCGATCACCAGTACATGCTGCCATGTTTCATTGTGGGCCTCACGATTGAGATACCTCGCAATCGATGCGGCAAAATCGTCTTCATCCAACCGCGACTGGTCCGGATTGGCGCTAGAACTTCGATGCCTGCCGCCGGATCCGGCATGAGCGATTTCAAGGACTGGACCTTCGACTTCGAAAAGTTCGAGTTGCGGTTCGTGTCCCTTGGTGTGGAAGAGCCGCAGGCTCTCGCCATCGGTAACCGCGACAAGAGTGTGATTATTGAGGATCATGTGTTTCTCCACGGGAGCTAGCGTGCGCCTTTTGCCGAGCAGGAAAGCCCGGATCGAGTTGCATCGCCTTGACCCTGATCAAAGTTTGGCAAGGCCATGACCTCGCCCGTTGCTCTCAGCGGCTTTAAATGCCGCGATAACGGCAGTGGCGCCGTGGCCTTCCCTCAGCGAAGTCGCACCGCCGGCCAGGCCGGTAACCTGAGGAAGTCCTTCAAGCTCGCCTTTGCGTAGGCCTCGCAGAAGACCATGTAGCGGTCGTCGGCCCGGCAGGGCTGTCCACCGACAAGTCCACGGTAAGCGCGCGCACCGCATCGGGTGGCTGCGAGTGCAGCAATTAGCCTCCGAACGGCGGTTCTTGGTGATGTCTTTGCATCAAGCAACGCAACTCGAACTCGGCACCGTCCCTCGAGCCACCCTCCCTGATCGAACAATGCAATATTCATCGTCGACGTCGCATTCGATCGCCACGAACAGGCCGATTTTTCCCGATTGTTATTATGCCAAGATCCGGCTCGCGAGGACTGTTCCCCGATAGAATGCTGGCGCGATCATGTGGCCATAGGCCCGACGTTCAGTGCGACACCAGCACCGGCAACGAGAATTGCTGCATCAGGGATTTCGTCATCCCGCCAAATAGGGCTTCGCGGAACCGAGAATGACTGTATGCCCCGGCCACGATAAGATCTGCCTCTTCCAATGCACGAGAGGCAAACAGCGCCTCGATCGGCGCTAGGTCGCCGGTGTTGGACCACTTGTCGATGGCGATCTTGATCCCATGGGCGAGCAGATGCTCACGGAGCATCTCGACGTCCGCATCCTCCTGGTCGGCCAGTGGATCGAACGCAAAAGCCGTCACTTTCTGCGCAAGGGCAAGGATTGGCATGGCGTCGTGCACGACGCGCGTAGCCTGAGCGCTGGGCGACCACGCGATTACGACCTGCCGGCCGATGGGCCCCGGCTTCCAGCTTTGCGGCAGCACTATCATCGGTACTCCCGCCGACATCAGGACCTGCTCCGGCACTCCGGGGAGAACCTTGCCAGAAGCCTCGGGGTTTGGCTGTGTTGCGATCAGCAAATCCGCATAATGCGCGTAGAAGTTCTTCCATCCCACCGCATCCCGATCAGCAATCTTGAAACGAACTGGCACGCCAGAGTCCTCGGCGCCGGCATGGAACGTGTCCGAAAGCGATTTGGCGCGCTCGGCCCATTCTCCCTCAAAGGCGGCAGCCGCATTGACGTCAACACCCGTCAGTCTCGCGCCATGGGCTCGTGCTAGAGAAAAGGCAAACTCCAGCCGCGTCCTGTTGTCCGTAGAACCGTCGAGAAAGACCAGAATATCTTTATAGCTCATCGATTTCCTCCCACGCCTCGAGCCGTCTCAGCCGGCACGCATCTAAGCGCCGGACATTCGGAAGCGCCTTGAGTTGGATCAAAGAGTTGGATCAAATCTCTTTGGTTGGACCGCACCTGGATTGGCGGACAAACACCGGCAGCAGGCCAGATAGCTATCCTGCCGCTCCGGGCGGCCCGGTGCCGACCTCGCAATATGATCTTGACATCGTATCGTGGATTCTAACACGAGACTCAACGCGCCGGAGCTTGCACCAATCACAATAGTGGCAACTGAGTAACCTGTTGGCGCTGCGAACTCTCCAGCAATGACGGTGAGTTGCTGTTCGTTCGCAAACTGCCCTGACGTCAGGTGGGGCACAACGTTAGGCCATTTTCCGCCATACGGCAGTGATTGTGGGAACATGTTCCAAATCGCCAAGATAGCCAAGATAAGTTGCCGAAATGGCTCTCATCAGGCTGTGGAGGCATTACAAAACCAGTGCGGGAAGCCGTTGGATGTCTGTCAGCGAGAATCGTATCGGCTCGCTAGCTAGGAAGCATTTGCGCAGCATGCCGAGCGTCGCGTCATCGATCTCGTCAGGTGACTTTAAAGGGATAAAGCAAGGTGATGTGGGCGGGAATGCCCTCGGCGGCCGAAGGGTCGTACCTATCGCGGAACGATCTGACGAGGGCCTCCGATTGGGGAACTAACATAACCAAGGCGGATTCGTGAAACGACATGGAGTTCAGTATCCATCGAAATGCGAGGTAAGGATACGATCTCCACTAGAAATCCCACAGTGGTTCGCGGCCGGCCGCGATCAGATGCGCCGACCGGTCTTGGCGTCGAATAGATGCGCCGAGGCGCGGTCAACCTCGATCGGCACGTCTTCGCCCTGCTTCAGCGCGAGCCGCTCGCGGAAGAGACAGGAGATCGCTTCCCCGCCGCAGTCGACCGTGGCAAAGATTTCTGAGCCGGTGGCCTCCAGCAGCGTCACTGTGCCGGACAGGCCGCCCTGGCCTGTCGCCCGGATATGTTCCGGGCGAATGCCATAGATCACTTCCCTTCCCGCCGCCTCGGCCGGCCGGATGCCTTCCGGCAGCGGGAGCGTCAGTCCGCCGGCGCTTCGGAAGATGCCTTCCTCGACGCGGCCGTGGATCAAGTTCATGGCCGGCGAACCGATGAAGCCGGCGACGAACAGATTGGCCGGACGGTCGTAGAGGTCGAGCGGCCCTCCGACCTGCTCGACCAGGCCGTCATGCAGCACGACGATCTTGTCGGCCATGGTCATGGCCTCGATCTGGTCGTGCGTGACATAGATGGTGGTGGTGCCGAGCCGCCGATGCAGTGCCTTGATCTCGCCGCGCATCTGGACGCGCAGCTTGGCGTCGAGGTTGCTGAGCGGCTCGTCGAACAGGAAGACCTGCGGATCGCGAACGATGGCGCGCCCCATGGCGACGCGCTGCCGCTGACCACCGGAAAGCTGGCGCGGATAGCGGTCGAGCAGCTTTTCTAGGCCGAGAATGTTCGCCGCGCGCTTGACCCGGCTTGCGGTGTCGGTCGGATCGGCTTTCTTGATCCTGAGAGCGAAGCCCATGTTTTCGGCCACCGTCATATGCGGGTAGAGCGCATAGTTCTGGAATACCATGGCGATGTTGCGGTCGCGCGCCCTCAGATTGTTGACGACGCGCTCGCCGATCGCGATCTTGCCGCCCGAGATCGTTTCGAGCCCGGCGATCATTCTGAGCAGCGTCGACTTTCCGCAGCCCGACGGACCGACCAGGATGACGAACTCGCCATCGGCGATATCCACGCTCACATCATGGATGATCCGAGTAGCTCCGAACGCCTTCTGCACATTGCCGATGCTTACTGATGCCATTTGATGTCTCCACGAAAAGAGTATGACGGCCGGGGCGCTCAGCCGCCCTTGACCGCACCAGCGGTGAGCCCGGCGACGATCTGCCGTTGCGCGAACAAAGTCAGGACCAGCACTGGCAGCGTCACCACTAGGGCCGCGGCGGCGAGCGGACCCCAGCTCACCTGCTCATAGGAAAGCATGTTGTAGACCGCGACCGGCAATGTCCGCGTCTCGCGGCTGGCGAGCACCACGCCGAAGACGAAGTTGTTCCATGAAAAGATGATCGACAGGATGAACGCCACCACGATGCCGGGCTTGGCGATCGGCAGCGCGACCAGCCGGAACACCTGCCAGGATGAGGCGCCGTCGATATTGGCCGCCTCTTCCAACTCCATCGGCGTTGTTTCGAAATAGCCGATCATCACCCAGACCACGATCGGCACGGTCACCACCAGATGGATGATGATCTGCGGCCACAGCGTGCCGAGGATACCCAGCCACTGGAACAGCAGGAACAGCGGGATGAGATAGGAAAGCCCGGGCGTCATGCGGGCGATCATGATGACGACCGCCGACCGTTCGGCCTTGAGCCTGGCGATGCCGTAGCCTGCCGGCACGCCGATCAGCAGCGCCAGCAGCGTAGCCGTGCCGGTGACCAGAACCGAATTCCACATATAGAGCAGGAAGTCGTTCTCCTGGAACACCTTGGCGTAGTTTGACCAGGTGAAGCGCTCGGGGATCAGGATCGGCGGATAGGCGCCGTTGTCGATCTCAAATTTCAGCGACAGCGAGATCATCCAGAGGAAGAACAGGATCGCCGGTGACACCAGCACCAGCGCAGCGAAGAAAAGACCGACCTTGTTGAGCAGCCGTGAACTCATCTATTTGCCCTCCGCGTCGATCCATTGCGATCGCTGGCGCAGCATCAGGAGGATGAAGGACAGGGCGACGATGATGATGAAGAACACGACCGCCATGGCCGAGCCGTAGCCCATGTCGTAATAGGAAAAGGCGGTGTTGTAGAGATAGATGTTGATCGTCTCGGAGGCGGTTCCAGGCCCGCCCTGGGTCATCGCGTAGATGATGTCGAAACTCTTGAGCGCGTCGATCGTGCGGATGATGACGGCGATCATCAAAAACGGCGCTATCATCGGCAAGGTCAGATAGCGGAACTGCTGCCAGGCATTGGCGCCGTCGATCTCCGCGCTCTCGAAGGGCTCGCGCGGCACCGACGCCAACCCGCCCAGCACGATCAGCATCACCAGCGGCGTCCATTGCCAGGTCTCCACCGCGACCAGCGAAGGGATGACGGTGTTGACGTTGAATATCCATTCCTGCGCCGGGATGCCGACCAACGACAGAAGGTAGTTGAGCACGCCGAGCTGCGGATGAAACATCATCGTCCAGACCAGCGCCACGGCAACGGGCGTGGCCATCATCGGCATCACGAAGACGCCGCGCAGCAGGCCACGCAGCGGAAATTTCGCGTCGAAGATCAAGGCGGCGACGGTGCCGAGGAACATCGGCCCCACCACCGAGAGGAAGGTGTAGGTCAAAGTGTGCCAGAGCGAGTCCCAGAACCGCGGATCGGTCGCCAGGCGCAGGTAGTTTTCCATGCCGGCAAAGCTGCGCGACTGGCCGAGGGTCCAGCTGTTGATGCTCATCCACAGCGTGAAGGCCCAGGGAAAGACGATCACGGCGCCGATGACGACGAGCGCCGGGACGACGAAAGGCCAGTAGTTGGGAGTCAGTCGGACCGGCTGGCTGCCTTCGATGCCTTGCGTCGTCACGCCTGCGCGTTCCGGGGCGATGGCGGACATCAGCCTTGCTCGCTCCTGTCCAGGACCGGCTGGAACTGCTCGGTGGCTTTCTTCAGTTCGTCCGCCGGGTCGGCACCGGCAATCATGTTGGTCAGCGCCACGCCGTAGATGTCGCGGAATTCGGTGACCGGGATGATGACCGGCAGCGCCAGCCGGCTGATGTTGCCGGAGCCTACGACGGCATCGAGCCAGCTTGGCGGCATGGTGACGCCTTCGCGCACCTTGGGGTCTTCCAGCACCGATTTGCGGAATGGCACGCCGGCCCCGGCCTGCAGCAGGCGCGCGCCCATGGCCGGCGACACCGCCCACTGGCAGAACAGGTAAGCCGCTTCCTTCTTCGTGCTGGCGGACGTCACGCCGAGACCATCGCCGAAAGTGCCGGCGGCATGCGCCTTCGGGCCTTTCGGCATGACGCCGTAGCCGACCTTGCCGACCACGCGCGACTTCTCCGGATTCTCCATCGGCGGCGCAAAGCCAACGCCGTCGAACCACATGCCGATCTTGCCCTGCAGGAACGCAGACTGCGCCTCGGCCCAGTTGAAGCCGGTGACGCCGGGAGGCGCGGCCTTCGTCATCAGCCGCTGGTAGAGGCTGGCGGCCTCGACCGCCTCCTGCGAAGTGGTGCGCAGCTTGCCGTCGCTGCCGAGCGGCATCGCGTCGTAGCCGAGCATCAGCGACGTCCACACTGGCGTGTTGGCGTTCTTGAGGCCGCGGGCGACGAAGCCGAACGTGTTGCTCGACGGATCCGTCAACGCCTCGGCGGCCGCCACCAGCTGCTCGAAGCTTTCCGGATATTTCAGCCCCTTGGCGTCGAATAACTCCTTGTTCCAGTAGAGGATCCAGTAATCGACCGAGAACGGCAGCGAGCGCAGCACGCCCTGGCCGTCCTTGGCGAACTGCATGCCGGCCTCGGCGAAGTCGCTCTCGACCAGTCCTGGATCGGTGAGGCCCGGATCGGCAAAATAACCGGAAATGTCGGCCAGCCAGCCGCCCCTCTCGAACTGCCGCTTCTGCACATGATAGCTCAGATGCACGACGTCGAAGCTGGGCTTGCCGGAGCTGAGCTCGATCACCGTCTTCTGGCGCTGCTGCTGCTCAGGCGTCGCCTCCGCATTGACCTTGATACCGGTCAGTTCCTCGAACTCGGCGAGATTCTTCAGGATGGTGTCGCTGCGCGGGCTCTTGACCAGATTGACGTCGAGCGTCGTGCCGGCAAAGCGCTTCCAGTCGACGCCTGCGGCGAAGCCGGGTCGAAGACCAGCAAGGCCGGCGGCGGCGAGCGCTGCGGTTCCCTGGAGAAGCTGCCTCCTGGTTGGGCTGAATGGATTGGACGACATTTCTTCCTCCCGGTTGCTGTCGTTATCGATTGCGCCGCATCCGTTGCGGCGCGTTCCTGCTTCCTCAAATCTGCAGCGCCAGCCGGCGCGCGTTGTCGATATGCTGGCTGATTGCCTCGACCGCCTTCTGCGGATCGCGCTTCTCCAGCGCATCGATCACCGCCAGATGCTCGCGCATGACCGGCACGACACGGCCGTCGATGCGGAACCGCTCCTGGTGGATGAGCCGGATCTTCACCGAATTGACTAGGTAGGCTTTGGCGATGATCTCGTTGTCCAGCGCGCTGATGAACGTGTCATGCATGGCCCAGTCGATGCTCTGGGCCTTGGCTTCCATTTCCGGCGTTGCGGTCTGCGCCAGCGCTTGGGCGAGCATCTCCTCATGCTCGCGCCTGAGACGCGCAAGCTCGGCGTCGGAAGCGTTGACGGCGAACAACGCGACCGCCTCGCGTTCCATGAACAAACGGAACTGGAAGGCCTCCCGGATCAGGCTGATGTCGATATGCGCGATCTGCATGCCGCGCTGCGGAATGGTTGTCAGCAGCCCTTCAGCCTCGAGTCGCGGCACGATCTCGCGGATCGCGCCAAGCGGCAGGCCGGTGAAGGCGACCAGCTCGCGCTGCGATACGAACTGGCCTGGCTTGAGGTCGCGGGCCAGCAGATGCCGCGTGAAGCTGGCATAGGCCTTTTCCCTCAGGGTTGCCGGTTCGCTCGTGTCGTCCATCTCGGTGCACTTCTTTCGCCGGTCAGGCTGCCTTCGTCGCGAACAGCCTGTCGTAAGCGGCGCCAAGCTGCTGCCGTTCCTGCAATGCCACCGGCTCGAGCGGCGGCCGGACCGTCAGCCAGCGCTCGTCGCCAGTCTGTCGTGCCACCATGGCCTTCACCGCCGGAATGACTGGATGCCCAAGCAGTTCGAGGACGAAGCTCTCCACACGGGAATCGTCGCGCCCGCTCTCGATGATGGTGCGAAGCTCGCCGGCGGCGAAATTGGCCATGCCGGAAATCGCGCCTTGACCGCCGATCCGCACCGCCGGCGCCAGATGCCGTTCATCGCCGATCAGGATGATCAGGTCGCCATGCGCCTTGAGCAGAGCCTCGCTGTATGCCCAGTCGCCACCCGAATCCTTGACCCCGGCCACCACGCCCGGATACGCCTCGCGCAACCGGCCGATCAGGTCGAGCGACAGCCTGACCGTTGTGACCGAGGGGATGTTGTAGAGCAGTACGCCGCGGGCGAGCGGACCGAGCGTGGTAAACACCGCGGCAAACCAACCGAACAGCCCGTCGTCGCCGACATTCTTGAAATAGCTCGGCGGCGCGAGCAGGATGTTGCGAGCGGCGCGCTGCAAGGCCTGGCGAGACTGCTCCGCGGCATCCTCCACCGCATCGACCAGCACGCCCGCGACGAGTTCATCGGGCCGGATGCCTGCAGCAAGCATGGCATCGATCACCGCTTGCCGTTCCGCAGTGCCGACGGAAGCACCTTCGCCAGTGGTTCCGAACAGCGTAACGCTGCTGCAGCCGGCATCGAGACAAGTCCGGGCATGCGCGGTCATGAGCGGGATCGCAATCCGCCCCGTTGCGTCGAAAGGCGTTGTGAGGGCAACAGATAGACCAAAGCGCGACGCCACTGCAAAGTCTCCAATTCATCAATCTGTACGCAGCTGTATCACACTAACATGTTAGTTGCAAACTGCGCTGCTGTCGGTGCTACAGGCAATCCGGCGCGGTCCGGCCGTCTCATGATCGGCGTGGGCACAAAGCAGGGTTAGCGCGCGTTCCGTCGTTCCTGGTCTGCATCGACTCTCATCCGCCGAAGCGGATATCCTTGTCTCAATTGGCGTCCGTCAGTACGCCGGCGCCTGGGGTTTGAAAATCGGATGTATCGTCCAGCGACGCGCACCGAGAAGGCTGAGTGCTTGCGGTTTTCGCGCCAAACGGCATCAGCCCCGTCTACAGTCGGAACACTGATGAGGGACACGTCATGAGCCACGTCGGGTGCATGATGGCCGCTGCGCTCAGCTGCACACGAGCGGCATTGCTACAGCCTCGTCGCCGTGACTAATATTCGTCATCTGACATAGCCATAGGGCATCCTCATCCTGACGCCTCAGGTTCGATGATGCACCATCACACTCGGGGCCTACACACCTAGACCGTCCCGCCGAGCTCGTCCGAGAGTTCCTGCAATTCCTTGTCGCCGGCCATCATGGTCTGCAGTTCATCGAGTTGAATCTCTGACCTTCGGAACGTGCCCATCGTGCGACCCCGGTTCAGGACCGTGAAGCTGTCGCCGACCGCGTAGGCGTGACGGACATTGTGGGTGATGAATATGACGCCAAGACCGCGCTGACGTACCTGTCGGACGTATTTCAGCACCATCGAGGTCTGCGCCACGCCAAGGGCCGAGGTCGGTTCGTCTAGGATCAGCACCTTCGCGCCGAAATAAACCGCCCTGGCTATCGCCACGCATTGGCGTTCGCCGCCGGACAAGGTGCCGACAGCCTGCTGGGGATCGCGGATGTCTATGCCGATCTTTTTCATTTCGTCACGCGCCACCCGATCCGCAAATTTCTGATCCATGAAGGCCAGCGGTCCGAATTTGCGAACCGGCTCGCGCCCCATGAAGAAGTTCCGGGTGATCGAGAGCAGCGGGATCATGGCCAGATCCTGGTAGACCGTGGCGACCCCGGAATCGAGCGCTTGGCGCGGACTTGAAAACGTCACCGCCTCGCCATCGACGGCAAAGTCCCCTGTGGTGGGTTGGTAGACCCCGGAGAGAGTCTTGATCAACGTCGACTTGCCAGCCCCATTGTCGCCCAGCAGGCAATGAACTTCGCCGGCCCGGACAGTCAGGGATACGCCCGCCAGGGCCACCACCGGCCCGAAATGCTTGACCAGATTGTGGACCTCGATCAGCGGCCGGTTGTCGGCGGGCATGCCGGAACCGTTGGCTTTTATGGTGCTCAGCATTTCACCTCTCTCCGGTGACCCGACGACGGATCACGTTGTTGAAGAGCACCGCGATCAGCAGCATGGTGCCGAGAAACACGCGGAACCAGTCGTTCGGCACGCCGGTAAACAGAATGCCCATCTGCACCACGCCAAAGATTAGTGCGCCGAAACAAGCCCCGACGATCGAGCCGTAACCGCCGGTCAGCAGACAGCCGCCGATGACCGCGGCAATGATTGCCTCGAACTCCTTCAACAAACCGCGATCAGAGGCGGCCGAACCGAATTCGAAAACCTGCGCGGCGGCATAGACCGTGGCGCAGAAGGCGGTAAACATGAACAGCGAGATTTTGACCATGGCAACCGGAACGCCAACATTGCGGGCGGCGTTGGCGTCGCCACCTGCCGCGAAGATCCAGTTGCCGAAGCGCATCCTGGTCAGCACCACATGCGCGACGGCGGCCAGGCCGAGCGCCCAAACAATTACCATGGGAATTCCGCGTACGACCGGTTCGCCATTAGCCAGGCGGCCGATGGTGCCCATATCGGCGAACCAACCAAACAATCCTGTGCCTATCACCCCGGAAAACAACCAGGGCACGACACTGCCTTCGGCGACTTCCTTGACGCCGCTGACGATGGTGCGGTTGGTGAACAAGATCGACAGGGCGATCGTAAATCCACGCAGAATGTATAGCGTTGCGAGCGTCACGATAAAGGACGGAAGCCGCGTCCGCATCACGATCCAGCCGTTCAGAAATCCCACGGTGAGGGCGCCGACGAAGGCGAACAGGGTACTGGCGGCGGCCGACCAACCGAAATAGACCATCGGGATCGAGATCATCATGCCGGCAAAGCCGATCATGGAGCCGACCGAAAGATCAAACTCGCCACCGACCATCAGCAGCGCCGCACCGACCGCGATGATCGTCAACTGCGCGCTGACGGTGGTCCAGTTCAGGATGCCATCCGCGGCGAACATGCCGGTATTGCCGGCCGTGATGCCGAAGAATACGAAGACCAGCAGCACACCGGCAAAGGCACCGAGTTCCGGGCGGGAAATAATGCGCCGCAAGGATGATTGACGCATCAGCCGCTCGTCGCGTTCCTTGCGAAATGTCTTCATGGCACCGGGCATATTTTCACTGTCGGCCATGCCCCCTCCAGAAAGGCTGCGCACGAATGGAACAGGCGCCTCCGGCGCACGTTCGCATCCTGGTTCAGCGTCCAAGCCTCCGTCGGCCGAATTATCGATATTCACCGGCCAACCTCTCAACCAGTCCGATATTCGCCTTGGTGATAAACCCCGGCCCGGTGTTGACATTGTTGGCGGGGATCACGCCGTAGCGAGCGTATTCGGTGAGCAACACCACCGGCAGGTACCCTTGCAGATAGGGCTGCTGGTCGATGGCGGATTCTATAATGCCGTCCTTGATCGCGGTGGAGATCCCGGAATCGAGATCAAAGGTGATGAAGCTTTTGTAGTTGCCGGACGAACCCGTGTCGCGCAGCAACTTGATCGTGGGATCGGCCGAGGTCGGCCCCAGGGTGAGGATACCATCGGTATCGGGATGAGCCGTCAGATAGGCCTTCACCTTGTTATAGGCCTCGATCGGGTCAGTGCCGGAATCCAGCATATGATCGCCCAGGGGCACGCCGAGACCATCGGCGTAGCCTTGGCAACGCTGCACCGAAGCGTTGTTGGTGATGTACTCATTGACGCACAGGAACCTGGCGACGCCAGCGGCCTTGGCTCGTTCGCCCGCACCCTTGCCCGCGTCGTATTCCGGCTGGCCGATATGCATCAGCGCGCCCAGCTTCTTGGATTCCTCGGCGGTTCCCGAATTGACGGTGATCACGGGAATTCCCTTGGCGACGGCGCCCTTCACCGCCGCCTCCAGCACGCCGTAGTCGGCGACCGTGGTGATGATGCCGGTCGGATTGGAGGCCGCCGCTTGCTCGACAATCCGGGCCATCTCGGCGATGTCGCCGGTGGATGGATTCCGGTACTCGACTTTCACGCCCAGATCCTTCTCGGCGTTCTTCAGCCCGTTCTTGACGGTGTTCCACCAAGAGTCCGAATCGGGCGCATGGCTGACGAACACGAACCGCTCGCCTTCGGCCCGGGCCGATAGGCTGGCCCCGATTAGTGGCAAAGCACAGACTGCGGCAGTCAGTAGAACGCGAATTAGTCCGGCTTTCATTTTCATGGTTCTCCAAAGGGATTTATCGTGTTTCAAAATCCTCGTCCTTGATGCGCGAGCCTATTCGCCAGTCGCGCGCCAATTTGGTCGGCTACCGGCCCGCTTGGCGGATGATTTCCATTTTCGGAAACAGAGCCGCCCTGGCGAAGACAGCTCTCCCGGAGTGGCGATCCTGCACCTTCATCGATCGAAGCGTCAAAGCGGCGCCGGCTCCAGCCCCTGTTATTTTCAGAATGTGTACGTTTACATTAGTGAGTACGTCGGCGAATTTGTCAACTGCCGCATCAGAAATGTATGAATTCGTTGAGGCTGCGATCGTGACGAGCCGCTGGAGGGACCTCACAACGGGCGATGAAGCAGGAAGTATTCACCCCCACCCCTTACTTCGAAGGGCGCCTATCGTCGGTTCCTAGGATCGGCCCCAGGTGGTCTACAACGGATTCTGGCCAAACTATCGGAGCTTCGGCATCATAGTTTGCCGCAGATAAACATTGAGGGTAACGCTGAATGATCGACAACCCGCAGTTTCGCAAACCCACCATCAGGGACGTAGCAAGAGAGAGCGGCGTCTCCATCGCGACGGTAACCAGGGTTCTGCAGAAATCACCCAAGGTTACCAAAGAAACCAAGAACAAGATCGAGAATGCGATTCAGCGCCTGAACTATCGTCCGGACTCGCTTGCTCGCGCGCTTGTGATGCGCGAGAGCAAGATACTTGGCCTGATGGTACCGACCAGTTCAGACCAGTACTGGGGGGAAGTTGCCGCCGGCGTCGAAGCACGGGGGCGAGAACTCGGCTACCAGATTCTGCTGGGCAACACAGGCCGCGATCCTGCTCGAGAGCGCGAATTGGCGGAACACTTTCTGAGCCACAGGGTCAATGGGCTGATCGTTGGAGGCGCGTCACAGGCAAGCCAAGGCTGGCTTCGCGATCTCAGCCCTGCCATCAAGACCGTATTGGTGGGCTGGGACGCCGGAACTGTCGAAAGCGATACGCCCCACATTACGCCCGCATTGATTGGAGGCTGGAAAGCCGTATCGGGATCGAGCCTCGATTTGGTCGGGCCGGACCTGGGTGCCGAAGTCCTGTTGACGGATGATCGGGCGGCTGCGAGGCGCATGACGGAGTATCTTGTCCAACTCGGCCACAGGAGGATCACTTTCCTCGGTGGAAGGCTTCTGAGACCCGCTGTGCTGATGTTGGAGGGTATCCAGTCTGCGTTGCAAAGTGCTGGAGCATGGCCATGCCCCATCTGGCGTTCAGACGAAACGTTCGAGGCTGGCCGAGCCACTGCTAGAGAGCTTTTGAGCCGACCGGATCGTCCCAGTGCGATCTTTGCTTACAATGACGTGCTGGCGATCGGCGCGATGAGGGGTGCGCGCGAGATTGGATTGTCGATCCCAAACGACATTACGGTGGTGGGTTTCGACGACATCGAGGCAGCCAGTTTCGTGGAGCCTCCTCTGACCACCGTCCGTTCTCCCAAGCGCGAGTTCGGAGCGCGAGCCGTGGACTATTTGCTGAGTGCCGAAACCAGCCTCCCGGATTTTTCCCCCCAGTTTGAGCTTGTCATTCGCTCTTCCAGTTCAGGTCCCGCGAGATAGAAAGCGATACCGGGAGTTCGCTGTTGGCGGCCTGAACAGGAGACCCGCCACGCGAACAGAAGGTTTGCTGTCCCACAACCGAAGTCGCGGCCATTTCATTTTGCGCTTCTTCTCTCGCCTTCCCATCTCGCAAGTGAGACGCAGGCGGGTGCGTCCTGCGGCGATGGTCTTCCCGTTGGCTCGCCGGGACATCGGCGTTTGCACCATTGACAGCTTGGTCAGACGGGGATATCTGGCAAATGTAAACGTACACATTATCAAAAAACAGCGTATTTGCGCGTCATCAACATTGTTCAGCAGGGAGGATACGTATGAACCAGCCGGAGCGCATAGACACCCCATGGCCGGTGCCGCATAGGGGTTCGAAGGAGTTGTTCGAACGGGCGCAAAAAGTAATTCCGGGCGGAGTAATGGGCCAAGGCCGCTTCGCAAAGCCCCATCCGCTCTACATGACCAAGGCGCAGGGTGCCCGCATGTGGGATGTCGACGGCAACGAATACATCGATTTCCATTGTGCATTCGGCGCGGTGCTTCTCGGCCACAACGATCCTCGTCTGCGCACGGTAATCGACCGCACCCTGGATCAGCATGGTGTCGCGTTCTCGGCCGCGCATCCGCTGGAATCGGAATTGGCCGAGCGGATCATCAAACATGTCCCTTCGGCCGAAAAGGTGATCTTTTGCTGCACGGGTTCGGAAGCGACGTATCATGCCATCAGGCGTTCGCGGGCCCATACCGGCCGGAACAAGATCCTGAAGTTCGAAGGCGCCTATCACGGATGGCACGACTATGTTCAGTGGAGCGTCCACTTCGATCCCGCCGAAGCCGGTTCCCCGGAAGCGCCAAAGCCCGTCCAGGAATCGGCCGGAATGATCCGCGCCGCTGAAGAGGGACTGCTGACCTGCGGCTACAGCGACACAAAGACGCTTCGGGATATCTTCGCAAAACATGGAGCCGACATCGCGGCGGTGATCGTCGAGCCCATATACCACAATGCCGGCGTGGTCATGCCGGCTCCGGACTTCCTGTCCGAGATTCGCAGGCTGTGCGACGACAACAAATCGGTTCTGATCTTCGATGAGGTCATCACCGGATTCCGGGTCGGCCTTGGCGGCGCCCAAGCGCAATGCGGCATCACACCTGACCTGACGACCATGGGCAAGGCCTTTGCAAACGGCATGCCCATTTCAGCGATCGCCGGAAAGGCCGAGATCATGAACGGTTTCGCGCCGCTTGGTAAAACCTTCTTTTCCGGAACCTTCTATGGCCATGTGCTGAATGTGGCGGTCGCGAGCGGCTGCATCGAAATCCTCGAAAATGATCCGCCTTATGAGTATTTGGATAGTCTGGGCAAACGCCTGAAGGCTGGCATTCAGGCGGCAATCGACCAGACTGGCGTCCCCGCAACCGTTGGGCAGCATGGGTCGGTATGGGCGCTCTACTTCACCCGTCGAGGTCTGGCCAACTATCGCGACATGGCCAGCTTCGCGCAGACGAAAGAACATCCGATCCACTCGTCGTTTCAAAGATGGATGCTTGAAAGCGGGATATACATCCATCCTCACTTCATCATTCGCGGCTACCTCAATGCCGCACACACCGAGGCGGATGTGGATCATTTGGTCGACGCGACCAGACGTTATTTCATAGCTCATAAAGAAGATCTCACAGAACTTTGAAATCAAATACCGGAAAGCCTGCTTGGCATGTCTGCAGGCCTCCCATTAACGCGGTGGTCCCAAGCGCCCAGAACGAAAGTCGCAAAGGCGGTGTTCTTGAGCTCCTGCGGGATAGGAAGAGTCGAGTTCGCTCGGCCCCTCCAAGATCAGGCCTTGGCCTGATCCAGAAGTGGGTGAATTCCTCGTCGGCGATCACAACGTTGTGCTGCGGCGCCGCACAGGCGTCGGTCCTGACGTCGGCGATGAATTCCTTGAAGGCTAAGACCCGCTGCAGCCGCTCGTATGCCGCGACAGTTCACTTTTGCCGGTGCCGGGCTGCTTGCCGCCAGGGACATCGGCAACCTGGATTTCCCCGAACCACGGCAGACAGGCCCGGCCGGGCCGGATCAGCTTGTCGCCGTCAATCATCACCACCTCGGCGAACATACGGTGGATGTCCATCCCAATGACCTGCATGGCCTCCTCCTCGTTCTGATCGGAAGCGTGCGGGCAACACGGCAACCACGGATTCGCGCTCGCAGCGCATCCGGGCGGACCGCAGGGGCGGCCAAATAGCGGCTCGGGCTCTCAGCCCATGGTTTAGGTCGTCGGCCTGCCCGCACTCTCGTGCTTCCGACGCCCCGGAAGCGGTTTTGGAACACGGACAGGGACGGCGCTGCATCAACGTCACAGATCGAGAACGAGGACCGCGATCGGCTTCTTGAACTGCTACGGGTTCGCCTCGAAGATATCGAATCGTATCCAGCCTTCCTGAAGCGCGGCGCAGCGAGAATACCAGGGCGGACGTGTTGCTCATAAGCCATGCCGGCAAGAACCTGCCTATCGAGGCCAACGTCACTACAATAGGGAGCGATGGTCGGCGCCGTTGGAACAACTGGCCGGCTACGCCGCTGACGCGGCGCCGATGGATTCGGAATGTATCTAGTCTTTTGGTTCGGCACTGAGTTCCCGCTCCCCGGTCGCAGCGACGGGCAAGCACTTCCATCGGACACTGAGGCGCTAGAGACGATGCTTCGAAACGATATTACGCCGCGGTTGCAGGACAAGATGGCGATCATCGTGCTGGACGTTTCTCGCCCAGCGGCGATGGTCGCGGCTCAGGCCCGGCGCGATCAGAAAATCGCAAAACGCAAAAACCGCCCCGGTCAGACCGGGACGGTTATTGATTTATGATAGAATTGGTTGCGGGGACAGGATTTGGCTTCTCTGTCCCGCCGCGTCGGCTTCGCCTCCTTGCGGGCCTCTGATGAGAGTTCAAATCGACCGACCCTCACAGCCAAAATAGCAAAACGGCCAGCACAAGGCGGGCCGTTTTGCTATTTGGTTGCGGGGATGGGCGGCACGCCGGAAAACGCCGGCGCGTCCTACAACCTTAATCAGGGATCGTGCACCCTGGCTATCCCGTCATCACCTTGCTCAATGGAAATGCGCCGATTGCCCGGACCCGGAGGCCGCGATACGCTCGTGACCTTCACATCCTCCAAGCGATCTCGATCCAAAGCTGCTTCGCCGTTCGATCTTTTGACTTTCCAATTGATCGATAATCATCCCCGACATCGTGTTCTCCAGTGAACAAGAGGCCAGGCATATTCCTGGCGCTCTCGCTCTGCCGGCGCTGAAGATCAGTTGTACATGTTAACGTTGTAGGTAAATGTACATGTCGGATAGTCGGTAGTGATAGTGCCAGCCGAACAAGTTGGACTAGAGCCAGTGCCGTCGCTTTTGATGAACGTCGCCTTGAAAGATCCTGGCTCGCATCCGGGACCTGGCCAAGTGCTCGATGGCCCGTATGCACTCACCGACACTTGGCACGATTTGTAAACACCAGCCGTAGAGTCATAATAGCGATAGCGGGCAATCATGCTTCGAATGTAATCGGTCGAAGTGGCCGTGTTCTTCACCTGACCAGTCGATCCAGTATTGATCGTCGGAAAAGTACAGCCTCCGGAGGGCGTGCATGAACTTTGCGACAGATTGATTGTTTTTCCTGTGCCATTATACCAGTTGACCGTGATCGTGTCGGCAGCAAGCGCCGCCGTGGCAGAGACCATTGCCAAACACATCAAGACCATTGGGCCAACAAAGCGAATCATCTCAGCTTCCTCTCGTTGTCATGAGACCTAAGAAAATCACCTCAGAAAGCAGAAGAGGTGCGTTCTTCGCCTACCAGGTCACGTAGTAATCCAGGCCATCGATCGACCCCACGCCTTGACGCACACCCGCCGCGGCCTGAGCGTCATAGAAGCTCCGGTTAATCGTGTCCCAGCCGGCGCCACCAATCAGGCTGCCATCTTTGAACATATCGTACTGAATCGTCTCGTAGCCGAGGTCCTTGACGTCGCTGGCTCTTTGTATCTTCACCTTGCCGCTGGCGAGCGCTTCATTGAAACCGTCGAGGCCGGTCCAAGCGTCCTTTACGTAGGACATCACGGTCTTCTGGAACTCTGCATCGTTGACCACCGGTTTCTGCACCCGTGTAGCACTATCAGTTCCAAGTGACCGCAGGCGCTCTGCATGTTCGGCCGGCAGGTCCGAAAGTTGCGAACCCCGTACCAGCTGCCCGATTTTCAGGATCGCGTCCGATACAGCGGGCGACAGCCGCGCGCTTGTCTTCGGATCAATGCTCGATGTACCCGCCGGCTGTATAGCCTGGCTTACATCGGTGCGGGATTTGATCAGATTGAGCGTGGCAAGCGCAGTCGCCGCACTCGCGTTGACAGACACCATCTTTGGCTCCCCAGACATTTGCCGCCCGTCATAGGCGATTGATGTCAACGCGTGACGACTTCATGTGACACAAACTTAGGTTTCGCGCACAGTCAATAAAAAATCATTAATTTCCAGTGTTGATAGACAGATTCGACTTGTGACGCCACGAAATAATTTAACAAAAAGATCGAAGTAAGTTAAAGACAACTGATATTAAAGTTTAGGCAGCGACAATATTAGGCATTTCTAAATTTACCCCATTGAGGAGTCCCATTGAGGAGTATTGTGAGTGCTCACCCTGCAGGATGTTTCGAAGGAGTATCGATCCAGCCGCGCGAGAACACCCGTGCTAGCAGGTATCTCCCTTTCAATAGCGGCGGGAGAACTTTGCGCGCTCACCGGTCCTTCCGGCTCCGGCAAGTCGACGCTGATGAACCTGATCGGCCTACTGGATCGTCCGACCGCCGGCGAAATCAAGATCGATGCTAGCCCCGTTCAGCATCTGACTTCGGACGAACTCGCCGCCAAGCGCAATCAGGCGCTTGGCTTTGTCTTTCAGTCCTTTCATCTGCTGCCGCATCTATCGGCACTCGACAATGTAGCCTTGCCGCTACTTTATCGCGGGATTTCGTTGGGCGAGCGCCGTAAGCAAGCTGCGTCGGTGTTGCAACACGTCGGCCTGGCACAACGAACGTCACATCGACCTGATGAGCTTTCGGGCGGCCAGTGTCAACGGGTCGCGATTGCGCGGGCGCTGGTGACCCGCCCACGTCTGCTGCTCGCCGACGAGCCGACCGGCAATCTCGACAGCAAGTCGGCTGAAGACATCATGTCGTTGTTCCTTGAACTCAATGCAGAGCTTTCGGTGACAAGTATCATCGTCACGCATGACCCTTCTATCGCTGCGCGCTGCCCGCGAAGAATAGTCCTTCGCGATGGCCGCGTTTTCGACGACAACCGGGGAGAGTTGAGAAGCTACGCGTCATGAGCGTCCTCCGACACCGAATCTTCTTACAGATCATCGCGGATGCCCTTCGCGATCTTCGATCCATCAGAGCGAGGGCCGTTCTCGCCCTGATCGGAGTTGCAATTGGCACAGCAGCCGTGATCGCCATGTTGCACGTGGGCTACAACGCTAAGATTGCAGCCCTCCGGCAATTCGAGACATTGGGTGTCGATCTTCTCGCCATTTTCCCCAGCGCAGGCGAACCAGGTTCAGGACAGACGATGACGCTCGATGCGGTGCTGGCCCTCCCCGCTACCCAAATCGGCATTGGCAAGGTCGCAGCAGTTGTGCAAAGCGGGGTTCAGCTACGGGCGGGACGCGACAATATTCCTGTGACAGTTCTTGCCGCGACCAAGGATCTCTATGGACTGACGAAGGCCCGCCTAAAGGAGGGCCGTTTCCCAACAGACATCGACGGGTTTGCCCCTTATGCGGCAATCGGCGTGGGTATCGCCGCTACGTTTGAAGCTTCTGCGGGAAAATCCATTGCCGTGGGCGATACCATAGTGGCATCGGGGCAGATCTTGACTGTCATTGGTTTGCTTCAACCCGCCGAACCGAACGTGATCCTCAATGTGGACCTGGACAATGCCATTGTGATGCCATTCCTGTCCGCGCGAAGATTCGTGTCCAGCCCGGCGATTACCAATGTCGCTGCGCGATTGTCCCCTGGCGCTGACGACATCAAAACCGCGGCGAGGGTGCAAACCTATTTCGAGCAGCACATGCATGGCGGATCGGTGAACGTTCAGACCGCCCGCCAGATTATCCGGTCCCTGGAGAGCCAAATGCGGATTTATGCCCTTTTGTTGCTTGGCATCGGCACGGTCTCACTTGTCGTCGGCGGCGTAGGCGTCATGAACGTGATGCTGATGAGTGTTATGGAGCGCCGGCAGGAGATCGGGCTTCGCCGAGCACTTGGAGCGCGGCGCAGGGACATCCGCCTGATGTTCTTGACCGAAGCGTTTTGCCTCTCGCTGGTTGGCAGCGTTGCCGGCGTTGCGATCGGTTATGTTGGAGGCTGGTTTTTTGCGATCGGCGCGGGCTGGCGTTTCGAGCCTGCTCCGACCGCGATCCCGCTCGGGCTTGCGATGGCCTTTCTCGTTGGACTCTTCTTCGGTATCTATCCCGCATCCCGTGCCGCGCGCCTTGATCCTATCGTCGCACTCCGGGCCGGATAGCGAGGCGGCGGAGCCAATGGAGCGCGTGCAGCACAGGACGACACGAGCCTTTCGCGTACTGACGTTCAGCCTCGTTGCCTGCTCGGTCCTGATGCTCCAGCCAAATGACATCCGGGCGGCCCAAAAGATTCCAGTTCCCACCCCAAGGCCCGATCAGGAACGAACGCCGCCTAAAAATGAGATGCCATCGGCCTCCGCAGCCGGTACGGCCCTGTTCTCGGGGGTCAAGCTTTCTCTCGATGATGCCGTCTTTCTCGGGTTGAGAAACAACAGAACGATCAGAAGCGCCTATATCGACCGGACTTCACAAAAGTTCGGACTGCGTGTTGCAGAAGATCGCTTCACGCCCCAGTTCGGCATCTCCGGAAACGTCACCCGCCAACGCATCTTCGGCGTCGATTCAACCACCATTGAGGTCACCCCTGGCGTCTCGCTTCTGACCAAAACCGGAGCCTCGCTCGATTTCGCGTGGAATACGACAGCTAGTTGGCAGGATGGCGCCAATGAATTCAGTTCGGCCGCACAGATCGGGATCGAACAGCCCCTGCTGCGTGGCGCCGGTTTTGACGTGAATATGGCTCCGGTAAAATCGGCGCGGCTCGGTGAACTCGTCCACAAGCTACGGCTTAAGGCGACTGTGTCGGAAACCGTCGCGACGATCATTCTCGCTCATCGCGCCCTTCTCGCCTCCCAACAGGAACTACAGCTAGCACAGGCCGCCGTCGATCGGTCGCAAGACCTGTTGACGATAACCAATGCCCTCATCACGGCGGGGCGGATTGCGCCGATGGAGGCGATCCAGGCGCAAGCGGACATCGAAAGGCAAAAACTGAGGGTCCTGCAGGCCAAACAGACGGTTGAAACCAATCGGCTTAGCCTCCTTGATCTTCTGGCGCTTGATCTCGGTGCAAAGATCGTTGCCGTCGAAAACATCGATTCGAAAAAGGTCAACACTAGCATTGCGAGATTGCTGCCGATCGCCCTTTCCGAGCGGTATGACTATATGGGCCAAGTGTATGTCATTGAGCAGAATCGTCTCGGAATAACATTGGCAAAGAACGAACAGCTTTGGGATGTCTCTCTTTACGCGCAGGCCCGGTTGGGCGGCCAACGCGGCGAGGGAATAGGTTCCAATAGCATTGCCGATGGCGCCGCAGGCCTACGGTTCACTATTCCCATCAACGATCTAAGTCGCCAGCAACAACTGGTCGATGCGACTGCCTCGTATCAGAACGCCGAATTGCAATTGGAAGCCATCAGATCAGGAATCGAGATGCAGGTGCGCGGCACCGCTTCCCAAGTCAATCTTCTGTGGCAGCAGCTTGCCATTGCAGAAAAGGCGAGCGAGCTTGCGTTGCAGGCCGTCGTGATCGAAAAAGCCAAGCTCAACGCCGGCCGGTCCACGACATTCCAAGTGCGCTCGCTCGAAGACAGCCTGCGCGAAAGCGAAAGTCAGCTGCTCAACGCCAGGATCGGTTATTTGAACGCACTGACCCAACTCGACATGCAATTGGGCACAACGCTTGCCACCTGGCACATTGATCTGAAGGATTGACGGATGGCGGCCGTCCTTGGAAGTCCGGAAAAGAGCGATCGATGGGAGCCCTTGGCGTCAATCGGTGTATCGCCGCGTGAACCGGAGACAACGACTGAGAACCGGCCTGCACGTAGTTTGGCGGTCGCCGGCACGTTAACGGGAATTGTAGTGATCGCGACCGCCATATGGTTCTGGCAATGGAGCGGCGGTATTCCAACCGAAGTGCCGTTGCAGGACATGGGTCAGGCGCCCACCCTAACTGTACGCCCGCAACCGATTTCGGCCGATCTGAACATCCTCGGAACAATCGGGCCTGCGCGCTCGGTTACTGTTGCGGCTCCGTTCGATGGGGTTATCAGTGAAAAACGGGTTCAGATCGGCGACACCGTCAAGGTCGGTGACATCCTTCTGACGCTGGACGCGAGCGATATCACAAGTCAATACAGGACAGCGCAATCCGCCGCTCTGAAGGCTCAGATGGCCGTTCAAAGCATGCAACGGTGGGAAAGCAGTTCCGACGTTATGCGAGCAAAGCGCATACTTGAGGCATCGGAGGCAAGCCTTGCTACTCTCGACCGCCAGATTCAGGAGGTCAAAGGACTGTTCGATCAAGGAATTGTTTCTCGCAACGAATACGAAGGCATCGTGCAGCAGCGGGATACTCAACAGGTTCAGGTCGAGAGCAACCGCCAGGATCTGCAGGCAATCCTTGACCGTGGTGACGCCGACAATCGCCAACTCCTCAATCTCGACCTCCAAAATGCCGCTGACAAACTTAACGAACTAAAGCAGAAGCTTTCTGGCGCCACTATCGCGGCCGTTGTCTCTGGCGTCCTGACCAGACCGCCAGCCGACAAGAGCAACGACAAAGTATCCGTCGCGCCTGGTGGACGGGTAGCGCAAGGAACGCCGCTATTCGCTATCGCCGACACGACGAGTTTCATAGCCGTCGGAACGGTCGACGAGGTCGACGTCAACCGGATCAGGGATGGCCAGCCGGTCACCATCTCCAGCGATGCCGTTTCAGGCGCAAGCCTTACGGGCAGGATCGTGGCGGTTAGCTCAGAGGCAACACAGCAGGTCTTTGGACAGACACCTTCATTCGAAGTGCAGGTCTCCTTCTTACCGCAAACCGAAGCTCAGCGCAGAGCGATAAAGCTGGGAATGTCCGCAAGAATGTCGGTCCAAGTCTACACCAATCCTTCCGCGATCGTCATTCCACCAGCAGCGATTTCGAACGATGCGGCGGGCGCAAGGATCGCAGTGCTCCGTAATGGCAAGATCGAGGTCGTTTCCGTATCGCTTGGCGAGACCTTTCCGGCCGGAGTGGAAATCGTTTCCGGTCTGGAACCAGGCCAACAGATTTTGATCAACGGCATGCCCGACAGTATGAAACCGTGAATCTCTGACGCCCGACGTGGGGACCGGTTTTCGGGCGCCGTCCGACTTTGAGCGCTGCCTAAACCCTGTGCGCTACCCCCGTGTCGGCCAGGCCATGGAAGAGGCGTAAGCGGTGTTCTCAGGCCACGGCCTTAAGCTCCGGAGTTGGTTCGCGCCGCTCTACCGCCAATTAGACTAGATAGCGCTCGAAAGGAATGCGAGCCTTCGTGGCAGCGGGGAAAAGGTCGGCGCCATCTCGGTGACGGCGGAGCCTACCGTGAAAGGGGTGTCGTTAGGCTGATGATCAACAACGACGCTTGAGTGGCCTTCCAAACGCAAAAACCGCCCCGGTCAGACCGGGACGGTTATTGATTTATGATAGAATTGGTTGCGGGGACAGGATTTGAACCTGTGACCTTCAGGTTATGAGCCTGACGAGCTACCGGGCTGCTCCACCCCGCGTTACCCGCGGTCGCCGAAGGCGACTGCGATACCCCTAAGCAAGCGTTTGCTTGCTGATCTAAGCAAGCGTTTGCTTGCTGATCTGAGCAAGCGTTTGCTTGCTTTGGACGTAAGCCGAGACCTTGGACAGGATGGCCTACAGATAGGTATATTGCTCACCAAATGAAAGGGCCGCTTGCGCGGCCCGAGATCCCTTGGCGGGCCTTGTCGTGCAGAGAAGATTTCATCACATCGACCCAAAAATCGGCTTTGATTTTTGGAAAGTACGATGTGACCCATAAAACGTGCGTTTGGCAGACCTGGCAGCGACCTACTCTCCCGCGTCTTGAGACGAAGTACCATCAGCGCTGGAGCGTTTCACGGCCGAGTTCGGAATGGGATCGGGTGCAGCCGCTCCGCCATAACCACCAGGTCGGCAAAACGCACGTTGTTCGAGAAGCTGGGTTAGGGATTAGGCAGTAGGCAATAGTGAGCAGAGATGCTGCTCACTATCGGCTGTGCTGTTTGCCCGTCTTTCCGTGCCAAGGCGACATCTACAGTTGGCTTTCGGGCGAGAGCCCGCAAGCGCGACTGCGCGTCGCCGGTTTTCCGGCGCCCTCGCGGAGCGTCCGGCCGAAGGCCGATACGACGCGTGAGCGCTGATTGAACCATCGTGTTTCACGATGGGCATAAGGAATGAGAACGATCAAGCCGATCGAACTATTAGTACCGGTAAGCTTCAAGCGTTGCCGCTCTTCCACACCCGGCCTATCAACGTGGTCGTCTTCCACGGTTCTCAGGGAATACTCGTTTTAAGGTGGGTTTCCCGCTTAGATGCCTTCAGCGGTTATCCCGTCCGGATATAGCTACCCTGCTATGCGGCTGGCGCCACAACAGGTCCACCAGAGATCCGTCCATCCCGGTCCTCTCGTACTAGGGACAGATCCTTTCAATATTCCTACACCCACGGCAGATAGGGACCGAACTGTCTCACGACGTTCTGAACCCAACTCACGTACCGCTTTAAATGGCGAACAGCCATACCCTTGGGACCTGCTCCAGCCCCAGGATGCGATGAGTCGACATCGAGGTGCCAAACAACCCCGTCGATATGGACTCTTGGGGGTCATCAGCCTGTTATCCCCGGCGTACCTTTTATCCGTTGAGCGATGGCCCTTCCACGCGGGACCACCGGATCACTATGACCGACTTTCGTCTCTGCTCGACTTGTCAGTCTCGCAGTCAGGCAGGCTTATGCCATTGCACTCAGCGAACGATTTCCGACCGTTCTGAGCCCACCATCGCGCGCCTCCGTTACTCTTTAGGAGGCGACCGCCCCAGTCAAACTACCCACCATACATTGTCCCGGACCCGGATAACGGGCCGCGGTTAGACATCCATAGTAATAAGGGTGGTATTTCAAGGGTGGCTCCACCTGAGCTGGCGCCCAGGTTTCAAAGCCTACCACCTATCCTACACATGCCACTACGAATGCCAATGTAAAGCTATAGTAAAGGTGCACGGGGTCTTTCCGTCTAACCGCAGGAACCCCGCATCTTCACGGGGAATTCAATTTCACTGAGTCTATGCTGGAGACAGCGGGGAAGTCGTTACGCCATTCGTGCAGGTCGGAACTTACCCGACAAGGAATTTCGCTACCTTAGGACCGTTATAGTTACGGCCGCCGTTTACTGGGGCTTCGATTCA